>NZ_CM142707.1:0-4800000 GCF_054897845.1 Pseudomonas sp. XS1P51 | reverse complement strand
GCTGGCGCTGTCATTTGCAGGCTGAGCAAACCCTGCAGCATTCTCGGTTCGCTCGGCGGCCTCATCTACAAAGCGCTCAATCCACTTCCGCCATATCAGAACGTTAGTTGCCGGGATCGGGCCTGAGGTGGTTGCAATTGTCTGGGCGTGTTGGCCCGCGCTGGCGGCGTCGAAGTAGTCAACGAGTGCGCCGTATGTAACCGGGATGGTTCTGTCAGATCGACCTTCAAAAAAGATGCACGCATGCATGGTGTTAATTGGTTGATCCAAACGAGAGGACGTTGCTAGCGTAGCGGCGACTTCAGATGCTAGAAGGCGAGGGTTTATATGATGACCTGACGCCCAGTCGGAATAGATCCTATCGAGCCTTATGCGCCCGAAAGGTTCTAACTGCTCGTCCCCACCAGATCCCGACATCTGCCAAGCTCATATGCGCCAGCTGTACGAATGTACAGCGATAGCCATTATGTTATCAGCAAAGCCCAACCACTCCCAACCGAACCCGCGCATACCTAGGAAACTATGCCTTACGCTTGATGCTCACCACGTTGGCACCGGCGCACAGGGCGTCAATCGAATCAGCCCAGGCTTGCATCATTTCCCGGCGCTGATCGACATAGGCAGCATGGTTGTAGGTGCCGCGTATTTCGTCGCTGTCGCCGTGGGCAAGCTGGCGCTCGATCCAATCCTTGTTGTATCCGCGCCCGTTCAGCTCGGTGCTGAGTAGGTGGCGGAAGCCGTGGCCTGTTTGTCGGCCTTCGTACCCAGCCAGTCGCAAAGCCTTGTTGATGGTGTTCTCGCTCATGGGGCGTTCAGGGTTGGCGCCAGCAAAGACCAGCGAGTAACGCCCGGTGATTTCGTAGAGCTGGCGCAGGATTGCGACGGCTTGGCGGGGCAGGGGGACGATATGCGGGCGGCGGGCTTTCATGCGGGCGGCGGGTATCGTCCAGGTGGCGGCGTCTAGATCGAACTCCGACCATGGCGCTTGGCGTAACTCACCAGGGCGAACCGCTGTCAGCGTCAGCAGGCGTATGGCGTGTCGGGTCAGGGAATGGATGTTCGCGGCCTCGACCTTGCCCAGCAGCTCGGGCAATTCGGCAAAGGTGACGTGTGGGTGATGGCGAGCGGCTTTGGTTGGCGCAGCGACCACGTTTAAGTCAGTGGCCGGATTGACCTCGACGACCCCCCTTGCCAGGCCGAAGCGGAATATCTGGTGTAGCCATTGGCGAATCTTGCCAGCGGCATTAAGCGTGCCCCTTGCCTCGACTGTGCGCACCAGCTCGACCAGCTCGGGACGAGTAATGGCTTTTATCGGGCGGGCACCTATGCCGGGGATGATGTCGTTATCGAGGTACAGCTTGGTTTTGTAGGCAGTCGCCTCCGCCCACCGTGGCGAGCTGTAGTCGTACCACTCCCGCGCCAGTGTCTCGAAAGTCAGACCGTCGACTTTCTGAGCCTGTTTGGCGGCTTTTTTGTATTCGCCGGGGTCGGTGCCTTCCGTAAGCAATTGGCGGGCTTCATCGCGTAGCTGGCGGGCCTTCACCAGAGTGACAGCAGGGTATTTACCCAGCGCCAGCATTTTTGCACTGCCGTTAAAGCGGTAGCGATAACGCCATAGCTTGGTGCCTGTCGGTGCTACTTCCAGACATAAACCGTTGGCGTCCGTTAGCCGGTAAAGCTTGTCCTTCGGCTTGGCGGTGCGGATGGTGGTATCTGAGAGTGGCAAAGCAGCCTCCTTGTAGGCCGCACCAGGCGGGCGTTTTGCCGTCTTGGTGTGAGTAGATTTCAAGACCGAACTGGGCCTACTCACAAATCTACTCACATATGTTTGGGCTTACAAGGGAACGGTTGAGAACCGTAGAAAGCAAAAAACCCGCACTAGGCGGGTTTCTTGGGTGTTTCGGGTGGTGTTGGAACCACCTGAAAACGAAAGGTGGTGCCCAGAGACGGAATCGAACCGCCGACACGGGGATTTTCAATCCCCTGCTCTACCGACTGAGCTATCTGGGCAACGGGGCGCATTAAACGGGTTTTTCAGGGGGGCGTCAAGCAAGTTTTCAAAAAATATTTAATTATTACCGTCGCTTACGATCCGCCCCCCAAGAAAGCGGGATTATTCAGCTGGCGGAACGTAGCCGTCAGCCTTGGCGTATTCCTCGCCGGAAAAGAACTTGTCCATCTCGCCCTGAAGGTATTTGCGGTCTTCGGCGTTCATCATGTTCAGGCGTTTTTCGTTGATCAGCAGGGTCTGGTGTTTCTGCCAGTCAGCCCAGGCCTTGGCCGAGACATGGTCAAAAATGTCCTGACCTTTTGCACCCGGGAATGGAGCGCGTTCCAGGGCGGGCAATTCTTCTTTGTACTTGCGGCACATGATGGTGCGGGTCATGACGACTCTCCTGCGTTCAATACGGCGGCCGCGCGTTCGAGCAAGGTTTTGACCGGGGCGGCAAGGCCCAGGCGCGGCGGGGTGGCGAGGTTATACCAGAGCCAGTCGGCCTCGGCCACGTGATGGCCGGCCTCCTGGACCTGAACCAGCCAGGGTTCGATGGATAACTGAAAGTGGCTGAAGGTGTGCACCAGGCTTGGCAATGCCTGTTGGCTGCCCAGTTCCAGCGAATGCTGCGAGGCGAGATGTTGCAGGTCGTCGAGGTCATCGAGCTCCGGCAAACTCCAGAGACCGCCCCACAAGCCCGTAGAAGGGCGACGGTAGAGCAGAATCGCGCCTTCGCCGTTGGCGAGCATCGGCATCAGCGTGCGCTTCTGTGGCACGGCTTTGCGCGGTTTGGGAATCGGGTAGCGGGTCTCCAGGCCAAGCATGTGCGCTTCGCAGCCCTTTTCCAGCGGGCAGAGCAGGCAACTCGGTTTGCTGCGGGTGCAGAGCGTGGCACCCAGATCCATCATCGCCTGGGTGTAGGCGTTGACCCGATCATGCGGCGTCAAGCGCTCAGCGTTCGCCCAAAGCAGTTTGGCGACCTTTGGCTCGCCCGGATAACCCTCTTGCGCGGTAAAGCGCGCCAGCACCCGTTTGACGTTGCCGTCGAGGATCGGCGCCCGCAGGCCCATGCTCAGGCTGGCGATGGCACCCGCCGTGGACAGGCCGATACCCGGCAGATCCGTCAGTTTTTCCACATCCCGCGGAAACTCGCCGCCGTATTCGGCAACGACAATCTTCGCGGTCTTCTGCAAATTGCGCGCGCGGGTGTAGTAACCCAGGCCGGTCCACAGGTGCAGCACTTCGTCTTCCGGCGCGGCGGCCAGGGCTTCGACCGTCGGCAACGAGGCCATGAAACGGTCGAAGTAATTCAGCACGGTGCTGACCTGGGTCTGCTGCAACATGATTTCCGAGACCCACACTCGATAAGGGGTGATGCCCTGTTGCCAAGGCAAATCGTGGCGGCCGTGGCGGTCGTACCAATCCAGCACCGCCGATGAAAACTGCTCGGCTCTCATCGCTTGAACAGCCCCTTCAAGGCGTCTTTCAGTTCCGGACTGACCTTGTCGCCAAGTTTCTCGTCGATTTTTTCACTGAGCTTGTCGCCGGCCAGTTTGGTGGCGACCTGGCCCATGCGTTCGTTATCCAGACGGCAAGCCTTGGCGCCCAGTTCCAGCGGGCCACGGCAGCGCAGCGGCCACTCGATGCCGACGAACTTCTCGCCGACCTGGCAAGCAGGGTCCGGCATGTCGCTCTTGTCGCCTTCGACGATCACGCCAACGCGATAATCCATGCCCAGCACCCGCAGATCGACGTCACCGTCAGCGTTGACGGTCATGCCCGGGATGCGCACTTTCAGGTCCGGGTTGCTGGCGACGCCGTTACGGAAGGTCAGGTTGCCCTTGAGCTCCTCGAACGGTGTGTCCTTGCCACGTGGCTCGCCGCTGAGGGTTTTTCGGTTGAGGGTGGCGATGCCTTTGCACAGCTGCTGTTCGAGGTTGGCATTGAGCAGCACGCCGTTGTTGATGACGAAACTGGCGTTGCCGTTAAGGGTTTCGATCAGCGCTTTCTGGCTGTTGCCGCTGCCGGTCAGGTTGCTGTTGACCGTCACCAGGCCTTTGACCGGCGGATTTTTACCCTGGCTTTCGAGGATTTTTTCCACCGGCACTTTGCTGATGCGCGTTTGCATGTTCAGCGCCGGTACCTGTTGACGCACATCCAGGGTGCCCTTGGTTTCGAAGTTGCCGTCGTACAGGTCGCCGCGCAGGTTCTCCAGTGTCAGCAAGCCGCCCTGGCCGGTGGCCTTGAGCGCAGCGTTTTGAATGGGCAGTTTTTCGAGGGTCAACTGGCCGAAGGTCAGGTCGGCGTCCACGTCGAGTTTGCTCAGGCGTTCCACCGGCAACAGGCGTTCGGTGCTCCACGCGCCTTTGGTCGGGGCGTCCGGCAGCGGTGTGCTGCCCGCGCCGGCCATGGCATCGGCTTCGGTGTTGGCAACTTCGGCCTGACGCGCCTGCGTCGCGCTGCTGGCTTCGGCAGATTTTGGCGGCAGGTAGCGGTCGACGTTGAAGGTATCGGCCTTGAGGGTTGCGCGCAGCGATTGCTTGGCGAAATCCTCGACGGCGATCCGGCCGCTGAAGGTGCTGTCATCGACTTTCAGGTTGATGTCGTCGAACGACACACTGCTCGGCGTGCCGGAAAGACGGCTGACCAGTTCAACTTTGCTCAGGCTGCCTTCGGCCATGGCCGGGAGTTTCTGGCCGATGCTGTCGATGAATTTTGCCAGGTCGAACTGGGCAATCGACAGGCCGCCGCTGATTTGCGGGGTCTTGTCGAGGTCGTTGACCTTCAACTCACCCAGCGCACGCAGTTGGTTGGCGGAGATTTTGATACCGGTCCATTCGGCGACGTTCGCGGCTTTATCCAGCAACAACTGACCCTGGGCAGCGAAGGTCATGGTCTTGCCTTGCAGCGGATCACCCGCGACTTCGCCGGACAGCTTCATGTCTTCGAATTTGTAGCGCTGCAACGCGCGCTCGAAACGCAACTCGCCGTTGAGTTCGGTGCGCACGCGCAAGACCGGCTGGTTAGTGCCCAGGAATGCGGTGAGTTTGACTGGAATATTGGTGGAATCGTGCACTGGCCCGGTGCTGAGCTGGATGCTTTCGGCGCTGAACTGCTTGCCGGTCTTCTCGTCGCTGTACTCAACGCGGGCGTTGTTGATGGTCAGGCTGTCGATGTCCAGGCGGGTCGGTTGGGCCGGTTTTTCACCTTGGGCGGTGGTCTCGGGCACAGGTTCGCTGGCGGCGGCGGGAGGCGTGGCCGGGGTGGCCGGTGCCGGGGCCTTGCCGATGTCTTCCCAGTTGCCGTGGCCGTCCTTGTCGCGGTTCAGGCGCAGGTTCAGGCCTTCGACGCGTACATCGCTCATCTGCACTTCACGACGCAGCAGCGGTATCACGCGTACCGACAGGCCAAGCATCTGCAAGTCAGCAAACGGTTCGGTGGGCTTGGTCAGGGTCGCGACACTGGCGTCATGCAATTCCAGACCCAGCCACGGGAACAGGCTCCAGCCGATATCGCCATTGAGCGTCAGCTCGATGTGGGCCTTGTCGCGGGCAATCTGGCGGATCTCGTCTTTATAGTCGTTGGGATCGAAGAGGTGGGTCAGGGCAAAGCCCAGCGCCACAATGATCAGCAACAGCCCGAGAAGCACCAGACCCAGGATTTTGCCGAACGCTTTCATGGGCGAGTCCTTGTAGTTAGTCGAATTCGAAATTTAGCCGGGGAGTATAGCGCTCCGAAGCGGACGACCGGTCAGCGATCACGTCGGCAACACATCCAGCGGCACTTTCAACTTGGCCGCCAGAGCCTGAACCTCAAGGTGCCCGGCCGGCGCCTGCAGCCTTAAAGTCGCGCCCGATTGCCACGCCATTTTCTGTGCTTCGTTCACCAGGCGCTCGGCCACCCCACGGCGACGGGTGACTTTTCGTACGCACAATTGGGACAAGTGCCAGACATTCTGGTGCCGTTGCAGGCGCGCCGCGCCCAACAGTCGATCGTTGAAACGACCGGCGATCAGCGAACCGTCCCGCAGACAGCCTTCGATCAGCTGCAAATCCCCGGAAAAAGGCGTAAACAGCCAGTCCGGAGCATCGCGGTAGATCTTCTGCAGGTCTTGCTGGTCCTGGTAAGTAGCTTCGTTCAGAGGCTCGACAATGATCGGCATGGCGGTTCCTTAAGTGGTGCGAGAACAGATGACTTGAAAAAACGTGATATCAGTTTGGTTTTTCTGTCACGTGCAAATGGTAACCTCTGCCAGTTCGTCCGTCCTTCTGCGACGTGATGTCGCACCAAAATGGAGCTTCACCCTAAAAAACAGTCATGCGTGCGCATAAAGGCTGGGGGTGAGGAGTGCAGGCGAACCATACTAATAATTGGGGGATACACAATGACCACGAGCATTACGGCGGACGGCATCAAAGCCGACCAGCCCTCGTTCCTGTCCAAGGAACGCATCATCGCCAAGCCCGGTTTCAACCGTTGGCTGGTGCCACCGGCCGCTCTGGCCATCCACCTCTGCATCGGCATGGCCTACGGCTTCTCGGTGTTCTGGCTGCCACTGTCCAAAGCCTTGGGCGTGACTAAAGCAGTAGCCTGCGCGCCGGACATGAGCTTCATCTCGCAAGTTTTCTCGTCCCAGTGTGACTGGCCGATCTCGATGCTCGGCTGGATCTACACCCTGTTCTTCATCTTCCTCGGCTGCTCGGCAGCGATCTGGGGTGGCTGGCTCGAACACGCAGGCCCGCGCAAGGCTGGTGTTGTTTCGGCGCTGTGCTGGTGTGGCGGTCTGCTGATTTCGGCGCTGGGGGTCTATACCCACCAGATCTGGCTGATGTGGATCGGCTCCGGGGTCATAGGCGGTATTGGCCTGGGCCTGGGTTACATCTCGCCGGTCTCGACCCTGATCAAGTGGTTCCCGGACAAGCGCGGCATGGCGACCGGCATGGCGATCATGGGCTTCGGTGGTGGTGCGATGGTTGGTGCTCCGCTGGCAGCAGCCTTGATGGGCCACTTCGCTTCGCCAACCAGCGTCGGCGTGTGGCAGAGCTTCCTGGTGATGGCCGCGATCTACTTCGTGTTCATGATCGGTGGCGCACTGTCCTACCGCGTTCCGCCAACTGGCTGGAAGCCTGAAGGCTGGACTGCTCCGGCGAAAAAAGCCTCGAACGCGATGATCACTCATCGTCACGTGCACGTGAATGTGGCGTGGAAAACGCCGCAATTCCGTCTGGTGTGGCTGGTGCTGTGCCTGAACGTATCCGCCGGTATTGGCATCCTCGGCATGGCTTCGCCGCTGTTGCAGGAAGTGTTCGCCGGCAAACTGCTGGGCACTGACCAGACGTTCGGTCAGCTGGACGCCGGGCAACTGGCCTCGATCGCCGCGATTGCTGCCGGTTTCACCGGTTTGCTGAGTCTGTTCAACATTGGTGGTCGCTTCTTCTGGGCCTCGTTCTCGGATTACCTGGGCCGCAAAAACACTTATTTCGTGTTCTTCGCCCTCGGTTTCGCGCTGTACGCGTTGATCCCGAACCTCGGTCACCTGGGCAACGTTGCACTGTTCGTAGCGGCGTTCTGCATCATCCTGTCGATGTACGGCGGTGGTTTTGCCACGGTACCGGCTTACCTGGCTGACCTGTTCGGTACGCAAATGGTCGGTGCGATCCACGGTCGTCTGCTGACGGCGTGGGCGGCGGCGGGCGTATTGGGTCCGGTGTTGGTGAACTACCTGCGTGAGTATCAATTGAGCATCGGCGTTGAACGTGCCGCGGCTTACGACATCACGCTGTACATCCTTGCGGGCCTGCTGGTGCTGGGTTTCATCTGCAACCTGCTGGTGCGTCCGGTAGCCGACAAGTACTTCATGACCGACGCTGAGCTGGCTGCCGAACAGGCGCTGGGCCACGACAAGGGCGCTGACAGCAGCACCGTGCTGGAGTGGAAAGCGGCTGCGGGCACCAAGCCTTTGGCGGTTGCTGCATGGTTGGTGGTAGGTATTCCGTTGGCGTGGGGTGTTTGGGTGACCCTGCAGAAGACAGCGGTACTGTTCCATTAAGATTGCCTCGGACTGGTCTTCGGACCAGTCCTGCAAGGCATCGAACCCCTGTGGGAGCGAGCCTGCTCGCGATAGCGGTCTGACAGTCGACAGAGATGTTGAATGTTATGGCTTCATCGCGAGCAGGCTCGCTCCCACATTTGTTTTGCGGTTTTGCATCGAAATCGGTTGTATGGACATGTCTATCCCCGACTGCGCTGGATTCTGTCCGTCAGTGATATCACCTCTCGTGTTTCTGTTTCCGGCCCGCGCCCCTATAATGGTTGCCTTTTTCGCCCAATGATTTTGCGGAGCTGGTGATGGCCGAACGTAAGGCGTCAGTCGAGCGCGACACTCTGGAAACCCAGATCAAAGCCTCGATCAACCTGGATGGCACCGGAAAGGCCCGATTTGATATCGGTGTTCCTTTTCTTGAGCACATGCTGGACCAGATCGCCCGTCACGGGCTGATCGACCTGGATATTGTCAGCAAGGGCGACCTGCATATCGACGACCACCACACCGTGGAAGACGTCGGTATCACCCTGGGTCAGGCCTTCACCAAAGCCATCGGCGACAAAAAAGGCATCCGTCGCTACGGCCACGCCTACGTGCCGCTCGATGAAGCGCTGTCGCGCGTGGTGATCGACTTCTCCGGCCGTCCAGGCCTGCAGATGCATGTTCCCTACACCCGTGCCACCGTCGGCGGTTTCGACGTTGATCTGTTCCAGGAATTTTTCCAGGGCTTCGTCAATCACGCCAACGTCACCCTGCACATCGACAATCTGCGTGGGCACAACACCCACCACCAGATCGAAACCGTGTTCAAGGCTTTCGGCCGCGCATTGCGCATGGCGGTAGAGCTGGATGACCGAATGGCTGGTCAAATGCCGTCGACCAAAGGCGTTCTGTAATGCAGACGGTCGCGGTTATCGATTACGGCATGGGCAACCTGCACTCGGTGGCCAAGGCCCTCGAGCACGTCGGTGCCGGCAAGGTACTGATCACCAGCGATGCCGATGTGATTCGCGAAGCTGACCGGGTGGTATTCCCCGGCGTCGGCGCGATTCGCGATTGCATGGCGGAGATCCGTCGCCTGGGCTTCGATTCGCTGGTGCGTGAAGTCAGCCAGGACCGTCCGTTCCTTGGCATCTGTGTCGGCATGCAAGCCTTGCTCGACAGCAGTGAAGAGAACGACGGCGTCGACTGCATCGGCCTGTTCCCGGGTCAGGTGAAGTTCTTCGGCAAGGACCTGCACGAAGACGGCGAACACCTGAAAGTCCCGCACATGGGCTGGAACGAAGTGAAGCAGACGGTGAGTCACCCGCTGTGGCACAACATTCCGGACCTGGCGCGTTTCTACTTTGTGCACAGCTACTACATCGCTGCCGGCAACGCGCGGCAGGTGGTGGGTGGCGGTCACTACGGTGTCGATTTCGCCGCCGCGCTGGCCGACGGCTCGCGTTTCGCCGTGCAGTTCCACCCGGAGAAAAGCCATACCCATGGCCTGCAATTGCTGCAGAACTTCGCTGCGTGGGATGGTCGCTGGTAAATGGCCGTCAAGAAGAAGCCGCCGATCCTGACCCTCACTCCCGAACAGGAGGCCGAGGCCAATCACAAGATCAAACGCTTCATGGAAGATCGCTTCGAACTGGACCTGGGTTCGTTCGAAGCGGCTGAAATCCTTGAGCTGTTTACCCGTGAAATTGCTCCGCACTATTACAACAGGGCGATTTTCGATGTGCAGACGCACCTCAAAGAGAGGTTCGAAAGCATCGAAAGCGACTTGTGGGCGCTCGAGAAAAACTGATTTTCGAGCGAAGCTGAACAATCGAATTTGAAGGTTTGCCAGATGCTGATTATTCCCGCTATCGATCTCAAAGACGGTGCCTGTGTTCGTCTGCGCCAGGGCCGCATGGAAGATTCCACGGTGTTCTCCGATGACCCGGTGAGCATGGCTGCCAAGTGGGTGGAAGGCGGTTGCCGCCGTCTGCATCTGGTCGACCTGAACGGCGCCTTCGAAGGCCAGCCGGTCAACGGCGAAGTCGTTACCGCCATTGCCAAGCGCTATCCGAACTTGCCGATCCAGATCGGCGGCGGTATCCGTTCCCTGGAAACCATCGAACATTACGTCAAGGCAGGCGTGAGCTACGTGATCATCGGCACCAAAGCTGTGAAAGATCCGGCCTTCGTCGCCGAAGCCTGCCGCGCGTTCCCGGGCAAGGTGATCGTCGGTCTGGATGCCAAAGACGGTTTCGTCGCCACCGACGGCTGGGCTGAAATCAGCACCATTCAGGTGATCGACCTGGCCAGGCAGTTCGAAGCAGATGGCGTATCCGCGATCGTTTATACCGACATCGCCAAAGACGGCATGATGCAGGGCTGTAACGTTCCGTTCACCGCTGCGTTGGCCGCCGCAACGAAGATCCCGGTCATCGCTTCTGGCGGTATCCACAACCTCGGTGACATCAAGTCGCTGCTCGACGCCAAGGCGCCGGGCATCATCGGTGCAATCACTGGCCGGGCGATCTACGAAGGCACCCTCGACGTCGCTGAAGCGCAAGCTTTCTGCGATTCGTACAAAGGCTGAGGACTGACCATGGCGCTGGCCAAACGCATCATCCCTTGCCTGGACGTGGATAACGGCCGGGTGGTCAAGGGCGTTAAGTTCGAGAACATTCGTGATGCCGGCGACCCGGTGGAAATCGCCCGTCGTTACGACGAGCAGGGTGCCGATGAGATTACCTTTCTCGACATCACTGCCAGCGTCGACGGTCGCGATACCACGCTGCACACCGTCGAGCGCATGGCCAGCCAGGTGTTCATCCCGCTGACCGTGGGCGGTGGCGTGCGTACCGTGCAGGACATTCGCAACCTGCTGAATGCCGGTGCGGACAAGGTTTCGATCAACACCGCTGCGGTGTTCAACCCGGAATTCGTTGGCGAAGCCGCTCAGCATTTCGGTTCGCAGTGCATCGTCGTTGCCATCGACGCCAAGAAGGTCTCCGGTCCGGGTGAAACCCCGCGCTGGGAAATCTTCACCCATGGCGGTCGCAAGCCAACGGGCCTCGACGCCGTTGAGTGGGCGAAGAAGATGGAAGGCCTTGGTGCCGGTGAAATCCTGCTGACCAGCATGGACCAGGACGGCATGAAAAACGGCTTCGACCTGGGCGTCACCCGCGCCATCAGCGATGCCTTGGGCATACCGGTGATTGCCTCCGGCGGCGTCGGCAACCTGCAGCATTTGGCCGACGGCATTATCGAAGGCCACGCCAGTGCAGTGCTGGCGGCGAGTATTTTCCACTTCGGCGAATACACCGTGCAGGAAGCCAAGGCCTACATGGCTCATCGCGGCATCGTGATGCGATAAAGGCCCATGGCCCGGAAAATACGTTCCGGGCCGATGTTATGGAACAACCTGAGCGTTGGATGACGTAGCCTTATGAATCCCTGTCACGGGGCTCAGTAAGTCGGTCCTCGGTTCGGAAGCCTGTCCCGATTTGTCATAAGCAATGGAGCAGAGCTTCCCTGGAAGTTCCTCGCTTTCAATCCAGAAATCCATGTTCATGTCGTCGACGTATTTGTCAGGTTGATGACAGTCTGTTGTTGCTGCGGGACCAAATTTGATGGAATAGGTCCTATAGGGCTCTGCTGTTTTCGCCAGTGTCACATTGACGTCGGCCTTGATCGATAAATCGGGTTGCGAGGTTGGCTTGTTCTCCAATACCTCGACCGGCAGGGACAGCGCATTTTTTAGAAGCCCCAATTCAGGTTCTTGCGCCAAAGAATCAACACCGAGAATGCAAAGAAAATAGAATCCGGGTTCCGTTCCTATCTCGGAATTGATGAAGGCATCAATTGAGCTTACGGCATCGCTGTAGTGATGGGGGCTCTCACAATCCATTGCCATGCGGACGCTTTTATGACGGTAAAAAGCAGTATTTATTGAAAATCGATAGTTCCAGGTAGGGATGGCAATCGAGCCGTTATCCTGCTGTTTGACCCTTTTGTATCTTTCCAGCTTATTCGCGCCCGTGTCGATGGTGAACGCCGGGTAGAGCTGGCAAGACGACGGCGGGTTTTTAGCAATGCGGCCTTGCAAGAAGCACCCGTTGAGAAATGCTGTTGGGTTGCCATACACATTTCCCGGCACTGCCAGATAGATATTTCCAACAGGCGTGCAAGGGGCATGATCGCGGCATGGAATGATGCTGTTATCAAAGTTTCCTGTTCCTATGACGCCTACGATCTCATTGGAGTATCGATCCAGTAAGGGACTTCCAGAGCTGCCTCCCCGGATATCCTGACAGCGAGTCATAAATGTGTTTCGCCACACCCATGCACCTTCAACAATCTCCAGAGCGGGTTGTAAGGTACAGGCGGCCATGCGCAATGTGACTTCCTCAAAGCCTTTTGGGGCGCCCACGATCAACACATCGGTGTCGTTCGCCGGTGTATCCCGGGCCAGTTTCAACGGTTGTATACCATCATCGATGAGCTTTTGAAGGCTGACTTCCAGTTCAACGATAGCCAGATCAACGCCTTGCATGCTCCGCCATACCACCGCTTTCAACGGATAAGATTTGAATCCGGGAATATCGGCGAAGAAATTGAACTGCATGGTTCCGCTTACCGGCCTGTCAGTTACGATGTTTCCGTTGGTCAATTCGATGCAGTGCCCAGCGGTGAGCACGTAAGCGGGAGTCGGTCGGGATTCAAGTTCATCGCGCGTATCCAGAAGCGTTGCGGTGCAGCTGGCACGATTGATTTCCAGGCGTCCGATACCTTGCCAGTGGTCCTGCGAACCATCGATGTTTTTAAGAATCCTGGAAGCAGCCAGATTTTGTAGGCCTTCTCCATAATCTCTGGTATCTGCGAAGCACGGTAGACATAGCGAACACAATGCGCTGATAAAAAGTACGGGGATCGAATTCATTGAATGGTGCCTCTGATTAATTAGGTAAAACCGGCCTGTCGCCGGGTATTAGCAATTAATCAGGTGAGGCTGGGTGAAGGGCGGTAACTATCTACCGCAGTGACTGTGATACTCATTATTTTAACGATGTCGATAAGGTTGTTATCAAAAGGCCAGTAGACAGTATGGCGGGCTCAAGGCACTCTTGGGTACGCCATGGATTTCGGTAGCCAGACATGCTTAAACGCCTTCTTCTTGTCCTCGCCAGCGCTTCTCTATTGTTCATCAATGGGGTGCGCGCCGAAGAAAGTCCCGATACCGACCTGGTGTTGCTGACTGAAAATTTCCCCCCGTACAACATGGCCAAGAACGGCAAGAACTTCGCTCAGGACGAGAACATCAATGGCATCGCCGTGGACATCGTCCGCGAGATGTTCAAGCGCGCCGACGTCACCTACAGCCTGACGCTGCGCTTCCCTTGGGAGCGCATCTACAAACTTGCCCTGGAGAAACCCGGCTACGGTGTGTTCGTGATGGCGCGGTTGCCGGACCGCGAGAAGCTCTTCAAGTGGGTTGGTCCGATTGGCCCGGATGACTGGATCATGCTGGCCAAGGCCGATAGCAAAATCAGCCTGGAAACGCTGGATCAGGCTCGCAAGTACAAGATCGGTGCGTACAAGGGTGATGCGATCGCCGAGACGTTGGCCAAGCAAGGGTTGAATCCGATCGTTGTGTTGCGGGATCAGGACAACGCCAAGAAACTGGTGAATGGTCAGATTGATCTGTGGGCGACGGGCGATCCGGCCGGGCGGTATCTGGCGCGACAGGACGGGGTTACGGGGCTTAAGACAGTCTTGCGATTCAACAGCGCAGAGCTTTATCTGGCATTGAACAAGAATGTGCCCGATGAGGTTGTGGCAAAGCTACAGGCAGCGCTCGACCAGCTGCGCAAGGAAGGCGTGGTGGATGACATCATGGCGCGGTATCTCTAGGTCCATCAACAGAACCTGATCCAACATAAAACATTGTGGGAGCGAGCCTGCTCGCGATGAGGGAGTGCCAGTCGACATCAATGTTGCCTGACAGGCCGCCATCGCGAGCAGTCTCGCTCCCACAGTCTCTGGTGGTGTAGCAAATTACCGGTACACGCCATCCTTGCCGTGTGCAGCCGTTGCCCGATTGCTGCGCACGCTGATCATCTGTTTGATGTCGATCCAATCAATCCCCTGCGCCTTCAGCTTGGGCAGCTCCCGCTCAAGCACCGCCAGCGTCTGCGGATACGGATGCCCGATCATCACCGCCGACCCCTGTTTGCGCGCCAGGCTGATCGCTGTCTGCAGCTGCGTGAAGATCGCTGTTTCAGTGCGCTCATCATCCAGAAACACATCCCGCGAAACACTCGCCAACCCGATCTTTTGTGCCTCGGCCGCCGCGACGGTTTGCGCGCTGGTGCGGCTGTCGACGAAGAATTTGTGCCGGCGCTGTAACTCCGCCATCAACCAGGTCATGGCTACCGGTTGAGCCGTCATGCGACTGCCCATGTGGTTGTTGATGCCAGCGGTATAAGGCACGGCCTTGAACGCCGCGTTCAGGCGTTTTTCGAGTTCTTCGATCGACAACTCGGGATGCCAGGCGAACGGGCCGGTGGCCGGGTCCATGGGCATGTGCAGGATCACGATCTTGCCGGCACGGTGGGCTTCGCGGGCAAACTCGGTGGCGTGGGGTGTGTCGGGCATGATCGCCGTAGTCACCGGGCCGGGCAGGGCCAGCACGCGGCGATCCCGAGGCAGGTTCTGCCCCAGGTCATCGATGATCAGACTCAGATAGGCCTTTTGAGGTGCCGTTGTGGCGGGCGTCGCGTGAGCAACACCCGCCAGACAGCACAGCAGACCGAGGATGAACCGCAGCCGCATCTCAGCGGCCAGAGGTGATGCTCAGCCCTTTGAGAAGGCTCAGGGCCTGGGCCAACTGGTAATCGTCATCCTGTGGCATCGGCTTGGCTTTGCTGCTGGAACCGGTCGGTTTGTCGGCGCCGCCGTTGCCATTGCCCAGGTGACCTTGCAGATCGGCTTCCTTGAAGTACTCGCCGTCCTGCTCGCTGGTGATCTTGGCCTTGCGCACTTCGATGTCCGGGACGATGCCCTGAGCCTGGATCGAGCGGCCGTTCGGCGTGTAGTACAGCGCCGTGGTGATCTTCAGCGCACGCTCATTGTTCAGCGGCAGCACGGTTTGTACCGAGCCTTTGCCGAAACTGGTGGTGCCCATGACCACTGCGCGTTTCTGATCCTGCAGGGCGCCGGCGACAATTTCCGAAGCCGAGGCGCTGCCGCCGTTGATCAGCGCGACCATTGGCACGGCTTCGCTTTCGTCCTTGCCGGTGGCGGAGAAGCGCAGCTCGGAGTTGGCGATACGGCCCTTGGTGTAAACGATCAGGCCCTTGGTGATGAAGTGGTCGACTACTTCCACCGCCGCTTGCAGCACGCCGCCCGGGTTGTTACGCAGGTCGAGAATGATGCCGTTGAGTTTCTTGCCGTTGTCCTTGCGCAACTTGGCCAGGGCCTTGGAGACTTCCTCGCCGGTCTTGACCTGGAACTGGGTGATGCGAATGTAGCCGTAGCCGGACTCCAGCAGCTGGCTCTTCACGCTCTTCACTTGAATGATGGCGCGGGCCAGGGTCACGTCGAACGGTGTGCCGCCGTCGCGTACCAGGGTCAGGGTGATTTTCTGGCCGATCTTGCCGCGCATCTTGTCCACGGCTTCGGTCATGCTCTGGCCGCGAGTCGGCTGGCCGTTGATCTTGACGATGAAGTCGCCGGCCTGGATGCCAGCCTTGGAGGCCGGGGTGTCATCGATCGGCGAAACCACCTTGATGAAACCGTCTTCGGCACCGACTTCGATGCCCAGGCCGCCGAATTCGCCGCTGGTGCTTTCCTGCAATTCAGCGAAGTCTTCCGGGCCCAGGTAGGCGGAGTGCGGGTCGAGGTTGCTGAGCATGCCTTTGATGGCGTTTTCCAGCAGGGTTTTGTCGTCCACCGGTTCGACATAGGCGGCCTTGATCCGATCCATGACCTCGGCAAAAGTGCGCAACTCTTCCAGCGGCAAGGGGGCCTTGGTGGTCGCAGCAGTGCCCGCAGGCGCGACCACCGGAGCAGGTTGAGCGGCGAACGCCAGAGGCGCGCCGATCACCAGGGCGATCGTCAGGGCCAGCGAGGTAAGGCGGGACAAATGCAGCATGTCTAACGAACTCCTGAAGTTGATGGCGTACTTATCCTTGCGCACGACACCATTGCGCCGGATCACTCGGGTGACCCTGCTGACGAATAGCGAAATACAGCGCTGGTGTGTCCTGCCCGCCACTGCTGCCTACAGTGGAGATGGACTCACCGGCTTTTACCACGTCACCCGCAGACTTGAGCAGCGTCTGGTTGTGACCGTAAAGACTCAGAAAACCGTTGCCGTGGTCGAGAATCACCAGCAGGCCGGCGCCTCGCAACCAGTCAGCGAACACCACGCGACCACCATGAACGGCATGCACCTGGCTGCCGGCGGAGGCGCTGATCATCACGCCGTCCCACTTGGTGCGGGCGTCGTCGCCACGGGTTTCGCCAAAGCGTGCCAGCAGTCGACCATCAACCGGCCATGGAAGTTTGCCGCGCGTTGAAGCAAAAGGGCCGCCAAAGGTTTCGCCTGAACTTGAAACCAGGGCGCCGGGTGTCGATTTAACGGGTTTGCGTGGGGCGTCAGTGGCGTCTGCTGCAGCCTGAGCCTCACGTAAACGCTTTTTTTCGGCTTCCTGCTGGGCGATCAGCGCTTTTTGCCGCGCTTCCTCTGCCTCACGAGCCTGGCGGACCAGGGTTTCCTCGATGGTTTTAAGGACTTTAGACAGGTCTGCCTGATCCTGCTCGCGGGCGGCCAGCTTCTGATCTCGAGCCTTCACGTCGTCGTTGAGCTTGGCCAGGACTTGCTGGCGTTCCTTGCGAACGTTGTCGAGTTCGTCGCGCTGGCTGTCCAGGCTGCTTTTCTGCACCAGCAATTGCGCCTGTTGCAGGGCGATGTCTTGTTCGACATTGGCCAGTTGGCGCAGGGTTTCGTTGAAATTCTTCAGCTGCTCCAGGCGAGCCTGGCTCAGGTAGTCGTAATAAGTGAGGGTACGGGCGAATTTTTCCGGGTTCTGCTGGTTGAGCAGTAGCTTCAGATACTCCTGACGGCCGTTTTGATAGGCCGCGCGGGCCTGAATGGCGATCAGTCGCTGCTGTTCAATGCGCGCGCTCTGGAGTTTTTTTTTCTCGGTATCGAGTCGCTGCAGCTCGGATTCGCTTTTCTTCAGCTCTTTTTGCAGGGCCTCGACCTGCTTCTCGAGCTTGCCCATTTCGGTCTCGGTGCCTTTGAGGTCTTTCTGTACACCGGATTTCTCTTCCTGCAACTTGCCCAGCAGTTTCTTCAGCTCGGCAATGTCCTGACGCGTGGCGTCCAACTGTTGTTGGGTTTGCGTGCGCTCGTCAGCAAAGGCCGGTTGGAGCAGGCAAGTCAGAGCAAGGGCTATCAGGACGCGAAGCATAAAGGCGGGCGACACCAGGGAAAGGGACGTCCTAGTATGCCCGCCCCACGCTGCAAAAAAAACGCCCAATTGGGGCTGTGTGATAACCGGAGCTGAGTTGCATCTAAAAACACCCAAAAACCACTGTGGGAGCGAGCCTGCTCGCGATGGCGTCCTGACATTCAACAGGGATGTTGGCTGTCAGATTGCTATCGCGAGCAGACTCGCTCCCACAGGGTTTGGCGGTGTTTGAACGGGCTGATTACACCAGTATCGAAGTGCCCGTCATTTCAGCCGGTTTTTCCAGGCCCAGCAGCATCAGCATGGTCGGCGCCACGTCCGCCAGCACACCGCCGTCGCGAACCTTGAGGTCACGCTTGCCGACATAAATGAACGGCACCGGCTCGGTGGTGTGAGCAGTGTGAGCCTGGCCCGTGGTTTCGTCGGACATTTTCTCGACGTTGCCGTGGTCGGCGGTGATCAGCGCTTCGCCGCCGACTTTTTCCAGTGCGTCGACGATGCGGCCGACGCACAGGTCCAGGCATTCAACGGCTTTGACGGCTGCGTCGAAGATTCCGCTGTGGCCGACCATGTCGCCGTTGGCATAGTTGACCACGATCACGTCATAGCGCTGGTTTTCAATGGCGTCGACGATGCGGTCGGTGACTTCCGGTGCACTCATCTCGGGCTGCAAGTCGTAGGTGGCGACTTTTGGCGACGGGATCAGGATGCGTTCTTCGCCCGGGAACGGTTCTTCGCGACCGCCGGAGAAGAAGAAGGTCACGTGGGCGTACTTCTCGGTTTCGGCAATGCGCAGCTGGGTCTTGCCGTTTTTCGCCAGATAGTCGCCCAACACGTTATCCAGGCTGCCGGCGGCGAAGGCCGATGGCGCGGGAATGCTGGCGGCGTACTGGGTCAGCATGACGAAGCCGGCCAGTTTTGGCTGACGGGCACGCTCGAATTCCTTGAAATTGTCTTCGACGAACACGCGGGTCAGTTCACGGGCGCGGTCGGCGCGGAAGTTCATGAATACCACGGCGTCGCCGTCTTCCACTTTCACCGGCTCACCGATGGAGGTGGCCTTGACGAACTCATCGCTCTCGCCACGTTCGTAGGCCGCTTGCAAACCTTCCTGGGCGGTGGCGGCGTTGAATTCGCCGTTGCCGTCGACAATCAGGTTGTAGGCCTGGGACACACGGTCCCAGCGGTTGTCACGGTCCATGGCGAAGTAGCGGCCGATAATGCTGGCGATCCGGCCTTTGCCGAGGGCCTGGAAGGTCGCGTCGAGCAGCTCGATGGACGACTGGGCGCTTTTCGGCGGCGTGTCGCGGCCATCAAGGAAGGCGTGCAGGTAGATTTTTTCAGCGCCGCGCTTGTAGGCCAGTTCGGCCATGGCAACCAGGTGGTCCTGGTGGCTGTGAACGCCGCCATCGGACAGCAGGCCCATGAAGTGCACGGCTTTGCCGGCAGCGACGGCTTTATCCACGGCGGCGCAGATGGTCGGGTTCTCGAAGAACTCGCCGTCGCGGATCGATTTGGTCACGCGCGTGAAGTCCTGATACACCACACGGCCGGCGCCGAGGTTCATGTGGCCGACTTCGGAGTTGCCCATCTGGCCATCCGGCAGGCCGACGTCCATGCCGCTGCCCGAGATCAGGCCGTTCGGCACGGTGGCCCACAGACGGTCCAGTACGGGCTTCTTCGCCGCATAGATGGCGTTGGATTCAGGGCTCTCACTGTGACCGAAGCCGTCGAGAATAATCAGGACCAAAGGTTTAGGCGTGGTAGTCATGGATTCCACTCGTGGCTGAGTTAAAAGAGGGCGATGGAAAAGGGAGTGGCAGTTTAAAGCGAAGTTCCGACGGCGTCACCGCCGGACGGGGTTTGGCCCACCATAGTGGCTGTGTATACTGGCCGACATTTTAACGCCCTGGAACCTCCTTCGATGGTTGCTCACCTGATTGAATTTGCCACTAACCACTATCTGCTCGTCGGTATCTTCGTCGTACTGCTGGCGTTGCTGATCGCTTATCAGATGCAAGGCGGCGGCCGCAGCCTGAGCACCGGTGAACTGACCGGGCTGGTCAACAAGGACGCAGGCGTGGTCATCGACATCCGTTCGGTCAAGGATTTCGCCGCCGGTCACATTGTTGGCGCGTTGAACATTCCTCACGACAAACTGACCGCTCGCATTGCCGAACTGGAAAAGCACAAGGCCAAGACCATCATCCTGGTCGACGCCATGGGCCAGACCGCTGGCACGCATGCCCGCGAACTGATGAAATCCGGCTTCACCGCCGCGAAGCTTTCCGGCGGTATCTCCAGCTGGAAGGGCGACAACCTGCCGCTGGTGAAGTGATATGAGCAACGTCGTCGTCTATTCCAGCGATTACTGCCCTTATTGCTCGCGAGCCAAGTACCTGCTCGAGAACAAAGGCGTGGCCTTCGAAGAGATCAAGGTCGATGGCAAGCCACAGGTGCGCGCCGCAATGGCTCAGAAAGCCGGACGTACGTCCGTGCCGCAGATCTGGATCGGCAGCACCCACGTTGGCGGCTGTGATGATTTGTTTGCCCTGGAGCGCGCCGGCAAGCTCGACGCCATGCTCAAGGCCTGAATTCACCCACCTACAAGACCCAAGATCAGAAAGGATCTGAGATGACTGACCAACAGAACACTGCAGCTAGCGAAGAAGAAACCGCACCGCAATTCTCCTTGCAGCGCATCTACGTACGTGACTTGTCTTTCGAAGCCCCGAAAAGCCCGGCGATCTTCCGCCAGCAGTGGGAGCCGAGCGTCGGTCTGGATCTGAACACCCGTCAAAAGGCTCTGGAAGGCGACTTCCACGAAGTCGTACTGACCTTGTCCGTGACCGTGAAAAACGGTGACGAAGTGGCGTTCATCGCTGAAGTGCAACAGGCCGGGATCTTCCTGATCAAGAACCTGGACGACGCTTCGATGAGCCACACCCTCGGCGCGTTCTGCCCGAACATCCTGTTCCCGTACGCTCGCGAAACCCTGGACAGCCTGGTGACCCGCGGTTCGTTCCCGGCCCTGATGCTGGCTCCAGTGAACTTCGACGCGCTCTACGCACAAGAACTGCAACGCATGCAGGCTGCGGGCGAAACTCCGACCGTTCAGTAAGCGTTTCCAGGCAACACAGCAATTCCAATGTGGGAGCGAGCCTGCTCGCGAATAGGGAGTGTCAGATGACATCAATGTCGCCTGACACATCGCTTTCGCGAGCAGGTTCGCTCCCACATTTGTTATGCGGTGTTACTTGAAACCGAGTTGGCGCCAGCCTTCGTAGACAGCAACGGCCACGGTGTTCGACAGGTTCAGGCTGCGGCAGCCTTCACGCATCGGCAAGCGCAGGCGTTGTTCGCCGGGCAGCGCATCGAGCACTTCTGCCGGCAGACCACGGCTTTCCGGACCGAACAGGAACGCGTCGCCCTCGGCGAAGCTGGCATCGTGGAATGGCCGCGAACCCTTGGTGGTGAAGGCGAACAGCCGTGGATGACCAAGGCTCTCCAGACAGCTGGCGAGGTCCGCGTGGCGTTGCAGGGTGGCATACTCATGGTAATCGAGGCCGGCCCGGCGCAAGCGCTTGTCATCCATCTCGAAGCCCAGCGGTTCGATCAAATGCAGGTGGCAGCCACTGTTGGCGCACAGCCTGATAACGTTGCCGGTATTCGGCGGAATTTCTGGTTGAAAAAGGATGACGTGAAACATGCACGGCTCCGAAGGTAAAGATGACCGGCATTCTACGCCGGAAGCGGATCCGCGTTCGAAGCTATTCCCGCGAGTGATGGCTTCGCTGGCGATTGTCGGGCTGATGGTGGGGTTGATGATCGGTCGCCTGACCACGCCCGACCCCAGCGAATTGCAGCAGGTCGAGGTGACGAACGATGGTCTGGTGGTGTGGTTCAACAACGAACCCAAGACCCACGGCGAAGTCGTGGACGGCAGCCTGGCGCTGCTGTTCGACGCTGAGGGCAAGGCGCAGAAAGGTCAGCTCAAGCTCAACGACAAGAGCGTGAACTGGCGGGTGCGTTTGAGTGATGGGGGGTTGTTGCTGACGGTGGTGGCGGCCCGGCCGCTGCAAGGCGAGTGGGCCGGCAGCGAGGTCGACGACCGCTGGCGGCTGGAGATCCATCTCCGAGAGGAATAAAAGAGGGAATCCCCGGCCTGCCTGTACCAAGGTTCCCAAAACGGGAGGGCTCGCGCATTGCGTCGTGAGCCCGGTGTAAAGAAGGAACCCCTGACCTGCCTGTATCAAGGGCCCCAAAACTGGGTGGGCTCGTCGCTTGTGCGGTGTGAGCCCGGTGTAAAGAGGGGAATCCCCGGCCTGCCTGTACCAAGGTCCCCGAAACTGGGTAGTGAACTGAATCACTGAATGGACTATTGCAGGGGGCGTGCCAGGTTTTAACAAGTTGAAACAGAAACCCGTTTTGACACGCCGAAAGCCCCGTAACTCGGGGCTTTCGTGTTTTTTCGATAGGGGTTCGATTGCGAATGCTGGCGGGATTTCGGCTCAGTTGTCGTGCGCGATTGCGGTTCACGGTGCATTGCGGCGGTGCACAAGGCCCCCAAAAGCATCGCGAGCAGGGCTCGCTCCCACAGTGGATTTTCAGTGTTCCGCCAATGTGCGAACACCATTGAATCCTGTGGGAGCGAGCCTGCTCGCGATTGGATGTAACGGTCAGCGAAGATCTAAAGGCTGCTTAGCCTTCTTCCCCCTCATCATCATCCCCACCATCAACCTTCATCCCCAATTCCTTGATCTTGCGCGTCAGGGTATTACGGCCCCAACCCAGCAAAACCGCAGCGTCGCGGCGGCGACCAGCGGTGTGTTTGAGGGCGGTCTCGATCATGATTCGTTCGAACGCCGGCACCGCGCTGTCGAGCAGGCTCGATTGCCCGCGTGCCAGAGCCTGGTCGGCCCACTGGCGCAACGCTTGCTCCCAGTTAGTCACCGGTGCCGAATCCTGCGGCAAGCTCAGCAGCTCAGGCGGCAAGTCGCTGATGTGCACTTCGCGACCTGAAGCCATCACCGTGATCCAGCGGCAGGTGTTCTCCAGTTGACGCACGTTGCCGGGCCACGGCAGGTTCTTCAGGTATTCCTCGGTTTCACTTTTCAGCAGCTTCGGCTCGACTGCCAGTTCTTGCGCAGCGCGGCTGAGGAAGTGCTTGGCCAGGGTCGGGATGTCTTCGCGACGGTCCGACAGCCGTGGAATATGGATACGGATCACGTTGAGGCGGTGGAACAAATCCTCACGGAATTTCCCGGCATGCACCAGGGTTTCGAGATTTTGGTGAGTCGCGGCGATGATTCGCACATCGACCTTCACCGGCGTATGACCGCCAACACGATAGAACTCGCCGTCCGCCAGCACTCGCAGCAAACGGGTCTGGGTATCCGCTGGCATGTCGCCGATTTCATCGAGGAACAGCGTGCCGCCGTCTGCCTGCTCAAAACGCCCGCGGCGCAGGTTGGCCGCGCCGGTGAACGCACCTTTCTCATGGCCGAACAGCTCGGATTCCATCAAGTCTTTCGGGATTGCCGCCATGTTCAGCGCGATGAACGGCGAGGCCGCCCGTGGGCTGTGACGGTGCAGGGCGTGGGCCACCAGTTCTTTACCGGTACCGGATTCGCCGTTGATCAGCACGGTGATGTTGGAGTGGCTCAAGCGCCCGATGGCGCGAAACACTTCCTGCATCGCCGGCGCTTCGCCGATGATTTCCGGGGTGCGGGTCAGGGGTGGAACGACTTCCATGCCTTGCTGTTCCTGAGCATGCTGGTTGGCACGCTTGACCAGGGACACCGCTTCGTCGACATCGAACGGCTTGGGCAGGTATTCGAATGCACCGCCCTGATAGGACGCGACAGCGCTGTCCAGATCGGAGTGCGCGGTCATGATGATCACCGGCAGCCGTGGGTGTTGTTCGCGAATCCGCGCCAGAAGGTCCAGGCCGCTGGCGCCGGGCATGCGGATGTCGGAGATAATCACGTCCGGCTGCTGGCGCGCCAGGCGGCTCATCACGCCATCGGCGCTGTCGAAGCTTTGCGTGGTCATGCCTTCTTGTTGCAAGGCCTTTTCCAGGACCCAACGGATAGAACGGTCGTCATCGACGATCCACACGGTTTCACTACGGCTCATGTCGATGTGGCTCCTTGTTCCAGTGGCAGAAAGATCGAGAAGGTGGTGTGGCCTGGATGGCTCTCACATTCGATCAGGCCCTGGTGCTGGCTGATGATGTTCTGGGTAATGGCCAGGCCCAGCCCGGTACCGTCCGGACGGCCGCTGACCATGGGAAAGAAGATGGTTTCCTGCAGCTCCGCGGGAATGCCTGGGCCGTTGTCGATGATTTCGATCTTGGTCACCAGGCGATGGCGCACATGGCCGATGGTGAACTGGCGCATGGCGCGGGTGCGAAGGCTGATGCGGCCCAGGCGCAGCTCGTTCTGGCTGCTGATGGCCTGCATCGCGTTGCGCACGATGTTCAGGACCGCCTGAATCATTTGCTCGCGGTCGATCAATACGTCGGGAATGCTTGGGTCGTAGTCGCGCACCAAAGTGATGCAGCCCTGGCTTTCGGCCTCTACCAGATGGCAGACGCGTTCCAGCACTTCGTGGACGTTGCACATGGCCAGCGACGGCAGCTTGTTGGAGCCGAGCATGCGATCCACCAGGTTTCGCAGGCGATCGGCTTCTTCAATGATGACGTTGGTGTAGTCGCGAAGGCTTTCTTCCGGCAGTTCGCGGGCGAGCAACTGGGCCGCGCCGCGAATCCCGCCGAGCGGATTCTTGATTTCGTGAGCGAGGCCGCGCACGAGCATCTTGCTGGTTTCCTGCTTCGACAGCTGAGCCTCTTCCTTGGTGATCCGCAGCAGGCGGTCACGGGGATGGACTTCCAGCAGAAGCATGGTGGCGCCGTTGGCCAGGATCGGCGTTACCGCGTAATCGACGGTCAGCGTCTGGCCGGTGAGGGCGGTGAGCATCGCTTCGCGCTTGGTGAACGGGTGCGCCTGCTCGACCGCCTGGCGCAAGGAATTGAGCGCCTCGGTGGATTCGGTGAACAACTCACTGATGAACTGCCCATGGCTGCGCTGGCCGCTGATGGCCAAGAGCATCTCCGCCGCCGGGTTCATGTACTCGAGGCGCAGTTCGGCGTCGAGCAGAATGGTTGCGGTGGTCAGGTTGTCGAGTAACAGACGGTGCAGTGCGTCACTGATGGTCATTAGGACCTCTTTTGGAGCAGGGCATGCGCGTGAATAACGCGCTGATACGAGGAAAATGCAAAAACCAAACCAAGGCTCCGAAAAGAAGCGTGAAAGGCCTAAAACGGGCGTTTGACGCTCGTTTGCGTGGCGTTCTGCCAGCTTTGGCGGGTACTTTCGAACCAAAATGGGTTGAGATGTGGGTACGGTGCAACTCATTGCACCAATATAGTGCGAAAGCCTGGGCGAGGTTAGAAGAAGCGCAAGAAGGGATTTTTTTTCTCGACGGGTTTGTCTTTGAGCGGACATTCCGGCCGTTGGCCGTAGTCGGTGAGCGCACAGGGTTTGATTTGGCGTTTCTGCGCGAGGGAGATACGCAGCATTTGGAGCGGTTGATTGGCTGTGCGTTCGACAGTGCGGCCCTGTTCGTCGAGGATTTCCACCGACAGGTTGTGGCTGCCGCGATCGATGTTGCTCAGGGCGAATACTGGGCTGGGGCCGGGTTCGGCGGTGGGTCGACCGTCCAGTAACAATCGGTAGCGGTGGCCGCGTTGCAGGCCGGGTTCGCTGGTGACACTGACGATCAGTTCGCCGCCGCTGCTGTGAATTGTGGCATCGGGCTCCGGCACCAAAACGCGGAGCATGTCGTAGTGGAAGAGTGGTTTGGCTTCGGTTTCTTTCGCCGCCGCCATCGGGGTTGCGCCGGTCGGGTTGGCCGACATGCGATTGCTTGTCCCCATCGGCACACGCTTGGCGTTCCCGGAGCCCGGCTGATCGGTGAAGACCCGATTGCCCTGGGCGTCGACGTAGGTAAAGACCTCGGCCGACGCGGGCAGGGCGATCAAGCACGCGATCAGCAACCAAAGTTTCACGGCTTATGCACCCGTTGTACGGTGAAGGTCACGCTCGGACTCTGCTGAACGATGTCTTCCCCATCGATCACCTGCACCGCGAGGCTATGGGTGCCGCGATCAATGTTGACCAGTTGCAGGATCGGCACATTGCTCGGCTGGCCGTAAGGCTGATCGTCCAGCAATAGCCGAAACAGATGTGGGCCTTGCAGGCGCGGTTTGATCAGTACATTGACGGTGAAAGTGCCGTTGTTGGCGCGTAGGGCTTCGGTGGTGGGCAGGCCGGACAGTTCCAGTACCTCGTAGGCGCTGCGGGGTTGCTCGGTGGTGATGGCTTCGGGAGATGGGGCGGCAGGTGCCTGGGGTTCAACACTATTGAGCGGTGGCAGTTCGACCGGCTGCGCCTTCACGCCGTCCGGCGGTTGATTGCTGTAAGCGGTATTGCCGGCGGCGTCGGTGTACTTATAGATCTGCGCTGCGGCGGGCAGGGCGATCAGCAGCAACATCAAGAGAAAACCACGACCCATAACATCGACCAAAAGCGAAAGCATTGGGTTGCAGCATAGGTCAGGGGCGGCGGTTGACCCAAGTTGTAAACATTTGGGAATGATTTCCCAGATCCCCCAAACACCACAGATCCCCTGTGGGAGCGAGCCTGCTCGCGATGAGGCCGTGTCAGTCGATAGAGATGTTGACTGAAAGACCGCTATCGCGAGCAGGCTCGCTCCCACAGGAGTGCGGCGTGCCGCTGAATCCCGGGCATAAAAAAGGCCTCCCGAAGGAGGCCTCTTTTTTGTCACGCCGCTTGCGCAGGCGCTACCGGATCAGCAGCTGTAGTACAGCTCGTATTCCAGTGGGTGTACGAAGGTACGAACCTTGATTTCTTCTTCGCTTTTCAGGGCGATGTAAGCGTCGATGAAGTCGTCGCTGAAAACGCCACCTTTGGTCAGGAACGCACGACCTTTGTCCAGCTCTTCCAGGGCTTCTTTCAGGCTGCCGCAAACTTGTGGGATCTCTTTCGCCTCTTCAGGCGGCAGGTCATACAGGTTTTTGTCAGCTGCGTCGCCAGGGTGGATCTTGTTCTGGATGCCGTCCAGGCCAGCCATCAACAGTGCAGCGAAGCCCAGGTACGGGTTAGCTGCTGGATCCGGGAAGCGAGCTTCAATGCGGCGAGCGCGAGGGCTGGACACGTAAGGAATACGGATCGAAGCGGAACGGTTGCGAGCCGAGTAGGCCAGCATCACTGGAGCTTCGAAACCTGGGACCAGACGCTTGTAGGAGTTGGTCGACGGGTTGGTGAAGCCGTTCAGTGCCTTACCGTGCTTGATGATGCCGCCGATGAAGTACAGAGCGGTATCGGACAGGCCGGCATAGCCTTCGCCAGCGAAGGTGTTCTTGCCATCTTTGGCGATGGACAGGTGAACGTGCATACCCGAACCGTTATCGCCGTACAGCGGCTTAGGCATGAAGGTCGCGGTGCGGCCGTATGCATCGGCAACGTTGTGTACGCAGTACTTCAGGGTCTGAACTTCGTCAGCCTTGGCGACCAGGGTGTTGAACTTCACACCGATTTCGTTCTGGCCGGCAGTTGCCACTTCGTGGTGGTGAACTTCGATGACCAGGCCCAT
Source organism: Pseudomonas sp. XS1P51 (assembly GCF_054897845.1). Lineage (NCBI taxonomy): Bacteria > Pseudomonadati > Pseudomonadota > Gammaproteobacteria > Pseudomonadales > Pseudomonadaceae > Pseudomonas > Pseudomonas sp. XS1P51. Next base: position 4,772,828 of record NZ_CM142707.1, on the reverse strand, counting down.
TTCTTCCATGGCGTTGCACATGGAGGTACGGATTTCGTGGTCGTGGTCGAACGGCGGAACCGGGAAGTAGCCGCCTTTGACGCCTGGACGGTGGCCTTTGTTGCCGCCTTCCACGTCCTGGTCGGACATCCACGAACCTTGTTCGGAGTAGATCTTGAACATCGAACCGGAGATGTCGGACTTGAACTTCACTTCGTCGAAGATGAAGAATTCTGGTTCCGGACCAACGAATACGGTGTCACCGATACCGGTCGACTTCAGGTATTCCTCGGCGCGCTTGGCGATCGCGCGTGGGTCACGGTCGTAGCCTTGCATGGTCGAAGGCTCGATCACGTCGCAAACCAGGATCAGGGTCGGCTCTTCGGTGAACGGGTCGAGGACGGCAGTGGAGTCGTCCGGCATCAGGATCATGTCGGAAGCCTCGATGCCTTTCCAGCCAGCGATGGAGGAACCGTCGAACATTTTGCCTTCTTCGAAGAAAGCTTCATCCAGCGCGTCGCGAGCCGGCATGGTCACGTGGTGCTGAGTGCCTTTGGTGTCCGTGAAGCGCAGATCAATCCACTTGACGTCATGATCTTTGATGAGTTGAACCGACTTCGACATAGTGTCCTCCGGGTGGCTTCGGGCTTAGTAGTGGATGCCCTTAGAATGTGGGTGATGCCGGCGCGAATACTCTGCCATGGCAACCTGCCTCACAAGGGAGCAAATTGCATGCCAGTGCCCCACCATGGGTTTTTTGCCCCAATATCACGCTTATAAAGGTGCAAAGCGGCACCAGGCTGAAAATACCGCCCTGTAATGTAGCGCTTAAATCGATAAATGACCTGTTTTGGTGCACTAAAAACCTTCTGCACATTAACTGGTTAAACCTTGAGCAATTTCCGCTATAATCCGCGCCCCCCTTTTTCGGCTGGCCCAGCGCGCGCTGTTTTCATGAAACTAATCGTAAAAGTCTTCCCCGAGATCACCATCAAGAGCCGCCCGGTACGGATGCGTTTCATCCGCCAGTTGGCCAAAAATATCCGCACCGTGCTCCGCGACCTGGACTCGGCCGTGGTGGTGAACGGTGTGTGGGACAATCTCGAGCTGGAAACCCGCGTCAGCGAGCCCAAAGCCTTGAAGGAGATGACCGAGCGCCTGAGCTGCATGCCGGGCATCGCGCATTTCCTGCAGGTCGACGAATACCCGCTGGGTGACTTCGATGACATCGTCGCCAAATGCAAGCAGCACTTCGGTGATGCGTTGGCCGGGAAGATCTTTTCGGTGCGCTGCAAGCGTGCCGGCAAGCATGAATTCAGCTCGATGGACGTCGAGAAATACGTCGGCAGCCAACTGCGTCGTCAATGCGGCGCCGCCGGAATCTCGCTCAGAGAGCCGGAAATCGAAGTTCGCATCGAAATTCGCGACAAACGGTTGTTCGTGATCCACAGCCAGCACAACAGCATCGGCGGTTATCCGCTGGGTGCCCTGGAACAGACGCTTGTGCTGATGTCCGGCGGGTTCGACTCCACCGTTGCCGCTTACCAGATCATGCGCCGCGGGTTGATGAGCCATTTCTGCTTCTTCAATCTGGGCGGACGTGCCCACGAACTGGGCGTCATGGAAGTCGCGCACTTCATCTGGAAGAAGTACGGCAGCTCCCAACGCGTGTTATTTGTCAGTGTGCCGTTCGAGGAAGTACTGGGAGAAATTCTCGGGAAAGTCGATAACAGTCATATGGGTGTGGTTTTGAAGCGTATGATGTTGCGCGCTGCTTCCCGTATTGCCGATCGGCTGGAGATCGAAGCGCTGGTCACCGGCGAAGCGATTTCCCAGGTGTCGAGCCAGACGCTGCCGAACCTGTCCGTGATCGACTGCGTGACCGACAAGCTGGTCTTGCGTCCGCTGATCGCCAGTCACAAGCAGGACATCATCGACCTGGCCAACGAAATCGGCACCGCCGATTTCGCCAAGCACATGCCGGAATACTGCGGGGTCATCTCGGTGAACCCCAAGACCCACGCCAAGCGTCCGCGCGTGGAGCATGAAGAGAAAGAATTCGACATGGCGGTACTTGAGCGTGCGCTCGAGAACGCCAAACTGGTGCCGATCGATCGCGTGATCGACGAATTGGGCCAGGACTTGCAGATCGAAGAAGTCAGCGAAGCGCTGGCGGGCCAGATCATCATCGACATCCGTCACCCGGATGCCGCTGAAGACGAGCCGCTGGAACTCGCTGGCATTGAGGTACAGACGATGCCGTTTTATGCATTGAACGCTCGTTTCAAGGAACTGGACCCTACTCGCCAGTACCTGTTGTATTGCGACAAAGGCGTGATGAGTCGCCTGCATGCCCACCATTTGCTCAGTGAGGGGCATGCCAATGTGCGCGTTTATCGACCGAGCTAAGTGCCCGGGGCTGTTTGCCTGTGGCCTGCGTCACCGGCCCCCCGACGCCGCCGTCAAGCTGTAACGGCTTTGCCGGACTCTACTGTTAATCGCTGCCAAGACTTGTCAGCACACCGAATCCTCTGATCGAGATACACAAGTGATCGAAAATCTACGCAACATCGCCATCATTGCTCACGTTGACCATGGTAAAACCACCCTGGTAGACAAACTCTTGCGTCAATCCGGCACCCTGGAGCGCAACGAGCTCAACGACGAGCGCGTGATGGACTCCAACGACCAGGAGAAAGAGCGCGGTATTACCATTCTGGCGAAAAACACCGCCATCAACTGGAACGGCTACCACATCAACATCGTGGACACCCCGGGCCACGCCGACTTCGGCGGCGAAGTTGAACGCGTAATGTCGATGGTTGACTCCGTTCTGCTGCTGGTTGACGCTCAAGACGGCCCTATGCCGCAAACCCGTTTCGTGACCAAGAAGGCTTTCGAAGCCGGCCTGCGTCCAATCGTGGTCATCAACAAGGTTGACCGTCCGGGCGCACGTCCGGACTGGGTTCTGGATCAGATCTTCGACCTGTTCGACAACCTGGGCGCTACCGAAGAACAACTGGACTTCCAGGTTGTTTACGCTTCGGCCCTGAACGGTATTGCCGGTCTGGAACACACCGCCATGGCGGAAGACATGACCCCGCTGTACCAGGCCATCGTTGACCACGTTCCAGCTCCAAAAGTTGACCGTGAAGGCCCGTTCCAGATGCAAATCTCGGCACTGGACTACAACAGCTTCCTGGGTGTTATCGGCGTTGGTCGTATCGCTCGTGGTCGCGTCAAGCCGAACACTCAAGTTGTGGCTATCGACGTTGACGGCAAGAAGCGTAACGGTCGTATCCTGAAGCTGATGGGTCACCACGGTCTGCACCGTATCGACGTTGAAGAAGCAGCTGCCGGCGACATCGTCTGCATCAGCGGCTTCGACCAGCTGTTCATCTCCGACACTCTGTGCGACCCACTGAACGTCGAGCCGATGAAGCCGCTGACCGTTGACGAACCAACCGTTTCCATGACCTTCCAGGTGAACGACTCGCCGTTCTGCGGTCGTGAAGGCAAGTTCGTCACCAGCCGTAACATCAAAGAGCGTCTGGACAAGGAACTGCTCTACAACGTTGCCCTGCGCGTTGAAGAAGGCGACACCGCCGACAAGTTCAAAGTCTCCGGCCGTGGTGAGCTGCACCTCTCGGTACTGATCGAAACCATGCGTCGCGAAGGCTTCGAAATGGGTGTTGGTCGTCCGGAAGTGATCATCCGTCTGGTTGACGGCGTGAAGCACGAACCGTACGAAAACGTGACCATCGACCTGCCGGAAGAATCCCAGGGCGCGATCATGGAGCAAATGGGTAACCGTAAAGGCGACCTGACCAACATGGTTCCGGATGGCAAGGGCCGTGTGCGCCTTGAGTACAACATCCCGGCTCGTGGCCTGATCGGTTTCCGTAACGAGTTCCTGACCCTGACCTCCGGTGCAGGCATCCTGACCTCGATCTTCGACCGTTACGACGTGATGAAGTCCGGCGACATGTCCGGCCGTCAGAACGGCGTGCTGGTTTCGGTAGCTACCGGTAAGGCTCTGACTTACTCGCTGGAAACCCTGCAAGCTCGCGGCAAACTGTTCCTGGGTCACGGTGAAGACGTGTACGAAGGTCAAATCGTCGGCATCAACAGCCGCGACAACGACCTGGGCGTCAACCCAACCAAAGGCAAGAAGCTCGACAACATGCGTGCTTCGGGTAAAGACGAAACCATCGCTCTGGTTCCGCCTATCCGTTTCACTCTGGAGCAAGCGCTGGAATTCGTTCAAGAAGACGAATTGTGCGAAGTCACTCCTAAGTCCATCCGTCTTCGCAAGAAGATCCTGGGCGAAAGCGAGCGTACCCGCGCTGCGAAAAAGGCCAACTGAGTTTCGACTTAGTTAGCGTCTGAAAAAAAAACGCCCCCGACCGCAAGGTCGGGGGCGTTTTTGTTTGTCTGTGGTTTGTGCCGCGCTTGTTCGGGCCCTTTCGCGAGCAGGCTCGCTCCCACATTGGATAGGTGTTGAACATAGATTAAGTGTCCGCCACGAATCCCCTGTGGGAGCGAGCCTGCTCGCGAAGGGGTTCTGTCAGGCAGCGAGATTCCGGATCAGAACTTCTCGAGCGTGCGACGGCTATTGCTGGTCTCGCGCGCCACTTCTTTGGGCTTGTACGCGCAATACCCCGGCCGTGGGCCGATTTTCGGATGGTTGCGGCAAGTATCCGGGCGCTTATCATAAATAGTGCACAGACGGCTCTTACGATCCAGGTACAGGCAATCGTTGTTGCTCATGCGCTGGAGGGTGAAGATCTCGGACTTCTGGTTGTAACGCTCGACGATCCCTTCCTTCTGCAGGCGCTTGGCGATGTTCTTCGCCGGTTCGCCGCGCTCGAATTCGTCGACGATGCCGATACGGATCAGGTCCTTGATCTTGACCTCGACCGGCAACGTGCAGCAGCTGGACACGCAGGAACCGCACATCGGCGCAGAGTACTTGGCCCAGGTATCGAGGCGATCGATCTCTGCGGCAGCGATCAGGTTGGACTTCATCATCGGTTGTTACCAGCGTGTGCATCAGGGCGCGCGATCATACCGGGACTGGTGGATTTTTGAACAACCTTTCGCCAGTTTTTTTCTGTGCCGCCCAATAACATCGTTAATCCGGCACGGCCCCTGCATTGATTCAGACACATGACAATGTAATGCCGGCCTATCTCGCACTAACAGGAAAAACTGCCGAACCAGAGCCTCTAACGCCTGTCAGACCGTCTAGGCTCAGACAACTCAAAGCTCGCTCGAGGTCCTATCGATGACTCAAGAACCACTTGTTCGCGAAGCAGAGGTGGCCGCATTCCGCGACGCCGTCTTGACCAAACTCACCTACGCGGTGGGCAAAGACCCGGATCACGCCTTCGACCACGACTGGTTCGAAGCCATTGCGTTGGCAGCGCGCGATCACATGGTCGAGCACTGGATGGATCACACCCGGCAGATCTATCGCAAAGGTCAGAAACGGGTTTACTACCTCTCCCTGGAATTTCTCATCGGCCGGCTGCTCTACGACAGCCTGAGCAACCTTGGCCTGCTCGACGTGGCCCGCGAGGCGCTGACCGAACTCGGCGTCGACCTGGAACGCATCCGCCTGTTGGAGCCCGACGCGGCCCTGGGCAACGGCGGCCTGGGTCGTCTGGCCGCGTGCTTCATGGAAAGCATGTCGACGCTTGGCATCGCCGGCCACGGCTACGGCATTCGTTATGAACACGGCTTGTTCCGTCAGGCCATCGTCGATGGCTGGCAGCAGGAGCAGACCGAACACTGGCTGGATTTCGGTAACCCTTGGGAGTTCGAACGGCCAGAGGTCGTCTACCCGATCGGCTTTGGCGGCAGTGTCGAAACCGTCACCGACGAAAGCGGCAAGTCCAAGCAGGTCTGGTCCCCGGCGGAAACCGTGCGTGCCATTGCTTACGACACCCCTGTGGTCGGCTGGCGCGGGGCGAGCGTCAATACGCTGCGCCTGTGGCGCGCCCGTGCGATGGAAGACTTGCACCTTGAACGCTTCAACGCCGGTGACCATTTGGGCGCTGTCGCAGAAGTGGCCCGAGCAGAAAGTATCTCGCGCGTCCTCTACCCGGCGGACAGTACCGAAGCCGGCCAGGAACTGCGTCTGCGTCAGGAATACTTCTTCGTCGCCGCGTCCTTGCAGGACTTGCTGCGCCGCCATCGCAACATGCACACCTCGGTACTGACCCTGGGCGATCATGCAGCGATTCAGCTCAACGACACTCACCCCTCGATTGCCGTGGCCGAGCTGATGCGCCAGTTGGTCGATGTGTACGACGTCGCGTGGGACGCGGCGTGGCAGGTCACCGTCGACACGCTCTCCTACACCAACCACACGCTGTTGCCGGAAGCGCTGGAAACCTGGCCGGTCGGTTTGATGGAGCGGATGCTGCCGCGGCACATGCAGATCATTTACCTGATCAACGCCCAGCACATCGACTCGTTGCGCGCCAAGGGCGTGCATGACTTCGACGTGCTGCGCGCGGTGTCGCTGATCGAGGAAGACAACGGCCGCCGCGTGCGCATGGGCAACCTCGCGTTCCTCGGTTCGCACAGCGTCAACGGCGTATCCGGCCTGCATACGCAACTGATGCGCAAAACCGTGTTCTCGGAACTGCACAAACTCTACCCGGACCGGATCAACAACAAGACCAACGGCATCACCTTCCGCCGCTGGCTCTATCAGGCCAACCCGGAACTGACGTCGATGATAGTCGACGCCCTCGGCCCTGATCTGCTGGACAACCCTGAAGAACGCCTGCTCGACCTGGAACCGTTCGCCGAGAAAGCCGCGTTCCGCAAGGCCTTCGCCGAGCAGCGCCTGCACAGCAAGAAAGCCCTGGCGTACATCATTCATGAACGACTGGGCGTCGCGGTCAACCCGGCCGCAATGTTCGACGTGCAGGTCAAGCGGATCCACGAATACAAACGTCAATTACTCAACCTGCTGCACACCGTCGCGCTGTATCAGGCGATTCGCGCCGAGCCGGAAATCGACTGGGTGCCGCGAGTGAAGATCTTTGCGGGTAAAGCGGCGGCCAGTTATCACCAGGCCAAGCTGATCATCAAGCTGACCAACGACATCGCCCGGGTGGTGAACAACGACCCGACCGTGCACGGTTTGCTCAAAGTGGTGTTCCTGCCCAACTACAACGTCAGCCTGGCTGAGAGCATCATTCCGGCGGCGGATTTGTCGGAGCAGATTTCCACCGCCGGCTTCGAGGCCTCGGGCACCAGTAACATGAAGTTCGGCCTCAACGGGGCGTTGACCATTGGCACTCTGGACGGCGCCAACGTGGAAATGTGCGAGCGCATCGGCGTCGAACACATGTTCATCTTCGGCCTCAGCGCGCAGCAGGTTGAGGCGCGTAAGCAGAACCATGAGTTCAACGCGACGCCGGACATTGCCGCGTCCCATCGGCTCAATGACGTGCTGCAGGCGATTCGCGGCGGGGTGTTCTCGCCGGATGATCCGTCCCGTTACGCAGGATTGATCGATTCGCTGATTGACTACGACCGCTTCCTGGTCTGCGCCGACTTCGATTCTTACTGGGACGCGCAGATGCGCGTTGAAGCCCATTGGCACGATTCTCAAGCATGGTGGCGTTCGGCGGTGTTGAGCACCTCCCGGATGGGGTGGTTCTCGTCTGACCGGACCATTCGTGAGTACGCCACGGAGATCTGGAAAGCGCTGGAATAACTTTTAGCAATAATTGCGAGCCAGGCCCGGCGGTTATTGGGTCTGGTCGATATACTAAGCCCCAGTTTCACCGGGCAGCACGCACTGGCAATTCATTGTGGGAGCGAGCCTGCTCGCGATAGCGGACTTACATTCAACATTACTGCTGAATGTAAATGGCCCCATCGCGAGCAGGCTCGCTCCCACAGGTTTGTGTGGTTTCACACTAGACTCAGCCAAATGCTGCTTTGCCCGGATTCGCCCCGCAGCGGGGCCGCTTAGGGATATCGACCATGCAATGGATGTTCATGCTGATTGGGCTGGTGCTGGGCTGGATACTCGACGAGTCGTTCAGCGATGCGCTGTTGGGCGCGCTGCTCGGGTTGGGTATTGGCCAGGCCATTCGCATTGGCCGCTTGGGTTCACAGGTTGCCGAGCAACGTCAGTTACTTGGTCAGGCTCAAGTCGCGCTGAATGCGGTACAGCAACGGCTGTCATTGCTGGAAGTGTCAGGCGTTACAACGTCGGAAACCCATGAACTCGTGCCATCCCCTGAGTTCACGCTCGACGAAATCCCTGCCGAGACCCCGGAACTGATCTGGGAACTCCCCCCCGAAGTCGAACCGATTCCGGTGGCTGCCGCCGAAACCGGTCGTGCGCCGCCTGCGGATGCCTGGAAACCCGAACCGGTTACCCGCGAACCGCAACAACCCGCGATCCCTCGCGGCCCCAATTTTATCGAGCGGGCCATCAGCGCTGCGCGCAACTGGCTGTTTGGCGGCAACACCGTGCTGCGGGTCGGCGTGGTGCTGTTGTTCCTCGGCCTGGCGTTCCTGCTGCGTTACGCCACCGAAGGCATGGTGGTGCCGATCGAATTGCGTTACGCCGGTGTTGCGGCGGCAGCATTGGGCCTGCTGGGTCTGGGTTGGTGGCTCAGAACACGCAACGCTAATTACGCATTGATGCTGCAAGGCACCGGGATCGCCGTGCTGTACCTGACGGTGTTTGCCGCGATGCGTCTGCATCCGCTGCTCGATCCCACGGCGGCGTTAGGGTTGCTGGTGGCGGTGACGGTGTTCTCGGCGATTCTCGCCATCACTCAGGACGCGTTGGGCCTGGCCGCTGCTGCTGCACTCGGCGGGTTTGCCGCGCCGATCCTGACCTCCACCGGCGCCGGTAACCATGTCGCGCTGTTCAGCTACTTCGCCTTGCTCAACGCCGGCATTCTCGCCATCGCGTGGTTCAAGGCCTGGCGGTTGCTCAATCTGATCGGTTTTGTCGGCACCTTCGGCATCGGTTTCGCCTGGGGCCTGCGCTCCTATACCCCGGAACTGTTGTGGAGCACCGAGCCGTTCCTGATCCTGTTCTTCCTGATGTACCTGGCCATCGGCTTGTTGTTCGCCCGGCGCAAGTTGCTGGAAATGAGCGACGCACCCGAAGACGACAGCCGCGAAGCGCTGCTGCGTTGGTCGGCGCGCAAGGGTGACTATGTCGACGGCACGATGCTGTTCGGGCCGCCGCTGGTGGGCTTCGGGTTGCAGTTCGCGTTGGTCCAGCATTTGGAGTTCGCCGCGGCGTTCAGTGCATTGGCGCTGGGCATGATCTACATGGGCCTGGCGCGCCTGCTGATGGGTGGTCGAGCGCTGCTGCTGGCGGAAACGTGCCTGGCACTGGGGGTGATCTTCGCCAGTCTGGCCATTCCGCTGGGGCTCGACGCTCGTTGGACGGCGGCCGCCTGGGCCGTTGAAGGTGCCGGTATCTTTTGGCTCGGTTTGCGTCAGCAACGCCCATTGGCCCGAGCCTTCGCGTTGCTGCTGCAACTGGGCTCGGCGCTGGCGTTTCTGGGTGAGCTGCGGTTTGGCGAGAGCAGTCTGCTCGAAGGCGCACCGCTCGGTGCGTTGATGCTCGGTGTGGCGCTGCTGTTCAGCTTCTACCAGTTGCGCAACGCCTTGCCCGAGCAGGCATCGGAGTGGGAGCGCAAAGGCTTGCCGGTGTTGGCCTGCCTGGGCCTGACCTTCCTTTATCTGCTGGCGCCACTGTTCTTCTTCACTCACGGTACCGCGATCAGTTGGGCGTTGGCCGGGCTGGCAACCTTGTTTGTCGGCCTGCGTCTGCAATCGCGCACCTTCCTGTTCACGGCATTTGCCGTGCAGTTGCTGGGCGGCGCGTTGTTTCTGCTGCGGTTGCAAGGTTCCAGCAGTGAGTCCGCGGCGGTGTTCAGCGCCGGTTGGAGCGGTTTGCTGAGCGTCTCCCTGATCGGGTTGGCGTTGATTGCCGGCATGCTCCTGGCCGCTCGCGATGAGATGGTGCGCAGCGACGTTCGGTTAATACGCGGCTTGTCGGTGGTGTTGCTGGCCGGTCTGGTGCTGATCAATCTCGCTGTGCTGTTCGTGCTGCCGTGGCAAACCGCGAGCGCGGTGTGGGCGGCCAGCGGGCTGTTCATCATTTGGCTCAGCCTGTACTTGAAGCAGCGCGTGAGTTTTGTCTTCGGTCTGTTGTTGCAACTGATCGGTGGCGCGGCGTTCCTGTTGGCCGGGCCTGATTGGCTCGGGCCGCTGACCAGCGACGGTCTGAAACCACTGGCTCACAGCGGTTTCTGGACGCCGTGGGTGTTGGGCCTGGCCGCGATGGTCGGGGCCTGGCGCTTGCAGCTTGGCAACCATGCTTCGGCGTTTGATGCGTTGAGCTTGCAGCGCTTGTCCGAAGTCTTGCTGGTGTGGGGCGCGGGGTGGTGGGCGCTGGCGTGGGTCAGTGAAGTGCTGCGTTTTGCACCGTTGAGCCTGCAGGCAACCTTGTTGCTGGTCGTCGCGGCGGTGAGCGTTGCGCTGTGGATGGTGTTGGCGCTGCGCCTGAAATGGCCGTCGCTGGGATTACTTTGTACGTTGCTGATCCCCGCTACCGGCGTCGTGTTGCTTGCCGCTTGGCATTCGCGTTATCACCCGGCGGCCCATTTCGGTTGGTTAGCGTGGACGGCTGTGTTCGTCGTGCATTTCATCTCACTGCAACGTCTGGCGCCGATACTGCCGGCGCGTGCCTTGAGCACCGCCCATGTGCTCGGCTGCTGGCTGTTGATCGGCGTGCTGGCCCTGGAGTTGCGTTACGGCCTGTTGCTGTTGTCCGAGCAGTACAATGCCTGGCGCTGGTTGGGTTGGGCGATTCTGCCGAGCCTGTATCTGGTGCTGATGGCTGCGCCACGCGCCTGGCCTTGGCCGGTGTCGGCGTATTCCCGCGAGTACCGGCTCTATGCCGCGGCGCCTCTGGCGTTGTTGATGCTCGGCTGGTTCTGGTTGGCGAACGTCGTCAGCGACGGCACCGCCGAACCGCTGCCCTACGTGCCGCTGATCAATCCGTTGGAGTTGGGCCTGCTGTTTGCATTGTTCGGCGTTTACGTGTGGTCGCGCAGCGCCGTGATGCAACTGGCGATCCGCAAGGATTATTTTGATCACGCTACGCAACTGATCGCTGGCGTCTCACTGTTCGCCTTCTTCACCGCGTTGGTGATGCGCACGGCTCATCATTGGGGCGGCGTGCCATTCGAGCTGGATGCGTTGCTCGAATCCATGCGGGTGCAGGCCGGTCTGTCCATCGTCTGGACCTTGATGGCACTGAGTCTGATGATCGGCGGCCATCTTCGTCATCGCCGTGAAGTCTGGCTGATCGGCGCGGTGCTGATTGGCGTGGTCGTGGCCAAACTGTTCTTTGTCGAATTGAGTAACCGCGGCGGACTCGCCCGGATCGTGTCGTTTATCGGCGTTGGCGTGTTGCTGTTGGTGGTGGGCTATTTCGCCCCGTTGCCGCCCAAGCGCTTTGAGGCTGTGCCGGATGCTGAAAAACCGGCCCCGGAAACCGAAGGAGTGTCGTCTTGAGTCAGAAGCTGAACCTGGGCTGGTTGGGCGCTGTTGCGCTGGGTATGACGTTGTCGGCCGGCGCCCAGGAAAAACCGGCGGACTTCGCCACGCAAGTGCCGTTGTCCGTGAGCGGTGAGGGCCCGTGGTATCGCCTCGAATTGCCCTTGGCTGTGCAATTGAACGCGCGGCAAACCGATCTGAGTGATGTGCGTGTGTTCAATGCTGCGGGTGAGGCTCAGGCCTACGCTCTGGCTCGGGAACCCGCGCAGACCCGCGAAAACCGTACCCTGACCGATGTGAAGTGGTTCCCGCTGTACAACTCGGCGGACGCCACCGAGCGCGCGCCGAGCGTGCGGGTGCAATCGAGCGCCAACGGCACGCTGGTCGAAGTGCAGCCGTCCAGTCAGCTGGAAGCTGGCGAAGAAGTGCTGCGCGGCTGGTTGCTCGACGCCAGCGGCATCAAGGCGCCGTTGCAGCAATTGATTCTCGACTGGACCAGCGAGCGCGATGGCTTCCAGCGCTTCAGCATTGAAGCCAGTGACGACTTGCAGCATTGGCAGTCGTGGGGTGATGGGCAGGTGGCGCGGTTGACGTTTGCCGACGAACGGGTCGAACAGCATGAAATCGGCCTGCCGGGGCAATCGGCACGCTATCTGCGCTTGCTGTGGAACACGCCGCAATCGGCACCCGTGCTGACGTCGGCACAACTGGAAAGCACTCGAAGCCTGCCGCTGCCGTTGGTCTGGTCGCAACCGTTGGCCGGTAGCAGCGCGAAGGGCGGTGAATACACCTGGCAATTGCCGATGGGACTGAACGTCGAGCGCGTGCAGGTCGAGTTGAGCCAGCCCAACAGTCTGGCGCCCGTGACCTTGTCCGGCCGTCGAGAAAGCAGCTTGCCGTGGCAGACGCTGAGCACCGGTTTGCTGTATCGACTGACCCAGAATGGCCAGGACGTGGTGCAGAACGAATTGCAGCTGCCAGGGCAAACCGTGCAGCAGTTGAAGCTGACGGTGGACGAGCGTGGCGGCGGTCTGGGAGCCGAAGCGCCGACGGTGCGGTTTGCCGTGCGTTCGACGCAATTGGTGTTTCTGGCGCGCGGGGCCGGGCCTTATACACTGGCGCTGGGGAGTGCGACGGTGAAGGCGGCGAACCTGCCGTTGGCGACGTTGATTCCGGATTACAGCGCGGCGAAGTTGGCGGCGTTGGGCAAGGCTACGGTGGATGGCGGGGCGGTGGCGACACCGGCGTCGACCGTGACAACGGCGGCGACGGACACGAACTGGAAGAAGTTCGGGTTGTGGGCGGTGTTGCTGTTGAGTGTTGTGTTCCTGGCAGCGATGGCGTTCAGCTTGTTGCGCAAGCCACCTGCCAATACCTGAAAACGGGTGCTGCGCACCCGATCGCGAGCAGGCTCGCTCCCACATTGGAATGCGCACATCTGTGGGAGCGAGCCGGCTCGCGATAGCGGTCGATCAGTCAACAAAAATGCTGAAATAGCGGCTATTCCCCGGACCACATCCCGTCCGTTTCGAACTACGCTCAACCCGGCACATGAACTCTATCGGGTGTAACACGTCTGATAGGAGGAAATGCGCCCCGACTCGCGTTAAACTGCGCGGGTTTTTAGCCCCCCATTCCACCGGAGCCTTCCATGTCCCGCGTTACCCTGAGTCGCTATTTGATTGAGCAGACCCGTAGCAACAACACTCCTGCCGATCTGCGTTTCCTGATCGAAGTGGTGGCGCGTGCTTGCAAAGAGATCAGCCACGCGGTGTCCAAGGGCGCCCTCGGTGGTGTTCTGGGCAGCATGGGCACCGAAAACGTCCAAGGCGAAGTGCAGAAGAAACTCGACGTGATCTCCAACGAGATCCTGCTCGAAGCCAACGAATGGGGCGGTCACCTGGCCGGCATGGCGTCCGAAGAAATGGACAATGCCTACCAGATCCCGGGCAAATACCCGAAAGGCGCGTACCTGCTGGTTTTTGACCCGCTGGACGGCTCGTCGAACATCGATATCAACGCACCGGTCGGTACTATCTTCTCGGTGCTGCGTTGCCCGAGCGAATACCTGAGCCAGAACGAAGCCTTGAACGAAAAGGCCTTCCTGCAGCCAGGCACCGAGCAGGTCGCTGCCGGTTATGCCATCTACGGCCCGCAGACCATGCTGGTGCTGACCTTGGGCGATGGCGTGAAAGGCTTTACCCTGGACCGTGAAATGGGCAGCTTTGTGCTGACTCACGAAGACATCAAGATCCCGGAGTCCACTCAGGAGTTCGCGATCAACGCATCCAACCAGCGTCACTGGGAAGCGCCGGTACAACGCTACGTCGGCGAATTGCTGGCGGGCGATGAAGGTCCGCTGAAAAAGAACTACAACATGCGCTGGGTCGCCGCGATGGTCGCCGATGTACACCGCATCCTGACCCGTGGCGGTCTGTTCATGTACCCACGCGACAGCCGCGAGCCATCGAAGCCAGGCAAACTGCGCTTGATGTACGAAGCCAACCCGATGTCGTTCCTGGTTGAGCAGGCGGGCGGCGTGTCCACCGACGGCCATCAGCGCATCCTCGACATCAAGCCTGACGGTTTGCACCAGCGTGTCGCGGTGTTCCTCGGTTCGAAAGAAGAAGTCGAACGCGTCACGGGTTACCACAAGGAATAAACCATGACCGCGCCCTGGCAGCCGTTGCTCGAATGGTGGTTCGGTTCAGCCGAAGCACCCAACGAAGTAGCGGCTGAGAGGGGCAAGTTATGGTTCGGCAAGCGCGACAGCCAGGACCTCGAAGCGTTCGAGCGTTTCGGGGACTGGGTCGAGCAGGCACTGGCCGGCGGATTGACCGAATGGGCGCAACGCCCCGAAGGTTGGCTGGCCCTGGTGCTGTTGCTTGATCAACTCCCGCGAATGATCTTTCGCGACACTCCCAAATCCTTTGCAGGCGATCTCAGGGCTCAGGCGCTGGTGGCTCAAGGCATTGCTGCGGATTTCGACCGGCAGTTACGGTCCATCCAGCGGGTGTTCATCTACCTGGTGTTTGAGCATTGCGAGAATCTGGCGGTGCAGAATGAAGCTGTCTCGAGATACATCGATCTGGTTGCACAACAACCGGAGGCCGATCGGACGCTGTTTACCGATTATCTGAACTATGCCGAGAAGCATCAGCAGGTGATTGCGCGGTTTGGACGGTTTCCGCACAGGAATGCGGTGTTGGGAAGGGCGTCAACGGCTGAGGAATTGGCGTTTCTTTCGGGGCCTGGGTCACGGTTTTAGATTTTAGTCATGGCTGATGCCGCCATCGCGAGCAGGCTCGCTCCCACATGGGATTTGTGAACGACACAGATCCACTGTGGGAGCGAGCCTGCTCGCGATGAGGCCTTTAAAAGCGCGTTAGATCCGGAAACTACCCACCAGATGCTTCAACCGCGCCGCCTGCTGTTCAAGGTCGGCACACGCACGCAAGGTCGCCTGCAAGTTCTCCACCCCTTCGTGGTTCAGCGTGTTGATCTCGGTGATGTCGACATTGATCGACTCCACCACAGCCGTCTGCTCTTCCGTCGCCGTCGCCACGGATTGGTTCATCCCGTCGATCTCGCCGATCCGCTGAGTCACGCTGCCCAGGCGCTCGCCGGCCTGGTTGGCGATGCCGACACTGCTTTCGCTCTGACGCTGGCTGTCGGTCATGGTGCTGACCGCTTCCCGGGCGCCGACTTGCAGTTCCTCGATCATCTTCTGCACTTGCTGCGCCGAATCCTGAGTGCGGTGGGCCAGGTTGCGCACTTCATCGGCAACCACCGCGAAACCACGACCGGCTTCGCCGGCACGGGCCGCTTCGATGGCCGCGTTGAGGGCCAACAGGTTGGTCTGCTGCGAGATGCTGGTGATCACTTCCAGAATCTGCCCGATGTTGACCGTGTTGCTGTTGAGCGTTTCGATGTTGCCGCACGAATCGCTGATCTTCGCCGAGAGCTGCTGCATCGCTGCGATGGTTTTATCCACCACCTGTTGGCCGTCTTCGGCCAGGCTGCGGGCATCGCTCGAATGCTGGGAGGCGAGGGCAGCGTTCTGGGCGATTTCCTGGGCGGCGGCGCCCAGTTCGTTGATCGCCGCAGCCACGCTGCTGGTGCGTGAGGCTTGCTGGTCGGAGTTGAACATCGACGAGTTCGACGCGGCAACCACACGCAAGGCGACTTCGTTGACCTGGCCGGTGGCCGAGGCTACTTCCCGGATCGACGTATGAATACGTTCCACGAAGCGGTTGAACGAGGTGCCCAGCGCGCCGAATTCGTCGTGACCATGAATGGTCAGGCGTTTGGTCAGGTCGCCTTCGCCTTCGGCGATGTCATGCATGGCGCGGCCCATGGTCAGCAGCGGCTGCATCAGGAAGCTGATCAGCATGCCCAGCAGCGCGATGATGATCACCACCGCAATCACCATGGCGATGATCGCCGAAGTGCGGAATTCGCTGAGCATCGAGAAGGCGGTGTCCTGGTCGAGCACGAGCGCGACATACCAGTCCGCCGACGGCACGCCGTTGACGTGGGTGAAGGAGATGAACTGGCGTTTGCCGTCGATCTCGACTTCTTTCATGCCCGGGCTGACTTTCGGCGCACCGTTGGGGTAGGCGTCGGTCAGGCTCTTGAGCACCAGTTTGCTGTCCGGGTGGATCAGGATCTTGCCGTCGGCGCTGACGATAAACGCGTGGCCGTGTCCGCCGAAGTTCAGCGAGTTGATGATCGCGCTGACACTTGAAAGATCAATGTCTGCGCCGGCAACGCCGATCATCTGGTTCTGATGCTTCACCGGGGTGGCAACGGTGATCACCAGCTTGCCGGATGAGACGGCGATGTAAGGTTCGGTCACGATGGTCTGTTGCGCGCCGTTGGCAGCCTTGTACCAACCACGGGCCCGGGGGTCGTAGTCTGCGGCGCGATTGCCGGCCGGAACCGAGAACATCACGCCGTCAGTGCCACCGAAGTAGCTCAGCTGGAAATTGCTGGTGTAGGCCGGCAGGTCGATGGCGCGCTTGAGGCTGGGCTGGGCGCTGCCGTCCACGGCGATCTGCTGGGACAGCGATTGCAACAACTGGATGCGACTTTCCAGCCAGGTCTGGATGTTGCTGGTAGTCAGGCTGCCGAGTTCCTGCATCGAAGATTCAGTACTGCTGCGCAGGGTCTGGCGCTGGCGGTAGTCGTTGAACAGGATGAAACAGGCGAATGCAACGGCCACCACAAGGGCAGCAGCCAACAAGATCTTGTGGCTGAACTTCATGTTTCTGGTCATTAAATGAGCTACCGCGGAGGGGCTGGTCTACAAAGGGGCGTCAATTTGCCACAGTCGTGGGTTTTATGCTGCTTTTATGTCGACTGGCCAGCGCCAAAGATTAGGCGGTTTTTGCGAAAACCGACGAAATACTCAATAGCAAAAGAAAGTGGCTGATTTTTCGTAAAAAGGCAGACGAGCGGCCTGATAAATAGCCGGGCGCTCAGGGAACCAGACAGGGGTTTTCTCTTCTAAGCTTCTGCTTGGCAGCCATGCCATTCCCCTTCGCCCCAGGAGCTACACAATGTCGCTGCGATCTATCGCCTTGCTCTCGTTCTGCGTGTTGTTGGTCGCATGCGGCAAGATCAATCAAGAAAACTACTCGAAGCTGTCGACAGGCATGCCCAAGGCCGAGGTTGAAACCTTACTGGGCAAACCCACCGACTGTTCGGGCGCGCTCGGCATGTCCAGTTGCACCTGGGGTGACAAGAACAGCTTTATCAGCGTGCAATACGCCGGTGACAAAGTGCTGATGTTTTCCGGCCAAGGCCTGAAGTGATCCGGGGCTACGCGCCCACGGGAGAAAAACAATGAAGCAGTTATTGATTCTACTTTTTGCCGGCCTGGTATTGGCCGGCTGCGCCACTTCTGGCGAAGATCCGTTGGCGCCGAAAACCGTCAACAGCGTCAATCTCAAGAAGTATCAGGGTACCTGGTACGAGTTGGCTCGCCTGCCGATGTATTTCCAGCGCAACTGCGCGCAATCCGAAGCCCGTTACACCCTCAAGCCTGACGGCAACGTGCTGGTGCTGAACCGCTGCCTGACGGCGGACTGGCAATGGGAAGAGGCCAGGGGCACGGCTTACCCACAGGTGCCGGGCAAGACCGACAAATTGTGGGTCGAGTTCGATACCTGGTTCTCGCGATTGTTGCCGGGCGTGGCGAAGGGCGAATACTGGGTGTTGTTCGTCAGCGAAGACTACAAGACCGCCATCGTCGGCGACCCGAGCCGCCGTTACCTCTGGCTGCTGTCACGGACCCCGACGGTCAATGGTGTAGTGCGTGAAGAATTGCTGAGTAAAGCACGTCAGCAGGGCTACGACACCACGCGGTTGATCTGGCGTGCGACGGATACGCAGATGGCCAAGACCTCGAACTAACGGCCGCTAAAGATCAAAACTGTGGGAGCGAGACCGGCTTGCCGGCGATAGCGGAACGTCAGTCAACACTTCTGTTGAATTTGACGACCCTATCGCCGGCAAGCCGGTCTCGCTCCCACATTTTTTTGTGTCAGCCCAGGAGATCGCGCAGGACCTGGGTGAAGGCGCGGTTGCTTTCCTCCTCCCCGGCATGACGCCCGTCCCGCACGACCCACTGGCCATTAACCAGCACATCCCGCACCTGGCGATCATCGCCGGCAAACAGCCAACGATTCAAAATCCCGTCGCCACTGGCCGTTGCCAGGTAAGGATCGCTGCCGTCCAGCACCAGCCAATCCGCACGCTTGCCGACTTCCAGCGCACCGATCGGCTGACCCAGCGCCTGAGCCCCGCCATCCAGCGCTGCGTCGTATAGCGTGCGGCCAACCATTGGCTGATCCGCGCCATACAACCGATTACGTCGTTGATCCCGCAACCGCTGGCCATATTCAAGCCAACGCAATTCTTCCACCACGCTCAGTGACACATGGCTGTCGGAACCAATACCCATGCGCCCGCCCTGAGCGAGGAAGTCCGCCGCCGGGAAAATCCCGTCGCCGAGGTTGGCTTCGGTGGTCAGGCATAATCCGGCGATGGCGCGACTCTTGGCCATCAGTGTGACCTCTTCCGGGTTGGCGTGGGTCGCGTGGACCAGGCACCAGCGCTGGTCGACTTCGGTGTTTTCGTACAGCCATTGCAGCGGGCGGCGACCGCTCCAGCTCAGGCAGTCATCGACTTCTTTCTGCTGTTCGGCGATGTGAATGTGCACCGGGCAATGCTTGTCGCTGGCCGCGAGCACTTCGCTGATTTGCTGCGGTGTTACCGCACGCAACGAGTGGAAACACAAACCCAGCGACTGCGCCGGTTGCTGCGCCAGGATCGGCTGCAAGCGCGACTGAAGCTTGAGGTAGTTCTCGGTGCTGTTGATAAAACGGCGCTGACCGTCGTTCGGGGCCTGGCCGCCGAAACCGGAATGGCTGTAAAGCACCGGCAGCAGGGTCAAACCAATACCAGCGGAACTGGCGGCCTGACTGATGCGCAGCGCCAGTTCGGCCGGATCTGCGTAGGGCTGGCCGCTCGTGTCGTGGTGTACGTAATGGAATTCCGCCACCGAGGTGTAACCGGTCTTGAGCATTTCGATGTACAGCTGACGGGCGATGACCCCGAGCTGGTCCGGGCTGATTTTTCCGACGAGGCGATACATCAAATCGCGCCAGGTCCAGAAACTGTCGTTCGGGTTACCGGCCACTTCTGCCAATCCTGCCATCGCCCGCTGGAACGCGTGGGAGTGCAAATTGGGCATGCCCGGCAGCAGCGGACCGCTCAGCCATTCGGCGCCATCTGCGTGGGAATCGGCCTGGATATGGGTCAAAACGCCGTCGGCGCTGACCTCAAGACGTACATTGTTGGCCCATCCACTAGGCAGCAGCGCGCGTTCGGCAAAGAAGGCGGACATGGTTCAGCACCCCATCGTGTGTTATTTGTATATACATATACAGACGTTTGCCTGCTCGGTAAACTCCGGCAAGCTAGCAACCTCTACCAAATGAACAAGGATTAACCGTGCCGACTCCGCCTGCAGTGTCACCGTTGGCCGCGAACATGGGCGACAGTCCGGCGCCCTTGTACGCCCGCGTCAAACAGATGATCACCCAGCAAATCGACAGTGGAAACTGGCCGCCGCACTACCGCGTTCCGTCGGAAAGCGAGCTGGTCAGCCAACTGGGTTTCAGCCGCATGACCATCAACCGCGCGTTGCGCGAAATGACCACCGACGGACTGTTGGTGCGCATGCAAGGCGTCGGCACGTTCGTCGCCGAGCCGAAAAGCCAGTCCGCACTGTTTGAAGTGCACAACATCGCCGACGAAATCGCCTCCCGTGGCCATCGCCACACGTGCAAGGTGATCACCCTCGAAGAAGAGGCCGCCGGTTCCGAGCGCGCCCTGGCCCTGGACATGCGCGAAGGCCAGAAGGTGTTCCACTCGCTGATCGTGCATTTCGAAAACGATATTCCGGTGCAAATCGAAGACCGCTTCGTCAACGCGCTCGTCGCCCCGGACTACCTCAAGCAGGACTTTACCCTGCAAACGCCCTACGCCTATCTGAACCAGGTCGCACCGCTGACCGAAGGCGAGCACGTGGTTGAGGCGATTCTGGCCGAGCCGTCCGAATGCAAATTGCTGCAGATTGAAAAAGGCGAGCCGTGCCTGCTGATTCGCCGCCGTACCTGGTCCGGCCGTCAGCCGGTGACCGCCGCCCGTTTGATCCACCCTGGTTCCCGTCATCGTCTGGAAGGACGATTCCACAAATAAAGAGACAGCAATGAGTCAGTTGAAGGTTTTACGCGCGGTCGATTACCCGCGCATGCCGTGGAAAAACGGCGGCGGCAGCACTGAAGAAATCACGCGTGATGGTGGTGCCGGCCTTGATGGTTTCGGCTGGCGCCTGTCGATTGCCGATATTGGCGAGTCGGGCGGGTTTTCCACTTTCGTCGGTTACGAGCGGGTGATCACCGTGCTGCAAGGCGACGGCATGACCTTGCGCGTCGACGGCCAGGACACCCGGCGGTTGTTACCGCTGGACCCGTTTACCTTCAGCGGCGAGAGCCAGGTCGCCTGCACCTTGCTCGGTGGGCCGATTCGCGACTTCAACCTGATTTATGCGCCGCAGCGTTATAGCGCGCGGTTGCAGTGGCTGGCGGGCGGGCAACGGTTCTTCAGCTCGGCGGGTACCGTGCTGGTGTTCAGCATCAGCGAAGCACTTGAAGTGACGGTAGGTAACAGCGCTTCACAACTCGGGCGTCATGATTGCCTGCAACTGGACGGTAATACCGGTCTGCTGGAAGTCTCCAGTAACGGGCCGTGCTGTGTGATCGAGCTGATCGCACGCTGATTCAAAATCCCTAAAAGATCGCAGCCTTCGGCAGCTCCTTGTATCTCGACTATCGCTCCGTCAGGAGCGATAGTTCTCGACTGATCATCGAGGGAGGGATCTGGAAGACGCGCAGCTCCTTAGGCGTTATGCCTGCAATGTAGATGGTGCTCCAACCCTCCACACTCACTCGTATAGTTCGAACGGTATCTTGGGCCCGTCTTCGGCGAGAGCCCGCATTTGCAAGGTTGGACAGAGTGCAGTGATGATCGCAATTGATCTGATTGGAGGTATTCATGTCCAGTTTCGTTGGCGTCGATGTCGCAAAAAATACTTTTGATATCGCCACTCATCTGCCTAATGGCAAACACAAAACCAAGGCCAAACTCGCTAACGATGCCAAGGGCTTCAAGGAACTTGAGGCTTGGTTGCACAAGCAGGCCGAGCCTTCGGCCCTGATCGTGATGGAAGCCACCAGCGTCTACCACCTGGCGCTCGCCGAGTTTGTTTACAACAAGGGTTATCGGGTCTGTGTGGTCAACCCGGCTACGACCCATGCCTATGCCAACAGCGAACTGCGTCGAGTCAAAACCGATAAAAGCGACGCCAAGCTGATCGCTGACTTCGCCAGAGAAAAACATGAAAAACTGTCGCTCTGGGCCCCGGAACCGCTGAAGTTTCGCCAACTGAAGGCGATGGTTCGCCGCCTCGATGATCTTCAGGAAATGCAGCAAATGGAGCGTAATCGTCTGGACGTGTCCGACGAAAGCGTCAAAGACTCGATCCAGTCGGTACTGCGCCACGTCGAAAAAGAGATCGCTGAGACGCACAAGGTAATCAAGCAACACATCGATGACGACCCCGACATGCGTCAGATGCGCGACTTGATCGTGACCATCGATGGCATCGGCGAAAAAACACTTGAGAGACTACTGGCCGAACTGGGCGACCTGCGCAAATACGACGATCCGCGCAAACTGGTGGCTGCTGCGGGACTCAACCCGAAGCTGCATGACTCGGGCATGCTCAAGGGCCGCACCCCGATCTCGAAAATCGGCTCGGTACGACTGCGCGCCAGCCTCTACATGCCAGGAATCGTGGCGCTGAAACACAACGAAGCAATCATCGCCCTCAAAGACCGCCTGAAGGCCAACGGCAAGGCTCCCAAGCAAATCATCTGTGCCGCGATGCGCAAGCTGCTGCACTTCGTCTATGGCGTGCTCAAGTCGGGTCAACCCTTCGACCCGAAACTTGCGCTTGCTCGGTGAGAGTCAAGACGGTATCTACATTGATCGTGTTCACCGCATATATCGCGGATGGACACTGAACCTGTAGGAGCTGCCGAAGGCTGCGATCTTTTTGCTTTCCGACGTTCCCCATCGCGCACCAACTTGTTACCGAACGCCCCAGCGTGGCGCAAAACCACGCTCAAGTAACAGCCGTCACGCCCTCGCAAAATCCTCCTGAAAAAATTCATCTGCGCCGAAACCCTTGATCCAGGCACCCTCCAGCCCTTCAAAAACTTTTCTTGAACGCCTATCCAACAAGTTGGCCGCTTGATTGCATATGCTTGTATGTACAAGTAAAGACGTATGCGTATGAGTCGACCGAGACTCTCCGCAGCGTCCACTGATTCGCTTGTGGCGCTTTGACGCGCACAGGCTGGCTTGCCCACCGCCAGGGTTGGTTTGGATTGATCGCTGAGGAGTCTTTTTCGTGACTGACAATACCCAGAAACCTACTAAGTACCGTAACGTCGAAATCCGCGCTGCCCGCGGTAACAAGCTGACCGCCAAGAGCTGGCTGACTGAAGCGCCGCTGCGCATGTTGATGAACAACCTCGACCCGGAAGTCGCCGAGAACCCTAAAGAACTGGTGGTTTACGGTGGTATCGGGCGTGCGGCGCGTAATTGGGAATGCTACGACAAGATCGTCGAAAGCCTGACCAACCTGAACGACGACGAGACCCTGCTGGTGCAATCCGGCAAGCCGGTCGGCGTGTTCAAGACCCACAGCAACGCCCCGCGCGTACTGATCGCCAACTCCAACCTGGTGCCACACTGGGCGAGCTGGGAGCACTTCAACGAACTCGACGCCAAAGGCCTGGCCATGTACGGCCAGATGACCGCCGGCAGCTGGATCTACATCGGCAGCCAAGGCATCGTTCAAGGCACCTACGAAACCTTCGTCGAAGCCGGCCGCCAGCACTACAACGATGACCTGAAAGGTCGTTGGGTCCTGACCGCAGGTCTCGGCGGCATGGGCGGCGCCCAGCCTCTGGCCGCCACCCTGGCCGGTGCTTGCTCGCTGAACATCGAATGCCAGCAGGTCAGCATCGATTTCCGCCTGAACAGCCGCTATGTCGACGAGCAAGCGACCGACCTCGACGACGCGCTGGCCCGCATCGCCAAATACACCAAGGAAGGCAAAGCGATTTCCATCGCCTTGCTGGGCAACGCGGCTGAAATCCTGCCAGAACTGGTCAAGCGCGGCGTGCGCCCGGACATGGTCACCGACCAGACCAGCGCCCACGACCCGCTCAATGGCTACCTGCCAGCCGGCTGGACCTGGGACGAATACCGCGCTCGCGCCAAGACCGAGCCTGCTGCCGTGGTCAAGGCCGCCAAGCAATCCATGGCCGTACACGTTAAAGCCATGCTCGCCTTCCAGAAAATGGGCATTCCGACCTTCGACTACGGCAACAACATCCGTCAGATGGCGCAAGAAGAAGGCGTGGAAAACGCGTTCGACTTCCCAGGCTTCGTACCGGCTTACATCCGTCCGCTGTTCTGCCGCGGCATCGGTCCGTTCCGTTGGGCTGCACTGTCGGGCGATCCGCAAGACATCTACAAGACCGACGCCAAAGTCAAAGAGCTGATCCCGGACGACGCTCACCTGCACAACTGGCTGGACATGGCGCGCGAGCGCATCAGCTTCCAGGGTCTGCCGGCCCGTATCTGCTGGGTTGGCCTGGGCCTGCGCGCCAAACTCGGTCTGGCGTTCAACGAAATGGTGCGCAGCGGTGAGTTGTCCGCGCCAATCGTGATCGGTCGCGACCACCTGGACTCCGGCTCGGTAGCCAGCCCGAACCGCGAAACCGAATCGATGCAGGACGGTTCCGATGCGGTGTCCGACTGGCCACTGCTCAACGCTCTGCTGAACACCGCGAGCGGCGCGACCTGGGTTTCCCTGCACCACGGCGGCGGCGTCGGCATGGGCTTCTCCCAGCATTCGGGCATGGTGATTGTCTGCGACGGCACTGACGAAGCAGCCGAGCGTATCGCTCGCGTCCTGCACAACGACCCGGCGACCGGTGTCATGCGTCACGCCGATGCCGGTTACCAGATCGCAATCGACTGCGCCAAAGAGCAAGGGCTGAACCTGCCGATGATTACCGGCAAATAGGAGAAAAGGCCGCTGTAGGAGCTGCCGCAGGCTGCGATCTTTTGGCGCCATCACCGGCACCGAAGATCAAAAGATCGCAGCCTGCGGCAGCTCCTACAGAGGTCACGATGTTGCAGACCTAACAACAAGCGGGGCTGGTCGCGCGGTTGCGCAGGCCTGATTGGACGTGGACAGGGCTGGATGCCTCTTGACTGCCGTAAGCCAATTCATGATTAGGAGCGTCACACAATGAAATCGAACAAGACCCTGCTGACCACATTGCTTTCCATGGGCCTGCTGGCCAGTGCCGGTGCCACTCAGGCCGCCGGTTGGTGCGAGTCGGGCAAACCGGTGAAATTCGCCGGGCTGAACTGGGAAAGCGCCATGCTGCTGACCGACGTGCTGCAAGTCGTGTTGGAGAAAGGCTACGATTGCAAGACCGACAGCCTGCCGGGCAATTCCATCACCATGGAAAACGCCCTGAGCAGCAATGACATCCAAGTGTTTGCCGAAGAGTGGGTCGGCCGCAGCGAAGTCTGGAACAAGGCCGAGAAGGCCGGCAAGGTCGTCGGTGTCGGCGCGCCTGTCGTGGGTGCTGTCGAAGGCTGGTACGTGCCGCGCTACGTGATCGAAGGCGACGCCAAGCGCAAGCTGGAAGCCAAGGCGCCGGACCTGAAAAACATTGCTGACCTGGCCAAATATTCGGCTGTATTCAAGGACGCGGAAGAGCCATCCAAGGGCCGTTTCTACAACTGCCCGGCCGGTTGGACCTGTGAGCTCGACAACAGCGAAATGCTGAAAAGCTACGGCCTGGAAAGCAGCTACACCAACTTCCGCCCAGGCACCGGCCCGGCGCTGGATGCGGCTGTACTGTCGAGCTACAAGCGTGGCGAGCCGATCCTGTTCTACTACTGGTCGCCAACCCCGCTGATGGGCCAGGTTGACCTGGTCAAACTCGAAGAAAAACCAGGCGTGGACAAGCGCGTGACCATCAAGGTCGGCCTGTCCAAGACCTTCCACGAGCAAGCCCCGGAACTGGTGGCCGTGCTGGAAAAGGTCAACCTGCCAATCGACCTGCTGAACCAGAACCTCGGGCGCATGGCCAAAGAGCGGATCGAGTCGCCAAAACTGGCGAAAATCTTCCTCAAGGAACATCCTGAAGTCTGGCACGCATGGGTGAGCGAAGACGCAGCCAAAAAGATCGACGCGGCCTTGTAGGTCAAGCCTCTCCGACTGCCCTCCGCGGCAGTCGGATGCTTGATCGCAACCCCTTGATTGAGAGTCTCTTATGTTTCCCGAAAGCTTTACCTTTTCCATCGCCGACTGGGTCAACAGTTGGGTCGATTCGCTGGTCACCAACTACGGCGACGTGTTCCGGCATATCTCCGACACCCTGTTGTGGGCCATCGTCAATCTTGAAGGGTTGCTGCGTGCGGCGCCCTGGTGGCTGATGCTGGCGATCGTGGCGGGCGTGGCCTGGCACGCGACCCGTAAAATCGTGACCACTTCGGTGATCGTCGGCCTGCTGTTCCTGGTGGGCGCAGTCGGCCTCTGGGACAAGCTGATGCAGACCCTGGCGCTGATGATGGTAGCGACGGTCATTTCGGTGCTGATCGGCATTCCGCTGGGCATTCTCTCGGCGCGCAGCAATCGTCTGCGTTCGGTGCTGATGCCGTTGCTGGACATCATGCAGACCATGCCGAGTTTCGTATACCTGATCCCGGTGCTGATGTTGTTCGGCCTGGGCAAGGTCCCGGCGATTTTCGCCACCGTGATCTACGCCGCGCCGCCGCTGATCCGCTTGACCGATCTGGGCATTCGCCAGGTCGACGGTGAAGTGATGGAAGCGATCAACGCTTTCGGTGCCAACCGCTGGCAGCAACTGTTCGGCGTGCAACTGCCGCTGGCCCTGCCGAGCATCATGGCCGGGATCAACCAGACCACCATGATGGCCCTGTCGATGGTAGTGATTGCCTCGATGATCGGTGCACGTGGCCTGGGTGAAGACGTGTTGGTGGGGATTCAGACCCTCAACGTTGGACGCGGTCTTGAGGCGGGTCTGGCGATCGTGATTCTGGCAGTGGTCATCGACCGCATTACTCAGGCGTATGGTCGGCCACGGCATGAGGTGAGCAAATGAGCAACGAAGCCATCAGCAAGATCGAAGTCAAAAACGTCTTCAAGATTTTCGGCAACCGTTCCAAGGACGCGCTGGGCATGATTGGCCAGGGCAAAACCAAGGACCAGGTGCTGGCCGAAACCGGCTGCGTGGTCGGCGTGAACGATTTGTCCCTGAGCATCGGCACCGGCGAGATCTTCGTGATCATGGGCCTGTCCGGTTCCGGCAAATCCACGTTGGTGCGCCACTTCAATCGCCTGATCGACCCGACCAGCGGCGCGATCCTGGTGGACGGCGTGGACATCCTGCAATACGACATGGAAGCCCTGCGCGAATTTCGCCGGCACAAGATCAGCATGGTGTTTCAGAGCTTCGGCCTGCTGCCGCACAAAACCGTGGTGGATAACGTCGCCTACGGCCTGAAGGTGCGCGGCGAGACCAAGCAAATGTGCGCCGAACGTGCGCTGCACTGGATCAACACCGTGGGCCTCAAGGGTTACGAAAACAAGTACCCGCATCAGCTTTCCGGCGGCATGCGCCAGCGTGTGGGCCTGGCTCGCGCATTGGCGGCGGACACTGACATCATCTTGATGGACGAAGCCTTCAGCGCGCTCGACCCGTTGATCCGCGCCGAAATGCAGGACCAGTTGCTGGAGCTGCAAAAGACCCTGCACAAGACCATCGTTTTCATCACCCACGACCTCGACGAGGCTGTGCGCATTGGCAATCGCATTGCGATCCTCAAGGATGGCCGCCTGATTCAGGTGGGTACGCCGCGAGAGATTCTGCATTCGCCGGCAGATGAGTATGTCGATCGGTTCGTACAGCGGCGGGCGGCGGTGGTTTAAAGGTTTGCGGTGATTGTGCTGGCCTCATCGCGAGCCGGCTCGCTCCCACATTGGAATGCGTACCCCTGTGGGAGCGAGCCGGCTCGCGATAGCGCTGCTGATGCTGCATCAATATTCAAGTGGTACGCACGAGGTCAAAGATGTCCCAGGCTGAAAAAATCGTAATCGCCGACGCCCCTTTGCGTTGGCAGGATGTGGTCGCGGTAGCCCGTCATGGCGCGCAACTTGAGCTGTCGCCTCAGACCTGGGCGCGTATCGAGAATGCACAGGCGATCGTCCAGCGCATTGTCGTCAGCGGCGAACGCGCCTATGGCGTCAATACCGGCCTGGGTGCGTTGTGCAACGTCTCGCTCAAGGACGAACAACTCAGCCAATTGTCGCGCAACACCTTGCTCAGTCACGCCTGTGGCGTTGGCGCGCCACTGGCCGACGAGCAGACCCGCGCGATCATGTGCGCAGCGATCCGCAACTACAGCCAAGGCAAATCCGGCATTCACCGTCGGGTGGTCGAAGCCCTGCTGGCGCTGCTCAATTGCGGTATCACCCCGCAGGTGCCGTCCCAGGGTTCGGTCGGTTACCTGACCCACATGGCGCACATCGGCATCGCGCTGCTGGGTGTCGGCAATGTCAGCTACCGCGGGCAGATCGTTTCTGCGCAACAGGCCTTGGCCGAAGAAGGTTTGCAACCGGTTCAACTTGGTGCCAAAGACGGTTTGTGCCTGGTCAATGGCACACCATGCATGAGCGGCCTCAGCTGCCTGGCGATTGCCGATGCGACGCGTCTGGTGCAATGGGCCGACGTGATCGGCGCCATGAGCTTCGAAGCCCAGCGCGGCCAGATCGCGGCGTTCGATGCCGAGATCATCGCGCTCAAGCCGCATCCTGGCATGCAGCAGGTGGGTATCAACCTGCGGGCGTTGCTCGATGGCAGTGAAGTGATCGCTTCGAGCAAAGGCATCCGCACGCAAGATGCGCTGAGCATTCGTTCGATCCCGCAAGTCCATGGCGCTGCACGGGATCAGCTGGCGCACGCGATTCAACAGATCGAAACCGAGCTCAATGGCTGCACCGATAACCCGTTGCTGCTGGGCACGCCGGACAACTATCGCGTGATGTCCCAGGCCAACCCGCACGGCCAATCGGTCGCGCTGGCCGCTGACTTGCTGGCCATCGCCATGGCCGAAATCGGCTCCATCGCCGAGCGTCGCCTCGACCGTCTGATCAACCCGCACGTCAGTGCTCTGCCGGCGTTTCTGGTGGCCAATCCGGGGGTGAATTCCGGGATGATGATCGTCCAGTACGTCGCCGCTTCGCTGTGTGCGGAAAACCGTCAGTTGGCGCAACCGGCAGTGCTCGACAACTACGTCACGTCGGGCCTGCAGGAAGACCACCTGAGCATGGGCACCAACGCCGCGCTGAAGCTGCATCGCGCGCTGGAAAACTGCACGCAAATCCTCGCCATCGAGTACCTGCTGGCGGCTCAGGCGTTTGAATTCCTCAAAGAGCAACGCTTCGGCGCGGGCACCGATACCGCGTGGCGTCTGCTGCGCGAGCGTGTCCCTGCCTACGATCAGGACCGCTGGCTGGCACCGGATATCGCTGCGGCTGCCGGGGTTTTGAAAGATTCGAATTTGCTGCACACGGCTTTACCGAACCTGAACTGATTTCCACAACACCAGCGTGCCAAGGCGCGGCTCCCCAAAAGTGAGACGCGACGGACAACGGACATCTCCGGAGCGTCTGGTGAGTACTCTTCATTTAAGAAGAAAACTCTCAAAAGGAGCACAAAATGACTGCGCTAAACCTGATTCCCGGCCAACTGAGCCTTGCCCAACTGCGTGATATCTATCAGCAGCCGGTCAAAATCACCCTCGACAACAGTGCATCAAAGCAGATCGAAGCCAGTGTCGCCTGCGTGGAACAGATCCTCGCCGAGAACCGCACCGCGTACGGCATCAACACCGGTTTCGGCCTGCTGGCCTCGACCCGCATCGCCAGCGAAGACCTGGAAAACCTGCAGCGCTCGTTGGTGCTGTCCCACGCCGCCGGTGTCGGCGAGCCGATCAGCGATGCGCTGGTTCGACTGGTCATGGTGCTCAAGGTCAACAGCCTGAGCCGTGGTTTCTCCGGCATTCGTCGCGTGGTCATCGACGCGCTGATCGCCCTGATCAACGCTGAGGTTTACCCGCACATTCCATTGAAAGGTTCGGTCGGTGCCTCCGGTGATTTGGCGCCATTGGCCCATATGTCGCTGGTGCTGCTGGGCGAAGGCAAGGCTCGCTATAAAGGCGAATGGATGGAAGCGACCGAAGCGCTGAAAGTCGCCGGTCTGACACCGCTGACGCTGGCCGCGAAAGAAGGTCTGGCGCTGCTCAACGGTACTCAGGTTTCCACCGCTTATGCGTTGCGTGGTCTGTTCGAAGGCGAAGATCTGTTCGCCGGTGCCGTGGCGCTGGGTGCCCTGACGGTCGAAGCCGTGCTGGGCTCGCGCTCGCCGTTCGATGCACGGATTCACGCCGCTCGTGGCCAGAAAGGCCAGATCGACGCCGCTGCCGCTTACCGCGATCTGCTGGGCGAACGCAGTGAGGTGTCCGACTCGCACGAGAACTGCGAAAAGGTCCAGGACCCCTACTCCCTGCGCTGCCAGCCGCAAGTCATGGGCGCCTGCCTGACCCAGTTCCGTCAGGCCGCCGAAGTGCTAGCCGTTGAAGCTAACGCCGTTTCCGACAATCCGCTGGTCTTCGCCGCTGAAGGCGATGTGATCTCCGGCGGTAACTTCCACGCCGAACCGGTGGCCATGGCGGCTGACAACATGGCCCTGGCCATCGCCGAAATCGGCTCCCTGAGCGAGCGCCGTATCTCGCTGATGATGGACAAGCACATGTCGCAACTGCCGCCGTTCCTGGTGGCCAATGGCGGCGTGAACTCCGGCTTCATGATCGCCCAGGTGACGGCGGCGGCACTGGCCAGTGAAAACAAGGCGCTGTCCCACCCTCATTCGGTGGACAGCCTGCCGACTTCGGCCAACCAGGAAGACCACGTGTCCATGGCGCCGGCGGCTGGCAAGCGTCTGTGGGAAATGGCCGAAAACACTCGTGGTGTTCTGGCCGTTGAGTGGTTGGCGGCAGTTCAGGGGCTGGACCTGCGCGACGGTCTCAAGACCTCGCCGAAACTGGAGAAGGCTCGCGCGATCCTGCGTGCCGAAGTGCCGTTCTATGAGAAGGACCGCTTCTTTGCACCGGACATCAATGCGGCGACTGAGCTGTTGGCCACGCGTTGCCTGAATGAACTGGTGTCGACGAAGTTGCTGCCTAGCCTGTAATGGCCCCTTCGCGAGCAGGCTCGCTCCCACATTGGATTGCGTAACCTCTGCGGGAGCGAACCTGCTCGCGAATCGATATTGAACAAGACGAGGAATTCGGGATGAAAACTCTCTGGCAACACTGCCACGTCGCAACCATGGCGCAAGGCGTCTACTCGATCATCGAGGATGCGGCCATCGTGACGTCCGGTGCGCACATTGAGTGGATCGGCCCACGCGCTGAACTGCCGGCGGGCGAGTACCCGGCCGTCAATGATTTGAAAGGGGCCTGGGTTACCCCGGGCCTGATCGACTGCCACACCCACACGGTGTTCGGCGGTAATCGCAGCGGTGAATTCGAACAGCGTTTGCAGGGTGTGAGCTACGCGGAAATCGCAGCAGCCGGTGGCGGCATCGCCAGCACCGTGCGCGCCACCCGTGCGGCGACTGAAGATGAGCTGTTCGCCAGCGCCGCCAAGCGTCTGACAAGCCTGATGCGCGACGGCGTGACCACTGTCGAAATGAAATCTGGCTACGGACTCGACCTGGCCAGCGAACGCAAGATCCTGCGGGTCATCCGCCGCCTCGGCGCCGAATTGCCGGTCAGTGTGCGCAGCACCTGCCTGGCTGCTCACGCGTTGCCCCCGGAATACGCCGACCGTGCCGACGACTACATCGACCACATCTGCGCCGACATGCTCCCGGCCCTGGCCGCTGAAGGGCTGGTGGATGCGGTGGATGCGTTCTGCGAATACCTGGCGTTTTCGCCGGCGCAGGTCGAGCGGGTGTTCATCACCGCACAGGAACTGGGCTTGCCGGTGAAGCTGCACGCCGAGCAGTTGTCGTCCCTGCACGGTTCGAGTCTGGCGGCGCGTTACCACGCACTGTCGGCCGATCACCTGGAATTCATGACCGAAGACGACGCCATGGCCATGGCCAAGTCCGGCACCGTCGCGGTGTTATTGCCCGGCGCTTTCTACTTCCTGCGGGAAACCCAATTGCCACCGATGGATGCCCTGCGCAAACACGGCGTGAAAATTGCCATCGCCAGCGACCTCAACCCTGGTACCTCACCGGCGCTGTCGCTGCGCCTGATGTTGAACATGGCCTGCTCCTGTTTCCGCATGACCCCGGAAGAAGCCCTGGCGGGCGCGACGATTCATGCCGCCACCGCATTGGGCATGGCCGAGACTCACGGTTCGCTGGAAGCCGGCAAGGTCGCGGATTTTGTCGTCTGGCAAATCGATCGCCCGGCCGACCTGTCGTACTGGCTGGGCGGTGATCTGGAAAAACGCGTCGTGCGTCACGGCGTCGAAACGAGCGTTTAGGAGAGCAGTTGTGGATAAGGTTCTGAACTTCAAACAAGGCCGCGTGCCGCTGCTGATCAGCATGCCCCATGCTGGCCTGCGCCTGACCCCGGCGGTAGAAGCGGGGTTGATCCCCGACGCGAAAAGCTTGCCGGACACCGATTGGCACATCCCCACGCTTTATGAGTTCGCCGCCGAACTGGGCGCCAGTACGTTGGCTGCCGAGTACTCGCGGTTTGTCATCGATCTGAACCGCCCGTCCGACGACAAACCTTTGTATGTTGGCGCGACCACCGGCCTGTACCCGGCGACGCTGTTCGACGGCATTCCGTTGTTCCGCGAAGGAATGGAGCCCTCTGCGGCGGAACGGGCGACTTATCTTGAGCAGGTCTGGACGCCATACCACAGCACGTTGCAGAACGAGTTGGCGCGCTTGAAAGCCGAGTTCGGCTACGCGCTGCTGTTCGATGCGCACTCGATCCGTTCGATCATCCCGCACCTGTTCGACGGCAAACTGCCGGACTTCAACCTCGGCACCTTCAACGGCGCCAGTTGCGATCCTCAGTTGGCCACTCAGCTGGAAGCAATCTGCGCGAAGCACACCGATTACAGTCATGTGCTGAACGGTCGCTTCAAGGGCGGCCACATCACTCGGCACTACGGCAACCCGGCGCAAAACATCCACGCCGTGCAACTGGAGTTGGGCCAGTGCACTTATATGGAAGAGTTTGAGCCGTTCCGTTATCGCCCTGACCTCGCGGCGCCGACTCAGGTGGTGCTCAGGGAATTGCTGCTAGGGCTGCTGGCGTGGGGGCGGCAGCGTTACGGGGAATAAGATCAAAAGATCGCAGCCTTCGGCAGCTCCTACATTGGGCTTGCGCCAGACACACGACTTGCGTTGAAACACGGTCTTGCAGGAGCTGCCGAAGGCTGCGATCTTTTAGTCGCTACCGTGCAAAACACGGTCGCTACAGTTCGCTTTTACCCTCTCGACGCTGCGTAATGTTCTGGGCACGGTGCACAAAGACACCGAGCCCACAATAATCTGCTGCCGCACGAGATCATCCCGATGAAAAGACTGTTCACCCGCTGTCTCTCAATCCTCTGCGGCACGGCTCTTCTGAGCACCAGTGTGCTGGCCAGTGACGACGCTTCCTGCAAGGCCGTGCGCATGGGCGTGGTCAACTGGACCGACGTCATCGCCACCAGCGGCATGGCCGATGTGCTGCTCAACGGCCTTGGCTACGAAAGCAAGCAAACCAGCGCCGTACAGCAAATCATCTTCGCCGGTATCCGCGACAAGCGCCTGGACATCTTCCTCGGTTACTGGAAACCGGCGATGGACAAAAACATCGCGCCGTTCCTGGCCGCCAATCAAGTGAAAGTCCTGGAAAAACCAAGCCTGGCCGACGCCCAGGCGACCCTCGCCGTGCCTGAGTACGTGGCGGAGGCGGGCCTGAAAACCTTCGCCGACATCGCCAAATTCAAAGACAAGCTCGGGGGCAAGATCTATGGCATCGAGCCGGGCAGCGGTGCCAACACCACCATCAAAACCATGATCGAGACCAATCACTTTGGCTTGAAGGACTTCAAACTGATCGAGTCCGGTGAGGCCGGCATGCTTGCCGCCGTGCAGCGTGCGGTGAATCGCAAGGAGTTCGTGGTGTTCGTCGGCTGGACTCCGCACCCGATGAACATCAACATGAAAATCGCCTACCTGACCGGCAGCGAAGACGTCTATGGGCCGAACGAAGGTGCCGCGACCGTCTCCACCGTCACCGCGCCGGACTACGCCGAGCGTTGCCCGAACGTGAACCGCCTGTTGGAAAACCTGACCTTCACCGCCGCGCAGGAAAGCCAGCTGATGGTGCCGATCATGGAGCGCAAGACGCCGCAGGAGGTTGCCAAACAGTGGCTGCGTGATCATCCCGAGGATCTGCAACGCTGGCTCGCCGGTGTCACCAGTTTTGATGGCAAGGATGGCGTCGCAACCGTTCAGGCCAGTTTGAAAAACTGACCGAGGGCGAACGAGATCATTGTGGCGAGGGGGCTTGCCCCCGTTCGGGTGCGCAGCGCTCGCAAAATCCCGGCTCAATCCGATATTTTGGAGCCGCTTCGCGGCCCAGCGGGGCGATGCGGTGTTCCGACAAGCCCCCTCACCACAAAAGCCGCATTTCCAAACGACATCCTCTGAACTGACCGGCACCAGACCCATGGCTCCTTATCCGCTCTCCGAAAAGATGACGGCGTTCATCGAGAAAACCGTCAGCTTCAACAGCACCGATAGCAGCCTCGCGGGGTTGCGTCAGGCCTACAGCGATATGTGCCGGGCGTTCACCCCGCCACGTCCCGCCGGGCTTTACGTGGTCGATTTCGAATTGGCTGGCGTGCCAGTGCGGTCTTATCAACCGCCGGTTACGCCGCCGACCGGCGGTTGCCCGTGCATTGTGTATATGCACGGCGGCGGTTGGGTGGTGGGGGACCTGGACTCCCACGACTTCATCTGCGCCGAACTGGCGTCAACGCTGGGTGTGTTGGTGATTGCCGTCGATTATCGGTTGGCGCCGGAGCAGCCGTTTCCGGCGGCGTTCGATGACTGCCTGAAGGTCTGGCGAGCCCTGCGCACCGGACCGTTTCGGCTAGACCCGGCGCGAACGCTGGTGGCGGGTGACAGCGCCGGTGGCAATCTCGCTGCTGCGCTTTGTCTGGCATTGCGCGACGCGGGTGAGCCATTGCCGGCTGCGCAGGTCCTGATCTATCCGGGCCTTGGTGGCGATCACCGTCTGGCTTCACGCAGCGAGTGCACCGACGCCCCGCTGCTCAGCAGCAGTGATCTGGACTGTTATCACGCCTTGTATTTGCGCGGCACCCGACAGCCGGGCGCCTATGCGATGCCGTTGCTGGCCGAAGATCTCCGCGGACTGCCCCCGGCGTTGATCGCGGTGGCGCAATTCGATCCGCTGCGCGATGACGGCGTGCTCTACGCTGAGCGACTGAACGCCGCGGGCGTGGCCGCGACGCTTTATTACGGGGAAGGGCTGGTCCACGGCTGTCTGCGGGCTCGGGGCCAGGTTGCCGAGGTCGATGCACTCTATGAAACGCTGCTCGGATATCTGATGGCAAAACTCTGACTCTGCAAGGGCATGCTCATTGGCGTAATTCGGGTTTATGATGCCGGACGGCAGAATAATAGAAGTCCCCCCAGGGATGACCTCGACCCCTTACGGAGCGCGCAATGCAGACTTTGTACCCGCAGATCAAACCTCACGCCCGGCACGATCTGGCCGTCGATGAAACCCACACGCTGTACGTCGACGAAAGCGGTTCACCGGAAGGTTTGCCGGTGGTGTTCATCCACGGCGGCCCCGGCGCCGGGTGTGATGCCCAGAGCCGTCGGTATTTCGATCCGAACCTGTATCGCATTGTGACCTTCGACCAGCGCGGTTGTGGACGGTCCACGCCCCACGCCAATCTCGAAAACAACACCACCTGGGATCTGGTTGCCGACCTTGAGCGGATTCGCAAGCACCTGGGCATCGACAAATGGGTGTTGTTCGGCGGTTCGTGGGGTTCCACCCTGGCACTTGCCTACGCGCAAACCCACCCGGAACGCGTGCACGGTCTGATACTGCGCGGGATATTTCTCTGCCGTCCGCAGGAAATCGAGTGGTTCTACCAGGCGGGCGCCAGCCGTCTGTTCCCTGATTACTGGCAGGACTACATCGCGCCGATCCCGCTGGATGAGCGCGACGACTTGCTTCACGCCTTCCACAAGCGCCTGACCGGCAACGATCAGATCGCCCAGATGCATGCGGCCAAAGCCTGGTCCACCTGGGAAGGCCGGACCGCGACCCTGCGTCCGAACCCGCTGGTGGTCGATCGTTTCTCCGAGCCTCAGCGTGCGCTGTCCATCGCCCGCATCGAATGTCACTACTTCACCAACAATGCGTTCCTCGAGCCGAACCAGTTGATTCGCGACATGGGCAAGATCGCCCATTTGCCCGGCGTGATCGTCCACGGTCGCTATGACGTGATCTGCCCGTTGGATAACGCCTGGGAACTGCATCAGAACTGGCCGAACAGTGAATTGCAGGTCATCCGTGACGCCGGCCATGCCGCCTCTGAACCGGGCATTACCGATGCATTGGTGCGCGCCGCCGATCTGATGGCCCGGCGCCTGCTCGATCTGTCCCCTGAAGAAGCATGAAGGGCCTGTTGCAGCGCGTGCGTGGCGCGCGAGTCGAGGTAGCGGGGGAGGTGGTTGGCGCAGTCGATCAGGGTTTGCTGGTACTGGTTGCGGTCGAGCCCGAGGACACTCGGGCCAGCGCCGACAAACTTCTGCAGAAGCTGCTTAACTATCGTGTGTTCAGTGACGCCGAGGGCAAGATGAATCTGTCCCTGGCAGATGTGGGTGGCGGGTTGCTGCTGGTCTCTCAGTTCACCCTGGCCGCCGACACCAAAAGCGGGTTGCGCCCGAGTTTTTCGACCGCGGCCCCTCCGGCCCTGGGCGAGGAACTTTTCGACTATCTATTAGGCAAAGCGAAACAGGTGCATGGCACTGTGGCATCAGGTAGATTCGGCGCGGATATGCAGGTGCACCTGGTCAATGATGGCCCGGTAACCTTCCTGTTACAGACCTGAAAGTGCTTGAAACATCTTTTTAAGCCCTTTTCGACTGAAAACAGGGGTTTTTCGCGATAAATACTTTGTTACCCCTGATGCGTTGTAACGCGGCCTACTAGATAATCGCGCGCTACGGGGATCAGCGTTCGTTGGTCCATTTTGACTTAGGTAGAGACTTGTCCTGGACCGTTTGGGGAATCATTTAGCCCCATCGGAGTCGGAACAATGCTCGCCAACTTGGCAAGAGTGGTTTGTAGGAGCGGTTTTTTTACGCCGCACACCTCACAGGCCCTTTAACTGGCCGTTGGTTTTTTGATCTGTTTTCGGCGAGGGTTGCTCGTGATTGTTAGTCCCTGTAATGCACCAAAATTGTCTGCCAAACGGTTCCGAAGCGCTCTGGTAGCGGGCTCTGCACTGCTCTGCCTGCTCAGCGCCGGCCAGCTTTGGGCATTCAGTCTGGATGATGTATCGGTCAAGGCAAAAGAGCTGGCCGGGCAGAAATACGAAGCTCCGCGCAGTAACCTGCCGAACGAATTCCGTGAGATGAAATTCGCGGACTATCAAAAAATTCGTTTCCTGACCGAAAAAGCCGAGTGGGCCGATCAGAAAACCCCGTTCAAGTTGTCGTTCTATCACCAGGGTATGCATTTCGATACGCCGGTGAAAATCAACGAAATCACGGCTAACACCGTCGAAGAGATCAAGTACGACCCAAGTCGTTTCGATTTCGGCGACTTGAAATTCGATCCTAAAGCCACCGAACAACTGGGTTACGCCGGTTTCCGTGTGCTGTACCCGATCAACAAGGCCGACAAGCAAGACGAAATCATGACCATGCTCGGCGCGAGTTACTTCCGCGTCGTCGGCAAGGGTCACACTTATGGCTTGTCCGCTCGTGGCATGGCCATCGATACCGCGTTGCCGTCCGGCGAAGAATTCCCGCGTTTTCGTGAGTTCTGGATTCAACAGCCGAAACCGGGTGACAAGCACCTGGTGATCTTCGCGCTGCTGGATTCGCCACGCGCCACCGGTGCCTACCGCCTGACCGTGCGTCCGGGCAGCGACACCATTGTCGACGTCAAGGCGCAGATGTTCCTGCGTGACAAGGTCACCAAGCTTGGCGTTGCGCCGCTGACCAGCATGTTCCTGTTCGGCGCCAACCAGCCGTCGAAAGTGCTGAACTATCGCCGCGAACTGCACGACTCCAGCGGTCTGTCGATCCACGCCGGCAACGGCGAGTGGATCTGGCGTCCGTTGAACAACCCGAAGCACCTGGCGGTGAGCAACTTCTCGATCGAGAACCCGCGCGGCTTCGGCCTGCTGCAGCGTGGTCGTGACTTCAGCCACTACGAAGACCTCGACGACCGCTACGACAAGCGCCCAAGTGCCTGGATCGAGCCAAAAGGCGATTGGGGCAAGGGTTCTGTAGACCTGGTCGAAATTCCGACTGCCGACGAAACCAACGACAACATCGTTGCTTTCTGGAGCCCGGAAAAACTGCCCGAGCCTGGCCAGCCGCTGGAATTCGGCTA
Organism: Pseudomonas sp. XS1P51; assembly: GCF_054897845.1. NCBI lineage: Bacteria > Pseudomonadati > Pseudomonadota > Gammaproteobacteria > Pseudomonadales > Pseudomonadaceae > Pseudomonas > Pseudomonas sp. XS1P51. The sequence goes on along the minus strand of NZ_CM142707.1, from coordinate 4,734,842 downwards.
CCGCATGCACTGGACCATCGACGAAGCCGCGCTTCACGCTCCGGACAGCGCATGGGTCAAACAGACCCTGCGCTCCACGGGTGACGTTAAACAGTCCAACCTGATCCGTCAGCCGGATGGCAGCGTTGCCTATCTGGTGGACTTCGAAGGCCCGTCCCTGGCGGCATTGCCGGCAGATGCAGACGTTCGCAGCCAGGTCAGCGTTGGCGACAATGCCGAGCTGGTCGAGAACAGCGTGCGCTACAACCCTGATACCAAAGGCTGGCGCCTGACCCTGCGCATGAAGATCAAGGACCCGGGCAAATCCACCGAGATGCGTGCTGCACTGGTCCAGAACATCCTGCCTGCCGACCTGGCCAAGTCTTCGGTGCCAGCGTCCAGCTCGGCTGTCGCCAAGGCCGACAAGGTTGCCGCCAGACAACAAGAGAAAGCGGACAAGGAAGCCAAGCAAGCCGAGGCCAAGCAGGCTGACGCCAAACCCGTTGCAGATGCCAAGGAGGCCAATAAAGACGCCAAGCAGCTAGCTGCTGCCGAAGCGGCCCCTGCCACACCGGAATCGGCAGCGACTGAAGAAGTCCTGACCGAGACCTGGAGCTATCAGTTGCCTGCCGATGAGTAATTCTCAAGTACAGCCAGAAACTCTTGCGGAGTATCTGGCGCATTTGCCGATGACCGACGAGCAGCGCGCGGAACTCGCGGGCTGCAAATCCTTCAGCGAATTGCACGAACGCCTGTCGTCCTCGACGTTCGACGCTCCGACCGAAGCCGCCCAGGCTTCGGTGGGCAAGCGTCTGACCCTCAGCTCCGCCGAAGAACTGGCAGACGCCGAAATGCTGGCACTCGACGCCAACGGTCGCGTTTGCCTCAAGGCAACGCCGCCGATCCGCCGGACCAAGGTCGTGCCGGAGCCGTGGCGTACCAACATTCTGGTGCGTGGCTGGCGTCGTCTGACCGGTCGCACCAACCCACCGGCTCCGCCGAAGGATGAGAACGTGCTGCCGGCGGCCCGCTGGCGCACCGTAGGTTCGATCCGACGTTACATCCTGCTGGTACTGATGCTCGGGCAAACCATCGTCGCCGGCTGGTACATGAAAGGCATCATGCCGTATCAGGGCTGGTCGTTCGTCGACCTGAATGAGGTCCTGCATCAGCCGTTCCTGCAAACCGTTACGCAAGTCCTGCCGTATGCGCTGCAGACCAGCATCCTGATTCTGTTCGGGATTCTGTTCTGCTGGGTATCGGCTGGTTTCTGGACGGCGTTGATGGGCTTCCTCGAGTTGCTCACCGGCCACGACAAATACCGCATTTCCGGTAAAAGTGCCGGCGTTGAGCCGATCGCCAAGGACGCGCGTACCGCACTGGTAATGCCGATCTGCAACGAAGACGTGCCACGGGTGTTTGCCGGTCTGCGGGCGACCTTCGAGTCGGTTGCGGCCACGGGGGACCTGGATCGTTTCGACTTCTTCGTCCTCAGCGACAGTAACGACGCCGATATCTGTGTTGCCGAACAGCAGGCCTGGCTGGACGTCTGCCGCGAAGCCAAGGGCTTCGGCAAGATTTTCTATCGCCGCCGTCGCCGTCGCGTAAAACGCAAAAGCGGCAACCTCGACGACTTCTGCCGTCGCTGGGGCGGTGACTACAAGTACATGGTCGTGCTCGACGCTGACTCCGTGATGAGCGGTGAATGCCTGACCAGTCTGGTGCGCTTGATGGAAGCCACGCCGGACGCCGGGATCATCCAGACCGCGCCGCGTGCGTCGGGCATGGACACGCTGTATGCACGCATGCAGCAGTTTGCGACGCGTGTGTACGGTCCGCTGTTTACCGCCGGTCTGCACTTCTGGCAGTTGGGTGAATCCCATTACTGGGGTCACAACGCGATCATCCGCATGAAGCCGTTCATCGAGCACTGCGCCCTGGCGCCGTTGCCCGGTAAAGGCGCGTTCGCCGGTGCGATTCTGTCCCACGACTTCGTTGAAGCTGCGCTGATGCGCCGTGCCGGCTGGGGCGTGTGGATTGCCTACGACTTGCCGGGCAGCTACGAAGAACTGCCGCCGAACCTGCTGGACGAACTCAAGCGTGACCGTCGCTGGTGCCACGGCAACCTGATGAACTTCCGTCTGTTCCTGGTCAAGGGCATGCACCCGGTGCACCGTGCGGTGTTCCTGACCGGCGTGATGTCTTACCTGTCGGCGCCGTTGTGGTTCTTCTTCCTGGTCCTGTCGACAGCGCTGCTGGCGGTCAACACGCTGATGGAACCGCAGTACTTCCTCGAACCGCGCCAGCTCTATCCGCTGTGGCCACAATGGCACCCGGACAAGGCGATCGCGCTGTTCTCGACCACCATCGTGCTGCTGTTCCTGCCGAAGCTGTTGAGCATCATCCTGATCTGGGCCAAGGGCGCGAAAGAGTTCGGCGGCAAGTTCAAGGTGACCTTGTCGATGCTGCTGGAGATGCTGTTCTCTATGCTGCTGGCGCCGGTGCGGATGATTTTCCACACCCGCTTTGTGCTCGCCGCGTTCCTCGGTTGGGCCGCGACCTGGAACTCCCCGCAACGTGACGACGACTCCACACCATGGAGCGAAGCGGTCAAGCGCCACGGTCCGCAAACCCTGCTGGGCTTCTTCTGGGCGCTGCTGGTGATCTGGCTGAACCCGAGCTTCCTCTGGTGGCTGGTGCCGATCGTCGGTTCGTTGATGCTGTCGATCCCGGTATCGGTGATCTCCAGCCGTGTGGGTCTGGGCCTCAAGTCCCGTGACGAGAGCCTGTTCCTGATCCCTGAGGAATACAATCCGCCACAGGCGTTGCTGGCGACTGACCAATACACCCACGAAAATCGCTGGCATGCACTGAACGATGGCTTCATCCGCGCGGTGGTCGATCCACAACAGAACGCCTTGGCGTGTTCGCTGGCGACGTCCCGGCACCGTTACGCAGAGCCGATCGAATGGCTGCGGATCGAGCGGGTTCGTCATGCGCTGAAAGTCGGGCCTGAGGGTCTGAACAACAATGAGCGCGTGCAACTGCTGAGTGATCCGGTGGCATTGGGTCGCTTGCATGAGCAGATCTGGAACGACGGTCACCCCGAGTGGCTGGACGCGTGGCGTAAATCGGTGAAGGCCGATCCCCATGCGCCGCTGTTGCCGCTCAAGCCGCTGAGCATCCAGCCTCAGTTGGCATAATGAAAAAGCCCCGTTTCCTCAAGAACGGGGAGCTTCAAAAAGATCGCAGCCTTCGGCAGCTCCTACATTGATTCGGTTGATCGCAATAATGCGGATCAACACGGACCCGTAGGAGCTGCCGAAGGCTGCGATCTTTTGCTTTTGCGCTCTGTGAAACAACAAATCCCGTGCAAACCCTTGTGCAAACGAGCGAGTGCGTTAGCATCCGTCCCCGAATTGGTGCGCCCGGACAATTTTCTGTTCGTATCTGCCGGTTTCCCAAGGGAAACCTGCCGTTTGCGCGCCTCATAACGCAATGGTTTTGGGGACTTGATGATGAAGAAGTATCTCTCGATGCTGCTGGTCGGCGTCACGGCACTGGTTGCAGTCAACGCGGCGCAGGCCGGTGCCATCGATGACGCGGTCAAGCGCGGCACGCTGAAAGTCGGCATGGACCCGACCTACATGCCGTTCGAAATGACCAACAAACGCGGCGAGATCATCGGTTTCGAAGTCGACATCCTCAAAGCCATGACCAAGGCCATGGGCGTCAAACTGGAATTGGTGTCCACCGGCTACGACGGCATCATCCCGGCCCTGCTCACCGATAAGTTCGACATGATCGGTAGCGGCATGACCCTGACCCAGGAACGCAACCTGCGCCTGAACTTCAGCGAACCGTTCATCGTAGTCGGCCAGACGCTGCTGATTCGCAAGGAGCTGGAAGGCACCATCAAGTCTTATAAAGACCTGAACACCGCCGACTACCGCATCACCTCCAAGCTGGGCACCACCGGTGAAATGGTCGCCAAAAAATTGATCTCCAAAGCCAAGTACCACGGCTACGACAACGAGCAGGAAGCGGTACTGGACGTCGTGAACGGCAAGGCCGATGCGTTCATCTACGACGCACCTTACAACGTCGTCGCGGTGAACAAGGTCGGTAACGGAAAACTGGTGTTCCTCGACAAGCCATTCACTTTCGAGCCGCTGGCCTTCGGTCTGAAGAAGGGCGACTACGACAGCATCAACTTCATCAACAACTTCCTGCACCAGATCCGCGAAGACGGCACCTACGATCGCATTCATGACAAGTGGTTTAAAGACACCGCTTGGCTGAAGGATATGGAGTAAGGCTCGGTCAGTTAGACCGCGTCGCCCATTCGCGAGCAGGCTCGCTCCCACAATTGCCCTGGGTCCAATGTGGGAGCGAGCCTGCTCGCGAAGACGGCCTCCTTCGCGACACAGAACTCGGAACCTTCAGAGCAAATGAAACAGAAAAAAGCCCTATGGCCCTGGCACGTGCTGACCGTGCTGGTACTGATCGGCCTGGCCGGCGCGTTGTATTACGCCACCTCGCTGATGTCCTACGAATGGCGCTGGAACCGCGTGCCGCAGTACTTCGCCTACCACGCTGAAGAATCCCAGCGCGCCGCCGACATCTCCACCGTCAGCGAACTGGTGCGCAAGGACGACAAGGCTGAAGTCACCCTGCGCAACGATGCCGGTGACGAGCAACACCTGACCGTCGACGACAACAGTCTGCAAGTCGCCCAGGGCGATGACGTGGCCGAAGGCGACGTCATCGGCGTGACCCGGCATTGGGCCGCCGGACCGTTGATGTGGGGGCTGTGGACCACCCTGTGGTTGTCCGTGGTGTCTGGCGTGCTCGGCCTGCTGATTGGCCTCGCCACCGGCCTGTGCCGTCTGTCGAACAACCCGACCCTGCGCGACCTTTCGACGATCTACGTCGAACTGGTCCGCGGTACGCCGCTGCTGGTGCAGATCTTCATTTTCTACTTCTTCATCGGCACCGTGATGAACCTGTCCCGGGAGTTCGCCGGGATCGCCGCGCTGTCGCTGTTCACCGGCGCATACGTGGCGGAGATCATCCGTTCCGGTGTGCAGTCGATCGCCCGTGGCCAGAACGAAGCCGCGAGGTCCCTGGGTTTGAGCGCCGGGCAGTCGATGCGCCACGTGGTGCTGCCGCAAGCCTTGAAACGCGTGCTGCCGCCGTTGGCCGGGCAGTTCATCAGTCTGGTCAAGGACACCTCGCTGGTGTCGGTGATCGCGATTACCGAGCTGCTCAAAAGCGGTCGTGAAGTCATCACCACCTCGTTCTCGCCGTTCGAAATCCTGTTCTGCGTGGCCGGTCTGTATTTGTTGATCAACCTGCCGCTGTCGAAAATCGCCAGCCGGCTTGAGCGGAGGCTCGCGCAAAGTGATTGAAGTCCGCGATCTGGTAAAAGTCTTCGACACCCGCGGCCATGTGGTTCGCGCGGTAGATAACGTCTCGACGCACGTGGCCAAGGGCGAAGTGCTGGTGGTCATCGGTCCGTCAGGTTCCGGTAAATCGACCTTCCTGCGCTGCCTCAACGGCCTGGAAGAGTTCGATTCGGGTTCGGTGAGCATCGACGGCCTGCAACTGGCCGACCCGAAAACCGACGTGAATGCCTACCGCCGCGAAGTCGGCATGGTGTTCCAGCATTTCAACCTGTTCCCGCACATGACGGTGCTGGAAAACCTCTGTCTGGCCCAGAAGGTCGTGCGCAAGCGCGGCAAGAAAGAGCGCGAAGCCAAGGCGCTGGCGTTGCTGGAGAAGGTCGGTATCGCGCAGAAGGCCAATGAGTTTCCGTCGCGCCTGTCCGGTGGTCAGCAACAGCGCGTTGCCATCGCCCGGGCATTGGCCATGGAACCCAAGGTCATGTTGTTCGATGAGCCGACCTCGGCCCTCGACCCGGAAATGGTCGGCGAAGTACTGGATGTGATGAAAACCCTGGCCGTGGAAGGCATGACCATGGTCTGTGTCACCCACGAAATGGGCTTCGCCCGGGAAGTGGCGGATCGGGTGCTGTTCTTTGATCACGGCAAATTGCTGGAAGATGCCTCGCCAGCGGAATTCTTCGATGCGCCGAAGGATCCGCGGGCGCAGGCGTTTTTGCGCCAGGTCCTGTAAATCAAGCGCCTGTCGTACCGCTATCGCGAGCAGGCTCGCTCCCACAAGGGTTAGGCGTCAAACACAAATTTTGTGTACGCCACCGATCAATGTGGGCGCGAGCCTGCTCGCGATCGCATCACCTCGGTCCCTTGTGAACCGAGGTCATCGAATCACCTCAAACCTTGAACCTGCCCACCAGCATCTGCAGATGCGTCCCCAACCGCGCCAGCTCAACGCTGGAGGCCGCGGTTTCTTCGCTGGCTGCCGAGGTCTGCTCGGACACATCCCGCACGTTCAGCACACTACGGTTGATCTCTTCGGCTACGGCGCTTTGCTGCTCGGCCGCCGCAGCAATCTGCTGGTTCATCGACTGAATCGCCGACACGGTGCGGGTGATGCTTTCCAGTGAGCTACCGGCGCGGCGGGTCAGTTCGACGCTGCTGTCGGTCAGGCTGCGGCTGTTGTCCATGATGGTCGCGACTTGCTGGGTGCCGCTTTGCAGGCCGACGATCAGCTCTTCGATTTCCTCGGTGGACTTCTGGGTGCGCTGGGCCAGGCTGCGGACTTCGTCGGCGACCACCGCAAAACCACGCCCGGCTTCACCGGCACGTGCGGCTTCAATCGCCGCGTTGAGCGCCAGCAGGTTGGTTTGCTGGGCCACGGATTTGATCACGTCGAGCACGCTGCCGATCTTGTCGCTTTCGCGCTTGAGATGACCCATGGCTTCGGTGGAATTGCCGACTTCCTTGGCCAGGCGCTCGATCTGGGCGATGGCTTCGCTGACCACTTTGTCACCTTCGCGGGCCTGCTGGTCGGCGGCGACCGCCGCTTCGGAGGCTTCTTCGGCGTTGCGCGCGACTTCCTGCACGGTGGCGGTCATTTCGTTCATGGCGGTGGCCACCTGGTCGGTCTCGACCTTCTGGCTGTTGACCCCGGCGCTGGTCTGTTCGGTCACCGCAGACAACTCTTCGGCGGCGCTGGCGATTTGCGTGACGCCATCGCTGATGCCACCGATCAGTTCGCGCAGGCCCAGAGTCATGCTCTGCATGGCGCGCTGTAGCTGGCCGAGTTCGTCCTGGCGCTCGGAAACAAGGTTGTGCGTCAGGTCACCGGCAGCGACGTGCTCGGCCACTTTGAGGGTCTGGCTCAGGGGGATCACGATCTGGCGGGTGATGGCCCAGGCCGCGAAGAGGCCAAAGGCAAGCGCCAGGGCGGTGGCCAGCAGAAGCATGTTCTTGGCGCGGGCGGCGTGGGTGTCGCGCACGATGGTTTGCGAGACGGTGAGCTTCTTGCTGACGTCGAGCAGGATGTCGCCTTGGACGGCCATGCGTTTCAGGGCAGCAGCGGTTGCCACCTGGGAGTCGCGGAACTGGCTGACCGCTACGCGATAGGCCTTGAGCGATTCGCTGGCCTGTTGCAGGTTGGCCATGTATTGCTGCGGTAGTTTCGACGGCAGACTGTCGAGGCTGTTCAAGGCATTGGCGATCGCGTCCAGCGCCGGTTGTTCGGCGTCGGCCTTGCCACTGTAGGTATAGCCGCGAACCTGATAGCGGGCTTGCTGCAGCAGTTTGCTGACCTCAACCACACTGTTGAAATCGGCAATGTTGTCGCCTTGCAGCAGGGTTTTCTCGACTTCGGTCACCCGCGCCACGGCGTTATCGGCATTGGCGCCGAGTTTGCTGCGGGCATCTTCACGGTTGGCGCCGGCCTGGGTCATGGCGACGAAGGCTTGTTTGTACTCGCTGATGGCGGCCAGCTGCTGATCGACCATGGCTGTATCGGCGGGCTGTTCGATCAGCGTGCGCGCGGTTTTCAAGCCGGTGTCGAGTTGGCCGAGCAGGTCGTTGACCGCGCCAGGGCCTTGTTCGCCACGGCGCATTTCGTAGTCCAGACGGGCCAGGCGCAGGTCTTTGGTCAGATCATTGAGGCTGGCAATGAACCCGAGCTTGTCGCCACGGCTCACCACATCGCTCAGGCCGGTCCAGCCGGTGACGGTGATCAGTAACGTCAGAAGCAGCACCAGACCGAAGCCGACACTCAGTTTGCGATTGACGCTGACGTTCCCCAGTTTCTCGGCTAGCCATCGGTACATGCTGCAACTCCCTCGGACCACTCATTGGCTTTATGGGAGCTATATCGGCAGGTTCGTCCGAATCTGTAGAAACAGCGATGCGATTTGCCTGACGCAGCGCAGCACGGTCCCGTAGGAGCTGCCGAAGGCTGCGATTTTTTGATCTTGATTGTGGCGGAACTGAAAACGCTAAAGATCAAAAGATCGCAGCCTTCGGCAGCTCCTACGGGGGCTATGCGGTGTTAGAAGAGGCGAGCGAGCAGCGCGGTGACGGCGGTTTCGACCCGCAGGATGCGTTCGCCGAGCTGCACCGGTTGCAGGCCGGCCTTGCCCAGCAGGTCGATTTCGTAAGGGATCCAGCCACCTTCCGGGCCGATCGCCAGGGTCACCGGTTCGTCCAGGCCACGGGGGCAGGGCGGGTAATGGCCGGGATGCCCCACCAGACCGAGGGTGTCTTCGGTGATGGCGGGCAGGCGATCTTCGACAAACGGTTTGAAGCGCTTCTCGATGATGATCTCCGGCAGCACACTGTCCCGGGCCTGTTCGAGGCCGAGGATCAGTTGTTCGCGAATCGCCTCGGGCTCCAGGAACGGGGTTTGCCAGAAGCTCTTCTCGACGCGGTAGCTGTTCACCAGGACGATCCGTGGCACACCCATGGCCGCTACCGTCTGAAACACCCTACGGAGCATTTTCGGGCGTGGCAGGGCCAGTACCAGGGTCAGTGGCAGCTTGGCCGGTGGTGGCTGGTCGAGTGTGACGCGCAACTCGGCTTCGTCAGCGTCCAGGCGCAGCACTTCGGCCGAACCCATCAGACCGCCAATACGCCCGACGCGCATGTTGTCACCCACTTCACAGCGGTGAACTTCCTGCATATGCGTCAACCGGCGATCACGCAGGATCGCCCGGTCGGCCGCAATGAAGTCGGCCTCTTCGAGGAGCAGCAGGTTCACGCTTGGGTCGCTGGCGGCTGGTCGTTGTGATCGTCAACCGGCTGGTCGTCCGGATGGTCGCCGCGCTTGCTGATCAGGCTGCCGAACAGGATGCCGATTTCAAACAGCAGCCACATCGGTACGGCCAGCAGCGTCTGCGAGAAGATGTCCGGCGGTGTCAGGATCATGCCGACCACGAAGCAGCCGATGATTACGTACGGGCGGATTTTCTTCAGATAGGCGACGTTGACCACGCCAATCCATACCAGCAGCACCACGGCCACCGGGATTTCGAACGCCACGCCGAAGGCGAAGAACAGCGTCATGACGAAATCAAGGTAGCTGGTGATGTCGGTCATCATCTCCACGCCGGCCGGGGTGGCGGCGGCGAAGAACTTGAAGATCAGCGGGAACACCAGGAAATAGGCGAACGCCATGCCGGTGTAGAACAGCAGGATACTGGACACCAGCAACGGCACCGCGATGCGCTTCTCATGCTTGTACAGGCCCGGCGCGATGAAGCCCCAGATCTGGTGCAGGATCACCGGGATCGCCAGGAACAGCGAAACCATCATGGTCAGCTTCAGTGGCGTCAGGAACGGCGACGACACGTCGGTGGCGATCATCGTCGCGCCGGCTGGCAGGTACTGGCGCAACGGCGTGGAGACGAAGGTGTAGATCTGCTGGGTGAAGGCGAACAACCCGGCGAAGATGATGAAGATCGCCGCTACGCAGCGCAGCAGACGGGTACGCAACTCGGTGAGGTGCGAAACCAGCGGCATGTGCTGGTCGTTTTCTGGGAGATCGCTCATGGGGCTCGCGGCGGCAATGTTGGGTCGTGAGGGGCCGGCGTTGTCGGCGCGGCGGCAGGCGCAACAGGTTCTACGGGAGCGACTACCGGCGCCGGTTCAACGGCGTTCACCGTGTCAGTTGGGGCAGCGGCAGGCGTAGCTTCGGCAGCCGGCGCATGAATCGTCGGCGTCGCCACGGGTTCAACTGGCGTCGGCTCTTGCTGAGTCGGCGTGAAAATCTTCCGCGCCTCCTGCTCCAGCGACAGAATGTGCTCGTTGTGCAGTTGCCGACGAATCTCGTCGGCACCGATTTCACGTTCAACTTCCTGTTTGATCGCGTTGAAGCTGCGCTTCAGACGCCCGACCCACAGGCCGGCGGTGCGCGCTGCGCCCGGCAGACGCTCGGGGCCCAGCACCAGCAGGGCAACGAGGCCGACGAGCAGCAGTTCAGAGAAGCTGATACCAAACATTAGTCAGTGCTCACACGTCTTTGCGGATCGGCTCTTCGACTTTTTGTGCCTGCACGTCGATGGTGTGCGGCTGGTTCACAGACTGTGTGGTCTGTGGTTGAGCAGGTGGAACCGGTTGTTGCGGGGTCACCGTCGGGTCAGCTGGCTTGTCTTCATCGTTCATGGCTTTGCGAAAGCCCTTGATCGACTCGCCCACGTCAGTGCCGAGGTTTTTCAGTTTCTTGGTGCCGAACACCAGCACGACAACAACCAGGATGACGATCCAGTGTTTCCAGTCAAAAATGCCCATGTTGCTGCTCCTCTCTAATAGTTGTTCAGGCGGACGGACGCGAGGCTTTCTCGACGTGTCCGGACAGACCGAAGCGACGGTCAAGTTCATCGAGCACAGCCTGTGGATGCTGCCCCAGTTGGGCGAGCATGACCATGCTGTGGAACCACAAATCGGCGGTCTCGTAGATCACATCGCTGCAGTCACCGCTGATCGCGGCATCCTTGGCGGCAATAATGGTTTCGACCGACTCTTCGCCGACTTTTTCCAGAATCTTGTTCAAGCCCTTGTGGTACAGGCTGGCGACATACGAGCTGTCGGCGGCGGCGCCTTTGCGCTCTTCCAGCACCTGGGCCAGACGGGTCAGAGTGTCACTCATGGGTGTGCCCTGCGTGATAGATGGCGTGCGGGTCTTTCAGGACCGGGTCGACGATTTTCCAGTCGCCGTTCTCGAAGACGCGGTAGAAGCAGCTCTGGCGGCCGGTATGGCAAGCGATATCGCCAATCTGCTCGACCATCAGGATGATGACGTCGGCGTCACAGTCCAGGCGCATCTCATGCAGGGTCTGCACATGGCCGGACTCTTCGCCCTTGCGCCACAGCTTGCCACGGGAACGTGACCAGTAAATGGCGCGGTTTTCGGCAGCGGTCAGTTCCAGCGCTTCACGGTTCATCCAGGCCATCATCAGGACGCGCCCGGTCTTGTGATCCTGGGCAATCGCTGGCACCAGGCCATCGGCGTCCCACTTGATCTCGTCCAGCCAGTTTTTCATCTTCGACTCCGACAGCGGGTTCCACACTTCATGAGTAGAACCCAGGCGTTGAAACAGTGTGCCAGCGTGTGGCCCGACTGGCTATCGGCGAACGACCAGATACAAACCGACAGCCATCATGATTCCGGCCGGCCAGTAAGCCAGTTCGTTCAGCGGGCCGCCCGCGGCCAGTATTGCGCCGCCAGCCAGATGGGCAGTGCCGAGCAGCCGCAGGAACCAGTCGTCCCTGCGTCGATGCCACGGTGGCGGCGGGTCATTGGCATGAGGCTGGGACATGCGTTCGAGTAGGTCGCGGGCCATGTTGGCCAAGTGCGGCAGTTGTTCGAACTGGCTCTGCACGTTGCCGAGAAAGGCTTTGGGGCTGACCCGCTCGCGCATCCAGCGCTCAAGGAACGGCTGCGCGGTGTTCCACAGATCGAGGTCCGGGTACAGCTGACGGCCCAGGCCTTCGATGTTCAACAGGGTTTTTTGCAGCAACACGAGTTGTGGCTGCACTTCCATGTTGAAGCGTCGCGCGGTCTGGAACAGGCGCATCAGCACCTGACCGAAGGAAATATCCTTTAACGGTTTTTCGAAGATCGGCTCGCACACGGTGCGGATCGCGGCTTCGAATTCGTTGAGTTTGGTTTCTGCCGGCACCCAGCCCGAGTCAATGTGCAGCTGTGCGACACGCCGGTAATCGCGCTTGAAAAACGCGAACAGGTTGCGCGCCAGATAGTCCTGGTCTTCCGGGGTCAGGCTGCCGACGATGCCGCAGTCGATCGCAATGTACTGCGGGCTCCACGGGTTCACGGTGCTGACGAAGATGTTGCCGGGGTGCATGTCGGCGTGGAAGAAGCTGTCGCGGAACACTTGGGTGAAGAAGATTTCCACACCACGTTCGGCGAGCATTTTCATGTCAGTGCGCTGATCGGCCAGGGTCGTCAGATCGGTGACCTGAATACCGTAGATGCGCTCCATCACCAGCACTTTCGGCCGGCACCAGTCCCAATAGACTTGCGGCACGTACAGCAGCGGCGAGCCGTCGAAGTTGCGTTTCAACTGGCTGGCGTTGGCCGCTTCGCGCAGCAGATCGAGTTCGTCGTAGATGGTTTTTTCGTAGTCCTGGACCACGTCTACCGGGTGCAGCAGGCGCGCGTCGGCCGAGAGTTTTTCGGCGGCGCGGGCGAGGATGAACAGCCAGGCCAGGTCCTGGGCAATGATCGGTTTCAGGCCCGGGCGGATCACCTTGACGACGACTTCTTCACCGGTTTTCAACTGCGCGGCATGCACCTGGGCCACCGAGGCCGAGGCCAGCGGTTCGACGTCGAATCGGCTGAACACTTCACTGATCTTTTTGCCCAACTGCTCTTCGATCAGGTTGATCGACACTTGCGAGTCGAACGGCGGCACGCGGTCCTGCAACTTCATCAGTTCATCGGCGATGTCTTCCGGCAGCAGGTCGCGGCGGGTGGACAGGATCTGCCCGAACTTGATGAAAATCGGCCCCAGGTCCTGCAGCGCCAGGCGCAATCGCGCGCCACGGCTCAGGTCCAGCGGCTTGCGCGGGAACCAGCGCCACGGCAAGGCGTAGCGCAGCGCCAGGAGAAACCAGGGCAGCGGCAGGGCGAACAGCAGGTCATCGAGGCGGTAGCGGATCACGACGCGCTGGATGCGCAACAAACGGCGGACGGCAAGCAGCTTCATGCGTTATCGCTTGGGTCGAGGGATCGGGAAAGGCGCTCGAAGCGCGCCTCGAGACGTTCCAGATCGAGTTTGATCTGGTCCAGTTCACTGAAACGGGCTTCGGCTTCGCGCTGACCGACGAGGGTGCGCGATTCTTCGGCCAGGTATTCGCCCAGGTTCTGGTTCAGGTTGGCGAACCCTTGTTGATACCAGCGTGCGCGGCTGCGCAGGTGACCGCCGACCAGTTGTGTGGCGACGGGGCCGAGCCAGCGCGAGAGTTCGTACTCCCAGTCCAGCTCAAGGTCCTGAAGGATCGCCGCCAGTTCCAGCAGCACGCCGCTGTCACCGTCGAGTTCGACTTCAGGGCCATGCAGGACCGAGGTCTTGTCCTTGCTCATCGCCAGTTTCAACAGGCTGGAGGCCGGTGCACGCAAGGTGCAGTCGGCGCCGGTTTCCCACTGGGATGCCAACATCAAACCTTCATCGCTGGGCAGGATAAACAGTTGCAGCGCCGGGCTGCGGCAGTCGACGGCAATCACCTTGCCACTCAAATGCGCCAGCCGCGGCAGCGCCGTGCTGTCGAGACGCAGCACCCGGTTCAGACCGAGTTCAACGCTGGCGAGCAGGCCGGCCAGCAACATCAGGGTTTGATGCCGCGGTGCAGGGCGACGATGCCTGCGGTCATGTTGTGGTAGGTCACGCGGTCGAAACCGGCCTCGACCATCATCGACTTCAGGGTTTCCTGATTCGGGTGCATGCGGATCGATTCGGCCAGGTAGCGATAGCTTTCCGAGTCGTTGGTGATCAACTTGCCCATCAGTGGCATGAAGGCAAACGAGTAAGCGTCGTAGGCTTTGGACATCAGCGCGTTGGTCGGTTTGGAGAACTCCAGCACCAGCAAGCGGCCGCCCGGTTTCAGCACCCGCAGCATCGAGCGCAGGGCGTCTTCTTTATGCGTCACGTTGCGCAGGCCGAAGGCGATGGTTACGCAGTCGAAATGGTTATCCGGGAACGGCAGCTTTTCAGCGTCGGCCTGGACGAATTCGACGTTGCCGGCCACACCCAGGTCCAGCAGGCGGTCACGACCGACCTTGAGCATGGATTCGTTGATATCGGCCAGCACCACCTGGCCGGTCGGGCCAACAAGATGAGAGAATTTCTTGGTCAGGTCGCCCGTGCCGCCGGCGATATCCAGCACGCGGTTGCCGGTGCGAACGCCCGACAGTTCGATCGCGAAACGCTTCCACAGACGGTGCATGCCGCCGGACAGGAGGTCGTTCATCAAGTCGTACTTGGCGGCTACCGAGTGGAAAACCTCAGCGACTTTTTCCGCTTTCTGGCTTTCCGGAACGTTTTTGAAGCCGAAGTGAGTGGTGGGTTCGGCATCGCTGCCTTTGCGCTGATCAGTCATATCGCTGTCACCAGAAGAGAATGCGGGACATTCTAATCCCGGTGGCCTGCTTTGTCTTGGCAAGGCTGAAGGTAAGATGTAGAACCGCCGGGACGTTTTGACGCAGGAAGGGTCAAGATGCTTCAGGACAGTATCCATAAAGCAGGAGTCATTCGATGGCCCGTATTAGTGTTGAGCGTGCCCACGGCCTGGGTAAGGAAGCGGCCCGCGAGAAGGCCGACAAGTTGGCGCAGAAACTGTCCGAGCAATATGGCCTGGAACCGCAATGGTCCGGCGACACCCTGAACCTCAAGCGTTCTGGTGTGAAAGGCGCGGTGCATGTAGGTGAGGATTCGATCAAGGTCGATGTCGAACTTGGCCTGTTGATGTCCGCCATGAGCGGCACCATCAAGTCGGAAATCGAAAAGGCTTTGGATAAAGCGTTGGTGTGAGACCAAAGAGATCGCAGCCTCGTTTTACTCGACAGCTCCTACAGGTGTACACCGCTGTCCTTTGTAGGCGCTGTCGAGTGAAACGAGGCTGCGATCTCTTCCATCAGGCACCACCTATTTATGTCAGTTGTTAGGGTGCCGTTTCTAATTATTCTCACTACTTTGTGCCTGAGCCCGACTCTTTGCGGGCAGTTCCTCAAACCTTCTGCGCGTGAGGTGCACCATGGCCAAAGTTATTTTGAAGAAAAAAATCGACGCTTCGACAACGGCTCTGAGCGACGTTAAATCTTATGCCCGCAAGATCTGGCTGGCAGGCCTGGGTGCCTACGCCAAGGTCGGCCAAGAGGGCAGCGAGTACTTTCAAGAGTTGATAAAGGAAGGTCAAGCTGTTGAAAAGAAAGGAAAAAAAGTAGTTTCCGAGAAACTTGAAGCGGCCAATGCCGAGATCGATGAAGCCAAGAGTGAAGTCAGCACTTTCAAAGGCAAAGTCGAAGTTCAACTCGACAAGGTCGAGAAGGCTTTTGACTCGCGTGTCGCAAGTACCTTGAATCGTATCGGCATTCCGTCTAAACATGACGTTGAGACACTCTCTGCTAAGCTCGATGAGCTGACGGCATTGCTCGAACGCGTCGCGCGTAAATCTTAAGGAGAACGGGATGGCTGGTAAAAAGAATACTGAAAAAGAAGGCAGCTCGTGGATCGGGAAAGTCGAAGACTACTCCCGCAAAATCTGGCTTGCTGGTTTAGGCGTGTACTCGAAGATCGACACTGACGGCAGCAAGCTCTTCGATACATTGGTTAAAGACGGCGAGAAAGCCGAGAAGCTCACCAAAAGCGCTGTCGGCAAAAAAGTCGATGCCGCCAAGGACTCCGCTTCGTCGGCCAAGTCGCGCATCAGTGGCGTGAAAGATCGTGCGCTGGGCAAGTGGGATGAGCTGGAAGGGGCTTTCGACAAGCGCCTGAACAGCGCCATTTCACGCCTGGGCGTACCCAGCCGCAATGAAGTCAAGGCGCTGCACAGCAAGGTCGATACCCTGACCAAGCAGATCGAGCGCCTGACCGGTGCCAAGGTTGCGCCCGTTGCGGCGAAAACCGCAGCAGCCAAACCTGCG
This sequence comes from Pseudomonas sp. XS1P51, assembly GCF_054897845.1. Classification (NCBI taxonomy): domain Bacteria; kingdom Pseudomonadati; phylum Pseudomonadota; class Gammaproteobacteria; order Pseudomonadales; family Pseudomonadaceae; genus Pseudomonas; species Pseudomonas sp. XS1P51. Next base: position 4,718,822 of record NZ_CM142707.1, on the reverse strand, counting down.
GCCAAGTCCGCTGCCAAGCCATTGGCCAAGGCTGCCGCTAAACCGGCTGCCAAGCCAGCAGCGAAAGCAGCGGCCAAGCCTGCTGCCAAAACTGCCGCGGCAAAACCTGCAGCAGCCAAGCCAGCGGCCAAGCCGGCCGCCGCCAAAGCTGCGGCTAAACCAGCAGCAAAAGCTGCTGCCAAGCCTGCAGCGAAAAGCGCAGCAGCTAAACCTGCAGCCAAGCCAGCGGCAAAACCTGCCGCCGCAAAGAAGCCAGCAGTGAAAAAACCGGCCGCGCCTAAAGCCGTCGCACCAAAACCAGCAGTGGCTGCCGCCAAACCGGCAACCCCGGTCAGCACATCCAATTCCGCAGCTGCACCGACCCCTGCTGTTACCCCGACTGTCGCGCCAGCTCCATCGACGCCAACCAGTCAGTCCTGATTTTTCAGGACTCAAGAAAACGCCCGGCCTGCAAAGGTCGGGCGTTTTTGTTTGTACACTGATTTATAAACACCGCAGAACCATTGTGGGAGCTAACCGGCTCCGGGCGGCGTTCCGACGAAAGCGGTATCTCAGTAGACATCAATGTGACTGTGGGGACCTCTTCGCGAGCAGGCTCGCTCCCACAGTGAAATTTGTTTATCCAGTGGAACTGTCAGTCGTGTTCTTCGAGGTATTGAAGGGCCAGGTGTTCGGTCGCAACCTTGATCGGCGGCAACAGGTGCGGCGCCACCAGCATCATGATCTGGTACACCACCAGTCGCACTTCACCTTCGCGATCAAGAATCCTCTGATAGTCCAGCGAGAACAGCAGCGTCATGGTGATCTGCTCCACCAGTTGCCCCAACGCCTGGGTGTCGCTGACCAACTGCCCCTGAGCCTTCAGTCGCGCCAGCAATGAAGCCAGTGTGCGTTTCAGCGCATTGAGCAGGTTGCGAATACCCTTGGCCAGTTTCGGCAGGCGCCCGGCCAGATTCGACAAGTCCTGGAACAGAAACCGATAGTGCGCCAGGCGCTCGACGATCAGGTGCAGGAACAACCAGTAATCTTCCGGTGCCAGTTCCACATCGGAGGGCGGATCGAGCAGGGGCGCCAGTTCGGCCTGGAAGCGCTCGAACAACCCGAGAATCAGCGGTTCCTTGCCGTGGAAGTGGTAATAGAGGTTGCCCGGGCTGATGCCCATTTCGTTGGCAACTTCCATGGTGGAGACATTCGGTTCGCCCTTCTGATTGAACAACTGCAGGGCACATTCGAGGATCCGGTCGCGGGTTTTCATCCAGTCTTCTTAATGGTCGGGTCATGCCACGGCCGGCCCGGCCGTGGTTCGTTGAGCGTCAGCGCACGCGCACGTAAGTACCGGGCGCCGCCTCCATCGGGGGATAGTTCTGGTTGCCGAGGGGCATGTGGGTTTCTTTTTGCGCGCCCGAGCGTTCCTGAATCCACCCCAGCCATTGGGTCCACCAACTGCCGTCGACCTGCTTGGCGTCGTAATACCAGGCCCGTGGGTCACTGCTCAGTTTTACGCTCTCGACGAAGTTGGCTTTCGGGTTGCTCGGCGGGTTGAGAATGCTCTGCACATGACCGCTGTTGGACAGCACGAAGCGTCGCTCGCCACCCAACAGCAGCGTCGAGCGATACACCGCGTCCCACGGCGTGATGTGATCGTTGATACCGGCCACGCTAAAGCTGTCGACCGTGACTTTTTGCAGGTCGATCGGCGTGCCGCACACTTCCAGTCCGCCCGGATGACTCAGCGGGTTGTGCTTGAAAAAGTCCAGCAGGTCGCCATGGAAAGCGGCCGGCAGACGTGTGTTGTCGTTGTTCCAGTAGAGGATGTCGAACGCCGGCGGCTCCTTGCCCAGCAGGTAGTTGTTGACGAAGTAGCTCCAGATCAAATCGTTGGGGCGCATCCAGGCGAAGACCTTGGCCATGTCGCGGCCGTCCAGCACGCCCTTCTGATAGGAGCGGCGCTTGGCCGCCTCGAGGGTCTGTTCGTCGGCGAACAAGGTTGCCGGCGAGTCCATCTGACTGTCGAGCAGGCTCACCAGGTACGTCGCGCTGGACACTCGCCGCAGTTGCCGCTTGGCTTGCAAATGACCTTGCAACGCGGCAATGGTCAGCCCGCCGGCGCAGGCGCCCATCAGATTGACCTCGCGAGCGCCGGTGATCGCCCGGCAGACATTCATCGCTTCTTCCACGGCTTCAACGTACGTCGACAGGCCCCATTCGCGATGACGCACATCCGGATTGCGCCAACTGATCATGAAGGTTTGCAGGCTGTTCTTCAGGGCGAACTGGACGAAGCTGTTGTGCGGGCTCAGGTCGAAAATGTAGTACTTGTTGATCTGTGGCGGTACCACCAGCAGCGGTTTGGAATACTGCTTTTCGCTCATCGGCTTGTACTGGATCAGCTCCAGCAGTTCATTGCGAAACACCACGGAACCGGTGGTGGTGGCGACCGTTTTGCCAACCTCGAAAGCTTGCCTGGTGACCTGTCTGGGCAGGCCGTCGTTGTGCAGGAAGTCATCGACCAGGTGGCTGATGCCCCGCACCAGGCTGTTGCCGCCGGAGTTGAAGATCTCCTTGATGGCCAGTGGATTGAGCAGGCTGTTGGACGGTGCCACGGCGTCGTTGAGCAAGGCGAACGCAAAGTGAGCGCGGGCGCGATCGTCCGGGCTCATGTTGCTCTCGTCGATCCAGCTTTTGACCTGCTTCTGCCAACTCAGGTAGCCCTGCAGGCTACGGCGATAAAAAGGGTTGAGACTCCACGCCGGATCGGCAAAGCGATTGTCCTGCGGATTGGTCGGGTGCAGGGTTTCGCCCAGCAGTACGCGGCCGAGTTGACCGCCGAGTTTCAAGGCGTGTCGGGCGGTGTGCACAGGGTTACGCAAGCCATGGGCGGCAACGCTGCGCAGGGTCGAAAACAGATCCCGGCCACGCAGGCCGGTAATCGCACTCTGTGCGTTGATGAACGCGGCGGGAGTGGGTAAAAAATCCCTCGCTGGTTTTTCGCGCATGACTCAACACTCCTTCGTCTTCAGGCCAAAAACAAATACATCGAACCAGAACACCATAGACGCTGTAACGGGTTGTTGCGCGGCGCGGCGTCCTGCCGACCGACAATGGGCCGGTTAACCGCCCAATGGCGCCGGATGCGGATGCATCACGGCGCGTTGTCGCTCCTCCTCGAGGAATTTCATGATGATCGGTGCCACCGCCTCTGCCCGGGTAATCAGGAACAGGTGCCCGTCATCGATAATGTGCAATTGAGCATTGGGAATTCGCCAGGCCAGCACGCGCATGTTGATCAGCGGGATCAGCGGATCGTCGTCGCCCGCCAGCACCAGCGTCGGCTGGTGGAGCTTGTGCAGCCAGTGAATGCTGGTCCAGCCGAGGCCGGCGAACAGTTGCCAGTAGTAACCGAGCTTGCCCGCCGAACGCACCTTCGCCGCATGGCTGGCCGCCAGGGTCGGATCGCGGCGGAACGAACCGCCGTAGATCATCGGTGCAATGCGGATCACATGAGACGGTTGGATGTAGCGTCGCGGGCTGGCCATCATCCACAGCACTTTAGGTTTGCCCGGCACCATCACCGCACCGGCCGCCGTGGCCGCCAGCACGAGTTTCTTGCAGCGCTCGGGATAGTCGTAAGCGAACTGCTGGGCGAGGGCGCCACCCCAGGACACGCCGATCACATTGACCTGACCGTAGTCGAGATAGTCGAGCATCCGCGCCGTGAGTTTCGCCAGGCCCGGAAAGCGATACGGTCGGTTTGGCGTCGACGAACCGCCGACCCCGGGCACGTCAAAAGCAATGACTTCCAGGTCCGGATCCAGCGCCGCGACGAACGGAAACACCAGCTCCAGGTTGGCGCCGATGCCGTTGAAAATCAGCAAGGGCGTCAAGTGAGGCTTGCCGGGGCGTACCGCCGTGCGGAGGGTCTGGCCATCCAGGTCGACGGTACGGAATATGAACGGTTGCGGCATGCTTCAGGCCCTGTGGGTTAATTCATCCCCGATCCCCTGTAGGAGCGAGCTTGCTCGCGAAAAACGTGAGGACAACGCGTTAACCAAGCAGCACGCGTTATCGTTAACGTCCATCGCGAGCAAGCTCGCTCCTACAAGCAGAGCGAGGTGTGTCAGTTACCGCTCGTGTACGTAAGTGCCTGGCGCCGCTTCGCCTGCGGGATAGGCCTTGTTGCCCAGACTGCTCGAGGACTTCTTCAATTTGCCCGAACGCTCGGCCTGCCAGGCCTGCCAGTGCAGCCACCAGGAGTCAGTGTGCTTGGTTGAGTTTTCTTGCCAGTCCTCGGCCTTGAGCGGCATTTCGGTGCTGGTCATGTAGCGCGATTTCGGATTGCCCGGCGGGTTCAGAATGCTCTGGATATGCCCGCTGCTGGACAGCACGAATTCGACCTTGCCGCCAAACAGTTGAGCCGACTTGTAGCAGGACTTCCACGGGGTGATGTGGTCGTTGGTGCCGGCCAGGGAAAAGATGTCGGCGGTGACCTGCTTCAGATCGATCGGCGTGCCGCACACTTCCAGTGCGTCGGCGCGGATCAACGGGTTGTTCTTGAACATTTCGATCAGGTCGCCGTGGAACGCAGCGGGCAACCGTGTGGTGTCGTTGTTCCAGAACAGGATGTCGAAAACCGGCGGCTCATTGCCCAGCAGGTAGTTATTGACCCAGTAGTTCCAGATCAGGTCGTTGGGGCGCATCCAGGCGAAGACTTTCGCCATGTCGCGGCCTTCCAGTACGCCGGCCTGGTAGGAATGGCGCTTGGCGGCTTCGAGGGTTTGTTCGTCGACGAACAGAGCCACGTCGCTGTCCAGGGTGGTGTCCAGCACGCTGACCAGCAGCGTGAGGGCGTTGACCTTCTTCTCACCGATCGCGGCGTAGTGGCCCAACAGCGCGGTGCAGGTGATGCCGCCGGAGCAGGCGCCGAGCATGTTCACGTCTTTGCTGCCGGTGATGGCGGTGACCACGTCGACCGCTTCCTTGAGCGCCTCGATGTAGGTCGACAAACCCCACTCGCGTTGTTCCTTGGTCGGGTTGCGCCAGCTGACGATGAAGGTCTGCACGTGATTGCGCAGGCAGAAGCGCGCCAGGCTCTTGTCCGGGCTCAGGTCAAATACATAGAACTTGTTGATCTGCGGCGGCACCACCAGCAGTGGGCGTTCGTGCACCTGTTCGGTGGTCGGCCGGTACTGGATCAGCTCCAGTACATCATTGCGGAAAACCACGGCGCCTTCGGTCACGCCCAGGCTCTTGCCGACTTCGAATGCACCCATGTTGACCTGGCTCGGCATGCCGCCGTTGTGTACCAGATCCTTGGCCAGATGCGAGAGGCCGTCGAGCAGGCTTTTGCCGCCGGTTTCGAAGAAGCGTTTGACCGCTGCCGGGTTGGCCGCACTGTTGGTCGGGGCCATGGCTTCGGTCATCAGGTTGATCACGAAGTGCCCGCGGGCGACATCCTTGGGCGAGAGGTTGCTGTCATCGATCCAGTCGTGGAGTTCCTTGCGCCACGCCAGGTAAGTTTGCAAATAACGTTTGTAGAGCGGGTTCTGGCTCCAGGCCGGATCGGCGAAGCGACGGTCATCGCTTGTCGGTTGAAGCTCGGATTTGCCGAACAGCACGTTCTTGAGTTCGAGGCCGAAATGGGCGACATGCCGGGCGCTGTGCACCGGTTGTTTGATGGCCTGCCTGAGCACCATGCGAGCAGAAGCCAGTAGATCCTTTCCACGCAGCCCAACGACAGGATTCAGCCCCAGGGTGTTTTCCGAGGCTTGATACTTCAAGTCATCGTTATTTTTGTTACTCATCTACGACGCTCCATTGTCCTGAGACGAGCACCTGAGTCCAGCTGTGTAGTCACACAGCAAATGCCAGGTACTACTGCTCGGGTGACCGTTAATTCTGCATCGCTGCTTTTTAGTTCAGAGACACTGCAGGGAACTTGCCAGCTCCATTGGTTACCCGAGTTTAATTTTTTTCGCAAGCAGGCCAATGACTGGCCTCGCGGCCAAGCATTCAATCAGATGAAATTAGAAAATGCCCTCTAAAGAGCAAGAGGCTCGGACTAGAGCATCAGCTTGACGACAGACTCGTTCGGATCGCGGGTTTTTCCGGCAGCTTTGAGTTCGGCAAGATAATCGTTCCAGAGATCCTCCTGACGCACTCCCAACTGGTACAGATATTCCCAGGTGAACAGCCCGCTGTCGTGGCCGTCATCGAAGGTCAATTTCAGTGCGTACTGACCGGCCGGTTCTACCTTGGTCAGGCCTACGCCGATCTTGCCAAATTGCAGGATAGGTTTGCCGTGGCCCTGGACCTCGGCGGAAGGAGAGTGCACGCGCAGGAACTCGGCGGGCAGGTGATGTTCCTCGCCGGACGCGTATTTCAGCGACAGGGTTTTGGAGGCTTTGTGCAGTTTGATATCGGTGGGGAGTTGGGTCATGACTGGTCGTCCGTCTGGTGACGCACCCTGTAGGAGCTGCCGCAGGCTGCGATCTTTTGATCTTGATTTTTAAGGGTCAAGATCAAAAGATCGCAGCCTGCGGCAGCTCCTACGGGAGAGTAGGTGACCTACAGGATATAACGGGACAGGTCTTCGTTCTGCGCCAATTCACCCAGGTGACTGTTGACGTAATCAGCGTCGATCAGGATCACCTTGCCGTCGTGGGCGCTGGCCAGATCGCCGGCGCTGAACGACACCTCTTCGAGCAGGCGCTCGAGCAAGGTGTGCAGGCGACGGGCACCGATGTTCTCGGTCTTCTCGTTGACCTGCCAGGCGATCTCGGCGATACGCTTGATGCCGTCCGCCTGGAACTCAATGACCAGGCCTTCGGTTTTCAGCAGGGCGCAATACTGTTCGGTAAGCGACGCATGCGGCTCGCTGAGGATGCGTTCGAAGTCCTCAGGCGTCAGCGCCTTCAGCTCGACACGAATCGGCAGACGACCTTGCAGCTCCGGCACCAGATCGCTCGGCTTGCTCAAGTGGAACGCACCGGAGGCGATGAACAGGATGTGGTCGGTCTTGACCATGCCCAGTTTGGTGTTGACGGTGCAGCCTTCGATCAGCGGCAGCAAGTCGCGCTGCACGCCTTCGCGAGACACGTCGACACCACCGGAATTACCGCGCTTGGCGACCTTGTCGATTTCGTCGATGAACACGATGCCGTGCTGCTCAACGGCTTCCAGCGCCTTGGCTTTCAACTCTTCTTCGTTGACCAGGCGACCGGCTTCTTCGTCACGCACCAGTTTCAGCGCTTCCTTGACCTTGAGCTTGCGGCTCTTGCGTTTGCCCTTGCCCATGTTGGCGAACAGGCTTTGCAGCTGGTTGGTCATTTCTTCCATGCCCGGTGGCGCGGAGATATCGACGCCGGACACTTCGGCGACTTCGATTTCGATCTCCTTGTCATCCAGCTGACCTTCGCGCAGGCGTTTGCGGAACAGCTGACGGGTGTTGGAATCGGCCGACGGTGCCGCGTCTTCGTTGTTGAAACCCATGCGTGCCGGTGGCAGCAGGGCGTCGAGGATGCGCTCTTCGGCGGCGTCTTCGGCGCGGTGGCGAACCTTGGTCATTTCCTGTTCGCGCAGCAGCTTGATCGCGGCGTCGGCCAGGTCACGAATGATCGATTCAACGTCGCGGCCGACATAGCCGACTTCGGTGAACTTGGTGGCTTCGACTTTGATGAACGGCGCGTTGGCCAGTTTGGCCAGGCGACGGGCGATCTCGGTTTTACCGACACCGGTCGGGCCGATCATCAGGATGTTCTTTGGCGTTACTTCAACGCGCAGCTCTTCCGGCAGTTGCATCCGGCGCCAGCGGTTACGCAGCGCGATGGCGACGGCGCGCTTGGCATCGTCCTGGCCGATGATATGGCGATTGAGTTCGTGGACGATTTCACGGGGAGTCATGGACATAGTAATTGGCGGTCCTCAAGCAAAAGTGAGCCGTGGCGCTAAGGCCGGAACAGGCTTACTCGGCGAGGTCCTGCTCCTCAATGGTAAAGGTGTGGTTAGTGAATACGCAGATGTCGCCGGCGATGCCGAGCGCGGTTTCGACGATTTCCCGGGCCGACAGATCGGTTTTCTTCAGCAGGGCGCTGGCCGCGGCCTGGGCGTAACCGCCACCGGAACCCATGGCGATCAGGCCTTCTTCGGGTTCGACCACGTCACCGTTACCGGTAATGATCAGGGAGGCGTCTTTGTTGGCGACCGCGAGCATGGCTTCGAGGCGGCTGAGGGAGCGGTCGGTGCGCCATTCTTTGGCGAGTTCGACGGCGGCACGAACCAAATGACCCTGATGTTTCTCGAGCTGGCCTTCGAAACGCTCAAAGAGGGTGAAGGCGTCAGCGGTGGCCCCGGCAAAACCGGCGATCACCTGGCCGTGGTACAGGCGGCGAACTTTCTTCGCGTTGCCTTTCATCACGGTGTTGCCGAGAGAAACCTGGCCGTCGCCGCCCATGACGACTTTGCCGTGGCGGCGAACTGAAACGATGGTGGTCAAGGGAGAGTCTCCACGCAGCGGGGCGAAAATGCCTTATGCCAACTCATATGGGGGTGGTGGAGCGTTTTTCAACTGCGGGGCGGGAGAGGGGACGAGCGGTGTACACCGAATTAGAGGTGGGGTGTTCAGAAGGACGTCATCGCGAGCAGGCTCGCTCCCACAGGGTTGGTGCATATTCTGTGGGAGCGAGCCTGCTCGCGATGAACGATGACGCGGTGCCGATGATGGATCAGCGGTTTTGGCGTTGTTGTAACAGCAGATTGCTGAAGCCCGCGCCCGCCAGTTGCTTCTGGGCCGTAGTCAGTTGTTCGCGGTTGCTGAACGGTCCGACCAGTACCCGATACCAGGTTTCGTCCTTCACGGTGCCGGATTCAACCGCCACGGCCTGACCCAGCAGGATGATCTGCGCACGAACCTTGTCCGCGTCAGCCTCCTTGCGGAACGAACCGGCCTGCAGGAAGAACTTGGTCACTGGTGCGGCCTTGGCCACGGGCGGTGGCGGTGGCGGGGTGATGCCGGCCAAGGCCGCTTGAGCCCGCGCGGTATCGATCTTCGCCGCTTCCGCAGGCGTTACCGGCGTGGTTGGTACGGCCGGCGTCGGCGGGGTTTTCTCCGGCACGGCATCCGGCGGCACGATCACTTCCGATTCCGGCAGTAGCGTGTAGAAGTCGTACTTCGGCTTCACCGGTTGCGTCGGGCTCGGCGGGGTCTTGTTGGCCTCGGCGATCTTGGTGGCTTTCTGCTGCTCGATTTTCTCGCGCTTGACGCTATCGCTGCCCTTGCCCGGTTCCAGTTTCATCAGGAACACAATGAACGCGCCGACCGTCAGGCCGATCGCCATCCACAGCCAGCCCGGGATCGGTTGCTTTGCAGGAGCTTGGTAACGGCTGGCGCCACGCTTGGGTGCAGGTTTTTTCTTGGCAGCCAACTTACATACGCTCCAGAGTTTCCAGACCCAAGAGTTCCAGGCCTTGCTTGAGAGTGCGACCGGTCAGCGCGGCGAGGCGCAGACGGCTTTGCATTTGCGCCGGCGTGTCGGCGCTGAGGATCGGGCAGTTCTCGTAGAAGCTGGAGAACAGGCCGGCAACATCGTACAGGTAGGTGCACAGGATGTGCGGCGTGCCCTTGTCGCTGACGTTGTTCAGCACTTCGCCGAACTGCGCGAGTTTCGCCGCCAGTTCGTGTTCGTGCGCCGCTTCGAGGACGATCTGGCCTTCGACTTCGCTGAAGTCCTTGCCGAGTTTGCGGAACACACCGGCCACGCGGGTGTAGGCGTACAGCAGGTACGGCGCCGTGTTGCCTTCGAAGTTCAGCATCAGGTCGAAGTTGAAGCTGTAGTCGCTGGTGCGGTGCTTCGACAGATCGGCGTATTTCACGGCGCCGATGCCCACGACCTTGGCGATATTGCGCAGCTCGGCTTCGGCCAGCTCCGGGTTCTTGTCCTTCACCAGGGTGTAGGCGCGTTCCTGGGCTTCGGTCAGCAGGTCGATCAGCTTCACGGTGCCGCCATCACGGGTCTTGAACGGACGGCCATCGGCTCCGTTCATGGTGCCGAAGCCCATGTGTTCCATTTCCATCGGGTGCGTCACGAAGCCGGCCTTGCGGGCCACCGCGAACACTTGCTGGAAGTGCAGGGCCTGACGCTGGTCGACGAAGTACAGCGCGCGATCGGCCTTCAACACACCACTGCGGTAGCGCACCGCCGCCAGGTCGGTGGTGGCGTAGAGGTAGCCGCCGTCGGCCTTGACGATGATCACCGGCAGCGGGTCGCCGTCGGCGTTCTTGAACTCGTCGAGGAACACGCACTGGGCGCCGTTGCTCTCGACCAGCAGGCCGGCGGCCTTGAGGTCGTTGACCACGTTGATCAGGTCGTCGTTGTAGGCGCTTTCGCCCATCACGTCGGCCATGGTCAGTTTGACGTTCAGCAGTTCGTAGATTTTCTGGCAGTGGGACAGCGAGATGTCCTTGAACTTGGTCCACAGCGCCAGGCAGTCCGCATCGCCGGCCTGCAGCTTGACCACCAGGCCACGGGCGCGGTCGGCGAACTCTTCGGATTCGTCGAAGCGTTGCTTGGCGGCGCGGTAGAAGTTTTCCAGGTCTGACAGCTCGTCGCTGGTGATCGGGTTTTCTTGCAGATAGGCCATCAGCATGCCGAACTGGGTGCCCCAGTCGCCGACGTGGTTCTGACGGATCACGGTGTCGCCGAGGAACTCCAGCACCCGTGCCACGCCGTCGCCGATGATGGTCGAGCGCAAGTGGCCGACGTGCATCTCTTTGGCCAGGTTCGGGGCCGACAGGTCGACCACGGTGCGCTGTACCGGACCGGCCTTGCGCACGCCGATGTGCTCGTCGGCCAGGGCGAAGTCCAGGCGAGTGGCCAGGGCCTGGGTGTTCTGGAAGAAATTCAGGAAGCCAGGGCCGGCGATTTCGGTCTTGGTGACATTTTCGTCGGCCGGCAGCGCGGCGATGATTTTCTCGGCCAGATCGCGCGGTTTCATGCCGGCCGGCTTGGCCAGCATCATTGCAATGTTGCTGGCGAAGTCGCCGTGAGTCTTGTCACGGGAGTTTTCCACCTGGATCGCCGGCGACAGGCCTTCAGGCAACACACCTTCGTTGACGAGTTGGGTGATGGCTTGTTGGATCAGCTGGCGAATGGTGTCTTTCATGGTCTTCTCTTTCGACCGCAAGCGCGGCGGCGCTTCGATGCGCTGGTGGAAAAACTGGGCATTATCCGTTGCGAAGGCGGGCTTGCCAACTATAGCGGGCAGGTTGTGGATATGTGGTGACAAATCGGGCCTCATCGCGAGCAGGCTCGCTCCCACAGGGGAATGCGTTCAACTGTGGGAGCGAGCCTGCTCGCGATGGCGGTAGCCTGAATTAATACAAATCGACGGGATCGACATCCAGCGACCAACGTACCGCCCGTCCACTCGGCATCTGCTCCAGCACCAGCAACCAACTGCTGAGCAACCGATGCAATGGCGCCCGCGCCGTCGCTTGCAGCAACAACTGCGCCCGATAACGTCCGGCCCGACGCTCCATTGGCGCCGGCACCGGCCCAAGCAGCTCGATCCCGGTCAGATTCTGCTCGGCCAGCAATCGCTCTGCCTCGCTGCACGCTTCATCGAGGAAACCTTCGGCCTGCCCGGGTTTGTGCGCTTCGGCCCGCAGCAGTGCCAAATGCGCAAACGGCGGCAAACCGGCAGAGCGGCGTTCGCTCAGTGCCTGCTCGGCAAACGCGAAATAACCCTGCTCGGTCAGTTGCACCAATAGCGGATGGTCGGCCAAGTGGGTCTGGATAATCACCTTGCCCGGCTCTTCAGCCCGCCCCGCACGGCCTGCCACCTGAACAATCAACTGCGCCATGCGTTCGCTGGCGCGGAAGTCGCCGGAGAACAGTCCGCCGTCGGCATCGAGAATCGACACCAGCGTCACCCGTGGAAAGTGGTGCCCTTTGGCAAGCATCTGGGTGCCCACCAGAATGCACGGCTGGCCTTTCTGGATGGTCGCGAACAGCTGATTCATCGCATCTTTGCGCGAAGTGCTGTCGCGGTCGACCCGCAGCACCGGGACGTCCGGAAACAGAATCCCCAGCCGCTCTTCAGCACGCTCGGTGCCGGCGCCCACGGGCCGCAAGTCGACCTTGCCGCACTTCGGGCAGTGCCGGGGCACGCGTTCGACGTAGCCGCAATGGTGGCAGCGCAGTTCGCCGGAGCGCTGGTGCACGGTCATGCGCGCATCGCAGCGCTGGCATTCGGACATCCAGCCGCAGTCGTGGCACAACAGCGTCGGGGCGAAACCCCGGCGATTGAGAAAAACCAACACCTGCTGGCCGGCGGCCAGGGTCTGGCCGATGGCTTGTTGCATCGGCCCGGAAATACCGCTGTCGAGCGGGCGACTTTTTACATCCAGACGCAGGAAGCGCGGTTGTTTGGCGCCACCGGCGCGTTCATTCAGGCGCAGGAGTCCGTAACGACCGGTGTAGGCGTTGTGCAGGCTTTCCAGCGACGGCGTGGCGGAGCCGAGCACGATCGGAATGTTTTCCTGCCGGGCGCGGACCAATGCCAGGTCCCGGGCGTGATAGCGCAGGCCCTCCTGCTGTTTATAGGAACCGTCGTGTTCTTCGTCGATGATGATCAGGCCGGGGTTCTTCATCGGCGTGAACAGTGCCGAGCGGGTGCCGATAATGATGTCGGCTTCGCCGTCCCGGGCGGCGAGCCACGCTTCAAGGCGTTCGCGATCGTTGACCGCCGAGTGGATCAACGCGATGCGTGCATTGAAGCGCTGCTCGAAGCGCGCCAGGGTTTGCGGGCCGAGGTTGATCTCCGGGATCAGCACCAGCGCTTGCTTGCCGGCCTCGAGGGTTTCGCGGATCAGTTGCAAGTAGACTTCGGTCTTGCCGCTGCCGGTGACGCCGGCCAGCAGAAAGGCGTGATAACTGTCGAAGCCGGCGCGAATAGCTTCATAAGCAGCACGCTGTTCCGGGTTGAGCGGCAACTCTGGCTGCGCCAGCCAGTGTTCGTGGCGAGCGCCGGGGGCGTGCTTGCGGATTTCGACCTGCACCAGGTCTTTGGCCAGCAACAGATCAAGGCTGTCTTTGCTCAGCATCAGTTTGCTCAGCAACTGATGGGCGACGCCGTGGGGATGTTGGGCCAGCGTCGCCAGGGCTTCGCGCTGACGCGGGGCACGGGCGATGCGCGGGTCATCAAGGCTGGCGCCGGGCGCGGCGGACCAGAAGCGTTCCTGGCGCGCTTCGGCCAGTTCGCCCTGGCGCAGCAATACCGGCAGCGCCCAGCTCAAGGTATCGCCGAGGCTGTGCTGGTAATACTGCGAAGTCCATAGGCACAGCTTGAACAGCGCGGGGGGCAGCGGCGGCGTGGCGTCGAGCAGGGCCAGGGCCGGTTTGAGTTTTTCTACCGGGACTTCGCTGGTGTCGGTGACCTCCACCAGAATCCCGATCATCTCCCGCCGGCCGAACGGCACCCGCAGGCGCATGCCGGGGTGCAACTGGGCGCGCAGGACGCCGGCCGGGGCACGGTAATCGAACAGGCGGCGCAGGGGCGAGGGCAGGGCGAGGCGCAGAATGGCGTTGGGCACGCGGGGGGGATCTCGATCAGCGAAAAATAAACAGCAGGGCCATGACCTGTGGGAGCGAGACCGGCAAGCCGGTCTCGCTCCCACAGGGACGGCGCTTGGGCCGGGAGCCTAGCAGACGGTCGGTGTAAGGGACAGCTTGCGTGATCGTAAAGGTCTGGTAGAATCCGCGGCCTAATTACGTGCGGTATTCAACAATGGTGTTGAGTGGCGGCACGCTAGCCTGAGGAATCACCATGAAAGCCGATATCCATCCAACATACGAAATCACCGCAGTTACCTGCAGCTGTGGCAACAAGTTCGAAACTCGTTCGAACCTGGCCAAGCCTCTGGCGATCGACGTATGCAATGAGTGCCACCCGTTCTACACCGGTAAGCAGAAGACTCTGGATACTGGCGGCCGTGTACAGCGCTTCGCAGACCGTTTCGGTGCTTTCGGCAAGAAAGCTCCTGCTGCTGCAGAGTAAGGCTGAAAAGCCCGATGGGCTTTTCCTGGCTGTTGAAAAAGGCGTCCCTTGCGGGCGCCTTTTTTGTGTCCGCGATTTGGCTCTCTGGCGCCCAGGCCTTCTGCCCGGCGCCGAGCGGGCTGGCGTCAGTCGCGGTGCAGCGGGTGGTGGATGGCGACACGCTGCGCCTGAGCGATGGTCGCAGCGTGCGCATGATCGGCTTGAACACACCGGAGCTGGGTAAGCAGGGTCGGTCCGACGAGCCGTTTGCCGTGGTCGCGCGCAAACGCCTGGAAGCTCTGGTGGCTGCCAGTGGCGGGCGGGTTGGATTGTTGCCTGGTAAAGAGAGCAAAGATCATTACGGTCGCACGCTGGCTCATGTCTACAGCGCAGATGGTGCCAACCTTGAAGCGCAAATGCTCGCCGAAGGCCTCGGTTTCCAGGTCGCGGTCGCGCCGAATGTCGATCTGGTCGGCTGTCAGCAAGCGGCGGAACGCAGTGCCCGTCAGGCCGGGCTCGGCGTTTGGCGGCACTCGCCTGTACTGAAAGCGGAGCAGATCAACGCTTCCGGTTTTGCCGTGCTCAGCGGGCGTGTGAGCAAGGTTCAGCGCAATCGCGGCGGGGTTTGGATCGAGTTGCAGGATTCGGTTGTATTGCGCGTTGCACCCAATGTGCTGGGGCAGTTCGATGCCGCGGCGCTTGAACGGCTGAAGGGCAAGCAGATCGAGGCTCGTGGCTGGGTGGTCGATCGTTCGCGCCGTGGTGGACTTAAAAAGGGCCAAGCGCGCTGGCTGTTGCCATTGACCGATCCAGCGATGCTTCAGGCGGCATCCCGATAAAAAATTGTAGACATTTTTTATATCGATTGTGAACAGTCTGTCCCGTGTGTTCTGCGGCTCTTGGCCCAAAGTCGTAGGGCGGGGCGCTTGACAGGGGTGACTGGTCAGTCTTGTAGGGACTTTGCGACACGCGTATCCTCGGCGGTCCGTCTGTCCAACAGTAAAAGCGGAATGCCCACATGTCTGATTTGAAAACTGCCGCTCTCGAATATCACGCCCATCCTCGTCCAGGGAAGCTGAGTGTCGAGCTCACCAAGGCCACCGCTACCGCCCGCGACCTGTCGCTGGCCTACAGCCCCGGCGTAGCCGAACCAGTACGCGAAATCGCCCGCGATCCTGAACTGGCCTACAAATACACCGGTAAAGGCAACCTGGTTGCAGTCATTTCCGATGGCACCGCGATTCTGGGCCTGGGTAACCTCGGCCCATTGGCTTCCAAGCCAGTCATGGAAGGTAAAGGCGTGCTGTTCAAGCGCTTCGCCGGCATCGACGTTTTCGACATCGAAGTCGACTCCGAAAGCCCGCAAGCCTTCATCGACACCGTCAAACGCATCTCCATCACTTTCGGCGGCATCAACCTGGAAGACATCAAGGCACCTGAGTGCTTTGAGATCGAACGCGCTCTGATCGAGCAGTGCGACATTCCGGTGTTCCACGATGACCAGCACGGTACTGCGATCGTTACCGCGGCCGGCATGATCAACGCCCTGGAAATCGCGGGCAAAACCCTGGCTGACGCCAAGATCGTCTGCCTGGGCGCCGGTGCTGCCGCCATCTCCTGCATGAAATTGCTAGTGAGCATGGGCGCCAACATCGAAAACATCTTCATGGTTGACCGTACCGGCGTGATCCACTCCGGCCGTGACGACCTGAACCAGTACAAGGCTGTCTTCGCTCACGCGACCGACAAGCGCACCCTGGCTGACGCCCTGGCCGGTGCAGACGTGTTCGTTGGCCTGTCCGGCCCGAACCTGCTGAGCGCTGAAGGCCTGAAGTCCATGGCGGCCAACCCGATCGTGTTCGCGTGCTCGAACCCTGATCCGGAAATCGCTCCGGAGCTGGCTCACGCCACCCGTGACGACGTGATCATGGCGACCGGCCGTTCGGACTACCCGAACCAGGTCAACAACGTCCTGGGCTTCCCGTTCATCTTCCGCGGTGCCCTGGACGTTCGCGCCAAGCGCATCAACGAAGAGATGAAAGTGGCTGCCGCCAACGCCCTGCGCGAACTGGCCAAGCTGCCGGTACCTCAGGAAGTATGCGACGCCTATGGCGGTATCAAACTGGAGTTCGGTCGTGAGTACATCATTCCGAAGCCAATGGATGCCCGTCTGATCACCGTGATCTCCGATGCCGTGGCCAAGGCTGCGATCGAGACCGGTGTGGCGACCCTGCCGTATCCGAAGAACTACCCGCTGAAAAGCGTGGATGACGTGTTCAACGGCTAAGCCGTTGTAGCGCTTCAACACAAAGCCCTGGCTCTAACGAGTCGGGGTTTTTTATTGCCTGTTTGTTTTTGTGTTGTTTGTCAGGTCCTTTTCGCGAGCAGGCTCGCTCCCACAAGGTTCTGCGTTGTACACAAATCCACTGTGGGAGCGAGCCTGCTCGCGAAGGCGGTCTGACAGGCAGCCAATAAAAAGCCCCGCGCTTCTCTCGAAGGCGGGGCCTTTTGATATGGCTGTGCGATCAGAACAAATCGATCGGCGCCGCTTCATCCGCTGGCAGCGGGCTGCCCGGCGCATTGCCGTTGCCCAGCTCGTTGATCGATGGCGGTGTGTCTTCGGCCTTGAACAGCTCGAAGTAGGCGCCAGGGGTGCCTGGGGTGGCGGCACGACCGCTCACCGGGTCAACCCGCAGGCTGAGGATGCCTTCCGGTTCCGGTTGAGTGTGGGGCGGCTTGTCTTTGAGGGCGGCGCCCATGTAGCTCATCCAGATCGGCAGGGCGACCGTACCGCCGAACTCGCGTTTGCCCAGGCTTTCCGGCTGGTCGAAACCGGTCCAGACGGTGGTCACGTAATCGGCGTTGTAGCCCGAGAACCAGGCGTCCTTGGATTCGTTGGTCGTACCGGTTTTGCCTGCAATGTCGGGGCGCCCCAGAGCCAGTGCGCGGCGACCGGTGCCCAGTTTGATCACATCCTCAAGCATGCTGTTGAGGATGTAAGTGGTGCGACCATCGACGATGCGTTCGGCCACTGCCGGCGCTTGAGGTACAGGCAGGCCCGGAGCTTCACCCGGCGTCGCGTTGACCGTAAAGGCTTCGGCGGTCGGGGCGGCAATGCCATCCGTGACGACATCGCCTTTCGGTACGCTCGGCGGGTTGGCAACGAACAGCGTGTCGCCGTTACGGCTTTCGATCTTGTCGATGATGTACGGGCTGACCTTGTAGCCGCCGTTGGCGAAGGTGCTCCAGCCGGTGGCGATTTCCATGGGCGTCAGGGTCGCGGTGCCCAGGGCCAGGGACAGGTTGCGTGGGAGGTCCTGCTTGTTGAAGCCGAATTTGCTGATGTAGTCGATGGTGCGATCGACGCCCAGCGCCTGCACCAACCGGATCGATACCAGGTTGCGCGACTTGTACAACCCTTCACGCAGGCGGATCGGGCCGAGGAACGTGTTGGTGTCGTTCTTCGGACGCCAGACCTTGTCCAGGTACTCGTCGACGAACACGATCGGTGCGTCGTTCACCAGGCTGGCGGCGGTGTAGCCGTTATCCAGCGCAGCGCTGTAGACGAACGGCTTGAAGCTCGAACCCGGTTGACGCTTGGCCTGCAGGGCGCGGTTGTAGTTGCTTTGCTCGAAGGCGAAACCACCGACCAGCGAGCGAATGGCGCCGTTCTGCGGATCAAGGGAAACCAGTGCGCCTTGTGCCTGCGGGATCTGGCTGAACTTCAGCGAATTGTCCGGTTGGCGCTGGACACGAATCAGGTCACCGACCTGGGCAACATCCGACGGCTGCTTGGGATTGGCGCCCATGCTGTTGGTGTTCAGGAACGGTCGCGCCCATTTCATGCTGTCCCAGCCGATGTGTTCGTCACCGGTGCGGGTCATGACTTGCAGGCCGTTCTTGTCGACC
This sequence comes from Pseudomonas sp. XS1P51, assembly GCF_054897845.1. Taxonomy (NCBI): domain Bacteria; kingdom Pseudomonadati; phylum Pseudomonadota; class Gammaproteobacteria; order Pseudomonadales; family Pseudomonadaceae; genus Pseudomonas; species Pseudomonas sp. XS1P51. The sequence continues at coordinate 4,700,882 of NZ_CM142707.1, read as the reverse complement.
TGGGTGACGATGGCCGGCTCGAGGCTGCTGATGGTGCGCTGCTTGGTCAGTTCGATTGCCCAGGCCTCACGGGTCTTGCCCGGCAGGCGCGACTCGGGACCGCGATAACCATGGCGCTGATCGTAGACCATCAAGCCTTCGTGGACCGCAGTGTTGGCCATTTCCTGCAGGTTGCTCGGCACGGTTGTCGTGACACGGAAACCCTCGGTATACGCGTCGCTGCCATAGCGGCCGACCATTTCGGCGCGGGCCATTTCAGCGATGTACGGCGCGTTCACTTCCGGCGTCGGCACGTGATAACTGGCGTTGAGTGGCTCATTGATCGCGGTGGTGTAGTCGGCTTCGGTGATTTTCCCGAGCTTGTACATGCGCCCCAGGATCCAGTCGCGGCGTTCCTTGCTGCGGGCAGGGTTGGCCAGCGGGTTGAAGCGTGACGGGGCTTTGGGCAGGCCGGCGATCATGGCCATCTGCGCCAGGCTGACGTCGCGAATCGACTTGCCGTAATAGACCTGCGCCGCCGCCTCGATGCCATAGGCGCGGTTACCCAGGTAGATCTTGTTGACGTACAGCTCGAGGATCTCGTCCTTGGTCAGCTGCCGTTCGATCTGCAGGGCCAGGAGGATTTCGGTGGTCTTGCGCGAGAAGCTGCGTTCGCTGGTCAGGAAGAAGTTCTTCGCCACCTGCATGGTGATGGTGCTACCGCCCGACTGAATGTGTCCGCTTTTTACCAATTGTGTGGCGGCACGCATCAGGCTGCTGGGATCGACGCCATAGTGGTTGGCGAAATTGTCGTCTTCAGCACTTAGTAACGCATTAATGAAATTGGGGGGAATGTCGGCGAAACGGATCGGTGTGCGGCGCATTTCGCCAAATTCTGCGATCAACTTGTTGTCGCTGCTGTAGACCCGTAAAGGAATCTGCAACTGGATGCTTCTCAGCGCCTCTACGGACGGTAATCCAGGACTAAGGTAGAGAAACGCGCCACTCAGACCAAGGAGCAGTCCGCAGAAAACGGCGACGATGGACCAACCGAAAAATTTCAGCAGACGAATCAAGGCTTTGGGATATCCAGGGCAAAGAATGAATGAGGCATCAGGGTTCAGGTTAAAAGGAGAACGACCCGCGCTTGAAGTAAAAATCGGAAAAAAACGCTGGGCATTATAAGCATTTTTCCGTCGAGAGCGTCATTGGCGCTGCCGGCAGGACGGGCGGTTTGAACGCAATGGATATTACAGAGTCCGTAACTCACGGATAGTCATAGGGAATTGGTAGTGCTAGGACTCTTCAATAAAAAGGCCAATACGCTTCTGGGAATCGACATCAGTTCCACGTCGGTAAAGCTTCTGGAGCTAAGCCGTCAAGGCGACCGCTACCGGGTCGAGGCCTACGCTGTAGAGCCGCTGCCCGCCAGCGCTGTGGTCGAGAAAAATATCGCTGAACTCGAAGGCGTGGGTCAGGCACTCGCGCGCGTGCTGATCAAGGCCAGAACCAGCCTCAAGAACGTCGCCGTGGCCGTGGCCGGTTCGGCGGTGATCACCAAGACCATCGAGATGGACGCCGGCCTTTCCGACGACGAGATGGAAAACCAGCTGAAGATCGAGGCCGATCAATACATCCCTTATCCACTGGACGAAGTGGCCATTGACTTCGAAGTCCAGGGCGCGTCGGCGCGCAACCCCGAGCGGGTCAATGTGCTGCTGGCGGCTTGCCGCAAGGAAAACGTCGAAGTCCGTGAAGCGGCCCTCGCGCTGGCTGGCCTGACCGCTCGCGTGGTCGATGTCGAGGCCTATGCGCTGGAGCGGTGTTACGGCTTGCTGGCGGGTCAACTGGCCAACTTTCAGGGGCGTCCCACGGTGGCGGTGGTCGACATCGGTGCGACCATGACCACGCTCAGCGTGCTGCACAACGGGCGGATCATCTACACCCGAGAACAGTTGTTCGGCGGCCGTCAGCTGACCGAAGAAATCCAGCGGCGTTATGGCCTGACCCTCGAACAGGCGGGGCTGGCGAAGAAGCAGGGCGGTCTGCCGGACGATTACGTCAGCGAGGTGTTGCAGCCGTTTCGCGATGCGCTGGTGCAGCAGGTATCGCGTTCATTGCAGTTTTTCTTCGCCTCCGGTCAGCACAACCCGGTGGATCACATCCTGTTGGCCGGCGGTACCGCGTCGGTCCCGGGACTGGATCGGTTGATCGAACAGCAATTGGGGACGCCGACGCAGGTGGCCAACCCGTTCTCCGACATGACCCTGAGCAGCAAGGTCAACGCCGGTGCCCTGGCCAGTGATGCACCGGCACTGATGATCGCCTGCGGGCTGGCCCTCAGGAGTTTCGACTGATGGCGCGGATCAATCTTTTACCTTGGCGCGAGGAGCTGCGTGAAGAACGCCGCAAACGCTTTTTGCTGGCGCTGGCCGGCGTGCTGGTCGGCGCCGTAGGGGCGGTGTTGATCGCGCATCAAGCCATCAACGGCACCATCGATCGGCAAGTCGCGCGTAATGATTACATCGGCAAACAGATCGCCGTGGTCGACGAGCGGATCAAACAGATCAGCGAACTGAAGGCTCGTCGCCAGCAACTGGTCGAGCGCATGCGCATCATTCAGGACTTGCAGGGTAACCGTCCGATCAGCGGGCGGATCTTCGATCAGTTGGCGCGTACATTGCCGGACGGGGTGTATTTCACCGAGGTGAAAATGGCTGGCAAGTCTTTGTCCATCACCGGCGCGGCAGAGTCCAACAATCGTGTTTCGGACCTGATGCGAAACCTGGATGCGTCGGACTGGTTCGATGCGCCGACCCTGACGGAGGTCAAGGCGACCACCGCCGGTCAGCTGGATCAGGCCAATGTCTTTCAATTAACCGTTCGTCAGACTCAGCCTGCCGCTGCGGAGGGCGGCCAATGACTCCGTCTGAATGGTTTGAGGGCCTGCGCAAGATCGACATCAACGACCTGGACACCAACAACATGGGTTCCTGGCCAGCAGCCATCAAGGCGCTGGTGGGTATCCTGCTCATGATTCTGGTGCTGGCGCTGGGTTACAGTTTTTCCATCAGTGACCTTGAGGACCACCTCGAACTCAAGCGCGAGGAAGAGTCGACCCTCAAGGAGCAATTTGCCACCAAAGCCCACATGGCGGCGAACCTGGAGCTGTATACCCAGCAGATGAAGGAAATGGAGAATTCCTTCGGCGTGCTGTTGCGGCAACTGCCCAGTGATACCGAAGTGCCCGGCCTGCTGGAGGACATCACTCGCACGGGGCTTGGCAGTGGCCTGGAGTTCGAAGAGATCAAGCTGTTGCCGGAGGTCGCCCAGCAGTTCTACATCGAACTGCCGATCCAGATCACCGTCACCGGGGCCTATCACGACCTGGCCACGTTCGTCAGTGGCGTGGCCGGGCTGCCGCGGATCGTCACCCTGCATGACTTCGACCTTGCGCCAGCCAACCCCGAGGGGGGGCCGAAGTTGCGCATGAGCATCCTGGCCAAGACCTACCGCTACAACGACAAGGGACTGCAAAAATGAGCCCGATTCGTTGTTTTTCGATGGTCGCCTTGCTGGTCGGCCTGGCCGGCTGTGGCGGCGACAATGACGTCAGCGACCTGGACGCGTACATGAACCAAATGCGTTTGCGTGCGCCAGGCAAGATTGAACCAACGCCGACATTCCGGTCTTACCCAACATTCACCTACAACGCCGCCAACCTGCGAAGTCCGTTTTCCCGACAGATCAAAGTCGATCTGGCCGGCCAGAAGCACGGCGCTCGCAACGTCAAACCTGACCCCGATCGGGTCAAGCAGTACCTCGAAGGTTTCAACATCGAGCAGTTTGAAATGGTTGGCACGATCTCCAACGCGACCGGCTCCTTTGCGCTGCTGCGGGGGGCGGGCGGTGTGCATCGGCTGAAAGTCGGTGATTACCTGGGGCGTAACGATGGACGGATCGTCGCGATCAGCGGCTCGCAAGTCGATGTGGTCGAAATCGTTCCCGACGGCGAAGGTGCCTGGCTGGAACGGCCGCGGACTATCCCTTTGAAAGAGCACTCATAGTGGAACTCGAAAAATGAACAGGATTTTCTCAACCTTCGGTATTTCGCTATGGATAGCGTTGCTGTCGCCGATGGTACAAGCGGCCAACCTCAAAGCGCTGGATGTCGCCGCGCTGCCGGGGGACCGCGTCGAGTTGAAGTTGTCATTCGATGGGCCGCCCCCGGCGCCCCACGGTTACACGACGGAATCGCCTGCACGGATTGCGCTGGATCTGCCTGGTGTGGTCAGTCAGCTGGCGAGCAAGACGCGTGACCTGGGCAGCGGTAATGCCCGCAGCGCCACGGTGGTTGAGGCCAAGGACCGCACGCGGTTGATCATTAATCTGACCCAATTGACCCCGTACAACGCACGAGTCGAAGGCAACAACCTGCTCGTGGTTGTCGGGCAGGGGGCCAATAAAGCGCCGTCCAGGCCAGCCGCTGATCCGCCGCGCGCCGCCACTGCAACTCCGGTGCCCGCCAAGGCTCATGCACCGGCGGGCAAGGCCATCCGTGGCGTGGATTTCCAGCGCGGCACCCAGGGTGAAGGCAATGTGGTCATCGACCTGTCAGATCCGTCCATTGCACCGGACATTCAGGAGCGCGACGGCAAGATCATCCTTGGTTTCGCCAGAACCCAATTGCCCGAACCGTTGCGGGTGCGCCTGGACGTCAAGGATTTCGCAACGCCGGTGCAATTCGTCAACGCCAGCACTACAGGTGACCGGGCGACGATCAGCATCGAGCCCAGTGGCGCCTTCGACTATTCGACCTACCAGACTGACAACAAGCTGACCGTCAGCATCCGGTCGATGACCGGGGACGACCTGCAGAAGCGTAACGCTGAACACTTTGCCTACAGTGGGGAAAAGCTCTCGTTGAACTTCCAGGACATCGATGTGCGCTCCGTGCTGCAACTGATCGCCGATTTCACCAACCTCAATCTGGTGGCCAGCGACACAGTGCAGGGCGGCATCACCCTGCGCCTGCAAAATGTACCTTGGGATCAAGCGCTGGACCTTGTGCTGAAAACCAAAGGCCTGGACAAGCGCAAGATCGGCAACGTCCTGCTGGTGGCGCCGGCCGATGAAATTGCCGCTCGCGAGCGCCAGGAACTCGAGTCGCAGAAGCAGATCGCCGATCTGGCGCCCCTGCGCCGTGAGCTGCTGCAGGTCAATTACGCCAAGGCTGCGGATATCGCCAAGCTGTTCCAGTCGGTGACCAGTGCCGAGGCGAAAGTCGACGAACGTGGCTCAATCACGGTCGATGAACGAACCAACAACATCATTGCCTATCAGACCCAGGATCGCCTCGACGAGCTTCGCCGTATCGTTGCGCAACTGGATATCCCGGTGCGACAGGTGATGATCGAGGCGCGAATCGTCGAAGCCAACGTCGACTATGACAAAAGCCTGGGTGTTCGCTGGGGCGGTTCACTACAGAACAAGGGCAACTGGAACACGTCCGGCGTCAGCAACGGCGCTGACGCTTCGTCGACTATCGGTACGCCCGGCAGCACCAGCACCAACTCGCCGTTTGTCGACCTCGGCACCGCCGCCAACACCTCGGGGCTCGGCATCGCCTTCATCACCGACAATGTGCTGCTGGATCTTGAGCTGACGGCCATGGAGAAAACCGGCAACGGGGAAATCGTCTCACAGCCTAAGGTCGTCACGTCCGATAAGGAAACCGCGAAAATCCTCAAGGGCACGGAGATTCCCTATCAGGAAGCCAGCTCCAGCGGCGCCACCTCGGTGTCATTCAAAGAGGCCTCACTGTCGCTGGAAGTGACGCCACAGATCACTCCCGACAACCGGATCATCATGGAGGTCAAGGTCACCAAGGATGAGCCGGACTACCTGAACAAGGTCCAGGACGTGCCGCCCATCAAGAAAAACGAGGTCAACGCCAAGGTTCTGGTCAATGACGGCGAGACCATCGTGATCGGTGGGGTTTTCTCAAATACTCAGAGCAAGGTTGTAGATAAGGTGCCATTTCTCGGTGATGTGCCGTATCTTGGCCGCCTTTTCCGGCGTGATGTGGTTTCGGAGAAAAAATCCGAGCTGCTGGTGTTTCTCACTCCGCGTATCATGAACAATCAGGCGATTGCTGTGAGTCATTGATTCTGTGCGAAATTTGATTCTTGTTGGACCGATGGGGGCTGGAAAAAGCACCATCGGCCGGTTGCTGGCCAAAGAGCTGCGCCTGCCGTTCAAAGATTCCGATAAGGAAATTGAATTGCGCACGGGCGCCAATATCCCGTGGATTTTCGATAAGGAAGGCGAACCGGGCTTTCGTGACCGCGAGCAGGCGATGATTGCCGAGCTGTGCGGATGCGATGGCGTGGTGCTGGCGACCGGTGGTGGCGCGGTCATGCGCGAAGCCAATCGTCGGGCGCTGCACGCCGGTGGTCGGGTGGTTTATCTGCATGCCTCCGTCGAGCAACAGGTCGGCCGCACCTCACGCGACCGCAATCGGCCACTGTTGCGCACTGCTGATCCGGCGAAGACCCTTAGGGATCTGCTGGCGATTCGCGATCCGCTTTATCGGGAAATCGCCGACCTGGTGGTGGAAACCGATGAGCGGCCGCCGCGAATGGTGGTGCTCGATATTCTCGAACGCTTGCAGCAGCTACCTCCCCGTTAAAGCGAGGCGCGAAATGCGCTATCCTCGGGACCCCGTCATGGCCGCGCAAGGTTGTGGCGGATAGCTACCGAACGGCGTCACACCAACAGATGCCCTGGACACTCGATAACTCAAGGCAGGACGCCTGATTCCATCTTCACTGTGGGGACACATGCAGACACTCAAGGTCGATCTAGGCGAGCGCAGCTACCCGATTCATATTGGCGAAGGTTTGTTGGATCAGCCTGAGCTGCTGGCCCCGCATATCCGCGGGCGGCAAGTGGCGATCATCTCCAACGAAACCGTTGCGCCGCTCTATCTTGAACGTCTGACCCGCAGCCTTGCGCAGTTTTCGGTGGTTTGCGTGGTACTTCCCGACGGCGAAGCCTTCAAGACCTGGGAAACCCTGCAACTGATTTTCGACGGTCTGCTGACCGCACGGCACGACCGTCGCACCACGGTCATCGCCCTCGGTGGCGGTGTGATCGGTGACATGGCCGGTTTTGCTGCCGCCTGCTACCAGCGTGGCGTCGATTTCATCCAGGTCCCGACCACGCTGCTGTCGCAAGTCGACTCCTCGGTGGGCGGCAAGACCGGGATCAATCACCCCCTGGGCAAGAACATGGTCGGCGCCTTCTATCAGCCAAACGTGGTGCTGATCGATACCGCCACCCTCAATACCCTGCCGGCCCGCGAACTGTCCGCGGGGCTGGCGGAAGTCATCAAGTACGGGTTGATCTGCGACGAGCCGTTCCTGACCTGGCTCGAAGAAAACGTCGATCGCCTGCGCGCCCTGGACCAGGTCGCCCTGACCTACGCCATCGAGCGTTCTTGCGCGGCCAAGGCTGCGGTGGTCGGTGCTGACGAGAAAGAGACGGGTGTGCGTGCCACGCTGAACCTGGGTCACACCTTCGGCCACGCCATCGAAACCCATATGGGCTATGGTGTCTGGCTCCATGGTGAGGCGGTGGCTGCTGGCACCGTAATGGCTTTGGAAATGTCCGCACGCCTGGGCTGGATCAGCGAGCAAGAGCGCGATCGCGGCATTCGCCTGTTCCAGCGCGCCGGCCTGCCGGTTATCCCGCCTGAAGAAATGACGGAAGCTGATTTTCTCGAACACATGGCAATTGACAAGAAAGTGATCGACGGTCGTTTGCGCCTGGTGCTGCTGCGCCACATAGGCGAAGCGGTGGTGACCGACGATTATCCGAAAGAGGTTTTACAGGCCACGCTGGGAGCGGATTACCGCGCCCTGGCTCAGCTTAAAGGTTAATAAGATCCCGATGACTAGTTTGCATGCCGACGAGGCTTTCCTCGGCCATTACCAGTTGAGTCATGACCCTTTTGCTCCACGGGTGCCTGGCTTCAAATTCTTCCCGGCCCAGCGCAAACCGGTGCTGGGACAACTGCATCACCTGGCACGCTACAGCCAGTTGCTGCTGGTGGTCACCGGCCCGCAAGGCAGTGGCAAGACCCTGTTGCGTCAGGCCCTGGTGGCCAGCACCAACAAACAATCTGTTCAGAGCGTGGTGGTTTCCGCCCGTGGCGCCGGTGATGCAACTGGCGTACTGCGCCAGGTGGCTCAGGCGCTGAACGTCGCGCAGGCCGAGGTCGGCGCGATTCTGGCTCAGGTCGTTCAGCTTGCTCTCACGGGGCAGGAAGTCTATTTGCTGGTGGATGATGCCGAGCAACTCGACGAATCGGCCCTGGAAGCCTTGCTGGCCTTGGCCGCCGGCGCACCGGAAGGTCGTCCGCATGTGTTCCTGTTCGGTGAGTCGTCGCTGATTGCTCAACTTGAGGCGCTGAGCCTTGAGGAAGAGCGTTTCCATGTCATCGAGTTGCAGCCTTACACCGAAGAAGAAACCCGCGAATATCTGGACCAGCGGCTCGAAGGCGCTGGCCGGGGTATCGAACTTTTCACTGCGGATCAGATCTCTGATATTCACGAAAGCTCCGACGGTTGGCCTGGCAACATCAACCAGGTTGCCCGCGATGCAATGATCGAAGCCATGATTGCCAGCCGCTCAGCGGTCAAGCGTCCAAGTATGGGGTTCAACATGCCGAAGAAACACGTATTGGCGATATCCGCCGTCGTCGTGGTCGCGGTAGCCGCCGCCTGGTTGATGCCGGGTCGTAGCAAAGCACCGACCACGGGGGTACCTGCCAACGAACAGGCACAACTGCCGCTCGGCCAGGGCACGCCACAACCTAACAGCGGCGGTGCGCCTGCCGTCGAATTCGCCGGTAACTCGCAACCGATGCCATTGCCACTGGTCGGTAATTCGCAGCCGGTCATGCGCGGGCCGTTGGCCGAAGCTGCCGGTGGTATCACCGAAGGCGACGATGGCGTGCCGGTCGAGGGTTCCAGCGATACGCCGCCGACTGTGACCACCACTGCTCCGCCAGCGGGCATCCCGGCCGGTCCTGCGCCGACGCCAGCCGCCAAGCCGACGCCTGCGCCGACCCAGATCGCTACCGCCAAACCAGCCCCGGTACCTGCCGTGAAGCCGGCTCCAGCGCCAGCCAAGTCAGCCGTTGCTGCCAAACCTGCCGAGAAACCAACCACCGTGGCCAAGGCCGCTGGTGGCACCTGGTACGCCGGGCAACCTACGAGCAATTACGTAGTGCAGATCCTCGGCACCAGCTCCGAAGCAACCGCGCAATCCTTCGTGAAGGAGCAGGGCGGCGAGTACCGTTATTTCAAGAAAGTCCTCAACGGCAAGCCGCTTTACGTCATCACTTACGGTAGTTTCGCCAACCGCGATGCAGCCGTTACCGCCATCAAGGCCTTGCCAGCGAAGGTTCAGGCTGGTAAACCTTGGCCTCGCACTGTCGCCAGCGTCCAACAGGAACTGGCAACAACTCGCTGAAGATTCGGCGGCCTTACCCAGGCCGCCTCTCCCGGCACCTCAAAATTTCTGCAAGCGCATGCCGCCTCTCAAGGCCGCGTGCCTTGTGGTGTCTGCGTCACAGTAGTCTTTGAGTCGTAGCGGTCAAAATTAAAAAAGTTTTGACTAGCACAGCAGATCGCTTTAAACCTTTCACAAATGCGACATAGATTTGCGACATTTCGTCGTCAAATTTGTGAGCCTCTGTGTCGGTGTGTACAATGACCTCCCTTTTGCCCCCGCAAAGCTGGCGTACGTTCGGCGTGGATGGCAAGTGGTTGAATTGAAAAGAAATTTGCTTCGATAAGAAGCAGCCTGGTGAGAAAGTGTCTATGAAAGCAGGTCTGTACCAACCAGATGAATTCAAGGATAACTGCGGTTTCGGCCTGATAGCCCATATGCAGGGCGAGCCCAGTCATACCCTTTTGCAAACGGCCATCGAGGCCCTGACCTGCATGACCCACCGCGGTGGGATCAACGCCGACGGCAAGACCGGTGACGGTTGCGGTCTGCTGATTCAAAAGCCGGATGTGTTCCTGCGTGCGATCGCCCAGGAAACCTTCGGCGTCGAATTGCCCAAGCAATATGCGGTGGGCATGGTCTTCTTCAACCAGGATCCGGTCAAAGCCGAAGCTGCTCGCGAAAACCTGAACCGCGAGATCCTGGCCGAAGGCCTGCAACTCGTCGGCTGGCGCAAAGTGCCTATCGACACCAGCGTCCTCGGCCGCCTGGCCCTTGAGCGCCTGCCGCAGATCGAACAGGTCTACATCGGCGGTGAAGGCCTGAGCGATCAGGACATGGCGATCAAGCTGTTCAGCGCCCGTCGTCGCTCGTCCGTGGCCAACGCCGCCGACGTCGATCACTACATCTGCAGCTTTTCCCACAAGACCATCATTTATAAAGGCCTGATGATGCCGGCGGATTTGACCGCCTTCTATCCAGACCTCAGCGACCAGCGCCTGCAAACCTCGATTTGCGTGTTCCACCAGCGCTTCTCCACCAACACCCTGCCGAAATGGCCGCTGGCTCAGCCGTTCCGCTTCCTCGCCCACAACGGCGAGATCAACACCATCACCGGCAACCGCAACTGGGCCCAGGCCCGTCGCACCAAGTTCACCAACGATCTGATGGATCTGGAAGAACTCGGCCCGCTGGTCAACCGTGTCGGCTCCGACTCCTCCAGCATGGACAACATGCTCGAGCTGATGGTCACCGGTGGTATCGACCTGTTCCGTGGCGTGCGGATGATCATTCCGCCTGCGTGGCAGAACGTCGAAACCATGGACCCGGATCTGCGCGCGTTCTACGAATACAACTCGATGCACATGGAACCGTGGGATGGCCCGGCCGGCGTGGTAATGACCGACGGTCGTTACGCGGTGTGCCTGCTCGACCGTAACGGTCTGCGCCCGGCACGTTGGGTCACCACCAAAAACGGGTTCATCACCCTGGCCTCGGAAATCGGTGTCTGGAACTACCAGCCTGAAGACGTGATCGCCAAGGGCCGCGTTGGCCCGGGCCAGATCTTTGCCGTGGACACCGAAACCGGTCAGATCCTCGACACCGATGCCATCGACAACCGCTTGAAGTCCCGTCATCCGTACAAGCAATGGCTGCGCAAGAATGCCCTGCGCATCCAGGCGACCATGGAAGACAACGACCACGGTTCAGCGTTCTACGACGTCGACCAGCTCAAGCAGTACATGAAGATGTACCAGGTCACGTTCGAAGAACGCGACCAAGTGCTGCGTCCGCTCGGCGAGCAAGGCTATGAGGCCGTAGGTTCGATGGGCGACGATACGCCGATGGCCGTGCTGTCCCAGCGCGTGCGCACGCCGTACGACTATTTCCGCCAGCAGTTCGCGCAGGTCACCAACCCGCCGATCGACCCGCTGCGTGAAGCCATCGTCATGTCGCTGGAGATCTGCCTCGGTGCCGAGCGCAACATCTTCCAGGAGTCGCCGGAACACGCCTCGCGCGTGATCCTCAGCTCGCCGGTCATTTCCCCGGCCAAGTGGCGCTCGCTGATGAACCTCGATCGTCCGGGCTTCGAACGCCAGATCATCGACCTCAACTACGACGAAAGCGTCGGCCTCGAAGCCGCGGTGCGTAACGTCGCCGATCAGGCTGAAGAAGCCGTTCGCGCCGGTCGCACGCAGATCGTGCTGAGTGACCGTCACATCGCCCCGGGCAAGTTGCCGATCCACGCTTCCCTGGCCACCGGTGCGGTGCACCACCGCCTGACCGAAAAAGGCCTGCGTTGCGATTCCAACATCCTCGTGGAAACCGCTACCGCTCGCGACCCGCATCACTTCGCGGTGTTGATCGGTTTCGGCGCCTCGGCGGTCTATCCGTTCCTAGCCTACGAAGTGCTGGGTGACCTGATCCGCACCGGTGAAGTACTGGGCGACCTCTATGAGGTGTTCAAGAACTACCGCAAAGGCATCACCAAAGGCCTGCTGAAAATCCTGTCGAAGATGGGCATCTCGACCATCGCTTCGTACCGTGGTGCGCAGCTGTTCGAAGCCATCGGCCTGTCCGAAGAAGTCTGCGACCTGAGCTTCCGTGGCGTGCCGAGCCGCATCAAGGGTGCGCGTTTCGTCGATATCGAAGCCGAGCAGAAAGCCCTGGCTGCCGAAGCCTGGAGCCCGCGCAAGCCGATTCAGCAGGGCGGTTTGCTGAAGTTCGTCCATGGTGGCGAATATCACGCGTACAACCCGGACGTGGTCAACACCCTGCAAGCCGCTGTGCAGCAGGGCGACTACAGCAAGTTCAAGGAATACACGGCGCTGGTGGACAACCGCCCGGTGTCGATGATCCGCGACTTGTTCAAAGTGAAGACTTTGGACACGCCGCTGGACATCAGCGAGATCGAACCGCTGGAATCGGTGCTCAAGCGCTTCGACTCCGCCGGCATCTCCCTTGGCGCGCTGTCGCCGGAAGCCCACGAAGCCCTGGCTGAAGCCATGAACCGCCTCGGTGCGCGTTCCAACTCCGGCGAAGGCGGCGAAGACCCGGCGCGTTACGGCACGATCAAGAGCTCGAAAATCAAGCAGGTTGCGACTGGCCGTTTCGGGGTGACCCCGGAATACCTGGTCAACGCTGAAGTGCTGCAGATCAAGGTCGCTCAGGGCGCCAAGCCCGGCGAAGGTGGTCAACTGCCAGGCGGCAAGGTCAACGGTCTGATTGCCAAGCTGCGTTACGCAGTGCCGGGCGTGACCCTGATTTCGCCTCCGCCGCACCACGATATCTATTCCATCGAAGACTTGTCGCAGCTGATTTTCGACCTGAAACAGGTGAACCCGAAGGCCCTGGTCTCGGTAAAACTGGTAGCAGAAGCGGGCGTCGGCACTATCGCTGCTGGTGTGGCCAAGGCCTATGCGGACTTGATCACCATCTCCGGCTACGATGGCGGCACCGGCGCATCGCCGCTGACCTCGATCAAATACGCGGGCGCTCCGTGGGAACTCGGCCTGGCCGAAACCCACCAGACCCTGCGCGGCAACGACCTGCGCGGCAAAGTCCGGGTGCAGACCGACGGCGGCCTGAAAACCGGCCTCGACGTGATCAAGGCTGCCATCCTCGGCGCTGAAAGCTTCGGCTTCGGCACCGCGCCAATGATCGCGCTGGGTTGCAAATACCTGCGCATCTGCCACCTGAACAACTGCGCCACCGGCGTCGCGACTCAGAACGAGAAGCTGCGCAAGGATCACTACATCGGTACCGTCGACATGGTGGTGAATTTCTTCACCTACGTCGCTGAAGAAACCCGTGAGTGGCTGGCCAAGCTGGGCGTGCGTTCCCTCGAAGAGCTGATCGGCCGTACCGATCTGCTGGAAATCCTCGAAGGCCAGACCGCCAAGCAGAATCACCTGGACCTGACTCCGTTGTTGGGCAGCGATCACATCCCGGCAGACAAGCCTCAGTTCTGCCAGGTTGACCGTAACCCGCCGTTCGACAAAGGCCTGCTGGCCGAGAAAATGATCGGCATGGCCACCTCGGCCATCAACGACATGAGCGGCGCCGATTTCGCCCTGGATATCTGCAACTGCGACCGTTCCATCGGCGCACGGATCTCCGGTGAAATCGCGCGCAAGCACGGCAACCAGGGCATGGCGAACGCGCCGATCACCTTCCGCTTCAAAGGGACGGCCGGTCAGAGCTTCGGTGTGTGGAACGCCGGCGGCCTGAACATGTACCTCGAAGGCGACGCCAACGACTACGTCGGCAAAGGCATGACCGGCGGCAAGCTGGTCATCGTTCCGCCGAAGGGCAGCGTCTACAAGACTCAGGACAGTGCCATCATCGGCAACACCTGCCTGTACGGCGCCACCGGCGGCAAGCTGTTCGCCGCCGGCACGGCGGGCGAGCGTTTCGCAGTGCGTAACTCCGGTGCTCACACCGTGGTTGAAGGCACTGGCGATCACTGCTGCGAGTACATGACCGGCGGTTTCGTCTGCGTGCTGGGCAAGACCGGTTACAACTTTGGCTCAGGCATGACCGGCGGTTTCGCCTACGTGCTCGACCAGGACAACACCTTCGTTGACCGGGTCAACCACGAACTGGTGGAAATCCAGCGGATCAGCGGTGAGGCGATGGAAGCCTATCGCAGCCACCTGCAGCGCGTGCTGGACGAATACGTCGCGGAAACCGACAGCGAGTGGGGTCGTAACCTCGCTGAAAACCTCGATGACTATCTGCGTCGTTTCTGGCTGGTCAAGCCCAAGGCTGCCAACCTGAAATCGTTGCTTTCCAGCACCCGTGCCAACCCGCAGTGATATGCGCCTGAAGAGTTTGATGAGGTTTTAACAATGGCTGAACGTCTGAATAACGACTTCCAGTTCATCGATGTCGGGCGCAAGGATCCGAAGAAGAAACTGTTGCGTCAACGCAAGAAAGAGTTCGTGGAAATCTACGAACCCTTCAAACCCCAGCAGTCGGCCGATCAGGCCCACCGCTGCCTGGGTTGCGGTAACCCGTATTGCGAATGGAAGTGCCCGGTGCACAACTTCATTCCGAACTGGCTGAAGCTGGTGGCCGAGGGCAACATCCTCCAGGCCGCCGAGCTGTCGCACCAGACCAACACCCTGCCGGAAGTCTGCGGCCGGGTGTGTCCGCAAGATCGTCTGTGCGAGGGTGCTTGCACCCTCAACGACGGCTTCGGCGCGGTGACCATCGGTTCGGTCGAGAAGTACATCACCGACACCGCGTTCGCCATGGGCTGGCGCCCGGACATGTCCAAGGTCAAGCCGACCGGCAAGCGTGTCGCGGTGATCGGCGCGGGCCCTGCCGGCCTTGGCTGTGCCGACGTGCTGGTACGCGGCGGCGTGACCCCGGTGGTGTTCGACAGGAATCCGGAAATCGGCGGTCTGCTGACCTTCGGCATCCCCGAGTTCAAGCTGGAAAAGACCGTGCTGAGCAATCGCCGCGAAGTCTTCACCGGCATGGGCATCGAGTTCCGCCTGAACACCGAAGTGGGCAAGGACGTGACCCTCTCGCAACTGCTCGAAGAATACGATGCCGTGTTCATGGGCATGGGCACCTACACCTACATGAAGGGCGGCTTTGCCGGTGAGGACCTGCCGGGCGTCTATGACGCGCTGGACTTCCTGATTGCCAACGTCAATCGCAATCTGGGCTTTGAAAAGTCGCCGGAAGATTTCGTCGACATGAAAGGCAAGAAGGTGGTGGTGCTGGGTGGCGGCGACACGGCGATGGACTGCAACCGTACGTCGATTCGTCAGGGCGCCAAGTCGGTGACCTGTGCGTATCGTCGTGACGAAGCGAACATGCCGGGCTCGCGCAAAGAGGTGAAGAACGCCAAGGAAGAAGGCGTGAAATTCCTCTACAACCGCCAGCCGATCGCCATCGTCGGTGAAGACCGCGTCGAAGGTGTGAAGGTAGTCGAGACCCGTCTTGGCGAACCGGACGCCCGCGGCCGTCGCAGCCCTGAGCCGATCCCGGGTTCCGAAGAGATCATCCCGGCCGATGCCGTGGTCATCGCTTTCGGTTTCCGTCCAAGCCCGGCTTCGTGGTTCGAGCAGTTCAGCATCCAGACCGACAGCCAGGGCCGCGTCGTAGCCCCGGAACAAGGCCAGTACAAGCACCAGACCAGCAACCCGAAAATCTTCGCCGGTGGCGATATGGTTCGTGGTTCCGACCTGGTGGTGACGGCGATCTTCGAAGGCCGCAATGCCGCTGAAGGGATCCTGGATTACCTGGGCGTCTAACCAGGCTATCTGAATTGAGAACTGCTGGTTCTTGATTTGGAATGGGATCAATTGTGGGAGCGAGCCTGCTCGCGATAGCGGTAGATCAGTCAATAGAGATGTTGAATGTGAAGCCCTCATCGCGAGCAGGCTCGCTCCCACATTGGTTTTTGGTGTTGCGAAGACCGCATTCAACCGCGACAAATTGACCCGATAGACAAAAGGCGCGGCTCTTGCCGTGCCTTTTGCGTCGCGCTCTGAGAAAATGCCCGCACTTTTTTTCCGGATGCCGACATGACTGCCCTGAAGAACGACCGTTTCCTTCGCGCCCTGCTCAAGCAACCCGTAGACGTCACGCCTGTCTGGATGATGCGTCAGGCCGGTCGCTACCTGCCGGAATACCGCGCCAGCCGTGCCAAGGCCGGCGACTTCATGAGCCTGTGCATGAACCCGGAGTTCGCGTGCGAAGTCACCATGCAGCCGCTCGACCGCTATCCGCAACTGGACGCGGCGATCCTCTTCTCCGACATCCTGACCATCCCCGATGCCATGGGCCAAGGCCTGTACTTTGAAACCGGTGAAGGTCCGCGCTTCAAGAAAGTCGTCAGCACCCTGGCGGACATCGAAGCCCTGCCGATCCCAGATCCACAGAAAGACCTCGGCTACGTCATGGACGCGGTCAGCACCATCCGCCGCGAACTAAATGGCCGCGTGCCGCTGATCGGTTTTTCCGGCAGCCCATGGACCCTGGCCACCTACATGGTCGAAGGCGGCTCGTCGAAAGACTTCCGCAAGACCAAAGCCATGCTCTACGACAACCCGCAAGCCATGCACCTGCTGCTGGACAAGCTCGCGCAGTCGGTTACCAGCTACCTCAACGGCCAGATCATGGCCGGTGCACAAGCAGTGCAGATCTTCGACACCTGGGGCGGCAACCTGTCGGCGGCGGCGTATCAGGAATTCTCCCTGGCTTACATGCGCAAAATCGTCAGCGGCCTGATCCGCGAACACGAAGGCCGCAAAGTGCCGGTCATCCTGTTCACCAAAAACGGCGGCCTGTGGCTGGAAAGCATCGCCGATGCTGGCGCTGACGCACTAGGCCTGGACTGGACGTGCGATATCGGCGAAGCCCGCCAGCGTGTCGGCAGTAAAGTCGCCCTGCAAGGCAACATGGACCCGACCGTGCTCTACGCCAAACCGGAAGCCATTCGCACCGAAGTCGGCCGGATCCTGGCCAGCTACGGCAAAGGCAGCGGCCATGTGTTCAACCTTGGCCATGGCATCACCCCGGAAGTCGATCCGGAGCATGCGGGTGCGTTCTTGCGTGCGGTGCATGAGTTGTCGGCGCAGTACCACGAGTAAACGTCGCCAATAAAAAACGCCCGGCATTTGCCGGGCGTTTTTGTTTGGCGATATCGAGCCGTACTCGGTCAATGTGGGAGCGAGCCTGCTCGCGAAGAGGCCGGCACATCCAACAAAGATGTTGGCTGACAGACCGCTTTCGCGAGCAGGCTCGCTCCCACAGGATTCCGCGTCAGGCTTTTACGCCGGTCAGCGGCGGCAACTTCGCCAGCTTCAACGCCACCAGCAGCGCCACCACCAGTAACCCGCCAATGAACAATCCGATCCCGCTCCACCCACCCAGGTGCCAGAACACCCCGCCCGCCGTACCGGCAATGCTCGACCCGGCGTAGTAGCTGAACAAGTACAGCGACGACGCCTGGCCCTTGGCCCTGAGGGCGCGGCGGCCGATCCAGCTGCTGGCCACCGAGTGGGCGCCGAAGAAGCCGAAGGTGAAAATCAGCATGCCGATGATCACCAGCGGCAACGGCGTGAGCATGGTCAATGCGAGACCGGCGATCATCAGCACGATGGTGGCCCAGAGCATTTTGCGGCGGCCGAGTTTGTCGGCCAGGGCACCGACTTTCGCCGAGCTGTAGATGCCCGACAGGTACACCACCGAGAGCAGCCCGACGAAGGCCTGATCCATGTGGTACGGCTCGGCCAGCAAGCGATAGCCGATGTAGTTGAACAGGGTGACGAACGCGCCCATCAGCACAAAAGCTTCAAGGAACAACAGCGGCAGGCCGGCGTCGCGAAAGTGCATGGTGAAACCGTCCAGCAGGCTGCGCGGATGCAGCGAGCGAGGGCGGAAGTTGCGCGATTCGGGGAGGATTTTCCAGAACACCGCTGCCGCGATCAGGGCCAGACCGCCGATCACCAGCATCGCCGTGTGCCAGCTGACGAAGTCGATCAATACACCGGTAATCAAGCGTCCGCACATCCCGCCAATCGCGTTGCCGCCGATGTACAGGCCCATGGCGAGGCCGATGTGCTGCGGGTGGATCTCTTCGCTCAAGTAGGTCATGGCGACTGCCGCCAGGCCACTCAACGACAGCCCTACCAGTGCCCGCATCACCAGGACGCCCTGCCAGCTCGGCATCATCGAACTGGCGATGGTGCAGAGCGCGGCGGCGAACAACGCGGCGACCATCACCGGTTTGCGCCCGATGCGATCGGAAATCGGTCCGGTGATCAGCAGGCCGATGGCGAGCATGCCGGTGGCTACCGAGAGGATCAGGCTGCTCTGGGCCGCATTGATGGAAAACTCGTGGGACAACAGCGGCATCATCGGCTGCACGCAGTAGAGCAGGGCGAAGGTGGCGAAACCGCCGGAGAACAGCGCCAGTACCGTGCGCATGAACGCCGGCGTGCCTTTTTCGATGTAGATCTCTTTCAATTCGGCCACGACGTCGTCCAGCGCAGCGGGCGGAACTTCATGGGCGAGTGGGGCGACAGCAGTTTTCACTTTCGGACCTCGGAGGGCGCAGCCGGTCAGGCAATGGAAAAAGCATATAGCTGCCTAATGATTCAATCCAATATATTGTTCGACCTGTTTGAGAGGTTTTACGACCTAATGGAGTTTTCATGGAATTGCGTCACCTGCGCTACTTCATCGCCGTCGCCGAAGAACTGCACTTCGGCCGCGCCGCTCAGGTGCTCGGCATCTCCCAACCGCCGCTGAGCCAGCAGATTCAGGCGTTGGAGCAGGAGGTGGGCGCGCGGTTGTTCGAACGGACCAATCGTCGGGTCGAGCTGAGTGAGGCCGGCCGATTGTTTCTGGAAGAGGCTCGGTTGGTGCTGGCGCAGGTTGATAAAGCGGCGGATGTGGCGCGGCGTGCGCAGTTGGGGGAATTGGGCGAGCTGAAGATTGGCTTCACTTCGTCGGCACCGTTCAACTCCACCATTCCACAGGCGATTTTTTCGTTTCGTCAGCGATTCCCGGCAGTGCACTTGAACCTGCGGGAAATGAGCAGCACCCAGGTGGCCGATGCGCTGGTGGATGAGTCGATTGAAGTCGGGATCATGCGGCCGTTGGGATTACCCGACTCGCTCAGTGTGGTCGAACTGATGCGTGAACCGCTGGTGGCGGTGCTCAGCTCCAAGCATCCGTTGGTCAAGGACAGTGAAGAGGGTTTGTTCCTGTCGGCATTGGCGCTCGAACCGTTTGTGTTTTTCCCGCGCAGTTATGGCAGTGGTCTGTATGCACAATTGCTCAGCCTGGCCCGGGATGCCGGTTTCAGTCCGCACTTTGCGCAGGAGGCGGGCGAAGCGATGACGATTATCGGGTTGGTGGCAGCGGGGCTGGGAGTGTCGGTGCTGCCGGCGTCTTATCAGCGGATGCGCATTGATGGGGTGGTCTATCGGCCTCTGCTCGATCCTGAGGCGATTTCGGCCGTGTGGCTGGTGCAGCGCAAGGATCAGAAGTCGCCGATGGCCAAGGCGTTTGTGGAGTTGCTGACGCGTAAGGTTGAGCCTTTGGAGCCGTGACTGCTGCGCAGTCAATCGCGAGCAGGCTCGCTCCCACAGTGGACGAGTGGTGGAACAAAAATCGTGTTCACGCGGCAGATCCCTGTGGGAGCGAGCCTGCTCGCGAAAGCGTCCGCAAGCTCACCAAAAAAGGAGCAGCTACCGACGCCATAGCGAGCGGACGCTTCGCTGAATGGCGTAGGACATTTCCGAACTGCCTTGAGCAGGCTACAGCGCCTTGCGGCATTGCCTACAACTATTCCAGAATCCGCCGGCTTGTGCGCTTTGGGGGCCATCGGTACTTTGGTTCGCATCACTGATTTCCAGTGATCGGGTTTAGTAGCCCGTGGTTTTGCGAAGCGTATTTGCGTTCCATACAGTCAGGTACTTCGATACCTGCGCTTGATGGCAGCAGTGCGCAGGGCGCCTTCGGGCGCGCCGGCTTCGCGCTTCCCCGGTCTACTAACCTGCGCACAGCTGCCACCCTTTTGATTAGTAGCAACTCGGTGGCTCCTCTTACAAGGAAGCCGAAATATGACTAATACAACAAACCCACCGGACACCGATCCGTACGCTTACGCTCCACGCCAACCAAGCAAAATCTTCCTCATCAACCCCGATATCGACAACCACACCCTGCTGGAATACGCCTGTGAATCCCTGGCATCAGCCAACGTCATGGCGAGCGATTTCGCGAGGTATCTGGAAGGATCGCAAAGCAACACCCTGCTGGGGATTCAGCAGTCGATCATGTTGGGAGAATTGGCGGTGAATCGCGTGCTGGACAACCTCGATCCACCCTCCTAACCGCAGCGCACGTTAGAAAAGATCGCAGCCTTCGGCAGCTCCTACAGAAGACGGTGTACACCTGTAGGAGCTGCCGAAGGCTGCGATCTTTTGATCATGATATGTCTTACGACCAACGCCTAAAGATCAGCGACGTATTAACCCCACCAAACGCAAAGTTGTTATTCATCACGTACTGATTGCTCATCTGCCGGAACTCACCGCGCAGGTAATCCAGCTTGCCGCAGTGCGGATCGACCTCGTCGAGGTTCAAGGTGTGTACATACAGGTCGCGGTTCATCATTTCGATGCTGAACCAGGACTCCAGCGCACCGCAGGCTCCCAGGGTGTGGCCAAGGAAACTCTTCTGCGAGCTGATCGGCATGTGCTCGCCGAACAACGCGCTCGTTGCCAGTGTTTCGGCAATGTCGCCTTGTTCAGTCGCGGTGCCGTGACCATTCACATAGCCAATGTCCGATGGTTGCAACCCGGCGTCTTCCAGAGCCAGCTCCATGGCCCGGCGCATGGTGGCCTGTTCTGGACGGGTGGCGTGCTGGCCGTCGGCATTGCTGCCGAAACCGACCAGTTCGGCATGGATGTGCGCACCACGAGCCAAGGCGTGTTCGAGTTCTTCGAGCACCAGGATGCCGCCGCCTTCACCGATTACCAGACCATCGCGGCCGCTGTCGTAGGGGCGTGGGGAAGTCTGCGGCGCGTCGTTTTTCAGGCTGGTGGCGTAGAGCGCGTCGAACACCATGGCTTCGGTCGGGCACAGCTCTTCGGCGCCGCCGGCGAGCATCAATGGCAGGCGACCGAACTTGATCGACTCATAGGCATAGCCGATGCCCTGGCTGCCGCTGGTGCAGGCGCTGGACGTCGGGATCAGCCGGCCGGTGAGGCCGAAGAAGATGCTGATGTTCGCCGCCGTGGTGTGCGGCATCATGCGCACGTAGGAGTTGGCGTTGAGGCCTTCGGCCACCGAGTTGAGCAGCATGTTGCCGAACGCCTTGATCTCGTCGGTGCTGCCGGTGGACGAGCCACAGGAGACGCCCATGCGCCCGTCCTTGATCGATTCGTCACCCAGCAGCCCGGCATCGGCCAATGCCTGTTCTGCCGCGCCGACGGCCAGGCGCGATACACGGCCCATGCTGCGCAGTTGCTTGCGGGTCCAGTGGCCCGGCACCTTGAAGTCATCGATGGGGCCGGCCAGGCGCGTGTTGAGTTCGGTGAAGCGATCCCACTCGTCCATCCGCCGGATGCCGCTGCGGTTGGCCGCGAAGTTGGCGGCGATGGTGTCCCAATCGCTGCCCAGTGAGGTGATGCCGGCCATGCCGGTGACGACGACGCGCTTCATCAACACAGGCCTCCGTTGACGGCCAGAACCTGCCGGGTGATGTACGACGCTTCCGCCGACATCAGGAAATTCACCGCGCCGGCCACCTCTTCCGGGGTGCCCATGCGTTGTGCGGGGATCATTTTTATCAGTTCTTCCACCGGCACGTTTTCATCGAGCATCGCGGTGTCGATCAGGCCGGGTGCGACACAGTTGACGGTGATTTTGCGCTTGCCCAGTTCGATCGCCAACGCCTTCGCCGCACCGATCAAGCCGGCCTTGGAAGCGCTGTAGTTGACCTGCCCGCGATTGCCGATCAACCCCGACACCGAGGTGATGCAGACAATCCGCCCGGCGGCGCGACGACGGATCATCGGCATCATCACCGGGTGCAGCACGTTATAGAAACCATCGAGGTTGGTGCGCATCACCACATCCCAATCATCCTCGCTCAGGGCCGGAAAAGCACCGTCGCGTGTCAGGCCGGCATTCAGCACCACGCCGTAATAGGCGCCGTGGGTTTCCACGTCGGCTTCGAGAACCGTTTTGCAGTGGGCGCGGTCGGACACGTCGAATTGCAGGACGCGTGCGTTGCGCCCCAGGGCCTCGACTTCGGCCTTCACCGCGATGGCGTCTGCCACGCCGCTGCGGCAATGCAGCACGATGTCATGCCCGGCCTGGGCCAGACGCAACGCGATAGCGCGGCCGATGCCACGGCTGGAACCGGTGACCAGTACGGGTTCAGTCATGACTGGACTCCTGGGGTTTCATGAAGATATTGAGCCGCCTGAGGCGGACGGAACACGTTCAGGCGAGCGGTGGCGTGAATGCCGGAGGCATTGATGTGACATTCGAACACGCCCATGCCGTTGTCGTCTTCCAGCGAGCGAATCCCGTGGATGGTCAGCTCGGTGCCAGCGGGGAAATGTTCGACGTTGCATTCGAATTTACGGGTGCCGAGCAGGAAACCCAGCGCCACTGCATCGCCCCGCTGGCGCGCATGGCAACCGGCGTAGGCGGCCACACTCTGGGCCATCAGTTCGATGCCGACCCAGGCCGGCAGGCTGCCGTCGGGACGATTGAACAGGCCGCCGGGCTTGACGGTAAGACGGGTGTGAATCTGCTCGTCATCGAACGCCAGGATCTGATCGATGAGGATCATGTCGCCGGCGTGAGGCAGCAGTTCGGCGAGCGGCCAGTCAATCATGGGGCGTCTCCGATAATCAGGCTGACGTTATTGCCACCGAAGGCAAAGGAATTGCTCATCAGGTAGCGAGGTGCAATGGACGCCAGGCGATCGGCCGGGGTCACCCAATTCAGGGCCGGCAGCTCCGGATCGGACTGGCCGTCCCAGATGTGCGGCGGCAGAGCGTGTTGGTGATTGCCGGCACTCAGGCTCAACCAGCAGAACGCAGCTTCCAGGGCGCCGGCAGCGCCGAGGGTGTGGCCGGTCATCGGTTTGGTCGAGGAGCAGGGTACACCGGCCGGGAACAGCGCCGTCACCGCCAGGCTTTCCATGGCGTCGTTGTGTTGGGTGGCCGTGCCGTGCAGGTTCAGGTAATCGATTTGCTCAGGTTGCAGGCCCGCGCGACTCAAGGCTTTGCGCATCGCTTGCAAGGCCCCTCGGCCGGTCGGCTCCGGTGCGGAAATGTGGTGCGCATCGGAACTGGCGCCGCTGCCCAGCAGGGCAATCGGCTGGCTGTCGCGGGTACTTTTGCTCATCAAGAACAGCACGGCCGCTTCGCCGATGTTGATGCCGTTACGGTTCACCGAGAACGGATTGCAGCGTTGCTCGGATACCGCTTCCAGCGCCGAGAACCCATTGAGGGTCAGTTTGCACAGGCTGTCGACCCCGCCGCACAACACCGCGTCGCACAGGCTCAGATCCAACAGGCGCTGGGCGCTCATCAGTGCGCGGGCGCTGGAGGTGCAGGCCGTGGAAATCACATAGGCCGGGCCGCTCAATTGCAGCCAGTCGGCGAGGAAATTCGCCGGCGCGCCGAGTTCCTGTTGTTGATAGTCGTAATCGGCCGGGAACTGCTGCTCACGGATGTAATGGGCCAGGCCCTTACTGGCTTCGTCGATGCCAGAAGTGCTGGTGCCCAGGATCACGCCGATACGGTCGCGGCCGTAGGTCTGGATCGCTTGGTCGATGTCGTTGCGGATTTGCAGCGCGGCTTCCAGCAGCAATTGATTGTTTCGGCTGCTTTGCTTCGCCAGTTCCGCTGGAATCGGCGTCAGTTCGCCGCGAACCGCCGCCACCGGCAAGGACCGCTCCGGCACCCAGCCGGTCTCGCTGCGCATGCCGGAGCAATCGCCGGCAAACAGATTGCGCGCGACTTCGTGTTTGTCGCGGCCCAGGGCGCAAATCACCCCGAGGGCGTTGAGGTAGGCGGTCATGGCGTCTCACCGGTGAGGGGCGAGACTTGATACGTCGGACCTTTGGGCAGGTTCAATTCAAAGCTCATGGGTTGTGAGTAACGGACTTCCCAGCGCGATGGCAGGGATCGTTGCGCGCCATGTTGCCAGGCGGTCGGGTAGTTGCCCGACAGTTCATCTTTGGGCGTCAGCGCAAACAGCAACGCGGCAAACAGCTCCCGGGCCTCCGGGTTGGGCGGCAGAAGACCATCGGCCCGCCACTCGCCATCGATCAGTTTTTGACGGGCCTGGGGAATGCCCAGCAAGTCCATCATCGACCAGCGAATGCCAGGGCCTTCGCGCTGGATCACCAGCACCCAGTCCTGGCGCTGGTCAGCCGTCAGGCGCTGGATGTGCAACTGCAGCGGCAACGACAGGCTCGGGGTTTGCTCGGGCAGCGGTGCCCGGCTGGCACAGGCGCTCAGCAACAGGACAGCGCCGAGTAGCAGAAATCGCAGACTGTTGGCTATCCCTGTGGGAGAGAGCCTGCTCGCGATGACGGCAATGCATTCGACATTTATGTTTACTGACACACCGCTATCGCGAGCAGGCTCGCTCCCACAGGTTGCGCACTTTGAGCGACTGACAATGAACATCACACAGCACCTTCAAGCGGCTTGCGCGCAACCACATTGACCAGGGTTTCTTCCCGTTGGCCAACGGGTTTTGGCTGGCGCAGACCCCAGCGTTCAAGCAGGCCGAAATCCTTGGCGCGACTCCACCACAAGTACGGATAAGACACGTTTTGCGGACCGAATTCGAAACCCTGTCGACGAATCATGTCCAGATACTCGGCGGCGCTCTTCTGCACGTGCATCGGATGGCGGAACAGCCAGCGAATCACCCAGGTATCAATGTAAGCCTCGGTGGATTCGGCGAACAGCAGATAACCGCCCGGCTTGAGCACGCGATAGAACTCGGCAAGCGCTTTGTCCTGCTCCACCAGATGATGAAAGGTCTGGTGGCAGAACAGCAGGTCGACGCTGGCGTCCGGCACGTTGATGCTCGCGCAGTCGCTGCCGATCAGTTCCACGTCCATGCCCTGACGGGCCGCTTCTTCGCTGCTCAGGTCGAGGCTGTGCGGGTCGGCGTCTACGCCGATCAGGCGCTGGGGCGCAAAGGTCTGGCGCAGGTACTGAAACGACTTGCCTTGACCGCAACCGGCATCCAGCAGCACCGAGTGCTCTGGCAGCGTTTCGCTGAACAGGCCGCGCAAATCGTTGATGGCGACGCGCAACACGTGGTGCTGCCAGGTATGGCTGCGCAGGAACCAGAAACCAAACCGGGTTTCTTCGACGTAGTTCTCGCTCAGGTAGCTCAAGGCGCATCACTCGCGCAGATTTCCGAGAGCGTGCGCAGCCGGCGTTTGGCTTCGCTGACGAACGGGTTGCGTTCGTCCCAGGCATAACCGGCCAGGATCGAGCAGATCATGCGGCGAATATCCGGGGAGCCGCCCTCATGATAAATCACGTCCTGGAAAGTCCCGGCGTACCAGCCTTCGACGTAGCAACGGAAGGTGTCGACCCCGCGTTTGAGCGGCTCGGCGAACTCTGTCTGCCAATCGACGCTTTCGCCTTGCAGCTGCCGGTGCAGAACACTGGCGGCCATGCTGGCCGAGCGCATGGCGATGGTCACGCCGGAGGAGAACACCGGGTCGAGGAATTCCGCCGCGTTGCCCAGCAGCGCAAAGCCCGGCCCGTGAAGGGTTTTGACGTTGGCCGAGTAGCCGCCGATGGTGCGCGCCGGCGTATCCCACACCGCGTTATTCAGCACGCCGGCCAGGCTTGGGGTTTCAGCGATAAACCCACGCAGGCACTCGTCCAGATTCTCCATGCGGCCTTCGTAGTGTTCGGCTGCCGCGACCACGCCCACCGAGCAACGGCCGTTGCTGAACGGGATGGTCCAGAACCAGACATCGCGCTGGGTCGGGTGGGTGGTGATGAGGATCTTTTCCCGTTCGAATGTCGGGCTGTCGATATGGTCTTCGATGTGAGTGAACACCGCTTGGCGCACCGGAAAATTCGACGGTGCTTCAAGGTCGAGCAAGCGCGGCAGGACACGACCGTAACCGCTTGCATCAAGCACGAAGCCGGCTTCGACGCGGTACTGGCTGCCGTCTTCGCGAAGCACATCGAGCTGCGGTTTCGGCAGGCTGAAATCGACGCTGACGATCGCTTCGCCGTAGCGGATTTCGACGCCCTGCAGTGCGGCCTGATCGGCCAGCAGCTTGTCGAAGTCGGCGCGCTGGACCTGGAAGGTGGTCGGCTTGCCGTGGCTGAACGTGTCGCCGAAATCGAAAGCGCTATAGCGCTCGCCCCAGGCAAACGCTGCACCGTTTTTCAGCTGGAAACCGGCGGCGTTGACGGCATCGAGCATGCCCGCTTCTTCGACGAAATCCAGGCAGTGCGACAACAGACTTTCGCCGATGGAGAACCGTGGGAAATACTGGCGCTCGATCACCAGTACATCGTGACCCTTGCGCTTGAGCAGCGCGGCGGCGATGGCGCCCGAAGGACCGGCACCGATGATCACTACCTGACGACGTTCCATTTCAACGGTTGGCATGGGGGCTCCTTGCCGGGACGGCAGCTTTCAAGGGGATTCGGTGCATGCCGACCAATGCCGGCAGCAGTGTCGCGATCAGGCCCATCAGCATTAGCGCAAAGTACAACGGCGGGCTGATGAGCTGTTGTTGCAGCAGCAGGTTGAGAAAGACGATCTCACTCAAGCCGCGAATATTCAGCAGAACACTTTCGCGCCATCGACTGGCGCCGGCAAACGAGGCGCCGGCCCAGCCGAGACCCAGCCAGTTGCCCAGCAGTTTACTGGCAATCGGGAACAGCAGCAGGGCGCTCAGTTGCGCCCAGCTCAGGCTGTCCATGGCGCTGTGGACGTTGATCTGCACGATGCCGAACGTGAGGATCAGCGGGATCGCAATGTACGTCTGCATGCGATTCATCCAGGCCGCCGGCAACGGCAGCACCAACGGCACTTTGAGCACGGCCATGCAGAGCAGGTAACCAATGCCGAAAATCAGCGCATTGAGCTTGTAGTGTTCGGCCACCACCAGCAGGGCGAAGAAACATCCGCTGTAGACCCGTGGTCGGCGCAAACCGGATACCCGCAGCAGCAATGGCACGCAGGCGCCGGCCAGCGGCAACAGCAGGCTGCTCAGGTGCAGGCTGCCCTGGGCGATGGCGAAAAGGGTCCAGCAGGTGAGGTCGATGAGGATCGCGGTCTGCACCAGTCTCCGGGTGGCGGCGGGCGGGTAACCGATATGCCGCAGGTACAGATACAACACCGGAATCGCGGTAATGGCGAACAACAGGCCCACCGCCAGAGAACTGATCCACGGCTGCGGCGGCAGTAGCCAGACCGCTGTCGCGAGCCCGCAGGCAAACGGAATGCAGAAACTCGGCAGGGCTATTTTCAGGCTCTGGCGATCCAGTTGCAGGTCGATCACATCGCTGAGGATGTAGCCCAACAACAGCGCGAAACTCAGGCTGTAGAGGTTTTTCAGCCAGATCGGTGCGACCAGCGCAGCGCCGCTCAATTGCCACTGGGGTTCGATCCAGAAGTACATCAGCAGTGGCAAACCGATGGTTGCCAGCAACAACTGGCTGACGATCGGGATCAAGCTGAAGTGGCGACCGACGCGAGTGGCCACGGCAAACAGCGCCAGGGCCATTGCCCAGAACAGAGCGACCATCATGCTGCGGGCTCCGCGACCGTGGCCGGGTGGACTTGTCGTCCGGCCCACGGCGCCAGCAGGAAGCTGAAGGCCAGGCCCAGGCTCACCGACAGACCGAAATTGCTCACCGCCGGCGTGCTGGACACCGCCAGCAGACCGAACGACAGCCAGGTGGTCAGCGCCGCCAGCAAGGTGCCCAGCAGGCTCACGGCGGCGCCGCCGACCTGCTCGCGCATGAGGATCGCGTAGTCGACGCTGATGGCCGTCACCAGCAGCAGGCCGAACAGGCTGAACAGCGTCAGCGGCTGCCCCAGCCACCCGAGGCTGGCCAGGCTGCACAGCGCGGCCAGCAGCGGCAGGGCGACAATCCGCAGCGCGCCGCCGAGGCCGAACGGCAGAATCAACACCAGCACGATCAGCACACAAGAGGCGAGTTTCAGTTCAGCGGCACTGATCTGGGTGTCGGCGAAGACTGTGTTCAACTCACCCAGACGGTCCACCAGTTCCACACCCTGCAAATCCGCCGCCTGCACCCGTAGCAGGGACGGGGTGTTCATACCTTGCAGGCTGACCATCGCCGCCACGCCGTCATCGGTCGGGCCCAGCCACAGCGTGCGATAGGGTTCCGCCAAGGGACCGACCAATGCAGCGTCGATGTCTTCGGCAGGCAGTGCCTGCAACGTTGCCAGTTCGGCTTGCAGTGCTTTGATCGGCACGCCGAGGTCAAGCAATGGTTGCCAGAACTGCGGCAGCTTGTTCAACGCCTCGCGCACCTGCCGTTGCTCGCTCGGTTGGCTGACCAGTTGATTCAGTGACAGATAGCCCTGGAGTTTTCCCAGATTGACCAACTGATCCAGCCGCTCGCTCAACGCCGCTTGGCGTTCGAGCAGCTCTTGCTGATTGGCTCCGCGCACCAGGAAGAACTGGCTGGTGGGTTGATAGCCGGTGATGCGCGCAATGGTCTGGGCCTCGTCGGTCAATTGCTGTGGTGCACCGACCCACTGGCGTATATCGTTTTTGCTGTCGAGTTGCAACAGCCCCCCCACGCAGAAGGCGATCAGCAGTGCCAGCAACACCGGCGTGCGCGCGATTTTGAGCAGCGCCTCACGACGATCCAGCAAAAATTCGGACACCCGAAGCGGCCACTGCGCTGGGCGCAGGTTCGCCCCCTTGAGCAGCGCCGGCAGCAGGCACACCGCCGACAGGTATGCGCCGAGCAGACCGGCGGCGGAGAACACGGCAATCTGGGTCAGCGCCGGGAACGGTGTCCAGGCCAGGGCCAGGTAGCCGATGCAACTGGTGATCAGGCTCAGCGTCAGGCCGGGCAAGGTCAGGCGCAGGGCGGGCCAACTGTGCCAAGGCTTCAGGCTCCAGCTCTTGGACAGGTAGTGCAGCGGGTAATCGACCGCCACGCCGATCAGGCTGGAGCCGAGCACCAGGGTCATCACGTGCATATGGCCGAACATCGCCACGCAGGCGACCGCGCCGAAGAGCATGCCCACCAACACCGGGACGAACGCCAGCAATACCCGCCAACGCCGAAAGGCCAGCAGCAACAGCAACAGAATCCCGACGGTGGCACCGCCACCGACCCAGGTCATTTCCCGGGTGGCCTGTTGTTGACCGGCGGCTGCGTAGAGCAAACCGCTGGCGGCAAGCAGTTGCACGTCGGTCTTGCCGGCCTCTTCGCGGCTGTGCTTGAGCAGATCGGCCACTTGCAGCGGCAGGTTCATGTCGAAGGCATTGCCGGTGGTGCGCGCCCGCAGCAACACCCAGCTCTTGCCGTCGGCATCGGCGACCAGCGCACCGCTGCCGATGTCCAGTTGCACCGAGCCGTGTTGTGGCTGGCTGTTCTGGATGCGTCCGGTCAGGCCCAGCCAGTCATCCTGGCTCGGCACCAGGCTGAAGCCGGTGAAGGGGTCGAACAGGGCTTGCACCCGTTGCTGGATAAACGTGTCGGGATGCTCGATCAGCTGCTGCCGATCCGCCGCCGAGAGCATCGCCAATCGGCCTTGCAGCAATTGTTTGCGTAGCGCCGGCAAGTCGGCTTGCAGGTTCCACTGGACCTTTTCAAACAGGCCGCTGGCTTGCCATTGCTCGCCCAGCTTCTGGGCCATGGCGATGGCTTGCGGGCGATCCTTGTGGCCGACCAGCACCAGCATTTCGCGGTTCAGCGGCTCTTGCATGCGTTGTTCGGCGCGAAGTTCCAGCGCGTCCGGCGCCGTGCCCGGCACCAGTTCCATCAGGTTGGCCGACAGCGGTGCACCGTCGCGCCATTGCCAACCGGCGAGCGCGAGCACCGCCAGCAGCAGGATCAGAAACAGCCGTGGGAGCATCCGTTCACTCGGCAAAGTCATGTTGCTCCGCATCGCTCAAGGGTTGGGCGCCAGTGCTGTCCTGCATGCGCAACAGGGTACTGTCGCCCTGGGTTTCGAGCAGTTCGATGCTGTGCACCAGTTCACCGCCAGTGATGTTGATCTGGTTGAACACCTGTTTGAGCAACATCGAGCGCGGGGTCAGGATCAGCTTCCAGTTCTGTGCGTCGCCGCTCAGGGATAGCTCGAAATCCCGTTGCAGCCCGCTGCTGTCACCTTGCAGCACCGCGAGGAACAAGCGGTTCTGCTCGGCACCGGCGCTCTTGCTCGGCAACATTTGCCAACCGCTGGCGTCACGCCGGGCAATGCCTTTGGTGGTGATGCGGTAATCCTGTTGCAGCGGGGTTTTCAGCAGCCAGAGCAGGCCGTGATTTTTCGCGAGGACGAAAGTGCCCTTGCTGGTCAGCGGCTGGGGCAGGGCGCGCAGGTGCTTTTCCTGAATGAAGTTACCGTGGATGACGTCGGGTTTGGCCAGTTGATCGCTGAGCTGTTGCAAGTCGAAAGCCTGCGCCAACGAAGAAAAACCCAGCACCATCACGAACAGGTAGCAGCTGCCGAGCCCGCGAGGCTGCGTTCGGCGGCGAAGCCGTCGTAAAACCTGCGCTTGTGGTGCATCAGGAGAAACGCTGGGCGATTGCTGCGCAATCGAACGCAGGCTTCGCCAGCTGCTACAGAGGGTTTTCAGCAGGGTCATGCGAGCATCCTTTCAACCGCTTCGGTGAAGACCTTCGGCGAGGCCAATTGCATTTCCCGGCTGGTCATGTCGACGGCGACCTGTACGGAACTGGCGCGGGTCAAGCGTTCTCCGGTTTCCAGGTCGCTGATCAGGTAGTTGATCTTCAGACGGTTCTCCCACTCCACCAGATTGGCGCGCACGTTCAGCTTCTGACCGAACACCGCGCCGCGCACGTAGCGTAATTGCAGGTCGATCACCGGCCAGGCGTAACCCGACTCGACCATGGCGGTGTAGTTGTGGCCGATCTTGTCCAGCAGTGCGCAGCGAGCGACTTCCAGGTATTTGACGTAGTGGCCGTGCCAGACGACGTTCATGGTGTCGACGTCAAAGAACGGCACGAGGATTTCCGTATCGGTGTGAAGCACTCCCTTGCTACGCATGCAGCCTCCAGTGTTGATCGGCAATACGTTGCAGGCACAGGCGCAATTCGCCTTCCAGGGCACGGTCTTCGATGACCGGCGGGAAGTCCTTGCCCAACTCTTCATGCATGGCGGCCAGGGCCGGCGGCAATGGGCGCGCGTCCTCGGCCTTGCTGCGCAGCCAGACGCCCTGGTTGGCGGCCAGCAGGGTGGCGGCGGCGACCTGTTCGGTCAGCTCCAGCACGCGGATGGCGTCGCGGGCGGCGATGGTGCCCATGCTCACTTTGTCCTGGTTGTGGCATTCGGTGGAGCGCGAGAAGACGCTGGCCGGCATGGTGTTTTTCAGCGCTTCGGCGGTCCAGGCGCTGGTGCCGATCTGCACCGCCTTGAAGCCGTGGTTGAGCATCGCGCGGTCGGCGGTGGCGCCAGACAGGTTGCTCGGCAGGCCGTGGTTGTAACGCTCGTCCACCAGCAGTGCGAGTTGACGGTCGAGCAAGTCGGCGACGTTGGCCACCAGGTTCTTCAGGCTGTCCATGGCGAAGGCGATATGGCCGCCGTAGAAGTGGCCGCCGTGCAGTACGCGCTCGGCTTCGGCGTCGATGATCGGGTTGTCGTTGGCGCTGTTGAGTTCGATCTCGATGAACGAGCGCAGCCAGTTCAGGCTGTCGGCCAGAACGCCGAGCACGTGCGGCGCGCAACGCAGGGAATAGCGGTCTTGCAGCCGATGCAGCGGCGCGGTCGGCGCGTCGATCGCCAGATCCTTGCGCAGCCATGCGGCCACTTGCATTTGCCCTGGATGGGGTTTGGCGGCGAACAGGCGCTCGTCGAAGTGCTCCGGGTTGCCTTGCAATGCGACCACGTTCAGCGCGGTGATGCGCGTGGCCAGTTGCAACAGGTAATCGGCGCGGGCGTAGGCCAGGCAAGCAAGGCCGGTCATCACGGCGGTGCCGTTCATCAACGCCAGGGCTTCTTTCGGACGCAGCACCAGCGGTTCCCAACCCAGTTCGCGGTGCACATCGGCAGCGTGTCGGCGTTCGCCACGGAACATCACTTCGCGCTCGCCGGACAAGGTCGCAGCGACGTAGGACAGTGGTGTGAGATCACCGCTGGCGCCCACCGAACCTTCTTCCGGGATCAGCGGCAGAATGTCGTGTTCAAGGAAGGCTTGCAGGCGCTCCAGCAGCTCCACGCGCACCCCGGATACGCCGTGGCACAGCGACTGCAACCGCGCCGCCAGCACCGCACGCGTGGCTTGGGCGTCGAGCAGTTTGCCCAGGCCGCAGCCGTGGAACGTATACAGATGACGGGGCAGCGCCTCGACGTGATGCAGTGGCACCGCAACCACGCAGGAGTCGCCGTAGCCAGTGGTCACGCCGTAGATCACGCCTTCCTTGTCCAGCAGAGAGTCGAGGAATCGCGCGCCTTTGGCAATGCGCTCGCGGTACGCGGGGTCGCCCTGCAGCTGCGTCGGCACCTGGCGGTTGGCCAGGGCCAGCACATCTTCGATGCGCAAAGGGAGTTCGCCGAAGGTTACCGGCTCAAGCGTTGGCGTCGTCATCGGTCTTCCAGAAAGGGTAAAAGTTGAACCATTGTTGGGGCGCTTGCAGGCAATAGTGACCCAAGCGCTCGGCGTAGCGGGAAGCCCACTGATGAATGACCTGCTCGCGGTCGCTGCGTTTCCACACGATGGTTTCGGCGAACGGCTCGAGGGTCAGTCGATAGTCGCCTGTTGGCTTCTTCAGGCACAGCAACAAATTGACCGGGCATTTCAGCAGACCGGCCAGCAACCACGGGCCTTGCGGGAATGCGGCCTGATGGCCGAGGAAGTCCACCGTCACACTGCGCCCGCCGTGCAGCGGCACGCGGTCGCCGGCAATGGCCAGCCACTCGCCGCGCTCAAGGCGTTCATGGAGTTGCAGCATGATGATCGGGTCCAGCTCGCTGACTTGAATCAGTCGCAGATTGGTTGCCCCGGCCTCGCCCAGCAAACGGTTGAACTGCTCGGCGTGCTTGGTGTGCACCAGCACGTTCATCGTGACTTTCTCGCCGATTTCCGCCAACGCACGGCAGACTTCGAGGTTGCCCAAATGCGCGCCCACCAGCATCTGCCCGCGGGTGCCGCGCAGCTGATGACGCAGCAGCGCCGGGTCGATTATTTCGATCTGGTCGATGCTCAGCTTGCCGTTCCACACGTCGAGCTTGTCGAGCATCGAGTCGGCGAAGGCCATGAACTGACCGAACACTCGCCAATGGGTCGTGCGCAATTCGTTGCGGCCGCTCCAGTCGGCGAGGCGTTGCTGGTATTGCCAGGCGCTGTGGCGGGCGCTGCGACCGAACAGGAAAAAGTACAGAACGATGCCGTACAACAGCGGGCTCAGCAGCCTGCGTCCGAGCACTTTGGCGCCGAATGCAGTGATCTTCATCAGCCAGAAGCTGCCGCGCTCCTGGCGGTCGGCCCAGTGTTCTTTATCTGCGTTGATGCTCATGCTCGCCACCGTCGCCAGAGGATCACCGGGGCCCGCAGCAACATGCCGAAGAACAACCGCGTGTGCATGCTCGAGATCAGCACATTGTCGTGGAACATACGGAAATGCGAGACGCCGTCCAGCGGGTAGTGAACCCTGGTTTGCAGCCACTGCATCGGCTGATTGCGCCAGGCCAGTCGCACCAGAATGTCCGAGTCGAAGTCCATGCGCTTGCCGATCTTCGCCGACTCGATCAGTGCCAGGGTCGGTGGCAGCGGGTAGACGCGGAAGCCGCACATGGAATCGCGAATCTGCAACGACAGGGTGTTGATCCAGACCATCACGTGCGTCAGGTAGCGGGCGTACAAACGACCTTTCGGCACGCTGGCGTCGTATCGCGGATAACCGCAGATCACGGCGTCGGGGTGCGCGCGTGACTGTTCAATGAACGTCGCGACGTCTTGCAGATCGTGCTGGCCATCGGCGTCCACTTGCAAGGCGTGGCTGAAGCCCAGGCGCGAGGCTTCGCGCAAACCGGTCATGACCGCAGCGCCCTTGCCCTGGTTGGCGGCCAGGCGGATCAGGTAAACCATCTCGCGCTGGGCCAGTTGATCGAGCACCTTTGCGCAGGACTGATCGCTGGCATCGTCCACCAGAATGCACGGCAGGCCGCAGGCAACGAGCGCATCGACTACCGTGGTGATGGCTGTTTCGTGGTTGTAGACGGGGATCACGGCGCAGGGGCTATGCATCTTGGGTTTCGCCTGAAAGACCGAGGCGCCGGCATCGCGAGCAGGCTCGCTCCCACACTAAATCGCGGCCAGACGCACAATCTGTGTCGAGCACAGAACCAATGTGGGAGCGAGCCTGCTCGCGATTGAGTGCGCGGCACTCACCAACGTTATGCATGCGCCGCCTCCAGCAAAATCCGCCCGCTGGAACAGGTGGCGGTCTCATTGCGATAGGCGAAATACAACTTGCTGCGTACCGGGTCGAAGCGCAGGTGCAACTGGACTTCATCGCCCGGGCGCACCAATTGCTGGAATTTCAGCACTTCCATGCCGGCGAATGTGGCCGGCAGGTCCATCAATTGCTGGCCCAGCGTCAGTGCCCATTCCACTTGCACCACACCAGGTAAAACCGGCGCCTGGGGGAAGTGGCCGCTGAAGTAGGCCAGGTCCGGCGGCACCGCCAGTTGCAGGCTCCACTCGCCATCGACTTCGACCTGCTCCAGCACTTCCGGCGCCTTTGGGCGCGGCGCCAACAGCAAGGCTTCCACGTCGGCCTGAGGCAGTTTGCCCTGGGCGTTCAGCGGCAGTTGTCGCAGCAGGCGCCAGCGTCGTGGCAAGGCCAAGGCTTCGCAATGCTGGCTCAGGTGCTGACGCAACTCCTGAGTGAGGGTGCGTCGTCCCTGATTGCGCAAGGCATGCAGACCCTGTTCGCTCAGCACCAGCAGCGCACCCAGCGAAGCGCGGTTTTCCTGAACCACGCCAAGGCGCGCTTCGGCGACCCAGTCGTGGTCCATCAACGCCTTTTCCAGCATCGGTAGCGAGATGCGTTTTTCTTCCAGTTTGACGATCCGGTCCAGCCGTCCCAGCAATTCGAAGCGGCCGTCGGCAGCGATCCGGGCGGCATCCGCGGTGTGTTCGAGATGGCCGGGCGGCAAGTACGATGAGGCGATGAGCAACGCGCCGTCACTGTCCTGGCTCAGCGCAACATCGGCAAAGGGCTGCCACAGCGCTTGGCCCTGACGCCAGGCGATGCCGCCGGTTTCCGAACTGCCGAAGATTTCCGTCGGCCATTGCTGCAGGCGTTGCTGAAGGCTTTGCGCGGCCTCGGCCGGCAACGCGCCGCCAGAAGAAAACACTCGACGCACCGCGCTCAAGGCCGGCCAGTCGAGGTTGTCGCCCATGCGCTTGAGCAACGCGGGACTGGCGACCCAGGCGAAGGCCGGGTGTTCGCGGCTGGCGCGCTGTAAATCTTCCGGGAAGGCCAGTTGCTTGCGCATGAACGATCGCCCGGCGCACAGCGGCCACAGCACCCGAAACAGCAGACCGTAGATGTGCTGGGTGGCGACACTGCCGATGATGCAGGCTTTACCCAGATCAGCGCCCCACAGATGCTCCAGCGCTTCGACTTCATTGGCCAGTTGACGCAGGGTTTTGTCGATGCGCTTGGGTTCGCCACTCGAGCCGGAGGTGCACAGGCTCAGCTGACAGCGATCCAGATCCAACGCAGCGGCACTCAGTGGCGAATGCCGGTAATCGCTCAGGTGCGCGTCATCGGCCTGATCGGTCAGCCACACATCGACTTCACTCGACCAGCGCTGGCGTGTCTGGGCTTGCAAGTCGGCAGGCAGCAGCACGCTGACCCCAGCACGCCAGGCGCCAAGCAGCGCAATCGCCAGGTCGGCGGCGTCTTCAAGATGCACGGCAATGCGTCGTGCACCCTGGGCTTGCAGGCCGGCGGCCAGGCTCAGGGCCTGCGCGCACAGCTGTGCATGATTCAGCGCCGGTTCGGCCGTCACAGTACGTTCCGGCTGAGCCTTGAGCACCAGTTGCTCAAGTTTTATCCAATTCATGGGTGGCCTCTTACCCGTTGTCGTATGAGCCATTCAATGGCAAACAGCAGGCCCATCAATCCGTAGGAAATCAGGCCGGTGTACAACATCCACCAGCTCAGCGGCGCCCAGAGCGTCAGGCCGGCCGCGAGCAAACCGTTACAGAGGAAAAACACACTCCAGGCGATCGTCACCTGACGGGTATAAACAATCGCTTTGGCCGGCAGTTGCGGTTCACGCAAACGCGCCAGGCGTTCGATCATCGGCGGGCCATATTTCAGGCTCAGGCCAAACAGCCCGAGCATGAACGCGCTGATCAGTACCGGGTACCAGCGCAGCAACAGCGGGCTGTCGAACAACGCCAGCAATAGGCAGAAAGCAATCGCGGTGATCGCCATCCACAGGCTGCCCGGCCGCCGCGCGCCGAACAGTGCCCTGGCCAGCCACAGGCTGCCCAGCAGCAGACCGAACTGCCACGGGGCGAAATGTCCCATGCCGAAATACACCGCGAAGGGGTACAGCAGGCCCGCCAGCAGCAGGCCAAGGCCGATCAGTCGACTCATGCGGCCGGTTGAACCAGACGGTAGACCGCCTCGACCACGTCGCTGACGGTGCGCACCGATTTGAATTCTTCGGCGGCGATTTTCTTGCCGGTCTGGCGCTTGATGTGATCGATCAGGTCGACCGCGTCAATGCTGTCGATTTCCAGGTCCTGATACAGGTTGGATTCGAGGCTCACACGCTCCGGGTCCAGCTCGAAGAGTTCGACCAAGGCATCGCGCAGGGTGTTGAAAATGTCATCACGAGTTTGCATGGTCCGGTCTCAAGCTGCCTGTTTTGCAGTGACGAACGCCGCAAGGCTCGCCACGTTGCTGAAGTGATTGCGGGTGTCCTTGGCGTCGGCGTCGATTTTGATACCGTACTTTTTCTGGATCGCCAGGCCGAGTTCCAGGGCGTCAACCGAGTCCAGGCCCAGGCCCTCGCCGAATAGCGTCTGGTCATCGCCGATGTCGTCGACGCTGATGTCTTCCAGGCCCAGGGCGTCGATGATCAGCAGTTTTATTTCCTGCTTTAGGCTAACGGTGTGCAGATCGCTCATATTCGGCGAGCTCCTTAATAAAGTAAGTGTGCAAATAGTCGTTGAGCTTGCGCGAGGCCTGAGGAGCGGGGCCTAGCGCGGCGAAAGCCTGTGGGTCTATATCGGCCCCGACACGGAAACTGAAGTGCACGCGGCGTTTGGGGATCCGATACCAGGGTTCGGCCTTGGTCAATGTGGTCGGGCTGACCTTGATGATCACCGGGGTGAGGATTTTCGCACCGCGAAGTGCGATCGCTGCCGCACCCCGATGAAAGGCCGGCGCCTGGTCCGGATCGGTGCGGGTACCTTCGGGAAAGATGATCAGGGTCTGGCCGCTTTTCAGCGCGTCGGCAGCGGCGTCGAGCATGTCCATGCTGCCATCGTTGCTGATGTATTCGGTGCGGCGTAGCGGACCGCGGGTAAAGGGGTTCTCCCAGAGGCTTTTCTTGACCACGCAATTGGCATGGGGCACCAGGCCGATGAGAAACACGACATCGATCAGCGACGGGTGATTGGCGATGATCATTTGCCCCGGGCGCCCGAGGTTTTCTGCGCCCTGAATGTCGTAGGTCAGCACGCCGGTGCGGGCCATGAACCGGACAAAAAACCAGAAACAGCGACTGACGGTTTGCCGTGCACGTAACCGGTGGGTCTGCGCGTTGCCGGGAAGGCAGCTCAGCAGCGGGAAAATCGCCAGGCGCAGGCACAGCCCGCCCAACCCGAACAGGGTGAAGCTTGCGGCGGTCGCCAGCAGACGCCAGTAATAGGCGTCGCGGTTTTTTTCGGTTACAGGTTGCGTTGCCAGGTCCATACACGATTTTTCCAGGCATGTTGGCAGGAAGTCTGCTGGCCGAGCAGCGTACGCAAGAGATTCAAGGCATGGGGCCAGTGGGCTTTGGACAACTCATCCGGGGTGCTGTTCAGGGACAGCTGCCAGTCGGTGCCGGGGGTGATCAGCAGACCGACCGCATAAGGGAACGGCACGTCATCGATCCAGGTGGAATAGGCCTCGGGCGGTTGCTCTTCGGTGACCACCAGCAGGACTGCCGGCGCACCTTCGGCAAGCAGTGCCGCAACCTCGAGCATGCCGTTTTCAAGGCCGTCGCCGGCTGCGGCGAGGGCCGTCATCTCACTGGTTTCGCCACGCATGATCGACCACAGCCCGATGACCGCGTTGTGCACGGACAGGCTGAACTGGGTCGGCGACAGCGGCTGATCGGCAGCCAGATCGCTGAGAATGTCGAAGGTGCGCGGGGTTTCGCCGTGACGGGAAATAAAGACCAACGGTAGGTCCTGGTGACCATCGGCCAATGGCCAGCCGACACTGAACGCCATTCGCGCCAGACGGCTGAGTCGGCGGCGCTGCATGGCCGGCAAAAAAGACACGTCAGGGGCGGCATCGCTGCTCGCAAGCACGACCGGCTGTCGGCTCCAGGCCAGCCAGTCGTCCACGCTTTCGAGCCCAGGGGCCCATGCGCGCCATTGGGCGATGTTGAAGTTGATCACAGACATTCATCCCGCCCCTGCGGGCTTTCTTGACGCGGTAAGTCGCAAAAGCAGCGACAGACCTTACGTGGCGCTTAACGCCGAGTGGCGCGCATTATCCCGGTGCGGCGGGCGGGTAGCAAATGCTGGTTACATTTTGCGCAATGAAAATGTACCGGTTGGTTCGCGAAAAGCTGTCGAATGGCCATTATCCACATCGAGAGGGTCATGTCTGTCGGCTCTGTCGGCGTTGATCAGACGAGTTTGGGTCATTTTCATCGTGAGATTTCCTGTGACTGTGTAGTCCCTATGCCAGCAAGGTAGCTAAGCAACACCGTGGACTACTACACTCGGTCATTCTTTGATACACGGAGGTTTTGACATGCGGCGCGTGGTATTCAATCAAAAAGGCGGCGTAGGCAAATCCAGCATTGCCTGCAATCTGGCGGCGGTCAGCGCCAGCGAGGGCTATCGCACCCTGTTGGTGGATCTCGATGCCCAGGCCAACTCCACTCAGTACCTGACGGGGCTAACCGGTGATGACATCCCGATGGGAATCGCCGATTTCTTCAAGCAGACCCTGTCTTCCGGGCCGTTCTCCAAGAAAAACCAGGTCGATATCTACGAAACCCCGTTCGACAACCTCCACGTCATCACTGCCACTGCCGAGCTGGCTGACTTGCAGCCCAAGCTTGAGGCCAAACACAAGATCAACAAGCTGCGCAAATTGCTCGAGGAACTGGACGGTGATTACGACCGGATCTACCTCGACACGCCGCCAGCGCTGAACTTTTATGCGGTTTCGGCCTTGATTGCCGCCGATCGTGTGCTGATTCCCTTCGATTGCGACAGTTTCTCGCGTCAGGCACTGTACGGCCTGCTGGCGGAAATCGAAGAGTTGAAGGATGACCACAACGAAGGGCTGGAAGTCGAAGGCATCGTCGTCAACCAGTTCCAGGCTCGTGCCAGCCTGCCCCAGCAAATCCTCGATGAACTGATCGCCGAAGGGTTGCCGGTGCTGCCGGTGTACCTGGGCAGTTCGGTGCGCATGCGCGAATCCCACCAGGCCAACACGCCGCTGATCCACCTGGACCCACGGCACAAGTTGACCCAGCAATTCGTTGAGCTGCACGCCCTGCTGGAAAACACCTGAAAATCAAAAGATCGCAGCCTGCGGCAGCTCCTACAGGGGATTTGTGTTCGACCGGTCAATGTAGGAGCTGCCGCAGGCTGCGATCTTTTAGGCCGTTATCAAATCCCTTGGCTGCGCAACCAACTCAACAACTGCGGTAACGGGAAGGCCCCGCTTTGGCGTGCTACTTCCCGGCCGTTCTTGAACAGAATCAGACTCGGAATCGAACGAATCCCCAACTGCGCCGACAACTGCTGATTGGCCTCGCTGTCGAGCTTGGCCAGCCGGCACTTGCCCGCCAATTGCACCGCCGCTTGCTCGAACACTGGCGCAAACGACTTGCACGGCCCGCACCAGTCCGCCCACACGTCCACCAGCAACGGCAGATCGCCCTTGATCTGGCTGGCGTAATCATTTTGCTTCAACTCAAATGGCTTGCTCAGCAGGACCTCGGCTTTGCAGCGGCCGCATTTGGGATGGTCGTTGAGACGCTCGGCGGGGATGCGGTTGAGGCCGTTGCAGTGGGGGCAGGGGATGAGGAGTGGGTCAGTCATGGTCGGCTCTTCGAAAGGTGGCAGTCAATGCGGTGGATCTTGAGGCGAAGGACCTGTTTATCAAGATAGAAAGGTGTAGACAGGACCTTTGTTGGCCTCACGACGAACAACTGATCTCCAGATGCTTGCCCCACTCCGGCGGCCGCTCGGCATAGCTCTCCATCCCCGGTTGTTCCTCGAACGGCTTGCTCAGCACCGCATGCAATCGACGAACTTCTGAATAGTCGCCACTCTCCGCCGCATCGATGGCTTTCTGTGCCAGGTAGTTGCGCAGGATGTACAGCGGATTGACCGCATGCATCCGTTTACGGCGCTGTTGCTGATCAACCTCGCCGTCACGAGCAACCCGGGCGACATAGAGCTCACCCCAGGCATCGAACCCCTTGATGTCGACGAAGTCATCACGCAAATGGGCGACCGCCAGTTCGGGTGACTCGTCCCCGAGGCGGCGGAAGAACAGGCTGTAATCGACGCCACTGTTTTGCATCAGCTGTAGCAGGTGTTCCAGCAGTTTCTGGTCGTCGTCTTCGGCGGTGGTGAAACCGAGGCGGCGGCGCATCAGGTCCAGGTAGTGGACCTGGAACAGCGGCAGGTATAAACCGAGGGTTTCGCGCAGGGCCTCGACGCTGATGACAGGCGTCAGGGCCTGGGCCAGGGCGCTGAGGTTCCACTGACCGATCGGCACCTGGTTGCTGAAGGAATAGCGGCCCTGATCATCGGAGTGGTTACAGATGAAGTTGGCGTCGAAGTCGTCGAGGAAGGCGAACGGGCCGAAGTCGAAGGTGATGCCGAGGATCGACATGTTGTCGGTGTTCATCACCCCGTGGCAGAAGCCGTAGGCCTGCCACTTCGCGATCAGCTCGGCGTTGCGCTCGACGATTTCGCGGAACATCGCCAGGTACGGTTCCGGTTGTTCCAGGCATTGTGGGAAGTGCATGGCCAGCACGTGCTCGCCGAGCTCTTTCTGCTTCTCGGGACGTTTGGTGTAGTAGAAGTATTCGAAGTGCCCGAAGCGCACATGGCTTGGTGCCAGGCGCAGGACCATGGCCGCGCGTTCCTGTTTCTCGCGCCAGACGGGGGTGTCGGAGCCGATCACGCACAGTGCGCGGGTGGTCGGGATGTTCAGGGCATTCAACGCTTCGGAGGCGAGAAACTCGCGGATCGAGGAGCGCAGCACCGCCCGTCCATCGCCCATTCGCGAAAAAGGCGTTTGGCCGGCGCCCTTGAGGTGCAGGTCCCAATGTTCGCCGGCTTCGTTGTAAACCTCGCCCAGCAACAGGCCGCGACCATCACCCAGTTGTGGGTTGTAGGAGCCGAACTGATGACCGGAATAGACCATCGCCCGAGGGACTGCGTCAGCCCAGAGTTTATGCCCGCTGAATAGCTCGGCGAACTCCTGGGTTTCGGCCACGGCCGGGTCGAGATCAAGCAGCGCCATGGCCGCAGGGCTGGCCACCACCAGGCGCGGGTTGTCGATGGGCTCGGGCAGTACGTGGGCGGAAAACGTATCGCCCAGGCGGTCGAAGCGATTATCGAAGGTCAGTTCGTCGAGGGCTTTCAAGGGCCATCTCCAGCAGAATGTCCGAGCATTCTGCTAGGGATAAGGCGGTTAGTCGAGCTTGGCGGCCGGTGGCTCTTGAGGTGCTTCACCATCCGCCTTGGGCACGATGGTTTTGGTCTCCGGCTCGATCGGCACCATCTTGTACTCCTGGCCGTGAAGGTTTTTCAGGTAAACCTCCATCTGCCGGAACGAGATGTTGATGTGCTGCTTCTTGAACTCGCGGTTGATGAAGCGGTTGACCTCGTCGAGCACCGGGTTGCGGTCACCGAGGTCGCGCACGTGCATGCGCAATTCGTGATCGAGGGTGCTTTCGCCGAAGTTCAGGAAGTACACGTGAGGTTCCGGGTCTTTCAACACGCGCGGGTTATCGCGCGCGGCCTTGAGCAGCAATTCCTTGACCAGGTCCAGATCCGAACCGTAATCGACACCAAGCTTGAGGGTCACCCGGGTGATGGTGTCGGTCAGGGACCAGTTGATCAGTTGCCCGGTGATGAACGTCTTGTTCGGGACGATGATGTCCTTGCGGTCGAAATCGGTGATGGTCGTGGCGCGGATACGGATCTTGCTGACCGTGCCCGACAGGTTGCCGATGGTGATCGTGTCGCCGATCCGCACCGGGCGTTCGAACAGGATCATGATCCCGGAGATGAAGTTGGCGAAGATCTCCTGCATACCGAAACCGAGGCCGACCGAGAGCGCTGCCACCAGCCATTGCAACTTGTCCCAGCTCACACCGAGTGTCGACAGGGTCGAGACGAAACCGATGCCGGCGATTACGTAGGACAGCAACGTGGTGGTGGCGTAGGCGCTGCCCTGAGCCAGGTCCAACTTCGACAACACCAACACTTCAAGGAGGCCCGGCAAGTTGCGCGCAAGGGCGAAGGTGATGCCGATGATGATCAGCGCGCCGAGCATGTCGCCAATGCTGATCGGCACCATGCTCATGTTGGCGCCGGTGCCGCTGGTGTATTCGTAGAGAGTGACGTTGTCCAGGTACGAGAACACCGTGATCAGGTCGGACCAGACCCAGTACAACGCGGCGATGAAACCGCCCAGCAGTGCCAGACGGATCAGTCGCAGAGACTGTTCGTTGACTTTCTCGATGTCCAGGGTCGGTTCTTCGATCACGGCTTCGCCGTCGCCGGCCTCTTTCGCAGCCTGACGTTTGGCCAGGGCGCGCTGGTAGGCCAGGCGTCGGGCCGCAACGCTGAGGCCGCGTACGAAGGTGGCTTCGATCACCAGCCAGAACATCAGCAGGTAAAGGGTGTTGATTAACCGGTCGCTGAGTTTCAGTGCGGTGTAGTAGTAACCGAAGCATACGGCGACGAACAACGCGACGGGCAGGACGGTGAACATGACTCCGACCGCTTTGCGGAACAGCGAAGCATTTTGGTGAGTCGGGCTGCTGACCAGCAATCGGCTGAGCAGCCAGGCCATCAAGGCGTAGCAGATCAGTACGACCGGCATGCCCAAAACATCATCGGCCAGTGCCGCCGGTTGCAGTTCGGCCACGGCCACCACCGCGACCAACGCCATCACCACCAACCCGAGACGACGGACCCATCCCTGAAGGAATTCGACCTGAGGTTTTTCCCAGCGGAAATGCAGTTCGGCCACGCCACCC
Organism: Pseudomonas sp. XS1P51; assembly: GCF_054897845.1. NCBI lineage: Bacteria > Pseudomonadati > Pseudomonadota > Gammaproteobacteria > Pseudomonadales > Pseudomonadaceae > Pseudomonas > Pseudomonas sp. XS1P51. Next base: position 4,657,169 of record NZ_CM142707.1, on the reverse strand, counting down.
GGCGCGAGGATCCGGTAGGCGGTGTAGAACACCAGCCAGGCCTGGGCCATTTGCAGCAGTGCCGCGCCCATGTTGGCGTTCTGTCCGCGGGCGTCGATTTGCAACGCCAGGCCGCACAAGGCCAGGCCCAGGGAAACCGGCATCGCCAGCAGGATATTGATCAGGATTGCTTGAGGCGTATGCCACTGACTGTCGCGCTTGAAGTGGCCGATGTCCTGGTGAACCTTGCTCAGCCGGGCATACAGGCTTTTGCGCCGCCACAGCAGGGCGCCGATCAGCAGCGCCAATGGCAGGAACAGTAGCGGCCGCTGGGTCAGGCCGTCGGTCAATTCGCTCAGGCTCGAGGCCCACGGCAATGTAGTGACCTGACGTTGCAGGCGTTCCGGCACGCTGTGTATCCATTCCAGATCCAGCGGCTTGTTGCTCGGAATCCAGAACATCTGCTCATCGAGGGTTGCTCGCAGGCTTTGCGCAGTGCTGAGCAATTGCTTCTGATTGAGTTGCAACGTGATGGATTCGTTGAGCACCGCGCTCAGTTCGCGGTTCAGCCGCTCCAGCAGGTCGGCGCGGGTCGTGGCCAGTTCCAGCAGGCTCTTGCGCAGCTGCGGGGTGACTTGCTCCGGCGGTTGGGTCGTCAGCAGGTTGTCGACGTAGGCCGCCGGGTTGCTCAGCAGTTCCCGTTGCTGACTGACTTCGAACTGATACAGGCGAATGTCGGCGATCTGATCGGCCAGGTCGCGGTCGAGCTTGAGACGCGGCAAGGCCTGTTTCTGTTTGTAGAGAATCTTGGAGAGCAGCAGGCTGCCCTTGAGCACGTTGATTTGCTCGTCCAGGGCCGAATCGCTTTGGGTCACGCTGTCCAGCTGTTGCTTGGTCTGCAGGTTTTGCTGGGTGACGATGTTGAGGCGGTCAGTGCTTTTGAGCAGGTAGTCGGAAAGCTTCAGATTGGCCGCGCTTTCGGTGGCCAGCAGGGTGCTGCCGCCGGCCTTCTGCGCCTCGATGGACTGCTGCGTCACGGTCTCCTGAGACTGAGCCAGGCGCTTCTGGTTGATCAGGTTTTGCAGCTCCTGGATTTCCCGCTCCAGACGATCGGATTTTTCCGAGAGCAAGTCATGCTGGCTGTTGCCCAGGTCCTGTAACTGGCTGTTGCCGGCCAGTTCCTGGCGACGCAGCGGAATCAGGGCGTTCAACGCCGCGAGCTCGGCATTGAGCTGGTCGCGCTGCTCGCCGCTCAAGGTCTTGCCGTTGTCCTTGCCGGCCTTGAGGATGTTGTTGATCTGCTGGATGCGCGTCTGGCTGGTGGAAATTTCGGCCTGGGCGCGTTCAGGGCGGGTCTGGGCAGTAATGACCAGACTGTTGGCGTCGGCCAGGGCTTTTTGCAGATCGCTTTGCTGGGTCGAGCGCTCGGTCAGCATTTGCTCAAGTTGCTGAATGGTCTCTTTGGCATAGCGTTGCGCCACCGGCACCACGTTGGTGGCCTTGAGGCGGGTCAGTTCGCGCTGGTTCTCGATGTTCTGCTTCGGCGCGGTCGCCAGCTGCTGCTTGAGATCGGTCAGCTTCTGCTCGTACTCACGCTGGTTGTTGAGCTGTGTCAGCGTGCTCTGCAGGATGGATTGCAGGGCTTTCTGATCGGCTTCCGGCAGTTTACGGTCGGCGATTTTGTCCAGGCTCGCCTGCACGGCTTCGGCGGAGGGTGGTTCGGCGGCTTGCAACGTGCCGACAGACAGACTCAAGCCCAGCAGGGCCATGATGAAAAAGGTGCGCAGGGTTGACATAGAGACCGATCGAAAACGAGACGAAGTATGGAGTTTAGAGGAAGAGTCCCGGGCCGGGGCGACTTCCTTCGGGGAATCTGACGCCCACTTTGCCGATCTTGTTCCCTTCCATGACCGCGACGGTCCAGATGGTGTTGTTCCACTCCACCTGGTCGCCGACGACTGGGGCACCACCCACTTTGTGGGCAATGAAATGGGCCAGGGTCATGTCCGGATCGATGCCTTCGACTTTCAACCCGTACAGGGCAGCAACCGCGGCCAGCTGGGCGTCTCCTTCGAGTACGAAGTCGCCGAAAAAGCGCAAATCGAGGCCCCGTTGCGGTGCCTGGCTGAACAGTTTTCCGAGGGCCGCAAGGTTGTGTTCATGGCCGATTACGCAGAGCAAATCATCGACTTCGAGCACCGTACTACCCGACGGATGGAGCAGTTGCTGGCCACGAAACAGCGCTGCGATCCGGGTGCCTTCGGGCATTTTCAGCTCCCGAAGGGGCGATCCGATGCACCATTTTTCGGCACCGAGGCGATAAACGAACAGCTCCCACTCGCTGGTGACGTGGACTTCCAGGGCGGCCCGGGAAATGGGCGCCGGCTCGGGCGGAACCGTCACCTTCAGAAATTTGGCGACCCACGGCAGGCTCGTGCCCTGCACCAGCAGCGACACCAGTACGATAAAGAAGGCGAGGTTGAAGTAGAGCTGGGCGTTGGGCAGGCCGGCCATCAGCGGGAACACCGCCAGAATGATCGGGACCGCGCCGCGTAATCCGACCCAGGAAATGAACGCCTTTTCTCGCCCATGGAACGCCTTGAACGGCAGCAGGCCGACCACCACCGACAGCGGCCGGGCAAACAGAATCATCCACAGCGCCAGACCCAGGGCGGGCAGGGCGATGGGCAGCAAGTCGTGTGGCGTCACCAGCAGCCCCAGTACCAGGAACATGCCGATCTGGGCCAGCCAGGCCATGCCGTCGAGCATGTGCAGAATGCCGTGGCGGCTGCGCACCGGGCGGTTGCCGATCACCAGACCGCACAGGTACACCGCGAGGAAGCCGCTGCCGTGCAGGGCGTTGGTCAGGGCGAAAACAACGAGGCCGCCGGCAATCACCAGAATCGGATAGAGGCCCGTGGCCAGATTGATGCGGTTGACCAATTGCAGCATGAGCCAGCCGCCGCCGAGACCGATGACGCCACCGATGCCGAACTCGCGCAGCAGATGGGTGAGCAGGCTCCAGTGCAGGCCGGTCTGGCCGCTGGCGAGCATGTCGATCAGGGTCACGGTGAGGAACACCGCCATCGGGTCGTTGCTGCCGGACTCGATCTCGAGGCTGGCCGTGACCCGTTCGTTCAGGCCTTTGCCACCTAACAGCGAGAAGACCGCCGCGGCGTCGGTAGAGCCGACGATGGCGCCGATCAACAGGCCCTGGATCAGGTTCAGGTCAAACAGCCAGGCGGCGGCCATGCCGGTCAGCCCGGTGGTGATCAGCACCCCGACCGTGGCCAGCGACAGCGCCGGCCATAACGCTACGCGGAAACTGGACACCCGGGTGCGCAAGCCACCGTCGAGCAGGATGACCGCCAATGCGAGGTTGCCGACCAGATAAGCCGTTGGGTAGTTATCGAAAATAATGCCGCCGCCATCGACGCCGGCCGCCATGCCCACGGCCAGGATGATCACCAGAATCGGGATACCGAGGCGGGACGACAGTGAGCTCACCAGAATGCTTGCACCTACCAGCAACGCGCCGATCAAGAACAGGCTGTTGATGGTCGTCGCATTCAAAGGCAGTACTCCAGAAAGCTGAAAGGCGGGCACAAACTGACCATGCAGTCTGCGTGCCAGCGATTCTAACCTGTTGAAATGTGATGCTGTCAAAAAGGTTTGCAGATCAAAAGATCGCAGCCTGCGGCAGCTCCTACACTGGATCGGCGTACACCGTGTAGGAGCTGCCGCAGGCTGCGATCTTTTCGTCCGTGACGCGACCTTCGTTTAGAGGCTAAACCGTCCAACCATGTTGTTCAGGTCCAGCGCCAACCGCGACAGCTCATTGCTCGCTGCGCTCGTCTGATTGGCGCCGGTGGCCGATTGCACCGACAAATCACGAATGTTCACCAGATTGCGGTCCACTTCACGGGCCACCTGCGCTTGCTCTTCGGCGGCGCTGGCGATGACCAGGTTACGCTCGTTGATTTCGACGATGGCGCTGTTGATGGTGTCCAGCGACAGGCCGGCGCCGCGAGCAATGTTCAGGGTCGATTCGGCGCGTTCGGTGCTGTTGCGCATCGAGTCCACCGCGTGTTCGGTGCCGCTCTGAATGCTGCCAATCATGCGTTCGATTTCGCTGGTCGACTGCTGAGTGCGATGAGCCAAGGCGCGAACTTCATCCGCCACGACGGCAAACCCACGACCGGCTTCACCGGCGCGGGCGGCTTCGATCGCTGCGTTCAACGCCAGCAGGTTGGTCTGGTCAGCCAGGCCGCGGATCACGTCCAGCACCTTGCCGATATCACGGGACTCGTTAGCCAGGTCGCCGATCAACGTGGCGGTGCTCTGCACATCGGCGCTCATGCGTTCGATGGCGCTGACGGTTTCCTGCACCAGATCACGGCCATCGCCCGCGGAGGTGGTGGCGTTTTTCGAGGCTTCGGACGTGCTCACCGCGTTGCGCGCGACTTCTTCCACGGCGCTGGTCATTTCGTTGACCGCGGTGGCGGCCTGTTCGATTTCGTTGTTCTGCTGAGTCAGTCCACGGGCACTTTCGTCGGTGACGCTGTTGAGTTCTTCAGCGGCGGATGCCAGTTGCGTGGCGGAACCGGAAATCCGTTGCAGGGTGTCGCGCAGTTTGTCTTGCATCTTCGCCATCGCCGCCAACAGGCGACCGGCTTCGTCTTCACCGTCGACAGTGATCGGGCGGGTCAGGTTGCCTTCGGCAATTTCTTCGGCAGCGTTCAAGGCGTTGGCGATCGGTTTGGTAATGCTGTTGGTCAGCAGCCAGGCGAACAGCACGGTCATGGCGCTGGCGATGACCAGCAGCGTAATCACCAGGTTGAGGGACGTCGAATACTGGTCGCCCGCATTGCGGTCAGTGACTTCGATCTGATGGGTGTTGATCTCAAGCAACTTCGCCAGGGCCGCGTTGACCGCTTCCGAGTTGGAGAGCAACTCGGTGTTAAGCATCTTGCGCAGGTCATCGACCTGATTGTTGCGCGAGAGCGTCTTCATCCGCTCTTCGAGTTGGCGATATTGCCCCAATAACTGCACGTATTGATCATAAGCGGCGCGTTCTTCCGGGTCATCGATCAGCGGTTCGTAGATTTTCTGCGCGTCACGGATCTGCTGATTGCGCAGGTCGAACAGCTCCATGGTTTTTTGCTGAACGTCGGGTTCGCGGTTCACCAGCAAACGATAGGACAACACCCGCAGACGCAGGGTCAGCTGAGTGAATTCGTCGAGGCTTTTGATGCTTGGCACGCTCATGGAGGCGATGTCCTGGCCAGCGCCGCGAATTTTGCTCATCTGGTTCAAGGCAAATACCCCCAGCACCAGCATCAGACCGCCAATCAGAGCAAAACCGAGGAACGCCCGCGGAGCGATATTCATATTACGAAGGGACATGGTGTTCACCGAAAAGAGCGCACCCGTTTGGCGCTGAGGCTGACGTATGGGTGACTTATCGGTCATACGACTAAAGTCTTGAGTCCCTGCGCGTTTTTGTCGCAGTCAGGCCCCGGCGACGAAGTGCAGGAACCAGATCCGCCAATCGCAGTCTTTAAAACTCGCGAGGAAGGTCGCCCGCCAGCAAAATCAAGGCCTTGCGCCCGGATAACCCTGGCATCCCCGGTGACTTTTCTTTATCGTACGCGCCCTTTGAAAATGCCTGGAAAATCAAAATGTTGGAAGCATCCCTAAGCCAATTGGAACAGCTGGTCAGCGACCTGGTGCAACAGAACCAGACCCTGCTCGGTACCAACCAGACCCTGAGTGCAGAATTGGCTCAAGCCAAGGATGAAAACGAAAGCCTGCAACTGAGCCTGATGGAACAGGAAGAGAAACAAGGCGCTACCGCCGCACGCATCCAGGCCCTGGTTGAGCGCGTCAGCGCAGGCCCGGTCAGCGCATGAATCACGGCGCCGCAGGGGTAAAAGTCGTCTCGATTCTGGGGGAGGACTATTCGATCAAGGCGCCGGCCGGGGAAGAGCAGACCCTGCTGGACGCCGCAATGATGTTGAAAGCCGCTTTGGCTGACACCAAAAGGAAGTACCCGACGCTGATCGGTGACCGCTTGCTGGTGCTGGCCGCGATGAATCTGTGCTCGCAGCAGATCGAAATGCAAAAGCAGCACAAGCAGGAACTCGACCGTTACCAAGAGCAAGTCAGCGCCACGGTTGAAGTGATCTCCAAGACGATCAATCAGGTCTGATCGGTTTTGCGCACAACCAAAGAATAAATTGTCGATTTAGTTGTATACAATCGGCACGGCTGTTGCAGTGTTTCAGCCTCTTATTCTTTGGGGGTGCTCCATGCAGTTCTGGCGACGCAGTATTCAATGGCAGTTGATCCTGAGTATGGGCACCGCCCTCCTGGTCAGTATCCTGATCGTGGTTGGCATTTATACCCTTGTGGTCAACCGTCTCGCCCAGCGCTATCTGGTCGAACAAGCGCTGCCGTCGAGCATCGAAGCGATGCGCAACGACATCGAGCGCATCCTCGTTCAACCCCTCACCGCCGCCAAGGACATCGCCAGCAACAGCATGGTGCGCGACTGGCTGGCCGGGGGTGAAAACAGTGCCCAGACCGCCACGTTCGTGCAGTATCTGGAAGGCATCCGTGCTGAGCACAAAGCCTTTACCGCGCTGATCGTCGGCACTGCTTCCAACCACTATTTCACCGAAAAAGGCCTGGACCGGACCCTCAGCCGTTCCAACCCCAAAGATGCCTGGTTCTACTCGTTCCTCGATAGCAATCAGCCGCGCACCCTCAATATCGACAATGACACCGCGACCGGAGAATTGGCGCTGTTCATCGACCTCAAGGTCGAGCAGGCCGGCAAAGTCGTGGGCGTTGCCGGGCTTGGCCTGAGCATGAAAGAGCTGTCGGAGCTGATCCACAACTTCAATTTCGGTGAGCGCGGCAAGGTCTACCTCGTGCGTTCCGACGGCTTGATCCAGGTGCATCCCGAGGCGCAATTCAGTGGTAAACGCACACTCGCCGAGCAGATCGGCAACTCGGCGGCGCAAACAGTCATGGGGTACAAAGCTGCCGCCAGCAGCAGCTTTGTACGCGAGGGTGAAGACTTCCTGGCCTTGAGCCTGCCGCTGCGTGATCTGGGCTGGACCCTGGTGGCCGAAGTGCCACAGTCGCAGATCTACGCCGAAGCCCGTCGCGCCATGTGGATGAGCAGCGGCATCGGTCTGGCGGTGGCACTGGTGTGCCTGTTGCTGGTGGTGTTGCTGGCCCGTGGATTGGTGCGACCGATCCGTCAGGTAACAGCGGCGCTGGTAGCAATCGGTAGCGGTGGTGGAGATTTGACCCACAGGTTAGATTCCAGCCGCGCCGACGAACTGGGCGACTTGGCTCGGGGCTTCAATCGTTTCCTGGAAAGTCAGCGCGACATGATCGGCGAAGTGCTGACCACCAGCGAGCGCTTGCGCACGGCAGTCGGTCAGGTGGCGCGAGTGGTCGACAACACCGCCGAACGTTCCGGCCGTCAGCAGGAAATGACCGACATGGTCGCCACCGCCGTCCACGAAATGGGCCTGACTGTGCAGGAAATCGCCCAGAACGCTGGCAACGCGGCGGTCGCTTCGCAAAACGCCCGGGATGAGGCGATGCTGGCGCGGGAAGTCGTTGGTGGATCGATCCGTCATATAGAAAGCATGTCCGACGAAATAGGCCTCGCCGCCAGCGCGGTGGGCGAGTTGGCCCATCAGGTGGCGTCCATCGATCAGGTGCTGGCGGTGATTCGCGGGATTTCCGAGCAGACCAACCTTTTGGCTTTGAATGCAGCCATCGAAGCGGCGCGGGCCGGGGACATGGGGCGCGGGTTTGCGGTGGTGGCGGATGAAGTGCGGACGTTGGCGCGGCGGACTCAGTCGTCCACCGATGAAATTCAGCAGATGATTGGCAGCCTCAAGCAAGGCGCAGAGAATGCGGTGTCGTCGATGCACACCGGGCAAGCGGCGACCGGCACCGGGGTTGAGTCGAGCCAGCGGACCGGGGCGTCGTTGACGGCGATTACCGGACAGGTCGAGCGCATCAGCGACATGAACCATCAGGTGGCGACGGCGACGGAAGAGCAGTCGGCGGTGACGGAGGAGATCAACCGAAACGTGCAGGGGATTTCCGATTTGGCCCGGGCTACCGCCGGCGAAGTAAGAGCTTGCCGTGAGGATTGTCAGACATTGCAGCGGTTGGCGGATGATTTGGCGCGGCAGATGGGTAGTTTTAAACTGAGCTAGATCAAGATCAAAAGATCGCAGCCTCGTTTCACTCGACAGCTCCTACAAGGGATCCGCGTAAACCTGTAGGAGCTGTCGAGTGAAACGAGGCTGCGATCTTTTTTTAGCCGTTACACGAATCTATGTCAGATCAAAACCACTCATCCTGCATGCTCAGGCACACATCATCCCGCGCCTCAAGAATCGCCAATTCATGGTGGCAACCCGGCACTTCCCACGTCAGGAAATACCGCGCCGCCTGCAGCTTGCCCTTATAGAAGCTCACATCCGCCGCATTCCCTTTGGCCAACCCTTCCTCGGCACGAATCGCCTGTTCCAGCCAGCGCCAGCCAATCACCGTGTGCCCGAACACTTTCAGGTACAGCGCCGAGTTCGCCAGGCTGCTGTTGACCTTGCCTTGCCCCAAATCCGTCAGCAGACCGATGGTCACGCTTTGCAGGTGCGCCACCAGTTTTTCCAACGGCTCACGCAGAGCGGTCAGCGATTCATGCGCCTGGGCGCGCTCGGCGGTGTCGGCAATCAAACGGATCAATTGCTTGAGCCCCGCGCCACCGTTCTGCGCCAGTTTGCGCCCCAGCAAGTCCAGTGACTGAATGCCATGAGTGCCTTCATGAATCGGGTTCAGGCGGTTGTCGCGGTAATACTGCTCCACCGGGTATTCACGGGTGTAACCGTGGCCACCGAGAATCTGGATCGCCAGTTCGTTGGCCTTCAGGCAAAACTCCGACGGCCAGGATTTGACGATCGGCGTCAGCAAATCCAGCAGTTCATGGGCTTGTTTGCGTTCGGCTTCAGTCTCAAGCGTGGTGGTGTCGTCGAACAGTCGCGCCGCGTACAGCCCAAGGTCGAACGAACCTTCGACGTAAGCCTTCTGGGTCAACAGCATGCGTTTGACGTCGGCGTGCTGAATGATCGCCACCGGTGCGGTGCTCGGGTCCTTGTTGTCCGGCACGCGCCCTTGCGGACGTTCGCGGGCGTACTCCAGGGAATACAGATAACCGGCATAGCCGAGCATCACCGCACCCATGCCGACGCCGATCCGCGCCTCGTTCATCATCTGGAACATGTAGCTCAAGCCGTGGTGCGGCTTGCCCACCAGATAGCCGACGCACTCACCGTTATCGCCGAAATTCAGTGCCGTGGAGGTCGTCCCGCGCCAGCCCATCTTGTGGAACAGGCCGGCCAGCAAGACGTCGTTACGCTGGCCGAGGCTGCCGTCATCGTTAACCAGAAACTTGGGCACGATAAACAGCGAAATCCCCTTTACCCCGGCCGGCGCGTCCGGCAGCTTGGCCAGTACCATGTGCACGATGTTTTCCGACAGCGGGTGATCGCCGCCGGAGATGAAGATCTTGTTGCCCTTCAGGCGATAAGTGCCGTCGGGCGCAGGCTCGGCGCGGGTACGAATATCCGACAGCGACGAGCCGGCATGCGGCTCGGTCAGGGCCATGGTGCCGAAGAAGCGGCCATCGATCATCGGTTGCAGGAAACGCTGTTTCTGCTCGTCAGTGCCGAAACTTTCAATCAGGTTGGCCGCGCCCATGGTCAGGAACGGGTACGAGGTCGACGCCGCGTTGGCCGATTGAAAGTGGGCGAAGCAGGCCTGGGACAACAACGTAGGAAGTTGCATGCCGCCAGCGTCGAAACTGCGCGCGGCGTTGAGGAATCCAGCTTCGAGGAACGCATCCACCGCCGGTTTCACTTCCGGAATCAGAATCGCCTGACCGTCTTCATAGCGCGGCTCGTTCTCGTCACCCTTGCGGTTGTGCGGGGCGAAGAACTTCTCGGCGATGCTGCGAGCGGTGCCGATGGCGGCATCGAAGGTCTCGCGATTGTGCTCGGCGAAACGCTCACGCTGGGTCAGGCCTTCGGCGTCGAGGACTTCATACAGCTCGAAAGCCAGATTGCGGGAACTGAGCAACGTCTCGGACATGGCGGCCTACCTTTTTTTGGAATAGGCCGAGTCTAGGCGTGGGAATAGAGGCTGAACAGGATGATTGATGAGCGTGATGGTGGAGCAGAGAAGCGACTTAGCAGGCGCCACAAAACAAATGTGGGAGCGAGCCTGCTCGCGCTAGCGGTGTGTCATCCAATACATGTGTCGGATGACACACCGCTATCGCGAGCAGGCTCGCTCCCACAGGGGGTTTTGCATCCGGGCGCCTATTGCGGGCGCCCGGTCTGGTTACGGTTTAGCCGATAGTCATCAGGCTGGCATTACCACCCGCCGCCGCAGTGTTAACGCTCAACGCACGCTCAATCACCAGACGCTCCAACGCAATGTTGGTTTCACCCTGGGACAAACCATGAACCCCAACAATCGCCCCGGCACGCTTGGCCACTTGCTGGCAAACCGCACGCAGTTGATCGGAATGGCCATGATGCAGAACCGCATCAAACACCACTTCGTCCTTGGTCCAGTCGGCAACCAGTTTGATCTTCGACTGAATTTCCTTCGGCAGACGTGCGAACAATGCCTTGGTCAAGTCAGCTTCTGGCCACACCGCCGAACCACCCACCGCCAATACCGCAGCCAGTTGCGTCAGCAGGTCGCCTTCGACTTCCGCCAGGCACAGCACGTGTTCGCGCGGCAGGATGGCGTAGCTGTTGCGCTCGCCGGTCGGGCCCGCCAGTACACGGGTGATCCCGCTCTGCGATTGCGCCGCGAACTGCACGCACAGGGCGCTCAGGTCGCTGAACTTGTTGCTGTCAGCCCAGGCTTGCAGGGCGGTCAGCGGTTTGCTCATGGCATCACGCAAACGAACGTCCGGTGCAGCGATTGCGTCGCCGCGAGCGAAGGATTGTTCGATCGCGTCAGTAGGACGCGTCGACAGCAGACGGTACAGGTACAACGGACCACCCGCCTTTGGACCGGTGCCCGACAGGCCTTCGCCGCCGAACGGTTGCACGCCGACCACGGCACCCACGATGTTGCGGTTCACGTAGACGTTACCGGCGTTGACGTTGTCGATCACCTTGGCGATGGTCTCGTCGATGCGAGTGTGTACGCCCAGGGTCAGGCCGTAGCCGGAAGCGTTGATCTGACCAATCAACTGATCGATGTCTTTGCGCTTGTAGCGAACCACGTGCAGCACCGGGCCGAAGATCTCCCGTTGCAGTTCGTCGAAGCTTTCCAGTTCGATCAGGGTTGGCATCACGAAGGTGCCGCGTTTGACTTCTTCGGTATTCGCGATGGCTACCTGGTACACGCTGCGACCTTTGTCGCGCATGGCCTGGATGTGTTTCTCGATGCCTGCCTTGGCTTCGGCGTCGATCACCGGGCCGATGTCCACGGACAGGCGCTCCGGGTTACCGAGACGGCATTCAGCCATGGCGCCCTTGAGCATTTCGATGACGCGGTCGGCGGAATCTTCCTGCAAGCACAGCACACGTAGCGCCGAGCAACGTTGACCGGCGCTGTCGAACGCCGACGATACCACGTCGATCACGACTTGTTCGGTCAGTGCCGAGGAGTCGACGATCATTGCGTTCTGGCCGCCGGTTTCGGCGATCAGCGGAATCGGACGACCCTGCGCATCCAGGCGACCGGCGACGTTGCGTTGCAGCAAACGCGCGACTTCGGTGGAGCCGGTGAACATCACGCCTTTGACCCGATCGTCACCCACCAGGCGGGCACCGACGGTTTCGCCACGGCCCGGCAGCAGTTGCAGCACGCCTTCCGGAATCCCGGCTTCGAGCAACAGGCGCACGGCTTGAGCGGCGACCAGCGGGGTTTGTTCGGCAGGCTTGGCCAGTACCGGGTTGCCGGCGGCCAGCGCAGCAGCGACCTGGCCACTGAAAATCGCCAGCGGGAAGTTCCACGGGCTGATGCACACCACCGGACCCAATGGGCGGTGGGCGTCGTTAGTGAAGTCGTTGCGCGCCTGCACTGCGTAGTAACGCAGGAAGTCCACGGCTTCACGCACTTCGGCGATGGCGTTGGCGAAAGTCTTGCCGGCTTCGCGAGCCAACAGGCCCATCAGCGGCTGGATCTCGCCTTCCATCAAGTCGGCGGCACGCTCCAGAATCGCGGCACGTTCGGCGGGCGGGGTGGCCTGCCAGATCGGTGCAGCGTTCAAGGCACACTGGATCGCGTTGTCGACGTCTTCGACGGTGGCTTCCTGCACATGGCCGACCACGTCACGCAGATCGGACGGGTTCAGAACCGGCGCAGGGGTTTCAGTGCTGGACGCGCAACCGAGCATCGGCGCGGCTTTCCAGTTGTTATGAGCGGTGGCCAGCAGGGCGCAGGACAGCGACGCCAGACGATGTTCGTTGGCCATGTCGATGCCGCTGGAGTTGGCGCGCTCGGCACCATAAAGATCACGCGGCAGCGGGATACGCGGGTGCGGCAGGCCGAAGCCGCCCTCCAGCGTCGCCATCTGCTCGATGCTGGCCACTGGATCGGCCACCAGCTCCTGGATCGAAATGGACTGGTCGGCGATGCGGTTGACGAACGAAGTGTTCGCGCCGTTTTCCAGCAGACGACGCACCAGGTACGCCAGCAGCGTTTCGTGAGTACCGACCGGTGCGTACACGCGGCACGGACGGTTCAACTTGCCTTCGGAAACTTTGCCTACAACCTGTTCGTACAGCGGTTCGCCCATGCCGTGCAGGCACTGGAATTCGTACTGGCCGGGGTAATAGTTCTGACCGGCGATGTGGTAAATGGCCGACAGGGTGTGGGCGTTGTGCGTGGCGAACTGCGGGTAGATGACTTCCGGCACCGACAGCAGTTTGCGGGCGCAGGCAATGTAGGAAACGTCGGTGTACACCTTGCGGGTATAGACCGGATAGCCTTCCAGGCCTTCGACCTGAGCGCGCTTGATTTCGCTGTCCCAGTACGCGCCTTTCACCAGGCGGATCATCAGGCGATGACGGCTGCGGCGAGCCAGGTCGATCACGTAGTCGATCACGTACGGGCAACGCTTCTGATAGGCCTGGATCACGAAGCCGATGCCGTTCCAGCCGGTCAGTTGCGGCTCGAAGCACAGGCGCTCCAGCAGATCCAGCGACAGTTCGAGGCGGTCGGCTTCTTCGGCATCGATGTTCAGGCCGATGTCGTATTGCTTGGCCAGCAGGGTCAGCGACAGCAGGCGCGGGTACAGCTCGTCCATCACGCGCTCGTACTGGGCGCGGCTGTAACGCGGGTGCAGTGCCGACAGCTTGATGGAAATGCCCGGGCCTTCATAAATCCCACGACCGTGGGACGCTTTGCCGATCGAGTGGATGGCTTGTTCGTACGAGGCCAGGTACTTCTGGGCGTCGTGCTCGGTGAGTGCGGCTTCACCCAGCATGTCGTAGGAATAACGGAAGCCTTTGGCTTCGAATTTGCTGGCGTTGGCCAGGGCTTCGGCAATGGTTTCGCCGGTAACGAACTGCTCGCCCATCAGGCGCATGGCCATGTCGACGCCCTTGCGGATCATCGGCTCGCCGCTCTTGCCGATGATGCGGCTCAGGGACGACGTCAGGCCGGCTTCATTGTGCGTAGCGACCAGTTTGCCGGTCAGCAGCAAACCCCAAGTGGCGGCGTTGACGAACAGCGACGGGCTGTTGCCCAAGTGCGGGTGCCAGTTGCCAGTGCTGATTTTGTCGCGGATCAATGCGTCACGCGTGCCCTTGTCCGGGATGCGCAGCAGCGCTTCGGCCAGGCACATCAGCGCCACGCCTTCCTGGGACGACAGGGAAAACTCCTGCAACAAGCCCTGAACAATCCCGGCACGGCCGCCGGCGCTCTTCTGATTGCGCAGTTTCTCGGCAATCGAGGCAGCCAGCTTGTTGGTGGCTTCGGCCATGGCGACCGGCAGGCGTGCCTGTTCGATCAGCATCGGTACCACTTCAGGTTCCGGACGACGATAGGCCGCGGTGATCGAAGCGCGCAGGACCGACTGCGGCAGGATGCTTTCGGCGAACTCCAGGAAACACTGGTGCGCGTGGTCTGCATGGACTTCGCCAGCGTCGTCAGCGTCTTTGCTGATCAAACCGCTCAGCTCGGTCAGGGTTGCACCACCCTCGAGTTTTTCCAGGTAATTGAAAATTGCCTGCTTGATCAGCCAGTGCGGCGTGCGATCAATCGAGGTCGCGGCGGCCTTGAGGCGCTCGCGGGTCGGGTCGTCAAGTTTGACCCCAAGGGTGGTGGTAGCCATATTTTTATCCTCATGTTTGCCACGACCGCGTGGCATCAGCTGGCCGCAAGATTAGCTGCGCATCCTTCGAGGTGCAACCGGGTGCAACCCTTTTTTTATCGGAATAATAAGCAGCTCGTCAGGAATTAAATTCCGGTACGAACGTACCGCTCCTGCTTGGTGCTTTTACTTCTAGCAAAACGCTCTGACTGCTCTAAAAGGGAGCAAAAAACAGCCTTTTTGAGGAAAATCCGACTAGGTGCAACTTATTCCCAAGAAACTGGTTGCACCTTATTTAGGTTGTTTAATAGGATTCGCGCCCAAGGTGCAACCCATCCAAAAGACAGGTGCATCCGGCTGATGGCTTTCCTGGGGAAACATCAGTCCTAAATGCGCGGGCCTCGAAGTCGTCTGAACAAACGTTGTCGTTTGTCGGCGTTTCCACACTCCGCCGCTACATAAAAACAAAGCCAGGGCGTCACTTAATGAGCGTAAGCAATCCAACCCTGATCACGTTCGTGATCTACATCGCAGCAATGGTGCTGATCGGCTTCATGGCCTATCGCTCCACCAACAACCTTTCTGACTACATTCTGGGCGGTCGTAGCCTGGGCAGCGTCGTGACTGCACTTTCTGCCGGTGCTTCCGACATGAGCGGCTGGTTGTTGATGGGCTTGCCGGGCGCCATCTACATGTCCGGTCTTTCCGAAAGCTGGATCGCCATCGGCCTGATCGTCGGTGCCTACCTGAACTGGCTGTTCGTCGCCGGCCGTCTGCGAGTGCAGACCGAGCACAACGGCGATGCGCTGACCCTGCCGGATTACTTCTCCAGCCGTTTCGAAGACAAAAGCGGCCTGTTGCGGATCATCTCTGCGGTCGTGATCCTGGTGTTCTTCACCATCTATTGCGCATCCGGCATCGTGGCCGGCGCCCGTCTGTTTGAAAGCACCTTCGGCATGTCCTACGAGACAGCGCTGTGGGCCGGTGCTGCGGCGACGATTGCCTACACCTTCGTCGGTGGTTTCCTGGCAGTGAGCTGGACTGACACCGTACAAGCCACGCTGATGATCTTCGCCCTGTTGCTGACGCCGATCATCGTACTGCTGGCCACCGGTGGCGTTGACACCACGTTCCTGGCCATCGAAGCGCAAGACGCCAGCAACTTCGACATGCTGAAAAACACCACCTTCATCGGCATCATCTCGCTGATGGGCTGGGGCCTGGGTTACTTCGGCCAGCCGCACATCCTGGCGCGTTTCATGGCGGCGGATTCGGTTAAGTCGATCGCTAACGCCCGTCGCATCTCCATGACCTGGATGATCCTGTGCCTGGGCGGCACTGTGGCGGTAGGCTTCTTCGGTATCGCTTACTTCTCGGCGCACCCTGATGTGGCCGCACCAGTCACCGAGAACCACGAACGCGTGTTCATCGAACTGGCCAAAATCCTCTTCAACCCATGGATTGCCGGTGTACTGCTGTCGGCCATTCTGGCGGCTGTCATGAGTACCCTGAGCTGCCAACTGCTGGTGTGCTCGAGCGCCCTGACTGAAGACTTCTACAAAACCTTCCTGCGTAAAACCGCTTCCCAGGTTGAGCTGGTCTGGGTAGGCCGTGCCATGGTGCTGCTGGTTGCCCTGATCGCCATCGCATTGGCCGCTAACCCGGAAAACCGTGTACTGGGTCTGGTCAGCTACGCCTGGGCCGGTTTCGGTGCCGCGTTCGGTCCGGTGGTCCTGATCTCCGTGATCTGGAAAGACATGACCCGCAACGGCGCACTGGCTGGCATCCTGGTCGGCGCGATCACCGTAATCGTGTGGAAACACTTCGAACTGCTGGGCCTGTACGAAATCATCCCTGGTTTCATCTTCGCCAGCCTGGCCATCTACATTGTCAGCAAGCTGGGCACACCGAGCACCGGTATGCTGCAGCGCTTCGCCGCTGCCGAGGCAGATTTCCGCCTGAACAAGTGATCGGGATGAGCTGAGGCTCTGACCTTTCACCGAACATGAAAACGGCCCGCTTCCTTCTGGAGGCGGGCCTTTTTTTTTGGTTTCCCGGATGGGAGGTAGTGCTGGAGATCCTTGTGGGAGCGAGCCTGCTCGCGATAGCTATCTGACAGTCAACATTCAGGTTGAATCTGCTGACGTCATCGCGAGCAGGCTCGCTCCCACAGGAATTGGTGGTGGTTTTGAAGGGGATGTCTGTAGCCAAACACACTGACTTTTGAAGGATAGATCTCTAAAAAAGTAGGGCAAATCTGATTTTCCTGTCCCTCCAGTAACACCGGTTATCGCTCATGCAGAATCGCCCGCCTTCATTCTGCAGAGACACATCGGATGTTCGCTCCTGCCAATCAACCACGTTTCACGTTGACGATCGACGGCGACCAGAATGAGCTCAAGGTGCTTGAGTTCACGGGCAAGGAAGCCATCAGTCAACCCTACCGTTTTGACCTGGAACTGGTCAGCGAACGGCCGGACATCGAGCTCGAAAGCTTGCTGCATCGTCAGGCATTTCTGGGTTTCGATGCGCAAGGTTCCGGTATTCACGGTCAGATTTATCGCGTCGGCCAAGGCGACTCCGGGAAGCGTCTGACGCGTTATCAGGTCAGTCTGGTGCCGCGTCTGGCCTACCTGGACCAGCGCATCAATCAGCGGATTTTCCAGCATAAAAGCGTACCCAGGATCATTGAGCAGATCCTCAAGGATCACGGCATCCAGCGTGATGCTTTCGAGTTTCAGCTCGGCAGCGAGTACCCCGAGCGCGAGTACTGCGTGCAATACGCCGAAAGTGATCTGGCATTCATCCAGCGGCTATGTGCCGAGCTCGGCATTCATTACCACTTCCAACACAGTCCCGACGGGCATTTGCTGGTGTTTGGTGATGACCAGACGGTATTTCCTCGTTTGTCCGAGTCGACACCTTATTTCCCCGGTAGTGGAATGGTGGCGGATGCACCGGCCATCAAACGCTTCAACGTACGCCTGGAAACCCGCACGACTGTGGTCACTCGCCGTGATTACGACTTCCACAAACCTCGTCTGCAACTTGAGAGTCGCCTCGACAGCCAACAGCTGCCGGTGCTGGAGGACTATCACTTTCCTGGCCAGTTCACTGATCGCGAACACGGTAAGGATCTTGCTCAACGAACGCTTGAACGCCACAACGCCGATTACCGACAGGCCGAAGGGCGCAGCGATCAATCCTCGTTGGTCTGCGGGCACTTCCTGCAGCTCGCGGGGCACCCGCGTCAGGAATGGAATGACCTGTGGCTGATTACCGAAATCGAACACCGCGGTCGACAACCGCAAGTCCTGGAAGAGTCAGCCGCCGATAGCTCGGATAAGTTCCAAGGTTATCGTAATAGCTTTCTGGCAACGCCGTGGGACGTTTCGTTTCGTGCGCCTTTGATCGAAAAAACCCACGTTTCCGGTTATCAGGCAGCGGTAGTGACTGGCCCGGCCGACAGCGAAATCCACTGCGACGAATACGGCCGGGTCAAGGTACAACTCGCCTGGGATCGCGACGGCAAGCTCAACGAGCATTCCAGTTGCTGGCTGCGAGTCGCCACCGGTTGGGCGCATGACCGCTACGGCAGCGTGTTGATCCCACGAGTCGGCATGGAAGTGTTGGTGGGGTTTCTCGATGCCGACGCCGACAAACCGCTGATCATGGGTTGCCTGCCCAACGCCGCGACGCCGGTGCCCCTCGATCTTCCAGCGGACAAAACCCGCAGTATTTTCCGCAGCCAGAGTAGTCCCGGTGGCGGTGGTTACAACGAATTGCGCATCGAGGATCGCAAAGGCGCCGAGGAAATTTACCTGCGTGCCCAGCGAAACTGGACTCAGCACGTGTTGCAGGATTTGCATGTCCAGGTCGGAAACCAGCGCAGCGTGGACATTGGTGCAAGCGATAACCTGCACGTCCACGGTGACCGATATATCAGCGTCAACAGCCAGACCCTCAAGGCGAGCGGGCAATTCCATGTCGGCGCGGGCCAGCAAGTCGTCATCGACGGCGGTGCCAGCGCCACCCTTCAAGCGGGCGGGCACTGGATCAATATCGGTCCTGCCGGGATCTTCAGCAGCGTACCGATTCAGCTTGGCGGTGCAGCGATGCCGGCAATGGGTGCTCCGACCTCTCAACGAACACTTTTGGCACTTAGCACAGCACAGATTCTGAGCCTGAAAAGCGACGCGCCATTCTGCGAAGAATGCGAGCGCTGCAAGGAGGGTGTCTGTGCAGCCTGAGCGCCTGTCCCCCCACACTTGGCTGGAGCGTCAACCGCTTGAATCTTCCGAGCAGTTGTTCGCGGTTTTCGGCAATGCCAGTTCCGCTGAGCCGTTTAAAGCCTGGCAGTGTTCCAGTCCGGTACATGCACCGAGTCCTGTCTGGGCAGATACCGCTTACGCCGAGTGGGAACCGGTCATGCCCTATGTCGGAATCGTCGTTGCCGGCAGTGAGTTTCTGGAGTGGGTCGCTACCACCGAGTCTCAGGACTGGGGTTGGCTGGCGGTTTCTTCTTCGACTCAGGACGTGCTGATCGAGCATTTGCGCAGCCTCACGCAAGTTCTTTTACCCAATGGCAACGCAGTGTTTTTCCGTTTTTGGGATGGGCGTTATTTGTTGCCGATTCTTCAGTCTGCCGAGGTCGACGTTGCTCAATTGCTGCCTGTAGTAGGGCGGTGCCTGATCAATGGCCAAGCCCTTGAGATCGGTGGAGCTGCGCTGAAAACCTCCAGGGTTTTTCCATGGTGGAAAGTCTCTGAAACGTTGCTGGAACAGCTTGGGGAACAATCAAACACCACGCGGATAAACAACTTGCTCAAGTGGCTGAGCGAGGATCGACCTGATCTTTATGAGGCGTTTTCCGAAAGCGTTTTGCGGCACAAGGTTGCGATCTTTCTAGAGGCGCCAGGCCTGCCGCCAGCACCGAAATCAGCCTTGGTGGAATACCTGATAACGGAGCTGGACTGATGGATCAGATCGTACGGATTGAGCAGGAGCTCGACGGTTTTAAAAACACGCTGGATTTGTATCGCGAGCAACTTCGAGGATTTTTAAGTCGGAACGCGGACAAGGTCAGCCGGGCAACGGACATGCCTTCGCTGCTGGACATGGAACGGCAGATCAAACTGGGTAACACCACCACGTCGGTGAGCCGTCGTGATGACGACTTTTTCTCTAGCGTTGCGCAGTGTCCGCTGAGCGGGATTCTGGAGATCGAAAGCAAGTTCGAATCGGTTTATGACATTCCGTTGGGGAATATTCAGGTCGATGTGATTGCCGTGGATGGCGGCAAGTCGACGCCTGTAACGCTCGATAAACACGGCAAAGGACAGTTTGAAGGCACGCCTGGCAAGTTCTATCGCGTTCATGTCCAGAGTGAAGTCACCCCGAAGCAAGTTGATGACCTTTTCTCGTCTTATGACGGCCTGACTAAACAACTGGAAGACTGGCTGTGCAACGAGTGGAAAGGGTTCAAACCGCAGTGGTCGCAGTCGAGTTTTGCAGCGGCGGGTAATGGAATGCTCGCGGGAAGTTGGGCCGCGATCATTGGTGTGTGGGACAGCATCAGCCTGCTCTCGGACATTCTTCAGAACCCCGGCAAGTTCGTTGAGCGCCTCGGCAGCAGCGCCGATGAGTTAGTCAAACTCGCGAAAACCGCGCCCCAGGAAATGGCCAAGATCCAGCTGCTGGCCAGTGACGAAGCGGCGCTGTGTCTGTTGCTGCGCACTGCCAGCCTCTGGTTGGAGATGCTGCCACCCAGCGAGATCGCCGGCAAAACTGCCGAAGCGGTGTCGACGGTGGTGGTGCAGTTGCTCATCGATATTCTGATTGGTGTCGTTCTGACCTTCGCCGGTGCAGGTGCGGGTATTGCCTATCTGAGCATGCGTCTCGCCAGTTACGGCGCCCGGATCGTTAGCGCCGTACAGGGTTTCGTCAAAGCCATCTTCACCCTCATCAACAGCTTCATGACTTACGTTGACCGCTACAAAAAGGTCGCAGCAAGAGGCGTGGCGGCGGGTCTGAAAAAAGGTAGGGTGCAACTGCGTTGGGACGCCAGGCGCAACACCACCATCAAGCAAAACGAACACCACGACGACGCCTCGAAGCAGGCTACAAACCCCAACGGCGACAGCGCCGACTCGGCCGATAAAACCGCCACCAACAAGTGTCCGGTGTCGATGGTCACCGGCGAAGAACTGCTGACCCTCACCGACGGTTCGCTGGACGGAATCCTGCCGTTCGACTTCACCCGGCTCTATCGCACCAGCGCCGTCGAGATCGATTGCGGCCTCGGTTACGGCTGGAGCCACAGCCTCGCCCATCGGCTGGAGATCGATGGCGAGAACGTCATCTGGATCGATCAGGAAAACCGCCGTACCACTTTCCCGTTGCCGAATGTTGAACGCCCGGCGATTCATAACAGCCTCTCGCGCGCGGCGATTTATCTGGGTGATGAGCCCGAGGAGCTGATCCTCGCCCAGGCCGGCGAGGACACACGTTTCTACCACTTCATCAACGGTCGGCTGACAACGATCAGCGATGCTTACGACAACCGACTGCGCATCACACACGACCGTCAGGACCGCATCAAACGCCTCGACAATGGCGCCGGCCGTGCCTTGCTTTTACGTTACGACCGTAGCCATTTGGTCGCTGTTGACTATCAGATCTTCATCCCGGCCCAAAGCCTCGACGACGCCTGGCAGACCGAGCAAACACTGGTCAGCTATCGCCACAACGAGCGCGATCAACTGATCGAAGCCACCAATGCTGCTGGCGAAAGCGAGCGCTACGACTACGACGACCAGCACGTCATTCTCCAGCGGCAACTGGCCGGTGGGGCGAGTTTCTTCTGGGAGTGGGAAAGGTCCGGCAAAACGGCGCGATGTGTCCGTCACTGGGCGTCGTTTTCGCAGATGGATGCGCGGTATGTCTGGGATGACGCGGGCAGCGTCACCGTCCAGAACATTGACGGCAGCGAAGAGGTTTACGAGCACGACGATCGGGCGCGACTGGTGCGCAAGGTCGGGCTGGATGGCGCCGAACACCTCAAGACCTACGACGATAAAGGTCGGTTGGTTGCCGAGCAGGGTCCGCTCGGCGCTGTCACCGAATACCACTACGACGAAGTCGGACGGCTGATCGCGCTGATTCCACCGGAAGACGAACCGACGTCCTACGAGTATCGCAACGGTTTCCTGCACGCGCGGTATCGCGGTAAAGCCGTGTGGACGTATCAGCGCAATGCGCAGGGGGACGTCACCGAAGCGACCGATCCTGACGGCCATGTCACCCACTATCACTACGATGAAAAAGGGCAGTTGCTGTCGATCCGTTATCCGGATACCAGCCGACATGTTTTCGTCTGGAACGCACTAGGACAACTGCTCGAAGAGACCTTGCCAGATGGCGCTCAGCGACGGTTTTCCTACGATGTTTTGGGTCGGCAGCTTACCCGTCAGGACGAACACGGTGCCGTCACCCACCACCAATGGGATGCCGTTGGCCGACTGATTCAGACAACGTTTCCTACAGGCGCCACTCGCGGCTTCAGCTACAACGCCTACGGCAAGATCACCGCCGAACGCGACGAACTGGGCCGCGTCACTCGCTACGAGTATGTCGACGATCTGCACCTGGTCAGCCGCCGCATCAATGCCGACGGCACGCAGCTGCGGTATCGCTACGACAACGCACAGCTGCTACTCACGGAAATCGAAAACGAATCCGGCGAAAAATACCTCCTGGACTACACGCCCAACGGCTTGATCCGACAGGAGACCGGATTTGATGGCCGCCGTACGGCGTACGCCTACGACCTCAACGGCCATCTGCTGGAAAAAACCGAGTTCGGCGATGACGGCTCGCAACTGGTTACCGCTTATGAACGGGACTCGGCAGGGCGCTTGCTGCTCAAGACCCTGCCCGATGGCGTCAGCGTCGAGTATTGCTACGACAGCCTCGG
Organism: Pseudomonas sp. XS1P51; assembly: GCF_054897845.1. NCBI lineage: Bacteria > Pseudomonadati > Pseudomonadota > Gammaproteobacteria > Pseudomonadales > Pseudomonadaceae > Pseudomonas > Pseudomonas sp. XS1P51. The sequence goes on along the minus strand of NZ_CM142707.1, from coordinate 4,634,841 downwards.
CCGACTGATCAGCGTCGACGACGGTCACGACCATCCGCTGGAATTCGAGTACGACCAACAAGATCGCCTGATCACCGAGCATCAGGGCTGGGGCACGCTACGCTATGGCTACGATGCTTGCGGCCAGCTCAACCGGCTGCGTCTGCCGGACGGCAGCAAGCTCGATTATCACTACGCCAAGGGTGGTGCGCTGACGGCCATCGACCTCAACGGCGCCCGGCTCAGCACTCACCAGTTCGAATTCGGTCGTGAGCAGCAACGCCAGCAAGGTCAACTCACCAGTCAGTATCACTACGACGAACAAGGCCGGTTGCAGGCCCACGCGGTCAACCGAACAATCCAGCCGCTGTACCTGCGCCACTACACCTACGCGGTCAACGGCAACCTGGCGACCATCGCCGACAGCCGCCACGGCCAACGCAGCTATTACTACGACCCGCTCAACCGCCTGACCCGCGTCCGTCACACCCGCGACGACCCACCGGAAACCTTCGCCCACGACCCGGCGGGCAATCTGCTGATGCAGGACCGCCCCGGCGCGGTGAAGGTTTTTGGTAATCGTTTGTTGATGCAGGGTGATCGGCATTACGACTACGACGCCTTCGGCAACCTGATCCGCGAACGCCGCGGCACCGCGCAAAAACTCGTCACCGAATACCGCTACGACTGCCAGCACCGATTGGTCGGCGTCACGATGCCGGATGGACGTTACGCGAGCTACCACTACGACGCCTTCGGCCGCCGCATCGCCAAAACCGTCGACGGCAACACCACCGAGTTCTTCTGGCAGGGCGACCACCTCGTCGCCGAAAGCAGTCGCGAGCATTACTGCAGCTATGTCTACGAACCCGGTACTTTCCGCCCGTTGGCCATGCTCGACGGTAAAGGCCCGCGCCAGGCTTGCCCGTTCTACTACCAACTCGACCACCTTGGTACGCCGCAGGAACTGACGGATTTTGGTGGCGAGATTGTGTGGTCGGCGAAGTACGACGCCTACGGGAAAATCACGCATCTGGCGTTTGGCGGGGGAGAGCAACTCAACCAGCCACTGCGTTTTCAAGGGCAGTACTTTGATGTTGAGAGCGGTCTGCACTACAACCGGCATCGGTACTATGATCCGGAGGTTGGGCGGTATCTGACGCCGGACCCGGTGAAGTTGGCGGGTGGGCTGAATCAGTATCGGTATGCGCTGAATCCGACGGGGTGGGTTGATCCGTTAGGGTTGAGCGGGAATTGCCCGCAGTCGGATAAGCCTGGGTGTAAGGCGCCGGATGATGTTTCTGGCGTAAAGGTTGATGAGGGTGAGCCGCAACTGCCGAAGATGACGGCTGAGCAGCGGCGGGAGAGGATTGATGAGCTGGCGGAAGCGAATGCTTTCCGCGAGTTGGAGAGGATTGAAAAGGCAACACCTGGTGGTCATTTCTTAGAAAAGCACGGCGCGCAAACTACTTTGCAATCACAGTTGGAGCGAGTCGCCTCGGCTAAAAATCCCACAACTGGAATAGTAGAGACCTACACTAGTGGAAAGAAAATAGGACAGCCGAAAATTCCTTCGGCGGCGACTCATTTTCTAAGTCACCGAGATCAGCTAAATGCTATTCATAGAGCGCAATTGATTTTCCGGCAAACCGATCTCCAGACTTCACAAAGGCCGTTCGATATGGGTAAAAAGGTTGGTGAAGGGTATAAGCGTGGAAGTTTAGAGTATGGTGAGCAAACCAAGGCAGTAGTCATATTGGATAAATTCGGTCGGCCCAAAACTGCTTATACGGACTTTGATTAATGAAAAATAATTACCATATTGTAGATATACGTAATTTGCTTTTCGTGTTTGATATCGAAAATACGGATGACGAGTCTAGAGAAAAAATTATAGTTTCCAAAAATGTTAATGACGAGAAAGAGCTTTCTGAGCTATTTGATATTTTGCTAAAGCCTGAGTTCTTTGCTTATAGAGAGAAAGAGAGGGAGTCGCTAATTAGTACGGTTGCTCATTTTCTCGATATCAATGATTCGTTTGATCGTGTGTTTGAAAAAATGACGACATATTTTGATGATGAAGTCGCTGATCAAAGAAAATTCATGAAGGTTCTTCTCGTTTGTTTGCGGCGCTATCAGCAGAACGAAGGCTGAATGTTGAATTTCTTCATGTGAACTACGAATTTCTGGGAAATATCGTCGGAAGTTTCCTTCAAGTTCTATCGGTTTTCATGAACTGGTGCGAAACGTGTTCCATAGATAGTCTCTGGTGGTCACTGAAAATTCAGTGGCGGGGTGTAGGAACCCTTCAAGACTAGAGAGGACGCTTTGGCGTCGACACCTGTATTTGCGGCCGTCAACGTGCGTCCGTAACATCAGTTGCGGCGGCTGTGCGCGGGCACGCTTCGGCGTGGTCGAGTTCTCTGGTCTCGATATTCCTACCCCGCGTATAGCTGCCACCCAAGCCTGTAGGAAGGCCGATGGTAGCGCCCTTTACTACCAGAGGTTTCAGTTATGAAAAGTCTTCACCCCGACCCACCCTACGAAAAACCAATCCCCCACCCCGAAAACCGCTTCATGGTGCTCACCAGCAATTGCAACGACATGCCCACCCTGTTTGTCGATACCCACGCACCACTCGATGTCTTGTATGACGCCGCCAGCTACCGAATCCGCACCGTCACCCAAGTGCTGGAGAATCTGTCCATGCGAGGTTCGATCGAGTGCGAATCCTTCATTCTCAGCGACTTTGCTTTGCTGTGTGCCATTCCGTTGCGGGATGGGTGTGATGTGCTGGATGTGCTGGATGTGCTGGATGTGCTGGATGTGGTGGGGCGGCGGTTGCGGGCTCGGCCTTCGGAATAACGTCGAGTGGCTTTTGTGGTGAGGGAGCAAGCTTCCTTGCCACAAGAGCAAGATCAAAAGATCGCAGCCTTCGGCAGCTCCTACGGGGGGCGGGGTGATCGTTCCCTCGCTCCTGTGTCAGAAGGCGCAGACTGCCCGCTCGGCTGCGAGGCCCTGACGTTCGCCTCGGTACAAGGTAAACTTCCCGGCCTTCGCAGGAGCAATCATGAATTATCGTCACGCCTTCCATGCCGGCAATCACGCCGATGTGTTCAAACACCTGACCTTGACCCGCCTCATCGCCCTGATGTCGCGCAAGGAGCAGCCGTTTGCCTATCTCGACACCCACGCCGGCATTGGTCTGTATGACCTTCAAGGCGATCAGGCCAGCCGTACCGGTGAGTACCTGGAAGGTATTGCGCGTTTGTGGGATCAGCCGGATCTGCCGGCGCTGACCGCCGATTACATGAAGGTGCTGCACGACATGAACCCGGATGGCCAGTTGCGTTATTACCCGGGGTCGCCGGAGTTGGCGCGGCGTCTGACCCGGCCGCAGGACCGGGTGATGCTCAACGAGAAGCACCCGGAAGACGGTGTGTTGCTCAAGGACAATATGGCGGGCGACCGTCGGGTGAAGGTGCATCTCGGTGAAGGCTGGCATGTGCCGCGGGCGATGTTGCCGGTGCAGGAGAAGCGGGCGGTGATGTTGATTGATCCGCCGTTCGAGCAGCTCGATGAGATGCAGCGCTGTGCGGCGTCGCTGAAAGAGGCGATTGGCCGGATGCGCCAAACCGTGGCGGCGATCTGGTACCCGGTGAAGGATCAGCGCATGCTGCGGCGTTTTTATCAGGATCTGGCGGGTACGGGCGCGCCGAAGTTGTTGCGGGTGGAGTTGCTGGTGCATCCGTTGGATACGCCGAACAGTCTGAATGGCTCGGGGTTGGCGATTGCGAATCCGCCGTGGGGGCTGGAAGAGGAATTGCGTGAGCTGCTGCCGTGGTTGTCCAAGAAGCTTGGGCAGACCCAGGGTGGGTGGCAGATGGATTGGTTGATTGCCGAATAAGGCGAACCGACAAGCAAGATCAAAAGATCGCAGCCTCGTTTCACTCGACAGCTCCTACAGGGGAATGCGTTTCTCTGTAGGAGCTGTCGAGTGAAACGAGGCTGCGATCTTTTGTTTTTTTGGGTTTAGATCGGGCAGGTCACGCCCGTACCGCCAATCCCGCAATACCCTTCAGGGTTCTTGGCCAGGTACTGCTGGTGATACGCCTCGGCGAAGTAGAACGTCGGCGCTTCTTCGATTTCGGTGGTGATGGTGCCTTTGCCGGCCTTGGTCAGTTCGGCCTGGAACACCTGCTCGCTGTGCTTGGCGGACGCCAGCTGAGTCGGGTTGGTGGCGTAGATCACCGAACGATACTGCGTGCCGATGTCGTTGCCCTGGCGCATGCCCTGGGTCGGGTTGTGCAATTCCCAGAACATCTTCAGCAGCTCTTCGTAGCTGACTTTTGCCGGCTCGTAGACCACCAGTACCACTTCGCTGTGACCGGTCAGGCCCGAGCAGACTTCTTCGTAAGTCGGGTTCGGGGTGAAACCGCCAGCGTAACCCACCGCCGTGCTGACCACGCCTTCACGCTGCCAGAACTTGCGTTCCGCGCCCCAGAAGCAGCCAAGGCCGAAGATCGCGAAATCCACATCAGTGACGAACGGGCCCAGCAGCGGGGCGTCGTGGACGAAGTGTTTTTCCGGCACGGTCATTGGGGTTTCACGGCCAGGCAGAGCTTGTTCTTTAGTCGGGAGCACGTTTTTGTTCACCAGAATTTCCGAGCGCAAGACCATCATCAGTCCCCTCAGTCAGGTTGGAATGTAATAGACAGACCGCAAGTGTGCCTAATGCCAGTCAGTTACGCACTACCCCTGTGGGAGCGAGCCTGCTCGCGATAGCGGTCTATCAGTGACGTGGATGCCGTCTGATACACCGCTATCGCGAGCAGGCTCGCTCCCACAGGGATTGTGATGTGCTGTCAGGCGATCGGGCCGCGCGGGTAGCGTCTGAGCTTTTCGATCAGCTCGGAACCCGGGATCGGTCGGTCGAACAGGTAGCCCTGGCCGACGTCGCAGCGGTGACGGCGCAGGAAGGCCAATTGTTCGGCCGTCTCGATGCCTTCAGCCACGACCTTGAGTTTCAGGTTGTGGGCCATGGCGATCACTGCGGAGGTGATTTCCATGTCGTCCTGGTTGTCCGGGATTTCGTGGATGAAGCTTCGATCGATCTTGATGATGTCGATCGGGAATTTCTTCAAGTAACTCAGCGACGAGTAACCGGTGCCGAAGTCGTCCATGGCCAGGGTCAGGCCCAGGCGCTTGAGCTGGTCGAGTTGCAAGTGGGTGTCTTCGGTGGCTTCCAGCAGCAGACCTTCCGTTAATTCAAGCTCCAGCAGGTTCGCCGGCAGCGCTTCTTCCTTGAGGATGTTGGCAATCGACGACACCAGGTCCGGGTCGGAGAACTGTTTGGGCGACAGGTTGATCGCCACCTGCAGATTGCCCAGGCCAGCGGCGCTGAGGTCTTTGCTCATGCGGCAGGCCTGACGGGCGATCCATTTGCCAATCGGAATGATCAGCCCGGTTTCTTCGGCGACGCTGATGAACTGGTCCGGGCGGATCATGCCTTTTTCCGGATGGTTCCAGCGCAGCAAGGCTTCCATCCCCAGAAGGCGACCGCTGCGCAGGCAGAGCTTGGGCTGATAGAACACGTCCAGCTCGTTCTGGGTCAGGGCGCGGCGCAGGTTGTTCTCGACGAACAGCTTGTAGCTGGCCTCGGCGTTCAGCGCTTCGGTGAACACCTGAACCTGGTGTTTGCCGTTGGCCTTGGCCTTGTGCAGCGCAAGGCCGGCATTACGCATCAGGGTTTGTGGATCACGGCCGTGCAGCGGCGCGCAGGCGAGGCCCACGGAGCCGGTGACGCTGATCAACTGGTTGTCGACGAACATCGGTTTGTCGAGGGTCGCCAGCAATTGGTTGGCGACTTGTTGACCGACAGCGAGGTCAGTGTTGTCCAGCAACACGGCGAACTCGTTACTGGCGAAGCGCGCCAGGCTGCCGCTCGGGCTCAGGCTGTTGCGCAGGCGTCGGGCCAGGCTGATCAGCAGTTTGTCGCCGGTCTGGTGACCGAGGCTGTCGTTGATCCGCTTGAAGTTGTCGATGTCCACCAGCAGCAGGCTGATCGGGGTATCGCTGTCTCGGGCGAAGCGTTCATCGAGGTTGCGGATGAAGGCGGGCCGGTTGCCAAGGTTGGTCAGGTTGTCGGTATACGCCAGGCGCTCGATGCGCTGCTGGGCGAGTTTGGTCTGGGTGATGTCTTCGTAGATGCCGATGTAATGAGTCAGCTCGCGGTTGTCGCCGTAGACCTTGGAAATCGACAACTGGCCCCAGTAGGGTTCGAGGTTTTTGCGTCGGCTCTTGAACTCACCCTGCCAACTGTTGCTTTTGGCCAGGGCCGAGGGCGCGTCGAACAGCAGTTCGCTGAGATTCTCCAGGGCCGGCAGTTCCGACAGCCGCTGGCCGTGGACTTCTTCGGTGGTGTACTGGGTGATCGCGGTGAAGCTCGGGTTGACGTATTCCACCACGCCATCGCAATTGACCAGCAAAAAGGCGTTGGCGCTTTGCTCCACCGCACGCTGGAACAGGTGCAGGGCGCTGGTGGCGGTGCGACGGTTGTGGTTGTTGATGACCTGGGCGAACTGATCCGCCAACTCGCCGGCAAAGGCGATTTCGTCCGACTGCCAGGCACGGGTCGCCCCGGTCTGCTCCAGGCAGAGCACGCCGACCACTTGCCCGTCGACGCGGATGCTGGCGTCGAGCATGGCGTTCACATCGCGCGGACGCAGGCTCTCGGCCATGTCCCGGGTGCGCGGGTCGTGCATTGCGTTGTGCGCGTCGATGGCGCGGCTGCTGTGCAAGGCCTCGAGGTAATCAGGGAAACCACTGACGTCGATCGGTTCCGGCAATTGGTAATCCCCGGAGGCGCGGTGATACGCCGAGATCGGCACCAGCAGTGAACCTTCGAGGTTCCACAGGCTGGCGCAGTCGATTTCGTAGATGTCACAGGCACTGCGGGTGATCAGCTCGGCGGCTTCTTGCAGGGAATTGTTGGTGCTGTAGCGCTGGCGGGTCAGCAGCAGGATCAGGTCTTGCTGGGCACGCACTCGATCCAGGTGCTGGAGTTGTTCCAGCTGGGCGCGCTGATTGAGTTCCAGGGCGATCTGCAGGCGTGAGTTCTGGGTTTCCAGGTCCTGCACCGGGAGCAGCGGTTCACCCTCGAACAATCCGTCCACGACCATCAGGTAGCCGCGCAGCAGGTGTCGATTGTGTTGTCGGTAGGCTTCGCCCAGTTCGAGCAGGCTCAAGGAGCCCTTGGCGGTGTGCAGGTTGTAGCGGATCAGGTAATGCGGGCTGTCGCGGAGTTGCTGCTGGATCGCGTCGTGCAGTTGATAGCGCGCTTCGGGTTCCATCAGGCTGGCGTAGGGTGAGTCGACCAGGGCACAAAGCTCCACGGCCGGCTGACCAAACTGTCGTTCGCAATTGGGGTCGAGAAACAGCAGCGCCCAGCTCGGTTCATTCAGCCGTTCGAAACGCAGCATGCCGAGCCGCGAGGGCACAGGCAACTGCGTCACTACCTCGGCCACCATACGGCTGGCGGCATCGGGTTGGCTTTTCATGGAGGGAAACTCGCTTCGAATGTGCTGATCGCGCCGGGCTCTCGCCCTCTTTACTGTTGCCTGCGGCAAGGTTGCATCATTGCGACACCGACTGACAAGAGACATGAAGGCCAAGTGCTATAAGAATATGTTGGTTGGAGCGAAGATTTCTCCAGTTCATGGATAAAAGTGGTGGTGCAGGCTGAAAAAATCGCAGCCTTCGGCAGCTCCTACAGGGGTTACGCCGTTCTTTGCCGGAGCTGCCGAAGGCTGCGATCTTTTTTGGCCTAACGTAATTTAATGTCTGTCGATTGCAGCAGATTACCGTCCCGATCGTGATACCTGACGCGAATCTGTTCGGTGTCGACGATCAGGTGAGCGAAATTGTCCTGGCTGATCACCTTGCCGGTCAGTTCATGCCGATAGTCACCAGCGGCGGTCCGGGCCAGCGGTTGATCGAGGATGAACGTGGAGGCCTTGGCATAGGGCAGTAGTTTGCTGTTGCACAGCGGCGACGACACGATGGTATGAACCTCGAAGTCCGGGTCTTCGCTGTGGGTCAGTCGACTGGTCAGGGAACCGTGGACATCGCCGGACACGAAGAAGACGTTCTTGATGTGGTGTGTACGAACAGTCTCCAGCAACCGTAGCCGTTGCTCGGGAAAGGCTTTCCAGGTGTCATCACCCTGGCGTTTGCGGTCGGGATAGAACATCACGCTGGTGACCACGAATTTGACCCGGGCCGTGCTGTGAATCAGCCATGTACGCAGGGCCTGTTCTTGTTCTTCGTCGAGGATGCGCCGGTCGCTGGCCGACAGATTGCGTCGGGTTCGGCTGTCGGTGATAAACCACTCGATATCGCCGTCGGTGAATTGATACCAATAACGGTCCAGGCGTTGATTGATTTCTCCATTTTCAAGCAGTTCATGAGCCGGGCTATGACTGGCTTGATATAACTCATAAGCGGCGATGGCATTGTTGTATAGATGTTCATCGTTTTTGTTTTTATTGGCGGGCCAGTTATCTTCGATTTCATGATCGTCGAGAATCATGTAAGTCGGAACGCCGGACATTAACTTTGCGATATAGGGTTGGGAAAAGGCCGTGCGGTACTTGTGGAGTATTTCCTTGTATTCCCGGTCGGGTGCAATGATGTTCAGGTCATCGACATAGATTTGGTCGCCGGTCATCAACAGGGCACTGATGGGTGGTTCGGCACGCTGCGCCAAGTATGTGATCGAGGCGAAGATCCGGTCGCCCAGTTGCGGGGCGGATGGCACGCCGGCGGTCATGCGCAGGTAACGGCAAGAACCGACGATGTACGCCCGTGGCGCCATGGTCTTGCTGGACTGGGTGCGCAAGCGGTAGATGTCCCGTGGCCATTGCAGCGGTAGCTCCTGGACCGTCTCGACGGTGTGCACCGGGCTCATGGGGCTGAACCAGCCAGCCTGATATTCGTACTCGGTATCGGTGGCAAGGTCGTTGAGTGCAATGACATCGGACATGTCGCGCGCACTCTCCAGTTTTGTAAAAACGCCCTTGGACCAGCGCTCTTCGCCGATCCGCCGATAACGAATGCCGGCAAATGCCGAGGCATTTTTTTGTCGTTCGCCGCGCAAGAATATTCGGGTGTGATTAGTTGTAGTGTGGCCAATGATAGGGCCGACAGTCGGTTTTAACATATTCGAATCCATTCGAAGTCATAGTAACTAAGCAAGAGGTGTTGTTAACGACTCTATTGAGGGTTGCTGAACTAAGCCTAGTTATTAGATCGCGAAAAATATCGAGCCGAAGTGGACTTGAGTTGTGGGCGGGGTAAGCCACGAATGTAGGAAGTTGCTTTCTTCAGGGCAAAAAAAGCCCCGCCAAATTGGCGGGGTTGAGGTACGAGCGTGGCGCTCGGAAAACGTGGAACGCGACTTGCCCTCCGATGAAGGAGGGCCGGCCGGTGTTACAGCAGGATGGTGCGGATGTCCGCCAGCAGGCTGCTCAGACGCTGGGTGAAGCGTGCAGCCGCGGCGCCGTTGATCACACGGTGATCGTAGGACAGCGACAGTGGCAGCATCAGTTTCGGCTGGAAGGCTTTGCCGTCCCAGACTGGCTGGATGGTTGCCTTGGAAACACCGAGGATCGCCACTTCCGGCGCGTTGACGATCGGCGTGAAGCCGGTGCCGCCAATGTGGCCGAGGCTGGAAATGGTGAAGCAGGCGCCTTGCATGTCGTCTGCCGTGAGCTTTTTGTCGCGGGCCTTGGCAGCCAGCGCAGCGGCTTCGGCAGCCAGTTGCAACAGGCTCTTCTGGTCGACGTTCTTGATGACCGGTACCAGCAGGCCTTCAGGGGTGTCGACGGCGAAGCCGATGTTCACGTACTTCTTGCGGATGATCGCCTTGCCGCTTGGTGCCAGCGAACTGTTGAAGTCCGGCAGTTCCTTGAGCAGGTGCGCGCAGGATTTGAGCAGCAGCGGCAGGATGGTCAGCTTGACGCCGGCCTTCTCTGCAACGGCTTTCTGAGCGATGCGGAACGCTTCCAGTTCGGTGATATCAGCCGAATCGAACTGAGTCACGTGCGGAATGTTCAGCCAGCTGCGGTGCAGGCTCGACGCGCCGATTTGCATCAGGCGAGTCATCGGCACTTCTTCGGTTTCACCGAAGCGGCTGAAGTCCACGACCGGAATCGGCGGAATGCCCGCGCCGCCGGTTGCGCCAGCAGCGGCTGCCGGTGCTTCCTTGGCCTTCTGCATCATGGCTTTGACGTAAACCTGCACGTCTTCCTTCAGGATGCGACCGTGCGGGCCGCTTGCGCCGACCGCGCTCAGCTCGACGCCGAATTCACGGGCCAGTTGGCGCACAGCCGGGCCAGCGTGAACCTTGGCGCCCGGTTTGGCTGGCGCAGCTGCCGGTGCGGCAGGTGCCGCAGCGGCGGCCGCAGGAGCGGCTTCAGCCTTGGCCGCAGCAGATGCCGCAGCGGCTGGAGCCGGAGCAGCAGCCGGCGCAACGCCTTTGACTTTCAGCTTCAGGATCAGGTCGCCGGTACCGACTTCGTCATCCAGCTTGATGGAGACGCTTTCCACCACGCCAGCGGCAGGCGATGGGATTTCCATGCTCGCCTTGTCGGATTCGAGGGTGATCAGCGACTGGTCGGCTTCAACGGTGTCGCCGGCCTTGACCAGGACTTCGATGATCTTGGCCTTGCCTGCCGAACCGATGTCCGGGACGTGAATGTCCTGAACGCTGTCGGCAACCGGTGCAGCCGGCGCAGCGGCTGGCGCAGGAGCAGCGGCAGCAGGTGCAGCAGCCTGGGCTGGCGCGGCAGCAGCCGGCGCCGCAGCACCTGCCACTTTCAGGGCCAGAATCAGGTCGCCGGTACCAACTTCGTCGTTGAGCTTGACGCTGATGCTTTCGACCACGCCAGCGGCGGGCGAAGGGATTTCCATGCTGGCCTTGTCGGACTCCAGGGTGATCAGCGACTGATCAGCCTCGACGGTGTCGCCGACCTTGACCTGGATCTCGATGATCTGGGCCTTGCCCGACGAGCCGATGTCCGGCACGTGCACTTGCTGGGTGGTGGCAGCAGTCGGTGCGGTAGCCGGAGCCGGAGCGGCGGCTGCAGGAGCAGCAGCCGGTTTCGCTTCAGCCTTGGCAGCCGGCGCAGCGGCAGCCGCAGGGGCCGGCGCAGCGGCACCTTCGACTTCCAGTTCCAGCAGCTCGTCGCCTTCTTTCAGGCGATCGCCGATTTTTACTTTCAGGCTTTTGACGATACCGGCCTTGGGAGCAGGAATTTCCATGCTCGCCTTGTCCGACTCAAGCGTCAGGATGCTCTGGTCGGCTTCGATACGGTCGCCGACCTTCACAAATAGTTCGATTACTTCACCTTCACCGCTGCCGATGTCAGGTACGCGAATGAGTTCGCTCACAGAGTGTCTCCTCAGCAGTCCAGTGGGTTGCGTTTTTCCGGGTTGATACCGAACTTGGCGATGGCTTCAGACACCACTTTAGGTTCGATATCACCACGGTCAGCCAAGGCTTCCAGGGCTGCCAACACCACGAAATGACGGTCGACTTCGAAGAAGTGACGCAGCTTCTTGCGGCTGTCACTGCGGCCGAAACCGTCGGTGCCCAGGACTTTGAATTCCTTGGACGGGACCCACTGACGAATTTGCTCAGCGAACAGCTTCATGTAGTCGGTAGACGCGATGACCGGACCTTTACGGCCGTTCAGGCACTCTTCGACATAGCTCAGTTTAGGCTTCTGGCCCGGGTGCAGACGGTTGCTGCGCTCGACGGCCAGGCCATCGCGACGCAGTTCGTTGAAGCTGGTAACGCTCCATACGTCAGCGCCGACGTTGAACTGTTCACGCAGGATCTTCGCCGCTTCACGGACTTCACGCAGGATGGTGCCGGAGCCCATCAGCTGAACATGGTGCGCCGCTTCGCGGTTGTCTTCTTCGAGCAGGTACATGCCCTTGACGATGCCTTCCTCGACACCGGCCGGCATGGCTGGCTGCTGGTAGGATTCGTTCATCACGGTGATGTAGTAGAAGATGTCCTGTTGCTCTTCGGTCATCTTCTTCATGCCGTCCTGGATGATCACCGCCAGCTCGTAGCCGTAGGTTGGATCAAAGGTGCGGCAGTTCGGGATGGTGCCCGCCAGGATGTGGCTGTGACCGTCTTCGTGTTGCAGGCCTTCACCGTTCAGCGTGGTCCGGCCGGCGGTGCCGCCGATCAGGAAGCCACGGGTACGGCTGTCGCCAGCGGCCCAGGCGAGGTCGCCGATACGCTGGAAGCCGAACATCGAATAGAAGATGTAGAACGGCAGCATTGGCTGGTTGTGGCTGGAGTACGAAGTACCGGCAGCGATGAAGGAACTCATGGCGCCCGCTTCGTTGATACCTTCTTCGAGGATCTGGCCCTTCTTGTCTTCGCGGTAGAACATCACCTGGTCTTTATCGACTGGCTCGTAGAGCTGGCCGACGGACGAGTAGATACCCAACTGGCGGAACATGCCTTCCATACCGAAGGTACGGGCTTCGTCCGGGATGATCGGGACGATGCGCGGACCGATTTCCTTGTCCTTGACCAGTTGCGCGAGGATCCGCACGAACGCCATGGTGGTGGAAATTTCACGGTCACCCGAACCGTCCAGGATTGCCTTGAGGGTATCGAGTGACGGGGTCGGAATGTTGAAACTCTGCGCCCGGCGCTGTGGCACGAAGCCGCCCAGTGCAGTGCGACGCTCGCTCAGATAACGGGCTTCGGCGCTGTTTGGCTCTGGTTTGAAGAACGGCAGGTTTTCCAGCTCTTCGTCCTTGACCGGAATGTCGAAGCGATCGCGGAACAACTTCAGGCTGTCGACATCGACTTTCTTGGTGTTGTGCGCAGTGTTTTTCGCTTCGCCGGCACCGGTGCCATAACCCTTGATGGTCTTGGCCAGGATGACGGTCGGTTGTTCTGTGTGGTTGACCGCTTCGTGGTACGCCGCGTAGACCTTGTACGGGTCGTGGCCGCCACGGTTGAGTTTCCAGATCTCGTCGTCGGACAGGTCTTCGACCATCGCCTTGAGTTCTGGCGAGTTGAAGAAGTGTTCACGCACGAACGCGCCGTCTTTGGCTTTGTAGTTCTGGTACTCGCCGTCGATGACTTCGTCCATGCGGCGTTGCAGGATACCGTCGACGTCTTTGGCCAGCAGTGGGTCCCAGAAACGGCCCCAGATGACTTTGGTCACGTTCCACTGAGCACCGCGGAACACGCCTTCGAGTTCCTGGATGATCTTGCCGTTGCCGCGAACCGGGCCGTCGAGGCGCTGCAGGTTGCAGTTGATGACGAAGATCAGGTTGTCGAGCTTCTCGCGGCCGGCCAGCGAGATCGCGCCCAGGGATTCCGGCTCGTCGCACTCGCCGTCGCCCAGGAAGCACCAGACTTTTTGCTTGCCTTCAGGAATGAAGCCACGGGCTTCCAGGTACTTCATGAAGCGTGCCTGGTAGATCGCCTGGATCGGGCCCAGACCCATGGATACGGTCGGGAACTGCCAGAAGTCAGGCATCAGCCACGGGTGCGGGTAGGACGACAAGCCCTGACCGTCGACTTCCTGGCGGAAGTTGTTCATTTGGTCTTCGGTGATGCGGCCTTCCATGAACGCACGGGCGTAAACGCCTGGCGAGGTGTGACCCTGGAAGTAGATCAGGTCGCCGCCGTGTTCGTCGGTCGGGGCCTGGAAGAAATAGTTGAAGCCGATGTCGTACAGGGTTGCGCTGGAAGCGAAGCTGGAGATGTGACCGCCCAGGTCAGAATCTTTCAGGTTCGTACGCATCACCATGGCCATCGCGTTCCAGCGTACCAACGAGCGAATGCGGCGTTCCATGAACAGGTCGCCAGGCATGCGTGCTTCGTGGGTAACGGGAATGGTGTTGCGGTATGGCGTGGTGATGGCGTAAGGCAATTGCGAACCGCTGCGGGTTGCGAGTTCGCCCATACGGGTCATCAGATAGTGAGCACGGTCTTCGCCTTCTTTGTCGAGAACCGATTCCAGGGCGTCCAGCCATTCCTGGGTTTCGACGGGATCGAGGTCTTGCATGGCTTGCTCCAGGGCGGAAAGGCTTCCAGAATCGGTTGCCTGAGTTTGCGACTGGCCTTGTGGGCAGACGATATAAATTCTTGGATTGCCGAGAGGTATGTTCCGGCGGCGTGTAGTTTTACTACAAATCATCGGGCATTTCAGCCTTTCGAATGTATAGACGAGTAGTAAAACTACAGATGAGCGGCTTGTGGCCTCCGGCTGCGTTGTGAGAATAATCGTTAAGGTTGGTCTTTTGCCAACCGAAAAAGGTGAAAGCTTGATGATGGCTGCCAACAATAAACAAATTTCAGCTATTTCTAACTTTTGTTCGACAGTCGATCACGTAGTGCATTTTGGCGAATCACTACATGCAGCCCTCTACACGCCGATCAAGGATAGACCATGAGCCTCCCTTCGCTTGCCGAACTGCCCGGCATTCTCCTGCCGTTTGTCACCCGCGCCGAGCAGTCGTTCCGCACGGCCGTCGCCGCACTCGATGATGACCATGGTTTGTCTAGCTGGACGCCTGAACGCTGGGCGCAATTCGCCCGTGTCACCGCTGCCAGCGATTTTGTGATTGAACAGAGCGTGCGTGCCCCTTTGATGTTGCTGACGCTGGTGCAGTCCGGCGAACTGGATCGCAGCTTTGCGCCCGGTGAGTTGTGCGGGCAGATCGCGGCGGCAGTGAGCACGGCTGAAAGCGACGACGAGCTAGGCCGGGCCCTGCGCCGCCAGCGTGCGCGCCACCAGGTGCGGATCATCTGGCGCGACCTGACCCGCCAGGCCGATCTGGTCCAGACCTGCCGCGACCTCTCGGACATGGCCGATGCCAGCATCGATCAGGCCTATCAGTGGTTGTACGCGCGGCATTGCCAGCAGTTTGGCGTACCGACCGGTCGGCGCAGCGGCGAGCCGCAGCAGATGGTCATTCTCGGAATGGGCAAGCTGGGCGCGGTGGAGCTCAACCTGTCGTCGGACATCGACCTGATCTTCGCCTACCCCGAGGGCGGCGAAACCGTCGGCGTGAAACGCTCTCTGGATAACCAGGAATTTTTCATTCGCCTGGGTCAGCGCCTGATCAAGGCGCTGGACCCGATGACCGTCGACGGTTTCGTGTTCCGCGTCGACATGCGCCTGCGACCTTACGGTTCGGCCGGCGCATTGGTGCTGAGCTTCAACGCACTGGAACAGTATTACCAGGATCAGGGCCGCGACTGGGAACGCTATGCGATGATCAAGTCGCGGGTAGTGGCCGGCGATCAAGTGGCCGGCGCGCAACTGCAAGAGATGCTGCGGCCGTTCGTTTACCGACGCTACCTGGACTTCTCGGCCATCGAAGCGCTGCGCACCATGAAGCAGCTGATCCAGCAGGAAGTGCGGCGCAAGGGCATGGCCGATAACATCAAGCTCGGTTCGGGCGGCATTCGTGAAGTGGAGTTTATCGCCCAGGCGTTCCAGCTGATTCACGGTGGTCGCGACCTGAGCCTGCAGCAACGTCCCCTGTTGAAAGTACTGAGTACGCTGGAAGGTCAGGGTTACCTGCCGCCGGCGGTGGTCAGCGAGTTGCGCGAAGGCTACGAATTCCTGCGTTATACCGAACACGCTATTCAGGCGATTGCTGACCGTCAGACCCAGATGCTGCCGGACGGCGCTCAGGATCAGGCGCGCATTGCCTTTATGTTGGGCTTCGCCGATTGGGCGGCTTTCCATGAACGGCTCATGTATTGGCGTGGTCGCGTGGCGTGGCACTTCGGTCAGGTGATCGCCGATCCCGACGAAGAGGAAGGCACTGAGAGCGAAGTGGTGGTCGGCGGTGAATGGCTGCCGCTGTGGGAAGAAGCTCAGGATGAAGAGGCCGCTTGCCGCCAGTTGGAAGACGGCGGTTTCGCCGATGCGACCAAGGCGCTGAAAGCGTTGACCGGTCTGCGCAGCAGCCCGCAATTGCGCGCCATGCAACGTCTTGGGCGCGAACGCCTCGATGCCTTTATCCCGCGATTGCTGGCCCAGGCGGTGGAGCATGCCAATCCCGATCTGGTACTGGAGCGGGTGTTGCCGTTGGTTGAGGCGGTGGCCCGTCGTTCCGCCTATCTGGTGTTGCTGACCGAGAACCCGGGTGCACTGCGACGCTTGTTGACCTTGTGCGCTGCGAGCCCGTGGATCGCCGAACAGATCACCCGCTTCCCGCTGCTGCTCGACGAATTGCTCAACGAAGGCCGATTGTTCAAGCCGCCCTTGGCGCCGGAGCTGGCCGCCGAGTTGCGCGAGCGCCTGACGCGGATTCCCGAGGACGACCTCGAACAACAAATGGAAGCCTTGCGGCACTTCAAACTGGCGCACCGCTTGCGCGTCGCCGCCTCGGAAATCGCCGGCAGTCTGCCGTTGATGAAAGTCAGCGATTACCTGACCTGGCTCGCCGAGGCGATCCTCGAGCAAGTATTGGCCCTGGCCTGGCGCCAGACCGTGGCCAAGTACGGCACGCCGTTGCGCACCGACGGCACGTTGTGCGATCCGGGCTTCATCATTGTCGGTTACGGGAAAGTCGGTGGTCTGGAACTGGGGCATGGTTCGGACCTTGATCTGGTATTCATCCACGACGGCGATCCGCAGGCGGAAACCGACGGGCCGAAGCCGATTGACGGTGCACAATTCTTCACCCGGCTGGGGCAGCGGATCATTCACTTGCTCACGGCCCAGACCAACTCCGGTCAGCTCTATGAGGTGGACATGCGCCTGCGACCGTCCGGTGCGTCGGGGCTGTTGGTCAGTTCGCTCGGGGCGTTTGCCCGTTATCAGGAAAACGAAGCCTGGACCTGGGAACATCAGGCGCTGGTGCGGGCGCGGGTGCTGGTGGGCAGTCAGGATGTCGGCCAGGCGTTCGAGAAAGTTCGCGCGGCGGTATTGGGCAAGCCACGAGACCCGGCGACTCTGCGCCAGGAGGTCAGCGAGATGCGCGCCAAGATGCGCGATAATCTGGGCAGCAAGAGCACCGCGGCGGGCACCGGGGCAAATGCCTTCGAGGCCACGGCGCCGTTCGATCTCAAGCAGGACGCCGGAGGTATCGTCGATATTGAATTTATGGTGCAATACGCGGCCCTGGCGTGGTCCGAAACGCACCCGCCATTGCTACGCTGGACCGACAATATCCGCATTCTGGAAGAACTGGAACACGAAAGGCTGATGCCCGCCGAAGACGCCGCTCTGTTGCGCGAGGCCTATAAAGCCTACCGCTCCGCCGCTCACCGGCAGGCCTTGCAGAAGGACCCCGGGGTGATACCGGGCGACCAGTTCGTGGACGAACGACGGCAGGTGTTGCGGATCTGGAAAGAGTTGGGGCTGTAGGAGCAAGCTTGCTCGCGATGGTCGTCAACGATAACGCGGCAAACCTGACACCCCGCGGCGTTCTCCGGTTCATCGCGAGCAAGCTAGCTCCTACAGTGGCATTGCTGTGTTTTGTAGATTTAGGCCGCTAAGCTGCACCGCACTGGATGTGCACCAATACCCAATGTGGGGGCGAGCTTGCTCGCGATAGTGGAGTGACAGTCGACAGTCATGTTGAAGGTGATGACCCATCGCAAGCAGTCCTGCTCCCACAGTGATTCTCGAGGCGGGGAGGCGTATGCCTCCCCGGTTCGTTTTTGGAAACCACATGAATATTCTGATCGTTGGGCCCAGTTGGGTCGGTGACATGGTGATGGCGCAGACACTGTTTCAGTGCCTGAAACAACGCCACCCGCAATGCGAAATCGACGTGCTGGCCCCGGAGTGGAGTCGGCCGATTCTTGAGCGCATGCCCGAAGTGCGCCAGGCCTTGAGTTTTCCACTCGGCCACGGTGTTCTGGAACTCGCGACCCGTCGGTGCATCGGCAAATCCCTGGCCGGCCAGTACGACCAGGCGATTCTGTTGCCCAATTCCCTGAAATCGGCGCTGGTGCCGTTCTTCGCCGGCATCCCGAAACGCACTGGCTGGCGTGGCGAGTTCCGCTACGGCCTGCTCAATGACGTGCGCACGCTGGATAAAGAACGTTACCCGCTGATGATCGAGCGCTTCATGGCCCTGGCTTACGAGCCTGGCGTTGAACTGCCGAAACCTTATCCACGTCCGACATTGCAGATCGACCCGGTCACCCGCGAGGCGGCACTCGCCAAGTTCGGTCTGGCCCTCGACCGTCCGGTGTTGGCGCTGTGCCCCGGCGCCGAGTTCGGCGAATCCAAGCGCTGGCCGTCCGAGCACTACGCCAAGGTCGCCGAAGCGAAAATTCGCGAGGGCTGGCAAGTCTGGTTGTTCGGTTCGAAAAACGATCACGCCGTCGGCGAAGACATCCGGGCGCGGTTGATTCCCGGGTTGCGTGAAGAATCGGTGAACCTCAGCGGTGGCACTTCACTGGCCGAAGCCATCGACCTGCTGTCCTGCGCCGACTCGGTGGTGTCCAACGACTCCGGCCTCATGCATGTCGCCGCAGCGCTGAATCGTCCATTGGTGGCGGTTTACGGCTCGACGTCGCCGGGCTTCACACCACCGCTGGCCGAACACGTCGAGATCGTGCGCCTGGGCATCGAATGCAGTCCGTGCTTCGATCGCACGTGTCGCTTCGGTCATTACAACTGCCTGCGCCAGCTCATGCCGCAAGCGGTGAACGAAGCCTTGCAGCGGTTGCAGGGCACTGTGGTCGAGGTCAAATAGCTTGCGGGTACTGTTGATCAAGACTTCTTCGCTGGGCGACGTGATTCACGCGTTGCCGGCGCTGACCGACGCGGCCCGGGCGATCCCCGGCATCAAGTTCGACTGGGTGGTGGAAGAAGGCTTCGCCGAAATCCCGACCTGGCACCCGGCGGTGGGCAAGGTGATTCCGGTGGCGATCCGTCGCTGGCGCAAGAACATCTGGCAAACCATCAAGAGTGGCGAGTGGAAGCGCTTCAAGCAAAGCGTTCGCGCGACTAAATACGATCTGGTGATTGACGCTCAGGGCCTTCTGAAAAGTGCGCTGCTGACCCGTTATGCCAAAGCGCCGGTGGCTGGCCTCGATAAAAGTTCGGCAAGGGAGCCGATCGCTGCACGTTTCTATGATCGGCGCCTGGCTGTTGCCCGTGGCCAACACGCGGTGGAGCGAGTACGTCAGTTGTTCGCCATCGCGTTGGGTTACGACCTTCCCAAAGGGCTGGGCGACTATGGCCTGAACGTCGAACGTCTGGTGGAGTTGCCGCGCAAGAATCCTTATGTGCTGTTCCTGCACGGCACCACCTGGGACACCAAGCACTGGCCTGAAGCCTATTGGCGTGAGTTGGCCGAGCGAGTGGGTTACCTCGGCGTCGCAGTGAAATTGCCGTGGGGCAATCCGACCGAGAAGGCCCGGGCCGAGCGCATTGCCAAGGATATGAGGCACGTCGAAGTGTTGCCCAAGCTGAACCTGGCGGGTGTCGGTAAAGTACTGGCCGGGGCGCAAGCCTGCGTGGCGGTGGACACCGGTCTCGGTCATCTGGCTGCGGCGCTGGATGTGCCGACGTTGTCGCTGTTCGGCCCGACCAACCCGGGCCTGACCGGCGCCTATGGCAAGTCGCAGATTCATCTGGCCAGCGACTTCCCCTGCGCGCCGTGCCTGCAAAAGAAATGCACGTATCAACCGACGGCCGAAGATGCCCGTCGGTTCGACCTGAAACGCGAGTGGCCCCTGTGCTTCACGCGTCTGAATCCCGAGCGTGTCGCGATCCGACTGAGCACGTTGTTACTGGCTGAGGAGCTGCGCTGATGCAATTGGCATTTGTCTTGTACAAGTACTTTCCATTCGGGGGCTTGCAGCGCGATTTCATGCGAATCGCCCTGGAATGTCAGCAGCGCGGCCACCAGATTCGCGTCTACACGCTGATCTGGGAAGGCGACATTCCACCGGGCTTCGAGGTGCTGGTGGCACCGGTCAAGGCGTTCTTCAACCATCGGCGCAATGAAAAACTCAGCGAGTGGATGGAAGCGGACCTGGCCAAGCGGCCGGTGGATCGTCTGATCGGTTTCAACAAGATGCCGGGCCTGGACGTTTACTACGCCGCCGACGGTTGCTTCGAAGACAAGGCGCAAAACCTGCGCAACTCGCTGTACCGTCGCTGGGGCCGTTACCGGCATTTCGCCGAATACGAGCGCGCCGTGTTCGCCAAGGATGCCAAGACCGAAGTGCTGATGATTTCCGAAGTCCAGCAGCCGCTGTTCATCAAGCATTACGACACGCCGCTGGAACGCTTCCATTTGCTGCCACCGGGCATTGCCCAGGACCGTCGCCGGCCGGCAAATGCGGACGATATTCGCGCCGGGTTCCGCGCGGAATTCAATCTGAAGGACGATGAACTGCTGCTGGTGCAGATCGGTTCCGGGTTCAAGACCAAGGGCGTGGATCGCAGCCTCAAGGCGCTGGCCGCATTGCCCGCCGATCTGAAGAAACGCACCCGGCTGTTTGTAATTGGCCAGGATGACCCCAAATTATTCCAGATGCAGAGCGCCACGTTGGGGCTCGGCGACAATGTGACGTTCCTCAAGGGCCGCAGCGATATCCCGCGTTTCCTGCTCGGTGCCGATCTGTTGATCCACCCGGCGTATAACGAAAACACCGGGACCGTGTTGCTCGAAGCCCTGGTGGCCGGGTTGCCGGTGCTGGTGAGCGCGGTCTGTGGCTACGCCCATTACATCGCCGAGGCCGACGCCGGCCTGGTGCTGGACGAACCTTTCGATCAGGCGCAATTGACGCAATACCTGACCGGGATGTTGAACGACGCTCAAGCACGGGCGGCCTGGTGCCGCAACGGTCTGGCCTTCGCCGAGACGGCCGACCTCTATAGCATGCCGCAGCACGCGGCCGATGTGATTCTGGCGGAGCACGCTTAATGAAGTTGATGCTGGCTGAACCGTTCAAGAGCCTCTGGGCCGGACGTGACCCGTTCGCCGAAGTCGAGGGGCTCGAGGGCGAGGTGTACCGCGAACTTGAAGCGCGCCGGACCCTGCGTACCGAGGTGAACGGCAACGGGTTCTTCGTGAAGATCCACCGTGGCATCGGTTGGGGCGAAATCTTCAAGAACCTGCTGACCGCCAAGCTGCCGGTACTCGGAGCCGGTCAGGAATGGAAGGCCATTCAGCGCCTGCAAGAAGTCGGTGTGCCGACCATGACGGCCGTCGCTTATGGCGAAAAGGGCAGCAACCCGGCAGATCAACACTCCTTCATCGTCACCGAAGAGCTGGCGCCCACGGTCAGCCTCGAAGATTTCAGCATCAATTGGGTCAAGCAACCGCCCGAGCCGAAACTCAAGCGTGCGCTGATTGCCGAAGTTGCGCGCATGACCGGCATGATGCACCGCGCCGGGGTCAACCACCGCGACTGCTACATCTGTCACTTCCTGCTGCACACCGACAAACCGGTGACGGCCGATGACTTCAAGCTCTCGGTGATCGATCTGCACCGCGCCCAGACCCGCCCGGCGATCACTCAGCGCTGGCGCAACAAGGATCTGGCGGCACTGTATTTTTCGGCACTGGACATCGGCCTGACCAAGCGCGACAAACTGCGCTTCCTCAAAGGCTACTTCCAGCAGCCGCTGCGTCAGATTCTGGCTGAAGAAGCGGCACTGCTCGGCTGGCTCGAAGGCAAGGCCAACAAACTCTACGACCGTAAACAGCGATACGGGGATGCGCTCTGATGCCGGGTTGGAGACTGGAACCTGCTTACAGCGATCTGGCAGAGGATTTCGGCAGCCTTGAGGCCGTGTTTGCGCTTGAGGGCGAGCGGTTGACCCGCGATCCATTGTCCGAGGTCATTCGCGTCCAGCGCAATGGCGTCAACTATTACGTCAAACGCTATGTCGGCGCCGGTAAAGGCCTGCGTCGCTACCTGGGCAAGCCCCGAGTGAAGGCCGAATGGCAGAATCTCAAGCGCTTCGCCAAGTGGGGCATTCCCACCGCCGAAGTGGTCGCCTGGGGTCTGGAACGGCGTGGCGCGGCGTACGATCGCGGGGCGCTGATCACTCGTGAGCTGCCCCATACCGAAGACCTGTCCGCCCTGGCTGACCGGCATGATCCGAAACTGGCGGACCGCGCCTGGGTCGATCATGTCAGCCGACAGTTGGCCGGCTACACCCGGACCATGCACGACCACCGCTTCACCCATAACGATTTGAAGTGGCGCAACCTGTTGATTGACGATGAGGCCCGGCTGTTCTTGATCGACTGCCCCAACGGTGATTTCTGGCGCGGCTTCTGGCTCAAATACCGCATCACCAAGGACCTGGCGTGTCTTGACAAGGTGGCCAAGTATCACCTGTCGGCCACCCAGCGCCTGCGCTTTTACCTGCAATACCGCCAACGGACCCGGCTCAATGCCGCTGACAAAAAACGGATCCGGCACGTGGTGAGATTTTTCGAGGGACGCGAATGACTGATTTTCTGGCCGCTGAAGACCGTGCGTTACTTGAACGTCATGGCCTCGGCACCTTCGATGCACTCTGGGCCCGGCAACTCGACGCGGTGGACGAACCCAATACCGCGCGCGGTGGCTGGAGCAGCGTGTTTCGGCTGGATCTGGACGGTCATGCCTTCTACCTCAAGCGCCAGAGCAACTATCAGATGCGCACCTTGCATGCGCCCTTTGGCGAGCCGAGTTTTGCCCGCGAGTTTCGCAATATCAGTCGTTATGAAAGGCTCGGTATTCCGGCACTGAAGGCGGCGTTCTTTGGCGAACGCAAGGTCGACGGCGAAGTCCGTGCGATTTTGCTGACCCGTGCCCTGGATGGCTGGGATGATCTGGATTCGCTGTTGCAACGCTGGTCGGAGCTGGGCGCGGCGCAGCACTCGGCGGTTCTGAAGGCCTGTGGGCAACTGGCTCGACGCCTGCACGGCGCGCGTCAGGTTCACGGGTGTTTTTACCCCAAACACATTTTTCTCCAGGCGACCGGCGACGGTTACCAGGCCCAACTGATCGATCTGGAAAAGACCCGGCCGTTGATGTTTGGTCAGCGTGACCGAGTCAAGGATCTGGAACCATTGACGCGTCGGGCGCCAGAGTGGAGCGAAGCGCAACTGCGCGAGTTGTTGGCCGCCTATCTGGATCAACCGCTGGACAGTTCGCTGATCGACAGCTGGCTGGTGCGGTTGACCGCACGACGCAGTCACAAGGGGGCGCGCTGATGCAGCTGTCCGAACTGAAAAACGCGGGCCGCAGCCCGAGCCTGCCGCTGAGCATTTCATTGGCCGATGCCGCCGGACCTGCCGATTTGCAGCTGCTGAGTCTATTGCGCGTGTTGCCTGGGCAGCGTTATGTCGGTGCCGGTGTCTGGCGCGGGCGACCGGTGTTGGCCAAGTTGTTGGTCGGCGGCAAGGCGGCGCGGCATTTTCAGCGTGAACTGCAAGGCGTGCGTTTGCTTGCCGCGCAGGGCCTGACCACGCCGCAACTGTTGGCCGACGGCCTGAAAGACGGCGAGGGCGGCTGGTTGCTGTTCGATTTCCTTGAAGGCGCCGAAAGCCTGGGAAATGCCTGGAAACAGGTCGAACACTTGCCGATGCTGGCCGATGAGCAATCGGCGGTACTGGCCGATGCGCTGGGTGCGATTGGTCAGCTGCACCGCAAGGGTTTGTGGCAGGAAGACCTGCACCTGGACAACCTGCTGCGCCAGGGCGGTCGGCTGTATTTGATCGATGGCGCCGGAATCTGCGCCGAAACGCCTGGCCAACCGCTGTCGCGCCAGAAAGTCCTGGAAAACCTCGGGGTGTTTTTTGCCCAGTTGCCCAAGTCGCTGGAACCGTTCACCGAAGAGCTGTTGGTGTACTACCTGCTGAGCAACGGTGAACATGCCTTGCCCATGGAGGCGTTGCAGAAGCAGATCAATAAGGTCCGCAGTTGGCGCCTCAAGGATTTCCTGATCAAGGTCGGTCGTGAATGCACGCTGTTCAGCGTCCAGCGCGGGGCGTTCGCCTTGCGGGCGATTCGCCGGGAGGAAGAGGCGGCGATGCTGCCGGTGCTGGAACAGGCCGATGCGTTGCTCGATCAGGGGCATCTGTACAAGACCGGCGGCGCGGCGAGCGTGGGGAAAGTCTCGGTCGACGGTCGGACGCTGGTGATCAAGCGTTACAACATCAAAGGGTTTACCCACTGGCTCAAACGCTTCTGGCGTCCGAGCCGTGCCTGGCATTCCTGGCGCGAAGGCAATCGGCTGGCGTTCCTCGGAATTGCCACGCCCAAGCCGTTGGCGTTGCTGGAAAAGCGCTTTTTCTGGTTGCGCAGCCGGGCCTATCTGATCACCGAACATCTGTCGGGGCCGGATATCATCGAGCGCTTTGCGCCGTACGTTGAGAGCGGCGAGGCGCCTGAGGCTGAGCTGGTGGCGCTGGATCATCTGTTTGCCGAGCTGATTCGCGAGCGGATCAGTCACGGGGATTTCAAGGGACATAACCTGTTCTGGCAGCAGGATCGCTGGGCGCTGATCGATCTGGATTCGATGTGTCAGCACGGTTCTGTCAACAGCTTCGCCCCGGCGTATGCCCGAGATCGCGCGCGGTTTATGCGTAATTGGCCAGAGGGCAGTGCGCTTTATCAGGTCATCGATAAGCGTGTTCCCAAGGACATCTCGGGCGCTGCCTGAATCCCATCGCGAGCAGGCTCGCTCCCACATTAGATCTGTGTCGAGCACAAATTTTGTGTTCATGGCAAATCAAATGTGGGAGCGGGCCTGCTCGCGATGAGGCCAGATCAGTCACCCGAGATTAGGGACAAGTTCTAATGAAATGTCCTACGTGATCTGAAGATTCCATGAACTGTGCCCCGGATGGCCACGATGCTAGCTTGCCTGACATTCTCGGAGGGCAGGTTTTGACTATAAAAATGGCATTGTCGTTGGGGGCTTTATCACTGGCTTTATCGGGTTGCGGGACCGTTTCGACGGTGTTGCAGGATGACGAAGACGCGGCTCGTGGCCTGCGCAAGCAAAAAACCTACTGTCAGTCCATTCCTCGCATTTACAGCGGCCTGGCGTACGACTTCTGCGTATTGAATGCCCCGCCTGATCCCACTGGCTTCCTCGTGCCGTTCGTACTGCTGGACCTGACCCTGTCAGGTGTCTTCGACACCGTTTCCTTGCCCTATACGATTTACCGCCAGGCCACTGACGGAAACCTCAGTATTTACTGGAGAGCAGGCCGTGGATAAGCACTGCCACAGGCTTTCGCCCGGATCATCTTCACGGGGGTAATAACCGCTGGGTCATTCCGGCCATGTTTAAGCTATAATCCCGCCCTTTAGCTGTCTCTCGCCCCTTGCGAGGGCACATTAATTTTTGAGGCGCCTTGCGCCTGCATGCAGACTAAAGAGGCTAGACCCCTGTGGCATTGACGATTCTTGGCCTGTCCGGCGCCCTTAGCCATGATCCTTCCGCAGCTTTGTACATCGACGGCAAGCTGGTCGCGGCGGCTGAAGAAGAGCGCTTTGTGCGCGATAAACATGCAAAGAACCGCATGCCTTACGAATCGGCGAAGTTCTGCCTTGAGCAGGCGGGCATCAAGCCTTCCGACGTTGACGTGGTCGCGATCCCGTTCGCCCCGATCAGCCTGTTCGGCAAGGCTCGCTGGCACTATGCCAAGCGTTACTGGTACGCCCCGGACCGCGCCCTCGACGCGATCCTGATGGGTAACCGTCGCTACAAGCGCTATCGCAACAAGATTGTCTGGTGCCTCGAGCAACTGGGCTTCGATCCGAAGAAAATCAAGATCGAGCCGGTCGAGCATCACCTGGCCCACGCCTCCAGTGCTTACCACTGCTCCGGTTTCAAAGAGAAAACCGCGATCCTCGGGATCGACGGCAAGGGTGAGTACGCCACGACCTTCTTCGGTTATGGCGAGAATGGCAAGATCCACAAGATCAAGGAATTCTTCGATCCGGACTCCCTCGGCGGCCTGTACGGCGCGATCACCGAGTTCCTCGGTTTCGAGATGCTCGACGGTGAGTTCAAGGTCATGGGCATGGCGCCATACGGCGATGCCAGCAAATACGATTTCTCCCGCCTGGCTTCGTTCGAGAACGGCGAGTTGGTGATCAACACCGACTACGCTAACGTCATCGGCCTGCGTCGCTATAAAGAGAAGGGCAAAGGTTTCTACTTCTCGCCGAAGCTGATCGAGTGGCTGGGTCCGAAGCGTGAAGGCGACATCGCCGACGAGCCGTACATCCATTACGCGGCGAGCATGCAAGCGCTGTTCGAAAAAATCTCGTTGCAGATGATCGACTACTACCTGGGCGACGTGCTCAAGGAAACCGGCAAGCTGGCCTTCGCCGGCGGCTGTGCGTTGAACGTCAAGCTCAACCAGAAAATCATTGCCCGCGACGACGTCAAGGAGCTGTTTGTCCAGCCTGCGTCCGGCGATGCCGGCACCGCGGTCGGTGCAGCGGCTTACGTGTCCCACGCGCGTGGCGTGCCGGTCGAGAAGATGGAACACGTCTACCTCGGCCCGTCGTACACCAACGAAGACGTGCTGGCGGCGTGCGCCCGTCACCCGAGCAAGCCGGTATGGCGCAAGCTCGATAACATGCCGGAAAACATCGCCAAAATCATGGTCGATGGCAACCCGGTGGCCTGGTTCCAGGGGCGCATGGAGTTTGGTCCGCGTGCCCTGGGCGGTCGTTCGATCATCGGCTGCCCGAGCGCGACTGGCGTGGCTGACCGCATCAACCACCAGATCAAGTTCCGCGAGCGCTGGAGGCCTTTCTGCCCGTCGATGCTCGACACCGTTGCGCCGCAGATGATCAAGATCGATCACCCGGCGCCGTTCATGACCTTCACCTTCGAAGTGGCGGAAGAGTGGAAGACCCGCGTGCCGGAAGTCGTCCACGAAGACGGCACGTCCCGGGCCCAGGTGCTCAAGCGCGAATACAACCCGCGCTACTACGACATGATGAAGGCGCTGGAAGTACTGACCGGCAACGGTGTGTCGTTGAACACCTCGCTCAACCGCCGTGGCGAACCGATGATCTGCTCGCCGACGGACGCGCTGAACATGTTCTTCGGCTCCGATCTGCAGTACCTGATCATGGAAGACATCCTGGTGGTCAAAGAGGGCGCGGACGCATATGACACGCTCGGCTGAACGTCATGTGCTGCAGTTCTGCCACAGCTATTACGGGCCGTTTCTGGACTGCGCCCGGCAGTACGCCAGCCTGTTCGCGGGGACCGGTTATCGAGTGACCACGGTTTTTCTGACCGGGGTTGCCGATGCTGAAGTCGCCGCCGGCTGCGCTTCTGATGAAGTGCTGTTCATGGAATACAGTTCCGAGGCCGTTCGTGGCCTGAAGTTGGGCGCCATCGGCGATCTGCGCAAGATCGCCGCTTCGCGCAATTTCAGTTTCTGTATTGCTCACCGGTTCAAGCCGATTTACATCGCCTTGCTTGGTACATCGTTGCCGGTGATTGGCGTGCATCACGCCTTTGGCGATTACAAGCGCGGCACGCGCAAATTCTTCGCCCATGTTTTCCGTAAGCGCCTGAGCCTGATCGGTGTCTCCGATGCGGTGCGCGATGAAATGCGCGCTTGCCTGCCGAAGTGGCCGGCCGCACGGATTCAGACACTCTACAACCGCATCAATGTTGAAGATTTGCTGGCCACCCAGGTGTCGGCTCGCGAGGCCCGGGAAACGCTCGGCCTGTCGATGGATGCCTGGATTGTCGGTAACGTCGGACGGTTGCACCCGGACAAGGATCAGGCCACGTTGCTGCGCGGTTTTGCTGCTGCCTTGCCGGGATTACCGGCTAACAGCCAGCTTGTCATTCTGGGAGCCGGTCGGCTGGAGCAGGACCTCAAGGCCCAGGCCCGTGAACTGGGCGTTGGCGACCGCGTGCTGTTCCTTGGTCAAGTGCCCGAGGCGCGTAATTACTTCCGTGCTTTCGATGTGTTTGCCCTGAGTTCCGATCACGAACCATTCGGCATGGTGCTGCTGGAGGCCATGGCCGCCGGTTTGCCGTTGCTCGCTACGGCGTGTGGCGGGGCGAAGGAAGTGGTCGAAGGCGTAGGTATTCTGTTCCCGTTGGGCGATGCCGAGCATTTGGCTCAAGGGCTGCAACACCTGGCCGCGATGGACGAGCAGCAACGTCACCAGTGTGCCGAGCTGATGCTTGACCGCTTGCGTGAGCGCTTCTCCGACCGCGCGGTGCGCGATGCCTTCTGGCGTTTGCCCCACATTACCGAATTGGCGCCGAGGGGTTGATGCTCAACCGATTTCAAGGCTGGCGCGAGCGTGGCTGGGCGGTGGTCGATGCCTCGGTATATGCCGAGGCCTGGCAACGTTACGGCGGCAGCGTCGCGACTCATCCCATGGTGGTCGAGCGACTGGCGCAGTTGGCCGACATCCCGGTGCGTTACCTGGCGTGGGAGCAAAACGGTGAAGTCAAAGCCGCGATCCCGACCTGGGGACGCGACCTTGCATTGTCCAAAGACGTGCTCAAACGCCGTGGTAAAAAGGGCTTGTTCGACCTCGGTAATGCCGAATTCATCCTGCCGGCCGCGGCCGATGCCCAGGCGCCCCTGCGTCATCGCGCACGTTATTTGTCCGCGCTGAATGAAGGCCGCTTCACTGGTATCAAGTTGCAGGCCGAACAACTGGCCATGGCCCGTACGCCCGAAGAACTGTCGAAGAAGTTTCGCTACAACCAGCGCCGCGAACTGCGTTTACTGGAAGAGGCGGGCGGCGTCGTGCGGCCGGTCGCCGAGTTTTCCAGCAACGAACTGGCGGTCATTTACTGCGATCTGTTCCAGCGCCGCTGGGGCTTTCCTGCTACAGGCGCGGAGCGCATGGCTGAGGTCATCGAGTTGCTGCGTGACTTGCTGATCGGTTCGGTGATTTTCCTGAACGATGCACCGATAGCGATTCAATTGGTGTACCGCGTCGAAGCGCCGCAGTGGATCAGTGTCGAGTACATCAACGGTGGCGTCGATCCCGAAACCCGGGAATTCAGCCCCGGTAGCGTGCTGAGTTTTCTGAACACACAAAGCGCCTGGGAGCATGCCCGTGCCCTGGACAAACCCCTGCGTTTTTCCTTCGGTCGCGCCGACCGTGAATACAAGGATCGCTGGTGCAATCCTGTGCCAGTCTTCACCGTATGAGCCCACCCATGAGTCGCAAACAGCAATTGCTCAAGCGTCATCGGCGCAACAAGCGCATCGGCCTGTTGATTGCGCTGGTGCTGTTGATTGCCATCGGCGTGCTGGTGGCCTGGTGGCTGCCGCTGGTGCTGGCGGTCCTGGGCTGGATTGCCCACGAGGCGTGGTTTGCCGACCATCTGTTTTATTCGCCCAAAGACGATTACGAGTACAGCTTCCCGCCGTTTACCCAGCAGCCCAAGGTGCATCTGGAGGGTGAGCGTCTGCGGCTGGATGACGGCGTCATGCTGGTCGATGACGCGACCCTGGTCTTGGCGCTACGGATAAAAAGCACCTGGCTTGGACGCTTTATCGACCCGGCTGTCGAATTGTCGGGGGGCGATAATCCCGACCGGCAAACCTTCGAGCGCGGTGTAAACGGTCTGCGTTACCTCAACCTCAGTGGTCAGGCGCAGGCGCTGTCAAAAGGTCAGTTGCGTCTGCGCGGACGTTTTTGTCGATTGCTCGGTGAGCCCGTGCTCTGGGCGTTCGAGCAACCGGATTATCGACGTCAGCGGGTGATGGTCATCGCTCCCCACGCCGACGACGCCGAACTGGCAGCCTACGGTTTGTACAGTCAGGCCGACGAAGCCTGGATCGTCACCCTCACTGCCGGTGAAATCGAAGCTGAACATTATCAACAGTTGGGTCTGAACAAGGTCGAAGCGGCGCGCCTCAAGGGGCGGCTGCGGGCCTGGGACAGTATCGCCGTGCCACGCTGGGCCGGGGTGCCCGAAGCCCATTGCGTGCAGTTGGGCTATTTCTGCCTGCAACTGGCGGCGATGCAGGCAGCACCGGCCCGGTGGATGGGTTCGCGGGAGGCTGATCTGGAAGACACCCGCGTGTTCCGCCAGTTGAATCCCTTGGCCCTGCCGGGCGACGCCGACGGTGCGCCGACTTGGAACAATCTCTTGGCCGATCT
Source organism: Pseudomonas sp. XS1P51 (assembly GCF_054897845.1). Lineage (NCBI taxonomy): Bacteria > Pseudomonadati > Pseudomonadota > Gammaproteobacteria > Pseudomonadales > Pseudomonadaceae > Pseudomonas > Pseudomonas sp. XS1P51. The sequence goes on along the minus strand of NZ_CM142707.1, from coordinate 4,604,705 downwards.
GCGCGAATTGCTGCTGCGGGCGCGCCCTGAAGTCATCGTGTTGCCGCACCCGACTCTCGATCCTCATCCAGACCACATTTGCGCCCAGCAGGCGGTCCTTGAAGCGCTGCGAGGCCTGGAGTGGCAGCCGACCACATTGCTCGGTTATGCCAACCATTTGCACGACAATGATCGCTGGCCAATGGGCGACGCGGGCCATGGCATTGCACTGCCGCCGGCCTTCGATTCGTCTGTGCCGATGCAGCCTTGCTGCCTGCTGATGTCGCCAGAGCTTCAGCGCGATAAAGCCATGGCACTGGGAATGATGCACGACTTGCAACCGCCGATGCCGTTCAAGCGCCGATTGCGGCGGTTGATACAGTGGCTCTTGGCCAGTAGAGTGCTGCCAATCTACGGAGAGAACGAGTTCTTTCGCAAGGCGGTCAGACGCCAAGAGTTGTTCTGGCTTTTGAAGCACGGTGAAACACCTGTGAAGCAGAACTGAAGTAATACGCGGCCTAGCATGGCGGTGTTCCAGCATTTACAGTGAGTTTCCCGTGATCAATCCATGCCCCCGTATTTTGTTTCTCATTCCGTATTTCGGTTGTTGGCCGTTCTGGATGCCGTTTTTTCTCGAGAGCTGCCGTCGCAATCCGGACATCGACTGGCTGCTGTTCAGTGACTGCGGGATTCCCGAGGGGCTACCGGCCAACGTCACCGTCGAGCCGATGATGTTCAGCGATTACTGTGGGCTGGTATCCCAGCGGTTGAATATCGACTTCGCGCCGCAGGCCGCTTACAAGCTCTGTGACATCAAGCCGGCCTTGGGGCATATTCATGCCGACCGCCTGCACGGCTATGACTTCTGGGGATTCGGCGATATTGACCTGGTGTATGGTGACCTGCGAAGTTACTTCACGCCCGATCGGCTCGCCGCCTATGACCTGTTCTCCACGCACGAGCGGCGGGTAGCAGGGCATCTTTGCCTGTTACGCAATAGTGCGCGCAAGCGTGAGTTGTTCATGCAGATGAAGGATTGGCAAACACGGTTTACCGATCAGAAGCATCACGCGCTGGACGAGGGGGCATTCAGCCGAATCTTCCTCTGGCGCAAGAATTTCCCCGAGCCTTTGTTCACGCTGGTGGGCAAGCTCAACCCGTGGCGGCGGCGCAGCGAATTCGCTGAGGCGTTCAGCACGCCGGGTGGCTGCATCAAGTGGCATGACGGCACCGCTGATTTTCCGCGCCACTGGAATTGGCGCGATGGCAATTTGAGCAATGATCGCGATGGCGATCGCCGGTTTCCGTATTTCCATTTCGTCTGCTGGAAACGCAACGAATGGTTACGGTTGCCTCAACCCGATCCAGCCGAGGTCAGGCGCATCGCCGCTGAGCCCGCCTGGGTCATCGATGCGACTGGTTTTCACCGGGGAGAGTTATGAGTCAACGGTCAAAGGTTCTGCAATTGCAGCCTGACTACAATGTCAAAGCCCATGACTTTGCCGACCTGGCGGAGCAGATCGTCAAGGCCCTGCCGCGTGATCGCTATGAAGTGACCGCTGCATTCCTGCGCGGCAAGCCAGGCCCGGGGGAGGCCGTGAGCCGTGCCGACCGTTCGGTGTATTTCGAATTTTCCGACAAGTCTCTCAAGGGTATGCGCCTGCGCGCCATGTGGCGGCTTTATCAGTTCTGCCGCAAAGAGAAATTCGATGTGGTGATCTGCAATCGCTTCAAACCGGTGAACATGATGCTGGCGCTCAACCGATGGTTGAAGGTGCCATTGTGCATTGGCATCTCCCATGGTTTTGGCGAGTACGACCGGTTTTACCGACGCCGCCAGACTCAGCGCCTGATCGATCGTCACTGGCGATTTGTCGGTGTGTCGCCAGCGGTCAAACAGTACCTGCTTGATTGTGATTGCGGCTTCACCGACCAGAATACCTACGCCATTACCAACGCTATCGACATCGAGCAGGCTGAAGGCTTGCAGCACAGTCGCGAGCATGCCCGCGAGCTTTTAGGCATTGACCCGCAGGTGCGATTGATCGGTGCGCTGGGCCGGTTGGTGCCGATCAAGGGGCACACCTATCTGTTGCAGGCGTTTGCTGCGCTCAAGGACAAGTACCCCAATACCCAATTGGCGATCATCGGTGCCGGGCGCGAAGAGTCCAACCTGGCCACCGAGATCGAGCGCCTGGGGCTGAGCGGTCGTGCGCATTTGCTGGGGTTCAAGGAGAACGCCTTGCAGTACGTTCGCGCGTTCGACATCTGGACCATGCCGTCCCTGGCCGAAGGCCTGGGTCTGGCGCTGCTCGAAGGCATGAGTGGCCACCTGCCGGTGATTGCCTCGAACGTGCCCGCCATGTTGCCGCTGATTCAGGGCGCGGGAGGGCTGGCAATTACGCCGGCCGATGTACCGACCCTGGTCGCGGCGCTGGATAATTACCTCAGCCTGTCAGACGATGAGCTCAAGGCCAAGGGTGAACAGGCCTACCGTTATCTCCAGGAACAACACGACATCGAGGTGTTCCGTCAGGAATACCTGAACCTGATCGATTCCGGCTTGAGCAAGGCCCGCAAGGAAATATCATGAGCGACGCACAACCACTCGTCACCGTCATCATCGCGTCGTATAACCACGGTCGCTACATTGAGGAAAGCATTCTCAGTGTCCTCAATCAGACCTATTCGAACATCGAGTTGCTGGTGGTCGATGATGGCTCCAGCGATGACAGCGTCGAGCGGATCAACGCCTTGCAGGCGCAACACGGTTTCGATTTCCGTGTTCAGCAGAATCAAGGGCTGACCAATACCCTCAACGGCGCCATCGCTCGTTCAAAGGGCAGTTTGATCGTACCGTTCGGTTCCGACGACATCATGCTGCCTGAGCGAATCGCCACGCAGGTGGCGTATATGGATGGCAAGCCCGAGGTCGGCATCTGCGCCGGCAATATCGAGTTGATCGACGCCGACGGTAACCTGTACCCGGAGACGCGTCAGCGCCGCGATGTGCCGTTCCGTCGCCTGGACTTCGATGACATGTTCCTGGAGCGCAAGCCCTATCCGCCGGCACCGACCCTGATGATCCGCCGCGAAGCGCTGGATAAGGTCGGCGGGTTCGATCCGAACATTCGTCTGGAAGACCTGCTGATCGAACTGAAGGTGACCCGTGCCGGTTACTTCATCGATGGCCTGAATGTGCTGATGGCGCGCTATCGCAAGCACGCCACCAACTCCTACAAGAATCACCGCTTCATGGTCGATAACATCCTGCGCTCCTACGCGTTGTTCAGCGATCATCCGCTGTACGAGGAGGTGCGCTACAAGTTCCTCAGTTCGATGTTCCTCAAAACTGCCAATCGTGACCGCAAGCTGGCGCGAGAGCTGCTGGCGCAGATTCCGTTCAAGGCGTGGAACAGGAAGACCTGGCGGGGCTTGGGTCGGTTGTATTTCTCACCTTTGGAAAAAGACTGAGCCATGGGCTGGATTCAACGCTATCGGGAAAAACGCGCGAAGCGGGCGATTCGAAAGCTGCCGAAGATCGAGCGGGGGATGGCGCGTTTCAAGCTGCAATACCCGGACTACGCCTTCGGTCGTGGCAGCTATGGATTGCCGCAGGTCCATGACTGGAAGGAAGGCTCGACGCTGAGTATTGGCGCGTATTGCTCGATCGCTGAGGGCGTGCAGATTTTTCTCGGTGGGCACCATCGTGCCGATTGGGTCACCACGTTTCCGTTTCCGGCGATGGTTGCACAGGCCTCGCACATCAGCGGTTATAGCGGCACTCACGGTGATGTGAACATCGGCAACGATGTGTGGCTGTGTTCCAACAGCACGATACTCTCGGGTGTGACCGTAGGGGATGGTGCAATCGTCGCGGCAGGGGCGCTGGTAACTCGCGATGTCGAACCTTACGCCGTGGTCGGTGGCAATCCTGCGCGCTTCCTGCGCTGGCGTTTCCCTGAGGAGCAGCGTTTGCTGCTCCTTCAGAGCGCCTGGTGGAACTGGCCGGAGGCGGAGTTGCACGGTCTGGCCGACAAACTCTGCAGCGATGACATCGACGGCTTCCTTACCTATGCCCGTCAGCGGCAGCCTGAGTGATCGTTCAACGTCGTTGAACGATGCGTGCGCAGGTTTCGGTCATCAGTGAACTCGGGCAGGTTGGCTGGCAGCCAATACTTGCCTGTTCAAGTTATCCACAGCGGATTTCGACGCCATCACGGCGTAGCCTTGCAGCAGCGCCTGGAAATGATCTTCGAACAGCCAGCGGCGATCGACGGTGTAGCGCTGCATATGGCGCAGATTGCGCTGACGCAGGGACAGGCTCAGTGACGACGGGTAGATGCGCATGTCCGCTACGTCGATCAGGCCGAACTCGCCGTCCTCCAGCACCAGCACGTTGCCCAGATGCAGGGAGCGGAAATACACCCCTTGCTCGTGCAGTTGCGCCATGAACTTGCCGAAGCGTTCCACCAGCGCCTTACGCACGTCCGGCGCCGTGATCCCTTGCAGGACCTGGCGCAGGGTGTTGCCCGGCAGAGGCGAGTAGTGCACGGCGCTGCTGCCGTCCTTAAGGCGGTACAGGTCGAGGATATGCGGTGTCGGGATGCCCATGTTGCGCAGGCGCTCGCTGTTGACGGCAAAGCGTTCGGAATAAGGGTTGAAGCTGCCCGAGGTGTACCAGCGACGACGGCGGAACAGCTTGAGGAAGCTGCCATCGACCAGGCGCAGGACTTTCGGCCCCAGACCATCTTCCTCAATCACCTGGGCATTGGCTGTCAACGTTTGCAGGGCAGTCTGCGTCAGTGTCTTGATCGACATGGCCAGCAGGCGCCCGGCGCGCTGGTTAATGCTCAGCGCAGCGATCAGTGCCAGGGGAATCCACAGCAGAAACCAGTGTTCCTTGGGGCGCGAGATGATCCCGCCGCCTTCGGTCAGCCCCGCTCCGATGCCGAATACCAGCCAGGTCGAAGCGATGATGAACAGCGGTTGCAGTCGATGGCGCCAGCTGCTCAGCAGGCCCCAGGCCTGGAAGAACAGCCACGGGATAAAGCCGAAAATACCGACATAGTAGAGAACGCCCAAGGCGAAACTATGGGGTTCTTGCAGCAGGAAACCGAGGCCTGCATCGACGGACAGAGTGGCGTCGTATCCATGGCCGATCCAGGGGTGCTCGGCGATTTTTTGCAGGACTATCTGCCAGATCTCGAAGCGAGAGGAATCGCCTCGCGCGATGATCATTTTCGAGAAAAGCGCAATGACCGCTCCCCCGCCGGCAAGCAGGATGCCCAGCAATACGACGGAACGGCGGTTCCAGCAAATGAAGCTCAACCACAGCGCAGCCAGTGTCAGCGCAACCAGCGGTGTCCTGGAGCCGGTGGCGAGTACCGCTATGAACATGACAGCCATCGCCGGAATACTGAGCCAGAGTATCTGCGGGCGCTTGCAGGTCATGCTCAAACTGAGCCAATAGGCACAGAAAAAACCGAACAAGTGCGAACTCAACAGTGGATTGTCGAAGGCCCCGCCACCCACCAGGCGCATGTCCGGTTCATAGATGCGGGCAAACATGTACAGGTTATAGATCGACGCGATCAACCCGACTAATGCAGCGCTGAACAGCAGGGGCTGGACGATCTCGCTGCGGTAGCGCACCAGCAGGTAGCACCCGGCGAACAGCATCAGCGTGTGAAGCGGTGGCTTGAGCTGGCCGGCGATACTTTCATCACCCGGGCCCCAGCACAGACTCAACAACGCCCAGCCGGCGAACAACAGCATCGCGATAAAGATCGGCTCGCGTAGCAATTCTTTGAGTTCTCGTGGTCGCAGGCAAAGAGCTATCAGCGATGGAATGCTGAACAAGCCGTAGTAAAGCTTGTGATGCAGGCTGCGCTCCGGCAGGAAGAACAGCGCACACAGGAGAAAGAAATAGCCGAGTGGAAGCATCCACAGGCAAATGAAATCGAAGACTCGATTAGACGTATTGGTGAGACCGCTGACTTGCATGCTGAGAGATTCAATCCTGAAGTTGATCGGCCATTTCGGCGTGATGGCTATATGATACTGATTATGCCGTTTAACAATAACAGCCTTTATGCGATTGCCAGAACCCTGAGGAAGCTGTGCTAAAGTCAGCGTCCTTTTTATCGACATTCGCGTGATATGACCGACTCCAGTCTCTCCGCAAGCCCCTCGAGCTTGAAAATCTACTTCCGTCTGCTCGGTTATGTCCGGCCGTACATCAGCCTGTTCCTGATCAGCATTGTCGGTTTTCTGATTTTTGCCTCGACGCAGCCAATGCTCGGCTACATCCTCAAGTACTTTGTCGACGGCCTGTCCAATCCTGAAGCGGTGCTGTTTCCCAGCGTGCCTTACCTGCGCGACCTGCAACTGCTGCAAGCCGTGCCGTTGCTGATCATTCTGATCGCCGCGTGGCAGGGGTTGGGATCTTATCTGGGCAACTACTTTCTGGCCAAGGTTTCTCTCGGGCTGGTCCATGACCTGCGGGTACAGTTGTTCAATAACCTGCTGGTTTTGCCCAACCGGTATTTCGACAAGCATAACTCGGGTCACCTGATTTCCCGAATCACCTTTAACGTAACCATGGTCACCGGGGCGGCCACAGATGCGATCAAGGTCGTAATCCGTGAAGGCATGACGGTGATTTTCCTGTTTGCCTCGCTGCTGTTCATGAACTGGCGCCTGACCCTGGTCATGGTCGCGATCCTGCCGCTGATCGCGGTGATGGTGCGTACCGCGAGCAAGAAATTCCGCAAGCAGAGCAAGAAAATCCAGGCCGCCATGGGCGACGTGACGCACGTGGCGTCGGAAACCATCCAGGGTTATCGCGTGGTACGCAGCTTCGGCGGCGAAGTCTACGAAGAGAAGCGCTTCTTTAATGCCAGCCAGGGCAACACCGACAAACAATTGCGCATGACCCGTACCGGCGCCATCTACACGCCGCTGCTGCAACTGGTGATCTACAGCGCCATGGCCGTGCTGATGTTCCTGGTGCTGTTCCTGCGCGGTGATGCATCCGCCGGTGACATGGTTGCCTACATCACCCTGGCGGGCCTGCTGCCCAAGCCGATTCGTCAATTGTCCGAAGTCAGCTCGACCATCCAGAAAGGGGTCGCCGGTGCCGAGAGTATCTTCGAGCAACTGGACGTCGAACCGGAAGTTGATACCGGCACCGTCGAGCGCGATGTCGTCAGCGGCCGCCTGGATGTGCGGCATCTGAGCTTCACCTACCCTGGTACCGATCGTCAGGTACTCGATGACATCAGTTTCTCGGTCGAGCCCGGGCAAATGGTGGCGCTGGTGGGGCGTTCGGGCAGTGGCAAGTCGACCCTGGCCAACCTGATTCCGCGCTTCTATCACCACGACAAAGGCGAAATCCTGATCGATGGCGTTGAAGTGGAGCAGTACAAATTGCTCAACCTGCGCAAGCACATCGCCCAGGTGACCCAGCACGTGACGCTGTTCAGCGATACCGTGGCCAACAACATCGCGTACGGCGATCTGGCCGGCGCGCCTCGTGAAGACATCGAAAAAGCGGCGAAAGATGCCTACGCGATGGACTTCATTGCGCAATTGCCCGAAGGCCTGGACACCCAGGTCGGCGAGAACGGCGTATTGCTGTCCGGTGGTCAACGCCAGCGTCTGGCGATTGCCCGGGCCTTGTTGAAGAATGCGCCTTTGCTGATTCTCGACGAAGCCACCTCGGCCCTCGACACCGAGTCGGAGCGGCACATCCAGGCCGCTCTGGATCAGGTGATGAAAGGCCGGACAACGCTGGTGATTGCTCACCGCTTGTCGACCATCGAGAAGGCCGACCTGATTCTGGTCATGGATCAGGGCCGGATCGTCGAGCGCGGCACGCATGCCGACCTTCTGGCGCAGAACGGCTACTACGCCCGCCTGAACGCCATGGGCCTGGACGCCCCGGCTGAAGACATCGCCTGACCCTTGTTCACCGGGCGTGCAATGCGCCCGGTGAATTGTATCCAGATCCTTACCCTTCTTGACCAAACCTGAATAAAATTCCACACCGCGCTTGTTAAGGTTCCTGAACGAACTTTGACTTCAATCGAGAGGGCCATCCCTTTCGCGCGGGTATTGCCATGTTTCAACGCTATCTCTGGAAGCTGTTGCCCAAGTCGCAGCGGGCTTTTCTGCTTGGGCGCCTGTCGGTGGTAGACCGTCAGGTGGTGAACAGGTCGATGTCGGCCAATGTGAGTTTCCCCAAGCCTTTCGAGCAGCGTTCCTGTCTGTTCATCCATGTTCCCAAGTGCGCCGGAAGCAGCATCTGTGCGGCGATGTTCGACAACTGGCGTCCGGGACACTTGCCCTTGTATTGGTACGAGCAGCAATTTCCAGAGCAGTTTGCCGCCAGCTTCAAGTTCGCCTTCGTGCGCGATCCACTGGAAAGGGCCTACTCGGCTTACGCTTTCCTGCGCGGTAATGCATTGGGTCGGCGCGATCAGGAGGCGCAGAAGCTGGTCAGCCACTATCGCGACTTTGATGATTTTGTGGGTCGTTGGCTTCACCCGGAGACAATCCAGAGGCAAATGCACTTCGCCGCGCAAACGGACTTTCTGACCGATTCCCTGGGGCATCTGGCCCTGGACTTCATCGGTTATCAGGAGCACCTGGCACAGGATTTTCAGCGGGTGTGCGAGCACTTGGGCCACGTTGCGGTGTTGCCCCACGTCAACAGCTCACAGCAGCGGCGTCCCTTGCTTGCCCGTGACTTCTGTTCAGTGCGCACGAGGCGGCTGGTGCGGCGGGTGTACCAGCGCGATTACGAGATGCTTGGTTATGAATGAGGCCCTGTCGATGCCGAGTCCGCAGATCCGCCCCTACGATTTGGCCCTGTCGAGTGCGCAGCGGGCCTCGATCAAATCCCAGCGCCCGCGCTGTCTTTGGCTGACGGGGTTGTCCGGGGCGGGCAAGTCGACACTGGCCAACGCCCTTGAACTGCAACTCAACAAGTCAGGGCTGCACACCTTTCTGCTTGATGGCGACAACGTGCGTGGGGGCTTGTGTCGGGATCTGGGGATGGGCGCTGAATCCCGCCGGGAAAACATCCGCCGTATGGCCGAGGTGGCGCGGTTGATGGTCGACGCCGGGCTGATCGTCATTGTGGCGGCGATTTCGCCGTTTCGCGCCGAGCGTGATGCCGCGCGCCGGTTGTTTGCCGAAGGCGATTTCATTGAGGTCTACGTGAGTACGTCGTTCGCGGTGTGCGCGCAACGCGACCCCAAAGGTTTGTATCAAGCGGCTAGGCAAGGGCGAATAAAGGACTTCACAGGCATCGACAGTCCCTACGAGGCGCCGCTGACGGCAGAGTGTGTCATCGACACCGAAGCGCTTGAACTGGTGGACGCATGCCGTCGATTGTCGGGTTTTTTGATCAATAAATGAGCAGAAAGCCCCGTTGAATCATCCCATTGCAGCCGTCGCGCAAGCCTTCGCCAACCCTGTGTTAATATCGCGCCCCTGTTCATTTTGTATGTGGGTTGCTCCATGAAGTTGTCCATGCCGCGATTCGATCAAGCCCCTGTCTTGGTGGTCGGCGATGTCATGCTCGACCGTTACTGGCATGGTGGTACCTCACGGATTTCCCCTGAGGCGCCGGTGCCGGTAGTCAAGGTCGAGCAAATCGAGGACCGCCCGGGCGGTGCTGCCAACGTTGCGTTGAACATTGCTGCCCTCGGCGCACCGGCCTCGCTGGTCGGCGTGACCGGTGACGATGAAGCTGCCGACAGCCTGGCCAATAGCCTCAAGGGCGCTGGCGTACGGGCGTTGTTCCAGCGCATCGCGCACCAGCCGACCATCGTCAAGCTGCGGGTCATGAGCCGTCACCAGCAACTGCTGCGTATCGACTTCGAAGAACCTTTCGCCACCGACGCCCTGGCGTTGGGCGAGCAGGTCGATGAACTGCTCGAAGGCATCAAGGTGCTGGTGCTGTCCGACTATGGCAAAGGCGCGCTGAAAAACCATCAGGTGCTGATCCAGGCCGCCCGTGCCCGTGGCATTCCGGTGCTGGCCGATCCCAAGGGCAAGGATTTCTCGATTTATCGCGGGGCGAGCCTGATCACGCCGAACCTCAGCGAATTCGAAACCATCGTCGGCGGTTGCGCTGATGAGCACGAACTTGTGAGCAAGGGCGCGCAGTTGATGCACGACCTCGACCTCGGCGCGTTGCTGGTGACCCGTGGCGAACACGGCATGACCTTGCTGCGCCCGGATCATCCGGCGTTGCACTTGCCGGCCCGCGCCCGTGAAGTGTTCGACGTGACCGGTGCCGGCGACACGGTGATTTCTACCCTGGCGGCCGCGATTGCCGCTGGCGAAGAACTGCCCCATGCGGTGGCCTTGGCCAACCTGGCGGCGGGCATCGTCGTCGGCAAACTCGGTACCGCGGCTATCAGCGCCCCGGAATTGCGTCGCGCCATCCAGCGTGAAGAAGGTTCCGAGCGTGGTGTGTTGGGTCTTGAGCAGTTGCTGCTGGCGGTCGACGATGCGCGTGCGCATAGAGAGAAGATCGTCTTCACCAACGGCTGCTTCGACATCCTGCACGCCGGCCACGTGACTTACCTCGAGCAGGCGCGCGCCCAGGGTGATCGTCTGATCGTTGCAGTCAATGACGATGCCTCGGTGAGCCGTTTGAAAGGACCGGGTCGTCCGATCAACAGTGTCGACCGTCGCATGGCGGTACTGGCGGGCCTGGGCGCGGTGGACTGGGTCATCAGCTTCCCTGAAGGCACCCCGGAAAACCTGCTGCGCGAGGTCAAGCCGGACGTGCTGGTCAAGGGCGGTGACTACGGGATCGAACAGGTGGTCGGCGCCGACATCGTTACCGCTTATGGCGGGACCGTGAAAGTGTTGGGGCTGGTGGAAAACAGCTCGACCACAGCGATTGTCGAGAAGATCCGCAAGTCCGAGTGAAGCCATAAAAGATCGCAGCCTCGTTTCACTCGACAGCGCCTACATTGAATGCGATTCCCTGTAGGAGCTGTCGAGTGAAACGAGGCTGCGATCTTTTGCTTTTAAGAGCTGACTTTCTTGCGCGGCACAATTTTCTTCAGCAGCAACTTCGCCTTCCCGCGTAACCGTGCCAAACCCGAATCTTTCCCCGGCGGGCTCAACCCTTGCTGGCGCACCCAATCCTTCCAGCGAATCCGTTCATCCCTCACCAGCCAGCCTTCCTGCTGGGCAAAACTCTCCGCCAGGTACAACCCGCGAGTGCTCGCCGGGTATAGTTGATCCTTTTTCAAGGTATAGAGCTCGGCCATCGGCTGGCCGTCCTGCAGCGGCATCAAATACAAATCAGGGCGCTTGCGATCAAGCCGGGCCACCAGTTGATCGCCTTCCAAACGCTCATCGACATGAAACAGGCTCAGGGATTTGGCTTCCTTGGGCACGTCCAGGCGCAAGTCATAGATCAATTGCAGCGACGCGGTTGGCAGGTGCACGTAAGCCCGTGGGCGTTCGATCAGCTGCATGTTGGCGCAACGCACCGGCCGCGCTGACCCGGAAAGCGGCGTCAGGCGAAACGGCAACGCCTCGCGATAGTGCAGGGCGGACGAGTAGGGCGCCGGCAGCCAGGTGTCGTTGAAGCGCCCGCTCAGCCAGCCTTCCGGTGTTTCCAGCAGGCACTCTTCGGCAATCTCCTGGATCGCCGTGTGCAGCGGCAGATTCAGTTCATGGGCCGGCACGTAACCGGAGATCAGCTTGAGCACCACATCGCCGCGATCCTGCCGCCGCTGACGCACCAACACCCAGTAATCGCGATTCTGCCAATGCAGCGTCAGGCGCACCGAAACCCCGAGGTTCGCCAGCTCCAGCGCGAACCGCTCGGCGTCGGCCACCGCCACCGGGCGACGACGTTGCAGGGTCTGGGAAAAGTTGAGCGGCATCCCGACGCTCTGATAGCTCAAGCCTTCGGGAGTCGCTTCGACGAATAACGGCAGGGTCTTGAAGTTGCTCGGGTTCTTTCTTATGAGCGTACGCGGCATGTCGGCTCCTGCTTAAGGCCGCGTGGGCGGCATCAGTTTCTACGTAGGACCTGGGCAGCGGTCGCGACGTTGTGGGCGAGGTGCAGCGGATTAATGGTCCCGACAATAGCACTGGCCACACCCGGATGTTCAAACAACAATTCGAAGCTGGCGCGCACCGGGTCCACGCCGGGGCTCAGGCAGACATGACCACTGGCGAGGGCTTTTTTGACCAGAATGGCTTTGCCGTGTGCAGCAGCATAGTCAATGACCGGCCTCTCGTTCTGTTCGTTCAGATTGTAGGTGACCATGGCGCAATCACCTTGCTCCAGAGCCTTCAAGCCGCCTTCGACGGTTTTGCCGGAGAAACCGAAACCGCGAATTTTGCCTTCGCTCTTCAGTTCGGCGAGGGCCGCATAGACTTCGCAGTCATTGAGGATCGCCAGGTCGTTGCCGTCCGAGTGCACCAGCACCAGGTCGATAAAGTCCGTTTCCAGGCGTTGCAGGCTGCGTTCCACCGAGAGCCGGGTATGCGCGGCGCTGAAATCGTGGTGGGACTGACCATCGGCAAACTCTTCACCAACCTTGCTGACGATCACCCAGTCCTGACGCTGGCCCCGTAGCAACGGGCCAAGGCGCTCTTCGCTGTGGCCATAGGCTGGCGCGGTGTCGATCAGGTTGATGCCCAGGTCGCGCGCGAGTTTGAGCAGCATGCGCGCTTCGTCATCGCCAGGGATCTGGAAACCGTTGGGGTATTTCACGCCTTGATCGCGGCCGAGTTTCACCGTGCCCAGGCCCAGGGGCGAAACCATCAGGCCGGTGCTGCCCAACGGGCGATGCAGGTCGTGCAGGGTCGGTTGGCTCATGGCAGCAGTTGCTCCCAGGCTGGAAGGCCCATCGGCGGTTTTGGCAATTCGGGCAGTGGCGCGGTCTGGCTCGGCTGGATGCCGTCACGTTGCAAGGACATGATGACGCGATCCGCAAAGTCCGGCGCCAGCGCCAGTTTGGTCGGCCAACCGACCAGCAACCGGCCTTCTTCGGCGACAAACGCATTGTCCGGGCGAGTCAGCCCCGTTTGCAGCGGCTCGGCACGGTCCACGCGCAAGGTCGCCCATTGCGCCGTACTCAGGTCGATCCATGGCAGCAACTGGCCGAGTTCTTTTTGCGCGGTGGCGATTTGCTCGGCGGGTTCGCGGGCGACGCCGTCGGCTTCGGCAATATCGCCGCCCAGGTACCAGACCCATTGGCCATCGGCGGCCGGATGGGTGGTCACGGTGATGCGTGGCTTGGTGCCGCCACCCAGGCAATGGGCGTACAGCGGTTTCAGGCCAGGGCCCTTGGCGATGATCATGTGCAACGGTCGGCGTTGCATGGCGGGCTGGCTCAGCCCCAGTGTTTCGAGCAACGCCGCCGTACCGGCACCGGCGCTGAGGACGATGCGCTGGGCACGAATCTCGCGCTCGTCAACTTTCAGGCCGACCAGTATTCCACCCTCCAGCAACGGTTCGATCTGCTGCCCGGCGAGTAAGCCATCACCCGCCAGATCGGCCAGGCGCTGGATCAGGCTCGGCACGTCGATCACCAGTTCCGCCAGGCGATAGACCTTGCCCTTGAAGCGCTTGTCTTGCAGGGCCGGCGGCAGTTGCTCGCCCTTGACCTGATCGACGCGGCCGCGCACAGCCTTGCTGGCGAAGAAACTGGTGAGGTTGCCGGCGAGAGTGCCGGGGGACCAGAGATAGTGGGCCTCGGACAGCAGACGCACGCCGCTCAGGTCCAGTTCGCCGTCGCCGGCCAGTGCCTCACGCCAGCGGCGTGGCATGTCGGCGATGGCTTCCGAAGCGCCGGTCAGGGCGCCATGCAGCGCGTATTTGGCGCCGCCGTGGATGATCCCCTGGGACTTCACACTCTGTCCGCCACCGAGGCTGGCGCTTTCCACCAGCACGGTCGAAAAACCCTGGCGACGCAGGCGCGCATTCAGCCAGAGGCCGGCGACACCAGCGCCGACAATCAGAACGTCGGTGGAAATAACGGATGGCATGCAGCGACCTCAGTGTTCAAGACGAGGGCGCAGTATACAGACTCACGGATTGGAGCTAAGACGTGAAAAAAGATCGCAGCCTTCGGCAGCTCCTACAGGGATATGTGTACACCTGTGTAGGAGCTGCCGAAGGCTGCGATCTTTTTCGTCAATGCCCCGCGGTTTTGGAAAAGAGCTGGATCACTACGACGCCCAATACGATAAGCGCCATCCCCAGCATCGCTGGCACATCCAGTTTCTGCCCGTAGATAAACAGCGCCGCGACGCTGACCATCACGATGCCCATGCCGGCCCATACCGCATAAGCCACGCCGACCGGGACGCTGCGCACCACCAGCGTCAACATCCAGAAGGCAATGCCGTAACCGACGATGACCAACAACAGCGGCAGTGGGGTGCTGAAGCCTTTGACCGCTTTCATCGACACAGTGGCGATCACTTCGGCGCAGATGGCAATGGCCAGGTAGTAGTAAGCGGTCATAGGTGCATCCTCGTGTGAAGTGTTGCTTTCTGAGGTCGGCATTCTAGAGATTCTTCAGATGCGGTAAAGTCATTACCTATCTGTTCTGAAGATGGGTTGACCATGAACATGCAATGGAATCTGGAACAGCTGCGGCTGTTTGTCAGCGTAGCGGAGCAACGATCGTTTTCCGCCGTGGCGCGGGATCAGCGCAAGGCGCAGTCGGCGGTCAGCAGTTCGATTGCGCTGCTGGAAGAGGACTTGGGTGTGAGCCTGTTCGACCGCAGCAGCGGCCGCCAGCCAAAACTCACCGAGGCCGGTAATGCGTTGCTGGAGGAGGCGCGGGAAGTGTTGCGCCAGTGCGAGCGCCTTAATGGCCGGGCACTGGCGATGATGCGCGGCCAGGAGGCTCGTTTGCGGGTGGCTCAGGATGAGGCGATGCCCTATCAGCCGATCATCGAAAGCTTTGAAGCGCTGGCAGAAAAATTTCCCAGCCTCGAAGTACAGCTGACCAGCGCCGCCCAAGGCGATGTCGCACGTAAACTGGTGGAGCGTCGGGCCGATCTGGGCTTGCTGTTTTATCACGACCAGATCCCCGAAGCGCTTGAGCGACGGGTGCTAGGCAGCGTTGAAATGGTGACCGTGTGCGGTATGGGACATCCATTGGCCAAGCAGAAACAGATTGATTGCCAGCAAATGGCGCAGCATCGGCAGCTGCTGATGTCCACGCAGTCCAGCGTCTACCCCGGCAGCGAGCCGGCCAGCCCGCAGGTCTGGCGGGCCGACAGTTTCTATGTGATGGCGGAGTGGCTGGTGCGCGGCCTTGGCTGGGCCTGGCTGCCGCGACACGTGGTGCAGTACCCGGCGTACCAGGACTTGATGGTCGAACTGGTCAGCGAATGGACCCCGCCGGCGCTGGTGGTGGAGCTGGTCTGGCGCCGCGATGAGCCGCTCGGCCCGGCGGCCCGTTGGTTGGCGGAACGTTTTGCCGTGCACTTGCAGGCGATCGGCGAGAAAAGCCGATAAACTCCGCCGCCATGAATAGAGCTCTCTACACCGCGCTGTTTTACCTGGGGCTGCCATTGGTAGCGATTCGGCTTTGGTTGCGTTCGCGCAAGGCGCCGGCGTATGCCAAGCGCATCGGCGAGCGTTTCTCCTTGGGCTTGCCGGCGATGAAACCGGGTGGCCTTTGGGTGCACGCCGTGTCCGTGGGCGAAAGCATTGCCGCGGCGCCGATGATTCGCGCCTTGCTGCAACGTTATCCAACGCTGCCGATCACCGTGACCTGCATGACCCCGACCGGGTCCGAGCGTATCCAGGCATTGTTTGCCAATGAGCCGCGCATCCAGCACTGCTATCTGCCATACGACTTGCCGTGCGCAGCAAAGCGACTGCTTGATCGGGTCCAGCCGAAACTGGCGGTCATCATGGAAACCGAACTTTGGCCCAACCACATTCACCAATGCGCCAAGCGCGGGATTCCCGTGGCGCTGGCCAATGCACGACTGTCCGAACGTTCGGCCAGGGGTTACGGCCGTTTCAGAAAACTGACCCAGCCGATGCTAGCCGAGATGAGCCTGTTCGCGGTGCAGACCGAAGCCGAGGCCCAGCGTTTCCGTGACTTGGGCGCGCGTGCGGAAACCGTTGAAGTGACCGGCTCGATCAAGTTCGACCTGACCATCGACCCGCAACTGCTGCAGCGTGCCGCTGAGTTGCGTGCGCAATGGCAGGCGCAGGAGCGTCCGGTGTGGATCGCCGCGAGCACTCACGAAGGTGAAGACGAAGTGGTGCTGGCGGCTCATCGTCAATTGCTCGCCAGTCATCCGGATGCACTGCTGATTCTGGTACCGCGCCATCCGGAGCGCTTCAACGCAGTGTTCGAGTTGTGCCGGCAGCAGGGCTTCGCCACGGTGCGTCGTTCCACCGGCGAGCCGGTCACCGCTGATACCTCGGTATTGCTGGGCGATACCATGGGCGAGTTGCTGTTTCTCTATGCCTTGGCCGACAGCGCGTTCGTCGGCGGCAGTCTGGTACCCAATGGCGGGCATAACCTGCTGGAACCCGCGGCGCTGGCCAAACCGGTGCTCAGCGGTCCGCACCTGTTCAACTTCCTCGAAATCGCCGCGCAGTTGCGCAGTGCAGGGGCGTTGCAGGAAGTGGAAGATGCCGAAGGGTTGGCGCTGGCGGTGCAACGGTTGTTCGAGTTGCCGCGTGATGCGCAGCGGATGGCGGAAGCGGGGTTGAAAGTGATGCGCACCAATCAGGGCGCGTTGCAGCGGTTGCTGGATGGGTTGGGGCGGTTGATCGACCGCTAGACCGAGTGGCCTGAAACAAAAAGATCGCAGCCTACGGCAGCTCCTACAGGGGAATGCATTCCAAAGTAGGAGCTGCCGTAGGCTGCGATCTTTTGCTTTTTACTGACCCGGTTTCGCCTTCAGCTGATCCGCCGCAGCCTTGGCCAGATCCGGTGGCAGGAAGTCCTTGTCCGGGTTGTAGTCTGCCTTGAGATAGCGCTTGAGGTCCTGCAAATCCCCCGGGTTCAACGTGCCGGCGGCCTGCTTCAGGCGCAGGTTGTCGAGGATGTAGTCGTAACGGGTGTTGTTGTAATTGCGCACCGAGGTGTACAGCTGACGCTGGGCATCGAGCACATCGACGATGTTTCGCGTACCCACCTGATAGCCGATCTCGGTCGCTTCCACCGCGCTCTGGTTAGAGATGATCGACTGTTTGCGCGCCTGCACCTGTTCCACATCGGTGTTCACCGCGCGATGCAGGTTGCGAGTGTTTTCCACCACTTGCCGACGCAGGGCTTCGCGCTGTTGTTCGGTCTGGTCCAGGCGCGAGTAAGACTCGCGAACCTGTGAACTGGTCAGGCCGCCGCTGTAGATCGGGATGCTCAATTGCAGGGCCAGCGTGCGCTGTTCGACGTTACCGCCGTAAGGCTGGCCGAAGGCGTTCGGGTTGCTGAAACCCAGGGCGTCGTTGTCGCCCTTCTCGTATTTCGCCACGGCATCCAGGGTCGGTGCGTGACCGGCCTTGCGCTGCTTGAGGGTTTCTTCGGCGGCGCTGACGGCGTAATTGCTGGCCAGCAAATTCAGGTTCTGTTTGGCGGCAGTATCGACCCAGGCCTTGGCGTCGTTCGGTGCCGGCGGCAGGATCGGCAAGGTGTGAACGATGCCCTGAATCGAGTTGTATTGACGGTTGGTCAGGGTGATCAACGCTTCAAACGCATCATCTACCTGTCGTTGCGCGACGATCCGGTTGGCCCGCGCGGTGTCGTAGCTGGCCTGGGATTGCAGCACGTCGGTCTTGTCCGACAGGCCGACATCGAAACGCTCGTTGGACTGATCGAGCTGGCGTTTGAAGGCCGCTTCTTCGGCCTTGGTCGAGGCCAGGTTGTCCTGGCTGCGCAGCACGTTGAAGTAGTTTTCGGCGGTTTGCAGGATCAGGTTCTGTTCGGTCGCCGAGAGTTGCAGCGCAGCCTGTTCATTGACGTTCTTGGCGGCCTGGTACTGGAACCAGCGATCGGCACGGAACAGTGGTTGGGCCAGGGTCGCCTGATAGGAATTGGCGCTGCGGTTGGCAACGGCCGCCGGTTGATCGAGATCGGTACGCACGTTGGCCACTTCGGCACCGCCGGAGATGTTCGGCAGCAGGCCGGCACGGGCCTGGGGCACCACTTCTTTCTGCGCGCCGTACTGGGCGCGGGCGGCGGCCAGGTCGGCGTTGTTGTCCACCGCTTCCTGGTAGACACTGACCAGGTCGGTTTTGGTCGATAAGGGCGCTTCTGCTGCCCAGGCCATTCCATTGGACGCACAAGACACGGCAAGGGCCAGTGAGAGTTTGCGCAGCATGAGGCCATCCCTAAAAATTACGCTGATAATTTGAGCGCCAAAGGTACGGCGCGGCCCATCCAGCGTCAATGCGCGGTATGGCCGAAGCGAGTGTAGTTGCGCACACGTTCGGCAACAATCCTGTAATTGCGCCATTCATCATGGTGTTTAGCACGGTGTTGGCGTTCTTTGTCAGTTGTGTCTAGACTGGCCGGGTTCTTGTCGGGGTGCCTTGCTATGAGGCTGAGATCGAATAATTTCGGATCCCGTTGAACCTGATCAGGTTAGCGCCTGCGTAGGGAACAAGATTTCTCGTCACCCGGCGAGTCCTCTTGTGCTTCGTCCGGGATGTTGTTCGACAATCGAACACCCCTCGAGCACTGAGCACAGCACTGCTGGTTTTCCCAGCGCCCGTGCACCCATTCGATTACAGGTTCGCTCCGACAAAAAATCCACTGCCTGGATGTGTTCGGAGAGCCCGTGATGACGATAAAACCAAAAAACATAACGAACCTGAGTGATTCGGCCCAAGTCGATCAACAATCGGTTCAGCCGTTTACCCGCTCGCAAAAAATCTATGTCCAGGGCTCTCGCCCGGACATCCTCGTGCCGATGCGCGAAATCAGCCTGGATGTGACCCCGACCGACTTCGGCGGCGAGATCAATGCGCCGGTGGTTGTGTACGACACCTCGGGCCCGTACACCGACCCTAACGTCATCATCGATGTGCGCAAAGGTCTCGCTGACGTGCGTTCGCCGTGGATCGAAGCCCGTGGCGATACCGAACGCCTGCCTGGTTTGAGTTCGAACTTCGGCCAGGAACGTCTCGCCGATGCCGAGCTGACCAAGCTGCGTTTCGCTCACGTGAACAATCCGCGCCGCGCCAAGGCCGGTGCCAACGTCAGCCAGATGCACTACGCCCGCAAAGGCATCATCACCGCGGAGATGGAATACGTCGCCATCCGCGAAAACATGAAGCTTGAAGTGGCTCGCGCGGCAGGCCTGCTGGACCAGCAGCACGCCGGTCACAGCTTCGGCGCCAGCGTGCCGAAAATCATCACCCCCGAATTCGTCCGTGAAGAAATCGCCCGCGGTCGCGCGATCATCCCGGCCAACATCAACCACACCGAACTGGAACCGATGATCATCGGCCGTAACTTCCTGGTGAAGATCAACGGCAACATCGGCAACAGTGCTTTGGGTTCGTCCATCGAAGAAGAAGTGGCGAAACTGACCTGGGGCATTCGCTGGGGTTCGGATACGGTCATGGACCTGTCCACCGGCAAGCACATTCACGAAACCCGCGAGTGGATCATCCGCAACTCGCCGGTGCCGATCGGTACCGTGCCGATCTATCAGGCTCTGGAAAAAGTTGGCGGTGCCGCTGAAGACCTGACCTGGGAGCTGTTCCGCGACACGCTGATCGAGCAGGCCGAGCAGGGCGTCGACTACTTCACCATCCACGCCGGCGTGCTGCTGCGCTACGTGCCGCTGACCGCCAAACGCGTGACCGGCATCGTGTCCCGTGGCGGTTCGATCATGGCCAAGTGGTGCCTGGCGCACCACAAGGAAAACTTCCTCTACACCCATTTCGAAGACATCTGCGAAATCATGAAGGCCTACGACGTCAGCTTCTCGCTGGGCGATGGCTTGCGTCCGGGTTCGATTGCCGACGCCAACGACGCCGCGCAATTCGGTGAGCTGGAAACCCTCGGCGAGCTGACCAAGATTGCCTGGAAACACGACGTGCAGTGCATGATCGAAGGCCCGGGCCATGTGCCGATGCAGTTGATCAAAGAGAACATGGACAAGCAGCTGGAATGCTGTGACGAGGCGCCGTTCTACACCCTCGGTCCGCTGACCACCGACATCGCACCGGGTTACGACCACATCACCTCCGGTATCGGTGCGGCGATGATCGGCTGGTTCGGTTGCGCCATGCTCTGCTACGTGACGCCGAAGGAACACTTGGGCCTGCCGAACAAGGATGACGTGAAGACCGGGATCATCACCTACAAGATCGCCGCCCATGCCGCCGATCTGGCCAAAGGGCATCCGGGCGCGCAGATCCGCGACAATGCCTTGAGCAAGGCGCGGTTTGAATTTCGTTGGGAAGATCAGTTCAACCTGGGCCTTGATCCGGACACTGCTCGTTCGTATCACGATGAGACGTTGCCGAAAGATTCGGCCAAGGTCGCGCATTTCTGTTCCATGTGCGGGCCGAAATTCTGCTCGATGAAAATCACCCAGGAAGTCCGTGAGTACGCGGCCAACCAGCGGATCGAAACCGTCGATGCCGAAGTCGCCCAGGGATTGGCGGAACAGGCTGAGCGGTTCAAGCAGGAAGGCAGCCAGCTGTACAAGAAGGTTTGATCTGACCTGAAAACGGTGGGGCCTGAAAAGGCCTCTTCGCGAGCAGGCTCGCTCCCACAGGGGATTTGTGAACGACTCAAATCCAATGTGGGAGCGAGCCTGCTCGCGATAACGATCAAAAAAACAACAAATGTCCCTCTGAGATAACACCCTTGAGCATTCAACCCAGCACTTACTCACCCGACATCGCGGTGCCGACCGACAAACGTGTCTTCGGCGGTCGCGATCTGTTTTCCCTGTGGTTCTCCCTCGGCATCGGCCTGATGGTTCTGCAGACCGGCGCTCTGCTCGCGCCAGGTCTGGGGCTGTCCGGCTCGTTGCTGGCGATCTTCCTCGGCACCCTGGTCGGCGTTCTGCTGCTGGCCGCTGTTGGCGTAATCGGCAGCGACACCGGCCTGTCGTCGATGGCCGCGCTCAAGCTCAGCCTCGGCAAACGTGGCGCGAGCCTTCCGGCCGTGCTGAACCTGCTGCAACTGATCGGTTGGGGCTCGTTCGAAATCATCGTCATGCGTGATGCCGCCAGCCTGTTGGGCGCCCGTGCCTTCAGCGAAGGCAGCCTGCTGTCGAATCCGCTGCTCTGGACCGTGTTCTTCGGTGGCTTGGCGACCTTGCTGGCCGTGAGCGGTCCGCTGACGTTCGTGCGGCAGATCCTGCGCAAGTGGGGCATCTGGCTGCTGCTGGCCGCGTGCATCTGGCTGACCTGGAACCTGTTCGCCAAAGCCGATCTGGCGGCGTTGTGGGCACAGGCCGGTGATGGTTCGATGCCGTTCGCCGTGGGCTTCGACATTGCGATCGCCATGCCGTTGTCGTGGTTGCCGCTGATTGCCGACTACTCACGTTTCGGCAAGCGTGCGAAAAACGTGTTCGGCGGTACCGCGATTGGCTTCTTTATCGGTAACTTCTGGTTGATGAGCCTGGGTGTGGCCTACACCCTGGCGTTTGCGCCGAGCGGTGAAGTGAACGCCTTGTTGTTGGCGCTGGCCGGTGCCGGCCTGGGGATTCCGCTGCTGCTGATTCTGCTCGATGAATCGGAAAACGCCTTCGCCGACATTCACTCGGCTGCGGTGTCCAGCGGGATTCTGTTGCGCTTGAAGGTTGAGCATCTGGCGCTGGCCATCGGCGTGATCTGCACGCTGATCGCGTGCCTGGCGCCATTGGCCCAGTACCAGAATTTCCTGCTGTTGATCGGTTCGGTATTTGCGCCGCTGTTCGGCGTGGTGCTGGTGGATCACTTCATTCTGCGCAAACGCAGTGCTCAGGTGGTGTCAGCCGCGTTGCGCTGGCCGGCACTGCTCGCCTGGCTGGGCGGGGTGAGCACTTATCATTTGCTGGCCAACTTGTATCCGGATGTCGGCGCAACCCTGCCGGCGCTGGTGCTGGCAGGGCTGCTTCAGCTGGTGCTGGGCCGGGCCTTCAGTTACGGCCAGGAAACAGCTCGGGCTTGAGAATGCCGTTCAGGCGTGGGTAGGAGATCTTCAGTTCGACATGACCCAGCGCGTAAGGCGCGATGGTGCTCACTTCGTACTTGAGGATCACCCCGCCGTAGGTCAGCGCCACGTTCTGGGTTTTCTGGAACGGCCAGCGCTGCACGAACTCCGCTTCCTGATCAAGTTTGGTGCTGATCAGCCAGCTGTTGTGCGCCACCTGCGCCGCTTTCCAGAACGCCTCTTCCTGCCCCGGCACCAACATGTCCGACAGCGTCAGCACTTTATGCTGCTGGCGCGAATAGTTGATAAAGCTGCGACCCGGCGTGCCATGCGCGCCACCGGTGTCCAGGTAGCTGGAAAATTCAACGATCACCAAGCCGTCATGCTGCTCACGTACTTTGGCTTGCAGGTAACTGCTGTAGCGCGGGCCGGCGGTGCGCAAAAACTCATCGCGATACGCTGCCAGCGTCGGCGCCACCGGGGCGTCGGGCGAGGTGCGGGTCATTTGCAGCAGGCGTTTTTCGATGATGCCGTCCAGTTGCGGTTCGGCCGGGAAGCGCAGGGTATCGATGTTCACCAACGGGCAATCAGGCGTCGTGCATCCCGGCTTCAGCTGTTCGGACGCGTCGCGGGTAGTTTCCAGCGGCGCCCGGTAGTTGGGCTGGAACAGACTCTGGCACGCGCCCAGAGTCAGGGCGATTGCAGTCACAGAGGCGATTTTAAAAAGCGACATGGGCGTCCTTCATAAAACAGGGAAAGGCGAAAAGTTACCCGCTTCGACTGTCGGCGGGGTAATCAGTTCGCCACTAAGCTAATTAGAGTTGGTTTCGCCCTCACCGTCCATCCCGCTGGCGGGAAAGGGGCTGCCTCAAAGGTCACGGGCGCGTTAGGATGGCGCGAAGTCGAGGTTGGAGCCTCGTAACGGATTTGTAGAAAACGAGGATTGTCATGACTGATTTTGCCAACGCCATTCCGACCGCCGTTGAGATCGTTCGGCGCGAAAAGTGCTACGAGGGCTTCTACAAGCTTGATCGCGTGCACTTGCGCCACGAATTATTCGCAGGCGGCATGAGCCGCGAGATCAACCGTGAAGTGTTTGTTCGCCACGATGCAGTGTGCGTGCTGCCTTACGATCCGCAGCGCGACGAAGTGGTGCTGATCGAGCAGTTTCGCGTCGGCGCCATGGGCAAGACAGACAACCCGTGGCTGGTCGAACTGGTCGCTGGTCTGATCGACAAGGATGAAGTACCGGAAGAAGTTGCTCACCGCGAAGCGCAGGAGGAAGCTGGGCTTGTATTCGGGGCGCTCTGGCCGATCACCAAATATTTTCCATCGCCGGGCGGCAGCAATGAATTCGTGCATTTGTACCTGGGGCGTTGCGAGACAACCGGGGTCGGCGGCCTGCATGGGCTGGAGGAAGAAGCAGAAGATATCCGCGTCACGGTCTGGGCGTTCGAAGATGCCCTGCAGGCCGTACGCGACGGACGTATTGCCAACGCGCCAAGCATCATTGCCTTGCAGTGGCTGGCTTTGAATCGCGTTGAAGTGAGGGGGTTATGGTCGTAAACAAGCTGCGCGATCGCTACCGGGTGGACCTCGTGGGGCTGCAAGCCTCCTGCGAGGCCAACTACGCGCGCCTGATGCGACTGCTGCCGGACATGCGCAACGAGCCGGCAGCGCGGCGTATTGCCGTGACCCATGGCGAGCAAATGCTTGGCGTGCTGGCCCTGGAAGTGCTGCAAGTCTGTCCGTACACCACGACCCTGCAAGTGCGCCAGGAACACAGCCTGCCGTGGCTGCCGGTGCCGCAACTGGAAGTACAGGTCTATCACGACGCCTGCATGGCCGAAGTGGTCAGCGCCGAACATGCACGACGCTTTCGCGGCATCTATCCTTACCCGAACGCGGCCATGCATCAGCCGGACGAAAAAGCCCAGCTGAATATGTTTCTGGGCGAATGGCTGAGCCATTGCCTGGCCTGCGGACACGAGTATGCGGTTGTGCGGTAGCGGTAGTTGTGAACTGCGTCAGGTTCGCAGGTTTCCCCTTTTGATCGTCCCCCAGCATAATTGCGGCATTCCACCCATCCCGTGATTCAGCCTTGGGAGAACGCCTTGCCGAGCGTATCCACATTGACCACCGCCGATTCGGCGTTGCTGGTGCAACTGTCCGACAGTCATCTGTTTGCCGAAGCGGACGGGACGTTGCTGGGCATGAATACGCGCGACAGCCTGCAAAAGGTCATCGAGCTGGTAAAGCTGCAACAGCCGCAGATCGATCTGATTGTTGCCAGTGGTGATATTTCCCAGGACGGGACGCTTGCGTCTTATCAATTGTTTCGCGACCTGACGCGACAGCTCGATGCGCCGGCTCGCTGGATTCCCGGCAATCACGATGAACCGCAGATCATGGCCGAGGCGGCGGTGCAGAGCGCGTTGCTGGAACCGGTGGTGGACGTCGGCAACTGGCGCGTCACGTTGCTTGATTCGGCCGTGCCGGGTTCGGTGCCGGGGTATTTGCAGGACGAGCAGTTGCAATTGCTCGCCCGCTCGTTGAGCGAGGCGCCGGAACGGCATCATCTGGTGTGCTTTCATCACCATCCGGTGTCGATCGGTTGCCCGTGGATGGAGCCGATCGGTTTGCGCAATCCAGAAGCCTTGTTTGCCGTGCTGGACCGGTTTCCGCAGGTGCGTGCGGTTTTATGGGGGCATGTGCATCAAGAGATTGATCAGAGTCGTAAGGGTGTGCGGTTGATTGCTTCGCCTTCGACCTGCATTCAGTTCGAGCCGGGCAGTGACGATTTCAAGGTGGGGGAGCAGGCGCCGGGGTATCGCTGGTTGCGGTTGTTGCCCGATGGTCGGCTCGAAACCGGTGTGGAACGCGTGACCGGGTTCGACTTCCAGGTCGATTACGGCTCCAGCGGCTACTGACACCCCCCCTGTTGGAGCGGGTAGGAACTGGTAGGAGCTGTCGAGTGCAACGAGACTGCGATCTTTTGACGTTGTTTTTTAGAAGCCAAAAGATCGCAGCCTCGTTGCACTCGACAGCTCCTACAGTAAACTCCGCCTCTTTACCCGACGCACAGGGAGCTCAAATGTCCGGTTCGATCCTTTATATCCACGGTTTCAACAGCGCGCCGGCGTCAAAAAAGGCCACGCAGTTGATGCAGGTGATGGAGCGTCTGGGTTTGAGCGATCAGTTGCGCGTTCCCGCCTTGCACCACCATCCACGCGAGGCCATCGGTCAGCTGGAGCAGGCAATTTCAGAGCTTGACCGGCCACTGCTGGTCGGCAGCTCGCTCGGCGGCTACTATGCGACTCACCTGGCCGAGCGCCATGGCCTCAAGGCCCTGTTGATCAACCCTGCCGTCAGTCCGCACCGGATGTTCGACGGGTTCCTGGGAACGCAGAAAAACCTGTATACCGATGAGGCCTGGGAATTGACCCACGACCACGTGACGGCCCTGGCCGAGCTGGAAGTGCCGGCGCCCCAGGACCCACAGCGGTATCAAGTGTGGTTGCAGACCGGCGACGAAACGCTGGACTATCGCCTCGCCCAGCAGTATTACCGGGCCTGTGCGTTGCGCATCCAGGCCGGCGGCGACCATGGTTTCCAGGGTTTTGCCGAGCAATTGCCGGCAATGCTGAGTTTTGCCGGCATCGGCGCAGATTTGTATCAGGCGATTGATTTCACAGCACTGTGAGTCGTCGCCTCTTTGTCACAGAACACTCTTTATAAAGGCGGACGACGAGACCCCATGGCCACTCCCAGCGCTAGCTCTTATAACGCAGACGCCATCGAAGTCCTCTCGGGCCTCGACCCGGTGCGCAAACGCCCCGGCATGTACACCGACACCAGTCGGCCGAACCACCTCGCCCAGGAAGTCATCGACAACAGCGTCGACGAAGCCTTGGCCGGGCACGCGACCTCGGTGCAGGTCATCCTGCACGCCGATCACTCGCTGGAAGTCAGCGATGATGGCCGAGGCATGCCGGTGGACATTCACCCCGAAGAAGGTGTGTCGGGCGTCGAGCTGATCCTCACCAAGCTCCATGCGGGCGGCAAGTTTTCCAACAAGAACTACCAGTTCTCCGGCGGTCTGCACGGGGTGGGTATTTCCGTGGTCAACGCCCTGTCGAACGAAGTTCGCGTACGCGTAAAGCGTGACGGCAACGAATACCAGATGACCTTCGCTGACGGTTACAAGAAAACCGAGCTGGAAGTCATTGGCACCGTCGGCAAGCGCAATACTGGCACCAGCGTGTTCTTCGCGCCGGACCCGAAATACTTCGATTCGCCGAAATTCTCCATCAGCCGTCTCAAGCACGTGCTCAAGGCCAAGGCCGTTCTGTGCCCGGGGCTGCTGGTCAGTTTTGAAGACAAGGCCACCGGCGAGAAAGTCGAATGGCATTACGAAGACGGTTTGCGCTCCTACCTGGTGGACGCGGTCAGCGAATTCGAACGCCTGCCGGACGAGCCGTTCTGCGGCAGCCTGGCCGGTAACAAAGAGGCGGTGGATTGGGCGCTGCTGTGGTTGCCGGAAGGCGGCGACAGCGTTCAGGAAAGTTACGTCAACCTGATCCCGACGGCGCAGGGCGGTACTCACGTCAACGGGTTGCGTCAGGGCTTGCTCGATGCCATGCGCGAGTTCTGCGAATTCCGCAGCCTGCTGCCGCGCGGCGTGAAGCTGGCGCCGGAAGACGTCTGGGAGCGCATTGCTTTCGTTCTGTCGATGAAGATGCAAGAGCCGCAATTCTCCGGCCAGACCAAAGAGCGTCTGTCGTCCCGTGAAGCGGCGGCATTCGTTTCCGGTGTGGTCAAGGACGCGTTCAGCCTGTGGCTCAACGCCCACCCGGAAACCGGCATGCTGCTGGCAGAGCTGGCGATCAACAACGCCGGCCGTCGTCTGAAGGCCAGCAAGAAGGTCGAGCGCAAACGCATCACTGCGGGCCCGGCACTACCGGGCAAGCTTGCCGACTGCGCCGGGCAGGACCCGATGCGCTCCGAGCTGTTCCTGGTGGAAGGTGATTCCGCCGGCGGTTCGGCCAAGCAGGCGCGGGATAAAGAGTTTCAAGCGATCCTGCCGTTGCGCGGCAAGATCCTGAACACCTGGGAAGTCGACGGCAGCGAAGTACTGGCCAGCCAGGAAGTGCACAACATTGCCGTGGCCATCGGTGTCGATCCGGGCGCCGCGGACATGAGCCAGCTGCGTTATGGCAAGATCTGCATTCTCGCCGACGCCGACTCCGACGGTCTGCACATTGCCACGTTGCTCTGCGCGTTGTTCGTCCAGCATTTCCGCCCGTTGGTGGATGCCGGTCACGTCTACGTCGCGATGCCGCCGCTGTACCGCATCGACTTGGGCAAAGAGATTTACTACGCCCTGGACGAGGCCGAGCGCGACGGCATCCTCGATCGTCTGGTGGCCGAGAAGAAACGCGGCAAGCCACAGGTCACCCGATTCAAAGGTCTGGGTGAAATGAACCCGCCACAGCTGCGCGAAACCACCATGGACCCGAACACGCGGCGCCTGGTGCAGCTGACGCTGGATGATTTCGAAGCGACCTCGGAAATGATGGACATGCTGCTGGCGAAGAAACGCGCCGGTGATCGCAAATCCTGGCTGGAATCCAAAGGCAACCTGGCCGAGGTTCTTGGCTGATGCGGGTTGGCTTTGCCCTGGCGTGTGCGTTATTCCTGACCTCGGTGACGGCGTTTGCCGAACCGGTGCCGGAGTTGCGCCTGCTATCCGAGCATCCCGTTGACGGCATGCGCGGCGGTAACCTGTCAGGGCTGGCCCTGTGCGGTAAGGACCTGTGGACCGTTTCCGATCGCGACGATGATCAGATCTACCGCCTCGATACCCGCGACACCGTCTGGCAGGCCGAGACCGTGCGCATCGGTGTACCTCCGGTGCCGGACAGCGGTTTGCCCTGGGGCTTGCGTTCGCGGACCTGGGTGGCGTCGTTCGTGCGTGGCGGGGATCTGGATTTCGAAGGCATCACTTGCGATAGCGCGGGCAATCGTTATCTGGTGAGCGAAGCCCATGCTGCCGTGCTGCAAGTGCCGCCAGTCGGGCCGACGTCCTGGCTGAAAATCTCGCCGCTGCTGGTTCGCGAAGCGCGGGCCAGCGGCCTGCTGTTGCACTTCAACTCGCTCTTCGAAGGCCTGGCGATCAATCCGGCCGGCGACACGTTGTGGCTGGCCGCCGAGCGCGAGCGCCGTGGCTTGCTGCTGATCAAGCGCCAGCAAACGGTCTGGGATTGCGAGGGCGGTTGCGTGCTGCTGAGCGAGGCCGGGCTGGAAATGCAGCCAACGCAATTTCCCAACGCCAGGGCGGCCTCCCGGGATTTTGCCGACCTGTCCTGGTTCAACGGCAAACTGTTTACCCTTGAGCGCAACGCCTTCGAGATTTGCCGGCGGGACACGGTGACGGCCAAGGTCGAGCGATGCTGGTCATTTGCCGAAGAAGCGTTGCAGCCGCAGCGTCTTTATAAGGATCCATATGGTCTGACCGAGGCCCTGGTAGTGGACGCGGAGGGTGCCTGGATCGGTATCGACAACAATAACCGTTCCCGCGCCGACGGCGAAAGCCGTCCGATGGTCTACCACTTTGCCGCGCCGGAAGGTGGCTGGAGTGCCAAACCATGAGCCAGCAGCCACCGGGCAAACGCGCCGGTCGGGTGTTGATGGTGCTGGCCTGGTGCGCCGCGCTGTTTCTGGCGACGCGGTTTTTCGGCCAGTGGGAGGAGCGGCAGGAGAATCCCAACGTGGTGATCAGCTCGGAACAGGGCGACGGGTTTATCGAAGTGAAACTGGTGGGTAACAGTCAGGGACACTTCGTCGCCAGCGGTCAGATCAACGGCCAGCCGGTGAATTTCATGCTGGATACCGGGGCGACCGATGTGGCGATCCCGGCAGAAATGGCCGAACGGCTGAAACTGGAAAAAGGCTTCGGGGTGACCCTGAGCACGGCCAACGGTCGCACCGAGGGTTACCGAACCCGCGTCGACCGGTTGCAACTGGGCGACATTGTGTTGCGTGATGTGCGCGCTATCGTCGTGCCAGGCCTGGATGGCAATCAAGTGCTGCTCGGTATGAGCGCACTGAACAAACTTGAATTTACCCAGCGCGGTGGCACCATGCTGCTGCGCCAGACAACGAACCGATGAGGCCCGCATGAGCGACTCCCTTGATCTCAGCCTGGACGGTGTAGAGCGCCGGTCACTGGCTGACTTCACCGAAAATGCCTACCTCAACTACTCCATGTACGTGATCATGGACCGTGCCTTGCCGCATATCGGCGACGGCCTGAAACCGGTACAGCGGCGCATCATCTATGCGATGAGCGAGTTGGGGCTGGACGCCGATTCCAAGCACAAGAAATCGGCGCGTACCGTCGGTGACGTGTTGGGTAAATTCCACCCCCACGGCGACTCGGCCTGCTATGAAGCCATGGTCCTGATGGCCCAGCCGTTCAGTTACCGCTACACGCTGGTCGACGGCCAGGGCAACTGGGGTGCGCCGGACGATCCAAAATCCTTCGCCGCCATGCGTTACACCGAAGCGCGGTTGTCGCGTTATTCCGAAGTGCTGCTCAGCGAACTGGGCCAGGGCACCGCGGACTGGGGCCCGAACTTCGACGGCACGCTCGACGAGCCGCTGGTGTTGCCGGCGCGGTTGCCGAACATCCTGCTCAACGGCACCACCGGCATCGCCGTGGGCATGGCCACCGACGTACCGCCGCATAACTTGCGCGAAGTCGCGACAGCGTGCGTGCGTTTGCTCGATGAGCCCAAAGCCACGGTCGAACAGCTCTGCGAACACATCCAGGGCCCGGATTACCCGACCGAAGCGGAAATCATCACACCGCGCGCCGATCTGCTGAAAATCTACGAAACCGGTCGCGGTTCGGTGCGCATGCGTGCCGTGTACCACATCGAAGACGGCGACATCATCGTCACCGCGCTGCCGCATCAAGTCTCGGGCGCCAAGGTGCTGGAGCAGATCGCGGCCATGATGCAGGCCAAGCCGTCCAAGGCTCCGCAGATCGCTGACCTGCGAGACGAGTCCGACCACGAAAACCCGTGCCGGATCGTGATTATTCCGGGCGCACGCAAGAACTTTGACCACGACGCGCTGATGCAACACCTGTTCGCCAGCACCGAGCTGGAGTCGAGCTACCGGGTCAACATCAACATCATCGGCCTGGACGGCAAGCCGCAGTTGAAAAACCTGCGGGCCTTGCTGGTCGAGTGGCTGGAGTTCCGCGTCAACACCGTGCGTCGTCGTCTGCAATTCCGTCTGGACAAGGTCGAGCGTCGCCTGCACCTGTTGGATGGTTTGTTGATCGCTTACCTCAACCTGGATGAAGTGATCCACATCATCCGTACCGAGGAGCACCCGAAAGCCGCGCTGATCGAGCGTTTTGCCCTCAGCGAAATCCAGGCCGACTACATTCTCGACACCCGTTTGCGTCAGTTGGCGCGACTGGAAGAAATGAAGTTGCGTGCCGAGCAGGATGAATTGCTCAAGGAACAGGCCAAGCTGCAAGCCCTGCTGGGCAGCGAAGCCAAACTGAAGAAACTGGTACGCACCGAGCTGATCAAGGACGCCGAAACCTATGGCGACGACCGTCGCTCGCCAATCGTCGAGCGCACCGAGGCCAAGGCCCTGACCGAGCACGACCTGCTGCCGAACGAGAAAGTCACGGTGGTGCTGTCGGAAAAAGGTTGGGTTCGCTCTGCCAAGGGGCACGAGATTGATGCCACCGGGCTTTCCTACAAGGCCGGGGATGGCTTCAAGGCTCTGGCGGCCGGTCGTTCCAACCAGTTTGCGGTGTTTATCGACTCCACCGGTCGCAGCTATTCGGTGGCCGCGCATACGCTGCCATCGGCCCGTGGCCAGGGCGAACCGTTGACCGGTCGTCTGACGCCGCCGCCAGGGGCGAGCTTCGAATGCGTGCTGATGCCGGAAGACGATTCGCTGTACGTGATCGCGTCCGACGCCGGTTACGGGTTCGTGGTCAAGGGTGAAGACCTGCAAGCCAAGAACAAGGCGGGCAAGGCACTGTTGAGCCTGCCGAACAACGCCAAGGTGATTCTGCCGCGTCCGGTGGCCGATCGTGAACAGAACTGGCTGGCCTCGGTGACCACCGAAGGTCGCCTGCTGATCTTCAAAATCAGCGATCTGCCACAATTAGGTAAAGGTAAAGGCAATAAGATCATCGGAATCTCCGGTGAGCGTGTTGCCAGTCGCGAAGAATATGTCACGGACATCGCCGTTCTGCCGGAAGGCGCCACATTGGTGTTGCAGGCCGGAAAACGTACTTTGTCACTGAAAGCAGACGACCTCGAACACTACAAGGGTGAGCGTGGGCGTCGGGGTAACAAGCTGCCTCGTGGCTTCCAACGGGTGGATGCGCTGCTCGTCGAAAACCTCAATTAAGCGTCCTAGAGCGCTCGATCTACGATTTAACGCGTAGATCGACGCTTTGCCGCTGGAGTCGGAACGCATATTCACGGATGATATGGCCTTTCAAGCGCCGGCGTGGCCGAGTGTTCTTCATATTTTTTGAGTATTTTCACTGTGGCTAGCCTTGTGGCAACCACCTGGATGGGACGATGACTGCTCTGCGCCTTCCTTTTATTTTGATGCTCGCTGGCGTTCTTGGCCTGGCGGGTTGCAGCGTTCACCAACCGGTGTCGCTGTATCAGCTGGACAGCGGAAGTCCGGCTCAGCCTGCGCAAAGCGCCGGCATGGCTGTATTGCTGGGCCCGGTAACGGTTGCCGACTACCTGCAGCGCGAAACGCTGCTGCAGCGTCAGCCGGATGGCAGCCTGCAAGCGTCGGTCGATGGTCGTTGGGCGGGCAGCCTGTCTTCCGACATCGATCAGCTGTTGCTGCGTCAGGTAGCGGGTCATCTGGACAGCCAGCGCGTGGTGCTGGCGCCTGCAACACTGGGTTTCACGCCGGATGTTCAGGTTCTGCTGACCATCACACGCCTGGACTCGGGTGAATCGCAACCGGCGATCCTCGATGCACAATGGCGCTTGATCGACCGTCGTGGTCAGGTTCGCGATAACCGCATCATTCATCTGCAGGAACAGCACGCCGGCGGTACGGCGGCTCAGGTTCAGGCTCAGGGTGTGTTGCTGCAGCGTCTGGCCGAGCAATTGTCGACGGCGCTCAAGCCGCTGGCCAATCAGCCACCGATTGCCGAAGCCCCAAAAAAGCCGGCTGCCAAGCCTGCGGCACCGGCGGCAGAGCAAGAGAAACAGCCGAAGATTCCGATGGCGTCGCCAATCCGGACCGATATGGAAGTGTTCAGGTTCTAAGCCTGGATTGATTCAACACAAAGCCCGCAGTGATGCGGGCTTTGTTGTTTCTGCAGGTTGGAGAGCGCTAGTGATGCTGATGGCCCTATCGCGAGCAGGCTCGCTCCCACAGTGGATTGTGCGTAGCTGAGATCACCTGTGGGAGCGAGCCTGCTCGCGATGAGGCCAGAGCAGGCAACAAAAAAGCCCGCAGACAATCACTTGTCTGCGGGCTTCTTCACATCAGGGCGGGCTGTTACGCCCGGCGCTCATGCATCCGCGCCAGTTGCCGCTCAAGCATCGACGGATAAGGCTCCATCAGTCGCTCTACGCAGCACGCGCCTTCAGGGCTGGCGATCGGCCGGATTCGCGCACGCTGACGGATCAGCGCGTCGTCACTGATCTTGCGCTCCACCAGCAGCAGGTTGCGGCTGTGTTGCGACAGGGCCAGGGCGTCTTGAGCGGTTTCGGTCAGGAGCAGATCGATCTGGCTCAGGCCGAACAGCTCATCACCCAGGGTCAGGCCCAGCTGCAATTGCAGGGTGATGCCGCTGTCGGCCACTTCGATCTGCAACTGATGACCCAGAGCCCGCAGCAGTTCACCGCAGCAGATGGCATTGGTCAGGTAGTCGTCGCCACTGTCTTCGGTATGGAACAGCATCAGCGTGCTGCCATCGTTCAGGGTGTGCAGTTCGCTCTGGTAGAGCGAGGCGGCCTGATCAAGGCAATCGCGATAGCGCTTGAGCAGTTCTTCCAGGCGCGCACGGGGCAGGCGACGCAGCTGATCCTGGGCGCCCAGTTGCACGGCCAGTACGGCGCTGTGTTGCGGCACGTTCGAGACCTGCGGTATTGCTACCGGTTTCGGTGCGCTCGAAGCCGATTCGTCACGCAAATCGGCAAACGCATCATCGTCATCATCGTCTTCAACGGTGCTGACGATATGCCGTGGCGCAGGTTTGAGTCCCGCGACAGGCTTGGTTTCATCGAAGCTCGGGTCTCGCAGATTGCGCACTTCGAAGGATGGCTCGTCGGCGTCTTCGTAATCGCTTTCGTCGTATTCAGGTTCGGGTGCGGGCTCAGGTTCGGCCGGCTCCGGCGCGAAGTTGGCGTGCAACTGGCGAGCCAGGTCGCCGATCTCGTCCTGACGATCGGTGGCCGGGGTGTATTCGTCGATATTGCGCAGCCACACCCGCAATTGCATCAGCGGCGTGGAGATGTGGCGACCCAGTCGCAGGCTCAAGGCCAGGGACAGGGCCAGCAGAATCGCACTCAAAATGCCCATGCTTTGCAGGCTGATGGTCATCGGCTGCTGGAACTGATCCATATCCAGGCTGATGCGCAGCTGCCCGGCGGTCACGTCCTGGAAGGTGATCTTGCTCTGGTACATGCCTTCGGCTTCGCCCAGCAGGCTGTGCTTGGGGCGCTGACCGGCTTCGGCGAGGATGCGGTTGTCCACGCTGTAGATGGCAGCGTGGGCCACCAGCTTGTTTTTGGTCAGGTTGTTGAGCAGTACGTTGAGGCTGAGGATGTCGTTGGACACCAACAACTCCGTGGCCGACGTGGCGGTCTGCGTGGTCAGGCTTTCGCCCAGCGCATCCGCCTGCTCGTGCATGGCCTGCTTGAACTGCAAACCCATCACACAGGCATAGATCACCAGGGCCAGAGCGACCAGGATCACGTTATGGCTGGCAATGCGCAATGCAATCGGTACACGGCGGTGGCGCAGTGCACGGAAGATCAGCAGAAAGAAGTTATCGGTTTTTACTGGCGTGGGCCGGTTCACTTGAGCTCGGCTCTTTTGTCCGTGAAGTTGACGCGCAGTATAGCGACAGGCCCTAGACCGGCAAAGCGCTCACGGTGCCCGATGGTCACTGAAAGTGGGTAGAATGCGGTTTTTTTCCACCTGCGGGGGTGCGCCTTGCGCGAAATCGTCCTGATAAACATCACGGGAGTCGACCGTCCGGGTCTGACTGCGGCCATTACCGGCGTTCTGGCCCAGGGTGGTGTGAACATTCTCGACATCGGTCAGGCGGTGATCCACGACACCCTGTCGTTCGGCATCCTGGTTGAAATTCCTGACACCGAGCAAGGCAAGTCGGTGCTCAAGGACATCCTGTTCACGGCTTACAAGCTCGATCAGCAGGTGCGTTTCACGCCGGTATCCGAAGAGGATTACCAGCAGTGGGTCGGCAACCAGGGCAAAAAACGCCACATCGTGACCCTGTTGACGCGCAAAGTGACTGCCGGGCAATTGCAGGCTGTGAGCTCGATCACCGCCAAATACGGTCTGAACATCGATCACATTGATCGTCTGTCCGGGCGCATGCCGCTGGACACCCCGGCTGACAAGGGCAAGGGCTGCATCGAGTTTTCCGTGCGTGGCGAAGCGGCTGATCCGCAAGCGCTGCGGGCCGAATTCCTCAGCGTGGCACAGGAGCTGAACGTCGACATCGCCTTCCAGGAAGATTCCCTGTTCCGCCGCAACCGTCGTCTGGCGGTGTTCGACATGGATTCGACGCTGATCGAAGCCGAAGTCATCGACGAACTGGCCAAGGCGGCTGGGGTGGGCGACCAGGTTTCTGCGATCACCGAGCGGGCAATGGCCGGCGAGCTGGATTTCCGTGCCAGCTTCAAGGAACGCCTGGCCTTGCTCAAAGGGCTGGACGTCAGCGTCCTGGACTCCATCGGCGCATCACTGCGGCTGACCGAAGGCGCCGAAACCCTGTTCGCCGAACTCAAGCGTCTGGGCTACAAGACGGCCATTCTGTCGGGCGGCTTCACTTACTTTGCCAAGCAATTGCAGGCCAAACTTGGCATTGACTACGTATTCGCCAACGAACTGGAAGTGGTCGACGGCAAGGTCACCGGCGTGGCGGTCGAGCCGATTGTCGATGCGCAGCGCAAGGCGGATCTGCTGAAGGAGCTGGCGCACAAGGAAGGTTTGCGTCTGGAGCAGACCATCGCTGTCGGCGACGGCGCCAATGATTTGCCGATGCTGGCGATTGCCGGATTGGGCGTGGCGTTCCGTGCCAAGCCGCTGGTCAAGCAGTCGGCGAAGCAGGCGATTTCCACGCTGGGGCTGGATGGCGTGCTGTATCTGCTGGGCTTCCGGGATCGTGACGGGCAGCTCTGAGTCTTGTATTGACTGATAGGGCCTCTTCGCGAGCAGGCTCGCTCCCACACTGGTTTTGCGTAAAGCAGAGATCAAATGTGGGAGCGAGCCTGCTCGCGATGGCCACGCCGCGGTCTTACAGATTCCCCCAGCCTTCGGCAGCTCCTACGGAAATCTACCGTTTGTCTGTCAGATGGGTGAGGTTCGGGCGTACTACTAATCTCACTGTCGTGCGACTGGATACGCACAGTCGTACGGCCTGCTGCCTACGCCGGGCAGGTCTCTTGTAACTTCAAGGAGATGAAGTTTATGTCTAGATATGTAGTGGCAAATCAATGGGGCGGTAGTTCGGCACCCTGGCATCCGGGCGGAGACTGGACGTTAGGTGCACGGGACAACCAGAACGTCGTCGCGATCGAGATCAAATCGGGCGATGGCGGGAAGAGCTTCACCGGCACCATGACCTACGCTGGCGAAGGTCCCATTGGCTTCAAGGCTCAGCGCACGGGCCAGAACCAGTACAACGTTGAAAATCAGTGGGGCGGTAACGATGCCCCCTGGCATCCGGGTGGCAAATGGGTCATCGGAGGTCGGGATAATCAGAACGTTGTGGCGTTGAGCGTCACCTCCAGCGATGGAGGTAAAAACCTCAGTGGTACCAATACCTACGCCAACGAAGGGCCGATCGGCTTCCGTGGACAGATAGAGTAACGGCACCACCGAAATGTCCGACCCCACGAAGACGTTCGTGGGGTTCGGATCAGTGGATCAGGCTTTCGGCAGGCCCATGCCCTGACCCATCTGCACCGGCGAACCCGCCGCCAGTTCTTCAGCCCACTTCACTTGATCCGGCCCGAACAGCACGACAGCGGTCGAACCCAGCTTGAAGCGACCCAGTTCCGCACCTTTTTCCAGATGGATCGGCGCGCGCGCAGCTTCGTCGTAGCGGAAGGTTTTCAGCTCGCGCTTCGGTGGTGTCACCAGCCCGGCCCAGACGGTTTCGATCGATGCCACGATCATTGCGCCCACCAGCACCACGGCCATCGGCCCGCGCTCGGTGTCGAAAATGCACGCCACACGCTCGTTGCGGGCAAACAGCTCCGGAACGTTTTCAGCGGTGGTCTGGTTGACCGAGAAAATCCGACCCGGAATGTAGACCATCTCGCGCAGGGTGCCGGCCAGCGGCATGTGCACGCGATGGTAGTCCTTCGGCGACAGGTAGATCGTTGCGAAGTCACCGCCCATGAATGGCGCGGCGTTGGCCGCATCACCGCCGAGCAATTCCAGCACGCTGAAACTGTGGCCCTTGGCCTGGAACACGCGGCCGTGTTCGATCGGGCCGAGCTGGCTGACGGCGCCGTCGGCCGGGCTGAGGATCGCGCCTGGTGTTTCGTCCAGCGGACGAGCGCCGTCTTTCAAGGCGCGAGTGAAGAACGCATTGAAGTGCTCGTAGGCGGTCAGGTCTTCGACCAGCGCCTGGGACATATCCACCTGATAACGCTTGGCGAACCAGGCCGTGAAGGCATTCTTGAACCAGCGCACGCGGCATTCGGCGATACAGCCGGCCAGTCGCGAGAGCAAGTGATGGGGCAGCAGGTATTGGCTGAGGATAAACAAACGCTTATTCATTAACTGTCCTTAAAAACCTTAAATCTCTACGGGCGTATCGGGATGGTTGCCCCATTCGCCCCAAGAGCCGGCGTAGCCTTTGACCCGCGGATAACCGAGAGACTTGGCCACCAGATAGGTGAAGCCAGAGCGATGGTGAGTCTGGCAGTGGGTAATCACTTCTTTGTCTTTGCTGATTCCGAGTTGTTCCAGGATCTGCGGCATGTCGGTGCGGATGCGCAGGTTGCGCGCCTGATCCATGCCCGCGGTCCATTCGAAATTGACCGCGCCGGGAATGTGCCCGCCCTTGGCTGCCAGCACTTTCTCACCGGAGTACTCCAGCGGCCCGCGCGCGTCCCAGATCGCCAGGTCGGCGGCGCCGAGACGGCTTTGCAGGTACTCGCGGGTGGCGGTGGGTTCGTCGTGCAGGGTCAGCGCAACCGGGCCGCCGACCGGAGGCGGGATCTGGATCGACATCGGCAAGCCTTCTGCCAGCCAGGCCGTCAGACCGCCGTCGACATAGTGGTAGTTGCTGTGGCCGATGACATCCAGCAGCCAGATAAAGCGCCCGGCCCAACCGCCACCTTCGTCGTCATAGACGACGTAGACTGCATCGAGGTTGTGCCCCAGTTCGCCGAACAACGCTTCGAGTGCCGCTTGCGGCGGCATCAGCCCCGGCGCAGGTGGCTGCCCGAGTTGCGTGCGTTTCGGATCGACAAAACGTGCGCCGGGGATATGCCCTTCGGCGTAGCGGGCGCTGCTGGTCAGGTCCACCAGAATCAGATCGCGGGCGTCGAGGCGAGGGAGCAAGTCGCTCGGTTCAATCACCAGCGGCAAGCCAGAGAAGTCAGACATGTGAGGTCTCCAGAGCACAAAAGGGACGATTGTAGCGCAGCGTCATTGGCCGCGCAGGCTAAAGCTGTGCAGGGCTTTCTCGATGCACTGCGCGGTTTTGCCGAAGGCTTGCACGGTGATTTCAGAGAACGGCCCGCCGCCCTGATCCGCCACCACGATCATGATCACCCGGCCGTTGTTGACCAGTGAGCGCAGCAGCAGGTGTTCGCCACCGAACTGTGAGCGCAGGCCGGCGGGTAACAGGGCGGAAAATTGCGCGTTGTTGGCCGGCGTCAGGCGCACCTGCGCCTGCTGCGAAAGCAGGCGTTGCAGCACGGTGCTCTGGCTTACCAGGACATTCAGGCCAGCCGCCTCTTTGGGCAGCCCGGTGGTCTGGTGCACACGCAGATTGGCGTGGGTACGATCGGCCATCAGGATCATTACTCGACGCATGCCGCACGCGACCAACGCGTCCCGGGCAGAGGTGGTCAAGTGCATGGCATTGGTGAAGCGACTCGGCTCCACCAGTAACTCGGCGCACTGCCGGCGCCATTTCGCCAGGTCTTCGGCGGTCGGCGCCGGTGCCGGCAGCAAACCCGCGTGGACGCGGTTCATGCCCCACGGCCAGAGCAGTGAAACGGCGGGGTGCCAGAGGTCCGGTATGGCGTGATGGTGGGCGCTGTTGACGGCCTGTTGGTGCAATTGCTGCTGCACGTCGTCCATCGGCATTTGCAGGTAAAGACTGGTCAGGTATTGCCAGCGCTGACTGTGAGGGCTGTCCCAGGCCTGTTGCGCCGACAGCGCCAGACCGTTGGCCAGCAGCACCGTGTTGGCCGGTTGATTGAGCCAGCGGCGCAGGGTCGGATCGTCATCGAGACGGTTCTGCTGACGCAGCGGATGATCGCTGTCGCGGGCGATGCGCAGGACTTTCACCAGCTCCCGTTGCTCGTTGAGCAGCAGCCGATAACCCTGCTGCACCCAGATCGGCAGGTGCCAGACGTCCACCAGGGCTCGGCAGATGTCCAGCAGGCGCACGCCGAACAATTGCTTTTCGACCTTGCGCGCCGACTCGCCTTTATGGATGACCCGCAGCTCCCATTCTTCGAGCAGTTGCGGATGGGTCAATGCCATGGGCCACAGCGGCGAAAGAAACAGCAGGCTGCCCCAGTGGATGTCCTGCCACAGCCGCGCCAGGCGACTGGCGAAAAAACCGTTGGCCTGTTGGGTGGCGTGCTGACTGATCAGTTGCAGCTGACGCAGGGCGATCGGGATGTCGGATGGCGGCTCGGCGGGCAGCCGGGCGAGCAGTTCTTCGGTGCGCTTCAGGCCGAGTCGATTGATCGCTACCTCAAGGTTTTCCGCAGGCTCGGCCATGCTGCCGTGGGTGTGGCGGTTGGCTTCGCGAATCACGCTCAAGGCTAGGGCCGGGCTGTCCTGCATCAGTTCGGCGATGTCGCGCAGTGAGCTGCGGCTATCGCGAATGGCCTTGCAGACGCGGTCATGACTGCCCTGAGGAACCGGCAGGCGCACGCCATCGAGAAGCTTGACCCAGCCTTCGAGAGTGGTCGGTTTTGGAGTTGGAACGTTCGTTTCGTTAGCCATGGTTGGACGCGATCACCGTCTGCATTACCTATGCCCGGAGCGGGCCAAATTGGCTTTTCGCCTGAACTGGCTATAGTCTGGCGCAGTTTTGCCGATAAGTAGAAGAAGAGATTTTTTAACTTCCGAATATGACCTTGAACCCGACTCAGTAAGTGCTCTCCTACCTATGGCTAAATTAATCGGCATCATCGTCGTATTCGCGAGCGTGCTCGGCGGATACGTGCTCTCCCACGGCAAGATTGCCGCCCTGGTCCAGCCCTTCGAAGTGTTGATTATCGGTGGCGCGGCGCTCGGTGCATTCCTGCAGGCCAACCCTGGTTACATGACGATGCACGTGCTCAAGAAATCCTTGAGCATGTTCAGTTCGCGTTTTAACCACACGTTCTATCTTGAAGTGCTGGGCCTGATTTACGAGATTCTCAACAAGAGCCGCCGTGAAGGCATGATGGCGATCGAAGGCGACATCGAAGACGCCGCTGCGAGCCCGATCTTCGCCAAGTACCCGGCTGTGCTCAAAGACGAACGCATGACCGCGTTCATCTGTGATTACCTGCGCATCATGTCCTCCGGCAACATGGCTCCCCATGAACTTGAAGGCCTGTTCGACATGGAACTGACCAGCCTCAAGGAAGACCTGGACCACCCCTCCCACGCCGTGAATGGCGTCGCTGATGCCATGCCTGGTTTCGGTATCGTCGCGGCGGTATTGGGTATCGTGGTGACCATGGCCTCCCTGGGTGAGGGTGACCAGAAGTCCATCGGCCTGCACGTAGGTGCGGCACTGGTCGGTACCTTCTTCGGTATTCTCGCGGCTTACGGTTTCTTCGGTCCGCTGGCCCACTCCCTGGCCCACGATGCCAAGGAAGAACTTAACGTCTACGAAGCCATCAAGGCCTCGCTGGTTGCTTCCGCTTCCGGCATGCCGCCATCGCTGGCGGTGGAGTTCGGCCGCAAGGTTCTGTACCCGGCCCACCGTCCTAGCTTCGCTGAGCTGGAACAAGCGGTTCGCGGTCGTTAAGTCATGGAAAATAACCAGCCGATAATCATCAAGCGCGTCAAGAAGTACGCGGGCGGGCATCACGGAGGCTCCTGGAAAATCGCCTTCGCGGACTTCGCGACGGCGATGATGGCGTTCTTCCTGGTGCTGTGGCTGCTGTCCACCGCCACCCCGGAACAGAAGCTCGCCATCGCCGGATACTTCAAGGACCCGATCGGCTTCACCGAAAGCGGTACGCCATTCATCATCGATTTGGGCGGCACGCCGACCCTGTCGCCGGAGAACACCATCAACCCGGAGGTGAAGTCCGAACCGCAGCCAGACAAAGTCATCGTCGACACCGAGCAGGTCGAAGGCATGGCCGAGACGGTGGAGAAGGAACGCCTCGAACTGTTGCTGCAAGAACTGCAGAACAAGGTTGAAGAGAACCCGCAACTGCAGAAATTCAAAGATCAGATCCTGTTCGAAATCACACCCAATGGTTTGCGCATCCAGATCGTCGATGCCGAAAACCGGCCGATGTTCGACTCCGGCAGTGCGCGCCTGAAGCCGTATTTCGAAGACATTCTGCTGGCCATGGCCGACACCATCAAAGCTGTGCCGAACAAGATCAGCATCAGCGGTCACACGGATGCCAAGCCGTACTCGGGCACCGGTGATTTCGGTAACTGGGAGCTTTCGGCCAACCGTGCCAACGCCGCGCGCCGTGCGCTGATCGCCGGCAGCTATCCGGATGCACAGGTAGCGCGAGTAGTCGGTTATGCCTCGTCAGCCTTGTTCGACCGCGATAATCCGTTCAATCCGGTCAACCGTCGTATCGACATCGTGGTGCTGACTAAGAAAGCCCAGCGTGCCATCGAAGGTTCGCAAGGTGCG
This sequence comes from Pseudomonas sp. XS1P51, assembly GCF_054897845.1. Classification (NCBI taxonomy): domain Bacteria; kingdom Pseudomonadati; phylum Pseudomonadota; class Gammaproteobacteria; order Pseudomonadales; family Pseudomonadaceae; genus Pseudomonas; species Pseudomonas sp. XS1P51. The sequence goes on along the minus strand of NZ_CM142707.1, from coordinate 4,563,248 downwards.
GAACCGGCTCCGGAGCCGGCGCCGACGCAAGGGCAGGGCGGCCCGGGTGAAGTGCCCGCCGATCCGAATGCGTTGCCGGCGGATAAAGAGCCGTTGCCGGCGCATGAGCTTCGGGAGCGTTTGAATCTCTTTGATAACCCGGCGCCTAAACCGGCTGAACTACCCAAGCAGTGACCCACAAAAAAGCCGACAGCGATGTCGGCTTTTTTTTGCAGTTTTCACTGGTTTGGAAGCCACTTCATTTTCAGCGTGGGCACGGACCCTGTGGGAGCTGCAAGAATGAATTTACATCTGCCTGATCACGGTAAAAACCAAGAAATGAAGGCATGTCCGAGAAAGGTGTAGGAAGTCTCCGAGACGTATAAACCGGGTTTTTCTTCGCTTAAGGCTCGCCTATAGTTTGTCCGTCGCCGACGAATCGGTGACGGACCTTAGCCGGTCGTTTGAGAGGAATGCACGAGCGCCCGTATAATCGCGGCGCTATTTGCTGCCTGACATATCTGTCTATGGTGGCTGTGCGTGGGACACCTTCGGGTGTGCCGGGTTCCTCTGACCGGTCGGCTAACCCACGTACAGCTGCCACTCCATTCGATTAGCCGCGAAAAGGGTGGGAGTTTCATCTTTCAGAAGGAATTCATACCATGTCCAGATACCACCCGCTCCAAGGCAACTTCAGCGTCGGCCCGACGCTGTACATCGACACCGAAGCCCGCGCTTCCGATTTTCTTGAAACCGCCGTCCACCGACTCAAAGCCGCGCGTAATCTGCTCAACAGCGTCACCTGCCTGTGCGTCAAAGAAGCCGAAGGTCACGACCTGGAGCATTTCGCCAATGCTGCACACATGTTGATCCAGGACGGCTGTGATGCCTTGGATGTGCTGGGGTGGAAGTTGGAGAAAGCCGTACGCTGAAAATGAAAAAGCCGCGATAGTCGCGGCTTTTTTGTCACACATTTGGGGCTATACGGTCGGGCATCTGCCCTTCACTATCAGTCGGATATTTATTGTTGCAAGGCTTTCAAGATCGACGCCCTCTGACTGACCCGGAATTCGCTATGGACAATCAATCACTGCCACTGCTGCAACAGCGTTTCGACGTACTGGTACATCGGGTGCCTGATGAGGGCATTGAATTCTGGTTCGCTCGCGAGTTGCAAGAACCCTTGGGTTACGCGCGCTGGGACAATTTTCTTACCGCCATCAGACGTGCCATAGCTTCATGTGGAGCCACGGGAGTGGAGCCGACCGATCATTTTCGTGACGTCACGAAAATGATCGAGGTCGGCAAAGGTGGTCAGCGTCCAGTCGAAGACTTCATGCTCACTCGTTATGCCTGCTACTTGATTGCCCAGAATGGTGACCCGCGTAAACAAGCAATCGCTTTTGCTCAGAGCTACTTCGCGCTGCAAACGCGCAAGCAGGAGTTGATCGAGGACCGGATGCGCTTGCAAGCCCGCTTCGATGCCCGAGATCGTTTGCGTGAATCGGAGAAAGAGCTATCGCAGAACATTTACGAGCGCGGTGTGGATGATGAAGGATTTGCCCGTATTCGCCTCGAGGTGATGCAGCTCTGTTCGGTGGCAAGACTACTCAGGCGATGAAGGACAGGTATGGTGTCGTTAAGAGCCGTCCTCTGGCTGATTTTTTACCGACGCTGACTATTGCTGCCAAAAATCTGGCTAATGAAATAACTAATCACAATGTGCTACAGGTGGATTTGCAAGGCGAACCAGCCATTGCCAAGGAGCATGTCCAGAATAACTTGAGCGTCCGAGATATGTTGGAACAGCGCGGCATCAAGCCCGAGGAGCTTCCTGCTGAAGAGGACATACGTAAACTTGAGCGTCGCGTGAAATCTGAAGAGAAGAATATTGCCAAACAGGCGACCAAGCTGCCTGCTGATGATTCAGCTGATGTTTGAACTTAAATCTCACCAGGCTTACTGAGTTGGCAGTCGTGAATCGATTCCATCGGCGTCCATTGATTGGTCAGCATTGAAATACAAAAAAGCCGCGATCATCGCGGCTTTTTTGCGCCTGTCAGAAACCGCGCCGGATGCGGTTCTTGAGTTGGTCGTGGAACAGGTCTGCATTTCCTTTGTAGATGCCACGAACCGACTCACTGATTGATTCCAGCCCCATCGAGCGTTTGGTTATCACCTCCTCACGATAAGCATCAATGAAAAAATTGATGTCCATATCGCCGCTCAGTTTCGGCCATTTGTCGAGGTACAACGGTAAAGCGCTGGGGCCAACCTGGTACGAGCAGATGCGGCGATTGCTGATGGTCGCTTCTCCGATTTCGAACGGCACCCACCAGGACTGTGCGGTGTTCTCCGAAATCACGGCGAGCAAGTGCGTGCACGCGGTGATGTTGCGGGTGATGACCCCGGTGATGTCGTCAGTGGTCTGTGATTCCGGGTCCAGCACATCGAAGTAAGTCTTGATGTTGGCCTGAATCAGACGGGTGTTGATGGCGATGGCGTGGGGCCGATCGCTATGGCGGTAGCTGATGAATACGGGCATCAGAAATGTCCTTTGAGGGCGAGCTCGCGGTAATAGGCGCCGAGTGCTGTGAGGCGGCAACCGGTCGAGTTGATGGCGGCGTAGTACATGTGTTCGGCGTCCACCGGTTCGATCAGGCTGTGGCGGTTGCACTTTTGCAGTTGGGAGAAGACTTCGCCGTGCTCCGGGTCGAACGTGGCTTCGGTAGGTTCGTAGCTGGGGTCGAGCGCGAACATTGATTCGGCTTCGGCGAACCAGTCGGGCAGTTTGCGCAGAATCTCTTTAGGGATCAGCGGCGAGACTTCTCGCAATGAAATGAACTGCGACACATTGGTCTTGAACACCGGGCGCTGTTCCCACGCGTCGAGAGCGTTGTCGACAAATGAATAGAGGCTGCCGGGGGTAATCTTTCCCAATATGTTCGCGGCGCCGCCGTGCAAAGCTTGCAGCAACAGCCCAGTGAAGACGCCGTGGTTGGCGCCTTCCATCGCCGGCTCTTCCTTTTTGCACGCGGTGAGGATGGTCATGCCCTCGCACACCATGCTGCTTTCGCTGCGTAGCGCCCGCACTTCGCCCGCCGAGCCCGCCTGGCAGCAGTCAAGAATGATCACCTTGTTTTTGATCTTCACGGCTTTGGTCGCCCAATTCAGGATGTCGCTGATGCGAATTCCATCCTTGGCGGATTTGTAGTCCTGAGGGATCAGCATGCCTTCGTCCGTATCGACGTCGAAGTTGCCGTGACCAGCGAAGTACAGCAGAGCAACGCTGCAATCGCCTGAAAATAAGTCCTGGATATGCCCTTCGAGCTTTTCGCGGCTCAGATAATCTTCGGCGGAGGTCAGGACCAGGTTCTTGAAATTCGGATCGCCATTGGCGTCGGTTTTCAGCACCGAAGCCATGGCCATCGCGTCGTTGTTGCAACCACTCAATTGCGAAACATGGCTGTAGTTATTAATACCGATGAACAGTCCCTTGCGCATGGTTCAACCCGTCGCGTGAGTGCGAATGGCGCTGATGATGCTGTTGGTGTTCCACGCACACTCCGCGTGCGCCGCCCGGCGTACCACCGTGGAAATCCGCTCCGCACCAAACGGCTTGACCGCAATAATCACCTTGTTCATGCACTTGGCGATCTCGATTTCCTTGTTGATCCACTTGCTGTAGGTCGAATACATCCCCGCCATGATCAGCACTGCCGAGCAGAGCCGAATCTTGTTTTCGATGGCTTCTACAAGTTGTATATCCGTTTTCGCGCCGATGATCGGGTTGTCCGGTGGCACCGAAAAATTCTTGAACGTGAAGTCGGGCTTCGCGTTGAGCAGGCGGACCAGATTGTCGTGGGCGTCTGAGTAGTTCCACGAGTGGCTGATGAACAAATGATAGGTTTGCATGGATGTCCCTCGGTATCGCAATGTGCGAAGAGGGCTTGAATGTATGCAGTTGAAGGGCTGAAACAAGGGCTTCACGGTTAAAGAGAAATGCCCTTCAAGCAGGCGTGCGGGCGCCTTACAGAGATGTCTGATGTTTAAATTGGTGGGTTGTTTTGTAGATTGTTACAGCGGCCAGCCGTCCCATCAATGTCGGGGCGGCTGGCACGTCTGTTTAATAGCTGGTTTCCGGCAGGCTGGCGATGATCGAGCGGTAGCTGTTCATCCGTTGCTGTTGCACGCGGCCCTCTTCCAGGGCCTTGAGCAGGGCGCAACCCGGTTCGCGGTCGTGCTTGCAGTCGCGGAAGCGGCAGGTGCCGATCAAGTCGTTGAACTCGATGAAGCCGGCTTCGACGTCGGCGCGGCTGACGTGGCCCAGGCCGAATTCACGGATACCCGGGGAGTCGATCAACTCACCGCCACCGGGGAAGTGGAACAGTCGTGCGGTCGTGGTGGTGTGAGTGCCCTGGCCGGACAACTCGGACAGCGGGCCGACACGGGCTTCGACTTCTGGCAGCAGGCTGTTGACCAACGACGACTTGCCGACACCGGACTGGCCGACGAACACGCTGATGCGCCCGTCCAGTTGTTCCTGCAATTGCTCCATGCCATTGCCGTGGTGCGCCGAAACTTCCAGCACCGGGTAACCCAGTGTGCGGTAAACCGCCAGCAAGGCATTCAGCGCCGGGGCGTTCTGCTCGTCGATCAGGTCGAATTTGTTGAGCAGCAACAGCGGACGAATCCCGGCGTGCTCAGCGGCGACCAGATAGCGGTCGATCAGGTTGGCGTGGGGCTCGGGCAGTGGCGCGAAGACAATGACGATCATGTCGACGTTGGCCGCCACCGGCTTGAGCTGGCCACGGCTGTCCGGGCGGCAGAGTTCGGTTTTGCGCGGCAGTTGCGCCACGATGACGCCGATGCCCTGGTTGCCGGCACGCCAGACCACTTGATCGCCGGTGACCAGCGCAGGCAGGTTGGCGCGCAAGTGGCAGCGGAACACCTGGCCGGCCAACTCGCCATCGAGGGCTTCGACTTCGACCTGCACCCCGAAGTGCGCGATCACCAGGCCCGTTTGTTCCGGACCCAGATCGCCACCCTCAAGTGCCTCGACAGCCGAGGACTCGCGTTTGGCGGCGCGGGCAGCGCGTTCGCCCTGAATCTTTTCGATGCGCCAGTTTTGACGACGATTGAGTTGGCGTTTGGCCATGGGTGTTCCGTATCAAGAATGCAGCGATTAGGTAAAACGGCCGCGAGTTTAGCACGCCCGGTCACTTCCCTAGGCTAAACTGCGCAGCATTGCCTAGGAGCCGACACATGCAAAACCCGCAGAATCTGATCTGGATCGACCTGGAAATGACCGGTCTGAACCCTGATACCGACGTCATCATCGAGATGGCGACCATTGTCACCGACAGTGATCTGAACACCTTGGCCGAAGGTCCGGTGATCGCCATCCACCACAGCGACGAAATCCTTGCCGGCATGGATGAGTGGAATACCCGTCAACACGGTGGTTCCGGGCTGACCCAGCGCGTTCGCGACAGTCGCATCAGCATGGCCGAAGCCGAAGCCGAGACCATCGCTTTCCTGGAAAAATGGGTGCCGAAGGGCAAGTCGCCGATCTGTGGCAACAGCATCTGCCAGGACCGTCGCTTCCTCTATACCCACATGAAATCCCTGGAAAGCTTCTTCCACTACCGCAACCTCGACGTCTCGACTCTGAAAGAGTTGGCCGCACGCTGGGCGCCGGACGTGCGCGACAGCTTCAAAAAGGGCAGCACCCACCTGGCGCTGGACGACATCCGCGAATCCATCGCCGAGCTGCAGCACTACCGCAAGCATTTCATCAAGTTCTGATTGCGCGCCTCGGTCCCTATGTAGGAGCTGCCGCAGGCTGCGATCTTTTGATCTTGTTTCTAAAGCAAAATCAAAAAATCGCAGCCTGCGGCAGCTCCTACAGGGGATTGCGTTGCGCCTGCCCTCTTTTGGTGCCGCACCGAAATGGCTAGACTGCGCGCCTTCCTGCAAGGACCGCCACCATGTTGCTGATGCTCTACCTCATCGCCATTACCGCCGAAGCCATGACCGGTGCCCTGTCTGCCGGCCGTCGTGGCATGGACTGGTTTGGCGTGGTGCTGATTGCCTGCATCACCGCATTGGGCGGCGGCTCGGTGCGCGACGTGTTGCTCGGCCACTACCCACTGACGTGGGTCAAACACCCGGAATACCTGGTGCTGACGTCGATTGCGGCGATGTTCACCGTGTTCGCGGCACGCTGGATGCGCCACCTGCGCTCATTGTTTCTGGTGCTCGACGCGGTGGGTCTGGTGGCGTTTACCCTGATCGGCTGCATGACCGCGCTGGAAATGGGCCACGGCATGCTGGTGGCCTCGGTCAGCGGCGTGATCACCGGGGTGTTCGGCGGCATCCTGCGCGATATCTTCTGCAACGACATCCCGCTGATATTCCGTCGCGAGCTCTATGCCAGTGTTTCGTTCGCTGCGGCGTGGTGTTACATGCTCTGCCTTTATCTGCAACTACCCAGCGAACAGGCGATTTTGATCACCCTGTTTGGCGGCTTCCTGCTGCGGTTGCTGGCGATCCGTTTTCATTGGGAAATGCCAAAGTTCGTTTATAACGATGAGCAGTAAGTTTCGCTTATGGCGCAAGTTAAATGCTGGTGCGATGGCTTATAAAGGTGCGGTATATATGTAGCTCATGTTAAGTAAATAATTCAATAAGCTGTGGTTTCATTACCGCTTATAGGTCATTTATATGTCTGGGTTATTTACTGAAAGCACGCGTCCATCTCCACATCAAAACATGATAAAAAGTTCGATTCCGGATTGGTTGTCCCGTGCTCCCGTGGATAGACGTCTGGCGTTAAATAACGTCCGTGCGTTTATTCCTGATTGGTATCGCTCGGCGTCCACCGCCAGTCACGAGGTCTTGAAGCAGGCTGTTCAACGTGGCTGGGTGTCGCAAACCCGTGTGGACCGCCTGTTTGAGGAACTCGCGGACGTTCAAAAATTTGCCGAACCGTTGCTGCACCAAGCCTTGAAAGATCAGTTCGGGCTTGAGCTGGATGTCAGGAAAACATACCTGCGGCTCTATATCCCCAAAGGACTGCTTGTCGGTTATGACGTTAAAACGATTTCTCTTCTTGATGCCGCCCTGCATAACTTTGAACGAAAGGAGACAGCTGAACGTTACTTTGATAGTGCTTCATGTTTTATCACCGGCCTGACAGTCTCCGGGCAGTTCGATATTCTTTCTATATCACATCGACTGAGTGTCGCGGCATTTGCCTCGCTGTGTCGTCGACTTGATATCGGTGGTCGTTACAAGCAGCGACTTGAAGCGCTGCTACTGCCAAAAGACGCAGCGGCCAAGGCGATGTTGGCGCACAAGGTCATTGCCAGTCAGCAGGATCGATTCAGGATTGCGACACTCCTTGCGCGAATGAAGGGAGACATTAGGGAAGATGCCCAGACGATGCTGCTGGGGCTGCTCACCGCCACGCAGGCACCGATGTTTGCCGGAAAAGTGCTGCGCTATTACCAGTTGAGCATCATGGGCGCGAGGTTGACCGGTATCGTGTTGCTTTCAGCGGATCTGGAGCGTTCTGGCGACGTTGAACCGTTAATAGCCTATGTCCCCGAAGACCCTGAGCACCCGCTTAAAGCGTATTCCTCCACGACCGAATTTGCCGCCGAGCTGGCTCGTCAGCTTCGTTCTACCGGTTATCAGCGCTTTTTTGCGCAGTTCGTTGCTCACGAGCAACGAGGCGCTTTTTTCGCCACGCTGCACAATGTGCTGAACACGGTGAAATGGCACCCCCATCAGCCCGGCGATCCGCGTCCATCCTGGCGCGAAGCACCGGTTGCACGCCCCAGTCTCGGGCTGCAAGTGCAGAGCTTTCGAGGTGATCTGTGGACATGGTCGTATCAGTCCAGACTCGACAAAATCCTCAATGATGCGCGTGTCATGGCAGTGCCTACCGCGGACGAGGACCGCCAATCCCGTTGGGAGCAGTGGGACAGTCTGCAGAAAGTCGCCACCGTTGTGCTGGAGGTGGCGGCTCTGGCGGCGATTCCATTTGTGCCGTTTCTGGGCGAGATCATGCTGGCCTATACCGTCTATCAATTGCTTGACGACACCTTTACCGGAATCCTGGATTGGTCCGAAGGGCAGTTGATCGAGGCATCGGCTCACCTGCTATCAATTGCTGAAAATATTGCGCAGCTGGGAGCATTTGCAGTCGGAGGCCTGGCCGTTGGCAAGCTGCTCTCTGTCAAGCCCTCCGCCTTTGTCGAGACCCTGAAAATCGTCGATGTCGGCGCTGGCGAGAAACGCCTGTGGAACCCCGATCTGAGAGTTTACGAGCGCAGAGTCAGATTGCCTGCCGATTCTCGGCCTGACGGACTGGGTTTACACCGACATCAGGGCGCGTCGCTGCTGCCATTGGATGGAAAAGTTTATGAAGTAGAGCCCGCAGCAGGGGTGGATGTTTATCGTATCCGCCACCCGAACAGGCCTGATGCCTACAAGCCACAGCTCACTCACAACGGTGCAGGTGCGTGGGCCCACGAGGTCGAACGCCCCATGGAATGGCAGGGCGCACGGCTGTTTCGCCGTCTGGGGCATTCGGTTGCCGAGTTCTCCGATGTCACGGCAGCACGCATCCTGGCGGTGAGCGGCACCGACGAGGCGGTACTGCGCGACCTGCACGTTAACGCCCGACGCCCGCCGGCGTTGCTCGAAGACACCATCAGGCGATTCAGGGTCGATCAGCAGATCCAAACGTTCATCGCGCAGATGCGAAGCACCGATCCAGCGGTCTATGCGAAGGCTGATCCGCAGATGCAGGCGCAACTGCTGCAGGCTCAGGGTGTGAGCGTGCACGAGGGCTTGTGGCGCAGCGGCAATCTGGTTCAAAGCGTCATTGATTCGCTTGAGGATGCAGCGCTCAAAAAACTTCTGGGTGAAAGCACGGCATTTGGCGATTCATTGCCAGGCATCGACGTTCGAGCGGTCCGGTTGCGCAGCAGGATCGCCGGTTGGGCACAGGAACATCGCGCCGCCTTGTTCAAGGCTCGTGAAGACATGTTTGAGCTGAGCCGTGATAAAAACACGCGGCAGATGCGCCGGATTTTCCCTGATCTGCCTAAAACGATCGCTCAAGAGCTATGGCGCAACGCAAGCACCTCCGATCGCCTGCACATGCAAAACAAGCCCGGGATGACCAGACAGATGGCGCACGAAGCACTGTTCTATTTACGAGAGGTCCGCCTCAGCAGGGCTTGCGAGGGGCTTTACCTGGAGGCGATATCCAATCCGGACATCGACACGTTGGCGCTGCACATGCTCGAAACGCTGAACGGCTGGTCGCCCGGGATTCGTATCGAAGTGCGCGACGGTCAATTTGATGGCGAGTTGCTGGACAGCATCGGTCGCCCCGACGCTCCCATCAGAAAAGTCCTCGTCAGGCAACGCGGCCAATACCGGGCATACGATGGCTCCGGTGAGGAGCTGCATGGGCTCGACGATCTGTATAGCGCTGTCCAGCATGCTCTTCCAGATGCCCAGCGCCAGGCATTGGGGTTGCCTCATGCAGGGCAGGGTGCCGGGCTCAAGCAGGCGGTCAAGCAACAAGCGCTGTTGCCTCGTTCGCAGCTCAGGGCGTTGTTCGGCCAGCCACCTTTGGAGCCCGGTATCCGCTCACCCATGGGGCTTGCTGCAGGACGTTCCGGATATCTATTGGGCGGTGGCGATTTCGTCCCGGAGCAGACGCGTTCCGTCGAGCAGCGGCTTCAAGCGCTTTATCCGACGCTTTCTGAAGAAGATATGGCGACCTTGCGCAGTGAGCGATTGATCGGGGACCCCTTGCTGGCCGTCGCCCGTCTGGAAAACGAATACCTCTCGCTGGTCAATGATCTGGAGATTTGGCGTGTTGATGTGCCGTCCCGTCATCCGGCCACAGGCGCGGCACTCACCGATGACGAGATTTCCATTCAGCGCCAAGGCAGAAAATTGTTCGCGCAGGAGTTGCAGGCCAATTGGAGTCGCAGGCTCACGACGACTAATCGCTACACCCCGACAACGTTCGAGTTCGATCTGGACATACTGGGTGAGTTACCTGAGTTGTCGGCGGACTTCAGTCATGTTCGCGAATTGTCGCTGAGTAACGGTTCCCTGCATCTGAAAGGTCATGCCTTTCTGGCCAGTTTTCCCGAAGTTCGTTACCTGACCTTGTCGGGTTTCGCGCTGGAAGCTTTTCCCGTCGAGATCTATCAGATGAGGGAACTCATTACTTTGACCCTCGATGGATGTGAGGTTCTGCTTACGCAGGCAACCGTTGAAGGCTTGGCGCATATGGAAGGCTTGACGCTGTTGCACCTCGACAATAATCCGTTGGGGATGACACCGGATATTCGCTACATGAAAAAGCTGGACAGCCTCTATTTGAAACATACCGGTTTGATCGAAGTTCCAATCGGCTTGTTCGGGCTTGAAAACCTGGCTTTTGCTGATCTTAGATTCAATGAAATAACTATGTTGCCGGATGAGTTGTTTGAGGTTTCCGACGCGCGAGAGGTTAATTACAACTTTCTAAATAACCCATTGAGCGATATCAGTCGACTGCGGATTTACGCGTATTTTGAGAGTGCAGGGCTTGATAGAAAAATGATGATTCAATTTGATGATGTGCTGGAAGAGGACAGCGATTCGCAGGTGGGTAGTGAACCGGAAGATAGTGGGGTGGAGGGTGATGGGTTGTCGGAGGAAGAGTTTTGATTTAGATGTTTAGACTTGTGGTAATTACTGAGTTGAAGCGCTGATTTTTTCTTGTTATTGATTGGGTGTGAGGTTGTTCTCCGCACACTTTGGTGTGGAGGACAGTCTTGAATCCGGCCAGCAGGTCGATCTTAATGTGTAGCAAGGAATGCTTTATGAGTGATTTACAAGATCTGACAGCCGCTGTTGGGCGTAATAAAACAACTATCTCGAGAGTGTCCAGGCTGGAAGTTCGCTTTGAGGCTTCCGGTATAGAGTCAAAAAGAGTCTATGCCAATGGCAGGATGCAAGTGCGTGTCTGGATATTCGTCGAAGCAGTAGATGAAGACGGCGATACCGTGCAACTTGATTTCTACCCTGATCTGATCAGCGCAAGGCTGATTCACTATCACAACAGCGAACCGTTGGGGCATGCCTTGTATGAAGGCAACCCCGTGGCTGGCTGGAACGCCAGTCATTTCGAAAACAGGTACGCCCATGAAATGCCCGGAGGTATTCCGTCGGGTGGCACAGGGGGTGGCAGCAACGGAACGCCAGTCGAGCGCTGGGTATCGTCCTCGGTCGAAGGACAAGCACAAATCGCGGCTGAAGTGACCGTGCAAGGCAAGGTTTACAGAAGTAACAACACCATCAATCCGGACGGTAGGAAGATTAATAAAAGTGTCGTGATACAGGCTGAAAAAAGCACTGATTACAGCAGGGAACAATTCACGTGGGAGTCCCATGAAATTCGCGGATCGTTTAATAGTGATCTGTTGTTTCGATATGACTTGGGGCTATATCCCGGGGGTAGGCAGGTAAAGCTGCTCGACTGGAAAAGTGATCAATACGGATCCAGTGGTACTTTCCCTGTTACATTCTGTGATACAGGGCTGATTCTGGGCAGGGACGCACCAAGATCCTTCATGGGTGTGATTGTTCCTTCTCGGGCAACAGAAGTAGATGTTTATGTTTCCGGGTGGCACAGACTTGAAGTTAATCAGCGTTCTGGAGAACTCACAGTCATAAAGGGAACTCCCCCAAAATATGTTCGCAGTGAGGATGTGAGGGTTTCGCCTTATTTTTTCACTGCAATCGATGAGTTCGGCAATACACACGACCTGTCGCTGGAAATCGATATTTCAAATGATGAATTTATTTTGCGAAGAGGCTGAAATTGATTGGGCCAAGACTTTTGGTTCTGGTTTATGACGTGGCTTGAATGCTCGCGAGATGATTCAATATCTATGGAATTAGGGGTGTCTAACAATGGCGGTCACTGAAGTTTCGAGTGTCTACTCCAATGCGTTTAATTTTGATGAGTTTCTTGCCGGTGGGGTCGACCCTCGTACGGGTATTTACACCTGTTCGTTGACCTTGGGTGAAATAAAGTCCGGGGATTTGAACGGTCCCTCTTTGCCCATAAACTTGTCGTTCAATCCACTCAATAGTGCTGATACCGGTTTCGGAGCAGGCTGGTCAATGGCAATGACCCGCTATGACGTGACCAATGAGCTGCTCACGCTGTCCGGTGGGGGAAGTTTTAAAGCGAAGCAGACTGCAACCCGCCTGGTTTTCGATGAGTTGAAACTTGAAACGATCAAGGTCAACAGGCCTGCGCAAGGGCGTTTTGACGTCGTTCATAAAAGTGGTCTTCGTGAAGAGTTGAAGGTTTTCGATGCCCGTGATGTGGCGGTGCCGATGAGGATCGTTGCTGCCAATGGCGCCGCGATCATGCTCGATTACACCGCCATCAACGAGCAGCCAGTGCTGGTGGCCGTGAGGGATTCACAGCGTACCTTGTTGAAAGTTTCCCGCACCGAAGGGAAGGTTACGCTGACGCAATACCCCGGTACCGAGTGTGAGGCCAGTTTTGTGCTGTCGCTGGCAAACGATGCTGTGACATCCATTGATTTGCCTGTGGGCGGGTCGTGGTATCTGACCTATGAGCCTGTTGGCAGTATCCGTTGCCTGACGCAGGTTGATTCGCCGTTGGGCGCTCGTGAAATCATCGGCTATCAGGATATCGGGCATCAATTTCCGCCCGGTTCACCCATTCGCTCCATGCCCTATGTGATATCCCATACGGTATTCCCACGGCAGAACCAGCCTGCGATTACAAAGAGTTATGAGTTTTCTCAGAAGAATTTTCTGGGCTTCGACGAGGATGACATCAGGTGGTCGCCGGAGGGTGACACGCTCTATCAGAGTTCGTCGGATTATGAATACTCTTCGACCGAAATGCTGATGTCCGGCGACAGGGTCCACAGTTCTACTGTGCGCACCTACAACAAATACCATTTGCTGGTATCGCAGGTGACAGCCTGTAACCGGATGATCACCAACCGGTCGACGGAATATCACATCGAGCCGCGAAAGAATTTTCTCGATCAGCCTGCGCAATTTCGCCTGCCAAAAGTCCAGACTCTGCGCTACGAAAACCGTAAAACCGGAAAGTCACGTGAGGAAGTCACTCGCACCGAATTCGATGCGGCAGGCAATCTGCTCAAACATGTCGGGTCGGATGGCGTGACGACCCTGTCCGAGTTTTATCCCGCCACCGGAGCAGATGGATGTCCTGCTGACCCACTGGGATTTATCCGGTTCGAGAAGCAGAGAACCATCATCCCTGCATCGGGTGCACGTGCTGCGGCCTCTACCTTGACGCGCTATCGCCATGCCTTACAGCCCGGGTTACAAGGTTCGCTGTTGCCTGCCGTGTTGCCAGTCGAGGAAAGTTTTTATGACTTGGCCGCAAGTGGTGAAATCCTGCGCTCGAAAACCGAGCGGGTTTATTTCAACCAACCCGATGACCCGTTGCGCCATGGCTTGCTGCAAAAACAAACCGTTACGCAGAACGCCATGGCGACGGTTACCGCGTTTTCGTATGTGCTCCAAAGCAATCGGTTGGAGGTCCGGACCACCGTCCAGGGCTTCGATGGCACTGTCAAAACAGCGGCTCGAACGCTGTCGGCGCTCAACGGAATGAGTCTGGGCGAGCAAAGTGAAGACATCGGTGCCGTGGCCTTCGAGTTCGATGCCATTGGGCGGCCCCTGAGCCAAACCTTTTCGCCTGGCACGGCCAGCGCCGCCACTCGTCGCACGGTCTATCAGGTGGCCAGTAGTAAGGCACCTGCGACGATGCTCACGACAGATGTGGTCGGCGTTCAGCAGAAAGTCGCCTATGACGGCCTTGGCCGCGTGGTCGCCATCGAGGAGCAGGATTGCGATAACCCGGACGAAGCGGCGAGGACGCAATGGCGCGTTATCTATGCAGCGCGCCACGATGCGCTCGGCCGATTGGTAGAGCAAACGCACTCTGATTGGTGGGGAGGAGTTATCCGGCCCGTAAAAACCGGATTTATCTACGATGACTGGGGCCAGGTCAAAACCACACTCCATGGCGATGGACGCAAGGAGCACCGCGAGATCGACCCGGTGGCTCGGACCGAGACCCTGTGGCTTGAAGGCATGGGTAAGACGATCACGAGTCTTAATGATTTCGGTAAACCGGACCGAATACAGTCGTTCAACGTCAACGAAGAAAGCCTGGGCAAAATCGTTCATGAATATGACGGCCTTGGCCGGGCAATCAGTCAGACTGACCCTGTCGGCAACAAGACAGAGTATGAGTACGACGTGTTCAATCGGCTGTGTCGCAGCGTCTTGCCAGACGGTAGCGCCGTAGAGGCCGAATACGCGCCTCATAGTCATGAACCGTTACCTACCGAGGTGAAAGTTTCGGGCCAAAGCCTTGGCCGGCAGGCCTTCGATGGATTGGGCCGCTTGAGCGAAAGCACCGTGGGTGGGCGCAAGGTCATTGCCGGCTACGAGGCGGGATTCGGGCAGCCGGCCTGGCAGAAAAGTACCCGCGGGGAAAAAATCGAGTTTGTTTACGATCGAGACTTCGGTGGGCGATTGATGCAGCGCACGGCGACCGGGCTACTCGCCACTTTCACCTACAGCGCTGTGCATGGACAACCGACGAGCTGCGTAGAGCAAGGGCATGAAACCCGTTTTGAGTATTACCCTTCCGGACGCCTCAAGAATGAAATCACCGTCGGCGAAACCCTGGAGCAGACGGCATCTTATACGTACTCATTCAGTGGCCGGCCGCTGACCTGTGTTGATGTTCTCGGGAATGAACACAAAACGGACTATGACGAATGGGGACGTCCAACATCATTCGAGCAAGGCGCGCTCAAGGCGGACTTCGTCTACAACGCATTGGGCCTGTTGGAGCAGGTCAAGTCGCAGGACAAGCAGGCCAGGCAGTCCGTCATTACCCGCCTGACCTACGACGATCTGGGACGAGAGACATCGCGCAGTTTTCAGATCGGAAAGGCCGCCACTCAAATCCTGGCCTCAAGTTACACCCTGTCCGGCAAGCTGGCCCAGAAGGTGCTCAGCAGTGGTGACGAGGTCATTCGGGACGAGCGCTTCAGTTACGATCCGCGCGGCCGGTTGACCGGCTACACCTGTCAGGGTACCCAGCGGCCACGCGATCCCTATGGCAAAGAAATCATCGAGCAAACCTACGTATTCGACGCGCTGGACAACATTGTCAGTCTGCAAACCGAATTTCCCGGCGCCAGCAACACCACGACTTTTATCTACAGCGCCAATGACCCCACTCAATTGATCGAGGTCCGGCACTCTCGCGCCGATTATCCGCCTCCGGTCACTCTGCACTACGACGCCAACGGGCAGATGATCCAGGACGATCAGGCACGTACGCTCAGCTATGACCCGTTAGGGCGGTTGACGCAAATCGCCTCCGCGGCGGGGACTGTGATCCGTGGTTATCGCTACGATGCACGTGATCGGCTGATTGAACTGTCGCAACCGGCAGCAGCGCTTGCCCGGCGCTTTTACCAGGACGGACGAGTCATCAATGAGGTTCGTGGTGACGACCGGCGCACTTGCTGGCGCCAGTCCGGCATGTTGTTGGGTGAGCATCAAGCGGGCGCCGCAGTAAAGCTGTTCGGTACTGACCAGCAGCAGAGTGTATTGACCATCGTGTCGGATACGCAGCGAAGCGATATTGCCTATAGCCCCTACGGCTATTGTCCTGCCGAGGGCGGGATGTTCAGCCTGACAGGTTTTAGCGGTGAGCAGCTTGATCCGTTGACCGGCCTGTATCTGCTCGGCAATGGCTACCGGGCGTACAGTCCGACGTTGATGCGCTTTCTCAGTCCGGACAGCCTGAGCCCATTTGGTGCCGGCGGGTTGAATCCTTACGCTTACTGCCTGGGCGATCCGATCAATCGGGTTGATCCGACCGGGCATGTTTCCTGGCAGACGGCTTTGGGCGTTGGTCTTTCGTTGTTCAGTATTGCGGCGAGTATCCTGACCTTTGGCGCAACCACCCCGCTGGCGATTGCCAGCCTGACGTTGGCGTTGGCATCCGGGATTACCGGGATAGCAAGTGAGGTTGCCCACGAAGTTATGCCGCAATCGGAGCTGGGTGACGTCCTCGGCTATGTGAGCATGGGGTTGGGGTTGGCCTCTTTTGCGGCCGGCGCGGGGGCAGCAGCTCAGGGTGCAAGCAAGGTCGCAGGAGCGTTTCGGTCGGGTTTGAGCGGCGATTCCCGAGAGGCAGGCAGGGCGATGGCCAGAGGGATGAGCGGCGGAGCAACAAGGGCGGGATCATCCCGCACAACGGCTATGGCCGGCTCATCCACCCGGTCCGCAGAGGCATCGTCTGCAAGATGGACTGTGAAGTTTTACAACTCGCAGCGCGGCGTTCCTGGTTTTGATTCGCTGGATGATGTGAGCAAGGCAAAGTATTTTCGGTTCAAGAACGCTATCAAGGATGAGGGGCTGACGCCGAGCCAGGCAGCTGAGCAGTTAGGCGGAAAAACCTACTATAACGAAATGGTGCCGTTCAAATCCCCCAACCCCAGGCAGCTTCTCGAACCGAGATACTTCAATGACACCGGCTATACCGAGATCAGGCTTAACCAGGGTATGCGTCTGTTTTTTTATGTGAACAATGACACTCGAACGGCGACAATGTTTAAGTTTGGTCATACGGTAAGAGGTGGTTGACACCTATAGAGGGATAGCTTCGTGAGTGGATTGCGATATCAGGCATTGCGCTGAGCATGCTGAAGCAACGCCCACTCCACATGCTCCCTCACCAACTCTGACGGATACTCCCGTCGCGCCTTCAACGCTTCCAGCACCGGAATCGTTGAAGGCGCATTGCCCAATCCCACCGCCAGATTCCTCAACCAGCGCTCATAGCCGGCGCGCCGCAAGGGCGAGCCTTCGGTGCTGCTCAAAAATTTATCTTCATCCCACATGAACAGCTCTGCCAACTCCGCGTTGTCCAGATTGTGCCGCGGCTTGAAGTCGCTTTCCCCGGATGGACGGGCGAAGCGGTTCCACGGGCAGACGATCTGGCAGTCATCGCAGCCGAACACCCGATTGCCAATCAATGGTCGCAACTCTTCGGGAATCGCGCTTTTCAGTTCGATGGTCAAGTAGGAGATGCAGCGTCGGGCGTCCAGTACATAGGGGCCGACGAAAGCGTTGGTCGGGCAGATGTCGAGGCACGCGGTGCAACGGCCGCAGTGTTCGGTGCTGTGTGGCGGGTCGACCGGCAGCGGCAGATCAACAAAAAGCTCACTGAGAAAGAAGTAACTGCCGGCCTTGCGATTCAAGACCAGGGTATTTTTGCCGATCCATCCAAGGCCAGCCTTTTCCGCAATGGCCTTTTCCAGCACCGGGGCGCTGTCGACGAACGCGCGGTAGCCGAACGGCCCGATGACGGCCTGAATTTTTTCTGCCAGTTGTTGCACGCGTTTACGGATCAATTTGTGGTAATCGCGGCCCAAGGCATAACGCGAAACGTAGGCTTTTTCCGGTTGGGCCAGGCGTTTGGCCATTTCGGTGTCGCCCGGCAGGTAATCCATGCGCAAGGAAACGACCCGAAGGGTGCCCGGCACCAACTCTTCCGGATGGGAGCGTTTGCTGCCGTGGGCGCCCATGTAGTCCATTTCGCCGTGGTAGCCGGCTTCCAGCCAGCGCTCCAGGTGCTGCTCATGCTCGGCCAGGTCGAGGCCGCTGATGCCGACTTGCTGAAAGCCCAGCTCGCGGCCCCAGTCCTTGATGGATTGGGCGAGGGCGGGCAGGTCTGTGGTAATAGCGGGCATGAGGCGAGAGAAACCGGAGCTGAGGTGCGTATAATTCTGCCAGACATCGGAGCCTGAAGACGCATGCCGCACACTAAAGATGATTTACCCGACGCGCTGTACAGCGCCGCGCAGGTCCGGGCGCTCGATGCGAGCCTGATCGCGGCCGGCACACCGGGCTTCGAATTGATGCAGCGTGCGGCTCGGGCGACCTGGCGCGCGCTGGTCCGCCAGTGGCCGATGGCAAACGAACTGACCGTGGTGGCCGGTCACGGCAACAACGCCGGGGACGGCTATTTAGTCGCGGTGTTGGCCCGGCGTGCCGGCTGGCATGTGCGGGTCCTGGCGGCCGGTGACCCTCAGCGCTTGCAAGGCGATGCAGGATTGGCCCATGCCGAGGCGGTCTCCGCAGGCGTTGCCGTTCAAGCCTGGAGCGCGCAGTCCGAGTTGCGTGGTGTCGTGTTGGACGCCTTGCTCGGCACCGGCCTGACGGGAGAAGTGCGAGAGCCCTACGCCAGCGTCATCGCGGCGATCAATGCCAGTGGCCTGCCGGTTGCGGCGGTGGATATTCCTTCGGGTCTTTGTGCTGATACGGGGCGTGTGCTCGGCGCGGCCGTTCGGGCAGACCTGACCGTGACCTTCATTGGCTTGAAACTGGGTCTGTTCACGGGCGACGCAGCGGACGTGGTCGGCGAGCTGGTCTTCAATGACCTGCAAGCCTCCCCCGAGTCGTATAACGGGATCTCCGTCAGTGCGCGTCGTCTGGCGGCCGGTAACCTGCCGCGTCTGGCGGGTCGCTCTCCAACGTCCCACAAAGGCAAATTCGGCCACGTCTTGCTGATCGGTGGTGATCGCGGTTTCGGCGGGGCAATCCTTCTGAGCGCGCAAAGTGCCCTGCGCAGTGGCGCGGGCATGGTGTCCGTGGCCACTCGCAGCGAACATGTGCCCGCCGCTCTGGCCAGAATTCCCGAAGCCATGGTGCTGGGCACTTCGTCGGCCAATCAGTTGATGGGATTGCTTCAAAAGGTTTCCGTGCTGGTTGTTGGTCCAGGCTTGGGTCAGGCTGCCTGGGGGCGCAGCCTGTTGTCGGCGGCTGCCAATGCGCCACTGCCTCAAGTCTGGGATGCCGATGCGTTGAATATGCTGGCCTCAAAGCAGGCGAGCTTGCCCAAAGACTGTGTGATCACGCCGCATCCCGGTGAGGCGGCGCGTTTGCTGGGGATATCAACGGCTGAGGTTCAGGCCGATCGCCCGGCTGCCGCTCATGCGTTGAGCAAAAAATATACAGCTGTAGTGATTCTGAAAGGCGCCGGCAGCCTGATTGCCAGCCCCGATGGGCGTCTGGCGGTGTGTCATCAGGGTCATCCGGCCATGGCCACCGCTGGTTTGGGCGATGTGTTGGCTGGTCTGGTCGGTGCGTTGCTGGCCCAGGGCATGGACGCGTTCGATGCGGCCTGCCTCGGAGTCTGGTTGCACGCCAATGCCGGCGCACACGAAGGTAAATCGGGCCGTGGGCTGGCGGCCAGTGATCTGATTCCAGCCATTCGTCAGTTGTTGGAGGAGCAAACACCGTGTCTGAAGTAACCCTGTACCTGGCTGATGAAAAGGCGATGACCGCGTTTGGCGCACGCATTGCCCAAACCACTAAAGGGCACGGTCTGATTTTTCTCGAGGGCGATCTTGGCGCGGGGAAAACCACGCTGTCCCGGGGCATCATCCGAGGTTTGGGGCATGTTGGTGCGGTAAAAAGTCCGACCTTTACCCTGGTCGAACCCTACGAGATCGGTGACATTCGCGCCTTCCATTTCGACCTGTATCGGCTGGTCGATCCGGAAGAGCTGGAGTACCTCGGCATCCGCGACTACTTCGAAGACGACGCTTTGTGCCTGATCGAATGGCCCGACAAGGGTGCAGGCTTTTTGCCAAAGCCGGACCTGACCATTACCATTAGCCCGCAAGACAGCGGACGTTCGCTGAAAATTTTGTCCCAGGGCTCGCGTGGCGAGTCGTGGTGTGCCGCTTTGGCATTGGAATCCAAATAAATGATGGGGTTAGGTATGCGCTTTCGCGCGTTGGTTGCTGCCGTAGGGTTGTTGTTTTTGGCGGTGACCGTCGACGCTGTGGCCGAGACAAAGGTCAACAGCGTTCGCCTGTGGCGGGCTCCGGACAACACACGACTGGTGTTCGACCTGACAGGTCCCGTCCAGCACAGCGTCTTTACCCTGACCGCCCCGGATCGGCTGGTAATCGACATTAACGGCGCATCCCTCGGGGCGCCGTTGAACGTCAATACCTCGAACACTCCGATCACTGCAATGCGCTCGGCCCAGCGCACGCCGACCGACCTGCGGGTGGTCATCGACCTGAAAAAAGCCGTTACACCAAAAAGTTTTACCCTGGCGCCGAACGCCCAGTACGGCAATCGCCTGGTGGTCGACTTGTTCGATAACGCCGCCGACGCCGCGCCGATCCCGCCGCCGACCAACGTCGCGACAGTGGCCCCGGTGCCGGTCACCCCGGTTGAGCCTGCCGTCAAGCTGCCGCCTGCCCCGGCCGGCAAACGCGACATTATTGTCGTGATCGATGCCGGCCACGGTGGCGAAGACCCGGGTGCTTCGGGCTCTCGCGGTCAGCGTGAAAAAGACGTGGTGCTGGCCATCGCCCGTGAATTGCAGCGCCAGGTCAACGGCATGAAGGGCTTCCGCGCCGAACTGACCCGCACCGGCGATTACTTCATTCCATTGCGCGGTCGTACCGAAATCGCCCGCAAGAAGGGCGCCGACCTGTTCGTCTCGATCCACGCCGACGCCGCGCCTTCGGCCGCTGCTTTCGGTGCATCGGTGTTCGCCCTGTCTGATCGCGGCGCTACTTCGGAGACAGCCCGTTGGCTGGCCGACAGCGAAAACCGTTCCGACTTGATCGGTGGTGCCGGCAACGTCAGCCTCGACGACAAGGACCGCATGCTCGCGGGCGTGCTGCTCGACCTGTCGATGACCGCTTCCCTGACTTCCAGCCTGAACGTTGGCCAGAAGGTACTGAGCAACATCGGTCGCGTCACGCCACTGCACAAACAACGGGTGGAGCAGGCCGGGTTCATGGTGCTGAAGTCGCCGGACATCCCGTCGATCCTGGTGGAAACCGGGTTTATCTCCAACGCCAACGAAGCCTCGAAACTCGCCGCATCCAGCCACCAGCAGGCGCTGGCGCGTTCGATCAGCAGCGGCGTGCGCCAGTTCTTCCAGCAGAATCCACCGCCGGGCACTTACGTTGCCTGGCTGCGTGATTCCGGCAAGATCGCTCAAGGCCCTCGGGACCACCGGGTGAGCCCGGGCGAAACCCTGGCGATGATCGCCGTGCGTTATCAGGTGTCCCCGGCCACGTTGCGCAGCGCCAATAACCTGAAGAGCGACGAGCTGAAAATCGGTCAGACCCTGACCATTCCCGGTAATGAACTGGCGTCCAAAGAATGAACCAGGTGCTGACCCATACTGCTCGCATCGAACTGCTCAGCCCGCGACTGGCGAACCAGATTGCCGCTGGTGAGGTGGTCGAGCGCCCGGCTTCGGTGATCAAGGAGCTGCTGGAAAACAGCCTCGACTCCGGCGCCAAACGCATCGATGTCGATGTGGAGCAGGGCGGCGTCAAACTGTTGCGCGTGCGCGACGATGGCAGCGGCATCTCTGCCGATGACCTGCCGCTGGCCCTGGCCCGTCACGCCACCAGCAAGATCCGCAACCTGGAAGACCTCGAACAGGTGATGAGCCTTGGCTTTCGCGGTGAGGCACTGGCGTCGATCAGCTCCGTGGCACGCCTGACCCTGACTTCCCGCACCCGTGATGCCGATCAGGCCTGGCAGGTCGAAACGGAAGGCCGGGACATGGCGCCGCGGGTGCAGCCGGCGGCCCATCCGGTGGGCACCTCGGTGGAAGTCCGTGACCTGTTTTTCAACACCCCGGCACGGCGCAAGTTTCTCAAAACCGAAAAAACCGAATTCGATCACCTGCAAGAAGTGATCAAGCGTCTGGCCCTGGCGCGTTTCGATGTGGCGTTCCACCTGCGCCACAACGGCAAGACCATCCTCAGCCTGCATGAGGCCCACGATGATGCGGCCCGCGCCCGGCGTGTGGCGGCGATCTGCGGTGCGGGGTTTCTGGAGCAGGCGCTGCCGATCGAAATCGAGCGCAATGGCCTGCATCTGTGGGGCTGGGTCGGTTTGCCGACCTTCAATCGCAGCCAGGCGGACTTGCAGTATTTCTTTGTGAACGGGCGTGCCGTGCGCGACAAACTGGTGGCTCACGCGGTGCGCCAGGCTTATCGCGACGTGCTGTTCAACGGCCGGCACCCGACGTTCGTGCTGTTTTTCGAAGTCGATCCGGCCGGCGTCGACGTCAACGTGCACCCGACCAAACACGAAGTGCGCTTCCGTGACGGGCGCATGGTGCACGACTTCCTCTACGGCACCTTGCACCGCGCCTTGGGCGATGTGCGGCCGGAAGACCATCTGGCCGCGCCTGTGGCGACGGCCATCGTTCGACCGACCGGTATCGAGGCGGGCGAGTTCGGTCCGCAGGGCGAAATGCGCCTGGCGGCCAATGCGCTGCTGGAGCAGCCCCAGGCACAGCCGTCGTTCAATACTCCGGCTGGTTCGGGCGCGGGTGCCGGTTATCAGTATCAATACACGCCGCGACCTCAGTCGGGTGTGCCTGTGGCGGAAGCCCAGGCGGCCTACCGTGAGTTCTTTGCGCCATTGCCAGAAGCCAATGCGGTCGCGCTGCCGGCCGGGCAGGACGACATCCCGCCGTTGGGCTATGCGTTGGCGCAGCTCAAGGGTATCTACATCCTTTCGGAAAACGCCCAGGGCCTGGTGCTGGTCGACATGCATGCCGCTCACGAGCGGATCATGTACGAACGCCTGAAGATCGCCATGGCCAGCGAAGGCCTGAGCGGCCAGCCGCTGTTGGTGCCGGAATCCCTGGCGGTCAGTCAACGCGAAGCCGATTGTGCCGAGGAAAACGTCGCGTGGTTCCAGCGCCTGGGCTTTGAATTGCAGCGCCTCGGCCCGGAAACCCTGGCCATCCGGCAAATTCCGGCCTTGCTCAAGCAGGCTGAAGCCAATCGTCTGGTCAGCGACGTGTTGGCAGACCTGATGGAATACGGCACCAGCGACCGCATTCAGGCGCACCTGAACGAACTGCTCGGTACCATGGCCTGCCACGGCGCGATTCGTGCGAATCGGCGTCTGGCGCTGCCGGAAATGAACGGTCTGCTGCGCGATATGGAAAACACCGAGCGCAGCGGTCAATGCAACCATGGCCGACCGACCTGGACCCAGTTGGGCCTGGACGATCTGGACAAACTGTTCTTGCGCGGTCGTTGATGAGCCCGATCCCACCCGCGATTTTCCTGATGGGGCCGACCGCCGCCGGCAAGACCGACCTGGCTATCGAACTCACCAAAGTTTTGCCTTGCGAGCTGATCAGCGTCGATTCGGCGCTGGTCTACCGTGGCATGGACATCGGCACTGCCAAGCCTTCGAAAGAGATTCTGGCCGAATTCCCACACCGTCTGATCGATATTCTCGACCCGGCAGAGAGCTATTCCGCCGCAGATTTCCGCCGTGACGCCCTCGAAGCCATGGCTGACATCACCGCGCGCGGAAAAATTCCGCTGCTGGTGGGCGGCACAATGCTCTATTACAAGGCTTTGGTCGAAGGCCTGGCGGACATGCCGGCCGCTGATCCGGAAGTCCGCGCGCAGATCGAAGAAGAAGCTGCACGCCTTGGCTGGCAAGCCCTGCACGAACAATTGGCGATCATCGACCCGGAATCTGCGGCGCGTATTCATCCGAACGATCCCCAGCGGCTCAGTCGAGCACTGGAAGTTTATCGCGTCAGCGGTCAGAGCATGACTGCGCTACGCTTGCGACAAAGTGCGCAAAGTACTGAAGCAGCCGCTTCGGGACTGCAACAATTGCCCTATACTGTCGCGAACTTGGCCATTGCTCCGGCAAATCGCCAGGTACTGCATGAACGAATTAAACAAAGATTCACGTTGATGTTGGAACAGGGATTCATTGACGAGGTCGTAGCCCTGCGTAAGCGAAGTGACCTGCATTCCGGGTTGCCGTCTATACGCGCGGTAGGCTACCGACAAGTCTGGGACTACCTGGATGGCAAGCTGACGCAAGCCGAGATGCAGGAGCGTGGAATCATTGCCACGCGCCAATTGGCAAAGCGCCAGTTCACCTGGCTGCGCAGTTGGGCTGATTTACACTGGTTGGACAGCCTGGATTGCGACAATCTGCCGCGCGCCTTGAAATACCTCGGGACCATCTCCATATTGAGCTGAGTCCTTGCAATTGCCGTCTATCCTTGGGGGTGTGACGGCCACAAGCCATCTGTTTACCTAATTTTTTATATTGAATCCTTAAAGGAGTGCGGCACATGTCAAAAGGGCATTCGCTACAAGACCCTTACTTGAATACTTTACGTAAAGAGAAAGTGGGGGTTTCCATCTACCTGGTCAACGGGATCAAACTGCAAGGCACGATCGAGTCTTTCGACCAGTTCGTTATCCTGCTGAAAAACACCGTCAGCCAGATGGTTTACAAACACGCTATCTCTACAGTGGTGCCGGTTCGTCCAATTCGTCTGCCTAGCGCAACCGAATCCGAAGCAGGTGACGCTGAGCCAGGTAACGCCTGATAGGAGTCTCCTTTGTTCTTTGAGCGCCACGGTGGTGGTGAGCGGGCAATTCTCGTTCACTTGGATGGTCAGGACCCTGAGGCGCGCGAAGATCCGCAGGAGTTTCAGGAGTTGGCAATTTCGGCTGGCGCCGAGACCGTCGCGTTTTTCAACGTGCCGCGTCATCGGCCAACCGCCAAATACCTGATTGGCAGCGGCAAGGTCGAAGAGTTACGCGACCTGGTCAAAGCCGAACAGGTAGATCTGGTGATTTTCAATCACATCCTCACGCCCAGTCAGGAACGTAACCTCGAACGTGTTTTCGAGTGTCGTGTGATCGACCGCACGGGTCTGATTCTCGATATCTTCGCCCAACGCGCCCGCACCCATGAAGGCAAGCTCCAGGTCGAACTGGCCCAGCTTGAACACATGAGTACGCGGCTGGTTCGTGGCTGGACTCACCTTGAGCGGCAGAAGGGCGGCATCGGTCTGCGTGGTCCGGGTGAAACCCAGCTGGAAACCGACCGGCGCCTGTTGCGGGTTCGCCTGCGGCAGATCAAGGGGCGCCTGGAAAAGGTCCGCAGCCAACGCGAGCAATCCCGACGCGGGCGCAAACGAGCTGACATACCGACGGTTTCACTGGTGGGTTATACCAACGCCGGCAAATCGACGCTGTTCAACTCGGTGACCGATTCCGATGTCTTCGCGGCTGACCAACTGTTCGCCACCCTCGACCCGACCTTGCGCCGACTCGAACTCGATGACCTCGGGCCGATCGTGCTGGCCGACACCGTGGGCTTCATTCGCCACCTGCCGCACAAACTGGTCGAGGCATTTCGGGCTACGCTCGAAGAGTCGAGCAACTCCGACCTCCTGCTGCACGTGATCGACGCCCACGAACCCGAGCGCATGGCCCAGATTGAACAGGTCATGGTGGTGCTTGGGGAGATCGGGGCTCAAGACTTGCCGATCCTTGAGGTATACAACAAACTCGATTTGCTCGAGGGTGTAGAGCCGCAGATCCAGCGCGATGCCGATGGCAAGCCGCTGCGGGTCTGGTTGTCGGCCAAGGATGGGACCGGTCTGGACCTGCTCAAGCAGGCCGTGGCCGAACTGCTCGGCGATGATTTGTTTGTTGGCACCTTGCGCTTGCCGCAACGTTTTGCTCGACTGCGTGCGCAGTTTTTCGAAGTCGGTGCGGTACAGAAAGAAGAACACGACGAAGAAGGCATCAGCTTGCTGGCCGTTCGCTTGCCACGGATCGAGTTGAATCGATTGGTGAGCCGCGAAGGTTTGCAGCCGACTGAATTCATCGAGCAACACACTTTGCAATAAAAGCCTGAGAAAGCGGTTGTGCCGCGGTGACAGGCATTCTGTAGCATTGGTCGGCGCGCCGTGGGTGCGTCTTTGCTTTATCAGATGGAGAGCGCTATGGCTTGGAATGAGCCGGGTGGCAACTCGAATAATCAGGATCCTTGGGGTGGCAAGCGCCGCAATAACGGCGACCGCAAGGGACCACCGGATCTCGACGAGGCCTTCCGAAAGCTGCAGGAAAGCCTGAACGGGTTGTTCGGTGGTGGTAAGAAACGTGGTGATGACGGCGGTGGTTCGGGCAAGAGTGGCGGCTTCGGCGGCCTGCTCGGCATCGGCCTGGTCGTGTTGGCGGCCGTGTGGCTGTACAGCGCGGTCTATGTCGTCGACGAGCAGGAGCAAGCCGTGGTGCTGCGCTTCGGCAAGTACTACGAAACCGTCGGCCCGGGTTTGAACATCTATTTCCCGCCGATCGATCGCAAGTACCTGGAAAACGTCACGCGTGAGCGTGCCTATACCAAGCAGGGTCAAATGCTGACTGAAGACGAGAACATCGTCGAAGTGCCGCTGACCGTGCAGTACAAGATCAGCAACCTGCAGGACTTCGTGCTGAGCGTCGATCAGCCGGAAATCAGCCTGCAGCACGCGACCGAAAGTGCCTTGCGCCATGTGGTGGGTTCCACCGCGATGGACCAGGTGCTGACCGAAGGTCGTGAATTGATGGCCAGCGAAATCAAGGAGCGTCTGCAACGCTTCATGGACACCTATCGCACCGGTATCACCGTTACTCAGGTCAACGTACAGAGTGCAGCGGCACCGCGTGAGGTGCAGGAAGCCTTCGATGACGTGATCCGCGCCCGTGAAGACGAGCAGCGTTCGCGCAACCAGGCTGAAACCTACGCCAACGGCGTCGTGCCGGAAGCCCGTGGTCAGGCCCAGCGCATCATCGAAGATGCCAATGGTTACCGTGACGAAACCGTCTCGCGCGCCAAGGGTGAGGCCGATCGCTTCACCAAGCTGGTGAGCGAGTATCGCAAGGCACCTGAAGTTACCCGCGAGCGTCTGTACCTGGACACCATGCAGGAAGTCTTCAGCAATACCAGCAAGGTTCTCGTGACCGGCAACAAGAATGGCCAGAGCAATCTGCTCTACTTGCCGCTGGACAAAATGGTCGAAAGTGGTCGCAGCACCAGCACTCAGGTGACCGGCGCGGCAGCCACCAGCAATGAAGCGAATGCGCGTGCGGCAGCTGATCTGCAGCAACAGCCATCTCGTACCAGGGAGAGTCGCTGATGAGCAATAAATCGCTGATCGCCCTTATTGTCGGCGTTGTCGTGGCGATCGCAGCCTGGAACTGCTTCTACATCGTCGCTCAGACCGAGCGTGCGGTGCTGCTGCAGTTCGGTCGCGTGGTTCAGACCGATGTTCAGCCAGGCCTGCATGTGAAAGTGCCTTACGTTAACCAGGTGCGCAAATTCGACGCGCGCCTGATGACGCTGGATGCACCGACACAACGCTTCCTGACGCTGGAAAAGAAAGCCGTCATGGTCGATGCCTACGCCAAGTGGCGCGTGAAAGATGCAGAACGCTTCTACACCGCGACTTCCGGCCTCAAGCAGATTGCTGACGAGCGTCTTTCCCGTCGTCTGGAATCGGGCCTGCGTGACCAGTTCGGTAAGCGCACGCTGCACGAAGTGGTGTCCGGTGAGCGCGATGCGCTGATGACCGATATCACCGCGTCGCTGAACAAAATGGCGGAAAAAGAGCTGGGCATCGAAGTTGTCGATGTTCGGGTCAAGGCCATCGATCTGCCGAAAGAAGTGAACCGCAGCGTGTTCGAGCGCATGAGTTCCGAGCGTGAGCGTGAAGCTCGCGAGCACCGCGCCAAGGGTAACGAGCTGGCCGAAGGCATCCGTGCCGACGCCGATCGTCAACGCCGCGTGCTGCTGGCTGAAGCCTATCGTGAATCCGAAGAGGTTCGCGGTGATGGTGATGCCCAGGCCGCTGCGATCTACTCCAAGGCCTACGGTCAGGATCAGGAGTTCTACGGTTTCTATCGTAGCCTGCGTGCCTACCGTGAAAGCTTCGCGAACAAATCCGACGTCATGGTCCTGGACCCAAGCAGCGACTTCTTCCGTTACCTGGAAAAAGCCAAGCCTTGATACGACGTTGACCTGAATCATCCCCCGCCTGGCGGCTAAAGCCTCGGGCGGGGTGATCCTTTGGGAAAACGTGTGTATGATGCGGCAGCCGGGAAATTCCCGGCTTTTTTGCGTCTGCACGTTTGATTGCTGTTTTTATGCAGGCGACCGAGTTGAATGACTCGACAGGTTTTTCGAGGAAAGTGGTTGGCGAAGCCGATTCAGGCTTTTCGCCACGTTGTTCATGCGCGTGGTTTGCACATGCGCCGATCATTTTCTGCTTCACTCAAGGCTCGCCCACAGGCTTGCCGCCCGGATCATAGGGGAATGGCGTAATGGCAACGGTAGACCGCTGGCTGCTGCCAGATGGCATCGAAGAAGTACTGCCACCAGAAGCGGCGCGCATTGAAGTCGCGCGTCGTCAGGTGTTGGATCTGTTCCAGAGCTGGGGTTACGAGTTTGTCGTGACTCCCCATATCGAGTACCTGGAATCCCTGCTGACCGGCGCGGGCCAGGACCTCGATCTGCGTACCTTCAAGGTCATCGACCCGCAATCGGGTCGGCAGATGGGTTTCCGTGCCGACATCACGCCGCAAGTGGCGCGCATCGATGCGCACACCCTGCGTCGCGAAGGCCCGAGCCGTCTGTGCTATGCCGGTAGTGTGCTGCATGCTCAGCCACGTGCCTTGTCGTCCTCGCGTAGCCCGATTCAGCTGGGCGCCGAGTTGTACGGCGATGCCAGTCCGAGCAGCGACGTGGAAGTCATCAGCCTGATGCTGGCCATGCTGCAACTGGCCGATGTGCCGGATGTGCACATGGATCTCGGTCACGTCGGCATCTACCGCGGCCTGGCCCGCGCCGCCGGTTTGTCCGGTGAAGTCGAGCAACAGTTGTTCGATGCGTTGCAACGTAAGGCCATCGACGAGGTCATTACCTTGACCGAAGATTTGCCTGCCGATCTGTCGGGCATGCTGCGGGCGTTGGTTGACCTGTGTGGCGGCCGTGAAGTGTTGAGCGCTGCCCGCGAGCGTCTGGCCAATGCGCCGGCACCTGTTCTGGCGGCGCTGGATGACTTGCTGGCAATTGCCGAGCGTCTGTCCACGCGTTTCCCGGAATTACCGCTTTACTTCGATCTGGGCGAGTTGCGCGGCTACCACTACCACACCGGTGTGGTGTTCGCGGTGTTCGTACCGGGTGTTGGCCAGTCCATTGCTCAGGGCGGTCGTTACGACGACATCGGCGCCGACTTCGGTCGCGCTCGTCCGGCAACCGGCTTCTCTACCGATTTGAAAACCCTGGTGACCCTGGGGCGTGCTGAGATCGAGTTACCGTCTGGCGGTATCTGGATGCCTGACAGTACGGATGCGGCACTCTGGCAGCAGGTTTGCCAGTTGCGCAGTGAGGGTCAGCGTGTCGTTCAGGCTTTGCCTGGGCAACCTTTGGCCGCCGCCCGTGAAGCGGACTGCGACCGGCAATTGATTCAGCAGAACGGGCTTTGGCAAGTATCGCCACTGGCTTCTTGAGTTTTCCTGCCGGCCGCCGCCGGCACCAAGTTTGCGCGAATGAGGACAAGTGTTATGGGTAAGAATGTCGTAGTCCTGGGCACCCAATGGGGTGATGAGGGCAAAGGCAAGATCGTTGATCTGCTGACCGAACATGCTGCCGCCGTAGTGCGCTACCAGGGTGGCCACAACGCTGGTCACACCCTGGTGATCGATGGCGAAAAAACCGTCTTGCACCTGATCCCGTCGGGCGTGCTGCGCGAAGGCGTGCAGTGCCTGATCGGTAACGGCGTGGTGGTTGCACCCGACGCTCTGCTGCGGGAAATCATCAAGCTGGAAGAGAAAGGCGTACCGGTGCGCGAGCGTCTGCGTATCAGCCCGTCCTGCCCGCTGATCCTGTCCTACCACGTAGCGCTGGACCAGGCTCGTGAAAAGGCCCGTGGCGAGCTGAAGATCGGCACCACCGGTCGCGGCATCGGCCCGGCTTACGAAGACAAGGTTGCACGTCGCGGTCTGCGTATCGGTGACCTGTTCCACCGCGAGCGTTTCGCCGCCAAGCTGGGCGAGTTGCTGGATTACCACAACTTCGTCCTGGTCAATTACTACAAAGAACCAGCCATCGACTTCCAGAAGACACTCGACGAGTGCATGGAATACGCCGAGCTGCTGAAGCCGATGATGCTCGACGTCACCGCTGAGCTGCACGAGCTGCGTCGCGCTGGCAAAGACATCATGTTCGAAGGCGCCCAAGGCTCCCTGCTGGACATCGACCACGGTACCTACCCGTACGTCACCAGCTCCAACACCACTGCGGGCGGCATCGCCACCGGTTCGGGTTTTGGTCCGATGTACCTGGATTACATCCTCGGCATCACCAAGGCCTACACCACTCGCGTTGGTTCGGGTCCGTTCCCGACTGAGCTGTTCGACGACGTTGGCGCGTTCCTGGCCAAGCGTGGCCACGAGTTCGGTGCGACCACCGGTCGTGCCCGTCGTTGTGGCTGGTTCGACGCCGTCATCCTGCGTCGCGCCATCGACGTCAACAGCATCTCGGGCCTGTGCCTGACCAAGCTGGACGTGCTGGACGGTCTGGAAACCATCAACATCTGTGTTGGCTACAAGAACCAGGATGGTGCAGTGATCGACGCACCGACTGACGCCGACAGCTACATCGGCCTGGAGCCGGTGTACGAAGAGATGCCAGGCTGGACCGAATCCACCGTCGGTGCCAAGACCCTGGAGGAGCTGCCTCAAGCCGCTCGCAACTACATCAAGCGCGTCGAAGAGTTGGTCGGTGCGCCGATCGACATTATTTCGACAGGCCCGGACCGCAACGAAACCATCGTTCTGCGTCACCCGTTCGCTTAATAAGTCGTTGATGTAAAACACAAAGGGTCCTTAATTGGACCCTTTGTCGTTTATGCCTGTTGGACGGCATGACCTTTGCTGTGATTATCTCTTCTGGCGTGCCATCAATTTAATGGCGTCAAAGCAGAGGGATTATCCTGTGTCGGCCGTTCTCTCGTTGTTACAAAGCCGTCTATTGCGGCCCGTGTTCGTTACTCTTGGTATCGCCCTTTTGGTGCAG
Source organism: Pseudomonas sp. XS1P51 (assembly GCF_054897845.1). NCBI lineage: Bacteria > Pseudomonadati > Pseudomonadota > Gammaproteobacteria > Pseudomonadales > Pseudomonadaceae > Pseudomonas > Pseudomonas sp. XS1P51. Next base: position 4,532,177 of record NZ_CM142707.1, on the reverse strand, counting down.
GTGCTGGTCGCTGTCGCCCTGACTCGGAGCACAGTGACTGCACTGGAAGCCGATCTGGGTGTGCGCCTGGGGGCTGACAGTCAAAAACTCTCTGGCGAGCTTGAACAGGCGGGGCGTGAAGTCACGTCGAGTCTCGACAACCTCTCCACCAGCACTCGACAGCGCCTCGCGGCCGGTTTGTCCTCGCGATTGAAGGACGAACAGGCACAACTGCGTGCGACGCTGGAGAAGGACCTGAAGGATTCCGCCAATGATATGGCGCAGCTTCTGGCTTCCGTCGCACCCCGCGCCATGTGGGACAGCGACGTTCCAACCCTGTCCGAATTCGCCCGCCGGGCCCAGCGCAATCCCAATGTGCTGTTCGTGGTCTATGACGATGCGACGGGGCAGCACCTGACGCGCTACCTCAACCGCGAAAACCCGATCAACAAAGCCCTGCTGGAAAAAGGCCAGGGCGAGCGTGCGCTGGACAAGGTGCTGGATGCGGCGAAGAACGATCCATCGGTCTACTACCTCGAAGCCTCGATCAACCCCAATGGCGTGGAAATCGGCAAGGTCTTGATGGGGGTCTCGACCGCTTCGGTGGAAACCGATCTGGCGGCGCTGGACAAGCGCTTCTCGGCGTTGATCGACAGCAGCGATCAACTGGTGGGCGATAGCCTCAAGGGCGCGGCGGCTGACAGCGCCACCGCGATGCGAGCGCGTCTGACGTCCGCTCAGTCCACGGCATCTGAAATGAAAGCCAACACCACCAGCACTGTGCAGGAAGCCGCGGGGACCTTGCGCTGGCGCATCGGCATGGGCCTGGCCGTGGTCGGTTGCGGCGTGCTGCTGTTGCTTGCCGTGGTGCTGGGCCGTCGAGTAGTCAATCGCCTGAAAATGCTGATCGCAGCGATGGATGACCTGGCGGCGGGTGAGGGCGATTTGACCAAGCGCGTGCAGATCAACAGCAAGGACGAAATCGGCGACATGGCCTCGGCGGTCAATCGCTTTGTGGATAAGTTGCAGCCAATCGTGCGTGAAGCGGGCGATGTGGCCCAGCGTACTGGCGTTGAAATCGGCGCCATGACCCTGCGCAATGCCGGCGCAGATGCAGCGGCGGGTATGCAGCGCGATGAAGTGGCCGAGAGCCTGCGTGCGTTGTCGCAGATGGCGGATGAAGCCCAGTCTGAAAGTCACGCCATGCAAGCGGCGTTGCGGCAGGTGGTGGATATTCGTTCGGCCACCGATGAAAACACCCGGACCTCAGCGAAGGTCGGCAGCCTGATCGAGGCGTTGGCCGGACAGGTTGATACCGGGGCGAAGGTTATTGAGCGACTGGCGCAGCAGAGTGAGCAGATCGAGGTGGTGCTGACGGTGATTCACGGGATCGCCGAGCAAACCAACCTGTTGGCGCTGAACGCGGCCATCGAAGCGGCGCGTGCCGGTGAGACCGGTCGTGGTTTTGCCGTGGTGGCTGACGAAGTGCGGGCGCTGGCGAGCAAGACTCAGAGTTCCACCGGCGACATCCAGGCGCACATCGTTGCCTTGCAGCAAGGGGCGCGTGAGGCGGTGGCGGCGATTGGTCAGGCCGGGCGTCAGGCGAGCGAAGGCTTGCTGGTATTGCGTGACAGTGCGCGGTTGCAGCAGTCGGTACAGGCGTCGGTCGAGCAGGTGCATACCGCGATTGGCCTGGCGACCCAGGCAGCGGCGCATCAGGCGCAAGGCGCGCAGGCTGTGCGTGGGCGGGTTGAGACCATCCATGCGCAGGCTGAGAAGGCCGCTCAGGCAGTGGTGGAAACCACGGCCAGCGGCAAGGTGCTGGATGGCTTGGCGGCGCAGTTGAAGGCAAGCCTGGGGCAGTTCAGGGCCTGATAAATCCTGCAGATCAAAAGATCGCAGCTTGCGGCAGCTCCTACACAGGAATATGCGTTTCCCTGTAGGAGCTGCCGCAGGCTGCGATCTTTTTGCGTTATCAGCGGCTCAAATACATCCGGGTTGTCAGCAAGTACACCGGCAACCCCGACACCAAAATCAACAACGCCGCATAAGGCGCCGCCGCCGCAAACTCCACATTCGCGGTATGCGCCCAGACCTCCGTTGCCAGCGTATTGAGCCCGGTCGGACTCAGCAGCAGCGTCGCTGTCAGCTCCTTCATCGCATCCAGAAACACTAGCGCAAACGCCGCGCCCAATGCCGGGAAAATGATCGGCAGCGTCACCCGGCAAAACGCACTGAACGACGATGCGCCCAGCGTGCGAGCCGCCTCTTCCAGTTGCGGCGCAGCCTTGTTCAGCGCTGTACGAATCGGCGCCTGAGCCAGCGGCAAAAACAGCAACGCATAAGCGATCAGCAGCAGCACGGAAGTCTGGTACAGCGCCGGTACATAATGCAGTGCGAAATACACCAGCGTCAGTGCAATCACCAGCCCAGGCAGTGCATGCAGCAGATACGGCAAGCGCTCGGCCCAGATTGCCAGTCGGCCTTTGTAGCGAACCACCAGCAAGCCCACCGGGACTGCCAGCACCAGGCATAACGCTGCGCCACCCAGTGACAGTGCCAGGGACGACAGCAATGCTTCGCTGATCGCCGCCACCGGAAACGCTGCCGACGAACCGACGGCCAGCCAGTACGCCAGCATGCCCAGCGGAATCCCGCTGCCGATGATCGCCAGCGCCAGGCAGTAGAGCTGGCCGGCAGCCGCCCATGGCCCCAGACGAACCTGCTCCGCACGTCGCGCCGCACCCTGGCCGGTGCGTACGTGTCTGCCCTTGCCGCGCACTCGCAACTCCAGCCATAGCAGCACCAGGCACAGTGCAAGCAGCACCGCCGAGAGCATCGCTGCGTTGGTGTTGCTGAATTCCAGCTCGAACTGCTGATAGATCGCGGTGGTGAACGTTTGCAGGCCAATGATCGACAAGGCGCCGAATTCCACCAGCATGTGCAGGGCGATCAGCAGCGAACCGGCGAGCAGAGATGGCCAGAGCAGCGGCAAGGTGATCCGGAAGAACACGCCCCAGCGATTCTGCCCCAGCGTGCGTGCTGACTCCTCCAGAGACGGATCGAGATTGCGCAGGGTTGCCGCCACCGGCAGAAATATCAGCGGATATTTGGACAGGGTCATCACCAGAATCGCCCCGCCCAGGCCTTCAAAATGAGCGCTCAGGGATACCCAGGTGAAACTGCTGACAAACGCTGGTACGGCGAACGGCAAACAAAGAATCACGCCCCACAACCGCCGCCCTGGCAGATTGCTGCGCTCCAGCAGCCAGGCCAGCGACAGGCCGATCACGCTACAGGCCAGCGTCACGCCGATCATCAGTGCCAGCGTGTTGCGCAGCAGGCCGAACACATACGGCCGCCACAACAAATGCAATGCTTCGGCCCAGCCGGCCTGCCAGGTTTTAAGCCCGACATACGCCAGCGGCAACACGCTGAGTACTACCAACAGCAAAACCGGCAGCAGCAGCCAGATCGACGGCCGCTTGCGCCGTGGCACATACCTCCCGAGCGAGGCGGTGGCGGATAACGATGCGCTCATCAGTTCAGGCCAACGTCACGTTCCAGGTCCAGGGCTTCTTCGGCATTGCCGAGGTCGGCTGGCGTGACTTTCGGGGCTTGCAGTTCGCTGAACGGCTTGAGGCCGCGATCGGACTCCATACCTTTGTGCAGCGGATATTCAGCGGTGGTCTGGGTGATCACGCGCTGACCTTCTTCGCTGGCCATGTAGGCGAGGAATTGCTGGGCTTCTTTTGGATGCTTGCTGGATTTCAGAACGGCAGCACTGGAAACGGTGATCAAGCCACCGACGTCGCCGCCGGTGAAGTAATGCAGTTTCGAATCGAGCTGGCCTTTCTCGCGCTGCAGGGCGAACCAGTAGTAGTTGTTCACCAGCACGGTGGCGACTTCGCCGTTTTCCACCGCCTTCAGCGCGACCATGTTGTTGCTGTAGGTCTTGCCAAACGCACGCAAACCGGTCAGCCATTCTTCGGCGGCATCCATGCCGTGTACCTTGATGATTGCCACGGCCTGTTCCTGGAATGCACCGCTGGTAGGCACGAAGCCGACCTTGCCTTGCCATTTCGGATCGGAGAATTCCATCACCGACTTGGGCAGGTCTTTTTCATCGATCAGCTTGGGGTTGAAAGCAACAACGCGGACTCGCGCGGTGATGCCGATCCAGGTGCCATTGCCGGCAACGTAGTCTTTTGGCAGGACGGCCAGGGTGTCGGCATCGGTCCGGGCCAGCAGGCCTTGTTCGCCGAGTTTGTTCAGTGGTGGCGACTCTTCGGTGTAGATCACGTCGGCGGGGGAGCGATCACCCTCTTCGACGATCTGGCTGGCGAGCTGGTTGCTGCTGCCTTTGCGTACATTGACGTGAATGCCGGTCTTGGCTTCGAAGGCTTTGGCGACGGCGTCGCCGACTTCCTTGTGTTGACCGTTGTAGAGTGTCAGGGAAACCGGATCGGCGGCCTGGGTGAGGGGGGTGGCGAGTGCCAGGCCGAGGAGGGTGAAGGTCAGGCCTCGGCGCAGGGTATTTCGAAACATCATTCGCAGGGTTCCTCACTGTCGCATTGCAAAATCTTGCAACAATGATAAACGATATTGTTTCTCAAGTGCGCCTTGCGGGGCTGGCGAGGTTTTGCTATAGCGGTCTGGGACCAACGCTGATCCCTACAGGCCGTTGATGAAATTTTTGAAAGCCAGAAACGCAAAAACCCGCTTTCGCGGGTTTCTGTGAAATTCAAGATCGTGACCTTGAATTTGAATTGGTGCCCAGAAGAAGACTCGAACTTCCACGACCTTGCGGTCACCAGCACCTGAAGCTGGCGTGTCTACCAATTTCACCATCTGGGCATTCATCGCAAGCGTTGCCGCTGTTGATGTGGCGCACTATACGGAGAGCATTTTGATCTGTAAACCCCTGATTTAGTTTTAATAAATCAGATGCTTAGAATGCAAAAACCCGCTTTCGCGGGTTTTTGTGTGAGCCTTGAAATTGATCTAATCTCAAGCTCGAAATTGGTGCCCAGAAGAAGACTCGAACTTCCACGACCTTGCGGTCACCAGCACCTGAAGCTGGCGTGTCTACCAATTTCACCATCTGGGCAGTATCGACAGCGCTAGTGCGTCGTCGATGGCGCGCACTATACGGAGCGTCTTTTTAACTGTAAACCCCTGGCATTAAAAAAACCTGAAAAATATTACCAGTGGCATTCAAGTAAGCTTTGCGGTGTCGATAAAGGGCTTTAGATGGGCTGTCATAGCCTGAAATTTCCCGTTTCATTACGCCTATGCCAAACTAACCCGCATATAGACAAGGTGAAAACTCTCTAATGGCCGATTGGCAGTCCCTCGATCCCGAGGCCGCTCGTGAAGCGGAAAAATATGAAAACCCTATTCCTAGCCGCGAACTGATCCTTCAGCACCTTGCTGATCGGGGTTCGCCTGCTAACCGCGAGCAGCTGGTCGAAGAGTTTGGTCTGACCACAGAAGACCAGATCGAAGCCCTGCGCCGCCGCCTGCGCGCCATGGAGCGCGATGCTCAACTCATCTATACCCGTCGCGGCACGTATGCGCCGGTGGACAAGCTCGACCTGATCCTGGGCCGCATCAGCGGTCACCGTGACGGCTTCGGCTTCCTGGTCCCGGACGACGGCAGTGACGACCTGTTCATGAGCCCGGCGCAAATGCGCCTGGTGTTCGACGGCGACCGTGCCCTGGCGCGTGTTTCCGGCCTGGATCGTCGCGGTCGCCGCGAAGGCATGATCGTCGAAGTGGTATCCCGTGCTCACGAGACCATCGTCGGTCGCTACTTCGAAGAGGGCGGTATCGGCTTCGTGGTTGCCGATAATCCGAAGATCCAGCAAGAAGTGCTGGTCACTCCGGGCCGCAACGCCAATGCCCAGATCGGTCAGTTCGTCGAAGTGAAGATCACTCACTGGCCGACGCCACGCTTCCAGCCGCAAGGCGACGTAGTTGAAGTAGTGGGCAACTACATGGCGCCGGGCATGGAAATCGATGTCGCCCTGCGCACCTACGACATTCCTCACGTCTGGCCTGAAGCGGTGCTCAAAGAAGCTGCCAAGCTCAAGCCTGAAGTCGAAGAGAAAGACAAAGAGAAGCGCATCGACCTGCGTCATCTGCCGTTCGTGACCATCGACGGTGAAGATGCGCGCGACTTCGATGACGCGGTCTACTGCGAAGCCAAACCGGGCAAACTGCGCCTGTTCTCCGGCGGCTGGAAGTTGTACGTGGCAATTGCCGACGTCTCCAGCTACGTGAAGATCGGCTCGGCGCTGGATAACGAGTCCCAGGTTCGCGGCAACTCGGTGTACTTCCCCGAGCGCGTAGTGCCAATGCTGCCTGAGCAGTTGTCCAACGGCCTGTGCTCGCTGAATCCGCACGTCGATCGCCTGGCCATGGTTTGCGAGATGACCATCTCCAAATCCGGCGAAATGACCGACTACTGCTTCTACGAAGCGGTGATTCACTCCCACGCCCGCCTGACCTACAACAAGGTCGCCGCTATGCTGGAGACGCCAAAAGCGACCGAAGCGCGTCAGCTTCGTGGCGAATACACCGACGTTCTGCCGCACCTCAAGCAGCTCTACGCGCTGTACAAGGTTTTGCTGGCCGCTCGTCACGTGCGTGGCGCGATCGATTTCGAAACGCAGGAAACCCGGATCATCTTCGGTACCGAGCGCAAGATTGCCGAAATCCGTCCGACTGTTCGCAACGACGCCCACAAGCTGATCGAGGAATGCATGCTGGCGGCCAACGTTGCCACAGCCGAGTTCCTGAAAAAGCACGAAATCCCTGCGCTGTATCGCGTTCACGATGGTCCGCCGCCGGAGCGTCTGGAAAAACTGCGCGCCTTCCTGGGTGAACTCGGCCTGTCCCTGCACAAAGGCAAGGACGGCCCGTCGCCGAAGGACTACCAGGCATTGCTGGCCAGCATCAAGGACCGTCCGGATTTCCATCTGATCCAGACCGTCATGCTGCGTTCGTTGAGTCAGGCGGTGTATAGCGCTGATAACCAGGGCCACTTCGGCCTGAATTACGAAGCCTATACCCACTTCACTTCGCCGATCCGTCGCTACCCGGATCTGCTCACGCACCGGGCGATTCGCAGCGTCATCCATTCGAAAATGGACACCCCGCACGTTCGCCGTGCCGGCGCGATGACCATTCCGAAAGCGCGTATCTATCCGTACGACGAAGCGATCCTGGAGCAGCTCGGCGAGCAATGCTCGATGAGCGAGCGCCGTGCCGACGAAGCGACCCGCGACGTAGTGAACTGGCTCAAGTGCGAGTTCATGAAAGATCGTGTGGGCGAGTCGTTCCCGGGTGTGATCACCGCCGTGACCGGTTTTGGCCTGTTCGTCGAGCTGACCGATATTTACGTCGAAGGCTTGGTGCACGTCACTGCGCTGCCGGGCGATTATTACCACTTCGATCCTGTGCACCACCGCCTGGCCGGTGAGCGTACCGGTCGCAGCTTCCGTCTTGGCGACACCGTTGAAGTGCGCGTGATGCGCGTCGACCTCGACGAACGCAAGATCGACTTCGAGATGGCTGAAAAAACCATCAGTGCGCCAATCGGTCGCAAAAAGCGCGGGACTGAAACAGCTGCACCTGCCGCCCCTTCTACAAAAACAGCTGCAGAACCGGCGCCGGCAAAAACCGGTCGTCGTCCTGCCAAGGAAAAGGCTGTCGAAGCCTATCGCCCGAGCGATGCGGCGGCAAAAAATGCCGAGCTGCGCAAAAGCCGCGAACTGAAACAGGCGTTGCTGTCTGAAGCGAAAAGCGGTGGTAAAGCGGCGTCTGGGGGAAAGACCGGACGGTCGGCGCCTGAAAAGGCTCCCGGCGGCAAGCCAGCCAAACCGAGCAAGCATCGTAAAGGCCCGCCAAAAGCGGGTTCCGCTCCAGCCGCCAGAAGCGGCGGGGCGCGTAAACCTAAGGCCAAGTCATGAGTCAGTTGGAAAAAATCTATGGCGTGCACGCTGTAGAAGCATTGCTGCGTCACCACCCGAAACGCGTCAAGCAGATCTGGCTGGCCGAAGGCCGTAGCGATCCGCGGGTTCAGACGCTGATCCAGCTGGCGAACGAAAATCGCGTGGCCGTCGGCAACGCCGAGCGTCGTGAATTGGATGCCTGGGTCGAAGGCGTGCACCAGGGTGTGGTGGCGGAAGTGAGTCCGAGCCAGGTCTGGGGCGAGGCGATGCTCGACGAACTGCTCGACCGCACCGAAGGCGCGCCGCTGCTGTTGGTGCTCGACGGTGTGACCGATCCGCATAACCTCGGCGCTTGCCTGCGTTCGGCCGATGCGGCCGGCGCATTGGCGGTGATCGTTCCGAAGGACAAGTCAGCCACCCTGACTCCGACGGTACGAAAAGTCGCCTGTGGCGCGGCGGAAGTGATTCCGTTGGTTGCTGTAACCAACCTGGCGCGCACCCTGGAAAAACTCAAGCAGCGTGGCTTGTGGGTCGTCGGTACGGCGGGCGAGGCTGAGCAGGATCTGTATCAGCAAGACCTGACCGGTCCGACCATCCTGATCATGGGGGCTGAGGGCAGCGGGATGCGCCGTCTGACCCGCGACCTTTGCGACTACCTGGTGCGCCTGCCGATGGCTGGCAGTGTCAGCAGTCTCAACGTGTCCGTAGCGACTGGCGTTTGCCTGTTTGAGGCGTTGCGTCAGCGTGGCGTCAAAGCCGCCACCAAAAAGTCCTGACACTCCCCTGTAGGAGCTGTCGAGTGAAACGAGGCTGCGATCTTTTGATCTTGTTCCTTAAAAGCAAAATCAAAAGATCGCAGCCTCGTTTCACTCGACAGCTCCTACAGGGTGTTCGGATTTGAGTTCGGGTGATTGTTCAAATAATCACCAATTGCCTTGCACCTCTTCTATCCCTTCTCTACAATTGCGCCCCTTGCTGTGACGGCAGGCACGCATGTGTCTATCGCAAGCAAGTCCATAAGTGTCATTCACTCCTTGTCTGACCGCTTTTGAGCGGCAGGCTACAACCCGTAAGGAGCATTCATGCGTCATTACGAAATCATCTTTTTGGTCCACCCGGATCAAAGCGAGCAAGTCGGCGGCATGGTTGAGCGTTACACCAAGCTGATCGAAGAAGACGGCGGCAAAATCCACCGTCTGGAAGATTGGGGCCGTCGTCAACTGGCCTACGCAATCAACAATGTTCACAAGGCTCACTACGTGATGCTGAACGTTGAGTGCACTGGCAAGGCCCTGGCCGAGCTGGAAGACAACTTCCGCTACAACGATGCAGTGATCCGTAACCTGGTCATCCGTCGCGAAGAAGCCGTTACCGGCCAATCCGAGATGCTCAAGGCTGAAGAAAACCGCAGTGAGCGCCGTGAGCGTCGCGACCGTCCTGAGCACGAAGGCGCTGAAAGCGTTGACAGTGATGACAGCGACAACAGCGATAACGCTGACGAGTAATCCACGGACCTTTTGAGGAGCCTATTACATGGCACGTTTCTTCCGTCGTCGTAAATTCTGCCGCTTCACCGCTGAAGACGTGAAAGAGATCGATTACAAAGATCTCAACACTCTGAAAGCTTACGTATCCGAGACCGGCAAAATCGTTCCAAGCCGTATCACCGGTACCAAAGCACGTTATCAGCGTCAGCTGGCCACCGCTATCAAGCGCGCCCGCTTCCTGGCCCTGCTGGCCTACACCGACAGCCACGGCCGCTGAGACCGGGCAGTCGACACGTAGCAAAGGATTGAATGCATGCGCGCCTTAGCTGAGTTCATCATGCGCGGCCGTATGCAGGCCACTCTGGTAGTGGCTGGATGCGTAACATTGCCGCTGTTGTATTGGTTGGGTGCTGCCGCTGGATGCCTTGTGCTCCTGCGGCGCGGATTGAAGGACGCCCTGGGCGTTCTTGCTCTGGGATTGCTGCCGGCGTTGGTCTGGTGGCTTTACTCCGACGACCCACGGGCACTTCTGGTGCTGCTGGGGTCTTGGAGCCTTGCGTTGGTTTTGCGCGCAAGCGAATCCTGGAACCGCGTGCTGCTGGTCAGCATAGCGATGGGAGTGGTGTTTTCAGTGGTGTTGGGGACAGCTTTTGGTCCCCAGATCGAGATGCTGGCGCAGGCTTTGATAAAAGTCATGCCGTCGCTACTCGGTGATGTCTACCAGAAGTTGTCGGTAGACGAACAAGCGCATTTTGCGTCCCTGATTGCACCGGTCCTGACCGGCCTGATTGCGGCCTTGTTGCAAATCGTCAGTGTGCTGAGCCTGATTGTCGGGCGCTACTGGCAGGCGTTGTTGTACAACCCGGGTGGTTTTGGTCGCGAGTTTCGCGCCATCCGATTCCCGCTTTTGCCGGCGATGTTGCTGCTGGCGTTCATGCTTCTGGGACCGAATATCGGTCCGCAGATGGCCATGTTGACGCCGTTGTGCAGCGTACCGCTGGTATTCGCCGGGCTGGCCCTGATTCACGGGCTGGTGGCGCAAAAGCGACTGGCCAGGTTCTGGCTGGTGGGGTTGTACGTCACGCTGTTGCTGTTCATGCAGCTGATCTATCCGTTGCTGGTGGTCTTGGCCATCGTCGACAGCCTGATTGATTTTCGCGGTCGTTCGACGCCGAAAGACGTCGATAGCGCGAACGGTGAAGGTTAAAAGTTAAGAGGATTTTCACATGCAACTGATCCTTCTGGAAAAAGTCACCAACCTGGGCAACCTGGGTGACAAAGTGAACGTTAAGGCTGGTTACGGTCGTAACTACCTGCTGCCTTACGGCAAAGCTACCGCTGCGACCGCTGCCAACCTGGCTGCGTTCGAAGAGCGTCGCGCTGAGCTGGAAAAAGCCGCAGCAGACCGTAAATCGTCGGCTGAAAGCCGTGCCGCCCAACTGGCTGAGCTGGAAGTGACTATCACTGCCACCGCCGGTGACGAAGGCAAGCTGTTCGGTTCGATCGGCACCCACGACATCGCTGATGCACTGACCGCCTCTGGCGTTGAAGTTGCAAAAAGCGAAGTTCGTCTGCCGAACGGCACCATCCGCAACGTAGGCGAATTCGACGTAGCCGTGCACCTGCACGCCGAAGTTGAAGCCACCGTACGCGTTGTCGTGGTAGCAGCTTAAGCAGCACTTGATCGGCTGGCGGCTTGCCCGTCAGGCGGTTAACATCGGGCACGATCCTGTTTACAGGTCGTGCCCTTTGTCTTTCTGTAATCCCTGCTTTTCATAACCCAAACTCAAGTGGCCATGAACGATATCTCCGCTCCCGAGCAATACGATCTGCAAACCGCAGCCCTGAAGGTGCCGCCGCATTCCATCGAGGCCGAACAGGCCGTGCTCGGTGGTCTGATGCTGGACAACAACGCCTGGGAACGCGTGCTCGATCAAGTCTCCGACGGCGATTTCTATCGGCATGACCACCGTCTGATCTTCCGCGCGATTGCCAAGCTCGCCGACCAGAACTCCCCGATCGACGTCGTGACCCTGGCCGAGCAGTTGGACAAGGAAGGTCAGACCTCGCAAGTCGGTGGCCTCGGTTACCTCGGTGAGCTGGCAAAAAACACGCCGTCCGTCGCCAACATCAAGGCCTATGCCCAGATCGTTCGCGAGCGGGCAACCCTGCGCCAGTTGATCGGCATCAGCACCGAAATCGCCGACAGTGCCTTCAACCCCGAAGGCCGCACCGCCGCCGAGATCCTCGACGAAGCTGAACGGCAGATCTTCCAGATCGCCGAAGCCCGCCCGAAAACCGGTGGCCCGGTCAGCGTCAACGACCTGTTGACCAAGGCCATCGATCGCATCGACACCTTGTTCAACACCGACAACGCCATCACCGGCCTGTCCACCGGCTACACCGACCTCGACGAGAAGACCAGCGGCCTGCAGCCGTCCGACCTGATCATCGTCGCCGGCCGTCCGTCCATGGGTAAAACCACCTTTGCGATGAACCTGGTGGAAAACGCCGTATTGCGCAGCGAGAAAGCCGTACTGGTTTACTCGCTGGAGATGCCAGGCGAGTCGCTGATCATGCGTATGCTGTCGTCCCTGGGCCGGATCGACCAGACCAAAGTCCGGGCCGGTCGCCTGGAAGATGACGATTGGCCACGCCTGACCTCGGCGGTCAACCTGCTCAACGATCGCAAGCTGTTCATCGACGACACCGCCGGTATCAGCCCGTCGGAAATGCGCGCTCGGACCCGTCGTCTGGTGCGTGAGCACGGCGAGATCGGTCTGATCATGATCGACTACTTGCAGCTCATGCAGATCCCGGGCTCCAGCGGTGACAACCGGACCAACGAGATTTCCGAAATCTCCCGGTCCCTGAAAGCCCTGGCCAAGGAATTCAACTGCCCGGTGGTGGCACTGTCCCAGCTCAACCGTTCCCTGGAGCAACGGCCGAACAAGCGCCCGGTGAACTCCGACTTGCGGGAATCCGGAGCGATCGAGCAGGATGCTGACGTGATCATGTTCGTTTACCGGGACGAGGTGTATCACCCGGAAACCGAGCACAAAGGCATCGCCGAAATCATCATCGGCAAGCAGCGGAACGGCCCGATCGGCTTTATCCGCCTGGCCTTCATCGGCAAATACACCCGCTTCGAAAACCTGGCGCCGGGCAGTTACAACTTCGACGACGACGAGTAAGTTATTTAGCGTCTGAAGCGACCTCATCGCGAGCAGGCTCGCTCCCACCTTGGAATGCGGTCCTCTGTGGGAGCGAGCCTGCTCGCGAAAGGGGCACCACCAATTTCCTACCATAGCCGTCGGAATTGGTTATTTTTTGTGCTATATTCCGCGCCCGCGATTTTTCATCTCAACACCGGTCATCGTCATGCAAGCAGCCAAGCCGTTATTTGACTATCCCAAGTACTGGGCCGAATGTTTCGGTCCCGCGCCATTCCTGCCGATGAGCAGGGAGGAGATGGATCAGCTTGGCTGGGATTCCTGCGACATCATCATCGTCACCGGTGATGCGTACGTTGACCATCCGTCGTTCGGCATGGCGATCATCGGCCGGCTGCTGGAGTCCCAGGGCTTCCGCGTCGGGATCATCGCCCAGCCCAACTGGCAGTCCAAAGACGACTTCATGAAGCTCGGCGAGCCGAACCTGTTCTTCGGCGTCGCGGCCGGCAACATGGACTCGATGATCAACCGCTACACCGCCGACAAGAAAATCCGCTCCGACGACGCCTACACCCCCGGTGGCATGGCGGGCAAACGGCCGGACCGCGCGAGCCTGGTTTACAGCCAGCGCTGCAAGGAAGCCTACAAGAACGTGCCGATCGTGCTCGGTGGCATCGAAGCCTCCCTGCGCCGCATCGCCCACTACGATTACTGGCAGGACCGGGTGCGCAACTCGATCCTGATCGACGCCTGCGCTGACATCCTGCTCTACGGCAACGCCGAGCGTGCGATCGTCGAAGTTGCCCAGCGTCTGTCCTACGGTCACAAGATCGAAGACATCACCGACGTGCGCGGCACCGCGTTCATCCGTCGTGATACGCCGAAAGACTGGTACGAAGTGGACTCCACGCGTATCGACCGTCCGGGCAAGATCGACAAGATCATCAACCCGTATGTCAACACCCAGGACACCCAGGCCTGCGCCATCGAGCAGGAAAAGGGGCCGGTTGAAGACCCGAGCGAAGCCAAGGTCGTGCAGATCCTGGCGAGCCCGAAAATGACGCGCGACAAGACGGTAATCCGTTTGCCATCGGTCGAGAAAGTCCGTGGCGACGCAGTGCTTTATGCTCACGCCAACCGCGTGCTTCACCTGGAAACCAACCCGGGCAACGCCCGTGCGCTGGTACAGAAGCACGGTGAAGTCGACGTCTGGTTCAACCCACCGCCGATTCCGATGACTACTGAAGAAATGGACTACGTGTTCGGCATGCCCTATGCGCGCATTCCGCACCCGGCGTACGGCAAGGAAAAGATCCCCGCCTACGACATGATCCGTTTCTCGGTGAACATCATGCGTGGCTGCTTCGGTGGCTGCACCTTCTGCTCGATCACCGAGCACGAAGGCCGGATCATCCAGAACCGTTCAGAAGAGTCGATCATTCGCGAAATCGAAGAGATCCGCGACAAGGTGCCAGGCTTCACCGGCGTCATTTCCGACCTCGGCGGCCCGACCGCGAACATGTACCGCATCGCCTGCAAGAGCCCGGAAATCGAATCCGCGTGCCGCAAGCCATCGTGCGTGTTCCCCGGCATCTGCCCGAACCTGAACACCGACCACTCGTCGCTGATCCAGCTGTACCGCAGCGCCCGTGCCTTGCCGGGTGTGAAGAAGATCCTGATCGCTTCCGGCCTGCGCTATGACCTCGCGGTCGAATCGCCGGAATACGTCAAAGAGCTGGTGACCCACCACGTGGGTGGTTACCTGAAGATCGCCCCGGAACACACCGAGGAAGGTCCGCTCAATCAGATGATGAAACCGGGCATCGGCAGCTATGACAAGTTCAAGCGCATGTTCGAGAAGTACTCCAAGGAAGCCGGGAAAGAGCAGTACCTGATTCCGTACTTCATCGCCGCCCACCCGGGCACCACCGACGAAGACATGATGAACCTGGCCCTGTGGCTCAAGGGCAACGGCTTCCGCGCCGACCAGGTGCAGGCGTTCTACCCGTCGCCGATGGCCACCGCCACCGCGATGTACCACTCGGGCAAGAACCCGCTGCGTAAGGTGACTTACAAGAGCGACACCGTGACCATCGTCAAGAGCGAAGAGCAGCGTCGTCTGCACAAGGCGTTCTTGCGTTATCACGATCCGAAAGGCTGGCCAATGTTGCGTGAAGCGCTGACCCGCATGGGCCGCGCCGACCTGATCGGGCCGGGCAAGAACCAGTTGATCCCGCTGCATCAGCCCGCGACCGATAGCTACCAGAGCGCCCGTCGCAAGAACTCGACGCCGGCCGGCAGCCATAAAGTGGCTCAGGAAAAGACTACCAAGATCCTGACCCAGCACACTGGCCTGCCACCGCGTGGCAGCGATGGCGGCAACCCGTGGGACAAGCGTGAACAGGCCAAGGCTGCGGCGTTCGCCCGCAATCAGCAGGCGGCCAAGGAGCGCAAGGACGCGGCCAAAGGCAAAGGACCGAAGCCTGCGCGCAAGCCGGTTGTGCCGCGCTAAACGCTGACCGTTGACAACAGAACGCCAACCTTCGGGTTGGCGTTTTTGCGTTGTGCCTCAAAGCAAAAGATCGCAGCCTTCGGCAGCTCCTACATTGGTATGGCGTACACCTTGTAGGAGCTGCCGAAGGCTGCGATCTTTTGATCTTCGCCACATTTGCGTGCAACTCTTCCAAACCAATTTCCCGCATCGCCCGATTTTGGTGCTGTACTGCCTCAAGCAACCGGAGAAAGCGCCAGCGCCGCTGGATGGCATAAGTCTTGCGCGCTTTCCAATACGCTTAAGGCTCGCAGGAGGCACGCCGTGTCGATCCATGTCGCATTGCACCATGTCACGCATTACCGCTACGACCGCGCCGTCGAGCTCGGTCCGCAGATCGTTCGCCTGCGCCCGGCCGCCCACAGTCGCACGCGGATACTGTCCTATGCGCTGAAAGTCTCGCCCGAGCAGCACTTTATCAACTGGCAGCAGGACCCTCAGGGCAACTACCTGGCGCGGTTGGTGTTCCCGGAGAAAACCGATGAGCTGCGGATCGAAGTCGACCTGCTGGCGGAAATGGCGGTGTTCAATCCGTTCGACTTCTTCCTTGAGCCCTACGCGGAAAAGATTCCTTTCATCTACGCCGCGGACGAGCGCAAGGAACTGGCGCCGTACCTGGAAACCTTGCCCCTGACGCCGAAATTCAAGGCCTATCTGGACGGCATCGACCGCACGCCTTTGCCCAGCGTGGATTTCCTCGTTGCACTGAATCAGCGCCTGAGCGACGACATCGGCTACCTGATTCGCATGGAACCCGGCGTGCAGACGCCGGAGCACACCCTCGAACATGCTTCCGGTTCCTGTCGCGATTCGGCATGGTTGCTGGTGCAACTGCTGCGCAACCTCGGTCTGGCGGCGCGTTTCGTCTCCGGCTATCTGATTCAGCTCACCGCCGACGTGAAAAGCCTCGACGGTCCATCGGGCACCGAGGTGGACTTCACCGACCTGCACGCCTGGTGCGAGGTCTATTTGCCCGGTGCCGGCTGGATCGGCCTGGACGCGACCTCAGGGCTGTTTGCCGGTGAAGGACACATTCCGTTGGCGTGTAGTCCCGATCCGGGCTCTGCGGCACCGATCAGTGGCTTGGTGGAACCGTGCGAATGCGAATTCACCCACGAAATGTCCGTGGAGCGAATTTGGGAGGCTCCTCGGGTTACAAAGCCCTACACCGAAGATCAGTGGCTGGCGATCCAGGCCTTGGGTCGGCAGATCGATGCCGACTTGCTGGAGGGTGACGTACGCCTGACCATGGGCGGCGAGCCAACGTTCGTCTCTATCGATGACCCGGACGGCGCCGAGTGGAACACTGCAGCACTGGGGCCGGACAAACGGCGCTTATCTGCCGAGCTGTTCCAGCGCATGCGCAAGCACTACGCGCCCAAAGGCCTGGTGCATTTCGGTCAGGGCAAGTGGTACCCCGGTGAACAACTGCCACGCTGGTCGCTCAACTGTTACTGGCGCCGCGACGGCGTGCCGATCTGGCACAACAGCGCGCTGATCGCCGATGAGCACGAAGACTACGGTGCCGATGGCGAACTGGCTGGGCGTTTTCTGGCGAGTGTCGCCGAACGCCTGAAAATTCCGACACGGTTTGTGTTTCCAGCCTACGAAGATAATTTCTATTACCTCTGGCGCGAAGGCGCTTTGCCGCAGAACGTCAGCGCCGAAGACTCACGTCTGGAGGAGCCGCTGGAGCGTGCGCGACTGCGCAAAGTCTTCAGCCAGGGCCTGGACAAGGTCATCGGTCAGGTGCTGCCGCTCGCGCGCACCGCCAAGGGAGATCAGTGGCAAAGCGGTCGCTGGTATCTACGCGATGAACACTGCCGGTTAGTGCCGGGGGATTCGCCGCTGGGTTATCGCTTGCCGCTCGGCTCGCAGCCTTGGGTGAAGGCGGCGGAATATCCGTTCATCCATCCCAACGATCCGAACCAGGACTTCCCGCCGCTTCCAGACACCACGCAGTTGAATAGCCCGCGTGCACCTGCCGAGGCGGTTGATCGAGAGCCGAAGATCGACGAATCCGCCGACTGGCTCACTCGCACCGCGTTTTGCGCTGAAGCGCGGGAAGGGCGGTTGTACCTGTTCATGCCACCGCTGGAGCGGGTCGAGGACTATCTGGAACTGGTCGCTGCCATCGAAGCCACCGCAGAAGAACTGCATTGCCCGGTGTTACTGGAAGGCTACGAACCGCCGAGTGATCCACGCCTGAGCAACTTCCGCATCACCCCGGATCCGGGCGTGATCGAGGTCAACGTGCAGCCGTCCGCCACTTGGGATGAGTTGGTCGAACGCACCGAATTCCTGTACGAAGAAGCCCGTCAGACCCGCCTGACCACCGAGAAATTCATGATCGACGGCCGGCACACCGGCACCGGCGGCGGTAACCATTTCGTACTGGGGGGCGCGACCCCGGCTGACTCACCTTTTCTGCGCCGTCCCGATTTGCTGCGCAGTCTGATCAGCTACTGGCATAACCACCCGTCGTTGTCCTACCTGTTTTCCGGACTATTCATCGGCCCGACGTCTCAGGCGCCGCGAGTGGATGAAGCGCGCAACGATGCCTTGTACGAGTTGGAAATTGCCTTCGCCCAAATGCCTGAACCGGGCGAGGAATGCGCGCCGTGGCTGGTGGATCGTCTGCTGCGCAACTTGCTGATCGACGTCACCGGCAACACCCATCGCGCCGAGTTCTGCATCGACAAACTCTATTCGCCGGACGGCGCCACCGGTCGTCTGGGATTACTTGAGTTGCGCGCCTTCGAAATGCCGCCCCATGCGCGCATGAGCCTGGCTCAGCAGTTGTTGCTGCGGGCACTGGTTGCGCGGTTCTGGCGCGAGCCTTATGCGCCGCCGAAACTGGCGCGCTGGGGCACTGAGCTGCACGACCGGTTCCTGTTGCCACACTTTATCGAGCAAGATTTTGCCGACGTCATCGTCGATCTCAACGCTGCCGGTTATCCGGTGCGGGCCGAGTGGTTCGCGGCGCATCTGGAGTTCCGTTTTCCCAAGGTTGGCGATTACGCGGTCAGCGGTATCGAACTGGAAGTGCGTCAGGCGCTTGAGCCATGGCATGTGCTGGGCGAGGAGGGTGCGGTCGGCGGCACGGTGCGTTATGTGGATTCGTCCCTGGAGCGTTTGCAGGTCAAGCTCACCGGCCTGCCGCCGCAACGCTATCTGTTGACCTGCAATGGCATTCCGGTGCCGTTGCAGCCGACCGGGCGGGTTGGCGAGTTCGTCGCCGGCGTGCGTTTCCGCGCCTGGCAACCGGCCAACTGCCTGCAGCCGACCATCCCCGTCCACGCGCCGCTGGTGTTCGACCTGCTCGACACCTGGATGCAGCGCTCGCTGGGTGGCTGTCAGTACCACGTCGCCCATCCCGGCGGGCGCAACTACGACAGCCTGCCGGTGAACGCCAATGAGGCCGAGAGCCGGCGGATGGCGCGATTCTTCCGCATCGGACACAGCCCTGGGAAACTTCCTATACCGATTCTGGAAATTAATGACGAGCTGCCGATGACTCTCGATTTACGACGTTTCTAAACCGTACACGACGCTCGGATTTTTCGTATATCCGGGCGTCATGAGCCTGCGTTAGTCTGACCGTTCTTTGTTGTCTGCCGAGCTTTCCATGCCTGACCTGCTTGACCGCTACCCGCTGACGGCGGGCACTTATCACGAACTGCTCGACGACAGCGGCGCCGTGCGCCCGCACTGGCGTCGGCTGTTCGACCAATTGCAACGCAGCACGCCAGCGCAGTTGGTGCAGCGTCAGGCGCTGCTGACCCGGCAGATCCAGGAAAACGGTGTGACCTATAACGTCTACGCCGATCCCAAGGGTGCCGATCGGCCGTGGGAACTCGATCTGCTTCCGCATGTGATTGCCGCCGATGAGTGGGCGCAGTTGTCGGCGGGCATCGCCCAGCGGGCTCGATTGCTCAACGCCGTGCTGGCGGATCTTTACGGGCCGCAACGGTTGATCGCCGAAGGCCTGTTGCCTGCCGAGCTGGTGTTCGGTCACAACAATTTCCTCTGGCCCTGTCAGGGCATCACGCCGCCCGACGGGGCCTTTCTGCATCTGTACGCCGTGGATCTGGCGCGCACGCCCGATGGTCGCTGGTGGGTGACGGCGGATCGGACTCAAGCGCCGTCCGGTGCTGGATACGCCCTGGAAAACCGCACTATCGTGTCCCGGGCCTTTCCCGAGTTGTACCGCGATCTGAAAGTGCAGCATCTGGCCGGGTTCTTTCGCACGCTTCAGGAAACCCTGGCCCGTCAGGCACCGAGCGACAACGATGTGCCGTTGGTGGTGTTGCTGACGCCGGGACGTTTCAACGAAAGCTACTTCGAACACCTGTATCTGGCGCGGCAGCTCGGTTATCCGCTGGTGGAGGGTGGCGACCTGACGGTGCGCGATGCCACGGTCTACCTGAAAACCTTGAGCGGCCTGCGTAGGGTCCACGCGATCATGCGGCGGCTCGACGATGATTTCTGCGATCCGCTTGAGCTGCGCACCGACTCGGCCCTTGGCGTGCCGGGGTTGCTGGAAGCGGTACGCCAAGGGCGAGTGCTGGTGGCCAACGCCCTCGGCAGCGGTGTGCTGGAGTCGCCGGGATTGCTGGGCTTTCTGCCCAGGATCAATCAGTTCCTGTTTGGCGAGGAACTGATCCTGCCCTCCATCGCCACCTGGTGGTGCGGTGAAGCGCCGGTACTGGCCCAGGCCCTGGAAAAACTGCCGGAGTTACTGATCAAACCGGCGTTCCCGTCCCAGAGCTTTGCTCCGGTATTTGGTCGGGATTTGAGTGAAAAACAGCGTCAGGCCCTGGCTGAGCGCATGCAGGCGCGGCCTTATGCCTATGTGGCGCAAGAACTTGCGCAACTGTCCCAGGCGCCAATCTGGCAGGCCGAGGACGGTCAACTGCAACCCCGAGCCATCGGCATGCGCGTGTATGCGGTGGCGAGTCGGGACGGTTATCGCGTCCTGCCCGGCGGCCTGACCCGGGTTGCCGCCGAAGCTGACGCTGAAGTGGTATCGATGCAGCGCGGCGGCGCGAGCAAGGACACCTGGGTGCTGGGGGATCGTCCGCCGAGCGGCGAACAATGGAAGGCCCAGCGCAATATTGGCGTTCACGATCTGGTGCGGCGTGATCCCTATCTGCCGTCGCGGGTGGTGGAAAACCTGTTCTGGTTCGGCCGCTATTGCGAACGCTGCGATGACAGCGCGCGGTTGCTGCGGATCATGTTGGCGCGGTACGTCGATGGCGATGACCCACAAGCCCTGGAAGCGGCGGTCGATCTCGGCGAGCGGCTGATGTTGTTGCCCGATGAAGGCGAGTTGCCGGAGCGGTTGCTGGCGGCGTTGCTCGGCGATGACTGGCCGTTCAGCTTGCGCTCCAACCTGCAGCGCCTGCAGTGGGCGGCTTCGCAAGTGCGCGGCAAGCTTTCGCGGGAAAACTGGCAGGCGCTGGTGGAGCTGCAACGCGAAGCCATGGAACTGGAAACCGAGGAGCCGGACTTCGGCGAGCTGCTGGATTTCCTCAATCGGCTGGTGATGTCCCTGGCGGCGTTATCCGGCTTTGCCCTGGACGACATGACCCGGGACGAGGGCTGGCGCTTCCTGATGATCGGTCGGCGGATCGAGCGCCTGCAGTTTCTCAGCGGCAGTCTGGCGGCGTTTCTGCGCGGCGCCGGGGCGTTCGATCAGGCCGGGCTGGAATGGCTACTGGAACTGGGCAACAGCAGCATCACCTACCGTTCGCGTTATCTGGCGGTGGCGCAATTGATTCCGGTGCTGGACCTTTTGCTGCTCGACGAGCAGAACCCCCACGCCGTGCTGTTCCAGTTGAAGCTGGTGACCCGTACCCTTAAACGCTTGAACGATGATTTTGGCGCGCCCCGCGAAGCCGGTCTGCCGCAACTGGTGGAGCGCCTGGCGCGCTTCGATCTGGGCTGCCTGGAAAACCCGCTGTTCGGTGAAGCCAGTGTTCGTGCTGCTGTCGAGGGGCTGGCCGATCTGCTGCAAGAGATCGCCGATGCCAGCGGACAAGTGTCGGATCGCCTGGCCTTGCGCCATTTTGCCCATGTCGATGATGTCAGCCAGCGCACGGTGTCCGTCTGATGAGCGCCCACTACCAGATTTTTCACGACACCCATTATCACTACGACAGCCCGGTGTCCCTGGCCCAGCAACTGGCGCACCTGTGGCCGCGGGCGTGTCCTTGGCAGCGCTGTACCGAGCAGCAATTACAGATCAGTCCGGAGCCGACTTCACGCCGGGATGAGCTGGACGTGTTCGGCAATCCGCTGACCCGGTTGGCATTCGAGCGGCCGCACGATGAACTGCTGGTCAACGCCCGGCTCACCGTCGAAGTGCTGGCCCGGCCAACGCTCGACTTCAATCAGTCCCCGGCCTGGGAAGAGACCCGCAACGCGCTGACTTACAGCAGTCAGCCGCTTTCTCCTGAATTGTTGGAAGCTTGCCGTTACCGGTTCGAATCGCCCTACGTGCATTTGAAACGCAACTTTGTCGAGTTTTCAGAAAGCTGCTTTCCGGCGGGTCGACCATTGCTTTTGGGCGTCCAGGCATTGATGGAAAAAATCTTCAACGAATTCACCTTCGATGCCGAAGCAACCCAGGTGGCGACGCCACTGGTGGAAGTGCTGGAGCGCCGACGCGGGGTTTGCCAGGACTTCGCTCACCTGATGCTCGCCTGCGTGCGATCCCGTGGATTGGCGGCGCGGTATATCAGCGGCTATCTGCTGACCCAGCCACCACCGGGCCAGCCGCGACTGATCGGCGCCGACGCGTCCCATGCCTGGATCTCGGTGTTCTGCCCGGTACTGGGCTGGGTGGATTTCGACCCGACCAACAACGTACAACCGGCACTGGAACACATCACCCTGGCCTGGGGCCGGGACTTTTCCGATGTTTCGCCGTTGCGCGGGGTGATTCTTGGGGGCGGCAACCATGACCCGGAAGTCAGTGTCACCGTGATGCCACTGGAGTAACGAAGGACCCCTGTAGGCGCGAGCTTGCTCGCGATGAACCTGAGAGCGCCGGGGGGGGCAGGCTTGCAGCGTTATCGTTAACGACATCGCGAGCAAGCTCGCTCCTACAGGGGGCAGTGTTGAGCTATCGAACGAGGATTTCTGATGTTCCCGGTTTCAATCAAAGGCGTGCTGCAATCCCCCGATGGCCTGATCGTGCTGATGCTCAATGAGCGTGACGAATGGGAGCTACCGGGCGGACGAATCGAGTTGGGCGAGACAGCACCCGTCTGTCTGGCACGGGAAATCGCAGAGGAACTGGATGTTGAGGTCGTTGTGGGAGAGCCGCTGGACTCCTATCTGTTCGAGGTGATCCCCGGCAAATACGTGTTCATCTCGACCTACCGCTGCCAGTTGCTGGGCGGTTTCGTGCCGACGATCAGTCATGAGCACAAGGAGATCGGGCTGTTTGATCCGCAGCGTTTGCCGGCCAACTTGCCCCAGGGTTATCGCGATTCGATTGGCAAAGCGTTGGGCCTGTGAGGGTCAGCAACATCGCTGCTGACCCTGGACACAGATCCGGTGGGCCTGATCAGATCATTGGGCCCTGAGGGTCTCAGGCGTCGGGCGCCTGATCTTTCGGTGCTTCAACATCAGCTTCTGCCGCCACTTCGCCTTCTGCATCCGGGTTCAGTGCTGCTGCTTCTTCTTCAGCTGTAGCTTTCTTGCGCTGAAGCTTTTCCTCTTTCTTCTGCTCCTTGGCCAAGTCTCTCTGACGTTTGGCGAAGGAATAATTAGGTTTAGCCATGGGCGATCCTCTGGGGTCGAAGGTGAGGTTGAGCGGCGCATATTCTGCCCTGTATCGGTGCCGAGCCGTTAGCTGGGTTTTTGCTCTGTCCACTTCGGCACCACTGTCGGCCGCCAGGCGTCCAGAGCATCGAGCAGGGTTTGCGGCGATTCGCTCACTTGCAGCATGTCACGGTGCGCTTCGCGAACGAAGCCTTCGCCGACGATATGATCAAGAAAACCGGTCAATTTGCTGTAGAAACCGTTCACTTCCAGCAGTCCCAGCGGTTTGCCGTGGTAGCCGAGCTGGCCCCAGGTCCAGACTTCGAACAGTTCTTCCAGTGTCCCCAGGCCGCCGGGCAGCGCGATGAATGCATCGCTGAGCTCGGCCATCCGTGCCTTGCGCGCATGCATGCCGTCGACGACTTCCAGGCGGGTCAGGCCGCTGTGGCCGATTTCCTTGTCTTTGAGGCTTTGCGGGATGATCCCGATCACTTCGCCACCGGCCGCCAGTGCGGCATCGGCGACGATCCCCATCAGGCCGACAGCGCCGCCGCCATAGACCAGGGTCAGCTTACGCTCGGCCAACGCTCGCCCCAGGGCGATAGCCGCTTCACGATAAGCCGGGTTGGTGCCGGTGCTGGCACCGCAAAATACACAAACGGATGCTAAAGACATGCCTTACTCCATGGACGGGATGGCCACAGAGTAAAGGCAGGCAAGCGGCGCTCCAAGGTCTAAACTTCGCGTTCAGGTGTTTCGTAAGTGCCGCTGGCGCCGCAGGCATAGGCGGCGAGCAAGCTGCGCAAAAGACTGTTGAAGGACATGACAGACGCTCCAGATGAGGGATGACGACCAGATGATAGGGCCGCCCTAGACGTCTGGCTGGTAGATTGTTTCGATAGGTGTCATAGCTCGAAAGTTGTATACAATTTTTGATTCAGGTCATAGGAACTTGCGAAGATTTCAGGCAGTCTTCTGTCCATTCGCACTTTTATTAACCCTGCCTTGGAGATTCACCATGTTTGCCAAACTTGTTGCGGTATCCCTGCTGACACTGGCCAGCAGCCAATTGATGGCTGCCGAGTGCAAAACCACGATCGACTCCACCGATCAGATGTCCTTCAACACCAAGGCCATCGAAATCGACAAAAGCTGCAAGACGTTCACCGTTGAGCTGACCCACTCCGGCAGCCTGCCAAAAAACGTCATGGGCCATAACTGGGTGCTGAGCAAAGAGGCTGACATGCAGCCGATCGCCACCGCTGGCCTGGCCGCGGGTATCGACAAGGACTATCTGCCGGCAGGTGACGCGCGCATCATCGCTCACACCAAAATCATCGGTGCTGGCGAAAAAGACTCGGTGACCTTCGACGTGTCGAAGCTGGCCGCTGGCGAAGCGTACGGCTTCTTCTGCTCGTTCCCGGGCCACATCTCGATGATGAAAGGCACGGTTACCCTGAAGTAATCGAATCGAGCGCACAAAAAAAGCGTCCACTTGGGACGCTTTTTTTGTGCTCGTTCGTAGGCCAGCCCGAATCCTTGTAGGAGCTGTCGAGTGAAACGAGGCTGCGATCTTTTGATTTTAATCCTGAAAGCAAGATCAAAAGATCGCAGCCTCGTTTCACTCGACAGCTCCTACACGTTTCTATAGGGGGCGATTCAAGGCGCGAACGGCATCACGCGCTTGTGATGAGTCTTTTTGTACGTCTCGCAGATGATCTTGAAGGCCTCATCACGCACCGGCTCGCCGTGCAGGAACGCGTCGATCTCGGCGTAGGTCACGCCGTGGGACGCTTCGTCCGGCTTGCCGGGCGACAGGTCTTCAAGGTCGGCCGTCGGGATTTTTTCCACCAATGATTCCGGTGCGCCGAAGCTGCGGGCGATGGCTCGGACCTGGTTTTTCACCAGACCGCTCAACGGAGCGAGGTCGCAGGCACCGTCACCGAACTTGGTGAAAAAGCCCATGACCGCTTCCGCCGCATGATCGGTGCCGATCACCAGCCCATGCGCCGCGCCAGCGATGGTGTACTGCGCGACCATGCGCATCCGCGCCTTGGTGTTGCCGAGCACGAAATCCACCGAGACCGCGTGCTTGCCTTCGAAAGCCGCGACTTCATTGGCCAGGGATTTGACCGCCGGGCCGATGTTGACCGTGTGACGCTCGTCCGGGGCGATGAAGTCAACCGAGGCCTGGGCGTCGTGTTCATCGAACTGAGTTTCGTACGGCAGGCGCACGGCGACGAACTTGTAACTATCGTCGCCGGTACGTGTGCGCAGTTCGCGCATGGCGCGCTGGGCCAACAGGCCGGCGGTCAGGGAATCGACGCCGCCGCTGATGCCCAGCACCAGGGTCTTGAGTCCGGAATTGACCAGGCAATCCTGAATGAAGACGATCCGCCGGGCCACTTCCGCCTCGAGGGCATCGTCGTTGGCGAATGGTGGTTGAACCTTGAGCTGCTCAGCAATCTCACGCTGTACGGCTTGCATGAATTCACTCCTTGCTTGAAATGCCAGATGTGCTGGAAAGGGAGGCAGGTACTTTGAAAACGTGTCGCAAATAAGCGACGAAATTCGGGTCTTTGCAGTGAGTCTTGCCAGGCTCATCGGAGATCTTTGCCACCGGCTGACCGTTGCAGGCCGTCATTTTAAGCACGATGCTCATCGGTTCGACACCCGGAATATCGCATGTCAGGTTGGTGCCGATGCCGAAGCTGACATTGATCCGACCACGCAGCGCGCGAAAAATCTCCAGGGATTTGGGCAGCGTCAGGCTGTCGGAAAACACCAGGGTCTTGCTCATCGGGTCGATGCCAAGCTTGTGATAGTGAGCGATGGCCTTTTCTGCCCACAACACGGGATCACCGGAATCATGACGCAAGCCGTCGAAGAGCTTGGCGAAATACAGATCGAAATCGCTGAGGAAGGCATCGGTAGTGATGCAGTCCGTCAGGGCGATCCCCAGCAAGCCACGGTACTCGCGGACCCAGCAATCGAGGGCGGCAATCTGGCTGTCGATGAGTCGCGGGCCGAGTTGCTGATGGGCCATGATCCATTCGTGGGCCATGGTGCCCAACGGTTTCATGTCCAGTTCCCGAGACAAATGCACGTTGCTGGTGCCGACGAAACGTCCGGGGAAGTCGTGCTTGAGCACGTTCACCACTTCTTCCTGCACCCGGTATGAAAAGCGACGGCGAGTGCCGAAATCGGCTACCTGCAATTCGGACAATTCGTCGCTGCCGGCGTTGGCGGTCAGCCAGTCGAACTTGCGATAGAGCTGCTCGCGGGCCTGTTCCAGGACGACTTCCCGGTAGCGATAGCGATTGCGCACTTCGCTGACGATGGACAGCAACGGCACTTCGAACAAAATGACATGCAGCCACGGCCCGCGCAGGCGGATGAACAATTCGCCGTTTTCAATACCGGTGTGAACGTAGCGCAGGTTGAAGCGGAACAACCCGAGAAAACGCAGGAAGTCCGGCTTCATGAAACTGATGCGCTCCATGAAACTCAGCTGGTCGGCGCTCAGGCTCAGCTCGGCCAGACGTTCGATCTGGAAGCGGATTTCCGCCAGATACGGGCGCAGATCCTCACTGTTACGGCAACGAAACTCCCATTCGACTTCCACGTTCGGGTAGTTGTGCAGCACCGCCTGCATCATCGTCAGTTTGTAGAAGTCGGTGTCGAGCAGGTTCTGCACGATGCGATCGGCAAACACACTCTCGCTCATAACGGGGTTCTCCAGGCTGGTCGCGGCCCTTGGCAGCGACGTTTCAGCTGTTCAATGAATGGGGCTAGTGGCGCATATCAGTGGTGAGAAATGCCAGCGTTTTTTGCACCGGCGAATCTACTTGTAGGAGCTGTCGAGTGAAACGAGGCTGTGATCTTTTGATTTTGCTTTTTAAAAACAAGATCAAAAGATCGCAGCCTCGTTTCACTCGACAGCTCCTACAGGGGTTAGTTGGTGGATGTGGGGGTATCAATCTGCTCTAGCATCCACTTCACAAAATCCCGCACCTTGGGTACTTCGGCGGAATGCTCCGGGTACGCCAGGTAGTAGGCATCGCTACTGGGCATCGCGTGCTGCCAGGGTATGACCAGTTTGCCGTCGGCCAATTCCTCTTCCACCAGAAAGCGTGGCAACAGCGCTACGCCGCAGCCGACTTGCGCTGCGCGGATGCACATATAAAAGGTTTCGAAGCGCGGGCCGTGGTAGCTGTGCTCGGTGTGATAGCCCTGACTGTCAAACCAGTCATGCCAGGCCTGGGGACGGGAGGCGTTTTGCAGCAGGACCAGGTCGGTGAGTTGCGTCGGATCGGTGAATGGCGTCTGCGGCAGGCTACCCGGTGCGCAGACCGGCACCAGTTCCTCGCCGAACAGCTTCAGGCATTCAGTGCCGGGCCTTGAGCCCTGGCCGAAATAGAACGCCAGGTCGCTGCGGCCCTGCAACAGGTCGTCGGCTTCCTGTTCGCTGCACAGGTCCAGATGGATCGACGGATGGCGCAGGCGCCAGCCTTTCAAGCGAGGCACCAGCCAGCGAGCACCGAAGGTCGGAGGCGTCGAGACGCGCAAGACTTCAGTTTCACCGCCGTAGGAACGCAGGTAATGGGTCGACATCTCGACCTGCGTGAGGATTTTTCGTACTTCCACCAGGTACAAATCGCCAGCCGGGGTCATTTGCAGGCGTCGGCGCACCCGGCGGAACAGCAAGTGCTGCAACAACTCCTCGAGTTGCGCGACCTGTTTACTGACGGCGCTCTGGGTCAGGTTCAGCTCTTCGGCGGCCCGGGTGAAACTCAAATGCCGGGTCACGGCCTCGAAACACTGCAGCGCTGTGATCGACGGCAAGTAGCGTTTATTAAGCATGGGTGGTCCTTTTTCTTCTTTACTTTGTTGCCAGCGATGCGAAGCATGAATAAACGGAATGATATCTCTCTTAAAGGTCGTTTGTTGGCTCGTCTCGGGGGCGCTACAACTACAGGTCTGATCAGTCGAAATAATCCGGCTGCACGTTTTCCGTTTTTTGCTTGAGGAGTGACCCATGGTTGCCGCATTGCTTGATCGTCTTGGTGTGAACCCGGCCCTGTACCAGAACGGCAAAGTGCCGGTGCATTCGCCGATCGACGGCAGCCGGATCGCTGCCGTGAACTGGGAAGGCGCTGCTGAAGTCGAGCAGCACATCAGTCGTGCGGATCATGCGTTCGAATTGTGGCGCAAGGTTCCGGCACCGCGTCGTGGCGAACTGGTACGCCAACTGGGCGACATCCTGCGTGAATACAAGGCCGACCTCGGTGAGCTGGTTTCCTGGGAAGCCGGCAAGATTACTCAGGAAGGCCTGGGTGAAGTTCAGGAAATGATCGACATCTGCGACTTCGCCGTCGGTCTGTCCCGTCAGCTGTACGGTTTGACCATCGCCTCCGAGCGTCCTGGTCACCACATGCGCGAAACCTGGCACCCGCTGGGCGTCGTCGGCGTCATCAGCGCCTTCAACTTCCCGGTCGCTGTCTGGGCCTGGAACACCGCGCTGGCGCTGGTCTGCGGTAACCCGGTGATCTGGAAACCGTCGGAAAAAACCCCGCTGACCGCACTGGCCTGCCAGGCGCTGTTCGATCGCGTACTGAAGAACTTCAGCGACGCTCCACCGCACCTGAGCCAGGTGATCATTGGTGGTCGCGATGCCGGCGAAGCGTTGGTCGATGACCCGCGTGTCGCGTTGATCAGCGCCACCGGCAGCACCCGCATGGGTCGCGAAGTGGCGCCGAAAATCGCCGCACGTTTCGCTCGCAGCATACTGGAACTGGGCGGCAACAACGCGATGATCCTCGGCCCAAGCGCCGACCTGGACATGGCCGTACGGGCGATCCTGTTCAGCGCCGTCGGCACCGCCGGTCAGCGTTGCACCACCCTGCGCCGTCTGATTGCCCATGAGTCGGTGAAGGACGAAATCGTCACCCGCCTCAAGGCTGCCTACTCCAAGGTCCGCATCGGCAACCCGCTTGAGGGCAACCTGATCGGCCCGCTGATCGACAAACACAGCTTCGAAAACATGCAGGACGCTCTGGAGCAAGCCTTGAGCGAAGGCGGCCGGGTATTCGGCGGCAAGCGTCAGCTGGAAGACAAATACCCGAACGCTTACTACGTCTCACCGGCCATCGTTGAAATGCCGGAGCAGAGCGATGTGGTCTGCAACGAAACGTTCGCGCCGATTCTTTACGTGGTCGGTTACAAGGATTTCGACGAAGCCCTGCGCCTGAACAACTCGGTGCCTCAAGGCCTGTCCTCGTGCATCTTCACCACCGACGTGCGTGAAGCCGAGCAGTTCATGTCGGCGGTTGGCAGCGACTGCGGCATCGCCAACGTCAACATCGGCCCGAGCGGCGCGGAAATCGGTGGCGCGTTCGGCGGCGAGAAAGAGACCGGCGGTGGTCGTGAATCGGGTTCCGATGCATGGCGCGGGTACATGCGCCGCCAGACCAACACCGTGAACTATTCGCTGGAGTTGCCGTTGGCGCAGGGTATTACGTTCGACTAAACGGTGATCCCCTGTAGGAGCGAGCTTGCTCGCGAAAAACGTCAGGACAACGCGTTCAAGCAGCGAACCCGCGTTATCGTTAACGTTCATCGTGAGCAGGCTCGCTCCTACAATTGAACTGTGTGTTGGTTAGGTTTCTGTTGGAGTCTGGCAATGCCGTTACGCGAAGAGTGTCTGTGGGAAAAACTGACGCCGCAAAGGCCCGATAACGCGGCGCTCAAAGGCGAGGTAGCGGTGGATGTCTGCGTCATCGGCGCCGGTTTCACCGGTCTGTCGGCGGCGGTGCATCTGCTGGAACAGGGCAAAACGGTCTGTGTGCTGGAAGCGCATCGTGCCGGTCATGGTGGTTCGGGACGCAACGTCGGGCTGGTCAACGCCGGGATGTGGATTCCACCGGACGACATCGAAGCCGGTTTTGGCGAAGCGGTTGGCAGTCAACTCAACCGCATGCTGGGCGCGGCGCCGGCCCTGGTGTTCAGCCTGGTCGACAAATACAACATTGATTGCCAGTTGCGCCGCGAAGGCACGCTGCACATGGCGCACAACGCCCGTGGCGAAGCCGATTTGCGCAGTCGTGAAGAACAATGGAAGCGTCGCGGCGCGCCGGTGGAACTGCTGACTGGTCAGGCCTGCGAACAAGCAACGGGCACCAGGAAAATTGCCGCGGCGTTGCTTGACCGGCGTGCTGGCACGATCAACCCGATGGCCTACACCACGGGGCTGGCCAAAGCGGCCATCGGCCTCGGCGGTCAGTTGTTCGATCATTCCCCGGTGACTCGACTCGAACGTCAGGGTCAGCGCTGGTCGGTGCAGACCGCCCAGGGTTCGGTGCTGGCCGAACAAGTGGTCATCGCCTCCAATGCTTATACCGAAGGTGATTGGACGGAGTTGCGGCGCAACTTCTTCCCCGGTTACTACTATCAAGTCGCGTCGGTCCCGCTGACCGAAGACGCCGCGCAGCAAATCCTGCCCGGCGGCCAGGGCTCCTGGGACACCCGTCAGGTACTCAGCAGCATTCGTCGAGATAAAGACGGTCGTCTGCTGCTCGGCAGTCTCGGTAATGGCAATCAGAAACCCACCTGGTTTCTCAAGGCCTGGGCCGATCGGGTTCAGCAGCACTATTTTCCCTACCTTAAGCCGGTGGAATGGGAATGCACCTGGACCGGTTGCATCGCCTTCACCCCTGATCACTTGATGCGCCTGTTCGAGCCGGCGCCCGGTTTAGTGGCAGTCACTGGTTACAACGGCCGGGGCGTGACGACGGGAACGGTGGTCGGCAAAGCCTTTGCCGATTATTTGTGTAACGGAAATCCTCAAGCGCTGCCGATTCCGTTCGCACCGATGCAACCCTTGGCGGGAGTGGGCCTGCGCAGCTGTTTGTATGAAGCCGGGTTCTCGCTGTACCACGCAGGCCAGTGCTTGCGGATCGTGATTTGATTGTTGAAATTTGTTGCTGGAAGCGGCGCTTTTTCGCGCAGCGACTAGCCTGTAAAAGGTGCGGGTTGTAGCAGTCCCGCACCAGCAGTGTGCACTTCGGTGACGCAGGCTGTTACAGGCTGGTTGCACATCGTTTCGCGTCGCGGTTGCAATGATGGCGCATGCGGGTTGCGCCTTTAAAAATAAATGGTTTCACCTTCCGCGGTTTAGACGGTTGCACGCCCAATGAAAATGGGATCGAAACAGTCGAAATAACAATAAAGCAGCGACTTTTTTCAGAATAAAAAACCGATGGCACGGCCCTTGCTCTGAGCATTCAGTGAAGTCGCAGTGCCAATTAAAAAAAACCTTGGAGCACCACCTCATGTCCCAGACGTTTTACAAGAAAGGCTTTCTGGCCCTCGCAGTGGCAGCTGCGTTGGGTGTTTCTGCGTTTGCACAAGCTGATGTGAAAATCGGTGTGGCGGGTCCGATGACAGGCGCCAACGCGGCATTTGGCGAGCAGTACATGAAGGGTGCACAGGCTGCAGCCGACGCGGTCAACGCGGCGGGCGGCGTAAACGGGGAAAAAATCGTACTGGTCAAGGGCGATGACGCCTGCGAACCGAAACAGGCTGTGACGGTCGCCAAGGACCTGACCAACCAGAAAGTCGCCGGCGTCGTCGGTCACTTCTGCTCCTCGTCGACCATCCCGGCTTCCGAGATCTACGACGAAGCGGGCATCATTGCTATCACCCCAGGTTCCACCAACCCGCAAGTGACCGAACGCGGCCTGAGCGCCATGTTCCGCATGTGCGGTCGTGACGACCAGCAAGGTATCGTGGCTGGCGACTACATCGTCGACGTGCTCAAGGGCAAGAAAGTCGTGGTTCTGCACGACAAAGACACCTACGGTCAAGGTCTGGCGGACGCTACCAAGGCTCAACTGGTCAAGCGCGGCGTAACGCCGGTGTTGTACGAAGGCCTGACCCGCGGCGAGAAAGACTTCAGCGCCGTGGTGACCAAGATCCGTGCGGCCGGTGCCGACGTGGTCTACTTCGGTGGCTTGCACCCGGAAGCCGGTCCACTGGTTAAACAACTGCGCACCGAAGGCCTGAAAGACGTGAAATTCATGTCCGATGACGGCATCGTGACCGACGAACTGGTCACCACTGCTGGCGGCCCGCAATACGTCGACGGCGTGCTGATGACCTTCGGCGCCGACCCGCGTCTGCTGCCAGACAGCAAGACCGTGGTAGACGCATTCCGCAAGGCCGGTACCGAGCCTGAAGGCTACACCCTGTATGCCTACGCTTCGGTCCAGACTCTGGCGGCTGCCTTCAATGGCGCCAAATCCAACAGCGGCGAAAAAGCGGCCGAGTGGCTGAAGAAAAACCCGGTCAAAACCGTGATGGGCGAGAAGACCTGGGACGCCAAGGGTGACCTGAAAGTCTCCGACTACGTGGTTTACCAGTGGGACAAGGACGGCAAATACCACCAACTGGAAAAACAGAAGTGATATGACCTGATCTGCCCGGCGCCTTGTGCGCCGGGCAATCAAAGAACATGTCCGTGCAGTACCTGTCTTTTCTCGTAGAGCTGCACACAACCGTGTTGCCCCGGCGGCTGAACCCCGGTCCGTTGCACCCGGCTTCTGTGCAGTCTCTCAAATGCGTGAGATTGCGTTATGGATGGTATTTTCCTGCAGCAACTGGTCAATGGCCTGACCCTCGGGTCGGTCTATGGCCTGATCGCCATCGGCTACACAATGGTCTATGGCATCATCGGCATGATCAACTTCGCCCATGGCGAGGTTTACATGATCTCTGCGTACCTCGCGGCGATCAGTCTGGCTCTGCTGGCATACTTCGGTATTGAATCCTTCCCTTTGCTGATGCTCGGCACACTGGTCTTCACCATCGTCGTCACGGCGGTGTATGGCTGGGTCATCGAGCGCGTCGCCTACAAACCGCTGCGTAACTCCACACGGCTGGCACCGCTGATCAGCGCCATCGGTATTTCGCTGATCCTGCAAAACTATGCACAGATCGCCCAGGGCGCCCGCCAACAGGGTGTACCCACACTGCTGACCGGTGCATGGCGAGTCGAAGTCGGGACCGGCTTCGTCCAGCTCACCTACACCAAGATCTTCATTCTGGTCGCCGCGTTCGCCGGCATGGCGCTGCTGACCTACGTCATCAAGTACACCAAGCTCGGCCGCATGTGCCGCGCCACCCAGCAAGACCGCAAGATGGCCTCGATCCTGGGGATCAACACCGACCGGGTGATTTCCTACGTGTTCATCATCGGTGCAGCGATGGCGGCCCTGGCCGGCGTGCTGATCACCATGAACTACGGCACGTTCGACTTCTACGCCGGCTTCGTCATTGGCATCAAGGCGTTCACCGCTGCGGTCCTCGGAGGTATCGGCTCACTGCCTGGGGCGATGCTTGGCGGGATCATTCTCGGGATCTCCGAATCGCTGTTCTCAGGTTTGGTCAACTCGGACTACAAAGACGTTTTCAGCTTCTCGCTGCTCGTTCTCGTTCTGGTCTTTCGGCCCCAAGGCCTGCTCGGCCGTCCTCTTGTGTCGAAGGTGTAAGCGATGTCTTCAACCACTAAAAAAACCATTGATCTCAAAAGAAGCCTGGTTGACGCGATTCTTGCCGGTCTTGTCGCCCTGATTGTGTTCGGCCCGATTGTCGGCGTGGTCCTGGATGGCTACGGTTTCAATCTGGAAACGACCCGGGTGGCGTGGATTGTCGCCATTGTCATGGCGGGCCGCTTTGCCCTGAGCCTGTTCCTGCAAACGCCCAAGGGCCTGAAAATCCTCGAAGGCTTTGAAAGCACCGGCTCCGGGGTGCATGTCCTGCCACCCGATTACAAATCCCGGCTGCGCTGGATCATCCCGCTGATGATCGTCATCGCCGTGGTGTTCCCGTTCTTCTCCAATTCCTACCTGCTGGGCGTGGTCATCCTCGGGTTGATCTACGTGTTGCTGGGCCTGGGGCTGAACATCGTGGTCGGCCTCGCCGGCCTGCTCGACCTCGGTTACGTGGCGTTCTACGCCATCGGCGCCTACGGTCTAGCACTCGGTTATCAATATCTCGGTTTGGGCTTCTGGACGGTGCTGCCGCTGGCGGCGATCACTGCGGGCCTTGCCGGTTGCATCCTCGGTTTCCCGGTATTGCGCCTGCACGGTGACTACCTGGCGATCGTGACCCTGGGTTTCGGTGAAATCATCCGTTTGATCCTCAACAACTGGCTGTCCCTGACCGGCGGCCCGAATGGCATGGCGGCGCCGTTGCCGACCTTCTTCGGCCTCGAGTTCGGCAAGCGCGCGAAGGAGGGGGGTGTCCCGTTCCATGAGTTTTTCGGCATCGCCTATAACCCTGACGTGAAGTACTACTTCATCTACGCGGTGTTGTTCCTGGTGGTACTGGCCGTGCTGTACATCAAGCACCGCTTGACCCGCATGCCGGTCGGTCGCGCCTGGGAAGCCTTGCGTGAAGACGAAATCGCCTGCCGTTCGATGGGCCTGAACCACGTACTGGTCAAGCTCTCGGCGTTCACCATCGGTGCATCGACGGCCGGGCTGGCTGGCGTGTTCTTCGCCACCTATCAAGGCTTCGTCAACCCGACCTCGTTCACCTTCTTCGAATCGGCGCTGATCCTCGCCATCGTGGTACTCGGTGGCATGGGTTCGACCATCGGCGTGGTGATTGCGGCATTCGTGCTGACCGTCGCCCCGGAATTGCTGCGTGGCTTCGCGGAATACCGCGTGCTGCTGTTCGGCATCCTGATGGTGTTGATGATGATTTGGCGACCGCGTGGCCTGATTCGGATCAGCCGTACCGGTGTGACCCCGCGTAAAGGAGTAGCGCCATGAGCGAAGTCGTACTCTCGGTCGAGAAACTGATGATGCACTTCGGCGGCATCAAGGCGTTGAGCGATGTCAGCCTGAAAGTCCATCGCAACTCGATCTTCGCCCTGATCGGCCCCAACGGTGCTGGCAAGACCACCGTGTTCAACTGCCTGACCGGGTTCTACAAGGCTTCGGGCGGCAAGATCGAACTCAATGTGCGCGGCGAGGAGACCAACGTCATCAAACTGCTGGGCGAATCGTTCAAACCGCTCGATTTCGTCTCGCCGAAATCCTTCGCCAGCCGGATGTACTACAAGATGTTCGGCGGCACCCACCTGGTGAACCGTGCCGGCCTGGCGCGTACCTTCCAGAACATACGCCTGTTCAAGGAAATGTCGGTGTTGGAAAACCTGCTGGTGGCCCAACACATGTGGGTCAACCGCAGCCTGCTGGCGGGCATCCTCAACACCAAGGGATACCGCAAGGCCGAAAGCGATGCGCTGGATCACGCCTTCTACTGGCTGGAAGTGGTGGACCTGGTGGACTGCGCCAACCGTCTGGCCGGTGAGCTGTCCTACGGTCAGCAACGTCGTCTGGAAATTGCCCGGGCCATGTGCACCCGGCCGCAGATCATCTGCCTCGACGAACCGGCCGCCGGCCTCAACCCTCAGGAAACCGAAGCGCTGAGCGCGATGATCCGGTTGCTGCGCGACGAGCACGATCTGACCGTGGTGCTGATCGAACACGACATGGGCATGGTAATGAGCATTTCCGACCACATCGTGGTCCTGGACCACGGCATCGTTATCGCCGAGGGCGGCCCCGAGGCGATTCGTAATGATCCGAAAGTGATTGCGGCCTACCTGGGCGCTGACGAAGAGGAGGTGGTGCTATGAGCCAACCCATCCTCGAACTCAAGGAACTGGACGTGTTTTACGGGCCGATCCAGGCCCTGAAGAAAGTCTCGCTGCACATCAATGAAGGGGAAACCGTCAGCCTGATCGGCTCCAACGGCGCCGGCAAGTCGACGCTGCTGATGTCGATATTCGGTCAGCCGCGGGCGGCGGACGGGCAAATCATCTATCAGGGTGTGGATATCACCCACAAGTCGTCCCACTACATCGCCTCCAACGGCATCGCGCAGTCGCCGGAAGGCCGGCGGGTGTTCCCCGACATGACCGTCGAGGAAAACCTGCTGATGGGCACCATCCCGATCGGTGACAAGTACGCCGCCGAGGACATGCAACGCATGTTCGAGCTGTTTCCGCGGCTCAAGGAACGGCGCACCCAGCGGGCCATGACCATGTCTGGCGGCGAGCAGCAAATGCTCGCCATCGCCCGGGCGCTGATGAGCCGGCCGAAACTGCTGTTGCTCGACGAACCGAGCCTGGGGCTGGCGCCGATCGTGGTGAAACAGATCTTCGCGACCCTGCGGGAACTGGCGAGTACCGGCATGACCATCTTCCTGGTCGAGCAGAACGCCAACCACGCGCTCAAGTTGTCGGACCGGGCGTACGTGATGGTCAACGGCCAGATCCGCCTCAGCGGCACCGGCAAGGAGCTGCTGGTGAACGAGGAGGTGCGTAACGCTTACCTCGGCGGGCACTAATCTCAGTCCGTAATAAAAACGCCCTGACGAACTCAGGGCGTTTTTTTATGCGTGCCAATAGGCCGTAGGAGCTGTCGAGTGAAACGAGGCTGCGATCCTTTGATTTTGCTTTATCCAAGCAGATCAAAAGATCGCAGCCTCGTTTCACTCGACAGCTCCCACAGGGGAATTAAATCGGGAGAAAAGGAAATTGTGGAAAACAATATTCGCGACCTCTTAAAGCGCGACATAAAGCCGCTGCAAATAGTTGTTTTGTCACGATTTTGACTTGTCCCCGTTTGCTGTGGAGCTGGCTGTGAATAACGTGGGAGTAGCTGGCTGAAAGCCTTTTAAACCGTGGCTTGTAGCCTTGTGGTTGTTTTTTGATCAGGCATTTTTGCTGGACCCAAAGCCAGCTTTGTCAATCTTTTTATTGGTGGCGAAAGCGAGCACCAATGAGCGATAGCAGCCTGTGGATAAGTCTGTGGTTAAACTCTGGAAAGACTCGGCTGAAGGCCGTAGTTACTGGCTTGGCGCCATCGCCGGTTTAACCCTCAATCGTGCAAATTGCCTTGGGGCTACACGGCAGGCCCGAGAGGGTCAAGCAAAAAAAATTCCAGACTGCTTGCAAAGCCTTGTACACAGCGGGTTTCAGCTTTTCCACTTGCCCCCGGAAAGTGTGGATGGGCCTGTGGATAAGGTGCGCGCACATGGCTGAAAGCCACGGCGTGTAAGGTGTTGCAATGATTGGTCGTTTTTTGTACAGCTGGCGCGGTAGTTGCCGCTGTGTGCAAGGCCGGGCATGCTGCCTGCTGATTTTCTATTCCAATGGCTGCTTTCAGCCGAAGCAAGGAGAACACGATGTCCAACACCCTGTTTATTACCGGCGCGACGTCCGGTTTTGGCGAAGCCTGTGCCCGTCGTTTTGCCGAGGCTGGCTGGAAACTGGTGCTGACAGGCCGTCGTGAAGATCGCCTCAATGCCCTGTGCGCTGAGTTGTCGAAGCAGACCGAAGTCCATGGCCTGGTGCTCGACGTGCGTGATCGCAAGGCCATGGAAGAGGCCATTGCCAACCTGCCACCGTCCTTTGCCAAATTGCGTGGGCTGATCAACAACGCTGGACTGGCGCTCGGCGTGGACCCTGCGCCGAAGTGCAATCTTGATGATTGGGACACCATGGTCGACACTAACATCAAGGGCCTGATGTACAGCACTCGTCTGCTGTTGCCGCGTCTGATCGCTCATGGCCGCGGCGCCAGCATCGTCAACCTCGGGTCCATCGCCGGTAACTATCCGTATCCGGGCAGCCACGTGTATGGCGCGAGCAAGGCGTTCGTCAAACAGTTCTCCCTGAACCTGCGCTGCGACCTGCAAGGGACCGGCGTGCGGGTCAGCAACATCGAGCCGGGCCTGTGCGAGAGCGAGTTCTCACTGGTGCGTTTCGCCGGTGACCAGGAGCGTTACAACGCGACCTACGCCGGTGCCGAGCCGATCCAGCCACAAGATATCGCCGACACCATTTTCTGGGTCCTCAACGCCCCGGCGCACATCAATATCAACAGCCTCGAGCTGATGCCGGTGAGCCAGACCTGGAGCGGGTTTGCGATTGAGCGTAATGCCAAGGCTTAAGAACGCGTAACGGCCAATCGCGAGCAGGCTCGCTCCCACATGGATCTCTGTTGCTCACAAGGATCTACTGTGGGAGCGAGCCTGCTCGCGATAGCTATTTGTCAGTCAGCGAAGGTATTCGGCCAGCCCGCGATAGCAGGTTGCCAAGTGATAGGGCGTGGTCGACGGCATGTCTCGACGGCTGACATCGCCGCTTTCATCCCGGCACTCATACCAGCCACCCGCATGCAGAGAGCGTTGCTGCAACGCTTGCAATTGGTGCAGCACCGCGGGCTCGCTGTCTGGCCGCAAGGTCAGGGCGCGCAGGTATTCAGCCTGAGCCCAGATTCGTTGCGTGGCATCCTTGGAACGACCTTCCAGATCGAACATTGCCCGAACAGCGCCGGTCTGCTGATCGACGCCCAGTTGTTCAGTGAGCGCAAACGCACGCTCCAGTGATGCGTGCAGTGTCGAGCCACGCAGCAACGGCGAAGACTCCAGCAGGAAATACCACTCGAACTGATGCCCTGGCTCAAACCAGTTATCCACAGTCCCCAGCGGTTTTTCCATCAACACGCCATGTTGCGGATCGATGAAGCGCTTGTGCATGGCTGTGCATAACTCGACGAGCGCGCCTTGCACGGCGACGTCTCCGCGTACCGACAGCGTGGCCAGGAAGGCTTCGGCCAAGTGCATCAGCGGGTTCTGCAGCGGCCCGCTGTTCAGCGATGACCAGTCGCGGTCGAGGGTGGCTTCGTACAGGCCGTCGCCTGTTGCGAAACGCTGAGCAACCACTTCCAGTGCCGCATTGAGCACCGACTCCACCCGCGGCTCGCGAACCTTGTCCCAGTAGTGGGCGCAGGCGAACAGGATGAAGGCGTGGGTGTAGAGGTCTTTGCGTTGATCCAGTGGCGCCCCGTGCGGGTCGATGCTGTAGAACCAGCCGTCGTGCTCGGCATCGTGAAAATGCTGTTGCAGGGAGCGGAACAATGCGGCGGCACGTTCTTCGGCGGCCGGCACCTGGCCGATCAGGCTGGAAAATACATACAGCTGCCGCGCGCAGGCCATGGCCCGGTAGCGTTGGGGCGGCAACGGTTGATGCTCGGCGTCCAGCGCTTCATAAGGCAGCGCCATCTCGGCATTCCAGCCGGGGCCTTGCCACAGTGGCACGATCACGTCCTGGAAATGCTGTTGCACCGAGGCAAACAGCGCGGTCAATTCAGGCAGGGAGGCAGAGCGAGAAGCATGCGGCATTGGCTGGCGTCGTCACGGCAGGGTCGATTGCGCGACATGGTAGCAGAGAGCCCGGACGGAGAGATGAGGTGTCTGTCAGACCGCTATCGCGAGCAGGCTCACTCCCACATTTGTGTTGTGTACACCGGCCCATTGTGGGAGCGAGCCCGCTCGCGATGAGGTAATCACAGGCGATACAAATCAGCCTGCCAACAACCAGACTCCAGTCGCCGCCGAAGCCGCGCCCGCCAGACGAACCAACGGCGCCGCCGCTTGAGGCAACACTCGAACCAGTGCATAACCGGCCGCATGCAACGCAGCCGTTGCGGCTACAAATCCGGCCGCATAGGCCCAAGGGCTCGACATATCCGGCAACTCCAAACCATGCGCCACACCATGGAACAGCGCAAACAACGCCGTGGCCGCAACCGCCAGGCTCAACGGCGGACGCACCGCCAGTGCAACCGCCAGACCCAGCGCCAACACCGACGCCGCAATCCCGCTTTCCAGCGCCGGCAGGTTCAATCCTTCAAAACCCAGCAGGCCGCCGATCAGCATGGTGCCGACGAACGTGCACGGCAGCGCCCAGCGCGCGGCGCCTTTCTGCTGCGCCGCCCACAACCCTACGGCAACCATCGCCAGCAAGTGGTCGAGCCCCCCGATCGGGTGGCTGATGCCGGCGATCAAGCCGTTGTCGCCGTGGCCCGGGTGGGCGAAGGCGATGGCCGGGGTCAGCAGCAGGGCCATGGCGCCCAGAATGCGTTGAAGTGTCATGGATAAGCTTCCTTGTTGATAAAGGTTGATCGTGATCAGGCCGCGGTCAGCAAACCCTGGCGTTCGATGAAGGCGATGATTTCTTCCAGGCCCAGGCCGGTTTTCTGGTTGCTGAAGACAAACGGCTTGCCGTTGCGCATGCGTTTGGTGTCGCTGTCCATCATTTCCAGCGACGCGCCAACCAGCGGTGCAAGGTCGATCTTGTTGATCACCAGCAGATCGGATTTGCAGATGCCCGGCCCGCCTTTGCGCGGCAGCTTGTCGCCGGCCGAGACGTCGATCACGTAGATGGTCAGGTCGGACAGTTCCGGGCTGAAAGTGGCGGACAGGTTGTCGCCGCCAGACTCCACCAGAATCAGGTCCAGCCCCGGAAAGCGGCGATTCAGTTGATCCACGGCTTCAAGGTTGATCGAGGCGTCTTCGCGGATCGCCGTGTGTGGGCAGCCGCCGGTTTCCACACCGATGATCCTCTCCGGCGCCAGGGCTTCGTTACGCACCAGGAAATCGGCGTCTTCGCGGGTATAGATGTCGTTGGTCACCACCGCCAGGTTGTAGCGGTCGCGCAGGGCCAGGCACAGGGCCAGGGTCAGGGCGGTTTTGCCGGAACCGACCGGGCCGCCGATGCCGACGCGCAGAGGTTGTGCGTTCATGTGATTCTCCTAGGAACGGAACAGGCGGCTGTACTGGCGCTCATGGGCCATGCACGCCAGGGACAGGCCGAAAGCGGCGCTGCCATAGTGTTCGGGGTTGATTCGGGTGGCGTTCTGCTGGGCTTCTTGCAGCAGCGGCAGCAATTGGCTGGTCAGGCGCTGGGCGGCTTGCTGACCCAGCGGCAAGGTTTTCATCAGCACCGCCAATTGGTTTTCCAGCCAGCTCCAGAGCCATGCAGCGAGTGCGTCTTGCGGGCTGATTTGCCAGGCACGAGCAGCCAGCGCCCAACCGAGGGCCAGGTGCGGCTCGGGACGTTGTTCGAGAAAGGCGCGGGCGGGTGTATCCAGCTCCGGCAAACCGTTGAGCAGTTGTTGCAGGGAATAACCCATCTGCCGACTTTCCTGATGCAGCTCGCGGGTTTCCCGGCTGGCGCGGTGCTCTTCGCAACGTTGCAGCAATTCGCCCCAGTTGTCCTCTGCCGCGGCGACGCAATGAGCCAGCAGCAATGGCGCTTCGAAGCGTGCGAGATTGAGCAGCAACTGATCGCTGATCCAGCGCCGCGCGCTGTCGGGATCGTTGACGCGGCCGTTATCCACAGCCATTTCCAGACCCTGGGAATAGCTGTAGCCGCCAATCGGCAGCTGCGGGCTGGCCAGACGCAGCAGCGCCCAGGCCGGGTTCATAAACGCACGCCGAATTGATGCAGTTTGGGCGGGTAGTTGAAGTCCTCGTCGCCATGGCGTGAATGGTGATGACCGCCGCCGTAGGCGCCGTGTTCCGGCTGGAACGGCGCTTCGATGTTTTCGGCACTGGCGCCCAATTGCTCGAGCATGGCCTTGAGTACGTAGTCGTCAAGCAAGCGCAACCAGCCGTCGCCGACTTGCAGGGCCACGTGGCGGTTGCCCAAGTGATAGGCGGCGCGGGTCAGTTCGAAAGCGTTGGCGCAGGTGACGTGCAGCAGTTGTTCGGGGCGGGCGCAGACCCGGACGATTCGACCATCTTCAGCCTCCAGGCATTCGCCGTCATACAGCGGCGGCTGACCACGCTCCAAAAACAACCCGACGTCTTCACCCTCGGCACTGAAACAGCGCAAACGGCTTTTGCTCCGGGCTTCGAAGTTCAGGTGCAACTCGGCGGCCCAGACGGGTTGAGGGTCGATTCTGCGATGAATCACCAGCATCGGAAGGCTTCCAGCAATGGGCAATAGTCAGGCTAGAGCAAGGGGCTTGCCAATTGGGTGATGCGTAGGAAATGCCCGTCGGAAGCGTAGGGTGAGATTCAGGGGGTCGAGGAATTTGGGTGAAGTTGGTGCGAGGCTTTGTCGTGCGCCCCAAGTTGGGGCGATTAAGATTTTTTGTGGGAGCGAGCCTGCTCGCGATTGGGGCGGGTCAGTCACTTAAATGGCAGTGTGCGACCGCTATCGCGAGCAGGCTCGCTCCCACAGGGGCAAGTGTTTACTCGGTGCTGCCGAGTCCCTGCCAATGCTTCAACCCGATAAAGATAAAGCGCAACTGCTGAGTGATTTTTGCTTGCGGCGTCAGATGCTCCGGCAGCGCCTCGGCCG
Source organism: Pseudomonas sp. XS1P51 (assembly GCF_054897845.1). Taxonomy (NCBI): domain Bacteria; kingdom Pseudomonadati; phylum Pseudomonadota; class Gammaproteobacteria; order Pseudomonadales; family Pseudomonadaceae; genus Pseudomonas; species Pseudomonas sp. XS1P51. The sequence continues at coordinate 4,490,028 of NZ_CM142707.1, read as the reverse complement.
GTGGATCGATAATGTCCGGCAAGGTCGCAAACACGCTTTTAACAATCAGATCAGCCATGACGCTCAGGCCCGCGATGTCCAGGTGTTGCAGTTTCGGCATCAGGGACAAGTCAGCCGCCAGGTCCGAGCTGATGTCTTCGCGCAAACGGCCGATGGCCAGGCGCACCGGCAGCGAGCCACCGTATTGCTCGCGAGCCAGAAACAGGAATTGCGAACGATTGGCCGACACCACGTCCAGAAAGATCCGCACGGAGGCGTCGATGATGCCGCCCATGACGAACTCGTTGTGGCGCACCAGGCGGATGGTTTCACGGAAGGTCTGGCCGACTTCGCTCACCAGCACCAGGCCCAGTTCATCCATATCGGCGAAATGCCGGTAGAACCCGGTGGGGACGATCCCGGCGGTTTTCGCCACTTCGCGCAGGCTCAGGCTGCCGAATCCTCGGCCGCATTCCATCAAGTGGCGGGCAGCGTCCATCAGGGCGTTGCGGGTTTGTTGTTTCTGTTCGGCGCGGGGCAGCATCGCAAGGGTGTTTTCTGGACAGGACAGCGGCGCACTCTAGCAAATCGGCTTTGCCGGCGTCGAACGACTATCGGGGGATCACGCGGGGAAGTGCGGTGTCTACAAAATGAAAGGCTATAAAGTCAAAAGCCCAATCCGGGGATTGGGCTTTTTTTTCAAGGCCGCCATGGGCTTAGCTCAAAGCGCTGTTGCGTTCGATTACACGGTCACCACCACCTTCGGCAAGGGTTTGACCTTGTGGAGTGCGGTCCGAGCCATCAGCAGCGAGGGTCTGGCCTTGTGGGGTGCGGTCCGAGCCATCAGCAGCGAGGGTCTGGCCTTGTGGGGTGCGGTCGGAACCGTCAGCAGCGAGGGTTTGGCCCTGTGGGGTGCGGTCCGAACCATCAGCAGCCAAGGTTTGACCTTGTGGAGTACGGTCCGAGCCATCTTGAGTGATCAGGCCTTTTTCTTTCAGGCGATCGTTGCCACCTTCAGCCAGGGTCTGACCTTGTGGGGTGCGGTCGGAGCCATCGGCAGCGACGGTTTGGCTGAACACCGAGTGAGTGGATTTCACTTGCGGAGTGGCCTGGTCAGCGGCTGGCAAGGCAAAAGCGGTGCTGGCCAGCATCGAGAGGGTAAGGCTAAGCAGTAATTCGCGTTTCATGATTGGGTGCTCCGTAGGAGGGCGATAAAGTGGGTACGAGGGCAATGCTACTCTCGATAAGTCGATATAAAAGTTCATAAACGCAATGGTAATAATCAACGGAATTGATTGTTCGGCTGAAAGGCTCTAGAGCGGGCGTTTCCGGCGAACGTTTTTGCACTGGAGTGGGTATTTTTGACTCACTTGCGCCACGTAAAAGTGCGGGTGCGGTAACGCTGAATGGATGGGAGGTCAGCGTCCGACCGATCAATTGCGTCCGGGTCGGTCTTTCGATTAAACCTGCGGGCCGTTTTTCAGTCGTAGATTCCATGGCAGGCCGGTTCTGGCCTAACGTTTCAAAACGTGCGTCGCAGTCAGGGCGCTCAGTCGTATCAGGAGCCCTGTGCAATGACGCGCACTCGTAAAATTTTTGCCTGGACCTTCGCCAGCCTGATTGTCTTGCTGGCGGTATTGGTTCTGATCATCGTGTTCTTCGATTGGAACCGGATCAAACCCCCGCTCAACGCCAAAGTTTCCGAAGAGCTGCACCGTCCGTTCGCCATCAATGGCAACCTGGCGGTGGTCTGGCAGCGCGAACCCGACGAGGGTGGCTGGCGGGCCTGGGTGCCGTGGCCGCATGTGGTGGCGGAAGATCTGAGCCTGGGCAACCCGGACTGGTCGAAGAAGCCGCAGATGGCCACCCTCAAACGCGTCGAACTGCGCATCTCGCCCCTGGCCTTGCTGGCGCAACGCGTGGTGATCCCGCGCATCGACCTCACCGAACCGAATGCCGAGCTGCAGCGTCTGGCCGACGGTCGCGCCAACTGGACCTTCGCGCTCGATCCCAAGGACCCGAACGCCGAACCTTCAAGCTGGGTGGTGGATATCGGCGCGATCGGCTTCGACAAGGGCCACGTTACCCTCGACGACCAGAGCCTGAAGACACAGCTCGACTTGATCATCGACCCGCTGGGCAAACCGATCCCGTTCAACGAGATCGTTGGCGACAAAGCGGCGAAAACTGCGCTTGAGAAGGGCGCTGCACCGCAGGACTACGCATTCGCCCTGAAGGTCAAAGGCCAATATCACGACCAGAAGCTCGCAGGTGAAGGCAAGATTGGCAGCCTGCTGGCCTTGCAGGACGCGGCCAGGCCGTTTCCGCTCCAGGCTCAGGTAAAGATTGCTGACACCCGTGTCGAACTGGCCGGCACCCTCACCGACCCGCTGAATCTTGGCGCTCTGGACTTGCGGTTGAAACTGGCCGGTACCAGCCTCGGCAATCTCTATCCGCTCACCGGCGTGACGCTGCCGGATACGCCGCCGTATGCCACCGACGGTCACTTGATCGCCAAACTGCATGAACCGGGTGGCGCGGTGTTCCGCTATGAAGAGTTCAACGGCAAGATCGGCGAGAGCGACATTCATGGCAGCCTGGCTTACGTCGCCAGCCAGCCACGGCCGAAACTCAGCGGTTCACTGGTGTCCAATCAACTGCTGTTCGCCGACCTGGCTCCGCTGATCGGCGCTGACTCCAACGCCAAGCAAAAGGCCCGTGGCGGTGAAAGCAAGCAACCGGCGGACAAGGTGCTGCCGGTTGAAGAGTTCAAGACCGAGCGCTGGCGCGATATGGACGCCGATGTCGAGTTCACCGGCAAACGCATCGTCCACAGTGAAAAACTGCCGTTCAACGACCTTTATACCCACCTGGTACTGACCGATGGTGTACTCAGCCTCGAGCCCCTGCGTTTTGGCGTGGCCGGTGGCAAGCTGGATGCGCAGATCCGCCTGAACGGTCGCACCGAGCCATTGGAGGGTCGGGCCAAACTGACCGCGCGCGGTTTCAAGCTCAAGCAGCTGTTCCCGACGTTTGAACCGATGAAAACCAGTTTCGGCGAACTCAATGGCGATGCCGACATCGCCGGTCGCGGCAACTCGGTGGCCAAGCTGCTGGGGACCGCCAATGGCAATCTGAAGATGCTGATCAATGACGGCGCCATCAGCCGCGAGTTGATGGAACTGGCCGGACTGAACGTCGGCAACTACGTGGTCGGCAAGATCTTTGGCGACAAGGAAGTGAAGATCAACTGTGCGGCTGCCGACTTCGACATCAAGACTGGCCTGGCGACCACGCGGCTGTTCGTCTTCGATACCGAGAGCGCGATTATTTATATCGATGGCACAGCGAACATGACAACAGAACAACTGGACCTGACCATCACCCCGGAATCCAAGGGCTGGCGGTTGATTTCATTGCGTTCGCCGCTGTATGTGCGGGGCAAGTTCATCAAGCCGGATGCCGGTGTGAAAGCCGTGCCACTTCTATTGCGCGGGGCCGGGATGGTGGCATTGGGTGTGATTGCCGCACCGGCGGCGGGGTTGCTGGCGCTGGTAGCGCCGAGTGGCGGTGAGCCGAATCAGTGTGCGCCATTGCTGGAGCAGATGAAGGCGGGCAAGGCGCCAGTGACCGTCAAACCCACCAAGTAAAAAGGCAGAGCAAAAGATCGCAGCCTGCGGCAGCTCCTACAGTTGGAATGCGTTTTCCCTGTAGGAGCTGCCGCAGGCTGCGATCTTTTGCTTTTAAGGTTTACAGGTCTTTCAGAATGTCGGCCATGTCATCCGCATGCTCTTCTTCCTGAGCCAGGATGTCTTCGAAGATGCGCCGGGTAGTCGGGTCTTTTTCGCCGATGTATTGAATGATCTCGCGATAGCTGTCGATGGCGATCCGCTCGGCGACCAGGTCTTCGTAGACCATCTCTTTAAGCGTATTACCTGCCACATATTGCGCGTGGGAGTTTTTCGACAGCAGGTCAGGGTTGAACTCCGGCTCACCGCCCAGTTGCACGATGCGCTCGGCCAGGCGGTCGGCGTGTTGGGCTTCCTCGGTCGCGTGTTCGAGGAATTCATCGGCGGCGACCTGGGCTTTCAGCCCGTTGGCCATGAAGTGATGGCGCTTGTAGCGCAACACGCAGACCAGTTCGGTGGCCAGCGATTCGTTGAGCAGGCGCAGGACTTCTTCGCGGTCGGCGCTGTAGCTTTCGGTCACCGCACCGTTCTCGACGTTCTTGCGGGCGCGTTCGCGAAGGGTGGTTACATCAGACAAATGCATGTCGCTCATCTCGATCTCCTGGAGGCTAATCCGGTTTGCGTCACCCTCTATAGAAGTGATCGCTACGTAAGGTGTGAGTGATGAGCGCTGCGAAAAGTTTTATGTAATTTGGCCATCGGCAGTGTTGCGGTAGGCGATCACGCCAGGGCATGTCCGGACAGCAACGCCTCCTCGCGCAACCACGCAAAAAATGCGCGCACGGGCGGATGTCGCTCGCGACCCGGTACGCAAAGGGCGCTGTATCCGGCCCCGTCGATCTGAACCTCCCCCCTGTAAGGCACCAACACACCGCTGGCCACGCTTTCGGACACCAGAATATTGCTCGCCAGCACCAGGCCTTGCCCGGCGATGGCCGCTTGCAGGGCGTAATGTTCTTCGTCGTATTCCCGGACCGCTGGCTGCCCCGTCAGCCAGGTTTCGCCGGACTGTGTGCACCAGGCCTCCCAGCCGTGGGCGTACAGCTTGGAGTTGTGCCATCGCACGCTGATCAGCGTCGGTGCCCGACTCTGCGCCAGAGCCACTTGCTCAGGCGAGCCATAAACGCCGAACGACTCATCGAACAGGCACAGGCCATAAAGGTTCGAATAGTTGTCCAGGCTATAGCGCACCACCAGATCGACGCTGGCGTCCTGGTGCAAATCGATGACTTCGCAATGGGTGTCGAGCCGCAGGCTGATGTTCGGGTGCCAGGCGTAGAACCGTCCCAGCCGCGGCACCAGCCAGAGCGCGGCGAAAGCGCGCTGCTGGGTGAAAGCCTGACGGCGCTCAAACTGGTGTCGGTGGGGTTGATCGTGGCGGGCGTGGTGGGGCTGAAGTAGGGCGGATGTCATAGACTGGTCGTGGAGTTGTCATCTTCGATGGCGATGCTTGGCTGATGTCTTGCATCCAGCCTTGCGTCATCTCACCGATCACAAGGAAGTTCACCCATGTCGCAAGGTTCCGCCACGCGTTACCCGCTGGTGCTGGTCCCGGGAATGCTCGGGTTTATCCGTTTGGTGCTTTATCCGTACTGGTACGGGATCATTTCGGCGCTGCGCCAGGGTGGGGCGACGGTGTTCGCAGTACAAGTCTCGCCGCTCAATTCAACCGAAGTCCGCGGTGAGCAGTTGCTGGCGCGGATCGACGAAATCCTGCGGGAAACCGGGGCCGAAAAGGTCAACCTGATCGGCCATAGCCAGGGCTCGCTGACCGCCCGTTACGCCGCCGCCAAGCGCCCGGACCAAGTGGCCTCAGTGACGTCGGTGGCCGGGCCCAATCATGGTTCGGAGCTGGCGGACTACCTGGAGAAACACTACCCGGCGGACAGCGCCAAGGGGCGCTTGCTCAGCGTTTTACTGCGTCTGATCGGCGCGTTGATGAGCCTGCTGGAAACCGGCTATCGCGGGCCGAAACTGCCGGTGGATATTCCTGCCTCGCACCACTCGCTGACCACTGCCGGTGTGGCGCAATTCAATCAGCGCTATCCGCAGGGACTGCCCGAAACCTGGGGCGGGCACGGGCCGGAAGAAGTGAATGGCGTGCGTTATTACTCCTGGTCCGGGACCCTGCAGCCGGGCAAGACCGATCGCGGGCGCAACCTGTTCGACGGGACCAACCGCAGTTGTCGGTTGTTTGCGAAAACCTTCGTGCGCGAAGTCGGGCACTGCGACGGGATGGTCGGGCGCTACAGTTCGCATCTGGGGACGGTGATTGGCGATGAGTATCCGATGGATCACTTCGACATCGTCAATCAGTCGCTGGGGTTGGTGGGGAAGGGGGCGGAGCCGGTTCGGTTGTTTTTGGAGCATGCGGCGCGGTTGAAGGCGGCTGGGGTTTAGCCGTCAGACCGCGTCATCGTTCATCGCGAGCAGGCTCGCTCCCACATTTAATCCCGGGTGTTCACAAATAATGTGTTCACTGAAGATCTAATGTGGGAGCGAGCCTGCTCGCGATGGCGCCAGATCAAGCAACACTGACCTTACGGCCCAACACCGTGGTCCAGCGCTCCGAAAGAATCACCCCACCCAAAGTCAGCATCCCACCGACCAAGTGGTACATCGCCAGTTGCTCATTGAGCACCACGGCCGCAATCAGCGCCGTAAGCACCGGCAGCAAATTGAAAAACAGCGTGGTCCGGCTCGGCCCCAGGCGCACCACCGCTTGCATCCATGCCAGCGGCGCAATCATCGACGCGAGCAGGCAGGCGTAAAGCACCAACGGAATGTTCTGCAGCGTCAGGCCTGTCTTCGGTGAAGCGAGGAACAACGGAAACAGCACCACAACCGCCACCAGCACCTGCAAATACAGCAACACCAACGGCGGCAAGCGCAGCTGCCATTTTTTCAACAGGGTGCTGTAGATCGCGTAGGCCAGGGTGGCAATCAGCATCATCGCATCGCCCAGGTTCACCCCGTGCTCAATCAATGCGCCGAGGCTGCCGGACGACACCACTACCAAAACACCCGCAAATGACAGGACGGCACCGGCCAACGCACCCGCCGTCAGGCGCTGGCCGAGGCTGATGATCGCCATGGCCAGCGACATCAGCGGCATCAGCGACAGGATGATCCCCATGTTGGTGGCCGAGGTCAGCGTCGCAGCGAAATACGCCAGGCTCTGATAGACCGCCATGCCGAGCACGCCGAGGATGAAAATCTTGCCCAGGTTCGGGCGGATCATCGGCCAGTGGGCAATCACCGGTTTGAGCATGAACGGCGTGAACAGAATCCCGGCCAGCAGCCATCGGTAGAAACCGATCTCGGCGGGGAAGATCGCCCCGGCCGACATTTTGGTGATCACGGTATTGCCGGCCCAGATGAAAATGGCCAGCAGGGGATAAGCGTATTGCATCGGGAACAACCAGAACGTTAATGAGGGGTGATTATCGCCTGTCTGGATACAGGTCTATACTTCGATCCAGACAACCTGCCCCTGATGACGGACAGCATGAACAGCAAACACGTCGATCTGCTGGATTTCAGCGAACTGCCTTCGCCGGTGTATTTCCGTTATGCCGACTTCGATGCGCACCGCTACGCCTCGGCTCACCGTCATCCCTGGGGCACGCTGGAGTATTCGGCCCATGGCGTGTTGCACATGGAAATCGGCGGCAGCCGCTTCATGTCACCGCCGCAATACGCGGTGTGGGTGCCGCCACAGACCGAGCACAGCTTCTACAGCAACCAGCCAATCAACTATCGGGCGGTCTGTCTCGATCCGCTGTTGTGCCACGACCTGCCGCAACAGGCCTGCACCCTGGCCATCAGCGACATTCTCAAAGCAATCCTCAAGGATTTTGCCGCCCGGGATGTAAAGATTCCCGAGCAGGAAGCCGACAAGCGTCTGGCCCAGGTGCTGGTGGATCAGTTGCAACAGGCGCCGGTGCACGAGTGTTACTTGCCCTACGCCAGCAGCCCCGGCTTGCTCGGGATTCTGGAGGCCTTGCAGAACGAGCCGGGCGATAACCGACCGTTGGCGCACTGGGCGGCGCAGATCCATGTCAGCGAACGGACCCTGGCGCGGCAGTTTGTGCGCGAGTTGGGCATGAGCTTCGGTGAATGGCGCCAGCGGTTGCGGTTTCTGGCGGCAATCGGGGCACTGGACAGCCCTCGCAGCATCCAGGAGATCGCCTTCGACATGGGTTACAGCACCGGCTCGGCGTTTATCGCGATGTTCCAGCGTCAGGCCGGGTGCACGCCTGAGCAGTATCGACGCAGCCACCTCGAGAGCAGGTGAAGGTGTAACAGGCTTTGTCTACACTCCAGAACGAGGCCGTGCCCCTCGGTGCGGCAACAAGGAGAAAACTCCATGAAGATGTTGCGTGCCCCTTTGTTGATGATCGGTTTGTTGCTCTGTTCCCAGGGCTTTGCCGCCACGGCCCAACAGAACAAGATGACCACCTGCAATGCCGACGCCACCGCAAAAAGCCTCAAGGGCGATGAGCGCAAAGCCTTCATGAGTACGTGCCTCAAAGCGGCGCCCGCCGCCAATGACGCGAAAGCCCTGACCCCTCAGCAAGAGAAGATGAAAACCTGTAATGCTGATGCCGCGACAAAAGCGCTTAAGGGTGATGAGCGCAAAGCTTTCATGAGTGACTGTCTGAAGAAAAAATAAATATTGTGCCGGTAAATGTGGGGGCTGTGAGGGCCCCTTCGCGAGCAGGCTCGCTCCCACATTTGATCGATGTTGCATGGGCCAGCGCGGTCCACTGTGGGAGTGAGCCTGCTCGCGATAGGGTCGGCAAGGGCATCGCAAAAAGTCGCCTGAGCCCCCGACAAAGGTCGAGCTACACAATCCCTAGTGCTGACATCGGAACGCTGGCAGACTGCCAATCCTTTTACGCCGTTCGTTTTGAGGCTGTATGCCAACGTTTTCTCAACGTCACGTCTTGCTGTTAATCAGTTGGGTCATCATCTTTGGTGGTTTGCTGCTGGTGATCCCGCTGCGATTGCTGCCCAGTCTGTTGGCCGGGTTGCTGGTGTTCGAACTGGTCAACATGCTCACGCCGCAATTGCAGCGGCTGATCGAAGGTCGGCGTGCGCGTTGGCTGGCGGTGGCGTTGCTGGGGACATTAGTGGTGAGTGTGCTGGCGCTGATCTTTGCCGGCGCCATCAGCTTTCTGCTGCACGAGGCGGAAAACCCCGGGGCTTCTCTCGACAAATTCATGGGCGTGGTCGACCGTGCGCGCGGGCAACTGCCGCCGTTCATCGACGCCTATCTGCCCGCCAGTGCCGCCGAGTTCCGGGTGGCGATCGGCGAGTGGATGAGCAAACACCTGAGCGACCTGCAACTGGTGGGCAAGGACGCGGCGCACATGTTTGTGACGCTGCTGATCGGCATGGTGCTGGGGGCGATCATTGCCTTGCAGCGAGTGCCGGATGTGACCAAGCGCAAGCCCCTGGCCGCTGCGCTGTTTGATCGTTTGCACCTGCTGGTCCAGGCATTTCGCAACATCGTGTTCGCCCAGATCAAGATCTCCCTGCTCAACACCTTCTTCACCGGGATTTTCCTGGCGGTGGTGCTGCCGATGTTCGGCATCAAGCTGCCGTTGACCAAAACCCTGATCGTACTGACGTTCCTGCTCGGCCTGTTGCCGGTGATCGGCAACCTGATGTCGAACACCCTGATCACCATCGTCGGTTTGTCGCTGTCGATCTGGGTGGCCGTGGCGGCGCTGGGTTACCTGATTGTCATCCACAAGCTCGAATACTTCCTCAACGCGCGCATTGTCGGCGGGCAGATCAGTGCCAAGTCGTGGGAGTTGCTGCTGGCAATGCTGGTGTTCGAGGCCGCATTCGGCCTGCCGGGGGTGGTGGCAGGGCCGATTTATTACGCGTACCTGAAGAGTGAGTTGAAGCAGGTGGGGATGGTTTGATCCGGGCGATGTATTGCCTGACAGGGCCCCATCGCGAGCAGGCTCGCTCCCACAATGGACCTGTATTGGCAGGACAATAATGTGGGAGCGAGCCTGCTCGCGATGGGGGCGCCTCGGTTTTGGATCAGTCCATCGTGCCGTAGCGCTTCATCGCCTCGATCGCCAGCCCGCTGCCGATGCTGCCAAAAATGTTCCCTTCCACATGCCGCGCATTCGGCAACATGGCCGAGACGCTGTTGCGCAACGCCGGAATCCCGCTCGAACCGCCGGTGAAGAACACCGTATCCACCTGATCGACCCGCACATTGGCGTCGTTCAGCAGTTGGGTCACGCTGTTGCGCACGCGTTCCAGCAGGTTGTCGATGGCCGATTCGAACAGCGCGCGGCTCAGTTCCACGCTCAGTCCAGGCTCGATGCGGTCCAGCGGCACATGGCGGCTGTCGGCGTGGGTCAGCTGAATCTTGGTTTCTTCCACTTCCATGGCCAGCCAGTGACCGGCGCGTTGGTCGATCAGCTTGAACAGGCGGTCGATGCCGCCGGTGTCTTCGATGTCGTAGCGCATGCTGCCCAGGGCCAGGGTCGACTTCTGCGAGTACACCGAGTTGATGGTGTGCCAGGTCGCCAGGTTCATGTGGTGGCTGGTCGGCATGTAGGCGCCGCTCTTCATCCGGCTGCCGTAGCCGAACAGCGGCATCAGGCCTTGCAGGCTCAACTGCTTGTCGAAATCGGTCCCGCCGATGTGCACGCCGCCGGTGGCGAGGATGTCATCGTGACGGTTGTCGTGCTGACGGCGCTCAGGCGACAGGCGCACCAGCGAGAAGTCGGATGTACCACCGCCGATGTCGACGATCAGTACCAGTTCTTCCTTTTCGATGGTCGACTCGTAGTCGAACGCCGCTGCAATCGGCTCGTACTGGAACGACACATCCTTGAAACCGATGGCGCGGGCCACGTCCACCAGGGTGTTTTCCGCTTCCTGGTCGGCCATTTCATCGTCGTCGACGAAGAACACCGGACGACCCAGCACCACTTCCTCGAACTCCCGACCGGCGGCGGCTTCGGCGCGCTTCTTCAACTGGCCGATAAACAGCCCGAGCAGGTCCTTGAACGGCATGGCCGTGCCAAGAACGCTGGTGTCGTGCTTGATCAGCTTGGAGCCCAGCAGGCTCTTGAGCGAGCGCATCAACCGGCCTTCATAACCTTCCAGGTACTCGTGCAGCGCCAGCCGGCCATACACCGGGCGGCGTTCTTCCATATTGAAGAAGACCACCGAGGGCAGGGTGATCTTGTCGTCCTCCAGCGCGATCAGCGTTTCCATGCCGGGGCGCAGCCAGCCGACGGTGGAGTTGGACGTGCCGAAGTCGATACCACAGGCACGGGCTGGAGATGCGTTTTTCATGTCTTTCGAGTTCCGGTTAAAAAACGGCCGCGCAGTGTATGCCAGTGCGGCGCAGATTCGAAGGCCGACTATCCGCTAAATCTCGGCGATTAGCGCCTTGAAAGACGAAGCATCGCCCCCAAACTACCCTGCATAGGCCTGGCAGCCCCAAGGCGAGCGCAAGAACCGCCCCCCGCTGCCGATAAACTTCTGATGCGCGGTCCGGTCACACACTTGAGATTGGTCAATCCAGACTCTGCAAAAAAGAGCATGCTGTGTCTGCTGCGCGACTTCGATAATGGATGGTGATGCCCTCGATGGACTTCAAAGACTATTACAAGATTCTCGGTGTGGAACCGACTGCGGACGATAAGGCGATCAAGGCCGCCTATCGCAAGCTGGCGCGCAAGTACCACCCCGACGTCAGCAAGGAAAAGGACGCCGAAGCCAAGTTCAAGGATGCCTCGGAAGCCTATGAAGCGCTGAAAAGCGCCGACAAGCGCGCCGAATACGACGACTTGCGCAAATACGGCCAGCACGGCCAACCGTTCCAGGGGCCGCCGGGCTGGCAGGGTCGTGGCGCGGGTGGTTTTGGTGGCGGTCAGGACACGGGCGATTTTTCGGACTTCTTCAGTTCGATCTTCGGCAACCGTGGTCCTGGTTTTGGTGGTGGACAGTCGGGCCGCAGCGCCGGGCGTCGAGGGCAAGACGTGGAAATGGAACTACCGATTTTTCTGGAAGAGACCCTCGCGAACGAGTCGAAGAAGGTCACCTTCCAGGTGCCGCAGTACAACGCCGCCGGCCAGCATGTCAGCAACACCAGCAAAAGCCTGAACGTGAAGATCCCCGCCGGCGTGACCGACGGCGAGCGCATTCGCCTCAAGGGCCAGGGCGCCCCCGGCATTGGTGGCGGGGCCAATGGCGACTTGTACCTGATCATCCGTTTCGCGCCGCATCCGAAATTCGATGTCGAAGGCGAGAACCTGATCATCACCCTGCCGCTGGCCCCTTGGGAGCTGGCGCTGGGTACCGAGGTCGCGGTGCCGACCCTGACCGGCAAGATCAACCTCAAGGTTCCGGCCGGCAGCCAGAATGGCCAGCGCATGCGCGCCAAGGGCCACGGTTTGCTGAACAAGGCTGGTCAGCGAGGTTATCTGTTCGTACAACTCAAGGTCGTGATGCCTAAAGCTTCGGATGATGAGGTCAAGGCGTTGTGGCAGGAGCTGGCCAAAAAAGCCGCTTTCAACCCGAGAGAACATTTCTGATCCAAGAGACGGAGTAGCCCATCATGAGGAACCCCCTGATCGTTCAACTGGACCTGGCAGAATTCTGTGAGGCGACTGACCTGTCGGACGTCTACGTGATCGAGATCGTCGAGCACGGCATCCTCGAACCTCAGGGCTCAGTGCCCAAGGATTGGCGTTTCAACGATTATGAGCTGGCGCTGGCCAAGCGTGCCGCCAAGCTGCGGCGCGATCTGGAGCTGGAATGGGAAGGCGTCGCCCTGGCGCTGGACCTGCTGGAAGAAGTCCAGCAATTGCGGGCCGAGAACCGCATGCTCAAACAACGGCTGGGGCGGTTGGTGGTGGAGTAACCCCGACGACACCCAACCTCTGTAGGCGCTGTCGAGTGAAACGAGGCTGCGATCTTTTGATTTTGCTTTTTAAAAACAAGATCAAAAGATCGCAGCCTCGTTTCACTCGACAGCTCCTACAGGGCTCCTACATGAGTGTTTGATTCAGATCTTGCGTGGCAACACCACGGTAAACAGCGTGCCATCGGCTTCATTGGAGCTGACTTCGATTGTCCCGGAATGGGCGTTCACCACTTCCTTGACAATAAACAAACCCAGACCAAGGCTGGTGGATGGCTGACCGAGCTCTTCGTCAGCGCTGCGCACCAGCGGATCGAAGATTGTGCCGATGGCATCCTCGGGAATCGGGGCTCCGTAGTTGTGCACCGTGAGGCGAACCGTGTCGGGCTCACCACTGAGGGTGACCGTCACGTCCCGCTTGTTCGAACCATGCTGCAATGCGTTACCGATCAGGTTCTGCAGCAGTTGGCCCAGTCGCCGGGCATCCCAGACACCGCGGGTGTCTCCCACTACTTTCACCGTCGGGTCGCATTCCGGGTTACCGGCGCAGGCTTCGGCAATCGCCGCATGCGTTGCATCAGCCATGTCCATGGGCGCCGGTTCGATCGGCAAGCTCTTGCCCAGCCGGCTGCGGACCAGCTCCAGCAAATCGCTGACCATCGCTGCCATGTGCCGCGCGCCCTGCTTGATGTTGTTCGCGCAGGTCAGCGCATCACCTTCGAGCGTGGCTTTGCGCAGCAGCAGTTCGGTGGACATGCTCACCGCTTGCAACGGTGCGCGCAGGTCATGGCCGAGAATCGCCAGGAAGATGTCCCGCGAGCGATTGACCTGCTCGGCATAGGCCGCCGTGGATTCGGCGAGGGCTTCGTCGATGGCTTCATTGAAGCGGATCATGTCCTGGAAATAGGCCCGGTCCGGTGACTCCAGGCTGTCGACCCATCGGCGGATGACACACGCGCGCAAATGGCGAAATTCGCTGGTCATCTGCACCAGGTCGAAACCCACGGTATGACGCAGTTCACCATGGCTGGCACCTGCTTCGTCCAGGGTGGGGGTTTTCTCCGGGCCTTCACCCCTGGCTTTGGCGAGTTGTTCGCTGTTGGTTTGCGGGGTGGTCATGTCGCGCGCGGCGGCTAACAGGATCGCCTTGGCGTGGTCGCGCAAGGCCACTCGATCCATGTTTTCGGCCGCCGGGGTAATGGTACTGGCGAACTGTTCCCATTCATCGACGATACGGTCCACGTGTTGCCTGATGAAATCGGGGAGGCGCATGGTCGGTTTCCTGCTTGGAATGTCAGGGAATCTTAGCCTCTTTAGACGCGGGTTAAAAACTACCGCTGAGGGCCCGGATCACCGACCCGGCCGGCAGGGTGGTATTTAATTATTTTTCAGGTTCTTAAGTTCAATGTTGTTTTGAGTTTTTCGGTGTTTTCCAGCAGTTTTTTGAGCTTTTGTTTTTGGGGGTGTTGAATAAGCTGAGGGTTCTGATAATCGCATAGGGATCTTGCGAAAATGACTGTAGTACCAGAAAAAGCCATGTCGGAAATTTCTCCGAAAGTGGTGAGGTTAGTCGAAAACATTTATTCGGATTATCTAGCAGAAAAAATTCCAGCCCTGATTAAAAGTGCCCCTGTCTCAAGGTTGAAATCGATAATTGACCTTAATCCTGACTTCCCGGATTGGTATATCCAGGCACGGCCTATTGATCGTCAATATTTGCAAGAGCTCATACAGGAACGCTGTCGTTTACAAGACGCCATCTCTGACCTGCTAGGTAACCTGCAAGCGGACATCAATGCGTTTGCGACGCCATTACTTGCTCGAGCCATCAAGGATGAGTTGAATTTCGAGCTGGATGTCAGCACCACTTCATTGCGTCTTTACGCTCCTGCGAAGCTGGGTTTTGGCATCGATACCCATGCCAGTCGAGTCAGGCAATCGTCACTGCTGGAGGCCGCCCTGCATAACTTCGAGGCGTCTGAAACACTGGAAGGGGCTTTTCGCGACGGCTCAGGGGTCTTTATCCAAGACGCTGAAGGGGAACTGCAACGCCATGAATTGTCTGTCGAAGCATTCGCCACATTGTGTCGCCAGCTCAATATCGGGGCACAGTATCAGCAACACATCAAATCGCTGCTGAAACCCGCTGTCGTTGCTGATCACCAAAGACTTGGAGAGCGGTTCATGGCCCATGAGAGGGCTGCTTTCAGTGAGTCCATGCTCATCGCGTTTTTGAAAAAAGATATAGATTCCTACACCTACGGAAAGCTGAAGGAAGTGCGGGATAACCAGAAAAACATCCTGTATCAAAACCGCCCGCTACACGTTCATCGGCTCTCACTGTTAGGCGTGAGATTGACGGGTATCGTGCTGTTCAGTGCGGTGGCCGAACCCTCGCAAATAAAAACCGCTATCGAGCAGTTGGTACCGGAAGAACTGCAACACCTGATGGAGTGGTCGCGCCGTCTGAGGGTTTTGCCGGGGCAGGAGTTTGACCAGTTCAAGATATTGCAGGCCTTCTTTGCCAACGGCCCGACTGGTGTAGCCGAGGAAATGGTTCGCCGAAACGATATCTATGAGCAAAGTCGGCTGGACGGGAAATTGATCGCCTACATCCCCGACGACCCGGACCATCCCCTCAAGCAATACGATTCTTTCACCGATTTCATGAAGGAGCTGACGAGCCAACTGTGCTCTGCTCAGTACCAACAGTTCTTTAGCCGATTCGTGCCTCACAAGGAAAAAGGCCGCTTCTTCGCGCGCGTCAACGAGCGTTTTACCACCTTCACGTGGAAACAGCGCGAGCCCCTGGACATGGGCCCGTGGTGGCGAGAGACAGCCGTCGAGAACCCCGATGCCGAACCGATCACCCATGTGATCGAAGGTGAATTCTGGCAACAGTTCTACCTCTGGCGCAGGGACAAGGCGCTCGCCGATACGCGATTGATCGCCGTGCCCACGGGCGATGAAGACGCCGCTGCGCGCTGGAAGCGACTGACCAGTTATCTGGACATCGGCTGGAACATTTTCAATTTCGGCGCCATGTTGGTGCCCGGTTTAGGCGAAGCCGTGCTGGCCGTCATGGTCGGGCAAATGATGTTCGAGACTCTGGAGGGGATTGAGGACTGGAGCAAAGGCGACAAGGAAGAGGCATCGGCTCACCTGACTGGCGTCCTGATCAATTTCGCCCAATTGGCAATCATGGGCGCCGGCCATGTACTGCCGGGTGGTGCGCCGGCACCGCTCAAAGCTTCACCCTTTATCGACGGCCTGAAAAAGGTCGAGCTTCCCGATGGCAAAAACCGTCTCTGGAATCCCGACTTGAACCCTTACGAACATCAGGTGACGTTGCCTGGGGATTCGAAGCCCAATGAACAGGGTCTTCATCGACACGACGAAAAAGACATCCTGTCGCTGAAGGGCAAGCATTTCGAGGTAAGGGAAAATCCACACACTGGACAGCCACGACTACGGCATCCAAACCGGCCAACGGCCTATCAGCCAAGACTGGAGCATAACGGCGCCGGTGCCTGGCAAACCGAACTCGACCGGCCCGTCGAGTGGGACAAAACCGCGCTCATGCGGCGTCTTGGACCTTCTGTTGACGGGTTCTCCGACACAACGCTGGAGCAGATCCGCACCGCCAGCGGTGTCGAAGAGGATGTGCTGCGCAAACTGCAGGTGGAAACCGAGCCGCCGCCCGTGCTGTTGGCCGACACACTCAAGCGCTTCAAGGCCTATGCCGATGTGGGGGCGCTGGTGGAGCAGATACGGGCCAATCAGGTTGCGCCAGAATGGGCGGATCACCTGCCGGCATTGATGACAGAGTTACCGCGATGGCCCGAGAACAAAGGCATCGAGCTTTTTCGCGGGCCGGAGTTGTGGGGTGACTCCATCCTGCATGGCAACCCGGACGCCACGTCTGCCCAGCGCGTGAAGTTAACCCTTGCGGAACTTAAGGCCGGGAAATTATCCGACCGCGTGGTGGATGCCTTCGACGAACAAGAAATCAGGCAGATACTCGGTCGGAATATCAGTAGCGACAGGCAAGTGCGAATCGACGCTTTACAGGACCGCCTGGCGATGCGTGCAGAGCAGCAGAAGAATCGCCTCTTCAAGGCGTTTTACAAACACGCAACGGTCGAGGCCGACGCCAACGTGGCCTTGCTTCAAGACGCCTTTGGGGAGCTACCCACCAGTGTCGCCAAAGAACTGCTGGCGGGCGCCTCGCCGGAAGAGCTGTCGGCGATGGCCGAACGCAAGCGCATCCCGTTGCACCTCAAGGAGCGGGCCCGTGCAGCGTTGCTGGAGGTACGGCTGAATCGTGCTTATGAAGGCCTTTTTCTCGATGCGCTGGAGAATGCGGACACCGAAAGACTGGTGCTGCACACACTGGAATCCCTCCCGAACTGGCCGGACACCGTGCGCATCGAAGTGCGCAACCGTGCAATGACAGGCTCGCTTGATGACAGCATTGGCCCGGCGCAAGCCTCTGTTCGCAAGGTTCTGATCAAGAACCAAGACGGCTTGTACGAGGCGCGCAGTGCAGACGACCATGTGCTTCATGGTCCCGACAACCTTTTTGCTGCGGTGCTGCATGCCTTGCCCGATGCCGAGCGCGATGCCCTGGGCTACACGATCAGTCAAACCGAGACCCTCAGGCAAATCGTTCAACGTTCTCCTCTGAGCCACGACAAGCTCAGGGCGATCCTGGCGGACAATCCTGCGCAACGGCTGAAGTACGATCCCGAAACGATGAAGCTGCGAGGCGGTATGCAAGGCTTCTCACAAACGCTTCGTCGTGCGACCGGGCAACTGAGCGCGCAAGAACGTGTTCGCTCGCTTCGCCCCGGCTGGAGCGAAACCGACATTCAAACTTATCTGGAGCACAGCGATAGCGGGGGAACGCCGGAAGAACGGGCAGGTGTCCTTGAAGCCGAGTTCAATCAACTCAACAGCAGCTTTCGGCGCTGGCTGGATTCACCCACCGATTCGCTCAGCTTGTCTTCGGATGGCATTTCACAATGGCAGTCGCGCAATAGCGTCTATAGGGCAGTCAGGCGCTGCTGGCAGCGCAGCGGCCCCCGGGATCTTGACGCCCAGGGTAACCCGAGAGGGTGGATTCTGGATCTCAGTAATATCCCCATGGGGCGACACCTGGAAACGATGCCGAAACTGGAAGCGAATTTTGAGCATGTCACTCAACTGAAATTGCTCAACACCGGAATGACCGATGCTAATGCTTCGTTCCTCGAGCATTTTCCAAGGCTGCGCTCCCTGAGGATGAACGACAATCGGCTGACCCGGCTACCAACGGCTGTGGGCCGAATGCAATTTCTGACCGAGTTGCATCTGGCCAGCAACCGGATCGAATTGACCCTTCAAGCAAGGAGCGCACTGCGCGATCTGGTTCGGCTCGAGTCCATCGACCTGCGAGGCAACCCTCTGCGATGGGTTCCGGACATCGGTCGCATGCCCATGTTGCACACATTGATGCTGTCGGACACCGGGATCAATACCTGGCCCGGCGGCCTGTTTTCCCAGCCACGTTTGCGACACTTCTATCTGAGCCTGCAGCGCAATGTCATTACCTTTGTGCCTCAGGTGGTACCAGGTTCCGTAGAAGCGGAGTTGCTGGCCAGAACGCTCTTCAGTCGTGAGCCGCAGTGGCTATCCGAGGCGAACCTGAATCAGCTCAGAGACTATATCCGTTCCGTGGGCCTGGACCCTGATCGGCCTTACCCGTCCCGTGGCGTGCGCGACAGTCTCGACTGGGAGGAAGGCTTGACGCGAGCGAAATGGGTCGACCGGCAGCCCCTATGGAATGAAGTGGAGGATGAAATCGGTTCAGTGCCGTTCTTCGATCACATCAGACTGCTCACCAAGTCCAGCCACTTCACCAATGATCAGGCGTTCAGGGTCGACATGACGGCCAAACTCTGGCGAATGCTGGAGGCCATGTTCAAGGACAGCGAACTGCGCAGCAATATTTTCACGCTGGCTCGAGAGCCGATCAATTGTGTCGATGCCGGAGCGGCGCTGTTCAATGCCATGGGCCTTGAGGTGCTGATTCACGAAGCTTACGAATTGGCCAGCCCCAGTCTGGTCGAAGCCGAACTGGTGGAGCTGGCCAAGGGTAAATCCCGCCTGGATGAGTTGAGCCGGATCGCTCATAAGGAAATTGCCAGGCGACTGGAGAGCGGTGAGGACTTCAGGCGGGTTAATGCGCAGGGGGAGGTCACAGGGACCATTGATGAAGTCGAGACTCATCTGGCTTATATGACGGATCTTGCCAGCCGGCTGGACTTGCCGTGGCAATCGCGCGACTTGCAATTTCGAACGCATTCCGGTGTCACCCCGGCGATGATCGACGATGCCTGCACGCGTGTGCTGGTGCTGGAGGAGGGCGATCTTTTGCGCGATTCAATCGTCGAGCAGCCCTTTTGGGAATCTTACATTCGGGGTTCCAATCGTCGTGCATTCAAGGCTATCAAGCGCCGGCTCGATGCGACGACGGAGTTTTTCCAGGCCCTTGAAGAACGGGCTACCGCGTCTCTTTCCGTGCAGGAAAAAGCGCAACTGAAAGAAGAGATCAGGGTACTCGCGGCAGAGCTTGGCAAACCGGAAAGCGAGTTCGCCCCCGGACGCATCATGACCGCCGACGAGTACGACACCGAAATGAATCTGCTCAATGCCGAGAGGCTGGCATTACTCAAAACGCTGACCCGGCAAGCGATGGATCGGGCAAAACTGCAACGGGTTGAAATCCCCTTTACCGTTAAACCCTGATTGTTACTCCGGCACGAAGACTCACAATCTTCGTGCCGGCCCAATGAGTCGTACATAAGGATATGTACCTTGAGAAATAAACACGAAAGCCCTAAAGAAACGGCGGTGCAATCACCCGCTGCCGATCAACAAAGTGCCCACGCCGAGTTCATTGCCCAGTCCATTCCGGCCTGGCTGGTGAACGCCTCGCCTGAACGTCGAGAGGCAGTAAAAAATGCACCGATCATTCTTCCTGACTGGTATCTGGCCGCATCCCGGACGCAGCGGCAGGTTCTGAATGCGAGTTTTGAAGCAAGTGTGGCGTCCCAGAGCCTGCTTGATAAAACCATGTCAAGGATGCAGGACATCAACGCCTTCGCCGCGCCCTTGCTGGTCAAGGCACTCAAGGATCAATTCGCTGTGGCGCTGGACGTCGGCAAAACATTCCTTCAACTGAAGAAGCCCTTGGAACTGGGCATTTTCGAAGTGGAGGTCAACACGTTCGAGGTGTTGAAGTTGCCTCTGCTGCAAGCCGCGCTACACAATTTCGAAGAGGATGAGTGTGCCGCCGGCCACTTTCACTCCTCATCAGGCTTCGTTACCGAATCGACACCGGGCCAACTCAATAAGGTGACCACCTCTTTGACTGTGGTGCAGTTTTTGAAACTGTGTCGGGAGCTGGACATCGGTGCCAAGTATCAGGCTTATCTGAAGGACTTTTTACAACCTGAAAACCCGGTCGCAGAAGCGTTCCTGAGGCAGCGGTTTGTGACCAGCCAGAAAGACGCGATGCTCGCTGCCGCCGAAATGGCCTTGTTGAAAAAGGACATCGAACCGAAGGACTACGCAATGATCCTGTCGGTCATCGGCGGGGAAATGAATCCCGAGGTTGACGGCAAACCGGTGTGGTTTCGTGACCTGGGGTTGATGAAGAAAAAGATGACGGGCTGCGTCCTGTTTCTGATCGGAGAAAAGTATAAGTACTCCGATGAAATGGTTCTTTACGTTCCCCATGATCCGGAGCATCCGCTGAAACGCTACAAGGGTCGGGCGATGGATGAGGAACTCAAACGCCAGTTCATGGCCACCGATGCTTCGAAACCCAAGGACGGCAGTCCGACTGCGTATCAACAGTTTTTCAGCCAGTTTGTGGCCTATGCCGATCACCCGTACTACTTCAGTCAGTTCACCCGCAAGGCGGCCGACGCACTGGCGGATCCGCTGGCCGCTCTGCGATCTCCCTGGATAAAAGGGCTTGAGGTGCTCAATCCGCTTTCTGTGTTTGTCACACCCAAAGAACTGCCACCGGAGCAACCACCCAAACAGGAGCCGGTCGAAGCCCCTTACATTCGTACCTCCAGTTTTGCCCAACGAGGGTTGTGGGGACCCAATGGTGATCTATGGGTGGAGCTCTACGAGAAGAGCCGTGACAAGATCATCGCTGATGCCCGTCATTACGCGGTTCCCACCGCCGATGTGGATGCCACGGTCCGGGCGCGGAAAATCGCTGTGTTGATGGAAATCGGCATGCTGGTATTGAACGGCGTTTCGATGTTTGTACCGGTGCTGGGCGAGGTCATGATTGGCGTCATGGCCGGCCAGATCTTGAGCGAGACGTTCGAGGGGGTGATCGAATGGAGCGAGGGCGATCACCGGGCTGCTTTGGCGCACCTGACTGACGTTGCAGAAAACCTTGCACTGATTGCGGTCCTGCATGGCGCAGGAAAAGGAGTTGGCAAGCTGACGGCCATCAAGCCCGATCCTTTTGTCGAGGGGTTGCAGCCGGTCACTTTGCCAACGGGGGAGCAAAGACTGTGGAAACCTGACCTCGGGCCTTACAAAGCTCCAATCCAGCTGCCGGCGAATTCAAAGCCAGACGCGTTGGGCCTGCACCGTTACAAAGGTCAGGATATCCTGCCGCTGGAAGATGATCGTTTTGTTGTCAGGCAGGATCCGCACGACGGGCAATATCGTATCCAGCACGCAAGCCGTGCAGATGGGTTTGCACCGCGACTGGAGCATAACGGTGCCGGCGCCTGGACCCATGAGGCCGAAGAGCCCTTGAGTTGGGACGGACCGATCCTGATGCGACGCCTGGGCTATCGCGCGCAGGCGTTCACCGATTCGCAGTTGGAGCAGGCGCGGATCACCAGTGGTGTGGAGCCCGATCAACTGCGTCGGCTGCATGTCGAACAACAGCCGCCAGCGGCGCAGCTGTCCGATTCCCTCACGCGCTTTCGGATTGACCGGGACATTGAAACGTTCAGCGAACAGATCGGCAGCAATGACCCTGGGGTCTACGCAAAGGCTGATTTGCGTATGCAGTTCAGGGTTATGCGCAGTCAGGAACTGTTACCCGCTACACCCCCGATCAAAGTCCTGGACAGCAGGGCAAGGCTTATCTGGGAAGATCCTGTAATGGGGACCGAACCAACACGCAGATTGACGTTCGTCGTGAGTGATCAGGACGTGGCAAAAGGCGCTGTACTCACCTCGTTGCTGGACATGTTCAAGGCGCAAAAGATCAATATCGCAGGCGTTCCGGGGACGGCGGATTTGACGCTGGAGCAACGAGCCGTTGAGCTGCGCAAGGAAATCGCTCGCGCTGTGCAGAACAGGAAGCGCTCATTGTTCGAGTCGCTGTACCGAGAGCAAGATGTCAGTGTCGGCAGCTCCGCGGAGCGGATCAAAGTATTTTTCCCGCAATTGCCCAGCGTTGTCGTGGAGCAGATCCTGAAGGGCGCGACGCAAGAAGATCTGTTGGCTTTGGGCGACTCCGGGCCTTTGCCTCACGGCATTTACGAGCAGGCAGAAACGGCGCGCCAGGAGCTGCGTGTGGCCCATGCCTATGAAGGCCTCTATATCGAGACTTCATCCGGCATCGACAGTGAACGCTTGGCCCTTAGAAGTCTTGGCGCGCTGCCAGGCTGGCCGAAGGACGTGCGCTTCGAGCTGCGCGAATATGGACCGCAAGGCAAATTGCTGGACGCAATCGGTACGTCGCAGACACCGGCACGTGCGGTGCTGGTGGTTGATGAAAACACCCGGTTTGCTCAATCGCCTTCTGCAAGTCTCTACTCGTCTGTCTTACAGGCCTTGACGGCAGAAGAGCGGCAGGCAATAGGCTTCACCCTCGAAGACGCTGAACGATTGAAACTGACGGTGCAGCAGGCGCCGTTGCCGCGGGATCAATTCAGGGCCGTTCTGCAGAAGCACCGATTGCTCAGGCCGAGTGTCGAGCCGGGCATGAAACTGCTCGGCGGCGTTGGTCCCTCCAGGGTGGCCAACTTCTTTCGAACGTCCCAGGCGCGGGTGCTCAAGCTGTATCCCGACTTCAGCGAGGTCGAGGTCGAAGCCTTCCTGCGCTCATTGGGCGAGGATGTCCGCGGCGGACTGACTCGACGTGAAGCTGAGTACGCCATCCTCAAAAACGAGTTGAACACCTGGGTTCAAGCCCGTGTTACAGCCGAAAGCAGCCCCTCTGTTGCTGGGCGAATCCCGGGTGGGCGCGAGAGTCAGATAGCCAGCAAGATCAAGCGTTGCTGGAAGCGGCAGAGTGGCTCGACACTCGCCATCGACTCCCCCATAGATCTGCCGGTGTTGAGTGCCCAATTCAGTCATGTCGATACGCTCGCGCTGACCGGTTCACACGTGACCAACCTCAACGCCTTTCTCAAAGGATTCACCGGTCTCAAGAGCTTGAGCTTGAAGTCGATGGTTCTGCTTAGCGAACTGCCAGAGGCGATCGGTGAAATGAAGAGTCTGACTCACCTGAACTTGCGCGCGAGCCGGATTCGATTTAACGAACACAATGCTGCAATGCTCGGTAAATTGAGTGCTCTTGAGGAACTCGACCTGCTGAAAAATCCGCTGGGTATTGCACCGGACTTCAGCACGATGACGCGACTGAAGAAGATCAACCTCAGTGGTACAGGCATAGACCAATGGCCGGCGGGCACGGAAAATCTGCCTGACCTGCAGCTGCTGGATTTGCGCGAAAACGAGTTGACCGAAGTGCCCCGTGCGATGCTTTCTGTGGCGGATGATCAGCTCGAAGTGAACGCCAAAGTCATGCGGGTCACCCTCCTGGAAGATAACCCTTTTACTCCCCAGGGTTGGCAGCAGCTCAAGGCGTATCGCGAACAACTGCAAACGCTAAGGCCTGAATTGCTGGAGGGAAGTCTTCCGGGTGCATTCAAGGTTCAGGACTCGATGAGTGCCAGAATTCGCCAGCTGTACCCCGGCTTCGACGAGTTTGAGGTGGCGGAATTTCTGCAAACCCATGGGAACGCGGCTGAGGTCGAGCTGACTCGCCTTGAGCGTGAGTATGAAACGTTGAATCGGCAGTTATCGGCCTGGGCGTTTTCGGGAGGCGGCGCGCGCCAACGCTACGTGCGGGCTGGCCAGAGGCAGGACTTCTCCCATCTGGAAGACAGGTACCAAGCTGCCGAGCAGATTCGTCGTTGCTGGAGACGGCAAACGCCGCAACGAAATGCGGTTGATGGTCGCCCGATAGGCTTTGAACTCGACTTGACTGGCCAGACGCTGGACAGCGTGCCGGACCTTGAGGCCGACTTCAGTCATGTGGGTTCGCTCAAACTCAACAACATGGGCCTGAGCGTTTCGCCGGAGGGATTCCTTACGCATTTCAGAGGCGTGCGCTGGCTGGACCTGTCGAGTAACCAGTTAACAGCGATCCCTCCCGCGCTGGGTGAAATGCATGGGTTGACCCGTTTGTTTCTCCAGAGAAACCGCATTCGACTAACAGCCGAGACTGCTCAGCTGTTGGCCGGGCGGACAACACTCAGGGCGTTGAGCCTGTCTTTCAACCCTCTGGGTATGCTGCCGGATTTCAGCCAAATCACGGATATGCGTTCGCTTTCTTTGAACACGATCAGTGTTGATACCTGGCCAGTCGGCTTGGGTGAGCAGCCGTTGCTGGACGCTATCGACCTTAGAAACAACCAGATTACGACGATTCCGGAATCGGTGATCGCCCCACCTGCCGAGCAATTGGAGAACGTGGCGCGCCTCAACGGCTTTACCTACATTGGTGGCAATCCCTTGTCTGAGGTCGTCCAGCAACAGCTGCGCGATTATTGGAGCCGGATCGAGCGCGAACGTCCGGATCTGTGGGGGCAGAGACGACCGGGCGCTTTCGAGTATCAAGCTCCGGCGGCATCTGTAGATCGTGTGATATTGGGAGGGCAGGAACAAATAGCGCTTCAGCGTTGGACCAAAGACCTGCCCGCTGACCAGCTCCTGGCCAGGCAGACCCAATGGCAGTCACTGTTCGCACAGGAGGGTTCCCATGGATTTTCCCGTGTGCTCAATGACCTCGAAAACACTGGTGTCGGCCAGGAAGATCTTCAGAGCCGCGTGTGGGAGGTCATCGACACCATCACTGAAGCCAACCCCGAGTCCGAAGCATTGCGCGGGGAGATGTTTGAGTGGGCCGGGCGGCCGGCCTGTTGTGACCGTGCAGCCTTGTCATTCAGCAATCTGGAAATCATGGCGATGGTGTACAGGGCCCGAACGCTGGCCATGGACGGGGAACAAAGTACGGCGTTGCTGAAATTGTCCCGAGGATTGTTCCGGCTGGACGAGGTCGAGAAAATTGCGTTGGCCGAAATTGAGAGCCGCACCGCCGAAATCAATAACAGACCCGGTTTAACGCAGGCCCAAAGAGCACTTTGGCTTAATACACTGGAAGATGTCGAAATCAAACTGGCCTACCGCATCGGCCTCAAGGATCGGCTCGATTTGCCGGGGCAGCCTCGCCAAGCCCGATTCACTCGCATTGCCAACGTCACGCAGGCAATGCTGGATGAGGCGTATGCAAAAGTGGTGGCACTGGATAACTCACCGGAAGAGTTTCAGTCGCTGGTAGCAAAAGATTTCTGGAAGGACTTTTTGACGAACAAGTACCGCCCGCAATTCGAAGCACAGCGCGAACCCTACCAGGATCGCCTCGCCAGTCTGCGTGAAAGCCAGCAGGCAGGACAAGTAACAGAAGAACAATACAAGACGCAGTCCGAAGACCTGGATGCCCAGCTCCAGATCGAAGAGTCCGCACTGATCGAGAAACTCACTCGTGAGGAGTTGACCAAGCACCCGCTCTGACCTGACAACCGATGAACAAAGGCCTGGATCTGCGCAAGCATCCAGGCCTTTTTTATACCGCTCAGCCGATCAAAACAGGAAGTAACGCTGAGCCATTGGCAACACATCCGCCGGCTCACACCACAG
This sequence comes from Pseudomonas sp. XS1P51, assembly GCF_054897845.1. NCBI lineage: Bacteria > Pseudomonadati > Pseudomonadota > Gammaproteobacteria > Pseudomonadales > Pseudomonadaceae > Pseudomonas > Pseudomonas sp. XS1P51. The sequence continues at coordinate 4,464,435 of NZ_CM142707.1, read as the reverse complement.
CAAAACGCCGTCAGCCTTGACCTGATACGTCTGCGGATCGACGTCGATGTCTGGCAGATAGTCGTTGTGAATCAGGTCGGTTTTCTGCACCTCGCGACAACCTTTGACCACAGCGATTTTCTTCTTCAAACCCAGGGCTTCAGGAAGGCCGGCTTCCTGCGCAGCCTGACTGATAAAGGTCAGGCTGGTGGCGTGCAGCGAGCCTCCATAACTGGCAAACATCGGACGGTAATGCACCGGTTGCGGCGTCGGGATCGAGGCATTGGCGTCGCCCATCAGGCTGGCCGCGATGGCGCCACCCTTGAGAATCAGGGTCGGTTTGACCCCGAAAAACGCCGGGCGCCAGAGCACCAGATCGGCCCATTTACCCACTTCGACCGAACCCACTTCATGGCTGATGCCGTGGGTGATTGCCGGATTGATCGTGTATTTGGCGATGTAGCGTTTGGCGCGGAAGTTGTCGTTACCTTCTCCATCACCAGGCAACGGGCCGCGCTGTTTTTTCATCTTGTCGGCGGTCTGCCAGGTGCGGGTGATGACTTCACCGACGCGGCCCATGGCCTGGCTGTCGGAGCTGATCATCGAGAACGCGCCGAGGTCGTGCAGGATGTCTTCGGCGGCAATGGTTTCGCGACGAATGCGGCTTTCGGCGAAGGCCACGTCTTCGGCAATGCTCGGGTCCAGGTGGTGGCAGACCATCAGCATGTCCAGGTGTTCGTCGATGGTGTTGCGGGTGAACGGCCGCGTCGGGTTGGTCGAGCTCGGCAGCACGTTGGCAAACCCGCAGGCCTTGATGATGTCCGGGGCATGTCCGCCCCCCGCGCCTTCGGTGTGGTAGGTGTGGATGGTGCGGCCCTTGAAGGCGGCGAGGGTGGTTTCGACGAAGCCGGACTCGTTGAGGGTGTCGGTGTGGATCGCCACTTGTACGTCGTATTGATCGGCGACGGTCAGGCAGTTGTCGATGCTCGCCGGCGTGGTGCCCCAGTCTTCGTGCAGCTTGAGGCCGATGGCGCCGGCCTTGACCTGTTCGATCAGCGGCTCCGGCAGGCTGGCGTTGCCCTTGCCGGTGAAACCGATGTTCATCGGGAAGGCATCGGCGGCCTGAAGCATGCGTGCCAGGTGCCACGGTCCGGAGGTGCAGGTGGTCGCGTTGGTGCCGGTGGCCGGTCCGGTGCCGCCGCCGATCATGGTGGTGACGCCGCTCATCAGCGCTTCTTCGATCTGCTGCGGGCAGATGAAGTGGATGTGCGTGTCGATGCCGCCGGCGGTGAGGATCATGCCTTCACCGGCGATGACTTCGGTACTGGCGCCCACCGCGATGGTTACGTCGGGCTGGATGTCCGGGTTGCCGGCCTTGCCGATGGCGGCGATGCGACCGTCCTTGAGGCCAACGTCAGCCTTGACGATGCCCCAGTGGTCGATGATCAGCGCGTTGGTGATCAACGTGTCGACCACTTCTGCAGCCAGTAACTGGCTCTGACCCTGGCCGTCACGGATGACTTTGCCGCCGCCGAATTTCACTTCTTCGCCATAGGTGGTGAAGTCTTTTTCGACTTCGATCCACAGCTCGGTATCGGCCAGGCGGACCTTGTCACCGACGGTGGGGCCGAACATGTCGGCGTAGGCTTGTCTTGAGATTTTCATGGGCTTGCCTTGGGATTCAATTGTTTTTGAGACCGCTCGCGTCGCTCGCTATCGCAGCCTCGCTGCGCTCGACAGCTCCTACAGGTGTTCACGCAAGGCCCGGTTGCTCTCGGCCTCTGTAGGAACTGTCGAGTGAAACGAGGCTGCGATCTTTTGAAAGCACCGCAGATCAGTCGAGATCACCCATGATCCTGCCGGCAAACCCGAACACCCGACGATGCCCGGCCAGGTCGACCAGCTCGACCTCGCGGCTCTGCCCCGGCTCGAAGCGCACGGCGGTGCCGGCGGGAATGTTCAGGCGCATGCCGCGGCTGGCGGCGCGGTCGAAGGTCAGGGCATCGTTGCTTTCGAAAAAGTGGTAGTGCGAGCCGACCTGGATCGGTCGGTCACCGCTGTTGGCCACCTTCAGGCTGAGGGTGCGGCGGCCAACGTTGAGTTCGATGTCGCCGGACTGGATCTGGTATTCACCGGGAATCATCAATGGGCTCCTTGGAGAATCTTGTAGTAGAGAGCCGTCGGTTTGTACCGGCCGCTCGGGTCGCAGGCGTAGTCGGGGATTTCACCTGCCTTGGTGTAACCCAGGGCTTTGTAGAAGTCCTCGGCAGGGGAGCCGGCTTCGGTGTCGAGGTAGAGCATGCCGCGCTTGTGCTGAAGGGCGGCTTGTTCCAGAGCGCTCATCAACTGTTGCCCCAGACCCCGACGACGAGCGTGTTCGCGCACCAGCAGTTTCTGCACTTCGGCGCGGTTCAGCCCGTTGGCTTTCTGGCACAGGGTCAGTTGCACGCTGGCCTGCACTTGCTCGTCCTTGACCACCACCCACAGCAGCACGTTGCCTTTGTTCAGATTGGCCTGGACTTCATCGAAATAGGCGCGGGCCTGGGTCGCGTCCAGATCGGCCATGAACCCGACGCTGGCGCCATAGCCGACGGCGTCGAGCAGCAGATCAATCAAACCCTGACGATAGTGCGCAAAGCTTTCAACATTGACGCGTCGCAATTGGGCGGCGTTCATCGGGCGTTACTCCTTGCTGGCGGTCGGTGGCTCCGCACCAGGATTGAGGGTCAGTTGCATGAAGGTCAGGTCGAGCCAGCGGCCAAACTTGGTGCCCACCTGGGGCATCTGACCGGTGGTCACGAAACCGGTTCGTTCATGCAGGCGAATGGAAGCGGCGTTTCCGCTTTCGATGGCCGCGACCATGACATGCTTGTCGCAGCCTTTGGCGCGTTCGATCAGCACGTCCATCAGTTGCGGGCCGAGACCATTGCCTCGCTGGTCACTGCGCACGTAAACCGAGTGCTCCACGGTATGGCGGAAACCGTCGAACGGGCGCCAGTCACCGAATGAAGCGTAGCCCAGCACCGTGTTGTCGCCGTCAACGATCACCAGAATCGGATAACCCTGGGATTGCCGGGCGCTGAACCAGGCCTGGCGGTTGCCCAGGTCCACGGCCTGTTCGTTCCAGATCGCCGTGGTGTTCCGCACGGCGTCGTTGTAGATGTCGCGGATCGCCGGCAGGTCGGCGTGCACTGCATCGCGGATCTCGTAAGTCATGGCGTGGCCTCAGGCGATCGGTTGGTGAACGGTGACCAGTTTGGTGCCGTCGGGGAACGTGGCCTCGACCTGGATCTCCGGGATCATTTCCGGGATTCCTTCCATCACTTGTTCGCGGCTGAGCAGGGTGGTGCCGAAATGCATCAACTCGGCCACGGTCCGGCCATCACGGGCGCCTTCGAGCAGCGCTGCAGAAATGTAGGCCATTGCTTCCGGGTAATTGAGTTTCACGCCGCGCGCCAAACGCCGCTCGGCGACGAGGCCGGCGGTGAAGATCAGCAGCTTGTCTTTTTCGCGTGGGGTCAGGTCCATCGTTGGAATCCATTTTTGGCAGAATGAAAATCTAATGTCTTGCTCCCTTTGTAGGAGCTGTGTAGGAGCTGTCGAGTGGAACGAGGCTGCGATCTTTTGATCTTTCCCGGGCATCGCTGAAGATCAAAAGATCGCAGCCTCGTTCCACTCGACAGCTCCTACAGTCCTACAGTCCTGCAGTCCTGCAGTCCTGCAGTCCTACAGTCCTACAGGGGGCAGGTGTTCAGGTGGCCCATATTCGCGGTGGGACGGCTTCGCGACCGAGCAAAGCAGGCCTCAGCAACCGCCACAAATCAATCAACCAACCTCGCGCCAGCAGCGCTTCACTGGCCAGGCAGCGAGCAACCAAAAGCCCAGGCAATTGCGTCAGATCCCCGCGCACATCATGGGTCAGCGAACGGCAACGCTCCAGCAAATCACTGTCGATCTCGCCAGTCACCAGCAAGGTCGCAAACACCGGCTGTCCGTCCAGCCCGATCGGCGAATCCAGCAAACCATCACCCCCGACAATGCGCTGGCGTTCGTGCCAGAGCAACTGGCCGTCGCGGCGGATATCCAGCTGCGCCTGAAAATGCCCAAGGTCGAAACGTTCGCCGCTGGCCGGGCGACCCAGGGCGACCACATCCCAGTAGAACAGCCGCGCATCGCCTTCAAGGTCGATGGACGTGCTGAGTTCTGCCTGGGCGGCGCTGAAAATGATCGTCTCTTGTGGCAGCCATTCCAGTGTCGCACCGCTCGCCACTTTCAAGTCCAGCTGCTGATAGGCGGGCCCGGCCGCGCGATACCACTTGGCCGCGCCGGGGCTGGTGATTTGCGCCCAGGCATCGCGGCCGACGCTGGCCGAGATGTCCAGCCGGTCACCACCGGCAATCCCGCCTGGCGGGTGAACGATGATGTGCTGGCAAACCTCAGGCCCTTCGGCATACAGGTGCTTTTGCACCCGCAGCGGGCCTTTATGCCGACGTTGGACCGGGCGCGTACTGTCGCCGAAACGGGCGTAGCCGAGTTCCAGCTCAGCGTGCCAGCTTGGGGTAAACAGAGCAGTGGGGGCAGGTAAATTCATGGTTTCTAATTTTCGTCAGGACGCTGCAGATTAGATCGTAACCAGACCGCGTACACCCTCGGCTTCCATATTTTCTCCGCGGCCCTGCTGCACGATCTCACCGCGAGACATCACCAGGTATTGGTCGGCCAGTTCGGCGGCGAAATCGTAGAACTGCTCCACCAGCAGAATCGCCATGTCACCACGGGCCGCGAGTTTCTTGATCACCGCACCGATTTCCTTGATCACCGACGGCTGGATGCCTTCGGTAGGCTCGTCGAGAATCAACAACCTTGGGCGGCTGGCCAGCGCCCGGCCAATCGCCAATTGCTGCTGTTGGCCACCGGACAAGTCACCACCGCGCCGTTGTTTCATTTGCAACAGCACCGGGAACAGCTCGTAGATAAATGCCGGGACTTCCCTGGCTTCGGAGCCGGGAAACCGCGACAGGCCCATCAGCAGGTTTTCTTCCACGGTCAACCGGCCGAAGATTTCCCGGCCTTGGGGCACATAAGCGATCCCCGCATGAACCCGTTGGTGCGGCTTGAACGTGGTGATCGGTTTGCCTTCCCAGTTCACCGCGCCCTCTTTGGCCGGCAGCAACCCCATCAGGCATTTGAGCAGGGTGGTCTTGCCCACACCGTTGCGCCCGAGCAGGCAAGTGACTTCACCGACCTTCACGTCAAACGTCAGGCCCCGCAGGATGTGGCTACCGCCGTAGTACTGGTGCAGCTTGTCGACTTGCAGCATGTTCAAATTCCTTCTGTCTCACACAACCCGCTTGACCCACCCTTGACCCACCTCTGTAGGAGCTGTCGAGTGAAACGAGGCTGCGATCTTTTGATCTTCGGCGATGCCAGGAAAGATCAAGATCAAAAGATCGCAGCCTCGTTTCACTCGACAGCTCCTACAGGGAGAACGGCTACCGCCCGAGGTAGACTTCGATCACACGCTCGTTGTCCTGCACCTGTTCCAGCGATCCTTCGGCCAGCACGCTGCCCTGGTGCAACACCGTGACATGGTCGGCAATGGAGCCGACAAACCCCATGTCGTGTTCCACCACCATCAGCGAATGTTTGCCGGCGAGGCTCTTGAACAACTCAGCGGTGAACTCGGTTTCGGCGTCGGTCATGCCCGCTACCGGTTCGTCGAGCAACAGCAATTGCGGGTCCTGCATCAGCAACATGCCGATTTCCAGAAACTGCTTCTGACCGTGGGACAGCAAACCCGCCGGCCGGTTGACCGAGGGTGTCAGGCGAATGGTTTCCAGCACCTCGCTGATGCGATCGTGCTGTTCGCCACTGAGCCGGGCCCGCAGGCTGGCCCACACTGACTTGTCGGTTTTCTGCGCCAATTCCAGGTTCTCGAACACGCTTAACGCCTCGAACACGGTTGGCTTCTGGAATTTTCGCCCGATCCCTGCCTGAGCGATTTGCACTTCACTCATCTGCGTCAAGTCGAGGGTTTCACCGAACCAGGCCTTGCCGTGGCTGGGCCGGGTCTTGCCGGTGATCACGTCCATCAGCGTGGTCTTGCCCGCGCCGTTGGGGCCGATGATGCAGCGCAATTCGCCGACGCCGATGTACAGGTTCAGCGCGTTCAGCGCCTTGAAGCCATCGAAGCTGACGCTGATGTCTTCCAGGGTCAGGATGGTGCCATGGCGGGTGTTCAGGCCGGGGCCGACGCGTTGGCCGAGGCCAATCGCGTCGCGACTGCTGCCGGCGTCCCTGTTGGGCTCCAGCGGCGGGAAGAAGGCCGGTTCGAGCATGAATTCAGCCGTCGCAGTCACTCTCATTGTTCACCCCTTTTTTTCAGCAGACCAATCACGCCTTTGGGCAGGTACAACGTCACGACAATGAACAGCGCGCCGAGGAAGAACAGCCAGTATTCCGGGAACGCCACGGTGAACCAGCTCTTCATGCCGTTGACCACGCCGGCGCCGAGCAGCGGACCGATCAGCGTGCCGCGACCACCCAGCGCCACCCAGACTGCGGCCTCGATGGAGTTGGTCGGCGACATTTCACTCGGGTTGATGATGCCGACTTGCGGTACGTACAGCGCACCCGCCAAGCCGCACAGCACAGCGCTCAACACCCAGACAAACAGCTTGAAGCCACGCGGGTCGTAACCGCAGAACATCAGGCGGTTTTCCGCATCCCGCAGGGCGGTCAGCACCCGGCCGAACTTGCTCTGCGCCAGGCGCCAGCCGATGAACAGACTCGCTACCAGCAACACCACCGTGGCGAAAAACAACACCGCGCGGGTGCCCGGTTCAGTGATGCCGAAACCGAGAATAGTACGGAAGTTGGTGAAGCCGTTGTTGCCGCCAAACCCGGTTTCGTTGCGGAAGAACAGGAGCATTCCGGCGAAGGTCAGGGCCTGGGTCATGATCGAGAAATACACGCCCTTGATCCGCGAACGGAAGGCGAAGAAGCCGAACACCAGCGCCAATAACCCAGGCGCCAATACCACCAGGCACATCGACCAGAGGAAGCTGCTGGTGCCGGTCCAGTACCACGGCAATTCGGTCCACGACAGGAACGTCATGAACGCTGGCAGGCCATCACCCGAGGCCTGGCGCATCAGGTACATGCCCATGGCGTAACCGCCGAGGGCGAAGAACAGGCCGTGGCCGAGGGACAGTAGCCCGGCGTAACCCCAGACCAGATCCAGCGCCAGGGCGACGATGGCGTAGCAGAGAATCTTGCCCACCAGCGTCAGCGTATAAGCCGAGACATGCAACGTGCTCTCGGGCGACAACAGCGACAGCAGAGGCAATGCCAGCAACAGAACGAGGATCACCGCGCCAACGGCGATCGTGACTTTGGCGCCGGCCTTTTGGGTGGCCGTGAGCATCAGAGGCTGGTTCATCAGTCGATCACCCGTCCTTTCAGTGCGAAGAGGCCTTGCGGACGTTTCTGGATGAACAGAATGATCAGCGCGAGGATCAGGATCTTGCCGAGCACGGCACCGATCTGCGGTTCGAGAATCTTGTTGGCGATGCCTAAACCGAAGGCCGCCAGCACGCTACCGGCCAACTGACCGACACCGCCGAGGACCACCACCAGGAACGAGTCGATGATGTAGCTCTGGCCGAGGTCCGGGCCGACGTTGCCGATCTGGCTGAGGGCCACACCGCCAAGGCCGGCAATGCCGGAACCGAGGCCGAAGGCGAGCATGTCGACACGCCCGGTAGGCACGCCGCAGCAGGCGGCCATGTTGCGGTTTTGGGTGACGGCGCGCACGTTCAAACCCAGGCGCGTTTTGTTCAGCAGCAGCCAGGTCAGCACCACCACAAACAAGGCGAAGGCGATGATCACGATGCGGTTGTACGGCAGCACAAGGTTGGGCAGCACCTGAATCCCGCCCGACAACCACGCCGGGTTGGCCACTTCGACGTTCTGTGCGCCGAACAGCAACCGGACAAGCTGAATCAGCATGAGGCTGATGCCCCACGTGGCGAGCAGGGTTTCCAATGGACGGCCATAGAGGTGACGAATCACCGTGCGTTCCAGCGCCATGCCGATCGCCGCGGTGACGAAAAATGCCACCGGCAACGCGATCAGTGGATAAAACTCGATGGCTTGCGGGGCGAAGCGCTGGAACATCAACTGCACGACGTAAGTCGAGTAAGCACCAAGCATCAGCATCTCGCCGTGGGCCATGTTGATCACACCGAGCAGGCCGAAGGTGATCGCCAGTCCCAAGGCGGCGAGCAGCAGGATCGAACCGAGGGACATGCCGCTGAAGGCCTGACCGAGGATCTCGCCGATCAGCAGTTTACGTTTGACCTGGGCCAGGCTGGTTTCGGCGGCGGTACGCACGCCCGCATCGGCTTCGATACCCGGTTCCAGCAGGCTTTCGAGGCGGGTGCGAGCCAACGGGTCGCCGGTTTCACCCAGCAGACGCACGGCGGCGAGGCGCACGGCCGGGTCGGTGTCCACCAGTTGCAGATTGGCCAGCGCCAGGCTCAAAGCCGCGTGAACGCTTTCATCTTTTTCGCCCGCCAGTTGCTGGTCGAGGAATTTCAGCTGCGCGGGTTTGGCGCTTTTCTGCAATTGTTGCGCGGCGGCCAGACGGATTCTGGCGTCGGCGGCGAGCAATTGGTGGCTGGCCAGAGCGGTGTCGATCAGACCCCGCAGGCGGTTGTTCAGGCGCAGGGTTTTCGGTTGGCCGTCGATGGTCAATTCGCCTTGTTGCAGGGCGTTGATCAGTTCGACACGGGCCGGATCGGGCTGCGCGGCCCAGGTTTCCAGAAGCCTGGCCTGCTGCACGGGATTGGCCGCGACGAAGTCTTCGGCGTCACCGGCATGGGCGGCCATCGGCAACAGCAACGCGATGGCAAGGAATAGACGGTAAAGGGCAGTGGGCATGTCATTGGCCTTGCGCGGACTTAATGTGGGAGCGAGCCTGCTCGCGATAGCGGACTGATATTCACCATCAATGTCGACTGTCGTGGCCCCATCGCGAGCAGGCTCGCTCCCACAGGAGTTGTGTCGGCCCGCGCTCCATGCCCAGGCTCGACATCCAGTGGGCTTAGTTGCTCTTCACCGCATAATCCGGCTTCTTGTCGTTACCCGAGATGAACGGGCTCCACGGTTGGGCGCGGATCGGCCCTTCGGTCTGCCACACCACGTTGAACTGACCATCGGCCTGGATCTCGCCGATCATCACTGGCTTGTGCAGGTGGTGGTTGGTCTTGTCCATGGTCAGGGTGTAGCCGGACGGCGCGGCAAAGGTCTGGCCGGCGAGGGCCTCGCGGACTTTGTCGACGTCGGTGGACTTGGCTTTCTCGGCCGCTTGCGCCCACATGTGAATGCCGACGTACGTGGCTTCCATCGGGTCGTTGGTCACCGCTTTGTCGGCGCCCGGCAGGTTGTGTTTCTTCGCGTAGGCTTTCCAGTCAGCGACGAACTTCTTGTTGGTCGGGTTCTCGACCGACTCGAAGTAGTTCCACGCCGCCAGGTTGCCCACCAGCGGCTTGGTGTCGATGCCGCGCAGTTCTTCTTCACCGACGGAGAAGGCTACGACCGGGACGTCGGTAGCCTTCAGGCCCTGGTTGGCCAGTTCTTTATAGAACGGTACGTTGGAGTCGCCGTTGACGGTGGAGATGACGGCAGTCTTGCCACCGGCCGAGAATTTTTTGATGTTGGCCACGATGGTTTGATAGTCGCTGTGGCCGAACGGGGTGTAGACCTCTTCGATGTCCTTGTCTGCCACACCTTTGGAGTGCAGGAACGAGCGCAGGATCTTGTTGGTGGTGCGCGGGTAGACGTAGTCGGTGCCCAGCAGGAAGTAACGCTTGGCGCTGCCGCCTTCTTCGCTCATCAGGTATTCCACCGCCGGGATCGCCTGTTGATTCGGCGCGGCGCCGGTGTAGAACACGTTCGGCGACATCTCTTCACCTTCGTATTGCACCGGGTAGAACAGCAGGCCGTTGAGTTCTTCAAACACCGGCAATACCGATTTACGCGATACCGACGTCCAGCAACCGAACACCACCGCCACCTTGTCCTGCGTCAGCAACTGGCGACCCTTTTCAGCGAACAACGGCCAGTTCGACGCGGGGTCCACGACAACAGGTTCGAGCATCTTGCCGTTCACGCCGCCCTTGGCGTTGATCTCGTCGATGGTCATCAACGCCATGTCTTTCAATGACGTCTCGGAAATCGCCATGGTGCCGGACAACGAATGCAGAATCCCGACCTTGATGGTCTCGGCGGCCTGGACGGTCCAGGTCATGCCCATCGCGGCAATGCTTGCCGAAAGTGTGAAAGCCTTGATCAAGCTGCGACGCTTCATTGTGCGATCTCCATGAACGTTAGACATTTTTCTTGGTTGGCAGATGCGGACTACTGAAGGGTCTTTAGCAAGGGCTGTGCCTAAGACCCGAAGCGCTTTGCCTGAGGGGGGAGAACGCGCGGCGAGTGTAGTTGCTGCACCGTGAGCGAGCACAAAATTGCGCGCGGGCATGGCGATGCGCTCAAGTGGTGCCGAGCGCGCGAAGTAGTAACTATGTACCGCCTTCGGAATACTTTGCGGTGCGAGAGTGGGGCATTACGGATGATTCATTGGAGCACTACTTATGGATGAGCAACTACAACACCCTGTCTCGATTCCACTGAATGTATTGGATAGGGCGTTTCTGTCGGCAAGCGATGCGGCCCGTTTTGCCCATGAGCAAGTCGGTCGTCTACGTGACCGCGGGTATTACGGTTATATCCTTCAGCGAAACGATCAACGGTTTGTGATAAGCGAACTGGCTGAGCAGCCGCTCAGCGTCGGCTCCCATCACCAGGTAATCCCCAACAACCACGTCTTGCACAGTCGTTTCTATTCACACCCCGCGCTTTCGACGCTCGATGCCGCCAAGGTTGCGCAGCTGAAATGGTCTACCGAGGATGCAGCGACCAGTTTGTTGATGTTCAGCGTTGACGAACTGCGCAACAGCCTGGGAAGCGATTTGCCTGCCTATCTTTCGGGGGCCGAGGACAGCCTGATTGGTTTCACCCCCGGGGGGCCGCGCACGTTGAGCTTGCTTGCGCAACTGGGAACCGGGCTCCCACCTGGCGAGTTTGCCCGAGGGCTGGAGACGGGAGCCGTCAAACCGGAGCAGCTCGTTGTGGAAGCGGCGGCCGCCGGTGATTTACAGGTGATCATCAGCAACGGTCGCTGGCGACCTCGAGGAAAAATCACGGGGCCTGTCGTCCTCGGCCCCTGGGAGCGAAACGTACCGGAGCAGGTGTCGTTTGGTGCGATTTTCCAGTCAGCCGATGCGGCGGCGCTTGATCGCTATTCCAAAGACACGGGACAACATGACGAGGAACAGACCTGGTTCGGGTTCATCCTCAAGCGACAAGGCAAGGAGGAATACATTGCCAGCGAACTGGTTCGGGTCAGCGGGGGGAGAGACAAGCTTTACTCGTTGCGTAGTTTGTTCAGTGAGTCCAGAACCAGGGAGACTGTATATCCCGAGTCATTTGTACCTCACTCCTATTTTTATTCGCGCCAGCGAGTCAAGCATGCACGAGACGAATCCAGACGCTGGTTGGCACAGCACTTCATTGTGCCTCGAGATCTTTTTGTTGTGGTTTACAACTCAAAAAGGCGTCCGGTCATGGAGGGGAACACGACCATTCCTCTCTATGTGTCGACTCAGGACGGCGCCCTGCTGAAATACATTGCCCGCAAGGGCACCAAGCTGTTCGACAACGACGTCCCGAACATGGGCCTGGAAGAGATTCAAAGCAACCTGGCCAGTGGAACGTTGACCACGACCGCTTTTGTCAGGGTGGTCGCCAACAGCGGTACATTGCTCGTCATGCGCACCAGTCTGTGCTGGGACAGGAAAGGGCTGATCGGCCCCTACTGGGCGCCAAGCCAGTACCTGGAGCGTCGCACGTTGGGCCCGGTTTTCCCTACGGCCGATGACGCCGCCCTGCATGCACGTTCGCAAATGCCCCAAGGCAAGGCGAGGGCGTATGGTGGCCTCATTCTGAAGCGCGCTGACGGCTTTTTTGTAGCGACCAATCCGGTCGATATTCCTCAGGAAGATTTTGATATCAAGTGGATCTTCCCGGATGAAGCGGTCACCTTCGGCCAGTTTCCGGCGGGTTGCAGTATCGTTGCGCGCTATCGCTCACGGGTGTCGCGAGCGTTACCCGTCGTCATGTCGATGACTGATAGAGAGCTGTATCTCAACATGCTGTCTGTCGATGTGGTTTACACCGCTTTCACCCGGAGGGAACAACCGCTCGACGAGTACCTGTTTGCCCCTGACGAATCGATCATCCGCTATCGGATCGGGGTGTGGGAGCGATTCCTCGCCGACCTTGCCGTGGCGTTGAGTGCCTCGGGTAAAACGGTTCGCGACCTGAGTGCGGTCTGGATCAAGGAACAGATCTATCAGGGTGCATTGTCACCGACAGACTGGGTAAAAAAACTGGCGAAGTCCGGTTATCTGCAAGTTGTCGTGGGCAGTCGGCTGTGGGGGCATGCGCGTGCGGTGACAGAGTTTGTACCTTATACGACGTCGATTCGCACGAATGCTGACAGGAAAGCGGTGTCGGAGCCGGCCTATAGCCCGGTGCATGTTCGAGAGCAGGATGCCGCGCGCTTCGTTCATGAACAGGTCGGCAGTCGTTCAGCACTGAGTTTCGGATTCATGCTCAGGAACGCTCGCGATGGTTCCTTCATGGCAACCCTGCCCATTGCGGCGCTGAATTCAAAGTTTGGGTATGAACGTGTCTTTCCCGGCGCATTACCTTATCGCTACGTCACCAGCGGGATATTCCTGAGTGCTGTAAAAGCGCCGCCGGGTTTGACGGACGACGATTACCGGCACTTCTTTTCACCTGTCGACGTGAACCTGGCACGTACCGTTGCCTACACCGCCCAAGGGTACCGGCCGATTTACTTTTCCTGCGCCGATGGTGCCTTGTTACGTTTCAAACTCAGCGCCTACGATCCGGTGCTCTCCCTGGACAAGTTTGGCCAGCCCGAGACAAGGGACAATCCGTTTGCGACGCTTGAGCAGTCACAACGTGACTGGACCGATATCAATCAGGGCTCATTCAGCCTGACCGCTTACATTCGGCGCATGGCGGTGGCCGGGCATCTGGACGTTCTGGTGACCAGTCCCTACTGGTCTTGTCCGGGAGAGGTGGGGCACGACTGGCTGCCGCACATGCCTGCTATTTCCGACGAGGAACTTTGGGCTCGTAATCCCGTATTGCCTTTGGGGCCCGTGTTTCACCATTCCGATGATGCGGCTCTTCACGCACAGCTTCGAGCGGCGCGTATCGATGATCAATCGACATTGCGTGCCAGCGCGATCCTGACCAAGCGCGGTACTTATTCCTACGTTGGCCTGGAGCCCCTCGCAGATTCCGGTCCTTCCAATGAGGCCATCAATCGAATCTTCCGTACCGCGAGTGATGCCTCAACCACCCACAGGAATAAAGCACCGCAGTTTCCTGACGGTTACACGCTGATGGCCGGCTACCAGCTATCCCGGTCGGCAACCACCCCCGCCGTCCCGGAGGAGGTGGACTATGCATCCGCAGCATCGGTTTATGCGCACACCCATGCCTTGAAAGCCAAAGGGTTTGATATTGCCGCGTTCTACTATTCGACGCGTTATGGTGCACTGCTCAAATACGTACCCACGCACACGGCACAAGAGGGAAGATTCTTACTCACGGGGCAGTTGCTTTCGGCCGAAGACTTTGTTTTCAGGTTGGCGAACATTAGCCTGCTAAAAGTGCTGAAAACCGCATCTGACTGGAACCAGCCAGGCCGTCTTGGACAGGATTGGAAAATCACGCGTCAACAAACCCCCGACGTATCCGATAAACCCACTCGGGATGAGCTGTAATCCGGATGTCGGGCCTGGTGCGACAGTGTTTCGTCTCAACGCTTTCGCATCAATCCGATGAAAAAAAGCCCGCCAATCGCCGCTGTGGCCACACCAATAGGCAAGTCCTCGGGGGCTATCAGCGTGCGGGCGGCAACGTCGACCCAAACGAGGAAAACGCTGCCGAGCAACACGCACACCGGTAGCAAGCGTCGGTGTTCTGCACCCACTAATCGTCGGGCGATATGCGGCACCATCAGCCCGACGAAACCGATGGAACCACTGATGGACACCAGCACGCCGGTCATCAGCGAGGCGATCAAGAACACCCGTAAGCGCACGGTGCGGGCATTGAGGCCGAGGGTCACGGCGGTCTGTTCACCGGCCATCAACGCATTCAACGGTCGGGCCATACCGAGCAGTAACGCCAACCCGAGCAAGACGCTCGCGGCCGGCACCGCGAGCAACTCCCAGCGTGCCAGTCCGAGGCCACCCAACATCCAGAACATCACCGCCGAACTGGCGCGGTGATCGCCGAGAAACAGCAGCAGGTTGGCGATTGCCATCATCACGAACGACACCGCCACCCCGCACAGCAGCAGCCGATCACTGTCCAGCCGACCGTTGCGATTGGCGATCATCAGCACCACCAGCATGCTCAGCAACGCTCCGATAAAGGCTGCGATCGGCAGGGTCAGCAGACCGGCAATTTCGCCCACATGTAACACCACAATCACGGCGCCCAACGTCGCGCCGGAAGTGACGCCGAGCAAATGCGGGTCTGCCAGCGGATTGCGCGTCACCGCCTGCAGCACGGCGCCGATCAACGCCAGCCCGGCGCCCACCAACGCACCCAATAGCATGCGCGGTACGCGAATCAACCAGACGATATGTTCCTGTCCGGCTGTCCAGCTCATGTCGCCGATGCCAAACGCCTTGTGCAGCAGAATCCGCCACACCACGTCCACCGGCACCCGCGCCGGGCCGAAGCCCAGCGACACCACGCACGACACCAGCAATAACGCGCCGAGGGCGATCAGCAACGAGGCGTAGCGACGGCTGATCATTCGCCGTGGAAACCCTTGGCCAGGGTTTCGACCGCCAGCACGTTATCGATCCCCGGCGTGGCCTGCACATAAGGAATCACGATGAAGCGTTGGTTCTTGATCGCGTCTACCGATTGCAGCGCCTTGTTGTTCAGCAGGAATTGCTCCTTCTGCTCAGCAGTGACTTCGCCGTAGTCGACGATCACGATCACCTGCGGATTGCGCTCGACGACGTTCTCCCAGTTGACCCGGGTCCAGCTCGACTCGACGTCCTCCAGAATATTGCGCCCGCCAGCGGCGTCGATCAGTGCTTGCGGCATGCCGAGGCGGCCGGACGTCATGGCTCGGTCTTCGCCGCTGTCGTAAAGAAAAGCGCGAGGTTTTTCCACCGGCAGGTCCTTGCGTACCTCGGCAACCTGCGCCTGCATCCCGGCGATCAAGGCGTTGGCGCGGTCCTGCACGTCGAAGATTTTTCCGAGATTGCGCAGGTCGTTATACGTGTCTTCCAGGCTGGCGGGCGGGCGTTTCATCACGAACGCGCAAGACTCGGTCAGCTCGTAGACGTTGATGCCCAACGGCTGCAGGGTTTGCGGCGTGAGGTCCCCACCGACGCGCATGCCGTAATCCCAGCCGGCGAAGAAGAAATCGACGTTGGCGTTGAGCAGGGTTTCCACCGACGGGTACTTGGCCGCTAGCTCCGGCAGGCCGTCGAGGATGGTCTGCATGTCGGGTGTCACCGACTTCCAGCCAGTGACGCCGCTGTAGCCTGCCATGCTTGGCTTGAGGCCAAGAGCGAGCATCATCTGGGTCATGTTGATGTCGTGGCTGACGGCGTGCTTTGGCGCTTGCTTGAAGGTCGCTTCGCGGTTGCAGCTCTGGATCGTCAACGGGTAATGAGTGGCCTCGGCAAACGCCTGGGCGGTGCCCAGCAACAGGGCGAGAGAGAGGCTGGAGCGCAGCAGGGAACGCAAGGTCATGGTTGGGTTATCCAGGTGATTCGTGGGTAGCCGTGCAAAGGGTGTTCATCGATCAGCGCTTCGACGCCGAACACGTCCCGCAGCAGTGGGGCGGTCAGGACTTCTTCGGGTGTGCCGCTGGCAACGATGCGGCCGTGATTGATCACGTAGAGTCGGTCGCAGAAAGCGGCCGCAAGATTGAGGTCGTGGATGCTCGCCAGCGTGCCGATCTTCAGGCGTTTGACCCGTTGCAGCAGTTCAAGCTGATAACGCGGGTCGAGGTGATTGGTCGGCTCGTCGAGGATCAGCAATTGCGGTTGCTGGGCCAGGGCGCGGGCGAGGATCACGCGCTGCTTTTCACCGCCGGAGAGGGTGGCGAAGGCATGCTCTTCGAAGCCTTTGAGCCCGACTGAATCCAGGGCCTGGGTCACGAGGTTACGGTCCTCGAGCGTGTCGCCGTCGAACAACCCTTTGTGCGGCGTTCGACCCATGGCGACCACTTCATCGACGGTCAGGCCGAAGGCGTCGGGGAACTCCTGCAACACCACGGCGATGCGTTGCGCGCACCAGCGTGAGGACTGCTTCCAGACATTGTGGTGGTCGAGTTTGACCTCGCCACTCTCCGGTTTGCTGAAGCGCCAGGCGCATCGCAGCAGACTGGTCTTGCCGCTGCCGTTGGGCCCGATCAACCCGACGAACTCACCCGCGGCCACGTGCAGCGAGGCATCACGCAGCTGGAACTGGTGATGACAGTGGCCGTTGCCCAGCGGTGTCCAGGCGAGGTCGGTGAGGTTCAGCGAAGTCATGCATTTACTCTGAAATATTCAGTGGTGCTGATGACGCCATCGCGAGCAGGCTCGCTCCCACAGTTGATAGCATTCCATTGTGGGAGCGAGCCTGCTCGCGATGAGGGCGACACGGTTTAAAACTGATAATCAGCGATGACGAAAAACGACCTCGGCTCGCCAAGGATCCACTGCTGCCCCTCATTGTATTGGCTTTGCGCATACTGGCGATCGAACAGATTGTTCACCTGCAACCCCAGCGTCGTATTTCGCAGCGCCTTCCATGACAGCGTGGCGTCAACCACGGTGTAACCCGGCAGCTCGTTCTGGTTGGCCATGTCTGCATATCGCGCATCGACATAACGTACACCGGCTCCGGCTTTCAGGTTCTCGTTGATCGCTTTGCTCAGCCACAGATTCGCCGTGCGCCGTGGCACGTCCACCGGGCGATTGCCGTTGCGCGACACCGGCACACCGCCGACCACTTCTTCGAAATCGTCGTACTTCGCTTTGACGATGGCCGCGTTGGCCTGCAGTTGCCAGGCGTGTGGCAGTTGCAGATCGAGGCTGGCTTCCAGGCCGTTGGACGACTGCTGGCCGACCTGCTGCTTGAGCGTCGGGTTGCCCGGATCGTCGGTCAGCAGTTTTTTTTTGACGATGCGATAGGCTGCCAGCGTCCACTCGCCGCGCTGGTCCCAGAACATCTGCTTCATGCCGATTTCAGTCTGTTTCACGGTTGCCAGGTCATATTGCTGCTGGCTCGGGCTCAGGGAAATCAACCCGCCGACACCGTCGGTGCTGGTGGCGTACTGACCGTAGAACGAAGTGTCCGGGGTCACGGCAAACACCAGCCCGGCCTTCCAGTTGTTGCCGGTCAGGGTCTTGTCGCTCTGGCTGCCATCCACCAGGTTGTCGCGATCGACGTGCACGTAATCGCGGCGCACGCCGGTCACCAGGGACCAGCGCTCGCTCAGTTGCGTACGGTTTTCGCCGAAGGCCGACATCTGTCTGGTGGTGGACTGGAACTGCTCGCGGTACGGATTGGCGCTTTCAAAACTGCCACGTTGCGGGTGATACAAATCGATCGGTTGACCGTCCGGCAAGACGTCATTGAACGGCGAGTTGCTGTCGAGCTGAAAGCGGATGCGGTTGTAATCGACACCGGTCACGGTCTGGCTGTCGAGGCCGAACAGCGAGTGCTTGAAGGTTAAGGTCTGACGATCACCGACCTGTTCCTGTTTGTGACCGATGCTGTAGTAACCGCTGCGACTGAGTTGCTGGGTGTCGCGGTCGAAGTTGTAGTTCTCGGCGTTCTGCCAGCGGCGCTGGGCCTTGAGGTAATACAGCTCGTTGCTCGAACTGACGTTTTCGGAGATTTGCCAGTCGCTGGTCAGCCGCGTCCATTGATCGTTGTAATGTTGCTTGTCGTTGCTGACGTTGTAGTTCTTGTCCCGCAGACTTTCTTTAAAGCGCCCGTTGATCAGCGGCGTGCCAAAGTAGTTCATCGGGTTCTGGTCGCCGTAATCGTGGGCGAGGGTGAACGCCAGATCGTCCGTTGCCTGCCAGCGCAGGGCGGCACTGATGAAGTCGCTGGACGAATCGCCGCGATCGACCCAGCCATTGCTGCGCAGACGATTGAGGTTCAAGCGGTAGCTCAAGGTGTCGTTCAGAGAGCCGCCGCTGTCGAAGGCCTGTTGCTGGCTGTCGTAAGAACCGTAGCCGAGTCGGACGTGGTTTTCGATTTCACCTTCAAAGGGCTTTTTCGGGATCACGTTGACCACCGCGCCGGTTGCTCCTTCGCCGTACAACACCGACGCCGGGCCGCGCAGCACATCGACGCGCTCCACCGACCAGGTGTCGACCGGGAAGGTCACGGTGCCCATGCCGGTGTACATCCGGTTGCCGTCATATAGCTGCATCACCGAACTCTGACCAGTAAAGCCCCGAGCCGACAATGAGGTGCCGCCATCGCCCGGTGTGCCCGTGCGACTGATACCAGTGCTGCGCGATACCGCGTCCTGGACGCTGCGATCACCGCGTGCGCGGATCTGTTCGCCGGTCAGGCTTTCGACGCTGGCCGGGGTTTCCAGCGCCGTGAGATTCAGGCGCGAGCCGGCAGTGGTCGGGGTGTTCAGGCTGACGGTTTCATCATCATTGGCTTGAGCAGTGATGGTGTCGGTGGGCAGCGTCAACGATTGCGCGTGGGCGCTGTTGTTCATGGCGAGCAGGCAAAGACCGGACAAGAGGTACTTGTTCATCGGGACGGTGAATCACTTCTTCAAAAGAAAACCCGCAGCAATGGCTGCGGGTCGGGCGGTCTATTAGTGTTATGTAGTAACACTAAAAGTGGCCGGGAGATAAGCGCGGAAAGTCTACAGATCCCTCTAATCCGCGCATCTCGACTGTTTCATGATGAAGATGAGGCCGATTCAGTTTGCCGGTTGAAGCGCCGCAGCCCCCGATCCAGCAACCACACCACCACCAGCGAAGCGCCCACCAGCGGAAACGCCACCGCCAGTGCGAACATGATGACCATTGCGGTTTTCCATTTCGGCAGGTCGTGGCGCAGCGGTGGAACACCGAGCTTGCCTTGCGGACGACGCTTCCACCAGATCACCACGCCACTGACGGCACTGAGCAGAATCATCAGGCAGATCAGCAGCACGACGATCTGGTTGAACACACCGAACATCTTGCCTTCATGCAGCATCACGCCGGTTTCCGTGGCGCGGGCAACAGTGCCGTAATGCTCCCAGCGCACGTCGGCCAGGACATTGCCGGTGTACTGATCGACATGCAGGGTGGCGTCGTTGCGCGGGTCGTCGGCGAACACCGCGATGGTGAACACAGCAGTGGCCGTGGTCGGGAACGTGATGCTGTAACCCGGTTCGACCTTGCGCTGCTCGGCGATGTTCTGCACGTCTTGCAGGCTGATGGTCGGCGCGGCAGGGCCGGCTTGCGCGGCACCGTGGGCCATGTGTTCGGCGTGGTCGCCGGACATGGGCATCGGTGTGTTTTCCATGGCCCAGGGCACGGTCTGGCGAGTGGCGGTGTTGAGGCTGCGCGCCTCGACGTCGGACTTGGGCATGTCATTCCACATCGCATCCGGGAAGACGTTCCACACGCCGGCGTACTGCTTGCCCCAGAACCCGGTCCAGGTCATGCCGCTGAGCAGCATGACCAGCAGAAACGTGGCGCCCCAGAATCCGGTGACGGCATGCAAGTCACGCCACAGCACGCGACCGCGACTGCTCAGGCGCGGCCACAAGATGCCGGCGGCCTGACCTCGCGGCCACCACAAAAACACCCCGGAAACCACCAGCACGATCCCCCAGCCAGTGGCCAGTTCGATCAGTCGATCACCGACCGTGCCGATCATCAACTCGCCATGAATCGCCCGGGCGACCGCTTGCAGATTCTTCTTGGCGTCTTGCTCGCCAAGGATGTCGCCGTGGTACGGATCGACGAACACATTCAGCTCGTTACCGGCATTGAGCACGACAAATTGCGCACTGCGCTCGGCGTTGACCGGTGGCAGGTACTGCTTGATCGTTCCTTGTGGATAAGCGTCTTTCACCCGCTTGAGCAGGTCGTCGGCCGGGACGCTGTGATGCCCGGCGGGGACGTTCAGCAGACTGCCGTACATCAACGGATCGAGTTGCGGTTTGAACAGGTAAATGATGCCGGTCAGCGCCAGCATCACCATGAATGGCGCGACGAACAGACCGGCATAGAAATGCCAGCGCCAGGCCAGGTTGTAGAAATTCACTTTGGGCTGTTTCATCGGTTGTGCTCCGCTTGGCGAATCAATTGTCTGTAAAAGATCGCAGCCTCGTTTCACTCGACAGCTCCTACAGGGGGTACGCGTCCCAGTGCAGGAGCCTGCGATCTTTTGACTTCTTCTTGTTAGAAACTCATGTCCACCTTGGTCCAGAGCGTGCGCCCCGGTTCGTTGATGGCTTGCGGGTCATTGGCCGGGTAGCCGAAACCTGCGTTGCCGGCCAGGTTCAAGTGCTCGGCGTAAGCCTTGCCGAACAGGTTGTCGACGCCGCTGCTGACCTTCCAGTTCTTGTTGATGCGGTAGGCACCGTTGAGCGAGAACACGCCGAAACCGGCGGTCTTGTCGAAGTCCTTGCCGACCACGTTGCCCTTGTTCTGGTCGATACGGTTTTGCGCGGCGACCACTCTCCACAGTGCGCCGGCGCTCCAGTTGTCTTCGCTGTAGGTCAGGCCGAAGCGTGCGTCCAGCGGTGGCATTTGCGGCAACGCGTTGCCATCGCTGCTGTTCTTGCCCCAGGCGTAGGCCAGGGTCGCGTCGACTTTCCAGTTGTCGGTCAGCTTGTAGGCCGCGCCGAGTTCGCCGCCCATGATTCGCGCGTCGATGTTCTCGGCTTGCGAGGTCATGCCCATCATTCCGGGCGTGTAGTTGAACAGGATGTAATCACGCACCTGTCCGACATAACCCGAGGCCCAGGCTTCGAGGTCCTCGGTTTTGTATTGCAGGCCGAAGTCGAGCTGGGTGGTTTTTTCAGGCTTGATCGAATCGAAGGCGCTCACCGATCCGGCAGGCCCCGAGTCGGGCGAAAACAGCTCCCAGTAATCCGGGAAACGCTGCGTGTGACCGAGGCCGGCATACAGCGTGGTCGGGCTGTCGGCCAGGTCGTGCTCGTAGCGGACGAAGCCGCTCGGCAGGGTGTCGGCGCGGGTGTCGTCGGCGGTCGGGCTGGGGCGGGTCATCATTCCGGAGCCGCTGGTCTGCCGGTAATCCTTGGCCGAAGCACGGTCCAGGCGAGCGCCGGTAATCAGTCGGTCACGGTCGGCGGCGTACCAGGTCAGTTCGCTGAACACACCGTAGTTGTGGAAAGCGGCGTCCTTGTCGCGCGGCAGATCCTTATAGGTGTCGATGCCCATGGCGCTGCGTTCGCGGTGTTCGTTGGTCTGCGCGTCGATGCCGCTGATCAACTGCACATCGGCCCAGCGCCAGGTCGCCTTGATCCGTGCGCCGAGGGTGCGGCGGTCGACGTTGGAGGCCATGGGCCCGGCCATCATCCCGGTGCCGGAGGGCGTGCGCAGGGTGTAGTTGTCCATCACGTGGTCGGCGTAGTTGTAGTAGATCTGCGCCTCGACCTTGTCCAGCACGTCGCCGATGTTGGACTTCTCGAAACGCAGGCCAAGGCTTTCGCGCTTGAACTGCGAACCGTCCATGCCGCGCCCGGCGTAACGGGCCTCGCCGTCACCCTTGCCGGCCGTCAGCTCCAGCAAGGTGTCGGCGTCCGGCGTCCAGCCGACTGTCACGTCGCCGTTCCATTTGTCATACCGTGACGGCACGGTGTCGTTGTTGCCGTCCTGGTAGTCGTCGGAGTGCGCGGTGTTGCCGATCACCCGCACGTAGCCCAATGGCCCGCCGGCAGCGGCGTCCACCACTTTGTCGAAGCGGCCGTTGGAGCCGGCCAGCACACTGGCATTCACCCGTGTACCGAGTTCGCCGAAGCTTTCTGGCTCACGGTCGAAAAGGATGGTGCCGGCGGATGCGCCCGGTCCCCAAAGCACGGTTTGAGGGCCTTTGATGACGGTGAGCTTGTCGTAGGTTTCCGGCGAGATGTACGAGGTTGGTGCATCCATCCGGCCGGGGCAGGCGCCGAGCATCATGCCGCCATTGGTGAGGATGTTCAGCCGCGAGCCGAACATGCCGCGCAGCACTGGATCGCCATTGGTGCCACCGTTGCGCACCAGGGCGAAGCCCGGAATGGTCTTCAGGTAATCGCCACCATCGCTGGCCGGCACCGGTTGGCGCGGGTCCTTGGGGTTGGTGACGATGGTCAGCGGTGAGCTGGGTGCGATGGCGGTTATCACCGTCGGGCTCAGTTCTTCACTGTGACCGGCGTGTTCATCGGCCAGCACCATGGGGGTCAGCAGGGCACCGCAAAGAATTGCGGTGGCGTGCCTGAAACGAATGCGGGATTCGTTCAGGGCAAAAGTGGCTTGGGCAGCGCTCAAGCGTGTGTCAGCAGAAAACCTGGACATGACAATTTCCATCGGACAGTCGTAAACGACACGGCCGGCAGCTGATGCATTCCCTGTGGGAGCGAGCAAGCTCGCGAAAGCGGAGCGCCAGACGACATTAATGTTGGCTGACACTCCCTCTTCGCGAACAAGCTCGCTCCCACAGGTTGCTTTGGCTGTCTTCTGAACCGTGAGATCGAGGTAAGTGTTTACGCGACGATGGGCGGGGCGCGGGTGCGGGCGCCGGGGAAGAAGGTTTGCCGGGCATGACCCAGGCGAGGGGAAGGGCTGGTGAATGTGGTGGAGGGCGGGGTGTCGAAAGCGGTGAATGACACGCCACCGGTGAGCGCAGGGCAATTGAACAGCAGGCTGCAATAGCCGCATTTTTCCCACAGCGCGTGATGCTCAGGTTTCGGCGGACAATGCTCGGCGGTGGGTTGTGTACCGTGCCCGGCGTGCTCCATCGCCGACATATCCATGGGCATGTCCATCGACATGCTCATCGATACTGTCATCGCAGCCGAGGCGCGCTGATCCATCGGCATCGACTGGGAAATCAGCGGGCCGATAAAGATCATCAACATGGCGAACAGGCTGATCCAGCTACCGCGGGTCAGTCTTGACGACTGACGACGGTGTGCGGATGACCTGACGCTAAGCGGGCGCATGGGCGTCTTCAGCTCTGGGGATTACTGAGCGTGCGCATGCACTGGCATGTCGTCCGGTGCCTTTTTCTGCACCGAGACTTCGACGGTCACGTCACCGGACTGCTCGAAATGCATCGTCAGCGGGAAACGCTTGCCGTCACTCAACAGGCTGCGGTCTTTCAGTTCCAGTAGCATCACGTGATACGCCATCGGCGCAAAAGTGACTTCGCCGCCAGCCGGGATCTCGACGCTCGGCACCTGCTGCATTTTCATCAGGTCGTTCTGCATCACATGCTCGTGCAACTGCGCAACACCGGCAATCGGCGAGTCGACGCTGAGCAGCCGGTCGGCGGATTTGCCGCTGTTGTGAATCACGAAGTAAGCCGCGACGGTCGGCGCGTTGGGCGGCAGCTCTTGCGACCACGGATGAGCAATTTCCAGCTCTCCGGCCTTGTATTCGTGGGCACTGGCAAAGCAGGCAGGCAGCAGCAACGCGGCCAGGACGATGAGTTTGTTCAACATGGCAGTTCTCCGGAACGATTCAAAACGCAGATCAATTGCGAGAAGGAATCACACCAGAGGAGAGGCTCGGGGGTTCAGGCTCGGCCATTGCTGGCGCGGAGTGGGTGTGTCGAGAGAGGCAGCGGGCAGGCTTCGATTGGCTTCGAAACGGGCGAAATACAGCTGCGGAACATGCCCAGGCAGCGCTACCAAGGGTGCGGAGCCGGAGCAGCACCAGCAATGCTGCATGTTGGAATGATCGTCGTTCTGTGGGGCCTTCTGCTCGATGTCGCCGAGAGAAATTGCCACCATCTTCGTGCCGCCGGACGAACAGAAACTGCCCCACAGCAACTGCTCGGCAGGTGATTTCGCCGTCTGCGCCATCGTTCCGGTCATCGGCATGGCGAGCATGTTGAACAGCACTGCGAAGCAGGCGATCCAGGCAATTGCGAGCCGTTGTCGGGACATGGGACAGATCCGGTTGAGTGGGCGATCAGGCGCGGCTATTTAGCCTGATCAGTGCCGATAAGTAAAAATACCGCGTGCGGTGTGGTGTCGCAGCGCAATCAGATAGCAGTGGCATGCAAGCGCAGACCCAAGGCTTTCATAACCTTCATGATAGTCGCGAATTCCGGATTGCCAGTGCTGCTCAATGCTTTGTACAGACTCTCACGACCCAGGCCCGCATCACGCGCAACCTGTGTCATGCCCTGTGCTCGGGCAATGTCATTGAGTGCAGCGCGGATCAAAACACCGTCGCCTGCATCTTCTTCAAAGCAAGCGTCCAGATAAGCGGCCATGTCTTCGGGTGTTTTGAGAAAATCGGCGGCATCGAAACGGGTGAATTGTTCGGTCACTGGAGCCTCTGAGCTGTTTTTGTACAGCTACCCAGAAGAATAAAGGTCGGGTTCTGGTCGAGTAAGTCGGCTGTTTTGGACGATGTTGTGTGTAAGATCTGACGGTTGTGTAGGGCACCCTACGTTCTGTAGCAGCTGGCGAAGCCTGCGTTCGGCTGCGTAGCAGTCGTATATCCTGGCGCTGCGGTAAAACTGCAATGTCACGGTGTTAAAACTTACGACTGCTACGCAGCCGAACGCAGGCTTCGCCAGCTGCTACAGGTCAGGTGCCAGCGCTGTGAGCAATTCACCCACCGACCCAAACTCCCGCTCAACCCCCGGCAATACAGGCCGCTTCAACACCAGCACCGGCACCCCACGCTCCCGCGCCACTTCCAGCTTCGGCTCGGTGGCGGTGCTGCCGCTGTTCTTGCTGATCAGCACATCGATCTGCCGGCGTTCGAACAGTTCGCGTTCATCGTCGATCATGAACGGCCCGCGGGCGCCAATCACTTCGCAACGTTCGTTGCCGGGGTAAACGTCTAATGCACGCAGTGTCCAGAATTGCTTTGGCGGGATTTCATGCAGGTGCTGCAACGGTTCGCGGCCAAGGGTGAACAGCGGTCTCCGGTACGGTTTCAACGCGTCGATCAGTTCGGCCCAGTCGCTGACTTCGCGCCAGTCATCCCCGGCTTGTGGTTGCCAGGCCGGGCGCCTTAGCGCCCAGCAAGGAACGCCGCTCAAGCGTGCGGCGGTCGCGGCGTTCTGACTGATCTGTGCCGCGTAAGGATGAGTAGCGTCCAGCAGCAGATCGATCCCTTCATCCCGAACAAATTGCGCCAGGCCTTCAGCACCGCCATAGCCGCCGACGCGAACCTGACAGATCAAATCCGTTGGCACGCGACCGACACCGGCCAGGCTATAGATGTGTTCCGGCCCAAGGGTTCGGGCGATGGCCAAGGCTTCAGTCACGCCGCCCAGTAACAAAATGCGCTTCATTGAAAACCTCCCGCATGGCCGACAATTCCGCCCTGGCGATCGATGGCAAACACTTCGACCTGAACCTGCGCCGGTACCACGCTGCGGGCAAACTCCAGGGCGTGCTGACACACCGCATCACCGAGGGCGATGCCCGCCGCACTGGCCATCGCCAATGCCTGCTGACTGGTGTTGGCTTCGCGAATCGCTTGCTGCAACACCTCATCGGCGCCGACTGCCGCAGCCCAGTCGGCCAGTTGCGGCAAGTCGATGCTTGAATGCCGGCTGTGCAAATCCATGTGCCCGGCCGCCAGCTTGCTGATTTTGCCGAAACCGCCGCACAGGCTGAGTTTATCCACCGGCACTTTGCGCAGATGCTTGAGTACGGCGCCGACGAAGTCGCCCATTTCGATCAGGGCCATTTCCGGCAGGTCGTAGACCCGGCGCATGGTGTCTTCGCTGGCGTTGCCGGTGCACGCGGCGATGTGCAGGTAGCCGTTGGTTTTCGCCACATCGATACCTTGATGGATCGAGGCGATATAGGCCGCGCAGGAAAACGGCCGGACGATGCCGCTGGTGCCAAGGATCGACAGGCCGCCGAGAATCCCCAGTCGCGGGTTCATGGTTTTCAAGGCCAGTTCCTCGCCACCTTCGACGTTCACTGTCACCTCGAAACCGCCGGGGTAATCGAGTTCGTCGGCCAGCAGGGTCAGGTGATCGGTGATCATCTTGCGCGGCACCGGGTTGATCGCCGGTTCGCCGACACCCAGCACCAGCCCCGGTCGGGTGACGGTACCGACGCCAACACCGGCGTTGAAACGAATGCCCGGCTCGTCGTTCAGTCGCACTCGGGAATAGAGCAGTGCGCCGTGGGTCACGTCCGGGTCGTCCCCGGCATCCTTGATCGTGCCGGCCTCGGCACCGTCGTCCATCAGCCGACAGAACTCCAGGCGCATCTGCACGTGTTTGCCTTTGGGCAGGACGATTTCCACGGCGTCCGCGTTCATCCCGCTCAGCAATAATCGGGCTGCCGCCAGGCTGGTGGCGGTGGCGCAACTGCCGGTGGTCAGGCCGCTGCGCAGCGGGGCGGGTTGTTCGGCGGTTTCGTCACGCATCGAAGGGTTTGACCACGTCCAGCAAGGTAATCGGCAGCGCCTGGCGCCAGGTATCGAAGTCCCCCAGCGGTTGCGCTTGGGCGATATGAATGCGCGTCAGCTCCCCGCCGCACTGTTCGCGCCAGGCCATCAGGGTCATTTCACTTTGCAGCGTGACCGCGTTGGCGATCAGTCGGCCACCGGGTTTCAGTGCCGCCCAGCAGGTATCGAGTACACCTTCGCGGGTGACGCCGCCACCGATGAAAATCGCGTTCGGGGGTTCGAGTCCAACCAGGGCTTGCGGCGCACTGCCGCGAATCAGTTGCAGACCGGGTACGCCGAGCGCGTCGCGGTTGTGCTCGATCAATAGCTGTCGACCTTCATCGGCCTCGATGGCCAGCGCCCGGCAACCCGGATGGGCGCGCATCCATTCGATGCCGATGGAGCCGCTGCCGGCGCCGACGTCCCAGAGCAATTCGCCGGGAGTCGGGGCCAGCCGCGCAAGGGTGATGGCGCGCACGTCGCGTTTGGTCAACTGGCCGTCGTGCTTGAAGGCCGAGTCCGGCAGGCCGGCCAGTCGCGACAGACGCGGCGTGTTCGGTTCGGCGATGCATTCGATGGCGATCAGGTTCAGGTCGGCGATCACTGGATCGGTCCAGTCGTTGGCGACGCCATCGATGCGTCGCTCGGCTTCTCCGCCCAGATGTTCCAGCACGCTCAGGCGACTCGGCCCGAAACCCCGCTCACGCAACAGCGCGGCGATCGCGGCAGGGCTTTGGCCGTCATTACTCAGCACCAGTAAACGAACACCACTGAACAGCTGCGCGTTAAGTGCAGCGATGGGGCGGGCGACCACCGACAGCGTCACAACATCCTGCAACGGCCAGCCCATCCGTGCGGCGGCGAGTGAGCAGGAGGACGGCGCGGGCAGGATCAGCATTTCATCGCTGGGCAATTGCCGAGCGAGGCTGGCGCCGACACCGAAGAACATCGGATCGCCGCTGGCCAGCACGCAAACAGGCTCGCCGCGCAGGGCCATTACCGGCTTGACGGAAAACGGGCTCGGCCAGAGTTGGCGCTGGCCACGTATACAGGCGGGTAACAAATCCAGTTGCCGTTGACCGCCGAAGATCCGCGACGCAGCCAATAGCGCACGCCGGGCGTTTTTGCCCAGGCCTTTGAAACCCTCTTCACCGATGCCCACTACTGTCAGCCAGGGTGTCATGCCATTCCTCAATCACGCGTTCATCTTCGAAGGCGGCATGATAGCGCGGCTTCCCTGAACTGACTTCTTTCTATTCGCTGTCGTGCTTTCGGACATCAAATGTTGATGATGTTTTTTTATTCGGTGGGTATTTATTGTTAGTGTGGTTATTCAATGTAAGTAAAAAGGCAGTGTTAAGTAATGGAATTAAACTTAGATGGCGCACGAAATCATATGGGTGCTCTTTTAGAAGAGAGGAGTGCAGCCGTGGTTGATAATAAGTTGTTGGCATTTTTGCCGGGTTTGTCCAGGCAGGATAAACAGTACATCAAGAACAGTATGCAATGGGCGGAGCATCGTGCTGATCTTCGCTACAACAGGGTACTTAACCCGGCCCAATGGTTTGAGCACTTTTCGGGCGTGCTCTGGTCTGTTGGCTGGAGTCTTGAGCACGCCCCCGTGGAAGTCATTGACAGCAATTATTCAGGCGACCTGGTGGGAAGTTGGTCTAACGCATTGTCGACGCAAGTAAGTAGGGCGAAGTTGCAGTTGATTAAAGAGACTTTCGGGTTTCTTGAGCATGATCGTTCTGCGCTTGATTTACTTTCCTCGCGTGCCCAGCAATCGGGAGACTTCCGGTTTTTACCGGCAGAGTACAACCGCTACAAAGAGCTTGAGATATTGGTCACCAATGTGCGGTTGCTCAGCTCGAACTGGGGCTCGACTTTTTTGTTCTGGGAGGTGGAGCATCCAGGATCACAACTCGATATTCGGGTGCGACGATTTTCGGCCAAGCCGCGCGAGATGAACAAGTATCGAGAAAGCCTGGCCGATGCGGTGAAAGACATGAGGTTTTCGGAGCTTGAATTGATGATGTAGCCGTGTCGCTAGGGATAATGGACTCCCTCCGGATCTCTCCTCGGAGGCATTCCGACCGGCAGTTTTTCATGCCATGAAGCAAAGCAGGCATAATACCGCGCGCTCACCTGCGAACTGCCTCGCCAACCGAACCGGTCACCTCCTTGAACGAACGTCCGCTGTCCATTGCCTTACGCCCCTCGGCCTGTCCGGGGTTGCTGCGCATCGTCCCGGCACTGGATGGTGGTATCTGCCGGATCAAATTGAACGGCGGCTCGATCAGCGCCGTTCAGGCCGAAGCAGTGGCGGCGGCAGCCGAATGTTTCGCCTGTGGGGCTATCGAGGCGACCAACCGCGCCAACCTGCAGATACGCGGTATTGGCAGCGAACAAACGGCACTGATAGACAGTCTTCTCGCCGCAGGCCTGGGGCCACAAACCGCGGCGGGCGATGATGTGCGCAACCTGATGCTCAGCCCCAGCGCCGGGATTGATCGGCAGATGCTGTTCGATACGCGCCCGCTGGCTGAGCAGATACTCACCACTTTGCAAAATCAGGCGCGTTTCCATGATCTCAGCGCCAAGTTTGCCGTCCAACTGGATGGAGGCGAGGCGTTGGCGATGCTCGAGCATCCTCATGACCTGTGGCTGAGCGCTGTTGAACAGGAGAGCGAGCAATGGCTGGCCTTCGGGCTGGCCGATTGCCCGACGGATGCTCCGCTCGGTGCGGTGCGATTGGCGGATGGTCACGCATTGGTGGTTGCTGTGCTTGAGTTGCTTCTCGAACTGGCACGCCCCGATCAGACGCGTATGCGTCATTTGTTGGCCGACTACCCGGTTGCCTGTTTTCTCGAACGACTGGCTGAACGTGTGCCATTGAAGTCCATTGCGGGTTGGCAACGTTCCTTGAATCCGGAAGTTCTGCACATTGGCGCTCATCCGCAGGCCGAAGCCGATCACCTGTATATCGGCGCGGTACCGCCTCTGGGGCGGCTGAACCCCGCAATGCTCAGAGGCGCGGCGCAACTGGCGGCGGAGTTCGGCGACGCAAGTCTGCGTTTTACTCCCTGGCAAAACCTGCTGTTGCCCAATGTGCGCAAAGAGCACTGCGCTGAAGTCATTCGGCGATTGGAACATCTGGGTTTGTCCTGCGACGCCAATCAGCCATTGTCGCGGTTGATCGCCTGCACCGGCTCCAGTGGTTGCGGCAAAGGCCTGGCTGACACCAAGGGCGACGCTCGGCAATTGGCTACGCTGATGCAACGATATGGCCGTGTGCTGAACGTGCATTTGTCCGGTTGCTCGCGTTCCTGCGCCGCCGCGCACATTGCGCCGGTCACTTTGCTGGCCGTCAGCCCTGGTCATTACGATCTCTATTTTCGCGAAGCGGGGCAGCCGGCTTTCGGCGCCCTGCACGCACGCAACCTTACTATTGAAGCGGTCGACGCCTTGCTCGACGCCCGCTCACGGAGCCCCCTTGATGCTTGATTACATCCGCGACGGTCAGGAGATCTATCGCAACTCCTTCGCGATCATTCGCGCCGAGGCCAACCTCGACCGAATCCCGGCCGATCTGGAAAAACTCGCGGTGCGGGTGATTCATGCCTGCGGCATGGTCAATGCGATTGACGGTCTGCAATTCTCCGACGGCGCGGGCAAGGCAGGGCGCGATGCGCTGGCCGCTGGCGCACCGATTCTGTGTGATGCGCGGATGGTGTCCGAGGGCGTGACCCGCACGCGTTTACCCGCCAACAACCAGGTCATCTGCACCCTGCGCGATGAAAGCGTTCCGGACTTGGCCCGTGAGCTGGGCAACACCCGTTCCGCCGCCGCGCTGGAACTGTGGCGCCCGCATCTGGACGGCAGTGTGGTGGTGATCGGTAATGCGCCGACTGCGTTGTTTTATTTGCTGGAAATGCTCGACGCGGGCGCCCCGAAACCGGCGCTGATCCTCGGCTTCCCGGTGGGCTTTGTTGGCGCCGCCGAATCCAAGGCTGCGCTCGCGGCCGACAGTCGCGGCGTGCCTTTTGTCATCATGCAAGGCCGGCTGGGCGGTAGCGCCATGGCCGCCGCCGCCGTCAACGCCCTCGCCACGGAGATCGAATAATGCAGGCACCTGGACGTTTGATCGGCCTTGGCGTTGGTCCCGGTGATCCGGAGCTGATTACGGTCAAAGCCCTGCGCCTGTTGCGCGAATCGCCGGTGGTGGCGTACTTCGTTGCCAAGGGGAAAAAGGGTAATGCCTTCGGCATCATCGAGGCGCATTTGCAGGACGCGCAAACCTTGCTGCCGCTGGTATACCCGGTGACCACCGAGGCATTGCCGGCACCGTTGTCCTATGAACAAGTGATCAGCGATTTCTACGATGCGGCCGGCGAAGAACTCGCCGCGCATCTGGATGCCGGTCGTGATGTGGCAGTGATTTGTGAGGGCGATCCGTTCTTCTACGGCTCCTACATGTACCTGCACGATCGTCTGGCGGAACGCTATGAAGCCGAAGTCGTGCCGGGTGTCTGCTCGATGTTCGGCGGTGCTTCAGTGTTGGGAGCGCCGTTGGTGTATCGCAATCAGAGCCTGTCGGTGCTGTCCGGCGTGCTGCCGCACGACGACCTCAAGCGTCGACTGGCCGATGCCGACGCGGCGGTGATCATGAAGCTGGGCCGCAACTTCCCCAAGGTCCGGCAAGTGCTGGAGGAACTCGGGTTGGCCGAGCGGGCGCTGTACGTCGAGCGCGCCACCATGGCCAATCAGAAAATTGTCCCGCTGGATCAGGTCGAGCCGATGTCCTCGCCGTACTTCTCGTTGATCATCGTTCCCGGTGAAAGGTGGCAAGGCTGATGACTCGTCCCGTTCCGGCGATTGTCATTCTCGGCAATGGCAGCCTCGCCACCGCGCGCAAGATTCAGTTGTTGTACCCCGGCGCCCTGATTCACGGCCTGGCCGAACGGGTCGAGGGTGCGGACCGCGTCTATCGCGAGTTCGGTGCAACCCTGCGTGAGCTCTATCAACAGGACACGCCGATCATTGCCCTGTGCGCGGCCGGCATCGTGATCCGCACCCTGGCGCCGTTGCTGCTTGAAAAAGGCGCTGAGCCGCCGGTGCTGGCGGTGGCCGAAGATGGCAGCGCGGTGGTGCCGTTGCTCGGTGGCCTGGGTGGGGTGAATGTGCTGGCTCGCGAAATCGCGGCCGGTCTGGACGTGACAGCGGCCATCACCACCAGCGGTGAATTGCGTTTCGGCACCTGCCTGCTCAATCCACCCAGTGGTTATGCCTTGGGTGATCTGGAACTGGGCAAGCGCTTCGTTTCCGATTTGCTGGCGGGTGAAACAGTGCGCATCGAAGGCGCGGCGCCGTGGTTGGCGCAAGCGCAGTTGCCTGAAAATCCGGACGCACGGCTGGCTGTGCATGTCGGTCATTCCGAGCGAACGCCTGCGGCCAACGAACTGTTGATCTATCCACGCAACGTGGTGGTCGCGGTGAGTGCCGGCGTGGCTAGCTTGCCGGGCGCCATTCGCGATGCGTTGCATCAGGCAAAAGTCGCGGTGCAGTCGGTGGCCTGTCTGCTGGTCGCCGACTCCGAAGTGGCCAACCCGACGTTGCGTGAAACGGCGCTGGAACTGGGCGTGCCGTTGCGTTTTGCCAACGACGCAGGCGCTGTCAACGAGCTGGCGCGCAACGCGATCGGGCAGCCTGTTTCCATGCTCGGTGATGATGCGATTGCCATCGCCGTTGCCGAGCAGCCATTGGACCCATCGCAGATCGGTCGCCCTCGAGGCCGCCTGGCAGTGATCGGCCTCGGCCCCGGCGCTGCCGAGCTGATGGTGCCGGCGGTCAAGGCAGAGCTGGCTCGCGCCAATGATGTGCTCGGTTACGAAACCTATGTGCGCATGGCCGGACCGTTCCGCGACGATCAGGTGATGCATTGCACCGACAACCGTGAAGAGATGCAGCGAGCCCGTCACGCTTTTGAGTTGGCGGCACAAGGGCGTTCGGTGGTAGTGGTTTCATCAGGCGATCCGGGTGTTTTTGCCATGGCTGCCGCCGTGTTGGAAGCGCTTCACGAGTCCAGCGATGCCTCGTGGCACAACGTCGACCTGGAAATCCTGCCGGGTGTTTCGGCATCGCTGGCGACGGCCGCTCAAGCAGGGGCTCCGTTGGGGCATGACTTCTGTGTGTTGTCGCTGTCGGACAACCTCAAGCCCTGGGAGATCATCGAGAAACGCCTGGACCTGGCGGCACAAGCCGATCTGGCCCTGGCCTTCTACAACCCGATCTCGCGCTCGCGGCCATGGCAACTGGGCCGTGCACTGGAAATCGTCGCCGGGCACCGCACTGCGCAAACGCCCGTGGTGCTGGGGCGGGATATCGGTCGTCCGGGCCAGACCTTGCGGGTGACCACCCTCGGGCAATTGACTCCCGATCAGGTCGATATGCGAACGATGGTGTTAATTGGTTCATCCACAACGTGTGTCTTCCCGCGCGCCGAAGGTGGCAGCTGGGTATACACGCCGCGCTGGTATGGCCTCAAACCGGCTTCATGAGTATTCGCGGCCCGATCGGGCCGCTTCACGGTCACGGGTGTCAGATGTTTTGTGAAGTTGTCTCTATGGAACTGTTCTAGTTGGTTGAATTTTTCTTGTCTGGTTTGATGGGTGTAACTTCTTAATTGCAGTTGTTAGTTGTTGCTTCTGAAATGTATTGAATTTCATGTTGGTTGATTAAATTAGGGCTGCGCGTTAATTTTAATTCGCGCCCTGATGGCGTTTAATCAATGAAAGGAATCAATTAAGTGACCGAAGTTATCAATCAGAAAATCTCCGCTGCCGAACGTGTTGCGCTAATTGAAGAGTGCAATAAGTTGATCGTTCAGCAACCTGTGCCTCGTTCGTTTTCTGTCTCCAGCAATGCGCAGTTACCCATCGATAAAGATGAGTTGAATGCCGCGATCATGGGTACTGGTATCGCCGGCTTTGATAAGAGTATGTCCCCGCGAAGCAAGCGTATTGTAAAAAATACATACATGTATGCAGATCTTGTGGCACTGCTTAAATATCCTGACGCCAAACAGAAGGAGCAGCGTTACAACGAATTCATGAGGCTTATGAAACTGAGCGGGTGGTTTGTTTTCAGTTCGCCTTACAACAAGTATCGGTCCACATCGCAGAAGCTGACCATGGACAATGTGGCGCTGGGTATCCTGCATACGGCAGTGACGGCTGCGGTCAGTAAAGGTGCGGCAGCCGTGAAAGTGCTGTCCTCCGTCGCCGACGCGACCATGGACGCGCTGAAGAATGAGCCGGAGGCATTAAAGCTTTTTGAGCGAAACTCCAAGAAAGCCGAGGGCGGAAACTTTTGCATGTCGAGTGCTCTGCAAGGTGTCGACGGTGACATCACCATGGCAATTGCGGCGGTTCAATACGTCGCCAAGGCACAACCGACCAAGGTACTGTTTGTAGAATGGACGTCCTCCAGTGTCGAAATCTATAACAGTGCGGCCAGCATGAATATGGATGAAGAGGATTATCTGATGGTGGAACCTCTGATCCTGAAGGCACTGGCGGATCAGCGTCAAAAGGCACTCACCTACGAGTTCGGCGCGGCCTGAATTTGACTGAAGTCAGAGGTGCAAGCCTCTGACTTTTCAATAGGGTGAATGCCATGAGCGCAGCATCGAATTACGCAACTTATATTTGTGCAGGCACTGTGATCCTGGTGGCGAATGAGTTGTCCGAATCCCACAGTCAGGACGGCCTTGATTCGCTGCTTTATTCCCAGACAGTGGCATCCCGTAAGTTCCCGGATTTCGCGCAGTCTGATCTGTGGATAAATGCCAGCCGAATAGCGATGAAAACACTGGGCGGAATATTGTTCAGTGAACCGAATATCAGCCTGCCCGTTCCCGCATCGGGCGCTTTTACCCTGGGTGAAATGGCGCAGCAGGTGCTGCGACAGTTGGTATCACCAACGGCTGAACAGTCGTTGAAAACCTCTCTGGTGGCATTGTCACAGTGCGCACCGGATTCCCCGGAAAGCACCTTGCTTCACGAGCACATGGTGCAGAACCAGCGACGGGTACAGTTCAAGTTTGGAGTGATGTCGCCAGGCGTGGCGGTGGCGGTCGCCGCGATATCCTTCGAGTTTGACGAAGTCGTCGCGGGCAACCTTTTCAGTCACCGCTTCAGTCATGAAAAAGTGATCGGTAACGTTTTGGTCGGTGGATACAAGGCATTGGTGGAATCGGAAGATTACGATCTCTCTCGCGCAACCGTCATTTCACTCCTGGGTACCCGGCGTCAGGAACAGATTATCAAATTGGCCTGACGGGTTTGGCCGGGCTTGTGGTGCCGCCGCTACGGCACCAGATACCCCTTCACCCCGGTAAAGATGATCTGCGCCGCCAAGGCGCATACAAACAACCCCATCAACCGGCTGACAATCTGCAAGCCCTGGTCGCCAAGAATCCGCTCGATGCGGCTGGACAGATAAAGCACTACACCCACGGTAAAGCTGGCCAGGGCAATACTGAGGATGGCGGTGAGTTTGTCGTCCCAGTGTGGCTGGCTCACGCCCATCACCAGCAGTGCACCGATGGTGCCGGGGCCGACCGTCAGCGGGATGGTCAGCGGGACGATGGTCACGTCCTGTTGCACGTTATCGGTCTGCACCGCCGACTTGCCTTGGGCCATGCCCAGTGCCGAGATGAACAGTACGCTGCCAGCACCGATACGGAAGGCGTCCACGGTGATGCCGAAAACATCGAAGATCACGCGCCCGAACAGGTAAAGCAGGATGCTGGAGACCAGTGTGGCAGTCGCCACTTTCCAGGCCAGCCGACGTTGCTCCTTGCGCGAATAACCGCGGGTCAGACTGATGAAGCAGGACAACACGAAGAATGGGCTGTAGAGCACCAGCATCTTCAGGTAAACGCTGAACAACACGTGGAGCATGGGTGCAAGCTCACTGGCGAGGGAAGTCGTGAGGGAGTCTATCAGGGGTTGCGGGGTCTGTCGGCTCAGGACGTTTGAGTCGCGGCCCGGTTCTGCTGATCGCGCTGGGCAACCCAATGTTCGATCAGTTCGCGCAACTGCGACAGCTCGACCGGTTTGGCCATGTGCCCGTCCATGCCGGCCTGACGCGCGCGCTCCTTATGCTCGGCGAGGATGTGCGCGGTCAACGCCACCACGGGAGTGCGAGTCCGCTGGTTGCCGACTTCCCAGGCGCGTAATTGCTGGGTGGCCGAGAAGCCGTCGAGGATCGGCATTTCGCAGTCCATCAGTACCAGGTCGTAACGTTGGGCTTTCATCGCCTGCAAGGCTTCCTCGCCATTGCTGGCGGTGTCCGGTTGCAGGTTGAGTTTGCCCAGCATGCCGCGGATCACCTTGGTCGAAATGCTGTTGTCTTCGGCCACCAGAATGCGGAAATCGCTGGGGACCTTGACCGGCAGGGTAGGGCCGGTGGGCAGGTGCTGCGAGACAGCGAGACCCTTGTTGCGCTGGTTCAGCTCATCTGCCAGCGTCGTCTTGAGGGTGTAGCCGGCCACCGGTTTGGCGAGGATGCGTTTGATCCCGGAGTTGCGCGCGATGATCTTGCTTGGCGCGTTGCTGATGCCCGTGAGCATGATCAGCAGAATGTCGTGGTTCAGGCTCGGGTCTTCCTTGATCTTGGCCGCCAGTTGCATGCCGGTCATGCCGGGCATGTTCTGGTCGAGCAGGACCACATCGAAGTAATCGCGCAGATGGGCCTTGGTGCGCAGCAGCGCGAGCGCTTCCTTGCCGGACGGTACGGCACTGACATTCAGGCCCCAGGCGCTGCACTGTTGCACCAGCACCTTGCGACAGGTGTCGTTGTCGTCCACCACCAGCACTCGTGCTCCCTGCAGCGGACCATCGAGGTCGGACGTCGGGTGTTCGAGGCGGTCAGGGTCCAGCGGCAAGGTCAGCCACAACGTGCTGCCCTGGTTGGCGCCACTCTTGATGCCGAACTCCCCTTGCATCAGGCGAATCAGCTGACGGGCGATCACCAGCCCCAGGTTTCCTCCCAGGCGGGTCGCCGAGAGGAAGTTCTTGCTGTGCAGTTCGGCGTGCATCAGCGCGTCGCGCTCTTCGGCATCCATGGACTCGCCGCTGTCCTGCACGGCGATGCGCAGGCGTGGTTTGGCGCTGCGCTCGTCGAGGGCGACGACGATCAGGATCTCGCCTTCGTCGGTTTTCTTCAGGGCGTTTTCCAGCAGGCTCAGCAGGGTCTGGCGCAGGCGCGTCGGGTCACCGCTGATGACCCGTGGCACTTGTGGCTGGATGAAGCTGATCAGCTCGACGTTCTGCTGTTCGGCCTTGGCGCGGAAGATGCTCAGGCAGTCTTCGATCAGCGCATTGAGATCGAACTGCACATCGTCCAGTTCGATCTGCCCGGATTCGAGCTTGGAGATGTCAAGAATCTCGTTGATCAGGGTCAGCAGTTCGTTGCCGGCGCTGTGGATCGTTTGCACATAGTCGCGTTGCTTGACCGAGAGCGGCGTGCCCAGCAACAACTCGGTCATGCCTAGCACGCCATTCATCGGGGTTCGGATTTCATGGCTGATCTTCGCCAGAAATTCTGCCTTGGCGTTGATCTCGGCGTTGCTGGCGGCCAGGTCGCGACTGACGCTGAACCGGTCCTCGGTGATGCTGCGCTGGCGTTCGCCCAGGGCAATGCTCATCAGCAGGCCGCTGATGCAGATGACCACCAGCAGCGTGGTGATCAGGCCTTGAGGTTCAATGAGGGTTAACCCCAGCAGGGCTGGGAGGATGATCAGCGTGCCGACGTTGAACACCACCATGGCCGCTACAAACAGACGCGCCGGACGGTAGCCTTTTTGCCAGTGCCAGGCGCTGACGAACAACATGGTCAAGCCTGCGAGGGCGACCAGGGCGTAGGTGATGATGTTCAACGGCAGCGTGTTGACGAATAACAACAACAGGCCGCAGGCAGTGATGAACAGGATGTCGCCCAGCAGCAGCCTGTTCAGCGGGTGCGGGCCCAGCGGGGCGAAGAATCGGTAGGCAAGCATCAACCCGCACGGTGCGGTGAGCAACAAGGCGAGGTAAGCGCCCGGTGTTTGTATTTCATGCCAGGCCGGCAACCATGGCCCCGCCAGGTTCAGCAGCAGCACCAGGCTGAGCATCAACAACGCTTCACAGCCTGCCAGCCAGAGGCTGCTGCGCGACCGGGTGTAGGCGTACCGGATGAGGTTGTGCAGGATCAGCATCCCGATACAACCGAACAGCAGGCCGTAAATCAGCGTCTGGTTCTGATTGGCCGCGGTCATGATCGCCGATTGCAGGGTGATGTAGGGCCGCATCTGGTGTTCGGAAACCAGTCGCAGGTAAACGTCGAGGGGTTTGTCACTTTGCGGCAACGGCAACATGAAGTCGCTGTTGGGTAATGGCCGTTCAGCCTGGGGCTGGTCGGTGCCGGTGTTCAATTGCTCGACGAGCTTGTCACCGTCCAGCACATACAGATTGAGGTGCGACAGGTCGGGAGCGAACACGCGCAGCAACTGCTCATGCTTGCCCGGCGTCAGCCTGAAACGCAACCATAACGCACCGTCGGGCTCGGCCGCGGTGAGGTGTTCGAGTTCAATGGGGCTGAATTGATTGATGTAGCGAGCGGAACGGATGTCGCTCAGCTGCAGGTCGCCCTGTTCATCGAGCAATACTGCCCAGCCACTGCCTTGCGCGGCCTGGGCCGGGAGCATGCAGAGCAAGGTCAGCAGCGTGACAGTGAAACCTATGGCAATCCTGAGCCAGCGCACGGCGAAATCCCTTCGTAGGTTGATGCCAGAATATAACTATGCGCGGCGCCGGAATAGTCCGGCAAGGGCCAGAAGCCCTTGCCCGGCCGAATGGATAACCTATTCCTGATTTTCGCCACGCTCGCGGGCAATGGCGCGGTAGCCAATGTCCTTGCGATAGAAACAGCCTTCCCAGTCGATTTTGGCCGCCAGTTTGTAAGCCTGCTGTTGAGCAGCATCGACGCTGGCGCCCATGGCCGTGGCGCAGAGCACCCGACCACCGGCTGTCACCACTTGCCCGTCCTTGAGCGCAGTACCGGCGTGGAAGACTTTGCCTTCCAGTGCCGCGGCTGCATCCAGGCCGTTGATCGCTACGCCTTTGGCGTAGTCGCCAGGATAGCCGCCAGCCGCCAGCACGATGCCAACGCTCGGACGTGGGTCCCATTGCGCTTCGACCTTGTCCAGGGCTTGCGCCAGGGCAGCTTCGACCAGCAATACCAGGCTCGACTGCAAACGCAGCATCACCGGTTGGGTCTCAGGGTCGCCGAAACGGCAGTTGAATTCGATGACTTTTGGGTTACCAGCTTTGTCGATCATCAGGCCGGCATACAGGAAGCCGGTGTAAACGTTGCCTTCCTCGGCCATGCCACGCACGGTC
Source organism: Pseudomonas sp. XS1P51 (assembly GCF_054897845.1). NCBI lineage: Bacteria > Pseudomonadati > Pseudomonadota > Gammaproteobacteria > Pseudomonadales > Pseudomonadaceae > Pseudomonas > Pseudomonas sp. XS1P51. Next base: position 4,425,197 of record NZ_CM142707.1, on the reverse strand, counting down.
GGCCAGATCACCAGGTCCATGACACGCTTGTGCACTTCGCTGGTGACCACTGGAGCAGGGGAGTAAGCACCCATGCCGCCGGTGTTCGGGCCGGTGTCGCCGTCGCCAACACGCTTGTGGTCCTGGCTGGTGGCCATCGGCAGCACATTCTTGCCGTCGACCATGACGATGAAGCTGGCTTCTTCGCCATCCAGGAATTCTTCGATGACCACACGCGAACCGGCGTCGCCGAATGCGTTGCCGGCCAGCATGTCACGCACGGCGTCTTCGGCTTCAGCCAGGGTCATGGCAACGATCACGCCTTTACCGGCGGCCAGGCCATCGGCCTTGATCACGATCGGTGCGCCTTTTTCACGCAGGTAAGCCAGGGCTGGCTCGATCTCGGTGAAGTTCTGGTAGTCGGCGGTCGGGATCTTGTGGCGAGCCAGGAAATCCTTGGTGAACGCTTTCGAACCTTCCAGTTGAGCGGCGCCTGCGGTTGGGCCGAAGCAGTCCAGGCCACGGGCGCGGAACAGATCGACGACGCCGGCAACCAGCGGCACTTCCGGGCCGACGATGGTCAGGGAAACGTTTTTCTCGGCGAAGTCGGCCAACTGCTCAAGGGCCAGCACGTCGATAGCGACGTTCTCGCACTTGGCTTCAATGGCGGTGCCGGCGTTGCCCGGGGCAACGAACACTTTCTGCACGCGCGGATCCTGAGCGACTTTCCAGGCCAGGGCGTGTTCACGGCCACCGCTGCCAATGATCAAAACATTCATTTCAAAAACCTCAAAAATCTGTGAAGACACTGCAAACTTTTGTGGGCGCTGTAGGAGCTGTCGAGTGAAACGAGGCTGCGATCTTTTGATTTTGCTTCAAAAACCAGATCAAAAGATCGCAGCCTCGTTTCACTCGACAGCTCCTACAGGCTCCCACAAGAGGCGCGTCGTATCAGTGACGGAAGTGGCGCATGCCGGTGAAGACCATCGCGATGCCGGCCTCGTCAGCCGCAGTGATCACTTCGTTATCACGCATCGAGCCGCCAGGCTGGATCACCGCGGTGATACCGACCTTGGCCGCGTTGTCGATACCGTCACGGAACGGGAAGAACGCATCCGATGCCATGACCGCACCCTGCACCTGCAAACCGGCGTGCTCAGCCTTGATCGCGGCGATGCGGGCGGAGTTCACGCGGCTCATCTGGCCAGCGCCGACACCGATAGTCTGACGGTTCTTGGCGTAGACAATGGCGTTGGACTTAACGTACTTGGCGACTTTCCAGGCGAAGATCAGGTCGTGGATTTCCTGTTCGGTCGGGGCGCGCTTGGTCACGACTTTCAGGTCGTCGGCGCCGATCATGCCGATGTCGCGGCTCTGCACCAGCAGGCCACCGTTGACGCGCTTGTAGTCCCAGGCAGCGGCACGGTCAGCCGACCACTCGCCGCAGGCCAGAAGGCGCACGTTGGCTTTGGCGGCCACGATGGCGCGGGCTTCTTCGCTGACGCTTGGTGCGATGATCACTTCGACGAACTGACGTTCGACGATGGCCTTGGCCGTCTCGGCATCCAGTTCGCGGTTGAACGCGATGATGCCGCCGAACGCGGATTCGGTGTCGGTGGCGTAGGCCAGTTCGTACGCCTGACGGATGCCGCCCTCGGCGTCCGGGCTGACGGCAACGCCGCACGGGTTGGCGTGCTTGACGATCACGCAGGCCGGTTTGACGAAGCTCTTCACGCATTCCAGCGCGGCGTCGGTGTCGGCCACGTTGTTGTACGACAGCTCTTTGCCTTGCAGTTGGGTCGCGGTGGCGATACCGACTTCGGCAGGCTTGGTTTCGACATAGAACGCCGCACTCTGGTGCGGGTTCTCGCCGTAGCGCATTTCCTGGGCCTTGACGAACTGGCTGTTGAAAGTGCGCGGGAATTCGCTGCGACCGGAGGTCGAAAGGGTGTCAGCGGCCTGGTTCACGGTGCCCATGTAGTTGGCGATCATGCCGTCATAGGCCGCAGTGTGCTCGAAGGCCTTGAGCATCAGGTCGAAACGCTGGGCGTAGGTCAGGCCACCGGCCTTGAGGCTTTCCAGAACGTTGGCGTAATCGCTGGCATTGACCACGATGGCCACGTCTTTGTGGTTCTTGGCAGCCGAACGGACCATGGTCGGGCCGCCGATGTCGATGTTCTCGATCGCGGTCGGCAGGTCACAGCCTGGCTTGTTGATGGTGGCTTCGAACGGGTACAGGTTGACGGCTACCAGGTCGATCGGCTTGATGCCGTGTTCGTTCATGATGGCGTCGTCGATACCGCGACGACCGAGGATCCCGCCGTGGATTTTCGGGTGCAGGGTTTTCACCCGACCGTCCATCATTTCTGCGAAACCGGTGTAATCCGCGACTTCCACTGCGGCAACGCCGTTGTCGCGCAGCAGCTTGAACGTTCCACCGGTGGAGAGGATCTCGACGCCCAGAGCTTCGAGCTCCTTGGCGAATTCAAGGATCCCGGTCTTGTCGGAAACGCTGATCAAGGCGCGGCGGATCGGCAGGCGGGTAGTCTGGTCGGTCATTTCAATTTCCATCAAAAGCAAAGGAGTCAGCAAAAAAGGCGACCATTTTTACGCGGGCGCCTTTCTGGTTTGATTGAATGCTTACAGCAAATCGTACTGCTTGAGTTTCTTGCGCAGTGTGCCTCGGTTCAGTCCGAGCAGCTCGCTGGCCTTGGTCTGGTTGCCCTTGACGTAGTTCATCACGCACTCGAGCAGGGGAGCCTCGACTTCGGAGAGCACCAGGTTGTACACATCCGTGACGGCAGCGCCTTCAAGGTGGGCGAAATAATTGTGCAGCGCCTTCTCGACACTCCCGCGAAGGGTCTGACCTTCTTCGCTCGGCGTATTGAGGTGCTGTTTCAAATTCACGTTGTCGCTCACGGGTGTTGTTCCACTCACTAAAGTCTCGGTCATCATCGTCATGCGGCCACCCCCTCTCCGTCCCCTGTCAGGCTCTTGTAACGTTCGGCGAAGAAGCCCCGAACGTTGGCGCATTGTGCTTCCGTATCTTCCAAACGATTGAAGTGGGCGCGAAACTCCCTGGCGCCCGGCAAGGTTGCGAGATACCAGCCCACATGCTTGCGAGCTATGCGCACGCCCATGACGTCTCCATAGAAGACGTGCAGTGCGGCCAGATGCTCTAGCAGAATGCGTTCCACCTCGATCAGATCCAGGGCCGGCAGTTTTTCGCCGGTACGCAGAAAATGATCGATCTCGCGAAAAATCCATGGCCGCCCCTGGGCAGCCCGGCCTACCAACAGGCCATCGGCACCGGTCGCGTCGAGCACGTACCGGGCCTTCTCCGGCGAATCGATATCGCCGTTGGCGAAGACCGGAATCGACACTGCCTGCTTGATCGCGGCAATGGTGTCGTACTCGGCTTCACCGGTGTACAGATCGGCACGGGTGCGGCCATGGACCGCCAGCGCCGTAATGCCTGCCTGCTCGGCGATCTTCGCCACCGTCAGGCCGTTCTTGTTGTCCCGGTCCCAGCCGGTACGGATCTTCAAAGTGACCGGCACATCGACTGCAGCCACCACGGCCTGCAGGATCTCGGTCACCAGTGCTTCATCCTTCAACAGTGCGGAACCGGCGGCCTTGTTGCAGACCTTCTTCGCCGGACAGCCCATGTTGATATCAATAATCTGTGCGCCCAGTTCGACGTTGGCCCGGGCCGCATCCGCCAGCATCTGGGCATCTCCACCGGCGATCTGTACCGAGCGGGGCTCGGGATCACCTTCGTGAATCATGCGCATCCGCGATTTGCGGGTGTTCCACAAACTCATGTCGCTGGTGACCATTTCCGAGACTACAAGCCCCGCGCCCAGTCGTTTGCACAGCTGACGAAAGGGCTGGTCTGTGACACCCGCCATGGGGGCGAGAATCAAGCCGTTGTGCAATGTATATGGACCGATGCGTACCGCCGACATAGGACTTCCCTGTTGTGGGGCCGGATCATGAGAGTTCGAAAAAGGGTTGGCATGATACCCGCTCTCGATGACTGGATAAAGGCTGAATTGAACAAAATCTGAACAGTTATTCTGTTATCGCCAGCGGTTTGGTCCCGGTGGGCAAAGTCAGAAAACCGTCGTCAATCCGGGATCAGTGAATCGATTCACTCAGGCGAATGAAAACTCAGGCTGTAGTTCACCGCTTTGGCGCCCGGATCGAGAATGTCCAGGGCGATGTGGATCGGTGTTTGCGGCGGCATTTCGGCCATGCCTTCAAGATCGCCACTGAGGTACTCGCCGGGCTTGAAGCGACGGCTGGCGATCAAGTGACCGTTAAGGTCGGCAAAGCGCAGCTCCAGCAGCGGGAAGGGCTGGGAGAAGGGGGCGCGGTTGTAGATGATCGCATCGACCACCAGGGCGCCACTGAAGTCCGGATGGCTGCGGACCACCAGGTTGCTGCTTCTGATTTTCGCGATGTCGACTTTCGACGGTACGGTGCAACCGATTTGCGGGCAAAACTGCTGGAACCACGGCCGGTACTGGTCCTGACGTGCCAGCTCGTCGAAGTGGTAGGCGATGTATTGGCCGGCGAGAGCACCGGCACCGAGCAGAATCAGCAGCAACCAGAAAAACCGGCGACCCCAGGGGGAGCGGCGTTTCTGCCAGTCCAGTTGCAGCGGGTCGTCGGTCAGGTCCAGCAGCACCTCGGCGCGTACGGCCGGTTCGCTGCGTTCACGTCGCTTGCGCAGGGGCTCGATCGAGGGCAGGTCGTCGTCGATTTCGTCGGTCGCCGACAGGCGTTCGTGATGCATCGGGGCGTCGAGTGGATCGTTCAGGCGCAGTTGAGGCGGCTCTTCGTCGTCCAGCTCGACAGGCTCCAGGGACAGCGAAGGTTCGGTGCGCGCGAGTATGCCCGTCTCGATCATCGGTTCAGGTGTGACAGTGGTTTCGACCACCTGCGCGCGATCGGCGGCCGACTCGCTGAACAGGCTGTCGGACCACGGCTCTTCGTCGTGCTCGGTGGAATCCCGGCGGGCACTCAGGCTGTCTTCGCGGTGCCGACCGAACTCGGTGGTCGGCTGGATTTCCCGTTGTTCGAGCCGGGCGAGTTCTTCGTCCAGGTCAAGACTGTCCAGATCCAGCTCGGCGGCGGTCCATTGCTTTTGGCTGATGGCCCGAGGCTCCGGCTCCGGCGTATCGACAATGGCCGGAGCAACCGGCGTGTCCGCTTCCTTGCCGACCCGTTGCTCAAGCAACTGTTTGGCGGCGTTGAACACCTGCAAGCACGAGCCGCAACGAACCACTCCACGGGCCACGCTCAACTGAGCATGGCTGACGCGAAAGCTGGTTTGGCAATGCGGGCACTGGGTGACGAAGCTGTCGGTCATGCGGCGATCCGGTTTATGCAGGCGTTCATTCTAGCGCCGACGGCCGGTGATGCGCACCCAGCCATCGCGATTGGCGATCGGGTCCAGCTCGAAGTCCTGAGCGTAGGCCTTGGCCACTTCTTCACCTTGTTCGGCGAGGATGCCCGACAGCGCCAGACGGCCGCCCGGCTTGACCAGGCTGGACAGTTGCGGCGCCAGGGAAACCAGCGGGCCGGCAAGAATGTTGGCCACCAGCACATCGGCCTGAACCTGCGGCAGATCTTCCGGCAGGTAGAGCGGGAACAGCGCTTCGGCAATGTTGTTGCGCCCGGCGTTGTCGCGGGAGGCTTCCAGCGCCTGCACGTCGATGTCGGTGCCGACGGCTTCCTTGGCGCCCAGCAGCAGGGCGGCAATCGCCAGAATCCCCGAGCCGCAGCCGAAGTCCAGCACGTTGCAGTCTTTCAGGTCCTGGCCATCGAGCCATTCCAGGCACAGCGCGGTGGTCGGGTGCGTACCGGTGCCGAACGCCAGGCCCGGGTCCAGCAGCAGGTTCACGGCGTCAGGCTCGGGCGCCGCGTGCCAGCTCGGGACGATCCACAGGCGCTGGCCGAAACGCATCGGCTGGAAACCGTCCATCCAGCTGCGTTCCCAGTCCTGGTCTTCGATAACTTCGCTGTGATGCTCGGGCAGCGGGCTACCGGTCAACAATTCAAGGTGGGCCAGCACGCTGGCGGCTTCGGTGCCACCTTCGAACAAGGCCAGCAGGTGCGTGTGGGACCACAACGGCGTGGTGTTGAGTTCCGGCTCGAAGATCGGCTGATCTTCGGCGTCCATGAAGGTCACCGACACGGCGCCCACTTCAAGGAAAGCGTCTTCGTAGGTTTCGGCTTGTTCTGGGCTGATGGCGAGACGGACTTGCAGCCAAGGCATGGCGGGCACCTTTGAAAAATATTGATTGCAGCCTAGCGGGCTGCGAGAAGCGCGCAAGTTTACGCGAGCGCGGAGGTTTTGTGGGAGTGGCATGACCTGCTTCCACCGCACGGTCCTGAATGGCACCGATACTTGTGGGAGCGAGCCTGCTCGCGATGAGGTCGGCACATTCAGCATCGTCGTCAGCGGCCCACCGCCATCGCGAGCAGGCTCGCTCCCACAGGGTGGGCATGGCAATAGATCGGATGAAATGTCCAGAAACAACAAAGCCGCCCGAGGGCGGCTTTGTTGGTCGGGCTAAAGCTTAGTGCTTGTCGCCAGCCAGCTTGTGTTCCAGGTAGTGGATGTTGACTCCACCTTTGCAGAAGCCTTCATCACGGACCAGGTCGCGGTGCAGCGGGATGTTGGTCTTGATCCCGTCGACAACGATTTCGTCCAGCGCATTGCGCATGCGCGCCATGGCTTCGTCACGGGTTGCGCCGTAGGTGATCAGCTTGCCGATCAACGAATCGTAGTTCGGCGGAACGGCATAGCCACTGTACAGGTGCGAATCGACGCGAACGCCGTTGCCACCTGGAGCGTGGAAATGCTTGACCGTGCCTGGGCTCGGCATGAAGGTTTTCGGGTCTTCGGCGTTGATCCGGCATTCCAGCGCGTGACCGCGGATAACCACGTCATCCTGGGTGTACGACAGCTTGTTGCCAGCGGCGATGCTGAGCATCTCCTTGACGATGTCGATGCCGGTGACCATTTCCGAAACCGGGTGCTCAACCTGAACGCGGGTGTTCATTTCGATGAAATAGAACGCGCCGTTCTCGTACAGGAACTCGAAAGTACCCGCGCCACGGTAGTTGATGTCGATGCAAGCCTTGACGCAGCGTGCGAGGACTTCTGCGCGAGCTTTCTCGTCGATGCCCGGTGCCGGTGCTTCTTCGAGGACCTTCTGGTGACGGCGTTGCAGCGAGCAGTCGCGGTCGCCCAGATGGATTGCGTGACCCTGGCCATCGGAAAGCACCTGGACTTCCACGTGACGTGGGTTGGTCAGGAATTTTTCCAGATAGACCATCGGGTTGCCGAACGCCGCGCCCGCTTCGGAGCGGGTCAGTTTCGCCGAGGAGATCAGGTCTTCTTCTTTATGCACAACGCGCATGCCGCGACCACCACCACCGCCAGCGGCTTTGATGATCACCGGGTAACCGACTTCGCGACCGATGCGCAGAGCGGTTTCTTCGTCTTCAGGCAGCGGGCCGTCGGAACCCGGAACGGTTGGAACGCCGGCAGCGATCATGGCGTGCTTGGCCGATACCTTGTCGCCCATCAGGCGAATGGTGTCGGCTTTCGGGCCGATGAAGGCGAAGCCGGAGTTTTCCACCTGTTCGGCGAAGTCGGCGTTTTCCGCAAGGAAACCGTAGCCTGGGTGAATGGCGGTAGCGCCGGTCACTTCAGCCGCGGCGATGATTGCCGGAATGTGCAGGTAGGAGTGGGCGGCCGATGCCGGACCGATGCAGACGGATTCGTCTGCCAGGCCCAGGTGCATCAGTTCCTTGTCGGCCTTGGAGTAAACGGCGACAGTCTTGATGCCCATCTCTTTGCAGGCGCGCAGGATCCGCAGGGCGATCTCACCGCGGTTGGCGATCAGAACTTTTTCCAACTTCGCAGTCATCAAAGGCTCTCCGCGGTTCAAACGATGGTGAACAGCGGTTGGTCGTACTCAACCGGCTGGCCGTCTTCGACGAGGATGGATTCGATCACACCGCTGGTTTCAGCTTCGATGTGGTTCATCATCTTCATGGCTTCTACGATGCACAGCGTGTCGCCTTTCTTCACGGTCTGGCCGACTTCAACGAAGGACGGCGAGCTTGGCGAAGATTTGCGATAGAAGGTGCCGACCATAGGCGAACGGGCAACGGTGCCGTTCAGAACAGGTGCGGCCGGAGCAGCAGGGGCAGCGGCGGCAACCGGGGCAGCAGCGACAGGCGCTGGAGCCGGAGCGTGCATTGGAGCCGGTGCGTAGTACTGCTGAGCCGGGGTCTTGCTGTGGCGGCTGATACGTACGGACTCTTCGCCTTCCTTGATCTCGAGCTCGTCGATGCCGGACTCTTCCAGCAATTCGATCAGTTTCTTAACTTTACGGATATCCATGAATCATCAACTCCCAAGGGTCGGTCAGGGGCGTTTAGCTTGTTGTTCAAGCTGTTCCAGGGCGGCCTCCAGGGCCAGTCGATAACCGCTGGCGCCAAGGCCGCAGATCACTCCCACCGCTACGTCGGAGAAGTAAGAGTGATGGCGGAAAGGTTCGCGTTTGTGCACGTTAGACAAATGCACTTCGATGAATGGGATGCTCACCGCCAGCAGCGCGTCACGTAATGCGACACTTGTATGCGTAAAAGCTGCTGGGTTGATCAGAATGAAGTCCACACCTTCGCTGCTGGCAGCGTGGATGCGGTCGATCAATTCGTACTCGGCGTTGCTTTGCAGGTACAGCAAATGGTGGCCGGCTTCACGGGCACGACGTTCCAGGTCCTGGTTGATTTGCGCCAGGGTGGTCGCCCCGTAGACGCCCGGTTCGCGGGTGCCGAGCATATTCAGGTTGGGGCCGTGCAGAACCAATAGGGTCGCCATCTGCTGTTCCTTGTTATCTGTGTGCAGTTGTCAGAACCCGGCGACTATGCCGCAAAGCCTTTGTGACTGTCCAGTTCTATGCAATAGCCAGCACGATGGCCGATGTTTGCGCGAAATATGTGACCGAGTGATTAAATCCGGTCATTTGCTTTGGCGACACGTTCGGCGAAGTCCGTGGCGTTGATCTCGCCGATCACTCGCACATCGGCCTGTTCCACGCCGTCCTTGCCGAAAAACATCAGCGCCGGAGGGCCGAACAGTTTGTAGCGGTCCAGCAGGGCACGTTGCTCGGCGTTGCTGGCGGTGATATCGAAGCGGATCAGCCGATAGCCCTTGAGGTGTTCGACGACCTTGGCGTCGTTGAGCACTTGGTGTTCGATGACTTTGCAACTGATGCACCAGTCGGCGTACCAGTCGAGCAGCAACGGGGTGCCGGAGTTTTTGGCCTCGGCGAGGACATGATCCAGCTCGGCCGGCGTGCTGATGGTTTGCCAGTCGCTGGTGCTTTGCGGCTGTTCGTTACTGGTCGCGAGGCGCGGCTGGCCAATCGGATTGAACGGGTCGGTCTGGCCGCTGAAGGCGCCGTACCAACAGGCCAGTGCGTAAAACAGCAGGAACATCCCCAGCAATTGGCCCAGGCGTTTTCTCGGCGGCTTGTAGACGAACTCCAGTGCGCCCATGAACAAGCCGACGCCACCGGCCAGCAAGCCGATCAGCAGCAAGGTGATCTGGCCCGGCAATACTCGACTGAGCAGACCGATCGCCAATCCCAGCAACAACACGCCAATCGCGTTTTTTACGTAGACCAGCCATGGTCCGCTTTTCGGTAGCCAGGCGGCTCCTCCGGTGGCCACCAGCAACAGCGGTGCGCCCATGCCGAGGCCGAGCATGAATAATTTCAGACCGCCGCCCAGAGCATCGCCGCTGGCGCTGATGTACAGCAGCGCGCCGGCCAGCGGTGCCGATACGCAGGGCGAAACCAGCAGGCTGGAAACCACGCCCAGCACTGCGGCGCCCCACAACGAACCGCCTTCGGTGCGACCGGCGATCCGGTCCAGCCGACTGCTGATGGCGTGAGGCAGCTTGAGTTCGAAGACGCCGAACATCGCCAAGGCAAACAGCGCAAAAAACATCGCGAACGGCACCAGCACCCATGCCGATTGCAGGCGCGCCTGGAGATTGAGCTGCGCGCCGAACATCCCCATCAAGGCACCGAGCAGGGCGAAACAGATGGCCATCGGCAGCACATAAGCCAGGGAAAGATTGAACCCGCGCAAGCCGCCGACCTGGCCGCGCAACACCACGCCCGAGAGGATCGGCAGCATCGGCAGCACGCACGGTGTGAAGGTCAGGCCCAGGCCGGCGAGGAAGAACAGCGCCAGTTCGCGCCAGCTCCACGAAGTAGTGGCGGCTCCGCTGCCCTCAATACTCAGGCGCTCGGTCTCGGGCGGATAACACAGGCCTTTGTCGGCGCAGCCCTGGTAAGTCACGGCCAGCGTGAAGGTGCGTTGATCGGTGCGCGGCAGCTCTACATCGAGAATCCCGTGATAGACCTCGACATCGCCGAAGTATTCATCGTGTTTCTGTTCGCCCTTGGGCAATTGCGCGGCGCCCAGGCCAACATCGGACGGGTCGGCGCGAAACTGAAAGCGATGACGGTAGAGGTAGTAACCCTCGGTGGCGACGAAACGCAGCTTGATCGATTGCGGTGTGCTTTCTACCAGACTTAGCTGAAAAGCTTCGCGCACCGGCAGGAAATCGGCGCTGTTGTTGATCGACCCCAGGGTGGCGCTGGGGCGACTCTCCAGCAACCCGGCGGCGGTGGCCGGCAGGGCGAGCACTAAAAGCAGCAGGCAAAGCAAACGGCGCATGACAATCTCGCGTATCGAAAGTGAGGGCATGATAGCGGACGGCGGCGGGGTGTGCAGGGTGGGGTTCTGACGCCATCGCGAGCAGGCTCGCTCCCACAAGGACGCATGACCCTGTGGGAGCGAGCCTGCTCGCGATGACGGTCTGTCAGACGCGGAATGCCTGAACGGCGGTATGCAATCGCCCACCCAATACCAACAAATGCTCCCCTTGCTCACGCCCCTGGCCAATGCGCTGCAGGTTATCCCCGCCCAACTGGTGAATCCTCTCACTGTGATCACGGATTTCGCTGACGGCGCCGCTCTGCTGGGCGGTGACATCGGCGATGCGAACGGCGGTGTCGGAAATGGTCCGGATGGCCCCGACGATTTTATCCAGCGCACCGTCGGCAGCCTGCGCCTGATTGGCGGTTGCTTCGGCGTGCTCGACCTGGGCGCGCATGCCTTCCACCGATTGCCGCGCGGCCGTTTGCAGGCCGGCGATCAATGTCTGAATCTCTGCCGTGGCGCCGGCGGTGCGTTGCGCCAGTGAGCGAACTTCTTCGGCCACTACCGCAAACCCCCGGCCCATTTCCCCGGCGCGGGCGGCTTCGATGGCGGCGTTCAAGGCCAGTAGGTTGGTCTGGTCGGCAATCGAGCGGATCACCGTCAGCACGCCGCCGATGGTCGCTGATTCTTCGGCCAAGTGTTCGATCATCTGCGCATTGCCCTGCACTTCACCCACGAGCGCATGCAGACCGGTGAGGCTCAAACCGATGACTTTCTGCCCATGTTCCACCGCCAGCCCGGCATGGCGACTGGCATCGGCGGCCTGGCTGGCATCGCCGGCAACTTGTTGAATGGTCGCCTCCAGTTCACCGAGCGAATCGCGGATCAGTGCCGTGTCACCGGCCTGATGCTCTGCGCCGCTGTGCAGGTCATTGCTCAACTCGGCCAGGGTGCGGCTGCTGCCGGCGACCTGTTCGGCGTTGAGGCGAATGGTCCCCACCAGGTCCACCAGATAAGCGCGCAGGCGGTTGAGCGAGGCTTGAATGTCATGCAGTTCGCGATTGGTCTTGCCCAGTTCAATGTCCCGGCTGAAATCGCCCTCGGCCCAGGTCGAGAGGGCCGGCGCCAGGTTGGTCAGCGTCCGGGCCAGGCGTCGCTGCAAGGTGTCGATGAGCAATGCGATCAACAGAATCAGGCCGATCATCACCCCTTGCATCAGTCGCACTTCGCCCTGGATCTGCCCGTGCTGGGCACGAACCACCGGTTCCAGTCCGGCGATGGCCTGCTGCACGGCAGTGATTTTCAGGTGAGTCGCGGCACTGAGGTCGGCACGTTTCTGGATCTGGTCGCGGGTGCGTGTCAGTTCGGCCGGGTAGCGCGTGAGCAGGCTGTTTAGTTCACGCTTGAGGCCGACGCCAGCGTCTTCGGCAACGGCTTTTTCGGTGTTCTCCAGGCCCATCATCGCCGCGAAATCGTCCGTGCCCGATTCACTTTTACTGGTAACGCCCAGTAGCGGTAAGGCGTTCAGAAGCTCAGCTTGAGTGCGGATGTTGGTGACTTCACGTTCGACATCCACTGCGAGTTCGCTGCGACCGCTGCTGACCAGTTTGTCCCGGGCCAGCGATAACTTGCCCAGGTGCTGAGAGGCGGCGAGTAATGGCGTCAGATAAGTCGCGTTGCCGCTGGCGTATTGGCTGAGCTGATCGAGGCTGGCGCCGAGTTCGCGTTCGGCTTGCAGCAGCAGTGCTTGCGGGTCGCCGGCGAGTTTGCCGGCGGCCAGCAGGTCGGTTTTGCTGAATTCTTCGAGGTTCGACAGGCTCGGGCGCAAGCTTTCGGCCAATGCTGGCGGCAATTCACCGAGTTCCTTTTGCAGGCTTTCGATGGCCTGGCTGGCGCTGCTCAAGCGCAGGGCATCGCCGCTGCCGAGGTAATCCTCGACGTTGCGTGCCACTTCGTTCTGAAACTGCTGGGACAGGCCCAGGTAACGCTCCATCAATAGATAGGGGCGTTCCAGGGCTTTTTGCGACCACCAAAGCGTGGCACCGAGAGCCACGCACACGGCGACTAAAAGGAGGGTATTGAGATTGGTCAGCAGCTTCAGGCGCATCGCGGGTCTACCAACGGCAGAATGGTAAGCGCCTGAAGTTATTGCGTTTGTGTTACAGGGTTATGACCGACTGGGTCGATTCCGATGAAAAAGTGGCACTTTGCTTTGATGTCCGCGCGGCCTGCACGCGGTTGCGTCCGGCGTCTTTGGCGCGGTACAGCGCTTCGTCTGCCTGACTGGCCATCAGCAGGCCGTCGGAGTTTTCGCACAGCTCCACCACCCCGGCGCTGAAGGTGCACCAGAGGTCCTGGGGCTGAGCCGGGTAATGAATTTCGGCAAAGCGCTGGCGAATTTCATCGAGCACTTTGTAGGCTGATTCGAGATCGGTGTCCGGCATGACGATGGCGAATTCTTCGCCACCGTAACGGCCGATGTAGTCGGTCTTGCGCAAGCGTTGCTTGAGGAACAGCGCCAGGCTCTTGATCACCCGGTCGCCCATCGGGTGGCCGTGGGTGTCGTTGACCCGTTTGAAGTGGTCGATGTCGAGCATCGCAAAACTCAACGGCTTGCACTCGCGGCGGGCGCGGAAACTGCAGTCTTCGAGCAATTGCAGGATATGCGTGTGGTTGTACAGCCCGGTGAGGCTGTCGCGGACCATCCGCGCTTTCAGGTTGCGCGCCCGTGCCGCGCGGTTGCGCACGGTGGTGATCAGGTGCCGGGGCTTGATCGGTTTGGTCAGGAAGTCGTCGCCGCCCTCGCTCATGGCGTCGAGCTGCTTGTCCAGGTCGTCTTCGGCCGACAGGTAAATGATCGGCACGCTGACGTAACGGTCGTTGTGGCGGATCACCTTGGCCAGTTCGGTGCCGGTGCAGGCCGGCATGTACATGTCGAGGATGATCAGGTCCGGCTGGAAATCCGCCAGCTCGGCCATGGCCTGGATCGGCTCGATCAAGGTCCGCGTGACGATCCCGGCGCTGTTGAGCAGGCGCTCGGTGTGCAGCGCCTGGGCGCGGGAGTCATCGATGATCAGCACTTTATACGGCTCGTACTGGGCGACGCAGGTCAGGACTTCGATCTTCTCCAGCAGGCTCGACGCTTCGAGGGTGCCGGTGAGGAATTCCTGGCCGCCGGCACGCACGGCGGCGAGGCGGGTCGGGGTGTCGGTTTCGTGCAGGCTGAAGAACAACAGCGGCAATTGATGATCGAGGCCTTCCTGGGCTTCGGCGGCCAGTTTCAGGCCGATGCCGGCGCCGCTGAAGTCCACGTCCATGACGATCGCCGCGGGCAATCGTTCGATCATCGAGGAACGAAACGCGGCTACGCTGTCGAGGGGCTGGGCGCTGAGCCCGAAGAATTCAAGTTGTTTGGCCAGGCGTTCGGCGCGTTCGTGATCCTGCAGCATCACGTAGATCGGCTTGCGCAGCGGTGGCAGAAAAGTTTGTTCGAGCTGATCTCCGTGGCGCAGGCCAGTGCGCGACAGGCGCTGCATCAGGCGATTGAGGTCGGTGATCAGTCCGCTGCTCAGGCGTCCGCGATTGGCGTCGACAGCCTCCAGTGACTGGCCGATGTGCCGCGCCAGCTGGGTGTGTTCCGGTTGCTCGAAGCGCTCGGCGAAACGCAGCAGGCGCAGGTTGGCCTCGCTCAGTTCCGACAAATCGGTGGTGGACCACTCGCTGCGTTGCAGGCGTTGCCAGATCTCAAGAATTTGACGTGCCTGATGAATTACCCGCTGGGCAAAGTGGTGCTTGAGGCGCTCACGGCTGGGGTCTTCTGGCTCGGTCATATCCTGACTACTAGTTAGGGTGCATGCTGAGATCGACTGGTGGCTCTATGCTAGCACCTCTTTTCAATCGCATGAGTGTCGTACGTCAATAATCTGCAAAGCGACCTCATTCAGTTTCTGACCGGCCGGTCGGATAGGCTGGCGGCTGTGCTTCATTTATAGTGGCCGCTCGATCGCGGTCATTGCATGGCTTGGCGTTTTCGCCGGATTTAATGCGCGGCAAACGAGGCACGATGGCGTAGGGTTGTGGTCGAACCGATGAACTCAAGTGATTGAAAGGATATCGCCATGCTGGACTGGAAGAACCGCGCGGGCAGCGCGCCCGAACGTGCCGCTGAACCGAAATCGGCCACCCGCAGTTACTTTGGCGGCCTGTTGTTCAGCCGGGCGCTGGCCACTCTGATCGGCCTTTACCTGCTCGTTGCCATTGCGCTGGGCTGGTACTGGAGCCAGGAACCTGCGCTGTTCCCGGTTCAACAGAATGCCCAGGTGGCTGCCGAGAAAGAAGGCAAGCAGATGGTCATCGGCTACACCACGGTCGAAACCCTCAAGACCGTCGCCGGTACTTTGCTGACCAAGCCGGGTGGCTATATTTCCAACGACCGTTTCCCGCCGGGCCTGTGGATGGACAACATGCCGAGCTGGGAATATGGCGTGCTGGTCCAGGTCCGCGACCTGAGCCGTGCGTTGCGTAAAGACTTCGCCCGCTCCCAGTCGCAGTCCGCCGAAGACGCCGACCTCGCCAAGGCCGAGCCGCGTTTCAACTTCGACAACAAGAGCTGGGTGCTGCCGTCCAGTGAGTCCGAGTATCAGGAAGGCATCAACTCCCTGAGCCGTTATCAGGCACGTTTGTCCGATCCGAGTCAGAAAAGCGCGCTGTTCTATGCTCGCGCCGACAACCTGAATAACTGGCTGGGTGACGTCGGAACTCGTCTGGGTTCGCTGTCGCAACGGCTGTCGGCCAGCGTTGGCCGGGTCAAACTCAATACCGCGCTGAAAACCGAAGTTCCACCGCTCGGTCAGGTGCCACAGGTTGACGAAGAAATCGTCGAAACCCCGTGGATGCAGATCGACAACGTGTTCTATGAGGCTCGCGGTCAGGCCTGGGCCTTGTCCCACCTGCTGCGCGCGATTGAAGTCGACTTCGCCGATGTACTGGCCAAGAAAAACGCCACGGTCAGCGTGCGCCAGATCATTCGTGAGCTGGAGGCTTCGCAAGAGCCGGTCTGGAGCCCGATGATCCTCAACGGCAGCGGTTTCGGGGTGTTGGCCAACCACTCGCTGGTCATGGCCAATTACATCTCGCGGGCCAACGCTGCAGTGATCGATTTGCGTCAGTTGCTCAATCAGGGCTGAGTCATGGTTGATAGCTCCGTCGATAACATGCGGGAGGCCGCCCACCGCGCGGCCTCGGATGCTGAACAGATCGCCTGGGTCGACGAGCAGGACAACCTGCTCGGCGCCCTGGTCCGTTCCGACCTGCGCGAGCGTGGGCTGATCGGTCGCGGTACCTACATCATGCTGTTCAATTCCGCCGGTGAACTCTGCGTGCATCGGCGCACCCTGAGCAAAGCGATTTATCCGGGTTACTGGGACGTGGCGGCGGGCGGCATGGTGCTCGCCACCGAAACCTACGCCGAATCGGCTGCTCGCGAGCTCGAAGAAGAGCTGGGCGTGAGCGGCGTGGAGCTGGTCGCCCACGATCACTTTTTCTTTGAAGACACCGGTAACCGACTCTGGTGTTCGGCGTTTTCGGCGGTGTGGGACGGCCCCTTGATCCTGCAACCGGAGGAAGTGCTTGAAGCGCGCTTTATCCCCATCGATCAGGTCATGCTGGAAATCACGCAGAAGCCTTACTGCCCGGACTCTTTGGCCGCGTTGAAGCGCTATCTTCGCGCCCGTGGGCCGGACGTCGCAAAAGAGCTATAAATTGGCGCCGATTGGCTCTTAGCAATCGGCGTTTTTGCCGTTACACTGCGCGACCTTGTAGGAGCTGACGAGTGCAACGAGGCTGCGATCTTTTGACTTTGCCGTTGAATAAAGATCAAAAGATCGCAGCCTCGTTGCACTCGTCAGCTCCTACACGCATACACAGTGTTGTACCGTTTCAGTAGCGCTGCCCCTGCCTGAGTGGGGCTTCGCGGTCGATGGCGCCTGCCCAGGCTGCCGCGACCAGTCTTTGTCCTCCCAAGAGGATTGCCGGTGGCCAAAAAAGCCGCATCCTTCGCCGCCCTTGGTGGCCTGGTATTTTCCACCGACGCAGGTCGTCATTGCCCGGATTGCAGTAAACCGGTGGACGCCTGTATCTGCAAACAGACCGTTATCCCGGCCGGCGACGGCATCGCTCGCGTGCGTCGCGAAAGCAAGGGCCGTGGCGGCAAGACGGTGACCACCATCACCGGCGTGCCGTTGGCTGAAGACGCGCTCAAGGACCTGGTCACCACGTTGAAGAAACGTTGCGGCACGGGTGGGGCGTTGAAAGACGGGATCATCGAAATCCAGGGCGATCATGTCGAGCTACTCTTGGCCGAGCTGATCAAACACGGTTTCAAGGCCAAGAAGTCCGGCGGCTAGCAGCCTCTGTGAAAACCACCCTCGGCTTGATCCGGTCCTGGCAGCAGGTCTGGCATCGCCTACATGGTTTTCACAGAGCCTGTTCTGACCGGTTTCTAAACTCACTGCGGTCAGCGAGGTCTATCCCCTCGTTGACGAACCGTCATTTTCATCCTTTAGACTGCGCCGGCCTGAACCCAGGCGACGCTCTATGACTTCTTTATAGGGGACTTCAATGTCCGTACGACGCACACGCAAAGACGATGGCAGCCAATGGACAGTTGCGGACAGCCGCAGTGTTTACGGGATTCGCCATTGGGGGGCCGGGTATTTCGCGATCAATGACGCCGGTCGCGTCGAAGTTCGTCCGAACGGTCCGACCAGTTCGCCTATCGACCTGTTCGAGCAAGTCGACCAGCTGCGCAAGAGCGGCCTGTCCTTGCCATTGCTGGTGCGTTTCCCGGATATCCTGCAAGACCGCGTGCGTCAGTTGACCGGCGCGTTCGATGCCAACATCGAGCGTCTGGAATACCAGAGCAAATACACCGCGCTGTACCCGATCAAGGTGAACCAGCAAGAGGCGGTGATCGAAAACATCATTGCCACCCAAGACGTTTCCATCGGCCTGGAAGCCGGCTCCAAGCCGGAACTGCTGGCGGTACTGGCGCTGGCGCCGAAGGGCGGCACCATCGTCTGCAACGGTTACAAGGACCGCGAGTTCATCCGTCTGGCGCTGATGGGCCAGAAGCTTGGCCACAACGTGTTCATCGTGATCGAGAAAGAATCCGAAGTCGGTCTGGTGATCGAAGAAGCGGCGGCGCTCAAGGTCAAGCCACAGGTTGGTCTGCGCGTGCGTCTTTCGTCCCTGGCCTCGAGCAAGTGGGCGGACACCGGCGGCGAGAAATCCAAGTTCGGTCTGTCGGCGGCGCAATTGCTGTCGGTGGTCGAGCGTTTCCGCGCCGCCGGTCTGGATCAGGGCATCCGTCTGCTGCACTTCCACATGGGTTCGCAGATCGCCAACCTGGCGGACTACCAGCACGGTTTCAAGGAAGCGATTCGTTACTACGGCGAACTGCGTAACCTCGGCCTGCCGGTGGACCACATCGACGTGGGTGGCGGTCTGGGTGTCGACTACGACGGTACGCACTCGCGCAACGCCAGTTCGATCAACTACGACATGGACGATTACGCCGGTGTCGTGGTCGGGATGCTCAAGGAATTCTGCGACGCGCAAAGCCTGCCGCACCCGAACATCTTCTCCGAGAGCGGCCGTTCCCTGACCGCCCACCACGCCATGCTGGTGGTGCAGGTGACCGACGTCGAGAAACACAACGACGACGTGCCGAAGATCGACAACAAGGAAGAGCTGCCGGAAACCGTGCAGTGGCTGGTTGACCTGCTCGGTCCGACCGATATCGAGATGGTCACCGAGACCTACTGGCGCGCCACCCACTACATGAGCGACGTGGCCACCCAATACGCCGATGGCAAGCTGACCCTGGCCGAAAAAGCCCTGGCCGAGCAATGCTATTTCGCGGTGTGCCGTCGCCTGCACAACTCGTTGAAAGCCCGCCAGCGTTCCCACCGTCAGGTGCTCGACGAACTCAATGACAAGCTGGCCGACAAGTACATCTGCAACTTCTCGGTATTCCAGAGCCTGCCGGACACCTGGGCCATCGGCCAGGTGCTGCCGATCCTGCCGCTGCACCGTCTCGACGAAGAGCCGCTGCGCCGTGCAGTGCTGCAGGATTTGACCTGTGACTCCGACGGCAAGATCAAGCAATACGTCGACGAGCAGAGCATCGAGACCAGCTTGCCGGTACACGCACTGAACGAAGGCGAAGACTACCTGCTGGGTATCTTCCTGGTCGGCGCCTATCAGGAAATCCTCGGCGACATGCACAACCTGTTCGGTGACACCGACTCGGTGAACATCTACCAGAATGCCGACGGCAGCGTGTACCACGCGGGTATCGAAACCCACGACACCATCGAAGACATGCTGCGTTATGTGCACTTGTCACCGGAAGAGTTGATGACCCACTACCGCGACAAGTGCGCCAGTGCCCGCATCACCGCCGCCGAACGCACCCAGTTCCTCGACGCGCTGCGTCTGGGCCTGACCCGTTCGTCTTACCTGTCTTCTTGAGGTAAGTCGCCGGTCTCACCGGGTTGTCTGAAAATGTTCCGCATGCTGCGGAAATTTCAGATGACCTGGTGCGACGGCTCTCTTTTTCCAAGCGAAATTACCAACACTCCCGGCTATCAAAGCCATATGGTCTTCTTTTCGCGTAGGCCATTTCCTAAGTTGTACTTCGGCACTCTACTCGGCCATGTCTCTCAGCGAGAATCCCCGGCCGCCCCTCCTGTAGAGAATCGCCGATGTTCGATCCAGTCAACGAGCCTTCATTTCGTCTGGATGTAGCAGGTCTGTCCGATCCCTTTGAGGTACTGGCCTTTACCGGTAGAGAAGCCATCAGCGAGCCTTTTGCGTTCGACGTGGATCTGCTGATCGAAGACCCGACACTTGACCTTTCCAGCCTGCTGTACCGTCCGGCCTTTTTGCATTTCGGGCCAGCGGGACACAGCGTCCACGGACAATTGTACGAGCTCGTCCAGCGTGACCACGGCCAGACGGTCAGACTCTGCCGCGTGCGCTTGGGGCCGAAACTGACTTGCCTTTCCCAACGCATGAGCCAGCGAATCTTCAGCGCTCGTTCGGTGCCGCAGATCCTGAGCCAGGTGCTCAAGGAACACGGTATTACCGGCAATGACCGGCGCTTTGAACTCAGTGGCGATTACCCACCCCGTGATTTCTGTACGCAGTACCGGGAATCGGATCTGCAATTTCTCCAGCGGTTGTGCGCCCAGGAAGGGCTTCACTACCACTTCGACCACCACGCACGCGGGCATTGCGTGGTCTTCGGTGATGATCAGCGATATTTACGCCTCGGCGACACTGCGGTCTTCCAGGTCGAGAGCGAGCAACCGGCGGTGCGGCAGTTCCAGCTTCAGGCAGGGCAACGATCCGCGCAGAGTGCCGAAGGTCGTACAGACTTGCCGACACTGCGCAGTGGCCAGCGGATGATGCTGACCGGCCATCCGGTTGCCGAGTGGAATCATCTCTGGCTGCTGACCCATGTCGAGCATCAGGGGAGCCAGGATCCACTGGCCCCCTACAGCAATCAGATCCGCGCCAACCACTGGGAGATGCCGTTGCTCTCGCCCCATTCGACGGCGAAACCAAGGATGCACAGCCTGCAACGGGCCTGGGTGGTCGAGGTCGATGAGTTGCGCCCCGATCCGTCCAGACCGGTTGCCGTGCAGTTTGACTGGCTCTATCAGGGGGAGGGCGCGACGCCCAGCCATTGTTGGCTGCCCTTGGCTGCAGAGTTGTGCGGTGCAACGGTCTCGCAGTTCAGTGAGGGCACCGAGGTGGTGGTGAGCTTCATCGAGGGTGACCCGGATCAGCCGCTGATCACCGGGTTGCTGCATTCCCTATCGTCCGTCGACGTGGCCGAGGCACTCGACCCGCCGCCCACCTTGGCGACGGATGACCCCGATGGCTTGCTGGGGTTACTGCGGTCGGGCGAGCCCCTGATGTTGCTGTGTCTGCTGCCTGGCGGTGGCAGTTTCAACCATTGCGCGCAGGCCTTCTGCGCCTGCCGGGCGGCGACGCGGTTCGGTCAGAGCGGTGCGGCATGATTGCCGTGACCCCGCAATGGCTATTGCTGGATGTACCGGGAGCTCCTCATGCGGGGGAGACGCTGCAACAGACGTTTGGGTCGGTCCCGTGGTTCTGGTTGTTCGAAGGTACGGAGTTGCATGCATTGCGTGAACACGGACCGGCCCTGGTCGACCTTCGGGCGTGTCCGACGCTGGCCGGGTTGTGCCATAGCGAAGCGCACAGCTGGCGGGGTTTGCTGATGGTGAGCGAGGCGTCGTCGTCGCAGTTGCTGGCGCATTTGCGCCGCATGCTCACGGTCTCTTTCGGGCTGCATCATCGGGCCTTGTTGAGTTACTACAACCCCAACACGGCCAGCTATTTTTTCGATGCCTGTGATGCCGCGGAGCTGAGTCGGTGGCTGGGGCCGATCAGCCAGTTATGCTGGTTCGGCGGGACCTGGGCCGACCGCGCAATCGGCAGCCAGGGTTGGCAGCAATTGATCAATCCGGGGCTTGCCGTCGGCCCTTTGGCGGTCGAAGAAAGCCTCAGCCCGCGTCAGCGGGAAAAACTGCAAACCTGCCTGCTGGAGCAGCATGCCTGGCAGTGGAGCCGCTCCACCGGCACCGATTACAGCCGCCTGTGGTCCCACGTGCAGGAAGGGCTGGCGCTGGGCTTCTGCGAACGCCCGGTGCTCGACGGCTGGTTATGGCTACGCTTGCAGTACCCCCGCGCTTCGCTGGTGCAGCCGTTATCGGGGCGTACGCAGCAGGAGCGTCTCGATACCCTGCGCCGTCTGTGGCAGAACAATCAGGCTCAATGAACCCGACCTGCGAGCCAGCCATCGTTCCTGCGCAGCAACCAGGCAAACACACCAAGGGTCAGGCTGCGCAGCAACATGAACAGCAGGAAGGTTATCCACAGTCCGTGATTGCCAAAACCCTGCAGCACCCAGGCGAACGGCAGCAGCAGAACCACCGTCAACAGCATGCCGTTGCGCATTTCCCGGGCGCGGGTGGCGCCGATGAACAGCCCGTCGAGCAGGTAACTCCAGACCGCAATCAGCGGCAGCGCGGCGAGGTAGGGCAGGTAGACGAACGCCGTGTCGCGCACGCTCTGAATGTCGGTCTGCATCTCGATGAACAGGTGCCCGGCGAACAGGAACAACACGGCAAAGCCCAGACTCGCCAGCAACGACCAACCGCATGCCACCACCAGGGAGCGACGCAACGCCTCCCGGTCGCGAGCGCCGATGGCGTGTCCACACAGGGCTTCGACGGCGTGGGCCAGTCCATCCAGGGCATGGGCGGTCAGCAGCAAACCGTTGAGCAGCAGCGCATTGGCGGCGACGGTGGCATCACCCAGTCGCGCGCCTTGCACCGTGATCAGGAAAAACACCGATTGCAGCGCCAGGCTGCGGATGAAGATGTCGCGGTTGACCGCCAGCAGCGGTCGCCAGCTCTGCCACAGCGCCAGCGCGGCCCAGGCGATGTGGCCGGGGTAGGCGCGCAAGGCCTTGCGGGTCATCAGAAGGCCGATCAGCGCGCCGGTCCATTCAGCGATCACCGAGGCCCGGGCGGAGCCGACCACGCCCCATTCCAGCCCGAGGACGAACCACAGGTTCAGGGCAATGTTGACCAGGTTGGTGCTCAGCAGAATCGCCAACGGCGCCCGCGCGTTCTGGGTGCCGAGGAACCAGCCGACCAGTGCGTAACTGGCCAGCGCCGCCGGCAGACCGAACAGCCGCGTGTGGAAGAATTCGCGGGTCAGTTGGTCCAGTTCCGCCGAGGGTTGCATGAAGTGCAACGCGACACCGCTCAACGGAACGCCCAGTGCGCCCAGGACAATGGCCAGCCCCATGGCCAGCAACAGACCCTGCAGCAAAATCTGCCGCAACGCCGCGCCATCCCCGCGCCCCGCAGCCTGGGCGGCGAAACCGGTGGAGCCCATGCGCAGAAACCCCATGGCCCAGGCGAGAAAGGTATACAGACTGGCCCCGACCGCGACGGCGCCCAGTTGATGGGCATGGGGCAGATGGCCGATGACCGTACTGTCGACCAGCGCCACCAGCGGTACGGAAATGTTCGAGAGAATCATGGGCGCGGCGAGCGCCCAGACCCGGCGATGGGTCGGGCGGTCGCGCCAGTCGGCGATCAGGTTGGACATGCAGGCTCCTTGGGGAGCGGGCATTGTAGCGACACATTCGAAATGGCAGCGATCCAATGTGGGAGCGAGCCTGCTCGCGATAGCGGTGTGTCAGCCAAGGTAATGCCGCATGTGCCGACGCTATCGCGAGCAGGCTCGCTCCCACAGGGGATGGCGGTGTCAGTGGATTATCCAGCTCAACAGCCAAAGCCCCAGCAGCAACCAGATAATCCCCATGATGATCGACGCACTCATGAACGCCCGAATCGCCGCCCACAACAGCATCAGCCCCAGGATCAGCGCGATGATGCTGATGATCGACGTGTCCATGCCCAGCGCACGGGACAAGCCTTCGACAAAATTGCTGCCGGCATGGCTCAGCAGATTGAACAGGCCACTGAGGCCGTCAACGATAAAGCGGATGATCGAACCGAGTGCCTGGCCGAGCCATTCGAAAAAACTTTCTACCTGCATGTGGGCGTCCTTGATGAAAGTGGTGGCGTGGTTGCCGGGTCTGAGCCTTGGGCCATGGATCGCGGTGGCGAGTTCCCTACAAGCATAGAAGTCACATCGTACCTGTGGGAGCGAGCCTGCTCGCGATAGCAATTTGTCACGCAACATCTATGTTGAATTTCAGTCCGCTATCGCGAGCAGGCGTGCTCCCACAAAAAAATCAGTACCGCCACTCAAACTCTACACACTTGCCATCCCCGGCCATCCCCCCGAAGCTATACGCCTTCAGGAGAGCCCGATGAACCTTGTTGAACTGACCGAACGCCTGCACGCCATCCGTGACCGCAATGACTGGCGGCAATTTCACAGCCCGAAAAACCTGGCCATGGCCGCGAGCGTGGAAATGTCCGAGCTGGTGGAGATCTTCCAGTGGCTGACCGAAGACCAGTCGCGTCAGCTGCCGGCAGACAAACTTGCCCATGCCGGGCAGGAAGTCGGCGACATCGTGCTCTATCTACTGCTGCTGTGCAGCGAGTTGGGGTTGGACATGAATGAAGTGGTGCGCAGCAAGCTCGCCGACAGCGAGCGGAGGTTCAGCTGATGAGCGACCGTCATTTCGACCAACTGGCGACCCGTTTCGCCGAAAAAATCTACGGTGGTGCCAAAGGTGCGATCCGTCTGGCCGTGCTTCAGGCCGACCTGGCGGAAACCCTGCCGGATCGACCGCTGCGCGTACTCGACATCGGCGCCGGTCTGGGCCATATGTCCTTGTGGCTGGCTCAGCGTGGCCATGACGTGACGCTGGCCGAACCCGCCGAGCCGATGCTTGAAGGCGCCCGCCAGCGCTTCGCCGACGCCGGGCAGACGGCAACGTTCATTCAGGCACCGTGGCAGGATTTGCTCGGCCAGCTCACCGAACCCTACGACCTGGTGCTGTGTCATGCCGTGCTGGAATGGCTGGCCGAACCCCACGCGATCCTGCCGGTTTTGCATCAGCTGACGAAACCCGAAGGCTGGTTATCCCTGGCCTTCTACAACCGCGACGCGCTGATCTACCGCAACCTGCTCAAGGGCCACTTCCGCAAGATGCGCAAGAACGACATGGCCGGCGAGAAGCAGAGCCTGACCCCGCAACAACCCCTCGATCCGCGTGAACTGGCGGCGCAACTTGAGGGCTTGTGGCAGGTCGAAACCCAGAGCGGGGTGCGTGTTTTTCACGATTACATGCCGGTGGAATTCCAGGCCCGCGCCGAACTGGTGGACTTGCTGGAAATGGAGCTGGCCCACCGTCGCCACCCAAGCTTTGCCGGGCTTGGGCGCTACTTGCACTGGATCTGTCGGCCGGTCTGATCGGAGCGCGAAATGAAAACTCGTTCAGGGTTACTGGTGATCTGTCTGGGGTTGGCGGCCTGCCAGGGCAGCAACCCGTATGTGGCAACCTCTAACCCTTTGCCGCCGGCGCCGCCTCAGGCGGCCAACACGTTTGACCGCAGCGCCTACCCGGCCCCGCCGCGTGACTACGGGCGCTACCGCAGCTGGGCCTGGCTGAACGGGCGGCTGCCACCGGGCACTGCCTGGGCCGATTCGGCGCAGGTCGCCGAAGCCGTCAGCAATGCCCTCGATCAACGCGGCTTGCGCCCTCTGCATGACAATCGCCCGGCCGACCTGTTTGTCAGCGCCGATCTGCGCCTGGAAACCCGTTTGCGCCAGGTCCGGGACGACTACGGTTACTACGGCGGCGGGTATGGCGGTTACAACCGCTACGGCAGCGGTTACGGCATGTACAACACGGTGCCGATCGTTCGGACTTATCAAGAACAGGTCGTGGTGGTGCGGGTTGACATGTTTGACGCGCAAAGCGGTCAACCGGTGTGGAGCTCCAGCGCCGAAACCAGCAACCGGGGCAGCCAAAGCGAGCGAGCCGATGCAATACGGGAGGCTGTAGAAAAGGCAATGTCGGCGTATCCTCCTAGTTAGCTTCTGTAGTTAAGAAGCATTCCGCAGGTTCATGTCTTCCACCGGAGAAAAATCATGTTCCGCCGTCTCGCTTTACTGGCTATGGCCGCGCTGCTCAGTGCTTGCGCTTCCAACCAGGTCAATCATGACTTTGACGCCAGTCGCGACTTCGCCGCCTACCGCAGTTGGAGCTGGAAAGAGCCCGCCCTGCAATATCGCCCCGATGACCCACGGATCAAGAGCGACCTGACCGAGCAGCGTGTTCGTCAGTCGGTTGCCGATCAACTGGATCAGCGTGGCTTGCGTCCGGCCGCTGCCGGCACCCGGGGTGACTTGAGTGTGCAGACCTACCTGATCGTCGAAGAGCGTCAGCAACAAGTGACCACTAACTACGGCGGCGGTTGGGGTAACCCATGGAACGGTTACTGGGGTGGGCCGATGTACAACGAAACCCGCAACGTCACCTACAAAGTTGCGACGATCCAGATCGATCTGCTGGACGGCAAGGACGGCAAACTGGTGTGGCGCGGCAGTGACGAGCAAATGCTCAGCCGCAGCCCGAACCCGACGGATCGCAGCATCGCGATACGCGAAACGGTCGCGCGGGTATTGGCCAACTATCCACCCCGATAAACACCGAATCGGCTAACACCACATCACCCGTGTGGGAGCGAGCCTGCTCGCGATGACGGCGGCACATCCAGCCAGGATGTGACTGACAGACCATCATCGCGAGCAGGCTCGCTCCCACACGGGTTTTTTGTTGTCTGGGGTGGCGTGTTGCCAGCAGTCTCGCCGACCCTTGTCTACACTGCTTTCACTCATGGAGAACCTCGGCAGTGCACCGGCAAAGGAGTGCGTCATGTCTCCCCGCTTGCAGTTTCGCGGCCCGGCCCGGCAACGGGGGGCGATTGGCTTGATGGCAGCGCTGACCCTGGGCCTGGTGTTGGGGTTCATGCTGTTAGTGGTCGATACCGGCAGGCTTTACCTGGAAAAGCGCAAATTGCAGAGGGTGGCGGATACCGCCGCACTTGAGGCCGTGACGCGCGATGGTCATTGCCAGTCCGGGTTGAGCGCTGCCAGTTACGCCACCCAAAGTGCTGAGCGCAACGGTTTTACGGTCAACACCGACAGCACACTGACGGTCAGTTGCGGCACCTTGCAGACTGGCGCAGACAACCTTCGAGCCTTCACGGCCGATCCCACCAAAACCGCGGCCGTTCAAGTCATCGCCAGCCATACCGTCCCCACCAGCGTGGCGGCTGGCATTGGCGCGTTGCTGGCCGGCGGACCGGTCAGCCTCAGCACCCGGCTCAGCGCCACCGCCGTGGCGGCCGAGCCCAAACTGACGTTGGCGCAGCTGAGTATCCGAAGCACACTGCTGGGGGCCGATACCTCCCGATCAAACCTGCTGAACCCGCTGTTCTCGACGCTGCTGGGCGGCAATGTGAACCTGACCGTCGGCGGCTGGGACGCTTTGATCAAAACCGATATCAACCTGCTGAAGTTCATGGACCAACTGGCGATAAAGCTGGGCGTGACGGCGGGCGATTACACCGCTCTGTTGAACACCCAGGCCAGCGTGACCAAGTTCATCGAGGCCGCCGCCGACGTGCTTCCCGTCAACGGTGGCACGGCAACCGTAAAGACGGCATTGGGTAATTTACAGTTGGCGGCCACCAACGCCGCACCGATCAAGTTGGGGGATTTGCTGCAACTGCAATCCGGCACGCAGGCGGCCGGCCTCGACGCCTCGGTACAGCTGTTCCAGTTGATTCAAGGGTTTGTGCAACTGGCCAACAAGAACAGCGGGGTGAGCGCTGTGTTGCCGGTGAACGTCTTGGGGTTGCTGGGCATGACCACCCGCATCAAGGTCATTCAGCCGCCGCAGTTCTCGGCGATAGGCGACCCGGCGTTGGCGAAAATTGCCCCGCTGGGCGCGAACAAAATCTACGTGCGCACCGCGCAGGTTCGCATCCTGGTGTCGGTTGACCTGTCGTTGATCAATGTCGTTTTACAGACGGTCAATGCGTTGTTACAGCCGGTGGTAGGCCTGATCAATACGCTGCTGGCGCCTGGCTGTCTCTTCGGCAGTTGCACACAGACGGACCTGAAAATCCTGCCCAACGGGTTGAACCTCGACGTGGGGCTGGAAGCGGGCACCGGCAGTAGTTACGTCACCGATTACACGTGCGTCAGTCCGGAAAACAAGAGCCTCACCGCCACCACCACGATTTCGGCGCTGCGAGTCAAAGTCGGTCAGATCGATCGGGATATCTGGCTCTCGTCTTCCGCGGCGCCCAGCCTTTCGCCGCTGACCCTGATCGATATCGGCGCAAAAACCTGCAACTTGCCTAACTGCGGTGCGCGAACGCCGTTCGCCGGTGGCGGCAGTGAAATCGTGATCGACAGCCCGGTTGCCGGCACCAGCGAACCCAATTACACCTTCGCCAATCCTCATGAAGTCAACGTGTCGCCGGACCCTACGCACCCGGTGACTGTGTCGGGTGTAGTCGGCAGTTTGAAGGGGACGCTCGGGGGCATAACGCTGATTCAACACACGCCCACCATTGGCAGTTTGCTGGGTGGGCTACTGAACACCTTGCTGTCGACGCTGGCTGACGCCACTACGCAATTGGTCTCGGCCATCAGTGGTCTGCTCGCGTCGCTGGTCGATCCCATTGTGGACAGTCTGTTGCTCAATCTCGGGATCGACGTCAATAAAGTCGACGTGGGTTTCAACCTGACCTGCGGGCAGAAAGGCAAAGCCTATCTGGTGATCTGATCCTCCACGGCAATCGGCAGCTCGATACAAAACCGTGCGCCCTCGACCGAATTTCTCACGCTGAGCTTTCCGCCCATGTTCTCGACGATGCCGTAACTCACCGACAACCCGAGCCCGGTGCCGACACCCACCGGTTTGGTGGTGAAGAACGGTTCGAAGATCCGCTCCAGCAGCCGCGGATCGATGCCGCCGCCATTGTCCTCGACCCACAGCCGCACCGACTGCGCATCACGCTCGGCGTACAGCGAAATCCACGGTTTGAACTCAGGGTTGGTTTCGCGTTTGCCGAGCAGCGCATCCCGGGCATTGACCATCAGGTTGATCAGTACCTGTTCCAACTGATCGACATGACCGCGCACCTGAACATCAAAACCGGTCTCGCTGACCCTCAAATCGACCCCTTTGCCGCGCATGCCTTCGCCCAGCAACGACAGCGTGCCTTCGATGGCTTGAGCGGGGTTGAACGGGTGTTGTTCGATTTCCGAACGGCGGCCGAACACCCGCATGTGATCCACCACCCGCGCGGCACGCTGGACCTGCGCATCGATGCGGTTGAGCTTGTCGGTCAGGTAATCGATCTGCGCATCGCCGTTGTTCAGGCGTTTGAGCACATTGACGATGGCCATGCGCATCACGTTCAGCGGCTGGTTGATTTCATGGGCCAGGCCCGTGGCCATTTCGCCGAGCGTGGCCATTTTTGCGCTCTGGGTGAGTTGCTGCTGGGCGCGCCGGACCTCGGTGTTGTCGCGCCCGACGGCCTGGATCTCGAGCAAGCGGCCCTGCTCATCAAACACCCCGCGATCCGACCAGACCCACCACGCGTGCTCCCGTCCCGGCAGTTGCAGGTTGATTTCCGCCGTGCTGACCGGGAATTCCGGGCTCAGTTGGCTGAGTCGCTGGAGAAAGGCTTCACGCTGTTCCGGCGACATCCAACTGCCCAGGTTAACCCCCGGCAGTTGTTCGGGTTGGCATTCCAGGTACGTCGCCAACGGCCGGTTACCGAAGGTCAGGGTCAGATCCGGGCGGTAGCGGCAGATCATCGCCGGGGAGTCTTCCACCAGGATTCGATAACGTTCTTCACTTTGCTTGACCTGCTCGGTGGCTAGGGTCGCTTCGGTGACGTCCAGCCACAGACCGACAGCCTCCACCGGCAGGCCGAGGTCGTCACGCAGCAGCTTGGCTTCGTCGAGCAACCAGTGGTAATCGCCGCGACTGTCGCGCAGCCGATAACGGGCGCGCACCGAACCTTCACGCAGCAGGTGCCGGGTGCGCTCGAAATACCGATCGCGGTCCTCGGGGTGAACCTTTTCCACCAGTGTGCCGGCGGCACAATCGGCGAGCGTCCAGCCGAGGAGCGGCAGCAGGCTGTCGCTGAAAAAGGTCGGTTGCAGCGCGCCTTCGACATAGCGCTGCACGTAGATCACTGCCGGTGAACTGGCGATCAGGTTGTCCAGTCGGGCATGGGCCGCGGCGGTGTTCTGTTGCTGGTTTTTGATGTCGCTGATGTCGAGCATGAAACCCACCAGCCGTCGGTGGTTGCCGATGCCCAGGGCCTGGCCTTGCAGGCGATACCAGATCGGCGATGGTGCGGCGTCGGGACGATGCAGGCGTACGCACAGCAGCAACGGCGTGCCGTCGTCCTGCAAGTCTTGCAGGCGGCTGGTGAGCTCTTCGCGGTCGGCGGGATGCACCTGATCGAGCCAGTCGTGCAGCGGCAAACGCGCGCTTGCGAGGTTCAGTGTGCTGGCCAGCGACGGTGCCAATTGCACCTCGCGACTGTCGCCGAACACCTCCCACCAACCGGTGCCCAGCAAGGCTTGCAGCGACTCCAGTCGCTCCAGTTGCAGATGGTGCCGATGCTCGCGCAAACGTTCCAGCAAGGGGCCGGCGAGCGCGGCGGTGAGCTGCAGCCAGTCGCGCTCGCTGACATCGGGTGCACGTTGATGCACCGGGTAAAAGCCACAGAGCAACCACGCGACCACGCCTTGAGCATCGTGATAGGGCACGGTGAACCCTTCGGCATTGCCGAACGTGCTTTGCAGGCGCGGATGCTCGCCCAAGGGCAGGTGCTGCGGGGCGGAGCCGTTCAAGCTGTCGAGGCCCGTGCCCAGGCGCTGACCGTTTTGCCACAGTTGCGGTGCGTCGAAGGCCGCGTAATGTTGGTGGACCTGCCAGCCCTGTTCCTGTTCATCGAGCAACGCCACGGCGACACACGGGATCTGAAAGCACTGCGTCAGGCCTTGCAGTTGTTCCATCAGCACCTCGGGCAGGCGCGTCAGGCTGCACAGACGCAACTGCTCGCCCATCTGCGCGGCGAGCAACTGGCAGTGTTCGCGGCTGCGCGATTGTCGGCGTTCGAGCAACAAGTCGCCGATGTCCAGCAACTGCAACAGCCAGGCCTCGGCCAACGGCTGCACCCAGCCGCGCAAGTGCAGGGGCTGGCCGCTGAGGCTGTAAAAGTCCAGATCCAGGCTCTGTCCCAGCCAGTCGGCAGGTGAGCCTTCGACGGCGAGGCTGCTGTGCGGCATCAGCAAATCGAGCAGATGCGGTGTCTGCGCACTGGGTATCTGCTGGGCCAGCAGATGCCGTAGCGGGCCAGTCAGATGGATCACTCGACCTTCGGCATCCAGATGCACCTGCAGTCCGACACTTTGCGCGCTCAGGGCGCTCGGGACGTCCAGTGGCTGTGGCGGATGGCGGTTAAGCAGCCGCCCGAAGAGTTTGTCTCCGGAACTCAAAACTGCAAGCTCGAACTGGCGGTCAGGGTCGCGGGCAGGTTGGGCACCTCGCCAATCCCCGGCAAGTTCAGAAACGGGATGACCTGCCTCAGTTTTTGGGTGGGGTAGTTGATGCTGACCTTCAGCACGCCGCCCACGTAGGTGGCGCTGGCGTCGGTGGCGACATTGAAATTCAGTGCCGCGGGAATCCACGCCAGCTGCCGGCTCAGTTCCGTCGTGGCAACGGTTCTTACAGCGGTTTCGTAGCCGGGTGTGGTCGGGTCCAGCGCGACGCTGCGGCGCACCGCTTCGGCGGTCGACTGGTTGAACGACTGCACCAGCACCAGCGGCAGGCTGTAACTCACAATCCCATAAAACACCGCAAAAAAGATGACGAACACCAAGGCGAATTCAATCGCTACGGCGCCTTTTTGTTTGCGGGGGAGGCCTGTTTTCATGAGTGCGTCTACCCTGACCATCACGATGTAATGTCAGCATAGAATCATTCAGCCAAAACGGACGTTTTTTACCGGATGCAAAGCGTTGTCCTACTGATCTGGCTGACGCTCTGCGCAGCGCAGGATGCTCGAGAGCGGCACATCGCCAATGGCCTGACCCTGGGCGCAGGGTTGTTGGCGCTGGTGTATCTGCTGTGGACCGGAACCACCTGGCTCGGTGCCGAGGCGGGGCAGGGCGGCTGGGCTTTTTTGCTGGCGCTGGCCTTCACTTTGCCCGGTTACGCACTCGGACGCCTGGGCGCCGGCGATGTGAAACTCATGACCGCGCTGGGCCTGGCGACGGACGGTATGCACCTGCTCGGGGTGTTCATCGGCGCGGGATTGGCCAGCGTGCTTTGGCTGCTGCTGGCGCCAAGAGTCTGGCTTCATATGAGTCAAGGGCTTAGGCATCGTCTTCGATATCTGCGGCCCGGAACGTCAAATAAGCAGCCGTTCGCGCCCTTCGTGCTGGTGGGGCTGTTGCTCACATTCGCCTGGATCCACTAGTCGGCAGGTTCATGTACAGAGTCGGAAAGTACGTCTACTTTCAAATCAGTAGTTGTACAGCCTGACGCTGTCGGTACAGGAACGGCCAACCTTTGGCCTCGCAGGGAGTTGCACGTGAACAAGCGTACCTCGGCAGTGAAAGTCCTCGTGGTCGACGATCAGCCGCTGATCGTTGAAGAGCTTTGCGAGTTTCTTGAGAGCAACGGTTACCGTTGTGTCGCTTGCGAATCCAGCCATCAGGCGATCGAGCGTTTCAGCGAAGACGAGCAGATCGGCCTGGTGCTCTGCGATCTGCACATGCCTGGCCTGGACGGGATTCAACTGGTTCAGGAACTGCAACGATTATCCGGCAAGCATCGGGCCTTCGAAGCGATCATGCTCACCGGGCGTGCGGACAAGCAGGATGTGATCAAGGCGTTGCGCGCCGGGATTGCCGACTACTATCAGAAGCCGATTGATCTGGATGAGCTGCTCGAAGGGATTGCCCGTCAGGAAGTGGTCCTGCAGGAACGGCAGAAAAGTGTGCAACTGGGACATTTGAATCAGAAGCTGCAATACCTTTCCGAATCGATCAATGACCTGTATCAGGACCTGGATAAGGTTCGGCGTGGTCCGCATTCGGCGGTGTCGTCAGACGGCTCTGATGACGATGTCAGTGATGAGGATCGCGCGGAGATTCCGGCGATTTTCAATCAGCTGTCACCCCGGCAACTGGATGTGGCGCGGTTGGTGGGCAAGGGGCAGACCAATTATCAGATTGCCTGTGAGTTGGGGATCACCGAGAACACTGTGAAGCTGTATGTGTCCCAGGTACTGCGGTTGACGCATATGCATAACCGCACGCAACTGGCGTTGGCCTTGTCGCCCCGTAACGCCGGTATGCGGCATCGGGTGACTGCGCATTAGGCATTAGGGGGCAGTCCACAGAGCATGGGAACGATCGGTGCGTCAACAGACGGCACAAAACAAGGAAGTTTTCGACAGAGTTTGAAGGTTGCCGCTCGGAAGCCGCATGACTAATCTCCGAGGGTCGCTGCCAATTCAGCGACCGGATTTGACCGTCCGATTTAATCAAGAATTGCTAGAGGCCAAGACTTGTTTCAGGCGTTTTTTTTACGTCTGAGGTATCGTGTCGCGACGGCTGTGCGCGGGACACCTTCGGGTGTGCCGGGTTCCTTGATATCCGGTCGGTCAACCCGCGTACAGCTGCCACCTATTCGTTTGACCGCGGATGTTGGCAGCTCCACTTATCAAGGAGCTACACCATGTTCAAGGCAACCCCCAATTGTAGTGGTCAACTAATCCCGGACACGACGTTAAGTTTTTCTTCGGCCCGAGCTGGCGCCAGTCCATCGTTGAATTGATGGGGCCGAATCCAGTTGTACCGATGCATTAAGAAATGGCTGATATCGCGCTGGGCTTCCTGAGCCGTTCTGTAGCCCACGGTCGGTATCCATTCAGTTTTCAAGCTGCGGAACACTCGCTCCATCGGCGCGTTGTCCCAGCAATTTCCTCGACGACTCATGCTCTGATGCATGCGATAACGCCAGAGCCGCTGGCGAAACAGGCGGCTCGCATATTGCGACCCTTGATCCGAGTGAAACATCAGCCCTTGAGGCCTTCCACGCTGTTCGTAGGCCATGTCCAGCGCCTTGATCACCAACCCAGCATCTGGTTTTTCTGACAATGCCCAGCCCACTATCCGGCGCGTAAAAAGATCCAGCACGACCGCCAGATAGTGCCATTTCCCCTGGGCCCAAATGTAAGTGATGTCGCCGCACACACCTGGTTGGGCGCCGGGACATCGAACTCCCGATTCAAGAGGTTCGGGATATCCAACCGTTCAACCGTTGCTCGTTTATAGGCATGAGAACCAGGTTGTTTACTGACGAGATCAAGCTCGCGCATCAAGCCGCGCACTTTGAACCGACCGAGTTGCTCACCATCATCACGCATCAACGAGAGAAGGCTGCGGCTGCCGGCAGCACTGCGACTTTGTGAAAACAACTCGCTCACCCGGCTGCGCAACCGAAGCCGTTCGACATCAGGCGTTCGACGCTTGAGGCGGTGGGCGTAGTAACTTGAGCGGTTGATTTCAAACACTTTGCACAGCCAATCAACCGGCTCGTGGACGCTCAGCTGATTGATCAGCGCGTACGCTCGTGATCTTCCGACATCAAGAGCGCGGTAGCCTTTTTTAATATCGATTTTTCCCGTTCAAGACGAGCGATCCGGGCTTCCAGTTCCTGGATTTTCTGCTGCTCCGGTGTCAGCGCTTTGCTCTGCGGAGTGACGCCTTGGCGTTCCTTCTGAACCTGGTCAACCCAACGGCGCAGGGCCGATTCGCCCACGCCGAGTGAACGGCTGGCTTCGATGAAGCTGTAGTTTTGCTTGAGTACGAGGTCGGCAGCCTCGCGTTTGAATTCAGCAGAAAATGAACGGCGTTGTTTGGTCATCTGACACCTCGATCTGGCGAGTATTCTCGCCTAAATGGGTGTCCGGTTTCATTAGACCACTACAAATCCTCCCGAATTAGAAACCGAAAGCACTTCCCCCTACGCTTCAATCGACTCAAAGAAACTTCACGAAGCTGCCGACCGCGCGCTTGATCACTACCTCAATCCGTCTGCCCTCAATGAACCCGTTGTACGTAAACCAAGCACGATGTTCGTCGTTTCGCCCGATGTCGATAACGAAAGCCTGTTGGCTCACGCCTGTGAATCGCTGGCGTCGGCGAGTGTCATGGCCAGTGATTTTGCAGGATGTTTGGAGGGGCCGCATCGGCATACGGCAATGGCGATTCAGCAGATCATCATGCTGGCTGAGTTGGTGGTGAATCGGGCCTTGGATAACATTGATCCACAGGATTAATCACCGAACGGTGGCGGAGGTTTTTTGTGGCGAGGGGGCAATCCCCTCACCACACGTTGGTGCATCTGGTCTGGTCAATTCCTGATCCGATGGCTCAATAAAAAGCCCTCTGAACTTGCAAAAAAAGACAGAGGGCGCATTTATATCAGGGCGCTGATATACCAGCCAGCGCCTCTTCCAGGCTACCTGTCGGGCTTCGCATGGGTTCGACTCGCCGGCCCATTCTGCTAAGCAGCAGAGCGACAGAATCAGCATTGCTCAAAATACTTTCGACTCGTTTCAGCGGATTGGTTAAAAATATTCGGCGAGCATCGTCCAGTGTTTGGCCACCGGTTACAGTCAAAACATGGTCCAGAAACCACTCTGAATCAGTGCCCGCTCTGGGATCTGCTTTAACCCCTGTCACGATGTTCATCATTTGGAAGAGTTCGTTCCTGGGGGTCCTGATCGACAGTGCATCGTCCTGACGTGCTTTCAAGCCCATCTTCACGCTCAAACCTAATTGTGTATCGTCGGCAATCAGATCGTGAAAGGGATGAGATGCATCCAGGTAAATAATATCTGCTGCATCGAGGATTTGATGTGCCAGCTCATGGATCAGCGTGACGGCGCGGGCATGGGTGCCAATATCAAATGGCTGTGTCAAAAGGGGCTCGTACTCCAGTTCAGGGTTGAAAAAAGTCTTGGTCAGGTATAAGCGTTGCGCGGGGTCGGGTATGACTGTGAACGCTAGGGCGTGCCCGATGGTGTTTCGTTGGGAACTGCTCTGAGAGCCGATTACAAATCGTTTTGAACTTGTGGAGCGCAGAGAGGGATCCAGTAGCGCCGAGAGTAGTCTGTCGATAACGCTCGTTATTCTCGCGAGGTGTTCGGCTGTCAGTGTTTGTAAACCAAATAGTTCTTTTACGAGCCTGAGTGTTCGGGTCGGGACGTTGATGCCCGGCGCTAACAAACGCAAATTGTCTCGGCTGTTTTGGAGGTACAGCGTTGCCAGATCCAACGCCTGGGTGATCATCAGAGATTGTCGAGGGTAGAGCCACCGAATAGTGTCCATTCCGGTTGCATGTATATTGATGCCCTGCCGGGCAATTGGGCATGCGTAAATTCGGTTGGCGACCTTTGATATCGCTCTGCCACCTGTCACAAGCGGGCCTTGGTTGCTGAACATCCATTGCAGTTTGGCATTCTTCTGCACGAACGGACCGTCGCCGTGATGACTAGTGATTCTCCAGCGTTCACCGTGTTTGGTGAGACGAAAGACTTTGCCCTCGACGGGTGCGTATTGATGGCTTGTGATTGGGGCGCGATAGAGACTGAGGTGTGAGTCTTTCTGCAGGTCATTCAAAGCGATATCAGTCACTTCGTGGGACTGCAATTCAGTTCGGTGCACCGCTGTTATATCTATATTTGGCCAGCTGGGCTCAGTGTCAATGGTAGACAGCGGTGTAACTTCAGCGGTGGTGTCTGGAACACTTTCCGGTGTTTCGGGCAGTGACTGCCTGAGCATTACCATTTGCGCTGCGCCGTTTATGAAATCGCCAATCCCCTTGCGCCAGTGATGTTCTTGCAGCGCTTCGGCAGAGCTTTTGAACAGCTTGAAACTTCTCCAGACGACTAGTGGATAAGCCAGTTTTCCGGGGATGAATTGCAAGGCCTGATGCACACCTGATGCGAACGCATGTTTTACAGCGGTCCATTCCTCGTGGGCTTTTGCGATGGATTGGCATCCCAGTAGTTTGAACAGCGTATCGATGTTGTCGGTAAACAATTGCTTGAACAAATGACCCTTGATGGGGTTGGAGGCAAGGCTGATCGATGAGGTGGTACCGGCGGGGGTGGCCAATAAAGGGATAAACGTTGCCCGCGCTACGTCCGGGAGGCTGCGAAGCACCCACTGCTGCAACGCTCCGGGTGTTGTCAACTCAGCCAGAAAACTGGCCTCATCTTTGTACTCCTTGAGAAGATGGCTTTGGCTGTAGGGGGCATACAGGACATGCGGTCCCTGAGTACCTGGCGGCGGCCCCATCAGGTAGAGACCGAGAGCTTTGACCGCCGTAGCGCCACGTGAGGCGACCAGTTCAAGTGGGCGAATGATGGCCAGCGCATCGTTAACGGCCGCGCGAGCGATCGCGTCTGGCATATCCATGATTTGTTGAACAAATCCGAACGCGCTTCCCGTAAGATTTTTTTTCAGCATCTCGGCATGGGCGTGCTGCATGAGTTGCCAGGGGAGTTGCCTGGCGAACCTCTGCTGACGGGCTGGCAGACCTGGGCTGCCGGGTGCTAACAGGGTCTGTAGGTGCTTAAGGTACTCCGTACCGATGTTCAACTGTTTAACCTGCCGCGTCAGCGTTTCTGCGTCCACCTCTGACGGGAGTGCAAGTGCTGTTCTGGATTCAACTTTCAGGTTCGCTCCACTCATTTGGTCGTGATGGGACAGTGCATATTCAGCCAGGGACAGCTGTCGCGGCGTAGAAGTATTGGCAGGTGTTACCGTAATTTTAATGTCGTCAGGCGTGTGAATATTCAGGTTAAAGGTGGTCTGTAGCAGCGCTGAGAGTTTCTCTTTTGCAAAGTCCGTCAGAGCACGGATGCCGTGCAGGTAGTCTTTGTCGGCCTCCACATTGTTTCGGTACTGCTCCAACATTTCGATGTGCAGTTGTTGGTCTTGTACCGACGCCATCCCCAACCAATTTGGCAATGAGTGCTGAGTGATCAGTGCCTGGGCGATCTCCATGGCTCGCCGCAGATTGGAGGGAGGAATACTTTGCGTAATCCGGATTTGCCAAAGCTTTTGAAGCTGACTGCTGGAAAGTGTTGAGCCAAGCAATTGCTCGAGTTCCGCTTTTCGTAGTTCTGCATAGGACTGTTGACGGTTCTCAAGCAAGTTGCCGGCGATGCGCTCCAGTGAATTGAAAGAGTAGTCTCGATGAGATGATTGCTCTGATCGTTTGAGGTTATCCAGGAGTGCAAGACGTTCGTCCGGACTCAGCAAACGTCGATTGAGTTCGGTTTTGAAATGATTCAAGGAGCTGAAGGTTTCAATTCCTTGTTCAGGCGTCCAAAGTACGGCACGACCGGAGTGGACGGGATCCAGACCTCCTCGCTCCGTTAAAAGGAATACGTTGGCCAGACTGACCGGAGTGTTCTGGTTGGCGGTTTTCAGGGTCAAGAAAAAAGCTTCTGGCAAGAATCCGTTCAAGCCATGCCGTGTGTGGTGCTCAAGGCTGTTGAGAACAGTTTCGACAATACCCCGGTCAGCGGCTCGGATAGTCTGATTTAGCGTTCTGAGTTGGAGCTCCTCGCGCAGCCCTGCCAGCATCGCTTTCACGAGGGAGGGTTTCATATTCGGGAAAGCGTTCTGGACGTGGCGCAGATGATCGGGAAAGTCTTTAAGTGCATCGTCGACCAGCGTGTTGACAGTCTGCACGTTCAGACCTGGAATCTTTAACGAAAGGCCGGCAGTAGACGCTGCAAAGAAGCTGACATTCGGCGAGTCATCGATAGGACGGGCTTGGTCGCTGACGCGTGCCAGGAAGTGCTCGACCAGGCTGAGTGATGAGGTTGGCTGACGAGCCTCCGACTCGGTCGGTGGACTGCTATAGCGGTTTACATAAATATTTGACGCCACAAGGTATCCGAGTTTTAGCGTTGCCAGTCCGCTGTTCAGTATGGCCGTGGCTGAGCGCTGGATGGCGGGTTGGTTGGACAATCCTTTTACGATGTCGGCATTCAACGTTTCGAGTCGCTGTAAAGATTGCTTCGCTGACTCAAGAACGGATGTCGCAGGCTTGCTGGAACTGCTTTCTGCTGAAGACGACTCACTCCAGGATGATGCCAGGCGTGTACTCCAGCGACCTTGTGAATTGAGCGTCAGCAGTTGGTTGTCGACCATGGCTCGCACGTCGAGCACATTGTCGATCAAGGCATCGATATCGATGGTGCCCTTGCTTCGACGATAGAGTCCGAGGGCATAGTCCAGGTTCTGTACCTGTTTTTTTGCAATGTCCTGCTGCATGTCGCGAAAAACCGATCCACTGACAGGAGAGGTCACTATGTTCGGTGAACCGAACCCCAGCAGGGTTGTACGCTCGCTTCGTGCCACAGACTTCAGAAGTTCGTCTCGTTTGCCTATTGTTTTCAACGTTTTCAGTAGATCGGTTTTCACCTCGGCAACGTTGTAGAAGACTTGCAGGCCTTGAGCCTGGGTGTACAGAAATGCATGGTTTTGCGGTTCTTCCGGAGTACTGATGATGAGGGCGCTACAGAGGTCTATGGATTGCTTGCCCAGCTCGGTGAGACGAACTTTTTCAATCCCCATCGGTTTGGAATGGTGTTCGCCAGTCTTGGCATCGTCCATCAGTAGTGCCATCAGCTCCTGGTGCTGCTGCGCCGATAGGTTGGTCTGTTGTCGTTGATCGAGCAGGCTCGCGCTGTATTTATCACGCATGGCGTCTGCAAAAAGTTCCTGCCTCGACTGACCTGTTGTGAGCGTGTGTTGCCAAAATGCAGTGAGCCGGTTTTTCAAATGCTCTGCCAGTCCTGCGGCAAGCCCTGGCACGGATCGCTCCCAGAGTAAGTTGTCGTTAACCTTGCTGCTGGCAGAGTCAGGTTCAAGTGTTCGCTCGGGGTTAATGAACTCTCTGGTTTGCCCGGTAGGCCAAGCATTGCTGACGTAGTAGGCGAGAACCGTTTCGCTCAGCGACTGTGAGGACACCGGTTGAGCGCTGGAGGCGCTGGCATTAGAGGCATCAGAAGTCTTCTCTGTGGCAAAGCTGTTTACCCTGGTTTCTCGATGATCCATGCCTGGGAATTGTTCGGCGAGCTCACTGTTCAGGTAGTGTTCGATCATCGACGTGATAGAGGGGAGTTCAACTAGTTCGTTCAACAGGTCCTGAGCGTTCTGGAGTTGGTTGCGGGTAATGATGCGCTGTTGCTCTTCGAACACAGCCCTCTGGATTACCCGCGTACCCAGCATAAATTCGTCGGCAGGACTGAACTGGTTACGTTGAGAAATGGAAAGATAGCGCAGTAGTTCGGTCGCTTGAGTCGGAGTTTTCAACCATTTGACCAGTTCGGACTTTAGTGTTTGTGGGTTGTCGAATTTTTCCAAACCACGAGACGGCGTGTAGAGAAAGGCACCTCCGTCAGGCGCCGGACTCATGAGAAAAGCGCCGGCAAGTTCTATGGCAGTCGCACCTTTTGGGGGTAGAAAAATAGTTTCAACCGTCATCGGAGCATCGAGCGCGATGCGGGCTGTATGGTTTTCGAGATACACCGCATCAAGCCAGTCGAGATCCGGGAGTGTGAAGTGGCGGGCAAGTTGGCGTTCTGTCAGTTGTGCCCTGAGAGGCAACGTTTCGGGGAAAAAATACGGTAAGGAAGGTGTGTTCATGACTGTGATCTCAATTCGTGTCGTCTCTGTTGTTGGTGACTGAGTGGACGACACTAAAGCGAGGTGTTTGAGTGATGGTGGTAAATAGATAGTGTTCAGAATGAAATGAGGATCGCGAGCGTGCGGTAAAGCTTCGGTGCACCTTTGGGGCGATCCTTCAAGCCTCAACACACAAGCGGGCTTGCTCGCGAAAGCGATCTGACTGATGCCGAGCGCGAAAAGCTCGGGCGCTTCGGCTAGATAAATGGCGTTGGGATTTTTTGCTTGTGGTGCAAGGGAATATCGAAACAGCGGAGACGATGGTCTCCACAGTTTTTGTTTTTAGCCCCGCTTTGATCAGCTTTTCGGCAATCCATTGTGCGATTTGCGTAACGACGGCGTTTCCGGCATCGAAAGCCTCTGCAAGGTTGGTCGCATCCAGTCCGAGGCAAAGCCCATCATTTTCAGACGCTCGCTGCCGCTCAGCCATCTGATCCCATCGGTGCGGTTCAGCGACGAAAGTGGTACAGCCCATAGCGATTTGTGAGCCTGCTTTTGAAGTTGTGCGGCGAAGTTCCTCCCGCTTTGGCTGGATAAAATTAAGGCAGTCAACCCGGAAGGGCTGCTGCCTTTTCGATCAAGTGATCTTACTGTTCATGCAACACATCCAATGCGGTGCATAAGCTACTCAGGTGAATTGAGTTGATCCAATACTCGATTCACCTGAGTAGCTCGCCCAGCATGATGACCTGCGCAATGCCTAACAGGGAATTGCGACCCGGTCCCTCCATATGATCTGCCAAATCCATGGTCATGACGTTCGCCGATGCCAGCGACTCGCAAGCGTGAGCCAGCAGGGTTTCGGTATCGAGCTCTGGGTTGACGATGAACATAGTGGCGAGCTTCCGCGGAGAGGCTTTGATATGAGCGCTTTGGGCGGCAGGGTTGAAGTAGAAATCGAGGGCGCGGTTGACCGTTCGCGATGTGCTTCTGAATCGCGACCTTCGTACAGCGATGTCGGATCGGTGTCCGGCGGATTCGGCGTTATCTTGAACATTGATGAAACTCCATATGGAATAAATGGAGCCATCACTCTCGCTACCAAACGATGGGTGGCGGCCATACGAAGGTTGGTAGACCGGCCCATATGGAAAACCCGGCGTACCCGAGGACGCCCTGCGCATGGCCACCATAAAACAGATGCGAAAAAGCACCCGCATCAGGCGAAGCTATGCGTCATATGGGAGACGGGCTACCAAACCCGATCACTGTTTTGCAGCGACCGGGAAACGATAGAGCCCGTGCCCAAGGCGCATAAGCCGGCGGGTTCTTACGCAACTGTAGGCAACGACGCAAGGTCTTGTAGCTCTCAGGAAGTAACGCGGAGTGCCGTTAAACAAGCACTGCCAAACGGGTGGGTGTCCCGGCTACACAAGGCTCAGAAATGATGAAAACATGGAGGAAATGGAGGAAGTGTCCGACGTATTTTTAGGGTTGGCGGTCGGAAGCTCGACGTATAGCGTGACATCTCCCTTCACTGAGCGGAGATGCATCATGTACGACGCCACACCTTGTCCCCCCGAGTCGTCAGAAGCCGAAAGGACCTCTCCATACATTTCCTTGGAGTCAAGAAAACTCCACCAGGCTGCCGACCGCGCTCTGGACTACTACCTTAATCCCGCTGCACGCGAAGCCCCCAACCCGCCGCGTAAACCCAGTTCGGTTTTCGTCGTGGCGCCGGACGTCAACCCCGAAGCGCTACTGGCCCAAGCCTGTG
Organism: Pseudomonas sp. XS1P51; assembly: GCF_054897845.1. Classification (NCBI taxonomy): domain Bacteria; kingdom Pseudomonadati; phylum Pseudomonadota; class Gammaproteobacteria; order Pseudomonadales; family Pseudomonadaceae; genus Pseudomonas; species Pseudomonas sp. XS1P51. Next base: position 4,383,325 of record NZ_CM142707.1, on the reverse strand, counting down.
AATCGCTGGCTTCGGCGAGTGTAATGGCCAGTGATTTTGCTGCGTTACTGGACGGGGCGCAGCGCAACACAATGATGGCGCTTCAACAGATCATCATGCTGGGGGAATTGGCGGTGAATCGGATGCTGGATAACGTTGAGACGCCGCAATCGCCAACTTCAGACTGTTCGTAAGTGGGCGTGTGGGTTTATCTACCCGTGTGTAAAGCGCACTGGCTGTTTCGTGTACTTATCTGACCTTGCATCACCCTGCCCAACACCTGAGCCATTGATCACAAGGAACGTTGATATGGAAATCCGGCAATTCAGCAAATTTGACGCTACCGTTACTTCAATTTTTAAAGGCCTGTTGGAGAGTTATCCTACGCCCCGCCCGCTGGATGCAACCGTTGTAGGCTATAAAGCGAGCACGCGTTACCGGTCGATTTGTACCTCTGCCGTTGAAAAGCAGGCGTCTGTCTATCCAACCGAAGATGAACACTTTTTTGCTGACATTGTTCGGTGGTTGGCTTCCCAGAGCTATCTAATGTTCGATAAAGAGGATGCCTGTAAGTTTTCGGGGGCCGTGGTTACGGAAAAGGGGTTGAAGCTTTGCGAGACCCTGCCTAACAGCTGAGCCTGATAGGCATGAAAAAGGCCGCTTCGTTAGCGGCCTTTGCTGAGTGGAATATTAGGATGTCCAGATATACCTTTGTCCTCCACCCAGGTACGGAGAAACTCTTCAAGCGTCGCGCCAATCAACACAGCCGCAGCTGCGGGATGGCATTCAGTCCTCTCCAACAGGGCATGTGCTTGTTGCAGAAAGTTGGACGCGACGTCGATTTCGGGCTGCCTCTTAGGCGACAACTCGTGATTTAGTCCGGCTTCCACGTAGGCTATGAACGCATTGAGAACTGCTCTCGCACCTCGAATTCCAGAATCATTGCAGTGGATTTACAAGATCGTTAAGGCGGTGCGCAAGGATGAGATAGCGCGTCGTCAAGTTGATATGTTCGCCCCGTCGGCTGACGACTGACGGGGCGTTTTTTGTTGCATGGGGTGCAGGGGTATTGCAGCCGGCATCCCAGTTTGTGCCAGTCTATTCCGCAATAGCCCGGATTTACCTCGCTTATGCGGTGGGGTTTATCTCAGACCTAAACATCTGACAGATGCCAGTGATAAACCGTTCAGGCGACAGGCCGCCAATGCCCCACCATATGCTCAAGATCCCCCGCACCCACCAACTGAAAATCCCCACTGGAACCTGCCACGCTGGCCAGTAATGTCACCTCACTGGGCAATCGCACCGGTTTCCTGAACTGCACCGCAATTTCGACATTGGCCGTCGGCAGATGATCGGCAAGCGCCGCCAGGGTACGCGCCTTGTTCCACAATCCATGGGCGATGGCTGTCGGGAAGCCGAACAGTTTGGCGCTCACGGTACTCAGGTGAATCGGGTTGTAGTCGCCGGACACTTTGGCGTACTGCCGGCCAATGTCCGCGGGCGCTTTCCAGCGAGCCACTTCCATCAACGCCAGTGTCGACGCCAACACATCCTCGACAGGCTCACCCTCGAGTTTGACGCCGCGGCAGAGCATCTGACTTTCAGCTTCCCACAACGGCCCCAACTGATCGTCGAGCGTCGTCACCAGATCGAACGTCGCCCCCTTGGCATGCGGTTGCAGGTTCTGCACCTGCACGCTGACCCGCACGCGATGCACGCCGCCCATGGGCCGCAGCACACGAATGCGGTTGCTCAGGTGAATCAGCCCCAGCAGCGGGAACGGAAATTCCCTGGCGGTGAGCAGTTGCATCTGCAACGCAAACGCCAGGATGTGTGGATACGTCGGCGGCAGCAAACCGTTGTCGGCAAAACCGCAGACGGTACGGTAGGCCGCCAGGCGCTTCGGATCGACATCGACCCAGCAGCGCAAACCCGAATCGGGCAGCGTGGTGCCGGTGATCTTGCGTCGCGTCGCGGCCCGCACATACAACCCGGACAGGCTCGGTTCGCTATGGAGTGTGTGCCAATCGATGATCATGCCTAAGCCCCCAAAACACTTTGTCCACAGACTCGCAATGCTTGCCCGGTGAACGCACCGGTGCCCGGTTGCGCGAGCCACGCGACCGCTTCGGCAACGTCTTGCGGCAAGCCGCCCTGGCCCAGCGAACTCATCCGTCGACCCGCTTCACGCAAGCCGAACGGAAGGTGCGCGGTCATTTGGGTTTCGATGAACCCCGGCGCCACCGCGTTGATGCTGATGCCCCGCGCATTGAGCAGCGGTGCCCAGGCCTGGGCCAGGCCGATCAACCCGGCCTTGCTCGCCGCGTAATTGGTTTGCCCGCGATTACCGGCGATGCCGCTGATGGACGCCAGCAGGATCACCCGGCCGTTGTTCTGCAAAGTGCCGCTGTCGAGCAAGGCCTTGGTCAGCACTTGCGGTGCATTGAGATTGACCGCGAGCACCGCGTCCCAGAATTCCGGGGTCATGTTGGCCAGGGTTTTATCCCGGGTGATGCCGGCGTTGTGCACCACGATATCGATGCCATCGGGCAACTGTTCGATCAACTGCGCGGCGGCGTCTTCGGCGCAGATGTCCAGGGTGATGCTGCGCCCGCCGAGACGCGCGGCGAGGGCTTCGAGATCGGTTTTGGCCGGTGGCACGTCGAGCAGGATGACTTCGGCGCCGTCACGGGCCAGAGTCTCGGCGATCGAAGCGCCGATGCCCCGTGCAGAACCGGTGACCAGCGCCTTGCGGCCCGACAGCGGGCGAGTCCAGTCCGTCACCTGCGTGTCGCAGGGGTTCAGGCGAATCACTTGCCCGGACACGAAAGCACTCTTGGGTGAGAGGAAAAACCGTAGCGGGCCTTCCAGTTGATCCTCGGCACCCTCGCCGACCTGAATCAGCTGCAACGTGCCGCCGCTGCGCAGCTCCTTGGCCAGCGAACGACTGAAACCTTCCAAGGCCCGTTGGGTGCTGGCGGCGAACGGCTCGCTCAGGGTTTGCGGCGCGCGCCCGAGAATCACCAGGTGCGCGCTGTGATCGAGGTTTTTCATCAGCGGCTGGAAGAACTCGCGCAGCTGTTTGAGCTGATCGGTCTGCACCAGATCACTGGCGTCAAACACCACGGCTTTGAGTTTGGGGCCGTGGCCGGGAATCCACGCCGTGGCCATTGAAGGGTCGGTACCGTAGCTGTAGATCGCATCGGTCAGCCGGTTGGCGAAGGCACTGACTTTTTCCGCCAACGGGCCACCACCGATCAGCAGCGCGCCTTCGACGGGGCGCAGCCGGCCAGCTTGCCAGCGCTCCAGCCGTACCGGCGACGGCAGACCCAGGGCCCCGACCAGACGATGGCCGATGGACGAATTGGCGAAGTCGATATAGCGGTCAGACATGGAACGCGCTCCAGCAGCTGGGGTTCAAAGTGTGGACCACGAATGGCAATCAGTCGTTCGATCCACCGGATAAGGCCTAAGCTTGACCACAGCAGATTAGTTGAACTTGGGTTTACCAGGACTTTCATGGCAATGCAGACCCCTGTGGGAGCGAGCCTGCTCGCGATAGCGTTGGCACATCCAACAATGAAGTTGATTGATGCACCGCTATCGCGAGCAGGCTCGCTCCCACAGGGGGGCGGTATTCACATTTGAATTTTAGTAGGAGTTTTTTCATGACCGAGCTGCGCCGCGTCGCGATTATCGGCGGTAACCGTATCCCCTTCGCCCGCTCCAACGGGCCGTACGCCACCGCCAGTAACCAGGCGATGCTCACCGCAGCGCTCGAAGGCCTGATCGAACGTTTCAACCTGCACGGTTTGCGTATGGGTGAAGTGGCGGCGGGTGCGGTGCTCAAGCATTCCCGGGACTTCAACCTGACCCGAGAATGCGTACTTGGCTCTCGGCTCTCGCCGACCACCCCGGCCTACGACATTCAACAAGCTTGCGGCACCGGACTGGAAGCGGCCTTGCTGGTGGCGAACAAAATCGCTCTCGGCCAGATCGACTGCGGCATTGCCGGTGGCGTCGACACCACGTCCGATGCGCCCATTGGCGTCAACGAAGGCCTGCGCAAGATCCTCCTCCAGGCCAATCGCGCCAAGACCACGGCCGACAAACTGAAAGCGTTCCTGCAGTTGCGCCCCCGCCATCTGATCCCGGAACTGCCACGCAACGGCGAGCCGCGCACCGGCCTGTCGATGGGCGAACACTGCGAGTTGATGGCCCAGACCTGGAATATTCCGCGCGCCGAGCAGGATCAGTTGGCCCTCGAAAGCCACCAGAAAATGGCCGCCTCGTACGCCGAAGGCTGGCACAACGATTTGATGACGCCATTCCTCGGCCTGACCCGCGACAACAACCTGCGCCCGGACCTGACCCTGGAAAAACTCGCGGAGCTGAAACCGGTCTTCGAGAAAAGCGCCAAAGGCACGATGACGGCGGGCAACTCCACGCCGCTCACCGATGGCGCGTCGCTGGTGCTGCTGGGCAGCGAGGAATGGGCGAAGGAACGCGGCTTGCCGATCCTCGCGTACTTGCGCGACGGCGAAGCGGCGGCGGTGGATTTCGTCAACGGCGCCGAAGGGTTATTGATGGCGCCGGTCTACGCGGTGCCGCGTTTGCTGGCCCGTAACGGCCTGACCTTGCAGGACTTCGACTACTACGAAATCCACGAGGCCTTCGCCGCGCAGGTGCTGTGCACATTGAAGGCCTGGGAAGATTCGGACTATTGCAAAACCCGCCTCGGCCTCGACGCGCCGCTGGGTTCCATCGATCGCAGCCGCCTCAATGTCAAAGGCAGTTCACTGGCGGCGGGGCATCCGTTTGCCGCCACCGGCGGGCGCATTGTCGCGAACCTGGCCAAGCTGCTCGACGCCGCCGGAAAGGGTCGAGGCCTGATCTCGATTTGCGCTGCCGGCGGTCAAGGCGTGACGGCGATTATCGAGCGCTGAGTGCCGCGGTGTTTTGCTGCGCGAGCCGCTCCCGGTTGCGGTTGGCGTAACCCTCGGCCATCACCGAGCACACGATCAGCTGTAGCGGGTGATAGATCATGATCGGCAGCAAGATCAAACCGAGACCGGGGTTGGCGCCGAAGATCAGCGCCGCCATCGGCGCACCCGTCGCCAGGGATTTCTTGCTGGCACAGAACACCGCCGCGATTTCATCGGCCGGGCTGAATTTCAAGGCGCGGGCGGTGCGGGTGGTCATCCACAGGATGATCGCCAGCAGGATCGCACTGCCGATCAGCGCGCTGAGAATCACGCTGTCGCCTTGTTGCTGCCACATTCCGGACACCATCGAGTTGCAGAACGCCGCGTAAACCAGCAGCAGGATCACCAGCTTGTCGGCGACGTTGGTGTAGCGCTTGTGGCGGGCGAAGAACTTGCCGAAAAACGGCCGCAGCAATTGGCCGAGTACCAGCGGCAACAGCAACATGGCGCACAGGTCGAGCAGGGTCGAGCCCAGATCGATACCGCCCGCGCCGCTGCCGACCACAAAGCTCACCAGCAACGGCGTGAGAAAAATCCCCAATACGCTGGACAGGCTCGCATTGAGAATCGCCGCCGGCACGTTGCCGCCCGCGCTGCCGGTCAGGGCCACGGACGAAGAAATGGTCGAAGGCAGGGCGCAGAGGTACAAGAACCCGAGCATCAGCAGCGACGGAAGGTGCGAACCCAGCAGCGTGTCGCTGAGCAGCCAGATCAGCGGGAACACCGCGAAGGTGAAGACCTGCACCATCACGTGCAGCTTCCAGTTCTTCAGGCCGTGGTTGATCTGCTCGCTGGACAGGTTGACCCCGTGCAGGAAGAACACCAGGAACACGCCGATGTTGATCACGTACTCGGCGTGCATTCCGCCACCGGTGGCGCCGAAGGTCGGGAAGAAATACGCCAGCAGCGTGGCGATCAACATGCCGCACAAGAACCAGTCGGTGACCACGCGTTTGAGGTGTTTGAAGGCATGCATAACAGGCACCGAATACATTTGTAAGAATTGGTGACTTAGCCTAACGTCGGCCTCATCAGCCGTCTTGCGACATAAGGCCAATCAATGCCGACTAACGGACAACTTTCCCTTGAACGGACGATTCCGGCGCTCACGGCGCTGCCGCGTGCGCTGTATGCCCGTGTGGAAAGTCTGAATGCCGGCTCGTGGACACCGCCTCATCGTCACGACTGGGTGCAGTTTTCCTACGCCATCAGCGGCGTTCTCGGCGTGCACACCGCCGAGGGCAGTTTCTTTGCGCCGCCGCAGTGGGGCATCTGGATTCCGGCGGATCTCGAACACCAGGTGGTGACGTCGATGCGTGCCGAGATGCGCAGCCTTTACGTGCGTCGCGAGGATTGCCAATGGGCGGACGGGCGTTGCCGGGTGCTGGAGGTGACGCCGCTGGCCCGGGAGTTGATCAAGAGTTTTTGCCTGCTGCCGGTGGAGTATCCACAGGGCGACAGCCAGGAAGCGCGGCTGGTGAATGTGCTGCTGGATCAGTTGGCGAATCTGCCGGAGGTCGGGTTTTCCCTGCCATTGCCCCGGCATCAGCGGTTGCTGGGGTTGTGCAACGAGTTGATTGAAAGCCCCGAGCGGAATGTGACCTTGCAGGAATGGGCCGAGCGGTTGGGCACGTCGGAGAAAACCCTGATGCGCTTGTTCCAGCGTGAAACCGGGTTGAGCTTTCGAGGGTGGCGCCAGCGGATGCGGCTGCTGTCGTCGTTGAGTTTGCTGGAGGAGGGTGACAGCGTGACCAATGCTGCACTGTCTTGCGGGTATGACTCGACGTCGGCGTTTATCGCGGCGTTCAAGGGCTTGTTTGGCTTTACGCCGGGGGAATTGTTCAGGCCGTGACGGCCTCATCGCGAGCAGGCTCGCTCCCACAGGGGCTTGCACTGTCTTTGTGGGAGTGAGCCTGCTCGTGATTGGCCGCGGAGCGGCCACCGGGATTTTGGATCAGGTTCTGAAACGGCGCACCAAGCCATCCAGCTCATTCGACAACCCGGCCAGACTCTGGGAATCCAGTCGCGCCGAGTTCGCCAGTTCCGCCACCAATTGCGCATCGCCATGGATCTGGCTGATGTGCCGATTGATGTCTTCTGCCACCTGATGCTGTTGTTCTGCCGCGGTGGCGATCTGGGTGTTCATGTCGCGGATCACGTCCACCGATTCACGAATCTGCCCGAAGCTGCTGCGCGCTTCGCCGATGCGGGTCACCGACTGCTGGGACACTTCCAGGCTCGCATGCATCTGCTGAGTCACCTGGCTGGTGCGTTTGGCGAGGTTGCCCAGCAGGCCGTCGATTTCCGCGGTGGAGTCGGCGGTCCGTTTAGCCAAGGCACGCACTTCATCGGCCACCACCGCAAAACCACGCCCTTGCTCACCGGCCCGCGCCGCTTCGATCGCCGCGTTCAGCGCCAGCAGGTTGGTCTGTTCGGCAATCGAGCGGATGGTCCCGAGAATCGACTGGATATCGTTGCTGTCGCGTTCCAGCTGTTGCATCGACTGAGCCGACTGTTCGATTTCCTGGCTCAGGCGATCGACGCTGGTCACGGCCGCATCAATCTGCTGCTGACCTTGGCGCGCTTGACGCTGGCCGCTGTCGGCCGATTCCGCTGCCTGGCTGCAAGAGCGCGCGACTTCGTTGGCGGTGGCGACCATTTCGTGGAACGCGGTGGAGACCATGTCCACCGCTTCACGCTGGCGCCCGGCGGCTTCGGCCATGTCGCTGGAGACCTGGGTCGAGCTCTTGGAGGTCGCGAGAATCTTGGTCGCGGCGCCGCCGATGTTCTGGATCAGGTTACGAATCGCTGCCAGAAACTGGTTGAACCAGTTGGCCAGTTGCGCGGTTTCGTCGCTGCCACGGATTTGCAGGTTCTGGGTCAGGTCGCCTTCACCCTGGGCGATGCCTTCCAGACCGCTGGCCACGCTGCGGATCGGTCGTACGATCAGGCTGGCGAAACTGGCGCCAACGATGGCGAAGACCACGGCCAGCACGGCGGCAATGATCGCGATCAACCAGGTCAGCTGGGTGGCCGAGCTCATCACGTCGTTTTGTTTGATCAGGCCGACAAAGGTCCAGCCCAGTTGCTCCGACGGCCAGATGTTGGCCATGTAGCGCTCGCCATTGAGTTCGACTTCCACCAGGCCTTTGCCGGCCTTGGCCAGTTGCGCATAGCCTTCACCGAGGCTGCTCAGTGCCTTGAAGTTGTGTTCCGGTTGCTTCGGATCGACCAGGACCGTGCCGGTGTTTTCCAGCAGCATCAGGTAGCCGGTTTCACCGAGCTTGATCTGTTTGACGATTTCGGTGAGCTGCTTGAGCGTCACGTCGATGCTGACCACGCCGCCATTGGTGCCCAGCTTGTTGTCGATGGTGCGCACGGTACTGACGTAAGTCGAGTCGTCCTGAGCCCAGTAGTAAGCCGCGGTGCGAAACGGTTTGCCCGGTTTGGCCTGTGCAGCCTTGTACCAGGGGCGTTGGCGCGGGTCGTAGTTGTTCAGCTTGGCATCGTCCGGCCAGGACACATAACCGCCGGCGGCGGTGCCGAGAATGGTATAGGCGTAGGACGGGTGGCTGCTGCCCAGGTCCTGCAGGAGCGCGAAGACCTTTTTGTCCGCCTCGCCTTGGGGAATGCTCTCGGCGTTGGCGCTCATGTAGGTCTTGAGGCTGTCGTCGGAGTTCTTGATCAGCGGTTGAGACGCCAGGTAGTCAACGTTCTGGCTGATGCCGTCGAAGAACAGTTGCATGGCGTTGCTGACCTGGCGGATTTCACGACCACTGCCATCGACGAAATTGTCCCTGGCATCACTGCGCAGGTTCAGCACAACGAGGGTGGCGACCAGCACCACGGGCAGGCAGGCGATGATTGCAAACGCCCAGGTCAACTTCTGTTTGATGTTCATCCGCGCTCCAGATTTTTTTGTAGGCCCACGCAGTGCAGATGACTCGCGGATTTATTGGTCGCCGTAAATGGTTTTGCTGAACCCGGTCCCTTGGGTGTGTCATCGTTTTTTTAGTGGAACGATCGTCGGACAATTCACTTTGATACTGATGACTTCGGCTGCGGAAGAGGGAAATTGAGGGTTGTTGGAAAAAATCCCACGAAGGGTATGTGTTGCTCTGTCGGGGTCTATCGAAAATGCCCTCGCATCCCTTCTCCAACAAGTGTTGTCAGCTCGGCTATGATCCTTGTCGGCCGATGAATATCGGCAGAGTTTTCCCGATTAATCCGGCACATTGTGTGCATCTCCACTGTTCATAGGTCGGCAACCCCTCCCACCGGTGAGTGGATTGCCGTATAACGAATGACTTTCGCGTGTTTGGTAATAAAGGACCCACAATAAAAGCTGATGAAGACTCCAAAACGCATTGAACCCCTGATCGAGGACGGTCTGGTCGACGAGGTGCTGCGCCCACTCATGAGTGGTAAAGAAGCAGCTGTTTATGTGGTGCGCTGCGGTAACGAGTTACGTTGCGCGAAGGTCTACAAGGAGGCGAATAAACGCAGTTTCCGTCAGGCGGCCGAGTATCAGGAAGGCCGCAAGGTGCGCAACAGCCGGCAGGCCCGGGCCATGGCCAAGGGCTCCAAGTTTGGCAAGAAAGAAACCGAAGACGCCTGGCAGAACGCCGAAGTAGCGGCGTTGTTCCGTTTGGCCGGCGCTGGCGTTCGGGTCCCTCAGCCTTACGACTTCCTGGAAGGCGTGCTGCTGATGGAACTGGTGGCCGACGAGTACGGCGATGCCGCGCCGCGTCTTAACGACGTGGTGCTGGAGCCGGACCAGGCGCGCGAGTATCACGCATTTCTGATCTCCCAGATTGTGCTGATGTTGTGTACCGGTCTGGTGCACGGTGACCTGTCCGAGTTCAACGTACTGTTGACCCCGACCGGCCCCGTCATCATCGACTTGCCGCAAGCGGTGGACGCGGCGGGCAACAACCACGCGTTCAGCATGCTGGAGCGGGACGTGGGCAACATGGCGTCCTACTTCGGGCGGTTTGCGCCGGAGTTGAAAAAAACCAGGTACGCCAAGGAAATGTGGGCCTTGTACGAAGCCGGCACGTTGCACCCGGCCAGCGTCTTGACTGGCGAGTTCGACGAGCCGGAAGAGTTGGCCGACGTTGGCGGGATCATGCGCGAGATCGAGGCGGCACGCCTGGATGAAGAGCGCAAGCAAGCGGTACGCGCGGCTGACGACGCGCCACTGAACAAGTCCGAAGAACCGCCTCCACCGTGGATGCAGTGATCGGTTAACGAAAAACCCGGCCTCGGCCGGGTTTTTCATGCTTGCCTGACCCCGAGCTCTCCAAACAGGGAGATCCACTGTAGGAGCGAGCTTGCTCGCGATAAACCTGAGAGCGCCGCGGGGTGTCAGGCTTGCAGCGTTATCGTTGCCGACCATCGCGAGCAAGCTCGCTCCTACAGTTCCACGGCATTCCCCTCACCACGTCGTGGCCCTCAGGGGCGAGCGGGTTCGGCGCAGCAACCCGACTCGAGATTTTTGAGGATCGGGCAGTCGGGACGGTGGTCGCCGTGGCAGTGCTCGACCAGGTCCTGAAGCGTGTCGCGCAACTGACCGAGCTCACGGATTTTCTGGTTCAGCTCCTCGATGTGCTGACGGGCCAGCGCCTTCACATCGGCACTGGCCCGCTGGCGATCTTGCCAGAGGGTCAGCAACTTGCCGACCTCTTCCAGTGAAAATCCCAGATCCCGCGAACGCTTGATGAAGGCCAGGGTGTGCAGGTCGTCGGCGCCATACACCCGGTAACCGCTGTCGGTGCGATGGGCGGCCTTGAGCAGGCCGATGGATTCGTAATAACGAATCATCTTCGCACTCAGGCCGCTTTGGCGAGCTGCTTGTCCGATGTTCATTCGTTGCCCTCCAGATCCTTGGGTTTCCAGGTTTTCAACAGTAGCGCATTGCTCACCACGCTGACGCTCGACAACGCCATGGCTGCACCCGCCAGCACCGGGTTGAGGAAGCCGAAGGCTGCCAGCGGAATGCCGATCAGGTTGTAGACGAAGGCCCAGAACAGATTCTGGCGAATCTTCGCGTAGGTCTTGCGGCTGATTTCCAGCGCCGCCGGCACCAGCCGTGGGTCGCCGCGCATCAGGGTGATCCCGGCCGCGTGCATGGCCACGTCGGTGCCGCCGCCCATGGCGATGCCAATGTCGGCGGCGGCCAGGGCCGGGGCGTCGTTGATGCCGTCGCCGACCATCGCCACCACGCCGGTTTTTTTCAGCTGCGCGACGGTGGCGGCTTTGTCGGCCGGCAGTACTTCGGCGTGGACATCCGTGATGCCCAATGCTTCGGCAACCACTTTGGCACTGCCGCGGTTGTCGCCGGTCAGCAGATGGCTGCTGATGTTGCGTGCGTTGAGTTGTTGTACCGCTTGCAGTGCGCCGGGCTTGAGGGTGTCACCGAAGGCGAACAAACCCAGCACTGTTGGTTCGGGGCTTTGCTCGATCAGCCAGGACAGGGTCCGGCCTTCGGTTTCCCACGCGGTTGCGGAGTCGGCCAATACGCCAGCACTCAGACCGCTCTCTTCCAATAGACGACGATTGCCCAGCGCCAGCCGACGACCGTCGAGGTTGCCGGCAATGCCGCGTCCGGTCAGGGACTGGCTGTCGCTGACATCGGCCACGGTCAAACCACGTTCGGCGCAAGCGTCCAGAACGGCCTTGGCCAACGGATGTTCGCTGCCGCGTTGCAGGGCGCCGGCCCTTTGCAGCAGGGCAGCTTCGTCACCGTCGAGTGCACTCAGATGAGCGATGCGCGGGGCACCGGAGGTCAGCGTGCCGGTCTTGTCGAACACCACCGCGCTGACTTCATGGGCACGTTCCAGGGCTTCGGCGTCCTTGATCAGAATCCCATGGCGCGCCGCCACGCCGGTGCCGGCCATGATCGCGGTTGGCGTGGCCAGCCCCAGCGCGCAAGGACAAGCGATCACCAGCACCGCGACGGCGTTGATCAACGCGGTTTCCATCGGCGCGCCGTACAACCACCAACCGATCAGCGTCGCCAACGCGATCAACAGGACCGTGGGCACGAACACCTGACTGACTTTATCCACCAGTTTCTGGATCGGTGCCTTGGCGGCTTGGGCGTCTTCCACCAGACGGATGATTCGCGCCAGCACCGTTTCCGCGCCCAAGGCCAGGGTGCGAACCAACAACCGGCCTTCACCATTGATTGCACCGCCGGTGACCTTGTCGCCGGGTTGTTTCGGTACGGGTAGGCTTTCGCCGCTGATCAGCGCTTCGTCGGCGTGGCTCTGGCCTTCGACCACTTCGCCGTCGACCGGAAAACGTTCGCCGGGTTTGACCATGACCAGATCATTGAGGCGCAAGGCGCTGATGGCGACGTCCTGCTCGCGGCCGTCGATCACTTGAATGGCGCGCTCGGGGCGCAAGGCTTCGAGGGCGCGGATGGCGCTGGCCGTCTGGCGTTTGGCGCGGCTTTCGAGGTACTTGCCCAGTAGCACCAGAGCGATCACCACCGCCGACGCTTCGAAATACAGATGCGGCATGCGCCCGGCGGCGGTAGCCCATTCGTAGAGACTCAAGCCATAACCGGCGCTGGTGCCCAACGCGACGAGCAGATCCATGTTGCCGGCACCGGCGCGCACGGCTTTCCAGGCCGCGACATAAAAGCGGGCCCCGAAGATAAATTGCACCGGCGTGGCCAACGCGAATTGCACCCAGGCCGGGAGCATCCAGTGCACGCCGAACGGTTGCAACACCATCGGCAACACCAGTGGCAAGGCGAGGGCGATCGCCATGATCAAGGCCCATCGCTCACGGTGCAGGCGCTGTTGCTGATCGTCGGTTTGCGGGTGTTCGACTTCCCAGACGCTGGCGCTGTAGCCAGCCTTGGTCACGGCAGCGATCAATGTTTGCGGATCGACCTGGCCGAGGAGTTCGAGGTGGGCGCGTTCGTTGGCGAGGTTGACGCTGACGCTTTTGACCCCCGGCACCTTGGCCAGCGCACGTTCGACCCGGCCAACGCAGGAAGCGCAAGTCATGCCGTCGATGCTCAGTTCCAGATTCTGCTGCGGCACGCTGTAGCCGGCTTGCTGCACGGCGTCCATCAACGCCGGCAGGCTGTCGCTCGGTGCCTGGACCCGGGCCTGCTCGGTGGCCAGGTTGACGCTGACCGCTGTGGCGCCGATGACTTTGCTCAAGGCTCGCTCGACACGCCCGGCGCAACTGGCGCAAGTCATGCCGGCAATCGGCAGATCGAAAGTGGTGGATTCGGACATCGGTCGCGCTCCCTGTAGTAGATGACTACAGGATCAACCTTGCCATGCTGGCAAGGTCAAGCGCTATGTCTCAGATCAAAAGATCGCAGCCTGCGGCTGCGCCCACAGGCGCGTAGGAGCTGCCGAAGGCTGCGATCTTTTGATCTTTTTACAGTCGACTCAATAGTCGAGGGCCGCAGGCTTGAGGTACATCCCTTCCTGCGTCATCGCAATCCGGAACTTCAACACATCCCCGGCCTTGAGCGTGACGTTTTGCGAACCCGGTGCCAGCATGCCCGGGTTGCAACCCGGCGCCTGGCCCGGCAGCAGCTTGAGGCGCAGCGAGACATTGCCCGGCGGCAGGTTGAACGAGGTGCTCTGTTCCTGGAACAGTCGCGCCGACAACTGATCGTGGATGTACACGCCGATCTCGCAGGAGGTCGCGACTTCCAGGCGTTCGCGGGAAATGATCAGCACGCCGTAGTCCTCCCCGGCGGCTTGAACCGAAGGTGTCGCGGCAAATAGGCTGAGGAAGCCAAACAGGCTGAGAGCTGACCAGCGCATGGCTGAATCTCCTGAGGTCGAGTCATTGATGGACGCAGCTTGGCCGAGCTTGGCGCCGATTGCCAGCCCGGCAGTTTTCTTCAGAACTTGACCTTGCCATGGTGGCAAGCTTGAGACTGGTCGCAACCTCACTCAAGGAGTCATTCCATGCAAGTGTTCAACGTTCAAGGCATGTCCTGCGGTCACTGCGTCAAGGCGATCACTCAGGCCCTGCAAGCGAAGGATCCCGCGGCCAGCGTGCGGGTCGATCTGGCCGCGAAAGAAGTTGGCGTCGAGAGTGCGTTGACAGTGGACCAAGTGATCGCCGTGATCACCGAAGAGGGCTACGAAGCGAAAATCGCCTGAGTCCAAACATAATTCCTGTGGGAGCGAGCCTGCTCGCGAAGGCAGAGTGTCAGTCGACATCGATGCTGAATGACACACCGTCTTCGCGAGCAGGCTCGCTCCACATGGAATTGCATTCATCCAGTGGGTTTTAATAGTTAGCGAGCTATCGGAATGTTCAAGGCGTTCATGCACGGCTAGACTGTCGGCCTGCCGACTCTTGTCCAACTGGATGCCTGATGAATTTCCGTACCATCTTGATTCTTGGCGCCCTGAGCGCTTTCGGTCCTCTGGCGATCGATTTCTATCTGCCGGCCTTCCCGACGATGGCGCTCGCGTTCGGCACCGATGAAAAACACGTTCAACTGACCCTGGCGGCCTATTTCCTCGGCTTGTCCATCGGTCAACTGGCGTACGGGCCGGTGGCGGATCGCTTCGGGCGACGCATTCCGTTGCTGACCGGTGTCGGCTTGTTCACCGCCGCCTCCCTGGCCTGCGCGTTTGCGCCGAACCTGGAATGGCTGATTGGTGCGCGTTTTATCCAGGCCCTGGGTGGTTGCGCGGGGATGGTGATCGCGCGGGCGGTGGTCAGCGATAAATGCGATGCGGTGGGTTCGGCAAAGGTCTTTTCGCAACTGATGCTGGTGATGGGGCTGGCGCCGATTCTTGCGCCCATGCTGGGCGGGTTGTTGGTCAACACCACAGGCTGGCAGTCGATTTTTCTCGTGCTGACCGGTTTCAGCGCCCTGGCGGGGTTGGCCGTGGCCCTCGGGCTGCCGGAAAGTCTGCCGGCCCATGTGCCGCGTCAGCCATTGTCGGGGGCGTTGCGTCAGTACGGCCGCCTGTTGTCGGACCCGATCTTCCTCGGCCACGCCCTGACCGGAGGCATCGCCATCGCCGGGATGTTTGCCTACATCGCCGGTTCACCGTTCGTTTTCATCAAGCTCTACGGCGTACCGGCCGAGCATTTCGGCTGGCTGTTCGGCACCAACGCGGCAGGTTTCATCCTGGTGGCGCAGCTCAATGCACGATTGTTGGCCAAGCGCGGCCCCGCGTTCCTGCTGGCGCGCACCGTGTGGATCTACGTTGGTGCCGGCCTGACGTTGCTCGCTGTCAGTTCGCTGCACACCCCGCAGTTGTGGCCGTTGCTGATTCCGCTATTTGTCTGTATCGCCAGTTTGGGTTGTATCCTTCCCAACGCTTCGGCTTGCGCCATGAACGGGCAAGGCGCCCGGGCGGGCAGTGCGTCGGCGATGCTCGGTTGCCTGCAATTCAGCGTCGCCGCCGGGGCGGCAGCCTTGGTGGGTGTTTTGCACGATGGCAGCGCCATGCCGATGGCCATGGTCATCAGCCTGTGCGGAATTCTGGTGGTGAGCGTGGCGATGCTCACCCGACGTTTGCAAAATGCCCGGGCGCTGGCACAAGCCCAGGTCTGAGGACGGACTCAGCCGGCAGCGCGCTGCTGCTGGTCGGGAATTGAATGCGGGGCGTGCAGGCGCGCTTCAAGGGTTCGGGTGAAGGCCCGGGCTTCGGCTTCGCTGCGGAACGTCACGGCGTGTTGGTCCAGACGGACCTGCCACTGGGATTTAGCCACTTCTTTTATCAGGATCTTCATTGCTGACCTCCTTATGTAAAAGATTGCATCGCAGAGTTCACGATTGTAGACCCGAATACGATCACAATTATGACAACGGTCAACTCTCGGACTGACGGCAAGAGATCGCAGGCTTCGCCAGCTCCTACAGGGATCGGCGTACATCCCGGTTGTGCACAAATCCTGTAGGAGCTGGCGAAGCCTGCGATCTTTTGATCTTCAGCATTTCAGAACCTTAGAACCCTTCAAGCACAATCTTGCCCTTGGACCTGCCGCTTTCCAGCAATTCATGGGCGCGACGCAGGTTGGCTGCGTTGATCGTCCCGAAGTGCTCGCCGACCGTGGTTTTCAGTGTCCCTGCGTCGATCAGCTGCGCGACGCGGTTGAGCAGTTTGTGCTGCTCGATCATGTCCGCGGTTTCGAACAGCGACCGGGTGTACATGAACTCCCAGTGCAACGACAGGCTCTTGCGCTTGAGCTTGGTCACGTCCAGCGCCTTCGGATCATCGATCAATGCCAGCTTGCCTTGCGGCGCCAAGGCCTCGACCAATTGATCCAGGTGATGATCGGTCTGGGTCAGGCTGGCGACGTGGGTCACCCGGTCAACCCCGGCGCGTTTGAGCTCTTCGCTCAGCGGTTGGCTGTGATCGATCACCAGGTCGGCGCCCAGCTCGCGCACCCAGCTCTGGGTTTGCGGGCGGGAAGCGGTGCCGATGACGTTCAGCCCGGTCAGTTGGCTGGCCAATTGAGTGAGGATCGAACCGACACCGCCGGCCGCGCCGACGATCAGCAGGCTCTGGCCTTCATCTGTTTTGCCTTCGCGCACTTGCAGGCGTTCGAAGAGTAATTCCCAGGCGGTAATGGCGGTCAGCGGCAGCGCGGCGGCTTCGGCGAAACCGAGGGTTTTCGGCATATGGCCGACAATCCGCTCGTCCACTACATGCAATTCGCTGTTGCCACCGGCGCGAGCGATGGACCCGGCGTAGAACACCTTGTCGCCCGCCTTGAACAGCGTCACTTCACTGCCGACGGCCTTGACCACACCGGCCACGTCCCAGCCCAGCACTTTCGCCGCGTCACCTTCTGGCTGGACGTTCTGGCGGACCTTGGTGTCCACCGGGTTGACCGAAATGGCTTTGACTTCCACCAACAGGTCACGCGGCCCGGCGACCGGTTCTGGCAGTTCGATGTCTTGCAGGGATTTTGCGTCGCTGATCGGCAGGGAGGCGTAGTAGGCAATGGCTTTCATGGGAGGACTCCGGAACAGTAATAAAAGAAGGGTCAGGCCACGGAACGCAGTCGCTTGAGGTCGAAGTGTTCGAGAAAGTCGCCGGCCCTGGCGCGGAAGTTCTGGATATGCGCGCTGGCGTCATGGGCTTGCAGGGCTTCGTCACTGCTCCACTTTTCGATCATGTAGAAGGCCAAGGGATTGGCGAGGTCCTGATGCAGGTCGTATTGACCGCAACCGGCTTCGGCGCGGGTCGGTTCCAGCAACGCACGCAGGTGTTGTTCGAGGGCGTCCTGCTGGCCGGCTTTGGCGATCAGGGTGGCAATGGCGGTAAACGGCTGGGACATGTTCGACTCCGGGAACAGGATGATTTCGATGGGACAGATGATTGGTTATTTCTCTACAAGATAAAACCCGCTAAAAGAGCAGTCTCTTTCAATATTTTTTTGATAATCGGGGCTGAAGATGCTGCGTTTCGATGACTTGCAATTGTTCGTCCGGGCTGCGGACCTGGGCAGTCTGTCGGCGGCAGCGCGGGGGATGGACATGTCGGCAGCAGTGGCCAGCGCCGCGTTGAAGCGTATCGAACAGCAACTCGGCGCTCGCCTGCTTGCCCGTTCAACCCGCAGCCTGCGCCTCACCGCGGAAGGCGAGGGGTTTCTCGAATACGCCCGAGCGGCCTTGAGCAACCTCGACGAAGGGCGCCGTTTGTTGGCCAGTGGACAAGATCAGGTCAGCGGAATTTTGCAGCTGTCGGCACCTTCGGACTTCGGTCGTAATCTGCTGCTGCCCTGGCTGGACGAGTTTCAGCGCGAGCATCCGAAACTCACGGTGCGTTTGCTGCTGGGCGATCGCATCGCCGACCTGTTCCGCCAACCGGTGGACATCGCCCTGCGTTACGGCGAGCCGGAAGACTCAAGTCTGGTGGCGCTGCCCATCGCCCCGCAGAACCGCCGCGTGCTCTGTGCCGCCCCGAGTTACCTGGCCCGGCATGGCGAGCCGCGGCAACTGGAGCAATTGGCCCAGCACAATTGCCTGCTGTTCATGCTCGGCAGCCGGGTTCACGATCACTGGAGTTTCCACGACGGCAAACGCGAGGTCAGCCTGACCGTCAGCGGCGACCGCTTCAGTGACGATGCCGATGTGGTGCGCTTGTGGGCTGTTGCTGGCGCCGGGATTGCCTATAAATCCTGGCTCGATGTGGCGGCCGATGTGCTGGCCGGTCGATTGAAAGTACTGATGCCGGAGCTGCTTTGTGAGCGCGCACCTCTGAATCTGCTGTGCGCCCATCGCGCACAATTGAGTAAGCCGGTGAACCTTTTGCGGGAAATGCTTGCCAGCCGATGCGCTCGGTTAAGCAGTCAATTTCCGACGTTATCGGGCGTCGATCATTAGTCGCAGGCAAATAGCGAAATTTCTCTCAGGAACTATCACCACCAACGGTTTCCGGAGGGCAGGAACCGGCGGTTAACGCGCTTATACTAGCGCTCGCCTCATGTACGCACCGTCGATCTCGCAATGGCGAGTCCGCGTTCGAGTCGGCCAGGCCCCACGGTCAATCGCCGGGCCTTTGCACATCTGCGAAGCAATGGCTTGTGTGAGTGGAGGGCTCTGCCCGGTTTATGGCGGTTTCCACGTCTTGGCCGACGACACATTACTGGTCAAGATGTCTCTGAGCAGTAGACGAAACGATTCAACAGGGAGTGAATACATGGAACATGCACCTTGCATCAGTCAGATCGCCACGTTGCTGGCTGACCCAAAGCGCAGCGCAATGATGTGGGCCTTGATGGACGGCTCGGCGCGACAAACCGAAGAGCTGGCATTGCTGGCCCGCCTGTCACCGTCTTCGGCCAGTGCACACTTGGGGCGTTTGTCCGCCGGAGGTCTGTTGAAAGTCGAAATCCGCGGCCGCAAGCGGTTCTTCCGGCTTGCCGCGCCCGAAGTCGGTGCGGCGATAGAAGCGCTGGCCAGCGCGACAATTGCCAGCACACCACGGGAAATCCCGGACATTTTCAAGCGCACCACACCCATCCCCAAACCTCAGGCGGCACCTTCGTCATTGTTGCGCGCCAGACTCTGCGACGATCATTTGGGGGGCACCCTGGCTGCCGATCTTTACCAGCGTTTGCTGGATGCGGGCTGGATTGAGCAGTTTGACCAGCGAGTGTCGATCACGCACAAGGGCGCCACGCAACTGGCGACACGAGGCGTATTCGTCCAGGCGCTGGCGCACAGCACCAGCAGGGCCGCCTGCGCTTGTCCCGACTGGAGCGAAAGACGCCCGCACATGGGCGGCTCACTGGGGGCGGCGTTGCTGCAATTGTTCATGCAGTCCGGCTGGCTGAGCCTGCCCAACGATTCGCGAGCCTTGCAGATCACCGCCGCAGGGGAGCGTGAAATCCATCGTTTTGCCAAGGAAACCGAGCTGGAAATGGCGTTGTAGACGCATCGAGACCGACGTCCGAAGCTTCGGGCGTCGTTCAGGGTTGTGGACAGGTCGCATCCAGCAATAACCCCCGGCGGCTATCGCGCACACTCGATCCAGGGACTTTCGGATTGGGGGAACGTGGCATGGAAACTCGAGGCTTCAGCGCGGCAGAACGGCTGGAACGGCTGCCCATCAGCGGCTATCACCGCATCATTTTCATCATCATTGCCCTGGCGTTTTTCTTCGACTCCATGGACCTGGTGATGATGACCTTCCTTCTAGGCTCGATCAAAACCGAGTTCGGCCTGAGCACAGCACAGGCCGGGCTGCTGGCCAGTTCGAGCTTTTTCGGCATGGTGCTGGGGGCGTCATTGTCCGGCATGCTGGCCGACCGTTTCGGCCGCAAACCGGTGTTCCAGTGGAGCATCGTGTTGTGGGGCATCGCCAGTTACCTGTGCTCCACGGCGCAGAACGTCGAAACGCTGACCGTGTTCCGGATCCTGTTGGGGATCGGCATGGGCATGGAGTTTCCCATTGCGCAGTCGATGCTTTCCGAACTGATTCCGGCCAAGCGACGCGGGCGCTACATCGCGTTGATGGACGGTTTCTGGCCGCTGGGTTTCGTCGCGGCCGGGGTGCTGTCGTATTTCCTGTTGCCGGTGATTGGCTGGCGGGACATTTTTTTGGTGTTGGCGGTGCCGGCGGTATTTGTCCTGGCGATTCGCTTTTTCATTCCCGAGTCACCGCGCTGGCTGGAACAGGCCGGGCGGCATGAGGCTGCGGACAAAGTCTTACTGGGTATCGAAGATCGGGTCCGGGCGTCCCTGGGTCGTTCGGATCTTCCCGAGCCGATTCGTCTGCCGCGAGTGGTGATTGCACCCGGTAACTTTTTCTCCGCGTTACGGCAGATTTGGTCACCGTTGTATCGCCAGCGCACGATGATGATCTGGAGCGTCTGGTTCTTCGCCCTGCTCGGCTTTTACGGCCTGACGTCGTGGCTCAGCGCCTTGCTGCAGCAGTCGGGTTTCGCCGTGACCCAGTCGGTGTATTACACGGTGCTGATTTCCCTCGGCGGGATTCCCGGTTTCCTCATGGCCGCCTGGCTGGTGGAGCGTTGGGGGCGTAAACCGGTGTGCGTGGTGACGTTGCTTGGCGGCGGGGTGATGGCGTTTCTTTACGGTCAGAGCGCGGTGTTTGGCGGCAACGTCAGCCTGCTGATCGCTTCGGGACTGCTGATGCAGTTCTTCCTGTTTGGCATGTGGGCGGTGCTTTACACGTACACCCCGGAGTTGTACCCGACTTCGGCGCGGGCCACGGGCTCGGGGTTCGCCTCAGCGATTGGGCGTGTGGGGTCGTTGCTCGGCCCTATGGTGACCGGGCTGGTGTTTCCGTTGACCGGGCAGGGCGGCGTGTTTGCGCTGGGGGCGATGTGCTTTGCGATTGCGGCGGGGGTGGTGTGGGTGTTCGGGATGGAGACGCGGGGCAAGACATTGGAGGAGTTGAGTGAACCGGTTGCCATTGGCTAAACCACATACCCTGTGGGAGCGAGCCTGCTCGCGAAGGCGGACTAACATTCAACATCGATATTGAATGTGATGGCCTCATCGCGAGCAGGCTCGCTCCCACAGTTGGTTTTGCGGTGACCTTAGGGCTTGACCAACCTTGCATCCAGGCTGTTCTGCGCCAACCGCTTGGCCTGATCCTGAGTCATGCCCAGATCGGTATACAGCGCATGGAAGTTCTCGGTCACGTACCCGCCAAAGTAGGCCGGGTCATCCGAGTTCACGGTCACTTTCACGCCACGTTCGAGCATGTCGAGAATGTTGTGCTGGGACATGTGATCAAACACGCAGAGCTTGGTATTCGACAACGGGCACACCGTCAGCGGGATCTGCTCGTCGATGATCCGCTGCATCAAGCGTTCGTCTTCGATGGCACGCACGCCATGGTCGATGCGCTGGATTTTCAGCAGGTCGAGGGCTTCCCAGATGTACTCGGGCGGGCCTTCTTCCCCGGCGTGGGCGACGGTCAGGAAGCCTTCGTGACGGGCACGGTCAAACACGCGCTGGAACTTGCTCGGCGGGTGACCCCTCTCGGAACTGTCCAGGCCGACGGCGACAAACGCATCGCGGAACGGCAGCGCCTGGTCAAGGGTTTTCTCGGCTTCTTCTTCGCTCAAGTGACGCAGGAAGCTGAGGATCAAGCCGCTGGTGATGCCCAGTTGCTGCTCGCCATCCTTCAACGCGGCGGCGATGCCGTTGAGCACCACTTCGAACGGGATGCCACGGTCGGTGTGGGTCTGCGGATCGAAGAACGGTTCGGTGTGAATCACGTTCTGCGCCTTGCAACGCAACAGGTAAGCCCAGGTCAGGTCGTAGAAATCCTGAGAGGTGCGCAGCACATCGGCGCCCTGGTAATACAGGTCGAGAAACTCTTGCAGGTTGTTGAAGGCATACGCCTTGCGCAGGGTTTCGACATCGCTCCACGGCAGGGCGATCTTGTTGCGTTCGGCCAGGGCGAACAGCAACTCAGGCTCCAGCGAACCCTCCAGGTGCAGGTGCAGTTCTGCCTTGGGCAGGGCGTTCAGCCAGTCGTACATATTCTTTTCTCATCAGGTGCAGATGGTGAACATTCTACAGATGCTCGTGGAAACAATGAGTAAAACCTGACCAGCCGGTTCACACCGCTTCCTGTTCCCGTCGATAGGCGTAGGTCTCGGCGAAGCGCGAGAGCAGGAATTCGGCGCAGGTGGTGGGCGGGTACTTCGCCGGATGACGTTCATCCTGACAACCGGGCAGGCATTCGATGGCGGTGTCGGGGTGCGGTTCGGCGAAGAACGGCATCGAGTAACGATCCACGCCCAGCGGGCTGATGACCCGGTGCGGGGTCGACAGGTAACGGTCGTTGCTCCAGCGCGCCATCATGTCGCCGAGGTTGACCACGAACGTGCCGTCGATCGGCGGCGCATCGATCCATTCGCCTTTGACGTTTCGCACTTGCAGACCGCCGGCGGCATCCTGGTAGAGCAGGGTGATGCAGCCGTAATCGGTGTGCGCGCCGGCGCCTTCCTGCTCGTCGGAACTGGCGGTGTGGCGTGGCGGGTAATGGATCATGCGCAGTACGCTGACCGGCTGATTGAAACGGGTGTCGAAGAAATCGCGCTCAATCCCCAGCGCCAGCGTCATCGCGCGCAACAGCGTTTGGGCGAGCGCCTGCATGTCGACGTAGTGTTGCTCCATCAGTGATTCCCAGCCGGGCATCGATGGATGACGGTTAGGGCCGCGCAAGGGTTTTTTCGCCAGCACTTCAGGGTGATCGGCCGGCAGGTGCAGGCCCATGTCGAAGGTTTCCTTCAGGTCGCTGGGTTTGCTCGGGTCGAGCTGCTCGGTGGCGATGGCGCCGTAGCCACGGTGGTGTTGCGTCTGGGTGATGTCGATCTTGAGCTTTTCGGCGGCGGGCTGGGCAAAGAAACGTTGGGCGCTATCGAGCACGGCGTCGATGCGCGCCGGGCTGATCGGGTGGCCCTTGATGTAGAAAAAGCCCCACTCGCGGCAGGCGTGGTCGATTTTCGTTGCGACGGCTTGCCAGGCGGATTGGTCAGCGCTGTAAAGCGGGGAGATGTCGATGATTGGGAGTTGGTTCATGCGCAGTCCTTGAGAACGCTGAAAGTCCAATGTGGGAGCGAGCCTGCTCGCGAAGGCGGTGTGTCAGATACATAATTGTTGACTGACACTCCCTCTTCGCGAGCAGGCTCGCTCCCACAGGGTTTGGTGTTTGGCGAAGGAATTACTTTGGAATGTCGGCCTTCATGCCTTCAACGTAGTAGTTCATCGACGCCAGTTCCGCATTGCTCGCCGTCACGCCCGCCGCAATTTTCTCTGTGCCGGCCTGATCCTTGATCGGCCCGGTGAACGGATGCAGCGCACCGCTCTTGATGTCGGCGATGATCTGCTCCGCTTCGGTTTTCACCGCCGCCGGCACCAGGTCACTGATCGGCAACTCAACCGTGCCTTCCTTCAAACCGCCCCAGTAATCCTGCGACTTCCAGGTGTGGTCGAGCACACTTTGGGTTGCTTGAATGTAGTGCGGTCCCCAGTCGTTGACGATCGAGGTCAGCACCGCTTTCGGCCCGAAGTGCGCCATGTCCGAAGCGTAGCCGACGGCGTACACACCGCGACGTTCAGCGGCCTGGATCGGCGCAGGGCTGTCGGTGTGCTGGAACACTACGTCCACACCCTGATCGATCAGCGCGTTGGCGGCATCGGCTTCCTTGCCTGGATCGAACCACGAGTTGACCCACACCACCTTGATTTCGGTGCCGGGGTTGTACTTGTTCAGGGCCAGTTGAATGGCGTTGATGTCGCGGATCACTTCCGGGATCGGGAACGAGGCGACGTAGCCGATCTTCTTGGTCTTGGTCATCTTCGCTGCGAGGAAACCGCCAACGTATCGCCCCTCGTAAGTGCGCGCCAGGTAGGTGCCGAGGTTCTTGTCCTGCTTGTAGCCGGTGGCGTGTTCGAAGGTCACCTTGGGAAATTGCTTGGCGACTTTCAGGGTCGGGTTCATGTAGCCGAAAGACGTAGTGAAGATCAGGTCGTACTTGTCCTTGGCCATGTTGCGGATCACCCGCTCGGCGTCGGCGCCTTCGGCGACGTTCTCCACGTAGTTGGTGGTGATCTGCTCACCGAATTTCTCTGCCAGCGCCTTGCGCCCCTGTTCATGCTGATACGTCCAGCCGTGGTCACCGATCGGGCCGATATAGACGAAGCCGACTTTCAGCGGGTCGGCGGCGCTGGCCGTCAGGCTGGTGCTCAGACCGATGGCCGCCGCAACGGCGCACAGCAGCTTCTTCAACGGACGTTTATGCATGAATTCCAACTCCATTTTGTTTTGAGGTTGGCGAGGTCAATGCAAATTACTGACCAAAAGGACAACAAATCAAAAGATCGCAGCCTTCGGCAGCTCCTACATAGTTTCGCGTTTCCCTGTAGGAGCTGCCGAAGGCTACGATCTTTTCAATACCAGAACCAACGCAGTGCAACTGACTGAACTCATGCCATCCACTGGTGCGCTAAGGTGTAACGAAACGTTAGCGCCGCCCCGCAGTCAGTACCTCACCCCACTGATTTCGCTCCACTCGGCAAAAAGGCCCGCGATGTTCACATTCCTCAAGCAAGAAAAGTTTCTGCTGCTGGCCTTGATCGCCGCGTTCATCGCCTATCCGCTGGAGCACTGGATGTTGCACGGTGGCCAGCCCATCGCGCTGACCGCGGGCCTGGTGCTGATCGCGTTCATCGTCGCCGCCTCCATGCGCGTCGCCCATCACGCCGAATTGCTCGCCGAAAAAGTCGGGGACCCCTACGGCACGATGATCCTGACCCTGGCGGCGGTGCTGGTTGAGGTGGTGATCCTGGCGATCATGATGAGTAACGAGGCCTCACCGACGTTGGTGCGCGACACGATTTATTCGGCGGTGATGCTCGACATCAACGGCATCCTCGGCCTGGCCGCATTGATGGGCGGGATCAAGCACGGCGAACAGTCCTACAACGATGACTCGGCGCGCAGCTACAGCGTGATGATTCTCACGGCCATGGGCGTTTCCATGGTGGTGCCGGAGTTTATTCCCGAGGCCAACTGGAAACTTTATTCGGCCTTCACCATTGGCGCGATGGTCATGCTTTACACCCTGTTCCTGCGGATGCAGGTCGGGCCGCACAGTTATTTCTTCAGCTACAGCTACCCGGAAAAACGCCGCAAGAAGGAGCCGAGCGAAGAGCCGGAACCGATCAATCTGGTCGTGAGCATCGCAACGCTGGTGTTTGGTGTGGTGGTGATCGGCGCACTGGCCGAGGTGATGTCCAAGACTCTCGATCTGGGCCTGGAAGGTACGGGCGCACCGCCGGTGATCACGGCGATCCTGGTGGCGGCGATTTCCGCGGCACCGGAGATTCTGACGGCATTGCGCGCAGCGTTGGCCAACCGCATGCAGTCGGTGGTCAACATCGCCATGGGCGCATCGCTGTCGACGGTGATCCTGACGGTGCCGGTGATGGAAGCGATGGCGCTCTATACCGGCCAACCATTTCAGATGGCGATGACCCCGGTGCAGACCGTGATGATCTTCATCACCCTGATCGTCAGCGCGATCAACCTCAACGATGGCGAAACCAATGCCATCGAAGGGATGACCCATTTTGTGCTGTTTGCGACGTTTATCATGTTGTCGCTACTCGGTCTCTAGGATCACCACAACGCCCCTGTGGGAGCGAGCCTGCTCGCGATAGCGGACTGACATTCAACATCAATGCTGACTGATCTGACCCCATCGCGAGCAGGCTCGCTCCCACAGTTTTGATAGGTGTTGTGTCAGGCGCCGGCGATTAGCTGCCGAGCCGCCTGGCTGTGATCGGCAATCAGACCTTTGAGATCCAGCCCTTCAACCTGCCCATCGATCACTCGCCACTGGCCGCCGACCATCACCCGATCCGCCCGATCCGCGCCACACAGCAACAATGCCGAAATCGGATCATGGCTGCCGGAGAAGCGCAGTTCATCGAGCTTGAACAGCGCCAGATCCGCCTGTTTGCCCACGGCCAGTTCGCCGATGTCTGTGCGTCCGAGCAACTGCGCCGAACCCTTGGTCGCCCAACCCAGCACCAATTCCGGCGTGATCTTTTCCGCGCCATAGCGCAGCCGCTGAAGGTAAAGCGCCTGACGGGTTTCGAGCATCATGTTCGATGCATCGTTGGACGCCGAGCCGTCCACGCCCAGGCCGACCAGTGCGCCCGCAGCGGTCAGGTCCAGTGTCGGGCAAATGCCTGAAGCCAGGCGCATGTTCGAACTCGGGCAATGGCAAATCCCGGTACCGACCGCGCCGAGGCGGGCGATTTCGTCCGGGTTGAAATGGATGCCGTGAGCCAGCCAGGTGCGGGGGCCGAGCCAGCCGACGCTGTCCAGATAATCCACGGTGCGCAGGCCGAAGCGTTGCAGGCAGAAGTCTTCTTCGTCGAGGGTTTCGGCGAGGTGGGTGTGCAGGCGCACGTCGAGTTTGTTCGCCAGTTCGGCGCTGGCCGACATGATTTGCGGTGTCACCGAGAACGGCGAGCACGGTGCCAGGGCGATCTGGATGTGTGCGCCATCGCCACGCTCGTGGTACTCGGCGATCAGGCGTTGGCTGTCGTCGAGAATCACTTCGCCTTCTTGTACGGTTTGCTGCGGTGGCAGGCCGCCGTCCTTTTCGCCGAGGCTCATCGAGCCGCGCGTCAGCATGGCGCGCATGCCCAGTTCGCGAACGCTCTCGACTTGCACGTCGATCGCATTTTCCAGGCCTTGCGGAAACAGGTAATGGTGATCGGCAGCGGTGGTGCAGCCGGACAGCAGCAACTCGGTCAGTGCGACTTTGCTGGCGAGGGCGAGTTTTTCCGGCGTGAGTCGTGCCCAGACCGGGTAGAGGGTTTTCAGCCACGGGAACAGCGGCTGATTGACCACCGGCGCCCAGGCGCGGGTCAGGGTTTGATAGAAATGGTGATGGGTGTTGATCAGCCCCGGCAGGATCACATGCTCGCGAGCATCAAAGACTTGTCCACAGGGCGAGGACGGTTGCTGGCCGGCGGTGAGCACTTCGACGATCAAACCGTCTTGCAGCACCAGACCGCCACGGGCATCGAGGCCATTGGCAGTGAAGATCGCGAGGGGATTTTTTAACCAGGTACGGGTCGCAGGCATGTTGGCCGGCTCCTCTGAAAGTTGGGTTCAGGGTTGCCAGCTCAGTGTTGCCCTGTCTGCTGATCCAGGGTCGCCGCGAGGGACGAGGTGCGGAGTTTACTCAGTATGTGCGCCGCAGATCCAGTGTGGGAGCGAGCCTGCTCGCGATAGCGGACTAATGGTCGATATTGGTGTTGAATGTGAAACCGCTATCGCGAGCAGGCTCGCTCCCACAGGGGACGGCGGTGACTACCAGGGAATGGTCTCTCCTTTGTAATTCACAAAATGATGCCCGCCCTTGCCGGTATACGCATTCACTTGATCGACCAACCCGCGCGTACTGGTCTCCACATCCAGGTCCGCGCCTTCACCGCCCATGTCGGTTTTCACCCAACCCGGATGCAGCGACAGCACGGTGAGTTTCTGCTCGCCCAACTGAGTCACGAAGCTGTTGGTCATTGAGTTCAGCGCCGCTTTACTGGCCTTGTACAGCGCCAGTTCCGGGGCGTCCGGCATGGTCACGCTGCCCAGCACCGAACTCATGAACGCCAGCACGCCGCTGTCCGGACGAATCTGCCCGACAAAGCGCTGAGCCAGGTTGATCGGTGCCACGGCGTTGGTGAAGAACAGCTGACCGACTTCGGCCCGCGTCGCGCCGCCCGGTGTCTGAACTTCCGGTCCCTTGATCCCGGCGTTCACGAACAACAGGTCAAACACTTCACCCTTGAGCTGTTGGCTCAGGGCGATGACCGCCTGCTGATCGTCCATGTCGAGTTTTTCGATCCGCACGTTGCCCAACGCCTGCAAGGCTTCAGCGTTCTGCGGGTTGCGCACGGTAGCGGTGACGTGCCAGCCGTCGGCCAGCAGGGTTTTCACCAGACCGAGGCCCAGACCCCGGGAGGCGCCGATGATGAGTGCGGTTTTTGCCTTGGACATGAGTGGCTTCCTTGAAAAGTGAGGATCACGGATTCAATGGACAACGCTGGCCGAGTCGTTGCTGCAACTCGTGACGCAACGCGCCGAGTTCATCCATACGGGTTTCGATCAGTTTGAGTTTGTCTTGCAGCAGTTGCGTGACGGCGCTGTCCGGGTCGGGCGACTTCCACAATGCAGCGACGCTGTTGCCGATCTCGCCGAGGGTAAAGCCCAGCCGCTGAGCGGTCTTTATGTACAGCACCAATTGCACCATGTCTTGCGGATAGTCGCGATAACCGTTGGCGCTGCGTTGCGCGGCGATCAGGCCGCGCTGCTCGTAGAAACGCAGCGTGTCACGGCTGACCGCGCTGGCCTGGGCTAATTCACCGATGCGCATCATGACATCTCGAGAGGGCTTGACCCTGGAGCATACTCCAGGCTTTAGCCTTGTTGCTCCCTGAATTTATGGAGCAATGCCGATGTGGACTTCAACACAATATCGCCGGTTGGTGCGCGGTAGTGCCTGGTATGACTTGATCGTGATGGCAGCGTTTGTCACGCCCTGGAGTTTTGCGGCGTTGCATGGGGTGTTGGCGGGTTTGAGTCAGGCTTTGGACCTGCCTGGCGAACTGCCGGCGTTTGCCCCGATGCACCTGCTGATGGCGAATCTGTTGGGGTCGATTGTGTGCGTGTGGGCGGTGCTGCGGATTCGTGATCCGCAGCAGATTTATGGCCGGTATGACGCGGTGGGGCGGTTTCTGTTTTCGGCCTGGCAGTTGTATGCGTTGCTTCATGGGGCGAGTTCGTTGCTGGTGGTTTTCTTGATCTTTGAATTGGCGTGGGGCGTTGTTCAGATGTTGCCTGTTCGGGCCCCTTCGCGAGCAGGCTCGCTCCCACAGTAGACCGTGTCGCTGGGTTAGTACGCGGTCCCCTGTGGGAGCGAGCCTGCTCGCGATGAGGCCCGCTCGGCCAACACCTAATGCCCAGCCTGCCACGGCTGCCCCAACGACACCGGCGCATACAACCGTGTGCGCACGGCGTCCCGGGACAGCAACACCAACACCACAATGGTCGCGACATACGGCAGCATCGCCAGCAGGCTGGAAGGAATCGCCAGCCCCAACCCCTGCGCCACCAGATGCAGGATGCTGGCGAGCCCGAACAGATACGCCCCCAGCAGCAATCGCCACACCCGCCAACTGGCAAACACCACCAGCGCCAACGCAATCCAGCCTCGGCCGGCGCTCATGTTCTCCGCCCACATCGGTGTGTAAGCCAGCGACAAATAAGCGCCGGCCAACCCGGCCATTGCCCCGCCGAACAACACCGCCAAGGTGCGCACGCCCAACACCGGCAAGCCCATGGCACTCGCCGCATCAGGGTTTTCCCCCACTGCCTGAATGATCAACCCGACGCGACTTTTCAGAATCACCCACGCCACCAGCGCAAACAGTGCGAACGACAGGTACACCAGCAAATCCTGCGCAAACAGCATCCGCCCGATCAACGGAATCTCACTCAGATAAGGAATCGCCACCGGCTCAAAACCTGCCAGCGGTTTACCGACCCAAGCCGCGCCAACGAACGTCGACAGGCCCACGCCGAAGATCGTCAGCGCCAGCCCGGTGGCCACTTGATTGGCGTTGAACACCAGTGCCACCAGCGCAAACAACGAGGACAACAGCATCCCGGCCAGCATCGCCAGCAACACGCCAAGCCACAGGTTGCCGCTGTTCAGCGCGACGATAAAACCGATCACCGCCCCAAACAGCATCATTCCTTCCTGACCGAGATTGAGCACACCGCTCTTCTCGCAAATCAATTCACCGAGCGCCACCAACAGCAGCGGCGTGCCGCAGCGGATCATGGCGTAGAAAATATTGCTCAGCAGATCGATATCCATCACAGCGCTCCAGCGTGTACGGCGGTGGCGGGTGCGCGGCGGGCCCAGCGCAGGTTCAAACGCGGTCGGTAGAGAATCAGCACGTCACTGGCCAGCAGGAAAAACAGCATCATCCCCTGGAACAATTGCGTGATCGCTTGCGGCAGATTCATGCTCATCTGCGCGCTCTCGCCACCGATGTACAGCAGCGCCATCAACAGGCTGGAAAACAGAATGCCGATGGGATTGAGCCGCCCGAGAAAAGCCACGGTGATCGCCGCATAGCCGTACCCCGGCGAGACTTGCGGCACCAGTTGGCCAATCGGCCCGGTGACTTCACATACGCCGGCCAATCCTGCCAATCCACCGCTGATCAGCAGCGCCAGCCAGATCAGCCGCTTCTCGCGAAACCCGACGAAACCGGCGGCACGCTTGTCCAGCCCGAGCACTTTGATCTGGAACCCCACAAAGCTTTTCTGCAGCAACACCCACACCGCCACCAACGCGAGCAAGGCGAAATACACCCCGGCGTGAACCCGGCCGTCCTCCATCAACAGCGGCAACCGACTGGCATCGCCGAACATTGCCGACTCCGGAAAGTTGAACCCGGCGGGGTCCTTCAACGGCCCATGCACGCAGAACAGCAACAGGTTCAGGGCGATGTAATTGAGCATGATGCTGGTGAGGATTTCATTGGCGTTGAAGCGCGTACGCAACCATGCGGTCAACCCGGCCCACGCCGCGCCGGCCAGGGTGCCGGTGAGCAGGATCAACACCAGTGCCCAGCGACTTTGCATATCGATGATGTTCACCGCCAACGCACTGCCGGCCAGCGCGCCGAGCAGCAACTGACCTTCGGCGCCGATGTTCCAGATCCGCGCCTGGTACGCCACGGCCAGGCCCAACGCGCAAAGCAGAATCGGCAACGCTTTGACCAGCAACTCGGAGACGCCATACAAGTCGCTGAGCGGTGCGATCAGCAAGGTGTGCAACGTCAGCAGCGGGTCATGGCCCAGCGCGATAAACAGCAGCGAGCCACAGCCCAGCGTCAGGACCGCCGCCAGCAATGGCGAGCACCACAACATCAGGCGCGATTGCTGGCCACGGGGTTCGAGAGAAAGCAGCATGTGAAACTCCGTTAAAGCGTTGCGGGCGCAGGTGATTGAGGGGCGTCGAACTGGCCGGCCATCCAGCCGCCGACATCGATCAGGCGGGTGTCGACGGTCGCCTGGAGTGTCGACATCCGACCGCTGCACAAAGCGCCGAGTCGGTCGCTGATCTGGAACAGTTCGTCGAGGTCTTCGGAGATCACCAGGATCGCCGCGCCGGCATCGCGCAAGGCAATCAGTGCGCGGTGAATGGTCGCCGCCGCACCGACGTCCACGCCCCAGGTCGGGTGCGCGGCCACCAGCAATTTTGGTTGCTGGAGGATTTCCCGGCCGAGGATGAATTTCTGCAAGTTACCGCCGGACAGGCTGCGGGCGGGTGTCCGTGTATCAGGCGTCTTGACCCCGAAGCGGCGGATGATTTCTTCGGCCAATGCTTCGACCTTGCCGCGCTGGATCAGGCCGTTGCTCACCAGCCCTTGTTGAAAGGCGCTGAGCAGGGCGTTGTCGGCCAGGCTCAACTCCGGCACCGCGCCGTGGCCCAGGCGTTCGGCGGGGACGAATGCCAGGCCGAGTTTGCGTCGTGCATCCGGCGGCAGATGGGCGACCGGTTGCCCGCCGAAACTGATCGTCTTGCCGGCATTGCGGTGCAGGCGTTCTTCGCCGCTGAGCAAGGCCAGCAACTCGTCCTGACCATTGCCGGCCACCCCGGCGATGCCGACGATTTCGCCGCTGCGTACTTCAAGGTCGATGTCCTTGAGCGAACAACCGAACGGGTCCGGGTTGTGCCAGGACAATCCGTTCACGTTCAGAAACGCATCACTGCCAACGACCTTCGGATATTCGGTGATCAGCTCGGCCGCTTCACCGACCATCAGCCGCGCCAGTTGCTGATCCGAGCACTCGGCCGGCACGCAATGCCCGGCTACCCGACCGCCACGCAATACCGTAGCGCTGTGGCACAGCGCGCGAACTTCGCCGAGCTTGTGGCTGATAAACAGGATGCTGCAGCCCTCGGTCGCCAGCCGGCGCAAGGTGACGAACAACTCGTCGGCCTCCTGCGGGGTCAGCACTGAAGTCGGTTCATCGAGAATCAGCAGGCGGATGTCCTGCATCAGGCAGCGAATGATTTCCACCCGTTGCCGTTCGCCGATGGACAGGCTGTGGACAAGTCGTTCCGGTTCCAGCGCCATGCCATAGCGACGGGAGACCTCACGGATTTTCGGCTCAAGCTGTTTCGGCGTACCGGCCGCCGCCCCCATCGCAAGGGCAATGTTTTGCGCCACGGTCAGGGTTTCGAACAGCGAGAAATGCTGGAACACCATGCCGATCCCCAAGCCGCGAGCCTGGGCCGGGTTGCGCATGGTCACGCGCTGGCCTTGCCAGATCATCTCCCCCGAATCGGCGTGAGTCACACCGTAGATGATCTTCATCAGCGTACTTTTGCCCGCGCCGTTTTCGCCGAGCAGGGCGTGGATTTCGCCGGGTGCGATGCTCAGGTCGATAGCATCGTTGGCCAGGCAACCGGGGTAGCGCTTGGTGATTCTGTGCAGTTGCAGGCGGGGTGTTTGATCGGGGATCGGCACGGGATTGGGCATGACGGGCTCGGGTCGATTGGCGTTATGCCTGTGGATAAAGCAATTTCCTGGCCACTTAGTCAGGAAATCTTCCAGGCCATGCAGGTCAAGGCGTTGAGGACGGTGCCTTGCTCTATATCGATTCCAAATCAGGCACCACTTAAGGGCAAAGCCCGATGATCAGGCTCCGGTTTTGCTCAGGGCATTTGGTCAAAAAACGAGCAACCGACGGCAAGCCATGCCGGGCATGGGGCGGCGACAGCCATGAACGGGTTATCCACAGATTGTTCCACAGTATTTGTGCGCAAGCAGAAAGGTCGGGCATAAGCACTGACCGGCTTTCTTCTAAAGGTGATAAACCGCGCTAACTTATTGTTTTTAAGTGGTTTTTGCTTTTTTAATGGCGGATTGGACGAAAATTGAGCAAAGCCCGCAAAGCCGCATGACAGAAGGGTTACAGCCGGGTGTGCTCAGGTTATCCACAGCCGGGTGCACAGTAGATGTGGGCAAGTGGCGGGTATATGGAAATGGGTAGTGCCCCAAAAGATCGCAGCCTTCGGCAGCTCCTACAGGAAATCGCTATCCCACTGTAGGAGCTGCCGAAGGCTGCGATCTTTTGATCTTTAGCGCCGCAACAAAATGCGCCCGCGACTCAAATCCGCCAACTGCGTTTGCAGCGTATCGATCTGCGCTTCGCCCAGCGCCAATTGCAGCTCCACCCCGTTGGCGGTAAACGTTTCTTCCACCACCAACCCACCGAGCTCTGCCACCCGAAGCTTCACCAGCGTCAGTTCACCAAACCCACAGGCACAACTCACCGGTACCCGGCTGATCAGCTCGACCTTCGGCGCCGCTTGCAGGCACTTGTTGGCGCCACCGCCATACGCCCGGGCGAGGCCGCCGGTGCCGAGTTGAATACCGCCATACCAACGAATCACCAGCACCGCGACCTGATCGCAATCCTGCGCGTCGATCGCAGCCAGAATCGGCCGTCCAGCGGTGCCGCCAGGCTCTCCGTCATCGGTGCTGCGGTATTGATCACCGAGTTTCCAGGCCCAGCAATTGTGCGAGGCATTCAAATCGCTGTGCTGTTCGATGAACGCCAGCGCGTCAGCCGGGCTGCTGATCGGTGCAGCGAAGGTGATGAAGCGGCTTTTGCGAATCTCTTCGCGGTATTCGCAAAAACCGCTGAGGGTAAAAGGCATAAGTGTCTTAGATAGCTGGCGTCAGGCCGCAGCCCTTGAGAATAATGCGGATCAGGTTATCGCCGGCGTCTTCCATGTCCTGCTTGGTCAACTTGGTGCGCCCAGTGACGCGGCAGATCTGCGTGGCGAAATCGGCGTAATGCTGGGTGCTGCCCCACAGCAGGAAGATCAGGTGCACCGGGTCGACCGGGTCCATTTTTCCGGCGTCGATCCAGGCCTGGAACACACCCGCCCGGCCCTGGAACCAGGCACGATAATCCTGGTTGAAATACTCGGTTAGGCATTCGCCGCCGCTGATGACTTCCATGGCGAAGATCCGCGAGGCTTGCGGCTGACGGCGGGAGAACTCCATCTTGGCGCGGATATACCGGGTCAGGGCCTCGGCCGGATCATCCTCGGCGGTCAGGGTATTGAAGGTGCTGTCCCACAACTGGAGGATGTTGCTCAGCACCGCCACGTACAAACCCAGTTTGTTGGTGAAGTAGTAATGCAGGTTCGCCTTGGGCAACCCGGCATTCAGGGCGATGGTGTTCATGCTCGTGCCTTTGAACCCGTGACGGGCGAACTCGTCTTCGGCGGCTTTGATGATGGTCTCTTCGTTCTTCTGACGAATTCGGCTCGCGGGTTTGCCGCCGTGGGCTGGGACTTCAAAGGTCATAGGCACTTCCGGACAGGTGGGTGGGTGCAACCAGTGCGTTGATAGCGCACCCACAGGTTCCAGACAAGTCCCGGCGTGATAAAAGCCCAGGACTTTCTAGCGCGTCGCCGCGAGACTCTCCAAAAAGCTTTCGAGCACCAAATGCGGGCGACGGCCCTTGCGGGTGACCGATGCCAGGCTCAGGTCATAGAAACGCGCCTTGGGTTTCAGCGCACGCAATCGGCCTTGCTGCACCCAGAGGCTGGCGTAGTGGTCCGGCAGGTAACCGATGTAGCGCCCGGTCAGGATCAGGAACGCCATGCCTTCGCGGTCGGACGCGCTGGCGGTGCAATTGAGTGCCTGGTAATGAGCCTGGATCTCCGCCGGTAAACGGAAGGTCGGGGCGATGGCGTCCTGGCTGTTGAGACGCTTATCGTCCAGTTGTTTGTCGTCGACATAAAACAACGGATGCCCGACCGCGCAATACAGCAGCGAACGTTCGCTGTAGAGCGGCTGATATTCCAGCCCCGACAGCGCACTGGCCTGCGGCACCACGCCGACATGCAGACGACCATCGAGTACGCCCTGTTCGACTTCGTTGGGCGCGATCATGCGGATCTGGATTTGCACGTCCGGGCCGCGCTCCTTCAATTGCGCCAGGGCGTGGGTGATGCGCATGTGGGGGAGGGTGACGAGGTTGTCGGTCAGGCCGATGGTCAACTCACCGCGCAAATGTTGGTGCAGGCCGTTGACCTCGGTGCGGAAACTTTCCAGCGCACTTAATAGCTGCAACGCCGATTGGTAGACCTCACGACCTTCTTCGGTCAGGGAAAAACCGGCGCGCCCCCGTTGGCACAGGCGCAAGCCGAGGCGCTGCTCCAGGTCGCTCATCTGCTGGCTGATGGCCGAGCGGCCAATTCCCAGTACCGATTCCGCCGCGGAAAAACCGCCGCATTCCACCACGCTGCGAAAAATCCGCAGCAGGCGGATATCAAAGTCACTGACTTGTGCCAGCGGATCGGGGCGACGGCTGCTCATGCTCTAATTGCTCAAAGTTTAGTGATGGACTGACTGAACGTTACAAAAGTTGGATTTCACCGACTTTATCCCCGTGGCAATTTAGCTGCAAGAACGCTTTCATCTCCACGCCGCTTATTGCCTTGCGAGGTTTTGCCATGAACTTGCCAGAAAACGCCCAGTCTCCTTTGGCCAGCCAGCTCAAGCTCGATGCTCACTGGATGCCCTACACCGCCAACCGCAATTTCCAGCGCGATCCGCGACTGATCGTGGCGGCTGAAGGCAGTTGGCTGACGGACGACAAGGGCCGCAAGGTCTACGATTCGCTGTCGGGTCTGTGGACCTGTGGCGCCGGGCACACCCGCAAGGAAATCCAGGAGGCGGTCGCCAAGCAATTGGGTACCCTCGATTACTCGCCGGGCTTCCAGTACGGTCACCCGCTGTCGTTCCAACTGGCCGAGAAAATCACCGACCTGACGCCGGGTAATCTCAATCACGTGTTCTTCACCGACTCGGGTTCCGAGTGCGCTGACACCGCCGTGAAGATGGTCCGCGCTTACTGGCGCCTGAAAGGCCAGGCGACCAAGACCAAGATGATCGGTCGTGCCCGTGGCTACCACGGTGTGAACATTGCCGGCACCAGCCTTGGCGGCGTGAACGGCAACCGCAAAATGTTCGGTCAGGCGATGATGGACGTCGATCACCTGCCGCACACCTTGCTGGCGAGCAATGCTTATTCCCGTGGCATGCCGACAGAGGGTGGTATCGCCCTGGCGGATGAACTGCTGAAACTGATCGAGCTGCACGACGCCTCGAACATCGCGGCGGTATTCGTTGAGCCAATGGCCGGCTCCGCTGGCGTACTGGTTCCGCCTCAGGGTTACCTCAAGCGTCTGCGCGAGATCTGCGATCAGCACAACATCCTGCTGGTGTTCGACGAGGTGATCACCGGTTTCGGCCGTACCGGCTCGATGTTCGGTGCCGACAGCTTTGGCGTGACCCCGGACCTGATGTGCATCGCCAAGCAAGTCACTAACGGCGCGATCCCGATGGGCGCAGTGATTGCCAGCTCCGAGATCTATCAGACGTTCATGAACCAGGCGATGCCTGAGTACGCCGTGGAATTCCCCCACGGCTACACCTATTCCGCACACCCGGTGGCTTGCGCCGCGGGCCTTGCAGCGCTCGACCTGCTGCAAAAGGAAAACCTGGTGCAGAGCGTGGCCGAAGTCGCGCCGCATTTCGAAAATGCGCTGCATGGCCTGAAGGGGTCGAAAAACATCATCGACATTCGTAACTATGGCCTGGCCGGCGCGATCCAGATTGCACCGCGCGACGGCGACGCCATCGTTCGTCCGTTCGAAGCGGGCATGGCGCTGTGGAAAGCCGGGTTCTACGTGCGCTTCGGCGGTGACACCCTGCAATTCGGCCCAACCTTCAACAGCAAGCCGCAAGACCTTGATCGTCTGTTCGACGCGGTCGGCGAAGTGCTGAACAAGATCGACTGATTTCCCCCCCTCTATATAAAGGCGCCCTTTAATGGGCGTCTGTGGACACTTTTTCAGGAGCCCCGCATGAGTCTTATCCCGCATTTGATCAATGGCGAACTGGTGACCGAAGACGGTCGCACAGCTGACGTGTTCAACCCGTCCACTGGTCAGGCGATCCACAAGCTGCCGTTGGCCAGCCGCGAAACCATTCAAAAAGCCATCGACTCGGCCAAGGCTGCGTTCCCGGCCTGGCGCAACACTCCGCCGGCCAAGCGTGCGCAGGTGATGTTCCGTTTCAAGCAACTGCTGGAGCAGAACGAAGCGCGTATTGCGCAACTGATCAGCGAAGAGCACGGCAAGACGTTGGAAGATGCGGCCGGTGAACTGAAGCGCGGGATCGAGAACGTCGAGTTCGCTTGCGCGGCGCCGGAAATCCTCAAGGGCGAGTACAGCCGTAACGTCGGCCCGAATATTGATGCCTGGTCGGACTTCCAGCCGTTGGGCGTGGTGGCCGGTATTACGCCGTTCAACTTCCCGGCCATGGTACCGCTGTGGATGTATCCGCTGGCGATCGTCTGCGGTAACTGCTTTATCCTCAAGCCATCCGAGCGTGATCCAAGCTCGACACTGTTGATCGCTCAACTGCTGCTGGAAGCGGGCCTGCCTAAAGGCGTGCTGAACGTAGTGCATGGTGACAAGGCTGCGGTGGACGCGCTGATCGAAGCGCCGGAAGTCAAAGCGCTAAGTTTTGTTGGCTCGACGCCGATTGCCGAATACATCTACGCCGAAGGTACCAAGCGCGGCAAGCGCGTCCAGGCACTGGGCGGGGCGAAGAACCATGCGGTGCTGATGCCGGATGCGGATCTGGATAACGCAGTCAGCGCGCTAATGGGTGCGGCGTACGGTTCCTGCGGTGAGCGTTGCATGGCGATCTCGGTGGCGGTGTGTGTCGGTGATCAGGTGGCGGATGCGTTGGTGGCCAAACTGACGCCGCAGATCAAGGCGCTGAAGATCGGCGCGGGTACGACTTGTGGTCTGGACATGGGGCCGCTGGTTTCCGGTCAGGCTCGTGACAAGGTCAGTGGCTATATAGAAGACGGCGTTTCGGCCGGTGCATCCTTGGTGGTCGATGGTCGTGGTCTGAGTGTGGCCGGTCATGAGGAAGGCTTCTTCCTGGGTGGCTGCCTGTTCGATAACGTCACGCCAGAGATGCGCATCTATAAAGAAGAGATCTTCGGGCCGGTGCTGTGTGTCGTTCGGGTGAATAGCCTGGAAGAGGCGATGCAACTGATCAACGATCACGAGTATGGCAACGGCACCTGCATCTTTACCCGTGATGGGGAAGCGGCGCGGTTGTTCTGCGATGAGATTGAGGTCGGCATGGTCGGCGTCAACGTGCCGTTGCCGGTGCCGGTGGCTTATCACAGCTTTGGTGGCTGGAAGCGTTCGCTGTTTGGCGACCTGCATGCTTATGGCCCGGATGGCGTGCGCTTTTACACTCGTCGCAAGGCCATTACCCAGCGCTGGCCGCAACGGGCGAGCCATGAGGCTTCGCAATTCGCATTCCCTAGCTTGTAAGTAGAAGGGAGAAGGCCGAGCCCCTTGGGGCTCGGCCTTCGCGTTTTGGGGCTTTTTTGACCTATATGACAGAAATGTGAAAATAGGTGTTGACGGCAGATTCTGGAAGTCTATAATTCGCCCCACTTCCGGCGCAGTCGAAACGGAAAACTCCTTGGTAAACAAAGAGTTACGCAGTTTTCGACAGTGGCTTGCTTCAGTTCATCGAAGCCTGGAAGGAGTTGGTAAGGCCGTGTGTTTTCGTCTTATTGACGATTCGATCTTCTCGGTCGAAAGCGGTGAAAAATAGGTGTTGACAGCAGCGAGTAACGCTGTAGAATTCGCCTCCCGCTAACGAGAGATCGGAAGCGCAAGTGGTTGAAGTTGCAGAGGAAACTTTGAAAACTTCTGAAAATAACCGCTTGACAGATACAGAGGACGCTGTAGAATGCGCGCCTCGGTTGAGACGAAAGATCTTAACCACCCGCTCTTTAACAACTGAATCAAGCAATTCGTGTGGGTGCTTGTGGAGTCAGACTGATAGTCAACAAGATTATCAGCATCACAAGTTACTCCGCGAGAAATCAAAGATGTAACCAACGATTGCTGAGCCAAGTTTAGGGTTTCTTAAAAACCCAAAGATGTTTGAACTGAAGAGTTTGATCATGGCTCAGATTGAACGCTGGCGGCAGGCCTAACACATGCAAGTCGAGCGGCAGCACGGGTACTTGTACCTGGTGGCGAGCGGCGGACGGGTGAGTAATGCCTAGGAATCTGCCTGGTAGTGGGGGATAACGCTCGGAAACGGACGCTAATACCGCATACGTCCTACGGGAGAAAGCAGGGGACCTTCGGGCCTTGCGCTATCAGATGAGCCTAGGTCGGATTAGCTAGTTGGTGAGGTAATGGCTCACCAAGGCGACGATCCGTAACTGGTCTGAGAGGATGATCAGTCACACTGGAACTGAGACACGGTCCAGACTCCTACGGGAGGCAGCAGTGGGGAATATTGGACAATGGGCGAAAGCCTGATCCAGCCATGCCGCGTGTGTGAAGAAGGTCTTCGGATTGTAAAGCACTTTAAGTTGGGAGGAAGGGCAGTTACCTAATACGTAATTGTTTTGACGTTACCGACAGAATAAGCACCGGCTAACTCTGTGCCAGCAGCCGCGGTAATACAGAGGGTGCAAGCGTTAATCGGAATTACTGGGCGTAAAGCGCGCGTAGGTGGTTCGTTAAGTTGGATGTGAAATCCCCGGGCTCAACCTGGGAACTGCATTCAAAACTGTCGAGCTAGAGTATGGTAGAGGGTGGTGGAATTTCCTGTGTAGCGGTGAAATGCGTAGATATAGGAAGGAACACCAGTGGCGAAGGCGACCACCTGGACTGATACTGACACTGAGGTGCGAAAGCGTGGGGAGCAAACAGGATTAGATACCCTGGTAGTCCACGCCGTAAACGATGTCAACTAGCCGTTGGGAGCCTTGAGCTCTTAGTGGCGCAGCTAACGCATTAAGTTGACCGCCTGGGGAGTACGGCCGCAAGGTTAAAACTCAAATGAATTGACGGGGGCCCGCACAAGCGGTGGAGCATGTGGTTTAATTCGAAGCAACGCGAAGAACCTTACCAGGCCTTGACATCCAATGAACTTTCCAGAGATGGATTGGTGCCTTCGGGAACATTGAGACAGGTGCTGCATGGCTGTCGTCAGCTCGTGTCGTGAGATGTTGGGTTAAGTCCCGTAACGAGCGCAACCCTTGTCCTTAGTTACCAGCACGTAATGGTGGGCACTCTAAGGAGACTGCCGGTGACAAACCGGAGGAAGGTGGGGATGACGTCAAGTCATCATGGCCCTTACGGCCTGGGCTACACACGTGCTACAATGGTCGGTACAGAGGGTTGCCAAACCGCGAGGTGGAGCTAATCCCACAAAACCGATCGTAGTCCGGATCGCAGTCTGCAACTCGACTGCGTGAAGTCGGAATCGCTAGTAATCGCGAATCAGAATGTCGCGGTGAATACGTTCCCGGGCCTTGTACACACCGCCCGTCACACCATGGGAGTGGGTTGCACCAGAAGTAGCTAGTCTAACCTTCGGGAGGACGGTTACCACGGTGTGATTCATGACTGGGGTGAAGTCGTAACAAGGTAGCCGTAGGGGAACCTGCGGCTGGATCACCTCCTTAATCGACGACATCAGCTGCTCCATAAGTTCCCACACGAATTGCTTGATTCATTGAAGAAGACGATAAGAAGCAGCCCGAAATTGGGTCTGTAGCTCAGTTGGTTAGAGCGCACCCCTGATAAGGGTGAGGTCGGCAGTTCGAATCTGCCCAGACCCACCAATTTTTGTGTGGGATCCTGTAGCAATACGGGGCCATAGCTCAGCTGGGAGAGCGCCTGCCTTGCACGCAGGAGGTCAACGGTTCGATCCCGTTTGGCTCCACCACTACTGCTTCTGATTGTGTAAAGCTTAGAAATGAGCATTCCATCGCGAGATGGTGAATGTTGATTTCTAGTCTTTGGCTAGATCGTTCTTTAAAAATTTGGGTATGTGATAGAAAGATAGACTGAACGTTACTTTCACTGGTAACGGCTCAGGCTAAGGTAAAATTTGTGAGTTTAATCGCGAATTTTCGGCGAATGTCGTCTTCACAGTATAACCAGATTGCTTGGGGTTATATGGTCAAGTGAAGAAGCGCATACGGTGGATGCCTTGGCAGTCAGAGGCGATGAAAGACGTGGTAGCCTGCGAAAAGCTTCGGGGAGTCGGCAAACAGACTTTGATCCGGAGATGTCTGAATGGGGGAACCCACCTAACATAAGTTAGGTATCTTAAGCTGAATACATAGGCTTAAGAAGCGAACCAGGGGAACTGAAACATCTAAGTACCCTGAGGAAAAGAAATCAACCGAGATTCCCTTAGTAGTGGCGAGCGAACGGGGACTAGCCCTTAAGTGGCTTTGAGATTAGCGGAACGCTCTGGAAAGTGCGGCCATAGTGGGTGATAGCCCTGTACGCGAAAATCTCTTGGTCATGAAATCGAGTAGGACGGAGCACGAGAAACTTTGTCTGAATATGGGGGGACCATCCTCCAAGGCTAAATACTACTGACTGACCGATAGTGAACTAGTACCGTGAGGGAAAGGCGAAAAGAACCCCGGAGAGGGGAGTGAAATAGATCCTGAAACCGTATGCGTACAAGCAGTGGGAGCCCACTTTGTTGGGTGACTGCGTACCTTTTGTATAATGGGTCAGCGACTTATTTTCAGTGGCGAGCTTAACCGAATAGGGGAGGCGTAGCGAAAGCGAGTCTTAATAGGGCGTCTAGTCGCTGGGAATAGACCCGAAACCGGGCGATCTATCCATGGGCAGGTTGAAGGTTGGGTAACACTAACTGGAGGACCGAACCGACTACCGTTGAAAAGTTAGCGGATGACCTGTGGATCGGAGTGAAAGGCTAATCAAGCTCGGAGATAGCTGGTTCTCCTCGAAAGCTATTTAGGTAGCGCCTCATGTATCACTGTAGGGGGTAGAGCACTGTTTCGGCTAGGGGGTCATCCCGACTTACCAAACCGATGCAAACTCCGAATACCTACAAGTGCCGAGCATGGGAGACACACGGCGGGTGCTAACGTCCGTCGTGAAAAGGGAAACAACCCAGACCGTCAGCTAAGGTCCCAAAGTTATGGTTAAGTGGGAAACGATGTGGGAAGGCTTAGACAGCTAGGAGGTTGGCTTAGAAGCAGCCACCCTTTAAAGAAAGCGTAATAGCTCACTAGTCGAGTCGGCCTGCGCGGAAGATGTAACGGGGCTCAAACCATACACCGAAGCTACGGGTATCACTTAGGTGATGCGGTAGAGGAGCGTTCTGTAAGCCTGTGAAGGTGAGTTGAGAAGCTTGCTGGAGGTATCAGAAGTGCGAATGCTGACATGAGTAACGACAATGGGTGTGAAAAACACCCACGCCGAAAGACCAAGGTTTCCTGCGCAACGTTAATCGACGCAGGGTTAGTCGGTCCCTAA
The DNA here is from genome assembly GCF_054897845.1 of Pseudomonas sp. XS1P51. Classification (NCBI taxonomy): domain Bacteria; kingdom Pseudomonadati; phylum Pseudomonadota; class Gammaproteobacteria; order Pseudomonadales; family Pseudomonadaceae; genus Pseudomonas; species Pseudomonas sp. XS1P51. The sequence goes on along the minus strand of NZ_CM142707.1, from coordinate 4,340,861 downwards.
GGCGAGGCTGAAAAGCGTAGTCGATGGAAAACAGGTTAATATTCCTGTACTTCTGGTTATTGCGATGGAGGGACGGAGAAGGCTAGGCCAGCTTGGCGTTGGTTGTCCAAGTTTAAGGTGGTAGGCTGGAATCTTAGGTAAATCCGGGATTCTAAGGCCGAGAGCTGATGACGAGTGTTCTTTTAGAACACGAAGTGGTTGATGCCATGCTTCCAAGAAAAGCTTCTAAGCTTCAGGTAACCAGGAACCGTACCCCAAACCGACACAGGTGGTTGGGTAGAGAATACCAAGGCGCTTGAGAGAACTCGGGTGAAGGAACTAGGCAAAATGGCACCGTAACTTCGGGAGAAGGTGCGCCGGTGAGGGTGAAGCATTTACTGCGTAAGCCCATGCCGGTCGAAGATACCAGGCCGCTGCGACTGTTTATTAAAAACACAGCACTCTGCAAACACGAAAGTGGACGTATAGGGTGTGACGCCTGCCCGGTGCCGGAAGGTTAATTGATGGGGTTAGCTAACGCGAAGCTCTTGATCGAAGCCCCGGTAAACGGCGGCCGTAACTATAACGGTCCTAAGGTAGCGAAATTCCTTGTCGGGTAAGTTCCGACCTGCACGAATGGCGTAACGATGGCGGCGCTGTCTCCACCCGAGACTCAGTGAAATTGAAATCGCTGTGAAGATGCAGTGTATCCGCGGCTAGACGGAAAGACCCCGTGAACCTTTACTATAGCTTTGCACTGGACTTTGAATTTGCTTGTGTAGGATAGGTGGGAGGCTTTGAAGCGTGGACGCCAGTTCGCGTGGAGCCAACCTTGAAATACCACCCTGGCAACTTTGAGGTTCTAACTCAGGTCCGTTATCCGGATCGAGGACAGTGTATGGTGGGTAGTTTGACTGGGGCGGTCTCCTCCTAAAGAGTAACGGAGGAGTACGAAGGTGCGCTCAGACCGGTCGGAAATCGGTCGTAGAGTATAAAGGCAAAAGCGCGCTTGACTGCGAGACAGACACGTCGAGCAGGTACGAAAGTAGGTCTTAGTGATCCGGTGGTTCTGTATGGAAGGGCCATCGCTCAACGGATAAAAGGTACTCCGGGGATAACAGGCTGATACCGCCCAAGAGTTCATATCGACGGCGGTGTTTGGCACCTCGATGTCGGCTCATCACATCCTGGGGCTGAAGCCGGTCCCAAGGGTATGGCTGTTCGCCATTTAAAGTGGTACGCGAGCTGGGTTTAGAACGTCGTGAGACAGTTCGGTCCCTATCTGCCGTGGACGTTTGAGATTTGAGAGGGGCTGCTCCTAGTACGAGAGGACCGGAGTGGACGAACCTCTGGTGTTCCGGTTGTCACGCCAGTGGCATTGCCGGGTAGCTATGTTCGGAATAGATAACCGCTGAAAGCATCTAAGCGGGAAACTAGCCTCAAGATGAGATCTCACTGGGACCTTGAGTCCCCTGAAGGGCCGTCGAAGACTACGACGTTGATAGGTTGGGTGTGTAAGCGCTGTGAGGCGTTGAGCTAACCAATACTAATTGCCCGTGAGGCTTGACCATATAACACCCAAGCAATTTGTGAACTCGAAAGAGGCCAGATTGCGGTGTGTGAAGACGAAACGAACCGAAAGTTCGAGTACAAACACACAAATCTATCGCATACCCATTCGCTGGCGCGTGATCTCACAAGAGAACACGAACTGGCTACCGAATTTCTTGACGACCATAGAGCATTGGAACCACCTGATCCCATCCCGAACTCAGCAGTGAAACGATGCATCGCCGATGGTAGTGTGGGGTTTCCCCATGTGAGAGTAGGTCATCGTCAAGATTAAATTCCGAAACCCCTATCTGCGTATGCAGGTAGGGGTTTTGTTTTGTCCGCAGGAAAATCTGCCCTGTTGGGTTTCTATGCAACGGCTCGGGGCATGGCTATCATGCGGGCCTCATTGTGAGGCGAGATTTGCATGCTGACGTTGCTAAAGCTTCTTAAGGATGGTCGATTCCATTCGGGTCAGGCCTTGGGCGTTGCCTTGGGTGTTAGTCGTAGCGCCGTATGGAAGCAGCTTCAGCATTTAGAGGCTGAGCTCGGACTGTCCATCCACAAGGTGCGCGGTCGTGGTTATCAGCTGGCTGCGCCGTTGACACTGCTTGATTCTGTCGACATCAAAGAGCGGGCGCCTTCTTGTGACTGGCCTATTCTGGTCTTCGACTCAATTGACTCCACCAACGCTGAGGCCTTGCGCGCAATCGAGCGTGGCCAGGCGGCGCCATTTTTGGTGCTCGCCGAGCGGCAGACTGCCGGTCGGGGGAGGCGCGGGCGTAAATGGGTCAGTCCGTTTGCAGAAAACATCTACTACAGTCTGGTGTTGCGCATTGAGGGTGGAATGCGACAGCTGGAGGGCTTGAGTCTTGTCGTTGGGCTTGCGGTGATGCAGGCCTTGCGAGAGCTTGGTGTTTCGGGGGTTGGGTTGAAATGGCCCAATGATGTTCTGGTTGGGCAGAAGAAGGTCGCCGGAATATTGCTCGAGTTGGTGGGGGATCCTGCTGATGTCTGTCATGTGGTGTTGGGTGTTGGAATTAATGTGAACATGCAGCAGGCCGACGAGGTTGATCAGCAGTGGACGTCTGTGCGCCTTGAGTCTGGCAAGGTGTTTGATCGTAATCACCTGGTTGCTGAGTTGAGTGTGAAGCTCCAGGCATATTTGCATCGTCATCAGGTCGGCGGATTTTCAGCTATCCAGGCTGAGTGGGAGCAAAATCATCTATGGCAGGGGCGAGCTGTATCGCTGATTGCCGGTGTTAACCAAATAGATGGCGAAGTACTGGGTATCGATAGTCAGGGTGCTTTGCGCTTGAAGGTGGATGGTTTGGAAAAAGTCTTTAGTGGTGGTGAGCTCAGTCTGAGGTTGCGTGATGATTCTTGAGCTCGACTGCGGAAATAGTTTCATCAAGTGGCGTGTGCTCGACGCGGATGCCCGTCGGGTAGTGGGTGAGGGGGTCGTTGACTCGGACCTCGCATTACTGGAGAACTTGAATGCGCTCAAGGCGCTCGAGCTCAAATTTTGTCGGTTGGTCAGTGTTAGAACCACCGAAGAAACCGGCGTGCTGATTGCTCTGCTGACGGAGGCTTTTGATGTATCGGTGGTGTGCGCGGCTCCGGCTCGCGAAATGTCCGGGGTGCGTAATGGGTACGAGGAGTTCGAGCGTCTAGGGCTCGATCGCTGGCTGGCGATGCTCGGCGGGTTTCATCTCGCTTCGGGCGCGTGTCTGGTGCTTGATTTCGGTACTGCTGTTACTGCGGACTTCATCGCGGGAGACGGAGAGCATCTAGGAGGATTTATATGCCCGGGAATGCCGTTGATGCGCAATCAATTGCGTACTCACACCCGTAAAATTCGCTATGGAGATTTGGCTGCCGAGCGCGCACTGGAAAGTCTCGGTCCTGGTCGTACCACCGTCGAAGCGGTCGAGCGGGGCTGCTCATTGATGTTGAGGGGGTTCGTCCTGACTCAGCTAGAGTTGGCGCATAGCTATTGGGGGGAGGACTTTGCTGTATTTCTCACTGGTGGGGATGCAGATCTGGTCTCCGGGATCGTACCGGGAGCCAGAGTGGTCCCGGACCTGGTGTTTGTAGGTTTGGCTATGGCGTGTCCCTTGTCCTGAGGTTTTTATGCGTTGGTTGTTCCTGCTGCTGCTTGTTCTCAATGTGTTCTATTACATCTGGCATCAACAAGAGGCTCCTCTTCGCGCGAAGGACGTAACGCCTCTGAGTTTATATCGAGGTTCGCAGCAGGATATCCGGTTGTTGAGTGAGGCGGCTGACGCTTCTCGTGACAAAGGGAAATCTGCCCAGGCGGACAATGGCTGTCTTTACTTGGGCGGTTTTACTCGTCAGGAAGTCGCTCAGGCGGTTGAGCGTCGATTAACGGGAATGGATATCAAGTTTCTGTCGTTGCCGAAGGCCTCCGCGGAGTCTGCTGGTTACTGGGTGCGTGTGGCACCGGAAAGCAGGCGTTGGCTGGATGACGTGCAGCTGCAAAACCTTTCTAGAGAATTCAATGAGTTAAAACATAAAATAATGCCGTGCGAGGGGGTTGCACCCGTCGAATAGTTTGCATAGAATGGCGCCCGCTTCGCAGTGAAGACCTTTAACGGTTAACGGTGCGGAGCGAGGTCAATGCAGCTAACCTCAGGTTTTTAATGAGAAAATGCTTGACAGAAGGCTGGCATAATATAGAATGCCGGCTCGCTTAGGAGGGGTTCCCGAGCGGCCAAAGGGATCAGACTGTAAATCTGACGTCTACGACTTCGAAGGTTCGAATCCTTCCCCCTCCACCATTTTTAGCGAGAGCTGCAAGCTCGCGGGTATAGTTTAGTGGTAGAACCTCAGCCTTCCAAGCTGATGATGCGGGTTCGATTCCCGCTACCCGCTCCAAGTTTGCAGATCCTGCAACGTGTTGCGCTCTTGTAGCTCAGTTGGTAGAGCACACCCTTGGTAAGGGTGAGGTCAGCGGTTCAAATCCGCTCAAGAGCTCCATATAACAAGGCAGATATGAAAATATCTGCCTTTGTTTTAATGGCTTGCTTGACTTGCACAATTCTTCTCCTGGGGGTGATTTCGATGGCTAAGGAAAAGTTCGAACGTAATAAGCCTCACGTCAACGTAGGTACCATTGGTCACGTCGACCACGGCAAAACTACTTTGACTGCAGCCTTGACCCGTGTCTGCTCCGAGGTTTTCGGTTCGGCAAAGGTTGACTTCGACAAGATCGATAGCGCCCCTGAAGAAAAAGCTCGTGGTATTACCATCAACACTGCTCACGTTGAATACGATTCGGCCGTGCGTCACTACGCACACGTTGACTGCCCTGGTCACGCTGACTACGTAAAAAACATGATTACCGGTGCGGCTCAGATGGATGGTGCGATTCTGGTTTGCTCGGCCGCTGATGGTCCGATGCCGCAAACCCGTGAGCACATCCTGCTGTCCCGTCAGGTTGGCGTTCCGTACATCGTTGTCTTCCTGAACAAGGCTGACATGGTTGATGACGCAGAGCTGCTGGAGCTGGTTGAGATGGAAGTGCGCGACTTGTTGAGCACTTACGATTTCCCAGGTGATGACACTCCGATCATCATTGGTTCGGCGCTGATGGCGTTGAACGGTCAGGACGACAACGAGATGGGCACTACTGCCGTTAAGAAGTTGGTTGAGACCCTGGATAGCTACATTCCGCAGCCTGAGCGCGCTATCGACAAGCCGTTCCTGATGCCGATCGAGGATGTGTTCTCGATCTCCGGTCGCGGTACTGTTGTGACTGGTCGTGTTGAGCGTGGCATTGTCCGCATTCAGGAAGAGGTTGAGATTGTTGGTCTTCGTGACACTGTCAAAACTACTTGTACTGGTGTTGAAATGTTCCGCAAGCTGCTCGACGAAGGTCGTGCTGGCGAGAACTGCGGCGTACTGCTGCGTGGTACCAAGCGTGATGATGTTGAGCGTGGCCAGGTTCTGGTCAAGCCGGGCACCGTCAAGCCTCACACCAAGTTCACTGCTGAGGTTTATGTTCTGAGCAAGGAAGAGGGTGGTCGTCATACGCCATTCTTCAAGGGTTACCGTCCACAGTTCTACTTCCGTACTACTGATGTGACTGGTAACTGCGAGCTGCCAGAAGGTGTTGAAATGGTGATGCCAGGTGACAATGTCCAAATGACTGTCACTCTGATCAAAACCATCGCAATGGAAGATGGTCTGCGTTTCGCTATCCGTGAGGGCGGTCGTACCGTCGGCGCTGGTGTCGTAGCTAAGGTCATCGAGTAAGTTGTTGTAATGTCTTTTTCAGGCCGGCATAATGGTCGGCCTGATTTTGTTTTAGGTCAGTAGCTCAATTGGCAGAGCGACGGTCTCCAAAACCGTAGGTTGGGGGTTCGATTCCCTCCTGACCTGCCAGATTCACTTGGTGTGTCTGGCTTTCTTTTCACAGGATCTTCATAGATGACTCCTAAAGCTGAAGCTCAAGGCTCTCGCTTCGATCTGCTCAAGTGGCTAGTAGTAGTCGCTTTGGTGGTTGTTGGCGTTGTTGGCAATCAGTATTACTCTGCTTCGCCGATCCTGTACCGCGTACTTGCTTTGCTCGCCATTGCTGCTGTAGCTGCCTTTGTAGGCCTGCAGACAGTCAAGGGCAAGTCTTTCTTTGTACTGGTTAAGGAAGCACGCACCGAGATTCGTAAAGTCGTATGGCCAACTCGCCAAGAAACCACGCAGACCACGTTGATTGTTGTGGCTGTTGTTCTGGTTATGGCGTTGCTGTTGTGGGGGCTTGATTCCCTGCTCGGCTGGCTTGTTTCCTTGATTGTCGGCTAAGGGTGTCCCGTGGCTAAGCGTTGGTACGTTGTGCATGCTTACTCCGGTTACGAGAAGCATGTCATGCGCTCGTTGGTAGAGCGCGTAAAGCTGGCTGGCATGGAAGATGGCTTTGGCGAAATTCTGGTTCCCACTGAAGAAGTGGTTGAAATGCGTAATGGCCAGAAACGCAAAAGTGAACGTAAGTTCTTCCCAGGTTACGTGCTGGTCCAGATGGATATGAATGAGGGTACTTGGCACTTGGTCAAGGATACTCCTCGGGTGATGGGTTTTATCGGCGGTACTGCTGATAAGCCGGCACCAATCACAGATAAAGAGGCGGAAGCGATTCTGCGTCGCGTCGCTGATGGTAGTGACAAGCCGAAGCCGAAGACATTGTTCGAGCCAGGCGAGTCGGTGCGCGTCAACGATGGTCCGTTTGCCGACTTTACCGGCACGGTCGAAGAAGTTAACTACGAGAAGAGCCGGATCCAAGTGGCAGTGCTCATTTTCGGTCGCTCTACTCCGGTAGAGCTAGAGTTCAGCCAGGTCGAAAAGGTCTAGCTGAGCAAGCATCCCAACCCCGCAGCCCTAGGCTGTGGGGTTTTGTCGTCACTGGGATAAACGCGCAAGTAACCGGGGAGCCTTTCGAGGCGTTCGAACCCGTAATTGGAGTGCCTCATGGCCAAGAAGATTACCGCTTACATCAAGCTGCAAGTGAAGGCCGCTCAGGCTAACCCAAGCCCACCTGTTGGTCCTGCTCTGGGTCAGCACGGCGTGAACATCATGGAATTCTGCAAGGCTTTCAACGCCCGTACTCAGGGTATTGAACCGGGTCTGCCGACTCCAGTGATCATCACTGTCTACAGCGACCGTAGCTTCACTTTCGAAACCAAATCCACACCTGCTTCGGTTCTGCTGAAGAAGGCTGCTGGTCTGGCTAGCGGTTCCGCTCGTCCGAACACCGTTAAGGTTGGCACCGTGACTCGTGCTCAGCTGGAAGAAATCGCGAAAACCAAAAACGCGGATCTGACTGCAGCTGATATGGAAGCGGCCGTGCGTACTATCGCCGGTTCCGCTCGTAGCATGGGCCTTAACGTGGAGGGTGTGTAATGGCTAAGTTGACCAAACGTCAAAAGGCTATCGCCGGCAAAATCGAAGCAGGCAAGTCCTACAATTTTGTAGACGCTGCCGCTCTGCTGGCTGAGCTGTCGACCGTCAAGTTCAGCGAGTCGTTCGACGTTGCTGTAAACCTGGGTGTTGACCCGCGTAAATCCGACCAGGTCGTTCGTAGCGCTACTGTGCTGCCACACGGCACTGGCAAGACCGTTCGCGTTGCAGTGTTCACCCAGGGTCCAGCTGCTGAGGCCGCTCTGGCTGCCGGCGCTGACCGCGTAGGTATGGACGACCTGGCTGCCGAAATGAAAGGCGGCGACCTGAACTATGACGTAGTTATCGCATCCCCGGATGCAATGCGCGTTGTTGGTCAGTTGGGTCAGATCCTCGGTCCACGTGGCCTGATGCCTAACCCTAAAGTCGGCACCGTAACTCCAGACGTAGCTACCGCGGTTAAAAACGCCAAGGCTGGTCAGGTTCGTTATCGCACCGACAAAAACGGCATCATTCACACCTCCGTTGGCAAAGTCGGCTTTGATGCCGTCAAGCTGAAGGAAAACGTTGAGGCCCTGATCGCTGATCTGAAGCGTATCAAGCCAGCTTCCTCGAAAGGTATTTACGTCAAGCGCGTTACCCTGAGCACCACTATGGGTCCAGGTCTGGTCATCGACCAAGGCTCGCTCGACGCGTAAGACACAGGTTGGCGCAAGCGATTGCGCCAATTGAAAGATTGGGGTCCCTGCCTGGCGGGGGCTATCCAAGACCGTAGGCGACGCAAGTCTTAAACCTCAAGCCTACGCAGATGGTGCTCCCGGTTCCTTACCGAATCAGACACCAAAACGACATCCGACTTCGGTTGGATGAAACGGTAACAAGCAGGAGTTAAACCCGTGGCAATTAAACTCGAAGACAAGAAGGCCATCGTCGCTGAAGTCAACGAGGCTGCCAATGTTGCCCTGTCTGCTGTTGTGGCTGATGCCCGCGGCGTGACAGTAAGCGCTATGACCGGACTCCGTAAAGAGGCTCGTGAAGCTGGCGTTTACGTACGCGTTGTACGTAACACCCTGCTCAAGCGCGCCGTTGCTGGCACTCAATATGACGTGCTCAACGACGTGTTCACTGGCCCTACCTTGATTGCATTCTCCAAAGAACATCCGGGCGCTGCTGCTCGTATCTTCAAAGAGTTCGCAAAAGGTCAGGATAAGTTCGAGATCAAGGCAGCTGCGTTCGAGGGCAAGTTCCTCGCAGCTAATCAGATCGACGTACTGGCAAGTCTGCCGACCCGTGACGAAGCAATTTCTCAGCTGATGAGCGTGATTCAAGGCGCAACCAGCAAATTGGCTCGTACTCTGGCGGCACTTCGCGACCAGAAAGAAGCTGCAGCAGCCTAAGGCTGAGCGACTCCTTTCAGCGTTTATTGTTTATTTCGATGGCCGCGTAGGCTGTCACCCCAATACAGGAATTTATAGTCATGTCTCTGACTAACGACCAAATCATCGAAGCAATCGGCGAAAAATCCGTTCTGGAAATCGTTGAGCTGATCAAGGCAATGGAAGAGAAGTTCGGCGTTTCCGCTGCCGCTGCTTCCGCTGGCCCAGCTGCTGTTGCTGCCGTTGTTGAAGAACAAACTGAATTCAACGTCATGCTGACCGAAGCTGGCGAGAAGAAAGTTAACGTGATCAAGGCAGTACGTGAACTGACCGGTCTGGGCCTGAAAGAAGCCAAGGCTGTAGTTGACGGCGCTCCTGGCATCGTTCTGGAAGCTGTTTCGAAAGACGCAGCTGACAAAGCAAAAGCCACTCTGGAAGAAGCAGGCGCTAAAGTCGAGCTGAAGTAAGCATCGACTTTGCTCCTCCAGCCCGAGCGTTAAGCGAAAGGCTGATGGCTGGTGGCTCTTGCCACCGGCCTTTTTCCGTTATTGGCAGCCGACTGGGTCGGTGCTGGTAACGAGCTGTAACCACCCGATGCGGTGGCGCAAACCATGGGGTTTGCACGATTTTCTGGCTGCTCCCGTCGGGAGGGGCCAAACAAGCAGGTGACCAAGCTGGGGAACGCTGATGGCTTACTCATATACTGAGAAAAAACGTATCCGCAAGGACTTTAGCAAGTTGCCGGACGTCATGGATGTGCCGTATCTCCTGGCAATCCAGCTGGATTCGTATCGTGAATTCTTGCAGGCGGGAGCGACTAAAGATCAGTTCCGCGACGTGGGCCTGCATGCGGCCTTCAAATCCGTTTTCCCGATCATCAGCTACTCCGGCAATGCTGCGCTGGAGTACGTCGGTTATCGCCTGGGCGAACCGGCATTTGATGTCAAAGAATGCGTATTGCGCGGTGTAACTTACGCCGTACCTTTGCGGGTAAAAGTGCGCCTGATCATTTTCGACAAAGAATCGTCGAACAAAGCGATCAAGGACATCAAAGAGCAAGAAGTCTACATGGGTGAAATCCCCCTGATGACTGAGAACGGTACCTTCGTAATCAACGGTACCGAGCGAGTAATCGTTTCCCAGCTGCACCGTTCCCCGGGCGTGTTCTTCGACCACGACCGTGGCAAGACGCACAGCTCCGGTAAACTGCTTTACTCCGCGCGTATCATTCCTTACCGCGGTTCGTGGCTGGACTTCGAGTTCGACCCGAAAGACTGCGTGTTCGTGCGTATCGACCGTCGTCGCAAGCTGCCTGCATCGGTACTGCTGCGCGCGCTCGGCTATACCACTGAAGAAGTGCTCGACGCGTTCTACACCACCAACGTCTTCCACGTGCAAGGTGAAAACCTCAGCCTGGAACTGGTGCCTCAGCGCCTGCGTGGTGAAATTGCTGTCCTGGATATCCTGGATGACAAAGGCAAGGTTATTGTCGAGCAAGGTCGTCGTATCACCGCTCGCCACATCAACCAACTGGAAAAAGCCGGGATCAAAGAGCTGCAAGTGCCTCTGGACTACGTCCTGGGTCGCACTACCGCCAAGGTCATCGTGCATCCGGCAACCGGCGAAATCCTGGCAGAGTGCAACACCGAGCTGAACACCGAGATCCTGGCCAAAATCGCCAAGGCTCAGGTTGTTCGCATCGAAACTCTGTACACCAACGATATCGACTGCGGTCCGTTCGTCTCCGACACACTGAAGATCGACTCCACCAGCAACCAATTGGAAGCGCTGGTCGAGATCTATCGCATGATGCGTCCAGGCGAGCCGCCAACCAAAGACGCTGCCGAGACTCTGTTCAACAACCTGTTCTTCAGCCCTGAGCGTTATGATCTGTCTGCGGTCGGCCGGATGAAGTTCAACCGTCGTATCGGTCGTACCGAGATCGAAGGTTCGGGTGTGTTGTGCAAAGAAGACATCGTTGCGGTTCTGAAGACTCTGGTCGACATCCGTAACGGTAAAGGCATTGTCGATGACATCGACCACTTGGGTAACCGTCGTGTTCGCTGCGTAGGCGAAATGGCCGAGAACCAGTTCCGCGTTGGCCTGGTACGTGTTGAGCGTGCGGTCAAAGAGCGTCTGTCGATGGCTGAAAGCGAAGGCCTGATGCCGCAAGACCTGATCAACGCCAAGCCAGTGGCTGCGGCGGTGAAAGAGTTCTTCGGTTCCAGCCAGCTTTCCCAGTTCATGGACCAGAACAACCCGCTGTCCGAGATCACCCACAAGCGTCGTGTTTCTGCACTCGGCCCTGGCGGTTTGACTCGTGAACGCGCTGGCTTTGAAGTTCGAGACGTACACCCGACTCACTACGGTCGAGTATGCCCGATTGAAACGCCGGAAGGTCCGAACATCGGTCTGATCAACTCCCTGGCCGCTTATGCGCGCACCAACCAGTACGGCTTCCTCGAGAGCCCGTATCGTGTGGTGAAAGACGCTCTGGTCACCGACGAGATCGTGTTCCTGTCCGCCATCGAAGAGGCTGATCACGTGATCGCTCAGGCTTCGGCCACGATGAACGACAAGAAAGTCCTGATCGACGAGCTGGTAGCTGTTCGTCACTTGAACGAGTTCACCGTCAAGGCGCCGGAAGACGTCACCCTGATGGACGTATCGCCGAAGCAGGTAGTTTCGGTTGCAGCGTCGCTGATCCCGTTCCTCGAGCACGACGACGCCAACCGTGCGTTGATGGGTTCGAACATGCAGCGTCAAGCTGTACCAACCCTGCGCGCTGACAAGCCGCTGGTCGGTACTGGCATGGAGCGTAACGTAGCCCGTGACTCCGGCGTTTGCGTCGTGGCTCGTCGTGGTGGCGTTATCGATTCCGTCGACGCCAGCCGTATCGTGGTTCGTGTTGCTGATGACGAAGTTGAAACCGGCGAAGCTGGTGTCGACATCTACAACCTGACCAAGTACACCCGCTCCAACCAGAACACCTGCATCAACCAGCGTCCGCTGGTGCGTAAAGGTGATCGGGTTCAGCGTAGCGACATCATGGCCGACGGCCCGTCCACCGACATGGGTGAGCTGGCGCTGGGTCAGAACATGCGCATCGCGTTCATGGCGTGGAACGGCTTCAACTTCGAAGACTCCATCTGCCTGTCCGAGCGTGTGGTTCAGGAAGATCGCTTTACCACGATCCACATTCAGGAACTGACCTGTGTGGCGCGTGACACCAAGCTTGGGCCAGAGGAAATCACTGCAGACATCCCGAACGTGGGTGAAGCTGCGCTGAACAAACTGGACGAAGCTGGTATCGTTTACGTAGGTGCTGAAGTTGGCGCAGGCGACATCCTGGTGGGTAAGGTCACTCCGAAAGGCGAGACTCAACTGACTCCGGAAGAAAAACTGCTGCGTGCCATCTTCGGTGAAAAAGCCAGCGACGTTAAAGACACTTCCCTGCGCGTGCCTACCGGCACCAAGGGTACCGTCATCGACGTACAGGTCTTCACCCGCGACGGCGTTGAGCGTGATGCTCGTGCACTGTCGATCGAGAAGACTCAACTCGACGAGATCCGCAAGGACCTGAACGAAGAGTTCCGTATCGTTGAAGGCGCCACTTTCGAACGTCTGCGTTCCGCTCTGGTCGGCCACAAAGCCGAAGGCGGCGCCGGTCTGAAGAAAGGTCAGGAAATCACCGACGAAGTTCTCGACGGTCTTGAGCATGGTCAGTGGTTCAAGCTGCGCATGGCTGAAGATGCTCTGAACGAGCAGCTCGAGAAGGCTCAGGCCTACATCGTTGATCGCCGCCGTCTGCTGGACGACAAGTTCGAAGACAAGAAGCGCAAACTGCAGCAGGGCGATGACCTGGCTCCAGGTGTGCTGAAAATCGTCAAGGTTTACCTGGCAATCCGTCGCCGCATCCAGCCGGGCGACAAGATGGCCGGTCGTCACGGTAACAAGGGTGTGGTCTCCGTGATCATGCCGGTTGAAGACATGCCGCACGATGCCAATGGCACACCGGTCGACGTCGTCCTCAACCCGTTGGGCGTACCTTCGCGTATGAACGTTGGTCAGATCCTTGAAACCCACCTGGGCCTCGCGGCTAAAGGTCTGGGCGAGAAGATCAACCGGATGATCGAAGAGCAGCGCAAAGTCGCTGAACTTCGTAAATTCCTCGACGAGATCTACAACCAGATCGGCGGTCGTAACGAAGATCTGGATAGCTTCTCCGACCAGGAAATCCTGGATCTGGCGAAGAACCTGCGTGGCGGCGTTCCAATGGCCACTCCAGTGTTCGACGGCGCCAAGGAAAGCGAAATCAAGGCCATGCTGAAACTGGCGGACCTGCCAGAAAGCGGCCAGATGCAGCTGACCGACGGCCGTACCGGCAACAAGTTCGAGCGCCCGGTTACTGTTGGCTACATGTACATGCTGAAGCTGAACCACTTGGTAGACGACAAGATGCACGCTCGTTCTACCGGTTCGTACAGCCTGGTTACCCAGCAGCCGCTGGGTGGTAAGGCACAGTTCGGTGGTCAGCGTTTCGGGGAGATGGAGGTCTGGGCACTGGAAGCATACGGTGCTGCTTACACTCTGCAAGAAATGCTCACAGTGAAGTCGGACGATGTGAACGGCCGTACCAAGATGTACAAAAACATCGTGGACGGCGATCACCGTATGGAGCCGGGCATGCCCGAGTCCTTCAACGTGTTGATCAAGGAAATTCGTTCCCTCGGCATCGATATCGATCTGGAAACCGAATAACACGTGACGCGAATCGAGAGCGGGGCAGGATTGCCCGCTCTCTGCTCCGCCAGGAGGAAAGGCCTTGAAAGACCTACTGAATTTGCTGAAAAACCAGGGTCAAGTCGAAGAGTTCGACGCCATCCGTATTGGATTGGCATCGCCTGAGATGATCCGTTCGTGGTCGTTCGGTGAAGTTAAAAAGCCGGAAACCATTAACTACCGTACGTTCAAACCTGAGCGTGACGGCCTGTTCTGCGCCAAGATCTTTGGCCCGGTAAAGGATTACGAGTGCCTGTGCGGTAAGTACAAGCGCTTGAAGCACCGTGGTGTGATCTGCGAGAAGTGCGGCGTTGAAGTTGCACTGGCTAAAGTTCGTCGTGAGCGCATGGCGCACATCGAACTGGCCTCGCCAGTTGCCCACATCTGGTTCCTGAAATCGCTGCCGTCCCGTATCGGCTTGCTGATGGACATGACCCTGCGTGATATCGAACGCGTTCTCTACTTCGAGAGCTATGTCGTTATCGATCCAGGCATGACCACCCTTGAAAAAGGTCAGTTGCTCAACGACGAGCAGTACTTCGAGGCGCTGGAAGAGTTCGGTGACGATTTCGATGCCCGCATGGGTGCCGAAGCTGTCCGCGAACTGCTGCACGCTATCGACCTGGAACACGAGATTGGCCGTCTGCGTGAAGAAATTCCGCAAACCAACTCCGAAACCAAAATCAAGAAGCTGTCCAAGCGTCTGAAGTTGATGGAAGCCTTCCAGGGTTCCGGCAACCTTCCAGAATGGATGGTGCTGACCGTTCTGCCGGTTCTGCCGCCAGACCTGCGTCCACTGGTCCCGCTGGATGGCGGTCGCTTCGCGACTTCCGACCTCAACGACCTGTATCGTCGAGTGATCAACCGTAACAACCGCTTGAAGCGTCTGCTCGATCTGTCCGCTCCGGACATCATCGTGCGCAACGAAAAGCGTATGTTGCAGGAAGCCGTCGATGCACTGCTCGACAACGGTCGTCGTGGCCGCGCTATCACCGGTTCCAACAAGCGTCCTCTGAAATCCCTGGCTGACATGATCAAGGGTAAGCAAGGTCGTTTCCGTCAGAACTTGCTCGGTAAGCGTGTTGACTACTCCGGTCGTTCGGTAATTACCGTAGGTCCGACCCTGCGTCTGCACCAGTGCGGTCTGCCGAAGAAAATGGCTCTCGAGCTGTTCAAGCCGTTCATTTTCGGCAAGCTGGAAATGCGTGGTCTCGCTACCACCATCAAAGCTGCCAAGAAGATGGTCGAGCGCGAGCTGCCGGAAGTCTGGGACGTTCTCGCCGAAGTCATCCGCGAACACCCGGTTCTCCTCAACCGTGCACCGACCCTTCACCGTCTGGGTATCCAGGCGTTTGAACCGGTACTTATCGAAGGCAAGGCTATCCAGCTGCACCCTCTGGTCTGTGCTGCGTACAACGCCGACTTCGACGGCGACCAAATGGCCGTGCACGTACCGCTGACACTGGAAGCCCAGTTGGAAGCGCGTGCGTTGATGATGTCGACCAACAACATTCTGTCGCCAGCCAACGGTGAGCCAATCATCGTTCCGTCGCAGGACGTTGTATTGGGTCTGTACTACATGACTCGTGAAGCGATCAACGCCAAGGGCGAAGGTCGTGTGTTCGCGGATCTGCAGGAAGTTGACCGTGTGTTCCGTGCCGGCGAAGCCGCACTGCACGCCAAGGTTAAAGTGCGGATCAACGAAACCGTCAACGATCGTGATGGTGGCAGCGTCAAGAACACTCGTATCGTCGACACCACTGTCGGCCGTGCGCTGTTGTTCCAGGTTGTTCCACCTGGCCTGTCGTACGACGTCGTCAACCAGCCGATGAAGAAAAAAGCGATCTCCAAGCTGATCAACCAGTGCTACCGCGTGGTTGGTTTGAAAGAGACCGTGATCTTCGCTGACCAGTTGATGTACACCGGTTTTGCCTATTCGACCATTTCCGGCGTTTCCATCGGTGTTAACGACTTCGTTATCCCGGATGAAAAAGCCCGCATCATCGGTGCTGCTACCGACGAAGTGAAAGAGATCGAAAGTCAGTACGCCTCCGGCCTGGTAACCCAGGGCGAGAAGTACAACAAAGTGATCGACCTTTGGTCCAAGGCGAACGACGAAGTTTCCAAGGCGATGATGGCCAACCTCTCGAAAGAGAAAGTCATCGACCGTCATGGCGTCGAAGTCGACCAAGAGTCTTTCAACTCGATGTACATGATGGCCGACTCGGGCGCACGGGGTTCTGCTGCGCAGATCCGTCAGCTCGCCGGTATGCGTGGCCTGATGGCCAAGCCGGACGGTTCCATCATCGAAACGCCGATTACTGCGAACTTCCGTGAAGGTTTGAGCGTACTTCAGTACTTCATCTCTACTCACGGTGCTCGTAAAGGTTTGGCGGATACCGCGTTGAAAACTGCGAACTCCGGTTACCTGACTCGTCGTCTGGTAGACGTGGCGCAGGATCTGGTTGTGACCGAGATCGATTGCGGCACCGAGCATGGCCTGGTAATGACTCCGCACATTGAAGGCGGTGACGTTGTTGAGCCATTGGGTGAGCGTGTATTGGGTCGTGTCATTGCCCGTGACGTGTTCAAGCCAGGTACCGAAGAAATCATCGTTCCTGCCGGCACGCTGGTAGACGAGAAGTGGGTCGAGTTCATCGAGCTGAACAGCATCGATGAAGTGATCGTGCGTTCGCCGATCAGCTGCGAAACCCGCTACGGCATTTGCGCCAAGTGCTACGGCCGTGACTTGGCTCGTGGTCATCAGGTGAACATCGGTGAAGCGGTCGGCGTTATCGCTGCCCAGTCCATCGGTGAGCCGGGTACCCAGCTGACCATGCGTACGTTCCACATCGGTGGTGCGGCAAGCCGGACTTCCGCAGCTGACAGTGTTCAGGTGAAGAATGGCGGTACCGTCCGTCTGCACAACCTGAAGCATGTTGAGCGAGTGGATGGTTGCCTGGTTGCTGTGTCCCGTTCCGGTGAGCTGGCAATCGCTGATGACTTCGGTCGTGAGCGTGAGCGTTACAAGCTGCCGTACGGTGCTGTGATTTCGGTTAAAGAAGGTGACAAGGTCGACGCTGGCGCAATCGTGGCCAAGTGGGATCCGCACACTCACCCAATCGTTACCGAAATGAAAGGTACCGTGACCTACGTGGGCATGGAAGAAGGCATCACGATCAAGCGTCAGACTGACGAATTGACCGGTATGACCAACATTGAAGTACTCGACGCCAAAGACCGTCCAGCTGCCGGTAAAGATATCCGTCCTGCCGTGAAGATGGTTGATGACAACGGCAAGGATCTGTTGCTGCCAGGCACTGACGTTATCGCTCAGTACTTCCTGCCAGCCAACGCCCTGGTCGGTGTGGCGGACGGTGCGAAAATCGCGATCGGTGATGTTATCGCTCGTATTCCGCAAGAGACTTCGAAAACCCGTGACATCACCGGTGGTTTGCCGCGTGTTGCCGACTTGTTCGAAGCCCGTCGTCCGAAAGAAGCCTCGATTCTGGCTGAAGTCAGCGGCACCATCGCGTTCGGTAAAGAGACCAAAGGCAAGCGCCGTCTGGTTATCACCCCGAACGACGGTAGCGATCCGTACGAAGAGCTGATTCCGAAGTGGCGTCACCTGAACGTCTTCGAAGGCGAACAGGTAAACCGCGGCGAAGTTATCTCGGACGGCCCGAGCGATCCACATGACATCCTGCGTCTGCTGGGTGTGAGTGCGCTGGCCAAGTACATTGTGAACGAGATCCAGGACGTTTACCGTCTGCAAGGCGTGAAGATCAACGACAAGCACATCGAGACCATCCTGCGTCAGATGCTGCGTAAAGTTGAAATCGCTGAATCCGGCGATTCCAGTTTCATCAAGGGCGACCAGATGGAATTGACTCACGTTCTGGTAGAGAACGAGCGTCTGGCTGGCGACGAGAAATTCGTTTCCAAGTTCACTCGCGTGCTGTTGGGTATCACCAAGGCGTCGTTGTCCACCGAATCGTTCATCTCGGCGGCTTCCTTCCAGGAAACCACTCGCGTACTGACCGAAGCGGCGGTAACCGGCAAGCGCGATTACCTGCGCGGCCTGAAAGAAAACGTAGTCGTGGGTCGTCTGATTCCGGCGGGTACCGGTCTGGCTTATCACAGCGAGCGTAAACGCCGCCGTGATGCGGACAAACCGTTGCGCGTAAGCGCCAGTGAAGTGGAAGCTGCACTGACCGAAGCGCTGAACTCGAGCGGTAACTGAGTTCTGCGGTAAGTGAGCGTAAGGCCCTGATCATTCCGTTCATCGAATCGAGACAATTTGTCGAGGTTGGATGAGCGGAGAGGTCGGGGCCTTTCCTTGACTGGGGGCAAGATCCTCTTTAGACTCTTGTACCCCTAAATTTGGCGGGAATTCGTTCCTGCCATTTTGCTTTTCTTGCAAGACAATAGCGTCGCAAGACAACAGTGGAGCTAGTAGATGGCAACTATCAACCAGCTGGTACGTCAGCCGCGTAAGCGTATCGTCGAGAAATCCGACGTGCCTGCGCTGCAGAACTGCCCGCAACGTCGTGGCGTATGCACCCGTGTGTATACCACCACGCCGAAAAAACCTAACTCGGCACTGCGTAAAGTATGCCGTGTGCGTCTGACCAACGGTTTCGAGGTTTCCTCGTACATCGGCGGTGAAGGCCACAACCTGCAAGAGCACAGCGTCGTACTGATCCGTGGCGGCCGTGTAAAAGACTTGCCAGGTGTTCGTTACCACACCGTTCGCGGTTCTTTGGATACTTCCGGCGTTAAAGGTCGTAACCAGGGTCGTTCGAAGTACGGTACCAAGAAGCCTAAGTAGTAGCGGCTTTTTGTAAAACTGATTTTCTATTTTTCTGAGTCGATAAGAGTAAGGTCGGAGGCGTCCCGAAAGGGCACTGATTCCGAGCGAACCTGAAGACCGTTTGAGGGCTTATCCATGCCAAGAAGACGCGTAGCAGCCAAGCGCGAAGTGCTTGACGATCCAAAATACGGCAGCCAGATCCTGGCCAAGTTCATGAACCACGTGATGGAAAGCGGCAAGAAAGCCGTTGCCGAGCGTATCGTTTATGGCGCGCTGGAAAAGGTTAAAGAACGCAAGAACAGCGACCCCCTGGAAATCTTCGAGAAAGCTCTCGACGCCATCGCTCCGCTGGTCGAAGTAAAGTCGCGCCGTGTAGGCGGTGCTACTTACCAGGTTCCGGTTGAAGTTCGTCCGTCCCGTCGTAACGCTCTGGCAATGCGCTGGTTGGTAGACTTCGCCCGCAAGCGCGGCGAGAAGTCTATGGCTCTGCGTTTGGCTGGCGAACTGTTGGACGCTGCTGAAGGCAAAGGTGCTGCAGTTAAGAAGCGTGAAGACGTGCACCGTATGGCTGAAGCCAACAAGGCTTTCTCGCACTACCGCTTCTAATTTTAGCGTCACTAATTTTGCGAGGGCTTTATGGCTCGTACTACACCGATTAATCGCTACCGTAACATTGGTATCGTTGCTCACGTGGATGCTGGTAAAACCACCACCACCGAGCGCGTCCTTTTTTACACTGGCAAAAGTCACAAAATGGGCGAGGTGCATGACGGCGCCGCGACCACAGACTGGATGGTGCAGGAGCAGGAGCGTGGTATTACCATTACTTCTGCTGCTATTACCGCCTTCTGGCAGGGTTCCGAGAAGCAGCACAAAGATCAATACCGCTTCAACGTCATCGACACCCCGGGCCACGTTGACTTCACTATTGAAGTTGAGCGTTCCCTGCGTGTACTCGACGGCGCGGTCGTTGTGTTCTGCGGTACCTCGGGTGTTGAGCCTCAGTCGGAAACCGTATGGCGTCAAGCCAACAAATACGGCGTTCCACGTCTTGTTTACGTAAACAAGATGGACCGTGCTGGTGCAAACTTCCTGCGCGTGATCGGTCAGATCAAGCAGCGTCTGGGTCACACTCCGGTGCCAATCCAGTTGGCGATCGGTTCCGAAGACAACTTCCAGGGTCAGATCGATCTGATGGCCATGGAAGCTGTTTACTGGAACGACGCTGACAAAGGCATGGTTCCGGTTCGCAAGCCTATCCCTGCTGAGCTGCAGGAACTGGCTGACGAGTGGCGCGGCAACATGGTTGAGGCTGCGGCCGAAGCCAGCGAAGAGCTGATGAACAAGTACCTCGAAGGTGAAGAGCTCACCAACGAGGAAATCAAGGCCGCTCTGCGTCAGCGTACTATCGCTGGTGAGATCGTTCTGGCTGTTTGCGGTTCTTCCTTCAAGAACAAGGGTGTTCCCCTGGTTCTCGACGCCGTTATCGACTACCTGCCTGCGCCTGTTGATATTCCTGCCATCAAGGGTACTGACCCGGATGACGAGACTATCGATCTGGAGCGTCATGCAGACGACAACGAGCCGTTCTCCGCTCTGGCATTCAAAATTGCCACCGATCCGTTCGTGGGTACCTTGACCTTTGTTCGAGTTTACTCGGGCGTGTTGGCCTCCGGCGACGGCGTGATCAACTCGGTTAAAGGCAAGAAAGAGCGCGTGGGTCGTATGGTGCAAATGCACGCAAACGCCCGTGAAGAAATCAAGGAAGTACGCGCTGGCGACATCGCGGCCTTGATCGGCATGAAGGACGTCACCACCGGTGAAACTTTGTGCAACGCTGACAAGCCAATCATCCTGGTTCGCATGGACTTCCCGGAGCCGGTTATTTCGGTTGCCGTAGAGCCTAAGACCAAGGACGACCAGGAAAAAATGGGTATCGCTCTGGGCAAGCTTGCTCAGGAAGATCCATCTTTCCGCGTCAAGACTGATGAAGAGACTGGTCAAACGATCATCTCCGGCATGGGCGAGTTGCACCTGGACATCCTGGTTGACCGGATGCGCCGTGAGTTCAACGTCGAAGCCAACATCGGTAAGCCTCAAGTTTCGTACCGTGAGCGCATCACGAAGAGCTGCGAGATTGAAGGCAAGTTCGTTCGTCAGTCCGGCGGTCGTGGCCAGTTCGGTCATTGCTGGATTCGTTTTGCTCCTGCTGACGAAGGTCAGGAAGGTCTGCAATTCGTGAACGAAGTAGTAGGTGGTGTGGTTCCTAAGGAATACATCCCGGCTATCCAGAAGGGTATCGAAGAGCAGATGAAGAACGGCGTTGTTGCCGGCTATCCGCTGATCGGCCTGAAGGCTACCGTGTTTGATGGTTCCTACCACGACGTCGACTCCAACGAGATGGCGTTTAAGGTGGCTGCTTCCATGGCAACCAAGCAACTGGCCCAGAAGGGCGGTGGTGAGTTGCTTGAGCCGATCATGGCGGTAGAGGTTGTTACGCCTGAAGACTATATGGGTGACGTGATGGGCGACCTTAACCGTCGTCGCGGCATGATCCTGGGTATGGAAGACACGGTCTCCGGCAAAGTAATTCGTGCTGAAGTTCCGCTGGGTGAGATGTTCGGTTATGCGACCGACGTCCGTTCCATGTCCCAAGGTCGCGCAAGCTACTCTATGGAATTCAAAAAATACAATACGGCTCCGTCGCACATCGTCGAAACCGTTACCAAAAAACAAGGCTGATTCAGCCCCTTTAGGCTAGGAGTTAATTGTCGTGGCTAAAGAAAAATTTGACCGTACCCTCCCGCACGTCAACGTTGGCACCATCGGTCACGTCGACCACGGTAAAACCACGCTGACCGCTGCTCTGACTCGCGTTTGCTCCGAAGTTTTCGGTTCGGCCGTTGTTGCTTTCGACAAAATCGACAGCGCTCCGGAAGAGAAAGCTCGTGGTATCACCATCAACACCGCACACGTTGAATACAACTCGCTGATCCGTCACTACGCTCACGTTGACTGCCCAGGTCACGCTGACTACGTGAAGAACATGATCACCGGTGCTGCTCAGATGGACGGCGCTATCCTGGTTTGCTCGGCCGCTGATGGTCCGATGCCACAAACCCGTGAGCACATCCTGCTGTCCCGTCAGGTTGGCGTTCCGTACATCGTTGTCTTCCTGAACAAGGCTGACATGGTTGACGACGCTGAGCTGCTGGAACTGGTTGAGATGGAAGTGCGCGATCTGCTGAGCACTTACGACTTCCCAGGCGACGACACTCCGATCATCATCGGTTCGGCTCTGATGGCTCTGAACGGCCAAGACGACAACGAAATGGGCACCACTGCCGTTCGTAAGCTGGTTGAGACTCTGGACAGCTACATCCCGGATCCAGTCCGTGTTATCGACAAGCCGTTCCTGATGCCAATCGAAGACGTATTCTCGATCTCCGGTCGCGGTACTGTTGTAACCGGCCGTATCGAGCGCGGTATCGTCAAGGTTCAGGATCCACTGGAAATCGTTGGTCTGCGTGACACTACCGTCACCACCTGCACCGGTGTTGAAATGTTCCGTAAGCTGCTCGACGAAGGTCGTGCTGGCGAGAACTGCGGCGTTCTGCTGCGTGGTACCAAGCGTGACGACGTTGAGCGTGGTCAGGTTCTGGTCAAGCCAGGTTCGGTCAAGCCGCACACCAAGTTCGAAGCTGAAGTCTACGTACTGAGCAAAGAAGAAGGCGGTCGTCACACTCCGTTCTTCAAAGGCTACCGTCCACAGTTCTACTTCCGTACTACTGACGTGACTGGTAACTGCGAGCTGCCGGAAGGCGTTGAGATGGTAATGCCAGGCGACAACATCAAAATGGTTGTCACCCTGATCAAGACCATCGCAATGGAAGACGGTCTGCGTTTCGCTATCCGTGAAGGCGGTCGTACCGTCGGCGCTGGCGTCGTAGCCAAAATCATCGAGTAAGCTCTTTTTGAGTAAGCTTTGATGAATTGAAAAAGCCCCCGCTTAGCGGGGGCTTTTTTATTGGGTTGACACCTATATGGGGCGTCTATAGAATTGCGCCTCCTTTTAACGGGCGTATTGCGCTCGGTGGGAATAGCAGCCGGAGTCTGAAATCCAATGCAAAATCAGCAAATCCGTATCAGGTTGAAGGCTTTTGACCATCGCCTGATCGACCAATCCACCCAGGAAATCGTGGAAACCGCGAAACGTACTGGTGCTCAAGTGCGTGGTCCAATTCCACTGCCTACCCGTAAAGAGCGGTTCACCGTTCTGGTCTCCCCGCACGTCAACAAAGACGCGCGTGACCAGTACGAGATCCGTACTCATAAGCGCGTTCTGGACATCGTCCAGCCAACGGATAAAACCGTTGATGCACTTATGAAGCTTGATCTTGCGGCCGGTGTGGAAGTGCAGATCAGCCTCGGCTAAGACTCGGTCTTAGTCGTGTAACGCTCTGAAATGGGCGGCCATAGCGGGTGAAAGCCCCGTACACTCATGAGGTTTACAACATGACTATTGGTGTAGTCGGTCGTAAATGCGGTATGACCCGTATTTTCACCGAAGAAGGTGTCTCCATTCCGGTCACGGTCATTGAGATCGAGCCGAATCGCGTCACCCAGTTCAAAACTGAAGAGACCGATGGCTATCGTGCAGTGCAAGTCACTGTAGGCGAGCGTCGTGCTTCGCGTGTTACAGCTGCTCAGGCTGGCCACTTCGCTAAAGCGAACGTTGCCGCTGGTCGTACCGTAATGGAATTCCGTCTTGAAGAAGGCGAGTACCAGGCCGGCGATCTGATCAACGCTGAAATCTTCGCCGCCGGTCAACTGGTTGATGTAACCGGTCAGTCCAAAGGTAAAGGCTTCCAGGGTACGATCAAGCGTTGGAACTTCCGCGGGCAAGATAATACCCACGGTAACTCCGTGTCCCACCGCGTTCCAGGCTCTATCGGCCAGTGCCAGACTCCTGGTCGTGTATTCAAGGGCAAAAAAATGTCCGGTCATATGGGCGCTGAGCGCGTGACCGTGCAGTCCCTCGAAGTAGTGCGCGTGGACGCTGAACGCAATCTGTTGTTGGTCAAGGGCGCTGTTCCTGGCGCTACTGGCGGCAACTTGGTTGTACGTCCAGCAGCCAAGGCTCGCGGTTAAGGGGAAGCTGACATGCAATTAAATGTAAATGACGCTCAAGCGATCGAAGTTTCCGAACTGACATTTGGCGGCGAATTCAACGAGACGCTGGTTCACCAAGCAGTCGTGGCCTACATGGCCGGCGGCCGTCAAGGTAGCAAGCAGCAAAAGACCCGTTCCGACGTTCGTGGTGGCGGTAAACGCCCATGGCGTCAGAAAGGTACTGGCCGTGCTCGTGCCGGTACTATCCGTAGCCCAATCTGGCGTGGCGGCGGTACCACTTTCGCAGCTCGTCCTCAGGATCACACCCAGAAGCTGAACAAGAAGATGTATCGCGCAGCAATGCGTTCCATCCTTGCTGAGCTGGTGCGTACTGATCGTCTGGTTGTGGTTCAGGACTTCGCTGTTGATGCACCGAAGACCAAAGATCTGCTGAACAAACTGACCGGCATGGGCCTGACTGACGTCTTGATCGTGTCTGAAGTGGTTGATCAGAACCTGTACCTGGCTGCTCGCAACCTGCCACACGTTGATGTACGTGACGTGCAAGGTTCCGATCCAGTTAGTCTGATCGCATACGACAAGGTGTTGATCACCGTGTCGGCCGTGAAGAAATTCGAGGAGCTGCTGGGATGAACCAGGAACGCGTATTTAAAGTTCTGCTTGGCCCGCACGTTTCCGAGAAGGCTACGGTTCTGGCTGACAAGAAAGGCCAGTTCGTTTTCAAGGTTGCAACTGACGCAACCAAGCTGGAAATCAAGAAGGCCGTCGAAAGCCTGTTCAGCGTGAAAGTAGAGCGTGTTACTACCCTGAATGTTCTGGGTAAGAGCAAGCGCACTGCTCGCGGTCTGGGCAAGCGTAATGACTGGAAGAAGGCGGTTATCTCCCTTCAGCCAGGCCAAGATCTCGATTTCAGCAGCAGTGCTGAGTAAGGAAGGGGTGCATCATGGCAATCGTTAAATGCAAACCGACTTCCCCTGGCCGCCGTTTTGTGGTCAAGGTGGTCAACCAGGAGCTGCATAAAGGCGCTCCTCACGCACCGCTGCTCGAGAAAAAATCGAAGACTGGTGGTCGTAACAACAATGGTCGTATTACCACTCGTCACATCGGTGGTGGCCATAAGCAGCATTATCGTCTGGTCGATTTCCGTCGCAACGACAAAGATGGCATCGCTGCCACTGTCGAGCGTATCGAATACGATCCAAACCGTACTGCTCACATCGCTCTGCTGCTGTACGCAGATGGCGAGCGTCGCTACATCATCGCCCCTAAAGGCGTGAGTGCTGGCGACCAGCTGATCGCAGGTGCCTTGGCGCCGATCAAGCCGGGCAACGCTCTGCAACTGCGTAACATTCCAGTTGGTAGCACCGTACACGGCATCGAATTGAAGCCAGGTAAAGGCGCGCAAATCGCTCGTTCCGCTGGTGCTTCGGCTCAGCTGATCGCTCGTGAAGGTGTCTACGTGACCCTGCGTCTGCGTTCTGGTGAGATGCGTAAAGTGCTGGCTGAATGCCGCGCGACCCTGGGTGAAGTCTCGAACTCCGAGCACAGCCTGCGTTCGCTGGGTAAAGCTGGTGCCAAACGCTGGCGTGGCGTTCGCCCAACCGTTCGTGGTGTTGCCATGAACCCGGTTGACCACCCACATGGTGGTGGTGAAGGTCGTACCTCTGGTGGTCGTCATCCGGTATCGCCATGGGGCTTCCCGACTAAGGGCGCGAAGACTCGTGGTAATAAGCGTACCGACAAAATGATCGTCCGTCGTCGCAAGTAAATAGAGGGATACGACAGTGCCACGTTCTCTGAAAAAAGGTCCTTTTATTGATCTTCACCTACTGAAGAAGATCGAAGTGGCGGCGGAAAAGAACGATCGCAAACCAGTTAAAACCTGGTCGCGTCGTTCGATGATCCTGCCACAAATGGTCGGTCTGACCATCGCAGTGCATAACGGTCGTCAACATGTTCCAGTTCTCGTGAACGAAGACATGGTCGGCCACAAACTGGGCGAGTTTGCCGGTACCCGCACATATCGTGGGCACGTGGCAGACAAGAAAGCCAAGCGTTAAGGGGTAAGGAACGATGGAAGTAGCCGCTAAGTTGTCGGGCGCTCGAATCTCCGCCCAGAAAGCCCGCTTGGTCGCCGACCAGATCCGCGGGAAGAAGGTGGGCGAAGCGCTCAACCTGTTGGCTTTCAGCAGTAAGAAAGCCGCCGAGATCATGAAGAAAGTGCTGGAGTCGGCCGTAGCCAACGCCGAGCATAACGAAGGCGCAGACGTTGATGACCTTAAAGTCAGCACCGTTTTCGTCAACGAAGGGCGTTCGCTGAAGCGAATCATGCCACGTGCCAAAGGCCGTGCTGATCGCATCGTCAAGCGGTCTTGCCATATCACTGTCAAGGTTGCTGACAAGTAACGGAGTCGAAGAGATGGGTCAGAAAGTACATCCCATTGGCATTCGCCTGGGAATCGTCAAGGAGCACACCTCCGTCTGGTACGCAGACGGTCGGACTTATGCGGACTATTTGTTCGCTGATCTGAAGGTGCGTGAGTATCTCCAAGACAAACTAAAAAGCGCGTCCGTAAGCCGTATCGATATCCATCGTCCGGCCCAAACTGCACGTATCACCATCCACACCGCTCGTCCAGGTATCGTTATCGGGAAGAAAGGTGAAGATGTTGAGAAACTGCGTCAGGACCTGACCAAACAAATGGGTGTGCCTGTGCACATCAATATCGAAGAAATCCGCAAGCCGGAGCTCGACGGTATGTTGGTTGCGCAGAGCGTAGCTCAGCAGCTGGAGCGTCGCGTAATGTTCCGTCGCGCTATGAAGCGCGCTGTACAGAACGCCATGCGCATTGGTGCCAAAGGCATCAAAATCCAAGTGAGCGGTCGTCTCGGCGGTGCTGAAATCGCACGTACTGAATGGTATCGCGAAGGTCGTGTGCCACTGCACACCCTGCGTGCCGACATCGACTATGCCAACTACGAAGCTCACACCACTTACGGTGTGATCGGTGTAAAGGTTTGGATCTTCAAAGGCGAAGTAATTGGTGGTCGCCAAGAAGAACTGAAACCACAAGCACCAGCGCCTCGTAAAAAAGCTGCTAAGTAAGGGGTACGCCAAATGTTGCAACCAAAGCGTACGAAGTTCCGCAAGCAGATGACAGGCCACAACCGTGGTCTGGCTCAGCGCGGTAGCAAAGTCAGCTTCGGCGAGTTCGCGCTGAAGTCTGTAGCTCGTGGTCGTCTCACCGCTCGTCAGATCGAGTCAGCGCGTCGTGCACTGACCCGTCACGTTAAACGTGGCGGCAAGATCTGGATCCGTGTATTCCCGGACAAGCCTATTTCCAAAAAGCCCCTCGAAGTTCGGATGGGTAAAGGTAAGGGTAGTGTGGAGTACTGGGTTGCCCAGATTCAGCCAGGCAAAGTCCTGTATGAAATCGAGGGCGTTTCTGAAGAGCTGGCGCGTGAGGCTTTTGCCCTGGCTGCTGCAAAGCTGCCGCTCGCCACCGCTTTTGTTAAACGGACGGTGATGTGATGAAAGCGAACGAACTTCGTGAAAAAGACGCGCCGCAGCTTAACGAGCAACTGCTCGGCCTGCTGCGCGACCAGTTCAATCTGCGCATGCAGAAAGCAACTGGCCAGTTGGGGCAGTCTCACCTGCTCCGGCAAGTTAAGCGTGACATCGCTCGCGTGAAGACTGTGCTCAAACAGCAGGCAGGTAAGTAATCATGGCTGAAGCCGAAAAAACCGTCCGTACGCTGACTGGCCGTGTTGTCAGCGACAAAATGGACAAGACCATCACCGTTCTGATCGAGCGTCGCGTAAAGCACCCGATCTACGGTAAATACGTTAAGCGTTCGACTAAGCTGCACGCGCACGACGAAACCAATCAGTGCCACATCGGCGACAAAGTCACTATTCGTGAAACTCGTCCGCTGGCCAAGACCAAGTCTTGGGCACTGGTTGATGTTCTCGAACGCGCTGTGGAAGTCTAAGGACTAGGGGTCGGAGAAATTATATGATTCAGACTCAATCCATGCTCGATGTGGCCGATAACAGCGGCGCTCGCCGCGTTATGTGCATCAAGGTGCTGGGTGGCTCCCATCGTCGTTACGCTGGTATCGGTGACATCATCAAAGTTACCGTGAAGGAAGCAATTCCTCGCGGTAAAGTGAAAAAAGGCCAAGTGATGACTGCTGTTGTAGTCCGCACTCGTCACGGCGTACGTCGTGCTGATGGCTCCATTATCCGCTTTGATGGCAACGCTGCTGTTCTTCTGAACAACAAGCAAGAGCCGATCGGCACCCGTATCTTTGGGCCAGTGACCCGTGAACTTCGTACTGAGAAGTTCATGAAGATCGTCTCGCTCGCCCCAGAAGTGCTGTAAGGAGATCCGACATGCAAAAGATTCGTCGTGACGACGAGATCATCGTGATCGCCGGCAAAGACAAAGGTAAGCGCGGTAAGGTGCTTAAGGTTCTCGCTAACAACCGTCTGGTTATTGGCGGTCTGAACCTGGTTAAGCGTCATACCAAGCCTAACCCGATGTCGGGCGTACAAGGCGGTATCGTCGAAAAAGAAGCTCCACTGGACGCTTCTAACGTCGCCATTTTCAACGGCGAAACCAACAAGGCTGACCGCGTTGGTTTCAAAGTAGAAGACGGCAAGAAAATTCGTGTCTTCAAGTCGACCCAAAAAGCGGTTGATGCTTGAACACTGCTAGGTAGAAGACCATGGCACGACTAAAAGAGATTTACTGGAAGGAAATCGCACCGAAGCTTAAGGAAGAACTTAAGCTTTCGAACGTGATGGAAGTTCCACGCGTTACCAAAATCACCCTGAATATGGGTCTGGGCGAAGCGGTCGGTGACAAAAAAGTCATCGAGCACGCTGTTGCCGACCTGGAAAAGATCACCGGTCAGAAAGTCGTTGTGACTTACGCTCGGAAATCCATCGCTGGCTTTAAAGTCCGTGAAGGCTGGCCGATCGGCGTCAAAGTGACTCTGCGCCGTGAGCGTATGTACGAATTCCTGGATCGTCTGCTGTCGATCTCCCTGCCTCGGGTCCGCGACTTTCGCGGCCTGAATGCCAAGTCCTTCGATGGTCGTGGTAACTACAGCATGGGCGTTAAAGAGCAGATCATCTTCCCGGAAATCGACTACGACAAGATCGATGCTCTCCGCGGTCTGGACATTACCCTGACCACCACTGCCAAGAACGATGATGAAGGTCGCGCCCTGTTGCGTGCTTTCAAATTCCCGTTCCGCAACTGATTGGAGTAGGAAAATGGCCAAGATGAGCATGAAAAACCGCGAGCTGAAGCGTCAGCTCACGGTTGCCAAGTACGCCAAAAAGCGTGCAGCACTGAAAGCAATCATCGTTGATCTGAACGCAAGTCCAGAAGCGCGTTGGGAAGCTACAGTAGCTCTGCAGAAGCAGCCACGTGACGCAAGCGCTTCGCGCATGCGTAACCGCTGCCGCCTGACCGGTCGTCCACACGGCGTTTACCGCAAGTTCGGCCTTGGCCGTAACAAACTGCGTGAAGCTGCAATGCGTGGTGACGTACCTGGTCTGGTTAAAGCCAGCTGGTAAGCACTGTCAAAGTCTCGGTGTTCGGGATCGCAAGATCCTGACCGCCGGTGACCTTGAACTTGAATCAAGCCCCTATTGGGGCTTGATTCATTTGTGGGGTGTGTCTAGAATACCCGGCTCGCCTGAGCCCGTGCTTTTTTCGCATGGATGTCCTCGGCGACAAGTAGTAGCCGCAAGGCTAATTTTTTTGTATTAGGAGCGTCTAGCCCATGAGTATGCAGGACCCGTTAGCGGACATGCTAACTCGAATCCGTAATGCCCAGATGGCTGAAAAGTCCGTCGTAAGCATGCCATCTTCTACTTTGAAGGTGGCTGTTGCCAAAGTCCTGAAGGACGAAGGTTACATTGCGGGTTATCAGATCAGCAGCGAAATCAAACCTCTGCTGTCCATCGAGCTGAAGTACTTCGAGGGCCGTCCGGTCATCGAGGAAGTGAAGCGCGTTAGCCGTCCAGGCCTGCGTCAGTACAAGTCCGTCGATGATCTGCCAAAAGTTCGTGGCGGTCTCGGTGTGTCTATCGTCTCCACCAACAAAGGTGTGATGACGGATCGTGCTGCGCGCGCTGCCGGTGTCGGCGGCGAAGTTCTTTGCACTGTGTTCTAGGGGGGATAAGCATGTCACGCGTCGCTAAGAACCCCGTTAAGCTGCCAGCCGGTGTCGAAGTCAAATTCGCAGGCCAACAGCTTTCGGTGAAGGGTGCCAAGGGCACTCTCGAACTGAACATCCATTCGTCCGTTGAGATCGTTGAAGAAGCTGGTGAGCTGCGTTTCGCTGCTCGCAATGGCGATCAACAAACTCGCGCAATGGCTGGTACCACTCGTGCGTTGGTAAACAACATGGTCCAAGGCGTAAGCCAAGGCTTCGAGCGCAAGCTCCAGCTGGTCGGTGTTGGTTACAAAGCGCAAGCAAAAGGCACAGTGCTGAACCTGGCTCTTGGCTTCTCGCACCCAGTGGATTATGAACTGCCGGAAGGCATCACCGCTGAGACTCCTAGCCAAACCGACATCCTGATTCGGGGTATCGATAAGCAGCTGGTAGGTCAAGTGGCCGCCGAGATCCGCGACTTCCGTCCACCAGAGCCGTACAAAGGCAAAGGTGTGCGCTACGCGGACGAAGTCGTCCGTCGTAAAGAAGCCAAGAAGAAGTAGGGCATAGCAAATGACCGACAAAAAAGTTACTCGACTGCGTCGCGCTCGCAAAGCACGCCTGAAAATGCACGAACTCGAAGTCGTGCGTCTCTGCGTGTTCCGCTCGTCGCAGCACATCTACGCCCAGGTCATTTCGGCCGACGGCAACAAAGTCCTGGCATCTGCCTCGACTTTGGATAAAGAACTGCGTGATGGCGCCACTGGCAACATCGACGCGGCCACTAAGGTTGGCCAGCTGGTCGCTACGCGTGCTAAAGCCGCTGGCGTCTCGCAGGTGGCTTTCGACCGCTCTGGCTTCAAGTACCACGGCCGCGTCAAGGCGCTGGCTGATGCTGCTCGTGAAGCTGGGCTGGAGTTCTAAGTTATGTCAAATAACGACCAAAAGCGCGACGAAGGCTACATTGAGAAGCTGGTTCAAGTTAACCGCGTAGCCAAAACCGTTAAAGGCGGCCGTATCTTCACTTTCACCGCGTTGACCGTGGTTGGTGATGGTAAAGGGCGTGTTGGCTTCGGCCGTGGCAAGTCACGTGAAGTGCCTGCTGCGATCCAGAAGGCAATGGAAGCTGCTCGTCGCAACATGATCCAAGTTGATCTGAACGGCACCACTCTGCAGTACGCAATGAAGTCCGGTCACGGCGCTTCGAAGGTGTACATGCAGCCTGCTTCTGAAGGTACCGGTATCATCGCTGGCGGCGCTATGCGTGCTGTCCTCGAAGTGGCTGGCGTTCAGAACGTTCTGGCCAAGTGCTATGGCTCGACTAACCCGGTAAACGTGGTTCACGCCACTTTCAAAGGTTTGAAAGCTATGCAGTCTCCTGAATCCATTGCCGCCAAGCGTGGCAAAAGCGTCAAGGAGATCTTCTGATCATGGCTACCGTTAAAGTTACGCTGATCAAAAGCATGACCGGCCGCATCCCTAACCACAAACTGTGCGTTAAGGGTCTGGGTCTGCGTCGCATCGGTCACACTGTAGAAGTACTTGATACTCCCGAGAATCGCGGGATGATCAACAAGGCTTACTACATGCTGCGTGTCGAGGGTTAATCGATGAAACTCAATGATCTGAGTCCAGCGCCGGGTTCCCGTCGCGAAAAGCATCGTCCGGGCCGTGGTATCGGTAGTGGTTTGGGCAAGACCGGTGGCCGTGGCCACAAAGGTCAGTCCTCCCGCTCCGGTGGCACCATTGCTCCAGGCTTTGAAGGCGGTCAACAGCCGCTGCATCGTCGCCTGCCGAAATTCGGTTTCGTTTCCCTGAAGGCTATGGATCGCGCAGAAGTGCGTCTGTCCGAGCTGGCTAAAGTGGAAGGCGACATCGTCACCGTGCAGTCCCTGAAAGATGCCAACGTGATCAACGTCAACGTACAGCGTGTGAAAATCATGCTGTCCGGCGAAGTTACTCGCGCTGTTACCATCGGAAAGGGAATCGGCGCCACCAAAGGTGCGCGTGCGGCTATCGAAGCAGCTGGCGGCAAGTTCGAGGAATAAATGGCTAAGCAAGGTGCTCTCTCTGCGCTCGGCAAAGGCGGTATGTCTGAACTCTGGGCTCGTCTGCGTTTTCTGTTCCTGGCGATTATCGTCTACCGAATAGGCGCACACATCCCGGTTCCAGGTATCAACCCGGACCGACTCGCGGACCTGTTTCGACAGAATGAGGGGACCATTCTTAGCTTGTTCAACATGTTTTCCGGCGGCGCGCTGGAACGGATGAGCATCTTTGCATTGGGGATCATGCCGTACATTTCGGCATCGATCATCATGCAGCTCATGACCGCCGTCAGCCCGCAGCTGGAACAGTTGAAGAAGGAAGGTGAAGCTGGCCGTCGCAAGATCAGCCAGTACACCCGCTACGGCACTGTCATCCTCGCTCTCGTTCAGGCTATTGGCATGTCCATTGGCTTGGCAGGGCAGGGTGTTGCGTTCACTGGTGACTTTGGCTTCCATTTCGTCGCGGTATCCACTTTTGTGGCTGGTGCGATGTTCATGATGTGGCTGGGTGAGCAGATTACTGAGCGTGGTGTTGGCAACGGTATCTCGATGTTGATTTTTTCGGGTATCGTCGCCGGTCTTCCGAGAGCGATCGGGCAGTCTTTCGAGTCTGCACGTCAGGGTGATATCAACATCTTCGCCCTGGTTGCCATCGGTTTGCTGGCAGTAGCGATTATCGGTTTCGTGGTGTTCATTGAGCGTGGTCAGCGTCGTATTGCTGTTCACTACGCCAAGCGTCAGCAGGGTCGCAAGGTCTTCGCTGCGCAGACTAGCCACTTGCCGTTGAAGGTGAACATGGCCGGTGTTATTCCGGCCATTTTCGCGAGCAGCATTTTGCTGTTCCCGGCTTCGTTGGGTGCCTGGTTCGGCCAGTCTGAAGGTATGGGCTGGTTGCAGGACATCTCGCAGTCGATCGCTCCTGGTCAGCCGTTGAATATTCTGCTGTTTAGTGCAGGGATTATTTTCTTCTGCTTCTTCTATACGGCGTTGATGTTCAATCCGAAAGACGTAGCGGAAAACCTGAAGAAGTCCGGTGCCTTTATTCCGGGTATCCGTCCAGGTGAGCAGTCCGCGCGCTACATTGATGGCGTTCTGACTCGCTTGACCATGTTCGGTGCTCTTTACATGACGGCCGTGTGTCTGTTGCCCCAGTTCCTGGTGGTTGCAGCAAACGTACCGTTCTACCTTGGCGGGACCTCGTTGCTGATCGTCGTCGTGGTTGTGATGGACTTCATGTCCCAAGTACAATCGCACCTCGTTTCGCACCAGTACGAATCCCTGATGAAGAAAGCCAACCTGAAGGGTTACGGCAGCGGCATGTTGCGCTGAGTACCCATAAGGTTCGAGGAGTTGGTGATGAAAGTTCGTGCATCGGTGAAAAAGCTGTGCCGTAACTGCAAGATTATTCGCCGCGAAGGTGTTGTTCGAGTAATTTGCAGCGCGGAACCGCGTCACAAGCAGCGCCAAGGCTGAGTGTGATTGTGCTTCAAGCCCGGTAGCTAGTGCGCTACCGGGTTGATTATTTGTTATTACAGCGATATTATCTCGCGCCCTATTTCTTGGCTTCCGGGGCGTAGGTAGCTGTCAATTGGAGTCCCACTGAATGGCCCGTATTGCAGGCGTTAACATTCCAGATAACAAGCATACTGTTATCTCGCTGACCTACATCTATGGTGTTGGTCGCACTACTGCACAGAAGATCTGTGCGGTGACTGGGGTAAACCCAGCGGCAAAGATCAAAGATCTGAGCGACGAGCAGATTGAACAGCTGCGTGGCGAAGTGGCGAAGTTCACCACTGAAGGTGACCTGCGTCGCGAAATCAACATGAAAATCAAGCGTTTGATGGACCTCGGTTGCTATCGCGGTCTGCGTCATCGTCGTGGTCTTCCAGTACGCGGTCAGCGTACCAAGACCAACGCGCGTACCCGTAAAGGTCCGCGTAAGCCGATCCGCAAGTAATCGCCCCAGCGAATCGACAGGAAATTAATCATGGCTAAACCTGCTGCTCGTCCTCGTAAAAAAGTTAAAAAGACAGTGGTTGATGGCATCGCCCACATCCATGCTTCTTTTAACAACACAATCGTGACCATCACCGACCGTCAAGGCAACGCTCTTTCCTGGGCTACCTCCGGTGGTTCGGGTTTCCGCGGTTCCCGCAAGTCCACCCCGTTTGCTGCTCAAGTAGCTGCTGAACGTGCTGGTCAAGCTGCGCTGGAATACGGTCTGAAAAACCTCGACGTTAACGTCAAAGGTCCAGGCCCAGGTCGTGAATCTGCAGTCCGCGCTTTGAACGGCTGTGGCTACAAGATCGCCAGCATCACCGACGTGACGCCAATCCCGCACAACGGGTGCCGTCCGCCGAAGAAGCGCCGCGTGTAATCCAGGAGATTGTAAAGAATGGCTCGTTACATTGGTCCAAAATGCAAACTCGCTCGTCGCGAAGGCACCGATCTCTTTCTGAAGAGCGGCGTGCGCGCGATCGAATCGAAGTGCAACATTGAAGCAGCACCTGGTATCCACGGCCAACGCCGCGGCCGCCAGTCCGATTACGGCACCCAACTGCGTGAAAAGCAGAAGGTCCGTCGTATCTACGGCGTTCTCGAGCGTCAATTCAGCGGCTACTACAAAGAAGCTGCTGGCAAGAAAGGCGCAACTGGCGAAAACCTGTTGCAACTGCTCGAATGCCGTCTGGACAACGTTGTATACCGTATGGGTTTTGGCTCTACTCGTGCCGAATCCCGTCAGCTGGTATCGCACAAATCCGTCAGCGTTAACGGTCAGACCGTAAACGTACCGTCTTACCAGGTTCGTGCTGGTGACGTGGTCGCGATTCGCGAGAAAGCAAAGAACCAACTTCGCATTGTCCAAGCTCTCGATCTGTGTGCCCAACGTGGCCGCGTAGAATGGGTAGAAGTAGACACTGAGAAGAAGTCGGGCGTTTTCAAGAACGTTCCAGCTCGCAGTGATCTGTCCGCCGACATCAACGAAAGCCTGATTGTCGAGCTCTACTCCAAGTAAGGGCTAGAAAATAGGTGCATCCATGCAGATTTCGGTAAATGAGTTCCTGACACCCCGCCATATTGATGTGCAGGTTGTTAGTCCAACCCGCGCCAAGATCACTCTCGAGCCTCTCGAGCGTGGTTTCGGCCACACCCTGGGCAACGCGCTGCGCCGCATCCTGTTGTCCTCAATGCCCGGCTGTGCAGTAGTCGAGGCCGAGATTGACGGTGTACTCCATGAGTACAGCGCGATCGAAGGCGTACAGGAAGACGTAATTGAAATCCTGTTGAACCTTAAAGGTCTGGCTATCAAGCTGCACGGTCGTGACGAAGTTACGCTGACCTTGTCGAAGAAGGGTTCGGGGGTGGTTACCGCTGCCGATATTCAGCTGGATCATGATGTCGAGATCGTTAACCCCGATCACGTAATCGCTAACCTGGCGTCTAACGGCGCCCTGAACATGAAGCTCACCGTAGCTCGTGGTCGTGGTTATGAGCCGGCAGACTCGCGTCAGAGCGATGAAGACGAAAGCCGCAGCATCGGTCGCTTGCAGCTTGACTCTTCGTTCAGCCCGGTTCGCCGTATCGCATACGTGGTGGAAAACGCCCGTGTCGAGCAGCGTACTAACCTGGACAAGCTGGTTATTGATCTGGAAACCAACGGTACCCTGGATCCTGAAGAGGCTATCCGCCGCGCTGCAACCATTCTGCAACAGCAGTTGGCTGCGT
Organism: Pseudomonas sp. XS1P51; assembly: GCF_054897845.1. Taxonomy (NCBI): domain Bacteria; kingdom Pseudomonadati; phylum Pseudomonadota; class Gammaproteobacteria; order Pseudomonadales; family Pseudomonadaceae; genus Pseudomonas; species Pseudomonas sp. XS1P51. The sequence continues at coordinate 4,305,367 of NZ_CM142707.1, read as the reverse complement.
TCGTCGACCTCAAAGGTGACAGTGAGCCAGTGGTTGTCGAGCAGGAAGACGAGATCGATCCGATCCTGCTTCGCCCGGTTGACGATCTGGAACTGACTGTACGTTCGGCTAACTGCCTTAAGGCGGAAAACATCTACTACATCGGTGACCTGATTCAGCGTACCGAAGTAGAGCTGTTGAAGACTCCGAACCTTGGCAAGAAATCCTTGACTGAAATCAAGGACGTTCTGGCCTCCCGCGGTCTGTCCCTCGGCATGCGCCTCGACAACTGGCCGCCTGCAAGTCTTAAGAAGGACGACAAGGCGACTGCCTGATCGTCGTAATCACCGAACGTTGTGTTTGGTAAGGAATGAACCATGCGTCATCGTAAAAGTGGTCGTCACCTGAGCCGCACCAGCTCACACCGCAAGGCCATGTTTCAAAACATGGCGGTGTCGCTGTTCGAGCACGAGCTGATCAAAACTACACTGCCAAAAGCTAAAGAACTGCGTCGCGTTGCTGAGCCGCTGATCACTTTGGCCAAGACAGACAGCCTGGCTAACCGCCGTCTGGCTTTCGACCGTACTCGTTCGAAAGCTATCGTTGGTAAGCTCTTCAACGACCTGGGCAAGCGTTACGCTACCCGTGAGGGTGGCTACCTGCGCATCCTCAAGTGCGGCTTCCGCACTGGCGACAACGCGCCTATGGCGTACGTCGAGTTGGTCGATCGTCCTGTCGGCGGTGAAGCTGTATCCGCTGAGTAAGACGTCAGATACGAAAAACCGGGCCTAGTGCCCGGTTTTTTGTGGGCGCTCGAAAAGTTTCTCTGTGGACAATTCATCTCAAAACATAATTAGTTATTTTCTATCGGCACTCACAAGGTAATGAATTTGTAGGTGTAACGTTCGTGATCAATACTCCCTCTCAGCCGATTAGCCGGCAGTTAAAGACTGACAGAGGAAGAGATCGCATGAGCCAAAATAAAACGCTTACCACCGCCAGTGGCGCGCCTGTCGCCGACAACCAGAATTCCCGTTCCGCCGGCCCTCGTGGCCCGCTGCTACTCGACGACTTCCACCTGATCGAGAAGCTTGCCCACTTCAACCGTGAAAACATCCCTGAGCGGCGTGTGCACGCCAAAGGCTCGGGTGCTTACGGTACGTTCACCGTGACTCGTGATATCACCGAGTACACCAGCGCCAAGCTGTTTGAGTCCGTTGGCAAGCAAACGCCCACTTTCCTGCGGTTTTCCACCGTAGGCGGTGAGCGCGGTTCGGCTGATACCGAGCGCGATCCACGTGGCTTTGCCCTGAAGTTCTACACCGAGGAAGGTAACTGGGACATCGTCGGTAATAACACGCCGGTGTTCTTCATCCGTGATCCGCTGAAATTTCCGGACTTTATCCACACCCAAAAACGCCTGCCGCAAAGCAACCTGAAAAGCGCCCAGATGATGTGGGACTTCTGGTCTCACTCGCCAGAGGCACTGCACCAAGTCACGATTCTGTTCTCGGATCGCGGCATTCCTGACGGCTACCGTCACATGCACGGCTTTGGCAGCCACACCTACAGCCTGATCAGCGCCAACGGCGAGCGTCACTGGGTGAAGTGGCACTACAAGACCCAGCAAGGGATCAAGAACCTGGCGCCCGCAGAAGCGGCGCGTCTGGCCGGTACCGATCCGGATTACGCTCAGCGCGACCTGTTCGAGGCGATCGAGTGCGGTGACTTCCCCAAATGGCGTGTGTGCATTCAGATTATGACCGAGGCTCAGGCTGTGGCGCACTACGAGAACCCGTTCGATGTGACCAAGACCTGGTCACAGAAAGAGTTTCCACTGATCGAAGTGGGTGAACTGGAGCTCAACCGCAATCCGATGAACTATTTCGCTGAAGTCGAGCAAGCGGCGTTCGGCCCAAGCAACATGGTCCCGGGTGTCGGTCTGTCGCCAGACCGCATGTTGCAAGGTCGTGTGTTTGCCTACGCAGATGCTCACCGCTACCGCATTGGCACCAATCACCAGCAACTGCCGGTCAATGCACCTCGCAGCCCGGTGAACAGCTACCAGCGTGACGGCTCCATGGCTTTTGGCAGTAACGGCGGTGCAACTCCGAACTACGAGCCGAACAGCTACGTCGACTCGCCGAAACAGGCGCCTCGTTATGCTGAGCCTGCTTTGGCGTTGAACGGCGCGGCTGATCGCTACGATCATCGCGAAGACACCGACTACTACAGCCACGCCGGTGCGTTGTTCCGTTTGATGAGCGATGAGCAGAAAGCCCTGCTGACCAACAACATCGCCGGTGCGATGGCGGGGGTTTCCGGGGATGTGATTGACCGTCAATTGCAGCATTTCTTCAAGGCTGATCAGGCGTACGGAGAAGCAATCGCAAAGGCGTTGGGCGTACAGCTTAACGAAGTCTAAACGAGAAGCAGAACCGCCCTCATTTGGGCGGTTTTTGCGTTATTTAAGCTGCTTTTCTCAGAATATCTTCGCTTTTATTGCGTCAGGAGAGTGACCTTACGGTCGGGTTGGTTCAAACTACAGACTTTCAAGCAGGGAGATGTAGGGCGATGCAAGGCCACCCAGACGTAATCGATTACCTCAACACGTTGCTGACCGGCGAGCTGGCCGCGCGTGATCAATATTTCGTTCACTCGCGGATGTATGAGGACTGGGGATTCACCAAGCTCTATGAACGTATCAACCACGAGATGGAAGAAGAGACGCAGCACGCTGATGCCCTGATGCGTCGGATTCTGATGCTCGAAGGCACACCACGCATGCGTGCGGACGATCTGGATGTCGGCACCTCGGTGCCTGACATGCTTGCCGCCGACCTGCGCCTGGAATACAAAGTCCGCGCCGCACTCTGCAAGGGCATTGAGCTATGCGAGAAGCACAACGACTATGTCAGCCGCGAAATCCTGCGCGTTCAGCTCAATGACACCGAAGAAGATCACACCTACTGGCTCGAGAAACAGTTGGGTCTGATCAAGTTGATCGGTCTTGAGAACTACCTGCAATCGCACGCCTGATGCAGTAGTAGAAGCAATCATTGCTTCTGCATGGAGAAACAAAAAAGCCCCTGTCACTGATGAAGTGACAGGGGCTTTTTCATGGGCCGGATTCAGGCCTTGTCGCGAGCCAGCAACGGTTTGAGGTAGAAGCCGGTGTGAGACTGCTTCATCTCCGATACTTCTTCCGGGGTGCCCACGGCAATGATCTGGCCGCCCTTTGAACCACCTTCCGGCCCCAGATCCACCAACCAGTCTGCGGTCTTGATCACGTCCAGGTTGTGCTCGATCACGACCACGGTGTTGCCGTGGTCGCGCAGTCGGTGCAGCACGTCGAGCAGTTGCTGGATATCCGCGAAGTGCAAGCCAGTGGTCGGCTCATCGAGGATATACAGGGTCTTGCCGGTATCGCGCTTGGACAGCTCGCGGGACAGTTTCACCCGCTGCGCCTCACCGCCGGACAACGTGGTCGCCGACTGCCCCAGTTTGATGTACGACAGGCCGACGTCCATCAACGTCTGAAGCTTGCGCGCCAGAGCCGGAACGGCGTCGAAGAACACCCGGGCTTCCTCGATGGTCATCTCGAGGGTCTCGTGAATGCTTTTGCCTTTGTACTTGATTTCCAGCGTTTCGCGGTTGTAGCGCTTGCTCTTGCAGACATCGCACGGGACATAGATGTCCGGCAGGAAGTGCATTTCCACCTTGATCAGACCATCACCCTGACAGGCCTCGCAGCGTCCGCCCTTCACGTTGAAGGAGAAGCGCCCCGGACCGTAACCGCGTGAGCGGGATTCCGGTACGCCCGCAAACAGTTCGCGAATCGGTGTGAACAGTCCGGTGTAGGTCGCCGGGTTGGAGCGCGGCGTCCGACCAATCGGGCTTTGGTCGATGTCGACGACTTTGTCCAGATGCTCCAGGCCTTTGATGCTGTCGTGGGCCGCAGCCTCCAGGGTCGTTGCACCATTGAGGGCTGTAGCGCTCAGAGGAAATAACGTGTTGTTGATCAGTGTCGACTTGCCCGAACCTGACACGCCCGTCACGCACGTCAGCAGGCCGATTGGAATATCCAGATCGACATCGCGCAAGTTGTTGCCGCGAGCGCCTTTGAGGGACAGCGACAACTTCTTGTTGCGCGGTGTGCGTTTAGCCGGAACGGGGATTTTTACCCGGCCGGACAAGTACTTGCCGGTCAACGAATCAGGGTGAGCCATGACCTCGGCCGGCGTACCTTCGGCGACGATATGCCCACCGTGTACACCGGCGCCCGGGCCAATATCCACGACATAGTCGGCCAGGCGAATCGCATCTTCGTCGTGCTCGACCACGATCACCGTGTTGCCGATGTCCCGCAGGTGCTTGAGGGTGCCAAGTAACCGGTCGTTGTCTCGTTGGTGCAGGCCGATGGACGGTTCGTCGAGGATGTACAGAACACCCACCAGACCCGCGCCGATCTGGCTGGCCAGGCGAATTCGCTGGGCTTCACCGCCAGACAACGTGTCGGCACTGCGATCCAGCGACAGATAGTCGAGGCCAACGTTGACCAGGAACTGCAGACGTTCGCGAATTTCCTTGAGAATCTTGTCGGCAATTTCGCCGCGACGGCCAGTGAGTTTCAGTACGCCGAAATACTCACAGGCGTCGCCGATCGGCAGATTGGTCACCGCCGGCAGCGTCTTCTCGCCAACCCATACATGCCGCGCCTCGCGACGCAGACGCGTACCGCGGCAATCCGGGCAAGGCTGTGTGCTGAGGAACTTGGCCAGCTCTTCACGCACCGAGGCGGACTCGGTTTCGCGATAGCGGCGTTCCAGGTTCGGCACGATGCCTTCGAACGGGTGTGAGCGTTTGACGATGTCGCCACGGTCGTTCAGGTATTTGAAATCGACGTTCTGTGTACCGCTGCCGTGCAGGATGTATTTCTGCTGATCGGCCGGCAGTTCATTGAACGGCACTTCCAGGCTGAATTTGTAGTGAGACGCCAGGGACCCAAGCATCTGGAAGTAATAGACGTTACGCCTGTCCCAGCCGCGAATCGCGCCTTCGGCCAGGGTCAGTTCGCCATTGACCAGTCGCTTGATGTCGAAGAACTGCTTCACACCCAGACCATCGCACGTCGGACAGGCCCCGGCCGGATTGTTGAAGGAGAACAGCTTGGGTTCCAGTTCGCTGATGGCGTGGCCACAGATCGGGCAGGCGAAGCGTGCGGAGAAGATGATCTCTTCGCCCGGCTCGTCGTCCATCGGGGCGACCAGGGCAATGCCGTCCGCCAGCTTCAGCGCGGTCTCGAACGACTCGGCCAGGCGCTGTTGCAGATCGGCGCGGACCTTGAAGCGGTCGACCACCACATCGATCGAGTGCTTCTTCTGTTTATCCAGCTTCGGCAACTCGTCCAGTTCGCAGAGCCTGCCGTTGACCCTGGCCCGGACAAAGCCCTGGGCACGCAGTTCTTCGAAGACCGAAAGGTGTTCACCTTTGCGCTCGCGAATCACCGGGGCCAGCAACATTAACTTGCTGCCCTCTGGCTGCGCGAGGACCAGGTCGACCATCTGGCTGACAGTCTGGGCTTCCAGCGGAATGTCGTGATCCGGGCAGCGCGGAATACCCACACGTGCGTAAAGCAGGCGCAGATAGTCGTAGATTTCGGTGATGGTGCCGACCGTCGAGCGCGGGTTATGCGAGGTCGACTTCTGTTCGATGGAGATCGCTGGCGACAGACCTTCGATGGTGTCGACGTCAGGCTTTTCCATCATCGACAAGAACTGCCGGGCGTAGGCCGACAGCGATTCGACGTAGCGGCGCTGGCCTTCGGCGTACAGCGTGTCGAATGCCAGGGACGATTTGCCGGAGCCGGACAGGCCGGTGATGACGATCAGTTTGTCCCGTGGCAGGGTCAGGTCGATGTTCTTCAGGTTGTGGGTTCGGGCCCCACGAATCAGGATCTTGTCCAAAGTGGCCTCGCTCGGCGGGCGTCGAAAACGTAGGAGTATACGGCCAAATACTGGATGGATGCACACTATCAAGTAACGGGATTGCAGCCTTACATGAAGACTGTGTCAGCCGGACGCGTCAAAGCGTCGCGATATACCCCGCCAATCGATGGGACTGGTAGAATCGCCGCCGGTTCACATGAGGTTTTTCCATGCACGATCCCCACAGCGAACGCATGAGTGGCAGTGAGACCCGCGCAGCAAGCGGTCTGGCCCTGGTGTTCGCCTTCCGTATGCTTGGCATGTTCATGGTGTTGCCGGTATTGGCGACCTATGGGATGGATCTGGCAGGAGCGACCCCGGCCCTCATCGGGCTGGCGATTGGCGCTTACGGCCTGACCCAGGCGATCTTTCAGATTCCTTTCGGCTTCATTTCCGATCGCATCGGTCGCCGTCCGGTGATTTACCTGGGGCTGATCGTCTTCGCCCTGGGTAGCGTGCTGGCGGCCAATGCCGATTCGATCTGGGGCGTCATTGCCGGACGAATCCTGCAGGGGGCCGGGGCAATTTCCGCTGCGGTGATGGCGTTGCTGTCGGACCTGACCCGGGAACAGCATCGGACGAAAGCCATGGCCATGATCGGCATGACGATCGGTCTGTCGTTCGCCGTCGCGATGGTTGTAGGACCGTTGCTGACCCGTGCCTTCGGCCTGTCCGGGTTGTTCCTCGCCACGGGCGGCATGGCGCTGGTCGGCATTGTGATCGTCATGTTCATGGTGCCGCGCTCCACCGGGCCGTTGCAGCATCGAGAGTCTGGCGTCGCGCGCCAGGCGCTTCTGCCGACGCTCAAGCACCCGGACCTGTTGCGCCTGGACCTGGGCATTTTTGTGTTGCACGCGATGTTGATGTCGAGCTTCGTTGCATTGCCTCTGGCCCTGGTCGAGAAAGCCGGGCTGCCCAAAGAGCAGCACTGGTGGGTGTACCTGACCGCGCTGTTGATTTCCTTCTTCGCCATGATCCCGTTCATTATCTACGGCGAGAAGAAACGCAAAATGAAACGAGTTTTATTGGGCGCCGTGCTGACGCTGATGCTCACTGAGCTATTCTTCTGGCAGTTCGGCGATAGCCTGCGGGCTCTGGTGATTGGTACAGTGGTGTTCTTCACCGCGTTCAATCTGCTGGAAGCTTCGTTGCCGTCGCTGATCAGCAAGGTTTCACCGGCAGGCGGCAAAGGCACGGCGATGGGGGTTTATTCTACCAGTCAGTTCCTCGGATCGGCACTGGGCGGTATTCTCGGCGGCTGGATGTTCCAGCACGGCGGTCTGTCGGTTGTCTTCCTTGGATGCGCCGGCCTGGCTGCCCTCTGGCTGGCCTTTGCTGTTACCATGCGCGAACCTCCCTACGTGACGAGCCTGCGCTTGCCGTTGTCGCCCGAGGCGATCCGCGAAGCGGGTCTGGTCGAGCGCCTCATGGCCGTTGTAGGGGTAACAGATGCAGTGATCGTCGAAGATGAAGCGGCGATTTACATCAAATTGGACACCGAACTATTGGATCGCACCACCCTCGAGCGTCTGGTGAACAGCCCGACCGCGACAGCGTGCGAAGCCTAGGAGAACGTTATGGCCCGTGGGGTTAACAAAGTCATATTGGTCGGCACTTGCGGCCAGGATCCCGAAGTTCGCTACTTGCCTAACGGTAACGCCGTGACCAACCTGAGTCTGGCGACCAGCGAACAGTGGACCGACAAGCAAACCGGTCAGAAGGTCGAGAAGACCGAATGGCACCGTGTTTCGATGTTCGGCAAGGTTGCCGAAATCGCCGGCGAATACCTGCGTAAAGGTTCGCAGGTCTACATCGAAGGCAAGCTGCAGACCCGCGAGTGGGAAAAAGACGGTATCAAGCGCTACACCACCGAAATCGTGGTCGACATGCAAGGCACCATGCAGCTGCTGGGCGGCCGTCCACAGCAGGGCGACCAACAAGGCGGGGGCAATAACTACCAGCAGTCCGCCCCGGCTCCACGCCAGCAGGCTCCACGTCCGCAGCAGTCGGCACCGCAACAGTCGCGTCAGGCTCCAGCGCCACAGCAGGCTGCACCACAGCCGGCTCCGGATTTCGACAGCTTTGATGACGATATCCCGTTCTGAACCGCCGCTAATTTCATAACCGTAAACAAAAAAGCGAAGCCATTGATCCGGCTTCGCTTTTTTGTTGGCGCTGTTAGCTGGATAAAGTTGTCACATTGGTCCGCGCCATGTGCAGTTTTTTGTAGCTGTCGATCAGGCGCAGGTGTCTATCGAGTCCCTCCAGTTTCATGCTGGTCGGCGTCAAGCCATGGAAGCGCACGCTGCCGTCCACCGATCCGATCGCTGCATCCGTCCGCTCGTTGCCAAACATCCGGCGGAAATTGGCCTCGTAGTCTTCCAGTTCCAGGTCTTCGTCCAGCTTCATCTCCAGCACCACATTGACGGCCTGGTAGAACAAGCCGCGCTCAACCGTGTTGTCGTTGTACTGCAGGAACATTTCCACCGCCTCTTTCGCCTCTTCAAATTGCTGCAAGGCGAGATAAATCAGCAGCTTCAACTCCAGGATCGTTAACTGACCCCAAGCCGTATTGTCGTCAAATTCGATGCCGATCAACGTGGTGATGTCGGTGTAGTCGTCCAGCTCACTTTCCACCAGACGCTCAACCAGCGCTTGCAGTTCGTCTTCGTCCAGGCGATGCAGGTTCAGGATGTCGGCGCGGAAGAACAGCGCTTTGTTGGTGTTATCCCAGATCAGATCGTCCGCGGGATAGATTTCCGAATAGTCCGGCACCAGGATGCGGCACGCCGTCGCGCCGATATGCTCGTACACCGCCATGTACACTTCCTTACCCATGCCTTCGAGAATGCCGAACAAGGTCGCGGCTTCGTCGGTATTCGAGTTTTCACCCTGGCCGGAGAAGTCCCATTCCACGAATTCATAATCCGATTTGGCGCTGAAGAAGCGCCACGACACCACGCCGCTGGAGTCGATGAAATGCTCGACGAAATTATTCGGCTCGGTCACCGCATGACCTTCAAAAGTCGGCTGGGGCAAGTCGTTGAGGCCTTCGAAACTACGGCCCTGCAACAATTCGGTCAGGCTGCGTTCCAGCGCCACTTCCAGGCTCGGGTGTGCGCCGAACGAGGCGAACACACCGCCGGTACGCGGGTTCATCAACGTGACGCACATCACCGGGAATTCACCCCCCAGGGACGCATCTTTCACCAACACGGGGAACCCTTGCTCTTCCAGCGCCTGAATACCGGCCAGTATCCCTGGGTACTTCGCCAGCACGTTGGCCGGCACATCCGGCAGTGCAAATTCACCTTCGATGATTTCGCGTTTCACCGCGCGCTCGAAGATCTCCGACAGGCACTGCACCTGGGCTTCGGCCAGCGTGTTACCGGCACTCATGCCGTTGCTCAGGAACAGGTTTTCAATCAGGTTGGACGGGAAATACACCACCTCGCCATCCGACTGGCGTACGTACGGCAGCGAGCAGATGCCGCGCTCTTCATTGCCTGAGTTGGTATCGATCAGATGGGAGCCGCGCAGCTCGCCGTCGCGGTTGTAAATCTTCAGGCAGTACTCGTCGAGAATTTCGGCCGGCAGTGCATCTTTACGGCCAGGCTTGAACCAGCGTTCGTCCGGGTAGTGCACAAACGCCGCATTGGCGATGTCTTCGCCCCAGAACTGGTCGTTGTAGAAGAAGTTGCAGTTGAGTCGCTCGATAAACTCGCCCAACGCTGACGCCAACGCGCTTTCCTTGGTCGCACCCTTGCCGTTGGTAAAGCACATCGGCGAGTGCGCATCGCGGATATGCAGCGACCACACGTTGGGCACAATATTGCGCCACGAGGCGATCTCAATCTTCATGCCCAGGTCCGCCAGAATGGCCGACATATTGGCGATGGTTTGCTCGAGCGGCAGATCCTTGCCGACAATATAAGTGCTCGCCTCTGAACTGGAAGCCGGCATCAGCAACGCCTGGGCATCGGCGTCGAGGTTTTCCACCTCTTCGATCACAAACTCAGGCCCGGCTTGCACCACTTTTTTCACGGTGCAGCGGTCGATGGAACGCAGGATGCCTTGGCGGTCCTTGTCGGAGATGTCCGCCGGCAATTCGACCTGGATCTTGAAAATCTGGTTGTAACGGTTTTCCGGGTCAACAATGTTGTTCTGCGACAGGCGGATGTTATCGGTGGGGATATTGCGCGTGCTGCAGTACAACTTCACAAAGTACGCCGCACACAACGCCGACGACGCCAGGAAGTAGTCGAACGGACCCGGTGCCGAGCCATCGCCCTTGTAGCGGATAGGTTGATCGGCCACCACCGTGAAGTCATCGAACTTGGCTTCAAGTCGAAGGTTGTCGAGAAAGTTGACCTTGATTTCCATGGGGGATTACCAGAATAACGGCTAGACGATTTGGCCGCCATTATCCGGCATTTCAGCCGTAAGTCTTGCGGGCGTCTGTCGATATGTCCGCACCGGGCCTTTTTAGTGGGCGATGGCGGGGTCAGTCGAGTATCAGGTGCGGCAAGAACCGGCTCGAATCCTTGGTGATCAAGCTGTTGTCCTCACGCACACCGATCCCCGCCGCTTGATCGCCGATCACCCAGGAGCCAATCAAGGTGAAGCTGTCGCCAAACTGTGGCAGCGGCGCGAACTCCTGAAGGATAAACGGCGCGTCCGTGTAGGGGCCGTCCTCTTTCACAATCAGACCGTCGGCGGTTTGTAGCTCGATGTTGGCGCCTTCCCGCGAGAAGAACGGCTTGCGCACCCAGCCCTTGGGCACTGCTTTGTTCGGGTCGGTATCCAGGTGGGCTGCAAGCAGGTTCGGATGACCTTTGTTGAACTCCCACAGCAACGGCAGGATGCCCTTGTTGGAAATGATCGACTTCCAGGCCGGCTCGAAAAACTGTGTATCACTCTGGGCAATCGCTGCACCAAAAGGCTCGTGGAAGATGAATTCCCAGGCATGCAGCTTGAACAGGTGCGGAATCCAGCGATCTTCGAGATCGACGAAGCGTCCTTCACTGGTGAGGCCGATGTCTTCGAGATCGATGTGCCGGGATTCTATGCCGACTTTCTCTGCGATCAGGCGCAGGTAGTCGGTGGTGCCTTTGTCTTCTACCGAGTGTTTCATCGAAGCGAAATAGAAGGGCTGTTTCAGCTGCAGTTGAGCGAAAGCCTGATGCAATCTGGTGTCGATGCTGTTGAACTGGTCGGCATGCCTGGGCAACAAACCGCGTTCGATACATTGCTCCAGCCAGCCCCACTGAAACGCCGCGGCCTCGTACAGACTGGTTGGCGTGTCGTAGTTGAGTTCCAGCAGCTTGGCAGGCCCGGTGCCGTTGTAGGAGAAGTCCATGCGCCCATACAGGTGCGGGTGGCCTTCGCGCCATGAAGTACGAATCATGTCGTAGAACGGCGCGGGAATACTCAGGCGTTCCAGCAACTCCTCGCTCTGAACCACGCGGGCCACCAGGTCCATGCACATCTCATGAATCTCGGTGGTCGGTTCTTCGAGATCGTTCTCGATCTGCTTGAGCGTGAACTGGTAATACGCGCTCTCGTCCCAATAGGGTTCGTCGTCGATGGTATGGAACAGAAAGCCGAGACTGTCGGCGGTCTGTTTCCAGTCATGACGCTCTGTGCAGAGGATTTTCTTCATGGCCCTGTTTCCTTAACTGCTCGACCCGCCACCCCAGCCACTGCGTGCGCTGGCTTTACTACCGAAGCCGCCACGAGACGTGGACGAGGCAACAGAGATCGGCTTGCCGCCTGAGGTGCTGTAGCCAGAGCCGTACTTCGCCTGATTGGACCTGGTAAAAGTCGAACCTTTCGCAATCCGCTGGTTGAGTGTGGAGGAGGCGTAGTTGCCGCGATCATCGCGGTAGCGGTAGACCGGCTCGGAGTAATAGCTGTTGCGGTTGCTGCTCAACATGTTGCCGATCAACAGTCCGGTCAGCAGGCTGCTGGTGGAGAAACCCGAACCACTATTGTTCACTTCTGAGGCAGGCAATTGCGCTTTGGCAGCGTCCACCTGGGATTGCGTCACCTCGCCATCGGCGCTCAGTTCGAAACCACCCAGCTTGGGGATGAACTTGCCGGCGGAATCCTGCTGGCACCAGTCGGCGACAAAGTCGGCATCGCAATCGGCCTGGTTGTCGTACACCGGCGCAATGCGGCGATGCTCCGCCATGGCAGTCATGTAGGCGTCCGAGCAGACGTCCACCGGCAGCTTTTCATCGGCGCATTGCTGGACGGACTGGAAGTTGTACTTCTTCTGCACCGCGTAGGTTTTTTCCGTTGGCCCGCAACCTGATATCGCCATGGCGACCGACGCTGCCAGCGAAAGCTGAACGTACTTGCTTCGTTTCATCGGGATCTCCGTTACGCAATCAGTTCTGGGAAGGGGTCATGCAGGCGGCGTTCAACATGCCGACGCTGATGGCCACTGCCGCGACATAAATGCCTGCTGCGATTTCACCTTTGCGAATGCGTTCAGAAGCGCCTTTGAGCACCAGACTGGTCACCAGGAACGCCAGCAGTTGGACGAACGCGGCGATCACTGCCCAGACGGCGAAATCGAGGATGCTGATCGAGTAGGCAATCACGTTGCTGGCCGGAATGGCGAAACCGATGATGGCGCCGCCCAGGGCGATCGCGGCCGCAACGTTGCCCGAACGGATCAGTTCGAACTCTTTATGCGGTGTGATGCGGGTGTAGATGAACTGGAACAGCGCGAACAGCACGGCGGCGCCGAGGATGTACGATACAAAGCCGAGCACGGCGGCTTTGTTCAGGGAGATGGAGAGCGCTTCAAGCATGGACTTCTTCCTTTTAAAAAGTGTTCAGGTCGGTGGTGTACAGCGAAATGCCCAGCGAAGTGCTCAAGCTGATGGTGCCTTCAGCGTCTTCTTCGACGGAAAACAGCAGGAACTCCCGGCGATCGGTCAGGCCGGTTTCGCGGGCGTACAGCATCGAACGGTGCTCGATGCTGTAGGACTCATCCGGATTGCTCAGCTGTTCGCTCAGCGCCACCAGTTCCGTCTGGCCGTCCTCGGTGCCCCATTCGCGGGTGTATTCGACGCCGTTATGGTTGTAGGTCGGCAGCCCGATCAGGCTTTGCGGGCCGGCCAGCCGACGCAGCTCCGCTTCACTGTTGATGGTGATGTAACTGAGGTAATTGAACAGGATCACCGACTCGATCTGCCCGGCGATGTCACCGCTGGTGTGCACTTGCAGCCAGTAGTCTTCGTCGTTCATGTAATAGCGCGACAGCCAGTTCGACTGCCCGAGTTCAACGGTGCCGGCGCTCCAGATCTGCTGGGAGTCAGGGATGGCCACTGTGGTTTTTTCGTCGAGCAACAATTTCAGGGTAGTGTCGAACATCACGCCTTTGCCCAATGCCAGGCCCAGCGGGCCGGTGACCGGCAGGTTGTCGTTGGCTTTCCACTTCGAGTCGGTGTTCGTGCTCGCGTTCGGGGCCTCAAGCCCCATCAACTGTTTAAACCATCCCATTGGAGATTTCCTTGAGGCGAGTGGAGGCGATGTAGAAGAGTTCGCCGCCCTCAACGCGTGTGGCGCTGGGCGGGTTGATCGAAGGGTGTTGGGCGCCCTTGGCGCGATAGCCGATGAGGGTGGCGTTGTGGCGTTCTTTCATCTGCGCATACAGATCGCCGAACGTTGCCTGATAAGTCTCGGGCAGTTTCATCAGGTATTGGGTGGCGCCTTGACCCACGCAAAGCAATTCATTGATGACCACTGACGAACCTGGATCCTGAGACGCGCGCACGAGCATCTCGATGGCCATGCTTGAAGTGCATTCCAGGCTGGGGGCGTAGGAGCTGGCGAGCGCAGCGATTTCACTTTCATTGAAATGGGCGACCACATGCCCCACCGGGTTCAGTTGATTGACCGCCAGCACGGTGGCCAGGGTCAGGTCGTCTGAATGGGTTCGCACCAGGACACGCTCGGCACCGGGAACACCGGCGCGCTGCAACAACGCACCGGAGGACAGGCTTTCACCTTTGATAAAGGCTGCTTTGCCCGGCATGGGGTTTTCTTCAAGGGTGCAATCGCAAATGACGATCAGGTTGTCGTTAGAGGTTTCGTCCTGGAGCAGCAAGTCAATGACCCGCTCACTGGCCGCGCCTTCCCAGCCGATGAGCACCGTGTGGCCGACCTTGCCGGTGTAATCGCCTTTACCCTTCATGCCTTTTCTCCATACATCGATGACGCTGCTGGTGGTTTTGCCGATGGCTGCCGTCAGCAGCGCAATGCCCCCGAGCATGACCCAGGTAGCCACGAAAATGCGTCCCTCCGATGTCTGTGGTGCGAGATCGCCATAGCCGACGGTGAGCGTGGTGGTGAGATAGAAGTAGGTAAACGTGGCGGGGGCGGTGAGGTGTTGTTCGCCCAGAAACACCAGGCCCAGATACGCCGTGGTCAGGTGCACGCCCAGGGCAATGGCCAGTCCGACCCAGCCGAAGCGGTGGAAGAGGGACGAGGCATACATACGCAGTAAAAGGAAAATCGACATTTCGTCCCTGACTCCGTGGGTACTCATTCCTGGCGACGTAATCGCGCTGGTGACTGAAGGCTCAAGTGCGGTTACCGGGCGGCATTAAACCTGCTGCGCGGCGCAGGGAAAAGTACCTTGGCTGCAATAAATCCGGCGAATGCACCAAAGAGATGTCCCTCGAAGGAAATGCCCTGGCGCGGAAGGAAGCCAAAGATCAGGCCGCCGTAGAGCAGGGCCACGACACTGGCCGTCATCAGGTTGCCCCAGCTCCTCTGGAACCAGGCTCGCGCGAGGAGGTACGCCCACAGCCCGAATACCCATCCGCTGGCACCGACGTGCGCACCGGAAAAACCGAACAGCCAGACCAGCGAGCCGCCCAGGAGAATAATGATCGCGCTGACGGCCAGGAACCGGTTGAGTCCTTCGACAATGACCAGGGCACCGAGGATCAAAAAGGGAATCAGGTTGGCGCTCAGGTGCGCGAAGGACGCGTGCAAAAAAGGCGAGGTGATGATGCCGACCAGTCCGTGCAAGGTTCTCGGCACCAGACTGAAGGCAATAAGGCTGTAGCCGGTCGCCGCATTGAGCAGTTGCAGCGCAACCATGAAGATGGCCAGGCCTGCGATTGTCTTGAAACCCTTCAGGGCGCCCATCCTTGACCTCGACTCGAGAAAAAACTGAAACGCAATCAATGTGGGAGCGAGCCTGCTCGCGAAGAGGGAGTGTCAGTCGACATCAATGTTGCGTGACACACCGCTTTCGCGAGCAGGCTCGCTCCCACAGGTTAGGCGCCCGGCACTTGGCCGGTTACTCGGCCGATTTCTGCTTCAGACGTTCCAGAATCGCGTTGGCGCTGCCCGAATCCGGGGTAATGCCGGCTTCGCGAAGCTTGCGCTCCAGGTCGGTGCCGGTCGACGCATCGGCCAATTGGTCCTGAGCTTCCAGTTCAGCGGCACGTTGCTGCTGCTTGGCCTGCAAGCGGTTAAGCGTGCCGACGGCGGTTTCCAGTTTGCCGTTGGCACCGCCGCTGGCGATGGATGCGCTGACCTGGGCTTTCTGTACGCTTTCGCGCGCCTTGGCCATGTCCACTTGCTGACGCAGGCTTTTGATGCGGCTTTCGGCCTTGGTGATGTCTTTGCGCATGTTGTCCGCGTAACCGCCGAATTCGGTGGCCTGCTTTTGCTCGACATCCAGTTCATTGGTCAGGGTCGAAATGGCTTCGGCCACTTCCAGTGCCAGGTCTTCGCGGTTGGCCTGGATCGCGGCCAGGGCCTTGGATTCCAGGTCCTTGATCTTGGCGTTGTACTCGCTGACGCGATCAGCCGAGAGTTTGTGCTTGGCCATGATGGTGACCAGCTCACGCTTGGCGTTGGCCAGGGCGCTGTCAGCTTCGCGAATTTCCTGGTCGAGGATGCGCAGGGCCTGTTGATCGGCGATCGCTTCGCCGACTTCGTTGGCGCCACCGCGCAGCGCGGTGAACAATTTGCTCCAGATGGACTGAGTCATTGGATATTCCCTGTTCCCGAATAATTAATTGAAGAAACGTTCAAAGGCTTCGCTGGCGCGCTGGACGTTGTCGACGAGGGTTTTCACCTCGGTCACGACGTTGGTCAGGCTGGAGTCGGAGCTCAGCGCGCCGAACATGTTGTAGACGACCTGCCCGTTGGGCATGGACTCGATACCGATCGAAGACAGCGGGAACATTTCCCGGCTGCGCAGAACAGCATCATTGAAGGCTGGTACGTCTTTGATCGACTCGACGTCGACCAGAACGGTATCGACGATGATTTGATCGCCCACCACCGCGATGTAAATCGGCAAGCCACCGAAGTCGTTCATTTCCAGCTTGATGCTGGACTCGGAGCCTTGAATGAGGGAGAGGGTGATGTCGTTCGAAACCACTTCGTCCAGGGCCTGAAGGGCGCTGTAGAGGCGATCGATGTTCCAGTTGTTACCTGCGCTCATGTAATTCTCCGACATGAATGAGCCAGCCCGAATCGGTTGGCGTAGCTGTTTCTCCATCTGCTTGAGCAGGCTTCGGTTTTCGGGAAGCACCCAAGTCTCGTGTTTCACATAACCGGCGGCACCCAGGCCCGCACGCATCTGCTTCATGTAAAAGCTCGATGGTTTTTTCGCGGACGGTTTCGAGCGCTCTCCCTTGCGGCTCGTTGAATCGGCGACAGACCCGGCGGGCGGATCCGATGGAGAGCTGCTTTTCATGATGCTGATCCCGTTGTGAAAAACTCACGCGTGAGAACAGTACAGGCAATTTTTGTAGCCCTCAATAGCTCACGCGTGAGATTTTGTGACGGTCACGCAGAGGTATAACAAAAGAAGGCCAGTAACGTGCGAACGCTACTGGCCTTTTGTTTTTCAGCGGTTCAGTCAGCGTTTGGCAAACGCCAACATATCCGCGTTCACCTGCTCTTTATGCGTGTCCGTCAGCCCATGTGGCGCGCCCGGATACACAATCAACTCGGCATGCTCGATCAACCGTTTGCTCTCCAGGCCTGCTGCCTGAATCGGCACGATCTGATCGTCATCACCGTGGATGATCAAGGTCGGCACATCAAACTTTTTCAGATCTTCACGAAAGTCCGTTTCCGAAAACGCCTTGATGCTGTCCAGGGTGTTTTTATGGCCGCCCATCATGCCTTGCATCCAGAACGAGTCGATCAAACCCTGGGATGGTTTGGCGCCCGGCCGGTTGAAGCCGAAGAACGGGCCGCTGGCAACGTCCTTGTAGAGCTGCGAGCGGTCGGCGATGGAGCCCGCGCGAATGCCGTCGAACACTTCGATCGGCAGGCCTTTGGGATTGCTCTCGGTTTTCAGCATCAGCGGCGGTACGGCGGAGATCAGCCCGGCCTTGGCCAGGCGTTTGGTGCCGTGGCGACCGATGTAGCGGGCGACTTCGCCGCCGCCCGTGGAGAAGCCGAAGAGGATCACGTCCTTGAGGTCCAGGTGTTCGATCAGTTCGGCCAGGTCGTCGGCGTAGTGATCCATGTCGTTGCCGTCCCACGGTTGGCTTGATCGGCCATGGCCTCGACGATCATGGGCAATGGCGCGGTAACCGTTGTTGGCGAAGTGCAGCATCTGCGACTCCCAACTGTCGGCGCTCAAGGGCCAGCCGTGGCTGAACACCACCGGTTGTCCGCTGCCCCAATCCTTGTAATACAGGGTGTTGCCTTCGCGAGTCGTCAGAGTAGTCATGTCGATCATCTCCAGTGAGGTTGCGTTGGGGACAAAGCATTCAGGCAGCGAGGAACTCGTCGGTGGACACCACGTTGGCATAGGCAAAGCCCAGGGCCGACATGAAGGCGGCGTGAACGTGGGCCGCCGGAACCGTGACGCCGTTGAACTCCAGGTCACGGGAGGCACAGGCGTCGTGGACCACGGTGACGGTGTAACCAAGGTCGGCTCCGGCGCGGGTAATGCCATCGACGCACATGTGGCTCATGCTGCCGACCACCACCAATTCCTTGATGCCTTGCTCGTCGAGAATTGACTGTAGTTCGGTTTCGCGGAACGAATTGACGAAATGCTTGAGCACGACCGGTTCGTCGGCGCGGTTGAGGACTTTGGGGTGCAGCTTCGCGCCTTCGGAGCCTGGGGTGAAGAATGGCGCTTCGTCGGAAGTGAACTCGTGGCGGATGTGCACCACCGAGTCACCGGCGTCGCGAAAGGCCTTGATCAGACGTACGGCGTTGTCGGCTGCGGCATCAGCGCCGACCAGCGGCCACTTGCCTTGAGGGAAGTAGTCGTTTTGGATATCAACTACGATAAGTGCTTGCTTGGCCATGACTGTTTCCTCGGAGTGTGTGTTGGGTGTGGAATGAAGTATCGGGTCTGACAGGCCGTCCGAGGATTGGCCGCACCGACAATAGAAGGGGGAAAACTGACAATGGACGTACAAAGGGCAATCGCTGAACTGGGCGTGCTGATCTATCCCGGCGCGCAGATGGCGGCGGTACATGGGTTGACGGACCTGTTCGGGGTGGCGAACCGGATTGCCGCCGAGCATCAGAGTGCGCAGTTGCCGCTGTTGCGGATCAGTCATTGGCAGGTCGATGGCGATCAGGCTCCCGTGCGGGCCTACGACAGCCATCCCGCCCCGGACGGTGCTTTGGTGGCGGTGTTGATTCCGCCATCGATCGCCAGTTTTTACCAAGGCCAGGTGCCGCCGGCGTTGATCCGCTGGATTCGTCAGCAACACGCGGGCGGCGCGACGCTCGGCGGGGTTTGCGTGGGTTCTATTCTGTTGGCCGAAAGCGGTTTGCTCGACGGTCGCAGCGCCACCACCCACTGGACCTCGGCCAAAGCGTTTGCCGAGCGTTACCCGGCGATCAACCTCAAGGCCGACACACCGATCGTCGATGACGGCGACCTGATCACCACGGCCGGGCTGATGGCCTGGTCCGAGCTGGGTTTGCGTCTGGTGGATCGTCTGTTGGGGCCGAGTATCGCCACCGGCACCGCACGGTTTCTGGTGGTGGAACACAGCGACAGCGCGAGCGAGTGCGGCAGCAACTTTTCACCGATCCTCAGCCATGGCGACGCATCGATTCTCAAGGTTCAACACTGGCTGCAAAGCACCGGGGCGACCGATGTGTCGCTGACGGCGATGGCCGAGCGGGCAGGGCTGGAAGAGCGCACCTTCCTGCGTCGATTCCGCGCGGCGACCGGGCTCAAACCCACCGAGTACTGCCAGCACCTGCGGGTCGGCAAGGCACGGGAAATGCTTGAGTTCACCAACGGCACCATCGATCACATTGCCTGGACCGTGGGCTATCAGGACCCGAGTGCGTTTCGGGCGACGTTCAAGAAGATCACCGGGCTGGTGCCGAGTGATTACCGGACGCGGTTTGGGGTGACACCGAGTGCTGCAGCCCGGTAGCAGCCTCACCCGAAGACCTGTGGGAGCGAGCCTGCTCGCGATGGCGGTGTGTCAGACAGCATCAAATGGATGTTCTGGCCTCATCGCGAGCAGGCTCGTTCCGACAGGGGATATGCGCCAGGTTTGAGTCGTGCAAATTGCCTGAGTCCTGAGCGGGTTCGTGCAGAATAAAACAGGCCAATTGCTACCACGTTTTTCGCAACTGGCTGATTTTAAAACTGTTTCTACCCGGCATCCCTTGGCCTGATCTCTGCACCCCTCAACCTACATTCATCAAGCGCCGATTGAAGGGGGACGTATGACCCCAACAAACCGCAACAAACTGGTGGTCGCCCATTCGGTGCGTCCCGACGCCCCGCTGCACGAAGTCGAAACCAATCGTGCACTGGCCCGTTGGCTGGCGCACGTCCTCGGGCTTAAATTCGGTGGAAGCTACGACCCGGAGCGTCACAGCGGGCGTGACCTTTATCTGGTGCCCACCCAGACGCTGATCGGTACCGCTGCCGCCAGAGCACTGGGGGTCAAAGGGCCGGAGGATTTGTGGGGCGGTTACGTTGACCATGATTTCATCTGCACCAAGGCCATCAGCCACGGCCTGCGCAACAAAAATGCTTTCGCCCCGCAAGGCTGGTCACCGCTATTTTCCGAACGCGTGCGCAATGTGGTGCTCGATGGGCTGAGCGTGTTCTCCCTTGACGATGCGCGCCCTGCGGCGGAGCACTTGCTCTACACCGGGCCGATCCGCCTCAAGCCAATTCATGCCTGCGCCGGGCGCGGTCAAGAAGTGATCAAAAGCCTCGACCAGTTCGACTCGATCCTCGCCAGACCCGATGCCAAGGCGCTGTTCACCGAAGGCGTGGTGCTGGAGCAGGACCTGACTGACGTGGTGACCCATAGCGTCGGCCAAAGCTTTATCGGCGACAAAGTGCTGAGCTATTGCGGTGATCAATACTTGACCGAGGACGGTCAGGGCGAGCAGGTTTATGGAGGCTCCAACCTGCTCGTGGTGCGGGGCTACTACGACGATCTGCTCGAATTGGAATTGCCGGACGATGTGCAGTTGGCGATCCGGCAGGCGCAGGTGTTCGACAGCGCCGCGGATGAAGCCTACCCCGGTTTCTACGCCTCTCGGCGCAACTACGACATCGCCCAGGGCCTGGACAGTGACGGCAAACAGCGTAGCGGTGTGCTCGAGCAGTCCTGGCGCATGGGCGGTGCCAGCAGCGCCGAAGTGGCGGCGTTGCAGAGCTTCGTCAACGATCCGGGGATGCGCGCGATTCGCGTGTCATCGGTCGAAACCTACATCGACCAGCCGCTGCCGGCGGACGCCATCGAGGTGTATCGCGGGCCGGCAGAAAGCAGTGACTTTCTTCTCAAGTACGTAACGGTCAAATCCTATGACGGCTAGAAGCGAAACCATTCAGATCGACATCGACGATGAACAGATGGTCGGGACTTTTCTCAGCCCCAAGTCAAAGGTCCCCGGCGTGCTGTTCGTGCACGGTTGGGGCGGCAGTCAGGAGCGGGACCTGGAACGGGCGAAAGGCATCGCCGGTCTGGGGTGCGTGTGCCTGACGTTCGACTTGCGCGGGCACACGGGGGGAACCGGTATTCCGTTGTCCCGCGTCACGCGCGAAGACAACTTGCGCGACCTGCTTGCTGCCTATGACCGCTTGCTCGCCCACCCGGCGCTCGACACGTCCGCCATTGCGGTGGTCGGCACCAGCTACGGCGGTTACCTGGCGTCGATCCTGACGTCATTGCGGCCGGTGCGCTGGTTGGCGCTGCGGGTGCCGGCGCTGTATCGCGACGATTTGTGGCACACGCCCAAGCGCGAGTTGGACAAGGTCGATTTGCGCGATTACCGCAGCACGTTGGTCCGCGCCGATAGCAATCGTGCGCTGCATGCCTGTTCGCAATTCACGGGAGATGTGCTGCTGGTGGAGTCCGAGACCGATGAGTATGTGCCTCACGCAACCATCATGAGTTACCGCGCTGCGTGTCAGCAGACGCACTCCCTGACTCATCGGATTATCGATGGATCCGATCACGCCTTGAGTACGCCGATCGCGCAACAGGCGTACACCTCGATCCTGGTGGACTGGATCACGGAAATGGTGGTGGGTGAGCGGTTGAGCATTATTCAGTCGACTTGAGTGCGGTGGTGTTCTTGCGATCCAATCGCGAGCAGGCTCGCTCCCACAATGATGTGTGTTGATCACAGGGTCTGTGACCGCCTCCGATCCACTGTGGGAGCGAGCCTGCTCGCGATGGCAGCATCCGCTTCACCAGAATACTCAAGAAGGTTTTTTCGAGATCCGCAACGACTTGGCCTTAGCCTCCACCACCAAATACATCACCAACGTAATCAACAACGGCAAGATGAAATAAATCGCCCGATAAGCCAGCAGCCCGGCCACCAGGCTCCCCCGGGAAGCTTCGTGTTGCAGCAACGCCACGAACACCGCCTCCAACACCCCAAGCCCCGCCGGAATGTGCGTGATGACCCCGGCAATGGCGCTGATCAGTAACACCCCAAGCACCAGCGGATAGTCCAGCTTGCTCGGCAGCAGGGTGAAAATCACGGCTGCCATCAGCGACCAGTTCAGTGCCCCGAGGGCCAGTTGCAGGATCGCCATGCGCAGGGACGGCAAGTTGATTTCCACCCCGCGAATCGCCCATTCCCGGCGCTTGGAAAACTGACAGGCCGCCAGATACCCCGCGCTCAACAGCAGCAACAATACCCCCACACCTTGTAACGCGCCGGTGCTCAGCTTCCAGCCGGGTGGCATCCGCACCAGTCCGCTGCTGAACACGACGCCGGCAATCACCATGTAACCGAACCAGTTTGTCGCCAGGCTCAGCCCGAGGATTTTTGCGATGTTGCTTTTGCTCACCCCGAGCCGTGAATAGAGCCGGTAGCGCATGGCAATGCCGCCGACCCAGGCACTCAGGTTGAGGTTGAAGGCGTAGCTGATGATCCCCACCGGCAGGATCTGCTTCCAGGTCAGGTCCTGGCGGATGTAGGTGCGGCCGATCAGGTCGAAGCAGGCGTACACCAGGAAACTCATCAGTGTCAGCCCGGACGCGATGATCAGCGTGCGCACCTTGAAATCGGCCAGGGTCTCGAACACTTCTTCCCATTCGATGCGCTGGGCCAGCATCGTCAACAGCACGATCAGCGCCAGGAAAAACAGCATCGTCAGCGGGCGTTTCCAGCGACTCCAGCGGGATTTGCCAGGGGTGTCGGCGTGAGGTGCCGAGTGCGTTTCAACGCGGCTCATGGTCATTGCTCCCGGCCAGATGGGTGAAGGGTTTCAGGCGCGGCTTGTGCGCCGGCAGCCAACCGGCCCACGCCGGGAAGTGTCGCAGTGCGTGAAACACCAGAAAACCGACGGTCATGTGCCAGATGCGTCCGCGCGGCGCCTTGTCGGCTGACATGGCCTTGCAATGGTTGTGACTCAGGTCTTCGAGGCGCTCGAACAGGTGGCGGTTGAAGGCCCGGTCGCGGATCAGCACGTTGGCTTCCAGGTTCAGGGACAGGCTCAGCGGGTCGAGGTTGCTGGAACCGACGGTGCTCCAGTCCTCATCCACCAGCGCGACCTTGCCGTGCAGCGGCCGGTCGCAATACTCGTGAATCTGCACGCCGGCCTTGAGCAGGTAGTCATAGGTCATGCGTGCCGCGAGTTTGGCCACCATCATGTCCGGCTGACCTTGCAGAATCAGCCGCACCTCAACCCCGCGACGGGCGGCGTTGCGGAGCTCGCGCAGCAGGCGATAGCCCGGAAAGAAGTAGGCGTTGGCGATCACTATCCGCCGCCGGGCACTGCGCAGCACCTGCCGGTAAACCTCTTCGATGTCGGTCGAATGCTCGCCGTTGTCGCGGTACACCAGCCGCACCTGGCCGTCATGATCGCTGAACGCCAGTTCCGAGCGCCGTTGCCGGCGGCGCTGCCACCAGTATTTGGCCCGGGCCGGACGACCGCTTTGCAGCAGCGCGAAGTGATGAATGTCGGCCACCGCCGGGCCTTGCACTTCAACGGAGTAATCCTGTTTGGCCTCGGGCCCGAAGTCGGCCAAATGGTCGGCGGAAAAATTGATCCCGCCGATGAACGCAATCTCGCCGTCGACCACCACAATCTTGCGGTGCAGGCGGCGAAACCAGTTGGTGCGGATGCCCAGACGCTTGGGCGCCGGATCGAATATTTGTACGCGCACACCGGCCTCGCTCAGGGCCGCGAGGTAGCTGGTGCTCAACTCGCCGCAACCAAAGCCGTCGAGACTGGCGCTAACCCGCACGCCGCGCTGGGCTGCGTCGATGAGCACTTTTTGCAGCTCATCGCCGACCTTGTCCTCGAACACAATGAAGGTCTCCAGCAGTATTTCACTCTTGGCCTGGCGCATGGCCTCGAACACCCTGGGGAAATACGCTTCACCGTTCTCCAAGAGCTCCACGCGGTTGTTGCCCTGCCAACCGTACTCGACGTCGACCACGCCGGGTTCTCGCACCGATGCGGCGGTGGATAAGGGTTCCACGGTGGTCTTTTCCAACGGTGCGCTGCTCATAGCTCGATCTCCACCGATAGCGGTGCGTGGTCGGACAGGTGTGACCAGGGCCGTGCGGCCAGCACTTGTGGCTGGCTGGCCTTGAGGTTGCGCACGTAAATGCGGTCCAGGCGCAACACGGGCAGGCGCGCTGGAAAACTGCGCGCCGGTTTGCCGTGGAGTTCGGCGAACACTTCTCGCAAACCACTGTGCTTGAGCAGCTCATCGGCGCGCTGGCGCCAGTCGTTGAAGTCACCGGCGACGATCAACGGGGCATCGGGTGGCAGTTCTTCCAGGCGACGGGCCAGCAGCTTGAGTTGTTCGGTCCGGTGGGTTTCGCGAAGGCCCAGGTGGACGCAAATGGCGTGGAGTTCCTCGCCGTCACCCGGCAGGCGCAGCACGCAATGCAGGATGCCGCGGTTTTCATGGCCGCTGATGGAGACGTCGAGATTGTCATGGCGAATGATCTGGAATTTCGACAGCAGCGCATTGCCGTGATCGCCCGCCGGGTATACCGCGTTGCGGCCATAGGCGAACTGTGGCCACAGGGTGTCGGCCAGGAACTCGTACTGCGGCATCGTCGGCCAGTTGCTGTAGCGCCGCGGATGATGCTCGTGGGTGCCGTGGACTTCCTGCAAAAACACCACGTCGGCCGACACGCTACGCACCGCTTCACGCAGTTCCGGCAGGATGAAGCGCCGGTTGAGCGCGGTGAAACCCTTGTGCGTGTTGACCGTCAGCACGGTGAAGCGGCGCACGGCGGTGATGTCCTGGAGTTGTTCCTCGGGCGCGCCGGCCTGTTCGGAGAGGCTCATGACAGCACTCCTTCGGCGGCAGGTTCGCCGGGACGGGTGGTGAGGTCTTCATCCAGATGAAAACGCTCCAGAAGACTGCGGGCATCGAAAGGCGCGCGGACTTTGATGTCGTTGTCGAAATAGCAGAACACCTCCCGGGATTTGCGCGCCTTGGGCTTTTGCCGGGGTGCGATCAACTGCGGGTCCGATGGTTGCTTTCCGTGATGCCACGCTTCGATGCGATCGCCCCAGTGTTTCAGTGCTTGGGGGGTGTAGCCGCTGGCGTAGAGTTCTTGCGCACCGTGCAGGCGCAAGTAGACGAAGTCACTGGTGATGTCTTCGCGGTACGGCCAGATACCTGCGGTGTCAGCGATGACCAGCGCGGCGTTGTGCCGTTTGAGCAGGCGGACAAATGCCGGGTCGACGAAGCTTTCGTTTCTGATTTCCACGGCATGGCGCAAAGGCTTTTTCTGGTAGGCCTTCATGCTGGCGCGACCGTTCACGTGCGAATCATGCTGGTGGGCGAGGGCGGCGGCCTGTTCGGTGTCGAGGGGCAATTGTTCCAGAAAGCTTTCGAACAGCTCGGCATCGAATTTGAAGCTGGGCGGGAATTGCCAGAGGATCGGACCGAGTTTGTCCTTGAGTTCCAGCACCCCGGAGGCGAAGAAATTCGCCAAGGGTTTGTGGATGTCTCGAAGGCGCCTGATATGAGTAATGAATCGCGGGGCTTTGACGCTGAAGATGAAGTCCGCCGGGGTTTCGGCGTACCACTGGGCATAACGTTCAGGTCGTTGCAGGGCGTAAAACGATCCATTGATTTCGATGCTGTTGACGGCCCGTGACGCAAATTGCAATTCGCGCTTGTGAGTCAGCCCCTTCGGGTAAAAATCCCCGCGCCACGGTGCGTAGCGCCAGCCTGAAATACCAATGTGAATCGCCGCCATGTCGCCTCCCGTCTAATGGTCCCCGGACAACCCCTGTCTATGGATGACTGCGGGGCGCGGGAGAAAGTTTCGACGGGACTACGGACGGTAAAGGTAAAGATGCACCTGTAGGCGCTGCCGAAGGCTGCGATCTTTTGATCTTTTAACAATACGAAGACTGTCTAAAGTCAAAAGATCGCAGCCTTCGGCAGCGCCTACAGGGGTTAGTGGCCGGCGACTACTCGGGCAGAGCCTTCAGCCGGTTCGGCATACACCGGGCCCAACCGATCGAGACGACCACTCCAGGCCGTCAGCGCCAGAGCAATCAACACCACCAGTCCACCAATCCACGCGGTATGGATCAGCCCCATGTGAGCGACGATCAGACCACCGCCCCACGCCCCGCCGGCAATGCCGAGGTTGAACGCGGCGATGTTCAGGCCGGAAGCCACGTCCACCGCATTCGGCGTGTAATGTTCCGCCTGACGCACCACGTAAACCTGCAGCCCCGGCACGTTGCCGAACGCGACCGCACCCCAGACCAGCACAGTGGCCAGGGCCAGCCATGGATTGCCGGCGGTGAAGGTCAGCACGAACAGCACGGCGGCGAGCAGGGCAAAGATGATTTTCAGGGCGCTGATCGGGCCGCGCTTGTCGGCCAGTTTGCCGCCCCAGATGTTGCCGACGGCCACCGAGATGCCGTAGACCAGCAGCACCAGGCTGACGGTGCTGGCGCTGAAGCCGGAAATATCCTGAAGAATCGGCGCCAGGAAGGTGAACGCGATGAACGAGCCGCCGTAACCGACGGCGGTCATGGCATACACCAGCAGCAAGCGCGGTTGCTTGAGCACCTGCAATTGCTGCAACAGCGAGGCCGGTTTGCTGTGGACGATGTTTTTCGGCACGTAGAGCAAGCTGCCGATGAAGGCGATCACACCCAACGCCGACACGGCGAGGAAGGTTTCACGCCAGCCGAAATGCTGACCGATGAAAGTGCCCAGCGGCACGCCGGTGACCAGCGCCACGGTCAGGCCGGTGAACATGATGGCGATCGCGCTGGCGGCTTTTTCCTTCGGCACCAGGCTGGTGGCGATGGTCGAGCCAATCGAGAAAAACACCCCGTGGGCCAGGCCAGTGACGATCCGCGCAATGATCAGCGATTCGTAGCTCGGCGCTTTCCACGCCAGCAGGTTGCCGAGGGTAAACAGCACCATGAGCGACAACAGCAGCAATTTGCGCGGGACTTTACCGGTGAGGGCGGTCAGCACCGGGGCGCCAATGGCAACGCCCAGTGCGTAGAGGCTGACCAGCAGACCGGCGGACGGCAGGCTGACGCCGAGGTCGGCACCGATGGTGGGTAACAGGCCAACGATGACGAACTCGGTCGTCCCGATGGCGAAGGCGCTGAGGGTCAGCGCGAGCAAGGCAATGGGCATGGCTGCAACTCCGGTGGGTTTGATTGATGGAGCGCAGTGTCGGGGTTTGGGCTGTGCGGAAAAATAGAGGGATGAGCATTTGATATTTGCGCTTTAGTCAAATATCGGCAGGCCAACAGGGTTCTATGTGGGAGCGAGCCTGCTCGCGAAAGCGGTGGTTCAGACACCTCAATGTTGGATATGCCGCCGCTTTCGCGAGCAGGCTCGCTCCCACAGGGGGAACTGATGTGTCTGTTATCTCACGGGCAAAACCGAACTTGCCTGGCATTTGCCAATCAGTTCCTTACAGACCCTTTTCAAGGAGCTCCGCGTTTTGCTCAAGTTCAAGACCGCGATACTGCTGGGGGCGCTGCTGTTCCTGGGCAGCAACGAGCTGGAAGCCGTCACGCTGCCGGGTGTTCCCGCCGCCGAGGAACCCGCAAAGCCTGAACCTTTGGTCCAGGGCGGTCTGCTCGGGGCCATCAGCTCCAGTATCGACGACGTTCAGGACACGCTCGACCTCAACGAAAACCTGGTGGACGCCTGGCGCCTGCGGGCCGACCGGGCGGCAGATGAAGTGGACAAACTGGTGAACCAGCCGTCGTCTCGCTCCGGCTGGAGCGTGGCGGGTGATTTCCTGATGTTGTCCGGTGTCTGGCTCGGCACGTTTGCCTTGCTCACGGTACTCGGCGGCATCCTGGCCAAACACTTGAATCAAGGCCGCTGGGTGCGAACCCGCCAGCGCAGCCAGGACCTGCTCAACTATGTGATGCCTTACACGCTGCCAGCCGTGATCTGTCTGCCGCTGACCCTCTACGTCAGCCATTTCCTGCCGTCCTCGGTGGGGCGTGCGTTGGCGCTGTGTTTCGCTTACGCCACCAGCAGCGGCATCTTCTCGACCTCGATGTTGCTGTGCGTGATCGTCATGTTCAACACCGGTCACAAGCGCGCGGCGGTGCAAATCATCCGCGACTACTGTCCCAGACCGCTGTTCCTGATCGGCTTCCTCGCCGCCCTCAGTGACGCGTTGACCAGTCCGCAAATCGCCCGGCAACTGGGCGGCAATATCACCAGCAGCATTGCGGTATTCACCGGGCTGTTCGCCTCGATCATCTTCGGTCTGCTGGTGATTCGTTTGCGCCGCCCGGTGGCGCACCTGATCCGCAATCGACCGTTGGCCCAGCGCCTCAAACAGCCTTCGTTGCAGGAGTCCCTGCGGATCTTTTCCGGGCTTTGGTATTGGCCGATTCTGCTGATGGTGATGGTCTCGGCGATCAACCTGATCGGCGTTGGCGAGGACAATCAAAAGGCGCTGCGCTGCGCGTTGTTCACCACCATTCTGCTGATCGCCACGGTGTTTCTGAGCACGATTTTCCAGCACATGTTCAAGTCTCTCCAGGCCGATGCGGTCAAGCACAGCAGCGCCTACAAGGAACGTTTTCTCAGCCTGCTGCATGCCTTGTTGCGGATCGTCATGGCCGTGGCATTCATTGAAATCCTCGGGCGGATCTGGGGCGTGTCGCTGTTCGAGTTCGCCGAGCGCAACTCGGTGGGCCGGGCGATCAGTGATTCGTTGAGCAGCATTGGTTTGATCTTTTTGGTGACCTGGCTGCTCTGGGTGGTGCTCGACACGGCAATCCAGGAAGCGCTGAAACCGCCGGTCAACAAACGCACGGCGCAGCCCAGCACGCGGGTCAAAACCATTCTGCCGCTGCTGCGCAACGCGATCAAAATCATCCTGGTGGTGATCTGCGCGATTACCACCATGGCCAATCTCGGGATCAACGTAGCGCCACTGCTGGCCGGTGCCGGGGTGGTCGGCCTGGCCATCGGTTTCGGTTCCCAGCAACTGGTGCAGGACGTGATCACCGGGTTGTTCATCATCATTGAAGACACCTTGTCGATCGGCGATTGGGTGGTGCTCGATTCCGGCCACGCGGGCACCGTTGAAGGCTTGACCATCCGCACCTTGCGCCTGCGTGACGGCAAGGGTTTTGTGCACTCGGTGCCGTTCGGTCAGATCAAGGCAGTGACCAACCAATCGCGGCAATTCGCTTATGCGTTCTTCTCGGTGCAGTTCACCTACGACACGGATGTCGACAAGGCTATCGAGTTGATTCGCGAGACCGGGGATTCGATCCGTGACGATGCGTTTCTCAAGTACAACCTTCAAGGCTCGCTGGACGTGTTTGGCGTCGACAGGATGGACCTCAACGGTGTGGTGCTGACGGCGCAGTTCCGCACGGTGTCGGGTGGGCAATATGCGGTGAGCCGGGCGTTCAACCAGCGTTTGAAAAAGC
This sequence comes from Pseudomonas sp. XS1P51, assembly GCF_054897845.1. Taxonomy (NCBI): domain Bacteria; kingdom Pseudomonadati; phylum Pseudomonadota; class Gammaproteobacteria; order Pseudomonadales; family Pseudomonadaceae; genus Pseudomonas; species Pseudomonas sp. XS1P51. The sequence goes on along the minus strand of NZ_CM142707.1, from coordinate 4,276,012 downwards.
TTGTGGATAACAGCCCGTGGGTGCATTTTGCGCAGACTTATCCACAGCAGGTTTTAATGCCCAAGCGGCCCGTGGACGAGCCGGAAGATGACGGGCCGGTGCCGGAAAATTCGCCGGTGTTGCTGCCGGAGCAGCCGCGTACTCAATGAATTAAGTTGCTGCTGATGGCCTCATCGCGAGCAGGCTCGCTCCCACATTGGATCTGTGGTTGACGGCGCATATCCCCTGTGGGAGCGAGCCTGCTCGCGATGGGGCCGGCCCGGACAGCATCAATGTCGGGTGAGTTTGTTGTGCAGCTCGGCAGTCGATTGCTGATCGAGTTCCAGCCAAAAAATCTGATTACCGGCAATCTCGGCAGCCGCCGGCAACCCATCGCGATACACCAGCCGATTACTCGCCAGCGCCGGCACTTTCGCACCCGGCAAGAGCGTCCCCGCAAGGTTCAGCGGATCAACCCCGCACACCGCAATCAAACTCCCGTCATGGGGCCGTCGCCGCACTTCCCGCAGTAATGGAATCGCCTCGGGCAACGCAAACTGTTCCCCCGCCAACCCGCTGACAAACCGTCCGCCGCGAATCTCGCCCCGGGCCTCCAGCCGATGAAACGTGCGCAGCAATTCCCGCCAGCTCGGCAACCAATCCGCCTCACGTTCCAGCAGACGCCAGAACACCACGCCATAGCGGCGCAGCAAGGTCATGGCGATATGTTCAAGGGTGTCGCCCGGTGTGGGCGCCGGACGTTTGTTATCCACAACCGGTGCGGCAGCTCCGCGTCGCAACAAGGCCCAGCGCCCGGCATCGTCCATCCCGCCGAAAAACGCCCCGCGCCCGCCTCGGTTGCTGCGGTTCTGCCGTTTGCTCGCCGGGGTGATCAGCGCTCGCAGGCCGGCGAAGCTGTCGGCGTTCACCAGGCCGGCGCCCACCAGTTCTTGCAAGGCGATTTCCAGCTCCGAGCGCAGCAGGTGCGCTTCGTGAATCAACTCATCGAAAAACAGCGCGCCGTGTTGGCTGAGGGCTTGGTAAACCTTTTGGGTTTTGGGCGACAGTTCGCTGACGGGCGTCTGCTCGGTCAGGCTGCTCCACAACCCGACCTGGCTTCGCGGCAGCAGCAGAATCGGCGTGCTGCGCAGCGCGGTGCTGGCGCTCTTGTTGCGTGCGGTCAGGCGGGTCCAGACCAGTTTGCCGCTGCGGCACAGATCATCCAGCCAACTCGCCGAATAATCTTTGATCCGAGCCGGCAGAATGTCGCTGTCCCAGGCGGAAGCAGCGGCGGGATAGCCTTCGAACTGACCGATGATCGCCGGCAATACGGCGCTGCCCTGTCCTTGAGTGGCGGCGGACAGGTGCTGCCAGTCGAACAGGAAACGCATGAAATCCTGCAACGCCACCGGCTCGATTTCCCGGCGCAAACGCTTGACCGTGTAGCGGTGAATCCGCGCCAGCAGATGCCGTTCGCACCATTCTTCCTCGCGGGCACCGGGGGTGAATTGCCCGCGCAACACATAGCCTTCTCGTTCCAGTTGCGCGAGCGCCTGGGTGACTTGGGTCGATGGCAATCCGAGCGGTTCGGCAATCGCCTTCAACGGCAATGGACCAAAGGCACTGAGCCGCGCGCGGATCATTTCAAGCACCGCTTCGTCGGGCTCCCAGGCTTCATCGAAACCGGGCAGCGCCTCCAGCGGCGGCGACATTTTTGCCTGTGGATAGATCGCTTGCAGGCAGGTCAGCCGCTCCAGCGCCAGCCACAGCGATTGCGCCGGGTTGATTTGCAAACGGCTGGCGCGACCGCGCTCGGCAAGGGCATTCAGCCAATCGAGCCAATGCGGATTGGCCTGCGCCTCGATGTCGGTGATACACGCAAGGCTCATCAGCGCTTCGTGCATTTCATCGATGCCGGTCGGCGTTGGCCAGGCTTCCTCGCGCACCGCTTGAATCGCCTCGGCGTCCAGCGCGCCGAGGTCGTCGGTGGACTGCGGGTCGGTCCAGCGACGATTGAGCACGGCTTGCGTGCGGCGCTCTTCCAGCGGCGCATCGTCGAGAAAGGTGTAGGGCCGGGCACTGAGAATTTCCGCCGCCAGCGGCGAAGGCGCGGGCAGGTCGCGGCTGATCAGGCGGATGTCGCCACGTTCCATGCGCCGCAACAGGTTCAGCCAGCCTTCAGTGTCCATGGCCTCGTGGAGGCAATCGTCGAGGGTCTGTTCCACCAGCGGATGGTCGGGGATTTCGCGCTCGCCGGCGAGGTTTTCGACGCAGGCGATCTGGTCGGGAAACACGCTGGCGATCAGGTCTTCACTTTTCATCCGCTGGATTTGTGGCGGCACTTTGCGTCCTCCGCTGTAGCGCGGCAACGCCAGCGCCACCCCGGCATTCCAGCGCCAGCGCACGCCGAACAGCGGCGCGTCGAGCACGGCCTGGATCAGGATGTGCTCGGCACTGTTGCTGTGCAGATAACGCCAGACGTCACCCAGCTCGAAGCTGTGGCTGGTGGACAGCGACAACACAATGGCGTCCTCGCTGGCGGCGGCCTGCAATTCGAAATTGAAGGTGCGGCAGAAACGCTTGCGCAGGGCCAGGCCCCAGGCGCGGTTGATGCGGCTGCCGAACGGCGTGTGGATGATCAGTTGGGTGCCGCCGGATTCGTCGAAAAACCGCTCCATCAGCAGCGTGTCCTGGGACGGCAGGGCGCCCAGGGTCAGGCGCGCTCGGGCGAGGTAATCCACCAGTTGTTCGGCGCTGGCGAGGTTCAAACCCAGGGTGTCGGTCAGCCAGTCGAGGGCGGGTTGCAAGTTGCCGGGCGTGGCGCCGAGCAACTCATCCAGTTGGGCTTGCAGACGCGCCACGGCGAACGACAGTTCAGCACTGCGGCCCGGCGCTTCACCGAGCCAGAACGGAATGGTCGGCGGCTGACCCTGAGCGTCTTCGACCCGAACCTTGCCGGCTTCAACCCGCAGGATTCGGTAGGAGGTATTGCCCAGCTGGAAGACATCCCCGGCGATGCTTTCCACCGCGAAGTCCTCGTTGACGCTGCCGATGTTCAGCCCCTGGGGTTCCAGCAGCACGCTGTAGTCGGCGTTGTCCGGAATGGTCCCGCCGCTGGTCACAGCGGTCAGCTTGGCGCCCCGTCGACCGCGCAGGGTACGGGTGACGGCGTCGCGGTGCAGGTAAGCGCTGCGGATACCCTGGCGACCGTTGTAGCCCTCGGCGAGCATTTGCAGGAGCGCCTGGTAATGTTTTTCGTCAAGCGTCGCGTAGGGCGAGGCTTTGCGCAGCATGTCCAACAGCGCCTGTTCCTGCCATTCCTGGCAACTGACCTCGGCGATGATCTGCTGGGCCAGCACATCCAGCGGCGCCACGGGGATCAACAAGGTGTCGAGCTCGCCCCGGCGCACGCAATCGAGCAGGGCGGTGCATTCGATCAGGTCGTCGCGGGTGGTGGCAAACAACCGGCCCTTGGGTGTGCCGCCGACCTGGTGCCCGGAGCGTCCGACCCGTTGCAGAAACCCGGCAATCGAGCGTGGCGACGCGATCTGGCAGACCAGGTCCACATCGCCGATATCAATCCCCAGTTCCAGAGAAGCGGTGGCGATCAGCACTTGCAGCTCGCCGCGCTTGAGCCTTTGCTCGGCGTCGAGGCGAAACTCCTTGGCCAGACTGCCGTGGTGCGCGGCCACGGCGTCCTTGCCCAGGCGTTCGCTCAAGTGTCGGCTCAGGCGTTCGGCCAGTCGCCGGGTGTTGACGAAAATCAGCGTGGTCCGGTGTTCTCGGGCGAGGACGGCGAGGCGGTCGTAGACCAGTTCCCAGACGTCATTGGCCATCACCGCCGACAACGGCACCGGCGGTACTTCGATGTCCAGGTCCCGTGGGCGGGCGTGGCCGATGTCGACGATTTCGCAGGGGCGGTCGCAGCCCACCAGAAAGCGCGAGACTGACTCGATAGGTTTTTGCGTGGCGGACAGGCCGATCCGCACCAGCGGCTCTGGACACAACGCCTGCAAACGCTCCAGGCTCAACGCCAAGTGGCTGCCGCGCTTGCTGGCGGCGATCGCGTGAATTTCGTCGAGGATCACCGTTCGCGTGGTGCCGAGCATTTGCCGGCCGGAGTCGGAACCGAGCAGCACGTAAAGGGATTCCGGGGTGGTCACCAGAATGTGCGGCGCTGTTTTGCGCATCGCCGAGCGGTCTTTTTGCGGCGTATCGCCGGTGCGCACGGCGGTGTTGATCTGCAAGGGGGGCAGGCCCATCACGCGCAACTGCTCGGTGATGCCGGCCAGCGGGTCTTGCAGGTTGATCTGGATGTCGTTGGACAAGGCCTTGAGCGGCGAGACGTAGACCACCAGGGTTTCGTCCGGCAGCCCGTTGTCAGTTTCCAGACCCCGGTGGACCAGATCGTCGATGACCGCGAGGAACGCGGTGAGGGTTTTGCCGGAGCCGGTGGGTGCGGCGATCAGGGTCGAACGGCGCTGGCGAATCAACGGCCACGCCCGGGCCTGGGCGGCGGTGACCGTCGGGAAGGTGTTGCTGAACCAGGTGCTGACGGCGGGGTGGAAGCCTGTCAGGGCGCTGTCTGCGGGGATGGGCAGATTCATGTCCTGATTTATGCGGGCGAGTGAGGGAAGTTGCAAGTACCGCTCGGGATCTGTGTCGATCCTTATGGCCCCATCGCGAGCAGGCTCGCTCCCACAAGGGATCTGCAGCGTCCACACCTCCAATGTGGGAGCGAGCCTGCTCGCGATGGGGCCAGTAGCAGCACCACAAATCCAGGGGATCTACACTTTACGGATGACGGTTGCGCACTAAACCCGCAAAATGCAACGATTCCGGCAACTATCAACGACATCGCCTGCGGGCACCGTCGATAAAACCATTGTTCCAATCAGACTGGGCCTGCTGACTCTATGCGAATGCGCCTTATGTTACTGGGCGGCGGAAATGCCCTTGGGCAGGCGCTGATTCGCCTCGGTGCGGAGGAAGACATCGGTTTCCTCGCCCCCCGCCCACCGCAAGACGGCTGGGATGCCGCGACCCTGACGCAACTGCTCGACGACACCCGTCCGGATGCGTTGATCAATCTCGCCTACTACTTCGACTGGTTCCAGGCAGAAACGGTCAGCGAACAGCGTCTGGCCGGGCAGGAGCGGGCGATCGAGCGTCTGGCCGAACTGTGCCAGCATCACAACATCGTTCTGCTGCAACCGTCGAGCTATCGCGTGTTCGACGGCTCCCGGGCGACGGCCTACAGCGAAAAAGACGAACCGGTGCCCCTGGGCCTGCGCGGTCAAGCCTTGTGGCGCATCGAACAAAGTGTTCGCGCGACCTGTCCGCAACATGTGCTGCTGCGCTTCGGCTGGCTGCTCGATGACAGCCCCGACGGCACCCTCGGGCGTTTCCTCGGTCGGGCCGAACAGCCTGAAGAACTGCTGATGGCCGATGACCGTCGCGGTAATCCGACGCCGGTGGATGATGCGGCCCGGGTGATCATCTCGGTGCTCAAGCAACTCGATTGTGCGGCGCCGCTGTGGGGCACCTATCATTACGCCGGGCATGAGGCGACCACGCCGCTGGCGCTGGGGCAGGCGATTCTCACCGAAGCCCGCAGCCTCCATCCGCTGGCCATCGAAGCGCCGACCGCCCAGGCTCACGCCGCACGCCCGGACGCCGCCGAAGAGCCGCAACACGCGGTGCTGGCGTGCAAGAAAATTTTGCATACGTTCGGGATCAAGCCCCGCGCCTGGCGCGCGGCACTCCCCGGCTTACTGGACAGGTTTTATCGCCATGGCTGACGGCCCCGTTTTAATCACCGGCGGCGCCGGTTTCATCGGCTCGCACCTGACCGACGCCTTGCTCGCCAAGGGTCATTCGGTGCGCATTCTCGATGACCTGTCCACCGGCAAGCGCAGCAACCTGCCGCTGGACAATCCCAGGGTCGAGCTGATTCTGGGGGACGTTGCCGATGCTGCGCTGGTGGCTCGGGCAATGGTCGGTTGCAGCGCGGTGGCGCACCTGGCTGCAGTGGCCTCGGTGCAGGCTTCGGTGGACGATCCGGCGAAGACTCACCAGAGCAATTTCATCGGCTCGTTGAATGTCTGCGAAGCCATGCGCCAGGCGGGCGTCAAGCGGGTGCTGTTTGCGTCCAGCGCTGCGGTCTATGGCAACAATGGCGAAGGCGAGTCGATCGACGAAGACACGCCCAAGGCACCCTTGACGCCGTATGCGTCGGACAAGTTGGCCAGCGAACATTACTTCGATTTCTACCGTCGACAGCATGCGCTGGAACCGGTGATTTTCCGCTTCTTCAACATTTTTGGTCCGCGCCAGGATCCATCCTCGCCGTACTCCGGGGTGATCAGCATTTTCTGCGAGCGCGCGCAAAAAGGCTTGCCGATCACCGTGTTCGGCGACGGCGAGCAGACTCGCGATTTTCTGTACGTCGAGGATCTGGTCGACTTGCTGGTGCAAGCCATCGAAAAACCGCAGGTCGAGGTCGGTTCGGTCAATGTCGGCTGGAACCAGGCCACCACCCTCAAGCAACTGCTTGAAGCACTGAGTGCGGTGGTCGGTGAGTTGCCGCCGGTGAGCTATGGCCCGGCGCGGTCCGGTGACATCCGTCATTCGCGAGCGAACAACCGGCGGTTGCTGGAGCGTTTTACCTGCCCGGCGCAGACACCGATCAATGTCGGCCTGGCGCGGTTGCTGGGACGCTGAGTCTTACGCAGCCATGAAAAAGGCGCCCGTCAAGGCGCCTTTTTTGCTTCTGAATTTCTGTTGGCTGGACTGACGTTTTCGCGAGCAGGCTCGCTCCCACAGGTGACCGAGTTGTTAAGACGGACGCGGTCAAATGTGGGAGCGAGCCTGCTCGCGAGGGGGTTTAGAACTTGTAGCCCAGACCCACCATGTAGATGAACGGGTCCACGTCCACATCGACCTTGGCGCGAGTGCCCGGTGCCACGGCGTTGTTTTCCACGGTCGCGGTGGTGTCGATGTCGATGTAGCGCACTTGGGCGTTGATCATGATGTTGTCTGTAATCATGTAGTCAGCACCGATCTGGAACGCCATGCCCCAGGAGTTTTCTGCCTTGAAGTTGCTGAAACCGTTGGACTGGGCCTGGCTGCCGACGTGCTCGTCGTAGATCCAGGTGTAGTTGATACCGGCGCCCACGTACGGCTGGAATGCGGACTTCCCGTCCAGTGGGTAGTACACAACACTCAAGGTCGGCGGCAGGTGTTTCAGGCTGCCGAGTTTGCCGTTGGCGGCGCCCAGGGCAGTGCCTTTGATCTTCACGTCATGCTCGAACGGGGTGGCCGCCAGCAACTCGATACCCCAGTTGTTGGTGAGCATGTAAGCGAAGTTCAGACCCAGTTGCGTGTCGCTGCTCATGGTGGCTTTGCCACCCAGGTCTGCGCCGGCCAGAGGGCCCTGGTCGACCTTGACGTTGGAGCTGTCGGCTTTCGGGTTGACGGTGATCGCACCGGCACGAAGGATGATGTCACCGCTTTCGTGGGCTTGGGCGAGGGGGGCTGCGAGCGCGAGGGCAAACAGCGAAGCGCTGAGCAAGGACTTGTGCATGTGGGCTCCAAAGGACGTTAAAAATATTCGATGTCCAATGGTACGGAGCCGTCTGATACGGTCTTTTGACTCAGCTCAATGAAACAGTGATGGCACTAAAAGATCGCAGCCTTCGGCAGCTCCTACATTGGCCGTGTGCAAATCCGATCTCGTAGGAGCTGCCGAAGGCTGCGATCTTGGCGATATCAACACTACGAATGACTGTCAGATTCACTCCGGCAATTCATACGCATAAATCTTGTCGGCCTCCATCTGATACCCCGCATCCGCTAGCTCGCTGGTCGATGCTTTAACCTGCAATGCACCCTCGATCCAGTACGGCTGATACAGCTCATCAAGCTTTACGCCGACTTCGCTTTTGACATGCACGATCTGGTTCGATGGCGGTGGTGGTACGTGAATGCACGCGCCGAAATACGGCACCAGCAGAAATTCCGTGGTGCGACCTTCCTCGCTCACTTCCAGCGGCACAATGTAGCCCGGCAAACGGATGCTCTGGCCGTCGAGACTTTTCACGACCGGCGCGTTGGGCATGTCTTGTTTGGCCGCTGGCGCCGACTCGGCGGACAGCGCGTCGCTCATCTGTGACATATCATGCAATGGCGTCATGTTCGGCACTTCCGGCGTCGCGTCCGACGGGATCATTTCCGACCAGGTCAGCTCTTTCGGCTCGGCGGCCCACAGCGGCAGGGCGACCAGCATCAACAACGCAAGCAGCGCGCGGGGCATCATTAACGTCCTCATAAACGGATCGACAGGCCATCGGCCAAGGATTGGCGATACGCGCGCCAGGCCGGCACGCTGCCCATCAGCAACGCGGCGATCAGGATGCCACCGAGCAGCGTCCATTCATATTCGCTGGGCCACGCCAGCGGCAGATACAAGCCGTAATTCGCTTGCACGTAACCCTGAGCCGTGGCGATGCACACATAAAGCAGGGCCACGCCGGCGATCACCCCGGACAGCGCCAGGGCAAACGCCTCCAGCACCAGCAACGTCGCGATGTGCCACGGCCGCGCGCCCACCGAACGCAGGATCGCCATCTCCCGGCGCCGTTCGTTGAGGCTGGTGAGAATCGCCGTGAGCATGCCGATCAACCCGGTCAGCACCACGAACAGCGACACCACGAACAAGGCTTTTTCTGCCGTGCTCATCAAACTCCACAGCTCTTGCAGGGCCACGCCCGGCAGGATCGCCAGCATTGGCTCGCCACGGAATTCGTTGATTTCACGTTGTAGGGCAAAGGTCGAAATCTTGCTGTTGAGCCCGAGCATGAACGCGGTGATTGCTTGCGGCGTCAGGTCCATGTTGCGCGCCTGATCGGCGCTGATCCGGCCGTTGCCTTGCGCGGGTACGCCGTTGTGCCAGTCGATGTGGATCGCTTCCATGCCGCCAAGGCTGATGTGCAGCGTGCGGTCCACCGGGGTGCCGGTGCGTTTGAGGATGCCGACCACGGTGAACGGTTTGTCGTCGTGTTTGACCAGGCTGATCACCGCCACGCCGTGGGCCAGCACCAGTTTGTCGCCGAGTTTGTAGTGCAGCGCATCGGCCACTTCGGCACCGAGCACCACTTCGAACGGGTCGCTGGCGAAGGCGCGGCCATCAGCCAGTTCCAGGTGTTGTTGATGGCCGTACTGGTAGTGCTCGAAGTACGCCTCGGTGGTGCCCATCACCCGATAACCGCGATGGGAATCGCCAAGGGACATCGGGATCGCCCACTTCACTTTCGGGTTGTTGGCGAAATGCTCGAAGCTGTCCCAACGGATATTGTTGGTGGCGTTGCCGATGCGAAACACCGAGTACAGCAGCAGGTTCACCGAGCCGGAGCGCGCGCCGACGATCAGGTCGGTGCCGCTGATGGTGCTGGCGAAACTGGCCTTGGCTTCGGTGCGCACCCGTTCCACCGCCAACAGCAGGCAGACCGACAGGGCGATGGCGAACGCGGTGAGGATCGCGGTGAAGCGGCGGTTAGCCAGGCTGGCCATGGCTAGACGAAACAAATACATCTCAAACCTCTTCGGGCGTGGCGGCGCGGTTGAGTTCGGCCAGCGACAAGTGGCGATCGAACAGCGGCGCCAGGCTCTGGTCGTGGCTGACGAACAGCAGGCTCGATCCGGCTTCGCGGCATTCGGCGAACAACAAGCGAATGAAGTTCTCCCGGGCGTCGTAATCCAGGGCTGAAGTCGGTTCGTCGGCGATCACCAGCTCCGGCTGACCGATCAACGCGCGCGCGGCGGCGACTCGTTGCTGCTGACCGATGGACAGCGAGTCGGCGCGGCGGCCGAGCAGGTTTTGATCTTTCAAGCCCAAGTGGGCGAGGAGGGTGGCGGCGGCTTGATCGACGCTGCCGTGGCGCTGGATCGCCCGTTCGGCGCGTAGCTTGGAGAAGTGGCAGGGTAGCTCGACGTTCTCGCGCACCGAGAGAAACGGCAGCAGGTTGAACTGCTGGAAAATGTAGCCGGTGTGATCGACGCGGAAGTGATCGCGGGCGCCGGCGGACAGCTCGGTCAATTCCTGGCCGAGCAGGCGAATGCTGCCGCGATCAGGCTTCTGCACGCCGCCGAGCAAGCCCAGCAGAGTGGTCTTGCCACTGCCGCTGGGACCTTTGAGGAACAGGGTTTCCCCGGGCTCCAGGCGAAACGCCGGGATATCCAGCAGCGGCGGGTGACCGGGCCAACTGAAGCCCAGGTCGGACAGTTCGATGAGTGCTTGGGTCATGGCGCCGATTTCATGGGTTTGATGACCTGTAGGAGCTGTCGAGTGAAACGAGGCTGCGATCTTTTGACTTTAAAGATCGAGATCAAGATCAAAAGATCGCAGCCTCGTTTCACTCGACAGCTCCTACAGGGGGATCGGGGGTGAATTTAGAATTTCAGGGCGGCAGCCTTGGCCGTCACTTCAACCCCTTGCTGCCCGCTCGGGCTGATCAGTTGTACCTGAATCTTCTGGGTCGCCGGGAACGTGTTGAAGATGTTCGCCAGATCGAGGGTTTTCAGCGCACCAGGCGCCGTGCAGGTGAATTGGTAGTGAGCGTGGATTTCGCTGTGGTCGTGGTGATGTTCGTGACCGTCTTCATCCTTGGCCTCTTCGTCGTGATCACCATCGGCATCCGGCTTGTCACCAAACAGCGGGCTTTCCAGTTCCTGAGTCGCGACCACGCAACCGGCGGCTTTCGGCAGGTTGAACAGGGCCAGCGGTTTCTCGAGTTGCGCACGGGCGGCGGCGACGTTGGCTTTGTCGGCGTCAGTGGTGGCGGCGTGTTCGAAACCCACCAGGTTCATCGCCGGGCTTTCCAGCTCCAGTTCCAGGGTTTGACCGTCCAATGCTGCGTTGAGGCGACCGACGCCATGTTCGTGAGCGCCAAGGCTGCCGTGCTCATGGTCGTGATCATGTTCCTCAGCGGCATGGGCGACAGCGAGCGGCAACAGGGCAAACGGCAAAGCGAGCAGCAGACGACGCATGGCGAGTCTCCGGAAAGTAAAGTGAAGAAATTGTTATGTGATCTTATAACGAAAGTGCCGAGAGTTTGCCCGCCCGCTTGGCGTTGCACAAGTCCCATGGGAGCATGCAGGTCAGAAATGTGCAGGAGCAGACCTATGTTGCGTATACGCGGAAGCATCGGCGACTGGCCGGTGGATTTGACTCTGGAGATGGACGACGGTGACTGGGCGCGGCTCGGCGCGCAGTTGCAGGTGGTCAAGCCTGAGGCCAGTGCGGCGCCGGCCAGACCGGTGAATCAGGATGATGCGCAGTGGCAGATCGCCAAGGATTTGTTGCGCAAGGCGGGGCAATTGAGCGGGCCGGATTTGCTGGAACAGTTGGAAGGCTTGACCGGCAGCGCGGCGTCGGGCAAACGTCTGCTGGTGCGCTTGCGCCATTGCTCTGATGTGAAAGTGACGAGCGGCGGAGATACGCCGCTCTACAGCTGGATTGAATAAACCTCGACATTAAAAGCAAAGATCGCAGCCTGCGGCAGCTCCTACATGGAATATGCGTTCCCCCTGTAGGAGCTGCCGAAGGCTGCGATCTTCTAATAGAGAGCAGCAAACAACTTGCGACGGTACGTGGTCACCAGCGGGTGATCATTGCCCAGCAATTCGAATACCTGCAGCAAAGTCTTGTGCGGCAAGCCTTCGTTGTAGCTGCGGTTGCGGATGAACAGCTTGAGCAACGCATCCAGCGCTGCGTCGTACTGCTGACGGGCCAACTGCTGGATCGCCAGTTGATACACCGCTTCATCGTCCTGCGGATTTTTCGCCAGACGGGCCTTCAGGTCGGCCGCATCCGGCAGGTCCTTGGCCTGGCCGAGAAACTGGATCTGCGCCTTGGCGCCGGCCAGGGCAGCCTTGTGTTCATCGCTCTTGACCGCGTCGAGCACGGTTTGCGCTTCACCCAGTTCGCCCCGTTCAGTGAGGCAGCGGGCGTAGAGGATCAGCGCCTTGGCGTTGGTGTTGTCTTCGCCCAGCAGCACTTTGAGAACGGCTTCGGCGTCGGCAAAACGACTCTCGTCGAACAGCGCCTGAGCCTGTTCGAACGGATCAGCCGCCGCCGGTGGCGGCATTTGTACGTGAGGCTCAAGCATCGCCCGCACGGCGGATTCCGGCTGCGCACCGGCAAATCCATCGACAGGCTGGCCATCTTTGAACAGCACCACGGTCGGCAGGCTGCGAATACCGAAACGGGCGACGATGTCTTGTTCGAGATCGCAGTTGACCTTGGCCAGCAGCAACTCGCCCTGATAGCTCTCGGCAATGGTCTGCAGCATCGGCATCAGCACTTTGCACGGCGCACACCATTCGGCCCAGAAATCCACCAGCACCGGTTTGTGGAAAGAGTTCTCGATCACTGACTGGTCGAAATCGGCAGTCGTGGCGTCGAAGATGTACGGCGTTTCCTGGCTCATGGGCAATCTCTTGGAAGCGTGAATACGCCCACTATAAGGTCTGGCGCAAAAGATCGCAGCCTTCGGCAGCTCCTACATTGATCGCGTGCAAACCCGATCCTGTAGGCGCTGTCGAAGGCTGCGATCTTTTTGACGGCTTCAAGCACGCCGCGCGTGGTAGAGGCTCACATGCCGAAACTCTTCGGGCTCGGCCAGATCCGGCAGGGTCATCGCCTCCAGCATTTCGATGCGCTGATATAACGGATGACGAAAGTCTCTCACGCGCGAATCCGCGACCAACGCTTCCCGGCCTCGGCTCAGAAACTCGTCAAGCAGCGGCAGATTCGCCCGGTCATACAAAACGTCGGCCACCAGAATCAGATCAAACCGATCCTCCTCGGCGAAAAAATCCGTCGAGTAACTGAGGTGTACCTCGTTGAGTTCGGCATTCGCCCGACACGCGGCAATCGCCAGCGGGTCGAGGTCACAGGCGACCACTTCCAGCGCGCCAGCCTTCACCGCGGCAATCCCCGCCACCCCGGAACCGGCGCCGAAATCCAGTACCCGTTTGCCTTTGACCCACTCCGGGAATTCGGCGAGATAACGAGCCACCGCCAGTCCGCTGGCCCAGCAGAAACTCCAGTACGGCGGTTCATGCAGAATCCGCCGGGTTTCTTCAGGGCTGAAGGCGCGGTCCATATTGTCGCCGTCGATCAGCCATAGCTTCAGGTCGGTATCGGGTAGCGAGCAGGCAACCAGCTGTGCATCGCCGAGCAATTCACCCAACGCCTGTTGCAGGTCGAGCGGTGCAATCATGGTGCTTTGACGAATTGCAGTTGGCCCAGCGCCTGGGTCGTTGGCTGAGTGATGACTTGCGACGGCAGATGCAAAATCAACTGACCGGACTGGCTGGCGCGGCCACGCAATTCAACGCGGGCACCGGCGGGAAAGGATTCCGGGTTGAAACGCAGGTGAAACGGCAGGATCTGGTTGGTGCCGATCAGGCTGGAACTGGCGAGCAATTGTTGCGGGCGGTCCTTGTCGTCGATCACCAGCAGCGCCAGTTCGACTTCGGCGCCGGTGGGCACGCCTTGCAGGGTGCCGCTCAATTCACGCTGATAAGCGGGCAGCGGGCCGAGATTGGCGGACTCCTTGGCTTTCTTCTGTGCCGCTTGCGGCGCGGGGCCTGGTGTCGGCGGCTGAGGCTTGGGCGCATCGCTGCTGCAGGCCACCAGCAGGCTGAAAAGACTGAGCAAGACGAGCGGTCTTGGGGACATTTGCGGCTCCAGCAAGGTGAAATCCATGGATCAGGCTCTATAGCCCGTCTGTATACCGTAAACCCTATGGCTTGTCTTGCCACCGGGATGCGCTACCATGGCCCTCCCTTTTTTTGTTGCCTGCCACCATGCACTGTCCCTTCTGCGGTGCCAACGACACCAAGGTCATCGACTCGCGTCTGGTCGCCGAGGGCGAACAGGTGCGCCGCCGGCGCGAATGCCTGGCCTGCGGCGAGCGTTTCACGACGTTTGAGACGGCCGAACTGGTGTTGCCGCGCCTGATCAAAACCGACGGCAGTCGCCAGCCGTTCGACGAAGAAAAACTCCGCGCCGGCATGCAGCGTGCGCTGGAGAAGCGCCCGGTGAGTGTCGAGCGCCTCGAATCGTCGCTGGTGCACATCAAACACAAACTGCGCGCCACCGGCGAGCGCGAGGTCAAATCCCTCGTGGTCGGTGAACTGGTGATGGCCGAGCTGCAAAAGCTCGACGAAGTCGCCTACATTCGCTTCGCCTCCGTGTATCGCCGCTTCCAGGACCTCAACGAGTTCCGCGAAGAGATCGATCGCCTGGCCCGTGAGCCGGTGAAAGAATGACCACCTCCGCAGAACTTGCCATCCTCGACGCCCATTACATGGCTCGTGCCCTGGAACTGGCGCGCAAGGGTCATTACACGACGCACCCCAACCCTCGGGTGGGCTGCGTGATCGTGCGTGACGGGCAGATTGTCGGCGAAGGCTGGCATGTGCGCACCGGCGAACCCCACGCCGAAGTCCACGCCTTGCGCGCCGCCGGCGAACAGGCCCGGGGCGCCACGGCCTACGTGACCCTCGAACCTTGCAGCCACCACGGCCGCACGCCGCCCTGCGCCGATGCGCTGGTGAATGCCGGTGTCGCCCGGGTGGTCGCGGCGATGCAGGATCCCAACCCATCGGTTGCCGGCCGTGGCATGCAACGCTTGGCTCAGGCCGGCATTGCCATCGAAAGCGGTGTACTGGAAGGCGAGGCGCGCAAGCTCAACGAAGGTTTCCTCAAGCGCATGGAACACGGCTTGCCGTTCGTGCGGGTCAAGCTGGCCATGAGCCTGGACGGCCGCACGGCGATGGAAAGCGGCGAAAGCCAATGGATCACCGGCACCGCGGCGCGTTCGGCGGTACAGCGCCTGCGCGCCCAGGCCAGCGTGGTGCTGACTGGTGCCGATACGGTGCTGGCCGACAACGCTCGTTTGACCGTTCGCGCTGACGAATTAGGCCTGGACGCCGAGCAAACCGCCCTGGCCATGAGCCGTCCGCCGCTGCGCGTGCTGATCGACGGCCGTCTGCGAGTGCCGCTGGACGCGCCATTCTTCAAGGCCGGCCCGGCACTGGTCGCCACGTGCATGGCGATTGAAGAGCAATACGCCAACGGCCCGGAATGCCTGATTGTGGCGGGCGAGGATGGTCTGGTAGACCTGCGCAAGCTGCTGGTCGAACTCGCCAACCGTGGCGTCAACGAAGTGCTGGTCGAGGCCGGTCCGCGTCTGGCGGGGGCTTTTGCTCAGCAAGGCTTGGTGGATGAGTTCCAGATTTTCATCGCCGGCAAGTTCCTCGGTTCATCGGCCCGCCCCTTGCTGGACTGGCCGCTGGCGCAGATGAAAGACGCGCCCGAGCTCAAAATCACTGAAATCCGTGCGGTTGGCGATGACTGGCGAGTCATTGCCATTCCTGCGCCGACGGCGAGCGTATAATTCCCGGCCTGCGCCACGCGAAGGCCCTGTTCTCGAGGAGGACTCCATGTTTACCGGCATCATCGAATCCATCGGCAGTATTCGTGCATTGACCCCAAAAGGCGGAGATGTGCGGGTCTACGTAGAAACCGGCAAGCTCGATCTGAGCGACGTCAAACTGGGCGACAGCATCGCGGTCAACGGCGTGTGCCTGACTGCGGTTGAACTGCCAGGCAATGGTTTTGCGGCGGACGTCAGTCGCGAAACCCTCGACTGCACCGCGATGAACGACCTCAAAAGCGGCAGCCCGGTCAACCTGGAAAAAGCCCTGACCCCGACCACTCGCCTCGGCGGGCATCTGGTCAGCGGTCACGTCGACGGCGTGGGCGAAGTGGTTGCCCGTACCGAAAACGCGCGTGCGGTGGAATTCCGCATCCGCGCTCCGAAAGAACTGGCGAAGTACATCGCCCATAAAGGCTCGATCACCGTCGACGGCACCAGCCTGACGGTGAACGCGGTCGATGGCGCCGAGTTCTTGCTGACGATCATTCCCCACACCCTGAGCGAAACCATCATGGCGTCGTACCAGCCAGGTCGCCGAGTGAATCTTGAAGTCGACTTGCTTGCCCGTTATCTGGAGCGCCTGCTTTTAGGCGATAAAGCCGCAGAGCCAACGTCCAGTAACATCACCGAAAGCTTTCTGGCCGAGAACGGCTACCTCAATTCCTGAAACTCAATTTTGAAAGAAGGGGGGTGCCTTGTGGCGCTCAATAGCATCGAAGAACTGGTTGAAGACATCCGCCAAGGCAAGATGGTCATCCTCATGGATGACGAAGACCGCGAGAACGAAGGCGACCTGATCATGGCCGCCGAGTGCTGCAAGGCCGAACACATCAACTTCATGGCCAAGCACGCCCGCGGCCTGATCTGCATGCCGATGAGCCGCGAGCGTTGCGAACTGCTCAAGCTGCCGCTGATGGCGCCGCGCAACGGTTCCGGTTTCGGCACCAAGTTCACCGTGTCCATCGAAGCCACGACCGGTGTGACCACCGGCATCTCCGCCGCCGACCGCGCCCGCACTGTGCAGGCCGCCGCCGCGAAGGATGCCAAGGCTGAAGACATCGTCAGCCCTGGCCACATCTTCCCGCTGATGGCCCAGCCCGGTGGCACCCTGGCCCGCGCCGGCCATACCGAAGCCGCTTGCGACCTGGCGCGCATGGCCGGTTTCGAGCCGAGCGGTGTGATCTGCGAAGTGATGAACGACGATGGCACCATGTCCCGTCGTGCCGAGCTGGAAGCGTTCGCTGCCGAACACAACATCAAGATCGGCACCATCGCCGACCTGATCCACTACCGGATGATCCACGAACGTACCGTTCAGCGGATTGCCGAGCAGCCGCTGGACAGCGAACTGGGCCAATTCAACCTGGTGACCTATCGTGACTCCGTGGAAGGCGACGTGCACATGGCCCTGACCCTGGGCACCGTGTGCGCCGAAGAGCCGACCCTGGTTCGCGTACACAACATGGACCCCCTGCGCGACCTGTTGATGGTCAAACAACCTGGCCGCTGGAGCCTGCGCGCCGCCATGGCTGCGGTCGCCGAGGCCGGCAGTGGCGTGGTGCTGTTGCTCGGTCACCCGCTCGATGGCGACGTGTTGCTGGCACACATCCGTGAAACCGCGGAGCACGCACCGGTGAAAAAACCGACCACCTACAGCATCGTCGGTGCCGGTTCGCAGATCCTTCGGGACCTGGGCGTGCGCAAAATGCGCCTGATGTCTGCGCCGATGAAATTTAATGCGATATCCGGTTTCGATCTGGAAGTTGTAGAATACGTGCCCTCCGAATAATGACCGGTTGTTCCCGGCCCTGTATTCGCGGTTCAAATACCACTGAGGGATGCGTAGAAAACGCGTCCCGGCTCTTTAAGAGAACTAACGAATGACCCTGAAGACCATCGAAGGTACCTTCATCGCCCCTAAAGGCCGCTACGCTCTGGTAGTAGGCCGTTTCAACAGCTTCGTGGTTGAAAGCCTGGTCAGCGGTGCAGTTGATGCCCTGGTTCGCCATGGCGTGAGCGAAAGCGACATCACCATCATCCGTGCGCCTGGCGCCTTCGAAATCCCGCTGGTTGCGCAGAAAGTCGCTCAGAAGGGTGAATACGCAGCAATCATCGCCTTGGGCGCGGTCATTCGTGGCGGTACTCCGCACTTCGAATACGTGGCGGGCGAATGCACCAAGGGCCTGGCCCAGGTGTCCATGGAGTTCGGCGTACCGGTCGCTTTCGGCGTGTTGACCGTTGATTCCATCGAGCAAGCCATCGAACGTTCCGGCACCAAGGCCGGCAACAAAGGTGCTGAAGCTGCCCTGTCCGCTCTGGAAATGGTCAGCCTGCTGGCGCAGTTGGAGGCCAAGTGATTAGCGACGATAGCGATCGTTTCAACCCGCGCGATCCAAAGCCTGCGGATGCCGGCAAGCCATCGAAAAGCGTCAAGCGTCGCGAAGCCCGTCAGCTCGCGACTCAGGCGCTGTACCAGTGGCACATGGCCAAGCAATCTTTGAACGAGATCGAAGCGCAGTTCCGGGTCGATAACGATTTCAGTGATGTCGATGCCGCGTACTTCCACGACATCCTGCACGGCGTTCCGGCCCACAAGCCTGAGATCGACGCTGCCCTGACGCCGTGCCTGGACATCACCATTGAAGAGCTGGACCCGGTTGAACTGGCGGTTCTGCGCCTGTCCACCTGGGAGCTGCTCAAGCGCGTCGATGTGCCGTACCGCGTTGTGATCAACGAAGGTATCGAGCTGGCCAAGGTCTTCGGTTCCACCGACGGCCACAAGTTCGTCAACGGTGTACTCGACAAGCTGGCCCCGCGTCTGCGTGAAGCTGAAGTGAAGGCGTTCAAGCGCTGATTTGCGCTTGCAGTGTCCTGTCTCGCCGATACGTTCGTTTTTTAGCGAGTGGCTGGTGTTGCCAGACAAGGCGCCGCGACGAGTCATAGCTGGCTATGGCGAGGAGCGGCAACGCAGTATGGCGACACCAGACGCCGCTAAAAAATGAACAGTATTGGTGAGACAGGACACCCAATGGGCGAGTTTGAGCTGATCCGCAATTTCTTCGCCGCCGCGCCTTGTGCGCAGGGCGGCGAAGGCGTTGCCCTCGGGATCGGCGATGACTGCGCCTTGCTGGCGGTTCCCCCTGGGGAACAGCTGGCAATTTCCACCGACACGCTGGTTGCCGGTGTGCATTTCGCAGATCCTTGCGACTCGTTTCTGCTCGGTCAGCGCTCGCTGGCCGTGGCTGTCAGCGACCTGGCTGCCATGGGCGCCACGCCCGTTGCCTTTACCCTTGCCCTGACCTTGCCGACGGTGACCGCCGATTGGCTGGAAGCCTACGCCCGTGGTTTGAACCTCATGGCGCAGCGTTGCGGCGTGGCGCTGGTGGGCGGCGATACCACCCGTGGGCCATTGAGCCTGACCATGACCGTGTTCGGTCGTGTGCCGGGCGGTATGGCGCTGACCCGCAGCGGTGCGCAGCCAGGCGACTTGCTGTGTGTCGGCGGTGAGCTGGGCAATGCCGCTGGCGCCTTGCCACTGGTACTCGGGCAGCGCACGGCTGAGCCGGCCATCGCCGATCCGCTGCTGGCGCATTACTGGGCGCCACAACCGCAACTCGCGTTGGGTCAGGCGCTGCGTGGTAAAGCCACTTCGGCGCTGGATATCTCCGACGGTCTGCTCGCCGATTGCGGGCATATCGCACTCGCCTCGCAGGTCGGTGTTGAGGTTGAACGGGACCGATTGCCGCTGTCGAAGGCTTTAGTGGCCTTCCTTGGTCAACCGGGCGCGGAAGCTGCCGCCCTGAGTGGTGGTGACGATTACGTACTGGCCTTCACCTTACCGTCCGTCGAGTTGTCGCCATTGGTGGCCGACGGTTGGCCGATCCATGTGATCGGGCGAGTGGTGGCAGGGCAGGGCGTCGTGCTGCTGGATGCCGATGGACAAGACATCACCCCGCAAACCCGGGGCTATCAACATTTTCGGGAGACACCGTGACAGATCATCCCAAACAGGTCCCGGCGGAATTCGTACCGCCTTCGGTCTGGCGCAATCCATGGCATTTCCTGGCGTTCGGCTTCGGCTCGGGCACCTTGCCAAAGGCACCGGGCACCTGGGGTTCGTTAGTTGCGCTACCCTTTATTCCGTTGTGGCAGATGCTGCCCGACTGGGGCTATTGGCTGATGCTGGGCATCACCATGCTGTTCGGCTTCTGGCTGTGCGGCAAAGTGGCTGATGATTTGCGGGTACACGACCACGAAGGCATCGTCTGGGACGAAATGGTCGGGATGTGGATCACCCTGTGGCTGGTGCCGGAAGGCTGGTACTGGTTGCTGGCGGGTTTCCTGGTGTTCCGCTTCTTCGACATTCTCAAGCCTTGGCCGATTCACTGGATCGACCGGCATGTACACGGTGGTGTCGGGATCATGCTCGACGACGTATTGGCCGGCGTGTTTGCGTGGTTGGCGATGCAGGGGCTGGTATGGATTTTCGCCTGAGTGGCGGAGCAGGGGACTAAGGATGGCTCGACTCTGGTTGGCTGTGATGGTTTTCGCGGTGTTCTGCTCGCTCGCTCAGGCGGGGGATACAGTGACGACGCCGTCGGTGATTCATCTGGCCAGCGAAGACTGGGAAGACTACACCGCCGCCGATGGTCATGGTCTGGGTTGGGATGTGTTGCGCGAAGTCTTCGAGCCGGCCGGCGTCAAACTGGATATCCGTACCGAACCGTACATTCGCGCCATCGGCCTGACACAGCGCGGTGAAGTGGACGCCTGTGTCGGGGGCTATCGCGATGAAGTCAGCGATCTGCTGTATCCGCGCTGGAATTACGATGTGGATCACATCTATGCCCTGGGGCTGGCCAGTAATCCGGCGCCGACTCCGCAGACCCTGGGCAGTTATCGACTGGCCTGGGTCCGAGGCTACGACTTCCAGAATTACCTGCCCAACGTTACCCGCTATAACGAAGTCGTTCGGCGCACCGGTATTCTGTCGATGCTCACCCACAACCGCGCCGACTACTACATCGACGCGCTGACCGAGGTGGAATACGTGGTCCGCCGGGCCAAGGATCCATCCCAGTTCCGCCGCACCCATATCGCCGAAATCCCGCTGTACCTGTGCTTCGCCAATACGCCCAAGGCTCGTAAACTGATGGCGTTGTTCGATCTGCGTATGGAGCTGTTGGTGAAAAACGGCCAGTTGAAACCGATTTTCGAGCGCTGGAAACAGCCCTATCCCTTCGATTCGAACTGAACACAAATCTTGTGACCGGCGACGACCGTTGTGGGAGCGAGCCTGCTCGCGATTGCGGTGTGTCAGTCACCTTTCTGCTCGCTGACAGTCTGCAATCACGAGCAGGCTCGCTCCCACAGGTGGGCTTGGGCGGGGTGCAGATCAAACTTTTAGATTGTTATGCCCCATAATTCAGCCTAAGCGTCTGTCGGAACGTGCTGTTACAATGCCGCGTCTGCGAATCTCCAGTACCTATAGATCAGGAGCACACCGGTGCCTGTCGTTTTTGTCGCCGCTTCCAAGCTGCCAACGCCTTTTGCGCAATTCACCATGCACGGCTTTCTCGATGAGGAAAACGGGCGCGAGCACGTCGTGCTGAGCCTGGGTGAGTTTGCCGACGGTGCCCCGGTACTCGGCCGGTTGCATTCAGAATGCCTGACCGGCGATGCCTTGTTCAGCCAGCGTTGCGACTGCGGCTCGCAACTCGAGGCCGCCTTGCAGGCCATCGCCCGTGAAGGTCGAGGGGTGTTGCTGTACTTGCGTCAGGAAGGCCGTGGCATTGGCTTGCTGAACAAGATCCGCGCCTATGAATTGCAGGACGGCGGCGCCGACACCGTTGAAGCCAACGAGCGTTTGGGCTTTGCCGCTGACCAGCGTGACTACGCCATGTGCCTGCCGATGCTTGAGCACCTGGGCGTGAAATCCCTGCGTCTGATGACCAACAACCCGCGCAAGGTCAAAGCCTTGACCGACATGGGCATTGTGGTCGCCGAGCGCGTGCCGTTGCACACGGGCCACAACCCGCACAACAAACTGTATCTGGCGACCAAGGCCAGCAAGCTCGACCACATGATGGGCAACGAGCACCAAGGCGAGGCAGATCGGGCGTGACGCGCGGTCAAGTGCGGCGGCGATTGTCCTTCAGCTGGTGGCAATACCTGGCGCTGGCCTTGTTGCCGCTGTTCGTAATCAACGGCGTGTTTGGCCAGAGTGAGGCGATTCTGCCGGTGCTGGCAATGCCGTTGTTCATCGCCGGTGTTGCGTCGATGTTTGTCAGCCTGAAGTTTTTCGGCGGCTACAAACACGCACTGATCGCCACCCAGAAAGCCCTCGACACCTCTGAAGAACCTGCCGCCTGGATCACCCTGGCTGCCAAGCGCCGCACGGCGTTCCTGGCCGCTGGTTTACCCGCCTGGATCGGTGCGCTGGCGGTATTCGTCGGCCTCGAAGCGGTACCGCTGGTGTTGCTGACGTTGTCGACCACGGTGCTGTTCTACCTCTACCGTATTCCGCGTCAACTCGGCTGATGCTGCGTGTATGGCTGGTGGTTTTGCTGCTGGTCGTCAGTGGTTCGGTGACAGCGGTCGAGCGCGTTGTCAGTCTGGCGCCGTCTCTCTCTGAAATCGTTGTTGAGCTGGGCTCTGCCGACCTGCTGGTGGGGGTACTGGATGCCGGTGAGCGTCCCGCCGAACTCAAAGACCTTCCTTCGGTTGGCCGCTACGGCCAGTTGGACATGGAACGATTGCTCAGCCTGAAACCCGATTTATTGCTGCTCTGGCCCGGCAGTGTTGGCCCGGCGCAGCGTGAACAGCTCAAGCGATTGAACATCCCCACCTATATCGCCGAACCTCACAACCTTGAACAACTCACCGCGCAGATTGAGACGATAGCCCAGCGGCTCGGCCGGCCGGAGCGTGGCGTGTCTTTGGCGTTAAGCCTGCGTCAGCGGCTGGATTCACTGCGCCAGCGTTATCGACGGGACGAACCGCTGCGGGTGTTTTATCAGGTCTGGGATCGGCCGCTATACACCGTTGGCGGCGAGCAGATCATCAGCGATGCACTTGAGGTGTGCGGAGCGCGCAATGTCTTTGCCGACCAGACGCTACCCGCGCCGCAGGTCAGCGTGGAGGCGGTGTTGCAGCGTAATCCCGAGGTGATTCTGGCCAGTGATCAGGCGCAGCTCGATGCGTGGAAGGCCTGGCCGCAGGTGGCAGCGGTGGTGCAGGGGCAATTGTTGTTGGTGACGGACAAAGGACTGGAGCGGCCGAGTGGGCAGATGATCGAGGCGACGGCCAGGTTGTGCCGTTTGATCGCGCCGGACCGCTAAGACCGAGGCGCGGCCTTCGCGAGCCGGCTCGTTCCCACAGGGTTTTGTGTCGCCCACCGATCCAATGTGGGAGCGAGCCTGCTCGCGATGAGGCCGGCCGAAACACCGCTAATCTGTGGCTATATCTCTGGCGTCCAGGTCACCCCAAACATCCACGCCCGACCTTCCTCGCGATACCCATACTGACTACCCTCATGGCTGTACAGCGCCCGGCTATAACCCTTGTCCAGCAGGTTATCGACCTTCAGTTCAAGCTTGATCTCACGATTCAATGCCCAACTGCTGCGTAACCCCAGCAGCGCATACCCGCCCAGCGGCTGCTGATTGTTCACATCGTCATAGCTGCTGCTGACCGCCTGCCAACTGGCGCCGAGGCCCAGCCGGTCGAACTGCCGATCCAGATCCAGGCTCAAGGTGCGCCGCGCCCGACGCGCCAGCGTGTGACCGCTGTCGCGATCCCGTGGGTCGATGATCGCCACGCCAAGGTTGCTCTGCCAGCCGAACAGTTCTTGCTTCAATGCCGCTTCAAATCCGTTGATCCGCGCCGTGGCGACGTTCTGCGGGCGGTCGTTACTGCCGAAAATAATCGCGTCTTTGAGATCCGTACGATAAAGCGAGGCTTCGAGGCGGCTGCTGTCGGTCAGCTGACTGCGCCATTGCAGTTCGTAGCTTTTCGAGGTTTCAGGCTCCAGATTCGGGTTGCTGAATTTGGGGTAGTACAAGTCGTTGAACGTCGGTGCGCGAAAGCCTTCGCTGTAGGTCAACAGCAGGTCGTTGTCCGGGTTCACCGGCAGGGTGAAGGTGCCGCTCCAGCTGTTCTGGCCACCGAACTGCTGGTTTTGGTCGCGGCGCAGGCCCAGTTCCGTGGAGAAACTATCCGCCTGATAGCGATGCTGGATAAACGCCGCACGGTTCCAGCGGCTGTCCTCGTCAAACGACGTGCTGCTGTTGATGCGGTCTTCGTACCAGTCGCCGCCGAGGATCAGGCTGTTGTGCTCGTCGAGGGTCAGGTCGTTCTGCCAGTTAACCGAGTCGCGATACGTGTTGAATACGCTGCGCTCATCGCTGAGCTTATCGAGGGTTTTCTCTCGGTTTTCGCTGTGGCCGAACTCGACTCGGGTTTTCCAGATGTCGTTAACGCGTGCATCGACGTAACTGCTGACGCTACTCACGGCGAAATCGCTGTAGGGCTGCTGCTGGACCGACTCGAAGGTGTCCATGTCGAAGCGGCCGAACGGATTGTCGAATTCGCTTTTGCCACGGTTATCCAGCAGGTTGGCGCCGATTTCGATGTCATCAGTGAGCGCATGACTCAGGCTCAAACTCATCGATTTGTTGCGGTACTCATCGTGATCGCCATCGCTCGGGTACGACTCGTGGGTACGATTGATCCCGGCGGTTTCATCGAGGCTGGCGCCGAGGTTTAAGCGGGTCTTCTCATCGCCGCCAGACAGCCCGAGGCTGCGTTCCCAGGTCTGGTTGCTGCCAAAGCCCGCGTGCAGGCGCGGTTGCAGGCCTTGTTCGCCGCCACGACGAGTAAAGATCTGAATCACTCCGCCAATCGCATCGCTGCCGTAAATCACCGATCGGGAACCGCGCAGCACTTCCACGCGCTCGACTTGCTCGATGTTGATGTGTTGCAGGTTACTGTCGCCGGAGGTCGAGTTGCCGATGCGTTGACCGTCCACCAGCACCAGGCTTTGGGCCGACTGGGTGCCGCGAATGTAAATGCCCGGCAGACTGCCGCGTCCACCGAGTGGCGCGACTTGCACGCCGGGTACACGGTTCAGCAGGTCAGTGACGCTGCTCGGTTGCAGACGGCCGATGTCTTCTCGGGTGAACACGGTGTTGGCGGCGCTGCTGTCGTTGCGGGCTTCGACCTGGCGGTTGGCGCTGATCAGCACATCGGGCAGCTTCAGGGCCTGGTCGCGTTCAAAGGTGTCGGCCAGGAGTTGGCCGGACGGCAGAAGGGTCAGCGTCAGGGTGAGGGGGGAGAGTTTCATGGATGATCCGAGGAGAATTCAGCTACGACACAACCTCCTGTAGGCGCTGCCGAAGGCTGCGATCTTTTGATTTTGCTTTTTCAGATTTTGGAGTTGCCGAAGATCAAGATCAAAAGATCGCAGCCTTCGGCAGCTCCTACAGGGGGGAGTGCTAGATATTCAATAGTTGCAAGCGCTGTCGAACCGAAGCCTCGATCCCGGCCTCATCCAACCCACACTCCGCCAGCATTTGCGCAGGCTTGGCGTGCTCGACGTAGCTGTCCGGCAAACCCAGGTGCAGCATCGACTTGAGGATGTTTTCGCGGGCGAGGAACTCGCTGACCGCGCCACCGGCACCGCCCATGATCGCGTTCTCTTCGATGGTCACCAGCAACTCGTGGCTGCCGGCAATCTCGCGAACCAGTTCTTCATCGAGCGGTTTGACGAAGCGCATATCGACCACGGTGGCATCCAGCGTCTCGGCGACTTTCAGCGCCTCGGCCAGTTGCACGCCGAACACCAGCAGGGCGACTTTGTTGCCCTGACGACGAACCACACCTTTACCGATTTCGATCGGTTGCAGGTCTTTCTCGATCGTCGCGTTCGGACCATTGCCGCGCGGGTAGCGCACCGCCGCCGGGCCGTTGTACAGGTGGCCGGTGGTGAGCATCTTGCGCAGTTCATTTTCATCGCTCGGCGTCATCACCAGCAAGCCGGGGATACAACGCAGGAACGACAGATCGAAGCTGCCCGCATGCGTCGGGCCGTCTTCGCCCACCAGGCCGGCGCGGTCGATGGCGAACAGCACGTCGAGGTTTTGCACCGCCACATCATGCACAAGCTGGTCGTAACCGCGTTGCAGGAATGTCGAATAGATCGCCACCACCGGTTTCACACCTTCGCAGGCCATGCCGGCAGCGAGGGTCACGGCGTGTTGCTCGGCAATCGCCACGTCGAAGTAGCGCAGCGGAAAACGCTCGCTGAAGGCCACCAGGTCGGAGCCTTCTTTCATCGCCGGAGTGATGCCGACCAGGCGCGGATCAGAAGCGGCCATGTCGCACAGCCATTCACCGAATACGCCGGAATACTTTGGCCCGCTGGCTTTCTTCGGCGCGGCGGCCGGCGCATCAACGGGTTCGAGTTTGGTGATCGCGTGGTAACCGATCGGGTCGACTTCCGCCGGGGCGAAGCCTTTGCCTTTCTTGGTGACGACGTGCAGGAACTGCGGGCCTTTCAGATCGCGCATGTTGCGCAGTGTGGCGATCAGGGTTGGCAGGTCGTGGCCATCGATCGGGCCGATGTAGTTCCAGCCCAGCTCTTCGAACAGCGTGCCGGGAACCAGCATGCCCTTGGCGTATTCTTCGGTGCGACGAGCGATTTCCCAGGCGCCGGGCAGGCGCGACAGGACCTTTTTGCTGCCTTCACGCATGCTCGCGTAAGTACGGCTGGAAAGAATCTTCGCCAGATAGTTCGACAGCCCGCCGACGTTGCGCGAGATCGACATGTCGTTGTCGTTGAGGATCACCAGCATGTTGGCGTTCACTTCCGGCGCATGGTTCAGCGCCTCGAACGCCATGCCGGCAGTCAGTGCGCCGTCGCCGATCACGGCAATCGCCTTGCGATCACTGTTCTGCAGGCGGGCGGCAATCGCCATGCCCAGCGCTGCGCTGATCGAGGTGCTGGAGTGGCCGACGCCAAAGGTGTCGTACTCGCTCTCGGAACGACGCGGGAAGGCTGCGACGCCGTCCTTCTGGCGCAGGGTGCCCATGCGCTCGCGACGGCCGGTGAGGATTTTGTGCGGATAGGCCTGATGACCCACGTCCCACACCAGCCGGTCGTCCGGGGTGTCGAAGACGTAATGCAGCGCGATGGTCAGTTCGATGACGCCCAGGCCGGCACCGAAATGCCCGCCGGTCTGACCGACCGTGTAGAGCAATTCCAGGCGCAACTCATCGGCCAGGGTTTCCAGCTCGGCTTCGCCTAACCGGCGCAGGCCGTCCGGCGTGTTGGCACGGTCGAGCAGGGGCGTGGTCGGGCGCTTGCGGGGAATCTCATGAAACGTCGTGGGCATCAGGCGAATCGTTATAGGTATAAAAGATGCGGCAGTTTACCTGATGCATCGCCCCCTGCCCACGCGTTGGTTTTAACTTGGCGGATACACCGTCAGCTGCGCCGGTCGACGATATAACGGGCCAGGTCACGCAACGGCTCGGCGGCCGCGTCAAACGGTCGCAGCGCGTGCAGGGCCTGATCGCGCAGTTCCAGGGCGTAGGCCTTGGCATCGTCGAGGCCGAGCAGGGCCGGGTAGGTCGGCTTGTCGCGAGCAATGTCGGCGCCCTGGCGTTTGCCGAGGGTTTCGGTATCGCTTTCGACGTCGAGAATGTCGTCCTGCACCTGAAATGCCAGGCCGATGGCCTGTGCATAAGTCTGCAAGGACTTCAGCTCGTCCTTTTCGGCACGGCCACTGGCCAGGGCTCCGAGCTTGACGCTGACCTCGATCAACGCGCCGGTCTTGTGCCGATGCATGTATTCGAGGGCTTTTTGATCGAGCTTCAGGCCGACCGAGCCGAGGTCGATGGCCTGACCGCCGACCATGCCCGCCGGGCCCGCCGCCAACGCCAGCGCGCTGACCATTTGCAGACGGATTTCAGCGTCCAGCGTGCTCAGGCGCGGGTCGAGCAGGGCGCTGAACGCCAGGCTCTGCAAACCATCACCGGCGAGAATCGCGCAGGCTTCGTCGAATTTCTTGTGGGTCGTTGGCTGGCCGCGACGCAGATCGTCGTCGTCCATCGCCGGCAAATCGTCATGCACCAGGGAATAGGCGTGGATCAGCTCTACCGCGCACGCCGCGCCGTTGGCTTGCTCAGCCTGGCCGCCCAGCGCTTCGCAGGCTGCGTAGGCCAGCAGCGGGCGCACCCGTTTGCCGCCATTCATCACGCTGTAGCGCATGGCTTCGTACAGACGCGCAAGCTCGGGGCTTGGCGCGTTGAACAGGGTTTCCAGTGCAGCGTTGACGCGGGCCTGGCTGGTCGCCGAATACGCTGCAATCATTCTGGCTGATCCGCGTCGAAGGGTTCCTCGGCCAGCTCGCCATCACGCTCGAGCAACACCTGAACCTTTTGCTCGGCCTGGGCCAGCGCCGCCTGGCAATCGCGGGTCAGACCGATGCCCTGCTCGAAAGCCGTCAGCGAGTCTTCCAGCGACAGTTCGCCGTTCTCCAGTCGCTCCACCAGCGTTTGCAGGTCAGCGAGGGATTGTTCGAAATCCAGTGCAGCTTTTTTGCGGGCCATGGCGGCTATTTCCGGTTGACGTTAAACCGGCGCGACACTAGCAGACATGGGGGTTATGGGCAAATGAACGGGGGCATTCGGCCACTGTATCGTGGGCGCGAACGCTACCTTTGTGGCGAGGGGGCAAGCCCCCCGCCACAAAGGTTTGGCGTATCCGAGGAGTGTTGGGGTTTATTCGGCTCACTTTATGAGTCGAATAAGATCGCTATTCGGCTCACGCCCGGAATGTGCGTGACTTCTGCCGCAAATTCAGAGGTATCCGATTGTTAAAAAACCGCCGAATGGCTAACCTTCGCGCCTTCTACGACCCAACAGTCACGGGTCTTTCTGACGAAACGCAGTATTTGGATCTGTAACGCGCCGAGGATCAGGCGCAAGGTTTCGTTATGCATGGCAGGAGGCGTCACATGCGTTCATTTCTTCTAGTGCTGATGGGGCTGGCCTGCGCGAGCGCAGCCTGGGCCGAGCCGACCGCCGAGTTGTCGGAACCGGTGGGCGGCTGGCGTTACTCCGGGCTGCTGGACCGCACTGAAAACCCTCGAGTCGCCTATCCCACGCCACCCATCGACCGGGGCGTACAACGCAATCGCACGATGATCGAAGGCCAGCTCAAGGCCATCGGCACGCTGCGACCGCCCCACAGCCTGGCGGTCAACGGCAATCCCGTGAACCTGTACACCGACGACCAAGGGCGTTTCGCCCGGCCGTACGCGTTCGGCGCCGGCTCCAACAGCGTCGAAGTGCGCAGTTCCGAAGGCCAATCGCTCAAGCGCGTTCAATTCTATGAAGCCAACAACCTGCGCACCCCGGCACGGATTCGCGTGGTGCTGGGCTGGGACGATCCCAAGGCCGAACTCGACCTGCACATCATTACCCCCGACGGCCAACACGCGTTCTGGGCTCGCCCGGCGATGAGCAACGGCGGTGGGCTGGACCCGGACGGCGTCGACGGCCCCGGCCCGGAAATGTTCACCATGACCGCGCCGCTGCATGGCACCTATCTGGTTTACGTGAACTATTGGGGCAACTTCGGCAGCGGCGGCTATAACTTCGAGGAGACCAGCAACCAGAACGAGGTGATCACCTCGCAGATCAACCTGGTGCTCAACGAAAACACCGTCGACGAAAAACGCGAGACCTTCATCGTGCCCCTGCGCGCGATCGGTGACCTGCTGCTGGTCAAGACTTTCAACTATTGAGCATCCCGCACCACGGATGAACTGGGTTTTGTAAACATGAGCGATAACACTGTTTCCCTGGCTGCCGAAGCACCCGCAGCCAAACCTTCCCGGCGTTGGCCGGCGCTGCTGGTCGGGCTGTGCCTGGTCGCTGGTGTGGCAGGTGGGCTGGGCTGGTTCATGCACAAACCCAAAGCGCCGCCAGCGGAGTTGGCCAGTGACAAACTGGGCATGAGCCGGCTGGATGGCTTGCTTGAAACCCACTCCCTGAGCCAATTGCCCAAGGACTTGCTGGCGGTGCCGTTTCTCAAGGAAACCCTGACTGAAGATTTCGTCTTCTATTACGAAGCGCATGCTGATCGCCTCGGACTGATCGGCAGTCTGCGGCGGATCATTTACGAACATGACCTGAAATTGCAGGACAGCTTGATCGAACAACTTTTCGATCAGCCAGCGGATGTGGCGCTGTGGCGGGGGGCGGATGGTCGGCTCAAGGATTTCCTGTTGGTGATGGATCGCGGTGGTCTGGCCAAGGTGCTGGAGCCGCTGGCCAAAGTCGCGCTGGATGATTCGCAGCTGAGCAAAATCGGCGATGTGAAAGTCGGCGCCGACGACGTTGCGCTCTATCAACTCAACTACAATGCCAGCAAGGCGCTGGTGTTCGCCTCTCATGGCGACAAACTGGTGGTGCTGTCCAATCCGACGAAACTCTACGATCCGGGCAGCGGTTCGACCGAAGAACCGGGCAGTGTCTCGACCGTGGCCATTGCCGCGTTGCTCAACGGCGACAAACTGTTCCCCGAGGCTTTCGGCCTGCAACCGCGTGCGCCTGAGGTGAAGCAACGCCTCTCGGTCAATTCCAGTGTCCTGGCCATGGGGTATCAGCGCTTCATCCCGAACTTCGCCGGTCTGCGCTTCGACATGGACGACAAGGGCTGGCACAGCTTCCTCGCCATGGACGAACTGGACAACCAGCCGGACTTCGATTTCAAACCGATCTGGCAAGCCATGCCGATGGGCGCCAGTGCGTGCGTGGCCCTGCCACTGGCCGCTGAACAACAGAAGCCGCTGCTGGTAAAACTCGGCGCCGAAGAAACCGTGGCCCAAGCTCTGACTGAGCACATGGCCGGTGCAGCGGGCCTGTGTTGGTACGCCGATTCGCGGCTGTACACGCCGCTGCTGGTGGCCAGTCTGAACGACAAGGACAGTGCAAAACTCGACGGCGATCTGGGAAACTTGTTCTCTTCGATGGTGGGTGCCTACGAAGGCAATGTTGAAGAGCACGCGTTCCCGGTGGTCGAGAAACAGGAAGGCGAATCTCACCAATGGCAGCGTCAGGTCAGCTCCAATTTCGGCCCTTATGCGGCCAAGGATGCCGAGCAACCGGACGCGATCACTGGTAAGGCGTTCATGCGTGTGAGCCTTGCGCGCCACGGTTCGACGCTGCTGTTCTCCCTCGACGACAAGCTTGTGGACAAAGCCCTCGGCACCCTCGACAAACGCTTTCCGCCGATGGCCGATGTGGTGCCGAAAGACCTGCTGATGCCGGTCTACTTCGGCCCGGACTCCATGGCGCAACTGATGCAACAGGAAACCCTCGACAGCCTGCAGCAGGACATGGAACCGGTGTTCTACAACGCCGCACAAACCTACCTGATCCCGAAACTGCGCAAGCTTGGTGGCTACGGCAAGTACGCCCTGACCTTGCCGGAAGGCAGTGAACCGGACGGCCATTGGCAATGGCTGCCGCTGGAATGGAAAGCCCTGTGACCGCACTCATCCGAGGCCTCGGCCTGCTGGCGATGTTGCTGGGCAGTCGGGTATTTGCCACTGAGGCGCCGCCGCTCGACGTGCAGCAATCCCAGGTGTTCCGCGCCTGGTTCGTGCGTATCGCCCAGGAACAACTGACCCAGGGACCGAGCCCGCGCTGGTACCAGCAGGACTGCGCCGGGCTGGTCCGTTTTGCCGCCAACGAAGCGCTGAAAGCCCACGACGACAAATGGCTGCGCAGCAATGGCCTGTCCAACCGCTACCTGCCGCCGGAGCTGCAATTGAGCGACGCCCAGCGCGGCCTCGCCCAGCAATGGCAACAGGGCGGCGGCAAGGTCGGGCCGTACGTCAACGCGATCAAACTGATTCAGTTCAACAGTCATCTGGTCGGTCGCGATCTGGCCCAGGCCCGGCCCGGCGACCTGATGTTTTTCGATCAGGGCGACGACCAGCACCTGATGATCTGGATGGGCCGCTACATCGCCTATCACACCGGCACCACCACCCCCACAGACAACGGCATGCGTTCCGCGAGCCTGCAGCAACTCATGACATGGAAGGACACCCGATGGATACCCGACGCAGCCAACCCCAACTTCATCGGCGTCTATCGACTGAACTTTCTCTCCCAATGACCGGTGCCCGCATGCTGCGTTTTCTGCCTCTGCTGTTGGTATTAGTGCTGCCTTTTTCGGCGGTCAACGCTGAAGACACCGTCGAGCCGAGCGGCTACACGCCGGTCGCCGGTGAAAGCTTTTTCCTGCTGGCGGACAGCAGTTTTGCCAGTGACGAGCTGGCCATGGTTCGCCTCGAAGCGCCGGGCCGCGACTATCGCCGGTTTCGCATGGAGCCTTACGGCGGCGCCGACATTCGCGTGTATCGCATCGACAAACCGCTGGATTTCCTCAAGCGCCAGAAGAACCTGCACCGCGTGGTCAGCGATGGCCAGTTCAAGGGCGAAGGCCTGTCGAACACTCTCGCGTACCTGTGGGACAACTGGTATCGCAAATCCCGTCGGGTGATGCAGCGAGCGTTTTCCTACGAGTCGCGTAAACAAGTCACCGAGGAAGTGCCGGAACTGAAGATGGGCACCGCCATCGCCGCGCCAACGCCCTACGACGCTCAGCCGCAATTCGCCTTGATTCCGGGCCTGCCGGTGGTCAGCCAATTCCGCTATCCGCTGTGGCAAGCCAAACCGATCCAGCCGCCGACAGGTGTGAACCTGGCGGGCTCTTCCAGCGAGTTCGTCAGCGTCGCACCGGGTAACGTCTACATCCCGTTGGGCAACCTGAAACCGGGCTTGTATTTGGTGGAAGCGCTGATCGGCAAGTACCGCGCGACCACCATGGTCTTCGTCTCGAACACTGTCGCCGTGAGCAAAATTGCCGGTGATGAACTGGTGGTCTGGGCCGCGCGCAAACACGAAGGCAGTTCGGTGCCCAAGGTCAACGTGCTGTGGACCGATGGCCTCGGCGTGATGAGCAGCGGCGCCACCGATACCGATGGTTTGCTGCGTCTGAAACACGTCAGCCCGGAGCGTTCGTTCGTGATCGGCGAGGACGAAGAGGGTGGTGTGTTTGTCTCCGAAAACTTTTATTACGACAGCGAAATCTACGACACCAAACTCTATGCGTTCACCGACCGGCCGCTGTATCGGCCGGGGGATTGGGTGTCGCTGAAAATCGTCGGTCGTGAGTTCAAGAACGCTCGCGATTCGGTGCTGCCGACCGCCGCCGACGTCAACGTGACCGTGCTCGACGCCACCGGCACGGCGCTGCAATCGTTGGTGCTGAAACTCGATTCCAAGGCCGGCACCCAAGGTCGTTTCCAGTTACCGGATAACGCGGTGGCCGGTGGTTATGAACTGCGCTTCAGCTACAAGGATCAGGCCTACAGCAGCGCCTTTCGCGTGGCCGAATACATCAAGCCGCACTTCGAAATATCGCTAAACCTGGCCAAGCAGGATTACCGCACCGGCGAGCCGGTCAAAGGCAGCCTGGTGCTGCTGTACCCCGACGGTAAACCGGTGGCGAACGCCAAGTTGAGCCTGAGCCTGCGCGCGCAACAACTGTCGATGGTCGACAACGAACTGCAATACCTCGGGCAATTCCCGGTGGAGCTGACCAGTGCCGAACTGACCACCGATTCCAAGGGCAATGCGACCCTCGACCTGCCGGCCGCCGAGAAACCGAGCCGCTACATGCTCACCGTTTTTGCCAGCGATGGCGCGGCGTATCGGGTCAAGACCACCAAGGAAATCCTCATCGATCGTGGTGCCGCCAGTTTCCGTTTGAGCGCGCCTCAACGGTTCAGCGCGGTGGGCGACAAGGTTGCGTTCAGCTACCTGAACGAAGGTGGCAGCGAGCAGAGCAAAGCGGTTGTACCGAGCGGCTACAGCTGGGTGCGTCTGGAAGATCAGAGCACCGGCGAAGGCAAACTTGCCGCAACCGATAAAGGCTTCACGCTGGCGTTCGAGCGTCCCGGCACTTACAACCTGACCTTGAAAGATGACCACGGTCGCGTGGTCGGCGCCACCGGCCATTCGGTCACTGGCGACGGCGTCAAAGCCGTGCCCGGCACCGTGGAAATCGTCCTTGATAAACCCGAATACAAGGCCGGTGACGAAGCGCTAGCATTGATCACTTTCCCCGAGCCGGTGAGCGATGCGTTGCTGTCGCTGGAGCGCGACAAGGTCGAGGCTACTGCGCTGCTGTCCAAGGGCGGTGACTGGCTGAAGATGGAAAAACTCAGCGACACCCAATACCGCGCGCGCATCCCGGTGAAAGACAATTTCGCGCCGAACCTGACCTTCTCGGTGCTCTACACCAAGGGCGGTCAGTACAGCTTCCAGAACGCCGGTATCAAGGTCATCGCACCGCAAATTGACGTGGACATTGCGACTGATAAAGAGGCGTATCAACCGGGCGAAACCGTGTCCGTGGACCTCACGACCCAGTTCGCCGGCAAGCCGATTCCTGCGCATCTGACGGTCAGCGTGGTCGACGAAATGGTCTACGCACTGCAACCGGAAGTCGCGCCGACCATCGACCAGTTCTTCTACCACCCGCGCCGCAACAACGTACGTACCAGCGCCAGTCTGTCGTTCATTAGCTATGACGTGGCATTGCCGGGAAGTCCAGGCGCGCCGGGCAAAGCCAACCGCAGTGAGCGGGGTGTGAAAGTGCTGGAGCGGCCGCGTCGCGAAGACGTCGACACTGCCGCGTGGCAACCGGAGTTGGTGACCGACGCCAATGGTAAAACCCGCTTCACCTTCAAGATGCCGGACTCGCTGACCCGCTGGCGCATTACCGCCCGGGCCATCGCCGATGACGGTCAGGTCGGGCAGAAGAAGCAGTTCCTGCGTTCGGAAAAACCGCTGTACCTGAAGTGGAGCGGCCCGACCCGATTCCGTACTGGCGATAAACCGGATCTTGGTGTGTTTGCTTTCAGTCAGGCCGAAACCCCGGTCAAGGCCGAGCTGGTAATTCACTACGGTGGCGCGGAACAACGCGTGCCGGTGACGCTGAACAACGGCATCAACTACATCGCATTGCCAGCGTTCGCATTGGCCAATGGTGAGTGGACTGCCGAGCTGGTGCAGGACGGTAAAACCGCCGATGCCTTGGCCGTGCGCCTGACCGCGACGGGTGAAGGTTGGCAAGTCACGCAAAGCCAAAATCTGGACGTGGCCAGCGGTGACACGCCGCTGACCTTGCCGGCGGACGCCACGGATATTCGCCTGCGCCTGGATGACAGTCCGCAAGCGCTGTTCCGCTCGGCACTTGATGATTTGCTGAGCTATCCGTACGGCGGCGTCGAGCAGACCGCCAGTCGTTTGCTGCCGCTGAGCATTGCGTATCCGACCTTGTCATCGAACCCGCAGATCCGTGATCGCTTGCGCCTGATCATGCAAAACAGTCGTCTACGCCTGGTGCAGATGGCCGGACCTTCGGCGAGCTTCACGTGGTGGGGCATGGACGGTGAGCCGGATGCGTTCCTCACCGCGTATGCTTATTACGCCGACTGGCACGCCAGCAAAGCGCTGGAACTGAGCTTGCCGCCGGAGCATTGGCAGCGGGTGCTGGAGGTTTACTCGAAGCAGGCCAAAAACACGCCGCTGTTGCAGCGGGCGCTGATCCTGTCGTTCGCCAAGCAGATGCAATTGCCGGTGAACACGTTGATCAGCGGGTTGATGGACGATCTGGCGAACGCGGGCGAGGGCAATGCGGCGAACCTGATGGAGGATGGTGAAGACAGCATTGTCATGAGCGATCCCGATTCGGCGCTCGGGTTGGCTGCGGCTCGTGCGTTGACCGCGTCTTTGGCCAAGCAGTCGAAGGTTGATCCACCGGACGCTTTCAACCGGCAACTGGCCGATGCACAGCAACGTTTGGCGGTCAGCTCTCAACCGTTTGCCGAAGCGTTGAACCTGTCGTTGCAAGCCTTCGATCAGGCTCACGCTCAAGCGTTGTTGCAGCGTTTGCTGCCACAGCAATCGACTCTGGAACGCGCCTTGGCGTTGACCTGGTTGCAGCGCAGCATCGAGCAGGCCTCGCCCACTATCGCACTGGCACCGGGTGAAGGCTGGAAGAAAGAACACGGTGATACCGGTGAGATGTATTGGACGTGGCAGGGTGCTGTGCCCGTACCGGCAGCGTTGTCGCTGACCGGGACACAAGAGCGTCCGCTGCGGGCCGCGTTGAGCTTCCAGACCAGGCAGCCGTTGGTTGATCCGATGGCCGTCACCATCACTCGTCGCCTGTCGCGTCTGGTGCCGGGTGATGAAGCGTTCACCTTCAAGCTTGAAGCGGTCGGTAGCAAGCCGTTGTCCAGCGACAGCCTCTATCTGGACGAAGTGATCATCACCAGCAAAGCTACCAAGCCGCTGCGCTACGGGATGATCGAAGTACCGCTGCCACCGGGCGGTGACGTCGAGCGCACCACGTGGGGCATCAAACTCATGGGCAAGGCCGGTACCGAACCGACCGCGCTGGAGAAGGCCCGCTTCGAGCCGGGGCAAATGGCGTATGCCATTCCGGTGGATGCGCTGAGCGGTGAATTGCGCCTGCGTCATCTGGTGCGCTTCTCGCAAAAGGGTCAGTTCAACTTGCCGCCCGTTCGCTTCACCCAGGTTTATGCGCCTCAGCATCAGGCTCAGGAACAGAAACCGGCCTTGGGCCAGGTCACGGTCAACTGATATGACCCGGCCTCTGGTCTGGTGGCTGCTTTGCTTGATTCCCGCGCTGGCGACAGCGCAGGACGAGCCGCTGCGTCTGGGCTTCAAGGGTGAATTGCTTTCCTTGAGTCGGACTCAGGTGATCTCTCGTGAGCCGTTGCCTTCTGAGTTGCAGACACCGTTGGGCAGTGTGTGGAAGTTGTTTGTCTACGGCTGGCTGGTGGATACCGGCGCGCATGAGCCGGCTTATGAATGTCGCGGGCAGTCGAAAGAGGAAGTTTATTGCTGCACCGCGGGCGGCAAGATTGGGCGCGATCAGGCGTTGGTGAAGTCTTGCGGGTTGTATTTCGAGCCTGCGCGATTGGGGATTTCTGGCGATGACTGGCGCCAGTATTGGCAAGCGCGACAGGCGCCGGAGTGGTTGCTGGACTTGCCTTCGTTGCAACCATCCACACGGGTTTCAGTGACTGAGTTGTTGAAGGCGCTGGCCGTGATGCCGGCGCAGGATCAGGCGCGGCGTGTGTTGCTCGACGTGGTGTTGAATGCTGCTGACGGCAATGTCGTGGGCGAACTCGGTGGCCGGTTGCGGGTGAAAACCTGGAGCTGGTTGGGGGATCAGGATCCTGCATCGCGCCAGGGCGGGTTTGCCGGGTGGTTGGCAGATGGCACGCCAATCTGGGCCGGCGGGCGGGGGACCAGTCAGATGGTTCTGCGCAATTACGGCGAGGCGTTGGCGTCTGTGCTGCCGGTTGACTGGCCGACGGAGGCGGGGCGTTGCGTCGAAGTCGGACTGTTTTCCCGTTATCCGATTGAGCGCGTTTTGGCGGGGGATCGTGTTATTTCGTCCGGCCCCATGCAGGGCGATTACCGCGTCGAGTTCACCAACGGCAACCAACTCGATATCCACAGCGACGGCGAGTTGTTTTTACTTAAGGACAAACTCATCGCCCGTCTGGGCCGCGAAGAATACGTCGCCCGTGTCCTGCAGCGCGAAGCCCGGCCCGAACCTTTGGAAGCCGCCAAAGCCCTGGCCATCGCCATCCGCACCTATCTCCTGCAAAACGCCACCCGCAGCGGTGACTGCCTGAGCATCGACGACAGCAGCAGCCGCCAACGCGTTGCGCCACGCCCGGCCACGACCGAATCGCGCAACATCGCCGCCTGGACCAGCGATCTCGTCCTGGCTGGCAGCACCGTTACCTACCACTCCGACCAACCCGGCCCGGACAAACTCTCCTGGCAGCACGCCGTCGAACAAGCCAACGCCGGCCAACGCTACGACGCCATCCTGCTGCACGCCTACCCGCGCGCCAGCCTCAGCCGCTGGGACAACCCCCTCGCCTCCTGCAAAGCTCTGCCCGCCGCCCAGGACTGGCTACAAAGCCAACGCCGCGGCTGGCGCCAACAGCTCGAAAGCGAAGTCGGCTACAACGAAGTCAGCACGTTCGCCGTCTGCCGCCTGGCCTTCGGCCGCCCCTATGTCGACCGCGAACGCCAGCGCATCTACGTGCGTGGCGTGCTGTCGCTGCAAGACCGCCTCGACCTGACCCACGAATACCTGCACCTGGCCTTCGAAGCACACCCCAACGGCCAGGATGAAACCTACATCGAAGGGCTCGCCCGCCACCTCTTGCTGGAATAGGCCATGAAACTCCGTTATCCACAGGTCTTCCTGTTCCTTTGCTCTTTTTGTGTCTTGCCGACGGCGTTTGCCGCGGATAGCGCCGTCAAACTTGATACGCCTGTTGGTGGCTGGCGCACCGGTGCGGCTGAGGGCGAAGGTGAAAGCTTTCGTCAGACGGTCAACTACCCGGCTTCCTCGGTGAACACGCCGGTGGGGCAGGCCAACACCGCGCGCATCACCGGTCAGATCAAAGCCACACCGAAGTCCGGTGAGCCGGGCCGGTTGATCGTCAACGGCGTCAGCATGCCGCTGAAGATTGATCCCTCCGGCCGTTTTGATCGGCCGTTCTCGTTTCCCAATGGCAGCAACAGCGTCGAAGTACGCAGCCCCGACGGCCAACAACGCCATCGCACGCAATTTCTCAACGCCAGCGGCGGTGCTACCCCGGCCAAACTTCGCGTTTTACTGGCCTGGGACAGCGACGGCACGGATCTGGATTTGCACCTGATCACGCCTGATGGCGCGCACATCTGGTACGGCGACCGCGTTGCTCCCAACGGTGCGGCGCTGGATGTTGACGTGACGACGGGGTATGGCCCGGAAATTTTCGCCATGCCGGCGCCGATCAAGGGGCAGTACCTGGTGTATGTGAATTATTTCGGGGGTGGGTATCGCAGTGATGAGGATGGGCAGGAGGAGGCGGTTCAGCCGCTGACGACTGCGCAGGTGTCAGTGATTACGGAGGAAGGGACGCCTAACGAAAAGATGGAGACTTTTCTGGTGCCGATGCGGGCGGTGGGGGAGTTGACGTTGGTTAAGGGGTTTAGTTATCCGTGAGACCAGTGTCCGGGTCCGTGGGGTTGTCTCGTTTTGCCGCATCCGGGTGACGGCGACGATGAGCGCGCGGGAACTAACGTTACACCCGTGCCCGCGAATCACTCGCAGAGCCAGCGCAAATTTGTCACATTGTGTGTGCGCCGTTGCGAAGCGCTCGGCCAGAGATGCGCCCCAACCCGGTGCTGCAGCAGCCTTGGCTCATTACCCAAAGCCCCGGTCTTGGCTGTCAGGCAAAAATGGCACGCTTCTTTCATAGATATAGAAACGAGCAAGCCCGGCCCCGGCCTTTAAGTCTTGTCTACATAACGCGCCCGAGCGCCAGGTAATGAAGCCTGATCGACCAGTCCCCTGGTCGATCAGGTTTTTTTTTGGAGTGAAAAAAATGCGCCGCACGATTGAGGTTGGGCTGTTGCTCTCGACCGACGGGACCTATCAACGCATGGGGCAAAACGCCTTGGCCGGGGCCAGGCACGCACTTGCGGAAATCAATGGCTATGCCCGTTACGATTTTGTCTTGCGGGCCACCCACATCAATCCGCAAGGTTTTTTGCACAAGTACAGCGAAGGTTCGGTTCAGTTGATGCAAGCCGGCATCCGGCACATTTTCGGCACTACAACGTCGGCCAGTCGCAAGGAGATCATTCCGGATCTGGAGCAGAACTCCAGTCTGCTGTGGTACGCCTGTCCGTATGAAGGGTTCGAGAGCAGCGAGAATGTGCTCTATCTGGGTGGCTGCCCGAATCAGACGCTGATCCCCTTGTTACGGTACGCCTTGCAGACGTTTGGCACACACGCCGCGCTGATCGGCTCGAATTACATCTGGGGCTGGGAAAGCAACCGCGTCGCCCGAGAAGTGCTCGAAGTGGCAGGTGGTCATGTGGTGCTGGAAAAGTATGTGCACCTGGGCGCGACCCACTTCAGTGAACTGATCCAGACGCTGCTGACGGAAAGGCCGGCGTTCATTCTCAACAATCTGGTTGGTGAATCCTCTTACGCTTTCTTGCATCAGTTGGACGCGGCGTGTCACGTCGTCGGTCTGGGGCTACCGGTGTTGAGTTGCAATTTGACCGAAGCCGAACTGACTGAAGTCGGCGACATGCGCAGCCTGCGTCTGTTGTCGTGCGGGCCGTTTTTTGAAGATGTCGATCAAGCCTTCAGTCAGCAGCAGCGCCTGCAGCATGGATCGCATCCGTTCTCGCATTACTACACCGGCATGTACGTCGCCATGCATCTGTTCGCCCAGGCGCTGAGCCAGTGTGGCAGCGACGAACCTCATGAAATCTGCAAGTACCTGTACGAACATCCGCAGGATAGCGTGCTCGGCACATTGAACATTTCTGCGCGCAATAACCACAGCAACCAGCCGTGCCATATCGCCGAACTACGCGAGGGGCGCTTCGTTGTCTTGCACAGCGAGGCACGCTCGCTGCCTGCCGATCCTTACCTGACCGCTACCGACCTGAGTGAATTCCAAAGCCTGCGCACACATGCGCCAGCGCCCCGCCTGAGGATCGTCAAATGAGCCTGCTCAAACGCCCGGACTTTGAAAATGGCCGATTGCTGTTGATCGACTGCGAGCCGCGCACCCTGGCCAATCTGCAGAAAAGTCTGCAACGCCTGGGCATCACGCCGCAGGCGTTGTTCGAGGACGCGGATGATTCGCTCGAAGGCTGCTTTGCCGCCATCGTCGAGCTGGAACATTTCGCCAGCCCTGCAACCTTACAGCGACTCAACAACGCCAACATGCCAATCGTGGCGTTGACCCCCCACGAAACCCTGTCGCAAATCCAGCGAGCGATTGAGCTGGGCGCGACCGCGTTGTTGAACAAGCCGATTACTCAAGGTTCGGTCTACACCACATTGATGATGGCAGTCGGTCTGCGTGAGCGACTGGACACCGATGCACGGACCATTGATGCACTGCAGCAACGCCTCGGTGCGCGTCCACAGTTGGCCCAGGCATTGGCGCGGTTGATGGTCGAGCACCATCTGGACGAGCGCGAGGCCTATGAACGCCTGCGCGGTCTGTCGATGCGTCTGAACCGCAGTCTTGATGACTTGTGCGCGGACATGGCTGCGGATCACTTCCAGCAAAGTGGAGGGCGAAAATGAAGCTGTTGCATGCCTTGATTCGCCGCCCGGCGGTGGCGCTTTCGCTGTTGTACATCGTGATAGTCGTGCTGTTGGCTTTGTTTGCGCCGTGGATGAGCCCGCATGACCCGTCCGAGCAGTTTGTCGAAGGCTTGTCGATGGAAGGTGCTCCGCTGCCACCGGACATGCCGTACTGGCTGGGCACCGATCTGCTGGGCCGCGATTTGCTTTCGCGTTTGATCTATGGGGCGCGGACCTCGCTGTTCATCGGGCTGGTCGCCAATGGCCTGGCTGTTCTGATCGGTACGCTGGTCGGCTTGAGCGCAGGCTTTTTGCGCGGTTGGGTCGGCAGCACGCTGATGCGCTTTACCGACTTGATGATGGCGTTCCCGGCATTGCTGTTGGCGATTGCCTTGTCGGCGATTTTCCAGCCCAGTGTGTGGATCGTTGCGTTGGTGATTGCCATGGTCAACTGGGTGCAGATTGCCCGAGTGATCTACTCCGAAACCATCGCCCTGAGTGCCCGTGACTTTGTGGCGGTGGAGCGAACCTTGGGTGCCAGTTCGCTGCGCATTCTGTTTTCGCACCTGCTTCCGCATTTGCTACCGACCATTCTGGTCTGGGCCACGTTGGGTATTTCCACCACGGTGTTGCTCGAAGCGACGCTGTCGTACCTGGGCGTGGGCGTTCAGCCACCGACGCCGAGCTGGGGCAACATCATTTTCGAAAGCCAGACCTACTTCACTTCCGCGCCGTGGCTGGTGTTCTTTCCCGGTATTGCCATCGTCCTGCTGTCGCTGGCCTTCAACCTGGTTGGCGATGCCCTGCGCGATGAACTCGATCCTACCCTGCAAGGGAGACGTTGAATGTTCGCCTTCATCAGTCGTCGCGTCGGCTATTCGCTGCTGATTCTGCTTGGCGTGACCTTCATCACCTATTTGCTGCTGTTCATGCTGCCGGCCGACCCTGCGCGGCAAATCGCCGGTCGCAGCGCCACGCCGGAAGTGGTGGCCGGGATCCGCGCGCAGTTGGGCCTGGATCTGCCGTTCTATCAGCAATACGCCAACTACCTGGGCAACCTGGTGCAGGGGGATCTGGGGCGTTCCTATATCCAGCGTAGCCCGGTGACGGAGCTGATCGGTTCACGCCTGCGACCGTCGCTGGAGCTGATGGCCGCCGGTATCGGTTTCGAGCTGCTGATTGGCATCACCCTGGGGGTGATCGCGGCGCTACGTCGTGACAGTTGGGCCGACAAGGCGCTCATGGCGCTCTCGTTCATTGGCGTGTCGGCCCCGCAGTTCATTGCCGCGATGTCGTTTCTGTACTTCTTCGCCGTGCAGTTGGGCTGGTTTCCGCTGGGGGGGTATGGCGGGTTCGAGCACCTGCTGTTGCCGGCGCTGACCCTGGGGATTCTCGGCAGTGGCTGGTACTCGCGCATGGTGCGCTCTTCGATGATCGACGTGCTGCATCAGGACTTCATCCGCACGGCGCGCGCCAAAGGCTTGAGCCGGATGCGCGTGGTCCTGCGGCATGTACTGCCCAACGCCATCGTGCCGGTGATCCCGATGATCGGCATCGACATCGGCATCTTCATGGGCGGGCTGGTGGTGGTCGAGTCGGTCTTTGGCTGGCCGGGGATCGGGCAACTGACCTGGCAGGCCATCCAGCAAGTGGACATTCCAGTGATCGTCGGGGTGACCACGGTTTCGGCGGTGGCAATCGTTCTGGGAAATCTGGTCGCCGACCTGGTGATCCCGTGGGTCGATCCGCGTATCGACATCAAAAAACACTAAAAACATCAACATAGGTAAGGGGGCTGGAGCATGAATCGCAAAGCACTATCCTTGGCCATCGCGGCCACGTTGTTCGCCGGGAATCTTCTGGCCGATGACATCGATCCAAATGCGAAAGACGGTGGCAACGCAGTCATTACCTATCAAAACGACGTGGCCACACTCGACCCGGCCATCGGGTATGACTGGCAGAACTGGTCGATGATCAAAAGCCTGTTCGATGGCCTGATGGACTACAAGGCCGGCACCACGGAGCTGGTCAAGGACCTGGCGCAGGACTACAGCATTTCCGAGGACGGTACCGTTTACACCTTTACCCTGAAAAAAGGTGTGAAGTTCCAGAACGGACGTGAGCTCAAGGCCAGCGACGTCAAGTATTCCCTGGAGCGCACCGTCAACCCGAAAACCCAAAGCCCGGGCGCGGGCTTCTTCAGCCCGATCGTGGGTTACGAGGACATGTCGACCGGTAAGGCTGAACATCTGTCGGGTATTGAAGTCGTCGACGATTACACCGTCAAAATCACCCTGAAGCAGGCGAGCGCGACCTTTTTGCACATCATGGCGATCAACTTTGCCTCTGTCGTGCCCAAGGAAGAAGTCGAGAAGTGGGGCGCCGACTTCGGCAAACATCCGGTCGGCACCGGTGGCTACAGCCTGGCGGAGTGGAAACTCGGACAGCAGATCGTATTCAAGAAGAACCCGAACTATTTCAAGGCGGGCGTACCGCACCTGGACACCATCACCTTCGAAGTAGGCCAGGACCCGATGGTCGCCCTGCTACGTTTGCAAAAAGGTGAAGTCGATATCGCGGGCGACGGCGTACCGCCGGCCAAGTTCCTGGAATTCAAGAACGATCCGAAGTTCAAGAACCTGGTGGTGACCGGTAACCAGCTGCAAACCGGCTACCTGACCTTGAAAACCACGTTGCCGCCATTCGACAACCTCAAGGTGCGTCAGGCAGTGAACATGGCGATCAGCAAGGATCGCATCGTGCGCATCATCAATGGTCGCGCAGTCCCGGCCAATCAACCGCTGCCGCCGGCCATGCCGGGTTACGACAAGGATTACAAAGGCTACGCCTACGATGTCGAAGCGGCGAAAAAGCTGCTGGCCGACGCCGGTTTTGCCAAGGGCTTCGACACTGAGCTGTATGTGATGAATACCGATCCGCAGCCGCGTATCGCCCAGGCCATCCAG
The DNA here is from genome assembly GCF_054897845.1 of Pseudomonas sp. XS1P51. Lineage (NCBI taxonomy): Bacteria > Pseudomonadati > Pseudomonadota > Gammaproteobacteria > Pseudomonadales > Pseudomonadaceae > Pseudomonas > Pseudomonas sp. XS1P51. Next base: position 4,232,246 of record NZ_CM142707.1, on the reverse strand, counting down.
CAAGACCTGGCCAAGATCGGCGTCCGTGTGCAGATCAAATCCCTGGCGCAAGCCAACGTGATCGCAGCCGGCAGCTCCAAGGACCAGGCGCCAATGGTGTGGTCCGGTGGCATGGCCTGGATTGCCGACTTCCCGGATCCTTCGAACTTCTACGGGCCGATTCTGGGCTGTGACGGCGCGGTCGACGGTGGCTGGAATTGGGCGCTGTACTGCAACAAGACCCTGGATGGGCTGGCTTCAAAGGCCGACAGCATGGCCAAACCGGAACAGCAGGCTGAACGCGCCGCCCTGTGGAAGAAGATCTTTATCGACGTGATGGCCGATGCGCCGTGGGTACCGATCTTCAACGAACAGCGGTTCACCGTGCGCTCCTCGCGCATGGGCGGCGCCGACGCACTGTACGTCGATCCGGTCCACGTGCCGGTCAACTACGAGTACATCTACCTCAAATAAAGCGCTGTCGGCTTGTTCGACGACAGCCTGTCGCCACGCCCAAGCGGCGTGGCCTTTTACTCGGAGATTTCTCCTTATGTGCCAGAACTGCCTGGTCAAGACCATTCACAGCGTCAACAGCCACTTCGGCTGGGACAACAGCATCGAACCGACCGCCCGGGTTACGCCGGGCTCAATGCTCGAATTCTGCTGCCTCGATTCGTCCAACGGCTTTTTCACCCCCGCCTCTGTGGTGGGGGATGTGGCGAACGTACCGTTCGACAAGATCAACCCGGTCACCGGGCCGATTTTCATCGAAGGTGCCGAACCGGGCGATGTGCTGAAAATCACCATCGACAGCTTCAAGCCCAGCGGTTTCGGCTGGACCGCCAACATTCCGGGGTTCGGCTTGCTCGCAGACCAGTTCAAGGACCCGGCCTTGACCCTGTGGCATTACGACAAACTCAACTTGACCCCGGCAGCATTCAGCGATTTCGCCAAAGTGCCGCTCAAACCGTTCGCCGGTACGATCGGCCTCGCTCCGGCGCAGGCCGGTTTGCATTCGGTGGTTCCACCGCGCCGGGTCGGCGGCAACCTGGACATCCGTGATTTGTCCGCCGGCACCACGTTGTACTTGCCGGTGGAGGTCAGTGGCGCGTTGTTGTCGATCGGCGATACCCACGCGGCGCAAGGTGATGGCGAGGTGTGTGGCACCGCTATCGAAAGTGCCATGGACGTGGTCGTGCAGCTCGACCTGATCAAAAATACGCCGCTAGCGACCCCCCGTTTCAGCACGCCCGGCCCCGTCACCCGTCACCTCGACAGTGCAGGCTACGAAGCCTTCACCGGCATCGGGCCGGACCTGATGCAAGCCGCCCGTCAGGCCGTCAGCAATACCATCGACTGGCTCTGCCGTGAACACGGTATGCCGGCGGAACAGGCCTACATGCTGTGCTCGGTGTGCGGCGATTTGCGCATCAGCGAAATCGTCGATCTGCCCAACTGGGTGGTGTCGTTCTACTTCCCGAAAATCGTGTTTGCCTGATGTGTTTTCATCGCGAGCTGCGTGACGTAAGCCGCTTCAATCGTGAGGAGCTTTGATGAGTAACAGGACCTCCCAGCCGATTCTGTCGGTGCAGCACTTGTCCATTGACGTCGGTCTGGGGGCAACCGGACTGCGCGTGGTCGATAACCTGAACTTCGACCTGTATCCGGGCCAGACGCTGTGCATCGCCGGAGAGTCCGGCAGCGGCAAATCGCTTTCTTCGCTGGCGATCATGGGGCTGTTGCCCAAGTCCGTTCGGGTGGCGGAGGGTGCAATCACATTCGGCGGACGCGACTTGATCGGCGTGGCCGAGAGCGAGTTGCAGCTGCTGCGCGGCAAGCAGATCGGTATGATTTTTCAGGAGCCGATGACTTCGCTGAACCCACTGATGACCGTCGGCCAGCAGTTGGAAGAAACCTTGCGCCGCCACGAGCCTCTGGGGCGTCAGGCCTTGCGGCTGCGGGCCAGGGAAATGCTCGAATCGGTGCGCATGCCGCAGGTGGAAAAACGCCTGCAGCAATACCCGCATGAACTGTCCGGCGGCATGCGTCAGCGTGTGATGATCGCGATGGCCATGCTGTGCCGGCCTAAAGTCCTGATCGCTGATGAGCCGACCACCGCGCTGGACGTGACCATTCAGGCACAGATTCTGGAACTGATGCGCGAGCTGCAACAGGTGTACGGCACGAGCTTGCTGATGATCACCCATGACATGGGCGTGGTCGCGGAAATGGCCGATAAGGTGGTCGTCATGAACCGTGGTCGCACCGAAGAACAGGCACCGGTGCGCCAATTGTTCGCCCAGCCACAGGCCGATTACACGCGCAAATTGCTGTCGGCCGTGCCGGTCCTGGGCACCGCCGGCAAACCGGATGACATCAGTGAACAACCGGTGATTTTGCAGGTGCGCGATTTGTCCGTGCGTTTTCCTGTTCGAATGGGCTGGTTCGAAGAAGACAGGCAAGTGCACGCAGTGGAAGGGGTCAACTTTGAACTGCGCCAGGGCGAAACCCTGGGACTGGTCGGAGAAAGTGGCTGCGGCAAATCCACCACGGGCAAGGCGCTGATGAACATGCTGGCTTATCAGGGCAGCGTGCAATTGTTCGGCAAAGAGCTCAACGGCCTGCACGGCGCCGACCTGCAAGCTGTGCGGCGCGATATCCAGATGGTGTTCCAGGACCCCTACGCGGCCCTGAACCCACGCAAAAACATCCTCGAACTGGTCGGTGAGCCACTATTGATACACGACCAACTGCCGCTGGTTCACCGACAGGAGCGCGTTGCCGAATTGTTGCACCAGGTCGACATGCCCGCCGATGCGATGTATCGCTACCCCCATCAATTCTCCGGTGGTCAGCGTCAGCGCATCTGCATCGCCCGAGCGCTGGCACTTAACCCGAAAGTCATCATCGCCGACGAATCCGTGTCGGCCCTCGATGTGTCGGTCCAGGCCCAGGTGCTTGAACTGCTCGAACACCTGCGTGAGCAGCATCAACTCAGCTACTTGTTCATCTCCCACGACATGGCCGTGGTCGAGCGCATTTGCCATCGCGTCGCCGTCATGTACGGCGGACAGATCGTCGAAATCGGCCGCCGCGACCACGTCCTGCACAACCCGCAACACCCCTACACCAAGCGTCTGCTAAGCGCCGTGCCGATGCCCGACGTCGATCGCAAACGTGACTTCAAGGCGTTGCTGCAAGAGTTTGAGCAACCGAGCCCGATCAAAGTGAAAGGATTTGAAGCCCCGGTGCAGAGTTTTCGGGACTTGGGGGATGAGCATTGGGTGGCGGTAGGGTAGGGCGAGCGGGGATTTTCGGGCATTAAAAAGCCGGCTTGTGGCCGGCTTCTCGGGGACTGGCTTGGTTCATTTTTGGTAAACCGCGCCAGCCTTCAAAACGTACACCCGGATCTTGCGTCCGGCTGTGGGACTTGGCGAGAAAGTGATCTGCCTTGTCGGTGCGATCAGAGCCACGGAGCGGGTCGATGCGCAAATGTGGGGCGCAGCATACTGATTTTTTTGGGGAATTCCCAGCTTGGTGTGCGTGGTAGAGCTATCAGGTTGCTCGGGACCGGGTAGCCGATCCGGGTTTTGAAGGTGAATGTTCCATCGTTTTCGCGGGCAAGCCCACAGGGATTGCGTGATGCCTATGGTGCAGGCGTGTCCGTGACGAATGTTCTGCGGTATTACAGGAACGGCAACGGCGGCCTGCGTTTGTTCAGGGTCGACCACCAGAACACCCATCCCAGCACCCTGATGTTTTGTTCTTCGATTTGCGGAGGTCTGAGAACCTCATCCGGGTACTCGGCGCTGTTGTGGCTGCGCATACGTATCGCGTTGCCCGGTACCCGGCTCAGGTATTTGATGCGCAACATACCATCGTGCTCGATGGCATAAATCTCTCCATCGACAATTTGCGTGAGCCCCCGATCAATGGCGACGATGGAGCCGTCTTCAATTTTTTCGGCCATGCTGTTGCCGACCATGCGGGCGCAGATGGCATCGGCATGAATGATTTCCAGGGAGTCGAGATCGCTGCGAGGCAGGCGGATCGATTCGCTGGGGTCTTTGACGACATGGGTTTTGTCAGCGCCGGGCGTGATGACCGTTTCTTTGTAAAAGGGCAGTTCTATATCGACTGGCTCGATGACCCGATAGGTGCCCCGGATCGACTGGGCGTCGAAGGTGTTGCCCGATGCGTCGAGCAGACGCAGTTCTTTGGCATCTTTAGGCCCATCGCCGGTTTTCAGCCATTCGCTATTCACGGACAGTCTTCTGGCAACATCTTCCATGCGGTAGTCGGGCACGCCGCGGGTGTACCAGTTATGAACGTTTTGTGGTTTTGAAATGTTCAGGAATTCGGCAAATCCCGTAGTCGTGATTTTTGCCTCTTCGAGGAGCATTTTGAATCGTGCACCGCAGGATTTGTTCTTTTTCATAAACACGAGTCTAACGGCACGGCATAAGGCTTTGGTTCAACGAACCGTTCAAATTTCGGGGGAATTTTAAGTCCTGATGTAAGACGTCTTTGGTAAAAATTAAACAAGAAAACACCGTTGTGACCAGCCAATAAACCTTTCGTTTAATCCGCCTTTCAAGCGGGCACAAAAAACCCCGGATCAACCGGGGTTCTTCGTTATAGCCGTTCGTGAGAAGCGGCGATTAGCCTTTATAGGCGGCAACCGACTTCAGAATTTCGGCGCGGGCCGCTTCTGCGTCGCCCCAACCTTCGATCTTCACCCATTTGCCTTTTTCGAGGTCTTTGTAGTTCTCGAAGAAGTGCTTGATCTGTTCCAGCAGCAGAGGAGGCAGATCGGTGTATTCCTTCACGTCGACGTACAGCTGGGACAGCTTGTCGTGTGGGACTGCGATGACTTTGGCATCGCCACCGCCGTCGTCGGTCATGTGCAGGATGCCGACCGGACGAGCGCGGATCACGGAACCTGGGGCAACCGGGTAAGGGGTCACGACCAGTACGTCGAGGGGGTCACCGTCGTCGGCCAGGGTGTTCGGGATGAAACCGTAGTTGGCCGGGTAGAACATCGGGGTGGCCATGAAACGGTCAACGAACAGGCAATCGCTGTCTTTGTCGATTTCGTATTTGATCGGCGCGTGGTTGGCCGGAATCTCGATCGCGACGTAGATGTCGTTCGGCAGGTCTTTGCCAGCCGGAATCTTGCTGTAGCTCATTGGGCGGTGCCCCCGTTAGTTGACCAAAAACACTTGGCCGGATTGACCAAAAAGTGGCGGCGATTATAGGCATATTCCGCCGTCGACGCTATGGACCAGAGGTCGTGTAGACCTTAGTCGTGTGCCTGATAGACCGGGTCTTCGGCCAGAAGTTGCCGCAGCCGGGCCAGCGGGTCCTGGCGGTAAAACAGCTTCAGCTGCTCATAGACCCGAGGATACGCCTCATGCAGCAAATCCGGGGCGCTGAAGAAATATTCGCTGGTGACGGCAAAGAACTCGGCGGCGTTTTCCGCCGCGTATGGATCGATGGCGGTTTCGGCATCTGGATTGCGCTCCAGTTGCCCGTCGAGGTCATCGTAGGCCTCTTGCATGACCTTGGCCCATTCGCTGACCCGCATGTCGGCATGCAGCGGCGGCAGGCCGTTGGCGTCGCCGTTGAGCATGTCGAGTTTATGCGCGAGTTCGTGGATCACCAGGTTGTAGCCTTCCCAGCCGCCGCTGGCCATCACGCCGGGCCAGGCGAGGATGATCGGGCCTTGTTGCCAGGCTTCGCCGCTGTGTTCGCCGTCCCATTCGTGCTCGACACCGCTGGCATCACGATGACGCTGGGGGCTGAGGAAATCGTCGGGGTAGAGGACGATTTCATGGAAACCCTGATACCAGTTCAGATCGCCCAGGTGCAGCAACGGCAGTTGAGCCTGGGCGGCGAGCAGCAGGCGCTGTTCCTGATGAAGTTCGACGCCGGGCAGGGCCGTCAGGTGTTTGTCTTCGAGGAACAGCACGCAGGCTTCGCGCAGCCACTGGTCTTCGGCGGCACTGATGCCATCGAGAAAACTCAGGTGATGGCGCACTCGCTGCCACATGTCGTCGGCAATCGGGTGCCTGGCCAGGATGCGCCGGCGACGCCAGGCGCTAAGGGACCACATCGCGAATCAGCGCGGGTGGGCTTTGGACGCGGCGTTGCCAAAGCGGCTGCGGACGACGCCGATGATCATCGGTACCAGCGACAGCAGGATGATGGCCACCACCAGCAGCGACAGGTTTTGCTTGATGAACGGGACGTTGCCGAAGAAGTAACCGAGGGTCACCAGACCGCCAACCCACAGGATCGTGCCGAGAACGCTGAAGGCAAAGAAACGCGGATAGGGCATTTTCGCCACGCCGGCGACGAACGGTGCAAAGGTGCGGATGATCGGCAGGAAGCGCGCCAGGGTCACGGTTTTACCGCCGTGCTTGTCGTAGAAGTCGTGGGTCTGCTGCAGGTAGTCGCGGCGGAAGATTTTCGAGTTCGGGTTGCTGAAGAGCTTTTCTCCCGCCGTTCGTCCGATCACATAGTTGGTGCTGTCGCCGAGGATGGCCGCCAGCATCAGCAGGCCGCCGAGCAGCACCGGGTCCATGCCGCCACCGGCGGCGACGGCGCCGGCGATGAACAGCAGGGAATCACCCGGAAGGAATGGCATCACCACCAGGCCGGTTTCGCAGAAGATCACCAGAAACAGAATGGCGTAGATCCATGGCCCGTAGTTGTTCACCAGCAAGTCGAGGTAAACATCGAGATGCAGGATAAGGTCGAGCGGGTTGAAATCCATGGAGGGCACCTGTGGTGACGGCCCGACTCGGCAGGCCTGTGCGGATGACTTCGTGAAAGCCTACAGACGAGTGTAGTTTTTCTTACAAGCCGGAACGGTCGGCATTATACGGGCGGACAAGTGAAAAGCGCGTCGAGTTTGTAGCGGGGGATTTCGAGGTGTTGTGGCGTTTTCAGGAACAGATCGCAGCCTTCGGCAGTTCCTACAGGGGCTGCAGAAGGCTGCGATCTTTCTGGGACGTTACAATTCGTCACTGATCGGCAGCACGTAGTTCTTGAATTCGGTGTCTTCCTTGAACCCGATGGATTCATAGGTTTTCTGCGCCACTTCGTTGTTGCTGCTGGTGGAAACTCGCATGCGCACGGCGTTGGTTTCCTTGGCCATTTTCTTCGCGGTGCGGATCAGGTTGTCGGCGACCAACTGGCGTCGGGCGTCTTCGGCGACGTAGATGTCGTTGAGGATCCACACGCGCTTGAGGGAAAGCGACGAAAAACTCGGGTACAACTGACAGAAACCCATCAGTTTGCTGTCGTCGTCATCGGGCAACGCCAGGTAGATCACCGACTCCTTGCGACGCAGGCGTTTCTCGAGGAACGCCCGGGACGAGTCCGGATACGGCAGGGAACCATAAAACTCGCGATATTTGACGAACAACGGGGTCAGCAGGTCCAGGTGTTCGAGGGTCGCTTGAATAATCCGCATCGATAGGTCTCGTCTTCAAGTGGCTGTCTTCACGTGCTCTGACGGCGAACGGTTCTCACTCGGGCAGCCGTGTTTCGATCCTGCCTGAAACCCGGGCAGAAACGCAATGCGGAAACGGTTCAGGCATCCGGCGGGCTCAGTAGGAAATTACCTTTCATGTCCGCACCTGTGTCCGACTCGAGTGTCTGAACCTGCGCTTCGTCCTTCAGATTGACGCCCGACAACTGCCGCCGACAGGCTTCGCGCATCAGATACAGCAAACGGTGTGCCGCCATGCCGTAACTCAAGCCTTCGAGCCGAACGTTAGAGATGCAGTTGCGGTAAGCATCCGTCAGGCCGACCTTGGGATTGTAGGTGAAATATAACCCCAGGCTGTCTGGCGAGCTGAGGCCAGGGCGTTCGCCGATCAGGATGACCACCATTTTTGCGCCCAGCAGCTCGCCGATCTCGTCAGCCACGGCAACGCGGCCCTGCTCGATAAGAATCACGGGCGACACCGACCAGCCTTCAGCTTCAATCTGTTCTTCCATCCGCGTCAGAAACGGCAGGGTATGGCGATGAACGGCCAGCGCCGACAGGCCATCGGCGACAACAATCGCCAAGTCGACACCGCCGGGATTGGCCGATGCATGATTGCGCAAGGTCTGCGCCGACTCATCACTTAACTTTCGCCCCAAATCGGGGCGTTGTAGATAACTGTCCCGATCCTTGGCCGCGCTGTGCAGCAACAAGCTTTCGCGCCCGCACTCGGCCAGTTGCGAGCTGAGCCCGGCATGATCGAATGGCAAATGCACGGCATCCCGAGCCTGGGCGTGGGCGTACTGGAAATCCAGTTGCGCACTGGTTGGCATGCTGGTGCCCGTACGGCCCAAGGCGATCCGCGCCGGGGTCAGGCGGCGCAGGGCCAGCAACGGGTTTTGTGGATCAACAGGTGGTTTATCCATCACAACACTCATCCCAATTGCGCCATGGCCTGGCGGAACGCCGGCGGCAGGTTGTTGCCGAAGTGAATCTTGCCGTCCGCCTGGGTGAAAATGCCCATTCTTGCCAGCCACTGTTCGAACTCCGGTGCGGGTTTCAGACCCAGGGTCTGACGGGCATAGAGCGCGTCATGAAACGAGGTAGTCTGGTAGTTGAGCATGATGTCATCGGAGCCCGGGATGCCCATGATGAAGTTGATCCCGGCCACGCCCAGCAGGGTCAGCAGGGTGTCCATGTCGTCCTGGTCGGCTTCGGCGTGGTTGGTGTAACAGATATCGCAGCCCATTGGCACGCCAAGGAGCTTGCCGCAGAAGTGGTCTTCGAGGCCGGCACGGATAATCTGCTTACCGTTGTAGAGGTATTCCGGGCCGATGAATCCTACGACGGTGTTCACCAGAAACGGTTTGAAATGTCGCGCCACGGCGTAGGCGCGGGTTTCGCAGGTCTGTTGATCGATGCCGTGGTGGGCGTTGGCCGACAAGGCGCTGCCCTGGCCGGTCTCGAAATACATCAGGTTCTGGCCCAGCGTGCCGCGATTCAGGCTCAAACCGGCGTCGTAGCCTTCCTGCAACACGTTCAGGTTGATACCGAAACTGGCGTTGGCCGCTTCGGTGCCGGCGATTGACTGGAACACCAGGTCCAGTGGGACACCGCGATTCACCGCTTCAATCGACGTGGTGACGTGGGTCAGTACGCAGGCCTGGGTCGGAATCTCGTAGCGCTGAATGATCGCGTCGAGCATTTCCAGCATGGCGCAGATCGAGGCGATGCTGTCGGTGGCCGGGTTGATGCCGATCATCGCGTCACCGTTGCCGTACAGCAGGCCGTCGAGAATGCTAGCGGCGATCCCGGCCGGCTCGTCGGTGGGGTGGTTGGGTTGCAGGCGGGTGGATAACCGACCGCGCAGGCCCATGGTGCCGCGAAATTGAGTGACCACGCGGATTTTCTGCGCCACCAGCACCAGATCCTGCACGCGCATGATCTTCGACACGGCGGCGACCATTTCCGGGGTCAGGCCGGGGGCGAGGGCCCGCAGGCTCTGTTCGTCGGCGGCGTCGCTGAGCAGCCAGTCGCGAAAGCCGCCGACAGTGAGGTGGCTGACGACCGCGAAGGCCTGTTTATCGTGAGTGTCGATGATCAGTCGGGTGACTTCATCGGCTTCGTAGGGAATCAATACTTCCTGCAGGAAGTGGGTGAGCGGGATGTTCGCCAGCGCCATCTGCGCGGCCACCCGTTCGCCATCATTGAGCGCAGCGACACCCGCCAGAAAGTCCCCGGAGCGGGCCGGACTGGCCTTGGCCATGACCTCTTTGAGGCTGTCGAAACGGTAGGTCTGGACGCCGACAGTGTGAGCAAAACTAGCCATACAGATTCTCCGTGACGGCGCAGACAAGGCCTGCGCCGTGATTTCTGGCCGTCAGTGCAGGGCTTTTTCAGCATTCTGAATGGCCGCGAATTCTTCTTCGGGCGTGCCTGCTACCAAGTGATGCCGACTGTAGAAGGCAAAGTAAGCAATTAACACTCCATAGATGATCGCAGCGCCAATCACCACGCGTGGGTCCACTAGAAACCCTGCCACCACGGCGATGCAAGCCAGCACCAGCGCGACGCCCGAGGTGAAGACACCGCCCGGCGTGCGGTATGGGCGATCCATTTTGGGGCGACGAATGCGCAGCGTGATGTGTGCCGCCATCATCAAGACGTAGGAGATGGTTGCGCCGAACACCGCTACCAGAATCAACAAGTCACCCTGACCGGTCAGCGACAAGCCGAACCCGATGATGCCGGGAATGATCAACGCCAGCACAGGCGCCTTGCTTTTGTTGGTCTCGGAGAGTTTGCGCGGCAGGTAGCCGGCGCGGGACAGCGCGAAGATCTGCCGTGAGTAGGCGTAGATGATCGAGAAGAAACTGGCGATCAGGCCAGCCAGACCCACCAGATTGACGAAGTGGCCCATCCAGGTCGAGCCGCCATAGGCCTTGCTCAGTGCTTCGACCAGCGGGTTGCCCGAGGTCAGCAGGGCGTTGGCGCCCGCACCGCCCGGGCCGATCACCAGAATCAGCAGGGCAAAGCTCACCAGCACCAGCATGGCGCCTATCAGCCCGCGGGGCAGGTCGCGTTTCGGGTTTTTGGTTTCTTCTGCTGCCAGCGGTACGCCTTCGACAGCGAGGAAGAACCAGATCGCATAGGGAATTGCCGCCCACACGCCGACGTAGCCGAAGGGCAGGAAGCTGCTGGCGCCCTTGGCTTCGGTCACCGGGATGTCGAGCAGGTTGGCGACGTTGAAGTGCGGCACCATCGCCACCAGAAACACGCCCAGCGCCAGAGCGGCGATGGCGGTGATGACGAACATAAGCTTGAGGGCTTCACCGACGCCGAAAATATGGATGGCAATAAAGATGATGTAGAACGCCAGGTAAATCATCCAGCCACCGATGCCGAACAGAGACTCGCAGTAGGCACCGATAAACACCGCGATCGCCGCCGGGGCGATGGCGTATTCGATCAGGATCGCAGTCCCGGTCAGGAACCCTCCCCACGGCCCGAATGCGCTACGGGCAAAACCGTAGCCGCCGCCGGCGGTAGGGATCATGGACGACAGTTCCGCCAGGGAAAAGCACATGCACAGGTACATGGTTGCCATCAGCAACGTGGCGAGAAACATGCCGCCCCAGCCACCCTGGGCCAGGCCGAAGTTCCACCCGGCGTAATCGCCGGAGATGACGTAGGCCACACCGAGGCCGACCAGCAGGACCCAGCCTGCCGCACCTTTTTTCAGTTCACGTTGCTGGAAATAATCGGAGCCGACTTTTTCGAAGTCGACGGAGGAGGTAGCCGGCTGCACGCTGGCTTGATCGCTAGGCATAGGGGTTCACCTGTTCTTATTGTTTTTGACCGGCGTAGCTGCCGGGTTGGCGCGAAGACCTGTAGGAGCGAGCTTGCTCGCGAAGGACGTCAACGATGACGAAGACTGTCTGGACGCACGCGGTGCCCTTGCGTCCATCGCGAGTGGGCTCGCTCCTACAAGGTTTAGAAGAAGCCCAGCGGATTGATGTCGTAGCTCACCAGCAGGTTTTTGGTCTGCTGATAGTGATCGAGCATCATTTTGTGTGTTTCACGACCGACGCCGGACTTTTTGTAACCACCGAACGCGGCGTGCGCCGGGTACAGGTGATAGCAGTTGGTCCACACACGACCGGCCTTGATGGCGCGGCCCATGCGGTAGGCGCGGTTGATGTCGCGGGTCCAGAGACCGGCGCCCAGGCCGAACTCGGTGTCGTTGGCGATGGCCAGGGCTTCGGCTTCGTCCTTGAAGGTGGTGATGCTCACCACCGGGCCAAAGATTTCTTCCTGGAACACACGCATTTTATTGGTGCCCTTGAGCAGGGTCGGCTGGATGTAATAGCCGGTCGCCAGGTTGCCCTCGAGTTTTTCTACCTTGCCGCCGGTCAGCAGCTCGGCGCCTTCGCCCTTGGCGATTTCCAGGTACGAAAGGATTTTGTCGAATTGCTGCTCGGACGCCTGGGCGCCGACCATGGTGTCGGTGTCCAGCGGGTCGCCACGTTTGATTTGCAGGACTTTGTTCATGACCACTTTCATGAACTCGTCGTAGATCGATTCCTGCACCAAGGCACGGGAAGGGCAGGTGCAGACTTCGCCCTGGTTGAAGAACGCCAGCACCAGGCCTTCGGCAGCTTTTTCGATGAAGGTCGGTTCGGCTTGCATGATGTCTTCGAAGAAGATGTTTGGCGACTTGCCACCCAGCTCCACGGTGGACGGGATGATGTTTTCGGCAGCGCATTTCATGATGTGCGAGCCGACCGGGGTCGAGCCGGTGAAGGCGATCTTGGCGATGCGTTTGCTGGTGGCCAGTGCTTCGCCGGCCTCTTTGCCGAAGCCTTGCACCACGTTCAGCACGCCCGGCGGCAGCAGGTCGCCGATCAGCTCCATCAGTACGGTAATGCCCAGCGGGGTTTGCTCGGCAGGCTTGAGCACGACGCAGTTACCGGCAGCCAGGGCCGGGGCGAGTTTCCAGGCGGCCATCAGGATCGGGAAGTTCCATGGGATGATCTGCCCGACCACGCCCAGCGGTTCATGAATGTGATACGCCACGGTGTTGCCGTCGATTTCGGCCGCGCTGCCTTCCTGGGCGCGAATGCAGCCAGCGAAGTAGCGGAAATGGTCCGCCGCCAGCGGGATGTCGGCGTTGAGGGTTTCACGCACGGCTTTGCCGTTGTCCCAGGACTCGGTGATCGCCAGGACTTCCAGGTTCTGTTCGATGCGGTCGGCGATTTTCAGCAGCACCAGCGAGCGCGCCTGGGCGGACGTGGCGCCCCAGGCATCGGCGGCCGCGTGGGCAGCGTCCAGAGCCTTGTCGATGTCTTCGGCCGTGGAGCGCGGGAATTCGGCAATCGGTTGGCCATTCACTGGCGAGGTATTGGTGAAGTACTGACCTTTGACAGGCGCGACGAACTCGCCGCCGATGTAGTTACCGTATTTGCTCTTGAACGAAACGATAGCGCCTTCAGTACCGGGGTGAGCGTAACGCATGATATTTCTCCTTGGCTTTTGTACTTATAAGGATCAGCACGCAAACTGCCTGCGCGACGATCATGCTGCGTTAAAAACAGGCTCGGAATGCTCATGTAGGTCCCCTACACTCCGCTTCCTCGCCTGTTTTTGCCTTGCCTGATCGCCGCTCGGCGAGTTTTCGTGCCGATCCTGCGGAGAGCGCATGTGCGCTTGCTATAAGCGTAGAGCAAAGGTCGGGCCACTGCCTTGCAGGTCAGGCAAATCAAGGTCTTGCGTGATTTTTGTCGGACGGGCGGGCGGCGCCTGTGACGCTTTCGGTACAGTCCTAGTGACATTTTGTACCGGTTGTGGCACAGCCTGTGACCGGGCGGTCTTGCCAGCATTGCAATGCAGGCCAGGCTGGAGGATGCTCGGCACAACATGGGCGGGGTAAACCGCTCGGGGAGAATAATAAGAAATGCACGACAACCATTTGAGTCGCCATGCCCAGCAAGTGTTGACCGTGACCCAGGGAAAATCCCATCTGCACGGTCCCGGCAGCGATCCGTCCATTGCCCGTTCCTGGCTGCGTTGTCTTGAGGACTATCACCTCGACCCGGCCCTGACCATGGCGCCGACGGTGCTGGAACATGGTCGTGTCCTGGAAAGCCGCGAACGCCTGCAGCAAGTGCTGCACATCGCCGGCAACGAAATGGCCAGCCTGCATCAACAACTCTCCGGCACCGGCCACGCAGTGCTGTTGACCGACGCTCGCGGTGTAATCCTCAACTGTGTCACCGCCCCCGCCGAACGGAAGATTTTCGAGCGCGCGGGCCTCTGGCTCGGCGCCGACTGGAGCGAGGCCTGCGAAGGCACCAACGGTATCGGTACTTGTCTGGTGGAGCGTCAGTCCCTGACGATCCACCAGGACGAACACTTTCGCGGCCGCCACACCGGCCTGACCTGCTCGGCGAGCCCGGTGTTCGACCCGCACGGCGAACTGTTGGCGGTGCTCGACGTGTCCTCGGCGCGGCACGATGTCTCGCGCCAGAGTCAGTTCCACACCATGGCCCTGGTCAATCTTTCGGCGAAGATGATCGAGAGCTGCTATTTCCTGCGTTACTTCGACAATCAATGGTTGCTGCGTTTTCATTTGCAGGCCGAATCCGTGGGGCTGTTCAGCGAAGGATTGCTGGCATTCGATGGGGAAGGGCGGATCCGCGCGGTCAACCAGAGTGCGCTGAACCTGCTGGGACACGTTCGCGGCGGGCTGTTGGGCAAACCGGTGGAAGCGTTTTTCGACTGCTCGCTGGACGAGTTGCTCGGCCGTGCGAGCGTCAACGCCAGCGCCAGTTGGCCGCTGCGTACCCGTGACGGGCGAAGTCTGTTTGCCGTGTTGCGGGGCCAGCCGCGCAGCATTCCGGTGCCGGTGGTGCAACGCCCGGTGAATGCCGAACCTTCGCGCCTGTCGGGCATTTGTCTGGGCGACACAGGGTTGCAGGAGGATTTCCGCAAGTCCCTGCGGGTCTTCGAGCGGGACGTGCCGCTGCTGATCAATGGCGAAACCGGGTCTGGCAAAGAGGCCTTCGCCAAAGCCGTGCATCACGCCAGTCAGCGGGCAGAAAAAGCCTTTGTGGCGCTCAATTGCGCGGCCATCCCCGAAAGCCTGATCGAGAGTGAGTTGTTCGGCTATCGCGGCGGCAGCTTCACCGGCGCGCGCAAGGAAGGCATGCGCGGCAAGTTGCAGCAGGCCGATGGCGGGACGTTGTTCCTCGATGAAATCGGTGACATGCCGCTGGCCTTGCAGACTCGGCTATTAAGGGTGCTGGAAGATCGTCAGGTGGTGCCGATTGGTGGCGAACCGGAGGCGGTCAACGTACGAATTATCAGCGCCACTCACCGTAATTTACTGGAGCGGGTGCAGGACGGCAGCTTCCGCGAGGATTTGTATTACCGGCTCAACGGGCTGGAAGTCGCGTTGCCGGCGTTGCGTGATCGCAGTGATAAATCCCAGTTGCTCGACTTTTTGCTGGCGGAAGAGGCGGGCGGGGAAACGGTGCTGATCGACGGGCCGGCGCGGCAGGCGTTGCTGGATTTTGCCTGGCCGGGAAACGTGCGGCAGTTACGTAATGTGTTGCGCACGTTGGCGGCGTTGTGTGATGGCGGGCGGATCGGGCTGGAGGATTTGCCGGCGATGATTCGTCAGGCGTGGCCGGTTCCGGTTGTGGCCGTTGAAGAGCCGTCCGAGCATCCGCTGGATGATGCTGAGCGGTTGGCGTTGCTGAATGCGCTGGAGCAAACGCGTTGGCATATGACTAACACGGCTGAACAACTCGGTGTCAGCCGTAACACGCTTTATAGAAAGCTGCGTAAACACGGGATTGCCCGGTAAACCGTGTCGCGGCCATTCGCGAGCAGGCTCGCTCCCACATAGATCTTCAGCGAACACACATTATGTGAACACCGCTGATCCACTGTGGGAGCGAGCCTGCTCGCGATGGCGTCCTCAAGTCGAAACACAAGGTGCGATTTTCGCCTCCCTAGGCTAACCTGCGGCCATGTTTTACGAGGTCGACTATGCACATTCATATTCTTGGTATCTGCGGCACTTTTATGGGTTCGATGGCGGTTCTGGCCAAAGAGCTGGGCCATCACGTGACCGGCTCCGATGCCAACGTCTATCCGCCGATGAGCACTCAACTCGAGGCTCAGGGTATTGAGTTGACCCAGGGCTACGACCCGGCGCAGCTCGATCCGGCCCCCGACCTGGTGGTCGTCGGCAACGCCATGTCCCGCGGCAACCCGGCCGTCGAATACGTCCTGAATAAAGGCCTGCCGTACGTCTCCGGCCCGCAATGGCTGGCCGATCACGTGCTGCAAGGTCGCTGGGTGCTGGCCGTCGCCGGCACTCATGGCAAAACCACCACCAGCAGCATGCTCGCCTGGGTCCTGGAATACGCGGGCATGAGCCCGGGTTTCCTGATCGGCGGCGTGCCGCAGAATTTCTCGGTGTCCGCGCGTCTGGGTGACACACCGTTCTTTGTGATCGAAGCCGACGAGTACGACAGCGCCTTCTTCGACAAGCGCTCCAAGTTCGTTCACTACCGCCCTCGCACGGCGATCCTGAACAACCTGGAATACGATCACGCCGACATCTTCCCCGATCTGCCCGCCATCGAGCGGCAGTTCCACCACTTGGTGCGGACCATTCCGAGCGAAGGCCTGGTGATCCATCCGACCACCGAACCGGCGTTGCAGCGCGTCATCGAGATGGGCTGCTGGACTCCGGTGCAAACCACCGGTGCCGGCGGTCAGTGGCAGGTCAAACTGCTGAGCGAAGACGGTTCGACATTCGAAGTGATGTTTGAAGGTGTTGCACAGGGCGTGGTCGAGTGGGACATGACCGGTCAGCACAACGTCGCCAACGCCCTGGCTACCTTGGCGGCTGCGCGCCATGTCGGTGTTGTGCCGTCGATGGGCATCGCTGCGCTGAGTGCATTCAAAAGCGTGAAGCGCCGGATGGAGAAAGTCGCGGAAGTCCGTGGCATCACCATCTATGACGATTTCGCCCACCACCCGACCGCCATCGCCACCACCCTCGACGGCCTGCGCAAACGCATCGGCGACGCACCGTTGATCGCGATCATCGAGCCGCGCTCCAACTCCATGAAGCTCGGCGCTCACCGCGACGGCTTGCCGGAAAGCGTGGTCGATGCCGATCAGGTGATCTGGTACGCGCCGGCCAACCTCGGTTGGGACCTGGGCGCGACCGCTGCGTTGTGCACGGTGCCGTCGATTGTCAGCGATTCCCTGGAAGGCATCATCGAGCGCGTGAAGAGCCAGGCCCAGCCCGGCACCCACGTGGTGATCATGAGCAACGGCGGCTTCGGCGGCCTGCATGGCAAACTCGCCGAGGCGCTGCAATGAACAATGGCCCGGAACGCATCACGCTGGCGATGACCGGCGCATCAGGCGCCCAGTATGGTTTGCGCCTGCTGGACTGCCTGATACGCGAAGACCGCGAGGTGCACTTCCTGATCTCCAAGGCTGCGCAACTGGTCATGGCCACCGAGACCGACGTTTCGTTGCCGCCGAAAACCCAGATGATGCAGGCCTTCCTCACGGAATACACCGGCGCTGCCGCTGGGCAGATTCGTGTGTATGGCAAGGAAGACTGGATGTCGCCGGTGGCCTCGGGTTCTGGTTCTCCAGCCGCGATGGTGGTGGTGCCGTGTTCCACCGGGACTTTGTCGGCCATCGCGACGGGCGCCTGCAACAACCTGATCGAGCGTGCCGCCGATGTCACGTTGAAGGAGCGCCGCCAGTTGATTCTGGTGCCGCGCGAGGCGCCGTATTCGAGCATCCATCTGGAGAACATGCTCAAGTTGTCGAACATGGGCGTGACGATTTTGCCGGCGTCGCCGGGCTTCTATCATCAGCCGCAAACCATCGATGACCTGATCGACTTCGTCGTGGCGCGGATTCTCAATCTGCTGAACATTCCCCAGGATATGCTGCCGCGTTGGGGCGAACACCATCTGACCAGCGATGAATAAGCTGCTGATTATGGTGTTGGCGCTGCAATTGGCGGGCTGCGCCACGGCGCGCACGCTCGATGCCGCCAAACCTGGGGCGCCGGTGGTGTACGCCGGAACCCGGCTGGATTTGTATGCCATGAACGGCGGTTGCTGCGCCATGGATCGCTTTGGCGCGGAAGCACCGAGTTATCCCGGCGTCGACCTGCCGGCCAGCGCGTTGCTCGACACGCTGCTGTTGCCGTTGTCGTTGCTCACGGTGATCGGGGTCAGTTTTCAGGCGACTGGCGGATTGTAAAAAGCAAAGGATCGCAGCCTTCGGCAGCTCCTACAGTTCTGCACGCTGCACTGTAGGAGCTGCCGAAGGCTGCGATCTTTTGATCT
Source organism: Pseudomonas sp. XS1P51 (assembly GCF_054897845.1). Taxonomy (NCBI): domain Bacteria; kingdom Pseudomonadati; phylum Pseudomonadota; class Gammaproteobacteria; order Pseudomonadales; family Pseudomonadaceae; genus Pseudomonas; species Pseudomonas sp. XS1P51. The sequence continues at coordinate 4,214,375 of NZ_CM142707.1, read as the reverse complement.
TATTTACCAAGCTTACGCAACTCATCCGACTCAACAATCCGCACCCCGTCCTGCTCTTCCAGCGCCAGTCGCCACATGGCGCGGGCCAGGTGGCAGGCTTCGATGCCGCGGTATTTACCGGGGATCAAGCGGGACAACGGACCGGCGAATTGTTCGGTCAAGCGCGGTTCAAGGCGATCGCCCAGCAACAGCGAAGGTCGGCAAATGGTCAGCTGCGGCCAGTCTTGCGCGCGCAATGCGTATTCCATCTCGCCTTTGACCCGGTTGTAGAAAATCGAGGATCTCCGATCAGCGCCTAGGGCACTGATCACGATCAGGTGCCGCGCACCCATTTCCCGCGCCCGTTTGGCGAAGGCCACCACCATGTCCAGGTCGACTGCGCGGAACGCCTGTTCCGAGCCAGCCTGTTTGATCGTGGTGCCGAGGCAGCAGTAGGCGATGTCGACGCGACCGTTCAATTGCGGTAGAAACACCGCCGGGTCGCCGACCGGGTTTTCAAGGTGGGGGTGTTCGGCCAGTGGCCGGCGTGAGGGGGCCAGCACCCGTGAAATCGTTGGCTCGTTGAGCAGGCGATCAAGCAAATGCTCACCGGTCAAGCCGGTAGCTCCGGCAAGCAATACGTGCTGAGGCGTCAAGTACATAGTGTTTCCCCCTTGATACTATTCAGCTTAGTTGCTCTTTGCGTCCTTGCTGTTGATAGAGACACTTTGTAGTGCTTTTCGTGCCTGCTGTTTGCGTAACAGCAGCCAGTGGGAGAGGACGGTTTTCGGTGCCCAGATCTGCGGCTCGGAGGCTTCGAAGCCGTCCGCCAGTTCGCGCTCGGCCACGGTGGCCTTGGCCAGCTTGAAGGCTTGCTCCAGATCGTCGGTCTGGTTCAGCGCCTGGGCGAACAAGGCGTCACCAAAGTAAGTGAAGTTGGCTTCTTCAGAGCAGCCGAAGGACACCCGGTCCGCTCGCGAGGCGGTCATGATCAGGGTGCGCTCGTCTTTCAGTGCGGGGATGAAACCGCCTGAGTAGCAGGACGAAATCACGATGATCTTGTCGCGGTTTTTCAGCGGGGCGAGCACTGCGGCGAGCTCGTCGGCGGGCAGGTCTGCCAGTTCCATGCGTGGCTGATCGAGCACCAGTTCGTGTTCGCTGGTGCCGTGGCTCGTCATGTAGATGAAGATCAAATCTTCCGGGCCGCTGCGTTCGGCCAGGGTCAGGGCCGCGCGGCGCAGGTTTTCCCGGGTGGCCATCGGGCGGTCGACGAGGTGGTCACGATGGTTCACCAGTCGGATCTGGCCGAAGGCGCCGAAGCGGCTGGTGAGCATGTTGCTGACGTAATCGGATTCGCGCAGGAACACGCTCTGCTTGCCATCGCCGCCAACCGTCAAGGTGTACAGCTCGATCGCCGGGGTCGAGGCGGGCACGTTGGCCAGTGCGTCTTCGAGCAGGCGGCCCTGGGCCAGCAAGCCGAGTTCGAGGGTATCGGGCAGCAGCTTGCCGTCGGCGTCGCGCACTCGCTGGCCGTTGATCCAGGTGCCGCTCAACACCGTGCCATCGGTCAGCACCAGCGTGCCGCGGCCGTTGTAATTGTCGCCGTCGAACTGGCCGATGTAGAAACTGCCATCAGGCAGGTTCAAGCGGCCCTGGCCGGTGAATCGCCAGTCGCTGAACTGGCCGGTGTAGTGGCTGCCATCGGCGCCGATCATCTCGCCTTTGCCGTTCAGCGAACCTTCCTTGAACTGACCGAGCCAGACATCGCCGTCGGCATTTTCGTAGCGGCCCTTGCCGTGCAGTTGATTGTTCTTGAAACCGCCGACGTAGATATCGCCATCGGCGCTGTTGAATGTCCCGTTGCCTTCCAGCTGGCCGTCTTTGAAATGCCCGGTGAACTGATTGCCGCTGGCATCGCCGCGTTGGCCTTCACCGTTGGGTTTGCCGTGGGCGAACTGGCCCTGATACGAGCTGCCGTCATCGAGTTCCAGACGACCGAGCCCTGAATATTGATCGGCCTTGAATTCACCGCGGTAGGTCATGCCGCCTTCTTTGAGGGTGCCTTCACCGTCCCGTCGACCGGCCTTGAAACTGCCGGTGAAGCTGCTGCCGCTGGTGGTCAGCGTGCCCTTGCCGTCGAACAGCCCCTGGTTGAATTCCCCGCGATAAACCTCGCCGTTGCTGCCGTGCCATTCGCCCTGGCCATGCCATTGGCCCTTGTCGAAACTGCCGGCGTACCAGCTGCCGTTCGGGTAATCGACGCGGCCCTGGCCTTGCAGCAAACCGTCCACCAGTTCTCCGCGATAGCGTCCGCCGTCCGGCAGGCGGGCGTCGGGAGGCAACAGCGATTCGCCGTCGCCGCAAGCGGTGAGCAATAGGGTCAAGGCGAGGAGTGCAAGTGAGCGCATAGCGGGATCCGGGCAATTAGGCGACCGAGTATGCCGCAGCTCTATGGCTTATAAATAGAGAGGGGGCGCGAAACAGCATGAGCTGCTTCGCATCCGGGATGGTTTACACGAAGCAGAGGGACAGCGGTTCGGCGATATACGCCGGTTTGTCCGAGCCTTCGATTTCCAGGGTGGCGGTGGCTTTGAGCAGCCATTGGCCGGGTTTCTTCTCGGTGACTTCGTTCATGTCGACCTTGAGGCGAACCCTGGAATTGACCTTCACTGGCTGGATGAAACGCACGCTATCCAGACCATAGTTGACCACCATCTTTGCCCCTTCAGGCAGGATCAGGATGTCTTCCATCAGTTTGGGGATCAGCGACAGCGACAGGAAACCGTGTGCAATGGTGCTGCCAAATGGCGTTTGCGCGGCTTTGACCGGGTCGACGTGGATGAACTGGTAATCCCCTGTGGCTTCGGCGAACAGGTTGATGCGCTCCTGATCGATGGTGAGCCATTCGGAACGTCCAAGTTCCTTGCCGACATAATCTTTGAGCTCTGCAACGGGAACATAGAGCATTGAGACTCTCCTTGGGTTCATCGGTTTTATAGTTTTGAGGTGGGGGGATTTGACCTCCCGGATTACCACTTTAGATCAACATGGCAAATTGCTCCGGTCAACCGACCATGCTTTTGGCGAATGCCGGTCTATAGCGTCGGCATGCTTATAATGCCCAGCGACTTTTTGCGGGAGAGGATGGATGTTGTTACGTGGCCTGACCTGGCTGGTGCTGTTCCAATTGCTGGGCACCGCCATCAACCATTTGTTTTTGCCGGTGCTGCCCGGGCCGATCATTGGCCTGCTGTTGCTGCTGGTGTACCTGATTTCGCGCGGCCAGGTCGGCGAACCGCTGAACCTGGCGGCCAGCAGTCTGCTGCGCTACCTGCCATTGTTGCTGGTGCCGCCGGCCGTGGGTGTGATGGTTTACGCCGCCGACATCGCGGCGGATTTCTGGGCCATTGTCGGCGCGCTGGTGCTGTCGTTGCTGCTGTCCCTGGCGTTTGCTGGCGTGCTGATGCAGCGAATGATCAAGCGTCACGCTCACCCTGAGGACGGCCAATGATCCTTGACTGGCACGGCGCCTGGACGTCGGTGATTCACCATCCGTTGTTCGGCATCGGCGTTACCCTGGGCGCGTATCAATTGGTGCTGGCGGCGTTCGAGAAAACCCGCTGGATCTTTCTGCAGCCGGTGCTGGTGTCCATGCTGCTGGTGATCGGGGTGTTGGTCGGTTGCGGCCTGACTTACGCCGAGTACCGCAAGAGCACCGAGATCCTCAGCATCCTGCTCGGCCCGGCCACTGTTGCGCTGGCCGTGCCGCTTTACCTCAACCTGCGACGGATTCGGCAGTTGTTCTGGCCGATATTTACTACGCTGGTGATAGGCGGGGTGGTTGCCACGAGTATGGGTGTGTTGCTGGGCTGGTGGTTCGGGGCCGAGCACATGATCCTGATGACCATGGCGCCGAAGTCGGTGACGTCGCCGATTGCCATGCTGGTGGCCGAGCAGATCGGTGGTGTTGCGGCGCTGGCGGCGGTATTCGTATTGATCACCGGCGTGATCGGGGCGATCTTCGGACCGAGCCTGTTGACCCGGCTCGGTGTTCACAGTCCCGAGGCGCGCGGTATGGCGCTGGGCATGACCGCCCACGCGGTCGGCACGGCGGTGGCGATGCAGGAAAGTGAAGAATGCGGTGCCTTTGCGGCGCTGGCAATGAGTCTGATGGGCGTGGCCACGGCGGTTTTCCTGCCGTTGGCGGTGTCGATGGTGGTGTAAGGAAATGTCTATGAGCTTGCCGCTTTTCCCGCTGAACACGGTGCTGTTTCCTGGTTGCATCCTCGACTTGCAGATCTTCGAGGCGCGCTACCTGGACATGATCGGTCGCTGCATGAAACAAGGTGGCGGCTTCGGCGTGGTGTGCATCCTCGACGGCGAAGAAGTCGGCATCGCTCCGGCGGGTTATGCGCTGGTGGGGTGTGAAGCGCTGATCACCGATTTCAAGCAGCAGGACAATGGACTGCTGGGCATTCGGGTTCAGGGTGGCCGGCGATTCCACGTGTTGCGCACCGAGGTTCAACGCGATCAGTTGACCGTCGCTGATGTCGAGTGGTTGGAGGACGAACCAGAGCAACCGTTGCAGGATGAAGACGCCGATCTGGTCGCACTGCTCAAGGCTCTGGCCGAACACCCGATGGTCGAAGCGTTGAACATGGGTACCGAAGCCACCGGGCAGCAGTCACTGGCCAATCAGCTGGCGTACCTGTTGCCATTTGCCGAGGTGGACAAGATTGATCTGCTGCAACTCGATGACCCGCAGCAGCGACTGGATGCGATTCAGGCGCTGCTGGACGAGTTGCAGGGTGAGTTGTTCGCCTGACGAACGCTAAAAGATCGCAGCCTGCGGCAGCTCCTGCACGGGTAAGGTGTACACCTGTAGGAGCTGCCGCAGGCTGCGATCTTTTGACCTTCAATAGGCATATCTCAACATCGCATGCGGCAAATGCCGCAACGCAAAGAACCCGAACAGCGCCACCAGCGCCGGCAGCACCAACCACCAGACTTTGGGCGGCATGGCGTTGAGCGGTGCCTGGCGCTGACTCAGCCACAGGCTCGCCGCACACACGCACGCCGCCAGCATTGCGCCAGCCAGCACATCGGTCGGCCAGTGCGCGCCCAGGTACACCCGCGAAAGCGCAATCGACAGCGCAGGTATGCAACCGACCAGCAGCCACGTCAGGCGCATCCGGGGCGGCTGTCCGCGACCGGCGAGAACGGCAAGGGTCAGAAACAGCGCAAAGGAGCCGGAGGCGTGACCACTCGGCATGCTGTAGCTGGTCAGCGGGTCGCTCAGCACTTCCGGGCGTACACGGGCGAAAAACTGTTTGGTGAAGGTGTTGCCGAGTGCGGTGCAAAGCAGCGTACTACCGGCAAAAATTGCCTGTCGCCATTGGCGGGTGAGCAGCAGCAAAACTGTCAGCAGCGTGCTGAAAATCAGCATGTTGCGAAACTCACCGATCAGCGTGAAGGTGACGGCCACCTCATCGAGCATCGGGCTGCGGTGTTCCTGCACCAGCGTCATCAGCCCCTGATCGAGCGCGCTCAGGTGCGGGTAGCCGATAAACAGTCCCGCCAGAATCAGAAAACTCATCCCCGTAATCAGCACCGTCGCCTTGCGATGTCGACGCAGACTGCTGGTCACGCTCAAGCCCACCATCACCGCGATACTGCCGGCGACGATTCCCGCTTCAGGCCAGAAGCCCTCCGGCAATGGCAAGCGAATCGCCGCGCCCGTGGCCCAGCCGGGCAGCAGATAAGCGACGCTCCAGCCGGCGGCGGCCAGCAGGCTGACGGCGGCGAAGCGCGGGAAGGGCATGTCGAACATCCCGGCGACCATCGGCAGCATGGGTCGCAGCGGACCGATGAAGCGTCCGACCAACAGGCTGGCGATGCCATAGCGCTGGAAATACGCCTCGGCCCCGGCGATCCATTCCGGATGATGGCGTAGTCCAGGCAGGCGTCGGATGTTCTGGTGGAAATGTCGTCCGACGAAGTACGAAACGATGTCGCCCAACACGCCGGCGACGAATCCCAGCAGCAGTGTTTCGCTCAGTGATAGCGCGCCACTGCCGGCCAATACTGCTACGGCAAACAGCAACACCGTGCCGGGCACGATCAGCCCGGCAATCGCCAGGCATTCGACGAAGGCCACTATGAACACCGCCGCGGCCAGCCATTGCGGGTTGACCGTCAACCAACCGGTCACGCTATCGAGCCATGGGCCCATAAAAACAACTCCATCGAATAATCAATTGGCCCACGGGCCGAACGCACTCTTCAAAACACTACAGGACCCCTGTGGGAGCGAGACCGCGGAGTTTCAGTCGAAGGTGATGTCGCCTGACACTCCGCTATCGCCGGCAAGCCGGTCTCGCTCCCACATTGGATCTTCATTGCTCAGGTGAGCAAAAAGTAGTCGCGACCTTCGACCTGCCCCCGTCGCAGCGGGTTCCGCGTGCAATATGGCGCGTAAGCCGCATCCACGAAGCGGTACATCAAATGTTCATCGCGCCCATGGGGAATGCCCAGTCGCGTGGTCTGGATGATGTGGCTTGGCGGCGGGCCGACATCTTCCACCAGCAGCACTTCATGATCGAAACGCTTGGCGTCCCAGGCCGGCACTTTCAAGCCCATGGCCTTGCACAGCAACGTTTGCCCGGCGCACAGCTTTTGCGACGGGCGAGGGCGGCCCTGAGCATCCGGGTTGTTCAACAACATCTGCGCCAGGCTCGCCGGCCCGCTCAACTCATCGACCCACGGGTAGGCGGATTTGATCAGCACCGCATTGCCCGGACCTTTGGCGCTGAAGTTCAGGGAATCGCCGCCCCGGGCGTAATACATATAGATGTGGCCGCCATCCAGAAACAAAGCCTTACGTTTTTCTGTGTAACCGAGGGAGGCGTGGCTGCCTTTTTCTTCGAAGTAATACGCTTCGGTTTCGATGATCCGGGCGCTGAGCCACAGGTCGCCGACCCGGTGACGGATGACTTTACCCAATAAATCCCGGGCCAGCAGTTGGGCGTCGCGGTCGAAAAACGCGTCCGGGAGCCCGGTGGGCAGGCTCGCAGTGGACGCACGAACAGTCAGGTTGGACATGATGAACGGCGTTTATCAGGGCTGATTGAGTCGTGATGATAACAATTTGCAGCTTAATCACGGCTGAACGTCGGCAAATTGCCCTCCATTTCGACCATCCGCCCGTCACCGCTGTTAGTCGGGGGACGCGACAGCTATAATCTGCCGCTTTACTCTTTACCAAGACCTTCAAAGACCACTACAGACAATGACTGAGTCCGTTCTTGACTACATGACCCGTTTGGGTCGCGCTGCCCGCGAAGCTTCCCGCGTCATCGGCCGTGCCAGCACCGCGCAGAAAAACCGCGCCTTGCAGGCTGCTGCCAATGCGTTGGACGCTGCACGCGCCGAGCTGACTGCCGCCAATGAGCTGGATCTGGCAGCCGGCCGCGCCAGTGGTCTGGAGCCGGCTCTGCTGGAACGTCTGGCGCTGACCCCGGAGCGCATCGACGGCATGATCGTCGGTCTGCGTCAGGTTGCAGCACTGCCGGACCCGGTCGGTGCGATCCGCGACATGAGCTATCGGCCGTCGGGCATCCAGGTCGGCAAGATGCGCGTGCCGCTGGGCGTGATCGGGATCATTTACGAGTCGCGGCCGAACGTGACTATCGATGCTGCCAGCCTGTGCCTGAAGTCCGGTAACGCGACCATCCTGCGTGGCGGTTCCGAGGCGATTCATTCCAACCATGCCATCGCCGCCTGCATCCAGCGCGGTCTGGCCGAGGCCGATCTGCCGGCTGCCGTCGTGCAAGTGGTCGAAACCACCGACCGTGCTGCCGTTGGCGCGCTGATCACCATGCCTGAATACGTCGACGTCATCGTGCCCCGTGGCGGCCGCGGCCTGATCGAGCGGGTCAGCCGCGATGCCCGCGTGCCGGTCATCAAGCACCTGGACGGCATCTGCCACGTGTACGTCAGTGCCCACGCCGATCTGCCGAAAGCCCAGCGCATCGCGTTCAACGCCAAGACTTACCGCTATGGCATCTGCGGCGCGATGGAAACGCTGCTGGTGGATCAAACCGTTGCCAAAGATTTCCTGCCGCCGATGGCTGCCCAGTTCCGCGAAAAAGGCGTCGAACTGCGTGGTTGCGAGCGTACCCGGGCGATCATCGATGCCGTTGCCGCGACTGAAGAAGACTGGAACACCGAATACCTGGCGCCGATCCTCTCGATCCGCGTGGTCGACGGGCTGGACCAGGCCATCGAGCACATTAATAAGTACGGCTCCCATCACACCGATTCGATCGTCAGCGAAAACCTAGCGGACACCCGGCGTTTCGTGGCGGAAGTCGACTCGTCGTCAGTGATGATCAACACGCCGACGTGCTTCGCCGATGGCTTCGAATACGGATTGGGTGCCGAGATTGGCATTTCTACTGATAAGCTGCACGCCCGCGGCCCGGTGGGCCTCGAAGGACTGACCTGCGAGAAGTACATCGTGGTCGGTGATGGCCAGTTGCGCGGCCAGGCGTCGGTCTGACTTGGGCGACCTCAAGCCGTCGGCCCCGGTAACCGCCAGCGAGCCTGCGCCTCGACGCATTGGCATGCTGGGCGGTACGTTCGACCCGGTGCACATCGGCCATTTGCGCAGTGCACTGGAAGTCGCCGAATCGCTGGCACTTGATGAGTTGCGCCTGACACCCAGTGCCAGGCCGCCACATCGGGGGATGCCGCAGGTGTCGGCCAAAGACCGTCTGGCGATGGTCGAGTGCGCGGTGGCCGGTGTGGCACCGCTGGTGGTGGACGCCCGCGAATTGCAGCGGGACAAACCGTCCTACACCATCGATACCCTGGAATTGATGCGCGCCGAACTGGCCGTTCAAGACCAGGTTTTTCTACTTTTGGGCTGGGACGCATTTTGCGGCCTGCCCACTTGGCACCGCTGGGAAGAGTTGCTCCAGCATTGCCACATCCTGGTGCTGCAACGCCCGGATGCCGACAGCGAACCGCCGGATGCCTTGCGCAACCTGCTGGCGGCGCGCTCGGTGAGCGACCCGCTGGCCCTCAAAGGGCCGAGCGGACAGATTGCATTCGTCTGGCAGACGCCGCTCGCGGTATCCGCCACCCAGATCCGTCAACTGCTGGCCAGCGGTAAGTCGGTACGTTTCCTGGTGCCCGACGCGGTCCTGGCCTACATCGATGCGCACGGTCTCTACCGTGCGTCGAACTGAAAAAGGGCGCGCTTCAAAGCACGTGAATGCGTGTATCGAAGCGCCCGAACATACGAGCAAAACGAGTTTTATATGACTGACAAAGACGTAACTAAAGTAAAGCGCAAAGGCACGTTCAAGAGCGCCCCGCTGCCAGTAGAGGCTCAAACCGGCGTGGTACTGGCCGGCGAAGAGCTGGTCAAGGTTGCCGTGGCGGCCCTGGAAGACGTCAAGGCCCAGGACATCCAGGTGATCGACGTTCGTGAAAAGCAGAGCATCACTGACTTCATGATCATCGCTACCGGTACGTCCAACCGCCAGATCGGCGCGATGCTGGATAAGGTCCGCGAGGCGGTCAAGGCTCAGGGCGTCAAGCCGCTGGGTGAAGAAGGCAAGGGCGACAGCGACTGGGTACTGCTGGATATGGATGATGTCATCGTGCACATGATGACCGCCTCGGCACGTCAGTTCTATGACCTGGAACGCCTGTGGGCCGGTGCCGAGCAGAGCCGTTCGGCCAGCGCCGCGCATCACAGCCCGGAAAACACCCATGAGCACTTCACCAAGCTCAACAAAGACCAGCAATAAGGGACCGCTGTGCGACTGCGACTGATCGCCGTCGGTTCACGCATGCCCAAGTGGGTGGAAGAAGGCTGGCATGAATATGCCAAGCGTCTTCCGTCCGAGCTGGCGCTGGAACTGGTGGAAATACCGCTCAACACCCGTGGCAAGAACGCCGACGTGGCGCGCTTCATCCGTCAGGAAGGCGAAGCCATGCTGGCCAAGGTCGGGCCGAACGAGCGCGTTGTCACCCTCGAAGTCCACGGCAAGCCCTGGAGCACCGAGCAGCTGGCGGTCGAGCTCGATCGCTGGCGGCTGGACTCGCGCACGGTGAATTTCATGGTCGGCGGCCCCGAAGGGCTGGCGCCGGAAGTCTGTGCCCGGGCCGATCAGCGCTGGTCGTTGTCGCCGTTGACGTTGCCGCACCCGCTGGTGCGCATTCTGATCGGCGAACAGCTGTATCGTGCCTGGACAGTTCTGTCCGGCCACCCTTACCACAAGTAGTTCTGCTCCCATGTCCCAGCCGATCCGCATCAAGGACCACGAAAAAGACGCCCGTCTGGTGCGTGGCCGCGTCGTGTTCGGGGCAATTGCGGTGGTGGCGCTGATTGGTGTGCTGATCGCGCGGCTGTATTTCCTGCAGGTGATTCAGTACGAGTACCACTCGACCCTGTCGGAAAACAACCGCGTCCATGTGCAGCCGATTCCGCCCACCCGTGGGCTGATCTTCGACCGCAATGGCGTGGTGGTGGCCGATAACCGGCCCAGCTTCAGCCTGAGCATGACCCGCGAACGTTCCGGCGACTGGCAGCAAGTGCTCGACGTGATCGTCGAAGTGCTGGAGCTGACGCCCGAGGACCGGGTGATCTTCGAGAAGCGCATGCGCCAGGGGCGCCGGCCGTTCGAGCCGGTGCCGATCCTGTTTGAGCTGACCGAAGAACAGATCGCCCGGATCGCGGTGAACCAGTTCCGTCTGCCCGGTGTGGAAGTGGTCGCCCAGTTGGTTCGTCACTACCCGCAGGGCGCGCACTTTGCGCACTCGGTGGGTTACATGGGGCGAATCAACGAGAAAGAGCTGAAGTCGCTCGACCCGGTCAATTACAGCGGCACCCACCACATCGGCAAGACCGGCATCGAGCGTTTCTATGAGCCCGAGCTGCACGGTCAGGTGGGTTACGAGGAAGTCGAGACCAACGCTCGGGGCCGCGTATTGCGCGTGCTCAAGCGTACCGATCCGATTCCCGGCAAGGACATCGTCCTGAGCCTGGACATCAAATTGCAGGAAGCCGCCGAAGCCGCACTCGGCGGTCGTCGTGGCGCGGTGGTGGCGCTGGACCCGAAAACCGGCGAAGTACTGGCGATGGTCAGCCAGCCGAGTTTCGACCCGAACCTGTTCGTCACCGGTATCAGCTTCAAGGCCTATTCCGAGCTGCGCGACTCCATCGACCGGCCGCTGTTCAACCGCGTCCTGCGCGGTCTGTACCCGCCGGGCTCGACCATCAAGCCGGCGGTGGCGATTGCTGGTCTGGATTCGGGCGTGGTCACCGCATCGACCCGGGTTTTTGACCCTGGTTACTACCAACTGCCCAACTACGACCACAAATACCGTAACTGGAACCGTACCGGCGACGGCTACGTGGACCTGGACACGGCGATCATGCGATCCAACGACACCTACTTCTATGACTTGGCCCACAAGCTGGGGATCGATCGGTTGTCGGCCTACATGGGCAAGTTCGGGATCGGCCAGAAGGTTTCCCTGGACATGTTCGAAGAGTCGCCGGGGTTGATGCCGTCTCGTGAGTGGAAGCGTGCGACCCGTCGTCAGGCGTGGTTCCCGGGCGAAACGCTGATTCTCGGGATCGGCCAGGGCTACATGCAGTCCACGCCGCTGCAACTGGCCCAGGCCACGGCGCTGGTGGCCAATAAAGGGGTCTGGAACCGTCCGCACCTGGCCAAGACCGTCGAAGGCGAGCGGCCGAAGGATGAAAACCCGATGCCGGACATCATCCTGCGCGACCCCTCCGACTGGACCAAGGTCAACCACGGCATGCAGCAGGTGATGCACGGTGCGCGCGGTACGGCGCGCAAGGCATCGATCGGGGCGCAATACCGGATTGCCGGCAAAAGTGGTACGGCCCAGGTGGTCGCGATCAAGCAGGGCGAGAAGTACGACCGCTCCAAGGTTCAGGAACGTCACCGCGACCACGCCTTGTTCGTCGGTTTTGCGCCGGCCGACAACCCGCAAATCGTGGTGTCGGTGATGGTCGAGAACGGCGAGTCCGGTTCTGGCGTTGCCGCTCCGGTGGTGCGTCAAGTCATGGACGCCTGGCTCCTGGACCAGGACGGCCGACTGAAAGCCGAATACGCCAGCCCAATCAGTGCGGAGGCTACGGCCCGTGAAGAGTAATTTCGATCGCATCCTCTCCAGCGAAGATGTGATGCGTCGTCGTGCAACGCTGTTGCAACGCATGCACATCGACGGCCCGCTGCTGATCCTGCTGCTGACCCTGGCGGCCGGGAGCCTGTTCGTGCTGTATTCGGCCAGCGGCAAAAGCTGGGATCTGCTGGCCAAGCAAGCCACTTCGTTCGGCATCGGCCTGGTGTCGATGATTGTCATTGCCCAGTTCGAACCGCGCTTCATGGCCCGTTGGGTGCCGGTCGGTTATGTGCTCGGCGTGCTGTTGCTGGTGGTGGTGGACGTCATGGGCCACAACGCCATGGGCGCCACGCGCTGGATCAACATTCCCGGGGTGATTCGCTTCCAGCCCTCGGAGTTCATGAAAATCCTGATGCCGGCGACGATTGCCTGGTACCTGTCCAAGCGCACCTTGCCGCCGCAGCTCAAGCATGTGGGCGTCAGTCTGTTTCTGATTGGTTTGCCGTTCATTCTGATCGTGCGCCAGCCCGACCTCGGCACATCGTTGCTGATTCTCGCGGGCGGTGCGTTCGTGTTGTTCATGGGTGGTTTGCGCTGGCGCTGGATCCTCAGCGTGCTTGCCGCCGCCGTGCCGGTGGCCGTGGGGATGTGGTTCTTCATCATGCACGACTACCAGAAGCAGCGAATCCTGACGTTCCTCGACCCGGAGAGCGATCCGCTGGGCACCGGCTGGAACATCATTCAGTCCAAGGCGGCCATCGGTTCCGGCGGCGTGTTCGGCAAGGGGTGGCTGCTGGGTACTCAGTCGCACCTGGACTTCCTGCCGGAAAGCCACACCGACTTCATTATTGCGGTCATGGGCGAAGAATTCGGCCTGGTGGGCATCTGCGCACTGCTGCTGATTTACCTGCTGTTGATCGGCCGCGGGCTGGTGATTACCGCCCAGGCCCAGACATTGTTCGGCAAATTGCTCGCAGGCAGCCTGACCATGACGTTTTTTGTTTACGTTTTCGTCAACATCGGTATGGTCAGTGGCCTGTTGCCGGTTGTGGGGGTGCCGTTGCCGTTCATTAGCTACGGAGGAACTTCGCTGGTGACGCTGCTGTCAGCGTTTGGGGTTTTGATGTCGATCCATACCCATCGTAAGTGGATCGCACAGGTTTGAATAAGGTGAAGATTTCAATGCAAGTAATGCGTGGCTGGGCGACTCGACATGCGCCATGGGTCGGCCTGGTAAGCATCCTTGGCACAGCGCAGGAAGCGTTGGCCGGCGATTACGAAGGCTCACCCCAGGTGGCCGAATTCGTCGGTGAAATGACCCGCGACTACGGTTTTGCCGGTGAGCAGCTGATGGGCGTGTTCCGCGAAGCCGAGCGCAAGCAGTCGATCCTGGACGCCATCTCGAAACCCGCCGAGCGGGTCAAACAGTGGAAAGAATATCGCCCGATGTTCATCACCGACGCGCGCATCGCCCGTGGGGTGGACTTCTGGCGTCAGCACGAGGCGGTACTGGCCCGTGCCGAGCAGGAATACGGCGTGCCGGCGCAGGTGATTGTTTCGATCATTGGTGTCGAGACCTTTTTCGGTCGTAATACCGGCAATTTCCGGGTGATCGATGCGTTGTCGACCCTGGGTTTCGACTATCCTCCCCGTGCCGAATTCTTCCGTAAGGAATTGCGTGAATTCCTGCTGCTGGCCCGTGAAGAGCAGGTCGACCCATTGACCCTCAAAGGCTCCTACGCCGGGGCCATGGGCTTGCCGCAGTTCATGCCGAGCAGTTTTCGCGCCTATGCGGTGGACTTCGACGGGGACGGCCACATTAATATCTGGACCAACCCGATTGATGCCATCGGCAGCGTCGCCAGTTATTTCAAGCGCCACGGCTGGGTGGCCGGCGAACCTGTGGTCAGCCGCGCCGATGTGCGTGGCGAGCAAGTGGACGAGGGTTTGACCACCGGCATCGAGCCGACTAAAACCGTCGGGGAGTTGCGGGCTCTAGGGTGGTCAAGTCATGATGCGCTGCGCGATGATATGCCGGTCACGGCTTTCCGCCTGGAAGGCGACAATGGCCCTGAATACTGGATGGGCCTGAAGAATTTTTACGCGATCACGCGTTATAACCGCAGCGTGATGTACGCCATGGCCGTACATCAACTGTCTGAACAGCTGGTCCAAGCACGGGGCGTCAAGTAATGCGGGCATTGCCTATGAATAAACCCCTGAAGCTGATGGCATTCGCCGCGTTGGCGGTGTTGGTCGCCAGTTGTTCGACCAGCCGCTCGCCGGCACAGAAATCCACGACCGCCGTGCGTTCCGGGCCGGGCCTGGACATCAATCGGGCTCACAAGGACGGCGCACCATGGTGGGACGTCGACGTCTCGCGCATCCCGGATGCCACGCCGACCCTGCACACCGGTCCTTATAAGGCCAACCCGTACACCGTGCTGGGCAAGACTTACTTCCCGCTACAAGAGTCCAAGACCTACGTCGCGTCGGGCACGGCGTCGTGGTACGGCACCAAGTTCCACGGCCAGAACACCGCCAATGGCGAGGTGTATGACCTGTACGGCATGAGCGCCGCTCACAAGACCTTGCCACTGCCAAGTTACGTTCGGGTGACCAACCTGGACAACCACAAGACCGTGATCCTGCGGGTCAACGACCGCGGGCCGTTCTACTCGGACCGAATCATCGACTTGTCCTACGCGGCCGCCAAGAAGCTCGGCTATGCCGAAACCGGCACCGCACGGGTCAAGGTCGAAGGCATCGACCCGCAAGAGTGGTGGGCACAAAAAGGCCGTCCGGCGCCGTTGATGCTCAACGAACCACAAGTGGCGCAAAATGCCGCGCCGGCCTTGACCGCTTCAACCGGCACCGTCGAGCAATGGACACCTCCGCCGCAGCAACACGCCGCAGCTGTCGTACCCGTGCAGATCGATGCAAAAAAAAACGCTTCTGTACCAGCCTCTGGCCAGTATCTGCAGGTGGGCGCGTTCGCCAACCCGGACGCTGCAGAACTCCTGAGATCGAAGCTCAGCGGGATGGTGAGCGCTCCGGTGTTCATCAGCTCGATCGTGCGTAATCAACAGACCTTGCATCGGGTGCGCCTGGGGCCGATCGGTTCACCGGGTGAAATCCAGCAGGTGCAGAACAGCGTGCGACTGGCCAATCTCGGTTCACCGAGCCTGGTCACTGCCGAGTAACACGTAGTACTTGATTGACGGTTCGCTTGCGGTCTGTGGAGTGAACCTGGTTGTTGGCTCGATAAAGAACAAAAGCCCGGCAAGGGTTGCAGAGTGAGCAACTGAACACGCGACAGCCTGTTAGAAAGCTGTCTGATTAGTTTTGCCTTCGGGCAGTTTCCATTAGCGATTTCGAGAGACGGATGAACATCACCACCTTTGCCAAACGCCTGTGCCTGCTAGTCCCGCTGCTCCTCTCGCCTGCCGCTTTCGCGGTCGAGATGATGCCGTCGCCACCACAACTGGCCGCCAAAGCCTATGTGCTCATGGATGCCAGCAGCGGCAACGTGCTGGTCGAGAACAACGGTGATCAGCGTTTGCCACCCGCCAGCCTGACCAAGCTGATGACTGCCTACATCGCGACCCTGGAAATCCGTCGCGGCCAGATCGGCGAAAACGATCCGGTCACCGTCAGCGAAAACGCCTGGCGTACCGGCGGTTCGCGGATGTTCATCAAGGTTGGCTCGCAGGTAACGGTCAGCGACCTGCTGCACGGCATCATCATTCAGTCGGGTAACGACGCCAGTGTTGCGCTCTCCGAGCACATCGCCGGCAGCGAAGACGCGTTCGCCGACATGATGAACAAAACCGTGGCCGACCTTGGCATGACCAACAGCCACTTCATGAACCCGACCGGTCTGCCGAACCCTGAGCACTACTCGTCGGCTCACGACATGGCCGTGCTGGCTCGCGCGATCATCCACGAAGACCCGGCTCACTACGCGATCTACTCGCAGAAAGAGTTCTTCTGGAACGGCATCAAGCAACCTAACCGTAACCTGCTGCTGTGGCGCGACAAGACCGTTGATGGTCTGAAAACCGGCCACACCGACGAAGCTGGCTACTGCATGGTGTCTTCGGCCGTACGTGATGGCATGCGCCTGATCGCGGTCGTGTTCGGCACCAATAGCGAAGTGGCTCGCGCGGCTGAAACCCAGAAGCTGCTGACTTACGGCTTCCGCTTCTTCGAAACCCAGACCTTCTATCAGAAAGGCGCCGAGCTGGCTCAGGCTCCTGTCTGGAAGGGTGCCACCAATCAAGTCAAGGCCGGCCTGGCTGAAGACCTGACCATGACCCTGCCAAAGGGCCAGCTGAAAAAACTCGCCGCCAGCATGACCATGAACCCGCAACTGGTTGCGCCAATCGCCAAGGGCGACGTGATCGGTCGAGTCGAAGTGAAACTGGAAGACAAGGTGGTGCACAGCGCCGACCTGATCGCTCTGGACGCCGTCGACGAGGGTGGTATCTTCCGCCGCATGTGGGATAGCATCCGTCTATTCTTCTACGGCTTGTTCAACTGAATTAGTGTGGACTTGCATGGCCCCGTTCCAATCCGGAGCGGGGCCATGTCCGTTGCCACGGCTTACGAGGCCGTTACGCCATGATAGATACTGAAGTAAAGGCGCCAAAAATCGAATTCCCCTGCGCGGATTACCCTATCAAGGTGATCGGCGACACCGGCGTGGGTTTCAAGGACAAGATCATTGCGATCCTTGAGAAACACGCGACCGTTGACCACAAGACCCTGGCCGAGCGCCAGAGTACCAACGGCAAATACACGACGATCCAGTTGCACATCATCGCCACCGGTCAAGAACAGCTGTACGACATCAACAGCGAGTTGCGGGCTACCGGTTTCGTGCACATGGTGCTGTGATGTCTGCCGCGGTGGGCTTTCGCGAGCTCGGCCAGATGGCTTACGAGCCGGTCTGGCATGCCATGCAGCGCTTCACCAACGAACGTGGCAGCGATGCCGCCGACGAGATCTGGCTGGTCGAGCATCCGCCGGTGTTCACCCAGGGCCAGGCCGGCAAGGCCGAGCACTTGTTGCTCCCGGGGGATATTCCGGTGGTGCAGGTCGACCGCGGTGGTCAGGTGACTTACCACGGTCCCGGCCAATTGGTGGCTTATCTGTTGCTCGACGTACGCAAGCTGGGTTTCGGCGTGCGTGACCTGGTCAGCCGCATGGAGCAATGCCTGATCGAGCTGCTGGCCAGCTACGGCGTGACGGCGGCGGCCAAGCCTGATGCGCCGGGTGTCTACGTCAACGGCGCAAAAATCGCTTCTCTGGGTCTGCGGATCCGCCACGGTTGTTCCTTTCATGGCCTGGCCCTGAACGTGGACATGAACCTGGAACCGTTTCGACGGATTAATCCCTGCGGCTACGCCGGGCTGGCGATGACCCAGCTGAGCGATCACGCAGGATCGATTGAATTTGCCGAGGTAAGTGCCCGGCTGCGCGCGCAGCTCGTCAAACACCTCGACTATGCTGAGCAGACGACCCTAACGGGCGGAATCGACTGATATGACTACTGATGCAGTGCAAACCATGATCCCGACGCTGGATGTCACCGAGCGTCCGGCCCCGCGTGCCAAGGTTGAAGCCGGCGTCAAGCTGCGCGGCGCCGAGAAGGTTGCACGCATCCCGGTGAAGATCATCCCGACCACCGAACTGCCGAAGAAACCCGACTGGATCCGCGTGCGCATCCCGGTTTCCCCGGAAGTCGACCGCATCAAGGCCCTGCTGCGCAAACACAAGCTGCACAGCGTGTGCGAAGAGGCGTCCTGCCCGAACCTGGGCGAGTGCTTCTCCGGCGGCACCGCGACGTTCATGATCATGGGCGACATCTGCACCCGTCGCTGCCCGTTCTGCGACGTCGGCCATGGCCGTCCGAAGCCACTGGACGTCAACGAGCCGGAAAGCCTGGCCATCGCCATTGCCGACCTGAAACTGAAGTACGTGGTGATCACCTCGGTTGACCGCGATGACCTGCGTGACGGCGGTGCCCAGCACTTTGCCGACTGCATCCGCGAAATCCGCAAACTGTCGCCGAACGTGCAGCTCGAAACCCTGGTTCCGGACTACCGTGGCCGCATGGACGTCGCGCTGGAAATCACCGCGGCCGAGCCGCCGGATGTGTTCAACCACAACCTGGAAACCGTGCCGCGCCTGTACAAGGCTGCGCGTCCGGGTTCTGACTACCAGTGGTCGCTGACCCTGCTGCAACGCTTCAAGCAGATGATGCCGCACATTCCGACCAAATCCGGCCTGATGCTGGGCCTGGGCGAGACCGACGACGAAGTCATCGAAGTCATGAAGCGCATGCGCGAACACGACATCGACATGCTGACCCTGGGCCAGTACCTGCAACCGTCTCGCAGCCACTTGCCGGTCCAGCGCTTTGTGCACCCGGACACCTTCGCCTGGTTCGCCGAGGAAGGTTACAAGATGGGCTTCAAGAACGTCGCTTCCGGCCCGTTGGTACGTTCCTCGTACCACGCCGACGAGCAGGCGAAACTGGTTAAAGCCGAGCTGATGTCGTCCTGATCCTGCTTGAGAAAAAGAAGGGCCCGCAAGGCTTCACGGCCTTGCGGGCGTTTTTTTGCCCTGCCCACGGCAAATACAGCCGTTTCCTGCAACCTGCGGGGCGACTGACCCTCTTCTGTTTATCGCCGTTCCTGACTACTGTGTGCTTGACGCTTTCACGCAGGGAGATTCATGGATGACTGTTCGACCGACCCACACTCTTTATCCTCATGCCCCCGTTCCGGCCTTGCCGTCCGAAGGGCTGATCGGCGTCATCGCGCCCGCCGGTCCCGCAGCGCTGGACACCGATAAAGCCGTCGCCTGGATGCGCGCTCGCGGTTATTCGCTACGGGTGTTTCCCGGTGTGTACGAGAAGGATGATTACCTGGCTGGCAGCGATGATGTACGCCTCAATGACTTGCACGCGGCGTTCGCTGACTGTGAAGTCGATGCAATCATCTGCCTGCGCGGTGGTTACGGCACACCGCGTTTGCTCGATCGCATCGATTTCGAGTTGCTGCAAAATAATGCCAAGCCGTTCATCGGCTACAGCGACATCACTGCGCTGCACGTGGCGATCAGTCGTTATGCGGGGTTCGTGACTTTTCATGGTCCGTTGCTCAATGCCGACCTGTTGGGTGATAAGCAAAGACCTACCGAATCTTCGTTTTTCAACATGCTCAGAGGGCAGGTGAAGGCGGGTAGTGTGCTCGCGCACCCGGCGGCCTGGCCGTTGACCACTATTGAGCCCGGCATCGCCCACGGGCGCTTGCTGGGGGGGAATCTGGCGATGATTACCGCGATCATGGGCACGCCTTACGAGATGGAGGCCGAGGGCGTCATTCTGTTTATCGAAGACATCAACGAGCCGTTGTATCGCATCGACCGGATGCTGACCCATCTGCGTCTTGCGGGAACGCTGGGCAAGCTGCGCGGGGTTCTGGTCGGAGATGTGGCGGGGGTTGATACGGTTGCGCTGGAGCGTTTGCTCAAGCAGACCTTTGAGCCGTTGCGGATACCGGTACTGTCCGGGTGGCGCAGCGGGCATTGTGATCCGAACCTGACGTTGCCGATGGGGGCGCTGGTGAGGCTGGATGCGGGGAGCAGGGAGTTGGTGTTGGAGCAGGATGTGGTGGTCAGACGGTAGATTTGTCGCCTGATAGTCAGTCATCGCGAGCAGGCTCGCTCCCACAGGTGACCGATTTCTCTCATAGGAATACGGTCGAATGTGGGAGCGAGCCTGCTCGCGAAGCTTTTAGCATTTAGCGGTTACGCAGGCCTTCCAGCAACTTGTGCGTCGGATACCCATCCGCCGGCCAGCCAAACGACTGCTGGGCGCTGCGGATCGCTTTGCGGGTGTTGGCGCCGATAATGCCGTCGGCAGCGCCCGCATCGTATTTCTGGGCGCTCAGCAGGGTTTGCAATTCGATCCGTTCGGTACGACTCAGCGGTAAATCATCCTTGGGCCATGTGCCGTTGATCAGGCCTGCACCGTTGAAGCGCTCGGACAGCAGACTTACGGCCAAGGCATAAGACGACGAGTTGTTGTATTTGAGGATCGCGCGGAAGTTATCGAGGACCAGGAACGCTGGGCCACGATAGCCTGCCGGCAGCAGCAGGGCGGCAGGCAGGTGTTCGGATCCTGCTGGAACCTGGCCGCCGTTGGGCAGGCTGACGCCCAATTGCAACCATTCGGCGACGCTCTTGCGAATCGAACCATCGGCCAGCACGTAATTGAAGCCGCTCGCCAGTTGTACTTCGAAGCCCCATGGCTGGCCTTTCTGCCAGCCGGAGCTTTGCAGGTAGTGCGCGGTCGAGGCCAGGGCGTCGGCCGAACTGCCCCAAATGTCGCGGCGGCCGTCGCCATCGAAGTCCACGGCGTGGGTGTTGTAGGTGGTCGGGATGAATTGGGTCTGGCCCATGGCACCGGCCCAGGACCCGAGCATTTTTTCAGGTTCGATATCACCCTGTTGCAGGATCTGCAGGGCAGCGATCAATTGTGCGTGGGCGAAACCGGGACGCCGGCCTTCGTAGGCCAGGGTCGCCAGGGAATTGATCACCGACTTGCTACCCTGGAACTGCCCGAAGTTACTCTCCATGCCCCACACCGAGACCAATGTCTGACGATCGACGCCGTAGCGCTGTTCGATGCTTTGCAGGATATCGGCGTATTGGCTGACCAGCGCCTGACCTCTACGCACGCGCAGCGGCGACAGGGCACCGTCGAGGTATTCCCACACCGGGCGGGAAAACTCCGGCTGGCTGCGGTCGGCGCGGATCACGCTGGTGTCCAGGCTGACATTGGCGAAGGCGCGGTCGAACAGGTCGGCGCGGATGCCAGCGGCCAGAGCATCCTTACGGAAACCCGCTTGCCATTCGGCAAAGGTCTGGGTGGGCTGGATGTCAAGATTTTCACCGGTCGGAACCACGGGCGGAATGACCGCAGGGGCTGTCGCGACGGGGAGGGTCTGAAGCGGTTGGGCGTCGGCGGCGGTCGGTTTTTCCGCGCAGGCGACAAGCAGAACGAGGCTGGAGGCAGCAATCAATTGGCGTAGGTGCCAACGACGGGAAATACAAAGGGGCATGCACGGGTCCAGGGAGTACGAATCAGGTGCAGACCTTAACATGTTGAGCGATTGCTTGCCTTTCAGGCCGCCAGAAAGCAAGAAGCCTCCCAGCTATTAGACTGGAAGGCTTCGCGGCGGTAGCTGCCTTTGCCCTTGCCGGCTCGTTCCTGACGGCTGCGGAACAGTGGCTGGGCGATGATGGATTTGGCCTTGTTGGGGCCATGCTTTGATGGCTTTTTGCTCATGATGAGATCTCTCAGCTAGGTGGGTTTTGCGGGGAAATAATCTGCCGAAGTTGGGGTTCTGTCTATAGCGCAAATGGACGTGTTTTATGTAGGAAAGCAAGATCAAAAGATCGCAGCCTGCGGCAGCTCCTACAGGGGGGGGCGCATTCAAATGTAGGAGCTGTCGAGTGAAACGAGGCTGCGATCTTCTGATCTTATTCCGCGGGCAACGTCAACCGCTGGCCGGCCATCAACAACGACAACCGACTCAGGCTCATCCAGGGCGAACCGGCGGCCTGGCCCTTGATCTGTGCGTCGATGCGCTGTGCTTCCAGCAACAATTGCGCCCAGCGTTGCGCCGAGTAGCGTTGAAGGGCTTTGCTTATCAGCGGTTTGCGTTTGTCCCAGACCGGCGGTCGGGCTTGGCTGAAAGCCTTATCCAACGGCGTGCCCTGGCTGTATTGCAGCGAAATATTGGCCAGCAGGCGCAGCTCCCGGGCCAGGGCCCAGAGGATCACCGGTGGCTCGACGCCTTCACCGCGCAGCCCTTCGAGCATGCGCAAGGCATGGGCGGCTTCGCCGTTGAGAATCGCATCGGTCAGCCCGAAGACGTCGAAGCGCGCACTGTCGGCCACCGCGGCCTGCACGGTTTCAACGGTGATCTGGCCACCTTCGGCCATCAGCTTGAGCTTTTCGATTTCCTGGGCGGCGGCCAGCAGGTTGCCTTCGACCCGTGCGGCGATCAGTTCGACGGCGTCCTGGCTGGCGGATAGCCCGGCCTGGGATAGCCGTTGACGGATCCAGCTCGGCAACTGGCTGGCATCCACCGGCCAGATTTGCACGAACTGGGTATGCTGGCCTTCGACCAGCGCCTTGCCCCACTTGGTTTTCTGCGCACTGCCGTCGAGCTTCGGCAGGCTGATCAGCAATACCGTGTCTTCGGCCGGGCGCGAGCAGTACTCGATGAACGCGGCAGCGCCTTTGTCACCGGGTTTGCCGGAGGGCAAACGCAGTTCCAGCAGGCGTTTTTCGGCGAACAACGACATGCTCGCACCGGCCTGCAGCAACGTGCCCCAGTCGAAACTGGCGTCGGCGGCGAATACCTGGCGTTCGTCGAAACCCTGTTGGCGGGCGGCGGCACGAATGGCGTCGGCGGCTTCCTGACACAGCAACGGGTCATCACCACTGATGATGTAGACCGGCGCGAGGGAACCTTGCAGGTGTTTGCCGAGTTGGGCGGGGGCGAGTTTCATAAGAGAGGGCGAACGGGGCGCCTGAGCGCCCCGTAAGTCTTACTGCTGCAGCAGTTCGACAGGCGACTGACGCGGAGTCTCCGCTTCAGCCTTCTGCGCCGCTTCCAGTGCCGCGGCGTCAGCCTTGGCCTTGGCGTCGGCGGTCTGTTGCAGTTGCTCCAGCTGAGTCGGCGTGAGCTGTTGCAGGCGCAGCATCATGCGTTGAACCAGTTCACGACGTATTTCCCGGCGGGCATCGTTGGCTTCCTGATCGGAACCCACCAGGTTGTTGCCATCGTGGATAAAGACTTTCTGCACTTCGAGCTTGTCGCTCAGCAGCGGCAGGTTGCCCTGACCACGGATGTCATAGCTGAGCACGGTGTTCACCTGATACTCGCCAGTACGACCGGCGCCTGCATAGCTGAGGATCCGCTGGCTTTCCTGCTCATTGGTCAGGATCAGTTTGTAAGGTGCGCCGGAGTAGATCTTGACGCCGCTGTTTTCCAGCAACTGACGCATCAGCGTCACGGTTTCGCCGTAGGAGTTGCGCGCACTCAGGTCGAGTTCCTTGAATGCGAGTTCGTAGGTGCCGGTGCCGCGCAGCTGGAAACCGCAGGCGCTCAACAGGACCGCGAGGCCCATCACCAGCAAATTGCGTTTGATCATCTTGTTGCTCCCCTTGAAACCATGTGGACCGATCATGCGGCCCGAAAGGTTTTACTCGGCGCCAGGCATGACCTGGCGCCTGATCCAATTAGCTGGCGACGATATTGACCAGTTTCCCGGGCACTACGATCACTTTACGAATAGTCAGGCCGTCGACAAAGCGCAGCACGTTTTCATTGACGCGGGCAGCAGCCTCGACTTCTTCGCGCGTTGCGGTGGCCGGCATTTCGATCTGGCCGCGCAGTTTGCCGTTGACCTGGATGACCAGCGTCAGGGAGTCCTGCACCAGCGCGGTTTCGTCCACCGCCGGCCAGCCAGCGTCGATCACCGGGTCAGCGTGACCCAGTTGATTCCACAGCTCGTGGCTGATGTGCGGGGTGATCGGAGCCAGCAGCAAAGTCACGGCTTCCAGACCTTCGTGAACCAGTGCGCGATCCTGTTCGGTGCCTTGCGCAGCTTTTTCCAGTACGTTCATCAGCGTCATCACCTGGGCGATGGCGGTGTTGAATTTGTGGTTCTGGCCGACGTCGTGGCTGGCTTGCTTAATGGCCAGGTGGATCGAACGGCGAATGGCTTTCTGCTCGTCGTTCAGGCTGGCGACGTCCAGTTTGCCCGGCAGGCCCTGAGTGACGTGGGCTTGAGCCAGACGCCAGACTCGCTTGAGGAATCGATGCGAACCCTCTACGCCGGAGTCCGACCATTCCGCGCTCATGTCAGGTGGCGAGGCGAACATCATGAACAGGCGGCAGGTGTCTGCGCCGAACTGGTCGATCATCGACTGTGGGTCGACGCCGTTGTTCTTGGACTTGGCCATCTTCTCGGTGCCACCGATTTCCACCGGCAGGCCGTCTGCGATCAGCTTGGCGCTAATTACTTTGGCTTTGCTGTCGCGTTCGAGTTCGACGTCCGCCGGGTTGAACCAGGTGTAAGCACCATTGGCTTCGCGACGATAGTAGGTCTCGGCGATCACCATGCCTTGGGTCAGCAGGTTCTTGAACGGCTCGTTGGAGCTCACCAGGCCTTCGTCGCGCATCAGCTTGTGGAAGAAGCGCGCGTAGAGCAGGTGGAGAATGGCGTGTTCGATACCGCCGATGTACTGATCAACCGGCAACCAATGGTCGGCCGCCGCTTTGTCCACCAGACCGCCTTCATAGTGCGGGGAGGCGTAACGGGCGTAGTACCACGAGGACTCGACGAAGGTGTCCATGGTGTCGGTTTCACGCTTGGCCGGTGCGCCACATTTCGGGCAACTGCACTCGTAGAACTCGGGCATGCGCGCCAATGGCGAACCGGCGCCATCAGGCACGACGTCTTCCGGCAGTACCACGGGCAACTGATCTTCCGGGACCGGCACATCACCGCAGGTGTTGCAGTGGATGATCGGGATCGGGCAGCCCCAGTAGCGCTGACGGCTGATGCCCCAGTCGCGCAGGCGGAACTGGGTACGCGAGGCGCCGAGGTTTTTCTTGATCAGGGCAACTTCGATGGCGTCGAACGCGCCTGCGAAGTCGAGGCCGTCGAATTCGCCGGAATTGATCAGCGTGCCGTGTTCACCGTAAGCGTCCTGCCACGGAGCCGGGTTGGTGTCACCAGAACTGGTGCGAACCACAGACTTGATCGGCAGGTTGTACTTGGTGGCGAATTCGAAATCGCGCTCGTCGTGAGCCGGAACAGCCATGACCGCGCCATCGCCGTAATGCATCAGCACGTAGTTGGCGACCCACACCGGGAGCTTCTCACCGGTCAGCGGGTGCTCGACGAACAGCGAGGTCGGCAGGCCTTTTTTCTCTTGAGTGGCGACGTCGGCTTCGGCGACGCTGCCGCCCTTGCATTCAGTGATGAACGCTTGCAGCTCAGGGTTGTTCTGTGCGGCCAGGGTCGCCAAATGGTGTTCGGCGGCCACCGCAACGTAGGTCGCACCCATCAGGGTGTCCGGACGGGTGGTGAAGACTTTCAGCGCCCCGGTTTCACCAATGGAATCGACGTTGTACGGAAACTGCACTTCCATGCCGCGGGATTTGCCGATCCAGTTGCGCTGCATGGTCTTGACCTGTTCAGGCCAGCCAGTCAGTTCGTCGAGGCTCTCCAGCAGCTCATCCGCGTAAGCGGTGATCTTGAAGTAGTACATCGGGATTTCGCGCTTTTCGATCAGCGCGCCGGAACGCCAGCCGCGACCATCGATCACCTGTTCGTTGGCCAGAACGGTCTGGTCGACCGGGTCCCAGTTCACGGTGCCGCTTTTTTTGTAAATCACGCCTTTTTCGAACAGGCGAGTGAACAGCCATTGTTCCCAGCGGTAGTAATCAGGCTTGCAGGTGGTCACTTCGCGGGACCAGTCCACCGCCAGGCCCAGGCTGCGCAGCTGGGTTTTCATGTAGGCGATGTTTTCGTAGGTCCACTTGGCGGGCGCCACGTTGTTCTTCATCGCGGCGTTTTCCGCCGGCATGCCGAAGGCGTCCCAACCCATGGGTTGCAGGACGTTCTTGCCTTGCATGCGCTGGTAGCGGGAGATCACATCGCCGATGGTGTAGTTGCGCACGTGCCCCATGTGTAGCTTGCCGCTGGGGTAAGGGAACATCGACAGGCAGTAGAAAGTCTCCTTGCCTGGCTGTTCACTGACTTCAAAGGACTTTTGCTCGTCCCAGAACGACTGGGCGGCGGCTTCGATTTCACGGGGCTGATATTGTTCGTGCATGGCTACTTTTGAACTGAATAGGGGTGGCCTAATCCTCTTCAATGCAACGCTGGACGGTGATCACGCCAAATCGGCGTTTCGGTGTCCAGACGAGCTGGAAGTGGAGTTACAGGAAGCGCCGTAGCATACATGACCGCGCTCTACCGAGGGAAACCCTGATTGCTGCCGCAGGTCTTGCAAAACCCGCTGCGAGGGCCGTTGGTCGCAGTACTCAGCCGGTTTGTTCATGGAAGCTAAGCTCTAAATGGGGAGTAAGTCTTATCTTCAATGAGGTGAGGGATGGTTGAGTCACGGCAAAAAGTTACAAAACCGGAGCTGTACGAAAGACTGATCGATCGTCTGGGAATGGCCCTGGACGCGGCTAAAGCCGCTGGTCGGTTGCGTGATGAGCGCCCCCTGGAGCTGGAATTGCGTGGCCTGAGCCCCGCCGAGTTTGCTCTGGTCAAGGCGTATCTGGATCGCAGTGAACGTGAGACACACGGATGCTTGTCAGAAGCAGTGAAGCAACTCGACGCACCACGTTCGGCCAAGATCATCTGGCTCAAGGACAAGACACCCGGCAGGGACGCGGTAAAGGTCCGGTCTCTGCAATTCAAGTAAGGGCACTTGAAGCCATGGCGTATGGTTTTTTGAAGCATAGTCCTTCCGCATTTGTTGTCGCATTGCGTCAACCCACTTAGGCTTCGGGCATCTAAGGAGATGCTCGATGCCTTTTCGTTATTTCGTTAAACAACTTCTGCTGCCGCCCGGCATCCTTTTGCTGCTGTTGGTGCTTGCCTGGTGGTTGCGCCGCTCAAGGCCGCGTCTTGCCGGTTTGTGCTTTGTGCTGGGCGTCGGAGGCCTCTGGCTGATGAGCCTGCCGGTGGTGGTGGAGTGGAGCGCCAGGGCCCTTGAACGTGAGCCGCCGCTGGCTCGCGACCAATGGGCAACATTGGGTCAGCACGCGGAGGCGATCGTGGTATTGGGCTCGGGTCGCGAGCGCGGCGATCCGGCCTGGGGCGCCGATCAGCCCACCGGCGTAGGCCTGGAACGCCAGCGTTATGCGGCACGATTGTCCAAGGCGTCCGGCCTGCCGATCCTGACCAGTGGCGGCCTGCATTACGGCACGCCGCCGACCGAAGCCAAGTTGATGGCGGACTCTTTGCTCGATGATTTTGGTGTGACCGTGCGTTGGCAGGAAGGACGCAGCCGCACGACCTGGGAGAACGCGCAGTTCAGCGCCGGGGTGTTGTTGCCCGAAGGTATCAAGCGCGTGGTGGTCGTGACTCACGCCTGGCACATGCCGCGAGCGGTCTGGAGTTTCCAGCAGGCAGGGTTTGAGGTGGTGCCGGCGCCTGTAGGGTTTTTAGGTGTGGACAATGCCCGGCCATTGGGTGGCTGGATGCCTGAGTTCAAGTCGATCTGGCAGAGCGGGCAGCTGTTGAATGAGGCGGTGGGGCAGATCGGGTATTCGTTGTTTTATCGCTGAAAAGCAAAAGATCGCAGCCTCGTTTCACTCGACAGCTCCTACAGGAGATTGCGTAATCTGTAGGAGCTGTCGAGTGAAACGAGGCTGCGATCTTTTTGCAGGCGCCGCGATTAAACAGTCTTCGCCATCCGGCTCGCAATCAGCGCCCAGCCAAACAACAACACGCAAACGATGATCAATGGCCACGAACGCCATTGCAGGTACGGCGTCAGGTTGTGCATCGGCACGACTTCCCCGTACAGGATGCCGCGTTCGAACTGCGGGATCTGCACGGTGATCTGGCCGAACGGGTTGATCAGCCCCGTCACACCGTTATTGGTGGCGCGGATCATCCAGCGCCCGGCCTCAAGCGCACGCATCTGCGCCATCTGCAAATGTTGCAGCGGGCCAATGGAGGTGCCGAACCAGGTGTCGTTGCTGATGGTCAGCAGCAAATCGCTACGGGCCGCAAGGCTGGCGGCAAATTCCGGATAAACCACTTCGTAGCAGATGTACGGCGCAATCTGATAACCCTTGGCTTGCAGCATCGCCTGATCGGCAGGGCCGCGGGCAAAGTCCGACATCGGCAGGTCGAAGAAGGCGATCAGCCCGCGCAATATGTCCTCCAGAGGAACGTACTCGCCAAACGGCACCAGCTTCTGCTTGAGATAAGTGCCATCGCCTTCGCCCACAACGGTAATGCCGTTGAAGAAACGCTTTTCATGACGGACTTCCTGGCGAATCGGTACGCCGGTGATCAGCGCGGTCTTACGCTCTGCGGCGAAGTTTCCCATCATGTTCAGGTAGCCCTCGGCGGACTCCTTGAGCACCGGGACTGCCGTTTCCGGCCAGATCAGCAAGTCGACCCGCTTGGAGCTGAAACTCATGTCGCGGTACAGCGCCAGTTGCGCGTTCAGCTGCGCCGGGTCCCACTTCATGCTCTGTTCGATGTTGCCCTGAATCGCCGCGACGCTCAGCGGTGCGCCCGCCGGGCTGGTCCAGGCATGCTCTTTGAGCGCCATGCCGACCACCCAGGGACCGATCAGCAACAACACGCCTGCGGCGATGAAGCCTTTGCGGCCAGCACGCACCAGACGCATGGCGTTGTAAATCAACGCAGCCGTCAGGGCCAGGGTGAAGGAAATCAGCCACATCCCACCGACCGGCGCGAGCCCGGCCAGCGGGCCGTCGAGCTGGCTGTAACCGGAATAGAGCCACGGGAAACCGGTAAGAAACCAGCCGCGGAAAGCTTCCTGACCCACCCACAACGCCGCGAACGCCAAGGCATCGGCCAGCGGCGCTTCATTGCGGCGCAACCAGCGTGCCCAGATCCAGGCGGGGAGGGCGAAGAACCAGGCAATCGCCGCGGTGAAGATCAGCATCAGGAAACCGGCCAGTAGCACCGAAGCGCCGCCGAAGTGGTGGATGCTGTAGTAAATCCAGCTGGTACCGGCGCCAAACAGGCCAAAACCGAAACACCAGCCACGGCCCAGGGCCTGACGAGGGTTCAGTTCACGCAAGCCGGCATAGAACAGGCCGACCGCCAGCAATGCCAACGGCCAGATATCGAACGGCGCCAGGGCCAGGGTGGTGATTGCACCGGCCGCCACGGCCAGCAGGTTACCGGGCCAGCCGGGGCGGGTCATACGATGCAAGGGGTGTGTCATCAGCTATTTCCTGTATCGCGCCGGGTCTGCTGTTACGCAGGGCAAGGCGCGAGGAGTGTGGTTTGGTTTTTCAAATGAGCGACGAGTAACGCAGCCCTGCGTAACAGCAGGCCCGGCCCTTCGGGTTGCGCCTGAAAGCGGGCCATGCTGCGTTGCAGTCCTTGGAAAGGGAATGCCATTCCCTACGGACTGCGCCTTGCCTGGCCCGCTTTCAGGCACAACGCGATACAGGAAATAGCTGATGACACACCCCAATCCTTAGAATTACCGGGCAATAGGCGTCAGGCGCAGCAAGTGAATCCGACGGCTGTCGGCGTTCAGGATGCGGAAGCGATAGGGGCCGATTTCAGTGATTTCATTGCGTTTTGGCAAGTGCCCGAACGCGCTCATCACCAGGCCGCCAACGGTGTCGAACTCGTCGTTGGAGAACTCGCTGTCGAAGAACTCGTTGAAGTTCTCGATCGGCGTCAGGGCCTTGACCAGGAAGTCACCGCTGGGAAGAGGCTTGATGTAGCTGTCTTCTTCGACGTCATGCTCGTCTTCGATGTCGCCGACGATCTGTTCCAGCACGTCCTCGATGGTCACAAGACCGGCCACGCCGCCGTATTCATCGATGACGATGGCCATGTGGTTGTGGTTGGCGCGGAACTCGCGCAGCAGCACATTCAGGCGCTTGGACTCCGGCACGAAGGTGGCCGGGCGCAGCAGATCCTTGATGTTGAAGCTGTCGCCGTTCTCCTTGAGGATCAACGGCAGCAAGTCCTTGGCCAGCAACACGCCCATCACGTCATCGTGGCTTTCGCCGATCACCGGGTAACGGGAGTGGGCCGAATCGACCACGGCAGGCAGGAACTCACGAGGTGTCTGGGTCGCCTTGATGCTGATCATCTGCGAGCGTGGGACCATGATGTCCCGTACTTGCAGGTCCGCAACCTGGATGGCGCCTTCGACGATGGCCAGCGCTTCGCTGTCCAGCAGCTTGTTTTGATGTGCATCGCGCAGCAGCTCCAGCAGCTCCTGGCGGTTCTTCGGCTCGTGGGCAAAAGCCTGGGTGAGTTTACCCAGCCATGACTTCTGCCCGTTGCTCGATCGATCTTCGCTCATAGCGATTACTCTGAATCCTTTGTTGTAACGATAGGGGATGCGTCTGTTTCGTCGTCCGCATACGGGTCCGGATGACCCAACTCTGCAAGCAACGTTCGTTCCAGTGCTTCCATTTCTTCGGCCTCGTCGTCATCTATATGGTCGTAACCCAGCAGATGCAAGCAGCCGTGAATCACCAGATGCGCCCAATGGGCGTTGAGGGCCTTGCCTTGTTCGGCGGCTTCGCGCTCGACCACGGCCACGCAGATCACCAAGTCACCCAGCAACGGGATGTCGAGAAATTCGTCAGGCACATCGGCGGGGA
This sequence comes from Pseudomonas sp. XS1P51, assembly GCF_054897845.1. NCBI lineage: Bacteria > Pseudomonadati > Pseudomonadota > Gammaproteobacteria > Pseudomonadales > Pseudomonadaceae > Pseudomonas > Pseudomonas sp. XS1P51. The sequence continues at coordinate 4,183,770 of NZ_CM142707.1, read as the reverse complement.
ACGACAGGACGTTGGTGGCGTAATCCTTTTGCCGCCAGGTATGGTTCAGCTCGCGGGCTTCCTCTTCATCGATCAGGCGAATGGTCATTTCCGAGTCGGCGGTGCGCTGGCGCAGGGCGAGTTCGCACCATTGGCGGAACTCGGCTTCGCTGGGGGCAGGCGCTTCGGTAGCCAGTTGCAGGTCAAGCTCAAGCATCGTGGCGAGTGTCCTTGGAAGAGAACTTCGCCGGCTCTTCGGCTGCGCGATTTTCGAAGCGCTCGTAGGCTTCGACGATGCGCTGCACCAGTGGATGGCGCACAACGTCCTTGGCCATGAAATGGGTGAAGCTGATACCTGGCACGTCTTTCAATACTTCGATCACATGGTGCAGCCCGGACTTGGTGCCTTTCGGCAGGTCGACCTGGGTGATGTCACCGGTGATGACCGCCGTGGAGCCGAAGCCGATCCGGGTCAGGAACATCTTCATTTGCTCGACGGTGGTGTTCTGGCTTTCGTCGAGGATGATGAAGCTGTTGTTCAGCGTGCGACCGCGCATGTAGGCCAGTGGTGCCACTTCGATCACCTGACGCTCGATCAGCTTGGCGACGTGTTCGAAGCCGAGCATTTCGTAGAGTGCGTCGTAGAGCGGGCGCAGGTACGGGTCGATTTTCTGCGACAGGTCACCGGGCAGGAAGCCGAGTTTTTCGCCCGCTTCAACCGCCGGACGAACCAGCAGGATGCGGCGAATCTGCTCGCGTTCCAAGGCATCTACTGCGCAGGCGACGGCCAGGTAGGTCTTGCCGGTACCGGCCGGGCCGATGCCGAAATTGATGTCGTTACCGAGGATTTCCTTCACGTAGCGCAGCTGATTCAAGCCGCGAGGGCGAATCATGCCTTTTTTGGTGCGCAGGGCGACGGAGGGTTCGGCGGGGGAGACGTTGTCCAGCTCTTCGACGGCCGATTCCTGCAGGAACAGGTGAACCATGTCCGGCGACAGCTCGGTACCCTTGGTTTCCCGGTACAGACGGCGCAGGAGATTTTCCGCGGAGGTGGTGTGCTTGGGCTCGCCGATCAGTTCGAACTGGTTTCCGCGGTTGCGGATCTCGATGGTCAGGCGCTGTTCGATCAAGCGCAGGTGCTCGTCGAATTGCCCGCACAGATTGGCGAAGCGGCGAGCCTCAAAGGGCTCGAGGATAAAACGATGTGGTTCTATGGGTGCGTTCAAGGTCGTATTTAGCCGCCCTGGGGCAATTAAGATGAAATCAAGGATAACGCCAGAGGCCTGGGTGCGAAAGCTCTTAAATATCGCAACCTCAAACACCGTCTCCTGTGGGAGCGAGCCTGCTCGCGGAGGCGGCATGACTGACGACTCATATGTGGAATGTCAGACCGTATTCGCGAGCAGGCTCGCTCCCACAGGGTTATTCAGTGTCAGGAGATCAGTGAGCCCCGCAACGAGTGCGGCTGTGCGGCATCAATGTGCACGTCGGCGAACTGCCCGATCAGCGTTGGATTGTCGCAGCGGAAGTTGACGATCCGGTTATTCTCGGTCCGGCCTTGCAGCTCGCCAGGGTCTTTTTTCGAATAATCGGTGACCAGGATCCGCTGGATCGATCCGACCATTTGTCGGCTGATCTCAAAACCTTGCTGATTCAGGCGATGTTGCAGGGCGTTCAGACGCTCTTTTTTCAGCTCTTCCGGCGTTTCGTCAGCCAGATCGGCAGCCGGAGTGCCCGGGCGCTGGCTATAAACGAACGAGTAGGAGAAGTCGAAGCCGACGTCTTCGATCAGCTTCATGGTCTGTTCGAAGTCTTTCTCGGTCTCGCCCGGGAAGCCGACGATGAAGTCCGAGCTGATGCAGATCCCCGGCACGGCGGCCCGCAGCTTGCGCAGTTTGGATTTGTATTCCAGCGCCGTATGGTTGCGTTTCATCGCAGCCAGAATCCGGTCCGAGCCCGATTGCACCGGCAAATGCAGGTGTTTAACCAATTCCGGTACGTCGGCGTGGGCCTGGATCAGGCTGTCGGAGAATTCCAGCGGGTGCGAAGTGGTGTAGCGAATGCGATCGATGCCGTCGACGGCGGCGACCACACGGATCAGCTCGGCGAGATCTGCCAGGCGGCCATCGTGAGTGGTTCCGCGATAGCCGTTGACGTTCTGACCCAACAGGGTCACTTCGCGCACGCCGTTTTCGGCCAGGTGGATGATCTCGGCGATCACGTCATCGAACGGGCGGCTGACTTCTTCACCTCGGGTGTATGGCACCACGCAGAACGTGCAGTACTTGCTGCAGCCTTCCATCACCGACACGTAAGCGCTCGGCCCGTCGATACGCGGCTCGGGCAAGTGGTCGAACTTTTCGATTTCCGGGAACGAGACGTCCACCTGCGGCAGCTTGGTGGCGCGTGCGGCGTCAATCATTTCCGGGAGGCGGTGCAGGGTCTGTGGGCCGAATACCACGTCGACATACGGCGCGCGATCGCGAATGGCGGCGCCTTCCTGGCTGGCCACGCAACCGCCGACGGCAATGACCATTTCGGGGTTGGCCAGTTTCAGTTCGCGCCAGCGGCCGAGCTGGGAATACACCCGGTCCTGGGCGCGTTCGCGGATCGAACAGGTGTTGAGCAGGATCACGTCGGCGTCTTCGGCGCGAGCGGTGACTTCCAGGGCCTGGTGTTCACCCAGCAGATCGACCATGCGCGAGCTGTCGTACTCGTTCATCTGGCAACCGTGGGTTTCGATGTAAAGCTTCTTGGCCATGGATACAGTCATCACGTGATTCAAAGAACCGCGCATTATAGGGAACATGTCCCGAGGTTCCTACCGCTGTGCGTCCGGCGGCTATGCTATAGTTCGCGCCCTCATTTTTATCCCCCGATGTGTTGCTCGCCCACCATGACCAAACGTGAAGCTCCAATCTACAAGGTGATTTTCCTCAACCAGGGCCAAGTGTACGAAATGTACGCCAAGCAGATCTATCAAAGTGATCTGTGGGGCTTCCTGGAAGTGGAAGAGTTCGTCTTTGGCGAGCGCACGCAAGTGGTCGTCGATCCGAGCGAAGAGAAGTTGAAGGCTCAGTTCGAAGGCGTTGTACGCAGCTTTGTGCCGATGCATTCGATCGTGCGCATCGACGAGGTCGAGCGCCTCGGCACGCCGAAAATCAGCGAAGCCCGCGGCGCGGTCGGCAATGTCATGCCGTTTCCGATGCCGATGCCTGAGAAGTAAGTCTCAAGACCGAGTCGCCCCCATCGCGAGCAGGCTCGCTCCCACAGTTAATCTCTGGTGTTCACAAATATTGTGTTCACTGAATATTCAATGTGGGAGCGAGCCTGCTCGCGATGGGGGCAGTCAGAACAAAGCAGGAATCAGGGAAGAGGCGAAAACGGCGTACGCCCATCGGCGCTCTGCAATTCCATCAGGTATTTACGGAAGATTTGCCCAAGCACCTGAGTAGCCACCTCAAGCTCTTCGCGAGGCATCTTCTCGGCCACTTCGTCGGCCGTATCCAGCGCATCTTCAGCACCATTGACCGCCGCCATTTTCAGCACGATATACGCCTGAACGTTATTGGCCGGTACGCCTTCGCCGTGGAAGAACATGGTGCCGAGTTTGAATTGCGCCAGGGCATGGCCTTGCAGCGAGGCTTTTTCGAAGTAACTCAAGGCTTTGTTGAGGTCGCGCGGCGTGTTTTTGCCGTCGTAGTAGAACTCGCCCAACTCGTATTGCGCTTGCGCATCCCCTTCATCCGACGCTTTCTGGCAGGCGGCGAGCGCCTGCGCCAGGTCTTGCGGCTGGGTATTGAGGGTGCAACGACCCATCGCTGGGATTAACAACGAGTTGCCGCCTGCTTGTGCGAGTGCGAGCAGGGGCTGAAGGAGCAACAGGCAGCCCAGTGCAAGGGCGCGGCCGGTGCGGTTCATGGGAATCGACTAACCTCTGGAGGGCGCGCGGACCCATCGAGGGATCCAATAAGCGCGCATTATGAAATAAGCAGGGCCAACCTTACAAAGTCTTTACTCGTTTTTCTGCTACGCGGGGAATATATCGCCCACTTTGCGGGGCATTATTAGCAGATGAGTAGGAAAAAGGGCGGGAATGTAGGTGAAAGCTGACGCTGGCAATCGCCAACGTCAGCGTCAAGGCCTTACTTCAATGCGGCGAATGCACGCTCGGCAGCGTCCAGCGTCAGTTTCAGTTCGGTTTCGCCGTGGGCGATCGAGGTGAAGCCGGCTTCGAAAGCGCTCGGCGCCAGGTACACGCCACCTTCAAGCATCAGGTGGAAGAAGCGCTTGAACAGATTCGCGTCGCTGGCCATCACATCATCGAAAGTCACGATGTCGTCGGCACCGCTGAAGTACAGGCCGAACATGCCGCCGGCCTGCGTGGTCACGAACGGAATGCCCGCGGCATCGGCGCGTTGCTGCAGGCCATCGAGCAGGCGACTGGTGTAGTCGCTCAATTCGGCGTGGAAACCCGGACGGCTGATCAGGCGCAGAGTCGTCAGGCCGGCCGCCATGGCCAGCGGGTTACCCGACAAGGTGCCCGCCTGGTAGACCGGGCCCAAAGGGGCGATGTGCGACATGATTTCGCGCTTGCCGCCAAAGCAGCCGACCGGCATGCCGCCACCGATGATCTTGCCGAACGTGCTCAGGTCCGGCGTCACGCGGTAGTGGGCCTGGGCACCGCCGAGGGCGACACGGAAACCGGTCATCACTTCGTCGAAAATCAGCACCACGCCGTGCTTGTCGCACAGGGTCCGCAGGCCTTCGAGGAAGCCCGGCGCCGGCGGTACGCAGTTCATGTTGCCGGCCACTGGTTCGACGATGATGCAGGCCACTTCCTGGCCAACGTCGGCGAGCATGGTTTCCACGGCGTCGATGTCGTTGAACGGCAGGGTCAGGGTATGTTTGGCGAAGGCTGCCGGCACACCGGCCGAGCTCGGTACGCCTTGGGTCAGGGCGCCGGAACCGGCCTTGACCAGCAGGCTGTCGGAGTGGCCGTGGTAGCAGCCTTCAAACTTGATGATGCTGTCACGACCGGTGAAACCTCGGGCCAGGCGGATAGCACTCATGGTCGCTTCGGTGCCGGAGCTGACCATGCGCACCATTTCCATCGACGGCACGATCGAGCAGACCAGGTCGGCCATCTCGGTTTCCATCTCGGTCGGAGCACCGTAGGACAGACCGTGTTCCAGTTGTTTGCGCACCGCGTCCAGTACGTCCGGATGGCTGTGGCCGAGGATCATCGGGCCCCAGGAGCCGACGTAATCCACGTAACGCTTATCGTCTTCGTCGGTGACGTAGGCGCCTTCAGCGTGCTTGAAAAACAACGGCGTGCCACCGACGCTCTTGAACGCGCGAACAGGCGAGTTCACGCCACCGGGGATGTGTTTCTGAGCATTGGCAAACAGCGTTTCGGAACGAGACATGATCGGGCTCTCAAATCAGACTTTTAGTAATTCGTTAAAGGCGCGGGCGCGGCGTGTCACTTCAGCCGTGCTCTCGGCGCCAAACAGGCCATGGACCACCGCCAGCAGATCGACCCCGTGGGCCACCAGCGGGGCAGCGTTGTCCAGGGTGATGCCACCGATCGCGCAGATCGGCAGGTGCAGTTTGCTGCGGGCCTGGTCGAGCAGTTCGAGGCTGCAGGTCGGGGCGCCGGGTTTGGTGTTGGAATTGAAGAAACGGCCGAAGGCGACGTAACTGGCGCCTTCCCTGGCGGCCTGCTCGGCGAGTTCGAGTTGCGCGTGGCAGGTCGAACCGATGATTGCCTGACGACCGAGCAGGGCGCGGGCCGGGGTCAGCGGGCCATCGGTCTGGCCCAGGTGCACGCCGACGTTCAGGCGCGCGGCCAGTTCGGCGTCGTCATTGATGATCAGCTGGGTCTTGTAGCGTTCACACAGATCGCGCAGGGCTTCGGCCTCACGCAGGCGGCGGGCCTCGTCGCTGCTCTTGTCGCGGTATTGCAGCAGGGTGACGCCGCCTTCCAGCGCCGCCTCCACGTACGAAAGAAATTTACCGGCCAGTAACTGGCTGTCGGTAACGGCGTACAGGCCACGTAGTTTCATCGGACAAGCCTCTGCGCTTTATGCATGGAAAGTTACGAACAGAAGTCCAGTGGCAACCGGCGTGGCACGAACTGGCCTTTGCCTAGCTGCTCCGCATCACGCAGGGTGCGCCACGTGTAGTTAAGCGCGGTCTGCACGGCGCTGACGAGGTTTTCACCCTGAGCCAGACGACCGGCCAATGCGCTGGCCAACGTGCAGCCCGAACCGTGGTAACTGCCGGGCAAGCGCTGGCAAGTGTAGGTCTCGCGCAGACCGTCGCGGCTGTACAGGCGATTGTGGATTTCGTGTTCATCGCCGTGGCCGCCGGTGATCAGCAGGTGTTTGACGAACGGCAGGAGTTTTTCAGCGCACTCGTCCGCGGTGCCTTCAGGCAGTTCGGCGAGGATGCGGGCTTCAGGAAGGTTAGGGGTGGCAATGATTGCCAGGGGCAGCAGGCGTTCGCGCATCGCATAGCCGACTTCATCCTTGCCCAGTCGTCCGCCACCACCGGCGCGTAGCACCGGGTCGCAGACCATTGGCAAGTGCGGGTGCGCCTCAAGCAGTTCGACCACCGTGTCGACCATTTCCAGGGAACCGAGCATGCCCAGTTTCACTGCGGCGACTTCGGAATCGTTGAGCACGGCATTGGCCTGGGCCAACACCCACTCACGGTCGAGAACGCGAAAGTCAGTGACGTTGACCGTGTCTTGCACGGTCAGGGCGGTGACGGCCGGGGCCGCATGACAACCCTGGGCGAGCAGGGCTTCGATATCTGCCTGCAAGCCGGCGCCACCACTTGGGTCGTGGCCGGAGAGACAGAGGACAACGGGGCGAGAGCTGTAGATATTCATGGTGCGCGAGCTTACCACCAGTCGACCAGCGAGTCATGACACGGACCTTGTAGCCGCTGGCGAAGCCTGCGTTCGGTTGCGTTGCAGCTACAGGAATGCGGCCAGCAGCCGATGCATTATTACAACCTGACCGAGGAAACAGCTCTGGCTCAATATATGCCGCTGTAACGCCCGTTCTAGAGCGGTTGTAGGAAAAATTTCAATGGTGTTCAATGGCCGCCAACGGCTATGCTAGAGTGGATCCAAACCAATAACAGGTAATACCGGTTTTACGTCTACTCAAAGGGAATGAGGGGCTTCCTGAGATAACCGGACAGGCCACGCTGGGGCTTAAATGCGCTATTTGCTGATGTTGCTGTTTTGCTTGCCCCTCATGGCGAGCGCAGTCGAATTCGATGAATTCACTCAAAGCCTTCCGCTGGGCCGAACCCTGCAAGTGTTCGAAGACGCGGGTGGTCAGGCGACCATCGCCGATGTCCGTGCGCAAGCGGCAGCCGGAAATTTCAAACGCCACGATAAAGCCACCCTCAACGCCGGTTATTCGCGTTCGGCGTTCTGGCTGAAAATCGACCTGCATTACCGTCCGACCAACCCGTCCGCACAACGGACCTGGTTGCTGGAACTGGCCTATCCGCCCCTCGATCACCTTGATCTGTACTTGCCTGATGCTGCCGGTGGCTTTCAGTTGGCCCGACAGACCGGCGATGCCTTACCGTTCGCCAGTCGCGAGATCCGCCAGAACAATTATCTGTTCGACCTGAACTTCACCCCTGATCAAACGCAAACCGTGTACCTGCGCCTGCAAAGCGAAGGGTCGATCCAGGCCCCGGTCACGTTGTGGTCGAGCACCGCTTACCTCGAAGAACAACCGATCCGGCTCTATGTGTTGGGGCTGATCTACGGCGTGTTGCTGGGGATGCTCGTCTATAACCTGTTCATCTACCTCAGCGTGCGCGACACCAGCTATCTCTATTACATCTTCTACATCGCCTCGTTCGGCTTGTATCAGCTGTCGGTGAACGGCGCGGCCGTGCAATATTTCTGGCCGAATAATCCGTGGTGGGCCAACGCCGCGACGCCGTTCTTCATCGGTTGCGCCGGGCTGTTCGGCAGCCAGTTCGCCCGCAGTTTCTTGCAGACGGCCACTCACAGTCGCTGGCTCGACCGCTTGTTGCTGGCGTTGATTGCGTTTGGCGCGGCGGTGGTCGGGTTGTCATTGATGACCAGCTACGCCTTGGCGCTACGCCTGGCGACGACGCTGGCGCTGACCTTCACCGTGGTGATTTTCGCCGCAGGGATTTTCGCCTGGCTGCGCGGCCTGCGAGTGGCACGGTATTTCATCATTGCCTGGTCGGCGTTTTTGCTCGGCGGCATCATCAACACGATGATGGTGCTGGGTTACCTGCCGAATGTGTTCCTGACCATGTATTCCAGTCAGATCGGTTCGGCGATTGAAGTGGCGCTGCTGTCCCTGGCTCTGGCCGACCGCATCAACGCCATGCGCGAGCAGCAGGCGCAGACGTTGTTCGATGCCGGGCAAACGCTCGAAGTGCTGAACCAGCAACTGGCTCACAGTAACAAGCTCAAGGACGAATTCCTCGCCACCCTGACCCACGAGTTGCGCACGCCCATGAACGGTGTGATTGGTTCGCTTGAACTGATGCAGACCGTCGAGATGGATGCTGAACTGGAGCAATACCAGCAAACTGCCGCCGGTTCCGCGCGGGACATGATGCGCATGGTCAACGGCATCCTCACCCTGACCGAGTTGCAGGCCGGCAAACTCAAAGCCTCTGCGGTCACCTTCAGTTTGCGCGGCGTGGTCGATGCCTTGCGTGCGCAGTTCGAGGGCAATGCTTCAAGCAAGTCGCTGGACTTCAAAGTCGACGTCGCGCCAGGGCTGCCGGACCGTTTGTACGGCGACAGCGCCAAGTTGGCGCAATGCCTGGAATGCCTGCTGGATAACGCGATCAAATTCACCCGGGTCGGCGGCGTGGCACTGCGGGTGACGGGGAAGTCTGTGGAACCCGACCGGTTCGCACTGTCCATCGCGGTCATCGACACCGGCATCGGCTTCACCGATTTGGGGGAGGCGACCCTGTACCAGCGGTTTTTCCAGCTCGACGGTTCCATGACCCGTGAGTACGGTGGCCTGGGCGTCGGTCTGGCCATTTGTCGGCAACTGATCGAATTGCTCGGCGGACGCCTGACTCACCGTTCCGAGCCTGGCAGCGGCAGTCGCTTCCAGCTCGATGTCGAGTTCGAATTGCCCACGGTGGAACGGCCATCGGTGCCCCTGATGACCCGGGCATTCCCGCGCCTGCGATTGCCTCAGGACTGCACGGTGCTGCTGGTCGATGACAACAGCATCAATCAATTAGTGATGCGCGGGATGTTGCTCAAACTCGGGTTTCGGGTGCGCACCGCCGACAGCGGGGCCGCCGCACTCGATCACTTGCAGCGCGAGGCGTTTGACGCCGTACTGCTTGATTGCCAGTTGCCGCCATCGAACGGCGTGTCCGTCTGCTGCCAGATCCGCGCCTTGCCAGGTTGCGCCGAGTTGCCGGTATTCATGATTGCCTTGAGCAATGACCGGGAGCGCTGCCCGACGGGCGCCCTGATCGATTACCTGAGTAAACCAGTGAAATTCGAGGACTTGCAGGCAGCGCTCTATCGTCGGGTGCTCTGTCCGAAACAGGGTGAAAGCGCCGACAGTTAGGCAGATATGACACTTTGATCGGCCAAGGGGCAGTGCTTAACTGAAATCCCTTGGCTGACCAAAGGAGCCCCGTCATGAACCTGCATCAGTTCGCCGAAACCCACGAAGTCACCAACCAGCCACCATCGCTGGACGGCACCAACCTGTATCGCATCGACCTGCCTTTGCAGGAGTGGTCGCGGCGTTTCGGTGCCGGTTGGGCCGAGTCGCGGATCGACGCCTATGGCGCACTGGCCGGCGGGCCGCTGATGGAGGCGGGGTTCCTCGCCAATCAGAACAAGCCGGTATTCAGCAGTCATGACCGTTATGGCCATCGCATCGACCTGGTGGAATTTCACCCGGCCTATCACGAACTGATGCGCACCGCGGTCGAACACGGTTTGACCTCGCTGCCCTGGGCGCATCCGCAATCCGGCGCTCACGTCGCCCGCGCTTCCATGACTTATCTGCACAGCCAGGCCGAAGCCGGCAGTGGTTGCCCGCTGACCATGACTTTCGCCAGTGTCCCGGCGATGCGCCTGCAACCGGATCTGGCCGAGCAGTGGCTGCCGAAAATCCTCGCCACCGAATACGACCCGCGCAACGTCGGCATGGCCCACAAGGCCGGTGTCACCATCGGCATGGCCATGACCGAGAAACAGGGCGGCACCGATGTGCGGGCCAACACCACCAAGGCTTATCCCGTAGGCGCCGGTGGTCCGGGCCAGGCCTACGAACTGGTGGGGCATAAGTGGTTCTGTTCGGCACCGATGTGCGATGCCTTCCTGACCCTGGCTCAGACGGACAAGGGGTTGACCTGTTTCCTGCTGCCGCGCCACCGTCCGGACGACAGGCGTAATCAGTTCTACATACAGCGGCTGAAGAACAAACTCGGCAATTGCTCCAACGCTTCCAGCGAAGTGGAGTTCCGCGGTGCGCTGGCCTGGATGGTCGGCGAAGAGGGGCGGGGCGTTCCGACCATTATCGAAATGGTCGCCATGACCCGCTTCGATTGCATGGTCGGCTCAAGTGCCTTGATGCGCCAGGCGCTGACCCAGGCCAGCCATCACTGCGCCCACCGCAGCGTCGGCGGCAAGCTGCTCAGCGAACAACCCTTGATGCAGAACGTGCTGGCCGACCTCGCGCTGGAAAGCGAAGCCGCCCTGGCCTTGAGCCTGCGCATGGGTCGGGCACTGGATCATCTGGATGACAGCCATGAAGCCAAATTCGCTCGACTGGTGACGGCGGTGGGCAAGTACTGGATCTGCAAGCGTGCGCCCGCGATGATCAATGAAGCCGCCGAGTGCATGGGCGGCGCCGGGTATGTCGAGGAAAGCATCCTGCCGCGCCTGTACCGTGAGGCGCCGGTCAACTCGACGTGGGAAGGTTCCGGCAACGTGCAATGCCTCGATGTGCTGCGGGCGTTGTCGAAGGAGCCGGGTGTGCTCGATGTGCTGTTCAGCGAGTTGGGGGACGGTCATGGCGACAAACGTCTGGCCGCGCACATCAGCCAATTGCAGGCGGCCTTCAAGGACACCGACGACATTCAGTACCGTGCCCGGCAGTTGACCGAAGACATCGCGTTGGGGCTTCAGGCCAGGTTGTTGCTGGAGGCCGGAAACGCTGCGGTCAGTGATGCCTTCATCGCCAGCCGCCTGGGTTCGGCCGGTCGGGTGTATGGCGCATTGCCGCGAGGGCTGGATGTGGAAGCGATTGTGGCCCGGTCGACCCCACAAGGCCTCTGACCACTCCTTCGTGATCGATGCTGATCCAATGTGGGAGCGAGCCTGCTCGCGATAGCGGTGTAACAGGCGACTTCAATGTTGGATGTTGCTCAGTCATCGTGAGCAGGTTCGCTCCCACACTGGATTGATGGTGTGCACAGCATTTGTGTATCAGCACGCCACTGTTCCCGTGAAGCGACGATGCAGGCAAGATGAAGGTCTGCAAGTCAGAACACAGGATGCTGATCGTGACCGAAGCTTTTATTGTCGTTCAAACCGCCGAGCAAGCCGTGGATCGGCTTGCGCTCTTGCACAATCGTGCAACCACCGCGCTGAACCAGGCGCTCAAGCGTTACCTCAAGGATCGTGTTGAACCGGACGCCGAACAGCGTGCGATGTTTCGTTATCCTGAATTGCGTCTGACCTACCATTGCCAGGGCGAAGTCCCACAGACCACTCGCGCCTATGCCAAGGTTCAGTTGCCGGGGACCTACAGCGTCACCGTCACCCATCCGGCAGCCTTCCGCAAATACCTGCTGGAACAACTCGTTCCGTTGATGCACGACTTCACCGTCACCGTGGAAGTCGGCATCAGCCAGCAAAACATTCCTTATCCGTACGTGGTCGAGCAGGGCGATGAGCTGGCCGGTTCCGGCGTCACTGCCGCCGTGCTGGCACGAGTCTTCCCGAGTACCGATCTGTCGGCCGCAACCGACGGCATTGCCGATGGTTTGTACGATTGGGAAAACACCGATCCGCTGCCCTTGGCGCTGTTCGACGCCGCGCGGGTGGATTTCTCCCTGCGCCGACTGGTGCATTACACCGGCAGTGACTGGCGCCATGTGCAGCCGTGGATTCTGTTGACCAACTACCACCGCTACGTTGACCAGTTCATCGTTCATGGCCTGGAGCAGTTGCGCAGCGACCCGCGTTTCGTGCGCATGGTCTTGCCCGGTAACGTCATCATCGAAAAGAGCATGGACCACGGCGAAGCCTCGGCGATTGCCGCGGGCGTGGTCTGGCATCGTTATCAGATGCCGGCCTATCACCTGATTGCCAGTGACGGTCACGGCGTGACCTTGGTGAACATCGGCGTCGGCCCGTCCAACGCCAAGAACATCACCGACCATTTGGCGGTACTGCGTCCGCATTGCTGGCTGATGATTGGCCACTGCGGCGGTTTGCGTCAGTCCCAGACTATTGGCGACTACGTATTGGCTCACGCCTACATGCGTCGTGACGGGATTCTCGACCGGGTCGTGCCGCCGAACATTCCGATTCCGGCATTGGCCGAAGTGCAGATGGCGTTGCAGCAAGCGGCGGCCAACATTACCGGCGAGAAGGGCGACGAGCTGAAGAAACGCCTGCGTACCGGCACCGTGCTGACCTACGACGACCGTAACTGGGAATTGCGCTGGGCTCAGGAACGTCCGCTGATCAACCTGTCTCGCGCTGTGGCGGTGGACATGGAAAGTGGCACGATTGCCGCTCAGGGTTATCGCTTGCGGGTGCCGTACGGCACGTTGCTCTGTGTCTCGGACAAACCGCTGCACAGTGAAATCAAGCTGCCGGGCTCGGCCAACGCCTTCTATGAACGCGCGGTCAGCCAGCACTTGAAGATCGGTATCGAGGCGGTGGACCTGTTGCGCACTGAACTCAACTCGCTGCACTCGCGCAAACTGCGCAGCTTCGACGAGCCGCCGTTCCGCTAACGGTTGTCATGGTCATTTAGCGGTCAGGGCACTAGCATTAGCAGCCCTGACCGTTAGATGTTCTCTTCGCCATGTCCCGTCCTCAACGTCCCGTTTCGCGCCGTCCTGGCGTGAAGCCTGCGCCATCGTCCTCAGCCCCGCGCCGTGTCGCCAAAGCACCGCCGGCCGAGCCGAAGCTGATCCTGTTCAACAAACCGTTCGATGTGCTGACGCAGTTCAGCGACGGCGAAGGGCGGGCGACGCTCAAGGATTTCATCGAGATTCCCGGGATTTACCCGGCGGGACGGCTGGACCGCGACAGCGAAGGTTTGCTGCTGCTGACCAACGACGGCCAGCTCCAGGCGCGTATCGCCGACCCGAAACACAAACTGGCCAAGACCTATTGGGTGCAGGTGGAAGGCGAGCCTAGCGTCGAGCAGTTGCAGCGTTTGCGCGATGGCGTGGAACTGAACGACGGCATGACCTTGCCCGCCGAGGCGCGGCAACTTGAAGAGCCGCAGCTGTGGCCGCGCAACCCGCCGGTGCGCTTTCGTAAAAGCGTGCCGACCAGTTGGCTGGAGTTGGTGATTCGCGAGGGCCGCAACCGGCAGGTACGGCGCATGACAGCGGCGGTCGGCTTGCCGACGTTGCGTCTGGTGCGGGTCAGAATCGGCGACTGGTCGATCGAAGGGCTCGATCAGGGCCAGTGGAAGGAAGTGCCGGCGCGTTTATAACGTGCCGGATTCGATCAGGCCGATCACCACGCTTTTGATCACGAACGCGGCCACGCCCAAGCCGAGTACGAAGAACAGGATGAACGAGCCGAAGCGTCCGGCCTTGGATTTTTTCGCCAGATCCCAGACGATGAAACCCATGAAAATGATCAGGATGCTAACCAGTCCGGTCATCATCCACTCTTCGAATACGGCAGGATCCATCGAATATCTCCAGCGCGGGCGGGGCTAAAAGGCGCTGGAGTATACGTCATGGCGGATTGGCGGGGCATTGACCTGCGGCAGTGTGCCGCAGCTATTCGTCGCCTGGCCCTACCTCATCTGACTTGCCTGATTTTTCGGACTTGTAGGAGCTGTCGAGTGAAACGAGGCTGCGATCTTTTGATCTTGTTTGTTAGTCAAAAGATCGCAGCCTCGTTTCACTCGACAGCTCCTACAGGCTCCTACAGACGCGGGTCTCAGCTGCGCAAATGAGTGAGGGGCAGTTCAGTGCTGTTGAGCACCTGGTTCAACACAAAACTCGACCGCACGCTCGTCACCCCTTCAATCCGGGTGAGGTGTCCCAGCAGCAGTTTCTGGTAGTGATCCATGTCCGGCACCACCACCTTGAGCTGATAATCCGCATCCATCCCGGTCACCAGGCTGCACTCCAGCACCTGCGGCAGCGTACGAATCGCCGCCTCGAAGTTCTCGAAGCGCTCCGGCGTGTGCCGGTCCATGCCGATCAGCACGTAGGCTGTCAGGCTCAAGCCGAGCATTTTGCGGTCCAAAAGGGCCACCTGGCGGGAGATGTAGCCGTCGTCTTCCAGTTGCTTGACCCGGCGCGAGCAGGGCGAGGGTGACAGGCCGATGCGTTCGGCCAGCTCCTGGTTGGAAATGCGCGCGTCACGCTGCAATTCCGCCAAAATGCTCAGGTCGTATCGGTCGAGTTTGCTCATCAATCAGGCCTTTGTCATAACTATTGCGGAAGATTATCTATCCAGGGTTAAAAATTGCGCAAGTAATGTTTATTTGAGCAATCTTCGCAATCCTCTGTCGCCGCCTCGGGCCTATTCTTATCACCAGAATCACTGCTCGGACAAACAGTCCACAGCGGCTCGCCCAATCAGGCCAGCTGCGGTCGCCACCCCCACCGGGGATGAGTCGGCCCCCGAGCTACACACTGTCCAGAAGACGGCGTGAGGTGAGCCAACGTCAAAAGCGTTGAGCACGGACGAAGTTCTCAAAGGGAGGCCGACGGGTCTCCCTTTTTTCTTGTCCGGATTTTGATGCCTGCCCTCAATAAATAAGTTGCGCGACTGATAACCTGTTGCAGAACCGGCCTGTGCTTTCCCAGTCTCATGTACAGGCCCTAACCCGCAGTGAGGAAAAGCATGAAGTCGCGCATCTGGCGTTTGGCCGGTGTTGGTTTGCTGTGTGTAAGTGTCACTGCGCAATCGCTGGCCGATGAGCCGCAGAATCGTGCTCCCGAAGGCGGGCAGCGTGGCTCGGATGGCCATCAGGGAAACAATCAGGGCCATGGCGGCAATAACCAGCCGCGACCGCAGAACAACCCGCAACAGAATAATCAGCCGCGGCCGCAAAACAATCCGCAGCAGAATCAGCCGCGCGCGCAGAACAACGAGATCATTCGTGGCGACAACAGCCGTCAGTTCGAGCGTAACGGTCAGAATCAGAACGGTGGCCAATGGCAAAGCCGTCCGCAGCCTGACTACAACAGTCCCGTGCGGCCACCGCCACCGCCGCCGCAGCTACCGGCCAATGACCTGCCGATCCAGGGCCGGCCCGACACCGTGCGCCAGACCCAGCAACCGCAGCGTGGTTATTATCAGGACGTGCCGCGGCGCAACGATAACAACCAGCACTGGCAGAACAGTGGTCCGCGCCCTGATGATCGTCGCTGGCCGGGTCGTCCGGACGGGCACGGCAATGGCTGGGGTTCCGGCCCGCAGTACCGGCCCGGTCATGTGATCGATCGCTTCCCGGACCGGGACTACCGCGTGCCCTATCGTGGTCAGGATTACTTCTACTCCGGCGGCTACTGGTATCGCCCGCTCGGCCCGCGCTATGTGGTGGTGCAGCCGCCTCGCGGGATTCGCGTCAGCTACTTGCCCGATTACGCCCGTGAAGTGTGGATCGGCGGTGCGTTGTTGTTCCTGGCGGCCGGTTCGTATTACGCCTATCAGGACAGCACTCAGGATTACGTCGTGGTCGAGCCACCCGTGCAACCGCAGCCGCAACCGGTCAGCAATGGCTATGACGTGGTGGCGTATCCGGCCAACGGGCAGTCGCCGGAGCAGGTCAATCAGGACGGTTACGAGTGCTATCAATACGCAGTGCAACAGAGTGGTTTCGATCCGCGAACTGCCACCTACCAACCGGACCCCTCGGTGGTGCAAGCCTACCGTCAGGCCCAGGGCAACTGCCTGAGCAGTCGCGGTTACCAGGTGAGTTACTGAGCCCGGGCTGCCTGCACTACTTCCTGCGGGTCGGCGTGCACCAGCACTTCGGCTCGCGGATAAGCCGCGTGAATCGCATCGGCGGCCTGATCGCTGATGCCGTGCGCGACTGACAGGGTCAACTCGCCCGGCAACTCCAGGTGCAGTTGCACAAACCATTGGTTGCCGGAAATCCGCGTGCGCAGGTCGTGCGCCCCCAATACCCCCGGTACACTGCAAGCCAGTTCGAGCATGTGCTGGCTGACATCCGGCGGCAGTTCTTCGTCCATCAGCACCGTAAAACTTTCCCGGGCGATATGAATCGCGCTCCAGAGAATGTACGCGGCGATGCCCAACCCGAACCAGGCGTCCACCTGATGCCAGCCAAACCCGGCCAGTATCAGCGCCACCAGAATGCTGCCGTTGAGCAGCATGTCCGAGCGGTAATGCAGGGAGTCGGCGCGCACCGCGTTGGAGCCGGTGGCCTTGACCACTCGATGTTGCACCATCAGCAGCGCCAGGGTCAGCGCCAGGGAAAATACAATCACCCCGATGCTGATCCACGGCGCTCCCACCGGTTCCGGATGTTTGAGCCGGTCGAACGCCTGCAAGGCAATCAGCATCGCACTGCCGCCAATGAACAACGCCTGCGCCATACCCGCCAGCGACTCGGCCTTGCCATGCCCGTAACGATGATCGTCATCGGCCGGGCGCAGGGCGTAATGCACCGCAAGCAGGTTGAGCAGCGAGGTGATGCCGTCGAGTGCCGAGTCGGTCAACCCGGCGAGCATGCTCACCGAACCGCTCAACCACCAGGCGATGGCCTTGGCGACGATCAGCGTACAGGCCACCGCTACCGAGGCACGGGTCGCCAGCCGCAGCAGGCGGGCGTGTTCGGAGCTGGAAATCATAGGGGCGGCTTTTCCTTTATGTGTTCCTTCACGTGCGCGGATTACGCGGCAGGTTGCAGGCCGAGCAGCGCCAGTTGCTGGGTGCTGCCCTTGTGCTGGATCAGGCGTGGGTCGTCGAGCGGGAAGCTGCGGCCCAGTTCGGTTTCCAGAATAGTCTGCAACTTGTGGGTATCGACCTTGCCGTCGGCACCGATGGCTTCCTTGAGTTTTTCCGGGGCTACCTGTGCGGTCTCGCCTGGCGCGTAGTAAATCGCGCCGGTGGCGAAGTCCACGGCAAACGCGATCAGGCCGGGAATGATATAGAACAGCAGGCCCACGGCATCGAGCGCGGCGATGGCAGGGTCGATCTTGCCGTCGATCTGGCCACGGCGATCGGGGTAGAAAATCGAACCGCAAGCGGTCACTTGGGTCAGCAATGTCGCGACCAATACACCGCCAATCAAGCGAAAGGGAACACGCATATGAAATCTCCTGAGTCATCTGGAAAACGAAGCGTCGTCGATATGAATTAGGACCGCGACAAACGCCAGGCAGTTCGCCGTTATACTCGGCCCTCTGTTTGGGAGCCAGCATGATTTCTTTGCCGATTGATGAAGTTTTACCCGCCCTGCGTGAAGCCTTGGCGACATCGGATTCGATGCTTCTTGACCATGGCCAGTGAAGCGCTGCTACTCGCTGGCGACATCCACGTGATGATCATCGCTCCCAATGCGAGCACAGGATGATGCTGCACAGATTCGTTCGCTCAAAACCCGGGTCCTTGAACGCGAGGAAATCATCGTTGAATGTACCGAATGTACTGCCCGGCCTGTGCTTCATCCCGTGATAAAACTCGTCGATCATCTTAAGAGCGAAATCGGCTTCTCGAGGATAGGCGGCGACTACCGATTCGCGTTGCTCGTCTGTGAACTGATCAAAACCACGGCCAGCCACGTCCATTCCCGCTCCGGCCTGCAGCAGTGCAATCTCTGAATGCATATGTTCTGGAATGCCCGGAGTCGTATGGAGAGCGATAGCATTCCAGACTTTTTCGATATCCCCCTCGGCAATACCATGAGTGCGCAGGAAGTCTCGCGCGGCATTCGCGCCGTCCACCTCGAAGCGAAGTTGACTCTTCTGGTAGATGGATGTCAGACCGATGTCATGGAACATCGACGCGGTGTATAGCAGCTCCGGGTCATAGATCAGTCCCTTTTGCTTTCCGATCAGGGCTGCCCAAAAATAAACACGGCTCGAATGGGAAAACAGCAACTCA
The DNA here is from genome assembly GCF_054897845.1 of Pseudomonas sp. XS1P51. Lineage (NCBI taxonomy): Bacteria > Pseudomonadati > Pseudomonadota > Gammaproteobacteria > Pseudomonadales > Pseudomonadaceae > Pseudomonas > Pseudomonas sp. XS1P51. The sequence continues at coordinate 4,165,442 of NZ_CM142707.1, read as the reverse complement.
CTTTCAGTGTCGCGAATGAGTTGCGTAACCTCGCGCGCTAGTTTGCTGTCGGGAACCCTGACGTCGAAAACAATGTTGGTTGCCATGATTTTTCTGTTTCTCCGATCGGTCATTACCTGCAAATGATCCTGCGAAGTTGCCCGCCAGTCAGTAAACGCGATCTCGAACGACAGCATCACATGGCAGCAGCCTGTGGACCTCGTCGAGCTCCGTGGCGTGATGGATTCCCCATTCGATCAGAGACTCCAGGATGGGCCGCAGGCTTTCGCCAAGCGGGGTGAGCAGGTATTCGATCCCCTGACGATCCTCGGCGCTGGCTTGCCGGCTCACCATTCCATGTTCCTCAAGCGCTCGCAGTTGCTCGATCAACACCTTCTGTGAAATGCCGACAATGCGCTGCTCCAGATCACAGGTGCGTTGCGGGCCTTCCAGCAAAACATAAAGGATGACCGCCTTCCAGCGCCCGGAGAGGATTGCCAGCGTGCGCTCGATCGGCAAGCCCGGCAGTCTATTGATTGTCTTCATTTGCCACCACTGACCAAACGGTGTGTAGAGGGGGATGACTCGCGAAAAGTACGCTTTCCTTCCGATCAAACCGACCCGAAGGAAGATCCATGATAAACCTGTTTGAATCTCGATTGATGGGCGACACCGTGCTGCTGAAGAACCGCATTGTCATGGCGCCCATGACTCGCACGCGGACGTCCGAGGGTGACGTCCCGAATGAGTTGATGGCCACCTACTATGGGCAGCGGGCCAGTGCCGGCCTGATCGTGGCCGAGGCAACCGACGTTGCTCCGTCCAGCAACGGTTATGCGATGACCCCCGGCATCTACACGCAAGCCCAGCGGCAGGGCTGGCGTCTGGTGACCGATCAGGTTCACCACAATGGCGGCGCGATATTTTTGCAGTTGTGGCACGTCGGCAGGATGGCCCATCCATCGCTCATGCCGAACGGCGAGGCTCCTTGGGGGGTAACCGAGGAAAGGGCCGAGTCGCAGGTGTTTGCCCACGGCCCGGATGGCAAGTTGGACCATATCCCTGCTGGCAAGCCCAGACGCTTGAGGACGGACGAAGTGTTGGCTTTGGTCGGCACTGTGACGCAAGCCTGCGTCCAGGCACGGGAGGCCGGATTTGACGGTGTCGAAATCCACGGAGCCAACGGCTATCTGTTCGAGCAGTTCATGAACTCGGTGCTCAATACGCGCACCGATTGCTTCGGAGGCGGTAGCGTAGAAAACCGTACACGGTTCCTGTTGGACGTCGTTGAAGCGGCGGTGCGTGAGTTGGGCCCTGGACGCGTGGGTGTTCGCCTGTCCCCGTTCGGCAAGTTCAACGGTATTGCGGCGGACCCTCTTACCGAGGAAACCTTGTTGTACGTCGCTGAGCAATTGACTCGTCTTGGCGTCGCCTATCTGCATCTGGTGTACGAACTGATGCCTGAGCAGAACATGGAGGTTGCCGAATTCAAAGCCAATCATCTCGACCACGCTTTGCTTGCCAGGATTCGGCAGGCGTTCTCTGGCGCAATCATCTGGTGCGGTGGCTTCACTGATCGCAAGAGCGCTCAGGATGCGCTCGACACCGGGTTAGTGGATTTGATTGCCTTTGGCAGACCCTATATCGCAAACCCGGATCTGGCTGAGCGTCTCAAGCACGGCTGGCCGTTAGCCGAAGCGGACCGATCAACTTATTACACCCGGCGCGGCGAAATCGGTTACACGGACTTCCCTGTCTATCCCGATCAGTAATGTTGCGCGCGGCGTAGGGATGAGGTGGTTCGTACTTTCCGGATCGGTCGAACACTCTGCGCCGTTATACTGCTCAGTCTGCCTGGGAGCCACCATGAATTCTTTACCAATCGACGCCGCTCTGCCGGCACTTCTTCAAGCGTTGAAGAGCCGCCATGAGGTTGTTCTGCAAGCACCGCCCGGTGCTGGCAAGACCACCCGCGTTCCATTGGCAGTGCTGCGCGAAGAGTGGCTTGGTGAGCAGACCATTCTGATGCTTGAACCTCGTCGGCTGGCAGCGCGTGCCGCCGCGGAGAGGTTGGCCAGTGAGTTGGGGGAGAAGGTCGGAGAGACTGTCGGGTATCGAATTCGCCTGGAAAGCCGCGTGGGTCCACGCACTCGCATCGAGGTAGTGACCGAAGGCATTTTGGCTCGTCGACTTCAAGAAGACCCCGCTCTTGAAGGCGTAGGGTTGGTCATTTTTGACGAGTTCCACTCGCGAAACCTTGATGCGGATCTCGCTTTGGCGCTCACTCTCAATGGCCGTGAATTGCTGCGCGATGAGCTCCCCCTGAAGGTGCTGGTGATGTCCGCAACACTGGAAGGCGAGCGTCTTTCGCGATTGCTCGATGACGCCCCGGTGATCACTAGCGAAGGCCGTATGTACCCCGTCTCCAATCTCTGGGGGCGGCCATTTCAGCCTGGTGAGTTCATCGAGCCGCGAGTTGTCCAGGCCTGCCTGGATGCGATCGAAGAGCAGGGCGGCAGCATTCTCGTATTTCTTCCAGGGCAAGCGGAAATTCGAAGGGTCAATCAGCAACTGGCAGAGATGCTCGGCGAGCGCAGCGACATACTGCTCTGCCCGTTACACGGCGAACTCGAGCTCAGTGCCCAGCGTGCTGCGATTGATCCCGCGCCTGAAGGTAAGCGCAAGGTCGTGCTGGCGACCAACATTGCCGAAACCAGCCTGACCATCGAAGGGGTAAGAGTCGTCATTGATGCCGGGCTCGAACGCGTACCGCGTTTCGATCCGCGCAGTGGAATGACTCGCCTGGACACTCAACGTATTTCCGTTGCCAGTGCCACACAACGCGCCGGACGAGCAGGGCGACTTGAACCCGGGGTCTGTTATCGATTGTGGTCAGAGGCTCAGCATGACCAGCTTGCCACCTATAGCAGCGCCGAGATTCTCCAGGCTGATCTCGCCGGGTTGGCGTTGCAGCTGGCTCGTTGGGGCGTGATCCCCAGCCAGCTGAAGTGGCTCGACCAACCGCCGCCAGCGGCGTTCTCTCAAGCACGGGATTTGCTGCATCGGTTAGGCGCCCTGCATCCCGACGGGCGTCTTAGTGCCCATGGCCAGGCAATGGCTGAAGTGCCCGCCCATCCGCGCATTGCTCATCTGTTACTTCGTGGTCATTCGTTGGGCTTGAGTGACATGGCCTGTGATGTTGCCGGCTTGCTGGGTGAGCGAGATATTCTGCGTGGAGCGGGAGCGGACCTCCATAGTCGCCTGATGATGGTTTCGGGTGAGCAAAAGGCTCAGCGCGGCGTTCAGGGCGGCGTGCAACGGGTGCGCCAGATTGCGCGCCAGTACCGTACTTATTTGCGTGGCCAGTCACCCCAATCAGTTTCAGACCCGGAGCACTCGCGCTGGCTGGGTTGTTTGTTGGCTTTTGCCTACCCGGATCGAGTGGCGCAGCAGCGTCGTCCGGGCGGTGCGGAGTATCGACTGGCGAACGGGCGGGCGGCCTTGTTCAGCGAGGCTGACGCCCTCATGAAGCATCCTTGGCTCGTCATCGCCGACCTCGGCAGCCGTCAAGGGCAACGAGAGGAGCGCATCTATCTGGCCAGCGACTTCGACCCCGCGTTGTTTGACTCCGTTCTGGCTGAGCAAGTGCGGGTTGTCGATCAGCTGGATTGGGATGAACGCGAGGGCGTTTTGCGCGCAGAGCGCCAACGCAAAGTGGGCGAGTTGGTGCTCGCCACTGAGCCGTTGACTGGCCTCGATGAGGCTGCGAGAACGCAGGCTTTGGTCAATTTAGTACGCCGCAAGGGTCTGGAGCTTTTGCCTTGGACGCCGGAGCTGCGTCAGTGGCAGGCGCGGGTGGCGTTGTTGCGGCAGTTGGACCTCGGTAGCAAGAGCGAAAGTGAATGGCCGGATGTCAGCGATGCCGCACTGTTAAAGAACCTCGAACACTGGTTGATGCCGTACCTGGGCAAAGTCTCGCGGCTCAGTCACTTCGCTAATCTGGACCTGTCGAGCATCGTCCGCAACTTGCTGCCGTGGCCGTTGCCGCAACGGCTGGATGAGCTGGCGCCGCATCATTTGAGCGTGCCGTCGGGTTCGTCGATTCGTCTGGATTACAGCGAGCAACCACCGATTCTGGCGGTGCGTTTGCAGGAGCTGTTTGGCCTGGCCGAGACCCCACGGATTGCCGGTGGCCGGCAGGTGGTCAAATTGCATCTGCTGTCGCCGGCGCGGCGGCCGGTGCAGGTAACGCAGGACCTGGCGAACTTCTGGCGCAGCACCTACGCCGAGGTGAAGAAGGACTTGAAGGGTCGGTATCCGAAGCATTACTGGCCGGATGACCCGCTGGTGGCCGAGGCGACGGCGCGGATCAAACCCCGTAAAAGCTGAAGATCAAAAGATCGCAGCCTTCGGCAGCTCCTGCATTGGAATGCGAAACCCTGTAGGAGCTGCCGAAGGCTGCGATCTTTTCACAGGCACCACAAATCTAAGGCGCTGCTGGAAGCAAGAACCGCGCAATCACCGGCAAATGATCGGAGATCCGCAACGTATCGTCCTGCCTCACCATCGCCTCGACCCGTTTGATACGCGGGCTGTAAAACAGGTAGTCGACAGTCCGGTCCGGGCCGTTCAAGCCCGGGTCATTCGGGTAATGGGTCAGCCATCGCTCTCGGTCGACACCACCGGCTTCGTTGTTGGTCGGAATCATCGGGTATTTGTCCCACAGCACATGCAGCGCGCTGTCGGCAGAGTACGGCGTGCGTTGCTCATCGGGCAGGCGTCGATATTGGCCTAGCGGCAACAGGTTGAAGTCACCGCCGATGAGCCACGGAGTGCCGCGGCTTTCATACTTGTCGAGTACTTTGGCGACGGCGGTCACCTGGGCTTGAAGCGTGTCGTCGGTTTGGGTGGCGCGATCCAGATGCGTATTGAGCACCACCATCTGGCCGCCGTCGCTCAAGGGCAGGTAGGTGACCAGCAAGGCGTTTTTCGGTTGGAACTGGCGACTGATAAAGTTGACCGGCGCGACCGGCAGTTGCAGGCGTTGGGCGTGTTCGATCCGGTAGCGACTCAGGGTTGCCAATTGTCGGCCAACACTGCCGAAGATGTGCGGCTCAGGCACGAAATCGGCCTTCCAGTCGAAGGCGTGAGCACTGCACGGATAAAGGTCGGTGACCCGTTCCTGGAGCAGTTTGAGCTGATTCTGATAATCACTGGCCTTGGCGCCGTCATCGAGTTCCTGCAACAGCACGATGTCCGGTTGCTCGTCGCGAATGACCCGCGCCACTTCATCGAGGCTGAAGGCCATGTCTTCCGGGGTGGGACTTTCGTCGCTGCCGCCGGCCAGATCATTCCAGAACACGTAGCGTTTGCCCGCCAGGTACTGGACGTTCCAGGTCATCACCTTCAGCGCCTGGCCGGGGACCAGGCTTGGCGCCTGAACGCTGCAACTGACCGGCAGCGCTTCCTTGGCCTCGGGGCGCCAGGTCAGGCTGTAGATCAGCACGCCAATCAGGCCGATGGCGATCAGCAGGCCCAGCAGGGTGTAGCGCAGTAGTCGGGTCATGGCTCGGCTTATAGCGTTACAAAAGATGGCCCCGAGCATAACCGAGACATGCACCGAAGCCCATGGTTAGAGCGGCCCATCAATTTTCTCCGGCACATCGCCGATCAGCATGAACAAGCGGAACAGCACCACGCTGACGAACAGTTGCAGGAAGCTGTGGGCGCTGTCGATCAGCAAGGAAATCACCGGGTTCTGCGGTTCTGGGTAAACCGCCAGGGTCGCGCCCTTGAGCACCCACAACGGGCCCATCACACACAGGATACACACCAGAATGCGCAGGAAATTACCGCGGGTCAGGCGCAGGCTTTCCTTCATCGCCGCCAGCGGGGCCAGGCCGCGTAACACCAGCAGATATTCGCTGAACGCCAGGGTCACCATCAGCCAGATGCCCGGCAGGAAATACAGCGACAGGCCGATCAGGATCAGTAACGTATTGAGCGCCGTCAGTAGGGCGAAGCGCGGCCACAGGTAGGCAGACCTCGACAGCAGATCGCGGGTGCGCGGTGATTCGCCACGACTGCGGGCATCGAGAAACAGGATCAGCGCGCCGGTGTACAGCGGATAAACCAGCAGGCCGACCATCACGCTGATGCCGGGGAAACTGTCCGGCTCGGTGGAGTGGTCGACCACTTGTTGCAACAGCGCCTCGAAGATCACCAGCGGCAGGCACAACCGCACGATCTGGCCCAGATTGCGCTTGAAGAAATACAGAGAGTCACGCAGTACATCGAACGAATTCATCAGTCGGTATCGCAGGTTGAAAGCAGTGGCCCACTTTAACCGATGAAGCGCTTTTGGGCGCAAACGTAAACGTTCGGTAAAGGTCATTGAAACATCCTGTATCAGCCTCCATTACGGATGAGCACCTTATCCACAGTGGATGAGGGCGACGATATTCCCGGCAATCTACGAGGTCGCCATGAACAGCGAAGAACAAACCCTGATCGATGGACTGTTTTCCCGGCTGCAACAGGCCGAAACGGACTCAGCCCCGCGCGACGCCCAGGCCGAGGCGCGGATCAAGGAGCACCTGACTCGCCAACCCGCGGCAGGCTATTTCATGACCCAGGCGATTCTGGTGCAAGAGGCAGCCCTCAAGAGCCTCGACGAACAGAACAAGCAACTCACCCGGCAAGTCCAGCAATTGCAGGCCGAACTGCAATCGGCCAAGGCTCAGGCCACCGCGCCGGCGCCCAGCAGCGGCGGTTTTCTGTCGAGCATCTTCGGTGGCAGCTCCCGTGATCCGCAGCCAGCGCCCGCCCAAAGCGCACCGCCATCGAGCGGTGGCGGCTGGCGTGAGCCGGCGCGGCCTTCGTTCAACGCCCAGCCGCCACAGCAGAACTTCGGTGCCCCGCAGCAAAACTATGCACCGCAACAGCAGGCGCCAGGGGCTGGCAGCAGTTTCCTCGGTGGTGCGCTGAAAACGGCGGCCGGCGTGGCCGGTGGCGTGATGCTGGCGCAAGGCATCAGCAGCCTGTTCCATCACAATCAGCAACCCGAGGAAGTGGTCGAAGTCATCAAGGAAGAACCGGCGCAGGTCAACGATCAGAGCGACAGCGGTAACGGCTGGGGCGACGATCAGCGCGTGACTGACAGCAACGCCAACGATCAGGGTGGCTTTACCGACGCCGACTACAGCGATGACAGCTCGTCGTTCTTCGGCGGCGACGACGATTCCTTCGTCTGATACACCTGTGGCGAGGGCGCTTGCACCCTCGCCACATGGCCGATTATTCGCGGAACAATCCTTATGGCTGGCATACTGGGCAACTTTTCGGGCCTGGTGCCTGATCTTGCCCGCGCGCCAGCGCTCAAAAATGAGGATGCACGGTGAAAAAAATCGCAGTGTTCGCCGACGTCCAGAACCTCTATTACACCGTGCGCCAGGCCTATGGTTGCCACTTCAACTACGCCGCCCTGTGGGCTGACATCAGCAAGCAGGGGGAGATCGTCGAGGCCTATGCCTATGCGATCGATCGTGGCGACAGCAAGCAGCAGCAGTTCCAGCAGATCCTGCGCAACCTCGGCTTCACCGTGAAGCTTAAGCCCTACATCCAGCGCAGCGACGGCTCGGCCAAGGGCGACTGGGACGTGGGCATCACCATCGACATCATGGACGCTGCCGCCCACGTCGACGAAGTGGTGCTGGCCTCCGGCGATGGTGATTTCGACATGCTGCTGGAGCGCATCATCAGCAAGCACGGCGTGCAAGCGGTGGCCTACGGCGTGCCGGGCCTGACGGCCAACTCGCTGATCCGCGCCGCCAGCCGCTACGTGCCGATCGAAGGCGCGTTGCTGCTCAAGAATTGATTTTTACGGAGTTGAAACAGGTTTGGAACGCATAGCAGTCATCGACTTTGAAACCACCGGGATCTCCCCGAGCAGCAGTTGCCGGGCCACGGAAATCGCCGTGGTGATCCTTGAACAGGGGCGCATCGTCGAGCGTTACCAGAGCCTGATGAACGCCGGCGTGCGCGTCCCGGCCTTCATCGAACAACTCACCGGCATCAGCAACGCCATGCTGCGCACCGCGCCATCGGCCGAGCAGGTGATGAACGAGGTCAACGAGTTCGTTGGCATCACGCCCCTGCTGGCTCACAACGCCGCATTCGACCAGAAGTTCTGGGACTTTGAGTTGGGGCGAATCAAACGCACACGCCTGCAGAACTTTGCCTGCTCACTGCTACTCGCCCGCCGCCTGATGCCCGCCGCGCCGAACCACAAACTCGGCACCCTCACCACGTTCGCCAACCTGCCTCACACCGGTAAAGCTCACCGGGCGATGGCCGATGCGGAAATGGCGGCCAACCTGACGGCGCATCTGGCGCAGGAGTTGCGGCAGAAGCACGGGTTGCGGGAGTTGTCCCATGATCTGCTGGTCAGCCTGCAGAAAGTGCCGGCGGCGAAGATCAATGAGCACCTCAAGCGCCATCGCGGGTTCTGACAGAAACACCGCCAATCCCCTGACCCCCCCCGAACCCCCTGTAGGAGCTGTCGAGTGAAACGAGGCTGCGATCTTTTGATCTTGTTTTTAAAGATCACAATCAAAAGATCGCAGCCTCGTTTCACTCGACGGCTCCTACGGAAGAACCATTTTTCCTTTCACATCCCCCGACGGCACGCGCTCGCGATGCAGGTGTATAGGGTGTTTAACGATGACTCTGATGTGACGATCGCTCCTACCCAATATTAGGAATTTGTCCGTCTTGCCCCGTACCTGTGGCATCGATAACCTCTCCAACGTCGCTGCCAATTCAGTGACCGGGTCTGCAAGCCCGCCGAAAATTTGTTTGGCGCCTACCGGCACCCATATAATCGCGTCGCTTTACTTAGCGACCATCGATTTATGGTGGCTGTGTGCGGGAGACCTTCGGGTCTGCCGGGGTTGCCGAATGACTCGGTCTTGCAGACCTGCACACAGCTGCCACCCATTACCTGCAAGTGATGCTGGCCGCTTCAATCCTCGTTCGGAGAAGCACATGGTCAAAGTTACCCCTAATCCCCCCGAAGACTCTGCGCAATCAGCTTCAAGCGAAGCTCACTTCATCCCCAAAACATTCATCCGTCATCACATCCAGTTGCGCGCACTTTTACTGCATGCAGAGCCCTGGTTCTGCGCCCGCGATATCGGCCGGCTAATGGGTGTGGATATAAACGGCAGACAAGCGCTCAAGCTCGATGAGGATCAGCGGCGGATGATGCATTTGTCCAGAAGCGATGACGTGCAAGAAACCTTGATGCTCAGTGAGTCAGGCGTGTACGCGATGCTGGTGTATCACTATTGCCCGGAAAACCGTCATTTACGGCGATGGTTGACCCACCATGTGGTGCCGATGTTGCGGGAGGCGGCGGGACCCGTGTCGACTCAAGCGCCGCATATGCGGGCGATGGAGTGGGCCGGTGGAACGCTGCGGCTGCTGCATTGGCGGAAGGAACCTTGGGTTCGCCTGCGGGATATGCCGGGTTTGTTGTCTGCCAGTTACAGCGGCGTTTGATAGATCGCTTCGCGGGCAAGTCGAATCGTCGCACCGCCGCTCCCACAGGGTCGCCTGTGGGCGCGGGTTACGGCCAACCTGACGGCGCACCTGGCGCAAGAGTTGCGGCACAAGCATGGGCTGCGGGAGTTGTCCCATGATCTGCTGGTCAGCTTGCAGAAAGTGCCGGCGGCGAAGATCAATGAACATCTCAAGCGGCATCGCGGGTTCTGACAGAAACACCACCAATCTCCCGAACCCCCAATCCCCTGTAGGAGCTGTCGAGTGAAACGAGGCTGCGATCTTTTGACTTTGCCTTGTAAGAAACAAGATCAAAAGATCGCAGCCTCGTTTCACTCGACAGCTCCTACAAGGGCGCTATTTGCCAATTCCTTCTAGCTGACCTAATGGCACGCGCTTCTCTATCGCGCTCGACAACACAATCGACGTCTTGCTGAACCCGAATTTGGCAATCCGGTTGATCAGCTCTTCCAGCTCCGGCATCGAGCCCACCGCCGCCTGCATGATCACGCATGGATCCCCCGTCACCCGGTGGCATTCGGTCAGTTGTGGGATTTTGATCAGGTCGTCGTAAGCTTTCTGGTTGCCGTGCTGGTTCAGACGCAGTTCGATCACGCACTGGATCGGCAATCCAAGCTTGGCCATGTCGACTTTCGCCTGGTAACCGGTGATGACACCGCACGCTTCGAGTTTGGCCACGCGCTCGGCGACGGCCGGGGCAGACAGGTTGACCTTGCGCGCCAGGTCGGCGTAAGACGCACGGCCGTTTTCCAACAGGGCGCTGAGGAGCATTCGGTCGTATTTGTCCATGGTCGAACTCCTGAAAAATGACTGACTTTCGAAAGCACGGTTTATAGCGGTGATCTCCGTGTTTTAAAAAGTGTACCGGCGCTATAAACAGGTTTTGTAACTTATTTTCCGCCGTTGGCCTTTCTAGAATAGCTGTTCACTTGCCTTGCCTACGAGCTGCCCCATGCCTGGCCTACGCCGCTTTCCCTTACCGTTGATCGCCGCCTTTTTCGCGTTGTATGTGATTTGGGGCTCGACCTATCTGGTGATTCGCATCGGCGTGGAGTACTGGCCGCCGTTGCTGCTCGCCGGTATTCGTTTCGTGATTGCCGGTTCGCTGATGTACGGCTTCCTGCGCTGGCGCGGGGCGCCGGCACCGACCTGGGCGCAATGGAAGGCGGCAGGGATCATCGGGATTTTGCTGCTCGCTTGTGGTAACGGCGGGGTCAGTGTGGCGGAACACACGGGTGTCGCCTCCGGCGTGGCGGCATTGGCGGTGGCGACGGTGCCGCTGTTTACCTTGCTCTGTGGATATTTCTGGGGCGCACGTAATACCCGTCTCGAATGGGCGGGGATTGTGCTCGGCCTGATTGGTATTGCCATGCTCAACCTCGGCTCGAATCTGCAATCGAGCCCGTTGGGCGCTGCGTTGCTGATATTCGCGGCAGCGGCCTGGGCTTTCGGCTCGGTGTGGAGCAAGCACTTGCCGTTGCCTCAGGGCGCGATGGCCAGTGCCGTGGAAATGCTGGTGGGCGGCGTGGCGCTACTGATTGGCAGTGCGCTGAGCGGTGAGCATCTGGAAGCCATGCCACCGATCGAAGGTTGGGCCGCCCTGGCCTATCTGACGTTCTTCGGTTCGATCATCGCCTTCAACGCCTACATGTATCTGTTGAAAAATGTGCGTCCGGCGGCGGCCACCAGTTATGCCTATGTCAACCCGGCGGTGGCGGTGTTGCTGGGGATCGTGTTTGTGGGCGAGACCATTGGTATCGAAGAAGCATTGGCCATGTTGGTGATCATCAGCGCTGTGGTGTTGATCGGTTTGCCGCAGTGGCGCCGGGCGCCGGAACGACCTGCTGCCGTGGTGCAGACAGAATCGAGCGTGAATTAGGGTAAACTGCGCGCCATTGCACACTTGTTTTGCACAATCGCGCTGATTTTTCCTACGGTAATCCCATGACTTTCGCCACCCTTGGCCTGATCGAACCCTTGCTGCGCTCTCTTGAGACGCTCGGCTACCAGACCCCGACGCCGGTTCAGGCGCAAGCCATTCCGGCGGTGCTGGCCGGTCGCGACCTGATGGCTGCCGCCCAGACCGGCACCGGCAAGACCGCCGGTTTCGCGCTGCCGCTGCTGCAATTGCTGGCCATGGAAGGGCCGAAAGTCACCGCCAACTCGGTGCGCGCATTGATCCTGGTGCCGACTCGCGAACTGGCTGAACAGGTTCACGAAGCCGTGCGTCAGTACGCCGAGAACCTGCCGTTGAGCACGTATGCGGTGTACGGCGGCGTCAGCATCAACCCGCAAATGATGAAGCTGCGCAAAGGCGTCGACCTGTTGGTGGCGACCCCTGGCCGCTTGCTTGATCTGTTCCGCCAGAACGCCCTCAAGTTCAACCAGTTGCAAACCCTGGTGCTGGACGAAGCGGATCGTATGCTCGACCTGGGCTTTTCCGAGGAGCTGGGGAACATTTACAAGGCCCTGCCGAAGAAACGTCAGACGCTGTTGTTCTCCGCGACCTTTTCCGATGCGATTCGCCTGTTGGCCGGGCAAATGCTCAACGACCCGCTGAGCATTGAAGTCAGCCCGCGCAACGTCGCCGCCAACACCGTCAAGCAATGGGTGGTGACGGTGGACAAGAAGCGCAAGCCGGAGCTGTTCATCCACTTGCTGCGCAAGGGTAAGTGGAAGCAAGTGCTGGTGTTCGCCAAGACCCGCAACGGCGTGGACGCGCTGGTGGAAAAACTCCAGGGCCTGGGCATCAACGCCGATGGCATCCACGGCGACAAGCCGCAGGCGACCCGTCAGCGTGCGCTCGATCGTTTCAAACTCAGTGAAGTGCAGATCCTTGTGGCCACCGACGTCGCGGCCCGTGGTCTGGACATTGAAGATCTACCGTTGGTGGTCAATTTCGACTTGCCGATCGTGGCTGAGGACTACATCCACCGGATCGGTCGTACTGGTCGTGCGGGTGCAACCGGGCAGGCTATTTCGCTGGTGTGCGCCGATGAAGTGAATTTGCTGTCGGCGATCGAGACGTTGACCCGTCAGACGTTGCCGCGTCAGATGGAACATGACTTTGAGCCTGAGCACCGGGTGCCGGATACGGATGCCAGCGGTCAGGTAGTCAAGAAGCCGAAAAAACCGAAGAAGCCCAAGACCTCCAGTGGCGGTAAACGCAATCTGGGCAAATGGGTCGAGAGTGGCGATGCTTCGGCGCCGGAACCTTCGATCAAGCCTGTGCGAAAAGTGCCGGTGTTTAACACTGGGCCGCGTAAGCGTAAGCCTTGATTACCCGCGGCGTCTGTTAGGCCGCCATCGCGAGCAGGCTCGCTCCCACACTGGATTTTCTGTGAACACATCATTTGTGCACACCTGAGATCAAATGTGGGAGCGGGCCTGCTCGCGATGGGCGCGACTCATTGTTCAATTCTTACTCAGCAACCACTCCACCATCCCCAACCCCGCCGCTCGCCCACTGGCGAAACACGCGGTCAGCAGATAGCCGCCCGTCGGCGCTTCCCAATCCAGCATTTCCCCCGCGCAAAACACGCCAGGCAGTTGCTTGAGCATCAAACGTTCATCCATGGACTCGAACATCACGCCGCCAGCACTGCTGATCGCTTCGTCCAACGGGCGGGTTTTCACCAGCGTCAGTGGTAGTGCCTTGATCGCTTTGGCCAGCAGTGCCGGATCGGCGAAGCATTCAGCCGCTGTCAGCTCTCGCAGTAACGCCGCTTTAACACCATCAATGCCCAACTGACTGTGCAGGTGTTTGGCCATGGAGCGGGAACCGCGTGGTTTGCTCAGCGACGCCTGGACTTTATCCACAGGCTTGCCCGGCAACAGGTCGAGATGAATGGTCGCCGAGCCGTTCAGGTTGATGGCTTCGCGGATGGGGGCCGACAGGGCGTAGATCAAACTGCCTTCAATCCCGGTGGCCGTGATCACGCACTCCCCGAGCCGTGGCACGTCGTCATTGAGGCCGATGGCGATATTTTTCAGCGGCGCGCCTGCGAATTTGCTGACCATCAATTCGCTCCAGGCCTGCACCTCGAAACCGCAATTGCTCGGTTGCAGCGGCGCCAGTCCTACACCGCGTTGTTCCAGCGACAGCATCCAGGCGCCGTCCGAACCCAGGCGCGACCAACTGCCGCCACCGAGGGCCAGTAAGGTGGCATTGGGTTTAACCGTTTTTTCGCCCTCGGGGCTGTCGATGCGCAAACCATCGTTTTCATCCCAACCGAGCCAGCGATGGCGGGTGTGGATAACAACGCCAGCGTCTCGCAGACGTTTGAGCCAGGCGCGTAACAGGGGCGCGGCTTTCATGTCGGTAGGAAATACCCGGCCGGAGCTGCCGACAAAGGTTTCGATGCCCAGATCATGAATCCATTGGCACAGCGCATCGGCGCCAAAGGCACGCAGCAGCGGTGCAATCTGCGGGGCGCGTGCTGCATAGCGTGAGAGAAACGCCGGGTAGGCTTCGGAGTGGGTGATGTTCATGCCACCGACACCGGCCAGCAGGAATTTTCGTCCCACCGAAGGCATGCCGTCGTACAGCTCGACCTTGATCCCGGCCTGGCTCAACACTTCAGCCGCCATCAGGCCGGCGGGACCGCCGCCGATGATTGCGACGTGAGGGGGGAGGGCGGTGGTGGGCTGGGTCATGGCGTGCGCTGCGGTTTTGCGGAAGAGGGCGGGCATTCTATCAGCACGGATTCAGTGTGGGAGCGAGCCTGCTCGCGATAGCAGTCTGTCAGTCACATCACATGCTGGACGTGCCGTCGCTATCGCGAGCAGGCTCGCACATTTGATTCAGGGCGCGTTCAAACGTCTGGTTAAAAAATAACCACCGCTCTGTAGCCTATACGCTGTCAAGGCTGTAGGCCCTTTCACTCAGGTTATCCACAGGCGGTTCCACAGGCATTGTGGGTAAAGCATCCACAGCTCAATGACAGCCTGATGACTGCCATACCCGTTGGGCACTGTGGTGGAGAATCCCATGACGTCGGGCCAATGCCTTGCGGTCTTTGCTGTAGCCACCACCGATCACCCCGACCACCGGAATATCCCGGCCCAGGCAATGACGCATCACGCGTTCATCGCGAGCGGCAACGCCTTCGTCTGTCAGCTTCAGGTAACCGAGGGCGTCATCCTTATGCACATCGACGCCAGCGTCATACAGCACCAGATCAGGTTGATAGAGCGGCAGTAAATAGTTGAGCGCGTCGTCCACGACCTTCAGGTAATCGGCGTCGCCCATGCCCATCGGAAGGGGAATGTCCCAGTCACTTTCGGCTTTGCGTGCAGGAAAATTCTTTTCGCAATGAAGGGAAACGGTTATCGCCTCCGGCGTGTTGTGCAGGATGCGTGCAGTCCCGTCGCCCTGATGCACGTCGCAGTCGAAGATCAGCACCCGATTCACACGGCCACTTTCCAGCAGGAAATGGCTGATCACGGCCAGGTCATTGAAGATGCAGAACCCGGCCGGATGGTCGTAGTGCGCGTGATGAGTGCCGCCCGCCAGATGACAGGCCAATCCATGCTCCAGGGCCTGCTCTGCCGCCAGCAGCGAACCGCCGACCGCTCGCACCGTCCGCCGGGCCAAGGCTTCGCTCCACGGCAGGCCCAGGCGCCGCTGGTCCTCGCGGGACAACTCGCCGCCCATGTAGCGTTCGATATACGCAGGGTCATGAGCGAGGGCGAGAATCTCTGGCGGGCAGAGGTCCGGGCGCAGCAGGTCGGCGTCGCGGGTCAGGCCACTGTCCACGAGGTGATCGCGCAGCAGGCGAAACTTGTCCATGGGAAAGCGGTGATCCGCCGGGAACTCGGGACTGTAGTCTTCGTGATAAATCAGCGGTAGCGGCATTGTGAATTCATGTAGGAATGAGTGAAGGATCCTACCAGCGATGTAGACTTGCGGCATGGAAACGGAGGGGAACATGGAGCCGATACTGCAACTCGAGAGCGCGCGACTGCTGTTGCGGCAGTGGCGCGATGAGGATTTGCCGGAGTTTGCGGCGATGTGCGCCGATCCACAGGTGATGCGCTATTTTCCGGTGCCCTTGAGTCGACTGGAAAGTGCTTCGCTGATCGGACGGATTCGTGGCCATTTTGCCGAGCATGGCTTCGGGCTCTGGGCGCTGGAGCGCAAGGACACGGGGGCATTTATTGGTTTTACCGGGCTTGGGGTGGTCGGTTTCGACGCGCCTTTCACTCCGGCCACTGAGATCGGCTGGCGCCTGGCCCGTGAGCATTGGGGGCTGGGCTATGCCAGTGAAGCGGCGTGGACGGCTCTGCGTTGCGGCTTTGACCGGTTGTCGCTGAAAGAAGTCGTGTCCTTCACCACCGAAACCAACACGCCTTCGCAGAAAGTCATGCAGGCCATCGGCATGCACCATGATTCAGCCGATGATTTCGAACACCCGAAGCTCGCGGCCGATCATCCCCTGCGGCACCATGTTCTTTACCGCATCACCCGTGAACAATGGCTGCAAACCTTGCATGGATAACCTGGCACGGACGTTTACAATGGCCGCATGGGCCCCGGCCAGAAACTGAATCGACCGCCGCAGCCAAGACTGCGCGGCATTGCGTTGTGTGAGGAGAGTCTGAATGAGCCAAGTGTTGGATGATCTGGTCGACCTGCTGACCCTGGAACCGATCGAAGAAAACCTGTTCCGTGGCCGTAGCCAGGACCTGGGTTTTCGTCAGCTGTTCGGCGGTCAGGTGCTCGGCCAGTCCCTGTCGGCGGCCAGTCAGACCGTCGAAGAGACGCGCCATGTGCATTCGATGCACGGTTATTTCCTGCGTCCGGGCGATGCCGGGTTGCCAGTGGTTTATCAGGTTGATCGGGTTCGCGACGGCGGCAGTTTCAGTACGCGCCGGGTGACGGCGATCCAGAAGGGCAACCCGATTTTCACGTGCAGCGCGTCGTTCCAGTACGATGAAGAAGGCTTCCAGCACCAGACTGAAATGCCGACCGTGGTCGGCCCGGAGAACCTGCCGTCGGAGCTGGAGCTCACCCATCAGCGCGCCCACCTGATCCCCGAGCACATGCGTGAAAAACTGCTGTGCCCGAAACCGATCGAGTTCCGACCGGTCACCGAGAAAGATCCCTACAACCCGCAACCGTCCGATCCGATCAAGTACGTCTGGTTTCGTGCCGACGGTGCCTTGGCCGATTCCCCGGCATTGCATAAATACCTGCTGGCCTACGCCTCGGATTTTGGTCTGCTGACCACCTCGATGCAGCCCCATGGCAAATCGGTCTGGCAGAAAGACATGCAGGTCGCCAGCCTCGATCACGCACTGTGGTTCCATGCCGATCTGCGCGCCGATGACTGGTTGCTCTACGCAATGGACAGTCCGTGGGCCGGCAACTCCCGGGGCTTCTCCCGCGGCAGCGTGTTCAATCGCGCCGGGCAACTGGTGGCTTCGGTCACTCAGGAAGGCCTGATTCGTCATCGCAAGGATTGGGCATGAGTCTGGCCGAGGTGCGGCACTGGGTGTTCGACATGGACGGCACCCTGACGGTGGCCGTGCATGACTTCGCGGCGATCCGCGTGGCATTGGCGATTCCTGCCGACGACGACATCCTGACCCACCTCGCTGCGCTGCCGGCCGATGAAGCCGCGGCCAAACATGCGTGGCTACTTGAGCACGAACGAGACCTGGCGTTGGGTTCGAAAGCAGCGCCGGGCGCGGTGGAGCTGGTGCGTGAGTTGGCCGGGCGCGGTTATCGCCTGGGCATTCTCACGCGCAATGCTCGCGAGCTGGCGCATGTGACGCTGGAGGCGATTGGCCTGGCCGACTGCTTCGCGGTGGAGGATGTGCTGGGTCGTGATGAAGCACCGCCCAAGCCGCATCCGGGTGGTCTGCTGAAACTGGCACAGGCCTGGAAGGTGCCGGCGAGCGAGATGGTAATGGTCGGTGATTACCGCTTTGATCTGGATTGCGGTCGGGCTGCGGGGGCGCGGACAGTGTTGGTTAATCTGCCGGATAATCCCTGGCCGGAGTTGACTGACTGGCATGCTGCCGATTGCGTGATGTTGCGGCAGATGCTGTCAGCTTGAGATCAAGATCAAAAGATCGCAGCCTTCGGCAGCTCCTACAGGTGTACACGATTCCACCGTAGGAGCTGCCGAAGGCTGCGATCTTTTGGCGATTATTGAAACAACGCTTTCTGCCCCTCAGGCGAGTTAAACATCCCGTCCCCATCATGCCCAACCCCGGGCACTTCGATCAGTTGCTGCTTCAATCCTTGAGGATGAAGCCGCTTCAGATATTCAAAATAATTGCGCCCGCGGATCAACCGATTGGCGCCCTGGGCTTTCGCCTCACAACGTTTATCCAGCGCCGGATGATTCGGGTCGATGTCCTGCTGGCCGAGCAGATAAACGATGTCGCGCTTGGCGTAATTCTCCTCCAGCTGCTCGGGCGTTCGTCCCTCGGCATAGGCGGGTAAATCCGCCAGTCCATACTTCCAGCGATTGAAGTCCGGACAACCGGCATGGCTGAACGCCACTGGCCGTCGTTCATCGAAGTACGCATAAGAAGACGGGTTGGCGATCACGTAGCGTACCTGCACGTCGGCGTCCCTGAGGGCGGGCTGATCGTGACCCAGCAACGCATACCGCTGAACCACCTGAGCACCGCCGGAGTGACCGGCGATGACGATTTGCTTCACGTCCGGAAACTGTCGGCGATCGCCGATTCGGGCGATGATTTCGTCGAGCGCCGCGTAGGAACTCAGAGAAAACGGAGCGGTGGATAAGCCGCCGGCCATCCACTCATTGCCCTGCCAGCGCAAGACGCTGTCAGCCACGGGATGGAGCGCGATGTCGGTTTCATTGAGAAACTGCGGGGCGATCACCAACGTAGTCGCACTTTGCCCGGCCTGTTCGGCCGCGTGCTCGGCGGTCTGGCGGTAGGTCTCTGCATTGCGCAGCCGACCGTGGAGGATGATCAGCACGCGTTCGATTTTCGTCGGCGCCGGGCCGATACCCACCGCAATTTCGCCGGCGCTCAATAGCAGGCGCCCGGGGCTGATCTCCTTGACCCCATGCTCCGCAGCCCGAGTGCTTGCGCAGGTGATCAGGAGAACCAGCAGCCACTTATTCATTTATAGGTTTTTCGCAGCAAAGGTATCGCACTGGCCGACCTGGCCTTGCGCAAATCCGGTTTTGAACCAGCGCACCCTTTGCGCCGACGTACCATGTGTAAACGAGTCCGGCACCACGCGACCCTGACCTTGCTGTTGCAAGCGGTCGTCGCCGATGGCGTTGGCGGCGTTCAAGGCTTCTTCGATGTCCCCCGGTTCCAGCCAGTTCAGGCGCTGCTGCGCATTGTTGGCCCAGACCCCGGCCAGGCAATCGGCCTGTAGTTCCTGGCGCACCAGCAAACCACCGTCACCTTCCATTTGCCGGCCCTGTTGGCGCGCGGCCTGAATTTTCGCCGAAACGCCGAGTAGGGTCTGAACATGGTGTCCGACTTCGTGAGCGATAACGTAGGCCTGCGCGAAGTCACCCGCGGCGGAAAAGCGTTGCGACATTTCCTGGAAGAAACTCATGTCCAGGTAGACCTTCTGGTCCGCCGGGCAATAGAACGGACCGGTCGCCGAAGTCGCCAGGCCGCAGGCCGAGTTGACGCGGTTGCTGAACAGCACCAGGGTCGGGTTTTTATACTGCCGACCTGCCTGCTGGAAAATCTGGCCCCAGGTGTCTTCGGTATCGCCGAGGATAGAACGCACGAATTCGGCGCCTTCATCATTGGCCGGCGGTGCCTTGCGGCTTTGGGTCGTGGCCGGTGCCGATTGCTCGCTCATCTGCCCGGTCAGTTGTCCGAGGATCTGCAAGGGGTCCTGGCCAGTGATCCAGCCGATCCCGACGATGAGAATGATCGCCGTCAGGCTCAGGCCCTTGCCACCACCGAAGCGCATCCCGCCGCCACCACCAACATCATCATCACCACGGGCATCGACCACGTTGTCGCTGCGTCGGCCTTTTTTCCATAACATGTGGGAATCCTCTGTTTGTCCGTGGGGATGAGTGTTGCTGGTGAGTGAGAGCGGCGCCAGTCCGGTCGTCCATCTTTTGTGGCGCACAGGAGCGTTCCCGGCAACCTTGGGTGGGCTGCAGGGAATGTTGCAGACTCGTATTGAACACGGACTACCCATCTAATTCCTTCAGGCGACGGGTTTTTATCGAGCAGGCGACCACCTGCATCGAGGATTAATGGTTTTGCGCAGACGCTTCAGTAGCGTGCTTGTGCAAAGCAGCGGTTATTGGGCGGTGGGTTCCAGATTTCGCATTGAGTGGTTTGTCTTCTAGAATCGGACAAATTTTGCGTGGAACCCTCCCATGGCCGGCAGTCAGATCGAACGTGTTTTCAGCGTGCTGGAAAGTCTCACCAGTGACCCTCGTGGCCTGCCGATGCAGACGTTGGCGGAGCAACTCGATATCCCTAAAAGCGCAACCCACCGTCTGCTTGCCGAGCTGATTCGTCTAGGCTACGTACGGCAGAATCCGGAGAACCTGCGCTATCACCTGTCGACCAAACTGGTGGCAATGGGGTTTCGTTATCTGTCGAGCAGCGGCGCCGATATCGTGCAGCCGGTGCTCGATCGACTGGCTCAGGAAACCGGCGAGCTGGTGCGTCTTGGCGTGATCGAAGGCGCGCGACAAACCTGGATCGCCAAATCCCAGGGTGCCCGTTCCGGTCTGCGTTACGACCCGGACATGGGCCGCGATGCACCGTTGTTTTACACCGCGTCCGGGCATGCGTGGCTGGCCTGCATGAGCGATGCAGAAGCCTTGTCGCTGGTGGAGCTCCAGGGTGGCGAGCGGCCGAAGGACCTAGGGCCGAATGCACCGCGTTCCAACATTGAATTGCTGGAGCGCCTGCGTCTGGCGCGGGAGCAGGGCTATGCCTGGGTGGAGGAGAGCTCGGCAGTCGGCACCTCGGCGATTGCGGCGGTGGTGCGGCATTCGAGTGATGGCCGGGTGATCGGGGTGCTGAGCATTGCCGGGCCCAGCGCGCGGATGCCGGGGGCACGGTTGCATGAGTTGGCGCCACTGTTGTTGACGTTTACCGAGGAGTTGTCGGCGGCGAGTCTGGCGTCGGAGTTGTTCAATTGATTCGACCAACACAGGTTTATTGTGAGCGCGCACAAGCTCGCTCTCACATTTGGCGACGAGTCTGTGCGTTGTTCGAACACTATTCCTTGTCGCTTGTGTAAGATTCTGGAACTAGGTTCTAAATTGTTGAGATTCACACAAGGGATACCTAATGACCGTCAGCACTCCGCTTTCCGGCGTCAACCAACCCCTCAAGGGGATTCTGCTGATCGTTGTCGCGACCTTTCTGTTTTCCAGCCATGACGCGTTGTCGAAATTTCTCTCAGGGTTCTATCCGGTCATCATGGTGGTCTGGGCGCGTTATCTGGTGCACACCTTGCTCATGGCCGGGATTTTTCTGCCGCAGTCCGGGCTGAGTGTCCTGCGTACCAAACGGCCGTTACTGCAATTGGTGCGGGCGTTATGCCTGCTGGGCACCAGCCTTTTCTTTACCACCGGTTTGCAGTACATCCCGTTGGCTGAAGCCACCGCCGTCAACTTCCTTGCGCCGGTATTGGTGACCGCGCTGTCGGTGCCGCTGCTACGCGAGCACGTCACTCGTGGCCAATGGTTCGCGGTGATTTGCGGGTTCATCGGTGTGTTGATCATCGTCCATCCCGGCGGTGATCTGTTCACCCCAGCGGTGCTGTTGCCATTCTGTTCGGCGCTGTTTTTCTGCTTCTATCAGCTGCTCACCCGCAAGCTCGCCGAAATCGACAGCCCGACCACCAGCAACTTCTTCGCCGGGTTGTGCAACACCCTGGTGATGAGCGCGCTGGTGCCGTTCTTCTGGCAACTGCCGAGCCTGGGCCATGGTTTGATGATGCTGGCGCTGGGGGCCTGCGGGATGACGGCTCACCTGTTTTTGACGCAGGCCTTCCGGCTCGCCGCGCCCGCCTTGTTGGCGCCGTTCGGTTATTGCCAGATTGTATTTGCCGGTCTGCTGGGCTGGTTGCTGTTTTCCCACACGCCGACCCTGACCACGGTGGTCGGGATCGCGGTGATTTGCTGCAGCGGACTGGCGGCAGCGTGGCAACAGCGGCGTCGCTAGAAGGTCAACGATGAAAGACTGTGGGAGCGAGCCTGCTCGCGAAAGCGGGCTGTCATTCAACATTGATGTCGGCCGATACATCGCATTCGCGAGCAGGCTCGCTCCCACCGGGGAGATTGCGTCGAACTTTTAATCGGTAACAATCGGAATCTTGCGCGGTGCCATGAAGTACATCCAGATCAGCGCGATGAAGTACATCGCCGGAATCATGGTGAACAGCACGGTGTAGTTGTTGTTGGTGACCGTCAGAATATGGCCGACCAACTGAGTCATGAACATCCCGCCGATGGCGGCGCACATGCCGCCGAAACCGAATACCGTACTCATCATGTGCTTGGGCGTGTAGTCCATTACCAGGCTCCAGATGTTCGCCGTCCAGGCCTGGTGTGCACCGATGGCCAGGGAGATGGCGGCCACTGCAACCCACAGATTGCTCGAACCCGCCGCCATGACCACGCCGATGATGCAGCAGGCGAACAGGAACATGGACATCAGTCGGGCCTTGATCGGGTTGATCCCGCGGCCGATCAGGAACGAAGACAGGATCCCGCCGCCGACGCTGCCGAAGTCGGCGGTCAGGTAGATGATGATCAGCGGGATACCCATCTGGGTCACGTTGATCCCCAGGTTGTATTGCTGATTCAAAAACGGCGGCAGCCAATAGAGGTAGAACCAGAACACCGGTGCGGTCATCGAGTAAGCCAGGGCGAAGGCCCAGGTGCCACGCATGCGCAGGATTCTCGAGAACGGCACGCGGGATTGTTCCGGCTCGACTTCCTTCTGGATGTAGTCCAGTTCCGATTGTTTAACGTTCGGATGATCTTCCGGGTTGAAGTACTTCAAGCCCCAGAACAGCAACCAGATCCCGCCCAGTGACGCCATGCACAGGAACGCAGTCTGCCAGCCCCACACGTGCAGGATCAGTGGCAGCAGCATCGGCGTGAACATCGCACCGACGTTGGTGCCGGCGTTGAAGATACCGGTGGCCACGGCGCGTTCGCCGGCCGGGAACCACAAGCGCGTGGTTTTCACGCAGGCCGGGTAGTTGGCCGCTTCGGTCAGGCCGAGGATGAATCGGCAGACCATGAAGCCGACGGCCGACGTCGCCAGGCCATGGGCGCCGGTGGCCAGGCTCCAGAGCAGCACGGCGCAGAAGAACACGCGCTTCACGCCGACCCGGTCGATCAGCCGGCCTTGCAGCACGAAACCGATGGCGTAGCCGACCTGGAACCAGAAGTTGATATTGGCGTAGTCCATCGCCGTCCAGCTCATTTCCTTGGCCAGGATCGGCTGCATCACGCCCAGTGCGGCGCGGTCGATGTAGTTCAGGGTGGTGGCGAAAAACACCAGCGCCAGCATGCCCCAGCGGGTTTTGCCGACGGCCATGGCGCCGCGGATCTTGTCACCGATGCCGCCGACGGCAGGAGTCATGGAGGAATGCTCCATGGGAGAGCTTCGAGAAGGAGTCATGTAGGCCACCGATTATTTTTATGTGGTGTTCTGGATCTTGGGTCACCGAGACCGATGTTTGTGACCGGGCTCAATGTGGAGTCGATGGTGGGCAGTGGACGAAAAATCGTCAATTCGCCAAGGACCATTGTGTTCGATAATCGCACGTAAAACTAACTGGGTAGTACACTTTAAATTGCTGTGTGAGAGTGGCAAGCCAATAATTCCCCCAAGATAAACGCGCTCCCCGTAGGCGCTGCCGAAGGCTGCGATCTTTTGATCTTGGTCCGGACCATTGCTGAAGATCAAAAGATCGCAGCCTGCGGCAGCTCCTACATAAAAGCGAAAGCGTGCGATGTCGATAACAAGATTGTCCCCCCCACCGGGAGTCGAACTATGCAGCGTTCCATTGCCACCGTTTCCTTGAGCGGTACCCTGCCGGAAAAACTCGAAGCCATCGCCGCCGCCGGTTTTGACGGGGTAGAAATCTTCGAGAACGATCTTCTCTACTACGACGGCAGTCCCCGGGAAATTAAGCAGGTGTGCGCCGATCTCGGAATTGCCATCACGCTGTTTCAACCCTTTCGGGATTTCGAGGGTTGCCGCCGCGACCGGCTGCCGCGCAACCTGGAGCGCGCCGAGCGCAAGTTCGATCTGATGCAGGAGCTGGGCACCGACCTGGTGCTGGTCTGCAGCAATGCCTCGGTCGACTCCATCGGCGATGAACAGATCCTCGTCGACGACTTGCACCTGCTGGCCGAACACGCCGGGGCTCGCGGCTTGCGGATTGGCTACGAAGCGCTGGCCTGGGGGCGGCATGTGAACACTTGGCAACAGGTGTGGAACATCGTCCGTCAGGCGGATCACCCAAGTCTCGGCGTTTTGCTGGACAGCTTTCACACGCTGTCGCTCAAGGGTGATCCGAGCGCCATTGCCGACATTCCCGGCGACAAAATTTTCTTTGTGCAAATGGCTGACGCGCCGATCCTGGCGATGGACGTGTTGGAGTGGAGCCGGCATTTCCGTTGCTTCCCGGGTCAGGGCGAGTTCGACTTGCCGGGTTTCCTCGCACCGATCATCAAGAGTGGCTACACCGGGCCGCTGTCGCTGGAGATCTTCAACGACGGCTTCCGCGCCGCGCCGCCTCGGGCCAACGCCGCCGACGGCTTGCGCTCGCTGCTGTACCTGGAAGAGAAAACCCGCGAGCGGCTGGCGCAGGAATCCATGCCAACGGCCAAACCTGACATTCTGTTCGAGACGCCCAAGGCCAGCGAATACAACGGCATCGAGTTTCTCGAGTTTGCCGTGGACGAAAGCCTTGGCGCCAAGCTGTCCCATTGGCTGGAGCGGCTGGGTTTCGTCAAGGCAGGGCAACATCGCTCCAAGAGCGTCAGCCTGTTGCGTCAGGGCGATATCAACCTGATCCTGAACTCCGAGCCATACTCGTTCGCCCACAGTTTTTTCGAAGCTCACGGCCCATCGCTGTGCGCCACCGCCGTGCGAGTCAAGGACAGCGCCAGCGCGCTGGCCCGCGCCGTGGCTTATAAAGGCCAGCCGTATCGCGGGCTGGTCGGCCCCAACGAACTGGAGCTTGCCGCCGTGCGTGCGCCGGATGGCAGCCTGATTTACCTGGTGGACCAGGACGCGGACGTCTATGGCACCGACTTCAATCTGCAACCGGCCGCCGTGGCCAGCGGCGGCCTCAAGCGTATCGACCACATGGCCATGGCGTTGCCGGCCGACAGCCTCGACAGTTGGGTGCTGTTCTATAAGAGCCTGCTGGATTTCGAAGCCGACGATGAAGTGGTGCTGCCCGATCCCTACGGTCTGGTGAAGAGTCGGGCGCTGCGCAGTCGCTGCAGTTCGATCCGCTTGCCGCTGAACATTTCCGAGAACCGCAACACCGCGATCTCACACGCGCTGTCGAGTTATCGCGGCTCCGGGGTGCATCACATTGCGTTCGATTGTGACGACATCTTTGCCGAAGTCAGTCGGGCAAAAGAGGCGGGCGTTCCGCTGTTGGATATCCCGCTCAATTATTACGATGACCTCGCCGCACGCTTCGATTTCGACGACGAATTCCTCAGCGAACTGGCGTATTTCAATGTGCTTTACGATCGCGATGCCCAGGGCGGCGAGCTGTTCCATGTGTACACCGAGCCGTTTGAAGGGCGGTTCTTCTTTGAAATCATTCAGCGCAAGAACGGCTACGCCGGTTACGGTGCGGCTAACGTGGCGGTGCGACTGGCGGCCATGGCCAAATCGCGAAGCGGTGCGATCCGTCAGGCCAAGTTGTAGGAATTTCGTAAACACGGGGTTAAACCGCTGCCGCGCGACTTCCTTCACTGTGCGGCGCGGCCCATAATCGCCAGCCTGTGCAGTGATGGCCGTGAGCCCGCAATGACAATAACTTCAGAACTCTCTGTTACCTCCGATGAGCCAATCGTCGAGCCGCGCAAGAGTCGCAAGAACAATCCGGAAAAGACCCGCGAGAACATTCTTCAAGAAGCCATTGTAGAGTTCGTCCAGCAGGGGCTATCCGGCGCTCGCGTCGATGCAATCGCCGAGCGCATCCACACCTCCAAACGCATGATCTATTACTACTTTGGCAGCAAGGAGCAGCTCTACGTCGAGGTGCTGGAGAAGCTCTACGGGGACATCCGCTGCACCGAAAACCGTCTGCACCTGGCCGAACTGGCACCGGTGGAGGCGATTCGGCGGCTGGTGGAGTTCACCTTCGATCACCATGATCGCAACGTCGATTTCGTGCGTATCGTCTGCATCGAGAATATTCACAACGCCGAGTACGTGAAGCGCTCCGATGCGATCAAGGCGATGAACAACACCATCCTTGATTCACTGGGCGAGATTTTGCGTCGCGGTGCTGAAGCAGGCGTGTTCCGCGCAGGGCTCGACCCGCTGGATGTGCATCTGCTGATCAGTTCGTTCTGCTTCTATCGCGTGTCGAACCGCCATACGTTTGGTGAGATCTTTCAGATTGACCTGCCGGATGAAAACATCAAGCAGCGTCATCGGGAGATGATTTGCGAATCGGTTTTGCGCTACTTGCAGACCTGATTCATTTTAAAAGACCGCAGCCTGCGCCGACTTGTGTAGGCGCTGCCGCAGGCTGCGATCTTTTGATCTTCAACCATTCATGCTCTGAAAATGCGCCAGCATTCGCTGCGCATCCGGCACCACGCCACTGAACAATTCAAACGCCTTCACCGCCTGAAACACCGCCATGGTGCCGCCATCCAGCGTCCGGCAGCCCAAGGCGCGGGCGTTGCGCAGCAGTTCGGTTTCCAGTGGGAAGTAAACGATCTCCGCCACCCACAACTCACCCCGAAGCAACTCCGCTGGCACCGGCATGCCCGGGAGTTTTTTCATGCCCATGGGCGTGGTGTTCACCAAGCCGTCAGCCTGGGCCAGTGTGCTCGGCAAGTCATGACCGGCCACCGCGCGGCCAGCGCCGAAATGTTGATTGAGGTTGTTCGCCAGGCTCTGGGCGCGGCTGATCTCCACATCGAAAATGCTCAGTAGCTGTACGCCTTCGCTCAATAACGCGTGGGCCACCGCCGCACCAGCACCACCGGCGCCCATTTGCACGACGCGCTCAAGGGCAACGTCCTGCAAGCCACGACGAAAACCCTCGGCAAAACCCAGGCAATCGGTGTTGTGGCCGATGCGTTTGCCGTCCTTCAGCACCACCGTGTTTACCGCGCCGATGCCGCGGGCCTCGGGCGACAATTCGTCGAGCAAGGGGATGATTGTCTGCTTGCACGGAAAGGTGATGTTCAGACCGGTGAAGTTCATGCGCTCGGCCGCCATCAACAGGTCGGGCAAGGCGCCGCAGTCGAGTTTCAACTGATCCAGGTCGATCAAGCGGTAGAGGTAACGCAGACCCTGAGCATCACCTTCGTGCTCGTGTAGTGCCGGGGTGCGGGAAGCCTGGATGCCGGCGCCGATCAGCCCGGCCAGTATCGCGTTCTGCTGAGTCACGGCATTCACCCCTTCAAACGCAGGCTGAAATGCTCCAGCGCCAGGCGATAGCCGTGGCTGCCGAAGCCGGCCATCACCGCAGTGGCGATGGCCGAGACGAAAGAGTGGTGCCGGAATGGCTCACGGGCGTGGACGTTGGACAGGTGGACTTCGATGACCGGCAGTTCGCTGGCGACCAAGGCATCGCGGATCGCCACCGAGGTGTGTGTCCAGGCGGCCGGGTTGATCACGATCCCGGCACAGCGGCCGCGGGCGTTATGAATCCAGTCGAGCAATTCGCCTTCATGATTGGTCTGGCAAAACTCCACTGCCAGGCCGAACTCTTCGGCGGCGCGGCCGCATAACGCGGAGATATCCGCCAGGGTTTCGTGACCGTAAGTTGCCGGTTCGCGGGTGCCAAGCAGGTTCAGGTTCGGGCCGTTGAGTACCAGAACGATAGGGGGCATCGGGATCTCTCCACTTCTTATTGTTGGCGTTGGCCAAGGGTTTCAGCCTGTGGAGATAAATTGTACTAGATGGTTAATTTGGTCAATTGAAGAGAGGCCGTCTCCGGTTTTTATGTGCGGTGATCGGATGGTTACGACTTCTCAGTGCGCAGGTGTTCCACCAGAAAATCGATAAACGCCCTCAACCGAAGCGGCACATGGCGACTTTGCGGGTAGAGCAGGGTGAATGGGCGTGAGCGTCCGCCATAAGGCTTGAGTACTTCCACCAGTGAGCCATCGGCCAGTTCGTTTTCGACGATGAAACGATAGGTCTGAAACAAACCCGCGCCGTGTTTGGCCAGGGTCACACCCCCCAGCACATCGTCGGAACAACTGAGGTTGCCCTCGGCCAGGATCTCCCGCTGCTCGCCCTCGTCGTTGAACAGCCAGGCAATCCGCCGACCGCTGCTGGGCAGTTCGTACTGAATGCACTCGTGCTGTTTGAGATCGTCCAGGGTTTGTGGAACACCTGCATGCTTCAGGTAATCGGGACTGGCAATCATCACCAGCGCGGCATCTTCGAGCTGTCGGGCGATCAGGCCGGAGTCCGGAATCGCTCGCACGCGGATGGCCATGTCATAGCCTTCGCCCACGAAATCGATGTTGCGATTGCTGATGTGCGACTCGACCCTCACTGCCGGAAAGCGTGCCCGAAACGCCGGTAGCAGCGGCAGGATCCGGTGATGGGCGTAGGTGGTGGGAATACTGATGCGCAAGGTGCCGGAAGGCTCCTGCTGCTGGCCCATGACCTCGCGCTGGGCCTCGACCAGTTGCGCCAGCGCCTGGCGACATTCCTCGTAATACCGGCGCCCACTGTCGGTCAGTTTGACGCTGCGGGTGGTGCGCGCGAACAGCCGCACAGCCAGGCGTTCTTCCATGCGTGACACCGATCGGCTCACGGCTGCCGGCGTCACGCCAGCCACCAGTGCGGCGGCGGTAAAGCTGCCGGCCTCGGCGGCCAGGCAAAACAGCTCGATGCTGCCCAGCTGAAGATCGTCGAATTGTCGCTGCATGATTGATTACACCGCGGATCAAATGAAAGGCCTGACGCAGTGTTTATCAAATTGCTGAAAGGATTGCTTACCATTTTTGCCCCTGATCGCCGCGCCCAGAGCGACTTGGAACGCTAGCCTCAAGTTCGGGTGACTGAACGCAGGTCAGCACCAGTTATCGGATTGTTCAAGGAATGACGAGTCATGTGGCTCATTAACCTAACGGATGGGTTAGTATGAAATTGTTCAGCTACAAAGGGTTTTTAATGGTGATCCTGTTGCGCGATGAGCACTGCCCACCGCACGCACATGTGGACGCCGGAAGCTGGAGTGCACGCTTCAAGTTCAGCTTTTGGCACAACAGTGTCGAACTGTGGGATGTGGTTCCCCATTCAAGCCGGCCACCTGCGGCCGTGCTGGAAGGATTGCGTCACGCGCTCAGACAACCTGCCCACTTGCGGCGCGCCCGGGGAATCTGGTGGGACAAATTGCAGACGGTCTGTCTCGATCATCAGATATGGGACTGGCAGACCAACGAAGTCGTGGTGATGAAAAGGGTTGCGAGTACGACCTGGATGATTGGTTCGGCTTGCTATGAACCCGAGACGAACAAGACCCTGCTGGCGCTGATCGGCGTTCCGGAGGGCGTGGAGATCCAACTATGAAAACGATACAGGCAGGAATGCTGGCCGATCGACCCGTGACCGATACGGTGCTGGATGAAGCCATTCAGCGTGGGCAAGTGCGCCACAAAAGCGGTTTGCAGGCGACTTCAGTGACTTTTGTGGAGCCGTGTCTGGCGGTCAGTTTCATTGATGGCAGTGGCGTGCTGCTGCCCGTGCAGCACTATCCGGAATTCGATGACTTCGAGGTCGAGGATTATGCAGAGCTGAAAGTGGGCTTTTCCGGAACCGCCCTATGCCATGAGGGCAAGGATCTGCACGTGTCCATCGCCGGGATGATTTCGGCGAGCAAGCCGCTGATGGACATGGCTGCCTCGGTCGTCGCCTCGCGTAATGGTCGCCAAAGCAGCGCCGCCAAAGCCGAGGCGGCGCGGGCGAATGGTCGTAAGGGCGGGCGCCCGCGCAAGGAAGATGTCACCGTTTGAGCAGCCACAAAAAAGCCGTCGTGATGACGGCTGATTTGTACGGCACGGCTGCAATCAACGCCGGGTCAGCAACACCCCGGATTCCATGTGATGGGTCCACGGGAACTGGTCGAACATCGCGCACCGGGTGATGCGGTGCGTGTCGTGCAGTTGGGTGATGTTGGCGGCCAGGGTTTGCGGGTTGCAGGAGATGTACAGGATATTGTCGAAGCGCCGGGTCAGCTCGCAGGTGTCCGGGTCCATGCCCGCACGAGGCGGGTCGACGAAGACGCTACCGAACTCGTAGCTCTTGAGATCGATGCCGTGCAGGCGACGGAACGGGCGCACCTCGTTCAGGGCTTCGGTCAGCTCTTCGGCGGACAAACGCACCAGTGTGACGTTATTCACCGCGTTTTCGCTGAGGTTGCTCAGCGCCGCGTTAACCGACGACTTGCTGATTTCGGTGGCCAGCACTTTGCGCACGCGGGTCGCGAGCGGCAGGGTGAAGTTGCCGTTGCCGCAATACAGCTCCAGCAAATCGTCAGAGCGATCGCCCAGAGCGTCGTAAGCCCAGTTCAGCATCTTCTGGTTCACGGTGCCGTTGGGCTGGGTGAATGCGCCTTCCGGTTGACGGTAGCTGAAGGTGCGACCGCCGACTTCCATCTGCTCGACCACGTAATCGTGGCCAATGACTTCGCGTTTACCCTTGGAGCGGCCGATGATGCTGACGTTCAGGTCGGCGGCCAGTTTCGACGCCGCCGTGTGCCAGTGCTCGTCCAGCGGGCGGTGGTAGCACAGCGTAATCATTGCATCGCCGGCCAGGGTGGTCAGGAACTCCACCTGAAACAGCTTGTGGCTCAGGGGTGCACTGGCTTGCCACGCCGCCTTGAGCTGCGGCATCAACTGATTGATGCGCAGACTGGCGATCGGGAATTCTTCGATCAGGATCGGCGTGCGTTTGTCTTCCTGGGAAAACATCGCGTAGTGACGCTCGCCGGCCTCACGCCACAGGCGAAATTCTGCGCGCAGACGGAAGTTTTTCAACGGCGAGTCGAACACGGCCGGCTCAGGTGCATCGAACGGGGCCAGCAGGTCACGCAGGCGTGTGACCTTTTCTTCGAGCTGAACGGCGTAAGCCTGGGTATCAAAAGTCATGCGTTGAACCAACCCAACTTGATCACGAACAGAATCGACAGGATCACCAGTGCCGAATTCAGTTCACGGCCGCGACCGGATAACAACTTGATCGCGGTCCAGGAGATGAAACCGAAGGCGATGCCATTGGCGATGGAATAAGTGAACGGCATGGCCAGGGCGGTGACCACGACCGGTGCGGCAACGGTGATGTCGTCCCAGTCTATTTCGGCCAGGCCGGAAGTCATCAGTACTGCGACGAACAGCAGTGCAGGGGCCGTGGCGAACGCCGGAACGCTGGCGGCCAGCGGCGAGAAGAACAGCGCCAGCAGGAACAGAATCGCGACCACTACAGCGGTGAGGCCGGTGCGGCCACCGGCACTCACGCCGGCTGCGGATTCGATGTAGCTGGTGGTGGTCGAGGTGCCCAGCAGCGAACCGGCCATGGCCGCGGTACTGTCGGCGATCAGGGCACGACCCATTTTCGGCATGTGACCGTCCTTGCCCATCAGGCCGGCGCGCTTGGCCACGCCGATCAGGGTGCCGGAGTTGTCGAACAGGTCGACGAACAGGAAGGCAAAAATCACGCTGACCAGACCGATGTCCAGTGCACCTTTGATGTCCAGTTGCAGGAAGGTCGGCGCCAGGGAGGGAGGCATCGACATCACGCCGCCGAACGGGGTGAAGCCCATCACGATCGAGACAATGGTCACCGCCAGAATGCCGATCAGTACTGCACCGCGAATCTTCAGCGCTTCGAGCGCCACGATCAGGGCAAAGCCCAGGGTCGCGAGGATCGGCGCCGGTTGTTTCAAGTCACCGAGGCCGACCATGGTCGCCGGGTTGCTGACCACGATACCTGCGTTATGCAGGGCGATCAGCGCCAGGAACAGGCCGATACCCGCGGCAATCGCCGAGCGTAGCGGCAACGGAATGCTGTTGATGATCCATTCACGGATGCGGAAGATCGACAGCAGGAAGAACAGCACCGCCGAGATGAACACTGCACCCAGCGCCACTTGCCAGGTGTGGCCCATGTGCAAGACGACGGTATAAGTGAAGAAGGCGTTCAAGCCCATGCCCGGTGCGAGGGCGATCGGGTAGTTGGCGATCAGGCCCATCACCGTCGAGCCGATGGCGGCGGCCAGACAGGTCGCGACGAACACCGCCCCCTTGTCCATGCCGGTTTCGCCGAGGATGCTCGGGTTGACGAACAGAATGTAGGCCATGGCCAGGAAGGTCGTGACGCCCGCAAGAATCTCGGTTCGCACGTTGGTGTTGTGTGCCTTGAGTTGAAACAGCCTTTCCAGCATGTCTGCTCCCCGTGGCGCGCCCGGCGCCGTGAATGTATCGACCTCAACAGCAAAGCACAGACCGCTGCAGGCGCCTGGTAATTTTCTGTGGGTCGGAAAAAGCCGCGCATCATACCAGCAGCGTGGGGTTGTGGCTGCTTATGGCTGCGATCGTCGTCGATGTTTTGCCGTCAAGCCAAGTGAGCCATACTGCGCGCTGGTTTCGGGGAACATGGGTATTGCATGAAAAAGCGTCTGGTTAACGTATCTGGAATATTGATGGCCTTGTTGCTGGGGGGCCAAACTGCTTCGGCGGCATCGGCGCCACCGTTGAGCGAGGTGAAGGTGCTCAAGGTCGAGTCAGCGGTCTGTGGTTTTGAGGACATTGCGCCGGGGCAAGCGCAGACACGCTGCAATCACGGTGGCCCGAGTATCAAGGTCTACGTGCTGGAAGTCGGTTACGGCCGCCAACCTCATGTCGCGCTGGACGGTTTCGAAGTGGACGGCACCCGGGCCAAGGTGTGTGCTTTCAATAACGGCAATCTGACCGACTGCAGTGAAAGGACGAAAATGGTGGGCTATCTGTACATCTTCGATCTGGCAGGCAAGCAGGAAGGTACGTTCACCTTCAGCAACACCTCCATCAACGCCCCCGGCAACACGATGTCGACGCAGCTTTACATCAAGTAACCGCTGCGCTCGAACAAGGGGCAGGAAAGCTGACTACGCTTTAAAGATCATCCTGTGGACTGCGCCCATGACCTTTAGAGCCCTGATTACCCTCGCCGAGGGCATCGATGACTTGCAATCCGTGACGCTGATCGACGTGCTGCGTCGCGCCAAGGTTGAAGTGGTGGTGGCCAGCATCGAGGGGCGACGCATGCTCACCTGCGCTCGCGGCACCCGACTGACGTCCGATGCGATGCTGGTGGATTTGCTGGCCCAGCCGTTCGACCTGATCGTCCTCCCCGGCGGTGCCGTCGGGGCACAACACCTGGCGGCGCATCAACCCTTGCAGCAATTGATCAAGGATCAGGCCGCGGCCGGGCGCCTGTTCGCGGGCATCGCCGAGGCCCCAGCTGTGGCGCTGCAAGCCTTTGGCGTCCTGCGTCAGCGGCGCATGACGTGCCTGCCCTCGGCCAGCCATCAACTGTCGGGCTGCAACTTCGTCGATCAGCCGGTGGTGGTCGATGGCAATTGTGTCACCGCTCAGGGTTCAGGCGCTGCGTTGGAGTTTGCCCTGACGCTGGTGGAACAGCTTGGCGGTAAAGCCACGCGAGCGACGGTGGCGGGGGAGTTGGTGGTTTAGAGCCTGTCAGGCGTGGACGGCAATGGGCTTGATGGCCGGTTGCTCACGCTGCTCCGCTTGCCAGAGGTCGTAGTCGGTCTGAACGCCCAGCCACATTCGGGCTTTACCAATTCCAGCCCGCTCCAGACGTACCGCCAGGTCCGGACTGATCGGCGCGTGGCCATGCAGCACGCGCGAAAGATGCGGGCGCGCAAACCCCAGATGCCGGGCCAGTTCCGTGACGCTGATGCCCAGCTCGGGCAGCACATCCATCAATAGTGTTTCGCCAGGGTGTGGCGGGTTGTGCATGGGCATGTCCTGCCTCCTGTCAGTGGTAGTCCAGATAGTCGACCAGTTCGATATCCGAGCCGATAAAACGAAAAATAACCCGCCAGTTCCCCGAAACACTCAGTGACCAATACTCGGTCATCTCTCCTCTGAGTGGGTGTAATCGCCATCCCGGAAGGTCGAGGTCGCCAGGCACCACTGCGCGATCCATGAATTGCAGCATGCGAGCCGGGCGCTTCGCATGATCTGCTCGAATCCCACGAGTCGAACCTGTTTCATAGAAGCCACGAAGGCCTTTGTGCTGAAAGGATTTGATCATGGGAAAAGTGTAAGGCGATACATTACACTTTGTGCACTATCTATGTATTGCACCTGGTCGGCAAAACTGTGATCGGCGACTTCTTCAGGCCTTCACCTCTTCCACCGGCACATGCATGCGGTCGCGGTTGGCTAACGTCGGGAACAACTTGATCCACACACCCGTCACCACCAGCGTGCCGATACCGCCCATGACCACCGCCGGCACGGTGCCAAACCAATGGGCGGTCAGGCCGGATTCGAACTCGCCCAACTGGTTCGAAGCGCCGATGAACAGCCCGTTCACGGCACTGACCCGGCCGCGCATTTCGTCCGGGGTTTCCAGTTGAACGAAGGAGGCGCGGATCACCATGCTGATCATGTCCGCCGCGCCCAACACCACCAGTACCGCGAGGGAAAACCAGAACGAGGTCGACAGGCCGAAAGCGATGGTCGCGACGCCGAACACACCGACGGCGGTGAACATGACTCGCCCGACCTTGCGATCCACGGAAAACCGTGCCAGCCATAGCGACATCAGTAACGCACCGACCGCCGGAGCCGAACGCAGCAGGCCCAGCCCCCAGGGGCCGGTGAGCAGAATGTCCTTGGCGAACACTGGTAGCAGCGCCGTTGCGCCGCCCAGCAGGACGGCAAACAGATCCAGGGAAATCGCCCCGAGAATATCCGGCCGGCTGCGAATGAAGCGGATGCCCGCCAGCAGCGAGTCGAGTGTCGCCTTGCCCTTGTTCAACGGGGTCTGCCGGGCAGGCAGGTTGAGCATCAACAAGCAGGCGATGATGTAGAGGATCACCGTCGGGCCATAGACCCAGACACTGCCGAAGGCGTAGAGCAAACCACCCAGGGCCGGAGCGACAATGGTTGCCGATTGTTGCGCCGACTGTGCGGCGGCGACGGCGCGGGGGAATAGCGTGTTGGGCACGATGCTCGGCAGCAAGGCCTGGGTGGTCGGCATCTCGAAGGAGCGCGCGGCACCGAGCAGGAAGGCGAGGATGAAGATCATCTCCCGGGTGACATGGTCGGTCGCGCTGCCGATGGCCAGCGACAGGGCGATCAATGCCTGCACCGACTGACAGATGGCCGCGACCTTGCGCCGGTCATAGCGGTCGGCGACATGCCCGGTGTGCAACATGAACAGCACTCGCGGGGCAAATTCCACCAGACCCACCAGACCCAGGTCCAGCACGTTGCCGGTCAGTTGGTACAGGTTCCAGCCGATGGCCACGGTGAGCATCTGAAAGCCGCTGGCGGTAAATACCCGAGCCAGCCAGAACGCAATGAAAGGGCGGTGATGACGTAACAGCAAGGGCGCTTGGCTGGGCATCTGAAGGCAAATCTGGGCGAAGGGAAGGGCGAGATTATCACCAACCTGTAACTAGAAGTTGCAAGGCTTGGGATTTTAGTTAGCTAAACACCGAAACAGATTTTATCGCGGGTCCCTGTGGCGAGGGGGCTTGCCCCCGTTGGGCTGCGAAGCGGCCCCAACACTGCCGACCCGTTTCTGCCAGGCACACCGCAGTCACCGGATTGACGGCTGCTACGCAGCCGAACGGGGGCAAGCCCCCTCGCCACAGGAGTGCACAACCGCAGCAAAGGCGATGAGGCAACCTGTCACGCGTCAAAAGACCACACCGTCCATCGTCAAAAATGGGACTACTCTTTTAACGTTGCTTGATCCAGATCAAGACCCTTCATGGAATTGATCCGACGGCCAGATGGCCAGACTCCCTACGTTGTGATGTTGGTAAAAAAAGAACGAATTCAAATTCGCCACACTCCATATCCGTGGGGGCAGTGGGTGTAGGCCGCAAGCCTTCAGCCGGTATTACCTGACAGAGGAAGACTTATGTTCGGTTTGGAGGCGCTTGATCTCGCCCGAATTCAGTTCGCGTTCACCATCTCGTTCCACATCCTGTTCCCGGCCATCACGATTGGTCTGGCGAGTTACCTGGCGGTGCTCGAAGGCCTGTGGCTGAAAACCCAAAACGATACTTACCGCGATCTGTACCACTTCTGGTCGAAGATCTTTGCCGTCAACTTCGGCATGGGCGTCGTCTCCGGGTTGGTCATGGCCTATCAATTCGGCACCAATTGGAGCCGCTTCTCGGACTTCGCCGGCTCCGTGACCGGGCCGTTGCTGACGTATGAAGTGCTTACGGCGTTCTTCCTCGAAGCCGGTTTCCTCGGCGTCATGCTGTTCGGCTGGAACAAGGTCGGACGCAACCTGCACTTCTTCGCCACGGTCATGGTCGCCATCGGCACGCTGATTTCGACCTTCTGGATTCTCGCCTCCAACAGCTGGATGCAAACACCGCAGGGCTATGAAATAGTCAATGGCCAGGTGATTCCGGTGGACTGGCTGGCGGTGATTTTCAACCCGTCGTTCCCTTATCGCCTGTTGCACATGTCGACGGCGGCGTTCGTCGCGACCGCTTTCTTCGTCGGTTCCTCGGCGGCCTGGCATTTACTGCGTGGCAAGGACAACCCGGCAATCCGCACCATGCTCTCGATGGCCATGTGGATGGCCTTGATCGTGGCGCCGATTCAGGCGGTCATCGGTGACTTCCACGGTCTCAACACGCTGAAGCATCAACCGGCGAAAATCGCTGCGATCGAAGGCCACTGGGAAAACCATGGCGATGAACCGACCCCGCTGATCCTGTTCGGCTGGCCGGACATGAAAGAAGAGCGGACCAAGTTCGCGGTCGAGATTCCGTACCTGGGCAGCCTGATCCTGACCCACACCCTGGACAAACAGGTGCCGGCGCTCAAGGAGTTCCCGCCTGAAGACCGTCCTAACTCGACCATCGTGTTCTGGTCGTTCCGGATCATGGTCGGCCTCGGTTTCCTGATGATCTTCACCGGTTTGTGGAGCCTGTGGCTGCGCAAACGCGACAAGTTGTATACCTCGCGACCGTTCCTGTACCTGGCGTTGTGGATGGGCCCGTCCGGGCTGATCGCGATCCTCGCCGGTTGGTTCACCACTGAAATCGGTCGCCAGCCGTGGGTGGTCTACGGGCTGATGCGCACGGCGGATGCGTCCTCCAATCACAGCTTCATGCAGATGAGCATCACGCTGGTCCTGTTCGTTGTGGTGTATTTCGCGCTGTTCGGTGCCGGTCTTGGCTACATGATGCGTCTGGTGCGCAAAGGGCCGAAGATCGACGAAGGCAAGGAAACCAACGACGGGGGGCCTGGCCAGAAGCGCACGCCGTCCCGTCCGCTGTCCGCAGCCGATGACAACGGTGAAGATGATCACAGCCACAGCCTGACCAAGGAGATTTGACCATGGGTATTGATCTTCCGCTGATCTGGGCCGTGATCATCATCTTCGGCATCATGATGTACGTGGTCATGGACGGCTTCGACCTGGGGATCGGGATTCTCTTCCCGTTCATCAAGGGCAAGAGCGACCGCGACGTGATGATGAACACCGTCGCGCCGGTCTGGGACGGCAACGAAACCTGGCTGGTACTGGGCGGCG
The DNA here is from genome assembly GCF_054897845.1 of Pseudomonas sp. XS1P51. Classification (NCBI taxonomy): domain Bacteria; kingdom Pseudomonadati; phylum Pseudomonadota; class Gammaproteobacteria; order Pseudomonadales; family Pseudomonadaceae; genus Pseudomonas; species Pseudomonas sp. XS1P51. The sequence continues at coordinate 4,127,906 of NZ_CM142707.1, read as the reverse complement.
CAGCATTGTTCGGCGCCTTCCCGCTGGCCTATTCGGTGGTGCTCTCGGCGTTGTACCTGCCGCTGATCCTGATGCTGATCGGGTTGATCTTTCGTGGCGTGGCCTTCGAATTCCGCTTCAAGGCCAAGGACGACAAACGCCACCTCTGGGACAAGGCGTTCATCGGTGGCTCAATCACCGCGACCTTCTTTCAGGGCGTGGCATTGGGTGCATTCATTGATGGGCTGCCGGTGGTCAATCGTCAGTTCGCCGGTGGTTCACTCGACTGGCTGACGCCGTTCACGATGTTCTGCGGGGTGGCGCTGGTAGTGGCATATGCACTGCTCGGCTGCACTTGGCTGATCATGAAAACCGAAGGCAAGTTGCAGGAGCAGATGCACGACCTCGCGCGGCCATTGGCTTTCGTGGTGTTGGCAGTGATCGGTATCGTCAGTATCTGGACGCCACTGGCCCACGCCGAGATCGCGGCTCGCTGGTTTACCTTGCCGAACCTGTTCTGGTTCCTGCCGGTGCCGATCCTGGTACTGGTGACCATGTACGGCCTGATCCGCGCCGTGGCTCGCAATGCGCACTACACGCCGTTCCTGCTGACCCTGGTGCTGATCTTCCTCGGCTACAGCGGTCTGGGCATCAGCCTGTGGCCGAACATCGTGCCGCCGTCGATCTCGATCTGGGACGCCGCAGCACCGCCGCAAAGTCAGGGCTTCATGCTGGTGGGCACGCTGTTCATCATCCCGTTCATCCTGGGCTACACCTTCTGGAGCTACTACGTGTTCCGCGGCAAGGTCACCCACGAAGATGGTTACCACTAGCGCATATGGCAATGGCGCAGGGCTGATGCCTGCGCCGTTTCAGAGGAGATCACGATGATGGCTGGCAAACCTTCCTTGCAGGAAATCGAAGCAGCAGAGAAAAAGCCGCTGTGGCAGCGACTCGGCTGGCTGGCGATGATCTGGACCGGCAGCGTAGTGGCGCTGTTCATCGTCGCGAGCCTGATGCGTATGTTCATGAATGCCGCGGGCCTGTCGACCCACTGAGTTCGCAAGATCCCATCCCGTTGCCTTGCGGCACGGATTTACAACCCTCCTGTGTGGAGGGTTTTTTTTGCCCGCGTTATTTGCGGGCCTTGAGGATCACGAATTTGGGCGTGGCCGCCACTTGCTCTACACCGCGGAACAGTCGCGCAAGCTTGCTGTGATAACCCAGATGACGATTGCCGACGATGTACAGCGCACCGCCCACCACCAACGCTTCCCGGGCTTGCTGGAACATGCGCCAGGCCAGGACGTCGCCAACGACTTGTTGCTGGTGAAACGGCGGATTGCACAGCACGACGTCCAGAGACTGCGGTTCCTGCCCGGCCAGGCCATCGCCGGCACGCACGATCACGTCCCGGTCACCCAGCGCCGCGTGCCAGTTTTCGGCCGCCGATTGCACGGCCATGAACGACTCGTCCACCAGTGTGTAGTGGGCCTCAGGGTTTTGCAGCGCGCTGGCGATGGCCAAAACGCCGTTACCGCACCCCAGATCAGCGACCCGCGCCGCACCCAGGTTTTTCGGCAAGTGCGGCAGAAACGCTCGCGTGCCGATATCCAGCCCTTCGCGACAGAACACGTTGGCGTGGTTGATTAATTCGATCGCAGGTGTGTCCAGTTGATACCGGGTCGGATAGGGGGAAACAGCGGGGGGCTTGGCTTCAGCGGTCGCAATCAGCAGGCGAGCCTTTTTCACCGCCAATGAGGCTTGCACCGGGCCGATGTAACGTTCCAGCAAATCCCCGGCGGCACGAGGCAGATGCTTGACCATGGCACCGGCAACCACTTGGGCGCCGGGTGCCAGTTGGCCTTGAAGGCGGATCAGTTGCTCCTCGAGCAAGGCCAGGGTTTTCGGCACCCGGATCAGTACCCGGTCAAACGGGCCCGTGATTGCTTCGCTGGAGGGCACGCTCGGTACCGCATCAAACGCCTGGCCGTTACGGATCAGATTCTTTTCCAGCCCCTGGAGGGCCAGGAACGAGTCGCCGCTGCTGGTGACCTGAACCTTGCCAGCCAGGCTGGCAGCCAATGCGCCAAAGCTGTCGTTGAGCACCAACACTCGGGTGTCCGCTGTCGGTTGCTGTTCGGCCAGATGATTGAGCAGGTATTCGTCTGCGGCATCAAACGCTTGCAGCGGTTCGTTCTGCTGCTCGGGCTGGCGGATCAGGTCGAGTCGGGCAAAGGGGGTTTCGAGCAAAGGCATGGGGCGGGGCTCTGGGTAATCAACGGGGGAAATCAACGGGTATCCCGCGGCTCAGGGGCGTTGTAGCGGGCGAGACCGTCCGAGTGCACTACGTCGTGAAGGTTCACACGTCATCACTCAGGAGGGACCGCAAATGGTACGTTTTTTTTTCTTTTATTACCCGCAGGTTTTTTGTGATCAGCGTGTCGCGCTGCTGGTGAGATAACCGTGTTTGGTTGCGGTGATGACGGCTGAAATCTTATTGGTGACCCCGAGTTTTCTGATCGCTTCTTGAACATGGAAATTGACGGTACGTGGGGTGACGTTGAGAATTCTGGCACTTTCATACGCAGTCTTGCCCACGGCGGCCAGTTTCAACACGTCGATTTCCCGGGCTGACAAATGCGGCGCAGGCGGTTTTTCGGCTTTCCTGGGCAGCGTCTGTGCGATCAGCGCGTGCAGGTGACGTCCCATGAACACTGAAAAACCGAGATTTTCGTACAGCTCAAACGCAGTGATCGGACAGTGACTTCGGGCCAGGCTCAGGATGCTGCAAACACCGCCATCCTCGTCATGGACGGATTGCGACCAGCCATGCTGCAGTCCTTGCATCTCAAGCGCTTCCCATAGCGACGGAACCCTGGAATAAAGTTCTTCAGTCCAAAGAACAGGCATCATGGAGTGATTGCAGTGGGCCACTACCGGGTCTATGGCACTCAATCTTTTTTGTTCATATTCCCTGTTCCAACCGGAAGGATAATTGTTGAGCCGGATAGTGTTGAACTGCTCATTTTTCGTTTGATAAGTTGTTGAAAAAGCGAAAAATTTAAAACCGATATTTTTCGCGAATCCAAGTGCAATCTGGTAGGCGGTATCAATCTCCGTTGTACGTGACAGTTGGTTTAATTGTGACTCCATCCACCTTTCCATCATGTGTCTCCATGTTTAATCTTCTCGGGGGTGCTCATTGGATCCGAGATCCAGCACGCACCGAGTGTAGGATGATTCCTACGAGTAGCGTGAGATTTTTTGGCTTTGCTAGCGTACAAAAAAGTAATTATCTAGTTCTAATAAAATACGGCGTGGAGATAAATAACTTGGATGTCGGACTTAATATGATTGCGTTGTCTTTGTGTTTGAGTGGGGGGATTTGTGAAAAATGATCCGGTGGGGTTAATTTCTTTGATAATGCGTATTGAAAGTCACTACAGTTCGTCGGTGTTTAATTTGTGTGCTTTGCGGGACACTGGGCGTATCTGTTGAATGGAGCGACCCATGACCGCCAGTGCAGAAAAATTCACTCGCCAGACCTTGCTCGACGTCCAGCCGTTGACCCCGAACCTGTTCACCCTGCGCACCACCCGGGATCCAGGGTTTCGTTTTCGCGCGGGGCAATTCGCCCGGCTGGGCGTGACCAAGGCTGACGGCAGCACGGTATGGCGCGCCTACTCCATGGTTTCGTCACCCTATGACGAATTCCTCGAGTTCTTTTCCATTGTGGTGCCGGGGGGCGAGTTCACCAGTGAATTGAGCCGGCTGGAAGTCGGCGATACGCTGTTGGTCGACCGCCAGGCCTTTGGTTACCTGACGCTTGATCGGTTCGTCGACGGGCGTGATCTCTGGCTGTTATCCACAGGGACCGGCGTGGCGCCGTTTCTATCGATCCTGCAGGATTTCGAGGTCTGGGAAAAGTTCGAGCGCATCATCCTGGTCTACAGCGTGCGCGAAGCCCGGGAGCTGGCTTATCAAGCGCTGATTGCAGGGTTGGCGCAACGCGACTACCTGGCGGATTACGCCCACAAGCTGCAGTTCATCGCTACAGTCACGCGTGAGCAGCATCCGGGCGCGCTGAGTGGCCGGATCACGACGCTGATTGAAAGGGGGGAACTGGAGCAGGTGGCAGGCGTGCAGCTGACGGCCGAGCACTCGCGGGTCATGCTCTGCGGCAATCCGCAGATGATTGATGACACGCGAAAATTGCTCAAGCAGCGCGACATGCACTTGAGCCTCAGCCGGCGACCCGGGCAAGTGGCGGTGGAAAACTACTGGTAAAAAAAACGGCGCCCGAAGGCGCCGTTTTTGAATGCCGCACACTCATTCAGGCCGAGTGTTCTGGGCTTTCAGCAGATCGCGAATCTCGCTCAGCAACTCTTCTTCCTTGGTCGGAACCGGCGGCAGGGTTGGCGCCACGGCTTCTTCGCGCTTCAAGCGGTTAATGGCTTTGACACCCATGAAGATCGCGAAGGCGACGATGATGAAGTCGATCAGGCTCTGGATGAATTTGCCGTACGCCAGCATCACCGCCGGGATGTCCCCGTTGGCGGCCTTGAGCGTAATGGCCAGGTCACTGAAATCCACCCCACCGATCAGCAGACCGATTGGCGGCATGACCACATCGCCGACGAACGACGAAACGATCTTGCCGAAGGCGGCGCCGATGATGATACCGACGGCCATGTCGACCACATTGCCTTTGACCGCGAAGGCCTTGAACTCACTTATCACGCCCATAGGTTATTTCCTTGTTACAGATGAGGTTGGTGAAGGCAGTGTAAATCAGCAAAATGCATCTTGCTCGAAACCCCTGCTTGCGTGCTCGCCTGCTATCGACCTGACCATCGGTAAAAAGTTTACAAAACGCCATCATCCCGGAACGAGCTACGTGCTCTGGGGTGAGTCTGTCAGCGCGTCTTCGCTATCACGCTCAGGGCATTTTTATTCATCGTTCACTCGCTCTTGCTGAACGGAGATGGGTGTACTTGATAGAGTCAGAGAAATGGAGATATGACATTATTTGGTCAACGTCAGGGTGTGTGTACTATATAGGATTTCAGGTAAAGGGTTTTTGAAGTCTTGATTCATGAGAAGTTATAAGTGTTTAAACTTGGTGTTGCCATCAAATCGCCAGTAAGTTATTTGCTCGTGTAAATAGTTTGACTTTTTAAAGTGAGGTTGTACGTGCAAGTTATAAATAATAAAGATATGTACAGGTTTAGTTTCGATTAACCGGATGAGGCCGGTAGTTGGCTGGGCGAACCGTGGTGAAAAGTTGTACAAGTTTTTGTGAATTGTAATTCAGTGAGTGTTTCAGGAACCGAACAAATTGTTGTTGACGATCCGCTGGGCAATACCGCCGCGCTGATCCGGTCCAGCTGAGCTATCATCGCGGTTTTTGCCGGGAGTTCAGATGGCCAAGGCCAAGCGCATGTACGGCTGCACTGAGTGCGGCTCAACTTTTCCCAAGTGGGCCGGCCAATGCGGCGAGTGCGGGGCCTGGAACACGCTGACCGAAACCATGGTCGAGAGCGGTGCCGCCGCTGCCCCTAGCGGTCGCACCGGCTGGACGGGTCAGCAGGCGCAGATCAAGACCCTGGCCGAAGTCAGCGTCGAAGAAATCCCGCGCTTCTCCACAGCCTCCAGCGAACTTGATCGAGTCCTCGGCGGCGGACTGGTGGACGGCTCGGTGGTGCTGATCGGCGGCGACCCCGGCATCGGTAAATCGACCATTCTGTTGCAAACCTTGTGCAACCTCGCCAAGAGCATGCCGGCCCTCTACGTCACGGGCGAAGAATCGCAGCAACAAGTGGCCATGCGCGCCCGACGCCTGGGCTTGCCTCAGGATCAACTGCGGGTCATGACCGAAACCTGCATCGAAACCATCATCGCCACGGCCCGGCAGGAAAAGCCCAAGGTCATGGTGATCGACTCGATTCAGACGATCTTCACTGAACAACTGCAATCGGCACCGGGCGGTGTGTCCCAGGTTCGCGAGAGCGCGGCATTGTTGGTGCGCTATGCCAAGCAGAGCGGCACGGCGATTTTCCTGGTTGGCCACGTGACTAAAGAAGGCGCATTGGCCGGGCCGCGAGTGCTGGAGCACATGGTCGACACCGTGCTGTATTTCGAAGGCGAGTCTGATGGGCGATTGCGTCTGCTGCGGGCGGTGAAGAACCGATTCGGCGCGGTGAACGAATTGGGCGTGTTCGGCATGACTGACAAGGGGCTGAAAGAAGTCTCCAACCCGTCGGCGATTTTTCTGACGCGCGCTCAGGAAGAAGTCCCTGGCAGTGTGGTCATGGCGACGTGGGAAGGCACCCGGCCAATGCTGGTGGAAGTCCAGGCGCTGGTGGACGACAGTCATCTGGCCAACCCGCGCCGGGTAACGCTGGGTCTGGATCAAAATCGACTGGCGATGTTGTTGGCGGTACTGCACCGGCACGGTGGCATTCCGACCCACGATCAGGATGTTTTCCTCAACGTGGTCGGTGGGGTGAAGGTCCTGGAAACCGCGTCCGATCTCGCGTTGATGGCGGCGGTCATGTCCAGTTTGCGCAACCGGCCGCTGCCTCACGATCTGCTGGTGTTCGGCGAAGTCGGGCTTTCCGGTGAAGTGCGCCCGGTGCCAAGCGGCCAGGAGCGCTTGAAAGAAGCCGCCAAGCACGGCTTCAAACGCGCCATCGTGCCCAAGGGCAATGCACCGAAAGAGGCACCGCCGGGGTTGCAGATTATTGCTGTGACGCGCCTGGAACAGGCGCTGGACGCCTTGTTCGAATAAGCGCATTCCCCTGTAGGAGCTGCCGCAGGCTGCGATCTTTTGACCTTGATTTTCATGTCATTGAAGACGCCAAGATCAAAAGATCGCAGCCTGCGGCAGCTCCTACAAAGGTGCGATCAGGCTTCGATCAGCGCCCCCAGCTCACGCTCCAGCGCCTGCGGGTCGCCCAGGTTGAGTTCGATCAAGCGCCGCAGGCGTTGGATGGATTCCAGGCTGATGTGCCGGCAGACGAAGCCGAGCTGGCCGTGATCGTTGTGGGTCAGTTGCACATCCATCTTGATTTCGATGTCATCGCTCAGATGAATATCAACTGAAAACCCCTGCTCCCGATTACCCAGCCACGGCTCGGGACGCTCAATCAGCACCCCCTTGAGTGACAAGTCGATCAGCTTCACTGGCCAGATGAAGTCCCCTTGGCCCAGCTCGGTTCGAGCATCGAACGCAATACGTTTGAAGCGGCGGCGATCGTCAGGGTGGTCGCTCATGGTGCAATCCTCGGAAATGTTCGCTGACTATAGACCCGCATCGCCAACGGCTGCCAGCAAAGTGATGGCTCAACCTAAGTCGGGGTATGGCCTTTGCCGCCGTTAGCGCTAAACTCCGAATGGCTGTCTTTCTTGTCCACCCTGGCTGGAATAATAAAATGAAAAATAATAATAGCCTGCTACGCCACCTACCCTGGCTGCTGCTGGCAATCGTAGGAGCGTGCGCCCTCGGTGTAGTGGCATTGCGCCGAGGCGAGGCGATCAACGCCTTGTGGATTGTGGTCGCTGCCGTGGCCATCTATCTGGTCGCATATCGCTATTACAGTCTGTTCATCGCTAACAATGTGATGCAGCTCGACTCGCGACGGGCCACCCCCGCCGTGCTCAACAATGACGGTCTGGACTACGTCCCCACCAACAAACACATCCTGTTCGGTCACCACTTCGCCGCCATCGCTGGCGCGGGGCCGCTGGTCGGTCCGGTATTGGCCGCGCAGATGGGCTATCTGCCCGGCACGCTGTGGCTGATCGCCGGGGTGGTGCTGGCGGGTGCCGTTCAGGACTTCATGGTCCTGTTCATGTCCACCCGCCGCAACGGCCGTTCCCTGGGCGACATGGTCCGTGAAGAAATGGGCCGCATCCCCGGCACCATCGCGCTGTTTGGTTGCTTCCTGATCATGATCATCATCCTTGCGGTGCTGGCGCTGATCGTGGTCAAGGCGCTGGCCGAAAGCCCGTGGGGTATTTTCACGGTGATGGCGACCATCCCGATCGCGATGTTCATGGGCATTTACATGCGCTACATCCGCCCGGGTCGCATCGGTGAGATCTCCATCGTCGGCGTGTTGCTGCTGCTCGGTTCGATCTGGCTCGGCGGGCAAATTGCCGCCGATCCGGTGTGGGCCAAGGCGTTCACCTTCACTGGCGTGCAGATTACGTGGATGTTGGTCGGTTACGGTTTCGTGGCCGCCTCGTTGCCGGTGTGGCTGATTCTGGCGCCGCGTGACTACCTGTCGACCTTTCTGAAAATCGGCACCATCATTGCCCTGGCGATCGGCATCCTGGTCACCATGCCCGAGCTGAAAATGCCGGCGCTGACCCAGTTCATCGACGGCACCGGGCCGGTATGGAAGGGCGGTTTGTTCCCGTTCCTGTTCATCACCATCGCCTGTGGCGCGGTCTCGGGTTTCCACGCGCTGATCTCCTCCGGCACCACGCCAAAACTGCTGGATAACGAGGTCAACGCCCGTTACATCGGTTACGGCGGCATGCTGATGGAGTCCTTCGTGGCCATCATGGCGATGGTTGCCGCTTCGGTGATCGAGCCAGGCGTGTACTTCGCCATGAACAGCCCGGCGGCAGTCGTCGGTGGTGACGTGGTGGCTGTGGCACAAACCGTCAGCAGCTGGGGCTTCGCCATTACCCCGGAAGCGTTGCAAGCAGTGGCCAAGGACATCGGTGAAACCACGATCCTGGCCCGTGCCGGCGGTGCGCCGACCCTGGCGGTCGGTATCGCGCAGATCCTGCACAGTGTCCTGCCGGGTGAAAACACCATGGCGTTCTGGTACCACTTCGCGATCCTGTTCGAAGCGCTATTCATCCTGACCGCTGTGGACGCCGGTACCCGTGCCGGACGTTTCATGCTGCAGGACTTGCTCGGCTCCTTCGTGCCGGCGCTGAAACGCACCGAATCCTGGACCGCCAACCTGATCGCGACCGCTGGTTGTGTGGCGATGTGGGGTTGGTTGCTGTACCAGGGCGTGATCGATCCGCTGGGTGGCATCAACACCTTGTGGCCGCTGTTCGGTATCTCCAACCAGATGCTGGCCGGTATCGCGCTGATGCTCGGCACTGTCGTGCTGATCAAAATGAAACGTCAACGCTACGTGTGGGTGACCATGCTGCCAGCGGTATGGCTGCTGATTTGCACCACCACCGCCGGCTTCATCAAGCTGTTCGACGCCAACCCGGCGATCGGCTTCCTGTCGCTGGCCAAAAAATACAGCGATGCGCTGGCCAACGGTCAGATCCTCGCCCCGGCCAAGGACATCACCCAGATGCAGCACGTGATCTTCAACGCCTACACCAACGCAACGCTGACCGCGCTGTTCCTGTTCGTGGTGTTCAGCATCCTGTTCTATGCGCTCAAGGTCGGCATTGCCGCCTGGGGTCAAAAAGAGCGTACGGATAAAGAATCGCCATTCCAGGCTCTGCCGGATGCTTGATCGAGGATTGCAACATGTTCAATGACCTGAGTCGTCTCGGTAAATACCTCGGTCAGGCCGCGCGCCTGATGGTCGGCATGCCCGACTACGACAACTACGTCGAGCATATGCAAACCAACCACCCGGACAAACCGGTGATGAGCTACGAGATGTTCTTCCGGGAGCGCCAAGAGGCTCGTTACGGTGGCAAGGGTGGGCCGAAGTGCTGTTGATGCAACAGCCGGTTTGATGCAATCCCTGTGGGAGCGGGCTTGCTCGCGAAAGCGGTGTGTCATTCAACATTAATGTCGACTGACACGACCTCTTCGCGAGCAGGTTCGCTCCCACATTTGTTTTGTGTTGTTTTTTAACTTTGTGAAACAGGAGACTCCAGTTGTCCTCTCCCATCCCGGTAACGATCCTCAGCGGCTTCCTCGGCGCCGGCAAGACCACTTTGCTGCGCCACCTGCTCAAAGCCGAGCACGGCCTGAAAATCGCGGTGATCGAAAACGAATTCAGCGACGCCGGTATCGACACCCAACTGTTGGGCGAAGAGCCGGTGCAAGTAATGACGCTGTCCAATGGCTGCGTCTGCTGCACCATCCACACCGACCTGACCAAAGCGCTTTACCTGTTGCTCGAGCGCCTCGACAGCGGTGAAATCGCTTTCGACCGTCTGGTGATCGAATGCACCGGCCTGGCCGACCCGGCACCGGTGGCGCAAACCTTCTTCATCGACGAAGAACTGCGCGAGCGTTATATCCTCGACGGCATCATCACCCTGGTGGACGCGGCGCACGCCGACCTGCACCTGACCCAAACCATCGCCCAGGCGCAGATCGGTTTCGCCGACCGCTTGCTGGTCAGCAAGCGCGATCTGGTGGACGAGCCTACCTTTACCGCGTTGAGCGAACGCCTGACCCGCATCAACCGTCGCGCGCCTATCCGCGTGGTCGATCACGGCCAGATCGACCTGGCGGAATTGCTCGACGTGCGCGGCTTCAACCTCAATGCCGACCTCGGTGGGGGCATGAGTTTGCGCCCGGTCAGCAAGTCGCCATCGATCGATCGCATTTCCAGCCTGGTGCTACGTACTGACAAGCCGCTGGATATCGATAAGCTCAGCGAGTTCATGAACGAACTGCTGGAAGACCATGGCAAGCAACTGCTGCGTTATAAAGGCGTGTTGAGCATCGTGGGCGAGCCACGGCGCATGGTGTTTCAGGGGGTGCTGAAGTTGTACGGATTCGATTGGGATACCGAGTGGGCTGACGATGAAACGCGGGAAAGCGTGATCGTGTTTATTGCCGATGATTTGCCGGAAGAGAAGATTCGTGAAGGGTTTGCGCGGGTGGCTGCGGAGTAGCACCTGACATTTTTAGCGGGTCTGATGCCGTCATCGCGAGCAGGCTCGCTCCCACAATTGATCGGTCTCCGCCACAAGAGATGGGTCATACAGAGATTCAATGTGGGAGCGAGCCTGCTCGCGATGGCGATTTAACCGGCAACGCGATTCTGGCCGAGTGTCGATTGCGTATTCAGCAATGTTTCTTCCAAGTGATCCAGATGCTGGCTCAGTGATTTCTCCGCCGCCACAGCATCCCCGCGTTCAACCGCATCTACAATTTTCTGATGCTCCTGCCAAACGCAATAACCCTCCACTCGCACATCAAACTGCGCAATCGCCAATGAAGTCAGCGGCACCAGGCTGCCAAGAAAATGCGCCAGCGGTGAATTCCCCGCTATTTCCGCCAACTGCAAATGAAACTCCCCCGCCAACCGAATTGTCGGACCGCGCGTCATGCATTGACGCTCGCTTTCGATCAAGGCTCGCACACGTTTCAAGCCTGGCGGCCGAGGCTGCTGACACGCCAGCCGCACCAGCATGGTTTCGGTCAGTCGCCGCGCATGCAGTGTCTGCCGGGTCTGCTCGCTATCGAGTTCAGCGACGCGGGGCCGATGATTCGCCCGAAGGACGATGACCTGCTGATGGGATAATCGCGTCAGCACGCCACGAATGTCACTGCGTCGAGCACCGAACATCTGCGCCAGGCTTTCTTCGGTAAAGCGACTGGCCGCATGAATGCGCTGTTCAAGAATGGCGTCGAAGACCCGTGAATAGAGATCATCCGCCGGCGGGAAAAAGGGCAGGGCAGTAAGCGTCTGCGGTGAGGCGAAGCTGTTCATGGCCTGTCTCCAGTTCCAAGGGGGTTCAACTGCCGAGGTTGTCGTCCGGAATGTTCAATTCGATGCCCATCCGCTGGCCTTCGCGAAGGATGTGCCGACGCATTTCGGCGCTGGCCTGGGCGCTGTTCTTGCTGCGGATCGCTCGCACGACCGCTTCGTTTTCTTCGAGGCGTTCAGCCAGATGCTCTGGCGAGTTGCGCAGCACCTCGGCGCTTTGCTTGAGAGCATTGCTGGTCTGTTGCACCACGCTCTGGAAGATCGGGTTCGACGTCAGCGTGAACAGTTCTTCGTGGAACGCGATGTAGGCGTTCACGCCGGCTTCACTGTCGTTGGCCTCCAGGGCTTCGCGCATGTCCATCAGGGTCAGGCGCAGTTGCCCGACTTCCTTGCTACTGATCGACTGCGCCACCAGGCCGACAATGAACGGCTCAAGGGTGTAGCGCAGTTGCAGCACGTCTTCCAGGCTGGCGCCGGCCACCGCGCTGTCGTGGCTTTGGCTGTCGCTGAGATTGGCCTCCAGCACCACCACGCCTTTGCCCGGCATGGAGCGCACCAGCCCGAGGGTCTCCAGCACGATGACCGCTTCGCGCAGGCTCGGGCGGCTGATGCCCAGTTGTTCGGCCAGTTCCCGTTGCCCCGGCAGCATCTCGCCGGAGCGCCACTGACCACGGGCCAGAGCGGCCCGAAGTTTTTCTACTACTGAATTCACAACGGTCGACGAGGTGATCACTGTTCGCTCCATGAGCATCTATAACGATTGATGACCGAGCCTGCGCGGGCAGGCTCGGCGATTATTCAGAATTCCTGCTGATGCGCCGGGGCGACAGGTTTTCTGGGCTGGAAGGTATAACCCACCTGGCCGGAAAGCACTTTGTTCGCCCGTTGGATATCGATGTCCTTTTCCCAGCGAGCGATGGCCACCGTGGCGACGCAGTTGCCGATCAGGTTGGTCAGCGCCCGGCCGATGCCCATGAACCAGTCCACCGCCAGCACCAGCACCAGACCGACCACCGGAATCGCCGGGATCGCTGTCAGTGTTGCCGCCAGAATCACCAGCGCCGAACCGGGAATCCCGTGGGCCCCTTTGGAGGTGATCAGCGATACCAGCAGAATGGTCAGCAAATCGGACATGGCCAACGGCGTGCCGGTGGCATTGGCGATAAACACGATGGCCAAGGTCAGGTAGATGGAAAAACCGTCGAGGTTGAACGAGTAACCGGTTGGAATCACCAACCCGACCGTCGAACTGCCGATACCCAGATGCTCAAGCTTGCGCATGATTTGTGGCAGCACGGCGTCGGACGAAGCGGTGCCCATGACGATCATCAGTTCTTCGCGCAGGTACTTGAGCAGCGGCCACATCCGCAGGCCGGACAGGCGCATCACCAGACCGAGAATCAGGGTTACGAACGCCACGCAGGTCAGGTAAAACAGGCCGACCAGGCTGCCCAGGTGTTGCAGTGAATCCAGGCCATATTTGCTGGTCGTGAAGGCAATCGCCCCGAACACGCCGATCGGCGCCAGGCGCACGATCATGCCCATGATGCGGAAGATCACGTGACTCAACTCATTGATCAGCCGTGAAATGCCCGACGCTGCTTCGCCCACCAGGTTCAGCGCGCTGCCGAACAGCACCGAAAACAGCAGCACTTGCAGGATGTTGTTGTCGGCAAAGGCACCGATCACCGAGGTCGGGATCAGGTCCATCAGGAACTGCGTGGTGGTGTGCATGTGCTGCCCGCGTTGGGCGATGTCGCCGATGTCGGTGGTGGAGAGCTGATCCAGATGAATGTTCGCGCCGCTGCCGATGCCGGTGCTGAAGGCGAACACCAGGCCGATCACCAGGGCGATGGTGGTCAGGATTTCAAAGTAGATCACCGACTTCAGGCCGATGCGTCCGACCTTCTTCAGGTCGCCGGCACCGCTGATGCCACTGACCACGACGCAGAACACGATCAGGCCGATGAGCATCTTGATCAGTTTGATGAAACCGTCGCCGAGCGGTTTGAGCTGGGCAGAGTATTCAGGGAGGGTCAGCCCGCAGACGATGCCGAGCACCAGTCCGAGAACCACTTGGAGGAAGATTGAACGCGAGCACCATCTGAGCATGGGAGGAATCCTGGTCGGTGTCCTGGCTGCCGTGCGCTTGAGTGAGCGCATCAGATTCAAGACTTAATTATTGTGGTCTTACCGGTATGTCCAGTGCAGGCGCAGTCTAGGCGCTGTTTTTGGGTGATCGCAAGCAGAATTTGAGCAATTGGCATGACCGGTCTTACCAGTTGGGCGCAATCGCCTGACCTTGAGCCTTTTCGCCACTTGAAAAAAATCCGGACGAAAAAAAACCGGCCATCAGGTGGCCGGTTTTTTTGTGCTGCGGTTCAGCGGTGCAATTAAGCGCCGTACACCGGCAGCTTCTTGCAGATGGTCTTGACCTTCTCACGAACGGCGTCGATCACCGCTTCGTTGTTCAGGTCAGCCAGGATGTCGCAGATCCAGCCGGCCAGTTCTTTGCACTCAGCTTCCTTGAAGCCACGAGTGGTCACAGCCGGAGTACCGAAACGCAGGCCGGAAGTGACGAACGGGGAGCGTGGATCGTTTGGCACGGAGTTCTTGTTCACGGTGATGAACGCTTTGCCCAGAGCGGCGTCGGCGTCTTTACCGGAGATTTCCTGCTTGATCAGCGACAGCAGGAACAGGTGGTTCTGAGTACCGCCCGACACCACGTCGAAACCGCGCTCAATGAACACGCCGGCCATGGCCTGGGCGTTTTTCACCACTTGTTGCTGGTAGGTCTTGAACTCAGGTTGCAGTGCTTCCTTGAAGCAGATCGCCTTGGCGGCGATCACGTGCTCCAGCGGGCCACCCTGGGCGCCCGGGAATACGGCAGAGTTCAGTTTCTTCTCGATGTCGGCGTTGGCGCGAGCCAGGATCAGGCCGCCACGTGGACCGCGCAGGGTCTTGTGCGTGGTGGTGGTCACGACGTCAGCGAAAGGAACCGGGTTCGGGTAGACGCCAGCGGCGACCAGACCGGCCACGTGGGCCATGTCGACGAACAGGTAGGCGCCAACCTTGTCGGCGATTTCGCGGAAGCGCGGGAAGTCCAGGATCTGCGAGTAGGCAGAGAAACCGGCCACGATCATTTTCGGCTTGTGCTCAACCGCCAGGCGCTCGACTTCGTCGTAGTCGATCAGGCCGTTGCCGTCGATGCCGTACTGAACGGCGTTGTACAGCTTGCCGGAGGACGAAACGCTGGCACCGTGGGTCAGGTGACCGCCGTGCGCCAGGCTCATGCCCAGGATGGTGTCGCCCGCTTGCAGCAGGGCCAGGTAAACGGCGCTGTTGGCTTGCGAACCGGCGTGCGGTTGAACGTTGGCGTAATCAGCGCCGAACAGTTCTTTTGCACGGTCGATGGCCAGTTGCTCGACCACGTCGACGAACTCGCAACCACCGTAGTAGCGCTTGCCCGGGTAGCCTTCGGCGTACTTGTTGGTCAGTACCGAGCCTTGAGCTTCCATCACCGCAGGGCTGGTGTAGTTTTCCGAAGCGATCAGCTCAATGTGCTCTTCCTGGCGCTGAGCTTCTTGCTCCATGGCGGCAAAGAGATCGGCGTCGTACTTGGCAATAGTCAAATCACGGCTGAACATGGCGGTCCTCAAGGATCGGGGCAGAAAAGGGGGGCATTCTAACCCAATGGGTTTTAGATGGCATATGAAAGGACGTCATGTCGCAGACAAGTGGGCTTCATGACGGGATCAGCGGTGATGTGGGCGGCCCCTTCGCGAGCAGGCTCGCTCCCACAGGGGATCTTCGGTGCTCACCAATCTTGTCTACACCCGAAAACCCTGTGGGAGCGAGCCTGCTCGCGATAGGGCCATCAGCAGCGCTGAAGATTTCAGTCGAACATGAACAGCGCATCATTACTGAACTGCGCCTCAAACCGGTTCGCCGGCATCGGCCGCCCAAATAAATACCCCTGAACCTCATCGCAACCATGCTCACGCAGGAAGTCGAGTTGCTCGTGGGTTTCCACGCCTTCGGCGATCACTGCCAGATTGAGGCTGTGGGCCATGGCAATGATCGCCCGGGCAATCTGCGCATCCTGTTCACCCGATGGCAGGCCGTCGACGAAGGTGCGGTCGATTTTCAGCACGTCGATCGGGAACTGCTTGAGGTAGTTGAGCGATGAATAGCCAGTGCCGAAGTCGTCGACCGCGATGCTCAGGCCAAGGTTTTTCAACCCGGCAAGAATTTGCATCGCCTCGCTGACTTCGCGCATCAGGATACTTTCGGTCAACTCCAGCTCAAGGCATGCCGGCGGCAGGCCGGTATCCTTGAGAATGGTGGCGATCCGCGTGCCCAGTTGGCCGTCGGAGAACTGCCGGGCCGAAATGTTCACCGACACCTTCGGCACCCGCACCTTGGCCTGATGCCAGGTCTTGAGCTGACGACAGGCTTCGCTGATGACCCAGTCGCCGACATCCACCACCAGACCGAGCTCCTCGAGCACCGGAATGAAGTCCCCCGGCGGCACCAGACCGCGTCGCGGATGGCGCCAGCGCAGCAAGGCCTCGGCGCCGGTCAGGCGTTTGCCATCACCGCTGAACTGCGGCTGGTAGTACAGAACGAATTCGTTTTGCTCAAGCGCATGGCGCAAGTCGCTTTCCAGCTCCAGACGCTCCAGGGCGCTGGCGTTCATGTCCGCCTGGTAGAACTGGAAGTTGTTCTTGCCGCGTTCCTTGGCGTGGTACATCGCGGTATCGGCGTTCTTCATCAACTGGCTGAGTTCGTTGCCGTCCTGCGGGCTCAGGGCGATGCCGATACTGGCGGTGACGAAGAACTCGCGGCCTTCGAGGACGAACGGCTTCACCAGGCTGGCGAGGATCTGTTCGGCGACATGAATCGCCCGGTTCAGCGCGATTTCACGGTTGGCCCGCGGTTGCAGCAGCAGCGTGAATTCATCGCCACCCATGCGTGCCACGGTGTCGTCATCGTCGACGCAACCGAGCAGGCGCGTGGCCATTTCCTTGAGCATGCGATCACCCGCGGCGTGGCCCAGGGAATCGTTGATCGGTTTGAAACGATCCAGATCGAGGAACATCAGCACCACCCAGGACTTCTGCCGTTCGGCCGCTTGCAGCGCCGTGTGCAGGCGATCCTGGAACAGTGTGCGGTTGGGCAGGTGCGTCAGGGCGTCGTAATAGGCGAGGCGGTGAATCCGCTGCTCACTGGCCTTGCGTTCGCTGATGTCGCTGAAGAAGCACACGTAGCTGGCCAGATCGCCTTCATCGTCCAGCACCGCCGTGATCCCGACCCACGCCGGGTAATGCTCGCCGTTGCGCCGTTTGAGCCAGACCTCGCCTTCCCAGGTGCTGTGTTGGTGCAATTGCTTGAGCACATAGCGCAGATGGGCTTCCTGCTGCTCGTCGACCGTCAGCATGTTCGGCAACTGGTCGAGCACCTGTTCCACCGCATAACCGCTGACGCGACTGAAGGCTTCGTTGGCCTGAACGATGTAGCCGGCCGGGTCGGTGATCAGGATCGCCGAGGTCGAGTGTTCAAATACCGTGGCCGCCATGCGCAGGTCTTTCTCGGCCCGGCGTTGCTGGCTGATGTCGCGACCGACGCCCAGCACGCCTTCGAACGCACCGTGTTCGTCCCAGACCAGCACCAGGCGCAGCTCGATCGGGATCTTGCGCCCATCCGCCCGCAGGCAGTCGAACAGGAACAGTTGGGTCTGCACCTGGCTGCGCAACAGCGCCAGTTGCTCGGGTTTATCCAGGGCTTTGCTGACCCGGTCCATCAGGCTGTAGATGCCGGTCAGTTGTTGTGGGTTGGCGATGGTCGATTGCCAGCCATTCTGGAAAATCCAGTCGACGTCGTAACCGAGCACGGCTTGCACCGACGGGCTGACGTAGTTGAGCGCCATCTTGCTGTCGGTGGAGAAAATCACATCGCTGATGCTTTCGGCGAGCATCCGGTAACGTTGCTCGCTGTCGCGCAGGGACTCACTGGCTTCGATCTGATCGGTGATGTCCTTGGCCACGCCGATGATTCGCGTGACCTGGTCGTGTTTATCCCGCGCCAGGGCCTGTTCGCGAATATCGAAACGCCGCCAGTTGCCGTCCCGGTGGCGGAAGCGCAACTGGCATTGCAGCAGTTGGGTGTAGCCCGCGTGACGCTGGGTCTGGCGCGAACGGTGGTAGTAGTCGGCGTCTTCGGGGTGCAGGAGAATTTCCCAGAAGTATTCGCCCATCTGGTGCAGTTCGGTGCGGTTGTAACCGAGCGTCTGACCCAGGTGGTGGTTGCTGAAAATCATCCGCTGGCTGATCACGTCCTGCACGTACAGGTGATCCGGCACCGTGCGCACAACGTCCGACCAGAATCCTTCACGCTCCAGCAGCGACAGCTCGATGAGCTTGCGGCTGGTGATGTCGTTGATGCTCAGGATCACCGCTTTATAGTCGTCCTGGTCTTCCGGCAGGCGCAGCACCAGCCACAGGTGCTGGTCGCGGCCATTGGCATCCTTGAGTTTGATTTCCAGTTCGAGCTGTTTCTGCTGATTGAGCACCGCTTCGAGCACTTGATTGCCGATGGCGGTGCCGTCCAGCGGATTGCCGTCGATCAGCAGCTTCCAGGCTTGATCGCAGATGCTGATGTTGAGCAGTTGCAGGGCGACCTGGTTGACCTCGGTGATGCGCAGTTCCTGGAGCAATTGATGGCGTTGTTCCGGGACTTCCAGCCAGGCTCGCAGTTGCTCGGTGCTGTGCAACTGGGCTTTGTCGTAGACGCCCTTGAGTCCGGACACGTCGAGCACGCAGAGGGCTACACCGGTGCCGTCGAAAATATCCTGATAGCGTCGACGACCTTCGCTCACCTGGCGCTGACGGCGGCGCATGTTCAACAGGGCTATCAGCGGCAGCAGGGAGAAGGCCAGCCCCAGCAGGCACTTGCCAATGAACGCCGGCAGCAGTTCCTCGATCACCTGTTGCCGGTCGAACAGCCCGCGCAGCTGCCAGTCGCTGCTGCTCAGTGGAACGGTCAGCACGCTGTTGGCCAGATCCTCCGAGGTCAGCACGCTCGGTTTGGCCGAGGGCTGTATGTCGTCGCGGCTGATGATCTGGTGATTGATACGGTTTTCCACCAGCCACTGCGGGCGGATGCCGGCTTCGTTTGGTTTGGTCAATGACGAGAAAAATGTCGGAGTCAGGCGCAGGATCCAGTAGCCACGGGTGCTGCCGCTGGCTTGATGCAGCAGCAGATGTACCACCGAACCGTCATCGGCGTTGCTGAAATAGTGGGCCTGGGCGCGGCTGCGTCTGACCAGATCGCTCAGGTAGTCGGCGTCGTTGCTGTCGGCGGCGCTGTCGCTGAGGATTTTTCCGGAGGGCGTCAGCAATGCGAGGCTGCGCAGATCAGGCAATGACCGTTGCAGTTTGCGCAGCAGGGCCTGCTGTTCGTCGGCGCTTTGCGGTTGTTCGACGATCGGTAGCAGGTTGAGGGCGATCTGGGCGTTGAGCGCCATGTTCAGGCTGACTTGCGAAGCCAGATCGGCGGTGTAGTCGATGGTGTACTGACGCTGGTTTTTCTGGGTTTCGCGAAGCTGATCCAGCAACTGCCAGAACAGCAGTGCGAGCAGCAAGAGCACGAGTGTCGCCAGTGCGCCTTTCAGACTTCCGCGCAGGGGAGGGCCGGGCGCAACAGTCGGTGCACGGGTGGTCAGGGGCGGAGTGACATTGGGCAAACTGTAATCCTGCGGTTTGGCTGGACTGGCGCGACGTGCACTATAAGCCGGACGCCCGGAGGGCGGCTAGCATGCCTTGAGTTGTGGCAAAGTGCCAGTCCCTCCCGGCTGGACTGCCTTCTGTCAATAAGGTAGCTTTGCCGGTTACGCGGGAGCGTTCCAGCTCCTAGAATCAGGCTTTTTCAGCGCGCACGTATTGATAGCTATCAATCGGACGACGCGCACGGCCTGGCCGGGCATCGCCTGTGCTCCAATCATTCATCTGTCACTGACCCAAGGTTCTCCATGGCTCAATACGTCTTCACCATGCATCGGCTGGGCAAAGTTGTTCCGCCGAAGCGGGAAATCCTGAAAAACATTTCGCTGTCGTTCTTCCCCGGCGCCAAGATCGGTGTACTCGGCCTCAACGGTTCGGGTAAGTCCACGCTGCTGAAAATCATGGCGGGCGTCGACACCGAGTTCGAGGGCGAAGCCCGTCCTATGCCGGAGCTGAACATCGGCTACCTGCCACAGGAACCGATCCTGGACCCGACCAAGACCGTGCGTGAAGTGGTCGAGGAAGCCGTCAGCGTGATCAAGAACGCCCAGGCGCGCCTGGACGAGGTCTACGCGGCTTACGCTGATGAAGATGCCGACTTCGACAAACTGGCTGCCGAACAGGCCAAGCTCGAAGCCATCCTGCAGGCCAGCGATGGTCACAACCTGGATCGCCAGCTGGAAGTCGCCGCCGATGCGCTGCGCCTGCCGGCCTGGGATGCCAAGGTCGAATTCCTGTCCGGTGGTGAAAAGCGTCGTGTGGCCCTGTGCCGCCTGCTGCTGTCCGCGCCGGACATGCTGCTGCTCGACGAACCGACCAACCACCTGGACGCCGATTCCGTCGCCTGGCTGGAGCACTTCCTGCACGATTTCCCGGGCACCGTGGTCGCGATCACGCACGACCGTTACTTCCTGGACAACGTTGCTGGCTGGATCCTCGAACTCGACCGCGGCGCCGGTATCCCTTACGAGGGCAACTATTCGGGTTGGCTTGAAGCCAAGTCCGATCGTCTGGCTGCCGAATCCAAGCAGCAGTCGGCCCACGAAAAAGCCATGAAGGAAGAACTGGAGTGGGTGCGCAAAGGCGCCAAGGCCCGCCAGTCCAAATCCAAGGCTCGTCTGCAACGCTTCGAAGAAATGCAGTCGCAGGAATTCCAGAAACGCAGCGAAACCAACGAGATCTACATCCCGGCCGGTCCACGCCTGGGCGACAAGGTCATCGAGTTCAAGAACGTCTCCAAGGGCTACGGCGATCGCGTGTTGATCGACAACCTGTCGTTCTCCATGCCTAAAGGCGCCATCGTTGGCGTGATCGGCGGTAACGGTGCGGGTAAGTCGACCCTGTTCCGCATGCTGATGGGCAAGGAAACGCCGGACTCCGGCACCATCGAAGTCGGCGAAACCGTGCAACTGGCGTGCGTCGATCAGAGCCGCGACGACCTGGACGGCAGCAAGACTGTGTTCCAGCAGATTTCCGACGGTTCCGACCAGATCCGCATCGGCAACTACGAGATCCCGTCGCGCACCTACGTCGGTCGCTTCAACTTCAAGGGCGGCGATCAGCAGAAGTTCGTCAAGGACCTGTCCGGTGGTGAGCGCGGTCGCTTGCACCTGGCCCTGACCCTGAAAGAGGGCGGCAACGTCCTGCTGCTCGACGAACCGTCCAACGACCTCGACGTTGAAACCCTGCGTTCCCTGGAAGAAGCCCTGCTGGACTTCCCGGGCGCCGCCATTGTGATCTCTCACGATCGGTGGTTCCTTGACCGGGTCGCGACTCACATCCTGGCGTACGAAGACGATTCGCAAGCGGTGTTCTTCGAAGGCAACTACTCCGAGTACGAAGCCGACCGCAAAAAGCGCCTCGGCGAAGCAGCTGCTCAGCCGCATCGTGTACGGCACAAGAAACTGGCCTGATTTGGGGTTGGTTGCATGAAAAAACGGAGCCTTCGTGGCAGCCTTCGTGGCTCCGTTTTTTTATGGGTGTCATTCAGCTAAACCGCGGCGTTGCCTTCGCGAGCAGGCTCGCTCCCACAGGGGATTTGTGTTGGCTACAAATCTGAAGGCCACTGAAGATCAATTGTGGGAGCGAGCCTGCTCGCGAAGGCGGCTTAATGGTCACACAATCTCTATGCTCAGAACCTCAATCACCAAATCCCCCGCTGGCCGCTTCCACAGCACTTCATCCCCAACCTGCGCGCCCAACAACGCCCGCCCCAGCGGCGAACCCCAATTGATCAGCCCACTGGCGGCATCCGCCTGATCCTCGCCCACCAGTTGTACACGCTGCTCATTGCCTTGCTCATCGGCAAACGTCACCCAAGCGCCAATCTGCACCTTGTTGGTCGAGGAGGCCGGTACGACTAACTGAGCGCTCTGCAGTCGTTGATTGAAATACCGCCAGTCCCGCTCAAGGTCGGCCTGGCGCTGTTTATCGGCCAGTTCACCTTTCGCACTTTGCTCATTGAGCAGGTTTTGCACCTCGGCGACTTTCGCCTGAAGCTGCGCAAGCCCTGTGGGCGTGACGTAATTGGGCTGCGCGCTGACCTGCCGTTCGACTGGCTGATCGGCTTGCGCGGCGGCGTTATCTTCATTGACGAAGGCGCGACTCATGGTTTTCTCCCGTTATAGGGTTTGGGCCATGGTTGCAGGCTTTTAGTTTCGATGGATGTCTGTCAGCGACTTATTGCGAGCGATACGCCCGGGCGGCGTCCTGGTCTTTTTGCTGCTGCCAGGCTTTTTCGCGATCGTCCCAATGGTGGCTGCGATAGTCCTCCCGGTCTTCACTTTCGCGCATGGCCTGGCACTGACGGAAGCCATCGCTCCAGCCCTCGGCGTATTGCTTGTCCTTGAGATAACGCGGGACGTTTTTGCGAAATTCGCCCGTGATCGCCCCGGCGGCTTGCCGGCCACTGCTGCAACCGTCATCGAAGCCATCGGCGAATGCCGGTGGATAGCCCTTGGAAATCAAATCTTCGTGGGTTGTCTGGCAACCCGCGATCAACATCAACAACCCCAGCACCGCCACACAACGCCACATCTCGCACTCCCGAGCCGTTCAACGGCCTATAGGGGAAGTTTAGGAGCGGATTCGTCGACGGGACGTGAAAGAAAGATCAAAAGATCGCAGCCTTCGGCAGCTCCTACAGGGGAACGCGATCTCATGTAGGAGCTGCCGAAGGCTGCGATCTTTTGATCTAGTAGTGATACCACTTCACCTCAAGCATCACTTCATTCTCGGGCGAGGCCAGGTGGCTGAACTCGCGCTGGGCACTCAGGCGCAGACCGAGGTTGCGCGACAATTCCCACTGCTGATTCAGGCTCACGCTGCGGCGCACTTCGCCATTGGTGAAGAAGTCGCCTTTGGTTTCCAGGCTGAAGTTGCCCAGCGGGTTCTTCCACAGCAGCCCGGTATTGAAACCCGCCGCCGGCGCGATAAAACCGGCAAAGTCGTTGTTGTGCTCCACGCGCACGGTGCCCAGGGCAAAACCAAGCATGTCCTCGCCGAGTTGCCAGGTACCGCCGCCACCGCCGTTGACGTGGCTGACCAGGGTTTCGTCATCATGCTTGCCCGGCACGCGCTCCAGGCCGCCGGTGACTTGCCACGACAGCGGCTGCAACAGCTCGTTGCGCGGGGTCAGGGAGCGGATGGTCGCCAGGTCCAGTTGCTGCAACTGCCACTCGTTGCCTTCGTACTGGCGAAGTTTCATCTGCAGGATTTCGATCTGTGCGCCGAGGGGGAAGCTTTCGGAATTGTCGTTAAGGTCGTGATAGGCCATGCGCAGGCCGTATTCGCCAAAAGCCTTGTCGCCCCGCGTGCCGATACCGGCCTGCCAGGTACGGGATTCATGGCCGTCCTCGGGCAGGCCGGGTCGCGGGATGTCCAGCTCCGGCGCCGGGTTCTGGTTGATCGCCCGCAGCAGTTCGAAGCTGCGCTGTGCCCGTTGCGGGTCGCGCTCCTGACCGTTGGCGCGGTAGCGCTCCAGGCGGTAAGCCGCATCGATGATCAATGCCTGACGCTCGCGCGGTTGTGCCTTGAATGCCGGCTCTTGCAGCTGCTTCTGGTCGGCGCTGACTTTCAACACCCAATCCTGTTCTTCGTCAGTCAGTGGCTCAGCGCGGCTCAGCAGTTCGCGCTCGCGGGACGGACGATATTGAATGGACTCCACCAGCCCGGCTTCCTTGACGGCTTTGACCGTGTCGGTGGGAATGGCGGTGAGCGGGAATTGTTCGGTCAGGCGCAAGCTCGGGCGAGCCACTTGCAGCAGCTCCAGCAGGCGATAGGAGCAGTTTTCGTCGAAGAAGAAGTAGTCGAACTGGATCTGTTTCAGTTCCCAGACGTGCTCGACCATCCGCTCGGTTTCGGCCTGGGTCAGGTTCAGGCGGTATTCCCACAAGTCGCGGTTTTCGAGGCTGCGGTATTCCGAGAGTTTTTCCTGGTAAGGCACCAGCGCAAACAGACCCGGATAGCCGCCCATCAAGCCTTTCCAGGCATACAGGATGCTGTTGTCCGAGCCCTCGATGTAGGCACCGAAGTTGATCGCGTAACTGAGCAGAGCGGTGTGATCGCTCTGTACGTCAGCCTGGTCGATACGCAGCAGGGTGTGGCCGAACATCGATGACGGGCTGTTCAGGTAGGCCGCCGGGAAAATCATCACCGCACTGTGGGGCGAGACATCCTTGAACCATTGCTTGAATTCAGTGCAGTCCAGCGTTGGCAGGTCGGTCAGGTTGAGCTGCGCCTTCAGCCAGCGGGTACGTGCCGGGTAGACGCATTGTGCGTGTTGCTCGCCGGCATTGGCCGGGGCGTACAGCGCTTGTACGGTCGCCGCCAGTTCGCGATCGGGGTGTTCGTTGCCATCAGGTGCGAGGAAGAACTTCCTGTCGCTGACATAGCTGCGCCAACCGCCGAGCTTGGCGGTTTCGTAATGGCCCAGGGAAATCCAGAAGGGATCGTTGGCCAGTTGCTGCAAACGTTGATTGTCGATGTGTGGCGTGGCAGACAGCGGGGCGCAGACACAGAGCGCCAGCCAGGCAAGGCGTTTGAGCATAGTGGGCAACTTAAGTCGAAAGAAACAAAGACCCAGCGCGGTTGATGCCATTTGCTGTAGGAGCTGTCGAGTGAAACGAGGCTGCGATCTTTTGATCTTTAAAAGCAAAGATCGCAGCCTCGTTTCACTCGACAGCTCCTACAGTTGAATGGCATTACCCAAAGCGGGGCAAGGTCCAAAAAATAAAACCCGCCCCCCGAAAGGAGCGGGCGGGTCGAGCTTAAGCTTGAGTCGCGTACTTGGCCAGACGAGGATCGCTCTTCAGAACGGCCAGGGTGTTGGTATGCACATCTTCCGCGGTCACGTCAGCCTTGCTGAAGATCTGCTGGAAGTGCTCGTGAGTCACAGCGGCGAAGTGCGCACGGTCTTCCGGCGCCACGCCCAGTACCACGGCGTAAGTGGTCAGCGCTTCGCCCTGACCTTTAGCCATGTCTTCGGACAGCTCGTTCATCATGCCATTCATGGCAAACCAGGATTTGCCGCCATAGGTCAGCGACGCATTAGTCGAGCAACCGTTGGTACCAGACGTCATACCAAAGGTTGCGTTACCGGAAGTGCCGTTGGTGGTGGATGCCAGGAAGTGAGCCGGGGTGCCACGCTGACCTTCGAACAGCATGTTGCCCCAACCGCAATCCGGGCCGCCTGGCGCCTGAGCCATGGCGTTGATGGATACAGCGGTGAAGAGAGTACCGAGAAGAATCCGTTTCATAGCTTTGTTCTCTTTTATGTGCATACCAATGGACAGGGTCTGGCCCGATCTGGCGCCAGTGGGCCGGTTATTGTTCCAGCCGCGCAGTTTGGAGTTTAGGCACGTTCCTGGGGTTCCGTGATTTTTTGCAAAACATTCGTCGAAAACATTGATTTAGACCCGGCCCGCCTGGGCATGCCACTTTGACTATGCTTTGGCTTGAGGCGCGCCTTGCAAGTGAGCTATGGGCAGCGCCAGAATGCCGCTATCTGCCCCGCCTGATGTAAGGAAGCCCGATGCCTGATCCTGTTGCTGCCAGCTTGCGTCTAGCGCCCGAAGCGCTGACCCGTCCGTTTTCCGCTGAACAGTTCAGCTTCTCTACCACCAATGATCTGGAGCCCTTCCGCGGTGTGCTTGGCCAGGAACGTGCGGTCGAGGCCTTGCAGTTCGGTGTGGCCATGCCACGCCCCGGTTACAACGTATTCGTCATGGGCGAGCCCGGCACTGGCCGGTTTTCGTTCGTCAAACGCTACCTGAAGGCCGAAGGCAAGCGCCTGCAGACCCCGGCGGACTGGGTCTACGTCAACAATTTCGATGAGCCCCGCGAGCCTCGCGCCCTGGAATTACCATCAGGTACGGCCGGCGCTTTCATCGGTGACATCAACGGTTTGATCGACAACCTGCTGGCAACTTTTCCGGCAGTGTTCGAGCACCCGTCCTACCAGCAGAAGAAAAGCGCCATCGACCGCACCTTCAACCAGCGTTACGACAAGGCGTTGGACGTGATCGAGCGTCTGGCCCTGGAAAAGGAAGTCGCGCTTTACCGCGACGCCAGCAACATCGCGTTCACCCCGATGAGTGAAGGCAAGGCGTTGGACGAAGCGGAATTCGCCCAGTTGCCGGAAGCTGATCGCGAGCGTTTCCACGAAGACATCTCGGGTCTGGAAGAGCGCCTCAACGAAGAGCTCGCCAGCCTGCCGCAATGGAAACGTGAGTCGAGCAATCAGCTGCGTCACCTCAACGAAGAAACCATCACCCTGGCCTTGCAGCCCTTGCTCGCACCGCTGTCGGAAAAGTACGCGGAAAACGCAGGCGTTTGCGGTTACCTGCAAGCGATGCAGGTGTACCTGCTCAAAACCGTGGTTGAGCAACTGGTGGACGACAGCAAGGCCGACGCCATCGCTCGCAAACTGCTGGAAGAGCAATACGCGCCGAGCCTGGTGGTGGGGCATTCGGCCAGCGGCGGCGCGCCGGTGGTGTTCGAGCCGCATCCGACTTACGAAAACCTGTTCGGGCGCATCGAATACAGCACCGACCAGGGCGCGCTCTACACGACTTATCGGCAGCTGCGACCGGGTGCGTTGCACCGCGCCAACGGCGGTTTCCTGATCCTTGAAGCGGAAAAAATGCTCAGCGAGCCGTTCGTATGGGATGCGCTCAAGCGCGCCCTGCAATCGCGCAAACTGAAAATGGAGTCGCCGCTGGGTGAGCTGGGCCGTCTGGCCACCGTGACCCTGACACCGCAACACATTCCGTTGCAGGTCAAAGTCGTCATCATTGGCGCCCGCCAGCTCTACTACACGCTGCAAGACCTTGATCCGGACTTCCAGGAGATGTTCCGCGTCCTGGTGGATTTCGACGAAGACATCCCGATGGTCGACGAGAGCCTGGAGCAGTTCGCCCAGTTGCTCAAAACCCGCACCTCCGAAGAAGGCATGGCGCCGCTGACCGCCGATGCGGTGGCGCGTCTGGCAACCTACAGTGCGCGTCTGGCCGAACACCAGGGGCGTTTGTCGGCGCGGATCGGTGATCTGTTCCAGTTGGTCAGCGAGGCGGATTTCATTCGTCACCTGGCGGGCGACGAAATGACGGACGCCGGGCACATCGAACGTGCACTCAAGGCCAAGGCCACCCGCACCGGGCGCGTCTCTGCGCGGATTCTCGATGACATGCTGGCCGGGATCATCCTGATCGACACGGACGGTGCAGCCGTTGGCAAGTGCAACGGGCTGACGGTGCTGGAGGTCGGCGACTCGGCCTTCGGTGTGCCGGCGCGGATTTCCGCCACGGTGTATCCGGGCGGCAGCGGCATCGTCGACATCGAGCGCGAGGTCAACCTGGGCCAGCCGATTCACTCCAAAGGCGTGATGATCCTCACCGGGTACCTGGGCAGCCGTTATG
This sequence comes from Pseudomonas sp. XS1P51, assembly GCF_054897845.1. Taxonomy (NCBI): domain Bacteria; kingdom Pseudomonadati; phylum Pseudomonadota; class Gammaproteobacteria; order Pseudomonadales; family Pseudomonadaceae; genus Pseudomonas; species Pseudomonas sp. XS1P51. Next base: position 4,100,564 of record NZ_CM142707.1, on the reverse strand, counting down.
CCCAGGAGTTTCCGCTGGCGATTTCCGCGAGCATCGCCCTGGAGCAGTCCTACGGTTACGTCGATGGCGACAGTGCGTCGCTGGGCGAGGCTTGCACGCTGATCTCGGCACTGTCGAAAACGCCACTCAAGCAGTGCTTTGCGATCACCGGCTCGATCAACCAGTTCGGTGAAGTTCAGGCGGTGGGCGGGGTCAACGAGAAGATCGAAGGCTTCTTCCGCCTCTGCGAAGCCCGCGGGCTGACCGGTGAGCAGGGGGCGATCATTCCCCACGCCAACGTGGCGACGCTGATGCTCGATGAGAAGGTGCTGGCGGCGGTGCGGGCAGGGCAGTTTCATGTTTACGCGGTGCGTCAGGCTGATGAGGCACTGAGCCTGTTGGTCGGCGAGCCGGCGGGTGCGCCGGATGAGAACGGCGAATTCCCTGAGGGCAGCGTCAACGCACGGGTGGTGGAACGCTTGCGGGTCATCGCGGAAATGATCAGCGAGGAAGACCTCAAGGAAGCCGAGAAAGAAGCGGCGCAGGAAGCGCTGGTCGAAGCCAAACCGGCCTGACGCAACCTGACGAAAGTTGCATGGAACCATTGTGGGAGCGAGCCTGCTCGCGATGAGGCACTGACATTCAACATTTATGTTGGCTGAAAGTCCGCAATCGCGAGCAGGCTCGCTCCCACATTTCTATTCGGCGCATTCTGACAAAGTGCCATCACTCTGACGTCAACATTCACACAATGACCATTCGGCGCCTTCTGGTCTCACTTAACGTGCTAGGCAGACTTTTCTTCTATTCTCAGCTCAAGGATATCGACAGTAATCACTGGATCGAGACAGCTCTCCCGTGGGGGCTGAATACCGGAGCTACCGAGGGTCGCCGCCATGTCGCGCAACCTCTGCCTCACCCGTCAGTGCCTGGGCCTTGTGACCCGTATCGAGTGTGCCATCCGCCCATTGGCGGGAGATACGGGCATGTGGACCTTACTCTTCGCCGCCGGGATGGCCGGCGAACAACCTTCAGCCATCAAAGCCCAGGGCCCGTTTCATGGCCCCTTCGTGGCTGAATCGATCCTCGACACCATCGTTGAAAGCCTGACCCTGCACGGCTATGAGCTGGCCGATGATCCGCAGATCTGGTGCCTGCATCTGCAAGCCCAGTTGCGGGAAATCAATGGTGGTCGTTGCCGCAACCTCGGCGGGTTCGAGTTCCGGCCCGACCACTGAGAGGGCTATTGGTCAAGGTTGGACGTGTCCGCCTTGTCGAGTTTGACCTCGAAACCGTATTGCACGGTGGCGAGGTCAGTTCGTTGGTAGGTTTCCAGTCGGGTGGGCTGGCCGTAGAAGTAATGCACCGCGAAAACTGCCGGGCCTTCTGCGCTCGCGTCGTGGCTGACCGAAAGAATCTCCTTCAGATAATTGCCGCTGTCGTCCTTGGCGAAAAAATGCCAGTCCTGGGCGGGAAACAGCTTTAGGTCAACCACCAGCGCATTACCTTTGAGCTCCAGGCCTGTGGGCAGTTGGTGTGCGTCGAGGGCTTTCTTGTCGACAGTGGCCAGAAACAGCGGCATGGAGCCCACCGCATAAGCCGGTGTTTGCGCAAACAGGTTCAGATCGTAAGTGATGGTGCCGCGCAGAGGGTCGACCTGGTAAGCCTCCGGCGGCAATTCGATCGGTTCATCGCGTTTACCGTTTCCGTCTTCGGTAAAGAAGGTGACCGGACTATCGCCGGCGCTGAAGGACGTGCCAAGCAGCTCATCATTGAAGCTCCTGGGGTGATCGAACTCGATGCGCGCGGCGCTCGGGTCATCGACCGACTGACGGATGGTGATGCTCTTTTTCAGTTGTTCCTCGCCCAGCGTTGCACCCTTGAGCCAGGTCGGGGCCTGATCGTCGTACACCACCACGGGCAATGTCAGTGGCTGGATGGTTTTTTCCGTGGTGTGTGGGTCGAAACGGCGTACCGGCAGGTCCAGGTCTTTGCGGGTCACTGTGGCGGTCGAGAAGTCCAGCACGCTGACCTCGAGGGTTTCGATCGGTCCGTTGAAGTAAACCCTGGAGTAATGCTGGGTCTGCTGCTGCTCGAAGGCGCGGTGCTCTTCGTCGAGCTGTTTTTCGAAGGCCTCGCTCCAGGCCTTCTGCAGCTGCATTTTCGCCAGTTGCTGTTGATAGAAGGCAATTTGCGCGGCGGTTTCGTTGATCGAGCCTGAACGCGAAAGAAATTGCCCGGTGCTGTCCCTGGCCTGGACGATCAACGGGTTCAGCGACGTATCGCCGACTTCGGGAGCCAGTGGTGCGCTGTTTTTGAATTCGATTTCGGCGTAGTTGTTGGCAAGGTTCAGCAGGGTGACGCTGAGGTTGTCATTCGTTCGCGTCTGGCCGACATCCTTTTTCGTCAGCTCGAAACTGTAGAGCCTGCGCGGCGCAATGACTTCCACCTTGCCTTGCAGGCTCACCGGTTGAGGCTGGTTCTTGTTTTCCACGTCCAGACCGTCGATGAAGGGATAGGTCACCGTCAGGTCATCGGGATTGGTCAGGTTGGAACTCGACGGGCTCAGCTGGATGCCGGGGTCGGTTTCCGACCATTCCGGCTGGAACGGGATAACGCGTTTGTTGCTCAAGGTGACCGACTGCCATTCCAGGCCATGGGGGAAGAGAAACTGGGCCGGAATGTCGAAGTTGAAGGGGAATACCGGTTGCAGGTCGGTCAGGTAGTCGGAGCTGGAATCCTTGTGCAGCACGAAAAGGCCATTGATGTACGTGTCGACTAAGGCTTGTGGCGTGGGGTAGTGCTTGAGTACGGCGAGGACGTCTTCGCCGTACTCGGTTGCCACGGGTTTGCTATCCAGCTTGAGCTGCGCGCGTTCGAGCAACAACAGTGAGCCACCGAGTTCGGCGACGGCATCCTTGAGCTTCGGATCCTCGATGGCATCCAGGGATTTTTCGAACTGCGCGGTCTTTTCTTCGAGGCTGAGCTGGCGTTTCTCATCGCTGGGTGAACAGCCGATCATCAGCAGAGCCAGGCAAATTCCGGCGCTCGTTAAGGTCAATCGCACATCCATTTCCAGTCTTCCTGTCCGATGTCGCTGAGCTGTCAATAGTCTGGACACTAGCAGAAAAACTTTGTGACACACGCGCAGGTTGCGGATTTCCCGACGGTTTCTGGGTGTAACAGGTGGCTGTTATACTCGCGGCCATTTCCAGCCCACGTGTGAGATTCAATGGAACGTTTTATCGAAAATGCTATGTACGCCTCCCGCTGGCTGCTGGCGCCGATCTATTTTGGCTTGTCCCTCGGGCTGCTGGCCCTGGCCCTGAAATTCTTCCAGGAAGTCTTCCACGTCATCCCTAACGTGTTCTCGATGGCCGAGTCGGACCTGATTCTAGTGCTGCTGTCGCTGATCGACATGGCGCTGGTGGGCGGTTTGCTGGTGATGGTGATGATTTCAGGTTATGAAAACTTCGTCTCCCAACTGGACATCGACGACCACAAGGAAAAGCTCAACTGGCTGGGCACCATGGACTCCTCTTCATTGAAGATGAAGGTGGCGGCCTCCATAGTGGCGATTTCGTCCATTCACCTGCTGCGGATTTTCATGGACGCCAAAAACGTCGATCCCGAGCACTTGAAGTGGTACGTGATCATTCACATGACCTTCGTGGTATCGGCATTTGCCATGGGTTATCTGGATAAGCTGACCAAGCACTGATCTGCACAACCCCCTGTGGGAGCGAGCCTGCTCGCGATGTCGGCCTTGCGGTTTATCGTTAGATCGAGGTGATCCCATCGCGAGCAGGCTCGCTCCCACAATGGGGTTGTTGTGAAACAGACGGGCGGTGTCGTTTGTGGCTTGTACTTTGATGCGTCGAGGCCTATGCCTGTAAGGATCCTGGCTCGCCACTGCGTGAGGTGTGTTCATGAACCTGCAAGAGTTGAATGCCTATGCCATCGCCGGAAAGATCGATGAGCTGAACCTGATCTCGATGGAAGGGGGGATCTACCTGTTGGAAGCGCGAATGCATGGCGCGGCGTATCCATTGAGCGATGCTCGGGGCAAGGCGTTTCCTGTGCGCTCGGTCGAGCATGCGCGCGAAGTGCTTCATGCCTTCCCCAGGTTGCCATTCAACCTTGTGCACACCTCGGTTCATGACGAAATGTGCGGTCTCGGTGCCAATGAAGAGGAATGCCTGAAGGTGCCGATCGCCTGGCAGCACTGACAGCCCTCATCAGCGCAACGACATCTGTGCTAGTCTGCTGGCCCTTTTGGTTCCGGGCGCTCCGGGACGCGCTGTGCACGCACGGCTAGTTCCAGGGCCGTCCGCACAGCGGAGCAGTGTCATGTCCGAAGTAAATCTGTCCACCGACGAAACCCGCGTCAGCTACGGTATCGGCCGTCAGCTGGGCGACCAACTGCGCGACAACCCGCCACCGGGCGTTAACCTGGACGCGATCCTGGCCGGTTTGACCGACGCATTCGCCGGCAAGCCAAGTCGTGTAGGTCAGGAAGAAATGTCTGCCAGCTTTAAAGTCATTCGCGAAATCATGCAAGCCGAAGCGGCCGCCAAGGCTGAAGCAGCTGCTGGCGAAGGCCTGGCTTTCCTGGCTGAAAACGCCAAGCGTGATGGCATCACCACCCTGGCTTCCGGCCTGCAATTCGAAGTGCTGACTGCCGGTGAAGGCGCCAAGCCATCCCGCGAAGACACCGTGCGTACTCACTACCACGGCACCCTGATCGACGGCACTGTGTTCGACAGCTCCTACGATCGTGGTCAGCCAGCAGAATTCCCGGTTGGCGGCGTGATCGCTGGCTGGACCGAAGCCCTGCAGCTGATGAACGCCGGTAGCAAATGGCGTCTGTACGTGCCGAGCGAACTGGCTTACGGCGCTCAAGGCGTTGGCAGCATTCCGCCGCACAGCGTACTGGTCTTCGACGTCGAGCTGCTCGACGTTCTGTAAGATCCATGTGGGAGCGAGCCTGCTCGCGACGGCATCACCTCGGTTTCACAGGAACACCGAGTTGACTGCATCGCGAGCAGGCTCGCTCCCACAGTTTTTTGCGTTGTCTCATAGTTCGATCTTATGGTTCAGATCGCTGGTCGGGCGCAACGCCCGGGCATAGCAGAACAGAAACAGATTGCGCACCAGTTCCTTGAGCACCACCGGCTCGCTGGAACTCAGGCCATTGACGTCCAGATCACCCTGATCCTGCAGCTCGTTCAAGGCTTCTTCTTCAAGCACCGCACAAACTTCCCCGGTTTCCCGATGCAGGATCCTGAGGTAAGGGTGTGGGCGGTCCAGCCAGGCATCGATCAAATAAGTCATGGGTCTCATCTCCATTGATTGGGGTTCAATGAGAATAATTCTTATTTATCAAATAGCAAGGACCTATTGGTGGTTTGTGATTTTTTCTGGGTAAAGGTTGTGTAAGGTCAAAACGGATGGCGTTTGGCTATTGCGAGGAAATGCTGGGTGACGCGGGGGAGGGTGAAGCACCATCCCACGCAGGGCGCGGGATGGAAGACAGCAGGTTCAGACTTTTCTGACGAACTCGGATTTGAGCTTCATCGGGCCGATGCCGTCGATCTTGCAGTCGATGTCGTGATCGCCATCGCACAGGCGGATGTTCTTGACCTTGGTGCCGACCTTGACCACCAGCGACGTGCCTTTGACCTTGAGGTCCTTGATCACGGTGATGGTGTCGCCGTCCTGCAGGACGTTGCCGACCGAATCTTTTTTCACGGTGTCATCGGACGCGGCTTCAGTTTCGCCACCGGCGGACCATTCGTGGGCGCACTCGGGGCAGATCAGCTGGGCGCCGTCTTCATAGGCGTATTCGGAATTACATTTTGGGCAGGGTGGCAACGTGCTCACTAAAGCTCCTTGGATTCAGGATCGCTAAAAAGCGCACATTATATAGGGTTTTGTCGGGGGAGGGGCACATAGCAAAAGATCGCAGCCTTCGGCAGCTCCTACAGGGGATTATGCACACCTGTAGGAGCTGCCGAAGGCTGCGATCTTTTGATCTTGCTTTAACTATCAGTGCGTACGGGCAACCGCAAACTCACTCAACTCGACCAGCGCATCGCGGTATTCGCTGGCAGGCAGTGCATCGAGGCATTTGATCGCACGGGCGACGTAGTCGCGGGCCAGCTGCGCGGTGTAATCCAGCGAGCCCGAGGCTTCCACGGCTTCGCGGATGCTTTCCAGGTCTTCGATGCCACCTTTCTGAATGGCCTTGCGCACCAGTGCAGCCTGCTCTGGCGTGCCTTCACGCATGGTGTAGATCAGTGGCAGGGTGGGTTTGCCTTCGGCCAGATCGTCACCGACGTTCTTGCCCAGGGTTTCCGCGTCGCCGCGGTAATCCAGCAGGTCGTCGACCAGTTGGAAGGCTACGCCCAGGTGATCGCCGAACGTGCGCAGGGCTTCGGCCTGTTCCGACGTGGCTTCGCACAGGGCCGCGGCGCTGTGGGTCGAGGCTTCGAAGAGCATCGCGGTCTTGCCGCGGATGACTTCCATGTAGGTTTCTTCGGTGGTGCTGGCGTCGCGGACCTTCGACAGCTGCAACACTTCGCCTTCGGCGATGATGCGAGTGGCTTGCGACAGGATCTTCATCACCGGCATGGAGCCCAGCTCGACCATCATCTCGAAGGAGCGCGAATACAGGAAGTCGCCCACCAGCACGCTCGGCGCGTTGCCCCACATGGCGTTGGCGGTCGAGCGACCACGACGCATGCCGGACATGTCGACCACGTCGTCGTGCAGCAGGGTGGCGGTGTGCAGAAACTCGATGGTCGCGGCCAGCAGACGCAAGTCGTCGCCTTCGCGGCCCAGGGCCTTGCCACACAGCAGCACTAATAAAGGACGCAGGCGTTTACCGCCGGCCGAGGTGATGTAGTCGCCGATTTTCGATACCAGCGGCACTCGGGAAGTCAGCTGCTTCTTGATGATGCCGTCGACGGCGCTAAAATCGTCCGCCACCGCGCGGTAGAAAGCTTGGGGTTGCATCAGCGACAGTTGCTCCAGAAGGGTTGCGCGGCATGCTAGGACCCACGTCGGCGGGTGTCAAGGCACGATGGACGGCCTCTTGCATCGCCTCGGCAGCTTGCGTACAATCGCGCACCCTGAACTTCCTGGGCAGCACCTGCCTTACGCAATTGCAAACAGGCCTTCCAGCCTTATGCAGCCATGCCAGCCAATACCTCTTCTTATAAAGAGCTGGGTGAGCAGGATTATCGGAGAAATACCATGTCTTATGCAGTAATCGTTACTGGTGGCAAGCAGTACAAAGTTGCTCCAGGTGAATACCTGAAGATCGAAAAACTGGAAATCGCTACCGGCGAATCCGTTACTTTTGATCGCGTTCTGTTGGTTGCCAATGGCGACGACGTGAATATCGGCGCTCCAGTTGTTCCTGGCGCTACCGTTGTGGCTGAAGTGATCTCCCAAGGTCGTCACGATAAAGTCCGCATCATCAAGTTCCGTCGTCGTAAGCACCACATGAAGCGTATGGGCCACCGCCAGTGGTACACCGAGATCAAAATCACCGGTATTCAGGCTTAATTTCAGCCTAATTCCTCACTAGGAGAATTGAACTCATGGCACACAAAAAAGCTGGTGGTAGTACCCGTAACGGTCGCGACTCAGAAGCCAAACGCCTTGGCGTGAAGATGTATGGCGGCCAGGTTATCATTCCGGGCAACATCATCGTGCGTCAGCGCGGCACCCAATTCCACGCTGGCTACGGCGTTGGCATGGGCAAGGATCACACTCTGTTCGCTAAAATCGACGGCGTGATCAAGTTCGAAGTAAAAGGCGCCTTCGGTCGCCGTTACGTGAGCATTGTCCCGAAGACTGAAGTCGTCGCGGCATAATTGCGTAGTTGCTGGAAAAGCCCTGTCTCGCGACGGGGCTTTTTCGTTTGTGGGGTGAGTCTCTTGCAAAGCTGTTTGTAATGGGCTCCAGCGCTGGATTTGCGGTCGTTGATTGAGGTCGCTGCGCTCATTTTTGCAAGAGTCTTATGTCTAGGTTTTTTCGGCTCGTCCGTATGGCGAGAGGCGTTTTGTTATGAAGTTTGTTGATGAAGTATCGATTCGAGTAAAGGCCGGTGACGGCGGCAACGGTTGCATGAGCTTCCGTCGCGAGAAATTTATCGAAAACGGCGGACCGAACGGCGGTGACGGTGGTGATGGCGGCTCGGTCTACATGATCGCCGACGAAAACCTCAACACCCTGGTGGACTACCGTTACACCCGGCACTTCGATGCCGAGCGCGGTTCCAACGGCGGCAGCACCGACTGCACCGGCAAGAAAGGTGAAGAGCTGGTATTGCGCGTTCCGGTCGGCACGACCGTCATCGACTCGGCTACTCAAGAAGTGATCGGCGACCTGACCAAGGCGGGCCAGAAACTGCTCGTGGCGCACGGCGGCTGGCACGGTCTGGGCAATACCCGATTCAAATCCAGTACCAACCGTGCTCCGCGCCAGACCACTCCGGGCAAACCGGGTGAGGCGCGTGATCTGAAGCTGGAAATGAAGGTGTTGGCTGACGTCGGTCTGCTGGGCTTGCCGAACGCTGGCAAAAGTACCTTTATTCGTTCGGTGTCGGCCGCCAAGCCGAAAGTCGCCGACTACCCGTTCACCACGCTGGTGCCAAACCTGGGTGTGGTCAGCGTCGATCGCTGGAAGAGCTTCGTGGTTGCGGACATTCCGGGCCTGATCGAAGGTGCTTCCGACGGCGCGGGCCTGGGGATTCGTTTCCTCAAGCACTTGTCGCGTACCCGTCTGCTGTTGCACCTCGTGGACATGGCGCCGCTGGATGATGCCAGTGCCCCGGATGCTGCTGAAGTGATCGTCAGCGAGCTGACCAAGTTCAGCCCGTCCCTGGCTGAGCGTGATCGCTGGTTGGTACTGAACAAGTGCGACCAGATCCTTGAGGAAGAGCACGACGCTCGCGTCAAGGAAATCGTTGATCGCCTGGAGTGGACCGGTCCGGTCTACGTGATCTCGGCCATCTCCAAGCTCGGCACCGAGCGTCTGTGCCATGACATCATGCGTTACATGGAAGATCGTGCTGATCGCCTGGCTAACGACCCGGTCTACAAGGAAGAACTGGCCGAGCTCGATCAGCGCATCGAAGACGAAGCTCGTGCTCAGTTGCAGGCCCTGGATGATCAGCGTGCCCTGCGTCGCAGCGGCGTGAAGTCGGTCCATGACATCGGCGACGATGATTGGGACGAAGAAGATGTGGATGACGAAGACGGTCCGGAAATCATTTACGTGCGTGACTGATTCGTTGCGATAAACTTAAGCGCCGCTCACTAGAGCGGCGTTTTAGTATCTGGAAATCGGTAGTCACGAATAACGTCACGGGCAGCGCTGGGTCGCGCTGTCCTCAAGCTAAGGTTGAAGATGATGCGGAGCAAGGTGACAGGTGCGCAGCGTTGGGTCGTGAAAATCGGCAGCGCTTTGCTGACGGCGGACGGCAAGGGCCTGGATCGCGCGGCAATGGGTGTCTGGGTTGAGCAGATGGTGGCTTTGCATGAGGCCGGCGTCGAGCTGGTGCTGGTGTCCTCCGGGGCGGTGGCGGCAGGCATGAGCCGTCTGGGCTGGACCGTACGACCCAGTGCGATGCACGAGTTGCAGGCGGCTGCCGCCATCGGCCAGATGGGCTTGGTGCAGGCCTGGGAATCGAGCTTTGCCGAGCATGGCCGGCACACCGCGCAGATTCTCCTGACGCACGACGACTTGTCTGACCGCAAACGCTACCTGAACGCCCGCAGCACCTTGCGCGCGCTGGTTGAGTTGAAAGTGATCCCGGTGATCAACGAAAACGACACCGTGGTCACCGACGAAATTCGTTTTGGTGACAACGATACGTTGGCGGCGCTGGTGGCCAATCTGGTCGAGGCCGATTTGCTGGTGATCCTGACCGATCGCGACGGCATGTTTGACGCTGATCCGCGCAACAACCCCAACGCTAACCTGATTTACGAAGCGCGCGCCGATGATCCGGCGCTGGACGCGGTGGCTGGCGGTACGGGCGGCGCATTGGGTCGAGGCGGTATGCAGACCAAGTTGCGTGCTGCACGGCTGGCGGCCCGTTCCGGGGCGCATACGATCATCGTCGGTGGGCGCATTGAGCGCGTGCTGGATCGCCTCAAGGCGGGCGAGCGTATCGGCACGTTGCTGTCGCCTGAGCGCGGCATGCTGGCGGCGCGCAAGCAATGGTTGGCCGGGCACCTGCAGACTCGCGGCACGCTGGTGCTGGATGCCGGTGCGGTGACGGCGCTGTCCCAAGGCAATAAAAGTTTGCTGCCGGTGGGCGTCAAACTGGTCCGGGGCAGCTTCCGTCGTGGCGAAATGGTGGTCTGTGTGGCGCCGGACGGTCGGGAAATCGCCCGTGGACTGGCGAACTACAGCGCGCTGGAGGCACAAAAAATCATCGGTCAGTCGTCTGAGGCGATTGTTGGTCTGTTGGGTTATATGGCGGAGCCGGAACTGGTTCATCGCGATAACCTGATCCTGGTCTGAAGGAATATTTGAATGCGCGTGGCAAAAGGATTGATGGGGCTGCTGTTGGCAATGCCGCTGCTGGCCTCGGCCGAGGAGATTGGTCAGGTGTCGACGGTGTTCAAGTTCGTCGGCCCGAACGACCGTATCGTGGTTGAAGCGTTTGACGACCCGAAGGTCGAGGGTGTGACCTGCTACCTGTCCCGGGCCAAGACGGGCGGTGTGAAGGGTGGTCTGGGGTTGGCTGAAGATCGCGCCGAAGCGTCTATCGCTTGTCGTCAGGTTGGGCCGATCAGCTTCAAGGGTGAGTTGAAGGATGGCGACGAGGTGTTCAAGGAGCGCACGTCGCTGGTGTTCAAGACCATGCAGGTGGTGCGATTCCTCGACAAGAAGCGCAATACGCTGGTGTATCTGGTCTATAGCGATCGTTTGATTGAGGGCAGTCCGCAGAATGCGGTGACGGCGATTCCGATTTTACCGTGGACGCACGCTCAATAACCTAGCGAAGATCCAATGTGGGAGCGAGCCTGCTCGCGATAGCTGCTTAACATTCAAATCTATGTCGACTGTTATTCCGTCATCGCGAGCAGGCTCGCTCCCACACTTTTTGCGCGTTTTCACTAAATCGCAGGCAATAAAAAACCGACCCTGGGGTCGGTTTTTTAACGAGCGCGTCGCTTAGGCAGCAGCGGCAACGTTCAGGGCCTTGACGTGGCCATTCAGGCGGCTCTTATGACGAGCAGCTTTGTTCTTGTGGATGATGCCTTTATCGGCCATACGGTCGATAACTGGCACAGCCAGAACGTAAGCAGCTTGAGCTTTTTCAGCGTCTTTTGCGTCAATGGCTTTAACTACATTCTTGATGTAGGTACGAACCATGGAACGCAGGCTGGCGTTGTGGCTGCGACGCTTCTCAGCCTGTTTTGCACGTTTTTTGGCGGAAGGTGTGTTGGCCACCGTCGAGCTCCTCGAAAGACTTTTTAGGAAATAGCAAACAAAATAGGCCGCGAATCATGCCGATGAGTTGATGTCTTGTCAAGGGCGGTTGAGACGTTCCGCTAAGTGGTAGGTATAAAGAGGCGGGATATTTATTTCCGGCGCTTGACCTGTAAACTCGCGAGCTTTGGCTCTGTGCTGTTGCGGCGCGGAGTATCGCATAAGTGGGCGCGTTGTTCGCCTGCTGTTTATCGACAGGCACAAACTCTTTCAATGAATCTGCTCAAATCGTTGGCCGCCGTCAGCTCTATCACGATGCTTTCCCGGATTCTGGGGTTCGTCCGTGACACCCTCATTGCGCGTACATTTGGCGCGGGGATGGCGACCGATGCCTTCTTTATCGCCTTCAAACTGCCCAATCTGCTGCGACGGATTTTCGCCGAGGGTGCATTTTCCCAGGCATTCGTGCCGATTCTTGCCGAGTATAAAAACCAGAAGGGCGAGGAGGCGACGCGAACGTTTATTGCCTACGTCTCCGGCCTGCTGACACTGGTACTGGCGCTGGTGACTGCGTTGGGCATGTTGGCTGCACCGTGGGTCATCTGGGCGACTGCGCCGGGTTTCACCAATACCCCTGAAAAATTCGAACTGACCTCCGATCTGTTGCGAGTGACCTTTCCTTATATATTGCTGATTTCCCTGTCTTCATTGGCCGGGGCGATCCTCAATACGTATAACCGTTTCTCGGTACCGGCCTTCGTGCCGACCCTGCTCAACGTCAGCATGATCATCTTTTCGGTGTTTCTGACGCCGTACTTCGATCCGCCGGTCATGGCGCTGGGCTGGGCGGTTCTGGTGGGCGGTCTGGCGCAACTGCTCTATCAACTGCCGCACCTGAAAAAGATCGGCATGCTGGTGTTGCCGCGCCTGAATCTGCGCGACAGCGGCGTCTGGCGGGTCATGAAGCAGATGCTGCCGGCGATTCTCGGCGTTTCGGTGAGCCAGATTTCGCTGATCATCAACACCATTTTTGCGTCGTTCCTGGTCGCCGGTTCCGTGTCCTGGATGTATTACGCCGACCGCCTGATGGAATTGCCGTCCGGCGTACTGGGTGTGGCTTTGGGCACGATTCTGCTGCCGACCCTGGCCAAGACCTACGCCAGCCAGGATCGTAACGAATACTCGCGGATCCTCGATTGGGGCCTGCGCCTGTGCTTCGTGCTGGTGTTGCCGTGCTCCCTGGCGCTGGGGATTCTGGCCGAGCCGCTGACGGTTTCGCTGTTCCAGTACGGCCAGTTCAATGCGTTTGACGCGGCGATGACTCAGCGGGCGCTGATCGCCTATTCGGTCGGACTGCTCGGGATTATCGTGATCAAAGTGCTGGCGCCGGGTTTTTATGCGCAACAAAACATCCGCACCCCGGTAAAAATCGCGATTTTCACGCTGGTCTGCACTCAATTGTTCAACCTGGTGCTGATCGGTCCGCTGGCTCATGCCGGTCTGGCCCTGGCCATCAGCGCCGGTGCCTGCCTTAATGCCGGGCTGCTGTTTTATCAATTGCGCAAGCAGCAGATGTACCAGCCCCAACCGGGCTGGGCGAAGTTTGGGGCCAAACTGGTGGTCGCCGTCGTCGTGATGTCCGCGGTTTTGCTGGGTGCGATGCATTTTATGCCCGCCTGGGATCAAGGGCACATGCTGGAACGGTTCCTGCGTCTGGGCGCTCTGGTGGCGGCTGGCGTGGTGGCGTATTTCGGCATGTTGCTGCTGATGGGCTTCCGTTTGCGCGATTTCAATCGCAATGCGCTGAGCTGAGGTCGCAGCCTCGATAATCACGGGCGGGCCGACGGTTTTGTCGGCTCGATCACTTTGGGTTACGGTGTTGCCTGTCGTCGGCCGCCGGGTGTGGTTATAATCGACCACTTTATGAGCAAGAAGCGCGTTATGCAGCTGGTTCGAGGCCTCCACAACCTGCGCCCCCAGCATCGGGGCTGTGTCGCCACTATTGGCAACTTTGACGGTGTTCACCGTGGCCACCAGGCTATCCTGGCGCGCCTGCGTGAGCGTGCGATCGAGTTGGGCGTGCCCAGCTGCGTGGTGATTTTCGAGCCGCAGCCCCGGGAATTCTTCGCCCCGGACACGGCGCCGGCTCGCTTGGCTCGCCTACGGGACAAATTGCAGCTGCTGGCCGACGAAGGTGTCGACCGGGTCCTGTGCCTGGCGTTCAACCAGCGTCTGAGCAAGCTCAGCGCCAACGAATTCGTCGATACGATTTTGGTGGACGGCCTTGGCGTCCAGCATCTGGAAGTCGGTGACGACTTCCGGTTTGGCTGTGACCGGGTAGGGGATTTCGATTTCCTGCAACAGGCCGGCGTCCTGCAAGGTTTTACCGTTGAAGCGGCGCAAACTGTCGAACTGGACGGTATTCGCGTCAGCAGTACTCAGGTCCGCAACGCCCTGGCCGCTGCCGATTTTGCCTTGGCCGAACGGCTGCTCGGTCGTCCGTTCCAGATTACCGGGCGGGTCCTGCACGGCCAGAAGCTGGCGCGCCAACTGGGTACGCCCACGGCCAACATACAACTCAAGCGTCGTCGCGTGCCGCTGTCCGGGGTTTACCTGGTCAACGTCGACATCGACGGCAAGATCTGGCCCGGCGTCGCCAATATCGGCGTGCGGCCAACGGTCCAGGGTGATGGCAAAGCCCACCTGGAAGTGCATCTTTTAGATTTTGCCGGCGATCTGTATGACCGGCGTTTGACGGTGGTTTTCCACCACAAGCTGCGTGAAGAGCAGCGTTTCGCCTCTCTGGAGGCGCTTAAGACGGCGATCAATGCGGATGTTGCCGCCGCCCGTGCCCTGTCGCACCTAGCGCCAATCGCTAATGAAGAGCCTTAAATGACCGACTATAAAGCCACGCTAAACCTTCCGGACACCGCCTTCCCAATGAAGGCCGGCCTGCCTCAGCGCGAACCGCAGATTCTGCAGCGCTGGGACAGCATTGGCCTGTACGGTAAGTTGCGCGAGATTGGCAAGGATCGTCCGAAGTTCGTTCTGCACGACGGTCCTCCGTATGCCAACGGCACGATTCACATCGGTCATGCGCTGAACAAGATTCTCAAGGACATGATCATCCGGTCGAAAACCCTGTCGGGTTTCGACGCACCTTATGTTCCAGGCTGGGACTGCCACGGTCTGCCGATCGAGCACAAAGTCGAAGTGACCCACGGCAAGAACCTGGGCGCGGACAAGACCCGCGAACTGTGCCGTGCCTACGCCACCGAGCAGATCGAAGGCCAGAAGTCCGAATTCATCCGTCTGGGCGTGTTGGGCGACTTCGCCAACCCGTACAAGACCATGGACTTCAAAAACGAGGCCGGTGAAATCCGCGCCCTGGCTGAAATCGTCAAGGGTGGTTTTGTGTTCAAGGGCTTGAAGCCTGTGAACTGGTGCTTCGACTGCGGTTCGGCCCTGGCTGAAGCAGAAGTCGAGTACGAAAACAAAAAATCCTCGACCATCGACGTCGCGTTCCCGATTGCCGATGAAGCCAAACTGGCTGCCGCTTTCGGTCTGCCATCGCTGGCCAAACCCGCTTCGATCGTGATCTGGACCACCACCCCGTGGACCATCCCGGCCAACCAGGCGCTGAACGTTCACCCGGAGTTCAACTACGCCCTGGTCGACGTCGGCGACAAACTGCTGGTGCTGGCTGAAGAGCTGGTCGAGTCGTGCCTGGCGCGTTACAGCCTCGAAGGTTCGGTCATCGCGACCACTACCGGTAAAGAGCTGGAGCTGATCAATTTCCGTCACCCGTTCTACGATCGCCTGTCGCCGGTTTACCTGGCCGAGTACGTGGAACTGGGCGCTGGCACTGGCGTGGTTCACTCCGCACCGGCCTACGGCGTGGACGACTTCGTGACCTGCAAAGCCTACGGCATGGTCAACGACGACATCCTCAACCCGGTACAAAGTAACGGCGTGTACGCGACATCGCTGGAGTTTTTCGGTGGCCAGTTCATCTGGAAAGCCAACCCGGCCATCGTCGACAAGCTGACCGAAGTCGGTGCGCTGCTGCACACCAGCATCATCGAACACAGTTACATGCACTGCTGGCGTCACAAGACTCCGCTGATCTACCGTGCCACCGCGCAGTGGTTCATCGGCATGGACAAAGAGCCAGTGAACGGCGACACCCTGCGCAAGCGGGCGATCAAGGCCATCGAAGAGACCAAGTTCGTCCCGGCCTGGGGTCAGGCGCGCCTGCATTCGATGATCGCCAACCGTCCGGACTGGTGCATCTCCCGTCAGCGCAACTGGGGCGTGCCGATCCCGTTTTTCCTGAACAAGGAAAGCGGCGAGCTGCACCCACGTACCGCCGAGCTGATGGAAGAAGTCGCCAAGCGCGTCGAAGTCGAAGGCATCGAAGCCTGGTTCAAGATGGACGCGGCCGAGTTGCTCGGTGACGAAGCGCCGCAGTACGACAAGATCAGCGACACCCTGGACGTCTGGTTCGATTCGGGCACCACGCACTGGCACGTCCTGCGCGGTTCGCATCCGATGGGCCACGAGACCGGTCCACGTGCCGACCTGTACCTGGAAGGTTCGGACCAACACCGTGGCTGGTTCCATTCCTCCTTGCTGACCGGTTGCGCCATCGACAACCACGCGCCGTACCGCGAGCTGCTGACTCACGGCTTCACCGTCGACGAGTCCGGCCGCAAAATGTCCAAATCCCTGGGCAACGTGATCGCGCCGCAAAAGGTCAACGACACCCTGGGCGCCGACATCATGCGTCTGTGGGTTGCTTCTACCGATTACTCGGGTGAAATGGCGGTGTCCGAGCAGATCCTGCAACGCAGTGCGGACGCCTACCGGCGCATCCGTAACACCGCGCGCTTCCTGCTCTCCAACCTGACCGGTTTCAACCCGGCCACCGACATCCTGCCGGCCGAAGAAATGCTGGCCCTGGACCGTTGGGCCGTGGACCGCACCCTGCTGTTGCAACGCGAGTTGCAAGAGCATTACGGTGAATACCGCTTCTGGAACGTCTACTCCAAGATCCACAACTTCTGCGTGCAGGAGCTGGGCGGTTTCTACCTGGACATCATCAAGGACCGTCAGTACACCACTGGCGCCAACAGCAAGGCTCGCCGTTCGGCGCAAACCGCGCTGTACCACATCAGCGAAGCGCTGGTGCGCTGGATCGCGCCGATCCTGGCGTTCACCGCCGACGAGCTGTGGGAATACCTGCCGGGCGAGCGTAACGAATCGGTGATGCTCAACACCTGGTACGAAGGCCTGACCGAATTGCCGGCAGACGTCGAACTGGGCCGCGCCTACTGGGAGCGGATCATGGCGGTGAAGGTCGCGGTCAACAAGGAAATGGAAATCCAGCGCGCGGCCAAGGCCGTCGGGGGTAACCTGCAAGCCGAAGTGACGCTGTTCGTCGAAGACGCGCTGAGCGCCGACCTGGCCAAACTGAGCAACGAACTGCGCTTCGTGCTGATCACTTCGACCGCCAGCGTTGCACCGTTCGTGCAAGCTCCGGCTGACGCAGTCGTCACCGAAGTCAGCGGCCTGAAGTTGAAAATCGTCAAGTCGGCCTTCGCCAAGTGCGCCCGTTGCTGGCATTGCCGTGAAGACGTTGGCGTGAACCCGGAGCATCCGGAAATCTGCGGTCGTTGCGTCGACAACATCAGCGGCGCTGGCGAGGTTCGTCACTATGCCTAATGCCGTTGGCCGTTTCGGACGGCTGAGCTGGCTCTGGTTGAGTTTGCTGGTCCTGGTCATCGACCAGGCCAGCAAGTTCTACTTCGAAGGCAAGCTTGCGATGTACCAGCAAATCGTGGTGATCCCCGATTACTTCAGCTGGACCCTGGCCTACAACACCGGCGCGGCGTTCAGCTTCCTGGCCGACAGCTCCGGCTGGCAGCGCTGGTTGTTTGCCCTGATCGCCGTCGTGGTCAGTGGGGTGCTGGTGGTTTGGCTCAAGCGTCTGGGGCGCAACGAAACCTGGTTGGCCGTCGCTTTGGCGCTGGTGCTGGGTGGTGCGCTGGGTAATCTGTATGACCGCATTGCCCTGGGCCATGTGATCGATTTCATTCTGGTGCATTGGCAGAACCGCTGGTATTTCCCGGCGTTCAACTTCGCCGACAGTGCAATTACCGTCGGTGCCGTAATGCTGGCACTGGATATGTTCAAAAGTAAGAAAACCGGAGAAACCGTTCATGACTGAACAGGTATTGGCTGAGCAACGCATCCGCCAGAACACGGAAGTCACCTTGCACTTTGCATTGCGCCTGGAGAACGGCGACACCGTCGACAGCACCTTCGACAAAGCCCCGGCGACCTTCCAGGTCGGCGACGGTAACCTGCTGCCAGGTTTCGAAGCGGCGCTGTTCGGCTTCAAGGCTGGCGACAAGCGTACGCTGACGATTCAGCCGGAAAACGCTTTTGGTCAGCCTAACCCGCAGAACGTGCAGATCATCCCGCGCTCGCAGTTCAAGGACATGGAACTGTCACCGGGCTTGCTGGTGATCTTCAACGATGCGGCGAATACTGAGCTGCCTGGCGTGGTGAAAGAGTTCGATGACGAGCAAGTGACCATCGACTTCAACCACCCGCTGGCCGGCAAGACATTGACCTTTGACGTCGAGATCATCAGCGTCAAATCGCTGTAACTGACCCAACCGGCCTTTTGTAGGAGCGAGCTTGCTCGCGATGGACTTAAGGGCACCGCGTTAATCCAGATAGAGCGCGTTTTCGTTAACGATCATCGCGAGCAAGCTCGCTCCTACAGGGCAAGACACGAGGCACAGCATGCAAATCAAACTCGCCAACCCCCGTGGCTTCTGCGCCGGTGTGGACCGGGCGATCGAAATCGTCAACCGTGCCCTGGAAGTCTTCGGGCCGCCGATCTATGTGCGCCACGAAGTGGTCCACAACAAATTCGTCGTCGAAGACTTGCGCGCTCGCGGTGCGATCTTCGTCGAGGAACTGGATCAGGTGCCGGACGACGTCATCGTGATCTTCAGCGCCCACGGTGTTTCCCAGGCTGTGCGCACCGAAGCCGCCGGCCGTGGCCTGAAGGTGTTCGACGCCACCTGCCCGCTGGTCACCAAGGTGCACATCGAAGTCGCGCGCTACAGCCGCGACGGCCGTGAATGCATCCTCATCGGCCACGCCGGTCACCCGGAAGTCGAAGGCACCATGGGCCAGTACGATGGCAGCAATGGTGGCGCGATCTACCTGGTCGAAGACGAGAAAGATGTCGCCGCGTTGCAGGTCAACAACCCCGAAAAACTCGCGTTCGTGACCCAGACCACCCTGTCCATGGACGACACCAGTCGCGTCATCGACGCCCTGCGTACGCGCTTCCCGGCCATCGGTGGCCCGCGCAAGGACGACATCTGCTACGCCACGCAAAACCGTCAGGACGCGGTGAAGCAACTGGCCGATGAATGCGACGTGGTGTTGGTGGTTGGCAGCCCGAACAGCTCCAACTCCAATCGCCTGCGTGAACTGGCAGAACGCATGGCAACCCCGGCCTACCTGATCGACGGCGCCGAAGACCTGCAAAAGAGCTGGTTCGACGGTGTCGAGCGGATCGGCATTACCGCCGGTGCCTCCGCTCCGGAAGTGTTGGTGCGTGGTGTGATCCAGCAATTGCAGGCCTGGGGCGCTACCGGTGCCGATGAACTGGCCGGTCGTGAGGAGAACATCACTTTCTCCATGCCTAAAGAGTTGCGCGTCCGCTCCCTGCTTTAAAGTTTTTCCCCCCCTGGACATAACGCCTGCTCAGCCTTGTGGCTGCGCAGGCTGACGCGTCCGGTCCGAGCCAGCACCACCTGGAACTGACTGACCGGTTCGCGGGCTGCGCAAATATGTAGTGTCCCTGCCTGAAACTCCCCTCTGGAGAACTGCGGTTCGCCCAGATCGCTGAAACGCACGAAGCTGCTGACCGGTCGATTGCCGACGATCGGCACCCGAGTCCCGCTCTGGCGCTCGACCAGTAGCGGATTGCTGCTGTCTTTATGCCCCTTGCCGCTGATATCCAGAATGATCCGCCAGCCTTGGCCCCAGTCGCCGTTGATGGCATGAATCACCACGCTCTGATGGCGTGCGATGGCCTCGGTTCTGGCGGTGCGTATGCCACTGAAAAGCGACTGCGCCGCCTCCTCGCGACGGGTCGATTCTGTGAGCGCTGCGACCGCCGGACTGACGACGAGCAGAACAATCCCGACAATCATCAGTCCCATGAGCAGTTCGATCAGGCTGAAACCTCGCTGATGCATGTCATTCCCTTCCCTGGTGTGCGGCGGCCCGCGAAATCCCTGCGCGAGTAATGGCAAATCAACCGTACCTCTGCTGGTCGAATGCTCTGGCGTGAAACAGCAGGTATAGCCGACGGCAACGGAGGGCACCGATGGATCATCGTACAAAAGGTTTCACGCTGATCGAGTTGCTGGTCGCGCTGGGGATCTTTCTGATCCTGATCACCCTGGTGGTGCCGGCGTTTACCGATTCGGTGCAAAGCACCAAGGCCGACACCGAGATCGGCGATCTGCAACGGGCTCTGAATTACGCCCGGCTGGAGGCGATCGACCGGGGCACCACCACCCGGGTTCGACCGACGGCGGATGACAGCGTCTGGACCGGGGAGTTGACGGTCTATGACGGTAAGGGCGATCAAGCCAATGTATTGCGGGTTGTTCCAGCGATGAGCAGCGGGGCGACTCTGACGCTAACCTCAGGAGTGACCTCCATCGATTTCAACAGCCTGGGCGGCTTGTCGGCATCGCCCACGGCGATGGTGATCAGTTATGTACGGGGGGCGCAAAACAGGACGCTGAATGTGTGTTTGAACGGACGAATTCTATTGGGTGGAAGTTGCGGATGAGGGGATGGAGCAAACGTGCGCAGGGGGGCATGACGCTGATAGAAGTCCTGGTTGCGTTGTTGATTCTGAGCGTGGGGCTATTGGGGGCGGCGGCGATTCAGCTCAATGCGTTGAAGTATACCGACAGCTCGCGGATGACCAGCCAGGCCAGTTTTATCGCCTACGACATGATGGACCGCATTCGTGCCAACTCCGCTGCCGATTACACCGTCACGCCACCGACCTCGGGCAACCCGAGCGTCGCCCGGGATCAGGACCTCTACGACTTCACCACCAACATCGTCAATTTCGGCGGTGCCACCGCGACCGGCAGCATTGCCCTCAATGAGCGGGTGTACACCATCACCATCACTTGGGACGACTCACGGGCCGACAATGTCGACAATTCCCGTCGCACCTTCGTCCTCACCAGCCGTGCCACTGCCGACCCGCTGGCTGCGCCATGAACCAGTCCAATCGAGGTTTCGGCCTGATCGAGTTGCTGATCGCCTTGGCGTTGAGCCTGATCGTGGTGCTGGGCGTGGCGCAGATTTTCATCGCGGCCAAGAACACTTATGTCAGCCAGAACACTGCCGCCGGCATGCAGGAAGATGCGCGTTTTGTGCTGAGCAAGCTGATTCAGGAAATTCGCATGGTCGGCATGTTCGGTTGCCTGAGCAAGATTGACGTAGGCGAGGCCGCTGAGTTCGCTGCTGCCCAGGCAACGCCCATCAGTTGGGACAACGACAACCACAAGCTGATCCTGGTGACGGCGGATGTTGGTGATGGCGGGGCACCGATCTGGACGGTGGTTTCCGAATGTCGGGCCAGCCCCACCGCCGGTGCCACTGCCTACAATGGCGCGCGGCCGCCGGGACAATTGACGTCAGGGCAACTGGCGTTTCCGATACGGCGGCTGATCTACAGTTTCAAAAACAATCAGTTATTGATGGGCACTGGAACCGGTTCGCCGACTCAGGCAGTGCTGGTGGACAACGTCAGTGCGTTTGATGTGACGTTCGGCCTCGCCCGTACGGCCGACGACTTTGCCACCTCCAGTTACAGCAGCAACCCTGCCGATCCGCAGTTAATCCGTAGTGTGCGCCTGACCCTGACCCTCTCGGACCCAAAACAGCGGGTGCGCGATCAAACCTTCAACGTGGTTGCCGCCTTGCGCAACCGACTGCCATGAGGGAAGGGGCGATGTTCTCAATGAGCTCTCACGCCCAGCGCGGCATGGCGCTGCTGGTGAGCCTGGTGTTTCTTCTGCTGCTGACGCTGATCGGTCTTTCATCGATGCAGAGCGCCACCTTGCAGGAAAAAATGGCCGGCAGCGTGTCCTTGCGCAACCAGTCGTTCCAGAGTGCGGAGGCGGCGTTGCGTGTTGGTGAAAGTGCGGTGGAGCTGAAGACCTACGAGTTACCGCTGTGTAGCAATACCACCAGATGTGCGCCGCCGGCGGAGGCGTTGCTAATCACCGCTGCCGGGTTCAATGCCGACTCGGGTGTGACCTGGATCGCCTCCGGAAGTGGCTTTTACGGGGTACAGAACATTGGCGTCACCAGTGCCGCGGTGAACATGGAGGGCGATCCCGTGACGCTGTACCGCGTAACTGCCGTGGGCATCGCGGGCAACTCGCGCAGTGTGTTGGAGAGTATTTATGCGAAGCACTGAAAGGCGCGCCAGGTGGTGGCAGCTGTTTTGCGGCGTGCTGTTGGGTTTGTATCTCTGCGCGCCGGCCTATGCCTTCACACCGTCGGATTCACCGTTGTTGAACGCCGCTGCCGTCGCGCCGAACGTGATGCTGTTGATCGACGACTCGGGGAGCATGAACAACATCATCTACGCCGCGGGATTCGACCCGACGATGAGCCGGACCCCGGCCCGGCAATGCAATGCGGTGCAGGGTTTGTGTGTGGATTTCTCCAACATCACCGGTGACACGATCTTTCTTTCCAGCCTGCCGACGTCCGGCTGCTCCAACGGTTACTACGCGTTCTACAACAACAGCCCCGCGCCCTTGTGCCTCAAGCTGCCTGACCCGGTAGGCAGCGGAAATACCCGATATTCTGCTGATTACATTTCGTACCTGGTGGGACTGGCCATCGGCGGTAGCTCCCGCGATTTCACTACCGGCTCAATCCCCACCGATTACCGGATGAACGTAGCGCGCAACGTATCCACCGATCTGGTGACCGGTAACCGCGGGCTGCGTATAGGCCTGGCGACGTTCAACCTGGTCACCAGCAACAATGCCGGCAATGGTGGCTACATCGCCCGTCCCATCAGCGATCTGTCGGTGGAGAGCAACTTCAACGACCTTGTCGCATCGATCAAGGGCTTGTCTGCTGTCGCCAATACCCCACTGGCGGAAGCCTACTACGAGGTCACCCGTTACATGCGCGGTATGGCGCCGTTCTACAACTCGACGCCTGCCACCTACACCAGTCCGATTCAATACCGGTGCCAGAAAAACTACGGTGTGGTGATCACCGACGGTTTGCCCACCTACGACCGGACCTTCCCGACCAATCCCGCCGATCCTTTGGGTGGTACCCGGCTACCTGACTGGGACGGTATAAACAACGACGGCCCCGGTGGCGACAATGAGGGCGATACGCTTTATCTGGATGACATTGCCAAGTTTGCCTTCGATATCGACATGCGCACGACCGGTGTCGATTCGGCGAACAAAAACTGGGACGCCGTGGATTTTCCAAAGCAGAACATGAACACCTACACCGTGGGTTTCGCCACCGCGAACCGGATGTTGTCGGACGCGGCGACTTACGGGCAGGGCAAGTATTACCAGGTAACCGACCGTGCAGGACTCAACAGTGCCCTATCGTCGGCGCTGAGGGACATCACCTCCAAGGCCGGCTCCGGCGGCAGCGGCGTCGCCAACGGGACCATCGTGGCCAGCGACTCGAGTTACTTCCAGGCCAGCTACGATCCCAAGGACTGGCGAGGCACGATCAAGGCTTACGGTTTCACCTCCACTGGCGAGGTCAACACCGCCTCGGTGTTGTGGACCACTGACACCGCCATCGTGCCCGGTGTCGCGGCGCCAACCTATCAATCGTGGAATACCCTGACCAACGCGGCGGTGACCCTGGCCTACACCAGTTTTTCCCCTGCCCAGCAAACATCCCTCAGTCAGGGTTTACCCACCGGCGTCACCGGCAGCGATCTGGTGGAGTGGAGCAAGGGCACCCACAAGGCCGGTCTGAAAGTGCGCAGTGTACTGCTTGGCGACATCATCAATTCGCCGCTGGCCCTGGCGTCACCTACGGATAAAACCGCGTCCGATTTGTCGGGTGACACCACCTACAGCACTTACTTGGCAACCAAAGCAACAACCATGAGCGCCAGCCTCGTGGTGAACGCCAACGACGGCTTTGTAAACGTCATCAACGCGACCAATGGCACACGGCGATACGCGTACATGCCGTCCAGCGTGTTGCCGTCCCTGCGCTATATCGCCGACACCGCTTACATAAACGGGGTCAGCCACAAGTTTTTGGTGGACGGCCAGGTGGGCGTGTTCGATGCCCAGCTCGGCAGTGCCTGGAAAACTCTCGCACTGGGTGGGACAGGGGCGGGCGGACGAACGTTCTATGCGCTGCAACTGTTCGATGCATCGGCCGGTAATGTGACCAGGGCGCTGTGGGAAATCAGCGCACCGACCCCAGCAAACCCGAAGAACGATTTCAATGATCTGGGTTATGCCTACGCACGACCGGAAGTGGCACGCTTGGCTGACGGTCGATGGGCGGCTTTTATTTCCAATGGATATGGCAGCAATTCTGGGGTGGCGGCGCTGTACGTGGTGGATATCCGCGACGGCTCGCTGATCAGGGAAATCGTGGTCGACAGCAGCGAAACCACTAATGGGCTGTCCTCGGTGAAGCTCAAGGTCAACTCGCAGAATGTGGTGCAGGCGGCCTATGGCGGTGACCTGAAAGGGCGACTATGGAAGTTTGATTTGAGCGCCGGTCCGGGCTCGTGGGACCTGGCATTTTCGCGTAAGCCGTTGTTCACCACGGCGGGCGGTGCCACGCAGCCGATCACTGCGCAACCGTTGCTGGCGGACAATCCTCAGGGCGGCCAAGTAGTGTTTTTCGGCACCGGTAAATTCAACGAGACCGCTGACAAGACCAACAAGGATCAGCAAGCGATCTACGCGGTGTGGGACGCGGAGGGAGGGGCCGGACAGATCACAACGTCGAGTTTGCAGGTGCAAACGGTGACGGGTGTGTTCTCGGGCAGCGCTGGGCAATTCATCACCACCAGCCAGAATGAGGTGACCTATCCGGCCAGGAAGGGCTGGTACCTGCCATTGGTATACAGCAACGTGCTGACCGGTGAGCGGGTGATCAATCAGGCCAACCTAGTGGGAGGCCGGATCGTTTTTACCACGGCCAGCGTGGACACCACGGACCCTTGTGCCAGCTTCGGCACGGGCAAATTGGTCGAACTGGATGCGTTCAGCGGTAAGATGCTCAATTACGCGGTGCTCGACACCAATGGCGACGGGCAGGTCGACAGCAACGACACGGTGTCCAGCGGGGTGATTTTCACCGGTGGTATCCCGACCTTGAATTCCATCGTCAATAACGCGACCCGCAAGATCGTGAGCGACTCCAGTGGCGGCGTGACCACGCTGGTGGAAAAGCCCGGCGGCGGTATCAACCGTCGCATCATGTGGCGACAAATACAGTAAGTGAGAGTTGAGGCATGCGCAGATCCAACCGAGGTTTTACCCTGATCGAAATCATGATCGTGATTGCGATCATCGGGATCGTCATCACCATAGGCTACCCGAGCCTCACCGAGTACGTGAAAAAGGGGCGCCGTGCCGAAGTCGCCGGCCTGCTCTCCGAGCAGGCGCAGCTCCTCGAGCGTTCTTATTCGAAGAGCAATGTCTACACCAACACCGCAGGCCTTAGCGCCGGCAATGACTTTTACACCATTACCCAGACCCTGACCGATCAGACCTTCCTGCTGACGGCCGTTCGCAAGTCCGGCAAAGCCATGGAGACCGACAAGTGTGGGGATTTCACCCTCACCAACACCGGCGTCAGAAGTATGGTTAATGCAGCACCCGGGCTCGAAACCAAAGATTGCTGGGGGCGTTGAGTTCCTTTCTCGGGCGCCTTTTTGCGCCCTCTGTCTATTGAACGGTTGGATCAGAACATGACCAGGCAACAGCAAGTGGTGATTGTCGGCGGCGGCGTGATTGGCCTGCTGACGGCCTTCAATCTCGCGTCCGAAGTGCAGAGCGTTGTGCTGCTGGATCGTTCGAACGTTGGCCAGGAGTCTTCCTGGGCCGGCGGCGGAATCGTTTCGCCGCTCTATCCTTGGCGCTACAGCCCGGCGGTCACCGCGCTGGCCCATTGGTCCCAGGACTTTTATCCACAGCTGGGCGAGCGCCTGCTTGCAGCGACCGGAGTCGATCCCGAGGTGCACACCACCGGCCTGTACTGGCTCGATTTGGATGATGAGGCCGAGGCGCTGGCCTGGGCCGAACGGGAAAACCGGCCGTTGCGGGCTGTGGATATCTCGGCGGTACATGATGCGGTGCCGGTGCTCGGTGCTGGTTTCTCCCGGGCGATCTACATGGCCGATGTGGCCAATGTGCGTAATCCGCGGTTGGTGAAGTCCCTCAAGACGGCATTGCTGGCGCTGCCTAACGTGACGATTCATGAGCAAAGCGAAGTCAGCGGGTTTATCCGTGAAGGCGCTTCGGTGGTCGGGGTGCAGACCTCGACGGGTGTCATTCACGGTGATCAGGTGGTTCTGACCGCCGGTGCATGGAGCGGTGATTTGCTCAAAAGCCTGGGGCTGGACCTGCCGGTCGAGCCGGTCAAAGGGCAAATGATTCTTTACAAGTGCGCGGCGGACTTCCTGCCGAGCATGGTTCTGGCCAAGGGGCGTTATGCGATTCCCCGGCGCGACGGGCACATTCTGGTTGGCAGTACGCTGGAGCATGAAGGCTTCGACAAGACGCCGACCGAATCTGCCCTGGAGAGTCTGAAGGCGTCGGCGCAGGAGTTGATTCCCGCGTTGGCGGATGCCGAGGTCGTGGGGCATTGGGCCGGATTGCGCCCGGGTTCGCCCGAGGGGATTCCTTACATTGGCCGGGTGCCAGGGTTTGATGGGCTCTGGCTCAACTGCGGACATTACCGTAACGGGCTGGTGTTGGCACCGGCGTCGTGTCAGTTGTTTGCGGATGTGATGTTGGGGAGGGCGCCGATTATTGATCCGGCGCCGTATGCACCGGCCGGGCGAATCTGATCGCTAGACATTGTTGCTTGTCAGAACGCTATCGCGAGCAGGCTCGCTCCCACAGGGTCTGTGGTGAACACAGAATCCGAGACGCCTCAGATCAACTGTGGGAGCGAGCCTGCTCGCGATGAGGCCCTCAATCCAGCCCGAATTTCTTCAGCCGATAACGCATCGACCGGAATGAGAGATTCAACCGCTGCGCCGCCGCCGTGCGGTTCCAGCGGGTTTCTTCCAGGGCCTGGAGGATGATTTTGCGTTCGACGTTCTCCAGATAGTCTTCCAGGTTATCGATCTGCGTCAGGTCCGGCGCGCCACTTTCTGCCGTGCAGTTACCCTCGATCAGTCGCAGGTCGCTGGCTTCGATCTGTTTGTTCTCGCATAGGGTGTGAGCCCGTTCCAGCACGTTCTCCAGTTCCCGCACGTTACCCGGAAAACGGTAGCTTTTCAGCGCATCGAGGGCTTGCGGGTGGAGTTTTGCGGCGGGTTGGCCGGTGTCGGCGGCCAGGCGCTTGAGCACATGGCTGGCCAGCGACTCGATGTCGTCGCGACGTTCGCGCAAGGGCGGAACCCGCAGTTCGATCACATTGAGCCGGTAGTACAAATCCTGCCGGAAGCGTTCGGCAGCGACTTCGGCGTCGAGGTCTTTGTGGGTGGCGCACAGGATGCGGACATCGACCACGATTTCCTGCTGCCCGCCGACACTGCGCACGGCTTTTTCCTGAATGGCCCTCAGCAGCTTGACCTGCATCGCCAGTGGTAAATCAGCCACTTCGTCGAGGAACAGGGTACCGCCATTGGCCGCCTGGAACAGTCCGGGTTTGTCTTCGATGGCACCGCTGAAGCTGCCTTTTCGATGTCCGAAAAACTCGCTTTCCATCAATTCCGTCGGAATCGCGCCGCAGTTGACTGGGATGAACGGTTGGTTGGCGCGCGGCCCTTGCTCATGAATCAGCCGCGCGACCAATTCCTTGCCACTGCCGGATTCGCCGCTGATGTACACCGGTGCCTGGCTGCGGGCCAGTTTGCCGATGTGTTTGCGCAGGTGGCGCATGGGCAATGAATTGCCCAGCAGCCGCCGATCAATGACGCCCCCCGGTACAGGCATGCGTAGGGCGCTGGTGACGAGTTCCCGCAAACGGGTCAGGTCCACCGGTTTGGTCAGGAAGTCAAAGGCGCCGGCCTTGAGGGCGTTGATCGCCGTTTCCAGGCTGCCATAGGCGGTAATCATTGCCACCGGTACTTGTGGATAACGTTGCTGAATGTGTTGCACCAGCTCAAGGCCGGTGCCATCCGGTAGGCGCATGTCGGTCAGGCACAGATCGAACGTTTCCCGCGTCAGCAGGGCCTGGGCTTCTGCAAGATTGCGGGCACTGAAGGTATCGAGTTTCATCCGTCCCAGGGTAATTTCCAGGAGTTCGCGGATATCCGGCTCGTCGTCGACGATCAGGACTTTTTGCCGTGGGCTCATGTTCAACTTTGTTTCCGTCCGTGCGCAAAGGTGATGCGAAAGCAGCCGCCGCCTTGGCGTGGTTTGAAGTCTAGGCGGGCCTGGTTGCTTTCACACAGCTCACGGGACAGATAAAGCCCCAGGCCAGTGCCCTGGCTGCTGGTGGTGAAGAACGGTTCGAACAACTGCGTTTGATCGTCCGGTGCCACGCCAGGGCCATCATCCAGGACTTCGAGAGTCGGCAGCTGGCTATCGGGGTCGATGTACAACTCAAACCAAGCCTGTGCCCGGTCGTGGCTCAGGGCGCTATGGCGCCAGGCGTTACGCAACAGGTTGTCGAGAATCTGGGTCAGTTGGGCCGGGTCCATCAGGGTTTTGAAGTCGCCCGAGTCGATGCGCAGGTGAACCTCCTGGCGCTCGGTCGCCCCCTCACGGGTTTCGGCGACGAACTGTTCCAGCCAAGGCTTCAGATCGAGCCTTTGCGGCACGGTTTGCTGGCGGCGGGACAGTTGCAGGACGTTTTCGATGACTCGATTCATTCGCTGAGAGTGGTCTTGAATAATCTGCGTCAGACGTTGATCCGCGCCGTTCAGTTCCTCTGATTCTTGTAATAGCTGCGCGGCATGACTAATGGCACCCAGTGGATTGCGGATTTCATGGGCGATGCCGGCGGTCAGGCGGCCGAGGGCGGCGAGTTTCAGTTGTTGGGCTTGCTGGACGATCTGGGCGATGTCTTCAAGAAACACCAGTGTCTGATGGTGGGGGCTTTGGTCCAGGGCAATAAAGCTGGGTTGCAGCTCCAGACCACTACTGGCGACGTTCAGGCTCTGGGGGCGTAGCGTCGGATTGTTGAACCACAGTTGCAGGCGTTCGACCAGAGGGGGTGAGCAGTCGTCGATCCGTTGGCCTTCGAGATGGTCCCGACCCAACAGGGTCAAGGCGCTGTGGTTGGCCAACTGCACCCGCCGCTGGTCATCGAGCACCAGAATTCCGGTGCGCATGCGTTGCAGGATCAACCCGTTGAGGGCTTCGAGGCCGACCACTTCACTGGCTCGTTGCTCGGCCAGGGTTTCGCTGACTTCCAGGCGTCGGGTCAAACCTTGCACCAGCAACGCCGCGGCAAAACACAGGGCGCCGAGGGTGCCGACTTGCAGGTAATCGTTGGGACTGGAGGGGTGGCTGAGGCTCAGCAGGAAGCTCAGCCCTACGATGCCGAGTGCGCCAATGGCGGCAATCAGCAGACCGATGCGCCCGCGCAACAAGGTGTTGCTGATGGCCACCGATACGATCAGCAGGTTGCCAATGCCGCTGGCCACACCGCCGGCGGCGAAGAAAAGGCCGCACAGCAGCAGGACGTCGGTCAGCGCCAGGCTGAACAGTTGCGCCGGGCGGCGGGTGTTCTCGAAGAAGACCACCAGCAGGATATTCAATACCAGGTACAACCAACTGCCACTGCGCAGCAGGTCGTCATTGCTGGACGTCAGCAATCGGTTGTCCAGGTTGCTGGAAATCAGCAGCACCAGGGTGATACCGACGCTTAAACGGTAGAGGTGATAAAGGCGCAGCAGTCGCTGAGCCTGTTTGCTGCCGGGACTGGACGTCTCAGCGATCACTGGCACCCGGGCCTTGCTCAAGGTGAGCCTGGCTGCAATACCACTGTTGTTGAAGGTTCAGTGCGCGGTCACGGGGCAGGTGTACGCCACAATGAGCGCAACGGACCATGGGGGCGGCTTCCAGTTCGGCGGAGGACTTGGGGGCAGACGCCGAACCCTTGAACTTGCGCCAGAACCATACCGCAGCGGCAATCAGGGCGATCCAGAACAATAAACGAAGCATGGTGAGCTGCTTTTTGGCTAGTGATTAGCCAGTTTAGCCAAGGACATGACACGCGCACAGCGGTATAAAACGCCGCAATAAAAAAGGGAGACTCAAGAGTCTCCCTTTTGCACCACCGGTCGTGTCAGTCGAACACGCCGAAGGTCATGTAGCTGAACCACGAGCGGTCGCTGTTGTTGGCTTCCGACTCGTGTTCCTCTTCTTCGATCACGTCGCCATTTTCATCTTTAGGCTTGAGATCGTTCGGGATCGCGTCCTTGGCATCCTGGAACTGCTTCTGCACGTCCTGGTTGGCGCGGGTTTCGCCCGGCGGCAGCGGCGGACGGGATTCGATCAGGCCCAGGGTCGCCTTGCTCAGCCACGAACGGTTGTCGGCTTCGGCTACCGATGGCACGAACTGACCGTCCACCAGGCTTGGGTGGTTCGGGTAGTTGAGCTTCAGGGTTTCGAGGCTGGTCGCGGCCAGTTCGTCCAGGTGCAGACGCTGGTAGGCCTCGGTCATCACCGCCAGGCCGTCGGCGACCGAAGGGGTTTCCTGGAAGTTTTCCACTACGTAACGACCACGATTCGCGGCAGCGACATAGGCCTGACGGGTCAGGTAGTAGTCGGCAACGTGAATCTCGTAGGCCGCCAGCAGGTTGCGCAGGTAAATCATGCGCTGCTTGGCATCCGGCGAGTAGCGGCTGTTCGGGAAGCGGCTGGTCAGCTGGGCGAACTCGTTGTAGGAGTCGCGAGCAGCGCCCGGGTCACGCTTGGTCATGTCCAGCGGCAGGAAGCGCGACAGCAGGCCGACGTCCTGGTCGAAAGACGTCAGACCCTTGAGGTAGTAGGCGTAATCCACGTTCGGGTGCTGTGGGTGCAGACGAATGAAACGCTCGGCGGCGGACTTCGCAGCCTCAGGCTCGGTGTTCTTGTAGTTGGCGTAGATGAGCTCGAGTTGAGCCTGATCGGCATAGCGACCGAACGGATAACGCGACTCCAGCGCCTTCAGCTTGGCTGTGGCGGCGGTGTAGCTATTGTTGTCCAGATCGTGCTGAGCCTGCTGGTACAGCTCGACTTCGCTCAGGTTTTCGTCTACGACTTCCTTCGATGAGCAAGCAGCGGTCAATGCGAGGATGGCGATCAGCAGCAGGTGTTTCACTTGCATGGCGGCTTGCGTCCCTATGACGGCCGCTGTCTTGGGCGGGGCCGTCCTGTTATGATGAGCGCCCCGTTGAATAGCCTCGGGGCAAAAGACGCCGTATTTAACCACAAGCGCGCAGCCGAAACCAAAGGCTGTGCCGACGCCTAGTCTGAGCATGTCCGATAAAATTGAACTTCGCGCAGAGGTGCCGTCCGAATTGGGCGGCCAACGCCTCGATCAAGTCGCCGCACAATTATTCGCTGAGCACTCGCGCTCGCGCCTTTCCGCCTGGATCAAAGACGGCTGCCTGACTGTGGATGGGGCGGTTATCCGCCCGCGAGACATCGTTCACGGTGGCGCCATTCTTGAGTTGACTGCCGAGCAGGAAGCTCAGGGCGAATGGATCGCTCAGGACATCGAGCTGGACATCGTCTATGAAGATGACGACATCCTGGTCATCAACAAGCCTGCTGGCCTGGTGGTGCACCCGGCTGCCGGTCATGCTGACGGCACCTTGCTCAACGCCTTGCTGCACCACGTGCCGGACATCATCAATGTGCCCCGCGCCGGTATCGTGCATCGCCTGGACAAGGACACCACCGGTCTGATGGTGGTGGCCAAGACCATTCAGGCGCAGACACAGCTTGTCACGCAATTGCAGAGCCGCAGCGTCAGCCGGATCTACGAATGCATTGTGATCGGTGTGGTGACGGCGGGCGGCAAGATCAACGCGCCGATCGGTCGTCACGGTCAGCAGCGCCAGCGCATGGCCGTGATGGAAGGTGGCAAGCAGGCTGTCAGCCATTACCGCGTGCTTGAGCGTTTCCGCTCCCACACGCATGTGCGGGTGAAGCTGGAAACCGGTCGTACGCACCAGATTCGTGTGCACATGGCTCACATCAACTTCCCGCTGGTCGGAGATCCTGCCTACGGCGGTCGTTTCCGTATCCCGCCGGCAGCCAGTGTGACCATGGTCGAATCGTTGAAGGCTTTTCCGCGTCAGGCGCTGCATGCGCGGTTCCTGGAGCTGGATCACCCGACGACCGGTAAACGCATGAGCTGGGAATCGCCACTGCCGGACGACTTCGTCTGGTTGCTGACGCTGCTCAAGCAAGACCGCGAGGCGTTCATCGGATGAGTGACTGGCTGATTCCCGACTGGCCTGCGCCTGCCGGGGTGAAAGCCTGCGTTACCACCCGTGCGGGCGGCGTCAGTCTGGCGCCGTTCGACAGCCTCAACCTCGGCGATCACGTTGACGACAGCCCCGAAGCTGTTGCCGAAAATCGCCGTCGCCTGACCGATCATTTCTCTATTCAGCCAGCTTGGTTAAAGCAGGTTCACGGCATCGCCGTGGCCCACGCAGACCGAGGCCTTACGGCCACTGCCGACGCGAGCTGGACAGCAACACCCGGTATTGCCTGCGCGGCGATGACCGCCGACTGCCTGCCGGCACTGTTTTGCGACCGTGCCGGCACGCGTGTGGCGGCCGCTCATGCTGGCTGGCGCGGGTTGGCGGCGGGCGTGCTGGAAGCCACGCTCGACAGTCTGGCCGTGCCACCTGCCGAAGTGCTGGTCTGGCTCGGCCCGGCCATCGGCCCGCAAGCCTTTGAAGTCGGCCCCGAAGTGCGCGAAACCTTCGTCCGGCAACTGCCTGAAGCCGCCAAAGCCTTTGTGCCGAGTGCCAATGCCGGCAAGTTCATGGCCGATATCTATGAGCTGGCGCGTTTGCGTCTGGCCGCTCGTGGTGTAACGGCCGTCTACGGTGGTGGTTTCTGCACCGTGACCGATCCGCGCTTCTTTTCTTTCCGCCGCAGTCCACGCACCGGTCGGTTTGCCTCCCTGATCTGGCTTCAGGTGCCCTGTCTCACCAATACTGTTCCTTTTTGACGGCGTCTGTTGCCGTCATGCTGCGTTGCCGCTCCTCGCCATAGCGAGCTATGACTCGTCGCGGCGCCTTGCCTGACGACAACAGCCACTCGTCAAAAGAGGAACGTATTGACGAGACAGGGCACCCGCTAGACTTCTCTGATCTACATCAACTGTACGACGCTTGAAACTCCCAGAATCGACCACATCTATAACGGTATCTGGCAGGTTTCTTCATTCAGGATGTTTTATAGGTCCGGCCTGCTCAAAAGGAAGGTGACCCATGCGTATAGACCGTTTAACCAGCAAGTTGCAGTTAGCCTTGTCCGACGCCCAATCCCTGGCCGTCGGTCTCGATCATCCGGGCATTGAACCGGCGCATTTGATGCAGGCCATGCTTGAACAGCAGGGTGGTTCGATCAAACCCCTGTTGATGCAGGTAGGTTTTGATGTCAACAGCCTGCGTAAAGAGCTGACCAAAGAGCTCGACCGGCTGCCGAAAATCCAGAATCCGACCGGCGACGTCAACATGTCGCAGGATCTGGCACGCCTGCTCAATCAGGCAGATCGCCTGGCTCAGCAGAAGGGCGACCAGTTCATTTCCAGCGAACTGGTGTTGCTCGCCGCCATGGACGAGAACAGCAAGCTTGGCAAATTGTTGCTCGGCCAGGGTGTCAGCAAGAAAGCCCTGGAAAACGCGATCAACAACCTGCGTGGCGGCGAAGCCGTCAATGATGCGAACCACGAAGAGTCGCGCCAGGCACTGGATAAATACACCGTCGACCTGACCAAGCGTGCCGAAGAAGGCAAGCTCGATCCGGTGATCGGCCGTGACGACGAAATTCGCCGGACCATCCAGGTGCTGCAACGTCGCACCAAGAACAACCCGGTACTGATCGGTGAACCCGGCGTCGGTAAAACCGCCATCGCCGAAGGCCTGGCGCAGCGCATCATCAACGGCGAAGTGCCGGATGGCCTCAAAGGCAAACGCCTGTTGTCCTTGGACATGGGGTCGTTGATTGCGGGCGCCAAGTACCGTGGCGAGTTCGAAGAGCGCCTCAAATCCCTGCTCAACGAACTGTCGAAGCAGGAAGGGCAGATCATTCTGTTCATCGACGAATTGCACACCATGG
The DNA here is from genome assembly GCF_054897845.1 of Pseudomonas sp. XS1P51. NCBI lineage: Bacteria > Pseudomonadati > Pseudomonadota > Gammaproteobacteria > Pseudomonadales > Pseudomonadaceae > Pseudomonas > Pseudomonas sp. XS1P51. The sequence goes on along the minus strand of NZ_CM142707.1, from coordinate 4,066,563 downwards.
TCGGCGCGGGCAAGGGCGAAGGCTCGATGGATGCCGGCAACATGCTCAAGCCTGCGTTGGCTCGCGGTGAACTGCACTGCGTCGGCGCGACCACGCTCAATGAGTATCGCCAATATATAGAGAAGGACGCCGCTCTCGAGCGACGCTTCCAGAAAGTGTTGGTGGACGAGCCGAGCGAAGAAGACACCATCGCCATCCTGCGTGGCTTGAAAGAGCGTTACGAAGTTCACCACAAGGTGGCGATTACCGACGGTGCGATCATTGCGGCGGCCAAGCTCAGTCATCGCTACATCACTGATCGTCAGTTGCCGGACAAGGCCATCGACCTGATCGACGAAGCGGCCAGCCGCATCCGCATGGAGATCGACTCCAAGCCGGAAGTGCTGGACCGTCTGGAGCGTCGCCTGATTCAGTTGAAGGTGGAATCCCAGGCGCTGAAGAAAGAAAGCGACGAAGCGGCGATCAAGCGTCTGGAAAAACTCCAGGAAGAAATCGTTCGTCTCGAGCGTGAGTACTCGGACCTCGAAGAAATCTGGAACGCGGAAAAAGCCGAAGTCCAGGGTTCTGCGCAGATCCAGCAGAAAATCGAACAGTCCCGTCAGGAACTGGAAGCCGCGCGCCGTAAAGGCGACCTGAACCGCATGGCCGAGCTGCAATACGGGGTGATCCCGGACCTGGAGCGCAGCCTGCAAATGGTCGACCAGCACGGCAAAAGCGAAAACCAGTTGCTGCGCAGCAAGGTGACCGAAGAAGAGATCGCCGAAGTCGTGTCGAAGTGGACCGGCATTCCGGTGTCGAAAATGCTCGAAGGCGAGCGCGACAAGCTGATGAAGATGGAAAGCCTGCTGCATCAACGCGTCATCGGCCAGGACGAAGCGGTTGTTGCCGTTTCCAACGCGGTGCGGCGTTCGCGAGCCGGGTTGTCCGACCCGAATCGTCCGAGCGGTTCGTTCATGTTCCTCGGCCCGACCGGTGTCGGTAAAACCGAGCTGTGCAAGGCGTTGGCCGAGTTCCTCTTTGATACTGAAGAGGCGATGGTGCGGATCGACATGTCCGAGTTCATGGAGAAACATTCCGTGGCTCGACTGATCGGTGCGCCACCAGGCTACGTAGGCTATGAAGAGGGCGGTTACCTGACCGAGGCGGTGCGTCGCAAGCCTTACTCGGTGATCCTCCTGGACGAGGTCGAGAAGGCTCATCCGGATGTGTTCAACATCTTGCTGCAAGTGCTGGAAGATGGTCGCCTGACCGACAGCCATGGCCGCACGGTGGATTTCAAAAATACCGTGATTGTCATGACGTCCAACCTGGGCTCGGTGCAGATCCAGGAACTGGTCGGTGATCGTGAGGCTCAGCGCGCGGCGGTGATGGATGCGATTTCCACGCACTTCCGGCCGGAGTTCATCAACCGGGTCGACGAAGTGGTGATCTTCGAACCATTGGCTCGGGATCAGATCGCGGGCATTACCGAGATCCAGTTGGGTCGTCTGCGCAGCCGCCTGACCGAGCGGGAGCTGACGCTCGACCTCAGCCCTGAGGCCATGGATAAGCTGATCGCAGTCGGTTACGACCCGGTGTATGGCGCACGGCCGCTCAAACGAGCGATCCAGCGCTGGATCGAAAACCCGCTGGCGCAGCTGATTCTGTCGGGTCGTTTCATGCCCGGCGATACCGCCAAAGGTGTCGTGGAAAACGACGAAATCGTCTTCGTCTGATCCGTGGCGGCAGCAAAATAGAAGAGGCCTCGCATTGCGAGGCCTTTTTTTCGTCAGGTTGTTGAACTGAAAGGAAAAGGCTTGTAAAGTGCGCCCCGCAGTAAGTCACCCGGAAGGGTTTCTGCTCCCCAAGCAGGAATCTGAAATAAGTTGCAAATCATTAACTTGAATGCAATTTAAGGGGTTGACAGAGGTGCTTAAGATTGTAGAATAGCGCGCCTCAGACACACGAACGCAGCGATGCGAACGGGTCGAAGAGGTGAAGCAAGCTTCACAGTTGTAAATTGAAATATGTAGTTCCGTGATAGCTCAGTCGGTAGAGCAAATGACTGTTAATCATTGGGTCCCAGGTTCGAGTCCTGGTCACGGAGCCAATTTCAAACCGGGGTATAGCGCAGTCCGGTAGCGCGCCTGCTTTGGGAGCAGGATGTCAGGAGTTCGAATCCCCTTACCCCGACCATTTTTTGGGTCGTTAGCTCAGTTGGTAGAGCAGTTGGCTTTTAACCAATTGGTCGTAGGTTCGAATCCCACACGACCCACCATTTTTGAAACCAGTTAACGCTGGAATCGAATCTTAAGATCAGACGCCAAAAGCTCTGTTCGCAGAAGGCGCCTTTCAAGGGTGCCTTTTTTTTACCGGGGTATAGCGCAGTCCGGTAGCGCGCCTGCTTTGGGAGCAGGATGTCAGGAGTTCGAATCCCCTTACCCCGACCATATTAAAAATCCTCGTATCGAAAGATACGGGGATTTTTTTGTCTTCGAAAAAAGATCACTTCATTCATCGTACAACTTGCCGATAATGAGCTGACGGGGTACTGCCGAAACAACGCCCCTAATCCAGGTCACTACAAGAAAGGGCGTTTGTTATGTTGCTTCGTCAGTTGAATATTGCTCCTCGGGCAGCCTTGGGGTTTGCCTTGATTGCCGTCCTAGTGGCGCTGCTCGGGGTTTTCGCCCTGGGACAGATGTCGAGCATTCGCGACAGCGAGGTGGCCGTGGAGAAGCAATGGCTGCCGAGTATCCGCGGCGGCGACGAGATCCGCGAAATCATGCTGCGTATCCGCACCATCTCCCTGCGCATGGCGCTGGATCAGGACCCGAAGAACATTCCTGTCTACCGTGGCCAGATGGATACCCGCGACAAAGAGCTGAGCGACAAGATTGCGGCCTATGACCAGTTGGTCAATACCGTCGAAGGCAAGGCGTTGTATGACCAGTTCAAAACCACCTTCGCGGCTTATCGTGCTGGCATTGCGCAATCGTTCTCCCTGGCCGAACAGGGGCGCCGTGACGAACTGACCAAGCTGCTGCTGGTGGACATGAAAACCGTGGTCGATGGTTCCGGCAAACAGCTCAATGACCTCGCGGAGTTGTTCGCCAAACAAGTCGCCGCGGAAAGCCAGAAATCTGAAGCGCACTACGAAACGTCGCGGATGATCGTCAGCCTGTTCATCGCGCTCTCAGCGTTGGCCACTGTCGGCCTGGCAATGTTGCTGACCCGAAGTATCGTCAAGCCCTTGGGTGAAGCGTTGAATGCCGCGGAAAACGTGGCCCGAGGCGATCTGACTCGCCCCATCGAAACCCATGGCAGCGACGAAGTGAGTCGCTTGCTCAAGGCCCTCGCGACCATGCAACACAACCTGCGTGAAACCTTGCAGGGCATCAGCGGTTCGGCGGCGCAATTGGCGACGGCGGCTGACGAGTTGAATGCCGTCACGCTCGATAGCACTCAGAACCTGCAGCAGCAGAACAACGAGATCGAACAGGCCGCCACCGCCGTTACCGAAATGACCACGGCGGTGGAGGAGGTTGCTCGCAACGCGGTGTCTACCTCTGACGCCACGCGCCAATCCAGCGAGTCCGCCCATGTTGGCCAGGAACGCGTCAGCGAAACGGTCAGTGCCATCGGTGCTCTCGCCAGCGATGTGCAGATCACAGGCGGGTTGGTGCAATCCCTGGCCGACCAGTCCCAGGGCATCGGTAAAGTCCTGGATGTGATTCGTGCCATTGCCGAACAAACCAACCTGCTGGCCCTCAACGCCGCCATCGAAGCCGCGCGTGCAGGGGAGAGCGGTCGGGGTTTTGCGGTGGTTGCCGACGAAGTTCGGGCCCTGGCTCATCGCACACAACAATCGACCCAGGAAATCGAACAGATGGTTCAGGGCATGCGCACCGGCTCAACGCAGGCGCTCGACTCCATGCAAGCCAGCTCGACCCGCGCGGCCAGTACGTTGGCCTTGGCGGAGCGTGCGGGTGAGGCGTTGCAGACTATCACTGCGTCGGTTCACCAGATCCATGAGCGTAACCTGGTGATCGCCAGTGCTGCCGAAGAACAGGCTCAGGTGGCACGTGAAGTTGACCGCAACCTGGTGAACATTCGCGATTTGTCGGTGCGTTCCGCTGCCGGGGCAGATCAGGCCAGCGCCTCCAGCCATGAGCTTTCACAGCTGGCCAATTCGTTGCGCACCATGGTGCAGCGCTTTCAGGTGTAAGTCCGCCGGATGAAAAAAGCCCCGCTTCTCGATGGAGAAGCGGGGCTTTTTTATTGGGGATTAGCTGTTGTCTTTCAGGTGCTCGAACAAGCCTTTTGGCATTTTTTTGCCATTGGCTTCGTAGTTGGCTTTCACGTTATCAAAAGCCTCTTGTTCGTCGATCTGACCGTCATGGTTGGTGTCGATCTTGTCGAAGTCGGCCTTGGGCGCCACTTTCAGAAATTCCGCACGGGAGACCTTGCCGTCGCCATCGGTGTCGGTGCGAGCCATCGATTCATCGCCACACTTGCCTTCGCCACATTTGCCTTCAGGGGTTTTCACGACCTGTTCGGCCGAGGCCAGCAGGTAGCCCTGGGTCAGCGGCTGCGAGGCGAACACGGAGCCGGACAGCATCATGCCACCGGCCAGAACGGCGCCGAGCAGGCCAATGGTGTTCTTGCTGAGAGTGGTGGTACGGGACATTTAAAATCTCCTGGGTTGCACGACACAACCGTTCGATAAAGGACGCCACGTAAGTGCGGCGATAACCTGTGCAGGCGGGGTGCCTTGCTCGGGTGTGGCTATTTAGCGGGAGTGGTGTATCGCTACTGTGTCGCGCGTGGGGGGAGTTTGTAAGCGACGGGGCGGAATCGGGGTGAGAGATACAGTGAGACACAGAAGTGTTTGGTCGGACCGAAGTGCCTGCGTCATCAGCAATTGCTTCAAAGCCATGCCGGGAGATAAGTGGCATAATGGGCTTTTTCGGTTGCAAGGCTAAGGGAGTACCCTGCCTGGCAATCCAGGTTCATCGCCCCGCGGGCGGTTATGCCGTACTGGAGGGCAAGCAGCACTCTATTGGGGTGGGCATCGCCAGTACAGGAAGCTATTCGGATCACGCCAGCCAAGAAGCAAGCGCTTACCCGGAAATGGCAAGACAGATATGCGAAGAAAAACATCAACAATGGGTGGTGATCCCCGGTTAGTTGAAGTGTTAACCGCTTAAGAATTTAGTTAATGGGAGTTTTACCTGATGTCGGGCATTAAACGGGCGAGTGTTGGCAAGTTCAAAAGCAGAGAGGCTCTAATTGGTATCGTTGGGCTAGGTTATGTCGGTCTGCCTCTGATGTTGCGTTATAACGCTATCGGCTTTCGTGTGCTAGGCATCGATATCGATGAGGCTAAAGTCTCCCGGCTGAATGACGGGCAAAGCTATATCGAGCATATCCCTGCCGAGAAAATTCAGAACGCCCGTCAAAGCGGCTTCGAAGCCACCACAGATTTCCAGCGCGCGAGCGAATGCGACGCCTTGATCCTGTGCGTGCCGACCCCCCTGAACAAGTACCGTGAACCGGACATGAGCTTCGTGATCAACACCACTGAAGCGATAAAACCCTATTTGCGCGAAGGGCAGGTCGTCTCTCTGGAGAGCACCACCTATCCAGGGACTACCGAAGAAGAGTTGCTTCCGCGGGTTCAGGAAGGCGGGTTGACGGTGGGTGAAAACATCTTCCTCATCTATTCGCCAGAGCGTGAAGATCCGGGCAATCCAGACTTTGAAACTCGGACTATTCCCAAGGTGATCGGCGGGCACACTCCGGCTTGCCTGGAAGTGGGTATCGCATTGTACGAGCAGGCAATTGACCAGGTCGTGCCGGTCAGCTCCACCAAGGCTGCCGAACTGACCAAGTTGCTGGAAAATATCCACCGCGCGGTGAATATTGGCCTGGTCAACGAGATGAAAGTGGTCGCTGATCGTATGGGGATCGATATCTTTGAAGTGGTCGATGCGGCTGCGACCAAGCCTTTCGGCTTCACGGCTTTCTACCCAGGGCCGGGACTCGGTGGGCATTGCATCCCGATCGACCCGTTCTACCTGACCTGGAAGGCTCGCGAGTACGGTTTGCACACACGTTTCATCGAACTCTCCGGCGAGGTCAACAAGGCCATGCCCGAATATGTCGTCAGCAAGCTGATGGATGGCCTCAACAACAGCAGCAAGGCCTTGAAGGGCAGCAAGGTGTTGGTGCTCGGTATTGCCTACAAGAAAAACGTGGACGATATGCGTGAATCGCCTTCCGTCGAGATTATGGAGTTGCTCGAAGCCAAGGGCTGTGTGGTGGCTTACAGCGACCCGCATGTTCCGGTTTTCCCGAAGATGCGGGAGCACCACTTCAATCTGTCGAGCGAAGCGCTGACCGCTGAAAATATTGCGAGCTTCGACGCCGTTGTTCTGGCCACCGATCACGATAAATTCGACTATGAGCTGATTCGCCAGCATGCACGGTTAGTGATCGATAGTCGCGGCAAATACCGCACCCCTGAAGCTCATATCATCAAAGCCTGATTGCTGGAGTGTTCCTTTTGAAACGTTTCGCCCTTATCGGCGCCGCCGGTTACATCGCCCCACGGCATATGCGCGCAATCAAAGACACGGCTAACGAGTTGGTGTCGGCTTATGACATCAATGATTCCGTGGGGATCATTGACAGCCTGTCTCCGCAGAGCGAATTCTTTACCGAATTCGAGCGTTTCATCGAACACGCCTGGCAGCTCAAGCGTAATCCAGCTACTGCTCTGGACTACGTCGCCGTCTGCTCGCCCAACTACCTGCACCACTCGCATATTGCGGCCGGCTTGCGCCTTGGCTGCGATGTGATTTGTGAAAAACCGCTGGTACCTACTCCAGAAATTCTGGATGAACTTGCCCAAGTCGAGCGTGAGACCGGCAAGCGCGTTTACAACATCCTGCAACTGCGTCATCACCAGGCAATTCTCGACCTCAAGCAAAAGGTTGCCAGTGAAGCCCGCGACGGCAAGTACGATGTAGAACTCACCTACATCACTTCCCGAGGCAAGTGGTACATGGAGAGCTGGAAGGGCGATCCGCGCAAATCTTATGGGGTCGCGACCAATATCGGCGTGCACTTCTACGACATGCTGCATTTCATCTTCGGCAAGCTGCAGCGTAATGTTGTGCACTTCGCCAATGATTACAAAGCCGCTGGCTACCTCGAATACGAAAAAGCACGCGTGCGCTGGTTCCTGTCGATCGATGCCGATGACCTGCCGGATTCGGTCAAAGGTAAAAAGCCGACCTACCGTTCCATCACGGTTGACGGTGATGAGATGGAATTCTCCGAAGGCTTTACCGACCTGCACACCACCAGTTATCGGGAAATTCTCGCCGGTCGTGGCTACGGTATCGAAGATGCGCGTCACTGTGTCGAGACCGTGAACACCATTCGTTCGTCCGCCATCGTTACGCCGCAGAACGACGAGGGCCATCCTTTCCTTGCAACCCAGAGTCGCTGAGGCAGGCATGAACTATCAGATTCATCCTTCCGCGATTGTCGATGAGGGTGCGCAGATCGGTGACGACTCGCGGGTGTGGCACTTTGTGCATGTCTGCGGTGGCGCACGTATTGGCAGAGGCGTGTCCCTCGGGCAGAACGTCTTTATCGGTAACAAGGTGGTCATTGGCGACAACTGCAAGATTCAGAACAACGTTTCGGTATACGACAATGTCACGCTCGAAGAGGGCGTTTTTTGTGGTCCGAGCATGGTATTTACCAACGTCTACAACCCGCGTTCTCTGATCGAACGTAAAAACGAGTACCGCGACACTCTGGTAAAAAAGGGCGCAACGCTGGGTGCCAATTGCACCATCGTCTGTGGTGTCGCGATCGGCGAGTATGCTTTCGTCGGTGCCGGTGCTGTGATCAACAAGACTGTACCGGCCTACGCCTTGATGGTCGGTGTGCCGGCTCGGCAAATCGGCTGGATGAGCGAATTCGGTGAACAGTTGGACTTGCCGCTGGAAGGCGATGGAGTTGCTATTTGCGAGCACAGTGGTGCGCGTTACATATTGAGCGGTAAAACGCTGGTCAAGGAGGCCGCGCAATGATCGAGTTTATTGACCTCAAGATCCAGCAAGCCAGAATCAAGGACAAGATCGATACTGGGATCCAGCGTGTCCTGGCACATGGCCAATACATCCTCGGTCCAGAAGTGGCAGAGTTGGAAGAACGTCTTGCCGCTTTCGTCGGGGCCAAGCATTGCATCACCTGCGCAAACGGCACCGATGCGTTGCAGATCGCGCAGATGGCGTTGGGTATCGGTCATGGGGATGAAGTGATCACGCCTGGCTTCACCTATATCGCTACTGCAGAAACCGTTGCATTGCTGGGTGCCAAACCTGTCTACGTCGACGTTGATCCGCGCACTTACAACCTCGATCCGACTCTGCTGGAAGCGGCGATAACACCGCGCACCAAAGCGATTATTCCGGTGTCTCTGTATGGGCAATGTGCGGATTTTGACGCGATCAATGCCATCGCTGCCAAATACGGCATTCCGGTGATCGAGGATGCGGCGCAGAGTTTCGGTGCGTCCTATAAAGGCACGCGTTCCTGTAATATGACGACTATCGCCTGTACCAGCTTTTTTCCGAGCAAGCCGTTGGGCTGTTACGGCGATGGCGGAGCGATCTTTACCAACGACGAGCCGCTAGCTGTTGTCATGCGTCAAATTGCCCGTCATGGTCAGGATCGCCGCTACCACCACGTGCGTGTTGGGGTGAACAGTCGTCTGGATACTCTTCAGGCGGCCATTCTTTTGCCCAAGCTGGAAATCTTCAACGAGGAACTGGTGCTGCGTCAGCAGGTAGCTGAGCGTTACGGCCAGCTGTTCGGTGAGGTTGGGATTGCTGTGCCATATGTAGAGACTTGCAATAGCAGTGCCTGGGCCCAGTTCACGGTGCAGGTAAGTCAGCGAGATAAGGTCCAGGATCAACTCAAAGCACTGGGTGTACCCACCGCCGTGCATTATCCGATCCCTCTCAATCGTCAGCCTGCAGTCAAGGATGAAACGGCTGAGTTGCCTGTCGGTGATGCTGCTGCCTCCCGTGTTATGAGCTTGCCGATGCATCCATATATTGATGAGGCGGCATTGCAATCCATTGTCTGCGCGTTGAGCGAGTGCCTGCGAGTGGCGACATCACCTTGACATCTAGGTCGACCTGCCAAAAGGGGCCCGGAGGTCTATAAGCTTGGGGGGCGGGTCTTCTCTTTAGCATTGGGACTGCATCACGCTTGCTACAGCCATTTCCATTGCGCAGCTGATTCTGGGTTTATGGATCACTTGCCAATCTCTTTTGCCGGAACGCCAAAAAATTTTGACCCGGCAGGGACATCACGATTTACAAAACTCATGGCTCCAATAATTGCACCGTCACCGATGCTCACCCCCATTTGGATAATGGAATTCGGGCCAATATAAACACCGTCACCTATTTTGGTTGGTTTTCGGCTTATTTCAGCCTTTCCAAGAGATGTGCTCCACTCTACTGTGTGATGTGTGTATATCTGAACTCCAGAACTAACAGAGACATAACTTCCTATTTCGAGTCCGCCAGAGCCGTCGAGTACAACATTTGAGCCTATCCAAGTGTTGTTTCCTACTTTCACATCTCCAATGATGAGTACGTTGTTATAGCAGGATGTGCCTTCTCCAAATCCATAGAATTTGGCTGTTTCCCATCGATCCGAAACCAGGTCGTTTATTGATACATGTCGTTTAAATTTGGAAAATATCTCGGCGCGTAAGTGTTTTATTGTTTTTTTCAGTTGCATAAGGAATGCATCTTCTGGCTTTTCTGGTGATGCATTTAAATAGTTTTTTTTAGTCATTTTTTTTTCCAGTTCATTGAAAAAAGTAAAATTTTTTCAGCTTAATTCCATACGAGTATAACGCTCTCGGCATTCTTCTAGGTAGTTGTCGCGTGCCTTCTACAGCCCAATCGCATGGCTCTCGGCTGCTCGTTCACGGTACGTTACACCTTGCTCATCGGGCGATTGCGATGGTCGCTAGATAGACGTTTGGTACGTCCTGTGTCCGGCTGGACGCGTAATTCGGAAGGCTGTCGGGCGACCTCCATCACTGGTTCGGCCTACGGAGGCGACGGTGAGGCTGGGGCGGCTCTGATGGTCCCAGGCGCATTGAGTCGTTAGTGATGCCTGATGGAAGTGAACACCAGTTATGAGATTGGGCCGGGTTGCTGATAAAGTGACGGTCATTTTTGAGATTGCCTAAGTCAGGAGATTGAAAATTAAAGTTCCCTTCATTGATCTCAAGCGCTTGGAGCCCGGGCTCCATGCCGCGTTGATGGAAAAATTCCACGCGATGACGATCAACGCACAGTTCATCGGTGGTGCCGAAATTGTAGCCTTGGAGTCACGCTTGCAGTCGGAGCTGCAAGTGGCTCATGCAGTGAGCTGTGCAAACGGTACGGATGCTCTTCAACTGGCCCTGCGTGCAGTGGGCGTCGGTGAGGGGGACGTGGTACTGGTTCCGAACGTGACCTTCTGGGCAACCTTCGAAGCGGTCGTCAACGTAGGCGCGAAACCAATCACCGTTGATGCCGACATTACTGATGGGGGCGTCAGTTTTGCTGCGTTCGAACAGGCTATTTGCGAGGCATCGCCCAAGGCCGCGATAATTGCTCATCTGTACGGTTGGGGCGGTGCGCGCTTGCAGGATCTGCGCGATCTCTGCAAGAAGCACTCCGTGTCCCTGATCGAGGATGGCGCTCAGTCGTATGGCGCTGAATTCCGTAACGAACCGATCTGCAAGGGTGCGTTCATTTCCACCACCTCCTTCTATCCCGCCAAGGTTCTGGGTGGTGCTGGCGATGGTGGTGCGGTGTTCACTAACGACCCTGCTTTGGCGGAAAAGGTTCGGCGCCTCGGTAATCATGGACGCACCGCTCATTATGGTTATGGCGACGTGGGTTGGAATTCACGTCTGGATTCGCTGCAGGCGGCCTTCCTTAACCTGTCCTTGGATCATATCGAGCAACGCATTGCATCCCGTCGCGAGTCGGTCGCGTTTTACAAAGATGCTCTGCGTTCAACTGGCATCGAGCTAATGTCCGCGCCGGCCTCTTACAAAGAAAATGGTTACTGCAATGTCTGCCTGGTACCTGATGCAAATACCAAGATCGCGTTGGAGTCTGCACTCAAGGCTGCGGATATCGGCTTTGCGAATATCTATCCCGGCGTCATGTCGAGCCAGCCGGGCGCTGCCGCCTTTATCAAGGGGCACTTCGGTGGTCAGGTAGGCGAGCAGCTGTGTGCTTCGGTGCTTAACCTGCCACTGTTCCCGTACATGACCTCGGAGGAACTACAGAGTGTGGTGTCTGTGGTTCGTGCGACGCTGGGAGGAGGCGCTCATGGCAAATGACGTCTATGTCCATCCGACGGCAAATATCTCGGACAAGTCCAGTATTGGTCAGGGCACCAAGGTCTGGATCAACGTCCAGATCCGCGAAGATGTGGTGATCGGTGAAGGGTGCATTCTGTCCAAAGACGTTTATATCGACCACGCTGTGAAGATCGGAAATCGTTGCAAGATCCAGAACAGTGTCTCGGTCTATAACGGTGTCGAGATCGGTGATGACGTCTTCGTCGGCCCCAACGCTTGTTTCACCAATGACAAGGTGCCACGCGCTTTCAATGCCGATTGGTCCATCACCCCGACTTTTGTGCGGAGCGGTGCCAGTATCGGTGCCAACGCGACCATCGTCTGCGGTATCACCATCGGTGAATACGCCATGGTTGCAGCCGGTAGTGTCGTTACTAAAGATGTTCTGCCTTACACCTTGGTCATGGGTAATCCTGCTCGCGCGGTCGCCAAGATCGACAAGGAAGGCAATCGCGTTTCCGGAGACGTTTGAGATATGTATGAAGAAGTGCTCAAGGTAGGCCTGATCGGTCTTGGGAATATGGGGCGCAATCACTTGCGCGTGTTGTCCCTGCTCAAGGGCGTGGAACTGGCCTTTGTTGCCGATGCGGACTCTGCTGTGGCGGCTCGTGCTGGCGAGGCGCACGGTGTGCCCGGAGTGGTCGATCCAAACCCGCTACTCGCGGATGTCGACGCGGTGGTGATTTGTACGCCGACCGTGACTCATGCTGACTACATCCGTCTGTCGGCCGGTCACGTAAAGAACATTTTCGTTGAGAAGCCGCTTGCTGCGACATTGGAGGAGTCTCAAGAGATTGCGGCTTTCGCCAAGGAGCACAACCTGAATATTCAGGTTGGTTTCATTGAGCGCTTCAACCCGGCAGTCCAGGCGTTGAAGGTGGTTCTGGATAAGTGTGAGCAGGTCATCAGTATCGATTTCACTCGTACCAACAAAGTGAGCTCACGTATCACCGATGTTGATGTAGTCACCGACCTGATGATCCATGACATTGATCTGGCGCTGTTTCTTAACGGCCCGGCGAAGTCCGTGGTTGCCCACGGTTTCGCGCACGGTAATATGATCGATTTCGCCTCTGCCCTGATTACTCATGAAAACGGCCACTTCTCAAGGATTCAGGCGAGCCGCGTGACGGACAAGAAAAAGCGCCAGATCGAGGCCACCTGCACAGATATGTTCGTCGATTGCGATCTGTTGCGTAAGGAAATCATCATCAATCGTCAGTCCGAGACCAAGCAGGGTGACGTATTGCCCTACACCATCTCGGCGATTCAAGAGGCGGTTGCGGTTCCACCTCAGGAAGCCCTGTTGTCCGAGCTGCAGGCCTTCATGGCCAGTTGCCGGCAGCCGTCCTCGGTCAGCGTGCCTGGGGTAGATGCGGGTGTTGAGGCAATGAAGATTTGTGCAGTGATTCAAGCGGCGGTGCAGGCATGACGATTCGTGATGATTTGCAGGGCAAGACGATTCTTGTCACTGGTGGCGCTGGCTTTATCGGTAGTCATCTCGTGGACAAGCTACTTGTCGAGGGGGCCGCGCATGTTGTCGTGATCGACAATCTGTTCGTTGGCTCAGAAGATAACCTGGAGGAGGCGCTGGCGACTGGTAAAGTCACCTTCTATCGCGACGATGCGGAATTCAACACCAGCCTGGAGTACATCTTCTCCAGCCATCCAATCGATATCGTCTTCAACTGCGCGACCAAGGCGCTGAACTATTCATTTCTGAATCCGGCCAACGCTTTCGATACCAATGTACGAGTTACGCTCAATCTTCTGGAGCTGCAGCGTCGTGGTCTGTTCAAGACGCTCTGTCATTTCTCCACTTCGGAAGTATATGGCTCTGCTGTATATGAGCCGATGGACGAAGCTCATCCGCGTAATCCTACTACCACTTATGCTGCAGGTAAGGCCGCTGCCGATCTAGCGGTCGAAAGCTATGTGCGTATGTTCGAGTTGGATGCCTTTATTGTGCGCCCATTTAATAACTACGGCCCACGGCAGAACTATAAAGGCATGCTCGCCGGTGTGATACCGATCACCGCCATGCGTTTACTGACCGGCGGTACGCCGGAGATTCATGGCGAGGGTACCCAGAGTCGCGACTTCATTTATGTGCAGGACACGGTAGATGCGGTGGTGAAACTGTATTCGGTGCAACCGACAGGCGAGACGGTAAACATCTCCACGGACAATCAGATTTCGATCACGGAGCTGGTTGAGCGCATCTGCAAGGCATTCGACTATAGCGGTGAGATCCTGCGCAAGCCTGCACGCCATTCGGATGTGCTCTGTCACAATGCGAGCAACGAGAAGGTCAAAGGCCTGATCCAGTATTCGTTGACGTCCTTCGAGAAGGGGTTGAACGACACTTTGTCCTGGTACAAGCAACGAATTGGTGAGCGCTCATGAGTCAGATCCGTTTGATGAAACCCTACATAGCGTTTGATGAGGTCGAGGCTGAATTCCGTGAGGTTTTCGAGAGCGGCATCTTCACTCGGGGCCAGCAAGTGGAGGCCTTTCGTCAAGAGCTGGCGGCCTATACTGGTGCCAAGTATGCCTTCCTGACTACCTCGGCGACTACCTCGCTATGGGTTTGTCTGAAGCTGCTGGGTATCGGCGAGGGAGATGAAGTCATCGTCTCCGATTTTTCCTTCCCTGCATCGGCGAACGTAATCGAGGATCTTGGGGCGCGTCCGGTGTTTGCCGATGTATGCCCGGCAAGCTTCAACATGCGGCCTGAAGTGTTGGAGGCCTTGATCGGGCCGCGAACCAAGGCGGTAATCATCGTCGACGCACTGGGCAATCCGACTGGTATGGCTGAGATCAAACGCATTTGCAACGAGCGTGGTGTTCCGCTGATCGAGGATGCAGCCTGCGCGATTGGCAGTTCGGAGCATGACGTGCGTTGTGGCTCCATCGCCGATCTGACCTGTTTCAGTTTCCATCCGCGTAAGCTCATCAGCACCGGAGAGGGGGGCGCCATTACTACCAACCGTGACGATTGGGCGGAATGGCTGTCGGTCAAGCTGGCTCATGGTGCTCAGGGGATGAAGGGGGTGGCGCTGGACTTTGTTGACTATGGCTACAACTTCCGCCTTTCCGAGCTTCAAGCCATCATGGGGCGTAAACAGTTGGCCAAGATCGATGAAATCATTCGTCAGCGGAATAGCATTCGAGATCGCTACATCGCGCTTCTTGAACCAATGGGTTTTGTTGTTCAGGCTGTTGGTTCATCTGTCACCTACAATGTTCAATCGATGGTGTTCAAGGTCCCAGAAGGCTGCGCCCGCGACGGTTTGATTACCAGGTTGCGAGGTCAAGTGGAAACCACTATCGGTACATACGCGTTGAGTTCAGGAAGTTATTTCCTGAAAAAATACAACAGTCCGCAGCCCATCTCAACAGCGCTGGAAGCCACTACAATCACCTTCCCGTGTTTCACCGGCCTTGACGTCGATGCGGTGGCAGAGGCAGTAAAGGGAGTGTTGGAGTGATTCCAGACATATCTTGCCTAAGTTAGTGGTTATGTAATTTAAGGCAGGAAGAGGGAAGTAATCTCTTTTGGGGTTTCCATCGTTCGTCTGTTGTTGTTTCGATCTTTTGATATTTTTCTGGGTGGGGCGAGTCTGCGTTGAGAGTTTGTATCGGGCCTCAAGAAATTGCTGGCATTGCGAGCGGACTGGCAAAAGGTTTGCGGGAGCTTGGGGTAGATGCTTGCGTAGTACTTTCTATGCCTCACCCCTTCGCCTATGAGCAGTCCGCACCAACAAACTGGCTATTTCAAGTATGGCAGCGTCTGGGATCTGCACGTGTCTCAGCTTCTTCTGCTCAGCTTGTGCGTAAGGTTTTTTGGGTAACGGCACATAGTCTTTGGGCCTGGCTTGTGTTTGCCCGCGTATTGTTCAAGTTTGATGCGTTCCTGTTTATCTATGGCCAGACCATTACCAATTCCCGCTTCGAACTCTGGTTGCTACGGCGCCTGGGGAAGCGAGTGGTTTTTATCTACGTCGGCAGCGATTCCCGGCCGCCCTATATGGACGGTGGCCGGTTCCCCGGTACGGTCGAAGATACCTTGCCCGCGCAGAGGCTGCTGCGGGCTGTGACCCGTAAAAGAAAGCGGCGCATCCAGTTGCACGAGCGCTATGCCGACTACTTAGTTAACTCACCAGCTAGTGCACAGTTCCATGAGAAGCCTTATATCAATTGGTTCGCCATGGGTCTGCCAAAAGAGCTGAGTGTTCAGCCCGGTCCGCCGCGGGAGGGTGATGGCAAGGTGCGCATTCTGCATGCTCCATCCAATCCGTTGGTCAAGGGCTCACCACAGATCATTGAGATAATAGGTCGACTGCAGGAAAAGGGGCATCTGATTGAACTGGTGAAGATTCAAGGTATGTCTAACGAACGCGTACTGGAGGAGCTGGCAAACTGCGATTTTGTTGTCGACCAATTGTATGCCGATACACCGCTTGCGGCGTTTGCCACCGAGGCGGCGTTTCTTGGTAGGCCGGCCGTGGTCGGTGGTTATTTTGCCGCCCAAGTGCAGGAGTATGTGGCGGAAGATGACATACCTCCGAGCCTGTTCGTAACACCCGACGAGTTAGAGGCTGCGATTGAACGCCTGATTCTTGATCCAGCACTACGGGTGGAGTTGGGAGAGCGGGCTCGGCGTTTCGTCAATGAGCGCTGGAATGCTAGGGTCGTGGCCCAGCGTTATCAGGCTCTACTTAATGGTGATGTTCCCGCTCATTGGTGGTGCGATCCACACGTTCTTCGTTATGTAGGAGGTTGTGGTCTCCCGCGCGAGCGGGTGCAACGCTTGGTCGCCAGTCTGTTAGCACAGGATCCGGGTGATCTACATGTCTCCGATAAGCCGGAGCTTGAAGAGGCACTTCGTTATCTTGCGAGTGGTGTTTCACCGGATCGTAAGTCTTGAGGCTATGCTTTCTATAAATTTTGAGGTAAGCACCTGTGCTTAAGGCCGCATTGCGTGACAGTTTGATCTACGGCCTGGCGTCAATCTTATCCAAGGGATTGGCTATCTTTTTATTACCGCTTTATACGCGGGTACTCTCGGCCGGTGATTATGGCGCTTTCGACTTGCTTATCACCTTTGGCGCGCTGGTGAATCTGTCCGTTGCACTAGAGGTTTCGCAGGGATTGGCGCGCTACTGGGGAGACGCCGGAGAGCCGTCTGAGCGTCGTAAGCTTGCCAGTACGACCTTTTGGTTCACCTTCGGCATGTACGGTGTGTTTCTGCTGGTAGGGATGCTGGCGTCATCACCTCTCAACCTGTTGATTCTCGGCGATGTGGCCTACCTGAACGCTTTTCGCTTGGGGTTGGGGTTTATCGCTATCAATGGCGTCTACTACTTGCTACTCAATCAGTTTCGCTGGGAGTTGCGTAGTAAGACTTATGCCATGGTCAGTTTTTGCTATGCGGTGATGACGCTGGTCTTTGCCGTGGTCTTCTGTTTGTTGCTTGGCAAGGGGCTGGAAGGGGTGATGCTGGGTCAGCTAATGGCTGCGTTGTGTTCCGTCCTGATTTGTCTCTGGCTTCTGCGCGCTACCTTCGGCTTTTCCTTCGATGTCGACAGGCTAGTGGCGATGCTGAAATTTTCCGTACCTCTGGTTCCGGCGGGCTTGGCCGTCTTTGTCAGCCTCTATATCAATCGCGTTGCGCTGATCCATTTTGGCTCGCTAGAGGATGTGGGCTTGTTCGGCATTGGCAACCGTATTGCTGGTCTTTCCGCCTTGCTGATTCTCGGTATCCAGGCAGCGCTGACGCCGCTGGTCTACCAGCATTACCGTGAACCGGAGACCCCACGCCAGATTGCCCGACTGTTTGGTTGGTTTACAGCTGTAGCGCTGGCCGGCTGCCTGTTTCTGGCGGTGTTTGCACGTGAACTTCTAACCGTATTCGCGACAGTTGAATACCTCGGAGGTGCGTCCCTGGTGGTTTTTCTGGCACCTGCCCTGCTTTTATCCCAAATGTATATTTTCGCACCGGGTATTGCTATCGAGAAGAAAACCGTCTGGCAGCTTTGGGTGACGCTGTTGTCCGCTACGGTTAGTGCTGTCGGCAATTGGCTGCTGGTTCCATTGTGGGGTGTGTCGGGTGCGGCAGTGGCAACACTTTTGGCAGCGCTGGTTTTTTTCCTGGCCTGGCTTTTGATTAGTCAGCGACTCTACCGGATTCCCTACGATTGGCGGGCCAGTCTGTCAGGCGTAGCGGCCTTCATCGCTTGTGCGTTGGTGGGGGCGCAATTGGATCGACTTGAACTCTACTTGCCGTTGACCTTGTTGTTGAAGTCGCTACTGCTGATTGCACTGCTCATCGTCGTGATCGCGAGTGGCCTACTGCCGCTTGCAGATATTCGTGCGCTGTTGATGCAGGTTCGTCAGCGTTTTGGTCGGCAGTCTAATGTGTGATTCTGCTGGTGTATTTGCCTTGTTTCTGGAGATTGGATAGCCATGTGCGGTATTGCAGGGGGGTGGTGGCCGGTCCGGTCATCCTTGGTGGATGACAGCCTGGCAAAGGCACTTACCGCCATGCGTCGGCGAGGTCCGGACGATCATGGGTACGAGCTGTTTGATACTGCAAACGCTGTCGTTGGCCTGGGGCATACGCGCCTGTCGATCATCGATCTTTCATCGGCTGGGCATCAGCCGATGCATACGGCTGATGGAGCGCTCTCAATCGTTTTCAACGGTGAGATATACAACTATCGGGAATTGCGCGAGGAGCTCCGGGCCCTCGGGCATCGCTTTGTTTCCGATTCTGATACCGAAGTGCTGTTGGCCGCGTGGTGGCAGTGGGGCAGGACATGTCTATCACGTCTGACTGGCATGTTCGCATTTGTGGTGTTCGACCAGATGGCCGGAACCTTGACAGCTGTGCGTGACGCCTTTGGTATCAAGCCTTTCTTTTATAGTCAGGAGCAGGGCGCGTTCCTGTTCGCCTCTGAGGTGTCGGCGATCAAGGCGCTGAAGCGGGAGAAGGTGGCGTTGGACTGGCAACGAGCCTACGACTATCTGATTCACGGCGACTATGACAGTGGACCCAGGACTTTTTTTGACGGCGTCTTGCACCTGTTGCCGGGCCATTTGTTGACTGTTGACCTCAAAACCGGCTCGGTGAGCGAGCCGCAGCGTTGGTGGGTGCCGTCTATCGCAGAGCGTACGGATCTCAGCTTTGCTGATGCCTCGGAGCTTGTCAGGGAGCAGTTTCTGCAGAGTGTTCGTCTGCACTTGCGCAGCGATGTAGCGATTGGGGCTGCATTGTCCGGGGGCATTGATTCATCTGCTGTGGTATGTGCAATGCGCCATGTCGAGCCGAGCTTGCCGATCAATACCTTCAGTTACATCGCCCGGGGGAGTGATGTAAGTGAGGAAATGTGGGTTGATAGGGTCAATGAGCATGTCGGGGCGAATCCTCACAAAATGGTCGTCAATGCTGATGAGCTTGCGCGCGATCTGGACTCAATGATCCTGGCGCAAGGTGAGCCTTTCGGTAGTACAAGCATTTATGCTCAGTACCGGGTATTTCAGCTTGCCAGGGAGCAGGGAGTTACTGTTACCCTGGATGGTCAGGGGGCCGATGAGATGCTCGCCGGTTACAGCGGGTATCCAGGACAACGTCTGCGGAGCCTGATTGAAAAGGGGCATTTCTCTGAGGCATGGAGCTTCCTTGATGAATGGTCCAAGTGGCCTGGACGTAGCCGGATGGGGGGAGCGAAGCGATGCGTGGCTGAAATGACCCAGGGGGCGTTAAACCAGGCGTTACGATCATTAAACGGCATGAACGCGCTACCTACCTGGATCAAAAGTGAGTCGCTTGTCGCACGGGGTGTTATCCAGCGTTATCCGCTTCAGCGTTCTGACGTGAGCGAGTCCGGCAGACGTGTGATGGCCGAGTTGGCGCTTTCGTTGACGAGGCGTGGCTTGCCTTCTCTGTTGCGTCAAGGTGACCGCAACTCCATGCGTTTTTCGGTTGAAAGCAGGGTGCCTTTCCTTACTTTGGATATGGTGAATCTTTTGCTCTCGTTGCCAGAGTCCTATCTGATCTCTCCCCAAGGGGAGACAAAGTCTGTGTTCCGTGCCGCAATGCGGGGAATAGTACCCGATGACATTTTGGATCGCCGTGACAAGATTGGTTTCTCCACCCCGGAACAGGTTTGGCTGACGTCAATGGTGGACACGATTCGTAGTTGGTTGCGAGTCGACTTGAAATTACCATTTTTCGATCAGGTCGAGGTGTTGCGTGAATTTGAGTTGATTATGGCTGGCAAAAAGCCTTTTTCCTGGCAGGTCTGGCGTTGGATCAATTTCTGTCGCTGGTACAGTCATTTTCTTGATTGATACTGGATCTTGGGCACGACCGTTTGGGCGTCCCGAAAATAATGTTTTCGCCTGATGAGCTACACTCGTTCTGTGCTTTGGTGATACCAAGTGCTCAATTGGAAACGTACCTAAAGCTCCGTCTTTGCGTCCGTCGGCCACCATCAGTTGTGGGCACTGAACTACAGGCCTTTGAGCGCAGCAGATCTGAAATGCAGCGGGACCTTGGTCATATCTGTACGAAAATTCAGGGTTATGTGTACCAGGTCACCGTCAATTTATTCTCTGTGCAGGATATTTCCAGCACTGACGGATCAGCAGGATTAGATATCAAACCGATATCAGGAAGGACCAAGACTCAATAGCCCCTCAGATACGAGGGAGTGATGAACTTGCAACTATTGTGACATCATGAAATATGTTGTTTCGCAAGATGTAGGGGCAGTGGAGAGGGAGGTTGGTTCAGGTTTAGTATGAGTGAGGTTTTAGTGAGGAAGGGGTAAGGTGTCGTATTAAAGTATGGGAAATTTTATCTGATGGATAGCATATTGATATTTAATGTTATTTTATCAGGATATGTAGTGATTCTTAAAAAGCAACGTGTTGGTTGGTCAGGCTGGTGAGTAGGATTTGAGTGCCAAGTTGGTTTTTGATGTTTAATGGGGTCGGTGGTTTGAGCATAAAAACAATGAGTAAAATATTTATTTTTCCAGCTGCCTTTATGGCGAATACATTTTCCATGATGCTGGTAATGATTGGTTTGAGCCTGTTTGGCAGGCCAGAGCTGGCTGCTGATTTTGGTATTGTTCATGGTGCAACAGTGGCACTTTTTTACTCATTTTCCGGAAATGCCCGGAGCCTTATCCTGAGTAGGCATAAGCAAGTAGACAGCGCATATTTATTACGATTACGCTGTTTTTTAGTGCTTCCGCTCTGTGTGCTGGCATTTATGCTAAGCATTGGCTTGGTCGCATCGGATTGGTTGATGGTTCTACTGTTGGTTGCGCGTCGTGCATGCGAGTGGCTAGCAGAAATTTTTCTTTGTGAGCAGGAGCATGAGCATCGCCCCGAGCAGGCACTACGTTCTTTTTTAACTCAAGGGCTTAGCAGTATTTTAGTGTTGGTGGCGCTCTCTCTTGAAACTTCCGTTGGTTACTGGGTAGTAGCTATATGGGCCGTATCGCCGCTCTGCTGGTGCATTCGTTTGAGTATGTTTGCAGCGGCGTTCAAAAAACCTCCCAGCAAACATCCGCGCTTGACGTTTCTGTTGCCTCACTTTGGATCGACTGCGGTGATTGGTGTTTCAGTTTATGTCTTCAGGCTCTTTATCGTTCTGTTGGCTGGAAGACAAGTCGCGGGTGATCTTTTCTCAGCTTTTGCTATCGGCGGTATTCTAGGAGCAGTGTTCTCCCAAGCGCTGGGACCGACGTTGGTACACAGCCAGAAGTATTCAAAAGGTTCTGGCCATATAATTTTTCGTTTAGTTAATTTAACAGTCGGACTTTCGTTAGGGGTTGGCCTGTTGATCCTAGGGGTTGCATTGCTGCGGCCGGGAGCGCTGTTGTGGGCTGGAAAGGATATTTTGTTCTGGTATGCCGTGGGCTGCTCGCTTATGGGCGGGGCTATTATGGTAAAAGCTCAAGAGGTAAGATTGCGGCTTTTGCAACTGGGTGAGGGGCAGGATGTTTTTGGCTCCGATCTGCTGGCCAATATATTGCTGGTTGGCTGTATCCCATTTCTCTATTACGGCTTGGGTGTCTCCTCCTTGGTCGTGCTTTATCTGCTCAGTGCGATACTGTCATGGGTGTTCTATTTTAGTGAAAGAGGTGGGATTTTGAACTATAAAGAATCCGCTCCGACGGAGCGATGGATGCTGCTGGGGGTGGTTTTTTTATTGTTTTTCCCTTTGTTCTTTCAATTGTCCGGAGGGATTTATCAAGGTGATGATTACTTTTCAAGCGGCGGAAAGCTAGCGCTGTTGCCAATTCCAGTATCGGTGCTGGCATGCTATGCCGGCATTATTTTGTTGGGAGGATATTCGAAGGCTCGGCTAACACTGATTGTCGTGTTTTTTCTGTTCTTGGGGATGTTGTTTACAAGTTTATTGTTGGCGAAAATTCATGATGCTGAGGTTCAGTTAAAGCTGGTTTTACTTGTTCAGTATATTCTCC
The DNA here is from genome assembly GCF_054897845.1 of Pseudomonas sp. XS1P51. Lineage (NCBI taxonomy): Bacteria > Pseudomonadati > Pseudomonadota > Gammaproteobacteria > Pseudomonadales > Pseudomonadaceae > Pseudomonas > Pseudomonas sp. XS1P51. The sequence goes on along the minus strand of NZ_CM142707.1, from coordinate 4,044,612 downwards.
CGTTATTTGCACTGGTGCTCGGACAGCAATTTGGGTTGAGGAGGGGGTCTGTTCTTTGTATGTCCAGGGTTATGTTCTTTATATTGTTGGTTGTCGTGCCGTTGGAGATTTTATCGACCTTTAGCAAAGGTCTTGCCTTTCTTTCACCATCGGTTTATGTGTTTGGTATATATCAGCACTTACAGTATGTTCCAGTCATTTTTGCTGGTGGTTTCATGATCGCTTTATTTTCTCTGAGTGAGGAGGCGTCAGCGTATCGTCCTGGCCTTGTTTTGTTATCCGGAATTATGGGGCTTTATGTATCATTTTCGGTCTCATTACTGGCTTGTGGCTTGATGGTGGTCGGAACACTTGCTTATTTATTGCGTAATTTATTTTTTCGGGAAAACGTCCGCTACGGAATGCTCGTAGCTTTGGTTGTTTTTTTTAGTATGTTTGTGGGGATCGTTTTTTTGGTGGATCCTGAGTTTCTCGCCAAGAAACTGGGGTTTGATTTGCTGGGTAGTAGAGTGTCGCTGGAAGGGCTTAATAATCGAACGGAACGGTGGGTGTACTGGAAGTTTTACCTGTCTGGTATATTCGATAACGTTAGTTCATTTTGGTTGGGGCATGTCGCTGCGCCAGATAGAAAGGAATTCCCTAGCGCACATAATTACTATCTTGATTTTATCTATAATTTTGGGTTTTTGGCGGCCTTGCCTCTGCTAGGATTGGTAGTCTTTACTGTCCACCGTTTGATACGCAATATTTCCAGAATCTGCGCTTCTCCCCAAGTATTTGGCGTGACGGGCGTTGTGCTATTTCTATTGTTCGCCGACAATATGTTGAAAGTAGGTATGCGGCAACCCTATCCGGGAATTATGACTTTTTTCCTCTGGGGCGTTCTACTGTCTATTTTTATCAATTTTAGAGGTGAAAACACTAGTGCTCAATGACCCTATATCCGCCTGCGAGCGTACTCTCCGGATTGCTTTCGCGCTGGTGAGATGTCGCGTCTTACAAGTCGAGTGACTTTCTCTGTTGGCAGGCGTAAGATTTTATGTTTGGGCCGTTTTTAGGTGGATTTTTGGGCCAGGTGCGCTCCATAAAATTTTTCTGGCAAGGTTTCCGTAAGTTATCCAGGTACCAAATGATTTTAAGAAATATTTGGTTTCTAGCTGTTAGGAGGGGAGTGGTGTGAAAGTATTATCGGTTGTTGGCGCGCGCCCACAGTTTATCAAGGCTGCTGTAGTATCCCGGGCTTTTGCTGAGTATCCGTCGCAGATAACTGAGATTCTAGTACATACAGGCCAACATTATGATGCCAATATGTCGGACATTTTCTTTGAAGAGCTGAATATTCCTCGCCCTGATTACAATCTCGGTGTTGGTGGCGGTAGCCATGGTGAAAATACTGGGCGGATGCTTGAAAAGCTTGAAGGTTTGATGTTGAAGGTCAAGCCTGACTGGGTCCTGGTATATGGTGATACTGATAGCACATTGGCAGGGGCTTTGGCGGCTGCAAAGCTACATATACCCGTTGCTCATGTTGAGGCAGGGCTTCGATCATTCAATAGACGCATGCCGGAAGAGATCAATCGGGTCCTGACAGATCATCTGTCGACCAAGTTGTTTGTGCCGACGGTAGCAGCGCTTCAGAATTTGCAGGGGGAAGGGATATCTCAAAGTAAAATCTGTGTTGTCGGTGATGTGATGTGTGATGCTACTCATTATTATAGTGGGCATGCACGTAAACCAAGTTGGTTTGATGATCTCTCCCTCACGATTAATGGCTTTGTCCTTTGTACTGTGCATCGAGCCGAGAACACCGACTCTGCTGAGCGTATGCAGGGTATTATTGATGGTCTAGAGAGGTCTGACAGTTCAATAATTTTACCATTGCATCCGCGTACTCGTAATAAGCTTGGGCAGTTAGATATTAAGATCCCGAAGAATATACATGTGGTGGAGCCGGTAGGCTACCTTGAAATGAATTGGTTAGAGGCGAACTGCAAGTTAATAGCCACCGACTCCGGTGGAGTTCAAAAAGAGGCCTATTTTCATGGGAAATCTTGCGTAACGTTGAGAGACGAAACCGAGTGGGTTGAACTGGTTGAGGGTGGTTTTAATACGCTTACAGGTGCAAACCCGGATTTGATTGAAAAGGCGATAAGGACGGTTAGAGAACTCAGCTTCGATCTGTCTATCTATGGCGATGGGCGCTGTGCAGTTAAGATTGTCGAGGGGTTGCTGGCTCAGAGTCAGGGCAAGTAAAGATGCCGCGGCCTGTTGTGTCATTGACAAGGTTTCAGGGGCTTCGTTAGAGTGGCGGAGTCGAAAAAAACCTCTAGTTTCTATTTGGAAATGGCTGCCGTAGATGGAAATAGTTTTTATTGTGCATTATTTTCCACCGGTTAACAGTGCTGGTGCGAAGCGAATTGAGGCTATCTCAAAGTATTTGGCTGCAGCAGGCCATGCCGTTACGGTAATTACTACAAAAAAAACTTCTGCAGATGGTAAGTTTACAGAGGCTCTTCCAAGCGGTGTCAATGTTATAGAGCTCAATGCCTTCGGTCGGCGCTCCCAGTCGATTGAGGTCAGTGCCTCCTTTGAGTCTATGCATGTGGTAGAACCTTCTTGGCATCGGCGATTAAAAAATCGTGTTCAGAGGTATTTTGGTCAGATACCAGATCCAAGGCTACTTTTCGCTTTTTCATTTTTGAGCCCAGTGCTCGACAAGCGTGCTCGCCAGGCGCTGTCTACTGCAGATGTTGTTATAGGATCCTCTCCGCCATGGTCCATGCTATTGGCCGCGGTTTTTTGCAAGAAGAGATTTAATATTCCTTGTGTTTTGGATTATAGAGATCAATTCAGTGAGTGTCATGGAATGCCAGGAGGTACTTTCGCCAAATGGCTGGAACGTCGCGTTGATCAGTGGTTGGTTCGAAGTGCTGATCACATAGTTACAATTTCGGAGCCGATGGCGTCTTACTATAAGGCGATGAAGCCTGAGGTGTCGGTAATCATGAATGGTTACGATCACCAAGTCCTTGAGGTCGCTCGCTCAAGAGCTGTAGAGCAATCGCCAGAAAAAGTCAGGATTCGTTACATGGGTTTCGTCTATCCTGGGAGGATACCGTATAACTTCATGAGAGCTCTGGTTCGTTTGAAGGAAGAAAACCCGTCGCGTTTCGAAAGTATTAGTGTTGAATATTATGGTGGTTCAGATCTTGTGAGAGAGGCGATAACTAGGGGTTATCCATCTATTTTGTCGGCTTTTTGTTTTAATTTAGGGGTGCCTTACCTGAGTTCTCTGCAGTTAATGGTCGAGTCGGATTATCTTCTATTTGCTGAAACGTCATCGAAGGCATCTTTAAGTGCGCAAGGTATATTGACGACAAAATTGTTCGAGTATATAGGAGCCGGGCGGCCCGTTTTAGCTGATATATCAGCTGAGACCTTGGCGGGCTCTCTATTGCGTCGCGCAAGTGAGGGGAATGTTGTCGGGGATACAGAAGAGATTTTTCTGGATGTTCTAAACCGTTCAGATTTTTACATTCGTAAAGAAGACGTTTTCTCGGAATTTTCTCAAGGATTATCTCGTCAGGCTCAAGCTCTTCAGTATGCCGGCCTGATCCGCTCGTTTGACAAAGGCGAGTAGTCATGTAGAAAAAGTCCTACGCCTATTCACAGGATGTGGTGGGGCGGCATAAGTGGTGTGTGGAAAGGCAGTTCATGCACCGCTTTGACAGTGTGGCTAGCACCACCATGTAGCGTCGTCACCTCTTGTCATGGTTGGGGATGGTCAGGCCTACACCTTGCAGGGGATAACAGTCACTGTCAAAATGTGAGCGTATTTCTGAGGTAGAGCTCTAAAACCCAGGCACTCATTTCAATCAATAGAATGTGAATTTTTTGAAGCTATTAATTTTTTCCCAATACTTTAGTCCTGAAAATTTCATTATCAGTGATGTAGTGCGAACACTTGTAGTTCAAGGGCATGAGGTCGTAGTTGCTACAGGTAAACCAAATTATCCGGATGGGAAGATATTTCCGGGGTATCGCGCTTGGGGGTGTCAGCGTGAGCGTTACATTGGGGAAGTTGATGTTGTTAGAGTACCTTTATGGCCGCGAGGTGACGGCGGCGCAAAAAACATGGCTCTTAACTATCTTTCATTTGTTTTTAGTGGTTTGTTCTTTTTTCCTTGGTTGCTGCGAAAGAAAAAGTTCGACGCCATCCTGATTTTTGCCCCGTCCCCTATCACCCAGGCTATTCCTGCGATTGCGCTCAAGTGGCTGAAAAAGGCGCCTCTTGCCTTGTGGGTACAGGATCTTTGGCCTGAGAGTCTTTCCGCAACAGGGTTTATAAAGAATCGGTATTTGCTAAGGATAGTTGGCTGGATGGTCAGGGGGATTTATGCCTGCTGCGATCAACTGTTGGTTCAGTCTCATGCTTTTATTGAACCTGTCGCCAACTACGCATCCCGGAGTAAAATTGTCTACTACCCCAACTCTGTAGACGTCCAAGCACCCAAGGTCGCGGTGCCGATTCCTCATGATTTGTCTGTGATTCTGGAGCGTAATTTCTGTGTCGTTTTTGCCGGCAATCTCGGGACTGCCCAGGCGCTGGGCACGCTTCTGCAGGCTGCAATAGAGCTCCGTGATGACAATGTTTATCTGGTGCTGGTTGGCAGTGGTAGCCGATTGGAGTGGCTCAAGGAGCAGAAGCAGGTACACGGACTGGAAAACCTGATTCTACCTGGCCGCTTTCCTGTTGAAGCAATGCCGGAAATTTTCGCGCGCTCCTCAGCGTTATTGGTTTCCCTTAATGATGAGAGCATTTTCTCCCAGACCATTCCAAGCAAGATCCAGTCTTACCTGGCTGCTGGAAGGCCTATCATTGCGTGCTTGAACGGTGAGGGGGCTCGAATCGTTCAGGAGGCTGGTGCGGGCCTATCCTCTCCTGCAGAGCAGGTACTTCCGCTGGTTTCCACCATTCGCAAGATGCAAGGGCTCAGTGACGTCGAGAGAGAGGTAATGGGGCGCTCCGGTCGTAACTATTTTGATCAGCATTTTGAAATGGGGCGGCAAACCCGTCGTCTGGTTGAGTTGCTGCAGGGCTGATTCTTGTACTTCAGTCCGCCAGCGCTCAGGTGTGGGACCGACTTTCGTATCTTTTGTCGGGTGTGTAATAGCGATGGGCGTTTAGCTACTTTCGTTTGCTGATTATTTTGAGATGAGTGCTAATTTTCGTCTGCTGCCGGACAATATGACCCTCTGGAGTTGTTTTTTCTGGGGGCGTCAGTTTTTTGTGCTAATACATTGGTGAGCGATTCTGTCAAATCAAAACGGTGGCCCCAGCACGCAGTGAGCTGGATTAATTCAAGGTTTGGATCTGATTGGCATAATGAAGATATTAGTGTTGGGTATTACCGGAATGCTTGGTAGCGCTGTATTCAAAGCATTCAGCCAAGATTCTCAGCATGAGGTGTGGGGGACTTTGCGTACTTCCGCGACGCTCAAGCATTTTCCTGCATCCGATTGCAAGCGAGTTTTGACGGGGGTCGATGTGCTGGACCAGGACGCGCTTGTGGCGGTTTTGGCTAAGGTAGGTCCAGACGTCGTCATCAACTGCGTCGGGCTGATCAAGCAACTGGCCGACGCCAAGGATCCGCTGACAGCGCTGCCGATCAACGCCATGTTGCCGCATCGACTCGCACGGCTCTGCACCTTGAGTGGCGCGCGTCTGATCCATATCAGCACCGATTGCGTCTTCTCCGGACGTAAAGGCGGCTATCTGGAAAGCGATGTTTCGGATGCCGAGGATCTGTACGGCAAGTCCAAGTACATCGGCGAACTGCACGATCTACCCAATGCGATCACCCTGAGAACCTCGATCATCGGTCACGAGTTGAATTCCAATCACTCGCTGGTGGACTGGTTTCTGGCGCAGGAGGGCAGTGTGCGAGGTTTTTCCCAGGCTATTTTCTCCGGGTTGCCCACCGCTGAGCTGGCTCGGGTCATGAAAGACTTCGTCCTGCCTCACCCGGAGCTCAATGGCCTGTATCATGTCGCCGCAGAGCCGATTGCCAAGCTGGATCTGTTGACCCTGATTGCCAGCCAATATGGCAAGTCCATCGAGATCCGCCCAGACGCTGCATTAGTGATCGATCGCTCGCTCAACAGCGAACGTTTCACTCAGGCGACTGGATACAAAGCCCCAACCTGGTCCCGGCTCATCGAGCTGATGCACGCCACTCGCTAACAAATTCGGAAGGTTTACATGTTCGACGACAAGGTATTGATGATCACCGGTGGCACCGGTTCTTTCGGCCATACGGTCCTCAAGCGTTTTCTCAATACCGCTGTGCGCGAGATTCGCATCTTCAGCCGTGATGAGAAGAAGCAGGAAGACATGCGTATCGCCTTGGCCAATGACAAGGTCAAGTTCTACATCGGCGATGTTCGCGATTACGACAGTCTGTCCCAGGCGATGGTCGGTGTGGATTACATCTTTCATGCCGCGGCGCTGAAGCAGGTTCCGTCCTGCGAGTTCTATCCGATGGAAGCGGTGCGCACCAACGTGCTGGGCACCGAGAACGTGCTGAATGCCGCCATCGCCACCGGTGTGCAGCGGGTTGTGGTCTTGAGCACTGACAAAGCGGTCTATCCGATCAACGCCATGGGCATCTCCAAGGCGATGGCCGAGAAGTTGATGGTAGCCAAGTCGCGCATGATCCCGGCCAATGGCCCGGTCATTTGTGCGACCCGTTATGGCAACGTCATGGCCTCGCGCGGCTCGGTGATTCCGTTGTTCGTTGACCAACTTCGCACGGGTGGCGCGTTGACGGTGACCGACCCGGAAATGACCCGCTTCCTCATGTCGCTTGAAGATTCGGTTGATCTGGTTCTGCATGCTTTCGAGCACGGCCAGCAAGGCGATTTGTTCGTCCAGAAAGCCCCGGCCTCGACAGTCGGCGACCTGGCCGAAGCGCTCAAGCAACTGTTCGGCAAGAGCAACGAAGTTAAGGTAATCGGTACTCGCCACGGCGAGAAACTCTACGAGTCGCTGGTTTCCCGCGAGGAAATGGCCAAGGCCGAGGACATGGGGCGTTACTACCGGGTTCCGGCTGATAACCGTGACCTGAACTACAACAAGTACTTCGTCGAGGGCGAGGAGCGTATATCCGAGTTCGACGACTACACCTCGCACAATACCGAGCGCCTGGATGTACCGGGTATCAAGGAGCTGTTGCTGAAACTCGATTACATCAAGGAGCAACTTGATGCTTAAGGTCATGACGCTGGTCGGCACACGTCCCGAGCTGATCAAGATGAGCCGGGTCATCGCTGAACTGGATCGCCAGGTCGATCATGTCCTGGTGCACTCCGGGCAGAACTACGATTACGAACTCAATCAGGTGTTCTTCGATGACCTGGAGATCCGCAAGCCGGATCATTTCCTCGGTGCTGCCGGCGATACGGCCGCCAAGACCATCGCCGAAGTCATCGCCAAGTCGGATGAAATCTTCGAGCTGGAAAAGCCTGATGCGTTGCTGCTGTATGGCGACACCAATACCTGCCTTGCGGTGATTGCCGCCAAGCGTCGCAAGATCCCGGTGTTCCATATGGAAGCGGGTAACCGCTGCTTCGATCAGCGGGTGCCTGAAGAACTGAATCGCAAGGTGTTGGATCACCTCAGTGACATCAACATGGTGCTGACCGAACATGCTCGCCGTTATCTGATCGCCGAGGGTATTCGCCCTGAAACGATCATCAAGACCGGCTCGCACATGCAGGAAGTCCTCGACTACTACATGCCCAAGATCGAGCAGTCCGATGTACTGGAACGCAGTGGTCTGGAGCAGGACAAGTTCTTTATCGTCAGTGCCCACCGCGAGGAAAACGTCGATACGCCGGACAACCTGCGCGATTTGCTGGACACCCTGCGGGCCCTGGCCGATCACTATGGTTTTCCACTGATCGTTTCGACTCACCCTCGTACGCGCAAGCGCCTGGAAGCCTTGGGGGAATCGCTCGATCATCCGTTGATCCGCTTCGTCAAACCTTTCGGTCTGCTGGACTACATCAAGCTGCAGATGTCGGCGTTCTGCGTGCTTTCCGACAGCGGCACTGTCACCGAAGAAGCGTCATTGCTGAACCTGCCTGCCGTCACCCTGCGCAATGCCCATGAGCGTCCCGAGGGGATGGACGAAGGCACGCTGATCATGAGCGGCCTGAAGCGAGGTTCCGTGATGGATGCGGTGCGTGTGGTCACCAGCCAGCATTCTCGCGAGCAGCGCAAGGTGCCACTGGTGCCGGACTATCAAGGTGGGCCGGTTTCGCTGCAGGTGGTTCGCGTGGTCCTGAGTTACACCGACTACATCAATCGCACGGTGTGGAACAAGGCTTGAGCTCACTATGATGCGAGTCCTTTTGACGGGGGCCAGCGGCTTTGTCGGGGCTGCGGTTCAGGCTCATCTGCTGGATGACCCTCGGTATGCAGTGCGTTCGGTCTATCGACAGGTACCGCTGCAGCCGTCGCCTCGCCTGCAGGCGTGTCAGGTGCCCGGACTCGAGCCGGACACCGACTGGCAGGTGCCGCTTGAGGGCGTCGAGGTGGTGATCCACTGTGCTGCCCGCGTGCATGTCATGAACGAGAGCGAGGCCGATCCTCTGGCCGCTTTTCGTCGGGCGAATGTGCAGGGGACGTTACGCCTGGCGGAGCAAGCAGCGCAGTCCGGGGTTCGGCGGTTCATCTATCTGAGTTCGATCAAGGTCAACGGTGAAGGCACGCTGCCCGGCCGCCCTTATACGGCAGATGATCAACCCGCTCCGCTGGATCCCTATGGCGTCTCCAAGCTGGAGGCCGAGCAGGCATTGCAGGCCCTGGCGGCGAAAACCGGGATGGACGTGGTGATCATTCGTCCGGTACTGGTCTATGGCCCTGGGGTGAAGGCCAATTTTCGCAGCATGATGGGTTGGCTTAATAGAGGCGTGCCATTGCCGCTGGGGGCCATTACCAACAAGCGCAGTCTGGTGGCATTGGACAATCTGGTCGACCTGATTACGACCTGCATTCAACATCCCGCCGCTGCCAACCAGGTTTTCCTGGTGAGTGACGATGAGGACCTGTCCACCAGCGAGCTGCTGCGACGTATGGCCCGGGCTTTGGGCCGGCCGGCGCACTTGTTGCCAGTGCCGATGTGGTTGTTGAGCCGCACCGCGCAATTGTTGGGGAAAAAGGCCCTGTCCCAGCGTCTCTGTGGGTCGCTGCAGGTCGATATCGAGAAAACCAAAGCGTTGCTCGAATGGACCCCGGCGATCGGCGTGGATGGGGCGTTGGTAAAGACCGCAAAAGACTTTCTGGAGCAGCTAGTGTGAGAGGGAGCGGGTGGATTGCAAGCAGAAAGTCGAGCGAAGGGAAATCGTGTAATGCGTGAGCGTTTATTGAGTCTGCCGCGTAGCTACAAGCGCGTCTTGCAGTTGCTGGTTGACATCGTGCTGGTCTGGCTTGCGCTCTGGCTGGCGTTTGTCGTGCGTCTGGGGATCGACCGACCGGTGGATCCTTTCGGGGCTTATGCCTGGTTGTTCGCGGCCGCACCGGTCATCGCAATCCCCATCTTTATCCACCTCGGCTTATATCGCGCGGTGATGCGTTATTTCGGCAATGACGCCCTGCTCAGTATCTTCAAGGCCGTGACCTTGTCGGCGCTGCTGTTGACGGTCTACGTCTACTTGTACCGCCCTGACGTACTGGTACCACGTTCGCTGATCATCAATTACTGGTGGTTGAGTTTGTTGATGATCGGGGGCCTGCGTTTGTTCATGCGCCAGTATTTTCTCGGCGACTGGTTTCTCGCCGGGCAGCATGTCCCTTTCCTGCGCCAGGACGATGACGCTCCCAAGGTCGCCATCTATGGTGGCGGGGCGGCAGGTAACCAGTTGGCGGCAGCACTGCGCATGGGCAAGGCGATGCGTCCGGTCGCCTTTATCGATGATGACGCGGGCGTTGCGAACCGGGTGATCGCCGGGCTCAAGGTTTACCCGTTTGCGGATATTGAACAGTTGATCGAGGATACCGGCGCAACAGAAGTTTTGCTGGCCATTCCATCGGCGTCGCGCGCCAGGCGCCGTGAGATCCTGGTAGCGCTTGAGTCTTATCCGGTGCATGTGCGAACGATCCCGGGTTTCATGGACTTGGCCAGTGGCCGGGTCAGTGTCAGTGATCTGCAGGAAGTCGATATCATCGACCTGCTCGGGCGAGACGCTGTCGCGGCGCAGCAAGCGCTTTTCGAGCGCTGTATCCGCGGCCAGGTCGTTATGGTGACGGGCGCCGGCGGCTCCATCGGTTCGGAGTTGTGCCGGCAAATTCTCACCAGTAAGCCAACGGCGCTGATCCTGTTCGAACACAGTGAATTCAATCTCTACAGCATCCAGACCGAGTTGGAGAGGTTGATCCACAGTGAGGGCCTGAACCTGGAACTGGTGCCGATCCTCGGTTCGATTCGCAATAGTGAACGTCTGCTGGATGTGATGCGTACCTGGAGCGTGAACACGGTCTATCACGCCGCGGCCTATAAACATGTGCCGATCGTCGAACATAACGTTGCCGAAGGCGTGCTGAATAATGTCCTTGGGACTTTGCAGACCGCGCAGGCGGCCGTGCAGGCGGGCGTTGAGCACTTCGTGCTGATCTCCACCGACAAGGCGGTACGGCCGACCAATGTCATGGGCTGCACCAAGCGGCTGGCCGAGATGACACTCCAGGCTCTCAGCCGTGAGTCCCATCCTCTGCTGCTGGGTGAGCACTTCACGGCACCTTGCGCCAACACGACCCGGTTCACCATGGTGCGTTTCGGCAATGTGCTGGGCTCGTCCGGTTCGGTGATCCCGCTGTTTCGCGAGCAAATCAAGAGTGGCGGGCCGATTACGGTGACCCACCCGAACATGACCCGCTATTTCATGACCATTCCCGAGGCCGCACAACTGGTAATTCAGGCGGGCTCCATGGGCCAGGGTGGTGACGTGTTCGTGCTCGACATGGGGCTCCCGGTGAAGATCGCCGACCTGGCGGAAAAGATGGTTCACCTGTCCGGCCTTTCCCTGCGTAGTCAAGAGCGCCCCAACGGGGACATTGCGATCGAGTTCACCGGGCTGCGCCGTGGCGAAAAGCTCTATGAGGAGTTGTTGATCGGTGACAACGTGTCCCCGACCGAACACTCGATGATCATGAGCGCCAACGAGGAGCACCTACCGTGGGAGGACTTCAAGCTGGCGATTTCGACGCTGTTGAAGGCTGTCGCGAAGGATGACTATGTGCAGGTTCGCGCGCTGTTGTGCGATACGGTCAACGGCTACGCACCCGAGTGCCAGATTGTCGATCTGATTCATCAGCACCGTCAGGTGTCGGGGAATTCCGACGGCGTTTGATTGATACGCACGCTCCAATGCCTTGCAGGGCATGGTGCAGCGCTTTCAGGTGTAAGTCCGCCGGATGAAAAAAGCCCCGCTTCTCGATCGAGAAGCGGGGCTTTTTTATTGGGGATTAGCTGTTGTCTTTCAGGTGCTCGAACAAGCCTTTTGGCATTTTTTTGCCATTGGCTTCGTAGTTGGCTTTCACGTTATCAAAAGCCTCTTGTTCATCGATCTGGCCGTCATGGTTGGTGTCGATCTTGTCGAAGTCGGCCTTGGGCGCCACTTTCAGGAATTCCGCACGGGATACCTTGCCGTCGCCATCGGTGTCGGTGCGAGCCATCGATTCATCGCCGCACTTGCCTTCGCCACATTTGCCTTCAGGGGTTTTCACGACCTGTTCGGCCGAGGCCAGCAGGTAGCCCTGGGTCAGCGGCTGCGAAGCAAATACAGAGCCGGACAACATCATGCCACCGGCCAGAACGGCGCCGAGCAGGCCAATGGTGTTCTGGCTGGGAGTAGGGGTACGGGACATTTCACATCTCCTGGGTTGCACGACACAACCGTTCGATAAAGGACGCCACGTAAGTGCGGCGATAACCTGTGCAGGCGGGGTGCCTTGCTCGGGTGTGGTCATTTAGCGGGCGTGGTGTATCGCTACTGTGTCGCGCAAGGGGGGAGTTTGTAAGGGAAGGGACGGAATCGGGGTGAGAGATACAGTGAGACACAGATCTGCAGGTTGGTGGAGAACAAATGTGGGAGCGAGCCTGCTCGCGATGAGGGATTAACATCCAGCAGATGTACTGAATGTCAGACCACTATCGCGAGCAGGCTCGCTCCTACAGTCGATGGGTATCAGTGCAGCTTCAGCCGCGGCTCCGTCCCGCGCCCGATCTTGCTGCCCAACATCAACATCGCCGTGCGGAACGCGCCATACAGTGCCATCTGGTGCATCCGGTATAGCGACACATAAAACATCCGCGCCAGCCAACCCTCGAGCATCACGCTGCCGGTCAGGTTGCCCATCAAGTTACCCACAGCCGAAAAACGCGACAGCGAAATCAGCGAGCCGTAGTCCGTGTATTTGTACGTCGGCAGAGGCTTGCCTTCGATCCGCAGCTTCAACGATTTGGCCAGCAACGACGCCTGTTGATGCGCAGCTTGCGCGCGCGGCGGCACATTGCGATCAGTGCCCGGCTGCGGGCAGGCCGCGCAGTCACCAAAGGCGAAAATGTTCTCGTCGCGGGTGGTTTGCAGGGTCGGCAGCACGTGCAGTTGATTGATGCGGTTGGTTTCCAGGCCATCGATGTCCTTGAGAAAACCCGGAGCACGAATCCCGGCCGCCCAGACTTTCAGGCTGGCGTTGATCACTTGGCCATCGGCGGTGATCAGGCTGTCGGCGGTCACTTCACTGACAGCCGCATTGGTCATCACGTTGACCCCGAGTTTCTCCAGGGTTTTATGCACAGGCCCGCCGATACGCTCCGGCAGGGCCGGCAGCACCCGTGGCCCGGCTTCGATCAGGGTGATGTGCATGTTTTCCGGTTTGATCCGGTCCAGGCCGTAAGCCGCCAGTTCATGGGCGGCGTTGTGCAGCTCGGCGGCCAGTTCGACCCCGGTAGCACCGGCGCCGACGATGGCGACGCTGATCTGCTCAACCTTGTCGGTCTGCCCCGCATGGGCGCGCAGGTAGTGGTTGAGCAACTGCTGATGGAAGCGCTCGGCCTGTTTGCGGGTGTCGAGGAACAGGCAATGCTGCGCCGCGCCCTGAGTGCCGAAATCGTTGGTGGTGCTGCCGACAGCGATCACCAGCGAGTCGTAACCCACTTCACGGGCCGGCACCAGTTCCACGCCGGCTTCGTCGTAGGTGGCGGCCAGCTGGATTTTCTTCTGTGCGCGATCAAGCCCGCTCATGCGCCCCAGCTGGAACTCGAAGTGGTTCCATTTCGCCTGGGCAACATAGTTGAGTTCGTCTTCGGAAGAGTTCAGGGAACCGGCCGCCACTTCGTGCAACAGCGGTTTCCAGATGTGGGTCAGGTTCGCGTCGACCAGCATCACACGGGCCGTGCCGCGCTTGCCCAGAGTCTTACCCAGACGGGTAGCCAACTCCAGACCGCCGGCGCCGCCGCCAACGATGACAATACGATGAGTCATGGGGATATCTCGCAAGGCTAAAAGAAATCGGTGCAATTACCCGAGCGAGCGCGAGGCAGCTCATAGCGTCAGGTAACTGATAAATCGGCTCAACAGGCCCAGACCAATGGTCACTGCCAACACCACCACCAGGAGCATCCACGGCCGGAAAGGCCGGCGCTCGACTCGGTGCTGGGACAGTTGCAGGTACTCTTCGACATGCTTCTGGTCGTCGGGGTTCAGGCGGCTGGTCATATCGGGCCTCGTCAGGGGTAGACGTTGCTGAATGTGTAGAAGCTACAAGCGAGCTGCTGTGTAACACGTTAGCCCGCGTTGAACGGAGCATAGCCGCTGGCAGGAATCGGCTCGACGCTCACCGTGTCGTCCAGGCGAATGATTCCACTTTGTAACACTCGGGCGGTGATTCCGCCATGCCCGCGAACGGCCTGAAAGGTCCCGGGGCCGAGGTTGTTTTCGAGGCGGGCGCAGGGTTGGCACCAGCCGGTGGTTTCGAAAATCGCCTGGCCGATTTTGAAGCGGCGACCCTTGAGGCTGAACAGATTGATACCGCTGATAACGAGGTTGCGCCGCAAATCATCAGGTAATACAGGATTATCTTCTGGCCGGTCCATCAGCGAATTGATCACCGCCAGATGTTCCCACTGAATCAGCGTCACCTGCCGTGCATTGCGTGCACCGGGACGCGCGTGATCACCGGTCAGGCCGGCTTCAAGCCGCGCCTCCACCGCATCGAGTTCGATCATCTGTGAACGTGATTCCGGCCGCACGCCGATCCAGCGGACCCGGCCTTGTTGCGGCACTTCGGTAATCAGCTCCTGCAACGGACTCACAGGCTGATCCCGACATCGAAGACGATGCTGCGACCCAGGTTACTGCGCAGGAAATCCGGTGCATCCGGATGGGCGAACAGCACACGGGCGAACGTCGGACCGACCAGCGACAACGAACGCCAACCCTGGCGCAGGTATTCGGTTGGCGGCGGGAAATGGCTGTTGAGGTCGAGCACTTCGCGCTTGAGGCTGGCGAACGCAATGATGTCCAGCTCGCCAAGGTCCATGCCGCGCTCTTTGTAGTTGTGCGCTTTTTTGCGCAAGGTCGGTGCCAGCCTCAGCAGGAATTCATTGGCCGGAATGCGCCGGGGCTTGGCCTCGCGGCGCACCAGTTGGCTCAGGGAAAAGGCGCTGCGCCGGCGTTGCAACTCGTCGCGCCATTCATCGTTGAGGCGCCGGCCTTCGTCGAGCACGAAGAACACCTCGAAACTGGCGTCACGAAACAGCACGTCCGGCGGCTCTCCGGCGGGGGCGAACTCGTCCGCCCGATAGGGAATGTTCAGGCCTTGCAGCAGGCGCTGGCACACCCAACGCTCACGCTCCCATTTGCGGGCATTGGAGAGGAACGCGTTGGCTTGCTCGGCCGCAATGGTCAGCAGGCGTAAATAATCTGAATCATCCATAGGCCCAAGCTTAGCGTTCAAATGCGATCGCAAAGAAGACAGTTTGTCGGAGAAGAGCAAAAGACTGTCGCGTCAATCCCGCAACAATCCTCATTCAGCGCCCGGTTCAGGGCATTGCACAAAACGGATAGCGATCTGCGCAAAGCGGCTATTGCCCCGTGCCTGGCATCGTTACCCTCGGCTTTACGGGACGTTAGCCGCTTTACCGACGCTCTTAAAAAAACAACAACAAGAGATAAATGCCATGCGCAAGATTGACGTACATGAGGTTATCGACAACGCACGATTCAACCGCTTCCATTGGATGGTGCTGTTCTGGTGTGCCCTGATCATCATTTTCGACGGTTACGATCTGGTGATCTACGGCGTGGTGCTGCCGATGCTGATGAAAGAGTGGGGGCTCAGTCCCCTGCAAGCCGGCGCGCTGGGCAGTTATGCACTGTTCGGGATGATGTTCGGCGCGCTGTTTTTCGGTCCGCTGTCGGACAAGATCGGCCGCAAAAAAGCCATCACGATCTGCGTGATGCTCTTCAGCGGTTTTACCGTGCTCAATGGTTTTGCCCGTAACCCCACCGAGTTCGGCCTGTGCCGGTTCATTGCCGGTCTGGGTATTGGCGGGGTGATGCCCAACGTCGTGGCGCTGATGAACGAGTACGCGCCAAAAAAAATCCGCAGCACGCTGGTCGCCATCATGTTCAGCGGTTATTCGGTGGGCGGCATGCTCTCGGCGGGACTTGGCATCGTGCTGATCCCGAGCTTCGGTTGGCAGTCGGTGTTTTACGTCGCGGTGCTGCCGCTGGTGTTGTTGCCGTTGATCATGTACTTCCTGCCCGAGTCGGTGGGTTTCATGCTGCGCCAGGGACGCAATGAAGAGGCGCGCAACATCCTCCAACGGGTTGACCCGGCGTACGTCGCGCAAACCAGCGATCAACTGCACATGAGCGAAGTGAAGGGCACCGGCACCCCCGTGTTACAGCTGTTTCGCGAGGGGCGTGCGCTGCGCACACTGATGCTGTGGCTGGCGTTTTTCTGCTGCCTGCTGATGGTCTACGCCTTGAGTTCCTGGTTGCCGAAACTGATGGCCAACGCTGGTTACAGCCTGGGGTCGAGCTTGTCGTTCCTGCTGGTGCTCAACTTCGGTGCCATTTTCGGTGCGGTCGGTGGCGGCGTCCTGGGTGACAAGCTCAACCTGCCGCGCGTGTTGGCGGTGTTCTTCGCCATGGCTGCCGTGTCGATCACCTTGCTGGGTTTCAACAGCCCGATGCCGCTGTTGTACCTGCTGATCGCCATCGCCGGCGCTACCACCATCGGCTCGCAGATTCTGTTGTACGCCTGCGCCGCGCAGTTCTACTCCATGACCATTCGCTCCACCGGTCTGGGCTGGGCGTCGGGCATCGGGCGCAACGGCGCCATCGTCGGCCCGCTGCTGGGCGGTGCCTTGCTGGGGATCAGCCTGCCGCTGCAACTGAACTTCATGGCGTTTGCCTTGCCCGGTGCGGTGGCTGCCATCGCCATGACCGTGTTCGCCATCAGCAGTCGGCGCAGCGCCAAAGGTGTTGCCCGGACGCTGGCGCCGACCAGCGCTTGAACCTGGCGGCGGACGACGCGGCGTAATGCCGTGTCGCCTGGTCGGGACCACACCTTTTTCCCGAACAAGAGCGGCCGGGCCTGCGCCACGGATCGCCTGACGAGTCTTGCGGCGAGGTTTCATGAAAGCGTTTTTCCAGGACTTTTCCCTGTCTGCGGCCGTCGCCGGATTTATCGCCACGGTGATTTCCTACGCAGGTCCGTTGGTGATTATTTTTCAGGCCGCCGAGGCCGCACACCTGTCGCGGGAAGTGCTGTCGTCCTGGGTCTGGGCAATTTCCATCGGCAGCGCAGTGCTCGGCATCGGTTTGAGCCTGCGTTACCGCGTGCCGGTGATCATCGCGTGGTCGGCACCGGGCTCGGCGTTGCTGGTGGCGCTGCTGCCGGGGATCTCCATGCCGGAGGCGGTGGGCGCCTATCTGGTCAGCAGCGTGATTATCTTTCTGGTCGGGGTGTCGGGGGCGTTCGACCGGATCATCGGCAAACTGCCGGCGGCGATTGCGGCGGCGATGCTGGCGGGGATTCTGTTCAGCTTCGGCACCGGGCTGTTCGTCTCGTTGCAGGGCAAGCCGTTGTTGGTGCTGGCGATGTTTGCCACGTACCTGATCTGCAAGCGGGTGATGCCGCGTTATGCGGTGTTGATGGTGCTGCTGGTGGGCTGCTCGATGGCTTTTCTCGCCGGTGATTTACACGGCGAGGCGTTGGTGATCGGTCTGGCCACGCCGGTGTGGATCACGCCTGCGTTCAGCCTGAGCGCGACCCTCAATATCGCCTTGCCGCTGGTGATGGTGGCGCTGACCGGCCAGTTTGTTCCCGGCATGGCGGTGCTGCGCGCCAGCGGCTTCGCAACACCGGCCGGGCCGATCATCGCCAGCAGTGCGTTGGGCACGGCGCTGTTGGCACCGTTCGGTTGCCATGGGCTGAATCTGGCGGCGATTACCGCAGCCATTTGCACTGGCCGCGAGGCGCATGAGGATTCCGGCAAACGCTACGTGGCCGGGGTGGTGGGCGGGCTGTGTTACCTGGTGCTGGGGATCTTCGGTGCCACGCTGGTTTCGTTGTTTTCAGCGTTCCCCAAGGAACTGATCGCGGCCCTGGCCGGGCTGGCGCTGTTCGCTGCAATTGCCGGGTCGTTGGCCGGCGCAATGGCCGTGCCGAGCGATCGTGAAGCCGCGTTGGTGACCTTTCTCACTACCGCGTCGGGCATGTCGTTGTTTGGTTTGTCCGCTGCATTTTGGGGGCTGATTTTCGGCATGGTCACCCACCTGTTGTTAAACGCCCGTCGCGAAAGCGCTGCGGCTGAAGCACTTCAACCTGTCGATCAATAAAAATAAGAGAAAAAACGATGAAACAGATTCTTCCAACAACCGGTTCAGTGTTGTCCATGGCTGTCGTCTCGGGTTTTTCCGGTGGGGTGATGGCCGCCGAGGGCGGCTTCATCGAAGACACCACGGCCACCTTGCAAGCGCGCAATTACTACTTCAGCCGGGACTTTTCCGACATCGTCGGGGCGAACAAGCAATCGAAGGCTGAAGAGTGGGCACAGGGCTTCATCCTCAACGTCAAATCCGGATACACCCAAGGCCCCGTCGGATTTGGCGTGGATGTGATCGGCCTGCTCGGCCTCAAACTCGACAGCAGTCCGGACCGGGTCAACACCGGTCTTTTGCCCGTAAAGGATGATGGGCGCGCGGCGAATGATTACAGCCGTCTCGAAGCTGCGCTGAAGGTGCGCTACTCCAAAACCGAGCTGAAGGTGGGTGAGTTGCAACCCAATTTGCCGGTGCTGGCCTTCAGCGATATCCGTTTGCTGCCGCCCAGCTATCAAGGCGCAAGCATCAGCTCGAACGAGATCAATGGCCTGACCTTGCAAGGTGGCCACTTGAATACGACCAGCCTGCGCAACGAGGCTGGCGACGAAAAGATGCAAGCCATGCTCGGCCATGTACCGCAGCGTCAGGTCAGCAGTGACGGCTTCAACTTCGCCGGTGCCGATTACGCCTTCAACGATAAACGCAGTTCGGTCAGCGCCTGGTTCGGGCAACTGGAAGACATTTACAACCAGCGGTTTCTCGGCCTCAAGCACAGCGAGCCGTTGGGTGACTGGACCTTGGGCGCCAACCTTGGTTATTACGATTCACGCGAAGACGGCAAAAAACTGCTGGGCAATATCGACAACCAGGCGTTCTTCTCCTTGCTGTCGGCCAAGCGCGGCGGTCACACGTTTTATGTCGGTTATCAGGGCATGTTCGGCGACAGCGCCTTCCCGCGGGTCTTTGCCAACATCACCCCGCTGGGCAACGAGGTGCCGACCTACGAGTTCGCCTACACCGATGAGCGTTCCTGGCAGGCGCGTTACGACTACGATTTCGCGGCGCTCGGCGTGCCGGGGCTGACCAGCACCGTGCGCTACATCTCCGGCAACAACGTCGACACCGGCCAAGGGTTCGAGGGCAAGGACCGCGAGCGCGATCTTGATCTTGGCTATGTGCTGCAGAGCGGCAGCCTGAAAGGCCTGGGGATTCGCGTGCGCAACGTGATGGCGCGTTCCAACTACCGCAGTGACATCGACGAAAATCGCCTGATCCTCAGCTACACATGGACGCTGCTATGAACCCTGAAAAAGAACAGTCACCGTACAAAATCGGCTTGCAGGTCAAGCTGGAGCAATTGACCGAGTCTGTGCTGCAAACCGAGGAGGACATGCGCTTTGCCAATCAACTGGCGCGCACGGCCGGCGAACGGGTCAAGGCGAGTGCGCTGAGCATGCAGTCTTCGGCCAGTGTGCTGGAGGATCTGAATCTCTACATGCAGCGTCTGGATCAAGTGTTCGACGAGCTCGGCAGTCAGTCGATGCGCATCGGCGCGATTGTCGGCAGCATTCAGGACATTTCCCGTCAGACCAACCTGCTGGCGTTGAACGCGGCGATCGAGGCGGCGAGGGCGGGCAGCCATGGCCGAGGGTTTGCGGTGGTGGCCGATGAGGTGCGCAATCTCTCGCGTCAGGCGGCGGACTCCAGTGCGCAGATCCGGCAAATCGCCACGGGGCTGGAACAGTCGGCCGAGCAAGCGCGACAGGGGCTTCAGCAGTTGTCCGGTTCAACACGCCTGGGGCTGGAAAAGGCCGGCGTGGCTTTGCATTCGATGGGTGAATTGCAAAGTGGTGCGGTGGCCAGGGTCGAGGTGGTCGAGCGGATCATGGCGCGGCTGGCCGGCCTGCATGATTTGGCGTTGCAGGCGAAGCGGATGATTGTGTGAGTCGTGTTACAGGTTGCTTGTGCAGTTGCCCATCACTTGATACGTCACGCGGTGGGTCTGGCCCTGATGATCGATGTACACCATGGTCGCGGGTACGACGTCGCATGCGGTTGCGGTGTCGGTCACTGAAACCACCTTGGCGATGTCCAGCGGTTGCGACGGGTCGTACGGGGTGGCGGGCTCGCTGCCGGCGGCCATGGCTGAGGTGGCTGCGACGGTCAGAATAAGGCTGATCAGGGTTTTCATTTTGTGGGCTCGGTGTTGGTTTTGATGCTTGAAGTTTAGTCTTTGGCTGTGGTCGATAAAGGGGGCTGGGACTGATTCAGCTTTGCAGGAAATGTAACAATCGCTTGCGGTGTTTTGATTGCGTACCTATCCGTTTCTTCGGTCTATACAAAAAGCCCCAAAGTAACCAAAGGGCTCTTGCCCCTTTCGTTCGGTGCCTCGCTTAGGCTCGGCATGCCCTCGCTCCGGTCCTGCTTCGTGGGCCTGCCGGCTGGCCTATCACTCAAAGCGTACGCATTCCCCTGTGGGAGCGAGCCTGCTCGCGAAGGACGTCAACGATAACGCGCGCTGTCTGAATGAACGCGGTGTCCGGACGTTTTTCGCGAGCAGGCTCGCTCCCACAGGTACAACGCCACTATTGGCTCTGGCTGTTGATCTTGTTTTTGATCTTGATCTGTCTGCCCCTTTCCCAGAGGCCGAAGAGCAAAATCGAAGCGCATTCAAAGCCCGGTGTAGACTGAGACCCAATCCTCTTTCGGCAAAGACAAAGGAGTGCGCCCCGCCATGATCGGTGCCGAATTACTGTCACCCGAAACCCTCACGGTGGGGTGGCTGATCTATGTGCCGATACTGATCTGGGCCATCGCGCGAGCACCGTGGGTCGAACTGTTCAGCGACCGCCGCCGCCAGCATCTGCTGTTCGGCACGGTGTTTGCGCTGTTCATGCTCTGGCTGGTGCGACGGGATTTCGATACCGGCGTGTCCTACCACTTCATCGGCATGACGGCCGTGACCTTGCTGCTGGATTGGCCGTTGGCGATTGTCGGCGGGCTGGTGGCGCAAACAGGGCTGGTGTTGCTCGGGCGTCAGGACTTGGCCGCTGTCGGGGTGAACGGCGCGTTGTTGATACTTTTGCCGGTGCTGGTCACCGAGTGCTGCGCGATCCTGGTGGAGCGGGCGCAGCCGCGTAATCCCTTTGTGTATATCTTCGTTTCCGGTTTCTTTGCGGCGGCGCTGTCGGCGTTGCTGTGTCTGCTGCTGGCGCTGTGGTTGCTGTGGTTCGACGAACGTTTCGCCATGCCGTACTGGCTCGAAGATTTTGTCGGTTACCTGTGGCTGATCATTTTTCCGGAGGCGTTTATCAACGGCATGGTAATCAGCGCGCTGGTGGTGTTCTGCCCTGAATGGCTGGAGACCTTCAATCGCACACGCTACCTTTCGGCGCCCTGGAAAGACGACGATCCCAAATCTTGATCCACATCAAATCCAAAAAGCGTTGACGAATCCATGCTCCGGAAAACCTTCAGGAGCATCGAAATGAGTGTCTACGAATGGGCAAGGCAGGAATTACGCCACAGTCTGGATGCGGCGCAAGAGGTGGGATTTGATCCGGGACTGAGCCTGCGCGCCTTGCTCAGTGCGGTGGTGCAGCAGAGCAAGGCTGTGCGCAGTATCGAGGATCTGGCCGACGAGTTGCAGTTTCTCGCCGAGAACCTCGATGACGGTCAGGACTACGGCTTCATGCGGCCCTGATGAGCGGCATCAGTGACGCGGATCGAAGTCTTCGCTGAACAGTTCGTCCTCGGCGTCCGGGCTTACCGGAATCTTGTGTTCTTCCGACGCCCAGGCGCCCAGGTCGATCAGTTTGCAACGGTCTGAACAGAACGGCCGGAATTTGCTTTCGGGGCTCCATTCGACAGGGGCGCCGCAGGTTGGGCAATCGACGGTTGGGGTTTGGCTCATGACTGGCCTCCACGCAAAGTAAGGTAAAAGTGATGCAGGCGTTCGACCTCGCTGTGCAGCCAGGCGAGGTCGCGGTCGTTGACCACCACATCGTCGGCATGGCTCACGCGATCCTGTCGGCTGGACTGGGCCTTGAGGATCGCCTGGACCTGTTGTTCGCTGGTCTGGTCACGTTGCAGGGTGCGTTCGATCTGTAGCTGTTCGGGGGCATCGATCACCAGGACCCGTTGGGTCAAGGCGTACTGCCCGGACTCGATCAGCAGCGGCGAAACCAGAATCGCGTAAGGTGATTGTGCCTTGCCCAGATGATCGGAGATTTCCTCGGCGATCAGCGGATGCAGCAGCGCTTCGAGCCAGCGCCGTTCCTCCGGCACTTCGAAGATCAATTTGCGCAATGCCGCGCGATCCAGTTGCCCGTCCGCTTGCAGCACGCCGGGCCCGAAGTGCTCGGCAATCTTCGCCAGCGCCGGGCGACCCGGCTCCACCACCCAACGCGCCGCGTGATCGGCGTCCACCACGTGCACGCCCAGGTCGATGAAGTGCTGGGCAGCCGCGCTTTTGCCGCTGCCGATGCCGCCGGTCAGGCCGAGAATCCAGGGTTTTTCCACAGGGGTATTCATTTCAAACCGACAAACTGCCAATAGAAGTCGGTTATTTGACCACCCCAGAGCAAGGCAATCCAGCCGGCAATCGCCAGATAGGGACCGAAGGGGATCGGCGTCGAGGTTTTCGCGTTGCGCACACGCAGCATAATCACGCCGATAACCGCGCCCACCAAGGATGACACCAGGATAGTCAGTGGCAAAATCTGCCAGCCGCCCCAGGCGCCGAACATCGCCAGTAACTTGAAGTCACCGTGGCCCATGCCGTCCTTGCCGGTGATCAGCTTGAACAGCCAGAACACCGACCACAGCAACAGGTAGCCGGCAATCGCCCCCCACAGCGCTTCATGCAGCGGCACGAACAGGCTGAAACTGTTGACGATCAGCCCCAGCCACATCAATGGCAGTACCAGCACATCCGGCAACAGTTGATGCTCGGCGTCGATCAGGCTCATGGCCAACAGGCCCCAGGTCAGGACCAGCGTCATGCACGCAGGCCAACCGAAACCGAAGTGCCACGCGATGAACGCCGACACCAGGCCGCAGGCCAGTTCGGTCAACGGGTAGCGTTTGCTGATCGGTGTCGTGCAGCTTGAGCATCGTCCACGCAGAAAGACATAACTGAGCACGGGGATGTTTTCCCAGGCCCGGATCCGGTGGCCACAGTGCGGGCATTGGGAGTGAGGCAGTAGCAGGTTGTAGGTCGCAAGCGGTGTTTCGGTGGGCAGGCCCAGAATCTCATGGGCCTGCACTCGCCACTCACGCTCGAGCATTTTCGGCAGGCGCCAGATCAGCACATTGAGAAAGCTGCCGACCAGCAGGCCGACCACCCCTGCAATAGCGACGAAGGTCAGCGGGTAGACAGTCAGGATTTCGTTCAAGGGCATGTCAGATCGCTGTGCCGAGTTGGAAGATGGGCAGGTACATCGCAACCACCAGGCCACCGACAATAACACCCAGCACCACCATGATGAACGGCTCCATCAGGCTGGTGAGGTTATCGACCATGTTGTCGACCTCGTCCTCGTAGAAACTCGCGACTTTGTCGAGCATGTCATCCAGTGCACCGGACTCTTCGCCAATGGCGGTCATCTGGATCGCCATGTTCGGAAAGACGCCGGAAGTGCGCATGGAGAAGTTCAGTTGCATCCCCGTCGAAACGTCCTGCTTGATGCGCAGCACCGCTCGCTTGAACACGATGTTGCCGGTTGCGCCGGCCACCGAATCCAGCGCTTCCACCAGTGGGACACCCGCCGCGAAGGTGGTCGACAGCGTGCGGGCGTAGCGGGCCACGGCAGACTTGTACATCAATGTGCCAATCAACGGCAGTTTCAGCAGCCAGGTGTCCGTCCGGTCCCGAAAGCCTTGCGAGGTTCTGAAGGCATGGCGCAGGCCGAAGATCGCCGCGATCAACACGCCGAGCATCATCCACCACCAGTCCTGCATGAACTCCGACAGGCCGATGACCATCACCGTGAACGCCGGCAGTTCGGCACCAAACCCTCTAAATACCGACTCGAACTGCGGCACCACCTTGACCAGCAGAATCCCGGTCACAATGATCGCGACGAACACCACGCACAGCGGGTACGTCATGGCTTTCCTGATTTTGGCCTTGAGGCTTTCGCTCTTTTCCTTGTAGGTCGCCACCCGTTCCAACAGGGTGTCCAGGGCGCCGGCCTGCTCGCCGGCATCCACCAGGTTGCAGTAGAGCTCATCAAAATACTGGGGCTTTTTGCGCAAGGACGCAGCGAAGCTGTTGCCCGCCGCGACTTCCTGTTTCACCTCATCCACCAGCTTGCGCATGGCCGGGTTATCAAAGCCTTCGCCGATGATGTCGAACGACGGCAACAACGGCACGCCGGCTTTCATCATGGTCGCCATTTGCCGGGTAAACAGGGCAATGTCCTGGGCCTTGATGCGCTTGCCCATGTCGAAGATCGAGGCAGACTTCTTGCGCACCTTGCCGGGGTTGATGCCTTGTTTGCGCAACTGAGCCTTGATCAACGCCGGGTTTTGACCGCTCAGTTCGCCGGTCATTTTCGTGCCTTTCCTGTCCGTGCCTTCCCAGGTATACACGCTGATTTTTGCTGCTTTGACCGCCATGTTCAGTCCTTCGTGACCCGGTTGATTTCTTCAAGACGGGTGATGCCGCCATTGCACTGATCGCAACCGACCGGTTCATAGATCGTGAATAAGCCGATGCGTTCCTCGTGCTTGGCCAGGCCGCTAGGGGCGATGTCATTCATTGGGGTACCGGACGCAGACAGTTCATGACTTATAGCCTAGTCAAACGGTGGAACCAAACCAGGGTGACCCAGGTGACAAAAAGTGTCAGATAGTGCGGATTCTGGGGGTAGGAAAGGGCGTTGCGTAGTTTGCGAACCCCGGCAACAGGGCTAGAAAGGGCTTGGCACGGGCTGTGCTGCGGCTAGTTCAGATCATGAGATTCCGACTCATGCATGGAGCCTGTCTATGAACACTCAAAAAGGTTTTACCCTGATCGAACTGCTGATCGTGGTGGCGATCATCGGGATTCTGGCGACATTTGCCTTGCCGGCTTACTCGAAGTATCAGGCGCGGGCCAAGGTGACGGCCGGTCTGGCGGAGATTTCCGCCTTGAAGGTTCCGTTCGAGGATCTTATGAACCAGGGGACCGATCCGGCTCTGGCGACGATCGGCGGCACGGCAACAACCTCTAACTGCACCACGACAGCCACGGGTAAAGCGGCTGACGGTACCGGCACTATCGGCTGCACCATTCTGAATGCTCCGGGTCCGGTGTTGAATAAAACCATTACCCTTTTGCGTTCGTTGACTGGCTGGACATGCGTCACCACCGTCGAACAGGAATACGCGCCTAAAGGCTGCGCCGGCGTCGCCCCGGCCGCTTGATTCATCGCCACGCTCAATACCTCGCCTTTCATGGGGCGGGGTATTTTTTTGTTCGCCGTCCAGGTAAATCCTGGGATTGAGAAAACCTCCGACAATTCATGGCCTTAGGCCTGCGGCAAAACCCGCAACTTGCATGTCGATAATTTCGCAGTCATGCATTTTGCATGATTCCGAAAATCAGGTGATTAAATAAGTTGTTGTTTTATAAAGATTTATTGTCTGTCTCAAAGTTGGCACAGCGTTCGCAATATCTCTGGTAACCCTGCTGACAAGACACGCAGCAGACTTTCTAGAAAAACAGGAGTTACTCGTATGAAGAAGTTCGCTATTGCTGCCGCTACTGCTACCGCGCTGACCCTGACCATGGCCAACGTAGCATTTGCTCAAACCCAGGCTACCCAGGCGCCAATGGTGCTGGCCGCTGGTGAAGTGACCAAGGCCAAGGAAGCTACTTCCGACACCTGGATCACCACCAAAGTCAAAGCTGACCTGGTGACCGAAAAAGGCATTCCTGGTACCGATATCAAAGTCGAAACCAACAAAGGCGTCGTGTCCCTGTCGTCCACCGTTGCGGTGACTGACGCTCAGAAAGCCACCGCCGTGGCCATCGCCAAGAAAATCAAAGGCGTCCAGGCGGTCTCCGCTGACGGCCTGAAAGCCGAGTAAGGCAAGACTTCTCGCCTGGACCGGGAGAAGGCGCGGTAGACGAGCCGAGTCATACGTCTGCCGCAACTTGAGAGTTCATGCGAAGGCCACAAGGATGTGGCCATTACAGGCCCCGGACATTCGTGTCCGGGGCCTGTTCTATTGTGGGCTGCGCAAAACAACTGTGGGAGCGAGCCTGCTCGCGAAAGCGGTCTTTCATTCAACGTATGTATCGAATGTCAGTCAGCAATCGCGAGCAGGCTCGCTCCCACATGGGTGTGTGGTGGGTTCAGTTACCGCGCTTGCTGGTGATCTGCTTCAAGCGATTACCTTCAAACCGCAGGTACTGGTACATCCCGCCGTTGGGCCCGTAGGTCCATTCCTCGACCTGAAACTCTTCCCGTCGGTCGACGCTGCGCTTGTAGCCCAACACATCGCGGCTGACCGGTTCACCGCATTTCTGCAGCACCTCGCTGGAACGGTCGCCGACGCTGATCAATTGACTGCCGCAGCGCAGGGTATCCGCCGCCGAGGCCTGACTGGCAGCCATTGCCAGTACCAGGCTCATCAGCGATCGTCTGATCATCACTCGGCGTCCAGATGCAGCGGCGTAATCACCCGACCGTCGCCTTCAGCTTCGCCGAGGCTGGCGTCGACAAAGTACACGCGGTCATCGGCCAATTGACCCTTGTCGACCAGGTAATCCTTGATGCTGCTGGCGCGATCCTGGCCCAGCTGACGCAACAGCACGTCGCTGGAACTCCAGAACTTGATCACGCCTTCGCGCATTTTCGCGGTGCGTTCTTCCTTGCCCAGGTCTTTCCATTCGGCCGGTGGCTGAGTCTTCAGGCGCGTGCGGTAAATCCCTTCCAGGAGCGCACCTTTCTCGCCGTCCGGTACTTGCAGCAGCGAGGCTTGAGCCGGCACCTTGTCGCCGCGACGCTGGAGCATTTTGTAGTAGTTGTACTGGTATTCCCGTTCCAGGCGCTGCTCGGCGATCAGTGGGCCATCGCTGCTTGCAGCGGCGGTGCCTTCGATTTCCAGGCGCAGGGCCGGACGTTCCTTGAGGGCCTGGGACAACTTGACCAGCGAACCCTCGGCGTCTTTGCTCAGTTCACTTGAGCCCGGTGCAAACGATACGGTGCCCAAATCTTCCGAACCGCCACCACTGACCAGCCCGCCAATCATTTTGAACGGCGCGGCGGCGGCTTTGACGATCAGGTTGCGCAGAGTCTGCCAGACAATCGGCATGATGCTGAACTGCGGGTTGTTCAGGTCGCCCGTTACCGGCAGCTCGATGGAAATCTTGCCGTCGACGTCCTTGAGCAAGGCAATCGCCAGTTTCAGCGGCAGGCTCACGGCGTCCGGGCTGTCGACTTTTTCACCCAGTTGCAGTTGTTCGACCACCACTTTGTTTTCGGCCTTGAGCTGGCCCTTGGTGATCAGGTAATGCAGGTCGAGATTGAGCCGGCCCTTGCGGATGCGGTAACCGGCGAACTTGCCGGAGTAGGGCGTCAGCGTGGTCAGTTCCACCCGTTTGAAACTGGTGGCGATATCGAGGCTGGCCATCGGGTCGAACGGGTTGACCGAGCCCTTGATGGTCACCGGTGCATAGCGGTCGACTTTGCCTTTGATGTCCACGGTCGCGGGTTTCGCCTGACGGCTGTCGATGGTGCCGATCTGCCCGTTGAGCTGTTGAACGGCGGTCGCGAAGTTCGGGGTGAGACTGAAGTCGGCAAAGTTGGCCGAGCCGTCATTGATGGCGATGCCACCGATGTGGATGCCCAGCGGCTTGTCCTTGCCGGCTGCCGGTTTTGCGGCGGCAGTCTTGGCGCCAGAGTCGGCCGGCTGCGGGATCAGCAGATCATCGATGTTGGTGGTGCGGTCATCGTTGATCATGAAGCGCGCGTAGGGCTGGAACAGGTTGACCTTATCGATCGACAGGCTGTCGCCGTGCTGATAGTTCAGGCCTTCGAGCACCAGCTGCTGCCACTTGAGGAAGTCGCGGGTTTTCAGGGTGTCGAGGGTATGCAACTGGTCGACCTGAGCTTTGCCTGTGACGCTGAAGGCCAGTGGCTCAGTGCTTTTCAGATTGACTGCCAGATCACTGCCGAGCATGCCGCTGCGCAGTTCCAGGCGAATGAACGGGTTGATGTAGGACTGGGCGACCCGCAGGTCGATGTCCTTGGTTTGCACCTTCAGTTTGGCGCTGACCGGGGCCAGATTGACCTCGCCGTCGGCAGTGAGCTTGCCTTGCTTGCCCACGCCGGTGTCGAGCTTGAGACTGAAGGGCGAGCCATTGAGGCTGTCGAAATTCTGCAGGTCCAGATTCAGCGGGCCGACGTCAACCGCCACGGCGGGTTGCGCCTTGCGGTCAGCCAGATGCACCTGGTAATCACGCAATTGCACGTCTTTGAGCAGTACCTGCCAGGGTTTGCTCGGTGGCGCGGGTTCGGGTTTCGGTGAGTCGGCGGCGGCTGGGGTACTGACCGGTTCGGCGTTGGCTTTGACGGTCTCTTTGGACGGTTGGCTGGCGAACAGTTTCTGCCAATCGAGTTGCCCATCGGCTTCGAGGGCGGCCCATGTTTCGAGTTTCTGGCTACGGATCTTGCCGACTACCACCTGCTGTTTCGCCAGGTCCACGGTGGTTTCGCTGATGTCCAGTCGCTCGAGTTTCGCCAACGGCCGACCGTCCGGGGCCTTGATGGCGAACGGTGCGATGCTGACCGCGACATTGCTCAGCAGCAGTTCGGTTTCCTTGGACAGGTTGAGCTTGTAATCGGTGCTGAGGTTGACGACGCCGTCTTCGAGGTCCAGTGGCACAGCGTCACGCACATAGGGCCAAAAGGCTTTCATCTTGCCGTCGGTGACTTTCAGCTTACCTTCTGAGGCGATCGGGATCAGGCTGAAATTGCCGGTCCAGTCGATCTGTCCACCTGCCGGGCCGATGGCCACCAGCGTCATGTCGGCACTGTCTTCGGGCAGGGTGCTGAGGTTTTTCAGTTCGAAATCGAGTTTGTCGTAGAGAAATTCGATCGGCTCGCTGGGGCGTGCGTCCTGGAAGTGCACATAGCCGTCGGCCAGTTTGATGCGCTCGACCCGCAGGGGGAACGGTTTGGCGTCCGGGTTGGCCGGCGTCGGCTCGCTCGCCGGCAGTTTGAACAGGCCGAGCAGGTTGAGTTTGCCGTCCTTGCCGAAGAGGATTTCGGTCTTGGGTTTGTCCAGTTCGATATCGGACAGGTGCAGCGCTTTGGTCCAGAGGCTGTCGATCTGCAGGTTGGCATACAGTCGCTCGAAGCCGACCTGCTCCTTGCCCGGCTCGCCGATGATCAGGCCCCACAGCGTCACTTCAAGGCTGAAGGGGTTGAGCTCTATTCGCGTAAGGGTGGCGGGCGTCGTGGCGTAGTTGGCCAATTGCTGATTGGCCACCCGCAACGCGATACCCGGCAAAATCAGAAACCCCAGCAGGCTGTAGAGGGCCAGAGCAGTCAACAAAGCGCCGATAGCGCGAATCAATCCTTTGGGCATGTGCGGCTTCATCTGTCTGAATCGGAGTGCGTTGGAGTATGGCACGCGTTTCCGGTTCCGAAGTAATCACGCCTTATAGGATTTATCTGATTTTTCCGTTGATTTTCAGAGCTGCAGGATCAGGGTTTTCAGTGGCGGCTGCTGATCCATGGACGGGAAATCGCCGCCCGGTTTCATCACTGTCCACTCACGCACCGGTCGTCCGGCTTTCTCTGCACAACGTAGAACCTGTTCGCGCCACTCGTCCATGCTGACCTTTGCCAGGTTGTTGCAGCAGATCAGCACGCCACCGTCGGCGGTGGTCAGCAGCGCGGGTTTGAGCAGGCTCTGGTAGTCGCGCAGCAGGTCGACGGTGCCGAAAGCGCTCTTGGCCCAGGCCGGCGGGTCGAGCAGCACCAGGTCGTACTGACGCTGTTCCAGACGCTGGTAGCTCGGCAGCTTTTGCCCGCGACGCTGGCTGATCGGCAGGCCGGCCAGTTGGCGGATCGCCGGGAAGTAATCGGACTGGATGAACTCCATGGTCGGCAATTGCGGATTGAGCAGGCCGTTCTCATGGCCGACCGCCAGGTTGCCTTCGGCGAAATCCAGATTGCAGACCTCACGCGCACCCCCGGCCGCAGCGCTGAGACCGACGCCACAGGTGTAGGCAAACAGGTTCAGCACGCTTTTGTTTTGGCTGTGTTCCTTGATCCAGCCGCGCGTGTTGCGCAGGTCCAGGAACAGCAACGGATCCTGGCCTGCGTGGCGACCGCGAACCCGGTAATTGAGGCCCCATTCGTGACCGATCAGGTCTTGCAGCGCGGCTTCGTCGGCGCGGTAGACGGTGTCTTCACGGTCGATGCGTGAGTTGCCACGGGAGCGGTCGTTGTAGACCAGCAGGGTGTCGAGGCCCAGGTGTTGATTGATGGTGTCGTGCAGTTGCAGCAGCGCATCCCGTTCCAGCGACTGGTGAAAGCTCTGCACCAACAGTTGCGGGCCGTAGCGGTCGATGGTCAAGCCACCGGCGCCTTCTTGGCTGCCATGAAACAGGCGATAGCAATCGGTGCCTTGCTGATGCAGCTCCGCAAGCAGGTCCTGGCGATGATCGAGGGCGGCGCGCAGCGCCTGATTCAAGGAAGACATGCTGGGCGCCTTGCAGGAGGGAATTTGGCGCGGGAGTTTAACAGCTTGGCGCCAGACCGAGTTGCTGCTATCGCGAGCAGGCTCGCTCCCACAGGTAGCGCGGTGATTTTGTGGGAGCGAGCCTGCTCGCGAAGCTTTTAAGCTTTTTTTCAGGTCAACAAACCCATCCGCCGTTTGGCCCGATGCACCGAGCCATTACGCACCGCCCAACGCAGCATCGGTGCACTGCGATTGACGCTGGCGCGGATCAGCTTGCGTTGCAGCGGGCTCTGGCTGACACCCAGCATGTCACTGGCCCAGTCCGGCAGCAGGTCGATTCCGGCCTGCATCATCAAGCCGCCGAAAGGCTTGGCCAAACGGCTGGGGGCCGGGGCGTTCAACAGCAGGCGCAACACCTCGCGACTGCGCTCGTCGCACAGCAGTTGCGGGCGGATTCGTTCAAGGTAATCGGCAATTTCCTGCCGTGAACGGGGTACGTTACGGGCGCCAAGGCGTTCAGCGACCAAGGCGATTTCGCCGTAGTAGCGGTCCTGATCGGCCAGGGACAGGTGCGGATTGCGGTAACGCAGGTGCGCGGCGAGGAAGTTGCTGACCTCGGCCACATGCACCCAGGTCAACAGGTCGGGATCACTGGCGGCGTAGGACCGGCCATCCGGCGCAGTGCCGGTCACTTGCAGGTGGATGGTGCGGACTTTCTCGATCAGCCAGTCGGCGTCCTTACGCGAACCGAAGGTGGTCCCGGAAATGAACTGCCCGGTGCGGCGCAACCGACCGATCATGTCCTCGCGGAAATTTGAATGGTCCCAGACTCCGGCCAGTTCCAGTGGATGCAGGGCTTGCAGCATCAGGGCGCTGATACCGCCTATCAGCATGCTGCTGAAATCGGCATGGACTTGCCAGCTCACCGAATCGGGGCCGAACAGGCCGGGATCGCCCTTGGGGTTTTCCAGGTCGAGCTTGCCCAGGGACAGACCGGTCAGGCTCATGATCTGGGTTTCGATGCGGGTGCGGATGAATTCCATGGCGACTCAGTGGCGAAAAAAAGGGCGCGGCCTTGGCCCAATCACCCTGTAGGAGCGAGCTTGCTCGCGATGAACGCTAACGATAAAGCGTATTTTCTGAATAAACGCGGCGCGCTTGAATCCATCGCGAGCAAGCTCGCTCCTACAGGGTAATAGGCCAAGGCCGCGCACACGTTATTGATTCAGACGTTTATCGACCAACTCCTGAGCCACGCTTGGATCAGCCAGGGTCGAAGTGTCGCCCAGGCTATCCAGTTCATTGCAGGCGATCTTGCGCAAAATCCGCCGCATGATCTTGCCTGAACGGGTTTTCGGCAAGGCCGGTGCCCACTGGATCAAGTCCGGCTTGGCGAAACTGCCGATTTCCTTGCTGACGTGCGCCAGCAGTTCTTTCTTCAGTTCTTCATTGGCCTCGGTACCGTTCATGGGGGTGACGAAGGCGTAGATGCCCTGGCCCTTGACGTCGTGGGGGTAACCGACCACTGCGGCTTCAGCGATGCTGTCGTGCAACACCAGGGCACTTTCCACTTCGGCGGTGCCGATGCGGTGCCCGGAGACGTTGATCACATCGTCGATACGCCCGGTGATCCAGTAGTCGCCATCTTCGTCGCGGCGCGCACCGTCGCCGGTGAAGTAATAGCCGGGGTAAGGTTTGAAGTAAGTGTCGACCATCCGTTGCGGGTCGCCGTAGACACTGCGGATCTGCGCCGGCCAGCTGGATTTGATGGCCAGGACGCCACTGCCGGCGCCTTTGATTTCCTTGCCTACCTCATCCAGCAGCACCGGTTGCACGCCGAACATCGGTTGGGTGGCGCAGCCGGGTTTGATTCGTTGGGCGCTGACCAAAGGGCTGAGCATGATGCCGCCGGTTTCGGTCTGCCACCAGGTATCGACGATCGGGCAACGCTGCTCGCCTACGACGTTGAAGTACCATTCCCACGCTTCCGGGTTGATTGGCTCACCAACACTGCCGAGTAATCTGAGGCTCGCGCGGGAGGTTTCCTTCAACGGTTCGGGGCCTTCGCGCATCAGCGAGCGCAAGGCGGTCGGTGCGGTGTAGAAGATGTTCACGTGATGCTTGTCGATCACCTGCCAGAAGCGCGAGCTGCTCGGGTAGCTTGGCACGCCTTCGAAGATCAGCGTGGTCGCGCCGTTGGCCAGCGGACCGTAGACGATGTAGCTGTGGCCGGTGACCCAGCCGACGTCGGCGGTGCACCAGAAAACCTCGTTGTCGCGGTAGTCGAGCACGTACTTGAATGTCATCGCCGCTTGCAGCAGATAGCCGCCGGTGGTGTGCAGCACGCCTTTGGGTTTGCCGGTACTGCCGGAGGTGTAGAGGATGAACAGCGGGTCTTCGGCGTCCATCGGCTCAGGCGGGCAATCATCGCTGACATCGCGCAACGCCTGGTGATACCAGAGGTCACGGCCTTCGACCCAGTTCACTTCGCCTTGGGTGCGCTCGACCACAATGACGGTGCTGACGTTCGGGCAACTTTTCAGCGCCTCGTCGACTTTCTGCTTGAGCGGCACGAATTTGCCACCGCGTACGCCTTCGTCGGCGGTGATCACGGTGCGGCAGTCGGCGTCGAGAATCCGGTCGCGTACAGAGTCCGGGGAGAAACCACCAAACACCACCGAATGCACGGCTCCGATCCGCGTGCAGGCGAGCATCGCGTAAGCGGCTTCGGGGATCATCGGCATGTAGATGCACACGCGGTCGCCTTTTTTCACGCCACGGCTTTTGAGCACATTGGCCAGGCGGCAGACGTGGTGATGAAGTTTTTTGTAGGTGATTTGCGCGGACTCGGCAGGGTCGTCGCCTTCCCAGATGATCGCGATTTGATCGCCGCGCTTTTCCAGGTGGCGGTCGATGCAGTTGTAACTGACGTTCAACTTTCCGCCGGCAAACCAGCTGGCTTCGCCGGTCTTCAGGTTATAGCGCTGGACCGTATCCCACGGCGTACTCCAGTCGAGAAAGCGGGTGGCCTGTTCGGCCCAGAAGGTGCTGGGGTGCTCGATGGATTGGCGGTACAGGCGCTGATAGTCGTCTTGACTCAAATTTGCAGCCCGGCGGACGGCATCGGCTTTGGGGAACGTGCTGATATCGAACATGACGGTTCCTTATTCTTGTTTTGCGACAAGAGGGGAGCTGCGCGACCCTCGTAGGAGCTGCCGAAGGCTGCGATCTTTTGATCTTGATTTTTAGAAGATCAAAAGATCGCAGCCTTCGGCAGCTCCTACAGTGATAGCGCACGCCACCGATTTTGCAGTAAGCCCGGTGCCGTAGAACTGTCGATGCTGCAAGTTAAAAGGGGCGGGTAAACCGCCCCTTCAGCCTATCACCCGCGGTGACGACCGCGGAAGTAGTTGATCAGGCCTTGGGTGGATGCATCGTCAGCCGGGGACTCTTCGCTGCCGACCAGGCGGTTGTAGACGCCTTTGCCCAGTTCCTTGCCCAGCTCCACGCCCCACTGGTCGAAGGCGTTGATGCCCCAGACCACGCTTTGCACGAAGACTTTGTGTTCGTACAGCGCCACCAGCGCGCCAAGACGCCGCGGGCTGATGCGCTCGACCACCAATGTGTTGCTCGGACGGTTGCCCGGGATCACCTTGTGCGGCGCGAGTTTCTGCACTTCTTCTTCACTGATGCCTTTGTCACGCAACTCGGTTTCGGCCTCGGCGTGGGTCTTGCCGAGCATCAATGCCTGGCTTTGCGACAGGCAGTTGGCGTACAGCCACTGGTGGTGGTCGGACACCGGGTTGAAGCTGACGATCGGCACGATGAAGTCGGCCGGGATCAACTGGGTGCCCTGGTGCAGCAACTGGTGATACGCGTGCTGACCGTTGCAACCCACGCCGCCCCAGATCACCGGACCGGTGTCGGTGGACACCGGGGTGCCGTCCTGGCGCACGCTCTTGCCGTTGGATTCCATGTCCAGCTGTTGCAAGTGTTTGGTGATGTTGCGCAGGTAGTGATCGTACGGCAGGATCGCGTGGCTCTGCGCACCCCAGAAGTTGCCGTACCAGACACCGAGCAAGGCCAGCAGCACCGGCATGTTCTGTTCGAAGGGCGCGCTCTGGAAGTGCTGGTCCATGGTGTAGGCACCGGACAGCAGTTCCTTGAAGTTCGACATGCCGATGGCCAGGGCAATCGGCAGACCGATGGCCGACCACAGCGAGTAACGGCCGCCGACCCAGTCCCACATCGGGAAGATGTTTTCTTCGCGGATACCGAATGCCACGGCTGCGGCGTTGTTGCTCGAGACCGCGATGAAGTGACGATACAGCTCGGCTTCCGAACCGCCCTGAGCCAGGTACCAGGCGCGAGCGGCCTGGGCGTTCTTCAGGGTTTCGAGGGTGTTGAAGGATTTCGACGAGACGATGAACAGCGTGGTCTCGGCGCGCAGCTTCATGGTCAGCTCATGGAACTCACTGCCGTCGATGTTCGCCAGGTAATGGCAGCGCACGCCTTTCTGGGCGTAGGACAACAGTGCTTCGGAGACCAGCTCAGGGCCGAGGAACGAGCCGCCGATACCGATGTTCACCACGTCGGTGATCGGCTTCTCGGTGTAACCGCGCCACAGACCATCATGGATGCGGCCCACGAGGTCGGTGATCTGGTTCAGCACTTTGTGCACTTCGGGCATCACGTTGACGCCATTGACCGACAGCTTGTCGCCGAACGGGCGGCGCAGCGCGGTGTGCAGGGCAGGACGGCCTTCGGAGGAATTGACGATTTCGCCTTCGAACAGCGATTTGATCGCGCCCTTGAGGTCGACTTCGTTGGCCAGGCCCACCAGCAGATTGCGGGTCTCGGCGTTGATCAGGTTCTTCGAATAATCGAGAAACAGGCCGCAGCTGCTGAGGGTGAATTGAGTAAAGCGCTGCGGGTCGGCATTAAAGGCTTCGCGCATGCTGAAATCCTGCATGGCTTGGCGGTGGTCATTCAACGCTTGCCAGGCGGGCAGAGCGGTCACGTCGTGAGGAGTGCGGTAGTACGCCATCGCTGCGGGTTTCCTTTTTACTTGAACGGCCTTTTGAACACTAAAAATCCCGGAGCGCTGCGGGTGGGCGTCCGGTCAACTGCGTCGACACGAATTCATGGCGCAGGGCGAATACAGTAAACCCCGCGCAGTGATCTGTCTTGACTTTGTCTGACCTGTTTCCGGTACTTTTTTAACATCGAAGTTGGGAACGGTCCGACAAACGGAAGCGAGACAGACTACGGTTCGATCAGGCGACCTGGACCGGAATGGCGTTGCTGGTGTGGCTCAGTTCGTTGCCCGGCGCCATGTAGAGCATGCGCGGTTTGAAGTTGAGCAGCTCGGCTTCGCTGTAGTGAGCGTAAGCGCAGATGATCACGCGATCACCGACCTTGGCCTTGTGCGCGGCGGCGCCGTTGACCGAAATCATGCGCGAACCTTCTTCGCCACGAATCGCGTAGGTGGTGAAGCGTTCGCCGTTGTCGACGTTGTAGATCTGGATCTGTTCGTACTCACGGATGCCCGACAGGTCCAGCCATTCACCGTCGATGGCGCAGGAACCTTCGTAATCGAGTACAGCGTGGGTGACTTCGGCGCGATGCAGCTTGGCCTTGAGCATGATGGCGTGCATGAGTGTGTTCCCAGGTCGAAATCGAACGGCGGGCAGCGCCCACAGGCGCGTAGGAGCTGCCGCAGGCTGCGATCTTTTGATCTTGCCGTTGGATTTTTTGATTTGCTGTTTGGTTTTTGATCGTGCTGTTTAAGCCGGTGCGTCGAGATCCAGGTGCAGGTTGTCGATCAACCGCGTCGAGCCCAGGAAAGCTGCTACCAGAATCACCAGATCCCGATCTTCCGCCGTCGCTGGACGCAAGGTCAGCGCATGGCGGATTTCCAGATAATCAGGGCGCAAGCCAGCCGCTTCAAGCTGCTTGATCTGCGCACCAATCAACGCCGGGTAATCCCGGTCACCCTGTTTGATCGCGTCGGCAATCTGGCTCAAGCCGCGATACACAACCGGCGCAACAGCCCGCTGTTCTTCGCTGAGGAAACCATTGCGCGACGACAGCGCCAGGCCATCGGCCGCACGCACCGTCGGCTCGCCGATGATCTGGATCGGCATGTTCAAGTCATGCACCAGCGCGCGAATCACCGCCAGCTGCTGGAAGTCTTTCTGGCCGAAGATCGCCAGATCCGGCTGGACCATGTTGAACAGCTTGCTGACGACCGTCGCCACCCCTTCGAAATGCCCGGGACGGCTGGCGCCGCACAGGCCTTCGGAGAGTTGCGGCACGCTGACGCGAGTCTGGCCGGCCATGCCGTCGGGGTACATTTCTTCAACGGTGGGGGCGAACAGCAAGTGGCATCCGGCCTGGAGCAGTTTCTCCTGGTCCGCCGCCAGGGTGCGCGGGTACTTGTCGAGGTCTTCGCCGGCGCCGAACTGCAGCGGATTGACGAAAATGCTCGCGACCACGAAATCCGCCCGTTGGCTGGCTTTGGTAATCAGTGCGATATGACCGCTGTGCAGGTTGCCCATGGTCGGCACGAAGGCGATACGCTTGCCTTCACTGCGGGCGCGGGCTACGGCGGCCCGCAGTTCGCGTACGGTTTTTACGGTGTTCATGCAGAGAATCCGTGTTCGATGCCGGGGAAAGTGGCTGCTTTGACTTCGCTGACGTAAGCGCCGAGTGCCGCTTGAATGTTTTGTTGCCCGGCCATGAAGTTCTTCACGAACTTCGGCACGCGGCCGGTGATCGACAGGCCCAGCATGTCGTGCAGAACCAATACCTGGCCATCGGTGCCGCTGCCAGCGCCGATACCGATCACCGGGATACCCACAGCCTGGGTAATTTCCTGGGCCAGTTCGCTCGGAACGCATTCGAGCAACAACATGGCGGCACCGGCCTGTTCGAGGGCGATGGCGTCGGCGCGCATCTGCCGCGCCTGGTTTTCGTTACGGCCCTGGACTTTGTAGCCGCCAAGGATGTTCACCGATTGCGGTGTCAGGCCCATGTGGGCGCACACCGGGATGCCACGTTCGGCCAGCAGACGGATCGAGTCCGCCAGCCACAGTGCGCCTTCGACCTTGACCATGTGCGCACCGGCCTGCATCAACAGAGCGCTGTTGATCATGGCTTGTTCGGTGGTGGCGTAGGCCATGAAGGGCAGGTCGGCGAGGATCAACGCATCGGTGTTGCCGCGTTTGACGGCCGCGACGTGGTAAGCCATTTCAGCAGTGGTCACCGGCAGGGTGCTGTCGTGACCTTGCAAAACCATGCCGAGGGAGTCGCCCACCAACAGCACTTCGACACCCGCCTCATTACAGGCGTGGGCGAAGGTCGCGTCATAGCAGGTCAGCATGGTGATTTTTTCACCTTTTTGCTTGAGACCTTGCAGGGTGGTCAGGGTGATGGCTGGCATGAAAAGTTCCTCATTCAGGCGCTGTGGAAACTACTGCGAGTAACGCGCGTGATTCTTCGTTAAATACAGGCGCACGGTCTGTTGTCGTGCTTTTAAGGCCTGGATTGCGCCCTTCAACGCCGTGTTGGCGGCAGCGGGACGCCTATAGTCGTGAGGAGAACTCGGGAAGTCAATTGCGTGTGTTACCGCATTGTTACGTGTGGGGTGTTACCGGGGTAACTGATGCGATTCAGCAGATTTTCGTTGCGCGGATCTTTGAGACGACACAGACCATTGTGGGAGCGAGCCTGCTCGCGAAGACGGTCTGACATTCAACGATGATGGTGAATGTGAAACCGCTTTCGCGAGCAGGCTCACTCCCACAGGGGATTTCTGTCAATTCGGGGGGAGGCGTTCCAGCCCGACGAACGGGCAAACCGCGAGCAGCTCGGTCAATGTGCGGCCATCGGCCAAACGCAAATCCGCAGGCGCCAGTTCGGCCAGCGGATACAGAACGAACGCCCGTTCCTGCATATGGTAGTGAGGCACTTTGAGACGGGGCTCGTCGATCAGCCGATCACCGAACAGCACGATGTCGAGGTCCAGCGTGCGTGGCCCCCAACGTTCAAGACGTTTGCGGCCCTGTCCGTTCTCGATGGCTTGCAGCGCATCAAGCAGCTCCAGCGGAGCGAGGGTGCTGTCGAGGGCGGCGACCGCGTTGGTGTAACGCGGTTGGCCGGGTAGCAGCGAGTCGCTCTGATAAAACGCTGAAACCCCGACCAGTTCGGTCTGCGGCAACTGCGCGAGCACCTCGACGGCGCTGCGCAATTGTTCGGCGGGGTCAGCCAGATTGCTGCCCATGCCGATGTAGATGCGTTCCATGATTACTCGCCCGTGGCGCTCGGAGCGCCGGCTGCGCGTTTGCGCTTGGCACCGCCGCTGCGGCGACGTTTGCGTGGTGCACCGCTGGCGCCTTCGTCCTTGCCGCTGAGGTCGCGGATCATGTCGCGACGTTCGCTTTCGTTGGCGTCCTGATAGTCCGTCCACCATTCGCCCAGGCCATCGGTCTGCTCGCCGGCGCTTTCACGCAGCAGCAGGAAGTCGTAGCCGGCGCGGAACCGCGGGTTGTCCAGCAACAGGTCGGCGCGCTTGCCGCTGCGCCGTGGCAGGCGCTCCTGCATGTCCCAGATCTCGCGGATCGGCATGGTGAAGCGTTTCGGAATCGCAATGCGCTGGCACTGTTCGGCAATCAGCTCGTGAGCCGCTTCCTGCATCGCCGGAATCGGCGGCATGCCACGTTCTTGCAGGCGCAGCACGCGCGCCGGCAGGGCAGGCCAGAGCAGGGCCGCAAACAGGAACGCCGGGGTCACCGGTTTGTTCTGTTTGATCCGCAGGTCGGTGTTGATCAAGGCTTCACTGATCAGCGTGTGGGTATACGTCGGGTTGTATTCCAGCGCTTCGGCACTGGCCGGGAACAGCGGGTCGAACAGTTGCAGGTCGACCAGCATCTCGAAGGTGTCCGCGGCATGGCCGGAGAGGAACAGCTTGAGCACTTCTTCGAACAGGCGGGCCGACGGGATCTCGCGCAGCATCGGCGCCAGGTCGCGGATCGGTACCGCGCTGTGTTTTTCGATGCCGAAATCCAGCTTGGCGGCGAAACGCACGGCCCGCAGCATGCGTACCGGGTCTTCCTGGTAGCGTTGTTTCGGATCGCCGATCAGGCGGATCAGGTGATTGCGGATGTCGTGTACGCCGTTGGCGTAGTCGAGGATGCGTTCGCTGACCGGATCGTAATACAGGGCGTTGATGGTGAAGTCGCGACGTTGCGCGTCTTCTTCCAGCGTGCCGTAGACGTTGTCGCGCAAGATACGCCCGCTCTCGTTGCGGGAAGACTGGTTGCTGTCTTCTTCCTCGTCGTTTTGCGGATGATTGGCGCGGAAGGTCGCGACTTCGATGATTTCGCGACCAAAGTGGATATGCACCAGCTTGAAGCGACGACCGATGATCCGCGCGTTGCGGAATTCGGCGCGCACCTGTTCAGGGGTGGCACTGGTGGCGACGTCAAAATCTTTCGGTGTGATGCCGAGCAACATGTCACGCACACAGCCACCGACCAGGTAAGCCTGGTAACCGGCGTTCTGCAGGCGTTCGACGATGTTCACCGCGTAGCGGCTGAATTGCGCCTTCTGCAGCGAATGTTGGCCGCTGTTAAGCACTTCAGGCGTGCTGCGGATGTGTTGCGTATGACGCTTGGGAGAACGGAATGACTGGAACAGCTTCTTCAGCATGGGATGCACTGTTTGAAGGAATGTTCGGCCATAACGAAGAATGACCGCATGATGGGCGGGGATTCTAGCATTTAGTCGGGGGATGGTGTAGGACACAGCAGATATGAGCTGTAAGCCGCCGCTTGTAGGAGCGAGCTTGCTCGCGATGGTCGTGAACGATAACGCGTAAACCAGATACTCAGCGCTGCCCTCGGGGTTTTCGCGAGCAAGCTCGCTCCTACAGGGGCTTGGAAGGATTTCCAAATTGCAGAAACTACAAGGGGAGCCGAAGCTCCCCAAGAAAGTAGTTGCGTGCTCTATTTTTATTTTTGATTCGGGCTTCTTGTTTTTGTTGAGTGCCCTCGCCATGAAGATTTTCCTTCATGACCCTCCCAATCGGGAGCCAAGAGCAAACGGATTGCTTTGGTCGCTGTGTTGCAGTGATCTTGCGATCCAACCAGTTCAGGCACTGTCTTAGGACAGTTTTTTATTGTTCTCGGCCTGGTCGTGGGGCACGCCCCAAATACAACGCCTCTCCAAAAGAATCAGTTAGCTGCGCCTCTCGCCGTCTTGTTTTTATTGTGCGTGAGTCGATTCGTCTTATTTTTATTGTCTTGTGCATTGCTTGTTATTGTTCTTGTACCAAACATATAGCAGGGTGCGTGCCAACTTTTGTGAGGCCCAGCAAAACAAGGGGTTACGTTGCCTTATCAGGTTTTTTGAGGCCCAAAAAAACCGGGGCTTCGTTACCATAAGCCCCGGCTTCTGTTACGTGAAAAAGCTGGGGTAACAGTTTTTTCACAAAGTCACGTGTTACCCGCACACCGTACAGGTGACGTTCAGCTCTCGCTGGCCACCCCGGTTTTACGCCGCGGGATACCAAGGCGCTGACGACGTTCCCACAGGCATTTGCGACTGACCCCGAGTTTGCGCGCCAGCTCGGTTTCGGTCATGTGGTCCTGATGCTCAAGCACGAAGTGCTGGAAGTAGTCTTCCAGTGACAGGTCCTCGGTCGGTTCGTGGCTGGTGTTGCTGGCGTTGTTGCCCTGTTGCGGCGCCAGGCCGATGAAGTCGTCTTCTCCCAGGTCGCTCAGTTCGATGTCGATACCCAGCAGTTCGGCGGAAATCTCCGGGCTCTCACACAGAATAACCGCGCGCTCGACAGCGTTTTCCAGTTCACGAACGTTGCCCGGCCAGGAGTAATGACGAATCGCCTGCTCGGCATCCGGGGCGAACTTCAGGTCGGTGCGGTTGACCCGCGCGCTCTGTCGCGCCAGGAAGGCATTGGCGATTTCGTTGACGTCGGCACCACGCTCGCGCAGGGCCGGCAATTTCAGGGCGATCACGTGGAGGCGATAGTACAAGTCTTCACGGAACTGGCCGATTTTCGCCAGGCTCTTGAGGTCCCGGTGAGTCGCGGCAATCAGGCGTACATCGACTTTCTGCGACTGCACCGAGCCCACCCGACGGATTTCACCTTCCTGCAATACACGCAGCAGGCGCGCCTGGGCTTCCAGTGGCAGTTCGCCGATTTCGTCGAGGAACAAGGTGCCGCCGTCGGCGGCTTCTACCAGACCGGCACGACCGGCGCTGGCACCCGTGAACGCGCCCTTTTCGTGGCCGAACAGTTCGGACTCGATCAGGCTTTCCGGAATGGCCGCGCAGTTCACCGAAATCATCGGTGCCTTGGCGCGTTTGGAGAGGTTGTGCAGGGCGCGCGCCACCAGTTCTTTACCGGTGCCGGATTCACCCTGGATCAGGACATTGGAGTCGGTCGGCGCGACTTTGCGGATCTTGCTGTACAGATCCTGCATCGGTGGGCACGAGCCGATGATGCCGATTTCGCCGTTGCTGTTGTCGACACCCGGTTTCGCCGCGCCATTGGCGGCTTTGCCGACGGCAGGTTCACCGCTGGCTTGCGCCGATTGCCGGTCACGCAGGATTCGCGCGACGGCCTGGAGCATTTCGTCGTGATCGAAAGGCTTGGCGATGTAGTCCACCGCGCCCATCTTCATTGAGTCGACCGCTGAGCGCAGGCTGGCGTAGCTGGTCATGATCAGCACCGGAGTGCCCTGGCCGAGCTTGATCAACTCGGTGCCTGGCGCGCCAGGCAGGCGCAGGTCACTGACGATCAGGTCGAACGTGGGAATAGTGAAGCGTTCTTGTGCTTCCTGCACTGAACCGGCTTCGCTGACCTGGTACTGGTTACGTTCCAGCAGTCGGCGCAAGGCGGAGCGGATAATTGTTTCGTCTTCGACGATCAAAATGTGCGGCATTGATTCGATACTCTCGACGGTCTCAGTTCACAGCGGACGTCGCTTCGACATGACGCGGCAAGGTCACCCGGATACGGGTGCCGCGTTGGCTTTGTACATCAGCCGGGCTGTCGATGGTGATTTGTCCATAATGCTCTTCAACGATGGAATAGACCAGTGCAAGGCCCAGACCGGTGCCTTCGCCAGGATCCTTGGTGGTGAAGAAAGGTTCGAACAATCGGTCCATGATGCTCGACGGGATACCACTGCCTTCGTCTTCCACGATCAGATCGACCGTGTGTTCGCCGGCTTCGCTTTTGACCCGTACCGCACTGCCGGGAGGCGAGGCGTCACGGGCGTTTGAGAGCAGGTTGATCAACACCTGGGCGAGGCGCTGCGGATCGCCTTCAACCCAATGATCGGGGTCGCACAGATTATAGAACTGCACTTCGAAATTGCGTCGGTTCAGGGCCAGCAGGCCGATGGCATCCTGGGCCACTTCCGCCAGACAGACGGGCTCGTCGTTGTGTTGATGACTGCCGGCGTGGGCGAAGCTCATCAGCGACTGAACGAT
The DNA here is from genome assembly GCF_054897845.1 of Pseudomonas sp. XS1P51. NCBI lineage: Bacteria > Pseudomonadati > Pseudomonadota > Gammaproteobacteria > Pseudomonadales > Pseudomonadaceae > Pseudomonas > Pseudomonas sp. XS1P51. The sequence goes on along the minus strand of NZ_CM142707.1, from coordinate 4,001,508 downwards.
GCGTGACACGCGCTTGGTCTGCTCCAGGATCTGCCCGCTGATTTCCTTCAGTTCGCTGTCTTCTTCGCGCTCTTCGCGCAGGTTCTGCGCCAGACACGCAATGCCAGTGATCGGGTTGCCGATTTCATGGGCAACGCCGGCGGCCAGTCGGCCAATGCTGGCCAGACGCTCGGAGTGCACCAGTTTGTCTTCGAGCATCTGGGTTTCGGTCAAGTCTTCCACCAGCAGCACCAGGCCACTGTTGCCCGGCGCGAGGGGTTCGTCGATCGCCGCTTTGTGCAGGTTCAGCCAGCGCGTCTGACCGTCGAGGGCCAAGTGCTGTTTGTGCAAATGCTCGTCCGGCAGGTTGATGAAGCCTTGCAGCAATTCTTTCCACGGATCGGCAATGGTGCTCAGGCGCGAACCGACCACGCGCTGCGCGGCAATCCCGGTCAGCTCCTCCATGGCTTTGTTCCACATGAGGATTTCCTGATCCTTGGCCAGCGAGCAGACGCCCATCGGCAGTTCCTGCAGGGTCTGGCGGTGATAGCGGCGCAGGGCATCGAGCTCGGCGGCAAGGCCGGTCAGGCGCGAGTGGTAATCCTCAAGGCGACTTTCGATGAAGTGGATGTCTTCGGTGACGTAGTTCTCGCCGCCGGCCTTATAAGGCAGGAACGTCTCGACCATGTCCTGAGCCACGCTCGGCCCCATCAGGCCGGACAGGTTGGCTTCGATACGGTCACGCAAACGGCGCAAGGCGTAAGGCCGGCGCTCGTCGAATGGCAGATAAAGGTCACGCAACGCTTGCTCGACTTCCTTCTGTGCAGCCTTGGCACCCAACGGTTTGGCCAGTTGCGTGGCGAATTCCTGGGGCGAGGCGGCGTGCAGTTCGCGGCGTTGCGGGCGACGTACATTGTCCACGGCGCAGGCCTCGGCGGCACTGGCTTCTTCGGGGCTGGCGTTGGTGAACAGCGAGATCAGCGTGAACATCAGCACGTTGGCGGCCAGCGAGGCGATTGCCGCCATGTGCCAACTGGTGTCGTCCAGCACGTAAATCATGTTCAGCAGCGGAATGTAGAAGCCCTGCAGATTGCCCACCAGTGGCAGCAGCATGGTCACCAGCCACACCAGAATCCCTGCGAGCAAGCCGGCAATGAAGCCGCGACGGTTGGCGGTCGGCCAGTACAGAACCGACAGCACGCCCGGCAGGAATTGCAGCGTGGCGACGAAGGCGACGATACCGAGGTTGGCCAGGTCCTGCTCCGCGCCCAGCAGCAGGTAGAAACCGTAACCGGCCATGATGATCGCGACGATCAGCGCCCGGCGGGTCCACTTCAACCAACGGTAGATGTTGCCTTCTGCTGGCGGCTGATAAAGCGGCAGCACCAAGTGGTTCAGGGCCATCCCGGACAGGGCCAGGGTTGTGACGATGATCAGCCCGCTGGCGGCCGACAATCCGCCCACATAGGCCAGCAGTGCCAGGGCCTTGCTGTTGGCGGCAATGCCGATGCCCAGCGTGAAGTATTCCGGGTTGGTCGTGGCGCCGAGTTTCAGTCCGGCCCAGAGAATCAGCGGCACTGCCAGGCTCATCAGCAGCAGAAACAGCGGCAAACCCCAGCTTGCGCTGACCAGCGAGCGCGGGTTGAGGTTTTCGGTAAAGGTCATGTGGTACATGTGCGGCATCACGATTGCCGAGGCGAAGAACACCAACAGCAGCGTGCGCCACGGCCCTTCCTGCAAAGGTGTGTGCAGGGCGGCGAGGGCGGTCTGGTTTTGCAGCAGCCACAGTTCCAGCTGTTGCGGACCGTCGAACACGCCATACAGCGCATACAAACCGACGCCGCCGATTGCGATCAATTTGATCACCGACTCGAAGGCAATCGCGAACACCAGGCCTTCGTGTTTCTCGCGGGTGGCGATGTGGCGCGAGCCAAAGAAAATCGTGAACAGCGTAATCAGTGCACAGAAGCTCAGGGCTACGCGATGCTGCACCGGTTCGCGGGTGAGGATGCTGATGGAGTCGGCCACTGCTTGAATCTGCAAGGCCAGCAACGGCAGCACGCCGATCAGCATGAAGATCGTCGTCAGTGCGCCGGCCCAGGTGCTGCGAAAGCGGAAGGCAAACAAATCGGCCAGCGACGACAGCTGATAGGTGCGGGTGATCTTCAGGATCGGATACAGCAACACCGGCGCCAGCAGAAACGCCCCGGAGACCCCGAGGTAGCTGGATAGAAAACCGTAGCCGTACTGATAGGCCAGGCCCACCGTGCCGTAAAACGCCCAGGCACTGGCATAAACCCCCAGCGACAGGGTGTAGGTCAGCGGGTGGCGAATGATCGCGCGCGGGATCATGCCCCGTTCGCTGACCCAGGCGACGCCGAACAGCACCGCCAGGTATGCGGCGCTGATCAGGATCATCTGGGTCAGGCTAAAGCTCATCGGCATCTTTTTGGCTCTGCAGGATGAAGGTCACGACGATCAGGATCAGCCAGAGCAGATACGGGCGATACCAGGCGCCAGTGGCGTCGATCCACCAATCCATGATGGCCGGGGAGAACAGATAAATCCCCACTACCAGGAGCAGGACCAAGCGATAGATGTACATCCCGGCCTCTCTTTTTTATGCGCGTGCCCGAAAACGTGCGGCGATGGTAACGGATGGGCGCGCTACTGCAAGTGTGATCACTGTAGTTGCGCTTCGGGTAGCGTGAGTGTGCGCGGGATCAGCAACGCATCCCAGTGGGCGATGCCCCAGTTCAGCACTTCCCGTGGCGTGGCGTAAGCCAGTTCGGCGCCGGGATTCTGCCCCAGTGCGCGCAAGGCACGCAGCAACAAAGGCGTCGCCTGATCTTCGGTCAACGGCGGTGAGCGATAGGATTTGCCGAGTTTGTTGCCGTCGGGCTGGGTAATCAGCGGGATATGCAGATAGCGCGGTTGCGCGAAGCCCAGCAGCTCTTGCAGATAGAGTTGACGCGGCGTGGAGTCGAGCAGGTCGGCGCCACGGACGATATCGGTGATGCCCTGCCATGCATCATCGAGCACCACGGCTAACTGATAGGCGTAGAGCCCGTCGCGGCGGCGGATCACGAAATCGCCGACCTCCCGGCCCAGGTGTTGGTGGAACTCGCCTTGCACCCGGTCGATGAAGTGGTATTCCAGTTCGGGCACGCGCAGGCGAATCGCGGCGTCTTCCGTGCCATGACCCGCGTTGCGGCACAGTCCCGGATAGATGCCGTGATACGGCTCCAATTGTTTGCGCGAGCACGTGCAGGCGTAAGCCAGACCTTGATTGAACAGGCGATTGAGGACTTCGGCGTAGGCATTGTGTCGGTCGCTCTGTCGGACCATTTCGCCGTCCCACTCGAATCCGTAGCTTTCCAGCGCCTTGAGAATGGCTGTCTGAGCGCCGGCCTCTTCCCGTGGTGGGTCGAGATCTTCCATGCGCATCAGCCAGCGACCACCCACCGAGCGCGCGTCGAGGTACGAGGCCAGCGCTGCGACCAGCGAACCGAAATGCAAATGTCCACTGGGCGTGGGGGCGAAGCGCCCGATGTAGGCGGGGAAGGTCATAAAGGCGATCTATGTTGTCCGGTCGTACGGAAATCACTTGTGGGAGCGAGCCTGCTCGCGAAGGGGCCATCAGCTCCAACATTAATGTTACCTGACACACCGCTTTCGCGAGCAGGCTCGCTCCCACAGGTTGGCTGCCGAGGCGAATTTCAGAAACAAAAACGGAGCGTTCGCACGCTCCGTTTTTCGTTCAAGTCGAGATTACTTGCCGACTTGCTTTTCCTTGATTTCCGCCAGGGTCTTGCAGTCAACGCACATGTCGGCGGTAGGGCGGGCTTCCAGTCGCTTGACGCCGATTTCGACGCCGCAGGACTCGCACCAGCCATATTCTTCGTCTTCGATCAGTTGCAAGGTCTTGTCGATTTTCTTGATCAACTTGCGCTCGCGGTCGCGGGCACGCAATTCGAGGCTGAATTCTTCTTCCTGGCTGGCACGGTCTGCCGGGTCAGGGAAGTTGGCCGCTTCGTCTTTCATGTGATCAACCGTACGGTCGACTTCCTGCATCAAGTCCTGTTTCCACTTATTCAGGATCTTGGTGAAGTGAGCGCGCATGGGTTTGCCCATGTATTCCTCGCCCTTAACTTCTTTGTAGGGTTCGAAGCCGCTGATCGACTGGTTTTGCTGCTTTGCTTGGGTGGGCATGAAATGGACCGCCTCTACTCTTGTAATCCATCTGCGCAGGATTGCTCCATCACCGACACCTGCCGGCCCTGCGGCTGCAAGCGGGCGAACTTACCAGATCAAATCGGACCGCGCTACTCCCGGATGTCGAGGTAGTGGCTCAATGGGCTTGCAAATGATTGCAAAGCCTTGTCTGGTGGTGTTGGAGGCCTGATCAATTAATGATTTTAGTCAAACCTGGAGCACACGCTTGAGTCGTTTACGGCCAAGGTTATAACGCCTCTGACCGCTTTAGGTTCTCGCTCGTTCCTGTGCTTGGGTAGAATCGATTTTTTTCCCGTTGAAGGAAGGCTAATGGCCCAGCCCTACAGTGCCCGCAGTCGCGCGATCGAACCTTTCCATGTCATGGCGCTGCTGGCGCGGGCCAATGAACTGCAAGCCGCCGGCCACGACGTGATTCACCTGGAAATCGGTGAGCCGGACTTCACCACCGCCGAGCCGATCATTCGAGCTGGCCAGGCGGCGTTGACGGCGGGGAAGACCCGTTACACCGCCGCGCGCGGCATCCCAGAGTTGCGTGAGGCCATTTCGGGCTTTTATCAGCAGCGTTATGGGTTGAGCATTGATCCGCAGCGCATCCTCATCACCCCTGGCGGCTCTGGCGCGTTGCTGTTGGCCAGCGCGCTGCTGGTGGACCCAGGCAAACACTGGCTGCTGGCCGATCCCGGTTATCCCTGCAACCGGCACTTCCTGCGGCTGGTGGAAGGCGCGGCGCAACTGGTGCCGGTCGGCCCGGACGTGCGTTATCAGCTGACACCGGACCTGGTCGAGCGTCACTGGGATCACGACAGCGTCGGCGCACTGGTGGCGTCACCGGCCAATCCGACCGGGACGATCCTGACCCGCGATGAACTGGCGGGGCTGTCTGCCGCGATCAAGGCGCGCCACGGCCATCTGGTGGTGGACGAGATCTATCACGGCCTGACGTACGGCACCGATGCAGCCAGCGTGCTGGAAGTCGATGACAGCGCTTTTGTGCTGAATAGTTTTTCGAAATATTTCGGAATGACCGGTTGGCGACTGGGTTGGCTGGTCGCGCCTGAAGCGGCCGTCGGTGAGCTGGAAAAACTCGCCCAGAACCTCTACATCAGCGCTCCGAGCATGGCCCAACATGCGGCGTTGGCCTGTTTCGAGCCCGCGACCCTCGCCATTCTCGAAGAGCGTCGCGCCGAATTCGGTCGTCGTCGGGATTTCCTGCTGCCAGCGCTTCGAGAGTTGGGTTTCGGCATCGCTGTTGAACCGGAGGGCGCGTTCTACTTGTACGCCGATATCAGCAAGTTCGGCGGTGATGCCTTCGCGTTCTGTCGACACTTCCTCGAAACCGAGCATGTGGCGATCACTCCTGGCCTGGACTTTGGGCGGTATCAGGCCGGCCATCATGTGCGGTTTGCCTACACCCAAAGTCTTCCGCGCCTACAGGAAGCGGTTGAGCGGATCGCTCGCGGTTTGCGGAGCTGGCAAGGCTGATGCGTTTTCATCCTCCCCTCGAAGAAGGTCGCCTGATCCGTCGTTACAAGCGTTTTCTCGCCGATATCGAAACCGTTGACGGCGAATTGCTGACCATTCACTGCCCCAACACTGGCTCGATGCTCAACTGCCAGGTCGAGGGCGGGCAGGTCTGGTTCAGCCGTTCCAATGACCCCAAACGCAAGTTGCCCGGCACGTGGGAAGTCGGAGAAACCCCGCAGGGGCGGTTGTTTTGTGTGAATACCGGCCGGGCCAATGGCTTGATCGAAGAAGCCTTGCGGGCAGGTGTCATCACCGAGCTGAGCGGTTTCACCGGGTTGAAACGCGAAGTGGCCTACGGTCAGGAGAGCAGTCGCATCGATTTTCGCCTCGATTACCCAAGCGGGCCGGCCTATGTGGAGGTCAAGAGCGTTACGTTGGGCTTCGACGGCTCACCTGTGGCGGCGTTTCCCGATGCGGTGACCCAGCGCGGCGCCAAGCATTTGCGGGAGCTGGCGCATTTGGCCCGGGACGGGATCCGCGCGGTGCAGTTGTATTGCGTGAACCTCACCGGTATCGACGCCGTGCGTCCTGCAGAAGAAATCGATTCGGCCTACGCATCGGCCTTGCGGGAAGCGGTGGCGTGCGGGGTCGAGGTGCTGGCCTATGGGGTGCGGTTGACCCATGAAGAGATGGTGGTCGATCGGCGTCTGGACGTTCTGTTGCACGGCTAGAGGCTGACCCAGATCCCTTGTTCGTCTTCGCGGCAGGCGACGCGGGTCAGGGATTGCCCGGCGCAAGGGCCGGCGACGCACTCGCCATCTTCGATCAGAAACAGTGCGCCGTGGGTGGCGCACTGGATCAGGCTGTTGCTGGGGTCGAGGAACTGGTCGGGCGTCCATTCCAGCCCGACGCCGCGGTGCGGGCAGCGATTGATGTAGACGTAAACCTGACCGTCCCGGCGCACGGCAAAGAGCTTTTGCCCGTCGATGTCGAAACCGCGGCTGCTGGCGTCAGCCAATTGCGCGCCCGTGCAAAGAAACTTCATGTCTATCCTCAAATCCTGCGGCTCATGACCAGATATGTCCGAGCTTGACGTTCAAATGCAAACAATTATCAAATGGCTGCCTTGCCCGTCGGGTGCAGGTGCCAGATGCCGAGGATACTTGGCCTGCCATCTCGATACCTGGGAAAAACTTAAAGGAAGCTGTTTATGCGCCTGAGTACCCGCGTTGCTGCGCTTTGTGTCGGACTCCTCGTCAGCCACCAGGCCGCAGCGGCCGAGTTGCCGCAACGTTGGGTCAGTGCCGGTGGCGCTTTGTCCGAATGGGTCAGCGCGTTGGGTGGCGAGTCGAAACTGGTCGGCGTCGACACCACCAGTCAGCATCCCGAATCCCTGAAGGCCTTGCCGAGCATCGGTTATCAGCGGCAACTGTCGGCGGAGGGCATTTTAAGCTTACGCCCGCAGATTCTGGTCGGCACCGAGGAAATGGGGCCACCGCCAGTGCTTTCGCAGATTCGCAGTGCCGGCGTGCAAGTCGAACTGTTTTCGGCTCAGCCGGATCTGCCGACGTTACAGGGCAACCTGGCGCATCTGGGCAAGTTGCTCGGCGCTGAAGACCGGGCGGCGCAACTGCTCCAGACTTATCAACAGCAACTCGAACAGCAAAAGGTCCGGGTCACTCGGGCGCAGTTGAAGGAAAAATCCCCAGGCGTGCTATTGCTGCTCGGCCATGCTGGCGGCAAGCCGCTGATCGCCGGCAAGGACACCGCCGCCGATTGGTTGATCCAAAAAGCCGGTGGGCACAATTTGGCAACGCATACCGGCTACAAACCCTTTTCTGTTGAATCACTGGTCAGTCTGGATCCTGACGTGCTGGTCTTTGCGGACCGAGCACTGACCGGCGATGCCGCGCGTGCAGCGTTGTTCAAGGAAAACCCGATTCTGTCCTCGACCCGCGCGGCCAAGGACGAGCGAGTCATGGAGCTCGATACGACGTTGCTGGTGGGTGGTCTCGGGCCACGGTTGCCCGATGCGCTGAAAAAACTGTCTGATGGTTTCTTCCCCGGCATGGCCGGCCAATGACCATCCTGGTTAAACCCCGTGTGTTATTCATCGGTCTGAGTCTGCTGTGTTTGTTGGCGATCTGGCTGTCGTTGGCGCTGGGGCCGGTGAGCTTGCCGTTGCTGGATACTTTGCGGGCGGCATTGCGCCTGATCGGCCTGCCCATTGCACCGGATGGGCTGGAGCAAGCCGAGCTGATCCTCGGGCAGATTCGTCTGCCGCGAACCTTGTTGGGCCTGGCAGTGGGGGGAGTATTGGCGCTGTCGGGCGTGGCGATGCAGGGATTGTTTCGTAATCCACTGGCTGATCCGGGGCTGGTGGGTGTTTCCAGCGGTGCGGCATTGGGCGCGGCCATTGCGATAGTCGGTGGCTCGATATTCGGCGGTCTGCCGGAGTCCTTCGGACCTTATCTGCTATCGCTCTGCGCATTTCTTGGCGGGCTCGGGGTGACGGCGCTGGTGTACCGACTGGGTCGACGCAATGGGCAGACGAATGTCGCGACCATGCTGTTGGCGGGTATTGCCTTGACTGCGCTGGCCGGTTCCGCCGTGGGGTTGTTCACCTATCTGGCGGATGACGCGACGCTGCGCACCCTGACGTTCTGGAACCTGGGCAGCCTCAACGGCGCCAGCTATTCGCGGCTCTGGCCATTGCTGTTGATCAGTGTCGGCGTAGCACTTTGGCTGCCACGTCGGGCGAAGGCCCTGAATGCATTGTTGCTCGGGGAGTCGGAGGCCGGTCACCTGGGTATCGATGTCGAAGGGCTCAAGCGCGAACTGGTGTTCTGTACGGCGCTGGGTGTGGGTGCCGCCGTGGCGGCGGCGGGGTTGATCGGGTTTGTTGGTCTCGTGGTCCCGCATCTGGTGCGGCTGCTGGCCGGTCCTGATCATCGGGTGCTACTGCCAGCCTCGGTGCTGGCGGGCGCCAGTCTCCTGTTGTTTGCCGATCTGGTGGCGCGACTCGCCCTGGCGCCGGCCGAGTTGCCCATCGGGATTGTCACGGCGTTCATCGGTGCGCCGTTCTTCCTGTATTTACTGCTCCGAGGGCGTGCCTGATGTTGCGAACGCAAAATCTGCAAATCCGTCGGGGCCGAAAGATCGTTCTGACCGACATCACCCTTGAGCTCAAACCGGGCGAAGTCCTGGGTGTCCTGGGACCGAATGGCGCCGGCAAAAGCACCTTGCTCGGTGCCTTGTGCGGCGAGTTACAGGCTGATCACGGCAGTGTCTGGCTCGACAAGCACGAGTTGAGTCATTGGACCGGTGCGCTGCGAGCGCAGCGTCTGGCGGTGTTGCCGCAGGTGTCGACCCTGGACTTCGCTTTTCGCGTCGAAGAAGTGGTCGGCATGGGCCGCTTGCCTCACCAAAGCGGCCGGGTCCGGGATGACGAGATCGTTGCCGCCGCGTTGCAGGCCGCCGATGCCGGGCATTTGAGTGGCCGCAGCTATCTGGCCTTGTCCGGCGGCGAACGTCAGCGGGTGCATCTGGCGCGGGTGCTGGCGCAACTCTGGCCGGGCGAGGCGGGGCAAACCTTGTTGCTCGATGAGCCGACCTCGATGCTCGACCCGCTGCACCAGCACACAACGCTGCAAGCGGTGCGCGAGTTCGCCGATCGCGGTGCAGCGGTGTTGGTGATCCTGCATGATCTGAATCTGGCGGCGCGCTATTGTGATCGCCTGCTACTGCTCGAAGGCGGGCGTCCGGTGGCGCTTGATACACCTGAGCAAGTATTGCGTCCGGAGCCGCTCAAGGCAGTATTCGGGTTGGAAGTTCTGGTGCAACGGCACCCGGAGCGTGGGCATCCGCTGATCATCGCCCGCTGAGTTTTCCATAGGGGGTGAGTCATGCGCGTGATGGTGATTTTGGCTGTGCTGATGCTGAGTGCCTGCCAACATGTTTCGGCGCCGCCACCGATTGTCGGAGAGATTCGGGATTTGCGCAGCGGTCAGACCCTGACGGCGCAGGAACTGGTGGCTCGATTGGCCAAGCCTTCGCGGCTGATCGTGGGTGAGCAGCATGACAATCGCGATCACCATGATCTGCAATTGTGGCTGGTGCAGTCGCTGGGTGAGCGTCGACCCCAAGGCAGTCTGCTGCTGGAAATGCTGACGCCGGATCAACAATCGCGTGTCGATGACGTGCGCCGCGCCTCGACGCCACCAGCCGATTTGCCCGGCGCATTGGCGTGGCAGGAGGGGTGGGAGTGGAATCTGTACGGCCCGATCGTTCGTTTCGCCCTGACCCAGCCGTACCCGCTGCTGGCAGCCAATCTGGACACACGTGAAGTCCGTACTTTCTACGCCAACCCGCCGACATTAAGCGGTTCTCGCTCCAATGCGTCTTCAGTCAAGGACGAGTTGCTGGAACAAATCAGCGACTCTCATTGTGGGCTACTGCCTAAATCGCAGATGCCGGCGATGCTGGCGGTCCAGCAGCAACGTGACCGACGCATGGCCGAGCGGCTGCTGGCGGCACCGACTCCTTCATTGCTGTTTGCCGGCGCCTACCACGCGCGCAAGGATGTCGGCGTGCCGATCCATGTGCTTGACCTGGGAGAGCCCGAAGCACCGACGGTATTGATGCTGGCGCAGCAGGGCAGTGAGGTCACGACGGCCATGGCCGATTACGTCTGGTACACGCCTGCCATACCCGCGCCGGATTACTGCGCGCAGATGCGTAAGCAGTTCGGCCAGTAAACGAAGGACTTTTCCACAGGCAAAAAAAGACCCGGCAAGAGCCGGGTCAAATAACCGTGATTAGCCTGATGAGGAGATATCTGAGAGTCCGAACCAAGGGCTTTTCAAATATCGACCAGTCTCGCGACCGGTTGTGATAATCATAGCGATTCTCATTACCAAGTCAACCGCTGATTCTCCATTTATTTGAAATTCGTCATTCGTTTGCTGAGAATCCCAGTAGTCATTGGGCTTCAGGCTGTGCGCTTGTGCGAAATCAGCTGCGTGAGCTGCTTGTTCAACTGATCGATGCGTCGTGCCATGCTCTCGATCAGGCTGTGGGCGATCTTCGGATTGCTTTGAGTCAGGCTCAGAAACTGATCCTTGGGGATCAGCATCACCGTGCTCGGTTCGCTGGCGATCACACTGGCGTTACGTTTCTCTCCGGTGAACACCGCCATGGCGCCGAAAATCTCGTCCCTGGGTACATCGCCGACTTTATGTCCATCAACAAAGGCTTCGGCGTGACCTTCGATGATCACGAACACGTGATCGGCATCATCGCCCTGATGGATCAGCACTTCGCCCCTGGCCACGCGCTGAAAGCCATTGGTCGTGCGAAACTCCGGTTGTTTCAGGCGGGCGACCGCGTCGGTCAGAAGGGTGGTTTGGCCGACCAGGTATTGCAGGAACAGCTCCGAGCGCGCCGGGTCGGCATAGATATGCTGGAAAACTTCGGATCGCAGATAGGCCGTCAGTGTCAGCGGGCTATCGCTGCACAAGCGATAACGCGGCAATTCCATATCCTGACGTAAGCCGACCAGATCGCCCTCATGCAGATAAAACAGTGCGCGTTCGTCAACACACCCATGCAGCAGTCCGTTTTCCAGCACAAACAGTTGATTGCCGGGGAGTAAGGTCATCAGATCGTCTGCATCTGAAAACTCCAGGGGTGGTCCGCAAGGCGATAACCCCTCCAACAGTCGGGCGGGTATGTTTTGCAGTCGGTTGATCAGTGCGTCGGCGTAAGCCGGTTGTTCCCCCAGTAAGTACATGGCGGCTGTGCCTGTTCAATTCTTGTGGCGTGAGGAGATCGCTTCCAGCTGTTTGTTGAGGGCTTCCTTGCGCTCGGCGGGAATGTCGTTCCAATGCACATCCATCAGGGCACCTTCGATCGCATACAACAACACCTTGGACGCCCGAAACCCGCGCGTGCGCACGGCCCGATAAGCGTCCACCGCCCCCAGGCGACGCAAGTCCGAGGCGCTGTGGATGCCCACGGCATGCAGCCACTGCGCCGACGTCTTGCCAAGATTCTTCAGGTGTTGCAGTTCATCATTCATCAAGCCTCCTTGCGACGGCCGAACGGTGCGTGGGCGAGCCTCTCAGGAGTGTAGCCATCAGTAGGAAAAGCGTGATTGTTTGGTCGGTTTCGACGCAAATGCTTCTAAGAGACAGGTTCGTGCAGGTGCGTGAAAGTCCGCGAACGCGGTAGGAAGAGGCGGGATGGGAACAGGTTTCCAGACAAAAAATGCCCGGAGTCCAGCGCGAAGCGGGGGCGCCGGACTGGTCAGTTAAAGGTCGCTTTTAGCGGGTGCGATAACGCAGGCGTGTACCGAAATTCATCGACATCAGAATCTCATCTGCACTCAGCTCCGGGGGGAAGTAGGCGCCGGAAATCTGCGCGTGGGCCAGGCTTGCTCCTTCCAGGATTGAATTGCTGAAGTCGATGCCTCGCAAGTCGGCGGAGCGGAAATAGGCATCGGTAAAGTCGACGCCGTCAGCATTCAGCTCGCGCAGGTCCAGGCCTCGGAAATCGCCACCGACCATATCGATAGGTCCGACCGCTGGGCGTTCGTTGTTGAAACCTGTGATGTCGTCTTTGTGCAGCAAAGCAAAAAGCGGGGTGTCGAGAAGTTTCGGCTGGCTCATGTCGCATCACCTGTTGGTTTTATGACGCCAGTATAGTGCCACTATCTGACAGCCGTGAAGCGGGCGAAGGCTTCACGGCTGAAATACTTTTTACAGACCCGGCAGGCGTTGGCGAATTTGCGCAACAACGGTGTCGAGTGTCCCGCTTTCATTGGTCTGGACGCGTTTGCTGCAGAGAATCTCTGCTGGCGTCAGGGCCTCACGAGTGGCTTGCTGGGCTTCGATAACGGCCAGGTTGGCGTCGGACGGGTCCTTTTTGTCCGTCTGACGCAGCGCCAGCCAACTCTCGATGACCGCTTGCGGCGCATTGCAATCAAGGATCAGGAACGGCGCGCCGGTGGCTTCGGCGATTTTCGCCGCACCGTCACGTTGGTCGCGCTTGAGGTAGGTGGCATCGACCACCACCGGGAAGCCGGCACGCAGGATCACGGCGGCAATTTCATGCAGGCGGGTGTAGGTCGCGGCGCTGGCGTCGGCGCTGTAAATGCCGGCTTGCGGGTCGTTCGGTACGGTTTGCTCACCGAACAGACGTTTGCGCTCTACATCGGAGCGCAAGCGAATGGCACCCAGCGCTTCCACCAGGCGCATGGCCACGTGGCTCTTGCCGACGGCGGAAACGCCATGGGTAATGGCCATGAAGCGCGAAGGAATGGTGCTGTAGCTTTCTGCCAGGTTGGCGTAGTTGCGGTACTGACGCAGGGTAGTGGCGCGCTGCACCGGGTCGGCCTCGGCCGGCATGCTGAACAGGCTGACCTTGGCGCGCACCAGTGCGCGGTAGGCTTTATAGAAGTTCAGCAGCTCGAGGCCCTGGTAATCGCCGGTCAGTTCCAGGTATTGGCTGATGAAACGACGTGCCAGACTCTTCAGGCCACGGTCTTCCAGGTCCATCGCCAGGAAGCCGGTGTCGGCATAAACGTCGGTGAAGCGGAACGGCTCGTTGAATTCGATGCAGTCGAAGATCACGACCTTGCCGTCGATCACGGTGGCGTTGCCCAAATGAATGTCGCCGTGGCATTCGCGGATGAAACCGTCGGCCTTGCGCTGGGCAAACAGCGGCTTGAGGCGTTCGAAGCTGCTTTCGGCCCAGGCTTGCAGGGCGTCAAGTTGCAGCAGGTCGACCTTGTCGCTGAGAAACGGGCGGATCTGTTCGAAGTTCTGGCGTACCGGCGCCATGACGCTGTCCGGGGTGCCGGCTTCGTGTTCGGCGGGTACTTTCGGCGCGGAGAGGTGGAATTGGGCGATTTGTGCGGCCATCTCGTCGATGTGCGCGGTGGTCAATTCACCGTTGGCCTGCAGCGTGCTGAGCAACTGGCTCTGTGGGAATTGACGCATTTTCAGGGCGAAATCGACGACCGGGCCCTCGCCGCCCAATTGCGGTGCTTCGGCGCTGCCGGTGATCGGCAACACTTCCAGATACAAATCGTTGGTCAGACGCTGGTTAAGTCGCAGCTCTTCAGCGCAGAAATGCTCGCGAGCGTCGAGGCTGGTGAAGTCGAGGAAGCCGAAATTCACCGGTTTCTTCACTTTATAAGCAAAGGGGCCCGTCAGGATGACCCAGGAAATATGGGTCTCGATGACCTGGAATCCGTCGACGGGGTGCGGGTAGAGGGCCGGGTTTTGCAGGGCGGCGATCAGGGACTGGCTCACGAGCGATCCTTCAGAGTCTGGGAAAATTCACGGCCGCCATTATGGCCGCAAGTCCGCCTGACGCAAACCTCGGAGGGCTCCTGTTGAGTATGAATAAAGTGCGTATAATCCGCCGCCATGACTCGTACTCGATCCCCCCGCACCCCAAAAAAACCACCTTCCAGGGGCCTGAGCCCTTGGCTGGGCTGGGCCCTTAAACTCAGTCTGGTGGGCCTCGTGGTGCTCGCCGGATTCGCGGTTTACCTCGATGCGGTGGTCCAGGAGAAGTTCTCCGGCAAGCGCTGGACCATCCCGGCCAAGGTGTACGCGCGCCCGCTCGAGCTGTTCGTCGGACAAAAGCTCAGCAAGGACGACTTTCTGACCGAGCTCGATGCCCTGGGCTATCGTCGCGAAAGCGTGAGCAACGGCCCCGGCGCCGCAGCGGTCAATGGCAACACCGTCGACCTGAATACCCGTGGCTTCCAGTTCTATGAAGGACTGGAGAGCGCCCAACCCGTGCGTGTGCGATTCTCCGGCGACTATGTGGCGGAGCTTTCCGCGACCAACGGTTCGAAGCTTTCTGTGGTGCGGCTGGAGCCGCTCCTGATCGGTGGGATTTACCCCAAAAATCTCGAAGACCGCATTCTGATCAAAATTGATCAGGTCCCGCCTTATCTGCTGGAAACCCTGGTTGCCGTGGAAGACCGGGACTTCTATAGCCATTGGGGCGTGTCGCCCAAGTCGATAGCCCGAGCCATCTGGGTCAACACCTCTGGCGGCAAGATGACCCAGGGCGGTAGTACGCTGACACAACAGTTGGTCAAGAATTTCTACCTGACCAGTGAACGCAGCCTGACCCGCAAACTCACCGAAGCCATGATGGCGATGCTGCTTGAGCTGCATTACGACAAGCGGGACATTCTTGAGGCTTACCTTAATGAAGTGTTCGTCGGTCAGGATGGCCAGCGAGCAGTGCATGGTTTCGGTCTGGCCAGTCAGTTCTTCTTCGGGCAGCCGTTGTCCGAACTGAAACTGCATCAAGTCGCCATGCTGGTGGGCATGGTCAAGGGGCCTTCCTATTACAACCCGCGCCGCAACCCGGAGCGGGCTCTCGAGCGACGCAATCTAGTGCTCGATGTACTTGAGCAACAAGGTGTCGCCACCGCCGAGCAGATCGCTGCTGCGAAGAAAATGCCTCTGGGCGTGACGACTCGCGGCAAGTTGGCCGACAGTTCGTTCCCGGGCTTCCTCGACCTGGTCAAGCGTCAGTTGCGCGAAGACTATCGCGACGAAGACTTGACTGAAGAAGGCCTGCGGATTTTCACCAGTTTCGACCCGATCCTGCAGATGAAGGCCGAAGCGTCGGTCAACGACACTTTCAAGCGTCTGTCCGGGCGCAAGGGTTCCGATGACGTCGAAGCGGCCATGGTCGTGACCAACCCGGAAACCGGCGAAGTCCAGGCCATGATCGGCAGTCGTCAGGCGAGTTTTGCCGGCTTCAACCGGGCGCTGGACGCGGTACGACCGATCGGTTCGTTGATCAAGCCGGCGGTTTATCTGACAGCTCTTGAGAAGCCGACCCAGTACACCTTGACCAGTTGGCTGTCGGACGAGTCCTTCTCGGTCAAGGGCGCTGACGGTCAGGTCTGGAAACCCCAGAACTATGATCGCCGTTCCCATGGCACGGTTTTCCTTTATCAAGGCCTGGCGCATTCCTACAACCTGTCGACCGCGCGCCTCGGGTTGGCGGTGGGTGTGCCGAATGTCCTGAAGACGCTGGGGCGCCTGGGCGTGACGCGCGAGTTTCCGGCCTTCCCGTCGATGTTGCTGGGTGCCGGCGGCATGACCCCGATCGAAGTGGCGACTATGTACCAGACCTTGGCCAACGGTGGTTTCAATACACCGATGCGCGGGATCCGTAGCGTACTGACAGCCGAAGGCGAACCGCTCAAGCGTTATCCGTTCCAGATTCAGCAGCGTTTCGATCCTGCCTCCATTTATCTGATCCAGAGCGCCATGCAGCGGGTCATGCGTGAAGGTACCGGCAGTTCGGTTTATAACGTGCTGCCCAAAACCCTGACCCTGGCCGGCAAGACCGGTACCAGTAACGATTCGCGAGACAGCTGGTTCGCCGGTTTCAGTCAGGACCTGATGGCAGTGGTCTGGCTGGGTCGCGACGACAACGGCAAGACACCGTTCACGGGTGCCACCGGCGCGTTGCAGGTCTGGACCAGTTTCATGCGCAAGGCCGATCCGTTGCCGCTGGACATGCCTCAGCCGGACAACATTGTTCAGGCCTGGGTCGATTCACGTACCGGGCAAGGCTCCGATGCCAACTGCCCAGGCGCCGTGCAGATGCCGTATATTCGCGGCAGCGAACCGCCTCCCGGCGCTGCTTGCGGTGGCGACAGCCCTGCTTCCGGCGAAACGGTGATGGATTGGGTCAAGGGCTGGATGAATTAAGCAAAGAGGGTTTCAAGTGAACAAGTGGTTGATTCCAGCGGTTACCGCCGTGGCTTTGCTCAGCGGTTGCTCCAGCGTACAGCGCGGCTCGATTCCGGTTGTGGATTCCGGTAGCGCCGTTTCCAACAGTGAACGGGTTTCGGCGAATGGCGGCTTCCGTCAGACAACGACACAACGTCCTGTGCAGTCCCAGACTCAGGCAATTCCGCAAGGTGACAGCGGCGTTGTCGTGATGGTGCCGGGTGGCGGTGCCGTGGCATCGGCACCGATCAGCACATCACCGATTACGCCTGGCCCGATTACCTCGGGGCCGATCGACACCTCGCCGGTTCAGTCCGCGCCGATCAATCAGGGCAGCTACAGCATGCCGTCTACGCCGAGCGGGATTCCTTCGTCGAGCTCCGGCGGCCTGTCTGCCGACGAGCAACTGGACGGTCCGGTACTGGCTCTTCTGACCACTGCTCAGCAGCAACAGGCTGGCGGTGACCTCAACGGTGCCTCCTCCAGTCTTGAGCGCGCCCAACGTGTTGCGCCGCGTGAGCCACAAGTGCTTTATCGTCTGGCTCAAGTCCGCATGGCTCAAGGTGATGCGGCACAAGCCGAACAGTTCGCTCGTCGTGGGCTGACATTCGCCAATGGTCGTCCGGCACTTCAAGCCAGCCTGTGGGAATTGATTGCCCAGGCTCGTGAGAAACAAGGTGATTCCGCTGGCGCCACACTGGCCCGTCAGAAGGCCAAGGTTGCGCTGTGATGGATGCACGCTTTCCGAAGATTGCCGAGCAGTTGCTGTTGATCGAGCGGGAGTTGCGGGTTCAGGGTTGGTGGGATGACGTCTCGCCATCCGCTGAAGCACTGTCCAGTGTCGAGCCATTTTCGGTCGATACGCTGGATTTCGAACAGTGGCTGCAATGGATCTTCCTGCCACGTATGAAGGCGATCCTGGAGCAGGATTTACCGCTGCCCAATGCCTCCGGGATTCAGGAGATGGCCGAAATGGTCTTCGCGGCCCGCAATGTCCAGGGCAAGGATCGGCAGTTGCAGGTTTTGCTCAAAGAGTTTGATCTGCTGATCACAGCGTCTCGCTAACCCCGAACCGTTGTAGGCGTTGTCGAGTGAAACGAGGCTGCGATCTTTTGATTTTATTTTTTAAAAGCAAAGTCAAAAGATCGCAGCCTCGTTTCACTCGACAGCTCCTACAGGCGTTTATTGGCAATTATCCCCAATATGTTTTTGTGTTTCGGTGATGCGCTCCTGACGTTGCTGGTCGGTCAGGCGGCGCATCTCACCGTCGACATCCTCCCGTAGTCGGGGATTGTTCTGTAGTTGAGCCAGGTTCGTTCGCGCCTGCTCACAAAACACCTTCAGCTGGGTTTGTTGCTCGGCGACTTGCTTTTTCACTGTGCTGTCGATGGCCTGCTGATCGCCAATCGCTCCGCTGCGTGCTGGCGTGGCCGGTTTGCCGGCAGGCGCAGAGGGAGTCATCACCGTAGTGGCTTCTCGGCCTTGAGGCGGTTGTGCGTCGAAGTGGGTAACGCCTTGGGCGTCGACCCATTTGTAGATCGGACCTGCCATGCACAAAGGGCTGATCAGCAGGCTGGCCATGAAGAGGATCGTTCGCATGCCATTTCCTTGTCCTGGGTTGCGCAATTGAAGCTAACACACTTGCTGTTTAGCGGTTTTTTCTTGCTTTCTCATGTGCTTACTTCAATAAAGCACATTGACGACTTGACTTGGAGAGGGCGAAACAGAAGAATCCAAAGTCCGCTGTAGAGGGACTGCCAGAAGCAGACCCACTCAGCAGATCATGAGGCGCACATCCGCGCCGACCTGTTACACCCGCAACGCGTTACCTCGCGCTGGGTGGGAAAGGCCCGCAACACTTGGGACGATCCCAATACTTGCTCAGTCAGTGCTGACGTAGTCGGCGACCACCGTCGCTCATGCTCTGCTGAGAAGTAAACCTATTAAGACCCGTCCTCTTTCATGTGGGCGGTATTCTGGCGTTTTAGAGGTGAACAACGTGGAGCTTTTATCTGGCGGTGAGATGCTCGTCCGCTTTTTGCGTGACGAAGGCGTCAAATACATCTACGGGTACCCGGGTGGTGCTCTTCTTCATGTCTACGATGCCCTGTTCAAAGAACCGGAAGTGACCCACATCCTGGTTCGTCACGAGCAGGCTGCGACCCATATGGCTGACGGCTATGCCCGTGCCACCGGTAAAGCCGGCGTGGTACTGGTGACTTCCGGCCCGGGCGCAACCAACGCCATCACCGGTATTGCCACGGCCTACATGGACTCCATTCCGATGGTGGTCATTTCCGGCCAGGTGCCTAGCACCATGGTAGGCACCGACGCGTTCCAGGAAACCGACATGATCGGTATCTCCCGGCCGATCGTGAAGCACAGCTTCATGATCAAGCACGCGTCGGAAATCCCGGAAGTCATGAAGAAAGCCTTCTACCTGGCGCAATCCGGTCGTCCTGGTCCGGTCGTTGTCGATATCCCGAAAGACATGACCAACCCGGCCGAAAAGTACGAATACATTTTCCCGAAAAAAGCCAAGCTGCGTTCCTACAGTCCGGCCGTTCGTGGTCACTCCGGGCAAATCCGCAAGGCGGCAGAAATGCTCCTGGCGGCCAAGCGTCCTGTGCTTTATGCAGGCGGCGGCGTGATTCTCGGTGGTGGCTCCGCGCCGCTGACCGAATTGGCGAAGATGCTCAACCTGCCAGTGACCAATACCCTGATGGGCCTGGGCGCCTACCCTGGCACCGACCGTCAGTTCATCGGCATGCTCGGCATGCACGGCAGCTACACCGCTAACCTCGCAATGCATCATGCCGATGTGATCCTTGCCGTCGGCGCGCGGTTCGATGACCGCGTGATCAACGGCCCGGCCAAGTTTTGTCCGAACGCCAAGATCATTCACATCGACATCGACCCGGCTTCGATCTCCAAGACCATCAAGGCAGACGTGCCTATCGTCGGCCCGGTCGAGAGCGTCCTGACCGAAATGGTCGCGATCCTCAAGGAAATCGGCGAGACCCCGAACAAGGAGTCCGTTGCCAGTTGGTGGAAGCAGGTCGATGAGTGGCGCGGTGACCGTGGCCTGTTCCCTTACGACAAGGGCGACGGCAGCATCATCAAGCCGCAGACCGTGATCGAAACCCTGTGCGAAGTGACCAAGGGCGATGCCTTTGTGACCTCCGACGTGGGCCAGCACCAAATGTTCGCGGCGCAGTACTACAAGTTCAACAAGCCGAACCGCTGGATCAACTCCGGTGGCCTGGGCACCATGGGCTTCGGTTTCCCGGCGGCCATGGGCATCAAGCTGAGTTTTCCGGATGCTGACGTCGCTTGCGTAACGGGCGAGGGCAGTATCCAGATGAACATTCAGGAACTGTCCACCTGCCTGCAGTACGGTTTGCCGGTAAAAATCGTCATCCTGAACAACGGTGTGCTGGGTATGGTTCGCCAGTGGCAGGACATGAGTTACGGCAGCCGTCACTCGCATTCCTACATGGAATCGCTGCCTGACTTCGTCAAGCTGGCCGAGGCCTATGGTCACGTCGGCGTGCGCATCACCGAATCGAAAGATTTGAAGTCGAAGATGGAAGAGGCGTTCGCCATGAAGGACCGCCTGGTGGTGATCGATATTTCGGTCGACACCAGCGAGCACGTCTACCCGATGCAGATCAAAGACGGCTCCATGCGCGATATGTGGCTGAGCAAGACGGAGCGTACTTAATCATGCGGCACATTATTTCCTTGCTTCTGGAAAACGAACCTGGCGCTCTCTCTCGTGTAGTCGGCCTGTTCTCGCAGCGCAACTACAACATCGAAAGCCTGACCGTGGCACCCACCGAAGACCCGACCCTGTCGCGTCTGACGCTGACCACTGTTGGCCACGATGAGGTCATCGAGCAGATCACCAAGAACCTGAACAAGCTGATCGAAGTGGTCAAACTGGTCGACCTGTCGGAGAGTGCTCACATCGAGCGCGAACTGATGCTGGTCAAGGTCAAGGCTACCGGCGCCCAGCGCGCCGAGATCAAGCGCACCACCGATATTTATCGTGGGCAGATCGTCGATGTCAGCGCTAGCGTGTATACCGTTCAACTGACCGGTACCAGCGACAAGCTCGACAGCTTCATTCAGTCCATTGGCACCGCCTCGATCCTGGAAACCGTCCGTAGCGGCGTAACCGGTATTGCCCGCGGCGACAAAGTACTCAGCATCTAAACCAAATTAGCGAATGGCCTGAACGGCCTGGATATATAGGGGAAATTCATGAAAGTTTATTACGATAAAGACTGCGACCTGTCGATCATCCAGGGCAAGAAAGTTGCCATCATCGGTTACGGCTCCCAGGGTCACGCTCAAGCGTGCAACCTGAAAGACTCCGGCGTTGACGTTACCGTTGGCCTGCGCAAAGGTTCGGCCACCGTTGCCAAAGCCGAAGCTCACGGCCTGAAAGTGACCGACGTTGCTTCCGCTGTTGCAGCTGCCGACCTGGTCATGATCCTGACCCCGGACGAGTTCCAGTCTGCCCTGTACAAAAACGAAATCGAGCCGAACATCAAGAAAGGCGCCACCCTGGCCTTCTCCCACGGCTTCGCGATCCACTACAACCAGGTTGTTCCGCGCGCAGACCTCGACGTGATCATGATCGCGCCGAAAGCACCGGGCCACACCGTGCGTTCCGAGTTCGTCAAAGGCGGCGGTATCCCTGACCTGATCGCTATCTATCAGGATGCTTCCGGCAACGCCAAAAACGTTGCGCTGTCCTACGCTGCTGGCGTTGGTGGCGGTCGTACCGGCATCATCGAAACCACCTTCAAGGACGAGACCGAAACCGACCTGTTCGGCGAACAAGCCGTTTTGTGCGGCGGTACCGTTGAGCTGGTAAAAGCCGGTTTCGAAACCCTGGTTGAAGCTGGCTACGCGCCGGAAATGGCCTACTTCGAATGCCTGCACGAACTGAAACTGATCGTTGACCTCATGTACGAAGGCGGTATCGCCAACATGAACTACTCGATCTCCAACAACGCTGAATACGGCGAATACGTGACTGGTCCGGAAGTGATCAACGCTGAATCCCGTCAGGCCATGCGCAACGCCCTGAAACGTATTCAGGACGGCGAATACGCCAAGATGTTCATCAGCGAAGGCGCGACCGGCTATCCTTCGATGACCGCCAAGCGCCGTAACAACGCCGCTCACGGTATCGAAATCATCGGCGAGCAACTGCGCTCCATGATGCCGTGGATCGGTGCCAACAAGATCGTCGACAAAGCCAAAAACTAAGTCGCGCACTTGTACGGAAAACGCGGCCTAGGCCGCGTTTTTTCGTTTGGGAGGCCGGTTCTGGTATAAAGCTGCATCGTTTGCGGCCGAACTGTCGTCCCAGACACCTGTCGAACTTTCCACCCCGTTGCAAGGTAATGTCCATGAGCGAACGTCCCGAAGAGCCAAACCAGGCTTCTGACGCCGAAAGCCTGCTGCCCGTCGATGAGCACATCGAAGAAGGGCATGACGCTGAAGGTCGTAAAGTCCGGCATCGTGGTATCTATCTTCTGCCGAATCTATTCACCACTGCGAATCTGTTCGCAGGGTTTTATTCCATCATCAACTCGATGAGCGCCCAGAGCGCCTTGAGTGCCGGCGATGCGATCGGCGCGAGCAAGTACTTTGCTTTTTCCGCGATCGCGATTTTCGTCGCCATGGTGCTCGACGGCCTTGATGGTCGCGTCGCCCGCATGACCAACACCCAGAGCGCCTTCGGTGCAGAGTACGACTCGCTGTCGGACATGGTCGCCTTCGGTGTCGCGCCAGCATTGCTGGCATTTGGCTGGGCCTTGGGCGATATGGGCAAGGTCGGCTGGATGGTCGCCTTCATCTATGTCGCTGGCGCGGCGCTGCGTCTGGCGCGTTTCAATACCCAGGTCGGCACTGCAGACAAACGCTACTTCATCGGTCTGGCCAGCCCTGCTGCCGCGGGTGTGGTCGCGGGCATTGTCTGGGCGTTCAGTGATTACGGCATCCAGGGTTCCAAGATGTCCTTCCTGGTTGCGCTGATGGTTGCTGCCGCTGGCATGCTGATGGTCAGTAACATCAAGTACAACAGCTTCAAGGAGCTGGATCTGAAAGGGCGCGTGCCTTTCGTGGCGATCCTCGCTGTAGTGCTGGTGTTCGCCGTCGTGTTCAGTGATCCGCCGCGCATCCTGCTGCTGGTTTTCCTCGCCTATGCAGCGTCTGGCCCGGTGCAATATCTGTTACGTCTTCGTCGGCACAAAAGCGTCGAATGACGTAATTTCCCTCATACTCCGCAGTCTATTGGGTGTATCTGTTCTCCAATGCTGCGGAGTTGCCATGCTGATCAAAATTCCCAAAGCGTCTGACTGTCATGAGTCGGACGTCACGTCTGAATCCCTCTATCTATCTCGCCGCAATGTGCTGGGTGCCGCTGTTGCCGGTCTGGCTGTGAGCAGCCTGCCACGTTGGGCCAGTGCTGATGATGTTGCTCGTTATGCAGATGTCGAGCCTGGCAATGCGCCTTCCTGGTTTGCCGAAAAACTTCCGTCTACCAAGTGGGGGGCGGTCAACGTCAAGGATGAGGCGATCACGCCGTTCAAGGATGCGACCCATTACAACAACTTCTATGAGTTCGGCACCGATAAAGGTGACCCAGCCGCCAACGCCGGCGCGTTGAAAACGCAGCCGTGGAGCGTTGTGGTGGATGGGGAGGTAGGTAAACCGGGGCGATACGCGCTGGAAGACTTCATGAAGCCTTATCAGTTGGAGGAACGCATTTACCGCCTTCGCTGCGTGGAAGCTTGGTCGATGGTTATTCCATGGATTGGTTTTCCTATCTCGGCGTTGCTCAAGGAAGTCGAGCCGACGTCCAAAGCCAGGTTCATTCGCTTCGAAACCTTGCAGGATCCCAAGACCATGCCGGGGCAGCGCTCAGGCTTTGCCTTGATCGACTGGCCTTATGTTGAAGGGCTGCGTCTGGATGAGGCGATGAACCCGTTGGCGATTCTTGCTGTGGGCATGTACGGGCGGGAATTGCCTAATCAGAACGGCGCACCTTTGCGTTTGGTGGTGCCCTGGAAGTACGGCTTCAAGAGCATCAAATCCATTGTGCGGATCAGCTTGGTCAGCGAGCAGCCGAAAACGACCTGGCAAAGTATTGCCGCGGACGAGTATGGCTTCTATGCGAACGTGAATCCCACTGTCGATCATCCGCGCTGGACTCAGGCCCGCGAGCGACGTTTACCGAGCGGTCTGTTCAAGCCCAATGTGCGTGACACGCAGATGTTCAACGGCTACTCGGATGAAGTCGCTTCTTTATATACAGGGCTCGATCTTCGGAAGAACTACTGATGCGATATCCATTCTGGCGTGTTGGCGTCTTCATCGCTGCCGCGGTGTGGCCGCTGCTTTGGTTGTATCAAGCCTGGGAGGATGTGCTGGGGCCTGATCCAGGCAAGGTGCTGGTTGACCGGTTGGGGCTGGGTACGCTTGTGCTGTTGCTTATTACGTTAAGCATGACGCCTTTGCAGAGGCTGACCGGTTGGGCGGGGTGGATTGCTGTCCGGCGGCAATTGGGGTTGTGGTGCTTCGCTTATGTGGTTCTGCATTTGAGTGGTTATACGGCATTCATTCTTGGCTTTGATTGGTCGCAGCTGGGTGTCGAGTTGCGCAAGAGGCCGTACATTATTGTCGGCGCGCTGGGGTTCCTTTGTTTGTTGGTGTTGGCAGTGACCTCCAATCGCTACAGTCAGCGGCGTTTGGGATCTCGCTGGAAGAAGTTGCATCGGCTGGTCTACGGGGTTCTTGGTCTTGGATTACTGCATATGTTGTGGATCGTTCGCGCCGATCTGAAGGAGTGGGCGGTGTATGCCTCTATAGGTGCGTTGCTATTAGTGTTGCGTCTACCGGCTGTAGCTCGCCGAATTCCCCGTTTAACCGCTAAAAAGGCACCTTCTGCAAGAAAGGCGTAATTAAGGGTTGACGGCAGATTCTGGAAGTCTATAATTCGCCCCACTTCCGGCGCAGTCGAAACGGAAAACTCCTTGGTAAACAAAGAGTTACGCAGTTTTCGACAGTGGCTTGCTTCAGTTCATCGAAGCCTGGAAGGAGTTGGTAAGGCCGTGTGTTTTCGTCTTATTGACGATTCGATCTTCTCGGTCGAAAGCGGTGAAAAATAGGTGTTGACAGCAGCGAGTAACGCTGTAGAATTCGCCTCCCGCTAACGAGAGATCGGAAGCGCAAGTGGTTGAAGTTGCAGAGGAAACTTTGAAAACTTCTGAAAATAACCGCTTGACAGATACAGAGGACGCTGTAGAATGCGCGCCTCGGTTGAGACGAAAGATCTTAACCACCCGCTCTTTAACAACTGAATCAAGCAATTCGTGTGGGTGCTTGTGGAGTCAGACTGATAGTCAACAAGATTATCAGCATCACAAGTTACTCCGCGAGAAATCAAAGATGTAACCAACGATTGCTGAGCCAAGTTTAGGGTTTCTTAAAAACCCAAAGATGTTTGAACTGAAGAGTTTGATCATGGCTCAGATTGAACGCTGGCGGCAGGCCTAACACATGCAAGTCGAGCGGCAGCACGGGTACTTGTACCTGGTGGCGAGCGGCGGACGGGTGAGTAATGCCTAGGAATCTGCCTGGTAGTGGGGGATAACGCTCGGAAACGGACGCTAATACCGCATACGTCCTACGGGAGAAAGCAGGGGACCTTCGGGCCTTGCGCTATCAGATGAGCCTAGGTCGGATTAGCTAGTTGGTGAGGTAATGGCTCACCAAGGCGACGATCCGTAACTGGTCTGAGAGGATGATCAGTCACACTGGAACTGAGACACGGTCCAGACTCCTACGGGAGGCAGCAGTGGGGAATATTGGACAATGGGCGAAAGCCTGATCCAGCCATGCCGCGTGTGTGAAGAAGGTCTTCGGATTGTAAAGCACTTTAAGTTGGGAGGAAGGGCAGTTACCTAATACGTAATTGTTTTGACGTTACCGACAGAATAAGCACCGGCTAACTCTGTGCCAGCAGCCGCGGTAATACAGAGGGTGCAAGCGTTAATCGGAATTACTGGGCGTAAAGCGCGCGTAGGTGGTTCGTTAAGTTGGATGTGAAATCCCCGGGCTCAACCTGGGAACTGCATTCAAAACTGTCGAGCTAGAGTATGGTAGAGGGTGGTGGAATTTCCTGTGTAGCGGTGAAATGCGTAGATATAGGAAGGAACACCAGTGGCGAAGGCGACCACCTGGACTGATACTGACACTGAGGTGCGAAAGCGTGGGGAGCAAACAGGATTAGATACCCTGGTAGTCCACGCCGTAAACGATGTCAACTAGCCGTTGGGAGCCTTGAGCTCTTAGTGGCGCAGCTAACGCATTAAGTTGACCGCCTGGGGAGTACGGCCGCAAGGTTAAAACTCAAATGAATTGACGGGGGCCCGCACAAGCGGTGGAGCATGTGGTTTAATTCGAAGCAACGCGAAGAACCTTACCAGGCCTTGACATCCAATGAACTTTCCAGAGATGGATTGGTGCCTTCGGGAACATTGAGACAGGTGCTGCATGGCTGTCGTCAGCTCGTGTCGTGAGATGTTGGGTTAAGTCCCGTAACGAGCGCAACCCTTGTCCTTAGTTACCAGCACGTAATGGTGGGCACTCTAAGGAGACTGCCGGTGACAAACCGGAGGAAGGTGGGGATGACGTCAAGTCATCATGGCCCTTACGGCCTGGGCTACACACGTGCTACAATGGTCGGTACAGAGGGTTGCCAAACCGCGAGGTGGAGCTAATCCCACAAAACCGATCGTAGTCCGGATCGCAGTCTGCAACTCGACTGCGTGAAGTCGGAATCGCTAGTAATCGCGAATCAGAATGTCGCGGTGAATACGTTCCCGGGCCTTGTACACACCGCCCGTCACACCATGGGAGTGGGTTGCACCAGAAGTAGCTAGTCTAACCTTCGGGAGGACGGTTACCACGGTGTGATTCATGACTGGGGTGAAGTCGTAACAAGGTAGCCGTAGGGGAACCTGCGGCTGGATCACCTCCTTAATCGACGACATCAGCTGCTCCATAAGTTCCCACACGAATTGCTTGATTCATTGAAGAAGACGATAAGAAGCAGCCCGAAATTGGGTCTGTAGCTCAGTTGGTTAGAGCGCACCCCTGATAAGGGTGAGGTCGGCAGTTCGAATCTGCCCAGACCCACCAATTTTTGTGTGGGATCCTGTAGCAATACGGGGCCATAGCTCAGCTGGGAGAGCGCCTGCCTTGCACGCAGGAGGTCAACGGTTCGATCCCGTTTGGCTCCACCACTACTGCTTCTGATTGTGTAAAGCTTAGAAATGAGCATTCCATCGCGAGATGGTGAATGTTGATTTCTAGTCTTTGGCTAGATCGTTCTTTAAAAATTTGGGTATGTGATAGAAAGATAGACTGAACGTTACTTTCACTGGTAACGGCTCAGGCTAAGGTAAAATTTGTGAGTTTAATCGCGAATTTTCGGCGAATGTCGTCTTCACAGTATAACCAGATTGCTTGGGGTTATATGGTCAAGTGAAGAAGCGCATACGGTGGATGCCTTGGCAGTCAGAGGCGATGAAAGACGTGGTAGCCTGCGAAAAGCTTCGGGGAGTCGGCAAACAGACTTTGATCCGGAGATGTCTGAATGGGGGAACCCACCTAACATAAGTTAGGTATCTTAAGCTGAATACATAGGCTTAAGAAGCGAACCAGGGGAACTGAAACATCTAAGTACCCTGAGGAAAAGAAATCAACCGAGATTCCCTTAGTAGTGGCGAGCGAACGGGGACTAGCCCTTAAGTGGCTTTGAGATTAGCGGAACGCTCTGGAAAGTGCGGCCATAGTGGGTGATAGCCCTGTACGCGAAAATCTCTTGGTCATGAAATCGAGTAGGACGGAGCACGAGAAACTTTGTCTGAATATGGGGGGACCATCCTCCAAGGCTAAATACTACTGACTGACCGATAGTGAACTAGTACCGTGAGGGAAAGGCGAAAAGAACCCCGGAGAGGGGAGTGAAATAGATCCTGAAACCGTATGCGTACAAGCAGTGGGAGCCCACTTTGTTGGGTGACTGCGTACCTTTTGTATAATGGGTCAGCGACTTATTTTCAGTGGCGAGCTTAACCGAATAGGGGAGGCGTAGCGAAAGCGAGTCTTAATAGGGCGTCTAGTCGCTGGGAATAGACCCGAAACCGGGCGATCTATCCATGGGCAGGTTGAAGGTTGGGTAACACTAACTGGAGGACCGAACCGACTACCGTTGAAAAGTTAGCGGATGACCTGTGGATCGGAGTGAAAGGCTAATCAAGCTCGGAGATAGCTGGTTCTCCTCGAAAGCTATTTAGGTAGCGCCTCATGTATCACTGTAGGGGGTAGAGCACTGTTTCGGCTAGGGGGTCATCCCGACTTACCAAACCGATGCAAACTCCGAATACCTACAAGTGCCGAGCATGGGAGACACACGGCGGGTGCTAACGTCCGTCGTGAAAAGGGAAACAACCCAGACCGTCAGCTAAGGTCCCAAAGTTATGGTTAAGTGGGAAACGATGTGGGAAGGCTTAGACAGCTAGGAGGTTGGCTTAGAAGCAGCCACCCTTTAAAGAAAGCGTAATAGCTCACTAGTCGAGTCGGCCTGCGCGGAAGATGTAACGGGGCTCAAACCATACACCGAAGCTACGGGTATCACTTAGGTGATGCGGTAGAGGAGCGTTCTGTAAGCCTGTGAAGGTGAGTTGAGAAGCTTGCTGGAGGTATCAGAAGTGCGAATGCTGACATGAGTAACGACAATGGGTGTGAAAAACACCCACGCCGAAAGACCAAGGTTTCCTGCGCAACGTTAATCGACGCAGGGTTAGTCGGTCCCTAAGGCGAGGCTGAAAAGCGTAGTCGATGGAAAACAGGTTAATATTCCTGTACTTCTGGTTATTGCGATGGAGGGACGGAGAAGGCTAGGCCAGCTTGGCGTTGGTTGTCCAAGTTTAAGGTGGTAGGCTGGAATCTTAGGTAAATCCGGGATTCTAAGGCCGAGAGCTGATGACGAGTGTTCTTTTAGAACACGAAGTGGTTGATGCCATGCTTCCAAGAAAAGCTTCTAAGCTTCAGGTAACCAGGAACCGTACCCCAAACCGACACAGGTGGTTGGGTAGAGAATACCAAGGCGCTTGAGAGAACTCGGGTGAAGGAACTAGGCAAAATGGCACCGTAACTTCGGGAGAAGGTGCGCCGGTGAGGGTGAAGCATTTACTGCGTAAGCCCATGCCGGTCGAAGATACCAGGCCGCTGCGACTGTTTATTAAAAACACAGCACTCTGCAAACACGAAAGTGGACGTATAGGGTGTGACGCCTGCCCGGTGCCGGAAGGTTAATTGATGGGGTTAGCTAACGCGAAGCTCTTGATCGAAGCCCCGGTAAACGGCGGCCGTAACTATAACGGTCCTAAGGTAGCGAAATTCCTTGTCGGGTAAGTTCCGACCTGCACGAATGGCGTAACGATGGCGGCGCTGTCTCCACCCGAGACTCAGTGAAATTGAAATCGCTGTGAAGATGCAGTGTATCCGCGGCTAGACGGAAAGACCCCGTGAACCTTTACTATAGCTTTGCACTGGACTTTGAATTTGCTTGTGTAGGATAGGTGGGAGGCTTTGAAGCGTGGACGCCAGTTCGCGTGGAGCCAACCTTGAAATACCACCCTGGCAACTTTGAGGTTCTAACTCAGGTCCGTTATCCGGATCGAGGACAGTGTATGGTGGGTAGTTTGACTGGGGCGGTCTCCTCCTAAAGAGTAACGGAGGAGTACGAAGGTGCGCTCAGACCGGTCGGAAATCGGTCGTAGAGTATAAAGGCAAAAGCGCGCTTGACTGCGAGACAGACACGTCGAGCAGGTACGAAAGTAGGTCTTAGTGATCCGGTGGTTCTGTATGGAAGGGCCATCGCTCAACGGATAAAAGGTACTCCGGGGATAACAGGCTGATACCGCCCAAGAGTTCATATCGACGGCGGTGTTTGGCACCTCGATGTCGGCTCATCACATCCTGGGGCTGAAGCCGGTCCCAAGGGTATGGCTGTTCGCCATTTAAAGTGGTACGCGAGCTGGGTTTAGAACGTCGTGAGACAGTTCGGTCCCTATCTGCCGTGGACGTTTGAGATTTGAGAGGGGCTGCTCCTAGTACGAGAGGACCGGAGTGGACGAACCTCTGGTGTTCCGGTTGTCACGCCAGTGGCATTGCCGGGTAGCTATGTTCGGAATAGATAACCGCTGAAAGCATCTAAGCGGGAAACTAGCCTCAAGATGAGATCTCACTGGGACCTTGAGTCCCCTGAAGGGCCGTCGAAGACTACGACGTTGATAGGTTGGGTGTGTAAGCGCTGTGAGGCGTTGAGCTAACCAATACTAATTGCCCGTGAGGCTTGACCATATAACACCCAAGCAATTTGTGAACTCGAAAGAGGCCAGATTGCGGTGTGTGAAGACGAAACGAACCGAAAGTTCGAGTACAAACACACAAATCTATCGCATACCCATTCGCTGGCGCGTGATCTCGCAAGAGAACACGAACTGGCTACCGAATTTCTTGACGACCATAGAGCATTGGAACCACCTGATCCCATCCCGAACTCAGCAGTGAAACGATGCATCGCCGATGGTAGTGTGGGGTTTCCCCATGTGAGAGTAGGTCATCGTCAAGATTAAATTCCGAAACCCCTATCTGCGTATGCAGGTAGGGGTTTTGTTTTGTCCTGAATAAAAGCACGGTCCGGTCGCAGCACAAATTTGCACAGTTATTTTCGACTCATGACACTAGAATAGGTCCAACTTTTTCGGAGCCAGAGCCTTTATGCCAGACCTGGTTGACGCCCGCAGGCTGTCAGAATTACCGCTGGACGACTTGGTTGCGTGTCATGAGTGCGACTTGCTGATGCGAAAGCCCGAGCTCGCCCATGGCGAGAAAGCGCTTTGTCCGCGCTGCGGTTACGAGCTTTACGCCCATCGGCACAACGTTGTGCAACGCAGTCTCGCCTTGGTTATCACCGCTCTGTTGTTGTATGTCCCGGCGAACTTTTTACCCATCATGCAGCTCAATCTACTCGGGCAGTCGTCGCAAGATACGGTCTGGACCGGCGTTGTCGGCCTTTTCGATACCGGCATGCAAGGCGTCTCGGTGATTGTGTTTTTGTGCAGTATGGGAATCCCGCTGCTCAAGTTGCTTTGCCAGCTGGCCGTGCTCCTGAGTATTCGTTTTGATATCGGCCGTAGTTACGGTTTGCTGCTCTATCGTATTTATCACCATTTAAGAGATTGGGGGATGCTCGAGGTCTACCTCATGGGCGTACTGGTGGCGATCGTCAAACTGGCAGATATGGCAGCAATCACCGTAGGTCTTGGCCTGGCATGCTTTATCAGTTTGTTGTTGGTCCAGGTCTGGTTGGAGGTTGTGATGTCGCCTCATCAGATCTGGCAGGCTCTATCAGGAGAGGATGCCCATGCGGGCGATTGATGCAGGCATTCTGATTTGCACTGAATGCCACGAATTAAACAAGCAGGAAGCCGACACTGACGAGCAAGTCTGCAATCGTTGTGGTGCGCTGGTCCATGCCCGTCGCCCAAACAGTGTGATGCGGACCTGGGCGCTGCTGGTCACTGCCGCGGTCCTCTACATTCCGGCCAACGTGCTACCGATCATGACCGTTAGCTCCTTGGGGCAGGGCGATCCCAGCACCATCATGTCCGGTGTGATCCAGTTGGTTCAGCACGGAATGATTCCAATCGCTGCCGTGGTTTTTATCGCCAGTATCCTGGTCCCGACGTTCAAACTGGTGGGCATCGCACTGCTGCTGTTTTCCGTGCAGCGCCGCCAGCCACTCTCGGCTCGCCAACGCATTTGGATGTACCGCTTCATCGAGTTCATTGGCCGCTGGTCGATGCTCGATATCTTTGTGATCGCCATCCTGGTGGCGGTCGTGAATTTCGGACGGCTCGCCAGTGTCGAAGCCAATCTTGGCGCCATCGCTTTCGCCAGTGTGGTGATTTTGACGATGCTTGCCGCAGTTACTTTCGATCCCCGACTGATTTGGGATAACACGGAGTCGGACGACGACCATGACTGATCTGCCTACAGCGAAAACCCGACCGGCCTCGAACTGGTCAGCCATTTGGGTGTTGCCCCTGATCGCCTTGATCATCGGTGGCTGGCTCGGCTGGCGTGCCTACAACGAGACCGGCATCGAGATTCAGGTGCGTTTTGAAAGCGGTGAAGGCATTCAGGCCAACAAGACCGAAGTGGTCTACAAGGGCATGTCGGTCGGGAAGGTGAAAACCCTCACACTCGACGACGAGGGCGCTTCCAAAGGTGTGATCGCCACCGTCGAGATGAACAAGGACGTGGAGCAATACCTCAGGACCAGCACGCGCTTCTGGCTGGTCAAACCGAGCGTGTCACTGGCCGGCATCACCGGCCTGGAAACCCTGGTTTCGGGTAACTACGTGGCAATCAGCCCGGGGGAGGGCGAGCCCACTCGCAAGTTCAAGGCCCTGGCCGAAGAACCGCCGCTGTCGGACGCGCGGCCCGGATTGCACCTGACGATCAAGGCTGATCGCCTCGGCTCGCTGAACCGTGGCAGTCCGGTGTTCTACAAGCAGATCAAGGTCGGCCAGATCAAAAGTTACTTGCTGTCCGAAGACCAGAGCACGGTCGAACTCAAAGTATTCATCGAGCCGACCTACGCCAAGTTGGTGCGCAAACACACGCGTTTCTGGAACGCCAGCGGCATCAGTATCGACGCTAACCTGTCCGGTGTGAAAGTGCGCAGTGAGTCCCTGGCCAGCATCGTCGCCGGTGGTATTGCGTTCGCCACGCCGGAAAACCGCAAGGACAGCCCACCCACCGATCCGAGCCTGCCGTTCCGTCTTTACGAAGACTTCGATGCAGCCGCCGCCGGTATTCGGGTCAAGGTCAAACTCAGCGATTTCGAAGGCCTGCAGGCCGGTCGCACGCCCGTGATGTACAAAGGCATCCAGGTCGGTACACTGAAAGCACTCAAGATTGATCCGGATCTCTCCGGTGCCAGTGCTGAGTTGACCCTTGATCCGCTGGCCGAGGATTACCTGGTCGAAGGCACTCAGTTCTGGGTGGTCAAACCGTCGATCTCCCTCGCGGGGATCACCGGCCTGGAAGCGTTGGTCAAGGGTAACTACATCGCCGTACGCCCCGGCGACAAAGGTGCTGCACCGCAACGCGAGTTTGTGGCACGGCCCAAGGCGCCGCCGCTGGACTTGCGTTCGCCGGGGCTGCACCTGGTGTTGTTCACCGAAAACCTCGGTTCGCTGGAAGTCGGCAGTCCTATTCTCTACAAGCAGGTCAAGGTCGGTTCGGTGCAGAGCTATCAGTTCTCGCGCACCAAGAAACAGTTGGTGATCGGCGTCCACATCGAGAAGGAATACGAAGGGTTGGTGAACGCCTCGACACGTTTCTGGAATGCCAGCGGCATAACCCTCACGGGTGGATTGACCGGTGGAATTCAGGTCAAAAGTGAATCGTTGCAAAGCCTGATGGCTGGGGGGATCGCGTTCGAAACGCCGGAAGCAAAGGCACCGCTGCAAAAGAGAATCCCACGTTTCCGTCTGTTCGCCAGCCATGAAGAAGCCAATCAGAAAGGCACCGTCGTCACTATCAAGGTAGATCGCGCCGATGGCTTGCACAGCGGCACACCGGTGAGATTCAAAGGTCTGGATGTCGGCAAGATTGAAGACGTTGACCTCACTGATGACCTGCAATCGGTGATGCTCACCGCGCGGATCACTGAAGTGCCGGAGCGAATCGCTCGGGTCGGCAGTCAGTTCTGGGTGGTCAAGCCTGAACTGGGCCTGCTCAAGACGTCGAACCTCGAAACCCTGGTGACTGGCCAATACATCGAAGTGCAACCCGCGCCGAAGAACCTCGGTCCGCAGAAGAACTTCGTGGCCCTGACTACCCCGCCGGAAACCGCGAAACAGGAAGCCGGTTTAAGTCTGGTTCTGAGCGCCGCTCGCCGTGGTTCGTTGAAAACCGGTGTGCCGGTGACGTATCGCGAAGTCACCGTGGGCAAGGTGACGGGCTATGAACTGGGCCAGACTGCTGATCGCGTGCTGGTGCACATTTTGATCGAGCCGAAGTACGCGCCATTGGTGCGCAGCGGCACGCGTTTCTGGAACACCAGCGGTTTCGGTTTCGACTACGGCTTGTTCAAAGGCGCCACGGTACGCACCGAATCGCTGGAGACGCTGATTCAGGGCGGGATCGCTTTTGCTACGCCGGACGGGGACCGAATGGGCAGCCCGGCGCGGCCCGAGCAGACATTTCCGCTGTTCGACAAGTTCGAAGATGAATGGCTGACCTGGGCACCGAAGATTTCACTCGGTAAATAGTCCATTGGTGTCTGAGCCGCCGCTTTCGCGAGCAGGCTCGCTCCCACATTAAGTCCGGTGCACACCGAACCAGTGTGGAGCGAGCCTGCTCGCGAAGAGGCCCTCAAACGCACTGAAAACCTAAAAGGCACGAACAAAAAAGGCTGTGATCCATTCAGATCGCGGCCTCTTTTTTTGCCTTGGATTACGTCAAATCAAACCGAATCCAGCTCCGGCTCATCTGCCTCAACGTTAACGGCAGCCTTCACTTCATCGTGACGACGGATGTACTTCCAGTCCGCCTCGTCGATGTAGATCCCGTTCGGTCCGCTGCCGCCTTCGAGGTCGATGGCGACACTGGCGCAGACCTGCGGCTTCACACTGGCCAGGATCGGCACGAAGCCCAGTTGCAGGCTGGTTTCCAGCAAGGCTGCCTGGTTTTTCTCGTCGATGTCCGCCGCCTCATCGAGGTAGTACGGCAGACGCACACGCCCGGCCTGGTCGCGGTCCATCAAGTGCAGCAACAAGTACATGTTGGTCAGCGCCTTGATGGTCATGGTGGTGCCGTTGGACGCCGCGCCATCGATGTCGGTGTGAATCACCGGCTGACCGTTGACCTTGGTGATC
Source organism: Pseudomonas sp. XS1P51 (assembly GCF_054897845.1). Lineage (NCBI taxonomy): Bacteria > Pseudomonadati > Pseudomonadota > Gammaproteobacteria > Pseudomonadales > Pseudomonadaceae > Pseudomonas > Pseudomonas sp. XS1P51. The sequence goes on along the minus strand of NZ_CM142707.1, from coordinate 3,967,004 downwards.
TCGAACGCCAGTTCGAACAAGTCCTTGAGACCGAGCTGGTTGTGGTTCGCCGCTACCAGACGCGCCAGGTATTCCTTGGCTTCTTCGTTCTTGTTGTCCTGATCTGCGCTTTGGCTGAGGTCGAAGACGGAGAGGGTTTCACCTTCTTCATACTGGCCAGCGCTGTGGATGATCTGGTCGATGTGCTTTAGGGCTTCCTTGTTCGGCGCAAGCACGATGCGGAAGCTCTGCAGGTTGGAGACCTGACGCTTGTTGATTTCGCGGTTGAACAGCGCCAGTTGGTGTTCGAGGCTGTCGTAGTCGCTGCGGATGTTGCGCAGGGTCCGGGCGATGTCCGTGACCGCCGCACGGCGCGCCTTGCCGAGGGTCAGCGCTTCGTCGGTGCGGTGCGCGTACGCGTTGATCAGCAATTGCAGGCGACGTTCCATATCGTCTTCGCTGTCGAACTTGGCCACACCCTTGAGGCGAACCTGAGCATACAGCGCGTCGATCTGACCGTCGCTGCGCAGCAAACCTTGCCAGCTGTCCTGATAGTCATTGAGCAGCGGCAGCAGGTTGTCCATGGAGTCGTCGACCGGGTCCATGAACGGCGTGCCGAACGGCAGGTCTGCCGGCAGCAGTTGGCGGCGGCGCAGGGCGTCGTCGAGGGTGCGTTGCTTGGCTTCCATGTCGCCGATCTGCCGGCCGACCAGTTGCAGCTTGGCCGACAGTTGCTGGACGCGTTCGGTGAAGGCGTCGCTGGAGCGCTTCAGTTCTTCCTGTGCCGCTTCCATCTGCGCCAACTGCTCAAGCTTGTCACCTTCCTCGGCGCTCAGGGTTTGCGAGCGACGGAAGTCTTCCAGGGCTTTCTGCGCATCCAGCACTTGCTGGTACAGCGCTTCGGTCTGAGTCTTGCTGGCTGCGCGGTCAGCGGCCACGGCCGCTTGAGTTTTCAGTTGCTTGAGTTCTTTGTCCAGACGCTCTTTCTGATCGCGCAGCGCGGCACGGTCAGCCAGGGCTTGCAGGGCCGGCGGCTCGATGTGCGAGAGATCGATGGACAGCCCCGGCACTTCGAAGCGCTCGCCTTTGAAGCCGTCGAGGATCAGCTCCATGGATTTGACCCACTGACCGTCCTCGTCCAGCGCAATCCCGTGCTCGCCCAATGGCAGGCTGAACAGTGCGCTATTGAACAGGCGCATCAGGCGCTCGACGTCCTGCTGCGAGAATTCTTCGCGCAGGCGGGCGTAGCTGTTGTTGTCGGCGTGATCGAGTTGCTGCTTGACCGACTTCAGGCGTTTTTCCAGATCGCGCAGACGCTCGTCCAGGTCTTCGGCGCTGAACTGCCGCGACTGAGCCAGCGCACCGGCCAGTTCGTCGTGTGCATCCTTGGCCGCGAGCAGTTGCTGCTCCAGGACTTTCACGTCATCGACCAGTGCGAAGCGATGCTTGAGCACCGACAACTCGCCGAGCCAGCGCTGGATACCGGTGATTTCCCGCTCCAGGCGCATCAGTTCCTGAGTGCCGCCGCGCTGATCGTTTTGCAGGGCGTCCTGCTCGTTGCGGTAGTGCTCGGCCTGAATCGTCAGTTCTTCCTTGCGCGCACTGGCATAGTCCGACCAGGTGCCAAGCAGGGAATCGAGCAGCGGCGATAGGCGATGCAGTTTGCCGCGCAGGATGTCCCGCTGTTTCACGCCGTTGGCCAAGGCTTCGACCAGTGGGCCGGCTGCGACCAGCGAGTTGTAGTCCTGTTCCATGCGACGTACATCGCGGAAGGCTTCTTCGCACGCAGCGATGTAGTCGACACTGCCGGAACGCAGGCTGTGCTCAAAGGCATCGAGGAATAATTGCTTGAGCTTGGCCGCGGTAATTTCGCGCATGTGCAGCAAGTTGATGAACAACGCGCGGAAGGTCTTCAGGCTCTGCTCGCTGGTGGAGCGCAGCGGGATCAGCGTCAGGTCCAGCGGGATCGAAGTGTGACCACCGACCAGCAAACGACGCAGTTCATCCGGCTTGAGTTCGTAGGCCTTCAGGCCTTCGCGCTCAAGGTTGGTGAACAGTTCTTTCTGCCGCAGGCAGGTGTCGTTTTTCTGGTAGTGGGCCAGATCCAGTTTGCCGGCGTAGGCAAAGAACTGGTGACCGAAACCACCGCCCGGGCCACGCCCGACCACACCGATCACATGCGGGCCGTGGGGCAGCGAGACTTCGACCAGGATGTAACTGGTGTCCGAGGCGAAGTAGAAACGCCGGGATTGTTCCAGGCTGTACTTGCCGAAACTCATGTCCGACATGCGCGCCAGGATCGGGAACTGCAAGGCGTTGATCGAGGCGGATTTACCAAGGTTGTTCGCGCCGTAGACCGACAACGGTTCTTCCAGCGGGAACAGACCGAGGCTGTAACCGGCGGTGTTCAAAAGGGCAAAGCGGCGAATGCCGTAGCGTTCCTTGCTCATGCGTCGGTCTCCTGTTCTTCGGCAATGGCGCGGGCCAGGGCGTCTTCTTCGCTTTCTTCCGCGAAGTCACTCAAGTCCAGCGGATCATCGGTTTGCAGCAATTGTTCGTCGCTATCGTCGTCGATCAACACCGGAACCGGCAGCGGCAACACGCTGTGCAGGCTGGCCGCCAGATCGCGGTCCTGCTGAACCGACAGGCAGACATCGAGGAAGCGGTGCATCGGCGGCAGGAAACGGTAAATGCCGTTCTCTTCGCTGGCGAAACCGAGCTGGGTCATGCGGCGCATGATTTTTTCTTCAAGTTCTTCGACAGTCTGCACTTCGGCCTGGATGAACAGGTCGCGGTACTTTTCCAGCAGCGACGGCAGTTCATCGCGACCGAGGCTGCCACCGTCGAGCACGGCAATGGGGTCGCGGCCCTGGTCGGCCAGATGTTCGACGAGGATGAAGGTGAACAGCGCCAGACGTTGCGCGGTCTTGTTCACCGCCGCTGCGGCGAGATCCGGTACGAAGTAGTAGAAACCCCGGGTGTCGCAGACCAGTTCAAAGCCCAGTGCCTTGAACAGCGTGCGGTACTGGTCCTGGAAGTTCGACAGTTGAGCGTACAGTTCCGGGTCGCGGCGGCTGACGTGGTAGCCCTTGAACAGCTCGCGAAAGATCGGCGCCAGCTGGGACAGTTCGGATAGATCAAGTTGCATGTGGAGTACTTGCATAGAGGGTGCTCGCAGAATCCTCGGCGCTGTCGCGGGCCGAGAGCAGGGCGAAGGAGCGCAGGCTGACCTGGTGCTCATGAGTGTGGTAATCGCGGCGTTCCAGACGCTCGCGTTTGAAGCGTTTTTCCCGCGACAGGCGCGAGAACCAGTAAAGCAATTCGTCGGTGGCGCCGTCCGGTTCCTGCTCCAGCAACCAGGTCATCAGGTCGGGCATCGGCAGGGCGTCTTCGCAGCGTTCGAGCATTTCGCGAACGGTGCGTGGCGCGCGCGGTGCCTCGCCTTTCTGGGTCTTGTGGGCCTTGGGGAAACGCGCCGGTTTCGGCTCGAAACGGGCCAGGGCGTAAACGTAGGCTTCGACCTGACTGGCGCTGCCCAGGAACGTGCTTTGCGGGCGAGTGAACATCGGCATCGCCGCTTGCGGCACTGCATCGATACCTTTGCGACGGATGGCCGCCAGGGCCAGCGCGGCGCCACGGGTGACGGCGTTGTGACGGCGGGCTTCTTCACGCAGCGGCAACAGCAGCTCGCGGGCATGACGCAGGGTCAGTTGGGCGCTGGTCTGCATTTCGAGGATGCGTGCGTGGGTGCGCAGCAGCATGTCGTCATCGACCAGATGGCCGAGGCGCTGCTGTTCGGTGAGCATCTTCAGCAGTACGTTCTCGACCTTGCGCACGCCTTGTTCGAAGGCGCCGTCGGCGTTCACCAGCTGAATCATCGGCTCGACATATTCGTCCCAGGTCGCCAGCACTTCAGCGTATCGCTGACGCAGCGGAATCTGCCGGTCGCTGGTCTTGGCGCGTTCGGCGACGGCCACCAGGGCCTGTTCGTCGTTGGCGAGTTTCTTCAGAACGTCCCGCACGCGCATGTCGAGCAGGCGCAACTGGCGCGCCAGATCGTTGCCGTCGCGGATGTCGAAGGCGTCCTGGATGTAACCGGCCAGACGTTCGAGGTGGCGCAAATAGGCTTCGATTTCCAGGCACAGGCCCAGGCGGTGCTCACGGCGCAGGTAAGCGAGGAAGTCGTGAATCTGCGCGTTGAGCTCGAAACGGTTCGGGCTTTTCGCCACGGGAACCAGAATGTCGAGGCGGATCCACACGTCCAGCAGGCTGGTGATGTCCTGCGGCGTACTGTCGAGTTGCTGGGCGGCCAGTTGCGTGCGCAATTCGTTGAGGCTCAAGGTGCCTTGGTCGAAGTGCTCGCACAGTGGCTCCAGAAGTGCCCAGTGTTCAGCGAGGGCGCGCAAGACGCGCTTGGGTTCGATCATCGGAATGGCCGGCTGGTTGACGATTAAAAGCCGCGATTGTACTGCATCGCAGGCGTGTCGATTCACTCTCGGGACGGGCTGTCGCCATTTTTCATAGGTGGAAAGACTATCGGTGAAGTCTATTCGATCAACAGCGCGCGATCTTGAGCGAAGGGCGGTAGAATCACCGCACTTTAGTTATCCACAAGTGGCCGACCTTTGCTTATCGAGTCTCGTCGCCGCGCTTATTTGACCGCCATGCAGGTGGTCAACTGGCTGCCGCGCACCGAATTGCCCTTTGCTGCGCCCTCGCGCCCCGAACTGCTGGAGATGCCCGAGCCGTTGGTCGTCGCCCCGGTTGTGCCGGCGCCTGTGGCCGATGCACCGGTGGAACCTGTGGCCAAACCGGCCGAACGGGTGAAGATCGACGTGCCACGGCCATCGTTGGCCAGCACGCGCACGAACGCCAAGGTCGAAGAAGAGGAGGCGCCAGTCGCGGTCAAGGCGCCGATCGTGCCGCCACCGCGTTTCGCCCTGCAATTGCTGCGCGCGGGGCGCTGCCTGCTGCTGGTGGAGTTACCCACAGGCGAAACCTTTCAGACTCGCGATCCCGCCTACCTGTTGCTCAAAGACATGCTGCGCGCCGCCGGTCTGCCGGACAGCCCGCAGATCGTCGGCGAACCGGTACGCTGGCCGCTGCTGGCCCGGGGCACCATGGATCAAGGCCCGGAAGCGGCCCGCGATTTCGTCCAGGGTTTCCTCTCGGCCCGGCTGGAAGATGCGCCGTGCGTCTGCCTGTGGCTGATCGGCTTGCCGGCGGTGCGCTTTGCCGGTGAGGCGAACGCCGAATCCTACAACCGTGAACTCCAGGTCGAAGGCCTGGGCTCGGTCTGGGCCCTGCCGGGTCTGGAACTCTTAATGGAAGAGCCACAGCGTAAGGCTGATGTCTGGCAAGCCATGCGTCGGCTGATGGCGCGCTGGAAAGAATCAAATGAGTGACGCTGTATCGTTCCGCCCGATGACCGAGGCGGACATGGACGCTGTACTGAAAATCGAATACGCGGCCTATAGCCATCCCTGGACCCGCGGGATTTTTCTTGATGGCCTGGGCAAGTACCAGATCTGGCTGATGTTCGAAGGCCAGCAACAGGTCGGTCATGGTGTGGTGCAGATCATTCTCGATGAGGCGCATCTGCTGAACATCACGGTCAAACCGGAAAATCAGGGCCGTGGCCTGGGTTTGACGCTGTTGGAGCATTTGATGTCGATTGCCTATAAGGCAGAGGCGCGAGAGTGTTTTCTGGAAGTGCGCGACAGTAACCGGTCGGCGTTTCGGTTGTATGAGCGGTATGGGTTCAACGAGATTGGCCGTCGACGCGATTACTACCCGGCCGTTGGCGGGCGGGAAGACGCCGTTGTCATGGCATGCACCCTCGTCGATTGATGGCCCTTCAAAGCATCGCGAGCAGGCTCGCTCCTACAATGGATTTGTGTCGTACATAAAACCTGTGGGAGCGAGCCTGCTCGCGATGGCGTTTTGTCAGGCGCCAGAGCATCAACGATTGCCATCGATCGGATCGCGCTGCGCCATCTCTGCCTCATCCAGCCCGTTACCACCGCCGATGTCGTCTTCATCGACAATGCTCAACTCCCAATCCGCCTGTTCACCTTCACCCGCTTCGTGGGCGTCCCTTGCGCCATCTTCATGGATCAGGTTTTCCGGGCTCATGTCATCGTCGGTGGATTCATTGTCATCGGTTGAGGCTTCACGCACGCGGTGCTGGGGCATCAGTCGCTCGCGCTCTGTTTGCGATAGCTCATCGCCGATTTTGGCGCTCGGTTCTTCTTCATCGAAATCCAGTTCATGCATCGAGCCCATGCGGTCTTCGTTGTCGTCGATGGGCTCGGGTTGCACCGCATCGTACGGACGGCGTGAATCAGTCATGGCAATTCCTCATACTGTGGGCCTTACTAGGGTGGACCCACTGGACTGCTCAGAATTCCACCGGCATGGAACACCGGGTATCTGCATCTTGCGCGTGACCCCGACAGGCGGTTGTCTGTCAAAGAAGCGCATCATTCTTGAGGCTTCACAGCATGAACGAATTACAAGATCTGATTGATAACAACGAACGCTGGGCCGAGGCGATCAAACAGGAAGATCCGGACTTCTTTTCCAAGCTGGCACGTCAACAGACGCCGGAATATCTGTGGATCGGCTGTTCCGATGCACGTGTGCCGGCCAACGAGATTGTCGGCATGCTGCCCGGCGACTTGTTCGTCCACCGCAACGTGGCCAACGTGGTGCTGCACACTGACCTCAACTGCCTGTCGGTGATTCAGTACGCGGTGGACGTGCTCAAGGTCAAACACATCCTCGTCACCGGCCACTATGGCTGCGGCGGCGTGCGTGCCTCGATGCAGGATCGCCAGTTGGGCCTGATCGACGGCTGGCTGCGCTCGATTCGCGATCTCTATTATGAAAAGCGCGAAGAGCTGGCCAAGTTGCCCACCGAAGAAGAGCGGGTTGACCGTCTCTGCGAACTCAACGTGGTCCAGCAAGTGGCCAACGTCGGGCATACGAGCATTGTGCAAAACGCCTGGCATCGCGGGCAGAGCCTGTCGATTCACGGTTGTATCTACGGCATCAAGGACGGACGCTGGAAAAGCCTGAACGCGACCATCAGCGGTTTCGAACAGTTGCCGCCGCAGTACCGCCTGCGTCCGGTCGAAGCGTTGTAAAGCCTTCAGATCAGGCTTCGTCGGCGCCAGTGTTGAAAAAACAGCTGGCCGTTGGCATTCGGCGATTCGTCGTAGCCGGTGATCCAGCCACGGCAATCGGGACAAGCGCAGCGGCAGGCAAACTGCCGCAGCAGCTTGTCTTCTGTCGCGGCGAAATCCATCGTCAGCCGGTCACCCTTTTTGATGTCTTTCAGCGCCCATAACCACAGCTCACTCATGTCGAGAAAGACATTGGGGTCGCAGGAGTGGCTGAGCAGACCGCAGAAACGCGGATCGTAGACATGAATGCCCGGCGCAAGCTGCCGGGTATGCCGGCAGCGATAGGGCAACAGATGTCCGGAAACCCGGCAGATTCGGCTGATGCGCGGGAACTCGCGCCGTGCGGCGACGGCCATTGCCGATTCCTGGGTGTTGTAGATGATTTCAAAGTCGTCCCTGGAGGGGAATCCAAGGCGCAGGGGCAACTCTGCAAATGGGTAGATGCCATTGGATGGCGGTGAGGTTGGTTCTTGTTGAGCGTGGGTTCTCATAACAATCCTTGTCGACTGGGTGCTGCGACCTCCGTCAACTGACGTCCTGTCAGCTCTGCAACACTTGGGTGCGCTTCAAGCCTCTCGCAAATCAAACAACCGGTCTACTGGCATAATTGACAGGAGAAAAGTGCGCTTTTCCGCGTCAGCCATGGCTCACGCGGAAAAGCCGTTCGTCGTTCTACAGGAGCGGGGCGGGGATTGCGGTCACAGGGGCCGGCGCTTGCAGCTGTTTGAGCTGGGACTTGACCGGTGGCGTCGCGCACTTGGCGGCGGCTTGTTCGGGCGTCAGGTCGCGGATCGAGGTGTAGAACAGCTCGCAGGTTTTTTCCTTCTGGGTCACTTGCCAGGTCTGGGTGCAGCTTTTGAGCTGAACGTTAGGGTCGCTGCCCGGTTTGCTGCCCATTCCGGCCTGCCAGCACGCGGCGCTCAAATCCTGCCCCATGACTTTCAGGCCCGCGGCGTCAGCCTTGGCCTGGGTATCGTCGCCGGTGTAGCTGTCCGGGTTGGCGGCGTACCAGATGTAACTCGGATGGTTGGAACCCAGCACGGGCACCTTCACTCCTTCGCTCGGGCTGATGGTGGCCAGCCCCAGAACGTCCACGGTCGGCCCGTATTGCTGTTTGATCCAGTTACGCACCGGCGCGCCGAAGGCAACCATTGGCAATGCAGCCCCTTTGGCGTTCTGGCTGACTTCCTTGACCATGGTGGTCTGGTAGTCCTTGAAGTAGTCGTAGACGCCTTCCAGGTCCTTGCCGGCATTGGATGGCGCGGCAATCGGGGCGATGTCGATGATGGTCTGGTAACCCGGCGTCTGATCGGCCGGGATTCCATTGACGGTGAGCAGTGTGGCCCAGCGATCCGTGGTAGCAGACTTCAGGTAATCCTGAGCCTGGGTCAACGAATAATCCGGCGGGAAGTGCAGCAGCTCAACGCTTTTGCGGTTTTCCAGGGCCATGCCCAGTGGCAGGAACAGATACCAGCTATAGGCCCACTTGCCGTCGGCATTCAGTTTGCGGGCGCCGGTGTAGGCCAGTTCGCCGGCGTCGAGCAGCGCGGCCAACGGTTTTTCATAGCCGTCGGGTACGCCGCTGATGTCGGCGTAGAGCTGATCGTTATCGGTTTTAACCCGCACTTTCGCCGCGCTGTAGCCATCGCGTTGTACGCTTTGGGTCAGGTAATGCTCGACGGTTTGCTCCAGCGTCCAGTTGCGAAAGCAGATCACATTGCAGTTATTGGGGTAAGCGAACAGCCGGGTGACGCGTTCGGTACTGCCCAGCTTCAGGTCGACATCGGCATGGGCGGCGGCACTCAGGGTGAGCGCGGCGAGGGTGAGTCCTGCGAGTTTGAACATGCTCAGATCCTTTTCAGCGTGTGGGCCCCCGAAGCGGAGGCGGGTACAGTTGGATACGACAGGCGGGTTACAAGTGGCGCAGTGTTTACCTCACTCAAGCACTGCTAGACTGGCGCAATACTGCACTGGGTACAGGTGAAATATGAAGCCCTCCACCGCTCTTGATTTACAACGAGCAGCCATTCGCGAAGTTGTAGGCCGCTTTCGTACCGCCAATCCCCGTGTATTTGGCTCGGCATTGTTGGGGACGGATAAAGAGGGGAGTGACCTTGATTTGCTGGTAGATGCCTTGCCAGGCGCCACGCTTTTTGATCTTGGTGGGCTTCAAGTTGAACTTGAAGATCTGCTGGGAGTGAGCGTTGACCTGCTGACTCCTGGCGATCTTCCATTGAAGTTTCGTCAGCAAGTGCTTGAACAGGCTCGTCCTGTATGACCGATAACCGTTTTGGCGACTATCTTGACCATATGCGTCAGGCCGCCGGTGATGCGTTGATCTTTGTTGACGGATTGAGTAATGAAGAATTCTTCGAGGACAAGCGTACCCAGCAAGCGGTCATCATGCGCCTCATTATTATTGGAGAGGCAGCGACCAAAATCATGGATCGCTACGCCGAGTACGCCACGCAGAACACTCAAGTGCCATGGCGCAGCATGCGGGGTATGCGTAACCGCATTGCTCACGGTTACTTCGATATCAACCTTGACGTGGTGTGGGATACGGTTCAGTCAGCGTTGCCTGAATTGCTGAAGGTGTTACCCACCGATCAAATCTGATTGCACCTGCTCCGCAGCAGGTGCAATCAACTCCGGTTACGGCATCACCGGCGCCGTATACGTCAGCGTCGTCCCCAACGCCCACAGCAAAAACAACACGATCGGCGTGTGCACCAGCAGCTGCACAAACGAGAAGCCGATCAAGTCCCGTGCCTTCAACCCCAGCACGCCCAGCAGCGGCAGCATGTAGAACGGGTTGATAAGGTTTGGCAGGGCCTCGGCGGCGTTGTAGATCTGTACGGCCCAGCCCAGGTGGTAATTCAGGTCGTTGGCCACTTGCATCACGTACGGCGCTTCGATGATCCATTTACCGCCGCCGGACGGGATGAAGAAACCAAGGATCGCCGAGTACACGCCCATCAGCAGCGCGTAGGTGTCGTGGGACGCGATGCTGACGAAGAAGGTCGAAATGTGGTGAGCCAGGGTCTGGGCATCGGTGCCTTTGACCGTGGTCATCAGCGCAGCGATCGAGCCGTACAACGGGAACTGGATCAGCACGCCGGTGGTGGTCGGCACCGCACGCGCCACGGCATCGAGGAAGCTGCGCGGGCGCCAGTGCAGCAGGGCACCGAGCATGATGAACAGGAAGTTGTAGGTGTTCAGCCCGGAAATCGCGCTGATCGCCGGTTTGGTCGAAAACTCATGAAACAGCCATCCGGCCGCCAGCAGCACCAGCAAAATGGTCAGCAGCGGGCTGTGTTCCAGCCATTCGCCGGGGCGGGTGCGCGGTTGCAATGGTGGCAGGTTGAAACTCGGGTCAATGCCACAGGCCTGGGCATCACGCGCCGAGTTCGGGCCGGGCGCGGTGGCGTAGGCAATGATCAGCGAGATCACGATCAGCGCCAGCAACATCACGCCGGACTGCCAGAGAAAGATGGTTTGCGTGAACGGAATCACGCCGGTGATCGACAGAATCGACGGCGGCAGACTGCCCGGGTTGGCCTGCAATTGTGCAGCGGAAGACGACAGGCCCAAGGCCCATACCGCACCAAGACCCAGATACGCGGCGGCACCCGCGGCGCGGTAGTCCATTTTCAGGTCGGCACGGCGGGCGAGGGCGCGTACCAGCAAGCCGCCAAACACCAGCGACAAGCCCCAGTTCAGCAGCGACGCGACCATGGAGATCAGCGCCACCCATGCTACCGCGGAGCGTCCGTTTTTCGGGAGCCGCGCCAGCCGGTCGATCAGCTTCACTGCCGGTGGTGAGCTGGCGACCACGTAACCACCGATCACCACGAAGGCCATCTGCATGGTGAACGGGATCAGGCTCCAGAAACCGTCACCGAACGCCATGGCGGCGTCGGTGGGTTTGGCCCCCATGAACAGGGTGGCGACGGCGACGATAATGACCGCCAGTGCAGCAAACACCCAGGAATCGGGGAACCAGCGTTCGGCAAAGCTTGAACAGCGCAGGGCAAAACGGGCAGAGCGGGTATCTTCGATATCAGCGGCCACGGGAGTACCTCGAATTTTTATGTTTGTTGTGGTCCTCAGGGCCGCACAAGCCCGTCTGGACAGCTGCCAACAGTAAATCAATCGATATTTTTTTGTGACGAAGTTTTACGAGTTTGGGACTTTGGTCTAACGGGTTGTCCGTGGGCGCGTTTGCGTAGACCATGGGCGCCTTGGTTTTTTGCCCATGCCTGAGTTCTTTTCATGACTGCCAACACCTATTCGCGCCCGGCGCCGTTCACCCGCTCGGACTACAAGACCCTGGGCCTTGCGGCTTTGGGTGGTGCGCTGGAAATCTACGACTTCATCATTTTCGTATTTTTCGCGCTGACCCTCAGCCAGCTGTTCTTCCCGCCGGAAATGCCCGAGTGGTTGCGGCTGCTGCAGAGTTTCGGGATTTTCGTCACCGGTTACCTGGCGCGACCGCTGGGCGGGATTCTGATGGCGCATTTCGCCGACCGGCTGGGGCGCAAGAAGGTCTTCAGCCTGAGTATCCTGATGATGGCGCTGCCGTGCCTGCTGATCGGCATCATGCCGACCTACGCGCAAATCGGCTATTTCGCACCCTTGCTGCTGTTGGCCCTGCGGATCCTGCAAGGCGCGGCGGTGGGCGGTGAAGTGCCGAGTGCCTGGGTGTTCGTCGCCGAGCACGCGCCGGTCGGGCATCGCGGTTATGCCCTGGGCTTTCTGCAGGCCGGGCTGACCTTCGGCTATTTGATCGGCGCATTGACGGCGACGTTTCTGGCTCAGGCTTTTACCCCGGCAGAGATCCTCGATTACGCCTGGCGTTACCCGTTCCTGCTGGGCGGCGCGTTCGGAGTGATTGGCGTCTGGTTGCGCCGCTGGCTCAGCGAAACCCCTGTGTTCATGGCGATGCAGGCCAAGCGCGAGGCGGCCGTCGAATTGCCGCTGCGCACGGTCTTGCGTGAACATCGCGTGGCCATGCTACCGGCAATGATCCTCACCTGCGTGCTGACGTCGGCGGTGGTGGTATTCGTGGTCATTACCCCGACCATGATGCAGAAAACCTTCGGCATGACTGCCAGCTACACATTCGGCCTGAGTGCGCTGGGCATCGTTTTCCTGAACATCGGTTGCGTGCTGGCGGGGTTGCTCGTCGACCGCATTGGCGCCTGGCGCACGGTCATGCTCTACAGCCTGCTGCTGCCGTTGGGCATCGGCGTGCTCTACACCTGCCTGATCATTGGCGGTAGCTGGATCGGTCTGGCGTATGCGATAGCCGGCCTGAGCTGCGGCGTGGTCGGCGCGGTACCGTCGGTGATGGTCAGCCTGTTCCCGGCGCGAATCCGTGTCTCGGGCATTTCCTTCACCTACAACATTGCCTACGCGGCCTGGGCGAGTGTCACACCGCTGTTGCTGATCGGTCTGATGCCGTGGAGTCCGTGGATCTGCGTGATTTTCTGCGCGGTGATGGGGGCGGTGGGCGTGAGCAGCGCGGCGTATTTCGGGACGCGAATGCCGAGAGTCGGCGGTTGTTCAGCGGCTGGCGCGGTTTGAATGAAAGGGCGGTAGGCGTGCCGCAACTATTTTTGTAGGACAACTCTGAAACACTATTCAGAAAACGTCTCCAAGGCCGATGGCTAGGCAGCATATCGCTTTCTATCCCTGTCCATCGGTGTATCCCCATGTTCAACAAACGCTTGAAGCAAGAGTTGTCGGCTCTTCGCGAAGAACTCTCCAGCCTTCAGCAAGTGAAGGAAAGTCTGGAAAGCGAGATGCTGGTCCTGACCCTTGATACCGACGGGCGGATTCAAACGGCCAATCAGAACTTCATCAATGAGATGCTCTACAAGAGCAACGATCTGATCGGTCGGCACATCGAAGAGATCGTCCCGGCCCATGTGAAGTCCGACGAATTTCACCACCGCTTCAAGGCCGCACTGACCCGTGGCGAGCACTTTGCCGGTACGGTGCGCCTGTTGCGTGGCAATGGCCAGGAAGCCTGGTTGCGCTCGATTTTGCAGCCGGTGCGCTCTGCGGACGGGCGCATCAAGCATTTCTCTATTTACTCCAGCGACCTGACCCGCACCATCGAGGCGTCCCGTGAACACGAGAACCTCATCGGTGCGCTGGTGCGCTCGACGGCGGTGATCGAGTTCGATCTTGCTGGCAACGTGCTGGCGGCCAACGAGCGCTTCCTCAACGGTATGGGTTACAGCCTGGCGCAGATCAAGGGCAAACATCACCGCACCTTCTGCGAGCCGGAAGAATACAACCGCGCCGAGTATCAGGACTTCTGGCGTCGTCTGAATGCCGGTGAGTTTGTGGCCGGTCGCTTCAAACGCATTGACAGCCACGGTCGTGTGGTCTGGCTGGAGGCCTCCTACAACCCGGTGGTCGATGCCAACAACAACCTCTACAAGGTGGTGAAGTTCGCCACGGTGATTACCGATCAGGTCAATCAGGAACAGGCCGTCGCCGAAGCGGCCAACATTGCCTACGGCACCTCGCAGCAAACCGATCAAAGCGCCCAGCGCGGCACGGCCGTGGTGACTCAGGCGGTGAACGTGATGCGCGACCTGGCCAAGCACATGCAAACCGCCGGCGAGGGTATCGAGGCCCTGAACGAGCAGTCGCTGGTGATCGGCACCATCGTTAAAACCATCAGCGGCATTGCCGAACAGACCAACTTGCTGGCGCTCAACGCGGCCATCGAAGCGGCCCGTGCCGGTGAGCAGGGTCGAGGGTTTGCCGTGGTGGCGGACGAGGTCAGGCAATTGGCTTCGCGCACCAGTCAGGCCACCGATGAAATTGTGTTGGTGGTGCGTCAGAACCAGGACATGGCCCGCAATGCCGTGGCCCTGATGACCGACGGCAAACTCCAGGCCGAACAGGGGCTGGCGCTGGCGGCGGAAGCGGGTACGGTGATTGTCGAGATCCAGGACGGCGCGCAGAAAGTGGTGAACGCGGTCGGGCAGTTTGCCAATCAGTTGGCGACTTGATGGCTGCCATCGCGGCGTAAATCGCTACAATCGGGTCTTTTCCCTGGAGCAGACCTCATGAGCGCATTCCACCGCCGCCCGGTTCCCCTGTCCAAGGCGTATCGCCTGCTCAATCATGGGCCGACCGTGCTGGTCAGCGCGGCCCATGACGGGCAGCGCAATATCATGGCGGCGGCCTGGGCCATGCCGCTGGATTTCGAGCCGCCGAACATTGCCGTGGTGCTGGACAAGTCCACCTGGACCCGACAACTGCTGGAAGCCTCGGGTACGTTTGTGCTGAACGTTCCCTGCGCCGCCCAGGCCGACATCGTGCAAACCGTTGGCTCGACCTCCGGCCTGGAATTGACCCAGAGCCAAGGCCTGGACAAGTTCCAGGTCTATGGCTTGCCGACCTTCAGCGCCGAGTTGATCGACGCACCGATGCTCGAAGGCTGCGTTGCCTGGCTGGAATGTCGACTGTTGCCCGAGCCCGGTAATCACCAGCAGTACGATCTGTTCCTGGCCGAGGTGATTGCCGCCCAGGCGGACGAGCGGGTGTTCAGTGACGGACGCTGGCACTTCGAGGGGCAAGATGCGTTGCGCACCTTGCACCACGTGGCTGGCGGGCACTTCTTGAAGATCGGCGACCCGGTGGACGGCAAGACGTTAGCGTCGTAAGCCGTCTGCGTTTCACACCCACACGTCATTCTGCGCCGTGCGCTCACCACCTTCGCTGCCGGTGTTCAGCACACCCTTAGGCTCGATCAGCAAGAGTTTCACTTCCTGCTCGGCGAACGGCTTGTGCTCGACCCCCTTTGACACCACATACATTTCGCCAGCGTTCACCAGCACGTGGCCATCGTGAAAGTCGATGCGCAACTGCCCTTCGAGCACGATGAAGGTTTCGTCGGTATCGAGGTGGCTGTGCCAGATGAAATCCCCCAGCAGCTTTACCACCTTGAATTGGTAGTCGTTCATTTCGGCGATGACCCGAGGTGTCCAGTGCGGGTCGATCCGGGCGATTTTCTCAGCGAAGTTCAGACTTTCGTACGCTTTCATGAAGCTGCTCTCGTGGTTGATCGTGAACCCACGATAGCCAGCGTATTGTCATGCTTCTTGTACGATTGTGCGTGGCTCAGCGGCGGTGCATTTTCATCCAGCGGGCCGGCGACAGACCGTAGGTTTTGCTGAACTGACGGGTCATGTGGCTCTGATCGGTGAAACCGGCAATCAGCGCCGCGCTGGCCAGTGGCTGGCCCTGGATCAGCAGCGAGCGGACCAGGTCGAGGCGGCGCATGGTCAGGTAACGGTAAGGGCTGGTGCCGAACAGCAGGCGAAAATCCCGCGACAGACTCCAGCGATCCCGGCCGCTGTGTCGAGCCAGTTCCTCCAGCGTCACGGTGCGATCCAGTGCGCTGTGGATGTACTCGCTCGCGCGTTCTGCTGCCACGTAGTCGAAGCTCGTGCGGCGGGTGGTGACTGCGCAGACGCTGTTCAAGGCTTGCGCCAGATCGAACAGCGCATCCTGTTCCTCCAGCGGTTCGAGGGGGCAATCCAGACTTCGCAGCAGCACGGTGGTGGCGGCGAACAGGCGCGGGTCGTTCGACAGCCCGTTCTTGATAAACGGCAGCGGCTGGCCGCCGAGCATTTGTTGGATCAGCGCAGGTTCGATGTACATCATCCGGTAGTGGAACCCGGTCTCGGTACCGGCTTCGCCATCGTGGACTTCGTCCGGGTGCAACACCATCGTCGCGCCAGGCAGGCTGTGTCGCCAGCCACCGCGGTACTGATAACTTTGCACACCGGCCAGGGTATGGCCGATGGCGTAGGTGTCATGGCGATGAAGGTCGTAGCCGTGGCCTGCAAAAAACGCCTCGAAACGCTGTAGCCCGCCGACGTCGGGCGCGCGGTGGAACCAGTCGATGGGAGGCGTGTGCTTGGCCATGGTGTCGTGGTCTTGGGCTCGGTGCAGAACACGTTAACCCAGGGAACGGTCGGCTGTCTTCTTGCCGATAGAACCCACGGTGCGAGTAGAAAACCGGGGGCAAATGTAGCAATGTGTTGCACATTCTCTAGAGCCGCGAAGGCGATCTCCACCATGGAAATGTCCCACCTGAGCTACGCCGCTCCGTTGTTATCGCTTGCGCTGTTGTGGACGGTTGCGGTGGTGACGCCGGGGCCGAACTTTTTCAACATCGCGCAATTGGCGGCCAGTCAATCCAAGCGCCACGGCGTGGTGGCTGCGCTGGGCGTGGCGACAGGCACGGTGCTTTGGGGTCTTGCAGGCGGGCTGGGAATCAAGTCCCTGTTCAGTGCGGCGCCGACGCTCTACCTGGGCTTCAAGATTGCCGGTGGTTGTTACCTGATCTATCTGGGCTTGAAGCAGTTCAAGCGCAAGCCTCCGTTGGTTGCGGGTGATAGCGGCTCGGTTGACGGAGCGGGGCGCACGTTGTTGTCGGTGTATGGCCAGGGCTTCCTGGGCAATATGACCAATCCAAAATCCGCACTGTTCGTCGCAACGATCTTCGCGACGGCCATGCCCGCTTCCGTACCGCCGATGTTGCTGGCGCTGGCGGTGCTGACCATGGTGACCTTGTCCTTCGGTTGGTATTGCAGCGTGGCGCTGCTGTTTGCCAGCCGTCGGGTGGCGGGGGTTTATGACCGTTCGCGCAAATGGCTGGATCGCTTTGCCGGCAGTTGCTACCTGTTGTTTGGTGCACATCTGGTGGCTAATCGTTGAGGAGTTTTTAATGAGCAAGTTGCGTGTAGGGATTATTTTTGGCGGCCGTTCGGCTGAACACGAAGTGTCGTTGCAGTCGGCGAAGAACATCGTCGACGCGCTGGATCGGTCGCGCTTCGAGCCGGTGCTGATCGGCATCGACAAGCAAGGTCACTGGCACCTCAACGACCCGTCGAACTTCCTGCTCAATCAGGAAAACCCGGCGCTGATCGCCCTCAACCAGTCCAACCGCGAACTGGCCGTGGTGCCGGGCAAGGCCAGTCAGCAACTGGTGGAAACCTCCAGCCAGGAACTGCTGGGTCACGTCGATGTGATTTTCCCGATCGTCCACGGCACCCTGGGCGAAGACGGTTGCCTGCAAGGCTTGCTACGCATGGCCGACTTGCCGTTTGTCGGCTCGGACGTACTCGGTTCCGCCGTGTGCATGGACAAGGACATCAGCAAACGCCTGTTGCGCGATGCCGGGTTGGCCGTCACGCCATTCGTGACGCTGACCCGCGCTACGGCGGCGCGCATCGGGTTCGCCGAGGTCCAGGGCAAGCTCGGTCTGCCGCTGTTCGTCAAACCGGCGAACCAGGGTTCTTCGGTAGGCGTCAGCAAGGTGAACGACGAAGCCGGGTACGTGGTGGCGGTCGAAATGGCCTTGGGTTTCGATGAGAAAGTCCTGGTTGAATCCGCTGTCAGCGGTCGCGAGATCGAATGTGCGGTACTCGGCAACGAAGAGGCCATCGCCAGCGGTTGTGGCGAAATCGTGGTGCGCAGCGGGTTCTATTCCTACGACAGCAAATACATCGATGATCAAGCGGCACAAGTGGTGGTCCCGGCTAACATCAGTGTCGAGGCGAGCGAACGCATTCGTGCCTTGGCCGTCGAGGCGTTTCAGGTTTTAGGCTGTTCCGGTCTGGCGCGGGTCGATGTGTTCCTGACCGACAGCGGCGAAGTATTGATCAACGAGATCAACTCGCTGCCCGGTTTCACTCGCATCAGCATGTACCCCAAGCTGTGGCAGGCCACCGGCATGACTTACAGCGAACTGGTCAGCCGTCTGATCGAGCTGGCGCTGGATAAGCACAAGGCGCGGCAAGCGTTGAAGATCACTCGCTAAGCTGCATACCAAAACGGGTAATCGAGGTGACGACATCATGAAAGTCAGCGCACGTAACGTATTCAAAGGCACCATCAGTCAATTGCAGCAGGCGCGGTTAACGCCGAAGTTTCGCTGAAACTGTCGGGCGGTAATGAACTGGTGGCCGTGGTGACCATGGAAAGCGTGAAAAACCTCGGCCTGGCGGTCGGCAAGGAAGCGATCGCGCTGGTGAAGGCCCCGTGGGTCATGTTGATGACCGAATCCAGCGACATTCGCCTTTCGGCGCGCAACTGCCTCGAAGGCAAGGTCACCAGCGTCATCGATGGTTCAGTCAACGCCGAAGTGGTCATCCAGCTCGACGGCGGCACCGAGGTCTATTCGATCGTGACACGCCAGGCCGTCGCAGAGCTGGGCCTGGCGCCGGGGGTGAGTGCGACGGCGGTGATCAAGGCGTCGCATATCATTTTGGGTGTGCCGGCGTGATTTGAGGTTTCAGCAACAAATAGGATAAAGATCAAGCCTGCTTCACCGGCTTGATCAAGCTCTCAGCGGGTATCCCGAATAAATCATGAAGTTTCCAGATCATCGGGAGCGTCAATGCGCGCTTGCCATTGAGCACTTCGTAGACCCGATTTGTCCGACCAATGGCCGGTGCAAGATCCGCAGCGGACAGGCCGGACTGCTCCATACGAAATTTGATCGCGTCGATCGGATTGGGTAGCTCGACCGGAAACTGCTTCGATTCATAGGCTTCGATTAGCGTGATCATGATGTCGAAGTAATCGCCCTCAGAGGTGCCTGGCTCTGGTTCGTTGTCGAACAGCGCTGACACGCTCTTGAGGGCTGCGCGGTAATCCTCGTCGGTGTGAATCGGACGAATGTTCATGGGTTACTCCATTTCGACGGTATCAGCGTCGATCGCGTCGTACTGCTTGTGAGTGCCGACAAATTTTATGTATACGGCGCCGAAGCGATAGGCCACAGCGACTACCAACCGAAAGTCATTGCCCTTGATGTTGAACACGACTCTGCGGCTTTTGAGAATACTGGCGGTCGCAAAGTGCGCCTTTATGTCCGCTGGCGTTTTCCACTCAGCAATTCTTGCCTCGTCAATCCAGGCCAGAAAAGATTGTCCCGAGTCCGGATACTTCTCCCAAAACCTTTTTAGCTGACTGATAGCGATGATTCTCATGGCATGATCCTAGTCCCGTGGTGGGACTGATGCAAGTCTGTGGAGGCACATCCGATGTGCGGGGGAGCGAGTTCGAGGTTTGTAATCAATGGCTGCCCCGACAGTTGATTTGATGAGCCGGGGTTGAGACAGCGTTGGGAAAAACCAATCTTCAAACTCTATCCTTGAAGCAGTCATTTGCGGGTAGGAAAGGGCAGCGCGAGGTGGCCGATCAGGACGGGACAATGTCTATAAAAAAGGGCCTACCTCCCGGTAAGCCCTTCTTCACTCCCACGTAGGACTCAATCCCCCAGCGCCTCCCCCTCACGCCGCGGATCGGCCCCACCCGCCAGCGACGCTTTCCCCTGCGGGTCCTTGACCCGAACAATCGCCTGGGTCCCGCTGGTCATGTCGATCTCGTTCACGCTGTGCCCTTTGTCCTTCAACGCCTGAATCAGCTCCGCGCTGAACTGCCCCTGTTCCAGCTCGGTCGGGCCGTTGCGGCTGCCGAAGTTGGGCAGGCTGATGGCGGCTTGCGGGTCGAGGTTCCAGTCGAGCAGGCCGATGGTGGATTTGGCGACGTATTCGATGATTTGCGAGCCACCGGGGGAGCCGAGGGTGGCGAGGAATTCGCCGCTTTGGCGGTCGAAAATCAGGGTGGGCGCCATGGACGAGCGCGGGCGTTTGCCGGGTTCGACGCGGTTGGCGACCTTCTGGCCGTTCTCTTCGGGGATGAACGAGAAGTCGGTCATCTGGTTGTTGAGCAGGAAACCCTGGACCATCAGGTGCGAGCCGAACGCGGCTTCGACGGTGGTGGTCATCGACACCGCACCGCCCAGGTCATCGACCGCCACCACTTGCGAGGTAGAGATTCGCAGCGGTGAACGGTCCGGTGCGTAGGCGACCTGAATGCCCGGCGGGGTGCCGGGTTTGGCCATGCCCATGCTGTGATCACCGATCAGGGCTGCGCGGCCGGCCAGATAGGCCGGGTCCACCAGACCTTTGATGGGCACGGGCACGAAGTCCGTGTCGGCGAGGTACAAGGCGCGGTCGGCATACGCGAGACGCTCGGCTTCGGATATCAGGTGCACGGCTTCAGGGGGCGGTTCGATGCCGGCGGGTTTTGTGCTCTTGACCGGCTTCAGTGGCGCCAGGGCGAAACGCGGGTCGCGGGTTTCCAGGGCCTGCAACGTGCCGAGGATCTGCGCCACGGCGATCCCGCCCGACGACGGTGGCGGCATACCGCAGACCTGCCAGCGCTTGTAGTCGGTGCACAGCGGCGCGCGTTCCTTGGCGCTGTAGCCTTGAAGATCATTCAGCGACAGGCTGCCAGGGTTGGCGTGGCCCTGAACCTTGGTGACGATCTCTTGCGCGATGGCGCCTTTGTACAATGCATCAGGTCCTTCCTTGGTGATGCGTTTGAACACGGCGGCCAGTGCCGGGTTTTTCAATTGCGTGCCTGCGTCTTTCGGGCTGCCATCGGTATTCAGGAAGTACGCAGTCATATCTGGCGAGCGCCGGATGGACGAGTCCGAGGCGATCAACCGGTGCAGGCGTGGCGAGATAGCGAAACCTTGTTCCGCCAGTTTGATGGCCGGTTCGAACAACTGCGCCCAAGGCAGGCGACCGTGTTTCTGATGCGCTAATTCAAGCGCACGCAATACGCCTGGGGTGCCCACCGAGCGGCCGCCAATCTGCGCCTGGGTGAACGGCATCGGTTGGCCGTCGGCCTGCAGGAAAAGCTTCTCGGTGGCGCCGGCCGGCGCGGTTTCGCGACCGTCGTAAGTGCGCACGGTTTTGCCATCCCACAGGACGATCAGTGCGCCGCCGCCGATGCCTGAGGATTGCGGCTCGACCAGCGTCAACACCGCTTGCATCGCAATGGCGGCATCGATCGCCGAGCCGCCCTGACGCAGCATCTCCCGCCCGGCCTCGGCCGCCAGTGGATTGGCCGCTGCTGCCATGTGTTTAGCGGCATGACGGGTCTGGAGATCGGTGCGATAACCCGAAGCGATTTCCGGCGCGAGCGGCAACGTCGAAGAGGGCGGAACATTGCACGCGGCGAGGGTCAACGCCGTGGCGATCAGCG
This sequence comes from Pseudomonas sp. XS1P51, assembly GCF_054897845.1. NCBI lineage: Bacteria > Pseudomonadati > Pseudomonadota > Gammaproteobacteria > Pseudomonadales > Pseudomonadaceae > Pseudomonas > Pseudomonas sp. XS1P51. Next base: position 3,945,738 of record NZ_CM142707.1, on the reverse strand, counting down.
AAAGCGCTGACAGGCGATAGCGGCTCAAGTGAAAGGCTGAGAACACGCGCGGCACTCCGTCCGTGGGAAAAGTACTGGGGACTTTATCGGCCGACAGGGAGTGACGCAAACCATGGCCTATGGCAACGACGCTTTTGTCCTTCATGAGTCGATGGATTTTCTGTAGGGTCGAGGGCATCAGACTGACCAGAAAATCAACACGAGGCAGACATGCAGACCGAGTTCCCCACCCAGCCCGGCTACCGCACCCAGCGTGAACAATTTCTGGCGGCGGCGACTGCGGCCGGTGCGTCGCTGACCGAGTACCCGCATCCACTCAAGGGACCGTTCGGTGAATCCCTGAGCACCGATGTGGCCGTGCTCGGCGCAGGTCAGACGGCAGTAACTTCGCCCGCAGATAGGTCGAGCCAATCACTGTGACTTCATCTTGAATCAGTGTTTTGCGTGCTTCGAAGCGTGAGGTCGCCATGGCGAAATTGAAACCGAGCAACAACGCCAGCAAACCGAGGAGGGCGGTTTGCAATGCACTGAGGTGGGATCGGGTTGAATCACTGCTGCGGGTCCGGTGATGACGCCCGAGACGAAAAGCGAGTTCCAGCACCACGCAGAAGATGGCGACCACGATGAAAAACAGAATGATTTCGTCCAGGCCCCCCGTGCATAGGGTGGTCTCGCTGCGCTCAGTCATTGGCCTTAACTGTAGGAGAGAACCGCTACAGGCATACATTTACCGCTCTGTGGTTCGGGGCACTTTTCTCGAGGCATAAAAAAACGGCCTACCTTTCGGTAAGCCGTTTTTAGTACTTGGTGGTACACAGGCATTTGAACTGATCGCTTAAGAGTATGTATTTACTAGATATTTGTTATGTTGTTTGTGTAAGGGATACATGTGGGGATACACGATGCCCGCTGCTAGGTGGATTTTGGCCGCTTTTTCTTTTATCCAGAAGGTACCCAAAAGTGACCATTTGGTTATCCGGGCCGCTCCGACGAACGGCATCACACCAGCGGCTTTGGACTTCCGACTTTTGAAGCTTTACTCATTGGCGGGGCGGAGCACGTTTCGGACTGGTACCTGTGCACTCGATCAGCCTTGGATGGTGCGCCCATCTCTACCCAGGCTTCGTAGCCATCAACGTCGATCAGCACGCGCCCGTCAGGCGCCTTCCGCCAAACATAATTCTTCACCCATGTGCCGTCTGCGATTTTTGAGCGAGTCGCGGCCTCTGTGTATCCCGACTCACTGGAAAACTTTCTCACGGTCAAATAACGCATTTTTCGCACTCTGCAGTTTCGATCAGCTTTACCTTCTGGCCAGAGTTTCTACTTTTTCGCCTTTTCGATCTTGTCCTTGCTCCAGGCCAGCACGTCTGACTTGACCCAGGCCACAGCCCGCCCGCCCAGCTTTACCTGTCTAGGGAAAAGGCCGGCGTTGGCCATCTCATAAATCGTGGTAGTGCTCATTCCCGTAAGCCGCTTCACTTCGGGCAGCCTGATGAACTGAATTGATTGTTCAACAGGTTCAACAGGTTCAACAGGTCGATCAGTCTTCATTCCCACCTTGCTGACCGATTGACGGGGCAGCGTTTTGGGGCGGCGTCCCATCAGCCGATCATGCTCCGTTTTGGCCTTATCGCGCTGAATGTCCAGATAGTCCGCTAGGTCGTTCACGTGTACTCCACGCGCAGACTTCTGGCTCTGCTCAATGGGAACAATTACGAGGTCAATCTGGCCGGCCGCCACCTTCGCTTTCAGCTTCTCAGGCGTCAGGTGAGTGAAGTAGTCGGCGCACACCTGGTCCAAGGGAACAATGACCCGGCCGTCATACTGAGCCATCAGAAGGAAAAGGGTGTTCATCGGTCTACTCCTCGCAACAACGTCGTTAACCCACGTGCGAGCCGATAAATTCACGCCGCCAAATCCGTCAGTCGCTCGGGCTCAGATCGGACATCCATTTAGCGATTGCTGACTGACGCCAAGCCACCGAGTTTGGCCCTATCCTGATCTGTTTGGGGAAGGTGCCTTCCCTGATCCGACGATAAACCGTGTTTCTGCCCAAGCCGGTGATGTGAAGCACTTCGTCGAGACGCAGGAAACGATCAATGCTTTCCGTCGTGGCCATACCCTTCACCTCGTCGAAGCGGGTGGTTGCTGTCGAAAAACAGTGATGAGCTATTCCTCAGTGGGTGGCTTTTGGTTCTCATGCTTTTTCCGCCTACGATCTTTCTTGTCCGCCGACCTCCCCAGGAGCCCATCCACCAATTTGTAGAAGTCCTCTGATGTGGGTGGTTTATAGGTAGCTTTGCCAGTGGCCGAGCCTGCCATAACCGGACCGCGCTTTTTACGCCCCGATTGTGGAGTGACGATCGGAGTCGACGATGACTCTACCTTCGTTCTTTTATCGATCGAGTGCGCCGAGATGTATGCGTCTGCCCATTTATCCAGCTCAATTCGGTCGAAGCCTACCCCGCGTGTGCCGATAGGGAACTCGTTCACGTAAGGCCTAACTGTTTGTTCGAACACGGCTCGGCACATGCCCAAATACTTCGGTGCTTCGCTAGCTCTAAGAATTCTAGGCTGAATGAGGAGGTTGCTCATGTATGCGTACGCTTTAAGGTTGGGCACGACCCCCTCGAGCTCCGCAGCGAGCGCCCCGCTTGATTAAGTGGCTGGAGGTCGCACCAGCTTCAAATCTAGCACTGCCTCGGAAGACGGGACGACTAGCTGCCCAGCGGTTGAGTGAGCCCCGGCGGGCCGACTACAACCGCATTTCCCGGATGACTCGCCTAGGTTCCACGCCTTGGGAAAGCGCTCGCCTGGCGTCCTTGGTGAGCTGGTCAAGCGCCTGGTCTTCAAAGGCTGCTGCCATAGCCGCGGCCTTCCTCACGATCAGCAACGCCAGCTCGGGCGGAAACACTACCTTGTCGGCGGGCAGGTAGTCGCAATCGATAACGGACATGGGTTAATCCTCGGTGTGCGGCTGAAGCTGGCGCTATTTGGATGACGCCAACTATTGCCGGCAGATATTACCTGTTCCGACCTGCTATCAGGTCATCAGACGCCCCAGTTAATACTTGACGAGTATTGAGCGCTAGCGCGCAGCTATCACGCTGGAGGCGGCGCAATGCTTGGGCTGCGGACGATTCCGAGGGTATCTGTTGGAGGGAATCCGTCTAGGGCCTGTCTAGTATTGCTTGGTGCGTTAAGGGTTTATCTGCTCCGGTATTCACCTGTCTAACTCGCCAGCGAGGGCCTGGCAATCGATAGAGCAGCTTCCTTGACCGCCACCTCCAGAATTTTAGACGGGGCTGGTGCTGGACAAGCTGTGCGAATGCTCGCAAAGCATTGTACTGCGTGGCTTTCAGCGCGCCAGCCGGTGGTGGCGCTCGAGAAATCCGTCCAACCCTGTCAAAAATTTCGTCAAGGCTGGTCAAGGTTTTTGGCATTCTTGACGGGGTGCGGTGCTCGGATGCGGCGTGATCCTTCGCGCATCAGGTGGGGCGCTGCTTTCCGGGTGGTCGGGCTGTTCGGCAGGGTCACAATCCGTCTAAAGCCTGTCCAGAATTTGTCTGGGGTCTGTCAGGGGTATGAGACGTCTAGGGCGGCTTGTTTGACGGCTCCCGCGTGGAATAAGCCTCAGACGTCTACACGGTGCGGGTTTCGTCTCATGCCTGTCTCACATTCCGTCAAAGCGTGGTCAAAGTAGCGGGCGCTCGACACCGTGTTGATTCCTACACAGTGTGTTGTTTTCAACACGCTGGAACCTGATAAAACCTGACATCGGAACGGCTAGCGCTGGTCATTCATGGGGTGTTTCCGCAACGGGGGCATTCGACCTAGATCAGCCTCATTCATGGGGTTCGGTTTTCGCAGAGCTGGTTTCATTCATGGGGTTTGTTTTCGCAACGCTCATTCAACGTAGCTTTCGCGTCCTTTGCACTTCATCCATGGGGTTGTTTCGCAAACCTGCGTTTGGCCAGTGAAAACACCTGCTTTTGGTGGAAACCAACAGTGGAAACCACCGTGGAAACCTCGCGCCTGGTAACCGTTCGATCTGGTAACTATTGCTGGTAACCGCACTGGTAACCGCCAGCCAGGTTCGCGCCATGGAGGGTGCGAACCAGAAGTGCGAACTTATCGTGCGAACCTTGGGTGCGAACCATAACAATCCATAACAGGCTGCCGGCTCTCACGGTGCGTGATGGTCGTGCGTGACGACTGCGTTAAAACACCCCCGACAGGCACTTGACGCGGGTCATTCATGGGGTTGTGTTTCCCCAAATGGGTTTGATGGTTTTGTGACCAGAGAAAAGTGGTCACTGATGGTGGTCACCGCGCCTGGTCACCAGCCAGGGTATCCGCCCCGGAATGCCCCCAAACCGTGGATACCAGAGTGGATACCGGGCGACTTGGCCTGCGCCAGCGACTTATCAAAACTTAACGTTCTGCCGACTCTAGAACTTGTCAAAACTTGACATCTGATCGGCGTGGAAACCTGACAAAACCTGACATCGAGCGCGCACCAGAACCTAACAAAACCTAACGTTGGGAAATGCTACGGAAGTAGCAGTTTGAGGCGTGGCAGCCCAGCGGGATGGTGACAAATGTTGACATCGAATCCGCGTCATCACGGCCTGGCGGGGCGTTACTGGCCCATGAGCACGGTGTCAGCCTGTTAACAATTGTTAAGGTTGGGAGGCGCTGGGCGGCGCCATCTGTCGGTCAGGAAGTGAGCGCAAAGGCAGAGTGCTATGCCGATGCTATCGTTTGAATTTCTTGCAATCGACAGGAGGCTTATGGAATGGCAGCTCGACTTCAAGAAACCAACCGCTTTGAGGCAGTAGGACAGTCCGGACAGCGCTACACAATCATTGAGTCAACACAGCAGATCTCAATGGATGCAACGAAGGATGGCAGGACGCTTTGGGCGGACGATTCCAGATTTTTTAGAGCGGTGAATTTTGGCCCGGTTGGCCAAATCAGTGATTCAGAGTTCGTAGTTTTTCTCAGTGGCGAGAGGTTGAAACGGGTTTAATGCGAGCCGGCAGCCACCCCCAACTGGTTACTTTTGGTGGTTGCCGGAGTGGTTACCATCTTGCGGTTCCGGCAGCGAGACAGACGATATCGTCTCAGTGGGATCATATAATCTATCTCAAGGCATGAAAAAACCGCCCGTAGGCGGATTTAGTACGCTTTACCCTACCGACCGTAATCAACATATGGGCCGAGGTAGAAACCTTGCATATCCCCATTGATTCGATAGATGGCTTCCCTTCCAGATTTGATGTTGGCTGCGACGGTTTTGATTGCAGCGCCAGCACATAGCCCTGATTCGGCGAGCCCGGTGCCGAGATTCACATCTCCAGTGGGCAGATTGAAAGACGCCTTTTGGCCTGGTCCGATCTTAGCTGCGCGCTGTCCATCGATGTACAGAATGATGTCGCAACCTGATCCAACAAAACCATCATCCCTGAAAACCGTGAGGCCTCCCGAGTCTTTCGAGGCTGGGCCTTTGAAACCATAAATCTCATCGGAGGGAACCGGCTTCGCCTCGGAAACCGGCATTGGTGACGTTGCGCATCCGCCCAAAGCCAGTACGACTAGTCCAGCCGCGATAATCCTTTGCATGGCTTTTCTCTCCTGGAAAAGAGCGAATGTATCACTCGCCTCGACCTATTGCAGGCCTTACCTCATGTCGGAATAGCCTCCGCCCAGGTGCCGACCGAAACCACGCTTGAGCCGACCAGCATCTGGCCGTAAACCACAGGCACTGGCAGGCCTTGCTGCGTCGAGTTGAACGCGCCGTTGAATAGGTAGCTGGGTTTGTTTTCAGTGCCGGCCTGGTCTTGTTGACTCGGCGACTTGGGTACCGGAGACAGCATTTGCATGACGCCGCCGAGAGCCAATGAAATGCCCATGCCGATTAATGGTGGGCCGAATGGTGTTGCCGATAGGAATGCGCCGACAACGATCAGTGCGACACCTAAAACTGTCTGAAACAGGCCGCCGTTCTTGCTGCCAGCGATGACCGGGACGATGCGAATCTCTGTCGTCCCGCTCATGGTGAACCTGTCTTCACCGACATTCTCTCGGTTGCGGAAAATGGCATAACGAAGGCCGCGGCGAGCCGAGTCGCGGATGAAGTCGGCGAAGCCTTCGACGGTGTGCTGCAAAGCGCTGAACGCCTCGCGAGTGGTGCCCGTTTCCAATTGACGGAAAAACTCGCGGCCGAAGGTTTTGGCCAGGCTGCCAGACAAAAGGATGCGGGTCATCGGTGGGTTAACGATAGCGCTCATCGCGTCACCTCAAACTGGTTCATGGAAAGGGTCATGATTTACTCCGGTGCGCCGGCGGCGCTGTTGGTGGGGGCTTTCACGCCAAGGCGAATGGCGAGAAGAGATCGCGACATACGCGCCTGATCGAATGTCACCTGTTCATCCCTCGGGTCATAATTCCAAATCCGATCGCGGATCGTCTTATAGGCCCGGGCGCCGCGGAATGTCCCGCGAAGCAGATCGGCCGATACCCGCGCTTCTTCCTCGGTGAAGAAAGGACCGTCGATGGGCACCTTCTGCCCATCACGGACATGCTGGACGTCCCATACCAGGTATCCAGAATCCGGCCCCTGCTTCAATGGGTACGACTCAAAGCGGCTTGTCTTGCACGCCTCGGCGAAGCGTTCTTGACCAGTCATTTTCGAGGTCTCCATGCTTTGCTGCCTGGGCTTAAAATGATCTTCAGGTATCGGTCTACATTAGCTTTCGAGTGTTCTCGCCCCTCTTGCAGGATCTCCGCGGGGCGCGTTTCAAAGTCTTCATGTAGAACCGAAGTCGTCCGAACAACGATCTCGATCGCCTCCTCTAGGATCTCCCGAACCCGAATAGCGTCCGGTTGCTTGGGCAGCATTTTCAGGAAGTGATTGGTCACTGCGTCACTTATTACTCCGACGAGGACCTGCTTGTCGTACTCAATTGTCATCGCTTATCTCCATTGAATTGGATGGCGGGAGCCGCCTAATAACCCAAGCCCTATTAGGCTAGTTGACCGCCGTTGCGCCTTTGGTTGGCGATCTCCTGTCGGGCGACTGTCTTCATCGCTTCAGCCAGCTTAGCGGGGTCTGGGATGGTGCTAGCGCCGTTGTCGGCAGCGTCTATGTAGAAGGTCATGGTGATCGGGGTTGCGCTGCTGCCGCCACGTACACCGAGGCGCCCTTGTGAGTCGCGCGCAAGCGGGACAATCGCCTCAGGACCGGCCTCACCCATGACGCCAGTCTTCCCGCCAGACATCCCGAAGGCGGTTGGCGAACTGACAACGCTGTTGGTGAATGCGCCGCCATTGGCGAACATCTGCACGCCGCCGGACCACGCCCCACCCTTGGCCTGAGCTTTCACCCAGTTCGAGTAGTCCGATCCGGTGTAGCCGCCCTGAGTGGCGCCAGTAGAGCCGCCGAAATATGACCCGACTGCGCTGGCTGCCAAGCCGAACAACCCGCTCAAGGCCGAGGAGCTGGCCTGCTTCGCGGCAATGCGCGCCATATCCGAAATAATCGACTTGGCGAGGTCACTGAAAGACAGCTTCCCGGTCAACGCGAAATTTGCCAAAGCGTCGTCCATCTCGCCAAACGCATTAGTGAAGAGGCTTTTCGTTTGGCCCGACACATCTCTCGCCGAGTCTAGGTAGTTTGCCCACGCTGATGTCGCACCGGACTGCCAGTCAGTCTGGGCTACGGACATCTTGTCGTAGTTGCCAACAACCGTTGCTCGATACTTGTCCTCAGCAACTTCAAGGCTGGCGAGATCCTTCTCGTAGTCTGCCTTGCTGTACTTGTCCGGGGCCGTACGGCGACGATCCAGCAGCTTGGCGCGCTCTTCGTTGAACTTGTCAGTGGAACCATCAAGGCTGTTTTGCAGGCCTTGTTGACGATCGCCCAGCCCTAGCCCGTTAGCAGCACGTGTGCCAGATGCTTCGAGCGCGGCGCGTTGACGCTCAAGCTGAGCGACATACGCCTCAGAGGCCGCTGTCTGGGCATTTACCCTGCCAGTTTCATTGATGGCTAGAATGTTGAGTTGGCCGTCGGCATCCTTCTGCGCCTTGACCATGCTGGTGCGCGCGTCAGCGATCTTCTGGTCCAACTGGATACGCTGGGCGCCAGTCGTTCCGGTGCGATCCTTGACGGCCTCCAGTGCGGCAATCTCAGCCTGATAGGCGCCTGTGACCTCTTCACGCTCTGCCCGGATCAACGCGGTGCGCTGGTCAAGGTAGTTCTGCTGCGTGATCAGCCCGGCCTTCTGCCGCGCCTCAAGCTCTTTCTCGGAGTTCGAGTAGGTGGCTTGCAGATCCTTGATTGCGTTTTGGGCGTCGTTGTAGCCGCTCAGGTTGAGTTGCTTGGCGCCGCCACCCTTGGCAGGCTTGCCGTTAATGCGCTCGAACTCGGTTTTCTTCGCTTGAGCAATCTGATCGGCAGTGTAAGCAGTGCCTTTCCTGGCAGCTTCGGCCGCGTCCTTGTTGATCTTCTCGTAAGCGTCAGCCGTTTGCTGGGTGAGCGACTTGCCTTTGTCGACCAGCAGGTTCAGACGCTGGCGGGCTTGGATCGATCGTTCATTAGCGTCCTGATCATCCTTGTTGGCCTGAACCCGGTTGCGGCGTTCCTGCTCCTCAAGCATCAAGGAGGATCGTTGCGCCTCAATACTCTGAGCACCCTGAGCACCTGTTCCGCGAGGACCTGCGCCAAGACGGGCGGCGTTCTTAGCAGCCTCCTCCAAATTGGCGAGCTTTTCCTCATAGGTGGCTTCGCGACCAACATCAAGCGCGGCATCCCATGCCCACTTTGCAGCCTTGGCCACATTGCTCCAAGCCCTCTCAATCGATCCCAGGCGCTTAGTGATCTGTTCGCCACGTCCTTCGATGGCCTCGGCAAACGCATCAGTGGCGACGCGAACTGCTTCGGCCTGCCGGCCTTGCTTCTCCAGCGCAACAATCTGCTCGTAAACCGATGCGGTCAGGTAGTGGTATTGCTCGTTGAGCTTGATCGACGCCGATACCGGCTCCTTGGCGATCGAGGCAAACTGCGCCACGGTTTCTTCCACCGCTTTGCCGGTAGCGTCTTTCATCGTCAAGGCGGACTTGGTGATCTCCTCAAAGCTATAGGCGGCGAGGTTACCGCTGCCGGCTAACTGGGCGAGGACTTCTGCCGCGGCACCAGTGGTGCCCACCGTCGCGCTAACCTGGCGTGCGAGCGATGCCAACTGATCAGCGCTGGTGCCGGCCGCATTTCCGGTGAGGATCAGCGAGGTGCTATAGGCGGTCGCTTCCTGCGAGCCTTTGTAATAAGCAATGCCAAGGCTAGCAGCAGCGGCCGCGGCCAGAGTGTATGGGTTAACCAGCCCACCAACGTAACCGCCCAGAGCCCGCGCAGCAGGACCAATCCCGCCGAACATGTCCTTTAGCTGACCGCCTTGCTGCAGGAGAACTGTCAGCGGAGCCTGGCCACCTTGGAGACTGGTCACGATGTCGGTGAACTGCGCCGGCACGCCGCGAAGGGCGTTTGCGGTCTGTTTCGCCGACATGCCGAGTTGATCGGTCTTCTTGGTAAACCTTTCGGTGGCTTGCTCAGCCCCTTTGGTTTGTTCGGCCATCTCTTTGATGGAGATGCCTACCTTCTTAGTCCCGCCGGCCAAGCTCTCCGTCGCCTTTTCGGCCTTTGCGCCAGCCTGAGCCAGCCCATCTAATTCCGTGGAGGCCTTGGCCACGTCCCCCGTTTCGACCTTGATCCCAAGGCTGGCTATATCTTGTGTCATACCTTTACCTCTTTAGCGCTGCTGGCGCTGGTCATGGGCTGATGCCCGTTGGTGTTGCTCGATGCCGCGACACGTTTTCGTTATTCGCAAAACGTGTCGCGTGTCAGGTCGCTTACTTGCCGACGATGCTCAGGGTGGGCGGCAGCTTCGGGCCGAATGGCGCACCAGGGGCGAATGGGTCGGGCAACAGTTGCTCCGGGCATTCGCTGATGAAAGTCGCGGTAGCGAGTTGGCAGGCGTTGAACAACGGCGCGTCATTCCACTCCTGCCGTCGGCGTGCGGCGCTGTCCTCGAGCGCATAGGCGAATACCAGCTCAGCCAAACCGGTCGCGCCATCCTCCCGCGCTTCCTCCCGCTCCACGGCGTTGACTGCCAGCAGATCGCATAACCGGTCGAACCCTAGGCCATCTGCCAGCCTCTCGGTGTCCAGCATTAGCGAGCGGCCGAAAGCGCCCAGCACCTTGCGCAAGTCGTTCCATTCGGCGCTCCGGTGCTCAGTGGCCTGCCGCTGGATCTCGTAGATTTTGTCGGCGGTGAAGGGGAGGTAGTGACGCAGTTTGCTGGCGTCGCGGCGCATGGCTTGGCGCTCGCTACGGATGGAATCTGCCCTCTGCCCGAAGATTCGGCAGATTCGGCGCGTGGTGATCAGGCTCGTACTCATGCTGGCGCCTGGCTTCTGGGCGATCTTCAGTAGGGCGATGACGACGTTGGTGTTCATGGATGTGTCTCCATGGGTATGCGGTCGTAGCTGGCGCGCAGGGTGGCGCCAGCCGTGCAATGGCGCCCTGTAGGCGCATAGCAGGCGCTGCAAACCATGACGTGGCTGAGGTATTGGTCGCGAGCCTTTCGCCATTCCGGTGTGGCGGTGGCGGCGTTCGCATGCGGGCCGGTGACGAACTGAGGAGGGCGCTCCACTTTGTTGGCCAGCGCCAGATGTGTGCGTGACATGGGCTTACCGGCTTTCTCGGGCTCGGTACCGATAAAGGCTGGCGACATGTGATCGAGCAGTGGTGAAAGTAGGCTCATTGCGACACCTCGCCCTGCTCGCTAGTAGTCCAATGTTCCTGTGATTTCAAAAACACCGGCAACAGCGGCAACACTGGCAACAGTCCCGTAAACCGTGGTCTCCAGGCGTGGCTGATGATGCCAAACCGTTGCCACCGGTTTTTTACTGGCAACAGTGATAACCAAATGAAAGGGGGGAGCCGGCCTCTTATATTGAAACTGATGTGTGTGTTGCCAGTTGTTGCCACTTTTTTTATAGGGTGGCAACGGCTGCAAGCCCCGTCCAACAAGGCCGTTGCCGGTGTTGCCACTGTTGCCAGTGATTCTAGGTTCCTGTGAAGTCGGGCATTCCGGGTGGATGGTGCTTGGGGGGCGTTCATGCTCCACCTCCTTCACGATCGATGCTCTCTGGATCGATCACGTAGAGACGCGCCTGGCCACCACCTGGGAGTCGGTAGTTTTTGGTTTTGCGTTCGGTGTTATGGCAAGCGAGAACGTTGGCGCCCTCCAGTGCCTTGATGATGCGATTCAGGCCATAGCCATTAGCGGCCTCGATAAGCGCCGGCTTGTTGAAGAGGTACAACCGGTTGGTGCCGACCAGCTCCCAGTAGCCCGCACGATTGAACACTTTGGTGTCAGGTACTTGGTCGTCGACGTCGGAAAAGCGACTGCTGCCGTGGCGGTCGATGAAGTCATGGATGCCGGCTAGGATCTGGCGATCTTCGGCATTGCCGCTGCCAACCCGGCTGAGCCATTCGCCATACAACAAACGGCAGTCCGCAAGGGCTTTACCAGGTTCCCAAGGTAGAAGGCCGTAAGCGGTCGCCATCTCGCCGGCGAGCGCAATCACAGCGAACCGGTCTGCGACACGACCGGCTTGGGCGTTGTCTTCCACAAAGCTGGCGCGAATCCCGGCGAAGTCCTTCAGTAGTCCTGGTCGGTCATCGCTCTCGATCAGCTTCTCTACAAAGGCTGGCCCAAGGTGGCCATGGTGAGCGCCAACCGCCACAGTGAGCTGCCGGTGAAAGTCCGCTCCCTCAAGGCCGTGCAATTCATCGAAGGCCCGGTGCGTGCGGGTGCCGGCGTTCACGTCGACCATGCGCAGCTCGGCGCCAGCGTGGGCTGCATTCCCGGATATGGCGGCGTGTTCGGAGAGGGACCGCTCGCCACTGGAGAGCGTCAGTAGGCGCCAGCTCAGTTTGGCGCGGCCCTCACGTTCGCGGGTCATGGTGCCTTTGCCCTGGCCGTTGGCGAGGGAGTAGGCCATTTCCTGTACTCGCTTGGGGTCGGCGCGCTTGATCTCGTCCAGCGGCAGGATGGTGTCGTTACGGCTCGACGCTTCGATTTCAAGCCCGCCCTTGGTCATGTCCCAACTGGCGGCGAACACGCCCGGGTCACCCCACACTGACGAGCCGATCAGTTGCGCCAGCGACTTGCCGCTCGAGCTGTCGCCCACAAGGTGAACACCTCCACCCAGCACGCCGACTAGGCTCAACAGGGGGCCGGCCAATGAGCAGCCGATCGCCAGCGTCAGTACCGGGTTGCCAGCACACTTGACGGCCACCTCCGACTGCCACAGCGCCAGCTCGCCGCGTCGACTGAATAACACCTGAGCCTTGTTGCTGGCCTGGTACCGCACATTGGCACCGCCGATTGTCCGCCCGGGGAGAACGAACGCCCCCGACTCATGCCAGCCCGGCCGGCTGGTGGTGGCAAATACTTCTGCAGGTTGCTGATCGAGAAGGTACTCCATGAACGTGCCGCGCTTCTTGAGCGCAATGATGACGCCCATGCCGAACAACGCGCGCCTGGCGTCCTCTCCGCTGCCGCCGAACACTTCCATGGCAATGATCCATTCCTTGATCGCGCCTTCGGTCACCAGTCGGAGCAGCCGGCCCTCGCTGCCGTCGTCACTGTTGGTGGTGCGAGCCAATACCGTGACGGGACTGGAGATCCATTCATCTGTGATAGGCCGATCGCCGACATCGCTTTCAGCGTCGTCCTGATCGGCCGAAGAGCGCTTAAAGCTATGCCAGTAAACGCCCGGGCGCAGCTTGCGGCCTTTCTCATTGGTCACCCAATGCTCGTATACGGCCCAGCAGGGACGATCTGGGGTTACTCTCGCCGTCCGATCAACATCGAATCCAGCAAGCTGGTCACACACCTCGCGCTCTCTCGTTACAGCCGTCTGCAATTGCTCCATATCGATCGCGCTGAGAGCTTCGCCGCGATCCAACTGCGCGGCAGCGATGCTCTGGATAAGTCTCGCTTGGCTGCGAGCGCTCTCAAGTGATCTACGCCGGTAGTCGAGTCGTGCTGTGTCGCTCAAATTTCCAGCGAACAAGTCTTTCAGTTCAAGGCCTACAGCTGCGAGAACGTCAGAGGTATGGCAGCCACCGAAACAATGAATTAACACGCGACCGTCAGTGCCGGACGCGACGCTTAATGACGGCGACTTATCCTGATGCGCAGGACATTTAGCCATGTAGCTATCGGCTCCGGATTTCTTCACTCCGTCTAGCCGGGGAAGCACAAGGCAATGAAGGGGATCATCGGCGACGACGGTTAGCTTGGGAGAGCTCCTCATGCGTTGCTCCCAGCGAATGCCCGACAGACCCGACCATTGTTCACGGCGTGCCAGTGAGTGATCTCGTCGATTGAATCGACCGGGCAGGCCGTCACCAGAGCATCAGCACTACGCATCACAATGCGGCCAGCTTCCGCGTCAGCCTTAGTCAGGAAGGGCCCCAGCAGCGCCTTAGGCACCTTCGGGTGGGTGACGTAAAACAGTTCGGTGGCTTTCTTCGGGGTGAGCGAACCCACCAGCGCATCGCGGCGCTGTTGAAAATTAGTCATGGTTAAGCCTCCTCGGAGTCTTTAGGTTCGAACCGCTCGGCGCCGCTGCGAATAGCGCGTAGGCCAAGTACCGCCGCCCTCGTTACTGAATCAGCAAAACCGATTTCAAGGCAGGTGGCGCGACCGCACATATCAATAATTGCGGACTTGATGGCGTGGAACGCTTCGGTTTCATCGTGAGCAGCCAGCTCGGCAACTTCGCCATCGAAGCAGGCGATGCCCTTTTTCCAGTCTGCCGGCACCCCGTAGTTGTACCGAGGCCAGTTGATGAGTCGGCCTTCGTCATCGCGCTTTGTGAAGCTCAGGTCGTCACGGCATAGGATGGGGCGTTTGGCTACGGCATTCATAGTTCACCCCCTTGCTCAGCGATAACGCCATTCAGCAACTCAGCCCAGGCCATAGCGGTGTGCTGCGCCATTACGGCGGCAACGCGGGCAAGGATGATTGGCGTGGTGGGCGAGGCGATGACGGCAAGCGCCAGGCTCAGCAATACAAGGACGCCTTGCACGTCTCGCAGGTCATCGAGAGTGCAATGGGTTGGTGCTGCGATGGGCTGAATGGGGAAGGTCATGCTTCACCCCCTGCGCTCTCCAGCTTTCTGGTCATCTCGTCTACGTCACCCAGGCCCGACAGCATGCCTTCAGTCAGGTAGGAACCGATTTCTGCAAGGGTCGCGCAGTCCCGCCCCTCACAGTGTTTTGCGTTGTGTTTGATGGTGCGCATCAGGGCATCAAGCCACACGGCGTAGGCCTTGTCACAGTGGAGCTGGTCAACTGCGGCACTTGCGACATCATTCACAACGTCGACTTTCAGCTTGGTGCTCATTTGGCACCCCCAGCAGCTTCCAAGGTGCGGGCAATGCTCATGTTGGCGTTGTAGCGGGTTAGACGGACGGACAGCGGATAGTTTGCGCGGAGTGAGCTCAGCGCCATGTGGCGGTGAACAATAGCGCGAATTTTGGACGGAATGAGGGTGGTCATTGGTGTAGCTCCTTTTTCAGAGGAACCACCGCGGCCTGCCGCCAAGCAGAGAAGGGTGGCGAATTGCACAGGATTGGCGGATCGGGGAAAAAGGAACCCGACGCACCCGAGGGTGCTCCTGCGCAACCCGCCATAACGCGAGAATGCGGGCACAAAAAAAGCGCCTGCAATCGTAATGGGGGCGCTGTTGCGCCTTTTTCTGGTCGACCCGCCAAGGTCGTTGTCAGCAATGTGACAGAGCAGACGATACCGGCGGGCGTGATTGCTGGCAAGAGAAGTTATAGACCACTCATCGCGGGGCATGAGCAAGGCATTCATCATGGGCGCACGTCCTCCAGATCGAGTGGAAGCTTGAGTTGATCCCTCAGGTGGGCGACGTGCTGGTAAACGCTAGGCTTGTCATAACGCCAGTGAGCTAGGCGCCGACCACTGCTGCTGGCTTCCTTCTTGCGGGCCTCCAGCGTCTGGCAGGCGTGCCCATACCGTGCTTCGCGGAACGCCATTATCAGACTCGACTTCAGCTCTACGACGCGATCAGTGTTGCGAGACAGCGCCAGCAGGAAGAACGCTTGATCCTCGTTCAGCAACGCGAAACGAGCGTCACCACCGCCGTGTTGTCCGACTGGTCTTGCCTCCGTTTGAAACGGCAGCAAACCAAATTGTTTGATTTTGTCGGTGTAACGCTCGATCAGCGCCATCGTATTTTTGTGTTGATTGCCCAACTGCTCGGCGAGCTGTCTGCTATCAACTCGAGGCTCATCCTCGATCAGGGTCAACATAACTGCGTTCATGCCGCCACCTCACGCTTAACGTCAGCGGCGTTGCAAAGCATCTTCAGGACGTTGCGGGCGCGCTTACGCTCACTGGCTGGCAGGCTGTAGCGAGTCACCATGCAAGGCTGGCCCCAGTGGTTAGGCACACGCTCGGGCTGGCGGTTGAAGTTCAGCCCGTAGGCATTGGAAAGCCTGCTGATGGTCGAGTGGAGACAGTGGTCGCCCAGGCGCTCGGCCTCGAAGCGGTTGAGGCTGTGATCCTGAAGCATAAAGGCCAGGACGCGACTGATCTTCGTCGGCGCTTTCCCTGTGCTGGTGGTAATATCGGCGGGCGAGGGGTCGGTCTGCTGGTTAAGGGGCTGGCTCTTTTTCATTTCAGGCCACCTCGCGCAGCGCAATGCGCTGGCGCACCCATTCTTGAGCTTCAGCCAAAACCCAGCCAACAGGCGCCCCACGCGATTTGCTATCGCTCAGTGGCACGGGGCGTGGAAAGGTCGGATCGTCTTTCAGGCGTTTGTAGATGGTAGGGCGGGCGTAGCCAGTGATGGCCGATAGTTCGCTGATGCGGATGATGACCGTGGCGGGGTCGAATTGGTGAATGGTCGCAGCGGCTGGCTGTATATGAGCTTGGGTCGAGTGCATAGTTCTGTATCCCGAGTGATAGAGACTGGTGTGTCCTCGGGTTCAGATTTAAAGGGGTTACGCCCAGCAACAGAAGTCATGGACAAGCTTGGTTTTCGTTCCGGATGAGCTATCGGCGAAAGCCTTTCCGGCACCTTGGTGCCGGGATTTTAATCCGGAACTCAGGAGGGGGCGGGCGACTCCGGAAGGGTTTTTTCTAGTTTTGATTCCGCTTCGGCAGCCCTCCGTTCCGCCTTGTCTTTTTCCACCACCTGGCCCAGGTATCTTTCAAGCCTGGTAGTGGCACCAATTAGGCGAACCGTCTCTGACGTAATGCTCTGCTCCATTAGCGGTTTGACTACTTTCCTAATCCGCTCCCCCATATCGACGTCTCTGTCCTCAAAGGTGATCGAGTTGGGTGGAAACAGTGCATTCGCTATCTGGTTATTCGTGAAGCGTACGCCTTTGATTTCTGCCCATTGGTACAGATCAAAGGCCGCTAGAATTCTGTACTTGTGCCATTTTTGAAAATCGTCGTCGCTTATGGGCTTTTTGAATCGCTCATTCATATCGCTTCTGACTCCTGCGAGCCAAACGCTAAAAGCAAGCTTGAGTGTTTCGTCGTCGCTATCGAGGTCAACCGTAATTGGGACGCCGTGGCAGAACTCTGGAGCAAGCCAGCCAACCTTTTCCAACGCTTCTTTTTTTAGCGAGCTTCCACTTTCGTAAATACTGACTACCTCCTCTAACAGCTCCGCTGGGGCATCCTTACCTACGACAGAGCAAGTGCCTGCCAAGAGTCGTCCACTGACCAAGACGCAGAGATTACTGCCAGATCGGCAGCAATCATCGATCTCACTGGAAATGGATCAGTGTGGCGCTCGATCAATCCAAAATCGCCAGGGATGCGGCCGGCAAAGGTTCTAAAATAACTTTCCTGCTGGTCCTTTCCTAAAAATGGCTTCGTCTTTATAAACAGCGCGCGCATTTCTATGCTCACGCCCCACTGATCATGCGATAGAGATGTTTGATAATCTCTGAGATCAAACCATTCTGGAATTTCGGCTCTGGCCATACTGTCCCCCGGGCGGGCTTCCTGGAATAAATCAGCTTTCCATGCGGGAGAGTCGCCCGCTATTTACTAATTTGGTTAGCCGAACTTTCTGTTTTTTGGACTGGTTATTTAACCAGTAATAGCATTCAGTCTATATCTGTCTATGCGCACAAAGGAAGGCCCGCGTCAGGCCCTCTTGATCGACACGACATTGCCCCGAGCTAGGGTGTCCAGATGGTCGGCGTACCATTGCATCATGGTCGTGCGTTGGGCCAAGTACTGGGCTTTGTTGTACACGCCAGCGACGCCGGGCTTCTTGTGTGAAAGCTGGGCTTCGACATGGTTCTCGTCGAATCCGTTTTCGTTGAGCACCGTTGACGCGATGTGTCGAAAGCCATGTCCGGTCTGCCGACCTTCATATCCCATCCTGCGGAGCGCCATCAGAAACACGGTGTCACTGCGCGGCTTGGTGTGATCACTGCGGCCTGGGAACAGAAGTGGATAGCTGCCTGTGTATTGGCGTAGTTCTTCCAGAGCTTCGATCGCTTGAGTCGAAAGCGGCACCAGGTGCTCAAGTCCTTTTTTCCGGCCTTTTCGCTCGACGGGGATTGTCCAAACCTTCTTGGCAAAGTCGAACTCAGACCACTTTGCCTCGCGCAACTCACTGGGGCGCACAGCGAACAGGCTCAGCAAGCGCAGACCGAGGCGCACGTCGTGGGCGTGGGGGTAAGCTGCGATAGCGCGGATCAGGCTCGGCAGTTCATCCGCCGACACGTGGGCGTAGTTCTCTGCCTTTCCTGACTGGAGGTATTTTTGAAGGCCTTCAAGCGGGTTGTGAGTTGCGCGGCCGGTTACTCTTGCCAGGTCGTAGACGTCTCGGCAGTACGAGCGAACACGGCTCATCTGCTCGAGGATACCCTGCTGTTCCATGCCCCGAAGAAACTCCATCCATTCGAGCGGGGTGATCTCTGCATAGGGGCGCTTACCGAACACTGGGAAAACATGACGCTCGAAGGCGCCCATGATTCGCTTCGCCGTGCCTGTGTCCCAATTGGTGAGTCGTGAGGTGTACCATTCCCGCGCCAGCGGCTCGAATGTCTCGCCGGCAATGTTCCTTTCCGCTTTCTTGCGAGCCTGCTTTGTGACGATCGGGTTCTTGCCGTCAGCGGCGTCGGCGCGCAACTCGGCAGCTTTCTGCCTAGCCACCGATCCGCTCACATCGGGATAACCGCCCAGCCCAAGCCATGACCATTTTCCGTCGGGCTTCTTGTAGCGAAGCTGCCAGGACTTCTGACCGTCAGTTTTCACGCGGAAATAAAGGCTGTTCCCGTCGAGCTCGCGATACTCCTTGGCGTCAGGCTCTAGCCCGGCCAATGCGGTGTCGGAGAGGGGACGGCGCTTTATCTCTGAACGCTTCATTTGGCTTGTATCCCTTCGGTTCAATTATTTGTCGAGGATACACAGCGGGATACACGAAGGGAAGATATAGGGGGATACAGGGAGAGATAGCCAGAAACAAGAAAGCCCGCACTAGGCGGGCTTCTTGATGTTGCTTAGAGACTCATGGAGACATCTCTAAACAGGTACTTGGTGGCTACACAGGGACTTGAACCCCGGACCCCAGCATTATGAATGCTATGCTCTAACCAACTGAGCTATGTAGCCAAGTGGCGCGCATTATTGGCTCGTAATGATGATGTGTCAAGCGCAAATCTAAAATATTTCTCTACGCTTTCAACCGCTTATCCACCTGAGCCGAAAAAACGGCTCAGGTGAGGGCGTCAACTGAGCTGAAATCTCCCGGTATTCGCGCTTAAGGCCTTGCTGCCCTGGCTCAGCGTGTCTGCTGCCAGGTTCACCGCCCGCGCACCTTCGAGCAAGCGTACTGCCGCCTGATCGACTTGCTGGATGTTGCCGCTGACTTCATCGGCGGTAGTCGCTTGCTCGTCAACCGCTGTGGCGATCTGCGCCAGGGTATCGGTGACGCTCTGCACCGCACTGGCGATTTCCCCCAGGCGCTCACCGAGACCAGTGACCGCTTGCGCGTCGGATTGTGCCTGGCCGCAGGCGGCTTCCATCAGGCTCACCGCTTCGTTTACCGTGTTGCGCAGGCTGTCGACAGTGCCGGCGATCTGCGCGGTAGAGGACTGGGTACGTTGCGACAGGCTGCGCACTTCGTCGGCCACCACCGCAAAGCCGCGACCTTGTTCGCCGGCGCGGGCGGCCTCGATGGCGGCGTTGAGTGCCAGCAGGTTGGTCTGCTCGGCGACGCCGCGAATGGTGTCGACCACCAATTGAATCTGCTGCCCTTGTTCACTCACCCGGCCGAGTGCCGCAGCGGTGTCGTTCAGGCGTTGATTGAGCTGCTGAATGCTGGCGGTCGTGCGTTGGCTGTCACGGCTGCTGTCGGCGGCGATGCGCTGGGTGTGTTGAGCGCTGCCGGAGGCCTGTTCGCAACTCTGGGCGACCCCTTGCGAGGTGGCGGCCAATTGCGTGGCCGCCGCAGCGATCTGGCTGATCTGCAATTGCTGGGCTTCGACTTCCCCAAGCGCGCCGCTGGAATGGTGATTGAGCGTGCGCACCGCATTGCTCAGTTGCAAGGTTTCATGATCGACCCCCAGCAGGCTGTTGCGCAGCTGCACCACCGCCACGTTGAGGGCGGTGCTGATCGCCGCCAGTTCGTCGCGGCCCTCCACCGGTACTTGCAAGCTCAAATTGCCGTCGCGCAACGCTTCGGCCAGCAGCGTGATACCGCTGGCGCTGCGACGGATCGAGGCCTGCAAGCAGATGAACAGGTACAACGCGGCCAGAAGCAGGCAACCAAAGATCGTCGCCACCAGGATGAACTGGCGAATCGCCGAACCATGGTAGTAATCCAGACGCTGATCCAGCGACACCAAGGACTGCTGGCGCAACGAAGCGAGGTCGGTCAGCAGGGTGTCCAGACTGCGTTCGAACTCCTCAGGCTTGAGTTTGATGCTGCCGCCGAACACACCGTCATCGAGGACTTTCAGCTCGGCGTCGAGGTGCTTGAGGCTGTCGTGATATTGCCCGGCCCAGGCTTGCAAGACGCTGGGTAAACGCGCTTCCAGGAGGCTCGCGGTTTTTACGAGTTGCTCCCGGGCGTCGCCGATGCGGCTACGCAGGTCGCGCAGTTGCAGACGGCTTTGCAGGGTGAACTGCCCGGACACCACTGAGGCCTGGCCGACGCTGGCCAGACGGCCGACGCGTTCGATCAGGTCCGGTGCATGCTGCGTGGAAATCTGGGTCAGCAGGTAGGTTTCCAGCCACGGCGCAAGCGTCAGGCGATTGTCCATGGCGATCTGTTCGCGCAAGGCTTGCAGGGCGCTCAAGGCGTTGGTGAAGCGATCGTAACCGTCCGGCCACCAGCCAACGCTGCTCAGGCTTTTCGAGTCGAGGCCATTGAGGGCGGTTTGCAAGGCTTGATAGCGGGCGAGGGTTTCACCTTCGGCGCCTTCGGTTTGCAGCGCGTTGCCGAGGTCCGAGGTGGCTTGGGCAACGGCCGGCTGAACCGCATCAAATGCCGCCATCGCCGCGAGCGTGGCAGGCGTTGGCTGACGATTGGTTTCCGTGGCGCGCCAACGGGCAGCGCGGTCACGTTGGGCGGCGAGCACGTTATCCAGAGCATCCAGGGCGAGCAATTGACGGACCCCGGCACGCTCGCCGGAGATCAGGTTCAGTTTGTCGCGATAGTCCTGGCCGATCATCAACAGGCTGCCTGCCAGCGGCAGGATAAACAGCAAAAACAACAGCTGAAATTTGCGTGCGAAGCCGAAACGCCCCAGCAACCCGATCCCCGGTGATAAAAAAGCCTGCATGCCCCATGACTCCTCTGGACACCACGCCCCATTGGCGTGCGTCGAGGCCATTGCGACCACGACTTGTGCCCTTTTTAAAGGCCTCGAAAGTTCACCCTTGTCAGCTCTGTAGGCCGACTCTGTAGCGAAACTTCCCATTCTCGGTCCCCTTTGTAAGGGGCCGCGTTGAAGGGGATTAGGAAGGCAAGATTCAGACCATGGCGTTGCGCCATTACGTTAATTTTTGAAGTCGTTAGCAGGCTAAGGGGATGGCGCTGCTGCACTGAAAAATGGCACATTGACGCACTTGCCTGTGTGCACCCATCTGCTGTACGGAAATTCTCATGGCTATCAGCAATGTCCAGACCGGCGCTTCGCTGGCATCCGCGACTTCACAAAGCAGCCCTTTGGTCATGCGCATCATCGGCGCCGTGGCGTTGGCGCATTTGATCAACGACTTGATTCAGTCGGTGCTGCCGTCGATTTATCCGATGCTCAAGGCCAATTACGGCCTGACGTTTACTCAGGTTGGCTTGATCACCCTGACTTTCCAGCTGACGGCCTCGCTGCTGCAGCCGTGGGTCGGTTACCACACTGATCGACATCCCAAACCCTGGCTGTTGCCGGCCGGGACGGTGTGCACGCTGATCGGCATTCTGATGATGTCGGTGGTCGGTAGCTTCCCGATGATTCTGCTGGCGGCGGGGTTGATCGGTATCGGTTCATCGACCTTTCACCCGGAAGCCTCTCGCGTCGCGCGACTGGCTTCGGGTGGACGTTTCGGCCTGGCGCAATCGACCTTTCAGGTGGGTGGCAATGCAGGCTCGGCTTTCGGTCCTTTGTTGGCGGCGGCGATCATCATTCCTTTCGGCCAGGGCCATGTGGCCTGGTTCGGATTGTTCGCGGTGTTTGCGCTGTTCGTGCTCTACCGGATCAGCCGCTGGTACGCCAATCACTTGAACCTGTTCAAGCTCAAGCAAGGTCAGGCAGCGACGCACGGCCTGTCGAAACGCCGGGTGATCAGTGCGCTGGTGGTGCTTGGGTTGCTGGTGTTTTCCAAGTACTTCTACATGGCCAGTTTCACCAGCTACTTCACCTTTTACCTGATCGAGAAGTTCAATCTGTCGGTGGCCAGTTCGCAGCTGCACCTGTTCCTGTTTCTCGGCGCGGTAGCGGCGGGGACCTTCTTCGGCGGGCCGATCGGCGACAAGATCGGGCGTAAGGCGGTGATCTGGTTCTCGATCCTCGGCGTTGCGCCGTTCACCTTGATCCTGCCTCACGTCGACCTGTTCTGGACCAGCATTCTCAGTGTGGTGATCGGCTTCATCCTGGCGTCGGCGTTCTCAGCCATCGTGGTGTATGCCCAGGAACTGGTGCCGGGTAATGTCGGGATGATCGCCGGGGTGTTCTTCGGATTGATGTTCGGTTTCGGCGGGATTGGTGCGGCGTTGCTCGGGCACTTGGCGGACATTCACGGCATCGAGTACGTGTACTTCCTGTGTTCGTTCCTGCCGTTGTTGGGTGTGCTGGCGATCTTCCTGCCAAGAACCAAAAAAGCCTGAGCCCACGCAATTCCCTTTGTGGGAGCGAGCCTGCTCGCGTAGGCGGTATATCAGCCAACATCTTCGTTGAATGTTGGTCTGTATTCGCGAGCAGGCTCGCTTCCACATTGGTTCGGTGGTGTGGCGGGTGAATGTTTCGGGCACAAAAAAGCCGCGTCTAAACGCGGCTTTTTCTTGGGCAGGTGTTTTACACGTTGAAACGGAAGTGCATCACGTCGCCGTCTTTAACGATGTAGTCCTTGCCTTCCAGACGCCATTTACCGGCTTCTTTGGTGCCGGCTTCGCCCTTGTACTGGATGAAGTCGTCATAGGCGATGACTTCGGCGCGGATGAAGCCTTTTTCGAAGTCGGTGTGGATCACGCCAGCGGCTTGTGGTGCGGTGGCACCGACGCGGACGGTCCAGGCGCGGACTTCTTCGACACCGGCGGTGAAGTAGGTCTGCAGGTGCAGCATCTCATAGCCAGCGCGGATCACGCGGTTCAGGCCAGGCTCTTCGAGGCCCAGGGCTTCGAGGAACATGTCTTTCTCTTCGCCGTCTTCCAGCTCGGCGATTTCGGCTTCGATCTTGTTGCAGACCGGAACCACCATGGCGCCTTCTTCTTCGGCGATGGCTTTGACGATGTCCAGCAGCGGGTTGTTCTCGAAACCGTCTTCAGCGACGTTGGCGATGTACATGACCGGCTTGGTGGTCAGCAGGTGGAAGCCACGGATCACTGCTTTGTCATCGGCACCCATGTTCTTCATCAGGGTGCGCGCTGGCTTACCGAGGGTGAAGTGAGCGATCAACTGCTCCAGCAGGCCCTTCTGGACAACGGCGTCCTTGTCGCCACCCTTGGCGTTGCGGGCAACTTTCTGCAGTTGCTTCTCGCAGCTGTCGAGGTCGGCGAAGATCAGTTCCAGGTCGATGATTTCGATGTCGCGTTTCGGGTCGACGCTGTTGGAGACGTGAATCACGTTCTCGTCTTCGAAGCAGCGGACCACGTGAGCGATAGCATCGGTTTCACGGATGTTGGCGAGGAACTTGTTGCCCAGGCCTTCACCTTTCGAGGCACCGGCAACGAGGCCCGCGATGTCGACGAATTCCATGGTGGTCGGCAGGATGCGCTTTGGATTGACGATGGCCGCCAGGGCTTCCAGGCGCGGATCCGGCATCGGCACGATACCGGTGTTCGGCTCGATGGTGCAGAAGGGGAAGTTCTCGGCCGCGATCCCGGATTTGGTCAGGGCGTTGAACAGGGTGGACTTGCCGACGTTAGGCAGGCCGACGATGCCGCAATTGAATCCCATGGTGTTTTCCCCGAGGAGTAGAGTCAGGCCTTCTGGCTGTGCAGGTTTTTCATCGCGCGGTTCCATTCACCGGCGAGGATATCCGGCAGCACGCCGAGGGCAAAGTCGATGCTGGCATCGAGTTTTTCCTGTTCGGCGCGTGGCGCACGACTCAGGACGAAGTTTGAAACCATACTGGCAACGCCCGGGTGGCCAATGCCAAGCCGCAAGCGGTGAAAGGTATTCTGATTGCCCAGTTGCGCGATGATGTCGCGCAACCCGTTGTGACCGCCATGGCCGCCGCCCTGTTTGAGCTTGGCAACGCCGGGTGGCAGGTCGAGTTCGTCGTGCGCCACGAGTATCTCTTCCGGCTTGATGCGAAAGAAGCCGGCAAGCGCCGCTACGGCCTGGCCGCTGCGGTTCATGTACGTGGTGGGAATCAGCAGGCGAACATCCTGACCCTGATGCGAATAGCGCCCGGTCAGGCCGAAATATTTGCGATCGGCCACAAGGTTGACACCCTGTGCGTTCGCGATGCGCTCAACAAAAAGGGCCCCTGCGTTATGCCGGGTCTGTTCGTATTCAGCGCCTGGATTTCCCAGGCCAACGATCAGTTTGATGGCAGTCACGATAGGGACCCTTCCTTGGAGTGGTGGATAACATCGCCGCAATCAGTGTGTGCGGCGAAAGTGGACGACAAGTGCTCATTTACCATTATGTAAACTCCGCGTTCTCGCCCGCTTTCTCGCTACGTTCCAGTCCGCGATGTTACTTGATCACTCCGGCATCACAGAGTGAATTACTCTGCAGCGCCTTCTTCAGTAGCTTCTGGAGCAACACGTGGAGCGTGAACGTTGGCAACAGCCAGGTCGTTACCGTGAGCCAGAGCAACAAACTCAACGCCTTTAGGGGCTTTGAGGTCGGACAGGTGAATGATCGAGCCGACTTCGGCATCAGCCAGGTCAACTTCGATGAATTCAGGCAGGTCTTTCGGCAGGCAGGAAACTTCGATTTCCGAAACAACGTGCGAAATTTCGCCGCCTTTCTTGATCGGAGCAGCTTCGCCAACAAAGTGTACAGGCACGATAGCGGTCAGTTTCTGGCCAGCTACAACGCGTACGAAGTCAGCGTGCATCACGTGGCCTTTGGCCGGGTGACGCTGCAGAGCCTTGATGATTACGTTTTGCTTGGTGCCGCCAACGTTCAGCTCGATGATGTGGCTGTAAGCCGCTTCGTTTTCGAGCAGTTTGGCAACTTCTTTAGCCAGCATGCTGATGGATTCAGGGGCTTTTTCGCCACCGTAAACTACAGCAGGTACCAGGCTTGCGAGACGACGCAGGCGGCGGCTCGCACCTTTCCCCAGGTCGGAACGCACTTCAGCATTCAGAGTAAAATCGTTCATGTTGTATCTCCAAAATAACCACATTCGCCCCAGCGTTTGCGACCAGCGCTAAAGGCGATATGGGCAAAAAAGCCCCGCCCCGACAGGAATGCCGGGGCGGGGCGCTTTTCGTCAACGAGATATTCGAGAAGGGCAGGGCCCTTAACGGAACATCGCGCTGATCGATTCTTCATTGCTGATGCGGCGGACCGCTTCGGCAACTACCGGCGCGATATCCAGTTGACGGATACGCGAGCAGGCTTGAGCAGCAGCGGACAACGGGATGGTGTTAGTCACCACCAGTTCGTCCAGCATGGAATTTTCAATGTTTTCGATCGCCCGACCGGACAGCACAGGGTGTGTGCAGTAGGCGAAAACCTTGGCAGCGCCATGCTCTTTCAGGGCCTTGGCCGCGTGGCACAGAGTGCCGGCGGTATCGACCATGTCATCGACCAGAATGCAGGTACGCCCTTCGACATCACCGATGATATGCATCACTTCAGAGTGATTGGCTTTCTCACGGCGTTTGTCGATGATCCCGAGATCCACGCCCAGGGATTTGGCAACAGCACGTGCACGCACGACGCCACCAATGTCCGGGGACACGATCATCAGGTTTTCGAAGCGCTGATCTTCAATGTCATCCACCAGTACCGGGGAGCCGTAGATGTTATCTACCGGAATATCGAAGAAACCCTGGATCTGGTCAGCATGCAGATCAACCGTGAGAACACGGTCGATGCCGACTACGGTAAGCATGTCAGCAACGACTTTCGCGCTGATAGCCACACGTGCGGAACGCGGACGGCGATCCTGACGGGCATAACCAAAGTAAGGAATTACAGCAGTGATACGAGTAGCCGAGGAGCGGCGGAAGGCATCAGCCATCACTACCAGTTCCATCAGGTTATCGTTGGTCGGAGCGCAAGTCGGCTGAATAATGAAGACATCTTTACCGCGGACGTTTTCATTGATCTCGGCTGTAATTTCGCCGTCGGAAAACTTACCGACAGAGATGTCACCGAGAGGGATATGCAGCTGACGTACGACACGTCGAGCCAGATCGGGGTTAGCGTTCCCCGTAAAGACCATCATCTTGGACACGCGCAGTACCTAGAGGCTGAGGGTAACCTGGATGAGTATAGGAAAATGGCAGGGGCGGCTGGATTCGAACCAACGCATGGCAGGATCAAAACCTGCTGCCTTACCGCTTGGCGACGCCCCTGTATCTGTTGCAACGAGTACCCAGTACTCGATTCCTTTTAGAGCAGACTTTGCAGCTTGCGATGCAACATCGAAACGTTGCTTCCTTTTGCTACAAACCCTGTAAGGGTCTCTGTCAGAAGGGCCGAGACTTTATCAGCTTCAGCTTTGCTTGGGAAGCCCCCAAACACACAACTTCCAGTTCCGGTGAGTTTTGCTTCGGTAAATTTACCTAACAAATTCAATGCGTTACGTACATCTGGATAACGCCTTGCTACCACCGGTAAGCAGTCATTTCGACTGTTTCCCTTGGGAACGGGGCGCACTTTAATGGGAGGAGAGTTACGTGTCAACAGTGGATCTGAAAAAATTTCTGCTGTACTTACAGATACTTGCGGCACAAGCACGAGATACCACGGTTCTTCGGGGTCTACAGGGGTGAGTTTCTCCCCGACGCCTTCGGCGAAAGCCGCGTGGCCACGCACGAAAACCGGGACGTCGGCGCCCAGCGTCAAGCCCAGAGCGGCCAGTCGATCCTCATCCCAGCCCAGTTGCCAGAGATGATTCAGGCCGAGCAATGTCGTTGCGGCATTCGAACTGCCGCCACCGATTCCACCGCCCATGGGCAGGATTTTTTCGATCCAGATGTCGATGCCGAGCGAACAACCGGATTGCTCCTGAAGTTTTTTCGCGGCTCGAACAATCAGATTGCTGTCGTGAGGAACGCCGTCGAATTCGGTGTGCAGTTGAATCACACCATCGTCACGCACGGCGAAGGTGATTTCATCGCCGTAATCGAGAAACTGAAAAATCGTCTGCAGCTCGTGGTAACCGTCTTCACGGCGACCGAGGATGTGCAGCATCAAATTGAGTTTGGCCGGGGAGGGCAGCGTCAAGCGCGGGGCCGTCATGTTCATTGCCCCAGTTTGCGAGGTAGCCATTCCTTGATCACCAGCGTGACGTCAAGGTCGGTGCCGTGCAGCTTGATCCGGTCGGGCAGCCAAAAGCCGTTTTGCTCGGCATAGCTGAGGTATTCGACCTGCCAACCATCCTGATCCAGATTGGCCAGGCGGCTGTCGGCATCCAGGGTCAGGCGGCTTTTGCTGTCCGGTGCGGGGAGCCCGCGGACCCACCAGGCCAGATGGGACACCGGCAATTTCCAGCCAAGCTGTTCTTCAAGCAGGGCTTCCGGGGTCGGCGCTTCATAGCGACCCTGGTTGGCAACTTCCAGCGAGACCTTGCCGGGGCGACCGGTCAGGCGTGCTGCACCGCGACCCAGGGGGCCGGAGAGGCGAATGTCGTAGTACTCCTGTCGCTGCAGCCAGAACAAGGTGCCACTGCCCGAGTCTTTGGGTGCGCGGATGCCGATTTTGCCGTTGATCTGCCAGCCGTCGAGGCCGGTCAATTGCTGTTTGTGCTCGCGCCATTGGGCCGGGTCACCTTGGCCCTGGACCGATTCGCGGGCGCCGAAGCCTGCGCAACCGGCGAGCAGGGCGATGAAGCTGAATACGATGAGGTGGCGCAAAAACATAATCTTAAAGAGTCTCTGATCCGGTCAGGCGCTTGATGGTGCCGCGCAGAATTGGGCTGTCGGGCTGCTCCTTGAGGAACTTGCCCCAGATTTGTTTGGCTTCCCGTTGCTTGCCGTTGGCCCACAGGACTTCACCCAGGTGAGCAGCGACTTCCTGGTCGGGGAAGCGCTCCAGGGCCTGGCGCAAGTAACGTTCGGCCTCATCGAGATTGCCCAGGCGGAAATGCACCCAGCCAAGACTGTCGAGTACCGCCGGGTCTTCCGGATTGATCTGGTGTGCCTGTTCGATCAGGGCCTTGGCTTCAACGTAACGCGTCGTGCGGTCGGACAGGGTGTAGCCGAGGGCGTTCAACGCCATCGCATTATCCGGGTCGCGCTTGATGATCAGTCGCAGGTCTTTTTCCATCTGCGCCAGGTCATTACGTTTTTCTGCCTGCATGGCGCGGGTGTACAGCAGGTTCAGATCGTCCGGGTATTGCTGCAAGGCTTTCTGCAAAACATTCCAGGCCTTGTCGCCCTGTTTGTTGGCGGACAGGGTTTCGGCTTCGATCAGATACAGCTGGATCGCGTAATCGGGCTGCTCTTCGCGCTCGGCCGCCAGACGGCTTTGGGCTTCGGCGGTCTTGCCGTTGTTCATCAGGATATCGGCCTGACGCAATTGCGCCGGCAGGTAATCGTTACCCGGGCCGACCAGTCCGTACTCGACCAATGCGCCTTGGGGATCGTTGCGCTCTTCAGCGATACGGCCGAGGTTCAGGTGCGCCGAATCGACGTGGCTTTCCCGGGCGATCAGGTCTTCCAGGTAGCCCTTGGCCTCGTCCCATGCCTTGGCTTCCAGGCACACCAGCGCCAGGGAGTAACGCAGATCGTCGTCTTCCGGATACTGCTGGACCAGGCTCGAGAACTCGACTTTGGCATCGTCCATGCGGTCCTGTTCGACCAGCATGCGTGCGTAGGTCAGGCGTAGGCGTTTGTCATCCGGGTACTTCTTGATGCTTTTTTGCAGCAGCGGCAAAGCTTCATCGCCACGATTGAGCGTTTGCAGCAGGCGCGCGCGCAGCAGAATCGGCGCTATTTCACCGTCGTCCGGCGGATTGTCTTCCAGCAGGGTCAGTGCACCCTTGACGTCACCGTCCTGTTGCATCAGCAAGGCCTTTCCGAAAATCAGCTGGCTATTGTTCGGATGACGCTGCAACAACCGGTCAAAACTTTTCGTCAACCCGTTGCGCGTTTCCTGGTCGGTATCGGCGGCGGACAGGGCGAGGAAGTCGAAATGGGTGTCGCCCTTGCCTTGCAGGACTTTTTCCATATAGACCATGGAGTCGTCATAACGCCCGGCGCGAGCCAGTTGCACGGCCGCGGCCCGTTGCGCCTCGAGGTCGTCCGGGGCGTTTTTCGCCCAGATCAGCGCGGTATCCAGCGCGGCCTGATCGGCGCCCAGGTACTCGGCGATGCGGAATGCCCGCTCCGAGATGCCCGGATCCTGAGTGTTGATGGCCTGGGTCACATAGTTGTCCAGGGCAATGTCGAAACGATTGCGCTGGCCAGCCAGTTCGGCGCTCAACAGGCTGAAGACGGTTTCTTCGCTGAATGAACTGTAAACCTTGGGCTTTTCAGGGGCCGGAGTGCTGTCTTCGACCGGCGGCGTACCGTCCGACGAAACGGGAGCCAAAGTCTGGCAGCCGCTGAGGAAGACAAAAGCGAGGAGCAACGCGGAAGATCTATTCATATAGGAAGAGGACGACTAACCTGCGGTCGGATCATCATGACACAAGCCTTCGGCCAAACATAACCGGCCTGGCAATTTACCCGCGCACGCATTCCCCGTAGGAGCTGCCGAAGGCTGCGATCTTTTGATCTTGTCCTTCGGTGCCCCTTGAGCTGCCAAAAGATCGCAGCCTTCGGCAGCTCCTACAAAGCCCGGTGACTGTGTAAATAAGAACCGCTCGCAGCCCGTGAGGGTGTCTACAGGGGTGATAGATATCGAGTAGTTGTTCTGGCTCTGTCGAAGTAGGACAATTGCCGGCTTCACGTCACCATCAGCGACCTTGAATGGCCTTCCTTGCACTCGGTATTAACCACAAGACTGCTTCAGTAGACGTCCGCGAGCGCGTGGCCTTTACCCCTGAGCAGCTGGTGGAGGCCTTGCAGCAGCTCTGCCGACTCACCGACAGCCGCGAAGCTGCGATCCTCTCCACCTGCAATCGCAGTGAACTCTATATAGAACAGGATCACCTTTCGGCTGACATCGTGTTGCGCTGGCTGGCCGATTATCACCATTTGAGCCTCGAAGAGCTGCGTGCGAGCGCTTATGTGCACGAAGATGATGCGGCAGTTCGTCACATGATGCGGGTGGCCTCCGGGCTCGACTCGCTGGTGTTGGGCGAACCGCAGATTCTCGGCCAGATGAAATCGGCCTACGCCGTGGCCCGTGAGGCCGGCACCATCGGTCCGCTGCTCGGGCGTTTGTTTCAGGCGACGTTCAACGCCGCCAAGCAGGTGCGCACCGACACCGCCATCGGTGAAAACCCGGTGTCCGTGGCGTTTGCCGCGGTCAGCCTGGCGAAACAGATTTTCAGCGACCTGCAACGCAGTCAGGCCTTGCTGATCGGCGCCGGCGAGACCATTACCCTGGTCGCCCGTCACCTGCATGAGCTGGGGGTCAAGCGCATCGTCGTGGCCAACCGTACCCTGGAACGCGCGAGCATTCTGGCCGAGCAGTTCGGTGCTCATGCGGTGTTGCTCTCGGACATCCCGGCCGAACTGGTGCGCAGCGACATCGTCATCAGCTCCACCGCCAGCCAGCTGCCGATTCTGGGCAAGGGCGCCGTGGAAAGCGCCTTGAAGCTGCGCAAGCACAAGCCGATTTTCATGGTGGATATCGCCGTACCACGGGATATCGAGCCGGAAGTCGGCGAGTTGGACGACGTTTACCTGTATAGCGTCGACGATCTGCACGAAGTGGTCGCCGAAAACCTCAAGAGCCGTCAGGGCGCTGCGCAAGCAGCGGAAGAGATGGTCTCGGTCGGCGCGGAAGATTTCATGATCCGCCTGCGCGAGCTGGCGGCGGTGGATGTGCTCAAGGCCTATCGTCAACAAAGCGAGCGCATGCGCGACGAAGAATTGCTGAAGGCCCAGCGCATGCTGGCCAACGGTAGCAGCGCCGAAGACGTGCTGGTGCAACTGGCGCGCGGCCTGACCAACAAACTTTTGCACGCACCGAGCGTGCAGTTGAAAAAGCTCTCTGCCGAAGGTCGCCTCGATGCACTGGCCATGGCCCAGGAACTCTTTGCCCTCGGTGAGGGCTCATCGGATAGCTTTTCGGATAAAAAACCGCAATGAAAGCGTCACTGCTCAATAAGCTGGACATCCTCCAGGACCGTTTCGAGGAATTGACCGCCTTGCTTGGCGACGGCGAAGTCATTTCCGATCAGAACAAATTCCGCACCTATTCCAAGGAATACGCGGAAGTCGAGCCGATTGTCGACACCTATAAACAGCTGCTTAAAACCCAGGGCGACCTCGACGGTGCCCAGGCATTGCTCAAGGACAGCGACCCGGACATGCGTGAAATGGCCGTGGAAGAAGTCCGCGAAGCCAAGGAGCGACTGATCGAGCTCGAAGCTGACCTGCAACGCATGCTGCTGCCCAAGGACCCGAACGACGGGCGCAATGTGTTCCTCGAAATCCGCGCCGGTACCGGCGGTGACGAGGCGGCGATTTTCTCCGGCGACCTGTTCCGCATGTATTCGCGTTACGCCGAACGGCGTGGCTGGCGGGTGGAGATCCTGTCGGAGAACATCGGTGAACACGGCGGCTATAAAGAAGTCATCGCCCGGGTTGAAGGCGACAGCGTCTACGGCAAGCTGAAATTCGAGTCCGGTGCCCATCGCGTACAGCGTGTGCCAGCCACCGAATCCCAGGGGCGCATTCACACCTCGGCTTGCACCGTGGCGGTGTTGCCCGAGCCGGACGAGCAGGAAGCCATCGAGATCAACCCGTCGGATTTGCGCATCGACACCTACAAATCCTCCGGGGCCGGTGGTCAGCACGTCAACAAGACGGACTCGGCGATCCGCATCACCCACTTGCCGTCCGGTATCGTCGTCGAGTGCCAGGAAGAACGTTCCCAGCACAAGAACCGCGCCCGGGCGATGTCCTGGTTGTCGGCCAAACTCAACGACCAGCAGACCAGCGCCGCCGCCAATGCCATCGCCAGTGAGCGTAAATTGCTGGTGGGTTCGGGCGATCGCTCCGAGCGGATCCGCACCTACAACTTTGCCCAGGGCCGGGTCACCGACCACCGGGTCAACCTGACGCTGTATTCCCTCGATGAAATCCTCGCCGGTGGCGTCGATGCCGTGATCGAACCGTTGCTGGCCGAGTACCAGGCCGACCAATTGGCAGCGATAGGTGACTAAATGACGATCATTGCCAGCTTGTTGCGCGCCGCTGATTTACCCGACTCGCCCTCGGCGCGCCTGGATGCCGAACTGCTGCTGGCGGCTGCGTTGGGCAAGTCCCGCAGTTTTCTGCACACCTGGCCGGAGCGCATCGTCCCGAGCGAAGCCGCACTGAAATTTGCCGAGTATTTGCAGCGTCGCCGTGGTGGTGAGCCGGTGGCGTACATCCTTGGCCAGCAAGGTTTCTGGAAGCTCGATCTGGAAGTGGCGCCGCACACGTTGATCCCGCGCCCGGACACCGAGCTGCTGGTGGAAGCCGCGCTTGAACTCCTGCCAGCCACACCGGCCAGGGTTCTCGACCTTGGCACCGGCAGCGGCGCCATCGCCCTGGCCTTGGCCAGCGAACGTCCGGCCTGGAAGGTCACCGCCGTGGATCGCGTGCTCGAAGCCGTGGCCCTGGCCGAGCGCAATCGTCAGCGCCTGCACCTGAACAACGCCACCGTGCTGAGCAGTCATTGGTTCAGCGCCCTGGAAGGTCAGCATTTTCAGCTGATCATCAGCAACCCGCCTTACATCGCATCGGCCGATCCGCATCTGGTGGAAGGCGACGTCCGCTTCGAGCCCGCCAGTGCCTTGGTGGCCGGCATCGATGGGCTCGACGATTTGCGTTTGATTGTTGCCCAGGCGCCGGATTACCTCGAAGCGGGCGGCTGGTTGATGCTCGAACACGGTTACGATCAAGCCGAAGCGGTGCGCGATTTGCTGCTGACCCGCGGCTTTGAAGAAGTCCACAGCCGCACCGATCTGGGCGGTCACCAACGTATCAGCCTGGGGCGCCTGCCGTGCTGAATGATCAGGAATTGTTGCGCTACAGTCGGCAGATTCTGTTGCAACACGTCGACATCGACGGTCAGTTGCGACTGAAAGAAAGCCGCGTGTTGATCGTCGGCCTTGGCGGTCTCGGCTCACCGGTTGCGCTTTACCTCGCCGCCGCAGGCGTCGGTGAACTGCATCTGGCGGACTTCGACACCGTCGACCTGACCAACCTGCAACGCCAGATCATTCATGACACCGACAGCGTCGGCGTGACCAAGGTCGACTCGGCGATCCGTCGTCTGAACGCGATCAACCCCGAGATCCAACTGATTGCCCATCGTGCGGCGCTGGACGAAGATTCCCTGGCCGCTGCGGTCGCTGCCGTGGATCTGGTCCTCGACTGTTCCGACAATTTTTCCACCCGCGAAGCGGTCAACGCCGCTTGCGTGGCCGCCGGCAAGCCTTTGGTCAGTGGCGCGGCGATTCGCCTCGAAGGGCAGCTGTCGGTGTTCGACCCGCGCCGCCCGGAAAGCCCTTGCTACCACTGTTTATACGGGCATGGCAGCGAAGCCGAACTGACGTGCAGCGAAGCCGGCGTCATAGGGCCTTTGGTTGGGCTGGTCGGCAGCCTCCAGGCGCTGGAAGCCATGAAACTGCTGGTGGGTTTTGGCGAGCCGCTGGTGGGGCGTCTGTTGTTGATCGATGCCTTGGGCTCGCGCTTTCGTGAATTGCGGGTCAAGCGTGATCCGGGCTGCAGCGTCTGTGGGCCGAAACATGCGTGAAGCGCCGATTGGCGTGTTCGACTCCGGTGTCGGCGGGCTTTCGGTGCTGGCCGAGATCCAGCGGTTGCTGCCCAATGAATCACTGCTGTACGTCGCCGATTGCGGGAATATTCCCTACGGTGAGAAAACCCCGGAATTCATCCGTCAGCGTTGCAGTGTGATGGCCGGTTTTTTTCAGCAGCAGGGCGCCAAGGCCCTGGTGCTGGCCTGCAACACGGCGACTGTCGCCGGTGTTGCGGATTTGCGCCGCGATTATCCTGAGTGGCCTATTGTCGGCATGGAGCCCGCAGTCAAGCCGGCCGCCGCCGCGACCCGCAGCGGCGTGGTCGGTGTACTGGCCACCACCGGCACCTTGCAGAGCGCCAAGTTCGCCGCGTTACTCGACCGCTTCGCCACTGATGTACGGGTAATCACTCAACCGTGCCCCGGCCTCGTGGAGCTGATTGAAAACGGCGATCTGCACAGTCCGGTCTTGCGCCAGTTGCTTGCCGGCTATGTCGCGCCGCTGTTGGGCGCCGGGTGCGACACGATAATTCTCGGTTGCACGCATTATCCCTTTCTAAAGCCTATGCTTAAGCAGATGATCCCGGATGACATCAGCCTGATCGACACCGGCGCTGCGGTGGCACGGCAACTTCAACGTCTATTGGCCGAGCGTGAATTGCTCGCTGAAGGACCTGCTCGTGAGGCGCAATTCTGGACGAGTGCCGATCCGGACCAGTTCAGAAATATCTTGCCGATACTGTGGAATACGTCTGGCGTTGTGCGAAGCTTCGACGGGTAAGTAAATCTTGGGGCAAACGAGTAATTGGGGTGAACTTCTGATTAAGCGTCGACTTCTATAGTTTTAGTGACTGTTGGGCAACAAAAAAAACCTTACGAAAATCGTTCGGAAAAGGATGTTTCTAATGAAGCGACTATTCTGCTTGGCCGCGATTGCGACCGCACTGATGGGGCACAGTTTTACCGCTCAGGCGGCAGGCGTGGAGTTCGCGGTCGGCCAGACCAGCGAGTCGACCATGACCTATCGACTGGGCATGCAATTCGATTGGGACAAGAGCTGGCTGCAAAGTGACGTCGGTCGTTTGACCGGTTACTGGAGCGGCGCCTACACCTATTGGGAAGGCGACGAGGCCTCCAGTAACCACAGCCTGTCGTTCTCGCCGGTGTTGGTTTACGAGTTTGCCGGCCAGACCGTCAAACCTTATGTGGAGTTGGGTGTTGGCGTAGCGCTTTTCGCCAATACCGAAGTTGAAAACAACCAACTTGGCAGCGCTTTCCAGTTTGAAGACAGCTTCGGCTTTGGTCTGCGCTTTGCGGGCGGACATGAAGTCGGGATCCGCGCGACGCACTATTCCAATGCCGGGATCAGTAGTCCGAACAACGGTGTAGAGAGTTACGCGCTTCACTACACGATGCCGCTGTAAGGCTCGGTCAAATGTGGGAGCGAGCCTGCTCGCGATAGCGCTCTAACGGTCAACGCTGATGTTGAGTGTTAGTCCGTCATCGCGAGCAGGCTCGCTCCCACATTAGTTCTTCGGTGGTCTGACTTTCAGCGATACGCCGTGGTAATCCCCTGGCGTTCATCGATGCACTCCGGTGCCCCCGTCTCGAACTCCCGACAGATCAGCGGGCGTTTTTCGTAGATGGTGCACATCATCGTGTTGCGATCCAGCGCGGCGCACCAGCCGTCATCCAGGCGCAGCATGACTTCCCCGCCCCAATCATCGGTATCGATAAAACGTTCGGGCACGCCAGTGTCGGTGATCAGCATGACTTCGAGCTGGCAGCAGCAGGCTGCGCAGGTCGAGCACGTGATCGCAGGCTCGGCGAGTTGTGTGTGGGGAATGGTTTTCATGGCGCGCAGTGTAAGGCAGAGGGCCGATGCTGTGTGAAAGGCCTGACGGACGCTCAGTTGCAGGTATTCACACAGATTGTGATTTTCAAGGCTGATCCATGATCGGCGGATTGCTGCGCACCATGCGTTTGCCGATAGCGAGTTTCGCCCGGTCGGGCAGTTTCGACAGCGGCCAGAGGGCGGCCATGAACATCCCCGGAAACGCGATTTCCAGTGGGCGGTTCTTGAGTTTGTCGAAGATATGCCGCGCGGCTTTATCCGCCGCCCAGCCGAGGGGTGTCGGAAAGTCGTTTTGCGCTGGCCGCGGCGTCTCGACGAATCCTGGGCTGACCACGGTGATTTCGATACCTTCGGGAGCGATATCGATGCGCAAGGATTCGAACAGGTAACGCAGCCCGGGCTTCACGGCGCCGTAGGCTTCGGCCCGTGGCAGCGGCAGGTAAGTGATCGAACTGGCGACGCCCACCAGGTGTGGTGCGATTCCGGCCCGC
Organism: Pseudomonas sp. XS1P51; assembly: GCF_054897845.1. Classification (NCBI taxonomy): domain Bacteria; kingdom Pseudomonadati; phylum Pseudomonadota; class Gammaproteobacteria; order Pseudomonadales; family Pseudomonadaceae; genus Pseudomonas; species Pseudomonas sp. XS1P51. The sequence continues at coordinate 3,909,540 of NZ_CM142707.1, read as the reverse complement.
AGCAGTGGCAGGGCGGCTTCGATGCAATAGCTGCTGGCGAGCAGATTAGTGCGCACAACGTGCTCGACCAGCGACGAGTCGAACTGGTGAGCGTCGACATATTCGCAAGTCCCGGCATTGAGGATCACCGTATCCAGCGAGCCCCAGTCTTCAGCTATTTGCTCGCCGATTTCACGTACGGTCTGGCTGTTGGTCAGGTCTCCGGCCACGACCAGCACTTGCCCGGGATAACGCTGGGACAAGACTTTCAAAAGGGCCACCGAACGTGAACTGACGGCCAGGTGCGCACCGGTTTTCAGTATTTCTTCGGCCAGCGCCGCGCCAATGCCATTGCTGGCGCCGGTCAGCCAATACCGCCGTGGAGCTGTAAGACTCATCCCATTCTCCTTTTCAGCTCGGGAAATCATTCATAGGCACTTCCCTCTTTCTGCCGCGATGGCAGGTTCTTGAACGCGGCAAGGGCACGTTCGCGAGAAGTACTGAGATTGACGATGGGTGATGGATAATCTGTAACGCCGAACAACCCGCCGAGGTTCGCCGGGTTGTGCACTTCCTTTTTGTTCAGCCCGGCCAGCTCCGGCAGCCAATGCTTGATGAACACGCCTTCGGCATCGAATTTTTCCGACTGGCTCAGCGGGTTGAAAATCCGGAAGTAGGGCGCCGAATCGGTGCCGGTGGACGAGCTCCACTGCCAGCCGCCATTGTTGGCCGCCAGGTCGCCATCGATCAGGTGCCGCATGAAAAAGCGTTCGCCTTCGCGCCAGTCGATCAGCAGGTTTTTGGTCAGGAACATTGCCACCACCATACGCAAGCGGTTGTGCATCCAGCCGGTTTCGAGCAGTTGGCGCATGGCGGCGTCGATGATCGGCAAACCGGTGCGGGCCTGCTGCCACGCCGCGAGTTCTTCTGGAGCGTCGCGCCAAGCCAGGGCTTCGGTTTCCGGGCGGAAGGCGCGGTGACGAGAGACTCGTGGGTAGCCCACCAAAATGTGTTTGTAGAACTCGCGCCACAGCAGTTCGTTGACCCAGGTGATGGCGCCGGCCTTGCCGCTTTCGAACTCGCCCTGATTGCTTTGCAGCGCGGCGTGCAGGCATTGGCGCGGGGAAATCACCCCGGCGGCGATATAGGCCGAGAGCTGACTGGTGCCGGGTTTGGCCGGGAAGTCGCGTTCGTTTTTGTAGTAGTCGATCTGTGCATCGGCGAAGGTGTCGAGGCGGCGTCGGGCTTCGATTTCACCGGCCGGCCAGAGGGCGCGCAAGGTTTCGCCGGGTGTTTCGAACCCGTCGATACGGGAGGGAACCCTGTCGCTGTTGATCGCCAGTGGAGCCTGGACGGCGGGTGCCGTGACCAGCGGCGGGAGTGAACTGCGCAGGCGGTCGTAGCAAACCTTACGGAACTGACTAAAAACCTGGAAGTAAGTGCCTGTCCTGGTCAGCACCGTGCCAGGCTTGAACAGCAACTGGTCGAGGTAGCCGTGAAACGCTATGCCCTGGGCCTTCAGTGCTGCGGCGACCGCTGCATCGCGACGGGTTTCATGAATGCCGTATTCCTCGTTGACGTGCACCGTGTCGATATTCAATTGCTGGCAAAGATCGAGCAGCACGGTCGGCGCGTCATCCCAGCGTGGTGCCTTGCGGATCAGCAGGGGGATGTTCAGGTCACCCAGCGCGCGGCTCAATTGACTCAGGTTACGCAGCCAGAAATCCACCTTGCACGGCGCATCGTCGTGTTCAAGCCATTGTTCCGGACTCAGCACATACACCGCCACGCTCGGGCCGCGGGCGGCGGCGGCCGAGAGGGCAGTGTTGTCATGCAGGCGCAAGTCGCTGCGCAGCCAGATCAATTGCATAGTGGTGTCCGTGCCATTAAATAAGCCCGCGCTGAACCAGGTCCTGATGAGCCGACAACGGATCTTCGGCCAGGAACAACTCAGCAATTTCGCAAGTTTTTGCGGACAACTCGGCGTGGTGGATACATACCGTTGGTCCGACAATCATTTTTGGGCAACTGACGCCATTCAAAAGTTTCGTCAGCTGCGAAATGTTCATGGCTTTGCTGGAATACAGCAGTACGCCGCGAGCTTTCAAGTGTTCGACCGCCAGTGCGAGTTCACCGGCGGGCAGTGGCCAGTCGAATACTTCCACCGGGCAATCGGCGCTGCTGATCAGCCACGCGGTGAGCCACAGGTGAGGTTCCAGCGGCAGGTCCGAGTGATTGATCAACAGCAGCGGCGCGGTGCGCAACTGACGGTTGTTATGGTAGATGCGTGCGCCGAACTTGCTGCGCAACCAGGAAAAGAAAAACACCCGCTCCATCTGCGCGCCGAACTGGCCCTGCCAGCGCTGTTCCAGTTCTGCCAGCAATGGCATCAGCAGTTGTGCGCACAAGGTTCGCGGCGGATACAGCGCCATGGCCTGATTGACGGTGTCATCGAGGGTGCGCTCGGACAGTTGAGTGACCGCATGCAGCAGCGTATGGCGCAGCACTTGCCAATCGTTTTCGACCGATTCGGTAAACGCTTGCGGGGTGTCGAGCAGTTGCTTGACCTGGCTGACGGCCACGCCGCGATTGAGCCAGGTGAGAATCATCAGGATGCGTTGTACGTGTTCGGCGCAAAACAGCCGATGGCCCTTGGGTGTGCGTTGCGGCACGATCAGGCCGTAGCGCCGTTCCCAGGCACGCAGGGTAACGGCGTTGACCCCGGTCTGCCGCGCGACTTCACGAATGGGCAGCCAGCCTTCGTCCAGCGCTTTCTTGAAGTCGGCGCCGAGGTCTTCACTGGCGCTGGTGTCGAGTGGGGTTTTCATCAGATCGCGTTTCGCAGGCTGAGATTTTCCGGGTGCGGTTGCAGGTAAACCTGCTGCGCAATGTACGGATCCGGGTGTTGGCGAAAGTAATGCTTTAGCAGCGTCAGCGGTACCACCAACGGCACGATGCCGTGCCGGTACTGGCCAATGACGTGCTGCACTTCCTGCTTATCTTCAGCGCTGATCGCCTGTTTGAGGTATCCACTGATGTGTTGCAGGACATTGCTGTGGGTACGGCGGGTGGCGCATTTTTTCAAGGCCGCCATCAGCTCGCTGAAATAGCGCGGGCCGAGTTCGTCGGGGTCGGTCCGGCCCATGTTGCCCAACAGGTTGCCCAGGGTTTTGTATTGCTCCGGGTTGTGAGCCATCAGCAGGTATTTGTAGCGTGAGTGAAAATCCGTGAGGTTGTGACGAGTCAGGCCTTCTTGCAGTAACTGCTGCCAGGCACTGTAGGCAAATACGCGAGTGAGGAAGTTTTCCCGCAGCACCGGGTCGTTGAGTCGACCGTCCTCTTCCACCGGCAAATCCGGATGCAGGGCGCAGAAGGCGCGGGCGTAGATGCCGCGACCGCCGCCGTCCACCGGTGCTCCGTTGGCGTGGTAGACCTTGACCCGGTCCAGCCCACACGACGGGGATTTTTGCATGAAGATGTAGCCGCAAATATCGCCCAGCTCTGCTGCCATTTTCTGACCGTACTCGGCGAGTGGCCGGGTGACATTGATCGCGGGGTTTATCGTGCCGATGGCTTCGGGGTGTTCAGGGTTGCCCACCAAGCGGATGGGTTGACGAGGAATGCCCAGGCCGATGGCGACTTCCGGACACACCGGGACAAAATCGAAGTAGTCAGTGAGGGTGCGGCTGCACAGCCGTGACTCCTTGTGCCCGCCGTTGAAGCGCACCTCGACACCCATCAGGCAGGCGCTGATAGCGATTTTCGGTTTCAGGGTGGCGTGGGGCATCGGACTACCTCGAATCTAAACCTGTACAGTGTTTTGGTTCTGTACAACATAACTTCATCATAGATTCAAAGGTGTACAAGTCAAATTATTTGTACAGGTTTTCTGATGGGCTCTCTGTAGGAGCGAGCTTGCTCGCGAAAAACATGAGAGCGCCGTGGTGCGCCAGACTTACAGCGTTATTGTTGGCGACCTTCGCGAGCGAGCTCGCTCCTACAAGGGATCTGCTTCCAGCCCAATCGCCAGGCGTCGCTGTTCTTCAAGGTCTGCCAAGTCAGGCGTTCACTGCGCTTCGTCAGCACCGCCTGCAACTCGACATCCAGCACCGTGCCTTCCTCGTCGCGGAACAGTTCGGTGATCAGAAAATGCTTTTCGCGGTTTTGCGGATGGGCTGCTGTCCATTTCGACAGCAGCAATTTGTGCGGATTAATACGGTTCACTGCAAGTGCGCGTGCAGGCGGCGAGCGGCTTCCTGGCCGCTGAGCCAGGCACCTTCGACACGGCCGGACAGGCACCAGTCGCCACATACATACAGGCCCAGGTCGGCGTCGGCCAGCGCGCCCCATTCATGGCTGCCGGCGGGGCGGGCGTAGAGCCAGCGGTGGGCGAGGCTGAAGGTCGGGGCCGGCATGGCGCTGTGCAGCAGTTCGGCGAAAGCACCGTGCAATTGTTCGATCACCGCTTCTTTGGACAGGTCGATATGCTGCCGGCTCCAGGCGCTCGTTGCGTGCAGTACCCAAGTGTCCAGCGTGTTGTCCCGCCCGGGTTTGCTGCGGTTGCGAGCCAGCCAGTCGAGCGGGCTGTCCTGCACGAAGCAGCCTTCCATGGGGGTGTCCAGCGGTGTCTCGAACGCCAGCGCGACCGCCCAGGTCGGCTCCATTTTCACCCCGGCGGCGGCACCGGCGAGTTTCGGTGCCGAGGCCAGCAAGGCTGTCGCCTGAGGCGCCGGCGTGGCGATCACGACATGACTGAACGGGCCGTGAGTGAAGCCTTCGGCATCCTGCAGATGCCAATGCTCTTCACCGCGATAGACCTCGGTAATCCGGCAGGCGAAATGCACTTCCAGGTCGCCGAGCAGGCCGCGGGTGATGGCGCTCATGCGCGGCGTACCGACCCACCGCGTCTGTTCGTCCGGCGACAGGTTGAGCTGGCCGCCATGGAAGGTATAGAGCTGTGGCGTCCATTCTGCGACCCAGCCGTTGGCTTGCCAGCGCGTGACTTCAGTCACAAAGCGGCGATCGCGGGCGGTGAAATATTGCGCGCCCATGTCCAGGGCACCCGCATCGCTGCGCTTGCTCGACATGCGTCCGCCACTGCCGCGGCTTTTATCGAAAAGTTGAACGACATGCCCGACCTCTGTCAGGGCCTGGGCGGCTGAGAGCCCGGCGATGCCGGTGCCGATGATTGCGATAGGTACAGTCATAGGGGCCTCGTTTACCTTTCTGTACAGACTACGCCGTGGTTGAAACCTGTACAATATTGTTTTTTGGTATAACTTTTAGCGTTCTCGTTCTGACAGCTTGGCCTATTGTTAAACACAGAGCCTGCCCGATACCAAAGATCCCTGCTTATAAAAATAGACTAGTGAACAGGGTAAAACGCCACGCGAGGAAGAAGTCATGCACATATTGCTGACCGGCGGTACTGGTTTGATAGGACGTCAGCTTTGCCGACACTGGTTGAGTCAGGGACATCGTCTGACGGTCTGGAGTCGCAAGCCTGCAAAAGTTGCGAAAGTCTGTGGCGCTCAAGTGCGCGCGATTGCCCGGCTTGAGGACATTGGACAGGAACCGGTGGATGCGATTATCAACCTCGCGGGCGCACCGATTGCCGACCGGCCCTGGACGTCCAGACGCAAAGCGCTGTTATGGAGCAGTCGCATCACCCTGACCGAGACGCTGCTGGCCTGGCTCGAAAACCGTGAACACAAACCCCAGGTCCTGATCTCGGGCTCCGCCATTGGCTGGTATGGCGACGGTGGCGAGCGGGAGTTGACTGAAGAATCTCCGCCGGTCATCGATGATTTCGCCAGTCAGTTGTGCATTGCCTGGGAGGAAACCGCGCAGCGTGCCGAGGCGTTGGGCATTCGCGTAATCCTGATTCGCACGGGGCTGGTGCTGTCCGCCGAGGGCGGCTTTTTGTCGCGGCTGTTGCTGCCGTTCAAACTGGGGCTGGGCGGGCCTTTGGGCAATGGTCGGCAGTGGATGCCGTGGATCCATATCAACGATCAAATCGCCCTGATTGATTTTCTTCTGCATCAGAATGACGCCAGCGGTCCTTATAATGCCTGCGCGCCCAAACCGGTGCGCAATCGCGAGTTTGCCAGGACGTTGGCCGGCGTGCTTCATCGCCCGGCGTTCATGCCCATGCCGGCCTTGGCGTTAAAGGTGTGTCTGGGCGAGTTGTCATTACTGTTGCTGGGCGGCCAGAAGACCATACCGGCTCGCTTGCTGAAAGCGGGATTCACCTTCCAGTTCACTGATTTGCGCGCGGCCCTGGACGATCTGTCCAGCCGCCTTTGAAATAGGACGTTGCATGACCGATCACGCGTTGCTTCTGGTCAATCTGGGTTCACCTGCCTCCACTTCGGTGGCGGATGTGCGCAGCTACCTCAATCAATTTCTGATGGACCCGTATGTGATCGACCTGCCATGGCCGGTGCGACGCTTGCTGGTATCGCTGATCCTGATCAAGCGTCCGGAGCAGTCGGCCCACGCCTACGCCTCGATCTGGTGGGAGGAGGGCTCGCCGCTGGTGGTGCTCAGTCGTCGCTTGCAGCAGGCCATGACCGAGCAGTGGACCCATGGGCCGGTGGAGTTGGCGATGCGCTACGGCGAGCCATCCATTGAATCGACGCTGGTGCGTCTGGCTGCTCAGGGGCACAAGCGGGTGACGATCGCGCCGCTGTATCCGCAGTTCGCCGACAGCACCGTGACCACGGTGATCGAGGAAGCCAGACGGGTGGTGCGGGAGAAGAAACTCGACGTGCAGTTCTCGATTCTTGAACCCTTCTACGATCAGCCGGAATACCTCGATGCGTTGGTGACCAGCGCCAGGCCTTATCTGGAGCAGGATCATGATCACCTGCTGTTGAGCTTTCACGGCTTGCCGGAGCGGCACCTGACCAAAATCGACCCTACTGGTCATCATTGCTTTCAAAACGATAACTGTTGTCAGAACGCTTCGCCGGAAGTATTGGCGACCTGCTACCGCTCCCAATGCCTGCGCACCGCTTCCGAGTTTGCCAAGCGGCTGGGCCTGCCGGACGGCAAGTGGTCGGTGTCATTTCAGTCGCGTCTGGGGCGGGCGAAATGGATCGAACCCTATACCGAGGCACGACTCGATGAGTTGGCTAAACGCGGCGTGAAGAAGGTGCTGGTGATGTGCCCGGCATTTGTCGCCGATTGCATCGAGACGCTGGAAGAAATCGGTGATCGCGGGTTGGAGCAGTTCCGCGAGGCGGGAGGGGAAGAGTTAGTGCTGGTGCCGTGCCTCAACGATGACCCGCAGTGGGCGCGGGCGTTGAATACCTTATGCGAAAGGGCGCCGTTGGCACCTTAAAAGCATCGCGGGCAAGCCCGCTCCCACATTAGATCTGTGTGGTTCACACATCCCCTGTGGGAGCGAGCCTGCTCGCGATAGCTGTTGCACTGACAGCAAAGAACTCAGTCCATTACAACAACGGCTCATCCGCCTTCTTGTGCTTCCAGCTGTCATTGCCCGGCAGCAACAGGTTCAGCGCAATCGCCGTCACCGCGCACAGCGCGATGCCCTTGAGGCCCCAGTCATCCGGACCCGTACCGGTGCCGACCAGCACACCGCCAATCCCGAACACCAAGGTCACCGACACAATCACCAGATTGCGCGCTTCGCCCAGATCGATCTTGTGGCGAATCAGCGTGTTCATGCCCACTGCCGCGATCGAGCCGAACAAGAGGCACAGAATCCCGCCCATCACCGGCACGGGTATGCTTTGCAGCAGCGCGCCGAACTTGCCGATGAACGCCAGGCTGATGGCGAAGATCGCCGCCCAGGTCATGATTTTCGGGTTGTAGTTCTTGGTCAGCATCACCGCGCCCGTCACTTCGGCGTACGTGGTGTTGGGCGGGCCGCCGAACAAGCCAGCGGCGGTGGTGGCAATGCCATCGCCGAGCAGGGTGCGGTGCAGGCCAGGTTTCTTCAGGTAATCGCGACCGGTCACGCTACCAACCGCAATCACACCGCCGATGTGTTCGATGGCCGGGGCCAGGGCTACCGGAACGATGAACAGAATCGCCTGCCAGTTGAATTCCGGTGCGGTGAAGTGCGGGATTGCGAACCACGGTGCGGCGGCAATTTTCGCGGTATCAACGACACCGAAATAGAACGCCATCGCAAAACCCACCAGCACGCCGGAGATAATTGGCACCAGGCGGAAAATGCCTTTGCCGAATACTGCGACGATCAGGGTGGTCAGCAACGCCGGCATCGAGATCAGCATCGCCGTCTGGTAATGAATCAGCTCGGTGCCATCGCCGGCCTTGCCCATCGCCATGTTGGCAGCGATTGGCGCCATGGCCAGGCCGATGGAGATGATCACCGGGCCAATCACCACCGGTGGCAGCAGACGGTCGATGAACCCGGTGCCTTTGATCTTCACGGCCAGGCCGAGGAAGGTGTAGACGAAACCGGCCGCCATCACACCGCCCATGGTCGCCGCGAGGCCGAACTGGCCCTTGGCGAGAATGATCGGGGTGATGAAGGCAAAGCTCGACGCCAGGAACACCGGCACCTGACGCCCGGTGACGATCTGGAACAGAATCGTCCCCAGGCCTGCGGTGAACAGCGCCACGTTGGGGTCGAGGCCGGTAATCAGCGGCATCAACACCAACGCGCCGAACGCCACGAACAGCATCTGCGCGCCAGACAGCACCGTGCGCCAGAGCGGATCGTTGAACTCTTGCTGCATGGTCACGCGTCCTTCTGCTTGGTGCCGAAGATCTTGTCACCGGCATCGCCCAGGCCTGGGATGATGTAACCGTGTTCGTTGAGTTTTTCGTCAATGGACGCGGTGTAGATGGTCACGTCCGGGTGAGCCTTCTCGACAGCGGCGATGCCTTCCGGCGCGGCCACCAGCACCATCGCGCGGATGTCGCGGCAACCGGCTTTTTTCAGCAGGTCGATGGTGGCGACCATGGAGCTGCCGGTGGCGAGCATCGGGTCGATGATCATCGCCAGGCGTTCGTTGATTTCCGGAACGAGTTTTTCCAGGTAGGTGTGAGCCTGCAAGGTTTGTTCGTTGCGGGCCACGCCCACGGCGCTGACCTTGGCGCCCGGGATCAGGCTCAGCACGCCTTCGAGCATGCCGATACCGGCGCGCAGGATCGGCACCACGGTAATTTTCTTGCCGGCGATTTTCTCGACCGACACGGTGCCGGCCCAACCTTCGATATCGTAGGTTTCCAGCGGCAGGTCTTTGGTGGCTTCATAGGTCAGCAGGGCACCGACTTCCTGGGCGAGCTCACGGAAATTCTTGGTGCTGATGTCGGCGCGGCGCATAAGGCCAAGTTTATGACGGATCAGCGGATGGCGGATCTCACGGATGGGCATGGGGAAAGGCTCCGGCGGCGGGCAAAAAAACCGGCCTAGATTAATCTATCCGAGGGTGTTGTCCTATAGACATACAGTACGTTAGTCCACAAACGCTTGATCTGGCCGTGCGGGATGCGTACCTTTGCCCGCTTTTCCGAACCAGTCCCTCCCCTCAACCTCCCCCTGGAGAGCGCCATGTCCGCTGATCTCGAGCATATCCGTCAAATCATGCGAGAGGCTGACTGCCTGTACACCGAAGCTGAAGTCGAGGCGGCCATCGCCCGCGTCGGTGCACACATCAACGAACAATTGGCAGAAACCAACCCGGTGGTGTTCTGTGTGATGAACGGCGGCCTGATTTTCGCCGGCAAGCTGCTCACCCATTTGCAATTCCCGCTGGAAGCGTCCTACCTGCACGCCACCCGTTATCGCAACGAAACCAGCGGCGGCGACCTGTTCTGGAAAGCCAAGCCGGAAGTGTCGTTCATCGACCGTGACGTGCTGATCATCGACGACATTCTCGACGAAGGTCACACCCTGGGCGCGATCATCGACTTCTGCAAACACGCCGGCGCGCGCAAAGTGCACACCGCCGTGCTGATCGACAAGGACCACGACCGCAAGGCTCGCCCGGACCTCAAAGCCGATTTCGTCGGCCTGCCGTGCATCGACCGCTACATCTTCGGTTACGGCATGGACTACAAAGGCTACTGGCGTAACGCCAACGGGATTTTTGCCGTTAAAGGAATGTAAGAAAATGACCGCGCCGCGCTTTCTCGATCAAACCTTGTTCACTGAGTTGGCCGAGAAAGCGGCGGCCAATCCACGCGGTCGCCAGCATCACAACTTCCACCAGATGGAAGACGCTTGTCATCGCATGGCGGTGGGTTTGCAGCCCGACACCTATATCCCGCCTCACCGGCATCTGGGGGACAACAAGGCTGAAACCTTGTTGGTCCTCAAAGGACGGTTGGGTGTGCTGATCTTCGACGAATCCGGCGTGGTGGTGAAAAAACAGATCCTGCAGGCTGGTGGCGACTGTGTCGGCGTGGACCTGCCCACCGGTATCTTCCATGGACTTGTGGTGCTGGAAGCCGACAGCCTGATGTTCGAGTGCAAGGCCGGTCCCTATCGCCCGGTCGGCGAAGGTGAGCTTGCTCACTGGGCGCCGCGCGAAGGCGAGGCCGGTGTGGCCGAGTATCAGGCGTGGATGCACGCGCAGTTCGCCTGAGCCGCGCTCAATTCTCCCCGGCCAGCCAGCGTTCGCTTTTGCGACGAGCCTGTTCCAGGCTGTTCACGTAGGCCAATTGGCGCTGTTCCCGATGGATGCCCGCGCGCCTGAGCTTCAGGCGCACCCGTGGGGCGGTCGCCACCAGAATCAGGCCGATGCCGTCGGTGCGGTAATCCCTCAGGATATTGTCGAAGGCGGCCAGCGCCGTCATGTCCAGCATCGGTACGGCGCTCATCTCGACAATCACCACTTTGACCTCCGGGCTGAATTTGCGTAGCACCCCCAGGGCTTTTTCGGCGGCGCCGAAGAACAGCGGCCCGCGGATGGCATAGCAACGAACATGCTCCGGCATGTCCTGCAAGGCTTGATGGAAGCCGCGGGGCAGTTCGGCGGTGTCCGTGAGATCGCTCATGCGCTTGATAAACAACCCGGCGGCCAGCAGCAGGCCGACGGCGACAGCCATCACCATGTCGAACAACACCGTCAGGCTCAGGCAGGTCAGCAAGACCAGCACATCGCTGCGGGGCGCGATGCGCAACGTGTGCAGTACGTGTCGCGCCTCGCTCATATTCCACGCGACCATCACCAGCAACGCGGCCAGTGCCGCCATCGGCAGGTAGCTGAAAAGCGGTGCGAGGACGAGTATCGCCATCAACACCACCGCGCTGTGAATAATGGCGGCCAATGGCGAAAAGGCCCCGCTGCGCACGTTGGTGGCACTTCGGGCGATCGCCGCCGTGGCGGTAATGCCACCGAACAGCGGTGCGATCAGGTTGCCCAGGCCCTGGCCCAGCAGTTCTGCATTCGGGTCGTGTTTGCTGCCGGTCATGCCATCCGCCACCACCGCACACAGCAAGGATTCGATGGCGCCGAGCATGGCAATGGCGAACGCCGGCGCCAGTAACTGACGGATCAAGTCGTAAGACAGGTGCAGAGGCTGGCCGTCGGGCCCCGGCAGATTCCACGGCCAATCGAAGCTCGGCAGAAACGGCGGAATCCCGGGATGGCTGACGCCGTCGACCATATAGCTGAAACGCTCACCCAATGTCGCCACCGGCAGCCCGCCGTTCTCCAGGGCCAACCCCAGCAGCGCGCCGACGGTCAGCGCCACCAGATGCCCCGGAATCCTCGGTACCCACCGTGGCCAGACAATCAGAACCGCCAGGCATGTGATGCCGATGATCCCGTCCCCCAGCTTGGCGCTGGGCAAGGCCAGAATCAGTACTCCCAACTGTTCGATGTAGTGTTCGGCCTGGCCGGCGGTGTTCAGGCCCAGCAAATCCTTCAATTGCAGGGTGGCAATGACAATGCCGATCCCGGCGGTAAAGCCCAGGGTGACCGGATACGGAATGTACTGGATCAACCGCCCGGCTCGAATCAGCCCCAGGGCAATGAGGATGACTCCAGCGAGCATGGTGCAGAGCAGCAGGCCGCCCAGGCCATATTGTTGGGTGATGGGTAACAGAATGACCACGAAGGCAGCGGTCGGTCCGCTGACATTGAAACGCGAACCTCCTGTCAGGGCGATCAGGGGCGCGGCGATCAGTACCGTATACAACCCATGCTGAGGCGGTACACCCACGGCAATCGCCAGGGCCATGGCCAGCGGGATGGCGATAATCCCTACCGTTACCCCGGCACTGATGTCGCCGCGTAAGCGTCTGAGGGTATAGCCAGCGCGCCAGGTCTGACGCCAGGCGGCGAACAACGGGGGAACGGAGAACGACATGAGCACTCCACGGTAGACGGTGCACCGTTGAACGACGGCTGAAAGCTCTTTCAGTATGGCCAGTTTCACCCTGCGAAGTATTGACCCATATCGCTAATTCGCGCGGTTGATCCTCATGCTAGAGTGCTCGGCTTCGCCTTGGGAGCCCTTCATGAGCCTTTTGATCCGCAGCTGCGCCGCCCTGTTGCTGACTCTCAGCCTGCCCCTGGCGGCCGCCCCGGCGCCGATGCACGCGCAGTTCCTGCCCCCGGATGACCTGACCCTGCGTGACGCCGAACCCGAGCAGCAACAGCTGCTGCAGGTCACCGAGTACTCGGTGGTGGTTGGCAGTCAACGCCAGTCCAACCAGCAGCCGATCCCGGTCACTTCACCCTTGTTGATCCGCCTCAAGGGAAAATCCTTGAACAAGGGCGCGACCATCAACCAGGTGTTGATCAACTTCGATGGCGAAAGCAAAAGCCTTAAAAAGCCGATCTATGACGACAAGAGCAAAACCCTGACGCTCTTTTACCCGATGGCTCAGTACCGGGTGGTGATCGACTTGTTGCGCAACGACACGGTGTATTGCCAATTCCTCAGCTACGCCAACGGCCATGTCTGGGCTGATCTGCACACAGGCAGTGTTCGTCCGCGTTGAGCCCGGCGCCAAGTGAGGGGTAAACTGCCCGCCCCGTGAAATGTCTGCGAGCTGGAGTCGGCAATGCGTAAAGATAAGAAGCAAGTGATTGGTGACGAGATCGGCGATGCGCAGATCAAACTGTTCCTCGATTTCGAGCCGGTCGACGCCACTTCACCGTCGCTGCACAAACTGATCAAGGCCTACCGCGGCCTGCGCATCGATGATTTCGAGCGTTTCCTGACGTTCTTCGTCGAAGCCGGTTTTGACCTGGACGGCAAGGATGAGCACGGCAATGACTTCGTCGCCCTGATCAAGGATCAGCGCAATGCGGCCGAGTACATCGAGCTGATCGACAAGGTTCGCGGCTAAGCTCTCAAGATCAAAAGATCGCAGCCTCGTTTCACTCGACAGCTCCTACAAATGGAAACGCTTACGCCTGTAGGAGCTGTCGAGTGAAACGAGGCTGCGATCTTTTAAGCGGCACAAAAAAACGCCCCGCTCTCAATGAGAACGGGGCGTTTTTCATGTGACCGAATCAAGCGTAGCTTTCGGTCTCGTTACTGGCTTCAACCAGTTCCAGTGCGACGTTGTTATGCGCATTGATCTTGCGATACAGCGCCGCATCGGTTTCCAGGACTTTTTCCCGAGCCGGGAAGATTTCCGCGAGTTTGGCAGCCCACTCGCCGGAAGCTTTGTTCGGGAAGCATTTTTCGATCAGCTCAAGCATGATCGAAACCGTCACCGAAGCGCCTGGCGAAGCGCCGAGCAGTGCAGCAAGAGAACCGTCCTTGGCCGCGACCAGTTCGGTACCGAACTGCAGGACGCCACCCTTTTTCGGGTCTTTCTTGATGATCTGCACCCGTTGGCCGGCCACTTCCAGGCGCCAGTCTTCGGCTTTCGCTTCAGGGTAGAAGCGACGCAGGGACTCCAGGCGTTGTTCCATCGATTGCATCACTTCGCTGACCAGGTACTTGGTCAGGTCCATGTTGTTTTTCGCCACGGCCAGCATCGGGCCGATGTTGCCGGCGCGAACCGACATCGGCAGGTCCATGAAGGAGCCGTGCTTGAGGAACTTGGTGGTGAAGCCAGCGTACGGCCCGAACAGCAGGGACTTCTTGCCATCGACCACGCGGGTATCCAGGTGCGGCACGGACATCGGTGGCGAACCCACGGCAGCCTGGCTGTAAACCTTGGCCTGGTGGTGTTTGACCACTTCCGGGTTGTCGCAACGCAGCCACTGGCCGCTGATCGGGAAGCCGCCGAAGCCTTTGCTTTCTTCGATGCCCGACGCCTGCAACAGCGGCAGTGCCGCGCCGCCAGCGCCGAGGAAGACGAATTTTGCATCGACTTCACGGGTGTTGCCGCTGTTGACGTCCTTGATGCTGACGGTCCAGCCACCGTTGTTACGCTTCAGGCCGGTCACGCGCTTGCAGTACTTGACCTGGGCATCGGGTGCGCTGGTCAGGTGTGCGAGCAATTGATTGGTCAGGGCGCCGAAGTTGACGTCGGTGCCGTTCATCACGCGGGTGGCGGCGATGACTTCATCGGCCGGACGGCCCGGCATCATCAGCGGCATCCACTCGGCCATTTTGGCCTTGTCTTCGGTGTATTCCATGTCCGCGAAGGCGTGGTGCTTGCTCAGCACCTTGAAGCGTTCCTTGAGGAAGGAAACGCCATCATTGCCCTGCACGAAGCTCAGGTGCGGCACCGGGCTGATGAAGGTCTTGGACGAGCCGAAGGTGCCTTTTTTGGTCAGATAGGACCAGAACTGCTTCGACACCTCGAACTGGGTGTTGATGTGCACGGCTTTCTTGATGTCGACGGTGCCATCGGCGGCCTGCGGCGTGTAATTGAGCTCACACAGCCCGGCGTGACCGGTACCGGCGTTGTTCCACGGGTTCGAACTCTCCGCGGCACCGGAATCCATCAGCTCGACGACTTCCAGCTTGATCGCGGGGTCGAGCTCTTTGAGCAGTACAGCGAGGGTGGCACTCATGATGCCGGCCCCAACCAGTACTACGTCGACTGCTTCGTTATGCGCCATTTAACGCGTCTCCAAAATCTGCAGCACCAAATTGTCGGCATGGCTGCCAGGCGTTCCGGGGCGAGTCAGTGATGCCCCTGGTACTCATGGCAGGATCGCCATGTCCGAATCTTCGCAATTTTTCGCAACTTCGACGGACGCTACCGGCCGAGTCTAAAAGAGTCACATGAACTCACTTCGACGCGCGGCTGGCAATTCGACTTATGGTCGATACACCCGTTTGTGCAACCAAATCCGTAGAGGACAGGCTTCAGGATCCGGTATTCGAGGCGTACCCGGTCCTGTGTCGTTGGGCTGTTTCAGACGCTAATGGTGCATGTTCAGACGCAAAACTATTCATTTGCTCGCCACACTCTTGTGAAGTTGTGAAAACCCGTTTTTTTCACGCTCTTTTGAAGACGTGAACCTCAAAAAAGGGCTGCCCCAGCCTGGCACCGTGCCCGGATGGATTGCCGTCATGGGGTACATGACAGGCAAAACGGGCAAACAGCTCAGTGACCGAGCGTAATGACAGCTCTGCAGATTCGCGAAAAGTGGGGGTTTTGCTCAAGGAACAGCAAGCGCGCCAGCTTCACTCGATCTGTGTGGGCGGCTCTCTGTGGGCGGTGCGGGGTGCCAATACCGAGGCATTGACGATGCTGCGAGGCCCGATCAGGAGACGTCCTTATAATCGGGGGGAGATTGTATCTAAGAAACGCAGGGAAATGGACGTGTTTAATGACTTTTATTAGGCGTCTGGTCAGGTGGTCAACAGTTGTTGGGCGCGTGCGCGTGGCTGGCGCTGGCTGACACGGGCGCTGGCGGGCAGGGGATGGTGCAGCCAGTTGAGACGAATTTCTTCGATTTCGACCCAGCCATCGCCCATCGGCTGGAGGCTGCACTGCTTGAATGCCTGGCAATGGCCATTGCGGTCGAGCAGGGCGAAGCTGCGGTGACGCGGGCGTGGCGCGAACAAAGAAATGAGATAGCGCATGGGGAAGTACCTTGAAGGGGTGACTGCTGTGAAGATTGTCAGCGAGCCGTGACGTGCAAGTGTATGGGCGGTGACATATCTGTGACAGGAACCGGTTTCCCAAGGGTTTGTCAGACATTTCAGTAATCATTGCAGGCCTGAGCGTCCGGTCTCACAAATACTGTTTCTTTTTGGTGAGACCGGGCACTGGTTCGCCGCAGTGGCCCACCGCTATACTGCGGGCCTTAGTGCCTGATTCTGGAGAGAAGCGCATGTTGCAACGCCTGTTGTTCGGTTTGATCACTGTGACCAGCTTGACCCTGGTCGGCTGCGCCCACAGCCCGCAACAACTGAATCCGGAACCCAAGCTGACGGCTCAGCTGGCTCCGATTGGCCATGGTCAACCGGTGGTGGTGCGTGTGGTGGACGGTCGTCCGTCGCCAACCCTGGGCACCCGTGGCGGTCTGTATCCGGAGACCAGTGCGATCACGGTGCAGGGCGCGCAGATTCTACCGAAGTTGCAGGCTCAGGCCGAAGCCGCCGTGCGGTTGCTGGGCTTCACCCCGACGTCCAATGCGCTGAATGCTCCGCAACTGACCGTGACCCTGGCCGAGCTGAAATACCAGTCGCCTAAAGAAGGCATGTACGTGACCGAGGCAACAATTGGCGCGACCTTCCGCTCCGATGTGCAGAATGCCAACCGCCGGTACAGCGGTCGTTATGGCGCGTCCCTGGATCAGCGTTTTGGTATGGCGCCGAATCAGGAAACCAACACCAAGCTGGTCAGTGATGTGTTGAGCGACGCGTTGACGCGTCTGTTCAAGGATCCAACGATTGGTCAGATTCTCGGCGAATAACGGTTCGCCGGATTCAAAAAAGCCCGGTGCCAGCAATGGCCCCGGGCTTTTTTATGCCCACATTTCTTGTGAGCACTACTCGGTCGCTGTGGGAGCCGGGCTTGCCCGCGATAGCGCCCAGTCGGCCATACACCGTTCAATTGTGGGAGTGAGCCTGCTCACGATGACGATGGGTCATTCAACATTGTTGTCAACTGATGCAACGCTATCGCGAGCAGGCTCGCTCCCACAGAGGATCAGCTGTGCGGCGTAGAATCCGGCACGTCGACGCAAAGGCTCAAGCCGCTTCCGAATAAAAATCCAGCACACTCACCCCGGTCAGCAAATCCGTTTCCGGCAAATCCGCATGTTGATGGCCACCCAACGCGCAGTAAACCAGCCAATGACGATCCTGAACGTTGAAGGCAAGGCTGCCGACTAATGCTTGTTGTTCGTCGCTTTGGGCGATGAGGTAGAGACGATCCTGGTTTTCGGCGTGAAGCATGACGGTTTCCGTGTCGGTTTTCGTGGGGCGAGAGACTGACGTATTCAGATGACGAAGCCGTGACTCAGGGCAGGAATCTGCCAAATGGTGAGTTATTTGTCGTAAAGCGGCGGGCAAGAGGGAAGGCTTTCGGTAGAATCCGCGCCGCGGTCGTCGGTCCGGCGTCTGCCACACCTGTTTTGTCTGAGGTCCGTGATGTCGCTGCATTTGATGACGCTGTTTACCGCCCATCCCGCCAAATTGATCAACCTGCTCGCCTTGCTGTTCGCTTTCCCGGGCGGCTGGTTGCTGCACGCCACGCGTCGTCGCGAACAGCGCGCGCAGGCCAGTCTTGCAGCCCAGCGCCAGAGTCGTCCCAGCGAGGAGCCCGTTCTGGATTGGGCGACCTTGCGCATGAACCGGTTTTTCTATCGCTTCGGTTTCGCCTGCCTTGGGCTGGCACTGCTGGTGTCGTGGATCAGCACACGGTTCTGAGCTTATAGAGATCACAAGATCGCAGCCTTCGGCAGCTCCTACATGGGATTCGAGTTCACCCTGTAGATACCGTCTTGACTCTCACCGAGCAAGCGCAAGTTTCGGGTCGAAGGGTTGACCCGACTTGAGCACGCCATAGACGAAGTGCAGCAGCTTGCGCATCGCGGCACAGATGATTTGCTTGGGAGCCTTGCCGTTGGCCTTCAGGCGGTCTTTGAGGGCGATGATTGCTTCGTTGTGTTTCAGCGCCACGATTCCTGGCATGTAGAGGCTGGCGCGCAGTCGTACCGAGCCGATTTTCGAGATCGGGGTGCGGCCCTTGAGCATGCCCGAGTCATGCAGCTTCGGGTTGAGTCCCGCAGCAGCCACCAGTTTGCGCGGATCGTCGTATTTGCGCAGGTCGCCCAGTTCGGCCAGTAGTCTCTCAAGTGTTTTTTCGCCGATGCCATCGATGGTCACGATCAAGTCGCGCATCTGACGCATGTCGGGGTCGTCATCGATGTGTTGCTTGATTACCTTGTGCGTCTCAGCGATCTCTTTTTCGACGTGGCGCAGTACCGACTGGATCGAGTCTTTGACGCTTTCGTCGGACACGTCCAGACGATTACGCTCCATTTGCTGCATTTCCTGAAGATCATCGAGGCGGCGAACCATCGCCTTCAGTTGGCGAAACTTCAGCGGTTCCGGGGCCCAGAGCGACAGTTTTTCATGTTTTTCTCTGGCGAAGTCAGCGATCAGCTTGGCGTCGCTTTTATCGGTTTTGACTCGACGCAGTTCGCTGTTGGCATAGGCATGGGTCGTAGCCGGGTTGACCACACAGACCCGATAACCCTTGTTGTAAACAAACTCGGCGAGCGCCAGGTGGTAGACGCTGGTGGCTTCCATCACGATCAGGGCCGAAGGCTCGGCCTGCTTGTGCAACCAAGCCTCAAGTTCCTTGAAGCCCTTGGCATCGTTAGCGAGTTTGGCCTTGGTTTTGTGTTTGCCATTAGGCAGATGAGTGGCGATATCAAAAGTATTTTTTGCGACATCGACGCCAACGAAACTGGACATGAATACCTCCAATCAGATCAATTGCGATCATCACTGCACTCTGTCCAACCTTGCAAATGCGGGCTCTCGCCGAAGACGGGCCCAAGATACCGTTCGAACTATACGAGTGAGTGTGGAGGGTTGGAGCACCATCTACATTGCAGGCATAACGCCTAAGGAGCTGCGCGTCTTCCAGATCCCTCCCTCGATGATCAGTCGAGAACTATCGCTCCTGACGGAGCGATAGTCGAGATACAAGGAGCTGCCGAAGGCTGCGATCTTTTGATCTTGCAAAAATAACGGCACCCGAAGGTGCCGTTATCGTCTCCAGCCATTGCCTTACAGCGGCAACCCGGCCTTGACGCGGTACTGATTGCGCACCGGTGTCGCGTATTGCAGCACCAGGAACGGACGATGTTCCTCCGGGCAAGCATCCAGACGTTGCTGCCATTGTTCCTGAGCCTTGGCCAGCTCGTCGGCCGCAAACACGTCGGCGGCTTTCGGCACCTGCAATTGCGGGTCGGCGTCTTCCCACTGTGCGTAGGCCAGGTAGTGCACCGGGAACAGGCGGTAGCCGCCGAGGATTTGCCGGTCCATCTCGATCGCCAATTGCTTGGTGTCGTCGAACAGCTCGGTGATTGGCGATGCGAAGTTCACGTGGACCCGGCCCTTATAGCCGGTGATGCCCTTGGCGATGCTGACATCGTCCTCGCCCGGCACTTTGGTGTAGCTGCCAGTGGTGGCGCGGATGAACAGCTCGCGTGCCTTGGCTTGGTCGCACGGATCGTATTCGTAGCTGATCGACACCGGGGTGACGTTCAGCGAGCGGATGACTTCGCCGAACGGCTCGTCCTTGCGGCTCATGTGGAACATTTTCAGGATCGCCGACTCGGTACGGTCGTCACCATCCTTGGCCCGGCCTTCGGCCTGAGCGATCCAGATCGACGCGCAATCGTTGCGGATCGAGTGGTTGATGTAAGCCGACAACAGCTGATACGCCGCCATTTTCTCGCGGCGACCGGTGATCGAGCGGTGCACGATGAAGCTCTTGTTCAGGCGCATCAGGTCGCTGACGAAGGGCTTTTGCAACAGGTTGTCGCCAATGGCGATGCGCGGTGTCGGCAGGCCGGCGTGGTACACGGCATAGTTGACGAAGGCCGGGTCCATCACGATGTCGCGGTGGTTGGCGATAAACAGGTAGGCACTGCCGGACTTGAACTGCTCGACGCCGGTGTAGGTGACACCGTCGGTGGCGCGCTCGATGGTGTGGTCGACGTACACCTCGACCTTGTCTTGCAATGTGGCCACCGAGTTGACGCTGGCGAACTCACGGCGCAGCCGATGAGCTATAAGAGGTTTGAGCATCCAGCCGAAGGCACCGGCATAACGCGGGAAGCGGAAGTGGATGAGGATATCTAGAAGCGCCTTGTCGCTGAGCAGCCGTGCCAGCACCGCTGGGACTTCGCTGTCGTCGTAAGGTCGGATGGCATCGAATTCGCCCATCATGCTCTCTTGTTAGAAACGGCTAGGGTAAGTAAAGGTTTTGATCGAAAACCAACGGGACACGGTCTGAAAAGGTAGCCAGACAAAAATAGCCCTGCAAATAGACCGGCGATTATACGCACAAGTCACCCGGGAGACCGCGATGCTGGAAACCGAGCGCTACGAATGTCCGTATTGTGGTGAAGAGGCCGAGGCCGTTCTGGACTTGTCCGGCGGAGATCAGACCTATATTGAGGATTGTCCGGTGTGTTGTCGCCCGATCACCTTTGTCTTGCAGGTCGAGGGTGAGGAATGGCACCTCGACGTTTACAGCGAAAATGAATGAAAGGGGCACCCTCAATGCAGCGAATCTACGAGCCGGAAAACCTGATGGAAGGCGAGTTGCTGCAAAGCATGTTGGCCAGTGAAGGTGTCGAGGCGCATTTGGTGGGCCGCGATTTGCTCAGGGGGACCGGCGAATTGCCGATTTTCGGCCTGCTGGGGTTGGCGGTCGATAACGATCAGGCCGAATACGCCCGGGAACTGATCACCGCGTACAATGCCGCACTGCCGATGCCCGGTGATGAACCGGAGAGTTTTC
This sequence comes from Pseudomonas sp. XS1P51, assembly GCF_054897845.1. Classification (NCBI taxonomy): domain Bacteria; kingdom Pseudomonadati; phylum Pseudomonadota; class Gammaproteobacteria; order Pseudomonadales; family Pseudomonadaceae; genus Pseudomonas; species Pseudomonas sp. XS1P51. Next base: position 3,888,701 of record NZ_CM142707.1, on the reverse strand, counting down.
CCGGCACGCTGGTCTGTTAGGCTGACGTTCGTTTTATCAAGAGTCGTGCTGCCCCATGTGTGGACGTTATGCCCTGTTTCGCTGGAACCCCGCCTTCGCGGCCCTGCCTGGCTTCCCCGCCGATCAGCAGGCCCAGTGGAATATTTCTCCCAACGATTCGGTGTTGATGCTGCGTGCAGGCGCTGACGGCCAGCGTGAGTTGGCCCGTGCTCGTTGGGGGCTGACACCGCCGTGGCTGACCGACCTGTCCCGCACCCCCGCCCATGCCCGCGCCGAAACCGTTGCCGAACAGCCGATGTTTCGCCAGGCCTTGCGCGAGCGCCGTTGCCTGCTGCCGGCCAATGGTTTTTACGAATGGCGCGGCACGACCCGCAAGCGGCCGTATTGGCTGACGCCGGGGGAGGGCTCGGCGCTGTTTTTTGCGGCGATCTGGGAGGCGTATCCGGTGCAGGAGCAGGTGTGGCTGAGTACGGCAGTGATCACCCAGCCGGCTGCGAGTCAGCGTCGGCCGTTGATTCTCGATGCGGCGGGGCAGGACGCCTGGCTCAATCCCGAGACGCCACTGCATGGGTTGCAGGCGTTGCTGGCCAGTGAACCTGCGGCCTTGCGCGAACGGGTGCTGGCGAACATGGTGAATGATCCGAAGCTCAATGGGCCGGAGTGTCTTACTCCGGGTTGAGGGGTGTAGCGTCCGTGCTGATGCCATCGCGAGCCTGCTCGCGATAAGGTCCGCAGGACCTTCCAGCGATCTTTAGACCTTGAACTGATTGATCAACCGCCGCTGCTGTTCCGCCAACTTGGTCAGGTCCGCACTGGCCGCACTCGATTCATCCGCACCACCTGCCACTTCATTGGCCACTTGCCCAATGTTGATGACGTTGCGGTTGATGTCGTCGGCCACTGCGCTTTGCTCTTCAGCCGCGCTGGCGATCTGGGTGTTCATGTCGTTGATCACCGACACCGCCTGAGTAATCGTCTCCAGCGCTTCGGCCGCTTTCGCCGCATGCTGCACGCTTTCATCGGTACGGTTCTGACTGTCCTCCATCACCCGCACCACATCGCGCGTTCCCTGCTGCAACTGCTGGATCATGGTCTGGATTTCTTCAGTGGCCTTCTGGGTTTTCTGCGCCAGGTTGCGCACTTCATCGGCCACCACCGCAAAACCGCGACCTTGCTCGCCGGCGCGGGCCGCTTCGATCGCGGCGTTCAAGGCCAGCAGGTTAGTCTGCTCGGCGATCCCGCGAATGGCCGTGAGGATGGCGTTGATGTTTTCGCTGTCCTTGGCCAGGGTCTGCACCACGCTGACAGCCTTGCCGATTTCCACCGCCAGCACGCCGATCGAGTTCGACGTGTCCCGCACGATTTGCATGCCCTGCGCCGCTGCCTGGTCGGCATGGCTGGCGGCTTGCGCAGCCTGGGTCGCGTTGCGCGCGACGTCCTGGGCGGTAGCGGTCATTTCATGCACCGCGGTGGCGACCTGATCGATCTCGACCATCTGCTTCTGGACGCCGATGTTGGTGCGGATGGCGATGTCGGCAGTGTGTTCCGACGAATCACTGACGCTCTGCACCGAGGTCACGACCTGGGTAATCATCGCCTGCAGTTTGGCCAGGAACGTGTTGAACCCTTTGGCGATCGAGCCCAGTTCGTCGGCGCGATCACTGGTCAATCGGCGAGTCAGGTCACCTTCACCTTTCGCGATGTCGTCGAGCATGGCGACCATCTGCTTCAGCGGCCGGGCAATGCCGTGGCCCACCAGCCAGATCACCAGCAAGCCGATACCGGCGATCAGCAAACCGACCATGGCCATGCCGAACGTGTCGGATTTGCGCTGAGTGTTGAGATCGCCCTGAAGTTTTTGCAGGTCGGCCATGACCGCGTTCAGCGGCAGTTGCAGCATCAAGGTCCAGCGGGCGTCGGTCTGGCCGATGCCGAACGGCAGGTACAACTCGATCCGGCCTTGAGCCTTGTCGACGGTGTAGGTGACTTCACCGCGCTTGAGGTTGGCCATGTTGGCGATCTGCTGGCTGTCGAGGATGTCGCTGACTTTCTCGCCGAATTTGCTTGGGTCTTTGGTGTAGGCAACGATCCGGCCGTTACCGCCGATCAGGGCCATTTCGCCGGCGCCGCTGTACAGCTTCTGATTCGCGCCCAGGAGCATTTCCTGGATGAAGTTCACCGACAGGTCGGCGCCGACGATGCCCTGGAAGGCACCGTCGAGCATGATCGGTTCAATAAAGGAGGCGAGCATGACGATTTTGTCGCCGACCTTGTAGGGCGCCGGATCGATCACGCAGGATTTTTTGGTTTCTTTCGAGCACAGGTAGTACTCGCTGGCGCGCACGCCGGTGGACAGGGTTTTCTGGTCGTCGACGTCCACCAGTTTGTCCAGGCCCAGGGTCCCGTCTTCGTTGCGGAACCACCAGGGCAGGAAGCGACCGTTGCTGGCGTCGATGCCGACCACCTGGGTGCCGACGTAGGCTGCATCGTTGTGGTCGAGGGCGTTTTTTTCCCAGCCGATGTAGGTCCCGAGAATTTTCGGGTTTTTGACCACGTTTTCCTTGATCAGGCTGATCAATTGCTCACGGCTCAGGCTCAGCTGCGGCTGGCCATCGGCGCCCGGCGTGCCGATCAAGGCGTTGACCCGTACCAGTCCGCCGGCGATCAGCAGCGGCGCTTCGAGCTCACGCTGGATCTGGCTGACCTGGGTTTGCGCCAGTGACGTCAGGCGCTGTTCGATGACTTGCTCGAATTGCGCCTGGGTCCGCTCCTGGACCATGTCTTGCGTCCGTGCGCCGGAAAACAATGCATACAGCACCAGGGCCGCCACGACACTTAAAACGATGGCGCCAGCGAGGGCCGCCACGGAAAACTGGATCGACTTGAATTTCATGGGTGCTCCGCACGCAAGAGGACATCTGCGGTGCTGTATCGGCAGGGGGCTTGATGGCCATGAATGGGGCTTGGCGAAATGGCTGTTTTGGAGTGGTCGATGTCGCAAATGCATCATTGCCGGCCGTTACGGGCCGTGGCGGGGGCGGTTATGTGAATTTTTTCCTACGGCCATGAGAGCTTTGTCTGAAATGTGCGTCTACACATCTGTTGTATCTGGCGTCGATACAATTCCACGCCTAGGATACGCGGCATGTTTTCAAGGAGTTTTTTGATGAGCAAGACATTGGTTTTGTGTGCGCTGAGCGTAGGTTTGCTGCTTGCCGGTTGTCAGTCGGTCAACACCACCAGCGGTGGCGCCGTGGGCGTTGAGCGTAAACAGTACATGTTCAGCATGTTGTCCACGGACGAGGTCAACCAGATGTACGCCCAGTCTTATCAAAAGACCGTCGGCGAGGCGAACACCAAAGGTGTGCTGGACAAGACCAGTACCGATGCCAAACGCGTGCAGGCGATTGCCGACCGGCTGATTGCCCAGGCACCGGTTTTTCGTCCGGATTCGGCCCAGTGGAAATGGGAAGTCAACCTGATCAAGAGCGATGAGCTCAATGCCAACTGCGGGCCCGGCGGCAAGATCATTTTCTACACCGGGCTGATCGACAGCCTGAAACTGACCGACGATGAAATCGCCGCGATCATGGGCCATGAAATCGCCCACGCCCTGCGCGAACACGGTCGCGAAGCGATGTCCAAGGCTTACGGCATCGAAATGGCCAAGCAGGGCGCCGGTGCCTTGTTCGGTCTGGGGCAGGACAGCCTGGCTCTGGCGGATACCGTGGCCAACTACGGAATGACCTTGCCCAACAGCCGCTCCAATGAAAACGAGGCAGACCTGATTGGTCTGGAACTGGCGGCACGTGCCGGTTACAACCCGAACGCCGCGATCACCCTGTGGAACAAGATGACCAAGGCTTCGGAAGGTTCGCCGCCGGAATTCATGAGTACTCACCCGGCGTCGTCCAGTCGTATCGCTTCGTTGCAGGCAGCGATTCCGAAAGTCATGCCGCTGTACGAGAAAGCCAAAAAGTCCTGAGTTTTGTATTGAGGCTGCTGACGCCATCGCGAGCAGGCTCGCTCCCACGGTTGATTGCATTTCAATGTGGGAGCGAGCCTGCTCGCGATGAACGATAACGAGGTCTACCGACCTACGGCATCAAACCCACCCACTGCTCTGCATCGCCTTGTACACCGCAACAACAGCCAGGATGAAAAACGCCGACGCCGCTAGGCGACGGATCAACGTCAATGGCAATTTGTCCGCCGCAAAGTTACCTGCCAGTACCACCGGCACGTTGGCAATCAACATACCGACAGTGGTGCCGATGATCACCAGCCACAGCTCCGGGTATTGCGCGGCGAGCATCACGGTCGCGATCTGGGTCTTGTCACCGATTTCCGCGAGGAAGAAGGCAATCAGCGTGGTCAGGAACGGCCCGAACTTGCGAGCGGTGCTGGCTTCATCCTCATCCATCTTGTCCGGCACCAGGGTCCACAGCGCCGTCGCGGCAAAGCTTGCGGCCAGGATCCAGTGCAACGTCGCATCCGAGAAGAAACTGCCGAACCAGGCGCCTACCGCACCGGCTGCCGCATGGTTGGCCAGGGTCGCGGCGACGATGCCGGCGATGATCGGCCAAGGTTTGCGAAAGCGGGCAGCGAGAATGAGCGCGAGCAGTTGCGTCTTGTCGCCGATTTCGGCCAAGGCAACGATTGCGGTGGGAACGAGAAGTGAATCCAACATCAGGGTTTTCCTAAGGGGCGGGTCGACACGGCTATGACACGTACAGCCTTCCCGCCCCGGGTAAGGTGTTCGTGTCATAGGTCTTGTCAAACCCTGCGATCCGTCTGATGCGGACGCTTGGGTCGCATACGCCATGGTCTTTTGACCAAGTATGTTGACGTATGCCGGACGAGCATGGCGCTCGTGGGAGACTACTCCCCTAGGACGGAGCGGATTCTGCCTAGGCAAATCCGATTGGGCAAGTACAAATTTCTAACCGCGTTTGGCTCGATAAATTCTGAAACCCTGCCCTTCAGCCTTGATTGCACACACGCCAAGGTGCTCTTCGATCAGCGGTTGATACTTCAGGAAACTGTTCGCCACCAAGCGCAGTTCGCCACCATTTTTCAGATGTTTGGCTGCTTTTCGCAGCAAGTTCTCGGTAGCGAAGTAGTCGGTATGGACGCCGACATGGAACGGTGGATTGCTCAGGATTGCACTCAAACCCATCGGCGCAGCGTCGATGCCGTCTCCGGTAATCACGTCTGCCTCCAGACCGTTGGCAGCCAACGTAAGGCGACTGCTGGCGGCGGCGAAGGCATCCACGTCGAGCAACGTGACCTGGTTGTGCGGATAACGACGTTTCACCGCCGCGCCCAACACGCCGGCACCACAACCGAAGTCCAGCAAATGGCCGCTCGGCAGTTTGTCCAGATGCTCCAGCAGCAGCGCGCTACCGCGATCCAGTCGACCGTGGCTGAACACGCCCGGCAGGCTGATGACTTTCAGCGGACCTTCGGCCAGCGGCAATTCATACTCCTGGGCCAGGCTTTCCAGTGGCTTGGCTTCTGGCGCAGTGGCCACGGTGACCTGCCAGAGCTGGCAGTGACGTGCGCTGTCGAGTTTGCGCGGTTTGCCGAGCGGGTTCAGTTGCTTGGCCGCGCCTTCGATGCCGCTGCGTTTTTCACCCACCAGATACAACTCGCGACCGGCGAGGCGCGAGGCGAGGGCGTTGAGGATGTAGTCGGTCAGGTCCTTGGATTTGGGCAGGAACACCACGGCAGTGTCGAACCCGCGCTCGGGGGCGTTCACACCGAAATGGCTGCGCTCGGCGAAACGGGCGTCGAGCGCTGCTTGATCGCCGGCATGCCAGCACCAGCCATGAGCGTCGGGCAGACGGCCCAGCAGGTCATCGGCGGGCAAACCGGCCAGCAGCACCGAACCCTGGAATAACTCGGCCTGTCGAAGCAGTACTTCACTGCGCGGATCCATACTCTGCTCCTTGAAAAAAAGTGCGGCAGTTTATCAACTGACGACCCGCAGCGCTTTACCGCTGAAATATCCCTGAGCGTTTTCGGTCAATTGGCCAACGATCCGCTGCCGCGCCTCGCGGCTGCCCCAGGCGTTGTGCGGGGTGACGATCAGTCGTGGAATGTCAGCAGCCAACAGCGGATTGCCGGCCGTCGGTGGTTCAACGCTCAGCACGTCGGTGGCGGCGCCGCCCAGATGGCCGTTGCGTAAGGCATCGGCCAGCGCCTGTTCGTCGATCAGGCCGCCGCGCGCAGTGTTGACCACGAACGCACCGGGTTTCATCGAGGCCAGCTCACGGGCACCGATGAAGTGCCGGGTGTGTTCGTTGAGCGGGCAGTGCAGGGTGAGGGCGTCGATCTGCGGCAGCAGTTCGTCCAGTGGCAAGCGGTCTGGCCGGGCAGGGCGCCCCGGAATCTGACCGAGCAGCACGCGCATGCCGAAGGCTTCGGCCAGCCGCGCCACCGCGCCGCCCAATTCACCATGGCCAAGCAGGCCGAGGGTTTTGCCTTCCAGTTCGACGATCGGGTAGTCCAGCAGGCAGAACTGTTTCGCTTGTTGCCAACGGCCTTCACCGACGGCTTTCTGATAGTCGGCCAGGCGTGTCGCCAGATTGAGCAGCAGCATGATCGTGTGTTGAGCCACCGATGGCGTACCGTAGCCCCGGCAATTGCAGACGGTAATCCCGTGGGCGCGGGCGGCGGCAAGGTCGACGTTGTTGGTGCCGGTGGCGGTGATCAGGATCAGCTTCAAATCGGGACTGGCCGCGATCGCCTCGGCATCAATCAGGATTTTGTTGCTGATGGCGACGGTGGCGCCCTTGAGACGTTCGATCACCTGGTCTGGCGTGGTCTGTGCGAACAGTTGCAGATCATCGAAGCAATCGCGCAATGGACTGAGGTCAAGATCGCCAAGGTCCAGGGAGGGGTGGTCGAGAAAAACGGCGCGGCGAGAGTTCGTCATCAACTGTACCTTTTGTGCAATGAACTGAAGGCGTAATCTGCCGAGCCTACCAGATGAAACAAATCGTTACGCATCATCAAGCCGAATGCCGAACCTGTGGGAGCGAGCCTGCTCGCGAAGAAGGCGTGTCAGTCGATATTGATGTGGCCTGGCACACCGCCTTCGCGAGCAGGCTCGCTCACAGGCGGGGCGATAAACCGATGAATTTCACTTTGACTGATCTGCCTCTGAGGAGCCCCCATGTACTGGACAGAGTTCTTGACCGTTGCCCTCATTCACCTGCTGGCCGTGGCCAGCCCCGGCCCGGACTTTGCCGTGGTGGTGCGTGAGAGCGTGACCCACGGTCGTCGCGCCGGTACCTGGACGGCGTTGGGCGTCGGTACGGCGATTTTCCTGCACGTCGGTTATTCGCTGCTCGGCATCGGCCTGATCGTGTCCCAGTCGATCGTGCTGTTCAATGCCCTGAAGTGGGCCGCCGCCGCTTATCTGCTGTACATCGGCTTCAAGGCCTTGCGTGCGCAGCCGGCCAAACCGGTCACGGACAATCTGCACAAGGAGGCGGGTGAGCGCACGGCTCGCGGCGCTTTCACCTCGGGTTTCGTGACCAACGGTCTGAACCCGAAAGCCACGCTGTTCTTCCTGTCGTTGTTCACGGTTGTGATCAACCCGCACACGCCGCTGTCGGTACAAGCCGGTTACGGGATTTATCTGGCGGCAGCAACGGCGGTCTGGTTCTGTCTGGTGGCAATGCTGTTCAGCCAGCAGCGCGTGCGCGCCGGCTTCGCGCGCATGGGGCACTGGTTCGACCGGACCATGGGCGCCGTGCTGATCGCCATCGGCGTGAAACTCGCCTTTACCGAGATGCATTGATCGCACACAGGACCCGGTAGGAGCTGCCGAAGGTTTGAGCCGCGTTCGGACGATCTTTTGACTCTGGGCTGTAGCGAAATCGCCAAAGATCAAAAGATCGCAGCCTGCGGCAGCTCCTACGAATGCTGGCGCAACGCTAGCATTTGCTAGGCTCTGCAAATCATTCCTTTGGCTGATTTGGCTGGCGTTGAAGGGCACTAGAGTGCTTACTTTCAGCCACGACCGTGCAGTCAGAAAAGGGATTCTTATGTTGCAGACTCGCGTTATTCCCCCAGCCGAAGGCGCTTACCAGTATCCGCTGCTGATCAAACGGCTGCTGATGTCCGGCGCGCGTTACGAGAAAACCCGCGAGATCATTTACCGCGATCAGTTGCGCTACAGCTATCCGACCCTGATCGAGCGGGTCGCTCGACTGGCCAACGTGCTGACGGCGGCCGGGGTCAAACCTGGCGACACCGTGGCGGTGATGGACTGGGACAGCCATCGTTATCTGGAATGCATGTTTGCCATCCCGATGATCGGTGCGGTGATCCACACCATCAACGTGCGCCTGTCGCCGGAACAGATCCTCTACACCATGAACCATGCCGAGGACCGCTTCGTGCTGGTCAACAGCGAGTTTGTGGGGCTTTACAACGCAATAGCCGGGCACCTGACCACGGTCGAGAAAACCCTGCTGCTCACCGACCTGCCGGAAAAAACCGCTGACTTGCCGAACCTTGTCGGCGAGTACGAGCAGTTGCTGGCCGCCGCGAGCACCCGGTACGACTTCCAGGACTTCGACGAAAACTCGGTCGCGACCACGTTCTACACCACCGGCACCACCGGCAATCCCAAAGGCGTGTACTTCACCCATCGGCAGTTGGTGCTGCACACCATGGGCGTGTCGACCATCATGGGCGCCATCGACAGTGTGCGGCTGCTGGGCACCAACGACGTGTACATGCCGATCACCCCGATGTTCCATGTGCACGCCTGGGGCCTGCCGTATGTGGCGACCATGCTCGGGCTCAAGCAGGTCTACCCCGGTCGCTACGACCCGGAATACTTGGTGGAGCTGTGGCGCAAGGAGAAAGTCACCTTTTCCCACTGCGTACCGACCATTCTGCAAATGGTCCTCAATTCCAAGGCTGCGCAAAACACCGATTTCGGCGGCTGGAAAATCGTGATCGGTGGCAGTGCGCTGAACCGTGCGTTGTACGAAGCCGCCAAAGCCAAGGGCATTCAACTGACCGCCGCTTATGGCATGTCGGAAACCGGGCCACTGGTGTCGTGCGCGCACCTCAACGACGAGCTGATGGCCGGCACCGAAGACGAACGCACCACGTACCGGATCAAGGCCGGTGTGCCGGGGCCATTGGTGGAGGCGGCGATCGTCGACACCGACGGCAACTTCTTGCCTGCCGATGGCGAGACCCAAGGTGAACTGGTGCTGCGTGCGCCGTGGCTCACCGAAGGCTATTTCAATGAACCGCAGAAGGGCGCGGAGCTCTGGGCCGGGGGCTGGCTGCACACCGGTGACGTTGCGACGCTGGACAGCATGGGCGTGATCGACATTCGCGACCGGATCAAGGATGTGATCAAGACCGGTGGCGAGTGGATCTCCTCCCTGGACCTGGAAGACCTGATCAGCCGCCATGTAGCGGTACGCGAAGTAGCAGTGGTGGGCATTGCCGATCCGCAGTGGGGCGAGCGGCCGTTTGCCCTGCTGGTGATCCGCGAGGGCCATGTAATCGGGGCCAAGGAACTCAAGGAACACCTCAAGCCGTTTGTGGAGCTGGGGCACCTGAGCAAGTGGGCTATCCCGAGCCAGATTGCCCTTGTTACTGAAATTCCCAAGACCAGTGTCGGCAAACTCGACAAGAAGCGGATTCGCGTCGACATCACCGAATGGCAAGCCAACAACAGCACCTTCCTCTCGACGCTTTAAGCGTCTTCTGGCGTGCCCGAAAAGGCACGCCAGCCCCACCAAGCAAGCGCTTGGCTTGTGAAATCCGAAATTTCAGCCATCCTTGCCGTGCCGACAGGTGTCGGACTGGCGAAAGGACTGTTCCAGAGTGGCCGGCAGCTGCAAATCACACTTTAGAGGGATCAAGCAGTACTACCTGCTGGCTATAGTCCGCTCAAGGATTTTTAAGAACGGGGCAAACGCACAAAACGGGGCGATGCAACTTTGGAGTGACTTCGGGACGCCCTGGCTCCCGGTCAACCACAGCGTTTTTAAAAGTACTCACTGCCATAACAATAATGCACATGGAGTAGCGTCGATGACATCAGTAAACCAGTTCTGGCGCCGGGCAAAACTGCCCCTGGCTGTCAGTCTCGCCTCTACGCTCGCCGGGCCCGCATTCGGCGTCAGTTTCAACGTTGGTGAAATCGAAGGCAGCTTCGATTCGTCCCTTTCCGTTGGTGCCAGTTGGTCTACTGCCAAACCCAACAGCGACCTGATCGGGGTCAACAACGGCGGCAAGGGGTTGTCGCAAACCTCTGACGACGGACACTTGAACTTCAAGCGCGGGGAAACGTTTTCGAAGATCTTCAAGGGTATCCATGACCTGGAACTGAAGTACGGCGATACCGGTGTCTTTGTACGTGGCAAATACTGGTATGACTTTGAACTCAAGGACGAAAGCCGTCTGTTCAAGGACATCAGTGATGAAAACCGCAAGGAGGGCGCCAAGTCCGCCGGCGGGCAGATTCTCGATGCGTTCGTCTACCACAACTATGCGATTGCCGATCAGCCGGGTTCCGTGCGTCTGGGCAAGCAGGTCGTGAGCTGGGGTGAAAGCACCTTTATCGGTGGCGGTATCAACTCGATCAACCCGATCGACGTGTCGGCGTTTCGCCGTCCAGGTGCCGAGGTCAAGGAAGGTCTGATCCCGGTCAACATGTTCTATGTGTCCCAGACACTGACCGACAATCTGTCGGCCGAGGCGTTCTATCAGCTGGAGTGGGACCAGACGGTTACCGATAACTGCGGCACTTTCTTCTCGCAGCCGGACATCATTGCCGATGGTTGCGACAACAATCTGCGCGTTCTCAACAAACGTTCGACCATTAACCCCGCGGCAATTCCTACTTTGACTGCGCTAGGGGTCAACGCTAACGAAGAAGGGGTTCTGGTTAAGCGCGGTCCAGACCGTGATGCTCGTGACAGTGGTCAGTTTGGTGTGGCCATGCACTATAACTTCGAGCCGCTGGACACCGAATTCGGCGCGTACTTCATGAACTACCATAGCCGCGCACCCATTTTCAGTGCTCAAGGTGCAAACCAGTTCTACTACAACGTCCCGTTGGGACCTTTGGCCAGCGCGCGACCGTTGGTTGTGGCGGGTAACTCCAACTACTTTGTCGAGTATCCGGAAGATATTCGCCTGTATGGCTTGAGCTTCTCTACCACCCTGCCTACCGGCACGGCATGGAGCGGTGAGTTGAGCTACCGGCCAAATGCACCGGTTCAACTGAACTCCACCGATATTCTTTTTGCCGGTGTTACACCCATTCCAGGTTTTGGCAACGCATCTGTCTTGAAGGGCACTCCAGGCCAGGATCTGCATGGCTATCGTCGTAAGGAAATCACTCAGTTCCAGACAACCTTCACCCACTTCCTGGATCAGGTCATGGGCGCGAGTCGTCTGACTCTGGTTGGTGAGATTGGTGTTACATACGTTGGCGGTCTGGAAAGTAGATCTAAAGCCCGTTATGGCCGTGATCCTGTCTTCGGCCCAGGTGAATTGCCTAATGGTTTTTGCACCACGCTCAACAGCAGCACCATTGCCGGTGCCGGTGCCGGAGCAGATGCCAGCAATCGCACCTCCAACTGCGACAACGACGGTTTTACCACCTCCACTTCCTGGGGCTATCGCGGTCGCGCCATCTGGGAATACCCGGATGTCTTCGCCGGTGTAAACCTCAAGCCCAACGTAGCCTGGTCCCATGACGTGAGCGGTTACTCGCCTGGCCCTGGCGGCAACTTCGAAGAAGGTCGCAAGGCGGTGAGCCTGGGTCTCGATGCCGAGTACCAGAACACCTACACCGCGAGCCTGGCCTACACCAACTTCTTTGGTGGCGACTACACCACCACGGATGATCGGGACTTCGTAGCCTTGAGCCTTGGCGTGAACTTCTAAGCACACTGCATTTTCAGGACGAACACACATATGAAAACAACAAAGAGTCTGTTCCACGCCGGTGTTCTGGGCCTTTCGCTGCTGGCGACCAGCGTGATGGCGGCGGTCCCTGCGGCCGAAGCGGACAAGCTGGGCAAGAGCCTGACCCCGATGGGCGCCGAGATGGCGGGTAATGCCGACGGTTCGATTCCAGCCTGGAAGCCAATGCCGAAAAACGCTGGCGCTGTCGACAGCAAAGGTTTCCTGTCTGACCCGTTCGCCAGTGAAAAACCGCTGTTCACCATCACTGCGCAGAACGTCGACCAGTACAAGGAAAAACTCGCCCCGGGCCAGTACGCGATGTTCAAGCGCTACCCGGAAACCTTCAAGATGCCGGTCTATCCGTCCCATCGCGGCGCGACCGTGCCGGATGACGTGTTTGCCTCCATCAAGAAAAACGCCACCAACACCAACCTGGTGTCCGGCGGCAACGGTCTGGAAAACTTCGAAACCGCCGTGCCGTTTCCGATTCCGAAAACCGGCGTCGAAGTCATCTGGAACCACATCACCCGCTATCGCGGCGGCAGCGTGACCCGTCTGGTAACGCAGGCCACGCCGCAACCGAACGGCTCGTTCAGCCTGGTGTACTTCCAGGACCAGTTCGTGTTCCGCGACAAGATGAAGGACTACGATCCGGCGAACCCGGGCAACATCCTGTTCTACTTCAAGCAGAAAGTGACCGCGCCGGCACGTCTGGCCGGTGGTGTGCTGCTGGTGCACGAAACCCTCGATCAGGTTAAGGAACCGCGTTCGGCGTGGGTCTACAACGCCGGTCAGCGTCGTGTGCGTCGTGCGCCTCAAGTGTCCTATGACGGGCCGGGTACCGCTGCCGATGGTCTGCGTACCTCCGACAACCTGGACATGTACAACGGTGCGCCGGATCGTTACGACTGGAAGCTCGAAGGCAAGAAAGAGATCTACATCGCCTCCGACAGCTACAAGCTCGACTCGCCTCAGCTGAAGTACGCCGACATCATCAAGGCCGGTCACATCAACCAGGACCTGGCTCGTTACGAGTTGCGTCGTGTCTGGCATGTGGTGGCTACCTTGAAGGAAGGTCAGCGTCACATTTACGCCAAGCGTGACTTCTACATCGACGAAGACACCTGGCAGGCTGCGGTAATCGATCACTACGACGGTCGTGGTCAACTCTGGCGTGTGGCGGAAGCTCACTCCCAGAACTACTACAACGTTCAGGTGCCGTGGTACACCCTGGAAACCTTGTACGACCTGCAATCGGGCCGTTACCTGGCGCTGGGCATGAAGAACGAAGAAAAATCCGCGTATGACTTCGGCTTCACCGCAACCACCAGTGACTTTACTCCGGCAGCATTGCGTCAGGATGGTGTTCGCTAACCTGTACTGAACAGAGGCCGCATCCTCGAAAAACGCCCCGACTGGTTCGGGGCGTTTTTTTGCGTTGGAAAAGATCGTAGCCTCGTTTCACTCGACAGCTCCTACAGATGAGTTCGATCCGTCATATAGGAGCTGTCGAGTGAAACGAGGCTGCGATCCTTTGTTCGTAGTCTTTTTGTAGCCATTTGTAGCATTAACCTTCATTCCCTCTTCGTTTACCGCTAGTCTGCGGACATCTGCAACGCCGCCAACAGCAATTCAAACAAGAGCCGGCCATGACTGATCTGTCCCCACTCCCGGGCCCCGCAAGCGCCGCCGTCGCGACAATGGACGGGCGTTTTTTTCGGCCACCGCTGCCTGATGGCCATGTGCTGCGACCTCGTCTGTGCGAGCGCCTGAGTGCGGGTCTCGGTGGCAGGCTGCTGCTGGTCAGCGCCCCGGCGGGGTTTGGCAAAAGTTCGTTGGCGGTGGAGTTCTGTCAGGGACTGCCGGCGCACTGGCAAAGCCTTTGGCTGGGGTTGAGTCCGCGAGACAGCGATCCAGGGCGTTTTCTCGAACGGTTGCTCGAAGGCCTTCAGGACTATTTCCCGCAACTGGGCCGTCAGTCTCTGGGGTTGCTGAAAATGCGTCAGCGGCATCAGCCGTTTGCCTTCGAAGAGTGGCTGGACGGTTTGCTCGATGAGTTGGCCGTGCACTTGTTGCCGACGTCGCCACTGCTGCTCGTACTCGATGACTACCATCTTGCCCAAGGCCCGGTTCTCGACCGCTGCCTGCAATTTTTCCTCAATCATCTTCCCGATGGCTTGTTGGTGATGGTCACCAGTCGACAGCGTCCGGACTGGCATCTGGCCCGTCTGCGGCTGTCGCGGCAACTGCTCGAGTTACATGAGCAGGACTTGCGCCTGACCCACGATGAAGCCTTGACCCTGCTCGATCGGCACAGCAGTTCCTTGCGTGGCGAAGCGCTGGAAAACCTGATCCAGCGTAGCGAAGGTTGGGTCGCCGGCCTGCGTTTCTGGCTGTTGGCCGCCTCCGAAGCGGGCACTGATGGCGTGTTACCCCAGTCGTTGCACGGTGGGGAAGGGCTGATTCGCGACTACCTGCTTGAAGAGGTCATCGATTGTCTGCCCGCCGAAGTGCAGTCATTCCTGTACGACACGGCGCCCCAGGAACGCTTTTGCAGCGAGCTGTGCGATGCCGTTCGCGAAGCCCATGACAGTGCCGAGATCCTGCGTTTTCTGCTGGCTCACCAGGTGTTCCTGGTGCCGCTGGACGAACATGGCCACTGGTATCGCTATCACCATCTGTTTTCCGATCTGTTGCGCACCCGGCCTGCCTCTCAGGCGATGGTGCCGGCAGCCAGCCTGCATTTGCGTGCCTGTCGCTGGTTCAATGCCCAGGGGCTGCTCGATGAGGCGGTGGAACAGGCGTTGCGCGCCGGGCACTTGGACGTCGCGGCGAACCTGGTGCAGAACCTCTCCGAGGAGCAACTGCTGGCCGAACAGAACGTCGGCATGTTGTTGCGCTGGAAAATGGACTTGCCCGACAGCCTGCTGATCAGCACACCACGGCTGATTGTGCTGTACAGCTGGGCGTTGGGGCTGGCCTGTCAGCTGGACGCTGCCGAGGAACTGGCCAGTCATTTGAGCCGCTTCCTGCCAGCGCCGTCGGCCACGGCGCAGAAGTCCATGCTTGCGCAATGGCTGGCCTTGAGCGGAATCATCGCCCGTGGGCGCGGCAATCGCGAGCTGACGTTGCTCTATTGCACCGAAGCGCTGGAGAGCCTGCCAGCCAAGCGTTACGGCCAGCGCCTGATGTGCCTCTCAACCCTGTCCAATCTGGCCATTGCCGACGGCGACTTGTGGCGCGCCCGCGGCTTGAACCGTGACTCTCTGGAATTGGCGCAACGGGTCGGCAATCCATTGTTTGAAGCGCTGGCCCATTACGACCGCGCTCGGGTATTGCAAGCGCGGGGGGAAATCCTTCGCTCGCTGGATGAAGTCCGTCAGGGGTTGCAACGCCTGCAAGGCTTATCACCGCAACGGCTTTATGCGGTGCGCGCGCGACTGACCTTGTACGAGGGATTTTTACTGGCCCTGCGCCTGCAACCACAGACCGCTCGCGCACGCTTGCAGGCGGGTTTGACTGAAGCGCGCGCCTGTCGCGACATCAGCGTTTTGATCGGTCATTGTGTGATCGCCAGGCTTGAAGGCAGCAGCGGTGAATTTGCCAAAGCCTTTGCCGAACTCGCCGAAGCCGAACGGCTGATGCACATCTGGGACGTGCCGCCGATCTACTATCTGGCGATGATCACCCTGGTGAAATGCGAGCTGTGGCTGGCTCAGGGGCGTACCGATCTGGCGGAAGCCTGGCTGGCGCGATTGGGTCAGACCTACAACGGCGAGCACGCGGCAGCGCCTCCGGAGTTCCATCCGCAACTGCCGCTGCATATCGAGTTGCAGCAGGCCCTGCTGGAGGTCATTCAGGGGCAACCGATGCTGGCCGAGGGGCGATTGAATGCGTTGCTTGAGCATGGTCAGCAAACGGGTCGCCAGTTGCTCAGCGTGATGGCTCTGACTCAGAAAGCCGAACTCCTTCTCGCCTGCAATCGTGAACCCGAGGCCCGGCAAGCCTTCGCCCAGTCACTGGAGGCGGCCAGCGGTGGCGTGCTGCAGCCTTTCGACGGCTTGTTGCGAAAGTATCCTGACTGGCTGCGTGAGCAGCTCCAGCACTGTGCGAGAGCGACGATTTCGCAGAGTCTTTCAGAACGACTGCCCGCCGTCGCTGCGCGCATTGCCCTGGAACCCTCGCCAGCGTGCGAGCAGCTCAGCTCTCGTGAACTGGCCGTTCTGAAACTCATTGCCCAAGGTTGCTCGAACCAGGAAATCAGCGATCAGCTATTCATTTCCCTGCACACGGTTAAAACCCATGCCAGTCACATCAACAGCAAACTTGGGGTTGAGCGGCGCACACAAGCGGTGGCGCGGGCGAAGGAGTTAGGGGTGTTGGGATAGCTGCAGTTCGAGTGTACCCACCGAAGTAAAACGCCCCGAACCAGTCGGGGCGTTTTTTATTGCGTTGTTGTCACGCTACCAGCTCATTGGAGCTGAAGCTGTTGACGCCCACCAACTGGATTTCGAAGTCCGCGCCCAGGTCACCATTGACGTTGCCATACAGCACATGGTCGACGAAACGCAACTGTCCTGCCGCCGTGAAGTCGTTCGAGTCGATGAAACTGAACTTGTTGATCCCGGCACTCAAGAGATTGGCATCGAATTTCGAGAGGTCGATTTTATCGCCGTCCAGGGTGCTGAAGTCGGTGATGATGTCGCTAAAGCCGCCTATACCCAGTTCGTACAGTGCGTTGAACACAAACAGATCAGCGCCCGCGCCACCGGTCAATGTGTCGGTACCCAGTCCGCCGATCAGTGTGTCATTACCGGCACCGCCGTCCAGCAGGTCGTTCCCGGCACCGCCATTGAGCGAGTTGTTGCCATCGTTACCGGTCAATACGTTGTTGAGGGTGTTGCCGGTGCCGCTGAGGTGGTCGCTGCCGGTGAGGGTCAGGTTTTCCAGGTTGGCGCCGAGGGTGTAGCTGAGCGAAGTGACCACGGTGTCGATTTCAGTCAGCAGGGTGCTGGTCTCGCTGACGACGTCCTTGAGGTTGTCGACGAAGTAGGTGTCATTGCCGGTGCCGCCGATCATCGTGTCAGCACCGAGGCCGCCGTCGAGCACGTTATTGCCGGTGTTGCCGATCAGCAGGTTGGCCAGGGCGTTGCCGGTGGCGTTGAGGTTGACCGTGCCGGTGAGGGTCAGGTTCTCGAGGTTGCTGCCCAGGGTGTAGTCGATCGACGCCATGACCGTATCGATTTCGCTCAGTGCCGTGCCGCTTTCGATCACGCTATCGCCGATATTGTCGACGAAGTAGGTGTCGTTACCGGCGCCGCCGTTCATGGCGTCAGCACCGGCCATGCCATTGAGAACGTTGGCGGCGGCGTTGCCGATCAGGCTGTTGTCGCGCTCGTTGCCGATCACGTTGAAGGCACCGAGGCCGGTGACGCTGACGTTTTCGACGTTGACCAGGTTGCTCTGGCTCAGGTCGACCGTGCTGTTCAGCGCAGTCGCGGTGTAGGTGATGTTCAGCAGGTCGAGACCTTTGTTGGCGTCTTCCTGCAACAACGCCAATTCGGCCGCCTGATCGAGGACATAGGTGTCATTGCCACCACCGCCGATCAGGGTGTCGATGCCGAGGCCGCCGTTGAGCAGGTTGTTGCCGTCGTTGCCGGTCAGCACGTTATTCAGGGCGTTGCCGGTGGCGCTGAGGTGGTCGCTGCCGGTGAGGGTCAGGTTTTCCAGGTTGGCACCGAGGGTGTAGCTCAGAGAAGTGACCACGGTGTCGATTTCAGTCAGCAGGGTGCTGGTCTCGCTGACGACGTCCTTGAGGTTGTCGACCAGGTAGGTGTCGTTGCCGGTGCCGCCGATCATCGTGTCGGCGCCGAGGCCGCCGTCGAGGATGTTGTTGCCGGTGTTGCCGATCAGCACATTGTTGAGGGCGTTGCCGGTGCCGTTGAGGTGGGCGCTGCCGGTGAGGGTCAGGTTTTCGAGGTTGCTGCCCAGGGTGTAGTCGATCGAGGCCTGGACGGTGTCGATTTCGCTGATCAGGGCACTGGTTTCCGTGACCACGTCATTGACGTGATCCACCACGTACACATCGTTGCCGGTGCCGCCGATCAGAATGTCCGCGCCCGTGCCGCCATTGAGGACGTTGGCGGCGGCGTTGCCGGTGAGGGTGTTATTCAGTTCGTTGCCGGTGAGATTGAGCGCTGCAATGCCATTCAGACGAGCATCCTCGAGGTTGGCGCCGAGGGTGTAGCTGATAGATGTATTGACCAGATCGTGGCCTTCGTCGGCCAGTTCGATGACCTTGTCGGTGAGGTTGTCGACGATATAAACATCATCACCGCTGCCGCCACTGAGGGTGTCGGCGCCCAGACCGCCGTCCAGCAGGTCATTGCCGGCCCCGCCTTGCAGGGCGTTGTTGTAGGCGTTGCCGATCAGGCTGTTGTCGCGCTCGTTGCCGATCACGTTGAAGGCACCGAGGCCGGTGAGGGTGACGTTTTCGACGTTGGCCAGGTTGCTCTGGCTCAGGTCGATCATGCTGTTCAGCGTCGTGGCGGTGTAGGTGATGTTCAACAGGTCGAGACCCTTGTCGGCCTCTTCTTGCAGCAGGGCCAGTTCCGCAGCCTGATCGAGGACATAGGTGTCATTGCCGCCACCGCCGATCAGGGTGTCGATGCCGAGGCCGCCGTTGAGCAGGTTGTTGCCGTCGTTGCCGGTCAGTACGTTGTTGAGGGCGTTGCCGGTGCCGCTGAGGTGGTCGCTGCCGGTGAGGGTCAGGTTTTCCAGGTTGGCACCGAGGGTGTAGCTCAGAGAAGTGACCACGGTGTCGATTTCAGTCAGCAGGGTGCTGGTTTCGCTGACGACGTCCTTGAGATTGTCGACGAGGTAGGTGTCATTGCCGGTGCCGCCGATCATCGTGTCGGCGCCGAGGCCGCCGTCGAGGATGTTGTTGCCGGTGTTGCCGATCAGCACATTGTTCAGGGCGTTGCCGGTACCGTTGAGGTGGGCCGTGCCGGTGAGGGTCAGGTTCTCGAGGTTGCTGCCCAGGGTGAAATCGCTCGACGCCATGACCGTGTCGATCTCGGTCAGTGCCGTGCTACTTTCGATCACGGCATCACCAACGTTATCCACAATATAAGTGTCGTTTCCGGCGCCACCGTCCATGGTGTCAATACCGCCCATGCCGTTGAGCACGTTGTTCAGCGCATTGCCGATCAGCACATCGTCAAAGGCCGAGCCTGTGGCGTTTTCGATTTTGGCGCCATAGGCAATCGCCAGTCCGTCATTGATGAGCGTCTGATTGGCCCCATCGATGAATGCCTTGCCGATCTGGCTGAACGCACCCTCATTGAGGTTCAGGCTAACGGCTGCCAATTGGTTGCTGCCATCGATCGTATCGTTGCCGCCCGCATCCCAGATGGTCTGGAACACCGATTGATCTGCTGCCCAGCGATAAACGTTGTCACCGGTTTGCCAAAGCATGTTGGCGCCGTAAAGTTTCTGGATGGCAAGAATATCCAGCAGCATCGGCGTAGTCGGTTGGTAGGAATACGCATTGTGGTAACTCATGACCGTGAAATGCGAATCGTCGAGCACGGGATTGAGTACCGTGCTGTTGGATTGGCTTGCCTCGAATGGATGCTTGAGACCCAGGGCATGACCGATTTCATGCACAAACGTCATGAAGTCATAAGTGCCTTTGACGGGCGTCGGGTTATTCGTCGTCGGCCCGATCCATATATCCCCGCCCACCGGTGATCTGTCGGGGAAGTAGCCCCAGGCAGCGGTTGTGTCGTCCATTCCCGCATAGCCGCCGAATCGCAAGTCGCCAGCGCTGACGGCGCTTTCACTGACCTGAGTGAACTTTATATTGGCAACGGCGCTCCACGTGCCCAGCGCAGTTTTCACGGCGTCCTGTTGGGCAAAGGTCAGGGCATAACTGTTCAAATACTCATTTTCGGAGCTGTAGTTGAACGCGAAGAACGACCGGCCGGGACTGGCGAAGCTATAGGTCAGGCTGGAATTCAGCCAATACGATCCGTAGATCAGACTGTCGATCTGTTGGTTACCAGTCAAAGAAGCAGAGAGTGTTGAAACGTAACCAAGAGGAGTCGACATCTGAATATCCTGAGAGGGCTGCGGCCGTCCTATATGTGGCCGCTACAAGGAGGCGATTTTGCATCAGAAATAGCGCCAATTGATATCATATGGCCATTATTTTTATGCCGTTGGCGTCAAATAACCGGCGAGCATTGCTGTATCGGCGCGCCCTGTTGAACCTGAAGAAAAGCAGGCTGGTATTCTGTTCAAAATCGACTCGTCAGGACTTCTCATGAATCCCCCAAGCCCCGCGCTGATCCGCGAAACCTTCCCCGTCGGCCCGTTGCAGTGCAACTGCACGATCATCGGTGATCCGATCACCAAAAAGGCCATCGTGGTCGATCCGGGTGGCAATCACGAATTGATCCTGGCGCGGCTCGATGCGCTGGGCTTGAAAGTGGTCAGCATCATCCACACCCACGCGCACCTCGATCACTTCCTGGCCTCCGGTCAGCTGAAGGAAAAAACCGGCGCGACCCTGCACTTGCACAAAGAAGATCAATTCCTCTGGGATAACCTGGAGATGCAATGCCAGATGTTCGGGGTTCCCTACACGCCGGTGCCGTCGCCGGATCGCTGGTTGGCCGACGATGAAGAGCTGGCCTGCGGTTGTGGTGTGGCGTTGCACACGCCGGGGCATACGCCGGGGTCCATGAGCTTTTGGTTTTCAGAGGCCAAGCTGTTGATTGCCGGTGACACGCTGTTTCGTCGCGGGGTAGGGCGCACGGATTTGTGGGGCGGCGATCAGGCGACTATCGTGCGTTCAATCAAGCAGCGGCTGTATACCCTCGATGAAGAGGCGACCGTGGTGACCGGGCATGGTCCGGATACCCGTTTGGGCGACGAAATGCGCGAGAACCCTTTTGTGCGGGCGTGAGCTGCAGTTGTTACAGGCGCGACGGAATTTTTGTCGCCCGAAATGATCCAACGCCCGCAAAGATCCAATGCCTTAGTCCGTTGCATCCCAGAATGCAAAAAGTAGGAGCTCTTCATGTTCACCAAGCAGCGTTTGATTATTGTCGCTACGGCTGTGGCCTTGCTGTCTGGCTGTGCCTCGCCTAACCCCTACGACAACCAGGGCCAGGCCGACGGTGGCTCCACGGGCATGAGCAAAACCGCCAAGTACGGTGGCCTCGGCGCTTTGGCCGGTGCATTGGCCGGTGCCGCCATCGACCACAACAACCGTGGCAAGGGCGCACTGATTGGCGCTGCCGTGGTGGGTGCATCCGCTGCCGGTTACGGTTACTACGCCGACCAGCAGGAGAAAAAGCTGCGGGCCAGCATGGCCAACACCGGGGTTGAAGTGCAGCGCCAGGGTGATCAGATCAAGCTGATCATGCCGGGGAACATCACGTTCGCCACCGATTCGGCGAATATCGCTTCGAGCTTCTATCAGCCGCTGAACAACCTGGCGGGGTCGCTCAAGGAATTCAGCCAGAACCAGATCGAGATCGTCGGCTACACCGACAGCACCGGCAGCCGCCAGCACAACATGGACCTGTCCCAGCGTCGCGCCCAGAGCGTGGCGACTTACCTGACCTCGCAAGGTGTCAGCAACGCCAACCTGTCGGCTCGCGGTGCCGGGCCGGACAACCCGATTGCCAGCAACGGCGACGTCAATGGCCGGGCGCAGAACCGCCGGGTCGAGGTCAACCTGAAGGCGATTCCGGGTCAAGAGTATGGTGGCCAGCAGCAAGGCACCGTTCAGCAGTATCCGTAACACCGCAAAACCTGTGGGAGCGAGCCTGCTCGCGAAAGGGCCCTATCAGGCAACCTAAATCCATCAGCCACAAAAAAGCCCTCGAACCAGCAATGATTCGAGGGCTTTTTCATGTCGCGCGAAACCTGATTACTTCTTCAGGCCGTAATGCTCATCGAGCATGCCCGGCGCGTTCGGGGCCTTGGGGGCGTAGTCGCGAGGCGGTTCCTGATTGCGCGGCGGCGTCAGGCGTTCCCGCGGAGCCTGCGCCGCGTCGGCGTGCAGGGCGGCTAGCAAGCGTTGACGAGTCTGCTCGTCCAGGGCCAGACGGTTGGCGCCCTCGGCGAGATGATCCTGCACTTCCTGATAGCTCGCAGTCAGTTTCTTGACCAGCGTTGCGGTGCTGTTGAAGTGGGTGACCACCTCGTTCTGATAACTGTCAAAACGTTCCTGAATGTCATCCAGCTGACGTTGCGTGCTGCTAGGCGCGGCATTCGGCACCAGGCGAGCGATCAGGAATCCAATGGCGACACCCACAACCAGGGCAAGAGTCGGCAACAACCAAACTAAGAGCGAGTGTTCCACGAGTCCTTCCTCTATAAACGGCTTTGCTTTACGTTAACGGCTCGAACCTGCGCTGTATACCGCGATTCACTCGCAATAGATTGGCACAGACAATTGGCTAGACGAGTCGACCCGATTCGAGGTCACGGAGTTCCTTCCTTGCTTATGCGCGAAACCCCCGTAGTGATTGATGGCCCGGTCGGCCAACTGGAAGCCCTTTACCTGGATAACGAGCAGGCGCGCGGCATTGCGCTGATCTGCCATCCGAACCCGGTGCAGGGCGGCACCATGCTCAACAAAGTCGTCTCGACCCTGCAGCGCACCGCGCGCGACGCCGGTTTGATTACCACGCGCTTCAACTACCGTGGCGTCGGTGCCAGCGAAGGCTCGCACGACATGTCCACGGGCGAAGTCGACGATGCGCAGGCGGTCGCCGAATGGCTGCGGGCCAAACATCCTGACTTGCCGCTGACCCTGTTCGGTTTCTCCTTCGGCGGTTTTGTGGCCGCAAGTCTCGGCGGACGTCTGGAAGCCAAGGGCGAACAGCTCAAGCATTTGTTCATGGTTGCACCAGCGGTCATGCGCCTGGGCGATCAGGATCAACTGCCTCAGCAAGGCGAACTGACCCTGATCCAGCCAGAAACCGACGAAGTCATCGACCCACAAGCTGTCTACGACTGGTCCGAGAAACTCGATCGCCCCCATGAGCTGCTGAAAGTGGCAGAATGCGGACACTTTTTTCATGGCAAGCTGACCGATCTCAAGGATCTGATCCTGCCGCGTCTTTCGAATTGATTGCAGTCTGACAAGCGATTACCCATGACGACTCGTACCCGTATCCTCACCGGCATCACCACCACCGGCACGCCGCACCTGGGCAACTACGCTGGCGCCATCCGCCCGGCGATCCTTGCCAGCCGTGACAGCAATGCCGATTCGTTCTACTTCCTGGCCGACTACCACGCCCTGATCAAATGCGATGACCCGCTGCGCATCCAGCGCTCGCGTCTGGAAATCGCCGCGACCTGGCTGGCCGGTGGCCTGGATGTGGACCGAGTAACCTTTTATCGCCAGTCCGACATCCCGGAAATCCCCGAGCTGACCTGGCTGCTGACCTGCGTTGCCGCCAAGGGCCTGCTCAACCGTGCCCACGCCTACAAGGCCTCGGTGGACAAGAACGTCGAAACCGGCGAAGACCCGGATGCCGGCATCTCCATGGGTTTGTACAGCTACCCGGTACTGATGGCAGCGGACATTCTGATGTTCAACGCTCACAAGGTCCCGGTCGGTCGTGACCAGATCCAGCACGTCGAAATGGCCCGGGACATCGGCCAGCGCTTCAACCATCTGTTCGGTCAGGGCAAAGAGTTCTTCACCATGCCCGAGGCGCTGATCGAGGAAAGCGTCGCTACGCTGCCAGGCCTCGACGGTCGCAAGATGTCGAAGAGCTACGACAACACCATCCCGTTGTTCAGCAGCGCCAAAGAGATGAAGGACGCGATCTCGCGGATCGTCACCGACTCCCGCGCGCCGGGCGAAGCGAAAGATCCGGACAACTCGCACCTGTTCACCTTGTTCCAGGCGTTCGCTACCCCGGCGCAGTCCGACGAATTCCGCAGCGAACTGTTGCAGGGCCTGGGTTGGGGCGAGGCGAAGAATCGTCTGTTCCAATTGCTGGACAACGAGTTGGGCGAATCCCGCGAGCGTTATCACCAGTTGATCGAACGCCCGGCGGATCTCGAAGACATCCTGCAGACCGGCGCCAAAAAGGCCCGTTCGGTGGCGACGCCGTTCCTCCATGAACTGCGTGAAGCGGTTGGCCTGCGCTCTTTTGTGGCTCAGACCCAGGTTGCTGCCACTACCAAAAAGAAAGCCGCGAAAGCCGCGCGTTTCGTCAGCTTCCGCGAAGACGACGGCAGTTTCCGCTTCCGTCTGCTGGCGGCCGATGGCGAGCAACTGCTGCTGTCGCGCAACTTTGCCGACGGTAAAACCGCCGGCCAGGTGACCAAGCAGCTGCAAGCGGGCCAGCCTCTGGACGTGCGTAGCGAAGACCTGAGCTTCAGCGTCTGGCTCGAAGGCGAGTGTGTTGCCGACAGCCCGGCCTTCGCCGACAGCGCCGCTCGCGACGTCGCCATCGACGCACTGCGGATTGCTCTGACGCCGGTTCAGGAATAATCAGCGGCTCGGTCCGACCAAGGGCCGATTGCCATTCCCACGGGCCGTCGCTACAGTGACGGCCCGTTTTTGTTGCCTTGCTAACGAATTATGACGCCCCTAGAACGATATCAAGCTGATCTGAAACGCCCGGAATTCTTCCATGACGCTGCGCAGGAAACTGCGGTGCGCCATTTGCAGCGCCTGTACGACGACTTGGTCGCTGCGTCGAACAGCAAGCCGGGTCTGTTCGGCAAACTGTTTGGCAAGAAAGACCAGACGCCGGTCAAGGGCCTGTATTTCTGGGGCGGCGTGGGTCGCGGCAAGACTTACCTGGTCGACACCTTCTTCGAAGCGCTGCCGTTCAAGGAAAAGGTCCGGACTCACTTCCACCGCTTCATGAAGCGCGTGCACGAAGAGATGAAGACCCTCGGCGGCGAGAAAAACCCGCTGACCATTATCGCCAAGCGCTTCTCTGACGAAGCCCGGGTGATTTGTTTCGATGAATTCTTCGTGTCCGACATCACTGACGCGATGATCCTCGGCACGCTGATGGAAGAGTTGTTCAAGAACGGCGTGACCCTGGTTGCGACCTCGAACATCGTGCCGGACGGTCTGTACAAGGACGGCCTGCAACGCGCACGTTTCCTGCCGGCCATTGCGCTGATCAAGCAGAACACCGAGATCGTCAACGTCGACAGCGGCGTCGACTACCGTCTGCGTCACCTCGAGCAAGCAGAGCTGTTCCACTTCCCGCTGGATGAAGCGTCCCAAGAAAGCCTGCGCAAGAGCTTCCGCGCCCTGACGCCGGAATGCACGGCAGCCATCGAGAACGACGTACTGATGATCGAGAACCGCGAAATCCGCGCCTTGCGCACGTGCGATGACGTGGCCTGGTTCGACTTCCGCGAACTGTGCGACGGCCCGCGCAGCCAGAACGATTACATCGAGCTGGGCAAGATCTTCCACGCCGTGTTGCTCAGTGGTGTCGAGCAGATGAGTGTCACCACCGACGACATCGCCCGACGCTTTATCAACATGGTCGACGAGTTCTACGACCGTAACGTGAAGCTGATCATTTCTGCTGAAGTCGAGCTCAAAGACCTCTATACCGGCGGTCGCCTGAACTTCGAGTTCCAGCGCACCCTCAGCCGTCTGCTGGAAATGCAGTCCCACGAATTCCTGTCCCGGGCGCACAAGCCGTAGGACGGTTCGGAAAATAAAAAAGGGCCTGCAACGCAGGCCCTTTTTTTGTGCGCGCTGTTTGGCTCCGTACAATCCCTGTGGGAGCGAGCCTGCTCGCGATAGCGGTATGTCAGTCACATCATTGTTGGATGTACAGCCGCTATCGCGAGCAGGCTCGCTCCCACATTGGATTTGTGTCTAGCCTTTAAGCTGCCTGCTGAAACTGCTGCCGATACTGGTTCGGCGACAACTCCGTGTGCTGGCGGAACAGCCGCGCAAAGAAGCTCGCATCGTCGTAGCCGACTTCATAGCTGATGGTCTTGATGCTCTTGCGGCTGCCGGACAGCAAGCCCTTGGCCGTCTCGATACGCAGGCGTTGCAGGTAATGCAGCGGCTTGTCGCCGGTGGCGGTCTGGAAGCGGCGCATGAAGTTGCGGATGCTCATGCCGTGTTCGCGGGCGACGTCTTCGAAGCGGAATTTGTCGGCGAAGTGTTCTTCGAGCCAGTGCTGGATCTGCAGGATGATCACGTCCTGGTGCAGTTTCTGGCCACCGAAACCGATTCTTCCCGGCGAGTAGCTGCGTTGCACTTCATAGAGAATGTCGCGGGCCACGGCCTGAGCCACGTTGGCGCCACAGAACCGCTCGATCAAGTAGATGTAGAGATCGCACGCCGAGGTTGTACCGCCGGCGCAATACAGGTTGTCGGCGTCGGTCAGGTGCTTGTCCTGATTGAGCTGTACCTTCGGGAAACGCTCGGCAAAGGCGTTGAAGAAGCGCCAGTAGGTGGTCGCTTCCTTGCCGTCGAGCAACCCGGCCTCGGCGAGCCAGAACACCCCGGTGGCCTCGCCGCACAGTACCGCGCCGCGCGCATGTTGCTGGCGCAGCCACGGCAGGACTTGTGGGTAACGTTGGCAAAGGGTTTCGAAATCGTCCCAGAACGCCGGGAGGATGATGACGTCGGCGTTTTCCAGGCCGCCATCTACCGGCATGATCACATCACTGAAGCTGTTTACCGGTTTGCCGTCGGGGCTGACCAGCCGGGTTTCGAACGCGGGCGTCAGGCCCTGGCCCAGCTGTTTGCCGTAACGCAGGCTGGCCAGATGGAAGAAATCCTTGGCTTGCATGAGGGTGGAAGCGAAAACCCGGTCGATAGCCAGGATGCTGACGCGCCGCAAGGGCGTGGAGACTTGGATAGACATAATTCAACTTTATTCTTATAGGGGAAAGTGGTCACCAGACGGCTGGATCGTCTTATTTTTTGTCTGATGTGTCCAGTGTCCTGTATCGGAAGCGGGGCTTAGTCTCTGAAGGTCAATTCCTTCTAACAATAACGACAGGTGCCGCATGATCCCCAGAACCTTGTTCAGTTCCGAGCACGAACTTTTTCGTGACAGCGTGCGAACGTTCCTCGAAAAAGAGGCCGTGCCGTTCCATGGGCAATGGGAAAAACAAGGCTACATCGACCGTAAACTCTGGAACAAGGCAGGGGAGGCGGGAATGCTCTGTTCGCACTTGCCGGAAGAGTACGGCGGGTTGGGGGCGGACTTTCTCTACAGCGCCGTGGTGATCGAGGAGGTGGGTCGTCTCGGCCTGACCGGTATCGGTTTTTCCCTGCATTCGGACATCGTCGCGCCTTATATCCTGCATTACGGCAGTGAAGCGCTGAAACACAAATACCTGCCAAAACTGGTGTCCGGCGAGATGGTCACCGCCATTGCCATGACCGAGCCGGGCGCCGGCTCCGATCTGCAAGGGGTGAAAACCACCGCCGTGCTCGATGGCGACGAGTATGTGATCAACGGTTCCAAGACGTTCATCACTAACGGTTTTCTCGCTGACCTGGTGATTGTCGTGGCCAAGACTGATCCGAAGGCCGGCGCGAAAGGCACCAGTCTGTTTCTGGTGGAGGCCAACACTCCGGGCTTCGCCAAGGGCAAGCGCCTGGAAAAGGTCGGCATGAAAGCCCAGGACACGTCGGAATTGTTCTTCCAGGACGTTCGGGTGCCCAAGGAAAACCTCTTGGGGCAGGCGGGGATGGGTTTCGCTTATCTGATGCAAGAGTTGCCGCAAGAGCGTCTCACCGTCGCCGTTGGTGGCCTGGCATCGGCCGAAGCCGCACTGCAATGGACGCTGGATTACACCCGCGAGCGCAAGGCGTTCGGCAAGGCCATCGCCGACTTCCAGAACACCCGATTCAAACTGGCGGAGATGGCGACCGAGATTCAAATCGGTCGGGTCTTCGTCGATAAATGTCTGGAACTGCATCTGCAAGGCAAGCTCGACGTTCCGACGGCGGCGATGGCCAAGTATTGGGGCACGGACCTGCAGTGCAAGGTGCTCGACGAGTGCGTGCAGTTGCATGGTGGCTACGGGTTCATGTGGGAATACCCGATCGCCCGGGCGTGGGCGGATGCGCGGGTGCAGCGGATCTATGCCGGGACTAACGAAATCATGAAGGAGATTATTGCGCGGTCGCTTTGATGGCGCCGTGACTGGCAGACCGCCATCGCGAGCAGGCTCGCTCCCACACTGGATCTGCAACTGATCACCCTGTTGTGATCGACACCGAATCCTTGTGGGAGCGAGCCTGCTTGCGAATGGATCTAAAGATCAATCAAGGCGCTGGATTCGGATGATCCTTGTGAATCGCCTCAATCCCCGCCAGCACTTCATCGGAAAGTTTCAGTTCGAAGCTGGCAATGTTGCTGTCCAGTTGTTCCAGCGTCGTCGCGCCGATGATGTTGCTGGTCACGAACGGCTGTTGCGTGACAAACGCCAATGCCATCTGAGCCGGATCCAGGCCGTGTTCGCGGGCCAGAGCCACATAACGACTGCACGCGGCTTCCGACTGCGGATTGAAATAGCGGCTGAAGCGGCTGTAGAGACTCAGGCGACCTTTCGGCGGACGTGCGCCACCTTCGTACTTGCCCGACAGGAAGCCGAATGCCAGCGGCGAATAGGCGAGCAGGCCACACTGTTCGCGAATGGCGATTTCCGCCAGGCCGACTTCGAAGCTGCGGTTGAGCAGGTTGTAGGGGTTCTGGATCGACACCGCGCGCGGCCAGCCACGGGCTTCGGCCAGGGCCAGGAAGCGCATGGTGCCCCACGGCGTTTCATTGGACAGGCCGATGTGGCGGATCTTGCCGGCCTTGACTTGCTCGTCCAGCGCTTCGAGGGTGTCCTCCAGCGGGGTGAGGTTGGCTTCGCTCTTGTGCTTGTAGCCCAGCTGACCGAAGAAATTGGTGCTGCGCTCCGGCCAGTGCAGCTGATAGAGGTCGATGTAGTCGGTCTGCAGGCGCTTGAGGCTGGCGTCCACGGCTTCGGTGATGTGCTGGCGGTTGTGCCGCAGGTTTTTGTCGCGGATGTAGTCGATGGTGTTACCGGGGCCGGCGATC
This sequence comes from Pseudomonas sp. XS1P51, assembly GCF_054897845.1. Classification (NCBI taxonomy): domain Bacteria; kingdom Pseudomonadati; phylum Pseudomonadota; class Gammaproteobacteria; order Pseudomonadales; family Pseudomonadaceae; genus Pseudomonas; species Pseudomonas sp. XS1P51. The sequence continues at coordinate 3,859,647 of NZ_CM142707.1, read as the reverse complement.
TTGCTGGCCAGGATCCAGTCGGCGCGATCACCGCGACTTTTGAAGTAATTACCGATGTAGCGTTCGGTGGTGGCGTAGGTTTCGGCCTTGGGTGGTACCGGATACATCTCGGCGGTGTCGATGAAATTGATCCCGGCGCCTTTGGCCCGTTCAATCTGGGCGAAGGCTTCAGCTTCGCTGTTTTGCTCGCCCCAGGTCATGGTTCCGAGGCAGATTGCACTCACGTTCAGATTGGTTCGGCCTAGCTGGCGATAGTCCATCGGGTGCTCCTTGGGCAAAACAATCATAAAAGCAGGTTGAATTATTTTTCGCAATCTGCATAATTGCGCACCTCTTTCTGCAGTGGAAGTGATGCGCCGCCGCCGAAGAATCTTGCCGTTGAACGGACGCGCCGACCCGAGCCCCCGAAAGCGTCTGTATCCGGCTGCCTTTGACTTGTCAAAGTACGCACTATTCAGTAAGATCCGCCGTCTAATTTACAGGGCGGCCCCTGAGGCTATAAAGAATGAAAACTTTTACTGCTAAACCGGAAACAGTACAGCGCGACTGGTTTGTCGTCGACGCTGCAGGTCAGACCCTGGGTCGTCTGGCCACCGAAATCGCGAGCCGTCTGCGTGGCAAGCATAAAGCTGAGTACACTCCTCACGTTGACACTGGCGATTACATCGTCGTTATCAATGCCGAGCAGATTCGTGTAACCGGTGCTAAAACCACCGACAAAATCTACTACTCCCACTCCGGTTTCCCGGGCGGCATCAAGTCGATCAACTTCGAAAAGCTGATCGCTAAAGCCCCTGAGCGCGTGATCGAGACCGCGGTCAAAGGCATGCTGCCTAAGAACCCGCTGGGTCGCGACATGTATCGTAAGCTGAAAGTCTATGCGGGCGCTGTACACCCTCATACTGCTCAGCAGCCCCAAGAACTGAAGTTTTAACGGAATAGTTCATTATGTCGGCGACTCAAAATTACGGCACTGGCCGTCGCAAGACCGCAACCGCACGCGTTTTCCTGCGTCCGGGCACTGGTAACATCTCCATCAACAACCGTTCGCTGGATAATTTCTTCGGCCGCGAAACTGCCCGCATGGTAGTTCGTCAGCCGCTGGAATTGACTGAGACTGTCGAGAAGTTCGACATCTACGTCACCGTGATCGGCGGTGGTGTAAGTGGTCAAGCTGGCGCAATCCGCCACGGTATCACTCGCGCTCTGATGGACTACGACGAAACTCTGCGCGGTGCTCTGCGCAAAGCCGGCTTCGTAACCCGTGACGCACGTGAAGTTGAACGTAAGAAAGTTGGTCTGCGTAAAGCGCGTAAGCGTCCGCAGTACTCGAAGCGTTAATTCGCTTTCGCGTTCAAAAAGAACGCCCAGTTTCCTCGCGAAGCTGGGCGTTTTTTTATGGGCGCGATTTATCAGGGAATTGCTCTGTGACAACTTGCCACATCCGTAGAGGCCCTATACTGCAAGGCTTGGCAGTGGAGCCCCTCGGTAATTACCTTGTCAGAATTGGGGCTTTTCATTACCATTCGGCAAAATTTTTATAAGTTCAGATTTTTACTTAGTAGATGCCTGATTTAACAGGCCACAAAGCTGATGGGAGAGGACTGAATGAGCAATGACGGCGTGAATGCAGGCCGGCGTCGCTTCTTGGTAGCAGCCACATCCGTGGTGGGTGCTGCAGGAGCGGTGGGGGCTGCGGTCCCGTTCGTGGGGTCATGGTTTCCCAGTGCCAAGGCGAAAGCCGCAGGTGCACCGGTGAAAGTGAATGTCAGCAAAATCGAGCCAGGCCAGCAGATGATTGCTGAGTGGCGAGGTCAGCCGGTGTTCATTGTCCGCCGTACCGAGGAAATCCTGGGGAATCTGAAAAAGATCGAGGGCCAGTTGTCTGACCCGACCTCCAAGAACTCGACACAACCGACTTATGTCGACCCGGAAACGCGTTCGATCAAGCCAGAGGTTCTGCTGCTGATCGGTATTTGCACGCACCTGGGTTGCTCGCCGACCTTCCGTCCAGAAGTGGCACCTGCGGATCTGGGCAAGGATTGGGTAGGTGGCTATTTCTGCCCTTGCCACGGTTCCCATTACGATCTGGCTGGTCGCGTCTACAAGTCGCAACCTGCGCCTTTGAACCTGCCAGTTCCCCCGCATTCCTATGAGACCGATGACATCATTGTCATTGGCGTCGATACGGAGAAAGCGTGATGAGCAAGTTCATGGATTGGGTTGATGCGCGCTTTCCCGCGACCAAAATGTGGGAAGACCATCTCAGCAAGTACTACGCCCCGAAGAACTTCAACTTCTTCTATTTCTTTGGCTCCCTGGCACTGCTCGTTCTGGTTAACCAGATCGTCACCGGTGTCTGGCTGACCATGAGCTACACCCCGTCGGCGGAAGAAGCGTTTGCTTCCGTCGAATACATCATGCGCGACGTCGAGTACGGCTCGATCCTGCGTCTGCTGCACTCCACCGGCGCTTCGGCGTTCTTCATCGTGGTCTATCTGCACATGTTCCGTGGCTTGCTCTACGGTTCGTACCAGAAGCCGCGTGAGCTGGTGTGGGTCTTCGGCATGCTGATCTACCTGGCGCTGATGGCTGAAGCGTTCATGGGTTACCTGCTGCCGTGGGGCCAGATGTCCTACTGGGGAGCCCAGGTGATCATCTCGCTGTTCGGTGCGATCCCGGTTATCGGTAACGACCTGACTCAGTGGATCCGTGGTGACTACCTGATTTCCGGTATTACCCTGAACCGCTTCTTCGCCTTGCACGTTGTCGCGTTGCCGATCGTGATTCTCGGTCTGGTGGTGCTGCACGTTCTGGCGCTGCACGAAGTCGGTTCGAACAACCCGGACGGCGTGGACATCAAGAAACACAAAGACGAAAACGGTGTACCGCTGGACGGCATTGCCTTCCACCCGTACTACACCGTGAAAGATATCGTCGGCGTGGTGGTGTTCCTGTTCATCTTCTGCTCGATCGTGTTCTTCTTCCCGGAAATGGGCGGTTACTTCCTCGAGAAGCCGAACTTTGAAGTGGCGAACGCCTTCAAGACTCCAGAGCACATTGCTCCGGTCTGGTACTTCACGCCGTTCTACGCGATTCTGCGGGCGGTTCCGGACAAGCTCCTGGGCGTTATCGCCATGGGCGCGGCCATCGCTGTGCTGTTCGTCCTGCCGTGGCTGGACCGTAGTCCGGTCAAGTCGATGCGTTACAAAGGCTGGCTGAGCAAGATCTGGCTCTGGGTGTTCTGCATCTCGTTCGTGATCCTGGGTGTGTTGGGTGTTCTGGCTCCGACTCCAGGCCGTACGCTGCTGTCGCAGATCTGTACCTTCCTGTACTTCGCCTACTTCATTCTGATGCCGTTCTACACCAGGCTCGAGAAGACAAAACCGGTTCCGGAAAGGGTGACTGGCTGATGAAAAAGCTATTTGCTGTACTGATTCTTGCTGCCATGCCTGTACTGTCCTTCGCGGCTGAACACGGTGGTCCCGAGCTGGAAAAAGTCGACATCGACGTTTCCGACAAGGCTGCCATGCAGGATGGCGCACGTACGTTCGCCAACTACTGCATGGGTTGCCACAGCGCCAAGTTCCAGCGTTACGAGCGTGTAGCCGATGATCTGGGCATTCCTCACGATCTCATGCTGTCGAAACTGGTGTTTACCGGCGCCAAGATTGGCGACCACATGAACATCGGCATGCAGCCGGCAGACGCCAAGACCTGGTTCGGTGCGGCTCCGCCCGACCTGACCCTGGTGGCTCGCGTTCGTGGTACTGACTGGCTCTACGGTTACCTGCGTTCGTTCTATGAAGACCCGTCGCGTCCTTGGGGCGTGAACAACAAGGTGTTCCCGAACGTCGGGATGCCTAACGTTCTGGTCGGCCTGCAGGGTCGTCAGGTGGTAGGCTGTAAACAAGTTCAAATCGTCGAAGACGGTAAGAAGCAATACGATCCGCTGACCGGTACGGCTCTGACTCATGAGGCGTGCGACCAGCTGACCGTGCTGCCAAAAACCGGCACGCTGAACGAAGAGCAGTTCGACGAGAAGGTCAAGAACCTGGTGACCTTCCTGGCCTACTCGGCCAACCCGGTGAAGCTGCAGCATCAGCGCATCGGTACCTATGTGTTGCTGTACCTGGCGTTCTTCTTCGTATTCGCTTACTTGCTTAAACGCGAATACTGGAAAGACGTCCATTGATAAAGCTGTAAAATTGCTGTCAATCGCGCGCGCCCAAGGGCGTCTCTGAAGGTGTAACGAGCCTGGTGATCCAGGCGTTACGAGAGGCGTCCTCTGGGCGCGCGCGTTTTTCCGTTTCCGATAATTTCAACAAGCGAGGAGGACCGCCATGGGCGTGACCAATCGGTTGGCCTGTTACTCCGACCCCGCCGACCACTATTCCCACCGAGTGCGCATCGTGCTTGCAGAGAAGGGTGTCAGCGCCGAGATCATTTACGTGGAAGCTGGTCGCCAGCCGCCTAAACTGATTGAAGTGAACCCTTACGGAAGTCTGCCCACCCTGGTCGATCGTGACCTGGCGCTGTGGGAGTCGACCGTGGTGATGGAATATCTGGATGAGCGTTACCCGCACCCGCCTTTACTGCCGGTTTATCCAGTGGCGCGTGCCAACAGTCGTCTGCTGATTCATCGTATTCAGCGTGACTGGTGTGGCCTGGTGGATCTGATCCTGGATTCCCGGTCCAAGGAAGCAGCCCGTGTCGTGGCTCGTAAAGAGCTGCGCGAAAGCCTGACTGGCGTGTCGCCGTTGTTCGCCGACAAGCCGTTTTTCCTCAGTGAGGAACAAAGTCTGGTGGATTGCTGCCTATTGCCAATACTGTGGCGATTGCCGATTCTGGGTATTGAACTGCCGCGGCCTGCCAAGCCGCTGCTTGATTATATGGAGCGCTCGTTTGCGCGTGAGGCTTTCCAGGCGAGTCTGTCTGGTGTCGAACGCGATATGCGCTAAGGCTTAAGGAGCCGCTATGAACTCCAGTCGACCTTATCTGGTCCGCGCGCTCTACGAGTGGATTGTGGACAACGATTGCACCCCGCACATGCTGGTCAATTCCGAGTATCCGTCGGTGCAGGTGCCTCAGGGTTTTGCCAGTGATGGACAGATTGTCCTGAACGTATCGCCGGCGGCCGTGCGTCATTTGCACATGGACAACGAAGCGGTCAGCTTCGAGGGGCGCTTCGGTGGCGTGCCGCACACCCTGTACGTGCCTATCGCATCGATCCTGGGCATTTACGCTCGGGAGAACGGTCAGGGCATGGTGTTTGATCTGGAATCGCCAATGGAAGACGAGGAAGAGATCGAGCCGGATGATGATATCCCGCCACCCGACAGCGAGCCGCCGCGTCCCAGCGGTCGACCCAGTTTGAAAGTGGTGAAGTAATAAAAAAGGCGATCCGGATGCAGACTGTGTGAAAACGCAGTCTGCCGCTGCTTAAAAACAAATGCCCCGACTTGTCGGGGCATTTGCTTTTCTGAAATCTGAAAAATAAAGGGCCTCTCAGCCCATCAACGCCATCAGCTTTTGTGCTCCCAGCACCTTGATCGCCCTTTTCAGGTTGTAGGCTTGTACCGCCAATGCCATTTCGGCTCTGGCGCCTTTCAGCTGTCGCAGCAAGAACCGGCCATTGCCAAATAGCCATTGCTTGAGATTGCCGAAGGGGTGTTCGACGATGGATCGCCGGCTAACCATCATCTCGGGATGGGCCCGCATTCGCTGCTCCATCCGTTCAAAAGCGGCTTCATGAGCATGGCGCGTGAGGTAGCGGCGGCTCGTTTGGGTGCAGCGGCTTTTTAACGGACAAACGTCACAATCGGCGATAGTCGCCTGATAAATCCGATTGCCTTTGTTAATCTGCTTAAGTGTTAGCAATTTACCGCCAGGGCATTGATAAGCGTCGCGTTGTTCCTCGTATTTGAAGTCCGTGCGATCAAAAAACTCAGTACCGTCACCTTGATTGTTGACCGAGCGATTAGGCGGTACGAACGCCGTGATGCCGGCATCTTCACAGGCTTGAAACTGTTCGCCATTGGAGTAGCCGGCATCGGCCGTGACGCTTAATTGCGATTGATTCAGCTCAGCTTTAGCAGCTTTTGCCATCGGCTCAAGCTGCTGCCGATCGGCGCCATCCTGAGTTACCTCGTGGTGCAGAATCAGACAATGCTCAGCATCCACAGCGCTTTGGATGTTGTACGCCACGAACGTGCCAGAAGGCGTCCGCATTTTTTGCGCATCGGACTCGCCCACAATGGGTTGAACCAGACCTTGAGCTTCCATCAGCCCTTGGCAGGTCTGGTTATTGGCCTTTTTTATCTGCAACTCCCGAAGAGCCGTTTGCACGGCTGAGCGATTGATCGACTCTCCTCCCTCATTACGATCCGCTTCATCGAGCTGCGCCAGATAGCGCGCAATTCGCTGATTGAGCACCGCGTCCTGGTGCTTGAGTTTTTTCGGGGTCATCTGTTTGCGGCTTGAGGGCAGGATCGTACGAAGGGCGTCCGGTGGCCTTGGGTCTGGCTTTGTCGAAACCCAGTGGCTCAAAGTCCAGAAGCGAAACATAGGCTTCGATGACGCGAACCAGATGGTCATCAGGAATAAGTTCGTCCAGCGACACTGGAAACAGTGCTGTCTGGGAGCGGTTTTCACCTTGGATATAGCGCATAAGAAAAATGCCCGTATCTTGCGCGATACGGGCATTTTCTTTAACCGGCCAGCAGATTGCTAGGTTTTCACACAGTCTGCGGATGGATCGCCTTTTTTATTACTTCACCATTTCAAACGTAGGAGCTGCCGAGTGAAACGAGGCTGCGATCTTTTGATTTTGCTTTTAAAAGATCAAAAGATCGCAGCCTCGTTTCACTCGACAGCTCCTACAGGTCGATGGCGATCCAAGGATGCCATCACCCAGTAAGCAGGTGTCAGTCGATGTATTCGAACAGCTTCACGATCTTCTGCACGCCGGAAACACCTTGCACCAGGTTGGTCGCCTGAGCCGCTTCCTGCTTGGTCAGCAGGCCCAACAGGTAGACGATGCCGTTCTCGGTAACAACCTTGATGCGCGAGCCTGGGATGTTCGGGTCGGTGAGCATCTGGGTCTTGATCTTGGAGGTCAGCCAGGTGTCGTTCTGGCGGGCAAGGAAGCCGGAGGGTGGCAGTACTTGCAGTTCGTTATGCACCTTCTTCACGCGCTGGACCGCGGCGGCAGCCTGTTCGGCCTTGGCCTTGAGGTCTTCACGCGGCGTCTGGCCTGCGAGCAGTACCACGCCGTTGAAACTGGTGACGACGATGTGCGAGTCGTTGTCCAGGGCCGGATCGGCCTTGGCGACGTTCACACCGACCTTGGTGTCGATCAGGGAGTCGTCGATCTTGCTGCCGAAGGTGCGGGTGCCGCGGTCATCTTCAATCGGCGCTTCACGGCTGGCTTTAACCACCGAGGTGCAGCCGCTGATGCCGAGGCACAGGGTCAAGGCCAGTAGGCCTAGGCGATTAGGGGTCATTCTTCACTCCCGAACAGTTGGCTGTCGATCAAGTCGCAAAGGCAATGGATCGCCAGCAGGTGGACTTCCTGAATACGTGCAGTGACGTTGGCCGGTACGCGAATCTCGACGTCCTCGGGCAATAGCAGTGACGCCATGCCGCCGCCATCACGACCGGTCAATGCTACGACAATCATTTCGCGATCATGTGCGGCCTGGATTGCTTGAATAATGTTCGCCGAGTTGCCGCTGGTGGAAATCGCCAGCAATACGTCACCCGGCTGGCCGAGCGCGCGGATCTGTTTTGAGAAGATTTCGTTGTAGCTGTAGTCGTTGGCGATCGAGGTGATCGTCGAGCTGTCGGTGGTCAGCGCGATGGCTGGCAGGCTCGGACGCTCGCGCTCGAAGCGATTGAGCAGCTCCGACGAGAAGTGCTGTGCGTCACCGGCGGAACCGCCGTTGCCGCAGGACAGCATTTTGCCCTCGTTGAGCAGGGCGTTGACCATCACCTGGCTGGCTTGCTCGATGTGCGGTGCAAGTACGTCCATCGCCATTTGCTTGGTGTCGATACTGGCCTGAAAAAGCTGGCGAATTCGGGATTGCATGTCCATCTGTGTGACCTTAATTAGCGCGGCTACTCGGCACATGAATGTGCAGCCCGCAAAGCAAAGAGCAAAATTGTTGGGTGAAAGTGTCCGGTTCGGGACGTACGCGATCAGCTGTCGAAGGCATTCTGTAACCAATTCAACTGATCGAGGTTGCTGTCGATGGCAACCACGTCGAAACGGCAAGGGGAATTGGCCCAACGCGACTCGCGCTGAAGAAAATACTGCGCGGCAAAAATCAGCTTCTGCCGTTTGCGCTCATCGATGCTATCGAGCGCGCCACCCCATTGAGTGTTTTTTCTGTAGCGGACTTCAACGAATACTACTGTATCGCCATCAAGCATGACCAGATCAAGCTCGCCGCGTTTACACAACCAGTTCTGCGCCAGCAGGCGCAGACCCTGTTGTTGAAGATGCTCGAGCGCATGGCGCTCGGCATCCTTACCGCTTTGCTGGCGTGACCTGTCGGGCATCAGTGCGAAGTATCCGGCAGGCGTTGAACCTGGCCATTGACGAACTGGGCCCACGGCAACTGACGCACCACTCGTTGATTCTGAGTCATGCCCAAGCTGCCCGATTGACCTTCGATGCGGCTGTCCGGCAGAGCCTTGAGTTGCCCCAGGCGCGGTGCCAGGCGATAGGCATCAACCCCCATCGCGTACAGACGACCCAGGCTGCCGGCGGCTTGTGGCCATTGAGTGGTCACTTGTTTGCGCAGCGGATCGCTGGTGTCGAGCAACCATGGGGTTTCGCAGAAGCGAATGCCGTTCATGTCGTTGTACTGGTTCACGTCACCGCTGGCACTGAATACGTGGGACGTGGCGTAAACCGGTACGTCGCCCGCGTATTGGAAGTTCAGGGTCGGTTTGATCTGCTGGGCCTGTTGCGGCGTTGCAGCAAGGAAGATGAACTCGATGTCCTGTCGACGAGAAGGTTGGGCGGCTACCTGCGAGCCAACGGTGCTCTGCAGGCTCTTGGCGCGACCTTCGCTCTGACGCAGCTGGAACATATCGGCAATCTGCTGGGCCAGTTGAACCGGCTGATCGACGCGCTCGGTGGCGACGATGCTGCCGCCGTTGGCTTGCCAGTCCTGGCTGAACGCTCTGAGTACACGGTCGCCCCATTCGCCTTTCGGCACCATGATGGCGGCGCGGTGCAGGCCGTCGGCACGAGCGCGGCGGGATACTTCACGGGCTTCGTCTTCAGCCGCAAGACCGAACTGGAACAACTGCGCCGGACCTTGTTCGCCTTCGCTGTAGTTCAGCGCCAGGGTGGTGATCGGCAGTTGCGGGCGAGCGCTGAGCTGTTTGACCAGCGGCTTCTCCAGCGGGCCGACGACCAATTGAACGCCGTCGGCCTGGGCCTTGCGATAGAACTCGTCCATGGAGGTCAGGCGCGAGCTGTCATAAAACTCGATGGCTGGCGGCTTCTGACCGGCTTGTTGCGCCTGGTAGTGCGCAGCCATAAAACCTTCGCGAAGCGCTTTGCCGACCGACGCGAGCGGGCCGTCTTGCGGCAGCAGCAGGGCGATTTTGCTCAGGGGCTGGCTGGCCAGTTCCTTGAGTTTGGTCAGCGGCAGCGGCAGTTGAATGGCGGCCGGGTGTTTCGGATTCTGGGCGCGCCAGGTGTCGATCGCGGCCTGCTGCTGTTCCAGGGTGCCGGCGGTTTTAACGGCCAGGGCCAGGCTCATCCAGCCGCCGAGGTCGCCGGTGGCAGTCGGCTGCAGTTGATCGGCCGGCAACGACGCGATCAGGGTCCAGATCGCTTCGTGGTTTTTGCTCGCTGCTTCACCTTCGAGCATTGGTGCAATAAAGATGCGCTCTCGTGCGGCGGCCAAGGTCTGGCCATCGGCCTCAAGGGCGCGGGCATGCACGGTGCCGGTGCGAACCTGTTGCTCGACGGGCAATTCGCTCAAGCGTTGAAGGCTCGGATGGCTCAAGGCAGTCAGCGCCGCTTTGGGCTGATTGCGGACCATGGCCAGTTCAGCCGCCAGCGTACTGGCGAAGACCTGTTGGCCTGGCTTGAGTTGCTCGACAGGCACTTGTTGCAGGATTTGCGCGGACTGGCCGGCATTCCCCTGGCGATAGGCCAGGTCTGCCGCGCTCAGGCGCAACAGGGCGGCTTGTTCCGGGGTTTTGCTTTTGGCGGCCTGGTCGAGCAGTTGCTCGATACTGGCATCCGGGGTCCGTGGAAGTTCGCCAAGGCTGGAAGAGGGCGAGCTGGCGCAAGCCGCCAGCAAGGCAGCGAGGCAGAGGGCAGTGAACAGCCGCAGGCAAGCGATCATGTAGTGTTCCTGATACTCGATCAAATTAGCGTGGAATTGTACCCAAGCGCTGGCCGGGGCGCGATGTTACTGGTGTGAATCGATCAATTTAGCTCGTGCAAATGTTGCAGTACTGCACAAAAGGCCGAAAAACCGAGGGTGGCTTGCGCGTATCGCGAACGTCGCTACGCGCTACAATGGCGGCTTTTACCGATCATGAGGTGTGCGCTTTGACTGCTCCAGGTGCTTTGAATTCCGCTGCTGGCTCGCTTTATGTGGTGGCGACGCCCATCGGCAACCTGGACGACATCAGTGCGCGTGCGCTGAAGATCCTGCGCGAGGTCGCCTTGATCGCCGCCGAAGACACCCGCCACTCCCAGCGGTTGATGCAGCACTTCGGCATTCCCACGCCGCTGGCAGCCTGCCATGAGCACAACGAGCGCGATGAAGGTAGCCGCTTTATTACGCGCTTGCTCGCCGGTGACGATGTGGCGCTGATCTCCGACGCCGGGACACCGCTGATTTCCGACCCGGGTTATCACCTGGTGCGTCAGGCCCGCGCGGCGGGAATTAATGTGGTGCCGGTTCCGGGCGCCTGCGCGTTGATTGCGGCGTTGTCGGCGGCGGGCCTGCCGTCGGACCGTTTCATCTTCGAAGGCTTCCTGCCGGCCAAGGCAGTCGGGCGGCGCGCTCGCCTGGAACTCGTAAAGGAAGAGCCGCGCACGCTGATTTTCTATGAAGCGCCGCACCGCATTCTTGAGTGCCTGCAAGACATGGAGCTGGTGTTCGGTGCGGAGCGTCCGGCATTGCTGGCACGCGAACTGACCAAGACGTTTGAAACCCTTAAAGGTTTGCCGTTGGCCGAGCTTCGCGAGTTCGTCGAGTCGGACAGCAATCAGCAGCGTGGTGAATGCGTGGTGTTGGTGGCCGGCTGGTCCGCCCCCGAGACCGAAGACGCCGTCAGCAGTGAAGCGATGCGCATCCTCAACCTGTTGCTCGAAGAGATGCCGCTCAAGCGTGCGGCGGCATTGGCGGCGCAAATTACCGGCGAGCGCAAGAATGTTCTTTACCAGGTAGCGCTGGATAAGCAGAAGGGCGAGTAAAACCCGACGTGCAGGCGTGGCTGACGGCGTTTAACGCTTGTTCTTCGGCCGCTCTGCCGTTAACCTTCGCGGCGGAGAGTCGATCGGACAGTCGCTGCCCTCTATGAAAATTAGGGGGGGGAGGAAAGTCCGGGCTCCATAGGGCGAAGTGCCAGGTAATGCCTGGGAGGCGTGAGCCTACGGAAAGTGCCACAGAAAATAACCGCCTAAGCGCTTCGGCGCCGGTAAGGGTGAAAAGGTGCGGTAAGAGCGCACCGCACGTCTGGCAACAGTTCGTGGCTAGGTAAACCCCACTTGGAGCAAGACCAAATAGGGTCCCAAGGCGTGGCCCGCGCTGGGACCGGGTAGGTTGCTAAAGATGTCCAGTGATGGCCATCGTAGACGAATGACTGTTCAAGACAGAACCCGGCTTACAGATCGACTCTCCACCTTTTTCCCTCCCTGTTTGAATCATTGAGCAGGGCTCTGTAGTAGCAGTTTCCCTCCTTCCAGAAACATCAGCAGAAGCACTTTCGTAATACCGAAAAAATCTTACTCTTAACAAATTACTTTAACTTTCGAGCGCAGCCCTCAGTGCTGGTTCAAGTTATTGGGCTGAATGGCACGTCAGATTCTCGTTACCCCTCCTAATACGCTCCTAAATCTCAGTTCTGTAAGGGTTTTCCTTTAATCCGCGCCTTGACGGTGCAGTGGCCGCATTCCTATAGTGTGCACAAGTGGCGGAAAGTGGCATGAAGTGGGTTTTTTGAGCGCAAAACGCTAATATTTGGAGAAACGCTGACGTGTTTCGCGGAGCTAACGCTATCAGTCTCGATGCAAAGGGCCGTCTCGCCATGCCGAGCCGGTACCGTGACGAGCTCGTTTCGCGTAGTTCCGGCCAGCTGATCATCACAATTGATGCCGTTGATCCGTGTTTGTGTGTTTACCCCCTCGATGAGTGGGAAATTATCGAAACCAAACTGCGCGCACTGCCTTCGCTTCGCGAAGAGAACCGCCGCCTGCAACGTTTACTGATTGGTAATGCCGTCGACCTCGAACTCGATGGCAGTGGTCGTTTTCTGGTTCCGCCGCGTCTTCGTGAATATGCCAAGTTGGATAAACGCGCGATGTTGGTAGGCCAACTGAACAAGTTCCAATTGTGGGACGAGGATGCCTGGGATGCGGTTTCTGCCGCTGACCTGGCTGCTATTCAACAACCGGGCGCCATGCCTGATGAACTGCGTGATTTGATCCTGTGACTATTGATAGCGGCTTTAACCACATCACCGTACTGCTTGACGAAGCCGTGGAGGCTCTCGCCGTACGTCCTGATGGCTGCTATCTGGACGGCACGTTCGGGCGAGGCGGGCACAGTCGGTTGATCCTCAGCAAGCTGGGGCCCGATGGTCGAGTGCTCGGATTTGATAAAGATCCTCAAGCGATTGCCACCGGGCAAGCGCTAGCGGCCGAAGACGGCCGCTTTGTCGTTGTGCAGCGCAGCTTTGCCGAGCTCGGTTCTGAAGTCGCCGAACGCGGTCTGGACGGCAAGGTCAGCGGTGTTCTGCTTGACCTGGGCGTGTCCTCGCCACAGCTCGACGACCCTGAGCGCGGCTTCAGTTTTCTCAATGATGGCCCGCTCGACATGCGCATGGACCCGTCCCGCGGGATCAGCGCTGCCGAATTCGTCAACACCGCGCCGGTGGAAGAAATCGCCCGGGTGTTCAAGGAATACGGCGAAGAACGTTTTTCCGGCCGCATGGCCCGTGCTGTGGCCGAGCGTCGTGACATCAAGCCGTTCGAGCGCACGGGTGATCTGGCTGAAGTCCTGAAAGTTGCCAACCCTGCCTGGGAAAAGGGCAAGAACCCTGCAACCCGCGCGTTTCAGGGACTGCGTATTCACGTCAACAACGAACTGGGTGATCTGGAAGCCGGCCTTGAAGCCGCACTGGAGTCCCTGGAGATCGGCGGCCGTCTGGTGGTGATCAGCTTCCACTCGCTGGAAGACCGCATCGTCAAACTGTTCATGCGCAAACTGGTGAAAGGCGAAGCCGATAACCTGCCGCGCAACCTGCCGGTACGTCACGTCGCCTTCGAACCGAAAATCAAAGTCCATGGCAAAGCGCAGTCCGCCTCCGAGGCCGAACTCAAAGCCAACCCACGCTCCCGTAGCGCCGTCATGCGCGTCGCGGAGAAGCTGCGGTGAGCAAGCTTTTCGCCAAGCCACTTCCCGGCGGAAGCTTTTTCATGCTGCTGCTGTTTATCGGCGTGCTCGTGTCAGCCATCGGTGTCTCCTATAGCGCCCACTGGAACCGTCAGCTGTTGAACTCGCTGTATAACGAGTTGAGCGTGCGCGACAAGGCGCAGGCGGAATGGGGCCGGTTGATTCTCGAGCAGAGCACCTGGACCGCCCACAGCCGTATCGAAGTGCTGGCGACCGAGCAACTGAAGATGCGCATTCCTGGCGCCGCTGAAGTGCAGATGGTGGCGCCATGATGAAACTCGAAGGCGCACTGTTCCCATGGCGGTTCCGCCTGGTGCTGGGTTTGCTCGGCGTCATGGTGGCGGCGATTGCCTGGCGCATCATTGACCTGCAAGTGGTCGACCGTGCCTTCCTTAAAGGCCAGGGCGATGCGCGCAGCGTTCGTCATATTCCGATTCCGGCTCACCGTGGTCTGATCACCGACCGTAACGGCGAGCCTTTGGCCGTCAGTACGCCGGTCACCACCCTGTGGGCCAACGCCAAGGAAATGCAACTGGCCAAAGAAAAATGGCCTGCACTGGCGGCGGCTCTGGGGCAAGACCCTAAAGCCCTGGCTGAACGTCTCGAAGCTCAGGCCAACAAAGAATTCATTTACCTGGTGCGCGGGCTGACGCCTGAGCAGGGCCAGTCCGTGCTCGATCTGAAAGTGCCGGGCGTCTATGGCATCGAAGAGTTCCGGCGTTTCTATCCGGCCGGTGAAGTCACCGCCCACATGGTCGGATTTACCGACATCGATGACCACGGTCGAGAAGGTGTCGAGCTGGCCTATGACGAATGGCTCGCCGGGGTTGCCGGCAAGCGACAGGTCATCAAGGACCGGCGCGGTCGACTTATCAAAGATGTTCAGGTGACCAAAAACGCCAAGGCCGGCAAGCCCTTGGCGTTGTCCATTGACCTGCGCCTGCAATACCTGGCCAACCGTGAGTTGCGTAACGCAATCATCGAGAACGGCGCCAAGGCCGGCAGCCTGGTGATCATGGACGTGAAGACTGGCGAGATCCTCGCCATGGTCAACCAGCCGACCTACAACCCGAACAACCGTCGCAACCTGCAACCGGCGATGATGCGTAACCGCGCGATGATCGACGTGTTCGAACCGGGTTCGACCATGAAAGCGATCTCCATGAGCGCCGCCATCGAAACCGGTCGCTGGAAGCCAACCGACACTGTCGAGGTGTATCCGGGCTCCTTGCAGATTGGTAAATACACCATCAAGGACGTATCGAAGACCGAAGGCCCGGTGCTCGACCTGACCGGCATTCTGATCAATTCCAGTAACGTCGGCATGAGTAAGGTCGCGTTCGATATCGGCGGCGAAACGATTTTCCGTCTGGCGCAGAAAGTCGGCCTCGGCCAGGACACCGGCCTCGGCTTCCCGGGCGAGCGCGTCGGCAACCTGCCGAACTACCGCGAATGGCGCAAGGCTGAAACCGCCACGCTGTCTTATGGCTATGGTATTTCCGTGACGGCGATCCAGCTGGTCCACGCCTTCTCGGCCCTGGCCAACAATGGTCGCCTCGCGCCGCTGACGCTGATCAAAACCGACAAGGCGCCGCAGACCACGCAAGTGCTGCCCGAAGCGGTCGCGAAAACCATGCAAACCATGTTGCAACAAGTGATCGAAGCCCCGCGCGGCGTATTCCGTGCGCAGGTGCCGGCATATCACGTGGGCGGCAAGTCGGGTACCGCACGTAAAACGTCGGTTGGTACCAAAGGCTACGCCGAGAACTCCTACCGCTCGCTGTTCGCAGGCTTCGGTCCGATGAGCGACCCGCGTTACGCGATCGTCGTGGTGATTGATGAGCCGACCAAGGCCGGTTACTTCGGTGGCCTGGTATCGGCGCCGGTGTTCAGCAAAGTGATGTCCGGGACCTTGCGCCTGATGAACGTCACCCCGGACAACCTGCCGCCTGTTCAACAAGCCAATGCAACCCCGGTCATCCCGCTGAAAGCCAATGGAGGGCGCGGCTGATGTCTCTTAGTCTGAACAAGATTTTCGCCCACGCCGGTCGCGATCTGTTGATCCGCGAACTGACCCTGGACAGCCGCAACGTGCGGGCAGGCGATCTGTTTCTCGCCGTCCCTGGCGGCAAGTTTGACGGTCGTGCGCACATCGCCGACGCATTGCAGCGCGGTGCCGCGGCTGTGGCTTATGAAGTCGAAGGCGCTACCGTATTACCGATCACCGACGTGCCGCTGATCCCGGTCAAAGGCCTGGCGGCGCAGCTGTCGGACATCGCCGGGCGTTTTTACGGTGACCCGAGCCGTCACCTGAATCTGGTCGGCGTGACCGGCACCAATGGCAAAACCAGCGTGACGCAGTTGGTTGCGCAAGCCTTGGATTTGCTTGGCCAACATTGCGGTATCGTTGGCACGCTGGGCACCGGTTTCTACGGCGCGCTGGAAAGCGGCCTGCACACCACGCCGAACCCGATCGCCGTGCAAGCGACCCTCGCCGACCTGAAAAAGGCCGGCGCCAAAGCCGTGGCCATGGAAGTTTCTTCCCATGGCCTGGATCAGGGCCGCGTCACCGCGTTGGCGTTCGATGTGGCGGTGATGACCAACCTGTCCCGCGATCATCTGGATTACCACGGGACGATGGAGGCCTACGGCGAAGCCAAGGCCAAGCTGTTTGCCTGGAACGATTTGAAATGCCGGGTGATTAACCTCGACGACGATTTCGGCCGGCAACTGGCTGCCGAAAAGCGCGAGTCGCGACTGATCACCTACAGCCTGGAAGACTCCAGCGCCTACCTCTATTGCCGCGAAGCCCAGTTCGACGACGAAGGCGTGCGCGCCACGCTGGTCACGCCGCAAGGCGAGCACCATTTGCGCAGCACCTTGCTCGGTCGCTTCAACCTGAGCAACGTGTTGGCCGCGGTCGGTGCGTTGCTCGGCCTGGATTACGCACTGGACGAAATCCTCAAGGTCCTGCCGAAACTCGAAGGCCCGGCCGGTCGCATGCAGCGTCTTGGCGGCGGCACTCAGCCTTTGGTGGTGGTCGATTACGCCCACACACCGGATGCGCTGGAAAAAGTCTTGAGGGCCCTGCGTCCTCACGCCAAAGGCCGTTTGTTGTGCCTGTTCGGTTGCGGCGGTGATCGCGATCGCGGCAAGCGTCCGCTGATGGCTGAAGTGGTCGAGCGTCTGGCCGATGGCGTGCTGGTCACCGATGACAACCCGCGCACCGAAGACCCTGCAGTGATTTTCGATGACATCCGCGCCGGCTTCACGGCTGTGGATAAAGTCACCTTCGTTGCGGGTCGTGGTCAGGCGATTGCCCAGTTGATCGCCAGCGCTTCGGTGGATGACGTGATTGTCCTGGCCGGTAAAGGTCACGAGGACTATCAGGAAATCAACGGCCAACGCCATGACTTCTCCGATCTGGTCGAGGCCGATCACGCCTTGACCGCGTGGGAGGTGGCCCATGCTTAAAGCCTTGAAACTGAGCGAACTGACTGGCGCATTGAATGCCCGTCTGGTCTCTGTCGACGCGAGTTTCAATGGCGTCAGCATCGACAGCCGTGCGATCCAGCCAGGCCAACTCTT
The DNA here is from genome assembly GCF_054897845.1 of Pseudomonas sp. XS1P51. Classification (NCBI taxonomy): domain Bacteria; kingdom Pseudomonadati; phylum Pseudomonadota; class Gammaproteobacteria; order Pseudomonadales; family Pseudomonadaceae; genus Pseudomonas; species Pseudomonas sp. XS1P51. The sequence continues at coordinate 3,842,404 of NZ_CM142707.1, read as the reverse complement.
TATCGCCCTGACCGGCCCGCGTTTCGATGGTCATGACTATCTCAATGACGTTGCCGCAAAAGGCGCCGTGGCGGCGTTGGTCGAGCGTGAAGTGGCCGACAGCACACTGCCGCAACTGCTGGTCAACGACACCCGCCAGGCATTGGGCCAGTTGGGTGCGATGAATCGTGCTGCGTTTACCCACCCTGTGGCGGCGATTACCGGCTCCAGCGGCAAGACCACGGTCAAGGAAATGCTCGCAAGCATCCTGCGCACCCGTGGTCCGGTATTGGCAACCCGTGGCAACCTGAACAATGACCTCGGCGTTCCGCTGACCCTGCTCGAACTGGCGCCAGAACACACCGCCGCCGTGATCGAGCTGGGTGCTTCGCGGCTCGGCGAAATTGCCTACACCGTCGGCATGACCAAACCGCACGTGGCCATCCTCAATAATGCAGGGACCGCCCACGTCGGCGAGTTCGGTGGGCCGGAAAAAATCGTTGAAGCCAAAGGCGAGATCATCGAAGGGCTGGATGCCGATGGCGTCGCCGTGCTCAATCTTGACGACAAGGCGTTCGAAATCTGGAAGACCCGCGCCGCCGGTCGCAAAGTGCTGACCTTCGCACTCAGCAGCGTCAGCGCCGACTTCTATGCCAGCGACCTGGACCGCGACGCGCGCGGTTGCCCGGCCTTCAACCTACACAGTCCTGAAGGTGTGGAACGGGTTCAACTGAACCTGCTCGGCACCCATAACGTCGCCAATGCGATGGCCGCTGCCGCTGCCGCTCATGCCTTGGGCGTGTCGCTGTTCGGCATCGCCACCGGCCTCGGCGCGGTGCAACCGGTCAAGGGCCGCACCGTCGCGCAACTGGCCAGCAATGGCATGCGCGTCATCGATGACACTTACAACGCGAACCCCACCTCCATGTGCGCCGCCGTTGATATACTCGCCGGCTTTTCCGGCCGCACCGTTCTGGTGCTCGGGGATATCGGCGAGTTGGGCGATTGGGCGCAGCAGGGACATCGCGACGTGGGCGAGTACGCCCGTGGCAAGGTTTGCGCGCTGTATGCCGTCGGGCCAATGATGGTCCATGCCGTGAACGCTTTCGGCGAGCAGGCTTATCACTTCACCACTCAGGCTGAACTGATCAAGGCCCTGGGCGCCGAGCAAGACACAAACACCACCATTTTGATCAAGGGCTCGCGCAGCGCTGCGATGGAAAACATCGTCGCCGCTTTGTGCGGGACCCGTCTGGAGAAACATTAATGCTGCTGCTGCTAGCGGAGTATCTGCAACAGTTCTACAAAGGCTTCGCGGTCTTTCAGTACCTGACGCTGCGCGGGATCCTCGGTGTGCTGACCGCGCTGGTTTTGTCGCTGTGCTATGGCCCGTGGATGATCCGCACTTTGCAGAACCGTCAGATCGGCCAGTCCGTTCGCAACGACGGTCCACAATCGCACCTGTCCAAGTCGGGCACCCCGACCATGGGCGGCGCGCTGATTCTGTCGTCCATTGGCGTCAGCACTTTGCTTTGGGCTGATTTGAGCAACCGTTATGTCTGGACTGTGTTGCTGGTGACGTTGCTGTTCGGCGCCGTCGGTTGGGTCGACGACTACCGCAAAGTGATCGAGAAGAATTCCCGTGGCTTGCCGAGCCGCTGGAAGTATTTCTGGCAGTCGGTGTTCGGCCTCGGCGCAGCGATCTTCCTTTATATGACCGCCGCGACACCGGTCGAAACCACCCTGATCCTGCCGATGCTCAAGGACTACAGCATTCCGCTGGGCGCGGGCTTCATTGTCCTGACCTACTTCGTGATCGTCGGCTCGAGCAACGCGGTCAACCTGACCGATGGCCTCGACGGCCTGGCGATCATGCCGACCGTGATGGTGGGCGGTGGCCTGGGCATCTTCTGCTACCTGTCGGGTAACGTGAAGTTCGCTGAATACCTGCTGATCCCTTATGTACCGGGCGCAGGCGAGCTAATCGTGTTCTGCGGTGCGTTGATCGGTGCGGGCCTCGGGTTCCTCTGGTTCAACACCTACCCGGCGCAAGTCTTCATGGGCGACGTCGGCGCACTGGCGCTGGGCGCGGCCCTGGGCACCATCGCGGTCATCGTCCGTCAGGAAATCGTCCTGTTCATCATGGGCGGCGTGTTCGTGATGGAGACCCTGTCGGTCGTCATCCAGGTTGCTTCCTTCAAGCTGACCGGTCGCCGCGTGTTCCGCATGGCACCGATTCACCACCACTTTGAACTCAAGGGCTGGCCCGAGCCGCGTGTGATCGTCCGTTTCTGGATCATCACCGTGATTCTCGTACTGGTCGGCCTTGCCACCCTGAAGCTGAGGTAGAACGAGTGTCTCTGATCGCTTCTGACCACTTCCGCATCGTTGTCGGCCTCGGCAAGAGCGGCATGTCCCTGGTTCGCTTCCTGGCGAACCGGGGCACGTCGTTTGCTGTCGCCGATACGCGGGAAAATCCACCGGAACTGGCCACGCTCAAGCGTGACTATCCGCACGTGGAAGTGCGTTGTGGCGAGCTGGACGTCGAATTTCTGTGCCGTGCCGACGAGCTCTACGTGAGCCCCGGCCTGGCCCTGGCGACCCCGGCGCTGCAGGCCGCCGCCGCCCGTGGCGTGAAATTGTCCGGTGACATCGAGTTGTTCGCGCGTAACGCGAAAGCGCCGATCGTCGCCATCAGCGGTTCCAACGCGAAAAGCACCGTCACCACGCTGGTTGGCGAAATGGCGGCTGCGGCTGGCAAGCGCGTCGCCGTCGGCGGCAACCTCGGCACGCCGGCGCTGGACCTGCTCAGCGACGACGTCGAGCTGTACGTGATGGAGCTGTCGAGCTTCCAGCTGGAAACCACCGACCACCTCGGTGCCGAAGTGGCGACTGTGCTCAACGTCAGCGAAGACCACATGGACCGTTACAGCGGTCTGCCGGCCTATCACCTGGCCAAGCATCGGATCTTCCGTGGCGCCAAACAGTTTGTGGTCAACCGTCAGGACGCCCTGAGTCGTCCGTTGATGGGCGAGGGCCAGCCGTGCTGGACCTTCGGCTTGAGCAAACCCGATTTCAAGGCCTTTGGTATTCGGGAAGAAGACGGCGAGAAATACCTGGCCTTCGAATTCCAGAACCTGATGCCGGTGCGCGATCTGAAAATTCGCGGTGCGCATAACCAGTCCAACGCCCTGGCGGCATTGGCCCTGGGGCACGCCGTCGGCCTGCCGTTCGACGCCATGCTCTTGAGCCTGCGCACTTTCGCCGGTCTGGAACATCGCTGCCAGTGGGTCCGTGACCTCGACGGCGTGAGCTACTACAACGATTCCAAAGCCACCAACGTCGGTGCCGCACTGGCGGCCATCGAAGGTCTGGGTGCGGACATCGACGGCAAACTCGTGCTGATCGCCGGCGGCGACGGCAAGGGCGCCGAGTTCAAGGATTTGCGTGATCCGGTGGCGGCCAACTGCCGCGCTGTGGTGTTGATGGGCCGTGATTCCGAGCTGATCGGTCAGGCCATCGGCGACACCGTGCCACTGATTCGCGTCAACTCGCTGATCGAAGCGGTCGAGCAATGCCGCGCCATCGCAGAAAAGGGCGATGCCGTGCTGCTGTCACCGGCCTGCGCCAGTTTCGACATGTTCAAGAACTACGAAGATCGCGGTCACCAGTTTGTCCGCGCCGTGGAGGACTTGGCATGAGCCTGCGAAATATCATCAAGCCGTACCCGTCGCCGATCATCACCGGGCGCGGCATCGACCTCGACTTCCCGATGCTCGCCGGCTGCCTGGCATTGCTCGGCCTGGGGTTGGTCATGATTGCATCGGCTTCGACCGAAGTGGCGGCAGTGCAGTCGGGCAGTGCCCTGTATTACATGATTCGCCACCTCATCTATATCGTGTTGGGCCTGGGTGCCTGCATCGTCACCATGATGATTCCGATTGCGACCTGGCAACGCCTGGGCTGGCTGATGCTGATCGGCGCGTTCGGTTTGCTGGTGATGGTGATCATCCCGGGGATCGGCCGTGAAGTGAACGGTTCGATGCGCTGGATCGGTTTCAGTTTCTTCAACGTTCAGCCGTCGGAAATCGCCAAGGTATTTGTCGTTATTTACCTCGCTGGTTACCTCGTGCGTCGTCAGAAAGAAGTCCGCGAAAGCTGGATGGGTTTCTTCAAGCCATTCATCGTGCTGCTGCCAATGGCCGGCCTGTTGCTGATGGAGCCAGACTTCGGTGCCACCGTCGTGATGATGGGTGCCGCTGCGGCGATGCTGTTCCTCGGCGGCGTCGGGTTGTTCCGTTTTTCCTTGATGGTTGTGCTCGCGGTCGCCGCGGTGGTGCTGTTGATTCAAGTGCAGCCGTATCGAATGGCACGTCTGACCAACTTTGCGGATCCGTGGGCTGACCAGTTCGGTGCCGGCTATCAGTTGTCTCAAGCATTGATCGCTTTCGGTCGCGGCGAATGGCTGGGCGTGGGCCTGGGCAACAGCGTGCAGAAACAGTTCTACCTGCCGGAAGCCCACACCGACTTCGTGTTCTCGGTCCTGGCCGAAGAGCTCGGCGCCGTGGGTTCCTTGTGCACCGTCGCGCTGTTCGTGTTTGTCTGTATTCGCGGCATGTACATCGGTTATTGGGCCGAGAAGGCCAAGCAATTCTTCGCCGCCTACATCGCCTATGGTTTGTCGTTCCTGTGGATTGGTCAGTTCCTGATCAACATCGGGGTGAACGTCGGCCTGCTACCGACCAAAGGCCTGACCCTGCCGTTCCTCAGTTATGGCGGCAGTTCGTTGGTGATCTGCTGTGCCTGTCTCGGCTTGTTGCTGCGCATCGAATGGGAGAGTCGAACCCATCTGGGCAGTGAAGAGATGGAGTTCCATGAGAGCGACTTCGCCGAGGAGCCGACCCATGGGCGCTAACGTATTGATCATGGCGGGCGGCACCGGCGGCCACGTGTTCCCGGCGCTGGCCTGTGCCCATGAGTTCCAGGCCCGCGGTTACACCGTGCACTGGCTCGGGACCCCGCGCGGCATCGAGAACGACCTGGTGCCGATGGCCGGTATCGAGTTGCACCGGATCAATGCCAGCGGTCTGCGCGGCAAGGGCAAATTGTCCCTGCTCAAGGCACCGTTCATGTTGCTCAAATCCATCTGGCAGGCGCGGGCGATCATTCGCCAGCTGCAGCCGGTGTGCGTCGTCGGCTTCGGTGGTTATGTGACTGGCCCTGGTGGCGTTGCAGCCAAACTGGCCGGCGTACCGGTGATCGTTCATGAACAGAACGCCGTGGCGGGTACCGCCAATCGGTTGCTGGTGCCGTTGGCCGCCCGAGTCTGTGAAGCGTTCCCCGACACCTTTACCCTGTCGGACAGCCGACGGACCACCGGTAACCCGGTGCGCACCGAGCTGTTCCTCGACACACCGCGACCAGCCCTGGCCGGTCGCAAGGCGCGTTTGCTGATCCTGGGCGGAAGCCTGGGCGCAGAACCGTTGAACAAGTTGCTGCCTGAAGCCCTGTCGCAAGTCGCCCCCGACCTGCGCCCGGAAGTGTTTCATCAGGCCGGCAAAAACCACGATGAAGTGACTGCAGAGCGCTATCGCGCGGCTGGCGTCGAGGCGCAAGTGCAGCCTTTCATCAAAGACATGGCCCAAGCCTATGGCTGGGCCGACCTGGTGGTATGTCGCGCAGGCGCGCTGACCATCAGTGAACTGGCTGCCGCCGGTCTGCCCTCGATGCTGGTGCCTTTGCCCCACGCGATCGACGATCACCAGACCCGCAACGCCGATTATTTGGCCCGTGAAGGCGCTGCCTTCCTGATGCCGCAAAGAACGACTGGCGCAACGGATCTTGCCGCACGCCTGACAGAGGTCCTGATGCAACCGCAACGACTCAATGAGATGGCCACCGCGGCACGCCGCCTGGCCAAACCCGATGCTACCCGTAACGTGGTCGATACCTGCCTGGAGGTGGCCCATGGTTGAGAATCAGAAAGCCATGCCGCAACCGGAAATGCGCCGCATCCGTCGCATCCACTTCGTCGGTATCGGCGGCGTGGGCATGTGCGGGATTGCCGAGGTGTTGCTGAACCTGGGCTATGAAGTGTCCGGTTCCGACCTGAAGGCTTCGCCGGTGACCGAGCGTCTCGAATCCTTCGGTGCCCAGATCTTTATCGGCCACCGTGCCGAGAACGCCGCGAACGCCGATGTACTGGTGACGTCGAGTGCCGTGAACACCTCCAACCCGGAAGTCGCCACCGCCCTGGAACGCCGGATTCCGGTGGTGCCGCGTGCAGAAATGCTGGCTGAGCTGATGCGCTACCGCCACGGCATCGCCGTTGCCGGCACGCACGGCAAAACCACTACCACCAGCCTGATCGCTTCGGTGTTCGCCGCCGGTGGCCTGGACCCGACATTCGTCATCGGTGGCCGTCTGAATGCGGCGGGTACCAATGCCCAGCTCGGCACCAGCCGCTACCTGATCGCCGAAGCCGACGAAAGCGACGCCAGTTTCCTGCACTTGCAGCCGCTGGTGGCCGTGGTCACCAACATCGACGCCGATCACATGGCGACCTACGACGGTGACTTCAACAAACTGAAGAAAACCTTCGTTGAGTTCCTTCACAACCTGCCGTTCTACGGTCTGGCGGTGGTGTGCCTGGACGATCCGGTGGTGCGTGAAATCCTGCCACTGGTCAAACGCCCGACCGTCACTTACGGCTTCGGCGAAGACGCCGACGTGCGCGCCATCAATGTACGCCAGCAAGGCATGCAGACCTTCTTCACTGTGCTGCGTCCAGACCGCGAGCCGCTGGATGTTTCGGTGAACATGCCGGGCAACCACAACGTGCTCAACGCGCTGGCCACCATTTGCATCGCCACCGACGAGGGCGTCAGCGATGAAGCCATCGTCCAGGGCTTGTCCGGGTTCCAGGGTGTCGGCCGTCGCTTCCAGGTCTACGGCGAACTGCCGGTAGAGGGCGGCAACGTCATGCTGGTCGACGACTACGGTCACCACCCGACCGAAGTCGCCGCCGTGATCAAAGCCGTGCGCGGTGGCTGGCCGGAGCGTCGTCTGGTGATGGTCTACCAGCCGCACCGCTACAGCCGTACTCGCGACCTGTACGACGATTTCGTCCAGGTATTGGCCGATGCCAACGTCTTGCTGTTGATGGAAGTCTATCCGGCCGGTGAAGAGCCGATCCCGGGCGCCGACAGCCGTCAGTTGTGCCACAGCATCCGCCAGCGCGGTCAGCTCGACCCGATCTACATCGAGCGCGGTGTCGATCTTGCGCCGCTGGTCAAGCCGCTGCTGCGTGCCGGCGACATTCTGCTGTGCCAAGGCGCCGGTGATATCGGCGGCCTCGCACCAAAACTGTTGAAGAGTCCGTTGTTCGCTGGCGCGGTTGCCGCGCCAAGCGTGGGGAAGTTGAAATGACTGCTGCTTACGCCAACCTCGTCTCCACGATCGCGCCGAAAGACTTCGGCCGCGTCGCCGTGCTGTTCGGCGGCAAGAGTGCCGAGCGTGAGGTGTCCCTGAAGTCGGGTAACGCTGTTCTCGACGCGCTGCTAAGTGCCGGTGTGGACGCGTTCGGCCTCGACGTGGGCGATGACCTGTTGCAGCGACTGCTGAACGAAAAGATCGACCGCGCCTTCATCATTCTCCACGGTCGTGGCGGTGAAGACGGCAGCATGCAAGGCCTGCTGGAATGCCTGGGCATTCCGTACACCGGTAGCGGCATCCTGGCCTCGGCACTGGCCATGGACAAGCTGCGTACCAAGCAGGTCTGGCACAGCCTCGGCATTCCGACGCCACGCCACGCGGTGCTGAGTTCCGAGGCCGATTGTATTTCGGCGGCGACGGAACTGGGCTTCCCATTGATCGTCAAACCGGCTCATGAAGGTTCAAGTATCGGGATGGCCAAAGTGACTTCCTCTCCTGCGTTGATCGACGCGTGGAAAGCGGCCAGTACCTACGATTCGCAAGTGTTGGTTGAGCAATGGATTCAAGGTCCGGAGTTCACCATCGCCACCCTGCGTGACCAGGTGTTGCCACCGATTGCCCTGGGCACGACGCACAGTTTCTATGACTACGACGCCAAGTACGTGGCTTCCGATACCCAGTACCGGATCCCGTGCGGGCTCGACAGAAACAAGGAAAAAGAACTGATGGACCTCACGGCGAAAGCCTGTGAGGCGCTGGGTATCGCCGGTTGGGGCAGGGCAGACGTGATGCAGGACGCCGACGGGCAGTTCTGGTTCCTGGAAGTCAACACCGCACCGGGCATGACCGATCACAGTCTGGTGCCGATGGCGGCCCGTGCTGCCGGCCTGGATTTCCAGCAACTGGTACTGGCGATTCTGGCCGCGAGTGTTGAGGCAAGAGGTTAAGAACATGCAAGGCGCACAGTTAAGACATCAGCCACCCGCACCCGGCCGCAAGCCGGTGCCGCGGGGTGCCAGCCGAATGGTGGCCAAAGAGCCGATGTCCGCGCGCCTGCCGAAAGCCAATTTTGGTTTTCTCAAAAGCCTGTTCTGGCCCGTGTTGCTGGTCGCGCTGGGGTTCGGCACTTACGAAGGCGCACAGCGTTTGCTGCCGTACGCCGACCGGCCGATCACCAAGGTCGCGGTGCAGGGCGACCTGAGTTACATCAGCCAGCAAGCGGTGCAGCAGCGGATCGCCCCGTACGTGGCGTCGAGCTTCTTCACCATCGACCTGGCGAGCATGCGCACCGAGCTGGAACAGATGCCATGGATTGCCCACGCCGAAGTGCGCAGGGTATGGCCGGATCAAGTGGTGATCCGCCTGGAAGAACAACTGCCGGTGGCCCGTTGGGGCGATGAATCGCTGTTGAACAACCAGGGGCAGGCGTTCACCCCGCGTGAGCTGGCGAACTACGAACACTTGCCACAGCTGTTCGGCCCACAACGGGCTCAACAGCAAGTGATGCAGCAATACCAGGTGCTGAGCCAGATGCTCAGGCCGTTGGGCTTCTCGATTGCACGCCTGGAGTTGCGTGAACGAGGCAGCTGGTTCCTGACCACCGGCGCCGGCAGCGCGGGCCCGGGAATCGAACTGCTGCTGGGACGCGGCAACCTGGTGGAAAAGATGCGCCGCTTCATTGCCATCTATGACAAGACGCTCAAAGAACAGATTACGAACATTGCGCGCATCGATCTGCGCTACGCCAACGGCCTCGCTGTTGGCTGGCGGGAACCTGTAGCGCCCACGACAGCCCAACCCGCTGTCGCGAAGAATTAAGAAGAGGCAGGACCCATGGCAAACGTGCAAAGCGGCAAAATGATCGTCGGTCTCGATATCGGCACCTCCAAGGTGGTGGCGCTGGTAGGCGAGGTCTCGGACGACGGCACGCTGGAAATCGTCGGGATCGGCACTCATCCGTCCCGCGGCCTGAAGAAGGGCGTGGTGGTGAACATCGAGTCCACCGTGCAGTCGATCCAGCGCGCGATCGAAGAAGCGCAGCTGATGGCCGGTTGCCGCATCCACTCGGCGTTCGTCGGCGTGGCCGGCAATCACATCCGCAGCCTGAACTCCCACGGCATCGTGGCGATTCGGGATCGCGAAGTCAGCTCCGCCGACCTTGAGCGCGTGCTCGACGCCGCCCAGGCCGTGGCAATCCCGGCTGACCAGCGCGTGCTGCACACCCTGCCGCAGGATTACGTGATCGATAACCAGGAAGGCGTTCGTGAGCCGCTGGGCATGTCCGGCGTGCGTCTGGAAGCCAAGGTCCACGTGGTCACCTGCGCCGTCAACGCCGCACAGAACATTGAAAAATGCGTGCGCCGCTGCGGTCTGGAAATCGACGACATCATTCTCGAGCAACTGGCGTCCGCGTATTCGGTCCTGACCGATGACGAGAAAGAGCTGGGCGTGTGCCTGGTGGACATCGGCGGCGGCACCACCGACATCGCGATCTTCACCGAAGGCGCGATCCGTCACACCGCGGTGATCCCGATTGCGGGCGACCAGGTGACCAACGACATCGCCATGGCGTTGCGCACCCCGACCCAGTACGCCGAAGAAATCAAGATTCGCTACGCCTGCGCCCTGGCCAAACTGGCCGGTGCCGGTGAAACCATCAAGGTTCCAAGCGTTGGCGACCGTCCACCGCGCGAGCTGTCCCGCCAGGCACTGGCCGAAGTGGTCGAGCCGCGTTACGACGAGCTGTTCACGCTGATCCAGGCCGAGCTGCGTCGCAGCGGCTACGAAGACCTGATCCCGGCCGGCATCGTGCTGACCGGCGGTACTTCGAAAATGGAAGGCGCGGTCGAACTGGCCGAAGAAATCTTCCACATGCCGGTCCGCCTGGGCGTGCCCCATGGCGTCAAGGGCCTGGATGACGTGGTCCGCAACCCGATTTATTCCACCGGCGTTGGCCTGTTGATGTACGGCCTGCAGAAGCAGTCCGACGGGATTTCGTTCTCGGGCATCAGCAGCCGCGACAGTTACAACAACGAAGAACCGAAAGCCGCCTTGCTCGATCGCATCAAGAGCTGGGTACAAGGCAATTTCTAAAGATTTACCGCAGCACCGTTGTAGATACAGGCAGTAGGCGAAAAAACTAGAGAAATGAAAGGAGAGGGAAAATGTTCGAACTCGTAGACAACATCCCCGCAAGCCCGGTTATTAAAGTTATCGGTGTTGGCGGAGGCGGCGGCAACGCTGTCAATCACATGGTCAAGAGCAACATTGAAGGCGTTGAATTCATCTGCGCCAACACTGATGCCCAGGCGCTGAAATCCATCGGCGCGCGGACCATCCTGCAACTGGGCACCGGCGTGACCAAAGGTCTCGGCGCTGGCGCCAACCCTGAAGTAGGTCGTCAGGCCGCTCTCGAAGACCGTGAGCGCATTGCCGAAGTCCTGCAGGGCACCAACATGGTGTTCATCACCACCGGCATGGGCGGTGGTACCGGTACCGGTGCTGCGCCGATCATTGCTGAAGTGGCCAAGGAAATGGGGATTCTCACCGTTGCGGTGGTGACTCGTCCGTTCCCGTTCGAAGGTCGCAAGCGTATGCAGATCGCTGACGAAGGTATTCGTCTGCTGTCTGAAAGCGTCGACTCGTTGATCACCATTCCCAACGAGAAGCTGCTGACCATCCTTGGTAAAGACGCAAGCCTCTTGTCGGCTTTCGCCAAGGCCGACGATGTACTGGCCGGTGCCGTTCGCGGTATCTCCGACATCATCAAGCGTCCAGGCATGATCAACGTCGACTTTGCCGACGTGCGTACCGTGATGAGCGAAATGGGCATGGCGATGATGGGCACTGGCTGCGCCAGCGGTCCGAACCGTGCACGTGAGGCCACCGAAGCGGCCATTCGCAACCCGCTGCTGGAAGACGTGAACCTGCAAGGCGCACGCGGCATCCTGGTGAACATCACCGCCGGTCCTGACCTGTCTCTGGGTGAGTACTCGGATGTGGGTAGCATCATCGAAGCCTTTGCTTCCGAGCACGCGATGGTCAAGGTCGGTACCGTTATCGATCCGGACATGCGCGATGAGTTGCACGTGACTGTGGTTGCCACTGGTCTGGGCGCGAAAATCGAGAAGCCTGTGAAGGTCATCGACAACACCGTTCACACCTCCATGGCCTCCCAGCCGCAACAATCGGCTCCCGCTCGTCAGGAAGCGCCAGCGGTGAACTACCGTGACCTGGACCGTCCGACCGTCATGCGCAACCAGGCTCAGGCCGGTGCTGCGACTGCCGCGAAGATGAATCCGCAAGATGACCTGGACTACCTGGATATCCCGGCTTTCCTGCGTCGTCAGGCCGATTAATGGAATGTATCAGGGCTATGAAGGTGATTGGTGTTCAGCAAAGGTCTGGTCTGCTATCATCGCCAGCCTTTGTTGATACCAGTTCGCAATTTGCGCTGAAGCGGCCCAAGCCATGATTAAACAACGCACACTGAAAAATATTATCCGTGCTACAGGTGTAGGCCTGCACTCCGGGGAGAAGGTATACCTGACCCTCAAGCCTGCACCTATCGACACCGGCATTGTGTTTGTTCGTGCCGACCTCGACCCTGTGGTGCAGATTCCTGCCCGCGCGGAAAACGTTGGTGAAACCACGATGTCGACCACATTGGTCAGTGGTGACACCAAAGTGGATACGGTGGAGCACTTGCTCTCGGCCATGGCTGGCCTGGGCATCGATAACGCCTACGTCGAGCTCTCCGCGTCCGAAGTTCCGATCATGGATGGTAGCGCTGGACCCTTCGTATTTCTGATTCAATCGGCCGGCCTGGAAGAACAGGACGCAGCCAAGAAGTTCATCCGGATCCTGCGGGAAGTGACAGTGGAAGACGGCGACAAGCGCGCCACTTTCGTCCCTTTCGAAGGTTTCAAAGTGAGCTTCGAGATCGATTTCGATCACCCGGTTTTCCGTGACCGCACACAAAGTGCAAGCGTGGATTTTTCCAGCACTTCGTTCGTAAAAGAAGTCAGCCGCGCCCGTACCTTTGGTTTCATGAGTGACATCGAGTACCTGCGCAAGCACAACCTCGCACTCGGCGGCAGCGTTGAAAACGCTATTGTGGTCGACGCGGATGGTGTACTGAACGAAGACGGCCTTCGCTATGAAGACGAATTCGTGAAGCACAAGATCCTCGATGCAATTGGTGACCTCTACCTGCTGGGCAATAGCCTGATTGGTGAGTTCAAGGGCTTCAAGTCCGGACATGCATTGAACAACCAGCTGCTGCGCAAGTTGATTGAGCAGACAGATGCTTGGGAAGTCGTGACTTTCGAAGACGCCAGCACTGCACCGATCTCTTACATGCGTCCCGTCGCGGCCGTGTAAGTAAAAAACCTCTCTAGTTTTTTAAAGGCTACCTTCGGGTGGCCTTTTTTTATGTCTTGGCACCAGAAGATCAAAAGATCGCAGCCTTCGGCAGCTCCTACAGGGAAACGCATTCAAAATGTAGGAGCTGCCGAAGGCTGCGATCTTTTGATCTTGCTTTAGTCCGCGCTAACCACCCGATTACGCCCACCCTCCTTGGCCTGATACAGCGCTTTGTCCGCGGCAAACAGCAACTGCTCCAAGATGATCTCTTTCGCCGTCGTCCAGGTGCTGATCCCAATACTGACAGTCATCGGCGATTCGGCACTTTCTACCAACGGCAACTGCTCCACCGCTGCACGGATGTGCTCGGCAATCTGCTGCGCCCCCGCGCCGTCGGTTTCCGCAAGAATCACCGAAAACTCCTCGCCGCCATAACGAGCGACCAGGTCAGCCGGTCGTCGGACGTGAGCACTGATGACCTTGGCCAGTGACCGCAGGGCATCGTCGCCGCCCTGATGGCCATGGCGATCGTTGAACGCTTTGAAGTGATCAGCATCGATCATCAGCACTGACAGCGGCTGGCCAGACCGTTGGGCGCGAAACCACTCATGGCGCAGGGCCTGATCCAGCGTTCGGCGGTTGGCCAGGCCGGTCAAGGCATCGGTGGCCGCCAGTTGCGCCAGTTCCTGCTCGGCGTGATGACGCAGGCGCAATTCCCGGCTGAGCAACCAGGTCAGCCACAGCAGGCTGACGCACAGCGCGATGGTCGCAAGGCTGACCACCACCGCCGTGCGCTTCCATGACGCAAACACCTCATCACTGGACAGCGCCACAATGACGATCAACGGCAAGTTGCCGACCCTTGAGAACGTGTACAGGCGCTCATCCTGGTAGCGGCTTGAAACACCGGTGAAACTACCGTTGCCTTCTTTGACGATGCGCTGGAAGTTGGGGCGGTTGCTGAAGTCCTTGCCGATCAGCTCTTCGGCCAGACGAGGCTCCTGGGCCAGAAGAATTCCATCGGTGCTGATCAGGTTGACCGAGCTGTCACGACCGATACTCAAACTATTGAACAACTGATCGAAGTAACTCAAGCGCATGGCCGCTTCGGCCACCCCGAGGAATTCGCCCTGTGTGCCGCTGACCCGGCGACTGAAACTGATGCGCCACTCATGTTCGGCCTGCCTGGAGCGGAAGGGGCGGCTGATGAACATGCTCGGGTCGCGATTGTTCACATGGGACTGGAAGTATTCGCGGTCGGCAAAGTTTCCTTTTCTGGGTTCCACCGAGGCCGAGTCGGCAGTCACGTTGCCCTGTTTGTCGAGCAACAAAATATCGCCCTTGTATGGCGCAGCGGTGGCGCGGTCGAACAAGGCCAAATGGCGGATGGCCGGGGAAACGGCTTTCAGGTCTTCACGCTGCGAGGCGGCGATCAAACCGAGCAAGGACAAGTCATAGAGTTCGACATTGCGCAGCACGTCGGCGTCGATCAATTGCACGATATTGGAGGCTGAGCGAGTGGCCGACAGTTCGGCATTGGCGCGTTCACGGATCAGCAGGAAGGCGACGATGCTCAGGATGGCAATCACCAACAGCAAACTGCTGAGAACCAGAAGTCGTTCTGATCGCGTCGAACGGATCGGAAAGAGAGATATCGCACTGCTCACACTCATGGTTCTGACTTCTGCTAATGAGGCGTTATGAAAGTTCTTTTGCAAGAATCGGGCAGAGTCCCAGAAACCGGTGCGTTCACAGCGCCTGTATAAATCCCGTACAAAAAAAAGGCCAGCAAAACGTGCTGGCCTTTTACTTATTGAAGCTTAGAAGACATTGAACGGGTAGTCGACGACCCCCGCTATTCATCTGCCTCTATTCACGAGGACATCCATCGTTGCAGCTGCTGCAATGAACCGTCGGTGTAGTGACGAAAAAAAGCCGCTGATAGCAGCGGCTTGAAGACAACTTTTCAAAGGGAAGAGCCGATGAAAAGTGTCGAGGGAAACAGAGCGAAGACGCTGGATCAGCTGTCTTTCTCGACCCGTGGCTGGGCCTGAATGGTCGACGCTTGAGGGGGTTGCGCAGCGTCTGGCGCCTTGGCCGTCATTTCGCTCTGATACTCGTCGAACGCCGCGGCGCGCGCTGCGTTGTGCGTGACGAAGGTCTGCGACTCTTCAGCCATGGCGAGCGGGGAGAGGAACAACGAGGACAAAACGAAAGCGCTGGCAATACCCATAGTGTTGGACATCTTTAAAACCTTCTTGCTTGGCAAGTGCTGTTTGGTGCGGCAAAGATAAGGGGCTTTAGAGAAGGGAAAAAGAGTGGATTCATGAAAGGACTGTTGCAATAAGAGCAAAGATCGCAGCCTTCGGCAGCTCCTACAGTTGGAATGCGTTCCTCTGTAGGAGCTGCCGAAGGCTGCGATCTTTTAGGTAACGGTCAGACGGGGAGGTGGATGCCGAAGGTATTCATGCCGTGATCGCTGCGCACGAATACATCACCGCCATGCATCAGCGCAATCGCCTTGACGATCGCCAGCCCCAGGCCGTGGTTGTTGCCGCTGTTGCTGCGCGAGGCATCGACCCGATAGAAACGCTCGAACAGGCGCGGCAGGTGCTCGCTGGCAATCGGCGAACCCGGGTTCGCCACACCAATGCTGACCTGATGCTCCTCGACCTCGATCCGCACCTGAATCACTTGCCCGGGTTCTGTGTGCTGCACCGCATTGCTCAACAAGTTGATCAACGCCCGGCGCAGGTGAGCAATCTCGATCCGCACCTGCGCATCACCACTGACCTGCACCTGAACCTGCGCGTCTTCGAGGATGAAATCCAGGTACTCCAACGTCGTCGCCACTTCATCGGCCAGTGAGGTAGACGTCAGTTTGGTGGCCTTGCTGCCCTGATCGGCACTGGCGAGGAACAGCATGTCGTTGATGATCGAACGCAGTCGTTCCAGCTCTTCGAGGTTTGATTGCAGCACTTCGAAGTAATGCTCGGCCGAACGTCCGCGAGTCAGCGCCACCTGGGTCTGGCCGATCAGGTTGGTCAGCGGCGAGCGCAGTTCGTGGGCGACGTCGGCGTTGAACGATTCAAGGCGCGAGTAGGCCTGTTCGACCCGCTCCAGCGTGGAGTTGAACGAGTTGACGAACTGATTGAGTTCCGGCGGCAACGACGACAATCGCAGACGCCCGGAGCGCAAGGGGGGCGCCAGTCGCTGGGCTTCCTGGGACAACTTGATCAATGGCTTGAGGCCGATCCGCGCCACCCAATAACCGAGGGCCGAGGCCAGCAGCACACCAATAATCGCCAGACTGATCAGCGCAATCAATAAATGGTGCTGAGTCTGCAGAAACGTCTCGGTATCGATGCCGATCATGAAGCGCAGCGGCGGACGTTGGTCCTTGGCCGGGAACTGGCTGACCAGCACTTTCAGCGGGTAAGGCTGGTCCGGCAGATTCAGGTCGCGCATGCCCAGCGGCCCTTCGGCAAAGGCGCGGATCTGCGGCGTCAGGTTGCCGTATTCGTAGTGTGGATCGCCGCTGATGATCCAGAAACTGATGCGCTTGTCTTCTTCGCCGAGCAGCTTGAGCTTGTTGTTGATCTTCACCCAATGCTCGGGGGTGCCGTAACGTCCGACCGTGGATTCGAGCACGCTGTAACGCGCGTCCAGCTCTGCTTCGGGCAACAGGCCCAAGCCTTTATCGACCTGCTGGTACAACGCCCAGCCGATCAACAAAAACACCAGCAGCGCCACCAGCGTAAACATCCCGCTCAGGCGCAGCGCAATCGAATTACTGGACACCGCGGCTCTCCAGCACATAACCCATGCCACGAATCGTGTGCAGCAGTTTCTCGTCAAACGGCCCGTCGAGCTTGGCCCGCAGGCGTTTGATCGCGACTTCGACGACGTTGGCGTCGCTGTCGAAATTGATGTCCCAGACCATTTCGGCAATCGCCGTTTTCGAGAGGATTTCACCTTGCCGACGGGCCAGCACGCTAAGCAGCGAGAACTCCTTGGCGGTCAGGTCCAGACGAGTGCCGGCGCGGGTGGCCTTGCGGCTGATCAAATCGATCCACAGGTCGGCGATGCTCACTTGCACTGGTTCATGGCCACCGCTGCGGCGTGTCAGCGCTTGCAGGCGCGCCACCAGTTCAAGGAAGGAAAACGGTTTGCCCAGGTAATCGTCGGCGCCATCGCGCAGGCCTTTGATGCGGTCTTCCACACGCTCGCGGGCGGTGAGCATGATCACCGGGGTTTGCTTGCGCGCACGCAATGCGCGCAGTACACCGAAGCCATCGAGGCCCGGCAACATCACGTCGAGGACGATCACCGCGTAGTCGCTCTCCAGCGACAGATGCAGGCCTTCGACGCCATCGCGCGCCAGGTCCACGGTGTATCCCTGTTCTGTCAGACCGCGGTGCAGATAATCCGCGGTTTTTTCCTCGTCTTCGATAATCAGAACGCGCATGACCCCGCCTCAGTCTGTGGTCGCCAGCGCCGGCAATGGTGCTGGTTCGGGCCGATGGAACAGCCGCTCAAGCCACAAGTATATGACCGGAGTGGTAAACAGCGTCAGCGCCTGGCTCACCAGCAAGCCGCCAACCACCGCGATCCCCAAGGGCTGGCGCAGTTCGGCGCCGGTGCCGTAACCGAGCATCAGCGGCAGGGCGCCGAGCAGGGCAGCGAGGGTGGTCATGATGATTGGCCGGAACCGCGTGATACAGGCCTGGTAAATCGCTTCTTCCGGTGGCAGGCCACCTTTGCGCTGGGCTTCGAGGGCGAAGTCGATCATCAGAATGCCGTTTTTCTTCACGATCCCGATCAATAGCACCAACCCGATCAGCGCCATGATCGAAAAGTCCTGCCCGCAAATCCACAACATGATCACCGCCCCGAGCCCCGCTGACGGCAGCGTCGAGATGATGGTCAATGGATGGACGAAGCTCTCGTAGAGCACGCCGAGAATGATGTACACCGCCACCAGCGCCGCCAGAATCAGCCATGGCTGGCTGGCCAGCGAACTCTGGAAGGCCTGCGCCGCACCCTGGAAGTTGCCGCTCATGGCCGCCGGCATGCCGATTTCGGCTTTGGCCTGGTTGAGCATGATGACGGCATCGCCCAACGCCACACCGGGCGCGAGGTTGAACGACAGGTTGGCGGCCGGGAACATGCCATCATGGGCGATGGACAGCGGGCCGACGGTCGGCGCATCGAATTTCGCCAGGGCCGACAGCGGCACCATTTCCCCGCTCAGGGGCGAGCGCAGGTAGAAATAGTTGAGGCTTTCGGCCTTGCCACGTTGCTTGGTGTCCAGCTCCAGGATCACGTTGTACTGGTTGATCTGGGTCTGGAATTCGTTGATCTGGCGCTGGCCGAAGGCGTCGTACAGCGCTTCGTCGACATCGCTGGCGGTCAGGCCGAAACGCGCGGCGGCGCTGCGGTCGATGCTGATATGGGTGATGCTGCCGCCCAGTTGCAGGTCATTGGAGATGTCGCGGAAGGCCGGGTTGCTGCGCAGCTTTTCCGTGAGGCGTTGGGTCCAAGTGCTGAGCGTCGCGCCGTCGTTGCTCTTGAGCACGTATTGGTACTGAGCGCGACTCGGGCCGGAGCTGAGGTTGATGTCCTGGCCGGCGCGCAGGTACAGCACGATGCCCGGGACTTTCATCAGTTGCGGACGAATCCGGTCAATGAACTGGCTGGCGGAGACGTCGCGGTCGCCGCGTTTTTTCAGGGAGATCCAGAAGCGACCGTTGGCGATGGTCTGGTTACTGCCAGAGACGCCGACCGAGTGGGAAAACGCTTGAACCGCCGGATCCGCGGCGACGATTTCAGCCATCGCGAGGTGTTTTTTTACCATGTCGCCGTAGGAAATATCGGCGGCGGCTTCGGTGGTGCCGAGGACAAACCCGGTGTCCTGCACGGGGAAGAAGCCTTTGGGGATGAAGATGTACCCGGCGATGGCCAGACCGAGGGACAGGCAGAACACCCCGATCATCAGCTTCTGGTGGGCGAGGGCGCGGCGCAGAAGTTTTTCATAGCCTGCCAGCAAGCGTTCGCCAAACGTGGGTTTGCTGTGGGCGTGATGCACCGGCGCGCGCATGAACAGCGCGGCGAGCGTCGGCGCCAAGGTTAGCGAGACCACCACCGAAATCATGATCGTCGAAGTGGCGGTCAGGGCGAATTCCTTGAACAGTCGCCCGACCACGCCGCCCATGAACAGCAACGGAATAAACGCCGCCACCAGCGAAAAGCTGATGGAGACCACGGTGAAACCAATCTCGCCGGCACCTTTGATTGCCGCCTCGCGCATGCCGTCACCAGCCTCAAGGTGACGGTGAATGTTCTCCACCACCACAATCGCATCGTCGACCACAAACCCCACGGCCACCACGATCGCTACCAGCGTCAGGTTGTTCAGGCTGAAACCCATGATGTACATCAGGGCGAAACTGGCGACCAGCGAAACACCCAACACGGCGGACACGATCAGGGTCGCCGACCACTGGCGCAGGAACAGCGCCATCACCGCCACCACCAGCATGATCGCGATCAGCAGGGTGACTTCCACTTCGTGCAGCGAGGCGCGGATGGTCTGGGTGCGGTCGACCAGCACTTTGACCTGCACTGACGCCGGCAGCATGGCTTCGAGGCCGGGCAAGGCGGCCTGAATGCGATCCACGGTTTCGACGATGTTGGCGCCCGGTTGCCGGGAAATCACCAGGTTCACCCCAGGCTTATCACCGGCCCAGGCTTGCACGTAGGCATCTTCCGAACCGTTGACGACTTTGGCCACATCCTTCAGGTGAACTGGGGCACCGTCCTTGTAGGAAACGATGAGTTGGCTGTATTCCTCAGGATGGAACAACTGGTCGTTGGTCGACAGCGTCGAAATGCTCGACTCGCCATACAACGCACCTTTGGCCAGGTTGAGGCTGGTGTTCTGGATCGCCAGACGAATGTCCGCCAGGGTCAGGCCGATGGCAGCTAGTTTGTCAGCCGAGGCTTGAACGCGGATCGCCGGACGTTGCTGACCGGTGATGTTGATTTGGCCTACACCGTCGATCTGACTGATCTGACGGGAGAGCAAGGTTTCCACCAAGTCGCTGAGTTCGGTGCCGGGCATTTGGGTCGAGTTGACGCTGAGGATCAGCACCGGGCTGTCGGCCGGGTTGACCTTGCGCCAGGTCGGCAGGGTCGGCATGTCCTTGGGCAGTTTGCCGGCGGCGGTGTTGATCGCGGCCTGGACTTCCTGAGCGGCGGTGTCGATGCTTTTGTCGAGGGTGAATTGCAGGGTCAGGTTGGTCGAGCCCAAGGCGCTGCTCGACGTCATCTGGGTCACGCCGGGGATGGCGCTGAATTGCACTTCAAGGGGCGTGGCCACCGATGAAGCCATGGTCTCCGGGCTGGCGCCGGGGAGTTGCGCGGCCACCTGGATGGTCGGGAATTCGGCTTCCGGCAATGGCGCGATCGGCAGTCGCGGAAAGGCGATGACACCGAGCAATACGAGGGCAAAGGTCAGCAGGATCGTCGCGACCGGATGATCGATGCACCATGCGGAAACCGAGCCGTGGCCCTTCATGGTTTAGGCTCCGATTGGACCACTTGCGCAGGCTCGGTCAGTACCTGGACCGTCGAACCGGGCTTGAGTCTCGACTGGCCGTCGCTGACCAATATGTCGCCGGGTTTCACCCCTTTGATGATGTCCTGACCGCTGCCTTGATAGACCATCTGCACCTGGACGGTTTCGACCTTGTCACCGTTGACCCGGTAGACGAAGTGTTGATCGAGCCCACGTTGTACGACGGTGGGCGGTACCACCAGCGCATCTTTTTCCAGCGCTGTCTGAATTTTTACCGTCACCAACAGACCCGGCCAGAGCTTTTGCCCTGGGTTATTGAATTCAGCCTTGGCGCGGATGGTGCCGGTGTTGGCGTTGATCTGGTTGTCGATCAGGGTCAGATGACCTTCACCCAGCAGGTTGCCGGTTTCGCCATCGGTATCGGCGCCGATGTAGGCCTTTACTTGCGCACGTTGTGGGTCGCCGATCAGGCCTTGCAAGGTTGGCAGCATTTGCTGCGGCAGGGAAAACTCCACGGCGATCGGGTCGATCTGGGTCACCGTGAACAGGCCTTGGGTGTCGGTCATGCGCAGGAAGTTTCCTTCGTCTACCGTGCGAATCCCGACGCGGCCGGTGACCGGGGAGCGGATCTGTGTGTAGGAAAGCTGCACCTGAGCGGCGTCGATCGACGCCTGATTGCCTTGGGCAGTGGCCTTGAGCTGGTTGACCAGGGCTTGCTGCTGATCGTAAGTCTGCTTGGACACGCCATCGTCGACACTCAGCAGTTTGTAGCGCTTGAGGTTGACCAGCGCCACTTGCAGCTGCGCCTGGCTTTCGCCCAGTTGCGCGCGGGCCTGGTCGAGGCTGGCGCGGATCGAGCGGTCGTCGATGGTGGCCAGCAGGTCACCTTTGTTGACCAGTTGGCCTTCCTTGACCAGGATTTTGGTGAGGATACCGTCGATTTGCGGGCGCACCACGACGCTGTGCAGGGACAGCACCGAGCCGATGCCGCTGACGTAACGAGGGACGTCTTTTTCGGCCACATTGACCACGCGCACCGGGATGGCGGTGGGGGCTGCGAGTTTCGCCGTGGCAGGTTTGGTGAGGTACCAGGTGCCCAGCGCTGCGAGGGCAATCAGCAGACCTGCGATGAAGGCGGTTTTTTTCTGAATTCGCATGCGAGTGGGGCGCCGGGGCTGGATGGTCGGAGTTTTGTCAGGGTTATACCTTCCTTTATAAACCTGTTCGCCGGTCAGGAAGGTGACAGCTAACTGACGGCGCTGTCAGTTTGGTGCGTTGTGAATCATATGGCTTGATAAGTCCCAAAAAGGGACCTATCGTTCCCTTTTTGGGACTTATTGGTTGTCACTGTGAAAAACCTTTCTCTCAGCGAAGCCTTGTTCACGGCCACTCAGCAAAAAGTGCTGGGCCTGTTATTCGGCAAACCTGACCAAAGTTTCTACGCCAACGAGATCGCTCGCTGGGCTCAAGTCGGTAAAGGCAACCTGATGCGTGAGCTGGATCGGTTGCAGCGCGCGGGAATACTGACCATGACCCGGCTGGGCAACCAGACTCACTACCAGGCCAATCCTGCCTGTCCGATTTATGCCGAACTGTTGGGCATCGCCCGCAAAACGTTCGGCATTGCCGAGCCTCTGCGTCAAGCTCTCCAGACATTTTCAGAGCAGATCATCTGGGCATTCGTGTATGGCTCCATCGCCAAGGGTCAGGCAAACGCATCCAGTGACATTGATCTCATGCTGATCGGTGAAGGCCTGCACTACAGTGAGGTAATGGAGCGGCTTATACCTGTGGAAGAACAATTGGGCCGCACCCTCAACCCCACGCTCTACACCCTCGATGACTGGGGGGCGAAACTGGCTGCTGAAAACAGTTTTGTCGTGCGGGTAGCGCAGCAGGACAAGATCAACCTGATGGGAGAAAACCCTTTGGAGTCCAAGGATGGGCAGCAACGAGAATCTGGAGAACCTGTTACGTAGCGGTGGACTCAAAGCCGAGCCGCCGGATCGCAAGGAGTGCGAAGGGTTGATGCGTTCGGCTGTCGATCGTCTGAATGATGCGCAAGCTTCTTCGCTGTCTTTCGCGAGTCGATTCGATCTGGCTTACAACGCTGCCCATGCCATGGCGCTCACGGCCCTGCGTTTGTGTGGCTACCGTTCCGATAAACGATATCTGGTGTTCCAGTGCCTGGTTCATACAGCTGATGTGAGCAAAGTGCAGGTTCGGCTATTCGCCTTGTGCCATGAGCGGCGCAACCTGGCGGAGTACGAAGGTTATATGGATGAGGATGAAGCGTTGTTGGCGCAATTGGTGGAGAGCACATCGCAATTGTTGAGCTGCGTGAAATAACGGCTGACCGGACTCTGATAGCGAGTCTGCCCCAAATAGCTGCTGCCTGCATTGGTCCCATCGCGAGCAGGCTCGCTCCCACACTGGATCGGTTGTGATCGACGCCGAACCCCTGTGGGAGCGAGCCTGCTCGCGATGGCAGTCGCTACAAAACCCGACGGACTCGCTCGGGGCTTGAAGCTTGCAGCTCCCGAGACAGGTATACTGCCGCCTTTCGCGGCTCGCTGACCGGGCCCGACTCTATTGCATCACCCGGAGCTTTCATGACTTCCCCGACACAACCGCCGGTTGCCGACGCCTTGAGCGACGACCAGGCAGACCTGCCAGACAGCGTCGACTCCAGCGCAGACAGCGAAACCAAAGCCGCGATCCCGGCGTTCAAGTTCCCGTTCAAACCGGGTGAACTGGCCGCTGCGAAAACCGCCAGCCAGCCCTGGTACAAGAACGGCGCCAAGAACGGCCACACCAAGACCCCCGGTGCAGCGCCTCCCGGCACTCGTCGCTCGATGGGCAAACGCTGACCGTCCGGCGCTTTTTACCCGGTAAAAGTTCTTTCTGAGACTGAGACGGTTCTCACAAGGATGAGCGATTCGTCCTCTGGAAACGTCGGTGGCCACTCGTGAAGTATTCATGTCCCTGAATGCTTGATGAAGGTCACCGAAATGTCGCTGGTAAAAATCCTCTCTGCTTTGTCGCTGGTGGTTCTGACCACCGGGTGTGTCTCGACTGCGGTCGATCCACAGATCCGTTTCGGAGTCGAAGCGCTGGTTCCACCCTTCGAGAGTCGAAACGACAAAGGTGAGCTGGTCGGTTTGAACATCGAGCTGGGCAATGCGCTGTGTGCCGAACTCAAGGCGCGCTGTGTCTGGGTCGATCAGGACTACGCCACCAACATCCATGCGCTGGAAGCCGGGAAATTTGATGTCATCATGCCGATGACCGCTACACCCGCGCGTCGCGAGCGGATCGATTTCACCAACGATCTGTATCCCTTGAGTAGTCACCTGGTGGCTCGCGGGGGCTCGAAGCTGCAACCGGACGCGCAATCACTCAAGGGCAAACGGATCGGTGTCCTGGCGGGCACCAGTCGCGAAGCTTTCGCAAAAGCACGCTGGGCCCCGGCAGGAGTAACGGTGCGCAGTTTCAATTTCAACAATCATTTGATCGACAGCCTGTTAGCGGGTGAAATCGATGCCACGTTGCAAGACTCGATTGAAATCAACCTGGCCTTGTTGAGTCAGCCTCAAGGGCAAGCGTTTGCCTTTGTCGGCTCCGCTCTCATGGATCCGATGCTCGGCAGTGGCGTGGCCATGGCCGTGCGCAAAACCGACACCGCATTGCGCGATGACCTGAATGCGGCCCTTGAGCGAATCATGCAAAATGGCCCGTACCAGGCGATCATCGAGCGCTACTTCCCGGACGCAGCGCCAGATTCGCCACGCTACTTCCCCGCTGAAGAAAACCTCCCATTCTCCGAAGCGGTGCAAATCGGCCAGACCCTCTATCTGTCTGGCGTGCTCGGGTCGGGTGCCGATGGCAAGCTGGTCGAGGGCGGCATTGTCCCGCAGATGACCCAGACCATGGAGAACCTGCGTGGCGCACTACAACGTAACGGTTCGTCCTTGGCGCATGTGGCCAAATGCACGATCATTCTTGCCGATATCAACGACTTCGCAGATATGAACAGGGTGTACCGCAACTATTTCCCGCAGAACCGAATGCCTGCACGCACCACCTTCGCCGCCAGTAAACTGGTTTTGGACGCTCGGGTGGAAGTCGAATGCCTGGCGGTCGCCACCGTCTGATCCTTCCCTGTAGGGCCATCACCCTCCTTGATCAACCGTTGGGTGATGGCTAAGTGCTCATTGCCTGAGCCAGATCAACGTTTGTGGAGTCAGTGCGCTTAGAGTCAGCAACCCTGCCGACTCTTTCCATAAAACGAGCGCGCTTTCCATGAAGATCAACCTCCCGGTGACCGGTCGTAACGTTGACGTTGCGGCAGAAGCGAACATTCTCTCGACCACCGATCTGACCAGCGCGATCACCTACGCCAACCACGACTTCATCAAGATCAGCGGCTACAGCCGCGAGGAATTGCTGGGCTCCACGCATAACCTGCTGCGCCATCCGGACATGCCGGCGGCGGCCTTCGCCCATATGTGGCAGACCCTTAAAAGTGGCCGTTCGTGGATGGGGCTGGTGAAGAATCGTTGCAAGAATGGCGATCACTATTGGGTGAGCGCCTACGCCACGCCAGTGACACAGGATGGTCAGGCTGTGGAGTATCAGTCGGTTCGAACCAGGCCCTCGGTTCGGCAGATCGAAGCCGCGGAAAAAGCCTACACACAACTTCGCAGTGGTCGGGTGCCGCTGTTGCAGCGACTGCCTGTGCTCGGTCTGAACCTCAAGGTGTCGGCGTTGTTCAGTGTGGTGTTGGCCTGTGTGGTGGGCGTCGAGACGTGGCTGAGCCCCACCTCACAGGTTTTCGGGGTGCTGGCGTTTGTCGTGGGCAGTGCTTTGACGGCCATCGGTGTCGGGATGTTGTTGCGCCCGCTGACGGCATTGACCGAGCGCGCCCGGCAGATTGCCGATAACCCGTTGAGCCAGGGCATTTACACCGGTCGCCGGGATCAGTTCGGTCAGGTCGAGTTTGCCTTGCAGATGCTTGAAGCCCAGATCGGCGCGGTGGTGGGGCGCATCGGTGATGCGTCGCAGCGCTTGGCCGGGCATGCGGCGGAACTGGTCGAGCACCTGCAAAGCAGTCACAGCAGCACGCTGGCCCAGCAGGCCGAAACCGATCAGGTGGCCGCGGCCATCCACCAGATGACCACCAGCGTGGCGCAGGTTTCCAGCCATGCCCAGCAGGCATCCCAGGCCGCCGATCTGGCCGGCAGCGAAACCCGTGAAGGCCTTCAACTGGTAAGTGAGAGCCGCCGAGCGGTCCTGCGACTGGCTGAGGAACTGACGCGTGCCACCGAGGTGATTCATCAGCTGGAAGGCCATAGCAGCGAGATTTCCGGGGTGCTGGAAGTGATTCGCAGCATTGCCGAGCAAACCAATCTGCTGGCCCTTAACGCGGCCATCGAGGCGGCTCGCGCCGGGGATGCCGGACGTGGTTTTGCGGTGGTGGCCGACGAAGTGCGCGGCCTGGCCCAGCGCACCCAGCAATCGACCAACGAGATTCAGCGCATGATCAGCACCTTGCAAACCGGTGCACGGGACGCGGTGGTGGTGATGCAGCAAAGCAGTGAACAGGTGGAAAACAGCGTCGATCAGGCTCAGCGCGCCGCCGATGCGCTGGAGGGCATCAGTCAGCGGGTCAGTCAGATCACCGAAATGAGCGTGCAAATCGCCGCCGCGGTGGAAGAGCAGAGCACGGTCAGCGAAGACATCAACCGCAACATCATCAGTATCCGCTCAGCCTGCGAGGTCACGGTGAATGAAGGGCGGCAAAGCCAGGCCAACTCCGAAGATGTGGCGGGGCTGGCGGGGGACTTGCGGTTGTTGGCGCAGGAGTTTTGGCGCGAGCACCGTTAAGCTGCCCGCAATGAAATAAACGCATAGTTCAGCGGTGTCTCGGTGGCCACTTGCGCACCGGCCGCCAGCACTTGTCCGGCGATATCGTCACCCGATACATGGAACTGCCAGTCACTGCCCGACCCCGTCAGCGTTTGCTGCGTAACCTGATCGATGACCGTGGCAAACGCGATCATGTCCGGCAGGTACGCGGTGAATCCATCGCCCTTCAGGGCTGTCGTCCGAATCCCCAGCAACGCACAAATCGCATCCTTGGCCTGGATATCATCGCGATCCGCCTGACGGGAGCGCTGGATGAGTTCTGCCAGTTCCTGATCCACCAGTTCACCGCCAATGATCAGATCCGGTCCTTTTTCCCACGACTCGGGCGGGCATTCCTTCACGGCAGTGTTCAGGGGGATGTGCGGATTGATTTCCATCGGGTAGATGCGGCATACCAGCGGCCGGCGTTCGTAGATGCGGCAGAGGTTGTCTTCGTCAAGATTCCGGCAGGAACCCACGTTGTAAGCCGCAAAAGTGATTGCAACGTACGCCTCGCAGGCGCCGCTTTGCACCACCACCGAACGACGTTCGGCATGTTCACGTTGCAGCACGGGCAGGCCCAGGCCATTGCCGAGGAAAGCTTCCACCAGCACGATCACCTGACCGCCATCGGCCGCCCACATACGGGCTTCGGCCAGGGTCAGGGGTACGTGATGATCATTGCAGCATTTGCCACAACCTACGCAGGAAAACGTCGTATTCATTGAACGGTCAGTCGCATGTGAGGGCCCGAAACGGCGACAGAATGCCGTCGCAATGCCTGGCGTCAAAGCAAGTTATGCGCCATTCACCGGGATTTGGCGGGCGTGCGGATGGAGTCCCATTCGGTCACGTAGGCGGTTTTGCTTTTTTTGTTGTAGAGGCACAGTTCGGTGTCTTGCTGGCCTTTCATGTGTTTTTGCGGGTACTGGCCTTGCAACAGAAGGGCGGTGTAGCCGACCCGGTCATCGAACTGCGCGGCGTTGCCGACGGGTTTGGCGTCCTTCAGGCCGCTGGCTTTGGTGCAACTGGCGAGCACGGCTTTGTCGAAGGCGGCCCAGGCGTCGGGACTGGAGGCGTGGGCCTGGGTGGCGAGGGCGGTGAGGCAGAGGAAGGTCAGGGTGACAGCTTTCATGGTTCAGGGATCCTTGGGCGGGTGTTGGCCGAACCCGGAGTATGCCTGATGGTTTGATGTGGGTAGTGGGGCCTTATCGCGAGCAGGCTCGCTCCCACAGTGGATTTTTGTCGTACACAAAATTTGTGTCGCACGAAGATCAAATGTGGGAGCGAGCCTGCTCGCGATGGCGATGTGTCAGGCCGGAACCGGTTCCCGGCGGACCACATACATCCCGGCGCTTTCATACAACCGCTGCGCCCGAAGGTTGTCTTCCAGCACCTTCAGATCCACACAACCTTCGCGCTGCTGCTGAAACACTTTGAAAGCATTCAGCAGCAATGCACGACCCAAACCCCGGCCCTGAACCCGCGGATGCACCACCAGATTCTTGATGTAGGCACTGGTCCAGCACTGGCATACGCCAACGATGCCTTCGGCATCCTGGGCAACGAAGCACAGGCTCGGATCATATTCGGGGTCGGTTTCAAACCGCTGTTGCCACACATCCAGTGCTGGCACGCGCCCGCCACCTTCCTGATAACCCAGTTCCATCAAACGATGAACGTCTACTGCCCGTTCGGGGCGGCATTCGCTGAGGACGATCCCCTGAGGCCATGTGATCGCGGGCACCGCCTCAGCGAGGTTGCGCCGCATCAAAAAGCAAAAATCCTCGGCCAAGACTCAATGACCTTGTTCGGCGACCGCCTTGGCCGCTTCAATCAGGCACTTGGTCAGTTCCGGCGAGGAGAACTTGGTCAGCACCGCGTTGGCGCCGGCCAGTCGCGCCTTTTCGCTGTTCATCGCGCTGTCCAGCGAGGTGTGCAGCAGCACGTAAAGGTGCGAGAAGTCCGGGGTTTCGCGCAGGGTTCGGGTAAAGGCGTAGCCGTCCATTTCCGACATTTCGATGTCCGAGACGATCAGGTTGATCTGCTGGGCGGTGCCTTGCAGGTCCAGCAGGCAGTCGATGGCTTCCTTGGCGCTGCGGGCGGTGTGGCATTGCAGGCCGAGGTTGCGCAGGGTGTGCACCGACTGCTGCAAGGCGACCTGGCTGTCATCGACCACCAGAATTCGCGCGTTGCCCAGCACCTCGGCGTCTTCCATGCTCAGCTCGGTTGGCGCCGTCTCGATCTGCGCCGGGGCGATACCGTGGATGACTTTTTCAATGTCCAGCACCTGCACCAGCGTGCCGTCGACCGAGGTTACGCCGGTGATGTACGAGCGCACGCCGCCAGAACCAAAGGGTGGCGGACGGATGTCGGTGGTCAGGCAGTGGACGATCTTGCTCACCGCCTGAACATGCAGACCCTGCTTGGAGCGGCTGACGTCGGTGACGATCAGGCAGCCACCGTTCGGGTCTTCCAGCGGCCGCTCGCCGATGGCGCGGCTGAGATCGATCACCGACAACGACGCGCCGCGCAGGGTGGCAATGCCTTTGACGTGGGGGTGCGACTCCGGCAGCTTGGTCAGCGGCGGGCAGGGGATGATTTCACTGACTTTGAGCAGGTTGATCGCCATCAGCTTGCCGCTGCGCAAGGTAAACAGCAGAAGCGAGAGTGAGTCTGCGCGGGCTTTGTTGGAGGACATAAGAACCTTCTCTGGAAAAGGTGATGTGGGCGATCTCAGGATCGCCAACAGCTATCGATGCCGGGTTATCGACTTGTTGGGGGCAGGCTTTAGCTTCAATCAATGCTGGGCAGATCAAAAGATCGTCCGAACGCGGCCCGAACCTTCGGCAGCTCCTACAGGGAAACGCGATCGGCGTAGGAGCTGCCGAAGGCTGCGATCTTGGCATAGGCCGGACTACTTCATGCCCAACCGCTTGGCCATCCGTCCGAGATTCGCCCGGTCCAGGCCCAGCTCTCGTGCAGCGCTCGCCCAGTTGTTGTGGTGCCGTTCCAGGCAGGCGCTGATCAATTGACGCTGATAACTTTCGGTGGCCTCACGTAAATCCCCTGACACCAGCGCCAGCGGAGCGGCGGCCGGTTGCTGCGCTGCAATCTCAACGCTGCCGTTGGGTAAATCCAGATCCGCCGCACTCAAGCTGAGAATCTTCGGTCGTTCTTTGCAGTTACCCAAGGCTTTCAGCGCGCTGCGGCCAATCAAGTGTTCCAGTTCCCGTACGTTCCCCGGCCAGGGATATGTCAGCAATGCAGCCTGCGCGTCGCTGTTCAGGCGCAGGCTGTTGAGGCCCATGCGGGAGCGGTTCTGTTCCAGGAAAAAACCGCTGAGCAGCAGCACATCCCGCCCGCGATCCCGCAATGCCGGCACCAGCAGCGGGTAAACACTCAGCCGGTGATAGAAGTCGGCGCGGTAGCGACCGCTGCGCACTTCCTCGGCCAGATCGCGGTTGGTCGCGGCGATCAGCCGTACGTCGACCTGATGCTCTTTATCCGAACCCAGGCGCTGCAGCTGACCGCTTTGCAGGACTCGCAACAATTTGGCCTGCACCGTCAGCGACAGCTCGCCGACTTCATCGAGAAACAGCGTGCCGCCATTGGCCAGTTCGAACTTGCCGCGCCGATCGTTCATCGCGCCGGTGAAGGCGCCGCGGACGTGGCCGAACAACTCGCTCTCCACCAGCGTGTCCGGCAATGCGGCGCAGTTGAGGCTGATGATCGGCTTGTCGGCCCGAGAGGAGGCGGCGTGAATGGCCTGGGCCACCAGCTCCTTGCCGACCCCGGTTTCCCCGGTGATCAGCACGGTCAGGTCGCTGCCGCCCACCAGTTTGATTTCTTCCACCAGCCGCTTGTGAGCCTTGCTCTGGCCGATCATCTCGCGGTTCTGCTGGCCGCTGGCCTGACGGTAAACCTCGGCACGCTGGTGTTCGTCTTCAGCGCGATTGGCCAGGCGTTCGATGCGTTCGGCGGCGTTGACCGTGGCGGCCGCCAGGCTGGCGAAGGCTTGCAGGGCGTCCAGTTCGACCGGTTCCAGGCGCTCCGGATCAAGGGCATCGAGTGTCAGCAGGCCCCACGGGCGCTCGTCGATAAACAACGGGCAGCCCATGCAATCATGAACTTCCAGGTGATCGTCGAGGCCATCGACCAGACCGTCGTAAGGGTCGGGCATGTCGCTGTCGGCGGCAAATCGGGTCGGGCCCGGATTGCTGAGCAGTGCTTCGAAACGCGGGTGTTCGCTGATTTTGAAGCGCCGGCCAAGGGTGTCAGTACTCAACCCATCGACGGCCAGCGGCACCAGCCAATCGCCGTCGATACGCAGCAGGGCGGCGGCATCGCAGGGGAGCAGGGCGCGCATGGCTTCGAGCAGGCGTCGATAGCGCTCGCCTTCGGGAAGTTCGCGGGACAGGTCGGAGACCAGGGGCAGCAGGGTGGTAAGCAGGGATTTTGCAGTCATAGTGACTCCGTGTAGTCGGTATGACTATAAGGTAGCCTGTGTCGATGTGACTACATTGTTTTTAATTTATTGATTTATAACGATTTAATACTTGGCATGGAAACTGATAAGTAAGGCGTATTCCATATAAAAGCTCAGGAGTCGCCCTTATGCTTAGCGTTCAAGACCGTGCCATCGTCAAATCCACCGTGCCGCTGCTGGAAAGCGGTGGTGAAGCGCTGATTACACACTTCTACCGCATGATGCTCTCCGAGTATCCGGAGGTCCGTCCGCTGTTCAACCAGGCCCACCAGGCCAGCGGTGATCAACCCCGCGCCCTGGCGAACGGTGTCTTGATGTATGCGCGCCACATCGATCAGCTCGACCAGTTGGGCGATCTGGTGGCCAAGATCATCAACAAGCACGTGGCCCTGCAAATTCTGCCGGAACACTACCCGATTGTCGGCACCTGCCTGTTGCGAGCCATTTCCGAAGTGCTGGGCGAAGAGATTGCCACGCCCGAAGTGATGAGCGCCTGGGGCGCTGCCTACGGCCAATTGGCCGAGATCCTGATCGGTGCCGAAACCAGCATCTACGACCAGAAAGAACAGGCACCGGGCGGCTGGCGCGGGGCGCGGGAATTCATCGTGGCGGCCAAGGTTGAAGAGAGCGCGGAAATCACCTCCTTCTACTTCGAACCAGCCGACAAAGGCCCGATCCTCGCGGCAGAGCCAGGCCAGTACATCGGCATGAAACTGATCCTCGATGGTGAAGAAATTCGTCGTAACTATTCGCTGTCGGCCTTGGCAAACAAAGGCCAGTACCGCATCAGCGTCAAGCGTGAGATTGGCGGGCGTGCCTCCAATCACCTGCACGACCAATTGCACGTGGGTTCCAGCATCCAGCTGTTCCCGCCATCGGGCGAGTTCACCCTTGTCGCCAGCGACAAACCGTTGGTGCTGATCAGCGGCGGCGTCGGCATCACCCCGACCCTGGCCATGCTCGAAGCAGCGTTGGCGACCGAGCGGCCGGTGCACTTTATCCACTGCGCACGCAACGGCAGCGTTCACGCCTTCCGCGACTGGATCGATGGATTGGCCGAGCGCCACCCGCAACTCAAGCGCTTCTATTGCTACGCCGAAGATGATGGCGTCAGCCCGGCAGCGGACAAGGTCGGGTTGTTGAGTCAGGAACAATTGGGTGAGTGGTTGCCGCAGCAGCGCGATCTGGATGCGTACTTCCTGGGGCCTAAAGGTTTTATGGCAGCGGTGAAGCGCCACCTAAAAGCCTTGGGTGTGCCGGAGAAGCAAAGCCGCTACGAGTTCTTCGGCCCGGCTTCGGCGTTGGAATAAGCCCGCAAATCAATTGTAGGAGCGAGCTCGCTCGCGATAAACCTGAGAGCACCTCGGGGTGTCAGGATTGCAGCGTTATCGTTGACGATCATCGCGAGCAAGCTCGCTCCTACAATAACTGCGTGTCATCCCTTCAATTCCTTCAAATGCTTGTACACCGTCGCCCGTCCCATGTTCAGCACGTTCGCCACGTAGTTGGAGGCGCTTTTGCCCTTGAAGGCGCCCTCGGCGTGCAGGGCCAGCACCAGTTCGCGTTTGTGGTCACGGGTCAGCAGGTTCAGGCTCAGCTGACGCTCGCGCAGCCAGGCGTGGAGGAAGGTGTTGATCCGCTCCTGCCAGTCGTCGCGAAACAGTGAGTCGGGTTGCGGAATCAACTTGCTCGGCGACAGGAACAGGTCCAGAGCGGCTTTGGCATTTTCGAACAGTGAAATATTCA
This sequence comes from Pseudomonas sp. XS1P51, assembly GCF_054897845.1. Lineage (NCBI taxonomy): Bacteria > Pseudomonadati > Pseudomonadota > Gammaproteobacteria > Pseudomonadales > Pseudomonadaceae > Pseudomonas > Pseudomonas sp. XS1P51. The sequence continues at coordinate 3,809,906 of NZ_CM142707.1, read as the reverse complement.
GATTGATGCACAGCACCGCCAGCGGGTAGCCGTCGCTGTCGCGCAAAACGCTGCTCAGGCTGCGAATCTTCTGACCATCCCAATTGAGCTTTTCGTACGGCCCGATGTTTCGTTCGCTGACATCGTCGCTGAGCATGTCCTCTAACGCCGAATCGTCACCCACTTCCCGTTTCGACAGGTTGTTGGCGATGTAGTCGACCTTCTGTGTGCGCAGATCGTGCAGCACCACCTCGGCATGGGGGAAGAACAGCGTGGCGACGGCATCGGCGATCGCTCGGAAGTTATCCAGGGCCGGGTCTTTTTCAGGTGCGTTCATAAGGGGAACTCCAGGCAACGTCAGCGCCCTGTTAAAAAGGGCGTTGCGAGTTTGCCGCAATCGTATCGACACGTCACCTGAGGGCGAAGGTCAGGCCAGGCGAGCGGGGGAAAGCATCCCGGCGTCCAGACCGAAACGCGTGAGTTGCTCGGGCAAGGCTTCGCCGCATACCAGTGCGGCGCTGGCCTGACCCATGGCCGGCGACGTCTGGATGCCGTAACCGCCTTGTGCCGCGACCCAGAACAGACCCGGCACTTGCGGATCGAAACCGGACAGCAAATCACCGTCGCTCACGAAACTGCGCAGACCGGCCCAGGTTCGGGTCGGACGGCGGATGGTCAGGGTGGTCGCTTCTTCGATCTGGTAGATGCCCATCGCGATGTCCAGCTCTTCGGGCTGCACGTCGTGCGGTTCCACCGGGTCGGCATTGGCCGGTGAGCCGAGGAACATGCCGGCGTCGGGTTTCATGTAGAAGGATTCGTCGAGGCTGACCAGCATCGGCCAATGGTGGATGTCCACGCCCTCGGGGCCGGCGAAGATGAATGCCGCGCGGCGCTTGGGTTGCAGGCCCAGCGGCGTGGCGCCGGCGAGCTCGCCGATCTTGTCGGCCCAGGCGCCTGCCGCGTTGATGATGATCGGGGCGCTGAACGTCTGGCCGCTGGTTTGCACCTGCCACACACCCTCGGCATCACGGGTCAGGCTCAGCACTTCGCTGTCGGTGTGCACTTCACCTTTATTGCGTCGGATACCACGCAAGTAACCCTGGTGCAGGGCATCGGTATCGATATCGCTGGCCGTCGGGTCGTAGATCGCGCCATGGACTTTTTCCCGGCGCAGGATCGGCAGGCGTGCACAGGCTTCGTCGGCGCTGAGCAGTTGCATCTCCGGCACGGTGGCCTTGGCGCTCAGGTATTGATTGTTCAGCTCGGCGGGATCGCCCGTGAAGTCCACGGTCATCTCACCGCGCGGGGTCAGCAGCGGGTGTTCGCAGAAGCCGGCTGGCGGGGCGTCGAAGAAATCCCGGCTGGCCTGGGTCAGCGCCCGGACCTGCGGTGTGCCATAGGCTGCGGTGAACAGCGCGGCCGAACGCCCGGTGGAGTGGTAGGCCGGGTGGGATTCGCGTTCGAGCACAATCACTCGGGCGTGCTGCGACAGCCAGAAGCCGGTGGAAGCGCCGGCAATCCCGCCGCCGATGATGATGAAATCTGCCTGGCTCATGAACGTCTCCTGTGGGGCGTAAATGCCGAATTTTGTGGTGATCCCTTGTAGGAGCTGACGAGTGAAACGAGGCTGCGATCTTTTGACTTTGCTTTAAAGGCAAGATCAAAAGATCGCAGCCTCGTTTCACTCGTCAGCTCCTACAGGGTTTGGTGGGGTTAGTGCTGCAGGCGGTAGATGGCATTGGCCAGCGCGATGTCTTCCAGGCCCAGGCCGATGGAGCGGAAGAACACATGACGGTCGTAGCCGGGGCGCTGCACTTTTTCGCTGAGCAGATCGGGCAGGTCGCCGACAATCGCGTTCTTGTCCCAGCCATGTTGCTCACCGGCAATCAGCATCTCGCCTGCGGAGCCCGGGGTGGTCAGACGATAATCGCAGAACACTTGCATGTCGTTTAGGCTCTGCGGCGGCACTTCATGGGCACGGGGCGCGTTGGTGCTGATGGAGGTGATCAGCGCCGGTTTGCTCAAGCTGGACGGGTCGATTACCGGTCCTGCGGACGAGGTGCAAAGCATGATCACATCGGCGTCTTGAACGGCTGCGTCGCGAGTGTCGACGATGGTCAGGCGTGGATCGAGGCTTTTGAGCAGTGCCAACTCTTCAGAATTCTTGTCGCCCAGGCTCGGCGAGTAGAGGCTGATGCTCTGCCAGTCACGCAGGTTCTTGACGTAGTGCAGGTGCGCCTGGGCCACCTTGCCGCTGCCGATGATCGCCAGGCGTCGGGCGCTTGGCGGGGCGAGGGCGTCGACCGCCACCGCGGTTGTTGCGGCGGTGCGTGCGGTGGTCAGTTCACCGGCGTCGCACAGCAGCAGCGGTTGGCCGGTCTGCATTGACATCAGCAACGTCCAGGCAGTGACCAGCGGGTCTCGTTCGCGCACGATGTACGGCGAAGTCTTGACCCCGTAAACACCGTCTTCGGCCAGCACGCCCAGGTAGTTGATGAAGTCGCCAGCGCCCTGTGGAAACTCCACCAGCTGCTGCGCCGGTTGCACCGCCTGCCCGGCGGCCAGGTCGCGGAACAGCTTGCGCAGGATCTGTGGCACGTCGACCTGCGCCAGCAGCTCACGGGCCTGAGGTTGGGTAATCACGTAGGGCGTACTGGACATGGTCGGCTCCGGGCACTGAAATAAACTAATTTGTCCATTATGGACTTTTAGTTATCTCGAACAATATCCAGGCGAAAAAAAAGCGCAGTCCGTGTCCGGCTGCGCTTCTTTCGGTAAGGCCCGGGTTACGGGCGCTTGCGCTCAACCGCCCGCAGTAGATGCGTCGGTGGTGTTTCGCAGCTGATCTTGCGCCCCAGCAACGCCTCGATGGACGGTAGCTGGTAGGAGTCATCTTCACCGGCAAAACTGATGGACACGCCATCGGCGCCGGCACGGCCAGTACGACCGATACGGTGCACGTAATCGTCCGGGACTTCCGGCAGGGTGAAGTTGATCACGTGGCTGATGCCGTCGATGTGGATGCCGCGACCGGCAACATCGGTGGCGACCAGTACGCGGATCTTGCCTTCGCGGAAACCTTCCAGGGTCTTGATGCGCTTGTGCTGCGGCACATCGCCCGACAGTTGCGCGGCGTTGACGCCATCACGCACCAGGCGCTCTTCGATGCGCCGCACTTCGTCCTTGCGGTTGGCAAACACCATGACCCGCTCCCAACCGTTGTCGTTGACCAGGTTGTAGAGCAGTTTGTATTTGTCGGCGCCGGCCACCGCGTAGATGTGTTGCTCGACGTTTTCGCTGGCCACGTTCTGCGACTCGATCTCGACGATCGACGGGTCGGTGGTCCATTGCTTGGCGAGGTTCATCACGTCTTCGGTGAAGGTCGCGGAGAACAGCAGCGTCTGACGTTCGTTCTTCGGCGGCGTCTGGCGAATGATCTGACGCACTTGTGGGATGAAGCCCATGTCGAGCATCCGGTCGGCTTCGTCCAGGACCATGACTTCGACCATGTCCAGGTGCACGTCGCCGCGCTGGTTGAAGTCCAGCAAGCGGCCCGGCGTGGCCACGAGGATGTCGCAATGACGGGCTTCGAGGTGTTTGAGCTGCTTGTCGAAGTCCATGCCGCCAACGAACGTCATGACGTTGAGGCCGGTGTACTTGGTCAGGTCGGCCGCGTCCTTGGCGATCTGCACCACCAGTTCCCGGGTCGGCGCGATGATCAGCGCCCGCGGCTCACCCATGTAACGCTCTTTCGGCGGCGGGGTTTGCAGCAGTTGGGTGATGATCGAAATCAGGAATGCAGCGGTTTTGCCGGTGCCGGTCTGGGCGCGACCGATGGCGTCTTTGCCCGCGAGGGTGAAGCCCAACACCTGTGCCTGGATCGGCGTGCAATACGGGAAGCCCAGGTCCTGGATGGCATGCATCAGTTCGGGGGCGAGCTTGAAATCGTGGAATCGGGTTTTGCCTTCCTGGGGTTCGACGGCGAAGTCTTCGAGCTTCCAGGGAATGACCGGTGCTTTTGGCTTGGGTTCGCGGCGCGGTTTTGCCGGTTTTGCGGCTTCGCTGCGCGGCTGTTCCGGGGCAATGGCCGGGGCAGATGGGGTGGCCGGTGTGGTCATCGGCTCGTGCTTCGGTGCCGCTACGGTTGCGGTCCGGCCAGACTGATTACCGTCGGTGCGGTGGCTGGGGGTGCGAGACGGAGCGCTGGAGACTGGCGCGAGCTGCTCAGTCTCGCTTTTACCGAACATTTTCTTGAGTGCTTTGAGCACGGTCATCTCATCAATAGGTTAAGTGCCGGCCAGTGTAATGCAAGAATCAGGCGCGGCGTAGTGGGACGGATCAATGGGGAGCTTTTAGCGCAGGCGCTCGGCGAGCCAGACGCCGATGTCGCGAATTTCTTCGGGTAACACTTCGTGGCCCATTGGGTATTCCTGCCATGTCACGGTGACACCATGCTGCTTTAAATACTCGTAGGCGGTCCGGCCCATGGCGTTTTGCACCACGTCATCGTACTGACCGTGTAAAGACAGCACGGGAATGCGCTGCTGGCTGGCGGAAAGTTCGAGTTCATCACTAAAGGTCGGTGCGTAAGTGGAGAGGGCAAGTACGCCACCCAGCGGCCCCTGCCATTTCAGAAATGCGGTGTGTAACACCACGGCGCCACCTTGGGAAAAACCTGCCAGGAAAATCCGCGAGGCGTCTATTCCGATGGCTCGCTGCACTTCGATCAAATTAACGACTCTTTGTGCCGACTCTTCCAGCTGCTCGCGGTTGATCGCGCGGGCGGGGCTCATGGCCAATATGTCGTACCAGCTTGGCATCTCGTAGCCACCATTAATGGTGACGGCGCAGGTCGGTGCCTGAGGCAGAACGAAGCGGGTGGTCAGCAGGGTTTCCTGCAGGGCTTCGGCCACCGGCAGGAAGTCGTAGCGGTCGGCGCCCAGGCCGTGCAGCCAGATAACGCAGGCGTCTGCGGGCTTGACGGGTTGGAGAATCAAGGGCTCGGTCATGGGTGCTCCATTTTTGTGCGCGCGCTCTCATTAAGTGCGAGATCCGAGTGCGCGCCTGGTTGATCAGTTAAGAAGATGTCGCAAGGCTGCAAGTTTTGCTATTGACCTGTCGCTGAATCGCTTTAGCGAGCGGTCTGGTACGGGCTTTGCTATGGGGAAACGGTACAACCCATCTCGCGCCTGGCGGTAACACTATCAGTGTACCGCTGACTGTGGGATAGCAAAGAATCCGGTGATGGATGTTCGCCAGTGGCCGCTACGGGCTTCGCGAACGTGAAAGGGCTACAGCCCGTTCGGCCGATTGGTGAGAAGTGAGTTGTCCATGATGTGGATTTTCTCCTACTAGACTCATAGCGCAGGTCTTACGTCGGTTGACCCCAAAAAAAGCCAACACGGGTCAACAACGCCTCATAAGGGTGCGACAGGACTTAAGCTCCGACACAACAAGAGCAAAACTGGAGGTTTGAATGAAGATGTTGAAATCCACCCTGGCCATCGTGACTGCAGCCGCAGTGCTCGGTGTCAGTGGGTTCGCTCAGGCGGGTGCAACCCTGGATGCAGTGCAGAAGAAAGGTTTCGTACAGTGCGGCGTGAGTGACGGTCTGCCGGGCTTCTCGGTTCCGGACTCTACCGGCAAGATCATCGGTATCGATGCTGACGTCTGCCGTGCTGTGGCCGCTGCCGTTTTCGGCGACGCGACCAAGGTCAAATTCAGCCAGTTGAACGCCAAAGAGCGCTTCACCGCGCTGCAGTCCGGCGAAATCGACGTGCTGTCGCGTAACACCACCTGGACCAGCTCCCGCGATTCGGGCATGGGCCTGGTGTTTGCCGGCGTGACTTACTACGACGGCATCGGCTTCCTGGTGAACAACAAGCTGGGCGTGAAGAGCGCTAAAGAGCTCGACGGCGCCACCATCTGCATTCAAGCCGGTACCACCACTGAGCTGAACGTTTCCGACTACTTCCGTGGCAACGGTCTGAAATACACCCCGATCACCTTCGACACTTCCGATGAAAGCGCCAAGTCGCTGGAATCCGGTCGTTGCGACGTGCTGACCTCCGACAAATCCCAGCTCTACGCACAACGCAGCAAGCTGGCGACGCCGACCGACTACGTCGTTCTGCCGGAAACCATCTCCAAGGAGCCTCTGGGCCCGGTCGTGCGTAAAGGCGACGAAGAGTGGTTCAGCATTGTGAAGTGGACCCTGTTCGCCATGGTCAACGCTGAAGAAATGGGCATCACCCAGAAAAACGTTGAAGCTGAAGCCAAAGCCACCAAGAACCCGGACGTCGCTCGTCTGCTGGGCGCTGACGGTGAATACGGCAAAGACCTGAAAGTGAAGAAAGACTGGGTCGTTCAGATCGTCAAGCAAGTGGGTAACTACGGTGAAGTGTTCGAGAAAAACCTCGGCAAGAGCACTCCACTGGCCATTGACCGCGGGCTGAACGCTCTGTGGAACAACGGCGGCATTCAATACGCACCACCAGTGCGCTGATGGTTCTATCACCCGGTGGGCCAACCGCCGGGTGATGTTCTGTTCCATTATTTCTGGGGCACTTCATGCAAAATTCAATCGGCGCACCAAAGCAGAGGCTCAGCCTCAGCGATCCAAAAGTGCGTGCGTGGCTATTTCAGATCATCACCATTGTGGCGGTGGTCTCGATGGGCTGGTATCTGTTCGATAACACGCAGACCAACCTTCAGCACCGGGGCATTACCTCCGGTTTCAGCTTTCTGGAGCGCAGTGCCGGTTTCGGTATCGCTCAACACCTGATCGACTACACAGAATCGGACAGCTATGCCCGAGTGTTTGTCATCGGCCTGCTCAACACGCTGCTGGTGACCTTCATTGGCGTGATCCTGGCGACGATCCTCGGGTTCATCGTTGGCGTGTCACGACTGTCGAAGAACTGGATCATCGCCAAGCTGGCCACTGTGTACGTGGAAGTCTTCCGTAACATCCCACCGCTGCTGCAAATCCTGTTCTGGTACTTCGCGGTGTTCCTGACCATGCCGGGGCCGCGCAACAGTCATAACTTCGGCGACACTTTCTTCGTCAGCAGCCGTGGCCTGAACATGCCCGCAGCGTTGGCGGCGGACGGTTTCTGGCCATTTGTGGTGAGCGTTGTCGTGGCCATTGTCGCCATTGTGATAATGAGCCGCTGGGCCACCAAACGCTTCGAAGCGACCGGTGTGCCGTTCCACAAATTCTGGGTCGGCCTGGCGCTGTTTCTGGTGATCCCTGCGCTGTGCGCATTGATCTTTGGCGCGCCGGTGCACTGGGAAATGCCGGAGCTCAAGGGCTTCAACTTTGTCGGTGGCTGGGTGTTGATCCCGGAACTGCTGGCGCTGACCCTGGCCCTGACGGTGTACACCGCGGCGTTCATCGCCGAGATCGTGCGTTCGGGCATCAAGTCGGTCAGCCACGGCCAGACCGAAGCGGCGCACTCGCTGGGTCTGCGTAACGGTCCGACCCTGCGCAAGGTGATCATCCCGCAGGCCCTGCGCGTGATCATTCCACCGCTGACCAGCCAATACCTGAACCTGGCGAAGAACTCCTCGCTGGCGGCCGGTATCGGTTATCCGGAAATGGTCTCGTTGTTTGCCGGTACGGTGCTGAACCAGACCGGGCAGGCGATCGAGGTGATTGCCATCACCATGAGCGTGTACCTGGCGATCAGTATCAGCATTTCCCTGCTGATGAACTGGTACAACAAGCGCATTGCGCTGATCGAGCGGTAAGGAAAAGCGCATGAGTACTCATACTTTCAAACCTGACATGCCGCCACCGAACCGTAGCATCGGTGTCGTGGCGTGGATGCGCGCCAACATGTTCTCCAGCTGGCTCAACACCCTGCTGACCTTGTTCGCGTTCTATCTGATTTACCTGGTGGTCCCGCCGATCCTGCAGTGGGCGATCCTCGATGCCAACTGGGTCGGGACCAGCCAGGCCGACTGCACCAAGGAGGGCGCCTGCTGGGTGTTCATCCAGCAGCGCTTCGGCCAGTTCATGTACGGCTACTACCCGGTGGACTTGCGCTGGCGCGTTGACCTGACCGTGTGGCTGGCGGTCATCGGCGTGGCACCGTTGTTCATCTCGCGCTTCCCGCGTAAAGCGGTGTACGGGCTGAGCTTTCTGGTGGTGTATCCGATTGTTGCCTGGTGCCTGCTGCACGGCGGCGTGTTCGGCCTGAGCGCCGTGGCGACCAGCCAATGGGGCGGCCTGATGCTGACCCTGGTGATCGCCACCGTCGGTATTGCCGGTGCGTTGCCGCTGGGGATTGTCCTGGCATTGGGCCGTCGTTCGAACATGCCGGCGATTCGTGTGGTCTGCGTGACCTTCATCGAATTCTGGCGCGGCGTGCCGTTGATCACGGTGCTGTTCATGTCCTCGGTGATGCTGCCGTTGTTCCTGCCGGAAGGCATGAACTTCGACAAGCTGCTGCGGGCGCTGATCGGCGTGATCCTGTTCCAGTCGGCCTACGTGGCCGAAGTGGTGCGTGGCGGTCTGCAAGCGATTCCCAAAGGTCAGTACGAAGCGGCCGCAGCGATGGGCCTCGGTTACTGGCGCAGCATGGGCCTGGTGATTCTGCCGCAAGCCCTGAAGCTGGTGATCCCTGGCATCGTCAACACCTTCATTGCGCTGTTCAAGGACACGAGCCTGGTGATCATCATCGGCCTGTTCGACCTGCTCAACAGCGTCAAGCAAGCCGCCGCCGACCCGAAATGGTTGGGCATGGCCACTGAAGGCTATGTGTTCGCGGCCCTGGTGTTCTGGATTTTCTGTTTTGGTATGTCCCGCTACTCCATGCATTTGGAACGTAAGCTGGACACTGGCCACAAGCGTTAGGAGTTTTGTCATGAGTGAAGCGATCAAACAGCCTGTGAGCCCTGAAGGCATTATTCAGATGCAGGGCGTGAACAAGTGGTACGGCCAGTTCCACGTGTTGAAAGACATCAACCTGAACGTCAAGCAGGGCGAGCGTATCGTCCTGTGCGGCCCGTCGGGTTCCGGCAAATCCACCACCATCCGTTGCCTCAACCGTCTGGAAGAACACCAGCAGGGCCGCATCGTGGTCGATGGCGTGGAGCTGACCAACGACCTCAAGCAGATCGAAGCGATCCGCCGTGAAGTCGGCATGGTGTTCCAGCACTTCAACCTGTTCCCGCACCTGACCATCCTGCAGAACTGCACGCTGGCGCCGATGTGGGTACGCAAGATGCCCAAGCGCAAGGCCGAAGAAATTGCCATGCACTACCTGGAGCGCGTACGCATTCCGGAGCAGGCGCATAAATTCCCGGGGCAACTGTCCGGCGGTCAGCAACAGCGTGTGGCGATTGCCCGTGCCCTGTGCATGAAACCGAAAATCATGCTGTTCGACGAACCGACTTCGGCACTCGACCCCGAGATGGTGAAAGAGGTTCTGGACACCATGATCGGCCTGGCCGAAGACGGCATGACCATGCTCTGCGTAACCCACGAAATGGGCTTCGCCCGCACCGTGGCCAACCGCGTGATCTTCATGGACAAGGGCGAAATCGTCGAACAGGCAGCGCCGAACGACTTCTTCGATAATCCGCAGAACGACCGCACCAAGCTGTTCCTGAGCCAGATCCTGCATTGATCCTGCACAGGCATTGACATAAGCCCGGACATGTTCCGGGTTTATTTTTGCCCGAATTCCTGTGGGAGCGAGCCTGCTCGCGAATGCGGTGCGACATTCACAGATGATGTCGACTGACACACCGCTTTCGCGAGCAGGCTCGCTCCCACAGCGATCAGTCCATTTGTCTCCCTCTAATCCTGTGTGGTTGTCCTTTCTACCGAAGCTGACTAACATGTCATAAAATTCATCCTATGATTGGATGAAAGGGCGAATCCCATGTCAGAAATGTCTCCACTCATTAAACGTTCCTTGGTCGATCAGGCCCTGGACCAGTTGCGCCTGCGTATCACCGAAGGTGTCTGGACCGTCGGCCAGCGCCTGCCCACCGAGCCCGAGCTGTCCGCTGAGCTGGGCATCAGCCGCAACACCGTGCGTGAAGCCATGCGGGTGCTGGCGTTTTCCGGATTGATCGAGATCCGGCAGGGTGACGGCAGCTACCTGCGGGCAGTGATCGACCCGCTGGACACCATGAAGGCGCTGTCCCGCTGCTCCCATGAGCAGGCCCGGGAGACTCGGCACATTCTGGAAGTAGAGGCCATCGGCCTGGCCGCGTTGCGCCGTACCGATGAAGACCTGGTGGCATTGCGCGAGGCGTTGGGTGTCAGTGGCAGTCACTACCACGGAGATCTCGACAGTTACATCGCCTGCGACCTGGTGTTTCACCGTCGCCTGGTGGACGCCGCGCACAACCCGACCCTCAGCGAGTTGTATCGCTATTTCTCCAGCGTTATCGGCGCACAATTGCGCCGGACCTTGAGCGTCACGCCCCGACGCCAAGAGGTCTTCGACCTTCATATCGAACTGCTCGATGCCGTCGAGCAACGCGACCCGGAACGGGCCAAAGCCTTGTCGAGGCAGTTGATCAATGAACCTTGAAACCGAGACCGCCATGTCCAGCAGCAACAGGCACATCACTGAAGCCAAGCGCACGGCGGAGCTCGAAGAACTGCTGATCGATGCCGAGGCCGATGACGAAGCGGTCCAGCAAAGTCACCCGATCCTGCGCCGTCCATGGCTGTTGTTGCTGGGCCTGATTCTGGTGGCGCTGAACTTGCGGCCAGCGCTTTCGAGCATGGCGCCAATGCTCAGCGAAGTCTCGAAAACCCTCGGTTTGTCGGCGGCGCAGGCCGGTTTGCTGACGACGTTGCCGGTACTCTGCCTCGGTTTGTTTGCGCCGTTGGCGCCCGTGCTGGCGCGTCGTTTCGGCGCCGAGCGGGTGGTGCTGGGGATTTTGCTGATGCTGGCCGGCGGGATCATTCTGCGCAGTTCGTTCGGCGAGATCGGCCTGTTCGCCGGCAGCGTGCTGGCCGGCGCGAGCATCGGTGTGATCGGCGTATTGCTGCCAGGCATCGTCAAACGCGACTTCCCGAAACAGGCCGGCACCATGACCGGCGTCTACACCATGGCCCTGTGTCTGGGCGCGGCCATGGCGGCGGGCGCGACCGTGCCGTTGAGTCAACACTTCGACAAGAGCTGGGCGTTGGGCCTCGGTTTCTGGGTGGTTCCGGCAGTGGTCGCGGCGATTTTCTGGTTGCCGCAAGTCGGTCAGAAACACGGCGCGCATCACGTCGCCTACCGGGTTCGCGGACTGTTGCGTGACCCGTTGGCCTGGCAAGTGACCTTGTATATGGGGCTGCAATCGTCCCTGGCGTACATCGTGTTTGGCTGGTTGCCATCGATCCTGATCGGTCGCGGCCTGACGCCGACCCAGGCCGGCCTTGTACTGTCGGGCTCGGTGATCGTTCAGTTGGCCAGTTCATTGGCGGCACCGTGGCTGGCGACTCGCGGCAAGGATCAGCGCCTGGCAATTGTGATCGTCATGGCGCTGACCCTCGGTGGTTTGTTTGGCTGCCTTTATGCACCGATCGAAGGCCTGTGGGGCTGGGCGATTCTGCTCGGTCTGGGGCAGGGCGCCACGTTCAGCCTGGCGTTGACCCTGATCGTGCTGCGCTCGCGGGATGCTCATGTGGCTGCAAACCTGTCGAGCATGGCCCAAGGGTTCGGTTACACCCTGGCATCCATGGGGCCGTTCGCAGTCGGTATCGTGCATGACTGGACCGGCGGCTGGACGGCCCTGGGCTGGATCTTCGGCGTCATCGGCCTCGGCGCGATCCTCGCCGGTCTGGGGGCTGGGCGTTCGTTGTACGTGCAGGTGGAAAGCGAAAAAGTCTGATACTCGTGACTTGCTCTATGGGCTTGTTCGGGTGGTGACTTCAGACACTGAACCGCATGCCGAGGTGGCGAGCGGTTTAGTGCGGGGCGTTACAGGTACTTCATTTCAAATGTCGCAGAGCCATCCATAGTGACTTCGTCAGTCAGGGTCAGGCTGTCGGCGCGGGCGATATAAGTGAAGATCGCCAGGTCCATCGTGAGGTCTTTCACGGCAATAGGAGTGCTGTTATCTGCGGTGGAGCCTACAGACAGGAGGTAATCGGCACCCATGAAATTTGTTTTTTCCCAAGTTGCCCCGTTGTCTTCTGAGTCGATTGCCTGAGCCACCTGAGCATCTGCCAGAGTGTTTTGGATTTGGGCAAAAAAGAACCCCAGCTTTTCGCCAGCGCTGGTTAACCCCAGACCGAACCTGCCGCTAGCCGAAGTGGTACCGGATTTATTGTCGATTTGGTTGAGTGCGAACAAAATCGGTGCATTACAGGCCACGATTAATTGCATCGGATGCCGACCCACTTCGGTACTGCGTACTGGGTCGAGGTCCTTTGCCGAAATTTTTCCTATGTCGATTTTTCCTCCGTTGGACAAGCTCGGTGTACAAGCATCTGGAGTGATGATCCCTTTGACAGTCAAGTCAACGGACGATGCTGCAAGGGCATAAGGCGCGACACAGACCAGCGCAGTGGTTGCGAGTGCTGCAAAGTACATTTTCATTATTATTTACTCACTTTTATGGTTGTTTTCCTGGTTGGCCCAAGGCGCTTGAGGGCACCGCGAGTACAACAGGATGGTTTGGGTGCTACAGGTAAATAATCTCGATCGTCCCCGAGCCATCGAGGTCGATGGTCGTGCTCAAATCCAGGCTGTTCATGGGGGCAATGACGGCCTCGACCGTCACAGATGTGTTGAGGTTCTGGATCGCAACCGGGCCTGCGGTGCTGCCGGCGCTGTCGGTAAAGCCCAGGTAGCTTTTTTGGCCAACGGGTATCGGGCTTGAACTGGCCGTGCTCCAGGCCGCGCCGCCGGTGGTGGAGTCGGTGCGATACAGACGGGCGAAACCGTCGGCAGTGGCATTGGCCGGGTCGACGTTCAGCGAATAAAGACCAATCTTGTTGCTGCGGTTATCGACATTCAGACCGTAGTAAATCTCACTGTTGACCGCCGCTGTGCCTTTGCGGCTGTCCTGCATGATCAGGGCGAAATGGGACGGTGCATCGCAGCCGACTCGCAACGTGAGGGTCCTGGGCGGGAGTCGGGTGCTCTTGTCGGCATTCAGGTCTTTTCTGGACAACGTGCCGAAGTCGACCACGCCCGCGTTGGATAGCAGGGGGACGCATGCGGCTGGCGCAAAGCTGGCTCGCAAGGTGATTTCCCGGGTGCGGCCCGCAGAGACTGCGTCGAACAGGCCGGAGGTCTCCCAAGTGACCGAGTCGCGCATACGCATCCCTTGTTCCTCAACCCTGGCCGTCAGCTCGAGCTGCACCGAGAAAACCTGGCCCTGCACCGGCACGCCGGCCCGAACCGGAACGATGCCGTGCTCAGGTCGCCAGATCAGGCTCGAACCGATTGCTGCGGGCGGCTGGCCGACACCGGCAATCAGTGCCAGGTCGACCGATTGACCGTCGAGTACGGCGTCGCCAATGCGCGTTTGGTAGCTGCCGCGCTCGGCAAAGTGATAGCGCTCGGCGGTCGCGGCCATGGCCCGATAGAACAGGGTCATGTCGACGGTCTGCGAACAACGCAGGTTCAGGCTCACACGGCGCTCGCCCAGGTTGCGTTCGGGCATCGTGTCATGGCGTATCGCCCGGTTCATCAGCCCGTAGTCGAGCACCGCTTGGCTGACGTTGAGCTGGCAGTCGTTTGCCCAGGCCGGTGGTGTGAAGCCACTCAGCGTCAGCGGGGCGAGTGTCAAAAGTAAATAGCGCGACAGGTTCATGAAATCATCCTCAGGGGGCTCGGCACTGGGCGGGGGCGGTCTCGTAGTACGCCTCGGTGTCGGCGTTGGCCGGCAGTTCGAAACGCAGTTGGCAACGGTCCAGTCCCGGCGCGGTTATCCACAGCGCGCGGGGATCGAGAACATTGGGCAGAAACACCAGGCCGCCGTCCTGCACCAGAGTGACGAACTCGCCATCCCCGGTGTTCACGCTCGCGCCGCGGGGCAATGGCGCGCCGTTGGCGGTGGTGACTTTGAGCAAGGCGCGACGGGTCATCGTGATGCCGAACTCGACGTTGTCGACCGCACCGCGACCGGCCAAAATCACCGCCATCCCGTTGGTGATGTCGGCGTTACGCGGCAGGGTTTTGGTATCGACTTCCACGGGGCTGCGGCCATAAGCGCTGACTTGGGGGACGACGGCTTGACCTTGCCAGTCGGTCCAGACCGGACCGCTGGGGGTCGTGACTTTGATGGCACTCATCTCTCCCACCGAGACCAGGGCAAAGGTGTCGCGTACCGGATAGGGCGAAAGCGTCAAGCCGCCGCGGTGCAGGACGGCACCTCCGCGGGCGCTGGCCTGATAGCTGGAACGTTCGGCATCGGAGCGGGTGTAGTTCAGGTCCAGTTGGCTATAGCGCGGTAGTAACGAAACACCGGCGGAGGACTGCACTTGCTTGTCGCGCGTGTCGTGCTCAACGCCGACCCGGTAAGCCAGTTGATCGTTGACCTGTCCACTGACGCCCGCACCGCTGCGGTATTCGCCAGCGGAGCTGCGCACCCAGGTTCTTGCCCGTCGGTGCTCACCCAAAGGAATACTGAGATTCAGGTAAACGCTGTCATCGCTGCGGTTCGCGCCGCTGACTTGCCATTCGGCTGTCGCGGAGACGGATACGCCGCCGATGCTGGTGCCCCAGGACGCGAGGGCGCGACTGCTGCTTTGGCTGTCGAATGAGCTTGATCGGCTGAAACCGCTGCTGAAGGCGCCCAGCCAAGGATGCGACCAGGACAGGCCGGCACTTTGCCGGTCGCGGTAACGGGATTTGCTGCTGTCGGAGGTACCCTCGAACACCGCGTCTTCCAGTTCACGGTAGCCCAGAGTTCGGTAGGAGCTTCCTGCATTGAGCGACCACTGTTCGCTCAAACGATGCGATACGTTCAGGTCAGCCTGAAGTCCATGGCTGGCTTTTTTGCCACTGGCGTCAGCGCCTGTCAGCGTAGCTTGAACCTGTGTTTCGGGCGTAGGCAGCAGGCCCACACTGGCGCCCGCCGCACGATAGTCGGCGGCACCGGTCAGGCCTGCACTGAGCAGGACTTGCGGGTGCAGTGCGCCGCTCCAGCCGCCACTGATCACCCAGGGATCGTTGCCCTGTTCATCGCCTGTACTGCGCATCAGGCCGGCCGCCAGCGAATAACCGGGCGCCGGCAAACCGATGCCGAGCATCGCGGCAGGCACGGTAAAGCTGCGCTCGCTGCCATCGGCTTCCTTGATGGTGACTTCCACGTCGGAGCGGGTGTTGAGTCGGCGTACGTTGGTGAGCGCGAATGGACCGGCGGGCACCACCGTGGAATGGATCAACGAACCATTTTGCCGAACCTCGACCTGCGCCTGACTGTTGGCGATACCTTCAATGACCGCGCTTTGTCCTTCGCCCTGCAGTGCTTCCTCATTCAGCACTTGCACGCCGTTGATCTGCGCACCCGCCAGCACCGGGTTGTACAAATTGATCTGACCCGCCTGCAGCACCGCTTCGTGACTGGCGAAAGTGCGTTGGGCGTAGGCGGCGATATGCGTTGTGCGGGACACGTCGTCCTGCCAGGTCTGCACTTGGCGACTGCGCACGATCCAGTCACCGGCGTTAAAACCGAACTCTGTGTTCGCCGATGCATAACGACTCGTTTGATCGCCAGAACGACTGTGCAGACCGGTGACGTCGTAATTGAGCAAACCGGCGATGCCGCCCGTTTGATAGCCGGAAAAATCCCGGGCAGTGGGGCGTATCGCGTCGGTGGGCACGATCAATGACACGGCAAGGCTCGCGGGATCAGGTTCGATGACGGTCTGCGGCGAGGTACCGAGGAAGTCGTGGCACCGGCCATCGTCCAGCAGGCGAGCGGGCACCGTCAGGTTGGCCGCATCGAGCAGGGCGCGATCGAAACACAACGCGCCTTCGTCATTGAACGTGACGTCGACCCGACCATGGCGTTGGCCATTGACCGTGAGAGTGACCGGGTGCCTCCCGGCGGTGAATCGCGGCGCGTGCATCAACGACGTTGCCAACGCCGGATCGATACCTCGCTGTAACAACGTGTTTTGATCGAACGACGTCGGTAACGAAACATCACCGTGGGCGTCGAGCATCATCAACGCATTGGTTAGCAGCAACGCCATCGGCGCCTGCCACCACAACAGGTGAGGGCGAACGGTGGCCCGAATAACGGGCACGGCTTCGCCTTCACGGTAAATCAATACTGTGTTCATGGGGTTCACTTGGTTGATGCCTGCGTGCTGGCCGATTTCGCTGTGGCCTCAGACACGCGCGTGGCAACGGCTAAAGCGCCGTCACCTTGAAACTTTGGCACTCACGGTTCCTTTGGGGGCACCAGGTGTTGTGGTTTCAGGATTTGATGGGCGCCTCATAGTGCGGCACCGCGAAACCGTAGACCGTGGCCGGTTGGAAGCGCACTTGCGTGGCGGCTCCTTCAGGCACGGTAATGCGGATGTGCTCTCCGGGCAGCACGTAGGTTTTCGGCAACATTGCGTTGCCCGCAGAAGGCAATAACTGCACTTCCTGGCCTAGCCGCACCACGTAGGGGGTGTCGTTGCGTACGATCAGTTGGCCGTCCTGCAGCGACCATTGCAGGTCAGTCCATGGCGTGCGATTGGGCGCCAGGCCCTTGGGGTGAAGAATCAACGGCAGGTTCTGCCGCACTGTTACGCCTACACGAGCATGCCCGAGTTCGGCGGCGGGTTTGCCTTGGGGGATGCCTTCAAAGATCACCCGTTTCAATCGCTGGGTGAGCAGGGGTTTTTCCGACTGAAGTATGAAGCGCACCAATTGGGTTTTCGAGGCTTCGACGCGTGCCAGGGGTGGCGTCACGAACACCAGGGATTCGGTGTCCTCAGGAATGTTTTCGACGGTGACGTGCATCAACGCCAAGGTGGTATCGGTGTTGGTCACTGAAACGGACGCTTCACCGTCGGCCTCGTTGACGATGACCACCGAGGTGTTCGGGACCATGCCGTCAGCCTTGGCTTGCGCAGTCAGCAGGATCGCGAGTGCACCAATGCCGCAATGCAGGAGGTGCCTGCAAGTTAAAAACATCGTCATGACGTGTCTCGTTGAGTGATTCGAAAAAGGTGAAAGCAGTGACTGGACGTCAATGCACCGTGCTACTCAGTTCCACTTTGGAAGCGGCGAAATCTTCACCCTCTGAGCAGGATGGTGAGCGGGCAACGCGCTCTGTCAGGCGTTGCCCAGCGGTTGGACCGAGTTACAGATACACCACTTCGAGGGTAGCCGACCCATCGATTTGCACTTCGTCAGTCAGTGTCAGGCTGTCAGTACGTGCAATGGCGGTATTGAGTGCAATGTCCACTACAACATCCGTAAGAGGGTGGGGCGCCCAGACTCCGCCAGTGCGGTTGCCAAACGCGACCATTTTTTCCGGCACTGCAGCAGAGTCATCAAGGTCGAACCAGGTGGTTCCATCGTCGTCCGTCGTCAGCACTGACGAGGCGATAGCCGAGACCGGGTTCAAGAACGACAAGTAATACCGGCCGAGTTTCTGGGTTCCGTTGATCAAGCCCAGGCCGTAGGCAGTGTTTCCATGACTGGATGAACCTGCCCGGTTATCGACGGGCTGAATTGCAAACACCGTTGATGCATCGCATTTCACCGTAAGTTGAACCATATGATCGACAAGCTTGGTTTCATTGGTTGGGTTCAAGTCTTTCGCGGAAATTTTTCCAAAATCGACGATACCGCCACCGGACAGGCTGGGTGTGCAGGCCACCGGAGTAATGATGCCTTTAACGGTCAAGTCGGTACTGGACGCAGCGAACGCCGACGATGCTCCGGTCAGTAGCAAGGCAGCGGTCAGGAGGGATAGATGTTTTTTCATTGTTGAATCTTCCTTGAAATCGATTGCTGAGAGTTGTCCTGTGCGGACAAGGGGCAATCTATCGATCGGGGTCGCCAGATGAAATGCAACTAATACGAAAGCGGATAGCTTGGTGTATGAAAAGGTGTTGCGGGCTCCGGTCCGCTTTCTTCCGAAGTGACCCTCTGTCTGTAGTCGTTCGCGTGGTGGGTGCTCGGCCGCAAAGGGTGTTGTGAGAGGAACAGGGCGGCGTTGTTTTCCGCGCATTCCCGTCCCTCATTCAGAGCAGTCGCTTGTTCCCCGGTACCTACGTCGGGTTACAGGTACTCGATCTGCAGGGTGGCAGAGCCGTCGAGTTTTACTTCGTCGATCAGGGTCAGGCTGTTGGTGGGCGCGATGTCGGTGTAGATCGTAATGTCCACTGAGACGTGCCGAACGAAGTCAGGTTTGAAAACACTGCCGGTCAGGTCGCCAAACCCGATCCAGTCATTCAGATTCTTCGCGAAGAACTCATGAAGCGGACGCCAAGAGACCCCTTCGTTATCGGAAAACAGCACGCCCACCGGGACATCGGCGACCGGGTTTTTGATAGACATCTGGTATCGACCCAACTTCTCATTGCCGTTGATCTTGCCCAAACCGAAGTAATTAGCCCCCGTTGTGCTCGCTGAGCCTTCACGGTTGTCGCGGCTACTGATCGCAAACAGCGCGGATGCGTTGCAGTTCACGGTGAGTTGAATGATTTCATTCCCAATTCGGGTGTGAGTCGTCTCTTTCAGATCTTTCACCCGGATTTTTCCGAAGTCGATTACACCACCATTGGCGAGAATCGGTTCACAGGCAGCTGGAGTGATGGTGCCGGTAACGGTCAGGTCTGTTTCGGACGCTGCGACCGCCGACGATGTGCCAGCCAGCAGCAACGCGGCAGTCAGAAGGGATAGACGTTTGTTCATGTTTTGGCTCTTCCTTGAGGGAGGGTTGTTGGTCATTGCCCTGAGTTTTCGATGGACTGAGTAATCCATGGTGCAGGGGCTTTTTTAGTGTTGTATGCGCCAGCCAGAGTTCTGGCATTGGTCGCGCGAAGAGGATTCTTGTCCTTGACGGGGAGTTTCAAAGGGGCGCACGGGGAATGCGAAGTATCCAGCGATGCCTGTCAAATGATGGACGGTTACAGGTATTCGATCTGGAGAGTGGCAGAACCATCCATTTTCACTTCGTCGATCAGCGTCAGTCGGTTGGCAGGTGCAATTAAGGTTGAGACCACAATGTCCACCGTAACGGTTTGAAGGTAGTCAGGTGTCATGACTCCACCGGTATCGTTGCCAAATGCAAGCCAAACGATCCGCGGAATCGGATCGTCTTCCGAATAAACCCTCCAGGTTTCACCCTTGTTAAGCGACCACAGCGCTTTCACTGCGACATCGGCGACCGGATTTTTGAAAACCAGGTAGTAGTCGCCCAGTCGCTCATTGCCGTTGATCAAACCCAGACCAAAATTCTGCACGCCGCCAATCAGGCTCGCTGTGTTCGGTCGGTTGTCACGGAGACTGATCGCAAACTGTGCTGCTGCATTGCAGTTCACGGTGAGTTGAATGGTCCTGTCTTCGAGTCGGGTGTGGCTGGTCTCATTCAGGTCCTTCGCGAATTTTTTCCCGTAATCGACGATGCCACCATTGGCGAGATTCGGTTCACAGGCAGCCGGAGTGATGATGCCGGTAACGGTCAAGTCTGTTTCGGACGCTGCGAACGCCGACGATGCGCGAGTCAGCAGCAACGCAGCCGTCAGAAGGCAAAAATACTTGTTCATGTGTTGGCTCTTCCTTGAAAGCAGGATTGCTGAAAAGTGCCCGTTGCGGACAGGACGCAATCTATCGGCGGGGTTAGTCAGGTTAAATGCAACTAATACGAAAACGGCTAAGCCGGTGTATGTAAGGGTGTTACAGGCTGCGGAATCCGTTCTTTTGAGGCGTCGTCCGCTGTTCTACGACGTGATGCATGTAGTCTTTCGACGTACGATTTGTGATCTTTTGGCGTGGGCTACATGGAAAAAAAATGTAGGGAAAATCTCTTTGTTTTGTCGGTTAATTTTTTGGGCCCGTAGACGTTGGACGAAGGGATATCGAGGCTCGGAGAAGGCGTTGTATTGAGCAAGAGGACAGCGTTAATTTCCCGCACTCCATTCATCGAGTAGGAGATATCCGACAATGCGGGTAATCATTGCTGACGATCATGCGGTCGTTCGTATCGGGTTGCGGATGTTGATAGATGTCAGCAGGGCGTGTGTGGTGGTGGGTGAAGCCGACGGTACGGACAGTCTGATGACCCTGCTGGCAAACATTCCCTGTGATTTGTTGGTGACTGACTTCTCCATGCCGGGAGGGCAGCAGAACGATGGTCTGCAGATGCTGAGCACGGTTCGGCGCCATTATCCGACGATGCCTGTCATCCTGGTGACGATGTTTGCCAACGTCGCCACATTGCGCGCAGCGCTCGCCCATGGCGTTATGGCGATCGTCGCTAAAGGCGCCTCCGCGACGGAGTTGCCCCAGGCAATCAAAAAAGTGGGCGAAGGGCGGCGTTTTATCAGTGAGTCCTTGCGCACATTACTGGCTCAAGCCGACATCGATGTTCAGTCGCAGCCCCCTTCACTGTCAGCCAAGGAGCACGAAGTCGTGAGAATGCTCGCCAGCGGTATGACCGTCAGTGAAATCGCCGGTCTCTTCAACCGCAGCGTCTCGACCATCAGCAAACAGAAAAACATGGCCATGCACAGGCTCGGTTTATCCACGGATGTGGAACTCTTTGCCTACGCCCGTGAGAGCGGCATGGTGCATTAGGTTCTCATTGGGCTTGGGCAGTCACGGTATTCGGCTCACGAATGCCGATAGTGTTTCGCGAATTTGCAGACTATCGTGCAGGCAATCTTACGAACATTCGGAGCCTGCCCATGAGTGACGCCCACAACGCCTTGATCACCCAGTTCTACCAAGCTTTCCAGCGGCTGGATGCCGAGGCCATGAGCGCCTGCTACACCGACGACGTGGTGTTCAGTGACCCGGCGTTCGGCGAACTGCGCGGTCGTGATGCCGGCGACATGTGGCGGATGCTCACCACGCGAGCCAAGGATTTTTCCCTGACATTCGATAACGTGCGCAGCGATGAGCGCACCGGCGGCGCGCATTGGGTGGCGACGTACCTGTTCAGCCAGACCGGCAACACCGTGGTCAACGACATTCAGGCGCGTTTCGTGTTTCGCGACGGCAAGATCTGCGAGCATCACGACAGCTTCGATATGTGGACCTGGTCCCGACAGGCGCTGGGTTTCAAAGGGCTGCTGTTGGGCTGGACACCCGCGGTGAGAAACGCCGTTCGCGCTCAAGCGTTGAAGGGTCTGAAGGCATTCCAGGCCAGTCGCTGATAAGATCGCGGCTCGTTTCCTTTCAAGCCTTGATCGTCACATGAGCTCCCCGAGCGAATCCTCCGTTATTGCCGCCGAACCGACACCCGTCAGCAAACCGTGGTTCGTCTACCTCGTTCGCGCGGCCAATGGTTCGCTCTACTGCGGGATCAGCGACGATCCCGTCCGCCGCTTCGCCACTCACCAGAGCGGCAAGGGCGCACGCTTTTTCCTCTCCAGTCCGGCCGTGGCACTGGTCTACACCGAAGTCTGCCGCGACAGAAGCGACGCGCTGCGTCAGGAACGGCTGATCAAAAAACTCAAGAAAAGCGCCAAGGAATGTCTGGTAGCGACCTTTGCGGCGGGCTTATCAATCTGACTGATAAGTCCTCATCAGGCAGATGGGTGGGATGCTTGCGGATTGCGCGCTAAGCTGCGGATTCCTTATCCGTGCGGCGGAGCCGAGCATGTCAGAGTTGATTCTTCATCATTACCCGACGTCCCTTTTCGCCGAAAAGGCCCGCTTGCTGCTGGGCTTCAAGGGGCTGTCCTGGCGCTCGGTGAAGATCTCGCCGGTGATGCCGAAACCCGATCTGACCGCGCTGACCGGCGGCTATCGCAAGACCCCGGTGCTGCAAATCGGTGCTGATATTTATTGCGACACCGCACTGATCGCCCGTCGTCTGGAGCAGGAAAAAGCGCTGCCGGCGTTCTTCCCGGAAGGTCAGGAAATGATCGCTGCGACTTTCGCTGCGTGGGCTGATTCGGTGGTGTTCCAGCATGCGGTCAGCCTGGTGTTTCAGCCGGAATCTATCGCTGTACGCTTCGGCAATATGCCGCCGGAAGCGATCAAGGCGTTCATCGCTGATCGCGCCGGACTCTTTAGCGGTGGTAGCGCTACCAAGTTGTCCGCCGAGCAAGCCCGGCATCAATGGCCAACCATCATGGCGCGTCTGGAGCAGCAGCTTCAGCGCGAGCAGGGCGATTTCCTGTTTGGCGAGCCATCGATTGCCGACTTTGCCCTGGCCCATCCGATGTGGTTCCTCAAGGCTACGCCGGTGACCGCACCGTTGGTCGATGCTTATCCGGCGGTTTCTGCGTGGTTGGGGCGGGTGATGGGCTTCGGTCATGGCGCGTCCAGCGAGATGACGTCCGAGGAGGCGCTGGAGGTGGCGCGCAATGCGACGCCGGCCGCGTTGTCGGATGAGCAGTTCGACGAGCCGAATGGGTTCGAGGCGGGTCAGCAAGTGGTGATTGCGGCTACCGACTATGGTGTTGACCCGGTGGCCGGTGAGTTGCTGTTTGCGGGCCGTGAAGAATTGATTCTGCGTCGTGAAGACGAGCGTGGCGGCGTGGTGCATGTGCACTTTCCGCGGTTCGGGTTTCGTATCGAAAAACACTGACGTACAACGGTGGGAGCGAGCCTGCTCGCGATAGCGGTGTGTCAGTCACATCGATGCTGGATGTGCCGCCGTCACCGCGAGCAGGCTCCCACCGTTATTTCAGCGCCGCAAGTATCTGGTCCGGGTCGTACCCGCGAATCAACGTCCCGTTCACATCGATGATCGGAATCCCGCCGCCACCCAGCGCCTCATAGGCCTTGCGCGCCTCGGCATCTTTCTCGATGTCGAATTCCTTGTACGGAATGCCTTTCTGGTCGAGAAAGCGTCGGGTCAGTTTGCAGTAGCCACACCATTCGGTGGCGTAGAGCACGACGTTGGCCTTGGCCTGGGTCTGTTCGGACACCACCAGTGACGGGTTAAACACCCGCTCGATCTTGCCCCAGTTCTGGTAAACCACAACCACCAGCAGGATTAGCAGGAATTTCTTTAATATGCCGCCGAGCATCAGTTGCGCCGCTTGAGCTGGTCGGTCAACTGGGTCGGCAGGCCTTTGATGATCAGCGTGCCAGCCTCTTCGTCGTATTCGATCTTCGAGCCCAGCAGGTGCGCTTCGAAGCTGATCGACAGGCCTTCGGCGCGACCGGTGAAGCGGCGGAACTGGTTCAGGGTGCGTTTATCCGCCGGGATCTCTGGCGACAGGCCGTAATCCTTGTTGCGGATGTGATCGTAGAAGGCTTTCGGGCGTTCTTCGTCGATCAGCTCCGAGAGCTCTGCCAAGCCCATGGGCTCGCCCATTTTTGCCTGACTGCTGGCGTAATCCACCAGGGTCTTGGTTTTCTCCCGGGCGGACTCTTCCGGCAGGTCTTCACTTTCGACGAAGTCGCTGAAGGCTTTGAGCAGGGTGCGGGTTTCTCCTGGGCCGTCGACGCCTTCCTGGCAGCCAATGAAGTCGCGGAAATACTCCGAAACTTTTTTGCCGTTCTTGCCTTTGATGAACGAGATGTACTGCTTGGACTGCTTGTTGTTCTGCCACTCGGAGACGTTGATCCGCGCCGCGAGGTGCAACTGGCCCAGGTCCAGGTGTCGGGACGGGGTCACGTCCAGCTGTTCGGTCACTGCAACGCCTTCACTGTGGTGCAGCAGGGCGATCGCCAGGTAATCGGTCATGCCCTGCTGATAATGCGCAAACAGCACGTGGCCGCCCACAGAGAGGTTCGATTCCTCCATCAGTTTTTGCAGGTGTTCCACCGCCACGCGGCTGAACGCCGTGAAATCCTTGCCGCCATCGAGGTATTCCTTCAGCCAGCCGCTGAACGGATGCGCCCCGGACTCGGCATGGAAAAAGCCCCAGGCCTTGCCTTGTTTGGCGTTGTAGCTCTCGTTGAGGTCGGCGAGCATGTTCTCGATGGCGCTCGACTCGGCAAGTTCAGAGTCGCGAGCGTGGAGAACTGCAGGTGTGCCGTCGGGTTTTTTGTCGATCAGGTGGACGATGCAATGACGGATCGGCATGGGCTTCTCGGCTGATTGAAGGGAGGAGGGCGTGCTCCCCGAAAAAGTGCCAAGTGTACCGTGTAATCACGCCGTAGCGCGTCCCCCGTAGGAGCTGCCGAAGGCGGTGATCTTTAAAAGACAAGATCAAAAGATCGCCGCCTTCGGCAGCTCCTACAGGGGAGGGAAGGGCAATTTCGGGTCGCGGGACGGCGCTTATGCAGTTTTTTATAGTTTTAGAGCAATAAAGCTGACCAAATGGGTAGCTAGAGGCGGATATTTCCCCGTCTCTGTGCTAGTTTTGCCCGGTCTTACGCGAAGTCACTGCGTTAAGCGTGCATTCAGCATTTGTCAGGTCGAACCAAACCCTGATTTCGGTATCTATAACCCCGATCCCGTGGTTATTGGCCGAGGGTGCCAGATCTAGAAGATCGGGCTCGATGGCTGACACTGCACTCTGCAATCCATATGAATTTGATAGGGAAGGAACACTACATGGCTCTTACTAAAGACCAACTGATCGCCGACATCGCTGAAGCTATCGACGCGCCAAAAACCACCGCGCGTAACGCTCTGGACCAACTGGGCCAAATCGTTGCCGATCAGCTGGAAAACGGCGGCGAAATCACTCTGCCAGGTATCGGCAAACTGAAAGTGACTGAGCGTCCAGCCCGTACTGGCCGTAACCCTTCGACTGGCGCTGCCATCGAAATCGCTGCCAAGAAAGTTATCAAGCTGGTTGTGGCCAAAGGCCTGACTGACGCTGTTAACAAGTAAGACGCAGTAAAAAAAGCCGTGCTCCGGAGTGATCCGGGCACGGCTTTTTTGTGTCTGCAATTCAGCGATTGCTCGCCAACACCGTTAAACCAACTGTGGGAGCGAGCCTGCTCGCGAAAACGGTGTGTCAGCCAACATTGATGTGACTGATACGCCGCTTTCGCGAGCAGGCTCGCTCCCACAGTTGATCTCCGTCGGTCAGTTACTCAGCTTTTGCGCGCCCAGCGCTCGCGCCAGACCTGCTGTTCGGATTTGGTCTGGAAGGTCCAGGCGACGAAGCGGCTTTGCTTCTGCCCCTGGGACATTTCCACGACCTGGCTTTCCAGCACGCCGGCTTTTTTCAGCGCCGTCTGGATCGCAGGCAGGTTCGACGCTTTCGAGACCAGGGTGCTGAACCAGAGCACTTTGTGTTGAAAGTGCGCGCTCTCGGCGATCAGTTGCGCCACAAAACGCGCTTCGCCGCCTTCGCACCACAATTCCGCCGATTGCCCGCCAAAGTTCAGTACCGGCAGTTTACGTTTCGGGTCGGCGCGGCCCAGCGCGCGCCATTTGCGTTCGCTGCCCTTGGTCGCTTCGTCCATCGAAGCGTGGAACGGCGGGTTGCACATGGTCAGGTCGAAGCGTTCGCCGGGTTCGAGCAGGCCCAGCAGAATGTGCTTGGGATTGCTTTGCTGGCGCAACTGGATGACTTTGTTCAGCCCGTTGGACTGCACGATGGCTTTGGCGGCGGCGACGGCCGTCGGGTCGATTTCCGAGCCGAGGAAGTGCCAACGGTAGTCGCTGTAGCCGATCAACGGATAGACGCAGTTGGCACCCATGCCGATATCCAGCACTTTGACCGGCGCGCCGCGAGGGATTTCACCGTCATTCACACTGGCCAGCAGGTCGGCCAGGAAGTGCACGTAGTCGGCACGCCCCGGAACCGGTGGGCAGAGGTAATCCGCCGGAATGTCCCAGTGAGCAATGCCATAGAACGACTTGAGCAGCGCCCGGTTGAACACCCGAACCGCGTCCGGGCTGGCGAAGTCGATGCTTTCCTTGCCGTACGGGTTGATGATCACGAACTTCGCCAGTTCCGGCGTGGTCTTGATCAGCGCCGGGAAGTCGTAACGACCCTGATGGCGATTACGCGGGTGCAGGCTGGCTTTTTCACGCGGTTCGACGGCTTTGGCCGGGGGCGCAGAGTCAGGCTTCTTGCGCGCAGGGCGGGGTGTGCGGGGGGCGTTCATGGGTGTGTTCGATTCGGGTATGGCTAAAAGTGGCGGGTATTGTCCCACATCCGGGCGTTGGCGCGGACTCAGCGTTCAGAGGAAAGGGCCAAAGCGGGACGCGGGCCTGAGTGAAAGCTGCCCAGTAATCTGTTCAAGCCGTGGATGCTCGATGTTTTGGGTGGTGTTTGTAATATTTTTGAATCGTTCGGATAATGCCAGCTGTAACAGAAAAGAGCTGGCATTAAAGATGGTAAGTTTGATGAGGTTTCTTAAGCATCAAACAGTAGTTCGAGGAAAAGTGTTTTAAATTTCTTCAGGATAGGCGAGGTAAGAGGCGTTTCTCTCAATGATGTTCAATGTGAATGACGAGACAGACTCGTCTTTCCATAAGCCTATCACTGCTGGTGGCCGCGGGACCTCGTCACCGTTATCGTCCTCCTGCACAAATATCACTCCCGTTCCAAGTCTGTGCCTGGAGTCGAGTTGCAGATAAATTTCTTCCTGGTCGCTTTTGAGATCGTCGAGTGTAAGAATTCCCCCGTTCTGTTTAGCGATATTGAACGTAGTGGTATGTCGTCCTGCGGCGGGCTTTGCCACGAAGTAGCCGCGTTCATAGTTAATGGTTTGTCCAAAGTGCTGTCCTGCGCTTCGGATAAAAATAGTGTAATGAGATCCATCGCATCGGAAATACATTACGTCTGGGGCCCCATTGCGGTTTTGACACCATACCATTCCACCGTAACCATTCCAGGGCTCCACTATCGCTACAGGCTCTCCATGCAGACTCAGGGTTGCGAGGAATGACTTTTGCCTATTTGTACTCATCTGATTAATCCTTTATCAGTGGTGTATAAAATGCGCTCTATGCACTTTTAAGTATTGGAGCGCGGAGGCTACCATGATCAATGATAGAGGTCTGGTGTGAAGTTTTTAGTAGTTATTGCATAGGGAGTTGTTGTGTGGGTTGGTGGTTTTCGTGAGATCATTTTTTCTATTCTTTAAATAAAAACGCCCCGAATTTTCGGGGCGTTTTTATTAGCTTCGTTTACAGCAATATTATTAGCCGGTTATAAACTGGCAATCCGCGCATGCTGCTCCGCCAACTTGCCCAAAGCCTGTTCAGCTTCAGCCAGTTTGGCGCGTTCCTTGTCGATGACTTCGGCCGGGGCCTTGTCGACGAAACCGGCGTTGGACAACTTGCCGCCCACGCGCTGGACTTCGCCCTGCAGGCGCAGGATTTCCTTGTCCAGACGCGCCAGTTCCGCGTCCTTGTCGATCAGACCGGCCATTGGCACCAGCACTTCCATCTCACCCACCAGCGCAGTGGCGGACAGCGGTGCTTCTTCGCCGGCAGCCAATACAGTGATCGATTCCAGACGCGCCAGTTTCTTCAGCAGCGTTTCGTTCTCGGTGAGACGACGCTGATCTTCGGCGCTGACGTTTTTCAGGAACAGGTTCAGGGGTTTGCCTGGACCGATGTTCATTTCGCCACGGATGTTGCGCGTGCCGAGCATCAGGCCCTTGAGCCATTCTATGTCGTCTTCGGCAGCCGGATCGATGCGCTCTTCATTGGCCACTGGCCACGGTTGCAGCATGATCGTCTTGCCTTCGATACCGGCCAGCGGCGCGACGCGCTGCCAGATTTCCTCGGTGATGAACGGCATGAACGGATGCGCCAGGCGCAACGCAACTTCCAGAACCCGAACCAGCGTGCGACGAGTGCCGCGCTGACGTTCAACCGGCGCGTTTTCGTCCCACAGCACAGGCTTGGAGAGTTCCAGGTACCAGTCGCAATACTGGTTCCAGATGAACTCGTACAAGGCTTGTGCTGCCAGGTCGAAGCGGAACTGGTCGAGTTGGCGGGTCACTTCGGCTTCGGTGCGTTGCAACTGCGAGATGATCCAGCGATCCGCCAGGGACAGCTCGTAGGCTTCGCCGTTCTGGCCGCAGTCTTCGCCCTTGTCCAGCACGTAGCGCGCGGCGTTCCAGATCTTGTTGCAGAAGTTGCGATAGCCTTCCACGCGGCCCATGTCGAACTTGATGTCGCGACCGGTGGACGCCAGCGAGCAGAAGGTGAACCGCAGGGCGTCGGTGCCGTAACTGGCGATGCCGTCGGCAAACTCGTCGCGGGTCTGCTTCTCGATCTTCTTCGCCAGCTTCGGCTGCATCATGCCGGAGGTGCGTTTCTGCACCAGGTCTTCGAGCTCGATGCCGTCGATGATGTCCAGCGGGTCCAGGACGTTGCCCTTGGACTTGGACATCTTCTGGCCCTGGCCATCGCGGACCAGACCGTGAACGTAAACGGTCTTGAACGGAACCTGCGGCGTGCCGTCTTCGTTTTTCACCAGGTGCATGGTGAGCATGATCATCCGGGCAACCCAGAAGAAAATGATGTCGAAACCGGTCACCAGTACGTCGGTGGAGTGGAATTTCTTCAGGAACTCGGTCTGTTCAGGCCAGCCGAGGGTGGAGAATGTCCACAGGCCCGAACTGAACCAGGTGTCGAGAACGTCGTTGTCCTGCTGCAGCGCAACGTCCGGACCGAGGTTGTGCTTGGCACGTACTTCGGCTTCGTCGCGACCGACGTAGACCTTGCCCGACTCGTCGTACCAGGCCGGAATCCGGTGGCCCCACCACAGCTGACGGCTGATGCACCAATCCTGGATGTCGCGCATCCACGAGAAGTACATGTTTTCGTATTGCTTGGGCACGAACTGAATGCGGCCGTCTTCAACGGCAGCAATCGCAGGCTCGGCCAACGGCTTGGTGGAGAC
The DNA here is from genome assembly GCF_054897845.1 of Pseudomonas sp. XS1P51. Classification (NCBI taxonomy): domain Bacteria; kingdom Pseudomonadati; phylum Pseudomonadota; class Gammaproteobacteria; order Pseudomonadales; family Pseudomonadaceae; genus Pseudomonas; species Pseudomonas sp. XS1P51. The sequence goes on along the minus strand of NZ_CM142707.1, from coordinate 3,781,054 downwards.
GTACCACTGGTCGGTCAGCCACGGCTCGATGATGGTGCCGGAACGGTCGCCTTTCGGTACTTTCAGGTTGTGATCGTCGACGCTGACCAGCAGGCCTGCGGCCTCGAACGTGGCAACGATCTGCTTGCGCGCTTCGAAGCGGTCGAGACCGGCGTATTCGGCCGGGATCTTGCCGTCGATGCTTTCGTTCAGCGTGCCATCGAGGTTGAACACCTGGCAGGCTGGCAGCAGGGCGGCGTTCTTGTCGAAGATGTTCAGCAGCGGCAGGTTATGGCGCTTGCCGACTTCGTAGTCGTTGAAATCGTGGGCCGGGGTTATTTTCACGCAGCCGGTGCCGAATTCGGGATCGCAGTAATCGTCGGCGATGATCGGGATGCGGCGGCCGACCAGCGGCAGCTCGACAAATTTGCCGATCAGGGCTTTGTAGCGTTCATCGTTCGGGTTAACGGCGACGGCGGCGTCGCCGAGCATGGTTTCCGGGCGAGTGGTCGCGACGATCAGGTAAGCGTTGCCTTCGGCGGTCTTCGCGCCGTCGGCCAGCGGGTACTTCAGGTTCCACAGGAAGCCTTTCTCGTCGTGGTTTTCCACTTCGAGGTCGGAAATCGCTGTGTGCAACTTGGTGTCCCAGTTGACCAGGCGCTTGCCGCGGTAGATCAGGCCGTCTTCGTGCAGACGCACGAAGGCTTCTTTAACGGCTTCCGAGAGGCCGTCATCCATGGTGAAGCGCTCGCGGCTCCAGTCCACGGACGAGCCGAGGCGGCGGATCTGACGGCTGATGTTGCCGCCGGACTGATCCTTCCATTCCCAGACTTTCTCGAGGAATTTCTCACGGCCCAGGTCGTGGCGATTCTGGCCCTGTGCTTCGAGTTGACGTTCCACCAGCATTTGCGTAGCGATACCGGCGTGGTCGGTGCCTGGTTGCCACAGGGTGTTGCGACCCTGCATGCGGCGGAAACGGATCAGGGCGTCCATGATCGCGTTGTTGAAGCCGTGACCCATGTGCAGGCTGCCAGTGACGTTCGGCGGCGGGATCATGATGGTGTAGGACTCGCCCGCGCCTTGCGGGGCGAAGTAATTCTCTGACTCCCAGGTGTTGTACCAGGAAGTTTCAATGGCGTGCGGCTGGTAGGTCTTATCCATGCGCGGCGGGACCCTATTGGCATTTATTCAGGAAAAGCCGGCAAGTATAGCGGGGCATGGGGCGGAGGGCGAGCAGGTGCGGACAGGGCGCTTCATCAATCGCGGCGCAGATCTAATGTGGGAGCGAGCCTGCTCGCGATGCAGGCGCCCCAGCCTGTCAGGAAACCGAGGGGATGCTATCGCGAGCAGGCTCGCTCCCACAGAAGATTGGGGTTATTCGTACTGACTGAGAAGCCGTTCCATCCGCGCGGCGAGGCGGCGTTTGATCTCGGTTTCGATGTGCGGGGCGAAGTCGTCGATCACGTCTTGCATGATCAATTGCGCGGCAGCGCGCAGTTCGCGGTCCAGGTACAGCAAGGCATCAGCGCCTTTGGTGGTGTCCGGGGCGGGGGCGGGTGGCGTTGGTTCGACGGTTGGCTGGGAAGCGCTGACCGTGTCGAACAACATCGGAATCTGTTCCTGGTCACCTTGCTCGACCGTGTCGGTCAGCAGCGGTGGTTGCAGGTTGTCATCGCCGAGCAGTTGGCGGATCGACTCGAGGTCGTCCAACAGGTGCGCGGACTTTTGCGGCGGTTTGGGAGTGTCCATCGGAATGCTCAGAGTCGCTGTAAACGGTGATCTTGCAGAGGATAGCCCTGTTCGCGGTAGAAGCGGAAACTCTCCCGCGCGGCTTGGCGAATCGCCGGATCTTCCACCACCACCTCCGCCACACGGGCGAAACGTTGAGCGAAGCCCGGGACTTTCAGATCAAGATTGACCAGCAGATCCTGATGCTGACCGCAGTCATCGCCCAGACCCAGCACAATCAAGCCGTCCGGCTCGCTTTCGGCAGGGCCGTGAGGCACGAAGCTTTCGCCCTTGAAGGCCCACAGGCGCGCATCGAGATCGTCGCGCTGGACTGCATCGCTGCAATGCAGGTAGATGCGGTGGCCCATGCGCCAGGCTTTTTCGGTGAGCTTGCAGGCGAAATCCAGCCGTGCCGAAGGATCGGCGCTGGGCAGGATATAGAAGTCGACTTTGGTCATTGCGGTTCCTGAGCCTTGAGCGGCACCGCCCGAAAGCAGCGCCGCCCGAGGTCATCGGTTTCAGGCCTTGGCGCGGTCCAGCAGGTATTGGGTCAGCAGGGGGACCGGACGGCCAGTGGCGCCCTTGTCCTTGCCGCCGCTGGTCCAGGCCGTGCCGGCGATGTCCAGGTGCGCCCAGTTCAGGTTCTTGGTGAAGCGCGACAGGAAGCAGGCCGCCGTGATGGTGCCGGCTTTCGGGCCGCCAATGTTGGCGATGTCGGCGAACGGGCTGTCGAGCTGCTCTTGATACTCATCGAATAACGGCAGTTGCCAGGCGCGGTCGTCGGCGGACTGGCCGGCGCTCAGCAGTTGGCCGATCAGTTCGTCGTTATTGCCCAGCAAGCCCGACGTGTGGGCACCCAGTGCAACCACGCAGGCGCCGGTCAGGGTGGCGATGTCGATCACGGCTTGTGGCTTGAAACGCTCGGAGTAGGTCAGGGCGTCGCACAGCACCAGACGGCCTTCGGCGTCGGTGTTGAGGATTTCCACGGTCTGGCCGCTCATGGTGGTGACGATGTCGCCCGGACGCGAAGCGTTGCCGCTCGGCATGTTCTCGGCGCAGGCCAGGATGCACACCAGGTTGATCGGCAGTTTCAGCTCGAGCACGGCACGCAGGGTACCGAACACGCTGGCAGCGCCGCCCATGTCGTACTTCATTTCATCCATGCCCAAGCCTGGCTTGAGGCTGATGCCGCCGGTGTCAAAGGTGATGCCCTTGCCGACCAGTGCGTACGGCTTTTCGGATTTCTTGCCGCCGTTGTATTGCATGACGATCAGGCGCGGTGGCTGGGCGCTGCCCTGGCCAACGGCGTAGAACGAGCCCATGCCCAGTTCCTTGATTTTCTTCTCATCAAGGACTTCGACTTTCAGACTTTTGAATTCTTTGCCCAGGTTCTTGGCTTGTTCGCCGAGGAATGTCGGGTGGCAAATGTTCGGCGGCAGGTTGCCCAGGTTGCGGGTAAACGCCATGCCGTTGGCGATCGCGGTGGCGTGGGCCACGGCGCGCTCGACTTCAGCCTGTGCCGCCTTGATGGTCACCAGGGTGACTTTCTTCAGGGTGCGAGGCTCGGCTTTCTGGCTTTTGAACTGGTCGAATGTGTATTCGCCGTCCACCAGGGTTTCGGCCAGCAGGCGAGTCTTGCCGTAGCTGTCGCGACCTTTGACCACGACTTCGTCCAGGGCAAGCACTGCATCGCTGCCGCCCAGGCCTTTAAGGGTATTGAGGATGCCGGCGATGATTTTGCGGAACGGGCGATCACCCAGCTCTTCGTCCTTGCCCACGCCCACCAGCAGCACGCGTTCGGCCTTGAGGTTCGGCAGGCTGTGCAGCAACAGACTCTGACCGACCTTGCCGGCCAGGTCGCCGCGCTTGAGCACAGCGCTGATCGCGCCGCCGCTCAGTTCGTCGAGTTGGCGGGCAGTAGCGCCGAGCTTGCGGCCTTCGCCGACGGCGACTACCAGAGTGGCGGTTTTCAACGTTTCTGGGCTAACGCTTTTTACAACCAGTTCCATGTCCGGGTCCCTGAATGATGGGTCAACACGCAAGGGCTCGACGACATTCGTTCGAGCCTGCTTAATAGATAGAAAGACGCAAGTCACGGCTTGCGACAAAGGCCGCAGTTTGAACCTCGCTACCGGCGCCTGACAACCCTCGTTCTCACGATTGTAGGAGCGAGCTTGCTCGCGAAGAACCTGAGCCCGCCACGGGGTGTCAGGCTTCCTGCGTTATCGTTGACGACCATCGCGAGCAAGCTCGCTCCTACACCCCCGTACCAATGCATTGCGCAGTGACAGGCGCACCCAATCACAGGATAATGCGCCATCTTTTTCGGCGGCTCTGCCCTGCGGGCTGTCTGATACGTTTGCTTGTTTGGCCGCTTTCGCCTGACAACCCTGGAGTGTCTGGTTTGATCGTTTTCCGTTATCTATCCCGCGAAGTCCTGTTGACCTTGAGCGCCGTCAGCGCCGTGCTGCTGGTCATCATCATGAGCGGTCGCTTCATCAAATACCTCGCCCAGGCGGCTGCGGGCCTTCTGGATCCGGGCTCGCTGTTCCTGATCATGGGCTTTCGTCTGCCGGGTTTCCTGCAACTGATCCTGCCCCTCGGGCTGTTTCTCGGGATCCTGCTGGCCTACGGTCGCCTGTACCTTGAAAGCGAAATGACGGTGCTGTCCGCCACGGGCATGAGCCAGCAACGTCTGTTTACCATGACCCTGTTCCCGGCCACCCTGGTTGCACTGGTGGTGGCGTGGCTGAGCCTGAGCCTGGCGCCACAAGGTGCCAATCAGTTCCAGTTGCTGCTGAACAAACAGGACGCCCTGACCGAGTTCGATACCCTCGAACCGGGCCGCTTCCAGGCCCTGCGTGACGGAACCCGAGTGACTTACACCGAAACGCTGTCGGATGACCGCATCCACCTGGGCGGCGTGTTCATTTCGCAAAAGAACGTCTCGTCCGACAAGAAGGATCGCGGGATTTCCGTGCTGGTGGCCGAGAGGGGCCGTCAGGAAATCCGCCCCGACGGTAACCGCTACCTGATTCTCGACAATGGCTATCGCTACGACGGTAATCCGGGTCAGGCCGACTACCGCGCGATCAAGTACGAAGAGTACGGCGTATTGCTGCCGAAACCGGACGTCAGCGACGAAGTCACCGACCGTGACGCGATGACGACCAGCTCCTTGCTGGGCAGTGACGACATCCGCTCCCGTACCGAGCTGCAATGGCGCCTGTCCTTGCCGTTGCTGGTCTTCATCGTGACCTTGATGGCGGTGCCGCTGTCGCGGGTCAATCCGCGCCAGGGCCGTTTCCTCAAGCTGTTGCCGGCGATTCTTCTTTATATGGCTTACCTGAGCATCCTGATTGCCGCTCGCGGCGCCCTCGAAAAGGGCAAGATCCCGCCTGCGCTGGGCTTGTGGTGGGTTCACGCGATCTTCCTGGCCATCGGCCTGGGCTTGCTCTATTGGGAACCCTTGCGCTTGAAGATGGCGAGTCGCCGCAGCGCGCTGGAGGTGGCCCGTGGTTAAGCTCGATCGCTACATCGGTAGCAGCGTCTTCATTGCGATTCTGGCGGTCCTGGGGATCATCCTCGGTCTGGCAACGCTGTTTGCTTTCATCGACGAGATGGGGGATGTCAGCGACACCTACACCCTGGTCGACGTGCTGAGCTACGTCCTGCTGACGGCGCCACGCCGTCTCTACGACATGTTGCCGATGGCTGCGCTGATCGGCTGCCTGATTGGCCTCGGCAGCCTGGCCAGCCACAGCGAGCTGACCATCATGCGTGCGGCGGGTGTGTCGGTCGGGCGGATCGTCTGGGCGGTCATGAAACCGATGCTGATCCTGATGCTGGTAGGGCTTCTGATCGGCGAGTACATTGCGCCGGCGACCGAAAGCACGGCTCAGGCCAACCGCTCGCTCGCTCAGGGCAGCGGAGATGCGCAAAGCGCCAAGCACGGTCTGTGGCACCGACAGGGTGACGAGTTCATCCATGTCAACTCGGTGCAGCCCAACGGTCTGCTGTATGGCGTGACCCGTTATCGTTTCGACGATCAGCGCAACATACTGTCCTCGAGCTTCGCCAAACGTGCGGAATTCGACAAGGATCACTGGCAGTTGAGCGGCGTCACGACCACGGTGTTCCACGAAAAAAGTACGGAAGTGGTCACTACGCCGATCGAGCGTTGGGATGTGGCACTGAGCCCGCAACTGCTGAGCACCGTGGTGATGTCCCCCGATTCGCTGTCGATCACCGGTCTGTGGGGTTACATCCACTACCTGGCTGATCAGGGGCTGAACAACGGTCGTTACTGGCTGGCATTTTGGGTCAAGGTGTTGCAACCGTTGGTCACCGCTGCCCTGGTGCTGATGGCGATTTCCTTTATCTTCGGCCCGCTACGCTCGGTGACCCTCGGTCAGCGGGTGTTCACCGGCGTGCTGGTGGGCTTCACCTTCCGTATCGTCCAGGATCTGCTGGGGCCTTCGAGCCTGGTGTTCGGCTTCTCGCCGCTGTTCGCGGTGCTGGTGCCGGCCAGTATCTGTGCCCTGGCCGGGGTCTGGTTGTTGCGTCGAGCCGGTTGATCGCGGGATTTCCAGACCTTGTGGTTGATAAAAAACGCCCCTGTCGCAAGACCGGGGCGTTTTTGTACGCGCCGTCTGACCTGCGAACGTGACGCTTGCGCCGTGGATCAGGTACAATTCCCGGCTATTTTTCGGCGGGCTATGCCTGCAGCCTTTTTGAGTGTTGATCCGTGAGTGATTTGAGTCATATCCGCAATTTCTCCATCATCGCCCACATTGACCATGGCAAGTCGACGCTGGCAGATCGCTTCATCCAGATGTGCGGCGGTCTTGCCGAGCGCGAAATGGAAGCCCAGGTGCTGGACTCCATGGACCTGGAGCGTGAACGCGGGATCACCATCAAGGCCCACAGCGTTACCCTGTATTACACCGCTCGCGACGGCATCAAGTATCAGCTGAACTTCATTGACACCCCGGGCCACGTTGACTTCACCTATGAAGTCAGCCGGTCGCTGGCGGCCTGTGAAGGTGCGTTGCTGGTGGTCGATGCCGGTCAGGGCGTTGAAGCTCAATCGGTTGCCAACTGCTACACGGCGATCGAGCAGGGCCTGGAAGTCATGCCGGTCCTGAACAAGATCGACCTGCCACAGGCCGATCCGGACCGCGTTAAAGAAGAAATCGAAAAAATCATCGGCATCGATGCCACCGATGCGGTCGAGTGCAGCGCCAAGACTGGCCTGGGCGTCGACGAAGTGCTCGAACGCCTGGTTCACACCATTCCTGCGCCGACCGGTAACTACGAAGATCCGCTGCAAGCGTTGATCATCGACTCCTGGTTCGACAATTACCTGGGCGTTGTTTCCCTGGTGCGCGTGCGCCATGGTCGTGTGAGGAAGGGCGACAAGATCCTGGTCAAGTCCACCGGCAAGATCCACCTGGTGGACAGCGTCGGTGTCTTCAACCCGAAACACACCGCCACCGTCGACCTGAAGGCCGGCGAAGTGGGCTTCATCATCGCCGGCATCAAGGACATTCACGGTGCGCCGGTCGGTGACACCCTGACCTTGAGCTCCACGCCCGACGTCGACGTGCTTCCAGGCTTCAAGCGCATCCAGCCGCAGGTCTACGCCGGCCTGTTTCCGGTCAGCTCCGACGACTTCGAAGATTTCCGTGAAGCCCTGCAAAAGCTCACGCTCAACGATTCGTCCCTGCAGTACACGCCGGAAAGCTCCGACGCCCTGGGCTTCGGCTTCCGTTGCGGGTTCCTCGGCATGCTGCACATGGAAATCATCCAAGAGCGCCTGGAGCGCGAGTACGACCTGGACCTGATCACCACGGCGCCGACGGTAATCTTCGAGCTGCTGCTGAAAACCGGTGAAACGATTTACGTCGATAACCCGTCGAAGCTTCCAGACCTGTCCTCGATCGAAGACATGCGTGAACCGATCGTGCGGGCGAACATTCTTGTGCCGCAAGAGCACCTGGGCAACGTCATTACCCTGTGTATCGAGAAGCGTGGCGTACAGCACGACATGCTGTTCCTCGGTACCCAGGTCCAGGTGACCTACGATTTGCCGATGAACGAAGTGGTCCTGGACTTCTTCGACCGTCTGAAATCCACCAGCCGCGGCTATGCTTCGCTGGATTACCATTTCGATCGTTATCAATCGGCTAATCTGGTGAAACTGGATGTGCTGATCAACGGTGACAAGGTCGACGCCCTGGCGCTGATCGTGCACCGTGACAATGCGCACTACAAAGGTCGCCAGTTGACCGAGAAGATGAAAGAACTGATTCCACGGCAGATGTTCGACGTCGCGATCCAGGCCGCCATTGGCGGGCAGATCATTGCGCGAACCTCCGTCAAGGCTCTCAGAAAGAACGTATTGGCCAAATGCTACGGCGGTGACGTTAGCCGTAAGCGCAAGCTGTTGGAAAAGCAAAAGGCCGGTAAAAAACGCATGAAGCAAGTCGGCAACGTGGAAATTCCACAAGAAGCCTTCCTTGCAGTGCTCAGGTTGGATAGTTAGGTCCTATGTCACTAAATTTCCCGCTGTTGCTGGTCATCGCCGTGTTCGTCTGCGGCCTGTTGGCGTTACTCGATCTGCTTTTCCTGGCGCCGCGTCGGCGTGCCGCCATTGCTTCCTATCAGGGCAGCGTCAGCCAGCCTGATGGGGTCGTGGTCGAGAAACTGAACAAAGAGCCGCTGCTGGTCGAATACGGCAAGTCGTTCTTCCCGGTGTTGTTCATCGTGCTGGTGCTGCGTTCGTTCCTGGTGGAACCGTTCCAGATTCCTTCCGGCTCGATGAAACCGACCCTGGACGTTGGCGACTTCATTCTGGTGAACAAGTTTTCTTACGGGATCCGCCTGCCGGTGATCGACAAGAAAGTCATCGAAGTCGGTGACCCGCAGCGCGGCGATGTGATGGTGTTCCGCTACCCGAGCGATCCGAACGTTAACTACATCAAGCGTGTAGTGGGCCTGCCGGGTGACCAGATTCGTTACACCGCCGACAAGCGTCTGTTCGTCAACGGTGAGTCGATTGCCGAGCAACTGGTCGGCTCCGAGCCGGGCACGTTGGGCAGCGCCGAGCTCTACAAGGAAAAACTCGGCGTTGCCGAGCACCTGATCCGCAAGGAAATGAGCCGCTACCGCGCTGCACCGGACCATTCGTGGACCGTGCCTGCCGGGCACTACTTCATGATGGGCGACAACCGCGACAACTCGAACGACAGTCGCTACTGGGATGATCCGAGCATTCCCAAGGATCTGCTGGGCATGGTTCCCGACAAGAATATCGTCGGCAAGGCCTTCGCAGTCTGGATGAGCTGGCCGGAACCCAAACTCAGTCACCTGCCGAATTTCTCGCGGGTTGGCCTGATCAAGTAATCACACACGGCGCTGTTGAACACAGCGCCGAATGCATTTCTGGAGCCGGCACATTCGGCGCCAGACGCATGAAAACAATGATATTCAGGACGTAATTTTTGAACACAGCGTTAATTGTCCCAAGCCTGCGCCGCATCACGGCGATGGCGGTGGAATCCAGCCACGAACTCAGCGTGGGTAAACCGTGAGCGTCTCCTTAAGCCGTCTAGAGCGTCAGCTCGGCTACACCTTCAAGGATCAGGAACTGATGGTCCTGGCCCTGACTCACCGCAGCTTTGCCGGGCGTAACAACGAACGCCTGGAGTTCCTCGGTGATGCCATCCTTAACTTCGTTGCTGGCGAGGCGCTGTTCGATCGCTTCCCGCTGGCTCGCGAAGGCCAGTTGTCACGATTGCGTGCACGCCTGGTGAAAGGTGAGACCCTGGCCGTGCTGGCCCGCGGTTTCGATCTGGGCGAATACCTGCGCCTGGGGTCCGGCGAGTTGAAAAGCGGCGGGTTCCGTCGCGAATCGATTCTGGCCGATGCCCTGGAAGCGCTGATTGGTGCGATCTACCTGGACGCCGGCATGGACATGGCGCGCGAGCGCGTGCTGGCCTGGCTGGCCGGGGAGTTCGAAGGCCTGACGCTGGTCGACACCAACAAAGATCCGAAAACCCGCCTGCAGGAGTTCCTGCAGTCCCGTGGTTGTGAACTGCCGCGTTACGAAGTGGTGGATATCCAGGGTGAGCCGCATTGCCGGACGTTCTTCGTCGAATGTGAAATCACCTTACTGAATGAAAAAAGCCGAGGTCAGGGTGTGAGTCGTCGTATTGCCGAACAGGTAGCGGCCGCCGCAGCACTGATTGCCCTGGGTGTGGAGAATGGCAATGACTGATTCAACCGCAACACGCTGTGGCTATGTTGCCATCGTCGGCCGTCCCAACGTGGGCAAGTCCACGCTGTTGAACCACATCCTGGGTCAGAAGCTGGCGATCACCTCGCGCAAGCCTCAGACCACTCGCCACAACATGCTCGGCATCAAGACCGAAGGCGCCATCCAGGCGATCTACGTCGACACCCCCGGCATGCACAAGGGTGGCGAGAAAGCCCTGAACCGCTACATGAACAAAACCGCTTCGGCCGCGTTGAAAGACGTCGACGTGGTGATCTTCGTGGTCGACCGCACCAAGTGGACCGACGAGGACCAGATGGTCCTCGAACGCGTCCAGTACGTGACCGGCCCGCTGATCGTAGCGCTGAACAAGACCGACCGCATCGAAGACAAAGCCGAGCTGATGCCGCACCTGACCTGGTTGCAGGAGCAGCTGCCGAACGCGCAGATCATGCCGATCTCGGCCCAGCACGGGCATAACCTCGACGTGCTGGAGCGAGTGATCGCCGAGCACCTGCCGGAAAACGATCACTTCTTCCCGGAAGACCAGATCACCGACCGCAGCAGCCGCTTCCTCGCCGCGGAACTGGTGCGCGAGAAAATCATGCGCCAGCTGGGCGCCGAGCTGCCGTACCAGATCACCGTGGAAATCGAAGAGTTCAAGCAGCAGGGCAAAACCCTGCACATCCATGCCTTGATCCTCGTCGAACGTGACGGCCAAAAGAAAATCATCATTGGTGACAAGGGCGAGCGGATCAAACGCATCGGCACCGAGGCGCGCAAGGACATGGAGCTGCTGTTCGACTCCAAGATCATGCTCAACCTCTGGGTGAAAGTGAAAGGCGGCTGGTCCGATGACGAGCGCGCCTTGCGTTCGCTGGGTTACGGCGACCTGTAATTTCAGTTTGTACAACGAGTAACTGTGGGAGCGAGCCTGCTCGCGATAGCGGTCTGTCAGTCAACAACTATGTTGAATATCAGCCCCTCTTCGCGAGCAGGCTCGCTCCCACATTTGGTTTTGGGTTGTTTGTAAAACTGCGCTCCTTCATTGAGTACTGCGATTTCCATGTCCCAAACCCCTCCTGTCGGCCAACCCGCCTACGTGCTCCACTCCCGCGCCTACCGCGAAAACAGCGCGTTGGTGGATTTCCTCACGCCGCAAGGTCGACTGCGGGCGGTGTTGCGCAGCGCACGGGGCAAGGCCGGGACACTGGCGCGGCCATTCGTGCCGCTGGAAGTCGAATTCCGCGGGCGGGGTGAGCTGAAGAATGTCGGGCGCATGGAAAGTGCGGGCGTTTCCACCTGGCTCAGCGGCGAGGCGCTGTTCAGTGGCCTCTACCTCAACGAACTGTTGATCCGTCTGTTGCCCTCCGAAGACCCCCATCCGGCCGTCTTCGATCACTATGCCGCGACTCTGCTTGCCCTTGCTGAAGGGCGTCCGCTTGAGCCGTTGCTGCGATCCTTCGAATGGCGTCTGCTGGATGACTTGGGTTACGGCTTCGCCCTGATCACTGACATTCATGGCGAACCCATCGCGCCGGACGGTCTCTACCGTTTGCAGGTGGACGCCGGACTGGAGCGGGTCTATCTGCTGCAACCGGGTCTGTTCAACGGCACCGAACTGTTGGCCATGGCCGACGCCGACTGGACCGCGCCCGGCGCGCTGTCCGCCGCCAAGCGTTTGATGCGTCAAGCGCTGGCCGTTCACCTGGGCGGTCGTCCCCTGGTCAGTCGCGAGCTGTTTCGCAAGCCCTAGGGTCTGTTGACGCTGGGTGATGGTCACGACGGGATGACCATCACCCAGCGTCAACAGACCCTATCTCCCCGTGTATGCTGTGCGCCGAATCTTTAAATTCAGGAGCGCTTCCGTGACCACCAGCAATCGCATTCTTCTTGGCGTGAACATCGACCACGTTGCCACCCTGCGTCAGGCCCGGGGCACTCGCTATCCAGATCCGGTCAAGGCAGCACTGGACGCGGAAGAGGCGGGTGCTGACGGCATCACCGTGCACCTGCGTGAAGACCGCCGGCACATCCAGGAACGCGACGTGCTGTTGCTCAAGGATGTGCTGCAAACCCGCATGAATTTCGAAATGGGCGTCACCGAAGAAATGATGGCGTTCGCCGAGCGCATCCGTCCTGCGCACATTTGCCTGGTGCCGGAAACCCGTCAGGAGCTGACCACCGAAGGTGGCCTGGACGTCGCGGGGCAGGAAGCGCGGATCAAGGCCGCTGTGGAGCGCCTGTCGAAAATCGGCGCTGAAGTGTCATTGTTCATCGATGCTGACGAGCGGCAGATCGAAGCGTCCCGTCGTGTCGGTGCTCCAGCCATCGAACTGCACACCGGTCGTTATGCCGATGCCGAGACACCGACGGAAGTGGCGGAAGAGCTCAAGCGTGTTGCCGACGGCGTGGCGTTTGGCCTGGCTCAGGGCTTGATCGTCAATGCCGGCCACGGATTGCACTATCACAACGTTGAAGCCGTGGCGGCGATCAAGGGCATCAACGAACTGAACATCGGCCATGCGCTGGTGGCCCATGCGTTGTTTGTCGGGTTCAAGTCGGCTGTGTCCGAGATGAAAGCGTTGATTCTGGCCGCAGCAAAAGCTTAAAACCCCAACACAAAACACTGTGGGAGCGAGCCTGCTCGCGATGAGGTCCTTCCAGTCAACATAAATGGTGACTGTCAGACCGCTATCGCGAGCAGGCTCGCTCCCACATTTGATGGGTGGCGGCTGTTAAAGCGGCGGGGTTTCCTGATTCGGCTTGCTCTTGTCGACACCTGGCACATGCAAATTGCCTTCAGCCACTTGATTGCCCTCAAGCTGCGGCTGCGTGACCCAGGTCAGGATGTCGTAGTAGCGACGGATGTTTGCCACAAAATGCACCGGCTCGCCGCCCCGGGCGTAGCCGTAGCGCGTCTTGCTGTACCACTGTTTCTGCGACAGGCGCGGCAGGATCTTCTTCACATCCAGCCACTTGTCCGGGTTCAGCCCTTCCTTGGCGGCCAGTTTGCGCGCGTCATCCAGGTGACCGCTGCCGACGTTGTAGGCCGCCAGTGCAAACCATGTGCGATCCGGTTCCTGGATCGACTCATCCAGCTGTTCCTTCATGTAGGCCAGGTACTTGGCGCCGCCCATGATGCTTTGTTTGGGATCGAGCCGATTGGAAACACCCATGGCCTGCGCGGTGTTCTGGGTCAGCATCATCAGGCCGCGTACGCCGGTCTTCGACGTGACCGCCGCTTGCCACAGGGATTCCTGATAGCCGACCGCAGCCAGCAGGCGCCAGTCGATTTTCTCTTCCTTGGCGTAAGCCTTGAAGTGCTTTTCGTACTTGGGTAGCCGTTGCTGCAAGTGTTGGGCGAAGGTGTAGGCGCCCATGTAGCCAAGTACATCGACGTGCCCGTAATAGCGGTCTTTCAGGCGTTGCAAGGTGCCGTTCTTCTTCACCTTGTCGAGGTAGGCGTTGATCTCGTTGAGCAGGCTGTTGTCATCGCCGGCGGCCACGGCCCAGCTCTGGTTGCTGGCGTCACCGAGGTCGAAAGCCACTCGCACGTTGGGAAAGTAGACCTGGTTCATCGCGACTTCGTTGGAATCGACCAGTGTCAGATCGATCTGACCTTCATCCACCATGCGCAGCAGGTCGACGACTTCAACGGCGTCGGACTCTTCGTATTCAATGCCGGGATATTTCTGTTTCAGCTCCGCCAGTTGCTCGGCGTGGGTGCTGCCCTTGAGCACCATGATCTTCTTGCCCACCAGGTCCTTCGCATCGGTCGGCCGCGACTGGCCGTTGCGATAGATGATCTGCGGGGTGACTTCCAGGTAGGAGTGGGAAAACCGGACCTGCTTCTTGCGTTCCTCGCTGCTGACCAGACCGGCAGCAGCCAGCACCGGGCCGTTGGGTTTGCCCACCTGGTTGAACAGGTCGTCGAGGTTGTCGGCGGTTTCGATCTTGAGTTCGACCCCCAGATCGTCGGCGAAGCGCTTCACCAGCTCGTATTCGAAGCCGGTTTCACCGTTGCGATCCTGAAAGTAGGTGGCGGGGCTGTTTCGGGTAACCACCCGCAGCACGCCATCCTCCTTTACGCGCTCCAGCGTGTTGGGTTTATCAACACAGCCACTGAGCATCAGGAAGAGTCCGGTTGCGATCAGCCATTTGGCGTACCGCGGACGCAAAGCCGTTGGGGAAAACATCTGCGCAGTATACGCAAAGGACCACGAGCGCCATATCTCGACAGCGAAGGGCTTGTCTGCTAGGGAGCGAAAAACCGGTCTGGAGCCCGCAGGAATGGGCTCAAGTGGCATTTTTTGACAGTAAAAATAACACCCGGCGGACCTCTGTTTAAGGCCCGAATACCCGGCCCGACGTCCGGGTGATGCCGCCCGTACCGTTTCGGGTGATGTCGCGGGCGGTTTAGGCTAGAATGCACGGCCTCAAAGCACACCCCTTCCCGAGGCTGTCCCGAAGATGTTGATCCTGCGCGGCGCTCCTGCCCTTTCTGCCTTTCGCCACAGCAAACTCCTTGAGCAACTGAGCCAGAAGGTCCCGGCTGTCAGTGGCTTGTATGCTGAATTCGCTCACTTCGCCGAAGTCACCGGCGTCCTGACCGGCGACGAACAGCAGGTGCTCGCGCGCCTTCTGAAGTACGGTCCCAGCGTTCCGGTTCAAGAACCGACCGGTCGCCTGTTCCTGGTGTTGCCGCGTTTCGGCACCATCTCGCCGTGGTCCAGTAAAGCGAGCGACATCGCCCGCAACTGCGGCCTGAGCAAGATCCAGCGTCTGGAGCGCGGCATCGCGTTCTACGTTGCCGGCCAGTTCAGCGACGCCGATGCGCAGCTGATCGCAGGCGCCTTGCACGACCGCATGACCCAGATCGTGCTCGGCAACCTTGAACAGGCCGCCGGCCTCTTCAGCCACGCTGAACCGAAGCCGCTGACCGCGATCGACGTGTTGGGTGGCGGCCGCGCCGCGCTGGAAAAAGCCAACACCGAGCTGGGCCTGGCCCTGGCCGAAGACGAGATCGACTACCTGGTCAACGCCTTCGTCGGCTTGAAGCGCAACCCGCACGACATCGAACTGATGATGTTCGCCCAGGCGAACTCCGAGCACTGCCGTCACAAGATCTTCAACGCCAGTTGGGACATCGACGGTCAGAGCCAGGAAAAAAGCCTGTTCGGCATGATCAAGAACACCTACCAGATGCACAGCGAAGGCGTTCTGTCGGCTTACAAGGACAACGCTTCGGTGATCGTCGGCAACGTCGCCGGCCGTTTCTTCCCGGACCCTGAAACCCGCCAGTACGGCGCGGTGCAGGAACCGGTGCACATCCTGATGAAAGTCGAGACCCACAACCACCCGACTGCGATTGCCCCGTTCCCGGGCGCGTCCACCGGTTCCGGTGGCGAGATTCGCGACGAAGGCGCTACCGGTCGCGGTGCCAAGCCAAAGGCTGGCCTCACCGGTTTCACCGTATCGAACTTGCAGATCCCCGGTTTCGAACAGCCATGGGAAGTGCCGTACGGCAAACCCGAGCGCATCGTCACCGCGCTGGACATCATGATCGAAGGCCCACTGGGTGGCGCCGCGTTCAACAACGAATTCGGTCGTCCGGCCCTGACCGGTTACTTCCGTACCTTCGAACAGTCGATCACCACCCCGCGTGGCGACGAAGTTCGCGGTTACCACAAGCCGATCATGCTGGCTGGCGGCATGGGTAACATCCGTGCCGAACACGTGCAGAAAGGCGAGATCACCGTTGGCTCCAAGCTGATCGTGCTCGGCGGCCCGGCGATGCTGATCGGCCTGGGCGGCGGCGCGGCTTCCTCCATGGCCACCGGCACCAGCTCGGCAGACCTGGACTTCGCTTCCGTGCAGCGCGAAAACCCTGAAATGGAACGTCGCTGCCAGGAAGTCATCGACCGTTGCTGGCAGTTGGGCGACAAAAACCCGATCAGCTTCATCCACGACGTCGGCGCGGGCGGTCTGTCCAACGCCTTCCCGGAACTGGTCAACGACGGCAACCGTGGCGGTCGCTTCGAACTGCGCAACATTCCAAACGACGAACCGGGCATGGCCCCGCACGAAATCTGGAGTAACGAATCCCAGGAACGCTACGTTCTGGCGGTTGGCCCTGCGGACTTCGAACGCTTCCAGGCGATCTGCGAACGTGAGCGTTGCCCGTTTGCCGTCGTCGGCGAAGCCACTGCCGAGCCGCAACTGACCGTCACCGACAGCCACTTCGGCAACAGCCCGGTGGACATGCCGCTGGAAGTGCTGCTGGGCAAAGCCCCGCGCATGCACCGTTCGGCCGTTCGCGAGAACGAACTGGGCGACGATTTCGATCCAAGCACGCTTGAGATTGCGGACTGCGTCGAGCGCGTTCTGCATCACCCGGCCGTGGCGAGCAAAAGCTTTCTGATCACCATCGGCGACCGCACCATCACCGGCCTCGTGGCCCGTGATCAGATGGTCGGCCCATGGCAGGTTCCGGTGGCCGACGTTGCCGTCACCGCCACCAGCTTCGACGTCTACACCGGTGAAGCCATGGCCATGGGCGAGCGCACTCCGCTGGCACTGCTGGACGCTCCGGCGTCGGGCCGCATGGCCATCGGCGAAACCCTGACCAACATCGCCGCTTCGCGCATCAACAAGATTTCCGACATCAAACTGTCGGCCAACTGGATGTCCGCTGCCGGTCACCCGGGTGAAGACGCGCGTCTGTACGACACCGTGAAAGCGGTCGGCATGGACCTGTGCCCTGACCTGGGCATCACCATTCCGGTGGGCAAGGACTCCATGTCCATGGCCACGCGCTGGAACGACGAAGGCGTCGACAAGACCGTGACGTCGCCGATGTCCCTGATCGTGACCGGTTTCGCGCCTGTGGCTGACATCCGTCAGACCCTGACGCCGGAACTGCGCATGGACAAGGGCACCACCGACCTGATCCTGATCGACCTGGGCCGTGGCCAGAACCGCATGGGCGCCTCGATCCTGGCCCAGGTTCACGGCAAGCTCGGCTCGCAAGCGCCGGACGTCGATGATGCCGAAGACCTCAAAGCCTTCTTCGCGGTGATCCAGGGCCTCAACGCCGACGGTCACCTGTTGGCTTATCACGACCGTTCCGACGGTGGTCTGCTGACCAGCGTGGTGGAAATGGCCTTTGCCGGTCACTGCGGTCTGAGCCTGAACCTCGACGGCCTGGCAGAAACGTCGGCCGACATCGCCGCAATCCTGTTCAACGAAGAACTGGGCGCCGTGATCCAGGTTCGTCAGGACGCCACCCCGGACATCCTCGCGCAGTTCAGCGCTGCCGGCCTGGGCGAGTGTGTGTCGGTGATCGGTCAGCCAATGAACAACGGCCAGATCAACATCACCTTCAACGGCGAAACCGTGTTCGAAGGTCAGCGTCGTCTGCTGCAACGTCAGTGGGCTGAAACCAGCTACCAGATCCAGCGTCTGCGTGATAACGCCGACTGCGCCGAGCAAGAGTTCGACGTGTTGCTGGAAGAAGACAACCCGGGCCTGAGCGTCAAGTTGAGCTACGACGTCAACCAGGACATCGCCGCGCCTTACATCAAGAAAGGCATTCGCCCACAGGTTGCCGTACTGCGTGAGCAGGGCGTCAACGGTCAGGTGGAAATGGCGGCCGCGTTCGACCGTGCCGGTTTCAACGCGATCGACGTGCACATGAGCGACATTCTGGCCGGCCGTGTCGACCTGAACGAGTTCAAAGGTCTGGTGGCGTGCGGTGGTTTCTCCTACGGCGACGTACTGGGTGCCGGTGAAGGCTGGGCCAAGTCCGCGCTGTTCAACAGCCGTGCTCGCGATGCGTTCCAGGGCTTCTTCGAACGCAACGACAGCTTCACCCTCGGCGTGTGCAACGGTTGCCAGATGATGTCCAACCTGCACGAGTTGATCCCGGGCAGCGAGTTCTGGCCGCACTTCGTGCGCAACCGTTCCGAGCAGTTCGAAGCCCGTGTGGCGATGGTTCAGGTCCAGGAGTCGAACTCGATCTTCCTGCAAGGCATGGCCGGTTCGCGCATGCCGATCGCCATCGCTCACGGTGAAGGTCATGCCGAGTTCGAAAGCGAAGAGGCGCTGCTGGAAGCCGATCTGTCGGGTTGCGTGGCGATGCGTTTCGTCGACAACCACGGCAAGGTCACCGAAAGCTACCCGGCCAACCCGAACGGCTCGCCGCGCGGGATCACCGGTTTGACCAGCCGCGACGGTCGCGTAACGATCATGATGCCGCACCCGGAACGTGTGTTCCGCGCCGTGCAGAACTCGTGGCGTTCGGAAGACTGGAACGAAGACGCGCCTTGGATGCGTATGTTCCGTAATGCGCGCGTCTGGGTGAACTGATAGCTGTGTATAAGCTCAGCTTTTTTGTTCCGGCCAGCCATGTCGAGGTGGTCAAGAGTGCTGTGTTCGCTGCCGGTGGCGGGCGGATCGGGGCTTATGATCACTGCGCCTGGCAGGTGTTGGGTCTGGGTCAGTTTCGTCCACTGGATGGCAGTCAGCCGTTCATTGGGGAAGCGGGGCAGGTCGAGCAGGTTGAGGAATGGAAGGTTGAGCTGGTAGTGGCGGATGAGTTGATCGTGGCTGTGGTGGCTGCGCTGAAGCTCAGTCATCCCTATGAGACACCGGCTTATGAAGTGTGGCGGTTGGAGGATTTCTGATCTTCTGGCTGCTGAAATGAGAAACCCGCTGAAGTGATTTCAGCGGGTTTTTTATTGCCAGAAAATCAATGAACACACACAAATCTTGTAGGAGCTGCCGAGTGAAACGAGGCTGCGATCTTTTGATCTTGAAAAATAAAAATCAAAAGATCGCAGCCTCGTTTCACTCGACAGCTCCTACAAAAAAGCGCGGGCTTAAACCTTCGCACTCACCTCGCTGCGATTGACCAACGCCTCCAGCGCATCACTCAAAGTCGATGCCTTGTCGCCAATCAGCAGGTGCCAAATCCCACCGTCCAACTGGCTCACTCCCTGACAACCCAGCGCTTTCAGATCAAACTCCGACAACGCCTTGCCATCCGCCAGTAACAGCCGAATCCGGGTCATGGCCACGCAATCCATTTGCAACACGTTCTCGCCACCGCCCAATGCCTTCAGCCATTGCTGTGCTTCCGGGGGCGCCACGGCGGCAGGTGTTGGCGCGTCGTCGGCGGCGGCAGGGGTGGACACCACCGCGCGACCCAAAGCAGGCATCGCCAACCGAATCTCGTCAGCAATGCTGTCCGCCATCGGCCCGACCACCACCTGCAAACTCCCGCCCTTGCCCGGACGCACCACCGCCATCGCTCCCAACGCTTTCAGCTCTGCATCCGAAGCCTTGTTGCGATCCACCATGTCCAGTCGCAACCGCGTGGTGCACGCGCCCACCGTGATCAAATTCTGCGCACCCCCCAGCGCCTTGATGTAAGCCCCGGCGCGCTCATTCTCGGCGACCACCACTTTGTCACCCGTCGGAACATCTTCACGCCCCGGTGTCTTGAGGTTGAACCGGCGAATACAGAAATCGAACACCACGTAGTAGATCACCGCATACGCCAGCCCCACCGGAACCACCAACCAGCCATTGGTGGATTTACCCCAGCCGAGAATCATGTCGATGAAGCCCCCGGAAAAAGTAAAACCGAGGTGAATGTTCAACAGGTTGGTGATCGCCATCGACAGACCCGTCAACAGCGCGTGCAGCAGAAACAGGAGCGGCGCGAGGAACATGAAAGCGAATTCGATCGGCTCAGTCACGCCGGTCAGAAACGAGGTCAGCGCCATCGACAGGAAGATCCCGCCCATGACTTTGCGTCGTTCCGGCAGGGCGTTGCGGTACATCGCCAGGCACGCAGCGGGCAAACCGAAGATCATCACCGGGAACATGCCGGTCATGAACTGGCCGCCCTTCGGGTCGCCGGCAAAGAAGCGCGACAGGTCACCCGTGATCACCGCACCAGTGGCAGGGTCGGTGAAGTTGCCGAAGACGAACCACGCCATGTTGTTGAGGATGTGGTGCAGGCCGGTGACGATCAACAGGCGGTTGAACACGCCGAAGACGAACGCACCGAAGCTGCCGCTCTCCATCATCAGCGCACCGAAGCCGTTGATGCCGTGCTGGATCGGTGGCCAGATCAAACCAAAGATCACGCCCAGGCCGACGGCGGCGAACCCGGTGACAATCGGCACGAAACGCCGGCCGCCGAAGAACGCCAGGTATTCCGGGAGCTTGATGTCCTTGAAGCGGTTGTACAGCGCGCCGGCCATCAAGCCACTGACGATCCCGGCGAGCATGCCCATGTTGATGCTCGCGTCGAGCACCTTGAGCGTGGAGATCATCACCAGATAGCCAATGACTCCGGCAAGGCCTGCCGTGCCGTTGTTGTCCTTGGCGAACCCGACCGCGATGCCGATGGCGAAGATCACCTGGCCGGCATCGTGGATGATCGCGATGTTCAGCAAATCGGTGTCGCCAAGACGCAGCAGTAACCCTGCAATCGGCAGGATCGCGATCGGCAGCATCAGCGCGCGGCCGAGGCGCTGCAGGCCTTCGATGAAGTATTGGTACATGGCGGATCTCCCTGGGTTCTTGTTTTTTTGTTGTCGTGAGCTCAGCTCAGAGGCCATTGCTGGTGACAGGCGTGACGCACCGCGCTGGCGCTGCTCAGCTTGAGCAGGTCCTGGCTGATGCGTCGGCATTCGCTGACGTCGAGGTGACGGACGCGGTCCTTGATTTCACCGATCTGCACCGGGCTGACCGACAACTCGCTGACGCCCAGACCGATCAATACCGGTGTGGCCAGCGGATCGGAGGCGAGTGCGCCGCAGACGCCGACCCAACGGTGATGCACCGCCGCACCGGCGCAGGTCTGGGCAATCAGCCGCAGAAGCGCCGGGTGCATTGCGTCGACCCGCGAGGCGAGACCGGCGTGGTCGCGGTCCATGGCCAGGGTGTACTGGGACAAATCGTTGGTGCCGATGGATAGGAAGTCCGCGTGTTCGGCCAGTTGCTCGGCCAGCAGCGCGGCGGCCGGGACTTCGATCATCACGCCCAGTTCGGGGCGTTGGGTCAGTTCCAGTTCGGTGCACAGGGCGTCGAGGCGCTGGCGGATGTGCAGCACTTCGTCGACCTCAGTGACCATCGGCAACAGGATCCGGCAACGCGACAGCGGGCAGACATGCAGCAGCGCTCGCAGTTGCTCGTCCAGCAGTTCCGGCCGTACCTGAGCCAGACGAATTCCGCGTAAACCGAGCACCGGATTGTTCTCAGCCGGCAGCGGCAGGTAGTCGAGTTGCTTGTCGCCGCCGACGTCAATGGTGCGGATGATCACCGACTTGTCGCCCATGGCGTCGAGCACCGATTGGTAAGCGAGGCGTTGTTCCTGTTCGTCCGGTGCCGTGTTGCGATCCACAAACAGGAACTCGGTGCGCAGCAGGCCGACGCCATCGGCACCATTGGCCAAGGCATTGGCCGCTTCGGCACTGGAGGCGACATTGGCCGCGACTTCAATGCGCAAGCCGTCGAGCGTCAGCGCCGGGTTATGCGCTTGCGCCTGTTGCTCGGTGCGACGTTGCTGATGATCACGTTGAGCCTGGTGCACTTCGGCCAGACGTTCGACAGAAGGCGCCAATTCGAGACGACCGCCGTCGGCATCCAGCACCACCGATTGGCCTTGTTCCTGGTCCAGCAATGTCGAACCCAGCGCGACCATGCACGGCAGGCCTTTGCCTCGCGCCAGAATCGCCACGTGGGATGTCGCACCGCCTTCGGCCATGCACAATCCGGCGACACCTTGCTGGCTCAGTTGCAGCAGGTCGGACGGCGTCAGTTCATGGGCGGCGACGATGGCGCCGGCCGGTACCTCGTAATGCCAGGCTTCGCCGAGCAAGGCGCGCAGCACACGTTGTTTGAGGTCGCGAAGATCGTTGGCGCGTTCGGCCAGCAATGCGCTGCCGAGTTGTTGGAGAACCTCGCACTGCGCGTCGATCGATTGGCTCCAGGCGTGAGTCGCGGCGATGCCCTGGTCGATGGACGTGTTCGCGGCGTCCAGCAACGCCGGGTCTTCCAGCAGTGCGAGGTGCGCAGCGAAGATCGCTTCTTCGTCGGTGTTCTTGTGTTTTCTGGCCTGGGCCAGGGTGTGGTCGATTTCGCTGCGCACGACGGTCAACGCCGTATCGAGGGCGTGCAGTTGCTGCTCGGGATCATGGCTGCCGGCGTCCACCGGCAGGCTGATCGCGTTCAAGCGAAACAACGGCCCGCCCACCAGGCCGGGAGCGGCGCAAACGCCGTGGAGCACTCCGGCTTCGGCGGCTCGATGGCGTTGGCCAATTGGCGCTGGGGCCGCGGCGTGGGGGGCTTCGGCCAAGGCTGTAGACAACGCAACCAACAGGGCTTGCAACGCGGCTTCGGCGTCCGGGCCCTGGCAGCTGACCTGAACCTCGTCCTGCTCGCCGACGGCCAGACCCATCAGGCCGATCAAGCTGTCGCAGGGCGCCGATTTTCCGGCGAAATGCAGCTGCGATTTGCTCTTGAAACCCTGCGCGGTCTGACGAATCAGCGCCGCCGGCCGGGCGTGCAAACCGCCGCGATGAGCGATGCGAATGTGACCGTAAATCTCTTCCCCCGAAAGCTCTGCTTCAGCCTGCGCACCCGGCGCGTGCCGACGAATGATGTGCAGCAAGGGTTCGCCGACCTTCACCGACTTCAGCGTAATGGGCCGCGCCTGGAAGTCTTGGCTGTTGGTCAGGATCATCAAACTGACGAGGCTTTTGCACTGCTGTGCAACCTTGTCCAGGTCATAGCGCAACAGCGGTTGGCCGTTGCTGACGCGAGCGCCTTCCTTGACCAGCATCGAGAAGCCTTCGCCCTGCAACTCGACCGTATCGAGGCCCAGGTGCAGCAGTAATTCGGCGCCGTTGTCGGCACGCAAGGTGACGGCGTGGCCGGTACGGGCGACGTGCACCACGACGCCGGCACAGGGGGCGTGGAGGGTGTCGTTCAGCGGATCGATGGCGATCCCGTCGCCCATGGCGCCGCTGGCGAACACCGGGTCCGGGACTTTGGCGAGCGTGAGCACCGGGCCGCTGAGCGGGGCGCTGAGGGTCAGCTCTTTATTGTTGTTATGCATGGCTCGGTCTCATCAATGAAAACTACGGTTCGGATCAATTCGCCCCCCTTGTAGGAGCTGTCGAGTGAAACGAGGCTGCGATCTTTTGATCCTGTCTTTGAAAAGCAAAGTCAAAAGATCGCAGCCTCGTTTCACTCGACAGCTCCTACAGGGGGATCCACTTAATGAGTGCGCGTTACTTTGCTCAAATGACGCGGTTGGTCCGGGTCCATGCCACGGGCGACGGACAGGCCGGCAGCCATCACGTAGAAACTCTGGATTGCCAGAATCGGGTCGAGGGCCGGGTGTTCGGCGCGGGTCAGGGTGAGGTCGCGTTTGGCAATGTCATCCGGCGCGGCCAGCAATACGCGGGCGCCGCGTTGACGCATGTCGGCAGCAAGGCTGAGCAAACCGGCCTGCTCGGCACCGCGCGGGGCGAAGACCAGCAGTGGATAATTTTCGTCGATCAATGCCATCGGACCGTGGCGGACTTCGGCGCTGCTGAACGCTTCAGCCTGGATCGCCGAGGTTTCCTTGAACTTCAGTGCCGCCTCCTGAGCGATGGCGAAACCTGCGCCACGGCCGATCACCATCAAACGCTGACAATCGCGCAGGGCATCGATGGCCAGGCTCCAGTCCTGTTTTGCCGCATCGCGCAAACCTTCCGGCAGGGCGTTGCCGGCTTCCAGCAATTCCACGTCGTCCTTCCAGTGCGCGATCAGGCGGGCGCTGGCGCTGAGGGTGGCGATAAAACTCTTGGTCGCGGCGACACTGCTTTCAGTGCCGGCGCACAGCGGCAGGCTGAATTCGCACGCCGCTTCCAATGGCGAACTCTCGGCGTTGACCATGGAAATGCTTAACGCGCCGCGTTTGCGCAGCAGGCGCAAGCTGTTCACCAAATCCGGACTTTGCCCCGATTGCGAGAAGGCAAACACTACTTGGCCGCTGACCTTCAACGGCGCCTGTTGCATGGTCACCACCGACATCGGCAACGACGCCACCGGAATACCCAGTTGCTGCATGGTCAGGTAGGCGAAGTAACTGGCGGCATGGTCGGAGCTGCCGCGAGCGACGGTCATCGCCACTTGCGGTGGCTGACGGCGCAGGCGCCCGGCGATCTCGATCATCTGCGGGTCGAGTTGCTGCAGTTGGGCTTGCACGGCCTCGAACGAGGACAGCGCCTCTTCAAGCATTTTTGAAGTCAATGTCTTCTCCTTCGACCATGACGGCGGTCAGTGTGAGCGAGCGATCCAGCCGCACGCAGTCGGCCCAGGCGCCGGGTTGCAGACGCCCGCGTTCGGGGATGCCGAGGTAGTCGGCGGGGAATTGCGAAAGACGTTGCGAGGCCTCGGCGATCGGCAAACCGATCTCCACCAGATTGCGCAGCGCCTGATCCATGGTCAGGGTGCTGCCGGCCAGGGTGCCGTCGGGCAAGCGCACCCCGCCCAGGCATTTGGTGACGGTGTGGCTGCCGAGTTTGTATTCACCGTCGGGCATACCGGCGGCGGCGGTCGAATCGGTGACGCAATACAGGCACGGGATCGAACGCAGGGCCACGCGCATGGCACCGGGATGCACGTGCAGCAAGTCCGGGATCAACTCGGCGTATGTGGCATGGGCCAGCGCGGCGCCGACGATGCCCGGTTCGCGATGATGCAGCGGGCTCATGGCGTTGTAGAGGTGAGTGAAGCTGGTCGCACCAGCCTCCAGCGCGGCCACGCCTTCCTCGTAACTGCCGAGTGTGTGGCCGATTTGCATGCGCACACCGCGACGGCTGAGGGCGCGGATCAACGCGTCGTGACCGGCGATTTCCGGGGCGATGGTGATCACCCGGATCGGCGCCAGCGCCAGATACGCTTCGACTTCGGCCATCAATGCGGTGTGGGCGAAATTCGGCTGGGCGCCGAGTTTGCCGGGGTTGATGTACGGGCCTTCGAGGTGTACGCCGAGGACGCGGGCGCTGCCTTTCGGCCGCTGCTCGCAGAATTCTCCAACGGCCTTGAGCACGCTGGAAATCTCTTCGCTCGGCGCAGTCATGGTGGTGGCCAGCAACGAGGTGGTGCCGAATCGCACATGGGTTCTGGTGACGGTTTCGAAGGCGGTTGCGCCCTCCATGATGTCTTTGCCGCCGCCGCCGTGAACGTGCAGGTCGATAAATCCCGGCAGCAGGTAAGGCAAGTCGTTGCTCGCCGGATCGCAGGGCTGGCCTTCGATGGACACGACCTTGCCGTGTTCATGAATCAGCCGGCCGCGAACCCAGCCGTGGGCGGTGAGGATGTTGTCTTCGGACATGACGGTTCTCGGTTCTTTAGCTAGCGGCGAAGCTCGGCGACGAAGTCGTAGTAGTCATTGCGGCAATAGGTGTCGGTGACTTCGATTGGCGTGTTGTCTTCCAGGTAGCCGACCCGGGTCATCAGCAGCATGGCGGTGCCGGGGGCGATGCCCACCAGTGCGGCGAATTCGTCCGAGGCGTTGATCGCCTGAATGTGCTGCAACGCGCGGACGACCGGTTTGCCGATGCCGTCGAGGTATTCGTAGAGGGAGTCGCCCACGGCTTGCGGTTTGGGAATGATCGAGGCGGGCAGGGTGCTCATCTCGATGGCCATCACTGTGTCGTCGGCCTTGCGCAGGCGTTTGAGCCGCGCGACCTTGTCATTTGGTGAGAGGCCGAGGCGGATCAGTTCTTCGTGGGTCGGCGGGGTGATTTCTCGCTCCAGCCATTGGGAGCCGGGGACAAAGCCTTTCAGTCGCAGCATTTCGCTGAAACCCGAGAGGCGCGACAGCGGTTGTTCCAGGCGCGGGGTAATGAACGTGCCGGAACCTTGATTACGACGGATCAGGCCTTGATCGAACAGCACTTCCAACGCCTTGCGCGCAGTGACGCGGGAGATGCCCAGCATTTCGCTGAGGCTGCGTTCCGACGGCATGGCCTGTTCGGCTTTCCACTGGCCGGCATGGATCGCCGCTTCCAGATTGCGCGCCAGTTGCAGGTACAACGGCGTGGGCTGGGTGTCGTCTGGGCGCAGGGCCTGTAGGTCATTCATGTAGGTTTCGTCCGGTGCGGATGTAGGATTGTTGTCGCACGGTTGTAGGGCGAAATCTAATACCACTTAAATACCATGTCAATGTCAGTACTTTACTGTGGGCTTGAGAAAGCCTGCCTTGTTGGGCGGTGTAAATAAGGTTTGGTTTGAAGTGGTATTAGTGGTGGGAAGAGTGAAAGCAAAAGATCGCAGCCTGCGGCAGCTCCTACGGGGGGAGTGGTATCAACCCTGTAGGAGCTGCCGCAGGCTGCGATCTTTTGATTTTATTTTTCGATGGGCGACCGAAGGTCGTCGTTACGGGCGGATTTCGATCATCGTGCCGTCCGGCACCAACCCCCAAACCTCGCGCATGTCCATGTTGCGCATGGCAATGCAGCCGTCGGTCCAGTCCAGTGTATGGAACAGGTCTTCGGGGTTTTCTTCAGTGTCCGGGGTGCCGTGGATCATGATCATGCCGCCGGGTTCGACGCCTTCACGCCGAGCACGGGCGGAGTCGCTGATGTTCGGATAGGAAATGTGCATCGACAGGTTGAAACGGTCGCTGGTCTTGCGCCAGTCAATCCAATAGAAACCTTCTGGCGTGCGTTTGTCGCCTTCCATCAGCTTCGGCCCCTTGGGGCGTTTGCCCAGGGATATGCGATAGGTCTTGATCGGCTTGCCGTCATTGATCAATTGCAATTGATGGGCGGACTTGAGAACCAGAACTTTTTCGATGACTTTGCCGTCCAGTGTTTCCGCAATGGAAGCCTGGGAGACAGCGACGAACGACAAGCAAAACAGGGCAAGCAACCAGCGCATTGAAACGATATCCCTAGAGGTGTCGCGGCTATTTATTAGTTATAGGTGTTTTTGTCGGAGCTGCCGCAGGTTCGGGCCGCGTTCGGACGATCTTTCAGCGGCTTGCAGAGGTTCCGAATTTAAATCAGGTAATGGCAGGCTGAGCAAGCGGCGGTATCGACTCGGACCGCACGGGGTAGACCTCGGTCCGCCGGTCAGCGAAGAAGCATTCTAAGGTACGGCCCACTGTGCGGAAAGCGAGGTCGGACCACGGGATGTCGGCTTCGTCGAAAAGCGCCACTTCCAGGCTCTCGGGACCGGCGGAAAAATCCAGGTCGGCCAGTTCGGCACGGAAGAACACATGCACCTGGCTGATGTGCGGCACGTCGATCAGCGTATAGATGCTCAGGTTGCGCACGCGGGCGCAGGCTTCTTCGGCTGTCTCGCGAATCGCCGCCTGCTCGATGGTTTCACCGTTTTCCATGAAACCGGCGGGCAGGGTCCAGTAACCGAGCCGAGGCTCGATGGCGCGACGACACAGCAACACTTTGGAGCCCCAGGTCGCCACGCATCCGGCGACGATATTGGGGTTCTGGTAATGAAT
Source organism: Pseudomonas sp. XS1P51 (assembly GCF_054897845.1). Lineage (NCBI taxonomy): Bacteria > Pseudomonadati > Pseudomonadota > Gammaproteobacteria > Pseudomonadales > Pseudomonadaceae > Pseudomonas > Pseudomonas sp. XS1P51. Next base: position 3,753,530 of record NZ_CM142707.1, on the reverse strand, counting down.
GGCGTGACAGCTATCGCAGACGAAACGCAGGCGTGAATCGCCTTCGGGAATGCGCTGGGTCACCGGGTTGCCGCACTGACTGCAAAATTTCATGCTTGGGTTCCTGAATGCTGCGCCTATCTTGGCGTGCGGCGGTGTCTGTCGGCAAGTTGTCGTTTAGCGACATGCAGCGGTTATGGGGTTGGGCGGTCGGTTCGATTGGTGCATGATGCAAGGTAGCCAACAGATCGAGAAGACTCATGCTGGACGAGCTATTGCACCGGGTTAGCAACCACACACCGCGTACGCTGGAAACTGACAAGCGTTTCCCCGAGGCCGCGGTGCTGGTGCCCATCACTCGCAGTGATGAACCGGAACTGGTTCTGACCCTGCGCGCCAGCGGGCTCTCGACCCATGGCGGCGAAGTCGCCTTCCCCGGCGGACGACGTGATCCTGAAGACCCTGACCTGATTTTCACGGCCCTGCGTGAAGCCGAAGAAGAAATCGGTTTGCCACCGGGGCTGGTCGAAGTGATCGGCCCGCTAAGTCCGCTGATTTCCCTGCACGGCATCAAGGTCACACCTTATGTCGGCGTGATTCCGGATTTCGTCGAGTACCAGGCCAACGATGCCGAGATTGCCGCGGTGTTCAGCGTACCGCTGGAGTTCTTCCGCAAGGACCCGCGCGAACACACCCACCGCATCGACTATCAGGGTCGTAGTTGGTATGTGCCGAGCTATCGTTATGGCGAGTACAAGATCTGGGGCCTGACGGCGATCATGATCGTCGAGTTGATCAACCTGCTCTATGACGCCAAAATCAGCCTGCATCAACCGCCCAAGAGTTTTATCAACACCTGAAGCCATCGTTCGTATGGTCTGAACCCTGCTATTTGCAAGTGAGCCAGCCTGGCCTTGAGGACAATAAGATGAAATATCGCCTGGGCGACGCCCGTGTCGACACCCACCCGCAGAGCTGGGTCGCACCCAACGCCGTGCTGGTGGGCAAGGTCAAACTGGAAGAGGGCGCCAACGTCTGGTTCAACGCCGTGCTGCGTGGCGACAACGAATTGATCCTGATCGGCAAGAACAGCAACGTCCAGGACGGCACCGTGATGCACACCGACATGGGCTACCCACTGACCATCGGCACCGGTGTGACCATCGGCCACAACGCCATGCTCCATGGCTGCACCGTGGGTGATTACAGTCTGATCGGCATTAATGCGGTGATTCTCAACGGCGCGAAAATCGGCAAGAACTGCATTATCGGCGCCAACTCGCTGATCGGCGAGGGCAAGGAAATTCCGGACGGTTCGCTGGTGATGGGGTCGCCCGGTAAAGTGGTGCGCGAGCTGACCGAGCCGCAGAAAAAGATGCTGGAGGCCAGCGCCGCCCACTATGTGCATAACGCTCAGCGTTATGCCCGCGATCTGGTCGAGCAGGAAGAATGAGCACCCCCGAACGACCGGTTCCTTCGCCGTGCGTGAGCATTTGCGCGCTGGATGAGGATGATATTTGCACCGGCTGTCAGCGCACGGTGGAAGAGATCACGCGCTGGAGCCGGATGGAAAACGCGGAGCGGCGCAAGGTGTTGGGGTTGTGTCATGAGCGGGCCAAGTCCAGTGGCATTCTCTGGATGCTGGGCAAAACGCCCGGTCAGTAACCGAAGATCAATAGATCGCAGCCTGCGGCAGCTCCTACAGATTAGGTTTTCGCCACGATTTCGCGGATGAATGCTATCCCGTGTAGGAGCTGCCGCAGGCTGCGATCTTTTGATTTAAGCCTTTGGCGGCTTCGCACGGCTGAAGTACTCTGTGCGCCAAATTGACAGGTATCCCTGCGCCCCATGTTCTTCCTGATCGCTTACATCAGCAGCGTCGTGCTGATCAACTACGCCTTTTCCACCGCTCCGCACCTGGACATCATCTGGTCGGCCTGGGGCGGGTTGGTGTTTGTTTTGCGCGACATGGTGCAAACCCGTTTCGGCCACGGCGCCATCGCGGCGATGCTGGCGGCGCTGGTGCTGTCTTATGTCACCTCCGATCCCTCCATCGCGTTGGCCAGCGCCACGGCGTTCGCCGTGTCGGAGTGCATTGACTGGCTGGTGTTCAGCATCACCAAGCGCCCGTTGCACGACCGCCTGTGGATAAGTTCGGCCCTGAGCATTCCCCTCGATACGTTCATCTTTTTCGGCATGATCGATGCGTTTACCCCGGCCGTGATCCTCACCGCCATGGGCTCGAAGTTCGCTGGCGTGACGGCCGTATGGCTGATCATGGCCTGGCGCCTGCGCAAACAGGCCGTCGTCAGCTGAAGCCAAACCCTCAGGTTCATGTAAAATGCCGCGCTTTCTCCCCATGGGACGCGAGCCTGCTGCCGCGACCCTCGATGATCCGCTTCTTGAGGACCTGAGATGACCCGTATCGGAACTCCATTGTCGCCAACCGCGACCCGCGTATTGCTGTGTGGCTGTGGTGAGTTGGGCAAGGAAGTGGTGATCGAGCTGCAACGCCTGGGCGTTGAAGTGATTGCCGTGGATCGCTACGCCAATGCACCGGCCATGCAAGTCGCCCATCGCAGCCACGTGATCAACATGCTCGACGGCGCCGCCCTGCGTGCCGTGATCGAAGCCGAGAAGCCGCACTTCATCGTGCCGGAAATCGAAGCCATCGCCACCGCCACCCTGGTCGAACTGGAAGCCGAGGGCTTCACCGTGATCCCGACCGCTCGGGCCGCGCAGTTGACCATGAACCGCGAAGGCATCCGTCGCCTGGCCGCCGAAGAGCTGGACCTGCCGACCTCGCCGTACCACTTTGCCGACACCTTCGAGGATTACAGCAAGGCTGTCGAAGACCTCGGTTTCCCGTGCGTGGTCAAGCCGGTCATGAGTTCCTCGGGCAAAGGTCAGAGCCTGCTGCGCAGCGCCGATGACGTGAAGACAGCCTGGGATTACGCCCAAGAAGGCGGCCGTGCCGGTAAAGGTCGCGTGATCATCGAAGGCTTCATCGATTTCGACTACGAAATCACCCTGCTGACCGTGCGTCACGTTGGCGGCACTACGTTCTGTGCGCCAGTCGGTCACCGTCAGGAGAAGGGCGACTACCAGGAATCCTGGCAGCCTCAGGCCATGAGCCCGATTGCCCTGGCGGAATCCGAACGCGTGGCCAAAGCGGTCACCGAAGCGTTGGGCGGTCGTGGTCTGTTTGGCGTCGAGCTGTTCATCAAAGGTGATCAGGTGTGGTTCAGCGAAGTGTCGCCGCGTCCGCATGACACCGGCCTGGTGACCCTGATTTCTCAGGATCTGTCGCAGTTCGCCCTGCACGCACGCGCCATTCTGGGCCTGCCGATTCCGTTGATCCGTCAGTTCGGGCCATCGGCTTCGGCGGTGATTCTGGTGGAAGGCCAGTCGACTCAGACGGCGTTCGCCAACCTTGGCGCTGCATTGAGCGAACCGGATACGGCGTTGCGCCTGTTCGGCAAGCCAGAGGTCAATGGTCAGCGCCGGATGGGGGTGGCGTTGGCGCGGGATGAGTCGATTGAAGCGGCTCGTGCTAAAGCGACCCGCGCTTCTCAGGCTGTCGTGGTCGAGCTGTAAACCGAGGCGCGGCTATCGCGAGCAGGCTCGCTCCCACCTTGAACCGTATTCTTTCTGACAGAACGCGGTCCCCTGTGGGAGCGAGCCTGCTCGCGATGCTCTTGCTTTAAGCCACCCGGTTCAAATCGTTATTACGCGTCTCCTTCAGGCACAGCACAGCAATCAAGCTCAGCACCGCCGCTCCCGATACATACCCGCCGACATAACTCAAACCACCCATCGCCACCAGCTTCTGCGCGAAGAACGGCGCCGCCGAGGCTCCGACGATGCCGCCCAGGTTGTAGGCTGCCGATGCACCGGTATACCGCACGTGTGTCGGAAACAGCTCCGGCAGCAACGCACCCATCGGCGCAAACGTCACGCCCATCAGAAACAATTCGATGCACAGGAACAGCGCCACGCCCCAGGTCGAACCTTGGGTCAGCAGCGGCTCCATCAGGAATCCGGACAGAATCGCCAGCACGCCACCGATGATCAGCACCGGTTTGCGCCCGAAACGGTCACTGGCCCACGCCGACAACGGCGTAGCGGCGGCCATGAACAGTACGGCGAAGCACAGCAGTGCGAGGAAGGTTTCGCGGGTGTAGCCGAGCGTCGACACGCCATAACTCAGCGAAAACACCGTCGAGATATAGAACAGCGCGTAGCACACCACCATCGACCCGGCGCCCAACAGCGTTGGCGCCCAGTACTGGCTGAACAGCTCGACCAGTGGGACCTTCACCCGTTCCTGACGCGCCATGGCATTGGCGAACACCGGGGTTTCGTGGAGTTTGAGGCGCACGTACAGGCCGACCATCACCAGGGCTGCGCTGAGCAGGAACGGAATCCGCCAACCCCATGAGCGGAACTGTTCGTCGTTCAGCGTCATGGCCAGGGTCAGGAACAGACCGTTGGCGGCCAGAAACCCGATCGAAGGGCCAAGCTGCGGGAACATGCCGAACCAGGCGCGTTTGCCTTTGGGCGCATTCTCCGTCGCCAGCAGCGCTGCGCCACCCCATTCCCCGCCCAGCCCCAGGCCTTGGCCGAAGCGCAACACGCAAAGCAGGATCGGCGCCCAGGCCCCGATGCTGTCGTAACCCGGCAGCACGCCGATCAGGGTGGTGCACACGCCCATCAGCAGCAGCGAAGCCACCAGTGTCGATTTGCGCCCGATGCGGTCACCAAAGTGGCCGAACAGTGCCGAGCCCAGCGGTCGAGCGAGGAACGCAATACCGAAGGTGAGGAATGCCGAAAGCATCTGGGCGGTGCCGGAGGTCTGCGGAAAGAACACCGGACCGATCACCAGCGCAGCCGCAGTGGCATAGACGTAAAAGTCGTAGAACTCGATGGCGGTGCCGATGAAGCTCGCGGTGGCCACACGGGTGGCGGAGTTCGTCGGTTGTGCAGGCGTGGTTTCGGTAAACGTTGTGCTGGTCGTCATGCGGTTATCCCTGACAGTCATGTGCCCCAGTGGAGCGAATTATTATGGTCGAACACCCAGGGATGTGGGTTTCACGCAGAGTGCGGGTAGCACGGGGGTATGGCGGGGCTTGGGTAGTTGGGTAGCCCCATTCCATTGCTGGAATGAGGCCCCCCAAGAACCGTACGTGCGCCTTTCAGCGCATACGGCTCAAGTCTTGCAAAACCTCAATTAGAGGCCGGTTTGTTCACTGTCAAACCCAGCGCGTGGAGCCGCTGGTGACAAACAGGGTGCAATAGTACCCGATTGCCCAAAGAGTCGTCACCACCCTGAATGCGGTAGATGACGTGATGGTCGTGCCATCCAGTCTCTTTGGTTATCGATTGCCCACATAACGCACACTTTCCATTCTGGCTTCGGAACAAGCTGACAATCTGCTTCCGGTACTTCATCTTTTTCAGCATCCGGTCCATACGCAGTTTCTCGCTCATCCCCTCCATCGCAGGATCGAAGGGGTTGTATCCTCCGCTGACTTTTCGGTGTCGCTCAATGGGGGTCTCGGCTAACGAGTACAGCTTTAGGGTCACACGTTCTCCCTTTCCGTTTATCACCGACTCGGCGAATACCCAACATTTCTGCTCCTGTGCGGGAAAGTACTTCTCCTTTATCCAGACCGCATTCTTGTTGGGGTGTCGCCGTTTAGCCCAGCGCCAAAGCGCATAGTTAATCAAATGGTCCATGCGGCTGTACGTCTGCTTGGCGACCACTGGCTGGTGGTAGATCGCCCAACCTCGGAGTACGGGGTTCAGCAGTCGGATCAAGTCTTCCTGCCTAGCCGTTTTATTGGTACTGATGACTTCCTTTACCTTGCGATAGAACGCTTGCACGTTTTTCTTGCTCGGTTTGATCAGGAGCTTCCCTTTGTACTTGCGGAAATTCCATCCCAAAAAGTCGAAGCCTTCATCCATGTGGACGACATGGGTTTTCTCCGGTGAAAGCTGCAGTCCCCGTATTGAAAGGAACTGCTCCACCCAAGGTTTGATCTCGTTTTCCAGTATCTCTTTCGAGCTACCAGTGATCACAAAATCATCCGCATATCGCACCACATTGATCTTCAGCTTCTTGGCCCTTGTCACGCCCAGATGTTGCTTGAGCTGTGTTTCCAGACCATCCAGCACCATGTTTGCCAAGGTGGGCGAGATAATCCCGCCCTGCGGCGTACCGGCATTCGTTGCCTGTAGCTGGCCTTTGTGAATCACACCAGCTTTCAACCACTTCCGAAGGATCGTTTTGTCCGTAGGGACGTTGGCGATCAGCCAGTCGTGGTTGATATGGTCGAAGCAACCTTTGATGTCCGCCTCCAGTACCCATTGGGCCGAAACCTTTTGAGAAAGAGAGATGAACAGCTGCCCCATCGCATCCGCCGTCGAACGTTCAATCCTGAAGCCGTAGCTGTTCGGATCACCGGTGGTTTCTGCAATGGGCGCCAGCGCCAGCAGGTATAAAGCCTGCATGGCCCTATCAGTCATAGTCGGAATGCCCAAAGGACGTTCTTTCCCATTCGACTTCGGAATGAACACACGCCGTAAAGGCCGTGGTTGATATCCGTGGCGCTTCAACCCGTTTGCCGCTTTCCATTTCGCGTCGGGTGTATCCCAGAGCACGCGGTCGACTCCCGCCGTGCGCTTACCCTGGTTTTCAGTGACTCGCCGTACGGCCAAATACCTGGCCGTTCGAGAGTGGGTCAGCATCCGTTGCAAGGCTTTCACCCTGCGCCATTGGCCTTCCCGACAAGCCTTCGCAATCCGTACCTGCATTGCCCGAACATTCCGCTGAACACGACGCCAATCGATGTCGTGCCACTGCTGCGGAACGCCGGAGGGCGCAGACACGGCCTTTAGGCTGTGTTCTATCATGCTGCCTTCCTCTCAAGTTTCCCCGGACAGAAGACGTACGCATCCCCTGACGGGGATGGACGTTCCCGTCAGGGTTGGATTAATTGGAGACCACTGTTGCTGGCCTCTAAGATCATTGAGACAGGTTCAGTCAGAGTTCATGCGACGAAAGACCACGCAGAAGTCTGCCCGGTTTCCCGTGGAGTAATGTCTCAACCCCTATCCGAACCATTACAGCCCGGCGTTCGCTTTCTCTGCGATCCCATACCCGCACAGCCAACAGATCCCCTTGCGGTTCACCTGCCCGAAGGCAGCCATACGGGCTTACCACGTTCCCTGCCTGTCACACGACTGGGTTAGGGTCTGCCTTTCCACCGGTGGTCATACGGCGACGTATCTCTATCCGCTACAGCGATATCCGACCACATACCTTTTGGTTCGAGCCTGTCAGCAGTTTGGGCTCGTCAATCGTTACGGTGTTTATCAGCAGTTCACATGGGTTACCCATGCCAGCCAGCCTAGCGCCTCAACCCGGTACTGCTCCGAGCATCTGCGTCCTGCCTCGCGGCGAGGTCGCACCCGTTAGGGGGCACATTGTCAGAAAAACTTCACACCCCACCGTTACCAGTGACGCATGTCTTCGTAGGCTATCGTTGGTCGCACAACGAGTCCGCTGCCACCTTGCAGGCAAGGCAGATGGACAATGACAAACAGAGCTTGCGCTCATGTCTCCGAGAAATGACGAAAATGACAAAAGCAGGAACTGCCTAGTTAGGCGGCATGCTTGAAAGAAGTATTGCCTCTTATTTCTGAGGCAGGAGATAACCCCTACGGGGATTATTTCCCGCAGGGTTGTGCCCTGAGATAGGGCTGAGATGAGTGAGCACTCTCGAACCGGAAACTCCGGTTCTTAGGTCGATATATAGAGTGCGAATCGACCTGGCATTGCCATCCGCCGTAGCGGCAAGTCCTTGAAGGCATAGGACTTTGGAAAGGATTTTGGTTCTCAGGATTGGGTGCCTGAGCTTCGGTTCTACTGAGAAAGAACCCTTCAAGATGACCTTACACCTCGAAGTCGGAGACACGATCTACGTGTCGTACAGCGGATTCGATTATAGGAAGGAGGCTAACGATTCAACAAGGGCAAAAAGATCGCAGCCTTCGGCAGCTCCTACATTTGGAATGCGTTCTCCTGTAGGAGCTGCCGAAGACTGCGATCTTTTTGGATTTAGCGGATGGGCAAAACGGCCGGCGTCGAGCTGGTATGCCAGATCAGCACGCGAGTAACGCGATTGTCTTCCGTCTCCAGAATCTCCAGCCGATATCGGCCGATCTTCAGGCACACCGCGCGCTCGGGAATCGTTTCCAGCGCTTCGGTGACCAACCCGTTGAGGGTTTTCGGGCCGTCACTGGGCAAGTGCCAGCCCAGGCTCTTATTCAGGTCGCGTATCGAAGCGGCGCCATCAATCACCAGTCGACCATCGGCCTGCGGATGGATGTGCGGGTTATCCAGGCTGTGCTGGCTTTCGAATTCGCCGACGATTTCTTCAAGAATGTCTTCCAGGGTCACGATGCCAAGCACTTCGCCGTACTCGTCGACCACCATGCCCAGGCGCCGTTGCTGCTTGTGGAAGTTCAGCAGTTGAAGCTGCAACGGCGTGCTTTCCGGCACGAAGTAAGGGTCGTGACTGGCCGCCAGCAGGGCGTCCAGGGTCAGGCTGCCATCGGGTAGCAAGTGGCGGATCTGTCGGGTATTGAGCACCGCTTCGACCTGGTTGATATCACTGTGGAACACCGGCAGGCGGGTGCGCTTGTTGTTGCGCAGTTGTTCGATGATGTCTGAGAGCGGGTCGTCGAGGTTGATCCCGTCGACGTCACTGCGGGGCACCAGAATGTCGTTGACCGTGATGTTGTCCAGCGCGTGGATACCCGATAGCGGGTGCGGCCGGCAAACGGTATGTTCGTGATCGTCGAGTCTATCGTTCGGCGCCTCGTCTTCGCTCTGTTGCACCACTTTGGCTTTGCGGGCGAACGGTCGCATCAGCAACTGGCTGATGCCATTGAGCAGCCAGGCGGCCGGGTAGATGATTTTCAGTGGTGCGCGAAGCAACGTGTTGCCCAGGGCCAGGACCGCGTCCGGGTAGCGAACGGCGAGGGTGCGCGGCAGGTAGTCGGCGAACACCAGCAAAACGGCGCCAGCCCCCAGGCAGGCAATCCATGGACCGTTCTCGGCCCAGGTGAAAATCGCCAGCAAAGTGCTGATCACCACGACCAGGGCACGGCATAGGGTATTGCAGAGGATCAGGCTATTGAGCGGGAAACTCAGTTTCGCCACTGGTTTGTCGCTGGAACGTGAGGCGGTGCGCTGGGCCAGCAAGTGCTGTTGCGCAACTTCGATGGCGGTAAACAGCCCCGACCATAAAATCAGCAGGGCCACTACTGCGAGCATCGGCCCTATGGGCAAGTCGTCCATTAATGCCGCCCGTCAGATGTGCAGGATGTATTCACGGACCAGCTTGCTGCCGAAATACGCCAGCATCAGCAGGCAGAAGCCGGCGAGGGTCCAGCGAATGGCCTTGTGTCCGCGCCAGCCGAGGCGGTTACGGCCCCAGAGCAGCACACTGAAGACGATCCAGGCCAGGCACGCCAGCAAGGTTTTGTGCACCAGGTGCTGGGCGAACAGGTTGTCGACGAACAGCCAGCCGGAAATCAGCGACAGCGAGAGCAAGGTCCAGCCGGCCCAGAGGAAGCCGAACAGCAGGCTTTCCATGGTTTGCAGCGGCGGGAAGTTCTTGATCAGCCCGGACGGGTGTTTGTGCTTGAGTTGATGGTCCTGAACCAGTAGCAGCAACGCCTGGAACACCGCGATGGTGAACATGCCGTAAGCCAGGATCGACAAGAGGATGTGGGCGAGTATGCCCGGCGCTTCGTCAATGACCTGTACCGTGCCGGCGGGGGCGAATTGCGCCAGCAGTACGGTCGCGACCCCTAGCGGGAACAGCAATATAAGCAGGTTCTCCACCGGGATCCGCGAGCAGGCCAGCAGCGTCAGCGCGATGACCGCGGCGGCAATCAGGCTGGCGGCGCTGAAGAAATCCAGGCCCAGGCCAATCGGCGTCAACAGGTGGGTGAACAGGCTGGCGCTGTGAGCCAGCACGGCCAGTACGCCGAGCGTGACCAGCAGGCGCTTGCTCGCCTTGGCGCCGGTGGCCAGACGAGTGCCCTGATAGAGGGTCGCAGCGGCATACAAGCAGGCGGCGGCGAGAGTAGTAAGCAAGCTGGGTGACAAGGGGAGCATAAATCCTGTTAGGCAAGCCCGAAAGGCGCTGAGTTTGGCATAGAACCCACACAGCACGAAAGTGCGAGGTGTCCGCCAGACGCAGTCTTCGCTATAATCCGCGACCTGCCCACGCCGCAGGCTCGCCGAGCACATGTTTATTCCGGTCTGGGCCGCCATTATCCCGGTCTACACAGGGCCTGAAAGGATCGCGCAATGTTTGAAAACTTAACCGACCGTCTCTCGCAGACGCTGCGCCATGTCACCGGCAAGGCCAAGCTGACCGAGGACAACATTAAAGACACCCTGCGCGAAGTGCGCATGGCGTTGCTCGAAGCCGACGTCGCCCTGCCGGTGGTCAAGGACTTCGTCAATTCGGTCAAGGAACGCGCCGTCGGTGCCGAGGTGTCGCGCAGCCTGACGCCGGGCCAGGCCTTCGTGAAGATCGTCCAGGCCGAGCTCGAAAGCCTGATGGGCGCGGCCAACGAAGACTTGAACCTGAGCGCCGTTCCGCCTGCCGTCGTATTGATGGCCGGTTTGCAGGGCGCGGGTAAAACCACCACCGCCGGCAAGCTCGCGCGCTTCCTTAAAGAGCGCAAGAAGAAGTCGGTCATGGTCGTGTCCGCGGACGTTTACCGTCCGGCGGCGATCAAGCAGCTGGAAATGCTCGCGGGTGAAGTCGGCGTTACCTTCTTTCCGTCCGACCTGAGCCAGAAGCCGGTCGACATCGCGCAAGCGGCTATTAAAGAAGCAAAACTCAAATTCATCGACGTGGTCATCGTCGATACCGCCGGTCGTCTGCACATCGACGAAGAGATGATGGGCGAGATCAAGGCGCTGCACGCCGCGATCAACCCGGTCGAAACCCTGTTCGTGGTCGACGCCATGACCGGCCAGGACGCCGCGAACACGGCCAAGGCCTTCGGCGATGCACTGCCGTTGACCGGTGTGATCCTGACCAAGGTCGACGGCGATGCCCGTGGCGGTGCCGCACTGTCGGTCCGTGCAATCACCGGCAAGCCGATCAAGTTCATCGGTATGGGCGAGAAGAGCGATGCGCTCGAGCCGTTCCACCCTGAGCGTATTGCTTCGCGCATCCTCGGCATGGGCGACGTGCTCAGCCTGATCGAACAAGCTGAAGCGACCCTCGACAAGGACAAGGCCGACAAGCTGGCCAAGAAGCTGAAGAAGGGCAAGGGTTTCGACCTCGAAGACTTCCGCGATCAGCTGCAACAGATGAAAAACATGGGCGGCCTCGGCGGCCTCATGGACAAACTGCCAAACATCGGCGGCGTCAACCTGGCGCAGATGGGCAACGCCCAGGGCGCGGCAGAGAAGCAATTCAAGCAGATGGAAGCCATCATCAACTCCATGACCCCGGCCGAGCGCCGCGACCCTGAGTTGATCAGCGGTTCGCGCAAGCGCCGGATCGCCATGGGTTCCGGCACCCAGGTGCAGGACATCGGTCGCTTGATCAAGCAACACAAGCAGATGCAGAAGATGATGAAGAAATTCTCCGCCAAAGGCGGAATGGCCAAAATGATGCGCGGCATGGGCGGTATGTTGCCCGGCGGCGGCATGCCGAAAATGTAAAGAATCCGCGCCGGCAGTCATGTCGGCGCAGACCCGCAGGGATGCGGGATCTCCAGCAAACCCGCACTTGGCGGGAGCTGACTGGCCGTTTTCAACGACGGCTCTATAGCAAATCTGGATGGCGGCCGATAGACCGCCGGAAAAAGTCATTTGCAAAAGTCCGGATATTCCTTAGAATATGCGGCCTTTCGGGCACCTATGCCCGCTGTGCCTTTAGATTTGCAGCACCGACTACAGGAACGATGTTCACATGCTAACAATCCGTCTTGCCCTTGGCGGCTCCAAAAAGCGCCCGTTTTACCACTTGACCGTAACCGACAGCCGCAACCCGCGCGACGGTTCGCACAAGGAACAGGTTGGTTTCTTCAACCCTGTTGCTCGTGGTCAAGAAGTCCGTCTGTCCGTGAACCAAGAGCGCGTAGCCTACTGGCTGAGCGTTGGTGCACAACCTTCTGAGCGCGTTGCTCAGTTGTTGAAGGACGCTGCTAAGGCTGCGGCCTGAGCAATATGAACGCGACGCCAGCTGTTGCTGATGATTTGATCGTTATCGGCAAAATTTATTCTGTTCATGGCGTTCGCGGCGAAGTGAAGGTCTTTTCCTTTACTGATCCGATTGCAAACCTGCTGGACTACAAAACCTGGACGCTTAAGCGTGACGGCAATGTAAAGCAGGTAGAGCTGGTCAGCGGACGCGGGAATAACAAATTCCTGGTCGCAAAGCTCAAGGGTCTCGATGATCGTGAAGAAGCTCGTCTTCTGGCCGGTTATGAGATCTGCGTGCCACGCAACCTGTTCCCTGAACTGACCGACGGCGAGTACTACTGGTACCAGCTGGAAGGTCTCAAGGTCATCGACACCCTCGGGCAACTGTTCGGGAAGATCGATCACCTGCTGGAGACTGGCTCGAACGATGTCATGGTGGTCAAGCCTTGCGCTGGCAGCCTGGATGATCGCGAACGCCTGTTGCCCTATACGGAGCAATGCGTGTTGGCCGTCGACCTTGCCGCAGGCGAGATGAAGGTGGAATGGGATGCGGACTTCTAAGCGTGGCTAACTTGCGCGTAGAAGTGATCAGTTTGTTTCCCGAGATGTTCTCCGCCATCAGCGAGTACGGCATCACCAGTCGTGCGGTGAAACAGGGGCTGTTGCAGCTCACCTGTTGGAATCCGCGAGACTACACGACGGATCGACATCACACTGTGGACGATCGCCCATTTGGCGGTGGTCCGGGCATGGTGATGAAGATCAAGCCCCTGGAAGATGCTCTGGTTCAGGCCAAGGCAGCAGCCGGGGAGGCGGCGAAGGTGATTTACCTGTCCCCCCAAGGCCGTCAACTGACTCAGTCGGCGGTACGCGAGTTGGCGAATCTGGATGCACTGATCCTGATTGCCGGCCGCTATGAAGGCATTGACGAGCGTTTTATTGAAGCTCATGTCGATGAAGAGTGGTCGATTGGCGACTATGTACTGTCTGGCGGCGAGCTGCCGGCGATGGTCCTGATCGATGCGGTTACACGACTGCTGCCTGGAGCTTTAGGGCATGCGGACTCCGCCGAGGAAGATTCCTTTACGGATGGTTTGCTGGATTGCCCGCACTACACCCGACCGGAGGTGTATGCGGATCAGCGTGTTCCCGACGTATTGCTAAGTGGCAATCACGCGCACATCCGGCGTTGGCGTTTACAGCAGTCCCTTGGTAGGACCTTTGAACGACGCGCCGATCTTCTGGAAAGCCGCTCGCTTTCTGGAGAAGAGAAGAAGCTGCTCGAGGAATACATCCGCGAGCGGGACGATAGTTAACAACGTATCGATGGTAGATCCGACGATTTACCTTAGGAGCACAGCATGACTAACAAAATCATCCTTGCACTCGAAGCAGAGCAGATGACCAAAGAGATCCCTACCTTTGCCCCGGGCGACACTATTGTCGTTCAGGTGAAAGTGAAGGAAGGCGACCGTTCGCGTCTGCAAGCGTTCGAAGGTGTTGTTATCGCCAAGCGTAACCGCGGCGTAAACAGTGCTTTCACCGTTCGTAAAATCTCCAACGGTGTTGGCGTAGAGCGTACTTTCCAGACCTACAGCCCGCAAATCGACAGCATGGCCGTTAAACGTCGCGGTGACGTACGTAAAGCCAAGCTGTACTACCTGCGTGACCTGTCCGGTAAAGCAGCTCGCATCAAGGAAAAACTGGCTTAAGTCCAGCTTCCGATGCAGAAAAAAGCAGCCTACGGGCTGCTTTTTTGTTGCCTGCAATTTATGCGTGTAATGGTTCCGCAGGCAGGCGCGCTATGAAAGACTGTCCAGTCGTTACTTGTCTTGCCTGAGCCTTTATGCCCGCCATCGATCACCCACTGATAGACCAATTCCTCGATGCCCTGTGGCTGGAGAAAGGTCTTTCCGATAACACCCGTGATGCCTATCGCAGCGACCTGGCCCTGTTCAACGGCTGGCTGCAGGACAAGGGCCTGGAACTGATCAACGCCGGACGCGAGCTGATCCTCGATCACCTGGCCTGGCGCCTGGAGCAAAACTACAAACCCCGTTCAACCGCGCGATTTCTCTCTGGCGTGCGTGGCTTCTATCGCTATCTGCTGCGGGAAAAGCTGATTGCCGTCGATCCGACCTTGCGTGTCGATATGCCGCAGCTCGGCAGGCCACTACCCAAGTCCTTGTCGGAAGCAGATGTTGAGGCCTTGTTAAAAGCACCGGACTTGAGTGAAGCCATCGGCCAGCGTGACCGCGCCATGCTCGAAGTGCTTTACGCTTGCGGCTTGCGGGTGACGGAGCTGATCAGCCTGACGCTGGAGCAGGTCAACCTGCGCCAAGGCGTGCTGCGAGTGATGGGCAAGGGCAGCAAGGAGCGTCTGGTGCCGATGGGCGAGGAAGCGATTGTCTGGGTCGAGCGCTACATGCGTGATGCCCGTGGCGAGCTGCTCGGCGGACGTCCCAGCGATGTGCTGTTCCCCAGTCAGCGTGGCGAGCAGATGACCCGTCAGACCTTCTGGCACCGTATCAAGCATCAGGCCAAGGTCGCCGGGATCGGTAAGTCGCTGTCGCCGCATACCCTTCGCCATGCCTTCGCCACGCACTTGCTAAACCACGGCGCCGACCTGCGAGTGGTGCAAATGCTCCTCGGCCACAGCGATCTGTCGACCACCCAGATCTATACCCACGTCGCCCGCGCACGCTTGCAGGACCTGCACGCCAAACATCACCCACGCGGCTGAATGAGATCCTTGTGGGAGCGAGCCTGCTCGCGAAGACGGTATAACATTCAAAGCAGTGTTGACTGTCAGATTGCCTTCGCGAGCGGGCTCGCTCCCACACTTGAATCTGCGCAGATCAAATGTCTTGCGACAGGTGCATTCGGCCCCACGGGCCTTATGTGGTAGGCTTTGCCGGTTTGCACGATGGGCGGTTATGACCCGGTGTTTCGGCACGGGCGTTCTGATCGTCCCATTTGTCCGCCTTCAGGAGTTCTCATGCGTCTGACCCAGATTTTCGCCGCCGCAGCCATTGCGTTGGTCAGCACCTTTGCCGTCGCCGATGACGCGGCCGACAAAGCCATTCGTAAAAGCCTGGAAAACCTCCAGCTCGAAGTGCCGGTAGAAAGCATCACCGCCAGCCCGCTGCCGGGCCTGTACGAAGTCAAACTCAAGGGCAGTCGCGTGCTCTACGCCAGCGCCGACGGCCAGTACGTCGTCCAGGGCTATCTGTTCCAGCTCAAGGACGGCAAGCCGGTCAACCTGACCGAGAAGACCGAGCGCCTGGGCATCTCCAAACTGGTCAACGAGATTCCAGTCGCGGAAACCGTGGTTTACCCGGCGATTGGCGAAACCAAGTCGCACATCACCGTGTTTACCGACACCACCTGCCCGTACTGCCACAAACTGCACGCCGAGGTGCCTGAGCTGAACAAGCGCGGCATCGAAGTGCGTTACGTGGCGTTCCCGCGCCAGGGCCTCGGCTCGCCGGGTGACGAACAGCTGCAAGCGGTGTGGTGCTCGAAGGACAAGAAAGCCGCCATGGACAAAATGGTCGACGGCAAGGAAATCAAGGCCGCCAAGTGCGATAACCCGGTTTCCAAACAGTTCGCCCTCGGCCAGTCGATCGGCGTGAACGGCACACCGGCCATCGTTTTGGCCGACGGTCAGGTCATTCCGGGCTACCAGCCTGCGCCACAAGTCGCCAAACTGGCGCTGGGCGCGAAGTAAATTCGCATCGTCACGGTCAGCCATTGACGATCATGGTCCGGTGGCAACATTTGCCGGGCCATTAATAGAGAACCGCGAGCATGCGGTTGTTTTCACGGCCGGCCTTGAGTCGGCCGTTTTATGGGGAGTTCACAGTGAAACCGGTCAAAGTAGGCATCTGTGGGTTAGGGACCGTCGGTGGCGGTACCTTCAACGTACTTCAGCGCAACGCCGAGGAAATTGCTCGTCGTGCCGGGCGTGGGATCGAAGTGGCACAAATTGCCATGCGCACGCCAAAGCCTCAGTTCCAAACGACCGGTATTGCGATTACCAACGATGTCTTCGAAGTGGCCACGAACCCTGAGATCGACATCGTTATAGAGCTGGTGGGCGGCTACACCGTTGCCCGCGAGCTGGTACTCAAGGCCATCGAGAATGGCAAGCATGTGGTCACCGCGAACAAGGCACTGATCGCCGTTCACGGTAATGAGATTTTTGCCAAGGCACGCGAAAAAGGCGTGATCGTGGCGTTCGAAGCTGCGGTAGCCGGTGGTATTCCGGTGATCAAGGCGATCCGTGAAGGCCTGTCGGCCAACCGCATCAACTGGGTCGCCGGGATCATCAACGGCACCGGTAACTTCATCCTCACCGAAATGCGCGAGAAGGGTCGCACCTTCGAAGACGTACTCGCCGAGGCACAAGCCCTGGGATATGCCGAAGCGGATCCGACCTTCGACGTTGAAGGCATCGACGCGGCCCACAAGCTGACGATCCTGGCCTCCATTGCGTTCGGCATCCCGCTGCAATTCGACAAAGCCTACACCGAAGGCATCACCAAGCTGACCACCGCTGACGTGAACTATGCCGAAGCCCTGGGCTATCGGATCAAGCACCTCGGTGTAGCTCGCAGCACCGCTGCCGGCATCGAGTTGCGCGTCCACCCGACGCTGATCCCGGCCGATCGCCTGATCGCCAACGTCAACGGCGTGATGAACGCGGTGATGGTCAATGGTGACGCTGCCGGTTCGACCCTGTTCTACGGCGCTGGCGCCGGCATGGAGCCGACCGCTTCGTCGGTGATCGCCGACCTCGTGGACGTGGTTCGCGCCATGACCTCGGACCCGGAAAACCGCGTGCCGCATCTGGCCTTCCAGCCAGATTCGCTGTCGGCCCATCCGATCCTGCCGATCGAAGCCTGCGAAAGCAGCTACTACCTGCGCATCCAGGCCAAGGACCATCCGGGTGTGTTGGCTCAGGTCGCGAGCATCCTGTCGGAGCGCGGCATCAACATCGAATCGATCATGCAGAAAGAAGTCGAAGAACACGACGGCCTGGTGCCGATGATCCTGCTGACCCATCGTGTGCTCGAGCAGCGCATGAACGATGCGATCACCGCTCTGGAAGCCTTGGCGGGCGTGGTCGGTCCGGTCGTACGGATCCGCGTCGAGCACCTGAACTAAGCCGTTATCGTTCACCGGGCCCGCATGCGGGCCCGGGTTTGCGAACACTGTCTATTGGAGCCAGTCATGCGTTATATCAGTACCCGCGGCCAGGCACCGGCCCTGAATTTCGAAGACGTCCTGCTGGCAGGTTTAGCCACTGACGGCGGCCTGTATGTGCCGGAAAACCTGCCACGTTTCACTCAGGAAGAAATCGCTTCCTGGGCCGGCCTGCCGTATCACGAGCTGGCCTTCCGGGTGATGCGCCCGTTCGTTGGCGGCAGCATTCCCGATGCCGATTTCAAAAAAATTCTGGAAGAGACCTACTCTTCTTCAGAGCAGGGCGTGTTTTCCCACAACGCCGTGGCACCGTTGCGCCAGCTGAACGGCAATGAATGGGTGTTGGAGCTGTTCCACGGCCCGACCCTGGCGTTCAAGGACTTCGCCCTGCAACTGCTCGGTCGTCTGCTCGACTACGTGCTGGAAAGACGCGGTGAGCGCGTAGTGATCGTCGGCGCCACCTCGGGCGACACCGGTTCGGCCGCCATCGAAGGCTGCAAGCACTGCGAAAACGTCGACATCTTCATCCTGCACCCGCACAACCGCGTGTCCGAAGTGCAGCGTCGCCAGATGACCACCATCTTCGGCGAGAATATCCATAACATCGCCATCGAAGGCAACTTCGATGACTGCCAGGAAATGGTCAAGGCCAGCTTCGCCGACCAGAGCTTCCTCAAAGGCACGCGTCTGGTGGCGGTGAACTCGATCAACTGGGCGCGGATCATGGCCCAGATCGTTTACTACTTCCACGCAGCCCTGCAGTTGGGCGGCCCGGCGCGTTCGGTATCGTTCTCGGTGCCGACCGGCAACTTTGGCGACATCTTCGCCGGTTACCTGGCTCGCAACATGGGCCTGCCGATCAACCAGTTGATCGTCGCCACCAACCGCAACGACATCCTGCACCGCTTCATGAGCGGCAATCAGTACGTCAAGGAAACCCTGCACGCCACGCTGTCGCCGTCGATGGACATCATGGTGTCGTCGAACTTCGAGCGCCTGCTGTTCGACCTGCACGGTCGCAACGGCGCGGCGATTGCCGGCCTGATGGACACCTTCAAGCAGGGGGGCGGTTTCAGCGTCGAACAGGAACGCTGGACCGAAGCCCGCAAGCTGTTCGACTCCCTGGCCGTGGATGACGCGCAAACCTGCGAAACCATCGCCGAAGTCTATGAGCAGACGGGCGAGTTGCTGGACCCGCACACTGCAATCGGCGTGAAAGCTGCGCGCGAATGCCGTCGCAGCCTGGATATTCCGATGGTGATCCTGGGCACCGCCCATCCGGTCAAATTCCCGGACGCGGTGGAAAAGGCTGGCGTGGGCAAAGCGCTGGAACTGCCGGTGCACCTGGCTGATTTGTTTGAGCGCGATGAGCGCTGCACCGTGCTGCCGAATGACCTGAAAGCCGTTCAGGCCTTCGTCAGTCAGCATGGCAATCGCGGCAAGCCTCTGTAACCGGTAAACGCTGTACCTGAAAAAGCCCGTCTCCTGACGGGCTTTTTCGTTTGCGCAGAAGGGGGGCTGTTTTTCCTCTGTCATCTTTGCCGTGCATGCTCTATCGACCGGTAACGCCGATGCGTCTGCAGTTGAAATCCAGAACTTTCTTCTCGGGCCGGTGGTCATTTACTGTGAGCACGCCCCAGGCACTTTGTTTTCGGACTATTGAGTGGTGATCGAGATGGAAAGTATCAGTCTATTGCTCGGTGAGGCTCTGAGCCCGTATCAGGTAACGTTGACCCCGTCGGGTGCCCATGGCGAATGCTTGGTGACACTCAAGAGTGCGACCGGCGCTATCATGGTCGAACGGGAGTTCAATCAGGCCCAGTTGACCGATAAGCGTCTGCTGACGGATGTCGTTGATGGCTTGCACCGCGACGTGCTGATTGCCGAAGGACGTCTTGAGCCCTGCGTGATCGCGGCGTTGCGCAATGCTGCACAGGACAAGCTCCTGGCCAGTCGAAATTGAATTGTTTTTTGTGGGAACCTTCCGGGCCCACAGTCAGTCAGACCATGTAACAGCAGGATCAAGCATTGTGCTCCGGTGCTTGTAGCTTGCTGCCACTGGTCTTTATGTAGGCCACGTTTAACCCCGAGTCGTCTCCCCACTTCTCGGGGTTTCTTTTTGCCCGCGATTTGTCATTGCTGCGGCCGATGTTCGAAATACACCCTGGATTCCTCCAGGTACGCGCTGCGACTTTCCGGGTCGAGCCATGCGGCGTAAGCCTCGCTCAATCGCTCATGGGGCAGTGTGCGCAGCAACTGGTTGATCTCGACGATCGCCTGCCGACCCTTGGGCGTGTCGGTACAGCCGATGTAACCGGACAAGAATTTCTCCGCGCCGCGAATCGGGTAAAACTGCAACTCATCCTCTGCGATCCCTTGCTGCTGGGCCTGGTAGCGTATTTCCGGGCGGTATCCCAGCAACAGCCGCAAACGCCCCAGACGTTGCATTTGTAGCAGGCTGCCCAAGGCATCATTGCCGTAGTGGAGGGTAAGCGCGCCAGGCGGTGCTTGTTTGAGCAGCGCGTCGAGGTACTCACCGTAGTTGCGCTCGGCAATAATGCCCAACTTCTCGCCGCCGCTAGCCAGGAAGGCCGCCAGGTCCAGTTCACCGTCCTGGATGAAGGGTGCAAGGGTCTCACGGTCAACGCGCCGCACGGCCACGCCGTTACTCATTGCCCGAAACACCGGAATGGAAAACGCGATCC
Organism: Pseudomonas sp. XS1P51; assembly: GCF_054897845.1. NCBI lineage: Bacteria > Pseudomonadati > Pseudomonadota > Gammaproteobacteria > Pseudomonadales > Pseudomonadaceae > Pseudomonas > Pseudomonas sp. XS1P51. Next base: position 3,733,391 of record NZ_CM142707.1, on the reverse strand, counting down.
AGCGTTCGCGTTCCTTGCTCCGGTTCAGCGCTGCATCGCACGTAAGGGAGGGTTCGTGGAGCATTTGTAAGGCGCGAGCACGATTGACCCGCATTAAGGTGTGTTCGTATTGCGGCATGCCGGCAATCAACAGCGGCAGCAGTTGATCGATGACGCCTTGACCCTTTTTCGGTCCTTCGAAAATCGTCAGCGGTGGCAGATCCCGCAAAAGCCAGACCATGGTTTCCTTGGGTTGCGCCATCGCTGGCGGGACAGGACCGACGAGCAGGAACATCGCCGCGAGCGCATATACCACTCGGGCGCGGTAGTGAGTGATGAGCAGCGAAAGCAGACGCTTCAGCCTAGATGGCCCCGTCTTCACGCAGCTGTGCGATCTGTTCCATGTCGTAACCAAGGTCGTGGAGTACCTGCGCATTGTGTTCGCCCAACTGCGGCCCGACCCATTCCGAAGTGCCGGGTGTCTCTGAGAGTTTCGGCACGATTCCCGGCATCTTGAAATCTTTGCCGTCAGGCAGCTTGGCCTTCAGGAACATTTCCCGCGCCAGGTACTGCGGATCGCTGAACATGTCTTCGGCGCTGAAGATCCGGCTGGCCGGTACGTCAGCCTGATTCAACTGCTCGATGATGACGTCCAGCGGCAGCGAGTTGACCCAGCGATCAATGACCCCATAAATCTCGTCGCGACGGCTATCGCGTCCGTCGTTGCTCGCCAGCACCGGGTCGTTGGCCAGGTCTTCGCGGCCGATGATCAGCATGAAGCGTTTGAAGATCGCATCGCCATTGGCGCCGATCTGCACATGTTTGCCGTCGGCACTGGTGTGGATCGAGGAGGGCGTGATGCCCGGCATAATGTTGCCGGTCCGTTCGCGGATGAAGCCGAACACGTCGAACTCCGGGACCATGCTTTCCATCATGGCGAAGATCGCTTCATACAGCGCCACATCCACCACTTGCCCCAGGCCACCGTTGACCTCGCGATGGCGTAGAGCCATCAGTGCGCCGATCACGCCCCAGAGCGCGGCAATCGAGTCACCGATGGAAATCCCGGTACGCACGGGCGGGCGGTCTTCGAAACCGGTGATGTAGCGCAGGCCGCCCATGGATTCACCGACCGCGCCAAAGCCTGGCTGATCTTTCATCGGCCCGGTCTGGCCGAAGCCCGAGAGACGCACCATCACCAGTTTCGGGTTCAGCGCGTGCAAGACTTCCCAGCCCAACCCGAGTTTTTCCAGCACGCCGGGGCGAAAATTCTCGATCAGGATGTCCGCTTCGCCGAGCAGCTTTTTCAGGATCGCCAGGCCGTCCGGGTGTTTGAGGTTCAGGGTCAGGGACTTCTTGTTGCGCGCTTGTACGAACCACCAGAGTGAAGTGCCTTCGTACAACTTGCGCCATTTGCGCAAAGGATCGCCGCCGTCGGGGGATTCGATCTTGATTACCTCGGCGCCGAACTCACCGCAAATGCGTGAGGCAAACGGCCCGGCGATCAAGGTGCCCAATTCGATGACTTTCAGACCTGAGAGCGGTTTGGCGGTAAGCGGCATGCGGGATCCTGTAGGACAAAGGCTTGGCTGATGGAGCGTTGTAGCATAGCCGGGCGTCAGACGACCAAGGTAGATGGTCGCGAATTCGTGGATTGCCCGCTGCATCGGTTAGACTTGCCGACTTTCCTCGTATCAAGAAGCCCGTTCATGGCCCAGCCGTCCACGACCTACAAGTTTGAACTGAACCTCACCGACCTCGACCGCAGCGTCTACGAGAGCGTGAAGCAGACCATCGCCCGTCACCCTTCGGAAACCGAAGAGCGCATGACCGTGCGGCTGCTGGCCTACGCCTTCTGGTACAACGAGCAGCTGTCGTTTGGCCGTGGTCTGTCAGACGTGGATGAGCCAGCCCTGTGGGAAAAGAGCCTGGACGACCGTGTCCTGCACTGGATCGAAGTCGGCCAGCCGGACGCCGATCGCCTGACCTGGTGCTCGCGCCGTACCGAGCGCACCAGCCTGCTGGCCTACGGCAGCCTGCGCGTCTGGGAAACCAAAGTGATCCCGGCGATCAAGAACCTGAAAAACGTGCACATCGCCGCGGTCCCGCAGGACGTGCTGGAAACCCTGGCCAAAGACATGCCGCGCGTTATCAAGTGGGATGTGATGATCAGTGAAGGGACGATTTTCGTGACCGACGACCGTGGTCAACATGAAGTTCAGTTGCAGTGGCTGAGCGGCGAACGCGGCTGATTTTTCGCAGTTGGTCCGCGTCATCCGGTTTTATCCTACGTATTCAAGAGAAGCATCTGTCACCCCATGCGCATCGAACCTCGCCTGTTGCCCGACACCTTGCCATTCCTCGGTGATCTACCGCCGCTGCTGACTCGCCTGTACGCGGCGCGGGGTGTGCAGTCCGAAGCCGAACTGGACAAGAGCCTGGCGCGGCTGATTCCGTTCCAGCAGCTCAAAGGCATCGATGATGCGGTGGATTTGCTGGTGACGGCGCTGGAACAGCGGCAGCGGATTTTGATCGTTGGCGACTTCGACGCTGACGGCGCGACGGCCAGTACCGTGGGCATGTTGGGTTTGCGCCTGTTGGGCGCGGCTCACGTCGATTATCTGGTGCCAAATCGATTCGAGTATGGCTACGGTCTGACCCCGGAAATCGTCGAGGTGGCGCTGACCCGTGAGCCGCAGTTGCTGATCACCGTGGACAACGGAATCTCCAGCGTCGAAGGCGTGGCCGCGGCGAAGAAGGCTGGTTTGAAGGTGCTGGTCACCGATCACCACTTGCCGGGCGATGAACTGCCGCTGGCCGATGCCATCGTCAACCCCAATCAGCCAGGTTGTGGGTTTCCGAGCAAGGCGCTGGCCGGTGTCGGGGTTATTTTCTATGTACTGATGGCCCTGCGCGCGCGTTTGCGCAGCCTCGGTTGGTACGAGAGCAAGCCGCAGCCGAATATCGGCGAGTTGCTGGACCTGGTGGCGCTGGGCAGTGTCGCCGACGTGGTGCCGCTGGATGCCAACAACCGGATTCTGGTGCACCAAGGCCTGGAGCGGATTCGTGCCGGTCGTGCGCGGCCGGGGATCAAGGCGATCCTCGAAGTGGCCAAGCGTGACCATGGGCGCATCACCTCCACCGATCTGGGGTTCATCGTCGGCCCGCGCCTGAACGCAGCCGGGCGGCTGGATGACATGAGCCTGGGCATCGAATGCCTGCTCACTGAAGACGCGGGTCTGGCGCGTGAAATGGCGGCCCAGCTCGATGGCATGAACCAGGACCGCAAATCCATCGAGCAGGGCATGCAGCGTGAGGCGCTGGCTCAGCTCAAGGACTTGCCGGTGGAGTCGATGCCGTTCGGTTTGTGCCTGTTCGATCCCGAGTGGCATCAGGGTGTCATCGGAATCCTCGCCTCGCGTATGAAAGAGCGCTATTTCCGCCCGACGATCGCCTTTGCCGATGCCGGCGATGGGCTGCTCAAAGGCTCGGGGCGTTCGGTCCAGGGGTTTCACATTCGCGATGCATTGAGCGTGGTGGCTGCGCAACATCCGAACCTGATCAGTAAATACGGCGGCCACGCGATGGCGGCTGGCCTGACGCTGCCGGAAGCGAATTTTCCGTTGTTCGCCGAAGCCTTTGACGCCGAAGTGCGTAGGCAATTGCGTGAAGAAGACCTGACCGGGCGTCTGCTGTCGGACGGCACCCTGGCGGTCGAAGAGTTTCACCTGGAGTTGGCCCGCGCCTTGCGCCACGCCGGACCTTGGGGGCAGCACTTCCCGGAACCGCTGTTTCATGGGGTGTTCCAGTTGGTCGAGCAGCGTGTCGTTGGCGAACGGCACCTGAAAGTGGTGCTGAAAAGCGAATGTGGCTCGGTGAAGCTCGATGGCATCGCGTTTGGTATTGATCGCGATATCTGGCCGAACCCGACCATCAAATGGGTGGAATTGGCCTACAAACTCGATCTCAACGAGTTTCGTGGGAACGAGACCGTTCAGTTGATGATTGCCCACATCGAACCGCGTTGAGCCCTCAAGATCGCAGCCTTCGGCAGCTCCTTCGGGTGTACGCCGGCCCATGCAGGAGCTGCCGAAGGCTGCGATCTTTTCTTGAACCCTCCGCTGATCCCCGTTGTCGACTAGGCTCTAAGCACTGCTTGAAATCCTTGTGACGTCTTGTCGAATTTTTTGCCCGCGGGGGCGGGTGCTTCACCTCTTTCCTGTCACTCGTCGACTTTTCAAACAGAACCCTGGAGCCTGCCCACTGATTCGAGAGGTGCCCCATGAGTCTGCTGCTTGAACCCTATACCGTTCGCCAATTGACCCTGCTTAACCGCATCGCGGTGTCGCCGATGTGCCAGTACTCCAGTGTCGATGGACTGGCCAATGACTGGCACCTGGTCCACCTCGGTAGCCGTGCTGTCGGCGGGGCCGGTCTGGTGTTTACCGAAGCGACGGCGGTCACTGCCGACGGACGCATCACCGCCGAAGACCTGGGTCTGTGGAATGATGAACAGATCGAGCCCCTGCAACGCATTACCCGCTTCATCGCCGCTCAAGGCGCCGTGGCTGGCATTCAACTGGCCCACGCCGGGCGCAAGGCCAGCACCTTTCGGCCATGGCTCGGCAAGCATGGCAGTGTCAAACCCGAGGACGGCGGCTGGATCCCGGTCGGGCCTTCACCGATCGCTTTCGACCCTCAGCACACTGCACCGAAGCAGCTCGATGACGGCGCGATCGCCGACGTCATTCAGGCCTTTGTCGATTCGGCAAAACGGGCACTGACCGCGGGTTTCAAGGTGGTCGAAATACACGCCGCCCATGGATACCTGTTGCACCAGTTTCTGTCGCCCCTGAGTAATCAGCGACGCGATCAATATGGCGGCTCGTTCGAAAACCGGATTCGGCTGGTGCTGCAAGTCACCGAAGCGGTGCGGGCGGTATGGCCAGAAGAGTTGCCGGTGTTTGTGCGAGTGTCGGCCACCGATTGGGTGGAAGACGGCTGGAATCCCGATGAGACCGTGGAGCTGGCGCGACGCCTCAAGGGGTTGGGCGTGGACTTGATCGACGTTTCTTCGGGCGGTACGGCGGCCAATGCGGAGATTCCTACAGGACCTGGTTATCAGACCCGCTTCGCCGAGCGCGTACGCAAGGAGTCAGGCATTGCCACTGGCACTGTCGGAATGATTACCGAGCCTGCGCAGGCCGAGCACATTCTGCGCACCTGTCAGGCCGACATCATCTTCCTCGCCCGTGAGCTATTGCGTGATCCGTACTGGCCGCTGCATGCCGACGACGACCTGGGCGGACACAAGGCTATCTGGCCGGCGCAGTATCAACGGGCAACCCATCGTGATCAGCCGATTCATGAGTCGGATTTGCGCGACTGAGTGAAGCTGTAAAACCAAAAAGCCCCGGCCAGTTTGGTCGGGGCCTCTTAACATCAAAAGATCGCAGCCTGCGGCAGCTCCTACAGGGGAATGCGATCCAATGTAGGAGCTGCCGCAGGCTGCGATCTTTTGATTTGCCGTCAGGTGTACTTACGCTTCTCCGGCGCTGGCGGGAAATACTGGTACAACCAGGTCTCACTCAGCGTCCGGTCATTGGTGCGAATGAACAACCGCAGCTCCACTGGCACCACGCTGTCATTGGTCGGGTACCAGTCGAAGGTGATGCGGTAACCCTTGATGTCATCGAGCACCAGCACGTTGAAGTCCTTCACTTCGCCGTTCGAGCAAGTGACCACCGGCTCGATCCCTGTGCCTTCGGGCAAGCGGTCCAGACCGCCACCGTTGAAGTCCACGGCAAACCGCCGTGCCCAGACTTCCGGATAATGCTCGCCAGGCGCCCAGCCCTCGATGAAGCCGCCCATGCCCGAACGGGTCGCGTGGACCCGCGCCAGCGGCGTGCCGACCGGTGGCAGTGCGCTCCAGTAGAGCTTGTAGCCGTAGTTCAACGAGTCGCCGGCCGCCACCGGTTTTTTCGGGGTCCAGAACGCGACGATGTTATCCAGGGTTTCGCCGGTTGTAGGAATCTCCAACAGATCGATAGAGCCTTCGCCCCACGCAGTTGTAGGTTCGACCCACAGGCTTGGGCGTTTGCTGTACCAGTCGACGGTGTCCTGATAGTTGGCGAATTCGTGATCGGTCTGTACCAGCCCGAAACCTTTCGGATCGGTGTCGGCAAAGGCATTGAATTGCAGGGTGGCCGGATTGTTCAGCGGACGGCAGATCCACTCGCCGTTGCCGCGCCACATGGCCAGACGGTCGGAGTCGTGGATCTGCGGGTGAATGGTGTCGCACATGCGCCGTTCATGGGTGCCGCAACTGAACATGCTGGTCATCGGCGCGATGCCCAGTTGTTCGATGGCGGTGCGCGCATTGATGTGAGCGTCAACCTCCATCACCACGCGTTCGGCCTGGCAATCGATGTCGAAACGGTAGGCGCCGGTGGCGCTCGGCGAGTCCAGCAGGGCGTAGACCACGAAGCGGGTGCTGTCCTTGCCCGGGGTCTCGAACCAGAACTTGGTGAAGTCCGGGAACTCCTCACGCTTCTTGGCATAAGTGTCGATCGCCAGACCGCGGGCCGACAGACCGTACTGGCCGGTGGCGTCTACCGCACGGAAATAACTGGCGCCGAGGAAGGACAACACATCGTGCCTGTCCAGCTCCGGGGCCTTGAACAGCTTGAACCCGGAAAAACCCAGATCCCCCGTGAGCTGCTTGGTATCGACCGTGGTTTTTTCATAGTTGAACAGGGAAGGGCGGAAATGCACCTCCCGCGCCAGACGCGTCTTGGGATCGACGCTGTACATGCGCACCGGCTGCTTGAAACCCATGCCGACGTGGAAAAACTGCACATCCAGCTGACCGTTCAGGTCTTTCCACAGCGAGTGGTTGCCGTCGTAGCGGATCGCGTTGAAGTTCTGCGGGGTCATGGTCGCCAGGGTCGGCGGCAGCACCTGCTTGGTGTCCTGATAGCGACTGCTGGCGAGTTGCTTGGCCTGGATCTTCAGCGCGTCGAAGTCGAACGCCTGGGCCTCGCCATCAGCGGCGCCATTGCCCGCCCAGGCTCGAGCGGCCAGCAGGCCGGTGGCCGACAAACCGGTGTAGGCCGCGATGGCCATGGACGCTTTGAGCAAATTCCTGCGGTGCATAAGTACAACCTGTCGTGAACAATCCCGCGCCGTTCCTGGCACGTACTGGATCAAAAATGGAGGTTCGGACATGCCTTCGGCCAAACGCAACGGACTTTAAACAGATGCCAAATAGCTTAAACCGTTCGGTCGCAGAGAAAAAATGATTGATTGCACTACGCCAGCGTAGCAATGAAACAAGACATGTCGGTTAACGTTTCCCACAGTGCTTTCTGATTTATAGGGCATTTCTGCTTTTTTCGACTAATTACTCTAAAAACCGCTTTTCAGCGCCCGGATAGTTCCTATTCTATGGGCATGACCGGTTTCTGCCCTCAGGCCGGTGGGGTTCAGTTGGCACCAGGTGGCTGCTGAAAAAAGGGTAGGGCGATGCGGTTTTTGAAGTTTTCTTTGACGTATAGAAGGACATCGTCCATGTCGAAAGTACAAGGCATCACCGAAATGTTGGGAATCTTTCCGTGCCTGGCTACCGGCCGGCGAAGGCGCCGTCTCAATTCCGAGGAGATGAAGTTGGTGGAACGGTATCGCGAGTTGTCGGAGAGTGATCGGATTGCGATGCGGTATCTGGTGGATGCGATGCGGAGTGTTTCGCGGTTTTGACGGCGGTGGTGACCGTGAAAGCCATTGAATAGGTGTACCTGAACCAAAGGGGCCGACTGTGAAGTCTGCCCCTTTGTCGTTTACTCACCCTGCTTTCAACTGCAAGTGCCCATGGTCGGGAATGGTCGTTGTGCCTGCATCAGATCAGGCATGTCCCGCCACTTGACCCAGGCCGAATGTAGCCAATGCAGCAGCGGCACAGAGATCCCGGCCCATTGCAACGAACTCAGGCTAGGACTGTTATCCACAGATGCCACGTTCGACTCACGCCGCATCGGAATGACCTCGTTGCTCAACCATTGGCGCAGGTTTCGGTTTTCCGGGACGAAATGGTGGACCAGAAGTGCGTACATCCCTGATTCGCTGACCATCAGTGATTCGATGGTTTTGCCGTCCTTTAGCAACCAAACGTATCGGCGCTGATCTGGATCGAGTTTCAGAGTGAGGCGTTGATCCATCGGGCGTCCCATCAAACGTCCCAAATCATGGACGCAGAACCAGGCTTGGTTTGCTTGCATGATGGCGTGGAGGAAACGGTTGTGGCGGGTGAAAACGGTTGGGGTGAAATGAGGATGGATTTCAGACGGATTTAGCGTGTGCTCAAGCATTTTTTCGACTCCATGTTGAAAAAGGAGCCGCCACTAATCCTTCGACAGATTTGGGTGGCGGACCGTGCGGCGTTCGAAGTCGGGACATTCTCGATCAACATGTAAGCCAAGAGGCCCGCGCCACACGGCCCACCATAAAGCGAAGCTGAAAGGCAAAAATTGCCCCAGTTCATATGGGGGCGCGGATGCGCCATGTTGATGAGTTACCGGCTTCGACCCCGGATCGCTGATTTGGCAGCGACGGGATGAAGCCTATCGGTCAGGCGCTCGCGGCGCCAAGTCTACTCTGGCGCCGCGTGTTGTAGGAATCAGTGTCTTTTTCGGAAGGCTTGATCTGTAGGAATTGCCTGTTTTTGCCTGAAGTGCAGAGGCACAGCGCCGAACTAATAGTTTTTCCTATAGTTTTTCCGCTTTCAGTCATGAACTGCGGGTTTACTGCATGTTGATCGAATTTTCAGTTTCCAATTATCGCTCCTTCCGTGAGAAGCAAACCTTGTCCATGGCTGCGGCAGCGCGCCTGAGCAAAAAGCGCAACGTATTCAAGCCACCCGTAAATGGAGAAAAGTTGCCCGACTTGCTGAAGGTGGCCGCGATTTACGGACCCAACGCATCCGGCAAATCTTCTCTAATCCGGGCGATGGGGGTTGTGGGGAATTTGCTCGCTTCTACAGCCACTTTAAACGATGAACCTCTACCGGTTTCACCGTTTCGTTTTGACTCGCAGCTCAAGAACGAACCCAGTTTCTTTGAATACAACTTCATTCAAGGTGGGCTCCGATATCGGTTTGTCCTGCGCGTGACTGCGCAGCGGATTACCGAAGAGAAATTGGTTTCATATCCCAGAGGCAAAGAAGCGCTGTTGTATGAGCGTCGTTTCGATGATGAAGGGGAGAGGTATGTCTTGGGCTCAAGCCTTGAGGGCGGCAAAGAAGTTCACAAAGCCTGGCAGCGTTTGACCAGCCCTAAGATGTTGTTTATTTCGCAGGCAGTTGCGAACAGCAACGAAGAGCTTACTCAGTTGAGAGTGCCGTTTAGCTGGTTTCAAACCGGCCTCCTCGTTATTGAACAGAACAACATGATTGGCCTGTCTGCAGCGTCGATCAGGTTTCTGCAGATGGCATCGAATTACACGTGTGATTTACGAGACTTTCTAAAAGAAGTGGATATTCCGGTGTCCACGATCCAGCTCAATACCGATGCAGACTCCGTTCCGACTGATAAAAAACTCACGCTCAAAGAGTTCTTCGCTGCAGCCCAAAAAGACAAAGTGACCCTGACGCACACAAGTCTTTTGGGAAGAGCCGAGTTTGATTTTTCAGAAGAGTCAGGCGGCACGAAAAACCTGATTGGATTCTGGCTGCCTTGGTTCATGATCAATCAGGCAGATGGGAGCGGGGTACTGTCTGTCGATGAACTGGACAGCAGCCTTCATCCAGCCATAGTCGCGGAGCTGATTGAGAAACATCTGAATAGCGGGCGGGATACTCAGTTGATCTTCACTACTCACGACACACACTTGATGAATGCCAAGACTCTTCGACGCGATCAGTATTGGATCACCGAACGCGATGCTAATGGTTCAACCGATCTTTTTTCCGTTCATGATTTTGAGGGGCGAGAGGGAGAGAATGTCGAGAAACGCTATTTTGAGGGTCGTTACCGCGGTTTACCGCTGATAAGGCGGAGGTGACTATGGTGCGGTCGGCAAGATCATTTGATCGAAAGGCCCCGCGATTCAAGCCTCAACCCAAAGTGTTGGTTCTCTGTGAGGACAGCCAGTCCGGAAAACGATATCTGGAAGAGGCCGCATTTCATTTTCGCGCCAAAGCCCAGGTTGAAATCGTCCACTGCGGAGTCACACACCCAAGCGGCATCGTGGAAAGAGCCATCGCCCGTCAGAAATGGTTCGAGAAGGTGTTTTGTGCGGTGGATCGCGATACGCACATATGCTTTGAGCGAGCCATCGATATGGCTAAGGCACATCCAAAAATCCACGTAATTGCCTCGTATCCCTGTTTTGAGTTTTGGCTACTTCTGCACTTTGGGTTCAATCGAAAGCCATTCAGAGCTGTCGGGAAAAACTCTCCGGGCGACCTGGTAACCAGGAGCCTCAGAGAAAAACCAAACATGGGAACGTACGAGAAAGGCAAAGACACCAACTACTTCGCTCAACTTCTGGGTGAGCCATTCCAAAAGGCGAGAATACTGGCACCCAAGATTCTTGAGGACGTCGCTATTAGCGGCGAACCTAATCCCAGCACCGAGATCCATTTGCTGATGGATGAGTTCGAAGCCCTCTCCAAACCGCAACCGATCTAGCACCATGAACCCTGCCCGTATCTGCGGGCAGGGTGTTTGGTCGAAAGGCGAATATTTTACCGACTAACCTTCCACGCATCCCCCGCCGGCGCCGTCCCATGGTCATACGGCTTGGCAATCCACATATAAAGCAGACCCAGCCCAATCACGATCGCAGTGCTCAACACCATGGCGTAGTTGATGTACCACGCCGCATCCGGCGTGCGCGGCCAGGCCATGTTGATGATTGCGCCGACGCCGTAGACCAGCGCGCCGATGTTCACGGCCCAACCCCAGGCGCCGAGGGTGAATTTGCCGCTCGGTTTCCAGCCCTTCATGCGTGCATACAGCGCTGCGAGCACGATCATCTGGAACGCCAGGTAGATGCCGATGGCCGCGAAGCTGACGATGGTTGCCACCGCATCCTGCAGGAAGAAGCCCAGGATGATGATCAGCGCCGGCAGGACACCGGACACAAACAGCGCCGCAACCGGAACTTGAGTCGTAGGGGAAATCTTCTTCAGCAGTGAGCTACCGATAACCATTTCATCCCGAGCGTAGGAATACAGCAGACGACTCGCCGCCGCTTGCAGGCTGATGACGCAAGAGATGAAGGAAATCATCACCACGCCCATCACCACTTTTGAACCCACCGGGCCGAAGGCGTTGTTAAGGATGGTGGTGACCGGGTCTTTGTCGGTGCCATTGATGACCGCTTGCATGTCCGGCACGGCGAGGATCAGCGCCAGGCAGGCGAACATCGCCGCGATGCCGCCAATGTAGATGGTCATGCGCATGGCCACCGGGATCTGTTTGCTCGGGTTCGGGGTTTCTTCGGCCACGTCGCCGCAGGCCTCGAAGCCGTAGTACAGGAACATCCCCGCCAGCGAGGCGGTGAGGAACGCAGGCAGGTACGAGCCATCCACGCTGATATCGAAGGTGTTGAACAACATGCTGATCGATTGATGACGCTCGAAGATCAGCAGGTAAACGCCGACGATCACGGCACCGACCAGTTCGCAGACAAAACCGAACATGGCAATGCGCGCCAACACTTTGGTGCCGCTGAGGTTGACCAGGGTAGCGAACAGCGTCAGAAACAGTGCGATGACAATGTTGGTGTTGTTGCTCGGTTCAAAGCCCATCATCGCGGCCAGGTACGGACCCGCACCGACGGCGACGGCGGCGATGGTGACGCACAGCGCGATGGAGTAGATCCAGCCGACCATCCACGCCCAGCGTTTGCCCACCAAACGGCGTGCCCACGGATACACGCCACCGGAAATCGGGAACTGCGAGACCACTTCACCGAAGATCAGGCACACCAGCAACTGGCCACAACCGACCAGCAAATAGGCCCAGAACATCGGTGGCCCACCGGCGGCCAGGCACAGGCCGAAGAGGGTATAAACCCCTACGACCGGGGAGAGGTACGTGAAGCCCAGGGCGAAGTTTTCCCACAGGCTCATGCTGCGATTGAAGTTTGAGGTGTAACCCAGTTTGCGTAGCTGCTCGGCGTCGCTGTCGGCAACGGCTGCAGAGAGATCGGGTGATGCACTCATGGTTGTCAGCTCCGGAAAATCGGCAGATTTCGGATGTCCGAAACCTTGGCGGGGCCATGACGGCTCAGCCAGGATCGGTGGTTATTGTTTTTGAGTTGCGGTGAATCCTGGGTGCTGCTGAAGCGCCAACTTCGTCCTTGAGTTCGTGGTGAGGCCATCGCGAGCAGGCTCGCTCCCACAGGGGAATGCGATCAAATGTGGGAGCGAGCCTGCTCGCGATGCTTTTAGTGCTTGAACATCACATGCCGAACGACGGTGTAGTCCTCCAGCCCGTACATGGACATGTCCTTGCCATACCCGGACAGTTTCTGACCGCCGTGGGGCATTTCGCTGACGAGCATGAAGTGCGTATTCACCCACGTGCAGCCGTACTGCAAACGTGCGGACAAGCGATGCGCGCGACCGACGTCCGCGGTCCAGACCGAAGAGGCCAGGCCGTAGTCCGAATCGTTGGCCCAACCCAGCACCTGCGCTTCATCGGTGAATTTGGTCACCGAGACCACCGGCCCGAACACCTCGCGACGAACGATCTCGTCGTCCTGCTGCGCGTCGGCCAACACCGTTGGTTCGAAGAAGAAGCCATTGCCTTCAACGGCCTTGCCGCCGGTGATCAAACGGATGTGCGATTGCGCCACGGCACGCTCGACAAAACCCGTCACGCGGTCGCGATGTTGCGCAGTGATCAACGGCCCCAGCTCCGTCGACGGATCATCCTGCAAGCCGTACTTGATGCTGCTGACCGCTTTGCCGAGTTTCTCGACGAATGTGTCGTAGATGCCTTCCTGCGCGTAGATACGGCAAGCGGCGGTGCAGTCCTGGCCGGCGTTGTAGAAACCGAACGTGCGAATACCTTCCACGGCGGCGTCGATGTCGGCGTCGTCGAAGATGATCACCGGCGCCTTGCCGCCCAGTTCCATGTGCATGCGTTTGACGCTGTCGGCGGTGCTGGAAATGATGTTGGAACCCGTGGCGATCGAGCCGGTCAGCGACACCATGCGCACTTTCGGGTGTGTGACCAGCGGGCTGCCGACCGTAGGACCACGGCCGAATACCAGATTGAGCACGCCGGCCGGGAAGATTTCCGACGCCAGTTCCGCCAGTCGCAGGGCGGTCAGCGGGGTTTGTTCCGACGGCTTGAGCACCACGGTATTACCCGCGGCCAGGGCCGGGGCGATTTTCCAGGCGACCATCATCAGCGGGTAGTTCCACGGCGCAATGGAGGCGATCACGCCCACCGGGTCGCGACGGATCATCGAGGTGTGGCCGTGCAGGTATTCACCGCCCGCCGAACCGCTCATGCAACGGCTGGCACCGGCGAAGAAACGGAACACGTCGGCAATGGCCGGAATTTCGTCGTTCAGCGCCGCGCTGTAAGGCTTGCCGCAGTTGTCCGATTCCAGTTTGGCCAGCTCTTCGCCATGGGCTTCGATGGCATCGGCGAGTTTGAGCAGCAGCAGCGAGCGCTCTTTCGGTGTGGTTTGCGACCAGCTTTCGAAGGCGCTGTCGGCGGCACGCACGGCGGCATCGACCTGGGCTTCGCTGGCCTCGTTGATTTCCACCAGCACACGACCGAGGGCCGGGTTGAACACCGGTTGGGCGGGGCCTTCGCCGTCGATCAATTGGCCGTTGATCAAGAGTTTGGTTTGCATGGCATTGTCCTCTTTGATGCTGTTCTTGTTTTCTGTGGGAGCGAGCCTGCTCGCGATGTTTTTGGCATCTTCGAGGACGCCATCGAGAGCAGGCTCGCTTCCACAGGGTTAGTCGGTGTCCGTTACGAAGTTATTTTCCACCGCTGCCCGCAACGCTTTCGCCGCCACGGGTCAGGTAATAGGCGCCGAGGATCGGCAGCATGGTCACCATCATCACCAGCATCGCGACGACGTTGGTCACCGGCACGTCGCGTGGGCGGCTGAGCTGGTTGAGCAGCCACAGCGGCAGGGTGCGTTCGTGGCCGGCGGTGAAGGTGGTGACGATGATTTCGTCGAACGACAGGGCAAACGCCAGCATGCCGCCGGCCAGCAACGCCGAGCCGAGGTTCGGCAGGACGATGTAGCGGAAGGTCTGCCAGCCATCGGCGCCGAGGTCCATCGACGCTTCGATCAAACTGTGGGAAGTACGGCGCAACCGGGCGATGACGTTGTTGTAGACGATCACCACACAGAAGGTCGCGTGGCCGACGATGATGGTGAACATCCCTGGCTCGATCCCCAGCGTCTTGAACGTCGCCAACAACGCGATCCCGGTGATGATCCCCGGTAGCGCAATCGGCAGGATCAGCATCAGCGAGATGCCTTGCTTGCCGAAGAAATCCCGCCGGTACAACGCCGCTGACGACAGCGTGCCGAGGACCAGCGCAATCAGCGTTGCGACGGACGCAATCTGCAATGACAACTTGATCGCTTCCAGCACGTCCGGCCGTGAGAACGCGACGCCGACCCACTTCAGGGTGAAGCCCTTGGGCGGAAAGCTGAACGCTGCGTCTTCGGTGTTAAAGGCGTAGAGGAAGATGATCAGGATCGGGAAGTGCAGAAACACCAAACCGCCCCAAGCTGCGATTTTCAGGCCTAAAGAAGCTTTCTCAGAGTGCATCGAAGGCCCCCAGTCGTTTGACGATGGACAGGTAAATGGCGATCAGCACGATCGGCACCAACGTGAAGGCCGCCGCCATCGGCATGTTGCCGATCGCGCCTTGCTGGGCGTACACCATGCTGCCGACGAAGTAGCCCGGCGGGCCGACCAGTTGCGGCACGATGAAGTCGCCCAGGGTCAGGGAAAACGTGAAGATCGAACCGGCCGCGATGCCCGGAATCGACAGCGGCAGCGTGACTTGCATGAAGGTCTGGCGCGGCGTGGCGCCGAGGTCGGCCGAAGCTTGCAGCAACGATGGCGGCAGACGTTCAAGCGACGCCTGGATCGGCAGGATCATGAACGGCAGCCAGATGTAGACGAACACCATGAAGCGGCCCAGATGCGAGGTCGACAGCGTGCTGCCGCCCACCCCCGGAATGCCCAGCACGAACTGCAACACCGGCTCCAGCCCCAGGTGCTGAACGAACCATTGCGCCACGCCGCCCTTGGCCAACAGCAAGGTCCAGGCGTAGGCCTTGACGATGTAACTGGCCCACATCGGCATCATCACTGCGATGTAGAAAAACGCCTTGGTTTTGCCGGTGGTGTAGCGCGCCATGTAGTAGGCGATCGGGAACGCGACGATGGCGCTGGCGATCGACACGGCAATCGCCATCCCCAACGTGCGCAGAATGATGTCGAAGTTCGATGGCTGGAACAGCGCTGCGAAGTTCGCCAGGGTCAGGTCGGGCGTGACCGCCATGGTGAAGTCATCGAAGGTGTAGAAGCCTTGCCACAGCAGAACCAGCAGCGAGCCGAGGTAGATCGCGCCGAACCACAGCAGCGGCGGTACCAGCAGCATCGACAGGTACAGGTTCGGCCGGCGATACAGCAGGTTGGAAAACCTGCGCAACGGCGAGCCGCCGGCCGGGGTTTGAGGGAGAGCCACGCTGGTCATCTCACACCCTGCCAACGGTGTCGTGCAGCGGGATCATGGCTTCCCGAGCCCAGCGTGCGCTGATGCGTTGCCCGGTCTGGTGCTGGGCGCTGGCGTCCAGCCACTGGACGTTGGCCTGGCTGATGTTGAGGGTCTGGCCGTTTTCCAGTTTCAGTTCATAGCGAGTGGCGCTGCCCTGGTACTGGATGTCGTGCAGCAAACCGCTGACTTCGATCTCGTGGCTGGCCAGCGGACCTTCGGCAAAACGTACGTGTTCCGGGCGAATCGAAAACGGCTGCGGATTGCCGCTCAACTGCCGCGCCAGATCGCCGCGAATCACGTTGGAGGTGCCGACGAATTCAGCGACGAAGGTGGTCGCCGGTTTCATATAGAGGTTGCGCGGCGTGTCGACCTGTTCGATGCGGCCCTTGTTGAACACCGCCACGCGGTCGGACATCGACAGCGCTTCGGTCTGGTCGTGGGTGACGAAGATGAAGGTGATGCCGAGCTGGCGTTGCAGCTTCTTCAGCTCGCTTTGCATTTGCTCGCGAAGCTTCAAATCGAGGGCGCCCAACGGTTCGTCGAGCAGCAGCACCCGAGGGCGATTGACCAGCGCACGGGCCAGGGCCACACGCTGGCGCTGACCGCCGGACAGTTGCACCGGTTTGCGCTCGCCGTAGCCACCCAGGGCGACCATGTCGAGGGCTTCTTCGGCGCGTTTCTGCCGTTCGGTTTTACCGACGCCTTTGACTTTCAAACCGTACGCGACGTTGTCGAGGACGTTCATGTGCGGGAACAGTGCGTAATCCTGAAACACGGTGTTGACGTCACGCTCATACGGCGGCAGCCCGGCGGCTTCTTCGCCGTGAATCCGAATGGAGCCGGCGCTCGGTTGTTCGAAGCCGGCGATCAGGCGCAGGCAGGTGGTTTTGCCCGAGCCGGAAGGGCCCAGCATGGAGAAGAACTCGCCGTCCTGGATATCGATGGAAACCCGGTCAACGGCTTTCACTTCGCCGAACTGACGGGAAACGTTGGTGAACTGGACTGCAAGCGTCATGGTGCGGTGCTCCGAAAAGGCGCGCTTTCTATCAATTGATTCGGGTGTGCCGTGAAAAGATCGCAGCCTGCGGCAGCTCCTACAGGATTTGCATAGGGCGCCACATTTGCGGTGCATGCGATCGGCGTAGGAGCTGCCGAAGGCTGCGATCTTTTGATCTTAAAAGGGCTTAACGGCCGCCCATGATCGCGATGTAGTCCTGGGTCCAGCGGCTGTACGGCACGAACTTGCCGCCTTCAGCCTGCGGGGTTTTCCAGAAGGCGATCTTCTCGAACTGGTCGAAACCGTTGGTTTTGCAGCCCTCGGCGCCCAGCAATTCACTTTCCTTGCACCCTGCAGGAACCGCCGGCAATGAACCGAACCACGCCGCCAGGTCACCCTGGACTTTCGGTTGCAGCGACCAGTCCATCCACTTGTAGGCACAGTTGGGGTGCTTGGCTTCGGCGTGCAGCATGGTGGTGTCGGCCCAACCGGTGGCGCCTTCTTTCGGGATGGTCGAAGCGATCGGCTGTTTCTCGTTCATCAAGCCGTTGACCTGATACGGCCAGGCCCCGGATGCCACCACGCCTTCGTTTTTGAAGTCACTCATCTGCACGGTGGTGTCATGCCAGTAGCGGTGGATCAACGGCTGCTGGGCGCGCAACAGATCGAGCACCGCCTTGTACTGGGCTTCGTTGAGTTGATACGGATCCTTGATCCCGAGCTCAGGCTTGGTGGTTTTCAGGTACAGCGCCGCGTCGGCGATGTAGATCGGGCCGTCATAGGCCTGCACGCGACCTTTGTTCGGCTTGCCGTCCGGCAGGTTCTGCGCATCGAACAGCACGCCCCAACTGGTTGGCGCGGTTTTGAAGACGTTGGTGTTGTACATCAGTACGTTCGGCCCCCACTGATACGGA
Organism: Pseudomonas sp. XS1P51; assembly: GCF_054897845.1. Classification (NCBI taxonomy): domain Bacteria; kingdom Pseudomonadati; phylum Pseudomonadota; class Gammaproteobacteria; order Pseudomonadales; family Pseudomonadaceae; genus Pseudomonas; species Pseudomonas sp. XS1P51. The sequence goes on along the minus strand of NZ_CM142707.1, from coordinate 3,715,731 downwards.
GTCCCGTAGGTCTGCTTGTTGACCACGTACCACGGCGCATCTTTCAGGCGTGGGTCAATGTTCTTCCAGTTCGGGATCAACGCGGTGTTGATCGGCTGCACACGCTTGCCGGCGATCAGGCGCAGGGAGGCGTCGCCGGACGCGGTCACCAGGTCGTAACCGCCCTTGGACATCAGGCTGACCATCTCATCGGAAGTCGCGGCGGTCTTGACGTTGACCTTGCAGCCGGTTTCCTTTTCGAAGCCGGTGACCCAGTCGTAGGCCTTGTCGGTCTCGCCACGTTCGATGTAACCAGGCCAGGCGACGATATCCAGCTGGCCTTCGCCGTTGCCGACGGCCTTCAGCGGTTCGGCGGCCTGAATACTGGCACTGGCCAGCATGGCGGTGGTGATTGCACTGAGCAGTGCGGTCTTGTGCACGAACATGGGGTTTCCCTCTTCTTTAATTATGGTCGGGGCAGTTTTGAACGTGGTGAAGCCAATGCCGTTACGGCTAATTGTTAGCGTAGTGCGCTTTTATAAATGCTGTCCGTGGCGGGCCATGATGTGCCGCACCACGCTGTAGTCCTGGAGCGAATCACTGGACAGGTCTTTGCCATAACCCGAACGCTTCAGGCCGCCATGGGGCATTTCGCTGACCAGCATGAAATGGCTGTTGATCCAGGTGCAGCCGTACTGCAACCGCGCGGCGACCTGCATCGCCTTGTCCAGGTTCTGGGTCCAGACCGAGGAGGCGAGGCCGTATTCCGAATCGTTGGCCCAATCCACGGCTTGTTCGAGTTCGTTGAAACGGGTCACGGTGACCACCGGCCCGAACACTTCGCGCTGGACGATTTCATCGCTTTGCTTGCAACCGGCCAGCAGGGTCGGCTGGTAATAGAAGCCGGTGCCGGAATGCACCGCCGCGCCGGTCACCCGTTCGATGTGCGGCTGGCCGAGGGCGCGTTCGACAAAACTGGCCACGCGGTCGCGCTGGCGGGTGCTGATCAGCGGGCCGATTTCGTTGTCGGCATCGCGTTTGCCGGCGAAGCGCAGGCTGCTGACCGCCGCGCCAAGTTCAGCCACCAGGCGGTCGTGAATTCCGGCCTGTGCATAAATCCGGCAGGCGGCGGTGCAGTCCTGGCCGGCGTTGTAATAGCCATAAGTGCGCACGCCTTCGACCACGGCCTGAATGTCCGCATCGTTGCAGACGATCACCGGGGCTTTGCCGCCGAGTTCGAGGTGAGTGCGCTTGAGGGTTTTCGCAGCGGCCTGGAGGATTTTTTGCCCGGTGACGATATCGCCGGTCAGCGACACCATGCGCACTTTGGGATGGCTGACCAAGTGGCTGCCAACACCTTCACCGCCGCCGCAAATGATGTTGATCACCCCACGGGGGAGAATCTCCGCCAGTGCTGGCGCCAACGCCAGAATCGACAGCGGGGTATGTTCGGACGGTTTGAACACCAGCGTGTTGCCGGCGGCGAGGGCCGGGGCGATTTTCCAGGCGGCCATCATGATCGGGTAGTTCCACGGCGCAATCGACGCCACCACACCAATCGGGTCGCGACGCACCATGCTGGTATAGCCCGGCAGGTATTCGCCGCTGAGCTGTCCGGTCTGGCAACGCACGGCACCGGCGAAGAAGCGGAACACATCGACCGTGGCGCTCAAATCGTCCTGGCGGGCCAGGTGTAACGGCTTGCCGCAGTTCAGGGATTCGAGGCGGGCGAGGAGGTCGGCGTTCTTTTCGATGGCGTTGGCGATCTCCAGCAGCAGGTTCGAGCGTTGCTGCGGCGTGGTCCGCGACCAACCGGCAAACGCGCGGTGGGCGGCAAGGATCGCGGCTTCGACTTGCTCGGTGCTGGCTTCGGCGATGTGCGTCAGGACTTCACCGGTGGCCGGGTTGAGGATCGGCTCGACAAGACCCTGGCCTGCGACCAGTTCGCCATCGATCAACAACGCGGTGAACAACGGGGTCTGCGCGCCAGCCATTTTTCGGGTTCTCTTTTCTTGTGTGGCCATGGTGCTCCCTGTGACTGGGGCCCGGCCGTCTTTATAGATGAACCAAGACTAGTGCTCGAACCCGAGGTCAACAAATACTAAATACTGAAGGTGGCATTCGATTAAATAGATGGCTTGCGTCCGCCGTGGGGTTGCTCGCGCGCGACGGTCAGGAACGGGTCTACCAAGGCTGGGCGGGCGGTACCGCGGCGCCAGGCCAGGCCGACGTCGAGGGTCTGGCTCAAGTCGGCAATCGGTCGCGCTTCGATGATGTCGCCCTCCAGAGACCACGGACGGTAGGTCATGTCTGGCTGGATCGAAACCCCCAGGCCTGCGGCGACGAGGCTTCGAACGGCTTCGGTCGACGCAGTACGCAATGTGATGCGCGGGTGCAGGGACGCTGCAGACCACATGCGCTGGGCGTTGCGGTCCATTTCATCGACGTTCAGTTGAATCAATGGCTCACGCGCCACATCGGCCAGGTTGATGCTGTCGTGTTCCAGCAGCGGATGCTGGGCCGGCAGCCACAGGCGATGGGGCGAGTGGGTCAGCACTTCGGTTTGCAGGGCGTGGCGGTCTTCGAGGTTCGAGAGGATCAGCACCCCGACATCGATTTCGCCACTGACCAGCAAATGCTCGATGTACGGCCGTTCGTCTTCCATCACCCGGATCTCGACATTGGGGTAGGCGCGCTGGAAACGGGTGATCAGGTCCGCGAGGTAGTAACCGGCAACAAGGCTGGTCACGCCGATGATCAGTTGCCCGGCCACCTGATCGGTGCTCTGTTGCAGGCTGCGTTTGGCGTTGTCCACTGTCGCCAGAATCAGGTGCGCCTGACGCAGGAACTGGTGGCCCTGGTGGGTGAGCGTCATGCCTTTGGCGTGGCGGTTGAACAGGCCGACGCCGATTTCCTGCTCCAGTTGCTGGATCGCGAGCGTCAGGGTGGACTGGGAAATGAAGGCGGTTTGTGCGGCGGCGGAGATCGAGCCGGTCTCGGCCACGGCGATGAAGTGACGGATCTGACGCAAGGTCATCATGGGGAATTACCCGGTGGGCGGTTTTTATCGATGTACTCGAGTGTATATCTTTTTATTCGATGGCCCGTTGTGCATCAAGCAACATCTGGAAGCACTCTCGCGGGCGGGTGTTGGGCACTTTCGATCTAGGCTGGTGGCCTTATTGATCCGGATAACCCCTTTTTGGAGGCGGAACATGAACACCCGTGGATTGCTCGATCAGCTACTCAAGTCCGGCCAGGATCTGTTGCAGAACAAGGCCGGCGGGGCGCAGAACAAATCGGCCGCCGGTGGTGGCCTGGGCGGTTTGCTCGGCGGTGCCGGTGGCTCGGGCGGCTTGGGAGGGCTGCTTTCCGGCGCTGGCGGTGGCGCATTGGCGGCCGGGGCCATGGGGCTGCTGCTGGGTAACAAAAAGGTGCGCAAGGTGGGCGGCAAGGTCGCGATCTACGGCGGCCTCGCGGCACTGGGCGTGATTGCCTACAAGGCTTACGGCAACTGGCAGGCCCAGCAGGGCACCGCGCCGAAGACCGAGCCACAAACCGTCGACCGCTTGCCGGCCGCCCAGGTCGAACAGCACAGCCAGGCGATTCTCAAGGCGTTGGTAGCCGCGGCCAAGGCTGACGGTCATGTCGATGAGCGCGAGCGTGAGCTTATCGAGGGCGAGTTCACCAAACTCGACAACGATCAGGAGTTGCAACACTGGTTGCACGCCGAGCTCAACAAACCGCTGGACCCGACCGACGTCGCCCGCGCCGCCAGTACCCCGGAAATGGCCGCCGAAATGTACATCGCCAGTGTGATGCTGGTGGACGAGGAGAACTTCATGGAGAAGTCCTACCTCGATGAACTGGCGCGTCAGCTCAAGCTTGAGCCGGGGTTGAAGGCTGAGCTGGAGAAGCAGGTTCGCCAGGCATCCATGTAGGTCTTTAAACCGCAATCGCGAGCAGGCTCGCTCCCACCATGGATCTTCAGTCGACGATGATCCCCTGTGGGAGCGAGCCTGCTCGCGATAGCAATTAGAGCCGCACTGCATCTCCCAATGGCCAATCCACGGCCCATTCCTTCCAGATCACCACTGGCAACCACCCCCCGTCATAGCGGAAAGTCCCCATCCAGAGCCAGTCCCGGTGCTTCCCGCCGCGACGAAAAGGGTGCGCATCCGATTTGTTAAAGAAACACCACCCTCGGCTATACTCCGCAGCATTTGAAATGCCCCCCGAGGACTGACTGTGAAGAACTGGACGTTGCGCCAACGCATCTTGGCGAGCTTTGCGGTAATTATCGCCATCATGTTGCTGATGGTCGTCGTCTCGTATTCCCGGCTGCTGAAGATCGAAGCCAGTGAAAACAGTGTGCGCGATGACGCCGTTCCGGGCGTTTACTACAGTTCCATGATTCGTGGCGCCTGGGTTGACGGTTATCTGAAAACCCAGCAATTGTTGGGCCTCAGGGAGGGGGAGAAACTCAGCGCCGATGATGTAGCGCAATACAAATCCTTCGAAACCCGTCTGCAAGAGCAAATGGCCAACTATCGTGGCACCGTCACCACGGATGAAGACAAGGTCGAGTTCGCCGCCTTCGAAAAAGACTATATGGACTACATGAAGAGTCAGGCCGCGGTGCTGGACTTGCGCCAGCGCAATCAAGAGGCCGAAGCCGTCAAACTGTTCCATGAACAACTGACGCCCTCCTGGACCATCGGCCGCATGAAGCTCAACGACATTATTCGCGAGAACAAGGTCGTGGCGGATCAGGCCACCGCGAACATCGATGACGCCGTGCTCACGGCAAAAGTCATCATGGGTATTTCCCTGCTGGTCGCGGTACTGGCTGCCGGCCTCTGCGGCCTGTTGTTGATGCGCGCGATCATGGCGCCGATGAACCGGATCGTCGAAATTCTCGAAATCATGCGCACCGGCGACCTGAGCAGTCGTTTGAACCTCGCCCGCAAGGACGAGTTCGGCGCAGTGGAAACCGGCTTCAACGACATGATGACCGAGCTCACTTCTCTGGTATCCCAGGCCCAGCGCTCCTCGGTACAGGTCACCACCTCGGTGACCGAAATTGCCGCCACGTCCAAGCAGCAGCAAGCGACCGCCACCGAAACCGCTGCCACCACCACCGAAATCGGCGCGACGTCCCGTGAAATCGCTGCCACTTCCCGTGACCTGGTGCGCACCATGACCGAAGTCTCCACCGCCGCCGATCAGGCCTCGGTGCTGGCCGGTTCCGGGCAGCAAGGCCTGGCGCGGATGGAAGAGACCATGCATTCGGTGATGGGCGCCGCGGATCTGGTGAACGCCAAACTGGCGATCCTCAACGAGAAGGCTGGCAACATCAACCAGGTGGTCGTGACCATCGTCAAGGTCGCCGACCAGACCAACCTTCTGTCCCTCAACGCCGCCATCGAAGCCGAAAAGGCCGGTGAATACGGTCGCGGGTTTGCCGTGGTTGCCACTGAAGTGCGACGTCTGGCGGACCAGACCGCCGTCGCCACGTACGACATCGAGCAGATGGTGCGTGAGATTCAGTCGGCGGTGTCGGCCGGGGTCATGGGCATGGACAAGTTCTCCGAAGAAGTGCGTCGCGGCATGTCCGAGGTGCAGCAGGTCGGCGAACAGTTGTCGCAGATCATCCATCAGGTTCAGGCGCTGGCGCCGCGGGTGTTGATGGTCAACGAAGGCATGCAGGCCCAGGCCACCGGTGCCGAACAGATCAACCACGCGCTGGTGCAATTGGGCGATGCCAGCAGCCAGACCGTCGAGTCCCTGCGCCAGGCCAGTTTCGCCATCGACGAACTGAGCCAGGTGGCTGTGGGGCTGCGTAGCGGCGTATCGCGATTCAAAGTCTGATGAGCGAACTCACGGCCAAACGCGGCGCGGTGATGCCAGCGAAGCAGTCCTTGTTTCTGGTGTTTCGCGTTGGCAACGAGCGCTACGCCTTGCAGGCCATCGAGGTGGCAGAAGTGTTGCCGCGTCTGCCATTGAGGCCGATTGCCCAGGCACCGGCGTGGGTCGCCGGTGTGTTCGCCTATCGCGGCGCGGTGGTGCCGGTGATCGACCTCAGTGCGCTAACCTTCGGTGAGCCGGCCCAGGCCCGCACCAGCACTCGGTTGGTGTTGGTCAATTATCGTCCGGATGAAACCGCTCAAGCGCAATTGCTCGGGCTGATCCTGGAGCAGGCCACCGATACCTTGCGCTGCAACCCGGCGGATTTCCGGCCGTATGGCCTGGATAATCGGCAGGCGCCGTACCTGGGGCCTGTTTGTGAAGATGCGCAAGGACTGCTGCAATGGGTGCGGGTCGCCGATCTGCTGGACGAGCAGGTTCGTGCGCTGCTGTTTCCGTCGCCGCCGCTGGACCTGGCGTTGCTTGAGGAACGGCCATGAGCAGCGGTCAGCGGTTTTTCGATTTTCTCAAGGAGCGCATCGGCCTCGACGTGACGTCGGTGGGTCCGGCGATCATCGAGCGCGCGGTGCGCCAGCGCAGCACGGCGTCCAACGCGCTGACGGCCGATGAGTATTGGCACACCCTGCTGGGTTCGCGGGACGAGCAGCAGGCATTGATCGAAGCGGTGATCGTTCCTGAGACCTGGTTTTTCCGTTACCCGGAATCCTTCGCCACGTTGGCGAAACTGGCCACCAAGCGCCTGGCCGAGATCAACAACATGCGTGCCTTGCGGATTCTCAGCCTGCCGTGTTCCACCGGCGAAGAGCCGTATTCAATCGCCATGACGCTGCTTGATGCAGGACTCAAACCGCACCAGTTCAAGGTCGAAGGGATGGACGTCAGCCCGCTCTCGGTGGAGAAAGCCCGAGGCGCGCTGTACGGCAAGAACTCGTTTCGCGGCCAGGACATCGAGTTTCGTGAGCGACATTTCACCGCCGAAAACGATGGCTATCGCCTCAGCGAGCGCGTGCTTGAACAGGTGCGTTTGCAGGTCGGCAACCTGCTGGATCCAGCGTTGCTGGCCAATGAAGCGCCTTATGATTTTGTGTTCTGCCGCAACCTGCTGATCTACTTCGATCAGCCGACCCAGCAGCAAGTATTTGAAGTGCTCAAGCGCCTGACCCATGTCGACGGCGTGCTGTTTATCGGCCCCGCCGAGGGCAGTCTGTTGGGGCGTTTGGGCATGCGTTCGATCGGCATCCCGCAGTCCTTTGCATTTCATCGTCAGAGCACGCCTGCGCCGATGCCGACGTTCATTCCTGCTCCGCTGCCCGTACGCCAACCGGTGCGCAACGTGAATCCGCCGCCGGTGCGCAACCGTCCGTTCGCACCCGTTACGCCACTTCCTGTCGTGGCGAAGGCCGCCAACCTGGACGCCGCCACGCTGCTGGCGAACATCGCCGCACTGGCCAACGAAGGTAAAAGCCTGGATGCCCGCGCTGCATGCGAAAGCTACTTGCGCAGCCACGAACCGGTGGCCCAGGTGTTCTATTGGCTGGGGCTGCTCAGCGATGTCGCCGGCCGTGCACTGGAAGCCCAGGGGTTTTATCGCAAGGCGTTGTACCTCGAACCGCAACATCCCGACGCGTTGATGCAACTGGCCGCCTTGCTGCAATCCCAGGGCGACACGGCGGGCGCCAGACGATTGCAGGACCGTGCCGCCCGTAGCGAGCGCGCCGCTGACAGTGAGCGCAAACGATGAACGCCACCGACACCTTTAGCCTCACCCATGAAGATGCCCAGGCCATCGACGACTGCTGGAACCGCATCGGCATCCACGGCGACAAATCCTGCCCGTTGCTGAGCGACCATATTCACTGCCGCAATTGCGCCGTGTATTCAGCCGCCGCCACGCGTTTGCTCGACCGCTACGCGTTGCAGCAGGAAGATCGCGGGCAAGTCTCGGCCGAGGTCGAGAGCGATGTGAAAACCCGCTCGCTGTTGATGTTCCGTCTCGGTGAAGAATGGCTGGGGCTGGCCACTCGCAGTCTGGTGGAAGTGGCGCCGTTGCAAGCGATTCATTCCCTGCCGCACCAACGCTCCCGGGCCTTGCTCGGCGTGGCGAATGTGCGCGGTGCGTTGGTGGCGTGCCTCTCTTTGGTTGAGTTGCTGGGACTGGACGGGGCCAGCAGTGTGGCGTCGGGTGCGCGGGTCATGCCGCGGATGCTGATCATCGCCGCCCACGGCGGGCCGGTGGTGGTGCCGGTGGATGAAGTGGACGGCATTCACGCCATCGACGAACGCATCCTTGAGGCGGCATCCAGGTCCGGCGCCCAGGCCAGCGCCAAATACACCCGTGGCGTGATGCAATTCAAGGGTCGCAGCCTGCGTTGGCTGGATGAAGAACAGTTGCTGTCCGCCGTGACCCGGAGCCTCACATGACCCCCGAGCAAATGCGCGACGCCTCTTTGCTGGAACTGTTCAGTCTCGAAGCCGAGGCCCAGACCCAGGTGCTGAGCGCAGGTCTTTTGGCGCTCGAACGCGACCCGACCCAGGCCGATCACCTCGAATCGTGCATGCGCGCGGCGCACTCGCTCAAGGGGGCGGCGCGGATCGTCGGCGTCGATGCCGGGGTCAGCGTTTCCCATGTGATGGAAGATTGCCTGGTCAGTGCGCAGGAAGGGCGCCTGTACCTGCGGCCCGAGCACATCGATGCGTTGTTGCAAGGCACCGATTTGCTGATGCGCATCGCGACGCCTAACAACGCTCCAACCTCTGCGGACATCGAGGCCTATGTGGCCCTGATGGCGCGGTTGCTTGATCCGCTGGCACTGGCCGCACCGATCAGCACACCTATTGCGCCGTTCATGTCCGAGCCGGAGCCCGAAGCGCCCGCCCCCATGGTTGAAGAACCCGCCCCGGTCGCCGAACCGCAACCCGCAGCGCCACTGCGCAAAGCCAGGCGCACCACCGAAAACGGTGAACGGGTCTTGCGCGTCACGGCCGAACGCCTGAACAGCCTGCTCGACCTGTCGAGCAAATCCCTGGTGGAAACCCTGCGACTCAAACCGCACCTGGCCACCATGCAGCGTCTCAAGCGCATGCAGAACAACGGCCTGCGGGCGCTGGAAAACCTTAACGTCCATCTCAAGGAACAAGCCTTGAGCCTGGAAGCCCGGGAAGCCCTCGACGATGCCCGTCGGCTGCTGGCGGAATCCCAGCAATTGCTGGTGGAAAAAAATGCCGAGCTGGATGAGTTCGCCTGGCAGGCCAGTCAGCGGGCACAAGTGTTGTATGACACCGCACTGGCCTGCCGCATGCGACCGTTTGCCGATGTATTGACCGGGCAAGTGCGCATGGTCCGCGACCTTGGCCGCAGCCTCGGCAAACAGGTGCGACTGGAGATTGAGGGCGAGAAAACCCAGGTCGATCGCGATGTACTGGAAAAACTCGAAGCGCCGCTGACCCACCTGCTGCGCAACGCCGTCGACCACGGTATTGAATCCCCGGAACAGCGCCTGCTGGCCGGCAAGCCCGCCGAAGGCCTGATCCGTCTGTGCGCCTCCCATCAGGCCGGGCTGCTGGTGCTGGAGCTGAGCGACGACGGCAATGGTGTCGATCTGGAAAAGGTCCGCCGCAGCATCATCGAGCGACAATTATCCCCGGCCGAAACGGCCGCGCAGTTGAGCGAAGAGGAACTGCTGACGTTCCTGTTCCTGCCGGGTTTCAGCCTGCGGGACACGGTCACTGAGGTCTCCGGGCGCGGCGTCGGTCTGGACGCGGTTCAGCACATGGTCCGGCAATTGCGTGGGGCGGTGGTGCTGGAGCAGGCGGCGGGCGAGGGCAGTCGCTTCCATCTCGAAGTGCCGCTGACCCTGTCGGTGGTGCGCAGTCTGGTGGTGGAAGTCGGTGACGAGGCGTATGCGTTTCCGCTGGCCCACATCGAACGCATGTGCGACCTGGAGCCGGCAGACATCGTTCAGGTCGAAGGTCGTCAGCATTTCTGGTATGAAGGCCGGCATGTCGGGCTGGTCGCCGCCAGTCAGCTGTTGCAGCGGCCGGCGAGCCAGAACAGTCAGCAAACCCTCAAGGTGGTGGTCATCCGTGAGCGCGAGGCGATTTACGGTGTGGCGGTCGAGCGTTTTATCGGTGAGCGGACGTTGGTCGTGTTGCCGCTGGACGAGCGTCTGGGCAAGGTGCAGGACATTTCCGCCGGGGCCTTGCTCGACGACGGGTCGGTGGTGCTGATTGTCGACGTCGAAGACATGTTGCGTTCGGTGGACAAACTGCTCAATACCGGGCGTCTGGAGCGTATTGCCCGTCAGGGCAACCAGGCCGTCGAGGCTGCGCGCAAGCGGATTCTGGTGGTCGACGATTCCCTGACCGTTCGCGAGCTGCAACGCAAGTTGTTGCTCAATCGCGGCTACGACGTGGCCGTAGCGGTGGACGGTATGGATGGCTGGAACGCCCTGCGTTCGGAGGATTTCGATCTGCTGATCACCGACATTGATATGCCACGCATGGACGGCATCGAACTGGTGTCTTTATTGCGCCGGGACAATAGATTGCAATCCCTGCCGGTTATGGTGGTGTCCTACAAGGATCGTGAAGAGGACCGTCGTCGTGGACTGGACGCCGGAGCCGACTATTATCTAGCCAAAGCCAGTTTTCATGACGACGCCCTGCTCGATGCAGTGGTTGAACTCATCGGAGGAGCGCGGGCATGAAGATAGCCATCGTCAACGACATGCCCATGGCGGTGGAGGCCCTGCGCCGCGCCCTGGCGTTCGACCCGGCGCACGAAGTGGTCTGGGTCGCCAGCAATGGGGCCGAGGCGGTGCAACGTTGCGCCGAATACACCCCGGACCTGATCCTGATGGACCTGATCATGCCGGTGATGGATGGCGTGGAGGCAACCCGACGGATCATGGCCGAGACCCCGTGCGCGATTGTCATCGTCACCGTCGACCGCCAGCAGAACGTGCACCGGGTGTTCGAGGCCATGGGCCACGGCGCGCTGGATGTCGTCGACACGCCCGCGTTAGGCGTCGGCAATGCCCAGGAAGCGGCAGCGCCGCTGCTGCGCAAGATCATCAACATCGGTTGGCTGATTGGTGACCGGGGCAATCGAGAGCGAGCGGCACCGAGTCCGCTGCGCAATTCGGCTTCGCGTCAGCGCCTGATCGCCATTGGTTCGTCTGCGGGCGGGCCGGCGGCGCTGGAAGTATTGCTCAAGGGGCTGCCGCGAGATTTTTCGGCGGCCATCGTGCTGGTGCAGCATGTTGATCAAGTGTTTGCCGCCGGCATGGCTGAATGGCTCAGCAGTGCCAGCGGCCTGAACGTGCGTCTCGCTCAGGAAGGCGAACCACCGCAGGCCGGCACGGTGTTGCTGGCCGGTACCAACCACCATATTCGCTTGTTGAAAAACGGCACGCTGGCCTACACCGCCGAACCCGTCAACGAGATCTACCGGCCTTCGATCGATGTGTTCTTCGAGAGCGTGGCCCATTACTGGAGCGGTGACGCCGTGGGTGTTTTGCTGACCGGCATGGGGCGCGATGGCGCACAGGGGCTTAAACTCATGCGCCAACAAGGTTACCTGACCATTGCTCAGGACCAGAACAGCAGTGCGGTGTTCGGAATGCCCAAAGCGGCCGCGGCCATCGACGCTGCCGTGGAAATCCGCCCGCTGGACAAGATAGCGCCACGATTGCTGGAGATTTTCGCCAAATGACCACCATTTACAGCAATCCTGGCCCAGGTAGTACTCAGGTGACCGCACATGAATGACTTACAGCTCGACGACTTCAAGACCGACGAAAACGCCGCCATGGTGTTGTTGGTGGACGATCAGGCAATGATCGGCGAGGCGGTGCGGCGCGGGTTGTCGAATGAAGACAATATCGACTTCCACTTCTGCGCCGACCCGCACCAAGCCATCGCCCAGGCGATCCGCATCAAGCCGACGGTGATCCTCCAGGATCTGGTCATGCCCGGTCTCGACGGCCTGAGCCTGGTGCGCGAGTACCGCAATCACCCGGCGACCAAGGACATTCCGATCATTGTCCTGTCGACCAAGGACGACCCGCTGATCAAAAGCGCGGCGTTCGCGGCCGGGGCCAACGATTACCTGGTCAAGCTGCCGGACAACATCGAACTGGTGGCGCGTATCCGCTATCACTCGCGCTCCTACATGACGCTGTTGCAGCGCGACGCGGCGTACCGCGCGTTGCGGGTCAGCCAGCAGCAATTGCTCGACACCAACCTGGTGCTGCAGCGCTTGATGAACTCCGACGGCCTGACCGGGCTGTCGAATCGCCGGCATTTCGACGAATACCTGGAGCTGGAGTGGCGACGCTCACTGCGTGACCAGAGCCAGCTGTCGTTGCTGATGATCGATGTCGACTACTTCAAGTCCTACAACGACAGCTTCGGCCACCTCGAAGGCGATGAAGCCTTGCGCAAGGTCGCCACGGCCATCCGCGACGCCAGCGCCCGGCCTTCGGACCTGCCGGCCCGTTATGGTGGCGAAGAATTTGCGCTGGTGCTGCCCAATACCTCGCCGGGCGGCGCGCGGCTGGTGGCGGAAAAACTGCGCCAGACCGTAGCGGCGCTGCAGATTCCGCACATTTTCCCGGCCGAAGGTTCAAGCCTGACCATCAGCATCGGCCTGTCGACCATCACTCCGCAACCGGGCGGCGATTGCCGTCAATTGATCTCGGCGGCGGACAAAGGGCTGTACCTGGCGAAGAACAATGGGCGCAATCAGGTGGGCATCGAGTAGCGTCATGCGCCTGTAGCAGCTGCCGAGCCTGCGAGGCTGCGTTCGAGGACGAAGTCCTCGCCAACCCGGCGCACGCGGTTTACCGAAAGACTGCATTGCCTGGTTTTACGACTGCTTCGCAGCCGAACGCAACCTCGCAGGCTCGGCAGCTGCTACAAGTCCTCTGCGCTTTCGCAAACCATTCGCCGCTAAAGCCGCCAGGCGGGCTGCCGTGACAGCCTGATTACGTTATACTCGCCGGCTTTCAAAAGTTCGCCAACGAGTGCTGCCCGCCATGGAAATCAACCCGATCCTTAACAGTATCAAGGACCTGTCCGAGCGCTCCGAAACTATTCGGGGGTATCTTTGACTACGATCAAAAGCATGAGCGTCTGACTGAAGTCAATCGCGAGCTTGAAGATCCGAATGTCTGGAACAACCCGTCGTACGCTCAGGAACTGGGCCGCGAGCGGTCCCTGCTAGCGCAGATCGTCGAAACCCTCGACGAAATGCACACCGGCCTGGCCGACGCCAAAGACCTGCTGCTGATGTCCGCAGAGGAAGAAGACCAGGCGGCCGTCGATGACGTCGCTGCCGAAGTCGAGCGTCTGCGCGAGTCCCTGGAAAAACTCGAATTCCGTCGCATGTTCAGCGGTGAAATGGACGCCAACAACGCCTACCTGGACATCCAGGCCGGCTCCGGCGGCACCGAGGCTCAGGACTGGGCCAACATCCTGCTGCGCATGTACCTGCGCTGGGCCGACAAACGCGGTTTCGACGCGACCATCATGGAACTGTCGGCCGGTGAAGTCGCCGGGATCAAGGGCGCTACCGTGCACATCAAGGGCGAATACGCCTTTGGCTGGCTGCGTACCGAAATCGGCGTGCACCGTCTGGTGCGCAAGAGCCCGTTCGACTCCGGCAACCGTCGTCACACCTCGTTCTCGGCGGTGTTCGTGTCGCCTGAAATCGATGACAACATCGAAATCGACATCAACCCGTCGGACCTGCGGATCGATACTTATCGTTCCTCCGGTGCCGGTGGTCAGCACGTAAACACCACCGACTCGGCCGTACGTATTACCCACGTACCGACCAACACCGTAGTCAGCTGCCAGAACGAACGCTCCCAGCACGCCAACAAAGACACCGCGATGAAAATGTTGCGGGCGCGCTTGTACGAGCAGGAAGTGCAGAAACGCAACGCTGCCTCGCAAGCCCTGGAAGACACCAAGTCGGACATCGGCTGGGGTCACCAGATTCGCTCCTACGTACTCGATGCGTCGCGAATCAAGGATTTGCGCACTAACATCGAACGCAGCGACTGCGACAAGGTGCTCGACGGCGACATCGATGAATACCTGGTGGCGAGCCTGAAACAAGGCCTGTAAGCCTTCAGTCAAGACCTCAAGTCCCCTGCCTCCGGCGGGGGCAACGAACCTGTGATGGAATTTTTAAAGACATGAGCGACCTACAACTCGACCCGCAAGCCCTGCAACAGGAAGAAAACTCCCTGATCGCCCTGCGCAAGGAAAAGCTTGCTGCCGAGCGCGCCAAGGGCAATGCCTTCCCCAACGACTTCCGCCGCGACAACTACTGCGAAGACTTGCAGAAGCAGTACGCGGACAAGACCAAGGAAGAGTTGGCAGAGGCTGCAATCCCGGTCAAGGTTGCCGGTCGTCTCATGCTTAACCGTGGCTCGTTCATGGTGATCCAGGACATGTCTGGTCGCATCCAGGTTTACGTCAATCGTAAAACCCTGTCCGAAGAAACCCTGGCCGCGGTCAAAACCTGGGACCTGGGCGACATCATTGCCGCCGAAGGCACTCTGGCGCGTTCCGGCAAGGGCGACCTGTACGTCGAAATGACCAGCGTGCGCCTGCTGACCAAGTCCCTGCGCCCACTGCCGGACAAGCACCACGGCCTGTCCGACACCGAGCAGCGCTATCGCCAGCGTTACGTCGACCTGATCGTCAACGAAGACGTGCGCCAGACGTTCCGCGTTCGTTCGCAAGTGATTGCGCACATCCGCAGCTTCCTGATGCAGCGTGACTTCCTGGAAGTCGAAACACCGATGCTGCAAACCATTCCGGGCGGTGCGGCAGCCAAGCCGTTCGAGACTCACCACAACGCGCTGGACATGGAAATGTTCTTGCGCATTGCGCCTGAGCTGTACCTCAAGCGGCTTGTTGTTGGTGGGTTTGAAAAGGTGTTCGAGATCAACCGCAACTTCCGTAACGAAGGCGTTTCGACTCGTCACAACCCAGAATTCACCATGTTGGAGTTCTACCAGGCTTACGCCGACTACGAAGACAACATGGACCTGACCGAAGAGCTGTTCCGTGAACTGGCTCAGCTGGTTCTGGGCAGCACCGACGTGCCGTACGGCGACAAGGTGTTCCACTTCGGCGAACCGTTCGTGCGTCTGTCGGTGTTCGACTCGATCCTCAAGTACAACCCTGAGTTGACCGCTGACGACCTGAACGACATCGACAAGGCTCGCGCCATCGCCAAGAAGGCCGGCGCCAAGGTGCTGGGCTTTGAAGGCCTGGGCAAATTGCAGGTGATGATTTTCGAAGAGCTGGTCGAGCACAAGCTGGAGCAGCCGCACTTCATTACCCAGTACCCGTTCGAAGTGTCGCCGCTGGCCCGTCGCAACGATGAGAACCCGAACGTCACCGACCGTTTCGAGCTGTTCATCGGCGGCCGTGAAATCGCCAACGCCTACTCCGAGTTGAACGACGCGGAAGACCAAGCCGAGCGCTTCATGGCGCAGGTGGCCGACAAGGACGCCGGCGATGACGAAGCCATGCACTACGACGCCGACTTTGTTCGTGCGCTCGAATACGGCATGCCGCCAACGGCCGGTGAAGGGATCGGCATCGATCGCCTGGTGATGTTGTTGACCAACTCACCGTCGATCCGCGACGTGATCCTGTTCCCGCACATGCGGCCGCAAGCGTAAGTGTTTCAACTAAAAAGCCGCCTGAAATAGGCGGCTTTTTATTGCCTGTCTGGTACAAACGTATCAATTGGTTACTTTTGAAGTAAGAGAGGAATACCTGTCGTGAACCGTGCAATGGCTCAAGAGGGTGCAGCGGGTGTCGCCACTGCGGTCGCTGAAAGTGTTCAGTACCAGGGCCGCAAGGCCAGCCGACAGGGCAGCGAGCAGCGTCGACAGGACATTCTCGATGCCGCCATGCGCATTGTCGTGCGCGATGGCGTGCGGGCCGTGCGTCACCGAGCGGTCGCCGCCGAGGCCGGTGTGCCGCTGTCGGCCACCACTTACTACTTCAAGGATATCGATGACCTGCTCACCGATACCTTCGCCCAATACGTGGAGCGTAGCGCGGCGTACATGGCCAAGCTGTGGGTGAACAACGAAGGCCTGCTGCGGGAGATGGTGGTCAGTGGCGACGGCAGCCCTGAGTCACGCTCGCAACTGGCTGACGATATTGCGCGGCTGATGGCGGACTATGTTCACCGGCAACTGGTCAACCGTCGCGAACACTTGATGGCTGAGCAGGCGTTCCGTCAGGAAGCGCTGCTGAACCCGCGCCTGGCGAAGTTGGTGCGCTCGCATCAGCAAATTCTCCTACAAGGGACTTGCCAGTTATTCCAGGTATTGGGTTCCCGTGAGCCACAACAGGATGCCAAAGTGTTGACGGCGATTATCGGACGGATGGAATATCAGGGCCTGCTCAACGACGCCGAGCCTGTTGCCGAAGAGGAAATGCTCGGCATTCTGACCCGCTACATGCATCTGGTATTGGCGTCGGTGTAACCCGATCCCCTGTAGGAGCTGCCGAAGGCTGCGATCTTTTGATCTTGATCTTCTTGATACTTCTGCAAAGCAAGATCAAAAGATCGCAGCCTGCGGCAGCTCCTGCAAAAGCGCTGCGTAATCTTCAAGGGAGTGTTGAATGAAAGCCTGGCGTGTCGTTGTGATCGCCTTGTCGTTCCTGCTGCTCAGTGGCTGTCTGGTGACCTTCAAGGAGCCTCTGCCCGCAAGCGACCCCGCGCCCAAAGGGTTACTCGGCAAATGGACCAGCACCAATGCCTGGGGCGAACCGATGAACCTGGAGCTGACACGCATCGGCGACAATCGCTATCAGGCGGTCAGCTACTTCAAGGCCAAACCCAAGGAGCGCGAAGCCTATCCCTTCACGGTGTCACGCCACGGCAGTCGCTGGTACCTGTCGGCGAAGGTGCCGGCGCAGTTCGGCGGGCATTTCACCATTGCCGGTTTCGAACTCAACGATAAGCAGGAGCTGGTGGTCTACAACCTCGACCTCGAGCAGGTCAAACAGGCCCTGGGGCAGAACGTCCTCAGCGGCGAGGGCTTCCAGACCGACGACGGTGACGGCGTGCTGATCGACACCCGCCTGGACCAGGTCTTCGCCTACCTCGACGATCCGGCCAATTCCGATGTGTTCGTCGAAGCGGTGCGCTATCAGCGCCTGGCCAAAGCCAAATAAACCCAGCACATAACGGTTTTTCTACAGGAGTTTCGGGTGGACGATTACCAGCAGACGATACGCATTTTGTCCGATCGCATTGTGCTGGCGCAGACGCCGATTCGCGTCCTGGACGCGGTCAAATGGGATGACAGCATCCGCAAGGGTTTCCTCAAGGCCAAGGGCAAGGAAATGCCGGCGGTGGACCGCGATTACTACCTGAACCGGCCACTGTCCTTCGACTCCAGCAAAGTGAAACTGGAATTCCAGAACATCGAGCGCGACATCACCCGTCAGCTCGGTCAGTTCAACCCGGTCGGCCAGATCATGCGCCGCATGTGCAAGGAATACCGGATGGTGGTGCGCATGCTGGAAGCGCGCGGCACCGAGGATTTCGGGCTGATTTCCCAGGAGTTGTACGGCGCCGCGTCCGATGCGTTCCACGCCGGTGACCCGACCCTGGCTGACCTGGGCCTGATGCTCTCTGATTACCTGAACAACATCGACGGCCGTGGCGACCTCAAGGACGAACCGAAAGTCCTCACCGCCAAGGAAGCCGTCGACTTGCTGCAACATCGGTTGAACAAGGTGTTTGGCGAGGCCGAGGAAACCATTCGGGTGTTCGAGTCCGACGGGATCGTCGCCGATGCGGCGGCGGGTGCGGACTACATCAAGATTCGCGCCGACGCGATGTTCAACGACCGCGATGTGCGCGCCCTGGAAGTCCACGAAGGGCTGGTGCATGTGGGCACCACGCTCAATGGTTTGAACCAGCCGATCTGCACCTTCCTGTCCAAGGGCCCGCCGTCGTCTACGGTGACCCAGGAAGGGCTGGCGATCCTGATGGAGATCATCACCTTCGCCTCCTACCCGAGCCGCTTGCGCAAACTGACCAACCGCACGCGCGCCATTCATATGGTGGAGGAGGGGGCGGACTTTTTGCAGATCTTCGAGTTCTTCCGCGAGCAGGGCTTCGAAATGGCCGAAAGCTACGGCAACGCCAGTCGCGTTTTCCGAGGTTCGGTGCCGACAGGTCTGCCATTTACCAAAGACTTGTCCTACCTCAAGGGCTTTATCATGGTTTACAACTACATTCAGTTGGCCGTGCGTAAAGGCAAACTGGAGCAGATACCGCTACTGTTTTGCGGCAAGACCACGCTGGAAGACATGCGAACCTTGCGGCAATTGGTGGACGAAGGCTTGGTGGTACCGCCCAAGTATCTGCCGGAGCAGTTCCGTGACATGAACGCGCTGTCGGCGTGGATGTGCTTCTCCAACTTCCTCAATCACTTGAGCCTGGACCGGATCGAAGCGGATTACTCCAATATCCTGTAGACCGGGCAAGATCCCCTGTGGGAGCGAGCCTGCTCGCGATGGCGGTGTGTCAGACAGCATCACTGTTGAATGTTAAGCCGCTATCGCGAGCAGGCTCGCTCCCACCGGGGGTGTATTTCCACCCAAATTTTTGCGAGGTTTCAACGGATGAGAATCCTCGGCATCATCTGTCTTCTTCTGACCTTGAGCGGTTGCAGCTCTTTGCTGTTCTACCCCGAGCCCGGCCAGTTATTCACTCCGGAAAAAGCCAAACTCGAATTCCGCGATGTCACCCTGACCACCGCCGACGGCCTCAAGCTGCATGGCTGGTGGTTGCCGGCCAAACAAGGTGTCGAGGTCAAAGGCACCGTGCTGCACCTGCACGGCAACGGCGGCAATCTGCCCATGCATCTGGGCGGGAGCTGGTGGTTGCCGGCGGAAGGCTACCAAGTGCTGTTGGTGGACTATCGCGGTTACGGTTTGTCCGAGGGCGAACCGAGTTTGCCGGCGATCTATCAGGACATCGACGCTGCGTTCAAATGGCTCGATCAGGCCCCCGAGGTCAAGGGCAAGCCGTTGATCCTGCTGGGCCAGAGCCTCGGCGGTTCGATGGCTGTTCATTACCTTGTGCAACACCCTGAGCGGCAAAAACAGCTCAAGGCTGTTGTGCTCGACGGCGTACCCGCCAGTTACCGCAGTGTCGGCCGGTTTGCTTTAAGCAATTCATGGCTGTTCTGGGCGTTTCAGGTGCCGCTGTCGTGGCTGGTGCCGGACGGCGACAGCGCGATCCACTCCATGGCGCAGCTCAACGGCGTGCCGAAACTGATCTACCACAGCATCGACGATCCGATCGTGCCCCTTTCCAATGGCATCCGTCTGTATCAAGCTGCGCCGCCGCCGCGGGTGCTGCAACTGACCCGTGGTGGTCATGTGCAGACGTTCGCCGACCCGGTCTGGCGCAAAGTCATGCTGCGTTATCTCGATGACCCGCAGCATTTCAACGGTCTGCGCCGCCTGGGCGAAATCCCCAATTACCCGGCGCCCAAAAATTCTGAAGATGAACCACCAGAGAGTCCGCAATGAGTGAAGAACGTAATGCCATCCCGCTGATCATCACCGGTATCTGCAGCATCCTCGGCACTGTCGGGGCCCTGTGGTGGTACGGCTACCTGCACTTCGCCAAACCCGAAGATGCGCTGCTGCTCAGTGAGTTCACCATGCTCAAGACCGTGCCGGGAGAAGACTACAAAGTTTCCCTGGAACCGGCCCCGCAAGTGGCCCAGTGCATCGATGGCGTGCTGGTGATGTTCGACACAGAGCAGAAAGGCCTGACCGGGGTATTGGTCAACAACAAGAAAAAAGCGGTGCGCTGCATGGGGCAGGAAACCCCACAGAAGCTGGAGCAGTAGCGCACCCCAAAAAGATCGCAGCCTCGTTTCACTCGACAGCTCCTACGCAACTCGCGTGCTTCTGTAGGCGCTGTCGAGTGAAACGAGGCTGCGATCTTTTGATCTTAAAAAAGCCCCGCCTGATCGACTCAGGCGGGGCTTTTGCGTTACAGCAGGTTCAGCTTAGTTCGAGCTGATTGCCGAACGCGGGATCACCGGCTGGTTATCGTTGGAAATGGTCACTTCCACCCGACGGTTCATCGCCCGACCCGAGACGCTGGAGTTCTCCGCCACCGGGTATTCCATGCCGTAACCCTGGGCAACGATGCGCGCTGGATCAACGCCCATCTTCACCAGCGCCATGCGCACGGAACCGGCGCGACGCTCGGACAACGATTGGTTGTGCGAAGCCGTACCGGTGCTGTCGGTATAGCCTTCGACAATCGCCTTCCGGTCCGGATTTTCCTGAAGGAACTGCGCCAGTTTGTTGATGTTCACCAGGCCGCTGGATTTCAGATCGGCCCTGTCAGTGGCAAACAAAACATCACCGAAGGTCACCAGCGTCCCGCGATCAGTCTGCTTGGCGTTCAGACTGTCCTGCAGCTGTTTGATCTGTGCATCGCGAGCATCCAGACGGGCCTGGGCGCGCTGTGCAGAAGCGTTCTTCAGGTTGGCTTCAGCGGTGCGCAGGGCGATGGTCTGCTTCGCCACTTCAACCCGTTGATTGGTCAGGTAAGCCAGTTGGTCGACCTTGTGCTGGTCTTCCTTGTCCAGATAAGCCTTGTCGGCCTTGTCCAGATAATCACTGGCGTCTTTGGTTTCCAGCGCCGCGACTTTGCTTGCCTGTGGGTCGGCTTGCAGGCCGGAGTAGTTGGTACGGGCCTGTTCCAGGTTGGCGTTAGGCGGCGTGGAGCAGGCGGCCAGTGCAACGCTTGCGGCCAGCAGGGCCGGGATCATCAATTGTTTACGCATCATGGTTTCGTCCTTTTAGTCGAGTAAGAAATACGTCGCAGCGGCGCTTACTGCACAGTGCGCTGGCTTTCCTGACGCAGTTCCTGAACCCCTTTCTGAGAGTCCTTCACAGCTTGTTCGGCTTTCACTGCCTGGGCTTTGCGTTCCGCTACGCGAGCGTCCCACTCGGCCTGTTCGGCGAGCATTCTGGCTTCGTCATACTTTTTGTCGTGCATGGCGATTTCGGCTTGTTTGAGCTTGTCCTGGGCGGACTTCATTTCCACGGCAGCGAATTCGGTGCCCCCAGCGCTGACGGCGCTGTTGACTGCCGATTCGGTGACGGCGTATTGCTCGGTCGGCGGGTTACCGGCACAACCGGCCAGCACAAAGCTGCTGCCAATCGCCAGGGCCGCCAGTTTCAGGCCGCGCAGGGGGAGGAACGAGGGTTGGGAAGTTCGGGTCTTCATGGTTTTCAACTCCATTGGAATAGCTCCTGAAAAACTTAAAAATCCATCCTGGGCAAGGAGCCGCAACCATCAATTTTCGGGGTGTTTTGAAACGGCCGTCCCAGGCGTGGTTACTGGTTACGACCCAAGGCATTTTTTAAAAGTTCAGAGAAGATGGCCTATCGCCCGAAAAAACTTTGACCGAACGAACAAGGCTCTAAATTGGGAACTTTGGCGATGCGTAGCGGTATTCCCGACCTATTTTCGGGTCAGGAGCACACAATTGCTGAAGGGATATGCACGTCAATGTGGGAGCGAGCCTGCTCGCGAAAGCGGTGTTTCAGTCAACATTTATTTCAACTGACAAGGCTTCTTCGCGAGCAGGCTCGCTCCTACAGGTCCTGCGGAAAATTCAGTGTTTCTGTTTGTCGTTACTGGCCGACAAATCGTGCAGATGACGACGGGACAATGCGAGAAAACGTGGAGTCGGACCGACGTCTTCGTACAGCGGATCGCCCTCTTCGTCGGTGGCCACAATGGTCGAGCCCTTCACGTACGGAAAGCTCTTTTCCAGCTCTTCGAGCGCAGCGCCGATCAGTTCGCCGAGCAGTTCTTCGGGATGCCGTTTGGGGTACATCTCGATGATCGCCGCCAGCCGTGCAGCGGCCTCGACATCCAGGTGTATCGAGTAGCCGGTGTCGGTCAGGCGACCCTTGGCGTTTTCTTCCCAGTGATGGGCTAGCTCGCGGATTTTCATAAAGACCTCATTGCGCTCCTGCTCGTGGCAGGCAGTGTGAGTGTCCGGCCATGGCCGGCGAAAGCCGTTGTACGGCCTACTCTTCAGACTAGCTTTAACGCTCAAGGTTTAAAGTCCCTTCGTCGTCTGCTTGTAAGAACGGCTTTACGGCGGCACTCTCTAGTGACTAAGCACACCCGGATTTTCGCTGGAGAACTGCTGATGACCGATATTGATGCACGCTTGCGCGAGGACGTTCACCTGTTGGGTGAGCTGTTGGGCAACACCATTCGTGAACAGTACGGGGACGGCTTTCTCGACAAGATCGAGCAGATCCGCAAGGGCGCCAAGGCCGACCGTCGCGGTTCGATGGACGCCGAACTGAGCGCCAGCCTCAACCAGTTGAGCGAAGATGAGTTGCTGCCCGTTGCGCGGGCGTTCAACCAGTTTCTCAACCTGGCCAATATCGCCGAGCAGTATCAGCTGATTCACCGTCGCGAAGAGTCGCGGCCAGCGCCGTTCGAAGCGCGCGTGCTGCCGGAGTTGCTTGCTCGCCTGCTTGCCGAGGGTCATGGCGCTGAATCCCTGGCGCGGCAATTGGGACGACTGGAAATCGAGTTGGTGTTGACCGCTCACCCGACTGAAGTGGCGCGTCGCACGCTGATCCAGAAATACGACGCCATCGCCGCGCAGCTGGCTGCCCAGGACCATCGCGATCTGACTACAGCCGAACGCGAACAGATCCAGGCAAAGCTGCAGAGGCTGATCGCCGAAGCCTGGCACACCGAAGAAATCCGCCGCACCCGCCCGACCCCCGTGGACGAGGCCAAATGGGGCTTCGCGGTGATCGAACATTCGCTGTGGCAGGCGATCCCCAACTATTTGCGCAAGGCCGATAAAGCCCTGCATGACGCCACCGGCCTGCATTTGCCGCTGGAGGGCGCGCCGATTCGCTTTGCCTCGTGGATGGGTGGCGACCGGGACGGCAACCCGAATGTGACTGCCGTTGTCACCCGTGAAGTCCTGTTGCTGGCGCGCTGGATGGCGGCTGATTTGTACGTGCGTGATATCGACCATCTAGCGGCCGAATTGTCGATGCAACAGGCCAACGATGCGCTGAAAGCCAAGGCCGGCGACAGCGCCGAACCTTATCGCGCCGTGCTTAAGCAGTTGCGTGAACGCCTGCGTGCGACGCGAAACTGGGCTCACGCCTCCTTGACGACAGCCACGCCAGCGCCCGCCGATGTGCTGCAAAACAACCGCGACCTGCTCGATCCGCTGGAGCTGTGTTACCAGTCGCTGCATGAATGCGGCATGGGCGTGATCGCCGACGGGCCGCTGCTCGATTGCCTGCGCCGAGCCGTGACGTTCGGGTTGTTCCTGGTGCGTCTCGATGTGCGACAGGACTCTTCGCGACACTCGGCGGCCATGACCGAAATCACCGATTACCTCGGTCTGGGGCGCTACGAAGACTGGAGCGAGGAAGAGCGCATCGCCTTCCTGATGCGTGAACTGAACAACCGTCGGCCGTTGCTGCCGACGTACTTCAAGCCATCGGCCGACACCGCTGAAGTGCTGGCGACTTGCCGGGAAATTGCCGCCGCGCCGGGTGCTTCGCTTGGTTCTTATGTGATCTCCATGGCGGGCGCCGCTTCCGACGTGCTGGCCGTGCAACTGCTGCTCAAAGAGGCCGGCGTGTTGCGGCCGATGCGCGTGGTGCCGCTGTTTGAAACCCTCGCCGACCTCGATAACGCGGGGCCGGTGATCGAAAAACTGTTGCTGCTGCCGGGTTATCGCGCGCGCCTGCAAGGGCCGCAGGAAGTGATGATCGGCTATTCCGATTCGGCCAAGGACGCCGGCACCACGGCGGCGGCCTGGGCGCAATATCGGGCGCAGGAACGCTTGGTGGATATCTGCCGCGAGCAGCAAGTGGAGTTGCTGTTGTTCCACGGCCGCGGCGGCACCGTGGGTCGTGGCGGTGGCCCGGCGCACGCGGCGATTCTGTCGCAGCCACCGGGTTCGGTCGCGGGGCGTTTCCGTACCACCGAGCAGGGGGAAATGATTCGTTTCAAATTCGGCCTACCGGACATCGCCGAACAAAACCTCAATCTGTATCTGGCGGCGGTGCTGGAAGCGACTTTGCTGCCGCCACCACCACCAGAGCCTGCCTGGCGCCACTTGATGGACGAATTGGCGGCAGATGGTGTCAGCGCTTACCGCGCCGTGGTGCGGGAAAACCCGCAATTCGTCGAGTACTTCCGCCAGTCCACCCCGGAACAGGAGTTGGGACGCTTGCCGCTGGGCAGTCGCCCGGCCAAGCGCCGCGCCGGAGGGATCGAAAGCCTGCGGGCGATTCCGTGGATCTTCGGTTGGACCCAAACGCGGCTGATGCTGCCGGCCTGGCTGGGCTGGGAAGCGGCGCTGAGCAAGGCGCTGGAGCGCGGCGAAGGCGAACTGCTGGGGCAGATGCGCGACCAGTGGCCGTTCTTCCGCACCCGCATCGATATGCTGGAAATGGTCCTGGCCAAGGCCGACGCCGATATCGCCCGGTCCTACGATGAACGTCTGGTCGAGCCGGATCTGCTCCCTTTGGGTGCGCATTTACGCGACCTATTGTCGCAGGCCTGCGCCGTGGTCCTTGGGCTGACCGGCCAGTCTCAACTACTGGCACATAGCCCAGATACCCTTGAATTCATCCGCTTGCGTAACACCTACCTCGACCCGCTTCATCTATTGCAGGCCGAATTGTTGGCGCGTTCGCGACAACAGGAAGTGGCCCAAGGCAGCCCGGTAGAACAGGCGCTGCTGGTGTCTGTGGCGGGGATTGCCACCGGTTTGCGAAATACAGGCTAAGGTTTTTGCCGTGGGGTCGGGCACTTAATGCGTTGCGTTGAGTGCCTGTTGGCGCGGGGCTGAAAAGTGCTGCCAGGCGACAGTTAATGATGGGGTTGCGACTTGGGGTACCCCGTCGCGAGGTCGCGTCAGGCGCGGGTTTCTCCGACTTTCGGCGGCTTGTGTGGTCCGGGCCTGCTGTGTATCTTGATCAGCCTTTGGCCGTTTGGGCGGTCACGACCCTGTTTTTGAGATTGGCCCCACGAGGCGAATCCGTTGTTATCTATATAAAAATTGAGGAGCACATCGATGCGCGTCATTCTGCTGGGAGCTCCCGGGGCCGGTAAAGGTACTCAGGCTAAGTTCATCACCGAAAAGTTCGGCATCCCGCAAATCTCCACCGGCGACATGCTGCGTGCCGCGGTCAAGGCCGGCACCGAGCTGGGCCTGATCGCCAAGAGCGTCATGGACAGCGGCGGTCTGGTGTCCGATGACCTGATCATCAATCTGGTCAAGGAACGCATCAGCCAGGCCGATTGCGCCAACGGTTTCCTGTTCGACGGTTTCCCGCGCACCATTCCCCAGGCTGAAGCCCTGGTGAAAGCCGGCGTCGAGCTGGATCACGTGGTCGAAATCGACGTCAAGGACGAAGACATCGTCCAGCGTATCGCCGGTCGTCGCGTTCACGAGGCTTCTGGCCGCGTGTACCACATCGTCTACAACCCGCCGAAAATTGCCGGTAAAGACGACATCACCGGTGAAGAGCTGGTGCAGCGCAAGGACGACACCGAAGAGACCGTGCGTCATCGTCTCTCGGTTTACCACGCGCAGACCGAGCCTCTGGTGAAGTTCTATCAGGAACTGTCCGCTGCTCAGGGCAAACCGCAGTACAGCCACATCGAAGGTGTTGGCTCGGTTGAAGCGATCACCGGCAAGGTGCTTGAAGCACTGAGCTGAAAACCGCTGCATCCTCTACGGCCCGCTTGCGGGCCGTAGTTGTTTATACTGGCGCACTTTTTCTGACCTCTCTTACGGAAACATCGATGAGCACCTTGCTGGCCCTGGACACCGCGACTGAAGCTTGCTCCGTTGCCTTGCTGCATGACGGCAAGGTCACGAGCCATTACGAGGTGATCCCGCGCCTGCATGCGCAGAAGCTGTTGCCGATGATCCAGCAATTGCT
Organism: Pseudomonas sp. XS1P51; assembly: GCF_054897845.1. Lineage (NCBI taxonomy): Bacteria > Pseudomonadati > Pseudomonadota > Gammaproteobacteria > Pseudomonadales > Pseudomonadaceae > Pseudomonas > Pseudomonas sp. XS1P51. The sequence goes on along the minus strand of NZ_CM142707.1, from coordinate 3,689,775 downwards.
CGCCGACGCCGGGATCACGCTGCAAGCGGTGGATGCCATTGCTTTCGGGCGTGGGCCGGGCGCCTTTACCGGTGTGCGGATCGCCATCGGTGTGGTGCAGGGGCTGGCGTTTGCGCTGGATCGCCCGGTTCTGCCGGTGTCGAACCTGGCGGTGCTGGCGCAACGGGCGTATCGCGAACACGGCACAAGCCAGGTCGCAGCGGCCATCGACGCGCGGATGGATGAGGTGTACTGGGGTTGCTACCGCGAAACGGCGGGGGAGATGCGGCTGGTCGGCAACGAAGCCGTGTTGCCGCCGGAAGTCGCTGCGTTGCCGGCGGACGCCAGCGGCGACTGGTTTGGTGCGGGCACCGGTTGGGGTTATGCCGAGCGCATCGCCGTCAGCCTGACCGGTCAGGACGCGGGCATGTTGCCCCACGCCGAGGATCTGCTGACCCTGGCGCGTTTTGCCTGGGAACGCGGTGAAGCGATCGTGGCGGATGAGGCTCAGCCGGTTTATCTGCGCGATAAAGTGGCGACGCCAAAAGCGCGTTGATTCCCAAGACCGAGTTGTAACCATCGCGAGCAAGAGGATCTACGCTGACCCCTGTGGGAGCGAGCCTGCCCGCGATGACGAACGTCGCAACGCAGCCAATCGTCAGTTTCTAACCCCGGCTTTTAAACCTTTTCGCTTTTCTGTGTTCTAGTTATCACTCGGCGGTTTGCGTAGCGGGTCATGTGCCACTAAACTGCCATCATTGATACCGAGCATGTACTTATGCGTATAGACGGCCTTTCCTCTCAGTCCTACCCCATCAAGCGCAAGCCTCGTAAAGGGCATGTGGTTGAGGATGAATCCGTCGATATCGACGGCGAGCTGGAATTCCCGTCCGAAGAGCAACTGGCCGCCCGTGCCGCCAAAGCCTCCGCGCAGCGCTTGAGCAATCTCCCGGCTCGTCAACAAGACATGCTTTACCACCGTGCCATGAGCAAAAGCGTAGCGATGGCCCTGGCCAGCTACCTCAGCACCGCCGGTTTTGTCGATTGGGATTCGGATGTGCTGGGCCTCGACCTGTACATCTGATGTTGCTGCCTTACTACCTCGGCTGTCCGTCCTGGAGTGAAAACGCCTGGCGCGATTACCTCTATCCGCAAGACGCCAAGTCCTCCGAATTCCTAAATCTTTATTCGCAAGTATTCAACGCCGTGGAAGGCAATACGACCTTCTACGCGAGCCCGGCTGCCACCACGCTGCAGCGCTGGGCCGAGACCATGCCCGAGCACTTTCGCTTCACCGCCAAATTCCCCGGCGACATCAGCCACGGCGGAGACCTGCGTGAACAACTGACCGCCACCGAAACCTTCCTGCAATTGCTCAGCCCTCTCGGTGCGCGGGTTTCGCCGTTGTGGCTGCAATTGTCCAAAAGCTTTACGCCTCAACGATTGCCCGAGTTGGCCGGTTTTATCGATGCGCTGGAGCGACCGCTCGCAGTGGAAGTGCGCCATAGCGAGTTTTTCGCCAAAGGTGACAGTGAGCGAATGCTCAATCGCCTGCTGCTGGATCGCGGCGTCGAGCGCATTTGTCTTGATCCGCGCGCACTGTTCAGCTGCACCTCGACCGATCCTTCAGTACTCCACGCGCAATCGAAAAAGCCCAGGGTTCCGCCCCGTCCGGCGGCGTTCACGCAATTCCCGCAGGTACGGTTCATCGGCCATCCGCAACTGGAAGCCAACGATCCATTCCTGGTGCCCTGGGTCGAGAAAATCGCCCTCTGGATCGAAGAAGGCCGCACGCCCTACATCTTCCTGCACACCGCCGACAACCTGCTGGCCGCGAAACTGGCGCAACGTTTTCACGCAAAACTGATGCTGCGTTTGCCTGGCCTGCCGCCGCTGCCTGAGCTATACAGAGAGCCCGCCGCCGAGCAACTTGGCCTGCTCTGAGGCGGATTCGTTCCCTTTTTCAGGAGCCTGCCAATGGAGGCGCAAACCTTTCGAGCCCAGGCGTTCAAAGCACTGCACGAACGCGCGGGCGCTTTTGTCATTCCCAACCCCTGGGACGCCGGCTCGGCGAAAATGCTCGCCAGCCTTGGTTTCGAGGCACTGGCGACCACCAGCGCCGGATATGCATTTTCCCAGGGCCGGCTCGATGGTGGACTGACGCTGGATGAGACCCTGGCGAATGTCCGGGCGATTGTCGCGGCCACCGATCTGCCGGTCGCGGTGGATCTGGAAAACGGTTTTGCCGACGGTCCCGCCGAATGCGCCCAAAGCCTCTTGCGGCCCGCCGCAGCAGGCGCCGTTGGCGGTTCGATCGAAGATGCCACGGGGCGTGAAGGCAGTCCGATCTACTGCTTCGAACATGCCGTGGCGCGTATCGAAGCCGCTGTCGCCGCGGCTCGCAGTTTGCCTTTCCCCTTCATGCTGACAGCGCGGGCCGAGAACTTCCTGCATGGCAATCCCGATCTGGCCGATACCATCCGCCGCTTGCAGGCATTCGCCGAAGCCGGCGCCGATGTGTTGTATGCGCCGGGTTTGCGCAGTGCTGAAGACGTGCTGGCGGTGGTGCGTGCCGTGGCGCCGAAACCGGTCAATGTGCTGATGTCCGGCGGGCTGAAGCTGACGGTCGAGCAGTTGAGTGAAATGGGCGTCAAGCGCATCAGCGTCGGTTCGGCGCTGGCCTTGGCAGCGCTTGGTGAATTTTTCCGTGCGGCCGAAGAGATCAAGACTTCGGGCACGTTCAGCTTCACGTCGCGGTCGATGCCGTACGCGCAGGCCAATCAACTGTTCAAAGGCTGACGATGCGGTTTCGCGGGTGGCTATTGCTGATGCTGTTGATCATCGCTGCGGCGGGCGGGAGCGTCTGGCGAGGCTGGATCTCGCTGCCGCCGCAGTGGAACCCATGGGCACCGCTGGACGTGAAGGCCGAACCCAATTTCTTGACACGTTACAAGTTGATGCGCCTGCGCGACGATCCGCAGTTGTGCGATCAAGCCCTGAGCAGTTCCGGATTGCGCGTGACCCATCAGGCCGACAGCCCTGACGCGACGTGCCCGCTGATCAACACCTTGCGCGTGCAGGGCGGCGACGTGGCGCTGAGCAGCAGCTTCCTTGCCAGTTGCCGCCTGGCGGTATCGTTTGCCCTGTTCGAACACCATGCCCTGCAACCCGCTGCGCAAGCGGCCTATGGGCAGGCGGTCACCCGCGTCGACCATCTCGGCAGCTTTGCCTGTCGCAACGTCTACAGTCGCGAGAACGGCAGGCGCAGCCAGCATGCTTCCGCCAATGCGCTGGATATCGCCGGTTTCCGTCTGGCGGACGGGCGATCTATCAACGTGCTCAAGGATTGGCCGAAGGATAATCAGGACGCACGGTTTTTACGCCAGGTCCGCGATGGCGCCTGCGACATGTTCAGTGTGGTGTTGAGCCCGGACTACAACGCCGCCCATCGCAATCACTTTCACGTGGATGTCGGGCCGTGGTGGGTGTGCCGCTGAGGGTTACGCGGCGATACGCAGGTTCTGCAGAACGATCGGGCGAGCCCAGCCGATATCGAAATCGAAGTTTTTCTGTTGCTCCACCAACTCTTCGGGCGGGAACGGCGGGAACGGCTTGTCCAGCAGATCGAGTTCGAATTCGGCGATCGGCAGGTGCAACGGACGCGGCTGCGGTGCAGCGCCCGGTGCTGGCAGTGGTTGACCGTTGGCCAGTACGATCGGGCGAACCCAGCCGCTTTCGAAGTCCTGCTGCTTCTGCTGAGCGACGATTTCTTCTGTCGGGAACGGTGGGAACGGTTTGTCGGCCAGGTCCATTTCGAACTCGGCAATCGGCAGGAACAGTGGCTCTGGTGGCTTGACCTGGGTTTCCTTCACGTCGCATTCGCGCTGGGAAATGATATGCGCCAACAGCTCACTGCCAACCGTGGGCTCGATCGGGCTGTCGAGATCGACCGGCGGAAAATCGAGAGAAGCCGGCACGACATCGCCCGACTGATCGGCCAGGGCCTGGGCAAAAAAATCCTGCCACAGGTGACTGACGCCGCTCAGTGCTTGGGAGTTTCGCAGGCCAAAATCGCCGTGAGGCGAGATGTAACCTATCGATGTGCGTTGAATGTCTGACATTTCTCTCGGTCGACGCTCAGCTCTGGCAAAATGCTCGTTAGTTTTGTTATCGGCCGTTTTTGCCGATCATTAATTTTTTGAGCGTGTTTTCCCATGATTGAGCAACCTGCGGCCTGCCGCATCCATGTCGAGGCTTCGGCCCCGGCGTTTCAGCCACAGGCCGAGCAATGGGCCGAGCGCCTGGGCCTGCCGATGCAGGTGGCTGACGGTGAGTTTGCCTTGCAGGTGGGCGAGCAGGGTTTGCAGCTGCAACAACTGGGGCCGGATGCACCGGGGCCGGTGCGGGTGGACTTCGTCGAGGGCGGCGCGGCGCATCGCCGGTTGTTCGGTGGTGGCACGGGGCAGATGATCGCCAAGGCGGTTGGCATCGCGCAGGGCGTGCGCCCGCGTGTGCTGGATGCCACAGCAGGGCTGGGCAAGGATGCGTTCGTGCTGGCGAGCCTGGGCTGCGAGATGAGCCTGATCGAGCGCCAGCCATTGATCGGCGCCTTGCTTGAAGATGGCCTGGCCCGTGGTGCGGAAGATTTCGACGTGGCACCGATCGTGGCGCGCATGCGGTTGCTCAAGGGCAATTCGATCGAGGTGATGCGCAACTGGGAAGGCGAGCCGCCCCAAGTGATCTACCTCGACCCGATGTTCCCCCATCGTGAGAAAACGGCGTTGGTGAAGAAGGAAATGCGCCTGTTCCGCCCGCTGGTAGGGGATGACCCGGATGCGCCGGCATTGCTCGAAGCGGCGTTGGCCCTGGCCAGCCACCGGGTGGTGGTCAAACGCCCGCGCAAGGCGCCGTGTATTGCGGGGCCGAAGCCGAGTCATGCGCTCGACGGTAAATCCAGCCGGTATGACATCTATCCGAAGAAAGCGCTGAAGCCTTGAGACCGAGGCGCGCCCTTCGCGAGCAGGCTCGCTCCCACAGAAAATCTAAGGTGATGCTTAGATCCCTGTGGGAGCGAGCCTGCTCGCGAAGGCGTCAATCCAGACACTCAATATCTATCAGGCTGACTCAGGTCGATAAGCCCGCATAAACAATCCCACCACTTCCTGCACATGGCTCTCGGCCGCATCCCCGGTCAACGGCTCACCACAGCCATAAAGCAAGCGGAAATTCCCCGCTCCCTTGAGCAGGCAGAAGAAATGCTCGGCTGCATTGCGTGGTTTATCGATGCTCAACGAACCGCACTGGTCAATCTTGACCAACAACCGCTCCATGCCATGCAGCATCCGCTCCGGCCCGGCCTCGAAGAAGATCTGCGAGAGTTTTGGATCCTGGCTGCCCAGCGTCATCATCAAGCGGTGCAAGTTCACCGACTCCTCGCTGTTGATCAGCAAATGAAAACCGCGCGCGATGTTCAGCAGCACCGTTTCCACCGCGATGCCGTCCGGCAATTCGAAAAACAGCGTAGGCAATTGCTCTTCGCACTTGGCCATGACGGCGGCAGAGAACAGTGTCTCCTTGTCGTTGAAATGGCTGTAGACGGTCAGCTTCGACACGCCAGCCTCGGCCGCGACGGCGTCCATGCTGGTGTTGGCATAACCGTTACTCAGAAACAGGATTTTCGCCGCATCGAGGATCGCCTGGCGCTTGGCCAGATCCTTGGGGCGGCCCGGACCATTGGGGGCTGAAAGATTGTTCGTCATTCTTCGCTTTTAATACTGGACTGGTGAGTTTGCTATTAATAACATACTGGTCAGTATAATTATTCCAAGCACCATTAGCGAAAGGTCCTTCACCATGTTCCGCTATGCCTTGCCCCTCGCGTTGCCAGTCAGTCTGGCGTTTTTATTGACTGCGTGTGGTCACGAAGAGGCGCCTCAAGTCACCGTACGCCCGGCCATGGTGGTGCAACCAGAGCCTTCCGCGCAGGCAATGGAAAGCTATCCCGGTGAAGTCCGCGCCCGCTATGAGCCGGATCTGGCGTTTCGCATTGGCGGTAAAGTCAGCCGACGACTGGTCGAAGAGGGGCTGCGGGTCAAGGCCGATCAACCTCTGGCGGAACTCGACCCCCAGGACGTGCGCCTGCAACTGGAAGCCATGCGCGCCCAGGTCGCTGCCGCAGAGGCCAACCTGAACCTGGTACGCGCCGAGCGTGATCGCTACAAGACCCTGATGGACCGTCAGATGGTCAGCCGTTCGCAGTACGACAATTCCGAAAACCTTTACCGATCCGGTGAAGCACGCCTCAAGCAAATTAAAGCCGAGTTCAACGTCTCGACTAACCAGGCCAGCTACGCCGTACTGCGTGCGCCCCAGGATGGCGTGGTGGCCAAACGCTCGGTAGAGGTCGGGCAAGTGGTGGCGGCCGGACAAACCGTGTTTACCCTGGCCACCGATGGCGAGCGCGAAGTGTTGATCAGCCTGCCGGAGCAGAGCTTTGGCCGTTTCAAGGTCGGTCAGCCGGTGTCGGTGGAGCTCTGGACTCAGCCCGATCAGCGCTTCGCCGGGCGCATCCGTGAGCTGTCGCCCGCCGCCGATCCAAAGTCCCGCACCTTCGCCGCCCGCATCGCATTTACCGGCGGCAAGGTCCCTGCCGAACTTGGCCAAAGTGCCAGGGTGTTCGTCCAGACCGCCGAAGTGGTGCCGCTGTCCGTACCGCTTTCCGCGCTGACGGCGGAAAACGGCGCGACCTACGTCTGGGTCGTCAGTGCCAATAACACTTTGAAGAAAACCCCTGTGCGGGTCGGTGCCTTCGGCGAGAAAACCGTACCGGTACTCGAAGGCCTGAATGCCAGCGACTGGGTGGTGGCCGCTGGCGTCCATGTGCTTCTTGAAGGGCAGCAGGTGCGCCCGGTGGATCGCTCTAACCGCGTGGTCAATCTGGCGGACAAGGAGTAATCCCCGATGGGTTTCAATCTTTCCGAATGGGCGCTGCGTAATCGCCAGATCGTACTGTTCCTGATGCTCTTGCTGGCGGTCGTCGGTGCGCTTTCCTACACCAAGCTGGGCCAAAGTGAAGACCCGCCGTTCACTTTCAAGGCCATGGTGATTCGTACGATCTGGCCGGGTGCCACGGCCGAGGAAGTGTCGCGTCAGGTCACCGAACGCATCGAAAAGAAATTGATGGAAACCGGCGAGTACGAGCGCATCGTTTCGTTCTCTCGCCCCGGCGAATCCCAAGTGACGTTCATCGCCCGGGATTCCATGCATTCCGTGGATATTCCAGAGCTCTGGTATCAGGTCCGCAAGAAGACCAACGATATTCGGCACACCCTGCCACCGGGTGTTCAGGGGCCATTTTTCAATGATGAATTCGGCACCACCTTCGGCAATATCTACGCCTTGACCGGCGACGGTTTCGACTACGCGGTACTCAAGGATTACGCCGACCGCGTCCAGATCCAGCTGCAACGGGTCAAGGATGTGGGCAAGGTCGACCTGCTCGGCCTGCAGGACGAGAAGATCTGGATCGAACTCTCCAACGTCAAACTGGCCACCCTCGGCTTGCCTTTGGCGGCGGTGCAGCAGGCCCTTGAAGAGCAAAACGCGGTGTCCACCGCCGGCTTCTTCGAAACCACCAGCGAGCGTTTGCAGCTACGGGTTTCAGGGAATTTTCAGACGGTCGACGAGATCAAGAACTTCCCGATCCGCGTAGGAGATCGCACCTTCCGCATCTCGGATGTGGCGAACGTGCGGCGTGGATTCAACGATCCACCGGCGCCGCGCATGCGCTTCATGGCAGAAGACGCCATCGGTCTGGCCGTGGCCATGAAGGACGGTGGCGACATTCTGGTGCTGGGCAAGGCGCTGGAAATTGAGTTCGCCAGAATCCAGAAAAACCTTCCGGCCGGTATGCAGTTGCGCAAGGTTTCGGACCAGCCGGCTGCGGTGAAAACCGGTGTCGGCGAGTTCGTCCAGGTGCTGGTAGAAGCACTGGCGATTGTGTTGCTGGTGAGCTTCTTCTCCCTCGGCGTGCGCACCGGTATGGTGGTGGCGCTGGCGATTCCGTTGGTACTGGCGATGACGTTCGCCTGCATGTATTACCTCGGCATCGGCCTGCACAAGATTTCCCTCGGCGCGCTGGTGCTGGCGTTGGGCTTGCTGGTGGACGACGCGATCATTGCGGTGGAAATGATGGCGATCAAAATGGAGCAGGGCTTCGACCGGATCAAGGCCGCCAGCTATGCCTGGACCAGCACGGCGTTCCCGATGCTCACCGGTACGCTGATCACCGCGGCCGGCTTCCTGCCGATTGCCACCGCGCAATCGGGCACTGGCGAATACACCCGCTCGATCTTCCAGGTGGTGACCATCGCGTTGTTGGCGTCGTGGATTGCAGCGGTGGTTTTCGTCCCGTATCTGGGGGAAAAACTCCTGCCGGATCTGGCGAAGATTCATGCCGCCAAACACGGTACCGGCGACGGCCAACCCGACCCTTATGGCACGCCGTTTTATCAACGCGTCAGACGGCTGGTGGAGTGGTGCGTGCGGCGCCGCAAGACGGTGATCGTGCTGACCGTTGTGTTGTTCGTCGGGTCGGTTGTGCTGTTCCGATTTGTCCCGCAGCAGTTCTTCCCGGCTTCGGGTCGTCTGGAGCTGATGGTCGACCTGAAGCTGGCTGAAGGCGCGTCCCTGAGCAACACGGCCGATGAGGTCAAGCGCCTCGAAGCACTGCTGAAGGATCACGCCGGCATCGACAATTATGTGGCCTACGTCGGCACCGGGTCGCCGCGCTTTTACCTACCGCTGGATCAGCAACTGCCTGCGGCGAGCTTCGCGCAGTTTGTAGTCCTGGCCAAGACCATCGAAGAGCGTGAAACCCTGCGTACCTGGCTGATCGAAACCCTCAACGAACAGTTCCCAGCCCTGCGTTCGCGGGTCACGCGTCTTGAAAACGGCCCGCCGGTTGGCTATCCGGTACAGTTCCGGGTCACCGGTGAGCACATCGAGGAAGTCCGCGCACTGGCACGTAAAGTCGCGGCCAAGGTTCGCGAGAATCCCCACGTGGCCAACGTTCACCTGGACTGGGAAGAACCGAGCAAAGTTGTTTATCTGAACGTCGATCAGGACCGCGCCCGGGCGCTTGGCGTGAGCACCGCGAACCTGTCGAAGTTCCTGCAAAGTTCATTGACCGGTTCCAGCGTCAGCCAGTACCGCGAAGACAACGAGTTGATCGAAATCCTGCTGCGCGGCACCTTGCATGAACGCACCGAGTTGTCGTTGCTGCCAAGCCTGGCCGTGCCGACCGACAACGGTCGCAGCGTGGCGCTGTCGCAAATCGCGACGCTGGAATATGGCTTTGAAGAAGGCATCATCTGGCACCGCAACCGCTTGCCCAACGTGACGGTCCGCGCCGACATCTACGGCAAGGAACAACCGGCGACGCTGGTGCAGCAGATCATGCCGACCCTTGATCCGATACGTGCCGAACTGCCAGACGGGTATTTGCTGGACGTCGGCGGCACTGTGGAAGACTCGGCCCGCGGGCAGAACTCGGTGAAGGCCGGCGTGCCGCTGTTCATCGTGGTGGTGCTGACCTTGCTGATGCTGCAACTGCGCAGTTTCTCACGCACGGTGATGGTGTTTCTGACAGCGCCATTGGGGTTGATTGGCGTGACCTTGTTCCTGATGGTGTTCCGTCAGCCGTTCGGTTTCGTTGCCATGCTCGGGACCATCGCGCTGTCGGGGATGATCATGCGTAACTCGGTGATTCTGGTGGACCAGATCGAGCAGGATATCGCTGCCGGGCTCAAGCCCTGGCAAGCGATCATCGAAGCCACCGTGCGGCGTTTCCGGCCGATTGTGCTGACCGCGCTCGCCGCTGTGCTGGCGATGATCCCGCTGTCGCGTAGCGTGTTCTTCGGGCCGATGGCGGTGGCGATCATGGGCGGGTTGATCGTGGCGACGGCGCTGACGTTGTTGTTTTTGCCGGCGTTGTATGCGGCTTGGTTCAGGATCAAGAAAGAGCCTGTCTAACCTCCTACATGTATTTCAGATCCCTCTGATATTGAGTCAGAGGGGGCTGAATGCTGTACTCAAGACTCAGTTTCACGAGTTTTTGAGACAGCAAAAATGAAAAAGCCGCCCGTTTTGACGGGAAGAACCGACCCGGTGTTCGACCTGTTGGTGCAATCGCCCCACAAGGAACGCCTCTCGGATTACCTTGCCTTGCTCAAGCCGCTGGACGATCAGGGGCGCTATTTGCCTTTTGATGAGTTGCGCTACCGCTGGGGGCCGGGGCTGGATCCGAATCTGTGCTGGGCGTTGGTGAAGAAAGCCCGGTCAGCGCAGTATTCCAGCCTTCTGCCCTTGGGCGAGCCGATCCAGTGGGGCAACTTCGTGTTCACGCCGCTGGCGCAGAAAGCTGTTTCCGCCGTCGATCGACAAGCCACGACGGCCGCATTGGAGTACATGACCGGTCAGATCGGTGAACACGCGCATTTCAGTTATCTGTTGAATGATTTGATCGAAGACGAAGCCATCAGCAGCAGTCAGCTGGAGGGTGCGGCTACCACCACTCGGGTGGCCAAGGACATGCTCAAGCGTAAGCGCCTGCCGCGCACGCCGGACGAGCGAATGGTGATCGGTAATTACAAGATGATGAACTTCGCCTGGGAAAAGCGTTATGAAGCCCTCAGTGTCGAGTTGATCGCAGCGATGCACCGTGTCGGCGTCGAGGGCATTGATGACGCGCAGTATTCACCGGGGACACTCAGGGGCAACGATGACGTGGTGGTGCAGGACGGTGAGGGCAACACCGTTCATACGCCGCCCCCCGTGGCAGGTCTGGTGTCACGATTGCAGGTGTTGTCGAAGTGGATCAACCAGTCCCACAACAACCCCGATCACGTGGATTACCTTCATCCACTGATCAAAGGCATCGCACTGCATTTTGCGCTGGGCTATGAGCATCCGTTCCGCGATGGCAATGGCCGGGTCGCGCGGGCGCTGTTTTACTGGTTCATGTTCAAGAATGACTTCTCGGCGTTTCGCTACATTGCCATCAGCGTTTTACTGCGCAATGCGCCGGTGAAGTACGGGCGGTCGTATCTGAATACTGAGGCTGATGACCTGGACCTGAGCTATTTCATCGACTTTCAATGTTCGGTGATCCTGCGGGCTGTCAGCGGTTTTACCGAGGCTTATCGGAAAAGTCTGGCGTATGCCGAAAGCTTTGATCGCTGGTTGTTGGCGTCCGGTTTTTTTGACCGATTGACCGAGAAGCAGCGAGCCGTGTTCCAGGTGGCCAAGAGTGGGATGGCCAAGGAGTTTACGGCGGTCAATGTGAAGGAGAATCTGGACTGCTCTTACAACACCGCATCGGCGACCTTGAACGGGTTGGTTGAGTTGAAGGTGTTCGAGAAACGGAAGATGGGGCGCGAGTGGGTGTTTTTCTTGCGCGGAGCCCCATAGGAGCTGCCGAAGGCTGCGATCTTTTGATCTTGAAATCCGGATCAAGATCAAAAGATCGCAGCCTTCGGCAGCTCCTACAGGTGATCGTTACAGCGTTCCGAACACTTTTTTCGCCAAACTGGTTGCCGCCGCCGCAGGGTTCTTGCGAATGGTTTCTTCCTGCTTGCCGATCATCTCGAACAAACCGTTCAACGCCTGCTCGGTGACGTAGTTTTCGATGTTGGCGTTCTTCGCATCCACTACGCCCAGCGTCGCGGCTTGTCCGGCGAACGAGTTGTACTGCTTGGCCAGACCAACCTGATCGGTGGCTTGCTTGACGATCGGCAGGAACTTGGCGCGGATCTGTTCGCGGCTGGTTTTGTTCAGGTACTGGGTGGCCGAGTCGTTACCGCCGCTGAGAATCCCCTTGGCATCCTCCACGCTCATCTTCTTCACCGCATCCACCAGGATCGGCTGGGCTTGCGTGACTGCGGTTTCAGCCGCTTTGTTCATGCTGGTTTCCAGTTGATCGACCTGGTCGCCCATGCCGAACTGTTTCATTTTGCTGGCGACCTTGCCGAGTTTGCCCGGCAGTTCGATTTTGACGTCCGGGTTGTTGCTGAAGCCGCCCGGTGTGCCGAGTTGTTTCACGGCCAACTGTGCGCCTTGGGTCAGGGCATCCTTGAGGCCGCCGGTGGCGTCCTTTTGCGACAGGTCACTGAGCGACAGGGCCAGGGCGCTGGCGGAAATCATCAAGCCTGCGCACAGGCCGGCGAAGCGAAGGGTAGGACGGAACATGGCGGCTTCCTTGTTCAAAAAAAAGAATTAACGGACAGCGTCGACGCGGATTTTCAGTGGCTGCGGATCGCTGCCATCCAGTTGCACGGCGTGATGTTCGGTGGTGATGAACATCAGTTTGCCATTCACCTCAATGCGCGCGCTGACCGAATAACGATGGCCGGGTTTGACCTGTGCCGGATCGTAGCTCAGATGAAATGGCAATGGCACCTGACCTTTGACCGGGCCTTTCTGTTCATCGAGGACCACGGCGGGTGCGTCGGCCAGAGATACATCCTGCAAGCTGACACTCAAGGTGGCGGTGGGCGGCAGGGCGATGCGTTGCAGGTAGAAGACTTCGCCGTCGAGACTGGTTTTAGCGCCAGGGTGCATCGAATGACAGGCTCCAAGCAAAGCGGCCATGGCCAATAGAGAAAGTTTTTTCATCGTACATCTCCACTTAATGTGGGAGCGAGCCTGCTCGCGAAAGCGGTATGTCATTCAACATCATCGCTAGATGACACACCGCTTTCGCGAGCAGGCTCGCTCCCACTGGGTTTTGCGTTAGTTCTCGGGCTGTGTGGTGGCCTGATCCGCAGCATCTTCACTGCGATGCAACGCCACCTGACGGATCGACAAGCGGATCTCCGCCGGCAACACCCGTTTGGCCGCGCCTTCGGCCAGTTCGCCAAGCAGCTCGTGGTAGCTCAGCTTGCCGGCTTCGTCGCGCTTGAGCACGTCGAGGTCCAGCATGGTCTGGATGAAGTGGCGGAACAGGCTCTTGTCGAAGAACTCCGGGGCGTTCAGGCCATGGAGGATCGACAGGCGTTGGGCCATGACCGTGCAGAGGTCTTCCAGTTCTTCGGCGCTGATGCTGTTCTGGCCGCTGTTGAGCAGCAGGGATACGGTCATGTAGAAGCGCTGCAAGGTCTGGGCGATGCTCTTCGACAGCAAGGTCAGCAACACGAAATGCCGTGAACTCGGCGCCGGCCGCAGGTAGACGTCGTTCTCGAAACGCAGCAGACCTTGCTCGACGAACGCTTCGAGCCATTGATCGATTACCGCATCCAGCTCGTCCAGCGACCAGCGGATGAACAGTTCCGATTGCAAGTACGGATAGAGCGCGCGGGTGTAGCGCAGGATCTGTTCGCGGCTCATGCGCGACGCGCTCTGGAAGAAGCTTGCCAGCAATGACGGCAACGCGAAGATGTGCAGCACGTTGTTGCGGTAGTAGGTCATCAGGACGGCATTCTGCTCGTCCAGGTACAGAATCTTGCCCAGGGCATCGCTCTGTTCGGACAACAGCTGCATGCCCTTCACATGCTCGATCAACGCCCGGCCATCGCCTTCCGGCAGCGTGGTGTGCGGCGAGTAGGGAACCTTGCGCAACAGGGCCAGATACAGATCGAGCACCCGAGCCATCGCACGATCGTCCAGGGCCAGTCGGCTGGTGGACAGCAACGCCAGGGCCACCAGGTTGACCGGGTTGATCGCCGCTGCTTCGTTCAGATGCTGCGCGACTTTCTCGCCGAGACGGTTGGTGGTTTCGTTGAGCCAGGCCGGTTTGAACTGCGGGCCGAGTTCCTGTTTGCGCCAGTCTGGCTGTTCGCTGTCGAGGAACTCCGCCAGTTTGATCGGCTCGCCGAAGTTCACCGCCACTTGGCCGAAGCGCTGTTTGAGGGCGCCGATGACTTTGAAGATGTCGAAGATCGATTCTTTCTTCTTGCTCGCGCCACGCAGTTCGCCGAGGTAGGTCCGGCCTTCCAGCACGCGTTCATAACCGATGTACACCGGAATGAAGACGATGGGCATGCGCGACGACCGCAGGAAGCTGCGCAGGGTGATCGCCAGCATCCCGGTTTTCGGTTGCAGCATGCGCCCGGTGCGTGAACGGCCGCCCTCGACGAAGTACTCCACCGGGAAGCCTTTGGTGAACAGGGTGTGCAGGTATTCGTTGAACACCGAGGTGTACAGCGGGTTGCCCTTGAAGGTGCGGCGCATGAAGAACGCACCGCCACGACGCAGCAGGCTGCCGATCACCGGCATGTTGAGGTTGATCCCGGCGGCAATGTGCGGCGGGGTCAGGCCGTTGCGAAACAGCAGATACGAGAGCAGCAGGTAGTCGATGTGGCTGCGGTGGCACGGCACGTAGATGACTTCGTGCCCCTGGGCAACTTTCTGCACGCCTTCGATGTGGTTGACCTTGATGCCGTCGTAGATCTTGTTCCAGAACCAGCTCAGCACCACTTCCAGAAAACGGATCGCGGTGTAGGTGTAGTCCGAGGCGATCTCGTTGCCATAGCGCAGGGCCTGGGCCTTGGCTTTCTCCGGGGAGATGTTCTCGCGCTCGGCTTCGTCGAGGATCGCCTGTTTGACCAGTGGCTGATTGAGCAGGCCTTTGACCAGGTTGCGACGGTGGGAAATGTCCGGGCCGATCACCGCGGCTTTCAGGTTGCGGAAGTGCACCCGCAGGATGCGCTGGGCCATGCGCACGGTGCGCTCGTGGCCCTTGTTGTGGTCGATCAGTTCACGCAGGTGAATCGGCGCGGAGAACTGCACGCGGGTCTTGCGGCCCAGCACGATGATGCTCAGCAGCCGGCGCAACCGCCCGGTCACCGCCCAGCTATCGGCGAAGAGCAGTTTCCACGGGCTCGATTCGCTGTCGGGCGATTGGCCCCAGAACACGCTGACCGGAATGATTTGCGCGTCTTCGACGGCGTTCTGGCTCAGGGCGCTGACCAGGCGGGTCAAGGTCGGCGGCGCACCGCGCTTGTCCTGGCGACCGAGCCAGTCGGGCTCCGGCGTCAGGTAAAAGAACGCGGCGGGTTCGATCAGCGTACCGACCGATACCGGCAGCACCGGGCGGGGCAGGCCGGCCTTGCTGCACTCGGTGTCGACCACGGCGAGGTCGGTCAGTGAAGGGTTTTGCAGGACGTAGAACACCGGACGACTGCGGTCGAGGTTGAGGGTGAACGACGACTGGTTGATCGTCTCCGAGCGAACCCAGAGGTACAACAATCGACGCAGGGTGCCAAACACAAGACGGCGGAACGGGGAGCGGGTCATACGGCTTCTGCGTGAGTGGATAAAACCGAGCAAATGCTCGGGCGGCCGATAGTGTGCCGTATTCGCCGAAAATCGGCAAAAAAGCGGCTAAGTAAAGTTGAGTTGAGAGTTTTGGCGCGTGTCATATACTCGACCGCTCAAAATAAAAAGAAGGGGGGTAACGAGACATGGCTACGCGCGAAACCGGCAGTGTGAAGTGGTTCAACGACGCCAAGGGTTATGGCTTCATTCAGCGCGAGGACGGGGTGGACGTGTTCGTGCACTACCGCGCGATCCGCGGCGAAGGGCACCGCTCGTTGGCTGAAGGCCAGCAGGTTGAATATGCGGTGGTGAGCGGCGAGAAGGGCTTGCAGGCTGAAGACGTCGTCGGCTTGTAACCAACACCCTTCAGATCACACAAAACCACTGTGGGAGCGAGCCTGCTCGCGAATGCGGTGTATCAGTCGACATCAACGTTGAATGACTCACCGCATTCGCGAGCAGGCTCGCTCTCACATTTGATCGGTGTCGCCCACCGGTTTTGTAAGCGACACAAAACAGGCTTTAAGCGGTTTTCCAGGTGATCTCTTCTTCACCATCGGCACTAATACGCATCCAGCGATCCGCTGACTCTTCACCTTCTTCCTCGACCCAGCTCCCCGGTGCACAACGCACTTCAACGTTCAGTGCGGCAAACGCGGCGCGGGCGCAGGCGATGTCGTCTTCCCACGGCGTCTGGTCGCTTTCCAGGTACAGGCTGTTCCATTTTCCTACGGCTTTCGGCAGCCAGGTGACTGGCATGTTGCCGGCCTTGCACTTGTAGGTCTGACCTTTCTGAACCCAATCGGTGCACGGGCCCAAGGCTTCGCCGAGCCAGGCCGCAATGGCCTTGTAGTCGACGTCGGCGTCTTTCAGGTAAATCTCGATATCGGGTTGGCGCATGGATGTCCTCACTGCGGGTCTGAAAAATCCATTCGCGGATTTAGCCGGCCTCGAGCCGTTTGCTCAAGACCAAAAAATAAAGAAGTTATTGAAGAACGAAGTAATCGTAGCGCATTGAAACCGTGACCTCGAATGGCTCCACCTGCTCGATGACCGCCGCCCGGCGTTCGGCACTGGCACGCCAGCCGTGAGGCGTCATGGCCAGCAGATTGGCCCGGTCCTGACCCTTTTCCAGGATCAGTTTGAATTCCAGGGTTTCACTGTGTTGCAGCGCCATGCCTTCCGGCACCAGGGCCAGATGCTTGTCATCGGTGTACTCACGCACCTCGTCATACAGACGTTCGCGCAATTCCATCAGATGGCCGCTGGTCGGCCCGACTTTCATCAAGCCGCCACCGGGGCTGAGCAGGCGTTTGGCTTCCTCCCAGTCCAGCGGGCTGAAGACGCTGGCGAGAAACTGGCAACTGCCCGAGGCCAACGGCACTCGCGCCATGCTGGCGATCAACCAGGTCAGCTGCGGGTTGCGTTTGCACGCGCGTTTGACCGCCTCCCGGGAGATGTCCAGCGCGTAGCCATCCGCGTTCGGCAAGGCTTCGGCGATTTGCGCGGTGTAGTAACCCTCGCCACAACCGATGTCGAGCCAGCGCTGGGGCGCATATTCAGCAGCCAGCTCCGCCAGCCGCTTGGCCACCGGCGCGTAATGACCGGCATTCAAGAAGTCGCGCCGGGCCTCGACCATTGCCAGGTTATCCCCAGGGTCACGGCTGTTCTTGTGCTGCACCGGCAACAGGTTCAGGTAACCCTGCCGTGCGCGGTCGAAACGATGCCCGGCGGGGCAGGCCACGCCGTTGTCCACCGCGTTCAGCGGTTCGCTGCAGATCGGGCAGGCGAGCATCAGGCGAGCAACTTGATCAGGGTCTGGTAGTAAATTTCGGTCAGCACGTCGAGGTCGGCGGCCAGTACACGTTCGTTGACCTGATGGATCGTTGCGTTGACCGGGCCCAGTTCAACAACCTGAGTACCCATGGTCGCAATGAAGCGCCCGTCGGAGGTGCCACCGCTGGTGGAAGCGCAGGTGGAGCGACCGGTCACGTCCTTGATGCTCGACGCGACAGCATCCAGCAACGCGCCCGGTTCGGTCAGGAACGGCAGGCCGGACAACGCCCAGTCGATGTGCCAGTCCAGGCCATGTTTGTCGAGGATGTCGGCGACGCGCTTCTGCAGGCCCTCAACGGTGGACTCGGTGGAAAAGCGGAAGTTGAACACCGCCACCAGGTCGCCGGGAATGACGTTGGTCGCGCCGGTGCCGGAATTCACGTTGGAGATCTGGAAACTGGTCGGCGGGAAGAAGTCGTTGCCGTGGTCCCAGTGCTCGGCGGCCAGTTCGGCCAGTGCCGGGGCGGCGAGGTGGATCGGGTTCTTCGCCAGGTGCGGATAGGCCACGTGACCCTGCACACCACGCACGGTCAGTTTGGCGCCAAGGGAGCCGCGACGACCGTTCTTGACCACATCGCCTACCAGGGTGGTGCTCGACGGTTCGCCGACGATGCACCAGTCCAAACGTTCCTTGCGCGCTGCGAGGCGTTCGACCACAGCCTTGGTGCCGTGGTGCGCCGGTCCTTCTTCGTCGCTGGTGATCAGGAAAGCCACCTTGCCCTTGTGGTCCGGGTAGTCGGCGACGAAACGCTCGGCTGCCACGGTCATGGAGGCGAGGCTGCCTTTCATGTCCGCCGCGCCACGACCGCAGAGCATGCCGTGTTCATCGATCAGAGCGTTGAACGGGTCGATCTGCCAGGCGGTGACCGGGCCGGTCGGCACCACGTCGGTGTGGCCGGCGAAGCACAGCACCGGACCGTCGTGTTTGCCGTGGGTCGCCCAGAAGTTATCCACATCTTCGATGCGCATCGGTTCCAGCGTAAAACCGGCATCGCCCAGGCGCTGCATCATCTGCTTCTGGCAATCGGCGTCGACCGGCGTCACGGACGGACGGCGGATCAGGTCGATGGCGAGTTGAAGGGTCGGCGAAAGGTCGGCGTGGGCCGTCATGTAAGACTCCGGAAACTTGAAATTGGGCAAGGGCTAATGTGGGAGCGAGCCTGCTCGCGAAAGCGGTGCGTCAGTCAAAGTTGATGTCGTCTGACACACCGCATTCGCGAGCAGGCTCGCTCCCACAGGTATCGGGTCGGTTGGCAAACCGTACTCCGCAAAGCCCTGCAAAATGGCGGTTATCTTAAAGCAAAACGGCGGCCATTGGCCGCCGTTTAGTGCATCTGCAGAGATTTAGACTGCCGGCGCGGGTGCGATCTGCGCCGAAGGTTTCGGCAGCGAAGACAGGAACGCCATGATCAGCGCCGCCAGGTACGGCAGCGACTGAACCAGCAACATGGTCACCCAGAAGCGCATGTCGTTGCTCGGCATGCCGTTCACCAGGTAAATCCCCAGCGCCGCGCCCCACAACAGCAGCATGATGAACACTTCTTCGCGCGCCTCCGAAATCGCCACCCAGAAGCCGTGGTTATCGGCGTTTTTCGGCGTGCGGAAAAACGGAATGCTGCTGGTGAAGAAGCCGTACAGCACCGCTTTGGCGATGGTGTGCGACAACGCCAGCCCGGCCAGCGCCGCGCAGAATGCATCCTTGAGGTTGACCCCGACCGCACGACGGTAGAGGAAGATGATCTTGCCGACCTTGAACACGAACAGCGCCAACGGCGGGATCGCGAAAATCAGCAACGGCGGATCGACCCGTTGCGGCACGATGATCATCGCCGCCGACCACAACAGTGCGCCGACGGTAAAGAAGATGTTCATGCCATCAGCCACCCACGGCAACCAGCCCGCGAGGAAGTGGTAACGCTGGCCACGGGTCAGCTCGGTGTCTTTGCCGCGCAACAGGCTGGCGGTGTGACGCTTGATGATCTGAATCGCCCCATAGGCCCAGCGGAAACGCTGTTTCTTGAAGTCGAT
The DNA here is from genome assembly GCF_054897845.1 of Pseudomonas sp. XS1P51. Lineage (NCBI taxonomy): Bacteria > Pseudomonadati > Pseudomonadota > Gammaproteobacteria > Pseudomonadales > Pseudomonadaceae > Pseudomonas > Pseudomonas sp. XS1P51. The sequence continues at coordinate 3,670,620 of NZ_CM142707.1, read as the reverse complement.
AAAGGTATCGGGCATCAGGCCTTTGCCGTAGCTGGTGTGGTAATACGCCGCCGACAGGCCTTTTTCGAATACCCGCAGACCCAACTCGGCGTCTTCACAGATGCACCAGTCGGCCCAGCCCAGTTCCTCGAGCACCGAGCGCCGGGTCATGGTCATGGTGCCGTGCTGGATGATCGCGTCACGGTCGTTACGGGTGACCATGCCGATGTGGAAGAAACCTTTGTATTCCGCGTAGCAGAGCTTCTTGAAGGTGCTTTCGTTCTGGTCGCGATAATCCTGTGGCGACTGCACCACGGCGATTTTCGGATCGGCGAAGTGCGGCACCATGTGCTTGAGCCAGTTCGGGTCGACGCAGTAGTCCGAATCGATCACTGCAATCACTTCGGCATCCTTGGCGGTATGCGGAATCAGGTAATTCAGTGCGCCGCCCTTGAAACCGGCCAACGGTGCGACGTGGAAGAACTTGAAGCGCGGGCCGAGGGTTTCGCAATAGTCGCGCACCGGTTCCCAGACCGCCGGGTCCTTGGTGTTGTTGTCGATGATCAGGACTTCGAAGTCCGGATAGTCGAGGTTGGCCAGGGCATTGAGGGTCTGTTTGACCATCTCCGGCGGCTCGTTGTAGCAAGGCACGTGAATCGAGACTTTCGGTCTGTAGTCCGAATCGCCCACCACCGGCAGGAATTCACGCCGGCGCTTGTGGGTCCAGACCGCTTCGGCCAGTTCGTGGGCCTCGGTCAGCAACACGATAAACACCCCGAGTGCACCGAGGGCGAGCAAAAAGCCGACCGTCAGGCTGAACCAGGTGCTGTATTGCAAGCTGTAGTCGTAACCGATCCACACCAGCACCGAGCCGCAGAGGAATGCGATGAAGGTCAGGAAGGTACGGCCGCGTTGACGCAGGGCCGAGCCGTCGATCATCAGCAGGGTCAGGGACAGCAGGGCCAACACCACCGAACCGACAGCCAGCACGCGCCACTGCGGGATCGCGACAACCGGGCCTTCGAAGTTGAATTTCTGCTGGCGGGCGGCGTTGAACACACCCCAATAGGCGCCCACCGAACCTTCGTCACTGGCCTTCCACGGCTGGTCAAACGCTTCGATCACAAAGTAGTTGAAGCCCTGGCGATTCAGCTTGTTGACCAATGTGCGCAGGTAAATCGCCTGGTCCGCAGGAGAGGCGTCGGCACCACCGCGCATACGGCCGTTGCTCGGCCAGCCAACTTCGGACAGCAGCAGCGGCTTTTTCGGGAACATCTTTTTCAGGTCACGGGCGCGGTCGAGTACGAACTGTCCGGACTGCTCCATCGGAACATGTTCCCAGTACGGCAGGATGTGGGCGGCGATCAGGTCGACATGCTTGGCCAGGCTCGGGTTTTCTTCCCAGACGTGCCATTGCTCGGAGGTCGTTACCGGCACTTTCACCGCCGCGCGGACGCGATCCAGAATAATGCTGAGTTCTGCGGCGGTAATTTCCTTACGGAAGATCGCCTCGTTGCCTACAACAACGCGAACCACACTGCGCGAGCTGTTCGCGATCTCGATGGCGCGCGTGATTTCGCGCTCGTTGCGCTCCTCGTCCGGGCTGATCCAGATACCGAGGGTTACCCGCAGACCGAATTCTTCCGCCAGTTTTGGAATGTTCTCCAGCGTCCCGTCGACCGAGTAAGTACGGATGTTGTCCGTCAGCTTGCTCATGATCTCCAGATCGCGACGCATTTCATCGTCGGTCGGATATTGCTCTTTTTGTGGGTATTGGCCCTGCTGGAACGGCGAGTACGAAAAGCCGGAGATCTGTTCAGGCCAGTTGGGGGCGGTGACCGGGCGATTGATCAGCGCCCAGAAGCCGGTAAACAAGGCAGCGATGGCGAGCACCACGACCAGGTTGAGTCCAAATTTACGCGATGACATAGCTATTTCAGGTTCCAAAGGCTGTGGAACGAAGGACCAGTCGGCGGCTGCCAAGGGGCGCGCATCCTACACCGGGGGTTCACTTACCGTACAGCTGGCAGGGAAATGCCGGACGTTGGGCAGTCCAACTCGGCTTAAGTTCTTTCGTTGGACCTTGTAGGTTAAATCTTGGTTCTGTGTATTCCGACAAAAGAGGGCAAGACGCCCGTTCATAGCCCAAAGATGCTCTTGGCCGCGGACGGCCCTATAATGCGCGCCGGTTTTTGGGGTAATGGTCATGAGTACAGAAGATCCGCGGTTTGCTGGCATCGCCCGTTTATATGGCATCGAAGGCCTGGAGCGCTTGCGCGCGGCCCATGTGGCGATCGTCGGCGTCGGTGGTGTCGGTTCCTGGGCGGCGGAAGCCGTCGCCCGGTGTGGCGTGGGCGAGATTTCGTTGTTCGACCTGGACGACGTCTGCGTCAGCAACGCCAACCGCCAGTTGCACGCGCTGGACAGCACCGTGGGCAAACCCAAGGTTGAGGTGATGGCCGAGCGTCTGCGCGGGATCAACCCGGATTGCACGGTGCACGCGGTGGCGGATTTCGTCACCCGCGAGACCATGGCCGAGTACATCACGCCGAATATCGACTGCGTGATCGACTGCATCGACAGCGTCAACGCGAAAGCGGCGCTGATTGCCTGGTGCAAACGCCGCAAGATTCAGATCATCACCACGGGAGGCGCGGGTGGGCAGATTGATCCAACGCTGATCCAGGTCTGCGACCTGAACCGCACCTTCAATGATCCATTGGCGTCGAAAGTGCGTTCCACTTTGCGCCGCGATTACAACTTCTCCCGCACCGTGACTCGTCACTACAGCGTGCCGTGTGTGTTTTCCACCGAACAACTGCGTTACCCGAAACCGGATGGCAGCATTTGCTTGCAGAAGAGTTTTGTCGGGGATGGCGTGAAGCTTGACTGCGCCGGCGGGTTTGGCGCGGTGATGATGGTGACGGCGACGTTCGGCATGGTCGCGGCGACCAAGGCTGTGGATAAGATTGTGGCTGGGGTGCGGCGCCCGGCAGACAAGCTCAAGCCTCAGGTTTAAAGGCCGACGAAGATCCTCGTAGGAGCTGCCGAAGGCTGCGATCTTTTGATCTTCGGCGCCAGTGATCACGCTAAAGATCAAAAGATCGCAGCCTTCGGCAGCTCCTACTCGTCGCTCAGGCTCCTCATCCGCTGTAACACGGCATTGAGGCCATTGCTGCGCGACGGGGAAAGCTGACGGCCCAGTCCAAGCTGATTGAACCAGTCCGGCAAGTCCACCTGCTGCAACTCGGCGGTGGACAACCCGTTAACCCGCGCCAGCAACAACGCCACCAACCCGCGAATTAATCGCGCATCACTGCTCGCGGCAAACTGCCAGTGACCATCACGCAATGTGCCCACCAACCAAACCTGGCTTTCACAGCCATGCACGCGGTTGGCATCAACCTTATCCACATCGCTCAAGGCCGGCAGACGGTCGCCCCATTGCATCAACAGACGCGCGCGTTGTTCCCAGCCTGGGGCATTCTGAAAAGTATCCAGTGCCGTGACGGCATCGGCAGGCAAGCTCATCGCAGCAACTCCAGCGCCTGGTCCAGCGCTTCAAAGAACCGCTCCAGATCTTCGGAGTCGTTGTACAACGCCAACGACACCCGAATTGCCCCGGCCAATTCAAAGCTTTTCAGCAACGGCATGGCACAGTGATGACCCGCGCGAACGGCGATCCCTTGTTCGGTCAGCAAATGCGCCAAATCCGAGTTATGCACACCCTCGACGACAAAACTGGCCAGCGCCAATTGCGGTTTGCCCAGCAGCCGGATCCCGTTGCGCGCTTCAAGGCCCTTGAGCAAATAGTCGTGCAGCGCCGCTTCATGGGCGGACACGGCGTCCTGATCCAGCCCGGCGAGATAATCCAGGGTCGCCCCCAGACCAATTACACTGGCGATCGGCGGCGTTCCAGCCTCGAAACCTAATGGCGCAGGTCGAAAACGCGCATCGTGGTAATTGGCATCCAGCACCATCTCGCCGCCGAACTGCCAGGGTCGCAGTTGCTCAAGCGCCTCGTTGCGCCCGAACAGTACGCCCAGACCTTCGGGGCCATACAGTTTGTGGCTGGAAAAGACATAGAAGTCGCACCCCAGGGCCTGCACATCGTGCCGACCATGAACCACGCCTTGAGCGCCATCGACCACGGTCAGCGCGTTATGGGCCTGGGCCATCGCCAGCAACGCGGGCAATGGCTGCCAGGCACCGAGCACGTTGGACAACTGGCTGACCGCCAGCAGACGCGTGCGTGGGCCGATCAGTCGAGCGGCGGCCTCAAGGTCGATCAAGCCGTCAGCATCCAGCGGCAGGATCACCAGTTTCAGGTCGCGACGGTGGGCCAGTTGCTGCCACGGCAACAGATTGGCGTGATGCTCCAGAGCGCTGATGACAATCTCATCGCCCGGATTGAAAAGATGTTCCAGGCCGTAAGCCAGGAGGTTCAGCGCGGAGGTCGCACCATGGGTAAAGATGATCTGCCCGCAATCGCCAGCATTGAGCCAGTGGGCGACTTTGCTGCGGCTGGCCTCGAACGCCTGGGTGGCATGAGCGCCGGGCAAGTGTTGCGCCCGATGCACGTTGGCCGCGCCGTTGGCGTAGTAGTGCGCCAGGGCATCCAGCAGGGCTTGAGGTTTTTGCGTGGTGGCGGCGTTGTCCAGATAGGTCTGGTCTTGCCGTTGCAATGCGGCGATGGCCGGAAAATCGGCGCGCCAGGGAGAGGGAATCATCATGCTATCGGGCCCTGGTAGGTTTACGCCGGACCCTGTGGGAGCGAGCCTGCTCGCGAAGCTTTTTGGCGTCCTCACGGACGCCTTCGCGAGCAGGTCGAATCGTCGCACCGTCGCTCCCACAGAGGGTCATTTGATGCTTAGTTGTGAGCGTGCAGCGCTTCGTTCAGTTCGATCGCCGATTTGTGGGTTTTGCATTCCACCGCACCGGTTTCCGAATTGCGACGGAACAGCAGGTCAGGCTGACCGGCCAGTTCACGGGCCTTGACCACTTTGACCAGCTTGTTGTTCTCGTCCAGCAGCGCCACTTTGGTGCCAGCGGTGACGTACAGGCCCGATTCAACGGTGTTGCGATCGCCCAACGGGATACCGATACCGGCGTTGGCGCCGATCAGGCAGCCTTCGCCAACCTTGATCACGATGTTGCCACCACCCGACAGGGTGCCCATGGTCGAGCAGCCGCCGCCCAGGTCCGAACCTTTGCCGACGAACACGCCTGCCGAGACGCGACCTTCGATCATGCCCGGACCTTCGGTGCCGGCGTTGAAGTTGACGAAACCTTCATGCATCACGGTGGTGCCTTCGCCCACGTAGGCGCCCAGACGGATACGCGCCGCGTCAGCGATACGCACGCCGGCCGGAACCACGTAGTCGGTCATTTTCGGGAACTTGTCCACCGAGAACACTTCCAGCAGCTCGCCGCGCAGACGGGCTTCCAGTTGATGCTCGGCCAGTTCGGCGAGGTCGATTGCGCCCAGGCTGGTCCACGCTACGTTTGGCAGCAGCGGGAAGATCCCGGCCAGGTTCAGGCCGTGCGGCTTGACCAGGCGATGGGACAGCAGGTGCAACTTGAGGTAAGCCTCAGGGGTGGACGACAGCTGAGCGTCTTCGGCCAGCAGTGTGGCGACCAGCGGCTTGTGGCTCTCGGCCAGACGGGTCAGCAGTGCAGCCTGGGCCGCGTCGACGCTTTTCAGTGCTTCGGCCAGTTGGGACGCCTGGGCAGTGCTGAACGCGATGGCCTGATTGCCTTCGGTGTAGCCCAGAACCGGGGCAATGGCAGCAACCAGTTCGGCCGATGGGTTGAGCAGTGGTTGCGCGTAAAACACTTCCAGCCATGCGCCTTGACGATTTTGAGTGCCGACACCAAAGGCCAGGCTGAACAGGGTAGTGGACATGTAAATACCTCTAACAAAATTGAACGGGCTGGCTTACTTGAGCGCTGCCGCGTAGATATCTGGCTTGAAGCCAATCAGGGTTCGGTCACCGAGATCGAGCACCGGACGCTTGATCATCGAGGGTTGTGCGAGCATCAGTTCGATGGCTTTGCGCTGGTCGAGATCGGCTTTGCGTTCGTCGTCGAGCTTGCGAAAGGTCGTGCCTGCACGGTTCAACACCACTTGCCAGCCATGCTCGTCGCACCATTGGGTCAGGTGTTCACGGTCGATTCCGGCCGTTTTGTAATCATGAAAGTCATAGCTGACAGCGTGTTCATCGAGCCAGGTGCGCGCCTTTTTCATGGTGTCGCAGGCTTTGATGCCGAAAAGGTGCAACGTTTTACTTGAAACGGTCAAGGAATTGCCCCCTTTGCAGGTGCTGGAAATAAAAGGTGACGGATTATGCCATGACCGGACGGTTTCGCGTCGGCCATGGTCGGGTTTGTCTTTCTGCCCTGGCAATCAGCGGTGGCGTGCGACATTTGTGTAACGGTCAGCCGCCAGTCTAAGCGGCTAATATGGCACTTCAATGCTGTCGATTGTCCGGGAACCGCACGCTATGCAAACCGCTTACACCGTCCTGATCATGCTGATGCTGGTCAGCGTTTCACGCCTGGTTGGACGGGTGATCCCGCTGCCGTTGCCGCTGGTACAAATCGCGGCGGGTGCGTTACTGGCCTGGCCGACGCTCGGACTGCATGTGGCGCTGGACCCTGAATTGTTTCTTTTTCTGTTTTTACCGCCGCTGCTGTTCTCCGATGGCTGGCGGATGCCCAAGCGCGAACTGTGGCGCCTGCGCGGGCCGATCCTGACGCTGGCGGTGGGCCTGGTGTTGTTCACCGTGGTGGGCGCCGGCTATTTCATTCATTGGTTATTGCCGAGCATTCCTTTACCGGTGGCCTTTGCTTTGGCGGCGGTGTTGTCGCCGACGGATGCCGTGGCGGTCTCGGCGATCTCCCAGAACCGCTTGCCAACACCCTTGATGCACATGCTTCAAGGGGAGGCGCTGATGAACGACGCCTCGGGCCTGGTGACGTTCAAGTTTGCCTTGGCCGCCGCTGTGACCGGTGTGTTCTCGCTGGCCAACGCCAGTGTGACGTTTGTGTTGGTGGCGATCGGTGGCCTGGCCGTCGGCGTGGCCCTGAGCTGGCTGGTCGGGCGCTTGCGGGCCTGGATGGTCGCCCGCGGCTGGGACGACCCGGCGACGCATGTGGTGTTCATGCTGTTGCTGCCGTTTGCGGCGTATGTGCTGGCCGAACGACTTGGCGCCTCCGGGATTCTTTCCGCCGTGGCGGCGGGCATGATGCAGAGCTGGCTCGACCTGCTGCCACGCCAGACCAGCACCCGCTTGCTCAATCGCAGCGTCTGGTCATTGCTGGAGTTCGCCTTCAACGGCTTGATCTTCCTGTTGCTGGGCTTGCAGTTGCCGGACATCATCAAAGCCGTCGTCAGCCACGAAACCTCCCTGTGGCCGACACTGCTCTATCGCTGCCTCGACGTGATGGCGATTTTCCTGGTGCTGCTGGTGTTGCGGTTTGTCTGGGTGCAGAGCATCTGGCGCTTGTCCGGCCTGCTGCGGCGCTGGCGCGGCAAGGGTGAGATGACTCAAGTGCCGACGACGCGTTCCTGCTGGTTGCTGACGGTCGGTGGCGTGCGGGGGGCCGTGACACTGGCGGGCGTCATGTCGGTGCCGCTGTTGATGGGTGGCAACGAGTTTCCCGAGCGGGACTTGCTGATTTTCATCGCGGCTGGGGTGATTCTGTTGTCGCTGATTGCCGCGTGCATCGCCCTGCCGTTGCTGCTGCGTGGCATCGAGAAAAGCCCGGACGACAAGCGTCGCAATGAAGTGCGGGATGCCTGGCGCAAGACTGCCGAAGCGGCCATTCATGCGCTGGAAGTCGAAGAGGCCAAGCCGCAAGACGCGGCGCAGGCGGCGTTGGCAGCGGAACTCAAGGCCCGGATCATGTCTGAGTATCGGCATCAGTTGGAGGTGTTCAACGATTCGGCGGAAGCGCAGGCACTGGCGTTCCAGATGGATTTGCTGGAGCGGCGTTTACGCTTGAAGGCGCTGCGGGCGCAGCGCCTGGAGTTGTACAAGCTCAGTCGTCATCACCAGATTGGTGATGACGTCCTGCGCGAAGTGTTGGGGGAGCTGGATTTGAGTGAAGCAAATCTGGGGCCGGTCAAATAAAAGTTTGTTGATGGTCCTGCGTCCGAATCACTCGCTTTCCGCTGGGGGGTGAGGGTAGACCTCCGCCATAAAGGCCTTGTCCTTTTCGCTGAGGACCAAGTTAAGGTCAACTTTGAAGTCGCCATGGGTCCATTCCTGACGGATGGCATAGTGCATGATCGACAGAGGGTCGTAGGGCGAGTTTTTTACTTCGTTGGCATCAAGTAGATTGAAGTAACGATCGTCCACGGTGTTGCGCGTGAGACTGTCTTGGTAACTGTCTTCCTCAGCATCTTCAGGCAACCAATGTGCGGCGTAGACGGCCGGCTTGTTCCAGGGGATGTCTGCCGCAGGGTTCAGTTGCTCATGTTGGGCACCCAGTACATGGCCAAACTCATGCATGGCATGGGCGACAAAGTATTTTAATGAAAGCTGGTAATCCGTTGACAGGATCATGGTTGGAAGGCTCTGATCTGTCTCTGTCAAAGCGGCGGTACCAATGTAAGACCAATAAATTCCCTGCTCGCACTTAATGCGGATATCGCCTTCCGTCCCCTCGACAAAGTCGAAGTTCAGATTGACATACGGCTGCCAGTTATTGGCAGCAGTCTTGACCGCATCCTTGAATGCTTGATCTCCGTTTAGAAATGCAATTCGCAAGGTGCGGCCAGGTGCCCAGAAGTAGGTGTGATTGCCAGCGGCGCGCTTTTTGCGGCCGCCTGCAGAGGCGGGGCGATTTGCAGGATTTTCGGCGATGGCAATTTCGTAAGAAGCGTTAAGGTCCACCGGGGTTTTTACGTGGCAAGGTGACTCAATGTCCATAAATATACATCCATGTTTTTATTAAATTAGAAGTAGGTTATTTGCTTTTTGTTGTGGTTGTGCGAACTACAAGAATTAAGTAGTGCACTAAAAAATAATAAGTCCGCGGCGTCTTAAAGTGAACTTCGAAGTAAGTTGGTTATATTGCTTCATGTTTTTGTAAGCCCGCACGGCATTGCACCGTGCGGGTATTGAGTTTTACGAACGATGGCGGGTGACAAACGCTCGGATGCGCTCAGCCGCCTCGACACATTCCGCCAGCGGCGCAACCAGCGCCATGCGCACGCGCCCGGCGCCCGGATTGGTGCCGTCAACGTTACGGGACAGGTAAGAGCCAGGCACCACAGTGACATGCTCTTCAGCAAACAGGTCGCGGCAGAACGCTTCGTCATCGCCTTCAACGTTCGGCCACAGATAGAAACCGCCATCCGGACGCTGCACGTCCATCACCGGGCTGAGGATTTCCAGCACCGCATCATACTTCTCGCGATACAGCGCACGGTTGGCCCGCACGTGCACTTCGTCATTCCACGCAGCGACGCTGGCCAGTTGCGTCTGAACCGGCATCGCGCAGCCGTGGTAGGTGCGGTACAGCAGGAAGCCTTTGAGAATATCTGCATCGCCGGCCACGAAGCCCGAACGCAGGCCCGGCAGGTTGGAACGCTTGGACAGGCTGTGGAACACCACGCAACGCTTGAAGTCCTTGCGGCCCAGTTCCACGCAGGCGCTGAGCAAGCCGGCCGGCGGGGTTTGTTCGTCGAAGTACAGTTCGCTGTAGCACTCGTCGGCGGCGATCACGAAATCGTACTCGTCGGCCAGCGCGATCAGTTTCTTCAGGGTTTCAACCGGAATCAGTGCGCCGGTCGGGTTGCCTGGCGAGCACAGGAACAGGATCTGGCAACGTTTCCAGATGTCCGGGGAAACGGCATCGAAGTCCGGGTTGAAGCCGTTTTCGTCCAGGCACGGCAGGTAATGCGGCTTGGCCCCGGCGAGGAACGCGGCGCCTTCGTAGATCTGATAGAACGGGTTCGGGCTGACCACCAGCGCGTCGTCGCCACGGTTGACCACGGTCTGGGTGAAGGCGAACAGCGCTTCACGGGTGCCGTTGACCGGCAGCACGTTACGCGCCGGGTCGAGCCAGCCGTTCGGGACGTTGAAGCGGCGTTCGCACCAGGCGCCGATGGCTTCACGCAGGGCCGGGATGCCGAGGGTGGTCGGGTACACGGCCATCTGATCCAGATTGCTCGCCAGCGCTTCGGCGACAAAGCTCGGTGAACGGTGTTTCGGCTCGCCGATGGACAGCGCGATGGCGCGTTTGTCCGGGTTTGGCGTGACGCTGCCGAGCAGGGCGCGGAGCTTCTCGAACGGGTAGGGCTGCAACTGGTTCAGAGCATTGTTCATCGGTGCGGGATCTCGTTCAAAGCGGCTGAATCCTGGCGCGCAATCAGATACTGATGCGCGACAGTTTGATATCGGGTTCGTTGCTGACGGTCAGTTGTTCGACGATCGCATCCTGCAATCGACTGCACAGCAGCGGGTCGGACAACGGTTGATTATTCGCGTCGGTAATGAAGAACACGTCTTCTACGCGCTCGCCGAGGGTGGCGATCTTGGCGTTCTGCAACGAAAGGTCGAACTCCAGGAAAATCGTGCCGATGCGCGCCAGCAGGCCCGGACGGTCCGGGGCGCTGAGCTCCAGTACGGTCACCGGGCGCTGAGCGTCGTTGTGGATCGTCACCTGTGGCGCAAACGCGAAATGCTTGAGCTGGCGCGGCACCCGGCGCTGAATGATCGTCGGGTAGTCGTCTGGGTTGCGCAGCGCTTCGGTCAGGCCGTCGCGGATCTGTTTGACCCGCGCCGGATTGTCGCCGATCGAGTCGCCATCGGTGTCGAGCACGATGTAGGTGTCGAGGGTGAACTGGCTGCTGGAGGTGATGACCCGGGCGTCGTGAATGTTCAGGTTGAGCTGGTCCATCGCGGCCACGGTCACGGCGAAGAAATCATGCTGGTCCGGTGCATAGATAAAGATCTGCGTGCCGCCCTCGAATTCCCGTTGAGTGGTTTCCTTGATCAGCACCAGCGGCCCGCCGTCGGCCGGCTGCTGGAGGATCGCGTCGCTGTGCCAGGCCACGTCGCCGGCGGTGTGACGCAGGAAATAATCATCGCCCAATTGCGACCACAACTGCTCGACGTCGTCCGGATCGGTCCCGCCGCGCACCAGGATGTCCAGGGCTGCGCTCTGCGTCTGACGGATCTGCATTTCGCGATCCACCGGGTTTTCCAGGCCACGGCGCAAGGCGCGCTTGGTCTCGGTGTAGAGCTGACGCAACAGGCTGGCGCGCCAGGAATTCCACAGTGTCGGGTTAGTGGCGTTGATGTCGGCGACAGTCAGCACGTACAGATAGTCGAGGCGGGTTTCGTCGCCGACGGCCTGCGCGAAATCGTGGATCACTTGCGGGTCGGACAGGTCCTTGCGCTGCGCGGTGGTCGACATCACCAAGTGGTTCTGCACCAGCCAGACGATCAGGCGGCTGTCCCATACCGGCAGTTGGTGGCGCTGGCAAAAGGCTTCGGCATCCACTGCGCCGATTTCCGAGTGATCGCCGTGCCGGCCCTTGCCGATGTCGTGGTACAGGCCGGCCAGGTAGATCAGCTCGGGTTTGGGCAGCTTGCCCATGAGCTTGCTGGCCAGCGGGAATTTTTCCGACACTTGCGTGTACTGCAACTTACGCAGGTGCTTGATCAGGTTCAGCGTGTGCGCGTCGACCGTATAGATGTGAAACAGATCGTGTTGCATCTGCCCGACAATGAAGCCGAACTCCGGCAAGTAGCGCCCGAGAATGCCGTAACGGTTCATCCGCCGCAGGTTGCGGTGGATGCCGATCTTGCACTTGAACAGCTCGATAAACAGGCTGGTATTGCGGATGTCGTTGCGGAAATCATCATCAATCAGGTGACGGTTTTCCCGCAACAGCCGAATGGTATCGGCGCGCACGCCTTTGATTTCAGGCTGCTGGGCCATCAGCACGAAAATTTCGAGCATGGCGAACGGTGTGCGGCGGAACACGTTGTCGTTGCGCGCCTCGATATAACCGTCGTGCAGCTGGAATCGCGAGTTGATCGGCTGCGGCGGTACTTCGTCTGCCGGTGCGAGGATGAGCTCCTCGAAGTGCTGGATGATCAGGTCGCTGAGCTGGGCAATGCTCATGACCACCCGGTAATACTGCTGCATGAAGTTTTCGATGGCCTGCTTGGCGTCATCGCCCTCGAAACCCAGCAGCCCGGCAATGGTGCGCTGGTGATCGAACAGCAAGCGGTCTTCGGAGCGCCCGGCGAGCATGTGCAGGGCGTAACGCACCTTCCACAAAAACTCCTGGGACGAAGCCAGCAGGGCGTTTTCGCTCTCAACCAGGAAGCCTTCACCGGCCAGTGCGCGCAGGTTCAGGGTGCCGTACTCGCGGCGGGCAATCCACAGAATGGTCTGAATATCCCGTAGTCCGCCGGGCGAGCCTTTGACGTTGGGTTCCAGGTTGTATTCGGTGTCGTTGTACTTGTGGTGACGGGCCTTCTGCTCGGCGCGTTTGGCCAGGAAGAAGTCCTTGCTCGGCCACATGTGCGCGGTACTGGTGACATCCAGCATGCGCTGGCGCAAGCGCTCGGGGCCGGCGATGGTACGGCTTTCCATCAGGTTGGTGATCACCGTCAGGTCGGCGCGGGCCTCGACGGCGCATTCGTCCACCGAGCGAACGCTCTGACCGACTTCGAGGCCGATGTCCCACAGCAGCGTCAGAAAACGCTCGATGGAATCACGGAAAATCTCGTGGTCGGCGTTGTCCAGCAGGATCAGCAGGTCGATATCGGAATAAGGGTGCAGCTCACCGCGGCCGTAGCCACCGACTGCGACCAGTGCGATGTCGGCGTCTTCACTCCAGTTGAACTGCTCCCAGGCCTTTTGCAGGATGTTGTCGACGAACCAGGCACGATCCTCGATCAGTCGGCGAATGTCGCGGCCGCAGCGAAAGCGCTCGTCGAGCACCTCGCGGGCTTGGCGGATCGCCTTCTTGAAGGCCGCGATCGGGCTGGCCTTCAGGGCCAGTTCAGCCTGGAACTGACCACGGTCGAAGAGTTCGGGATCCACCTGCGGCATCGATTGCTTTCCTGTCTATAAGGCTGAGAACGGAGCGGGTCGGATCAGGCCGAAACGCGCGGGATTGTGTCGTCGGCGCGCAAGGTGAAGATCTCGTAACCGGTTTCGGTGACCAGCAGGGTGTGTTCCCACTGTGCCGACAACTTGCGGTCCTTGGTGATTGCGGTCCAGCCATCGCCCAGTACCTTGGTGTCGGCCTTGCCCTGGTTGATCATCGGCTCGATGGTGAAGGTCATGCCGGCTTTCAGTTCCATGCCGGTGCCCGCGCGACCGTAGTGCAGGATCTGCGGCTCTTCGTGGAAGACCTTGCCGATGCCGTGGCCGCAGAACTCGCGCACCACCGAAAAACCGTTCTTTTCGGCGTGCTTCTGGATCACTTCACCGATGTCGCCCAGGCGGCAGCCGGGTTTGACGATTTCGATGGCCTTGTACATGCATTCCTGAGTCACTTGCGACAGGCGTTCGGCCCAGACCGGCACGGTGCCGACGTGGAACATGCGGCTGGTGTCGCCGTGGTAGCCGTCCTTGATGACGGTGACGTCGATGTTCAGCGTGTCGCCATCCTTCAGTGCCTTCTCGTTCGGGATGCCGTGGCAGACCACGTGGTTGATCGAAGTGCAGATCGACTTCGGGAAGCCCTTGTAGTTGAGCGGGGCAGGGATGGCTTTCTGCTCGTTGACGATGTAGTCGTGGCAGATGCGGTCCAGCTCTTCGGTGGTGATGCCCGGTTTGACATGTTCGGCAATCATTTCCAGCACATCGGCGGCCAGTTTGCCGGCAACACGCATTTTTGCGATGTCCTCCGGGGTTTTGAGGGTGACGGTCATACAGGCTCTCTCTGCGCTCGATGGCGCCTTCTTAAACGAAATGGGCGTTGCGCGGTCGATCTTCGCGGTCCTTAAAAACGCGATTCTACCAGACGATCAGGGCAAATCTGAGCCTCTGTGCATCGCTTCTCTCTATAGATAGGCGCATTCTTGAGCGATTCCAAGGGCGCGGTTAAAGGCGCGCGTCAGGAATTGAGAATCCGGGTTCCGTTTTTTGCAGCCTTGTGATATAAAATGCGCCGCTTTCCGGGGATACCCCGAAAGGCTTAAATCCACACACGTGTCGACACGATGACCTGGGTGCCGGAAGCTTAATGCTGCTGGTTGGTCATTGGGATACGTGGAGGCCAAACCCGACTTATTAAGGAACTATCATGTCCCAAGTCAACATGCGCGATATGCTGAAGGCCGGTGTGCACTTCGGTCACCAGACCCGTTACTGGAACCCGAAAATGGGTAAATACATTTTCGGCGCGCGTAACAAGATCCACATCATCAACCTTGAAAAAACCCTGCCAATGTTCAACGAAGCTCTGACTTTCGTAGAGCGTCTGGCCCAGGGCAAAAACAAGATTCTGTTCGTCGGCACCAAGCGTTCCGCTGGCAAGATCGTTGCTGAAGAAGCAGCACGTTGCGGTTCGCCGTACGTCGATCACCGCTGGTTGGGCGGCATGCTGACCAACTTCAAAACCATCCGTGCTTCCATCAAGCGTCTGCGTGACCTTGAAGTGCAAGCCGAAGACGGTACTTTCGCCAAGCTGACCAAGAAAGAAGCGCTGATGCGCACTCGCGATCTTGAGAAGCTCGATCGTTCCCTGGGTGGTATCAAGGACATGGGCGGTCTGCCAGACGCTCTGTTCGTTATCGACGTTGATCACGAGCGTATCGCGATCACCGAAGCCAACAAGCTGGGCATCCCGGTTATCGGCGTAGTCGATACCAACAGCAGCCCGGAAGGCGTTGACTACATCATCCCAGGCAACGATGACGCAATCCGCGCTATCCAGCTGTACATGGGTTCGATGGCTGACGCTGTAATCCGCGGTCGCAACCACGTTGCTGGCGGCACCGAGCAGTTCGTTGAAGAAGCTCCGGTAGCAGCAGCTGAGTAATTGACGCCTTGGCGTTGACTCAGTAAGCAAAAAGGGGGCTTGGCCCCCTTTTTGCCACCTCGAAAACCATTTGTGAGCGGCGCAGCTACAGCCTCTGTAACGTGCAGCTGCTAACAAGGGTGGTTCGGGAAGAATTGATCGCCCGTTCGATCGGGTGGAATGGTTGAAAACCTATCCAAGAGGAATTTTGAAATGGCAGAGATTACTGCAGCGTTGGTCAAAGAACTGCGCGAGCGTACTGGCGAAGGCATGATGGACTGCAAAAAGGCCTTGACCAAGGCTGGCGGCGACATCGAAAAAGCCATTGATGACATGCGTGCTTCGGGTGCCATCAAGGCTGCCAAGAAAGCAGGTAACGTTGCCGCTGAAGGCGCGATCGCTCTTAAAGAAGACGGTAAATCCGCCGTTCTGCTGGAAGTGAACTCGCAGACCGACTTCCTGGCTCTGCAGGACGACTTCAAGGCATTTGTTGCTGCTAGCGTTGAAAAAGCGTTCGCTGACAAACTGACTGACGTCGCTCCGCTGATCGAAGCTCAAGAAGCCGATCGCCTGGTTCTGGTCGGCAAGGTTGGCGAAAACGTCAATATCCGTCGCCTGGCTCGGGTTGAAGGTGATGTTGTTGGTGGTTACCTGCACGGCAACAAGATCGGTGTTGCGGTTGTTCTGAAGGGCGGCAACGTTGAGCTGGCCAAAGACATCGCTATGCACGTAGCGGCCACCAACCCTGAATTCCTGCTGCCATCGGAAGTTTCCGCTGAAGCGGTCGAGCGCGAGAAAGGCGTGTTCCTGACCCTCAACGCTGACAAGATCGCCGGCAAGCCAGAAAACATCGTTGAAAACATGGTCAAAGGCCGTATCAGCAAGTTCCTGGCTGAAGCGAGCCTGGTTGAACAGGCGTTCGTCAAGAACCCTGAAATCAAGGTTGGCGAACTGGCCAAGAAAGCCGGTGCAGAAATCGTTTCTTTCACCTACTTCAAAGTAGGCGAAGGCATCGAGAAGCCGGTCGACAACTTCGCTGAAGAAGTTGCTGCCCAGCTGGCTGCCGCCAAGCAATAAGACGGTTTTTTAACTGTCGCCCTGAAGAGGCTGCCCGCTTACGCGCGCAGCCTCTTTTCAGATGGGGCACCAATTTTTATTGGTTTCCCTTTGGAACTGGCTTACAAAGCCATGTTCCGATGGCGCTGAAGCAGCGCCAAGCTAGAGTGAACGCCAGCTGTAAACAGCTCGCAAAGAATTTTTTAAAATACGCCGCAGGAGAGATTCGCAATGGCTCAGCAGGGCAGTGGTTATCAGGCTCGCTATAAACGCATTCTACTCAAGCTTAGCGGCGAGGCCCTGATGGGCTCGGAAGAGTTCGGGATCGATCCGAAAGTTCTGGATCGCATGGCGCTGGAAGTCGGCCAACTGGTCGGCATCGGTGTCCAGGTCGGTCTGGTGATCGGCGGCGGCAACCTGTTCCGCGGTGCAGCGCTGAGCGCGGCCGGCATGGATCGGGTCACCGGTGACCACATGGGCATGCTGGCCACTGTGATGAACGCCCTGGCCATGCGTGACGCGCTGGAACGTGCCAATATCTCGGCCATCGTGATGTCGGCCATTTCCATGGTTGGCGTGACCGATCACTATGATCGCCGCAAAGCCATGCGCCACTTGAACGCCAAGGAAGTCGTGATTTTCGCGGCCGGTACTGGTAACCCGTTCTTCACCACGGATTCGGCAGCGTGCCTGCGTGCAATCGAGATCGATGCCGATGTGGTGCTCAAGGCAACCAAGGTCGATGGCGTCTACACCGCTGACCCGTTCAAAGACCCGCATGCCGAGAAGTTCGATCATCTGACCTACGATGAAGTGCTGGATCGCAAGTTGGGCGTGATGGATCTGACCGCCATTTGCCTGTGCCGCGACCACAAGATGCCGTTGCGTGTATTTAACATGAACAAGCCCGGCGCCCTGCTGAACATTGTGCATGGCGGCGCTGAAGGGACCCTGATCGAGGAAGGCCAACAATGATCAACGAAATCAAGAAAGACGCTAAAGAGCGTATGCAGAAATCCGTCGAGTCGCTGATGCACAACTTCGGCCGTATTCGTACCGGCCAGGCGCACCCGAGCATTCTGGAAGGCGTGATGGTGCCATATTACGGTTCCGACACCCCGATCAAGCAAGTGGCGAACATCACTGTCAAAGACGCCCGTACCCTGCAAGTCGTTGCCTTTGAGCGCAACATGCTGGGTGCCGTCGACAAAGCCATCGGCAGCGCCGGTCTGAACCTCAACCCGACCAACCTCGGTGAGCTGCTGCTGATTTCCATGCCGGCCCTGACCGAAGAAACCCGCAAGGGCTTCACCAAGCAGGCTCGTGATGTCGCGGAAGATGCCCGTGTTGCCGTGCGCAACATCCGTCGTGACGCGAACAGCCAGCTCAAGGATCTGGTCAAGGAAAAGGAAATCAGCGAAGACGAAGAGCGTCGCGCCACTGGCGAAATTGATGATCTGACCAAAAAGTACGTGGCTGAAATCGACGCGAATTTGGCGCAGAAAGAAAAAGACCTGATGGCCGTATAAGGGTCGCGTTTTCATGGATAAGACCAAGCAGACTGTGCCGTCCGCGGTGCCGCGCCATGTCGCGATCATCATGGATGGTAATAATCGCTGGGCGAAAAAACGCTTTATGCCGGGTGTCGCCGGGCATAAAGCGGGTGTGGATGCTGTTCGCGCGGTGATCGAGGTGTGTGCTGAGGCCAAGGTCGAAGTATTGACCCTGTTCGCCTTCTCCAGCGAGAACTGGCAGCGTCCGGCCGATGAGGTCAGTGCCTTGATGGACCTGTTCTTCAAGGCATTGCGTCGAGAGGCCAAGCGTCTCAACGACAACAACATCAGTTTGCGCATCATTGGCGATCGTTCGCGTTTCCATCCAGAGCTTCAGGCGGCCATGCGCGAGGCTGAAGCCATGACGGCGGGCGCCAATCGTTTCGTCCTGCAGATCGCCGCCAATTACGGCGGTCAGTGGGACATCGCGCAAGCCGCGCAGCGTCTGGCGCGGGAAGTCCAGGCCGGCCATCTGCGTCCGGAAGACATTACCCCGGAACTGTTGCAGACCTGCCTGGCCACCGGCGACCTGCCGTTGCCGGACCTGTGCATTCGCACCGGTGGCGAACACCGCATCAGCAACTTCCTGCTGTGGCAACTGGCCTACGCCGAGTTGTACTTCTCCGACCTGTTCTGGCCGGACTTCAAACACGACGCCATGCGCACCGCGTTGGCCGATTTCGCTTCTCGTCAGCGCCGCTTCGGTAAAACGAGCGAGCAGGTCGAGGCTGGAGCCCGGGTTTAATGCTTAAACAACGAATCATCACTGCGCTGATCCTGCTGCCGATTGCCCTGTGCGGTTTTTTCCTGCTCGAGGGGTCCGGTTTTGCGCTGTTCATCGGGCTGGTCGTGACCCTCGGTGCCTGGGAATGGGCTCGCCTGGCGGGTTTCACCGAGCAGCCGATCCGCGTTGCCTATGCGGCTGTGGTCGCGTTGATGCTGTTTGTCATGCACATCCTGCCAGGCCTTGCGCCGTGGGTGTTGGGGGCGTCGGTGCTCTGGTGGGGTGTTGCTACCTACCTGGTGCTGACTTACCCGCGTTCCAGCGAACACTGGTCCAGCGCCGCCTGCAAGCTGGTGATCGGTCTGCTGATCTTGTTGCCGGCCTGGCAGGGTCTGGTCCAGATCAAGCAGGAGCCTTTGGGCAACTGGCTGATCATGGCGGTGATGGTGCTGGTCTGGGGGGCCGATATCGGTGCTTACTTTTCCGGTCGGGCCTTCGGCAAGCGCAAGCTGGCGCCGCAGGTCAGTCCCGGCAAAAGCTGGGAAGGCGTGTATGGCGGTCTGGCGCTGAGCCTGGTGATCACCGCAATCGTCGGTTTTGTGCGCGACTGGAGTTTCGTTCAGATACTGATGGGGCTGATGGGCGCCGCAGTGATCGTGTTTGTCTCGGTGGTGGGTGACCTCACCGAAAGCATGTTCAAGCGCCAGTCCGGGGTCAAGGACAGCAGCAATCTGCTGCCGGGTCACGGCGGCGTTCTGGATCGTATCGACAGTCTGACAGCCGCGATACCGGCGTTTGCCGTGCTCCTGTGGATGGCTGCACCGTGAGCCGCCCACAACAGATTACCGTCCTGGGCGCTACCGGCTCGATCGGTTTGAGCACCCTCGACGTCATCGCCCGTCATCCGGAGCGGTTTCAGGTTTTCGCCTTGAGCGGTTTCACCCGGCTGAGTGAGCTGCACGCGTTGTGCGTGCGTCATGCGCCGCAGTTTGCCGTGGTGCCTGAGGCGAGCGCTGCACGGGGCTTGCAGGACGACCTGCGCGCAGCCGGTCTGTCGACCCGCGTTCTGGTGGGGGAGGAGGGCCTGTGTCAGGTGGCTTCCGATTCTGAGGTCGATGCGGTCATGGCGGCCATCGTCGGTGCGGCGGGCTTGCGTCCGACCCTGGCGGCGGTCGAGGCCGGCAAGAAAATCCTCCTGGCCAACAAAGAAGCACTGGTGATGTCCGGTGCGCTGTTCATGCAGGCGGTGCGCAAAAGTGGTTCGGTGCTGCTGCCGATCGACAGCGAGCACAACGCGATTTTCCAGTGCATGCCGCAGGATTTCGCCCGTGGTCTTGGCGCGGTCGGTGTCCGTCGGATTTTACTGACAGCCTCTGGCGGTCCGTTCCGGCAGACGCCAATGGCTGAGCTGGTGCATGTTACCCCTGACCAGGCCTGTGCCCACCCTAACTGGTCCATGGGCCGCAAGATTTCGGTCGATTCGGCCAGCATGATGAACAAGGGGCTCGAACTGATCGAGGCGTGCTGGCTGTTCGATGCCAAACCGTCACAGGTCGAAGTGGTGATTCACTCACAAAGTGTGATTCATTCGCTGGTCGACTATATCGACGGTTCGGTATTGGCCCAGTTAGGCAACCCGGACATGCGCACGCCGATTGCCAATGCCTTGGCCTGGCCAGAACGTATCGATTCGGGAGTTGCACCGCTGGATCTGTTTGCCATCGCACGTCTGGATTTCCAGGCGCCCGACGAAGAGCGCTTCCCGTGCCTGCGTCTGGCGCGTCAGGCGGCCGAGGCGGGTAACAGCGCGCCGGCCATGCTCAACGCGGCGAATGAAGTGGCCGTTGCAGCCTTTCTCGACGGGCGGGTTCGCTATCTGGAAATCGCGAGTATCATCGAAGAGGTCTTGAATCTCGAGCCTGTGGTTGCGGTAGATGATCTTGAGGCGGTGTTTACGGCTGACGCGAAAGCGCGAGTACTGGCCGGGCAATGGTTGAGTCGTCACGGGCGGTAAGTGCTGCAACACGTCGGCCCATGCAGCACTGGATAGGATTGCGGAGAAAGTAGATGAGCGCGCTCTATATGATTGTCGGCACCCTGATAGCCTTGGGCGTGCTGGTCACCTTCCACGAATTCGGCCATTTCTGGGTCGCGCGTCGCTGTGGGGTCAAAGTGCTGCGTTTCTCCGTGGGCTTCGGTATGCCATTGCTGCGCTGGCACGACAAGAAAGGCACTGAATTCGTCGTCGCCGCCATCCCGCTGGGTGGCTATGTGAAGATGCTCGACGAGCGCGAAGGCGAGGTGCCGGCCGATCAGCTCGATCAATCGTTCAATCGCAAATCCGTTCGTCAGCGCATCGCCATCGTGTCGGCCGGCCCGATTGCCAACTTTTTGCTGGCGATGATTTTTTTCTGGGTGCTCGCCATGCTCGGTAGCGAGCAAGTGCGCCCTGTTATTGGTGCCGTCGAATCCGGCAGTATCGCCGCCAAGGCTGGTTTGAGCCCAGGTCAGGAAATCATCGCCATCGATGGCGAACCGACCTCCGGCTGGGGTGCAGTGAATCTGCAACTGGTTCGTCGTCTCGGTGAAAGCGGTTCCCTGCAGCTGCTAGTCCGTGAGCAGGGTTCCACGGCGGATTCCCCTCGTGAGCTGATGCTGGATAAATGGCTCAAGGGTGCCGACGAACCGGATCCGATCCGCTCGCTGGGTATTCGCCCTTGGCGCCCGGCGTTGCCGCCGGTATTGGCCGAACTTGATCCAAAAGGCCCGGCGCAGGCTGCGGGCCTGAAAACCGGTGACCGGTTATTGGCCCTTGATGGCACGTCGCTGGATGACTGGCAGCAGGTGGTCGACACCGTCCGTATGCATCCGGATACCAAAATCATGCTGCGCGTCGAGCGCGATGGTGCTCAAATCGACGTCCCTGTGACGCTGGCTGCGCGCGGCGAGAGCAAGGCACCCAGTGGTTACCTGGGGGCCGGGGTGAAAGCAATCGACTGGCCGCCGGAGATGATTCGCGAGGTCAGTTACGGTCCGGTGGCAGCGATTGGGGAGGGTGCTCGACGCACCTGGACCATGAGCGTACTGACCCTCGATTCGCTCAAGAAAATGTTGTTCGGCGAGCTCTCGGTAAAAAACTTGAGTGGACCGATAACCATTGCTAAAGTGGCGGGCGCTTCTGCCCAGTCGGGTGTCGCTGATTTCCTGAATTTCCTTGCTTATCTGAGTATTAGCTTGGGGGTTCTGAATTTGTTGCCCATTCCTGTACTGGATGGGGGACATTTGTTGTTTTATCTGATCGAGTGGGCGCGTGGTCGTCCCTTGTCGGATCGGGTGCAAGGTTGGGGGATACAGATCGGTATCAGTTTGGTGGTCGGGGTGATGTTGCTTGCTCTGGTCAATGATCTGGGTCGACTGTAACGCTTCGCTGAATTGCGAATCTGCCGCATTTTGCGGCAGTTTTTATTGCCAGTTGGAATAAGAAAGGACTTCATGAAACGTCTGCTGCTAACTGCGGTTCTCACCGTATTGATGATCGCCGAAGTTCACGCCGAGTCCTTCACTATCTCTGATATTCGCGTCAATGGCCTCCAGCGGGTCTCCGCGGGTAGCGTCTTTGGTGCCTTGCCGTTGAACGTCG
Organism: Pseudomonas sp. XS1P51; assembly: GCF_054897845.1. Taxonomy (NCBI): domain Bacteria; kingdom Pseudomonadati; phylum Pseudomonadota; class Gammaproteobacteria; order Pseudomonadales; family Pseudomonadaceae; genus Pseudomonas; species Pseudomonas sp. XS1P51. The sequence goes on along the minus strand of NZ_CM142707.1, from coordinate 3,648,667 downwards.
GTGAGCAGGCTGACGATCGTCGCCTGGTGGAATCCACTCGTGCGTTGTTCAAAACCGGGTTCTTTCAAGATATCCAGCTGGGTCGCGATGGCAACGTCCTGGTCATCACGGTCGTCGAGCGTCCGTCGGTCGCCAGTATCGAGATCGACGGTAACAAGGCGATCTCCACTGAAGACCTGATGAAAGGCCTCAAACAATCCGGTCTGGCCGAAGGCGAGATCTTCCAGCGCGCCACCCTCGAAGGTGTGCGTAACGAGCTGCAGCGCCAGTACGTCGCTCAGGGTCGCTACTCGGCCACCGTCGACACCGAAGTGGTGCCGCAGCCGCGTAACCGCGTTGCGCTGAAGGTCAATATCAACGAAGGCACCGTTGCGGCTATCCAGCACATCAACGTGGTGGGTAACACCGTCTTCCCTGATGAAGACCTGATCGACTTGTTCGAACTCAAGACCACCAACTGGCTGTCGTTCTTCAAGAACGATGACAAGTACGCTCGTGAAAAACTCTCCGGTGACCTGGAGCGTCTGCGTTCCTACTACCTGGACCGTGGCTATATCAACATGGATATCGCTTCGACCCAGGTGTCCATTACCCCGGACAAGAAGCACGTCTACATCACCGTCAACGTCAACGAAGGCGAAAAGTACACCGTTCGTGACGTCAAGCTGAGCGGTGACCTGAAAGTCCCAGAAGATCAGGTCAAATCCCTGTTGCTGGTTCAGAAAGGCCAGGTGTTCTCGCGCAAGCTGATGACCACCACCTCCGAACTGATCACCCGCCGTCTGGGTAACGAGGGTTATACCTTCGCTAACGTCAACGGCGTGCCTCAGCCTCACGATGACGATCACACGGTAGACATCACCTTCGCCGTCGATCCGGGCAAGCGTGCCTACGTAAACCGCATCAACTTCCGTGGCAACACCAAGTCCGAAGACGAAGTGCTGCGCCGTGAAATGCGTCAGATGGAAGGCGGCTGGGCTTCGACCTACCTGATCGACCAATCCAAGACACGTCTTGAGCGTCTGGGCTTCTTCAAGGAAGTCAACGTCGAAACGCCGGCTGTGCCAGGTGTCGACGATCAGGTTGACGTTAACTACAGCGTTGAAGAGCAAGCCTCCGGTTCGATCACCGCCAGCGTCGGTTTTGCCCAGAGCGCCGGTTTGATCCTCGGTGGTTCGATCACCCAGAACAACTTCCTGGGTACCGGCAACAAGGTCAGCATTGGCTTGACCCGCAGCGAATACCAGAGCCGCTATAACTTCGGTTATGTCGACCCGTACTGGACCGCTGATGGCGTGAGCCTGGGTTACAACGCGTTCTATCGCACCACCGACTACGACGATCTCGATGTCGACGTAGCCAGCTATGCCGTAGACAGCCTCGGTGCAGGCGTGAGCGTCGGTTACCCGATCAGCGAGACTTCGCGTCTGACCTTCGGCCTGACTGCGCAACAAGACAAGATCAAGACTGGCCTGTACACCGTTGACGAGATCTTCGACTTCGTTAACAAGGAAGGCGACAGCTACCTGAACTTCAAGGCGTCGGCCGGTTGGTCCGAGTCGACCCTGAACAAGGGCGTGCTCGCGACGCGTGGTCATTCCCAGAGCCTTGTGCTGGAAACCACGACGCCTGGCAGCGACCTGTCGTTCTTCAAGCTCGACTACCGTGGTCAGTTGTTCCAGCCGTTGACCGAAAACTACACCATGCGCCTGCATACCGAATTGGGTTATGGCGACGGTTACGGTTCGACCGATGGCTTGCCGTTCTATGAAAACTACTATGCTGGTGGTTTCAACTCGGTTCGTGGCTTCAAGGACAGCACCCTCGGTCCTCGCAGTACACCAAGTACCGGTCGGAACCCTGGCACTGCGCTCGACCCGGACCAGGATCCTCTGCCGTTCGGTGGTAACGTCCTGATCCAGGGCGGTGTGGAGATCCTGTTCCCTCTGCCGTTCGTCAAGGATCAACGTTCCCTGCGCACTTCGGTATTCTGGGACGTGGGTAACGTATTCGACTCGCAGTGCAAGTCGAGCACGAATGCCGATGGTTCGAGATCCAATACGCAGTGCAACGACATCAGCCTGAGCAACATGGCCAGCTCTGTCGGTGTAGGTGTGACCTGGGTTACCGCACTGGGTCCTCTGAGTTTCGCGTTGGCCATGCCGATCAAGAAACCGGATGAGGCTGAAACTCAAGTGTTCCAATTCTCCCTCGGCCAGACGTTCTAAGCGTCTGACCCAAGATAACGACAATGGATTTTGTAGGAGTGCATCGTGCGTAAGTTGACTCAATTGGTTCTCCTGGCGACCGTACTGGTAGCAGGTCCGGCTTTTGCCGACATGAAAATCGCCGTTCTGAACTATCAGATGGCTCTGCTGGAATCCGATGCGGCCAAGAAGTACGCCGTGGATGCCGAGAAGAAGTTCGGTCCTCAGCTGACCAAGCTCAAGACGCTGGAAAGCAGCGCCAAAGGCATCCAGGATCGTCTGATGGCTGGTGGCGACAAGATGCAGCAAGGCGAGCGTGAACGCCTGGAACTCGAGTTCAAGCAAAAGGCCCGTGACTTCCAGTTCCAGTCCAAGGAATTGAACGAAGCCAAAGCCGTTGCCGACCGTGAAATGCTGAAGCAGCTCAAGCCGAAACTGGACAGCGCTGTGGAAGAAGTCATCAAGAAAGGTGCTTTTGACCTGGTCTTCGAGCGTGGCGCAGTGATTGATGTCAAGCCTCAGTACGACATCACTCGCCAGGTTATCGAGCGCATGAATCAGCTGAAGTAATCCATGACAGCGACTATAAAACTCGGCCAGTTGGCCGAGTTCCTCGGCGCCACCCTACGTGGCGACCCGGAGAAGGAAATTACTGGGCTAGCCACTTTGCAAGAGGCTGGCCCAGCTCAGTTGAGCTTTCTGGCAAATCCTCAATACCGTAAATTCCTGGCTGACAGCCGGGCCGCAGCCGTGTTGCTGAAGGCTGCTGACGCTGAAGGTTTTGCCGGTGATGCGCTGGTGGTACCCGATCCGTACCTGTCTTATGCACGTGTTTCCCATCTGTTCGATCCCAAGCCCAAGGCGACTGCCGGTATTCATCCGACGGCGGTAGTGGCGCCGGACGCGGTGGTCGATCCGGCGGCGAGTATCGGTGCCTTTGCCGTGATCGAAAGCGCAGCGCGTATTGCTGCGGGTGTGACGGTGGGTGCGCACTGCTTCATCGGCGCTCGCAGCGAGATAGGCGAGGGTGGTTGGCTCGCCCCGCGCGTCACGCTGTATCACGATGTGCGCATTGGTAAGCGGGTGGTGATTCAATCCGGTGCCGTGCTGGGTGGCGAAGGCTTCGGTTTTGCCAACGAGAAAGGTATCTGGCAGAAAATCGCCCAGATCGGTGGTGTTCTGGTCGGTGACGATGTGGAGATCGGTGTGAATACCGCCATCGACCGCGGTGCGTTGGCCGATACCGTCATCGGTAATGGCGTTAAGCTCGACAATCAGATTCAGATCGCCCATAACGTCCAGGTCGGTGATCACACGGCCATGGCGGCGTGTGTGGGGATTTCCGGCAGCACCAAAATCGGCAAGCATTGCATGCTCGCCGGTGGCGTAGGGTTGGTGGGGCATATCGAAATTTGCGACAAGGTTTTCATCACCGGGATGACGATGGTGACCCACTCGATTACCGAGCCGGGTTCCTATTCTTCCGGTACGGCCATGCAACCGGCTGCCGAATGGCGCAAAAGTGCGGCACGTCTGCGTCAGCTCGATGACATCGCGCGGCGGCTGCGACAGCTGGAAAAGCGAGTAGGGGAAGTGACCCCTGACGGTAATGCTTCATCAGATGGCTGATACCATTTCCATATCAAGTGTGCACAGCCGCTAGACTGCCTCCTTGATTTGCTAGAGGAGCGCGCGTCAGTCGCGCGTTCCCAATCTTTACATAGGCTTCCCCCCGAAATGATGGACATCAACGAGATTCGCGAATACCTGCCTCACCGTTACCCGTTCCTGCTGGTGGACCGGGTCGTGGATCTGGATGTGGAAGGCAAGCGCATTCGCGCCTACAAGAATGTCAGCATCAACGAACCGTTCTTCAATGGTCACTTCCCTGCGCATCCAATCATGCCGGGCGTGTTGATCATCGAAGCGATGGCTCAGGCTGCCGGTATCCTTGGCTTCAAAATGCTCGACGTGAAGCCCGCCGACGGCACGCTTTACTACTTCGTCGGCTCCGACAAGCTGCGTTTTCGCCAGCCCGTCACCCCAGGCGATCAGTTGATCCTCGAAGCCCGCTTCATCAGCTGCAAGCGCCAGATCTGGAAGTTCGAGTGCCAGGCTTCGGTCGATGGCAAGCCAGTCTGCTCCGCTGAAATCATCTGCGCGGAACGCAAACTATGAGTTTGATTGACCCTCGCGCAATCATCGATCCGACGGCCATCCTGGCCGACGACGTCGAGGTCGGCCCTTGGTCGATCATCGGCGCAGGTGTGGAAATCGGCGAGGGAACAGTGATCGGGCCGCATGTGATTCTCAAAGGCCCGACCCGAATCGGAAAGCACAACCGCATCTACCAGTTTTCTTCGGTAGGCGAGGACACGCCCGATCTGAAATACAAGGGTGAAGAAACCCGTCTGGTCATCGGTGACCACAACGTCATCCGTGAAGGCGTGACGATTCACCGCGGGACCATTCAGGACCGTTCGGAAACGACCCTGGGCGATCACAACCTGATCATGGCCTATGCCCACATCGGCCACGACAGCGTCATCGGCAACCACTGCATCCTGGTCAACAACACTGCGTTGGCGGGCCATGTGCACGTCGAAGATTGGGCGATCCTGTCCGGTTTTACCCTGGTTCACCAGTATTGCCACATCGGCGCCCACAGCTTTTCCGGCATGGGCACTGCGATTGGCAAGGACGTTCCTGCGTACGTCACGGTGTTCGGCAACCCGGCCGAAGCCCGCAGCATGAACTTCGAAGGCATGCGCCGTCGTGGTTTCAGCGAAGACGCGATCCACGCCCTGCGTCGTGCCTACAAGGTGGTTTACCGCCAGGGCCTGACGGTTGAACAGGCACTCGCCGAACTGATCGAGCCCTCGGCCCAGTTCCCGGAAGTCGCGGTGTTCCGTGATTCCATCCAGTCTTCGACCCGCGGCATCACTCGTTAATCATGGCCAATCTGCGTATTGCGCTGGTGGCGGGTGAGGCTTCCGGTGACATTCTGGGCGCGGGACTCATGCGCGCACTCAAGGCTCGGCACCCAGCGGTCGAGTTCATCGGTGTCGGCGGCCCGCTGATGCAAGCCGAAGGGCTGACCTCGTATTTTCCGATGGAACGTCTTTCTGTGATGGGCCTGGTGGAAGTGCTGGGCCGGTTGCGCGAGTTGCTCAAGCGCCGCAAGAAGCTGATCGCGGACCTGATCGCCGAGAAGCCGGACGTGTTCATCGGTATCGATGCCCCGGACTTCACCCTCAATATCGAACTCAAACTGCGTCAAGCCGGGATCAAGACCGTGCATTACGTCAGTCCGTCGGTCTGGGCGTGGCGGCAGAAGCGGGTGCTGAAGATTCGCGAAGGCTGCGACCTGATGCTGACGCTGTTCCCGTTCGAAGCGAAATTCTATGAAGAGAAGGGCGTGCCGGTGCGGTTTGTCGGGCACTCCCTGGCCGATGCGATTCCGCTTGAAGCGGATCGCGCCGCCGCGCGGGCCGAACTCGGCTTGCCAGATGGGCCGTTGGTCGCCCTGATGCCCGGCAGTCGCGGTGGTGAAGTTGGCCGTCTCGGTGCGTTGTTCCTCGATACCGCCCAGCGTCTGCGAGCCCTGCGCCCTGGCGTGCGGTTCGTCATGCCTTGCGCCAGTCCCGAGCGCCGCAAGCAACTTGAAGAGCTGCTGGCCGGCCGCGATCTGCCGCTGACCTTGCTCGATGGCAAATCCCATCTGGCCCTGGCGGCCTGCGACGCGGTACTGATTGCCTCCGGAACGGCAACCCTTGAGGCGTTGTTGTACAAGCGGCCGATGGTGGTCGCCTACCGTTTGGCGCCGCTGACGTTCTGGATTCTCAAGCGCATGGTGAAAAGCCCCTACGTCTCGTTGCCGAACCTGCTGGCCCAGCGTCTTTTGGTGCCTGAGTTGTTGCAGGACGATGCGACGGTCGAAGCCCTGGCCCAGACCTTGTCGCCGTTGATCGAGGATGGCGAAGAACAGACTCGCGGCTTCGACGAAATTCACCGGACCCTTCGTCTGGATGCCTCCAACCAGGCTGCGGATGCAGTGCTGAATCTGATCGGCCAAGTACAATGAGTAAAACAAGCATGCAAATGGGGCTGGATTTCACCTTGGTCGCTGAAGTCGAAGACCTGGTTGCCGGTGTTGACGAAGTCGGTCGCGGCCCGCTTTGCGGCGCCGTGGTGACAGCGGCTGTGATCCTCGATCCGAGCCGTCCGATCCTCGGTTTGAACGACTCGAAGAAACTCACTGAAGCCCGTCGCGAAAAACTCTACGACGAAATCTGCGAAAAAGCCCTGAGCTGGTGCATTGCCCGGGCCGAAGTCGAAGAAATCGACGAGCTGAACATTCTCCACGCCACCATGCTGGCCATGCAGCGTGCGATCGAAGGTCTGCATATTCAGCCGAAACTGGCGATGATCGACGGTAACCGCTGTCCGAAACTGTCCATGCGCGCCGAAGCGGTAATTCAGGGCGATGGCAAGGTACCGGCCATTGCTGCGGCATCGATCCTGGCCAAAGTCAGTCGCGACCGTGAAATGGCCGCATTCGAATTGATTTACCCGGGTTACGGCATCGGCGGCCACAAAGGCTACCCGACGCCCGTTCATCTGGAAGCCTTGGCACGCTTGGGCCCGACACCGATTCACCGCCGCTCGTTCGCCCCGGTACGCCTGGCTTATGAGGCGCGAGCAAGCCTGATCGAGAGTTAGTGGCAAGGCTGATGTTTTTGCCAAGGCCCGGTACAATCCGGCGATTTAAAGCGTACCAAGCGCAGTAGCTTTAAACTCCGGATTTCCGGGCCTTGTTGTCTTCACGTTTTAGACAGGATCACTATGCCGGCTTCATTCGTTCATCTACGCCTGCACACTGAATACTCCCTGGTCGACGGTCTGGTGCGGATCAAACCGCTGGTCAAGACCCTGGTCGGCATGAACATGCCTGCCGTAGCGGTCACCGACCAGAACAACATGTGTTCCCTGGTCAAATTCTATAAGGCGGCCATGGGTGCGGGGATCAAGCCGATCTGCGGCGCCGACCTGTGGTTGTCGAACAAGGATCCGGACAACCCGTTGAGCCGGATCAGCCTGCTGGCGATGAACGCCGTGGGTTATCGCAACCTCACCGAACTGATCTCGCGCGGCTTCATCGACGGTCAGCGCAATGGCTCGATCATTATCGAGCGCGAGTGGGTGGCCGAAGCCAGCGAAGGCTTGATCATGCTGTCGGCGGCGAAAGAGGGCGAAATCGGCCTGGCCATGCTCGGCGGCAACCCGGCGGAAGCCGAAACCCTGGCCCGCGAATGGATGGCGGTCTTCCCGGACCGTTTCTATCTGGAAATCCAGCGCACCAACCGCCCCAACGACGAAGAACAACTGCACGGCGCCGTGGCCCTGGCCGAGAAACTCGGCGCGCCGCTGGTCGCGACCAACGACGTGCGCTTTATCAAGCAGGAAGACTTCGAAGCTCACGAAACCCGCGTTTGCATCGGTGAGGGCCGCGCCCTCGACGATCCGCGGCGGTCGAAGAATTACAGCGATCAGCAGTACCTCAAAAGCGCCGAGGAAATGGCCGAGCTGTTCAGTGACATTCCCGAAGCGCTGGCCAATACCGTCGAGATCGCCAAGCGCTGCAACATCGAAGTGAAGCTGGGCAAGCACTTCCTGCCCAATTTCCCTATTCCCGATGGCATGACCATCGACGAGTATTTCCGCAAGGTGTCGTTCGATGGTCTGGAAGAACGACTCAGTGTGCTGCTGCCCAAGGACACCACGGAAGACTACGAGGCCAAGCGTCAGGTCTACGTCGACCGGCTGAATTTCGAGCTGGATATCATCATCCAGATGGGCTTCCCCGGTTACTTCCTGATCGTTATGGACTTTATCCAGTGGGCCAAGAACAACGGCGTACCGGTAGGTCCGGGCCGTGGGTCGGGTGCCGGGTCGCTGGTGGCCTACGTGCAGAAGATCACCGACCTTGACCCGCTGGAATATGACCTGCTGTTCGAACGTTTCCTTAACCCGGAACGGGTTTCCATGCCCGACTTCGACGTCGACTTCTGCATGGACGGTCGCGACCGCGTGATCGACTACGTGGCCGAGAAATACGGTCGCAACGCGGTAAGCCAGATCATCACCTTCGGTTCCATGGCGGCGAAAGCCGTGGTCCGTGACGTGGCGCGGGTGCAGGGCAAGTCCTACGGTCTGGCGGATCGTCTGTCGAAGATGATTCCGTTCGAAGTGGGCATGACCCTGGAAAAAGCCTACGAACAGGAAGAAATCCTGCGTGACTTCATCAAGGTCGATGAAGAGGCTGCGGAAATCTGGGAAATGGCCCGCAAGCTCGAAGGCGTTGTGCGTAACGTCGGCAAGCACGCCGGTGGTGTGGTGATCGCGCCGACCAAGCTGACTGACTTCTCGCCGATCTATTGCGACGAAGCCGGTGATGGACTGGTAACCCAGTTCGACAAGGATGACGTCGAGGCGGCGGGTCTGGTGAAGTTCGACTTCCTCGGTCTGCGAACCCTGACGATCATCGACTGGGCGCTGAAAACCATCAACCGCGAGCGTGCCAAGGTCAACGAGCCGCCGCTGGATATTGCTTTCATCCCTCTGGATGACAAGCCGACTTACCAATTGCTGCAAAAAGCCGAAACCACGGCGGTGTTCCAGCTTGAGTCGCGCGGGATGAAGGAGCTGATCAAAAAGCTCAAGCCCGACTGCCTGGAAGACTTGATCGCACTGGTGGCCCTGTTCCGTCCGGGCCCGCTGCAATCGGGCATGGTGGACGACTTCATCAACCGTAAGCACGGTCGCGCCGAACTGGCGTACCCGCACTCGGACTACCAGTACGAAGGCCTCAAGCCAGTATTGGCACCGACTTACGGCATCATCCTGTATCAGGAACAGGTGATGCAGATTGCCCAGGTCATGGCCGGTTACACCCTCGGCGGTGCGGACATGCTGCGTCGGGCCATGGGTAAGAAAAAACCCGAAGAAATGGCCAAGCAGCGCGGCGGCTTCATTGAAGGTTGCACCACCAACAACATTGATGCGGACCTGGCCGGTAACATTTTCGACCTGGTAGAAAAATTCGCCGGTTACGGCTTCAACAAATCCCACTCCGCCGCTTACGGCCTGGTGTCGTACCAGACGGCCTGGCTGAAAGCCCACTACCCGGCGCCGTTCATGGCCGCGGTACTCTCGGCGGATATGCACAACACCGACAAGGTCGTGACCTTGATCGAAGAAGTGCGGACCATGAAGCTGCGCCTCGACGCGCCGGACGTGAACACCTCGGAGTTCAAGTTCACGGTGAACGACGAAGGCCGCATCATTTACGGGCTGGGCGCGATCAAAGGCGTGGGCGAAGGTCCGGTCGAGGCGATCACTGAAGCGCGTCAGGACGGTCCGTTCACGGATCTGTTCGATTTCTGCGCCCGTGTCGATCTCAAACGTATCAACAAGCGCACCCTGGACGGTTTGATCCGCAGCGGTGCGCTGGATCGTCTGGGGCCGTTTTTTCATGACGAACCGAAAGCCTATCAAGCCAACATCGACCAAAATCGCGCGGTGTTGCTGACTGCGATGGAAGGGGCGATCAAGGCGGCCGAACAAACTGCACGCACACACGACAGTGGTCACGCGGACCTGTTCGGCGGGCTGTTTGTCGAGGAAGACGCCGATGTCTACGCCAATCACCGCAACGCGAAGGAGCTGACCCTCAAGGAACGCCTGAAAGGGGAAAAAGATACCCTGGGCCTGTACCTGACCGGTCACCCGATCGACGAATACGAAGGCGAGATCCGTCGCTTCGCCCGTCAGCGCATCATCGACCTGAAACCGGCTCGGGATACCCAGACGGTCGCGGGCATGATCATCGCCCTGCGAGTGATGAAGAACAAAAAGGGCGACAAGATGGGTTTCATCACCCTCGATGACCGCTCTGGCCGGATTGAAGCCTCGTTGTTCGCCGACGCGTTCCATTCGGCGCAGTCGTTGTTGCAGACCGACGCGATGGTGGTGGTTGAAGGCGAAGTCAGTAACGATGATTTCTCCGGTGGCCTGCGGTTGCGGGTCAAGCGGGTGATGAGCATGGAAGATGCGCGCACCAACCTGGCCGAAAGCCTGCGCTTGAAGCTGCAGACCAAGGACCTCAAGGGGGATCAGCTACGCTGGCTGGGTGAGTTGTTCAAGCGTCACCGCGGTGCGTGCCCGATCACCATGGAGTACACAAGTCCCGATGCGAAGGCCTTGCTGCAGTTCGGCGAGACCTGGCGGATCGATCCGGCGGATGCGTTGATTCAAGCCTTGCGTGACCAGTTCGGGCGAGACAACGTCTTCCTCCAATACCGTTGACGGCCAGGTGCCATTGATGCACCTGATCTCGACCCTGAATTTTTAATCTCGACCTGAACGCGCCTGTCCCTTAAGGTAGGGCGCGAATAGACAACCGGCCGGCCCAAGCTCTCTTGGACGTCGACCCAAGACGGACGCCTATGAACCCGAATTTTCTAGATTTCGAACAGCCGATCGCCGACCTGCAAGCCAAGATCGAAGAGTTGCGCTTGGTCGGTAACGACAATTCGCTGAATATCGGCGATGAGATCTCCCGCCTGCAGGACAAAAGCAGCACGCTGACCGAAGACATCTTCGGCAAGCTGACCAGCTGGCAGATCGCGCGTCTGGCGCGTCACCCGAAACGTCCGTACACCCTGGACTACATCGAACACATCTTCACCGAGTTCGACGAATTGCACGGCGACCGTCACTTCTCCGACGACGCTGCCATCGTTGGCGGTATTGCCCGTCTGGACGACCAGCCGGTGATGATCATCGGTCACCAGAAAGGCCGTGAAGTGCGCGAGAAAGTTCGCCGCAACTTCGGCATGCCGCGTCCGGAAGGCTACCGCAAGGCGTGCCGCCTGATGGAGATGGCCGAACGTTTCAAAATGCCGATCCTGACCTTCATCGACACCCCGGGCGCTTACCCAGGCATCGACGCTGAAGAGCGCAACCAGAGCGAAGCGATTGCCTGGAACCTGCGCGTCATGGCCCGCCTGAAAACCCCAATCATCGCCACCGTGATCGGTGAGGGTGGTTCCGGTGGTGCTCTGGCAATCGGCGTTTGCGACCAGTTGAACATGCTGCAGTACTCGACTTACGCGGTGATTTCGCCGGAAGGTTGCGCCTCGATCCTGTGGAAAACCGCCGAGAAAGCACCGGATGCCGCCGAAGCCATGGGCATCACCGCCGAGCGCCTCAAAGGCCTGGGCATCGTGGATAAAGTGATCGGCGAGCCTTTGGGCGGTGCGCACCGTGATCCTGCTGCTGCGGCTGCATCGATCCGTGCCGAGCTGACTTCGCAACTGGCGATGCTGAAGAAGTTCGATAACGAAGCGCTGTTGGCCCGTCGTTATGAGCGTCTGATGAGCTACGGTCTCTGATCTGACCTCGCTCTGCCCATGTGGGAGCGAGCCTGCTCGCGAAAGCGCTATAACAGTCAACTGATGTGTTGAATGTTCAGCCGCCTTCGCGAGCAGGCTCGCTCCCACATTTGATTTGTGCAAAGGAAAGATATGGGTCAGTCCGCGATTGATTTGTCTTCCAGGGTTCTGCTGAATCTCAAACCCTGGCGCAAAGCCGCCGTCTGGCGCATCGCCTTCTCCGGTGGTCTCGACTCCACCGTCCTGCTGCACCTTCTCGCGAACCTCGCAAAAACCGAATCCCTGCCGGCGCTGAGCGCCATCCATATCCATCATGGCCTACAGGCTGCGGCTGATGCGTGGCCGGAACATTGCCAGTCGGTCTGTGATGCGCTGGGTGTGCCGCTACAGGTGATTCGCGTCCAGGTTCAACCCGGCGCCAGCCTCGAGCGTGCAGCCCGGGATGCCAGATATGGCGCATTCATCCAGGCCACTCAGGCCAATGAGGTGTTGCTGACCGCTCAACACCGTGATGATCAGGCAGAAACCCTGTTGTTTCGGTTGCTGCGTGGGGCAGGGGTGAGAGGGTTGTCGGGGATGCCGGGCAAGCGTTCTTTGGGGCGGGGGCATCTGTTGCGACCGTTACTCGATGTCACTCGCGTCGAGCTTGAGACCTACGCGTCCGAACATCAGTTGCGCTGGATTGAAGACCCCTCGAATCAGGACCGACAATTCTCGCGCAATTATCTGAGGCATCAGGTGCTCCCGGTATTGACCGAGCGCTGGCCGCAAGCGGCGGCGACCATTGCGCGCAGCGCAGCGCATCTGAACGAAGCGCAGGGGTTGCTCGATGAGCTGGCACACATTGATCTGGTCTACGCCAGTACGCTCAGTGAATTCGACTGGCTGGGTTTGCCGTCCCTGGATCTGTCGGCGCTGACAAAACTCTCCGCCGCTCGCCAGAGAAATGCCATGAGCCACTGGCTCGCCGAGTTGACGCGCCTGCCGGACAGCGACCATTGGTCGGGTTGGGAGGATTTGCGCGACGCCACCGGCGATGCCCGTCCCATCTGGCGGTTGGCAGATGGCGAACTGCATCGGGCGGGCGGGCGTATCTGGTGGTTGTCCGGCTGTTGGTTGCGTCCTGCTCCTGTCGCCGGGAACTGGCCTGATCCCTTGCTATCACTGGCGTTGCCGGACAACGGCGTGCTCAAACTCACCGGTCGAATCCCCGATGGTGCGCTGCATATCCGCTATCGTGAAGGCGGTGAGGTCATGACGTTACCCGATCGCGGCCATCGCGATCTGAAGCGTTTGCTTAACGAAAATGGGTTGCCGTCATTTGTCCGTGGCAGATTGCCGCTGCTCTACCGGGGCGAGCAATTGCTGGCGGTGGCGAACCTTCGGGGCTTGAATGGTAGCGTGCAGGACGGCTGGAATTTGCATTGGCAGCCGCCGAACGAAGATCAAGGTTTGAGCTGAAAGGGGCTTTCCGGTAGACTACGCTCCCTTCTTGATACAACTTCTGTGGATTCGCCTGAATTGCAGGAGTTGCCGATTACCAAGCAGTCTTTGCTGGGCGATTCCAAAAAATGTGTAGCGAGCAACGTACCGGTGTTTCATCTCCCGGTCTGTCCCAACGCGGCGGTTTTTTCGAAGGTTGCACTGTGATTAATGCAGGTGATCGGGGGCTTCGGCCTTCCTTCGCTTTCCCCGGCGGCTCGGACCGCTTTAACGCAGACTTCTAGGGTTTTTCATGACGCGCTACATATTCGTCACGGGCGGTGTTGTTTCTTCTTTGGGGAAAGGCATTGCATCGGCTTCATTGGCGGCCATCCTGGAGGCGCGGGGACTTAAGGTCACCATGCTGAAGCTGGATCCGTACATCAACGTCGATCCGGGCACCATGAGCCCGTTCCAGCACGGTGAAGTGTTCGTCACCCACGACGGCGCCGAGACCGACCTGGACCTGGGCCACTACGAGCGGTTCATCCGCACGACCATGACCCAGAACAACAACTTCACCACCGGCCGTGTCTACGAACACGTCCTGCGCAAAGAGCGCCGTGGTGATTACCTGGGCGCCACCATCCAGGTGATCCCGCACATCACCGACGAGATCAAGCGCCGGATCATCAAGGGCGCCGGCGATGCCGACGTGGCCATGGTCGAGATCGGCGGCACCGTCGGTGACATCGAGTCGCAACCGTTCCTCGAAGCGATCCGTCAGTTGCGTTTCGAAGTCGGCGCCAAGCGCGCGATGCTGATGCACCTGACGCTGGTGCCGTACATCGCCACTGCCGGCGAAACCAAAACCAAGCCAACCCAGCACTCGGTCAAGGAACTGCGTTCCATCGGCCTGCAACCTGACGTGCTGGTGTGCCGCTCCGATCACCCGATCGATATCTCCTCGCGTCGCAAGATCGCGCAGTTCACCAACGTTGAAGAACGTGCGGTGATTGCACTGGAAGACGCCGACACCATCTACAAGATCCCGGGCATCCTGCACTCCCAGGGCCTGGATGATTTTGTTGTCGAGCGTTTCGGCCTGCAATGCGGCGGTGCTGATCTGTCCGAGTGGGAAGCCGTGGTCGACGCCAAGCTCAACCCTGAGCACGAAGTCACCATCGCCATGGTCGGCAAGTACATGGAATTGCTCGATGCCTACAAGTCGCTGATCGAAGCGATGAGTCACGCCGGCATCAGCAACCGCACCAAGGTCAATCTGCGCTACATCGATTCCGAAGACATCGAAAACCAGGGCACCGCGCTGCTGGAAGGTGTCGACGCGATCCTGGTACCTGGCGGCTTCGGTCTGCGTGGCGTGGAAGGCAAGATCACTGCCGTTCAATACGCTCGCGAAAACAAGGTTCCGTACCTGGGCATCTGCCTGGGCATGCAAGTGGCCGTGATCGAGTTCGCTCGTAACGTCATGGGCTGGAAAGACGCCAACTCCACCGAGTTCGATCGCACCAGCGGTCACCCGGTCGTGGGTCTGATCACCGAGTGGGAAGATGCCACCGGCGCAGTCGAAATCCGTACCGAAGCGTCCGACCTGGGCGGCACCATGCGCCTCGGCGCCCAGGATTGCCTGCTTGAGCCGGGCTCCCTGGTGCACGATTGCTACGCCAAGGACGTGATCGTCGAGCGTCACCGTCATCGCTACGAAGTGAACAACAACCTGCTGCCGCAAATCATCGAGGCCGGTCTGAAAATCTCCGGTCGTTCTGGTGATGGCGCGCTGGTTGAAGTGGTCGAAGCTCCGGATCATCCTTGGTTCGTCGCTTGCCAGTTCCACCCTGAGTTCACCTCGACACCACGCGACGGTCACCCGTTGTTCAGCGGTTTCGTTAAAGCAGCTTTGGTTCAACACCAGAAGAAGGCGTAAATCCGATGGCGCAGAAGATCATCCGTGTAGGCGATATCGAGATTGCCAACGACAAGCCAATGGTGCTGTTCGGTGGCATGAACGTGCTGGAAAGCCGCGACATGGCGATGCAGGTCTGCGAAGAGTACGTGAAGGTTACCGGGAAACTCGGTATCCCTTACGTGTTCAAGGCCAGTTTCGACAAGGCCAACCGTTCGTCCGTGACCTCTTACCGTGGCCCCGGCCTGGAAGAGGGCATGCGGATTTTCCAGGACATCAAGCAAGCCTTCGGCGTGCCGATCATCACTGACGTCCACGAACCTGATCAGGCCGCGGTCGTCGCTGAAGTCTGCGACATCATCCAGCTGCCGGCCTTCCTGTCGCGCCAGACCGACCTTGTGGTCGCGATGGCCAAGACCGGTGCGGTGATCAACATCAAGAAAGCCCAGTTCCTCGCGCCTCAGGAAATGAAACACATCCTGAGCAAATGCGTGGAAGCGGGTAACGATCAGTTGATCCTCTGCGAACGCGGTTCGAGCTTCGGCTACAACAACCTGGTCGTCGACATGCTCGGCTTCGGCATCATGAAGCAGTTCGAATACCCGGTGTTCTTCGACGTGACCCACGCGCTGCAAATGCCCGGTGGTCGCTCCGATTCCGCTGGTGGTCGTCGCGCCCAGGTCACCGACCTGGCCAAGGCCGGCATGAGTCAGTCGTTGGCCGGCCTGTTCCTCGAAGCCCACCCGGACCCGGACAACGCCAAATGCGACGGCCCTTGCGCCTTGCGTCTGGATAAACTGGAGCCATTCCTGGCCCAGCTCAAAGCTTTGGACGAACTGGTGAAGAGTTTTCCGACGGTAGAAACCGCGTAATTCTTATTTCTCCGGTAAAGTACCGCACGATTTGTTGCTCAGGCCCTCGGGCCTGAGCCTTATCGTCCGCAAGTCTGCCCGTTGCACATCTACTTGCCGGCGATAAAAGATTTCCTTCAGCTGCGTCGTTTTCGTCAACTTTGGAGTGTTTACAACAATGGCAAAAATCGTCGACATCAAAGGTCGTGAAGTTCTCGACTCCCGTGGCAACCCCACCGTGGAAGCTGACGTGCTTCTCGATAACGGCATCATCGGTAGCGCTTGCGCGCCGTCCGGTGCTTCCACTGGCTCGCGTGAAGCGCTCGAGCTGCGTGATGGCGACAAGAGCCGTTACCTGGGCAAAGGCGTTCTGAAAGCCGTCGCCAACATTAACGGTCCGATTCGTGACCTGTTGAAAGGTACAGACCCAAGCGACCAGAAAGCGCTGGATCACGCGATGATCAAGCTCGACGGTACTGAAAACAAAGGTTCCCTGGGCGCTAACGCAATCCTCGCCGTTTCCCTGGCCGCGGCCAAGGCAGCAGCACAGGACCAGGACCTGCCGCTGTACGCTCACATCGCCAACCTGAACGGCACCCCGGGTGTTTACTCGATGCCGGTTCCGATGATGAACATCATCAACGGTGGCGAGCACGCCGATAACAACGTCGACATCCAGGAATTCATGGTTCAGCCGGTTGGCGCCAAGTCTTTCTCGGAAGGTCTGCGCATGGGCACCGAGATTTTCCATCACCTCAAAGCCGTTCTGAAGGCCCGTGGCCTGAGTACTGCCGTGGGTGACGAAGGTGGTTTCGCACCGAACCTGGCTTCCAACGAAGACGCGTTGAAAGTGATCTCCGAAGCTGTGGCCAATGCCGGTTACAAGCTGGGCACCGATGTGACCCTGGCACTGGACTGCGCCGCGAGCGAGTTCTATGAAGACGGTAAATACAACCTGTCCGGCGAAGGCCAGGTGTTCACCGCTGAAGGTTTCGCCGACTACCTCAAAGGCCTGACCGAGCGTTACCCGATCATCTCCATCGAAGATGGCCTGGACGAGTCCGACTGGGCTGGCTGGAAAATCCTCACCGACAAGATCGGCGAGAAAACCCAGCTGGTAGGTGACGACCTGTTCGTGACCAACACCAAGATCCTGAAAGAAGGCATCGATAAAAAGATCGCCAACTCGATCCTGATCAAGTTCAACCAGATCGGCACCCTGACCGAAACCCTGGAAGCCATCCAGATGGCCAAGGCCGCCGGTTACACCGCCGTGATCTCGCACCGCTCCGGCGAAACCGAAGATTCGACCATTGCCGACCTGGCTGTGGGCACCGCGGCTGGCCAGATCAAGACCGGTTCCCTGTGCCGTTCGGATCGCGTTTCCAAGTACAACCAACTGCTGCGTATCGAAGAGCAGTTGAATGGCAAAGCCAAGTACAACGGTCGCAGCGAGTTCCGCGGTTAATCGTTAACTGGTAAAAAGACACCGGATTGTGTCGGAAAAATCGCTACAGCGACGTTTTTGCCACTAATCTGATGCCTTAAGAGTACAAGCCTGGGTCTTCCAGGCTTCGTGCTATCAGTAGCTTCAAAGTTTTGGCATGGCTGTCTTTTTTCACTGGATACCCGATATTCGATGCGCAGTCCCAATTGGTTGTTCCTCGTCTTGCTCCTGCTGCTGGCTGGCCTGCAATACCGCCTGTGGGTGGGTAATGGCAGTCTGGCGCAAGTGGCCGAACTGACTCAGCAGATCGCGGATCAACACGCTGAGAATGAAGGGTTGCTGGAGCGCAATCGGGTCATGGACGCCGAAGTCAGTGAATTGAAAAAAGGCATGGAGACCGTTGAAGAGCGGGCTCGTCATGAGTTGGGCATGGTCAAGGACGGTGAAACCCTTTACCAGTTGGCTCAATGAACCCCTCGTTACCGGCCTTCTGGGCCATAATTCCTGCCGCGGGCGTCGGTGCCCGTATGGCTGCGGATCGTCCCAAGCAATACCTGCAACTGGGCGGGCGCACTATTCTCGAACACAGCCTGGGCTGTTTCCTTGATCATCCTTCCCTGAAGGGATTGGTGGTCAGTCTTGCTATTGATGATCCTTACTGGCCGAACCTGGCATGTGCTCGCGATTCGCGTATTCAACGCGTTGACGGCGGGGCCGAGCGTTCCGGGTCAGTGCTCAATGCGTTGCTGCATTTGCATGCGCTGGGTGCGGACGATGACGACTGGGTGTTGGTGCACGATGCTGCGCGGCCAAATCTGGGCCGTGATGATCTGGACAAGTTGCTGAGTGAGTTGGCGGATGATCCAGTGGGTGGACTGCTGGCGGTTCCGGCACGCGATACCCTCAAGCGGGTCGACAAGCAGGGCCGTGTCGTCGAAACCGTGGATCGCCGTGTGATCTGGCAGGCTTATACGCCACAGATGTTTCGCCTGGGTGCGTTGCATCGGGCATTGGCCGACAGTCTGGTGGCCGATGCGGTCATCACCGACGAAGCTTCGGCCATGGAGTGGGCGGGTCTGGCGCCGCGCCTGATCGAAGGGCGATCCGACAACCTCAAGATCACTCGCCCCGAAGACCTCGAATGGCTGCGGCAGCGTTGGGCTAACCGCCGCTAAAAGATCGCAGCCTCGTTTCACTCGTCAGCTCCTACATTGTCTGCGTTCACCGCGATATCTCGGGTCTTTGTAGGAGCTGACGAGTGAAACGAGGCTGCGATCTTTTGATCTTCAAACCCTCACACCCTGTACTCCGGCCTTAACGCCAACCCATCCTTCAAATAATCCACCAACTTGCGCACCTTCGGCGAAAGATGCCGCTGCTGTGGATAAAGCGCCCACACGGCGGTGTTCGGCGGTTGGTGGGCTTCCAGCAGCGATATCAGGTTGCCGTTTTTCAGATGCTCCAGCACGTAATAGTCCGGCAGCTGACACAAACCAACCCCTTGCAGCGCCGCATCCAATACCGCTTGCCCACTGTTGCAGCGCCAGTTTCCCTGCACCCGCTGGGAAAATTCCCGTGCGTTCTGTTCCAGTTGCCAAATGTCCGAGCTGCCGATGAGACAGTTGTGGCGGCTCAGTTCCGACAAACTGTGTGGGCGACCATACCGTTCCAGGTAGGACGGTGATGCGCACAGATACATGCGCCGTGGTGCCAGGCGTGACGCTACCAGTCGCGAGTCCTGGAGACGGCCGAGGCGGATCGCCAAGTCCAGGCCTTCGTGTACGAGATCGAGTTGACGATTGCTCAGTTCTATATCAATTCGAAGTTGCGGATAAAGCCCCATGAAACGCGTCACCAGCGGCACGATGAATCGCTCGCCATAGGCCACGGCGCAGGTCATGCGCAGCATGCCTTTGGGCTCACTGGTCAGGTCGCTGACAGCCCGCAGCGCTTCTTCGCGACCGTCCTGTAACCGTTGGCAATGTTGCAGAAATGTTTGCCCGGCCTCCGTCAGGGTGACCCGGCGAGTACTGCGGTAAAGGAGACGGGTTTGCAGGCGTTCTTCCAGGCGTACGATTTGTCGACTGACATGGGAGGACGAAACCCCGAGTCGCTCGGCCGCGGCGGTGAACTGGCTGCACTCGGCCACGGCGACGAACTCGTCGATACCTTCCCAGCGATTATCGGACATGAAGGATTATCCCTGTACGGCAATAATATTTTGCATTTGTCCCGATTATTCATCGTTGGGCCGTGTATTACACTCCTTGTCTCGTTTTTATTCACTGGAGAGTCAGCATGATCAAGTCGCGCGCCGCCGTTGCCTTCGAGGCCAAGAAACCCCTCGAGATCGTTGAAGTCGATGTCGCCATGCCCAAGGCCGGTGAAGTTTTGCTGCGTGTGGTTGCCTCCGGTGTCTGCCATACCGACGCCTACACGCTGTCGGGTGCTGATCCGGAAGGTATTTTCCCGTCGATCCTCGGTCACGAAGGTGGCGCGGTGGTTGAAGCGATCGGCGAGGGCGTGACCTCCGTCGCCGTCGGCGATCATGTGATTCCGCTGTACACCCCGGAATGCCGCCAGTGCAAATTCTGCCTTTCAGGCAAAACCAACCTCTGCCAGGCCATTCGTGCGACTCAGGGCAAAGGCCTGATGCCGGACGGCACTACGCGTTTTTCCTACAAGGGCCAGCCGATTTTCCACTACATGGGCACCTCGACGTTCTCCGAGTACACCGTGCTGCCGGAAATCTCCGTCGCCAAAATTCCTAAAGAAGCGCCGCTGGAAAAAGTCTGCCTGCTGGGTTGCGGTGTCACCACCGGCATCGGCGCGGTCATCAATACGGCGAAGGTGAAACCGGGTGACACCGTCGCCATTTTCGGCCTTGGCGGCATCGGTCTGTCGGCAGTCATAGGTGCGGTCAAGGCCAAGGCTGGTCGCATCATCGCCATCGACATCAACCCGGCCAAATTCGAAATCGCCAAGCAGTTGGGTGCAACCGACTGCGTGAACCCGAAAGACTTCGATCGTCCGATCCAGGAAGTCATCGTCGACATGACTGACGGCGGCGTCGATTTTTCCTTCGAGTGCATCGGCAACGTCCAGTTGATGCGTGCGGCACTTGAGTGCTGCCACAAAGGTTGGGGCGAGTCGGTGATCATCGGTGTGGCCGGTGCCGGTCAGGAAATCTCCACCCGTCCATTCCAATTGGTCACCGGTCGAGTCTGGCGCGGTTCGGCGTTCGGCGGCGTGCGCGGCCGTACCGAGTTGCCAAGCTATGTCGAAATGGCCGAGACCGGCGAAATCCCGCTGGATACCTTCATCACCCACACCATGGGCCTGGAAGATATCAACAAGGCATTCGACCTGATGCACGAAGGCAAAAGCATCCGTAGCGTCATCCATTTCTGAGGTCGCTCATGAGCCTGGAAAATATCTCCTGCCAGAAAAGCTTCGGCGGCTGGCACAAACGTTACCGGCACCGTTCCGACGTGCTTGGCTGCGACATGGTGTTCGCCGTGTACCTGCCGCCGCAAGCGGAGCAGGGCGGCAAGTTGCCGGTGCTGTACTGGTTGTCCGGCCTGACCTGCACCGACGAAAACTTCATGCAAAAGGCCGGCGCCATGCGCATGGCTGCCGAGCTGGGGTTGATCATCGTTGCACCGGACACCAGCCCTCGCGGGCCTGATGTGCCGGGTGATCCGGATGGCGCCTGGGACTTCGGTCTTGGCGCCGGGTTTTATCTGAATGCCACGCAGGAACCGTGGTCCCGGCACTATCGGATGCATGACTATGTCGTGCAGGAATTGCCGGCATTGGTCGAAGCTCATTTCCCGGCATCGGACAAGCGCGGCATCAGTGGTCATTCGATGGGTGGCCACGGCGCGCTGGTTTGCGCATTGCGCAATCCGGGACGTTATCAGTCGGTGTCGGCGTTCTCGCCGATCAACAATCCGATGGATTGCCCGTGGGGTCAGAAAGCCTTTTCCCGTTACCTGGGAGAAGACCGTTCGAAATGGCGCGAGTGGGATGCCTGTGCGTTGATCGCCGAGGCCGACGAGAAGCTGCCGTTGCTGGTCGACCAAGGAGATCGTGACGATTTCCTGGCCACCCAGCTCAAGCCTGAAGCCTTGCAACAGGCGGCCAAACTGGCCGGTCATCCGCTGACGTTGCGCCTGCAACCGGGCTACGACCACAGCTATTTCTTCATCGCCAGCTTCATCGACGACCACTTGCAACATCACGCGCATGCTCTAAGCGCGTAGGGTCTGTTGACGTTCGGTGACGGCCGCGTTGCGCGCCAAGTTGCGCGATGCTGCGTTGCGGGATTTGCCAAGGGAACAACCATTGGCTGCATCCCGCGCCTTGCCTCGCACAACTTGGCACTGCAGCGCGGCTCGCCACCAAACGTCAACAGACCCTAATGTCCGACAAAGCAGGTAGAATCACGCCCTGACAAAAATCGGGGCGTTTTTTTATGCGTATTGGCCACGGCTATGATGTGCACCGTTTCGCTGAAGGCGATTTCATTACTCTGGGCGGTGTGCGTATTGCACACGGCTTCGGGCTGCTCGCTCACTCCGACGGTGACGTCTTGCTGCACGCCTTGAGCGATGCCTTGCTCGGCGCCGCTGCGCTGGGTGATATCGGCAAGCATTTCCCGGACACCGACCCAACATTCAAAGGCGCCGACAGCCGTGTGCTGTTGCGTCACGTCGTCGCACTGATCCACGCCAAGGGCTGGAAGGTCGGCAACGTTGACAACACCATTGTCGCCCAGGCGCCGAAAATGGCCCCGCATATCGAATTGATGCGCGCGCTGATTGCCGCGGATCTTCAAGTTGAGTTGGATCAAGTGAACGTGAAAGCTACCACCACTGAAAAGCTCGGCTTTGTCGGTCGCGAAGAAGGCATTGCCGTGCACTCCGTTGCCTTGTTGCTGCGCGCATGAACGAACTGCAATTGCTCGGCCCTCGGGCCTATGGTGAGGCCCTCGGCACTGCGGTATTGAAGGCGACGGCGGAAGATTTCCAGGTTGATGAAGTCCTCAATATCCCCCTCAGTGGCGATGGCGAGCACCTGTGGATCTGGGTGGAGAAGCGCGGTCTGAATACTGAAGAAGCGGCGCGGCGGATCGCCAAGGCCGCGGGCGTTCCATTGCGCACTGTCAGTTACGCGGGGCTCAAGGATCGTCAGGCGCTGACTCGCCAGTGGTTCAGCGTGCAACTGCCGGGCAAGGCCGACCCTGATCTGTCGACGGCAGAAAACGACACACTGAAAATCCTCAAGACCGGTCGGCACAAACGTAAGCTGCAACGCGGTGCCCACTCGGCCAATGGTTTCACTTTGCGCCTGACGCAATTCGCGGGCGACAAAGCGGCGATCGAAGCGCGTCTGCAACTGATCGCCAAGCAAGGTATTCCCAATTATTTCGGCGCCCAGCGTTTCGGGTTTGACGGCGGCAATGTGGTCGATGCTCGCGCATGGGCCGCCCGCAAGGCCTTGCCGGAACAGCGCAATGTGCGTTCTCGGCTACTCTCCACTGCTCGCAGTTTTCTGTTCAATCAGGTGTTGGCGGCGCGCGTCGCGGACGGTTCCTGGCAGCGTGCCCAGGTCGGCGATCTGCTGGCGTTCACCGACAGCCGCAGTTTCTTCCCGGCAGGTGAGGCCGAGTGCAGCGACCCGCGTCTGGCCATTCTCGACCTGCACCCAACCGGTCCGCAGTGGGGCGAAGGTGACTCGCCGGCCACGGGCGCGGTCCATGAACTGGAGCAGGCAATCGCCGCTCGCGAGGCAGACTTGCGCGATTGGTTGATTAACGCCGGAATGAGCCACGAACGTCGCATCCTGCGGCTGCCCATTGGTGGGTTGACGTGGCATTATCCCGAGCCTGACATTCTGCAACTGGAATTCGTCCTGCCGGCCGGATGCTTCGCCACTGTATTGGTGCGCGAACTCGTCGATCTGGTGCCGGTGGGGCAGACGGACAGCCCATGCGTATTCTGATTTCTAACGACGATGGGGTAACCGCACCCGGTCTCGCCGCGCTTTATGCTGCGCTGGCGGATTACACCGAATGCGTGGTTATCGCCCCCGACCAGGACAAAAGCGGCGCCAGCAGCTCGCTGACGCTCGACCGTCCGTTGCACCCGCAAACCCTGGCCAATGGCTTTATCAGCCTCAATGGCACACCCACCGATTGCGTGCACCTGGGCCTTAATGGCTTGCTGGAGCGCGAACCGGACATGGTGGTTTCCGGTATCAACCTGGGCGCCAACCTGGGGGACGATGTGCTTTATTCCGGCACCGTGGCGGCCGCCCTTGAAGGGCGATTCCTGGAGCGCCCTTCGTTTGCCTTTTCGTTGGTCTCACGACAAGTAGACAACCTTCCCACAGCCGCCTACTTTGCGCGCAAACTGGTAGAAGCCCACGCTGATCTTGACCTGCCACCGCGCACGGTACTGAACGTGAACATTCCCAATTTGCCGCTGGACCACATCCGCGGAATTCAGCTGACCCGCCTCGGGCATCGCGCACGTGCGGCGGCACCGATGAAAGTGGTCGACCCACGCGGCAAATCCGGTTACTGGATCGCCGCGGCGGGGGACGCTGAGGATGGCGGCCCGGGCACTGATTTTCATGCGGTAATGCAGGGCTATGTTTCAATCACGCCACTGCAACTGGATCGCACCTTCAATGATGCCTTCAGAAGTCTCGATGGCTGGCTGGAGGGGTTGCGCTAATGGCTCGTGAACAAGACGATATTCTGCGTCGCGGCATCGGGATGACTTCTCAACGGACCCGCGAACGCCTCATTCAGCGCCTGTATGAAGAGGGGGTTTCCAACGCCAAGGTGCTGGAAGTCATCCGCCGTACACCGCGTCACCTGTTCGTCGACGAGGCGCTGGCCCATCGCGCTTACGAAGATACCGCGCTGCCGATCGGGCATAACCAGACCATCTCCCAGCCTTATATGGTGGCCCGTATGAGCGAGTTGCTGCTGGAGGCCGGCCCGCTGGACAAGGTGATGGAGATCGGTACCGGTTCGGGCTACCAGACGGCGGTGCTGTCGCAACTGGTCGAGCGGGTGTTTTCGGTCGAGCGCATCAAGGTTTTGCAGGACCGGGCCAAGGAACGCCTGGTTGAGCTCAATCTGCGCAACGTAGTGTTCCGCTGGGGTGATGGCTGGGAAGGCTGGCCCGCGCTGGCGCCGTACAATGGCATCATCGTGACTGCAGTGGCGACCGACGTACCTCAGGCTCTGCTCGATCAGTTGGCGCCGGGGGGGCGACTGGTGATTCCGGTCGGGTCCGGTGAGGTTCAACAATTGATGCTGATCATCCGCGAAGAACACGGGTTTTCCAGGCGTGTTCTGGGGGCGGTGCGCTTCGTTCCATTGCTCAATGGGCCACTGGCCTGAGCATTTGTTTCAGCACGCTGAATTCTCTTCGATTGCCCCTGTCTTACAGCGGCATCGATCGGTTAAACGGGATTCATCGTCAGGCAGCAAACGTGTGCGCGAACACAACTCGCTTCATTAAAGGTAAAGCCTGCACGGCCCGTTATACTTGCGACATTTCATGCCGGAACACGGCGATCCACATTTTCAGCCACCACAAAGGGAGCGGCGGGTGAGTCTCACAGTCATTGCGCAGCGAATGGGTATAACGAGCTTTCAGCGCCTGGTGACTGGCCTTGTCTTGAGTACCTTGCTGGTCGGTTGTTCCAGCAACAAGTCGAGCGACGTGCGCGTCGTCGATCGCAACAATGCCGTCGCCCAGCGTCCGGCAGTGACCACGGGTCAGTACGTGGTCCGACCTAAAGATACGTTGTTCTCCATCGCCTTTCGCTACGGCTGGGACTACAAGGCTCTCGCGGCACGCAACAACATTCCTACGCCTTACACGATCCATCCGGGTCAGACGATTCGCTTTGACGGTCGCACCGGTTCAACGCCGACAGCGCCGACAACGGTAGTCAGCTCGTCCAGTTCCACACCTTCGTCATCGAGTAAAACCACGGTGTTTCGTCGTCCGGTAACAGGTGCGACCACGGACACGGCAGTGGTTGTACCGTCCGTCGCGAACAAGCCGGCACCCGCTCCGATGCCCCCCGCAGGCCCGGCCCCGACCGGCTGGGGATGGCCATCTAATGGCATTCTGATTGGAAAATTCTCTTCAAACGGTAGTTTGAATAAAGGAATTGATATCGCCGGAGATTTGGGACAGCCTGTTTTAGCTGCGTCTGATGGGACGGTGGTATACGCCGGGAGTGGCTTAAGGGGCTACGGCGAATTAGTCATCATCAAACACAGCGATACCTACGTCAGTGCCTACGGACATAACCGCAGGCTGTTGGTTCGGGAGGGGCAGCAGGTCAAGGTCGGACAGACAATTGCCGAAATGGGGTCAACGGGTACAGACCGGGTGAAACTGCATTTTGAGATTCGCCGACAAGGTAAACCTGTAGATCCGCTGCAGTTCCTGCCACGTCGTTGATTTGTTACCAGCCTGTTCCGTCACGTAGAGGGAACAGGCTCCAGCGTTGCCAAGGATAAAGGCGCCGCTTGAGCTTGAGGTCGAACTCACCAAAGGACTATAACAATGGCTCTCAGTAAAGAAGTGCCGGAGTTTGACATCGACGATGAGGTTCTCCTGATGGAGACCGGCATCGGTACGGATTCGATGTCGAATGATGAAGGGGCTGCTCCACCTTCCGTTCGTGCCAAATCCAAACACTCCGCCTCGTTAAAGCAACACAAGTACATTGACTACACGCGTGCGCTCGATGCCACGCAGCTGTACCTCAATGAAATTGGCTTTTCCCCTCTGCTGTCCCCCGAAGAAGAAGTTCATTTTGCGCGCCTGTCGCAAAGTGGAGATCCGGCCGGGCGCAAACGCATGATTGAAAGCAACCTGCGGCTGGTGGTGAAAATCGCCCGACGTTACGTCAATCGTGGTCTGTCGCTGCTGGACCTGATCGAAGAGGGCAACCTCGGGCTGATCCGGGCGGTAGAGAAGTTCGACCCCGAACGCGGCTTCCGCTTTTCGACCTACGCGACCTGGTGGATTCGTCAGACCATCGAGCGCGCAATCATGAATCAGACCCGGACCATCCGGTTGCCGATCCATGTGGTCAAAGAGCTCAATGTGTACCTTCGGGCTGCACGGGAGCTGACGCAAAAACTCGATCACGAACCCTCACCCGAAGAAATCGCCAACCTGCTGGAAAAACCGGTGGGCGAGGTCAAGCGCATGCTCGGCCTGAACGAGCGGGTTTCTTCGGTCGACGTCTCGCTGGGTCCGGATTCGGATAAAACCCTGCTGGACACCCTTACCGATGACCGTCCAACCGATCCATGCGAATTGCTGCAGGATGACGACCTGTCCCAGAGCATTGATCAATGGCTCTCCGAGCTGACCGACAAGCAACGCGAGGTGGTGATACGCCGCTTCGGCTTGCGTGGGCACGAGAGCAGTACGCTTGAAGATGTAGGCCTGGAAATCGGCCTGACCCGGGAACGGGTCAGACAGATTCAGGTGGAAGGCCTGAAGCGTCTTCGGGAGATTCTCGAGAAGAACGGCCTGTCGAGCGAGTCGCTGTTTCAATAAGCCATTCGCTGAGTCAGCAATAAAAAAGCCCCGACTGGTTCGGGGCTTTTTGTTACTTGGCAATCAACTCAGGTTTGTAGTCTCGCGCTGTAAGTTTTTACTTACTCTTTCGTAAGTGTTCGTTATTTTTACAGGGGGGCAGTCGTCCATATCCCTACGCGAATACAGCTTATCTACCTGATTAACAGGCTTATTTTTTTAAATTAACGGCATATGACAAGCGATTTCAGCCCGGGAGGGCAATTGCTCTTGTCGGGGAATTCACTAGTATCTGGGTTGTGTCGACGGACAGACACCCCCTTCAAGGATGAGGGGAAAGGACATCGCAGGAGGCGATTCATCAGGACGATGAAAAAGGAATACAGGGAATAGGGAAAAAATGTGGGCGGGTCAAACCGCCCCTTTTTTTGCCTGCAGCAAAGTCAAAAGATCGCAGCCTTCGGCAGCGCCTACATGTGTACACGAAGCCCGTGTAGGAGCTGCCGAAGGCTGCGATCTTTTGATCTTGGAAAAACAAAAAAAGGCCCGCAAGGGGCCTTTTCGAGAACGCGGGGTTAATCAGCGCTCAAGGTCTTTGATCTTGCCTTTGACGCCATCCCACTCTTCGGCATCGGGCAGCGATTCTTTCTTCTCGGTGATGTTGGGCCAGATTTCTGCCAGCTCAACGTTCAGCTGGATGAATTCCTGCATCTCTTCCGGGACTTCATCTTCGGAGAAGATGGCCACGGCAGGGCATTCTGGTTCGCACAGTGCGCAGTCGATGCACTCATCCGGGTGAATCACCAGGAAGTTCGGGCCTTCGTAAAAGCAGTCCACCGGACAGACTTCTACGCAGTCGGTGTACTTGCACTTGATGCAGTTGTCGGTGACGACGAAGGTCATTTCTAGTTCTCTCCTCAGGCGGCGGCAGCGGAGCCCCTTCACGTTGGGGTCGCCAGGTTTGGGAGCGATAGTCTGCAGGCCAGGCTATTAGCCTGCAGCATCCCAAACCGCGCGAGATTCTAACAGCTTGCAGGCAAGTGCGTTAGATCCGTGTCTTTAATGTATAGAGCATTTCGAGGGCGCGACGCGGCGTCATGTCATCCAGATCCAGCTTGGCCAGTTCATCCAGCACCGGATGCGGCAGGCTGGCGAACATGTCGCTTTGCTGCGGCGCGGCCGGTTTGCCTTTGCCTGGCTTCGGAGCTTCGTGAGGCAGTGCGGTAGCTTCCAGTCGACCCAGGTGCTCGCGAGCGCGCACGATCACTTCGCTCGGCACGCCGGCCAACTGTGCAACGGCAAGGCCGTAGCTCTGGCTGGCAGGCCCCGGCAACACGTGGTGCAGGAACACGATGCGTTCGTTGTGCTCGGTGGCATTGAGGTGCACGTTGGCCACCAGCGGTTGGGCTTCCGGCAGCACTGTCAGCTCGAAGTAATGGGTGGCGAACAGCGTGTAAGCCCGCAGAGACGCCAGGCGTTCGGCCGCCGCCCAGGCCAGGGACAGGCCGTCGAAAGTGCTGGTGCCGCGACCCACTTCGTCCATCAGCACCAGGCTGCGCTCGGTGGCGTTGTGCAGAATGTTGGCGGTTTCGCTCATTTCGACCATGAAAGTCGAACGCCCGCCCGCCAGGTCATCGCTGGAGCCGATCCGGGTGAAGATCCGGTCCACCAGGGACAATTCGCAGCTGGTTGCCGGCACAAAACTGCCGATGTGCGCCAGCAGCACGATCAATGCGGTCTGACGCATGTAGGTGGATTTACCGCCCATGTTCGGACCGGTGATTACCAGCATGCGGGTATTGTCGTCGAGGCTCAGGTCGTTGGCCACGAACGGCGTGGTCAGCACTTGCTCGACCACCGGGTGACGACCCTGGCTGATACGCATGCACGGCTCACTGACGAAACGCGGGCAGTTCAGGTCGAGGTTCAGCGCACGCTCGGCAAGGTTGCTCAGCACGTCCAGTTCGGCCAGTGCGGCAGCGGTGTCTTGTAGCGGTGGCAACTGGGCGATCAGGTCTTCGAGCAGCGCTTCGTAGAGCATCTTCTCGCGGGCCAGGGCACGGCTCTTGGCCGACAGTGCCTTGTCTTCGAACGCTTTCAGTTCCGGTGTGATGAAACGCTCGGCACCTTTCAGCGTCTGGCGGCGGACGTAGTCTGCCGGCGCGGATTCGGCCTGCTTGCTCGGCAACTCGATGAAGTAACCGTGAATGCGGTTGTAACCGACTTTCAGGTGGGACAGACCGGTGCGGGCCTTCTCGCGCGCTTCGAGGTCGATCAGGAATTGCCCGGCGTTTTCGCTGAGCGATTGCAGATCATCGAGTTCGCTGTCGTAACCGGTTTTCAACACGCCGCCATCACGGATGACGGCTGGCGGGTTGTCGATGATGGCTTTTTCCAGCAGTGCCGCCAGTTCCGGGTACGTGCTGGTGGTCTTCGCCAGTTGAATGATGTGCGGCGCTTCAAGTTCGGTCATCGCTACTTGCAGCTCTGGCAGCGCACCGAGCGCGTCACGCAGACGAGCCAGGTCGCGAGGACGAGCATTGCGCAGGCCGATCCGCGCCAGAATCCGTTCGATGTCACCGATTTCCTTGAGCTGCGGTTGCAGCTTTTCGAAACGGTAGCCGTCGAGCAGGCAAGTAATGGAGGTCTGGCGCGCCAGCAATACAGTCAGATCACGCAGTGGGCGGTTCAGCCAGCGGGTCAGCAGTCGGCTACCCATGGCGGTCTGGCAACGATCGACCACCGATTGCAGGGTGTTATCGCGACCGCCGGCCAGGTTGGTGTCCAGTTCCAGGTTGCGACGGCTCGCGCCGTCCAGCACCACGGTGTCGTCCAGGCGTTCATGCCGCAGGCTGCGCAAATGGGGCAGGGCGGTGCGCTGGGTTTCCTTGGCGTAGCTGAGCAGGCAACCGGCGGCGCCGATGGCCAGGGTCAGGTTTTCGCAGCCAAAACCTTTCAGGTCCTGGGTCGAGAATTGTTGGCAGAGACTTTTCAGCGCCGAATCGCGTTCGAAATCCCACGGCGCCCGGCGACGAACCCCACGACGTTTTTCCGCCGGCAAATCCTTCGGCCAGTCATCCGGGATCATCAGCTCCACCGGATTGACCCGCTCCAGTTCCGCCAGCAGGTTTTCCCAGCCCTTGATCTCCAGCACGGTGAAGTTGCCGCTGGTGATGTCCAGCACCGCCAAACCGAACAGGCGCTCGTCACCCAGCACCGCTGCAATCAGGTTATCCCGACGCTCATCCAGCAAGGCTTCATCGCTGACCGTGCCCGGCGTGATGATCCGCACCACCTGACGATCGACCGGCCCTTTGCTGGTGGCCGGGTCGCCGACCTGCTCACAGATCACTACCGATTCGCCGAGCTTCACCAGTTTCGCCAGGTAACCTTCCGCGGCGTGGTAAGGAATCCCACACATCGGAATCGCCTGACCGGCCGACTGCCCACGGGCGGTCAGGGTGATGTCCAGCAACTTGGCGGCCTTCTTCGCGTCTTCATAGAAGATCTCGTAGAAGTCACCCATGCGATAGAACATCAGCTGGTCAGGGTGCTGGTTCTTCAGGCGCCAGTATTGCTGCATCATCGGCGTGTGAGAGGACAGATCGGAGAGTGCTTTATTCATCGGATAATCAGGCAGATTCGTTGAAAGGTGTAGGGCAAAGGAGGGACATTGGCCCGGCTTTTCCGCGATGGGCGCAAGGTTACCATGGGCAGTCCACCCGACGCAGGCATGAAAGCCGCGCGATGCATTTCTGCTGTTTATGCGCTGATTATGCAAAACAGCATTTGTCTTGTGTCAAAAGAACAAGCACTATGCGCGTTATGCAAAAACGCAATGTTTCTACCGTCTTAAGAGCGCTGCTCGATCAGCACGGGATCTCCCCCACGGAGCTTCACCGTCGCACCGGCGTGCCTCAATCCACTCTCTCGCGGATCCTCAGCGGGAAGATCGTCGATCCTTCGGATAAGCACATCTCGAAGATCGCCGAGTACTTCGCCGTGAGCACCGATCAGTTGCGTGGCCGCGCGGATGTCGCGCCAGCCGCCAAGGCCGGGCGCGATGAACTGCATTCTGAACTCAAGGACATAAGTCTGTGGGACGACGATACGCCCGTCGATGACGATGAGGTGTCGGTCCCCTTTCTTCGCGAGGTTGAATTGGCTGCTGGATCAGGAAGATTCGTCATCGAAGAGAGCGAGCGCTCTAGCCTGCGCTTCGGCAAGCGCAGCTTGCGCCACAACGGTGTGCAGTTCGACCAGGCCAAATGCGTGACAGTGCGTGGCAACAGCATGTTGCCGGTGCTGCGCGACGGCGCCACCGTGGGTGTGAATGCCGGCAAGTGCGGCATCGGCGATATCGTCGACGGCGACCTTTATGCGATCAACCACAATGGTCAGCTGCGGGTTAAACAGCTTTATCGCCTGCCTACGGGGATTCGCCTGCGCAGCTTCAATCGCGATGAGCATCCGGACGAGGACTACACCTTCCAGGAAATCCAGGAAGAGCAGATCGTCATCCTTGGTCACGTCTTCTGGTGGGGCATGTACGCCCGTTAACCGCACCGCTGTCAGATAAAACCCGCCACCGCGCGGGTTTTTTTTCGCCTGTCGAAAACCGCCAACGCCTTTGCCTGCGGGGCTTTAATGCGTCAGTGCATTTTTCGCGCACAAATAAATGCATTTATGCATTGACTGTATATGCATCCATGCATATTCTTTGTCTCAAGCCGCTCAACAAAGCGGCTCGAAACGAAGCTCTTTAGTTCCATCACAAAGGCAGCGATGAACCGGCCTCAACGGTTCAGAGGGTTGGCAACTGACCCGGGTGTGCAGCGTAAAGCACTAGAAGCAGTTATCCGGCGGGCAGGGACCGCGGTCGGAAAAACAATCTGAATGGACCCGTACCGCGCCAGTAGCGCCGAAAGGTCAACGCGAAGGACCGCATTACTGAAAAGCCTGGGTGACCGGGCTTTTTGGAATGCCTGCCGACCGTCAGGCACATCGACCCTCAAGTGGGGACTGCCTGTGCAGCAACCGCTGCGCAATCAATACATTCGACTCAATAGGTAAACCATGACCGTATTCAAAAAAATCATTGGCCTGCTGATGCTGGCCCTGGCCCTTTTCGGTGCTGCTGGCAGTGCTACTGCGACGAACCTTCTGGTTAACGGCAGCTTCGAACAACCCGGCTGCAGCGAAAACTGTGTACTGGACACTACGACGAAAGCCAGCTTCATCACGGGCTGGACGACCTTTCTGTCGGGTGCCGAGTATTTCAACGTGCGTGCCTCAATCCCTGGCTCTGTGGCAGCGGAAGGCGCAGCGATTGTCGATCTGGCTAACTACGTTTATGGCAATGGCGGTGGAATCCAGCAGAACTTTGCCACCGTAGTGGGCGCCAAGTACCGATTGACTTTCAGTGCGGGTAATTCGCGGTACGCCAATCGCTCCGGTGAGGGGGTCGTGCAAGTGAAAGTGGCCGGTCAGACTGCGGTCTTCAGCACGCCAGTTGCCAAGGGTAGCGTTGTCGAGTGGAGCACCATGACGTATGACTTCACTGCTACCACGGCTCAAACAACCCTGGCTTTTTCCAACGAGCAGAACCCGTACGTGAACTTCGCCTTTATCGACAACGTCATCGTTGAGCGACTGTAATTCTTCGTCGATCAACTTCAAAAGGCTCGCCTCTTCAGTGGCCATGTCAGCGACATGCCCTGAAATACCTATTTCCCTTATTCACCAATCTCCCCCAGGAGGCGTGACATGACAAACGAGCAACAAGCGTTGCTGGACATGCCGATCTGGCTGGTCATCGTGCTCGCCTTGGTGGGCGGGGTGTCCGGTGAAATGTGGCGTGCCGACAAAGAGGGCGCCCGCGGCTGGTCATTGCTGCGGCGCCTGGCCTTGCGCTCCGGGGCCTGCATGGTCTGCGGGGTCTCGGCCATCATGCTGCTGTACGCCGCGGGCATGTCCATCTGGGCGGCCGGTGCTTTCGGATGCCTCACGGCGATGGCTGGCGCCGATGTCGCCATTGGCCTTTACGAGCGTTGGGCCGCCAAGCGGATTGGCGTGTGCGAAGTACCACCGCGTGATTCGCGTCCGGATCAATAAAGCCAACTCATCTGCCGTTCCGGCAACTCCGGTCCGCTGCATGCACCGACGCAGCTGAACGCTTCGATATTTGAACTGGAAGTTTCTTATGTCCCTCGACATCGATAAGCCGTCGCGGCTGTTGTTTGCCATTGCCGACGCGTTGCGTTTGGCCGGCCTGGGTTTAAAGGTCGGAGGTCGTCAGGACTTCGACGGCACGTTCGATCAGGCGTGGGTCCTGATCGCCATCGAACACAATGCAGCCGGCGACCGCGCCAATGACGGTCGCATCGCCCATGTGCTGACGGTCTCGTTGCAAATCATTGTGCCGCCGACATTGGACGACCCGGCGCTAGCCGCAGGCGATCTGGCCAGCGTACTCAAAGGCCTGGTCACGGATAACCGATGGGGTTTGCCAGGCAGTCAATGCGACCTGCCCATGAACATCGATGCCTTGCCGTCGATATTCATCAGCGATGCACGGGAATACCTCGCCTGGACGCTTTCCTTCACCCAGACGCTGTACCTCGGCGCGTTGCTGCTTGACGACCCGCTGGGCATCCCGAAATTCGCCCGCACCTGGGAGGTCTCGAACATCGACGACCCAGACCAATACACCGAACTTGAGGACTGAGCCATGTTCGATGCGCTTTTACGTCAGCAGCTTGGCCCGATCATTGAGCGTCTGGCCGAGATGGAGGCCGAACTTGAAGACTTGCACCGGCGCACCGACAGCCTTTGTCGCATTGGCGTGTGCCAGGAGGTCGATGCGGCTAGCAACACGTGCAAGGTCCGTCACGGTGAGTTGTTGACGCCGGCGATCCGGTTTTTCAACCCCAGCGCCGGGGCTCAAAGCGAGTCGAGGATCCCCTCGGTCGGCGAGCAATGCCTGTTGCTGAACCATGGCGGCGGCGAGGGCAGCGCTCAATCAGTAGCGTTGTTCGGGCTTAACGGCGATCAGTTCCCACCCGCCTCGACACAGGCTTCGCTGACGCGTCGTCTCTATCTGGATGGCACTGAAAGCGGTTACGACGACGCCCTTCATGCCCTGCACTGGAAAAACGGCCCGGCGGCGTTCAGCGGTTCTCGCCAAGCGCTCGAGTTGAATCTCGGCCCGGCGAGCCTTGCGATGACGCCTGAGTCCATCGAACTGCAACTGGGCGCGGTCGGCTTGCGACTCGACGCATCCGGTGTGCACCTGAGCGGCCCGCTGGTGGATCACCAGGGACGCGTCATCAGTACCGCATAAAGAGTTTCCCATGATCGGAATCGATAGAAATACCGGGGCGGTGGTCGACGACTGGCCGCAGTTTGTGCAGCGCGCGACCCGGGCGCTGACCACACCGTTGGGCACGCGGCAGAAGCGTCCCTTGTATGGCTCGCTGATCCCGGACTTGCTGGGCCGGAACCTCGGCGACGACCTGCTCATTCTTGCCCAGAGCCACGCAGCGCAGGCGTTTTACAACGAACAAAACGGCATTGGTGATTTCCAGCCGCAGGTGATTGTTGCCAGCCGGCAGGGTGCCGGACTGCTGTTGCGTTTCGCCGGCACCTGGAAAAACCGCAAACAGACATTCGAGGTGGTGACATGAGTATGTTGATACCCGGCCAGAACCAGTTGGCCGAACCTTCGATCGTCACCGTCGAAGCGTTCGAGGATCTGCTCGCAGAGTTCAAGACATTTGTCGTCGAGTACGTCGGCGCCCGCGCTCCCGAGAGTGCGGCAAAGCTCAAGGTCAGCCTGGAAAATGAAAGCGAGTTGCTGACCCTGGCCCTTGAGGCCTTTTGTGTGCGCCTGCAAATCCACGAACGAAAATACAACGCCCGCATCAAGCAGATGCTGGCCTGGTGGGTGACCGGCAGCAACCTGGATGCCCGTCTCGCGGACATGGGCCTTGAGCGCCAGTTGCTGGACCCTGGCGATCCAGCGGCGTTCCCGCCGATTGCTCCGGTGTTTGAGAGCGATGATGACGCCAGATTGCGTTACTACCTGGCACCGCATGCACCGGCCGCCGGTTCTCGCATGCAGTATCGCCGCGAGGTGTTCACCCTCGGGGAGCGTCCTGCGGTGAAGGTGGAAACTGCCTCCCCGGGCGAGGTGACGGTGACTTATACCTTCGATCCGGACGGCTATGCGGCGCAGGTCAAGGACGGCAACGGACGTCGCACGGCACCCGGCGAGGTGATGGTCACCGTCCTTTCGCGGGAGGGTGACGGCACGGCGTCCGACGAGTTGCTCGACGGTGTGCGCCGGCACTTCGAACGGCCAGATGTGCGGCCGGAAACGGATCGGGTCACCGTGCAGGGCGCCCACATCAAGAACTACCGGATTCGAGTCGTCGCCAGGATCAATGCCGGCCCTGATTCCGGGCTGACCAAGGTGGCCGCACAACAGCAACTGCAGGCGTATGCCCAAAGCTGTCATCGACTGGAAGGGCGGGTCGATCCGAGCTGGATCGACTACACGCTGCACAGCGCCGGCGCGGTTCAGCTGGAGATTCTCGAACCGGTCGAGCCGATTGTGACGACGGCCTTCGAAGCGCCTTGGTGCACCGGTGTCGAGGTGGAGGTGCTCACGCTATGAGTGACCCAACGCCTCGTCCAAGCCTGTTGCCGGCCAACAGCTCACCGCTGGAAAAAGCCCTCGATCTGGCTTTCGGCACCGTCCTCGATCGCCTCGCACTGCCGTTCCCCGAACTGATGAACCCGACCGCGACGCCCTTGGCGTTCCTGCCCTATCTCGCGGCGGATCGTGGTGTCAGCGAATGGAGCTCCGAGGCGGCCGAGACGGAAAAGCGTCTGACGGTCGAGCTCGCCTGGCCAACGGCACGGCAGGCCGGTACGCGACAGGCGCTGGAAAACGCCGCGAAAGGATTGCGGCTGATGCCTGAGATTCGCGCCTGGTACGAGCAGACACCTCCGGGCCCGCCCTACAGTTTTTCCGTTCGGGCGTTTACCGAGCAGCCCTACAGCGAAGAAATCGATGCACGTCTCGACCGACGCCTGGCAGAGGCCAAAAGCGAACGCGACACGCTGTCGGTGTCCGTCGGCTTGAGCGCGTTCGGCAGTCACTTCCTCGGTGCGGCGACGGTGTGCGGTGAGCTGACGACGGTTTATCCCATTGTCATCGAAGGGCTCGAAGTATCGGGTCAGGCCTTTATGGCCGCCGGGCTTTACGCCGTTGAAACATCCACTATTTATCCTCAGGGGTCCTAAATGGCCGACTATTACACCCTGCTCACCAATGCGGGGATCGCATACGAAACCGCCTGCAAGGCGGCGGGCGTGCCGATCAAGCTGTCTCAGCTTTCGGTCGGTGACGGAGGCGGCGCGGTTTACAACCCGGCCGCGACCGCTACCGCGCTCAAACGTGAAGTGTGGCGCGGGCCACTCAACGCGCTGTTCCAGGATGAGAACAACCCCAGCTGGCTGCTGGCCGAAGTGACCATTCCGCCGGAAGAGGGCGGTTGGTATGTGCGTGAGGCCGGGCTCTGGACCGACACGGGCATCCTCTACGCCATCATCAAATACCCAGAGTCGTTCAAGCCGGTTCTGGCGACGTCGGGCTCGGGGAAAGAGTTTTACATTCGCTCGATTTTTGAGACGAGCAATGCGTCGATTGTCACGCTGCTGATCGACGACACCGTGGTCAAGGCGACACGGGCCTGGGTGATGGGCTATCTCGCTGATGAGTTGGCCAAGCTTGATGGCAAGCAGTCGGTTCGCGTGGCTACCACGGAAAACATTGTGCTGAGTGGTGCGCAGCAAATCGACGGGGTCGCGGTGCTTTCCGGGCAGCGTGTGCTGGTGACGGCGCAAACGGCGGCGAAGGATAACGGCATTTATGTTGCGGCTAATGGCGCGTGGGTGCGGGCGGCTGATGCCAATACCAGCGCCAAGGTGACGCCAAACTTGACCGTGATGGTCGAGGAGGGCACGGCGAATGGTGACTCGCTTTGGCACCTGATCACGAACGGGCCGATCACGCTGGGCACTACGGCGCTGAGCTTTGAAATGCTTGTGGGTAGAACGGGGATTCAGGCTGGGACTTACAAGAGCCTGATGGTCGACAAGTACGGTCGCGCTACGGGTGGTACTAACCCGGAAACGTTGGCCGGTTTTGGTATCAAGGATAGTTACACGAAGTCTGAAATCGAGGCGATGATTGCCCAGGCTTCGGCACTGCCGGTTGGCACCATGGCAGCCTTTCCGGTGAACAAGCTCCCGCCCGGGTTTCTGGAGATTGACGGCAGTGTGCAGAGCATTGCGACCTATCCAGACCTGGCGGCGTACCTGGGGACCACGTTCAACACGGGCGGCGAAGGTGCGGGCAACTTCCGTCTCCCGGAATCGCGTGGCGAGTTCCTGCGTGGTTGGGACCATGGGCGCGGCGTGGATGCAGCGCGAGCGATTGGTAGTTATCAGCTGGGTACTCTCGTAGCCAGTGATTTCGACGGCCTTGCGCCGCAAACCATGGGCTCAGCGGTCAGCACAAACCCTAATGCTGGGCCGATACACATTGGGGCCGACCCTGTTGTCGCGGCTCAATATCCAAATGCTTCCGTGGTAACTGGCGCTGGTACTGCTATCAACACGACGACAACACGACCGGACCTTTTCGGCGTAGCTCGCCCCCGCAACCTTGCCGTTATGTGGTGCATCAAGGCCTGGAATGCGCCGATCAATCAGGGAAACATCGACATTGCTTCGCTGGCCGCTCTTTCGGCTCAGGCGACCGAGAGCAATCAGGGAACGGCAAAGGTAGCGACTCAGGCTCAGGTGAATGCTGGTGTGGATGACGCAACGATCGTGACACCGAAGAAATTGCGGTTCGGGTTCGCCTACAGCTTCACACCAAACGGCTATATCGCTTTCCCAAGTTGGCTTGGCGGATTCATCGTGCAATGGATGAAAACCCAAGCAATCGCGCCAGGCGCGTTTACAGCTCTGGTGACATACCCGATCGCTTTTCCGAATGGCGTTCTAGCGTTTAGCGGCATGTTCAACGGCTTGGCGGCCGGTACTCTTGAGGTGGTCAGCTACACCAATGCAGCCGCCACATTTGGCAACGGTAGCACCGTAGGCTCGGGCAACCCGGCGTTTGTAAAAGTCTTCGGTTACTAAGGGGGTAGGTATGAAGTATTTGCAGTTCGGCGCCGATTCAGAATTGTGCGCTCGCTTTGACTCTATTGTTCACGCGACTATTCCCGACGACGCAGTAAAGGTCAGCGATTCGATCTTCAAACAGACCTTGCAAGAGACAGAAGGGGTCTGGGCTATTGATTCAGGCGGTGTTATCAGCTGCATTCCAAGAGTCCCGACGTTGCCTTCGCTTATTGAACAGGAGCGGACGTGGCGCGACGCCGAGCTGTCGGCGGTCCAGTGGCTGCGCGAACGGCATCGAGATCAGTTGGAAATCGAAGTGCCGACAACGATCACGGGCGAACAATTTGTGCAGCTGCTGGTGTATATGCAGGCGCTGCGGGATTGGCCTCAATCGCCGGACTTTCCGGACATTCAGCATCGCCTGGTCGCACCACCCTGGATCGCCGAGCAAACCCAATAAACGCCCCGCACCGCCGGGGCGTTTTCTTATCCGCAAAACAACATACACACAACACCCGACAGCCCCTTACCCAAGGGGCTTTTTCGTTTATGGAGAAACAGAAATGGCAGAACGCCAAACGTACACCGTGCTCCTCCCATTCCCCTCCGGGGGTGGTCACTGGTCGAGCATCGGCCAGGAACTGCATCTGCTCGATGTGGAGGCCAGTGCGTTACGTAGCGCTGGTCGCCTGGCGCTGAAAACCGAGGCTGCCGAATCGGCCTCTCCATCCACCGCGGCTAAAAAAGCCGCCGCCAAGAAGGCTGAATAACCATGGCTGAGGTTCTGAACTTCGAACACAACGGCATTACCGTCAATGCCACCGAATCCCCCGAGGCCATGGGTGGCCTGGGCGACAACGTCATCGGTCTGATCGGCACCGCGCCGAAGGCGGATCCGCTGATTCCGCGTAATGCGCCATTCCGCATCAACAGCTTCACCACCCAGGCACTGCTCGATCCGACCGGTGCCGAAGAAGGCACGCTGTATCACGCGGTCTTCCAGATCCTGAAAGTGGTCAAGGTGCCGGTCTACGTGGTCATCGTCGAAGAGGGCGCCACCCCGGCCGACACGCTGAACAACGTCATCGGCGGCATCGATCCGCTGACCGGTCGAAAACTCGGCCTCGCGGCATTGGGCAGTGTGCCTGAGGACCTGACCATCATCGGCGCGCCGGGCTTCACCGGCACCAAAGCCGTGGCCGGTGAGTTCGCGTCCTTTGGCAAACGCATCAAGGCCCGTGTGGTGCTCGACGGCAAGGATGCCGCGGTCGCCGATCAGGTGACGTACAGCCAGGAACTGGGCGGCGCGGAACTGGGTTTCGACCGCTGCCTGCTGGTGCACAACATGCCGTCGGTGTACTCCAAGGCGGCGAAGAAAAACGTGTTCCTGTCGCCTTCGAGCCTGGCCATCGCGGCCCTGGCCCGGGTCAAGCAATGGGAGAGCCCGGGCAATCAGGTGACCTACGCCGAGGACGTGTCGCGGGTCGTGGAATACAACATCCTCGACACTTCCACCGAGGGCGATCTGCTCAACCGCTACGGCATCAGCTACTACGCCCGCACCATTCTTGGCGGCTTCTCGCTGCTGGGCAACCGCTCCATCACCGGCAAGTTCATCAGCTATGTCGGCCTCGAAGATGCGATCAGCCGCAAATTGGTGAAAGCCGGCCAGAAAGCCATGGCCAAGAACCTGACCAAATCGTTCATGGATCAGGAGGTCAAGCGCATCAACGACTGGCTGCAAACCCTGGTCGCCGACGAAACCATTCCCGGCGGCAGCGTGTATTTGCACCCGGAATTGAACAGCGTCGAGAAGTACAAAAACGGCACCTGGTACGTGGTCATCGACTACGGCCGCTACGCGCCGAACGAACACATGGTTTATCAACTCAACGCCCGCGATGAAATCATCGAGCAGTTCCTGGAGGACGTTCTCTAATGTTTACCAACCGCGTAAGACAGGCCATCGCGGCCACCCTGCAAGGCTTGCCGTTGTCGGCGACGGTAGAAAGTTTCACCCCGCCGAAGATCGACTTCGTAATGGAAACGATGACGGGCGGGCGCTTTATCGGCGAGGCAATGGCCAAAAGCGCCACCATTCTTTCAGCCACGTTGACCCTGCAAGGCATGGGGCCGGAAGTCATGTTGGCCCTGGGGGTGAAACTGGGCGAAGACATTCTGCTGAACGTGCGCGAGGCTGGTCAGGATCAGGATGGAAACACCTGGTTCACCTACCACACCGTCGGCGGCACGCTGAAGTCCTTGACTGAAACAATGCTCCAGATGAACACCAAGCCGACTACCGCCCTTGAGCTGGTCTGCCGCACCTACAACCGTCTCGAAAACGGCATCCCGGTGATCGACATCGACGTACGCACGCAGAAGTTCGTGCTCAACGGCGTCGACATTCTCGGCGACGCCCGTCGCGCCGTGCTGATCCCTTAAACCTGTGGGAGCGAGCTGGCTCGCGATAGCGGTGTGTCAGCCACATCAATGTTGAATGTACCGCTTTCGCCGGCAAGCCGGTCTCGCTCCCACAAGGTGTTTTGCGCAACGCCTTCTCATGATTCATCAAGGAACTCATTTCATGTCCTGGACGCCTCCTGTTCACGCCTTGTTGTCGCCGATCACTGCCGACGATCAGTCGCAGATCGAGCAGATTCAGCTCAAACCGTTGTACTACGCCGCACAGAAAGACGCCCTGGTCCGTGCCGGCGATGATGAGGACGATCAGTTCTTCGAGCTGGCGCTGCTGGCAACCGGGCTGTCGGTCAAAGAACTCGATCAACTCAAACGCCCGGATTACGTGAGCATCGCGCAGTACGTGCACGAAATGTCGACGCGTCCGGCTTCGTACTTTCTGGAGCAGAGCGAAGAACAATCGACCGCCTCCGAAAATGACGATCCCGATCAGGTTCAGCTGCTGCAACCGCTCCACGCAGCGGGCCGCAGCATGAGGTCCCTGACCCTGGAAATGCCGGTGCTGCGTGCGACCAAGGCGATGAAAAAACTCAAGACGCCCAAGGAACGCGCCGAGTTCATCACCGCGCATTGCACCTGTCTGATGATCCCCGATCTGGCCCTGCTGACCGTGCCCGACTGGACACAACTTCAGGTACGCATCGACGATTTTTTAAACAAACCGGCGGCCTTCTTTCGGAGCGCGACATCGAAGTAATCCTCGATGTGGTGCCGCTCATTTACTCGGTAAGTGAAGCGGAAATTCTGGAGTGGGACGTCGGCAAGGCATTGCGCCGCTACGACATCGCGATCACTCGCCTTGGCGTGAAAGAGGAGTAGAGCGGGATGGCAGACAGTCAATATTCGCTGTCCGGTGCAGCGATCAACAGCATGGAGCTACCGCGATCCGGCAGCACCTCTGAAGCGTCCGGGCTGGTGGGGCTGACGGGGCCTTTGTCGCAGCTGAGTCTGGACTTGAACACGACCAGCCTCGACATCCGCCGGTTGGCGGTGGAGCAGGGCAAACTGGTTGAAGCACTGACGGCGCTGAACCTTGGGCTGTCGTCGCAGCGCTCGCTGCTCAAGGCAAGCACAGGCGGGCCGGCGGCAAGCAGTGAGCCGACATCAAAACTTATCGCTGAGGTCGAACAGCGGTCGCCGCCTGATCGACGCAAGGCCTCGATGGCCAGTGAATCGGCGATGGTTGATCTCGCTCAGGCGTTGTCGGCGGGCAAGGATCAGCCCCTCGACAAAAAAATGCTCCGGGACCTGGAAATCGACAACCACAGGCTGGCCAGTGAAGTACGCGTTGCCCCCAGTGGGGCGACATCCGTGCAGTTGGCGCAGGT
The DNA here is from genome assembly GCF_054897845.1 of Pseudomonas sp. XS1P51. Classification (NCBI taxonomy): domain Bacteria; kingdom Pseudomonadati; phylum Pseudomonadota; class Gammaproteobacteria; order Pseudomonadales; family Pseudomonadaceae; genus Pseudomonas; species Pseudomonas sp. XS1P51. The sequence goes on along the minus strand of NZ_CM142707.1, from coordinate 3,606,763 downwards.
TGAAACGGCCGCAGCCAGATCGGGCATCGGTGCCGGCCTCGATTTGCCCGCAAAGAAGGTCGTTCTGCTGGAGTTTGCCGGGGATGCCGGAACCCTGGCGTCGGCGTTCAACATCGGTGTCAAGGAAGCAGGCCAGATCATGGCCGATTTTCGCAACACGCTGAACCTTGACCGGGGTCAGAGCCTCGATCTGGGCAATGCCACTCATTACCTGGGCACTCACCTTGACGCCGAAGCCGCCGACATCGCCTCTGTCGTGCAACAGAGCGGCGAAGCCGGGATGGCTTCAGGCCTGAAACCCAGGGAGGTGGCGGCCTTCGCCGCGGCTCTTCTGAGCACCGGTGCGGACAAGACGGGTGCCGGTGTTGCGATAAAAGGTTTCAGTACCGCTCTGGTCGATGGCGGCTCGCCAGCACAACGATCGGCCTGGGCGCAGTTAGGGCACAATCCCGGGGAGCTTGCCAATGAACTGCGAACGGATGCACCGAAGGCAATCACGGATGTGCTTGAGGCGCTGAAAAATCAATCCGTCGAAAAACGGTCCTCGCTGGCAAAAACACTGTTCGTCGACGCCGAAGCGATGCTGCGGTTGGCGAAGAAGCCCGATGACCTGCTCAAGGCCTTTTCGCTGGTGCCCGACAAAGGGCAATACGCGAACGACGGGGGCTCGATGGTGCAGGCCGCCGAGGCTCGGGGACGCACCTTGCAAGGGCGCTGGAATGCCCATGATGCCAGTCAGACGCGTCTGTCTTCGGCGGTTGGTAATGCGATGGCGCCGATAGATGACGGCCTGATGGTCTCTATGGATACCTTGACCGACGGTTTGAGTTCGCTGGCAGAGGGATCGCCGAAGGCCGCTGCCGGGGTCGCCCTGGTGGTCGCAGCCGTTGGGTCCCTGCTGGGCGCGGTGGCCGGGGCGGTGGTGTCGGAGGCGTTGTCGGAAGTGGGCAAGAAGGTTCTGAATCAGGCTGCCGCGCGCCTGCCCGCAGGGTTAGGGGGGCTGATTGCCGACGCTGATGAAGGTGGCGGCAAGGGCACGAAAAAGATACGGAACAGCACGTCAATCACGCCGCGGGCCAGTGCCGTCAAAGCCTCGGGGTTGGGGCGTCGTCTGGTGGGCACCCTGGCCAGCGCCAAACCCTTTGTTAATAAGGCGGCTGCACCTCTCATGGTGCTCAGCGCCGGCTACGACGCGTACAAAGGCTTACGCGACGGGGATGACAAGGCTGTTGGAGGTGCTGTCGGTCAGTTGGCGGGGACTGTCGTCGGTGCGGCGATAGGGTCGCTTCTTCTTCCCGGAGTCGGCACGGCAATCGGCGGTATGGCCGGCTCGTGGCTGGGTGAACAACTGACCACCCCGACTGACCGCCTCGGCGCACCGGACCAGGTCAGCAAAGACCTGTCCAGCGCCCAGACAGTCAACCAGCAGATCAACTTTGCCCCGTCCATTCAGATCAGCACTCCGGATCCCGCCACTGCCCAGCAGATCGCAAGCCTCGTCGCGCAAACGCTGGAGGCGCAATTTTTTCCCATGATGATGACTAACCCACTCGCCGTGCGACGAAACGCGGCCCTGACCGATGGAGCCTCGTGATGCGCCAGCAAATGATACTGGGCAGTTTCATTTTCGGGCTGTCCCGAAACTTCGCCTACAGCACATTGGTTCGAACGTCCGATGGCGGCTGGGTGGATCTGAACATCCTCACCGGCAAGCCTAAATCCAGCCAGATCGGCCAGAAACTGGAGAAGCTGACCATCAGCGGCAGTTCCATGTATGCGGTGGCCATGGACCGGCTCGATGAATTGCGAGCGCTGCAGGCACTGCGAGTGCCGCTGCCGTTGGTTGACGGTATCGGCAGCAACTGGGGATTGTGGCGGATCAACAGTGTGACGGAGACCCAGAAAAGCATCATCGATGACGGGACGGCAATGGTGGTCGAGTGGTCGATTGAACTGATGGAGTTCATCAATGCGTAGAGTTCGAAGTATTGCCGGTGATTCGGTGAATCTGCTGCTTTTTCGTGAAACCGGACGCTGTGACGACGCAGCAGAGGAGGCGCTCTGGCGCCTGAATCCGCTGCTCGCCGAACAGGGGCCGGTGCTGCCGTCGGGGATTTGGGTGACGGTACCCGAGGTGGAGGCGCAGCTTGCAGTCACCACCCCGGTGTCGGCCTGGGACTAAGGAGGACATATGACGCTTGGATTTACGCCGGCCGTGGAAATTTACGGCGCCAATGCCGCACTGCTCAACGAGCGATTGATCGAATGGCAGCATATCGAGTCCTCCGGTATCGAGTCCGATCAGATCAGACTCGTCATCGATGTCGAAGGGCTTGAAGGCCTGCCCGGACTGGGCGGCAAGATCGGCTTGCGGGTGGGTTACAAAGAGTCGGGCCTGGTCGATAAAGGTATGTTTGTCATCACTCAGCGCACCCCTCATCTGTATCCCCTGCAGGTGTCACTCATTGCCATGTCGGCGCCGTTCAGTGGAGCCGATGAGACCGGCTTCAAGCAGCGCAGGTCGGCCAGTCATGGGCCCACTGCACTCGGTGCGTTGTTTCGCGAGCTAACGACGAAACACGGGTTTTCGCCGCGTGTGGCACCTGAGCTGGAGACCATAAGGATTGATCATATGGACCAGTCCAACGAGACGGACATGGGCTTTCTGACGCGAGTGGCGGGAATTTACGGCGGGGTCACGAAGCCAGTGAACGGGTTGTATGTGCTGGCCAAGGGCGGGCAAGCGAAGTCGATTTCCGGCAAGCCCCTGACGGAAGTACTGCTGTCGGTGACAAAGGACAACCGTCCGGGCGACCAGGCATTTACCACCGCCAGCATCGATGAAAAGGCCCGATCCAAATACAACGGATGTACCACAACCTGGTGGGACGCGGCGGCGGGCAAGGAGCGAGAGTTTCAGTTGGGGCTCACACCGTTCAAAAAGCTTCGTCTGCGCTATCAAAATCAAGACCAGGCCATGGCCGCCGCCGAAGGCGAGTTGCGCAGGTTGGAGCGCGGTGCGTTCAAGCTGACCATCAATTGTCCGGGACATCCAGCCTTGACCGCCGAAGGCGTGATTCGGCTGGATGCCAGCTGGCCCAGGATCATGCAGGGTCGATGGTCGGTCAACAAACTGACAGCCAGTGGCAGTCGGTTACAAAATTATCGATGCATTGTTGAAGCCAATTGCCTGGACCCCACGCAATAATGTCCGGTAGCGGGGTAAACAGGCCCCGCATTGACCATCGTTCAGATATCGAAAAGGACTTCAATGACGTTAACCATTCAAGAGCTTTTGAGCATCATGCCCAACGCCCGCTCACAAGCGGGCGTTTTCATTTCTGCTCTCAACAGCGCCATGGCTCACCACAACATCAACACCCCGAAACGCATTGCCGCTTTCCTTGCGCAAGTCGGTCACGAATCGGGGCAGTTGCGGTACGTGCGCGAACTCGGCAGTGACCAGTATTTGAGTAAATACGACACCGGCACGTTGGCCGCGCGTTTGGGTAATACACCTGAGCCCGACGGCGACGGCCAAAAATACCGCGGCCGAGGCCTGATCCAGATCACCGGTCGCCACAACTACCGCCAGTGCAGCCTCGGACTGTTCGGCGATGAGCGTTTGCTGGAGTTGCCTGAACTGCTGGAACAACCCCAATGGGCGGCCGAATCCGCCGCCTGGTTCTGGGCACAAAACGGCCTTAACGAACTGGCCGACCGTGACCAGTTCAACAGCATCACCCGCCGGATCAACGGGGGCCTGAACGGGTTGCAGGATCGTCTGCAACTCTGGGGGCGGGCGAGGGCGGTGTTATGCCCGCCTTCGGTTTGATCACGGTGTCCTGGCGGGTCGTTGGTGTCGTTGTGTTGCTGGCCGTGTTGGCCGGCGGCTCGGCGGCACTGGCCTGGTGTCTTCAGGATTGGCGGTACGGGCGCCAACTGGCGGAACAGACCCAGGTGCAGGCCGAAACGCTGAATCAACTGACATTGGCGACCGCCACCCGGCAACAGGCGGAGCAGGACAAGCCTCTGGCATTGGAGCAGCGGCTGTCGGTCAGTGAACAAACCCATTATCGAGCACTGAGTGATGCCCAACGTGATCAAGGTCGCTTGCGCGATCGTCTTGCCACTGCTGATGTGCGCCTGTCAGTCCTCCTCGACACCCATGACGCAGCCTCAGGCTGTGCAGTGCCAACCGCCTCCGGTGCCAGCGGCGTGGATCATGGAACCCCGCGCGCCCGGCTTGACCCGGCGCATGCTCAGCGAATTATCGCCATCACCGACGAAGGCGACCGCGGACTGATTGCCTTGCAGGCTTGTCAGGCGTATGTCAGAGCCCTCGGGCGCTAACATTTTGATCGGTCCTGTGCCTTGCAAGCGCGATCCGCTCGTGTACGGTAGTTCCCATTCCGCTCGCTCAGGAGATGACCGTGAAAGAAATCACCCAACTGGCCGCTGAACTTGGCAGACGCTTGCAGGTTCTCAATGCCCACGTCACCGCCGCCGAATCCTGTACTGGCGGTGGGATCAGCGAGGCGATCACCCGGATTCCGGGGAGTTCGGCGTGGTTCGAGGCCGGTTATGTCACTTACTCCAACCGTCAGAAAACCGAGCAATTGAACGTTCCGGTCGAGTTGTTTGCGACGGTGGGGGCGGTCAGTCGCGAGGTGGTCGAGGCCATGGTCCGAGGCGCGCAGGAAAAAAGCCGGGCGCGTTTTGCCGTGGCGGTCAGCGGTGTGGCGGGGCCGGATGGCGGCTCCCCGAGCAAGCCGGTGGGCACGGTGTGGCTGGCCTGGGGCGTCGGCGAGCAGGTGTTCAGCGAGGTGCAGCACTTCCCCGGTAACCGTGACGAGGTCCGCCGACAAACGGTGAAGGCCGCGCTAGAGGGGCTGCTGCGGCATGCCGCTGGAGAAATCTCAAATCAGGGGTAGGCGATCCTGAAACGCTGTGGAATAATACTGTCTACTTATACAGGTGTTGGCCGTCAGGCCTTATTGATTACGTGAGGACTTTAATGGACGACAACAAGAAGAAAGCCTTGGCTGCGGCCCTGGGTCAGATCGAACGTCAATTCGGCAAGGGTGCCGTAATGCGTATGGGCGATCAGGACCGTCAGGCGATCCCGGCTATTTCCACTGGCTCTCTGGGTCTGGACATCGCGCTCGGCATTGGCGGTCTGCCAAAAGGCCGTATCGTTGAAATCTACGGTCCTGAATCCTCCGGTAAAACCACGCTGACACTGTCGGTGATCGCCCAGGCTCAAAAAGCCGGCGCGACCTGCGCATTCGTCGACGCCGAACACGCCCTCGATCCTGAATACGCCGGCAAACTCGGCGTCAACGTCGATGACCTGCTGGTTTCCCAGCCGGACACCGGCGAGCAAGCCCTGGAAATCACCGACATGCTGGTGCGTTCCAACGCGGTTGACGTGATCATCGTCGACTCCGTGGCGGCTCTGGTACCCAAGGCTGAAATCGAAGGCGAAATGGGTGACATGCACGTGGGCCTGCAAGCCCGTCTGATGTCCCAGGCACTGCGTAAAATCACCGGTAACATCAAGAACGCCAACTGCCTGGTGATCTTCATCAACCAGATCCGTATGAAAATCGGCGTGATGTTCGGTAGCCCGGAAACCACCACCGGAGGTAACGCACTGAAGTTCTACGCCTCGGTTCGTCTGGACATCCGCCGTACTGGTGCGGTGAAAGAAGGTGATGAAGTCGTCGGTAGCGAAACCCGCGTCAAGGTTGTGAAGAACAAGGTCGCTTCGCCGTTCCGTCAGGCCGAGTTCCAGATTCTCTACGGTAAGGGTATCTACCTGAACGGTGAGATGATCGATCTGGGTGTTCTGCACGGTTTCGTCGAGAAATCCGGTGCCTGGTATGCCTACGAAGGCACCAAGATCGGTCAGGGCAAGGCCAACTCGGCCAAGTTCCTGGCGGACAACCCGGAGATCGCCGCGAAACTTGAGAAGCAACTGCGCGACAAACTGCTGAGCCCAGCACCGGACATCAAAGCTTCGCCGGTCAAAGAGAAAGCAGAAGACTTCGTTGACGTGGATGTCTGATTGATCCAATGACCGCCGTACTCGATACACTCGTCGCGGTGCGGCGAACCGCAATGGACCTGCTCGCGCGACGCGAGCATGGTCGAGTCGAGCTGACGCGTAAACTGCGTCAGCGCGGCGCTCTCCCTGAAATGATCGACACAGCACTCGACCGCTTGACGGAAGAGGGCCTGTTGTCCGAATCCCGTTACCTCGAAAGCTTCGTTTCCTATCGTGCCCGATCCGGCTATGGCCCTTTGCGTATTCGCGAAGAGTTGAGCCAGCGCGGCCTGCAACGTGCAGATATTGAGCTTGCCTTGCGCGAGAGCGGTATCAACTGGCAGGAACAACTGGAAGACACCTGGCGGCGCAAGTTCTCCGGGCATTTGCCGATAGACGCCAGGGAACGCGCCAAGCAAGGCCGGTTCCTGAGTTATCGGGGATATTCCATGGAAATGATCGGCCGCTTGTTCAGCGGTCGGGGAATGGATGATTGATAAAAAACGGCCCGCTATTTCGATAGCGGGCCGTTTTTTTGCCTCACGTCACCTTGGAAGGTTCCCGCGTGCGCTGTTGCGCCTGGGGTTTGGACTGTGCCCAGTTTTCCGGCAGGTTGATGTAGTCCACCAGTTCCCGCAGGCGTCCATGGTCACGAGCGTTGAAGGTGAAGGCCAGTCGCGCCAGGTGGCTGAATTGCGGTTCGTCGTGTTCCTCTCCGCTGTAGGCATGCTGATGGAAGTGATCGCTCAGGCACAGGTCGGCGAATGCTTCCTGCATGTGTTCGAGCGCATCGTCGCTGAGCTTGTGATTCATGCGGATCACGAACTGATGCTTGAGCCAGCGGCTGGAGTGGAAGTTGCTGTAGAACTGATTGATCTGCTCCACCGCCTCTTCGGCGCTGTAGACCAGGCTCACCAGCTTCATGTCGGTCGGCAGGATGTAGCGATTCTCCTCCAGTTGATTGCGGATGAAATCCAGTGCGCCCTGCCAGAACTTGCCGCCCGGAGCGTCCAGCAGCACCACCGGTACCAGCGGACTCTTGCCGGTCTGGATCAGCGTCAGTACTTCCAGCGCTTCATCGAGGGTGCCGAAACCGCCGGGGCACAAAACCAGCGCATCAGCCTCCTTGACGAAGAACAGCTTGCGGGTAAAGAAGAAGTGGAAGGGCAGCAGGTTGGTGGTGCCATTAACGGTGGGATTGGCATGCTGCTCGAAGGGCAGGGTGATGTTGAATCCCAGGCTGTGATCCAGGCCGGCACCTTCGTGGGCCGCCGCCATGATGCCGCCACCGGCACCGGTGATGACCATCAGATCCGAGCGCGCCAGCGCGGCGCCGAGTTCTCGGGCCAGACCATACAGCGGGTGTTCCACAGGTGTGCGGGCCGAGCCGAAAACGGTGACTTTGCGTCGCCCCCGGAACTGTTCCAGCACACGGAAGGCATGTTCCAGTTCGCGCAGGGCTTGGAGGGTGATCTTGGCGTTCCAGCGGTTGTGATCTTCCTGGGCCATGCGCAGCACGGTCAGGATCATGTCGCGGTAGATCGGAATGTTCGGGCTGTTGGGTGAAACCAGGTTGAGTTGCTCTTCGACCTTGCTGGTGAGGTCGTGGCCGCTTTCTTCAAAATGACGGCTCAGGAGGTCATTCGGTTGGTAAGGCATTCAACTTCTCCTTCTGCACAGAACCCTTGGCCCCGACAAAGCAGTCGTCGACGCCACGACACCTCATGTGTCGCTGTCTGCCCAAGCCCGTGCCTGGGCGATCCACTTGACTCGAGTTGCAATCGAGTCATCCATACAGGCTCTGTTTTTCCCTTGGATGAAAGAAACGTTCGCACAACAAGACGCGTAGCGGGCAGCCCCTTTTCTGCCCTGAAAAATTAACGTGAACACTCTGAATCTAGACCCTTGCGGTGATTTGCGCTGACTTGATCATTGCGCCGCAAAGTCTTTCCTGGCAACCGCTTATTGACGATTTGCAAGGTGATTTCACCGCTCGTCTGAACACACGCCGTGTGTCCGTCACTCTGATTTACTAAGTTACAGGCGTGACACGACAACTTTGCGTCAAAGGCAGGGCGCACGGTACAAGCAGTTCAAGGACTTTTTCGCTCAAGCAAGGGCGAGGTGCAAGGAGGCGGGAAGCAATGACCAGAGTCATTCTGGAGATCGATACGCAACTGTATCGATTGCTGAAGTCATCAGCCGAGACCCATCATTTGAGTCTCGAAGAGGAGTGTTGCCGACGTCTGGAGGGGGTCGACCGACGCTCACGGTATTTGCAGGCGCTGTTGGCAGAACTGCGCGCCGAGGATGAGCAGCGGCGCGCCAATTCCCATTGATTACTTTTTCTTCGCCGGTGTGGCTTTCGGGCAATCAGATTCCTGATAGCTGGCGGAGCCGACTGAGCGGTTGGTTTTCACTTCAGTGAAGTCGTAACGCATGACCGCGCCCTTGGCCATCAGTTTGCGGAACGATGGGTTGTTGCATACAGAGGCGCCAAGCTGGAAATACACGGCTTTCGGGTCGGCACGCATCTTGTTGGCGTGGCTGCTTTGCACGCTCAGGTGGTTGATCAGCACGTTGCCTTCGACGGTGTAGCCTTGATCAAGAATGTCTTCGTTGATCGCCCGTGGAGTGCCAACACTGCTTTGTGTGGCGACGTTTCGCAGCTCTCTGTTGAGGTTCTGCTCACTCAAGGAAGCAGCCTGAGCGCTGAAAGACGACGCCAGCAAAATGGCAGCGGTGGGAACGATAAGGCGCAACATGAAACTCTCCTGGTTCAGTGACTGGTGGTTCGACCAGCCACATGACTGTGCGTTCAGTGGCGGCGAATTATAGGGGAGGTGGGCTGGACGGTACAGGCTTGCGCTGGCCGCTCTGATAAACTGCGAGCACTTATGCCCTGCCGAGTGTTTTCTTCGTGTCGATTTTCTTTTCCCGCCGGCGTTACCCGCGATGAGCCCTGCCGTCCCGTATTTTTCTGAAAATGCCGTGTCCCGTTTGCGCGATCAGCGAGAGGAAGAGGGCATCAAGCCGATTCAGGCCCGTGGCTGGCGAGCGCCGCGTTGCCGCGCCTGCCGCGTGATCGAAAGCCACTGCCTGTGCGCCTGGCGCCCGCAGGTCGAGGCCCGCTCCGGCGTGTGCCTGATCATGACCAACAAAGAAGTGTTCAAGCCGAGCAACACCGGTTGGCTGATCGCCGATGTGGTGCGCGACAACCATGCGTTCATCTGGTCGCGTACGGAAACTGACCCTCAGTTGCTGGCATTGCTGGCCGACCCGCAATGGCAACCCTATCTGGTGTTTCCGGGTGAGTACGTCGAGCCTGAGCGAGTGACCAACACCGTCGAGGTCAACAGCACCAAGCGCCCGCTGTTCATTCTGCTGGACGCGACCTGGACCGAAGCCCGGAAAATATTTCGCAAGAGCCCGTATTTTGATCGGCTCCCGATTTTGAGCCTGCTACCCGAGAAGCTTTCGCGCTATCGGTTGCGTCGCTCGACTCGTAGCGAGCACTTGTGTACGGCTGAAGTGGCGGCGCTGTGCCTCGATCTGGCGGGCGATGTTGAGGCCGCATCGGCGCTGGACGCTTATTTCGACGTGTTCAGCCAACATTACCTCGATGCAAAACATCAGCTCGAAATGAATGTTTCAACACCGGCACACGCCGAGCTGATGCCTTTCGTGCAGAACGCTGCCCCCGTCATGTGCTGATTGTCGCCCATACTGCAAAGAACTGTACTGGCCATGCACCTTGACCACCCTGGTTTCGCTGGGCATGCTTGGCGCCGATTAGGGCGCGGCCAAAGTTTGATACGCCGTTTCTCTACGTGAATAGCCACGTAATTGGCGTTGAACGTGCCCTGTTGGTGCAGCTCCGTGGCTGTACCTCGAGTTGTTTGAAAAACAGGATCATTTGAAAAATGGCCACATACGAAATCCTGATTGCCGATGACCACCCTCTTTTTCGTAGCGCCCTGCATCAAGCGTTGACCCTGGGCCTCGGCCCGGATGTCCGGCTGGTGGAAGTGGCGAGCATTGCCGAACTGGAAACCCGCCTGGACGAAAAGTCCGACTGGGATCTGGTGCTGCTGGACCTGAACATGCCAGGGGCTTATGGTTTTTCCGGGCTGGTGCTGTTGCGCGGTCAGTATCCGCAGATTCCGGTGGTGATGGTTTCGGCCCAGGAAGAAGCGTCGATCATGGTGAAGTCCCGTGAGTTCGGCGCCAGCGGTTTCATTCCCAAGTCGAGTGACCTGAGCGTTATTCAGAAAGCCGTACGTGCGGTGCTGGATGGCGACGTGTTCTGGCCGCCACAGGCGTTCGAAGCAGTCAGCGTTTCCGCCGAAGCCAAGGCCGCCAGTGAAGGTCTTGCGAGCCTGACGCCGCAGCAATTCCGAGTGTTGACCATGGTCTGTGAGGGCTTGTTGAACAAGCAGATTGCCTATGAGCTGAGCGTTTCCGAGGCGACGATCAAGGCCCACGTCACAGCGATTTTCCGTAAGCTGAATGTACGGACCCGCACCCAGGCGGCGTTGCTCCTGCAACAACTTGAGTCAATTTCGAGCCACTAAGGGTTGGCATCTTCACGCTTTTTTGACTTTGGTTGATCTAGCTTTCCCACTCCTTTTTGGTCAGTTGCCTACTCTATGTCCCCTTTCAAAGGCCAGACCGGCCTAAAACGCATCCTCAACGCCTCCGGCTATTCACTGGACGGCCTGCGCGCAGCCTTCACCGGTGAAGCGGCCTTCCGTCAACTGGTGCTGCTCAACGCCATCCTGATTCCGTTGTCGTTCTTCCTGAACGTCAGCCGTGTTGAGCAGGCGTTGCTGATTGCAGTCTGTCTGCTAGCCTTGATCGTCGAGTTGCTCAACTCGGCGGTGGAAGCGGCCATCGACCGCATTTCCCTCGAATTGCACCCGCTGTCCAAAAACGCCAAGGACATGGGCAGCGCCGCGCAACTGGTAGCGCTGACGATGATCGGTTTGGTGTGGGCAATCATTCTGCTTTAAGCGATGGTGGGCAGCACGATCTCGTCGCTGCGCTGAACCCCGGCGGTGAAGGCGCGGCACAGGTCGAGGAATTCGCGCATCGCTGACGTCTGATATTTCTGTTTGTGCCAGATGAAATAGAACTGCCGCGCCAGGTCCAGGTCCGGTGTCTCCACCGGCACCAGGCTGCCGCGGCGGAACGCATCGCGCAGTGCCAGCCTCGAAATGCAACCAATCCCCAATCCTGATTCCACCGCGCGCTTGATCGCTTCGGTGTGTTCCAGCTCCAGGCGGATATTCAGCGCGCTGCGATGGTGACGCATGGCCTGGTCAAAGGTCAGTCGTGTGCCAGAGCCTTGTTCACGGAGAATCCAGGCCTCGTGGCTCAGCTCATCCATGGTCGCCGTGCCGCGCTTGGCCAGCGGGTGCTGGGGTGCGCAAAACACCACCAACTCATCCTCGACCCAGCTCTGCACTTCGATGTCCGGGTGGTTGCAATCGCCTTCGATTAGACCCAGATCAATTTCATAGTGGGCGACTTGTTGCACAATGTTGGCAGTGTTCTGCACGTGCAGCTTCACCTGGCTTTCCGGATGGCGCTGCATGAAGCCGCCGATCAGCAGGGTGGCCAGGTAATTGCCGATGGTCAGGGTCGCGCCGACCGCCAGGGAGCCGAAACCGGACTTGCCGTTGAGCAGGTCTTCGATTTCCTTGGCCTGATCGAGCAGCGCCACTGCTTGTGGCAGTAGCTGTTTGCCGAGGGCGTTGAGGCTCAGCCGTTTGCCGGCGCGGTCGAACAGCTGACAGCTGCACTGGCGCTCTAGCTCGGTGATCGAGGTGCTCGCTGCCGATTGCGACAGGTTGAGCAGGCCAGCGGCACGGGATACGCTTTCCTGCTGGGCGACGGCGACGAAGACTTGAAGTTGACGGAGAGTAAATCGCATATCTATATAACCGATAACCCTTATCTTAATAATCCAGTTAACAGATATTGTCGCTGCCATTAGAATGCGATGCAATTGCGCACAGCAGCTCATTTTTACGCAGAGCAGGCGCAGAGCGCGCGCAGACCAAATCTCCAGGAGTCCCACGTACATGAGCAACATGAACCACGAGCGTGTCCTCAGTGTTCATCACTGGAACGACACTCTGTTCAGCTTCAAGTGCACCCGCGACCCGGGCTTGCGCTTCGAGAACGGTCAGTTCGTGATGATCGGCCTGCAACAGCCCAATGGCCGCCCGCTTATGCGCGCTTACTCGATTGCCAGCCCTAACTGGGAAGAGCATCTCGAGTTCTTCAGCATCAAGGTGCCTGATGGCCCGCTGACTTCCCAGTTGCAGCATCTGAAGGAAGGCGACGAGATCATCATCAGCAAGAAACCTACCGGCACGCTGGTACTGGATGACTTGAAGCCTGGCAAACATTTGTACCTGCTCAGCACCGGTACCGGTCTGGCGCCGTTCATGAGCGTCATCCAGGACCCGGAAACCTACGAGCGTTTCGAAAAAGTGATCCTGTGCCACGGCGTACGTTACGTCAACGAAGTCGCTTACCGCGAATTCATCACCGAGCACCTGCCGCAGAACGAGTTCTTCGGTGAGGCCCTGCGTGACAAGTTGATCTACTACCCGACCGTGACCCGCGAGCCGTTCGAGAACGAAGGTCGCCTGACCGACCTGATGCGCAGCGGCAAGCTGTTCAGCGACATCGGTCTGCCACCGATCAACCCGCAGGACGACCGCGCCATGCTGTGCGGCAGCCCGAGCATGCTCGACGAGACCAGCGAAGTGTTGAACAGCTTCGGCCTGAAAGTTTCGCCGCGGATGCGCGAGCCGGGTGATTACCTGATCGAGCGTGCGTTCGTCGAGAAGTAAGCACACCGCATCACTGAAAAGCCCCATTGCCGTTGCAGGCAATGGGGCTTTTTTTATGCCCGACGTAAACCTTGTAGGAGCTGTCGAGTGAAACGAGGCTGCGATCTTTTGATCTTGTTTTTTAAAAGCAACATCAAAAGATCGCAGCCTCGTTTCACTCGACAGCTCCTACAAGGTTGGAGGCGGGGATGACTTCGAGGACGCGGATCACGCCGGCCTCGGGGTAATGCCAGCGAACGTCCACATCCCAGAATTGCGCGCCATATTCCCGTTCCGGTGCGGGCGTTTGGTACGCCGGACGTGGGTCCTGCGCCAGGCATTGCTCAATCAGCTCAATCAAAGGCTCTTCAAGCCGCTGAGCGTGCCCGTGAGCCTGTTGCAGTGCCGAATCCGTCCACTGCACGGGAATCAGTTGCGGCGCAGCACTGGCGATGCTGTTGGACGCCGTATCGATGATGTCGGCGTAAGGCACGTAGGGTTTGATGTCGAGAATCGGCGTGCCATCCAGCAGGTCGATGCCGGATATCCACAGGCGATTGGCTTCGACCTTGTCGAGTTTGACGACCGATTGGCCGATGCCATTGGGCCGGTGTGTCGCGCGGGTGGCGAACACGCCTATGGATTTGTTACCGCCGAGGCGAGGAGGGCGGACCTTCAGCCGTGGTTTTTCTTCCAGCGCCTGATGGAACAGGAACAGCAGCCAGACGTGACTGACCTGTTCCAGGCCCTGCACCGCATCACCTTGATCGAACGGCGCCACCAGTTCCAGCACACCGCGAGCGGCCGGGGCCAGTTGCGGCTGGCGCGGGATGGCGAACTTCTCCTTGAAGCAGGAGCGCACGAAGCCGATCGGGGAAACGCTGTAGGTCATGGTTTGGGGTCGAGGCGGGAATGAAGGCGGGCATGATAACCCGATCGACCTCAGGACCGGTGGCGCCTGTCAGTCCCGGAGCAGGCTCGCTCCCACATTGGATCTCCTGAGCGCCATAGATCAACTGTGGGAGCGAGCCTGCTCGCGAAAGCCGCACCGCTGATCTCAGAGGCTAAACCCACCATCCAGCGGAATGATATTCCCGGTCATGTAAGCCCCAGCCGTACTCGCCAAACTGATCGCCAGCGCCGCCATCTCTTCCTCCCGACCCCAGCGCTTCATTGGAATCAGTGCCGTATCTTCCGCCAACGCTTGCTCATCGTTCCCGATGTGCTGGGTCATCTTGCTCGGAAAACGCCCCGGCGCAATGACGTTGACGTTGATGTGCTGGCTCACCAGTTCCCGCGCCAGAATCCGCGACAGTTGATGCAGGGCGGCTTTACTCGGCCCGTAGGCATAAGCCTGTTCGCCGAAGGACGAAATCCCGGCCACGGAACCGATGTTGATGATCCGCGCCGGATTCGCTTCCGAGCCGGCCTTGCGCAGCAGTGGCAGGAACTGCTGGATGCAGTTGAACACCGAGGTCACGTTGAGCTGCATGACTTTCTCCCAGCCCTTGACCGGGTAGCTCTCCAGTGGCGCGCCCCACGTGGTGCCGGCGTTGTTCACCAGAATATCCAGATGAGGGATCTGTTCGCCCAGCCGCGTGGCGAGTTGCAGCACACCTTCTTCATTGGCCAGGTTGGCCGCCACACCGTGGCACGTCCCAAAGGCACTCAATTCATCGGCTGTTTGCTGGCAGGCTTCGGCGTCCCGCGCACAGACGTACACGGTAGCGCCAGCCTCGACATAGGCCTTGGCGATCATTTTGCCGATACCACGAGTGCCGCCGGTCACCAGAGCGGTGCGGCCTTGTAGGGAAAAGTAGGGATGCATGGCGAGTCCTGAGAGCTGAGGGTCAATACACCCTAGTCGTCAGCCGCCAGAAGCGGAGCCACTATTTTTGCGAGGAATGAAGGGCCATTCGGCCCTGTAGGAGCTGTCGAGTGCAACGAGGCTGCGATCTTTTGATCTTTTTCGGCCCAGCTGAAATTCAAAAGATCGCAGCCTCGTTGCACTCGACAGCTCCTACAGGTTGGATCAGCCTCGCACGTTACTGCGGGCGAACGCGCAGGGTCAGGCCCTTGAGGAAGTTGCGCAGCAACTGGTCGCCGCACGGACGGTAGTTGGTGTGGCCGAACTTGCGGAACAGCGCGCTCAGCTCAGGTTTGGACACCGGGAACTCGGCGGCCTTGAGGATGGCGTGCATGTCGTCTTCTTTCAGTTCGAAGGCCACGCGCAGTTTCTTCAGGATGATGTTGTTGGTCACCGGCATTTCGATCGGCTGCGGTGGACGGCTTTCGTCCTTGCCGCGCTTGAAGATCACCAGGCCATCGAGGAAGTGCGCCATGACCTCGTCCGGGCAGCGTACGAAGCCTTCCTCGTCTTCCTCTTTCTTGTCGAGGTACGTCAGCAGGTCTTCCAGGCTCACGTCCATGCCGCCGAGCTTGATGATCTCGATGACTTTCTTGTCGCTGATGTCGAGCATGTAGCGCACGCTGCGCAGTACGTCGTTATGAATCATGGTGTGCAGTCCTGATATTCAGCAGTGGGCGCCGCATAAACAGCGGCGCCAAAATGTGTGGCGGCGTGAGAAGTCTTAGAACTTCTCTTTGCCGGACAGGTAACGCCATTGGCCCAACGGCACTTTTCCGATGGACACGCCGCCAATGCGGATGCGGCGGATGGCGACGACCTTCAGGCCTACGGCCTGGCAGAACAGGGCGATCACGCCCGGTTGTGGGTTCTTCATCGCAAAACGCAGGCGGTTTTCGTTCTGCCAGCTGGCTTTGACCGGCGGCAGTTCCTTGCCCTTGTAGGTCAGGCCGTGGTTCAGGCGGTTGAGGCCGTGAGCCACCATGTCGCCTTCAACCTCGACCACATACTCTTGCTCGATCTTGGCGGAGTCGGCGGTGAGCTTGCGCAGGATCTTCCAGTCCTGGGTGAACACCAGCAGACCGCTGGCGTTGGCCTGCAGGTCGGTGCTGGCGGTCAGCCGCAGGAAGTGGCCCTTGAGCGGACGTTTGCTGAAACGGTGTTCTTCGCTCAGGGTCTCGGCACTGATCGTCGCCATGGCAGTGTCTGCATCCATGCCCGTCGGAACGTTGAACAGGATGGTCACCGGCTCGGGTGCAGTGGCCTTGGCTTCCGGATCGAGCTCGACTTTCTGGGTGTCGACCTTGAACTGCGGCTCGTCGATGACTTCGCCGTCCACGGTGACCCAGCCGCCCTCGATGAACAGCTCAGCCTCCCGACGGGAACAGCCGACGAGTTCGATGAGGCGTTTGGAGAGACGAATCGGGTCAGTCATGACAGGGCCGTAACAAAAAAGGGGTGGGCATTGTACCTGCTGGGCGCCGGTTAATCCCGGCTCCATTTCACCGTTTGGCTTTTTGTGGGAGCGAGCCTGCTCGCGAATGCGGTATGTCAGTCGACATTGATGTCGGCTGACGGATTGCATTCGCGAGCAGGCTCGCTCCCACATGGGTTCTGTGTGGTGTCAGCCGTGTTGTGAGTGTTGCTGGTTTTGGCGCAATCGCATATGCAGCAGCGGATAAGGCTGGCCCATGCCATCGACTTCCGAGCGACCGATCACCTCGAAGCCCTGCTTGAAGTAGAAGCCAAGGGCTTGCGGATTCTGCTCATTGACGTCCAGTTCATCGGCGTTCAGGTGTTCCATGGCATAGCGCAGCAACTGTTTGCCCAGGCCCTGGCCGCGATGAGCCGGGTC
This sequence comes from Pseudomonas sp. XS1P51, assembly GCF_054897845.1. Taxonomy (NCBI): domain Bacteria; kingdom Pseudomonadati; phylum Pseudomonadota; class Gammaproteobacteria; order Pseudomonadales; family Pseudomonadaceae; genus Pseudomonas; species Pseudomonas sp. XS1P51. The sequence goes on along the minus strand of NZ_CM142707.1, from coordinate 3,590,147 downwards.
GATAAAGAGCATTTCGATCTTGCCCGCCGCAACCCCGGCGAACCCGGTGATGCGCTGGCGCGAGTCTTTGGTGCAGATCAGCATCACCGCGTCGAGGTAGCGGGTCAGCACCAGGTTCTTCAGCAGATTGATGTAGCTGTCCGGCAGAAAGTCATGGGTAGCGCGCACTGAGGCTTCCCAGACTTGAGTGAGTTCTACGTAGTCGCTTTGTTTCGGTGTGTGGATGACCGAATGTTGGCGCATGGCCAGATGCCCCTTTTGCGGTTGATGGTGCGAGTCCTTTCTCCCACAAAACGATAGACGTAAAAAAGCCCCGCATCTCGCCAAGAGAGCGGGGCTTTTCGTATTTTCTGCGTTTAGATCTGTTCAGCCCACAGGTCGTATTCGTCGGCATCGGTCACTTTGCACCAGACTTTGTCGCCCGGTTTCAGGTTGCTGCCGTTGTCGATGAACACGTTGCCGTCGATTTCCGGGGCATCGAAGAAGCAGCGGCCAACCGCGCCTTGCTCGTCGACTTCATCGACCAGCACTTCGATTTCACGGCCGACGCGCATTTGCAGGCGTGCCGAGCTGATGGCTTGCTGGTGCGCCATGAAACGGTCCCAGCGGTCCTGCTTGACGTCGTCCGGAACGATCTCCAGGTCGAGATCGTTGGCCGGTGCGCCATCAACCGGCGAGTACTGGAAGCAGCCGACGCGGTCGAGCTGGGCTTCGGTCAGCCAGTTCAGCAGGTATTGGAAGTCTTCTTCTGTTTCGCCAGGGAAGCCGACGATGAAGGTCGAACGGATGATCAGCTCCGGGCAGATCTCGCGCCAGTTCTTGATGCGCGCCAGGGTCTTGTCTTCGAAGGCCGGGCGTTTCATGGCTTTCAGGACTTTCGGGCTGGCGTGCTGGAACGGGATGTCCAGGTACGGCAGGATTTTCCCGGCGGCCATCAGCGGAATCAGCTCGTCGACGTGCGGGTACGGGTAAACGTAGTGCAAGCGAACCCAGACGCCGAGGGTGCTCAGGGCTTCGCAGAGTTCGGTCATGCGGGTTTTCACCGGCGCGCCGTTCCAGAAACCGGTGCGGTATTTCACGTCGACGCCGTAGGCGCTGGTGTCCTGGGAGATCACCAACAGCTCTTTGACGCCGGCCTTGACCAGGCGCTGGGCCTCGTCGAGCACGTCACCGACCGGACGGCTGACCAGTTTGCCGCGCATCGACGGGATGATGCAGAAGCTGCAGCTGTGGTTGCAGCCTTCGGAAATCTTCAGGTACGCGTAGTGGCGCGGGGTCAGTTTGATCCCTTGCGGCGGCACCAAGTCGATCAGCGGGTTGTGATCCTGGCGCGGCGGCACGGCGTCGTGCACAGCGTTGACCACTTGCTCGTACTGCTGCGGACCGGTCACGGCCAGCACGCTCGGGTGCACGTTGCGGATGTTGCCTTCTTCGACGCCCATGCAGCCGGTCACGATGACCTTGCCGTTTTCCTTGATGGCTTCGCCGATCACTTCCAAGGATTCTGCCTTGGCCGAATCGATGAAGCCGCAGGTGTTGACCACCACGACGTCGGCGTCCTGGTAGGTGGACACAACGTCATAACCTTCCATGCGCAGCTGGGTAAGGATGCGCTCGGAGTCGACCAGTGCTTTGGGGCAACCCAGGGATACGAAGCCAACCTTTGGATTGGCCGGCGCAGGAGTGGTGGACATGTCTAACCTCGGTATTTGTGACGCCTCGTGCCGAGGGCGGCAAGGCGGCTGACGGGCGCTTGCTGCGCCTCTGATCAAAAAGTGCGCAATTCTAGCGACGGGAGGCGCACTTGACCAGCTTTATGCAGGGAAATACGACGAGTGCTGCGCTATGCTTCGCGCCTTTACGCTTTACCGATTTTTTACAGTCAACAAAACGTCTGTAACGTGATGTAAAACAGCGCATGCTGCACGGCAAAGCATAGTGCTTCTTCTAAAGAAGTCCGGTCTGGGTATCAGGAGTGGTGGATGGGTCAGGCAAGTAGTCAGGCGGCGGGCGCCGAGCATTCGGCAGCAAAGCCGATCGGCATGCTGGTCGCGGCGGTCGGGGTGGTTTATGGCGATATCGGCACGAGCCCGCTGTACACCCTCAAAGAAGTGTTTTCCGGTGGCTATGGCGTGCCCGTCAATCATGACGGGGTGCTGGGGATTCTGGCGCTGATCTTCTGGTCGTTGATCTGGGTTGTCTCGATCAAATACATGATGTTCGTGCTGCGCGCCGACAACCAGGGCGAAGGCGGCATCATGGCACTGACCGCGCTGGCTCGACGGGCAGCGGCGGGGTACCCGAAGTTGCGTACGTTACTGGTAGTCTGCGGCCTGATCGGTGCGGCGCTGTTCTACGGCGACAGCATGATCACACCGGCGATTTCCGTACTCTCGGCGATTGAAGGCCTGGGGTTGGCGTTTGAAGGCATCGACCATTGGGTGGTGCCGCTGTCGTTGATCGTGTTGGTGGCGCTGTTCCTGATTCAACGCCATGGTACCGCGCGGATCGGCATTCTGTTCGGGCCGATCATGGTGACCTGGTTTGTGGTGCTGGGCGCGCTGGGTGTCTACGGCATCCTGCAGCACCCGGAAGTGTTGCAAGCGATGAACCCGGTCTGGGGCGTGCGTTTCTTCATCGTGCATCCAGGCATGGGTGTGGCGATTCTCGGCGCAGTGGTGCTGGCACTGACCGGCGCCGAAGCGCTTTACGCTGACATGGGCCACTTCGGCCGCAAGCCGATTGCCCGCGCGTGGTTCATCCTCGTGCTGCCTGCACTGGTGTTGAACTACTTCGGCCAGGGCGCCTTGCTGCTGGGTGATCCTGAAGCGGCTCGCAACCCGTTCTATCTGCTGGCGCCAAGCTGGGCGTTGATTCCGTTGGTCGGCTTGTCGACCCTGGCCACGGTGATTGCCTCGCAAGCGGTGATCTCCGGCGCGTTCTCCCTGACCCGTCAGGCGATCCAGCTCGGCTACATTCCGCGCATGCACATTCAGCACACTTCCAGCGCCGAACAGGGCCAGATCTACATCGGCGCGGTGAACTGGTCGCTGATGGTCGGCGTGATTTTGCTGGTCCTGGGCTTCGAATCTTCCGGTGCCCTGGCCTCGGCCTACGGTGTGGCGGTGACCGGCACGATGCTGATGACCACCATCCTGGTGTCGGCGGTGATATTGCTGCTGTGGAAATGGCCTCCGGTCCTCGCGGTGCCGCTGTTGGTCGGTTTCCTGCTGGTGGACGGTCTGTACTTCGCTGCCAATGTGCCGAAAATCATTCAGGGCGGGGCGTTCCCGGTGATCGCCGGTATCGCGTTGTTCGTGCTGATGACCACCTGGAAACGCGGCAAGCAACTGCTGGTGGAGCGTATGGACGAGGGTGGCCTGCCTCTGCCGATTTTCATCAGCAGCATCCGCGTGCAACCGCCGCATCGGGTCCAGGGCACCGCGGTGTTCCTCACCGCGCGTCCGGATGCCGTGCCCCACGCGCTGTTGCACAACCTGTTGCATAACCAGGTGCTGCACGAGCAAGTGGTGTTGCTGACGGTGGTGTACGAAGACATTCCGCGAGTACCGGCGCAACGGCGCTTCGAGGTTGAATCCCACGGCGAAGGTTTCTTCCGGGTGATCCTGCACTTTGGCTTCGTCGACGAGCCGGACGTGCCGCAAGCGCTGAAGCTGTGCCATCTCGATGACCTGGACTTCAGCCCGATGCGCACCACCTACTTCCTCAGCCGCGAGACGGTCATCGCCTCCAAGCTTGAAGGCATGGCTCGCTGGCGCGAGGCGTTGTTTGCCTTCATGTTGAAAAATGCCAATGGCAATTTGCGGTTCTTTAATTTGCCGCTGAACCGGGTGATTGAGTTGGGGACGCAGGTAGAGATGTAAGCCCCATCAAAAAGCCCCCGTTGCCGTGAAGACAGCGGGGGCTTTTTTTGTGTTTGGCACCGATCCGGGCTTCACGCAGGCCCCTGTGGGAGCGAGCCTGCTCGCGAAAGCATTCTGTCAGTTACAGGTATGTTGGATGTGCAGCCGCCTTCGCCGGCAAGCCGGTCTCGCTCCCACAAGGAATCTGTGGCGCCTGCTGGAATTGCGCTCAGGCCATTATTTTTTTGATTCGGTATTCGTCGCAGCCGGCCGCTCCAGCACCTTCACCACATCATCAACCACTGCCTTGCTCATCGCCGTCAGGTAATGCGCTGCCCAGATATGGCGGTCGGTATCGCGGTTAAAGGCAGCATCCCGGGTCAGTTCTTTGGATAGGAACAGAAAATCGGAGGCCATGGCTAACGCATCTGCGAGGGGAACGTCGCGAGTGACATGGAACAGCGGTTGGTTTGAGCAGTAGATGAAGGGGGTGAGGCCGATGGTTTTCAGGTCTGAAGGTGTAGACGGATTTGTTTTGCTCATTGTTTCGCTCCTTAACGAGGAGCTGCCGCATTCGTTACCACACGAATGGGTGGCAGCTGTACGTAGGGTGGTAAACCGGAGGAGCAAAGGAACCGGCAGACCCGAAGGTCTCCCACGCACAGCCGCCATAACACGGGATTACAGACGTAAAAACGTACGAACCGTGATGGGAGCGGTGTTGCACTTTGCCTAACCGGGTTACCACACCCGATCGCTGAATGGTCAGCGACGTCCGGAGAGTATCCCGCCGAAGAAAAGCGCAACAAGGCGTCAAAGTGCCCAAACGCGAGATTCGGAGTTTGCCTACAAGGTTTGTGAGAGTCATCCGAAATTGCTGCGGCTGAATTAAACAAGAACTAAACGACGCAGAGGCCGCCGGTAAATTGGCAAGCGATCTGCACTGATAAGCATTGAAAGGTCTTGACGACTCGATATTTCCAATGAGACAAGTGTCCACGTTTTATGGAATGTGGACGCTTGGAGTTTTTAGCTTCATGAAGAGTCAAGACATATTGCTTTTGTTCAAGATGGCCAGCCTGCACGCCCAGGAAGAAAATCTTTTTGGGAAGATGGAATCTGAAGCGAATTCGAACACGGTTGAGGCATTGCTGAAGCCCACGCAGATACATCTGAGGGCGGGGGGGCGAGTGGGGCAACCGCTAGTCACCTACCTCGCTGATGGCGAAGAAGCTGTATTCCAACGCCGGGAGTTCGACTCACCCTTGGGAGAGGAGGAGGGGTGGGAAGGGTGGTCGGAGCCCGTACCTTCTCTGCCGCTGACGAGCTGGAGTGAAGCTTACTCGTTGCGTGCGTTGTCTGCGTCTCTTGGGATAAGCAAAAGCGAGATTTCAAACTCCCTGGCCAGATGTCGCGAGTCTGGGTTGCTGATCAGTGACTACGACACCGGGCTTGCGAAAGTTAATCGGCGAGAGCTGCTGAAAGTCACCGAGCACGCTTTGAAATACTTTTTTCCCGTGAAGCCGGGCGCAATGGTTCGCGGTATTCCAACAGGCTTCGCAGCACCAGCGCTGTCCAAAAGCATCAAGAGCGCTGGTGGACTGATTCCGGTCTGGTCAGATGCACTCGGAACTGAGCGTGGTCAGGCGATAGAGCCGCTCTACAAAACCGTGCCGGAAGCGGTTAAGAAGGATAGGACTCTTTACCATTACCTTGCGCTTGTTGATGCGATCCGTCTTGGCGGCCCGCGAGAGTGTGGCGTGGCGATTAACATTCTAAAGGCAGGGATGGGGCTCAAATAACATGTCATCAAACGCTGATCACAGCTATGAGCTCATAGAGTTTGTTGCAGACGGCTTGGGGGAGGAGTTTCTCGCTGAGGTTGCCTTCGTCGGTGGTTGCACCACGGCCATGCTGGTTACTGACGCTACTGTGCTGGACGACATTCGTTTCACCGATGATGTTGACTTGGTGATCGAACTGGCAGGCATTAGCGCCTGGCAACACCTCACGGAACGGCTGGCGGCTAAGAACTTCAAGATCACCGGTGAGGATGAAGTCAACTGTCGTTTCCGCTTCAACGATGTCGTCGTTGACGTGATGCCTTCTGACCCCGCTGTTCTCGGATATGCCAACCGTTGGTTCGTGGAGGGGCTGGAGAGGGCTGATAAATTTACGTTGCCCAACGGTACGGTCATCCAGATATTCAAACCGACCTACTTTCTTGCGACGAAGCTAGAAGCCTTTAGCGGTCGCGGTGAGGGTGACCCGTACCACAAAGACGTCGAAGACATCATCATCTTGATTGATGGTCGTACAGAGCTTTTGGAAGAGGTTCGCCAAGCTGAGTCTGAGCTCAAGGACTTCATCACGACTGGAATTCGAGAACTCACGGCGCTCAGTGGTATCGACTACGTGATTGAAAGCTCGGGTTCGGTGCAGGCGAATCCGGGTAGAGGGCGAATCATCCACAGGCGCATGAAGGATCTGGGCAACGCATGAGATACGACACCAGATCAGTAACAGGACGGACCAGGAAAGCCAATCATGACTATGCTGGAGCTCTTTGCGACGGCGACAGAGGGCTGTTCGTCATCACGGACGGTACGTCGAAGCCCGGCAGTGGTCAGTTGGCCGAATGTTTCGTAAAAGGTATTTTAGAGGCCTACCCGAAACACATGGGGCAGGGGGCCGATATCACTGAGCACGGAGCAGTTGAGCAGGTACTTGGTTCAGTGCTGGCCGAGCTTCACCCCGCTTTGTTTGCGGATCAGACAGGGGCCACGTGTTACCTGGTTGGTTTCGCTGCTCATGGGAAGCTCACGCTTGCGTATGAAGGTGACTGTTCGTGCGGTGTGGTGACACCGGAAGGCAGGATAGAGTGGATTGCGCCGCCCCACTGCAAGGCCAATTGGAGGCGCGACCGTTCGCATCGTGAGCTGGCGCAAGATCCAGCTCGAAACTGGATAACCCGATGCTTGAAGGCAAATCGTGCCCCGGACCCTGACTTTGTTTATCACCCATTGGCCGTCGGTGAGCGACTGGTGTTCGTAACCGATGGATTCTGGGCTGAGTTAACGGAGTCGCAGCAAAGCAGCTTGCTGGCAGCACCTAATAGCGACTTTATCGCTGTTGAAGATGACGTCACGTGGATAGATGTTCAACTTTAGCCTTGGAAGCACAGAACATCGACATAAAGTCCGACTAGCTGGTAGCGCTTCATGTTGGGTACAAAAAAGCCCCCGCAACCATAAGGCAGCGGGGGCTTTTTTTTGTGGGCGGGTTCAGATCACTCCTGAGCCGCCGTCTCCTTCGCTTGACGCTTCTCGATCACATCCACCAGCCGTTGGGCCAGTTTCGGGTAGTTCTCGTCGAAGTGGTGGCCGCCAGGCAGTTTGATGGCTTCGCCCACGGCAGTCTTGTCAGTGCAGCCGCTTTCGTCGAATTCTTCTTCGCCGTAGATGCACACTACTTTTTCCGGTGGCAACTTGGCCATTTCCGGGCCGGTGGCGGCTTCTTTGCCGGCGTTGCCGAGCCAGCCTTCGACTTCGATTTCGAAGCTACCGGTACGGGCGAAGGCCAGCAGGATGATTGCGTCGACGCGCTGTTGCTCCGCTGGCTCCAGGCGGTTGTAGATCGCCGGCAGAACGTCGGCGCCGAACGAGTAACCGGTCAGGATGAAGCGCTTGGTGCCCCACTTCTGCCGGTAGTGCTGCATCAGTTCGGCCAGGTCCAGGGCGCTCTGCTCCGGGCTCTTGTGCTGCCAGTAGTAGCGCAGCGTGTCGATGCCGACCACCGGGTAGCCGATCTTCGCCATTTCGCCCGCGACGTCGCGGTCCAGGTCGCGCCAGCCGCCGTCACCGGAGAGAAACAGGGTGACCGTGTCCTTGGCTTGGCCGGCCGGGACTTCAACCACCGGAATCTGCAGGCCGCCAGCGGCTTTGTCGCCGCCGACGAGGATCTTGCGCAGTTCATTGTTCAGCACTTGCGGCAGGTTGATGTCGTAGTCGCTGATGCTGGTTTCGGCGTTGGGTTGGTCGCGCACGAAGCCGGCGCTGGTGTCGTCCGGGTTGTCGTTCCAGGCCACCAGCCAGTGACCGTGGGCGGCGCTTTTCGGCAACAGGTGCGTGCAGCCGGGTTTTTCCAGGGCCAGGTCGACGGAGACCGCCTGGGACTTGTCGTCCTTCTGCTCGGACAACCAGCGCCATGCCAGCACGGCGCCAGGGCCGATGCCGCTGACCAGGGTCGCCGGGCCTTTGAGTTCTCTCAAGCCCGATTGCAGGGCACGGCTTTGCAGCAGGCAGTCTTTTGGCAGAATCACCTGGACGATCTGCGCCGAGCCGCTGCGGCTCAGGGTCATCAATTGTTTGTCGCTGAGCTTCTGGTCTTCATTGACTGCCACCAGCACCTGGGCGCGTGGCGTGTTGCCGGGGATGACGCGGGTCATCACGGCGCCGTCGGCCGGTGTCAGCAATTCCAGGGTCGGTTCGGGTGCCGGACGTTTGAGGTACCAATAACCGCCACCGAGAATCAGGGCCAGCACTACCAGAGTGGCCAGTACGTACCGCAGGGAGCGTTGAATCATCAGCGTTTCACCAATCCAGTCAAGCCGCCCGCAATCAGGGCGGCAGTGTCGGCCAGGGCAACCAGCGGATCGAGTCCGGCGGGCACGGCCATATAACGGGGTTCCCAGTCAGGCTGGAATTTGTCTTTGAAGCGGCGCAAGCCTTGGAAGTTGTAGAGCTGCTCACCACGGCGGAACACCATCGAGCCCAGGCGCTGGGTCAGTGGCGCGCCGCGACGGGGTTGCAACCCCGACAACGGCACCATGCCCAGGCTGAAGCGTGCGTATCCATGATTTTTATAATGTTGAATCAGGCCGACCATCATGAACTCCATGGTCAGCTTGGGGGCGTCCGGGTGCGCGCGCATCAGGTCGAGGCTGGCCAGGTCGTGGCCGTAGGTCTCGAGCAGGTTGGCGAACGCCACCGGGCGTCCTTCGAAGCGAATCACCGCGACACGGAAATGCTTGAGGTAGTCATCGCTGAAACGGCCGAGGGAGAAACCTTTCTCACGCACGTTCTTGCCAGTCAGCCACGCATCGGAAATCACCTTGAGCTCATCCATCGGCGCGTGCCCCGGTTCATGGATCTCCAGCGACAGGCCATCGCGGGTGCCACGATTCCAGGTGTAGCGCAGGTCTTTCATCTCTTTGCCCTTGGCCTCGAGATCAAAGCGACGCAGGTCGACCCGCGCTTCTTCACCGAGTTTGATCGCGGTCAGGCCGATGTCCATGTAGTACGGCAGGTTCTCGGCGCGTACCTGATAGAACACAGGGCGGGCGTGGTGGATGTCGCAGAGATCGCGGAACTGCCAGATCATCTCGGCCCGTTGCTGGGTCGGACCGATCGGGTCATATAAGGCCACCAGGCTGCGCCCACGGCGGGCGTACATCAGGAACGCCTCGTCGTTAGGGTGAAACAGCAACGCCTTGTCACCGGTCAGGGCCAAGCCGCCATCCGGTTGGGCGGAGGCCATGAGGATCTTTACCGCGCGCTCCAGTTCATCGGGTGTCGGCAGATGGATCACCGGGCGCGCGGTGCGCAGCAGCCAGGTCAGGGACACCACCACCAGCATCACGGCCGCGCCAAGCAGCGAGCGCAAGCCACGCGGGGCATCGGCGTCGAGGGTGAACTGCCACCAGAGTTGATGACTGTAGGGAACATCCTGATAGGCGAACAGCAACAGCCAGATCGACGCACCGAGTACGCACAGGCTGGCCACCAGGTACAGCGGCGAGAACGGCAGTTCGGTCAGGCGGCTGGGGCGATAGAACGAGCGCCGGAAAACCCCCAGCAGGCTCGCGGTCAGGGTCATCAGGCAGGCTTCTTCCCAGTCGAAGCCTTTGAGCAGCGAGAGCACGGCGCCCACCAGCAACAGAATGGTGGTCAGCATCCACGCGGCCGAGAGTCGGCGACGCAGACCTTGCGCCAGCAGCAGGCAAAGAACGCCGACGAGGCTGGCGCCGAAGTGCGAGGCGTCGACCAATCGATGCGGGATCAGAAAGCCGATATGTTCCAGGCGCGTGTCGATTTCCGGTGTCACACCGGAGAACAGCAGCACCACGCCGGACAGAAACACCAGCACCGCCAGGATCGGCGCGGCCAGGCCAGACGTGGCGCGCAGGGTCTGGCGTGTCTGAAACAGACGCTGGCCTTCGTTGATCAGCAGCAATACGCAGGCCACCAGCAACGGCAGCACCACGTAGATCAAGCGATAGAGCAGCAGGGCGGCAGCCAGTGGCGCGGCGCCGAGCTTGTCGGCGAAAGCGGCCAGCAGGATCGCCTCGAACACCCCGACACCGCCGGGCACGTGGCTGAGCACGCCCGCAGCCAGGGCCAGCAGGTACACCAGCAGGAACGCGCCGAAGGGCGGAGCTTCCGGCAGCAACAAATAAAGCACGGTCGCGGCGGCGGCCACGTCCAGGGCGGTGATGATCAGTTGCAGGAAGGTCAGGCGCCGGCCCGGCAGGCGCAAGGTGCGGCGTCCGACCTTGACCAGCAGGTTATCCGGGTAAGGCTGTTCCGGCAGGCGACGGCGGTAGATACCGATGGCCAGTACCGTAAAGAGCAGCAACACGGCCGCGGCAATCGCCCCCAGCAATGTCTCGGAGAGACCCAATGCGGCAGAGGCGGCGGGGAGACTACTGAGCGTGGCGAGGGCGGCCAGCGGGGGCAGGGCGCAACCTAGCGAAAGGCTGGCGAATAGCGTCATGTGCGCGACTTCGGAAGCCCCCAGGCCATGACGTGCATATAAACGGTAGCGAACCGAGCCTCCCGAGAGCATCGAAAGACCGATGGCATTGCCGATGGCAAATGCGGTGAAGCCGCCCAGGGCCATGACTTGCGGCGCCAGTGTGACGCGGGCATAACGGGCAGCCGACCATTCGTAACCCAGCAAAATGATGAAGCCGACCACGGTCGCGCCCAAGGCGCCTATCAATGCCGGTTTTGGAACGTCGAGAATGGAGTCGTGCAGAGCGTACAGATCGAGCTCGCTCAGCAGGTGACGACAGGCAATCAGCGCGATAGCGAACAACAGCAACGTGATTGCCAGCCCGATGGGCTGACGATACTTGCTGATCCGATCCAGCAAGCGCAGACGCTCGGCCTTGATCGGTTGTGTCGCTGTGACGGTGCCTTGTGGATCAGACGAGTTGGCGCGCATCAATCACCTCTTGGATTGTGCGCGACAGGATGGGGGTATCCAGCCAAGTTACCAATCCCTGTAGAAAAAAATAATCACAAATATTAACGCTCTCACCAGATATCGGCGATGGCAGGTCATCCGTCGTAAAAGGTTCTGTCTGCGATTCAGCATAGTCTGAACCCACAGCTTTGGTGATCCCGAACGCTTTACTACACAGTGACAGGTCATTGTTGCGAAAGGACTTTTTCAACAGATACAAAAAAGGCCACTCTTTCGAGTAGCCTTTTTTGATGTTTGGTTGCGGGAGCCGGATTTGAACCGACGACCTTCGGGTTATGAGCCCGACGAGCTACCAGACTGCTCCATCCCGCGTCTGTGTGGCGGCATTCTACAGGCGAATGCCGGAGTGTCAACCGTTAATCCCCGGACGGGTCAAATAAGCGTAAAAGAGCGGCAAACGGTCGCAGGGGAGCGTTAAGTTTCGGAATCAGAACGATTTCTCATTTCTGCGTCGAAGGGGCAAACGTTCCGCCATCACAAAACAGACACGCACAAAAAAGGCCACTCTTTCGAGTAGCCTTTTTTGATGTTTGGTTGCGGGAGCCGGATTTGAACCGACGACCTTCGGGTTATGAGCCCGACGAGCTACCAGACTGCTCCATCCCGCGTCTGTGTGTCGGCATTCTACAGAGGATCGCGGGGCTGTCAACCTTAAATCCTGGGAAAACCTGTTCCTGTTCAATCGCTTAGCTAGTTAAAGGGGGTGGTTTGCAGGCCTGAGAGTCAGGTGTGGCAAGGCTTTCAGCTCTATCGGGTGGTGCTTTTCGATTGAGAAAATAAATTCATCCGGTACATTTCCTACTAGCGGGAAAGAACATTCAGACTACTGGTGCTATATACAGGTGTCGGTGAGATACTGCTGATCCGTCACGCCTTGACTCCATTTCTTCGCCATGAACACCGCTTCCCTATGACCCAGCGAAAAATCATCCACGTCGATTGTGACTGCTTCTACGCCGCCATCGAAATGCGTGACGACCCGCGCCTGGCTGGTAAACCCCTGGCGGTGGGCGGTTCGGCGGATCGGCGTGGGGTGATCGCTACCTGCAATTATGAAGCGCGTGCGTATGGCGTGCGTTCGGCCATGTCTTCCGGGCATGCCTTGAAGCTGTGCCCGGACCTGACCATCGTCAAGCCGCGCATGGATGCCTACCGAGAAGCGTCGAAGGAAATTCACACGATCTTTCGCGACTACACCGACCTGATCGAACCGCTTTCCCTCGATGAGGCTTACCTCGACGTGTCAGACAGTGCGCATTTTGGCGGTAGTGCCACGCGAATTGCCCAGGATATCCGCCGTCGGGTGTCCAATCAGTTGCACATCACGGTCTCGGCCGGCGTGGCCCCGAACAAGTTTCTCGCCAAGATCGCCAGTGACTGGAAGAAGCCCAACGGCTTGTTCGTCATCACGCCGGATCAGGTCGAGGACTTCGTCAGCGGTTTGCCGGTGAGCAAGCTGCACGGCGTGGGCAAAGTGACCGCCGACAAACTGGGCAGGCTCGGTATCGTCGATTGCGCGCATTTGCGCGAATGGGACAAGCTGGCACTGGTGCGCGAATTCGGCAGTTTTGGTGAGCGGCTATGGAGCCTGGCCCGTGGGATCGATGATCGGTTGGTACACAACGACAGTCGGCGGCAGTCGATCAGTGTCGAAAACACCTACGACGTGGATCTGCCGGATCTGGTGAGCTGCCTGGACAAGTTGCCCGAGTTGCTGGAAACCCTGAACGGCCGCATGGCGCGGATCGACAGCAGCTATCGGCCGGGCAAGCCGTTCGTCAAAGTGAAATTCCATGACTTCACCCAAACGACGCTGGAGCAGGCCGGGGCAGGGCGGGATCTGGGAAGTTATCAGTTGTTGCTGACCCAGGCCTTCAATCGCGGCGGGAAGCCGGTGCGGTTGTTGGGGATCGGGGTGCGGCTGGAGGATTTGCGGGGTGGGTTTGAGCAGATGGAGTTGTTTGAGCGCTGAGGCCTGAAAATCAAAGATCGCAGCCTTCGGCAGCTCCTACATTGGGATGGCGTACATCCTGTAGGAGCTGCCGAAGGCTGCGATCTTTTAGGGGGCTCAATTGGGTCCCGGATCCGCCACCAGTCTCCCGGCATCCTTGGTCAGCGACTTGAGGAATTCGGTCTGCAGCTCGGGGTCGTTGCGAGTCAGTTCGATCAGGCTCTGTTCCAGCTCGCTCGCTTCTTCTTCCAGGCCCAGCTCCGACAGACGTTTGACCCGGTGTACCCACTGGCTCACTTCGTCGTCTTCGAGGTCGTCGTAAATCAGCCCATGCGCTTCGAGCAGCTTGCCGCGCAAGGTGCTGCTGAGCGCCAGGGTCGAGTCGGTATGCACATCGTCCTTGCCATCCTGGACGCTGATTTGCAGCTTGCCCAGATGGTTGAGGTCATGTTCGGCGAACGGGCTGTCCAACAGGTTCAGGCGCAATACGCCGTTTTTGTCGGTGCTCAGCTCAAATGTTTCTTTGCCGGCCTTGACCTCGACGGGACGCTCGCTCCACGGCAGGCTCGAGTACTCCGTGCGCTTGTCGAGCTGGACTTCGTCGATCCCCGCCAGGTTCTGCTGCGCACGACCGTTGGACTGCGCGTTCATGAACGGGTTGAGCCCGGCGAAACCGTAGCTGAACCAGTCCTTGGTCACACTGTCCGGAAGGTTGCCGAGGGCGAACACGTTGACCACATTCGCGCCGACACCGCCCACCACGGCCACCGCGCCCAGCGGGATCTCGTAGACCTCCCGCCAGGGTTGGTAAGGCGTATAGCGATCATAGTGACGGGTGACTTCGAATTCGGTGACCTCGAAAGTCTTCTGCTCGAGAATTTTCACTCGGCGTTGCGGCAGCTCAAGCACCTTGGGCTCGCCGACATCGATCTGCAGGCTGTGATCGAGCAGTTTGCGCTCGACGCGTTCCTCGTGCTCGCTGCGTTGCGACATGTGATTGGCACAGCCGCTGACCAGCAGGGTGCCGCACAGGGCGGCACCACCGAGGCCTAAGGTGTTTCGCTTGAACATGACTTCTCTATCTGGTGTCAGCGGCGGATACGGGCCTGGAGGAAGGACAGCACGTCAGCGACCGGCAGCGCTTGCGCCTCGGGCTCGGTGCGGCTCTTGTATTCCAGATTGCCGTCGGCGAGGCCACGGTCACTGACCACGATCCGGTGAGGAATGCCGATCAGCTCCATGTCCGCGAACTTGATGCCCGGGCTGGTTTTCTTGTCGCGATCGTCCAGCAGCACTTCAAAGCCGGCTGCAGTCAGTTCTGCGTACAGCTTGTCGGTGGCTTCGCGAACCTGTTCGGTTTCGTAGCGCAGTGGCACCAAGGCAACCTGGAAGGGCGCCAGAGTGTCGCTCCAGATAATGCCGTTCGCGTCGTTGTTCTGCTCGATGGCGGCAGCCACCACGCGGGAAACGCCAATGCCGTAGCAGCCCATTTCCAGGGTGACCGGCTTGCCGTTCTCGCCCAGTACTTCGCACTTCATCGCTTTGCTGTACTTGTTGCCCAGCTGGAAGATGTGCCCGACTTCGATGCCGCGCTTGATTTCCAGGGTGCCCTTGCCATCCGGGCTTGGGTCGCCGGCGACGACGTTGCGCAGGTCGGCAACGGTCGGAACCGGCAGGTCGCGCTCCCAGTTCACGCCGAAGTAGTGCTTGTCGTCGATGTTGGCACCGATGCCGAAGTCGCTCATCAGCTCGACGGAACGGTCGATGATGATCGGCAGTGGCAGGTTCAGCGGGCCGAGGGAGCCGGCACCGGCGCCAATGGCATCGCGCAGTTCGGCTTCGGAGGCCATGACCAGCGGGCTGGCAACGCCAGGCTGGTTGGCGGCCTTGATTTCGTTCAGTTCGTGGTCGCCACGGATGATCAGGGCAATCAGCTTGCCTTTCTCTTCAGCGTGAACCACCAGGGTCTTGATGGTCTTCTCGATCGGCAGGTTGAAGCCTTCGACCAGTTGCGCAATGGTCTTGGCGTTCGGCGTGTCGACCAGGCGCAGTTCCTCGGCGGGTGCGGCACGCGAAGTTTCGCGCGGCACAGCTTCGGCTTTCTCGATGTTCGCGGCGTAGTCGGAACCGTTGCTGAAGACGATGTCGTCTTCACCGGATTCGGCCAGAACGTGGAACTCGTGGGAGCCCGCACCACCGATCGAGCCGTTGTCGGCTTCAACCGGACGGAACTTCAGGCCCAGGCGCGTAAACACGTTGCAGTACGCCTGGTGCATGCGGTCGTAGGTGATCTGCAACGAAGGCTGATCAGCGTGGAACGAGTAGGCGTCCTTCATGATGAACTCGCGGCCGCGCATCAAACCGAAGCGTGGACGGATTTCATCACGGAATTTGGTCTGGATCTGGTACAGGTTGATCGGCAGCTGTTTGTAGCTGCTCAACTCGTTACGCATCAGGTCGGTGATCACTTCTTCGTGAGTCGGACCGGCGCAGAAGTCGCGACCATGGCGATCCTTGAAACGCAGCAATTCAGGGCCGTATTCTTCCCAGCGACCGGATTCCTGCCACAGCTCAGCCGGTTGGGTGCTCGGCATCAACACTTCAAGAGAACCTGCAGCGTTCATTTCTTCACGAACGACGGCTTCGACCTTGCGCATTACCCGCAGGCCCATCGGCAGCCAGGTGTACAGGCCCGAGGCGAGTTTGCGGATCATGCCGGCGCGCAGCATCAGCTGATGGCTGATCACGACCGCGTCGGAAGGCGTTTCTTTCTGTGTGGCGAGCAAAAATTGACTGGTGCGCATGGTTGGCCGTTGTCGGTTGCTGATGACGAGAAATGACGGAGCATTGTACGGGCGAGATCTGCTGGCGTACAGGCGTGCGGTCGGTGGTGTGGCAGGAGGGCGGGAATCCCATGCCCTCTGCGAAATGTCCTACGATTCTTCCGCGACCTGGGTCGGAACCGGTTCTGGTGTGGGTGTCGGCCCTGCGCGACGGTTCTCCTGGAACCAGTGCAAGGCGATCAACAGCAGGGTCGGAACACCCAGCAGCGCGGTGATCAGGAAGAAATTGTGATAACCGTATTTTTCCACCATGACCCCTGAATAGCCGCCGATCAGGCGTGGCAGCAGGAGCATGATCGAGCTGAGCAGGGCGTACTGGGTGGCGGAGAACTTGAGGTTGGTCAGGCTTGACAGGTAGGCGACGAACGCCGAGGTCGCCAGCCCCGAGCTGAAGTTATCCAGGGAAATGGTCAGGATCAGCATGTTCAGGTTGGCACCCATGTCGGCGAGCATCAGGAACAGCAGGTTGGTGCCGGCCGACGCAATGCCGCCGATGAACAGGATCGGCAGGATGCCGAAGCGCACGATCAACAGGCCGCCCATGCCGGCGCCGACCAGGGTCATGATCAGGCCGAAGATTTTGCTGACACTGGCAATCTGATCCTTGGTGAAGCCCTGGTCGATGTAGAACACGTTGGCCATCACGCCCATGACCGTATCCGACATCCGATAAGTGGCAATCAGCCCGAGCAGCAACAGCGCTTGCCAGCGGTAACGCAGGATGAAGTCGTTGATCGGCGTCAGCACCGGCGCCAGGCCACGGCGGCCCATCGCAGACAGGCACAGGGCGGTGAGTGTGGTGTAGAGAATCGCCCGCAGGAAGGCGCGGTCTTCGAGCAGCAGATCGAGCACGCTCGCGCCTTCAAACAGCACGCTGGCGAAATCGGTGTTGTAGAGCTGGGTGAACATGGCCGGCACGGACACCAGCAGCACGATCAGCACGAACACCGATGCCAGTTGGTGCACAAAACTGTAGCGCCCGGCTTGAAGTTGCGTGCGCAGCGGCACCGGCGGCTCGCGCATGAAGAGGGAAGTCAGCAACGCCGGAACCATCAGGGCGCCGAACAGCACGTAAGTGCCGGCCCAGGCCGAATGCTGGTAATTGAAACCGGTGGAGCCGAAGCCTTCAGCGAAGAACAGGGCGCCGGCGGTCGCCAGCAGCGCGGCGATCCGATAGCCAGACATGTAACTGGCGGCCAGCGCAGCCTGACGGCTGTCGTCAGCAATTTCCAGGCGATAGGCGTCGACTGCAATGTCTTGCGTCGCCGAGGCGAACGCGACGACCACAGCAATAGCGATCAGCCAGGACAAATGTTTTTGCGGGTCGCAGAAGCCCATCCCGATCAGGCCGAGGATCACCAGTGCCTGGGAAAGTACCAGCCAGCTTCGTCGTCGCCCGAGCTTGCCGAGGAATGGCAGGCGCCATTGGTCGAGCAACGGTGACCAGACCCATTTAAAGGCGTAGGCCAGACCGATCAGGCTTGCATAGCCGATGGTTTCGCGAGCCACGCCGGCTTCACGCAGCCAGACCGAAAGTGTCGAAAACACCAGCATGTAGGGCAGGCCGGCGGCGAAACCAAGCAGCAACAGCACGAGCGTTGAGGGGCTGGCATAGGCGGCGAGCGCGGCGCGCCAGGTTTTACGGGGCATGGGCTGGAGTCTGCCTCAAGAATTACGGAAACAAAGCGCGCACTCTAACCGCTGTGCTCTACCGGGCGCCAGCCATGGCGCCGAATATCAACACGATTATTCAGGACACTGATGCCCTCCGAGCGCAATCGTGCGCGCTGCTCATCCCCTGAAGGACTGCCCACGGGCAGGCTGATGCGTCCGCCGGCACCGAGCACGCGATGCCATGGCAATTTAGTGTCGCCGGGCAGTTGGCTCAGTGTTCGTCCGACCCAGCGGGCGGCACGGCCCAGCCCCGCCAGTTCGGCGAGTTGGCCGTAACTGACGACTTTACCCTCGGGCACTTGCGCGAGTGTCAGGTAGAGCGCCGTGCGTCGGATTTGCGCTGCGCTTTCGGTTTCAACAGATGTTTCGGTCACGTCAGTAGATCCTGGGGGAGTTCGCATTACCGTCTGTAGAGTAAATCCTGGATCGCCCGTTGAGAAATGAACTCAATAGAAATAGTCGGGTCAGTCCTTGCTAGGGTCTTATTCCTACGGATAATGCCGATTTTTTTCGCAAACTTGAGCCTGTATTTGCTTATGGTGTCCAGAACCCTGCTGTGCCTCGCTGTCTTGAGTGCTTCCACGCCCTTGCTCGCTGATACCGTCTGGTTGAAGAACGGTGACAAATTGAGCGGCAAGATCACGCTGTTCGATGGCGGCAAACTGTTGATTCAGACCGAATACGCCGGTGCCGTGCCGATCGACTGGAAACAGGTCAAAACTCTGGAAAGCGATCAGCAGCTACTGGTCAAGCAGGATGCCTACACCGGTGAAAAGGCCAAGGCCCTGCATGCAGCGGATGACGGTAAGGTCACCCTGGCGAATGGTGATGCACCCAAAACAGTCGAATTGGCCAGCATCCAGCAGATTCTCAAGCCCAAGCCGGTGGTCGAGGATCTGGTGTGGAAGGGCAATATTGACGTGGCGCTGGACTATCAACGAGCGGAAAAAGACACCGACGACTACGACGTCGACTTCAAGACCAGTGCCCGTCATGGCAGATGGCGGCACACCGCGGAAGGTGAATACAATCGTGAGTTCCAAGATGACGTGGTGACCACGGACAACTGGAGCGGCGAGTACTCTCTCGATCGTTTCCTGACCGACAAATGGTTCTGGCAAGGTCGCCTGGTCTACAAGCGTGACAAGGTTGAAGACCTTGCCCGTCAGCGCACGGTCGGTACCGGTCCTGGGTATCAGTTCTGGGATGACGAACTGGGTGCATTCTCCCTGGGTTCGCTGATCAACCGCACCGATTACCAATACAGCGATGGCGGCAAGGACAACTTCTACTCGGTCGCGATGAAGTGGGACTACAACCGTTACCTGATTGGCAAGAAGGTGGAGTTCTTCACCAATGGCGAGGTTGGCAAGCCGTTGGGTGGCGTGGCGGATTACGCGCTGGATGCCGAAGTCGGTCTGCGTTACAAAGTGACCGATTGGGCTTCGCTGAACCTGAAGGCCGAGAAGGACATCATCACCGGTAGCGATGAGGCTGACCTGAGCAAGACCCGTTACACCGCAGGGTTTGGCGTGACTTGGTAAGCCGCTAGAGATCAAAAGATCGCAGCCTTCGGCAGCTCCTACAGAGATTGATATACATCCGTAGGAGCTGCCGAAGGCTGCGATCTTTTTTTGCCCGGCAAAAACACACAGGCACAAAAAAGCCCCGCTTTTGAGGGCGGGGCCTTTTACTAAAGCAAGTATAAGTTAGATAACTTGAACTTCTTCAGCTTGCATGCCTTTCTGACCGCGGGTAGCGATGAAAGAAACCTGTTGGCCTTCTTTCAGGCTTTTGAAGCCGTCGGATTGGATAGCTTTGAAGTGAACGAACAGGTCGTCACCGGATTGTGGAGTGATGAAGCCGAAGCCTTTTTCATCGTTGAACCACTTAACGGTACCGGTTTGGCGATTAGACATGGTGTAACTCCTTGAACAAAGATAACTGCGACACAGGAAGAACCCTGGCCGAGACTGAGTGCAAAGAGCAGGAAAAATTCTTGTAGATGGTTGGATCGAAATTCAACATATCGTGTAGAGATTCTCAGTGACACAAGCAGCACAGTGGCGCCACCTTAACCCTTTTTCCGGAACGTGCCAATGCTTCTTGCGAAGGTTTCTCTGTTTTCGTGACTGACGGTGCACCGTATTAAGGTGAAGACCCGGAAATTACAGGGGATCGGCGAGAATTGCGCCTCGGACTTTGAACCCGAAGCGCGCGCCCGGTAAGATGCCGGACAGATTTTTTCCACCTCGCTATTCAGGACACCCGCCATGAGCATCAAATCGGACAAGTGGATTCGCCGCATGGCGCAAGAGCACGGCATGATCGAGCCTTTCGTCGAGCGCCAGATGCGCGGCGAAGGCGCCGAGCGAGTGATTTCCTACGGTGTGTCGAGCTACGGCTACGACGTGCGTTGCGCCGATGAATTCAAAGTGTTCACCAACATCAATTCGGCGACCGTTGATCCGAAGAACTTCGACGAGAAGAGCTTCGTCGACGTCAAGAGTGACGTTTGCATCATCCCGCCGAACTCCTTCGCCCTGGCGCGCACCGTGGAATTCTTCCGTATTCCGCGCAATGTGCTGACCATCTGCCTGGGTAAAAGCACCTACGCGCGTTGCGGCATTATCGTCAACGTGACGCCGCTTGAGCCTGAGTGGGAAGGCCACGTGACCCTGGAGTTCTCCAACACCACCACGTTGCCGGCGAAAATCTACGCCAATGAAGGTGTGGCGCAGATGTTGTTCTTCGAATCCGACGAAGAGTGCGAAGTATCCTACAAGGACCGTGGCGGCAAGTACCAGGGTCAGCGCGGCGTGACCCTGCCACGCACTTGATCCATTCATCTGGCAGGTAGCGGGAATTCCTGAGCGGGTAGACACTCTATTGGGTGTACTGCCCGGTTCGCGTACAGCGGACGGGGCCATTGCTCAGGAGTGCTCTATGAAGATCGATCCGCGAATAAGTGCCGAACTGGCAAGGCTTGAGCCCAATCAGGTTGGCATTCTAGCCTGGTCCTTGTTGGCACATCCGCCAATCAGCATGGCAGGGGGCATCCCCGGTCAGCCTGATCCCGATACCCCCAACGAACAACCGACGGAACCCGGTGAGCCGACCCTGCCGGATGAGCCGCCTCCCGCCCCGGTTGCCTGATTGCCGAAGCCGAAGCCGAAGCCGAAAATGAATGGCCAGTCAGCTGATGTCTGTAAAGACTTCAGCTGACTGGCCATATTTCGTTACGGAGGTGGGTGAAGTTATTTCAGGTTTCCGCTGAGGAACTGCTTAAGCCGTTCACTTTTCGGACTGCCCAGCACCTCTTCCGGCGCGCCTTCTTCCTCTACCAGCCCTTGGTGCAGAAACAGCACCTGGCTCGACACCTTGCGGGCGAAGCTCATTTCGTGGGTCACCATGATCATCGTCCGGCCTTCTTCGGCCAGGCCCTGAATCACCCTGAGCACTTCACCCACCAGCTCCGGGTCGAGCGCCGAGGTTGGTTCGTCGAACAGCATGACTTCCGGTTCCATCGCCAGAGCGCGAGCAATGGCGACACGTTGCTGCTGACCACCGGAAAGGAACGCCGGGTATTGGTCCGCCACGCGCGCCGCCAGACCCACCTTGTCGAGGTAGCGACGGGCACGGTCTTCAGCTTCCTGCTTGCTGCAACCCAGTACCCGGCGCGGCGCCATGGTGATGTTTTCCAGCACCGTCATGTGGCTCCACAGGTTGAAGTGCTGGAAGACCATGGCCAGGCGGGTGCGAATCCGTTGCAGTTCATCGGCGTCGGCCACGTGCATGCCGTGGCGATCCTTGATCATGCGGATGTTCTGGCCGTCCAGGGTCATCGCGCCGTCGTTGGGTTGTTCGAGAAAGTTGATGCAACGCAGAAAGGTACTTTTACCCGAGCCGCTGGCGCCGATCAGGCTGATGACGTCGCCGGTGTTGGCCTTGAGCGAAACGCCTTTGAGCACATGATGGTCGCCATAGCTTTTGTGCAGGCCTTCGATGGTCAGTTTGTACATGGGGCATGCATCCTCAAGGCGAAAGTAGGTAGCCGCTGCGGTAGGCTTCGGTGCCCGCGACGTGGGCGATCACCATGCCGGCGGTGGCCATGCGCCGCAGCGAACGGGCGTACATCAGGCCGGCGGCGGTGCAATGGACAGGGGTGACGCGATCAGTGATCGGGTCGATGATTTCGGCGATCAGTTGCCCGGCTTCGAGGAATTCCCCCGGCAGCGCGGTGAACACCAGCAATCCGCCGACCGGAGTTGCCACAGGTTCCACCCCGGCCAGCGGCGTGGCCGGGTAGGGCAGTTCGGGCAGAGACGCCGGTTCGCCGGCAATGGCGCCGAAGTGGGTCAGGTAGTCGATCAGCGCCTGGCAGTCGAGGCTGGCCAGCGGGTGATTGACGTCGCCCTGGCCGCGCAATTCAACGGTCACCGAAAAGCTTCCCGGCGGAATGTCGAAGTGTTCGCCGAAACGCTCTTTCAACTGCCACCAGAGCAGGGTGAAGCATTCATCGAACGACTGGCCGCCTGAATCGGTGGCCAGCAAACTGGCTTCGGCACCGATGTAGCGGGCCAGCGGCTCGACCTGCGGCCAGGCCTCTGGAGTGGTGTAGAGGTGCGCGACCGCTTCGAAATCGCAATGCAGGTCCAGCACCATGTCGGCATCGCAGGCCAGCCGTTGCAGGATCAGGCGCTGGGATTGCAGTTGAGTGGCGGCGGTCTGCCGTGCCAGTGCATTGCGCAGGCTACTGCGGATCAGTTCGAGGTTGCGCTGCGAATCGTCGCCGAGCTGGCCTTCGATCTCATTGCCCACTTCTTCGCTCAAATCGACGAACCAGCGGTTGAAGTTCTGGCCGCTTTCGAGCTCATAGCGGCCCAGCGGCACATCCATCAGCACCTGTTCCAGGCCGACCGGGTTGGCCACCGGCACCAGCACGATTTCGCTGCGCAGGCGGCCAGCGGCTTCCAGCTCCGTCAGACGCTGCTTGAGGTGCCAGGCCACCAGCATGCCGGGCATTTCATCGGCGTGCAGGGAAGCCTGGATGTAGATCTTGCCCTTGGCCGATGTCGGGCCAAAGTGGAAGCTGTGGATTTGTCGTGCGGTCCCCGGCAGCGGGGCCAGCAGGTCATGAATCTGATGGCGCATTGCAAAAAATCCTAGTGGGTCGGCCCGAGGAAGGCCAGCCATCGGCGTTCGGCGAGGCGGAACAGGCCGACCAGCGCAAAGGTAACGGTCAGGTAGATCAGCGCGGCGATGCCGAACGACTGGAAGGTCAGGAAGGTCGCCGAGTTGGCGTCCCGAGCGACTTTCAGCACATCCGGGATGGTCGCGGTGAACGCCACGGTGGTCGAGTGCAGCATCAGAATCACTTCGTTGCTGTAATAAGGCAACGAGCGACGCAGGGCCGAAGGCATGATCACGTAGGCATAAAGCTTCCAGCCGGTCAGGCCGTAGGCTTTCGCTGCTTCGACTTCGCCGTGGGCCATGCTGCGAATCGCCCCGGCGAAAATCTCCGTGGTGTAGGCGCAGGTGTTCAGGGCGAATGCCAGGATCGTGCAGTTCATTGCATCGCGAAAGAACGCATCAAGCACTGGCTGGGCACGTATGGCGGCCAGGCTGTAGATCCCGGTGTAGCAAATCAGTAGCTGGATATACAGCGGCGTACCACGGAACAGGTAGGTGTAGAACTGCACCGGCCAGCGGATATAGAAGTGCGGCGAAACCCGGGCGATGGACAGCGGGATCGACACCAGAAAACCGATGAAGATCGACGCACTGAGCAGCCACAGGGTCATGGCCAGGCCGGTGATGTTGTAGCCGTCGGTATAAAGGAAGGGTTTCCAGTATTCCTGCAAGAGTTCGATCATCGTACGGCCTCCCGGGAGCCGGCGGCGTAACGGCGTTCGAGCCAGCGCAGGACGACGTTGGAAGCGCTGGTGATCACTAGGTAAATCAGCGCGGCGAGGACCAGGAAGTAAAACAGTTGATAGGTGCTTTTACCGGCGTCCTGCGCCGCCTTGACCAGATCGGCGAGGCCGATGATCGAGACCAGTGCGGTGGCCTTGAGCATCACCATCCAGTTGTTGCCGATACCCGGCAGGGCAAAACGCATCATTTGCGGGAACACCACGATACGAAAACGTTGGCCACGTTTGAGGCCATAAGCGGTGGCGGCTTCGACCTGGCCCCGGGGTACCGCGAGAATCGCGCCACGGAAGGTCTCGGTGAAGTACGCGCCATAAATGAAGCCCAGGGTGATGACCCCGGCGCTGAACGGGTCAATCTCGATGTATTCCCATTCCATGAAATCGGTAAACGTCGTCAACCAGGTTTGCAGGCTGTAGAAGATCAGTAGCATCAGCACCAGGTCTGGCACGCCGCGAATCAGCGTGGTGTACAGCTGGGCCGGTACGCGCACCAGTTTGACTTTTGACAGCTTGGCACTGGCACCGAGCAGACCGAGCAATACGGCCAGCAACAATGACAACACCGATAATTTGATGGTCATCCAGGTGCCTTCCATCAGCAACGGACCGAAGCCCTGAAGGCTGAAGGCTGAGAGCCCCAGGTTTTGTAATAGATTTTCGAACATAAATCAGCAACCTGATCGGGTGAAAAAAGCGCCCATCGCGAGATGGGCGCCGGGCATTATTTGCCGCTGTACAGATTCAGATCGCCAAAGTGTTTCTTCTGAATGGTGGCGTAGGTGCCATCGTCGTGTAACGCTTTGATACCTTTATTCAAAAGTGCCTTGAGGTCTTTGTTACCTTTAGAGATACCGATAGCTGTTTTCGACGGCAGCAGTTCGCTGTCGACCGGCTGGCTGACTTCGTAGCCCTCGCCTCTTGGCGACTTCAAGAAGCCCAGTTCGGCTTGCAGCATGTCCTGGATCGCAGCATCGAGACGACCGGAAATCAGGTCGGAATACACCTGGTCCTGGTTCTGATAGGCCTGGGTTTTCACCCCGGCCTTGTCCAGTACGGCCTTGGCGTAGGCTTCCTGGATGGTGCCTTGCTCGTAACCTACGGTTTTACCCTTCAGCGAAGCGACGTCTGCACTCAGGCCAGAACCTTTCTTGAACACGTAAGAGGTTGGGCCGGAGAACAGCTCGTCGGAGAAGTCGATGACTTTTTCGCGAGCCGGGGTGACAGTCATCGAAGAGATCACACCGTCGAATTTATTGGCCTTGAGGCCCGGAATCATGCCGTCGAAATCGCTTTCGACCCATTTGCACTTGACCTTCAACTCGGCGCAGATCGCGTTGCCCAGATCGATGTCGAAGCCTACCAGGCTACCGTCGGCCGCTTTCGACTCGAATGGCGCGTAGGAAGGGTCAACGCCAAAACGCAATTCTTTGTATTCCTTTGCCAGCGCGGAGC
Source organism: Pseudomonas sp. XS1P51 (assembly GCF_054897845.1). NCBI lineage: Bacteria > Pseudomonadati > Pseudomonadota > Gammaproteobacteria > Pseudomonadales > Pseudomonadaceae > Pseudomonas > Pseudomonas sp. XS1P51. The sequence goes on along the minus strand of NZ_CM142707.1, from coordinate 3,565,159 downwards.
CGGCAGCCATGCACAACGCCAGTGCAGAAAGGGTCAGCAATGCTTTTTTCATTATTCAATCCCTAAGAACCAATATGAGCGCTTGTGGCGCAGAATTATTGTTACTGGACAGCGTAAGACCTAATGAAAGTAGCAATTTCCGAACCAGAGTCCCGAACAAGCGTTTTAAAAGGTGATTCAAGAAATGGCAAGGTGGGATTTGTGCACGGAAACGGGCGCTGGATAATAGTCGCACCAACTTGGTTCGTGGTGGCGCAAATCCTATGGGAGCGAGCTTGCTCGCGAAGAGGGAGTGTCAGCCGATATCAATGCTTCTGGTAGCGCTTTTCGCGAGCAGGCTCGCTCCCACAAGGAGATCGTTAGCCCAACAAATCCTGCAACGTGCCTAAGTTGTCAGCTTCCTCGACCGACTTGTCCTGCCGCCACCGAAGCATCCGCGGAAACCGCACGGCAATGCCACTTTTATGACGCTTGGACAGGGCAATCCCCTCAAACCCCAATTCAAATACCAGACTCGGTTTCACACTGCTCACTGGTCCGAATTTCTCCACCGTAGTCTTGCGCACGATGCTGTCGACCTGACGCATTTCTTCATCAGTGAGCCCGGAATAGGCCTTGGCAAACGGCACCAGCGTCCGTTCGCTGGCGTCGGACGGGCCGTCCCACACGGCGAAGGTGTAATCGCTGTAGAGACTGGCCCGGCGACCGTGGCCTTGCTGGGCATAGATCAACACGGCGTCGATGCTGAACGGGTCGACCTTCCACTTCCACCAGACGCCCATGTCCTTGGTCCGCCCGACGCCATACAGCGCGTCGCGGGCCTTGAGCATCATGCCTTCGACACCCAGGCGGCGAGAGGCTTCCCGTTGCCGGGCGAGGTCAAACCAGTCTTCGCCCGTCAGCACCGGGGAGGGCAGTAACACCGGGTTGTTGCAATGGGCGATGACTTGCTCCAGCTGAGTACGTCGCTTGGCCTGAAGCTGGTTGCGCCAGTCTTCGCCCTGCCATTCCAGCAAGTCATAGGCGAGCACGACCACCGGCACCTCATCGAGGACCTTCTTGTCGAGGGTTTTACGACCGATTCGCTGTTGCAGCAGGGCGAAAGGTTTTACTGACGGTGAGACGGGCGATTGCGGATCGAAGGCGTCCTCGGTGTCTGGGCGGGCGGCTTTCCAGGCGACGATCTCACCGTCGATCACCGTGCCGTCGGGCAGGCAGTGAATCAGGCTGTCGAGTTCGGGGAAACGCTCGGTTACCAGTTCTTCGCCTCGTGACCAGACCCACAGACGCCCGTCACGCTTGATCACCTGGGCCCGGATGCCGTCCCACTTCCATTCCACTTGCCAGTGGCTCGTCGGACCGAGCAGCGCTTCGAATTGCTCGACCGGTTGCGACAGCGCGTGGGCGAGGAAAAACGGATACGGCTGACCACCCCGTTGCGCATGTTCGTCGCCAGATTCGGCGGCAATCAGCTTCAGATAGCAGGCCGCGCTCGGGCGGTTGGACAGATCGGTGTAACCCACCAGCCGCTGGGCCACGCGCTTGCTGTCCAGGTGAGCCATGGACGCCAGGGCACGGGTCACCAGCAATTTGGAGACGCCGACGCGGAAGCTGCCGGTGATCAGTTTGATGCAGAGCATCAAGCTATGGCGGTCCAGTTGCGACCAGAGCTTCGGTAGTCGTTCGGCGAGCCGTTCAGGGGTGGCACCGCGCAGCGGCAGCAGTTTGTCTTCGATCCACGCCGCCAGTCCGTCGTCGGAGCTATGGAGCGCTTCGGGCAGGACCAGCGAAATGGTTTCCGCCAGATCGCCCACCGCCTGATAGCTCTCTTCGAACAGCCATGGCGACAGCCCGGAAACCTCCACGGCGAGCTCGCGCAGGATGCGCACCGGCACCAATTGCCTGGGGCGTCCACCGGACAAAAAGTACACCGCCCACGCCGCATCTTCCGGCGCGGCCTGAGCGAAGTAGTGTTGCATCGCCGCCAGTTTGGCGTTGCTCGATGTGGTGGCATCGAGCTCGGCGTATAACTCGGCGAAGGCCTTCATGGCAGCACCTCGGCGCGCTCGGGTTCGATGGCTGCGTTGTCTTCCTCATCGTCCCCGTACTCGGTGTTGAAACGTTGGGCGTCGTGCCCTTGCTCGCGCAGATGGCGGACAAGGACGCCGACCGAACCGTGGGTGACCATGACGCGCTCGGCACCGGTTTGCTCGATGGCCCATAGCAGGCCGGGCCAGTCGGCGTGGTCGGACAGTACGAAACCGCGGTCCACGCCGCGCCGCCGACGTGTGCCGCGCAAGCGCATCCACCCGCTGGCGAAGCCATCGCTGTAATCGCCGAACCGGCGCATCCAGGTGCTGCCGCCGGCCGAAGGCGGGGCAAGGATCAGGGCCTTGCGTATCATCGGGTCGTTCTTTTTGACCTCACCGGCATGGATCGTTGGCGGTAGATAAACACCGCCCTGGCGATAAATCCGGTTCAATGGTTCCACCGCGCCATGCACCAGAATGGGGCCGAGGTTGGCGTCGATGCCATGGAGAATTCGCTGCGCCTTGCCGAAGGAGTAGCAGAACAACACGCTGGCCTTGTCGGCGGTAGCATTGGCTTGCCACCATTGGTTGATCTCGGCAAAGACGTGCGCCTGGGGCTGCCAGCGATAGATCGGCAGACCAAACGTCGATTCGGTGATGAACGTGTGGCAGCGTACCGGTTCGAAGGGCGTGCAGGTGCCGTCGGGCTCGACCTTGTAGTCCCCCGAGGCGACCCAGACTTCGCCGCCATATTCCAGGCGCACCTGGGCTGAGCCGAGCACATGCCCTGAGGGATGGAAACTCAGGGTCACGCCTTGGTGAGTCAAAGGTTGACCGTAAGGCAGGGTTTGCAGATTGATGTCGGCACCCAGGCACGCGCGCAGGATGCCTTCGCCGGGCGTAGCGGCCAGATAGTGCCGGTTGCCGGTGCGCGCATGGTCGCTGTGGGCGTGAGTGATGACCGAGCGTTCGACCGGGTGCCACGGGTCAATATAGAAATCCCCGGCCGGGCAATACAAACCTTCGGGACGAGCGATAACAAGGTCCATGTTTGTTACCAAAATGGAGAGACTTGTTAGCTATGAGGTTTGTGCGAGGTCAGAAGTTCTATCGAGTTTTATCGGGCCAATGACATTCCGGTGTGGGAGCAAGCCTGCTCGCGATAGCGGTGTGTCAGTCACCATCAATGGCGGCTGTCACGGCCTCATCGCGAGCAGGCTCGCTCCCACACTGGACGGGGTTACTTGCCAGGTGTCAGCGTCAACCGCTTGTTGCCGTACACCTTGTCAAAGTTCTGCGGCTGCATCGGCAAACTCATGTATTGCCCCTTGAGCCACGGATCGATGCTGTCCAGATAGTTCGGGCTCGCCGGGTTGCCGGACTGGCCTGTGCCGTTCTGGCCCATCAGCGGTTCGGCCTGGCCGAAGTCGACGATGAAGCGCATGGCCGGCGCCAGCGTGGTGTTGAAGTCCTGGCCCCAGGCAAACGCGGCGGTATTGAGCGTGGTGTGATCGCCGCCGGCAGCCAATGGACCGCGCACGGTCTGGCCACTGGCATTCTTCCATTCATAGCGGTGCAATTTGCCCCACTGCCAGGCTTTGTGATCGCCACCCAGCTGACTGTCGCCCGCGCTGATCGCCGCCGCCAGACTGCGCGCGAGAATCGCCGGTTTGTCTTCTTTCTGCGGTGTACGAACGTCATCCCAGAACGGGCTGTCCTCACGGCCCAGCAGGTGATCGGCTTGAGCTGCGTAGGACAACTTGCCGTTGGCGATAAACGCTTTCCACGCCGGGCTGCTTTCCGGGCCCAGTTCGTCGAGGAAAATCTGCTGGGTACTTTGCTGAAGGAACAGCTCGTAAATCGCCGCATCGGCGGAGCTCGGGCTGAGCTTGCCATCGAACGCCATCAACCGGGTATAGGCCTCGCGAGCCTTGGCGCGATCGGTGACTGGCAGCGCTTCTATAGCCTGTTTGAGCGGCTGGGACATGCCCGGTGCTTCAAACATCTTCTTCAGTTTGGCGGCGAACGTGGTGGTCTGGTCGTATTGCATGGCGATCAGACTGCGCGGGTCGTGTTTGCCCACGCCGGCCAGTTCGGCCATGCGTTCGCCACGCTCGGGCGCCGACCAGGAATTGGACAACTGCATGCCGTAGCCGTGGGGAATGACCCGCTGGTTGGCGGTGCCGAGCCAGCCTTGGGCCGGATCCTGGTCGTAGGGGTGCAGCATCGGGTCGGCATAACCGTCCCAATCGTAACGACCTTCCCAGCCCGGCGATGGCAGCAGGCCTTCGCCTTCGCGACGGTTCGGGTAGCGCCCGGTGACTTGCCAGCCAATGTTGCTGGCGTCGGCATACACCAGGTTCAGCGTAATGGCGCGGATTTCGCGGCTGGCATCCGAGGCTTTCTCGACGTTCTGCGCGCGGGACAGGTCGAAAAACGCATCCAGGGTCTTGTCGTCGGTGAAGTTCGGCGTCTGCAGCGCCAGACCAAAGCCGTTGCCCAGCGCGGTGCCTTGGGCACTGTTGAGCAGCGGCCCGTGGCGGGTTTCGTATACCGCTTCGCGAATCGGCCGCTGGCCTTTGACGAAATAGGTTTCGTTGCGAACGATAGCCGGCTGCCATTTGCCGCCGACTTCGTAGGAAAGACCGTTGCCCTGGCGTTTGATTTTTTCCAGGAACAGGTCCTGGTTATCGCCCATGACCGAGGTCATGCTCCACGCCACTTTGCCGTTGAAACCGCCGAGCACCATCGGTAGCCCGGCAATGGTCACGCCGGAAGCCTGGTATTTCGGTGCGCGAATCTGCACGTAACTGAACAACGACGGCACGCCCAGCGGCCCATGGCTGTCGCTGGCCAGCAGGCTTTTACCGCTGCGACTGCGTTGCGGCGCGATCGCCCAGTTGTTCGATGACGTGGCGCCCAGCAGATTCAGGTCGGACAGCTGGCCAGTGGCTTTGCTGATTTCAGCCAGGCCCGGGATCTGCCCGTTGAGCTTGATGCCCTGAAGTTTCTCCGCTTCGGCCACCGGCAGTTTTTCGTCGGGGGCGGACGGCGTCAGCCATGCGAGCTTGTCGGTCGTGACCGATTGCGCCAGCACCAGCGAGGAAATTTCTTCCGGCAGGTTGGCCGATTGGCTGAAGTTCAGCAGGCAGAAAATCAGCGCCGAATCTTCCGGTTGCCAGTATTCAGGCTTGTAGCCGGTGGCGGCGAGGTCCGCTGGCAGCTTGTCGCGGTAGCGGAAGAGGTAGGCGTTGACGCCGCGGGCATAGACTTCGAAGAAGCGCTTGAGGCGCGGCGAAGAGGCTTTATACAGCTCGCCTGCACTTTTTTTCAGGTTGACCGCGCGCATGTAGCGGTCGGCGTCCAGCAGCTCCGAACCGGACATCTCTGCCAAGCGGCCCTGGGCCAGCAACCGCAGGGTGACCATCTGGGTGATGCGGTCGCTGGCGTGCACGTAGCCGAGGGTGAACAGCGCGTCGTGGAAGCTGTTGCTTTCGATCAGCGGCATGCCCATGGCATTGCGGCGCACCGAAACGTTCTGCGCCAGGCCTTTGAGTGGCTGCACACCGGAGGTCGGCGGGAGGGTGTCCTGGGTGTTCCAGGTCTGACAACCGGTCAGGCTCAAAACACCGGCCACTGCAGCGGCAACGCCGAACCGGGGAAGAAAATGTGTAAGGGCTGGCGAGGCCATGGCGAAGCTCCTGCGGGGGTAGAGGCGCAATAAAGCCGCTACGTTAGAGAGCAGGAGGTGGGCGCGCAAGCGGGGTATAGGGTTATTTCAGGATTTGTCTGCCAAACGCAAAAGATCGCAGCCTTCGGCAGCTCCTGCATGGGTTCTGCATGCATCCTGTAGGCGCTGCCGAAGGCTGCGATCTTTTGATCTTGAATTACGACTTCGGCGGGTTGATCCTGGTCACCAACGCATACGCTTTCACCGTCGCCGGGCGGTTCTGGATGTGGTTGAACCAGCGCAGCACGTTAGGGAAGTCTTCCAGGTTCTGGCTCTGCCACTTGTGGGAAACGATCCACGGATAGATCGCCATGTCGGCAATGCTGTATTCGCTGCCCGCGACGAAGTCATTGTTCGCCAGCTGCTTGTCGAGTACGCCGTAGAGGCGGGCGGTTTCATCGATGTAGCGCTTGATCGCGTAAGGAATTTTCTCCGGGGCGAACTGGCTGAAGTGATGATTTTGCCCGGCCATCGGCCCCAGGCCGCCCATCTGCCAGAACAACCACTGCAGCGCTTGCTGACGACCGCGCAGGTCTTTGGGCAGGAACTTGCCGGTTTTCTCCGCCAGGTACAGCAAAATCGCCCCGGACTCGAACACTGATAACGGCTCGCCGCCATCGGCTGGCTCATGATCGACGATGGCCGGGATCCTGTTGTTTGGGGAGATTTTCAGAAAGTGAGGCTGGAACTGCTCGTTCTGGCTGATGTTGATCGGGTACACGTTGTACGGCAGGCCGGCTTCTTCAAGGAATATCGAAATTTTGTGGCCGTTGGGGGTGGTCCAGTAATACAGGTCGATCATGGAGTACTCCAAATCAAGAGATGTCGTTACTTGCGCACAGCAAACGCCGGCATCAGGTCGTCCTGTTTGCGTTCGATAGCTTGCCTGTAAGAGGAGGTGATGCTGAAGTGCGTGAAATTCAATGACCCGGCATGAGAAAAGTCAGCATGGAGCTAAAAGCAAACGCGGCGCTGATTATCATCGATCAACAAAAAGGCATTTTGCATCCCCGGCTCGGTCGCCGAAATAATCCTCAGGCTGAGGAGCGGATGCTGGCGTTATTGGGCCATTGGCGGCAGACCGGCCGGCCGGTGATTCATGTGCAGCACCTGTCCCGTTCATCGGATTCAGTGTTCTGGCCGCAGCAGTCGGGGGTGGAGATTCAGGAGCGGTTTCAGCCATTGGTCGGCGAACGGCTGATTCAGAAACAGGTGCCGGATGCGTTTTGTGCGACAGGGCTGGAGGCGAGCTTGCGCGCGGCGGGGATCGATCAGTTGATCATCGTGGGTGTCGCGACCCACAACTCGGTGGAGTCCACGGCGCGAACGGCCGGTAATCTGGGGTTTGAGGCGTGGGTGGCGGAGGATGCGTGCTTTACGTTCGATAAGGCCGACTATTTCGGCAACCCGCATTCAGCCGAGGAAGTGCATGCGATGTCATTGGGTAACCTGCATGGCGAATATGCGACTGTAGTGAGTACCGTGCAGATCCTGACTTGATGGTGATTGTAAGTCTGGCATCGCGAGCAGGCTCGCTCCCACAGGGGGTCATGTCGTTCACCGAACCAATGTGGGAGCGAGCCTGCTCGCGATAGCGATTCAACAGGCGAAGAAGACATTCGCCCGAAGCATCAAGCGCCGTGGCACTTCTTGAATTTCTTGCCGTTGCCGCAAGGGCAAGGGTCGTTACGGCCGACGTCTTTCAGGGCATTGCGCACCGGTTCCTGGTGGGCGTGGCCGCAGTTCGGGCCGTGGACATGGCCATGGTCGTGATCATGGTGATCATGGTGGTCGTGATGGTCATGATCGTGGTTGCAGTCAGGGCCATGGACATGGGGTTGCTGGTTCATCGGTTTTGCTCCGGAATTAAATCGGCGGGGATTATCACGCCATTACGCGCCAGGTGCACGTAGTGCGCGATGAATAAACCGGTTTCCAGTTCACCTTCCAGACGATAGGGGATGGGCTGATCGGGGTTTTTCAGCAGTTTCACCAGGTCCTTCACCTTGGGCCACAGGTAGGTGCGGATCGGGACTTTGAAGGTGCCACTGCGTTTGGGGCCTACCGTGAACCAATGCTCGTGCTCGCCTTCAGTCAACAGTATGTTGCCCAGGTGAATCCGGTACTCGATGCCCCGCACCGTCAGGTCGCTGTCATGGGGATTATCGACGCGAAAGTGCAGCAGGAAGCGTTGTTCCATCAAATTGGCCCGGACCACTTCGACCTTCACCAGATGCACCTGCGGCTCCCGCTCCGGCGCATCGTCGCGGAACCATGACACACAGCCGCCGAGCCCAAGAAACAGGATCAGGGTGAACAGAAAAAGGGCAGGGCGCCGGGTGGTCATGGTTGAGTGTCTCCCTTGAACCCCAGTCTAGTCCCAAAAGATCGCAGCCTTCGGCAGTGCCTACGCAGGTGCGTCGATCCCGTGTAGGCGCTGTCGAAGGCTGCGATCTTTTGGGGTTACCTCAAGTGCTGAAATAACCTGCACAACACTTCTTGAACTTCTGCCCACTGGCGCACGGGCAGGCGTCGTTGCGTCCGGCCTTGAGTGGCACGGTGGGGTCGATGAAGTACCAGTGGCCGGCGTTCTGCACGAACGACGAGCGTTCGCGGTGGCTGTGTTCACCGCTGCCGTCATGCCAGCGCGCGGTGAAGGTGACGAACGCGTGTTCCGGCTGACCGCCGAAGACCTCGGAGCTTTCTACTTCAAGGCCCAGCCAGGTGCTTTGCGCGCTCCAGTCGCTGATGGACTGACGATCCAGGCCGGACTGTTGCGCGGGCAGGGTGGTCGCCACCAGATAGTCGATCAGGCCCAGCACGTAGGCGCTGTAGCGCGACCGCATCAAGGCTTCGGCGCAGGGGGCCGGATGGCCGGCATGGTAATGACCGCAGCAGGCGTCGAGCAGGGTGCCGCTGCCGCAAGGGCAAATGGATGTACTCATTGCGTTACCACCAATATTTCCCGAAGTTTTCCGGATTGGCCCAGAACCGCGAGTTGAGCCAGTCAGGTACTTGTTTGTAGTCAAGCAGATCATAGGTGAACAGCGTCAGCACCTGATCGTCGCGCTGGAAGCGTTCGCTGGCTTGCAGGGCCAGGGAGAAAAAGTCGGTCTCCTGCCAGCCGCTGGCCGGCAAGTCTGCCAGCACCGCGATGCGACTGGCATTGAGGTTGCGGATCCCGCCCAGCAAGTTCAGGCCATCGCGTTTGGGCAAGTGCTCAAGGCAATCAACCACCAGCGCCAGATCAAACCTTCGCAGCGCCAGTTCGGCCGGCAATGGCCCGGGCGCCGCATGGGCGACACAGGTGTCCGGGTGGGCGAGCTTGAAAGCCTCAAGCGCGGGGAACTCGCTGGCGCCAATCAGCAACAGACGCGCCGGGGCGTAACGATCAAGCAAAGCGGCCAGCGCCTGTTGGGGCGTGCGCGAAGAAATACCTGCAATCATCGAAGATCCTCAATCAGAGCGCCAAGACTAGCCTGCCCCAAGGTCCAGATATAGAGCCGGATAACCCCAAAAGCGTCGATCGGCCGTGAACACGGGACAAAACAGCACTGGCCTATTGTTGGCGGAGATTAAAACTCGGGTCTTTACTCCCTGAATCGGTTCTAAGCCGATCCCTCAGGAGAAAACTAGATGAGCATAGTTCGGACAGCATTACCCTTGGTTCTGCTAACCAGTGTGTTGACTGGTTGCGCAGGTTTGCAGAAAACCGACTGGCCGACCTGTGCGGCAGTCGGTGGTGTCGTGGGTGCGGGTCTCGGTGCGACTGAAAGCTCGGCATGGGCGGGGTATGGCGCGCTGCTGGTCGGCGGTACGGCAGCGGCCTGGTGCTGGGTGCACGGTGATGGCGACGAAGACGGCGATGGCGTGCCGGACAGTCGCGACAAGTGCCCGGGCACGCCTAGAGGCGTGAAGGTCGATGCCGACGGTTGCCCGCCACCGGTGCCTGCGCCAGTGGTCGAAGAGGCCGTGGTCGTCAAGGAAGAAGTCATCGTCATCCGCGATGTTCACTTCCAGTTCGACAAAGCCACACTCACCCCTTCCGACAAAAATGTACTCAACACAATCGCTACTCGCCTGAAGCAGGAATCTACCACTGCTCAATTGACCGTGACCGGTCATACCGACAGCGTGGGCAGTGATGCCTACAACCAGAAACTGTCGGATCGTCGCGCTCACTCGGTAGTGGACTACCTCGTCCAGAGTGGCGTGCCACGCAGCAGCTTTGTATCTGTCTCCGGTGCCGGTGAAAGTCAGCCGGTTGCCGATAACAAAACCGCTGACGGCCGTGCGTTGAACCGTCGCACGGAAATCAAAATCAACCGCTAGGCCCCTTGCGCTCCGCGGCTTGTGCAGTCGCGGAAGCGGGTCTTTACTCCTGTGTAACCGGCATTGGCCGGTAACACAGGAGCTTTCACCATGAGCGTTCTCACAAGGACCGTCTTGCCGGTTCTGCTGCTTGGCAGTGTGTTGACCGGTTGCGCTACTCACAGCGATGGCACCGCCCCCTTGAATCAACGAACCTGGCCGATTTGCAGCATCATCGGCGGCTTGGTTGGTGGCGGTCTGGGCGCTCTCCAGAGTAGCGGTTGGGCGGCCGGTGGAGCGGCGCTTGGTATCTTGACCGGTGGCTTGGTCTGCTACGCCCAGGATGGCGACGAAGATGACGATGGCGTCTTCGATCGACGTGATCGCTGCCCTGATACGCCCGCCAATACGCCCGTCGAGCATCATGGTTGTCCGCTGCCGCAGTACCCGGCCAGCGTGAAACCTGAACCTGCGCAATCGGAAGTCATCACGCTGAGCGACGCTGGCGATGTGCTGTTCGCCTTCGACAAGTCGGACCTGACCCCCGCCGCGCAAAGTCAGCTCGATTCGCTGATGCCCAAACTGCAAGGCGCCGATGTGGTGAGCATCAAGGTGATCGGTCATACCGACAGCAAAGGTTCGGACGCCTATAACCAGGCACTGTCGGAACGTCGTGCCAGCAGTGTGGCGGCCTACCTGTTGAGCCGGGGCCTGGCACCGAACAAACTCACCAGTGAAGGCCGGGGTGAAAGCCAGCCTGTCGCCGATAACGAAACAGACGCAGGACGCGCGCAAAACCGTCGTGTGGAGTTACATATCAATCGCTGAGCCGCGTAATAGAGCCGTCGGTCGATGATCAGCATCGTTCCGACGGCCTTTCGGCAATCTTCATGAAGAATTTTCGGTTGCCCTCTGGCTTATCCCGCGTGGAAGCCGTTACTGTGCGCTAAAGAATAATTCTCATCGGGGGAGCGTATGAAGGTGTTTTGGGGGCTGGGGAAGCTATTGACCCTGCTGTTCTGGCTGGTGGTGCTGGCCAATCAGCTCATGCCGTTTGTTCATCCGCTGGATCTCTTGGTCAATCTGTCTGGCAGCCTGCTGGCAGGCCTTCATCTTCTGGAGGCGGTGTTCTGCTATCGCAGCCTCAGAGGGCGCGCCCACCCTTGGCGTGATCGCCTGAAGATCCTCTTTTTCGGCGTTTTCCACCTGCAAACCATTCCAGCTCCCATCGCACCTAAGGCTTCCCATGCGTAAACTCTGTCTGCTCGCTGCATTCATCAGCCCACTGGCTTGCGCTCAGGTGGTGAGCGTCGAAACCAACTCGCTGATGCGCCTGCCCAACACCGCCAGCACCTTGCAGCTGGAACGCCTGGAAGTCGCCGATTACGGCACGTTGCTGATTCCCTCGAACGTGACCGAAGTCACCGTCGGCGAATTGCGCCTGGGCCGTGAAGCGCGGATCGCCATCGTGCCCAGCGAACAGGCGCTGGCGCTGAAGGTCAGTCGTGCCGAGTTGTCCGAAGGCAGCCAGATCACCGCTCGCGGTGCGCCGGGGACGTACCTCAAGGCTGCCCGCTCCGGGCGCAATCTGAATTTGCAGATCAAGGCCCTGAACGCGCCGCAATTGTCGGTAGACGCTCGTGGCGGCGCGGGCGCGCCGGGGTTTGTCGGTCTTGATGGTGCCAACGGTCAGGCACCGGGTTGCACCTGGGGCCAGGCCGGTCGCGGCGCCGATGGCAGTGATGGCAGCGACGGTCAACCGGGTGCACCCGGTGCGCTGGTTCGACTGGAAGTGCCGCGTGATTACCCGGCAGAACAGATCAAGGTTCAGGTCGCTGGCGGCGCGGGTGGTTTGGCCGGTCCTGGCGGCAAGCCGGGGGCGGGTGGCAAGGCCAAGGGCTGCTTCGTGTACAAGGCCGATGGCGGCAAGAGCGGTCGTCCTGGCGCTGACGGCCAACCGGGGCCTGCGGGTGCGGTGGGTTCGGTGACTGTCCAGCGGTTGTAAGTGATCTCGGAAATGTTTGTCGTCTGATCGATCGCCTTCGCGAGCAGGCTCGCTCCCACAATGGATAGTGTGGTCCTTGTGTGCGAGCCTGCTCGCGAAGCTTTTGGCATTTAAAACATCGGCCGCGCCGCAGCGATCGCCACCAGCACCAACCCGACAATCAGATTAACCCCCACCAACTGGCGAATCCTTCCAAGCACCGCAGCCCCCGTCGGCCAATCCTGCGCCGCCACTGCCGTGCGCAGTTCCGGTAACAACAACGCCTGAATCCGGATAAACAGCGCGGTCATCACCACGTACAACCCCATCATGATTTGCACATAACGCGGTGCAGCCTCAAAGCCGGTGTATTGCAGGTGAATCATGCCCACGCCGCTGATCGGCAAAAGCACCACCGCCACCCAGACCCAGCGGAAGAAACCTTGAAACACTTCTACCCACAGCTTCAGCCGGGCAGGGCCTTCCAGAGCCTTCATCGCCGCAGGGCGCAAGACCATCCAGGCGAAAAACATGCCGCCGACCCACACCAGGGCCGACAGGACATGCAGGGTGTAAACGATGCCAAAAGGTGTCATTGAGGTACTCCGTTCTGCGCGGGATTAATTAGCGGGGTATGATAGCGGCCGATCCGAACCACTGAAAATTTATCCAGCGTTTTTTGCGCCCGACAATCCATGATCAGCACCGAACTCAAAACCACGATCCAGGGCGCCTACTCGCGTTTTCTCGAAGCCAAGAGCCTCAAACCGCGCTACGGCCAACGCCTGATGATCGCCGAAATTGCCAAGGTCCTCGGTGACATCGACACCGACGACGAAGGCCGGCGCAGTGGCGACCCCGCGATTGTCGCGGTGGAAGCCGGCACCGGTACTGGTAAAACCGTGGCCTACAGCCTGGCGGCCATTCCCACCGCCAAGGCCGCCGGCAAACGCCTGGTGATCGCCACGGCCACCGTGGCCCTGCAAGAGCAGATCGTCTACAAGGACCTGCCCGACCTGATGCGCAACAGCGGGCTGAATTTCAGCTTCGCCCTGGCCAAGGGCCGGGGGCGCTACATGTGCCTGTCCAAGCTCGACATGTTGTTGCAGGAAGGCCAGGCGCAGACCGCCACGGCGCAGCTGTTCGAAGAAGAAGGCTTCAAGATCGAAGTCGATGAGGCCAGTCAGAAGCTGTTCACCAGCATGATCGAGAAACTCGCCGGCAATAAGTGGGACGGCGACCGCGACAGTTGGTCCACCGCCCTGGAAGACGCCGATTGGGCGCGCCTGACCACCGATCACAGCCAGTGCACCAACCGCCACTGCCCGAACTTCGGCCAGTGCGCCTTCTACAAGGCCCGCGAGGGCATGGGCAAGGTCGACGTGATCGTCACCAACCACGACATGGTCCTGGCTGACCTGGCCCTCGGCGGCGGCGCCGTGCTGCCCGATCCGCGCGACACTATCTACGTGTTCGACGAAGGCCACCACCTGCCGGACAAGGCCATCGGCCACTTCGCCCACTACACGCGCCTGCGTTCCACTGCCGACTGGCTGGAAACCACCGCCAAGAACCTCACCAAACTGCTGGCCCAGCACCCGCTGCCGGGGGACCTGGGCAAGTTGATCGAACAGGTGCCGGAACTGGCGCGGGAGATCAAGACGCAGCAACAGTTCATGTTCACCGCGTGCGAACAGGTCGCCGATTTCAAACCCGGTGAAGACGTCGAAGGTCGCGAGCGGCCGCGTCATCGTTTCGTCGGCGGGGTGATTCCCGAGCACATGCGCGAAATGGGCATCGAGTTGAAGAAGGGCTTTGCCCGCCTGACCGACCTGTTCACCCGGCTCACCGAGCTGCTCAAGGAAGGCATGGACGGCGAGGTCAACATCGGCATCGCCAGCAACCAGGCCGAAGAGTGGTATCCGCTGTTCGGCAGCCTGTTGTCGCGCTCTTCGGGCAACTGGGAATTGTGGGGCGCGTTCACCGCTGAAGACCCGGAAGACAACCCGCCCATGGCCCGTTGGCTGACCCTGGCCGAAAGCGGTTCGCTGTTCGACATCGAGGTCAACGCCAGCCCGATCCTCGCGGCGGAAATGCTCCGACGCAATCTGTGGAACGTGGCCTACGGCGCGCTGGTGACCTCGGCGACCCTGACCGCGCTCGGCACGTTCGACCGTTTTCGCATGCGCGCGGGGTTGCCGAAAACAGCCGTCACCGCCGTGGTCCCGAGCCCGTTCCATCACGCCGACGCCGGTGTGTTGCGGGTGCCGGACCTGAAAGCCGACCCGCGTGATGCACCGGCCCACACGGCGGCGATCATCCGCGATCTGCCGCAATTGGTGGAAGGTTCACGCGGCACGCTGGTGTTGTTCTCCTCGCGCAAACAGATGCAGGACGTGTTCGACGGCCTCGACCGCGACTGGCGCAAGCAAGTGTTCATTCAGGGCAACCTGTCGAAACAGGAAACCCTGAACAAGCACAAGGCGCGGGTCGATGGCGGGGATTCCAGCGTGCTGTTCGGCCTGGCGAGTTTCGCCGAAGGGGTCGATTTGCCCGGCGCGTACTGCGAACACGTGGTGATCGCCAAGATTCCGTTCTCGGTGCCCGATGATCCGGTCGAGGCAGCCCTGGCCGAATGGATCGAAGCCCGTGGCGGCAATCCGTTCATGGAAATCTCGGTGCCGGATGCTTCGCTCAAACTGGTCCAGGCCTGCGGTCGCTTGCTGCGTACCGAAGAAGATCGCGGCACCATCACCTTGCTCGACCGGCGTCTGGTGACCCAGCGCTACGGCAAGGCGATCCTCAATGCGTTACCTCCCTTCCGACGTGAAATTTCCTGATACACCGGTGGGCAAATTTGCCCACCGCGTTGTCTATCTCTCTGCCATTGCTTTTCCACTGGCCATTGTTGGTCGTTAGGGAGAATTTCGTTCTTATGATTCGCCGTTCGTTGCCTGCTGTTTTTGCCCTGTTGTTCACAACGCCCTTGCTGGCGGCTCCTGCCGGTCAGCAGACGCTGTTCAATTTTGTGCGCCCCGCCGACGTGGTCCAGGTGGCAACTGAGGACGCCAGCCTGCCGCAATCCAACGCCGAACAAACGGCCGAAGGCGAAGTGTTGCGCCGGGTGACGTTCAATCCTGTTGCCCAGCCAACACTGCGTCTGACTCCGCAAACCGGGGCCTGGGACTGGTCGCAGTCCGGCGTGATGAGCCTACGGATCCAGAGCGCGATGAACTGGGCCATTACGCTCTACGTGAAAATCCAGAGCAACGATGGCAAGACGCTGATCAGTCGCATCGACCTGCCGGCGGGCCCCGCGCAAACCCTGCTGGTGCCGCTGCAGCCAACTTCTCCATTGAGCCAGGGCATGAAAGCCGGGCCGCCGATGCCGATGAATTTTGACGGTCAGCGCATCTTGCTGGCCAGCAGCGCCGGCGAGCTGAATCGCAGCCAGGTGGTGTCGGTAACCTTGTCGATGGATCAGCCGAAAGTCGCCCAAAGCATCCTGCTGGAACGCTTTGGCGTGCAGGACGGCGAGGGCGTGACCCAAGCCGTTTACGGCGGCCTGGTGGACGCTTTCGGTCAATCGACCCGAACCACATGGCCGGAGAAGGTCAGCAGCGAAGAGCAACTCAAAAGCGCCGCCGCCAAGGAACAGCAACAAATCAAAACCTGGTTGGCCGAGCGCAAGAAGTTGTCGCTGGATAAATTCGGTGGCTGGATAAAAGGCCCGGCGTTCAAGGCCAGCGGCTTTTTCCGCACCGAGAAACGTGACGGTCGCTGGTACCTGGTGACGCCGGAAGGGCATCCGTTCTACTCGCTTGGGGTCAACACCGTTGCCCCGGACGTCAACCAGACCTATGTTGCCGGTCGCGAGTGGATGTTCGAAGCGCTGCCGAAACTCGACGCGGGCCTGCCCAACCACTACGGCGAAGGGGATAACCGCGGCGGCAATGGTGCGGATCGCGGCCGTGGCTATAACGCCGGTCTCTGGTACGACTTTTATGGCGCCAACTTGCAGCTTCTGTATGGCGCCCCTTGCGCACTGGGCAGCGACACCAAGGCCGGTGTCGCCGAAGCGGCCAAGGCCGATGCGGTTGAGGCGACGGTCGAAAAAGCTGCTGAGCAACCCGTCGTGCCTGCCACGGCCGAATCCGGTGTTGCCGAAGCCGCCAAAGCCGGCGCAGAGGAAGCGACCGTCGCGAAAGCGGCTGAGCAGAAACCCGCCGAGCCCTGCACAGCGGTGATTGATGAACAGCGCTGGACAAGCCACACCCTGGATCGCCTGCAAGCGTGGGGCTTCAACACCATCGGTAACTGGAGCGCTCCGGTGCTGGGCAACGCTGACCGCGTGCCGTACACCTTGCCGCTGTCGATCGTCGGCGATTACGCCAGCATCAGCACCGGCACCGATTGGTGGGGCGGCATGCCTGACCCGTTCGATCCGCGTTTTGCCATGGCCACAGAACGCGCGGTGGCCATCGCGGCCCGCGACCATCGCGACGATCCATGGCTGATCGGCTACTTCGCTGATAACGAACTGGCCTGGGCCGGTCCCGGCGACGACCCGAAAGCCCGCTACGCCTTGGCCTACGGCACCTTGAAAATGACCACCGACGTGCCGGCCAAACGCGCGTTCCTAAAGCAATTGCGCGACAAGTATCGCAATCAGGCCGGTCTGTCGAAAGCCTGGGGCATTGACCTGCCGGCCTGGGAATTGATGGAAGACCCGGGCTTCGTGCCGCCGCTGCCAAGCGCTGAACACCCGGAAATCGAAGCCGACTTCAAATATTTCCAGAAAGTCTTTGCCGACACCTATTTCAAGACCATCTCTGATTCACTGAAGTGGCACGCGCCGAATCAGTTGTTGCTGGGTGGTCGCTTCGCCATCAGCACCCCCGAAGCCGTAGCGTCCTGCGCCCAGTATTGCGACGTGCTGAGCTTCAACATGTATACCCTGCAGCCGCAGGACGGCTATGACTTCGCCACGCTGCGCAGTCTGGATAAACCGGTGCTGATCACCGAGTTCAACTTCGGATCCGCAGATCGCGGCCCGTTCTGGGGTGGCGTGACGCAACTGGCCAGGGAAGAAGACCGTGGCCCCGCCTACGCAAACTTCCTTAAACAGGCGCTTAGCGAGCCGTCGATTGTCGGCGTGCACTGGTTCCAGTACCTCGATCAACCGGTGACCGGGCGCCTGCTGGATGGCGAGAACGGCCACTTCGGGCTCGTGGGCATTACCGATTTGCCGTTCCAGGGTTTTGTCGAGAGTGTGCGCAAAAGCAACCTGGCGACCGTCGATCAGTTGGGCAAAGAGGCCGAGAAAGCCAAGTCTGAAGCGGATAAAGCCAGCCACGATGCAGAGGGCGGCAGAAAAGGTGATGCCGGAAAAGGTGTAGGGCAGGGCGCTGGTCATGCGGGTGCGCATTCCGCCAATGGCCATTAAGGCCTGAGACCGCGTTATCGTTCATCGCGAGCAGGCTCGCTCCCACAGTGGATCTTTGGTGCGACTGAGATCCCATGTGGGAGCGAGCCTGCTCGCGATGGCGTCCGCAAACACACCATAAATTTCAGATCCGATACATGGGCAACCGACCGCCCAGCCCGCCCCTGTTCCCAAAACCTTCAATGGCTGGAACAATGCGGGCCACTTTGTAGTGCGTTTATCCAAGGGAGTCGCGGGTGCAGATTCAGGGTTTTTACGAGCTTAAGTTCGAAGCGGTGCGTGAGGCGTTCGCGGCGCTGTTCGACGATCCTCAGGAACGTGGCGCAGCGTTGTGCATCCAGATCGGCGGTGAAACCGTCGTTGACCTCTGGGCCGGCACCGCCGACAAGGATGGCCTTGAGGCGTGGCACAGCGACACCCTTGCCAACCTGTTCTCCTGCACCAAGACCTTTACCGCCGTCACCGCCCTGCAACTGGTGGCCGAAGGCAAACTGCAACTGGATGCCCCGGTTGCTCGCTACTGGCCCGAGTTCGCCGCCGCCGGCAAAGCCCACGTGACGTTGCGTCAATTGCTCTGCCATCAGGCCGGGCTGCCGGCGTTGCGCGAGTTGCTGGCGCCCGAAGCGCTTTACGACTGGCAAACCATGGTTGATGCACTGGCCGCTGAAGAGCCCTGGTGGACGCCGGGTGAAGGTCACGGTTATGCGGCGATCACCTACGGCTGGCTGGTCGGCGAGTTGCTGCGTCGTGCCGACGGTCGTGGGCCGGGTGAATCCATCGTGGCGCGGGTAGCGAAGCCGTTGGGCCTGGACTTCCACGTCGGGCTGGCGGATGAAGAATTCCATCGCGTGGCTCACATCGCCCGTGGCAAGGGTAACGTCGGCGATGCGGCGGCCCAGCGCCTGCTGCAAGTGACCATGCGCGAACCGACGGCCATGACCACGAGGGCGTTCACCAACCCGCCGTCGATCATGACCAGCACCAACAAACCGGAATGGCGCCGGATGCAACAGCCGGCCGCCAACGGCCACGGCAATGCCCGCAGCCTGGCCGGGTTCTACGCCGGCCTGCTCGACGGCAGTTTGCTCGAAAGTGAAATGCTCGACGAGCTGACCCGCGAGCACAGCCTCGGCGAGGACAAGACTCTACTGACCCGGACCCGTTTCGGCCTGGGTTGCATGCTCGATCAACCGGACGTGCCCAACGCCACCTACGGCCTTGGCCCACGGGCGTTCGGTCATCCGGGCGCCGGCGGTTCCATCGGTTTTGCAGACCCGGAACACGATGTGGCCTTTGGTTTTGTGACAAACACCCTGGGACCGTACGTCTTGATGGATCCGCGCGCGCAAAAGCTTGTGCGGGCACTGGCCACTTGTCTGTAAATCGCGCTGAAGGGTTCCAGGGCCGGAACCCGAAGGCCATTGTGTTTTCCAAGCGTCTGTTTATCCGGGTCAATCCGGCCTGATTTTTTATTACTTCATTTTGTGGATATCCAATGTCATCCAATAAAACCCTCGCCTTGGCCCTGTGTTTTGCAATTACCGGTTGTGCGCAGACTCCACAAAATGATTCCGATGGCAGCAACTGGTGGCCGTTCGGTTCCTCCGACAAAGTCGCGGCAAAAGAGCCGGCTCCAGCCCCAGCTCCGGCCCCGCTGAAGCCTGCCGCCACAGCTCCGGTAGCCAAGGCTGAAAGCTCGAACCCTTGGTACTGGCCGTTCGGCTCCGATGAAGTGCTCGACAAAAAGCCGGAAGTAAAACCTGAAGCCAAGCCCGTCGAAGTGGCCAAGGCTGAGGCCGATGCCGGTGGCAAATGGTGGTGGCCGTTCGGCGGCAAAGAGCAAAGCACAGCCAAAGTCGTGCCGATGCCTGATCCGAAAGTCACCCAGGCCTGGCTCGACGACTACGAACCACGCCTGCGTGAGGCGATCAAGGACAGCAACTTGCAACTCGAACGCCGTGAAAACGTGCTGGTGGTGACCGCGCCGGTAGAGGGCTCGTTCAACCCTGACCGTCCGGCCATGCTGCTGCCGGTCACCCTCGGTCCCTTCACCCGTGTTGCGAAAATCCTTGAAGTCGATCCAAAGACTGCCGTGCTGGTGCTCGGTCACAGTGACACGTCAGGCGCCGCACCAGCCAACGTGAAACTGAGCCAGGAACGTGCACAAGCCGTGGCTGCGATCTTCCGTCTCAGCGGTCTGCAGCGTGATCGCTTGATGCTGCGTGGCATGGGCGGCGAAGCCCCGCGTGCTGCCAACGACAGCAATGAAGGCCGTGCCTTGAACCGTCGCGTGGAACTGCTGGTGACCCCGCAAAACACCATGGTCGCGTTGCTGAGCAAGTACAACATGCCGGCTCCTGCGCCAGTGAAACTGGTCGCTGCCCAGGACATCAAGCCAGTGGCCAAGCCGGTGACTCCTGCACCTGCCGCGAAGAAAGCCGCTGTGCCTGCCGCGAAAAAGGCCCCGGCCAAGAAAGCCGCCGCGAAGAAAGCTCCGGCTAAAACCGCGACGCCAGCGAAAAAGACTGCTCCGGCCAAAGCCGCGGCCGACTCGAAGAAAGTCGCCGTTGCCGACGACGCTGCAAAGAAGTGATTCGTTAACCAAAAGGAATGCGCCATGACCCAGGGCCTGGCTGATATGCGTCGCGACTACACCCGTGATGGCCTGACCGAGGCGCAAGCCCCGGTCGAGCCGTTCGCGCTGTTTCATCAGTGGTTCGCCGACGCGGTGAAAACCGAGCAGGCACCGGTGGAAGCCAACGCCATGACCCTGGCCACCGTTGATCCGGACGGTCGACCGCATTGCCGCATTTTGCTGCTCAAGGGCCTGGACGAGCAGGGCTTCACGTTCTTCACCAACTACGACAGCGCCAAGGGCCAGCATCTGGCGGCGAATCCGTTCGCAGCCATGACCTTTTTCTGGCCGGCCCTGGAGCGCCAGGTGCGCATCGAAGGGCGGGTGGTGAAGGTCACGCCCGAGGAATCCGACGCCTACTTTCAAGTCCGGCCCCTGGGCAGCCGCCTCGGTGCCTGGGCTTCACCGCAAAGCCGCGTGATCGCCGACCGTGCTGAACTGGAAGCCCTGCTCAAGAACACCGAGCAACGCTTCAGCGACACCCAGCCTCACTGCCCCGAGCACTGGGGTGGTTATCGTCTGCTGCCTGAGCGCATCGAGTTCTGGCAGGGCCGTTCGAGCCGCCTGCACGACCGCCTCAACTACCGCCTACAGGACGCCGACTGGATTCTTGAACGTCTGGCACCCTAGGCAGTCTACCGACCGGGATAGCCTGCCGCAGCGGCCTCCAGCCACTGAGGCAGGTCCCGACGCTTGATCTTTTGCGCTTGGGCGTTTGCCAGTTGCTGAAGCATGAAGGCTTTTTTATGCTCATCGCTACCGGCCAGAGACAACGCCAGATCGCGATCCATCCAGCGCTTGATCCGCACGTACAACCACCAATGGAAGTACAGACCGGCGACAGTGGTGACGAAAATGATGAAGTAATCCATGACAATCCTTGGGTCAGCGGCGCAGATTCTGGAATTTGCCACTACTGTTGGGTGAGTTCGTGAAGCGCCTGTACTGGAACTGAATGAAACCAATTTTATCCGGGCGATGCCGTGACAGGCGTCAAGCTGCGGAGTTTAATGAATACCTGTCCTTT
The DNA here is from genome assembly GCF_054897845.1 of Pseudomonas sp. XS1P51. NCBI lineage: Bacteria > Pseudomonadati > Pseudomonadota > Gammaproteobacteria > Pseudomonadales > Pseudomonadaceae > Pseudomonas > Pseudomonas sp. XS1P51. Next base: position 3,543,996 of record NZ_CM142707.1, on the reverse strand, counting down.
GGAGTTGATGCTATGCGTAAGTCTGTTCTGTTGGTTGCTTCCTTTTCCACGATGGCGATGTTGCTCACTGGTTGCCAATCGAACCTGACCGGTGACTCCTACTCCCGTGACGAAGCGCGTCGTGTGCAGACGGTTCGCATGGGCACCATCGAATCCCTGCGCCCGGTCAAAATCGAAGGCACCAAAACCCCGATCGGCGGCGCAGCCGGTGCAGTCGTGGGCGGTGTAGGTGGTAGCGCCATCGGCGGCGGTCGCGGCAGCATCGTCGCAGCAGTCATCGGCGCCGTCGCCGGCGGCCTGCTCGGTTCCGCCACCGAAGAAGGCCTGACCCGCACCCAGGGCGTGGAAATCACCGTTCGCGAAGACGACGGCAGCATGCGCGCCTACGTGCAACAGGTTCAGGAAAACGAAGTGTTCCGTGTTGGCGAGCGAGTGCGGATTGCTACGGTTGATGGCACTAGCCGCGTTTCGCACTAAGCGGGAACGAAAGGTAAAAGAAAACCCCGATCAGGTGACTGGTCGGGGTTTTTTATGTCTGTCGATTTCAGCAATGTCTAATTCATAATCGTTAGGCTTGGCACAGTCCCATGTAATACACCAAGTCGTGCCTGAAAGGGTCACTAACCAATTCCATAATCGCACTGGCTTGATTGGGAGATAACACATGCTCGCCCATGGGCACATCCTTCAAAGTTTTCCAGCCCATGACGTTAAGCACTGCTGCCTCTAAGGCTTGCGGCACATCCTTTTCGTATTGCAATGAAGTGTCGGGGTTTGGGTCGGGAAAAAAACCGGCGATTTCAATAAATATCATTCCTGCTCCTCATCATTACTTTGTTGACGTCCGTCTTTCAGGTTTTGCGTCACCGGTCTGTTCGCCCGTTTCTGCATCAAATTCCCCTAAGTGATCCCCTGCCCAGTTGTACACTTCAACGGCGCCATGCTGGTAATCCCACTCATAAATGCGTTTCTTACTTTCCCAGCGTTTTCGGCTTCCTTTAGTCTGAACGCGGATGGCATCGGGGAATGCTGGTAGAGCTTTTGGTGGAGGGTGATAACCGTGGTCACCATTGATTGGCCTTGCAACCACGACGTATAAAGGCTTCACCCCTGAATCCGCCGGAAACACAAGAATGAAATCCTTGTACTCAGGCGGATAAACCGGATCGACGATGATGCTGTCCGCTGTTTTCGTCGGCGGGTAAACCCAAATATGCGGTGCCTGCGGCGCGGCCTCCAACGCTGGAATACCGAGTATGTCGGAACCGTCTACAGCCGGTGTCCAGATCAGCTCAACACCATCCCCTAGATCCGCCACCTGCTGACTGCCGCGCAATGCGAACTGCACGACATCGACCATTTCCCAATCGCGGTTTTTGCCGGTGTAGAAGCCGTAACCCTTGAGGCTACCATCCGCTTGTTGCTCGACTCGCAGGCGCACGCGAGTGCGGGCCTGTTTCAGCGCACGGAGTTGGTCTTCGGTGTAAAGCGAGCTGTCGCCCAGACTCGATTGTGTGACCAACGCTACAAGGCCAACCAGCGTCGCTACGACGGTGGCTGCTGCTGCCACGGGAACAGCGGCAAATGCCGCACCGCCCAAGGCGAGGGCACCTAAACCGACGGGAATCGCCGTCCCACTGATCTTCTTCAGTGGCACAGCGCCTGATTCATCCGCTTCGCGAGCGCCCAGCAGAATCAGCTCGCCGTAGTCTTTCAGGCTGTCGGTCGGAACAACGCCGGAAGGATTGGAGTAATCGATGATGGCATCGGGCAGCTTGCAGGACTTGGCGAACACGCACCCCGCGCGAACGGCTTTGTCTTTGTTTGCCGAGACCTGAAGACTGCCTTCAAAGGCCTCTTGCCTGGCGAGCATCGCGTCGTAAGCGTTTTGCCTGGCATCCCGCTCGGCCAGTTCGGTGGCCGTCATGAAACGGTGGGTAACGTGATGCCCGTCGCCTGACGGTGGGTTCTTGACCCGGGGAATGTCCTTGTTGCCAGCCACTGATCGTCCTTTCATTCGTCCATCGGCAGCCCCTTGAGAGGGCTGCACGACGTTAACGAACGTGACTGATCGTGGCTGTAGGACGAGTCTTGGATGACGCTAAGAGTTGTCTCTGTTTAGCAGGGTTGCAGTGCGGCACTCTTGCGACTCGCCGCCGCCGTCACCGCATAACCAATCAATGCCGCCAATATCGAACCGGTCAAAATCCCCATTCGATCCATCCCGGCGTATTCACTGGCACCCGGCACAAACGCCAGGGAACCGACAAACAAACTCATGGTGAAGCCGATCCCGCAGAGAATCGCCACGCCCAGCACCTGGCCCCAGTTGGCGCCTTGGGGCAGGGCGGCGATACCGATTTTCACCGCCAGCCAGGTCAGGCCGAACACGCCCAGGGTCTTGCCCAGCAGCAGGCCGACCGCAATGCCCATCGGCACGTGGTGGGTGAAGCTTTCGACGGTCACACCGCTCAAGGACAGCCCGGCGTTGGCGAAGGCGAACAGCGGCAGAATGCCGTAGGCCACCCATGGATGCAGGGCATGTTCGAGGGTCAGCAGCGGCGAGGGTTCGGCATTTTTCGTACGCAGCGGAATGCAGAAGGCCAGGGTCACCCCGGCGAGTGTCGCGTGGACGCCGCTCTTGAGCACGCAAACCCACAGGATCAAACCGATGATCATGTACGGCCCGAGCTTGACCACGCCGAGCCGGTTCATTGCGATCAGCGCCACGATGCAGGCCGCGGCCAGTGCCAGCGACAAAGTCGACAGCGCGCCGGAATAGAAGATCGCAATGACGATGATGGCACCGAGGTCGTCGATGATCGCCAGGGTCATCAGGAACAGCTTCAGCGACACCGGCACGCGCTTGCCCAGCAGGGCGAGCACGCCGAGGGCGAAGGCGATGTCGGTGGCCATCGGGATGGCCCAGCCACCCAGGGCTGCCGGGTCGTCGCGGTTCAGAAACCAGTAGATCAGCGCCGGCACCACCATGCCGCCAATCGCCGCGGCGCCGGGCAGCACGATCTGCGAAGGTTTTGACAGCTGACCATCGAGGACTTCGCGTTTTACCTCCAGGCCGATCAGCAGGAAGAACAGGGCCATCAGGCCGTCGTTGATCCACAGCAGCAACGGCTTGGCAATTTTCAGCGCACCGATCTGGGCGACCACGGGGGTGTCCAGCAGACCGTTGTAAAGCCACGACAGCGATGAGTTGTTGATGATCAAGGCCAGGGCTGCAGCGGCGATCAGTAACAGACCGCTGGCAGCTTCCAACTGAAAGAAACGCGTGAACGTGCTACGCAGAGGCAAGGTCGCTCTCCATCGATGAATTTAAAAGGTGGCACACCCTAACCCGTACCGTTAGTTGTTAAAACAAAAGTTATATTCTTTTTTGTTATATGCCGTTGCAACGTGACTGGCCAGAACGAACCTGAGCCTAGCAGTTGCCAGACGTATTGGATCTCAGCTGTATCTGTGCGTGATGTAGGTTTTTTCCTAAGCTTAAGAGCTGAGCCTTGCAACAAGGCCGACTCGACGAGAAAACCACCATGAGCGACAACCGACAGTGGGCCCGCGAAGCCATCCGGATCATCGAAGCCGACTTTCAGCGCAGCGCCGACACCCACCTGATCCCTTTGCCGCTGCCAGGGTTTGCGGGCATCGAGCTGTATTTCAAGGATGAGTCCAGCCATCCCACTGGCAGCCTCAAACACCGGTTGGCCCGCTCGTTGTTCCTCTACGCGTTGTGTAACGGCTGGCTCAAACCCAGTGCGCCGGTGATCGAAGCGTCCAGCGGTTCGACGGCGATTTCCGAGGCGTACTTCGCCCGTTTGCTGGGGTTGCCGTTCATTGCAGTGATGCCGGCGACCACCTCCAAAGAGAAGATCGCGCAGATCGCTTTCTACGGTGGCAAGAGCCATCTGGTGGACGATCCGACGCAGATCTACGCCGAGTCCGAGCGTCTGGCTCGCGAACACGACGGGCATTTCATCGATCAGTTCACCTACGCCGAACGCGCCACCGACTGGCGCGCGAACAACAACATCGCCGAATCGATCTTCCATCAGATGCGTTTCGAGAAACACCCCGAGCCGAGCTGGCTGATTTCCAGCCCCGGCACCGGCGGCACCACGGCGACCCTCGGCCGTTACGTGCGTTATCGCCAGCATTGCACCCGCGTGCTGTGCGCCGATGCCGAACGCTCGGTGTTCTTCGAGTACTACCAGACCGGCGACGCCAGCCTGCGCCTGGAGTGCGGTTCGCGGATTGAAGGCATCGGTCGGCCACGGGTGGAAGCGTCGTTTCTGCCCAAGGTGATCGATGCGATGGTCAAAGTGCCAGACGCCCTGTCACTGGCGGCCATGCATTACCTGGCGCAGCATTTGGGGCGACGGGTTGGTGGATCGAGCGGGACCAACCTGATCGGTGCCTTGATGGCGGCCGGGCAAATGGCGGCGGCGGGCGAGTCGGGGTCGATCGTGGCGATTCTCTGTGATGGCGGCGAACGCTATGAGACCAGCTATTACGATCAGGATTGGCTCAAGGCCCAGGGGTATGAGTTGAGTGGTTTGATGGATGCCGTGGCGGCGAGTGTCGAGCGGGGCGAGCCGTTGCCGGACACCGTGCTGCGCGCCAATATCTGAGATCTCCCAAACGCTGAAGACCCAATGTGGGAGCGAGCCTGCTCGCGATAGCGGTAGATCAGTCAACATCTCTGTTGAAGGTTAATCCGTCATCGCGAGTAGGCTCGCTCCCACATTGGGGTCGGGTCAGGCTTCCAGTCCGAGGATGTCTCTGGCCACGGCTTCAGCAATCCGAATCCCGTCCACACCTGCCGACAGAATCCCGCCCGCATAACCCGCGCCTTCACCGGCCGGGAATAAGCCCTTCACGTTCAAGCTTTGCATCGACTCGTCACGGGTAATCCGCAGCGGCGACGACGTACGCGTTTCGATGCCGGTCAACACGGCGTCATGCAGCGAGTAACCGCGAATCTGCTTCTCGAACGCCGGCAACGCTTCGCGAATCGCTTCGATGGCGAACGCCGGCAAGGCCAGCGTCAGATCACCGAGGGCAATCCCTGGCTTGTAGGACGGTTCAACACTGCCCAACTCGGTGGACGGCTTGCCCGCAATGAAGTCGCCAACCAGTTGCGCCGGCGCTTCGTAGTTGCTGCCGCCCAGCACAAAGGCGTGGGATTCCAGGCGTTCCTGCAACTCGATGCCCGCCAGCGGACCGCCCGGATAGTCGACTTCCGGGGTGATCCCGACGACGATTCCGGAGTTGGCGTTGCGCTCGTTACGCGAGTACTGGCTCATGCCGTTGGTGACCACGCGGCCCGGCTCGGACGTCGCCGCCACCACGGTCCCGCCCGGGCACATGCAGAAGCTGTAGACCGAACGACCGTTGCTGGCGTGGTGCACCAGTTTGTAGTCGGCAGCACCGAGTTTCGGGTGGCCGGCGTACTTGCCCAGGCGTGAGCGGTCGATCAGCGACTGCGGGTGCTCGATGCGGAAACCCACCGAGAACGGCTTGGCTTCCATGAACACACCACGGCCGTGCAACATGCGGAAGGTGTCCCGGGCGCTGTGGCCGAGGGCCAGAATCACGTGCTTGGAATGAATCTGCTCGCCGCCGTTGAGCTCGACGCCGACCAGTTGGCCGTCCTCGATCAACACGTCAGTGACGCGCTGCTGAAAGCGCACTTCGCCGCCCAGCGCACGGATCTGCTCACGCATGTTTTCCACAACGCCGGTCAGGCGGAACGTACCGATGTGCGGCTTGCTGACGTAGAGGATTTCTTCCGGCGCGCCTGCTTTTACGAACTCGTGCAGAACTTTGCGGCCGATAAATTTCGGGTCCTTGATCTGGCTGTAGAGCTTGCCGTCGGAGAATGTCCCCGCGCCGCCTTCACCGAACTGCACGTTGGATTCGGGGTTGAGCACGCTTTTACGCCACAGGCCCCAGGTGTCCTTGGTGCGCTGGCGCACTTCGGTGCCGCGCTCGAGGATGATTGGCTTGAAGCCCATTTGCGCCAGCAGCAGCCCGGCGAAAATCCCGCACGGCCCGAAGCCTACGACGACCGGACGTTGTTCGAGATCGGCCGGCGCCTGGCCGACCACTTTGTAGCTGACATCCGGTGCCACGTTGACGTTACGGTCATCGGCGAACTTGTGCAGCACCGACGCCTCATCGCGAACGTTGAGGTCGATGGTGTAGATGAAACACAGTTCGGAGGATTTTTTGCGCGCATCGTAGCTGCGCTTGAACAAGGTGAAATCGAGCAGGTCATCACTGGCGATGCCCAGGCGCTGCACGATGGCAGGGCGCAGGTCTTCATCGGGATGGTCGATCGGCAGCTTGAGTTCGGTGATTCGTAACATGACGGGATCCGGTTCGCGGGGCGCACAACTGCGCCAGGGCGTTTGAAGGCGGCGATTATAAGCCGCAAAGACCGGTCCCGTGAGGCAAAAACGATCAGTCGTCGCGTGATCCGCCGAAATACCCGCAGCCGCGCTGAACCTGGCCATCGATGCGCAGTTCGGCGCTCATGTGCTGGACACTGCCGGTGCTGCTGTCGACGCAACGTTGCGGCGCGACCCACAGTTCGATGTGCTGGTTATTGGCTTCGGTGCTGAGGTTGAAGCGGCCATCGCCCAGTTGCTCTTCGACGTAGGGCAAGGCCAGCGGTGGCTGACCGGCGCGATCGATGACCATGCCTTTGCCGCTGACTTTCACGTTCCACTCCGGCCCGTGGCCGGCGGCGCGCAGGATCAGCTGTTTGAAATTGGGATCGTTGCAGGCGGTGCCCGAGCGTTCGACGCGGTACAGCTGCTCCAGATCAAGTCGGCTATCGGCACCACTGGCGACGATCCGGCCGCGCACGTCGGCGAACAGCTTGCCCTGAGCATCGGCCAGGGTCGCGGCCTCTTGCAGGACGCTGGTGCCGCCGGTGTCGTTGACCACGTAGCTGCGCTGTTCATTGCACGGCTGGAACAACAGCTTGCCGTCGGCCGCCGTCAACTGGCCCTGCAGGCGGGTCTGGCCCACGTGGGAAGCACTTTCACGCGGGCCATCGAGCAACTGGCAGGCGGCGAACAGCGGAAGCAGGGCAACAAGGACTAAGGAACGGGCAACACGCATCTTTGGCTCTCCAGACAAGTGCCGCCACGTTACTCAGCCTGACCGTTCATCACAACCCTGCATTGCGCTTGCTTTGTGTAGGCGCTGGCGAAGCCTGCGATCTTTTGATCTTCGACGTTCTCGAAGCAGCCAAAAGATCGCAGCCTGCGGCAGCTCCTACAGGGAGTGATGTACTCAGCCGACGTGGAACGTCTGTCCTGTCTGCAAGCCTTCCACACTTTTGGCGTAGGCCAATGCCACATCCACTGCCGGAACCGGTTTGTAGCCGCGGAAGTACGGTGCGTAGCTGCCCATGGCTTCGACCAGCACGTTAGGGCTCACCGAGTTGACGCGCAAACCGCGAGGCAGTTCGATGGCCGCGGCGCGGACGAAGCTGTCCAGCGCACCGTTGACCAGCGCAGCCGAGGCACCGCTGCGAATCGGGTCGTGGCTGAGCACACCGGTGGTGAAGGTGAACGAAGCGCCGTCATTGGCGAATTCGCGGCCGATCAGCAGCAGGTTGACCTGGCCCATCAGCTTGTCTTTGAGGCCCAGGGCAAAACTGTCTTCAGTCATTTCGCCCAACGGCGCGAAGGTCACGTTGCCCGCCGCGCAGACCAGCGCGTCGAACTTGCCGGTTTGCTCGAACAGTTTGCGAATCGAGGCGCTGTCGCTGATATCCACATGAAAATCGCCACTGTTGCGACCGATGCGGATGATTTCATGGCGTTCGGACAGTTCCTTGTCGACGGCCGAACCGATGGTGCCGCCTGCGCCTATCAAAAGAATTTTCATGGTGCTGATCCTCGGGTGGGTTGAAAGAGGCCCAGTCTAGAGTGGTTTTTTCTGCTGATAAGCGCGCTAATAGGCAACCTTTGGTTTTCAAATGGAAACAGTCCATGAGTGAAATGGATGACCTGGCGGCGTTTGCGGTGTTGATTGAAGCGGGCAGTTTTACCTTGGCGGCGCAGCAACTGGGTTGCAGCAAGGGGCAGTTGTCCAAGCGCATCAGCCTGTTGGAAACTCGGTTTTCCGTGGTGCTGCTGCAACGTACCACTCGACGCTTGAGCCTGACCGCTGCGGGTGCGGCGCTGTTGCCGCAAGCTCAGGCGCTGGTCGTACAAGTGGAGAGGGCGCGTCAGGCATTGGCGCGATTGAAGGACGACATGGCCGGGCCGGTGCGTATGACGGTTCCGGTGTCGTTGGGGGAAACGTTCTTCGATGGCTTGTTGCTGGAGTTTTCCCACAAGTACACCGAGGTGCAGATTGAGCTCGACCTCAGCAATAGCTTTCGTGATTTGTCCCGCGACGGCTTTGACCTGGCGGTTCGCTCCGAGGTGGGTAATGACGAGCGTCTAGTGGCCCGCCCCCTGCTGGCCTGGCACGAGATGACCTGCGCCAGCCCGGCCTATCTTGAGCAATACGGCGAACCGTTGACGCCGCAGGCCCTCACTGAACACCGCTGTTTGCTCAACAGTCATTACAGCGGCCGCGAAGAATGGCTTTATCACCAGCAACACGAGTTGTTGCGGGTTCGCGTGTCGGGATCGTTCGCCAGCAACCATTACAGCTTGCTGAAAAAAGCGGCACTGGCCGGCGCTGGCATTGCGCGCCTGCCGTCCTACCTGCCGCAAGCGGAATTGGCTGACGGGCGTTTGCGCTGGCTCCTGCGCGACTATCAGACGCGGCGCATGCCGATGTACCTGGTGCATCCTTACCAGGGAGGGCTACCGAAACGCACCCAAGTGCTGGCGGATTATTTGATTGGCTGGTTCAAGCGCAGCGGGGAAGCGTTGGACAAGCTCTAAATCATCACTCCGACCCTATGGGAGCGAGCCTGCTCGCGAATGCGATTTTACCTTCAATACATGGGTTGACTGGCACACCGCTTTCGCGAGCAGGCTAGCTCCCACAAGGGATTGCGGTGTTTTCGAAATTGGGGCGGGCATAAAAAAACGGCCGAAGGCCGTTTTTTTTACCGAGAAGGCTTAACCACCGAGGTACGCTTCACGCACTTTCGGATCGGTCAGCAGCGCTTCCCCTGTACCTTGCATCACCACCCGGCCGTTCTCCAGAACGTACGCGCGGTCAGCAATTTTCAACGCCTGGTTGGCGTTCTGCTCCACCAGGAACACCGTCACGCCATCTTTGCGCAGCTGTTCGATGATGTCGAAGATCTGCTGGATGATGATCGGCGCCAGGCCCAACGAAGGCTCGTCGAGCAGCAACAACTTGGGCTTGCTCATCAGCGCACGGCCGATGGCGAGCATTTGCTGTTCGCCGCCGGACATGGTGCCGCCGCGCTGGTTGAAGCGTTCTTTCAGGCGTGGGAAAAGTCCGAGGACCTTGTCCATCTGTTCCTGATAATCGCCCTTTGCGGTGAAGAAGCCACCCATGGACAGGTTTTCTTCCACGGTCAGACGGGCAAACACCCGACGACCTTCAGGTACCACAGCGATGCTCTTGCGCATGATCTGCGCCGAGGTCTGCCCCACGAGCTCTTCGCCCATGTAGCGGATGCTGCCGCTGTGGGCCTGCGGCGAACCGCAGAGAGTCATCAGCAGGGTGGATTTGCCCGCGCCGTTGGCGCCGATCAGTGTCACGATTTCGCCCTGGCGGATCTCCACGTTGACGCTGTGCAGGGCCTGGATCTTGCCGTAGAAGGTGGAAACGTTTTCGAATTGCAGCATTTACGCTTCCCCCAGGTAGGCTTTGATCACTTCAGGATTGTCGCGGATCTGTTCCGGCGTGCCGTCGGCCAGAGGCGTGCCCTGGTTGATCACGACGATGTGGTCGGAAATGCTCATGACCAGTTTCATGTCGTGTTCGATCAGCAGCACGGTGACGTTGTGCTCTTCACGCAACATGCTGATCAGCGCCTTGAGGTCCTCGGTTTCCTTCGGGTTCAGGCCGGCCGCCGGTTCGTCGAGCATGAGAATCCGCGGGCGGGTCATCATGCAACGGGCGATTTCCAGGCGACGTTGTTGGCCGTAGGCCAGGGTACCGGCCGGACGGTTGGCAAACGCCGTGAGGTTGACCTTGTCCAGCCAGTATTCGGCGAACTCCATCGCCTCGCGCTCGCTCTTGCGGAACGACGGGGTTTTGAACAGGCCCGACAGGAAGTTGGTGTTCAGGTGACGGTGCTGGGCGATCAAGAGGTTCTCGACCGCGGTCATGTCCTTGAACAGCCGCACGTTCTGGAAGGTCCGTACCACGCCTTTGAGAGCGATCTTGTGGCCGGGCAGGCCTTCGATAGGCTCGCCGTCCAGCAGGATGCTGCCGCCGCTCGGTTTGTAGAAACCGGTCAGGCAGTTGAACACGGTGGTCTTGCCGGCGCCGTTGGGGCCGATCAGTGCCACGACCTGTTTTTCCTTCACGCTCAAGGCTACGCCATTGACCGCCAGCAAGCCGCCGAAGCGCATGCTCAGATTTTCTACTTTAAGGATCTCGCGGCTCATTTGCGCAACTCCATGTGAGGACGTTGCATGGGCAGCAGGCCTTGAGGACGCCAGATCATCATCAGCACCATCAAGGCGCCGAACATCAACATGCGGTACTCACTGAACTCACGCATCATTTCCGGCAACAGGATCATCACCACGGCAGCGAGGATCACGCCAAGCTGCGAGCCCATGCCACCCAGTACAACGATGGCGAGGATGATCGCCGACTCGATGAAGGTGAAGGACTCCGGCGTTACCAGGCCCTGACGGGCAGCGAAGAAGCTGCCGGCAAAGCCGGCGAAACTGGCGCCGAGGGTGAAGGCCGACAGCTTGATGACCGTAGGATTGAGGCCCAGTGCACGGCAGGCGATTTCGTCTTCACGCAGCGCTTCCCACGCGCGGCCCAACGGCATGCGCAGCAGGCGGTTGATGACGAACAGCGCAGCCAGTGCCAGGAACAACGCAACCAGGTACAGGAAAATCACCTTGTTGATCGAGTTGTAGGCCAGGCCGAAGTACTCGTGGAAGGTCTGCATGCCTTCGGCGGCTTTACGTTCGAAGGTCAGGCCGAAGAACGTCGGTTTCTCGATGTTGCTGATACCGTTCGGGCCACCGGTGAGGCCAGTCAGGTTACGCAGGAACAGGCGAATGATTTCACCGAAGCCCAGGGTCACGATCGCCAGGTAGTCACCGCGCAGACGCAGCACCGGGAAACCGAGCAGGAAGCCGAAGGTGGCCGCCGTCAGACCGGCGATTGGCAGGCAGATCCAGAAGCTCAGGCCGTAGTAATGCGACAGCAGTGCATAACTGTAGGCACCGACGGCGTAGAAACCGACGTAGCCAAGGTCGAGCAGGCCGGCGAGGCCGACCACGATGTTCAGGCCCAGGCCGAGCATCACGTAGATCAGCACCAGGGTGGCGATATCCACCGCCCCGCGAGAGCCGAAGAACGGCCACACCAGCGCACCGGCGATCAACGCAATGATGATCCAGCGCTGGGTGGTCGGCAGGGTCAGGAAGTTGCTGGCCTTGGCCGGAATCAGCGGCATGTTTGGCGACGAGCGCCAGGCCGAGCTGATCTGCTGATCGAACAGCACCCGCAGGAACATCAGCACCGAGCACACGGCGATGGTGATAAGCGTGGTGTTACTGGTGCCATGGACTTCGAGGTTGATGCCGACGATGGTCAGTTTCAGACCGAGTACCGGGTAGGCCACGGCCCACACCAGCAAGGCGCTGAACAACGCCTGTTTAAGATTCCTAGTCATACTTTCTCAACCTCCGGACGGCCCAACAGGCCGGTTGGCCGGAACAACAACACCAGGACCAATAGACCGAACGCCACGACGTCCTTGTACTGGTCACCGAAGATATCGGCGCCAAAGGCTTCCGCCACCCCAAGCACGATCCCGCCAAGCATGGCGCCGGGAATGCTGCCGATACCGCCCAGTACCGCTGCGGTGAAGGCCTTGAGGCCGACCAGGAAACCGGCGTTCGGGTTGATCACGCCGTATTGCATGCTCAGCAGCACGGCCGCGATGGCCGCCAGTGCGGCACCGATGACGAAGGTCAGGGCGATGATGTTGTTGGTGTTGATACCCAGCAGGTTGGCCATCTTGATGTCTTCGGCACAGGCGCGGCAGGCGCGACCCAGGCGAGAGCGGGAGATGAACAGCGTCAGGCCGAGCATGGCGACCAGGGTCACCACGAACACCACGATTTGCATGTAGGAAATCAGCACTTCATGTGCGCCACCTGGCCCGATGGAGAAGTTACCGGGGATCAGGTTGGGGATGGATTTGTCCTTGGAGTCTTGCGCCAGCAGAACCGTGTTCTGCAGGAAGATCGACATGCCGATGGCGGAAATCAGCGGGATCAGACGGTTGCTGCCACGCAAGGGGCGGTAGGCGATCCGTTCGATGCTGTAACCGTAGGCACTGGTAACAACGATGGTTGCCAGGAAAGCGGCAGTCATCAACAGCGGCACGCTGTCGAGTCCCAGCATGGCAAGCCCGGCGATGGCGATGAACGCCACGTAAGAGCCGATCATGTACACCTCGCCGTGGGCGAAGTTGATCATTCCAATGATGCCGTAAACCATCGTATAGCCGATGGCGATCAGGGCATACGTGCTGCCAATGGTCAGGCCATTAACCAGCTGTTGGAAGAAGTGATAGATGTCAGGCATTACAGCGCTCCTAAAAACCTGATACGCATTTCACTGGTGGAGTCATTTTCCCGCTCGAGCCCCGTGGATCTGTATCCACTTCGAATTCGAGGTTTGCCAGCGAACCGCTGATGACGGTTTTGAGATTTTCAGGTGGGGAGACTGGCGGATCACGCCAGCGCGGCCCAGTACATTCGTAAAACAAAGCCCACGGCACGCCGTGGGCTTTGTTGGCAGTCAGTCAGGCAACGCCTTACTGAGGTTTTGCTTCAGTTTTAGGTTTGCCGAAGTGCCACTCGTAAACCACAAATTTGAAGTCTTTCAGGTCGCCCTTGTCGTCGAAGCTCAGGTCGCCGGTTGGAGTCTTGAACGTGCCTTTGTGGATGGCTTCAGCCACTTTGGCAGTGTCTTCGGACTTGGCAGCGGTGATACCGTCGGCGATCACTTTCACAGCCGAGTAGGCCGGGAACACGAACGGACCGCTCGGGTCTTCTTTCTTCGCTTTGAATGCGTCAGCCAGGGCAATGTTGGCTGGATCCTGGTCGAAGGATTTCGGCAGGGTCACCAGCAGACCTTCGGAAGCATCTTTGGCGATCTGCGAAATCGAGTCGTTACCCACGCCTTCCGGACCCATGAACTTGGCTTTCAGGCCTTTTTCCTGGGATTGACGCAGGATCAGACCCAGCTCCGGGTGGTAGCCGCCGTAGTAGACGAAGTCGACGTTGGCTTGCTTGAGCTTGGAGATCATCGACGAGAAGTCTTTGTCGCCAGCGTTGATGCCTTCGAACACGGCAACCTTGACGTTTTTGCCTTCCAGCGTTTTCTTCACGGCGGTGGCGATGCCTTCACCGTATTGCTGTTTGTCGTGCAGAACGGCAACGATTTTCGGTTTTACGAAGTCGGCAATGTAGTTACCGGCGGCAGGGCCCTGGGCGCTGTCCAGACCGATGGTGCGGAACACCATTTTGTAACCACGGGTGGTGATGTCCGGGCTGGTGGCAGCCGGGGTGATCATGATCACGCCTTCGTCTTCGTAGATGTCCGAAGCCGGTTGAGTGGAGCTGGAGCACAGGTGGCCGACCACGAACTTGACGCCGTCGTTGACGACCTTGTTCGCGACAGCAACCGCTTGTTTTGGATCACAGGCGTCATCGTATTCAACGGCTTCGAGCTTCTTGCCGTCTACGCCGCCCTTGGCGTTGATTTGTTCGATGGCCATTTTGGCGCCACTGAACTGCATGTCGCCGTATTGGGCTACAGGGCCGGTTTTAGGGCCGGCGATGCCGATCTTGATGGTGTCAGCTGCGAACGAATGGCTGGCAACCCCGGCCAGAACCATAGCGGCAAACAGTTTGGAAATCTGCTTAGTAGCCTTAGTCATAGTGCTCCACTCTTACTGTTGTAGTTTTTATAGTCCTGGCGCCGTAGCGGCAGAACCGGGTCAGATATCTGCGATACCTTCCGGAAAATGCCCCCGGCAACTGTACCGGTACAGTGTAGAGCGCCGATTGTTAGCCTGGGAAGCTGGCGCCAGGGGGCAAATCTTGGGGGTGTCGCTTTATTGAAAGAAAAAGACAGAATGGCGGCGGGGGTTATAGCTGAACTAACAGCAATCCTTGGCTTTCCTGCTCTTTTCAATCGGTAACTCATTTGCATCCGGGTTTTTCTGCCGGACCACCGACGTTATCATTCGCGTCGATTTCTTTTCCGGACAGGACCCATGACTCAAGAACCTAGCACCCTCTATGCCAAGCTGCTTGGTGAAACCGCATCTATTACCTGGAAGGAGCTGGAGCCGTTCTTCGCCAAGGGTGCCCTATTGTGGGTCGACCCCGGTCTGGATTTGATCGCCGCCGCAGAAGCCGTGGCGACGGATGAAGGCGAGAAAGTGGCTGCCTGGCTGGCCGCCGACAAACTCGCCAAGCTGTCTGAAACGCGGGCGCTGGATCTTTTTGAGCGTGATCCGGAGCTGTGGGCAGTGGTCGTTTCGCCGTGGATTCTGATCCAGGAAAGGGCGACGAGTTGAATGCGTGCACTTTATTGGTGCTAGGTTTTCGCAGAGGAAAGTGTGTAGCCGAGTAGCGTGATGGCATGTGGCCGTGGAGAAAGGCCACAGAAGGGTCTTGGCGAGGGTGACGTAAACGTAACGGGAACAGTTTATTGAGCAGCCGACTGGCTGCTTAATTGTTTCTGAATGTTGGATTTGTCGTGAATCTACTGCCGCCTTCGCGAGCAGGCTCGCTCCCACAGGGTCTAGTGATGACCTTGTGGGAGCGAGCCTGCTCGCGAATGGGGTCGATGCGATTTTAGAAGGTTTTACCGGTGTGGTTATTAAGCGAAATAACCTTGGTCTTGCCAATCCGGTGACGGTAGATCTCGCGCAGGTACTTGATTGCCTTCTTCACGCAATCGCGCGACAGACGAATGTCATTGATCGAGACGAACTTGTCCTTGTCGTTGATCAGCTCGCGGTACTTCTTCTCGTACATCGGTTTGATCGCGTACCAGTTGGTATCGAGGATTTTCGCCGGGTTTTCGAACTCGTTCAGCAGATCGTCGATCAGGCCTTCGTCGAACTCTTCATTGATGATGAAGTCCAGGATCGAGTTATCCAGCGTCTCGTCGAAGCGGTACGGGTTTTTCGCAAAGCAACGCTTGATGAACGCCACGATCAGCGTCAGGAAGTCGTCCGACAGGCACGGGCTCTTGGCGATCAGGGTGGTCAGCGACAAGTTGGCCGAGGCACCGATCACCAGCGCATAGCGCTTGAGCGTGGTGTTGGGGAACAGGCTGTTGAGGTGGGTCTTCAACCGGTTCAGGTCCATGTAGGACAGCTTGTAGTCTTTAGGCAGCGAAACAATCGACACCACCGATGAGCAGTTCTTGAAGAAGTGCAGGTCGTGCAACGCGGCGGCGTCATAGCCCGAATTCTTGTATTGCTCCAGGGAGGCGCGATAGCGCTTGGACTCGATCGGCAGCAGGCTGATGCCTTCGATGGCCTGGGTGACTTTGTTGAAGTGCGGCAAGTCGATGGAGCGGAAGAACAGGTCGTCGATGTTCAGGCGCTGCGGCTCTTTCTCGAACACCTTGAACTTGTCGTTGCTCGGCGGCGGGGTTTCCGGCACCACGGACTCGGCGTAGGCAATCGCCACCGGGCCGGCCAGGCTCATGAACAGGTCGTTGGCGTCGAGGCGAATGGTTTCGCCGATGTCGATGCCGGCACGACGGAAATAGTTCTGGTCGTAGTCGGTCGTGACCGCCTGCGCCGTCAGAATGTTGAAGATCTGCTGCGAGATGTACTGGTTCGCGTGCTTTTCCATCGCGTTGACGTCGATGTTCTGGATGTTGCCGTCATCGCTTTCTTCGGCGTAACGCATGATGTCGTTGGAGATCAGCATCATGGCGTTCCATGGGCGGATACGGCCCATGACGCTGGCTTCGCTGCTGTCTTCGTTAGCGAAGTTGTAGGAGAAGTCCCATTCTTCCGACAGGTATTTGCACAGCAGGCGACCGGCGTTGATGTGCAGCGCCTCGGACATTTCACTGCGGTGATCGGAAATGTTCGGCAGTACGCAAATGCCGCTGGTGAAGATCGGCTCGAAGACAAAGGAATGACCGCTCTTGCCGTCATGCTCGTCCATCGGCTTGGTGTCGAACGTCTTGTTCATGTACGAGTGCTGCTGGGCCAGCCCGAATTCCGAAGCCATGCCCGAGCCGGTACCGCCGCCGGCACTGAAGATCGAGAAGTACAGGCGCGACTGGTTGGCCTTGATGCCGCAGCTGTCGATCAGGTACGAGTGAATCATCTTCCAGTCAGGGCTGGAGAAACGCTGGGTGTCCTTGTTCAGGATGATCTTGGCCAGGTACTGGCCGAGAATCGGCGCGTTACCGGCGCCACCGGCGTGGACTTCCGACAAGTCCATGATTTTCATTTTGCTGTAGTCGCGCAGGAAGCCGCTTTTTTCGCCCTTGCGCGAGAAACGGATGCGACCGGCGATGTCTTTGTCGAGGTCGCCGAGCATGACCAGCGGTTCTACCAGGAACACCGGTTTGCTGGCCTTGTTGTGTCCCAGGCGCAGGTTGTTGCGGATCCACTGCGCCGGGCTGTAGCCCTTTTCGGCGTAGCGCTTGTCCGGCGACGGACGGTCTTCGTTGTTGAATTCGTTGAGGTAGAACTTGCGGGCGTTGTACACCAACTCCGCGACGTCCAGCGCGATGTTCGACCCGCAGCGGCCCAGGCCAATCAGGCACACAGACGGGAACTCCTGAGCGTTGTGCTGTTCCGCATCGCCTTCCAGATGCGGTGGACGCGGGAACACCATGTCGCGCAGGCCGTCGAGGTTATCGAGGATGCGATCGGTGTTGGTTTCCGTGAAGTACAGGTATTGCTGAGTTGCCAACGGGCGCGACGGCGTCAATGACTTCGACGGTGCGGGGCTGTTCGCCGCGGGGAGCGTCAGATCGGATATCGCAGTGGTCGGATTGTTTTTAGAAGTCATTGTGCGCCATATACCTGGACTGGTTGGTCGGGCGACAAGCTGTCGTCGAACCATCACGGAATGGGAACTCGCGTCTTTTATCAGCGCGTATTTAGCCCAAGCGTCAGTGCCTTGGCCTGAGCGTCGCTCGGGGGAATCCTTTCCTAAGTCATGATGAATCGGCCAATATTCACGGATCTTTAATGAAAAAGAAGGCTAAATGATGTCAACGCCACCTTCGTTGGGGTTTGCCGGGATCGGCCTGATGGGCCTGCCAATGTGCCGGCGCCTGCTGGCGGCGGGCTATCCGCTGACCGTATGGAACCGCAACCCGGCCAAGTGCGCGCCACTGGTTGAGGCTGGCGCGCGACAAGTTGCCGCGCCGGCCGAACTGTGCCAGCACGCCGACATGGTGATGTTGTGTCTGGCGGACACGTCGGTGGTGCGAGAGGTGGTGTTTGGCACAGCAGGCATCGCCGAAGGGGCGAAAAAAGGTCAATTGCTGGTGGATTTTTCCAGCCTGGAACCGACCGCGACGCGGGAAATGGCCGCAGAACTTGTCGGCAAAACCGGTATGAGCTGGCTGGATGCGCCGGTATCCGGTGGGGTTGTCGGTGCCGAGGCCGGTAGCCTGGCCATTATGGTGGGCGGCGAATCAGCGGACCTCGAACGGGTCAGGCCGGTACTGCTGAGCCTCGGCCAGCGAGTGACGCACATGGGCGCCGTTGGGGCGGGGCAGGTGACCAAGGCTTGCAATCAGATGATCGTCGCCTGCAACGCGCTGGTGATCGCCGAAGTTGTGGCGTTGGCCGAACGTTCCGGTGTTGACGCCAGCCTGATCGCCGAAGCCCTGGCCGGTGGTTTTGCCGATTCCAGACCCTTGCAGATCCTGGCGCCGCAAATGGCCGACAGTCGTTTCGAACCGGTGAAATGGCACGTACGGACGCTGCTCAAGGATCTCGACACGGCGGTGAAATTTTCCCGTGAACAGGGCTCGGCCACGCCGATCAGTGGATTGGCCGCACAGCTGATGCGACTGCATGGGAGCCAGGGCTTCCTGGAAAAAGATCCGTCGACGTTAGTGCGGTTGTACCGCGAGCCAGGCTCAACGGACTGACGCTGTGCGAGTGTTTGCGCTGGTTGATTTCGTTCAGCACCGGACGCAATTCAGCCAGCGGTACCGGACGACTGAGCAGGTAGCCCTGAACGAAATCACAGCCGTGGCGCTCGAGAAAATCGTATTGCTCGAAGGTTTCCACACCTTCGGTGACGACCTGCAAATGCAGGGTGTGGGCCATGACGATGATCGCCTGAACGATCTCCATGTCCTGGGTGGCCTTGGGAATGTCCTGGATAAACGAGCGGTCGATCTTCAGCGTGTTCAGCGGCAGGCGCTTGAGGTAGGCCAAGGATGAATAACCGGTGCCGAAGTCATCGATCGACAGCGACACGCCGAGGGCACGAATCTGGCGCAACAGCACCAGCGTATGGGCGAGGTTGTCCATCAGCGCGTTTTCGGTCACTTCCAGTTCCAGCCGCTGCGGCGCCACCCCGGCGACCCGCAGTGCGTGTTCGATTTCGTCGGCCAGTTCTTCTCGCGCCAGGTTCAGGGGCGAGCAGTTCACGGCGATCTTGAGGTCTTCGCAGCCCTGGCGCGACAACTCGCCCAAATCCTCGCACGCTTTGCGCAGCACCCAATTGTCCAGTTCGGCAATCAGCCCGTTGGCCTCGGCGATAGCAATGAACCGTTCCGGTGTCAGCAAGCCGTGGACCGGATGTTGCCAGCGAACCAGCGCTTCAAGCTTGCTGACCTGACCGGTTTTCAGGTCATAGATTGGCTGGTAACAGAGCATCAATCCGGTGTTTTCACGCAGGGCGTGGCGCAGTTCTTCTTCGAGTTGCAGCTCAAGCGTGGCGCGGGTTTTCAGGTTTGAACTGAAGAAGTTCAGGCCGTTACGGCCGCTGCCTTTGGACTGATACAGCGCCAGGTCGGCGTTTTTCAGCAGTTCTTCACAGGTTTTGCCGTCTTCTGGAAACAGGCTGATGCCGATGCTGGTGGTCATGACCATGCGTCGCCCGGACAGCTCGATGGGCTCCTTCATTTTCAGCATGATGCGCTGGGCCATGTGTCGCGCCTCTTCGCGATCGTGCAGGCCGATGAGGATGCAGAACTCGTCGCCGCCGAAGCGCGCCACCACGTCTTCGTGGCTGCGCACCGCGCCCTTGATGTGGCTGGCCAGGACTTTGAGCAATTCGTCGCCGGCGTCATGGCCAAGGCTGTCGTTAATTCGCTTGAAATGGTCGATGTCCAGGAACAGCACCGCCAGCCTGCCGCCTTCATTGGTCTTCTCGATGAGCTTCTCGGCGAAGATCTGATTGAAGCCGCGACGGTTGATCAGGTTGGTCAAGGCATCGTAATGCGCCACCTGTTGCAACGACATGCGCGCCTGGTCCAGCTGACTGAGCAGGGCGTTGACCCGTTGCAGATCGCGCTCCTTGTTTTGCAGTTTTTTGTCCGCCAGTGCCGCACTGACGCTGCTGCCGATGATCAGCAGCGTCATGACCGCGACGGTCAGCCCCAGTTGCAGGTGATTGTTTTCGCCGGGCAGGGTCTGCAGGCTGCCGGTGGGCAGCACCAGGTTGAAAGCGGCCATGCCGGTGAAGTGCATGCTGATAATGCCTGCCCCAAGCACCAGGCTGGCGCTGTATTTGAGCAGTTGATGGAGCAGGCCGGTGCCCTCGCGCAGATGACTCGACAGCAACAGGGCGGCGAGGCTGGCGCCAATGGCGATCACGATGGAGAGAGCGAACAGCGTGGGTTGGTAGTAGGTCAACGCGTTTGAACGCATCGCCGTCATGCCCACGTAATGCATGGCGGCGATGCCCAGCCCTATGCAGATCGAAGCCTGGAGGTATTGCCGGAAGTTCAGGCGAGGATGGCTGAGGGTGTGCATCGTCAGCCACGAGGCGAGCAGGGCGATCAACAGAGAGATAAGCGTGATGGGCAGTTCGTAATGAATCTCGACAGGCACCTGAAACGCCAGCATGCCAATGAAATGCATGGCCCAGATACCGCCCGCCAGGCATCCGGCACCGACCCAGCGCCATAGCCGTTGAGAGGAGGCTTTTTCCGCATGGCCGACCCGCTCGGCCATGTCCAGTGTGGCAAAGCTGCCTGCACAGGCGACCAGGTAGGCCAGCAGCACCAGAAAAGGGTCATATGTGTGATTGAGTATTACCTGCCCGCTCACTGGTAGCTCGGTAATGAAATGCAAACCAAGCCACTCCATAGCATGCCCCGTCTGATCATCCTGGCTGACGCCATAAATGCTGGCGAATGCTTTGGAGTATAGAGGGCATACCAAGAGCGCAAGCGGTAGTGGCACATTGGTGTCAATGATTTTGGTATTAGTGCGATAGCGATTGGCGATAAGCCTTAGGCGATCTGCTCATATGGCATTTCGATCTCGGGTTGCAGGGCTGGCAACCCGAACGCTGCCCTGGCCGCATCGCAATCCACGTTCGCCTCGCCATTGGCCCAGGAGGCGTCGAACTCTCGGCAGGTGCTGGAGCGCTGGTCGTAAATCGAGCACTGTACGGTACTGCCCACTTCGCCGACCAGCCCGATGCAGCGGGTGGGTTTGCAGTCTGTGCCGAGCATGGCGACGCGACTGGGGCTGATGGGCTCGACAAGCTCGTCGGGCACCGTCCCCCCGGCCGAGGTGCACTCACCCCAGAAAAAAGACACGCGAAAATGAGAACAGCAGGCACCGCAATTCAGACACGGACTGGCTTCGGACATGGGCGATAGTCAAAGGAGGAATGGGGGACACGGTAGGGCGGACAAGGCCGCTATTCTAGGCTTCGCATCGGGCTTTGGAAGAGGGGGCGAAAGGTATTTTCGGGCACAAGCGACAACCGGTGGGAGCCGAGCTTGCGATGGGTTGATATCAGCCTTACGAATAATTACAGACAGCTGCCGCGCGCCTGACTAGATTGCAGGTTCCGGGGACAGTGACGCCCCAAAAACAATAAAAAGAGACGGACCCATGCAGAACTCGACCCAAGCGGCGAATGCCTGGCGCATTCTGTTCCTGTTGTTCCTGGCCAACCTGTTCAACTTTTTCGACCGCACCATCCCGGCCATCATCATCGAACCGATCCGCATGGAATGGCACCTCAGTGACTTTCAGCTGGGGATCATCGGAACGGCTTTCACCATCGTCTACGCGATTGCCGGCCTGCCCCTGGGGCGGATGGCCGATACCGGTTCGCGCAGCAAATTGATGGGTTGGGGGCTGGCGGCGTGGAGCGGCCTGACCGCGGTCAACGGGATGGTGGGCAGTTTCTGGGCGTTCCTGATCGTGCGCATGGGCATCGGCATTGGTGAAGCCAGTTACGCACCGGCCGCCAACTCGCTGATCGGCGACCTGTTTCCGGCCCACCGCCGCGCGCGGGCGATGGGCATTTTCATGCTCGGTCTGCCGCTGGGCTTGCTGCTGGCGTTCTTTACCATCGGTGCGATGGTCAAGGCCTTCGACAGCTGGCGCGCGCCGTTCTTCATCGCCGCGGTACCGGGGCTGATCCTGGCCGTCTTCATGTTCTACATCAAGGAACCGAAACGCGGCGCCGCGGAAAGCGTGCAAGTCTCGCAGGAACGCGTAGACCGGCCGATTCGCCGGGTATTGGCGGTACCGACGTTCCTGTGGCTGGTGATGGCGGGGCTGTGTTTCAACTTCGCGACCTATGCCTGTAACTCGTTTCTGGTGCCGATGCTGCAGCGCTATTTCCTGATGCCGTTGCAGGAAGCCGCAGTGGCGACCGGGGTGATCGTCGGTGTGACCGGGTTGTTCGGCCTGACGTTGGGGGGCTGGGTCGCGGACAAGATTCACCAGCGGGTGGCCAATGGGCGACTGCTGTTTGCGGCGTTCAGCCTGATCATCTCGACGGTGTGCACCGCTTGGGCGTTGCATGCCGGGCGGATCGAGATCGGGGTGTTTGTCGCGGTGTTCAGTCTGGGCTGGTTGTTTGCCTACAACTTCTATACCTGTGTGTACACGGCGATTCAGGACGTGGTCGAGCCACGCCTGCGGGCGACGGCCATGGCGCTTTTCTTTGCCGGGTTGTATTTGCTGGGCGGTGGGTTGGGGCCGGTGGTGGTGGGCGCTCTGTCCGATCACTTTGCCCATACGGCCATGCTGGAGGCCGGCGCCGAGCAAATGACCGAGGCGTTCAAGGCGGTCGGGTTGCATGACGCGATGTACCTGATCCCGGTGGCGCTGTTCCTGACGATGGTGTTTCTGTTCCTGGCTTCGCGGTGTTTTGTGAAGGATGCGAAGCGGATGAAAGAGGGGCTGGTGGCAGTGGGTGAGCCTGGGGTTGCAGCGGCAACAGCTTAAGATCAAAAGATCGCAGCCTTCGGCAGCTCCTACAGGTGCGCGCGATCCAAATGTAGGAGCTGCCGAAGGCTGCGATCTTGGCGTCATCGCTATCGCCGCATACCTATAGAATGCAAGAAGGCCCGCATCACTGCGGGCCTTCTTGTTTCTAACCGTGGAGCAGGGTGCTTAACCCGCCACCAACACCCGAATCGCTTCCAGTCGCAGCGCAGCCTTGTCGAGCATGGCCAAACCTTGCTCGCGCTGCTTGCGCAGGGCAACCAGCTCGCTGTCGCGCACAGTCGGGTTGACCGCTTGCAACGCGGTCAGGCGTGCCAGTTCTTCATCGGTATCGGCGGCCAGGCGACGCTGCGCCTCAGCCACACGCTCGGCGTGGCGCGGGAAGATTTTCTCTTCGCCTGCGTTGATCCGTGGCGTCAGCTGATCGCGCTGGGCCTGGACGAACTTGTTGGCGCTGGCACGCGGCACGCTTTCCAGTTGATCGTTCAAGGTTTCGAACGACACCCGGCCCGACAGGTCGTTGCCATTGGCATCGAGCAGGCAGCGCAGGGCGGCCGGCGGCAGGTAACGGCCCAGTTGCAGCGAGCGCGGCGCAACCACTTCACTGACGTAAAGCAGTTCCAGCAACACGGTGCCAGGCTTCAGCGCCTTGTTCTTGATCAGTGCCACGGCGGTGTTGCCCATGGAGCCGGACAAGACCAGGTCCATGCCGCCCTGAACCATCGGGTGCTCCCAGGTGATGAACTGCATGTCTTCGCGAGACAGCGCCTGGTTGCGGTCGTACGTGATGGTCACGCCTTCGTCGTCGCCCAGCGGGAAGCTGGCGTCGAGCATTTTTTCGCTCGGTTTGAGGATCAGCGCGTTTTCCGAATGGTCTTCGCTGTCGATGCCGAAGGCGTCGAACAGGGTTTCCATGTAGATCGGCAGCGCGAACTGATCGTCTTGCTCAAGGATGTCCTCAACCAGCGCATCGCCTTCACCGGCACCACCGGAGTTGAGTTCCAGCAAGCGGTCACGGCCGGTGTGCAGCTCGGCTTCCAGACGTTCACGCTCGGCGCGGGCTTCGTCGATCAGCGCTTGCCACTCGCCATCGTCGGCGTTTTCCAACAGCGGCAGCAGGCGCGGGCCGAACTGATGCTGCAAGGCGTTGCCGGTCGGGCAGGTGTTGAGGAACGCGTTCAGGGCTTCGTGGTACCACTGGAACAGACGCTCTTGCGGGCTGGTTTCCAGGTACGGCACGTGCACTTCGATAATGTGCTTCTGGCCTATCCGGTCCAGACGACCGATACGCTGCTCCAGCAGGTCCGGGTGCGATGGCAGATCGAACAGCACCAGGTGATGGGAGAACTGGAAGTTACGACCTTCACTGCCGATTTCCGAGCAGATCAGCACTTGCGCGCCAAATTCTTCGTCGGCGAAGTAGGCGGCGGCGCGGTCACGCTCAAGGATGTTCATGCCTTCGTGGAACACCGTGGCCGGAATACCGGAACGCACGCGCAGGGCATCTTCCAGGTCCATGGCGGTTTCGGCGTGGGCGCAGATCACCAGCACTTTGGTGCGCTTGAGCATCTTCAGCGTATCGATCAGCCACTCGACGCGCGGGTCGAATTTCCACCAGCGTTCTTCTTCGTTGGCGTCCGGCTGGGCCTGGAAGCTGACTTCCGGGTACAACTCGGCGTGATCGCCCAGCGGCAGTTCGAGGTATTCGTCCGGGCACGGCAGCGGGTACGGGTGCAGTTTGCGCTCCGGGAAACCCTGCACGGCGGCGCGGGTGTTGCGGAACAGCACGCGGCCGGTGCCGTGGCGGTCCAGCAGTTCGCGGACCAGGCGGGCACTGGCTTCGGTGTCGCCATCGTTGACCGCAGTCAGCAGGGCTTCACCTTCGTTGCCGAGGAAACCGTGGATGGTCTTGTGCGCTTCAGGGGACAGCCGCCCTTTGTCCAACAGCTCCTGAACGGCTTCGGCCACCGGGCGATAGTTTTCGCTTTCGGCGCGGAAGGCGTGCAGGTCATGGAAACGGTTCGGATCGAGCAGGCGCAGACGCGCGAAGTGGCTGTCCTGGCCCAGTTGTTCCGGGGTCGCGGTCAGCAGCAATACGCCGGGAATGACTTCGGCCAGTTGCTCGACCAGCGAGTACTCGGGGCTGACCTTGTCTTCGTGCCACACCAGGTGGTGCGCTTCGTCGACGACCATCAGGTCCCAGCCGGCCGCGAACAGCGCGTCCTGGGCCTTCTCGTCCTCCACCAGCCACTCCAGGGCAACCAGCGCGAGCTGGGTGTCTTCGAACGGGTTGGCAGCATCGCTTTCGATGAAGCGTTCTTCGTCGAACAGCGCGACTTGCAGGTTGAAGCGGCGGCGCATCTCCACCAGCCACTGGTGCTGCAGGTTCTCCGGCACCAGGATCAGCACACGGTTGGCGCGGCCCGAGAGCAGTTGGCGATGGATCACCAGGCCGGCTTCGATGGTCTTGCCCAGACCCACTTCGTCCGCCAGCAGAACCCGCGGCGCAATGCGGTCGGCGACTTCACGGGCGATGTGTAACTGGTGCGCGATCGGTTGCGCACGCACGCCGCCCAGGCCCCAAAGTGAGGACTGCAACTGGCGGCTGGTGTGTTCCAGGGTGTGATAACGCAGGGAGAACCAGGCCAGCGGGTCGATCTGGCCGGCGAACAGACGGTCGCTGGCCAGACGGAACTGAATGAAGTTCGACAGTTGGGTTTCCGGCAGGGTGACCACTTCGTTCTGCGCGTTGAGGCCGTGGTAAACCAGCAGGCCGTCGACGTCGTCGACTTCCTGTACGGTCAGTTTCCAGCCTTCGAAATGAGTGATCGAGTCACCCGGAGAAAACCGCACACGAGTGAGGGGCGCATTCCGTAGCGCGTACTGGCGAGTGTCGCCAGTGGCCGGATAGAGCACGGTCAACAAGCGGCCGTCCTGTGCCAGAACGGTGCCCAAACCCAGCTCGGCTTCGCTGTCACTGATCCAGCGTTGCCCCGGTTGATACTGCTGCGCCATGCTGCCTGACTCCCACCTTGAAAAAGCGGGCTATCTTAACGGAATCGGGCCCCCAGACCAAAAGGTTTACGGCGTAGGAGCTGCCGAAGGCTGCGGTCTTTTGATCTGGGGGAACGCTTGAGCTCAGCGTTGTCCGATAAAGATGACAGCCTTCGGCAGCTCCTACAGTGCCAATCGGGTCACAGTTTGCGACCGATGGCTCAAGTCGCCATCCCCGCAGCCGACAGCCTGCTGACAGGAGACAAATAATTATGCTGCCACCGATGCTCCCCTTGAGTGCCGTGCCGATCACCTCACAGCAGGACCCGATCCGCCAGCGCCCGGATATTCCGCCCGTTGTGTCGGTGCAGGAAAGCTCCAACGAAAGCACCATCGACCTGCAGCAGCGCGATCCGGAAGAGGCGGCTTTTCAGCTGCGCGAGGAACAGCGTCGCAAGCAGGAGCGGGAAAGGCGTCGCCGTGAAGCCGATGAAGATCCTGAAGAACACCTGGCGATTCCCGGTCATGAGCTCAACGCCGACAACACCGTGCCGGTAGCGCCGTTGATGGAAGATCAGCCGCGTCAGGGTTTGTGGGTCGACATTCAGATTTAGCCTTTGTTGGCGGACAACTCGTTGAGGGCGTTCAGCAATACCTCCATTTCTTCTTCGGTGTTGAGGTAGCTGACCGCTATCCGCGCGATGCTCTCCAGCCCACGGGCCTGCATGTCCAGCGGCGTATAAGGCACGCCATTGGCGCCGATGTTGATCCCTCGCAGTGACAGCCGCTGCTTCAAGTCAAAACTGTCCCAACCCTTGAGCGTGAACGCGATCAGCCCCGATTGCAGGTTCGTCGGACCAAGGTTGTGGAACTCCAGCCCGCAGACCGTCCCCAGGCGCTCTCGCAGACGTCGGCACAACCCATCGATGCGCTGACGAATACGGGTTGCACCCAACCGGTTGAACTCCTCCAGCGCATTGGCCAAACCGGCCAGCAACGCCACCGACACTTCACTGGTTTCGAACCGCCGCGCATCATTGCGCAGCGGGAAGCCTTCGCCATCCCAGGGCGCGGACAGTACGTCCAGTTGGCCGGGGACGAGTCGTTCGAGAAACCCCGGTTTGATGTACATCAGCGCCGTACCTCGCGGGCCGCGGAGGAATTTTCGCCCGGCACCCTTGAGCACATCGCAGTTCAACGCCTGCACATCGCAGGGCAATTGCCCCAGTGCCTGGCCAGCGTCGATGAAGTAGGGAATGCCGTGCGCTTGCGCCACGGCGCCGATGGCCTCGGCCGGGTTGATCAGGCCGCTGTTGGCCGGGAGCCAGGTCAACGAGATCAGCTTCACCTTCGGGTCAATCATTTGCTTGAGGGCGGTCACGGAGATGGCGCCTGTCTCATCGCAGGGGATCACCTCCAGACGCGCCCCGGCGCTGACCTCCCGGGCGATGCAGGCCAGATTACCGCCCCACTCATGGCGCCCGACCAGAATCCGGTCGCCGTTCTGCCACGGTCCCAATGCATTAAATGCCATGCCCCAGGCCGCGGAACCACTGCTGGCGAAGGCGATGGCGTCGGGCTCGGCATTAAGCAAGGTGGCCGCCGCGTTTCGGGCTCGGGCCTGCACGCTCTGATCGGCGGCTTCCATCGGGCCAGTGGTGGCTTCGCGCCGCAATTGTTCGATCATCGCGTCGAGGGTGGCCTGGCTGGGCAGCGAGGCGCCGGCGTGGTTGAAGTGAATCACGCTGGCGCAACCCGGTGTTGCTGCCCGCAAACGCTCCACTTCGGCGGAGTTCATGGCTGAAGCTCGAAGATCGCGTCGATCTCCACCGCCACGCCGGCCGGCAGGCTGGACACGCCCACGGCAGTGCGCACATGCCGGCCTTTCTCGCCGAGGGCATTGACCAGCAGATTGGACGCTCCGTTGGCGACCGCACCTTGGCGCTGGAAGTCCGGAGCGCTGGCAATGAACACACCGAGGCGGATGATGCGCCCCAGTTTCGACAGGTCATCGCCGAGGGCGTCGCTCAATTGCGCAAGCAGACTCAGTGCGGCGAGTTCGGCGGCGCTGGCCCCTTCTTCCTCGGAGATCGATTCGCCCAGGCGGCCGATGAAGGCCGGTTTACCGTCCAGCAACGGGATCTGCCCGGAAATGAACAACTGGTTCTGGCTGACGACGTGGTTGACGTAATTGGCGATCGGCTGGCTCGGAGTCGGCAGCGTCAGGCCAAGTTGCTGGAGGCGGTGGGTGAGTGAGTCGGTCATGGTGAGTCCTCCTGAATGAGGCTTCAGCATGTGGGGGCCTGAGTGGTGCGACAAACGGATAGATTTAATCCGACGTATTCAAATAGCTCATGCGTCGGCCATTTCATACAACCATTGGCTGAAACATTCTGCCGCATGGCTGGGTGGGCGGTCGGGCGTGACCAGCCAATAACCGATCTCGCTGATGAACGGCGGGGTGTCGAAGGCTTCTACCAGCGCGCCTTCCTTGAGCCGGCGTTCGATCAACTGATGACGACCCATGGCGATGCCCTGGCCGGCCACGGCGGCTTCGACGACGATGTTGTAGTCGTGAAGCATCACGCTGGGGTAGTGAGCAAGGTCGATGCCGTTGTGCGCGCTCCAGTCTGTCCACTCGAACGGTTGATGGGACTTGGCCATGAGCAGCGGGCCTTTTTCGACTCCTTGCGCTTTGAAGGCCGGGCTGCAAACGGGCGTCAGCTTTTCCCCCATGAAGCGCCGCGCCTGGACTTTGGGCCAGCCGCCCTTGCCATAACGGATCGCCAGGTCCACTTCGCCGCCGCTGACATCGGCCAGTTGCACCGAAGGCAGCAGTTCTACATGGATGTGCGGGTGGCGCGTGTTGAAACCGGCCAGGCGCGGTGCCAGCCACAGGGTGGCGAACGATGCGAGGAGGCCGATGCGCAGGGTGGTTTCCTGCTGATCATTAACCCGCAGTTCGCGGGTGGCCAAAGCGATGGATTCCAGGGCGGGTTGAATCTGCCGGTAGTAGGTTTCGCCTGCAGGCGTCAGATCGATGGCCCGGGTACGGCGGATAAACAGACGCTGGTTGAGGAACTGCTCGAGTTTCTGTATCTGATGGCTGATTGCGCTTTGGGTCACCGACAGCTCATCGGCGGCCTTGATGAAGCTCAAATGACGAGCCACGGCCTCGAAGGCGCGCAGGGCCATCAAGGGTGGAAGATCCTGGTGCAATTCCACGGTGGGGGTCCTTTGGGTCCATCGCAACGTCGCGATTGTGCGGTGAAAAAACGGCTTGAGTACATATTTTGTTAAGCCGCCGTTGCGCGGGTGGCTGGTCAGCGCCGGCGCCAGACCGCATTATTGGCGCAATCCTGCCGAGCGATGCGGCAGTTGAACTTCACACACGCGATGTACTGAACACCATGAGCCAAGACGACAAGCTGATCGACCTCAACTCCGAACGCGCCAAGCGGGTTCATGACCTCAACGAAAAGCGCCTGAATGAAGTGCGCCATGCGTTTGAGCAGGCGATGCCGTTGGGTAAAGCGAAAAAGAAGCCGAAGAGCAAACCGAAAAAACGTTAAACCCCCCGCATCCATTGATGCAGATCAGTTTTCCCCCTCCTTTGCGCCCAGTCTTGGGCGATATTGATCCCGGTCAATTTTATCTCCTGCCTGATTGGTTAACTTAGCCCCATCGCAACAGGGCAAGAGCAGGAGACCAGGTCATGTTTCTCGACAACGTGGTGATCGCCGGAGTGCTGACAGTTGGCCTCATGGTTCTGTTTTTCGCAGGGTTTGGATTCTTCATCTGGAAAGATTCACATAAGCGCAAACCGTAGAACTTTCTGGAAGCAATGAGCACGCAAGGCATTTTGGGCAACTTCGGTTACCCTTTTTTTTGCCTGCAAAAATCTATTGTTGTATGCAGACCACTGTGGGAGCGAGCCTGCTCGCGATAGCGGTTAATCGGTCGACATTTTCATCGCGCCGAACTCCGTCATCGCGAGCAGGCTCGCTCCCACATTTGTTTTGTGGTGCCAGGAAGATCACGGCCATAAAAAAGGCGCGAACCTTACGGAACGCGCCTTTTTTGTGCGGCGGTGTATCAGCTGGCGAGTGCTTTCGATGCCAGCCAGAACAGGCCAGCCGACAGAGCCACGGTCGCCGGCAGGGTCAGGACCCAGGCCAGCAGGATGGTTCTGACAGTGCCGCCTTGCAGGCCGCTCTTGTTGGCGACCATGGTGCCGGCCACGCCTGAGGACAGGACATGAGTAGTGGAAACCGGCAGGCTGAAGATGTTGGCCATGCCGATCAGGCTCGCGGTGGTGATCTGTGCCGACATGCCTTGGGAGTAAGTCATGCCTTGCTTGCCGATCTTCTCGCCGATGGTCAGTACCACGCGTTTCCAGCCCACCATGGTGCCCAGGCCCAAGGCCAGTGCAACCGCCAGGATCACCCAGAACGGGGCGTATTCGGTGGTGGTGGTCAGGTCTTTGCGCAGTTTGTCCAGGTCAGCCTTTTCGCGGGCAGCGAGGCCAGGCAACTTGCCGACTTTCTTGGCCGTGTCGTCCAGGCAGAGCAGGTAGCGACGCACTTCGATGCGGCTTTCCGCCGGCAGCGAGTGATAGTCTTCTACACCCTTGAGGGTGCCGAGCAGGGCGGTGATGGTCGGTTCGGTCTGTTGCGGGTTGCAACGGAATTTCTCCGGCAGATCACCTTCCACACTTTTGCCCAGGGCCAGGTATTCACCCAGCGTGTCGGCATTGCGCTTGTAGAACTGGCTCAGGTGCAGGGTCGCATCGCGAGTCCGTTCGATCTGGTAAGTCGTGCTGCCCAGGTCGAGTACGAACTGCGCGGGGACGATACCGATCAGCACCAGCATGATCAGGCCGATACCTTTCTGGCCATCGTTGGAACCGTGCACGAAGCTCACGGCCATGGCCGAAATCACCAGCACCAGGCGGTTCCAGAACGGCGGATGCTTCTTGTCGTCGATCTTGCGGCGTTGTTCCGGTGTCTTGTGCATCTTCGACAGTGGACGCCACCATTTAAGGCCGATCAGTATCAGGGCCGCGACCAGGAAACCCGCCATCGGCGAGAACACCAGGGAGGCACCGATGTCGATCGCTTTCTGCCAGTTCACGCCATCGGCCAACGGAATATCGTTGATCAAGGCGTTGGCCAGGCCGACCCCGAGGATCGAACCGATCAGCGTGTGGGAGCTGGAGGCCGGGATACCGAAGTACCAGGTGCCCAGGTTCCAGGTGATGGCGGCGGCGAGCAGCGAGAACACCATGGCCAGTCCGTGACCGGTGTTCACATTGATCAGCAGTTCTACCGGCAGCAGGTGAACGATGGCATATGCCACGCCGACACCGCCCAGCAGCACGCCGAGAAAGTTGAACACACCGGAAAAGAACACCGCCAGATGAGGCGGCATGGCTTTGGTGTAGATAACAGTGGCAACCGCGTTAGCGGTGTCATGAAAGCCGTTGATGAACTCGAAGGCGAGGACAAAGGCGAGGGCGAGCAAGAGGCTCACAAGCACCCAAGCATCCAGTCCGCTGAATAAATCGATCATGAAGGTTTTCTGACCCGGTCGTAAGGGGGCGCGATTATGCCAGAAAAGACTGAAAATCGATGCACTTGCTGCTCATCGGTAACATTCTTCAACGAATTAGTTTGTAGCAATCCCTCTGGTTCCGGGTTTTGGCCAGGTTTTACAAGTCGTTGAATTTCTTTGGAAAGCCCACGGGCACAAGGGTTTCTCTCGTAAGGCCGAGAGGCTTGAACGCTTGTGTGAAATATCTGAGAAGAGGGTCAGACATGAGCCATTTGCCTCATCCGATCGATGAGGTGGCCGCTGCCCGCTCGTAGCGGGCACGAATGGCAACATCAATGCATCCCGCTTTTAACGGGTGCAGACGCAGGCCCCTTGAAAGGATTCAGGCCGAGGCGGTCAAGGCTCTTCGGCTTTGAGTTCCTTTTCCATCTTCTGCAATTCCTGGGTGAATGCCTGATCCTGAACGGTGGCGCGTTTACGCCAGGGTTTGCGTTCCGGTTCGGGCTGAGCGGCGTAGGTGGTGACTTCCCCGCCGTAAACTTCCTTGTAACGTTGTTCCTGGCGCTCAAGTTCCGCGCGCAGTTCGTCTTTCGTCACAGTGCTACCTGATTGAGTTGAGATTAATCCTGGTGAAACGCGCTGCATCAAATCGATTGACCACGTTCGTCGAAAGGACAAAGCCCGGGAAGGCTTCGTTTTACGGCAGTGCGATCAATACTTCCATGTTGCAGGCGGCCACGGCACCAGAGCAAAACAGCTGACGCAGCATCAGTTTCCTGTTTCAGCGAGCGCGTTGGCGGAGCATATGAAATGAGCGTCAGGCGCTTGCTGCGGGCAGCGGCAATGGATCATCACGCTGCCGGGTGGCGGAATCGGCGAGTAAAAACCGGGTCACCACTGAGTTGCATTATAGCGGTCGATTTGAAGAAGACTATCGCCAAAGAGTTAAAAATGGATCGTGATGTGTGATTGTTTTGTTACTTGCAACTTTTACGGGTAACTATGAGCCCGTGACCCCACTTTGCAGCGATGTCTTTCTGGCGCCATTAAGTCGAACAAGTTACGACAGTACATGGGGGCTTTAAGTCCGGGTTCAAGTGGATGTTAAAAACATGTAGTAGCGGAGGATCGAACAGACCCGATAGCGGGTGGCTGCGAGGGGGCTAATTGCGATTACCGGTCAATGGTTCGATAATCGCACGGTGTTGGCTGCCCCTGGCTTGTGTGCCGCTCCGGGAGCCGCTTGTAATAGCCGCTGATCCGTGTAGGAAAAGGACCTGATATGAACGATCAAATGCGCAATTCCTTCGCTTCAGTGGCGCCGCCCATCGTCGCCTCGCCAGCCAAGCGAATCCAGGCCCTGACCGGCGACCCGGACTTTATGACGTCCCTGGCCCGTGGCCTGGCCGTGGTGCAAGCGTTCCAGGAGCGCAAACGGCACCTGACCATCGCCCAGATCAGCCATCGAACGGAAATTCCCCGCGCCGCTGTGCGACGTTGCCTGCACACGCTGATCAAACTCGGCTACGCCACCACCGACGGCCGCACCTATTCGCTGCTGCCCAAAGTGCTGACCCTTGGCCATGCCTATTTATCGTCAACGCCCTTGGCGGTATCTGCCCAGCCGTATCTGGACCGCATGAGCGAGCAACTCCACGAGGCCTGCAACATGGCTACCCTGGAAGGCGATGACATTTTGTACATCGCCCGCTCCGCCACCACCCAGCGTCTGATTTCCGTCGACCTTTCGGTGGGCGGACGCCTGCCGGCCTATTGCACTTCAATGGGACGGATTCTTCTCGCTGCGCTGGACGACACTTCGCTGCGCGAATACCTCGACCATGCGGAGTTGCAAGCCAAGACCAGTCGTACCTTGCATACCCCCGAGGCGTTGCTCGAATGCCTGCAAGAAGTGCGGCAGCAAGGCTGGTGCATCGTCGATCAGGAACTGGAGCAAGGCCTGCGCTCGATTGCCGTTCCGGTGTACGACGCTTCCGGGCAAGTGGTGGCAGCGCTAAACGTCAGTACCCACGCCGGACGGGTGAGCCGCAACGAGCTGGAGCAACGTTTCCTGCCTGGCCTTCTGAGCGCCAGCCGCGACCTCAGTGCGCAGCTCTTCGCCTAAGCTGTTCGATAACCGCACAGAGTCGCGTTTAGCGAATTGACGCTCTTTCCCCAGGATCACTAATGTCGCGACAGCGTCAGCCTTGGCTGACTCCTGCCCGACTGCGTTCTTGCGTGGAATAAAAATAATGAACCAGCCTCAGTCTGTTGTAGGGAACTGCCTCGACGTGCAGTCCTTCATCAATGCTCAACCCATTTCGCGCTACCAATGGCGGGTGGTGATTCTGTGTTTCCTGATTGTCTTTCTCGATGGCCTCGACACCGCGGCCATGGGCTTCATCGCGCCAGCGCTGTCTCAGGATTGGGGCATCGATCGCGCCAGCCTCGGTCCGGTGATGAGTGCCGCGCTGATCGGCATGGTCTTCGGCGCACTGGGCTCCGGTCCCTTGGCTGACAGGTTCGGGCGAAAAGTCGTACTGGTCGGGGCGGTGTTGTTGTTTGGCGCTTTCAGCCTGGCATCGGCCTACAGCACCAATGTCGATCAATTGCTGGTGCTGCGTTTCCTCACCGGCCTGGGCCTTGGTGCCGGGATGCCGAACGCCACGACGTTGCTGTCGGAATACACCCCCGAGCGCAAGAAATCCCTGCTGGTGACCAGCATGTTCTGTGGTTTCAACCTTGGCATGGCCGGTGGCGGGTTTATCTCGGCCAAGCTGATTCCGGCGTTCGGTTGGCACAGTCTGCTGCTGATCGGCGGGATTCTGCCTTTGATCCTTGCCGTGGTTTTGCTGTTCTGGCTGCCGGAATCGGCGCGTTACCTTGTCGTGCGCAATCGCGGCACGGACAAAGTGCGCAAGACCCTGGCACCGATCGATCCGATCGTCGTCGCTCAGGCTTCAAGCTTCAGCGTGCCGGAACAGAAAACCGTGAAGGCGCGCAACGTGTTCGCGGTGATTTTCTCCGGTACCTACAGCGCCGGCACCTTGTTGCTGTGGCTGACCTACTTCATGGGGCTGGTGATTGTTTACCTGTTGACCAGTTGGCTGCCGACCCTGATGCGTGACAGCGGCGCGAGCATGGAGCAGGCGGCGTTCATCGGCGCGCTGTTCCAGTTCGGCGGGGTATTGAGCGCGGTGGGCGTGGGCTGGGCCATGGACCGGTTCAATCCGCACAAGGTTATCGGCACTTTCTATCTGCTGGCCGGGGTATTTGCCTACGCGGTAGGGCAGAGCCTGGGCAACATCACGCTGTTGGCGACCCTGGTGCTGGTGGCCGGGATGTGTGTCAACGGTGCGCAATCGGCGATGCCTTCGCTGGCGGCGCGGTTTTATCCAACGCAAGGGCGGGCGACCGGTGTGTCGTGGATGTTGGGGATTGGCCGCTTCGGCGCGATCCTCGGCGCGTGGATGGGGGCAACACTGTTGGGCCTGGGCTGGAATTTCGAGCAAGTGCTGACGGCGCTGGTGATTCCGGCGGCCTTGGCGACCACGGCGGTGGTGATCAAGGGCATGGTCAGTCATGCGGATGCGACCTGAGCCGGGTTGAAATGGCGGCTTGGTAGAAAAGATCGCAGCCTTCGGCAGCTCCTACAGGTGTACGCATTCCAAGTAGGAGCTGCCGAAAGCTGCGATCTTTTTGGGGCCGACACAGAACGATAGCCAGACAACAATCTGTTCGATAACCGAACGCTCAGTCGATTATCGGATTGTTTGACGTTTTGCACAGGCTTAACCTTCAGTCATTCCGGCGCTGCGCATCGCGCCTTTTTCTACCACTGTCGGTTCATCACAAAACGGGAGCCTGCCCCATGGCTGAAATCCTTTCGCTGCACGACGCGGTGAAGCAATTCGTTAACGACGGCGATACGGTCGCGCTCGAAGGCTTCACTCACCTGATCCCGACGGCGGCGGGTCACGAAATCATTCGTCAGGGCAAGAAAGATCTGACGCTGGTACGGATGACGCCTGACTTGATCTACGACCAGTTGATCGGTGCCGGTTGTGCCCGCAAGCTGATTTTTTCCTGGGGCGGTAACCCGGGCGTTGGTTCGCTGCACCGTCTACGGGACGCTGTCGAGAAGCAATGGCCACATGCGCTGGAAATCGAAGAACACAGCCATGCGGACCTGGCCAATGCCTACGTCGCTGGCGCTTCCGGCCTACCGTTCGCAGTGCTGCGCGCCTACGCCGGTTCCGACCTGCCGAAGGTCAACCCGTTGATCAAAACCGTCACCTGCCCATTCACCGGCGAAGTGCTGGCGGCCGTGCCCTCGGTACGCCCGGACATCACCGTGATTCACGCACAGAAGGCCGACCGCAAGGGCAACGTGTTGCTCTGGGGCATTCTCGGCGTGCAGAAAGAAGCCGCCCTGGCTGCCAAGCGTTGCATCGTCACCGTCGAAGAAATCGTCGACGACCTCAATGCACCGATGAACGCCTGCGTGCTGCCGACCTGGGCGTTGAGCGCGGTCTGCCACGTCCCTGGCGGTGCGCATCCGTCCTACGCGCACGGTTACACCGAACGCGACAACCGTTTCTATCAAGCCTGGGACCCGATTGCCCGCGACCGTGAAACCTTCACCGCGTGGATCAACGAGTACATCCACGGCTGCGCTGACTTCAGCGAGTTCCAGGCCAAGCTGGCCGATGCTTCGGAGGCCAAGTAATGACTTACACCACGAATGAAATGATGACCGTCGCTGCCGCCCGCCGGCTGAAGAACGGCTCGGTGTGCTTCGTTGGCATCGGCCTGCCGTCGAAAGCCGCCAACCTTGCACGTCTGACTTCCTCGCCAGACGTAGTCCTTATCTACGAATCGGGTCCGATCGGTGCCAAGCCGAGCGTACTGCCGCTGTCGATCGGTGATGGTGAGCTGGCAGAAACGGCTGACACCGTCGTCCCGACCGGTGAGATTTTTCGCTACTGGTTGCAGGGCGGGCGCATCGACGTCGGTTTCCTTGGCGCCGCGCAAGTCGACCGTTTCGGCAATATCAACACCACCGTGGTCGGTGATTACCATCAGCCGAAAGTCCGCCTGCCGGGCGCCGGCGGTGCGCCGGAGATCGCCGGCTCAGCCAAAAGCGTCCTGATCATCCTCAAGCAATCGGCGCGTTCCTTTGTCGACAAACTCGACTTCATCACCTCGGTCGGCCATGGCGAGGGCGGTGATTCACGCAAGCGTCTGGGCCTGCCGGGGGCCGGTCCTGTCGGCATTATTACCGACCTGTGCATCATGGAACCGGAAGCCGACACCCATGAATTCGTGGTCACCGCGCTGCATCCAGGCGTGACCCGCGAGCAAGTGATCGCCGCCACCGGTTGGGCGATTCGCTTCGCCGACACTGTTGAAAACACCGCCGAGCCGACGGTCGTCGAATTGACCGCGCTCAGGGATCTGGAAGCCCGCACCGCGGCAGCCCACGGCCAAGCACCCGGAGAAGCCTGATGCGTGACGTTTATATTTGCGATGCGATTCGCACCCCTATCGGCCGTTTTGGCGGTGGCCTGTCGGCGGTTCGCGCCGACGATCTGGCCGCGGTACCGATCAAAGCCTTGATGGCGCGCAACCCGTCGGTGGACTGGAACGCGGTGGACGAGGTGTTCCTCGGTTGCGCCAACCAGGCCGGCGAAGACAACCGCAACGTGGCACGCATGGCGTTGTTGCTGGCGGGCCTGCCGGAAACCGTTCCGGGCGTCACCCTCAATCGCCTCTGTGCTTCGGGTATGGATGCGATCGGCACTGCATTCCGGGCCATCGCCAGCGGTGAAATGGAGCTGGCGATTGCTGGCGGTGTCGAGTCGATGTCCCGCGCACCGTTCGTGATGGGCAAGGCCGATGCCGCGTTCTCGCGCAACATGAAGCTCGAAGACACCACCATTGGCTGGCGCTTTATCAACCCGTTGATGAAAGCCCAATACGGTGTGGATGCGATGCCGCAGACCGCCGACAACGTGGCTGACGACTACGAAGTTTCCCGCGAGGATCAGGACGCTTTCGCGCTGCGCAGTCAGCAACGGACGGCAGCCGCGCAAGCCGCAGGTTTTTTCGCTGAAGAAATCGTTGAAGTGCGGATTGCCCACAAGAAAGGTGAAAGTGTCGTCAGCCAGGATGAACATCCCCGCGCCGATACCACGCTGGAAACCCTGGCCAAACTGAAACCGGTCAACGGCCCGGATAAAACCGTCACTGCCGGCAATGCTTCCGGTGTGAACGACGGTGCTGCGGCGCTGATCCTGGCCTCGGCCGAAGCGGTGAAGAAACACGGCCTGACTGCCCGCGCCAAAGTGCTGGGTATGGCCAGCGCCGGTGTTGCCCCACGAGTGATGGGGATCGGCCCGGTGCCGGCGGTGCGCAAATTGACCGAACGCCTCGGCCTGGCCGTCAGCGATTTTGACGTGATCGAACTCAACGAAGCGTTTGCCAGCCAGGGTTTGGCGGTGCTGCGTGAACTGGGTCTGGCGGACGACGCGGCCCAGGTCAACCCGAACGGTGGCGCCATTGCCCTGGGGCATCCGTTGGGCATGAGTGGCGCGCGTCTGGTACTGACTGCTTTGCATCATCTGGAAAAGACCGGTGGCAAGAAAGGTCTGGCGACCATGTGCGTCGGCGTCGGCCAGGGTCTGGCCTTGGCGATCGAACGCGTCTGACGTACAGAAGTGACTAATAAGAACTGAGGAATAACCCATGACTGACAAGCCTGGTTACCGCCGCCCACAGGAGGGCACTCAGCCCGAATACCTGCACCCGGCCTATCAATCCACCAACCGTCGCTCGCCGTCCAAGCCGTTGGTGTTTTTGCCGCATTCGTTGTCGGAAATTACCGGCCCGACCATCGGTGCCGAGCTCATTAATGAGAAAGACAACGACCTGACCGCCCAGCACACAGGCGAACCACTGGGTGAGCGCATCATCATTCACGGCCGCGTGCTGGATGAAGACGGACTGCCCGTGCCGGGAATCCTGGTAGAGATCTGGCAGGCCAACGCCGCCGGCCGCTACAATCATGCTCGCGACCTGCACGACGCACCGCTGGACCCGAACTTCACCGGCACCGGCCGCACCGTGACCGACGCCGATGGCTGGTATCAGTTCCAGACCATCAAGCCCGGCGCCTATCCGTGGGGCAACCACCACAACGCCTGGCGCCCGGCGCACATCCATTTCTCACTGTTCGGGCCGAGCATTCTGACGCGGCTGGTCACGCAGATGTATTTCCCGGGCGACCCGTTGCTGGCGTACGACCCGATCTACAACTGCGTACCGGATACGAGCGCCAAAGAGCGCCTGATCGCCCGTTTCGACCTGGAAAAAACCATCCCTTCCTATGCCCTCGGTTATCGCTGGGACATCGTTTTGCGCGGCCGCGAAGCCACGCCGATGGAGAAATAAGATGACGCTGAACGCGACCACGTCCCACACCGTCGGGCCGTATTACCACATTGGCCTGACCTGGCTGAACCGCGAAAACCTGACTGTCGAACAGACCCTCGGCGAGCGCGTGGCGATCACCGGGCAAGTGATTGATGGCAATGGCGATGTCGTCAACGACGCGATGCTGGAAGTCTGGCAGGCCAATGCGGCCGGCAAGTACGACCACCCCGAAGACGATCAGGACAAACCCCTGGACCCGAATTTCGAAGGGTTTGGCCGGGTGCCGGTGGATGCCGAAGGGCGCTTTCGGTTCACCACGATCAAGCCGGGCACGGTGGAAGGCTTGAAGGGCACGACCCAGGCACCGCATCTGGTGGTGCTGGTGTTTGCCCGTGGGTTGGTGAAGCACTTGCTGACGCGCATCTACTTTGATGGTGAACCGGCCAACGTGGCGGACCCGCTGCTGGAATGCGTGCCTGCCGAGCGCCGCAGTACGTTGCTGGCGAAGCAGGATGCTTCGGGTGTTTACCAGTGGAACGTGATTCTGCAGGGCACCGAGGCCGAGACGGTGTTCTTCGATTATTGAGATCAAGGTCAAAAGATCGCAGCCTGCGGCAGCTCCTACATTGGTTCGGCGTGCACTCTGTAGGAGCTGCCGCAGGCTGCGATCTTTTGATGTTTCGGTACTGTGGAACGGGATTGTTGCAAAGTGTGTCTAGACTCTGACAGTCCCCAAAGAGTGAAAAACAATGACAACGACCACCGCTACTACAGCGCATTACACCGGCGAAGAGCGCAGCAAAAGGATCTTTGCGATTGTCGGCGCCTCGTCCGGCAATCTCGTCGAATGGTTCGATTTCTACGTCTACGCCTTCTGCGCGATCTATTTCGCCCCGGCCTTTTTTCCGTCCGATAACCCGACAGTGCAGCTGGTCAACACCGCTGGCGTATTCGCCGCCGGGTTCCTGATGCGGCCTATCGGCGGCTGGATCTTCGGCCGCTTGGCGGACAAGCACGGGCGCAAGAATTCGATGCTGATCTCGATTCTGATGATGTGCTTCGGCTCGTTGCTCATCGCGTGCCTGCCGACCTACAAGGACATCGGCGTCTGGGCGCCGATCATGCTGCTGTTCGCCCGCTTGCTGCAGGGCTTGTCGGTGGGCGGCGAGTACGGCACCACGGCGACCTACATGAGCGAAGTCGCCCTCAAGGGCCAGCGCGGTTTCTTCGCCTCGTTCCAGTACGTGACGCTGATCGGCGGGCAACTGCTGGCGGTGTCGCTGGTGGTGATCCTGCAACAGTTCCTCACCGAAGAGGATCTGCGTGCGTACGGCTGGCGGATCCCGTTCGTGGTCGGCGCAGTGGCCGCGTTGATCTCGTTGTTCCTGCGTCGTTCGTTGAAGGAAACCACCAGCAAGGAAATGCGCGAAAACAAGGACGCCGGCAGCATCATGGCGTTGTTCCGTGACCACAAGGCTGCGTTCATTACCGTGCTCGGTTACACCGCTGGTGGTTCGCTGATTTTCTACACGTTTACCACGTACATGCAGAAGTACCTGGTGAACACCGCCGGCATGCACGCCAAGACCGCCAGCTACATCATGACCGGCGCGCTGTTCCTTTATATGTGCATGCAGCCGCTGTTCGGCATGCTCGCGGACAAGATCGGTCGACGTAACTCGATGCTCTGGTTCGGTGCCCTCGGTACGCTGTTCACCGTGCCGATCCTGTTGAGCCTGAAAAGCGTCAGCAGCCCGTTCCTGGCCTTTGTGCTGATTACCCTGGCGCTGGCGATCGTGAGTTTCTACACCTCCATCAGCGGACTGGTGAAAGCGGAAATGTTCCCGCCGCAAGTGCGCGCATTGGGTGTTGGCCTGGCTTACGCGGTGGCGAATGCGATCTTCGGCGGTTCGGCGGAATACGTGGCGCTGAGCCTCAAGGCTGTCGGCATGGAAAACTCGTTCTACTGGTACGTGACGGTGATGATGGCGGTGGCGTTCCTGTTCAGCCTGCGTCTGCCGAAACAGGCGAAATACTTGCACCACGACCTTTGATCTTTACCCGTGGGCCTGACCGGCCCACGCCTCCAAGGGATTGTTTATGAACCAGCGACCGGGCAATCAATTGTTCGATGCTTATTTCACTGCTCGCGACATGCGTGAAGTGTTCTGCGATCAGGGCCGGGTTCAGGCCATGCTCGATTTCGAAGCGGCACTGGCCCGGGCCGAGGCGCGGGTTGGCTTGATACCACAGACCGCTGTGGCGTCTATCGAAACGGCCTGCCGGGCCGGGCATTACGACTTCGCTGCGTTAGGCGAGGCGATTGCTACCGCAGGCAATTCGGCGATTCCGCTGGTCAAGGCACTGGGCAAGCAGATCGCAACAAACAATGCTGAAGCCGAACGCTATGTGCATTTGGGTGCGACCAGTCAGGACGTGATGGACACCGGCCTGGTGCTGCAACTGCGGCGGGCACTGGCGCTGATCGAAAGCGACCTGGCACAACTGGGGGAAACCCTCGCGACTCAGGCCTTGCGTTATGTCGCCACGCCGCTGGCCGGGCGGACCTGGTTGCAACACGCGACGCCGGTCACCCTCGGTATGAAAATCGCCGGTTGGCTGGGCGCGGTGACCCGCAGCCGCCAACGTCTGCGCGAACTCAAACCGCGACTGCTGGTGCTGCAATTCGGCGGTGCGTCGGGGACCCTCGCGGCCCTCGGCGAGCAGGCGATGCCGATTGCCCAAGCGCTGGCGCAGGAGCTGCAACTCGCGTTGCCCGAACAACCTTGGCACACCCAACGGGATCGTCTGGTGGAGTTTGGCGCGGTACTCGGATTGATCGCAGGCAGCCTCGGCAAACTCGGTCGCGACATCAGCCTGTTGATGCAGACCGAAGCCGCCGAAGTGTTCGAACCGTCGGCGCCGGGCAAGGGTGGTTCCTCGACCATGCCGCACAAACGCAACCCGGTGGGTGCGGCAGTGCTGATCGGGGCGGCGACCCGGGTGCCGGGTTTGTTGTCGACACTGTTCAGCGCCATGCCGCAGGAGCATGAGCGCAGCCTGGGCCTGTGGCATGCCGAGTGGGAAACCCTGCCGGAGATTTGCTGCCTGGTGTCAGGCGCCTTGCAACAAGCGCTGTTGGTGACGGATGGACTGGAAGTGGATGCCGATCGCATGGTCCGCAACCTTGATCTGACCCAGGGCCTGGTGCTGGCCGAAGCGGTGAGCATCGTCCTCGCCCAACGGGTGGGGCGCGACACGGCGCATCATCTGTTGGAGCACTGCTGCAAACGTGCGGTGGCGGAACACCGTCATCTGCGCGCCGTCCTCGGCGACGAACCGCAAGTGACCGCCGAACTCTCGGCCGCTGAACTCGATCATCTGCTGGACCCCGCCCATTACCTCGGTCAGGCCCATACCTGGGTCGAGCGAGCGGTGGCTGAACATTCTGCGTTGACTGCCTGAAGGAGACTGCTGTGGCTTTCGTACAACTCGCCGAGGGCGAACTGAATTACCAACTCGATGGACCGGCTGATGCGCCGGTGCTGGTGCTGTCTAACTCGTTGGGTACCGACCTGCACATGTGGGACGCGCAGATAGCGGCGTTCACCGAGCATTTTCGCGTGTTGCGTTTCGACACCCGTGGTCACGGTAAATCCTTGGTGACGCCGGGGCCTTACAGCATTGAGCAACTGGGCCACGACGTGTTGGCGCTGCTGGATGCGTTGCACATCGATAAGGTGCATTTCTGCGGTCTGTCCATGGGCGGGCTGATTGGCCAGTGGCTGGGGATCAACGCCGGCCAGCGTCTGCACACACTGGTGGTGTGCAACACCGCGGCGAAAATCGGCGATCCGTCGGTGTGGAACCCACGGATCGAAACCGTGCTGCGCGATGGGTCGCCGGCCATGGTCGCCCTGCGCGATGCGTCGATTGCACGCTGGTTCACCCCGGACTTCGCCGAAGCCAATCCGGCGTCGGCGAAGAAGATCACCGACATGCTCGCGACCACTTCGCCTGAGGGTTACGCGGCCAACTGCGCCGCCGTGCGCGACGCCGATTTCCGTGATCAGTTGTCTACGATCAAGGTGCCGCTGCTGGTCATCGCCGGCACCGAAGACGCGGTCACGCCGCCGTCCGGCGGGCACTTCATCCAGGAGCACGTGCAGGGCGCCGAGTACGCCGAGTTCTACGCCGCGCACCTGTCCAATGTCCAGGCCGGCGCTGAATTCAGCGAGCGGGTGCTGGCGTTTTTGTCGGCTCATTGAGGGGATTGTTGTGGACGAAAAACAACGCTACGACGAGGGCCTGAAAGTTCGCCGTGCAGTGCTCGGCGACGCCCACGTCGACCGTAGCCTGACCGCCCTGACGGAGTTCAACTCGGAGTTTCAGGAAATGATCACCCGCCACGCCTGGGGCGACATCTGGACCCGCCCGGGCCTGCCACGCCACACCCGCAGCCTGATCACCCTCGCCATGCTGATCGGCATGAACCGCAACGAAGAACTCAAACTGCACCTGCGCGCCGCGGCCAACAACGGCGTGACCCGCGGCGAGATCAAGGAAGTGATCATGCAGAGCGCGATCTACTGCGGCATCCCGGCGGCCAACGCCACATTCCACTTGGCGGAGTCGGTTTGGGATGAGTTGGGGGTTGAATCGCGGGAGTGATCCTGGTGATTTGTGGTGTCTGAGCTGACGCCATCGCGAGCAGGCTCGCTCCCACCGTTGTCCGGTGTGAACGCAGGTTTTGTGTTCACCGAAGATCCCCCAGTGGGAGCGAGCCTGCTCGCGATGGCGGTCTGACAGTCAACACATGTGCTGCCTGTGACTAAGCCATCGCGAGCAGGCTCGCTCCCACATTTGATCTGTGTTTACAGCAGGCTGATCGGATAGCTGACGATCAACCGGTTCTCGTCGAACTCGTTGTTGCTGAAGTCCCGGCGGATGGTCGAGTTGCGCCATTTGACGTTGAGGTCCTTGAGCGCGCCGCTCTGCACGGTGTAGCCCAGTTCGCTTTCGCGGCCCCATTCCTTGCCATCGGTGATGGTGCCGGTGTGCACGTTGTCGCCGCTGATGTAGCGGTTCATCAGGGTCAGGCCAGGGATGCCGAGGGCGACGAAGTTGTAGTCGTGGCGCACCTGCCAGGATTTTTCCCTGGCGTTGTCGTAGCTGGCGTTGTAGCTGTCGTTGGCCAGGGTGCCGCCGCTGGTGCCGTTGACCCGCATCCACGCGCTGTCGCCCGTGAGTTTTTGCAGGCCGACATAGAAGGTGTTGCCGCCGTACTTGGCGGAGAACATGCCTGACCAGGTCTTGTTGTCCAGCTCGCCTGCCCGGGCGCTGCCGTCATCCTTGCCGTAGAAGACGCCGAGGTTGGCGCCCAGGGTCCAGTCGCCGATGGGCTGGCTGTGGATCAGGTTGACGTATTGCTGGCTGTAGATGTCCTTGAGTTCAGCGTTCCACAGGCCGATCTGGGTGCGCTTGTCGTTGAAGGTATATTCACCGCCCTGGAAGTTGAAGCGGTCGGAGGTGAACGCGGCTTTGCCGGTCATCGTCATGTCGCTCATGCTGCTGTCGTCGCGCGGGCTGTTGGCGCGGAACTGGCCGCCGTAGAGCGTCAGGCCATCGATTTCTTTCGAGGTGATCTGGCCGCCACGAAAGGTTTGCGGCAGCGAACGACCGTCGTCAGAACGCAGGATCGGCAGCACCGGCATCCATTCACCAACCTTCACTTCGGTCTGGGACAACCTGGCCTTGAGCGCGACGTTGGTGCGACCGAAGTTGTCCGTCGGGCGACCGTCGTGGTCCAGCGGCAGCAACTGTGTACCGCCGGTGCCTTTGCCGCCGTCGAGTTTCACCGAGTACAGCCCCAACACATCCAGGCCGAACCCGACGGTGCCCTGAGTGAACCCGGACTTCGCGTCGAGGATGAAGTTTTGCGTCCATTCTTCAGCCTTGCCCTGAGCCTTGGTCGGGTTGGTGAAGTTGCGGTTGATGTAGAAGTTGCG
Organism: Pseudomonas sp. XS1P51; assembly: GCF_054897845.1. Lineage (NCBI taxonomy): Bacteria > Pseudomonadati > Pseudomonadota > Gammaproteobacteria > Pseudomonadales > Pseudomonadaceae > Pseudomonas > Pseudomonas sp. XS1P51. The sequence goes on along the minus strand of NZ_CM142707.1, from coordinate 3,499,398 downwards.
CAGGTTCAGGTTGACCTTGGCGCCTTCGACAAAACCCGCCTCCTCGGCCACGGCGGGCAGGGCCGCAGCGGCCAAAGCGATGGCGATCAGACTGGGGAAGAAATACTGCGCGGTGGAAGGCGTCATGGGTTCGGGTCTCTCTAATTCTTGGGGATGAAACGGGGCGATGCCGCAACCTGGGGTTGCAGACAAAGATGCGGAATCGGGGCGAAACGAACGGGATCAGCCGGACAGGGCAGGGCGCGGGGGCATGGTGTCGAACCTGTTGTTATTGGTTTTGTGCGACGAATGGTGCGGGGAATGGATTGGGTGGTTCAATCGGGCAAAGCGGGTTTTGGGCGGTTATCGAACAGCAAAAGATCAAAAGATCGCAGCCTTCGGCAGCTCCTACATGGAATCGCGTACACCTGTAGGAGCTGCCGAAGGCTGCGATCTTTTGATCTTCGCTTTTTCAAAGACAACAAAAAGCCCACCAAAAGGTGGGCTCCTTGTGTTTACCGTTCGATCAGAACAACTTCAGCTTCGGCGCTTCTTCTTTCAGCGGTTCGGCTTTCGCGGTCTGCTCGTTCCAGCCACCACCCAGTGCCTTGTACAGATTGACCTGGCTGACCAGCTGCGCCAGACGGTCGGTGATCAGCGCCTGTTGGGCACTGAACAGCTGACGCTGGGCATCGAGGAAGGTCAGGTTGCTGTCGACACCAATGCGGTAACGACGCTCGGCCAGACGGTAGTAGTCCTGGTTGGCGGTGACGAAATCACGCTGAGCCTGCAACTGCTCGGTGTAGGTCTGGCGGGCGGCCAGGCCGTCGGCGACTTCCTGGAAGGCCGTTTGAATGGACTTCTCGTAGTTCGCCACGCCGATGTCTTTCTGGATTTTCGAGTAATCCAGGCTGGCGCGCAGGCTGCCGGCGTTGAAGATCGGCAGGTTGATCTGCGGCTGGAACAACCAGGTGCCCGAACCGCCTTTGAACAGGCCGGACAGGTCTGGACTCAGGGAGCCGGCGTTGGCCGTCAGGCTGATGCTCGGGAAGAACGCTGCCCGTGCCGCGCCAATGTTGGCGTTGGCCGCTTTCAGGTTGTATTCGGCCTGGAGGATGTCCGGACGACGTTGCAGCAAGTCCGATGGCAGACCGGGCGGCACGTCGCTCAGCAGGTCGTCGGCCAGCGGCTTGGCGGTTTGCAGGTTGGCCGGAATGCCAGTGCCGAGCAGCAGCACCAGGCTGTTTTCATCCTGGGCGACCTGGCGGGTGTAGCGGGCCAGTTGCGCGCGGGCGTTTTCCACCGAGGTGCGCGACTGGGCCAGGTCCAGGGCCGAAGCCACACCGACTTCGTTACTGCGCGCGGTGAGCTTCAAGCTCTCCTCGAACGCACCGAGGGTGTCCTGAGTCAGTTTGCGCAGCTCTTTGTCAGCCTGCCAGGTCAGGTAGGCATTGGCCACGTTGGCCACCAGACTGATCTGCGTGCTGCGGCGTCCTTCTTCCGTGGCGAAGTATTGCTGCAGCGCTTCTTCGCTCAGGCTGCGAACGCGACCGAACAGGTCGAGTTCATACGCGCTGATGCCGACCGTGGCGGAGTAGGAGCTGGTGATGCCCGCTTCACCGGTCTGCGAGGCCCGTGCAGGAACCCGCTGACGACTGCCGGTGCCATTGGCCGAAACGGCCGGGAACAGGTCCGCACGCTGGATGCGGTACTGCGCCGCGAAGGCATCGATGTTCAGGGCCGCGACACGCAGGTCACGGTTGTTTTCCAGGGCGACCTGGATCAGTTGCTGCAGCGCCGGGTCATGGAAAAACTGCTTCCAGCCCTGTTCGGCGGCGGCCTGGTTGGGCGCCTGGGCCGGCGAATAGGCCGGACCTTGCGGGTATTGGCCCGCCACCGGAGCTTCAGGCTGCTGATAATCGGGTATCAGCGAGCAACCGCTCAGCACGAAGGCGGCGACTGCGATGGAGAGTAGCGACTTGCTCATTGGCCAGCCTCTTTAGAAGGTTCAATAGCGTCATCCTGGTTGGCGTTTTTGCGCTGGCCCATGGACGACACGGTGACGAAGAACAGTGGGACCCAGAAGATCGCCAGAATCGTGGCCGTGAGCATACCGCCAATCACCCCGGTACCGATCGCATGTTGGCTACCCGAACCTGCGCCCGTGGAAATAGCCAGTGGTACCACACCGAGGACGAACGCGAGCGAGGTCATGATGATCGGTCGCAAACGCATCCGGCAGGCTTCGATCGCGGCATCGCGCAGACTCCGCCCTTGCTCATGCAATTCCTTGGCGAATTCGACGATCAGAATGGCGTTTTTCGCCGCCAGACCGATGGTTGTCAACAACCCCACCTGGAAGTACACGTCGTTGGACAGGCCGCGCAGGCTGGTCGCCATCAAGGCGCCGATGATCCCCAGCGGCACCACCAGCATGACCGCGATCGGGATCGACCAGCTTTCGTACAACGCTGCCAGACACAGGAACACCATCAGCAGCGACAACGCGTACAACGCTGGTGCTTGTGAGCCGGACAGACGTTCCTCGTACGACAGACCGGTCCAGGAAATACCGACACCGGCCGGCAGTTTCTGGGCGATGGCTTCGACTTCGGCCATGGCTTCACCGGTGGAGTAGCCCGGCGCCGGGGCACCGAGGATTTCCATCGCTTCTACGCCGTTGTAACGCGACAGCTTCGGTGGACCGTAAATCCACTCACCCTTGGCGAAGGCCGAGAAGGGCACCATGGTTCCGCTGGCGTTGCGCACATACCACTTCTTGATGTCTTCCGGACTCATGCGTGAGCCAGGCTGACCTTGCACGTAAACCTTCTTCACCCGACCGCGGTCGATGAAGTCGTTGACGTAGCTACTGCCCAGGGCAGTCGACAAGGTGTTGTTGATGTCCGTCAAGGTGAGGCCCAGGGCGCTGGCCTTCTCGTCATCGATTTCCAACTGATACTGCGGTTCGTCGTTCAGGCCGTTCGGACGCACCTGATAAAGCACTTTGCTTTGCGCTGCCATCCCGAGGAACTGGTTGCGCGCCGCCATCAACTTGTCGTGACCGATACCGGCACGGTCTTGCAGGAACACGTCGAAACCGGTGGCGTTGCCCAACTCCAGAACCGCCGGCGGTGCGAAGGCGAACACCATCGCGTCACGGAAGGTAAAGAAGTGCTGCTGGGCCCGCGCCGCGAGGGCGAACACGCTGTTGTTGGCGTCACGCTCACCCCAGGGTTTGAGCATGATGAACGCCAGACCGGAGCTTTGGCCGCGACCGGCGAAGTTGAAGCCGTTCACGGTGAAGACCGAGGCCACTGCGCCGGATTCCTTCTCCAGCAAGTAGGCCCGCATCTGGTCGACCACCACTTGCGTGCGTTGGGCGCTGGAGCCTGCCGGTGTCTGCACTTGAGCGAACAGCACGCCCTGGTCTTCTTCCGGCAGGAACGCTGTCGGGATACGGGTGAACAGCCAGACCATGCCGACCAGGATGATCACGTAGGCCAGCAGGTACGGTGCCTTGTTCGCGAGCATGTTGCCGACACCGCGCTCGTAGCTTTTGACGCCACGGTCGAAGCTGCGGTTGAACCATCCAAAGAAGCCGCGTTTGGGCGTGCCGTGCTCGCCTTTCGGGATCGCCTTGAGCATGGTGGCGCAGAGGGCCGGGGTGAAGATCAGTGCAACCAGTACCGACAGGGCCATGGCCGAAACGATGGTGATCGAGAACTGCTTGTAGATCACACCGGTAGAACCGCTGAAGAACGCCATCGGCAGCAGTACCGCCGACAGCACCAGGGCAATACCGACCAGTGCACCCTGGATCTGCCCCATGGATTTCTTGGTGGCCTCCTTGGGTGACAGGCCTTCTTCGCTCATGACCCGTTCGACGTTTTCCACCACGACGATGGCATCGTCCACCAGCAAGCCGATGGCCAGCACCATGCCGAACATGGTCAGGGTGTTGATGCTGAAACCGAACGCCGCAAGGATCCCGAACGTACCCAGCAATACCACCGGTACTGTCATCGTGGTGATGACAGTGGCGCGGAAGTTTTGCAGGAACAGGAACATCACCAGGAACACCAGCACGATCGCTTCTACCAGGGTTTCAACCACACCCTTGATCGACTCGGTCACCACCGGGGTGGTGTCGTACGGGAATACCACTTCCATCCCTTGCGGGAAGAACGGCTTCAGGTCGTTGATGGTCTTGCGCAGTGCCTTGGCGGTGTCGAGGGCGTTGGCGCCGTTGGCCAGTTTGACCGCCAGACCGGAGGCCGGCTTGCCGTTGAACTGGGCGCTGATGGAGTAGTTTTCACCACCGAGGCCGACATCGGCCACGTCGCCGACACGAACTTGCGAACCGTCCTTGTTGACCTTGAGCAGGATGGCCTTGAACTGTTCGGCGGTCTGCAGGCGGGTCTTGCCGATGATCGTCGCGTTCAGTTGCTGGCCTGGCAGGGCGGGCAGGCCGCCGAGCTGACCGGATGAGACCTGGACGTTCTGCGCGGCGATGGCGGTTTTCACGTCCCCCGGGGTCAGGTTGTAGTTGTTCAGCTTGGCCGGGTCGAGCCAGATCCGCATGGCGTACTGGGCGCCGAAGACCTGGAAGTCACCGACGCCCGCCGTCCGCGAGATCGGGTCCTGCATGTTGGACACGATGTAGTTGGCCAGGTCGTCGCGGTTCATGCTGCCGTCTTGCGAAACCACGCCGATCACCATCAGGAAGTTTTTCACTGCCTTGGTGACGCGGATCCCTTGCTGCTGCACTTCTTGCGGCAGCAGCGGGGTGGCCAGGTTCAGTTTGTTCTGGACCTGGACCTGTGCGGTATCGGAGTTGGTGCCCTGCTCGAAGGTCGCGGTGATGGTCATGCTGCCGTCGGAGTTACTTTCCGACGATACATAACGCAGGTTATCGATACCGTTGAGCTGTTGCTCGATCACCTGCACCACGGTGTCCTGCACGGTTTGTGCGGACGCGCCTGGGTAAGTCACCTGGATCGCAATGGCCGGAGGCGCAATGCTCGGGTATTGGTTGATCGGGAGTTTGAGGATCGATAGTGCCCCGACCAGCATGATCACCAGGGCAATTACCCAGGCGAAAATCGGACGGTCGATAAAAAATTTCGACATGGTTTACTCCCCTTTGCCGCTGGAAGCCTTGTCAGCTGCCTGTGCGGGGGCCGGGTTCTTTGCGCCAACGTTAGTCGCTTCACTGGCCTTGACTTCGATGCCAGGTTTGACGAATTGCAGTCCTTCGGTGATCAGTCGATCGCCTGCCTTCAGACCGTCTTCGATCAGCCATTGGCTGCCCACAGTGCGGCTGGCCTTGAGCTGACGCAGTTCGACCTTGTTGTCCGGGCCGACGACCAGTGCGGTCGGCATGCCTTTAAGGTCGCGGGTCACACCTTGTTGCGGCGCCAGGATCGCGGCAGCGTTCACGCCAGCCTGCAACCGGGCGTGAACGAACATGCCTGGCAGCAGCGTGTGATCAGGGTTGGGGAATACTGCGCGCAGAATGACGGAGCCGGTGGTCTGGTCGACCGTGACTTCGGAGAACTCAAGCTTGCCGTCCAGCTTGTACTGGCTGCCATCTTCAAGGGTCAACTTGACCGCGGCAGCGTTGTCGCCGGATTTTTGCAGGCGACCGCTTTCCAGTTCGCGGCGCAACTCAAGCAGCTCCACGGAAGACTGGGTGACGTCGACGTAGATCGGGTCGAGTTGCTGGATCACCGCCATCGCGTCGGCCTGGCCGCTGGTGACCAGGGCACCTTCGGTCACGGTGGAACGGCCGATGCGGCCGGAGAGCGGGGCGTAAACCTTGGTGTAGCGCACATTGATCTGGGCGCTTTGCAGGGCGGCTTCCGATTGCAGACGGTTGGCCAGGGCCGTGTCGTATTCCTGGCGGCTCACAGCCTGTTCGTTGACCAGTTGCTTGTAGCGATCCGAGATTGATTTGGTCTGTTGCAGGTTGGCTTCGGCGCTTTTCAGCGTGGCTTCATAAACCGCTGGATCGATCTGATACAGCTGCTGGCCGGCCTTGACGTCGCCGCCTTCCTTGAACAGACGCTTGAGAATGATGCCGTTGACCTGCGGACGAACTTCGGCAATGCGGTACGCGCTGGTACGGCCCGGAAGGTCGGACGTCAGGGTGAAGGCTTGTGGTTGCAGGGTTACGACGCCGACCTGAGGAGGTGGTGCGACAGGTGCCGCTTCTTCCTTTTTACATCCGCTGAGCAGCGATGCCAGGGCGACGGCAGTGACCAGAGCGGTAACAGCTGGCTTGAATTGCATGAAAATCCTCGGGTCAGGCGCGCAAAATGCGCACAAGAAATGTGGAAGGGTAAAAAATGTGCGCTGAGTGGATAAGTAGCTTGCTAAGGAATATACTTACGTTCATGGTTGTTTGTAAATACCTTGGCTGCGCACCCACACCGTTACAAAAGCCGATCAAAGGTTTCGAATTGTAAGCCGGGGACAACGCCCAAGAGCGCTCACCCCACTTTTATTCAGCTGATATTCAGACATCGCTGAAGCATCCTGATTGAGGTTGTACTGCCATGGTCCGTCGTACCAAAGAGGAAGCTCAAGAAACCCGTAGCCAGATACTCGAAGCGGCAGAAAAAGCCTTTTATGAAAGGGGCGTGGCGCGCACGACACTGGCGGACATCGCGACCCTGGCCGGCGTGACTCGCGGGGCCATCTACTGGCATTTCAGCAACAAGGCGGATCTGGTGCAGGCCATGCTCGATACGTTGCATGAGCCGCTGGATGAAATGGCCAAGGCCAGTGAAAGCGAAGATGAACTCGACCCGTTGGGTTGCATGCGCAAGCTGCTGATTCATTTGTTTCATCAAGTTGCCCTGGACCCGAAAACCCGCCGCATCAATGAAATTCTGTTTCATAAGTGCGAATTCACCGATGAAATGTGCGACCTGCGCCAGCAACGCCGAGTGGCCAGCCTCGATTGCAATGTGCGAATCGCCCTGGCCCTTACGAATGCGGTGAATCGCGGTCAATTGCCGGAAACCCTCGACACGGCCCGCGCGGCGATCAGCCTGCATGCCTATATCGATGGCATCCTGTATCAGTGGCTGTTGGCGCCCGACAGTTTTCAACTGCACACCGAAGCCGAGCGCTGGGTCGATACAGGGTTGGATATGCTGCGCTTGAGCCCCAGCCTGCGTAAATGAAACAAAATGCGTAATTGGATCCGCTTGTGTCAACACTTGAAGCGGGTGAAGGACCTTTCTTCGCTCGCCAAGGTGTAATGGGGTGCTTTTATATACGCTAGCTCGCCACGTTGACAGGTAGCGAGCTACGTATTTTGTAGGAATATTGTGTCTATCTTGTGAGTAAGTGTCCGCCGTACCCCTCCAGACAACGGCACAAACGCCTTAATAAAGACTGTCACGCACTCGGGCCGGCGCTTCCCGGTCATACGTCTTGGCATCGAATTGCCCGTCGTTCAGGCGCTTGTGAAACGCGCCCGCCGTCGGCAGCGCCGAGCGTTCCAGATGCTTCTCGGGGTTCCACAGGTCCGAACGGACAATCGCTTTCGAACAGTGGAAATATGCCGCTTGCACCGTCACCAGCATCACCGTGCGCGCCGGCTTGCCGTTGACCGCAAAGCTCTCCAGCAACGCAGGCTCGGCGCTGATCTTTGCGGTGCCGTTGACCCGTAACGTCTCGCCGATCCCCGGAATGATGAACAGCAGAGACACCCGCGAATCGAGCACGACGTTGCGCAGCGTGTCCACGCGGTTGTTGCCCGGTCGATCCGGGATCGCCAACGTGCGCTCATCGATGATCCGCACGAAACCCGGCGTGTCACCTCGCGGTGAGCCGTCCATGCCGTCGGGGCCGACCGAACTGATGATCACCAGCGGCGAGGCGCGGACCATCGCCTGATAGTCCTCGTTCAGAAAAGGGATTTGCTTGCGCACGGCGCGGTCGTGGGGTTGGCCGTAGATCGCTTCCAGTGCTTCGATGCTGTCGAGCATAACCACCTCAGAAAATCAGACCCATGCGCCGTTCGTAACCGATCCGGCCCTTGTAGGCTTCGCCGCTGTCGACCCAGCCAAATTTTGCATAGAGCGCGATGGCCGCCTCGTTATCCGCATCCACCGATAATTCCAGCCCTTTTATTTCCGGCCAGGCCTGGCGCGCCACCTCGGGCAGGGCTTGCAGGCAGGCCTTGCCATAACCTTTGCCCTGCGCCCGGTGATCGACTTGCAGCGCATGCAGGGTGGCACTGTGTTCGTCGGCCCAGGCGGGCAGCACCGGTGGGCGCTTGAGCAGCAGGAACGCGACGGGAATATCCTCGGCCAGCAGGGCAAATCCTTTGACGCCAGGGCCGGGTTTGGACAGCAGGGTGTGCAGCGCACCGTGGATGTCGCCGGAGAATTTGATTTGTTCCTTGTGCACTTCGATGGCCTCGACCTGGCGGCGCTGGCGCGCGTTCAGGCTTTCGTAAGGCACGAGTCGGGTTGTCACTGGAGTGTCCTTTTTCCAACACAAATGTGTTTCGGATTCTAACGAGTTTGCGTCCATGGATTATTTTTATTTCGGCTGTCGATTTGCCGTTTCGCCAGTCGACTAAGGGTGTCTTCACAACAAAAACCACGGAGAAACCACCATGAACGCTCAGACACAAATCCATAACCTGATCGAAAACTACCGCCAGGCGGTCATCGCCAAGGACGTGGACAAGGTCATGGCCCTGTACGCCGATGACATCGTCTCCTTCGACGCGGTCAAGGCCCTGCAATTCAAGGGTAAAGCCGCTTACCGCGTGCATTGGCAGGAATGCATGGAAATGTGCCCCGGCCCGCACATCTTCGAGTTTCACGAGATCGACATCGTGCCGTCGCAGGAGATCGCCTTCGCCCACTGGCTGGCCCATTGCGGCGGCACCAATGAGAAGGGCGAAACCCAGGCCTGCTGGATGCGCGTCACCGCATGCTACCGCCAAGTAGCGGGGCTGTGGCAGATCGTCCACGAACACTGGTCGGCCCCGTTTGACATGACGAGCGGCGCGACCCTGTTCGACCTGCAGCCCTGATCGTCGGGAAGTGGCGCCAAAACGCCAAACTGCAGCCATAGTTGATCAGTTCGATCCGGAGAGCTTCCATGAAGTATTTATGCCTGGTCTACAGCGACGAGCGCGAACTGCACTCGCTGCCCGAAAGCCTCAAGGACGCGGAGTGCATGGCCTACGCCGAGTCGATCCAGGGCAGTGGCCGGATGGTCGCGGCCGAGGCGCTGGAGTCGGTGCAGACCGCGACCACCGTGCGCATGCGCAACGGCAAAATGTCGATCACCGACGGCCCGTTCGCCGAAACCAAGGAGCAGTTGGCCGGCTTCTACCTGATCGATGCCAAGGACCTCAACGAAGCCATCCAGGTCGCCGGCCACATTCCGGCGGCCCGGGTCGGCTGTGTCGAGGTGCGTCCCGTTCGCCAGTTGAATCCCTGAATAACAATCAAAAAAACAGGAGATCCCCATGAGCCCGCAGGCCTATAAAAAACAACCTGCCGAATTCGAGCTGTCCATCAGCCGTCTGATCGAGGCGCCGCGCAGCAAAATCTTCCGCGCCTGGACCGAGCCCGCCTTGCTGGTCCAGTGGTGGGGTCCTCATGGCATGACCACCCCCGAGTGCGAAATGGACCTGTGGGTCGGCGGCCAGTTTCGCACCCTGATGCGTGCGCCGGACGGCGCCGAATATCCGACCATGGGCGTCTTCCTGGAGATCGTTGCACCTGAGCGGCTGGTCTTCACCGATGCCTTTATTCCCGGCTGGATTCCTTCGGGCAAACCGTTCATGTCGGCCGAAGTGACGCTTGAAGAGCGGGACGGTAAAACCCTGTACACCGCCCGTGCCATGCACTGGTCTGAAGAGGATCGTCAGTCCCACGAGGCCATGGGGTTTCACGACGGTTGGGGGCAAAGTCTGGATCGGCTGGTGACGCTGGTGACCGAAGGCATGTCGGACTGATGCCTGACGTGTCGGTGACGGCTCGGGTCGAGCAGGTCTACCGCGAAGACTCGCGGCGGATCCTGGCGACCCTGATCCGCTTGCTCGGCGATTTCGATCTTGCCGAAGAGGCCTTGCACGAGGCGTTCTTTGTCGCGGTCGAGCGTTGGCAGCGTGACGGTGTGCCGGACAACCCGCGTGCCTGGCTGGTGTCCACCGGGCGCTTCAAGGCCATCGATGTGCTGCGTCGGCGCGCACGCTTCGCCGCGTCCCGGCCGATGTTGATCGCTCAACTGGAGGCGCTGGAGCAGGCCGACTGGAGTGACGAAGACGTGGAAGACGATCGCCTGCGCCTGATCTTCACCTGCTGCCACCCGGCGCTGGCGGCGGACGCCCAGGTGCCGTTGACCCTGCGGGAGGTCTGCGACCTGACCACAGAGGAAATCGCCCGAGCCTTTCTCTCGGCACCGGCCACCATTGCCCAGCGGATCGTGCGGGCCAAGGCGAAAATCCGCGACGCGAAAATCCCCTATCAAGTGCCGACCCTGGCCGAACTGCCCGAACGCCTCGACAGCGTACTGCGGGTGATTTACCTGGTGTTCAACGAAGGTTACTCAGCGTCCATCGGTACTGAACTGACCCGTGAAGACCTGACCCGCGAAGCGATTCGCCTGGGCCGATTGCTGATGGAATTGCTGCCGGAACCGGAGGTGATGGGGCTGCTGGCGCTGATGCTGTTGCATGAATCGCGACGCACGGCCAGGACCTCGGCGAGCGGCGAACTGATTGTGTTGGATGAGCAGGACCGTTCGTTGTGGGACGCCGGGATGATTGCCGAAGGTTGCGCGCTGGTGGAGCGAGCGCTGAACACTCGGCGATTCGGGCCGTATTGCCTGCAAGCGGCGATCGCGGCGGTGCATGCGGAAACGCCGACGGCGCAGGAGACGGATTGGCCGCAGATCGTCGGTCTGTATGACGTGTTGCTGCGGGCCGTGCCGTCGCCGGTCATTGAATTGAACCGGGCGGCGGCGCTGGCCAAGCGGGATGGGCCGTTGGCGGGGCTGACGTTGATTGAAGGGATTCTGGAACGAGGGGAGTTGCTGGATTACCACTTGGCATATTCGGCGCGGGCGGAGTTTTGTCGGCAGTTGGGGCGGGTGGACGAGGCGCGGGCGGCGTATGAACGGGCGCTGGCGTTGACGCAGCAGGTGCCGGAGCGGCGGTTTATCGAGGCCAGGCTGCGAGCGTTGGAGTGAGGTAATCTTGCCGGCCTCATCGCGAGCAGGCTCGCTCCCACATTCGATCTATGGCGCAATCGAGATCAACGGTGGGAGCGAGCCTGCTCGCGATAAAGGCCGAAGGACCTTCATTCCAACATCTTGCTCAATAACCAACTCCCCGCCGGCCCCGGCGGATGCAGCCGTGACCACAGCGCATCGACGAACACCGGTTTTGGCCAGCCGCGCACATTCAACTCCTGCAACGTCCCTGCACCGAACCGCCCCACCAGCCACCGGGGCAAGGGTGCCCAGCCGAATCCGCCCTGGGCCATTTCCAGCAGCATCAAGTAACTCGGCGCCGACCAGACCCGGCCTTTCGCGCGGCTTTCGTACGGGTTGACGATGGTCGCCAGACGCAGCTCACGATGTTGCCGCAGCACCTCCTGATCAATGCCGGTCATCGCCGCCAACGGATGTTCACGAGAGACGAACAGCGCAATCTCCGTGCGCTCGTCCACCGTCGAACTGACCAGGTCCGGCGGATAGCTGTCTTGCATCTCGGCGAAAGCGACATGCGCGCGACCGCTTTGCACCAGCGCCACCAGGTCATCGCATTCGGCGATCAGGCATTCGAGTTCCAGGTCCGGATATCGCTGCTCGAAAGTCGTCAACGCCGCCTCGAACCGGTCGGACTGATAAGTGTCGGAAATCGCTACCGTCAGCTTCGCCTCAACCCCTTGGGACAATTGGCTGGCGGTCATTTCCAGTCGGCTGGTGGCGGCCAGAATCTCCTCGGCTCGCTGCAGCATGACGTGCCCGGCCGGCGTCAGGCTGGGCTTGCGACTGCTGCGATCAAACAAGGTCAGGTTCAGGTCGATTTCCAGGCTGGCCACGGCGGCACTGATGGTCGACTGACTGCGGCCAAGCTTGCGTGCCGCAGCGGAAAACGAGCCTTGGGTCGCCGCTTGAACGAATGCGAGCAGCACTTCGTGGGAAGCCATGAACTATCGCCTTGATCGATGGTTATTGGTTATGAAGTATCGGTGTGATGACGGACCATGGCAACCACAGTCACTCAGGAGTCTGGCCATGAATATCAACAAATCCATCACTGAACGTATTTTCCAGGCCATCGGTTTTGAACTGCTGGCGATACTGATCTGCACCCCGTTGCTGGCCTGGATCATGGACAAACCGATGCTTGAAATGGGGGTGGCGACCCTCGCCATCGCAGCGCTCGCCCTGGCCTGGAACGTGGTCTTCAACGGCCTGTTCGACCGCGTGCTCAAACGCTTCGCCCTTGTCCGTAACGCCTGGGTCCGCGTGGCGCATGCGCTGTTGTTCGAAGGCGGCCTGGTGGCGCTCGGCGTGCCGTTTGTAGCCTGGTGGCTGAGCATCAGCCTGTGGCAAGCGTTCCTGCTGGACATTGGTGTGCTGCTGTTTTTCCTGCCGTACACCTACGTCTATCACTGGGGGTATGACGTGGTGCGTGAGCGTCTGGTGATGCGCAGTTCTTACGAAGGATAAAAGCAAAGATCGCAGCCTTCGGCAGCTCCTACCAGGATCGAGTCCAACCGCAAAAATCCTGGTTGTACTCAACCCTGTAGGCGCTGCCAAAGGCTGCGATCTTATGATCTTGATCTACCGTGAGTGACACAGTTCAGTGACAAACTGCAGAAACGCCCTGACCTTGGCCGCCGGCAGGTGCCGCGACGGGTACAAGGCATACAACGGAAAACGCTCGTCAGGCCAGTCGGGAAACAATTCCACCAGACGGCCCTCCTTCAGGGCAGGTGCAATACCGAGGTCCAGCACTTGAGCGATGGCCTGGCCGCTTTCGCAGACGCTGTGCAGCGTGCCGACATCATTGACCAGCAATCGGCAGTGCGGCTGCACATGCAGCACCGGTCGCCCCGGGCGATGGAATTCCCAGCCGAACGGGCGAGCGGTCAGCGGATCACGGAACTGCATGCACACATGTCGTTCGTCTTCCATGTCCTGCGGAGTCAGCGGTCGTCCATAACGTTTCAGATAGGCTGGCGAGGCCAGGGTCAGTACGCGCACGTCCAGCAGTTTACGCGCCACCAGCGACGAAGACGCCGGATGACCGAAACGCACCGCCAGGTCAAAGCCGTCCGCGACCATGTCACCCAGTTGGTCGCGGGTTTGCAACTCCAGGTACAGCTCGGGATGGCGCGCCATGAATTGTCCCAGCGCCGGTCCCAGAATCAGCCGCGAGAAATACGGGTCCATGTTGACCCGCAGGCGTCCCCTCACTTGCGTGGCGCTGCTCGATGCCGAGTTGGCGGCTTCTTCGAGGCTGGCCAGCAGTGGCGCAATTTCACCGTAGAAACGTCGGCCTTCATCGGTAAGCGTGACCGTGCGGGTAGTGCGGTCGAACAGTCGAATGCCCAGGCGTTTTTCCAGGCGGGCGATAGCCCGGCTGACGCCGGACGGACTCAATTCCAATACTTCGGCGGCCCTGACGAAACTGCCGCCATCGACCACCGCGCTGAACACGCCCATGCCGCTGGCGAGACTCGCATCGAAGCTCATTGATGACTCCGGATCATTTGTCTAATGACATTCATGCTATCGAAGTATGTTCGCCCTTCGCTGAATAATTCTGCCCATCGCGACAATCGTCGTTTTCAAGCAGGAGAACAGCTCATGTACGCAGTGATGGGAATTACCGGGCAAGTGGGGGGCGAAGTCGCCCGTACGCTGTTGGCCGCCGGGCAGACCGTGCGCGCGGTGGTGCGCAATGTCGACAAAGGCGCGGTCTGGGCACAACGGGGCTGCGAGCTGGCCGTGGCCGATGTCGATAACCGTGAGGCCATGGCAAAGGCATTCACCGGTGTACAAGGCGTGTTTGTGATGATGCCTTCGAACTTCGACCCGTCACCGGGTTTTCCCGAAACACGGCGCGTGGTGGAGAACATTCGTCAGGCACTGGAAGTGGCGCGTCCGGGTCGAGTGGTGTGCCTGTCGACCATCGGCGCCCAGGCCACTGCGCCGAACTTGCTCAATCAACTGCAATTGCTGGAGCAGGCGGTGGGCGAGCTGGACCTGCCTGTCACCTTTGTGCGACCCGCCTGGTTCATGGAAAACGCCCTGTGGGATGTCGAGCCTGCGGTTAAAACAGGGGTGATCCCGAGCTTCCTGCAACCCCTCGATAAACCGGTGCCGATGATCGCCACGGCGGATGTCGGGCGAGTCGCCGCCGAGCTGCTGCAGCAATCGTGGCAGGGACAGCGCGTCGTTGAACTGGAAGGCCCGCAGCGTATTACCCCGCAGCAACTGGGTGCCGCTTTCAGCGAACTGCTGGGTAAAACGGTGCGGATGCAAAGCGTGCCTCGTGAGACGTGGGAGGCGTTGTTCATCAGTCAGGGCATGCGTAATCCCCTGCCGCGGATGCAGATGATTGATGGCTTCAACGAAGGCTGGATCGAGTTTGAAGGCGAATCGCGCAAGGGTAGGGTGCCCCTGTCGACGGTGCTTGAAGGTTTGGTGTCGCGCAGTTGAAACGTCGAGCGGGCTGATCGTCAGCCCGCTCGAATGCAGCTGTTTACAAAAACATCCCGCCCGAAGCCTCGATGCGCTGCCCGTTGATCCACTGGCCACCCGGCGCCAACAGCAATGCAATCGCGGCACCGATATCGTCCGGCCGACCGACGCGGCCCAACGCGGTATTGCTGGCGACCATTTTGTTCACGTCTGCGTTGTCGCGCACCGTACCGCCGCCGAAATCGGTTTCTATGGCGCCAGGCGCCAGCGTATTCACCGCAATGCCCCGCGCACCGAGTTCCTTGGCCTGATAGCGCGTCAGCACTTCCATCGCGCCTTTCATTGCTGCGTAAGCGCCGTAACCCGGCAGGCTGAAGCGGGTCAGACCGCTGGAAACGTTGAGGATCCGCCCACCGTCAGCGATCAGCGGCAACAGGTTCTGCGTCAGAAAAAACGGCCCCTTCAAATGGATGTTCATCAGCAAATCGAATTGGGCGACGCTGGTGTCAACGAAGTTCGCATGCACACCGATGCCGGCGTTGTTGATCAAAAAGTCGAAGTGCTCGCGATCGAAATGGCTGCGCAACACCTCTGCAACCTGCGTGGCGAAGCCCGGGAAACGTTCACTCTGGCCAACATCGAGCTGCAGCATGGCGGCGCGACCGCCGAGGCTTTCGATCTCCGTGACCAGTGCTTGCGCCTCATCCGCCTTGCTGTTGTAGGTGCCGATGATGTCGATACCTTGAGCCGCCAAATGCAGGGCTGCGTTTTTGCCAAGGCCGCGGCTGGCGCCGGTGATCAGTGCGATTTTACGGTTCATGGGATTTCCTCAAGAACAGTGAGTGATGGTGTGGAGGAAGTTTATTTATCCGTCCTACAGTGATAAACAGACTGAAATCGGAATCACTGGTCGGTTAATACGAACAATAGAAGGTCGCCCATGAACAAACTGGAACTGCTGCGCACGTTCGTTCGTGTCAGTGAGATGTCGAGTTTTACCCTCGCCGGTGAAAGCCTGGGCTTGCCCCGGTCTACCGTGTCAGAGCATGTACAGGCCCTGGAAACGCTGTTGGGTACGCGGTTGCTGCAACGCACCACGCGCAAGGTTCAGGCGACGCAGGACGGCGTGGCGTTGTACGAACGCAGCAAGGATTTGCTGTCGCACATGGACGAAATCGAAGGGTTGTTTCGCCAGGACCCGGCGTCGCTCACCGGGCGAATTCGCATCGACATGCCGAATATTCTGGCCCGTCGCGTGGTGATGCCGCGCCTGCCCGAATTCATGGCGCTGCACCCCAATCTGGAACTCGAAATCAGCAGCACCGACCGCCGGGTCGATTTGCTCAGCGAAGGGTTTGATTGCGTGGTGCGGGTCGGCGCGCAGCCGGATCAATCGGTGGTTGCCCGGCATTTGTGCGATTTTGTCATGGTCAACTGCGCCAGCCCGGCCTATCTGGAACGCTATGGCGTGCCTGAACGGATCGAGGACCTGGCGCAACACCGGCTGGTTCATTACGTCGGCGTACTGGGTTCGCGCTCGGAAGGTTTTGAGTACGAGGTGGACGGCACGCTGCATCGAGTGCCGATGGCTGGCAGCGTCACGGTCAACAGCACGGACTGTTATGAGTCGGCGTGCCTGGGTGGTTTCGGTTTGATCCAGGCGCCGAGGATCGGCATGCAGATGCATTTTCTCAGCGGTGATTTGGTGGCGGTGTTGCCGCAGTTCAAACCGCCGCCCATGGAGGTTTCACTGCTCTATGCCCGGCAGCGGCATTTACCGTTGCGGGTCAGGGTGTTCATGGATTGGTTGGGGGAGGTCATCCGATCATCGATCTAACCGACACCGCACAACCTGTGGGAGCGAGCCTGCTCGCGATAGCGGTCCTACAGTCAACATCATCGTTGAATGTGAAACCGATATCGCGAGCAGGCTCGCTCCCACAGGGTATTGCGGCGCTTCAGAATAGTCGGGTGAACAACCAGTACAAACTCCCCGACAACACAATCGCGGCCGGCAAGGTCAACACCCAGGCCATCAGCAGATTGCGGATGGTCTTCATCTGCAAGCCGCCGCCATTGGCAACCATGGTCCCGGCGACCCCCGAAGACAGCACATGAGTGGTCGACACCGGCAAGCCGAACATGTCCGCTGCGCCGATGGTCAGCATGGCCACGGTTTCCGCCGAGGCACCCTGGGCGTAGGTCAGGTGGGTCTTGCCGATCTTCTCGCCGACCGTCACCACGATGCGTTTCCAGCCGACCATGGTGCCTAGCCCCAGCGCAATCGCCACGGCGATTTTCACCCAGAGCGGAATGAACCGCGTGGCGTTGTCGATCTGTTGCTTGAACAGTTGCAGCTTGCCGGTGGTGTCGGCGTCGAAGTTGCCGACCTTGTTTTTGTCCATCAGGCGAATGGTTTCGCTGGTCAGGTACATGTCGTTGCGCACGTTGCCCATGGCCTCGGCCGGGACTTTCGACAGCGAGCCGTAACCCTTCACTTCGTTACCGATATTGCCCGCCAGCGCGGCGAGGGCGGGGATCAGTTGCGGTGTGGCTTCCTTGGTGCGCATGTAATCGGACAGCACCGGGCGTGGATCGGCAGGTGCCGGCAGTGGCGTGTGTTTCATCAGCGCTTGCTGCGTGACTTCGGCCACGGCAGCGAACTGCAAGGCTTGATCCGCCGGCATGGTGCGGTTCAGCGCGTAGGCCATCGGCAGCGTGCCCACCAGGATCAGCATGATCAGGCCCATGCCTTTCTGCCCGTCGTTGGAGCCGTGGGCGAAAGACACGCCGGTGCAGGTCAGGATCAACATGCCGCGAATCCACCACGGTGGCGGAGTGTCGCCCTTGGGGGCCTTGTACAGCGCACGATTCTTGACGAACGCGCGCAGGGCCAGCAGCAACAGCGCGGCAAACGCAAAGCCGATCAGCGGCGACAGCAGCAGCGCGTAACCGACTTTGGTCGCCTGCGCCCAGTCCACGCCGCTGGTGCCATCGCGGCCGTGCATCAGGGCATTGGCCACGCCGACGCCGATGATCGAACCGATCAACGTGTGCGACGAAGACGCCGGCAAGCCCAGCCACCAGGTGCCGAGGTTCCACAGGATCGCAGCGATCAGCAGGGCGAAAATCATGGCGAAGCCGGCGGACGAACCGACTTGCAGAATCAACTCCACGGGCAGCAAAGCGATGATGCCGAACGCCACCGCACCGCTGGACAGCAACACCCCGAGGAAGTTGAAAAAACCGGACCAGGCCACCGCGAAATTCGGCGGCAAGGAATTGGTGTAAATCACCGTCGCCACGGCATTGGCGGTGTCGTGGAAACCATTGACGAACTCAAACCCGAGAGCAATCAGCAGCGCCACGCCCAACAGCAGAAACGGCGTCCAGGTGGTCACCACGGTGCCGAGTTCGTTCATGTCGTGCATCAGGCTGTAGGCGGTGAACAACAGACCGCTGCCCAGCACGGCGAAGAACATCACGATGGTCAGCAGGCCGGGTTTTTTATCGAGCTGCGGTGTGGCGCTACGGGTGGGCGCCTGGACGGCGGTGAAGGAAGGAGTAGCCATGCCGGACAATCCTGAGCAAGGAAGGAGTGTCGCCCATGATCGTTGCTAAATATTACAGAGAGGCTGCGTTGGGTCAGTGTTTGGGGTTTTTTGCGGGGCCGTTGATCCGAATGCTCAAAGGCAAAAGATCGCAGCCTGCGGCAGCTCCTACATGGGAACGCATTCATCTGTAGGAGCTGCCGCAGGCTGCGATCTGTTGATCTTAATAATCCTGGCGCTTGCGAAACGCCCAGCGCCCGGCAATCACGGTAAACGTCGCGACCAATGCCACCAGTATCCAGAACCCCTCCGGGTCATCGGAAAGCGGCACCCCGCCGACGTTCATGCCAAAAAAACCGGCGATGATGTTGATCGGCAATGCCAACACCGTCACCACGGTCAGGGTGAACAGCGTGCGGTTGCTCTGCTCGTTGAGGTTGGCGGCGATTTCTTCCTGCAACAGCTTGATCCGTTCGCCCAGCGCCGTGAGGTCGTTGATGATCAGCGCAAACTCCTCGGTGGACTTGCGCAGCTCCTTGACGTCCTCTTTCTGCAACCACTGGGGCGGCCGATTGAGCAGGCGCAGCAACGATCCCGGCTCCAGCGCCAGCAGCCGTTGCAGGCGCACCAGCACCCGGCGATTGGCGCCCAGTTCGGCGCGATTGGTCGATAGCCGCGAGGACAGCAATTCATCCTCGATCTGATCGACGCTGAGGCTGGTCTTGCGCACGATCTGCGTCAGCACCTCGCCCTGATCACGCAGCAAATGCACCAGCAATTCCAGCGGTGAGCGAAAGCATTCACCGGCCTTCACCGAAGAACGTAACTTATCCACCGAATGCAGCGGCTGCAGCCGCGCGCTGATGATCAGGCGGCTGCGGGCGCAGACCCACAGTGTCGAAACATCGGAAGACACCATGCTGCTGAGGTTGAACACCACATCGTTGACCACGGCCAGCAACGCCGAATCCACATGCTCAATGCGCGTCGAACGGGAGCCTTCGTGCAAGGCTTCAAAAAACTCGTCGGGCAATTCCAGATGGTTTTTCATCCAGCGTTCGCACGCGGCGTGGGCGAGGTTCAGGTGCAGCCAGAGGAATTCATCGCTGTCGTCCGGTTGTTGCAGGCATTGCAGCGCCTTGGCCGAATCAATCTCCCGACCACGTTCGCCGGAGCGAAAACTGAAACCGTAAAGCAGTCCGAACAGGTCCGGGTCGCGATGACTTTGGTCAATGCTGTGGTTCATGAGGTCTCGCTGTGAGGAGGCGCCTGTCGCGGGTTTCACAGGTTCACTTGAGCCGCATCTTCGCAAGCCAGGATGACGTTTTTGTGACAGTTAAATAACGCAAACGATTGCTCGACCGATGGTCGGATTAATCTCAAGAACCGCTCTGGCACGCCGATGACGCTTAGGTTAAGTTGCGCGCCTTCGGCCATCAACCAAGGTCGCAGACAGGGATGTCCGGACTTCTTTCACGCCTTACCCGGGCGTGCCTCATTCCTGTCATGAGTACCTTCCGATGTTTTTGCAAAAGTCCTTGAGAGCGCAAATTCTCGCCCTGCTGAGCGGCAGTCTGGTCGCGATGCTGTTGATCGCCCTGGCGTGTTTTCACTTTCTGTCCAGCGGCGTTCAGAGCTACGCGAATCTGATCGAAGGCCCGCTGCACACTTCACAATTGATTGATGAAGCCAACCTGCAATTCAAGGTGCAGGTACAGGAATGGAAAAACGTCCTGCTGCGTGGCAAACAACCCGCGGACCTGGACAAATACTGGAAGCAGTTCGAAGAACGGCAGCGCGATGTGCAGGGCATCCTGGGTGAACTGGCCGGGCAGAAGGGCATCGAGCCGCAACTCAAGACCCGCATCGAACGCTTGCGTGACGAGCATCGCCTGTTGGGCACGGCTTACCAGAAGGGCCGCGATGCCTATGTGGCGGCGGGTGCCGATGCAACGGTCGGTGATGCCTCGGTCAAGGGCGTGGACCGTGCGGCCAGCGACCAGATGAGCGAACTGGTCAGCGAGTTGCGCAAGCAGGGCGTCGAGCAGTCGAAGCTGATCAGCGCCAGCGCCGATCGCACCGTGTTGCTGGGGATCGTGGTGATGCTCGCTTCGGGCCTGCTGATCGGTTTGTTCAGCCTGTGGCTGGTTAACCGCAACCTGGTCGAACCGATTCGCAAACTGATTGAGTACGTGGCGCAACTCAGCCAGGGCCGCTTCGCCGAGCGCGTGGCCAGCACCCGTCAGGATGAACTGGGCAAACTGGCGACCGCCGCCAATACACTTCGCGATTTTCTCGCCGACACCTTCAGCCGTTTGCAGGTCAGTGCCAAGGATCTGGACAGCGCCAGCGGTGAGCTGAAAGCGATCGCCAGCCTCATGGCCTGTGGCACCAACGAGCAGTTCAGCCGCACCGATCAGGTGGCCACGGCGATGAACGAAATGTCCGCCACCGCACAGGAAGTTGCGCGCCACGCTGCCGATGCAGCACGTGCCGCCGACGACGCCGACCAGTCTGCCCAGCAGGGCGAAAAAGTCATGCAGGGCACCATCCACACCATCACCCGGATGCGTGGCGAAATCGCCAACACCGCGACGGTCATTCGCCAACTGGAAACCGACAGCGGGCGCATCGGCAAGGTGCTGGAAGTGATTCGTGGCATCGCCGAACAGACCAACCTGCTGGCGCTCAACGCGGCCATCGAAGCGGCCCGCGCCGGTGAAGCCGGGCGCGGTTTCGCGGTAGTGGCTGATGAAGTGCGCAGCCTGGCCCAACGCACGGCGGCGTCGATCATCGAGATCAACCAGATCATTCAAACCGTGCAAACCGGTGCGGTGGACGCGGCCCAGGCCATTGAAAGTGGCCAGTCACGCAGTGAGGAAAGCGTCGAGCAAGTGACCCAGGCCGGCGCCATGCTGGAGCGCATCACCCATGCCGTGGAAGCCATCCGCGACATGAACCGCCAGATCGCCACCGCCGCCGAAGAGCAAACGTCGGTGGCAGAAGACATCTCGCGCAACCTCACCGAAATCACCAGCATCGCCAGTACCAACCTGGACAACGTGCAGCGTACCGAAGCGGCCAGCTACAACCTGCACGGGTTGTCGGGGCAGTTGAATGAAGTGACGGCGCGCCTGGGCGCTTAGTGGAAATGGCTGTGTACCGGTTTGCTTACCGAGTCGGTACACAGTCGATCTCAAGTCCGTGCACGTGATGTCGATGATGACCGTATCCCCGTCACCTCAATGGAAAATAGCCATGGTCAGCATCACGTCCGTTTCGATCACCCAGCCCCTCTCGACCGCTTCGAGCAAAGTCGCTTCCAGCGACAGCACCGAAGACACTTCCGTCACGGCAACCGCCGACGCCTCAGGCGATAGCACCAAGGTGTCTGCTGGCGGCGCGCCCGCATCGAGCAGCAGTTCCAGCAGCAGCGAAGAATCCGATGCGGTGAAAGCCCTGCGCAAACAGATCGCCGAGCTGCAAAAGCAGTTGCAGGAGCAACAGCAGCAACTGCAAGCAGCCCAGACCAAACAGGAAAGTGAAGACGCCAAGGCTGCCGATGTGGCCGCGGCCCAGTCGCAGATCGCGACGACGTCGGGGTCGTTGCAGACAGCGACGGCAGCGTTGTTGGCGGCGCTGCAAGAAGAGGGCAGCAGCACCTCGGGATCGATGGTCAGTACATCGGCCTGATGCAGGACGCAAAAAAGCCGCACGATCCGAAAATCGTGCGGCTTTTTTGTACGTGCATCAGGTGTCTTGTTTGTTGCTCAGGACTTTGCCAGTGGTGGCATCGAAATCCACGTCCCATTCAACGCCTTCAGCGGTGCGCAGTTCGACTTCGTACTCGTAGCCGTTGAAGTGGTTGTCCAGATCGGTGTCGGTAATGGTCGCACCCGGATGCAGTTTCAAAGCAGCCTGGTTCATTTCTTCCAACGGTTTGATCTTGCCGCTTTTGACCAGCTCAGGGATCTGGTCGACACGAACATCGGCCTGGGCCAGGCCAGCGGTGAGGGTCAGGGCAGCGGCAGTGAACAGAGCAGTCAGGGTTTTCATAAGCTTCTTTCCTTGGGTGTGCTGTTTAAGTGGGATCAGATTAACTGTGGCAACTTAATTCACCCTTAATTCCTCCGCAGGCAGTAGTGCCGCCATCGCGGGCAAGCCCGCTCCCACAGGATTGATGCAAAACCTGTGGGAGCGGGCTTGCCCGCGATGGCGGCGCCTCGGTCCCGAATTAATACCCGTTGTTCTGCAGCAATTGCGCCACGCTGGCCGCCGCCGGGCGCTTGTAGAACTTGAGCAGTTCGCTGGCGCGGTTGGTGAAGATGCCGTCGACGCCGGCGTCCGTCACTTTCTGGTAATCCACGGCATCGTCGACGGTGTACACGTGCACCAGCAGGCCCTGATCGTGGGTGTACTGGTTCATCCACGGTTTCACCAGGTCCATATAGCTCTGATCGCCACCCTTGGTCAGCACGGCCGACGGGCCGGTGCCGATCGCGCCCTGGGCCTTGGCGTACTCGACCCATTGCTGGAATTCGGCTTTGTCCTTCGGTTCCTGCTTGGCGTAATAAGTGGCTTTGTCCTTGTCGCCCGACTCGGCGAAGGTCACTTTGGATTTAGGTTCGATGCTGCCGGCGCCCACCCACAGCAACAGGATTTTCGGCACTTGCGGCATTTCCTTTTCCAGCAGTTCGAGGCTGCTCTTCTCGAACGTTTGCAGCACCACTTTGCCTTTGCCCTGGCCGACGGCCAGTTCGCTTTTCGCCAGCTTCGAACCCGCCGGGCTCAACCAGCCGCGATCCTGGAGTTTCTCCTTGAGGTCGCGTTCGAGGCCGGGAAACTGCTTCGGCTCCTTGGTTTCGATGTACAGCCCCGGTTTGTGCAGCGGGTTGCCCTGGGCGATGTCGATGATTTCATCGAGGGTCAGGACTTTCAGGCCCACATAAGAAGGGCGCGCGCGATCCGGGTAAGCCGCGTTGAACCAGCTGCCGGCATCCAGGGTTTTCAGTTCGGCCATGGTGAAGGCGTTGGCCGGGCTGTCCTTGCGCTCCGGGAACTTGGTGGCGACGTCGGTGGTGCGTTGCAGGTTGTCGTCGTGCAGGGCGAACAGCACGCCATCCTTGCTGCGTTGCAGGTCCAGTTCCAGGTAATCGGCACCCAGATCGCGCGCCACTTTATAAGCAGCGGCGGTGGATTCCGGTGCATCGAAGGACGCGCCACGGTGGGCGATCACCGCCGGATGCGGGATGCCCATGTGGGTGGCCAGTGCGGTGGGGCTTGGCTGGCTGGCGGCCTGTGCCTGGCCGAGGCCGAGCAGCACGCTCAGCAGCAGGGCGCTTTGGGTGAAGGTAACGGGCATGGTCGAGGTCCTTTCGCAGATGTTCAAAGACGTCTCTTTTAACAACTGAGCGCCGCTTGCGCTATCGCGAGACCGACATAAACGTGTTTAAAGCAGATTTTTTCAGCGCTTTTGTGCGCTTCTTTGCAGTACTCTTGGCCCCGGCAGTTTCCCCGGCAGAGGGAAAGCCATTCACTTGCCCTGCGTGTAAACCATCGATCACCTTTGTGAGGTTTATCATGCGCATCACTTCTGAACTCATCTGCCAGGCCGCCGACCAACTCAAAGGCTTCGTCGGCCTCAATCGCAAGACCGGCCAATACATCGTTCGTTTCAGCGAAGACTCGTTCGGCATGGACGTGGCCGATGACGGCATTATTCCCACCAGTGAATTCGTCTGGGCGCCGGGCGCCGGGCAGGCCATGACCCTCAAGCGCGAGCTGATCCAGCTGTTGCTGGACCAGAACATCGATGACCGGATCAACATTACCGAGCCGTTGCGGGTGTATATGAATCGGCGGGAAGTGCCGGAGATTTCGGCGGTGCGCAGCTTGGTGAGTGACTGATGTTTTTGTGATGGATGTTCTGGCCTCATCGCGAGCAGGCTCGCTCCCACACTGGATTTTCTGTGTACAGGCCGGTGGGGATCAAATGTGGGAGCGAGCCTGCTCGCGATAGCGGCCTGAAAAACACCGCAACGCTTATTGTTCAAACAGATGCGCCCGCTCAACCCTGCACACCCGCGTATGACACGCCGAATACCAGGTCGCCCGTCCACGCTCCCGAATCTGACTGTGCTCGGGATGATGTTTCCACGCCAGAATCGCCGCTTCACTGGCCCAGTATGAAACCGTAATCCCGAGCCCATCCTCGCCCCGGGCCGATTCCACACCCAGGAAACCGGGTTGCTCTCGGGCCAGTTCCACCATGCGCTCGGCAGCCTCTGCGTACCCTTGATCACCCTCGGTTCGCAACGAGGTAAAGATCACTGCGTAGTAAGGTGCTGAAGGAGTATTGGCGATCATGATTTATACCTCACGCAAGCCTCGATCAACGCGCGCACCAGCGGCGGCAGAATGCCCTTGAGCGCGGCGCGTTCCGGTTGGAACAGCGTGGCGACGAAGAACGGATGCCCGCGCAATTCCACCGCGCGCAGATCCCCCGTCGAATCCTGTCCAACGGCGCACAGCTGTTGGCTCAGCAGTTCACGTTCGAACTCGGGATTCACACCGTAACGGCAGCGATAGCCTTCGCGAATCTCAGCACTTTCGTACGCCTTGGCGATCAACGAGCCTTCAACCAGATGAATGCTGTCGACGGCTTCCACCAGCGAGCAGGTCAGTGGTGTGAGCAGGGCTCGCGCGGCATCGGGGGATGTCTCGCCGTGCCCGGCATCTTCCCAACCCAGCACATGGCGGGCGTATTCGAGCACCGCGTGTTGAAAACCGCCACACGTGCCGAGGAAAGGTCGCTGTTGTTCGCGGGCAAAGCGTATCGCTCGCAGCGCTCCATCCATATCGCGGTAGGGACTGGCGGGCACGCACCAGAAGCCGTCGAAGCCCTTCAGCGGTGAGTCGGCGTTGATGCGGTCGGTGGCCAACCACTGGAACTGGACATCCTTGCCCGTGTATTCGGCGGCCATGCCGAGGGCGATGGGGATGGCCTGGTGGGCGGTGACTTGCGGGTCGTGATCGCCGATCAGGGCGATGCGGATTGCGTTGGTTTCCATGAGTGCTCTCGATGCTTGTTGATTCCTGGCGCCCACTATAGATTGGCGTTCAAGCACTCAATATTGGCGTTATCCCAAGTGTTCAATGCATCGACGCACTATCGACTGGACTACCCCGATCTGTCCCTGATCCTCGCCCTGGTGCGCGGCGGCTCTCTGGCCCGGGCTTCGGCGTTGTTGAAGGTCGACGTCTCGACGGTGTTTCGCGCCGTGCGCCGACTGGAAGCCGCGCTGGGCCAGCAACTGTTCGAAAAGAGCCGCGCCGGCTACTTGCCGACCACCCTGGCGCAGACCCTGGCCGAACAGGCTGAGCGCGCCGAGCAAGCACTGGAAGCGGCGCGCATTGGCGTGGAGCAGGGCGGTGAAGTCATCAGCGGCACGGTGCGCCTGACCTGCACCGATTCGGTTCTGCAAGGTTTGCTGTTGCCAGCGCTGGCGCGGTTCATGCCCGGCTATCCGGCGTTGACCCTTGAGTTGAGCACGTCCAACGACTTCGCCAACCTCAGCCGTCGGGATGCGGACATCGCCTTGCGACTGACCCGCACGCCGCCCGAGCACCTGGTGGGTCGGCAACTGGCGCCGGTCACGTATCGAGTCTGTGCCAGCACGGCGTACCTGAAGTCGGTCGATGGCCAAGACTTGTCGTCGCTGACCTGGATCGCCCCGGACGACTTCCTGCCCGATCACCCCACTGTCGCGTGGCGCCGTCAGCAGTTGCCCGGCGTCACACCGGGTTATCGCTGCAACAGCATGTTGTCGGTGACTGAACTGGTGCGGGCCGGGCTGGGTGTCGCGGCATTGCCGGACTTTTTGATTGGTGACGGACTGCAGGCATTGAGCGAGCCGTTACACGGTTATGACACGGCGTTGTGGTTGCTGACCCGCCCGGACTGTCGCGCCTTGCGCTCGGTGGTGACATTGTTCGATGAGCTGGGTCGCGCATTGAAACTGCCGTGAGCCAGGTCAGGCCTTCGGCTGATCCTTGCGCACAAAATGCTGATGCATTTCCGAGGTCAGGCTTTCGATGCGTTCGGTCAGGGCCTTGGTCATCTCGGTGAGACGGGTGTTTTGCTCAAGCAATTCCAACAATTGCGCGGTGTTCTGCGCTGCTTGTGCCTGACGTTCACTGTTGGCCACGGCCAGTGCTTCGCGGTGCTGCGCATCGGCCTCGGACTGGGCTTTGTCTCGCGCCGCCTGACGGGTCTGGGCCAGCAGAATCAACGGCGCGGCGTACGCCGATTGCAGGCTGAACGCCAGGTTGAGCAGAATGAACGGATAGAGGTCGAAGTGGGCCACACCAAACAGATTGAGGCACACCCATAACACCACGATCAGCGTCTGCGCACCGAGAAAGGTCGGCGTGCCGAAGAACCGCGCAAAGGCTTCGGCGCGAAGGGCAAACTTGTCGTTGCCGAAAGTCGGTGCCAGGTGAGCGTGCGGACGATGAAAACGCAGGTGATCGACGGGAGCGGTGGCTTTGGTTTCGGTGGTCATGATGCTCTCTGCAGGGTGCTGGGACTGAAGCTCACTATAGCGCCACCGACTGGCGCTTCGCGTGGCTTTGACTAAAACGCCAGGGCGGCGGACAGGTTGATGTCGGTATTGCTGGCGGCAACACTGATCTTGTTGCGGCCAGTATTTTTTGCGGTGTAGAGGGCTTTGTCCGCGTCATCGAGCCAGGAAATCGCATCGCTGAACGACGGGTGCCAGGCGGCCAGGCCGATGCTCAAACTGACCCGCAACTCGGGCATGTCCTCATGTCGGTAGTCATGCAGCACTTCACGTAGCCGTTCCATGACCTCCGTGGCCTGATGCAGCGGCATGTCGGGCAGGATCACGCAGAACTCATCACCGCCATAGCGCCCGGCCAGATCGTTTTCGCGCAGGTTGCGCTTGAACTCGGCGCTCAATTGCCGCAGCACCGAGTCACCGACGATATGCCCGTAGGTGTCGTTGATGGGCTTGAAGTGATCGATGTCGATCAAGGCAATGGTGGCGGGTTGCTGATGTTGGCGACAGTGCTGGAACTTCAGTTTCAGCAGGTCTTTCCACGCGCCGTGGTTGAGCAGGCCGGTCAAGCTGTCGGTACGGCTCAGGGCACTCAAGGCGCGTTTGTGTTCGGACAGCTTGATCGCCAACCGGTAGCAGACCATCCCCACCGCCCACGGGTAGAGCGTGAGTATCGGCAGGCAGGCCCACATCTGCAGTTGTGTGACGACCGGGGCAAACACCGCGCCGAACAGCAGCCAGGAAATCATCACGCCCGCCACTTGGGCCAGTGTGCCCAGCATGAACAGTCGCAGACCTCCCGTGGCAACGTTGTTCATCGCCATCATCGAAAGGATGGTCACGGTGGTGAGCGGATTCAACTGAATAGTCGCCGCCCAGAAACCGCCAAACAGCGAATCGTAGAGCAGGTTGCGGCGTTCGGCGTTGTAGGGATAGTTCGAGCGGCTCGACAGTTGATAGGCGACGTGGGGCCAGACAAAACCGTTGAGCAGCATCAATCCCCAGAGCCAGAGCGGCATGTTCAACGGGTACAGTGCCACCGCCACGCTGATACAACCGATGCCGAGGCCAATGGTTCTGGGCATGTAAATGCGTTTGGCCAAGGACAAACCCTTGCCGCGTTGGTTTTCCATAATTCCCTGCGCCAGATTCATTCTGAAACACATTGTTGTGTTGTCTTCAGAATTACCGTTCATCGGTAAATGGCAGACATTGTCATTTATTCCAACAGGAATAATCAGTGTCCTTCGAAGCCATTTAACGGCGCCAGGGTGCGGCTAGCGCTTGAGCTAGAGCTGGTGGAAGGCCAGAAACATATCCAGCGCCGACTCCACGACAGCGATTTGCCGCTCGGGCGACAGACCCGGCAGGCCCATGGAAATCTGCGGCCAGAACGCAAAGGATTTGAGCATTCCCTGAATCTGCTGGGCGGCAAATTCCGGGTCGACTGGTTTTAACCGACCATCAGCCTGAGCGGCACGAATCCACACCGTCAGGCCTTCTTCACGCTTGCCCATTCGGGCCACCATGTTCTGTGCGCGCTCCGGTGAATGGATGGTGGCAGCGATGGCCACGCGCGCCAGGTCGAGAAAATTGTCATCGCCCATCATCTGCAGTTTCGCCATTAACATCCGGCGCATCTGGTCGCGCAGGGGCAGGTCAGGGCGATAGGAGATTTCCTGTTCTGCGGTCACCCGCGCCCATAATTGATTGAGGATTTCGGCGAACAACTCTTCCTTGCTGGGGAAATGGTTGTACACGGTGCGCTTCGACACGCCAGCGGTGGCGGCGATCTTGTCCATGCTGGTGATGTCGAAACCGTTGGCACGGAATTCGGCAATCGCCGCTTGAATGATGGCTTCGCGTTTTCGGTCGGTGAGGCGCTGTGGAGCTGTCATAAGTACGCTTCGGCAGAAGAAATGGAGAATTACACTCATCAGTTTACTTGTGATCGGGTTTGATGCAACCTAGAAACTACACTGTGCAGTGTAATGTTGCGTTAATCCTGCACAGTGAAAAATAGAATCTTCGGCTGATGCGTGCGTGCCTTGGCCATTTATCGTCCCAAAGCGGAAACCGCGAGTCGTGCGGTTTTCCCGGAGTCATTCAGTCATGGCCATTTCAACTTCCCCGGCGGACAACGCCTCCACGCCTGAAGCGTCTCGACAGGCACAAGGACAGTACCGAAACCATACGCCGGTGCAACGCGAAGGCTTTCGTAAAACCCTTCGCATCCTGTGGAACGTGATCTTCCACAAACCCAGCAACACCCGCCCGACCGCACCGGTCCCGGTACAAACCCTGACCCACGATGCGTTGATCGCCGCACCCAATCACAGCGTCTATCGACTCGGCCATTCCACGGTGTTGCTGAAACTGCGGGACAAATTCTGGATCACCGACCCGGTCTTCGCCGAGCGTGCCTCACCGGTGCAATGGGCCGGGCCCAAGCGTTTTCATCAGCCACCCATCAGCCTGGAAGAGTTGCCGCCGATTGAAGCGGTGATCCTGTCCCACGATCACTACGACCATCTCGATTATCAGGCCGTGCTCAAACTGGCGGACAAGACCAAGTATTTCCTCACGCCGCTGGGCGTCGGCGACACCCTGATCAAGTGGGGCATCGATGCCAGCAAAATCCGCCAACTGGACTGGTGGCAGGGCACTGAAGTCGAGGGCATTCAATTCATCGCCACGCCGTCGCAACACTTTTCCGGACGCGGCTTGTTCGATGGCAACGGCACGCTGTGGGCCTCGTGGGTAATGATCGACGGCGACACGCGGATCTTCTTCAGCGGCGACAGCGGCTACTTCGACGGCTTCAAACGCATCGGCAAACAGTTCGGCCCGTTCGACCTCACGCTCATGGAAACCGGCGCCTACAACGTTGATTGGCCGCATGTTCATATGCAGCCGGAGCAAACCCTGCAAGCGCATATCGATCTGAAAGGCCGATGGTTGCTGCCGATTCACAACGGCACGTTCGATTTGTCGATGCACGCGTGGTACGAACCGTTTGACCGGATCCTGGCGTTGGCTTGGGAGCGCAATGTATCGATCACCACGCCGCAGATGGGCGAGGCGTTCAACGTGATGTATCCGCAGCGGGGGAGTGCCTGGTGGTATGAGGTCGAGCAGCAGGTGTACCAACAGAGTGTCAGCTGAGACGACTACAGAAGAGGGCGAATATTCATACGTGGTCCAGCGATAAGTGATGACGGACATTTCCGGCGGTGTCTGTAGGCTGGAAAAAGAGTGAGCTCATTCACTTGTTATCAGTCATCACAAGGATCTCTTAAACATGGATGTAACGTTAAACCGTTATGCGCAAACGCTGGCACCCGAGTCGAGGCTGGAGTATTTAAGTGTCGATGAAATCAGCCAAAGAATGGAACGCAATCAGCTGAGTGCTGTAGCGCTCGTGCAGCATCTGCTGCACCGGATCGAGGCGCTGGATAAGCAGGGGCCGGCGATCAACGCGATCATCGAGCTCAACCCTGATGCAATGGCCATTGCTGAATCTCTGGACCAAGAGCGCCGACGTGGCCATGTTCGGGGTCCTCTGCATGGCATTCCGGTGTTGCTCAAAGACAATATTGATACGTCCGATCAGATGCAGACCAGCGCCGGCTCGTTGGCCATGGTCGGGCAACCCGCCGTGCAGGATGCCTTCATCGTGCAACGCCTCAGGGCAGCTGGGGCTGTGATTCTCGGAAAAACCAACCTCAGTGAATGGGCCAATTTTCGCGACCCTGCCATCCCTGATGGTTGGAGCAGCCGAGGTGGGCAAACAAAAAATCCGCACATGTTGAGTGAAACGCCATCCGGTTCAAGCTCTGGCTCCGGCGCGGCGGTTGCCGCAGGTTTTGCACCGCTGGCAGTCGGCACGGAAACGGCCGGCTCGATTATCGCCCCGGCTTCCCTTAATGGCGTGGTGGGTCTCAAGCCCACCGTGGGTCTGCTGAGCCGCAGTGGCATCGTCCCGGTGAGTCATAAAGTCGATACCCCCGGGCCAATGGCACGTACCGTTCGCGAGGCCGCACTGCTATTGAATGCCATGACGGGCAACGACGACGCCGAACTCATCAAAAAACCTCACGCCATCAGAGGTGTGAACTACACGGCACTGCTACTTCCGAATTCATTGGTCGGACGGCGCATTGGTTATCCGATCAAGTTCGATACAAGCGGCGAGGCGACACAGAGCGACCCTCAGTTTTCCCTGGCGCTGGAAGTGATGCAGGCCGCAGGGGCTACATTGATTCCGGTGGAGTTCAATGATCCTGAATCGCAAACGCCGGAGGAGGTAGACAGGGCGTTCTCGATGGGTATCAAGTGGCATCTTCCCAATTATCTTGCGACGCGAACCGGTCTTGCGATCCAGGGCCTGGAGGATCTGCTGCAATACAATGAGAACTCTCCTGGCCTCGACGGTTATGGGCAAGCCACGTTAAGCGCGGCTAGCAACGTTGATTTTGATGAGCGCACGTACAACGAGTTGTGGCAAAAAATTCAAAGTGAAAATGCGTCTGTCATCGATGATTTGCTGGTAGCGCATCAACTGGACGGCCTGGTGTTGGATGTGGGTTCGCCTGGTTTGAATGTCATACCGCTAGCGGGTTATCCCGGCATCATGATGCCTTCCGGAATGGACGAAGGCGGGGTGCCCACCTCGGTGTTCTTCTTCGGAACCCGCTGGAGCGAAGCTTTGCTGCTGGCGTTAGCTTACGGTTATGAACAAGCGTCCCACGCGCGGCCAACTCCTGAGTTCAAACCGTAACGGCTCTGAGCGCATAGCGCTGTGCTGTGCGCTTCAGGTGAAAACCACCTCAATTCGACCCTCTTTTCTTGATCGGGGCGCCGACTTGACCACGATTTGCACGTCATGCCCGAGCAGGGAGAGGCATTCCATCATCTTGGCTTCACTGATGCCGCGAAACTTTCCGCGCAACATCTCAGAGAGCTTGGGTTGTGACAGACCCAGAATTTCCGACGCTTGCACCTGGGTCAAATGGCGAGCCTTGATGATCTCGCCAATTTTGCGGCCAGTTGGGATTTGACTCGCATTTCATTGGCGTTGGGCGTCCCGAGGTCTTCGTAGACGTTCCCACTGCTTTCTTCGATTTCAATCATTTTCTGATCCTTTTGCGTGATCTTGCGCCGCTTGAAGTCTCTTCCTGATCAAATCGATGTCGCCCTGCGCGGGTGGGAATAATCGTCAATCGATGATTTCTCACTCAACCATCGCATAATCCGCCCGACCCACCGGATTCGGCGCAGTCCCTTTCACATTCATGCCTCGCCCCGGCGCAAACCCCGGGAAGAACATCAGCCCCTCCGACTCGAACCGATACGCCAACGCCAATCGGTCAACATCCGGCACATCGCGCCTGGCCTCAAATCGCTCAATCGCTTCTACCGAAACGCTGGACTCCCGGGAAAGCTCGTCAACGCTCCAACCCAACATCGCCCGGGCCTGGGCGCAATGTGCGGGGGTGAATTGGAAGAGGGCGATACGTTCCAGGGTGATTTTCATCGCATAAGAGGCCATGGTGTTCTCCGGGCTCAAGAGTGCTTATTCAGAAAGTACTGTTATTTTGTACAGTTGTTTTGCGCCCGGATCAAACTCATTTTTTATTTCGACCCATCCAACCAGACGGACGGCGCCTGACCCAGCACTCGACGAAACATCGTCGAGAACGCCGCCGGGCTGTCATAGCCGAAATCCAGCGCAATTCGCGTCACCGCCTCCCCCTCCGCCAACCGCGCGAGGGCCAACACCACGCAGGCCCGCTGCCGCCACTGGCTGAAACTCAGGTCAGTCTGTTGGCGGAACAGACGATTGAACGTGCGCAAACTGATGTGTAACTGATCCGCCCATTGTTGCGGCGACTGATGCGCATCGGGCCGCTGCAGAAAGCCCTGGCACAAGGCGAGCAACCGCGTATCGACCGGTAACGGAATGTGTAACGGAAGATGCGCACTGCGCGCCAATTCATGCAGCAGCAAATCGATCAACACGCCATCGCGCCCGTCCTTGTCGTACGCCAGCGGAATCTCTGCCGCCTCCATCAGCAAATGCCGCAACAGCGGCGAAACGCTGAGCACCTGACAACGACTGCCCAAATCCACCGCCGTCGGTTCGATGTACAAACTCCGCGTGCTCACCCCCAGCATCAACACCTCATGCGCCACCCCCGCCGGAATCCACACCGCCCGCTGCGGCGGCACCACCCAATTGCCGTCGTGGATGCTGACCTGCATCACCCCGGTGGTGCCATACAACAATTGCGCCCGCCGATGCGTATGACGGGGCAACACATGACCGTAGGAATAATCCGTACCGATCGCCACCACCGGCCGTGGCGTGTCATCCAATACATCAATCGAAACATTGCGCATCGAGCGGCTTCCAGCAGTTGGCGTAAACGCCAACATTATTGGCTGACTTGCTGAAGCAGGCCAAGCCGCATCGCTCTATCGTCGACCGCTCTCAACCAACGGACGACACGCGATGTTCTATCTCTTGCTGGCACTCTTCGGCTGCATGACCGGCGTCACCGCTGTGCTGTTCGGCTTCGGCGGCGGATTCGTCGTCGTGCCGTTGCTCTATCGCATGCTCCTGGCCAGTCACGGTACGGATGATCCGATTGGCCAATCGGCGATGCACATTGCGGTGGCCACTTCGACCTGCGTAATGATCGTCAACGCGCTGGTCGCCAGCGGAAAACATCACCGCGCGGGTAATCTGATTCGCCATTATTTGTGGCCGTTGGGTGGGTTTATCGGGTTGGGCGCGGTGGTCGGCGCGGTGGCGGCGATGTGGGTGAGTGGCGAAGTGATTCGGTATGCCTTCATTGCCTACCTGGGCGTGACGATTGTGGATTGCCTGTTCAGACGCGGATTTCTTACGCACGCCGATAACGCAATCCCACGGCGATTGGGGAGGGCGGAAGCGTCGGGTGGCGGTGTAGGAATCGGCGCTATCGCCACGTTTCTCGGCGTCGGCGGCAGTGTCATGACCGTGCCGTTGTTGCGTCGATGCGGGCTGAACATGTCGCAGGCAACGTCCATGGCTAATCCGCTGAGCCTGCCCGTGGCGTTGGCCGGGACGGTGACTTACATGGCGATGGCCGGTTTCACCGAGTTTGATCTGGGGGCATGGTTTGTTGGTTATGTGGATCTGCTGGCATTTGCCGTTTTGACGATGGGATCGTTGGTGGGGATTCGCCTGGCCACGCCGTGGATCGGGCGGATTCCGGATCGAATTCATGCCCGGGTCTATATTGGATTGTTGATAATCGTGATGTTGAGCATGTTGGTACGGTAAACCGCGCTGCGCGGTACAAATCTAGTGAAGGAGGGTGCGATGTCGATATCCGACAGTGATTGGAAGAAGTACCAGGAACTCCACGAACTGGCGCTGGATCGCTTCTGCCAAGGCGTTCTCGCTAATGCCCAGACTATCGCGCAAAACGAGGCTTTATCGGCTCATGCGCGATACCGTACGCTCTATCGCCTGATGCGAAGTCGGGACAAGGATTTGGCGAGTGCATTCAACACAGGTGGACGCTCGGATGTCTGGTTATCCTTGATGTTAATGGTCGCGTATGACCTGCTGAGCGATGAGGAGTTGTCAGTTCTGAGTGAGGAATTACGGCAGAGAATTTCCGATGCCGTTCGCCAGCCTTATGAGATTGAATGGGCTAAAGACTCATAGCATTTTTCAAACATTGACCAGAGAGCCAAGATGTTGATCTTCAACTGCACCGAAGCGGCCAGCAACTTCTTCAGCCGCGTGAACAAGGGTAAGAAAATCACTCCGGTGGAGAAACCGACATCGCCCGTTATCGAGGACGATGAGGCAACCGGATCCGCCGAGCAATGGCTGGTCCACGCCATCACCGTGCAACGCAAGCACGTGTTGTTCGTCATCCATGTGCAAACCCGCTACTGCATGATTTTCGCGGACGCGAAAAAAGCGGACATCGAAGGTTTCGTTAAACGCTTTTCCGAGCGTTGGATAAACGGCTTGATCCGCCATGCAGGGCAGTACGACATGCTTCGTTGGATCGATGACGAGCCGATGATGGAACGTTTCCTGGAAAGTTGCAGCGAGTACATGTTTTACAAACGCGGTCATCGTGGTGCGCAAAAACACCTCAATGAAATCGCCTGGGTATTTGAAGATTGCGCCGCCGAATGGGGAACCTTGCCGTCGGATGAATTCTCGGCCGGCCGCTTCGATGGCGATATGAATGACACCCCAAGAGGAAGCAAAGGGCATAAAGATTACTACTATCCCGATGAGGAAATGATCGTTCACTGGTTGCGCCGTTATGGCGGCTTGGATGAGCTCGCAATCCACGCAGCCTGTGAACGGCGCATGGAAGTGAAACGCGAGATAAGGGCGCTCCAAAGTAGGCTTGATTTCGAAGTGCAATGAGCCGTTGCGGTAACACCGCGGCGCGGTCTTCTAACTCTTCAGGCCTGGCGCTTCCCGAATAATAAAGTGATCCAGGTTCTCGATATTCGCACTGAACACCCCGAACGCCTGCTCGGGGTTTTTCTTGCTCGGCACCTGCTTCAACTCCGGCGTCACGCCATAAAAGAAACAAAACAACTCGGCGTCACTGTCGATGGCGTGCTTGATCTCCTCCAGAAACGCTTTGCGCTTGCGGTAGTTCTCGATCAACTTCTTGCTCAGGTAAACATTGACCGAATAAGGCTTCTTCTTCGCCTCATCCGCTTGTTTGAACCAGACCTTCTGCTCGAAATCGATGCGAAAGCTCTGGGTGTAATCCTTGATCTCCTTGATCTTGCCCCAGTAAATCAGCCCCTTGTTGTCCGTCAGGTATTCGATCTTCTTGAAGAACGACCCATAAGGCGCTGTGTGCTCGCCGATCTTCAGCGGCATGCGCTTGAGCAGGTCCTTGTCCTCGAAGTTTGAGACAAAACACTCCACCGGGTGAGCGAAGATGCTGGTCTTGTCCGGTGCTGATTCCTGCCTTGGGTGCTCGTTATCGCTGGGCCTTGTAAGACGTTTCGGATCGTCCCGCAGTACATCCGCCGCCACAGCCGGGTTCGACGGCTTACGCACATACTGACGCCGAGTTAGCAACAATTCCGACGGAAAATGCTCCTCGCGACTGTCATCCGTTTCCGCACCGTCCGCGTCCACACTCGATGCCGGCGCCTTGAGACTGACATAAGGACAATCCGCCACATGCCGGGTGCTGGGCGTGTTCTTGAAGTGTGGGGTGCGAACGTAATTCACGTTTTTGGCGTTGAACGTCGTCAACACATTCGCTGCATCGAACGCTGCCCTGCATGCGTCATTGGGACATTGGAAGTGTTCCTTGGCGGAATCGAACTCCATGGTTTCGTCGAAATTCAAATCGCGCACGTCATAGATCGACAGCTTGTCCTCGAGGCTGAGGCAGTAGGCGAGGTCGAATTTCATGGCTGGCTCGGGTCCTTGAGTGGGAAGGGTATTAATAGCGGGAGGTGGGACGGGTTGCACTGAATGTTTTCAACACACCGAAAAATCTGCGGCAACACACCAAACCTGTGGGAGCGAGCCTGCTCGCGAAAAACCCAGAAACACCACGGGGCATCGGGTTAAACGCGATGTCGGTCTTCTCGGACAAGCTCGCTTTTTGACAAGCGGTCCGCTCGACACCTTGCCTATTGGAAATCTCCAGCTTAGGCTAGCTTAGCTAACCAAATGGAGGTGCCATATGAATGAACTGGTGCAAGTAAACATGCACGAAGCAAAATCCCAACTCTCCCAACTTGCCGAACGTGTATGGCATGGCGATAAGGTGGTGATCGCCAAGGCCGGCAAGCCTTATCTGGATTTGCTGCCTCATGTCGAGACACCTCGGGCGCGCAAGCCGGGGCGGTTGAAAGGGAAGATTCGGATGTCTGCGGATTTTGACAAGACCCCCGAGGACATCATCGATGGATTTGAGGGCAGTCTATGAGGCGCTTGTTGTTGGATACCCATGCGTTTCTTTGGTGGCTGTCTGATGATCCTGCATTGGGCGCAGATGCTCGACAGATGATCGGGGAGCCGCGTAATCAGGTCTTGGTGAGCGCCGCTTCGATCTGGGAGGTATCGATCAAACAGGCTAAAGGGATGCTGGAGGTTCCAGAGGATCTTGAGGCGCTGGTTGAGGACGAGGGTTTCACCAAACTGCCGATTTCGCTGTTCCATGGACAGCAGGCGGGCAAGTTACCTGAGATTCATCGCGATCCGTTTGATCGGATGTTGATTGCTCAGGCTCAGGCGGAAGGGCTGGAGTTGGTCACCGCGGACGGGATTATTCCGAAGTACGGAGTGAGGGTAGTTTCGGCACGTTCGTGAGGGGGCGGGACGCCGATGTTCCCAAACCTGCCGCAAATCCCTGTGGGAGCGAGCCTGCTATCACCACATTCCCCAACCAAGCAGAGGCGAGGCGGCTTGCCTACGTTGGGCTTCGTAGCAGTCCCGGTTCCGGCAAGCACGAGCTGACGAGTCGCGTTTCGCAAGAAGCGAAGAAAGCGAGTAAACAAAAACCGATCAGGGGATCGGTCGGTCTTTTTGTGTTGGCTCGTTCAGTCCACTCTCACTTCGAGCCACTTGTCTCGATAGACGAACGCAACTTGGTAGTCATAGGAGAGCAACTGAATGGCATGGTGGAAATGGGGCTGAAGAGTGCTGACCCAGTCGGGAGAGACGTTGAAGCCGCCATTGTTCACATTGTTTTCAATGGGTATGCCTAGCGCTTCGATAACTGAGCCATCATCGCCAAAGTCTTTCGACAATTCTTCCCCTTCGCCCATCTCTGTTTGTTTGTCATACCATTCCAGCCTGATCTTCAGTCCCATAACGTCTTCATAAATATTTTTTGATGCTTTGAGCAAACCACCTATCTGTGGCGAGGGACCTTGCCCCGTGGGGCTACATCGCAGCCCCGGCCCCCGGAAAACACGAGCTTATGCAAGCGAAGAAGGCGAGTAAATAAAACACGATCAGGTCGGTTTTTTTTGTTTCAGACATCGAGCGATTTCTGATTCAACTTCATCTCATTGTTGTCAGCTTTCACTGCTGGTTAAAAACAGAGCCAAATCATTAGGGAACGATATCGAGCAAGCTTGCTCGATTGCGCTGATTTGGTTTTTTGTCAGTTTGTAGTCATACACATAGTCTTCTCTACTTTCCCAGCCCATTAAAACAGCGAGTTCGTCGCTGAGAATTGGGAGTGCTTTTTCGTAAGATGCGAAATCTTCCCCATCTCGAACACCCATTATTGTGTGTTTCAAGGATCTATCCTCCGTGTCGGATCGGCGGGTTTTGTTTGAACTCCTGATGTATGGTCATACTCACCTAGGTGTTTCCCACGCTTGTTGTATTTCTCTAGTGCGCCATGCTGAAAGTCCCATTCGTATATCGTACCGGCTCCATCCTTCCAGCGAGGGCGCAAACCACCACCTTTCATGCGTGTTTTGGGTGGGGCCCATTTTGCATCTGGAAACGCGGGAAATGTGTCCGGTTTCGGATGGTAGCTGTGAGAGGCACTAACAACCACATACACTGGCCTCACCCCTGACCCCGCCGGAAACACCAGAATGAAATCCTTGTACTCCGGCGGATACACCGGGTTCACGATGATGCTGTCAGCCGCTTTCGTCGGCGGGTAAACCCAGATATGCGGCGCTTGCGGGGCGGCCTCCAGCGCAGGAATGCCCAGGATGTCGGAACCATCCACAGCCGGTGTCCAGATCAGTTCAATGCCGTCACCCAGGTCAGCCACCTGCTGGCTGCCACGCAATGTGAACTGCACGACATCAACCATTTCCCAATCGCGATTTTTGCCGGTGTAGAAACCATATCCCTTGAGGCTGCCGTCAGTCTGTTGCTCGACCCGCAGGCGAACGCGGGTGCGGGCCTGTTTGAGCGCACGGAGTTGGTCTTCGGTGTAAAGCGAGCTGTCGCCCAGACTCGATGGTGTGACCAGCGCAACAAGGCCAACCAACGTTGCTGTTACGGCGCTCGCCGCAGCCACGGGAACAGCGGCGAATGCCGAGCCAGCCAGGGCGAGAGAGCCCAGACCGACGGGAATCGCAGTGCCACTGATCTTCTTCAGTGGCACTGCGCCTGATTCATCCGTTTCGCGAGCAGCTAGCAGAATCAGGTTCGGTAGGTGACGTCATGCCCATCACCGGAGGGTTATCACATTGGGTTTCATTGCTTGGAGCAAGTCCCCATAAAGTACTCTAAACCCTCTGGGAAACTGATGCCCAGTAGTCTT
Organism: Pseudomonas sp. XS1P51; assembly: GCF_054897845.1. NCBI lineage: Bacteria > Pseudomonadati > Pseudomonadota > Gammaproteobacteria > Pseudomonadales > Pseudomonadaceae > Pseudomonas > Pseudomonas sp. XS1P51. The sequence goes on along the minus strand of NZ_CM142707.1, from coordinate 3,460,290 downwards.
GACAGTGCCATTACCTGATCTTCGTTTAAAAGCAGCTCTCCTGGTTCCACTTCGTTAAGTGGCTTCGATTCAATCAAATGGGCAACTTTCTCATTGAGTTCACTTCCTTCGATATCCAGCTCAAACTGCAAGGAGTCGTCCTGCTTGTCATCCGGATAAAAGCCAGTTATTAAAAGGTAGCGCATGCTGTAATCCTTAATTTCTTGAGGTTTTTCTGCCTGGTTTCGCAGGTTTTGTTTGTTCACCTGTGATGTGGTTGAACTCGCCTAAATGGATTCCGAGTTTGTCGTATTTTTCCACAGCATTACTTTTGTAGTCCCATTCATAAATTCGCCCCTTACGGTCAACCCAACGAGCGCGTTTCCTCCCTCCCCCTTGAACAGATGACTTCGACTTTACGCGGGTTGTATCTGGGAATGCGGGAAGCGTTTTCGGGTGGTCATAATACGAATGATCACTGGTTTGACTGAGAACAATGTATACCGGCCTAATCCCTGAATCAGCCGGAAACACCAGAATGAAATCCTTGTGCTCCGGCGGATACACCGGGTTCACGATGATGCTGTCAGCCGCTTTCGTCGGCGGGTAAACCCAGATATGCGGCGCTTGCGGGGCGGCCTCCAGCGCAGGAATGCCCAGGATGTCGGAACCATCCACAGCCGGTGTCCAGATCAGTTCAATGCCGTCACCCAGGTCAGCCACCTGCTGGCTGCCACGCAATGTGAACTGCACGACATCAACCATTTCCCAATCGCGATTTTTGCCGGTGTAGAAACCATATCCCTTGAGGCTGCCGTCAGTCTGTTGCTCGACCCGCAGGCGAACGCGAGTGCGGGCCTGTTTGAGCGCACGGAGTTGGTCTTCGGTGTAAAGCGAGCTGTCGCCCAGACTCGATGGTGTGACCAGCGCAACAAGGCCAACCAACGTTGCTGTTACGGCGCTCGCCGCAGCCACGGGAACAGCGGCGAATGCCGAGCCAGCCAGGGCGAGAGAGCCCAGACCGACGGGAATCGCAGTGCCGCTGATCTTCTTCAGTTGCACAGCGCCTGATTCATCCGCTTCGCGAGCACCCAGCAGAATCAGGTCACCGTAGTCTTTCAGGCTATCGGTCGGCACCATCCCTGAGGGATTCGAGTAATCGATGATGGCGTCCGGCAGCTTGCAGGACTTGGCGAAGACACATCCGGCTTGAGTGGGCCTTTGCTTTTCCGCTATGACCTGACGGCTGCGTTCGAAGGCGTCTTGCCTGGCCAGCATGGCCTCGTAGGCTTTTTGTCTGGCGTCCCGCTCGGCCAATTCGGTGGCCGTCATGAAGCGGTGAGTAACGTGATGCCCATCACCGGAGGGTGGATTCTTAATCCGCGGAATGTCCTTGTTGCCAGCCACTGATTATCCTTTCATCCATCGGCAGCCCCGGAAAAAGGGGCTGCGCGACGTTAACGAACGTGGCTAATCGTGGCTGTAGGACGAGTCTTTGATGACTCTAAGGGTTTTCTCTTTTTATCAGGATGGCAGCGCAATCCTTACGACTCGCCGCCTTCGTACACATGTGCCGATGAAGTTTTTCAGGCCCAATCACTCAAATTTCAACCGATCCACCTTCTGAAACAGTGAAGCAGTGAACTCATCCCGGTCGCTCGAATGGTGACAACGTCGATGACAGTTCGGACACAGCGCCACAGCATTGCTCGGGCGATCCGAACCTTCCTGCGCCAAATGCTTAACGTGATGAACCTCAAGAAACGGCCTGCCGTCCTTTTCGAACGGAGCCGGTTTTCCGCAACCCTCGCAGATACCCTTGGCTTCTTTCCGCACCCAGGCTCTAACCTCAGGATCGCGTACAAAAGAATTGCCCGAGTTCGGCACTTGTTGTGGTTTCAAAATCCCCTTCGGCTCGCCCTTAAGCGATTGCTTCTCAAGTTTGGCAGCACGTTGTTCTAGCGTTGCCTCATCAGCGGTCGGGGCAAAATCTTCCCGCGTTAAAGTACTAGGCGCGTTCAGCGCTTCACGAATACTGCGCGCAACATTCGCGCCGACGTTCTTGGCGGGTTTGTATCCCTCAATACGATCTCGTTCGAGTTCGACCAACACGGTAGAGATGTTCTGCATCCGAAACTCAACCGAACCTTTGGTGCGGCCTGCCAAGGCGCCCTCGCGCAGGACACGATTCTCATGAGCCTTATTGACCTTCTGACCGCTCTGTTCACGTGACAGCATGCTGAGATAGGCATCCACCGCAGCCTGAATCTCCGTATCACTCCAATCGCTGTTGCTCTTTTCCGTGTCCATACAATCGCCGAGGGTTGAAAACCCTCGGACGATACTGAGTGGCCATTACGACTGTCTACGAAAATTCCTACATGGCACTCCGACGCTTCTTTCAGTCGATCCTACAAAGGCTAACCCACCGAATGCTTTGAAGCCTGAAACGCCTCCAAAACCTTACGCCACCAAGGCTTAACCGCTGGCATACGCCTTCGCGTGCGATTGAGCAGCAGATAAGGCATGTCTCGCAGCCGAATCCAGCCTTCATCCTGCCAATGCAGCAAACTCAGCGACATCTCCGGCCAATCCAACAAGCTCAACATTGGTCTATCCGCGTTCTTCGACTTCCCCGCATCACGCAAGGCCGGGACCACTTGATGGGTCAACCACTCACGCAACAAACGATTCCCCGGCGCGTAGTGATACACCAACAACGCATACGCACCGGATTCACTGAGCATCAACCGTTTATCTGGTTGTCCGTTGTAGTCAATCAACAGCGTATGCCGCTGATCCTCGTCTAGTTTGCTAACCACGCGATCATTCAGATGGAAGCCCATTAAGCGACCCAGATCTCGCGCACAAAACCATGGTTGGTTTTCCAAGAGGAGAGCGTGGAGATGGAGGTTGTGGCGTGTGAAGAGTGTTGGAATGAACGGATCAGGCATGACCGACCTCCGAGACGGAGGGAGAGCAGAGTGGTCTTTGTGTCGGCATATCCATTACCTCTACGTGTGAGTTTTGAGAGGGCCAGAACCCGACGTAGAGGATTAAGAAATCCCAACAAGCAGTCTCTTTCAAACACAAATTTGCGCATATGTCGTTGAGACAAACGCGATTCTGTGTGTGGAAGTAGCTTCTACGTTGGGCGTTTCTTAGGCACCTGACATGGAGCTTAGAGGTGCTTTGAATGGGCATCAATGCGGAAGCAGCTGTAAGTGTTGTAGGAGTTTTGGCATAGCAACGTAGGGATGAAAAAGGATATTCATTCCCCAATAAAAAAAGCCCCGATCAGATCGGAGCTTTTGCTTTTTCGATTTGTCGACTCAGATTGCAATCGTCAAATCGCGGCGAACTCGGGAATCAATCCCAGCTAAGTGCGCCGCCGGTTTGGTATTCAATAACCCGAGTCTCAAAGAAGTTCTTCTCTTTCTTCAAGTCCATAATCTCGCTCATCCAAGGGAACGGGTTAGTCGTTCCTGGATACTCTTCCTTCAACCCAATCTGCGACAGACGACGGTTAGCGATGAACTTCAGATAGTCCTCCATCATCGCCGCGTTCATGCCGAGTACGCCACGAGGCATGGTATCCCGCGCGTATTCAATCTCCAGCTGAGTCCCCTGCAGAATCATCTGCGAAGCCTCTTCCTTCATCTCAGCATCCCACAAGTGCGGGTTTTCGATTTTGATCTGGTTGATCACATCGATGCCGAAGTTCAGGTGCATGGATTCGTCGCGCAGGATGTATTGGAACTGCTCGGCGACGCCGGTCATTTTGTTGCGGCGGCCCATGGAGAGGATTTGGGTGAAGCCGCAGTAGAAGAAGATGCCTTCCAGGACGCAGTAGTAAGCGATGAGGTTGCGCAGCAATTCTTTGTCGGTTTCGACGGTGCCGGTTTCGAACTTCGGATCGGAGATCGAACGGGTGTATTTGAGGCCCCAGGTGGCTTTTTTCGCGACCGATGGGATCTCGTGGTACATGTTGAAGATCTCGCCTTCATCCATGGCCAGCGATTCGATGCAGTACTGGTAGGCGTGGGTGTGGATCGCCTCTTCGAAGGCCTGGCGCAGGATGTACTGGCGGCATTCCGGGTTGGTGATCAGGCGGTACACGGCCAGGACCAGGTTGTTGGCAACCAGGGAGTCGGCGGTGGAGAAGAAGCCGAGGTTGCGCATGACGATGCGGCGCTCGTCGTCGGTCAGGCCTTCCGGGTTTTTCCAGAGGGCGATGTCGGCGGTCATGTTGACTTCTTGCGGCATCCAGTGGTTTGCGCAGCCGTCCAGGTACTTCTGCCAGGCCCAGTCGTACTTGAAGGGCACGAGTTGGTTGAGGTCGGCGCGGCAGTTGATCATGCGCTTTTCGTCGACAGCGACACGGGCGGAGGCGCCTTCGAGTTCGGCAAGGCCTTCGGCAACGTCGAGGGTGTCCAGGGCGGCCTTGGCGCGGGCGATCGCGGCGGAGTCGGAGGCGGTCACGGCGCGAGCTTCTTGAGCGGCAACGCCACCGGCGGCGTCGAGTCGGTCCATGTTGGCTTCAGTCGCGTGGCCGGCGTTGGCGCCTTTTACCACGGCTTCGCCGCTGTCTTCTTTGTCGAATTCGTCCCAGCTCAGCATGACGTGTCGTCTCCTGCGTGAGGGCCAGATGCCCGTGTGAAAACTGATCGGTTGGTTTTTCACACGGCCGTACTGGCCGCGTTGGATAGCGTTTTTTGCAGCGGTACACGCAGGCAAATAAACATAATTTTGTACGGGGTTCCGAGAGCCTCTGACGGGCGCAGAAATCGGTGAAGACTTCGGCGTGGGCTTCAGACTGGCTGTCATCCCTGTAAGGGAATATTGCAGGCCCGTTTAAGGCGGCATTATAGGGAAATTTTTGCGGCCGTGGTGGGGCGAATCCGCGCATGGAGCGGTCGAGAAGGAGGGTTTTTCGGTCGGAGCGAGGGTTTACAGGGCTTTGACTGGTGATCGCGGGCGAAGATTTTTTTTTATAAATTTTGGCGGGCAATATTTTTGTTCAAAAAACAGCCAAAAAACTGCATTTTTTACTACATGTTGTGTTTTGAGTCGGTTTTCGACGCTGCCAGACACAACTAAGCCCGACCAAGGTCGGGCTGTAAGTCACGCTCGAAGATTAGCTGAGGCGAGCGGCACCGACGTGATCTGCACCATCGGCAGCCACCTTGGCCGCACCGGTGTGATCGAAGCCGTCAGCGGCGACTTTGGCGGTGCCAGTGTGATCAAAACCGTCAGAAGCAAGTTTGCTAGCACCGACGTGATCCGAGCCATCGGCAGCGAAGGACGCCGAACCGGTGTGATCGTAACCGTCAGAAGCGACAGCCGACTCGGTGGTGAAAGCAGCCGAGCCCGTGCGGTCGTAACCGTCAGCGGCGAAAGTGTTAGCGGCCAGGACAGAGAGGGTCAGGGCGAGGATCAGTTTGGTTTTCATGGTAGTGGCTCCAGGTTCGTTGGCGTTATGTGCCTTGGGTGTGGAATTCATACTACGCCAGATAATTTGATAAAAAAGTGCAAATAAACGCTTAAAATAATCGTATAAATCGATGTATCAGGTTCGGCGCTTCATCTGCCTTAAATAGCGGGCGGGTGGGTCGAACCTTTGGAGAGTGGGAGCGGGTGGATCAGCCGTTGGAGCAGCCGTTACCCATGACGCTGTAACGCAGAATGTGGCGCTGACCTTTGGAGTCGTCGTATTCCATTTTTGCCGGAACAACTTCGCAGACGTTCGGGATTTCGCTGATGGATATAACTTTGGCGATGTCCAGATCAGTGGAGTAAGTGTATTCCTCGATAGCGGGTTTTTGCTGTGCAACATCAGTCGGGACCTCGTCTGCCATGGCGGTTGCGCACAGACTGCTGAGGGCCAGAACTAATAAAGCTTTCATTTCAAATTTACCTTTTAGAGGTCGAGTGGGGTCACGCAACCTTTTTGGGGTTGCGTGTGGAACTTGATTACCGGGTTTTGGATTAACTGCCTTCGTGGGGGCTGCAACTTGGTTAATCACGTTGCCTTGTTGGCGAGGCTGATTTTAGGCGTGGGGGTTACATTCATATAGCCGTGCTTTTGATAAACACCTTTGACAGATTTCGTAACAATCCCCGAATAAGGCTTGTACGCATTCCCTGTAGGAGCTGCCGAAGGCTGCGATCTTTTGATTTTTGACGGCCGCCAAGATCAAAAGATCGCAGCCTTCGGCAGCTCCTACATTGGCCGCTATCGACCGGGCTAGAGCGTTTTAACAAAACTTGTGGGAATAATCAGGACATTTTGTAGGGGCTTGTTACTACCATCGTCGAATGGTTCTATAGGCCCGGCCCGGCTACAACAGGGTCATACAAAAACAACTATTCCACCGAGGTAAGAAAGATGAGTGCGGCTTCTCTGTATCCCGTTCGTCCCGAGGTTCTGGCCAACACGCTGACTGACGAGGCGACCTACAAGGCCATGTACCAGCAGTCCGTCGTCAATCCGGACGGCTTCTGGCGCGAACAAGCCAAGCGCCTCGACTGGATCAAGCCTTTCACCACGGTGAAGCAGACGTCCTTCGACGACCACCATGTCGACATCAAATGGTTCGCCGACGGCACCCTGAACGTTTCCTACAACTGCCTCGACCGTCATCTGGCCGAGCGCGGCGATCAAGTCGCGATCATTTGGGAAGGGGATGACCCTGCCGAAAGCCGCAACATCACCTACCGCGAGCTGCACGAACAAGTTTGCAAGTTCGCCAACGCCCTGCGCGGCCAGGATGTGCACCGCGGCGACGTGGTGACTATTTATATGCCGATGATCCCCGAAGCCGTGGTCGCCATGCTGGCCTGCACCCGGATCGGCGCAATTCACTCGGTGGTGTTCGGTGGTTTCTCACCGGAAGCCCTGGCAGGTCGCATCATCGACTGCAAATCCAAAGTGGTGATCACGGCCGACGAAGGCATTCGTGCCGGCAAGAAGATCCCGCTCAAGACTAACGTTGACGACGCGCTGACCAACCCGGAAACCAGCAGCATTCAGAAAGTCATCGTGTGCAAGCGCACTGGTGGCGACATCAAGTGGAACCAGCATCGCGACATCTGGTACGAAGACCTGATGAAAGTGGCGGGCAGTGTGTGCGCGCCGAAAGAGATGGGCGCTGAAGAAGCGCTGTTCATCCTTTACACCTCCGGTTCCACCGGCAAGCCGAAGGGCGTGCAGCACACCACCGCCGGTTATCTGCTGTATGCGGCGATGACTCACGAGCGTGTGTTCGACTACCGTCCGGGCGAAGTCTACTGGTGCACCGCCGACGTCGGCTGGGTCACCGGTCACAGCTATATTGTCTACGGCCCATTGGCCAACGGTGCGACCACGCTGCTGTTCGAAGGCGTGCCGAATTATCCGGACATCACCCGGGTGGCGAAGATCGTCGACAAGCACAAGGTCAACATCCTCTACACGGCGCCAACCGCAATCCGCGCGATGATGGCGTCGGGCCAAGCCGCTGTTGAAGGTGCTGATGGCAGCAGTTTGCGCCTGCTCGGTTCGGTGGGTGAGCCGATCAACCCGGAAGCCTGGGACTGGTACTACAAGAATGTGGGCAAGTCCCGTTGCCCGATTGTCGATACCTGGTGGCAGACCGAAACCGGCGGCAACATGATGAGCCCGCTGCCGGGCGCTCACGCCCTCAAGCCAGGTTCTGCGGCGCGTCCGTTCTTCGGTGTGGTGCCAGCGTTGGTCGACAACCTGGGCAACATCATCGAAGGCGTGGCCGAGGGTAACCTGGTGATTCTCGACTCGTGGCCGGGCCAGGCGCGCACGCTCTACGGCGATCATGACCGCTTCGTCGACACCTACTTCAAGACCTTCCGCGGCATGTATTTCACCGGTGATGGTGCGCGTCGTGACGAGGATGGTTACTACTGGATCACCGGTCGTGTGGATGACGTGCTCAACGTTTCCGGTCACCGCATGGGCACCGCCGAGATTGAAAGCGCGATGGTCGCTCACCCGAAAGTCGCCGAAGCGGCAGTGGTCGGTGTGCCGCACGACATCAAGGGGCAGGGCATTTATGTCTACGTCACGTTGATCGCTGGCGAAGAGCCGAGCGAGCAATTGCGTCTGGAACTGAAGAACTGGGTGCGTAAAGAGATCGGTCCGATTGCTTCGCCGGATGTCATCCAGTGGGCGCCGGGCTTGCCGAAAACCCGCTCGGGCAAAATCATGCGCCGGATTTTGCGCAAGATTGCCACGGCTGAATACGATGGGTTGGGGGATATCTCCACCCTGGCGGATCCGGGTGTGGTGCAGCATTTGATTGATACGCACAAGACCATGAACGTTGCTTAATAGCGGTTCGTGAGTCATCGAAGCCCCGCCAGACCTTGTGTCTGGCGGGGCTTTTTTATGGTGATCATGTTTCAGCGTCTGCGGCTGTGCGGGCCTCTTCGCGAGCAGGCTCGCTCCCACAGGGGGGGGGCAACTCGGTCAATGTGGGAGCGAGCCTGCTCGCGAAGGCGTCTTGTCAGGCACTACCTAAACAACAACCAATAATTATCGGCTTCATCTGTAGGTCATTTCCCACTGTTACCCGCCACCCTTCAAGTAACTGAATGTGTAACCGCTCGATCCGATACGGGGCATTGGGAAACGCGAAGCCCCGCATCAGCGCAGTAATACAACCCGAAAAAATAAGAAGCAACGCTACGCTTGCCGGATTAGAAGGGTTTGCCAATAATAGGCCCGCAATTTGCAGCGTAGATCGGTTCGCTGTCTTTTGCTCTTGCATGAATTTGCAAGGCTGTCAACGTGCCCAAACGGCTTTCTCGGTGCTTCTGTAATTTGTTGTCGCATTGAAGAAATATCGGCTTCGGGCCTGTCGTTAGAATGCCGATCACTCGCTCGTCGTTGCTCGCGTTGAAATCAACGCGAGATCCGTAGGACGCAGCACCGCTTTCCGGTTTCACTCATTCGCATATTGGGCTGTCGCTCACTCTGCCGTTTTAGCCCTTTACCGATGGAGTCCCAAGATGAAGAAACTCGTGCTGCTTGGCGCCCTGGCACTGTCCGTGCTGTCCCTGCCGACTTTCGCTGATGAAAAACCTCTGAAAATCGGTATCGAAGCGGCTTACCCTCCGTTCGCGTCCAAAGCACCGGACGGCAGCATCGTAGGTTTCGACTACGACATCGGTAACGCCCTCTGCGAAGAGATGAAGGTCAAGTGCACCTGGGTTGAGCAAGAGTTCGACGGTCTGATCCCTGCACTCAAAGTGCGCAAGATCGACGCGATCCTGTCGTCCATGTCGATCACTGAAGATCGCAAGAAGTCCGTGGACTTCACCAACAAGTACTACAACACCCCGGCTCGCCTGGTCATGAAGGCTGGCACTCAAGTCAGCGACGGCCTGACCGAGCTGAAGGGCAAGAACATCGGCGTGCAACGTGGTTCGATCCACGAGCGTTTCGCCCGCGAAGTCCTGGCCCCGCTGGGTGCCGAGATCAAGCCTTACGGTTCGCAGAACGAAATTTACCTCGACGTAGCCGCCGGTCGCCTCGACGGCACCGTGGCAGACGCTACGCTGCTGGATGACGGTTTCCTGAAAACCGACGCCGGCAAAGGTTTCGCCTTCGTTGGCCCGGCCTTCACCGACGTCAAATACTTCGGCGACGGCGTGGGTATTGCAGTTCGCAAGGGTGACGCGCTGAAAGACAAGATCAACACCGCGATCGCTGCCATTCGCGAGAACGGCAAGTACAAGCAGATCCAGGACAAATACTTCGCCTTCGATATCTACGGCAAGTAACACGTCCCGGCGACAAGTCCGAAATGGCGCAAGCAACAGGATCTCTGAGGTTTGCGCCATTTTTTCATCCCAACTTTCGAGGACCTGAATCATGTTGAAAGGCTACGGGGCTGTCATCCTCGATGGCGCATGGCTGACGCTTCAGCTCGCCTTGTCGTCCATGGCCCTGGCCATTGTTCTGGGGCTGATCGGCGTTGCGCTGCGCCTGTCGCCGGTGCGCTGGTTGGCCTGGCTGGGCGATCTGTATTCCACGGTCATTCGCGGTATTCCCGATCTGGTGCTGATCCTGCTGATTTTCTACGGTGGTCAGGACCTGCTCAACCGCGTCGCACCGATGCTCGGTTTTGACGACTACATCGACCTGAACCCGTTGGCCGCCGGTATCGGCACCCTGGGCTTCATCTTCGGTGCGTACCTGTCGGAAACCTTCCGTGGCGCGTTCATGGCGATCCCCAAAGGTCAGGCAGAAGCCGGCATGGCCTACGGCATGAGCAGTTTTCAGGTGTTCTTCCGGGTGTTGGTGCCGCAGATGATTCGCCTGGCGATTCCGGGTTTCACCAACAACTGGCTGGTACTGACCAAGGCCACCGCGCTGATTTCGGTAGTGGGCCTGCAAGACATGATGTTCAAGGCCAAGCAGGCGGCAGATGCCACCCGCGAGCCTTTCACCTTCTTCCTCGCAGTGGCGGCGATGTACCTGGTGATCACCAGCGTCTCGTTGCTGGCATTGCGTCACCTTGAGAAGCGCTACTCGGTAGGCGTAAGGGCGGCTGATCTATGATCTTCGACTACAACGTCATTTGGGAGGCCTTGCCGCTGTACTTCGGCGGCCTGGTGACCACCCTCAAATTGCTCGCGCTGTCGCTGTTCTTCGGCCTGCTGGCGGCGTTGCCGCTGGGCTTGATGCGCGTCTCGAAGAATGCGGTCGTCAACATGAGTGCCTGGCTCTTCACCTACGTGATCCGCGGCACGCCGATGCTGGTGCAGCTGTTTTTGATCTACTACGGTCTGGCGCAGTTCGAAGCGGTACGTGAAAGCTTCCTCTGGCCGTGGCTGTCCAGCGCAACGTTCTGTGCCTGCCTGGCCTTCGCCATCAACACCAGCGCCTACACCGCTGAAATCATTGCCGGCAGCCTGCGCGCCACGCCGAACGGCGAGATCGAAGCGGCCAAGGCCATGGGCATGTCGCGCTTCAAAATGTACAAGCGGATCCTGCTGCCATCGGCCCTGCGCCGGGCGCTGCCGCAGTACAGCAACGAAGTGATCATGATGTTGCAGACCACCAGTCTGGCGTCCATCGTGACCCTGATCGATATCACCGGTGCCGCGCGCACGGTCAACGCTCAGTTCTACTTGCCGTTCGAGGCCTATATCACGGCGGGCGTGTTCTACCTGTGCCTGACGTTCATTCTGGTGAAAATGTTCAAACTGGCCGAGCGCCGCTGGCTGGGCTACCTGGCCCCGCGGAAGCACTGATATGGAACGCCTCGATCATGCATTGCCGTGGAGCCACCTGGGCAGCGAACGCCAGATTTCGGTGTTCTGTTTCGGCAATAAGGAGCGCAGTGGCGAGCGCAAGGCCTACATCCAGGCCAGCCTGCACGCCGATGAACTGCCGGGCATGCGCACGGCCTGGGAGCTGAAAAAGCGCCTGACCGAACTCGAAGCCCAAGGCTTGCTCAACGGTGTGATCGAGCTGGTTCCGGTGGCCAACCCTCTGGGCCTTGGTCAACTGCTTCAGGGCAATCATCAGGGGCGTTTCGAAGCGGGCAGCGGCAAGAATTTCAACCGCGATTTCGTCGAGCTCAGCGCGCCGGTGGCCGCTGAACTGGACGGGCACTTGGGCGATGATCCTCACGCCAATATCCGCTTGATCCGTCAGACCATGAGCGATGTGCTGGCCGCGTTGCCGCCCGCCGCCAGTCAATTGCAAGGCATGCAGCGCATTCTGCTGAGCCATGCCTGCACCGCCGATGTGGTGCTGGACTTGCATTGCGATGCCGAAGCGGCGCTGCACATGTACGCCTTGCCGCAGCACTGGCCGCAGTGGCGTTCGCTCGCCGCGCACCTGAACGTGAAGGTGGGTTTGCTGGCCGAAGATTCCGGCGGCAGTTCGTTCGACGAAGCGTGTTCGCTGCCATGGTTGCGCCTGTCGCGTCTGTTCCCGGATGCACAGATTCCACTGGCTTGCCTGGCGACGACCATTGAACTGGGTGGTCAGTCCGATACCGGTCGCGCTGAAGCCTGCGCTTACGCCGAAGGCATTCTGGCGTTCCTCGCTGAGCAAGGCTTGATCAGCGGCGAATGGCCGAAACCTGCGCACGACGCGTGCGAAGGCCTGCCGTTCGAAGGCACTGAATTGCTGTTCGCGCCGCATCCGGGCGTGATCAGTTTTTTGCGTAAACCCGGTGAGTGGATCGAGGCCGGCGACGAGATTTTCGAAGTGATCGATCCGTTATCGGATCGGGTCAGCACGGTGTGTGCTGGTACGTCCGGGGTGCTGTTTGCCATTGAACGGCTGCGTTATGCCCAACCCGGTTTCTGGCTGGCCAAGGTGGCGGGGCGCGAAGCGCTGCGTCACGGGCGCTTGCTCAACGACTGACTGACTGTTTTTGTGAGAACCGACCGCATGTACAAACTTGAAGTCCAAGACCTGCATAAACGCTATGGCAGTCACGAAGTGCTCAAGGGCGTGTCCCTGAAAGCGGCGGCTGGCGATGTGATCAGCATCATCGGCTCCAGTGGCTCCGGCAAAAGTACCTTCCTGCGTTGCATCAACCTGCTGGAGCAGCCGCACGCGGGCAAGATTCTGCTCAACAACGAAGAGCTGAAACTGGTGGCCAACAAGGACGGCGCGCTGAAGGCCGCCGACCCGAAACAGCTGCAACGCATGCGTTCGCGCCTGTCGATGGTGTTCCAGCATTTCAACTTGTGGTCGCACATGACGGCGCTGGAAAACATCATGGAAGCGCCGGTTCACGTACTCGGCATGTCCAAGGCTGAAGCCCGCGAGAAGGCTGAGCACTACCTGAACAAGGTCGGTGTGGCGCATCGTAAAGATGCCTACCCGGGTCACATGTCCGGCGGTGAACAACAGCGTGTGGCGATTGCCCGTGCGCTGGCGATGGAACCTGAGGTGATGCTGTTCGACGAACCGACGTCGGCACTCGACCCGGAGCTGGTCGGCGACGTGCTGAAGGTGATGCAGGCCCTGGCCCTGGAAGGTCGGACCATGGTGGTGGTCACGCACGAAATGGGCTTCGCCCGTGAAGTGTCGAACCAGCTGGTGTTCCTGCACAAAGGTGTCGTCGAAGAAAGCGGCAACCCGCGTGAGGTGCTGGTCAATCCACAGTCCGAGCGCTTGCAACAATTCCTGTCCGGCAGCTTGAAATAATCAGGACTGCCGTTGTGCACCGCGATAGTGCATGCTTCGCAGTCTAGAGGCTGGCCCGATCCCCTGTGGGAGCTGGCTTGCTGGCCCCCCTGTAGGAGCTGTCGAGTGAAACGAGGCTGCGATCTTTTGATTTGAAAAATCAAGATCAAAAGATCGCAGCCTTCGGCAGCTCCTACAGGGGGGCCAGCAAGCCAGCTCCCACATTTGATCTCTGCTGGTTTTGAGATTTGTGATCATTTACGGGCTAGCATTGGCCCATGCCTTTATCACTGTTCTTCGCTTCGGATCGCCCGCCCATGACTGCCCATCGAATTGGTTTCCTGATTTGGCCCAGCACTAAAGCACTGACGCTTGCGCTGGCTGAGGAGGCCTTGCGTGTTGCCCAGCGTGTGCATCCGGACGTGGTCTACGAACTGTCGTTCCTGCAGGCCGAACCGCCGGTCGAAGGGGCCTGGCAATTGCCGGGTGAGCCGTGGGCCGGCAAGCTCGAAAACTTCCAGAAACTGTTCCTGCTCGCCGATGAGCCGCCGACCACACTCGCGCCGGCGCTCAGCAGTGCGCTGAAACAACTGGTGCGCGCCGGTTGCGTGATCGGTGGTCTGTCGGCCGGTGTTTACCCGTTGGCCCAACTCGGTTTGCTCGACGGTTATCGCGCGGCGGTGCACTGGCGCTGGCAGGACGATTTCGCCGAACGCTTCCCGAAAGTCATCGCCACCAGTCATTTGTTCGACTGGGATCGCGACCGCCTGACTGCCTGTGGCGGCATGTCGGTACTCGACTTGTTGTTGGCAGTGCTGGCTCGTGATCACGGCGCCGAACTGGCCGGTGCGGTCTCTGAAGAACTGGTGGTCGAGCGCATTCGCGAAGGCGGCGAACGCCAGCGCATTCCGCTGCAGAACCGCCTCGGCTCCAGCCATCCGAAGCTCACCCAAGCGGTGTTGCTGATGGAAGCCAACATCGAAGAACCGTTGACCACCGACGAAATCGCCCAGCATGTGTGCGTGTCCCGTCGGCAGCTGGAGCGGATCTTCAAGCAATACCTCAACCGTGTGCCGAGCCAGTACTACCTGGAACTGCGTTTGAACAAGGCCCGGCAGATGTTGATGCAAACCAGCAAGTCGATCATTCAGATCGGCCTGTCGTGTGGCTTCTCCTCGGGGCCGCATTTCTCCAGCGCCTACCGCAACTTCTTCGGCGCCACGCCGCGGGAAGATCGCAACCAGCGGCGCAGCAGCAGTCCGTTTGAATTATCGTCGGTGCCTTCGGAGCGTGGCTGAGGACGGCTTTATTCGTCGACTTCGGAACCATCGGTGGAAGACACTTCCATCTCCCCTCGGTTGATCACCTCATCCACACCGAAATCCACTCCCGTGCGTTCGTAGTAACTGATCATTCGCACCAGGCTCTCCTCAGAAAACCGATTGCCTCGCAAGTTGATGTTTTCTGCGATCTCCACGGGTAGTTCCAATACGTCGCTGGGCATTTCGGTGATGGCGTTGGTGCTCAGGTCGGCCCAATCCAGTTCCTCCAACTGGTACAGACCCTGCGGAATTTTGGTGATGCCGGTGTCATGGAGCAGGACGGTCGCGAGCTCCTTGATTTGGCTCAGGTCGGGCGTTTGTCCCAGAGGGTTATGGCCCAGATCCAGGTAGTCAAGCAGCTCCATTCCCGCTAATGCGTTTGCCGACTCCGGTGACAAAGTGATTCGGCAGTTGGGGAGGGACAGTGACCTCAATTGACCCATCTTGAACACGGCGTCGGGAATATTACCCAGGTTGCAGTCGCGCAGCCTGAGGCTTTTGAGGTTGGGAAAGGATTCCAGGAAGCTCCCGATACCCGTCACGCCATCGAGGCTTTGCAGCTCCAGTGCCGAGACATGACTGAAGTCGGCACTGAGCGTTGGCAGATCACCGTTTATGACGGGGCTGATGTTGAGCTCAAAGGAGGGCTCAAGTGCGTCATTAAAATCGTCCAGCTCACTTTCATGCCGCCAGCACTGCTCCAGTGCCTGTTTGAATTCATCGCGGTTTGCATGCTCGATGAGCTGTTGTTGCGCATTGAAGGGTTCGCCCGTCAGTGGATGCCGGGGGGGCAGATTGGCTGTCCATGCCGCCAGATCGTTGCTTAGCTGAGCGAGCTCTGCTTCCAGATTTGTCAGCTCTACCCGGCCATCTTCTAGTGTGCCGGGCAGTTCGTAGACGAGGTCGCTGGCTTGCTCGACTTCCAGATTCGGGTACAGCGCCCTGACTCGCTCTATATCCGCCTCGGGGGCGAAGACACCTAAATCGTAAGAGGTTTCGAAGTATTGATGCTTGATGAGTTGTCTTGCCTGGTTGGTGAGCGGATTGCGCGAAAGATGCACCCCGCGCTTGTCGTAGACAACACTGTCGAATATCCCGGCAGGCAACTCGGTAATCCTGTTGTTCATCAGCATCAGAGTGTCGAGCTTGGGGTGTCGCATGGCGCTGTCGGGAATTTCAGCCAGGCCGGTGTCGCTCAGGTCCAGGTGCACGAGTTCAGATAATGAGTCGATGTCGGGTACTCGTTCAAACGGGTTCTTGTACAGGTCCAGCATCACCAGTTTTTTCAGTGAGGACAGTTTTGACCAGGCTGCGATATCAAACCTGATGCCGCAATCGTTGAGCACCAATGCATCGAGGTTTGTCATTTGGGGAATGGCATCGGGCAGGGTGGTCAGGGAGAAGCGGCGTAAATCGAGGCGACGAAGGCCATTGAAACGTTGCAGAAAACCGTGAATGCCTTGCTCCGCATGACTGCCTTCAAGGCTTAGCAGTGATACGTGGTTGAAGTCGGCAGTCAGTGCCGGCAGATCACCCAGGATCGGCTCCGCGAACCGCAGTACATATCGGTCACTGCTGCCCGGAGAGTCCAGGTCCCGGTCCGATTGTCGACGCCAGCTACGCTGGATTTCCTGGGCCAGCAATCGGCGGTTATGCCGCTGGGCCTGTTGTTCCAGATCGCTGAGCGGGAGCCTGGTTTCGGGGTGGACCGTGGGGGCATCATTTATCCAGGTGTCCAGGTCTTGATGCAGTCGTTCAAGTTCTCGGCTCAGGCGAGAAAGCTCTACGCGAGCGCCATCGGGGTGACGTTGCAAATGGGCGACGACGGACCGGAGTTCCTCTTGGGTCAGGTCGGGATAAACCTCGCGAACCCTGTCGTTGAGGGTGGGTGTCTTGGAGTGAGTGCGCCTGTAACCTTCCGTCCCCCCGGGCAGGCGCATGGTGGTCGGGTCATAGAAAGGTTTGCGGTGGGGATTTTTTGCAAACAGCGTACGTAACGCCGGCTGACCCAGTGCATGTGCTGCGATGCGCTGTTTGAGAGACTGGCCGTCTTCAATGGAGAGGGCCAACGCATTGCGTTCCGTTTCCGGCAGCGCTTGCAGTATGGCTGTGTAAAAGTCGCCGGGCAGTTCGCTACCCTCATGAACCTGGTAAGTGCCGTCTTCAGCGCGCACCAGTGTCTTGAGGGGGGAGGCGTCGGCGTGGCCAATGCTGTCGCGCAGCACTCCGTCATGGGAATAATCCCTCACCTCGATACGCAGGGTATCGGGCCAGCCGGGCAGCGAATCCAGGCTGTGCAAGGCCAGCCGGTGGGTATCCACGGTTTCCAGTGAATCAGAATAAAGTCCCTCGTAGGCACGGCTCGCCCGCACCGCCTCCATGGCTTTTTGCGCGACGTCCTTGAGGCGCCGGGGCACACGATCGTTGTGCAGTTGCAGCAGTTCGGAGCCTGTTGCATTGCGCACCAGTTCTTGGGCCACATCAGTCGGTAGTCCCTGTACATCGGCGATCAGTCGCTGAGCTGCTCGATTGTCTGTTGCTTCAAGTGCCCGGTAGCGAGATTCGAACAGCGATTTGCGATGGGTCAGGGCCTGATAGTGCTCGGGGTCTGAACTGCCGATCTGCTCGCTAAGCGTCTGCAGGTCCCGATCGATTTTGAAGCGCTTGATCACGTCGGTCAGCAATGACGGTGGCGGCAGGTTATCGACATGCATCTCGCGCAACACATTGTCGTGATAGCCGCTGACACGCAGGATCTGTTCACGCTCGACGCTGGAAAACGACTCGACGCTATGGCCGATCCGGCGCATGACAGTCTCTCTGTCCCAGCTCAGTGGTTGTTCGAGTCCGGTTTGCCAGGCACCGTGGCCGTTGTGTCGCAGAGGAGGTTGATAAGCATCGACACGGTCGGGATGCTGGATCTCGAATTGACCGGTCTGGCTGTTCCGTTCTACGGCATAACGCTTGCCTTCAATGGGCAGCAGGTTTTTGCCTTCATGCCAGTACAGGCCGAGGTGGTCGGGTTTGGCCGTTGTCGGCAGGTTCACGGAATGCTCGTAGGGTGAAAGGTCCGGCTTCCAGTAACGGGTTTTGCCATCGGACGTCTTGACCGGGGTGAGCTTGTCGAAAAACGTCAGCGTGTCTCGGGGCAGCAGAGGCTTGAGCTCCCCGACGATGATGGCGCCGCCCACAGCGAATGTCCCCAGTTGAACCGCCGATTCGACGACGCCCATCAGGTGCGCGAACGCTTCCTTTTTTAACCCTTCGGCCCAATCCACGATGCCTTCGAAGGTTTCGTCGAGCGCCTGCCAGGCCATATAGGCCAGCGTCAATTCACCGAGGAACGGTACAAAGGGCAGGGCAACGAACGCGGCCACCTCAAGAATCGTCGAAGCGATTTTGCTGAAGGCGTCCCACCGTGCCCATCGTGCATTTCGATCGGCGCTGGCGGTGGAAACGGCGATGGTGCGTGCGTCATTCAGGATCTTGTTCAGTTGTCGTTGATAGAGGTCGGACCACAGGCCGGTTTTGATCGCGCTCACCGAAAACTGCAGGTTGGGTTTGTCGATGGGGGTATCTCGCCAATTGGGCAGCGGGTTGCCATGCTGGCCCTGATGCCAGGTCACGGCGCTGAGGCGACGATTGAGGTCGGCGAAAAAGTGGCCTCGTTCCGGGTGGTCGACAAACCGACTGAAAAACTGTTGATAGGCGGGCGAACGCAACTTGCGGGTCAGTTCCGTCATGAACGCCAGCGTGTCGGGATACTGCTTGATGGGATGCTCAGGGTCATCCGGGATGTAAACCACGATCCGCGCGGCCTTGCGCGCACGCTCAAGGTCGGGCGCAAAAATGACAATGCCGGTCAGTGCTGAAGACATCATCGTCAGGTCATGACAGTGCAACGGTTCTCCGTTCAGTTTCATGCCGGGTCGACCTTCCAGGAGACCGAGAATAGAGTCGCAAGCATCGTCTTCAAGGTCTTGCCGAAGCCGCCCAAGATGCAGCGCCGACTTGAGCGCGGCCTGGTGTGCGTTTCTGACGTTCGGCCTCAAAACGGCATCGATCAGTGGATTGGTCACCCCCAGGTTGTTGTTGAGGTAAGCGCTGTACCGGCTGCCGATGTCCAGTTCCCGGCACAGCCTGGTGAATTCCGGGAGGGTGATTTTCTGCTTGATCGTCGGCAACGTGTCGAACTGTCCTGTGGGTGAGGGCTCGGTGATGAAGGTGGAGGCGGACTCGTAGGCCCCCCTTTGCGTCTCCGATTCCTGAAAGTTGTGCAGGGCTGCATCGAGCAATGACACGGTCCAGGTGCGTGCGGCGCCGGATTTGACTGGAAACCAGGGAATGGTCTGAGGAATGTAGAGGCGCAGGAAGGTTGTCTTGACGTCCAGTTCCAGACCGAAGCGGGTTTTCAGGGCTTCGGCCAGAAGCGGTGCGGCAAAGTCCCGGGCGTTTAGCAGTTTGCCGAGCATATGGTCCAGCCGGTTTCGATGGGACCAGTGTTCAATGCTGAGTGCTTTGAGCGTTTGGTCATGCAGACGGGTTGCCTGGCCACCTCGGAAGGGAACATCGAGCGTGACATTCTTCAGAGCGCTTCGCGTGTTGGGCGATGCCTGTAGCACCCAGCTTGGAAGGATTCTGGAAAGGTGTTGGTAGTGAGTGTCCGGATGAGTAGCGAGCCCGTGATCGTGTTTGTTCATGCGCCAGTCCCTTAGCGTTTGGATTAGACGCAAGGAAAACAGATAGCGGCGTGCTTCGTGCGGTACATAATTACCGCACTGCTGGACAACCCTGCCTATAACCTGTGCCGGCAGTTTAAACTGCGCCTTTGCGACGCTATATGTCGCATTGCCGTAAACCCGGCTGAAACCGGGGTTTGCGCTATAAGAAGTTGTCGCTTGGCGGCAAGGCCGGGCTGAAAACTGTCCTTACAATCCTCACCAAGCTCGCCAGTTTCAGGCGAGTGTTCCTCATCAGGAGACTCCGATGTCCGTTGAGCACGCTGCGGTACAACGCGCCGATTTCGACCAGGTAATGGTTCCCAACTATGCGCCTGCCGCATTCATTCCTGTGCGTGGTGCCGGTTCCCGCGTTTGGGACCAGTCTGGCCGCGAGCTGATCGACTTCGCCGGCGGGATTGCCGTTAACGTATTGGGCCATGCGCACCCGGCGCTGGTCGCTGCATTGACCGAACAGGCGAACAAGCTGTGGCACGTGTCCAACGTGTTCACCAATGAGCCGGCCCTGCGCCTGGCCCATAAGCTGATCAACGCCACGTTTGCCGAGCGCGCGTTCTTCTGCAACTCCGGCGCCGAAGCCAACGAGGCCGCCTTCAAGCTGGCCCGTCGCGTCGGTTTCGATCGTTTCGGCAGCGAGAAGTACGAAATCATTGCCGCGCTCAACAGCTTCCACGGTCGTACCCTGTTCACCGTGAACGTCGGTGGCCAGTCGAAGTACTCCGATGGTTTCGGTCCGAAAATCACCGGTATCACCCACGTGCCGTACAACGATCTGGCCGCTTTGAAAGCTGCCATTTCCGACAAGACCTGCGCCGTGGTGCTGGAGCCGATTCAGGGCGAGAGCGGTGTCATCCCGGCCGAACTCGAATACCTGCAAGGCGCCCGTGACCTCTGCACCGCGCACAACGCGCTGCTGATTTTCGACGAAGTGCAGACCGGCATGGGCCGCACCGGCAAGCTGTTCGCTTATCAGCAATACGGCGTGATCCCGGACATCCTGACCAGCGCCAAGAGCCTGGGCGGCGGTTTCCCGATCGCGGCGATGCTGACCACCGAAGACTTGGCTAAACACCTGGTCGTCGGCACTCACGGCACCACCTACGGCGGCAACCCGCTGGCGTGCGCTGTCGCGGAAGCTGTGATCGACGTGATCAACACCCCTGAAGTGCTGGCCGGTGTCAATGCCAAGCACGACAAGTTCAAGGCTCGCTTGGAGCAGATCGGCGAGAAGTACGGCCTGTTCACCAAGGTCCGTGGCATGGGCCTGTTGATCGGTTGCGTGCTGAGCGATGCCTGGAAAGGTAAAGCCAAGGACATCTTCAACGCCGCCGAGCGTGAAGGCCTGATGGTTCTGCAAGCCGGGCCGGACGTAGTTCGTTTCGCCCCGAGCCTGGTGGTTGAAGACGCCGATATCGATGCCGGTCTTGACCGCTTCGAACGCGCTGCGGCCAAGCTGACGCAAGCCTGATTCACCCTTCGAGGCCTGAAGTTTCAGGCGTCGATCCAAATTTTTTGTTCCAGACCGGACCCAATGTGGGAGCGAGCCTGCTCGCGAAGAGGGCCTGACAGCCAACAACTTTGTTGCCTGACAGGACGCAATCGCGAGCAGGCTCGCTCCCACAGTGTCTCAGTGGTCTGTCTGGGGCTATTTTCCTATAAGAGTTTTCGAGAAAGGAGTGACACCATGCTGGTGATGCGCCCCGCGCAAATGGCTGATCTGGGCGAGGTACAGCGTCTGGCTGCGGACAGCCCGATTGGTGTCACTTCCTTGCCGGATGACGTTGAACGCCTGAGCGACAAGATCGCAGCAAGCGAAGCCTCGTTCGCCGCCGAAGTCAGCTTCAACGGTGAAGAGAGCTATTTCTTCGTCCTCGAAGACACCGCCACCGGCAAACTGGCCGGCTGCTCGGCCATCGTTGCTTCGGCCGGTTATTCCGAGCCGTTCTACAGCTTCCGTAATGAAACCTTCGTGCACGCCTCCCGCGAGCTGAAGATTCATAACAAGATCCACGTGCTCTCCCAGTGCCATGACCTGACCGGCAACAGTTTGCTGACCAGTTTCTACGTACTGCCGGAGCTGGTGGGTTCGGCCTGGTCGGAACTCAACTCCCGTGGTCGCTTGCTGTTCGTGGCCAGCCATCCGGAGCGCTTTGCCGATTCCGTGGTGACCGAGATCGTCGGTTACAGCGATGAAAATGGCGACTCGCCGTTCTGGGATGCCATCGGTCGCAACTTCTTCGACCTCAACTATGCCGAAGCCGAACGTCTTTGCGGTCTGAAGAGCCGGACGTTCCTGGCCGAGCTGATGCCGCATTACCCGATCTATGTGCCGCTGCTGCCGGACACCGCGCAAGAAGCGATGGGCCAGGTGCACCCACGGGCGCAGATCACCTTCGACATCCTGATGCGCGAAGGTTTTGAGACCGATCATTACATCGATATTTTCGACGGCGGCCCGACCCTGCACGCCCGCGTCTCGGGGATTCGTTCGATCGCCCAGAGCCGTGTGGTCCCGGTGAAAATCGGCGAGCCGGTCAAAGGTGCCGGTCGTCAGTACCTGGTGGCCAACGCCCAGTTGCAGGATTACCGCGCGGTATTGCTTGAGCTCGATTACGCGCCGGGCAAACCGGTCACCCTGGACCTGGAAGCCGCCGAAGCCCTGGGCGTCGGTGAAGGTGCGAGCGTGCGCCTGGTGGCGGTTTAACGACTGCTTTAGTGCTTAGAAAGCAGCGAAGTTTCGCGGGTGGCGCAAGCGGCCCGTTTGAGGAGATAGCATGATCGTTCGTCCCGTACGCAGCAGCGATTTACCCGCTCTGATCGACCTGGCCCGTAGCACCGGCACCGGCTTGACCACCTTGCCGGCCAACGAAGAACGTCTGGCCCATCGGGTCGGCTGGGCCGAGAAGACCTTTCGCGGCGAAGCCGGTCGGGGCGATGCGGACTACCTGTTCGTGCTCGAAGACGATGACGGCCGCGTGGTGGGTATTTCCGCCATCGCCGGCGCCGTCGGTCTGCGTGAGCCTTGGTACAACTTCCGGGTTGGCCTGACCGTCAGCGCTTCGCAAGAACTGAACATTTACCGGGAAATTCCGACGCTGTTCCTGGCCAATGACCTGACCGGTAACTCCGAGCTGTGCTCGCTGTTCCTGCACGCCGATTACCGCACTGGTCTCAATGGTCGCATGCTGGCCAAGGCGCGGATGCTGTTCATCGCCGAGTTCCCGCAGCTGTTTGGCAACAAGATCATCGCCGAAATGCGTGGTATGTCCGACGAAGCCGGGCGTTCGCCGTTCTGGGAAAGTCTGGGCCGACACTTCTTCAAAATGGAGTTCAGCCAGGCCGATTATCTGACGGGCGTGGGCAACAAGGCGTTTATCGCCGAACTGATGCCGAAATTCCCGCTGTACACCTGCTTCCTCTCGGAAGATGCGCGCAACGTGATCGGCCAGGTTCACCCGGACACCGAGCCGGCCCTGGCGATGCTCAAGAGCGAAGGTTTCAGCTATCAAGGCTACGTCGACATTTTCGATGCTGGCCCTGCGGTGGAGTGCGAAACCGGCAAGATCCGCGCGGTACGCGACAGCCAGGCGCTGGTGCTGGCCATCGGTACGCCGGGTGACGACGCCACGCCGTTCCTGATTCACAACCGCAAGCGCGAAGACTGCCGGATCACTGCTGCACCCGCACGCTTCGCCGCCGGCACGTTGGTGGTCGATCCGCTGACCGCCAAACGTCTTCAACTCAACGCCGGCGATCAAGTGCGCGCCGTACCGTTGTCCGCTGCTCGGGAGTCGAAATAATGAATTCGCTATACATCGCAGGTGAATGGCTGGCCGGTCAGGGCGAAGCCTTTCAGTCGCTGAACCCGGTGACCCAGCAAGTGCTGTGGGCCGGTGAAGGCGCCACCACAGCCCAGGTTGAATCGGCCGTGCAAGCCGCACGTCAGGCGTTTCCGGGCTGGGCCCGTCGGACCCTGGAAGAGCGCATCACGGTGCTGGAGGCCTTTGCCGCTGCGCTGAAAAATCACGCTGACGAACTGGCTCGCACCATTGGTGAGGAAACCGGCAAACCCCTGTGGGAAGCCGCGACCGAAGTCACCAGCATGGTCAACAAGATTGCGATTTCGGTGCAGAGCTACCGCGAGCGTACCGGCGAGAAGAGCGGCCCATTGGGCGACGCGACCGCCGTGCTGCGCCACAAGCCACACGGTGTGGTGGCGGTGTTCGGCCCTTACAACTTTCCGGGGCACTTGCCGAACGGTCATATCGTGCCGGCGCTGCTGGCCGGTAACAGCGTGCTGTTCAAGCCGAGCGAGCTGACCCCGCAAGTCGCCGAGCTGACAGTCAAGTGCTGGATCGAAGCCGGTCTGCCGGCCGGCGTGTTGAATCTGCTGCAAGGCGCGCGCGAAACCGGTATCGCCCTGGCGGCGAATCCGGGCATCGACGGTCTGTTCTTCACCGGTTCCAGTCGTACCGGCAACCACTTGCACCAGCAATTCGCCGGTCGTCCGGACAAGATTCTCGCGCTGGAGATGGGCGGTAACAACCCGCTGGTGATCGATGAGGTGGCTGATCTTGATGCCGCCGTCTATACCATCATCCAGTCGGCGTTCATTTCTGCCGGTCAGCGTTGCACCTGTGCCCGCCGCTTGCTGGTGCCGCAAGGCGCGTGGGGCGACACGCTGCTGGCGCGCCTGGTGGCGGTCAGTTCGACGATTGAAGTCGGTGCGTTCGATCAGCAACCGGCGCCGTTCATGGGCTCGGTGATTTCCCTTGGCGCTGCGAAAGCGCTGATGGATGCGCAGGAACATTTGCTGGCCAACGGCGCCGTGGCGCTGTTGGAAATGACTCAGCCTCAGGCACAAGCCGCGTTGCTGACCCCAGGCATCCTGGACGTAACCGCAGTGGCTGATCGCCCGGACGAAGAGCTGTTCGGTCCGCTGCTGCAAGTGATCCGCTACGCTGATTTTGAAGCGGCGATCGCGGAAGCTAACGACACTGACTATGGCCTGGCAGCAGGTCTACTGTCGGATTCCGAAGCGCGTTATCAGCAGTTCTGGCTGGAAAGCCGTGCCGGTATCGTCAACTGGAACAAGCAGTTGACCGGCGCCGCGAGCAGCGCCCCATTCGGCGGCGTCGGCGCCTCGGGCAACCATCGCGCCAGCGCCTACTACGCCGCAGATTACTGCGCGTACCCGGTGGCTTCGCTGGAAACCCCGAGCCTGACCTTGCCAACCGCGCTGACCCCAGGCGTGCGCATGTCGTAAGACCGTTTTCGCGAGCGGGCTCGCTCCCACAGGGAAATGCATTCCAATGTGGGAGCGAGCCTGCTCGCGATGGCCGCGACTCGGTCTGAAAGAACAGTTACTTGATGCCTATAACAACAGATTCTCGTGGAGCCTCGCTGATGAAATCCTATGAAGTCAATTTTGACGGTCTAGTGGGGCCGACCCATAACTACGGCGGCCTGTCCTACGGCAACGTCGCGTCCCAGAGCAACAGCCAGCAATCTTCGAACCCGAAGGAAGCCGCGCTGCAAGGCTTGGCGAAGATGAAATCGCTGATGGAAATGGGCTTTCAACAGGGCGTGCTGGCACCACAAGAACGCCCGGACGTGGCAGCCCTGCGCCGCTTGGGTTTCAGCGGCACCGACGCCCAGGTAATCGAACAAGCCGCCAAAGACGCCATGCCATTGCTGGTGGCCAGTTGCTCGGCGTCGAGCATGTGGGTGGCCAACGCCGCCACGGTCAGCCCGAGCGCCGATACCGCGGATGGCCGTGTGCATTTCACCGCGGCCAACCTCAACTGCAAATACCACCGCAGCATCGAACACCCGACCACCAGCCGCGTGCTGGGAGCGATGTTCGCTGATCAGAAGCACTTCGCTCACCACGCCGCATTGCCGGCCGTGGCGCAGTTCGGTGACGAAGGCGCGGCCAACCACACCCGTTTCTGCCGTGAATACGGCGAAGCTGGCGTCGAGTTCTTCGTGTTCGGTCGCAGCGCGTTCGACACCCGTTACCCGGCACCGCAGAAATACCCGGCGCGCCAGACCCTTGAAGCGTCCCAGGCCGTTGCCCGTCTGCACGGCTTGAGCGATGACGGCGTGGTCTACGCCCAGCAGAACCCTTCGGTGATCGATCAGGGCGTGTTCCACAACGACGTGATCGCGGTGGGTAACGGCGAGGTGCTGTTCTATCACGAGGACGCGTTCCTCGACACCGAGCAGATGCTCGCTGAATTGCAAAGCAAACTCGCCAAAGTCGGTGGGAAATTTCAGTCGATCTGTGTACCGCGTTCCGCGGTAACCGTGGAAGACGCGGTTCGTTCCTACTTGTTCAATAGCCAGCTGCTGTCGCGTCCTGACGGTTCCATGCTGTTGATCGTGCCGGAAGAATGCCGTGGCAACGAGCGCGTCTGGCAGTACCTGCAAGGTTTGACCAGCTCTGGCGGCCTGATCCGCGAAGTGAAAGTTTTTGATCTCAAGCAGAGCATGCAGAACGGCGGTGGCCCGGCTTGCCTGCGGTTGCGCGTCGCGCTGAATGAAACCGAACTGGCGGCGGTCAACCCAGGGGTTATCATGACGGCACCGTTGTACGGCACGCTGACCGAATGGGTCGACAAGCACTACCGTGACCGCATGACCGAAAACGATCTCGCGGACCCGCAATTGCTGCTTGAGTGCCGGACGGCACTGGATGAACTGACGCAAATCCTTAAACTGGGCGCGGTTTATCCATTCCAGATCAATTGAAAGCCGGCGCTGCATGCGCCGCTTATCTCCTTAAGAGAGCGTAAAAAGACATGAGCGATACCCTGCAGCTGATCCTTGAAGACACCGACGGCACGCAACTGGAAACTTCCTGCACCCGCGTCGCGGTCATGTGGCAAGGCAAAGAGCTGTGGATTCAGCAAGACGGCCGCGGCCAATTGTTGATCGGCGTGGACGTCGAAGAAGGTGACGCTGAATACGCAAACCTGCTGCTGCGCCCATTGGCGACTAATCTGGTAAGTCTGCAACTGGAGATGGAACCGGCTGAAGTCGGTGACGAAGACCACGTGCACGGCCCGGATTGCGCACACGACCACTAAGGAAACCGCTCTATGCTCGCCCTCGGCAAACTGCTTGAACTGACCCTCGCCGGCCGCGAACCGGCGGAGAAGACTCAACTGACTGTCGAAGGCGTGCGGATGCGCTGGTTGAGCGAAGGTGCGCTGGAAGTCCGGCCACCCGAGGCTCGCGACAATGGCCTGGACCTGCTGCTTTCGGCCGGTATCCATGGCAATGAAACAGCGCCGATCGAGTTGCTCGATCGCCTGTTGCATGACATCGCCCGCGGCGACCTCAAGCCGAGCGCACGTATTCTGTTCCTGTTCGGCAATCCCGAAGCGATTCGCAAAGGCGAGCGTTACGTCGAACAGGACGTCAATCGGCTGTTCAACGGCCGTCACGAACAAAGCAGCGGCTCTGAAGCCCTGCGTGCCTGTGAGCTGGAGCGGCTGGCGGCGAGTTTCTTCAGCCTGCCGGACCGCGACCGTCTGCATTACGACCTGCACACCGCGATTCGCGGCTCGAAAATCGAGCAGTTCGCCCTGTATCCCTGGAAAGAGGGCCGCCAGCATTCCCGTCAGGAACTGGGCCGCCTGCGCGCTGCCGGCATGGAAGCGGTGCTGCTACAGAACAAGCCGTCTATCGTTTTCAGCTCCTACACCTATGACAAGCTCGATGCCGAGTCTTTCACCCTCGAGTTGGGCAAGGCGCGGCCGTTCGGGCAGAACGAGGGTGTTAACGTCTCACTGCTCGAAACCCGTCTGAAGCAGATCATCGAAGGCAGCGAGCCGCCGCTGAACGACGAAAGCCTGGACGGTTTGCAGTTGTTCAGCGTGGCGCGGGAAATCATCAAGCACAGCGATAGCTTCCGCCTGAACCTGCCGGCAGACATCGAGAATTTTTCGGAATTGGACGTGGGTTATGTGCTGGCCGAAGACATCGCCCAAACGCGCTGGATCATCGAGGAGGAGGGCGCCCGGATCATCTTCCCGAATCCCAAGGTCAAGAATGGCCTGCGTGCCGGCATTCTGATCGTGCCCGCTACCGACGAAAACCTCGCCTGACCGACCTCAAGCCCACCATAAAACCCATGTGGGAGCGAGCCTGCTCGCGAAGGCGGACTAACAAACAACATCATCGTTGAATGTTAAGCTGCTTTCGCGAGCAGGCTCGCTCCCACATTGGGTTCGGGTGAAGCCAAAGACCTCACCCAGATCACAGGTGTTGTGTTTAGACGGCTACTGCGCGGGGTTCACTGCGACGCAACGCACGTGTCTTGTGCAGCGTATCCGCGCAAGTCTTCGCCGCTTCCTGACCCTTGTGCACGAAATGCTCGAAGAAGAACTTCTGATGCTCTTCGCCGGCATGGAAGTGGTGCGGGGTCAAAACCACCGAGAACACGG
Organism: Pseudomonas sp. XS1P51; assembly: GCF_054897845.1. Classification (NCBI taxonomy): domain Bacteria; kingdom Pseudomonadati; phylum Pseudomonadota; class Gammaproteobacteria; order Pseudomonadales; family Pseudomonadaceae; genus Pseudomonas; species Pseudomonas sp. XS1P51. The sequence goes on along the minus strand of NZ_CM142707.1, from coordinate 3,432,626 downwards.
GTACTTCGGTTTCCAGCTGAACCTGCATCAGGCCGCTGATCACCGACTGGGCGACGAACTCGTGACGGTAGATCCCGCCATCGACCACCAGGCCAGCGGCAACAATGCCGGCATAACGACCGGATTTGGCCAGCAGCTTGGCGTGCAGCGGAATTTCAAAGGCGCCGCCGACTTCGAAGAAGTCGATCTCCGACTCTTGATAACCCTGAGCAATCATTTCGGCGACGAAACCTTTACGGCTCTGATCGACGATTTCCTTGTGCCAGCAGGCCTGGATGAACGCGACGCGCTCGCCCTGATGGTTTTTGCTTTTGCTATCGATTGCGGTGGGTTGCATGTTCTGACTCCTGTTTATGTAAAAAACAGGGCATATGAATCGAATGGGATTTAAGGGTACGCACGCTCGCACGAATGCCTGCGGACGGCCCTTTGGCGCCAATCCCGTTCTCTCTTCATCCGGACTATGACCGTCGGCCCCGGGATCACACCGGGTCTGCTGACCTTGCCGTCTAACACCGCCGAAGCCGTGCTGCCGCCAAGCGCTCGCGGGCTATGCGCATTGCGCGCAATTACCGCCGGTGGGGAGTTGCACCCCGCCCTGAGAACGTTTTTGCCGCCAGATTGTTTGGCGGCGAAGCGTTTTTAACACATATTTCGTATGGGCGCATTGCTGCTTTCTGATGATTGCTATCGAGTTTTTCGTTGGCTCAACCCGTCTTTTACTTGCCCAAGGGTTGATTATTCGTCGGCATGACCGCAGTAACTCCTACCTGAAAGGGATTTTCCCTGCTTACCGAGGCCAGATTCATGAGTGTTATCGATCTTCGCAGCGACACCGTCACCCAACCGACCGCAGGGATGCTCAACGCGATGGCCAACGCGGCCACCGGTGACGACGTTTATGGCGAAGATCCGACGGTCAATCGTCTGGAAGCCGAACTGGCCAAACGGCTGGGTTTTGCGTCGGCGCTGTTCGTTCCGACGGGCACCATGAGCAACCTGCTGGGCCTGATGGCTCATTGCGAACGTGGTGACGAATACATCGTCGGCCAGCAGGCTCACACGTATAAATACGAAGGTGGCGGTGCGGCGGTGCTCGGTTCGATTCAGCCGCAACCACTGGAAGTACAGGCCGACGGTTCGCTGGACCTGGCCCACGTGGCGGCCGCGATCAAGCCGGACGACTTCCATTTCGCCCGTACCCGTTTGCTGGCGCTGGAAAACACCATGCAGGGGAAAGTTCTGCCATTGGAGTATCTGGCCCAGGCACGCAGTTTCACCCGTGAACATGGCCTGGCGCTGCACCTCGATGGCGCCCGGCTCTACAACGCGGCGGTCAAACTGGGTGTCGATGCCCGGGAGATCACTCAGTATTTCGATTCGGTCTCGGTCTGCCTGTCCAAAGGCCTGGGCGCGCCGATCGGTTCGGTGCTGTGCGGCTCGGCGGAGTTGATCGGCAAGGCGCGTCGCCTGCGCAAGATGGTGGGTGGCGGCATGCGCCAGGCCGGTATTCTGGCGGCAGCAGGTCTGTACGCCCTGGATAACAACGTTCAGCGCCTGGCCGACGACCACGCCAATGCCCAATTTCTGGCTGAAGGCCTGCGAGCGGCGGGTTATGAGGTCGAGCCGGTGCAGACCAACATGGTTTACGTACAGATGGGTGACAAGGCCGAAGCGATCAAAGCCTTCGCCGCCGAGCGTGGCATCAAGCTCAGCGCTGCCGGCCGCCTTAGAATGGTCACGCACATGGACGTCAGCCGCGCTCAAATCGAGCAAGTCGTCGCGACATTCGTCGAGTTTTCGCGCAACTGACCGCGTTAGCCGTCCAATTGACCGTTTCTATCGTATAAACACGCTGTACCCCGCGCGCAGGGCCGATATAATGCGGCCCTTTGCCGTCGCTTCGTCTGTTGACGTTTCGCACAGGCCTTTGGCCGCAGCCTCCGTGGAAGAACATAATGAAAAGCGCAGAAATCCGTGAAGCCTTCCTTCGCTTCTTCGAAGAGCAAGGCCACACCCGTGTAGCCTCCAGCTCTTTGATTCCGGGCAACGACCCAACCCTGCTGTTCACTAACGCGGGGATGAACCAGTTCAAGGACTGCTTCCTGGGCCAGGAAAAGCGCGCGTACACCCGCGCCGTCAGCAGCCAGAAATGCGTGCGCGCCGGCGGCAAGCACAATGACCTGGAAAACGTCGGTTATACCGCCCGTCACCACACCTTCTTCGAAATGCTGGGCAACTTCAGCTTCGGTGATTATTTCAAGCGTGACGCCATCACCTACGCCTGGAACTTCCTGACCTCCGAGAAGTGGCTGAACCTGCCGAAAGAAAAGCTCTGGGTCACCGTCTACGCCAGCGATGACGAGGCCTACGACATCTGGACCAAGGAAATCGGCGTTCCGGCCGAGCGCATGGTTCGCATCGGCGACAACAAGGGCGCGCCGTACGCATCCGACAACTTCTGGACCATGGGCGATACCGGCCCGTGTGGTCCTTGCACCGAGATTTTCTACGATCACGGCGCCGACATCTGGGGCGGCCCACCGGGCTCGCCGGAAGAAGACGGCGACCGTTACATCGAAATCTGGAACAACGTGTTCATGCAGTTCAACCGCACCGCCGATGGCGTGTTGCACCCGCTGCCAGCACCGTCGGTCGACACCGGCATGGGCCTGGAGCGGATCAGTGCCGTGCTTCAGCATGTTCACTCGAACTATGAAATCGACCTGTTCCAGAGCCTGCTGAGCGCGTCGGCCAAGGCCATCGGTTGCACCAACGACGACCAGGCTTCCCTGAAAGTCGTCGCCGACCACATTCGTTCTTGCGGCTTCCTGATTGCCGACGGCGTGCTGCCGTCCAACGAAGGTCGCGGCTACGTGCTGCGCCGGATCATTCGTCGCGCCTGCCGTCACGGCAACAAACTGGGCGCCAAGGGCAGCTTCTTCTACCAGATCGTTGCGGCACTGGTCGCCGAGATGGGCGAAGCCTTCCCTGAGCTGAAATCCCAACAGGCGCACATCGAGCGCGTCCTGAAAGCCGAAGAAGAGCAGTTCTCCAAGACCTTGGAGCACGGTCTGAAAATCCTCGAGCAGGATCTGGCCGAACTCAAAGGCGACGTGGTGCCGGGCGATGTCGTGTTCAAACTCTACGACACCTACGGCTTCCCGATGGACCTGACCGGCGACATCGCTCGCGAGCGCAGCCTGACCATCGACGAAGAAGGCTTCGAACGCGAAATGGAAGCTCAGCGCGTCCGTGCCCGTTCCGCCAGTTCCTTCGGCATGGACTACAACAGCCTGGTCAAGGTTGACGTCGCCACCGAATTCACCGGCTACCACGCTACCAGCGGTTCGGCGAAAGTCGTTGCTCTCTATAAAGAAGGGCAGTCGGTCGACGTCTTGAGTGAAGGCGAAGAGGGCGTGGTCGTTCTCGATCAGACCCCGTTCTATGCTGAATCCGGTGGTCAGATCGGCGACTGTGGTTATCTGCAAGGCAGCAACGGCCGTTTCGACGTGCGCGACACCACCAAGACCGGCGGTGCGTTCTTGCACCACGGTGTACTGGCGTCGGGCAGCCTGACGATCGGTTCGCCGGTTGAAACCCACGTCGAAGCCGATGTGCGTCACGCCACTTCGCTGAACCACTCGGCGACGCACTTGCTGCACGCCGCGTTGCGTCAGGTGCTGGGCGAGCACGTCCAGCAGAAGGGCTCGCTGGTCGACAGTCAGCGCCTGCGCTTTGACTTCAGCCACTTCGAGGCCATCAAGCCTGAGCAACTGAAGGCGCTGGAAGACATCGTCAACGCCGAGATTCGCAAGAACTCCGCCGTTGAAACCGAAGAAACCGACATCGAAACCGCCAAGAAAAAAGGCGCCATGGCGCTGTTTGGCGAGAAGTACGGCGACAACGTGCGCGTGCTGAGCATGGGCGGTGATTTCTCCGTCGAGCTGTGCGGCGGCATCCACGCCAACCGTACCGGCGACATCGGTCTGCTGAAAATCATCAGTGAAGGCGGTGTGGCTTCCGGTGTGCGTCGTATCGAAGCGGTCACCGGCGCCGCGGCGCTGGCATACTTGAACGCTGCCGAAGAACAACTCAAGGAAGCGGCCAACCTGGTCAAGGGCAGCCGCGACAACCTGATCGACAAGCTGTCGGCTGTGCTGGAGCGCAACCGTCTGCTGGAGAAGCAGCTCGAGCAGTTGCAGGCCAAGGCTGCCAGCGCAGCGGGCGACGATCTGTCGGCTTCCGCTCTGGACGTCAAAGGCGTGAAAGTGTTGGCCGTGCGTCTGGACGGTCAGGACGGCAAGGCGCTGCTGGCGCTGGTCGATCAACTGAAGAACAAACTCGGCCGCGCAGTGATCCTGCTCGGCAGTGTCCATGAGGAAAAGGTCGTTCTGGTTGCTGGCGTAACCAAAGACCTGACTGGCCAACTCAAAGCCGGTGATTTGATGAAGCAAGCCGCTGCGGCAGTGGGCGGGAAGGGCGGTGGTCGTCCAGACATGGCGCAGGGCGGTGGTACTGACGCTGGCGCACTGGATGTGGCATTGGCCCTGACCGTTCCCTTTGTAGAGCAGGGTTTATAAGGCAGTGTCTCCGGCCCGCAGTCTAGTAGCGGGCCGCAACGCTGTTTGAGTGATTATTTGGGCGCCCTTCATGGGCAGAGGCGGCTTTGAAATGGCTTTGATCGTACAGAAATTTGGAGGCACCTCGGTCGGCACTGTCGAGAGAATCGAGCAGGTCGCCGACAAGGTTAAGAAATTCCGCGATGCCGGCGATGACCTGGTGGTTGTGCTGTCTGCAATGAGCGGCGAAACCAACCGTCTGATCGATCTGGCCAAGCAAATCAGTGGTGACGGCCAACCGGTTCCTCGCGAGCTGGATGTGATCGTCTCGACCGGTGAGCAGGTGACGATTGCGCTGTTGGCCATGGCGCTGATCAAGCGCGGTGTGCCAGCGGTGTCCTACACCGGCAATCAGGTGCGGATTCTGACGGACAGCGCGCACAATAAAGCGCGTATCTTGCAGATTGACGATCAGAAGATTCGCGGTGATCTGAAGGCAGGTCGTGTGGTGGTTGTCGCCGGTTTCCAGGGCGTCGACGAACACGGCAACATCACCACCCTCGGTCGTGGCGGTTCCGACACCACCGGCGTGGCGCTGGCGGCGGCCTTGAAGGCTGACGAATGCCAGATCTACACCGACGTCGACGGCGTCTACACCACCGACCCGCGTGTGGTGTCCGTGGCTCAGCGCCTGGACAAGATTACCTTCGAAGAGATGCTGGAAATGGCCAGCCTCGGTTCCAAGGTGTTGCAGATCCGTGCGGTCGAGTTCGCCGGCAAGTACAACGTTCCGCTGCGCGTACTGCACAGCTTCAAGGAGGGTCCGGGCACCCTCATTACTATTGATGAAGAGGAAACCATGGAACAGCCGATCATTTCCGGCATCGCTTTCAATCGCGATGAAGCCAAGCTGACCATCCGTGGCGTGCCAGACACCCCGGGCGTTGCATTCAAGATTCTCGGCCCGATCAGTGCCGCGAACATCGAAGTCGACATGATCGTGCAGAACGTTGCGCACGATAACACCACCGACTTCACCTTCACCGTGCACCGCAATGACTTCCAGGCCGCGCAAACCGTGCTGGAAAACACCGCTCGCGAGATCGGTGCCCGTGAAGTCGTTGGCGACATCAAGATCGCCAAGGTCTCGATCGTCGGCGTCGGCATGCGCTCCCACGCAGGCGTGGCCAGCCGCATGTTCGAATCCCTGGCCAAAGAAAGCATCAACATCCAGATGATCTCGACTTCGGAAATCAAAGTCTCCGTAGTGATCGAAGAGAAGTACCTGGAATTGGCTGTGCGCGCTCTGCACACGGCTTTCGAACTGGACGCGCCGGCCCGACAGGGCGAGTGATGCGTTTGCCGAAGGGCGCGGTCTGACCGCGCCCTTTGTTTTTTTGAATGGTGCGGCCTGAAGCTGTTCTTTTGCCCGCGCTAGTCAATACTCAGGCATGTAGGGCTGCGATCGTTCAGGTTGTAGGTCGAGTGCCTTTTTTTTGCAGACTGTTGTCCCTGAAATGAAATGCGTGAGGAGAAAGGTATGCTGATTCTGACTCGTCGGTGCGCAGAAAGCCTGATTATTGGTGATGGCGAAATCACCGTGACCGTGCTCGGCGTCAAAGGAAATCAAGTGCGTATCGGTGTCAACGCCCCGAAAGAGGTTGCGGTCCACCGTGAGGAAATTTACCTGCGTATAAAGAAAGAGAAGGACGAAGAACCAAGCCATTAATTTTTATCGTTTTTTATGTTTGCAAACGGGGATAAAGCTGGTTAATATACGCCCCGTGTTGCGGAGAGCTGGCCGAGTGGCCGAAGGCGCTCCCCTGCTAAGGGAGTACACCTCAAAAGGGTGTCGGGGGTTCGAATCCCCCGTTCTCCGCCATTATTTGCGTAGTACGTTGTTATCTGGCTTATTCGGTAAGTGGTTGAAATTACTAGAAAAAGCGCTTTACAAAAAGATTCGACGGCCTATAATGCGCGGCAACAAATGCACTCGTAGCTCAGCTGGATAGAGTACTCGGCTACGAACCGAGCGGTCACAGGTTCGAATCCTGTCGAGTGCACCATTTAAGAGTTGTTTGCAGTAATGTGAATGACTTGGCTTTAACCAGTTGTGATCTGGTATAAAAACACAAATGCACTCGTAGCTCAGCTGGATAGAGTACTCGGCTACGAACCGAGCGGTCACAGGTTCGAATCCTGTCGAGTGCACCAAACACCAAAAAGCCCGCGTTTAACGCGGGCTTTTTGCCGTCTGGGATTTGGCTTTTCCCTTGGTACATCCTTTCTCATCGAACTCGACATGTGCGCTACGACCCCGCTTGGGGTCGTAACGGTAACTCGTGGCCGAATTGCGAATAGTGATCTTGTCCGGTTTGCCGAGGGCGCTTTCGACATCCTGTTGATTCATGCCGGCGACTACCCGCTGATTGATGATCGCTTCCCGACGCTCCCGGGCGCTGATCAGGTCTCCACACTTGTCCTTGGTCTGACCGACGACCGTCGGATCTCTCCTTTTGACTTTCATACCTGATGTTTCGCGAATGTCCGCTTCGGGCATCAATGAGATCGTACTGCCGGGCGTGAAAGTGCGGACATCCTGGAGCGAACGGCTGTCTCCGGCCGCACAGCTCAACGTGGTAAACGTAATGCGCCCATTGGCGGCCTCGCATCGGTGAACGGTCGCGGCAAACGTCCCGGCTGGCGGGCAGAGCAGGGCGATCAGCAAAAAACATTGTGCATTCGATGGCATTAAACGTCCTCCTTGACGGTCCATCTCAAGGGTAGCCGCTACATTTTTCAACGCTGGTGTGTTTTCTTTTCAGAATGAGTCGTCGCATTTTCATGAATCAGGACGGTGCTCAGGTTTGTCTCGCAAGCGCTTGTTTCAGCCGCTATTTTTTAACGTTTAAAACCGTCGGGCGGTGTATCATTGCGCCCGTCAGCCCCGCCGGGGCTTGTGGAATACCTCCATGGACTTACCCAGTAGTTACTCAGTAAACCGTTTTTCCAATCATGAATTGACTGATTGATCCTTCCGGCGTGCCCCGCTGCTGGGAGTGGAGTTCGCCTATGTCTGAAGTTGAAGTAAAGAAAACGCAAGAAAGCCTGCAAGACCGCCTCGCTCAAGTCGTTGAGCTGCTGCAGCGTCAACGGGTGGTCGAAGACCTGACTCATCGCCAGGAAGGTCCGCATCACGACCGGGTCGAGAACCTGGTTCACCGGCAAAACCTCGTCGAGCTGCAACGCAAGCTCGATGATCTGCACTCCGCCGACGTTGCCTACATCCTTGAAGCCTTGCCGCTGGACGATCGTCTGACGCTCTGGCAATTGGTCAAGGCTGATCGCGACGGCGACATCCTGCTTGAAGTATCCGACTCTGTTCGTGAAACCCTGATCGCCGACATGGACGATCATGAGCTCCTGGCTGCAGCCAAGGACATGGATGCCGACGAACTTGCTGACCTGGCCTCCGAGCTGCCGCGAGACGTCGTCCACGAGCTGATGGAAACCCTCGATGGTCAACAGCGTGAGCGCGTTCGTTCCGCGTTGTCCTATGACGAGGAGCAGGTCGGTGCGCTGATGGACTTCGAGATGGTGACGATCCGTGAGGACGTCAGTCTCGAAGTGGTATTGCGCTACCTGCGTCGCCTCAAGGAGCTGCCGGGCCACACGGACAAACTGTTCGTGGTCGATTACGACGGTGTGCTCAAGGGTGTGTTGCCGATCAAGCGTTTGCTGGTCAACGACCCGGAAAAACAGGTTTCTGAAGTCATGGCCAGCGACCCGGTGAGTTTTCACCCGGACGAAGATGCCTACGATGCCGCTCAGGCGTTCGAGCGTTACGACTTGATCTCGGCACCCGTGGTCGATAAGAACGGCAAGCTGATCGGCCGTCTGACCATCGATGAAATGGTCGACCTGATTCGTGAAGAGAGCGAAAATGAAGTTCTCAACATGGCGGGTCTGCGCGAAGAAGAAGATATTTTTGCGTCGGTCTGGAAGTCCCTGCGTAACCGTTGGGCCTGGCTGGCGATCAACCTGATCACTGCGTTTATCGCATCCCGGGTAATCGGTCTGTTTGAAGGCTCCATCGAGAAGCTGGTAGCGCTGGCGGCATTGATGCCGATCGTGGCGGGTATCGGTGGCAACTCGGGTAACCAGACCATCACCATGATCGTCAGGGCCATGGCGCTGGACCAGGTGAGTACCGGCAATACGTCGCGCCTGATGCGCAAGGAGTTGGCGGTAGGCCTGATCAATGGCCTGGTCTGGGGCGGAGTGATCGGCGTTGTCGCCTACCTGCTTTATGGCAGTTGGTCCCTTGGTGTGGTGATGACCGCCGCCATGACGCTCAACCTGTTGCTGGCGGCGTTGATGGGGGTATTGATTCCCATGACCCTGGCGCGGCTTGGTCGCGATCCTGCGATGGGTGCCAGTGTGATGATCACCGCCATGACCGACAGCGGCGGCTTCTTCATCTTCCTCGGGCTGGCGACGATTTTCCTGCTCTGACTTGCCTGCGTTTAAAAACCCGCCAATCGGCGGGTTTTTTATGCCCGAATTTCAGGCAAAAAAAAGCCAGCGATTAGGCTGGCTTGAGCTTTCGGATGAATCAGGTTGCGTCTGCGGCCATTTCGGCGTCATGGGCAATCAGCGAAACAAGAGCGTTTTGCTGGCGGTGGGAGAGTTGGCGGAAGCGTTGCAGCAGTTCACGTTCGTGCAATGACAGCTCCGGACTGTCCAGGCGCATGCTCAATTCTTCGCCCAGTGCGCCTTCCTGAATAAGACTCTGCTCAAGGCGCGCAATGATTTCGGAGTTCATGCTGCGATGATGATTGCGAGCCACCTCGGCAATGCGTTCACGCATTCCGTCTGGCAGACGTACGACGAACTTGTCAGCCGTACGGCTGGAATAAATTGCCTGTTTCAATGGGCGCATATATTTAACCGGTTAGTTCAGGGGAGCGGTTCTCGGGATTGGCCGCAGGATGTCTGATAGGACAAGGACTCTGGCCAAATGTTCAACCTGAATTGATAGAGGCTCGCATCATGCCTCAAAGTAGCTAGTTCATTGGCGTCAATTCTGTGACAAATATTGAACTGGATAAAGGCGTTATGCCAGCACCAATTATCAAAAATGCGGACTGGTTTGAAAAGTTTGTCCTGGTCCGTATCGCTGGCCGCGTCCGCTTACCCAACGGGTGATGTCCGAAGACGCCTGAAGGTGCATGCTATGCGGACTCGATCATGATTCCTTACCTTATACAGGATAGTGGCAAATGGCCGATTTACTAGTGGCAGACGTGGTTTGGGAGGCGATTTCAGGATGGATGGCAGGCTGATTTACTTGATAGGGCCTTCCGGATCCGGCAAGGACAGCCTAATCGAAGCCGTTCGAGAACCTCTGCAGGCACTGAATTGCGAAGTGGTGCGCCGGGTCATTACCCGGTCGGCCGAGTCCGTGGGTGAGGATGCCATCGGCGTGTCCCGTCAAGAATTCGAGCGCCGCAGGAGCGCGGGCGACTTTACGTTGTCGTGGAATGCCAATGGCCTGGATTACGGAATTCCGATCGAGATAGACCACTGGCTCAAGGCCGGTCGCCACGTGTTGATCAATGGTTCGCGCGGCCATCTGAATGAGGCACTAAATCGCTATCCGACGTTGTTGCCGGTACTGTTGACCGTCAAGGATGCGGTCCTGAGAGAACGTCTGCTGCGGCGGGGCCGTGAAAGTATTGCGCAGATCGAGGCGAGACTGCGCCGAAACGAGTTGTTCACGGCTGACGATTTAATCGGTGATACGCCGATCCATCGACTGGATAATTCCGGCGATCTTGCTACCACCGTTGCCAATCTTTTGAATCTGCTAAGTGTCAGCGCAAAACCGGATCGAACTTGATCTTGCGCCCGGCAATCAGCGCCAGCACGAACAGCGCGCCGAAAATGCCGCAGGCAATCAAGGGCAGGGTGACAGCCGAATCCTGGACCAATGACAGATGAAGAATGCCGCTCAGTAAGGCAAGGACGAAAAATCCTGCGGCTGATCTGGACATGCTGTGCTCCTGATGGATGAATCAAAATACCAAGCGTTCGGAAGATTGGGCCGGCAGCAGGATGTTATCCTGGCTCACCTCTTGGCTGACAAAACCGTGCTGATCGCTCATCACTGCCAATTGAGGCGCCTTCTGTACCTGGAGGTAATGAGGCATGCGTTGGGCAACCGGCTCAGCGCCGCTCTCGGGGACAAAATGAAAACCCAACAAAACCGCCAGAGCGATCGCATTCGAGAGTAAAAGGGCGCTGTTCATGAGGCTGGCCTCCGTTGTTCTTTGAGAACAGCTAAAGCACCCCGCATGCCAAGAGTTTGGCGGCTATTAAATCCTTTAAAAACAATTAATTAAGATATTTGTTCGAGAAACCTGCATTGCAATTTGCAATGATGGCTTTTTAGGGTGATGCAATTTGCACGGTAACAATGCCGCACCGTCGCGTGGCGTCTGCCTACACTTAAAAAGCCCTACGGACGACATGACAAAAGCAGGCTTGCCCGTTAACATGCACGCCGTCCATCGCGCCGCGTTTCTCGCGAGCGACTTGTGTCTCAGTAGCTCAATTGGATAGAGCATCCCCCTCCTAAGGGGAAGGTTGGCAGTTCGAACCTGCCCTGGGACACCATAAAAATTTCAGCGCTCAAGCTGTTGAAAAGCCCCGCCAGAATATTGATTCGGCGGGGCTTTTTTATGCCCGATCACCCGACGATCTACATTGGAAAGTCGGTCATTGCTGTGCCTTACTCCAGAGACAACTCATGGAGCGAAATCGATGCGACGAAGAGGCGCCAAATTCTGGTTATGGACCAACACGCGGTTGCCCCTTCATACCCATGATGAAGTGCTGGACGATGGTGTGCAGATCGAGGTACAGGCGCGGGCCAGTCAGGAGGGGGTTACTCAGGTATTTGTGGGCGTCTATGGCACTGACGGCTGGGCGATTTGCGAGGAATTTCATGACCGGCGTGTCGGTGAGCATTACTGCATTGCGTTGAAGTGGGGCGCTCAACGGGCGAGGGAGATTGTGGCGGATACGCGCAAGTTCGTCGCGCCGCACCGAGTGCAATTGACTTTGAGTCCGGTGATTACCGATGAGTCGGTACTGGCGCTGCGGCGCATGGAAATGACCGAGCGCGAATCTTTGAAGCTCAGGTCTGATGATGCCTGGTCGGAGTACCTGGCCGCCAAGACGGCCATGCTGGACTTGATGCGCTCAACCAAGGTTGACCCCAAGGTCTGGGTCGATCACAAGGAGCGGCTCAGGCAGGCGATAGACCGGCGCGCCTGCGTACAGCGTGCCTACTTGAGCTGACGCTGCCTCAGCGTTGCGGGTTTCGCAAGGCCTCGATGGTTTCGATCAGGTCATCGTAGGACACCGGTTTTCCGATGTGCTGGTCAAAGCCCGATTGCCGGGACTTTTGAATGTCGCTGTGGGCGCTATAGCCGGTCAGTGCAATGGCTGGCACGTCCTTGACGAGTGGCAACTGACGTAACGCGTTCATCAACTCGTGGCCGTTCATGACCGGCATGCTCAGGTCCGAGATGATCAGGTCGAAACGGGTGCTCTTGGCCGCGTCCAGGGCCGCCCCCGGACGGTCGAAGGCAACCACGTGCGCGTCTTCCATTTCCAGCAGCATTTTCAGGGTTTCCAGTACATCGGCGGAGTCGTCCACCAGCAGGATGGTCAAGCCGCTCAGCCTTCCGGAGACCTCTTCAATCCGGACGGGGGATTGAACCTCACCTTCGGTATTGGCCAGTGGCAGGTACACGGTGAACGTACAGCCCGTTCCCGCCCCGGCAGAACTCACCTCAACCGTCCCCCGTTGTGCTTCAGTCAACTGGCGGACCAGCGACAAGCCAATCCCCAGCCCTTCACGGCTGTGGGTGGCGTGCTGCTTTTCAGCCTGGCCAAACAGGTCGAATACGTGTTCGAGGTTCTCGGCCGCAATGCCGGCCCCGTTGTCTTTGACGTCCAGCCGCGCCATGTTCCCGGCCTGGCTGGCGATCAGTTGCACACGTCCCTTGGGCGGCGTGAATTTGAGTGCGTTGTTCACCAGGTTCCAGATGATCTGTTCCAGGCGCGTCGGGTCGGCCTGGACAATTAACGCGTCTGAGGGCACCCGCAATTCAACCGTGACGTCGTTCTGTTCGTTGAGGACAACGGTGTGGATGTCGCGCAGCACACGGGCCAGATCCACAGCGACCGGCTGCAACTTGAGCTTGCCGGTCCGGACCCGGGCGACATCCAGCAGATCATCAATGATCCGTGCCTGGCTGGTGACCGCATCACAGATGGTGTTCACTGCTTTGGCCGCAGGTGCCACCGATTGGGTCACCGGCAAGCGGCGCAGCAGTTCTGCGTTGAGCTGGATCAGGTTCAGCGGATGCTTGAGCTCGTGGGACATGACCGCGAAGAACTCATCCTTGAGGTAATTGGTGTTGCGGGTCTCGGCCAGTTGCTGGCTCTGTTCTTCGTGCTGGCGTTTGTGGCCGGTCAGGTCCCGGGCGATTTTTACGTAGCCGCGAAGATTGTCGCCACTGAGCAGCGTGACTTCCCCGCTGCAAAAGAACCGGCTGCCGTCCTTGCGCAGGTGCCAGCGCTCGTCTTCGCTGCGCCCGTGGGTGCGCACTGACAACAGTTCGGTTTCAGGCACGCCGGCCGCGCGGTCCTCGGCGGAGAAAATGAAATCGTAGTAAGCGCCTTCCGCCTCGGCCTTGCTGTAGCCGAAGATCAGTTCGGCGCCTTTGTTCCAGCTGGTGATCACGCCCAGTTCATCGAGGGTGATGATCGCGTAATCGCGGGTGCTTTCGGCGACCAGGCGCATGCGTTCTTCACCCAGGCGCAACTCCTCTTCGGCGGCCCGACGTTTGGTGATGTCGATGAACGTCAGCACCGTGCCGTCGATGTGGTCTTCGCTGGAGCGATAGGGCAGCAGGCGGGCGATGTACCAGCGGTTGTCGGTGCTGCTGACTTCGCGTTCGATCATGTTCAGCGATTCGAACACCAGCGCCGCGTCACCCGCCAGGTTGTCGTAGTCCAGGCGATGGGTGATGTCGAGCAAGGAGCGACCGGTGTCCACCGGCAACATGCTGAAGATGTCGGTGGCGCGCGGGGTGAACCATTTGATGCGCATGCTGCGGTCGACAAACACCGTGGCGATGTCGGTGGAGGCAATCAGGTTGGTCAGGTAGTCGTTGATCTTGTCGGTTTCTTCGACCTTGGTTTTCAGCTCGTAGTTGACCGTCAGCAACTCTTCGTTGATCGACTGCAGTTCTTCCTTGCTGGTTTCCAGCTCTTCGGTGGCGGAGCGCAGCTCTTCGTTAATGGCCTGCATTTCTTCGTTGGAGGCCTTGAGTTCTTCGCTGGAGACTTCCGATTGTTCGATGGTGTCCTGCAGGTGCAGCTTGGTGCGTTGCAGTTCGCGTTCAAGGTTGGACAGCTCCTGGCTTTCCGTTTGTAGCTGGGTAGTGGCTGCCAGCTCAGAAGGGTCGACTTCGACCTCCTCGAAAATCACCAGAATGTATTCGCCGTCCGATTCTTCATCCTTGTAGGGATGGGCGACGAGATCAATCAGATAACGCCGCTCATCGCGTTTGATCGGCACCTCGCGGGATTTGACGGGCAGGCCGCTCTGCTGGACTTGGAACAAGGTGGTGCGGACTTCCAGGCGCAGTTCCGGAAGAATCAGCGTCAGCAGATTGCGTGACAATTCACCGCCGACATGGCGCAGAAAACGGCCGGCACTTTCGCTCATGTGCAGGATGTCGGCGTTGGCATCGATGATCACACTCGGTGGCGCGGACTGTTCGATGGCACGTTGATGGATATCGGCGAAGGACAGTTTGCGCTGCACGTTTCTTTGCGGGGGATGCTGGGAAACATTGGTCCGCACGTAGCTGCCACGGGGCATGGTCGGGGTACGACGGCTGTTGGCCGTGCCGGTTTTGGCGCGAAAGATCCGGTTGCGCTTGTCGACCGGGGAGAACAATTCGTGGCACGCATCCGCGCTCTCGGAAGAGCCCAGGAACAGGAAGCCGCCGGGACGCAGGGCAAAGTGGAACATCTGCAGGATTTCGCGCTGCACCTCGCGATCCAGATAAATCAGCAGGTTGCGGCAAACAATCAGGTCGATTTGCGAAAAGGGCGGATCGGACAACAGGCTGTGTTTGGCGAACAGCACTTTTTCGCGGATTTCCTTGCGAATTCGATAGTGGTCGTCTTCCTTGACGAAGTAATGCCGCAATCGCGTCGGCGGCACGTCGGTAATGATCGCTTGCGGATACAGCCCGGCCCGACCGACGCTGATGGCGCGCTCGTCGATGTCGGTGGCAAACAGTTGCATCGAGGCCTTGCTGGCGTCCAGTTGCAACTGATCGTGCAGCAGCATGGCCAGGCTGTAGGCTTCTTCGCCCGTGGAGCAGCCGGCGGACCAGACCCGGATTTCTTCTTTCTCGGGTTGCGCTGACACGACGGCACTGACCAGTTGCGGCACGACATCGCGCTCCAGTGCTTCGAAGGCTTCACGATCGCGGAAGAAGTTGGTCACGCCGATCAGCATGTCGCCCAGCAGTGCCTTGGTTTCTTCGGGGTTGCTTTGCAGGAAGCGGTAGTAGGCAGCCAGGTCCGGCTGGGCCGTGACTTGCATCCGGCGTTCGATCCGGCGCAACACGGTGGCGCGTTTGTAGTGTTTGAAATCATGGCCGGTGCCGGTGCGCAACTGGATGAGAATGTCGTGCAGCACTTGTTCGGCAACCAGTGCTTCGCGTTCGGATACCGCGGCAATGGTTTGTAATTCGGGATCGTTGGCGGTAGGCAAGCTGATTTCCTGAGAGTTACGCCACAGCTCCAGCAACTTTTGCGGCATTTCAACAACCGGCAACACCAGGTCAACCATACGCGTGTCGATGGCGGCGCGGGGCATGCCGTCGAACTCGGCGTCTTCCGGTGCCTGGGCCAGGGTCACGCCACCTTGTTCCTTGATACGTGACAACCCGACAGCACCGTCCGAACCAGAGCCCGACAGCACCAGGCAGAAGGCACGTTCGCGGTGCACATCAGCCAGGTCGCGGAAGAACAGATCAATGGACGCGTGGCGACTTTCGCGCGGGTCCATGGCACTGACCTCAAGAAAGCCGTCATTCATCGCCAGCCGTTGCGCCGGTGAAATGACGTACACCCGGTTTTTCTCGATGTGGACCCTTTCGGTGACCTGCAGAACCGGCATCTTGGTCGATTCCTGGATGATCTTGTCGGCGATGCTTTGGTGATCGGGGGAGAGATGAAGAATGACCACAAACGCCATGCCGTTGTCCTGGGGCATGTTTTCGAAGAACAGTTTGATCGCTTGCAACCCGCCCGCCGACGCCCCGATACCCACCACCGGAAAGTCCAGAGTGCTGGGGCTCAGGGCCTTACGCTCAGGAGCCGTGGCCGAGTGCTTGGGTGTGGTAGTCATAATTCTGCCTTTTGGCGGCGACGAGGGAGCGTCTTTTGGATCAAGCGAGGGGGGAGCGCACGTCAATAAATCAGGATAATCCCGTTTTTCAATAACGCCTTCAAATATTTAGCTCGCAATTGGGGGGCGCCTTGATTTCTTTGACAGACAAATGCGCGAATACACTTCCATGGCTTCAAGTGAAGGCCACTACTGGCCGATAACCCGAACGCTCATGGTCTTCTTCTTAAATTGCCTGGAAATCTTCGATGCTGTCGTATCACCAAAAAAGCTTTCTGATCGTCGATGATTTCTCTGATTTCCGCAGTTCCGTCAGGTCCATGCTGCGTGAGCTCGGCGTCAAGGACGTGGACACTGCCGATACCGGTGAGCAGGCGCTGCGTATGTGCTCGCAGAAGTCCTACGATTTCATCCTGCAGGATTTCCACCTGGGCGATGGCAAGAAGAACGGTCAGCAGGTGCTCGAAGATTTGATGATCGAGAAGCTGATCAGCCATGAAGCGGTGTTCGTCATGGTCACCGCCGAGACCAGCCAGGCCATGGTGCTCAGCGCCCTGGAACATGAGCCGGACGCGTACCTGACCAAACCGTTCAACCGTTCCGGCCTGGCCCAGCGCCTGGAGCGGCTGGAGCAACGCAAGACGTTGCTCAAGCCGATCCTGCAGGCCCTAGACCGGGGCAAACCGGTTGAAGTGCTCAATGCCTGTATCGCCCTGTGCAAGCAAGACATCCGCTATTCGCCACTGTGCCTGCGCTACCGCGCCGATGCCCTGCGCGACCTGAATCAGAACGAGGCGCTGGAGCGTCTCTACGACAGCATCATTGCTGATCGACCGTTGCCATGGGCGTTTGCCGGGCTGGGTAAGTTGCTGTTCAAGCGCGGCCAGGTCAGCCAGGCCAAAGGCATCTACGAAAAAGCCCTGAAAGTGTTCCCGATGATGCCGGCCCTCTACGACGGCATGGCCGATGTGCTGGTCGCCGAGGGCGACACCAAGGCGGCCCAGAGTGTGCTGGAAGAGGCGATTCGATTGTCGCCCTTGGCGGTCCGCCGGCAAGCGTTGTTGGGCAAGTTGGCGATGACCAACGAAGACTTTGAAACGGCTTCCAAAGCCTATCGCCAGGCCGTGTCCCAGGGTGCCCAGTCACGCTTCAAGGACGCGGAAAGCAACCTCGGCCTGGCTCACGCCTTGATCAGCAAAGGCAGCGAGAAGGGCCTGGATACCCGAACCCGACTGGAGATCAACACGACGCTGAGTGCGGTGGCCAAGGAAAACCCTACCGATCCCGGCTTGCAGATCCGTGCGCGGCTGATGAAAGCCACCAGCCTGTTGCTTAATGATGCCGAAACCGCCGAGAAGCTCACCGAGCAAGCGATGATGCGCCTCGATGGCATGGAGCAGTTCATGAGCGCCGAAGCGGCGCTGCTGGTGGCCAAGCAACTGCAAATGCTCGGGCAGGCCAGCGCCGGTGCCTCGATGCTGAAAAACTGTGCGGAAATTTATGGCGACGATCCGACGGTCATGCAAGGCATTGCCAAGCTGACCGACGATCCGACCATCCTCAACTCTGGCAATGCGGCGGCCGATCTCAACCGTCAGGGCGTGCGGGTGTACAAGACCGGCAACCTGGTGGAAGCCCGGGATGTATTCCGCAAGGCCCTGGCGCTGCAACCGAAGAACATCAGTATCGCCTTGAACATGGCGCAGTCGCTGCTGCATGGCACCGACACCAGCGTGCCGTCGGCGGAACTGGAAGAATGTCGGGCCTGCCTGAAAACGGTCGGCATGATGCCCGACACCGATGCGCGTTATGCGCGTTATCAGAAACTGAAAATCAAGGCGTTCGGCGGATGAACCAAGACGACCCGGCACTGGATTTCTCCACGGTGATTGCTTCCACCGTGCACGACATGAAGAACTCGCTGGCCATGCTGATGCAGGCCCACAGTCAATGGCTGGCGCGCTTGCCCGACCCTGAGCGGCACACCCCCGAGCAGGGTGTGATCGAGTTCGAGTTCGCGCACCTCAACGGCATGCTGGTGCAGTTGCTGGGGCTGTACAAACTCGGCGTCAATCAGATGCCGTTGCAACCGGCCTACCATGAACTGGATGACTTCATCGAAGCGCAACTGGCCTGCCACCAGGACGTGTTCGCCAGTCGCGGGATCATGGCGACCTATGAAGTGGACCCGTTGAGCCCGCTGGGTTTCTTCGATCGGGAGCTGATTGCTTCGGTGCTGGCCAACAGCATCAATAACGCCATTCGATACGCCCGTCATGCGGTGTTGATCAGCGTCAGTGACGAGGCCGGGCAACTGGTGCTGACCATCAACGACGATGGCGAGGGTTATCCGGCCGAGATGATCGAGCGCCAGGCCGATTACGTGCAGGGTATCAACCACAGCAGCGGCAGCACTGGCCTTGGCCTGTACTTCGCCGGGCGGATTGCCGCGTTGCATCAGCGCAATGGCATCGGCGGACGCACCGAAATCAGCAATGGCGGCCCATTGGGCGGCGGTGTGTTCAGCCTCTACCTGCCCTGAATGCACGATCCCTGTAGGAGCTGCCGAAGGCTACGATCTTTTGACTTTGCTCTCAACAGCAAGATCAAA
This sequence comes from Pseudomonas sp. XS1P51, assembly GCF_054897845.1. NCBI lineage: Bacteria > Pseudomonadati > Pseudomonadota > Gammaproteobacteria > Pseudomonadales > Pseudomonadaceae > Pseudomonas > Pseudomonas sp. XS1P51. Next base: position 3,413,944 of record NZ_CM142707.1, on the reverse strand, counting down.
AGATCGTAGCCTTCGGCAGCTCCTACGGGATTGCGCATTTTGTTTTTACGGTGCTTGATATTCCGAACAGGCGGAGCCTATTTTGTACGGGTCGCCGTTCGCGGCTTGCACAACAAAGGATTGCGTCATGACAACCGATGGCCATCGTTCACTCGCGCAGCGATTGACGGGCATTGATGAGATTGAATGTGTCACGCCGGACTTGAATGGCGTACCCCGTGGCAAGGTAATGACTGCCGAGGGTTTTCTCGAAGGGCGGCGTTTGCAGATGGCGCGGGGTGTACTGCTGCAATGCATCATGGGCGGATATCCGCCAGCGCGTTTTTATGGCAGCGATGATGGCGACCTGGCGTTGATTCTCGATCCTGCGCATATCCATCGCTTGCCCTGGAGCAAGCAGCCGCGCGCCTTCGCCATTTGTGATGCGGATGAGCTGACCGGTGAAAGCTCCCGCCTATCGACCCGTGGCCAACTCAAGGCGGTGATCGCGCGTTACGCGGCCCTCGGCCTGGCGCCGGTGGTGGCGACTGAACTGGAATTCTTTGTCTTCGCGCCCAACACCGACCCGACTCAACCTTTCCAGCCGCCGGTGGGCCTGGACGGTCGTCGCGAGGACGGTCATTCGGCGTTCAGCGTCAGCTCCAACAACGGCTTGCGGCCGTTCTTCAGTGAAGTGTACGAATGCATGGCGGCCCTTGGCTTGCCGCGCGATACCTTCATGCACGAGATGGGCGTCAGCCAGTTCGAGATCAACCTGCTGCACGGCGATCCGCTGCTGCTGGCCGACCAGACGTTCCTGTTCAAGCATCTGCTTAAAGAAGTCGCGCTCAAGCATGGCCTGACCGTGGTCTGCATGGCCAAGCCACTGGCGCATACGCCGGGCAGTTCGATGCATATTCACCAGAGCATCGTCGAGATCGGCAGCGGGCGTAACGTGTTCAGCGACGAGGCCGGTCAGCCGACCGCGATCTTCCGTCATTTCATTGCTGGTCAGCAGGCCGGCATGGCGGACTTCACCGCGCTGTTCGCACCGAACGTCAATTCCTATCAGCGCTTGTGCCATCCGTTCGCATCGCCGAATAATGCCTGCTGGTCCCACGATAACCGGGCGGCCGGTTTGCGCATTCCGGCCAGTTCGCCGGCCGCTCGTCGGGTCGAGAACCGCTTGCCGGGGGCCGATGCCAACCCGTATCTGGCGATTGCCGCGAGCCTGGCGGCGGGGTTGTATGGCATCGAGCACGCACTGGAGCCGAGCGAGGCCATTCAGGGTGAGTTCCAAGTGCCGGACAATCTTTCGTTGCCGTGTACCTTGCATGCCGCTCTCGAGCGTCTGAAACGTAGCCAATTGGCGAAGGAACTGTTCGGCAAGGAGTTCATCGAAGGCTACATCGCTTCGAAGACCATGGAGTTGACCAGCTTCTTTGATGAAATTACTCCCTGGGAGCGGCGTGTTTTAGCAGCCCAGGCCTGACGCATCGTCTCTATCGGGCTATCGTTCGGATAGCCCGATTCTCACTGCAAGGAGCCGCTCGGAACGCCGATGCGCCAAATCTGGAAACCCTTTCGAGCGCTGTATTTCGCCTCGCTGATGATGTTGATCGGCTCCGGCTTGCTGAGCACTTACCTGGGCTTGCGCCTGGCGGCCGATCACGTCGACAGCCTGTGGGTCGGTGCGTTGATGGCGGCCAACTATTTCGGCCTGGTGTTGGGTGGCAAGATCGGCCATCGGCTGATTGCCCGGGTCGGGCATATTCGAGCCTATTCGGCCTGCGCCGGGATTGTCGGCGCGGCGGTGCTGGGTCATGGCCTGGTGGACTGGTTGCCTGCCTGGCTGTTCCTGCGGGTCATCGTCGGCCTCGGCATGATGTGCCAGTACATGGTGATCGAAAGCTGGCTTAACGAGCAGGCCGAAGCCTCGCAACGCGGGACGGTGTTCAGCGGTTACATGATCGCCTCCTACCTGGGGTTGGTGCTGGGTCAACTGATTCTGGTCATGCACCCGGCCCTGGGCCTCGAACTCTTGATGCTGGTCGCTTTGTGCTTTGCCCTGTGCCTGGTGCCGGTGGCCCTGACCCGGCGAATTCACCCGGCGCCTTTACACCCCGCACCGATGGAGCCGCGATTCTTCATCAAGCGCGTGCCGCAGTCGTTGAGCACGGTACTGGGGGCGGGGCTGATCATTGGTTCGTTCTATGGCCTGGCACCGCTGTATGCCTCACAGCAGGGATTGTCCACGGAGCAGGTCGGTCTGTTCATGGGTAGCTGCATTTTCGCCGGCCTGCTGGTGCAGTGGCCGTTGGGCTGGCTGTCCGATCGTTATGACCGGGCGCTGCTGATCCGCTGTTTTGCGCTTGTCCTGGCGCTTGCCGCGTTGCCGTTGGCGATCATGAAACAGGTGCCATTGGAGGTGTTGTTTATCACCGGGTTTATCTGCTCGCTGGTGAAATTCTGCCTGTACCCCTTGGCGGTGGCGTTCTCCAATGACCATGTCGAGGGTGATCGTCGGGTGTCCCTGACGGCGATGTTGCTGGTGACCTACGGTGTCGGTGCCAGTGTCGGGCCGCTGGTGGCCGGGGTGCTGATGAAGCTGTTCGGCAGCCAGATGCTCTATGCCTTCTTCAGCTTCTTCGCGTTGGTGCTGGTGTGGCGGATTCGTCCGAAAGCCGTGACCAATCTGCATCAGGTAGACGATGCGCCGCTGCATCACGTCGCCATGCCGGACAGCATGTCGAGTTCGCCACTGGTCGCTTGCCTGGACCCGCGGGTCGATGAGCAAGTGGTGCAGGACCAGATGCATAGCCCGATCAACCCCGAGCCGGATCCGCAGCCCGACTCGGAGCCCGAAAGCGATCCGCCTCCCGAAGACCCTGACGCCGGACGTGAACAAAGCTTCACTGAGGCCAGGCCTTAAATCCAGGGCATAAAAAACGGGCAATCACCGCAAGGGACTGCCCGTTTTTTATTGAAGTGTCGTGTTACATGTCGTCTTTGTCGAAGCGTCGTGCTTCACGCTGAAGCTGATAGACGAACCGCTCGACCTGACGCTGCACCAGCCCGCTCATGTTGTGAAAGCGTATGCCGGCGAAGGTGGTGGAGATCCTTTCTTCAAAGTGCAGGTAACGCAGCTCGACCGGTGCCGTCATTTTGCCAAAGGGCAGGGCGGCGGCGAAGCGGTCGTAGACCTGGCCCAGTTGCAGGCTGCCGGTGATGTCGCCTTCGAAGCGCAACTTGCAACCGGTGGCGGAAATGTCCAGTAGCTTGCCGCTGATCGGTGCCTTGAGCTTTTCACCGTCCAGATCGACGTTGACCAGTTGTGCCAGCTTCAACGCCGCGCGAAAGGCATTGCGGCGCTGGTGGTAGACCACTTGTTCGGGCAGGGCGCCACGATAGCAGCGGCTATCGCCAGACTCGTCGATCGCCATTTGACCGTTACTTTCCCAGGCAATGCGCACGCCTTCATGAAAGCCTTCGACCTTGAACGGTTCACCTGCCAGCAGGAAGCGTTCGCCGTCACGCGGGATCATTTCGTCGAGGGCGAGCGTGCCGCGTTCACGGTCTACGTCCACCAGATAACTCTGGAAACGCTGGGTACGTTCATGGAACGTGATGATCAGCGGATCATGGCTGTCTTGCAGTTGGCGCAGGCTGCCGGAGATTTCCAAGGGTGTGGTAAGCACCTTGGGTGGCTGCGGGGCATCTTCCGCGGTTAAGGCATTGGACACGGTTCATCAATCTCCAGACAAAATATGACTACGGCTGGCCAGCATTTTGCCAGCATGTCGCGAGTCTTGATAGGGCGTGGTCATTTATAGGCTCAAGCCTGACTGAGCGGGCGCGGCTTCGCAAGCTTGGCGGTTGATCCGCGGGCATCATAAAGCGCTGGCGGTTCACCGCCGGTCAGGATTTTCAGCTGGTTGGCCGTGGCGGCCTGCTGGACCAGGATCGACTGGCCATTATTGACGTTCGCGGCCTGGCATTGAGCCAGGAGGTCGGTCAGCACATTGCTCTGCGCCAACAACTCTTCGCCAATGCTCGAGTGGCTGGCAAGTTGCTCCAGGCCCTGGCGATTGGTCGGCAGATTGAGGCTGGCGAGGATTTCACTGCGCTTGCGGCCATGCTGTTCGAGCAGAATGATCAATGCCTGTTTCTGCGCCAGAATCTCTTCAAGCAGTGGCATGTCGCGACCGTGCAAAGCGATGGACTCGGTTTGCAGTAACTCCAGCAAGTGTTGCGCTGGAGCAAAGTCGTCGGTGATCAGTTGCAGTAAATTAGTGTCGTGCATGGCTGGCCTTGGGTTTTAAGCGTCCAAAAGCCTGGCGCCGGCCGGATGGGCCTAGCGCTGGGCTTCGAAGTTGAGCAGTTTGCTGGCTACACGGTTGCTGTCGACTTTGTAGCTGCCATCGGCAATCGCTGCTTTCAACTCGGCCACGCGGGCTTTGTCGACGGCAGGCTGATCGCGCAGCTTGTCAGTGACCTGTTGCAACTGTTGAGCCTCATTGCTGAGGTGTACCGATTCCCCGCTTTTGACGGTGGCCTGTTCGGCCGGAGTATTCAGCGGCGCGGATTTGCCGGCGTCGGCAATGTCCTTGTTGGCGCTGGTACGTGTACTGCCCGTAAGTGGCGAGGAGCTGTTCAAACGGCTGAAATCGATGACCATGATAAAAAAACCTCTGGGTATTTGGACGCTTGCCATGTTTTCGGCAATCCCTATGAAAACTTTAGACCCATTTATCAATGAGTCTGCATGCGCCAGCGCTTCTCCTGCGTGCGGCACAGTTTAGGGAACACCCTCGGGCAATGCCACATCTTCACGAACACAGAGCCCTACATGGCCACTTCCACCTGGCCCGGCGCGATGACTTGCGCCTTGATGACTCGCTTGGAGTTGAGGTTTTTCACGCGAATCTGCTCCCGCATACCGCCGTTGGACAGCGCTTCGCCGGGCATACGCACACTGAGCGTACCACTGCGGGCGGTAATCACCACCTGGTCGCCCTTGCTGATGACTTCCGCCTGTTCCATGTGCACGAGAGTAATGACCTGATCGGCGACCATTGGTCGGGTAAGTTTCTGCCCGATCGCCTGGTCGAGGGAGGTCAGGTAGCCCTGGCTGATGAGGCTGACGTCGTGCTCGCGCAGGGTCACATCTTCGGGCTCGACAATGCCGGCGCGCCGCAGGGCCCGGGTGGTGGTCACAATGTCGCGAAACAGGCGCACTTGAGCGGGTACGAAGACTGTCCAGGGGGATGCGCCCTCGCAGCGAACCTTGACCGTGACGCGCCCCAGCGGCTTGGCCGGACTCTCCAGAGTGGCTGTCAATTCCTTGTCGCACATGGGCATGCGCAGTCGCGGATCGAGCTGGTTGACCTGGATTTCGTAGCGACCTTCCGTTTGACTGGTAGCCAGATAGTCTTCTACGGTGAATTCAAGAAAGCCCTGAGTGACGCCGATAAGCATGTCAGGCAAGGTAACTGCGTCAGCAAGGGCAGGGCTGCCAGCGTTGAACAGGCAAACGGCCGATATCGCGCAAAGCAATTTGCGGTAGCGTGATGTCAGGCGTCGGAAAAATGTCGGTTCTGTGTTCATAAGAAGTTAAAAAGCAAGCGCCGTGCCGTTTAGTGATGAATGTGCGTCGCAACACACTTAGCGTTGGTGTAGGAGTCTGGGCATGGCTGGTGTAATGGATTCGGTAAACCAGCGCACGCAACTGGTAGGGCAGAATCGCCTTGAGCTGTTGTTGTTCCGTCTCGACGGCCAGCAGCTGTATGGGATCAACGTGTTCAAGGTTCGCGAGGTGCTGCAATGCCCCAAGCTGACGTTGATGCCCAAGTCCAGTCCTGTTGTGTGCGGTGTGGCAAATATTCGGGGGGCGACCATTCCGATTCTCGATCTGGCGATGGCGACCGGTTCAGGTCGGTTGCTGGATCAAAGCAATCCCTTTGTGATCATCACGGAGTACAACACCAAGACCCAGGGTTTCCTGGTGCGCTCGGTGGAACGCATCGTCAATATGAACTGGGAGGAAATTCATCCGCCTCCCAAGGGCACCGGACGCGATCATTACCTGACGGCTGTGACTCGGGTCGACAATCAGCTAGTCGAAATCATCGACGTCGAGAAAGTCCTGGCGGAAGTGGCGCCGACACCGGAAGCGATTTCCGTTGGCGTGGTGGATGTCGAAACCCAGCACAAGGCGCTGTCATTGCGTGTGCTGACGGTCGATGACTCGTCGGTGGCGCGCAAGCAGGTCTCGCGTTGCCTGCAGACGGTCGGCGTCGAAGTGGTCGCGTTGAACGATGGCAAGCAAGCGCTGGATTACTTGCGCAAGCTGGTCGACGAGGGCAAGAAGCCGGAAGAAGAGTTCCTGATGATGATTTCCGACATCGAGATGCCGGAGATGGACGGGTACACGCTGACGGCCGAGATCCGCAACGACCCGCGCATGCAAAAGCTTCATATCATCCTGCATACTTCGTTGTCCGGTGTGTTCAATCAGGCGATGGTCAAGAAAGTCGGTGCCGATGACTTCCTGGCCAAATTCCGTCCTGATGACCTGGCATCCCGGGTAGTCGACCGGATCAAAGCAGCAGACATCAGCTAGGGGCCTTCTGCCCCTGGCGGTTAACACGATTTAAAAGAGGCGGTATCTTTGTCTACGGGTAATTTGGATTTCGAACAGTTCCGGGTCTTCCTGGAAAAAGCCTGTGGCATTTTGCTCGGTGAAAACAAGCAGTACCTGGTCTCGAGCCGTCTCAACAAACTGATGGAGCAGCAAGGCATCAAGTCCCTGGGTGAGCTGGTCCAGCGCATCCAGACCCAGCCGCGCAGCGGTTTGCGCGAATTGGTGGTGGATGCCATGACCACCAACGAAACCCTATGGTTTCGTGATACCTATCCGTTTGAAGTCTTGAAGAACAAGGTGCTGCCCGAAGCGATCAAGGCTGCCCCTGGCCAGCGCCTGCGAATCTGGTCGGCGGCGTGCTCGTCGGGTCAGGAACCGTACTCGCTGTCGATGTCGATCGATGAGTTCGAGCGGGTCAACATGGGCCAGTTGAAGATGGGCGTGCAGATCGTTGCCACTGACCTGTCCGGCACCATGCTGACCAACTGCAAGACTGGCGAGTACGACAGCCTGGCGATCGGTCGCGGTCTGTCGCCCGAGCGCCTGCAGCGTTATTTCGACCCGAAAGGGCCGGGCCGCTGGGCAATCAAGGCGCCGATCAAGAGCCGGGTGGAGTTTCGCTCGTTCAACCTGCTGGACAGCTACGCAAGCCTGGGCAAGTTCGACATCGTGTTCTGCCGCAACGTGCTGATCTACTTCTCCGCAGAGGTGAAGAAAGACATCCTGTTGCGCATCCACAGCACGTTGAAGCCGGGCGGTTATCTGTTCCTCGGCGCGTCCGAAGCGCTGAACGGTTTGCCGGATCATTACCAGATGGTCCAGTGCAGCCCGGGGATCATTTACCAGGCGAAGTGATGCAAAAGCGGCAGGCATAAAAAACGGGAGTCCTCAAAGACTCCCTTTTTTTATGCCGCTTTTGCATCACGTAGGAGCTGCCGAAGGCTGCGATCTTTTGATCTTGTTTTGAGATCAAGATCAAAAGATCGCAGCCTTCGGCAGCTCCTACAGGGGAAGGGTGGTGCAACCCGGGAAAGCGGCAGAAAAGCGGCAGGCGGCGGAAATCGGTTGCCGCTTTTCTGGCATTGCCGCATTGCCCCTGCCCGCAAAGCCCCGGTTTACGGGCTTTTTTGAATTGGCACGCCGCTTGCTATGTTCATCGTACGAAAAATCAGGTCACCCGAAGGTTTCCCGACATGAGCATCAGCTTCGATAAAGCGCTCGGTATTCACGAACAAGCACTGGGCTTCCGCGCTCAGCGCGCCGAAGTCCTGGCCAACAACATCGCCAACGCCGACACCCCGAACTACAAGGCCCGGGATCTGGACTTCTCGAAAGTGCTCGCCGAGCAGAACGAGAAAACCAAGAACGGTACTTTCGCCTTGAACATGACCAACAGCCGTCATATCGAAGCTGAAGGCCTGGGCAACGGCGACGAGTCGCTGATGTATCGCACGCCGATGCAACCGTCGATCGACCAGAACACCGTGGACGCCCAACTGGAACAGTCGAACTACGCGGAAAACGCGGTCAACTTCCAGGCGAGCTTCACCCTGCTCAACAGCAAATTCAAAGGGCTGGTGTCAGCCCTGCGTGGAGAGTAAATCATGTCGCTAGCCAGCGTTTTCAACATTGCCGGTAGCGGCATGAGTGCCCAGACCACTCGCCTCAACACCGTCGCCAGTAACATCGCCAACGCCGAAACCGTCTCGTCGAGCATCGACCAGACCTACCGTGCACGTCACCCGGTATTCGCCACCATGTTCCAGGGCGGCCAGAGCGGCGGCAGCGATTCGCTGTTCCAGAACCAGGACGCAGCAGGCCAGGGCGTGCAAGTGCTGGGCGTGGTCGAAGACCAGAGCAACCTTGAAGCACGTTACGAGCCGAACCATCCGGCCGCCGACGCCAAGGGCTACGTCTACTACCCGAACGTCAACGTCGTCGAAGAAATGGCCGACATGATTTCCGCGAGCCGTTCGTTCCAGACCAACGCCGAAATGATGAACACCGCCAAAACCATGATGCAGAAGGTCCTGACCCTAGGTCAGTGATAAGGGGCGACTCAGATGAGTGTTACCGATACCACCAGTGGCCTTAGCCTCAACGACATCCTGGCCAACTCTTCGATCAAGACCAACACCAGTAACGACGGCATTGCGTCCGCAACGAACAGCGCCACCGGCAATAAGGCCCTGGGCAAGGACGCGTTCCTGCAGTTGCTGGTGACCCAACTGAAAAACCAGAACCCGCTGGAGCCGCAGGACAACGGCGAGTTCGTCGCCCAGTTGGCGCAGTTCAGCAGTCTGGAAGGCATTACCACGCTCAACGACACCGTGGCCGGCATTGCCAGCAACTACAACTCGTCCCAGGCGTTGCAGGCTTCGTCGCTGGTGGGGCGTTCGGTCATCGCACCGGGCGACAAGGCCGTGGTCGATACCGCCAAGAGCTTCAACGGGACCATCGCGGTACCGGCATCGGCGGACCCGGTCACGCTCAAGATCACCGACGCCGACGGCAAGGTCATCCGCACCATCGACCTGGGCAGCCAGAACGCCGGCAACGCCAGTTTCATCTGGGACGGCAAGAACGATGCCGGCGAAGTGGCCGAGGCCGGTACGTACACCTTCGCCGCCACCGCGACCTACGACAGCAAGGCGACCTCGCTGGTTACCTACCTGCCGGCGACCGTCAGCAGCGTTACCATCAGCCAGACCGGCGGTGAGTTGATGCTCAATCTGGCCGGGCTGGGCAGCATCGCCCTGTCCAAAGTACAAACCATTGGTATGTAGAGCCGACTAACACGGCACAAAGGAGTGGAATATGTCTTTCAATATCGGCCTTAGCGGTCTCTATGCAGCCAACAAACAACTGGACGTGACCGGCAACAACATCGCCAACGTCGCGACCACTGGTTTCAAATCGTCCCGTGCAGAATTCGAAGACGTTTACTCGGCCACCAAGCTGGGTTCCGGTAGCAAAACCGTCGGTAACGGTGTACGCCTGGCCAACGTTTCCCAGCAGTTCACCCAGGGTGACATCAACAACACCGGCAACGTGCTGGACATGGGGATCAACGGTTCTGGCTTCTTCGTGCTGAATAACAACGGTTCGATGTCCTACACCCGTGCCGGTACGTTCAAGGTCGACAAGGATGGTTATGTCACCAACACCGACGGCACTGCGCGTCTGCAAGGCTACGGTGTGGATGCCAATGGCAAGATCGTCAATGGCATTCTGACCGACTTGCGCATTGACACGTCGAACCTGGCGCCGAAGACCACCACCACCGTTTCGTCGACGATCAACCTGAACTCCACGGCTGACACCATCGACACTGTTGCCAATCCGTTCGACCCGTCCAAGACGGAATCCTTCACCAAGCAATTCAGCACCCCGATTTTCGACACTCAGGGTAATCAGCACACCATGGATCAATACATGGTCAAGACTGGTCCGAACACTTGGGACACCTATACCCTGATCGATGGTCGCAACCCGGATGGCAGCGACCCTAGTCCTACCGCAATTCCGGCGAACCCGCCGGTCGCTTCGACCATGGTGTTCGACACTTCAGGCAAGCTGCTTTCCGTCACCACTCCGGGCCCCCCAGTGGTCGTCAGCCCTGACCTGCAAATCACGGGCTGGATTCCGGGCAAAGTAACCAACGGCGTATGGGCAGCCAACGGTGCCGCCGCCGATCCGGCAGGCGTGACCATCTCCATGGCCAACACCACGCAGTTCAACGCCGACACCGCGCGTTCGATTCCTGCGCAGAACGGTTATGCCACTGGCCAGATCACCAACCTGACCATCGATGGCAGCGGCGTGTTGCTGGCCAACTTCAGCAACAACCAGACCAAGCCAATCGGCCAGATCTCGCTCGCCAGCTTCACCAACGAACAAGGTCTTCAGCCGGTAGGTGGCACCAGCTGGAAAGAAACCTACGCGTCGGGTATCCCAGGCTACGATGCGCCGGAAACCGGCACCCTGGGTTCTATCCAGTCCAACTCGCTGGAAGAGTCCAACGTCAACCTGACCAGCGAACTGGTCGACCTGATCAAGGCGCAGAGCAACTACCAGGCGAACGCCAAGACCATCTCTACCCAGAGCACCATCATGCAGACCATCATTCAGATGACCTGATGCAGGTTGGTTGATAGCGCTTCACCAAGAGCCCCTCGCAAGAGGGGCTTTTTTATGGGCAGATAAAAATCAAGGGATCGCAGCCTCGTTTCACTCGACAGCTCCTACATGGGGCCGCATTCACCTGTAGGAGCTGTCGAGTGAAACGAGGCTGCGATCTTTTGACCTTGCTTTCCTCAGGGCAAAAGAAAACCCCCGACAATCCAGAGGACTGATCGGGGGTTTCGGGTAAGCGCCTCGCGGCGCCTGCCGGCTTAGCTTATCGGCATCATTGGCAAGCTTCGCAATCCGGCTCGTCGATGGCGCAAGCCTTCGGCACTGGAGCCGGACCGGCCGGAGCCGCCAGGACCGAGTCGTCACCGTGGTTGCCGCCGCTGGAAACAGCGTTCAGCTTACCGGTGTTGATGGTCGACTTCTCGGTGCTGGTCGCGGCCAGGGCACGGAGGTAGTAAGTGGTTTTCAGGCCACGGTACCAGGCCATGCGGTAGGTCACGTCCAGCTTCTTGCCCGAAGCACCGGCGATGTACAGGTTCAGCGACTGAGCCTGGTCGATCCACTTCTGACGACGGCTGGCTGCGTCGACGATCCACTTGGTGTCCACTTCGAAGGCAGTCGCGTAGAGCTCTTTGAGTTCTTGCGGGATGCGCTCGATCTGCTGCACCGAACCATCGTAGTACTTCAGGTCGTTGATCATGACCGAGTCCCACAGACCGCGAGCCTTCAGGTCGCGAACCAGGTACGGGTTGATCACGGTGAATTCGCCCGACAGGTTCGATTTCACATAGAGGTTCTGGTAGGTCGGTTCGATCGACTGCGATACGCCAGTGATGTTGGCGATGGTCGCGGTCGGTGCGATGGCCATGATGTTGGAGTTACGAATGCCCTTCTGAACACGGGCACGAACCGGTGCCCAGTCCAGGGATTCGTTCAGGTCAACGTCGATGTATTTCTGGCCACGTTGCTCGATCAGGATCTGTTGCGAATCCAGCGGCAGGATGCCTTTGGACCACAGCGAACCCTGGAACGTCTCGTAGGCGCCGCGCTCGTCGGCCAGGTCGCAGGAAGCCTGGATCGCGTAGTAGCTGACCGCTTCCATGGACTTGTCGGCGAACTCGACGGCAGCGTCGGAACCGTAAGGAATGTGCTGCAGGTACAGCGCGTCCTGGAAGCCCATGATGCCCAGTCCGACCGGACGGTGCTTGAAGTTGGAGTTCTTCGCTTGTGGCACCGAGTAGTAGTTGATGTCGATCACGTTATCGAGCATGCGAACGGCGGTGTTCACGGTGCGTTCCAGCTTGGCGGTGTCCAGCTTGCCGTTGACGATGTGGTTCGGCAGGTTGATCGAGCCCAGGTTGCAAACGGCGATCTCGTCCTTGTTGGTGTTCAAGGTGATCTCGGTGCACAGGTTCGAGCTATGAACCACGCCGACGTGCTGCTGCGGGCTGCGCAGGTTGCACGGGTCTTTGAAGGTCAGCCATGGGTGGCCGGTTTCAAACAGCATGGACAGCATTTTGCGCCACAGGTCTTTGGCCTGGATGGTCTTGGACAGCTTGATCTTGCCCGGGTACTGGGACAGGGCTTCGTAGTACTCGTAACGTTCTTCGAAGGCCTTGCCGGTCAGGTCGTGCAGGTCCGGCACTTCGGACGGCGAGAACAGGGTCCACGGGCCGTCATCGAAGACGCGCTTCATGAACAGGTCAGGGATCCAGTTGGCAGTGTTCATGTCGTGGGTACGACGACGATCATCACCGGTGTTCTTACGGAGTTCGATGAACTCTTCGATGTCCATGTGCCAGGTTTCCAGGTAGGCACACACAGCGCCTTTGCGCTTGCCACCCTGGTTAACGGCGACGGCGGTATCGTTCACCACTTTCAGGAACGGTACGACGCCCTGGGATTTGCCGTTGGTGCCCTTGATGTACGAACCCAGCGCACGAACCGGGGTCCAGTCGTTGCCCAGGCCACCGGCGAATTTGGACAACATGGCGTTGTCGTGGATCGCGTGGTAGATGCCCGACAGGTCATCCGGCACGGTGGTCAGGTAGCAGCTCGACAGCTGTGGACGCAGGGTGCCGGCGTTGAACAGGGTCGGGGTCGAGGACATGTAGTCGAAGGACGACAACAGGTTGTAGAACTCGATCGCACGGTCTTCTTTCTGCTTCTCTTCGATCGCCAGGCCCATGGCCACGCGCATGAAGAAAATCTGCGGCAGTTCGAAGCGGATACCGTCCTTGTGGATGAAGTAACGGTCGTACAGGGTTTGCAGGCCCAGGTACGTGAACTGCTGATCGCGCTCGTGATTGATCGCCTTGCCGAGTTTTTCCAGGTCAAAGGTGGCCAGGACCGGGTTCAGCAATTCGAATTCGATACCTTTCGCGATATAGGCTGGCAGCGCCTTGGCGTACAGGTCGACCATTTCGTGGTGGGTCGCGCTTTCGGCAACTTCCAGGAAGCTCAGGCCTTCGGCGCGCAGGGTGTCCATCAGCAGGCGAGCGGTCACGAACGAGTAGTTCGGCTCACGTTCAACCAGGGTACGGGCGGTCATCACCAGGGCGGTGTTGACGTCGGTCAGTGCCACGCCGTCGTACAGGTTCTTCAGGGTTTCGCGCTGGATCAGGTCGCCGTCGACTTCTTCCAGGCCTTCGCACGCTTCAGTGACGATGGTGTTCAGGCGGCCCATGTCCAGAGGAGCAAAGGTGCCATCGGCGCGGGTGATGCGGATCGACGGGTGAGCGTTGACCGTTTCGTCGGCCGGAGCGCGTACAGCGCGTTCTTTCGAACGGGCGTCACGGTAGATCACGTAGTCGCGGGCGACTTTCTGCTCGCCGGCACGCATCAGGGCCAGTTCGACCTGGTCCTGGATTTCTTCGATGTGGATGGTGCCGCCCGAAGGCATGCGACGCTTGAAGGTCGCGGTGACCTGTTCGGTCAGGCGGGCAACGGTGTCGTGGATTCGCGACGAAGCGGCAGCGGTGCCGCCCTCAACTGCGAGAAACGCTTTGGTGATGGCGACGGTGATTTTGTCATCGGTGTAAGGAACGACAGTGCCGTTACGCTTGATCACGCGCAGTTGGCCAGGCGCGGTGGCGGACAGATCCGAATTCGAATCAGCGGCCTGCGGCAAGGTGCCCTGCGGGTTCTCGCGAGTTGTGTCGGTTTGCATGGGGGGGTGTCTCCACATTCTCTATGTTTGTTTGGGCACCATCACGGTGCCCACCGTTCCGTCCTGAAGCACTACAACCGGCGAGCGCCGGGTATAACAACTTCGGGACAGTAGGAAGGGGGCTATTGGGCGCCGCTTCCATGCCGAAGTCTTTGGTCCCAAGCCTTGAGCCTGAAACCGGAATCCTTTTGGGTGACAGCAATTGACTGCAACACCCGTACCGTTATCGCCGTTTTCGGCTCAAAAACAGTAGCCATCCGCACGCGCGGTTTGGTCTTTCGAAAATACGTTTGGTTCAACCGGAAACAGGCAATAAAAGCCCTTGAAATCAGTGTCCGGTTTGTGTTTGGTTTTTGGCGTAAACCCCTACATGTAGGGTTTTTTTAGCGCCGAGGTACAAGATAATGCGTTTTGGAGGGTGTTGCAACGTACTACCTGTGGATAAACCTGTGCGTAAATTGTGTGTGAAAGTCGGAACGCGCGTGTAAGCCGCGACGCTGCTGGACCGGGCCGTTTTTCATCGATTTTCACTGATTGAAAACAGTCATTCGGATTTTTGAGGGCGCGAACCCTATCACAAAAAGCCGGCTTGTCCGAACGCATTTGCCGGCTTGTGTTCCAGGCGCTCGACGTTTATACAATCGGCCAGTGCACATGCATTCTTATCCTCCCCAATCATTACAAAAAGACGGGCGGATCCTTCCTTATTAGTGTTGTTGGCAAGCAGAGGTCACCGTGGAGCAAGAAGCCTGGCAGGTATTGATTGTGGAGGACGACCAGCGTCTGGCCGAACTGACCCGCGATTACCTGGAAGCCAATGGCCTGCGTGTGTCGATCGAGGGCAATGGCGCCCTGGCGGCGGCCCGTATCATCAAGGAGAAGCCGGACCTGGTGATTCTCGACCTGATGCTGCCGGGCGAAGATGGCCTGAGCATCTGCCGCAAGGTCCGCGACAAGTATGACGGTCCGATCCTGATGCTCACCGCCCGTACCGACGACACCGATCAGATCCTCGGCCTGGACCTGGGCGCCGACGATTACGTGTGCAAACCGGTTCGCCCACGCCTGCTGCTGGCGCGTATCCAGGCCCTGTTGCGACGCAGTGAAGTCCCTGAAGCGGCCCCGGAAAAACAACGGCGCCTGCAGTTCGGCCCATTGGTGGTGGACAACGCGTTGCGCGAAGCCTGGCTGCACGACAACGGCATCGAACTGACCAGCGCCGAGTTCGACCTGTTGTGGCTGCTGGTGGCCAACGCCGGGCGCATCCTGTCCCGGGAAGAAATCTTCACCGCGTTGCGGGGCATCGGTTATGACGGTCAGGATCGTTCCATCGACGTGCGCATCTCGCGCATCCGCCCCAAGATCGGCGATGACCCGGAGCATCCGCGGCTGATCAAAACCATCCGCAGCAAAGGGTATCTGTTCGTTCCCGAGGCCTGCGCAGACCTGTCCCTGTGAACTCGATCTTCCTGCGCATCTATGGCGGCATGTGCGCAGCGCTGATTCTGGTGGCGGTGCTTGGCGTGCTGGCCTTGCACATGCTCAACCAGGTACGCAGCGAACAATATCGGGAACGCCTGGCCCACGGCACGTTTTCGCTGATGGCCGACAACCTGCAACCGATGAACGAGACCGAACGCCACCGTGCCTTGCTGGTGTGGGAGCGGTTGCTCGGGATTCCCCTGGCGCTGAAGACTTTTGCCCAGACCGACCTCGACCTCACCCAGCGCACCCGCGTGCTGCGTGGCCAGGCGCTGGTGGAACAGACCGGCCCGCATGCGGCGAAGGTTTACCGCTTGGTCAGCGACAAGGAGCAGTTGGTGCTGACCGGCGAGGTGCAGCAGATCAGCGAGCAACTGGCCCGGGCGACTATTTACCTGCTGGCCGACGAACTGGTGCGCGTCCCGGTAGCCGAGCAGCCCAAGCGCCTGGCGCAATTGAAAGAAGACAAAGGTTTTGGTTTCGACTTGCGGCTGGTCACGGTTGACGAAGCAGACATGGACGAAGACCAGAGTCGCCGGGTGTCGGAAGGCGACACGGTGATGGCGTTGGGCAAGGGCGGCGATTCGATCCGGGTGTTTGCCGGCATGGTCGGCACGCCGTGGGTGCTGGAAATCGGTCCGTTGTATCAGATGAATCCTTACCCGCCGGAGTGGCTGGTGCTGATCGCGGCCCTCGGTTTGAGCCTGATCGGTTTGATCGTCTATTTATTGGTGCGTCAACTTGAGCGCCGTTTACGTGGCCTGGAAGCGGCCGCCACGCGTATCGCCAAAGGCAGCCTGGAAACCCGCGTGCCGGCCCGCGGCGCGGATTCGGTAGGACGTCTGGCTTCGGCGTTCAACGGCATGGCCGAGCACTTGCAGCAACTGTTGGCGATCCAGCGTGAACTGGTGCGCGCCGTGTCCCATGAACTGCGTACGCCGGTGGCGCGCCTGCGTTTTGGCCTGGAGATGATCGGCTCGGCCACCACCCCGCAGGCGCTGGAAAAATACCGCGAGGGCATGGACCACGATATCGAGGATCTTGATCGGCTGGTGGACGAGATGCTCACCTACGCGCGGCTGGAGCAGGGCTCGCCGGCACTGAATTTTCAGCGGATCGATCTGGATGCGTTGGTCAATCAAGTGATCGAAGAACTGGCGCCATTGCGCGCCGACGTCACGGTGCAGCGGGGGTTGTGCCTGTCGGCTGCCGATTGCGACGACGCCTGGGTCGAAGCCGAGCCGCGCTACCTGCACCGGGCGTTGCAGAACCTGGTGAGCAATGCCATGCGCCATGCGCAATCGCGGGTGACCGTCAGTTATCAGGTGGGGCAACAGCGCTGTCGGGTGGATGTCGAGGATGACGGGCCGGGTGTGCCGGAGTCGGCCTGGGAGAAAATCTTCACGCCGTTCCTGCGCCTCGATGACAGCCGTACCCGTGCCTCGGGCGGGCATGGGTTGGGCCTGTCCATCGTGCGGCGGATCATCCACTGGCATGACGGGCGTGCGTTGATCAGCAAGAGCAAGAGTTTGGGTGGGGCTTGTTTCAGTTTGAGCTGGCCCAGAAATCAGGAGAAGCGTTGAGATCGGCGGTGAGTGATCTGCCGCCATCGCGAGCGGGCTCGCTCCCACAGGGATTTGTGGTGTTGCATTGATTCAATGTGGGAGCGAGCCTGCTCGCGATGAGGCCCTATCAGGCACTGAAAAACCTCAGGCCTTGATGCTGACCAGACTCAACAACTGCCCATCCATCACCCCGAACTGCGCATCCAGTTCGGTGCCATTGCGCCATTCGCTGGACAAGTCGGTCAGCAACCGCAGCCGCACCTCGCCGCTCTCGCTCCACTCCAGCACTTCGGCATGTTCAAAATAGAACCGCTGCTGAACAATCGGATAAAGCGCCTTGAACAAACTTTCCTTCACCGAAAACGTCAGTGTCACCAACGTCGCCAGTTGATCGCGATGGCCGGCGGTCATGCGCTGCAACTCGGGCTGGGTGAGGATTTCCCCGGCCAGGCGTTCGGCCCGTTCGACATTGAGCAGGTTTTCCAGATCCATGCCCAAGCCGCGCCAGTGGGCTTTCTTCGCGACAATCGCCGCGGCCCGGCCGGTGCTGTGGGTGATAGAACCGGTGATATGCCCGGGCCACACGGGCGCGCGGTCTTCGCCGATGGCCGGGATGACGTTCAGCCCATCCAGTTGTTGCAACGCCGCCCGAGCGCAGATACGTCCGGCGAGAAACTCCGCCTGGCGCTTGGCGACCGAGCGCTGGATGCTGGCCGGTGGCTCGATGGCGCTGCGCTGGAAATCATCGCTGGCCAGTTGCGAGGTGTCGAAATGGGTGCTCAGCAGCACCGTATCGGGCAGCGCGAACGGCAGCGGCCAATGGGCATCGAGTGGGGTGCAGCAAACGGGCAGGGCGGGGGCGGGATTCATGTCGGGCATTTTGCCGGGTTGCCTTGCAACTGGGTAGTGCAACGGTTCAGATCGGCGGTGTGGCCATCGCGAGCAGGCTCGCTCCCACAGGGGATCTTCGGTGTGGCATAGATCCAGTGTGGGAGCGAGCCTGCTCGCGATGGCCGCGCCGCGGTCTTCCTGATCAGCCAAAGATCTTCTTGAAGAACGCCTGCATGTCCGCCCACGACTTCTCATCCGCTACCTTGTTGTAACCAATATCCGGTCCACCATGATCGCCATGGCCCAGGCGATCGGCCTCGGGATTGCTGAACCCATGCTTGGCGCCCTCAAGGCTGACGAACTGATAGTCGGCACCCGCCTTGTCCATTTCCGCCTTGAACGCCGCGACGTTGTCCGCGGTGATCATGCTGTCCAGAGCGCCATGCTCGACGAGTATTTTAGCTTTCACGCTACCCGGCGTGGCAGGCGTTTTGGTCGCCAGCGCTCCGTGGAAACTCACCACGCCCGCCAGCGGCAAGCCCTGACGGGCCGCATTCAGCACCACCCCTCCGCCGAAGCAATAACCGATGGCCGCCAGTTTTCCCGGATCGGTCTGCGGTTGTTTCTTCAGCAGATCGAGCCCGGCCTGAAAGCGTGCGCTGGATGCCGCACTGTCTTTCAACGCGGCTTGCATGAACGCCATGGCGTCTTTGGGATGCTCGGTGTTCTTGCCGTCGCCATACATGTCGATGGCCAGTGCGCTGTAACCAAGGCCGGCCAGATCACGGGCGCGGCGCTTGGTGTAGTCGTTGAGGCCCCACCATTCGTGCACCACCACCACGCCCGGACGTTGGCCTTTGAGGGCGTCGTCGTAGGCGTAATAACCGATCAGCTTGGTGCCGTCGGGGCTCTGATAAGGGATTTCCTGAGTCTTGATGGCGGCTTGGCTCAGTCCGCTCAAGGCCAATAACAAGAGGGCGAAAAACGTACGCATGATCGGATCTCCTGCAAAAAAGTCATTAAAACCGCTGGGTCGATCTGGTTCAGCTTAGGTTCAGAGTGCGTTCAGGGGGAGTTCAGGGCCGGGTGAGTAACCTTGCCCCGTACCCAAAAAGCACATTGCGCATGAGGAAATTCCCTATGACCGGCTTCAAAAAACTGCTTCTGGCTTTTACCGTCCTGAGCGCCAGTGCCGCGGTGCACGCGGCCGACGACAACTTCGCCAGCCTTACATTTGGACAGACCAGTGACAAGGTCAAAAAGTCCAATGCCCTGAACACCAACCTCAACAATCCGGACGCCGACGGCGTGATCGGCAAGGGCAACACCTGGGGCCTGCGTCTGGGTCAGCAAAACAGCCAGGGTCGCTACTACGCCACATACGACAACGTGTCGGGCTCGCACAATGGCATTAAACTGCGTCAGGAAAACCTCCTGGGCAGCTACGATCTGTTCTACCCGGTGGGCGGCAGCACCAAATTGTTCGGCGGTGCCACGGCCGGCTTGACCAAATTGACTCAGGACTCGCCAGGCTTCAGCCGCGACAGCGACATCGGTTATGCCGTCGGTGGCCAGTTCGGTGTGCTGCAACAGGTTTCGCAAAATACCTCGGTTGAACTGGGTTACCGTTACCTGCGCAGCAACGCCAGCACCGAGATGAGCGAAAGCGGTGGCAGCAAACAGGGTTCGCTGGACCTGACCAGCAGCGCCCAGACGTACCTGTCCGCCAACTACGCTTTCTAAACAGATCGCGGGCACGTGCCAATGCCGTCAGGTAAGCGCCCCCCCTGTGGGAGCGAGCCTGCTCGCGAAGACGGAGTCTCAGTCGACATCACCGTTGCCTGAAACATCGCTTTCGCGAGCAGGCTCGCTCCCACAGGGATTTCGCTCGACTGACTGACGTCGCCCTGTCGGGAATAGAGGTGCGAAACTGTGCTGCGGGAGATAACGATTTGCCTAGGAGAGCGTTATGAAACTGCTGGTCGTCGAAGATGAAGCGCTGTTGCGCCATCACCTGCAAACCCGCCTGACGGACAGCGGCCACGTGGTCGAGTCCGTGGCCAACGCCGAAGAGGCGCTGTACCAGACCGAGCAGTTCAACCATGACCTGGCGGTGATCGACCTCGGGTTGCCGGGCATGGGCGGGCTCGACCTGATCCGTCAACTGCGCTCCCGGGGCAAGACCTTTCCGATCCTGATCCTCACCGCGCGCGGCAACTGGCAGGACAAGGTCGAAGGCCTCGCCGCCGGCGCCGACGACTACGTGGTCAAGCCGTTCCAGTTCGAAGAGCTGGACGCGCGCCTGAATGCCTTGCTGCGTCGCTCCAGCGGCTTCACCCAATCGACCATCGTCGCCGGGCCGTTGCTGCTGGACCTCAACCGCAAACAGGCGTCCCTTGACGAACAGCCGCTGGCACTGACGGCGTACGAGTACCGGATTCTTGAGTACTTGATGCGTCATCACCAGCAAGTGGTGGCCAAGGACCGCTTGATGGAACAGCTCTACCCCGATGACGACGAGCGCGATCCGAACGTGATCGAAGTGCTGGTCGGCCGTCTGCGCCGCAAACTCGAAGGCCCGACCGGCTTCAAACCGATCGATACCGTGCGTGGCCTCGGCTACCTGTTTAACGAGCGCTGCACTTGATTCGTTCTCTTCGTGTCCGGTTGATGCTCGCCGCCACCCTCCTGGCGGTGTTGTTCATGCTGGCGTTGCTGCCGGCGATGCAGGGCGCGTTCAGCCTCGCGTTGCAGGATTCGATCGAGCAGCGGCTGGCGTCGGACGTCACCACGCTGATTTCTGCCGCGCGGGTGGAGAACAACCACCTGCAGATGCCGGCGCAGTTACCCGATGAGCGCTTCAACCTCACCGACAGTCGTTTGCTCGGTTACATCTATGACCGCGAAGGGCATCTGGTCTGGCGTTCGAAGGGCACCCGGGAAGAGAACATCAATTACAAACCTCGTTACGACGGGCGCGGTAACGAGTTCGCCAGAATCAGCGAGGCCGATGGCCAGGAATTCTTCGTCTATGACGTCGAGGTCAAACTGCTGGGTGGCAAAAGCGCCGCGTTCAGCATCGTCGCGCTGCAACCGGTGCGTGAGTACGAAGTCACCCTCGAAGGCCTGCGGGAAAATCTCTACCTGGGCTTCGGCGCTGCGTTGCTGGTGTTGCTGGCGTTGCTGTGGATCGGCCTGACCTGGGGCTTGCAAGCGTTGCGCCGGCTGAGCCAGGAACTGGACGAGATCGAAAGCGGCGCCCGCGAAAGCCTCAGCGAACAACATCCGCGCGAACTGCTGCGCCTGACCGGCTCCCTGAACCGCTTGCTGCACAGCGAGCGCGAACAGCGCAGCCGTTATCGTGATTCTCTGGACGACCTGGCTCACAGCCTGAAGACGCCGCTGACGGTGTTGCAAGGCGTCAGCGAGGACATGGCGCAGCGTCCGGAAAATCGCGATCAGGCCTGGGTGCTGCAAACCCAGATCGAACGCATGAGCCAGCAGATCGGCTATCAATTGCAGCGCGCCAGCCTGCGCAAAAGCGGTCTGGTGCGTCATCAGGTACGCCTGCGGCCGGTGCTGCAAAGTCTTTGCGACACGCTGGACAAGGTCTACCGCGACAAGCGTGTGCGGGTCGCCTTCGATCTGCCGGAGCAGTGTTATGTGCCGATCGAGCAGGGCGCCTTGCTGGAAATGATGGGCAACCTGCTGGAAAACGCCTATCGCCTGTGCCTTGGCGAAGTGCGCATCAGCGTGCGCGAAAGCCTCAGCGCGATTGAGTTGTGCGTCGAGGACGACGGCCCCGGTGTGCCGTCGGATCAGCGTGCGCGGATTCTCCAGCGTGGCGAGCGGCTGGACCGCCAGCATCCGGGGCAGGGGATCGGGCTGGCGGTGGTCAAGGACATCATTGAGAGCTACAGCGCGAAGCTGACCCTGGGGGATTCACCGATGGGCGGGGCGGCGTTCCGGATTCATTTTCCGGTGGTTTGAAGTCGGCGGTGTGGCCGAAAAGATCGCAGCCTTCGGCAGCTCCTACATGGATTGGCGTAGATCTGTAGGAGCTGCCGAAGGCTGCGATCTTTTGATCTTAATTTTCCTGCGCTCGGTAAGCCCCGGGCGTCAATCCAGTCCACTTCTTGAACGCCCGGTGAAACGCCGAAGGTTCGGAAAACCCCAGCTGTTCAGCGATCTGTTGCAACGACAGGTCCGCGCGGCTCAGGTGATAAATCGCAATGTCCCGGCGCAACTGATCTTTGAGCTCCTGAAAACTCGAACCCTCCTCGCGCAAATGCCGACGCAGCGTCTGCGGGCTGATATGCAGGTGCGCGGCCACCGCTTCCAGGTCCGGCCAGCGTGAACTGTCGCGGCTGAGCAAACGCCGCAACTGGCTGCTCAAACTGTCGCCGTCATCCGGTCGCGACAGCAGGTCGGCGGGGGAGTGTTCGAGGAAATGCTTGAGGGTCCGTTCGTCCTGTAACAAAGGCATGTTCAGGTAGCGGCTGTGAAACAGCAGGCTGCTCTGCGCCGTCGAAAACGCCATCGGGCAAGGGAACAGTAAATCGTATTCGGCGCCGTGTTCGGGCTTGGGGTAGCTGAACGTTGCCTGTTCCAGCCGTATGCGCTGGCCGATCAGCCAGCTGCCGAGTCGATGCCAGACCATCAGCTGGCTTTCGGTGAGGAAATGGTCCGGATCGCGGAACTGCGAATCGTCCAGGCTCAGGCGGATCATTTCGTCTTCGCGGGTCAGGGTCAGGCGCGGAGAGTCGGGGAATAGGCTATAAAACAATAAGCCGCGATGGAGTGCTTTCTCCAGGTTGCGGCAATGGATCACCGCATGACACATCATCGCGAAGCTGCCCGGCTTGCTCGGCGCCGGTCCGAAACCCAGGTACTCGTCGTCCAGTGCCAGCCACAAGCCCTGGATCAAACGGGTGAACTGCTCAGGCGCGATGCGCGCACGTGGCTCATCGAGCAGTTCGGGGCTGATCCCGAGTTGCTGCAACAGATTTGAATAGTCGTAACCCAGCCTGCGCGCACCACCGAGGGCTGCACGGGCGAAATGACTGGCGATGGTGCGTTCGCGCATAGAAGGCAGATCCATCCATTGAGCGGCGGATGGTAGCCGGGGTGTCTTGCGATGAGCAAGGCGGATATCCGCCAAATTGCAGGACGAGGTTTGGTCTGTGGGCGGAAATCCGCCACTCTTGTGTAACCATCAATGACCCGTAAAAACCCGCAACCCTGATGTCAAAAGGCTTGCAGGCAATTTATCGAAGGTGGCACGGGCTTTGCGATAGAACGAGCAGATGCCTGCCGTTGAGCAGCTCGACAAAACAAATCCCTCCAGTGCAGGAGGGTTCGCAAATGAGGTGTCGTTGACAACAGATGGATGTTGTCGCGGGACGCTCTTGAGGAACTTTGCAATGACGACTCGTCAGCCACTGTACAAATCCCTGTATTTCCAGGTGATCGTTGCTATCGCCATCGGCATCTTGCTCGGTCACTTCTACCCGCAGACCGGTGTGGCCCTCAAGCCACTGGGTGACGGGTTCATCAAACTGATCAAAATGATCATCGCTCCTATCATCTTCTGCACCGTTGTCAGCGGTATCGCGGGCATGCAGAACATGAAGTCGGTCGGCAAGACCGGCGGTTACGCGCTCCTGTACTTCGAAATCGTTTCGACCATCGCCTTGCTGGTCGGTCTGGTGGTGGTCAACATCATCCAGCCGGGTAACGGCATGCACATCGACGTGGCCACGCTGGATGCCTCCAAAGTCGCTCAGTATGTCGCGGCCGGTGCCGATCAAAGCGTGGTTGGCTTCCTGCTGAACGTGATCCCGTCCACCATCGTCGGCGCGTTCGCCACGGGCGATATCCTGCAAGTGCTGATGTTCTCGGTGATCTTCGGTTTCGCCCTGCATCGCCTGGGTGCCTACGGCAAGCCGATCCTGGACTTCATCGATCGCTTCGCCCACGTGATGTTCAACATCATCAACATGATCATGAAGCTCGCGCCAATCGGTGCCTTCGGTGCCATGGCGTTCACCATCGGTGCCTACGGTGTCGGCTCGCTGGTGCAACTGGGTCAGTTGATGGCCTGCTTCTACATCACTTGCCTGTTGTTCGTGCTGCTGGTGCTGGGCGGTATCGCTCGCGCTCACGGTTTCAGCGTCCTGAAAATGATTCGCTACATCCGTGAAGAGCTGCTGATCGTGTTGGGTACTTCTTCTTCGGAATCGGTACTGCCACGCATGCTGATCAAAATGGAGCGTCTGGGCGCGAAGAAATCCGTCGTAGGTCTGGTGATCCCGACCGGTTACTCGTTCAACCTCGACGGTACTGCGATCTACCTGACCATGGCGGCTGTGTTCATCGCTCAAGCGACCGACACCCACATGGACATCACTCACCAGATCACCCTGCTGGTAGTGCTGCTGCTGTCCTCGAAAGGCGCTGCGGGCGTGACCGGTAGTGGCTTCATTGTACTGGCCGCCACTCTGTCCGCTGTCGGCCACCTGCCGGTTGCCGGTCTGGCGCTGATCCTCGGTATCGACCGCTTCATGTCCGAAGCCCGTGCCCTGACCAACCTGGTAGGCAACGCCGTTGCCACCATTGTTGTGGCCAAGTGGGTCAAGGAACTGGACACCGACGTACTGCAATCCGAGCTGGCTTCCGGCGGTCGCGGTATCGCCGAAGAGCGTGAAGAAGACGACCTGGGCGTGGCCGAAGGCCCAACCCCGAACAGCGTCAAGTAAGACTCGCTGTTATGAAAAAACCCGCTTCGGCGGGTTTTTTCATGCCTGCGATTTGAGCACAACGGTCACTGCACCTGGCGCATAAGGTGATTGCTGCAATGCCAATGGCTGCCTAGTCTGGGGACATCGTTTACGGAGAACACCCATGCTCGGTCCACTGGCATCACTCAAGGTTCTGGATTTTTCGACACTGTTGCCGGGGCCGTTCGCCTCGTTGTTGCTGGCGGACATGGGGGCCGAAGTGTTGCGCATCGAATCGCCGACCCGCATGGACCTGCTGCGGGTGCTGCCGCCTCACGATCAGGGGGTGTCGGCCAGCCACGCGTACCTCAATCGCAACAAGCGCAGCCTGGCGCTGGACCTCAAACAACCTGAGGCGCTGGAGGTGATCAAGCAGTTGCTGCAGGACTACGACATCGTCCTGGAGCAGTTTCGCCCCGGCGTCATGGAGCGGCTGGGCCTGGGGTACGAGGCCTTGAAAGCGATCAATCCGAAGCTGATTTATGTGTCGATCACCGGTTATGGCCAGACCGGCCCCTACAAGGACCGCGCCGGCCACGACATCAATTACCTGGCGCTGGCGGGGTTGGCGAGCTACACCGGCCATGCCGCCAGCGGGCCGTTGCCGTTGGGCATGCAGGTGGCGGATGTCGCCGGTGGTTCGTTGCACGGGGTGATCGGGCTGCTGGCGGCGGTAATCGCCCGGCAGCAGACGGGGCAGGGGCAACACCTTGATGTGAGCATGACCGATTGCGTGTTCAGCCTGAACGCCATGGCTGGCGCAGGGTATCTGGCCTGTGGAGAGGAACCGGGCAGGGAGCAGCAGATGCTCAACGGCGGCAGCTTCTACGACTATTACCGTTCCCGCGATGGGCGCTGGTTATCGGTGGGCAGTCTGGAACCGGCGTTCATGAAACAGTTGTGTACGGCGTTGGGGCTGGAGGAGCTGGCGAGCCTCGGTTTGTCACCGAAACCGGCGCAGCAAAAGAAGCTCAAGGAGGCGCTGACAATCGAATTCGAGAAACATGACTTTGCCGAGTTGTGTGCACTGTTTGCCGAACTGGATGCGTGCGTGGAACCGGTGCTGAGTTTGGGCGAAGCGGTGCAACACCCGCAGTTGAAGGCGCGGCAATTGGTAACTGAGGTGCCACGTGGCGATGGAACGAGCCAGGCGCAGATGGCGTGCCCGTTGAAATTCTCTGATGGCTTGCCTGAACCGCGACATATCGGTGCGGCGCTGGGTGAGCATACCGATCAGGTGTTGGGGGAGTTGGGGTATAGCTCCGAGAGGATAGAAGCGTTGCGCACTGCCAAGATCGTTATGTAGTGATTGTTCGGCCGCCTTCGCGAGCAAGCCCGCTCCCACACTGGATCTATGCCACACCGAAGATCCCCTGTGGGAGCGAGCCTGCTCGCGATGAGGCCAGAACAAACACCACAAATCCAATTACTCGACCCGCATCTCCCCACTGAACACCAACGTACTCCGACACCGCCGGCACACATACCGCCGTCCCTGCCGCACCAGACCATGACGTTGCGCCGAAAACGGGAAATCGCTCTCGGCGCACGGGCATTTGTAGATGTAGCGGGTCACGCTTCGGCGCTTGACGTCATAGGTGTGGCAGCGATTGGGCGGCAATTCGTACACGCCGCGCATGATCAGTTGCCACTCTTCGCCATGGGGCTGAATGCGGTCGCCGAACAATTGATGGGCGATCAGGTGGGCGACTTCGTGGGCCACCGTCTGCTTGAGGAAATCTTCGGTGTTTTCCCGGTACAGCTGCGGATTGAAGCGCAGCAGGTTCTCGTGCAGATGCGCGACACCGGCTTTTTGGCCGCGCAGCTTGAGGCTCACCACGGGGCGCTTGAACGTTCGTTTGAAAAAGGATTCGGCTTGCTGGTAACAGTCTTCGACGCGGGTATTGAGTTGCTCGGGCATGCTTGATGGATCTCCAGAGACGTCGAGTATGCCGCAACCCTCGGGACTTGCGAATCGCCGAGGCGCCGAATGGTCATCGCGATGCTCTATCCTGGAGCTCTCTGTCCTGAACATTAGAAGGCCGCCTTGCGGCGGCCTGTATTGGCAGATCTTGTTTTTGGGTGGTGTGTTGCTAATTCGTATAGACCGGCCCCACGCCGAGTCCCCAGACAATCACCGTGAACGCCATGATGGCCACCAGCACCACCAGGCCTACGGCAAGCACCGAACTTGAAAACAGGAATCCCTCGTCTGATGGAATGTTCATGAACGTTGGTAGCCCCACATACAGCAGGTACACCGTGTAGCAGATGGCCGCGGTGCCGACGATCATCCCCAGCCACATGTGCGGGTACAGCGCCGCCAGGCCGCCGATGAACAGCGGGGTCGCGGTATAGGTCGCAAACGCAACGCAACGGGACAGGCTCGGGTTGGCGTCATAGGTACGGGCCATCCAGTGGATGAACGCGCCCATGACCGCAACGCCGCCGAGCATCGCCAGGTACGACATGATCGTCATCCATAGCGCACTCTCTACCGTCAGCATCACCGGCGCTCGATTGCCGATGACCCAGCCGACCTGCGTGGTGCCGATAAACGCCGACACCGCCGGGATCGCCGCCAGAATCAGGGTGTGGGTGAGATACATGTGGCTGATGCTTTCCTCCTGATCGCCACGAATCTCTTTCCATTCTTGGTCAGGGTGGGTGAAGAGCCCCACTACGTGATGGATCATGCCAGTCACTCCTCTTGTTTTTACCGTCGCCCCCCAGTGGAGCGCCTACGGGCCAAAGTGGCCGAGTAAGGAAAGGTCTGGATATGTGTGCGACCTTATGTCGCAGTATAGAAAGGTCTTACCCGCGCCGGTACGAGGGGCTTAGAGCAAATCGCGCTGTAAACACATCTGTTAATCGCCGCAGGGTCTGTCACCAACAATCCCTGTGGGAGCGAGCCTGCTCGCGATGGCGGTGTGTCAGTCAGCATCAATGCAACCTGTCACACCGCCATCGCGAGCAGGCTCGCTCCCACAGGGGATGGTGGGCACTTCGCCCCTGATGGGTTTTTGCGTAAAATGCCGGCCTTTCGTCACACCTCACGGATTCGCGTCATGGGCACTCTTACGGTCAACCAGAACAAACTGCAAAAGCGCCTTCGCCGCCAGGCCGGTGAGGCTATTGCCGATTTCAACATGATTGAAGACGGCGACAAGGTCATGGTCTGCCTGTCCGGTGGTAAAGACAGCTACACCATGCTCGACGTGCTGATGCACTTGCAGAAGGTTGCGCCGATCAAGTTCGAGATCGTGGCCGTGAACATGGACCAGAAGCAGCCGGGTTTCCCCGAGCACGTGTTGCCGGCCTACCTCAAGGCACTGGGCATCGAGTACCACATCGTCGAGAAAGACACTTATTCGGTGGTCAAGGAGCTGATTCCGGAAGGCAAGACCACCTGCTCGCTATGCTCGCGCCTGCGTCGCGGCACGCTTTACACCTTTGCCGACGAAATCGGTGCGACCAAAATGGCCCTCGGTCACCACCGTGACGACATCGTCGAGACCTTCTTCCTCAACATGTTCTTCAACGGTTCGCTCAAGGCCATGCCGCCGAAGCTGCGGGCCGACGATGGTCGCAACGTGGTCATCCGTCCGCTGGCCTACTGCAACGAAAAAGACATCCAGGCCTACTCGGACCTCAAGCAATTTCCGATCATCCCGTGCAACCTCTGCGGCTCCCAGGAAAACCTGCAACGCCAGGTGGTCAAGGACATGCTTCAGGAGTGGGAACGCAAGACGCCGGGCCGTACCGAAAGCATTTTCCGCAGCTTGCAGAACGTGATCCCGTCGCAACTGGCGGACCGCAACCTGTTCGATTTCACCAACTTGCGTATCGATGAAACCGCCATGTCGCGGTTCGTCAACGTAGTGAACCTCTGATCAACATTGTGGGAGCGACCTGTGGCGAGGGGCAAGCCCCCTCGCCACAGGTCGCTCCCACAGGTTTTTGTTTTATTCCTCAGGAGAGGGCATGCGCGATTACAAGTGGCTGCACGAGTACTGTCTGAACCGCTTCGGTTCGGCGGCTGAACTGGAAGCCCATCTGCCCGTTCCCAAGACCCCCGCGCAATTGCGCAAGATCAGCGACGACCGCTACCTCTCGACCATGGCGTTGCGGGTATTTCGCGCCGGGCTCAAGCACAGTCTGGTGGACGCGAAATGGCCGGCGTTCGAAGAAGTGTTCTTCAAGTTCGACCCGGAAAAAGTTGTGCTGATGAGCGCCGAACACCTTGAACGCTTGATGCAGGACGCCCGGATCATCCGCCATCTGGGCAAGCTCAAGAGCGTGCCGCGCAATGCGCAGTTCGTGCTTGATGTGGCCCATGAGAAGGGCAGTTTTGGTGCGTTGATCGCCGATTGGCCGGTGACCGATATCGTCGGGCTGTGGACCTGCCTGAAAAAACGCGGTCATCAATTGGGCGGGTTGTCGGCGCCGCGATTCTTGCGGATGGTCGGCAAGGACACCTTCGTGCCGAGCTATGACGTGGTGGCGGCGTTGAATGCGCAGAAGATCGTCGACAAGGTGCCGACCAGTCTGCGGGACCTGGCCACTGTGCAGGGCGTGTTCAACCAATGGCATGAAGAGAGTGGCGGGCGGCCGATGAGCCAGATTTCGATGATGCTGGCTTACACCGTGAATCATTAACACCGAGTCGCGCCCATCGCGAGCAGGCTCGCTCCCACAGGGTTCACGCCGTCCTTGTGGGAGAGAGCCTGCTCGCGATAGCGGTGTGTCAGGCGGCGGAAATCTCGCCTTCACCCGCCAACTTGCGATTCAACTGAAACCGCCACCGCACATACAACAGCGCCGAGCAGAACACCGCCAGGCTCGCGCCCATTTCCAGCAGACCGAACAACTGCCGGTTCGGGTCATACGCGGCCAGTGCGCCCTTGATGAAATACAGGTTCACCACGAAGCACATCCACGAATGCCCGCGCGCACTGCCGACAATCATCCCCGGTGCCAGCAACAGCAGCGGCACCAGTTCGATCAGCAGAATCACCCACGGACGCGCGCCGTGCAGGTCGGCGACCATCAGGTAGTAGCCGCAAAGCAGCCCGACCAAACCGAAAAAACACAGCAGGCTGATGACGCGCATCGCCCGTACCCGGGGTTCGAGCCACTCGATGGAGGGCAGGATTTTCGGCTTCTTGGCCACGTTAGCTCTCCAGCTTCTGAGCAGTTTTGGCCAGGCGCAGGCCCAAGGCCCGGCACAGCGCCACTTCGTGCTCATTCAAACCGCTTTTGCCATCGGCACCGGCGTGGTGGCTGGCGCCGTAAGGCGTGCCACCGCCACGGGTTTCCAGCAAGGCCGATTCGCTGTAAGGCAGGCCAGTAATCAACATGCCGTGGTGCAGCAGCGGCAACATCATCGACAGCAGCGTGGTTTCCTGACCGCCGTGCAGGCTCGCGGTGGAGGTGAACACGCCAGCCGGTTTGCCCACCAGCGCGCCGGTCAGCCACAGGTTGCTGGTGCCGTCGAGGAAGTACTTGAGCGGCGCCGCCATGTTGCCAAACCGGGTCGGGCTGCCCATGGCCAGGCCTGAGCAGTTTTTCAGGTCGTCGAGGCTGGCGTACAGCGCGCCTTCGTCGGGGATGTCCGGCGACACGGCTTCACACTCGGTGGAAATCGCCGGCACCGTGCGCAACCGGGCTTCAAGGCCGGCCTGCTCGACACCCCGGGCAATCTGCCGGGCCATTTCATTGGTCGAGCCGCTGCGGCTGTAATACAGAACCAGAATGTACGGTGCGCTCACGGCAGCAACTCCAGCACATTCTCCGGTGGACGGCCGATGATGGCTTTGTCGCCGACTTCGAGAATCGGTCGTTCCATGAGTTTCGGGTGGGCGGCGATGGCGGCGATCAATTGCGCCTCGCTCAGGCTGGCGTCGGCCAGGTTGAGGGTTTTGTACTCGTCTTCACCGGTGCGCAGCAGTTGCCGGGCGCTGATGCCGAGTTTGCCCAGCAGGCTCTGGATTTGTGCGGCGTCCAGCGGGGTCTCCAGGTAGCGGACCACGGTCGGGGTCAGGCCACGGGCTTCCAGCAGTTCGAGCGCACCGCGGGATTTCGAGCAGCGCGGGTTGTGATAAAGCGTCAGATCGGTCATGTGCGGGTCGCATCTTGCGTAAGGTGGCGGCTATTCTAACTGTGCAGCGCGTAATCCAGAACCTTGGGAGGCAATGGGTCGCGGCAGTATTCTTTTTTCGACAAGGATCACGACATGACAAGGCGATTGGCAGCGGCATTGGCGATCATCGGAACGCTACTGCTGGGGGGCTGCGGCAACGACTATGGCATCGACCAGAACGGTCATAAAGTCGCTGCCGAACGTCTGGACAAACAATGGCTGGTGCTCAACTACTGGGCCGAATGGTGCGGCCCGTGCCGTACCGAGATCCCGGAATTGAACGCCCTGGCCGATCAACTCAAGGACAAGAAGATTGGCGTGTTCGGGGTCAACTTCGACAATGTGCAGGGCGAAGAGCTGAAAAGCGCCAGTGAGAAACTGGGGATCAAGTTCGCCGTGCTGGCTCAGGATCCGGCGGATCTTTTCGAATTGCCGCGCAGTGAGGCATTGCCGGTGACTTACATCATCGATAACAAGGGTAAGGTGCGGGAACAGCTGATGGGCGAGCAGACGGCGGCGGGAGTGATGGCGAAGCTTGAGGCGTTGCAGGCCAGGAACTAAAAGCAAAAGATCGCAGCCTCGCCAAGGCTCGACAGCGCCTACATGGATTGCCGAACACCCTGTAGGAGCTGTCGAGCCTTGGCGAGGCTGCGATCTTTTCGGGGATCGATGATCAACCCTCTTCAAGCCACCAACGCAGCGGCTTGCCTTCGGCCGGCCAGAAGCGCATCTGGTCGATCGGGGAGACGTCCCAGCGCTGAACGTTTTCCAGGGCTTGCAGGAAACGCTTTTCCTGTTCCATCAACGCCGGCGCGCAGAGTTTGCGGGTGCTGCCGACCTTGCCGAAACTCAACTTGTCGCCTTCCAGGCTGTACGGCGCGAACCAGTGGTTGCAGCCGCCGTTGCCGTAGGCCCGACCGTCTTCACCGAGGGTGACGGTCAGGTGGCTGTAATCCATCAACGGACGTTCGCCGATCCACTCCAGAATGTAGCTGCGGTTCTGCTGCAGTTGCACCGGCTCGGCAGCGCAGCCCAACAGGCCGGCGCCAACCATTGCGGTCAGGGCAAGGCGTTTCATCACGCAGGCTCCTGGCATTTCGGGCACAGGTGCTTCTCGCCAGCGGTGGTCCAGCCCAACTCGGCGATCCGCGCAGTGGCGGCAGGTTTTTCGGCCTTGTTGCCCAGTTTTGCGTCGACCGCGAACTCGAAGCTCAGCTCTTTGGCGCAGCTGTCGCAGTTCACTTTCCAGGTGTGGATCGCCAGTTCGCCGAATACCGGGCCACTGGCTACCGCGACCCATTGGCCAGGCGGGTTGATCAGGTGGCGAACCGTTTCGACGGTCAGGCGCATGGACAAGTCCTTGCTGCCTTTAAGGGTCACGACCAGCACGTCGTTATTACGAATCGAGCCGCCGTTGCCGGTGACTTGATAACGCCCCGGCACAAGGGCGCGGCATTCGGTGAGGGTGTGTTGCGGGTTCATCAGGCTGTAGCGGAAATCGTGTTCGACCATGGGTCCTCCAAATATGCGCGGTATGCTATCACGGGCCAGCACGCAGCATGGCGCGGGCAGATGACCTTCGATCTGGTTCAAATGCCCCTCGGACTCATGGCAAACTGCCGCTTTGCATCTCTAAGGAACGGAAATGGCGTTGATCGAATGTTATGAATGCAAGCAACGCATCAGCTCTTCGGCGCCTGCTTGCATTCATTGCGGTGCACCTGCGATGGCGGTGCAGGCGGCCACGGAGGCGCCGGTGTCTTTCGGGCGTTTACCGACGGATCAGAACGTCCCCCGGGTTACGCCCGCCGCTTTCGGGCGCAAGCCCAAGGCCGGGGTTGAGGTCGAGCCGGCGGCAGGACCGCGTCAGGTCGAGCTCTGGCTGAAGATCATGGTGTTTTTGCTGCCACCGTTTTTTGTCTGGTTCCTGCTACGTCGCGGGCATTCCCTGCAGCAGCGCTTGATCGGCTTCGGCTGGCTGGCCCTGATGATCGCGTTGTCCAAGGCCTGAGCCCGTCAACCTTCAACCAGATTCTGTGACTGCCCGGCCGCCCAGGCTGCAATGTTCTGCAACGTCGTCGCGGCAATCGCACCCAGGGCTTCCCGGGTCAGGAAGGCCTGGTGCGCGGTGACGATCACGTTCGGAAAGGTCAGCAGCCGTGCCAGCACATCGTCCTGCAGCGGCAGGTCGGAACGGTCCTCGAAGAACAACTGCGCCTCCTCCTCATACACATCCAGTCCCAGGTAACCCAGTTGGCCGTCCTTCAATGCGTCGATCAGCGCCGGCGTGTCCACCAGACCACCGCGTCCGGTGTTGATCAACATCGCACCGGGTTGCATGTGCGCCAGTGACTCTCTGTTGATCAAGTGTTTGCTCTGCTCGTTGAGCGGGCAGTGCAGGCTGATGATCTGCGACTCGGCCAACAGTTGCGGCAAGCTCAAATAACGAGCGCCGAGGGCTTCGACCTGAGGATTCGGAAAAGGGTCGTAGGCCAGCAACCGGCAGCCAAAACCGTTCATGATTTTGGCGAAGGTGGCGCCGATCTGCCCGGTGCCCACCACGCCGACGGTCTTGCCCACCAGGTCAAAACCGGTCAGCCCGTGCAGGCTGAAATCCCCTTCGCGGGTGCGGTTGTAGGCGCGGTGCAGACGGCGATTGAGCGCCAGGATCAGCGCTACCGCATGTTCGGCCACGGCGTGCGGCGAGTAGGCCGGAACCCGCACGATCGACAACCCCAGCAGCTTCGCCGCCGCCAGGTCGACATGGTTGTAACCGGCCGAGCGCAGGGCGATCAGGCGTGTACCGCCGGCGGCCAGGCGTTCGAGCACGGGGGCACTGAGATCATCATTGATGAAGGCGCAGACCACCTCGTGATGTTCAGCCAGCGCCACCGTATCGAGGCTCAGTCGCGCCGATTGAAAGTGCAGTTCGATACCGGCGGGCAGGTCGGCGCTCAGAAAACTGTCGCGGTCGTAGGTCTGGCTGCTGAAAAGAATCGTGCGCATGGCGTCCTCCTGGATATTTCACGTGTCCTGTGCAACGCCGTTCCACTGTGGGAGCGAGCCTGCTCGCGAAGAGGGAGTGTCAGCCGCCATCACTAGTGCCTGACACGCCGCTTTCGCGAGCAGGCTCGCTCCCACAGTGGAACGGCGCCGCACCGGACAGGGGCTGATGAGCTTAGCGGAATGGGTGTCCGGCGCCATTGCGCTGCATCAGGCGTTTATACGGGCATGGGCCGCCAGGCGATTGATGGCCCGGTCGAGCTCTTCGAGGGCGCTGTAGGCTTTCGGGTCCAGTTGTTTGAGCAGGGTTTCACTGCGCTGGCAAGCGGCGCGCAGTTGCGGTACGCCGCAATAACGGGTCGCCCCATGCAGGCGATGGACGCGTTCGATCAGGGCGTTCTGGTCATTGGTTTCCCGGGCGCTGCGGATCGCTTCGCGGTCGGCTTCAAGAGACGCCAGGAGCATCGCCAGCATGTCCGCCGCCAGATCCGCCTTGCCGGCGGCCAGGCGCAAGCCTTCTTCGTGATCGAGCACCTGCAATTCATGGCCGCCGCCGTGGCTTTCGCTGGAACGCTCCGGCCCCTGATTGCGCAGCGCCAGGCCAGTCCACTTCAACACCACCTGCGCCAGTTGCCGCTCGCTGATCGGTTTGGTCAGGTAGTCGTCCATCCCGCTCTGCAGCAGCGCGCGTTTTTCGTTGGCCATGGCGTGGGCGGTAAGGGCCACGATCGGCAGCGGTGTGCAATGCCGTTCGCTTTCCCACTGGCGAATCGTTTCGGTGCTTTGGCGTCCGTCCATGCCCGGCATTTGCACGTCCATCAGCACCAGGTCGAAGGTTTCGGTCTGCACCGCTTTGACCGCGGCGTAACCGCTTTCGACGGCGAGCACCTTGGCGCCCATGTCTTCGAGCAGGGTTTGCACCAGCAGCAGGTTGGCCGGGTTGTCGTCGACGCACAGCACTTTCGGCGCACGGCTCGATACCGGCTCGCCGGGCTCACTGCGCTGCTGGCGCGGGTTGACCAGATCGGACAACGCCCGACGCAGCTTGCGGGTGCAGGCCGGTTTGGCCTGGAGCTGGCTGTGCGGGTTGGGCACCGAGAGGTGGAAAAGCGTCTGTTCGGTGGTCGGGCACAGCACCAGAACTTTGCAACCCAGGTGTTCGAGGTCCCAGATGTGCTGATTGAGGCGCTCAGGCGGCATGTCGTTGCTGGTGATGCCGAGCACCGCCAGATCGATCGCCTTATCGGTCTGATGGGCGCCGGTCACGCCATTGGCCAGGCTTTCCAGGGTATTGAACGGCGTCACTTCGAGGCCGCAGTCTTCCAGTTGATGCTGCAAGGCCTGGCGCGCCAGTTCGTGGTTTTCCAGCACCGCCACGCGGCGCCCGAGCAGCGGCGGGCCGGGCAGGTCCTCGGCGTCGTCGCGGGTCTTGGGCAGGCTCAGGCTGATCCAGAATTCCGAGCCTTCGCCCGGCGTACTGTCGACGCCGATCTCGCCGCCCATCTGTTCGATCAAGCGCTTGGAAATCACCAGCCCCAGGCCGGTGCCGCCGGGTTGCCGGGACAGTGAGTTGTCGGCCTGGCTGAACGCCTGGAACAGCGCGCGCACGTCCTGGTTCGACAGGCCGATGCCCGTGTCCTGAATGCTGATGCGCAGTTGCACGCTGTCTTCATGTTCTTCTTCGAGCATGGCCCTGGCGACGATGGTGCCTTCGCGGGTGAACTTGATCGCGTTGCTCACCAGGTTAGTGAGAATCTGCTTGAGCCGCAGCGGATCGCCCACCAGTGACAGCGGCGTGTCGCGATAAACCAGGCTCACCAGTGACAGCGGCGTGTCGCGATAAACCAGGCTCACCAGTTCCAGCTGCTTGGCGTGGGCGGCCGGGGCGAGGATGGTCAGGGTGTCCTGGAGCAAGTCCCGCAGGTTGAACGGAATATGGTCGAGCACCAGTTTGCCGGCCTCGATTTTCGAGAAATCGAGGATCTCGTTGATGATCCCCAGCAGGCTGTCGGCGGATTTTTCGATGGTGCCCAGGTAGTCGAGCTGGCGCGGGGTCAGCTCGCTTTTTTGCAGCAGGTGAGTGAAACCGAGAATGCCGTTGAGCGGCGTGCGGATCTCATGGCTCATGTTGGCCAGGAATTCGGATTTGATCCGGCTCGCCTCCAGGGCTTCCTTGCGTGCCAGGTCCAGCTCGATGTTCTGGATTTCGATGGTTTCCAGGTTCTGGCGTACGTCTTCGGTGGCCTGGTCGATGCTGTGCTGCAATTCTTCCTGCGCGTTCTGCAGGGTGCCGGCCATGCGGTTGATGCCGGACGCCAGTTCGTCCAGTTCCTGACTGCCGAGGGGCGGCAGGCGGGTTTCCAGATGACCGTCCTTGAGTTGCGCCACCGCTTGCTTGATCTGGCTCAGTGGTCGATTGATGGTCCGCCCCATGCGCAATGCCAAAAGCGCCGCACCGGCGAGGCCGGCGCCGATCAACAGCAGGCTGGCGAACAGGCTGCGATAACCGCGCAGCAGCATGCCGTTGTGGGACAGTTCGAGCTCGACCCAACCCAGCAGGCGGTCGGTTTCATCGGGAATCACGTCGCCGGCCAGGTTGCGGTGTTTACCAAACACCGGCAGCAGGTAGCGAGTCGCATCGTTGCCGCTGCGGTGCAGCATCTGCGAGCCGTTGCCCGACGGGGCCTGATTGAGCATGGTCGGCCCGGCGTGGGCCAGCAGCGTGCGGTCGGGGGCGAGGAAGGTCACCGCGCGCACGTCCGGTTGTTCCAGGGATTGGGTGGCGATGCGTTCCAGCAGCTCGTTGTTCTTGTGGCCCATGGCCGGGGCCACCAGGGGCGCCAGCTGTTCGGCGATCATTTCGCCACGCTGCATGAGTTGGGTTTGCAGGTCGGACTGCTGCGTCCAGGTAAAATAGCCGCCCAGAACCAAGGCCATCAGGCTGGTCGGCAACAGGGTCAGCAACAGCACGCGGCCTTTAATTCCCAGGTTCTTGAGCACGCATCTCTCCTGCATCCAGCCATTGAATAACCCGCGCGTACATCCGGCACGCGCCACCTGCGCAGTGTAGCGATTTGCTGGCGGGCAATCTTTCTAAAATTGATGTCGTCATTCGTCGGTCGGTTCAACGCTTTTGCGTCGTGGCAAACCTTGGGTTGCCCCTGGCGAGGCAATCTTGAATAATCGCCAACTGAGAATTATTTGCAGATACTCATGACTCCCATCCCTGTTGGCCATCCCCGAATCCTCTCCATCGAAGACGACCTGGTGCTCGGTGCCTATGTGCACGAGCATTTGGGGCGCTGTGGCTTTGAGGTGACCTGGTGCCAGGACGGTCAGGAAGGCCTGGACATTGCTCGCCAGCAAGCCTTCGATGTGGTGCTGATGGATATTCTGCTGCCGGGTCTGAACGGGCTGAACGTGCTGACTCAATTGCGCCAGAGCCATTCCACCCCGGTGGTGCTGATGTCGGCGCTGGGTGCCGAGGCGGACCGCATCAGCGGCTTCCGCCTCGGTGCCGATGATTACTTGCCCAAACCGTTCAGCATGGTCGAGTTGCGGGTGCGCATCGAAGCGATCCTGCGGCGGGTGGCGCTCGACCGTCGGCCGGCACCGGCGCCGCTTGTCCCTTCGGCGGACAGCCTGCGTTTCGACGATGAACGCTGTGAGGTTTTTTATGGTGAGCACGCCGCCGGGCTGACCCGCAGCGAGTATCGGCTGCTGGACACGCTGAACCGCAACGGCGATGAAGTGCTGAGCAAAGCCTTCCTTTATCAGCATGTGCTGCAACGGGGTTACGCGCTCCATGACCGCAGCCTGGACATGCACATCAGCCAGATCCGCCGCAAACTCAAGGCCATCGGCTACACCGAGCGGGAAGTGCGCACGGTATGGGGCAAGGGTTACGTATTGAGTGGCGCCGATGAAAGTGTCTGACCTGCCGGGCCGGCATTCACTGTTCTGGAAACTGGCCTGTCTGTTGGTGGCGTTCTGTCTGCTGATGATCTGGCTGAGCTGGTCCTGGGGCCGCTACATGGAAGAGCAGAACCAGTTCCTGTCGGATGAGGCCCGAGGCACCCTGACGGGCTACGCCGCCGAGGCCGAGCAGGCCTGGCATCAGCGCCAGCGTGCTGGCGTCGATAGCTGGTTGCAGAGCATGCACGAGCGCGAAGCGGGCTGGGTGGGTGTCATTGGCGGTGACCTACAGTCGTTGAGCAGTCAATCGCTGACGGAAAAGGAAATCCAGCGCCTGACGTTTCTGCGCGGCCTGGATTGGCCCATCCACAAGAAAGGCCTGCCGTGGCTGCGGGTGCCGTTTCCCGGTGACCCGTCCGCCGGCAGCCTGGTGATCGAATTGCCCCAGCGGCTCCTGCCGGGACGCTACCGGGTGTTCTGGCGCGTGATCACCAACGGCGTCATTCCCGGACTGTTCACCTTGTTGCTGTGCGTCGGCCTGTATCGAATGCTGGTGGTGCCGTTGAACAGCCTGCGCGAACAAGCCAACGCCTGGCGCGCCGATCAACTGGGCGTGCGGTTGTCGAGTCATACGACCAGCCGTTCCGATGAATTGGGTGAGCTGGGCCGAGCGTTCGATCACATGGCCGAACGCCTGCAGAGCACGGTAGCCCTGCAACAACAATTGCTGCGCGACTTGTCCCACGAACTGCGCACACCGTTGAGCCGTCTGCGGGTGGCCAGTGAGAGCGAGGAGGGGCTGGCGCAATTGCGCGAGCGCATTGGCCGGGAGGTCGATGGCATGCAGCGTCTGGTGGAGGACACGTTGCAACTGGCCTGGCTCGACACCGAGCGCTCGCCGTTGCCCGATGAAGCGATCCAGATTCAGGCGCTGTGGGAAATGCTCACGGAAAATGCCTGCTATGAAAGTGGCTGCCCGGTTGGCCAGTTGCAATGTGCACTGGATTCGTCCTGCTGGGTGCGTGGCAACCTCAATACCCTGGCCCAGGCGCTGGAAAACATTCTGCGCAATGCCATTCGTCATTCACCGCTGGGCGGCGTGGTGCGTCTGGATGGACGGCGCGATGGCGATTTCTGGCACCTGTGGCTAGACGATCAGGGGGGCGGGGTGGCTGAGGTCGATCTTGAGCGGATCTTCTCGCCGTTCATTCGTCTCGACGGTTCGCGGCCGGGGAATGGCGGGTTCGGGTTGGGATTGAGCATTGCCAGGAATGCGGTGCAGCGGCAGGGCGGGAGGCTTTGGGCTGAGAACACCGGGCAGGGGCTGCGACTGAATATTCGGCTATTGGCTGAAGTCGATGGCGTCAGTGCCGACGCAATCGCGAGCAGGCTCGCTCCCACATTGGAACGGCTCCAACCAAAAAAAGTGTGAGCAGCGCGGACCCTGTGGGCGCGAGCCTGCTCGCGAAGAGGCCCTCCCAGTCACCACAAAACCTCCCTTATTCCCATATGCCATAAGCACCGCACTTTGCGTGATATGGCCTGCGAACGTTTGCCGGTATGATAGGCGCCCCCGCAGTCTGGATTGCGAATACGCCATGACCTTGCAGTACCCAACCATCGCCGATTGCGTCGGCAACACTCCGCTGGTCCGTTTGCAGCGCCTGCCTGGCGCCACCAGCAACACCCTTCTGCTCAAGCTCGAAGGGAATAACCCGGCGGGTTCGGTCAAGGACCGGCCGGCGCTGTCGATGATCACCCGCGCCGAGTTGCGCGGGCAGATCCACGTTGGCGATACGCTGATCGAAGCGACCTCGGGCAACACCGGGATCGCCCTGGCGATGGCCGCCGCGATCAAGGGTTACAAGATGATCCTGATCATGCCGGACAACTCCAGCGCCGAACGTAAAGCTGCCATGACGGCTTACGGCGCCGAGCTGATTCTGGTCACCCAGGAAGAAGGCATGGAAGGCGCTCGCGACCTCGCCCAGCGAATGGAAGCCGAAGGCCGTGGCAAGGTGCTGGATCAGTTCGCCAACGGGGACAACCCCGAGGCGCACTACACCACCACCGGCCCGGAAATCTGGCGCCAGACCGAGGGCACCATCACCCACTTCGTCAGCTCCATGGGCACCACCGGTACCATCATGGGCGTCTCGCGCTACTTGAAAGAGCAGAACGACAACGTGCAGATCATCGGTCTGCAACCGATGGAAGGCTCGGCGATTCCGGGCATCCGTCGCTGGCCGCAGGAATACCTGCCGAAGATCTACCAGGCCGATCGCGTGGACCGGATCGTCGACATGGCCCAAAGCGAAGCCGAAGACGTGACCCGTCGTCTGGCCCGCGAAGAAGGCATCTTCTGTGGCGTGTCCTCGGGCGGTGCCGTGGCGGCGATGCTGCGCCTGTCCCAGGAAGTTGAAAACGCGGTGATCGTCGCGATCATTTGCGACCGTGGCGACCGTTACCTGTCGACCGGCATTTTCGACGCGCCCAACTGATGGCCAAGCAAGAGAGAGGCCTGCGCTTCCAGCCCACGGGCGGCAGCAAGGCCCCGCAAATTCCGACCGGCAAAAAGCAACGCTTGAGCATCGAGCGCCTGGCCAATGACGGTCGCGGTATCGCGTTTTTCGAAGGTCGTACCTGGTTCGTCATCGGCGCATTGGCCGGTGAGGAGATCGAGGCGCGCGTGCTGGGCGCCCACGGCAAAGTGGTCGAGGCGCGCACCGAGCGGGTGTTCCAGGCCAGCGAGCTGCGTCGTCCTGCGCCGTGCCCGCATGCTGGCCGCTGCGGCGGTTGCAGCGTGCAACATCTGCCTCACCACGAACAACTCGCCCTGAAACAGCGCATGCTCGCCGAGCAATTGTTCAAGGTCGCGGGTGTCGAACCCGAAGAATGGGCCGCGCCGTTGAGTGGTCCGGAATTCGGTTACCGTCGTCGCGCCCGGGTGGCGGTGCGCTGGGACATGAAGGCGAAAAAACTCGAAGTCGGTTTCCGCGCGGCGGGCAGTCAGGACATCGTTGCGATCAACGAATGCCCGGTGCTGGTACAGCTCTTGCAGCCGATCATGACTCGCTTGCCGGAAATGCTTCGACGCTTGAGCAAGCCTCAGGCGTTGGGGCATGTGGAATTGTTCAGCGGCACGTCACTGGCCGTTTTGCTGCGGCACATGGCGCCGTTGTCCGATGCCGACATGACGATCCTCAAGGATTTCTGCGCGTTCCATGAAGCCCAGTTGTGGCTGCACGGTGACGGCGAGCCATATCCGGTCGATGCCGATCAGTCCTTGGGCTATCGCCTGGAACAGTGGGATTTGAATCTGGCATACCGGCCCGGAGATTTCATTCAGGTCAATGCCGGGGTCAACGAAGCGATGGTCGCCCAGGCACTGGACTGGTTGAAGCCGGCGGCGGATGAGCGGGTTCTGGATCTATTCTGTGGTTTGGGTAACTTTGCGTTGCCGCTGGCCAAAGCCGTTCGCGAAGTGGTGGCGGTCGAAGGTGTGCAGGCGATGGTCGAGCGGGCAGCCGCGAACGCCGCTAGCAACAATCTGCATAACGCGAAGTTTTTTCAGGCCGATTTATCCCAGCCTTTGACCGATGCCGAATGGGCGCGCGAAGGCTTTTGTGCGGTACTCTTGGACCCACCGCGTGACGGTGCTTACGAGGTCGTGCGCAAGCTCAAGGCCCTGGGCGCCGAACGGCTGGTGTATGTGTCGTGCAACCCTGCAACTCTGGCGCGCGACACGGTCGAATTGATCAAGCAGGGCTACCGGTTAAAACGTGCCGGGATTCTCGATATGTTTCCTCAGACGGCACATGTCGAGGCCATGGCGTTATTTGAAGCGAGCTAGGAAGGCTCGTCTGGTCCGACTGGCCCGCCCGTGCAGCCGCGCACCAGCCCTGACGTGTGCGCACGGGCAACGAAGGTCAGCGATTTGACGCATTGAATCTGCGTCGTAGGGAAGGTAAGCAAGATGGTACAGGTGAGAGCACACCAGCCGATCAACACCGACGGCAGTATCAATCTCGAGGCTTGGCTCGATCACGCGGTCAGTGTCGATCTGGCACTGGATCGCGAAGCCTTGAAGGACGCGTGCGAGTTCGCTCGCACGTCTGAACAACAGGCCAATGCGGCGAAGAATCTATGGTCCGAAGGGACCTCGAGTTTCCGTACGGGCCTTGAGATCGCCGAGATTCTCGCCGACCTCAAACTCGATCAGGATTCGTTGGTTGCAGCGGTCCTGTACCGCGGCGTGCGCGAAGGCCAGATCGAACTGCCGACGGTCAGCCAGCGCTTCGGTCCGGTGGTCGCCAAACTCATCGACGGCGTACTGCGCATGGCGGCGATCAGCGCCAGCCTGAGCCCCCGTCAATCCCTGGTGCTGGGCACTCAGGGCCAGGTTGAAAACCTGCGCAAGATGCTCGTGGCCATGGTCGACGACGTCCGCGTCGCGCTGATCAAACTGGCCGAGCGCACCTGCGCGATCCGTGCGGTGAAAACCGCCGACGACGAGAAGCGCAACCGCGTTGCCCGTGAAGTCTTCGACATTTATGCACCGCTGGCTCACCGTCTCGGTATCGGGCACATCAAGTGGGAACTGGAGGA
This sequence comes from Pseudomonas sp. XS1P51, assembly GCF_054897845.1. NCBI lineage: Bacteria > Pseudomonadati > Pseudomonadota > Gammaproteobacteria > Pseudomonadales > Pseudomonadaceae > Pseudomonas > Pseudomonas sp. XS1P51. Next base: position 3,371,694 of record NZ_CM142707.1, on the reverse strand, counting down.
TTTGTCCTTCCGTTACCTCGAGCCCGATCAGTACAAACAGATCGCCAAGTTGCTCCACGAGCGGCGTCTGGATCGCGAGCGCTTCATCGCCGACGTGATGAGCCAGCTCAAGAACGAATTGCAGGCCACGGGTGTCGATGCCGACATCAGCGGTCGGGCCAAACACATCTATTCGATCTGGCGCAAAATGCAGCGCAAGGGTCTGGAGTTCAGCCAGATCTACGACGTGCGCGCCGTTCGTGTGCTGGTGCCGGAAATGCGCGATTGCTACACCGCGCTCGGCATCGTCCACACCTTGTGGCGGCACATCCCGAAAGAGTTCGACGACTACATCGCCAACCCCAAGGAGAACGGCTACCGCTCGCTGCACACCGCGGTGATCGGCCCCGAGGGCAAGGTGCTGGAAGTACAGATCCGCACCCACGCGATGCACGAAGAAGCGGAGCTGGGCGTTTGCGCGCACTGGCGCTACAAGGGCACCGACGTCAAATCCGGCTCCAACCACTACGAAGAGAAAATCTCCTGGCTGCGTCAGGTCCTCGAGTGGCATGAAGAGCTGGGCGACATCGGAGGCCTGGCGGAACAGCTGCGGGTCGATATCGAGCCGGACCGGGTCTACATTTTCACCCCGGACGGTCACGCCATCGACTTGCCGAAGGGCGCGACGCCGTTGGACTTCGCCTACCGCGTGCACACCGAAATCGGTCACAACTGCCGCGGCGCCAAGATCAACGGGCGCATCGTGCCGCTCAACTACAGCCTGCAAACCGGTGAGCAGGTCGAGATCATCACCAGCAAGCACGGCACCCCGAGCCGCGACTGGCTGAACTCGAACCTGGGTTACGTCACCACCTCGCGTGCGCGGGCGAAGATCGTTCACTGGTTCAAATTGCAGGCGCGCGATCAAAACGTCGCGGCCGGTAAAACCCTGCTCGAACGCGAACTCAACCGCCTCGGTCTGCCAGCGGTCGATTTCGACAAACTGGCCGAAAAGGCCAACATGAAGACCGCCGAGGACATGTTCGCCGCACTCGGTGCCGGCGATTTGCGCCTGGCGCAACTGGTGAACCTGGCGCAGCAACTGGTCGAGCCGGAACGTGGCAACGAACAGCTGGAACTGATCCCGCGCAAAGCCACCGGCTACAAACCGGGCAAGCGTGGCGACATTCAGATCCAGGGCGTCGGCAACCTGATGACCCAGATGGCCGGCTGCTGCCAGCCGCTGCCGGGGGATGCGATCGTCGGTTACATCACCCAGGGCCGCGGCGTGAGCATCCACCGTCAGGACTGCGCTTCGGTGTTGCAACTGGGCGGCCGCGAGCCGGAGCGGATCATCCAGGTCAGCTGGGGCCCGGTGCCGGTGCTCACCTACCCGGTGGACATCATCATCCGTGCCTACGACCGGTCCGGTTTGCTGCGTGACGTTTCGCAAGTGCTGCTCAACGAGCGGATCAACGTGCTGGCGGTCAACACCCGCTCGAACAAAGAGGACAACACCGCGTTGATGTCCCTGACCATCGAGATTCCGGGGCTGGATGCACTGGGTCGGTTGCTGGGGCGCATTTCCCAGTTGCCGAACATCATCGAAACCCGGCGTAACCGGACGCCGTAAGCGGTGATCGGTCCCCTGTAGGAGCTGCCGAAGGCTGCGATCTTTTGATCTTGCTCTTGAAAGTCAAAAGATCGCAGCCTTCGGCAGCTCCTACAGGGATGTGATTTGTCTGATGCACCGCTAACCGAGAAGATTGATGTATTCACTTGAAGACTTGCTGCACCTGATGAACCGCCTGCGCGACCCGCAGTTCGGTTGCCCGTGGGACATCAAGCAAACTTACGCCACCATCGTCCCGCATACCCTCGAGGAAGCCTACGAAGTCGCCGACGCCATTGAGCGTGGTGACTTCGATCACTTGCTGGGTGAGTTGGGGGATTTGCTGTTCCAGGTGGTTTATTACAGCCAGCTGGCCCGGGAAGAAGGGCGCTTCGAATTCGATGGCGTGGTCGACAGCATTACCCGCAAGTTGATCCGTCGTCATCCTCACGTGTTCCCCACCGGTGATCTGTACGCGCCGCTGGATGTTCCGCGCCTGAGTGAAGAGCAGGTCAAGCAGCGATGGGAAGAGATCAAGGCTGAAGAGCGCGCCGAGAAATCTGCCGCACCCGAGCAGTTGTCCTTGCTCGATGATGTGCCCGCCGCGCTGCCTGCGTTGTCCCGTTCGGCCAAGTTGCAGAAGCGTGCAGGGCAGGTCGGCTTCGATTGGCCGGACGCCTTGCCGGTGCTGGACAAGGTCCGCGAAGAACTCGACGAAGTGCTCGAAGCCATGGCCGACAATGACCCGGCAGCGATTGCCGATGAAGTCGGTGACCTGCTGTTTTCCGTGGTCAATCTGGCACGGCACCTCAAGGTCGATCCGGAAACCGCGCTGCGTGGCGCTAACAGCAAGTTTGAAAGACGCTTCCGTTTTATCGAACAGGCATTGCGCGACACCCACCGTCCCATGGAAGATTGCACCCTCGAAGAGTTGGACGCCTTGTGGGGCGAAGCCAAACGTCAGGAAAAGAATTTGCCCAGCTGCGGTTGAGCAGTTGCCTAAGTGAGAAATAAGCACCATGAGCATTTCCCTTCGCGACCAGTTGCTCAAAGCAGGGCTGGTCAACCAAAAGCAGGCCAAACAGGTCGGCAAAGAAAAGCAGAAACAGCAGCGTCTGGCCCACAAAGGCCAGATCGAACTCGACGACTCGCAGCAGCGCGCCGCCCAGGAAGCCATGGCCGAAAAGGTCAAGCGCGACCAGGAACTGAACCGTCAGCAGCAGGAGAAGGCCGAGGCGAAGGCTCGCGCCGCCCAGGTCAAGCAATTGATCGAAGTCTCGCGTCTGCCGAAGCTGACCACCGAGGATTACTACAACTTCGTCGACGACAAGAAGGTCAAGCGCATCTCCGTCAACACCCTGATGCGCAACAAGCTCAGCAGCGGTTCGCTGGCCATCGTGCACCATGCCGGCGGCTACGAAGTGATCCCGCGTGAAGCGGCCCTGAAGATCCAGGAGCGCGATCCGCAGCGCATCGTGCAGTTGAACGTGAAGACCGAAGAGGTCAGTGCCGAAGACGATCCGTACGCGGCCTATCAGATCCCTGATGATCTGATGTGGTAAGCCGTTAGGCTTCAACAACGACAAACCCCGCTCATGGCGGGGTTTGTCGTTTTCAATGCTGTGATTGCTTATGCAGATCGGAGCTCTCGTTGCTGCTCCAGTTTTTCCAGTTCGGCCTTGTAGCTGTGGGCGTCGGTCTCGGAGTGAAACATCCCCACCAGCATGTCTTGTTGGTGCACGTCCCAAATCCGGATACCGGCGGCTACGCCTTCGTGGGACATATGTGAATCGTCGCGTTCAGTTACTTTTACAGTCATCTGCTAGCTCCAATCTCTGTTATCTGCAGCAAGGCGTGTGCAGGACTCCGTTATATGTTTGGTTAGCCTGCTAAGTAAACGACAAAGTTGGATAACGGATTTTTGCAAAACTGGAGAAAGTCCTGCAGCCCGCGAAACACGCGGCATTCGGTCGCAGGTCGCTGAGTTTTATGACAAAAGCTTCATGTTCGCAGTGAGGAAAATCACTGATTGAGCCCAAAAGTGCAAAAACCTGTGGGAGCGAGCCTGCTCGCGATGACGGCCTCACATTCAACATCAATGTATCCGTCAGACCGCTATCGCGAGCAGGCTCGCTCCCACAGGTTTTTGCGTTTTTTCAGGCGAAAAAAAACGCCCCGAACCAGTCGGGGCGTTTTTATGTGCAGCGAAGCGGCGGGGTATTACTTACCCTGCCAACGCTTCAGTACCAAGGTCGCGTTGGTGCCACCGAAGCCGAAGCTGTTGCTCATCACGGTGTTGATGGTGGCGTCTTCGCGAGTCTTGGTCAGGATCGGCATGTCTGCCACTTCCGGGTCCAGTTCGTCGATGTTGGCGGAACCCGCCATGAAGTTGCCTTCCATCATCAGCATGCAGTAGATCGCTTCGTGAACGCCGGCGGCGCCCAGGGAGTGACCCGACAGGCTCTTGGTGGAGCTGATGGCCGGAGCCTTGTCGCCGAACACTTCACGCACACCTTTCATTTCCGCGACGTCGCCGACCGGAGTCGAGGTGCCGTGGGTGTTCAGGTAGTCGATTGGAGTGTCAACGGTGGACATGGCCATCTGCATGCAGCGGATGGCGCCTTCGCCGCTTGGGGCGACCATGTCGTAGCCGTCGGAGGTCGCGCCGTAGCCAACGATTTCCGCGTAGATCTTCGCGCCGCGGGCCAGGGCGTGTTCCAGCTCTTCGACCACGACCATGCCGCCACCGCCGGCGATGACGAAACCGTCACGCTTGGCGTCGTAGGCACGGGAAGCTTTTTCCGGGGTTTCGTTGTACTGGCTGGACAGAGCGCCCATGGCGTCGAACAGGAACGACTGGCTCCAGTGTTCTTCTTCACCGCCGCCGGCGAATACGATGTCCTGCTTGCCCATCTGGATCTGTTCCATGGCGTTACCGATGCAGTGAGCACTGGTGGCGCAGGCAGAAGCGATGGAGTAGTTCAGGCCCTTGATCTTGAACGGCGTGGCCAGGCAAGCGGAAACGGTGCTGCTCATGGTCCGCGTTACACGGTATGGGCCGACGCGCTTGACGCCTTTCTCGCGCAGGATGTCCAGCGCTTCCATCTGGTTCAGCGTGGAGGCGCCACCGGAACCGGCGATCAGGCCGGTACGCGGGTTGGAGACTTGCTCATCGGTCAGACCGGAGTCGGTGATGGCGTCTTTCATGGCCAGGTAGGCGTAAGCCGCCGCGTGGCCGACGAAGCGATAGATCTTGCGATCGATCAGCTCTTCGAGGGGAAGGTCAATGGAGCCGGAAACCTGGCTACGCAGACCCATTTCGGCATATTCCGGATTGAACCGGATGCCAGGGCGACTTGCACGCAGGTTAGCGGAGACGGTCTCTTTGTCATTGCCCAGGCACGAAACGATGCCCAGACCAGTGATAACGACGCGGCGCATGCGGATAACCCTTAGAAGTTTTCAGTGGAGGTGAACACGCCGACCCGGAGGCCTTCGGCGGTGTAGATTTCGCGGCCGTCGACACTGACCGAACCATCGGCGATAGCGAGGTTCAGCTTGCCTTTCAGGACGCGCTTGATCTGAATGTTATACGTAACTTTCTTGGCGGTCGGCAGGACCTGACCAAAGAACTTCACTTCACCCGAACCCAGTGCGCGACCGCGGCCCGGCAGACCCTGCCAGCCGAGGAAGAAGCCGACCAGTTGCCACATGGCATCGAGGCCCAGGCAGCCCGGCATCACCGGATCGCCTTCGAAGTGACAGGCGAAGAACCACAGGTCCGGAGTGATATCCAGCTCGGCGACCAATTCACCTTTGCCGTACTTGCCACCTTCTTCGCTGATGTGGGTGATGCGATCAACCATCAGCATGTTCGGGGCGGGCAGTTGCGCGTTACCTGGGCCGAACAGCTCACCGCGACTGCAGCGCAGCAGGTCTTCCCGAGTAAAGGCGTTTTGTTTGGTCATGCGAGCTCCTCAATAGTCCCATGCGGCAGGTGGGGCAAATCTTCCCGACCGATCGAAGCATTCATGCCTCGAGTCAGCAGCCTACTCATAGACTATTGCGTTGTGGTGAAAGTCACAGCACCAAGGACATGAATGTACACTTGTGCACTGAAATTATTATTCAAGCCCCTTTTCGGGCCTGTTCGGGTGCCTAAGACTGCCGCACTTTCGCCTTTCACGCCAGTCGCAGATGGTCGAAAGGCCTGCACTACTGCACCCATCGCTGAAGAATTTGCTGCAGATCAGTGCGTTTGAAGGGCTTGGCCAGGTAATCGTTCATTCCCGCCGATAAACAGGCTTCGCGGTCGCCCTGCAAGGCGTTGGCGGTCAGTGCGATGATCGGCAAGTCCGCGCAACCGGGCAACTGGCGGATCTGCCGGGTCGCCTCGTAGCCGTCAATGATCGGCAGTCGGCAGTCCATCAGGATCGCTTCGAAAATCAGGCTCTCGGCACTGCGCACCGCCTGCGCGCCATCGGTGGCGACGCTGACAGTAAAGCCCAGACTGCGCAACATTGCTTCGATGACGGTCTGGTTGACCGGATTGTCCTCGACCAGCAGCACATTGCGGCCTTCGCCATCACCGCTGCCGGTCGGCGTGCGCTGAGTCAATACCGGCAGCGTCTGCTTATAGAGTGCCAGCGGAATTTCCAGGGTGAATACCGAGCCACGACCTTCCTCGCTCTGAGCGCGCAAGGTGCCGCCCATGCGTTCGGCCAATGTACGCGCGATCGGCAGGCCCAGCCCGGTGCCGCCGTAACGCCTTGAAATAGAACTGTCGGCCTGCTGGAACGCGTCGAACATCAACTCCAGGCTTTCGGCCGAGATACCGATCCCGCTGTCGCGCACCGTGCAGGTGAACCACAACAGTTCGTGATCCAGCGACTGCCACTGCGGTTCGATGGTGATGCGGCCCTGCTCGGTGAACTTCAGCGCGTTACCTATGAGGTTGACCAGGATCTGCCGGATCCGCGTCGGATCGCCCTGAACCTGCAACGCGCGCATGTCCTCGGGGATCAGCAGCGCCAGGTCGAGGCCGCGTTGCGCCGCGCTGTGCGAGAACGACTGCGCGCAGCTGCTGATCAGGTCCGCGAGGTTGAACGGAATGTGCTCCAGCTCCAGTTCCGAACGCTCGATGCGCGAGAAGTCGAGAATATCGTTGATGACTTTGAGCAGGTGTTCAGTGGACTCCGAGGCCAGCGCCGCGTATTCGACCTGCTCTTCGGTCATCTCGGTGGTTTCCAGCAGTTGCAGCATGCCCAGCACGCCATTCATCGGCGTGCGCAGTTCGTGACTCATCATCGCCAGGAAATCGGACTTCGCGTTGTTGGCCTTTTCCGCTTCTTCGCGGGTCTGGATCAGCTGCGCCATCGCTTGATGCTGCTCGCGACTGGCCTGTTCGAGACCACTGGCGAGGTTGTTGATGTGCTGTGACAGCGCGCCCAGTTCGGCGTCGTCGACGATTGGCAGCGGCGTTTTGTAGTCGCCTTCCTGGATCGCCTTGACTGCGTTGCCGATATCGCGGATCGGTTGCGACAGGCTGCCGGCCAGGCGCCGTGCGATCAGGTAGGTAAACAGCAGGGCGAACAACGCCAGGATCCCGGCCTTGAACAGGATTTCCTGCTGGCGCTTGCTGAAGGCGTCATTGGACAGACCGACAATCACCCGGCCCAGATAATCCTCGGCGGGGGCAGTGGTGGCGACTTTGCTGCCCTGGAAAAAATCATTGTGCAGCGGGATGCGTTGCAGCCGCACCGGCGCCTGGAACACTTCGACCTGGTGCGGGTGGTTCTGGTTTTGCGACGGTTGCTCGACGTACACCAGAATCCGGTTGGCGCTGTCCTGGACTTCCAGAAAGCGCACATTGGGCGTGGCGAGGGTGGCCTTGAGCAAACTTTCGAGCACCTCGTTGTTGCCCGATATCACCCCGTATTCGGCGGCCGGCGCCAGTTGGTTGGCGATCAGTTGACCGGTGTGGTTGAGTTCCTGGCGCAGGTCCTGGATCCGTACAAAGGTGAAAAAGCTGATCAACAGCAACGTCAGCAGCAGGGCAGGGCCGAGGCTGATGATCTGGGTTCGGGTGTTGATGTCCCAACGACGACGGAAAGTCATGGGCGGCTTTCTCCTGCGGCCAACTGTGTTGCGACAAACGCTTCATGGATCTGTTCAATACCTAATGAACGAGCCACTTGCGGGTTACTCAACACCTTGAAGCGATTCGGGTAGTGCGTGCGCGGCCAAGTGGCCGGTGGCCGATCGAGCAAGTCGTGGAGCATCTCCAGCCAATCGGCCTGATCGCTGTAGGTGCTGGCCAGGCTCCCGGCCTTGACGAACCCTGCGTTGGGGCCGATCAACGCCTGTTGCCGCGCGTAGCTGCTGAGCAGCAGATTTTTCGCGGTTTTGGGGTTGTACAGGTCGGGATCGTCAAGGCCCAGCAGCACGTCACTGGTTTTCAACAGCGCCTGCAGCGGCCGACTGTCATTGGTGTTGTCCCAGCGCTCGGTGACGATCTCGAGGCCCAGGGGCAGGGCGGCCTGGTGCAATTCTTTCAAGAGAAATTCGCTGTGGCTGTCGTAGAGCACGCCGACCCGTTTGACCTGAGGCAACAGGGTTTGGGCCAGGCGCAGTTGCCGGTCCAGGGGCGGGTCACTCCAAAGCAGGCTTAAACGCGGGGGCAGCGAAGTGCCCAAGTGTTGTCGGGCTTGCAGGCGGCTGATGCGCAGCACCAGCGTCGCCGGGCCTTGGGTCTCTTGCAGGCGCCAGTCGAGGCTTGGCAGGTCAAGCAGAATCAAACGGGTACTGGCGGGCAGCTTGCCCGGCGCCGGCAGGCTGGCCAGTGGTTGGAAGCGCACGCTGTCGGCGGGTCGCATTTGGCCGAGGGCCTGGGTGAAGGATTGCACGGCCGGGCTGTCTTCGGCCGCGGTCAGCAGGATGTCGGCGGCCCTTGTCGGCAGACTGCCGAGCAGACCGCTACACACCAGGCATAGCCCGACCAGCAGGCGGCCAAGGGTTGGCGTCTTCCGTGACGAATAGCGCATCTTAGAACGCCAACTCCGCGCTGAAGTACAGCACCCGGCGTTCGTCGTAGCGGTTGTCGACGAAGGTGGTGGGCTGATTGTCAAGGCGTTGCTGGAGCACGCCCGCCAGTTCCAGGCTGGCCTTGCCCAGGCCGATGTGTTTGGCAATACGTGTGTCGACCCGTTCGAAGCGGTAACCGTTGAGGGTGTCGTCGCCATAGTAGAAGAGTGCGCTGTTCCAGCCATGACCCCAATCGCGCAGCCAACCGGCGGAGCCGCTGTTGCGTGCAGTCTGTTTCGCATCCAGCGGATTGCTGGCCGTGGCATCGACGTAAGCATAGGTCAGGCGCAAGCGATCGGCGCTGCCCAGGCGCCAGTCCAGTTGGGTTTCGGCGCCCGAGAAGCGCGAGGTGTTCGAGTTGCTGGCGATGTACTGATTGTTGCGCAGCGGTTCGCTGATCATGCCGGTGATTTCGTCGTAGAACAGTTTCACATCGACCGCCAGCCCCAGCCCGGCAAAGTAGCCGTTGTAGCCCAGTTCCCGGGAGCGCATGTGTTCCTGGTCCAGGTCACCGGGGCCGCGGGTCCTGACGAAGTAGCGGGCACTGGACTGGCCGTAGGCGCCGGGCCGCAGGTTGGTCACCCGATAGCTCCAGTTGACGTTGTTCTCGAACATGTCCGGCGAGCGGATGGCTTCCGAGTACACCGCCCGCAGCCCGTGACGCGGGTTGATCAGGTAATTGACCGCCACCCGCGGGGTCAGCGAACTGCCGATCAATTGCGTGTCTTCGAACATCGCGCCGCCCTGCAGCAACCAGTGCTCGGTGGCGCGCCACTCGAGTTGGCCGAATGCCCGCCACGTGGTGTCGTCGAGAGTGCCATTGAAGTAGGTCTCGGAGTTTGCCCGGTCGTAACGATAGTTCATGCCGCTGACCAGCCGCAGACTGTCGGACAGGCTGAGGGTGTCTTGCAGTTCGAGGTCGTAGCGCGATTCCCGGGCGCTCTGGTCGATGTCGCCACACACGGTTTGGCTGGCGCCGTTTCGCCATTGATCGAGTACCTGATTGGCCAACGCACGTTCCGCCGCCGTGCCGGCCGGTGCACCGGGACCGACGTAACGCTCGATGTTGCGCGCCAGGCGTTCGGTGTAGTTCGGGTTGAGCTGCCAGAGTTCGGCCAGTTGCGGGCTGAACGAGACCTCGGCGTCGCAGGCGCGCCAGGTTTGCTGACGATCCCAGTGCTGGGCCGAACCTTGAATATAAAGGCTGTGATCGGGATTGATGTCGAGGTTCCAGCGCAAGGAACCGGCGTAGTCCTTGGCGGTGACGTCGGAATTGTTCCCGGCTGCGGTAATCCCCGAGAACACCGGGCGGTAGGTATACGGCCGCTGATTGCTCCCATCCTTGGCATTCAATTGCCAATCGATGCTTTGGCGTTCGTTGAGCGTCTGGCTGACGGCAAGGTTGAAACGGTTCAAGCGACGGCTGTCGCGGTAGTCGGCGCCTGTGCGATCCGAGTCGAAGCCATCGTCTTGCTGGCCGGACAGCGACAGGCGCAGGTCGCCACCGTCCCAGCCCACGCCCTGGCTGGCATAAAAGTCGTCGATGCCGCGCTGGCCGCGGGTGACTTTCAGTCGCGTACCGTGGCTGCCGGCCGGGTTGCGCGTGATGATGTTGACCACCGCCATCAGCGCGTTGGCGCCATAGCTGACGGTATTCGGGCCACGGAAAACCTCGACGCGTTCGATGTCTTCCATGGCCACCGGAATATCGCTCCAGTCCACCGTGGCCAGGCCGGCGCGGTACACCGAGCGGCCGTCGATCAGCACTTGCATGCGTCGGGCTTCGCTGGCGTTGGTGCCGTGGTAGTTCACCGCCGCCTGATTGCCGCTGATATTGCCGACCATCATGCCCGGCACTAGGCGCAGCAACTCGCTGATGTCCCGGGCACCGCTGGCATTGATCAGGTCGTTGTCGATCACCGTCATGCTGCCCGGCACCGCCGCTGGCGACTGCTTCAGGCGCGTGGCCGTGAGCACTTGGGGCAGCGGCTCGTTGTCGAGAAACAGATCGTCGGCCAGCAATGGCGGGCTGAGGACCAGCGCCAGAACCAGCGGCGAACGAGTTGACGGGCATCCAAACGACACAACACATCCTTGATGGCGATTAACTGGCGCGCATGTTAACCGAGCTGGTCGACTTTTCCAGTCACGATGCCTGCATTTTCCTCGGATTTGTTGGTCTTCTTTCTACAAGTGCCGGTAATTGATGCAAAGGGTGGCCGCCACTGGGCCGCTCCGTATAATGCCGACATCGCCACTGGTATGGATTAACGGATTGCATATGACTGAACAGCGCCCGATTGCGGTCCTGGGAGGCGGAAGTTTTGGTACCGCCGTGGCTAATCTGCTGGCCGAGAACGGGCATCAGGTCCGGCTGTGGATGCGTGACCCCGAACAGGCCGAGGCCATTCGGGTCAATCGCGAGAACCCGCGTTACCTCAAAGGCATCAAGATTTTGCCGGCCGTGGAAGCGGTCACCGACCTGCTGGCCACGCTGGAAGCCTGCGACCTGTGCTTCGTCGCACTGCCGTCCAGTGCGCTGCGCGCGGTATTGATGCCGCACGCCGAACGGTTGAGCGGCAAGTTGCTGGTGAGCCTGACCAAAGGCATCGAAGCCCACACCTTCAAACTGATGAGCGAGATCCTCAAAGAGATCGCTCCGCAAGCGCGCATCGGCGTGCTGTCCGGACCCAACCTGGCCCGTGAGATCGCCGAGCACGCGCTGACCGCCACAGTGGTCGCCAGCGAAGATGAAGAACTTTGCCAACGGGTTCAGGAAGCGCTGCACGGTCGCACCTTTCGCGTGTACGCCAGCGCCGACCGCTTCGGCGTGGAGTTGGGCGGTGCGCTGAAGAATGTCTACGCGATCATCGCTGGCATGGCGGTGGCACTGGGCATGGGCGAGAACACCAAGAGCATGCTGATCACCCGGGCGCTGGCGGAAATGACCCGTTTCGCGGTGAATCAGGGCGCCAACCCGATGACCTTCCTCGGTCTGGCGGGCGTGGGCGATTTGATCGTGACCTGTTCGTCGCCGAAAAGCCGTAACTACCAGGTCGGGTTTGCCCTCGGCCAGGGGTTGAGCCTGGAAGACGCGGTGACGCGTTTGGGTGAAGTCGCCGAAGGTGTCAATACACTCAAGGTGCTCAAGGCCAAGGCCCAGGAGGTGGGTGTGTATATGCCGCTGGTCGCCGGGCTGCACGCGATCCTGTTCGAAGGGCGCACGCTCGAGCAGGTGATCGGTCTATTGATGCGTGCGGAGCCTAAAACCGACGTCGACTTTATCTCCACCAGCGGTTTCAACTGAATACTTAATCTACAGGGGCAGGGAGCGAGACATGAACGATCCGAAAGTAGAAGCCAAGTACGAATCCATCCTGCTGCGGGTGCTGTGGATGATCATCTACGTGCTGGTCTGGCAAGTGGCGCAGTTCATCCTCGGCGCGGTGGTGCTGGTCCAGCTGATCTATCGTTTGATCTATGGCGCCCCGAGCGCCAGCCTGATGAACTTCGGCGACAGCCTGAGCCAGTTCCTGGCGCAGATCGGTCGGTTCGGCAGTTTCCACAGCGACCAGAAACCCTGGCCGTTCGCCGACTGGCCGACGCCGCGTACACCGGAAGGTGAAGCGCCGCACGTCGTGGCGCCGGCCCCGCATCCGGCCCGAGATGAGGAACCCAAGCTATGAAACTCTGGGTATTGCGTCATGGTGAAGCTGAACCTTATGGCTCCCTCTCCGACTCGGAGCGGGCACTGACTCCCCACGGTTGTGAAGAAGTACTGCGCAGTGCCGCCGAACTGATTGGCCAGCCGATTACCGCCATCTATGCCAGCCCTTACCTGCGAGCGCAGCAGACCGCACAACTGGTGCGTGAAGCGCTGGGCTTTCAGCCGGACATTCGCACCGTCGAATGGCTGACCCCCGGCTACAGTCCGCAAGCGGTGGCAGAGCAATTGGTGTCGGTGGATTATGCGTTGCTGGTCAGCCATAACCCGTTGGTGGGCAACTTGCTGGGCTATCTGCAGCACGGTCATGTGCAGCAGCCGGAAGCGGTGAAAACCGCCGGCCTTGCCGAGCTGGAGGGTGAAGGCCCGCTGGCCGGGGCGATGAAGCTCAACGGCATCAAACACCCGTAAAGCAAAAGATCGCAGCCTGCGGCAGCTCCTACATGGGTTTTGCATTTCCCTGTAGGAGCTGCCGCAGGCTGCGATCTTTTGATCTTGCTTTTGCTCTTAAATAATTAACCAAGCAACCGCTTGGTTGACTACGCTTGCTCCAGACCAAAAATAAAGGAGCGAGTCGTATGTCTGCTGCTTTTCGTTTGCCGCTGGACGTCTTCTACGAGCGTGAAGCCCGTCATCCCCGTCAGCGCTTTCTGGTTCAACCGGTGGGCGGCGGCCAGGTCGAGACGCTGACCTGGGCCGATGTCGGCCATCAGGCCCGCTGCGCCGCACACTGGCTGCGAGCCCGCGAGTTGCCCCAAGGCAGCCACATCGCCCTGATCTCGAAAAACTGCGCTCACTGGATCATTGCCGACCTGGCGATCTGGATGGCCGGGCATGTCTCGGTGCCGCTGTACCCGAACCTCACCGCCGAGTCCGTGGCGCAAGTACTCGAACACTCCGAAGTGGCGCTGGCGTTCATCGGCAAACTCGATGACTGGCCAGGTATGTCCCGCGGGGTCAACCCCGACCTGCCGACCATCAGCCTGCCCTTGCACCCGCCCGGCCGTTTCGATTTCAGCTGGGCCGATCTGCAACGCAGTTCGCCGATCCAGGATGACCCGAAACCTGCTGCCGATCAGCTGGCGACCATCATTTACACCTCCGGCACCACCGGCCTGCCCAAAGGCGTGATGCACAGTTTCGGCAATCTGGGGTTTGCCACCACGCGCGGCACGCAATTGTTCGGCCTCAATGAGTCGGACCGGCTGCTGTCCTATTTGCCGCTGTGCCACGTCGCCGAGCGGATGTTCGTCGAGCTGGCGTCGATCTACACCGGGCAAACCGTGTTCTTTGCCGAAAGCCTCGACACCTTCCTGGCCGATTTACGACGTGCGCGGCCGACCGCGTTGTTCGGCGTACCGCGAATCTGGACCAAATTCCAGATGGGCGTGTACAGCAAGATCCCGGCAAAACGCCTCGACTTCCTGCTTGGGCTGCCCTTCATCGGCAAGCGGGTCGGGCACAAAGTGCTCGCCGGGCTTGGGCTGGACGCCTTGCGCATCGCGTTGTCCGGCGCGGCACCGGTCCCGCAAACGTTGCTGCTCTGGTATCGCAAGCTCGGGCTGGATGTGTTGGAGGTGTACGGCATGACCGAAAACTGCGGCTATTCGCACATTGGCCTTCCGGGGCAGAACAAGTCCGGCTGGATCGGCAAGCCATGCCCCGAGGTTGAAGTGCGGATTGCCGAATCCGGCGAGGTCATGGTGCGCAGTGGCGCGACCATGCTCGGGTATTTCAAGGAACCTGAAAAAACCGCCGACACCATCACCGAGGACGGCTTCCTGCGCACCGGTGACAAGGGCGAGGAAGATGCCGAAGGCCACCTGCGCCTGACCGGGCGCCTGAAGGAAATCTTCAAGACCAGCAAAGGCAAATACGTGGCCCCGGCACCGATCGAAAATCGGTTGGCAGTGCATTCGCGGATCGAGCAGGTGTGCGTGGTCGGCGATGGTTTGAGCGCGCCGTTGGGGTTGTGCGTACTTTCGGCGGTCGGGCAGCAGGACGCGGGTGGAACCGCACGCGCCGGTCTGCATTCAAGCCTGGAAAAACTGCTGGAGGAAGTCAATGGCGCCCTCGACAAACATGAGCGCCTGCACCGGCTCGTCGTCGTCAAAGACAGCTGGGCCGTGGAAAACGGCTTCCTGACGCCAACCCTGAAGATCAAACGCAACGTGATCGAAGCGGCGTACGGCGCCCGGTTCGAAGAATGGAGCGAGCGCAGCGAGGCGGTGCTGTGGCAGGATTAAGCCACGAATAAAACCAACAAAGGAAAGTTTGCGATGAGTCTGTGGCGTACCACTCCCAACATCGAGCAGTTGAACGCAATCCAGAAAAACACCATCGGCGACGTGCTGGATATTCGCTTCGAAGCCTTCGACGAAGAGTCCCTGACCGCGAGCATGGTCATCGACCACCGCACTCACCAGCCTTACGGTTTGCTGCACGGCGGCGCTTCGGTGGTGCTGGCCGAGACCGTCGGCTCCATGGCCAGTTACCTGTGCATCGATGCCAGCAAGTTTTACTGCGTGGGTCTGGAGATCAACGCCAACCATCTGCGTGGGCTGCGCAGCGGGCGGGTGACGGCGGTGGCCAAGCCGATTCACATCGGGCGCACCACGCATGTCTGGGACATTCGGCTGACCAGCGATGAGGGCAAGGCCAGTTGTGTGTCGCGGTTGACCATGGCGGTGGTGCCGTTGGGGGAGACTGCTCCAAGACAGTGAAAGAATTTACTGCGGACCGGTGACACAAAACTCGCGCCGGTCCGCTTCATATCATTGTTCACGAAACAGCCGATCGAGATGCAAACTCCCTTCCCAGTATCCGCGGCTCGAAGGTGCTGTGGCGCTGCTTCGTCTTGAAGATGGGGTTTCAATGTCGAAAGCCGGGGACAGCGAATCCTTGATAAATCCCTTCTTCATTTGATTCGCAGCCAGAGGACGAAACTCAGTGAAAAATCCGATAGCACCGACGAGCGCTCCCCGTGCCAGGGAGGAAAGATCGGAGGAGGGGATTGCGCCCAGCATACGGTAGAGAGATCCGCCGACCGAACGTGTTGCAGCGCCTTGAAGGGTGCTTTTCCAACTGCTCGGCATGCCGGCTTTAGTGTTTTCAACGTAATCGGTTTTACCTGACGGGTAAGGCTTCATGTAGGTCTCCAGAAAACCGTCCGCCGCTTCTGCCACAGGGCCCAGGATTCCACTGATCGACGCCGGCAATAACGAGTTGAGTGCGCCTGCGCCTGCTCGAATACCCGCATACCCGATCGATGTCTTCAGCATGGTTTTGAATTTGTCAGAGACGTCGGCGGATGAATTGAATTGGATATCTGCGCCTGCTGTGAACGTATCCATTGCAAATTGATAAGCCAATCCACCCATGACAGAAGCTATGCGTCCGATGGCATCGCGATGAAGCTCCGGATCCGTAGTCGAAGGCGGCAATCCCTGTTCACTAAGGAGTGCAGGTGTTGCGAAACCGATAGCCGCTACAGCCGCGGTCATTACGGCGATACCGTCATGCAGGCCAACACTTTTTGTGAGTCCGTAGCCCATGTAGCCGGCTGCCCCCCCTTCCAGCGTCGCAGCTAACACATGTAAGGCCAGGTTGGACTCGTGGTTCGGTTCAATTTGTTCGAGCACAGTTCGAGTTGCAATCAGCACACCAAAACCAAAAGCCGCAGCCGTAAACCTGTGTATAGCCGTCGCTGATGCGGCGTTGACTCGGCTGGCGTCTACTTCTACCAAGCCTTGCATATCGACGTAACGTATCGGGTTGCCACCGACCATGGTGTACAAATTCAAACCGGCCGCCACTCCCGCCGGATCCGCATTCAACCACCGCTGGCACCACGGCACGTAATACCGGAACCCGTAGTAATACAACCCCGTGGCATCCCGCTCCTGCCCCGAGTAGCGAATCGTTTTGTAACTGGCTTCCAGCTTGTTCCGCCCGGCCCACCAACAGGTCCCACCGTACGGGTAGTAGCTTTCCCATGTGATCAATTTGGCATCTTCATCCAGCTCGACGGTGCTGGAGTTCAAGTGATCGGTGAAGCTGTATCGGTGCTGGCTCTGGGGAATGTCTGACGCTGGCTTTTTCTCCCAATGCAGAACCTGAACCGTTCCGCGTCCGGCCTTCACTGTTATGACGTGGAGGATTTCGTCAGCGCAGGTGCGAATTTCCACACCCGGCAAGTAGCGGGTTTCGTGGGTGCGCGTGAATGTGCCGGTGTAGGCCTGGCGGATTTTTCGCAGGCGTTGGCCGCTGCCGTCGTAGAGGTAAAACTCGATATCGTTGGGTTCATCCTCACGCACTACCTGTTCGACCTGACGCAACTGATTGCGCAGATCCCACAGCAGACCTTGTCCCGGTTGAAGGGAGTTGCGGTTCCCGTTGACGTCATAACCGGTGGCAATTTCGTTCTCGTCAGGTAACTCGCCATTGGTCTTTTCGGGCAGGCTGCGGTTGTTGAGGCGGGCGATAGCCGTGCGTTCAGTGCGGTTTTCACTGTCCGCCTGGTGCTGCATGACCTCCAGGTTGCCGGCCTCATCGTAAGTGTAAATGCGAGTGTAGTTTTCCAGTTGCCCAGGATCGGGTTCGGACTGGAACGCCGGCAATTGCGGACCGCCGGGGGTGTTGCGAAGCTGTCGGCCGCTGGCTTCTATCAGTCGGTAAAGGCTGTCGTATCGGTAACGATGGGTCGGCTCGATTCGCTGATTGCGATGGTAGTGAACAGGATCGGCGCTGTCGGTCAGACACTTGATGTTGCCTGCCGCGTCATAGTCGTAAGTCAGATCCTGCAGTGCTGGCTGTCCCGGTACGTAAGCCTTCAGATGCTCCAGTCGCCCGTCTTCAGGGCGAAAAGTCGCACACGAAATAACGCCGTTTCCCGCACATTGTCGTTCGACCTGGCCGAAGGCGTTGTACTGGATTTCACTGACCAGCGTCTTTTCGTCGGTCTGCTCGGTGAGTGTCAGACGGACTTCCTTCAGCTCTGCAGCACGAGTCTGAATGAACGTCTGAACATTGCGCTTTGCATCTATCTGCCTGATGGGCTCTCCCGCAGCATTGCAGTGAATGCGGGTGATAGCAGGTGCATCCTCCAGAAAACCATCGCGTTCGGTCTCGGTCTCGGGCCAGTCCACGGACCAATGCGGGTCGTCGACAAATGTGCGGCTGTGCTCCAGCGGCGTGCCGACGAGGCTGAACTCGATGAAGCGTAAAGTGCCTGCGGTGTCGTCATGTCGAACCAATTGACCGCGCCGGTTATGGGTTTCCTCGGCGCTGGAATCCGCGTAGGACAAACGCGCGATGCAGCGTTCCGGTCCGCCGTCGGCGTTCTCGAATGCATCGATCGGCCGCCGTTGCCCGTCATAACGCACGCGGCTGTGACTGAGCTTCCGATCCCAGCCTTCGACGCCTTGCCCATCCTCATTGAGCAACCCCAGGCGCCAACCGGCGTCGCCGTTTTCGGATAACAGCACGGCGCCCGACAGGCTGAACACGTTAATTTGATTGGCTGCGGTCTGGCCTTGTTGATGCAAAAGGAATAATCGTGGATCGCGGCTTAGCACCGCACGCCCGGTGACGTCGTGGATCTGCTGGGTGATGTAACGTTCTGGCGCTGTCGTACTGTCGCGACGGTGATACGCCACGCCGCGTACGCTCAGCCCCCGAGGGTCGAGAGCACCGATAGCGGGGGTGTTGGCGTGGGTCATGACTGACGTTACCTGTGGCCCGGCGAGACAGTGAACTTATCGGCGCGATGGGGATTGACTGTCAACTGTCAGAAATAACAGGTCCGGGCTCAAGGCACGGGGTTATAGCGACGGCACGACTGTCATCATTCCTGGCCGTTACGGTCATTGCGGATCCCGGTGGGCTTGCGGACAATCGAGCTCTGTTTTCGTTGATGGATCGGCCGGTATGTCGCAGCAGATATTTTTCGCCCACGCCAATGGCTTTCCCTCGGGGACCTACGGCAAGTTGTTCGCGGCGTTGGCGCCTGAGTTTCAGGTCGCCCATTTGCAGCAGCACGCCCACGACCCGCGCTTTCCGGCGGACGACAACTGGCACAATCTGGTGGACGAACTGATTCATCACCTGGAGCAGCAGCCGGAACCGGTTTGGGGTGTGGGCCATTCCTTTGGTGGCGTGCTGCACTTGCACGCGGCATTGCGTTGCCCCGAACTCTATCGCGGTGTGGTCATGCTCGATTCGCCAGTGCTGACCCGCGCTGATCAATGGGTTATCCGTGCCGCCAAGCGCTTCGGTTTTATCGATCGCCTGACCCCGGCCGGTCGGACGTTGGGGCGGCGGGAAGAGTTTGCCGATCTGGACGCTGCCCGATTGTATTTCGCTGGCAAAACCCTGTTTCGCAGCTTCGACCCGGAATGTTTCGACGCCTATCTGCAACACGGTTTGCACAAGGTTGGCGACAAGTTGCGTCTGCGCTTCGACCCGGCCACGGAAATCAGCATCTACCGCGGCGTACCCCACACCAGCCCCGGCCGGGCACGGCAGCTGAAAGTGCCGCTGGCGGTGGTGCGTGGCCACAAGAGTCGGGTTGTGATGCGCCATCACGCCAGTTCCGTCGGGCGCATGCCATTGGGCGAATCCCTGACCATGCCCGGCGGGCACATGTTTCCCCTCGAACGTCCACAGGACACCGCCACGCTGCTGAAAAACCTGTTCAGTCGCTGGGAAGGTCGCCGGCAGCAGGATTGCGCATGAGTCATGTCGTCGAAGAAGTCCGCCTGAGCCTGCCGCACATCGAGCTGGCGGCGCACCTGTTCGGTCCCGAAGACGGCTTGCCGGTGATTGCCTTGCACGGCTGGCTGGACAACGCCAACAGCTTTGCGCGGTTGGCGCCGAAGCTCACAGGGCTGCGCATCATCGCCCTGGACATGGCCGGTCACGGTCATTCCGGGCATCGTCCGGTGGGAGCCGGTTATGCGATGTGGGACTACGCCCACGACGTGCTGCAAGTCGCCGAACAACTGGGTTTGAAGCGTTTTGCGCTGATGGGGCACTCCATGGGCGCGATCGCGTCGTTGATCATCGCCGGGTCGCTGCCGGAGCGTGTCACGCATCTGGCCTTGATCGACGGCATCATTCCTCCTACAGACAAAGGCGAAAATGCCGCCGAACGCATGGGCATGGCCCTGCAAGCGCAGCTGGATCTGCGGGAGAAGCGCAAACCGGTCTACAACACCCTCGACCGCGCTATCGAAGCGCGCATGAAAGGGCTGGTTGCAGTCAGCCGCGAAGCCGCCGAACTGCTGGCCCAGCGTGGCTTGATGCCGGTGCCGGGCGGATACACCTGGCGCACCGACAACCGTCTGACGTTGCCATCGCCGTTGCGTCTGACCACAGAACAGGCCATGGCCTTCGTCCAGCGGGTCAGTTGTCCTGCGTTACTGGTGGTCGCTGCCGACGGCATGCTCGCCAAACATCCCGAGTTGCTGGAGCGTCTACCCTTTAGCCGTGAACAGCTGCCTGGCGGTCATCATTTGCACCTGAATGACGAACCCGGTGCCGACCTTGTCGCAGACTGTTTCAATCGGTTTTTCGCCGTTCCTTGACTTGCGCCGGGCAACTGTCGAGGCTGGGCGGGTTGAAATGGGAGACAACCATGATAGATCTCTACACCGCTGCGACCCCGAATGGCCACAAGGTCTCTATCGTGCTCGAGGAACTCGGCCTGCCCTACACGGTGCATGCCTTGAGTTTCGACAAGAAGGAACAGAAGTCTGCGGACTTCCTCAAGATCAATCCCAATGGCCGGATTCCGGCGATTGTCGACCGCGCCAACGGCGATTTTGCCGTGTTCGAATCCGGCGCCATCCTGATTTACCTGGCCGAACTGAGCGGCAAATTGCTGCCCAAGGACCCGAAAGGGCGCTCGGTGGTGCTGCAGTGGCTGATGTTCCAGATGGGCGGGATCGGTCCGATGCAGGGGCAGGCCAATGTGTTTTTCCGCTATTTCCCGGAAAAACTGCAGGGTGCCATCGACCGCTACCAGCATGAAACCCGTCGTCTGTATGAAGTGCTCGACACGCGCCTGCAAGACGTTGAGTTCCTGGCGGGCGAGTACAGCATTGCCGACATTGCGACTTATCCGTGGGTTCGTGGTTACGAGTGGTCCGGAGTTTCAGTGGACGGCTTGTCTGCCTTGCAACGCTGGATGGCGACCATGGAGGCGCGCCCGGCGGTGCAGCGTGGTTTGCTGATACCGGAACGCATCGACGACGCCAGCGTCGTCAAGGGTGCCCAGGCCATGCTGATCCGATGAGCCTGCCCATGCGTTCTTTCAGTCTGCTGGCGCTGTGCAGTTTCAGTCCTCTGTTGTTTGCCGCCGATGTTTCGGGCAGTCAGGACCTGCCGATCGTGCCGCGCATGGCCGATGCGCAGATCGTCGACTATCGCCCGGCGGTCGAACTCGAGCGGATCTACCCGCTGGGTTCGATCCGCAAGATCAGCGGCCAGCTGCGCTTCGACGGTCAGGTCGGCGCCCGTGGACAAACCACCTCGGTGACCTACGAGCTGCCACCGGAGCATTCCTCCAACGACGCCTTCACTGCCGCTCGCGAAGCCTTGCAGAAGCAGGATGCCGAGTTGCTGTTCTGGTGCCAGGCCCGCGATTGCGGCGAAAGCAGCCTGTGGGCCAATGAGGTCTTTGGCAACGCCAAGCTCTATGGGGCCGATGACCAGCAGGCGTACCTGCTGTTGCGTCTGGCGGCGCCAAAGGACAACACGCTGGTGGCGCTTTACGGCATCACCCGCGGCAATCGCAAAGCCTATCTGCACGTCGAACAGTTCGACGCCGCGGCACCGCTGGGGGATTTGCTGCCGACGTCCGCCACCTTGCTGCGCGAGCTCAAAAGCACTGGTGAACTCGACTTCCCCAAACTGACCGGCGATCCCGACGATACCTGGCTGCGCTTGATCTCCCGTGGGTTGAATCTGGACACCACGTTGCGGGTCAGTGTTTCCGGGGCGAAGGCCGAAGCCTGGCGTCAGGCACTGATCGGGCAGGGTGTGCGTACCGCCAGGATGGAAACCGGCAGCGTCGAAGGCTCTGGCCTGCACATCGAACTGTTGCGATAAGCTTTATCAGGCGAACGCGCCTGTCGCGTTCGCCTACTCTATTTGCTGACTGACTTTTTTCGAGACGCGGATGATCAATAACGATCGGCTGTTGGTGCAGATCCTGCTCCTGGTGCTGTTTGGCGCGAGCTTATGGGTGATGGCGCCGTTCTGGTCGGCGATGTTCTGGGGCGCTGTGCTGGCGTTCGCCAGTTGGCCACTGATGCGTTTGCTGACCCGTTGGCTCAATGGCCGTGAGTCCCTGGCGGCGGCGCTGCTGACCATCGGCTGGATGCTACTCGTGGCGGCGCCGTTGGTGTGGCTGGGGTTCAACCTGGCAGACCATGTGCGCGATGCCACGGCGTTCATCAAGGATGTGCAGGTCGACGGCCTACCCGAAGCGCCGACCTGGCTGGGCAGCATTCCGTTAGTTGGCGAGCGCCTGGTGGGGATCTGGGACAGCATCGATCAGCAGGGCGCGGCGATGATGGTGTCGCTCAAGCCGTATCTGGGGCAGGTCGGTAACTGGTTGCTCGCGCGCAGTGCGCAGATTGGCGGCGGGATTCTCGAACTGACGTTGAGCATCGTCTTCGTGTTCTTTTTCTACCGGGACGGGCCGCGGTTGGCGGCCTTTGTCCATGGGCTGCTGCAGCGGCTGATCGGTGATCGAGCCGGCTATTACATCGAACTGGTGGCCGGGACAGTGCAGCGGGTGGTGAACGGGGTGATCGGGACGGCGGCTGCCCAGGCCGTTCTGGCGTTGATCGGCTTTCTGATTGCCGGGGTTCCCGGGGCGCTGGTGCTGGGGATTGTGACGTTTTTGCTGAGCCTGATCCCGATGGGGCCACCGTTGGTATGGATTCCGGCCACGGCGTGGCTGGCCTGGAAGGGTGAGTACGGGATGGCGGTGTTCCTCGGGAGCTGGGGGATGTTCATCATCAGTGGCGTCGACAACGTGCTCAAGCCTTACCTGATCAGTCGGGGCGGGAACTTGCCGCTGGTGATTGTGCTGCTTGGAGTATTTGGCGGGTTGATTGCCTTTGGGTTTATCGGTTTGTTCATCGGCCCTACATTGCTGGCCGTGGCTTACAGTCTGTTGACCGACTGGAGCAAGAGCCAGGCTCGGGTTGAAGATCGCCGGCCCTGATTTTTTTGTTGGTGCTTAGGGCCTCATCGCGAGCAGGCTCGCTCCCACACTTATTTTGTGGCCGACACAACCCAATGTGGGAGCGAGCCTGCTCGCGATGCTTTTGACTTATGTGGCCACGTTCAGGTATTTGCCCACCGTCGCAACGCTGTCGAGTGAATACTGCTTGCTCAGGTTGGCGATCATTTTGTTCAGCGCTTCGGTCACGTTCACCTGATCGGTGGAGCTGTCAGTGCTTTTCTCACGACCGGCTTGCAGTGCGCTTTTCAATTCATCGCTGCTGACGCCGCCGCTGCTGTCGCTATCAAGCACCTTGAGTAATGCAGCGCTGGTGTCGGTACTGGTCGATGAGGTGCTGTCGGCCTGCAACGCACTGCTCAATTCCGTGGCGGTGACGCTGCCATCGCTGTCTGCATCGAGCTGGCTGAACAGCTCTTCGCTGGACACCTGCTGAGGTGGCGGCGGTGGCGGGGCGAGGCTGGCGGCGAGTTCGTCCTTGCTGACGGTGCCGTCTTCGTTCTTGTCCAGGGCCGAGAAGATTTCCGTGCTGTCGGCGCTGCTGCCGGCGCTGGTCAGGCCGTTGCTGAGTTCGTCGCTGCTGATGGCGCCGTCACCGTCGGCGTCCAGCGCGCTGATCAGCGCGTCGGCCAGTTCGGTGTTCGGGGCCTGATCCCGTGTCGGTGGCGGCGGCGGTGCCATCGCCGCCATCTCTTCGCCGCTCAGGCTGCCACTGTCGTCGCTGTCCAGGTCGGCGAAGTTTTTGCTCAGGCTGACCAGCAGACCGTCGTCGGTTTTCTGCGACAGAGCGCTTTTAAGCTCATCCTGATCCACCGAACCGTCGCTGTTGCTGTCGAGCTTGGCGAGCAGTTCTTTCTGGAATTGCTGGCTGCGGGCATTGCTGGTGGTGGTACTGGTGCTGGTATAGCTCGTGTAGTTGCTGATGCTACCGATCATTGAGCTCACTCCTTGGAATGGAAAACCGGTGGGTGCACCGGCTTATGCAGCCTCAAGGGGCAAGTTGTCGTGGGTATGTGGGGTTTGTACCGTTCAGTACACACAGATCTCAGGTCCACCTCAGACCCTGTGGGAGCGAGCCTGCTCGCGATAGCGGTGTGTCAGTCAACATCAATGCTGACTAGCAACCCACTATCGCGAGCAAGCTCGCTCCTACATGGCGGCGGGGGCGGTTCATACACGGGGCAGGCGAATCACTGCAGTCAAACCGCCACCAGGTGTCTCTTCCAGACTCAACTGCCCACCCAAGCGTCCCGCCGCTTCGCGGGCAATGGTCATGCCCAGCCCGACGCCGCCGGAATTGCGATTTCGCGAACCCTCCAGCCGAAAGAACGGCTCGAACACGGCTTCACGTTTATCCGCCGCGATTCCGGGCCCGTGGTCGATGACGCGGATCACCAGCTGCTCGCGATTGTCTTCGAGCGTGATCAGCGCCTGCCCCGCATAGCGCAAAGCATTGTCCAGCAAGTTGTTGATGCATGAGCGCAAAGCCATCGGTTGTACTTGCAGTGGTGCGCAGTGCCCGCAGGCCTGGACATCGGCGCCCTGGTCCTGGGCGTTTTCGCTCAGGGATTCGACCAGCGCCTGCACGTCCATCCACTGCCGAGCCTCGCTGGTGCGCTGTTCGTGCAGGTAGGTGAGGGTGGCGTCGAGCATGCTGATCATGTCGTCCAGATCCTGGCGCATCTGGCCTTGCAGCTTGTCGTCGGTGATCTGTTCCAGCCGCAGCTTGAGCCGCGACAGCGGCGTACGCAGGTCGTGGGACACCGCGCCGAGCATCCGCGAGCGCTGCTGAACCTGCTCGATAATGCGTTTCTGCATCAGGTTGAAGGTGTGGGCCGCTTGCCGCGCTTCCCGTGGGCCGGATTCATCCAGAGGCGGGCTGTCGAGGTTTTCGCTCAAGCGCTCGGCGGCGTCACTCAGGCGCTTGATCGGCCGGGTCAGCAGTTTGGCGCCGTACCAGGCCGCGATGATCAGCGAAACCAATTGAAAGGTCAGCGGCACCAACGGTCCACCGAACCATGGCCGCGGCGGCCGGTTTTCGAAGCGTGGGTCCATCGGCGGACGTTGTCCGTCGATGTCTTCGGAAAACCCGGGTGGTGGAGGGGGAGGCGGCGGTCCGTAATGATGAAACCAGGCAAATGCCAACAAGTGCGCCAGGATGATCGCCACCAACAGCACGCCAAACAGGCGGCCGAACAGCGTATCGAAGCGCGCACGCATCAGCCGATGTCTCTTGCGTCGAACAGGTAACCCTCACCGCGAACGGTCTTGATCAGCTGGGGGGCTTTGGGGTCATCGCCGAGTTTCTGGCGCAAGCGAGAGACCAGCAGGTCGATGCTGCGATCAAAGGCTTCAATCGAACGACCGCGGGCGGCGTCCAGCAGTTGTTCGCGGCTGAGCACCCGGCGTGGACGTTCGATGAACACCCACAGCAAACGGAATTCGGCGTTGGACAGCGGCACCACCAGGCCATCCGCCGCGATCAACTGGCGCAGCACGCTGTTCAGGCGCCAGTTGTCGAAGCGAATGTTCGCACGCTGTTCGGTGCGGTCGTCGCGCACCCGACGCAGAATGGTCTGAATCCTTGCGACCAGTTCCCGTGGCTCGAACGGTTTGGCCATGTAATCGTCCGCGCCCAGTTCCAGGCCGATGATCCGGTCGGTGGGTTCGCAGCGGGCGGTGAGCATCAGGATCGGGATGTCCGACTCGGCGCGCAGCCAACGGCACAGCGACAAACCGTCTTCGCCAGGCAACATCAGGTCGAGCACCACCACGTCGAAATGTTCCGCTTGCAGCGCCAGACGCATGGCCGCGCCATCGGTGACACCGCTGGCGTGGATGTTGAACCGGGCCAGGTAGTCGATCATCAGTTCGCGGATCGGAATGTCATCGTCGACGATCAGGGCGCGAATGCTCCAGCGTTTGTCGTCGCCGGGCGCTTTTTGATCGTCGTTCAAGGGTGCTTGGGTGCTATGCATGCGTGCGTTCATCTGCCAGGTAGGCTGCCAACCACAAAGATGGGCTGCGAGGTTGTGGCTTCAGCATAGGCGTCCGGCCCGGAGGCGGGAAGTGCTGTAAGGACGTGTTGCGGCTGGCGAGGGTAGCGTTGACGCATGTTGTGGGCATGTCCGGTGTGTATCGGGCTCGACACAATTGTTGCAAAGGCTAGGATTGCCGGAACCGACTCGACGATTTACCGATCATCGGGTCCCGCAGCGGCGCTGGTTCCGCTACAATGCGCGCCGATTTCGACCTGCCTGAGAGCCCACTCATGTCCGCCTGCCAGACTCCTATCATCGTCGCCCTGGATTTCCCCACCCGTGACGCCGCACTGAAGCTGGCCGATCAGTTGGACCCGAAGCTGTGCCGGGTCAAAGTCGGTAAAGAACTGTTCACCAGCTGCGCCTCGGAAATCGTCGGCACCCTGCGTGACAAAGGTTTCGAAGTGTTCCTGGACCTCAAGTTCCACGACATCCCGAACACCACCGCCATGGCCGTCAAGGCGGCTGCGGAAATGGGCGTGTGGATGGTCAACGTGCACTGCTCCGGCGGTCTGCGCATGATGGCTGCCTGCCGTGAAGTGCTCGACCAGCGCACCGGTCCGAAACCGCTGCTGATCGGCGTGACCGTGCTGACCAGCATGGAGCGTGAAGATCTGGCGGGTATCGGTCTGGACATCGAGCCACAGGAGCAGGTTCTGCGCCTGGCGGCACTGGCGGAAAAAGCCGGGATGGACGGTCTGGTGTGCTCGGCGCTGGAAGCCCAGGCCTTGAAGTCGGCTCACCCGTCGTTGCAACTGGTGACCCCGGGGATCCGTCCGGCGGGCAGTGCCCAGGACGATCAGCGCCGCATTCTGACCCCGCGTCAGGCGCTGGATGCCGGTTCCGACTATCTGGTGATTGGCCGTCCGATCAGCCAGGCGGCGGACCCGGCCAAGGCGTTGGCAGCGGTCGTCGCCGAAATCGCCTGACCAAACACTGAAGATCCCATGTGGGAGCGAGCCTGCTCGCGATGAGGGAGTATCAGTCGACATCAACGTTGTCTGATACCGCTATCGCGAGCAGGCTCGCTCCCACATTTGTTTTGTGGACACTTCGGTAACGGCGTTAAACCTTCAGCACCAACTTTCCGAAATTCTCCCCGTTGAACAACTTCATCAGCGTCTCCGGGAACGTTTCCAGCCCTTCCACAATATCTTCCTTGCTCTTGAGCTGCCCCTTGGCCATCCAATCGGCCATTTCCTGCCCGGCAGCGGCGAACTGCGCGGCGTAATCCATCACCACGAAACCTTCCATCCGCGCACGGTTGACCAGCAGCGACAAATAGTTGGCCGGGCCTTTGACTGCTTCTTTGTTGTTGTACTGGCTGATGGCACCACAAATCACCACCCGTGCCTTCATGTTCAGGCGGCTCAGTACCGCGTCAAGAATGTCGCCGCCGACATTATCGAAATACACGTCGACGCCTTTCGGGCATTCGCGCTTGAGGCCGGCGACGACGTCTTCGTTCTTGTAGTCGATGACGCCGTCAAAACCCAGCTCATCGATCAGGAATTTGCACTTGTCCGCACCACCGGCAATGCCGACAACGCGGCAACCTTTGATCTTGGCGATCTGCCCGGCAATGCTACCCACCGCACCTGCAGCGCCAGACAGCACCACGGTGTCACCGGCCTTGGGGGCGCCGACGTCGAGCAGGGCGAAGTAAGCGGTCATCCCGGTCATGCCCAGTGCCGAAAGATAACGCGGCAGCGGTGCCAGTTTCGGATCGACCTTGTAGAAACCTCGTGGCTCGCCGAGGAAATAATCCTGCACACCGAGGGCGCCGTTGACGTAGTCCCCGACCGCAAAGCCCGGATTGTTCGAGGCAACGACTTTGCCTACACCCAACGCACGCATGACTTCGCCGATACCGACTGGCGGGATGTAGGACTTGCCCTCGTTCATCCAGCCACGCATGGCCGGGTCCAGGGACAGGTATTCGTTCTTGACCAGAATCTGACCCGCCGCCGGTTCGCCGACCGGTACTTCCTGATAAGTGAAGGTCTCGCGGGTCGCCGCGCCCACCGGACGTTTGGCGAGCAGGAACTGGCGATTGGTCTGGGTAGTCATGACAGGCACTCAAGATGAATGAAGCCTTGTTGATAGACCTTCATGATCGATGCCGCAAGTTTGGCTGATGCGGCGAATGCACCTCGATCCAGAGCAGTGATAGTCAGGCGGGAGCTTCTATCACTGCCACTCATGGGCGCTTAACCGGCCTTCTGATAGTGCTGCCGCGCCATGGGCCCTGTGGCTAGACTGGGCGCACGCGATCCCCGCATTCTTCTCTTCGAGGACATAACAATGAGCATGACGTTTTCCGGTCAGGTCGCCGTAGTGACAGGCGCCGCTAATGGTATTGGCCGCGCAACCGCCCAGGCGTTCGCCGCCGAAGGTTTGAAAGTGGTGGTCGCTGACCTGGATACGGCGGGTGGTGAAGGTACCGTGGCGCTGATTCGTACGGCGGGCGGCGAAGCGACCTTCGTGCACTGCAACGTCACGCTGGAAAGCGATGTAAAAAATCTGATGGACGAGGTGGTGAATACCTACGGTCGTCTCGACTATGCCTTCAACAACGCGGGCATCGAAATCGAGAAAGGCAAACTGGCCGAAGGCACGGTCGATGAGTTCGATGCGATCATGGGCGTCAACGTCAAAGGCGTCTGGCTGTGCATGAAGTACCAATTGCCCTTGCTGCTGGCCCAGGGGGGCGGCGCAATCGTCAACACCGCCTCGGTGGCCGGTCTCGGGGCTGCGCCGAAGATGAGTATCTATGCGGCGTCGAAACATGCGGTGATCGGCCTGACCAAGTCGGCGGCCATCGAATACGCCAAGAAAAAGATTCGCGTCAATGCGGTGTGCCCGGCGGTGATCGACACCGACATGTTCCGCCGTGCCTATGAAGCGGACCCGAAGAAAGGCGAATTCGCCAACGCCATGCACCCGGTGGGTCGCATCGGCAAGGTCGAGGAAATCGCCAGTGCGGTGCTGTACCTGTGCAGCGACGGCGCAGCGTTCACCACCGGCCATTCGCTGGCGGTGGATGGTGGTGTCACGGCGTTTTAAAACCAGAAACCAATCCATAGTAAACACCGAACCTGTGGGAGCGAGCCTGCTCGCGAAGAGGGAGTATCAGCCGACATTAATGTTGACTGATACACCGCTTTCGCGAGCAGGCTCGCTCCCACAGGTTTTTCGTTTGCCTGGGCAATGTGTTTCAAATGGTTAGAACGGTGAGTTTTGGCGGCGTTGTCGCACAGTCCATCGAGCGCTCCTGTGATTAACTGTTTCTCGCAAAACGAACAGGAGTTTGCTTGCTCATGGAATTGAGAATCGATCGACAGGCATTGGTGCCGGTGGTGCAGCAAATCGTCGACGCGCTGGCTTGCTGGCTCCGTCAGAGCGAGATAGTGCCGGGGACGCGTTTGCCTTCTGCGCGGCAAATCGCGCGGGACAACCTGCTCAGTCAGTCCTGTGTCGTTGAAGCCTGTGAGCGTCTAGTGGCTCAGGGGGTGCTGACGTCGCGTCATGGCGCCGGGTTCTGTGTTGCCGCCCCGGCGTTCGCGGCTCAGGGGCAGCAGGATTCCCCCTGGTTCGAGGGCGCAGAGGTGAAACAGGGCGCCGTGGGTGAACTGAAGCTGGGGTGTGGCGGGCTCCCCGAGAGCTGGCGCGAGACGGACGATCTGAGTTACGCGATCCGGGAGGTCAGCCGTACCGACATGGCCGGGTTGTTCAACTACAGCACGCCAATGGGCCTGCCGGCCTTGCGCCAACAAATTATCAAACGCCTGAAACTGCTGGATATCTCGGTGGAGGAAAGTCGGGTCCTGACCACGGCGGGTGCCAGTCAAGGGCTGGACTTGATCGTGCGCACGTTGTTCAAGCCCGGTGATTGCGTGGTGGTGGAAAGTCCCGGTTATTCGATGCTGTTCGAGCTGCTCAGGTTGCACGGGGTCAGCATGATCGAGGTCCGCCGATCTCCGCGCGGGCCCGACATCGAAGCACTGGAGACGTTGCTGCTGAAGTACAACCCACGGGCGCTATTCATCAACAGCTTCTATCACAACCCGACCGGCAGCAGCCTGGCGCCAGCGGTCGCGCAGCGGGTTCTGCAACTGGCCAAAACCCACGGCGTGCTGGTGATTGAAGACGATGTCTACGCAGACTTGCACAGCGGCCCCGGCACGCGGCTTGCGGCGCTGGATAACGATGCCAACGTGATCTACGTCGGCAGCTTTTCCAAAACCCTCAGCAGTTCGTTGCGGGTCGGCTTTGTCGTGGCAGGTGCCGACATTATTTCGCGACTGGCCCAGGTCAAGATGATCAGCAGCATGGGCGCCTCGGGGTTTTGCGAGTCGGTGCTGGCCTGCCTGTTGGCCAGTGGGGCCTACCGCAAGTTGGTACAGCGACAGCGCCAGCGTTTGAACAGTGACCGAGAGGCGGCAATGCAAGTGCTCGAAGACGCCGAGTGGGAGGTTTTCGCAAAGCCTGTCGGTGGCCTGTTCATCTGGGCACGATCGCGTAAGTCCGACTACGCTCAGGTGCGGATGCAGGCACGGCGCTTCGGCGTTTTGTTGTCCTCTGCGACGGCATTCAATCCCTCCGGCGAGTCCAGCGACTGGCAGCGCATCAATGTGGCCTATGCCTGTGATCCGCGAGCCCGGGCGTTCTTTCAGGCCACCGCTCTGGATCGACATCAAGCGTTCTGAAAACGACGTTGGCGTAGCTTTTTGCCATTATTCCGACGCCAGAGACTTGTGCAGATACAAGCCCGTTGCGAATCTGCGTAAACAGACAATGTCAGGGGACTAAGTGCAATGATTTCGGCCGTGCAAGGACGTTTTGCCAACCTCGGTATGGCAAAAAAACTGGGTGTCGGGTTCGTACTGGTGCTGCTGTTGACAGCCCTGGTGGCGGCCATCGGCGTATGGTCCCTGCAAACCATCAGCCACCGTTTCGAGGGGCTCAAGCAGATGTCCTCGCTCAACAGTGGCTTGCTCAAGGTACGACTGCTCGAGCAGGAGTACGCCTTGCACGGCAACCCGAAAACCGTCACGGCCTTGCATGAGGGCGTTGATGGCCTGGTCGCCCTGGCGACCGAGCTCAAGGCTGCGTCTGCGGCGAACGTGCCGGTGATGAATGACGTCGAACAGTCCCTGGGGGCGTACCGCAAGGCGTTTGACGAGTTCGTCTCGCTGAGCCAGGCCAAGGATCTGGCACTGGAAATGGCCAGTTGGTCGGTGTCCAGTGTGGCCAATAACCTTGATGTGTTGCAGGCGGGGCTGGCCGATGATGGCGCCTATACCTTGAAAGAGTCCGAGGGCAAGGACGGCGGGCAATTCATCGAGCAGGCGAATCAGGTCAGTCAGGTGTCACGACTGATGTTGCAGGCCATGAATGAAGCACGTGTGCGGCTGGACCAGAGCCGCAAGGGCGACGACAGCGCCGGGCAGGGCAAGATCGAGCAGGCCGATCAGGCACTGACCCAGGCCGAGCAGTTGAAAACCACGGTCAAGGATGAGGGGTACCAGACGGTCCTCAATGAAGTGGTCGGGCACATTGGTGGTTTCAGCGAAAAACTTGCCGAGTACACCGGCTTGCTGGCGCAGGAAAAGACCGTTTATGAACAGCTGCATCAGCGCGCCGCTCAGGTAGTGGAACGGGTCGATCAGGCCTATGTCGCCGAAGACCAGTCGATGCAGACCGAGCTGAAAAAGAACTCGCTGCTGATCATCGGCTCGTCGGCCCTGGCCTTGCTGGTCGGGTTGATTGCGGCGTGGGTGATTACCCGATTGATCGTAGGGCCGCTGCGCAGTGTGATCCGTGTTGCTCAACAAATTGCCGCGGGCGATTTGAGTGCGACGGTTGAAGTGACCCGCCGAGACGAGATCGGCCAGTTGATGCAGGCCATGCAGCAGATGGGGGCGGGGCTCAGCAGTATTGTCAGCGGTTTGCAGGCGGGCATCGAGCAGTTGGCCAGTTCAGCGCAATCGCTGTCGTCGGTGACCGAGCAGACCAATCTTGAAGTCAGCAGCCAGAAGGAAGAAACCGAGCAGGTCGCTACGGCGATGAATCAGATGACCGCCACCGTGCATGACGTAGCACGTAACGCGGAAGAGGCCGCTCAGGCGGCGCAAACGGCGGACGGCAAGGTTGAAAGTGGTCAGCAGGTGGTGCGCCAGAGCATGGCGCGGATCGAGCAGTTGGCGGATTCGGCCACCTCGGCCAGTTCCAGTATCGAAAGCCTGAGTGCGGAAATCCAGAACATCGGCACGGTGCTCAGTGTCATCAAGAGTGTGGCCGAGCAGACCAACCTGTTGGCCCTCAACGCGGCTATCGAGGCGGCGCGGGCGGGTGAACAGGGTAGGGGTTTTGCGGTGGTGGCCGATGAAGTGCGGGCTCTGGCCAAGCGGACCCAACAATCGACCGAGGAGATCGAACGACTGGTCAGCGCCTTGCGCTCGGCGGCCCAGGCGTCGGTGCAGCAGATTCAGAGCAGTGGCGAGTTGGTGAAGCTGGCGGTGAGTGATGCGTTGCAGACCGAGAGTGCGCTGGGCAGTATTGCGGCGGCGGTGTCGTTGATTCAGCAGATGAACCAGCAGATTGCGGCGGCTGCCGAGGAGCAGAGTTCGGTAGCTGAGGAGATCAACCGCAGTGTGACCAGTATTCGCGCCAGTGCGGATCAGTCTTCGTTGGCGATGCAGGGGAATGCGGCGTCGAGCATCGAGTTGGCGCAGTTGGGGGTTGAGTTGAAGGGGATGGTGGGGCATTTCAGGCTCTGAGGTCTGCTCTATCTGTGGATGACCGGTGATCAAGTGTGGGAGCGAGCCTGCTCGCGAAGGCGGCCTGATAGCCGGCCTGTCTCTTTTGGGTGTCATATCCATTTCTGCGGTAACGGCCGCTTATGGTTTCGCCCTTACGGCGACTCCCTTTTTTACAAACGCCTAAAAAAGGAAGCAAAAAACGCTCGCCCCCAAGCGTCCGGCCCCTCGCTAAGGCTCGGCGTTCCTTCGCTCCGGTATCCATCCGGGGACACTGCCCTCCGGTCTGCTTCACGCCCTGAGGCTTTCCGTCAACACGGTTTTGCCGTCCCCACTACGTTTAGGAGGGAAGAGCCTCGCTGGGCTAGAGCCGTTAAATAGGTTGTTTCGTCATACGGCGTACTGTTCTTCCAACACCGATAAACGATCCTGATCCACTTGAATGCCAATGCTCTGATGGCTGCCGGGTATGAGCAACCTTTAGCCCTCTGCTGCTGATAATAAGCCTTTGCCCAGGTCGATTGATGGACGCTATGCACAGCCCATTCCACAAATGTTTGGCGCAGAAACGTCGCGCATCGATAACGCCAATGAACAACTTTCTTCTTGCCACTGCGTTCTGTTACTGGAGCGATTCCGACATATCTCTGCACGCTATTCGCATCCTTGAAGCGATCACGTTGCTCCCCAAAAGCCACCATGAGACGTGGAGCAAGTTGGGGGCCTGCGCCGGGTAAAGTCTTGAAAAGGCTGTAGTCAGCCAAGCTATTGGCGGTTTTTTCGATCTGGCTATCAAATTGTTTGATCGACTTTATGATCCCCTTCAACTGCACTACCTGGGTTAGAACATACAGCTCTGAGGGCCGAATTACTCCTGGGTCTTCGGTTAGCGGCATGGCCTTGGCGATCAGATCCAAACGTGCCTGATTGAGCTGAGCCCGGCGGACATTGTGCTCGTTGAGAAACTTCAAAATGCTGGTTTGCCGAGCATGTTTAAGTTTTTCAAAGGTTGGCCAGTGCGCTAGGAAATCACAAAACACCAGCGTGTCATGGTCATGGAACAGATCGAGCATCAATGGATAGTACTGTTTGAGCGTGCAGACGATGCGATTGCTGATTTTGACTCGGTCACCCACCAGCCCTCGACGATGTTCGGTCAAGCTTGCGAGTGAACGCATCGCTGAGCTTTGGCGAATAAGTTGGGGAAACCATTTCGGGTGGTTGAGCAGCAGCTCAAGTGCCCATTGAGCATCCGTAGGGTCGTCCTTGGCGCCACTGTGGACGAAGGTTTTGCGGTGTTTAGCCAAGGTGCTCGGATTGATCGGAAACACACAAAAAAACTCGTATTTTTGAAGCGCTGCAACCAACGGCCCTTTGTTCAACTCCACGCCTATCGCGATCTTTCCTCCAAAACGCTGATGCAGAGTCTTGGCCCAGCGATCAATCGATTCTGGCTTGTGTTCAATGACATCGAAATGCCGCTGAGTCTCGCCAGCGATTTGCAGGCAAATGTCGTGCTTGGTATCAGCCCAATCAATTCCGATATAAGCAGTGAATTCTTGATCCAGGAGCGTTTGCATGGAAAGCCTCCACAGACGCTAAAGTAGATGCAGGGACATGCATGCTTGCGTCCAGCGAAGGCGATATAGAGAGCCGTGCGTGGCTTTCCCTGAGAGTTCGTTAGAGGGCGCAAGCGCACCTGTGGTCTCGAAGGTGAAGCCGTAATCATCGAGTGTTTCGCGACGCTATTCGTAGGCCACAGGTGCATGTTCCTTCCTTGATTTCGTGCAGCATCAGTATGGAAGAAAGGAACAGATCACCTATATCGCGACGACCTACATGCAGCGTGTTCGACTGCGTCGAACGGCGCTGTGCGCCACTCCCCGGATGAACACCTCCACTCAGCCTCCCGAAGGGGCGGGTGGATCAAGATCAAGAGCTGCAGGCGAGCTAACGCTCGGCCTGTTGAGTGGTGGAGAAGCGGGTGTACACCGGTCAAATGTGGGAGCGAGCCTGCTCGCGATGGCGGCCTGACAGCCGACCAATCTTTCTGGGTGTACTCGCCATCAAACTCAACCCAAAAAAAAGCCACCTCTCGGTGGCTTTTCTGCTTTTTGGGATCAGTCGTAAATCGCTTTCTTCTTCCAGTCCGCATCCGCCTCGACGTCTTTGAGGCCTTCGGTCAGCTGGTTCACTTCGCCTTCAACCGGTGAGATGTTGTCCATGACCTGTGCGTTGGCCCGGGCCAGGAGTTTTTCCAGGTATTCCAGTTGTTCGGCGTAGACCTGCGGGTCCTGCTGTTTGCGCAGGTATTGCACGCCGCGTTCGAACGCCAGGCGGGCCTGGCCAGGCTGGTTCTGTTGCAGGGAGTGCTGGCCAAGGTTGTTGAAGAATTCGATGTGCAGCAGAACCAGGATGTGGCGAACTTCGCGGATCCAGCGTTTGGCTTCGTTGGTCGGCAGGAAGCCGTCCTGCGCGGCGCGGGTGATCTGGCCGTGCAAGGCTTCGAGCAGGAAGCGTACGTCCTTGGCTTTGGCTTCGGTCTGGATCGGTGCTGGCGGGTTGTTGACCGGGATAGATTCGCCCTGGGCAACCAAAGCGTTCAGTTCGCTGATCCGTGCCTTGAGGTTGGCGCTGGATTTTTCCAGGTGGAGCAGTCGTTGGCAGACGTTCAGTTCCAGTCGGGTCAACAGCAGCTTGAGCGTCGGTGTCATCAACTGACCGGGGAAGGTCTCGGTAATTTCGCCGCAGCGACGCAGGCGATCGTTGAGCTCAACCTTGGCGCGGGCCTTTTCCAGCTTGTTGTTTTCCACCACATGGTTCATGTAGCCAATGGCGATCAATAGTGCGATCCCGGCTACGACTAGCAGGGTGATCATGAGTGGTGTCACCGGTAAGACCTCTTTATGGGGTTCGCGTGCGAGTGTAGTGGCTTGGCATTGGAGCGCATAGGGCCGCTCGACGGGATGAATCGGACATGCTTGTGTTTATATCGGCCGCAACCCTGCTTATATAAGTAATAGCGGGCGAGGTGCACATTGCCATCATCTATTGCGTGGGTGGACTATAACGTCTTGGCGGGTGTCAGAATATAGGCGTCAAACGCCGGGCGACACAAATGCCGGATTGGTGGTCCAAAGCAGGGCGAAGTCATTGATTTAAATAAATTTATATCT
The DNA here is from genome assembly GCF_054897845.1 of Pseudomonas sp. XS1P51. Taxonomy (NCBI): domain Bacteria; kingdom Pseudomonadati; phylum Pseudomonadota; class Gammaproteobacteria; order Pseudomonadales; family Pseudomonadaceae; genus Pseudomonas; species Pseudomonas sp. XS1P51. The sequence continues at coordinate 3,336,063 of NZ_CM142707.1, read as the reverse complement.
GGGGGTTGACGACCCCTCAATCCATCCATAGAATGCGCGCCACTTACAGCGTAAAGCACACAGCGAAACGCGGTAGGCAGTGAATGTTGTACGTGTGTCCCCTTCGTCTAGTGGCCTAGGACACCGCCCTTTCACGGCGGTAACAGGGGTTCGAGTCCCCTAGGGGACGCCAATGCGGGAATAGCTCAGTTGGTAGAGCACGACCTTGCCAAGGTCGGGGTCGCGAGTTCGAGTCTCGTTTCCCGCTCCAATTTTAAACAGTGTTGCTTTCGGGCAGGGCTGAGTGAAACCAGAACCAAATCTTCGGATGCGGGTCTGGGCACCGAAACACACACCATGTGTTCCGGGCAGCGTGTCCCCTTCGTCTAGTGGCCTAGGACACCGCCCTTTCACGGCGGTAACAGGGGTTCGAGTCCCCTAGGGGACGCCATTTGCGGGAATAGCTCAGTTGGTAGAGCACGACCTTGCCAAGGTCGGGGTCGCGAGTTCGAGTCTCGTTTCCCGCTCCAAATTCACAAAAACGCCGCTCATTGAGCGGCGTTTTTGTTTGCGTGTTATTCAGGTTTCACACAGTAAAAAGGCCCGCCAGTCAGACTGAGCGGGCCTTTTACATGTTTGGCGGTTTTACATCGACAACATCAAACGCCCTGCAAACAAGATCAGAATCACGCCCATCGTCCGCTCGAACCAGTGCCCCATGCGCATAAACAACAGTCGCACCCGGGCGCTGGAAAAGAACAGCGCAACGATGACGAACCACAAAGCATTCACGAAACACATCCACACACCGTACAGCGCCTGAATCTCTAGCGGTGTCGTGGCGCTGATGATTGTGGTGAAGATCGCCAGGAAAAACAGCGTGGCCTTGGGGTTGGTGGCGTTGGTCAGAAAACCTGTGGTGAACGCTTTCAGCAACGTTTGCTCGACCATCGCTTCGTCTGCAACTTTGTCGCCCTCCAGCACGGATTTGGGTTTGCTGCGCAACAGGCTGACACCCAAGTACAGAATGTAGGCGCCGCCCACGACCTTGGCCACCGTCAACAGCCAGGGTGTGGTGTGCATCAATGCACCGACGCCGAGCAGGGTGTAAAGCACGTGCACGGAAATACCCGCGCCGATGCCCAGCGCCGTGCAGATACCCACCAGTCGGCCGAAACGCACGCTCTGGCGGATGGTCACCGCAAAGTCAGGTCCGGGTGCGACCACGGCCAGAAAGTGGATAGTCGCCAGCGCCAGAAACTCGCCCAGGTAATTCGAAAGCTGCATCTCAACTCCAGAAAGTAAGGGGTGAAGCATTGCCGCGATAGCCGACAAAGAAGGAAAGGCTCAATCGCGGATCGGCCACACCCGGTGTCACCGAGTGCATGCGGCGCGAATTGAACATGATGAAATCACCGGGCTCAGGGCGAATTTCCAGGGTCGGAAGGCCGAGCAGGGCCGGATCGATGCCGTAACTGTCGCCACGCATTTCGTCGAAGTGGTCCGGGGAAATGTCGTGGTCCCACATCTGCAATGCGCCACCTTCGGTGGGCATGTTCAGGTAAACGTTGCAGGCGAACTGCGCTTCCAGGCTTCTGGCCTGAAAACTGTCGGGGGCGTCCTTGGCGAAAATGTCGTGATGGGCCAGAAAACACACACCGGGTTTCACCACCCGGGAGAGCCCGACATACATCTTGCGACCGTAGAGGTTTTCCAGGTGTGCACCCGCCGGCCAAGACTCGTCGAGCATGCAGCGCAGGGTGTCGACCGGCGATGAGTAGGGCGCACACCGGCTACGCAATTCCGCAATGTTGCGGGTGGCGCGTTCGAAGTAATCCTCGATCAACAGTGGCTGGTTTTCCGCTTCGTAAAACGCCATGCCGATGCGACCGATACTCGGCGCATTGATGTAGCCTTCGAAACCCGGGGCGAGGATCTTGTCACCGATCTGAATCGCCAGCGGCCGGGGCAGGAAGCCTTTGACGCGGATAGCGAGGACTTCTTCGTTGGCCAGTTTTTTTATGCACGTCTCATCGAGACGCTCGACGTCAAGCATCATGGTTTAGGTCCATCTATCAGATAGTCAACGGAGCCCGCGAATGCGGGCTCCCCGGCGTCAGGCGATGCCACTCGGCATCCCCCAAAAGCTCAGTCCACGCTGTAGTGGACTGACAGCGTTCCTTTCTTCTGCGAAACAGAAGCAATCGTGACCGTGCCCAAATCCTTCAGGCTACGGACATGGGTGCCGCCGCAGCCGTAGGCGGGCAGTTCACCGAAACCGATTTCCCGGGCGCCTTCGCGCAACGAAGTCAGGCGCGGCAGGTCATGGGCGATCCATTGTTCGATGCCGTATTCAATGGTCCGGGCATCAACATCCTGTGCCGAATCCGCCGGTTTGAACTGCACGCGTCCTTCGCCGGGCCAGTGATGCGCCTTGATCGGCATCCAGCCCATGGCCTGTACGAAGTGGCCGATCAGATGACCGGCCGAATGCATGCGTGTATTGAACTGGCGACGTTGCTCATCGACGCGAATCTGGGTCATGCCGAGTTTTACCGGGCGGTCGACGAAATGAATGATCCGGTCCGGATCCTGGACTACGCGCAGGACTTGGCTTTCGCCGATCCAGCCGGTGTCGAAGGGCTGCCCGCCGCCCTGAGGGTGAAAAAGTGTTGCACGCAGTACCACGGCGAATTCGTTCTCGTGGGGTGTGCAATCCAGGACTTCCACATTGGCCTTGAGGTCATCACTATGGAAAAAGAGGCGAAGCGTCATATTCCATGCCCTCATTAAAGTTTCTGTTTTTATTATATGAAGCGTGGAATTGCGTGATAATCCGTTCAAACATCAAAGGACTGTTGCGCTGTGAGCATAAATCTTCCACTGCCGCTGCTCGGTGAAATGGCCATTTTCGTCAAGGTCGTCGAGACCGGCAGTTTTTCCGAGGCGGCTCGTCAATTGGGGTCTTCGCCCTCGGCGGTCAGTCGCAGCATTTCGCGGCTGGAGAAAGCGCTCGCCACCCGTCTGTTGCAACGAACCACGCGCAAGCTGCGCCTGAGCGATGGGGGCGAGGAGGTATTCAAGCGTTGCCAGGAGATGGTCAGCGCCGCCAAGTCGGTAATGGAAATCAGCGGTCAGTTCACCCATGAAGCGGAAGGGCTGGTGCGAGTCAGCGTGCCCAAAGCGGTGGGGCGATTCGTGATTCATCCGCATATGCCGGAATTTCTGCGCCGTTATCCCAAAGTGGATGTGGAGCTGTTGCTTGAAGACCGTCAGGTGGATTTGATCGACGACAATGTCGATCTGGCGATTCGTATTACCGATCGGCCACCCGCTGGACTGGTAGGTCGTCAGTTACTGACCATCGATCATTTGCTCTGTGCTACTCCGCAGTACCTGGCCGAGCACGGCACACCGACCCATCCCCACGACTTGCTCAACCACAGTTGCATCTACCTGGGCGAAACCCCGAGCGATGCGCGCTGGAAATTCAAGAAAGGCACCAAGGCCGTGACCGTCGGCGTGCGCGGACGTTATGCAGCCAATCACACTGGCGTTCGGTTGGGCGCGGTGTTGCAGCACATCGGGATTGGCAGCCTGCCGTATTTCACGGCCCGTTATGCGCTGGAGCAGGGGTTGATCGTGCAGGTGCTGCCGGACTGGACCTTTCTGGCGTCTTATCACGGTGGCGCCTGGCTGCTGCATTCGCCGACCCGTTATCTGCCGCCGAAGTTGCGGGTGTTGATCGACTATCTGGTGGAGTGTCTGGAGAAGGAGCCGACCCTGAGCAAGCCGGGCAAGCCGAGTGCGTTGGGCAAGGTGGCGGCGCAATATGAGTTGCCCGAGAGTGATGGGTTGTTTTAAGCAAGATCAAAAGATCGCAGCCTGCGGCAGCTCCTACAGGGTGAGCGCGATACCCAATGTAGGAGCTGCCGCAGGCTGCGATCTTTTGATCTTTGTGGCTAATAAAAAAGGCCCGCATGAATAACCATGCGGGCCTTTTGCATTTCCGGGCGTGGATCAGTGCTTGCTGTCGTCGTTCGACATCGCCAGAAGCTGTTTTTCCTGGTTCCAGTCGAACGGTTCATCATTCTGTTCAGCTTCGAAACGACGCTCTTCCAACGCCTGATACAGGTCGATTTCATCATCGGGCATGTAATGCAGGCAGTCACCGGCGAAGTACCACAGCAGGTCGCGCGGGACCAGATGAGCGATTTGCGGATAACGGGTGATGACCTGGCACAGAATGTCCTGGCCCAGGTATTGGCTTTCGATCGGGTCGACCGGCAGCAACGCACGCAGTTCGTCGAAGCGCTCCAGGAACAAGGCATGGCTTTCTTCGGGAACCTGTTCGGCCTCACCTACGGCGACCAGGATGCTGCGCAGGTGGTCGAGCAAGACAAGATGATCGGCAACGACGTTGGACACGAGATAAGTCCTCAAGAGCAAAACGGGCGCGGGAGTATAAAGCTCCCGCGTCCTTTTTCCCATGGTGAGCTGGATCAGCGGACCTTTCCTTTGCCTAGCGCCAGTTCCTTTTTGTCGAAATCATCGACATCGATCACCTTGCGCCGCGCCGCTTCGGCGTCACGCAGGGTCTGCGCCTCCACGGGTTGCAACACACCCGCCTCAAGCGCTGCATCGATGGCGTGCTCCCCGGCGACCGGTTTGACCTGGCCGCTTTTGAGCGCCACATGCAGCTTTTTCTGCAGCGGTTGGGCGGCGTTCAAGAGATTGCAGGCGTGTTGCAAGGCGCCGACCGGGTCATCAACCGATTGTGGACGGTAGCAACCGCCGAGCAGTTCTTCGAGGGTCGGATCGCCCTTGGCACGGCCGATCACCGCAGCCACTTCGGCACCGAGTCTGTCCGACGGCCCTTTGTGGCGGCGACCGAACGGGAACACGATCACCCGCAGCAGACAACCCAGCACCTTGTTCGGGAAGTTGGTCAGCAGTTCATCCAGCGCACGTTCCGACTGACCCAGGCTTTCTTCCATGGCCCAGGTAAACAGCGGCGCCATGTGCTCCGGCGAATCGAGGTCGTGGTAACGCTTGAGCGCGGCAGAGGCGAGGTACATGTTGCTGAGCACATCCCCCAGACGTGCCGACAGACGTTCGCGACGTTTCAGTTCCCCGCCCAGCAACATCATGCTCAGGTCGGCAAGCATGGCGAACGCGGCGGCCTGGCGATTGAGGGCACGGAAGTAACCCTGGCTGAGCTTGTCCCCCGGTGCATGTTCCAAATGCCCGAAGCCGAGGTTCAACACCAGCGTGCTGGCGGCATTGCTCACGGCGAAACCGATGTGCTTGAGCAGCAGGCCATCGAACTCGGTAAGTGCCTGGTCCTTGTCTTCACGGCCGGCGAGCGCCATTTCCTTGAGGACGAATGGGTGGCAGCGAATCGCACCCTGGCCGAAGATCATCAGGTTGCGCGAGAGGATGTTCGCGCCTTCCACGGTGATGAAAATCGGCGCGCCATTCCAGCTGCGACCGAGGTAGTTGTTCGGTCCCATGATGATCGCCTTGCCGCCATGGACATCCATGGCGTGGCTGATGCACTCGCGGCCGCGTTCGGTGAGGTGATACTTGAGGATCGCCGACAGCACCGACGGTTTCTCGCCCAGATCCACTGCGTTGGCGGTCAGCATCCGCGCGGCGTCCATCATCCAGGCGTTGCCGCCGATGCGCGCCATGGCTTCCTGAATCCCTTCGAACGCCGACAGCGGAACGTTGAATTGCTCACGAACCTGCGCGTATTGGCCGGTCACCAGACTGGTGAACTTCGCCGCACCGGTGCCGACCGCCGGCAACGAAATCGAACGCCCGACCGACAGGCAATTCATCAGCATCATCCAGCCTTTGCCGAGCATTTCCTGGCCGCCGATGAGGAAATTCAGAGGAATGAACACGTCCTTGCCGGAGTTCGGGCCGTTCATGAAGGCTGCGCCCAACGGCAGATGGCGCCGGCCGATTTCAACGCCGGCGATGTCAGTCGGGATCAGCGCCAGACTGATGCCGAGGTCTTCCTTGTCACCCAGCAAGTGATCCGGGTCATACGCCTTGAACGCCAGGCCGAGGAGGGTGGCCACCGGACCCAGCGTGATGTAACGCTTTTCCCAGTTCAGACGCAGGCCGAGGGTTTCCTTGCCTTCCCATTCACCTTTGCAAACCACCCCGGTGTCGGGCATCGCACCGGCGTCGGAGCCGGCGAGTGGACCGGTCAGTGCGAAGCACGGAATGTCATCGCCGCGCGCCAGGCGTGGCAGGTAATGGTTGCGTTGTTCGTCGGTGCCGTAATGCAGCAACAGCTCGGCCGGGCCGAGGGAGTTGGGGACCATCACGGTGGACGCGAGGTCGCCGCTGCGGGTCGCCAGTTTCATTGCCACCTGGGAGTGGGCATAGGCAGAGAAGCCCTTGCCGCCATATTCCTTGGGAATGATCAGGGCGAAGAAGCCGTTTTCCTTGATGTGGGTCCAGGCTGCGGGCGGCAGGTCCATGGATTGGCCGATCTGCCAGTCGCTGACCATGGCGCAGAGTTCTTCGGTTGGGCCGTCGATGAAGGCCTGTTCCTCTTCGCTCAGTTGCGCTTTCGGGTAGGACAGCAGTTTGCCCCAGTCTGGACGACCGCTGAACAGTTCACCGTCCCACCACACCGTACCGGCGTCGATGGCGTCGCGTTCGGTTTGTGACATCGGTGGCAAGGTTTTCTGGAACCAGCTGAACAGCGGCGCACTAAAGAATTTGCGGCGCAGGTCGGGCAGCAACAATGGCGCCGCAACGGCTGCGATCAATACCCAGAAAATCAGCAGCAGCCAGCCGGGCGCTCGACTGAAGGCCCCCATTGCCACCACGTAAACGGCAACGATGCACAGGGCGGGCAGGGGAGCGATGCGGCGATGGGCCAAATAGGCAATTCCGACGATCAGAACCAGTATCCACAACAGCAGCATATTTAATCCTCCGTGAAACCAGGGTAAAACCAGCCTTCAGAGCTTAGACGGCATCCGTAAAACAGGGTGGTCAGAACGATGTGATTGAATTCGTGGGAAAACATGGATGAGTTTTGTAGGCCCGGTTGGCAACAAGGCTGGGAAATCGTTCGCTACGTGCGCGGCAATGCGTGCATGTTTGGCCGAAACGTCGTTATCTCTGTGCTGAGCCTGTCGCTAGACTCGTGGCTTCCCAAGGAGATTGTTCTCATGCACGAGTATCTGAGTCCCGGCCGCTTCATCGATAGTGACCATCCGTCGGTGGTGGAGTTCGCCGAAAAACATCGTGGTACCAGTCGCGATCCGCTCGTGCAGGCCATCAATCTCTATTACGCCGTGCGCGAGGCCGTGCGTTACAACCCTTACACGTTCAGCCGCGATCCAGACACGTTGCGTGGAAGTTATGCGCTGACAGCCGGGGAGAGTTATTGCGTCCCCAAAGCCACGTTGCTGGCAGGTGCGGCGCGGCATTGCGGGATTCCCGCGCGTATCGGTCTGGCGGACGTGCGCAATCACCTGTCGACCCCGCGTTTGCTCGAGTTGCTCAAAAGCGATGTGTTCGCCATGCACGGTTATACCGAGCTGTACCTGAACGGTCGCTGGGTAAAAGCCACACCGGCGTTCAACCAGAAACTCTGCGAGCTGTTCAACGTCGCGCCGCTGGAGTTCGACGGGATCAACGACAGCGTTTTCCATCCCTTCAACCGCGACGGCGAGAAGCTGATGGAGTATCTGATCGATCACGGTCAGTTCACCGATGTGCCGGAAGCGTTCTTTTTCGAGCACCTGGAAAAGTGCTACCCGCATTTGTTCAGCGAGCAACTTCCGCTGCTGTTGGGTGACATGCAGAGCGATTTGAGTCGCGCCTGATCCGGCGTATGCTGCCTGCGCATTCATCCATAAAGAGGCGGTCATGCTGAAGATCTGGGGCCGGAAAAATTCGTCGAATGTCAGAAAACCATTGTGGGCCGCTGAAGAACTCGGTCTGGCTTATGAAGCCATCGATGCGGGCGGCGCCTTTGGTGTAGTCGATACGCCAGAGTATCGCGCGATGAATCCCAATGGCCGTGTGCCGGTGATTGAAGACGACGGTTTCGTGCTGTGGGAATCCAACGCCATCGTGCGTTACCTGATGGCCCTGCACGCCAATGGCACCGCCTGGTACCCGACGGATTTGAAGGCCCGCGCCTCTGCCGACAAATGGATGGACTGGACCACTTCAAGTTTTGCCGGCCCGTTCCGTACTGTGTTCTGGGGCGTATTGCGCACGCCGGAAGACCAGCAGGACTGGCCCGCCATCAAGGCCGGGATCAAGGAATGCGACGATCTGTTGTCGATGGCCGATCAGGCGCTTGCGACCCGACCGTACTTGTCGGGCGATGAAATCGGCATGGGCGACATTCCCCTCGGCAGTTTCATTTATGCCTGGTTCGAGATGCCGATCGAGCGTGCGCCACAGCCTCATCTGGAGGCCTGGTATGCACGATTGAAACAGCGTCCGGCGTATCAGAAAGCCGTTATGACCGCGTTGACTTAATACTCACTATCGACACACTTGACTGTACTTGTGTGGCGGCGACAAGCACCATTGCGCTCATGCGCCGCGGTTGCATTAGTTGCCGCCCGCCCTTATTTGTCTCTTTCTTCCCTTCTTGGTGCGTAAATCCGATATGAGTTCCGCTCTGTCCATCCGGCAGCTAACCAAAACCTACGGCAACGGTTTCCAGGCCCTGAGTGGTATCGATCTGGACGTCGCCGAAGGTGACTTTTTCGCCTTGCTCGGCCCCAACGGCGCCGGCAAATCCACGACCATCGGCATTCTCTCGACCCTGGTGAACAAGACCAGCGGAACGGTGAATATCTTCGGTCACGATCTGGACAAGAATCCTGCGGCGCTCAAGCGCTGCATCGGTGTGGTGCCTCAGGAATTCAACTTCAACCAGTTCGAAAAGACCTTCGATATCGTCGTGACCCAAGCCGGTTACTACGGCATCCCGCCGAAAATCGCCAAGGAACGCGCCGAGCAGTATTTGACTCAGCTCGGCCTGTGGGACAAGCGCGATGTGCCGTCGCGTTCACTGTCCGGCGGCATGAAGCGTCGACTGATGATTGCCCGCGCGCTGGTTCATGAGCCGCGTCTGTTGATCCTCGACGAACCGACGGCGGGGGTGGACATCGAACTGCGTCGCTCGATGTGGACTTTCCTCACCGAGCTGAACAAGAAAGGCATCACCATCATCCTCACCACCCACTATCTGGAAGAGGCTGAGCAGCTGTGCCGCAACATCGGCATCATCGACCACGGCACCATTGTCGAGAACACCAGCATGAAACAGCTGCTCAGCCAGTTGCATGTGGAAACGTTCCTGCTCGACATCAAAAATACGCTGCAAGCCGCGCCGCAGTTGCTCGGTTACCCGACCAAGTTGCTCGACGGTCACACCATTGAAGTTCAGGTCGACAAGGCCATGGGCATCACCGCGCTGTTCACCCAATTGGCGCAACAGAGCATCGAAGTGCTGAGCCTGCGTAACAAAACCAATCGCCTCGAGGAGTTGTTCGTGTCCCTGGTGGAGAAAAATCTGGCAAAGGTGGCGTTATGAGTTCCGAGCTGCAACCCAACCTCGTCGCCCTCAATACCATCGTTTACCGAGAGGTCAAACGCTTTACCCGAATCTGGCCGCAGACCTTGCTGCCGCCGGCAATCACCATGGTTCTGTACTTCGTGATCTTCGGCAATCTGATTGGCCGGCAGATCGGTGACATGGGTGGTTTCACTTACATGGAGTACATCGTGCCGGGGCTGATCATGATGTCGGTGATCACCAACTCCTACGGCAACGTGGTCTCGAGTTTCTTCGGCAGCAAGTTCCAGCGCTCCATCGAGGAATTGATGGTGTCGCCGGTGTCGCCGCACATCATTCTGATCGGCTACACCTTGGGCGGCGTGCTGCGCGGGTTGATGGTCGGGATCATCGTGACGCTGCTGTCGCTGTTCTTCACCCATTTGCAGGTGCATCACCTGGGCGTGACCATTCTGGTGGTGGTGCTGACGGCGACGATCTTCTCGTTGCTGGGCTTTATCAACGCGGTGTTTGCGCGCAACTTCGATGACATCTCGATCATCCCGACGTTTGTGCTGACGCCGTTGACCTATCTGGGCGGGGTGTTTTACTCGATCAGCCTGTTGCCGCCGTTCTGGCAGACCGTGTCGCTGGCCAACCCGGTGTTGCACATGGTCAACGCTTTCCGTTACGGCATCCTTGGCGTTTCGGACATCAGGATCAGCGTGGCGATTACCTTCATGCTGGTGGCGACTGTCGTGCTGTATATCGGTTGTGCACGGCTGCTGGTCAGCGGTCGGGGGATGCGTACCTAAGGGGGACCGAGTTGCCTGCCATCGCGAGCAGGCTCGCTCCCACACTGGATTGATGGCTTCCACATAATTTGTGATTGGCACGGACCACATGTGGGAGCGAGCCTGCTCGCGATGGCTTCAGTCCAGACACCACAAAAAAACGGCCTCCAGAAATGGAGGCCGTTTTGCGTTATTGCATCCGGCTTTTCTTTCGCCGCTTCCACTGTCGGCTCACCCACCAGCGCCAATACATCATCACCAGGCAGTAGGCCAGCGCTCCGAGCACCAGCCCCGTCACCACCGAGCCGAGTAAAAATGGTTGCCACAGCGTAGAGAGTTCGCCGCTGATCCAGTCCCAGGTCAACTCATCCGGCAGATGACGGGCGGGGACGTCCATCAACCAGGCACCGGTCTGATAAGTGCAGAAGAATACGGCCGGCATGGTGATCGGATTGGTCAGCCAGACCAGGCTGACGGCAATCGGCAGGTTGCCGCGCGCGATGATGGCCAGGAACGCCGCCACCAGCATCTGCAACGGAATCGGCAGGAATGCCGCGAACAAACCCACCGCCATCGCCCGTGCCACGGAATGGCGGTTGAGGTGCCAGAGGTTCGGGTCATGCAGCAGAGTGCCGAGAAAGCGTAAGGATTTGTGTTCCCTGATGCTGGTCGGGTCTGGCATGTATCGTTTGAATAAGCGCCGGGGCATAGGGCTTCTCGGTCGGTTAAGGCGGCAAGTATGTCTGGATTCTATGAGCCGCCCATTCAGACTTTGTGACAATTGTTGACCATGCTCGTGCGATGAGCCGGCTATGCCTAGAGGGGGACTCTCAAGGAAAGGCTTATGCGCACAGGGATGATGGCGCTGGCGTTGGGTTTGTTGACCCTGCGTTTTTTGCCGGTTTTACCGCCGGTCTGGTTGTGCTGGGTGTTGCCCGTGGCGGGTTTGATGATGCTGCCGTTCAGGGCGTATCCATTGGCATTTTTCCTGTTCGGATTCAGTTGGGCGTGCGCGAATGCGCAGTGGGCGCTGGATGATCGCCTGCCGGTGAGCCTCGATGGCGAAACCCGCTGGGTCGAAGGCCGGGTGACGGGATTGCCCCAGAACAATGAATCCGTCGTGCGTTTCGAATTGGCGGACGCTCGGTCCCGACACGGGAAAGTGCCGCAATTGTTGCGCCTGGCCTGGTATGACGGGCCGCCGGTCAACAGCGGCGAACGGTGGCGGCTGGCGGTCAAATTGAAACGTCCTGCGGGGCTGCTCAATCCGCATGCCTTCGATTACGACGCCTGGCTGCTGGCTCAGCACATTGGCGCCACAGGGACGGTGAAGGATGGCCAGCGGCTCACCGAAGCCCGATGGGCCTGGCGCGACGGCATTCGTCAGCGCTTACAGGCCGTCGATGCCCAAGGACGAACGGGGGCGCTGACGGCGTTGGTGCTGGGGGATGGCGCCGGGCTGAGTCGCGAGGACTGGCGGGTGTTGCAAGACACCGGCACCGTGCATTTGCTGGTGATTTCCGGGCAGCACATTGGTTTGCTGGCGGGGTTGGTGTACCTGCTGATTGCCGGGCTGGCCCGTTATGGCCTCTGGCCAGACCGCTTGCCGTGGCTGCCCTGGGCATGCGGCCTGGCCTTCGCAGCAGCCCTCGGTTACGGACTGCTGGCCGGGTTCGAGGTGCCGGTGCGGCGCGCCTGCGTGATGATCGGCCTGGTGCTGTTGTGGCGACTGCGCTTTCGTCACCTCGGTGCCTGGTGGCCGCTGTTGCTGGCGCTCAACGGTGTTTTGCTGCTGGACCCGCTGGCAAGTCTGCAACCGGGGTTCTGGTTATCGTTCGCGGCGGTAGCGGTGTTGATCTTCACCTTCGGCGGCCGTTTGGGGCCCTGGCGATGGTGGCAAACCTGGACTCGTGCCCAATGGCTGATCGCGATCGGGCTATGCCCGTTATTGCTCGTGCTGGGGTTGCCGATCAGTCTCAGCGGGCCGCTGGCCAATCTGCTGGCGGTGCCCTGGATCAGTCTGGTGGTGTTGCCGCCGGCCTTGCTGGGGACGCTGCTGTTGCCGTTGCCTTATGTGGGCGAGGGGTTGTTGTGGCTGGCGGGTGGTCTGATCGACTGGCTGTTTGTGGGCCTTTCGTTGATTGCCGGTCGATTGCCTGCCTGGGTGCCAGCGGTGATCCCGTTGTGGATCTGGGGCCTCGGCACCCTCGGTGCTCTCCTGCTATTAATGCCTCGAGGCGTTCCGCTGCGTCCGTTGGGTTGGCCGCTGCTGCTGTTGCTGGTTTTTCCACCCCGGCCAATGCTGCCAGCAGGCATTGCCGAAGTCTGGCAACTGGATGTCGGCCAGGGTCTGGCCATTTTGGTGCGCACTCGCCATCACACGCTGTTGTATGACACCGGCCCGCGTTTCGGTGATTTCGACTTGGGCGAACGCGTGGTGCTGCCATCCTTGCGCAAACTGGGTGTGGACGGGCTCGACCTGATGCTGATCAGCCACGCCGATGCCGATCACGCCGGCGGCGCGCGAGCGATTGCCAGTGGCCTGCCGGTGAAGCGGGTACTCAGCGGCGACCCCTTGGCACTGCCCGTCGAGTTGCACGCCCAGGCCTGCGAGAGTGGCGTGCAATGGACCTGGGACGATGTGCGGTTTCAGCTCTGGCAATGGCCTTCAGCCGCAGACAGCAATCAAAAGTCCTGTGTCCTGCAGATCGAAGCCAATGGCGAGCGCTTGCTGCTGACCGGTGATATCGATGCCGCCGCCGAGCGAGCCCTGCTCGACGGTCCACTGGCCGTTGCCACCGATTGGTTGCAGGCGCCGCACCACGGCAGTCGCAGTTCGTCGTCGATGGCGCTGCTCGCCGCGCTGCAACCCAAAGCGGTGCTGATCTCCCGCGGCCAGGGCAATTCTTTCGGCCATCCCCATCCCACGGTCATGGCCCGCTATCAAAAACGCGGCATGATGATCTATGATAGTGCCGAGCAAGGCGCCATCCGTCTGCTCCTGGGACGCTTCGAACCGCCGTCGACGATGCGTCAGGAACGGCGCTTCTGGCGTTTTGCGCAGTAACCGCGAGTGATTAAAGCCCGACCGGATGCGACATCACGGTCTTCGGTGCGCCGACCCCCTATGTTAGAGTGGCGCACTTTTTCGAGGGGACTGTCACTGTGTGGGAATTGGTCAAATCCGGCGGCTGGATGATGCTGCCGATCATTCTGAGTTCCATCGCGGCCATGGCGATCGTCGCCGAACGTCTGTGGACCCTGCGTGCCAGCCGTGTGACCCCGGAGCACTTGCTCGGGCAGGTCTGGGTCTGGATCAAGGACAAACAGCTCAATAAAGACAAACTCAAGGAACTGCGCGCCAACTCGCCGTTGGGCGAGATTCTGGCGGCGGGCCTGGCCAACTCCAAGCATGGTCGTGAGATCATGAAAGAGTGCATCGAAGAGGCCGCCGCGCGAGTGATTCACGAGCTCGAACGCTATATCAATGCGCTGGGCACCATTGCCGCCATGGCCCCGTTGCTGGGCCTGCTGGGGACCGTGCTGGGCATGATTGATATTTTCAGTGCCTTCATGGGCACGGGCATGACCACAAATGCCTCGGTGCTGGCCGGCGGTATTTCCAAGGCGCTGATCACCACGGCGGCGGGCCTGATGGTCGGTATCCCGTCGGTGTTCTTCCACCGTTTCCTGCAACGCCGGATCGATGAGCTGGTGGTGGGCATGGAGCAGGAAGCGATCAAACTGGTCGAGGTTGTACAGGGCGATCGCGACGTGGACCTGGCCGAGGGCAAAAAAGCGTGAAATTCCGCCGCAAGCAACGGGAGAACGTGGACATCAACCTCGCGTCGCTGATCGACGTGGTGTTTATCCTGCTGCTGTTTTTCGTCGTGACGACCACCTTTACCCGTGAAACCCAGTTACGCGTCGATCTGCCGGAAGCGGTCAGCGGCTCGCCTGCCGAAGACCAGCAGGTCAAGCATCTGGACGTTGCCATCAGTGCCGAAGGTGTGTTCTCGGTGAACGATCAGATATTGCCGAAGAACGACCTGGCGACCCTGATGGACGCGCTTCAGAAAGAATCCAGCGGTGATACCAACATGCCGCTGTCCATCAGCGCCGACGGCAAGACCCAGCATCAGTCCGTCATCACTGCCATGGACGCCGCCGGCAAGCTCGGCTTCAGCCACTTGCGCATGACCACTGTCGAGGCGGCGCCGCCCGCGCCCTGATGGCCATGTCCGATCGCTTGCTCGCCGCGTGGTACCAGGGTCATCCGGCCTTGAAGTTGTTGCAACCGTTGGAGTGGTTGTACCGGCGCGTGGTCATGAACAAGCGCAAGCGCTTTCTGGCGGGTGAGGGCGAGATCTATCAGCCGCCGGTGCCGCTGATCGTGGTCGGCAACATCACCGTCGGCGGCACCGGCAAGACGCCGCTGATCCTGTGGATGATCCAGCACTGCCAGCGCAGCGGTTTGCGGGTCGGTGTGGTCAGCCGGGGTTACGGCGCCGAGCCGCCGCAATTGCCGTGGCGTGTTGACGCCGAGCAGAGCGCCGGGATCGCTGGCGATGAACCGTTGTTGATCGTCCAGCGCACCGGTGTCCCGTTGATGATCGACCCGGACCGCAGCCGCGCCGTCAAAGCCTTGCTGGCGAGTGAGCCGCTGGACCTGATCCTGTCCGACGATGGCATGCAGCATTACCGACTGGCCCGGGACCTGGAACTGGTACTGATCGATGCCGCCCGTGGCCTGGGCAACCAGCGTTGCCTGCCCGCCGGGCCGTTGCGCGAACCGGTCGAGCGCCTGCAAAGCGTCGACGCGGTGCTCTACAACGGCGCCATGGCTGATCGCGATGACGGTTTTGCCTTCCAGCTGCAGCCCACCGCACTGGTCAATCTGCAAAGCGGCGAACGACGTCCACTCGACCACTTCCCCGCAGGTCAGGCGCTGCACGCGGTGGCCGGGATCGGCAATCCGCAGCGTTTCTTCACGACCCTCGAAACGCTACACTGGCAGCCCGTCCCCCATGCGTTTGCCGACCACGCCGAATACAGCGTGCAGGCCTTGAATTTCACCCCGTCATTGCCGTTGGTGATGACTGAAAAGGACGCGGTGAAGTGCCGTGCCTTCGCCGCCGCCGATTGGTGGTACCTGGCGGTCGATGCTGCGCCATCGCCGGCCTTTGTGGCCTGGTTCGATACGCAGCTGATGCGCCTGTTGCCGGCTCGTCTTTTGCCTTAATCCGTTTTTATCCAGGGAATGCTCATGGACACCAAATTGCTCGATATCCTCGCTTGCCCGGTCTGCAAAGGCCCGCTCAAGCTCAGCGCCGACAAAACCGAGCTGATCAGCAAAGGCGCCGGCCTGGCCTACCCGATTCGCGACGGCATCCCGGTGATGCTCGAAACAGAAGCCCGCACCCTGACCACCGACGAGCGTCTGGATAAATGACCACAGCCTTTACCGTCGTCATTCCATCGCGCTACGCCTCCACCCGCTTGCCGGGCAAACCGCTGCTGCAGATCGCCGGCAAGCCGATGATCCAGCACGTTTGGGAACAGGCGAGTAAAAGCAGCGCCGAGCGGGTAGTAGTTGCCACGGATGACGCGCGCATCGTCGAGGCCTGCAAAGGCTTTGGCGCTGAAGTGGTGCTGACGCGCGAAGATCACAATTCCGGCACCGACCGTCTGGCGGAAGTCGCGGCGAAACTGGGCCTGGCGCCCGACGCGATCGTGGTCAACGTCCAGGGTGACGAACCGTTGATCCCGCCGAGCGTGATCGATCAGGTCGCCGCCAACCTGGCCGCCCACACCGAAGCGCGCATGGCCACCCTGGCCGAGCCGATCGAAGACGTGGAAACCCTGTTCAACCCCAACGTGGTCAAAGTCGTCAGCGACCTCAATGGCCTGGCGCTGACCTTCAGTCGTGCCACGTTGCCATGGGCCCGCGATGCCTTCGCCAAGAGCCGCGAGCAACTGCCGGAAGGCGTACCGTACCGTCGTCACATCGGCATCTACGCCTACCGCGCCGGTTTCCTGCATGACTTCGTCAGCTGGGGCCCGTGCTGGCTGGAAAACACCGAATCCCTGGAACAACTGCGTGCCCTGTGGCACGGCGTACGGATTCACGTCGCCGACGCGCTGATCGCACCGCCCACCGGCGTCGACACCGTTGAAGACCTCGAACGCGTTCGTCGCCTGCTGGAGGCCTGATGCGGGTTCTGTTCGTCTGCCTGGGCAACATCTGCCGTTCACCCACGGCCGAAGGCGTGCTGCGGCATAAATTGCGTGAGGCGGGGCTGGTCGATCAGATCGAAGTCGCCTCCGCCGGCACCGGTGACTGGCACGTCGGCAAGGCGCCGGACAAACGCAGCCAGGCAGCGGCCACACTGCGAGGTTACGACCTGTCCGCCCAGCGCGCCCGGCAAGTGAGCCGCGCCGATTTCGCCACCTACGACCTGATCCTGGCAATGGACAACAGCAACCTGCGCCACCTCAAGGCCTTGCAACCGGCCAAGGGCAAGGCTGAGCTGGATCTGTTCCTGCGTCGCTATCAGTCGGAAATCGATGAAGTGCCGGACCCGTACTACGACGGCGACCAGGGCTTTGAACAGGTGCTGGACCTGATTGAACGCGCGAGCGACTTGCTGGTGATCGAATTGAAGGGACGGTTATGAGTTTGCAGGTACAACCCCGGGTTTCGCTCAAGCCGTTCAACAGCTTCGGTGTGGACGTTCAGGCCCGGTTGTTTGCCGAGGCCCACAGCGACGCCGACGTGCGCGAAGCGCTGGCCTACGCAGCGGAGCATGACATTCCTTTGTTGGTGATAGGCGGTGGCAGCAACTTGCTGCTGACGGCCGATATTCAGTCGCTGGTGCTGCGCATGGCCACGCGCGGGATTCGCATCCTGAGCGATGACGGTAGCAAGGTCGTGATCGAAGCCGAGGCCGGCGAGCCTTGGCATCCGTTCGTGCAACATACCCTGGCCCAGGGTTTGTCGGGGCTGGAAAACCTCAGCCTGATCCCCGGCACCGTGGGCGCGGCACCGATGCAGAACATCGGCGCCTATGGTGTGGAGATCAAGGACGTATTCGCCG
Source organism: Pseudomonas sp. XS1P51 (assembly GCF_054897845.1). NCBI lineage: Bacteria > Pseudomonadati > Pseudomonadota > Gammaproteobacteria > Pseudomonadales > Pseudomonadaceae > Pseudomonas > Pseudomonas sp. XS1P51. Next base: position 3,318,640 of record NZ_CM142707.1, on the reverse strand, counting down.
GCCTGACCGCGCTGGATCGCCAGACCGGTGAGCTGCAGGACTTCACGCTGGAAGAATGCAACTTCGCTTACCGCGACAGTCTGTTCAAACAGCAACCGGGGCGCTGGTTGATCCTGCGGGTTCGTTTCACCCTCGACCGCGCCGCGCACCTGCATCTGGAATATGGCCCGGTGCGTCAGCGCCTGACCGAGCAAGGCATCGATCACCCGACCGCCACCGATGTCAGCGAGGCCATCTGCAGCATTCGCAACGAAAAGCTTCCGGACCCGGCAGTGCTCGGCAATGCTGGCAGCTTCTTCAAGAATCCGCTGGTGTCCGCGGCGCTCGTGGCGCAACTCAAGGGTGAATACCCGGATCTGGTGGCCTACGCGCAGCCCGATGGGAAAATGAAACTGGCCGCGGGTTGGCTGATCGAGCGAGCCGGGTGGAAAGGTTTCCGTGAGGCCGACGCGGGCGTGCATAAATTGCAGGCGTTGGTGCTGGTCAACTACGGCAGCGCGACCGGGTTGCAATTGCTGGACCTGGCACAGCGCATCCAGAAAGATATTTCAGAACGTTTCCACGTCGATCTGGAAATGGAGCCCAATCGGTATTGAAGCTACGCTTTCAAGACTGATCTCAAAGCCCTGCACACCTTCCACTGTGCAGGGCTTTTTTGTTAATGCTGGGTTAACTTAGCCACCTAACGATGCAAGCATTTGCTCCACCAAAGGCCCGATGCAGACGTTGCCGTCCGCATAAGAGAGCCTCATTAGCCTGAGCCGATCTGCGTGATGCCAACCGCCATCCCCTGGCGGCAGATTGCTCGACCCCATAACCTCCAGAAATATGCGGGCGTGCCCATGATTACCCTGAAGCTAAATGGTCAAGACCATCAACTCGACGTCACCGAAGACATGCCGCTGCTCTGGGCGATCCGCGACGTGGCCGGTTACAACGGCACCAAATTCGGCTGCGGCATGGGCCTGTGCGGCGCCTGCACCATCCATATCGACGGCGCCCCTGCGCGCAGTTGCATCACACCGATCGGCTCGGTGATCGGCCAGAACGTCACCACCATCGACAACCTGCACGCCGACCCGGTCGGGCAAATCGTCCAGCAAGCCTGGCTCGACACTGCCGTGGCCCAGTGCGGTTACTGCCAGGGCGGGCAGATCATGTCCGCGACGGCGCTGCTCAAGACCAATCCCAACCCCAGCGACGAACAGATCGAACAGGCGATGGTCGGCAACATTTGCCGTTGCGGCACCTACAACCGCATCAAGACCGCCATCCGCCAGGCATCCACTCACCTGAAGGAGGCCAAGGCATGAGCCAGTTACCGAATGATTTCGCGCTGAGCAATCTCAGCAACCTCAGCCGTCGTGGCTTTCTCAAAGGCGTCGGTGCTACCAGTGCGCTGGTGATCGCCGCGAGTTGGGGCTGGCAGGATGCTTTCGCTGCGCAGGAAGAGAAAAAATTCGGTGCCGATGGCATGCCCAATGGCTGGATCGACGATCCGAAGGTTTACGTCAGCATCGCCGCTGACGGTACGGTGACCGTGGTCTGCAACCGTTCGGAAATGGGCCAGGGCGTCCGTACCAGCCTGACCATGGTGGTGGCCGATGAGCTGGAGGCTGACTGGGCGCTGGTCAAGGTTCAGCAGGCGCCCGGCGACGAAGTGCGCTTCGGCAATCAGGACACCGACGGTTCGCGCAGCATGCGCCACTGGTACGAACCGATGCGTCGCTGCGGTGCCGCCGCGCGGACCATGCTTGAACAGGCTGCCGCCGAACAGTGGAAAGTCCCGGTCGGTGAATGCCGTGCGCAACTGCACAAAGTCATTCACCAACCGAGCGGTCGCGAACTCGGTTATGGCGCACTTGCCGTCGCTGCCGGTGCGTTGGCGGTGCCGGCCCGCGACAGCGTGCGGCTCAAGCAGCCGTCGGAGTTTCGCTACATCGGCAAGGAAGGCACCAAAGCCATCGACGGGGCGGACATCGTCAACGGCCGCGCGGTCTATGGCGCCGATGTGCATTTTGACGGCATGCTCTTCGCCACCATCGCCCGCCCTGCGGTGTACGGCGGCAAGGTCAAATCCGTTGATTCCAGCGCGGCGATGAAAGTCCCGGGCGTGATCAAGGTCATCCAGATCGAAGGTCGTCCGCTGCCATCGGAGTTTCAGCCGCTGGGCGGCGTGGCCGTGGTGGCCAGCAACACCTGGGCAGCGCTCAAGGGCCGCGACGCACTGAAAATCGAGTGGGACGATGGCCCCAACGCCAGTTACGACTCGATCGCTTACCGCAAGGAAATTGAGGCCGCGTCCCTCAAACCCGGCAAAGTGGTGCGCAATACCGGCAACATCGACGAAGCCATGGGCAGCGCCGACAGCACCTTGGAAGCCTCTTATTACCTGCCGCACCTGACGCAAGCGCCGATGGAACCGATGGTCGCCATCGCACGCTTCAAGGATGGTGTGTGCGAAGCCTGGGCGCCGAGTCAGGCGCCGCAAGTCACCCGCGAACGGATTGGTGAGCGCCTCGGCATTCCGTTCGATAACGTCACCTTCAACGTCACCTTGCTCGGTGGCGGTTTCGGTCGCAAGTCCAAGCCGGACTTCATCATCGAAGCGGCCATCCTCGCCAAGGAATTCCCGGGCAAGGCTGTGCGGGTGCAGTGGTCCCGTGAAGACGACATCCATTGTTCTTACTTCCACACGGTGTCGGCCGAATACCTGAAAGCCAGCCTGAACAAGGATGGCCTGCCGTCCGGCTGGCTGCACCGCACCGTGGCGCCGAGCATCACGGCACTGTTCGCGCCGGGCATGAACCACGAGGCAGCGTTCGAGTTGGGCATGGGTTTCACCAACATGGCTTACGCGATCCCCAACGTGCGCCTGGAAAACCCGGAAGCGGCGATCCACACCCGGGTCGGCTGGTATCGCTCGGTGTCGAACATCCCTCACGGGTTTGCGATTCAGAGCTTTGTCGATGAACTGGCCCACAAGGCCGGGCAGGATCCGCTCAAGTACCAGATCAAATTGCTCGGCCCGGACCGTCAGATCGATCCGCGCACCTTGAGCGAAGAGTGGAACTACGGCGAATCGCCCGAGCGTTATCCGATCGACACCGGGCGGATGCGCGCGGTGCTGGAAACCGCCGCCAAAGCCGCCGGTTGGGGGCGCGAGTTGCCGAAGGGCCGAGGCCTGGGGCTGGCGGTGCATTACAGCTTCGTCACCTATGTGGCCGCGGTGATCGAGGTGGAAGTCAAAGATGACGGTACGCTGATCGTGCACAAGGCTGATATCGCGGTGGATTGCGGTCCGCAGATCAACCCGGAGCGGATTCGCTCGCAGTTCGAAGGCGCCTGCGTCATGGGCCTGGGCAACGCGGTGCTGGGGGAAATCAGCTTCAAGGACGGCAAGGTTCAGCAGGACAACTTCCACATGTACGAAGTGGCGCGCATGTCCCTGGCGCCGAAGGAGGTCGCCGTGCATCTGGTCACGCCACCGGGTGATGTGCCATTGGGCGGTGTCGGTGAGCCGGGCGTGCCGCCGATTGCGCCGGCGCTGTGCAATGCGATCTTCGCCGCCACCGGCAAACGCATCCGCAACCTGCCGGTTCGCTATCAGCTGCAAGGCTGGCAGAAGGCTGAGGCTTGATGGACAGCGTCGATCTGAACGTCCTGCGCAGCGTCCTGGAATGGCGTCGCGCCGGTCAGCGGGTGGTGTTGTTCAGCGTGGTCCAGACCTGGGGCACCGCCCCCCGGGCACCTGGCGCCATGCTGGCGTTGCGCGAGGACGGCGTGGTGATTGGCTCGGTGTCGGGCGGATGTGTCGAGGATGATCTGATTGCCCGGTTGCACGACGGTCGTATTCCGGCCGACGGGCCGCCGGTGCAATTGATCACTTACGGCGTCACTCGCGAGGAGGCCGCGCGATTTGGTTTACCGTGCGGCGGCACGTTGCGCCTGACGGAGGAGCGGGTCGGCGACCCAGGATGGGTTGCCGAGCTGCTGACACGTTGCGAGGCCCATGAAATCGTGGCGCGAGAGCTGAATCTCGACACCGGTGAAGTGGTTTTGCAGCGGGCAAACAAGACGGATGCGCTGACGTTTGACGGGCTCACCTTGCGCGCCATCTACGGTCCGCGTTGGCGCTTGTTGCTGATCGGTGCCGGGCAGCTGTCGCGGTATGTTGCCGAAATGGCGCGGCTGCTGGACTTCGAAGTGTTGATCTGCGATCCACGCACCGAGTTTGTCTACGGCTGGGAAGAACAGCACGGGCGCTTCGTACCGGGTATGCCGGACGACGCGGTGCTGAACATCCAGACCGACGAACGCACGGCGATCGTCGCGCTGACGCATGACCCGCGACTGGATGACATGGCGCTGCTCACGGCACTGGACTCCAGGGCTTTCTATGTCGGAGCGCTGGGTTCGCGGGTCAACAGCCGCAAGCGCCGGGACAATCTGGCTCAGCTAGGCTTGTCACAAGAAGCCATTGAGCGCTTGCACGGCCCGATCGGCTTGCACATTGGCAGCCATACCCCGGCGGAAATCGCCTTGTCGTTGCTGGCCGAAATTGTCGCGATCAAGAACGGTGTCGAGCTGAAGCAGAAGAAGCCGGTGCAGGAGGAAGTATGAGTGAGCCCATCGGCGTCATCGTGCTGGCGGCGGGGCAGGGGCTTCGGTTTCGACAGGTGGCCGGTGTCGATAAAGACAAGTTGCTGGCGGACTGCGCCGGGCGCGATGGTGCGGTTCGTTCAGTGATCGAACAGGTGCTGGTGAGCGTTCCGGCTTCCCTCGGAAAACGCGTGGTGGTAACGACCGAAGATCGACCGCAAGTGGTTCGCATGGCCCAGGCTTATGGCTTCGAAATTGTGCTGATCGAATCGACCGGCATGGGTGACAGCATTGCCGCCGGAGTGGCGGCGTGTCCGCAGCTCGATGGCTGGTTGATTGTGTTGGGCGATATGCCGTTCATCCTGCCTTCGACTGTCGAACGGGTGTGGGCGGGTGTTGCCGATGACGTTATCAGCGTGCCGGTGCATGCCGGTGAGTTTGGCCATCCGGTGGGATTCGGTCGCAGCTTTGGCCCGCAATTGATGGCGTTGTCGGGTGATCGCGGGGCCAGGCCGTTGTTTGCGTCAGCCAGGGTGGTTGAGGTTCAGGTGGATGATTCCGGGGTGTTGTGGGATGTGGATACTCCGGAAAAATTGAGCTTTGGGTGATCCCGTCAACGGCCTGTTAAAGCGGCCTTTTGATGTTTTTCACGCTGAAAAGCCCTGTACGCCGCGAGAGTGTTGCAGGGCTTTTTTGTTAATGCCGGGTTAACCGTGCAACTTGAGCATCCGGGCGAACTCATTGTTCAAGGTTCACTCGCCCCATGATTTCCCTGAAACTCAATGGTCAAGACCATTCACTCGACGTGACCGAGGACATGCCGCTGCTCTGGGCGATCCGCGATGTCGTGGGTGAAAGCGGCACTAAATTCGGCTGCGGCATGGGCCTCTGTGGTGCCTGCACCCTTCATGTCGATGGCGTTCCGGCGCGCAGTTGCATCACGCCTGTCGGTGCGGTGGTCGGCCAGCACGTCACCACCATCGACAGCCTGCACGCCGACCCGGTCGGGCGAATCGTCCAGCAAGCCTGGCTCGACACCGCCGTCGCCCAGTGCGGTTTCTGCCAGGGCGGACAAATCATGTCGGCGACGGCGCTGCTCAAAGGCCATCCAGACCCCAGCGACGAGCAGATCGAGGAGGCGATGGTTGGCAACCTATGCCGATGCGGCACGTATAACCGCATCAAGGCCGCGATTCGTCAGGTCTCCAATCGCCTGAGAGAGGCCACGGCATGAGTCAGTTGCCGCACGATTTTGCGCTGAACAATCTCAGTCGCCGTGGTTTTATCAAGGGTGCCGTCGCCACCGGGGCCTTGGTGCTGGCGGCTAGCTGGGGTTGGCAAAATGCCCTGGGCCTGGAAAAAAACAAGAAGTACGGTGCCGACGCGATGCCCAATGGCTGGATCGATGATCCCAAGGTCTATGTCAGCATCGCCACCGATGGAACGGTCACCGTGATCTGCAACCGTTCGGAGATGGGGCAGGGCATACGTACCAGCCTGGGGCGAGTGGTCGCCGACGAACTTGAGGCTGACTGGGCGCGAACCGTGGTCCGGCAGGCACCGGGCGATGAGGTTCGCTACGGCAATCAAAATACGGATGGCTCACGGAGCATGCGCCATTGGTATGAGCCCATGCGTCGTTGCGGCGCTTCGGCTCGTGCAATGCTCGAACAGGCCGCCGCCGCACGGTGGCAGGTCCCGGTCAGCGAGTGTCGTGCGCAGTTGCACACGGTCGTTCACTCACCGACGGGCCGTGAGCTCGGTTATGGCGCACTGGCTGAGGCGGCTGGAAGATTAGCGGTGCCGGCCCATGACAGTCTGCAACTCAAACAGCCGTCCGAGTTTCGCTACATCGGGAAACAGTCGAACGCTGCCGTCGACGGTGCGGACATTGTCCGTGGCCAGGCGACCTTTGGGGCCGACGTGCGTTTCGACGGTATGCTTTTCGCTACCATTGCCCGCCCGCGGGTATATGGCGGCAAGGTCAAATCCCTTGACGCCGGCACTGCAATGCAAGTCCCGGGTGTGATCAAGGTCCTGCAAATAGAAGCCCGTCCATTGCCGTCCGGGTTTCAGCCGGTGGGTGGCGTGGCGGTCATCGCCCATCACACCTGGGCAGCGCTCAAGGGGCGCGATGCGCTGAAGATCGAGTGGGACGATGGTCCTAACGCCGATTACGACTCGGTGTCCTTTCGCCGACAATTGGAGGCCGCGGCGCTGCTGCCCGGTAAAGTGGTGCGTGACAGCGGCAAGATCGAAGCCGCAATGACCGGTGCCGATAGCACGCTACAGGCCACTTACTACATGCCTCATCTGGCACACGCACCGATGGAACCTATGGTCGCTGTGGCCCGCTTCACTGAAGAGCACTGCGAGATTTGGGCCCCGGTTCAGTCGCCTCAAAGGGCACGGGATACCGTTGCCGAGCGGTTGGGGATTCCTGTTGAGAACGTAACGGTCAATGTCACTTTGCTGGGTGGCGGATTCGGTCGTAAAGCCAAGCCGGATTACGTGATCGAGGCGGCGATTCTGGCCAAGGCCTTGCCTGGTAAAGCGGTGCGTGTGCAGTGGACGCGCGAAGACGATCTCCATTTTGGCTATCTGCACACCGTCTCGCTGCAATACCTCAAGGCCAGCCTGGCCAGTGATGGTCGGCCATCCGGTTGGCTGCATCGAACGGTGGCACCCAGCATGACCGCCTTGTTTACCCCCAATGTCATTCACCAGGGAGCGGCAGAATTGGGTATGGGGTTCAGCAACATGGCGTACGCGATACCGAACGTGCGCCTGGAAAACCCGCCAGCGACGACGCACACCCGAATCGGTTGGTATCGCTCGGTATCGAACATTCCCCATGGCTTTGCGATTCAGAGTTTTGTCGATGAACTGGCGCACAAGGCCGGTCAGGATCCGCTGAAGTACCAGATCAACTTGCTCGGCCCGGACCGAGAGATCGACCCGCGCACCTTGGGGGAGGAGTGGAACTATGGCGAATCGCCGGAGCGTTACCCGATTGACACGGCGCGGATGCGCTCCGTACTTGAAACCGCCGCCAAGGCCGCCGGTTGGGGCCGGGGCATGCCGAAAGGCCGGGGCTTGGGGCTGGCGGTGCATTACTGTTTTGTCACCTATGTGGCGGCTGTTATTGAAGTCGAGGTCAAAGATGATGGCGTGCTGATCGTGCACAAGGCCGATATAGCAGTGGATTGCGGCCCGCAGATCAATCCGGAGCGGATCCGTTCGCAGTTCGAAGGCGCCTGCGTGATGGGCCTGGGCAACGCGGTGCTGGGGGAAATCACCTTCAAGGACGGCAGGGTCCAGCAGGACAACTTCCACATGTACGAAGTGGCGCGGATGTCCCTGGCACCGAAGGAAATCGCCGTGCATCTGGTGACGCCACCGGGCAACGTGCCGTTGGGCGGTGTGGGTGAGCCGGGCGTGCCGCCGATCGCGCCGGCACTGTGCAACGCGATTTTTGCCGCTACCGGCAAACGCATCCGCGACCTGCCGGTTCGTAATCAGTTGCGGGGCTGGCAGACGGTGTAAACCGGGTTCAGGACAAATTACACGCGTAAAAAAGCCCCGCCTGGATCATCAGGCGGGGCTTTTTAGTAGCCGATGGAATCAGGCAAGGGGTTTAGGCTCGTGCTCTTTTTCCAGGGCTTCAGGGTGTTGCTCTACCACTTCTTCAACGGAACGCAGGTTCTCGTTGATGGTCGGGGCAGCAGGTTCGGCAGCAGGTGCTGCCTCGACCACTTCAGCAACAACCGGTGCAGGCTCGGAAGCGGTAACCGATTCAACCGGAGCAGCAGCGGCAGCCAGTTCGGCTTCCTTCTGCAGGCGCTCTTCTTCACGCTTGCGACGACGCACTTCACGCGGGTCGTTCGGCGCGCGGCCACTTGGCGTCAGGGCGCTGACAGGGGTGGCTTCGACTTCCGATGCAACCACTTCAGCAACAACCGGAGCAGGAGCTTCGACCACCGGAGCAGGCTCGGCTGCAGCCACCACTGGTTCGGAAACCATGGCTTCAGCTTCTGGCGCTTCGGCAGCGACTGGCTCGGCAACCCAGTTGAACGCGGTTTGCTCTTCGCGAACTTCACGAACCGTTTCGGTTACGGTTTCGGCGACTGTTTCAGCAACCGGCTCTGCAATCACTGCAGGCGCTTCAGTAAAGGCGACGGGTTCGGCGGCAGCTTCAACTTGAGGCTGTGCTTCTTGAACCGGGGCCACTTCGATTTCCGGAGCGTAGGTTGCTTCTACAGGCGTGGTCGCTTCAACGACTGGCGCTTCCACTGGAGTTTCCAGCGTGGCGGCAGTGGCGCGTTCGGCTTGCTCATTGGCCTGTGCTTCGGCTGGAGCGCTGATCACGGTGCTGGCAACGGCTGCGGTAACAGCCAGGCCGGCGGCCAGATCGGCAGCGCTTGGTGCTTCGCGGGTGTCGGTGGCTTCGCCTTCGGCGGACTCGGATTCTTCCGAACCTTCGATCACGTTGCCGTTGGCATCGCGCTGACGCTCACGACGGTTGCTGCGACGACGCTGACCACGGGAGCGGCGGCGTGGACGATCGCCTTCGGCGTTGTCCTGACCGTCTTCCTGCAGTTGCTCTTCGTTACCGGTCAGCTCTTCTTCGGCAACGGCGGCGGCCGCTTGCTCGGCACGCGGTTGACGCTCTTCACGCGGTGGACGTGGAGCACGCTCTTCGCGTGGCTGACGGGCTGGACGCTCTTCAGCGGTAGCAGCGGCGGCCGGAGCGGCATCCAGAGGCTCACGCAGTTCACGAACCGGACGCTCTTCACGCTCGCCACGTGGCTTGCGGTCTTCGCGAGGCGCGCGCGGTGCTCGTTCTTCACGAGGGGCGCGTGGTGCGCGTTCTTCACGTGGAGCACGTTCTTCGCGGGCGACTGCTGGCGTTTCTTCGCGGGCTTCGCGTGGCTCACGTGGTGCGCGTTCTTCACGCGGTGCACGTTCCTCGCGAGGCTTGCGCTCTTCATCGCGGCGACCGTTACGGTTGCGGCTCTGCTGGCGACCATTGCGACGCTCTTCGTTACGGGCCGGACGCTCGGAGGCCGGTTTTTCAACCACGACCGGAGTAGCAGGCTCTTCCTTGGTCGCGAACAGGCTGACCAGTGACTTCACCAGGCCTTTGAACAGGCTAGGCTCAGGCGCTGCGGCCGGAGCGGCAACCGGGGCGACGACTTCGGTCGGAACCGGAGCATTGGCGCGGGCCGGAGCAGTCTTGACCGCGGCTTCCTGGCGAACCAGGGTGCGGGTCGCGGCGGCTGGCTGGACTTCTTCGACTTCGGCAGCGGCAGCAGCGATTTCGTAGCTGGACTGGTTGATGCTGGCTTCCGGGCTGTCATCGCGCAGACGCTGAACCTCGAAGTGTGGCGTTTCGAGGTGATCATTCGGCAAGATGACGATGCGGGCACGGGTGCGCAGTTCGATCTTGGTGATCGAATTGCGTTTTTCGTTGAGCAGGAAGGCTGCGACCGGAATCGGCACTTGTGCGCGAACTTCGGCGGTGCGGTCTTTCAGGGCTTCTTCTTCGATCAGGCGCAGGATCGCCAGCGACAGCGATTCAACGTCGCGGATGATGCCGGTGCCGTTGCAACGCGGGCAAACGATGCCGCTGCTTTCGCCGAGCGATGGGCGCAGGCGCTGACGGGACATTTCCAGCAGGCCGAAGCGCGAGATGCGACCGACTTGCACGCGAGCGCGGTCGGCTTCCAGGCATTCGCGGACTTTCTCTTCCACGGCGCGCTGGTTCTTGGCAGGGGTCATGTCGATGAAGTCGATGACGATCAGGCCGCCGATGTCGCGCAAGCGCAACTGACGGGCGATTTCTTCGGCGGCTTCAAGGTTGGTCTGCAGGGCGGTTTCTTCGATGTCGCTGCCTTTGGTGGCGCGCGCCGAGTTGATGTCGATGGACACCAGGGCTTCGGTCGGATCGATAACGATGGAGCCGCCGGAAGGCAGTTCGACGACGCGCTGGAAGGCGGTCTCGATCTGGCTTTCGATCTGGAAACGGTTGAACAGCGGAACGCTGTCTTCGTACAGCTTGATCTTGCTGGCGTACTGCGGCATCACCTGGCGGATGAAGGTCAGGGCTTCGTCCTGGGCTTCAACGCTGTCGATCAGCACTTCGCCGATGTCCTGGCGCAGGTAATCGCGGATGGCACGGATGATCACGTTGCTTTCCTGGTAGATCAGGAAAGGAGCGGAACGATCCAGCGAGGCTTCTTTGATAGCGGTCCAGAGTTGCAGCAGATAGTCGAGGTCCCACTGCATTTCTTCGCTGCTGCGGCCAAGGCCGGCAGTGCGCACGATCAGACCCATGTCGGCCGGGGCAACCAGGCCGTTCAGGGCTTCACGCAGTTCGTTGCGCTCTTCGCCTTCGATGCGGCGGGAGATACCACCGGCACGCGGGTTGTTCGGCATCAGAACCAGGTAACGACCGGCCAGGCTGATGAAGGTGGTCAGGGCGGCGCCCTTGTTGCCACGTTCTTCTTTTTCGACCTGAACGATGACTTCCTGGCCTTCGCTCAGGACGTCCTTGATGTTGACGCGGCCTTCGGGGGCTTTCTTGAAGTATTCGCGGGAGATTTCTTTGAGGGGCAGGAAGCCGTGGCGCTCAGAGCCGAAATCGACAAAGGCAGCCTCAAGGCTTGGTTCGATGCGAGTAATCCGGCCTTTATAGATGTTGGCCTTTTTCTGCTCGCGTGCACCGGATTCGATGTCCAGGTCGTAGAGGCGCTGGCCATCTACCAGTGCAACACGCAACTCTTCGGGTTGGGTTGCGTTAATCAGCATTCTTTTCATGTAGTACCGTCGGTTTCCGGGCTGCCGGAAACGGCGTTCGGCACACACGACTTCTCATGGTCGGTGTCAGGTGCGTCGGGAGTGGTTGGCCATTCCCGTGTCCAGCGATGTCCGGCCAATGTGGGCCTTCGTCGCGACGTACGCGTCCTGCTTGCTGTGGCTACTTAAGCACTCAGTCAGGAGGAGGAATCAACCGGCGGCTGTGGACGAGATGAAGCGTCTTGATAAAGCCTATTGCTACACAGTCCAGCGGTTGTGCATCTCCACCCTACACGTATCCCTGATAATTCGGGTGCTGCCGCGCGCAGAATCCGCAGCGGGTTGGCATTTACCGTGAGCTCCGAAAGGGGAGGTCACGCATCATGGCTAATTTAGGCGTTGTTTCCGAAGCGTTCGCTCGGGGTCGTTCGTAGCTGACTGCACTTTGTGAACTGGCCGTGAATATTTGCTCGCAAGGCGAGTGAAAACTCTGCTTTGCGGCATGCTTCAGGCCTCATGTCACCTGCGCTCGTTACAACTGCAAACTCTACCGTTACGTAGCGAAAGCCCCGTAGGACGGCCTCTCGTCCTCGTGAATTGCGTTGGTCAGGGCCGGTTTTTGACCGTTAGTCCGCTGTCCAGGCCACTTTTGGCGGCGTTCGCGACTATAGCAGCAATGATTAAGTGCTTCAATTCCATAAAAAATTGTTATCATCCGCGCCATGACGACTACTGCCCCTTCGACCCCAGCCGTACAACTGCTGGAGGTCTCGCCGGAATATGCCGGCCAACGTATTGATAACTTCCTTCTCGCTCGGCTCAAAGGCGTGCCCAAGACCTTGATTTACCGCATTTTGCGCAAAGGCGAAGTGCGAGTGAACAAAGGTCGGATCAAGCCCGAATACAAGCTGCAGGCGGGCGATATCGTGCGCGTGCCGCCGGTTCGCGTGCCTGAGCGCGACGAGCCGGTACCGCTGGCCCAAGGCCTGCTGCAGCGACTCGAAGCTTCGATTGTCTACGAAGACAAAGCGCTGATTGTGATCAACAAGCCTGCTGGCATCGCGGTTCACGGCGGCAGCGGCTTGAGTTACGGCGTGATCGAAGCCTTTCGTCAGTTGCGTCCCGATTGCAAGGAGCTCGAACTGGTTCACCGTCTCGACCGTGATACCTCCGGCCTGTTGATGATCGCCAAGAAGCGCAGCATGCTGCGTCACTTGCACACGGCATTGCGCGGCGATGGCGTCGACAAGCGCTACATGGCGTTGGTCCGCGGCAACTGGGCGGCCTCGATCAAGCAAGTTCGTGCGTCGCTGGGCAAGAGCAACCTGCGTTCCGGCGAGCGGATGGTCGAAGTCGACGAGGAGGAGGGCAAGGAGTCTGTGACCGTGTTCAAGGTCCTGCGTCGATTCGGCGACTTTGCCACCCTGATCGAGGCCAAGCCGATCACCGGCCGGACTCACCAGATCCGCGTGCACACCCTGCACGCCGGGCACTGCATCGCTGGCGACACCAAGTACGGCGATGACGATTTCAGCAAGGAAATTCGCGATCTGGGCGGCAAGCGCCTGTTCCTGCACGCCTACATGCTGACTGTGCCGCTGCCTGATGGCGGTGAGCTGAAGTTGCAGGCGCCGGTCGACGAGATGTGGGCCAAGACCGTGGAGCGATTGAGTGCGCCCATCTGATTACAAGCTGCTGATTTTCGATTGGGACGGCACGCTCGCTGACTCCATTGGTCGGATTGTCGAAGCGATGCATGTCGCGTCCGAGCGCTCCGGATTTCAGTTGCGCGATGATTTTGCCGTCAAGGGCATCATCGGTCTGGGCCTGCCGGAAGCGATTCGTACGCTGTATCCGGAAATCGGCGACGACGAGCTGGTAGATTTTCGTCAGCACTATGCCGATCACTACATTGCGTCAGAAGCTGTGCCTTCGCCGTTGTTCGAAGGGGTTGTCGAGTCGATGGAGGCCTTTCGCGCCGAGGGTTATCATTTGGCTGTCGCGACCGGAAAAGCCCGTCGCGGGCTGGATCGGGTGCTGAAGGCGCACGGCTGGGAAGGATATTTCGATATCACCCGTGCCGCCGACGAAACGGCCAGCAAGCCCCATCCGCTGATGCTGGAACAGATCCTCGCTCATTGCGACGTTCGTCCAGAGCAGGCGTTGATGGTTGGCGATTCGTCCTTTGACCTGCTGATGGCGCGTAACGCCGGCATGGATTCGGTGGCCGTCAGCTACGGCGCTCAATCGATCGACGCGCTGAAGCTGTTTGAGCCGTGCTTGGCGATTGATCGTTTTTCAGAATTGCATGCCTGGCTGAGTCAGCGGGCTTAATAGATTTTTGCTGGGGTAGATGGCATGGCCGACGAATGGAAAGCACCCGCCAAGGCGAGTGCGGAGAGCGGTGACGAGAAAAGCTGGAAGCTGCTGGAAAAGACCCTGCTGGCCAGTGTGCAGGAGCAGCGCCGGTCCCGTCGCTGGGGGATTTTCTTCAAGTCGCTGACCTTTGTGTACCTGATTGGGGCGTTGATCCTGTTTACGCCGCTGATGGACATGGAAAAAGCCGCCACGCGCAGTGCCAACTACACCGCACTGATCGACGTGACCGGCATGATCGCCGACAAGGAGCCGGCCAGCGCTGACAACATTGTCGGCAGCCTGCGTGCGGCTTTCGAGGATGAAAAGGTCAAGGGTGTGATCCTGCGGATCAACAGCCCGGGTGGCAGTCCGGTGCAGTCGGGTTACGTCTATGACGAAATCCGCCGTTTGCGCGGCCTGCATCCGGACACCAAGGTTTACGCGGTGATCTCGGACCTGGGTGCTTCCGGTGCGTACTACATCGCCAGTGCTGCGGATCAGATCTACGCCGACAAGGCGAGCCTGGTGGGCTCCATTGGTGTGACGGCGGCCGGCTATGGTTTCGTCGGCACCATGGAGAAACTGGGTGTGGAACGTCGTACTTACACCTCCGGCGAGCACAAATCGTTCCTTGATCCGTTCCAGCCGCAGAAGCCTGAAGAAACCAGGTTCTGGCAGGGTGTGCTCGATACCACGCATCAGCAGTTCATCAGTAGCGTGAAAAAGGGTCGTGGCGATCGCCTCAAGGACAAAGAGCATCCGGAGCTGTTCTCCGGGCTGGTCTGGTCTGGCGAGCAGGCACTGCCGCTGGGCTTGATCGATGGTCTGGGTAACGCCAGTTCGGTGGCGCGTGATGTGATCGGCGAGAAAGAGCTGGTGGACTTTACCGTTCAGGAATCGCCATTTGATCGCTTCTCGAAAAAGCTGGGTGCCAGCGTGGCTGAGCAGTTGGCGATGTGGATGGGTTTTCACGGTCCGTCGTTGCGCTGATTCTCCTGCGGTATAAAAAACCGGCCCAAGTGGCGCCCAAGTGGCCGGTTTTTTAGAGTCAAAAGATCGCAGCCTTCGACAGCTCCTACAGGTATGCGAGATCCCGCGTAGGAGCTGCCGAAGGCTGCGATCTTTTGCTTTTCAGGGGATTTGCACGGCCTCGGCCAGCAGCATGTCCACCAGGCGAATCAGCGGCAGGCCGATCAGGCTGGTGGCGTCAGGGCCTTCGGTGCTTTGAAACAGGCTCACCCCCAAACCTTCGGCCTTGAAGCTGCCAGCGCAGTCGTAGGGCTGTTCGGCGTGCAGGTAGCGTTCAATGCGTGCGGTGTCGAGTGTGCGCATGTTCACGGTGAATGGCACGCAATCGACCTGGCAGTCGCCAGTCTGGCTGTTGAGCAAGGCCAGGCCGGTGAGGAAGGTCACGCTGGCACCGCTTGCCGCCAGCAACTGCCCGCGGGCCTTTTCGAAGGTGTGAGGCTTGCCGATGATCTGCTCGCCGAGTATCGCGACCTGATCGGAGCCGATAATCAGATGAGCGCAGTGGCTGCCGGCCAATGCGCGGGCTTTTTCTTCGGCGAGGCGCTTTACCAGATCGATGGCGGACTCGCCCGGACGATGGCTTTCATCGATATCCGGCGAGCTGCAGATGAACGGCAGCTGCAAGCGGGCCAGCAATTCCCGGCGATAGGGCGAGCTTGAAGCGAGTAATAAAGGCAGCATGCGCATCTCCAAAGGGCAGGGGCGAATTCTAGCGGAGGCTTGCAAGTGACGGACAGGGCTGAATTTCCTTTGACATGGCCGGGGGCATCCCTATAATGCTGCGCCTATGTTGAATGACCCGATTCCACCTCACGTTGACCCGCGCAAATTGGCTGACCGTGGCACCACCCTTCAAGGTGAACTGCTGCTGGCCGATTTGGAGAGACTCTGCGACCCGCTTTCCGATACTGTCGGTACGGTGCAGGCTAAATTCGTTTTTGAACGAGATGAACGTAAGTCTGTGGTAATCCACAGCTTTATCGACACCGAAGTCAAAATGGTTTGCCAGCGTTGTCTTGAGCTGGTCACCCTGCCGATCCATAGCGAATGCAGTTATGCTGTGGTGAAGGAGGGTGCGAATACCCAGTCGTTGCCGAAAGGTTATGACGTGCTGGAACTGGGCGAAGATCCTTTGGATCTGCAGTCACTGATCGAGGAGGAGCTTCTGCTCGCCTTGCCCATTGTGCCTGCTCATCATCCGGAAGAATGCCAGCAGCCGGCGGGTCTCTATGAGCCCGAACCGAGCGAGGACGAGGTAACGCGGTCCAACCCGTTCAGTGTATTGGCGCAGTTAAAGCGTGACCCAAACGTTTAGGAGTTAATCAATTATGGCTGTTCAGCAGAACAAAAAATCCCGCTCTGCCCGTGACATGCGTCGTTCGCACGACGCTCTCGAGGCTAGCACCCTGTCTGTAGAAAAAACCACCGGTGAAGTTCACCTGCGTCACCACGTATCGCCAGAAGGCGTGTACCGTGGTCGTAAAGTGATCGACAAGGGCGCTGACGAGTAATCCTTGTCCGCTCAAGTCATCGCGATTGACGCAATGGGCGGGGACTTCGGTCCCCGCAGCATTGTTCAGGCCAGCCTTGCTTGTCTGAATGCTACGCCCTCGCTGCACCTGACCCTCGTCGGTCAACCCTCCCTTCTTGAAGAATTGATCGCAGGCCAATCGGCTGTGGATCGCTCGCGCCTGTCGATTGCTCCGGCATCCGAAGTCATCACCATGGACGAAAAGCCGGCCCAGGCCTTGCGTGGCAAGCCTGATTCGTCGATGCGGGTGGCGCTCGAGTTGCTGCGAGACGGCAAGGTCC
Organism: Pseudomonas sp. XS1P51; assembly: GCF_054897845.1. Lineage (NCBI taxonomy): Bacteria > Pseudomonadati > Pseudomonadota > Gammaproteobacteria > Pseudomonadales > Pseudomonadaceae > Pseudomonas > Pseudomonas sp. XS1P51. The sequence continues at coordinate 3,302,041 of NZ_CM142707.1, read as the reverse complement.
AGGCCTGTGTCAGTGCCGGCAATACCGGTGCGCTGATGGCGTTGTCGCGGTTTGTGCTCAAGACCTTGCCGGGCATTGACCGGCCGGCCATGGTGGCGGCGATTCCGACGCAGAAGGGTTACTGCCAGTTGCTCGACCTGGGTGCCAATGTCGATTGCAGCGCCGAGCATCTGTTGCAGTTTGCGGTGATGGGGTCGGTGGCGGCGGAAACCCTGGGCATCGTTCGTCCGCGGGTCGCGTTGCTGAACATCGGTACCGAAGACATCAAGGGCAATCAGCAGGTCAAGCTGGCGGCCACCCTGTTGCAGAGCGCCCGTGGCATCAACTACATCGGTTTTGTCGAAGGTGACGGTTTGTACCGTGGCGAGGCGGATGTGGTGGTGTGTGACGGTTTCGTCGGCAACATCCTGCTCAAGTCCAGCGAAGGCCTGGCGACCATGATTGCCGGGCGCATCGAAGCCTTGTTCAAGAAAAGTATCACCTCGCGCATGGTTGGCGCGCTGGCGTTGCCGCTGATGAAGCGCCTGCAAGCTGATCTGGCGCCTGCGCGGCATAACGGCGCAAGCTTTCTCGGTTTGCAGGGGATTGTGGTGAAGAGCCACGGCTCGGCTGGGGTTCAGGGTTTCCAGAGTGCAATTTCCCGTGCCCTGATCGAGATTCAGGAAAACCTGCCAGAACGCATTCACGGTCGTCTGGAGGATTTGTTGCTTTAGGCGTTTTCGTCGGACAATGCTTAAATGTGACCGCTCAGTTCAATTGGCCATCCAACTGTCAGTTTCTTGCGTCCCCCAGGCGGGACGTCAATTCTCCGACGACAAGATCATTAGGGGCTCGTTACATGTCTGCTTCCCTCGCATTCGTCTTTCCAGGACAGGGTTCGCAGTCCCTCGGCATGCTGGCCGAGTTGGGCGCGCAACATCCGGTAGTCCTCGAAACATTCAAAGAAGCTTCCGATGCTCTGGGTTACGACCTGTGGGCACTGACCCAGCAGGGGCCGGAAGAGCAACTCAATCAGACCGATAAAACCCAGCCGGCCATTCTGACTGCCTCGATCGCCTTGTGGCGCCTGTGGCTGGCTGAGGGCGGGGCGCGCCCGGCTTATGTTGCCGGTCACAGCCTGGGCGAATACAGCGCCCTGGTGGCTGCAGGCAGTCTGGGCCTGGGCGATGCGGTCAAGCTGGTTGAGCGTCGCGGTCAGTTGATGCAGGAAGCCGTTCCGGCCGGGCAGGGCGGCATGGCCGCGATCCTCGGTCTGGACGATGCCGATGTGCTGGCAGCCTGCGCCGAAGCGGCGCAAGGTGAAGTGGTCAGCGCGGTCAACTTCAACTCCCCTGGCCAGGTGGTCATCGCCGGTGCCAAGGCAGCGGTCGAGCGCGCCATCGAAGGCTGCAAGGCCCGTGGTGCCAAGCGCGCCATGCCGTTGCCGGTCAGCGTGCCGTCCCACTGCGAGCTGATGCGTCCGGCGGCCGAACGTTTCGCCGAGTCGATCGCTGCGATCGACTGGCAGGCACCGCAGATTCCTGTGGTGCAGAACGTCAGTGCCGCGGTGCCGGCCGATCTGGAAACTCTCAAGCGCGATCTGCTTGAACAGCTCTACAAGCCTGTGCGTTGGGTCGAATCGGTCCAGGCGCTGGCTGCAAAAGGCGCGACCCAACTGGTCGAGTGCGGCCCTGGCAAAGTGCTGGCCGGTCTGAACAAACGCTGCGCCGAAGGCGTATCGACCTCCAACCTCAATACCCCAGACGCTTTCGCTGCCGCCCGTGCAGCGCTGGCCTGAATCAGGAGAAACTTGCATGAGTCTGCAAGGTAAAGTTGCACTGGTTACCGGTGCGAGCCGTGGTATCGGCCAGGCCATCGCCCTGGAACTGGGTCGTCAGGGCGCCATTGTTGTGGGCACCGCGACGTCCGCCTCGGGTGCCGAGCGTATTGCCGCTACCCTGAAGGAAAACGGTATTCAAGGCACTGGCCTGGAGCTCAATGTCACCAGCGACGAATCCGTCGCGGCCGTGCTGGCGAGCATCCAGGAGCAGTTCGGTGCGCCGGCGATCCTGGTCAACAATGCCGGTATCACCCGCGATAATCTGATGATGCGCATGAAAGACGACGAGTGGCATGACGTTGTCGATACCAATCTGAACAGTCTGTTCCGCCTGTCCAAGGGCGTTTTGCGCGGCATGACCAAAGCCCGTTGGGGACGAATTATCAGTATTGGCTCGGTTGTGGGTGCCATGGGCAACGCAGGCCAAGTAAACTACGCTGCGGCCAAGGCCGGTCTGGAAGGTTTCAGCCGTGCACTGGCACGTGAAGTCGGTTCGCGTTCGATTACGGTAAACTCGGTGGCCCCAGGGTTCATCGACACCGACATGACCCGCGAACTGCCCGAGGCACAGCGTGAAGCCTTGCAGACGCAAATTCCGCTGGGCCGTCTGGGGCAAGCTCAAGAGATCGCGTCTGTGGTCGCTTTTCTTGCATCCGACGGTGCGGCTTACGTTACTGGGGCTACAATCCCGGTGAACGGCGGGATGTACATGAGTTAAATGTGACGGATTGCTTCAAAAAAATGTCATACGAGCTGTCTAAAATCCGTTATAAAGCTGCAATCTATTTATAGGCAGAGGGCTGCAGGGTTTGAGGAGTGAAGCTTTCAGTTGAAAAACTGAAAAGTCTTTCTATACACTTACCCACTGGCCAGCTGCCTGAATTTGTCCATTAGGAGTGAAAACAAGGTATGAGCACCATCGAAGAGCGCGTCAAGAAAATCGTTGCTGAGCAACTGGGCGTTAAAGAAGAAGAAGTGGTCAACACTGCTTCCTTCGTTGAAGACCTGGGTGCCGACTCCCTTGACACCGTTGAGCTGGTGATGGCTCTGGAAGAGGAATTCGAGACCGAAATCCCTGACGAAGAAGCTGAGAAGATCACTACTGTACAAGCTGCAATCGACTACGTTACTAGCCACCAGGCGTAATAGTTTGTAATCGTTGCTCGCTGTCATGGAAAAACCGCACTGCCATCATGGCGTGCGGTTTTTTCTTTAGGCCTGATGCAAAGTCGTCATTTGAAAAAGGAGAGTGCTGTGTCGCGTAGACGCGTCGTAGTCACCGGTATGGGTATGTTGTCGCCACTGGGCACGGATGTGCCGAGCAGTTGGCAGGGCATTCTGGCTGGCCGCAGTGGCATTGGTCTGATCGAACACACCGACCTTTCTGCCTATTCCACCCGTTTTGGCGGCTCGGTAAAGGGCTTCAATGTCGAGGAATACCTGTCGGTCAAGGAAGCTCGCAAGCTCGACCTGTTCATTCAGTACGGTCTGGCCGCAGGTTTTCAGGCTGTGCGCAACGCAGGCCTTGAAGTCACCGACGCCAACCGTGAGCGCATTGGCGTGGCCATGGGGTCGGGTATTGGCGGTCTGACCAATATCGAAGAAACCAGCCGAACGCTGCATGATTCCGGCCCAAGGCGGATTTCTCCGTTTTTCGTGCCTGGCTCGATCATCAATATGATTTCCGGTTTCCTGTCCATCCACTTGGGTGCACAGGGGCCTAACTACGCCATCGCTACGGCATGCACCACCGGTACGCACTGCATCGGCATGGCAGCCCGCAACATCATGTACGACGAAGCCGACGTGATGATTGCCGGCGGCGCCGAGATGGCTGCTTGCGGTCTGGGCATGGGTGGCTTCGGTGCTTCCCGCGCGCTGTCGACCCGCAACGACGAACCGACCCGCGCTAGCCGTCCATGGGACAAGGGCCGTGATGGCTTCGTACTGTCTGATGGTGCCGGTGCGCTGGTTCTGGAAGAGCTGGAGCACGCCAAGGCTCGCGGCGCGACCATCTACGCCGAGCTGATCGGTTTCGGTACCAGTGGCGACGCCTACCACATGACTTCGCCACCGGCTGACGGCGCGGGGGCTGCGCGTTGCATCACCAATGCCTTGCGCGATGCGAAGATCAATGGCGATCAGGTCCAGTACATCAACGCCCACGGCACCTCGACTTCGGCCGGCGACCTTGCCGAAGCCTGTGCGATCAAGTCGGTGTTCGGCGATCACGCCTACAAGCTGGCCATCAGTTCGACCAAGTCCATGACCGGTCACCTGCTGGGTGCGGCGGGCGCGGTCGAAGCGATCTTCAGTGTGCTGGCGATCAACAGTCAGGTGGCGCCGCCGACCATCAACCTCGATGAGCCGGACGAAGGCTGCGACCTCGATTTCGTGCCGCACACTGCGCGCAACATGGACATCGATGTGGTGCTGTCCAACTCCTTCGGTTTTGGCGGCACCAACGGTTCGCTGGTGTTCCGCCGGTTCGCTGACTGATGGACTGCTGGGTCGACGGTCAGCCGGCTGACGCTTTGTCGCTGAAGGATCGCGGCCTGGCTTACGGCGATGGTCTGTTTGAGACCATTGCCGTGCATAACGGCACGCCGGTGCTGCTGGATCGGCATTTGGTGCGCCTGGTCAAGGGTTGTCAGCAGCTGGCAATCAACCTTGATCACAGTGCGACGTGCGATGAGCTTTTGGCCTATGCCCAAGCGTTGGGCGAAGGCGTGCTCAAGCTGATCGTCACCCGTGGTGACGGTCTGCGCGGTTACGCACCTGATCCCTCGGCTGAGGCTCGACGTATCCTGCTGGGTAATCCTCCCGCGGTTTACCCTGCTGCGAATGCGGAGCAGGGCGTTCGTCTGTTCCCCTGTGCAACACGACTTTCCAGACAACCACTACTCGCCGGCCTCAAGCACCTCAACCGGCTTGAGCAAGTGATTGCGCGGTCCGAATGGCAAGACACCGAGCACGCCGAAGGCTTGATGCTCGATCAGGCCGGACGCGTCATTGAAGGCGTGTTCAGCAATCTGTTTCTGATCCGCAATGGCGTGTTGATCACCGCCGATCTCAAGCGCTGCGGCGTTGCCGGCGTGATGCGTGCCGAATTATTGTTTCAAGCCGCGTCATTGGGGATCCCTGCACAAATTACCGACATCACCCTCGATCAGCTGCAATGGGCTGATGAAGTCTTCGTCTGCAACAGCGTGTATGGCGTTTGGCCGGTGCGCGCCTATGCAGCACTGAGCTGGCCGGTTGGGCCGCTCACCCGTAAACTCCAAACCATTGCCCGCGCGCTACTGGATGCTTGATACGTGAGACGTAAATTCTTGCTGCTGCTGGAAACCGGATTGGTTCTGGCGGGGCTGTGTTTGGGCGCTTCGGCCTGGAAAATCCATTCGGCGCTGGAACAGCCGCTGAATATCACCCAGGAAGAACTGCTGGAAGTGCCCAAAGGCACTACGCCGACCCGCACCTTCTATCGACTCGAAGCCGATGGCGTCATCAAGGACGCCTTCTGGCTGCGCGTTTACTGGCGCTTCAATCTCGCCCGACAACCATTGCACAAGGGCGAATACCGCATGCAGCCCGGCATGACTGTCGAAGGGCTGATTGATCTGTGGAAGCGTGGGGAAATGGTTCAGTACAGCCTGACCCTGGTCGAGGGCTGGACTTTCCATCAGGTTCGCGCGGCCTTGGCCAAGGACGAAAAACTTGAGCAAACCATCGACGGTTTGAGCGATACCCAGGTGATGGAGAAAATCGGTCACGGCGGGGTTTTTCCGGAAGGCCGTTTCTTCCCCGACACGTACCGCTTCGTGCGTGGCATGACCGATGTCGAGCTGCTGAAGAAAGCCTACGAGCGTCTCGACGAAGTCCTCGCCAAAGAGTGGAGTCAGCGCTCCGCTGATGTGCCGTATACCGAACCCTATCAGGCGCTGATCATGGCCTCGTTGGTGGAAAAGGAAACCGGTGTGCCACAGGAGCGCGGGCAGATCGCTGGCGTCTTCGTGCGGCGTATGGAAATGGGCATGCTGTTGCAGACCGATCCGACTGTCATCTATGGCCTCGGTGATCGTTATAACGGCAAGTTGACCCGCGCCCATCTGAAAGAAGCGACCCCGTACAACACCTATGTAATCTCGGGCCTGCCTCCAACTCCGATTGCCATGGTCGGCCGCGAAGCGATCCATGCAGCGCTGAACCCTGTGGCTGGTAACAGCCTCTATTTCGTTGCTCGTGGCGATGGCAGCCATGTGTTCTCCGATGACCTGGACGCGCACAACAACGCGGTGCGTGAATTCCAGCTCAAGCGCCGCGCCGATTACCGATCCAGCCCGGTACCGGCCACCGCGCCGGAGGCCACGGATGAGCAGGCGCCGATTCCGGCTGCTTCGCCCAACATCGCCCCTGAGGCTTTGCCGCAAGTGCCGGTGCAAGAACCTGCGCAGGTGTCGCCAGCAGAGCCGCAAGCGCCTGCCGAGGAGCCGGCACAAGAACCCGCTGCTGCACCTGCGCCCGAGCCGGATGCAACCACGCCGCAATGACTCTGACTAAGGACTGCCTGTGACTGGCTTGTTTATTACCCTGGAAGGCCCGGAAGGCGCCGGCAAGAGCACCAACCGCGAATACCTGGCCGAGCGCCTGCGCGCCGCAGGTATCGAGGTGGTGCTGACCCGTGAGCCGGGTGGTACGCCTTTGGCCGAGCGAATTCGCGAGGTGCTGTTGGCACCGGTCGACGAAGCCATGAACCCCGACACCGAGTTGCTGCTGGTCTTCGCTGCGCGGGCCCAGCATCTGGCCGAGGTCATTCGCCCGGCGCTGGACCGTGGCGCCGTGGTGTTGTGTGATCGCTTTACCGATTCGACCTACGCCTATCAGGGCGGTGGTCGCGGTTTGTCGCTGGAGCGCATTGCGACGCTGGAAACCTTTGTCCAGGGCGACCTGCGTCCGGACCTGACGCTGATCTTCGATCTACCGGTGGAAGTGGGCCTGGCCCGCGCCAGCGCTCGTGGTCGCCTGGATCGTTTCGAACTCGAAGGCCGAACCTTTTTTGATGCGGTGCGCAGTGCGTTCCTCAAGCGCGCTGAAGCCGATCCGGCGCGTTATGTGCTGGTCGATGCCGCCCAGCCGCTGGCGCAGGTTCAGCAGTCTCTGGACGCCCTGGTGCCGCGTCTGCTGGAGTTGACCCGTGGCTGAAGCCTATCCGTGGCAGGACGACCTCTGGCAGCAGTTGGCCGGGCGCAAGCAACATGCTCACGCCTATCTGCTGCATGGCCCGGCCGGAATCGGCAAGCGTGCGCTGGCCGAGCGCCTCATGGCCAGTTTGCTGTGTCAGCGCCCGACCGTGCAGGACGCCTGCGGTGAGTGCAAATCCTGCCTGCTGCTCAAGGCCGGCAGTCACCCCGACAACTACATCCTGGAACCGGAAGAAGCCGACAAGGCGATCAAGGTCGATCAGGTTCGCGATCTCGTCAGCTTCGTGGTCCAGACCGCGCAAATGGGCGGGCGCAAAGTGGTGTTGATCGAGCCGGCGGAGTCAATGAACGTCAACGCCGCCAACGCCTTGCTCAAGAGTCTTGAAGAGCCGTCCGGCGATACTGTATTGCTGCTGGTCAGTCACCAGACCAGTCGCCTGTTGCCGACCATCAAGAGCCGCTGCCAACAGCAGGCCTGTCCGCTGCCGAGCGAGGCGATGAGTCTGGCGTGGTTGGCAAAGGCCTTGCCGGACTGCTCGCCGGAAGAGCGCATCGAATTGCTGACCCTGGCCGCCGGTTCGCCGTTGGCCGCGATCAAATTGCAGGCCCAGGGCGTACGCGAACAGCGGGCGCTGGTGGTCGATGGCGTGAAGAAGTTGCTCAAGCAACAGCAATCGCCGACCCAACTTGCCGAAGAGTGGAAAACCGTACCTCAATTGCTGTTGTTCGACTGGTTCTGCGACTGGTCGAGCCTGATCCTGCGTTATCAGTTGACGCAGGATGAAGAAGGGCTGGGCCTGACGGACATGCGTAAAGTTATTCAATACCTGGCGCAGAAGTCTGCGCAGGACAAAGTACTCAGTATTCAGGACTGGATCCTTGCTCAGCGTCAGAAAGTCATGAGCAAAGCCAACCTGAACCCGGCGCTGTTGCTTGAAGCGTTGCTGGTGCAATGGGCGTCTTTGCCTACCCAGAAGTGACCGGTTGAGCCTAGACTCTGAGCATCAGCAGTCGAATCGAAACCCATCTGGCCGGAGCCCTCAAGTCCGACCGTCCCACCCATACGATGTAAGTTGCAGCCCTTTTATGCTCGTAGATTCCCATTGTCACCTTGATCGCCTTGACCTCGCCGCTCATGACGGCTCCCTGGATGCCGCGCTCGACGCGGCCCGTCAGCGCGGGGTAGGGCACTTTCTGTGCATCGGCGTCAGCGTCGACAACGCCGCCGATGTCAAAGCCCTGGCCGAGCGTTACGACGATGTCGACTGTTCGGTCGGCGTGCATCCGCTGGATGTGCAGCCAGGCGCTGCGCCAGCGCTGGATTGGCTGCTGCAGGAGCTCAATCACCCGCGTGTGGTGGCGATCGGTGAAACCGGCCTGGATTATCACTACGAACCGGAAGCGGCAGAGTTGCAGCAGGCGTCGTTTCGTCTGCACCTGCAAGCGGCGCAGCAAACCGGTAAACCGGTGATCATCCACACCCGTGGCGCCCGCGCCGACACCTTGAATCTGCTGCGCGAAGCGGCGCTGCCCCAGGCGGGCGTCCTGCATTGCTTCACCGAAGATTGGGACATGGCTAAAGCGGCGCTGGACATGGGCTATTACATTTCCCTCTCCGGGATTGTCACTTTCCGCAATGCCGACGCTTTGCGCGACGTGGCCAGTAAAGTGCCCGCTGATCGTTTGCTGGTGGAAACCGACTCACCGTACCTGGCGCCGATCCCGCATCGGGGCAAGCCGAACCTGCCGCAGTATGTGCGGGAAGTGGCAGAGTTTCTGGCGATGTTGCGGGGAGAATCCTACGAGCGGTTTGCCGAACAGACGACCGGGAATTTCAAGCGGCTGTTTCCGTTGGCACATGTGAAAGGTTAAATCGCAGGCAAAAAAAACCCGGGTTCTGGGGGGTGAATCCGGGTTAAGACCATTAGGAGTAAAACAATGGTACGCGGTCCGTTGGTACCAATATCGGCGCGACACTTGGGGGAGATGCCTCGCCGACAGTTGAAGTATTGATCAGTATTGCGCCGAGTCCAGTTTACCGGACCCGGTTTTTAAACAATTTTGGAATACGGGCGCTTCGGAAGAGTTCTCATCAACGGGCGACCCTGCGTGAAATCATCAAGAAACACAGATATGGTCGGATGATCCGTGCATTTTTGCGCAAGTTAGGCATAATACGCGGCTTCGAATTTTGACCCCTACAGACCTTTTCTTATGCATAAAGAACCTCGTAAGGTCCGTGAGTTTCGTCGCCGCGAGCAAGAAATTCTCGATACCGCGCTCAAGCTGTTCCTCGACCAAGGTGAAGACAGTGTCACCGTCGAGATGATTGCTGATGCTGTAGGTATCGGCAAAGGCACGATCTACAAGCACTTCAAGTCCAAGGCGGAAATCTATCTGCGCCTGATGCTCGATTACGAGCGTGATTTGAACGAGCTGTTGCATTCGGCCGATGTCGACAAGGACAAGGAAGCGCTGTCCCGGGCCTACTTCGAATTCCGCATGCGCGACCCGCAGCGCTATCGGTTGTTCGACCGCCTGGAAGAAAAGGTGGTCAAGGGCAACCAGGTGCCGGAGATGATCGAGGAACTGCACAAGATCCGCGCGTCGAACTTCGAACGCCTGACCCTGCTGATCAAGGGCCGGATCAGCGAAGGCAAGCTCGAAGACGTGCCGCCTTATTTCCATTACTGCGCATCCTGGGCGCTGGTGCATGGCGCAGTGGCGCTGTATCACTCGCCGTTCTGGAGCAATGTGCTGGAAGATCAGGAAGGTTTCTTCCAGTTCCTGATGGACATCGGTGTGCGCATGGGCAACAAGCGCAAGCGCGATACCGACACCCCGAGCAGCTGAACCATTCGGCTGCCTGATTGCGCCATGATATTCACACCATGGCGAGTACCGCAGGAATATACTCAGGCATAGGACTTGCTAAAACTTGATTTCTGGGTCAAGTTTTACGCGTCCGATTTCCTTTCGCCGGAGTGATCCATGATCGTTGACCGTCAAGGCAGGCGTTTTCGTAATCTGCGAATCAGTCTGACCTCAGCCTGCAATTACGCGTGTACCTACTGCGTGCCTAATGGCAAGCGGCTGGTCGCTGCGCAGGATGAATTGTCGGCCGAAGCGATGGCACGCGGCGTTGCCTACCTGATCGAAGCCGCAGGCATCGAGCGTTTGCGCATTACCGGCGGTGAGCCGCTGGTCAGTCCAAAACTCGAAACCTTCATGACCGCCGTCGGGCAGATGGGCCTGGATGACATCAGCCTGACCACCAACGGTCAGTTGCTGGCGAAGAAGCTGCCGCTGCTGGTGGACGCCGGAATCCGGCGCATCAACGTTTCCCTCGATACCCTGGATGCCAGTGCGTTCCGCAGCATTGCCCGAGGCGGCGATCTGGCGACTGTGCTCGACGGCATGGATCAGGCAAGCGCCGCCGGCCTGAAGATCAAGGTCAACATGGTGCCATTGCGCGGGCAGAACCTGGATCAGGTGATGCCGTTGCTCGATTACTGCCTGGAGCGCGGCTATGAGTTGCGTTTCATCGAGCTGATGCGCATGGGCCACCTGGCCGCCGATTCCAACGCCTTCTTGCAGCAGTTCGTCAGCCTTCAGCAGTTGCTGAGCCTGATCGGCGAGCGCTACGAGTATCTTCAGGCCGATGCGCCAGTCGACGCGACGGCGGTGCGCTATGAGATTCCGGGGCTAGGCCATTTCGGCGTGATCGCCAACGAAAGCGTTCCGTTCTGTCGCACCTGCTCACGGCTGCGTCTGTCGTCCACTGGCTGGTTGCATGGCTGCCTGTCGTCGAGCAACCGCCACTATGTCGGCGATCTGCTGGACAAGCCTCGCCATCAGGCGCTGCCGGCGTTGCAGCGACTCCTGGTGAAAGCGTTGGGCGACAAGCAGGAAGTGGCGTTCTCCGGTGGCGCGACCATCATGAAGATTATCGGCGGCTGAACTTCCTTCATCGCGAGCAGGCTCGCTCCCACAGGTTCTGCGCAACCATGGTGGGAGCGAGCCTGCTCGCGATTGCGATCTATCAGGCGACGATGAACATGAGCTGGCGCGGAAGCTGCATCCCATGGCCATTCGCCGGTTTTCCGTCACCGGCCTCTGGAGGGTAGGATGCGTAGCCTGGTTTTGCTGCTGGCCGTTTTGGCGCTTGGTGGCTGCATGAATGTCAGCGATTTGGCCGAAGGGACTCGCTACCACATGAGCGACGCGGGGCTACTCGACCATAGCGACAGTCGCCGTGTGAACAACATCCGCATTCAGCCGGACTCGTTCGTCTACATCGCCCAGGGCGCCTTTGTGCCGGCAGGCAGCGCTGTTTACCCACGACCTAACGTGATCGCCGAAGTCGCCTTCGATGGCTTTATCGAATACTTCCCGATGGTCCGCCGCGCCCGGGCGCCGGCAGGTCTTGACCAGGCCATGGGCGAGGCCCGTGCTGCCGGGGCGCATTACCTGCTCTATACCCGTTTCGCCAAGTCCGACGACCGCATCGGCAACTCGGATGAGTGGCTGGATCAGGAGGCCGTGGATCGCCTCGGCATCGACACCGGCGTCATTCAGGTCATGTTGATCGAGACCAGCACCCAGTATTTGATTGATACTGCACGTATCAAGAGTCGTGGCGGTTTACTGACGTTCCACGACAAAAAGCCGGAAGACCTGATGGGCCCGCCGCTGGAGCAATACGCTCGTAGCCTGCTGGGGCTCAGCGACCAGTAACCCAAAGGAGAACGCCATGAGTGGCCCGCAAAAAGCCAACGATCTGTTGGGGCAAATCCCCAAAACCAAAGGCTTGCCACCGGTCCACCTGTGGAACCCCGACTTCTGCGGCGACATCGACATGCGCATCGCCCGCGACGGCACCTGGTATTACCTGGGCACCCCGATCGGGCGCAAGCCGATGGTCAAGCTGTTCTCCACCATCATTCGCCGCGACGGCGATGATTACTTCCTCATCACCCCGGTCGAGAAGGTCGGCATCAAAGTCGACGATGCGCCTTTCGTGGCGATTGCCGTGGAGGTTGAAGGCGAAGGTGAGTCCCAGATCCTGCGCTTCACCACCAACGTCGATGAAACCGCCGAAGCCGGCGCCGAACATGCCATGCGCGTGGTGATCGATCCGGTGACACAAGAGCCGGCACCGTACGTGCATATACGCACCAACCTCGAAGCCCTGATCCACCGGAATGTGTTCTACCAACTGGTGGAGCTGGCGGTGACTCGCGAGATCGACGGGCAGCGCTGGTTAGGCGTGTGGAGCGGTGGCGAGTTCTTCCCCATCGGCCTGGAGCCGTAACCGGTAAAAAATGTGGGAGCGAGCCTGCTCGCGATGAGGGCATGACATTCAACATCACTGTTGCCTGTTACTCCGCCATCGCGAGCAGGCTCGCTCCCACATTTGCGTACCCCCTACTCTGAAAATCAAATTGACACCCAATCATATGATGATTAGCGTGGGTATCCATCGCGAACGGCTTTGTGCCGTCCCTGTATCGAGGTGCCCATGTCCAGCAGTTTTCACGCGTCGACGGTCGATTGGCTGGGTTGCTGGATCGCCACCGGCCAGGTGAAGCCGGGTGAAACCATCAAGGTCGAAGCCGACCTCGGTCAGCAACTGGGTGTGAGCCGGACCGTCATCCGCGAAGCCATCAAGACGCTGGTCGCCAAAGGCATGCTTGAAGTCGGGCCGAAGGTCGGTACACGGGTATTGCCGGTGCGGCGCTGGAACCTCTTCGATCCGCAAGTCGTAGGCTGGCTTTCGCGCAGTGGCCTGCCGGAAAACTTCGTCGACGACTTGCTCGACCTGCGCCGCACCATTGAACCGATGGCCGTGCGCTGGGCCTGCGAGCGCGCTACCGTCGAACAGGTTCAAGCCATCCTTCAGGCTTACAACGCACTGGAGAGGGCCGTCGACAGCGGCCTCGATTACAACCGCGCCGACCAGTTCTTCCACGAATGCATCCTCGCCGCCAGCCACAATCAATTCATCGAACAAATGGTCCCGGCCCTCGGCGCACTGCTGGCGGTGTCGTTCGAGGTGTCTGCCGCCGACCCGGATGAACTGCGCCGCACGCTACCGATTCACAAAGACATGGCCGACGCCATCGCCGCCCGTGATGCCGCGCGCGGTGTCTGGGCCTGCATGACGCTGATCGACAACGCTGACCTGGCAATCAAACGTTTCTACCCGCAAGTCATGGCCGACAGAAAAGCCAGCTGAAAATAAAGACCCCTGTGGGAGCGAGCCTGCTCGCGATGGCGTCACATCCGGCATAGATGTCGCCTGACCCACCGCAATCGCGAGCAGGCTCCCACATAAAAGCGAAACGAAGGCAGGAGGTTTCATGGAGTGGACTGCGGTCACTCAACACCGTGCGCAACTCGGCGAAGGCCCGTTCTGGGATGCGCCGACCCAGGCGCTGTACTGGGTTGATATTGCCGGCAAGCAAGCGCTGCGGTTGATCGGCGCCAACGTACAGATCTGGCAGATGCCGGAGCATGTGTCCGCCTTCATACCCTGCGATAGCGGTGATGCGCTGGTGACGTTGAGCAGTGGCGTCTATCGGCTGGACCTGGATTCCCCCGGCCTTGAACCGCGACTGACCTTGCTCTGCGTCGCCGATCCGCAACCCGGCAATCGCGCCAACGAGGCCCGCTGCGATGCCTTGGGCCGACTCTGGCTGGGCACCATGCAGAACAACATTGGCGAGCAGGGTGAAGACCTGCCCATCCTGCGTCGCTCCGGCGGCCTGTTCCGCATCGATCGCGATGCGCGGGTCACGCCGTTGCTTCGAGGGCTGGGCATTCCCAACACCTTGTTGTGGAGCGATGACGCCACCACGCTCTACTTCGGCGACAGCCTGGACAGCACGCTGTACCGGCACTTCATCCACACCGATGGCAACCTCGACACCGCGTACGTGTGGTTCGGTCCCCATGATCGCGGCGGCCCGGATGGCTCGGCGATGGATGCCGAAGGTTTCATCTGGAACGCGCGCTGGGATGGCAGTTGCCTGCTCAGACTGACGCCGGACGGTCATGTCGATCGCGTGATCGAACTCCCGGTCAGCCGCCCCACCAGTTGTGTATTCGGCGGCGAAGACTTCAAAACCCTCTACATCACCAGTGCCGCAAGCCCGCGCAACCATCCGTTGGACGGCGCGTTGCTATCGGTTCGAGTCGATGTGGTCGGAAAACCTTGCACTCGATTCGCCGGGTAAATCCCAAAATATGGGATGTAAAATTATATATTGAGATTATTCGGCGGTCGGGTTTATAGTCGGCTCCATCAGTGACACGCACTCACACTTAAAAAAACAAAACAGGTGAAGTGATGCAGCGATATCCCACCGCACTCCCGTGCGGAGCCAGTGCTTCAGGCCGTCTTGGCGCCCGGGCGTTTTCGCGCCTGCCTTCCTATTCCCAAATGCTTTCCGACCGGACATCGACAGATGCCCGGCTTTCGTCGTGCCTTCGAACAGGAGTCTTGATCCATGGCTGAACCTCTTTCCTTGCCACCGGTGCCCGAGCCGCCCAAGGGTGAGCGCCTGAAAAACAAGGTCGTGCTGCTGACCGGCGCCGCTCAGGGCATCGGCGAAGCCATCGTCGCGACCTTCGCTTCCCAGCAGGCCAGGTTGATCATCAGTGATATCCAGGGCGAGAAAGTCGAAAAAGTCGCGGCGCACTGGCGTGACAAAGGCTTTGATGTTCAGGCGATCAAGGCTGACGTGTCCAGCCAGCAAGACCTGCACGCCATGGCCAAACTGGCCATCGAGCTGCACGGACGCATTGACGTACTGGTCAACTGCGCCGGGATCAACGTGTTTCGCGATCCATTGGAAATGACTGAAGAAGACTGGCGCCGCTGCTTCGCCATCGACCTCGACGGCGCCTGGTACGGCTGCAAGGCTGTGTTGCCGCACATGATCGAGCAGGGCATCGGCAGCATCATCAACATCGCCTCGACCCATTCCACTCACATCATTCCGGGCTGCTTCCCGTACCCGGTGGCCAAGCACGGTTTGCTCGGTCTGACCCGTGCCTTGGGCATCGAATATGCGCCGAAGGGCATTCGCGTCAACGCCATCGCACCGGGCTACATCGAAACCCAACTGAACGTCGATTACTGGAACGGTTTTGCCGACCCCCACGCCGAGCGTCAGCGGGCTTTCGATCTGCACCCGCCACGGCGCATCGGCCAGCCGATTGAAGTGGCCATGACGGCAGTGTTCCTGGCCAGCGATGAGGCGCCGTTCATCAATGCTTCGTGCATCACCATCGATGGTGGTCGCTCGGTCATGTACCACGACTGAATAACCCGAGTTTGAGGCACGGAATTACGTCTTAAATCCAATCATCATACGATATGACTATTGGCTGCATGGTTTGAACGCTGCATCGGTTTTCAGAACTCTCAAAAAAAATAACAAGGAGTCAGCTTATGAATCGTCGTCGTGGGATCCGTTCCCTGTGCTGTGCCGCTTTGGCGGTCACTGCGGTCAGCCTGAGCAGCACCTTGCTGGCGGCCGAAGAAGTGAAGATCGGTTTTCTGGTCAAGCAGGCGGAAGAGCCCTGGTTCCAGACCGAATGGGCGTTTGCCGAAAAGGCCGGCAAAGAGAAAGGCTTCACGGTGATCAAAATCGCCGTGCCGGACGGCGAGAAAACCCTCTCGGCCATCGACAGCCTGGCCGCCAACGGCGCCAAGGGCTTCGTGATCTGCCCGCCGGACGTGTCCCTCGGCCCGGCCATCATGGCCAAGGCCAAGCTCAACGGCTTGAAAGTGATCGCTGTCGATGACCGCTTCGTCGATGCCAGCGGCAAATTCATGGAAGATGTTCCGTACCTGGGCATGGCCGCGTTTGAAGTCGGCCAGAAACAAGGCAACGCCATGGCCACCGAAGCGAAAAAACGCGGCTGGGACTGGAAAGACACGTACGCGGTGATCAATACCTTCAACGAACTCGACACCGGCAAGAAGCGCACCGACGGCTCGGTCAAAGCGCTGGAAGACGCCGGGATGCCTAAAGACCACATCCTGTTCTCGGCGCTGAAAACCCTCGACGTGCCGGGCAGCATGGACGCCACCAACTCGGCGTTGGTGAAACTGCCGAGCGCGGCGAAAAACCTGATCATCGGCGGGATGAACGACAACACCGTGCTGGGCGGCGTGCGTGCCACCGAGAGCGCCGGTTTTGCCGCCACCAACGTGATCGGCATCGGCATCAACGGCACCGACGCCATCGGCGAATTGAAGAAACCCAACAGCGGCTTCTTCGGCTCAATGCTGCCGAGCCCGCACATCGAGGGCTACAACACCGCGAGCATGATGTACGAGTGGGTCACCACCGGCAAAGAACCGCCGAAATACACCGCGATGGACGACGTGACGCTGATCACGCGCGAGAACTTCAAGCAGGAACTGGAAAAGATCGGCCTGTGGAACTGAGGGCCGGTTGATTTCACCGGCGGCCCTGGCGACGGTGCTGCCTGATCTGTGTGAAGAGGTGGGTTATGGCGCAAACAAAAACACAACAACACAGCGGCTGTTCTTTTAGTGGCAGTGGCAGCTTGCGCTTCAACGGGATCGGCAAGACCTTTCCAGGGGTTAAAGCGCTGGACGGCATCAGCTTCCTCGCCCACCCAGGGCAGGTTCACGCCTTGATGGGCGAGAACGGCGCCGGCAAGTCGACGCTGCTGAAAATCCTCGGCGGTGCCTACACGCCGAGCAGCGGTGACCTGCAGATCGGCGAGCAGACGATGGTCTTCAAGTCCACGGCTGACAGCATCGGCAGCGGCGTCGCGGTGATCCATCAGGAGTTGCACCTGGTGCCGGAAATGACCGTGGCGGAAAACCTGTTCCTCGGTCACTTGCCAGCCAGTTTCGGCCTGATCAATCGCGGCGCACTGCGTCAGCAAGCGCTGGCCTGCCTCAAAGGCCTGGCCGATGAAGTCGATCCGCAAGAGAAAGTCGGGCGGCTGTCCCTCGGCCAGCGGCAACTGGTGGAAATCGCCAAGGCGTTGTCCCGAGGCGCGCATGTGATTGCCTTCGACGAACCGACCAGCAGCCTCTCGGCGCGTGAAATCGATCGCTTGATGGCGATCATCGGTCGCCTGCGGGACGAAGGCAAAGTGGTGCTGTACGTTTCCCATCGCATGGAAGAAGTGTTCCGTATCTGCAATGCGGTGACGGTGTTCAAGGACGGTCGCTTCGTGCGCACTTTCGAGGACATGAGCGAGCTGACTCACGATCAACTGGTCACGTGCATGGTCGGTCGCGATATTCAGGATATTTACGATTACCGCCACCGCAAACGTGGCGCGGTGGCGCTCAAGGTCGACGGCTTGCTGGGGCCAGGCTTGCGCGAGCCGGTGAGTTTCGAGGTGCACAAAGGCGAGATTCTGGGGCTGTTCGGCCTGGTCGGCGCGGGGCGTACGGAGCTGTTCCGGATGCTCAGTGGACTGACGCGCAACACGGCCGGACGCCTGGAATTGCGCGGTCATGAACTGAAGCTGCGTTCACCCCGGGATGCGATTGCCGCGGGGATTCTGCTGTGCCCGGAGGACCGCAAGAGGGAGGGCATCATGCCGCTCTCCAGCGTCGCCGAGAACATCAACATCAGCGCTCGCGGCGCTCATTCCACCTTCGGCTGCCTGCTGCGCGGCCTGTGGGAAAAGGGCAACGCCGACAAGCAGATCAAGGCACTGAAAGTGAAGACGCCCAGTGCGGCGCAGAAAATCATGTACCTGTCCGGTGGCAATCAGCAGAAGGCCATTCTCGGTCGCTGGCTGTCGATGCCGATGAAAGTCCTGCTGCTCGACGAACCGACTCGCGGCATCGACATCGGTGCTAAAGCCGAGATCTACCAGATCATCCATAACCTGGCCGCCAGCGGCATCGCGGTGATTGTGGTGTCCAGCGACCTGATGGAAGTCATGGGTATTTCCGACCGCATCCTGGTGCTCTGCGAAGGCGCGATGCGCGGCGAACTGTCTCGCGCCCAGGCCAATGAATCCAACCTGCTGCAACTGGCTTTGCCACGCCAACGCGCTGACGGCGTGGCGAACTGAGAGGTGACTATGACAATCCAAAACAACGCTTTGCCAACCCAGCGCAAACCTCTGGACCTGCGGCGCTTTCTCGATGACTGGGTGATGCTGCTGGCGGCCGTCGGGATCTTCGTGCTCTGCACCTTGCTGATCGACAACTTCCTTTCGCCGCTGAACATGCGCGGTCTGGGCCTGGCGATTTCCACCACCGGGATTGCCGCGTGCACCATGTTGTATTGCCTGGCGTCCGGGCACTTCGACCTGTCGGTGGGGTCGGTGATTGCCTGTGCCGGCGTGGTCGCGGCAGTGGTGATGCGCGACACCGACAGCGTGTTCCTCGGTGTCAGCGCGGCGCTGGTGATGGGGCTGATTGTCGGGTTGATCAATGGGATCGTGATCGCCAAGCTGCGGGTCAATGCGTTGATTACCACGCTGGCGACCATGCAGATTGTTCGCGGCCTGGCTTACATTTTTGCCAATGGCAAAGCGGTGGGCGTGTCCCAGGAGTCGTTCTTCGTCTTTGGCAACGGCCAGTTGTTCGGTGTGCCGGTGCCGATTCTGATCACTATCGTTTGCTTCCTGTTTTTCGGCTGGCTGCTGAATTACACCACCTACGGGCGCAACACCATGGCCATTGGCGGTAATCAGGAAGCGGCGCTGCTGGCCGGGGTGAACGTTGACCGGACCAAGATCATCATCTTCGCCGTGCATGGGGTGATCGGAGCGTTGGCCGGGGTGATTCTGGCGTCGCGCATGACCTCGGGTCAGCCGATGATCGGGCAGGGTTTTGAACTGACGGTGATTTCTGCTTGTGTGTTGGGCGGGGTGTCGCTGAGTGGCGGGATCGGCATGATCCGGCATGTGATTGCCGGGGTGCTGATACTGGCGATCATCGAGAATGCGATGAACCTGAAGAACATCGACACCTTCTATCAGTACGTCATTCGCGGTTCGATCTTATTGTTGGCCGTCGTGATCGACCGCCTCAAACAACGCTGACACCACATTACTTGTGGGAGCGAGCCTGCTCGCGATAGCGGTGGGTCTGACGCATGGATGTTGGATATGCCAGCACCATCGCGAGCAGGCTCGCTCCCACAGTTGATTTGTGTCGTGCACTGTCCGCCGCAAAACCCCTGTGGGAGCGAGCCTGCTCGCGATTGACCGCACAGCGGTCGCTTCTCCTTTTGTCACTTCCCAAAAATATTCCTTGCTCGCCACAGTCCGTTTCGGTTATCACTTTGTACATGATTAGACAGGTACGATTTGACAAGAAACAACGGGTGGTCGACGAACTCATCCGGCGCATCGAAAGCGGCCTCATGGAGGACGGTTTTCTGTTGCCGGGCGAGCATCAGTTGGCTCAAGAATTCAAGGTCAGCCGAGGCACGCTGCGCGAAGCCCTGGCTGAATTGAAACGGCGCAACTACATCGCGACGCAAAGCGGTGTCGGCTCCATCGTCACCTTCGACGGTGTGGTGCTCGATCAACGCAGCGGCTGGGCCCAGGCCCTGGCCGACAGCGGGGCGCTGATCAATACCGAAGTGCTGCGGCTGGAGGCGGTGACCCGTCCTGACCTGCTGTCGCGCTTTGGCACCGACCAATTCATTACCCTCGACCGACGCCGCCGTTCCAACGACGGCACGCTGGTCTCCCTCGAACGCTCATTGATGCCCGCCACCGGAGGCCTGGAAAGCCTGCCGCGCGTCGGCCTGATCGATAACTCCCTGACCATCACCCTGGCCGCCTACGGCTATATCGGCGAGCGCGGCGATCAATGGATCGGCGCCGAACCTTTGAACGCCGAAGACGCCAAATTGCTCGGCCGTCCGGTCGGCACGGTATTCCTCAAGGCCTTGCGCACCACGTACGACCGGCAAAACCGCTTCATGGAACAAGTCGAAAGCCTGCTCGACCCCGTGCACTTTCGCCTGCACCTGCAATTTGGAACTTCACAATGACCGTGCTCAATCGTGCCCTGGGCGCGTTCTACGGACTGGCCTTGGGCGATGCGCTGGGCATGCCGACCCAATCCCTGAGCCGCGCCGAGATCAAGGCGCGTTTCGGCGAGATTACCGACCTGCAAGACGCTGGCCCGGATCAACCGATCGCCGCCAACATGCCCAAAGGCTCGATCACCGACGACACCGAACAGGCGATTCTGGTCGCGCAGTTGTTGATCGACGGCGAGGGCCGGATCGAACCGGCGCTGCTGGCCCAACGGCTGATCAAATGGGAGGCCGAAATGCAGGCCAAGGGCTCGCAAGACTTGCTCGGCCCTTCGACCAAACGCGCGATCGAGATGATCCTCGCTGGCCATTCAGCGGAAGAAGCGGGGCGCTACGGCACCACCAATGGCGCGGCGATGCGCATCACCCCGATCGGGATCGCAGCGGATGTCGCCGATCCGGAACGTTTTATCAGCACTGTGGTGCAGGCCTGCCAGGTCACTCACAACACTACGCTGGGCATTTCCAGTGCGGCGGCGGTGGCGGCGGTAGTCTCGGCCGGGATCAACGGCATGGACCTGGGCGAAGCCTTGAACCTGGGCCAGCAAATCGCTCAGCAAGCTGAAGGTCATGGTCACTGGGTCGCTGGCGGACGCATCGCTTCGCGCATCAGTTGGGCGCGGACCATCAGCGTCGACAGCGACAAGGCCATGCTGGCGGATTTGATGTACGACGTGATCGGCACGTCGGTAGCTTCGCAGGAATCGGTGGTGGTCTCGTTTGCCCTGGCCCAGCAAGTGGCCATTGGCGAAATGAACGCCTTCGAAGCACTGTGCATGGCGGCGAGCCTGGGGGGGGACACGGACACAATCGCGGCGATTCTCGGGGCGATGCTTGGGGCCTGTCTGGGGCTTGAGAGTTGGCCGGCCGGGATGATCGAGCAAGTCAAAACCGTCAATGATCTGGAGCTGGAACCGTTGGTGCAGGGGCTGTTGGCTTTGCGCTGACGGGACTGACGCCATCGCGAGCAGGCTCGCTCCCACAGGTACGGCGAGTGCCTTGAGAATTGCACCATACCCTGTGGGAGCGAGCCTGCTCGCGATAGGCGCGCCGCATACTTGAATTTTTCACCCGCAACGGAAAGCACGAATACGGCCAGGATTGCCGGGATGTTATGTCGATTTCCGAAACTGCCCACAACCACAACAAAGGCAACAGGAGCATTCACATGAGTTCATCGAACGCCGGGCAAAGCGCCGGGCAACTGGAAACCCGAGGCATCGAACCGGTGCCGGAAGCGGAGTGCAACGGTCATCCGCTGCAACTGTTCTGGGTCTGGTTCGCCGCCAACATTTCCATCCTCGGCCTGCCACTGGGGGCGACGCTTGTCGCCTTTCGCGGGTTGGCAATCTGGCAAGCGGTCATCGTCGCAATCCTCGGCGCTGCGGGTTCCTTCGCGGTGGTCGGGATCATCTCCATCGCCGGTCGCCGTGGTCGCGCACCGAGCCTGACGCTGTCGCGAGCCATCTTCGGCGTACGCGGCAATATCGGCCCGACGCTGGTCTCGCTGATGTCGCGCCTGGGCTGGGAAACCGTCAACACTACCACGGCGGCTTTCGTGTTGCTGTCGCTGTGCTCGATCCTGTTCGGCTCGCCGGTGGAAGCCAAAAGCGCGCCGCTGCTGACCCTGGTCTTCATTGCGATTTTCGTGCTGCTGACGCTGTCGGTGTCCGGCCTCGGCCACGCGACATTGCTGGTGATCCAGAAGTGGGCGACTTACGTGTTCGGCGCGCTGAACATCCTGGTGGGCGGTTTCCTCTGCGCGACCATCGACTGGAGCGCGGTGTTCAACGCCACGCCTGCACCGCTGAGCGCGATGATCATCGGCATCGGCACCATGGCCGCCGGCACCGGGATCGGTTGGGCCAACGCCGGTGCCGACATGTCGCGCTATCAGCATCGCAGCGTCAAAGCCGTGCGCCTGGTGGCCTCGGCGGCGTTCGGTGCGGGGATTCCGCTGGTGTTGCTGATCACCCTCGGCGGCCTGTTGTCGGTGGGCAACAACGACCTGGCCTCGGCCACTGACCCGATCATCGCGATCCGCGACATGCTGCCGACCTGGATGGCCGTGCCGTACCTGATCACCGCGTTCGGCGGGCTGTTGCTGTCGAATAACCTGTCGGTGTACTCCGCCGGTTTGACCACGTTGACCCTCGGTTTGAAGGTCAAGCGTGTCTACGCCGTGGTGGTCGACATCGTGGCGATCTTCGCCGGTTCGATCTACTTCATGCTGATCGCCGACAGTTTCTACGGTCCGTTCATTACCTTCATTTCGTTGCTGGCGGTGCCGATCACGGCGTGGGTCGGGATCTTCGTCGTTGACCTGATTCACCGTCATTACTACAGCCCCAAGGACCTGCTGGACGTCAGCCCGAGCAGCGCCTACTGGTATCGCGGCGGCGTCGAGTGGCGTGCGTTCGGTGCGTGGGCGCTGGCGATCGTGCTGGGGTTCAGCTTCACCACCATCGGCACTACCGAACAAACGGTCTGGTTCCGCGGCTTCCTGTCCGACTCCTGGCTGGGTCATAACGGTCTTGGGTGGATCGTGACGTTCCTGGTGGCTGGCGGGATTTATTGGGTACTCGGTGGGGCGAAGGATCGTCGCGCCGCGCTGGTCGAGAATGCTCATGCCTAGGTTGTTGCATACCGGCCAGGTCATCATCGACCTGGTCATGGCCGTGGATAAACTGCCTCAGTCGGGCGGCGACGTGCTGGCGCAATCCGCCAGTTTCGAGGCCGGCGGCGGCTTCAATGTGATGGCTGCGGCTCAGCGTAATGGCTTGCCGGTGGTTTACCTCGGTCGCCACGGCACCGGTCGTTTCGGCGACCTGGCCCGTGAGGCGATGAAGGCTGAAGGCATTCGCATCGGCATTGCTCACCGCGCGAAGCGGGATACCGGATTGTGCGTCGCAGTGACCGACGCGTCGGCCGAGCGCACCTTCATTTCCTATATCGGTGCGGAAGGTGAGTTGACCGCCGAAGACCTGGCGAGCGTGCCGGTCGAGGCGGGCGACTATGTCTATGTCAGCGGCTACAGCTTGCTGCATGAAGGCAAGGCTCAGGCGTTGGTGGATTGGATCGTGGAGTTGCCGGGCGCAATCAACGTGGTGTTCGATCCGGGCCCGTTGGTGGATTCACCGGATGAGCCGTTGATGCAGACCTTGCTGCCGCGCATCGATGTGTGGACCAGCAACAGTGTCGAGGCGCTGCGGTTTACCGGGGCGCCGGACATTGCCCAGGCGCTGGATCGCCTGGCCGATCATCTGCCGGCGAAGGTGTTGATGGTGGTTCGCGACGGGCCGCAAGGGTGCTGGATCAGCCAGCGTGGCGACTGCCAGCCTGTGCGGGGCTTCAAGGTCGATGCGGTGGACAGCAATGGCGCGGGGGATGCCCATGCCGGGGTGTTTGTGGCCGGGTTGGCGCAGGGGTTGACGGCGGTTGAAGCGGCGCGGCGGGCGAATGCTGCGGCGGCGTTGGCGGTGACCCGCTGGGGGCCGGCGACTTCGCCGGGGGCTGCTGAGGTTGATGCGTTGATCAGTAAAACCTCCGGCGCCTGATCGATCGCCATCGCGAGCAGGCTCGCTCCCACAGGGGATTTGTGTCGCTCATACGTCCAATGTGGGAGCGAGCCTGCTCGCGATGGGGCCTTCAAATTCAGCGCAAATCCTCGCTTTACCCCGCCTTGCGCAACGCCTCGATCAATTCCTGCTTACGCATGCCCGAGCGTCCCGGA
The DNA here is from genome assembly GCF_054897845.1 of Pseudomonas sp. XS1P51. Taxonomy (NCBI): domain Bacteria; kingdom Pseudomonadati; phylum Pseudomonadota; class Gammaproteobacteria; order Pseudomonadales; family Pseudomonadaceae; genus Pseudomonas; species Pseudomonas sp. XS1P51. The sequence continues at coordinate 3,278,215 of NZ_CM142707.1, read as the reverse complement.
ATCTTCTTCGCCCGGGCCTCCTTCCTCAAACTGTCCACGGTCTGCGTATCACGCGAAGCCTTGCTGTTGCGCGAATGACCTTCACGGCTGGCCACCGCGCGTCGGGCCGATTCCTTGCGATCGTCGGACTTGGCACTCGCCGGTTTCTTGCGCCCCGAACCACCGCTGCGTTCACCGCCACCCGACTGTTTGTTCACCGTCGCCCAGGCGCGGCCTTCTGCCTCATCTTTGGAGACACCTTTTTTCTCGTAGCTGTCTTCGATGTGCTCGGCCTTGCGCTTCTGCTCGGCGGTGTATTTGTCTTTGCTTCCACGAGGCATGGGATTTCTCCTGCTCGCAGGAGCTGTCGCAGACTGCGATATTTTGCCGTTGAATGCTTGAAGATCAAAAGATCGCAGGCTTCGCCAGCTTCTGCATCGTTTAGATATTCAGCTTGCGCGCCGCCTCAACCCCGGCGGCACTGAGTTTGATCGGCAGGTTTAACGAGTGCTCGCCGGCCTCGTTGCAGATCACATGACCATGCTGGATCAACCCGCGTTCCTGCAGCGTGGCGAGGGTGCTGGCCACGACTTTCTCCCCCCGGTAATTGTCCAGGACCTCCTTGCCCAGGCCACTCGGGTGGGCGTGCAGCAGGCGGGTCAGGACTTCTTTTTCCAGGTTTTTATCGACGTTCATGGTTACCTCTTCATTGGGATGGATAGGCGTCACTCGCATGGGCGAACTATTGGCTGGCACCACCTTCGGAACCCGAGCCACCGGTGGTGGTTTTCGAGCCGAGGCCGGTGTCGGCGTTATCGGGTGTCCGGGTGTCCGGCAGGTTCATGCCACCTTGACGCCCCGCGTCGTTGCCCTGGATCCGTGGGTCGGTGCCCGTGGACGGAGGCAGGCTGCTGTCGACGCCCGTGCCATTGGTATTCATACCGGGCGTGCCTTGGGTGGTTGGGGATTTGGGGCCTTCGACCGGATGGGTCGGGCCGGTACCGGAAGCAGTGTTCGCGGCGAAAGCGGCAGAGGACAGCAAGGTGGCGAGAGCGAGGGCGGTCAACCTGGACATGATCATGGTGTCGTCTCCATTTATTAGAGTCCTTACCTGATATTGGTCCGCCCCCGATACGGATTGGTGCCTGATGAACGACGAGCGGTCCAGGCCGGCAAAAGAGCCTTTGTGGCGAGGGGGCTTGCCCCCGTTGGACTGCGAAGCAGTCCTGAATCCGGTGTTTCGTTCTACCTGAAAAATTTCGGCGTCTTGATTGGGGCTGCTGCGCAACCCAACGGGGGCAAGCCCCCTCGCCACAAAAAGCCGCTTGGCACAGGATTTCCCATGTGACGAGCGCCGACTTAGTATGGCGTTTTCAACTTTGACGAAGGCACGTCCATGACGATCGAGATCCGCCCGGCAACCCCCAGTGATGCACCGCAAATTCTCGCGTTCATCACTGAACTGGCCGACTACGAACGTGCCCGCCATGAAGTCATCGCCAGCGTTGCCGACATCGAGCGCAGCCTGTTCAGCGAAGGCGCCACCGCCCATGGCCTGATCTGCCTGCGCGATGGCTCGCCGATCGGCTTCGCGGTGTTCTTTTTCAGCTATTCCACGTGGCTGGGCAGCAACTGCCTGTACCTGGAAGACCTCTACATCACCCCCGAACAGCGCGGCGGCGGCGCGGGTAAAACCCTGCTGCGACACCTGGCAAAAATAGCCTGCGCCAATGATTGCGGGCGTTTTGAGTGGAGCGTGCTGGACTGGAACAAACCGGCGATCGAGTTCTACAAATCCCTTGGCGCGCAGCCACAGGAAGAGTGGGTGCGGTATCGGATGGATGGGAAAGTGCTGCGCGAGTTTGCCGACGGTCGCTGATCAATCCTGAAAGATCGCAGCCTTCGGCAGCTCCTACAGATTCGGTGTACGCCGCAATATCGCGGTTGCACACGATCACGTGTAGATACCGTCTTGACTCTCACCGAGCAAGCGCAAGTTTCGGGTCGAAGGGTTGACCCGACTTGAGCACGCCATAGACGAAGTGCAGCAGCTTGCGCATCGCGGCACAGATGATTTGCTTGGGAGCCTTGCCGTTGGCCTTCAGGCGGTCTTTGAGGGCGATGATTGCTTCGTTGTGTTTCAGCGCCACGATTCCTGGCATGTAGAGGCTGGCGCGCAGTCGTACCGAGCCGATTTTCGAGATCGGGGTGCGGCCCTTGAGCATGCCCGAGTCATGCAGCTTCGGGTTGAGTCCCGCAGCAGCCACCAGTTTGCGCGGATCGTCGTATTTGCGCAGGTCGCCCAGTTCGGCCAGTAGTCTCTCAAGTGTTTTTTCGCCGATGCCATCGATGGTCACGATCAAGTCGCGCATCTGACGCATGTCGGGGTCGTCATCGATGTGTTGCTTGATTACCTTGTGCGTCTCAGCGATCTCTTTTTCGACGTGGCGCAGTACCGACTGGATCGAGTCTTTGACGCTTTCGTCGGACACGTCCAGACGATTACGCTCCATTTGCTGCATTTCCTGAAGATCATCGAGGCGGCGAACCATCGCCTTCAGTTGGCGAAACTTCAGCGGTTCCGGGGCCCAGAGCGACAGTTTTTCATGTTTTTCTCTGGCGAAGTCAGCGATCAGCTTGGCGTCGCTTTTATCGGTTTTGACTCGACGCAGTTCGCTGTTGGCATAGGCATGGGTCGTAGCCGGGTTGACCACACAGACCCGATAACCCTTGTTGTAAACAAACTCGGCGAGCGCCAGGTGGTAGACGCTGGTGGCTTCCATCACGATCAGGGCCGAAGGCTCGGCCTGCTTGTGCAACCAAGCCTCAAGTTCCTTGAAGCCCTTGGCATCGTTAGCGAGTTTGGCCTTGGTTTTGTGTTTGCCATTAGGCAGATGAGTGGCGATATCAAAAGTATTTTTTGCGACATCGACGCCAACGAAACTGGACATGAATACCTCCAATCAGATCAATTGCGATCATCACTGCACTCTGTCCAACCTTGCAAATGCGGGCTCTCGCCGAAGACGGGCCCAAGATACCGTTCGAACTATACGAGTGAGTGTGGAGGGTTGGAGCACCATCTACATTGCAGGCATAACGCCTAAGGAGCTGCGCGTCTTCCAGATCCCTCCCTCGATGATCAGTCGAGAACTATCGCTCCTGACGGAGCGATAGTCGAGATACAAGGAGCTGCCGAAGGCTGCGATCTTTTTTTATCTATATCCCAATATATGGGAGTGATATTTATATATTGAGATTTTTGTGCGTCCGGGTTTATAGTCCAGCTCACTCACTGCCAATAAACAAAACAGGTGAAGCGATGCTGGCGCAATTGATCGCGCTCGATTGGGGGACAACCTCATTACGTGCTTACAAACTTGCCGCGGGTGGCCAGGTGCTCGAACAGCGTTCGCTGTCGTCGGGAATCATGCAGCTGCCCCGGACGCCGCGAATCATCGCTGGCCAGGAATGCACCGACGGTTTTGAACTGGCCTTCGACGAGGCCTGCGGTGACTGGCTCGACACGCAGCCCGACTTGCCGGTGATTGCCTGCGGCATGGTCGGCAGCGCCCAGGGCTGGCGCGAAGCGGCCTACCGCGACACACCGGCGAACGTCGCCAATCTCGGAACTTCCCTACAAACCCTTCGCAGTCTTCGCGGTGTTGACGTGCACATCGTGCCGGGCGTGATTCAGCGTTCGCGCCTGCCGAACGTGATGCGCGGCGAAGAAACCCAGGTGCTGGGCGTGCTGCAAAACCTGCCGGACGGGGCGGGCAGCGATCTGTTGATCGGGCTGCCGGGCAGTCATTCGAAATGGGTGGAAGTGGCCGACGGCTGCATCGTGCATTTCGATACCTTCATGACCGGCGAAATCTTCGCCGTGCTCAGCGAACACAGCATTCTGGGGCGCACCCAGCAACGCGGTGCGTCTTTCGATGGCGATGCCTTTGATCGTGGCGTGCAAGTGGCGTTGTCGACGGATGGCGAAATCGGTCCGCTGTCGACGCTGTTCAGTGCTCGCAGCCTGGGGCTGACCGGTGAACTGAGCGCCACCGCCCAACCGGATTATCTGTCCGGCCTGTTGATCGGCCATGAGTTGTCGGCGCTGGCCAACGTTCAACGACGTCGGCGCAACAGCGTGCATCTGCCGTCGATCATCCTCATCGGTAATGCCCAACTCTGTGCCCGCTACAGCCGGGCCCTCGACGCCTGTGGCTTTGCCCGGGTGATTCTGGCCGAGCAGGCCACCGAACGTGGCTTGTGGCAGTTGGCGCTCGCCGCCGGACTGGTCACACCGAACCCATCCCGTTAAACCTGACTGGAGGTCTGACATGCTCAAGCAAGCACTGGCGCAAAACGGTCTGATCGCGATCCTGCGCGGCCTGCGCCCGCAAGAAGCGGCCGCTATCGGAGAAGTCCTTTATGCGGCCGGATTTCGCGTCATCGAGGTGCCGCTCAATTCCCCTGAGCCGTACGAAAGTATCCGCATCCTGCGCAGTACCTTGCCCGCCGATTGCCTGATCGGCGCGGGCACGGTGTTGACGCCGGAGCAGGTCGAGCAAGTGAAAGCGGCGGGCGGTCAGGTGATCGTGATGCCCCACAGCGATGCCAAGGTGTTGCGCGCGGCGAAGGCGGCAGGGCTGTTCCTGTCGCCGGGTGTTGCGACGCCAACCGAAGCCTTTGCCGCATTGGCCGAGGGCGCCGACGTACTGAAAATGTTTCCGGCCGAGCAAATGGGACCCGCAGTCGTCAAAGCCTGGCTGGCGGTATTGCCCGCCGGAACCATCCTGGCGCCGGTCGGCGGCATCACGCCGGACAACATGCAGGTGTTTATCGACGCGGGCGTCAAAGGCTTCGGCCTCGGTTCCGGGTTGTTCAAACCGGGCATGACGGCAGAAGAGGTGGCGGTGAATGCCAAGGCCTACGTGGCTGCCTGGAAAGCCCTTCGCTAAGACTTTTTGGCGCTGCGAGCGCTGCATCTAACAAGAGAGACAAAAGATGAAAATCACCAAGCTCACCACCTTCATCGTTCCGCCGCGCTGGTGCTTCCTCAAGGTCGAAACCGACGAGGGCGTGACCGGTTGGGGCGAACCCGTGGTCGAAGGCCGCGCCCACACGGTCGCCGCTGCCGTTGAAGAATTGTCCGACTACCTGATCGGCAAAGACCCACGCAACATCGAAGACATCTGGACCGTGCTTTACCGCGGCGGCTTCTACCGAGGCGGCGCGATCCACATGAGTGCGCTGGCCGGTATCGATCAGGCGTTGTGGGACATCAAGGGCAAGGCCTTGGGCGTGTCGGTCAGTGACCTGCTGGGCGGCCAGGTGCGGGACAAAATTCGTGTGTATTCGTGGATCGGTGGCGACCGCCCGGCGGACACCGCTCGCGCCGCGAAGGAGGCGGTCGGGCGTGGGTTTACCGCGGTGAAAATGAACGGCACCGAAGAGCTGCAATTCCTCGATTCGTTCGAGAAAGTTGATCTGGCGCTGGCCAACGTTGCCGCCGTGCGTGATGCCGTGGGGCCGAACGTCGGCATCGGCGTGGACTTCCATGGCCGGGTGCACAAACCCATGGCCAAGGTACTGATGAAGGAACTCGACCCGTACAAACTGATGTTCATCGAGGAGCCGGTACTCAGCGAAAACTACGAAGCGCTGAAAGAACTCGCGCCGCTGACCAGCACCCCGATTGCCCTCGGTGAACGGCTGTTCTCGCGCTGGGATTTCAAGCGTGTGCTCAGCGAAGGTTACGTCGACATCATCCAGCCCGATGCTTCCCACGCGGGTGGCATCACCGAGACCCGCAAGATCGCCAACATGGCCGAGGCCTACGACGTGGCGCTGGCGCTGCATTGCCCGCTGGGTCCGATCGCGCTGGCGGCGTGCCTGCAACTGGACGCGGTTTGCTACAACGCGTTCATTCAGGAACAGAGCTTGGGTATCCATTACAACGAGAGCAATGACCTGCTGGATTACGTCAAGGATCCACGGGTGTTCGACTACGACAAAGGCTTCGTGAAGATCCCCAATGGCCCTGGCCTGGGGATCGAGATCAACGAGGAATACGTGATCGAACGTGCGGCGGTCGGCCACCGCTGGCGCAACCCGATCTGGCGCCATGCCGATGGCAGTTTTGCTGAGTGGTGAGTCATCGATACACCACTGACCCTGTGGGAGCGAGCCTGCTCGCGATGACGGTGGTACATCCAACATTGATGTGACTGACACGACGCCATCGCGAGCAGGCTCGCTCCCACAGTTGGATCTCCAGGGATAGGAGATCGGCGTTCACTCTTGTCTACGACCTCAATAAACATAAGAAGAGGCACTCCCCATGCAACCGCAAACCCTCACCGGGCAGGCGTCGTTGGTGACGCCCAGCCGCAAGCGTTTTTTCATCATGGTCCTGCTGTTTATCACCGTGGTGATCAACTACCTGGACCGCAGCAACCTTTCCATCGCCGCCCCGGCGCTGACCAGCGAACTGGGCATCGATCCGATCCACGTCGGGCTGATTTTCTCGGCGTTCGGCTGGACCTACGCCGCCATGCAAATCCCCGGCGGCTGGCTGGTGGATCGGGTTCCGCCGCGCATTCTCTATAGCGTTGCACTGCTGTTGTGGTCGATCGCCACGGTGATGCTTGGTTTTGCTGCCAGCTTCATCGCGCTGTTCGTTTTGCGCATGGCGGTTGGCGCCCTGGAAGCGCCGGCGTATCCGATCAACAGTCGCGTGGTCACCACCTGGTTCCCTGAGCGCGAGCGCGCCACGGCCATTGGTTTCTATACCTCCGGGCAGTTCGTCGGCCTGGCGTTCCTCACGCCGGTATTGGCCTGGCTGCAGCACCAATATGGCTGGCACATGGTGTTCGTCAGCACCGGTGCGGTGGGCATCATTTGGGCAGTGATCTGGTACGCGGTGTATCGCGAGCCACGGGACTTCAAAGGCGCCAATGACGCTGAAATCGAGCTGATCCGCGAGGGCGGCGGGCTGGTGGATATCCAGGCCGAGCAAGCCAAGGTCAAGGCGAAATTCAGCTGGACCGACCTCGGCATCGTTCTGACCAAACGCAAGTTGTGGGGCATCTACCTCGGCCAGTTCTGCCTCAACTCGACGCTGTGGTTTTTCCTGACGTGGTTCCCGACCTACCTGGTGAAATATCGCGGCATGGACTTCATCAAGTCCGGCCTGTTGGCATCGCTGCCGTTTCTTGCGGCCTTCGTCGGCGTGCTGTGTTCGGGGTTCTTCTCCGACTTTTTGATCCGTCGCGGTTACACGGTGGGTTTTGCCCGCAAGTTGCCGATCATTGGCGGCTTGCTGATTTCCACCTCGATCATCGGCGCCAACTTCGTCGAGTCGACGCCGCTGGTGATTGCCTTCCTTGCCTTGGCATTTTTCGGTAACGGACTGGCCTCGATCACCTGGTCGCTGGTTTCAACACTGGCACCGGCACGTTTGTTGGGACTGACCGGCGGGGTGTTCAACTTCATCGGCAATCTGTCGGCGATTACTACGCCGATCGTCATCGGTTTCCTGGCCACCGGTGATTCGTTCGCCCCGGCGATCACCTATATCTCGGTGCTTGCACTGATTGGTGCGCTTTCCTACGTGTTGCTGGTAGGCAAGGTCGAGCGTATCAAGTTGTAGTCGCAGCCGTCGGGCGACCATAATGCCGCCCGTTCACTCGCTCAACGGTAAAGGCTCGATATGCAGGAAGACGCCCCAAAAATCGCCAAGGACGCCGCGCCGACCGGCACCCAGACACTGCTTCGCGGTTTGGGTGTGGTTCAGGCCGTGGCCAGTGGCGCTCGCGATCTCAAGGAAATCGCCCGGCTGATCGGCACGACGCGCAGTACCACCCATCGACTGGCCAGTTGCCTCGTGGATGAGCGTTACCTGCGGGTCGTGCCGCAAGTCGGTTATTTGCTGGGGCCGAAGTTGATTGAGCTGGGTTTCCAGGCGCGCGAAGAGCTGCCGCTGGTGACCTTGGCCGGGCCGTATCTGGATGAACTGTCGGCGCTGACCGGCGACACCATTCACCTGGCGATTCGTGAGGGCGACGAGGTGCTGTACCTGCACAAGAATCCGGGGCGCAATGGCCCGGAAATGCGTTCGCGGGTCGGCCATCGCATGCCGTTGGCGCGCACCGGGATCGGCAAGGCGTTGATGCTCGATGACACGCAGGAAGAATGGCGGCGACTGTACGAAGTCAGCTTGCCGGCAGGTGGGAAAAATCAGTTCTGGCCGCAGCACCCGGAGCAATCCTGGGAGCAGTTTCAGCAGCGCATGATCGAGTACGTGGCGGGTGGTTACGCCTTCGATCTGGAAGACAACGAACCGTCGATCCGTTGCGTGGCGGCGCCGATCCGTGATGCCAGCAAGCGCATTGTCGCCGGCATCAGTATCGCCAGCACCGTGCCCTACATGCCGCTGGAAAAAATGGCCGAGCTGATTCCCCTGATCAAAGGGGTCACGGCCCGGCTTTCGGCAGAGCTCGGCGCTAAGGTTTAGACCTTCAGCGTCGCCATGTCGATCACGAAGCGGTATTTCACGTCACCCGCAATCATGCGGGTGTAAGCCTCGTTGATCTGGCGGATGTCGAGCATTTCGATGTCGCAGGTGATGTTGTGCTCGGCGCAGAAATCCAGCACTTCCTGGGTTTCGGCAATGCCGCCGATCAGGGAGCCGGCCAGCACGCGGCGACTCATCACCAGTTTGCCGGCATGCACCGGTGGATCGACCGGTTCGATCAAGCCCACCAGAATGTGCACGCCGTCGAAACGCAGCGTATCGAGGTAGGGATTGAGGTCGTGCTGTACCGGAATGGTGTCCAGCAGGAAGTCGAAATGTCCCGCAGCGGCCTTCATCTGCTCGGCATCGGTGGACACGATCACGTGGTCCGCGCCCTGGCGACGCGCTTCTTCGGCCTTGCTCGCCGAGCGGGTGAACAGCGTCACTTCCGCGCCCATGGCCTTGGCAAACTTGATGCCCATGTGCCCAAGACCGCCCATGCCGAGAATCCCGACCTTGTCGCCAGCCTTCACGCCGTAGTGCTTGAGCGGCGAGTAGGTGGTGATGCCGGCGCAGAGGATCGGTGCGGCGCTGGCCAAGGCGAGTTTTTCCGGGATGCGCACCACGAAGTGCTCGCTGACCACGATGCTGTTGGAGTAGCCGCCCATGGTGTTGCTGCCATCGACCCGGTCCGGCGTGGCGTAGGTCATGGTCGGACCTTCGAGGCAGTATTGCTCGAGGTTGGACTGGCAGGCTTCGCAGCTGCGGCACGAATCGACCATGCAGCCGACGCCGACCAGATCACCGACTTTGTGCTTGGTGACGTTCGCACCGACGGCGGTAACTTTGCCTACGATCTCGTGGCCGGGCATCAGCGGGTAAACGGCAATGCCCCACTCGTTGCGTGCCTGGTGGATGTCGGAATGGCAGACGCCGCAGTAGAGAATGTCGATGGCAACATCGTCGGCCCGAGGGCTGCGGCGTTCGAATTTCACGGGGGCGAGGGGAGTGGTGGCCGACTGGGCGGCGTATCCGATAGCGGTGTACATGGTGAACCTCGCAAAAGCAGTGACAGGTGAGATGGCGCATTTTGGGCGCCGCACCGGTCACCGGCCATGGCGATTCCTCCGGGTGTCATGCCTAATCCTCCGGCATGCGGCCCGGATGGGTCGCATTGGCCATCAGACCTGCGATGATGATTTCATCCCGAATTCTGCGACTTTTTCTGTGAAGAGCTCCCCATGCTGTTGACCCGTCATCTCGATGCCAATGCCACCCTGGTTTCACTGATTCAGCCGCTGACCACGCGCGACGGTTTCGCCCCCACGGCGTTGCCGGGCGTGCAGGTTTTGCGCGCCAGTTGCGACGTGGCCCGTGGTCCGCAGATCTATGAGCCGAGCCTGGTCATCATCGCCCAGGGCAGCAAACTGGCGTATCTGGGGCCGCGTACCCTGGAATATGGCGCCGGGCATTATCTGATTCAGGCATTGCCGGTGCCGTTTGAGTGCGAGACCTTTTCGGCACCGGATGGGCCAATGTTGGGGGTTTCCATCGCCATCGACCGGGTGTTGCTTGGCGAGTTGGTGTTGGCCATGGGACTGGTGGCGGGGCGCGGTATTCCAGCGCAGACGCCGGAGTCCATGACCTCGGCGGTGCTCGACGATGCGATGCGTGGTTGCGTGGAGCGATTGTTGCGCTGCCTGCACGATCCGCTGGAATGTCAGATCATGGGCCAGGCGCGTTTGCGTGAGTTGTTGTTCGTCGCCTTGCGCGGTCCGCAGGCCGACGTGTTGCGGGCGCTGGTGGAACAGCAGGGGCAGTTCGCCCGGATTGCAGCCTCGCTCAACCATCTACACGGGCATTTCACCGAACCCTTGAATGTGGAGACGCTGGCCAGTTGCGCGAACATGAGCGCGTCGACCTTTCACGAGCATTTCAAACGCAGCACGTTGTTGTCGCCGGTGCAGTATTTGAAGCGGTTGCGTTTGCTCAAGGCTCAGCAATTGTTGATGTCGCAAGGGTTGGGCGTGGCGCAGGTGGCGCATCGGGTGGGGTATCAGAGCACATCGCAGTTCAGCCGCGAGTACAAGCGGTACTTCGAGCGTAGTCCCGGCGACGAGCGCGCTGCTTGATCCCCCTGTGGGAGCGAGCCTGCTCGCGATTGCGGTGTATCAGTCGACATCAATGTCGAATAGTAAGCCGCCATCGCGAGCAGGCTCGCTCCCACATTGGTTTTGTGGTGTGGCTAAATTGCGGGCAACAAAAAGGCCCCCGTTCGGGAGCCTTGATGTTCAGGCGTTCGACTTACATGTTCGGGTAAGTCGGGCCGCCAGCGCCTTCCGGCGCCACCCAGGTGATGTTCTGTGCAGGGTCCTTGATGTCGCAGGTCTTGCAGTGAACGCAGTTCTGGGCGTTGATCTGGAAGCGCTTCTCGCCGTCTTCCTTGGTCACCACTTCGTACACGCCGGCCGGGCAGTAACGCTGGGCGGGCTCATCGTACATCGGCAGGTTCTTGGCGATCGGAATGCTCGGGTCGGTGAGCTTCAGGTGGCACGGTTGTTCTTCTTCATGGTTGGTACCGGAGATGAACACCGAGCTGAGTTTATCGAAGCTGATCTTGCCGTCCGGTTTCGGGTAGTCGATCTTCTTGCAGTCAGCCGCGAGTTTGAGGCAAGCGTAATCCGGCTTGGTGTCGTGCAGGGTGAACGGCAGTTTGCCGCCGAAGATGTTCTGGTCGAGCCAGTTGAAACCACCGCCGACGATCGCACCGAACTTGTGGATCGCCGGGCCGAAGTTGCGGCTGGCGAACAGTTCCTCGTAGAGCCAGCTCTTCTTGAAGGCGTCGACGTAAGAGGTCAGCTCTTCGGTGCCGTCTTTTTCAGCAAACAGCGCGTCGGCCACGGATTCTGCGGCGAGCATGCCGGACTTCATCGCGGTGTGGCTGCCTTTGATCTTGGCGAAGTTCAGGGTGCCGAGGTCGCAACCGATCAGCGCACCGCCCTTGAAGACCATTTTCGGCAGCGAGTTCAGGCCGCCTTTGCAGATGGCGCGAGCGCCGTAGCTGATGCGCTTGCCGCCTTCCAGGTACTGCTTGAGCACCGGATGATGCTTGAGGCGCTGGAACTCGTCGAACGGCGACAGGTACGTGTTGCTGTAGGAAAGATCGACGATCAGACCGACGACCACCTGGTTGTTTTCCAGGTGATAGAGGAACGAGCCGCCGGTGTTCTCGGTGCCCATGATGTCCAGCGGCCAACCGGCAGTGTGGACCACCAGGCCTGGCTGATGCTTGGCCGGGTCGATTTCCCAGATTTCTTTCAGGCCGATGCCGTAGTGCTGGGCGTCGACCTCGCTGTCGAGGTTGAAGCGCTTGATCAGCTGCTTGCCGATGTGACCACGGCAACCTTCGGCGAACAGCGTGTACTTGCCACGCAGTTCCATGCCCGGGGTGTACAGGCCTTCTTTCGGGTTACCTTCGCGGTCAACGCCCAGATCACCGGTGATGATCCCGCGAACCACGCCGTTCTCGTCGAACAATGCTTCCTGCGCGGCGAAGCCCGGGTAGATTTCCACGCCCAGGTTTTCGGCCTGCTGGGCCAGCCAGCGGCACAGGTTGCCCAGGGAGATGATGTAGTTGCCTTCGTTGTGCATGGTCTTGGGCACAAAGAAGTCGGGAATCTTTTGCGCGCTGTCGGCGTTCTTGAGGACGAAAATGTCATCGCGAGTCACCGGCGTGTTCAGCGGCGCGCCGAGTTCTTTCCAGTCCGGGAACAATTCGTTCAGGGCGCGGGGTTCGAAAATCGCGCCGGAGAGAATATGTGCGCCGACTTCGGAGCCTTTTTCGACCACGCAGACGCTGATTTCCTTACCGGCTTCGGCGGCCTTCTGCTTCAAGCGGCAGGCGGCGGAAAGACCAGCGGGGCCGGCACCGACGATGACCACGTCGAATTCCATGTATTCGCGTTCCACAGGTTATCTCCTACTCAAGGCTCAACAGTTTTTTTTCTAATTGGAGGTTTGGTGTCGCATCCATGAATTCCTGTACAACGCAGGAAGAGGACAATCGATGAACCACCTTTCTCTCTGGGTGGCGCATTATATCTACACCACTCCTAGCGTCCAATACAAACGTTTGTTTGAATCGGCTCAAAGCCAGAGAAATCAAAGTCACGCGGCTTATGACTGGCCATTTTTCCGTATTGACCGGAATAGGCGTTCCGGTCAAGATACGGTCGGTTTTGCGCTCGCCGTAGGCTGACTGTTGGTTTCAAGAGCACCTCTAAAGACAGGGCGATGGCAGTAAAAGGTGATGCGTAGCCACTCACGGGCGCGCAGTTTACACGCCGCGATAAAGAATGACTCGTCGGTCACCACTGACGAACGGTCATCAACCTCGTGAGCAAGGTCACCGGATATACCTGCCAGCGTTTTTAGAGGTGCCCTTGCGCCGATGAGCATCAAACCGCCAGGTTCGCCTAGGCGACTTTCTTTTCACCGGAGAGTAACGAGGAATCCATGAAGGTTCTTGTAGCTGTCAAACGCGTTGTGGATTACAACGTCAAGGTTCGCGTCAAGGCGGACAATTCCGGCGTCGACCTCGCCAACGTCAAGATGTCGATGAACCCGTTCTGCGAAATCGCAGTGGAAGAAGCCGTACGCCTGAAAGAGAAAGGCGTTGCGACTGAAATCGTCGTCGTCTCCATCGGCCCGTCCACCGCTCAAGAGCAACTGCGCACCGCGCTGGCTCTGGGTGCCGACCGCGCCATCCTCGTCGAATCCGCTGAAGATCTGACTTCCCTGGCCGTTGCCAAGCTGCTCAAAGCCGTTGTCGACAAGGAGCAGCCTCAACTGGTGATCCTCGGCAAACAGGCCATCGACAGCGACAACAACCAGACTGGCCAGATGCTCGCGGCATTGAGCGGCTACGGTCAGGGTACGTTCGCGTCGAAAGTCGAAGTCAGTGGCGACAGCGTTGCCGTGACTCGCGAAATCGACGGCGGTGCGCAAACGGTTTCCCTGAAACTGCCGGCCATCGTCACCACCGATCTGCGTTTGAACGAGCCGCGCTATGCGTCCCTGCCAAACATCATGAAAGCCAAGAAGAAGCCTCTCGAAGTGCTGACTCCGGACGCTTTGGGCGTTTCCACCGCCTCCACCAACAAGACCGTGAAAGTCGAAGCGCCGGCTGCACGCAGCGCGGGTATCAAGGTCAAGTCGGTGGCTGAACTGGTCGAGAAACTGAAAAACGAAGCGAAGGTAATCTAAATGACTATCTTGGTTATTGCTGAACACGACAACAAAGTGCTGGCCCCGGCCACGCTGAACACCGTCGCTGCCGCCGCCAAAATCGGTGGTGACATCCACGTACTGGTTGCCGGTCAGGGCGCTGGCGCCGTGGCTGAAGCCGCTGCGAAAATCGCTGGCGTGGCTAAAGTGCTGGCGGCCGACAACGCCGCCTACGCTCACCAGTTGCCGGAAAACGTCGCGCCGCTGGTTGCCGAACTGGGTAAGAGCTACAGCCACATCCTGGCTGCCGCAACCTCCAACGGTAAAAACATCCTGCCGCGCGTTGCCGCTTTGCTGGACGTTGACCAGATCTCCGAGATCATCTCGGTCGAAAGCGCTGACACCTTCAAGCGCCCGATCTACGCCGGTAACGCCATCGCTACCGTTCAGTCGAACGCTGCGGTCAAAGTGATCACCGTGCGGGCTACCGGTTTCGACCCGGTGGCTGCTGAAGGTGGTTCCGCTGCCGTTGAAGCAGTTGCCGCTGCCCACGACGCCGGCACTTCCAGCTTCGTCGGCGAAGAACTGGCCAAGTCCGATCGTCCGGAACTGACCGCTGCCAAGATCGTCGTTTCCGGCGGTCGCGGCATGCAGAACGGCGACAACTTCAAACACCTGTACGCCCTGGCCGACAAGCTGGGCGCTGCCGTCGGTGCTTCCCGCGCCGCGGTCGACGCCGGTTTTGTACCTAACGACATGCAGGTCGGTCAGACCGGTAAGATCGTTGCTCCACAGCTGTACATCGCCGTCGGTATCTCCGGCGCGATCCAGCACCTGGCCGGCATGAAAGACTCCAAAGTGATCGTTGCGATCAACAAGGACGAAGAAGCGCCGATCTTCCAGGTGGCCGATTACGGCCTGGTGGCGGACCTGTTCGAAGCCATCCCTGAGTTCGAGAAGCTGGTCTAATCCAGCGGCCTGACTTATAAAGAGCCCGACCTTTTGGTCGGGCTTTTTTTTGTTCTTCTGTAGGAGCTGTCGAGTGAAACGAGGCTGCGATCTTTTGATCTTCGCTTGGGATTCAAAAGCCTGAAAAGATCGCAGCCTCGTTTCACTCGACAGCTCCTACAGGCGATATAACCGGATTTGAGTGGAGTGTATTGCCATGGATCTGCGCCGAGTGTTCGGTTGGTCATTGCTGCTGGGGCTAACGATATTGCCGACGTTGTCCAATGCGGCGGGCAAGTGCGAACGTCTGGTGGTGACCGGCAGTCCGGATGCGCCGCCGTACCTGTGGCAAGACCCGCAAAACCCCCGGCACCTGATCGGCGCCAGTGCCGACTTGTTGCAGCAAGTGGCGGGGGAGTTGGGCATCAAAGTCGAGTTGCTGTACGCCGGCAAACGCTCCCAGGCCCTGGACGAAGTGCGCAGTGGGCGCATGGACATGCTGGCCGATGCGCCGTTGACGGTCGATGAACTCGAAAACCTGGATTACATTCATCCACCGTTGCTGGAAAACGATTACCTGGTCTGGACTCGAAAAGACTCGGCACTGGTCTACAACCAGGCGTCGGATCTTCACGGTCATCCCGGCGCTTTGTCGGAAAAGTCTCGAATGAGCCAGACATTCGGAGCTTTTGCAGAGCAGCAATTGACCCTCGTCCGTACACCGAACCTGACTCAGGCCTTTCAGAAATTGCTGCTGGGCGAGGTGGAATTCGTCTTGGCAGGACGCTATTCAGGCATGGCCGCCACGCAGACGTTGAGCATGGCCAACGACCTGATCGCGCGTGCACAACCGGTCGACAAACCCGGCCTGTTCCTCGCGGTTTCCCATAACTCCGCCTGCAACGATCCGTGGTTGCGCGGACAGCTGGCCAAAAAGATGACAGAATTGCCCGCGTCCGGACTGACGGAGGCCGTGCTGCAGCGCAACATCGAGCGCTGGAAAGCGCAACAGCAACAACCCGTCAGTACCCCAAAACAGTAGGGATTTTTAGTGAGTATTCGACCTCTTTTCGCTGCCCTGGCCGTTCTGGCTTTGGCGGGTTGTGCAGCCGATCCGGCGCCGAATGAACAAATACGCCTGACCGAGCAGGCACTCGAACAAGCCAAAGCCGTCGGCGCCACCGCCGACGAGGTGCCTGAACTGAAGCTGGCTGAAGGCAAGTTCTCACGCGCCCAAGGCGATATGGCCGACCAGTCCTATAAGCATGCACGCATGCGCGCCGAGCAGGCCGAGCTGGACGCGCGTCTGGCCGAAGCCCGGGTTCTGACCCTCAAGAGCGAGGAGCAGTTGAACGTGCTCAATACCCGCATCACTCGTCTGCGCAAGCAACTGGGAGATGCCCAATGAGCCTCAAGACCCAAGCGCTCGGCGGTTTGATCCTGGCAGGCTGCGCAAGCCTCTATGGCTGTGCGGGTCAGCACAGCGAGGCCGCGTTACAGCAGGCCGGTGCCGACTTCCAGAAAGTAAAGGAAGACTCCAACGTGCTGCGTATCGCGCCCAAGGATGTGATTCGCGCCGGTGAGTCCCTGGCCCGCGCCGATCGTCTGTCCAGCTACTGGGGCAGCGGTTCGGATGTGGTGCATTACGCTTACCTGAGCCAGCGCTACAGCGAAATCGCCCGGGAACACACCAATCAGGTGCTCAACGAAGAGCGCGCGGCGAAGCTCGATCTGGAGCGTCAGCGCCTGCAATTGGCCTTGCGCGAATCCAAATTGCTCAGCGTGCAGCAGCAGGGCAAGTGGCTCGAAGAACAGATTGTCGCGCTGGCAACCACCCAGACCGACCGTGGCCTGGTGATGACCCTGGGTGACATGTTGTTCGACACCGGCGAAGCGGAGTTGAAAAACTCGGCGAACCGCGTGGTGCTCAAGATCGTGCAGTTCCTGCAGCTCAATCCCAAGCGCGTGGTGCGCATCGAAGGTTACGCCGACAGTACCGGCGGTAAGCAGGAAAACCTCAAGCTGTCCCGCGACCGGGCGCAATCGGTGGCGAACGTGCTGATGGACCTGGGCATCGAGGACAAACGCATTCAGGTCGAAGGTTACGGCGATGAATACCCGGTGGACGTGAACGCTTCCGAACGGGGGCGTGCACAGAACCGTCGGGTGGAAATTGTGTTCTCCGATGAAAAAGGCCAGCTCGGCGCCGCCCGCTAAGGGCTGCATCATGACGCCAGAAGTCCTGTAGGCACAGCTCCTACCAGCTCCTAATACCCGGCCTGCTCGGCAGTGCCGGTTTTTTTTTGCCTGCCAATTACCGCTCAAAACAGTACAGTTTTTGCTGACACTGCACTGTACGGTCGACTATTGTGGCAACTGTCCCCGTACACTTCTAAACTGTTCCGGTATTGTTTCACACAAGAATAAAATGCCCGTGAAATCGAGTGCAGCGTCATGACCAATCTCTTGCTCTACCAACGTATTGCTCAACAACTGGCCGAAGACATCCGCCGCGGTGTCTATCAACCGGGGGAGCGCGTGCCTTCGGTGCGCAAGATGAGCTCGCAGCTCAACGTCAGCCATGCGACGGTGCTGCAGGCTTACGCCAACCTCGAAGATCAGGGCCTGATCCGTGCCCGGCCGCAGTCGGGTTATTACGTGCACCAGACACCGGCCCTCACCGCGCCGACGCCGGACATCGCGCGGGTCGAGCGTCCTGGCCTGGTCACCCGCAGCAGCATCATTCAACAAGTGTTGGTCGAATCCCGCCGCGAAGGTGTTTTTCCCTTGGGTGCGGCGGTGCCGAGCGTCGATTACCTGCCGGTGCGGGCGCTGCATCAGCAACTGGCCAAAGTCACCCGTTTCCATAGCCCGCGGGCGTTCAGCTACATGTTCAGCCCCGGTTTCGAACCGTTGCGTCGCCAGGTGGCGATTCGCATGCGCGATGCCGGCGTGGTGGTCGATCCATCCGAAGTGGTGATTACCCACGGCTGCGTCGACGCCCTGCAAATGTCTTTGCGAGTACTGACCCGGCCGGGTGACCTGATCGCGGCCGAGTCGCCGACCTACTACGGTTTGCTGCAACTGGCCGACCTGCTGGGCCTCAAGGTTATCGAGATCCCCAGCGATCCGGCCACCGGCATGAGCCTCGAAGCCTTGCAACTGGCGGCCAACCAGTGGTCGATCAAGGCGCTGGTGCTGACCACGCGCCTGAGCAATCCGCTGGGCGGCACCATGCCCGAAGAGCGGCAGAAACAACTGCTGCGCCTGGCCTCGGATTTCGATATCCAGGTGGTCGAGGACGATATCTACGGCGAACTGATGTTCGAGCAGGGTCGCACGAAAGCGCTCAAGGCCTACGACCGGCTGGATCGGGTGATCTATTGCTCGAGCTTCTCCAAAACCCTGTCACCGGGCGTGCGGATCGGCTGGATGATTGCCGGCAAGTACCAGCAGGAAATCCAGCGCTTGCAGACCTTCAGTACCCATTCGGCCTGCAGCGTCACGCAGATGGGCATCGCGGCGTACCTGGAGAACGGCGGCTACGACCGGCATTTGCGCTACATCCGTCAGGAGTACCGCAAGAACCTCAGTGCCTTCCAGCTGGCGGTGCAGCAGTATTTTCCGGAAGGCACACAGATGACCCGCCCGACCGGTGGCTTCATTCTGTGGGTCAGTCTGCCGGGACGGGTCAATACTCAAGAACTGCACGTACGCGCGTTGCAGCAAGGCATCAGTATCGCGCCAGGGCTGATTTTCAGTAATACCGAGCAGTTCAATCACTGCATCCGGCTGAACTGCGGCACCCCCTGGAACCGTGAAGCCGAGCGGGCCTTGATGACCCTGGGCATGCTGGCCACCCAGCTCTGCCAGGAGATGGCCGGCGGCATTTGACGGTGCGGGCGGGTTCTTCCTGCCCGAGCTTGTCATGTTGCCTCTAACAGGCGAGCATATGGCCCTCTGCCGTTAGCGCCGCTAGCTCCGTTGGGTCCATGAAACCGATTTTTCCTGCCATCTGGCTGTCGATCTGCCTGTTGATGACCTTTCACGCCGAAGGCGTCATGGCGGCTTCCGTCCAGGAAAAACCGGCAGCCAGCGCCACCGTGAAAAAAACGGCGCCCGCCAAGAAAACCGCACCGACCAAAAAGCCGACCAAAAAGAAGGCCGCTGTGGTAAAAAAACGTCCGCCGATTGCCTCCAAGTCGAAATCCGCCAGTGAGGTCGTGAAAACTGAACTTCCAGCGGTCAACCTGGATTTGAGCCTGCCCGAACACATGGCCGAGGAGCTGAAACCGGTCGGTACGGTCCCGTTGCCCCGGCACGACGCCGTGTTGCCGCAAATGTTCGGTGACAAGGCCGGCAGCACGCCGTTTCAGCTCAACGGACGGCTGATCAGCAACGAAATGCAATTGCAACTGCGCAACGAAGAGCGCCGTGAAGTCGAAGGTGCAGCGCTGGAATTCGAATTCAAGCGGTAATTCCTTCTCATCCGTGACCCGCCAACCAGACGCTTTGTCGGAGACTGGTCAGTCACGTTCGTTTGAGCGTAAAAACCCGGCCACAGGTAATTTTAAACAACTGTTTTAGCGGTTACTCTGTGCCCCGTCCTTTAATACATCGCCCGTCGCGAGGAGCTTGTCGTCATGAAATGCCGTGAAGGCTGTGGCGCCTGTTGCATTGCCCCTTCCATCAGTTCACCGATTCCCGGTATGCCCAATGGCAAAGCCGCCGGAGAACGTTGCATACAACTCTCTGTCGAAAACCTGTGCAGCATTTTCGGCAAACCGGAACGTCCGGCAGTTTGCTCGGCGTTTGAAGCCGACGTCGAAGTCTGCGGAAGCAGCAGTGACGAAGCGATCAAATTGCTGGGGTGGTGGGAGCAAATGACGGCTGCGTGATGTATTCAACGAACGGAACTTCAACAATAAGGAAAAGACTATGGGTTCGCTGCATCGTATGGCTGTGTTGTGTGGTTTGACGGTAATGCTCGCCACCACGGCCGCCCACGCCGAAGACTGGAAAGTCGCCAAGGAACAGGACGGCATCAAGGTCTCCTTGAGCGAAGTGGCCGGCTCCGATTACAAGGCCTACCGTGGGGTCACGCTGATGAAGACCACCATGGCTAAACTGCGCGCCTTGCAGGAAGACGTACCAGGGGCCTGCGCCTGGATTCACGAATGCAAGAGCCAGAAGTTGCTCAAGCACGAAGGCGATCAGAGCTGGACCTACACTCAGTTCAATACCCCTTGGCCGGTGACCGCGCGTGATTCGGTGTTGCATGTGACCACCGTCGAGGGTGCTGATGGCAGCCTGACCCGTAAGCTCGAAGGCGTGCCAAAGTACATTCCTGAAGAAAAAGGCTTTGTGCGGGTGACCAAGGTTGACGGTTTCTGGACGTTCGTGCCGAAGGGCGACCAGATCGAAGTGACTTATCAGGTGCACACGGAGCCGGGCGGTAGCATTCCGTCGATGGTGGCCAACAAGTTCGTGGTCGATGCACCGTTCAATACCCTGAAAGCCTTGAAAGAACGCGCTGAGAGGTAACAGCGGCGCTCTTTTGATAAAACGCCTCGACTTGTTCGGGGCGTTTGTTATTTGGTTGACTGCTTACTTGATTGGGTACATATCCGTTTTTGCGGTAACGGCGGCTTAGGGTTCCGCCCTTACAGCGGGTCACTTTCGAAAATCCGGAATGCCGGCCCAGGCGAAAGTAACCAAAGCGCTTTGCCCCTTTCGTTTGGTGCCGAGCCTGGGCGAGGCACCGAACGAAAGGGGCAAGAGCCCTTGGTTACTTGGGGCTTTTCCAAGTGACCCGCTGTAAGGGCGGAACCCTAAGCCGCCGTTACCGCAAAAACGGATACGCACACAATCAAGAACCCAATCGACGATCGCTACCAACGAGAGCAAGCCCCCTGGCGCCAAACTACAAATCCCTCGATAGGCCTCTTGACCAACTGGCTTCAAGGTCTGGGGACTTTATTTTGTTTCCGGATATGCGTTGCACGAAATTTTCACAAAGCCTCCAAGACAATTCGCCCGCGCCAGCATCGCTGGGCAGTAATCAATGGCAATGCCGCGGTTGATCGTGCAACATTTGCGCACCGCGCAAACCCCGGGGTCGAGAAGTGGCCAACAGAGGGCAGGGCGCAGCTGTATTTTTGAAACTTCAACTTCCAATGGGTCCTAAAACGACATGGCAATTCCGGACGCCCTGAGTCAGCAGCGAGCATCTAGTCGCCTGCTGCAACCGACCGTCAAATCGCATCTGGCCTACACGCTGCTGTGTGCCTTGGTCATGATGGTCATGTTCAGCCTGCTGCGCGTTGCGCTGCTGGTCTACAACCGCGAGATGATCCTCGACACCCCGGCCTCGACCTTTCTCGAAGCGTTCGCCAACGGCCTGCGTTTCGACTTGCGCCTGGTGGTCTACCTCAGCATTCCGCTGCTGCTGGCCCTGTTCAGTGCCCGGGCCATGGCCGCTCGCGGGTTCTTCCGTTTCTGGCTGACCATCGCTTCGAGCATCGCGCTGTTCCTCGGCCTGATGGAGATGGACTTCTACCGTGAGTTCCACCAGCGCCTCAACGGCCTGGTCTTCCAGTACGTGAAGGAAGACCCGAAAACCGTGATGAGCATGCTCTGGTACGGTTTCCCGGTGGTTCGCTACCTGCTGGCCTGGGCCGTGGGCACCTTGATCCTGACCCTGGCGTTCAAGGGCGCCGACCGCGCCACCCGTCCTCGCGGCCCGTTCAGCGGCGGCAGTATCGGCACTCGCCAGATCGCCCCGTGGTATGCGCGAGGCGTGGTGTTTGTGGTCTGCCTGCTGGTTTGCGTGGTCGCTGCGCGTGGCACCCTGCGTCAAGGCCCGCCGCTGCGTTGGGGTGACGTCTACACCACCGATTCGAACTTCGCCAACCAGTTGGGCCTCAATGGCACGCTGTCGCTGATCGCGGCGGCCAAGAGCCGGATGTCCGAAGAACGCGACAACATCTGGAAAGCCACGCTGCCACAGCCATTGGCTCAGCAGACCGTGCGCGACATGCTGCTGACACCCAGTGACAAACTGGTCGATCCGGAAACGGCCGCCGTGCGTCGCAACTACACGCCTGCCGCCGACAAAACCCTGCCGATCAAGAACGTCGTCGTGATCCTGATGGAAAGCTTCGCCGGTCACTCGGTGGGCGCGCTGGGTCGTCCGGGCGGGGTGACACCGTACTTCGACAAACTGTCGAAAGAAGGCCTGTTGTTCGACCGCTTCTTCTCCAATGGCACCCATACCCACCAGGGCATGTTCGCCACCATGGCCTGCTTCCCGAACCTGCCGGGTTTCGAGTACCTGATGCAGACCCCGGAAGGCAGCCACAAACTGTCTGGCCTACCGCAATTGCTCAGCACCCGTGACTACGACGATGTGTACGTCTACAACGGCGATTTTGCCTGGGACAACCAGTCGGGCTTCTTCAGCAACCAGGGCATGACCAACTTCATCGGGCGTAACGACTTCGTTAACCCGGTGTTCTCCGACCCGACCTGGGGCGTGTCTGACCAGGACATGTTCAACCGTGGTCTGGAAGAGTTGAAAGCGCGCGATGGCAAGGACAAGAAACCGTTCTATGCCTTGCTGCAAACCCTGTCCAACCACACGCCTTATGCCTTGCCGACGCCATTGCCGGTTGAGCGCGTGACCGACCGTGGCAGCCTCAACGAACACTTGACCGCCATGCGTTACTCCGATTGGGCGCTGGGTCAGTTCTTCGAGAAGGCGCGTAAAGAGCCATACTTCAACGAAACCCTGTTCGTGGTCGTCGGCGACCACGGCTTTGGCAACGAGCAGCAGATTACCGAAATGGACCTGGGCCGCTTTAACGTCCCGATGCTGTTGATCGGGCCGGGCGTGCAGGAAAAATTCGGCCAGGTGGACCACACCGTCGGCACCCAGATCGACATCGTACCGACCATCATGGGGCGCATCGGTGGCGATGTGGTGCATCAATGCTGGGGGCGTGACTTGCTGAATCTGCCGGAAGGCGACAAGGGTTTCGGCGTGATCAAACCGTCGGGCAGCGATCAGACCGTCGCATTGCTGACCGCGGACCGCGTGCTGGTACTGCCGAAAGAAATGCCGCCCAAGCTGTATCAGTACGAACTGGGCGCCACGCCAAAAGGCGAGGTGATTCCGGCGTCGGCTGACGAAGCGGCCCTCAAGCAGAAACTTGAGTCGTTCATCCAGACGGCCACCAAGAGCTTGATCGACAACACTGCCGGTGTGGTTGACGGCAAGCCGGACTAAGTTTTGACGCAATAAAAAAGAGGCCCTTCAAGGGCTAATGCCAGTCAGTTAAGCTGACTGGCATTTTTTATTTTTGATCGGATACTTCGGGGATTTAAGCCTGATGGCCCGGGGGTAAACGCGCTCCTCCCGTCGATGAGGCAGGACGTAATGCGTGGCTGAAGCATGCAGCTCGGCCAGGTATTTGGGGATGTTCCCGGAGCGATCAGCCGAGACGCTGTTGATAAAACCGAGGATCGCCCAGGTGCACGCGGTAAAGCTCATTTCGCATGGGTAAATACCGGGACAATGGCGGCTCATTTCCACCATCTGATAGCGCAACAAGTTGTAGCCCAACAACACGCCCCACAACTCTTGTTCGATCATCTCGGGCGTTTTGCTGCGCAGCGTATAACTGCTGTTGAGCAGCGTCTGCTTCATCTCCCGAAACCCTAATTCGATCTCCCAGCGCTGGCTGTACAGATCGACGATTTCGTCGGACGGGAAGCGCAGCGGGTCGGCCATCGACGTCAGGATCTGACACACCTTGCCCTTGACGGTTTTACTCAGCAGTCGCGCGCTCAGGCGCTCCGGTAGCCCCGGCCATTGCTTGCGGGCCTGCGGCGAAGTGCTTAACGAGACCACCGCATCCTGACGCCCCAAACGCTGAATAACTTCGTACTGCGCACCTTTACGCAGTGGCATCAGCCAATGGCGCTCGGTGCCTGCTTGCTGCCACTGGTGCAGCAAACCCAGGGAATAAAAGCCGCGGTCGAACAGCGTCAACGAGTGATCGGGCGTGGTTTCGATCAGTTGTTCCGCCAGTTTCATTTCGTTGCTGCGATAGCCGTCAAACGCACAGCCGATCAGCAAATGGCTGGTCAACTCCATTTGGCAGACCATGCGCACCTGAGGAAAACCAGTGTCGCCATGCTGGTTGCTGGCGGAGTCGTAGCGCGCCCGGTTTTCCGGTGTATCGGGCGTTCGCCAGACGACGCCGTCGACGCCCAGCAAGCGCAAACCGGCCCAAGTCGGATGACCGGCCGCCTCATGCCAACTTTTCTGAGTCAGATCGAAGACCTGTCGTACAGCTTCGCTGCCCAATCGCTGACGGGCTTGGACTACGGCGCTGGGTGCCACCAACGGACGTTGGCCCGGCAGCATGATGTTCATGCGGCTGACCACATCCCAGGCTGACATGCGCCGAAAAAACGCCATGGAAATCACGCACCAGAGCATCATTTCCAACGGCAGGCGCCGCTTGCGCAGGGTCGCGACGCCTGCCTGTTCAAGGGCTTGCTCAACCAAAGAAGGGTCGAGTAAGGAATCCAATCCCTCAATGGAGTTGGGAGTGGACGCGATGTTGTGGGTCAGTTCCAGTGCCCGAGCGAGACGCATAAAAAAATCCGATGCCAGTACAGGCATCGGATTTTGATTTCTTGCGGCCAAAGGTCAAGCGGGAGGGCTTAACTGATCGGCATTACCCTTCAAGGGCCTCTTTTTTTGTCTGTTGAATCTTTATATCTTGCCGAGCAGCAACAGGATCAACAGCACCACCAACACCACGCCGATGATACCCGACGGGCCATAACCCCAACTTCTGGAGTGTGGGAAGACCGGCAAACCACCTACCAGCAGGAGGATCAGAATAACGATAAGAATTGTGCCCATGTCTATTTCCTTGTTGGAAGTGTTCTGGAATGACCTAGCCTTTTAACAATCAGCTGGAATGTAATAAACCCGAGCTGCTTACAAAATCGGACTGCTGCGCGGGAAAGAAAATTCCAAGTTTTTTTAATGTTTTTCGAAGAAAGGCTTATTTCGTTTTTTGTTCCACTAGTTCATTCAGTCACTCCCACGGTTTGCTCGGGCCATTCAGCAATCTGATGGAGCGTGGGTCGGGCATTGTCCTTCGCTACACTCGACGTATCTTCCCCGGAACAACAAGGCTGTTTGCTATGCAAAATCGCATGATGATCACTGGCGCGGGCTCTGGCCTGGGTCGCGAAATCGCGCTGCGCTGGGCGCGAGAAGGCTGGCAGCTGGCCTTGTCGGATGTCAGCGAGCCCGGCCTGCAGGAAACCCTGAAACTGGTTCGCGAAGCCGGCGGAGACGGTTTTATCCAGCGTTGCGATGTGCGCGATTACAGTCAACTGACGGCCTTCGCCCAGGCCTGTGAAGTAAAACTCGGTGGCATCGATGTCATCGTCAACAACGCCGGTGTTGCCTCGGGCGGGTTCTTCAGTGAGCTGTCCCTGGAGGACTGGGACTGGCAGATCGCGATCAACCTGATGGGCGTGGTCAAGGGCTGCAAGGCGTTCCTGCCCCTGCTGGAAAGAAGCAAGGGCAAGATCATCAACATCGCTTCGATGGCCGCGTTGATGCAAGGCCCGGCCATGAGCAACTACAACGTGGCCAAGGCGGGCGTGGTGGCATTGTCCGAAAGCCTGCTGATCGAACTGGCGCAGCAGGAAGTCGGTGTACACGTGGTCTGCCCGTCGTTCTTCCAGACCAACCTGCTGGACTCTTTCCGCGGCCCGACGCCGGCCATGAAGGCCCAGGTCGGCAAGTTGCTGGAAAGCTCGCCGATCAGCGCTGCCGACATTGCCGACTACATCTATGAACATGTTGCCGCCGGGGAGTTCATGATTCTGCCCCACGAACAGGGCCGCATGGCCTGGGCGCTCAAGCAGAAGAACCCGCAACTGCTCTACAACGAAATGACCGTGATGGCCGACAAAATGCGCGCCAAGGCCAAACAAACCGCAGGCTGAACTTGCCCGCACGCAACGTCGTCGTTAGGGTGGCCGCAACCGGTCATCCTCGCGGGACATTTACATGCTCAATTACCTGTGGTTTTTCCTCGCCGCGCTGTTCGAAATCGCCGGCTGCTTCGCTTTCTGGATGTGGCTGCGCCAGGGCAAAAGCGCCTGGTGGGTCATTCCGGCGCTGCTGAGCCTGACCTTGTTCGCGTTGCTGTTGACCCGGATCGAATCAACCTACGCCGGTCGCGCCTACGCGGCTTACGGTGGTATCTACATCATTGCGTCGATCGGATGGCTGGCGGTGGTTGAGCGGATTCGCCCGTTGGGCTCGGACTGGATCGGCGTGGCCCTGTGTGTGATCGGGGCCAGTGTCATCCTGTTCGGCCCGCGCTTTTCCGCTGCCTGAAGGATTAGTCCTTCATTCAAAGGGTTTGTCAGACGTTTCCGTAAGCGGGATTCGTCCTGCGCTGTAGGGCGGGACTGTTTTGCTGCCATCGCATTGAAGGCTTGCTGCGCGCCGGGCATCTTCGGGGTTCGATAAACCCTGAAGGACAAATGCCATGCTTGTACTCAGTCGCGTTGTGGGCGAACTAATTTCCATCGGTGACGACATTTCGGTGCGCATTGTGGCCGTCAATGGCAACACGGTGCGCTTCGGCGTCGAAGCGCCGCAGAACGTCAACGTGCACCGCTCCGAGGTCTACGATCGCATCCAGGTCAAACTGGCAAAAAACAAAGGACGCTGAAGGCCTCAGTCGAACAGGTGCTTGGGCACATCGTGTTTGAGCATCAACTGGCATTGCTCGCTTTCCGGATCGAAGACAATCAGTGCCTGGCCTTTGGTCAACGCCTGGCGCACGCGCAGTACACGGGTTTCCAGCGGCGTCTCATCGCCGTTGTCCGTGCCGTCACGGGTCACGAAATCCTCGATCAGGCGGGTCAGGGTGTCGACTTCAAGTTGGTCGTAGGGAATCAGCATAGGCACCTCGGCTAAACAATGGCGCGATGCTACGGCGAATGACCGACGGCGGCTAGCTTGGGGTTCTGTGTTGTCTGATCTACCGCTATCGCGAGCAGGCTCGCTCCCACAGGAGTACGCGGTCACCTGTGGGAGCGAGCCTGCTCGCGATGGCAATCTTTCAATCGCAGCACATCTCAAGCAAGACTCAGTTATCCGAGCGCTGCCCCACCAGGCTATCCACCGACGGCACACGCGTATCGCTTTCCATCTGGGTGTCGTGTTCGATCTGATGACTGAACCGGTCCAGCGAACCCTTGGCCGGCTGCGCATCGCTGGCGAACACCGGTGGGCTGAGGATATAGGCACCGAGCAAACGGCTGAGCGCGGCGAGGCTGTCGATGTGGGTGCGCTCGTAGCCGTGAGTGGCATCGCAGCCGAAGGCGAGCAGGGCAGTGCGAATGTCATGGCCGGCGGTGACCGCCGAGTGAGCATCGCTGAAGTAGTAGCGGAACAGATCGCGACGCACCGGCAGCTCGTTGTCGCTGGCCAGGCGCAGCAGATGCCGCGACAGGTGATAGTCATAAGGCCCGCCGGAATCCTGCATCGCCACGCTGACCGCGTGTTCGCTGGAATGCTGGCCCGGTGCGACCGGCGCGATGTCGATGCCGACGAATTCGCTGACATCCCACGGTAATGCCGCCGCCGCGCCGCTGCCGGTTTCCTCGGTGATGGTGAACAGCGGATGACAGTCGATCATCAGCTCTTCACTGCTGTCGACGATCGCTTTCAGTGCCGCCAGCAGCGCCGCAACCCCAGCCTTGTCGTCGAGATGACGAGCGCTGATGTGGCCGCTTTCAGTGAACTCCGGCAACGGGTCGAAGGCGACGAAATCGCCGACGCTGATTCCCAGGGAGTCGCAATCGGCGCGGGTGGCGCAATAGGCGTCCAGGCGCAACTCGATGTGATCCCAACTGATCGGCATCTCATCCACAGCGCTGTTGAAGGCGTGCCCGGAAGCCATCAGCGGCAACACGCTGCCACGGATCACACCGTTATCGGTAAACAGGCTGACCCGGCTGCCTTCGGCAAAACGGCTGGACCAGCAACCGACAGGGGCCAGGGTCAAGCGGCCGTTGTCCTTGATCGCGCGAACCGCCGCGCCAATGGTGTCCAGGTGCGCAGAGACCGCCCGGTCCGGGCTGTTTTTCTTGCCCTTGAGCGTGGCGCGAATGGTCCCGCGCCGGGTCATTTCAAACGGAATGCCCAGCTCTTCAAGCCGTTCGGCCACGTAGCGCACGATGGTGTCGGTGAACCCGGTCGGGCTGGGAATGGCGAGCATTTCCAGCAGGACTTTTTGCAGGTAGTTCAGGTCCGGTTCGGGAATTTTGCGGGTCATGGAAACTCCTGATGAGTAACGAACATCGATGGTTTCGATGAGGGGAGAAAATCTTGGTGCCTGGACTGGCGCCTTCGCGAGCAGGTTCGCTCCCTCAGGGGGACGCGGTTAACTGTGGGAGCGGGCTTGCCCGCGATGGCGCCAGTTCAGGCAACACACATTTAAGAGGCCGCCGGTTGACTGTGGGGAAACAACAAATCCACAAACCGCTCAGCCGTCGGCTGCGGTTCATGGTTGGCAAGGCCTGCGCGCTCATTGGCTTCGATAAACACGTATTCCGGTTGATCGGCGGCCGGCACCATCAGGTCGAATCCGACCATCGGAATATCCAGCGCCCGCGCCGCGCGCACCGCTGCATCCACCAAGGTCGGATGCAGGATCGCCGTCACGTCCTCCAGAATGCCGCCGGTATGAAGATTCGCCGTACGCCGTACGAACAGATGCTCGCCGGCCGGCAGAATGCTGCTGTAGTCGTAACCCGCGGCATGCAGGGTGCGCTGGGTCTCATGGTCCAGCGGGATTTTGCTTTCACCGCTGGTGGCCGCCTGACGACGCCGACTCTGGGCTTCGATCAGCGCGCCGATGGAATGCTGACCATCGCCCACCACTTCTGCCGGGCGACGAATCGCGGCAGCCACGACCTCGAAACCGATCACCAGAATCCGCAGGTCGAGGCCTTCGTGGAAGCTTTCCAGCAGCACGCGGC
Organism: Pseudomonas sp. XS1P51; assembly: GCF_054897845.1. Lineage (NCBI taxonomy): Bacteria > Pseudomonadati > Pseudomonadota > Gammaproteobacteria > Pseudomonadales > Pseudomonadaceae > Pseudomonas > Pseudomonas sp. XS1P51. Next base: position 3,249,456 of record NZ_CM142707.1, on the reverse strand, counting down.
TGTCGAACTGGCGGGCCGATTCGATGGCCTGCTGAACCTCTTCGATGGTGCGTAAATCCACCGCGACCCCTTGACCCTGTTCGCCATCGAGGGGTTTAACCACCACCCGTTCGTGCTCATCGAGAAACGCCAGATTGTCATCGGCATTACCCGCCAGTTGCTGCGACGGCAGGTTCAGGCCGGCGGCCTTGAGTACTTTGTGGGTCAGGCTTTTGTCCTGGCACAACGTCATGCTGATGGCGCTTGTCAGGTCGCTCAGGGATTCACGGCAACGCACGCGACGACTGCCATGGATCAGGGTGAACAGGCCGGCATCCGCGTCATCGACCTGTACCTCGATGCCGCGTCGATGAGCTTCTTCGACGATGATCCGCGCATACGGGTTGAATTCGGCTTCGGGGCCGGGGCCGAGAAACAACGGTTGATTGATGCCGTTTTTGCGCTTGATGGCAAAGGTCGAGAGGTTGCGAAAGCCGAGTTTGGCATAAAGACTTTTTGCCTGCCGGTTGTCGTGCAGCACGGACAAGTCCAGGTAACTCAGCCCACGACTCATGAAGTGCTCGATCAAATGCCGCACCAGCACTTCACCGACGCCCGGTCGCGAACAATGCGGATCGACGGCCAGGCACCAGAGGCTGCTGCCGTTTTCCGGATCGTTGTAGGCCTTGTGGTGGTTCAGGCCCATGACGCTGCCGATGATCGCGCCGCTGTCCTCGTCTTCAGCCAGCCAGTACACCGGGCCGCCCTGATGGCGAGGGGTCAGCAGACTGGCGTCGATCGGCAACATGCCGCGCGCCTGGTACAGCTGATTGATCGCGAGCCAGTCCGTGTCGGCCTGTGCCCGGCGTATGCGAAAGCCGCGAAACACCCGGGTGGACGGGCGGTAATCGCTGAACCACAGACGCAAGGTGTCGGACGGGTCAAGAAACAGCTGGGCCGGCTCCAGCCCCAGCACTTGCTGCGGTGCCGCAACGTACAGGGCGATGTCGCGCTCGCCGGTCTGCTCGTTGAGCAGTTCCTGGGCGAGGCTCGCCGCATCGGGGAAGGTGTGGCCGATCAGCAACCGGCCCCAGCCGCAATGCACGGCAATCGGCGCCGCGCCCAATTCACTGCCGTCTTCGGCCAGGCGCGCCTGCAAGCGTTCGTAAGAGGGCGCCTGACCGCGCAGCAAACGTTGGCTGTAAGCCGTGGCGTGGGGTTTCATGATCAGATTCCTTGTTCACTGAGCCACAGGTTCAGGGCCGCCAGTTGCCACAGCTTGGAGCCGCGCAACGGGGTCAGTTGACCTTGCGGATCGGTCAGGAGACGGTCGAGCATCGCGGGGTTGAACAGGCCGCGATCCTGGCTCGGATCGAGTAGCAATTCGCGAACCCAGTTCAGCGTGTCGCCCTGCAAATGCTTGAGACCAGGAACCGGGAAGTAACCTTTCTTGCGGTCGATCACTTCACTCGGGATCACCAGTCGCGCGGCTTCTTTCAAGACTTGCTTGCCGCCGTCCGGCAGTTTGAACTTGCCCGGTACTCGGGCCGACAATTCCACCAGGCGATAGTCGAGAAACGGCGTGCGCGCTTCCAGGCCCCAGGCCATGGTCATGTTGTCGACACGTTTGACCGGGTCGTCCACCAGCATCACCGTGCTGTCCAGGCGCAGGGCTTTGTCCACCGCGTCGTCGGCACCGGGCTGTGCGAAATGTTCCTTCACGAAGTCACCAGCAGCGTCATTCGCTGTCAGCCATTTCGGCTGCACGGTGGCGGCGTAGTCATCGTAGCTGCGGTCGAAAAACGCATCGCGATAGGCCGCGTATGGATCGGCAGCGCCGTCCACCTGCGGATACCAGTGATAACCGGCGAACAGCTCGTCCGCACCCTGGCCGCTCTGCACCACTTTGCAATGCTTGGCCACTTCCCGAGACAGCAGGTAGAACGCAATGCAGTCATGACTGACCATCGGCTCGCTCATGGCGCGGAACGCGGCGGGCAGTTGCTCGATGATCTCTTTTTCGTCGATGCGCAGTTGATGGTGTTGCGTGTTGTAGTGTTTGGCGATCAGGTCCGAATACTGGAATTCGTCGCCGCGCTCGCCGCCGGCATCCTGGAAACCGATGGAGAAGGTCGACAGGTTTTCCACCCCGACATCCCGCAACAGACCCACCAGCATGCTCGAATCGACACCGCCTGACAGCAGGACTCCGACGTCGACCGCCGCCCGTTGACGGATCGCCACGGCATCACGGGTGCTGTCGAGCACACGGTCACGCCAGTCTTCGAGTGTCAGATTCATCTCGTCGGCGTGTGGGCCGTAGGGCAGGGTCCACCAGGTTTTCTGCTCGGTGGTGCCGTCTGCTTCGATGCGCATCCAGGTCGCCGGTGGCAGTTTTTCGATACCGGCCAGCAGGGTGCGCGGGGCCGGGACTACCGCGTGGAAATTCAGATAGTGATTAAGCGCCACCGGATCGAGGATCGGGTTGATGTCGCCGCCCTTGAGCAACGCCGGCAGCGACGAGGCAAAGCGCAGGCGCGAGCCGGTACGCGACAGGTACAGCGGTTTGACGCCGAGACGGTCGCGGGCGAGGAACAGGCGTTTGGCATCGCGCTCCCAGATGGCGAATGCGAACATGCCGTTGAGCTTGGGCAGCAGCGCTTCGCCCCAGGCGTGATAACCCTTGAGCAGCACTTCGGTGTCGCCCCCGGAATAGAAGGCGTAACCGAGACTTTCAAGTTCGGTGCGCAGTTCCGGAAAGTTGTAGATCGCGCCGTTAAAGGCCAGGGACACGCCCAGTTGGTTGTCGGTCATCGGCTGCGCCGAGCCGTCCGACAGGTCCATGATTTTCAGGCGACGATGGCCCAGGGCAATCGGCCCTTGGGCTTGAAAGCCCCATGCGTCAGGGCCGCGAGGTGCCAGGTGATGGGTGATTCGTTCAACCGCCGCGAGGTCTGCAGGTTGATTGTCAAAACGTAACTCGCCAGCTAATCCGCACATAAATTCCTTACCGGTTTTTCCGTTGGGGAGGGTCAATCGATACCGCGCCAAAATGGCGGGTACTCAGGAACTGACCCAGTGGGATCGTGGGAGTTTTAGACCGATAAGTTATAAGTCGAGCCGTCAGACTTTTCCGCGGATCAGTTTGCGAATGGCAAAACGATTGGGATGGCAAGCCTCGGCGACGGCCTTCGGCAGGGGCAATGGTTCGTTATCAAGCCATGCGGCCAGCAGCTCTCCAGAAAGCGGCGCGGTGATCAGGCCGCGAGAACCATGGCCGCTGTTGACGTAAAACCCCTCTAGCCAGGGGCAGGCAATATCCGGTACTTGCCGGGCATCTTTGCTCAGAGCGGCGTAGGCGTCGGCGAACGCTGCTTGTTCGGCCAACGGGCCGACGATCGGCAAATAGTCCGGGCTGGTGCAACGGAAAGCTGCGCGTCCTTCAAGTTGCTGCGGATCCAGATCCTGAACATGCAGGCGAGCGGCCAGGTCGGACGAGATCTCTTCGAGCAGGGCCAGGTTGCCGAGGTGTTCGGCGACGGTCAGGGTCAGATCATCGTTCTTGAAATCGAAACTGGCACCGAGTGTGTGCTCACCCACGCGAGCGGGTGCCACATAACCTTCGGCGCAGACAACGGTGGCCAGGTGCTGGCTTTGCGGGGTTTGTGCCAGCCGGGTGATTTGCCCGCGAATGCGTTTGAGCGGCAGGTCGGCGCTTTGGGGGAAACGCTGAATGTCGGCAGCACCGGCCAGCACCACGACTGGCGCGCTGGCGAGCAAGCGCTCTCCATCCCAGGCTTGCCACTGGCCAGCGGCCCTGCGCAGTTCAAGCACGTCGTGGTGCGCGAGCAGTTGAATATTCGGATGCGAAGCCTGCCATTGGCACAACGCCGGTGGATGAACCCAGCCGCCCTCGGGAAAGTACAGGCCGCCATGGTCGAGGCCGATACCGGCTTGAGCCTGCGCTTGGGGTTGATCCAGCAGGTGCAGCAAGTCGGCGGGGAACGCCGCCGCCAATTGCGCCTGACGCTCGGCCTCCTTGGCGTTGAAGGCCAGTTGCAGCACGCCGCAATCGTCCCAGTCGACACCCCGTTGCAACTGCTCAAGCACGCGTCGGGTGTGACCGAAACCACTGACGATCAATTGTGACAACGCCGTGCCGTGTGCCGAAAGCTTGAGGTACAACACGCCCTGAGGATTGCCTGAAGCTTCCTGCGCCAGCGCATCGTGACGCTCCAGCAGACTCACTTGCCAACCCCGCGCTGCAAGGCTGGCAGCGCTGGCGCAACCGGCCAGGCCAGCGCCGATCACCAGGGCATGTCGTTCGCCGGTCAGCGGCGTCGGACGCGCAAACCACGGTTTGGCCAATGCGGGCGCCTCTACCGATTCAGGCCAGCCAAGAAACACGCCTCGCAGGATTTCCCATTTGTGGCCGATGCCTGGCGTGCGCTTCATCTTGAAACCCGCCGCATTCAACAGGCGGCGCACCCAACCGGTGCTGGTGAACGTGCTGATGGTCGAGCCGGGTGCCGCCAGACGGGCCAGCTCGGCAAACAATTCGGCGGTCCACATGTCCGGGTTTTTCGCCGGAGCGAAACCGTCGAGAAACCAGGCGTCTATTTGGGCGTCCAGTTGAGGCAACTGCTCCAGTGCATCGCCGATCAGCAAGGTCAGCGTGACACGGCCATTGTCCAGCACCAGACGCTGAAAGCCCTGATGGATCGCCACGTATTGCGCCAGGAGTTGATCGGCAAATGGTTTGAGCTCCGGCCACAAGGCCAGCGCTCGCTGCAAATCAGGCAGGCTCAGCGGATACTTTTCGACACTCACAAAATGCAGTCGCGCACCGGCCACCGCGTGTTGCTCGAACACCTGCCAGGCACACAGGAAGTTCAGCCCCGTGCCGAAACCCGTCTCGCCGATGACCAGGCGCCCGCCTTCCGGCAACTCGGCAAAGCGTTCCGCCAAACGGTTCTGTTCGATGAACACATAGCGGGTTTCGTCCAGCCCCGACTTGTCGGAGAAATACACATCATCGAACACGCGAGAATACGGACGACCTTGGTCGTCCCAGTCGAGTTGGGCGTGGGGCAATACAGGTTTCATGGCAGGCTCGGCAACGGCAAGGCGGCCATTCTAGCCGATAGCCAGCGGGGTGCTTGATCCATGGCAACGTCCGGGGTGGCCCGAACAGCGAAAATGGGATTTCTCCCACACTGGAGAGGTCAATCCGCTAGTCTTGCTCAATCCAGGAAGGGAGCCGCCTATGTTCGAATCTGCCGAAATCGGCCACGTCATCGACAAAGAAACCTATGAAGCCGAAGTGCCGGCGCTGCGTGAAGCCTTGCTCGAAGCTCAGTTCGAACTTCAGCAGCAGAAACGCTTTCCGGTGATCATCCTGATCAACGGCGTCGAAGGCGCCGGCAAGGGTGAAACGGTCAAGCTACTCAACGAATGGATGGACCCGCGATTGATCGAGGTCCGCACGTTCGATCAGCAGACCGATGAAGAGCTGGCGCGACCGCCGGCCTGGCGCTACTGGCGGATGCTTCCGGCCAAGGGCCGCATGGGGATTTTCTTCGGCAACTGGTACAGCCAGATGTTGCAGGGCCGGGTTCATGGTGTGTTCAAGGATCCCAGGCTCGATCAAGGCATCAATGCGGCCGAGCGACTGGAGAAGATGCTGTGCGACGAAGGCGCGCTGATTTTCAAGTTCTGGTTTCACCTGTCCAAAAAACAAATGAAAGCGCGGCTCAAGGCCCTGGCCGATGACCCTCTGCACAGCTGGCGTATCAGCCCGCTGGACTGGCAGCAATCCGAGACTTACGACAAGTTCGTGAAGTATGGCGAACGTATTTTGCGTCGCACCAGTCGCGACTATGCACCGTGGCATGTGATTGCCGGGATGGACCCGCGCTATCGGAGCCTGGCGGTCGGCAAGATTCTGCTCGAAGGCCTGCAAAGTGCGTTGAAACGCCCCAGGATTCACCCGGATAAAGTCAGCGCCGCGCCATTGGCCAGCAGCGTCGATCAGGTGAACCTGCTCGACAGCCTGGACCTGACGCTGCACCTGGACAAGGACGATTATGAAGAGCAGTTGATCACCGAGCAGGCGCGGTTCTCCGGGTTGATGCGCGACAAACGCATGCGCCGCCACGCCTTGATCGCGGTGTTTGAAGGCAACGACGCGGCAGGCAAGGGCGGGGCGATCCGGCGGGTGGCCGCGGCGCTGGACCCGCGCCAATACAGCATCGTGCCGATCGCGGCGCCCACCGAAGAGGAACGGGCGCACCCGTATATGTGGCGTTTCTGGCGACATATTCCGGCGCGGGGCAAATTCACCGTGTTCGACCGGTCCTGGTACGGGCGGGTGCTGGTGGAACGCATCGAAGGCTTTTGCAGCAAGGCGGACTGGTTACGCGCCTACGGTGAGATCAACGACTTCGAAGAGCAGATCGCCGATGCCGGGGTGATCGTGGTCAAGTTCTGGCTGGCCATCGACAAACAGGCTCAACTGGAGCGGTTCGAGGAGCGCGAACAGATCCCTTTCAAGCGCTTCAAGATCACTGAAGATGACTGGCGCAATCGCGACAAGTGGGACGATTACCGGGCCGCGGTCGGCGACATGGTCGACCGCACCAGTACCGAGATCTCGGCCTGGACCCTGGTGGAAGCCAATGACAAGCGCTGGGCTCGTGTCAAAGTCCTGCGCACCCTCAACCAGGCATTGGAAGAGGCGTTCGTGAAATCCGACAAACAGGAGAAGAAGCGCAAGAAGTGAGGCGATGGTTACGCATACGCGAGGTGAATGATTGTCGCGGTTGGTCATTTGGGGGGCTTATGCTCGGTCCACTCTCAACCGACAACAACAATGAGGTATGCCATGCGTGAAGTGGTGATCGTCGACAGCGTACGGACCGGCCTGGCCAAATCCTTTCGCGGCAAGTTCAACCAGACCCGTCCGGACGACATGGCGGCTCACTGCGTCAATGCACTGCTGGCGCGCACGGGCATCGACCCGGCCAGCGTCGAAGATTGCATTGTCGGTGCTGGCTCCAACGAAGGCGCCCAGGGTTACAACATCGGTCGCAACGTCGCGGTGCTGTCGCGTCTGGGCATCGGCACCGCCGGCATGACCCTCAACCGTTTCTGTTCGTCGGGCTTGCAGGCGATCGCCATTGCCGCCAACCAGATCGCCTCGGGTTGCAGCGACATCATCGTCGCTGGTGGCGTCGAGTCCATCAGCCTGACCATGAAAAGCGTCAATACCGACAACCTGATCAACCCGCTGCTCAAAGAACAGGTGCCGGGCATCTACTTCCCGATGGGGCAGACCGCCGAAATCGTCGCACGTCGTTATAACCTCAGCCGCGAAGAACAGGATCTGTACGCCCTGCAAAGCCAGCAGCGTACGGCTCAGGCTCAGGCTGGCGGGTTGTTCGACGATGAGATCGTGCCGATGGCCGTGAAGTATCGCGTTGAAGACAAGGCCACAGGCCAGGTGCAAATCCTCGACGGCATCGTCGATCACGACGATTGCAACCGCCCGGACACCACGCTGCAAAGCCTGGCCGGTTTGAAACCGGTGTTTGCCGAGGACGGCTCGGTGACCGCCGGCAACTCTTCGCAACTGTCTGACGGCGCCTCCATGACCCTGGTGATGAGCCTGGAAAAAGCACTGGAGCTGGGGTTGAAACCCAAAGCCTTCTTCCGTGGTTTTGCCGTGGCGGGGTGCGAGCCGGATGAAATGGGCATCGGCCCGGTGTTCTCGGTGCCGAAGTTGCTCAAGGCCAAGGGTCTGCAGATTGCGGATATCGATTTGTGGGAGCTCAACGAAGCGTTCGCCTCACAGTGCCTGTACAGCCGCAATCGGCTGGAGATCGATAACGAGAAGTACAACGTCAATGGCGGCTCGATTTCCATCGGTCATCCGTTTGGCATGACCGGTTCGCGTCAGGTCGGGCATATCGTGCGTGAGTTGCAGCGGCGCAATTTGCGTTACGGCGTCGTCACCATGTGTGTTGGCGGTGGGATGGGGGCGACCGGGTTGTTTGAAGCGGTGCGTTAAGGTCGGAAAATCTGTGTTGGCTGATTAATCGCTATCGCGAGCAGGCTCGCTCCCACATTGGAATGCGATCAACTGTGCGAGCCTGCTCGCGAATGGCGCCGCCGCGGTATAGAGGTTCCTACGCAAAAGCGGCACCCGCTCGATGTAAGCCTCAATCGCCCGGGCCTGGTCAACTGATCGACGGCGCATCGCCAATTTACGGCTTCGACCTGCACAGTTTCATTTGCGGCCAGTCGCCAACTGCCCCTGTGTGCCGCCGGACAGTGAGCCTAGAATGGCGGTTCTCGCCACTGGGCTTCGGGGTACGCATGCACATTTCATCGGGTCGCTGGGTTTATGGTCTGTTCCTGGCCTTGTTGACCGCGTTGTTGTGGGGAATCCTGCCGATCAAACTCAAGCAAGTGCTGCTGGTGATGGACCCGGTAACGGTGACCTGGTTTCGCCTGATGGTGTCCGGCGGTTGCCTGTTCATTTACCTGGCGGCGACCAGACGCCTGCCGAGCCGCAAAGTCCTCGGCCCGCGCGGAGGCTGGCTGGTGTTGATGGCAGTACTCGGGCTGGTGGGTAACTACGTGCTGTATTTGATGGGCCTGAACCTGCTCAGCCCCGGCACCGCGCAACTGGTGGTGCAGATGGGCCCGATCATGTTGTTGATCGCCAGCCTGTTTGTGTTCAAGGAGCGGTTCAGCGTCGGGCAGGGGATCGGCTTGCTGGTGCTGCTGATCGGCTTCGCACTGTTTTTCAATCAGCGCTTGAGTGAGTTGCTCACTTCACTGACCGACTACACCGCCGGCGTGCTGTTGGTGTTGTTGGCGTCCACGGTCTGGACCTTCTACGCACTGGGCCAGAAGCAATTGCTCACGGTGTGGAATTCATTGCAGGTGATGATGGTGATCTACCTGTTTTGCGGGTTGTTGCTGACGCCGTGGGTTCATCCGCTGGAAGCGCTGCAACTGAATCCGCTGCAAGGCTGGTTGCTGTTGGCGTGCTGCATGAACACCCTGATTGCCTATGGCGCGTTTGCCGAGGCGTTGGCCCATTGGGAAGCTTCGCGGGTGAGTGCGACGCTGGCGATCACGCCATTGGTGACGTTCGCTGCGGTGGCCGTGGCCGCGTGGTTGTGGCCAGAGTTTGTGCATGCCGAGACGATCAACGGTCTGGGTTATGGCGGGGCGGTGTTGGTGGTGGTGGGGTCGGCGCTGGTGGCGTTGGGGCCTTCGTTGATCGCAGGGCTTCGGGCGCGGCGGATGCGGATGGAGGCCGGTTAGACCGCGTTATCGTTCATCGCGAGCAGGCTCGCTCCCACAGGTGACCGAGCTCTTTCAGGGAGGTGCGGTCAAAATTGTGGGCGCGAGCCTGCTCGCGATGGCGGATAACTGTCACTGCAAAACTTAACCCTTGGCACCGGCCTCCAGCATATTCTCCGGCCTTACCCACGCATCAAACTCTTCATCGGTCAGGTACCCCAGCTGCAACGCCGCTTCACGCAACGTCAGCCCTTCGGCGTAAGCCTTCTTGGCAATCTCCGCCGATTTGTCGTAGCCAATATGCGGGTTCAGCGCCGTCACCAGCATCAACCCACGTTCCAGGTGTTCAGCCATTTTCTCCGCATCCGGCTCAAGGCCAGCGATGCAGTGTTGCTGGAAGTTGCTGCAGCCATCGCCCAGCAGGCGGATCGATTGCAGCAGGTTATGAATGATCACCGGTTTGAACACGTTCAGTTGCAGGTGACCCTGGCTCGCAGCGAAACCGATGGCGACGTCGTTGCCCAGCACCTGGCACGCAAGCATCGACAGCGCTTCGCACTGGGTCGGGTTGACCTTGCCAGGCATGATCGAACTGCCGGGTTCGTTGGCCGGTAGTTTCACCTCGGCGAAACCGGCCCGCGGCCCGGAGCCCAGCAGGCGCAGGTCGTTGGCGATTTTCATCAGGGTCACGGCGAGGGTTTTCAGCGCGCCAGACAGGGTGGTCAGCGGTTCATGGCCCGCCAGGGCGGCGAACTTGTTCGGTGCGGTGACGAACGGCAGGCCGGAGAGGGCGGCCAGTTCGGAGGCGATTGCTTCGCCAAAGCCGTGAGGCGAATTCAGCCCGGTGCCGACCGCTGTGCCGCCCTGGGCCAGTTCGCAAACCGCAGGCAACGCGCTGCGGATCGCTCGTTCGGCGTAATCCAGTTGCGCGATGAACGCCGAGAGTTCCTGACCGAAGGTAATCGGTGTCGCATCCATCATGTGGGTACGGCCGGTCTTGACCAGCTTCATGTGCCGCGCGGACAACTCGGCCAACCCGCCAGACAGTTCGCTGATCGCCGGCAGCAAATGGTGCTGCACCGCTTGAGCGGCGGCGATGTGCATGGCGGTGGGGAAGCAGTCGTTGGAGCTCTGGGAGCGGTTGACGTGGTCGTTGGGGTGCACCGGGGTCTTGCCACCGCGCGGGTTGCCGGCCAGTTCGTTGGCGCGCCCGGCGATCACTTCGTTGACGTTCATGTTGCTCTGGGTGCCGCTGCCGGTCTGCCAGACCACCAACGGGAACTGGTCGTCGTGGCTGCCGTCGAGCACTTCGTCGGCGGCCTGTTCAATCAGCCGGGCGATGTCGGCGGGCAGGTCACCGTTGCGGTCATTGACCCGCGCCGCGGCTTTCTTGATCAGCGCCAACGCATGCAGCACCGCCAGCGGCATGCGTTCGTTGCCGATGGCGAAGTTAATCAGCGAGCGTTGCGTCTGAGCGCCCCAGTAGGCCTCATCCGGGACTTCCACCTGGCCAAGGCTGTCGGTTTCGATACGGCTCATCATGCACACTCCTGTCAGTCTGATAGCGCAGTTTAGGCCGTGATCGCCGGCCGTGGTTCCATCGGTCTGGATTTTGACCATTCAACCCCTCTAAATCAGGCCCGACAAGGCTTGGGGTTGAGCGACACACTTTTTTAGGCGCAGAATGGACGCCCTTGGGGTTTTACCTCGCCTGCTAGAAAAGGAAACTCGATGACTCGTCTTCGTGCCATCTGTACCGCGGTTGCACTGGTTTGCGCCAGCGGCCCTGTTTTTGCCGATACCGCCAGCCACAACGCCAGTGCCGAAGCTTTCCTGACCCTGGCGCACGCTGACAAATTGGGCACTCCGGTGTACATGCAAGTGCAGCAAATGTTCGCTCAGCGCTTTGAACAGACCAAAGCCCCCGAATCGAAAAAAGCCTTGCTGGAAACCTACCAGGCCAAAGCCAACGCCGCTCTGGACCAAGCCATTGGCTGGAACAAGCTGAAGCCGGACATGGTCAAGCTGTACACCACCAACTTCAGCGAATCCGAGCTCAAAGACCTGGTCGCGTTCTACCAGTCGCCACTGGGCAAGAAAGTCCTGGAAAAAATGCCGCAGCTGACCCAGCAATCGGCCCAGATGACCCAAGCCAAGCTGGAAAGCGCAGTGCCTGTGGTCAACAAACTGCTGGCTGACATGACGGCCGAGCTGGAGCCTAAAGGCGCCGCCGCTCCAGCCAAGAAAAAGCCTTAAGCGGAGTTCGGCATGACCATGCAACAACGCATCGAATCGACGCTGGGCCTGTTGCAGCCGCAGCATCTGCAAGTGCTGGATGAAAGCCACATGCACAGCCGTGGGTTGCAAACCCACTTCAAGGCCGTGGTGGTCAGCCAGCAGTTCGAAGGGCTCAACCGCGTCAAGCGTCATCAGAAAGTCTACGGTACGCTCGGCGAACTGATGGGCGAGTTCCATGCGTTGGCGCTGCATACCTACACGCCAGAGGAATGGGCGCAGATCGACGCAGCTCCGGCCTCGCCAACCTGTGCCGGCGGCAGCAAGCATTAAGATCAAAAGATCGTCCGAACGCGGCCCGAGCCTGCGGCAGTTCCTACGGGGTTGCGCAGGATCGGGCTTTTGTAGGAGCTGCCGCAGGCTGCGATCTTGGCCATCTAAAGCCAATCGCTGCCGGTTTTGCTAGAATCCGCAACGCGCCGCTTACCCGGCGCGTTTTTTTTTTCGCATCCGGTTCACCCTTTACGAGGGTAGCCACCTGGAGAATCACCCATGACACAACAGATTGTCGTGGCGGCACTGTATAAGTTCGTCACCCTGGAAGATTACGTCGCCCTGCGCGAGCCACTGCTGCAAGCGATGGTCGACAATGGCATCAAAGGCACGCTGCTGATCGCCGAAGAAGGCATCAACGGCACCGTGTCCGGCAGCCGCGAAGGCATTGACGGGCTGATGGCCTGGCTCAAGAACGACCCGCGCATGGACGACATCGACCACAAAGAGTCGTACTGCGACGAGCAGCCGTTCTATCGCACCAAAGTCAAACTCAAGAAAGAAATCGTCACCCTCGGCGTCGAAGGCGTGGACCCGAACAAAAAGGTCGGCACCTACGTCGATCCAGAGAACTGGAACGCGTTGATCAGCGATCCGGAAGTGCTGTTGATCGATACCCGCAACGACTACGAAGTCTCGATCGGTACCTTCGAAGGCGCCATCGACCCGAAGACCACCAGTTTTCGCGAATTTCCCGACTACATCAAAGCCCACTTCGACCCGGCCGTGCACAAGAAAGTCGCGATGTTCTGCACCGGCGGCATTCGCTGCGAAAAGGCGTCGAGCTACATGCTCAGCCAGGGTTTCGACGAGGTCTACCACCTCAAGGGCGGCATTCTGAAGTACCTCGAAGAGGTGCCGCAGGAAGAGACCAAATGGCAGGGCGACTGCTTCGTGTTCGATAACCGCGTGACCGTTCGTCATGACCTCAGCGAAGGTGACTACGATCAATGTCACGCCTGTCGTACACCGGTTAGCGTCGAAGACCGCGCGTCCGAGCACTACGTGGCCGGCATCAGCTGCCCGCATTGCTGGGATAAGCTGAGTGAGAAAACCCGCCGCAGCGCCATCGACCGGCAAAAGCAGATCGAACTGGCCAAGGCGCGCAACCTGCCTCACCCGATCGGCTACAACTACAAGCAAACCCCTTCCGAGGCTTGAATCATGTCTGCGCAACGCCTGCTCTATGTGATGGACCCGATGTGTTCCTGGTGCTGGGGCTTTGCGCCAGTGGCCAATGCGCTGGTCGAGCAGGCGCAGGCGGCAGGCGTGGACGTGCATCTGGTGGTGGGCGGTTTGCGCACCGGCAGCGGTTCGGCACTGGAGCCGACTACCCGGCGCTACATCCTTGAACATTGGCAGGCGGTCACTGAGGCCACCGGCCAACCGTTCAAAATCGAAGGTGCGTTGCCTGACGGTTTTGTCTACGACACCGAGCCTGCCTGTCGGGCACTGGTCACCGCGCGCAGTCTGGCGCCGGATTGTGCGTGGAAACTGCTCGGGCTGATTCAGCACGCGTTTTACGCAGAAGGCCGCGACGTCACCCACGCCAGTGTGCTGGTGGAGCTGGCGGAGCAAGCCGGTCTGCCGCGCATCGAGTTCGCCGCCGCGTTTGATCGTGCGGATCAGCACGCCGCAACCGCTGCCGATTTCACGTGGGTGCAGGACCTGGGCATTGCCGGTTTCCCTACCTTGCTGGCTGAGCGTGATGGTCAATTGGCGTTGTTGACCAATGGCTATCAGCCTCTCAGCGTATTGTCACCGCTGCTCGGCCGCTGGCTGGAGCGCGCTGCCTGTGCATGACCTGCCCGACGACACCCCCACCGCTGCACGTGTCGACCGTCTGAGCTGGGCGGAAATCCGTCGCCTCGCCCTGCATCACAAAAAATCCCTGTGGATCGCCAATGGCGTGGCCGTGCTGGCGACCCTGTGCAGCGTGCCGATCCCCTTGCTCTTGCCGTTGCTGGTGGACGAAGTGCTGCTGGGCCACGGTGACGCGGCGCTGAAGGTGATGAACCACGCGCTGCCCGAAGGCTGGCAGAAAGCGGCGGGCTACATCGGCCTGATGCTGCTCGTGACCTTGTTGCTGCGCTGTGGCGCCTTGCTCTTCAATGTGGTGCAGGCAAAGTTGTTCGCGGCACTGGCCAAAGACATTGTTTATCGCATTCGCACACGGCTGATCGAGCGGCTCAAGCGCATTTCCCTGGGGGAATACGAAAGCCTGGGCAGCGGCACGGTGACCACGCACCTGGTCACCGACCTGGATACCGTGGACAAATTCGTCGGCGAAACCCTCAGCCGATTCCTCGTCGCCATGCTGACCCTGGTCGGCACCGCGAGCATTCTGATCTGGATGCACTGGAAGCTGGCGTTGCTGATCATGCTGTTCAACCCGCTGGTGATCTACGCCACGGTGCTGCTGGGCAAACGGGTCAAACACCTGAAGAAACTCGAGAACGACAGCACCTCGCGTTTCACCCAGGCACTGACGGAAACCCTCGATTCGATTCAGGAAGTACGCGCCGGTAACCGTCAGGGTTTCTTCCTCGGTCGCCTCGGCCAACGCGCCCGGGAAGTACGCGATTACGCGGTGACCTCGCAGTGGAAAACCGATGCCTCGAACCGCGCCAGCGGCTTGCTGTTCCAGTTTGGTATCGATATTTTTCGCGCCGCGGCGATGCTCACGGTGCTGTTCTCTGACCTCTCCATCGGCCAGATGCTGGCGGTGTTCAGCTACCTGTGGTTCATGATCGGTCCGGTGGAACAGCTGCTGAATCTGCAATACGCCTACTACGCCGCCGGTGGCGCGCTGTCGCGGATCAACGAACTGCTGGCCCGAGCCGATGAGCCTGAATACCCCGGTGGTGTAGACCCGTTCAACGGTCGTGAAACCGTTGGCATCGAAGTCCAGGGATTGAGTTTCGGTTACGGCGACGAGCTGGTGTTGAATCAGATGAACCTGTCGATCGCTCCTGGTGAAAAAGTCGCGATTGTCGGCGCCAGCGGCGGTGGCAAAAGTACCTTGGTGCAATTGCTGCTGGGCTTGTACACACCGCTGGCCGGGACGATCCGCTTCGGCGGTTCGACCCAGCAGGAAATCGGTCTGGAAACGGTTCGCGAAAATGTCGCCGTGGTTCTGCAACACCCGGCGCTGTTCAACGACACCATTCGTGCCAACCTGACCATGGGCCGCGAGCGCAGCGACGAAGCCTGCTGGCAAGCGCTGGAAATTGCGCAGCTGCACCAGACCGTTCGAGACCTGCCCAACGGCCTGGACAGTATTGTCGGGCGTTCCGGCGTGCGTTTGTCCGGCGGTCAGCGCCAACGCCTGGCGATTGCACGGATGGTGCTGGCCGAACCGAAAGTGGTGATCCTCGACGAGGCCACCTCGGCGCTGGATGCCGCCACCGAGTACAACCTGCATCAGGCACTGGCGCGGTTTCTAAGCCACCGTACCACGCTGATCATTGCGCACCGCTTGTCTGCGGTGAAGCAGGCCGACCGCGTGCTGGTGTTCGATGGTGGGCAAATTGCCGAGGATGGCGACCACCAGCAGTTGATTGCCGAGGGTGGTTTGTACGCCAAACTGTATGGGCATTTGCAGCAACATTAGATCAGTGCCACAGGACGTTCAGCGCATTTTCACCGCCATCGAAACCGAATTCCTTGATAACAACTGAACAGGATTCGCAGGGTGGCATGGTGGTGGCGACGTTAACCGTTTCGATCGATCCGGGATCGGGGTATTTTTCGCGAATCACGCTGATCAACTTGCTTTCGCTGTCCAGTGACGTGGGCTTGCGAGTCAGTGTCGGGCTATAGCTTTCAATTTCTTTTATTGTCGCTGGCACAGCGAGTAATTTGCCTTCATCAGACACACGGAGTGATGTGCTGGGAAAAACTTCGTTCATATCAACATTGAAGTAGGTCGTTTCACCAACCTTGACCTGATCTGCGCCAAGATTATGTCTGAACAAAGGCAGATGTCCGGTCGCCCCCTGCGCTCCCGAAACACTTACATAAACCTCCCGCTTCCCGGTGGCGGTGACTACTTCGGCATAGGCGATGTTTCTAGCATTGAACGGGCGCTCGTGACGAGGGATAAGGTTCTGAAGCTTATCCATCGTGCTGTCGATCCTCAATGCGCTGTCGGGATTCTTCAGCACGATGCTCGGTTCAAGGAACAATGTATCGAACACTTCCACTGTTCTTTGACGGAAGGCTTCTGGTGCGACCTTGCTGCGCGACCAGCTTGTCGCACCTTTCGGCAGCTGGGTGACAATCATTCGGGTCGAGTGATCGAACAGCACCGCTTCGCCTGGACTGGTATCGACCTTGAGCAGCTTGAGCGTATCGGGCGGGTTCACGTGGCCGCCAATCGGAATGGCAATTTCGTCCATTGTTTTCAACGCACGTTCCACCGCTTCCGTACCGTGAATCCTTGCCATATTGTTGGCATTCAACGATCCGGCGTAGACAGTCAGCAATTCTGCTTTGAGATCTTCCGGTAATGTGGACGCTTTCTTGAAATTCAGCGTGTCTCTTATGCTTTGACCTTGTGCCAGTTCGGCGACGTAAAAATTTCCTGCATCCAGTCGGGTGAACACATAGCGCTTCGAATCGTCCATCGCCGGGATGATGGTGGCACCGGCCTCGAAGGTATCAAATTGATTCTGGGTCCCGTAGGGAATACTCACCTTGATCCTGCCATAAATCCCTTTTTGGAATTCCACTGTGGCCGGGAGCCGACTTTTTTTCTTCAAGGTTTTCAGCAACATCGCCCGATCCGCAATGGCCGGCGTATAGATACTGTCTCCGAACCACGGCGCCCAGCCTTTGCTTTCGTCGACACTGCCAGTGGCCGGCGTCGGTGCCGGATCACGGGTGACGAATGTGGTCGTGCATACCTTGGCACCCGGGCTACGTCGTACCCGGCAAGGCAAGGGTCTGAACATCGCCTGATCATCAATCAAGTCGGCACGGCGCAGTTGGTTGCCGTCCAGACGATAGGGAATGTCATCAACGAACAGCGTGGTTCGACCATTGACCTCAAGTACTTCACGGACATGGGCGTGTTCCGGGAGTTCTACCAGGACATGGGATTCGGTAGGCGGTAACGTTTTGAAGGTTGACCGGCCCTGTATGAGGTTGTCGCTGTGATTGTGCAGGCGGGGGCCATAGGGCAAGGACGTCACCGGGTCGACGGGGTGGAATCGGGTCAGGTCCGACGGGCTGGTATTGCGCACAAGTACATCATCGACACCGTTGACCGTTGCCAGGCGATCATTGCTTGTCAGCGGCTTCCAGCGCCCCGGATCGGTTGTCTGGGGCAGGTTATGCACCAGTCGATAGCTGTCGGCGTGTCCTGTCAGTTTCTTGAACCCGCTAACACCAATGCGTCCCGCCGTGCGCAGTCCTTTCCACGCACCGCTTCCCATTGTCTTGAGTAGTGTCGGAATCCCGCCCAGCGGATTGAGGTTGCTCAGCGAAGTAGTCAGGAGTTTTCGGGTCAATGTTGAAAAGGAAGGCAGACTTGCTTTGACGGTCATACGCGAGGCTGTGGCCCCGGCCCGGATCAACCGCACCGAGCCCGACATGAATTTCCCGACAGGGGTGAGGAATGAAGCCAGGTCCAGCACGAGTCCGGCCACGCCTATGAGTATCTGGTCAATTTTGCCCGACAAAATGTCCTCGATACTGCCCCAGAAAGGCACAAACCCTTTGGCTACTTCTATGGCCGTATTGACCCGTTGTTCGCTTCTAGTCCTGATGATGTCGAATGCCGTCATGCCGCGGGCCTGGGTATGCAACTGCTGTTCATCGACGAACAGGAAATTCGTTGCAATGTAGTGGGCCACTTCATTCAAGCGGGCAGATGCCTGCGTTGTCACTTCGCTAACGGCTGCGTTTGGCGATACAGCCGCGGGCACGTTACCTACCTCGCCGAGGATCGCTATGCAGTGCGCCCTGTCAGCGGGCTGTGTGCCATTTAAGTGAGCGGCCCAATCGAGAAGCAGCGTAGTGCTGATTTCGGCAGTATATGTTTGTCCGGGGATCGAGGCGTGCAACGGGAACGTGGTGCGAACCCCGTTGACTGTTGAAACTCTCAGGTGGGGGCGGCAACGAATGACGCCAGCACTCGGGATCAGTTCGTAATAGGTGATTTCATGATTGTAGGTCACCTGTAGAACGAAACCTTTTCTTGGCCGGATGTCGCCCCTTACCTTGATCAGATTTTCTTCCAAGTGCAGGCTCAGCAAGCGGACGTCACCCCATTCAAGGGCTTGGCGGTCGGCCAGTGGCAGTGAGGTCAGTAGACTGGTGATCAGGGTCTGATAGGCCGGCCTGACTTTCGAGAGGTAGTTTGTGAAGTCTGTTTCAAACTGTTTGTTGATATCAGGCAGCGTCTTGCCACCGTATGTGGTAATAACGCGCCTTTCGATCCCCATTTGATCTTTGCGAAACTCTTCATGTTGCAGAGTTCGCTTGTCGTCGATCTTAATCCAGCGACTTGTTCGTGTTTTCCCGTCGGACTGGGTTACAAACCATTTTCTCTTGTCATCGAATTGGCCGTCGGCATAGACATCCAGGAATGCATAGCCTGGCAGCTTCAATGAGGGCGTGTCTCTGGATCCGCCGCTCGGTGGGTCATCGCGCAGCAACTTGCGCCCGTCCGATTCGAACATTGCATCGCCAAACAGATCATCCTTTACCCGTTTGGCCATCTTCAGTCTTTCAGGGGGCGGCAAATCCAGTGTCATAACGGCGTTGTTCAGGCTCTCGCTATGGCTTTCCAAAGCCGCCATCGCCCGTTTCATATCATCTTCGTCGTAATCGGATTTTGTTCGCGATTGAACGATGCCGCAGCAGACCGCCCATTCCAGTGCCGGCCCCATCCTCAATCGCGCAATTTGCTCAAGTTGTTCGGGCGAGGCGTCGGCGCTCCGGGCCAGGGGCAAGTCGACGAGTTGTTGAAAGGACAGCGTTTGCAATCGATCAAGGCCGAGTTCATCTGCCAGCAGCACGCCGTGCATGAAGTTCACCCACACCACCGAACTCTTGTAAGGAAGGTCGGACGGGATATCGCGCACAGCGAAGTCCTTTGAGAGGCGGGTCTCGAACGCTCGCGCGAGAAAGGCCGCCTCTTTTGCATCAGTGACCCGTTTGGTGCGCAGCAAGTGCTGTTCAAAATCGTTTCGCAGGGTCTGGTAGCTTTTGCCCCAGTGAGCCGTGTCTTGCCAGCGGAATCCGGCGACTTCCTGCGGCTCATCCGCTGACGGGGCGTGCAAGTAAAGGCATATGGCTTTGCAAACCAGTTGATGGCGCACGGACGCCGAAGTCTGTTCGCCAGGGCCTGTGCCATACCACTTGAGCGTCCTGAGCAACCTGTCGCCCAGCTCTTTTGCTTCGACCGTGTTCAGTATTCGCTGGAGGAATACAGATGGCGTCGCGCGCAGTTGATCCATGGAGGCGGAAGCCAGTACAGAGGCGCCGAGATGACCGATTAACGAACGCTTGCCATTCAGGAAAGCCTTCACGATGTCGGTGATTTGGGCATTGATGCGTTTTGCCGTGAAAGTGTCGATGGTCATGTGTTGCGCGAGGTTGGGGGCCGCGCGCTGAATAGCCTTGAACCCTCTTCGATCCTGGGCAGTGGGGCGCAGGCCCAAGCCTTCGATATCCGGGCCATCGTCGAGTCCCAGGGCCTGTCTGGCGCGAAATTCTTCGTCCGCCGGTGACAGGGGGCGTTGATCAGGTGAAGGTAAAGACGTCTCTGTCATGTTGCACTCCTTTGAAAGGGTTCCCGCAACGGATAGGGGGAGCCCGAAGTGCCCAGTAAACAGATCTCCAGACCGGCTTTGGCGGTATATATCTATAGGGGGCGCACGTGTACGGCATTGAGCCCGATCCTCTGCTTGCCGGAACCGGGAACGCACCCTAGTCTAGCTGTAGCGATCACGTCGGGATGCTGATCTGGCAGTGCTAAAACAAGGGACCTCATGAATCAAACGCGGACTCTCGGAACGCCACGGTTGCTGGGCATCGTCTGGCCATTTATCGCCGTCGTGCTGTTTCAAGCGCTGTTGGGTGGTGTCAGCCTGTACGTGTTGTCGGCGGTTCGCGGCTATGTAGCCGGTGAAAGCCTGTGGTCCAAGGGCCAGAAAGACGCCATTTATTACCTCAATCTCTACGCCGACAGTCGCGACGAGACGATATTCAATAAGTACCAGAACGCGATTGCCGTACCGCAGGGTGGTCACGAGTTGCGTCTGGCGCTGGACCATCAGCCACCGGATATCGAGGCGGCACGCCTGGCGATCCTCAAGGGTGGCAACCACCCGGATGACGTTGCCAGTGTGATCTGGCTGTACCTGAACTTCCGGCACTTCAGTTACCTCGAGAAAGCCATCGACCTCTGGACGGTGGGCGACGCGTACCTGGTACGTCTCGATGACGTTGCGCGGGATATGCATCAACGCATCACGCTCGGTCAGGCCACCGATGCCGATATCAAGCGCTGGAAGGACCAGATATTTGTCATCAACGATGGCGTGACACCGGCGGCGAAGGCCTTCAGTGACGCCTTGGGCGAAGGCTCGCGGATGATCCTGCGGCTGTTGCTGGTGACCAACCTCGCTACGGCCCTGGGCCTGATTGCACTGGCCCTGATGCGCACCCACAAGCTGCTCAAGCAGCGCCATGCGTTCGCCGATGCACTGCAGTTGGAGAAAGACCGGGCGCAAATCACCCTGCAATCGATCGGCGATGGCGTGATCACCACGAATGTCGAGGGTGCGATTGCCTACATGAACCCCGCCGCCGAGGCGTTGACTCACTGGAAGGCCGAACACGCGACGGGTCTGCCACTGGCAGCGCTGTTCAATCTGCTGGACGAGAACGCTCAGGCCGATGGGTTTACGCTGATCGAGCGCATCTTGAGCGGTCAACTCAGTGGGGGCAGCGAACACTCCAAATTGATTCAACGCCTGGATGGCAGCACGGTGTCGGTCACGTTGGTCGGTGCGCCGATCAGCAACGCCGGCAAGGTCAGCGGTACCGTGCTGGTGCTGCACGACATGACCCAGGAGCGGCAATACATCGCCAATTTGTCCTGGCAGGCGACGCATGACGCCTTGACCGGGCTCGCCAACCGTCGCGAGTTCGAGTATCGCCTGGAACAGGCGCTGCACCATCTGACGCGGCAGTCGGGGCGCCATGCCCTGATGTTCCTCGATCTGGATCAGTTCAAACTGGTCAACGATACCTGCGGCCACGCGGCAGGTGACGAGTTGTTGCGGCATATCTGTGCATTGTTGCAATCCGGTTTGCGCGAAAGCGATACCCTGGCCCGGCTGGGCGGCGACGAGTTTGGCATCCTTCTGGAGAACTGTGCCCCGGAGGCCGCGGAGAAAATCGCCGAGAGCCTGCGTCAGACCGTGCAAAATCTGCACTTTGTCTGGAAAGGCCGCCCGTTCGTGACCACCGTGAGCATCGGGCTGGTGCATGTCGCGCAGAATCCGACCACCCTCGAAGCGTCGCTGCGCGCGGCCGACATGGCCTGCTACATGGCCAAGGAAAAGGGCCGCAACCGGGTTCAGGTCTATCACGCCGATGATTCGGAACTGTCCCTGCGCTTCGGCGAGATGGCCTGGGTGCAGCGCTTGCACATGGCGCTGGAAGAAGACCGCTTTTGTCTGTACGCCCAGGAAATCGCGGCCCTGGGTCATGTCGAGCAGGGTGGCGGGCATATCGAAATTCTGCTGCGCCTGCATGACGAAGCCGGGCGCATGATATTGCCCGACAGTTTTATTCCGGCCGCCGAACGTTATGGCCTCATGACTTCCCTTGACCGCTGGGTAGTGCAGAACGTTTTCAAGGTTATTGCCCAATGCATGGCCGAACAGCGCAAAGGGCCGTTAGCGATGTGTGCGATTAATCTGTCAGGCACAACTATCGGAGATGAGGCGTTTCTGGACTTCTTGCGTGAACAGTTTGTTGCTTATTCAATTCCGCCTGAAATGATTTGTTTTGAAATCACTGAAACCAGCGCTATATCCAATCTTGGAAGTGCAATCAGATTTATTAATGAACTCAAAGGGTTAGGTTGTCACTTTTCGTTGGATGATTTTTGCGCCGGTATGTCCTCATTCGCGTACTTGAAACATTTGCCTGTAGACTTCCTGAAGATCGACGGGAGTTTCGTAAAGGATATGCTGGACGACCCGATTAACCGCGCCATGGTCGAAGTGATCAATCACATCGGTCATGTCATGGGTAAGCGTACGATTGCCGAGTTTGTTGAGACACCCCAGATCGAGCAGGCATTGCTGGAGATCGGGGTCGATTACGCTCAAGGGTATGTGATTGAACGCCCGCATCTGTTTACCTGCGATAGTTTGCAAAGTCGTCCTGCCAGGCCTCAGCCTTTGTTATTCAAGGCACCTGGCACGTTCCGTTGAAATCTCTTGCTGATCCTTACAATCACAATCAAAAGGAACCCGACAGTGATCGATGCATTCAACCGAACCGGACCCCTCATGGAAGCTGCAAGTTACCCCGCCTGGGCTCAGCAACTGATCCAGGATTGCAGCGAGAGTAAACGCCGGGTTGTCGAACACGAATTGTATAGGCGCATGCGTGATAACAAACTCGGCGCAAAGACCATGCGTCACTACCTGATTGGTGGCTGGCCGGTGGTCGAACAGTTCGCGTTATATATGGCACAGAACCTGACCAAGACCCGTTTTGCCCGTCATCCCGGCGAGGACATGGCGCGTCGCTGGCTGATGCGCAACATACGCGTCGAATTGAACCATGCCGATTACTGGGTGCACTGGAGCCGTGCTCACGGTGTCAGCCTGGAGGATCTGCAAGCGCAACAAGTTGCCCCTGAACTTCACGCCTTGAGTCACTGGTGCTGGCACACCAGTTCGGCGGATTCGCTGATCGTTGCCATTGCCGCCACCAACTACGCCATCGAGGGGGCGACCGGGGAGTGGTCGGCGCTGGTGTGTTCCAATGGCATCTACCCCGCATCGTTCCCCGAGGAAGAGCGCAAGCGGGCCATGAAGTGGTTGAAGATGCACGCCCAGTATGACGATGCCCATCCGTGGGAGGCGCTGGAAATCATCTGTACGCTGGCAGGCACCAACCCAAGTAAATCCCTGCAAGTGGAATTGCGTCAGGCCGTCTGCAAAAGCTACGACTACATGTTCCTGTTCCTGGAACGCTGCATGCAGCTTGAGCATGCGGAAAAGGCCCTGGTGAAGCGCGAGCGTATGGCGCTGGCCGAAAGCTGATCGGTTTTCACTTCAATAAAAAAGCCCGCTCCCCTTGGTCTGTGTCGATAAGGGGGTGGGCTTTTTCGTAGTGGCAAATAACTAGGCGCTGACTTTCAGTCCAACCAGCCCGGCAATGATCAACGCCACACTGGCCAGCCGGAACAGCGCCATCGACTCACCAAACAGAATGATCCCGGCGATCACCGTCCCGACTGCGCCCACACCCGTCCAGATGGCATAGGCCGTACCCAGCGGCAGTTCCTTCATGGCAAGGCCAAGCAGGCCAAGGCTGATGGCCATGGCGGCGACGGTCAATGCGGTGGGGAGAGGGCGGCTGAAACCGTCGGTGTATTTCAGGCCGACGGCCCAGCCCACTTCGAACAGGCCGGCAAAAAACAGAATGATCCAGGACATGAGAGACCTCCGTCGATTGACGGGGTCGTCCCCAGATTAATGACTCGATCGAGCCGCGAGGTCGTCCTCGCGTTGCGCAGTATAGTGCCCATCATTAACCTGGGGATCAAGTTTCAGGTCAGTCTGTGGCCTGCTGAGCCGCTATTTCCCGATCTTCTTTCTCGCTCATGCGGCGGAAGTACGTCGAGAGTAACGCCCCGGAGATGTTGTGCCAGACGCTGAACAATGCGCTCGGCACCGCCGCCAGCGGCGAGAAGTGCGCACTGGCCAGGGCAGCACCCAACCCGGAGTTCTGCATGCCGACTTCCAGTGCCAGGGATTTACGCTGGGCCAGCGGCAGCTTGAACAGGCGTCCGGTGAAATACCCCAGCAGATAGCCGAAGCTGTTGTGCAACATCACCACGGCCATGATCAGCAGGCCGGACTCGGCAATCTTCGCCTGGCTGGCGGCAACGACGGCGGTGACGATGATCACGATGCTCACCACAGACACCAGCGGCAACACCTCCACCGCATGGCGAACCCGATCACCGAGCAGGCGCTGAGCGACCACACCGAGCACGATTGGCAACAGCACCACTTGCAGGATCGACCAGAACAGCTCCATGAAGGACACCGGCAACCAGGCCGAGGCCAGCAGCCAGATCAGTGCCGGCGTCAGCAGTGGAGCGAGGAGGGTGGTGACGGCGGCGATGGCCACCGACAGCGCCAGATCCCCACGGGCCAGCCAGGTCATCACGTTCGACGAGGTGCCGCTTGGGCAGCAGCCGACCAGGATGACGCCGACGGCGATCTCCGGCGGCAAATGGAAGACCTGGCAGAGCAACCACGCCACACCGGGCATGATCACGAAATGGGCAACCACGCCCAGGGCCACGCGCCACGGATGGCGAGCGACTTCGGCGAAGTCTTCGAGCTTGAGGGTCAGGCCCATGCCGAACATCACCAGCCCCAGCAGCGGAACGATGGCGCCTTTGAGACCGATGAACCATGCGGGTTGCAGGAACGCCACGACGGCGAAAATCAATACCCAGTAAGCAAAGGTGTTG
Source organism: Pseudomonas sp. XS1P51 (assembly GCF_054897845.1). NCBI lineage: Bacteria > Pseudomonadati > Pseudomonadota > Gammaproteobacteria > Pseudomonadales > Pseudomonadaceae > Pseudomonas > Pseudomonas sp. XS1P51. The sequence goes on along the minus strand of NZ_CM142707.1, from coordinate 3,224,849 downwards.
CCGACAAAACGACTCAATGCAGCCAGTGCACGCATGGCCTGATCCTTATTTAAGTAACACCACAAAAACAATGTAGGAGCGAGCCTGCTCGCGATAGCGTCATTACAGGCAACATCTATGTCGACTGATAGTCCGCTATCGCGAGCAGGCTCGCTCCCACAGGGGTAACCATTACCCTTTAGATCCCCTGCGGCGTCTCTTCACCACCCAACGCTTCAACCAATGCCGGCAGGAAGTCGCCGAAGGTCAGCATCATCAGGGTGAAGCTGGCATCCAGTTGGCCGAGGGCTTCGTCGCCACCGTCCTGTTCCGCCTGATCCTGCAGCAGGTCTTCGAACTTCAGACGCTTGACCACCATCTTGTCGTCGAGGACGAAAGACAGCTTGTCTTGCCAGGCCAGCGACAGCTGGGTAACCACCTTGCCGGTGCTCAGGTGCAGCTGGATTTCTTCGCTGGTCAGGTCCTGACGCTTGCAACGTACGATGCCGCCGTCTTCGTGAGTGTCGCGCAGCTCGCACTCGTCCAGCACAAAGAAGTCGTCCGCAGCTTTCTGGGTTTTGACCCAGTCGGTCATGGTTGCAGTCGGGGCCATTTTCACGGTCAGCGGACGCACCGGCAGCGAGCCGATCACTTCGCGCAGCGTGGACAGCAGGTCTTCGGCACGTTTCGGGCTGGCCGAGTTGACCAGGATCAGGCCCTGTTTCGGCGCAATGGCAGCAAAGGTCGATGAACGACGGATAAAGGCGCGCGGTAGGAAGGCCTGGATGATTTCATCCTTGATCTGATCGCGTTCCTTTTTATAGACCTTGCGCATTTGCTCGGCTTCGATCTCTTCGACCTTTTCCTTCACCGCGTCACGCACGACGCTGCCCGGCAGGATGCGTTCTTCCTTGCGGGCGGCGATCAGCAGGAAATCATTGCTGATGTGTACCAGCGGTGCATCTTCGCCCTTGCCGAACGGCGCGACGAAACCGTAGGTGGTCAACTCCTGGCTTGCACATGGACGCGCCAGTTTGGTGGCCAGTGCAGTTTCCAACGCCTCGGCATCAAAAGGCAGATCTTGGGTCAGGCGATAGATAAGCAGGTTTTTGAACCACATGGGGCGAGTCTCTCCTTTATACAAAGGGGGGCATTATTCTCTTCGTGGCGCCATAGGCCAACCCTTCTCTAAGCCTTTGGAAGGCCTGAAAAAATTATTTAAAAAAGTGCTTGCCAGAGGTGAGGTCGCTCCGTAGAATGCGCGCCACACCGAAAGTGAAGGGTGATTAGCTCAGCTGGGAGAGCGTCTGCCTTACAAGCAGAATGTCGGCGGTTCGATCCCGTCATCACCCACCATTCGCTTCAAGTGTTACGCGCAGCGGTAGTTCAGTCGGTTAGAATACCGGCCTGTCACGCCGGGGGTCGCGGGTTCGAGTCCCGTCCGCTGCGCCATATTCGGTAACCTGGAATGCTGAACGCCAGGTCACCACGGAAAAGCCCGCTAACGCGGGTTTTTTTCTGCCTGAAGTTCCTGCAGGATGTATCGTTTCATCGATTTTCAGATTTTTTTGAATATTTATCAATTAAATCAACACGTTATGAAAATTTGTGGCACAATGCGCCCCGCAACGAAGGTAAAGGGTGATTAGCTCAGCTGGGAGAGCGTCTGCCTTACAAGCAGAATGTCGGCGGTTCGATCCCGTCATCACCCACCACTTTCAACGCTACGCGCAGCGGTAGTTCAGTCGGTTAGAATACCGGCCTGTCACGCCGGGGGTCGCGGGTTCGAGTCCCGTCCGCTGCGCCATATTTGCTTCCACTAAGGCCCACTGAACGCCTGGAAGCCACGGAAATAGCGGCCTTGTGCCGCTTTTTTCGTTTTCTGAATTCCACTGGAATCCATCTCCAGCCACGGTTTTTAAGTACACATTTAAGTACACCGCTGGCACAACCTTTTACGATTTCTTGCGCATCAATTTTCGTATTGGTTCGTCTACCGCTGGGTTGTATTCCCCTCCTTGATCTAAAAGGAGGTGTCTGATGGCTCTGACAGATACAGCGATCAAGCAAGCCAAGCCCGCCAGCAAGCCTTATACGTTAACTGATGGGGATGGCTTATCTCTGCAGGTGCCTACGACTGGTTCGAAGCGCTGGGTTCAAGGGCACTGGCTCAAACGCGTGTTGAGCGGTTACTTCAATTACCACGCGGTGCCGGGGAATCTGATACGTCTTTGCGGGTTTCGATTGGCAGTCTGCCGCCTATGTCGACAAGCCCTCAAACGTCGTAGCCAGCGTAATCGGCTTCAATGGTCACGTTACGGACGCCGTGCCTACCTCTACATGCCAAGACCCAGAAATGCACATCCTTACCCTGAGGATCGCTTCGCGTCACATACCCGAGACAGGAGCCGTATGCGCTAGTTCCGCACGTACGGATCTATTGGTATGGACGCCCCCATCCACAAATCAGTGGCTTCAACATGCCATAGTAGAGGGGCTTCAGAAACCACAAACCAAGAGGAGCATGCGGCATGAAGATTATGACCGTTGGTATCAACTTGGCGAAAAATATATTTCAGGTGCATGGTATTAATGAACATGGCAAGACCGTGCTGAGGAAGTAACTCAAGCGCGACCAGGTCGCCATTTTTTGCCATCATGCCGCAGTGCCTGATCGGTATGGAGGCCTGTGGAAGCGCCCACCATTGGGCTCGTAAACTGCGCAGCTTTGGTCATGATGTGAGGCTGATGGCCCCGCAATTCTTAAAGCCATATGTGAAAACGAACAAAAACGATGTAGCTGGTGCTGAGGCTATCTGCGAAGCGGTAGGTCGGCCAAACATGCGTTTGTGCCGATTAAGGACATTGAGCAACAGGCTGTGGTGTCGCTGCATCGGGTTCGTCAGGGATTCGTGAGGGCACGGACAGCGCAGGCTAATCAGATCCGTGGGCTGCTAGCCGAATTTGGTCTTGTAATCCCACAGGGCATCGCACATATCGCCAAGTGTGTTCCGGAGCTTATTGAGGATGAGCACAACGAGTTGCCGGGCTCGTTTCGTCTGCTTGTGCAGCGTCTACTGGAACAGTTGAAGGGGGGCGATCATCAGGTTCATGAGATCGAGAGTCAAATTGTCGCCTGGCATCGCGTGAACGAAAACAGTCGCAAGCTGGCCAAGATTCCAGGCATCGGGCCGATCACGGCCAGTACGATGGTAGCCTCTCTTGGCGATGCCAAGAGTTTCAAGAATGGCCGGCAGGTGAGTGCTTGGCTGGTGCCGAAGCAGAACTCCACTGGTGGTAAGACGGTGCTGTTGAGGATGAGTAAGCGAGGGGACTCCTATCTACGGACGCTACTGATCCAGGGGGCACGGTCGATGATCTACGCAGCACAACGAAAAGATATCTCTGACAGCTGGCTTGGCCGGCTACTTAAGCGGCGTAACGCCGATGTGGCAGCCGTTGCAATTGCGAATAAAAACGCCCGCATTATATGCGGCCTTGTTGGCCGGTGACCGCGAGTTCCACTTCGATTACACGACGGTCGTCGCGTAATCGGAGCGGCTTGAAGACGTCAACTCAACCCTGTAGTAGACCAACGCTATTGATTGCTCACGTGATCATGCATTGATGGCAAAACTGGTAAGACTGTGGCCAAGAAAATCTGACCCGCACAGCGTGCCATGAGCACACGATCTATTGAGAACTCGGCCAGCGGATTCCATCAGGGACAGCGGCAACGCCGCACCGAAAGTCCGGATGTATGAGTGCAATCTCTACCATCGAGCCGTCACAGATTGAAAGCTTGGCAACCCGGGGCGTCCATGTATGTGCGGAGGGACGGCAGGTAACTGCCGTCCCTACCGCGACCAAATAACTAGCCAGCTGTTCAAGCGTGATGGCGCGCGAAAGGCCTGATTCATCACCAGGGCAGATCACACCAGCCCGCTGAAACGGTGGCTGGAAGAAGGTTATCCATATCCATCTTATGTTTGGGTGCTGACGTCGACGCCCTGGGAGCTGCCACTGTGCTTTGCGCCGCGATCGGCTTCGCCGTTTTTGATTACGGCGGATCATCCACAAGCCCTCTTTGCAGTTCGCAGTTGAAAAAATCCGTTCATCTTGCGGCGAATCCTCCAAATGCAGAGTACAACGAGGCTCTGAATGATAAGCAGATATTTCAGGTCTCAAAGCCTGCGTCCGACAAGCCTCGCTTTACGCTTTCCAGGTGCAATCGTGCGTTTTCCGCATTGCCCATCATCATCTGCCTGCACGTCGCGCTGGCTACTTCATTCGCAACAGGCTTCAGGGATCGGCCGCCGGCCATCGCCTTCAGTTGCACTTCGGCGGCCCGCTCTAGGTAATACAAGTCATCCCACGCCTCGGCAATGCTCGGCCCCAGCACCAGCGGGCCGTGGTTTTTCAGCATGACGATATCCGCATCCCCAGCGGCTCTCGAGATCCGTTCGCCCTCGGCATAGTCCAGCGCCAGGCCGTTGTAATGCTCATCCACCACTAGACGATCATAGAATTTTAATGCCGTCTGCCCGGCCCAGATGAATGGCTCGCCCTCTAGCATGCACAGCGCTGTGGCATTGGGCATATGGGTATGGAACGCCGCTACGGCCCGCGGGTTCAGCCGGTGCAGTTGGGCGTGGATGAAGAATGCGGTGGCTTCAGGTTTGCCGTCCCCCGCCAGCACACGCCCCTGGAAATCACAGATCAACAGCGAAGAAGCAGTGATTTCCGAGAACGACAAGCCGAAAGGATTGACCAGGAACAACTGTGGATGCCCCGGCAGTACGCAGGAAAAGTGATTGCAGATACCTTCGGCCATGCCAAGCTTTGCTGCCATCCGAAAGCATGCCGCCAGATCGCCACGGGCCTGACGAATCTCGGGGCTGTCCAGGCTCCCAGCGAGCGATAGCTTGCTAGGAGCAGTGTTGATTTCGAAGCTGTGAGCCATTGTCGGGCGTCCTGAAGAAACGGGTAAGTGACCTCAAGACTAGCCAAGTCAGCCCTCAGGCCAAGGGACAGTTGCGTGATTTGCGTTGGCCAGTTCCTAGACCTGACCCAACTTTTTCCAGCATCTGGCCCTACGAGCCTTACGCCGTTTGTTTCTATGGTGATGCCACAGCCGTGCAGTCGCGGGCCCATTACTGATCAAACGCTGGCAAAAATCCGGCAAAGAGGTAGAGCATGAGCACACCTGTTTCCAACGATTACGTCTACGCGCTGGACCGCGAGTATGTGTTCCACTCCTGGTCCACCCAAGGTGCACTGAACCCGCTGGTAATTGCCGGCGGCCAGGGCTGCAAACTGTGGGACTACGACGGACGTGAATATCTGGACTTCAGCAGCCAGTTGGTCAACACCAACATTGGACACCAGCACCCCAAGGTGATCGCAGCCATCGTCGAGCAGGCCCGCAGCTTGGTGACAGTGGCTCCGGCAACGGCCAACCTGATGCGTGGCGAAGCCGCCAAGCGCATCCTTTCCCACGCGCCGAGTAACTTCAGCAAGGTGTTTTTCACCAACGCCGGTGCCGATGCCAACGAAAATGCCATGCGCATGGCCAGGGTGTTCACCGGCCGAGACAAGATTCTATCGGCTTATCGCTCGTACCACGGCAGCACCGGCGCAGCGATCGTGGCCACAGGTGATCCGCGCCGGGTGCCGAACGAGTTTGCCCGTGGACACGTGCACTTTTTTAACCCATACCTGTACCGCACCGAATTTCATGCCACTACCGAGCAGGAGGAGTGTGAGCGCGCGCTGCAGCATTTGCGCCGGGTGATTGAGTGCGAGGGGCCAGGTTCGATCGCGGCAATTCTGCTAGAGAGCGTACCGGGTACAGCGGGCATATTGGTGCCGCCCAAAGGTTATATGGCGGGCGTGCGGGTGTTGGCCGACGAGTTCGGCATTCTGGTAATCCTGGATGAAGTAATGGCTGGATTCGGCCGCACGGGCAGCTGGCTTGCGCTGGACCATTTCGATATCGTCCCGGATCTGATCTGCTTCGCCAAAGGCGTGAACTCGGGCTACGTCCCAGCCGGTGGCGTGATGATTTCCAAACCGATCGCCGACTATTTCGAGCATCACTTTTTCCCCGGTGGTCTGACTTATTCCGGACATCCGCTGGGGATGGCGGCCATTGTCGCCACTTTGGATGTGATGGCCGATGAAGGCATCGTCGACAATGCCCGGCAGATTGGCCATGAAGTGTTGGGGCCTGGCTTGCAGGCATTGGCGGCGAAGTACCCACTGATTGGTCAGGCGCGGGGCATCGGACTGTTCTGGGCGCTGGAGTTCGTCAGTGATGTGAAGCTGAAAACGCCACTGGCGGCACCGGTGATGGCGCAGATGAAGGCGGAGTTCCAGGCTCGCGGCTTACTCACATTCATCGTGGAAAACCGCTTGCATGTGGTGCCGCCGTGCATCGTCAAACCAGCACAGGTCGCTAAGGCGCTAGGTATCTTCGAGGAGGTAATTGGCGAGTTTTCCGCCAAACATGCACGTTGAGCGTGCGGCCCGATTAAGGGCCAGCACGAATCAAAAGCCGTCGAGCACCTGCGCCAACTGGTCGATTCCTGGCCCAATCCTCTCAGCATCAATGGCATGAAAGCCCAGGCGCATGAAGTTAGCCGGAGGTGCAGGGTTGAAAAAAAACTGCGCCCCCGACTCAATCAGAATGCTTTTCTGCGCGGCCGCCCAGGCCAGTTTCTGGGTGTCTACGCCTTCCGGGGTTTTTAGCCAAAAGGCACTGGAGCCATCGCTGCCCAGGTGCTGGCAATTGGTCAGATGCTGGCTGACTGCGTCACTCATGGCAGTGCGACGACGCCCGTGCTCTTCGCGAAACCGCCGCAGGTGGGCGTCATAATGCCCCTGTGCGAGAAACTCGGCGAGCATGCGTTGGTTGTTCAACGGTGGATGTCGGTACATAAGGCGTCGCAGGGCTCGCAACTCGTTGATCAGTTCGGCGTCGGCGACCATGTAGCCCATTCGCAAGCCTGGTGAAAAGGCTTTTGACAGGCTGCTCAGGTAAATTACCCGTCCGCTGCTGTCGCTGGCCTTGAGCGCCGGCAGCGGATGGTTATCGAGATTAAGCTCGGCGTCGTAGTCGTCCTCGATGAGGATCTGGTCGTGCTGGCGGACCTGCTGCAGCAACTGGCCACGACGGGCCGTGCTCATGGAGATGCCCGTGGGAACCTGATGGCCGGGCGTCACGTATAGGTACTCGCAATCGTTGATACGCGAGTCGACGACCAAGCCTTGCTCGTCGATGTCCTGCTTGTGCACCTGAGCGCCTTGCAGCTCAAAGATGCTCAGGGCGTCACGGAAACCCGGGTTCTCGATAGCGACTTTGATGCCGTTACTCATTAATAGGGTGGCCAACAGGTACAAGGCATTTTGCGAGCCGAGCGTCACAAGAATTTCGTCGGAGCCAGCCCAGATGCCACGTTTGGGCAGCACGCGTGTACGCAGTTGCTCAATGAGCATTTCATCATCGCGGTCAAAGCGGTCGCGCATCCAGCCCTGATCACGCTCGCTGCGTAGGATATTGCGCGATACCTCGCGCCAGCGCTCCAACGGAAACAGGTCGCGGATGGGCTGGCCGTAGATGAATGGGTAGGTGAAGCCGCTCCAGTCGCTGGGCCGCAACACCCCATGCTTCAAACTGGGGAGCATCTTGAAGCGCCCGGCCCAATCCAGAGCGCGCTCTTCTTCACTGGCGTCGCTGTAGCCGTTGGGTTGGCTGCGTGTGAAGTGTGGCAAGTCGGTCCGCGGGTCGCCGCCACAGTAGTCGGCATGCAGGTAATAGCCGCTGCGTGGGCGACTGACCAGATAGCCGTTATCCAGCAGACTTTCGTACACCAACGCGACGGTATTGCGTGAAATGCACAGCTGCTGAGACAGCTTGCGGCACGATGGCAAAGGTTCATCCGCCGGGAAGCCGCCTCCCAGAATGGCCGATACCAGTGACTCACGTAGCTGTTCCTGGAGCCCACGCTGATGGTTGAAATCCAGGTGGAACAAGTGATCGATCATGGTCTTGTGCTCCGCAATTCTTGCCACATGTCCGGCCAGTCCGGCTCTTGTGACAGCAACCTCAGCCACCGTCAGTCAGCACCCACTCGCCTTGCGCCCAGACCAATGACGCGGCTAAAGCCGATGTAACAGGATGCTGACCGATGGACGAAGCAAATAGCGCGCCATGCTTTTTGCCCGTTTCAACTGGCCAGGGGAATGTACCGAACTGCCCCTATCGCTGTGCCCAAGCGCCTCACTATGGTTGGTGCAGCTAATGAACGCCTCCGCCAAGAGGGCGGCCACTACTTTTCGATCAATCGGGAGCAGCATCCATGAAGTACTCAAGCAAGAGTTCGATGACCGGTAAATCCATGGGCCTGCTACGCAAGCTGAGCCTGGCGACGCTAGTACTGTCTATGCCGTTTGCGGCACACGCTGACCTCGAAAACGCGAAAAGCAAAGGTTTTCTCAGCGTCGCTACCGAGGATGACTATGCACCGTTCAACTTCATCGTCGACGGCAAGCCTGAGGGCTTTCACAAGGAGCTGCTGGAAGACCTCAAGGCGTACGCCAAACAGCAGAACTTCGACGTTAAGCAAGACATCCTGCCGTGGACCGGCCTGCTCGCTTCGGTTTCCGCCGGCCAATACGACGTCGCATTCACCGGTGCACTGGTGACCGACGAGCGTCTGCGGGTGTTCAACTTCGCCCCGCCATTCGCTTCCGCCCAACACTTCTATGTCAAGCGCGCCAATGACAAGACCCTCAGCGATATTGCCAGCCTGTGCGGCAAGACAGTGGGGGTGCAGGCCGGCAGTGCACTGCTGGCCCGTCTGCCAGAGCTGAAGAAAATGATGGAAGCCAAGAGCTGCAAAATCGGCAAGGTGGTTGAATACCCGTCCTATCCGGAGATCTACGCTGATCTGGCCAATGGTCGCCTGGACTACGCGATCAACGCTCTTATTTCAGTGAACGATCTGATCAAGACAAGGGGAGACACCTTTGCCAAAGGCATCGCGGTGTCGGGTGCTGGTTTCGCCGCCTGGCCAGTGCCGAAAAACAGCCCCGAGTTGCTGAAGTTTTTGACCGGCTTCATGGATCACATCCGTGAAAATGGCCGGTTGGCGGCCTTACAGACCAAGTGGTTCGGCGAAGCTTTCCCGGATATGCCAAAAGAGTCGATCACCAACGTCGAGCAGTTCCACACACTGGCCGGGATGAATTGATTTCCTGAGTCTTGCTGTGTCAGTGCATGCCTGCTTCGTGGATCAATCCGCGAAGCGGCAAACACCGACAAGCTCACCTTCTGCAACACCTAATCGTCCAAAGCCTCATAAGGATCCAGCCATGAATACGCAAGCCTGGCTACTGTTGCTGGAAGGTGCCTGGACCACCTTATGGCTGTGTGGTATCGCCATCGCCATCGGAGTGGCTCTGGGCTTGGGCATCGCCTTGTTACGCATGGCCAAGATCCCTTTTGTCGAACAACTGCTGGTGCTCTATATCAGCCTGGCGCGCGCTACACCATTGGTCACCCTAGTGCTGTTTCTGTTCCTTTCTGCACCGACCTTCGGCATCAACATGAACCGCAACACCGCCGCCATCGTCGCCATGACTCTGAATACTGCGGCCTTCAACGCCGAGATCTGGCGTGCGGCCTTCCTGAGTTTCTCCCGCGACCAGCGCGAGGCGGCACTGGCCTGTGGCATGACCGGTGGGGTGTTTTTCCGCCGCATCATGCTGCCGCAGATGTTCACTACCAGCCTGCCGGGGCTGGTCAACGAGATGTCATTCCTGATCAAGGGCAGCCCAGCGGTTGCGGTGATCGGAATCGTCGAGCTGACCCGGGTCACCAACCGTATCTCGGCGGTGACCTACGACCCCCTTCCGCCCATCCTCGCCGCCGCCGTGCTGTACATGCTGATCATCAGCGCACTACTTAAACTACAGGGCCTAGCGGAAAAAAAAGCCAACCGGCTGGCCATGTAAGGAGCCATCGACATGACTGAATGGAGCATTCTGTGGGGGGCACGCGATCTGTTTATCGATGGTCTGCTGGCGACCCTGGGGCTGTTTGCGCTGTCGATCAGTTGCGCGTTTGTACTGGGCTGCGTGATCGTGTTCCTACTGGAAGAAGGCAACCGGCTGTCGAAGGTACTGCGGGTGTCGATCAACGTGATGCGTACTTTGCCGTTCCTGATCCTCGCCTACCTGCTGTACTACGGTTTTCCGGAGTTGGGCGTGCGCCTGAGCGCCTGGACCTCCGGGTTACTGGCGCTAGTGATCTACCACGCAGCTTACTTCGCGGAGATCCTGCGGGGCAGCCGATTGGTGATGCCGGAAGGCTACATTGAAGCGGCCAAGGCGCACGGCTTCACGCCACTGCGCCTGTACCTGCGCATCACCTTACCGCAGTTAATGATCAAGACTCGCCCACTGTTGGGCAACCAGTTGATCATCGCCCTTAAAGACACCGCCTTCCTCACCATCATCACCGTGCAGGAACTCACCGCCGCCGCCAATTCGGTGCAATCCACCTATTTCATACCCACCCAGGCGTTCGTCGTGGTGATCGTGATGTATTGGCTGATCAGCATCTGCCTGGAGCTGGCGCTCAAGCGCGCCGGCCGTTTCGGTGCTAGAAGAGGATTCGATCATGTCTGAGCAAAGCAACGGCATCCCCGCAGTGAGCATCAAGAAACTGTCCAAAAGCTTTGGCGGCATCGAGGTGCTACGCGATATTGACCTAGTGGTGAATAAGGGCGAAGTGGTCAGCGTGCTGGGCTCATCCGGCTCTGGCAAATCGACCATGCTGCGCTGCATCAACTGGCTGGAAGTGCCTGACCGCGGCACCATTCATATCGCGGGGCAGCGCATTGGCATTAACGAACAGACCGGCCGCAAGATGAGCAACAAAGAGCTGGCGACCTTGCGCGCCAGAACGGGCATGGTTTTCCAGGGATTCAACCTGTGGCCGCATTTGAGCGTAATCCAGAACGTCATGGAGTCGCCCATCTATGTCAAGGGCATGCCCAAGGATCAGGCTCGAGCGAATGCCGTGGAACTGCTGGAAAAAGTCGGCCTGGCCGACAAACATGAGGCCTATCCCTTCACCCTCTCGGGCGGTCAGAAGCAACGAGTGGCAATTGCCCGCGCGCTGGCCATGAGCCCGGAAGTGATCCTGTTCGACGAGCCCACCTCGGCACTGGACCCGGAGCGGGTCGGCGAAGTGCTGCAGGTAATGAAGAACCTCTCTCGGGAGGGCTACACCATGATCGTGGTGACCCACGAGATGGAGTTCGCCCGTGCGGTATCCGACCAGGTGGTGTTCCTGGAGAAGGGCCTGATCATCGAAAAAGCCCCGCCGGCAAAATTCTTCAGCAACCCGGATACCGAACGGGTACGCAAGTTCCTTGAAATCTCGGCCTGACCGGCCGGTTTATGTCTTTTATCGAACTACCCACGAGGTAATCCATGAGCAAGGTGGTATTCATTACAGGTGCAACATCGGGATTTGGCCGAGCGACGGCAAGGCGGTTTGCCAAAGCCGGTTGGTCACTGGTACTCAGTGGCCGGCGCCTGGAACGCCTGGAGATATTACAGCAGGAGCTTGGTATTCAGGTTCCGGTACATGTTGCCTCACTGGATGTACGCGACGCCAAGGCCGTACAGCAGATGGTCGATGAACTGCCCGAAGGGTTTCGCAACATCCATTGCCTTGTCAATAACGCTGGTTTGGCGCTGGCACCGGAACCGGCGCAAAACGTTGCCCTGCAAGACTGGCACACGATGATCGACACCAACATCACCGGCCTGGTTAACGTGACGCATGCCGTGCTGCCCAGGCTGCTGGACACCGGTAAGGGCGCGAGCATCGTCAACATCGGTTCGGTGGCCGGCGAGTGGCCCTACCCAGGAGGCCATGTGTATGGTGCCAGCAAGGCCTTCGTCAAACAGTTCAGTTTCAACCTGCGCTGCGACCTGATTGCCACTGGCGTGCGGGTCACTGATATCGCACCCGGCATGGCAGAAACCGAGTTCACGCTAGTACGCACCAAAGGCAACCAGGCCGCCTCGGATGCGATGTACGGGAGCACCACGCCGCTGACTGCCGAAGATATCGCCGAGCAGATTTTCTACGTCAGCATGCTGCCCGATCACATCAATATCAATCGCCTGGAAGTCATGCCCTCACGGCAAGCCTGGTCACCGTTCGCCGTCGATAGAGACCTGTAGCCGCAGACTCATCCGAGTTAACAGCCCCGCAATCATGCTGGGTGACGGAGTGAAGCTTGACGCGGCTGACGCGCTTGCTATGGGCCAGGGAGTCGGGATGGCGGAGTTTGCTGCGGGGGTAGTACAACATGTTCATGGTTCTGGCATTCGTGGCCGGTGTGGTGCGTGGCTACAGCGGGTTTGGCTTTGCCATGATGTTGACCCTTGGTTTACTGCCCAGTCTTGCCCCGAAACTTGTGATACCGGTGGTGCTGCTGCTCGACCTCGTCGGCAGCATCAGCTTATGGCCTGGTGCATTGAAGACCTTTCACCGCGAAGTGGGAATACGGTTGATAGTTGGGATGTGGCTAGTATTGCCGCTGGGGGGGCTGGCGCTGGCCAGATTGCCGGAGCAATGGACGGCACCGGTGGCTGCGGCGCTGTGCTTGGTGGGCGGGGTGCTGTCGTTGATCAAAACGGGAGGCCGCTCACCGCCCAAGACCCTGGCCACTCAATGGGCACTGCCAGCAGGGGCGGCCTCAGGGCTTGCCACGGCAATGGCCTCGGCGGGGGGGCCGCCACTCATCGTGTATTTGCTGCGCAGTGGTTTGCCGGCCCTTCAAGTGCGCGGCACCGCTATCGGTTTTTTCGCCATCAGCAGCGCCAGCTCGCTCGCCGTGCTGGCAGCGTTAAAAGTACTAAGCCCTGCCCATCTGGAACTGGCCGCCACCCTGGTACTGCCCTCGCTGGCAGGTGGTGTGCTGGGCCAATGGCTGTTTCGCCGCAAGCCAATGTCCTTGCAGCGCGTCATTGGCGGTTTACTGGTGCTGATGGCTACCGCTACTTTGGCCAGTCGCCTTGTTCTGGGCCCCCTGTAGCGGAACGCCCCCCGAACCTGCGCCGTATACCCTTATCCCTGCCATGATCAAAGTACCTTGTGGCACAACAGCCGATTTTCCGAGCACTAGTTATCCGAGCGGTTAATTCATTTTCTTACAAGCGACGACATGCTAGACGCCCAATGTCATGGATTGGTTATACGCATGCCTCAGCCAGCTTCTCCCTTTGCTTTAACGTCTTCTGATCTCGTTAACCTGCAAGGTTGGATGAGGATGAGTATCCTGGGTCAGGTCCTCGCCGAGCCGTCTCGCATCCTGCTTTTGCTGGCCGATGGAGTGACTGGATTTGCATGTGATTCTAAATAAAAGTTCGACCCACAAAAACTGTCGCCATCAAGTCGTGGCTGGAAAGCATCCACGCATCAAATTGCACTTCACCCCGAGCAGTGCGTCCTGGCGGAACGCCGCGGGCTGGTTCGCGCAGCTGGAGCGACGAGCGTACCGGAGCACATTCACCAGCGTGGCCGATTTGAAAACGGCTATCCGTCAATTTACCGAAGCTTATAACGAGCATTCAGCCAAGCTATTCAAATGGAGTAAAACGACTGAGGCCTTCATAAGCTTGGTGCATAAAGCAAAGCTGAGCGTGACAAAAAATGAATTGATTAACCGCTCAGGGCACTAGACATTTGCGATAGGGCCATATGTCTGACGCATGTGTAGCGCCTGAAATACCGCCTTCGCGAATGAATTCGCTCCCTCTTTTTTGTCTATACGCCCGCCAGCGCTGCCGCCTCAGCGATCAAACGCCAGGTGGTCGGATCGACAGGAATACCATTGGCTAGCCGTGTTGCCGCAACCTGTTGCTCGACTTCTCCAGGCAGCAGCACTTCGCCCATTCCGGGGCGTGGGGGAGAAGACTGGACATAAGCCGCGCCAGCCTCCAGCTCTGCCTGCCACTGCGCGCAGCCGCCGAGTCGCGCAGGGTCGATAAGAATCGACAGCATGTTGTTGATATACACCCCATCCTCCAGGTTGCCTTCGTGCAGTGTTCCCGCGCCGCTCAATGCCCCGGCGAGCACGTCGCAGACAAACGCGAGCCCGGCACCTTTATGATCGCCAAACGGCAGCAGAGCGCCAATGGGGGAGCGATAGACCACCCCAGGGTCCAGGGTCGGTTCGCCATGCTCGTCGATCAGATAACCGGGCGGCACCTCGATGCCCCGGTTCATGGCGATACGCATTTTGCCCTGGGCGGCGCGGCTGGTGGCGAAGTCCAGCACCAGCGGTGTCTTACCCTGGCGCGGCACCCCTGCAGCGAATGGATTGGTGTGCAACCGGGCGTCCGCCCCCGCGTAAGGTGCCACGACCGGCGCGCCATGCAGCACATTGACGAAATGCACCGAGACCAGACCCGCTTCGGCACATTGTTCGGCCCAATGGCCAATCCGGCAAAGATGATGGCTGTTGCGCAAGGCAAGGATCAGCGAGCCGGTCTCCTTGGCGCGGTCAATGGCCATGGAGATGGCCTCAAAGCCTGCCGCCTGGCCGAAGCCGCGACCGGCATCCAGGGTCATCAGGCTGCCATTGTCCAGTACCGTGCTCACGCGGGTGTTGGGTTTGACCTTGCCTTCACACACCATACGTACATACAGCGGAATCAGGCTGATGCCGTGGGAGTCGTGGCCGTACAGATTGGCTTTGACCAGATGATCAGCCATCAGCCCGGACTCGCGGGCGTCAGAGCCCAGCGCCGCGAATATTGTGCAGACGTAAGCGTGCAGCTCGCCCCGGGGGACGCGCAGGTCATCCGCCGCTCCCGCAGCGTTCAGCTTGAGGTTCTGGCTCATGCCGGCAGTACTCCGGCGCTGCGCAGATCGCCCATGGCTTTGCGCAGCTGTTCGACGGTCGCTGCGCTGGGGGCTTGTAGCGGCGACAGCACATCGCCGCAATCCTGATCGATCATTTTCATGGCTGCCTTGAGCGGGCCAGGATTGGATTCGGTAAAGAGAGCGTCGAACAACGGCAGCAGGCGTCGTTGCCCGGCGATGCCTTCTTCGATGTGGCCGGCCTTGAAGGTCTCGTACAGTTTGAGCCAGTAATGCGGCAGCAGCGGCGACGAGGCGAGGATACCGCCCTGCGCACCTAGGGCGGCATGGGCCGGGTACAGCAGGTCTTCGCCGGAGAGCATCTGGAAATCCAGGCTGGTAAGGTTCAGCACCTGATTGAAGTGAGCCATGTCGGTGTTACAGGCTTTCATGCCGAAGATCGAGCCGTCGGCTTCCATCTCGGCGATGGTCTGTGCCTCGGTCACGATTCGTGTGCGGTAGGGCACGTCATAAAACAGGATCGGCAGGTCGACCGCCTCGCGGTAGGCGCGAAAGTATTCGCGGATACCGCTTTGGGTCGGCGAGACGTAGAACGGCGTGACCGCCAGCAATACGTCGGCACCGGCGGCCTTGAATGCTTTACCAGCGGTCACCGATTCAGCGAAGCCTGGGGAAACCATGCCAGCGATGACCGGAATACGGCCATCGGCGACTTCTACGGTAATGGCGACGACACGCTCGCGGTCCTGAGGGGACAGGGCGGTGTACTCACCCGTGCCGCCGATGGGCACCAGGCCATGAACACCGGCCTCGATCAGCATGTGCAGCATTTTGCGCAGGGCTTTTTCATCCACGCGGCCGTCAGCGGTGACCGGCGTTGGAAAGGGCGGCAGGATGCCATGCAACTGGGGTACTGACATGGTGGTGTTCCTTTCAAATAGGGGTCAATTGGTCTGGCGTTTGCGGTCGCGGCTGCTAAGCCGATTGGCCAGCAGCAACACCACGGCGATCAACGCCAGCAGCAAGGTGGAAACGGCGGCGAGCAGCGGGTTGACCTGCAGGATCGCGCTGTCCCACATTTGTTTGGGCAATGTGGACTGCATGCCGCCACTGACGAACAGCGACAGGGTCAGCTCGTCGAACGAGGTCACGAAGGCGAACAGGAAGGCCGCCAGCAAGCCGCCGCGCAGCAATGGCAGGGTCACATAGCGCAGCGCGCGCCAGCGGTTGGCACCCAGGCTCCAGGCTGCGTTGTCGTAGCGCTGGTCATAGTTCTTCAGCACCGCCATCACGCTGACCACCACGTAGGGCACGGCCAGAATGGTGTGGCCCAGCACCAGGCCGGTGATGCTGCCGATCAGTGACAATTTCGAAAATAGATAGAACAGCGCGACGGCGATGATGATTCGCGGCAGGATCAATGGCGACAGCAAGAAGGCCAGCACCAGGGCGTTGCCGCGCTTGAGACCGCGCATCAAGCCGAAGGCGGCGGGCGTACCGATCAGCATCGACAGCGCGGCGGTCAGCAGCGCCACCTGTACCGAGCGCAAGGTCGCGGCGACCCACGCCGGCGATTCCAGGTACGCGTCGTACCATTGCAGGCTGAAACCCTTCGGTGGCCAGTCCAGGACCGGTGTTTCAGTGAACGAAATAGGCACCATGACAAACGCCGGGGCCACCAGAAAGAACAGGATCACCAATACCACCAGCCACAGGCACCAGCGGCC
Organism: Pseudomonas sp. XS1P51; assembly: GCF_054897845.1. NCBI lineage: Bacteria > Pseudomonadati > Pseudomonadota > Gammaproteobacteria > Pseudomonadales > Pseudomonadaceae > Pseudomonas > Pseudomonas sp. XS1P51. Next base: position 3,208,232 of record NZ_CM142707.1, on the reverse strand, counting down.
AATTGGACGCCTGCGACGATTTGCCGAAGAGCCCGCCAGTGGCGAGAGCAGGCGAATCAACAGATCGCTGGCCCGACCCAGGCCTGCCAGGAGCAGGTTACCCAGGCGCGACAGAATGCGCAGGCGTCCAGGTTTGGTCGGCGTGCTGGATCCGCCCGCCAGGGTCGACATGCCGAACACCCGGTCATAGACCAAAAACACCACCAGCACTGCGACCAACAGCAGCACGGAAAGAGCACCGGCGAACTCCCAGTTGAGCAGCTCCTGCACCTGCTGAATGATCAGCTGCGGCAGCATGATGTCTCGTGGGCTGCCCAGCAGTGCCGGCGTAATGAAGAAACCCAGTGCGGTGATAAACACCAGCAGGCCTCCGGCTGCGACGCCCGGCATCGACAGCGGAAAGTAAATATGCCAGAAGGTACTGCCCGGTGGAGCGCCGAGGGTCATCGAGGCGCGGGACAGATTGGCGTCGATATTGTCGAGCACCGAGAGCATGGTGATCACGCACAACGGCATCAGCGCGTGGAGCATGCCGATCATCACGGCGCTGAAGTTGTACAGCAGCTCGGCCGGTGCGTCGGTCAGCCCCACCGCCTGTAGCCACTGGTTGAACAGGCCGTTGCGGCCCAACAGGACGATCCAGGCGAAGGTGCGTACCAGAAAACTGGTCCAGAACGGCAGCATCAGCCAGAACATCAGCCTGGCGCGGGTCTTGTTCTGTGTGGTGGCGATCAGATAGGCAACCGGATAGCCAAACAGAATGGCAAACAAAGTGGTCCAGCCAGCACATTGCAGCGTGATGACCAGCACTCGCCAGTAAATGTCCCGGGAAAACAGACGCTGATAGTTGTACAGCGAAAACTCGCCTTTGCGGATCACGCTCAGACCGAGGAACTCCACCACCGGGTAGACCATCAACAGCACCAGAAACAGCAGCGCGGGCAGCACCATCATCCATGGCTTGATGCGAAACGGACGCCGCATGGATGCATTCGCCAGTTTGGTGTCGAGGGCGGCCAGGGTCATGCGGCCTCCTGATTGGGCGTCGCCGGCAGCAGCACCGTGTCCGACGGATGCCAAAGCACCCACACCGACTGGCCTGGCTGACTGGCCAGGCCTTGCTCGAACGTCAGCCCGGCAACCATCAGGATTGCGCCTCCGGGGGTGGTGATCAGCGACCGTGTTACGCCACCGGTGAAAACCACCTCGTTCAAGATGCCCTGTATGGCGTTGAAGCCTGGCTCAGGTGCGCTGGCCAGCCGCATCCGCTCAGGGCGCACCATCCAGTTCAGCGTACCGCTCTGGTTGCCGGATGCGTGCAGCGAGCCGCCCAGTTCGGTGCTGTTAATCGCCACGACCGAACCGTCCTGGCTGACCGCTTCACCGCTGAGGATGTTCGACTCGCCGAGAAAGTCCGCAGCGAACACGGTGCGCGGACGGAAATAAAGGTCGTTGGGCGTGCCGAGCTGTTCGATGTGACCATGATTCATCAGGCACACGCGGTCCGACATGGTCAGGGTTTCCTGCTGGTCGTGGGTAACGTACAAAATGGTGGTGCCCAGCTGTTTGTGCAGTCGTTTGATCTCGATCTGCAATTGGTCGCGCAGTTTCTTGTCCAGCGCGCCGAGCGGTTCATCCATGAGGATGATGCTTGGCTGATAAACGATGCAGCGGGCGAGCGCGATTCGCTGCTGCTGGCCACCGGACAGTTCCCGGGGGAAGCGTTGCGCGACTTGCGGCAACTGAACCAGTTCCAGCACGTCTTTGACTTGCTTGTCGATCTGCGCCGCCGGGTGCTTGCGCATGCGCAGCGGAAAGGCGATGTTTTCCGCGATGGTCAGGTGCGGAAACAAGGCATAGCTTTGAAATACCATGCCGATATCACGTTCGTACGGCGGGGAGTAGGTCGCCAGGCGGCCGTCGATCCACAGGTTGCCGCCGTCCGGTTCCATCAGGCCGGCCACCATCATTAGCAGCGTGGTCTTGCCCGAGCCGGAGGGGCCGAGCAGGGTCAGGAACTCGCCTTCATGCAGCTCCAGGCTGGTTTCCTTCAATGCCACGAAGGAGCCGAAGCGTTTGTGCACGCCATCGACCCGCAATTTGATAGTCGTCGCCATTGCGTCTCTCCTCAGGTCAGTCAGCCCAGAATCCATTCATTGAAATGGTCCAGCGCTTCGGCTTTGTTCTCGGCCCAATAGTCGTTGTCGATGCCGATGCCGAGCTTGATGTTGTCCGGGTGAGTGGCCAGGTCCCGGGCACGTTCGGTCGGGATGTACTTGAAGGCTTCGGGTTGGGTCGGACCGTTCATCACGTACTCGGTGAGCTTGGCCTGACGCTGGGGATCGCAGGCAAAGGCAATGAACTGGCGGCAGATATCGGCCTTTGGCGTGCCCTTGAGGATGGCCCACACATCGACGCCCCAAATGTGCTGATTCCACGAAATGGCCACCGGCGCGCCGGCGTCGCGTGCTGCCAAGATGCGCGCCACCCAAGTTGGCATCATGTCCACTTCGCCGCTGCTGAACATCTGCGTCGCCTGGGCGCCGGAGGTCCACCACGCAGAGATGTCGCCACGGATGTGGTCCAGTGACTTGAAGGCGCGATCCAGATCGCAGGGATAGAGATCAGCCGGTGCGACACCGTCGGCCATCAGCGCTTGTTCGATGCTGTCGAACGGATATTTGCGCAGGCCACGGCGGCCGGGGAAGTTCTTCACGTCCCAGTAATCCTTCCAGGACTGCGGGACTTTCTTGACCTTTTCGGTGTTGTAGCCAATGGCGGTGGAGTAAATATCCGAGCCGACGGCGTAGGGCGTGCGGTATTGCGCGGGGATAGTCTTGATCACCGGGTGATCATCGAGCTTGTGCGGTTCGATCAGGTTGGCGGCAGCCAATTGGTTGATGCTCGACAGGCTCATGGAACCGCCGATATCCCAGGTGTAATTGCCGGTTTCCACCATGCTGCGGATTTCTGCGGTGGGTTCTGCCGCCGAAGTAATCCCCACCACTTCGATGCCGGTTTCCTTGTAGAACGGATCGAAAAACGACTCTTTGAAACCTTTGGTCCAGGTGCCGCCAGGGTCCCGAACCATGATGCGTTTGCTTTCTGCCCGAGCGGATCCGATGAAGTAAGGTGCCGCCGCGATCCCGACCCCGGCCACGCCAACAGTCTTCAGAAAGTCACGGCGCGACGCGCCTTTACCGCCTGCTGTTTTTCTCGTATCAGACATTTCACTTCACCTTTGGCGATAAAAATTCTCCTATAGTGATAAAGGTAGCTTTTAGTGGATGCAAGCGTTATTTTCGATCCGTGTTTGGAACCGGATACTTTCGGAAAACGCCCGAAAGGTCAGAAATCTGGAGGATTTGCTTTGCAAAACAGTGAGTTTATTCGTGCGGCGAGTGCCATTGTCAGGCCTGAAAACCTGTTCACCGAAGCCAGCGATATCCAAGCGTTCGTCAATGACTGGCGTGATCGCTACCAGGGCGATGCGTGCGCCGTGGCGCGACCTGGATCAACCGAGGAAGTGGTCGCGCTCATGCGTCTGTGCGCCGAGCATGGCATTGCGGTCGTGCCCCAGGGTGGCAACACCGGTCTTTGTGGTGCCGCCACGCCAGATGCGTCGGGTACTGCGCTGGTGCTGTGGCTCGGGCGACTGAATCGAATACGCGAATTGAATGAGGTGGATGGCTGCATGGTCGTCGAGTCCGGTGCCGTGTTGCAGCGCATTCAGGAATTTGCCGCCGAGCATGGCTACTTTTTTCCCATGAGCCTGGGGGCGGAGGGCAGTTGCCAGATTGGCGGCAACATTTCCACCAATGCCGGTGGCACGGCAGTGCTGCGCTATGGCCCCATGCGCGATCTGGTCCTGGGGTTGGAGGTGGTGCTGGCGGACGGAACGCTGTGCAACTGGCTGGCACCGTTGCGCAAAAACACCACCGGATACGACCTTAAACATCTGTTTATCGGTGCCGAGGGCACGCTCGGTATCGTGACTGCCGCATCACTTAAAGTATTTCCAGCGCCGCGCCACCGTGAATCGGCGATGGTGAGCTTTCAGGAGATCGAATCGGCACTGACCTTGCTGACTCGGCTGCGTGCGCGGCTTGGCGACCGCTTGCTGTCCTGTGAAGTCATCAACCGCGCGCAGATCGAGACGGTGCTGACCCATATGCAGGGTCCGACCTGGCCGCTGTCCGAGGTTCCGCCCTGGGCGCTGATTATCGAGGTCACAGAAACCCTGGACAGCTATAACCTGCGCGATGCTCTGGAGCAATTGCTGGGTGAAGCGCTGGAGGACGGGGTCATTGACGATGCGGTCCTGGCGTCGTCCACGGCCCAGCAGCAAGCCCTGTGGAGTGTTCGTCATAACGTTTCAGAAGCGAACAAACGCGCCGGGTACGGGGTGACCCATGACACAGCAGTGCCATTGAGTGGCCAGGCGATATTCGTGCGTAACGTCGAACGGCGCTTGAACGAAGAGTTTGCGGACGGGCAGATGTTGATCGTCGGGCACATCGGCGACGGCAACCTGCATGTGATTCATATGTTGAACCCTGCGGACTACGAGGGGGATGCGCTGAAGCAGGCTGCGGCGCGCATCAACAGGATCGTCGACGAAGAAACCCTGGCCCTGGGCGGTGCGATCAGCGCTGAACACGGCATCGGCCAAAGTAACAAGACACGACTCAAACACAGCAAAGGCGATGCGCAAATCGCCTTGATGAAGAGGGTAAAAGCGGCATTCGATCCTGACTGCCGGATGAACCCCGGAAAAATCCTGGACTGACGTTCACTTACATACTTTAGGTACTGCTGCCCCATGGACATAGATCTGGATATTGCTCGGTCGCAGGCCGACTACAGCGAAATGACGGTCGACAAAGCCGCTATCAACATCGGTGCCAGGTTGAACAACCTGCGCCGGGAGCGCAAATGGACGCTGGTGGAAACCAGCAAACACACCGGGCTGTCGCTTTCAGCCTTGTCAAAAATAGAGCGTAACGAGCTGTCGCCGACGCTCATGAGTCTCGGCAAGATCGCCAGCGGTTTTGGTATCGATGTCGTGACCTTGCTGTCGGACGACGATGCGCCGGCATCACTGGGACGACGCAGCGTGAACCGGCATTCCCATGGCTTGGTATCAAGCACCGGCACCTGCGAAAATATCTGGTTTGCTGCCGATCTCAAGCACAAGCGAATGCTGCCGCTCAAAACCCGGGTGACGGCCAAGCTGCCGGGGGAATACTCGGAGTGGCCGGTGCATGTCGGAGAGATCTTCGTCTACGTGCTTTCAGGACGACTGGTGGTGCATTCGCAACTCTATGCACCGGTCTTTCTAGATCCTGGAGACAGCCTGTATTACGACTCCAGTTTTGGGCACAAGTGGACCAGCGATGGCGAGGAAGACGCCGAAGTGCTGTGGGTGTTTGCCAGCTAACCGTACCGTATAAATCGGTGCGCGACAGGTGAAGGCAGCGCTTGCGGCCAGGCAATGAACCCCCACGGATTCAGTGCCTGTCCGACAATGCGCCAGAGCGTATCAAGCCAGCTCTGCGAGGCAGTTCTCCAGGATGTCCAGGCCTTCGTTCAAGGTCTGCGGTTCGATGGTCAGCGGCGCGAGCAGGCGGATGATGTGGCGGGCCTTGCCGCTGGGCATCAACAACAGCCCGGCGCTTCTGGCTGCGGCGACCAGCGCTGCCAACTGTTGCGTCGCGGGCTTGCCCTCCGGCGTGGTCAGTTCGATACCCCGCATCGCGCCAACCCCGGTCAGACGTCCAAGGTAGGGAGAAAGCTTGTTTTCCCTGCCATGCGTGGTAGCGACTGACGATGGCGTTTTCCTGCCTTTCGCCCCAGGTCGCCAGATTCTCGTCACTCACCTGCGCCAGCGTGGCCAGACCTGCAGCGCAGCCGATCGGGTTGACTGAATAGGTGCCGCCCAGGGTTCCCTTAGGCAGTGAGTCGAACGGCGTCTTGCGGCCGACCACTGCACTGAGCGGAATACCCCCGGCGATACTCTTGGCGACCAGCAGCGGGTCCGGTTCGATGCCCAGTCGGGAAAACGCGAAGCGCTGCCCGGTGCGACCAAAGCCCGATTGAATTTCGTCAATGATGATCCGGATGCCGTGCTCATCGCAAAACCGCCGCAGGGCCTGGGCAAACTCGGGGTCCAAAGGAAATAAAGGCACCCTGTATTCCGATAAGTCGGAATGGTTCGGCGTGCCTGGATCTTCGTGCCGTCACGACGCTGCCCGCCAGCACCATCCGGTGCGTTTAAGTCCAGGATTCTGACGCGTACTGAATCGGTTTATTGCTGGAGCAGCTTGGATAGCGAGATGAGCATCTGGCCCTGACTCTGATCAGGAGCTCGCGATGGCACTCTCAGAAATGGCTGTTCGGCACGCCCGAATCACAGGTAATGACTACACCCTCGGTGACAGTGATGGTCTCACACTCAATGTGACGGCCAGCGGTGGAAAAGTCTGGCTTTTCCGTTACTACCGGGCAAGCAAGCAGAAGCGCATGTCTCTGGGCAGTTACCCGCAGATAAGTCTCAAAGAAGGCGTGGACGCCGTGATGAGGCGCGTGCCTTGGTTGCTCAAGGCATCAATCCTTATGAGTATCGTAAACAGCAGCGTCGCTCTGTTCGTAATGCGGCAGAGCACACCTTTGAAGCGGTGTTTGATCAATGGGTCGCGTACTTGATGCACCTACTGAGCGGAATCGAACAACGCAAGGCGTTAACGACAGCGGAAAAATGTCGGACCTGGTTCAAACAATTGTTCCGATACGCCCTGGTGAAGGTGGAGGGGCTTGACCAGAATCCCGAGTCGGACCTTGATGTGGTAGCGCTTCCCAGACTTCCTGTCGCACACAATCCCTTTCTTCGTATGGACGAGCTGCCTGTATTGCTAGCTGCACTTCGTGGCTACGGTGGCGCAATCCAAACACGTCTAGGTCTTCGCTTGTTGCTGCTGACGGGGGTGCGTACCGGCGAGCTGCGCTTGGCGACGCCCGACCAGTTTGATCTGGAGCAGCGGTTGTGGATCATCCCGCCGGAAGTAGTGAAGCAGCTTAAGATGGGGATGCGCAAGGCAGGGAAACAGACCTCAAACATACCGCCTTACGTCGTGCCATTGTCGGTCCAAACGCTTGAAATAGTGCGCCAGATGCTGAGCCAGGTTGTCCCCGCGCAGCGTTATTTGTTCGCGCACCGGAGCGACCTAAGCAAGCGCATTAGCGAGAACACCTTGAATGGAGCGTTGCGTCGAATGGGGTATGCCGACCAACTGACCGGGCATGGGATGAGGGCTACGATTTCGACGGCGCTTGACCTTGCCCCCGAGAAGCGTATCCCTTAACCCGGCGTCCGGGTTGGGTATCTAAGGTTGTAGCATCTGCCAGTTCTTCTCGTATTGCATCGGGCTTACGTAAAGCCGTGTCGAGTGCAAACGATCCTGGTTGTACCACAGCAGCCAGTTAATGACCTCGTCCTTGGCGGCGCGCCGGGTTTTGAATCTCAGGCCATGCAGGCGCTCCACCTTCAACGAGCCAATCCCAGCATGGGTCAGATTGAACTGACGTTCCTGAGCATAGTGAACTGAGAATCCCAGCAGTTGCCACGTCGACTCATGGAGCTGGCGATGCCGTAGGCCTGGAGGGCATTTCGGAAGTCGAAGCTGGGCGTACTGACTTCCCCTATCACTATGGAACAGCAACCCCGAGTCCTTTGACGGATGGCGCTTGAACCAGGCCATGCGCAACGCATCGGTCACCAGGCTGCTTTTCATCCGCTCATCCATCGACCAACCCACAATCTGACGGCTGAACAGGTCGATAACGACTGCAAAAAATAACCAACCCATCATCGGTCGGGATGTAGGTTATGTCGCCAACCCAAGCCTTGTCAGGCTCCGTCACGGCAAACTGGCGATCCAGCAGGTTGGGTGAAATAGGCAAGTCGTGGGCGCTATCAGTAGTGACCCTGAAACGTCGTTTTCCCTTGCCGTAAATACCGTGGAGCTGCATCAGCTTCTGCACACACTCCTTGCCGACACGAACACCATCGGCCAGCAAACCCTGCCAGATCCGAGGCCAGCCATAGCTGCCACGGCTGCGGGCATGAGCGACGCGGATGTGTACGAGCAATGCCGTGTCGCTGACTCCTCGTTGAGGGCAATTGGCTGCACAGCGGACTTGGTGACCGTGAAAGCCGGTAGCACTGACGCCCAGCACCCGGCATTGCACGCCAATAGGCCAGAGACGCCGATGAGTAAAGATGAATGCGTACTTCAGCTGGATGCTTTTGCGAAGTACGCCGTCGCCTTTTCCAGAATGTCGCGCTCCATCTTGACGCGCGTCAGCTCGGCCCGCAGACGGCTTATCTCCATCTGCTCGGGAGTGACAGGCTTGATGTCAGCGCCGGTGAGCCTGCCTTGTCGAGGAGCCTTGACCCAGTTGAACAGCGTTTGATCGGACATGCCCAGTGAACGAGCGGCAGCAGCAAGCGTCAGGCCGGTATCAACCAGTCGCACGGCCTCAAGCTTGAACTCAAGGGTGTATTTAACGCGGTCTGTCTTGGACTTAGTCATGTCGTATCCTTGCGGCTATTGAGACAGCTGGCAAGGGATACGTTTTTCAGGGGAAAGGTCAGTCTGGGGCCTGATCGGCATTTCTTGTTATAAAGAGCAGTTAAAGCGAACCACTGGAGGAAATTAATAATTTCACCTGGTAGAATTAATGTTCAGATAATAGAATATCTTAAAACAACAACTGGGTGCCAAGCGTTCATCCTTACTGCTGACCAGTGCCACTACCATGTGCGCGCTGGCCGCTGATCACACGCTGAATCCTCAAGCTATCGAGTGTCCGTCCACATGACTTCATCCCCTCCCGAGCGAAAGACCAAAGGCGTAGAGGCCGTCGACAAGGCGTTACGCATACTCGGCCTGTTCAGCGATGCCACGCCGTCCCTGAACCTGACCGACATCAGCCGGCGTAGCGGCTATGTGATGAGCACGGCCATGCGCCTGCTGACTTCTTTGCAGCAGGCGCGACTGGTGACCCTGACCGCCGACAAGCAGTATCGAATCGGAGCCGAGGCATTGCGCCTGGGCACGCTCTACCAGCGCAATTTCCGCCTGGAGTCAGTGATTCGTCCGGCGTTGTACGACCTGGTGCAGGTGACCGGTGAGAGCGCTTCATTCTTTCGTCGCGAAGGCGACATGCGTATCTGTCTGTTTCGCGAGGACTCTGCGCAAATCCTCCGCGAGCATGTCGCCGAGGGTGAAGCGGTGTCGCTGGATCGCGGCGCTGCCGGGCATATCCTGACAGCCCACAGCGCCACCGATAGCGCGGTCACCGCCAGCGATGCAGTGCTGCAAACCTTGCCGCGCATGTCCACAGGGGAGCGCGGTCCGGACATCACCGGGATTGCCGCACCGGTGTTCGCCACCGGTCAGGGGTTGGTTGGCGCTATCACATTGTCGGGCCCCGGTACTCGGTTCACCCCGGAGAAGGTCGTCGAATACCGCCGTATGGTGTTCGACACGGCTGCACGACTGAGCGCCGATCTGGGGTCGCGATTCTATGGCGAGCCCTGAGCCGGGGCCCTTTGCTCAATAGCCACGTGCCAGGTCGAGTGTGTACAGCAAGCTCTCGCCGGCCAGGTAGCGTCGTAGGTTCTCGAGCATCCGGTCGCCCAGACCTTGCTCGTAGGCCGGGCTGTACCAAGCGCAATGCGGTGTGATCAGCACTCCGTTCAGCGTGTAGAGCTGATGTTCGTCGGGCAGCGGTTCCGGATGGGTGACATCCAAGGTGGCGGCGCCAACCCGCCCGCTTCTCAGGGCATCAAGCAGCGCGTCATGGTCGACCAATTCACCACGCGCCACGTTGATCAAGTGTAGGCCTGGCCGAGCACAGGCAAGGAGTGTCGCGTCGACCATCCGCAGTGTCTGCGGGGTCACCGGGGCGGCTAGTACCAAGTGATCGGAGTCCGCGAACAACTGTTGCGCGCAGGTGGCTACCGTCACACCGACGGGCGGGTCTAGCCAAGGACCACTGCGCATGACCTGCACGGCCATGCCGAGGGCCTTGGCGCGTATCGCAACGGCCTGGCCCACGGCCCCGTAGCCGAGTATTCCAAGCGTCTTGCCTTGCAGGCCGGAGGGTTGCCACGCGACCCACTCGGCCACGCTGTGCACAGCCAGTCGGTTCAATGGCTGCTCCTGGCGCAGGATTGCTGCGCAGACGTATTCGGCGATCGGTCCTGCTGTCAGGCCCTTACCCAGGGTAAACAGCACGCTGCCAAGCAGCCATTGTGGGTAGGCGTCAATGCCCACCGATTGCGCCTGCACCCAGCGCAATCGATGGGGCCAGCCCAGTGGAGGCGCAGCGGGTGCCTGCCGCCAGGGTGTGGCGCCACCGAGCAGCAGCACTTCGGCGCATTGATCGATGATCCACGGCGGGTCGGCGGGGCTGTCCAGGACCTGCGGGCGGCTGTGGTGCTGGCGCAAGCGCTCACCAAGCGCTTGGGTGCTCTGGTTGATGATCAGTGGCCTGGGGTCTACGGCAGGGGGCATTGGAGGTTCTCCAGGGTAGGTGTTGAAGAGGGCTCGCAGGCCCACTCGATTGACGAGGTGATTGTATGATTGCTGTATTCCGTCTGGTAAATATAAATTCTACTGTACGAAACTATAATAATTATACCAACGGCGCAATACGCTCTTGTTTTTCAAGTCCCCTGCCAAGTCCACATCACTTGGAGTGACCATGAATACCAGTGACAGCAGTACTGAACTGCTCACCAGCGGCATGCTTCACCCACACACCCATGTGCAGGCCGGGAAGCCCTTTGTGATCGAGCGCGGCGAAGGTGTGTACGTTTACGATGACCAAGGCAAGCGCTACCTCGAAGCCGCGGCCGGCCTGTGGTGTGCTTCGCTGGGCTTTGGCAGCGAGCGCCTGGCCAAGGTGGCCTATGACGCGATTAAGGACTGGGCTACTACCACACCTTTCGCAATGCCACCTCACCACAGGCGCTGGCCTTGAGCGAGGCCTTGCTGGCTATTGCTCCGGAGGGGATGTCCCACGTGCTCCTGCAGTGCTCAGGCTCCGAGGCCAACGACACTGCGGTGAAGTTGGTCTGGTACTACTGGAATGCCCAGAACAAGCCGCTCAAGCGCAAGATCATCTCCCGCCGAATGAGCTACCACGGCTTCACGGCCATTGGTGTGTGCCTCACTGGCAAGAGTGAATTCCATGACGGTTTTGGCCTGCCATTTCCAGGCTTTCTCTATACCGATTTCCCCAACTATTACCGCAATCATCTGGACGGTGAAAGCGAAGATCAGTACGCCACTCGCCTGGTCGACAAGCTGGAAGCGCTGATCCTGGAGGAGGGGCCGGAAACCATTGGTGCATTCTGGGCGGAGCCCGTGATGGGGGCGGGTGGGGCGGTGCTGCCGCCGGCCGGATACTTTGACAAGGTGCAGGCGATCCTGCGCAAGTACGACATTTTGCTGGTGGCCGACGAAGTCATCTGTGGCTTCGGCTGCACCGGTGAAATGTGGGGCACCCAGACCTTCGGCCTGGCGCCTGACATGATTTGCTGTGCCAAGGCTCTTTCTGCGGGCATGCAGCCTATCTCAGCGGTATTGCTCAACGAGCGAATCCTCCAGGGCATGACGATGCAGAGCGACCGTATGGGCCGCTTCGTGCATGGTTACACCTACGCGGGCCACCCGGCGACCACTGCAGTCGCCCTCGAAACCCTGCGTATTTATGAAGAGATGGACCTGATTCGCCACGTCAAGGCACTGGAGCCAGTGTTCCTGGAAAGTATCGGTGCCCTGGTCAACCATCCACTGGTCGGCCACTTCAGCGGTTGTGGGCTGATTGGTGGGCTCGAGATCGTTGCCGACAAGGTCACTCGTGAAATGCATCCTGCGGACTTCAAGATCACTCAGCGAATCGATGATCATTGTCGCGCCCGCGGACTGATCCTGCGATTTGTCGGTAACCGCATTGCGTTCTCGCCACCGTTGATCATCACCGCAGATGAGCTGCGCACTGTCGCCGCAATTCTTGAAGAGGCATTGGACGCGGTCTTGGTGGAGCTCTGATAGCGCCTTAGCCAAGCCTGATGCAGGCTTGGCTAAGGATCTGCCGGATTGGTGGGTGCGCGACTGCCTGATATCAGGCTCATCCACACAGGGGCGATCAGCAGCAGCGCGATCAGCCGCAACAAGTGGTGAAATGCCACGAACACCGGATCGATGTGCAGGGTCACCGCTAGCAGCGCCATCTCGCCGATCCCTCCCGGTGCGAAGGCGAGAATCACCACATGCAAGGGAATCCCCAGCGCCCAATGGGCGACCCAGGCAAAGGCCGCCAGCACGGCCAAGGATAGTAGGCTGGAGATTGCTGCCTGCCAGGCGTAGCGCAGAATTTCGGCAACCTTTAGTCCCTGAAACCGTGCGCCGATAGCGCTGCCCAACACCCAGAGCATGCCGTCCACTCCCCAGGGCGGCAACGCCAGGTGAGCGTTGCCGGTTGCCCCCAGCACAGCCGCGAACAGCATGGGTGTCAGCAGCGCCGGGTTGGGCAAGCGCAGACGAGTACCCACCGAAATCAGCAGAGGTAAGGCCAGCAGTGACCAACTGGCAGACAGCGTGGCCGGCATACCCGGCTCCGCGCCGCTGGCGGACTGGCCGTAGGGGACAAAAAATGGTGGCAGCACTAATACGATGAACAAGGCTCGCAGAGATTGCGCCACGGCGATACGACGGGGGTCTCCACCGGCCTTTTCGCCCAGCATGATCATTGCTGTCAGGGCTCCAGGGGCAGCGGAGAACCATGCGCTGACGCGATCAAAACCGCAATGGCGATACCACCAGGCGCCTACCGCGGTCGATCCGGCGATTCCTGCCAACAGCAGAGCTGCCGACAACGGCCATTCCAGCGCACGAGCTGCCAATTCGGCGGTCACCTGGCCGCCCAGCAGCAAGCCCAGCACACCCAGAAAATACTCGCGCAAGCGATTGGGCACCGCGACTCGAACACCAGCGACAGCGGCTATCAGATTGGCAATCAGTGGCCCGAGCATCCATGCCAGGGGCATGCTCAGTGCACCGAAAAGCGCACCACCCAACGCGCCAATGGCTAGAGACCGAAGCAATTGCACGGTAAACCTCCGCTCAGCGCTGCGCGAAAGGGTTGGCGACCTCAAGATCAGTGGAAATCCACACGCACTTGGTTTCCAGGAATTCGTGAATGGCCTGTACACCCGATTCCCGGCCGATGCCGGAATTCTTGTAGCCGCCGAACGGAGAGGTGTAGCTGGTTGAACGGTAATTGTTGACCCACACCGTACCGGCCTTGAGTCGGTCGACCATATAGAGAGTGCGATGCAAGTCGTGGGTCCAGACCCCGGCGGCCAGGCCATAGATAGTGTCATTGGCGATGCGCAGTGCATCGTCTTCGTCCTTGAATGGGATCACTACCAGCACCGGTCCGAAAACTTCCTCACGGGCGATGCGCATGCTGTTATCGACGCCGGTGAAGATGGTCGGTTCCACGAAACAGCCGGCTCCAATGTCCGGCCGAGTCTTGCCACCGACCGCGCATACGGCACCTTCGTCCTTGGCAATCTTGATGTAGTCGACGATCTTGGCGAATTGTCCGGGCGTTGCGATCGGGCCGATCTGGGTCGAAGTTTGCAAGGGGTCACCGAGCTGAGCGTTTTCCACCATTGTGACCAATTTTTCCACGAAGGCATCGTGAATCGACGCTTGCACCAGCAATCGTGAACCGGCGACACAGGTCTGGCCCGCTGCGGAGAAAACCCCGGACACCACACCGTTGAGTGCTTGCTCAAGGTTGGCATCGTCGAACACGATGTTCGGCGATTTGCCGCCCAATTCAAGGGTAACGGTTTTCAAATGGCGGGCCGCAAGTTCATAGATTCGTCGGCCTGCCGCTTCCCCACCGGTAAAACCAACATGGGCGACCAGAGGATGGGTAACCAATGGTTCGCCCACTTCCTGGCCGAAGCCGCACACGACGTTGACCACGCCTGGGGGGAAACCTGCCAATTCAAACAGCTTGACGAACTCGATCATCGAGGCCGAGGTGAACTCCGACGGTTTGATCACCACAGTGCAGCCCGCAGCCAAGGCGGGAGCCAACTTCCAACTGGTCAATGAAAGAGGCGAATTCCAAGGTGTGATAATCGCAACAACCCCTTTGGGCTCGTAGCGGGTATAGGCAAACACACCCTTCTTGTCGGTAGGCAGCACTGCACTTTCGACTTTGTCGGCCAAGCCACCGTAATAGCGGTAGTACTCGGCGGTGTAGCGAACCTGCCCGGTGACTTCGCTGGCCAGCTTGCCGTTGTCGCGCATTTCGATTGCGGCCAGTCGTGGTGCATGCTCGACGATCAGGTCGGCTAGGCGCATCAGGCAGTGACCACGTTGGCTAGCGGTCATTTGTGGCCAGGCGCCCTGACTGTGCGCGCGGTTTGCAGCGTCAACCGCCAGTTCCGCATCGGCCGCCGCGCCCCGAGCGATTTCCGCCCAAGGTTGGCCGTCGAAAGGATTGCACGATGGGAACCAAGCGTCGTCCAGAGCGGCGCATTCTTTGCCATCGATGAACAGGCCATAGCGTGGCAGCGGTGTTGCAGAGGTGGTCATGGTGAGTTCCTCTAATTAATGTGGGCACTCGCCGATGGCAACGAGTAATTTACTGATTAGTATTCTACTGTGTGAAATATGATTCTACGGTATAAAATAATGTACGATGCTGTCAACTGCTATCAACAGTGCCATTCAAGCAGTTCAATGGGCTTGATTGACTGTAAGGGTGATGTTCCATAGTACGGAATTAAATTCCGTTATAGAGGTGTTCGGTGACGACCAAAACCTATATGGCCTTTCACTGGGGTCTTTACGAAGTCGAAAATGCCATGACCGCAGATGTGACCGTCAAGCCTTACGTCGACGATCCCAGCCCAACGTCTATCGGCGACTATGCCGCTGCTCCGGCACTGCTCAAGACGCGTGTCCGCAAACCGGCTGTTCGTGCCGGGTGGCTGGCGGCGCGGCGCGGAGGTCGCGACAATGGGGTGCGCGGGAGCGACCCGTTCGTCGAACTCGAATGGGACGAGGCCCTGAGCCTGGCCGCCGAAGAGCTCAAGCAGGTACGGGATCAGCATGGCAACTCGGCGATTTTTGGCGGCTCCTACGGTTGGTCCAGCGCAGGGCGTTTTCACCATGCACAAAGCCAGATCCACCGGTTTCTCAACAGTTTCGGCGGCTACGTTAGGCACATGGACTCCTACAGTCTGGGTGCTGCCCGTGCCTTGATGCCCTATGTGGTCGCGCCGATGGAGCGGCTTATGGCGGAGCACACAGACTGGCCGACCCTCACCGCGCACACCCAGTTATTCCTGACCTTTGGCGGAGTACCGGCAAAAAACGCGCAGATCGCGGTGGGCGGTACTGTGCAGCATCGAATCCCGGGTGCTTTGGCAAAAATGGCCGAGGCGGGTGTGCGTTTCGTCAATATCAGCCCAGTGCGCAGTGATCTGGAAACCGGCGCCAGCTTTGAATGGTGGCCGATCATACCCAACACCGATACGGCACTCCTTCTCGGGCTATGCCACACCTTGGTCATTGAGGGCAAGGTCGATCAGCCCTTTATCGAAAAGTACTGTGTCGGCTTTGATGTGTATCGGGATTACTTGACGGGAGCCCGCGACGGCATCGTCAAGACCGCGGACTGGGCGGCGGCGATCTGCGGCTTGCCCGCAGACGACATTCGCCAGTTGGCGAGGGATCTGTTCGCCTCGCGCAGCATGATCAACATGGCTTGGTCCCTGCAGCGTGCCCACCACGGTGAGCAACCGGTATGGGCGCTGGTGGCGCTAGCTTCGATGCTCGGGCAGATCGGCCTGCCAGGAGGAGGCTTCGGCCTGTGTTACGGCGCAGAAAACATGATGGGCAGCAGTCATCCACTGGTTAAAGGCCCGACCTTTCCTCAAGGCTTCAATCCGGTCAAGAAATTTATCCCGGTGGCACGCATCGCCGACATGCTGCTGCATCCCGGAGAGTCGTTCACGTATTGCGGCGAGACCCACCAGTACCCGAACATCAAGCTTGTGTACTGGGCCGGTGGCAATCCGTTCCACCATCATCAGGACCTCAACCGACTTATGCAGGCTTGGCGTAAGCCGCAGACGGTGATCGTCCACGAGCCGTTCTGGACTGCCCTGGCCAAGGCGGCCGATATCGTTTTTCCGGCCACCGTACCGATGGAGCGCAACGATATCTTTCATGCGTCTCGCGAGCCGTTTATCGGAGCCATGAAGCAGGCGTTGCCGGTGCATGCTAGTGCGCGCGACGACTACTCGATTTTCAGTGAGTTAGCGAAGCGACTGGGTATCGAAGATAAATTCTGCGAGGGCCGAACTGCACAGCAATGGCTGGAGCATCTCTATGGTGGCTGGCAACAGTATATGCACGAGAGCGGCGTGAATATGCCCGACTTTGAGACCTTCTGGCTTGAAGGCCTGGTGGCGTTGCCCAAGGCTGATCGGCCGGTAATTATGCTCGAAGACTTCCGCGGGGATCCACTGGCCCATCCGCTGGCGACCGCCTCGGGCAGGATCGAGCTGTTCAGTCAGACCATTGCCGACTATGGCTATGCCGATTGCCCGGGTTTTCCCTGCTGGCTGGAACCGGATGAATGGCTTGGCAGCCCGTTGGCGCAGAGCTATCCGCTGCACCTGATCACCGATCAGCCGGCCACCCGTTTGCACAGCCAGCTCGACCATAGCCCCAACAGCCTTGCCAGCAAGATCCAGGGGCGCGAGCCGATCTGGCTCAATCCGACTGACGCCGGGGCACGAGGTATCCAGGCCGGTGAGTTGGTGCGAGTGTTCAACGACCGTGGCAGTTGCTTAGCCGGCGTGGTGTTGAGCGATGCGATGCGCCCGGGGGTGGTCAAGCTATCCACTGGCGCTTGGTTTGACCCGGTGGACTGGACCGCTGATCAACCGCTGGAAAAACATGGCAATCCCAATGTGCTGACCAAGGATCTGCCGGCATCGTCGTTTTCCCAAGGGTGCAGTGCCCAGACCTGTCTAGTGCAGGTCGAGGCGATCAGGGCTTCTGAAGGGGGCGTTCCGGAGCTCAGCGCGCACACGCCGCCACATGGTATCGCTTAGGAGAATGCAGACAACATAAAGTAGATTGTCGACCCCCCCCTCTTTGAATCATTGATGATGGACAAAACAGGACGCCCGCCGAGAAACGCACCACAGCACTACTCGCTTTTAGTCGAATTGGCATAAACCAATCCCCTCTCGACGCAAGCCGAACTGATGGATATGTTCACGGTGAAGACTGGTATATCCACTCATCCGGCGACGTTTACAACTACGTTGAAGCTGGCGGGCTTGTGCGCATCAAGCCTCGCGTAAAGCGTGTTTTTGAGCCTCCCGAGAAGCGCAAGAACGTAAGGCCTATACCTTGTGAGTTCTGCGGGTGAGTTAGCTCAGGAGGCGATGTCGGGATTTGATTGAGCTGTCGCTTTGCGCGTCGAGTCAGCAGCCACATAATCACGCCGATGCCGGCTATGACACCAATGACGATCCAAGTATTCTTCGGGATCGAGGTGACTGCGCCGAAGGCCAGTGCAAAAATAATCAGGATGCCGGTGCCACTGGAGTTTTTTTGCCTTCTTCCTTGCCATGAGTCATTTCAACCATTGAAAAATGGGTGCTGGCGGAGTGGCTTTATCCAGATCACCCGTAAAGGAGCATCATGGATCTATGCCATGTTCGACAGCGCCAGCGGACTTGTTGACCCGAGCCTAGGAGCTTGCACCATCGATTGAAGCTACACATCCATAGGTACGAGAAGGCGCTGCAGGTTGGAGCTTCTATTGCTGCCAGCGAGGTGGGGTAGTCTGGAGCCCGGCGAGTGAGGGGGCAGCAATTTCGATACCTAATGGCTGCGCATGGCCTTCCGTAGCTCAGGATGGAATATTTTTTGCGGTAGCTATTGACAGGCTTGTCGAACGAGTCAAAAAATCGTGTCCCTTCCTAAGGCTATAATGCAGAAAATCATTCTTTATCAAAAGGTTAGGGGCTAGATTCAAGTCTCATTTCCCGCTCCAATTATTGCGCTGCAGAGTTCCACTGAATTCTGTAAGTGATTGAAATCAGGACCTTCGCAGACTGTGTGAAAACCTAGCAATCTGCGTGAGGTTCAAAGAAAATGCTCCGTATCGAAAGATGCGGAGCATTTTTCGTTATGGCCTACATCCAGGGTGAGCCACGCAACCAGACCAGTCTATTCCCGGCTTCGCTGGAAGACTTGATTCCTGAAGACCACCTTGTCCGGGTAATCGCGGGCAGCGAATTCCGGATTGGCAGCTTGATCCGTTACGGCACCACGGTATTGACGCGGTCTCCTGATATGGATGCATGGAGGCTTTATCGGACGTTGTGTAAACCTCATGAGCGACTAAAAAGTCATTCGCCGATTGATGGACTCACTTTGGGGAATTTCGAAATTACTGCCAGGATTGTCTGCAGTGCCTTGGGCTCGAGCTAATGTTCCATCTTTGAGTGCTTGACGGCGCTTGCTATTGATTTGATTACGTTCGGCGAGCTCCCGTTGTCACCCGGGTGCTCGTTGGTGGGAGGGCGCGAAACGGTCGAGGTACCGCAGAAAGTCAAAATATCCAAAGAACATTTCACCAAGGGTCTATCTGGGCTTTACAGACGGTAGAAACATAAATTTGCCCCCCCGATGCTCGCTTTTGCAAAGACTTCGGTCATTTTGATACGCGGCAAGGATGGCGAAGTCAGAGGCTTTCACAACAGGTGCTCGGTCGTTGCACTGATACCTTTGCGTTTCGGAACTCATCCATGACCCCCGGCAGCCAATATGCCCGCTATGCCGTCACTCAGCGTGATCGCCCGTTGAGCAACATTGAGCGCGCTGCGCTGCGACGAGTGTTGATGGACTGGCTGGGGTGTGCATTGGCAGGCGTTAATTGTGACCCTGTGCCGCAGTTGCGTGCCAGCCAGGGTCTAGACGGCGAGCCTCGTCTGTTGCATGGTCGCCGTGACGGCGTGCGCAATGCGGCGCTGGTAAATGCCGTGGCCGCCCATGCGCTGGAACTGGATGACATATACCGTGACGGGCTTTATCACCCCGGTGCACCAGTGATCGCTGCTTCGCTGGCGCTGGCCGAGGCGCGGGGTGCCAGCGTCGACGGGTTGCTGCACGCCATACTTGTCGGCTACGAGATATCCACCCGCTTGACCAAGGCTATCAACCCTGCATTACCGGCGTTGGCACACCACTGGCACCGTCGGGTGCATCGGCGCGGCAGCAGCGTGCGCCACTCTGCTGGATTGCGAGCTTCAGCAGGCCTTCCGCTCCGCGGCCATGACCAAACGATTGCACGCCGGGCATGCTGCAGATACCGGGGTATGGACAGCCCAGGCTGGCGGCAGGTGTCACAGGCATCCTGGATATCTTTGAAGGTGAGGCAGGCTTTGGTGTCGCCATGGGTGACGCTCCGGACTGGTCCATAGCAGTCGCCGGGCTTGGCGAGTATTGCAACACAGCCGATACCACGTTCAAGGCCCATGCGTGTTGCGGGCAAACCTTCGCCGCGGTGGATGCGGTACTCGCATTGCGTGAGCAGGTGCTACCGGCTATTGATCAGATCGAGCGTATCGAGATTGACACTTACCGCCAGGCAATCGCCATGGCCAGCGAGCCGGCGCCTTCTGAAGCCGCGATGGCGCGTTTCAGCTTGCCCTATGTGGTCGCCACTGCGTTGTGTCATGGCGAGGTTGGTGTGTCTGCGTTTGAGCCTGTGCGCTTGAATGATCCGCAAACGCGCCGATTGATGGCACGGGTAATCTTGCGCGAGGACGCCGCAATCGAGAGCGGCTTCCCTTCACAGCGCAGTGCACGGGTTTGTGTGTTTCTCGCCGACGGCAGGGTCCTGGAGCACTTCCAGCTACATCGCAAAGGTAACCCCGAACAGCCGTTGAGCGATGCCGAGCTGGAAAGCAAGTTTCTCAGCAGCGCGACTCTGATGATCAGCCCGGACGTGGCGCAGGCACTGCTTGACCGACTACGTCGGCTCGATGGCAGCGCGCCAGTTTCCGCGCTGCTGGCACCGCTGCACGGGCTGAGGTGAGCTCTGCTAAGGGTTTCGGGTACTGAAAAGCTGTCGCGGAGGTCGGATGCAAATCACACCCATGCCGCCGCTTTGTGCTGGGTGCCATCGAAGAATCGACCATGGCGATAGGGACGCGGATCGACTAAAGGTGTGTCATTGCACGCCAGATCCGCGACCAACCGTCCAGCACCAGGACCTAAGGCGAAGCCGTGACCGCTGAATCCCGTGGCCAGGAGAAAGCCGGGCAGGCTTTCCACTTCAGAAATCACAGGTACTGCATCCGG
Source organism: Pseudomonas sp. XS1P51 (assembly GCF_054897845.1). NCBI lineage: Bacteria > Pseudomonadati > Pseudomonadota > Gammaproteobacteria > Pseudomonadales > Pseudomonadaceae > Pseudomonas > Pseudomonas sp. XS1P51. The sequence continues at coordinate 3,187,740 of NZ_CM142707.1, read as the reverse complement.
TGTCGAGTCGATCACTCCGCCCCAGGCCTGGACGATCTTTACCCCTTCAAGAGCCGGATAAGCCGCCTGAAACTGTTTGAATGCCAGCTCCAGCAATGCCATGTCAGGTGCCGGATCCAGAATCCGCATTCGTTCAAAGGGAGACGTTGCGCTGTCTGACCAGCGCCGCAGGCTTTCCGGTCCTTCGAAAAACGATCTGCCCAGACCAAGCGTGAGGCTTTTGCCTCGCTGCATGAACAGGGGCAAAAACCACTTGGCATAGCGCAGCCCCTGGGGCGTTACTTCGACTCGGCCGCGACCGCGCATGGCCAGGGTGTAGCCGCCATCGGTACGGCGTCGAAAAGAAAATCCGTCACTGCCTACTGCGTCGGTATCCATGGTGATGCGCGGGGCGACGCTAGTGCGGCATGCGCTCGCGAATACCCCAGCTTGTGGGAGGCGGATCTGATGATGCGCACAGAACATTGACGACCAGGCGCCACCTGCGCAGATCACTGCGTCGGTTTCGATGACGCCTTTTTCAGTGATTACCGCCGACACTTTGCCTCCCTTGGTTTCCATACCCCGGGCGGCGCAGTCTTGATGGAGCGAAACCCCAAGCCGTTGTGCCGCCCGGGCAATACCTGGTGCGGCTTTGGTCGGTTCTGCCAGTCCATCGACTTTGGAGTACAGACCGGCGAGGTAGGGCTGCTTGCAGTTCGGCGTCATAGCCGCTACTTGCTCGCGCCCTATGATGTAGGCGCCCATGTCAAAGGCGCGGGTATCTTCAATCCATTTCTCCCACGCCGCGACCTCAGCAAGATCGTTTGTTGCTACCAGGACACCCGGCTGGTGGAAACCGTTTTCTTCTCCGGTCTCGTGCTCAAGGCCCTGCCAAAGACGCACGCTTTCTCGCGCCAACGGGACTTCGGCCAGCGCGCGTCCACCCTGACGACACCAGCCCCAGTTGCGGCTCGATTGTTCGGCGGCGATCTTGCCTTTTTCAATCAAGGCCACCGAGTGACCCTTCTTCGCCAGGTAATAGGCGGCCGACACACCGACAATTCCACCTCCGATGACAACGACGTCAACCTTTGCAGGTAACGGTCCACCACTTGCTACTGCGTCTGCCAGATTCAACATGTCAGGACCTATGTGTTCGAGAGCGGTTGGGAAAGGGGGGATGAGGCCAGAGGCGCGACGGCCGCCTGACTAGTGGCCCGCTTGCTGCGCGGAGCCCGTTTGGGTCGGTTGGGGTCGGTGCGTCGGCGATATATTTCGAAAGCCAGGGCGCCCGCCAGTGTGGTGCCGACGATGAGCACTGTCAGAGCGCTCAAGGCTGGCGTGGTGCCGCTACGCAACCAGCCACCGATCACTGTGGTCAAGGTTTTATCGGCGAGGATGGCGAATGTCGTCGCGTTGTAGTTTTCGAAGGAAGACAGAAACGCCAGCATCGCGGACGAGAACAGCGCTGGGGCCAGAAACGGCAGGAGAATATGCCGAAACACTTGAGGGTAGCTGGCACCCAGGTCCAGCGCCGCTTCCTCCAGGGTGCGATCAAAGCGCTGAAGACGCGCCAGGATGATCAGCATGCAATAGGCCGAGATGAAGCTGGCCTGAGCCATAACCGTGAGAAAGATGCCGTTGTAGGCGAGCTTCATGCCGGTCAATGTTGCGAACTGTCGCCAGAACACCACGGTAGCGATGCCGATGATAATCCCCGGTGTCAGCACGGGTGATACTACAACCAGGTAGTAGACCGACCGTGCGCGCTTGTAGATCTGGGTCATGACAATCGCGCCGGCAAGTCCTGTGGGTACGGAGATAAGCGTCACGATCAAGCCGATCCACAGACTTGTCCTCATCCCGTTGATCAGCTGCCGGTCTCCAAGCAAAGCCGAAAACCAGTGCAGCGTGAAGCCCTCGAACGGGTATACCTGTGGATACGCTGGGGTATTGACAGCTGTCACGCCCATTACCAATAGTGGGCCCAATAAAAAGCCAAAGAAGGCCAGCAAGTAAATCCAGAACAACAGCCTGGGCAATAAGCGCTTGATCATTTTGCCACCTCTCCAAGTTTCAGCTGCGTCAAACGCAGCACTGCCAGCACAAAGACGATGCAGCCAGCGAGCAGGATAAAAGCGTAGGCAGCTCCTTGTGGCCAGTTGAACGCCTGATAAAAACGGTCATAAACAATGGGCGTAAACCACAGCGTGCGTGGGCCGCTGAGTACCAACGGCGCGGCCAGAGCGCCGGAGCACAGCATGAACACCAGCGTGCAACCCGAAGCGATACCTGGTTTGGCGTGGGGTATTACAACGAACCAGTGAATGTGCCACCACGGGGCACCGAGGTCGCGGGCGGCCTCTATCTGGTTGCGATCCAGGCTCTCGATGGCGTTGTATAAAGGGAAAATCATCAACAGCAGGTACGCATAGCTCAGGCCCATATAAAGCCCGACATTGGCACCGATGAAGTCCACTGGTGAGCTGATGATGCCCAGCCCCATGAGCATTTGGTTGAACACCCCTTGATCACTCAAGAGGATGCGAATGGCGAACGCTCGCAATAGGTCGTTGACCCAGTAAGGGGTGATCAGCAGCAGGAAAAAAAGGCGGATTCGGCTGGTCGTCAACGAGGCCGACTGCGCCATGTAAAACGCCAGCGGATAGCAAAGTGCAAGGTTAAGCAGGGTTATCGCAATGCTCGCTACAATTGTGACGCCATAGGCGCGCAGGTGAATATCGTTCCATTCGGCCGTGCTGACAGTACTGCCGAACAGAAAGTATCGGTAGTTCTCCAGGGTGTAGACGTCCCGTGGCCCACCTACTTGGGACGGTGGCAGCATGTGGTGGAACGACAGATCGATCATGAAGAATTGTGGCAGCACAATGCTGAACAGCGCCCAGATGACGACCAGCAACAGGATCGCCACGCCCATGACCCAGCCATTGCGCCGGAAGAAATGGGCCGGGGGGTGGGGATCGCGTCGCCGTTCGATCAATGCAGCCACTGTATAGACTGCCACCACCAAGGTAGCGGCAATGAATATCACCGGGATAATGTTCATTGGCTGGAGCCTCGCCCGATGTTATCGGGCAGCAGGCAGGCGTGCATCGGGTCGAAGTTCACTGTCATGCTCTCACCCGTGCTTCGACAAGCCTGCGCACTGCTGGCAGGCAGGCTCAGCGAAAGGATCAGGCCGTTAGCGCACCGCAGCCGCTGATGAGTCATATGGCCTTCGAAACTTATATCCTGAACCACCCCTGTAATCATCGGAAATTGAGGGTGCGTTCCCGGATGCAGGCGTTCGGGCCTGACAAACAAAGTTGCTGCAGCGCCTGCGGACAAGTGCAGCGGGTTGCGCGCGCTCAGCTGTCCTTGGGCAGTGTCGAGCATGCCGAACTGGTCATCGACGCTGACTATCCGGCCGATCAATGCATTGTTTTCGCCCACGAAGGAGGCGACAAAAGGCGTGCGCGGTTCGTTGTAGATGCTTCGCCCATCCCCCACCTGTTCTATGACCCCGCCATTCATGACCGCAATACGATCAGACATGGTCAAGGCCTCACCCTGATCGTGGGTGATGTAGATAAAGGTGATGCCCACACGCTGTTGAATGTCGCGCAGCTCTTTACGCATGTGTTGGCGAAGCTTGAGGTCAAGTGCCGAAAGCGGCTCATCCAACAGCAGTACCGATGGCTCGACTGCCAATGCCCGAGCGATCGCAACCCTCTGTCGCTGGCCGCCCGACAGCTCGGATACACGCTTGTCGCCCTGACCAGCCAAGGCGACCTGATTAAGCAGGGTGCGCACCCGCTGATCTCTTTCCGAGCGGCCGACACCCCTCACGCGCAAGCCGTAGCCGATGTTCTCGGCCACGCTCATGAAGGGAAACAGCGCCAGATTCTGGAAGATCAGTGCGGTGGGTCGCTGGTTCGGACCTATGCCGCGCATGTCTTTGCCGCCGATGCGCACTGTGCCGGCAGTGGGCTCGGTAAAGCCCGATACGGTGCGTAGCAAGGTGGTCTTGCCGCAGCCCGACGGTCCCAGAAAACTGAAGAACTCTCCTGGCTCGATGGTCAGGTTGGCGTCCTTCACTGCGTTAAAAGAGCCGTAACTTACACCTACTTGGTCAAACTCTACGGTAACTGCCATATCAATCTCCATCTACGCGGTTGCACTCGTCTTCGCTCGCTCGGTCCCGCGCTTGATGCGCGGAAACTGAGGTCAGGCAGCCTTGAATTTTTCCGCATACTGGTTGCGAATCTCGGCGTACCAAGGCAACTCGGGTTGGCGTTGCCATAGACGGTCGAGGGCATCGCCTGGGTAGGTCTCGGCGAAAATCCTTTTCGATTCGGCAGTGAGAAACTGATCGGCGCCTTTGATGATCGGGTTGTATCCCGTGCCGTTGGCCACCATGGCGTTCACTTCAGGGGTGAACAGGAAGTTCAGCCACTCGTAGGCTTGTTCTTTATTGGTCGCACCAATGGATAATGCCCAGCCGTCGATCCAGGCAATAGCGCCTTCTTGGGGGGCCATCATCCTTACCGGAGAGCCTTGTTTCATTAGGGAAATGATCGGACCGTCCCATACCTGACCAATGCTGCATCCATTGCTCATGAAACCGGCCTTGGTGCTGTCGGCGTTGTCCCAGAACTGCTTGATCTGCGATTTCTTTGGCACCATGAAGGCAAGGATCTGGTCGTAGATCTTGCGCATGGTGGCTTCGTCTTTGTAGCTGTCGAGCATGCGGTTGCTTGGCAGCTTGCCAGTCGCGTCCATCCACAAGCCGGTACCGAGTATCAGCGAGTGCGGGCGCGCCTGCATCTTGCCCATATATTCCGGCTCCCAGAGGGTGCCATAACTTAAAGTAGGGTATTCAAGAGTGGACTGATCGGTGCGCCAACCAATCGCTTCAGAGCCCCAACAGTGGGGCAGGCTGTAAAGCTTACCTTCCCACGTCCACCACTTCAGTGAGTTGCTCATCATCGATGGAGTTATGTTGTCCAGCGATAGCTTGGACTCGTCGAATGGGGCTAGCAGGCCCAGCTCTTTGAATTGGGGGGAGCGTCCGTTGGAGGGCATGCACAAATCAAAGCCCTCGCCACCGGTTGCCATCATCTTGTTGATGAGTTCTTCATTCTGGCCGAAGGGCGTGGTGTTGATCTTGATCCCGGTTTTCTTGGTGAACGCCTCGATAACTGTTGCGGGGATTTCATCAGTCCAACGTAGCAAATTGAGCTCGCCGGACGATGAAAACGCGTTGCGGATGAATGCTGGCCCTGCGGCTATCGCAGCACCGGCAACCATGGCGCCCTTGAGCACACTTCGACGGCTGACGGTTGGGGAAGCTTGAGTGTTGGTATCGTTTACATCCTTCATGAAATTCCCCTTGGAGAGTCATACCCTCGCTTGGCAGAGGCTGAGCCCGATCTCGGGACTCGAACTCATGCCGTGCAAGGCATCAATTTCAGGATGGCAGCGAACAGTAGCAAGTCATGATGCAAGCGCCGGAGCTCTGGGGTCCGATCGGGATAATTGTTGCGCGCAGCGATAAGAAGGGAATGTAAATACAGAAAGGTTCTACTAGGTAGAATTTATGTTATGATAATAGAATCATAAAACAATCGTCATGTGTCAAGTACTGATTTCTTTCGTCCGTGCGCCGCCTTTTCAGAGCTATGCCCGCGCGACCTGAGTCGACCATTCAACAATGGACCTCCCCTAACATGAGTTCAGTTCCTCCCGAGCGTAAGACCAAAGGCGTCGAAGCTGTAGATAAAGCGCTGCACATCCTGAGCCTGTTCAGCGACGCATCCCTATCCCTGAACCTGACCGAGATCAGCCGCCGCAGTGGCTACGTCAAAAGTACGGCCATGCGCCTGTTGACGTCGTTACAGCAGTCGCGGTTGGTGATTCTTTCCGCTGACAAGCAATACCGCGTGGGAGCGGAGGCTTTGCGACTAGGCGCGCTTTATCAGCGCAACTTCCGTCTGGAGTCGGTGATCCGTCCCGCGCTTTACGAGCTGATGCAGACCACGGGGGAGAGCGCTTCGTTTTTCCGTCGAGAAGGGGATATGCGCGTCTGCCTGTTCCGTGAAGACTCCGTCCAGATTCTGCGCGAACACGTGGCTGAGGGTGAGGCGGTGTCGCTGGATCGTGGTGCTGCAGGACATATCTTGACTTCCTACACCGCCACGGATGGCGCGACAGCCGCCAGCAACGAGGTGCTTGCCAGCCTGCCGAGGATGTCAACGGGCGAGCGCGGGCCAGATATCACGGGTATCGCCGCGCCGGTATTTGCCGCGGGTCAGGGGCTGGTTGGCGCTCTTACGTTGTCAGGGCCAAGCACTCGTTTTACTCCAGAGAAGGTCAATGAGTACCGTCGGCTGGTGTTCAACAAGGCTGCGGCCTTGAGTATAGACCTGGGCTCACGCTTTTATGGTGAGTCGTGAGTCCGTGCCCTGGGTTTGATAGCTGTCCCTGCCAATTGACGTCATCTAGATATGGTTGTTATATTCCGCTGTATAATAGCAGATTCTACTGTATGAAACTATAATTATTATTTTTGCGGTCTTTGCTTCTCTTTTTCTTGTCTTCTGCCAAATCCGTATCATTTGGAGTGACTATGAATACCCGCGACAGCAGCAAGACTTCCTCCGGCGGCATGCTTCACCCGCACACCCACGTGCAGGCAGGCATGGACTCAAATCCTTTCGTAATCGAGCGCGGTCAAGGCGTCTACGTTTACGATGACCAGGGCAAGCGCTATCTCGAAGCCGCTGCAGGCTTGTGGTGTGCGTCCCTCGGATTTGGTAGTGAGCGATTAGCCAAAGTGGCCTATGACGCCATCAAAGACCTTGGTTACTACCACACCTTTCGCAACGCGACCTCGCCCCACGCCTTGGCCTTGAGTGAGGCGCTGCTGGCGATTGCCCCGCAGGGCATGTCCCATGTGCTGCTGCAGTGCTCGGGCTCCGAGGCCAACGACACCGCTGTCAAATTAGTCTGGTACTACTGGAATGCCCAGAACCAGCCGCTGAAGCGCAAAATCATCTCGCGGCGTATGAGCTATCACGGCTCCACTGCTATTGGTGTTTGCCTCACCGGCAAGAGCGAATTCCATGATGGATTTGGTTTGCCATTCCCCGGCTTCCTCTACACCGATTTCCCTAACTACTACCGCAACCAACTCGAAAACGAAACCGAGGAGGAGTACGCGACGCGCCTCGCTGAAAAGCTCGAAGCAATGATCCTTGAAGAGGGGCCAGAAACGATTGCGGCCTTCTGGGCTGAGCCAGTAATGGGCGCGGGCGGTGCGGTTCTGCCGCCGAGCAACTATTTTGATAAGGTGCAGAAGATCCTGCGCAAATACGACATCCTGCTGGTGGCGGACGAAGTCATCTGCGGGTTCGGCCGTACCGGGGAAATGTGGGGGACCCAGACTTTCGGCCTGAACCCAGACATGATTTGTTGTGCCAAAGCACTGTCAGCAGGTATGCAGCCTATCTCCGCAGTGCTGCTCAACGACAGAATTCTCCAGGGTATGACCGTGCAAAGCGACCGGATGGGCCGGTTTGTTCACGGTTATACCTACGCTGGCCATCCGGCAACGACCGCCGTGGCACTGGAGACGCTGCGCATCTATGAAGAGATGGATCTGATCGGCCACGTCAAAGCCATGGAACCTGTTTTCCTGGGCGCCATAGGGGCCCTGATCGAGCATCCATTGGTTGGTGATTTTCGTGGTTGCGGGTTGATAGGCGGCTTGGAAATCGTGGCAGACAAGGCCACTCGCGAAATGCACCCTGCGCACTTGAAGATCGCCCAGCGTATTGATGATCACTGCCGTGCCCGCGGCCTGATTCTGCGTTTTGTGGGAAATCGCATCGCCTTTTCCCCGCCTTTGATCATAACTGGCGATGAGCTGCGTAGTATGGCCGCGATTCTTAAAGACGCCTTGGACGCAACATTCGCGGATATAAACTGAAACCGTGCTGTACGCCAACTTCCTGCAGAACCCCTCGATAGTGGGCTGGGATCCGACAGAAAGTGAAGCACTCATCGAACGCTTGGTGCGCCAGTTAAAGCTGGCGGAGGATAGTCGATGAAAGTTCGATACTGGTAAGAATGGCGAATCAACCAGACCCCGAATCATGCATGCTGCACCGTGAGGTGCAGGGTGAGGCGTTGACAGGGGGAACCGATGGGCCAGCCATTGAGCCGCGAAATCAGAAGTCCGAGATGCCGATGCTGTTAAGCGAAGCAGAAGGCAGCACGGAGCATGGCGTTATACGCCAGTCATGCTCTGATCCCGCGCGGTCGGAGACCCTGTGCACGTCGGGAAGTCCTTCGCACAGAAGCTGGGAGATCTCAGCTCCGCCCGGTGCAGGAAAGGCCAAAAGCCGTAACCCTGCTGTCCACGTTGCTGAGAAGTCGGATACGTCCGTAGTACCTGAGAAGCCATCGAACAAAGGGCCTGGCCCTGCGGAGATAGTGGAGGAAGGGGACGTAGCCAAGGGGAACACCGACACGCCTCCCGCGCCCCGGACACAGAGCCGGATCAGTTGCGCGTCGATGGGTCTTGAAGGTGTACGTGAAGCAGCCCGAAGGAACAAGTGCTAGAGGAGCGTCACCGTCCACACTTCAATCAGTTGAAATGAGGTGTTTTGTTAGTCGAAGGGACGCGGCAATGGTGAGGCAGGGCCCGGTTAAACGCTTCGTTGAGGAAGCAGAATTCAAGTACCCGCCCCGTTTATCGGCTGGCCTCAGCGTGGCGCGCTGCGAATCGAAGATGGGCCCGCGGTGAGTTGGATTCGCATGCCGGTATCCACCAGTTGCCGGCCTTCGAGATTGAATAAACCCAATTGACGTTCGACGTTGTATTGCACTATCACATGCTTATTGTCGGCACTGAAAACGATGCCTTGGGATGCTATCCCGTTGGCGACCTCAGACACTTTCTCAGCTTTGCCATCGTTAATTGAAAACAATGTCACCCGACCATGAGCGCGAGCGCCAGGGTTGTCGGGCGTCAGATTCGAACCGTCGATTGACTGCACGGCGATCCATTTGCCATTCGGAGAAATCGCCACGCCTTCAGGCCGCGAGGGCGCACTGATCTGCTGTACAGCCCGGAATGGGGTTTTCGAAACATCGATCAGTGTCACGCTGTCCTCGTTGCCTGCCAGGCGTCCTTTGTAAGACAGGCCCGCCAACCCCGCGTTACCCACCACCGCCCAATGTCCGACGCTTGAAATATCGATGGCGTAAGGCGCCACGCCGCTGGACACGCGATCACCGTTGTCCACCCATTTGCCGTCCTTCAGATTAAGCACCGCGATGCCCTGTTCGTCGCGTAACGCAACCAGGGCGTGCTGACCGTCGTGGGTAAAAACTACACCCGCCAGACGCTTGGCGCCGATCTGAATGTTGTCCATCAGCGAAACGTTCTGTCCATCGATCCGCAACGGCCGCACTCCACCGTCCACACACGTGACCAGCCCCCATTGGCCGCTGCGATCGATCGCCACCGCCTGAGGATGGCTACCCAGTTCGAGCCTCGTCACCTTCTAAGGACTGCTGTTCAGGTTGACCACTTGAAGGAAGGTATCCATCAACAGTTGTTTGCTTGCCTGATCGTAACGGGTAGGGGCCGCTATCACTTCTTCCTGAAACATTTGAAATGCGAACCGTGGGGGGGTATCTAAGCTTTCAATAGCATACGTGAATAAAGATATTCATTTCTGGCGGTCACTTCTTCGCGATTTTCCGAGCATGCGCCGCTTTTGTTTTTCCAGGAAAAACATCACCTCAAGCTTCAGACCATCGGGGTCGAGAAAATAGACCGCATAGTAGCCCTCGCCATAGTCCGGATAATCAGCGGGTGCGTCGACAATCGTAATCCCCTGATCCAGCAGGAACGCGTAGAGCGCGTCGACGTCCTCACGCGCGGCCAGCTCGAACGCATAGTGGTGATAGCCCACATCGCCGGTCCGGTGCTTATGTTTGCGACCCTGGGCATCGGCTTCGGTGATCCAAAACATGGTTTCGCCGTTGGTCCAACCAATAACCCGGTCGAACTCCCACTCCATGGTGAATCCCAGGAAACCGAGTACCTGATCGTAGAACGCCCTGGAGCGTTCCAGATCACTGACACGAATGGCCAAGTGATCGATGCCGATGACGTTCACCATGTCAGGTCTCCTCGATTTCGATTTCCAGGGACAAAGGGCTGCGTTGGAACTCAGAACGGTGCGTCGATATCGACCACGACAATCAGCTTGTGGTTGACGAACTCCTTGAGCCCCAGCCCGATCAGCTCGCGGCCATACCCCGAGCGGCGCACGCCACCGAAAGGCAGATCGGCTTCGACCTTGGTCGGATGGTTGACGAACACCATACCCGTGGAGATTTTCTTCGCGACTTCTGCGCCATGCGCCGTATCCGAGGTGAACACCGAACCGCCGAGGCCGAAGGGCGAGTCGTTGGCGATGCGCACCGCATCGTCCTCATCCTTGGCGCGGAACACCATGGACACCGGGCCAAAGAACTCCCAGTAGCGAGCGGGGTTGTCCTCAGCGACATCGGTCAGGATCGTCGGCTGCACGAATGCCCCTTCGACCGGTACGGGCGGCCCGACCTCTTCGGCCTTGGCGCCAAGCTTCACGGCTTCGAGGATCTTTTGCTTGACCTCATTGGCGGCGCTTTGCGAGGAGAGCGGCGCCAGGGTCGTCTTCGCATCGAAGGGATCGCCGGCCACCAGTTCCGCAACGCCCTTGCGATAGAGCGCGAGGAAGTCGTCATAGACCGCATCGACCACGATCATGCGCTTGGAGGACACACAGACCTGCCCGGCATTCCAATGCCGGCCGAACACCGCCCATTGGCTTGTTTTCGCCAGGTCGGCGTCAGCCAGCACGACGAAGGCGTCGGCGCCGCCGAGTTCCAGGGTGGATTTTTTCAGCGCTTTGCCCGCTTGTGACGCAACCACCGCACCGGCGCCTTCCGAGCCGGTCAAGGCGACGCCCTGCACTCGGGCATCGTTGATGATCAGCTCGATCTGCGAGCGCGTGGCATACAGGTTACGGAAGGCGCCGTCGGGCAGACCGGCATCTTTCATCAACTGTTGAAAGCGCGCCGCGCTTTGCGGCACATTCGCCGCGTGTTTCAGCAGCACGGTATTACCGGCAGAAAGCTGCGGCGCCAGAATGCGGGCGATCTGGTAATAAGGGAAATTCCACGGCTCAATCGCCAGCAGCACGCCGAGCGGTTCGCACACGACCACCGCCTCGCCCTCGGCAGGATCGAGAACCGGGAGTTTCTCCGGCTTGAGCAAGGTTTCAGCATTGCGCACGTAGTATTCGAAGATTTTTGCCGACAACTCGACCTCGGCTTTCGCCTCGGCAAACAGCTTGCCCATCTCCAGCGTCAGCACCTTGGCAAAGGCGTCGCTGTCCTTGCGCAGAAGATGGGCCGCATTCTGCAGGATGCGTGCACGCTCGGCGAAAGGCGTGTCCTTCCAGACCAGAAAAGCCTCGTGGGCCTTGCCGATGGCCTCGGTCACCTCTGCATCGGTGGCATCGGGAAAGGTTTGCAGTGTCTCGCCCGTATAGGGATTGATCGTTGCGTACGCCATGTAAACGCTACTCCATAACCGTTTCGACTAATGGGTCAACCCACCGCTGAGTGCATGTGCCGGGACTGACGAAGGTACACCGGTAACAGGTTTCAAGCATGGAACGTAAGGTCGCACGTGCCTGTAAGCGCGACATGCCTGGGACATCACTTGGCTTCAAGGGCCGCGGCGACGGTCACTGAAAGAGGCCACGATGCTCTGCCGATCAGCCTCGCCAGTTGATCTTTGTCATAGAAAGGCAAAGAAGAGGCGTCCTTGCGCGGGTTGCCTGACTAATAGGCATCCCCCTTTTCCGCGACTTGTGCCATAAGAACGGTAGCGTCGGCGACCCGATGGCGCAGCAATAGCATCCATTGACTCCCCGATCCTGGGCCGGGTTGCGGGCATTGCGCCAGACCTCGGACCGCTTGAAGGGTGGTGCTGTACTGTTCTGGCACTTGTTGGACTGCTGTAACGCAAGCTCACTCACGAATACAAGGAGATAAGTATGAAAGCTGCAGTTGTTGCCCAAGGGCATCGCGTGAATGTGACCGAAAAAACATTACAGCCTCTGAAGCATGGTGAGGCGCTCCTCAAAATGCAGTGCTGCGGCGTCTGCCACACTGACCTGCACGTCAAGAATGGCGATTTCGGTGACAAAACCGGGGTGATCCTGGGCCATGAAGGCATCGGTATCGTGCAGGAGGTAGGGCCAGGCGTCACCTCGCTGAAACCCGGCGATCGGGCCAGCGTCGCGTGGTTCTTCCAAGGGTGCGGGCATTGTGAATACTGCAACAGCGGCAACGAGACACTCTGTCGCGAGGTAAAAAACTCCGGGTATACCGTGGATGGCGCCATGGCCGAAGAGTGCATTGTCGTCGCCGATTACTCCGTGAAAGTGCCTGATGGGCTTGATTCTGCTGCAGCGAGCAGCGTGACCTGTGCCGGAGTGACGACGTACAAAGCCGTGAAGGTTTCCAATATTCGCCCCGGGCAATGGATCGCGATCTACGGGCTGGGCGGCTTGGGGAATCTGGCGTTGCAGTATGCAAAAAATGTGTTCAACGCCAGAGTGATTGCCGTGGACATCAACGACGATCAACTTCAATTCGCCAGGGACATGGGCGCCGATCTGGTCATCAACTCACGTAACGAGGATGCCGCAAAAGTTATTCAGGAGAAGGTCGGCGGCGCCCACGCCGCTGTCGTGACGGCCGTCGCCAAGGTCGCGTTCAACTCTGCGGTGGATGCCCTGCGTGCCGGTGGACGCCTGGTCGCAGTCGGGCTTCCGCCTGAAGCCATGAGCCTCGATATTCCTCGGTTGGTGCTTGACGGGATCGAGGTGGTTGGTTCACTGGTCGGCACGCGACAAGACCTCGTTGAAGCCTTCGAGTTTGCCGCGCAAGGCAAGGTGGTGCCTAAAGTGACATTGCGCCCTATCGAGGATATCAATGAGATTTTCGACGAAATGCAGCAGGGTAAAATCAAAGGTCGTATGGTGATTGATTTAAGTAATTAAGGGGCCATTGGCAGTCGCTAAACCGGCTGCCAATGCCAATTCTATTGGCTCACGTATCTTTGATTACTACATGATTTTCAACTTTCACACAATTTCGCCCGCTGCGCTTGGCAAGGATAAGGTGCTTGATCTGCACATATTCAAAGCACGCGCTGGCATATGCCGCATCTTGCGGTAGCCACCGGGCAACTCCAAGAAATGGTCACCGCCCCGACTGGTTGATTGAGGTGAAGGCAAGAGACCTTAGTCTACCAGGCAAAGGTTGTTGCGGGGATTACGGCGCACACAATTGTAGGTACATTGAAGGGCAAATTTTTGGGTCTTGCCATGAACCTCACTGACGCCACGCTCGTGCTGCTGCTCGCGGCACGTATCCATGGGACTGACGAAGCCGTCCGTGCCTCGGCGAAGAGCGTGGTCAAGAAGTTGCCGCGCAGTAAGCGTGATCTGATCTACAAGGTAATCGATAGCCGAAGTCCGCTCGAGTTGGTGGATTTTCTGGCGCAGAACCTGGATGCGGAATGACAGGCTGCGGGTGTGTGCCCATCCCTGACTCTTTGCATCAGAGCCCCGCGGCATGGGGATTTTTCTGGGCGCAGAAAAAGGGCCCAACTCGCGTTGGGCCCTGTGATGCGATTGCAACGGTGAGGTAACGATCAAACTCCATCGTTCATGCATCGTGAGTCATCCATTACATCGTGAAATTGTGCTTTTGTCGGCAGTTGGATGAGATCCCTGATCGGGTGGTAAAAGGCTTCGTCGGCAGATCGATGAACGATGTGTGCACCCGAACGTAACAGCAGATTTTCCGCGGCGCTGTTGGGCTGGAAGGGATCACTCTGTTTCGTCTCGAGTAGGGTTTCATTGAGCATTTCGAGCCCCTCCGTTTGCTCGGTGTTGAACAGAAAATGCGTCCTGAGAATGCCGAAGTGAGCGACCTTAGGCTGACCGTTTTCATCGAGTACGGGTTGGCCTGACTCGGTCTGTTCCTCGCGCTCCATCGGCTTGTAGAGCACCGCCAGAGTGCTGTGCTCACCCTTACGGATATGCCCACCGGCCTTTTTGGCTTGGTTGAAGGTCAGCCAACGATCTTGAGTGAGCCCCTGCAACCTGGCCTCGGCCAGAGCAGCGGTAAATTGATGCCCGAATACGGACGTCGCGTGATGGCGTTGATGGGGTAGGGTTGATGACCGATGTAAGCGGAGCCACTGGAGGACCAGGGTTTGATCCAGGGAGCTGCGCCGTGGGCCAAAGCGGCAACGATTTTGTCAGTCACGTCTTGGTAGATATCGCGCATGGCATTTTCCTCGAGAGAAAAACGGAGGAACGCCTTGCCCGTCGGGGAGGGGTCCCCGGTTGGGTGATGTACTGGATTGATGCAGGTCTTGCATGCCGTCCGAATGTGGAGGTGGGCGCCGCCAATTGCGCTTAGCGCTGGTGTTCTCCTGCAAGCGCTATCAGCAAGGCGCCAGGCTGACCCAGTTCCTGGAGTAGGCTCAGGCTCAATTGCAGCAACGGGTCGTGGTTGAGGTGATCGGTTGGCTCAATGTGGACTACCTCGAACAGCACATAGGGCTCGTGTGGAGAGGCGAGGTGAGCCTCGAAGGCTGCGCGCAATACGTGGCTCAGCCGATCGACCTTCAGCTTCTCAGCGTGATCGGAACGCTCGAGCAGTACTGCGCGTTGCCACGCGCCAGGAGTGAACACGATGGGCAACCGAAGGGTGTTCAGTGTTTCCGGTGTAAGTGAGTCGGGCATGGTATGTCTCCGTTGAAAACGCGAAGAAACCTGTCCTGTGCGGGGAAAGATTTCCCCGCAGTGGGTTGAAGAAAATCAAGAGGGCTTATCTCACGAGCAGCGCTCGAAAGGCGCTCAGGAGAGCAGTAGGCGTTCATCACCGTAGCAACGGTCACCGTGCGAGCCACCGAACGCTAATCGCACTTGGGGAGAACCATCACCGAAGTGACGTAGCCTTGAAGGTTCTGGCTACCTGGGCAGGTGCTGTCGATCACAGCGATCCATACCTCGGGTTTAGCCGAGCTGTTCGTGAATAGCAACGAGATAAACCAACGCGTTAGACGAACTAAGCCTACTGAAGGCCAGCCTTGTTTTTTTGGCCGGATTGACTGACAAACGGTTAGGCTCGGAGTGACCTTCCGACACAGGGGCTTAGACACAGGCGCCTATCTAAGCCCCTGAGGCGCGGACGGGCTAGGGGTCAAAGTAGGTGCGCGCCCGTCCTAGCCCGTCAAGCGGATATTGATGCAGTCATCACTGCCGCCCTGAACACCGTGCTCGGATCAGTCTCAACCCTTGATCCAGTTTCCATCCTTTTGTGCATCAATGGCGATATCGAAGGTCTGGATATAGCCTGATAACATCCGGTAGTACCCGATGACGATAATTGCATCGCTCAATTCCTGAAGCGAGAAATGTTCCAAGGCGTGTTTGAACAGCACGCCCGGGGCTTTACCTTTGTCGAGAATCGCTTGGCCGAACCGGAGCAGGACGCGCTCGTCCTCTTTAAACGCTTTGACATCCTCCAGACAGCCCTCTGCTATGGCAACGAACTGATCCTGGCGAACGCCCGCAGCCTGCGCGATGGAGACATGCTGCTCCCATTCGTAGGCAACATTTTCATGTGCAGCCAAGAGTAGAACCATCATCTCCTTGTGATAATCAGAGATGGTCAGATCCCTGAATATTGCATTGGTCAGATCAATCATCGGAACGAATGCTCCTGGGCTGTAACCCAGCATCCGGAAGAAGTTGACCTTCGTTGGCAGCTTTTCGAACTTTTCCCGGACGTGATCAGGCAACTTCGTAAAATCGGGGTAATCGATTTCGACCTTCGAACTGATTTTGTCATTGGAGCCGGTTGGGTTGGCCATAAGGTACTCCTGTAAACTCAAGTTGATGGTTGAGAGGTTTATTGGTAATCAGGTGCTGACTGGCAGTTGGGACGTACGGCTGACCCAATGGTTCACAGCGATGCAGACCAACAAAACCAATGCTGAGACTATCATCGCAGTAGATAACCCTTTGGAAAAAGCAGCAGGGTCGGTGCTGGTGATCATGGCCCCAAACACGGCAACACCGATCACGCCGCCTAGCTGTCTGGCCGACGCCATCAATCCCGACGCCATACCGGCGTCATGCGAAGACACCGACGCTAGCATCGAATTGGTAATAGAGGGCACGGACGAGGCACTGCCGATACCCACTATCATCAAAGCAATATTCAGGTACCAAAGCGAAGTCTCTGAAGTGACGCGGGCCAGCGCCAGGAAGCCGACTGCCTGAATCAAGAAGCCTACGTTGATGATGCGTTGTGCGCTGACTCTCTTGGCAATCCGAGACGAGGCCATCGTGGAGATAGTCAGTACCGCTGTGAGCGGTATAAATGCCAGGCCGGTTCTAAAAGCGTCGTAGTGTAGAAACGACTGGAAGTAGATGCTGAATACGAACACCGTGCCGTAGAAGGTGAGGTTGATGGCGGCGCCGGCCAATGCCGTGGTTGCCAGGGTTTTGTTTCGGGCCAATCGTGTTGGGAGCATTGGGTTTTTTACACGTTGCTCAATTAAAACGAACGCAATTGCGCAAAACACGGCAACGGCCATGGTCGAGATGGTTTCAGTCACCCAGCCTTTAGAACTTGATTCGGTCAGCGCATACGTCAACGACGCGAGACAAATACCAATACTGATTTGCCCCGGTACGTCCACTTTCTTATCGATGCGAGGGGAAGACGGTGCATACCGCATGATCAATCCGATGGCGAGAATGCCGATGGGGACGTTGAGTAGAAAAACACTCCGCCACCCGAGCCACTCGATTAGCAGGCCGCCCATGACCGGCCCAGCAGCCAAAGCGATACCGCCACAAGCTCCCCACATTGCCACGGCTGACCTGCGTTTGGCAGGATCGTCGAAAGCTAGCCTTATCAGCGTCAGGGAGGTAGGCACCAACAGGGCTGCCCCCACCCCTTGAACCACACGCATACAGATGAGCATGCTCATGCTATTTGACAAGCCACAGCCTATGGAGGCCACGGTAAACAGTGCGAATCCGAACGCGAACACGGTTCTGGCGCCAAACTTGTCACCCGCCGCGCCCCCAAGGATCAGCAATGCCGAGAAGGCTAGTGCATAGCTGTTGATGACCCATTGCAGCCCCGTCAAGTTTGTATCAAATGCGGTTTTTAACGCGCCTAAACCGACGTTGACCACGCTGACATCGAGTTGGACGACTAGAAAACCCAAGCAAGCTGCGATCTGGATCGCGGCTAATGAGGTGGTCTTACGTGCAGTGCTGGTCATGAGTTTGGAGTCGCAGTGTTATATCAATGACTGGACGGTAACCGTTGACAAGTCATGCGTAAATACTAGAATTCGCACACATTCATTGCATATTTGCATGGCTATGGACTGGGAAGATCTGCGATTTTTTTTAGCCGTTGCAACGGCAGGCAGTCTGTCGGGAGCTGCACGTGTGCTCAACGTCAATCAAGCCACCGTTAGCCGAAGGTTGGCCGCATTGGAAGCTCAACTCAATGTACGTTTGGTTGATCGACTCCCGCGTGAGTCGCGCCTGACTGCGATAGGCCAGCAGATCTTCCAGGACGTTTTGGACATTGAAGCAAAGGCTTTCGCCATTGAGCGAAAGTGTTCATCGTCCAAGGCTGCTGTGCGGACGAAGGTAACGATCACGGCCCCCCCGATCCTCGCCAGGCATTTTTTAACCCCTAATTTGGCTGCGTTGGCCAGAATGTCACCGATGGTGCAGCTTTCAATTCTTAGCGAGCCTCATTTCGTGTCTCTGTCGCGCATGGAGGCAGATTTGGCGTTGCGTCTGTCGCCACCAATTGAAGATACGGACATCGTCAAAAAGGTGGGCCTCATGCAGTTTGCTCTTTACGCGCAGCGAGACTATTCGAATGCACTGGATGAGCAAAAATGGGAGTTCGTCGGCTACACCGACCGGCAAGGTGACTTTGCGCACAAGCGTTGGCTTTACGAAGTAATCGGTTCGAAGCGCGTTGCCTGCGAGGTCACTGATTTGAGCCACCAATACGAAGCGGCTTGTACCGGAATTGGCGTTGCAGGACTGCCATGCTTTATCGGTGATCGGGACAATCGCCTAGTTAAGCTCGACAGCAATCTTCCTATGCTCAGCCTCGACATTTGGGTCGCCATGCACCCTGATCGCCGT
Source organism: Pseudomonas sp. XS1P51 (assembly GCF_054897845.1). NCBI lineage: Bacteria > Pseudomonadati > Pseudomonadota > Gammaproteobacteria > Pseudomonadales > Pseudomonadaceae > Pseudomonas > Pseudomonas sp. XS1P51. The sequence continues at coordinate 3,169,411 of NZ_CM142707.1, read as the reverse complement.
AGCGACACGGTGGTACGCAAGACCGCAGATGAAATTTTGCAGTTACTTGAACCCCTTGGCTTGGGGTTGCCTTCAAATGCTAGTTGAGCCCCAGCTGTTGCCAACACGCCGACCCTTTCTTGACTCAGACGCGCTCCATTGATGCGGCAGCAGTTGATTAATCATACTGGCTCGCTGCGTCGGCAAACATTCAGCACGTCCTTCAAATAAGCATACGGATAATGTCCGTTCATGCGTGCGGACTGGATCAAACTCATGATCGCCGCCGCCCGCTTCCCGATGCGTAGCGATCCAGCAAACAGCCAGTTCGAGCGCCCATGCGTCTTGACCATTGCTTTGAGGTCATCTCGTTCAAGTCCGATTGCCCGGAGGTCTACCAAAATATCTTGGAGGTGATGCTGTAGCGTGTTCAGCTCTCGTAGGAGGGTATCCCTATCCGCTTGTAGCGCAAGGAAGGTTCCGAAACTGAATTTTTGATCAGCGTCTCTGCCGGACTCAAACAGAAAGCCGGGCTTCTGATCGGGATAGTAAACCTGCATCCAGTGGCGCAAATCAGAGTGGCGTATCGTCAGTTGAAAGGGCTCCACGTAACCTCCCCTGGGAACGGAAATACCGAGACAGCCATAGGGCAATTCTCCATTACGTATCGCATCTCTACAAAAACTAGGAAAGATTAAGTATTAAAGAATCTTTCCTATGAAGGCGGCGGGGATCCAGTGGCGGCGTACGCTGGAAATCTCATCATCTGGGAGGGTTGATATTCGTAGGTCGAGGACAAAACCTCGCTGAGTCGATCACCCGATAAGTTCCAAGCGCGTTTTTCTCTTCTGCATAGTCCTGATGCAGGTAGTGGCGCCTCACCCGGGAGCCGGCCAGTACATGATTTTGACAGCGATCGATAACGTCCAGGCTGACCTCAAAGCCTGCATCATCTTAGCGCCTGTGCGGCGCAGGTCATGAGGCGTCCAGTCACCCGTTCTGGCCGACGGCAAGCATCAGGGTATCGTTATGACGACGTCTTGAGAGGCTTTGCGGTTTTTGAATCGGGCCTGGCGGTCACCCACCTGCTTGCCGGTCCAGGTTCTTGGATTACACCGGATCATAGTGCGTGCGGTTGGTTCTGATGGTTTGAGGTTCTATATACGCTCGGGCATTGCATCGAGACGATGCGGTCCTCAGATTGCCAGCCGTTCATTAGAAGTACATAATCAAGTCCATCAACGACACGCTAGACTATGGAAACCTCAATCTTTCAGTGATTTAGAGGATGAGTTATGATCCCGTCCGCTGCGCTATATTCGGTAACCTGGAACGCTGAACGCCAGGTCACCACGGAAAAAGCCCGCTTGATGCGGGCTTTTTGCTGTCTGGGGTTTGGCTTTGTGCCAGCCTCATTGAAAAAGCGACCCTTGGGTCGCTTTTTTCGTTTCTGCTTTCTTATTGTTCGGCGTTACGACTGTGTCGGTAATCGCTGACCGCTTCGTACACGGCTTTGCGCAACCGGTTGATGCCGCCAATTGGGCGGTGTGCTTCGAGGCCAAACCATGGATTGAACGACTGGTTATCGCATTGCAGGTTCAGCGCGGGTGTATCGAAGTCCTGGGCGGGCACGTTGATCCGCGCCACCGTCTGGAAGGTCGCATCGCTTTCACGCCACTCAATGCTGGTGTCTTCGATTGGCATGTACTTGTCCGGGTCCTGATGCTGGATCTGCAAGACGAAACACGCCGGCACCCGATCGGTCGACAGCTGCTGGTTCAGCGCGCTGCGCAGGAAGTTCGGCAACTTCTGGTTTTGCGCAGGCAGGGTGTAGGCCGGGCAGCTATCAGGATCCGGCATGACGCGAAATTTGGCATTGGCCTCACCAAATTTGTACGGCGAAACCGAAAAGTAAGTGGTCCGGGTCGGGCTGTCAGGGGCGGGTGACAGTGTCGCCAGGGCGATAAACAGGTGGCGAATCTGCCAGGTCCGCGGGTCCCAACCCGGGAAGAACGCCATCACTTTCTTGCCGTCAGCCTGGGCGGCCACATTCTGGCGGTATTCGGCGACATCACTGACGAAGAAATTCGGATGGCTGAACATCACGAAATCCTGTTCGCCACGACTTTGCTGATCGCTCAGCAGTTGTTTGCCCGGCACATCGAGCAACTTGATCGCCATGCCCCGAGCATCGCGAATGCTGTCGAATTGCGGGTAAGCATTGCCGTTGGATAAGCGCATCGTCGCTTGCCAGGTTTTGCCGGGTTCGCTGAATACGCCCTGGCGCAGTTCGTTCGCCAGATCCGGCAAAACCTGAACCTCGGCTTTCACGCAGCCATGGGCCTTGGCGTGAGCATCGCGCAGATAGCGAGTGCTTTCGCGGTGTTGGTCGACGATGCGTACGGCCGTCTGAATGATGTCCCGGGTCATCGCCGCTTCACCGTCAGGAATCAGTTCTTCGGCCGACACCGGTCCGCGCTGCTGCCAGGCGAACCACGCCGCGGCCAGCGCCCAGCCGAGTAATCCAATAGTCAGCAACCAAAGCAGCGCCTTGCCAAGAAAAGCGCCCAGGCGCAGCCAGAGGGTGATCAGCATGGGTAAGTCCTTTTGGTCATGGCGACGGTCATGGCAGTTGTGACTCCAGCGGACCGCCCAATACTTTCAGGTATTCCAGCAGCGCCCAACGCTCTTCGGGCTGCAGCAAGCGCCCGATGACGCCGTTGCCGCGCTTGCCTGCGCGGAATTCGTGGCCGCTGTTGTGATTGCCGGTGATCCGCGTGTCGAAAACGAAACCATTGGTGAAGGCTTCGGTGCGATAGCCCAGATGTTTCGGGTCGTACTCGAAGGTGCCTTTGTAGAAGGTGGTCGCGCGTTCGTCCTGAGGTGAGAGCAACTGATAAATGCTCGGCACCGAACCGTTGTGCAGAAACGGCGCTGTCGCCCATACCCCCGCCAGTGGCCGGGCCTTGTAGGCGCGCAACTCACGGACACCGATCGGCAGGCCGAAGCCATCCATCGCCGGTCGCTCGGCCGGGGTGATGGCCGCGTCGCGATACGCCCGGTTCTCGACGAATGCCGTGACGTAGGCCAGCCCTTTGGCGACCGATAATTTGCTGAGGTCCAGTGGTTCGGTGGGGGCTGGATGCAACTGAACGTCAAGTTGCGCCAGTTCTGCGGGGCTCCACTGCAAAGCCGTCAGATCAAAGCGGTGGTCGGCGATATTGTTGGCCGCACCCGGGTCTGTGCCGATGACTTCCACCGGAAGCATTTTCAGCTCTTGCACCGGACGCCCGTCGCTATGGGTGACGCGCGGTACGTGGCAGCCGGCGCAGTTCTCGGTGAACAGTGCGCGACCTTTGGTGGCCAAGGGCTTGTCGATCGCGCCCAGCAGCTCTTCCGGCCAGGCTGGCGGTTTGAGTCGTTGCAGGGTTTCTTCGATCAGGTGCAAATCGCGCACCCGGACACTCGATGGATAACGGTTGTCGCCTTTGAGCGGCTGTCCGTTGCTGTCGAAGAAGTTCAGCGTGGCGCCCACGCCCAGGGCCTCACCGATGTTGCGGGCCATCGGCTGCTGCGCCGAGCCGTTCCATTGCACCCAGTCGAAGGTCCACATTTCCCACAGCTGTGGATAGTCGACCGGCGCGTTGGCCACCCTGTAATTGGCGGGGGAAATCGCGTCGCCGAAACTGGCGTTGGCAATGCGCCCGAAAGCGTCGGTACGGCCGGGGCCTTCCTCGGTCGGGTAGAGCCCTCGGTGGGTGTCGTTCCAGGCTACTTTCAGGAACGTATCGAGAGAGGTTTTGAAGTCTTTGCGCAGTTGTTCGTGGCGGGTGTCGTAGTCCTGGCCCAGCACGTTGCGTGCGAAACGTTCGAATTTCCACGGGTTGTAGTAAGTCGAGGTCAGACTGGCTACCAGTGCTTGTCCGAAACTGCCGCCACGCAGGGTAGGAACGCTGGACGGCAGAACATGCTGCGCCGAACCACCGTCAATGCGCACCGCCTGGCCTTTGAAACGCAATTCGCCGGTGTGGCAGGCGGCGCAGGTGATGTCCAGAAACTGATCCGGGCTGCCAGGGTTTTGATGACGGGCAAAACCCACTGGCAGGTTGCCGGGGTTGTTCGGCGTCGCTTTCTGGTTGGGGTCGATCAGAAAACCGAAGCGCGCAAGGTATTCGGGGGCGGCGAATCGCTGTTGCGAAAAGGGCAGTTCAAGGGCGTTGAACCAGTCGTAGCGCAAGCCTTTGACTTGAGTGCCCTGAGGGGTGAAGTAATAGGTCTGGCGGTCAGCCGCGCTCCACTGCTCCAGGTAATGCACCTGTTGCGCGGGTGGCCAGTCCGGGAGTTTCGGGTTGGCGACATAGTACAGAACCACGGCCAGGAGCAGCCCCAGCAGCGCAGCGATCAGAACCAGCAAGCGGTAAAAGAGGCGCAAGATAAACGTCCTTGTCGATTTATTGTTCTCTTATGCCTCAGCTGCAAAGAAGGGGCAAGTGGCCATTACGTCAGATGTCGTGGGCAGGACAGTTGCCTCTGTGAGGCGAAGATGACAGAAGCTTCATCCTCCGATTCTGGAAATGCGTTAAAACACCTGAACTTATCAGAAGTTTCCTGCTCTCATGCCGGTAGCCATTGGTCGTGGCCGCCTGATAAGCTCGCGGCTTTACTCGATTGCCCTTTAGGCGCATGAACAAGGAAATAGCATGAAACAGCATCGGTTGGCGGCGGCGGTGGCCCTGGTTAGCCTGGTACTTGCGGGTTGTGATTCGCAGACCAGCGTAGAGCTGAAAACCCCGGCGCAAAAAGCTTCCTACGGGATTGGCCTGAACATGGGCAAGAGCCTGGCTCAGGAAGGCATGGATGATCTGGATTCCAAAGCCGTTGCCCAGGGCATCGAAGATGCCGTCGGCAAGAAAGAACAGAAGCTGAAGGATGAAGAGCTGGTCGAAGCCTTCGCAGCGCTGCAAAAGCGTGCTGAAGAGCGTATGGCCAAAATGAGCGAAGAGTCGGCAGCCGCTGGCAAGAAATTCCTCGAAGACAACGCCAAGAAAGCCGGTGTAACGACCACCGCTTCGGGCCTGCAATATGAAGTGGTCAAAAAAGCCGATGGCGCACAGCCTAAGCCGACCGACGTAGTGACTGTTCACTACACCGGCACCCTGACCAACGGCACCGTTTTCGACAGCTCCGTCGAGCGCGGCAGCCCGATCGATCTGCCGGTCAGCGGTGTGATCCCGGGTTGGGTCGAAGGCCTGCAACTGATGCACGTTGGCGAGAAGTACAAACTGTACATCCCTAGCGAACTGGCATACGGCGCCCAGAGCCCAAGCCCGGCGATTCCAGCCAATTCCGTGCTGGTATTCGACCTGGAACTGCTGGCGATCAAGGATCCAGCCAAGCAAGACGACGCCGCCAAGTAATCAGCGTCTGTTCTAAAAACAACGCCCCGCTTATGCGGGGCGTTGTTGCATCTGGCGTTCAGCGAGGGTAAACAAAGCGAACGGATGCTGTACGCTGGAGTCAGAGCCATTGAGGGCGCTGGGCTATCCGCGCCAGAGCGCCAAGTCAATGAAATCTTGGGTTTTTTTATGTGAGTAAAAAATGCCCGATCTGAGTCAGGCCCTTATGAAACGGGGCTTTCAGCCGTGAAAAGCAGCTCTGTTCACAAGGTTATCCACAATTTGTGTGGATAACATTTAGGCGGGAGGAATCATGAAAACACCCTGGAATTTTGCTCGTTTCCTGCCACTGGCCGGACGCCTGCTCGCCCGTGGACGATTGCCGACGCTGTTGTTCGCGGTGGCCAGCAAAGGTGCCAGCCAAGGCAACCGGCTGGGTAAACTCAAGGATGACCTTCGCTTGTTGCAGGCTCTTTGCCTTGCCTACTGGCGCGGTGAGTACCGGGCCATCAGCCCGAAAGCGCTGATCTCGGTGGTCGCAGGCCTGATGTATTTCCTGAGCCCGGTGGATGCGATTCCGGATTTCATTCCGGTGTTCGGCATGCTTGATGACATCGCCGTGTTGGCGTGGCTGATGAAAGTCCTCGACGACGAACTCAACGCGTTCCGTGCCTGGCGCAATCGCCAATTGCCGGAGAAGCTCGCCGTGGTCGAACGGTTGCCCGATACACCTGAGCAACTTCAGCTTCAGGGACCGAAGAAAAACTGAGCCGATTCAGGATCATCCTTATATTCAAACCCCTCGCGACCTTGGCCGCTGTTAGGATTACACTTCTAGGGAAAAGTGCCGACTCGCTAAGTGTCGTTGTCCTACGGGGAAGTCATGGATATTCAGATAATCACACGCGAAGGCGAGCCCGAATATGCGGTTCTGCCGTGGGCTCAGTATCAAGCGTTACTGAAAGCAGCAGGCATCAACGAGCAACCGCCGCGGGTCGCCCCAGAGCGTCACGCAGCAACACCAGACCAGATTCTTCCGGGTCTGGATCAACTACGCAGTTTGCGCGAAGGGAAGGGCATCGCCATCGAGGCGCTCGCCCGCACGGTAGGCATCAGCCCGTCTTATCTGGCCTTGATCGAAAGTGGCGAGCGTCAACCCGACGCTGCGATTCGCCGCAGCCTGGCCTGGGAATTGACGGTGCCAGGGTGGAGGGAAGAATCGTGAGCGTACGCATCAGTCGTCAACATTGGGACGGATTGCTGGGCGAGCTGGATCAGGCGCGCCGCCAGCGCCATCTGCTGACTTATCGAGCGTTGCTGGAGCGTTTGCAACTCCCGACGCCCGCCATGCAAACGTTGACCGCTGCCCTTGAGCATCTGGCCGCGCTGGACGCCAAGGCCGAACAGCCCTTGCGTAGTTCGCTGGTGATCAGCCAGGGCGCCAGTCGTCTGCCGCGCACCGGTTTCTTTGAATGTGTCGAGCGTCTGGGGCGTTTCTCCGGGCCGTCTGATGGTGTTGCCGCCGCGTCCTGGCATGCCTCGGAAGTGGTGAGAGTGTTCGAATACGAGTACCCCGAATCGGCGGAGGCCTGAGTGTTTTTACGACTCAAGGCGCGGGCGGGTTACTGGCTGGCTCGCAGGCTGTTTCACTGGTCGTGGTTTGTGCGCCAGCCGCGCGGCTGGAGCTGGCTCGAGGGTCAGTTCGCGCGCATGGCCAACCTAGGTGATGTCGGCGCTCAGAGCTTCTATGGCCACATCCTGACCTTCCGCGGTGTCGGCCTTGGGGCTCGTGAGGAAGGTGTCCGATTGCTGCGTCTGGCGGCCTTGGCGGGCGATGGCAAAGCGGCATATCAGGTGGGCATGATCAGCCTGGCGGGGACGGCGAGCAAGGCGCCGGATGCGGCTGAAGCGGCGCGGTTTTGGCAAATAGCTGCCAAAGCCGGACATCCATTGGCCGAGATCAAACTTAAAGAGTTGGCGGCTGGTGGTTCTTCGCAGTAATTCGTTGATTGTCCGATAAGCAAACGTGGCGTGAGGGAAACCTCCCGCCACGTTTTGCGTTTGGGGCGCGAAATTTCTGGGCAAGGTCCTCGGAAGTGTCCTTCAAGTTGTGGCGGTTTTCGTGAACTGGTGCGCAGGGAGTTCAATCGATAGGCTTTGGTGGTCGCTGCATATTCAGTGACAGGGTGTAGGAACCCTTCAAGACTTTTAAGGTGACATGGCGTCGATACTTGATTGCGGCCGTTGAAATGCGTCCGTAAGATTCGTTGCGGCGGCTATGTGTGGGCACGCTTCGGCGTGGTCGAGTTTTCGCCCTAAAAGTCTCGATATTCCTACCCCGCCCTAACCTGTAGGAAGGCGGATGGTAGTTCCTATCACACTTTTAGGGGTTCCAAATGCCAACACTGCATCCCGATCCACCCTACGAAAAACCCATTCCCCACCCCGAAAACCGCTTCATGGCGCTCACCAGCAACTGCACCGACATGCCCACCCTGTTCGTCGATACGCAAGCGCCGCTTGATGTTTTGTATGATGCCGCCGGCTATCGAATTCGCGCTGTAACCCAAGTGCTTGAGAACCTGTCCATGCGTGGATCGATCGAGTGCGAATCCTTCATCCTCAGCGACTTTGCCTTGCTTTGCGCCATCCCACTTCGCGATGGCGTCAGCAGATTCAGCGCTGCCCCATCAGCAATTCATCCTCTCGTCCAGGCACCGCCAGGCTATCAATCACATGCACGCTATACCCCGGCACATTCTTCGCGTGGTGTTTGGCCTGAGACGCCATCTCCGCCAACTGGCTCGCATCGAGTTGTCCACAGGCCTGTGGATGCAAATGCACCACGCCGATCGACAGCGACAGTAACGGAAATTCCTGCCGCACACCCTGGCGATTGGGGGCAATGAAACAACCCGCCTCCAGGTGTTCACTGCGGTAGAACCGCCGGCACTGGCTCTGGAAGTCGTCGAGCAATTGGTTCAGGCGTTTGCGCCAGTCTTCCGGGCCGAGCACCAGCAAAAAGTCATCACCGCCGATATGGCCGACAAAGTCGCGGGACGGGTCGACGCGATCATTCAGACATTGCGCCAGGCACAGCAGGACCTCATCCCCCCGACCGTAGCCGTAGATGTCGTTGAAGGGTTTGAAACTGTCGATGTCCACGTAGCAGATCACCGATTCCCGTTTCTGTTGCAGCAACCGCGTGAGGCATTGCTGGATCGGCACGTTGCCCGGCAGCAGGGTCAGCGGGTTGGCATAGCGAGCCTGCTGAATCTTCAGTTCGGTAATCAGCTTGAGCACGTCGATTACCCGGCCCAGGCCCAGATAGCCGCCGTTGAGGGTGATGATGAAGTCTTCTTCGATGCGCTGTCGGGCGCGACTGGTGATCAGGCGGCTGACCTGTTGCAGCGACTGGCTCATCTCGACGGCGAGAAAGTCGTCGTTCATCAAACGGCTGATGGGCTTGCGGGCGAACAGGTCGGTGGCGAAGGGCTTGAGCAGGGCGTCAGAGAGCGAATGTCGGTGGACGATGCCGCAGGGCTGGCCTTGCTCGTCGAGCACCGCGAGCGAGTTCAGGTTGGCCTGGCGACGGAAGGCTTCCAGGACCGTGGCGGTCGGAGTGTTGCGGCCCACTGCCGGTTGGTCGTTGAGCAGGGCGCTGAGGTCGCTGCCTTCGTCGTTCAGCGCCACGGCGGAGCTGTCGTGTTTGGGCATCAAGGTTCGTGCATCCCGGGGCGGGTGCTCTTGCGGGCGACAAAGCAGATAGCCCTGGACCAGATCGACGCCCATCTCGGTTAACACCGCGAGTTCTTCTGGCAACTCGATGCCTTCGGCGATCACTTTCGCCCGCGAGGCCTTGGCGATTTGCAGGATCGAACCGACGAATTCGCGTTTGAGGGCATCCTGATGAATACCGTCGATGAAGTGCCGGTCGATCTTCACATAGTCCGGCCGCAGTTCGGACCACAAGCGCAGACTCGAATAACCCGCACCCAGATCATCCAGCGCAATGGAAAAGCCCATCGCCCGGTAGTGATGCAGCGCGTTTTGCAGTAACTGGAAATCGTCGGTCGGGGTCTGTTCTGTGAGTTCGATCACCACCTGACTCGGCGGTATGCCGAAGTCCTGCAGCAATTGCAGTGTGCGCCCAGGTTGGTGGGCGGCTTCGAGCAGGGATTCCGGTGAAACGTTAAGGAAGAGTTTGCCGGGCAGCTGTTGTTCATTGAAGCGTCGGCAAGCGCTCTCGCGACAAGCGATTTCCAGCTCGTTCAGGCGGCCTGCCTGACGTGCAACGGCAAACAGCGCGACAGGGGAGTGCAACGGACTGTTGGAGGGGCCTCGGCTGAGGGCTTCGTAGCCGATAATTCGTCGTTCAGAGAGGGAGATGATTGGCTGGAACAGGCTGTGCAAACCGCTTTGAGCCAGTATTGAACTCAACGCACTCAGCTGTTCGGTCGTGGTCATGGCGATCTCTGGCGATAAAAAAAGGACTGGGAGCACACTCTTGGTTGAAGAGGGCTCCCAGTCCTTTATTTCACGACAGAATGATGACTGTTTGATGACGCTCCAGGGAGCGTCAGCATTAAATTGCCATCATCTTGCTTGTAACAACTTAGTGCTTGGCGACCGCGGTGTTGAGTTTCAGGTAGTCCAGCAGAATCCGCCCGGTCTCGCTCAGGTAGGCATCGTCTTCTGGTTTGGTCTTGTCCTGCTCGGCCGCAATGGCGTCTTCGTCTTCTTTCTTCAGCTCTTTGAGCGGCTCTTCACCCTTGGCCTTGCGACGCAGGTTTTCCATGGCGAGCTGCTTGGTTTCGATGTCGGCGTGTTGTGCACGACGGTCGGCTTCATTGAGGCTGACGGTTTTTTCCGACATCAGTTTCTGCGCCAAGGCCAGCTTGTCGCGGATGAACACGAACTCTGCGTCCTTGGCTGTACGTACGTCATGCTCGGACTTGAGCTGCGAGATGTACGGTTTGAACGGGTCGAGCGCAGGCTTGATGGCCGCACGGATGGTGTCCCACGGCATGGCTTCCGGCAGGGCGCTTTCGCCGATTTCCTTGGTGTCGATGATCGACGGGTAATCGATGTCCGGCAGTACGCCCTGATGCTGGGTGCTCTGACCGGAAACCCGGTAGAACTTGGCCAGGGTCAGCTTCAGTTCGCCATGGTTCAGCGGCTGAATGGTCTGCACCGTGCCTTTGCCGAAGGTCTGGCCGCCGATGATCAGTGCGCGGTGGTAGTCCTGCATGGCGCCGGCAAAAATCTCCGAGGCCGAGGCGGACAGGCGGTTGACCAGCAACGCCATCGGGCCTTTGTAGAACGCGCCCGGGTTTTCATCTTCCAGTACATCGACCCGGCCGTCGGCGTTACGCACGAGAACGGTCGGACCTTTGTCGATGAACAGACTGGTCAGCTCGGTGGCCTCCTGCAGGGAACCGCCGCCGTTGTTGCGTAGGTCGATGACCACGCCGTCGACCTTGTCTTTCTGCAACTCGGTCAGCAGTTTCTTGACGTCGCGAGTGGTGCTCTTGTAGTCCGGATCACCGGCGCGGAAGGCCTTGAAGTCCAGATAGAAGGCCGGGATCTCGATGACGCCGAGCTTGTAGTCCTTGCCGTCCTGTTTCAGGTTGAGGACCGACTTCTTCACCGCCTGGTCTTCAAGCTTCACCGCTTCGCGGGTGATCGGGACGATCTTGGTGGTCTGGTCGTTCGGCGCATTGCTGGCCGGGATCACTTCCAGGCGCACCACGGTGCCTTTCGGGCCACGGATCAGCTTGACCACTTCGTCCAGGCGCCAGCCGACCACGTCGACCATCTCTTTGTTGCCCTGGGCAACACCGATGATCTTGTCGGCCGGTGCAACCTGCTTGGTCTTGTCGGCCGGGCCCGCAGGTACCAGACGCACGACTTTGACCTGGTCGTTATCGCTCTGCAACACGGCGCCGATGCCCTCGAGGGACAGGCTCATGTTGATGTCGAAGTTCTCCGCGTTATCCGGCGACAGATAATTGGTGTGCGGATCGTAGGACATGGCGAAGGTGTTGATGTACGCCTGGAAGATGTCTTCCGGACGGGTCTGGTCCAGACGTGCCAGCTGATTCTTGTAGCGCTTGGTCAGCGTTTCCTGAATCTGCTTGGAGTCTTTACCGGCGATTTTCATCCGCAGGACTTCATCCTTGACGCGTTTGCGCCACAGGTCGTCGAGTTCTGCATTGGATTTGAGCCAAGGGGCATCCTTGCGATCGATCAGCAAGGTTTCCTTGGTGGTGAAGTCGATCTTGTCGACGCCCTTGTTCAGCTCGGCAAGGGCAAAGTCCAGACGCGCCTTGACGCGGTCCAGGTAGCGCTTGTAGATGGTGAACCCGGCGTTGAGGTCGCCGCTTTTGAGGAAGTCGTCGAACTGGGTTTTCCACTTGTCGAATTCGGCAATGTCGCTGGCCATGAAGTAGCTGCGTGATGGATCCAGCAGCTTGAGGTAGCTGTCGTAGATGATCACGGAGCGCGCGTCATCGAGCGGCGGCTTGCTGTAATGGTGACGCTTGAGCAACTCGACGACGTTCAGACTGGCGATCACTTCGTCACGATCGGGCTGAAGCTTGTCCCAGCTATTGGCTGCGAACGTATTGTTCGACATCGGCATCAGGCCGATACCAATAAATAGGGCGAGGGCGGTGCTGGGGAACAAATGCTTCATGCTGATTCGACGCGGGGACAATTGATAACGCATATTAGGCCGTCTTTGAAGTCGCCGGTTCCACAAGGGCCGGTCGCATAATGCAAAAAGCCCGGCGATACAGCTTCGGGCTCAGTCCAGACTCACTATGGAGGCACTGTGAAAGCATTGCAAGGCGTGGAAGGTCAAGTGGAGTGGCTTGAAGAGCCGAGTCCTACATGTGATGTAGGACAAGTTCGTATCCGAGTGGCGGCAGCGGGTCTCAATCGCGCCGATTTGTTACAGAAGGCCGGCCTTTATCCGCCACCGCCGGGAGCCAGTCAGGTGCTGGGTCTTGAGTGTTCGGGGGTGATCAGCGAGGTCGGTCCCGGGTCGTCCTGGCAGGTCGGTGATCGGGTCTGCGCCTTGCTGGCCGGGGGCGGGATGGCTGAGGAAGTGGTTGTCGACGGACGGCATGTGTTGTCGGTTCCCGACGAAATGTCGTTGGCCGAAGCAGCGGCGTTGCCGGAAGTGTACGCGACCGTTTGGCTGAATTTGTTTCAACTGGCTGCGCTCAAGCCCGGTGAGAAAGTTCTTCTGCACGCCGGAGCAAGTGGAATCGGTTCAGCTGCCATTCAGCTGTGCAAGGCATTTGGTAATCCGTGCTGGGTCAGCGTCGGCTCGGCCGGGCGTCTGGCTTATTGCGAAGCGCTGGGGGCACAGGGAGGGGTGGTGCGCACCGGAGATCTGGACAGTTTGAGCGACCTGGGACCGTTCGATGTGATTCTCGATCCGGTCGGCGGCAACTATGCAGAGCTCAACCTTAAGCTGCTGGCCCGTGATGGCCGTTGGGTGCTGATTGGCCTGATGGGGGGGCGTGAGGCAAAACTGGATCTGGCGCAGGTATTGGCCAAGCGCGTGCAATTGCTGGGTTCGACCCTGCGCAACCGCGACGAGCAGTTCAAGGCCGATTTGTTCAGTGATCTGAGTCAGCATGTCTGGCCGCTGTTTGCCGAAGGGCGCTTGAGCCCGCAGTTGGCGAAGACGTTCCCGATCAAGGATGCCGAAGCGGCGTTTGCCGAATTGGCGAGCAACAAGGTGGCTGGAAAACTGGTGCTGGTGATCGACGAAAGCCTCACCTGACGACAATGCGCTGCACCTGTGGGAGCGAGCCTGCTCGCGATGAACGATAACGCGGTCTTACAGATAAACCGCGTCGCCTGAATCGCGAGCAGGCTCGCTCCCACAATGGGCCAGGTTACTTCCAGAGGTGGATGGGCCAGCCGGCTTTTTCGGCATGCTCAAGCAATACCGGATCCGGGTTCACAACGTGTGGGAAATCTACCTTCAGCAATAGCGGCAAATCATTACGCGAGTCGGAATAAAAACTCGCGCCTTCCAGGTTTTCTTCTTCCGCATCCAGCCATTCCAGCAAGCGCGTGATCTTGCCTTCGCGGTAGGTCAGGGTGCCGACGGTGTTGCCGCTATAAACCCCATGCGTCACTTCCAGCTCGATCCCGAGAATTTCGTCGATGCCCAACCGGTCGGCAATCGGCCTGACCAGGTGCGTGCCCGATGCCGAGATTACCAGAATCCGGTCACCCGCCTTGCGGTGCGCGGCGATGGCTTTGGTGGCGTCGCTGAAGATGATCGGCTCGATGAAGTCTTCCACCCAAGGCCCGACCAAATGGTCGACCTCTTCCGGCGTGCGCCCGATCATCGGCTCCAGGCTGAAGGTCATGTAGTCCTCCATCCGCAGTTTGCCATGGCTGTAAGCGTCCATCAGTTCGTTGTTCTGACGCATGAACGACTCGGGGTCGACCCAGCCCAGGCGGCCCATTTGCTCGCTCCAGAGGGTGGCGCAGTCGCCGTGGATCAGGGTTTCGTCCAGATCAAAAATTGCCAGGGCCATCAGTGCAGTTCTCTCTTCAACATCAGCAAAGGCATCAGGCTACCTCACACAGGGCCGTCGGATCGATGGAAAGCGCCAGGCGCTGACCATCGGGATGCAGGTCGGCCGCCGAGCGGTTCAGCACATCCACCACCAACTCCACGCCCCGGGCTTCGATCCGGTAGCGAATCACGTTGCCCAGCAGGCTGTGGCTGCGCACGTGTGCATCGAGTTCGCCGTTCAGGCTCAGTTCGATGGCCTCGGGGCGAATAGCGATGCGATGGGAGATCGGCCGTTGTAACAGTTTCGTCGCGCTGTCGGCGTCCAGCAGGTTGTAGTTGCCGATGAAGCCGGCGGCAAAAACATCCACGGGGGCGGTGTAAAGGGTTTCGGCGTCGCCGCTCTGTACGATCTTTCCCTGATTCATCAGGAAAATCCGGTCAGACATGGTCAGCGCTTCTTCCTGATCGTGTGTGACGAAGATAGTTGTCAGGCCGAGTTCACGCTGGATCTGACGGATCTGTTCGCGCAAGTGCTTGCGAATCCGCGCATCGAGGGCCGACAGCGGTTCATCGAGCAACAACAGCCGCGGTCGGGTCACCAAGGACCGGGCCAACGCGACTCGCTGGCATTGGCCGCCTGACAGTTGATGCGGATAACGCGCAGCAAAATCATTCAGCTCCACCAGTTTCAGCACTTCGGCGACACGCTTCTGGCTGTCGTCGCCGTTGACCTTCTGCATGCGCAAACCGAAGGCGACGTTCTGTTCCACCGTCATGTTCGGAAACAGTGCGTAGCTCTGGAACACCATGCCGATCCCGCGTTTTTGCGGGCTCAGCGGCACCAGGTCGTGACCATCGAGCAGGATCTTGCCGCCATCCACCGATGTCAGCCCGGCGATGCACCGCAGCAGCGTGGACTTGCCGCAACCGGACGGGCCGAGCAGGGTGACGAATTCGCCTTTCTGGATTTCGCAGTTGATGTCGCTGAAAACCGTAGTGCCTGCATAGTTTTTTTGCAGGTGTTGGACGCTGACATAGCTCATTCGCTTTTGTCCTTGTTCAAGATATTGGCAGCCCAGGTCAGAACCAGCACGAAGAAGAAGTAGGAAATCACCAGCGCACTGGTGAAATGGCCGCTGCTGTTGCGCATGTTATTGAGGTAGACCTGCAGGGTTTCGTAACGGGTACCGACAAGGATGTTGGCGAACACGAATTCACCGAACAGGAACGAGAACGACAGCAGCAGTGCCACCATCAGGCCCTTGCGCAGGTTCGGCAGCACCACCAGGAATGCCGCTTGCCAGGTGCTGGCACCGAGCAGTTGGGCGGCGTCCATCAGGTCGCGCAGGTTGATCGCTTGCAGGTTGTTGGTGATTGCCCGATACATGAACGGCAGCGCCACGGTGAAGTAGCAGCCGATCAGAATCCACGGCGTCCCGACCATCGCGAACGGCCCCGAGCCGTAGAGCTGCAATAGCCCCACCGACGACACCACCGGCGGCACCGCAAAGGGCAGCAGGATCAGGATGTTCATCAGCGCGTCGAGTTTCGGGAAGTGGTAATGCACCACGAACAGCAGCGGCAGAATCAGCACCACCGACAGAATCAGCGAGCCGACGCAGACCAACAGCGATTGCCCGAACGCGTGGAGGAACCGTGGATCGCTCCACAGCTGGATGTACCACTTGAAGGTAAAGCCGCTGGGCAGAATAGTCGCTGACCAACTGCTGGCGATCGAGTAGATCAGCGTTCCGAACAGCGGCAACAGCAGAATGGCAAACAGCAGGTAGACCACGACCCGGTGGTAGACACCGACAGGGCCCAGTTCAGCGCGAGACATGGTAGCTCCTCTTCAACAGCAGCTGATGGACGATGGTCACAAGGGTCATCAACGCCACAAGCACCACGGCCAGGGCACTGGCCAGGTTCGGGTCCAGGGAAATGTCGCCAGAGACCATCGCCGCGATGCGGATCGGCAGCACGTTGAAGTTACCGGTGGTCAGGGCATACACCGTGGCATAGGCGCCGAGGGCGTTGGCCAGCAGGATCACGAACGTGCCGAGCAGCGCAGGCGTCAGCACCGGCAAGCCGATGTGTCGCCAGAACTGCCAGCCGTTGGCGCCCAGCAGCGCAGCGGATTCACGCCAGTCTTCGCGCAGGGCGTCGAAAGCCGGATAGAGCAACAGCACGCCGAGGGGAATCTGGAAATAGGTATAGAGGATGATCAGCCCGGTTTTCGAGTACAGGTTGAAGTCCTGAATGATCCCGGCCTGCTTGAGCATGATGGTGATGCTGCCGTTGAAACCCAGCAGGATGATGAACGCGAAGGCCAGGGGCACGCCGGCGAAGTTGCTGGTCATGTTGGCGAAGGCGTTGACGAAATTACGCAGTTTCGAGTCGACCCGGCGCAGGGAGTAGGCGCCGAGCACCGCGATAATGATCCCGAACACGCTGGACCAGAAACTGATCTCAAGGCTGTACTGGATCGCCTGCAGATAGAACTTCGAGTTGAAGATCTTGGTGAAGTTGGCCAGGCCCCAGCCGAACTCTTCCGATTCCAGGCTGTTGATCATCACCCAGAGCAGCGGGGCGATCTGGAACACGATGAAGAACAGGGCGAAGGGCACCAGGCACAGCGCCGCCAGCCATTTGCCGCGAGTCATGGCGTTCACTTGAGTAGCTCCCGGCACACAGGTTTGTCGTGAGCCACACCCAGCAGTTCGCAGACGGTGCCGCAGATTTCAGTCTGTTTCGGTGCGGCGCCGGCGTTGAAACTGAAGGCGTCGCCGAGGACGAACAGCGGCACTTCGCGTTCTTCCGGCAGCAGGCCGTTGTGGGAACGGTCGTTGTTCATGCCGTGGTCGGCGGTCACCAGCACCTGGTATCCGGCATCGAGCCAGCCTTGCAGGTAGTCGGCGAGGAATATGTCGGCGAAGCGGGCACTGTTGCGGTATTGCGGGGTGTCGAGACCGTGCTTGTGCCCGGCGTCGTCGATGTTCATGGGGTGCACCAGCAGGAAGTTCGGTGCGTGACGCAGGCGCAGGTTTTCTGCGTCGGCGAACAGGTGCGAGTCCGGGTAGTGATCGCTCCAATAGAAGTGACCGTGCTGGATCGGCAGTTTGGGGTCGTCGGTGTGACGATCCCGGGCGGCAACGAACGGCGAACGGTTGTACAGCTCGCTGACCCAGTGATAGGCCGCGGCGGCGGTTTTAAGGCCGGCGTCGGTGGCGTAGTGATAGATGCTGCGCTGGTTGGACAGGCGCGAGACATTGTTGTGGACGATGCCACTGTCGATCGGCGTGACGCCGGTCAGGATGCATTCGTAAAGTGGTCGGGACAGGGCCGGCAGTTCGCACTCCAGTTTGTAGAGCGCCGCGCGTCCTGCGCCAACGTAAGCCTGCAGGTGCCCCATGGCGTGGCGCGCGACCTCGTAATTGAGGCCGTCGAGCACGACAAGGATGACGTTGTGCTTCATAGGGGCGGAACTCCGCAAAACAGGTGTCAGAAACTTGGATTCACCACGGTCCACTGTGGGAGTGAGCCTGCTCGCGATCTCGGTTGTCCATTCAACATTGATGTTGAATCCAAGTCCGCTATCGCGAGCAGGCTCGCTCCCACAGGGATCTCCACTAGCCCTCCAAAGGGTGGGCTACAGCGTTATTGCATGTTGATGATGACTTCTTCCTGCCACTTCTGAGGAAGGGCCTTGGAGGTTTTCTCCCACGCGTCCGCATCCTTGATCGGTGTCACGCCTTTGTACTGCTCGTTAGGCAGCAGTTTGGCCTTGACGTCATCCGGCAGTTTGACGTGCTCGGCGCGGATCGGACGGGCGTTGCCGCGCGCCAGGTTGATCTGGCCGGCGTCGCTGAAGATGTATTCGCGGGTCAGCTTGGCGGCGTTCGGGTTCTTGGCGTATTTGTTGATGATGGTGGTGTAACCGGAAATCACCGAGCCATCGGATGGAATCAGCACGGTGTAGTCATCCGGATTGGCCATCTTGGCTTTGTAGCTCAGGCCGTTGAAGTCCCAGACCACGCCGACTTCGATTTCACCCTTTTCCATGGTGGCGATTGTCGGGTTGGCCATCGACAGACGACCTTGTTTGGCGATGTCGGCGAACAGCAACAGGGCCGGCTGAAGGTTTTTCTCGTCGCCACCGTTGGCAAGCGCGGCAGCCAGTACACCGTTGGCAGCCTGTGCGGCGGTGCTCACGTCACCGATAGAGACCTTGTATTTGCCGGTCTTGAGGTCAGCCCACTTGGTCGGTGCGTCGGAGCCGTGTAGCAACTTCTTGTTGACGATGAACGCGATGGTGCCGGTGTAGGCCAGCGCCCAGTTGCCGTCCTTATCCTTCGCCCAGTCCGGAATCTGCTCCCAGGTCGTTGGCTTGTAAGGTTGCACGACGCCTTGCTTGACCGCGATCGGGCCGAAGGCTGCACCCACATCGCCGATGTCGGCACTGGCGTTGTCTTTCTCGGCGGCAAACTTGGCGATTTCCTGGGCCGAGCTCATGTCAGTGTCGATGTGTTTCAGGCCGTATTTCTTGGCCAGGTCTTCCCAGGTGCCTTTCCAGTTGGCCCAGTCATCGGGCATCCCGACACTGTTGACCGCACCTTCCGCTTTCGCAGCGGCTTCCAGAGTTTTCAAATCGGTATCAGCGGCCATGGCGGCGGTGCACATGGCAATGGTCGAGCCTAACAGTGATGCCAGGAAAAGCTTTTTCATCCGAAGCTCCTTTGGGCGTTTTCAACGCTGCGATTGCGGTTGTGTTGGTCTAGGTCAGCAATACCTGAGCCAATCTAAGCGCCTCTGATGACATTTTGATGTCGACCACCGGTCTGCCTATATTTTTTGCACGACAATGCTCAGGCTTCGCAGTAAGCGTAGACCATGGCTAAAGGGCTGATATGAAAGGACTTGGCCGTGAAATTGCAGGCCTCTGGCGCAACCGTTCGGCGGCTTTGTCATCTGCCAGTCATAAGCAGTGCCTAGGCTTGCAGGAAGTTGATGGAGCCGTTTGGAGTCACGGTTCTGCCCCGAAACAGTGCTGGTCTAGTCCAGATAGGTAACGTTGATGCGCATCGAGACAACCAAAGCGGTGACAGCCATCGGGCAGGTTCTTCAGGAACAGCTCGATCACGGGTTGTTGGCGCCCGGCAGCAAGTTACCGGCCGAGCGCAAACTCAGTGAGTTGTTTGGCACTACCCGGATCACCGTGCGTGAGGCGTTGTTGCAGTTGGAGGCCCAGGGCCAGATTTATCGCGAGGAGCGTCGGGGCTGGTTCGTCTCGCCACCGCGCCTGGCCTATAACCTGATGCAGCGCAGTCACTTTCACGCGATGGTCAGCGCTCAGGGACGGGTGCCGTCCACCGAGGTGATTTCAGCGCGGTTGCAGCCGGCGTCGGCGGCGGTCTGTGCCTGGCTGCAGTTGCCGGCGTTGTCGAGCGTGATTCAGATCTGCCGGGCGCGGCGGATCGATGAACGACTGGTTTTGTATGTGGAGCACTATCTGAATCCGCAGTTTTTTCCGGGGATCCTGGAGTTCGATTTGAATCAGTCGATTACCGAGCTGTACGCACGGCATTACGATTTGCACTATGGGCGGGTGCGTTTCGAGATTGTGCCGACGGCGTTGTCGGTGGATGCGGCGGCGGCCTTGCGGGTGACGGTGGGGAGCCCGGGATTGCGGATTGCGCGGGTCAACTACGATCAGCATGAACGGCTGATCGATTGTGATCTGGAGTTTTGGCGGCACGATGCGATTCATGTCGGGGTCGATGTGGTGTGAGCCTGGCCGCCACAGGACGCTCCTTTCTTTATCCGAAGCGGTAAATGTCCATGCCCAGGGCACCCATGGTGAATCCCTGATGGGCCACGCTGAAGGTTCCTCCGGCGCTGCGGGCAAAATACAGCGGCAGCAAATGTTCATCACTCGGGTGGTTGCGCGCGGCGTTCGGTGCTTGCTGGCGGTAGTCGTGCAGCGCGGCTTCGTCGTCCGCCTGGAGTTTTTCGATCATCCAGTCGCGAAATGCCTTGGCCCAGGGCTCGACGCTTTCCGGGCCGGCGTGCCAGTCCAGTTCCCGCAGGTTATGGGTGATGCTGCCGGAGCCGATCAACAGCACACCCTGTTCGCGCAGGCTGGCCAGTGCATGACCGACGCGGGTTTGCAGGGCCGGGCCGCCGCGGGTGGGCAGCGAGACTTGCACCACCGGAATGTCTGCCTGCGGATACATCAACGACAACGGCACCCAAACGCCATGGTCGAACGGCCGTTTGGTGTCGATGCGCGCAGGCAGACCATCGGTTTTCAACAGTTCGACGACCTCTGCCGCCAGTTGGGGATCGCCGGGCGCCGGGTATTGCACGTTGAACAAGGCCTGCGGAAAGCCACCGAAGTCATGCCATGTTTCAGGCTGAGGGTTGCCGCTGACCAGCAGCTCATTGCTTTCCCAATGCGCGGAAACAATCACGATGGCCTTGGGTTTCGGCAATTCGGCGGCCAGGCGCGCGAGTGCCGGCCCGCTGGCACCGGGTTCCAGGGCCAGCATGGGGGAACCATGAGAGATATACAGGCTAGGGAACATGAATGAGCTCCTGAGAGTTAAGATGGCGTCATCTTCAGTCAGATCATTGATCTAAATCTAATATAAGTTTTAGGGTGTTTTGATCGAATTTTCGGGGTTATTTATGCAGCCGGAGTTTTGGCACAAGCGGTGGCAGTCGAATCAGATCGGCTTTCATCTGACGCAAGTGAATCCTTATCTGCAACGGTTCTGGCCGCAATTGGAGCTGGAAGAGGGCGCGCGCGTGCTGGTGCCGTTGTGTGGGAAGAGTCTGGATCTGTTGTGGCTCGCACACCAGGGGCATGAGGTGTTGGGGATCGAACTGTCGGAAAAGGCCGTTGAGGACTTCTTCAGTGAGCATCAATTTGATCCTGACGTCAGTGAGCAGGGGCCGTTCAAGGTCTACCGCGCGGGGTCGATCGAGCTGTGGTGTGGCGATTTCTTCGAGTTGACGGCGGGTGATGTTGCCGATTGCAGCGCGCTGTATGACCGCGCCGCGTTGATTGCCCTGCCACCCGCGATGCGTGAGCAATACGCCGCTCATCTGAACCGGATTCTGCCGAAGGACGCGCTGGGGTTGTTGATTACCCTGGATTACGACCAGACGCAAAAGGACGGGCCGCCGTTTGCCGTACTCGATGATGAAGTGCAGCGATTGTTCGGGGCTTCGTGGGCGCTGAAGATTCTGGAAGATCAGGATGTTCTGGGTGAGAGCTGGAAGTTTATCGAGAGCGGGGTGACGCGGCTTGAGGAGCGGGTTTATCGGATTTCTGCTCGGTAATTGATGTTGTCAGTGCTGGCCCCTTCGCGAGCGGGCTCGCTCCCACAGTTGACCGAGCCGTTCAGGCGGGCGCTGTCTAATGTGGGAGCGAGCCTGCTCGCGATGAGGGCAGAATGAACACCTCATCAATCAGCAGACAAAAAAAGGCCCGCATCGCTGCGGGCCTTTTCTTTTAGTGCCGAGCCTCTCAGCCCCGACGACGCAGTGCGTCGATGCGCTCTTCCAGCGGCGGGTGGCTCATGAACATGCGGGCGAAACCTTGTTTCAGGCCACCGTTGATGCCGAAAGCCGTCAGGGTGTCCGGCATGTGCACCGGCAGACCCTGTTCCGCACGCAGGCGTTGCAGGGCGCCGATCATGGCGGCGGTGCCGGCCAGACGTGCACCGGCTTCGTCTGCACGGAATTCGCGTTTACGCGAGAACCACATGACGATGGCGCTGGCCAGGATACCCAGGACCAGTTCGGCGAAGATGGTCGCCACGTAGTAGGCGATGCCCTGGCCTTCTTCGTTCTTGAAGATCACCTTGTCGACAAAGTTGCCGATGATCCGCGCGAAAAACATCACGAAGGTGTTCACCACGCCCTGGACCAATGCCAGGGTGACCATGTCGCCATTGGCCACGTGGCCGATTTCGTGGGCCAGGACGGCTTTCACTTCATCGGGCGAGAATCGCTCGAGCAAGCCCTGGCTGACCGCGACCAGTGCGTCGTTTTTGTTCCAGCCAGTGGCGAAAGCGTTCGCCTCGTAGGCCGGGAAAATCCCGACTTCCGGCATCTTGATCCCGGCTTCGCGGGACAGTTGCTCGACCGTTTGCAGCAGCCATTGCTCATGACGTGTGCGCGGCTGGGTGATGATCTGGGTGCTGGTGCTCATCTTCGCCATCCACTTGGAGATGAACAGCGAGAACAGGGAACCGGCGAAACCAAAGACCGCACAGAAAATCAGCAGCTGATTGAGGTTCAGATCAACCCCGTTGGCCGCCATGAACCCGTTGAAGCCGAAAAGGCTCAGGGTGATGCTGGCAATCAGCACGACCGCCAGGTTAGTGGCCAAAAACAGCAGGATGCGCATCATGGTTGTAGAAATCTCCTCATACTAAAGATGTAGCGTACTGCGGGGTATATAAGGTGCTGCACCGGGCTATTCAACCGGGTGACTATTTCAAACTGTGTCCTACAGCAACAGTCTAGCTGCCTGCAGGGTATTTCCGACGTCGATACAGGAAGGGTTTGTCAGCCAATTAACGTCGCAGCCCCTGTCGTTGCTGGAGACGAGCATGCGGCATGGCATCAGCCAGCGATTGAAGCTGCAATGTCCGACAAGGCAGAAAGATATGTTGCTGAATCAATCAGCGTGCGACTTGCAAACGTCGCACGGTGACGGGCCACTTACTGGCGATAGGATTTGAGGAAGTTGCCGATACGCCCGATGGCCATGTCCAGATCGTCCACCCGCGGCAGGGTCACGACACGGAAGTGATCCGGCCATGGCCAGTTGAAGGCCGTGCCTTGAACCACCAGCAGCTTCTCGGAGAGCAGCAGGTCGAGCACGAATTTCTCGTCGTTGTGGATCGGGCAGACTTTCGGGTCGATCCGCGGGAACGCATACAGCGCGCCCATCGGCTTGACGCAGCTCACGCCCGGAATGTTGTTGAGCAGTTCCCAGGTACGGTTGCGCTGTTCCAGCAGGCGACCTTGCGGAAGTATCAGGTCATTGATGCTCTGATAACCACCGAGGGCGGTCTGGATGGCGTGCTGGCTCGGCACGTTGGCGCACAGGCGCATGTTGGCCAGCATGTCGATGCCTTCGATGTAGCTCTGGGCGTGGTGTTTCGGACCGGAGATGGCGATCCAGCCGGAACGGAAACCGGCCACGCGATAGGACTTGGACAGGCCGTTGAAGGTCAGGCACAGCAGGTCCGGCGCCAGCGAAGCGGTGCAGATGTGCACGGCATCGTCGTACAGGATCTTGTCGTAGATCTCGTCGGAAAAAACCACCAGATTGTGCTGGCGGGCCAGTTCCAGCATGCCCAGCAGGACTTCTTTGGAATACACCGCACCGGTCGGGTTGTTCGGGTTGATGATCACCAGCGCCTTGGTGTTCGGCGTGATCTTGGCCTTGATGTCGGCCAGGTCCGGCCACCAGTTGGCCTGCTCGTCGCACAGGTAATGCACCGGGTTGCCGCCGGACAGGCTCACCGCAGCGGTCCACAGCGGATAATCCGGAGCCGGTACCAGCACTTCGTCGCCGTTATTGAGCAGGGCCTGCATCGACATCACGATCAGTTCGGAAACGCCGTTGCCCAGGTAGATGTCTTCAATGCCGACGCCTTCCACCTGCTTTTGCTGGTAGTACTGCATCACGGCCTTGCGGGCGCTGAACAGGCCCTTGGAGTCGCTGTAGCCCTGGGCGGTCGGCAGGTTGCGGATCACGTCCTGGAGGATTTCATCCGGCGCTTCGAAACCAAAAGGCGCCGGGTTGCCGATGTTCAGCTTGAGGATGCGATGGCCTTCCTCTTCCAGGCGTTTGGCGTGCTTGAGCACTGGGCCGCGAATGTCGTAGCAGACGTTGGCGAGCTTGTTCGATTTGCTGACCTGCATGGCGATGTGTTCCCGAAAATGAACGATCCAGGCGGCGTATGAACGACCGTACTGGGAATCCTGCGTACTCACACAGGCCTGACGCCTTGAGAAGCAGCACCCATAAATCCGTTTGAATGCGCGTGGTCTGGCTGCCAGACTGGCGTTTGACGAGGCGCAATCATACGTGCCGCCCGATCTGTGGAAAAGGTACAGATCGGGCTTTTTCAGCTGCCGAGGTGTGACGATGGAAAAGTTGGAAAAAACCCTGGAAGAATGGCGAGCCATGCTCGATCCGGAGCAATACAACGTTTGCCGCCTCAAGGGCACCGAACGGCCGTTCTCCGGCAAATACAATGACAGCAAGGTCGACGGTGTTTACCACTGCATCTGCTGCAACGAGCCGTTGTTCGACTCCAAGACCAAATTCGACTCCGGCTGCGGCTGGCCTAGCTTCTACGCACCGATCGGCGACAGCGCCATGGTCGAGATCCGTGACGTCAGCCACGGCATGATCCGCACCGAAGTGGTCTGCGCCAAATGCGATGCGCACCTGGGGCATGTGTTCCCGGATGGTCCGCCGCCGACCGGTCTGCGTTACTGCATCAACTCGGTGTGCCTGGACCTGGTACCGCGCGGGTAATGCGGGCCCCGTACCGGATTTGTCGTTCACAACCGATCAGATTGATTTATTAAATTGCACGCAATTCAATTGCTCGCTATGTTTGTCTTCTCTTCCTTCCTATGGAGCCTGTGCCATGAGCGACAATTTGCTGAGCATCCCTTGCACCACCATCAAGGGTGAGCAAAAGACCCTGGCGGATTTCGCCGGCAAAGCCGTGCTGGTGGTCAACACCGCGAGCAAGTGCGGCTTCACCCCGCAATACAAGGGCCTCGAAGAACTGTGGCAGACCTACAAGGATCAGGGGCTGGTGGTGCTGGGCTTTCCCTGCAATCAGTTCGGCAAGCAAGAGCCGGGCAACGAAGGGGCGATTTCCGAGTTCTGCGAGCTGAACTACGGTGTCAGTTTTCCGCTGTTCAAGAAGATTGAGGTCAATGGCGCCAGCGCCCATCCGCTGTTCGTTCAACTGAAAAAACGCGCACCAGGCGTGCTCGGTTCCCAAGGCATCAAGTGGAACTTCACCAAGTTCCTGATCGGCAAGGACGGTCAGTTGGTCAAACGCTTCGCTCCGGCGACCAAGCCGCAGGACCTGAGCCGCGAGATCGAAGCCTTGCTCAAATGAACACGTTGTCAGTCGATTCCCTGAAGCTCGACAGCCAGCTCTGCTTCAAGCTGTACGCCGCCTCCCGGGCGGTGATCCGCGCCTATAAGCCGATGCTCGATCAGCTTGGCCTGACATACCCGCAATACCTGGCGATGCTGGTGTTGTGGGAATGGCAGGAGGTGGCACCGGAGCAGCCGACGGTCAAGGCGTTGGGCGAGCGCCTGGCGCTGGATTCCGGCACGCTGACGCCGCTGCTCAAGCGTCTTGAGCAACTGCAACTGGTTCAGCGCCAGCGCTCGGCGCGGGATGAGCGTGAAGTGCACCTGAGCCTGTCGCCGGCCGGCAAGGCCTTACGCGATCAGGTCGGGCCGCTCAAGGCTCGTTTGCTGTGCGATAGCGGCGTTGATCTGGATCGCCTGAATGATCTGCGCGATGGCCTGGATCACCTGTTGGGGCAAATCAAAGGACTGTCATAGTCGGCATCCACACGTCCAGCAGGGCGGCCAGTTCTTCCCGGCGAAAGGGTTTGGCCAGGTAGTCGCTCATGCCCGCGGCACGGCAGCGTTCGCGTTCTTCGGACATGGCGTTGGCGGTCAGGGCGACGATGGGCAACTGCGGCCAGCGCCCGCTGCGACGGATTTGTCGACTGGCCTCGTAGCCGTCCATCACCGGCATGTTGCAATCCATCAGCACCAGATCGAATTCGCTGTGTTCGAGCTGATCCAGCGCCTCGCCACCGTGAGCGGCGACGATCACCTCGCAGCCGAGTTTTCCGAGCATTCCCTTGGCCACCAGTTGATTGACCGGGTTGTCTTCCACCAGCAGCACGCGTCCGCGTCGTTGGGGGGAGAGCGCCTCCAGCCTGGCATCGTTAATGGTGTTGATTTCCGGCTGCAGGATTCGCCGCAGTGTCTGGTACAGGGCATTGCGCGCCAGGGGGCGTGCCTGCTGCTGCAAGGGTGCCAGGGCGCTGGCTTGTTCGCTGGGCATGAAACTGCCGTAAGCAGTCACCAACAGAATCGGCGCGGTACAGGCAGGGCGCAGGCCAAACAGGCATTCGGGGCAATCGGTGATCACCATGTCGGGCTCCAGGCCGATCATCGAGTCATCGATCGAGCGCTGCTGATAATCGAGTCCCCACCCCGGCAACAGGCTCTTCAACAGTTCGGCCAGGCCACTGCTGGCGGCGGTGATCGCGATGACGTTGCCCCGCAAAGAGGCCGGAGGCAGGGCTCGGGTGTGGCAAGGCAGTGGCAGGTCGGCGCAGAACTGGCTGCCGAAGCCCGCTTCCGAGCTGATGGTGAGGCGCCCTTGCATCGCTTCGCAAAGGTTGTAGGTCAGGGCCAGGCCCAGCCCGGTACCGCCGAACTGCCGGGTTATTCCAGCGCCGGCCTGGGTAAACGGCTGGAAGATCTTGACCTGAGCATCCTGGGCGATCCCGATGCCGGTGTCGCAGACTTCGATTCTGACGCCCTCTTCGAACGTCGACAGGCGCACATCGACCCGACCGAAACGGGTGAATTTGAGGGCGTTGGACAACAGATTACTGACGATCTGCCGCACGCGAGTCGGGTCACCAAGTACCAGCGCCGGGAAATACGGATCAATCAGACAGGTCAGCTCGACGCTTGGTGCGGCGTTCTGCGACAGCAGGTTGGCGGTGTCCTCGATCAGTGAGCCGAGGTCGAACGGAATGTGTTCGAGTTCGAGCTGGCCGGCATCGAACTTCGACAGGTCGAGAATATCGTTGAGCAACTCCACCAACACTTTGCCCGAGTCATGGGCGATGGACAGTTGCTGCTGTTGCTCGGCGTTGAGCGGGCCGTCGAGGGAAAGCGCGATCATCCCCAGCAGACCATTGAGGGGCGTACGGATTTCATGGCTCATGTTGGCCAGAAATACCGAGCGCGCTTCAGCCATGTCCAGGGCGGTGCTGCGGGCGACTTCCAGTTCATCGTTGGATTGGCTGAGCCGGGTGTTGATCGCCTTGAGTTCCGCGGTGCGGGCCGAGACGATGTTTTCCAGTTGTCCGAGGTAATCGGTCAAACGGTTTTCGGCGTTGCGCCGCTGCTGGATTTCGGTGGCGATGTTTTCGAATTGCTGGTTGGCCACCTTGACCAGTACACCGATTTCATCGTTTTCATGATTCGTAGGACACTCCAGCGACGTCGGCTCCGCGCTGCGCGGATCGCGGCTGCTGAGTTCGCGGATGACCCGTACCAACGGTTTGGTCAGCATCACGTAGAACAGCGCCAGCAGAATGCCGGTCAGGAGCAGGCTGCGGGCGAAGCCATTGAGCAGGGTCACTTCGGCCCGGCGCAGGAACCGGTTGCCGAAGGAGTAAGTGTCCACATCCAGTCGCAGCGTGCCGAGGGATTCGCTGGGCAAATGATCCAGATAGAGGCGGTCTTCGAACTGGCGGTTGGCGCCGAACAGGAAGTCGCTGATCACCCGATAATTGCTTTGCACGCCAGGGCGCTTGACGCTGGCCAGCACGGTGCCGTTGTTGTCGATCAATTGCGCGCCGATGATCGCTGGCGAGCGCAGCAGGCCCAGGGTCAGTTCCTGAGCCAGTTCGGCGTCGATGTTGTAGGCGATGCGGGACGCGGGGTTATGGCTGATTTCCAGCAAAGACAGGATTTCACGGTTGATGGAGGCGTCTTCACTGGCATAATCGATGCCTATTTGCAGCAGACTGAGCAGCGTGCCCAGAATGAAACCGACCAGCACGGTAAGCCGGGCTTGCTTGTAGGACAGCCGGTTGGTGAACTTGATATCCATGGGGTGTTGAACCACTTCCGTTTCCCTTCGCTGCTCAAGCATAGTCGATCATGCATGGATACCGAGGTTCTCGCACAGCCCTTGTAACCTGGGGGCTGCGGACACCAAGCGCTGAGTTTCGTCGCTGTACCGCCATCATTACTGTGAACGTGCCCGAGGAGAAGACGTGGATTCCCGATTGAATGCTTTTCTTGAACGCGCCGATGCCGTTCTGGCCCGTATCGAACCGCTCTTGCCCGCACCTCGGCAAGCCATCGACTGGACGCATTGCCTGGCCGCACGCTGGCAGCGCGAAGGGCGCAGCGGTTTTCTGCTGCCCCTGCAAGTCAGCCTCGACACGCGGTTGACCGACCTGATCGGTGTCGACCGACAAGTGGAGCAACTGGGGCGCAATACCCAGCAGTTCCTCGACGGCATGCCGGCCAACCACGCGTTGCTCTGGGGCTCGCGTGGCACCGGCAAATCATCGCTGGTGCGCGCCTTGCTGGCCGAACACGCCGAGGCCGGTCTGCGACTGATCGAGATCGAGCGTGATCACCTGGCCGACTTGCCGCGAGTGGTCGAACAGATCGCCAGGTTGCCCCAGCGTTTCGTGCTGTTCTGTGATGACCTGTCGTTCGAGTCGGGCGAGGGCGACTATCGCGTGCTCAAGAGCGTGCTCGACGGCTCCCTCGAACAGGCGCCGGACAACGTGTTGCTGTACGCCACGTCTAACCGTCGCCACCTGGTGCCGGAAAAGGAAAGCGATAACGAAAACTGGAAAAGGGTCGACGGCGAACTGCACCCCAGCGAGGCGGTGGAAGACAAGATCGCACTGTCGGACCGCTTTGGCCTGTGGCTGTCGTTCTATCCGTTTACCCAGGAACACTTCCTCAACGTGGTCGAGCACTGGATCGGCCAATTGGCCGACAAGGCTGGCCTCAAGTGGCAGCGAAACGAGGAGCTGGACATCCTCGCAGTGCGCTGGGCCACGGGCCGGGGCAATCGCAACGGACGTTGCGCCTATCAATTTGCCCGCTATTGGGTCGGGCTCAAGCTGTTGGAGCACAAGGCATGATCGATTTACAAAAGAGCGGCCAGGGCCTCGAAGGCTACGGCATGCTGCACGCGCAACTGGAATCCTTGCTGGCGGACGAGCGGGATTTCATCGCCAACGCGGCGCAGTTTTCGGCCTTCCTGTTCAACCAGCTCGATGACCTGAACTGGGCCGGTTTCTACCTCAATCGCAACGAAGAACTGGTGCTGGGCCCGTTTCAGGGGCAGATCGCCTGCGTACGGATTCCATTCGCTCGCGGTGTGTGCGGGGCTGCTGCGGCGACCTTGCAGACGCAGCGTGTCGAAGACGTCCACGCGTTTCCCGGGCATATCGCGTGCGACAGCGCGTCGAACAGCGAACTCGTGGTGCCACTGGTCAAGGACGGCCGGCTGATCGGCGTGCTGGACCTCGATAGCCCGAAACTGGCGCGTTTTACCGAGCACGATCAGGCCGGTATCGAGCAACTGGCGGCGATTTTCCTGCGCCTGACCGACTGCTGATCATGCCTTCAAGCCTGCCTTGAGCAGCACGCTTGAAGGATTCACCGCATCGATCTGTTGCGGATCGAGGAATCGATCGGCGTACTGCAAATAGATTTCGGCGTTGATGAACAGCCCGAACAGCTCCGGGTCGATGTGGGCGTCACGGCACATGGTGGCCATGATGCCCAGCGCTTCGCTCAAGGACTTGGCTTTCTTGTAGGGGCGATCGGCGGCGGTCAGGGCTTCGAAAATATCGGCTATCGCCATCATCCGTGCCGGCAGGCTCATTTCTTCGCGCTTCAGTTGTTTGGGATAACCGGTGCCGTCCATTTTTTCATGGTGGCCGCCGGCAATTTCCGCGACGTTGTCGAGGTGGCCGGGGAAGGGCAGGTGGCTGAGCATCAGGATCGTCTGCACCATGTGGTGATTGATGATGTAACGCTCTTCGCGAGTCAGGGTGCCTCGGGCGATGCTCAAGTTGTAGAGCTCGCCACGGTTGTACTTGTAGCGCGGCACATCGAGTTTGAAACCCCAGGGATTGTCTTGCGGAATCAGTTCGGCTTCGGCGCGCTCGAACAGATGCTCGGGTTTGTCCGCCAGCAGCGGTTCGCTGACCGGCAGGGTTGGCGCCGGTGTTCGCGCCTGGCGGCGGTTCTCTTCCCAGGAAACGCCCAACCGGTCATCCAGGGTTCGGGTCCAGGTGCGTTGGGCCAGGCTACGCAGGCGTTGCAGATCGGATTCGGCCATCGCCTCGCCGCCCAGATTGCAGCGGGCAACGAATGCGAAATCATCGTCCAGCCCCGCCAGCGTGGCATTGCGCAGTTCGGCCAGGTGCTGCTCGTCACCGCCCTGGGCAATGGCTTGCCAATAGCTGATCCAGGCGTCGCGCTTGAGCACTTCGAAGCGGGTGCGGATTTCGTGGATGCGGTCGTTCAGGGTTTCCAGTTTCGTGGCTTTATCGACGACGTATTCCGGGGTGGTGACCTTGCCGCAGTCGTGCAGCCAGGCGGCGATGTGCAACGCCTCCCACTCATCTTCAGTGGGTTGGTAACTGCTGAAGGCCGGTGCCTGGCTGGCCGCGGCGGCCTGGGCAAGCATCAGCGTCAGCGCCGGCACCCGCTGGCAGTGCCCGCCGGTGTAGGGGCTTTTGGCGTCGATCGCACCGGCCAGCAGTTGAATGAAGGCGTCCAGCAACTGTTTCTGTTTGGCTTGCAGGCGCTGGCTTTCGATACTCACGGCGGCCGCGCCGGACACGGCCTGGAGAAACGCGATACGGTCCGGACGCAGTTTTTCCAGATCGCTGTGCGCGCCGCTGTCGGCCAACAGCAGGACCAGCAGGCCCACGGTTTCGTTATGACGATTGTGCAGTCGGATCCCGATCAGATGAACCCGCGGACATTCCAGCGCGAGCAATACTTTCTGCAAATCCGCCGCCTGTTCGAAACCCAGGCCGGTGACGACATTGTCGGCGTTCGACAGTTGCTGCATCCAGGGAGGGCTCTGCGGATCCTTGAGGTCGTGGCCTTGAACATCGAATGACGGCAATGCCTGTGAGGTGCCATTGATGACCAGCCCATGGGGCTCCATGCGATCGCCATCATTTTCGCGCAGGTAGATCAGGCCGGCCTGGGCCTGGCCGATGTTCACGGTTTCAAACAGCACCCGTTCCAGCAAGGGAGCGAAACGGGTCTCTGCGCTCAGGCTGTCGGTGATCTGGAAAAAACTCGCCAGGGTGTCCTTCATGCGGGCCATCGACACGCTCAGTTGGTCGACTTCGAGCACGGGGGAACGACGGGAGGCCGGAAAATTGAAATCGAAACTGCGAATCGCATCGGCTTCCTGCACCAGCGAGCGCAGGGGTTTGACCAGGATTCTGGAGGTCAACCACCCCAGTGGCAGGCACAACAGCAGCGTGGCCAGGGTAATCAGTGCACCTTGCCAGCGCATGCGGTAAGCGTCGGCGAGCAACTCGTCTTCCGGCACCAGCAGGGCCAGTTGCAGTCCCTGGGGGCCGCCCTCCTGCATGCTGCTGCGGGCAACGATCCATTGACGCCCCGCGGCGTCCAGCCGGTTGCCTTCGGGGGGACTGTTGAGCAACGCGCCGAGGCTGGGGCTCAGATCAGCCGCTTTGATCAGGCCGGCGGTCTGATCGTCGACGATCAGCTTGCGGCTGTCGGGATAGGCGATGGCATTGCCCTCGGCATCGAACAGCACGATTTCGGTACTGGGGGTCACGACATGTTTGGCCAGGGTTGCGGACAGTTCGGCCAGGGTCAGGTCTGCGCCGATGACGGCGCGCTCGCCGCTGCGTCGGGCGAGGGTGGTGCCCACATTGTGGGTGGAGAAAAAGAGGTAGGGTTCGGTGGTGATCTGATCGTTGTCGCTGCGGGCGCTGGTGAACCAGGCACGGGTACGCGGATCGTAGGTTTCGTCGGGGTTGTCCTCGCGGCTGATGAGCTTCAGGTCCTGATCGAAAAACAATGATCGGGAATGCACTTGGCCGCTGCTGTCGTTTCGCTCGATGCTCCACACCTGATACGCGGCGGTAGCGTGGGCCTTGAGCAGCGCTTTCAGGTCGGAAGTTCGCAAGGGACGAACCATGAAGAAATCGCCATTGCCGTAACCCAGGTACAGCGATGCCAGATCGGGGTTGTCCTTGAGTGACTGGCTGAAGGGTTTGAGCAGCGCCAGGCGTTGCTCCAGGTCGGGCGCCTGCGCCGCCGGATTGTCTGCCAGCAGGCTCAACAAATGACGAATAGGCTCGTAGGTGTTGTGCAGGTCGAGGCGGACGTCCTGCTCGATGCGGTTGAACAGCTTTTCACTGCCGGACAGGATGATCTGCGTGGTCTGCCGATAGTTGAAAATGCCCAGCACCACCCCGGTCAGCAACAGCAGGAAGGTGAACATCACGCTGATATGCACGTGCAGGGGAAAGCGGCGTTGATCCGCGTGCAGTGGGCTGGGCATTGCAGGTCTCTCCATGAAGGTTACTCACTGCTCAGCGTCCAAGCATAGTTAAGGCTCGTTGATTCTGCTTTTGTCGTTTTCTCCAATCTGTTGCTGCAACGCCTGCTCCAGTTCAAACATGGCGCGCACCATGGCGTTACTGCAGTCGACCACTTCGTCGTGATGGAACACTGCATGGCAGGCTTTTTCGAGCGCCTCGCAGCTGTCGATCAGCCTGGACGCCTGGACGATTCGGGCGGCGCCCTTGATTTTGTGAGCGATATCGAGGAATGACTGCGGGTCCTTGGACCGGGACAGCGCCTGCAACGCTTGTCGATCCAGGCGATTGCTGCTCAACAGTTCGGTCAACAGTCGCTGGTTCAATACCGGGTTGCCCCCCGTCAGCAGGTGCAACCCTTGCAGGCTGAACGCCGGGTCGCAGGTGGCCGGTTTGATGCCTTCAAGCCATTGACTCAAGGCTGTCAGGGTCAGGGGCTTGAACAGGCAGTCGTCCATCCCGGCTTGCTTGCAGCGCTGTATTTCTTCCGGCTGTGCGTTGGCGGTAAAGCCCAGAAGGGTACAGGGTGGGCGGTGCGATTGTTGTTCCTGTTGGCGAAGGGCACGGGCCAGTTCGTAACCACTCATGATGGGCATGTTGCAATCGACAATCACCAGATCGAACGAGCCGGTTTTCCACGCCTCGAATCCTGCCTCGCCGTCCGGTGCGACGCTGAATCGATGACCCAGAAACTCCAGTTGCTGGCACATGAGCAAACGGTTGGCCGGATGATCGTCGACCACCAGGACGTTCAGCGGAGCCATCGTGGTGTGAATGGGCGCTTCAGCGGTTTGCGGTGTCTGTTCGAGCGGCAGGGTTTCCAGATGCAGCGAAACTTCAACCCGGGTGCCGACCCCCGGCTGGCTGCTCAACTGGAGGCTGCCGCCCATCATTTCGCACAAACTGCGGCTGATCACCAGACCAAGCCCGGTCCCCCCTCTGCCTGACTGCCCGGAGTGGTCGGCCTGGGCGAAAGGCTCGAACAACCGCTGCTGATCCTGTTCGCTGATCCCCATGCCGCTGTCCTGAACCTGCAGCAGCATCTGAACCCGCTCGGGTTCGCCGGTCGGTCGCAGGTCGACGGTGATCCTGATCTGGCCTTGCACCGTAAACTTGATGGCGTTGCTGACCAGATTGGACAACACCTGCTTGAAGCGCATCGGGTCCAGCAAGACATCGATCGCCGGATTGGCAGGGTGAAATTCCAGTAGCAGTTCGAGATTTTTCTGGCGGGCCAGTCCATCGAAGATTCGCACCACCGATCCCACGATATCGGCTGGATTGACGCGTTCAGGGCTCAGGCTCAGGCGCCCGGATTCGATCCGTGCAATGTCGAGAATGTCCCCGATCAGTTCCAGCAGGTCCTTCGCCGAGTGGTATGCCACATCGATGGCCGGACGGTCCGGGTGATCCTGTTCAATACGCTTGAGCGTCAGCTCAAGCAGGCCGATGACCGCGTTCATTGGCGTGCGGATCTCATGGCTCATGGTCGCCAGAAACGTGCTTTTGGCCCGGTTGGCGTCATCGGCGCGCTCTTTCGCGCGGCGCAGATCATCGAACAATTGCCGGCGTTCGCTGATGTCGATCCAGCCGCCGATGATGCCTTGCACTTCGCCGCTCGAATCACGGTAGGGGAGAATCCAGTGATAAATCGTCAACCTGCGACCGCCAATGTGCAGCGGACGGTCGAGAATCAGCGGTTTGCCCTCGGCCACGACGCGCTGGTAGTCGGCCTGGTATTCCCTGGCTTCGAATATGTTGCTCATATTGCCCTGCATGACGCTTTTGCCGATGACCTCTTCTCGCTTTGCGCAGAAGGCCTGCAGGTAACTGTCGTTGCAACTTTGCAGCAAGCCCTGACGATCACGCACGTAGATCGGATGAGGCGTCCCGTTGACCAGCGAGCGCATGAATTCGAATTGATCGTTCAGCGCGCGCTCGACCGCCTGACGCTGCTTTATCTGGCGGCGCATGTAAGCGTTCCAGGCCACGGAAATCAGCAGCAGCACGCCGGCAGCGGTGACGATTTGAAAGAACAGTCGATGGTAGTTGCGCCAGGTACTTTGCGAGGACGCCGAATAGCCACGCCAGCGGCTATTGATGATGCCCAGTTCTTCCGGGGCGATGCTCAGCAACGCCTTGTTGAGGATGGCGTTCAGTTCTTTGGCATCAAGGCCGGTCGCCAGCGAGAAAGCGGCCTGCCGGGTACCGATGGTGGTGCTGATCTGAAGGGTATGTTCGAAGAGCCGCGAAGAAATGAAATGGTTGGCAATCACCAGCGAGTTCACGGCACCTTCCGCCTTGCCCTCGGCGAGTAACTCCACGGCGCTGAATGTGTCCGGGGTTTCGATCAGCTTGATCCGCGGGAACTCGCTGCGCAGGTAGTCCACCAGTGGGTTGCCTTGAGGAATGGTCAAGCGTTTGTCCTGCAACTGCGCAAGGCTTGACGGGCTGTCGGCGGCTTTGCGCGTCAGCAGGACAAAGGAGTTTTGCAAATAGGGACGGGTGAAGTTCAACGTCATTTCACGTTGGGCGCTGGGGAGCAGGGCGGCGATCAGGTCGGCCTGATTGTTTCTGATCTGCTCGATCATCTCGCCATCGCTTCGGCTGCGACGGATATCGAAGCGCAAGCCCGTGCGCAATCTGATCAGTTCGAGCAGATCGGCGGTAACCCCACGAAAGTTGCCATCGCTGTCGAAAAACGTCAGCGGTGCAAAGGCCTCATTGACCACCACGCGCACCACTGGATGTTGCGCGAGCCAGCGCTCTTCGGAGTCGGTGAGCTGCAGTTTTTGATCGGTGAGAAGAATGTCACTGCCAGCGCTCCAGCGTTTGGCGATGTTTTCTCGCTCGTTGGCGGGGATTGCCGCGAGCATCGCATTAATGATCCCGAGCAGTTGCGGATTGTCCTTATGCACGGCAAAGCTGAAACCGTGGGCTTCGTGTTTGCCGAAATTGGCCATGCGGATGTTGTTCAGGAACCCCTTGTTGATCATGTAATGGGTTGAAATGGTGTCGCCCAGGAAAACGTCAGCCTGGTCGAAGGCCACCGCATTGATCGCATTCTGGTAGGAAGGGTAGGAGGTGATGATCGCCTTGGGGTACAGGGCCCTGACTTCCTCCAGGGGCAAATAGTGATACACCATGCTTAGTCGCAGACCGGCAAGGCCATCGGTCAGGGATCTGGTTTCTCCTTCCCGTGTCACCAGCACCGGTTGGTCCACGGCATAGGGCGTGGAAAGCACGATATCGGCATTGTGAGCCTCGAATCCATTGGCCGTGCCGAGCAGATCGACCTCGCCTTTTTCAAGGGCCACGATCGCCGCCCCCCGGGATGCGAAGCGCTGAACCTTGACTGGCAAACCGATAGTCTTGCCGAGAATATCCGCGTAATCGGCGGTGAAACCTTCATAG
This sequence comes from Pseudomonas sp. XS1P51, assembly GCF_054897845.1. Lineage (NCBI taxonomy): Bacteria > Pseudomonadati > Pseudomonadota > Gammaproteobacteria > Pseudomonadales > Pseudomonadaceae > Pseudomonas > Pseudomonas sp. XS1P51. The sequence continues at coordinate 3,133,621 of NZ_CM142707.1, read as the reverse complement.
TCCTGGCCGCTGATGGTCAGGTCGAAAGGAGGATAATCCGGGGCCGATGTACCGAGGATCAGTTCACGTTTATGGGTGATCCATTGTTGTTGTGATTGATCCAGCCGGACTTCCAGATGTCCGACCGTTGAGCGACCGAGCAAGGTGTAGTTCTCGCTGGCGGTCTGCGCAGCGGGCACTGAGGTGCTCAGGCATAAACCTGTGGCCATGAGTATCAGATAATCCTTTATACGACTGGGCATCCTGTGTCTCACACTAACGCGTTACGTTTTGCCATCTCGATGAGTTCAACCAGGGATTTGGCTTTGAGTTTTTGCATGAGTCGTTTTTTATAGGTGCTGACGGTCTTGTTGCTCAGAAACATGCCTTTGGCAATTTCCTTGTTGGTGCGGCCCTGTGCGAAAAGTTGCAATACCATCAGCTCTCGGTCGTTGACGGATTTGAATAACTCCAGTTCGGCATAGCGCGCGTCATCACCACGAACAGGATTCAAGGCCTGACTGGGGAAGTAGTTGTAACCTGATAATACCGCTTTTATAGCACTAACCAATTCACTCAAATCTTCCTGTTTGCACACATATCCCGATGCGCCGGATTGCATGCAGCGAATGCCGAAAAGTGTTGGGCATTGTGCAGTTAACACCAGTGTTTTAAGGGGGGTACTCATGGCGTTGAAGCGTGCGAGAACTTCCAGTCCGTCCAGTTTTGGAATGCTGATATCAAGAATCACGAGGTCGGGCATGCATTCGCGAACCATCTGCATGGCGTCGACGCCATTATCGGTTTCGCCGATGACTTTGTAGCCTTCGTGTTCCAGCAACATTCGGACGGCAAGACGGATGACGGGGTGATCGTCGACAATAAAAACGGAGTTCATAATCAAATCCCATACGAGCGCGAATAAAGCGCGCACCTTAGCTCAGATAGTTGAGGAGACGTATGAACTGACTGACCTGTAGCAGCAATATAGGAATAATCCTACAAGCGAAGAAGAATGAGGCTACGGAACAACTAGGTTTTTAATGAGGAATGGTGGTGTTTGTTGGTGTTTGGCTAGTGGGTAGAAAGTTTTGGTTTGCAAGTTTCAAATTATGTTGTGGCGATATTTTCGACGTGTTTGGTGTTCGCTGTTTTTATAGTGAGGCCAAGGTCAATAAGTTTCTAAATTCGGATTGTTTCAAAGGCTTGATCAAGTAGCCCAGCAAGGGGGTCCCGTGTTCGCTGGCCTTTTTTTCAAGTCCGTCCAGTTCTGCGGATGTCAGACTACTTAGAAGTATGGCCTGTCTTATCATCCCTCGGTGACTGGCGATTTCGACCAATTCAAGGCCGGGAAGGTCGGGCAAACATTGATCACACAAAAGAATGTCGAACGGTTGCGCCGCCGTGAGCATTTGTTGCAAGGCGCCTGCAGCACTGTTGGTGGTGGTCAGTTGGGTGAAGCCGTAACTTTCAAGCAGGCATTGAGTCGCCCTGAGTTGAAAGGGATGATCTTCCACCAACAGGATCCGCAGATCGTCTTTGAACAGGGGATTACTCACGCTTCATCTCTCAAGGCGAGGGGCGTCTGATTATTTCGCGAGAATGGCGGGCAATCGATCAGCTTGCTCGGCGTGAAGTGTAGGGGAATTCAGCGAACGTTGAGTGCACTTGGACTTTGAGGGGCTGATCAGCCATTCCGGACGGCGTAATGGCTGATCAACCAGGTCTCATCAGTGACTCGAGCGACCGGTCATCTCCAGCGCCATGTCACTGGCGTAGCTGTCGGTCATGCCGGCGATGAAGTCAATCATGCGCAGGAACGAAGTGTGTAACGGACCGTGAGGGTCCGGTGCGTTGTTACCCAACAGATCGAGAATGCGACGGCTCTTGAAGGACGGCGTTCGACCGTTGTGCTGTTCCAGTGCCGCGCCGCAGAAAGCGTTGAGCAGGATTTCCAGCGTGGTGTAGGCGCCGATTTCGTGCAGGGTCTTTCGCTTGTCCTGAAAGATCTTCTTGCGTGCCATGTCCTTGGCATTCAGTACGCAGCGCTTGGCGGGGCCGTGCATGTGCTCCACCAGATCACCGGGCAACCTGCCCGCCAGCAGCGCCTCCTGCTGTTCGACAAAGGCGCGGGCCGCGGCGTTGGTCAGGTGTTCGATGGCTTTGCCTCGCAGGATCGCCAGTTTGCGTCGGCGCGAGTCCAGCGGGCCGAGCTGGCGATAGGTTTCCGGTAGATCGTCGCCCACCAGGTCCAGCAGCAGGGACTCGACTTCGGCGTACTCCAGCAACTCCATTTCCAGACCATCTTCCAGGTCGATCAGCGCGTAGCAGATGTCGTCGGCGGCTTCCATCAGATACACCAACGGATGACGTGCCCAGCGTTGTTCCTCGAGTTGCGGCAGGCCGAGCTTATGGGCGATCTGCTCCAGTAGCGGCAGTTCACTCTGATAGCAGCCGAATTTGTGCTTTTTGTAGCCCAATGAGTCGGCGTGCTTGGCCGTCCATGGGTATTTCAGATAAGTACCCAGCGTGGCGTAGGTCAGCCGGGTGCCCCCGTCGAACTGGTGATATTCCAGTTGGGTGAGTACCCGGAAGCCTTGGGCATTGCCTTCGAAATTGAGGAAGTCATTGCGTTCGACTTCGCTCATTGCATCCAGCCAGCCACGGCCGGCGGCTTGCTGGAACCAGTGACGGATCGCGTCTTCGCCGGAATGACCAAAAGGCGGATTGCCAATGTCGTGAGCCAGACAAGCCGATTGCACGACCATCCCCAGGTCGCTGGGGTCGCACCAGTCGGGCAGGGCGCTGCGAATGGTTTCACCGACGCGCATGCCCAGCGAACGGCCGACGCAGCTGACTTCCAGCGAGTGGGTCAGGCGTGTGTGGATGTGATCGTTGCTGGACACCGGGTGGACTTGGGTCTTGCGCCCGAGACGGCGAAACGCCCCCGAGAAAATGATGCGGTCGTGGTCTTTGTGGAAAGGGCTGCGGCCGACTTCTTCCGGGCTGTGCAGAGGCTTTCCGAGTCGTTCGCGGGTAAGCAGGGTTTGCCAATCCAAGGCTGGTTCTCTCCGTCAGGTGACTGATCGCTTAAGCTTCCCGGTTCGCGTCAGGACCTGCAAGCGGAACTAGAGCCCGGCGGCATCGATATCGATGAGTAGCAGTCGCTCGCCGTTGTCGAAAAATTGCCCGGCGGTGAGGCAGTACTGGTTGCTGGTGGCGTCGCGATAAGTATTGGAAAGCGTCAGCCGACGCTCATCCCAGCCCTCTGCCAGCAGATGATAGAAATACGGGCGCCATGACCAGTTGTGGCCGAGGTAGCGATCGTCGGCTTCCCAGCCGTTATTGCGCCATTCAAGATTGGGCGTCAGTTGGGTGCCGTGGCGATCGCATTGATAGAAGCGCAACAGCCAGGGAAAGGCGTCCAGCTGGGGCAGGGCGCTGAGAGGCGCGCGGGCCTGGGCCCAGGCTTGCAGGATCGCCATCAGCTCGCTGAGTTGGTGGCGCATGATCATTAGGCGACCGCGCTCGGCCAGTTTCTGCTGAACATAGCGCTGACGAAGGTGTGCGAAGCGCTCGACAAAGGCATCGGTGGCAAAGAAATCCTCTTGTGCCCGGGCAAACAGAAAACCTTGCACGTAGCGCGAGCCGCACTCGAGGGCAAAATTCAGTTGGGCTTCGGTTTCCACCCCTTCGGCAATAATCCAGCAGCCGGTTTTCTCCGCCATTTGTGCCAGGGCCTTGACCACGTCGCTGCTGGGACCGCCAAGCGCGGCGGCCTGGAACAGCCGCATGTCGAGCTTGAGAATGTCCGGTTGCAGGGCCAGCACGCGATCGAGCTGAGAGTAACCGGCACCGAAATCATCGATGGCGATCCGCGCACCGGCTTGCCGGTATCGCGCCACCACGTCTGCCAGGCGTTGAATGTCGCCACCCAGCTCGGTGATTTCGAACACGATTCGCTGCGGGTCGACGCCATGCCTGTCCAGTTGCTTGAGGCTGGGCAGTGCCTGATCCGGGCGTAAGCGGCTGATCCAGCGCGGTGACATGTTCAGGCTGAGAAACCAGTCCGAGGGTGCTTCATGCAGACGGCTCAGTGCGTTATCGCGGATCTGGCGATCAAGACGGCGCAGGGCGATGGCGGGCGTTCGTGGGTCTGCGAACAGGGGGCCCACAGAGGCCAGTTGACCGTCGGCCTGGCGCAGTCGACCCAGGGCCTCGACGCCCGCGATACGGCCGGTGGCGGTATCGATGAACGGCTGAAAGAAGGCGAGCGGTTGCCCGTCGATCACGAGGCCTCCTTAGTAGGTCTTGTTTTGGGATAAAACCTGGTGGCCGAGCAGGCACGCAGGGTTGAACCCCTCGATAAAGAGGTTCATCCCGGTGGTATTGCAAGAATGCAGCCAGATAGTGGCTTTAGTCTTTGCGCGAAGAGCCTTGCAGGACCAGCTTGATCAGAGGCCCCAAAGTGGTGCCCAGGCGAACCAGTCGAGTCAGGCTGCTCACGCCGCCGCTTTTGGCGCCCTTGCCGGTCAGAAAGCCCAGCAGGGTGACGGCCGCCACGCCCCAGAGTGGCGCGTGCTTGATGCCGAAACCCTCATGCAGGTTTTGCGTCATGCCGCGCACGCGCTGCAAGGGCTGCAGCAGTTGCGCGGATTCGTGGCGAATTTCCTGGCGATGCATTTCCATGCGCAGGCGGATCAGCGCCTTGCGCATTTCGGTGCGCGAGCTGTTGTGAGGCAGTTCAGGCAGGCTCATGGCAGCAGACGCTCCCGATCGTTGGCCAGTTCTTCCAGGGTGCCATGGAAGGGCGAGGACTCATCGAAAATCGCCGCTCTCAAACGCATCCCGCAGAAGATGGCCGCGAGGGTGTAGAACACGCAGAGCCCGATGATGGCGGGTAGGCGATAGGTGTCCCAGAACAGAATCAACACCAGCGTCGACAACCCCACCAGCAACAGCAAGGCAAAAACCAGCGCGAGGCCTGCGAACAGCAACAGGCTTACCGTGCGGGCTTTTTGTTCCTGCAATTCGATGCCGAACAATTCAACATGGCTGTGCAGCAGTCCAAGGAAAGCGGCACCCAGGCGCCGCGGTGAGGAGCTTGGGCCCGTCGCGGACGAGCCGGATTCGCCGATCGCCATAATCAGCGCCGGGTTGCCAGCAGACCAATCAGGAAACCCACGCCGGCTGCGATTCCGACCGATTGCCATGGGTTGGCCTGGACATAGTCTTCAGTGGCGGTGACGGCTGCCTGGCCGCGTAAACGAAGGGAGTCCTCGGTCAGTTTCAAGGTTTCCCGTGCTCGCAGCAGACTGTCGTGAATCTGCTCGCGCAACTCATCCGCCTGATCGCCCGCCAACGTTGCGGTGTGTTCCAGCAACCGCTCGGTGTCGCTGACCAGTGTCTGAAAATCGTTCATCAGGATTTCTTGAGCAGTCTTTGCCTTGATGCTGGCCATTGGTGATCTCCGTAAGTGGCTTCTGTTGCGTTCGAGTATGAGCCTTGGGTGAAGGTTCAGTTACAAATGACTGGTACAACTTTTGCTACGTCGTGGTGCGTCAGCCTGCGTCGTTGCGCTGTTGCTGGGCATGATTTCAGGAAAACCCTAACTCAAACAATCAAAACCCGCGCAAACGTCCCGGTCGTGATTTGCCGTGATGAATCTTGTGCGCCAAAGCGGTTCATCGGGAACAGATGTCCTGATCAAGGTAGGCCGCAACTTGGTGCGTGAATTGTTTGTGCGAACCGCTTTGGTGCTTTTTTAGCCTTCAGGTCTGCCAACCCCATGGAAAATCTGCAAAGCGCTGTGGACACTCTAGTCCATAGCTCCAATACGTTGTTCATTCTGATCGGCGCAGTCATGGTGCTGGCCATGCACGCCGGTTTCGCCTTTCTCGAAGTGGGTACGGTTCGACAAAAGAACCAGGTCAACGCCTTGTCGAAGATTCTCAGCGATTTCGCCATTTCGACTCTGGCTTACTTCTTTATAGGCTACTGGATTTCCTATGGGGTCACCTTCATGCAACCGGCGGCAGTGATCAATGCCGATCATGGCTACGGATTGGTGAAGTTTTTCTTTCTGCTGACCTTTGCCGCGGCGATCCCGGCGATCATTTCCGGCGGTATCGCCGAGCGTGCCCGGTTTGTCCCGCAGTTGTGCGCGACGGCGTTGATCGTGGCGTTCATCTATCCGTTTTTCGAAGGCATGATCTGGAACGGCAACTTTGGCCTGCAAGACTGGTTGCTGGAGCGTTTTGGCGCGAGCTTTCATGATTTCGCAGGCTCGGTGGTGGTCCACGCCATGGGGGGCTGGCTGGCGCTGGCCGCCGTATTGTTGCTCGGGCCGCGCAATGGTCGTTATCGCGACGGGCGCCTGGTGGCGTTCGCGCCATCGAGCATTCCCTTTCTGGCATTGGGGTCGTGGATCTTGATCGTCGGCTGGTTCGGTTTCAACGTGATGAGCGCGCAAACCTTGCAAGGGGTCAGCGGGCTGGTGGCTGTGAATTCGCTGATGGCCATGGTCGGCGGCACCGTGGCGGCGCTGATCGCCGGGCGCAACGACCCGGGTTTTCTGCATAACGGCCCGCTGGCCGGGCTGGTGGCGATCTGCGCCGGTTCCGATCTGATGCACCCCGTGGGCGCGCTGGTGACCGGTGCCATCGCCGGGGCACTGTTTGTCTGGTGTTTTACCGCCGCCCAAGGCAAATGGCACATCGACGATGTATTGGGTGTATGGCCGTTGCATGGCCTGTGCGGTGTCTGGGGTGGAATCGCCTGCGGCATTTTCGGTCAGAGCGCATTGGGTGGTCTGGGCGGGGTGAGCCTGATCAGCCAGTTGATCGGAACAGCACTGGGGGTGATCGTGGCGCTGGCGGGTGGCTTCGCGGTGTATGGCGTGATCAAGGCGTTCCATGGTCTGCGCCTGAGTCAGGAAGAAGAGTATTACGGCGCAGACTTGTCGGTGCACAAGATCGGCGCTGTCAGTCAAGACTGAGTCAATTTTCTTCATCTTCGGCCCCAGGATAAAAACCGTGCAACAGGCGATAGCGGTCGTGCCGAATCTGGTCGGCCCGCTCCTGTACCTGATGCGCGGGCAAACCCAGCATGATCAGCGCGTGGGAGGCGAGCATCAGGCTCGACTCCAGCAATTCGGGCACGACTTCGCTGGCGCCGGCCGCTTTCAACTCGGCCAGTTGGCTGTCGTCGCGCGTGCGCACCAGAATCGGCACGCTCGCGTTGAGTCGCCGCGCTTCCTTGAGGATCAGTAAAGCGATATCGGTCTGATCCACGGCGATCACCAGCAGCCTGGCGCGCTCCAGCCCTACCGCGACCAGCAGTTCACCGCGGCGTGAGTCGCCATAATGCACACAGGCCTCACCAACGGCGGCTTCCTGGACACGCACCGGATCAGTATCCAGTGCGATATAGGGTTGCTGTGCATTGCGTAGTGCGCGTCCGATTGACTGGCCTACACGACCATAGCCACAGATCACTACATGGTTATGCAAGTCGGCGTTGAGTGCGCTGATTTCCTCCAGCTTCGCTTCTTCGTTGGGCTTGCGGTGCAGGTGTATTGCGATGCGGGGCGCTGCGCGCAGCAGCAAGGGCGTCAACAGCATCGAGCAAAAAGTGGCGGCCAGCAGCAAGCCGCCGAAGTCGGCGGGCATCAGTTTGTTTTGTTGCATCTGCGCCATCAGTGCAAAGCAGAACTCGCCGCCCTGAGCCAGTGCCAGGCCACTGCGCCAGGCGGTTTCGCCATCGCTGCCACGCCATTTGACCAGCAGTGCAACGACGCTGCCCTTGAGCAGCAGCAACCCCAGGGTCAGGCCGAGAATCAGCAGGCTGTGGCTGGCGAACAACTGCAAGTCGATCAGCATGCCGATACTGACGAAGAACACCCCGAGCAGGATGTCGCGGAACGGGCGGATGTCGGCCTCGATCTGGTGCCTGTAGTGGCTTTCCCCCAACAACATACCGGCGAGGAATGCACCCAGGGCCGGGGAGAGGCCGAGCAGATGAGTCAGCCAGGCCGTCAGCAGCACGATCACCAGCGCCAGCAGCACGAACAGCTCGGCGGAGCGCGCCGCCGCCACTTCATGGAACAGCCGCGGCAGCAACCAGCGACTGGCCATCAGCAGGCCGACGAACAGCACCACGGTCTTGCCCAGCGTGAGCGGCAACGCCCAGTACCAGGCTTGATCGCTGCTGCCGGCAAATACGGGCACGAGGGTCAGTAGCAACACCGCCACCACGTCCTGGAACAGCAGCACGGCGATAGCATTCTGGCCGTGGCTGCTGAAAATTTCGCCGAGACTGCCCAGTTCCTTGCTGACAATGGCGGTGGAAGACAGTGACAGGCCAGCGCCGAGTAACAGCGCAGGTGTGGTCGGCATGCCGAGCAACATCAGCAAACCACCCAGCAGTATTCCGGTGCCCAGCACTTGCAGGCTGCCAAGGCCAAACACGACCCGGCGCAACGCGAGCATTTTCGTCAGCGAAAACTCCAGCCCAAGGGAGAACAGCAGGAACACCACCCCCAACTCGGCGAGGTCCGGCAACTCTTCGCTTTCATTCACCCAGTTGAATGCGGTCGGCCCGATCATCAGCCCCACGCACAGGTAGCCCAGCACCGGTGGCAAGCGCAGGCGCTGGAACAGTGCAATCACCACCAATGAGGAGGCGAGGATGATCAATAGGTTGGCGAACACAAAAAACTCCGGCGATGGGTTCTGGCTACTCAAGCGTAGAGGCAAAAAAGTCGCGAGCATCGCGTAAGTGTCATCCGGCACGAATGATTTGAGTCAGGAATTTGCTGAAATCTTTTGAAATTCGCCGTTGCTCAGACGCTTGGGTCATTGGCTCGACTGCTTTTCATCACCGGCCTAGAATGAACGCCTACTTTACCGGGTCTGTGGTCATGCCTCCTGAATGTCAGCTTTTCGGCACCATTGGGTGCCATCTCTGTGAAGTCGCCGAAGTCGAACTGATGCCTCTGGTCGAGCACGGTTTGATGGTGGAGCTGGTCGACATTGCGGAAAACGAAGACTGGGTCGAAGACTACGGTTTACGGATTCCGGTATTGCGACGCCTGGATAACGGCGCTGAACTCGATTGGCCGTTCGACGCCGAACAGGTCGTGGCGTTCTTGCGCTGACCCGATGCCCCTCCCGTCGCGGTTTACGTTTCATCCATTGGCGAAAGACAGGCTATTCGGTTACTGTATGTTCATACAGTTGCTCGGATTGCCTGTCATGTGAGTTTGGGCAGGCGATCCCGGAAGTCAGAGGGATGAACCTTGGTCAATGTCGAACAGTTGAAGAACAGCGTGAACCGGATGTCGGTGGACGTGGTGCGCGAGGCGGTCCTCGAATTGCGTCTGGATGGCCTGGTGACGGAAGGAAAAACCCCCTTCAACAAACTGCATTTCAATACCTGTTTCGCCGAAATCGAAGCGTTGTTCCAGCGTGCGGGCTATCACCGGCAGCTGGATGTCGTGGGTTATCAGGGGTTGCTGTATGCACTTTATGATCCGGGGCGCTGGGAGGCAGTCGATGTATTGCGCTGGCTGAAGGAGTTCACTGAGGCGGCAGCGCGAACGCAGTCGATACCGGCTTGAGGATTCTCTTCTAGGTTCGTTTCGGCCGCTGTTGGATAATGCCGCCCTGTATTGAGGGTCAGAGCTTTCGTATGTCCACTTCATCTTTTTCTGCCGCACACAATCAGGCCAGCACGCTCTACTTGCCACCTGGCCCGTGGCAGACCGTACTCGATTGCCTGTGCGAACACTTCAGCGCCATCGGCCGTGAGCAATGGCTGGACAGAATTGCGCGTGGTCGTGTCCTCGACGGGCATGGCGCGCCGATTGCCCTTGATCTGCCTTACAAGGAAGGCCTGCGGATTCATTATTTTCGGGAAGTGCCGGACGAAAAGCCGATCCCGGTGGTGGAGTTGATTCTTTACGCGGACGAGCATCTGGTGGTGGCGGACAAACCACATTTTCTGCCAGTAACACCGGCGGGCGAATACGTGGAGCAGACCCTGCTGCGGCGGCTGATCCGTCGGCTGGATAATCCGCATCTGGTCCCGTTGCATCGCATTGACCGGCATACGGCGGGGTTGGTGCTGTTTTCCGCCAACCCTCAGAGCCGTGCGGCGTATCAGTCATTGTTTCCTACGCGGCAGATCGAAAAGCGCTATGAGGCAATTGCCAGGGCATTACCCGAACTCTCTTTTCCATTGGTCCATAAGAGCCGACTCATCGATGGCGAGCCATTCTTCCGCATGCAGGAAGGTCCGGGCGTCAGCAATACCGAGACGGCCGTCGAGGTCAGGGAGAAGAACGGTGATCTCTGGCGTTATGCGCTGTACCCGGTGACGGGCAAGAAACATCAGTTGCGGGTGCACATGACAGCGTTGGGCGCCAGCATCTGCAATGACCCGTTCTATCCGCAGGTACTCAAGGGTGTTGAAGACGATTTCGCCAACCCCTTGAAACTGCTTGCTCAGGGGCTGCGGTTTGTCGATCCGGTCACCGGCCAGGCAAGAGACTTCGAAAGCACCCTCACCCTGCAATGGTGATCGCTGTTCTTCAGACACGAAAAAGCCCGCATCAAGCGGGCTTTTCTGTATCCGGTTGTCGTCGCAAAGATTACAACTCTTTAACGGTACGTACCTGATCCTTGTTGACACGGGTGTGCTTGCCGTCCAGCTGTTCGAATTCGTAGAAACCCGAATCCTGATCGTATTTTGGTTCGTCGACGGCCTGGATTTCGCGCCCGTCATTCAAGGTGATCACGGTAGGCGATGCGCAACCAGCAAGGGTCGCGAGGCCCAGTGCGAGCATGAAAGCGGCGAGGGTCCGTTGAGTCATGAGTGTGTCTCCGAATATGAATTCTTTTGGTTACTGAGCTTGAGACGTGTACGACGTGCGCAAGTTCCTTCTCCTGTCAGTCTGACACAGTGTTATGTGCACTTAACAGTTCCGGCGTGTTGAGGTTGGCCAGCCGAGGGTCGTTGTCGGGGCATTGCAGGGCGGTCGCGCCCAATTTGCGCATGAGGCGACCCGGGCTGCGTTCTCCGTCGTTCCAGGCAGTTTCGAAAGCGTCGGAAAGTGCAACGGGAATAATGCACAGCAAAGGTTCCCAGTGTTCGTCATGGCGCAGCATCAGCGGCTTGTCCGGGTGTTGGCTGGCGGTTTCACGCATGCTGTGAAGCAGTGCTGCATCAATGCGCGGCACGTCACAAGGCAACACCATCAAATGCCCATGGCGAGCGGCCTTCAGGCCCGCTCGAATACCGGCGAGGGGCCCTGGAAAGTCGCCTTCGTCGTCATGGACCAACTGGTCGGCGTAGGGCGCGTATTTTTCCAGGTTTCGGTTGCAGGAGATGATCAGGTCATCGCTCAACGGACGAGTCTTGCGGTGCAGATGCGCAATCAGTGGCTCGCCGTGCCACTCCAGCAACCCTTTATCCCGACCGCCCATGCGTTGGCCACGACCACCTGCCAGGAGCAGAATGGAGCAGGAAGGTATTTGTATATTCGAGGTCATGGCAGGTCTCCATGGGGGCGGCGAAAAAATGGGGCGCTGTGATATAACACCGGGCTGTTTCTCCTACAACTGGACGAGCCTATGAAAGCCAAGGCTGATGTACCTTTCGCGCCGCTCAACATCGCGGTGCTGACGGTCAGCGATACCCGTACCCTGGAAACCGATACTTCAGGCCAGGTCTTCGTCGACCGCTTGATCGCTGCCGGCCACAACCTGGCTGCCCGGGTGTTACTCAAAGATGACCTCTACAAAATTCGCGCGCAAGTCGCCAACTGGATTGCCGACGATGTGGTGCAGGTGGTGTTGATCACTGGCGGCACCGGTTTCACTGGGCGCGACAGCACGCCGGAAGCCGTGAGCTGCCTGCTGGACAAGCAGGTCGATGGTTTTGGTGAGCTGTTCCGGCAAATATCGGTAGCGGATATCGGCACCTCCACTGTTCAATCCCGCGCCCTGGCCGGCCTGGCCAATGGCACGCTGGTTTGCTGCTTGCCGGGTTCGACCAACGCTGTGCGCACCGGTTGGGACGGTATTCTTGCCGAACAGCTGGATTCGCGGCACCGCCCGTGCAATTTCGTTCCTCATTTGAAACAGGCGGCACCCTGTGAATCCCGCGGGTAAGCCAGGCAAGACTGGCAGTCTGATGGCTGTCGAGGTGGCGCTGGCGCGCTTGCTGGAAATGGCCGAAGCCACACCGATTCGTGAGCGTGAACGCTTGCCGTTGGCGCAGGTTCAGGGCCGCGTACTGGCCGATGACCTGGTTTCGACGCTTGATCTGTCGCCCTGGCCCAACAGTGCCATGGACGGTTATGCCTTGCGCATGGCCGACTGGACGGGAGAGCCGTTGGTGGTCAGCCAGAAGATTTTTGCAGGTAAAGCTCCAGAACCCTTGAAGCCCGGCACCTGTGCACGAATCTTCACCGGCGCACCTGTTCCAGCAAATGCCGATTGCGTCGAGATGCAGGAGAACGCCGAAGTCCAGGCGGATGAAAGAGTCCGTTTCACCGAAACCATGACCTCAGGGCAAAACATCCGTCCACAAGGCCAGGAAGCCACCGTCGGTGAACTGATTCTGCCTGCCGGCACGCGCCTGGGTCCGATCGAGCAGGGGCTGGCGGCATCACTGGGATGCGCAGAGCTGGACGTGATTCGCAAGGTTCGCGTTGCGGTTCTTTCCACCGGCGATGAGTTGATTGAACCGGGTCAGGCGCTGGGGCCAGGGCAGATCTATAACAGCAATCGAGTGTTGCTCTGCAGCTGGTTGCAGCGCTTGGGCTGTGAGGTGATCGACGCCGGTATTCTTGCGGATGACCTGGCAACCACTCGCGCTCGCCTGGGTGAATTGAAGGATGTCGACTTGATCCTCTCGACCGGTGGCGTATCGGTGGGAGAGGCTGACTTTCTGGGTGTTGCCTTGCGCGAAGAGGGCGAGTTGACGTTGTGGAAACTCGCCATCAAACCCGGTAAGCCCCTGACCTTCGGACATTTTCGCGGCGTACCGGTGATTGGTTTGCCCGGCAACCCGGCGTCGACCCTGGTGACCTTTGCCTTGTTGGCAAGGCCTTATCTCATGCGCCGTCAGGGCGTAAAAGAGGTTGAGCCCCTGAAGTTTCAGGTGCCCGCGGGGTTTGCCTGGCCCAAGGCTGGTAATCGGCGCGAGTACTTGCGTGGGCGTCTGGAGAACGGCCAGGCAATCATCTACAAGAATCAGAGCTCTGGTGTACTGCGTAGCGCCGCCTGGGCCGATGGTCTGGTTGAAGTGCTGGAGGGCCGCACGCTGATCGAAGGTGACTGGGTGAGCTTCATCCCGTTGAGCGAAGTACTGAACTGATGGCAGCTACGCAAACCCGGTTGATCGAACCGGGTTTTGCGTTCATGACACCTCAATGAGTCAGGAGTGACACGACCTGGTCGAAGCGGCTATTGGCGACCCAACCGAGGAGCCCGAGGATCACGGCGGCCCCACCGGCTGAATAGGCAAGCCTGTGCTTGATGGATTTGACGTCGCCACGGACTTCATCCATGTCTCTTCGGATGTATTTGAGGTGTGTCTCCAGTTCAACGACGCGAGGTTCCATTTCAACTTCTCCGCTGGGTTTTGCGCTGTTTTCGAATTCGGCTTGATGATTGGCCCGCCTTTCTGCGAGCGGTGCGACCGGAGTGACCGGTAATCTGATGTCATGGCTTTGCATGGCACGTCCCTGTGTATTTCCTGCTGATGACTGATAGACCGCAGATGCAAAGGTCTACCAATCACACTGATGGGTCAATTGAGCCGATTCCTCATGTTTTGTAAGAAAAAATCCCGCTTTGTAGGACCCAGGACCTACGACTTGAAATAAATCAACTTCTTGCGACTTTTATGGGGTGGGACGCGGTCCACATATCCCGTACGGAATTCATTAATGGGAGCGACCACAATGAGCGAACGCAAGGCGCTGTTGATTCTGCATGGCAAGCAGGCGCTCAACGAGGAGGTCCGTGCGGCCGTCGCGGGCAAACGTGCGCAGGGTTGGGAGTTGGCCGTTCGACTGACCTGGGAGGCCGGCGACGCACAGCGGCTGGTGGATGAAGCACTGGCGGCAGGCTACAGGCAGATCATTGCGGGTGGCGGTGATGGCACCTTGCGAGATATTGCCGAGGCCATGGCGGCGCATTCGACGCAGGCCAGTCTGGTGCTGATGCCCCTGGGGACCGCCAATGACTTCGCTCGCGCCGCTGGCGTACCTCTGGAACCCGAACAGGCACTGGATCTGCTGGACGTCAAGCCCAAAGCCATTGATCTGGGTGAAGTCGGCGGGCAGGTGTTCCTGAACATGGCCACGGGCGGTTTTGGCAGCCAGGTCACGGCCAACACCTCTGAAGATTTGAAAAAAGCTCTCGGGGGCGCGGCGTACCTGTTCACCGGTTTATCACGCTTCAGTGAGTTGCATGCGGCCTATGGAGAGTTGCATGGCCCGGATTTTCAGTGGAGTGGCGAGCTGCTGGCGCTGGGAATCGGCAATGGCCGGCAAGCGGGCGGTGGTCACGTGTTGTGCCCGCAGGCACTGGCTGACGATGGTCTGCTGGATATCAGCATTCTGCCTGCACCGCAGGAAGTGGTGGGTACGTTGAAAAGCCTGCTGGCCGATGGTTTCGGTATCGACAACATGTTTGTGCGTGCCCGCCTGCCATGGGTCGAGATCAAGGTCTCGGAAGGCCTTTACATCAATCTTGATGGCGAACCGCTGGAGGGCGACAGCCTGCGATTCTCGGCGCGCCCGGCGGCACTGCGCGTGCATTTGCCCGAAAACTCACCGCTGCTGAGCGGCTCTACACCGGCTAATCATCCAGGCTGATGATCTGCTCGCGCACGGCAAACAGCACCAGGCCTGCCACGTCGTAGATCTGCAGGCGCTTCATGATCTGCGAGCGATGGGTTTCGACTGTCTTGATGCTCAGGCCCAGGCCGTTGGCGATTTCCCGGGTGGATTTTCCACGAACGATCAGCCGAAGGATTTCCAGCTGTCGTGCCGTCAGGTTATGCGAGTCCGCTGGTTCCGGCTGGTGTTTCTGGGTGCGGATCAGCGCCTGGTTGATGACGGTATGGGCAATGGCCGGGCTCAGGTAGCGCTCGTTATTGCGCAAGGCATCCAGGGCATGTTCGAGTTCGGTGGCCGTGGTGTCCTTGAGCAGGTAGCCATGGGCGCCGGATTCCAGTGCCTGCATGATGAGTGCAGGGTCGGTGTGCATCGACAGGATCAGCACCTTGCTCTGCGGGCGTATTCGCTTGAGTCGCTGCAGGGCTTCAAGGCCGCCGGTTTCCTTCATGGAAATATCCAGCAGCACAATGTCCGGGGCCAGCCGCTCGACCATCTCGAGTAATTGCGAGCCGTCATTGGCCTCACCGATTACCGCATAACCGGGAATATCCAGCACCAGGGCGCGCACGCCAGCCCTGATCAGCGAGTGGTCATCCACTAGAAGTAAGTTACAAGTCAACGCATAACCTTATTCGTACTGGCCCGTTCAAGCGCACGAGGCGCCCAGGGGAAGAGAGCTTCGATTTGAGTGCCTTTGCCCGGTTCGCTGGTAACGCTCAGCGTGCCGCCCAACTGATCGATCCGTTCCGACATCCCGGCCATTCCGCGTTGCCCCTCACGACCCGGATTTGTCGCGGGTGCGAAACCCAGACCGTCGTCGCTGATCAACAGCGACAGGCCCTGGGGCAGTCGTTGCAGGCGGACCAACAGATTTTTCGCTTCGGCATGGCGCAGTATATTGGTCACCGCTTCCTGGGTGATTCGAAAGGCGGCGACGGCCATTTCTTCCGGAATTCCGGTCAAGCGTGAATGGCATTCCAGGCTCCAGTGCACTGGCGTATTGCCCAGAGTCTTGAGCAAATGCGCGCGCAGACTGGCTTCCAGCCCAAGACTGGTCAGCTGCCTGGGATTCAGAATGGCCGATACATCACGAACTTTGGCCAGGGTTTCATCCAGTGTGTCGCAGAGCGCGGAACACTGCTCCTGCAGCTCTTCGGGCATTCGGCGCTTGAGCCATTCACTTTGAAGTTTTGCCGCGGTCAGTAACTGGCCGATATCGTCATGCAATTCTCGACTGAGTCGGTGACGTTCGTTTTCCTGAACCTTCAACAATCGGTCGGCCAGTTCTTGAGGCTCAAACTTTATCGACTTGCGTGAGAGGCAATGCTGCACGCAGACGCAAATCAGCGCTGCAATATTGAGCACCAGCAGACTTAGCGGCAGGTGAGTGGACAGGGCGTAGACCAGCAGGCTGCCAAGCGCCGAGCAGGTACACAGCAAAAGCGTGAACCGGCGAGCGTTTTCTCGGGAAGGTGGCCACATGGTGATTGACTTGAGGCTGGCGTACATAGCGGATGGAGCCAATGGATGTTCGCTGCGGGCAGACCGGTCATATTGACTGACGGGTCTCTGTCTGGAGTCACTCTGCCATTAATTGACGTCAACTAATGGTCGGCATAATACCACTTAAGATACCGTTGGTCGCGTTTGGTATATATGTCTGTACAGTCGGGAAATAAAGTTTCTGGACGGCAGTTCCACAATGGAAAAAAGTTTGGCGAAGGAATAGTTATTTGTATCGGGCTGTCGTTGACTGGTATGAAATATTCAATTGCGACACGAGCGCGCTCAAGTTACAGACATGGCGTCATGGCAATAGGAATACGGAGAGCAAAGCCTAGTTATCAGTAAATTTAAGCTTGCCGTTCGGAGAGGGAAACGAGCGTGAACGGTTTGGAATTAACCGGTGGCTGAAACTGACTCTGCCCGACCTGAAACGCAAAGGCTTCGATCAGGGATGTCTGTTCACTGTCATCGAGGCTCAGTTGGCCGGTGGTCTGATCGATGAGTTCGAGTTGCCAGGCCATCAAGGTGAAGCAGTCTTTGAGTGCACCCAGGGCCTGGTCGTGCAGGTCAATGTGGTTCTGGGCATGGCTGAGCAAGCCATGAATGTGCAACGAAAACTCCGAAACGGCTGCCAGTGCGAGGGCGTCGGCCTTGCTGGCCAGTTTGAGGAGGGTGCTCAACATGCAGTCGATGGCGTCCTTGTCATTGCTGATCAGTTGCAGATGACTCAGGCATTCCTCGGATTTGGCCAGGAGTGTTTCAGCCTCGACAAGAAATTCCGGCAGCCGCTTGGTCCACTCTTTACGGTCGTTCGGCATGCTTATCTCCACAACGTCATGTCAAATGAGGGAATGTCGTGTGTGTCGGCGAGGACGATTAGAGTCCCGGCGTTGCCGTGCCGTCGTGAGATCGCGCTCCGGCCGGCCGGGTGGCAGGCTGGGGAACTCGAGAGGGTGGATGGCCACTGACCTGCGATCGCACACAAAAGCCTGACTCCGTTCATGCAATGAGAATGGCGTCACATTAATGGCTATTGGATATTGCGAATATCAGGTTGGGCCTGATTGTTACTAGGGGAATCCCTTACGCAGGGGAACCTTACGAGCGAACTGGTGTCGCGCCGCAGGGAATGAAGCAGATGAATCAACGGCGTCAGTAAAGCATGATGTTAATGTGACATCAATGCCTGATCGTGGCATTTTGTATAGGGGTCAAGATCCGGCAAAAACAGCCGATAACCCTCTTTAGTGAATTCATCAGAACAAGCCCAGGAGTCATTGATGGCCGGCATTCTCGACACGGTAGACCAACGCACGCAACTGGTGGGTGAGAATCGCCTGGAAATTCTCATGTTCCGACTGGCCGGACGGCAATTGTTCGCGATCAACGTCTTCAAGGTGCAGGAAGTGCTGCAACTGCCGAAGTTGACCCTGATGCCCCAGCGCCATCCGTTTGTTTGCGGCGTGGTTAACCTGCGCGGCCAGACGCTGCCGGTCATCGACCTGTCCCAGGCCATCGGCATGCGTCCGTTGGTTCCAAGCCCTACCAGTACGATCATCGTCACCGAATACAATCGTTCGGTGCAGGCGTTCCTGGTAGGCGGTGTGGACCGCATCGTCAACATGAACTGGGAAGCCATTCTGCCGCCGCCGACCAGTGCCGGTCGTCAGCACTACCTGACCGCCATCAGCAAGGTCGACGATCAGTTGGTGGAAATCATCGACGTTGAAAAAGTCCTGGCCGAAATCGTCCCGTACAACGCCAAGGTGTCCCGCGACAAACTCGACGACCCGATCCTGGAGCGTGCCCGTGGCCGGGAAGTGCTGCTGGTGGACGACTCGAACGTGGCCCTGGCGCAATTGCGCGACACACTCGGTCAGTTGGGCGTGAAGATGCACATCGCCAGCGACGGCTTGAAAGCGCTGAACATGCTCAAGGCCTGGGCCGATACCGGCGTGAACATGACCGACAAACTGCTGATGGTGTTCACCGACGCGGAAATGCCGGAAATGGACGGCTATCGCCTGACCACCGAAATCCGTAACGACCCGCGTTTGCGCAGCCTGTATGTGGTGCTGCACACCTCCTTGTCCGGCAGCTTCAACGACTCGATGGTCAAGAAGGTCGGTTGCGACAACTTCCTCTCCAAATTCCAGCCGGACAAACTCGTCGACGTGGTGCGCCAACGCCTGATGCTCGATGAAGTGCCTGCCTGATAGCGATTCAAACGCTACCCACGGTCAACCTGTGGGAGCGAGCCTGATCGCGAAGGCGGTTTTACATGCAACCTATGTCGACTGTCATTGCGCTTTCGCGAGCAGGCTCGCTCCCACAAGGTACGCAGAGACGCATTTTTCGTCTTTGATTCGGTGATCAAGCTCGTATAGGGTGGCGTTTTTTGCCCACCAGGGAGCTGGCCATGCTGCGTCTGAGCGCGCTTTATCGTTATCCGTTGAAATCCGGCAAGGGTGAGACCCTGCAACAGGTCAGCCTCGACAAGCTCGGTCTGGATGGGGATCGACGCTGGATGCTGGTGGACGAGGCCAGCGGGCGCTTCCTGACCCAGCGAGCGGTGGCGCAGATGAGTCAGCTGTCGGCGTTGTGGAATGCCGACGGCGGCTTGACCCTCAGCGCCCCGGGCCGCTCACCGATCGATATCGCCTTGCCGGCCAGCGATGCTGAGTTGCGTGGTGTGACCATCTGGCGCGATACGTTGCGCGTGCCCGATGCGGGTGACGAAGCGGCTGCCTGGGTCAGTGAGTTCATCGGTAAACCGACGCGCCTGGTGCAAGTGCCGCTTGATCGTGCACGAACCACCCAGGCCGGCTACGGCAAGGACGACGATCAAGTGGCGTTCGCCGATGGCTTTCCGCTGTTGCTGATCGGTCAGGCGTCTCTGGAAGATTTGTCGCAACGCGTCGGGCGTCCGCTGGAAATGCTGCGCTTTCGGCCGAATCTGGTGATCGAGGGCAGCGAGGCGTATGCCGAGGATGGCTGGAAGCGCCTCCGCATCGGCGATGTCGAGTTCCGGGTGGTCAAGTCCTGCTCACGTTGCATTCTGACCACCATCGACCCGCAAACCGGCGAACGCAGCGAAGATCGCGAACCCTTGGCGACCTTGCAGAAATACCGTGCTCAGGAAGACGGTGCGATGTTCGGCCAGAATCTGGTCAACGACGGCAATGGCCAGCTTGAAGTGGGTATGCCGGTCACGATCCTCGAATAAACGACCCTGAATGAAAAATGCCCGTGTCCAAGGACACGGGCATTTTTTTGTCGCTGTGAAAACCCGGGGGGTTAGCCGCGGTATTCGCACAGGTAAGCAGTGTCGACGGCCACTTTCAGCTGGAATTTGCTGTTGGCGGGTACGTTGAACTGGCTGCCGGCGGCGAAGGTTTCCCAGTCGGTGCTGTCAGGCAGTTTGACGGTCAGGGCGCCGGTCACCACGTGCATGATTTCACGCTGGCTGGTGCCGAATTCATATTCGCCCGGAGCCATGACGCCGATGGTCGCCGGACCTTCTGCGGTGCCGAAGGCGATCGACTTGACGGTACCGTCGAAGTACTCGTTGACTTTAAACATGGGCGATTCCTCGAAAAGGACTGAAAAGGGCCGGCCAGTATGCACAAGGCCTTTGGCGCCGTCACCTCTCTAGAGGGGGAGAACCAGTGGCAGCAGACGGGCCGTATTGCGCGCATCTTCCAGCGCCCGGTGTTGCTGCCCGGTGAACTGCATGCCCGCCAGTTGCAGGGCGCCATTGAGCCCCAGCGGGCGTTCCAGGCGACGGGCCTTGGCAAAGCGCTGCTTGAGGTTCATGTGCGGCACCCGGCTCAGGGCGCTGTCGAGTTGCAAGCGCTGCCATTCCTGAAGCAGTTGTTTGCGGTCGTAATCGCCCCAACTGGCCCAGCCTTCCAGGCGTGAATGATGTTCGCCGAGCCAGCGCTCGAACGATGGCCAGACTTCGTTCAGCGGCTGTGCCGTATCGATGTTGGCTTGGGTGATGTGGGTCAGTTCCCGGCAAAACGGCGTCAGCAGAGGCCGACGCGTCGGGCGCACGAAGCGCTGGAAGCTATCCAGTTCTCGCCCCTTGCGGTCCACCAGGGTGGCGCCGATTTCGATGATTTCCATTTCCGTTACTGGCCAACCACCCTCATCGGTGGTGGCTTCCAGATCAATGACCAGCCAGTGAGGCATCGCAGGGTTCCTGGTATCCGCGTCCTGATAGGCCTTGAGCGTAGCCAAACCCGACGGATCCGCCTAGCGGCTTATTCGACCTCCAACAAAATCTGACGATTTTTCACCTGATCGCCGACCCTGACCTGCAAGCGCTTGAGCACTCCGTCGATGCCCGCTTTGAGCGGATGCTCCATCTTCATGGCCTCCAGCACCACCAACAGCTGGCCTTTACTGACCGGGCTGCCTTCAGTGACCAGCACGTCGACGATCGCCCCGTCCATCGGCGCCTTGAGCGTGCCGGAGCTGACGCTGGCCTGACTGCTGACCAACGCCTGGGTCCGATCAATCAGTTTCAGGCTGCCGGGCCGAGTGAACAGGTGGAGCTGGCCGGATTCGATGCGGTAGGCATGGCGTTGGCGAATACCGTCGATTTCCAGGGTGGCGGAGCGTGCGTCGCACTGGATGATCTTCAGTTCAAGGGCCCGGGTGGCGACTTGTATCCGGTACGGTTCGCCAGGCACAGCGTTCAACTTCACCGGCCAATCCTGATCTTCCACGCCGATGCGATAGTGCAGCGGTACGCTGGCATTGTTGCGCCAACCGGCCAGCGGGGCGAGATGAACCTGTGCCGACGCCTGATAGAACAGTGCCGCGGCAATCGCCAGTTCTTCTGTGCTGGGCACGTGGGGATGCAGGCAGCCATGGTCGGCAAAATACGTCGGAATAAACCCGGTACTGAACTCGCCACTGATGAACTGCGGGTGTTCCAGCAGGCTGGCGAGCAGGTGCTGATTGCTCTGTACGCCCAGCAGCACGCTGTCCTGCACCGCGCGCAGCAACTTGCGCCGGGCCTCTTCGCGGGTGGCGCCGTGGGCGATGATCTTGCCCAGCAGCGGGTCATAAAACGGGCTGATGTTCTGGCCTTCGATCAGGCCATGGTCGATTCGCACGCCGCTTTGCAACGCTGGCTCCCAGATTGCGATCCGCCCGGTTTGCGGCAGAAAGCCCTGCGACGGGTCTTCGGCATACAAGCGCACTTCCATGGCGTGACCGTTGAGTTGCACTTGCTCCTGTCGCAACGGCAGCGGCAGTCCTTCGGCGACGCTCAACTGCCAGGCCACGAGATCGAGGCCGGTGATCAGTTCGGTCACCGGGTGTTCCACTTGCAGTCGGGTGTTCATCTCCAGAAAGTAAAACTGCCCGCGTGCATCCAGCAGGAACTCAACGGTGCCCGCGCCGACGTAATTCACCGCGCGTCCCGCCTTGAGCGCGGCTTCGCCCATGGCCTGGCGCAGTTCGACGGTCATGACCGGGCAGGGGGCTTCTTCGATGACTTTCTGGTGGCGGCGCTGGACGGAACAGTCGCGCTCCCCGAGGTAGATCAGGTTGCCCTGCTGGTCACCGAACAGCTGAACCTCGACATGGCGCGGATCGATCAGCGCCTGTTCGAGGATCAGCTCGTCACTGCCAAACCCGTGCAGGGCTTCGGAGCGGGCGGTGCGGAGCTGTTCCAGCAAGTCACCCGCGTCGTGCACCAGACGCATGCCGCGCCCGCCACCGCCGGCACTGGCCTTGATCATCAGCGGGTAGCCGATGCGTTCGGCTTCGCGGCTCAGGGTCGCGTCGTCCTGTTCGGCGCCCTGATAGCCTTTGATGCACGGCACCCCGACGTTGATCATGGCGATTTTCGACAGGCGTTTGCTGCCCATCAATTTGATGGCTTCGGGGCTGGGGCCGATGAAGGTGATGCCAGCGTGTTGGCAGGCGAGGGCGAACCCGGCGTTTTCCGAGAGGAAACCGTAACCGGGGTGGATCGCATCGGCACCCGTGCGCCGCGCCGCGTCGATGATCGCCGGGATGTTCAGGTAAGACTGCTGCACCGGGGCGGGGCCGATGTTTACGGCTTCGTCGGCCATGTGCACATGCAGGGCGTCGGCGTCGGCGTCGCTGAATACGGCGACCGTGCGATAGCCCAGGGCCTGGGCCGTGCGCTGGATGCGGCAGGCGATTTCACCGCGGTTGGCGATCAGGATTTTTTTGAGTCCGGGCATGGGCTTCTCTCAAGTTGTGCGGTGAAGGTGATGGCCTCATCGCGAGCAGGCTCGCTCCCACAAGGGATCTCTGGTGTGTCCAGAATTGAATGACCACTGAGGATCCCTGTGGGAGCGAGCTTGCTCCGGGCGGCGTTCCGACGATGCTTTTAAGAGGCCCACCCCGGTTTGCGTTTCTGCACGAAAGCCATGGTCCCTTCGACACCTTCAGCCCCGGTCACCGCTTCGCTGAACCACTCGGCCGCCTCATCCAGCAAGGCATCCGATGGTTGCCCCGCACTCGCCAGCAACAATTTTTTGGTCCGCGCATTGGCCTCTGGGGCGCAGCACAACACATGGGCCAGGATTTCATCGAGACGCTCGGCCAGCGCTTGTGCGTCATGTTCGACAAAATGCACCAGGCCGATCCGCTTCGCGTGGGTGCCATCGAACCGCGCCGCCGTCAGCGCGAGGCGGCGAGCCTGGGTCAGGCCGATCCGCTGGACCACGAACGGCGCGATCTGTGCGGGCAGCAAACCAAGGCTGGTTTCCGGCAGACCAAATTGCGCCTGATGATCGGCCAGGGCGACATCGCTGACGCAGGCCAGACCCAAACCACCGCCGAGCACCGCACCTTGCAGCACTGTGATCACCACTTGCGGCGCGTGTTGCACCTCTTGCAGTAGCGCGCCGAATGCGCGATTCAAATCGCGATAGGCGCCCGGACCTTGAGCGCGGGCATTGGCCATGTCCTTGATGTCGCCCCCGGCGCAGAAATGCCCGCCGGCACCACCGATCACCAACGCCCGAATCTCCCGGTCAACACGCACCGCCGCCAGCACCGCGCGCAGTTCGGCGACCATCTGCAAACTCATCGCATTGCGGCTTTCGGGACGGTTGAGGGTGATGTGCAACACACCGTTATGTGGTTCGAGCAGCAAGGTCTGGCAAACCGGCAGGGTCGTCATTTCTTTTTCCCCGGCAGGATGCCCATGAGTTTGCAGATGATCCCCAGCATGATTTCGTCGGCACCGCCGCCGATCGACACCAGCCGCACATCGCGGTAAGCCCTGGCCACCGGGTTGTCCCACATGAACCCCATGCCGCCCCAGTATTGCAGGCAGCTGTCGCTGACTTCGCGGCCCAGTCGCCCGGCCTTGAGTTTGGCCATGGACGCCAGACGCGTGACGTCCTGACCTTTGATGTATTGCTCGGTGGCCTGATAGACCAGCGCCCGCAGGCATTCGATTTCGGTTTGCAATTCGGCGAGGCGAAAGTGAATGACCTGGTTATCGATCAGCGCATTACCGAAGGTTTTGCGTTCCTTGCAGTACTCGATGGTGCTGTCGATGCAATATTCCAGGCCCTTGATCATGTTCGCTGCGCCGAACAATCGTTCCTCCTGAAATTGCAGCATCTGCATCATGAACCCCGCGCCTTCGTGGCCGATGCGGTTGCGTTGCGGCACGCGCACGTTGTCGAAAAACACCTGGGCGGTTTCCGAGCTGCGCATGCCGAGCTTGTCCAGGTGCGAGCTGAGGCTGATGCCGGGGCTGTTCATCGGCACCATGATCAGCGATTTGTTGATGTGCGGTTTATCGTCCGAGGTGTTGGCCAGCAGGCAGATGAAATCGGCGCTCGGCGAATTGGTGATCCACATCTTGCTGCCGTTGATCACGTAGTCGTCGCCGTCCTTGCGCGCGGTGGTTTTCAGCCCTGCGACGTCAGAACCGGCACCGACTTCGGAAACGCCGATGCAGCCGACTTGCTCGCCGGTGATCGCCGGCCGCAGAAACTCCTCGCGCAGTTCATCGGAGCCGAAGCGGGCCAGGGCCGGGGTGCACATGTCGGTCTGCACGCCGATGGACATCGGAATGCCGCCGCAATGAATGGTGCCGAACTCTTCGGCGGCGACGATCGAGTAGCTGTAGTCGAGCCCCATGCCGCCGAATTTTTCCGGTTTGGAAATCCCCAGCAGGCCGAGTTCACCGGCCTTGCGGAAGATGTCGTGGATCGGAAAGCGCCCGGCTTTTTCCCATTCCTCGACGTGCGGATTGATCTCGTGCTCGACGAATTGGCGGACGGTGCGACGCAGTGCTTCGTGTTCCTGGGTGAAGATCATTTTTATTGTTCTCCTCTGGCCGGCCTAGAACCGGGCGACACCAAAACTGTTGGGTTGCAGCGGCCGCACCCCGGCCTCATGACAAATATCCAGCAAGTACCCGAGCAAGGTCCGGGTATCCCGCGGGTCGATCAACCCGTCGTCCCACAGATTGGCGCTGCCATAAAGTGAGGTGGACTGGCTGTCGAGTTTCTGCGCGGTGACCTGTTCCAGCATGTCGAGCATTTTCGGATCGGGTTCCAAACCGTCCTTGAGCTGTTTGGCCTCGGTGACGATTCGCAGCACCTTGCCGGCCTGTGCGCCACCCATGACGGCGGTGCGGCTGTTGGGCCAGGCGAAGATGAAGCGTGGGTCGAGGCCGCGGCCGCACATCGCGTAGTTGCCGGCACCGTAGGAGCCGCCGACGACAATCGTCAGTTTAGGCACGCGAGCGTTGGCCACCGCTTGAATCATTTTCGCGCCATGCTTGATCACGCCTTGTTGTTCCGATTCGGTGCCGACCATGAACCCGGTGGTGTTATGGAAAAACAGCAGCGGCGTCTGGCTCTGGTCGCAAAGCTGGATGAACTGCGCAGCCTTGCTCGCCCCCTTGGGCGTGATCGGGCCGTTGTTGCCGATGAAGCCGCAGGCACGGCCCTGAATCTGTAAATGACCGCAGACGGTTTGCTGATCGAACTCGCGCTTGAACTCGAGGAAGTTCGAGCCGTCGGCAATCCGGGCGATGATTTCGCGCACGTCGTAGGGTTTTTTCGGATCATCCGGGATCAGGCCCAGCAGTTCGTCGATGGGGTAGAGCGGCTCTTCCCAGCGACGTTCGGGTAACCATGGCAACTGATCGTTCCACGGCAACAGGCTGACAATCTCGCGCACCTGACGCACGCCATCGGCATCGTTTTCGGCCAGGTACTCGGCGGTGCCGGCGGTTTGCGCATGCATCTCGGCGCCACCCAGTTCTTCATCGGTGGCCACTTCACCGGTGGCAGCCTTGAGCAGGGGCGGGCCGGCGAGAAACAGCTTGGCCTTGCCGCGCACCACCACCACGTAATCCGAAAGCCCCGGTTGATAAGCCCCGCCCGCCGTGGCCGAACCGTGGACCACGGTGATCTGCGGCAGGCCCATGGCCGACATTCGGGCCTGATTGGCAAAGCTGCGCGCGCCTTCGACGAAAATCTCCGCCGCATAATTAAGGTTGGCGCCGCCACTCTCGGCGAGGGTGATCACCGGCAGTTTGTTTTCCATGGCGATCTGTTGCAGGCGCAGGGATTTTTTCAGGCCGCTGGGGGAAATGGTTCCGCCCTTGATCGCGCTGTTGTTGGCCACCACCAGTACACGCACGCCGGACACATAACCGATCCCGGCGATCAAACCACCACCGGCCGAGCTGCCGTCCTTGTC
This sequence comes from Pseudomonas sp. XS1P51, assembly GCF_054897845.1. Taxonomy (NCBI): domain Bacteria; kingdom Pseudomonadati; phylum Pseudomonadota; class Gammaproteobacteria; order Pseudomonadales; family Pseudomonadaceae; genus Pseudomonas; species Pseudomonas sp. XS1P51. The sequence goes on along the minus strand of NZ_CM142707.1, from coordinate 3,107,499 downwards.
GTCGTGCAGTTTGTAGCCGGCCAGGCTCGCCAGTTCGAGGAACGGTGCGCCGGGGTCCAGCAGCAGGTTGAGGCGTTCGCGGGGTAGCAGTTGCCCGCGCTTGTCGAACCTGGGTTTGGCCTCGCCGGCCTTGTTCAGCAGGTTTTGTTCAAGCTGGCGGACTTGCTCGATACCCACCAGCATCGCCGCGCGATTGCGGGCGAACTGTTCGCTGAACGGATCCACTTGCGACTGGATCACCGGCATGACTTATTCCTTGTCCTTGAGCACATCGGGCAAGTAGGCCCGGTGGAAGCCGTTGTACGACTCACTGTTCTGCACCTTGTGGATCGGCCAGGCGCGCCCGCCCAGGCTGGCCGCACCGTCGATGCGCAAGGTGCTGCCGCTGACAAACGCCGCCGCCGGGCTGAGCAGGAAAACGATCGCTGCGCTGACTTCCGATTCGGTGCCGATACGCTTGAGCGGCACGTGTTCGCGCAAGGTTGGAATGACCGCTTTGAACGCGCCTTCGTACGTGTCCATGCCGCTGGAGGCGACCCATCCCGGCGCCACGGCGTTGACCCGGACCCCGGCGTAACCCCATTCGAACGCGGCGGTCTTGGTCAGATTGTCCATGCCCGAGCGCGCCGCGCCCGAATGGCCCATGCCGGGCATGCCGCCCCACATGTCGGCGAGCATGTTGACGATGGCGCCGCCGTGTTGGCTCATGGATTGGTTGAACACTTCCCGGGCCATCAGGAAACCGCCCACCAGGTTGGTGCGCATGACGGTTTCGAAACCCTTCTGATTGATCGAGGCCAGCGGCGACGGGTATTGCCCGCCGGCATTGTTGACCAGGCCGTGAATGGGGCCGTGCTTGCGAATCAACTCGCTGACCAGATGCTTGACGGCTTCTTCCTCGCGGATATCGCAGGTCATCCAGTCAGCCTTGCCGCCGTCTTCGGCAATCTCGGCCGCGACGTTTTTGAGCTTGTCGGCCTTGCGCCCGACCAACAGCACATGGGCACCGAGAGCCGCCAGTTCGTGGGCAGTGCACCGGCCGATACCGCTGCCGCCACCGGTGACGATAATGTTTTGGCCAGCAAACAGATCGGCTTTGAATATCGAATCGTAGGCCACGGCGGCAGTCCTCTAGTTGACCTGTTCGGCGATGCTTTGAGGCACCGGAATCTGGATTTCCAGCAGTTGCTGGGCGAAAGCTTTACCTTGCGGATCGATTCGCAGGCTGGCCACGCCACCGCCACCGAGGGCGTTTTCCAGCAGAAAATTAAGGCTGTGGGTGGCGGGCAAGTACCAGCGTTCGACACGTCCATGGATTGGATCGAGCACGTGACTCATCCAGTCGACGATCACTTCCGGGGTCAAGGCTTCGGCGATCCACGGCAGGTACTCGGGCTCGCGGGCCATGACGCCGATGTTGCTGTGGTTGCCCTTGTCACCGGAGCGCGCGACCGCGAGTTTGACCAGGGACACGCTGGCGTCGGCCAGGCCGGTGGGTTTGGGCGGGTCGAACGGTACAGGCAAGTCAGCGGTGGCGAGTACATCGAGGGCGGGCAGGGCGCAGGGGTGGCGCTGACCCTTGAGATCAATTTCCAGCGAGCAGGCGGTTTTGTCGATGAGAAACGAGAACAGCCGGATCAGCGGATACACCGTCGGCCGTCCGCCGACAATCCCGGTCAGCCCCGGCGCCATGCCGGTGGCGGCCTGGGCGATTTCCCGGGAGAACACGATCAACGCCTGTTTGCCCGGATGGCGCACCGCGAGTTTGATCACCACTTCGCGGCTGTCCTGACGCTGGCCGTGCGGGCCGTACGTGGCCTCGCTGCCGAGCAGTTCGACGTTCACTTCACTGTAGGGCGCCCAGCCGAGCTGGCGGAAAATCTCCGAGGTCTTGTTGATGATCGCTTCGCTGACCCGACGCGCCTTGTCGACCGCGTCTATGCCCGCGATCAGGCAACTGGCGGTGCAACGAAAACCGTCCGGGTACGTTGCGCTGACCTTGTACTGATCCGTCGGCGGCAAGCCTTTGGCGCCGTGCACCTGAACCGCGCTTTTGCCTTGTTGCACGAGTTTGACTTGGGTGAAGTCGCAGACCACATCGGGCAGCAGATAGGCCTGCGGGTCGCCGATTTCATAGAGCATCTGCTCGCCGACGGTCAGTGGCGTGACCAGGCCACCGGAACCGTCGGGTTTGCTGACGATGAACTGGCTGTCGGCGCTGACTTCGACGATGGGAAAACCGATGTGTTCGTAGTCGGGCACGTCGCGCCAATCGGTGAAGTTGCCGCCGGTGCACTGGGCGCCGCATTCGATGATATGACCGGCCAACGCGGCCTGGGCGAGTTTGTCGTAGTCGTGCCAGGACCAGCCGAACTCATGGACCAGCGCGGCGCTGACCACCGCGCTGTCGACCACGCGCCCGGTGATCACAATGTCCGCACCCAGGCGTAGGGCTTCGACGATGCCCGGTGCGCCGAGGTAGGCGTTGGTCGAGACGCACATCGGCGGCAGTGGCGCGCCGCTGAACATTTCATGGATGCCGCTGCTGCTCAGTTGCTTGAACTGCGGTTGCAGGTCGTCACCCAGCAGCACGGCAATCTTCAGTGGCACCCCGGCCTTGTCGCAGGCCGCTTGCAGAGCGGCGGCGCAGGCCTGTGGATTGACCCCGCCGGCATTGCTGATGACGCGGATTTGCTGTTCGGCGAGCTGAGTGAGCAGAGGGCCGAGGACTTCGACAAAGTCGCTGGCGTAGCCGGCCTGGGGATCTTTCATCCGCGCACCGGCCATGATCGACATAGTGATTTCGGCCAGATAATCGAACACCAGATAGTCCAGTCGCCCGCCTTCCACCAGTTGCGCGGCGGCAGTCGAGGTGTCGCCCCAGAACGCGCTGGCGCAACCGATGCGAATTGTTTTGGGCACAGTCGACTCCATAGCCACCTCCGACAGCAGTGCATCGAGACTACCAAGCAAGCGCTTGGTTTGTAAATGGCTCAAATATCTTCTGCCCGAGCGCTTGCTTGGTCGCCATTGCCAGCTTAAATTGCCCGCGCAACCCCGCTGTTTTGGCGATGAGCGGCGCATTTGATTGATCGACTGTAGGAGAGAACGGGTGGACGAGCAAAAAGCCCTGAGGGTGATGCGCGATTTGGTCGACAACGGCCAACTGACCGACCCGGACAGCGCTCGCGGCAAACTGCTGCAAGTGGCGGCCCACCTGTTTCGCAACAAAGGTTATGAACGCACCACCGTGCGCGATCTGGCCGGCGCCGTGGGGATTCAGTCGGGCAGCATTTTTCATCACTTCAAAAGCAAGGACGAGATCCTGCGGGCGGTGATGGAGGAGACCATTCGCTACAACACCGCGTTAATGCGCGCTTCCCTGGCCGAAGCGGGCAACGTGCGCGAGCGGGTGCTGGCGCTGATCCGCTGCGAATTGCAGTCGATCATGGGCGGCAGCGGTGAAGCCATGGCGGTGTTGGTGTATGAATGGCGTTCGCTGTCCGAGGACGGGCAGACCAGGGTGCTGGCACTGCGTGACATTTATGAAGAGCTGTGGCTGCAGGTGCTGGGCGAGGCCAAGGATGCCGGTTTTATTCGCGGGGACGTGTTCATCACCCGGCGTTTTCTGACCGGTGCGCTGTCCTGGACCACCACTTGGTTTCGCGCCGGTGGCAGCATGAGCCTCGATCAATTGGCCGATGAGGCGTTGATTCTGGTGCTGGAAGAGAAACAATAGTTTTGCCTTGGCCGGCAGGAAACTGGCTAAGTGGCCGAAACCGCCTAGTTTGAATGGATTGAAGCGCATTTTTTGGGGAGTGGGTTGTTTTGATGTCTTCGCCAATTCGGACGGCCTCGCGGCTTTTGCTGGCATCGCTTGCGGCGTTATGGCTGGTGCCGTCCCAGGCTGCGCAACTGGTGCGGGTCGGTGCCGCACACTTCCCGCCTTATACCGTGCGCCCGGAAACCGGTGCCGACACCGGCCTGCTGCCGCAGTTGGTCGAGGCGCTCAATGCCTTGCAAAGCGACTATCAGTTCGTGCTCGTGCCGACCTCCATTCCCCGGCGCTTTGGTGACTTCAAGCAGGGCCGGGTGGACATGGCGATTTTCGAGAATCCGGATTGGGGCTGGAAGGACATTCCTCACACCAGCGTCGACATGGGGCTGGAAGACGCCGAGATTTTTGTCGCGCAACGTCTGCCGGATCGTCAGCAGAGCTACTTTGCCGATCTCACGGGCAAACGACTGGCAGTGTTCAGCGGCTATCACTACGAATTCGCCAACTTCAATGCCGATCCGAAATTCCTCGCGCAAAACTACAACGCCACGCTGACCTATTCCCATGACAGCAACCTGCTGATGGTGCTGCGCGGGCGGGCAGACATTGCCTTGGTGACGCGCTCTTACCTGAGCGATTACCTGTTGCGCAACGAGAAGGTCGCCGATCAACTGCTGGTGTCCGAGCGCGTCGATCAGGTCTACCACCACTACGCCATCCTGCGTCCGACGGCGCCCATCAGTGGCGAGGCATTCGGCAACTTGCTGCAAGGGTTGCGGGACAATGGCCAGATGCTGAAGATTTTCGATCCATACAAGATCGCGGTGGTGCCGGTTCTCCAGGATTGACCGCTACAGCTTTTGTCCCTTGAGGGAGGCAGTCGTCCATTCGTCGTATTTCCGGATTTTCCATGATCACACTGTCATATCTGACAGTAGACGCTCGAATTAACTTGCGGTTAGATGACTTTCCGATGCCAAGCCCTTGATGGGTTGGGAGCCTCATCAGAAAGGACAACGGTCATGTCAAATCGCCAATTGATTCCTGTTCCGCGCCTTCCACGCCCCTTGGTTGCGCAAGCAGTCGGAAAGCTACTTACCCTGCAAAAGCCCGATGGGGCATCCGGCATTACCGTAGAGGTGGCACGTTGGCGGGCTATTGCGGTCGGTCAGCCGACCACTTTGCATATCTCTGGGCAAAATCACGACGGCTCGACAATGATGGTGCGCGTCGTTGACGCCGAGCCTGTTACCAAGGCAGAAGCGGAAGCTGGCTGGTGTCGAAGTATTGGTTGGGATCAATTGCAAGAGCTGGAACACCGCAGTCATCTCACGTTTGTTTTTCAGGCCGTACTGGAAGAAAGCGAATGTGCTTGCCCGGCGTTGTTTCCGCCGCTGAGCCTTGAAATTCAGGAGGGTTACGAAGATAGAACGACGTTCAGTACGGAGGACGGGACGGATAACTGGAATGGTTGGATGCGAGGGGCAGCGGCGTCTGATGGAAGAGATCTGATCATCAGGTCCAGTGGCGGCGGCCTCTACATGCTTCAAAATAGAACTTATACCGGCCGGTCCGCGGGGACGGTGTTGAGCAAAACCTTTTCAGATCTTAAAGCCAATAGAATCTATGAGTTCGGGATCACTGTGCGCAGGACTGATGGACAGCACGCAATACCGAAATTGGCACTCATGGCACTCAAGGCCGACATGACAACGGAGGAGGTGGCTAGCGAAGAAATTACCAGCATGGATTGGACGGAGCTCAAAGGCACGTTTACCGCGGACCAATCTACAATGGAGTTGCTTATCGCCAGTAAAATCAGCACCGGATACGGTAATGACTATGCTTTCCACGATATCTGGCTCAAGGCCATCTAGCGCCTCAAGAGCAACAATGGATCGCGACTGAACCAGGTTGCCTGCAGCCAGTCGCGAGCACGGAGTTCGTGCTCGCGGTCGTTTTCATTAAATTCCCCTCGCTGGCTCACGTTCATCGTAGAACTGTCGACGATTATCGTGAGCCCGACCCATGCCCAATCTGAATGACCTGACTGCCCTGGCCTTGCCCTCAGGAAGCCGTCTTGTAGCTGATGAAACCCAAAGCCGTTTGAGTCTCAGCCTGGAAACGCAGCCACTGATCACGCTGCGTCTGATGCGTGAGCCCGAGTGGCTTGTGCAGGTCGAGGCACCGTTGGGTCGACCTGACGATCAGGCTATCCGGGTGGCCTGTTATTGGCTGTTTGCCCGTGATCCGGCCTGCCAGCGTTTGACCTGGCAACTCGATGACGCCCCCACCGAAGCCCTGCTCAGCGGGTTGCTGATCCCCACCGAAACCGCCGGCCAGTATCGTTGCGAACGCACGCTGTTCTGGCAGTTGCCTCAGCCGTGGCTGAGCCAGGCGCTGACCGACAGTTATCCACAGCAAATGGACATCAGTGGCGGCAAGCGTCATCCGTTGCGCCCGGTGAAACCGCGGGGCGAGGTCTATCGGCGTTTTGATGCGCGGCTGGGCGCGTGGATTTCCCTGCGTACGGTGGACATCGATCTGGACCTGGCACGGTTCAATCGTTGGCAGAACAGTGCGCGGGTCGCGAGTTTCTGGCAGGAGGAGGGCAGTCTCGAACAGCATCGCGAGTACCTGACAAAACTCGAGGCCGACCCCCACACCCTGACGCTGATCGGCTGTTTCGATGATCAGCCGTTTGCCTACTTCGAAGCCTACTGGGCCAAGGAAGATCGCATCGCGCCGTTCTATGACGCCGGCGATTACGACCGCGGTATTCATATGCTGGTCGGTGAGGAAAATCACCGTGGCCCGTACAAGGTCGCAAGCTGGTTATCGGCGCTGACGCATTACCTGTTTCTGGATGATCCACGCACCCAGCGGGTGGTCGCCGAGCCTCGCGCCGACAATGCAAAGATGATCGGGTATATGCAGGATCAGCGTTTTCATTGCGAGAAAGAGTTCGACTTCCCGCACAAGCGCGCGGCGTTGATGGTGTTGGGGCGTGAGCGGTTTTTTGATCGGTGTGTGTTGGCGTGATGCTGCGTTAAGACTAAAAGATCGCAGCCTTCGGCAGCTCCTACATGGGATTGCGTACACCCTGTAGGAGCTGCCGAAGGCTGCGATCTTTTTTATGAAACCGGCAAGGTTTCAGCGGCGGGCAAAGGTATCCACACGATTGCCCGACACCTTGCGGCAGTGCACCAGCGCATCGCGAATCATGAAGTTCACCAGCGTCGGCGAAACACCGAGTTCCTTGGCGATGTCCTTTTGCGGCACGCCGTGCAGGCGGTACATCTCGAAGGCGTAACGGGTGCGGCTCGGCAGCTCCGTCAGCGCATCGGCAATGTTTTCCAGGGTCGAGAAATTGATGTGCGAGGTTTCCGGCGAAGCGCCTTGAATCACCACGTTCAGACCCTCCTCTTCAGGGCCTGAGTACTTCTGCTCCAGCGCCTGTTTGCGGTAGTGATCGATCGCCAGGTTACGCACGATCTGGAACAGATAGCTGAGCTGAGCCTTGAAGGATGAGGTGATCTGCGGCGCCGATTGCAGCCGGAAGAATGCATCCTGCACCACGTCTTCGGCGCGTGACCGGCAGCCGGTAATACGCGCTGCAATTTTGACCAGAATCAGTCGATTGTCGACGAATGCCTGAAGTAGCGGTGAATCGCACCTGCTTGTGGACACTTGTTCCGTCATGGACATCACCCTGCTGCAAATAGGTTAGTGGGACGACCAGAAGACCGGTGTCGCCCTACACATCGAGCGACAAATTATGCTGAATGATAATGATTGTCAATTGAGAAAGAGAATTAATGCTCCTTTAAGGTGCGGATTGAGAACTGCGACACGCTGTCGCGGTGCAGCCCCGTTGGCGATCAAGCCTGCCGACTAATTATTTCAAGACGTCATCCGTTCTCATTGGTGAATGGCTCCGGGCGCAAGCCCCGGCCAAAACAGCATTCCCAATGCCTTGCGTGGTCGGCGAAGACCGCGTCCTGCATGCCCTCCAAGGGGTGTGACGTTAGAAAACCGATTCCATTTGCAAGCCGAATTCAGGCAGGAAACCTCATGACCGACGCGTTCGAACTCCCAAGCAATCTGGTCCAAGCCCTCCAGCGCCGCGCGGCCCTGACGCCGGACCGGGTGGCCTTGCGTTTTCTCGCCGAAACCCAGGATCAGGCTGTGGTGCTCAGTTATCGTGAGCTGGACCAGCGGGCGCGGACCATTGCCGGTGCCTTGCAGGCCGAGGCGGAGTTGGGTGATCGCGCGGTGCTGCTGTTTCCCAGCGGTCCGGATTATGTCGCGGCGTTTTTTGGCTGCCTGTATGCGGGGGTGATTGCGGTGCCGGCCTATCCGCCGGAGTCGACACGTCGTCATCATCAGGAGCGCCTGCTGTCGATCATCAGCGATGCCGAACCGCGTCTGCTGCTGACCAGCGCCGGCCTGCGCGATGCGTTGCTGCAAATTGAAGGGGCGCCGCCGCTGCTTTGTGTCGACACCCTCGACAGTGCCCACGCCGAGCGCTGGGTCGCGCCGGCCCTGCAAGACGATCACATTGCCTTTCTGCAATACACCTCCGGCTCCACTGCATTGCCCAAAGGCGTGCAAGTCAGCCACGGCAACCTGGTGGCCAACGAGCTGCTGATTCGTCACGGTTTCGGCATCGACCTGAACCCTGACGACGTGATTGTCAGCTGGCTGCCGCTGTACCACGACATGGGCCTGATTGGCGGTCTGTTGCAGCCGATTTTCAGCGGTGTGCCGTGCGTGCTGATGTCGCCCGCATACTTCCTTGGCCGGCCGTTGCGCTGGCTGGAAGCGATCAGCGAGTACGGCGGCACCATCAGCGGCGGGCCGGATTTTGCCTATCGGCTGTGCAGCGAGCGGGTTAGCGAATCGGCCCTTGAACGCCTCGACCTGAGCGGCTGGCGCGTGGCCTATTCCGGTTCGGAACCGATTCGTCTCGACACCCTGGAGCGCTTCGCCGAGAGGTTCGCGTCCTGCGGTTTCACCGCAGACAGTTTCATGGCGTCCTACGGTCTGGCGGAAGCCACGCTGTTCGTGGCCGGCAGTCCTCGCGGTCAGGGCATTGGCAACCTGCGCGTGGATGATCAGGCATTGGCACAGAACCGTGCCGAGCCGGGCGATGGCAGCGCAATCATGAGTTGCGGCATCAGCCAGCCGGATCACGCGGTGCTCATTGTTGATCCGACAGCGCTCAACGAGTTGGCCGACAACGCGGTCGGCGAAGTCTGGGCCGCCGGGCCGAGCATCGCCCACGGCTACTGGCGCAACCCTGAAGCGTCTGCCAATACCTTCGTCCAGCACGCCGGCCGTACGTGGCTGCGCACCGGCGACCTGGGCTTCATGCGCGACGGTGAACTGTTCATTACCGGCCGCCTGAAAGACATGCTAATCGTTCGCGGGCACAACCTCTATCCGCAAGACATCGAACAGACCGTCGAGCGCGAAGTGGAAGTGGTGCGCAAAGGTCGCGTCGCTGCGTTCGCCGTCAACATCGACGGGCAGGAAGGCATTGGCATCGCCGCAGAAATCAGCCGCAGCGTGCAGAAAATCCTCCCGCCGGATGCGTTGATCAAAGCCATTCGCCAAGCCGTCGCCGAGGCGTATCAGGAAGCACCGAGTGTGGTGGTGTTGCTCAATCCGGGCGCATTGCCCAAGACGTCCAGCGGCAAACTGCAACGCTCGGCGTGCCGCAATCGCCTGGCGGACGGCAGCCTCGACAGCTATGCATTGTTCCCGTCCGCAGTCACTGAAAGCGAAGCAAACACGGAATCGGGCTCGGAGCTGCAAACCTTGATCGGTCAGATCTGGTGCGAGCACTTGCAGGTCAAACAGGTCAACGCCGATGACCACTTCTTCCTGCTCGGCGGCAACTCCATCGCTGCCACGCAAGTGGTTGCGCGCCTGCGCGAAGCGCTCGGTCTGGAGCTGAACCTGCGCCTGCTGTTCGAGGCGCCGAGCCTTGGCGCGTTCGCCGCCGCTGTCGTTGCGCAACAACAGGACGGTGGCCTGGCCCAAGGCGCAATCACACCGTTGTCGCGCACCGAGGCCATGCCGCAATCCCTGGCGCAAAACCGTCTGTGGATCACCTGGCAACTGGACCCGCAGAGCAGCGCCTACAACATTCCCGGCGCCTTGCGCCTGCGCGGTGAGCTGGATGAAGACGCCTTGCGCGCGAGTTTCCAACAACTGGTCGAGCGTCACGAATCCCTGCGCACGCGGTTCTTCGAACGTGACGGTGTGGCGCTGCAACGGGTCGATGCTGCCGGTGAGTTCAACCTGCAATTAATCGATATCAGCGACCTGCCAGCCGCCGAACGTGAGGCTCGGGCGCAGCAAATCCGTGAGGACGAAGCTCACAGCCAATTCGATCTGGAAAAAGGCCCGCTGCTGTGGGTGACGCTGGTGCGTCTCGACGATGAGGATCACCAACTGCTGGTGACGATGCACCACATCATCGCCGACGGCTGGTCGCTGAATGTGTTGATCGACGAGTTCTCGCGCCTGTATGCCGCCGCGTCCCAGGGACAAACGGCGACGCTCGCACCATTGCCGACCCAGTACGCCGACTACGGCAGCTGGCAGCGCCAATGGCTGGCGCAAGGGGAGGGCGAGCGTCAACTGGCCTACTGGAAAGCACAGTTGGGTGATGAGCATCCGGTCCTGAGCCTGGCCACGGACCACCCGCGGTCGGCGCAACACCTTCACCGTGCAGCGCGCCACACCGTTAAGTTGGGCACGAGCCTTAGCGATGCCATTCGCCAGACCGCCCAGGCTCACGAATCTACTTCATTCATGCTGTTGCTCGCGGCGTTCCAGAGCCTGCTGCACCGCTACAGCGGTCAGCGCGACATCCGCATCGGCGTCCCCAACGCCAACCGTCCGCGCCTGGAAACCCAAGGGCTGATCGGCTTCTTCATCAACACCCAGGTGCTGCGCGCCGAGGTGGATTCGCGGCTGCCATTCATTGAGCTGCTGGCGCAAACCCGTCAGGCCGCATTGGGCGCACAGGCGCATCAGGATCTGCCGTTCGAACAACTGCTCGAAGCGTTCCCGCAGGCTCGCGAACAAGGCTTGTTTCAGGTCATGTTCAACCACCAGCAACGGGATTTGAGCGCACTGCGCCGCCTGCCGGGATTGCTGGCCGAAGAACTGCCGTGGCACAGCCGCGAAGCCAAGTTCGACTTGCAGCTGCACAGCGAGGAAGACCGTAACGGTCGCCTGAGCCTGTCCTTCGACTACGCCTGCGAACTGTTCGATGCCGCGACCATCGAGCGCCTGGCCGAGCATTTCAGCAGTCTGTTGCGAACCGTTTGTGAGCAACCGAAAACCGCGATCGGCGACCTGCAACTGCTGACCCCGTCCGAGCACGATCAGCAAACCGCGTGGAGCGCCGCACCGTGCATACCGGCCAGCCAATGGCTGCCGGAACTGCTCAACGAACAAGCGCGCCTGACCCCGGAACGCATCGCGTTGATGTGGGACGGCGGCAGCCTGGATTTTGCCGAACTGCACACCCAGGCCAACCGCCTGGCCCATTACCTGCGCGACAAGGGCGTGGGGCCGGATGTCTGCGTGGCCATCGCCGCCGAGCGTTCGCCGCAGTTGCTGATCGGCCTGCTGGCGATCATCAAGGCCGGCGGCGCCTACTTGCCGCTGGACCCGGATTACCCGGCCGAACGCCTGGCCTACATGCTCAATGACAGCGGCGTCGAATTGCTGCTGACCCAGACCCAACTGCTTGACCGCTTGCCGGCCACCGATGGCGTCAGCGTGATCGCCATGGACGCCCTGCATCTGGATGGCTGGCCGAGTCAGGCGCCGGGCCTGCACTTGCACGGCGACAACCTCGCCTACGTGATTTACACCTCCGGTTCCACCGGCCAGCCCAAGGGTGTCGGCAACACTCACGCCGCCCTCGCCGAACGCCTGCAATGGATGCAAAACACCTATCGCCTGAACGAAACCGACGTGCTGATGCAAAAGGCCCCGATCAGTTTTGATGTGTCGGTATGGGAATGCTTCTGGCCGCTGATCACCGGTAGCGGCTTGCTGATCGCCGGCCCCGGCGAACACCGCGATCCGCACCGCATTGCGCAGTTGGTTCAAGCATTCGGCGTGACCACGCTGCACTTCGTGCCACCGCTGCTGGCGCTGTTTATCGACGAACCGCTCTCCGCCGAATGCACCAGCCTGCGCCGGGTATTCAGCGGCGGCGAAGCCTTGCCCGCCGAACTGCGTAACCGCGTGCTGGAACAACTGCCGGCGGTGCAACTGCACAACCGCTACGGCCCGACCGAAACCGCGATCAACGTCACCCATTGGCATTGCACAACGGCTGATGGCGAGCGCTCGCCGATTGGCCGTCCGCTGGGCAACGTGGTGTGCCGCGTGCTCGACAGTGACCTCAACCCGGTTGCGGCCGGTGTGCCGGGTGAACTGTGCATCAGCGGCATCGGTTTGGCTCGCGGCTATTTGGGCCGTCCAGGCCTGACCGCCGAACGTTTTGTGGTTGACCCGTTGGGTGAGCCGGGTGCGCGTCTGTACCGCACCGGTGATCGTGCGCGCTGGACTTCTGACGGTGTGATCGAATACCTCGGCCGTCTCGATCAACAGGTCAAACTGCGCGGCTTCCGCGTCGAACCGGAAGAAATCGAAGCACGTCTGCTGGCCCAGGAGGGCGTCGCTCAGGCCGTGGTGCTGGTGCGCGAAACGGCGGCCGGTGCGCAGTTGATCGGTTACTACACCGCCACCGATTCCGCAGAAACGGTCGAGGATCAAACGGCACGCCTGAAAACCGCACTGGCGGCTGAGCTGCCGGAATACATGGTCCCGGCGCAGCTCATGCGTCTGGACGTCATGCCTCTGAGCCCAAGCGGCAAACTTGACCGTCGCGCCTTGCCTGAACCGCAGTGGCAGGTTCGCGAGCACGTTGAACCGGTCACCCCGCTGGAACAGCAAATCGCCGGCATCTGGCGCGAAGTCCTGGGCCTTGGGCAAATCGGTCTGCGCGACGACTTCTTCGCCCTCGGCGGTCACTCGCTGCTGGCCACGCAAATCATTTCCCGCACCCGTCAGGCCTGCGACGTCGAGTTGCCGTTGCGCGCGCTGTTCGAGAACAGTGAGCTGGGCGCGTTTGCCGAACAGGTTCGCCTGATCCAGGCCAGTGGCAGCACCAACCAACAACCACCGATTGAAAAAGTCGACCGCAGCCAACCGGTGCCGCTGTCCTATTCCCAGCAGCGCATGTGGTTTCTGTGGCAAATGGAACCGGACAGCCCAGCCTACAACGTCGGCGGTATGGCACGCTTGCGCGGGGGGCTCGACGTCGGGCGTTTCGAGGCGGCACTGCAAGCGTTGATCATGCGTCACGAAACCCTGCGCACCACCTTCCCGAGCATTGACGGCGTGGCCCGGCAACAGGTGCATCCGGAAACCGGGATGCGCATGGACTGGAAGGATTTCTCGACACTGGCGGCTGATGTTCGCGAACAACGAGTGCAGCAACTGGCCGACGACGAGGCCCATAAGCCCTTCGATCTGGAAACCGGACCGTTGCTGCGCGCCTGTCTGGTCAAGACGGCCGAGCAGGAACATTACCTGGTGCTGACCCTGCACCACATCGTCACCGAAGGCTGGGCGATGGACATCTTCGCCCGCGAACTCAGTGCGCTGTACGAAGCGTTTGTCGATGACCGCGAATCGCCGTTGGCACCGCTGCCGGTTCAGTATCTGGATTACAGCGTCTGGCAGCGCCAGTGGCTGGAGTCCGGCGAACGTCAGCGTCAGCTCGACTACTGGACCGCACAACTGGGCCGTGAACATCCGCTGCTGGAATTACCGGCTGACCGTCCGCGTCCGCCGGTGCAAAGCCATCAAGGCGAACTGTTCCGTTTCGACCTCAGCGATGACCTCGCCGCACGGGTCCGCGCCTTCAACGCGCAAAACGGCCTGACCCTGTTCATGACCATGACCGCCGCGCTGGCCGTGCTGCTTTACCGCTACAGCGGCCAGACCGACCTGCGCATCGGCGCGCCGGTGGCCAACCGGATTCGTCCGGAAAGCGAAGGGCTGATCGGTGCGTTCCTCAACACCCAAGTGCTGCGTTGTCAGCTCGACGGGCAGATGTCCGTGACTGAATTGTTCGAGCAGGTTCGCCACACCGTGATCGAAGGCCAGTCCCATCAGGACCTGCCGTTCGATCATCTGGTGGAAGCGTTGCAACCACCGCGCAGCGCCGCTTACAACCCGCTGTTCCAGGTGATGTGCAACGTCCAGCGCTGGGAATTCCAGCAGAGCCGAACCCTGGCCGGCATGGCCGTCGAGTACCTGGCCAACGATGCCCGCGCGACCAAGTTCGACCTCAACCTGGAAGTCACCGACCTCGACCATCGCCTGGGTTGCTGCCTGACCTACAGCACCGATCTGTTCGATGAACCGCGCATTGCGCGCATGGCCGGGCACTGGCGCAACCTGCTCGAAGCGCTGCTGGCCGACCCGCAACAGCGCTTGAGTGAGCTGCCGTTGCTGGAAGCCACGGAACAGCAAAACCTGCTCGACAGCCTCGGCGTCGAGCCGGGCGAACATCGGCTGGATCAATGCATTCATCACCTGTTCAGCGAGCAGGCCCTGACCCGTAAAGATGCGCCCGCGCTGACCTTCGCCGGGCAAACCCTGAGCTACGCCGAGCTCGACAGCCGCGCCAATCGCCTGGCCTGGATGCTTCGCGAGCGCGGTGTCGGCCCGCAGGTTCGCGTGGGGCTGGCGCTTGAGCGGTCACTGGACATGGTCGTCGGTCTGTTGGCGATCCTCAAGGCGGGCGGCGCCTACGTGCCGCTGGACCCGGAATACCCGCTGGATCGTCTGCATTACATGATCGAAGACAGCGGCATCGGTTTGTTGCTCAGCGACGCGGCGATGTTCGACGCCCTCGGTGAGTTGCCATCCACCGTCGCCCGCTGGTGCCTTGAAGACGACGCGGCGCAACTGGCCAACTACCCGGCCACCGAGCTGCCGTTTATCAGCCTGCCGCAACATCAGGCGTACCTGATTTACACCTCGGGCTCCACCGGTAAACCGAAAGGTGTGGTGGTGTCCCACGGGGAAATCGCCATGCACTGCCGCGCCGTGATCGAGCGCTTCGGCATGCGCCCGGACGATTGCGAGCTGCATTTCTATTCAATCAACTTCGACGCGGCCACCGAGCGTTTGCTGGTGCCGCTGTTGAGTGGTGCGCAAGTCGTTCTGCGTGCGCAAGGTCAGTGGGACGCGGAAGAAATTTGCGGGTTGATCCGTCGTCACCACATCAACATCCTCGGCTTCACGCCAAGCTACGGCAGCCAGTTGGCTCAATGGTTGGCAACCCGGGGTGAAATCCTTCCGGTGCGGATGTGCATCACCGGCGGCGAAGCCCTGACTGGTGAACACTTGCAACGGATTCGCGCGGCGTTCAAACCGAGCCTGTTCTTCAACGCCTACGGCCCGACCGAAACCGTGGTCATGCCGCTGGCCAGTTTGGCGCCGGAGCAACTGGAAGAAGGCCTGGGCAGTGTGCCGATCGGCAGCGTGATCGGCGCTCGGGTGGCGTACATCCTCGATGCCGATCTGGCGTTGGTGCCGCAAGGCGCAACGGGCGAATTGTATGTGGGCGGTGCCGGTCTGGCGCAGGGTTATCACGAACGTCCGTGCATGACGGCCGAGCGTTTTGTCGCCGACCCTTTTGTTGCCAATGGCGGGCGTCTGTACCGCACCGGCGACCTGGTGCGTCAGCGCGCCGATGGGCTGGTGGAGTACCTCGGGCGTATTGACCATCAAGTGAAGATTCGCGGTTTCCGCATCGAGCTGGGCGAAATCGAAACCCGTTTGCTGGAACACGAATCCGTGCGCGAAGCCGTGGTGCTGGCGCTCGATGCGCCGAGCGGCAAACAACTGGTCGGCTACCTGCTGACTGACATCGCCGAGCAGGACGAAACGCAGCAAGCCGGACTGCGCGAATCCCTCAAGTCGCACCTCAAATCGCAACTGCCGGATTATATGGTGCCCACACACCTGATCCTGCTGGCGCACTGGCCGCTGACCGCCAACGGCAAACTTGACCGCCGTGCGCTGCCGGCACCGGACCCGGAGCTCAATCGTCAGGACTACGTAGCGCCGAGCAACGAGCTTGAGCTGACGTTGGCCGACATCTGGTGCGAGGTGCTGAACGTCGAACAGGTCGGCCTTAACGACAACTTCTTCGAACTGGGCGGCGACTCGATTCTGTCGATCCAGGTGGTCAGCCGTGCGCGGCAGCAGGGCATTCACTTCAGCCCGCGAGACCTGTTCCAGCACCAGACCGTGCAGACGCTGGCCGCCGTGGCCACTCGCACCGAACAGGTCACCGCCGAGCAAGGTTTGCTGACGGGCGAATCGCGTTTGACGCCGATCCAGCACTGGTTCTTCGACACTGATATCCCTGAGCGGCAACACTGGAACCAGGCATTGCTGCTGGAACCCACCGAGGCATTGGAACCTCATCGCCTGGAGCAAGCGTTTCTGGCGGTGATCGAACAGCACGACGCCTTGCGGCTGCGCTTCTCTGAGGCAACAGGCGAATGGACCGCCAGGCACCAGGCGGTTTCCGACGTGCCCGTGCTGTGGCAAGTGCGTGTGTCGACCATGGAGAAATGCACGGCACTGTTCGCCGATGCCCAGCGCAGCCTCGACCTCGAACAGGGGCCGCTGATGCGGGCCTTGCTGGTCGACGGTCCTGAAGGGGAACAACGGCTGTTCATCGCCATTCACCACCTGGTGGTAGACGGGGTTTCCTGGCGGGTACTGCTGGACGATCTGCAAACGGTGTATCGCCAATTGACCGCGCAGCAGACAGTGAAATTGCCGGCAAAAACCAGCGCCTTCAAGGATTGGTCCGCACGCTTGCAGGCCTATGCCGGCAGCGAATCCCTGCGCGAAGAACGCAGCTGGTGGCGGTCGCAATTGGCCGGGCCGAGCACCGCATTGCCGTGTGATCGCCCCGAGGGCGGGCGGCAAAATCGTCATGCGCAAACCGTCAGCGTGCGCCTCGACAGCGAGCGTACCCGACAACTGCTGCAACAGGCGCCGAGCGCTTATCGCACTCAGGTCAACGATCTGTTGCTGACCGCATTAGCCCGCGTGTTGTGCCGCTGGAGCGGTCACGAATCGGCGCTGATTCAACTCGAAGGCCACGGCCGCGAAACCCTGTTCGACGAGATCGACCTGACCCGCACCGTCGGCTGGTTCACCAGCGCTTATCCATTGCGGCTGACGCCAGTGGACGGGCAGGGCGCATCGATCAAGGCGATCAAGGAACAACTGCGCGCCGTACCGCACAAGGGGCTGGGTTATGGCGTGCTGCGTTACCTGGCGGACGACCTGTGCCGCCAGACCATGGCCGCGCTGCCAGTGGCGTCGATTACCTTCAACTACCTCGGCCAGTTCGACCAGAGCTTCGGCAATGACGCGTTGTTCCGTCCACTGGATGAGCCGGTCGGTGCCGCACACGATCCAAAAGCGCCGCTGCCCAATGAGTTGAGCGTCGACAGTCAGGTCTACGGTGGTGAGCTGGTGTTGCGCTGGACCTTCAGCGCCGAACGCCACGATCCGCAGACCATCACCGAACTGGCGGACGCCTACCTCGGCGAATTGCACAGCCTGATCGCGCATTGCCTGGAGGGCGACGCGGGCGGTCTGACGCCATCGGACTTCCCGCTGGCGAAACTGACGCAACCACAACTCGATGCGCTGCCGATTCCGGCCGCGGTCATCGAGGACGTCTACCCGCTGACCCCGATGCAGGAAGGCATGCTGCTGCACACCTTGCTGGAACCGGGCACCGGCCTCTACTACATGCAGGATCGCTACCGCATCAACAGCGAGCTCGATCCGCAGCGTTTCGCCCAGGCCTGGCAAGCGGTGATTGCCCGTCACGAAGCCCTGCGCGCGTCGTTCTGCTGGAACGTCGGCGAAGACATGCTGCAAGTGATCCACAAGCCGGGCAGCACACCGATCGAGTACCTCGACTGGACGGCTGTCGCCGAAGCCGAGCAAGAACCGAAGTTGCAGGCGCTGCTGAAAAGTGAGCGTGAGGCCGGCTTCGATTTGCTCAACCAGGCACCGTTCCATCTGCGGTTGATCAAGGTCGACGCAGCGCGTTACTGGTTCATGATGAGCAACCATCACATCCTCATCGATGCCTGGTGCCGTTCGCTGTTGATGAACGATTTCTTCGAAATCTACACGGCCCTCGGCGAAGGCCGGGAAGCGCAACTGGCAGTGCCGCCGCGCTATCGCGACTACATCGGCTGGCTACAACGCCAGAGCCTGGCCGAGGCGCGGCAGTGGTGGAAACAGAACCTGCAAGGTTTCGAACGGACCACGCCGATCCCTAGCGACCGGCCGTTCCTGCGCGAACATGCCGGTGAAAGCGGC
Organism: Pseudomonas sp. XS1P51; assembly: GCF_054897845.1. NCBI lineage: Bacteria > Pseudomonadati > Pseudomonadota > Gammaproteobacteria > Pseudomonadales > Pseudomonadaceae > Pseudomonas > Pseudomonas sp. XS1P51. The sequence goes on along the minus strand of NZ_CM142707.1, from coordinate 3,089,243 downwards.
GGCATGATCGTCGGCGACCGCTACACACGGCTCGATGCCCGTGACGGTGCGCAACTGCGGGAACTGGCGCAGGCGCATCAGTTGACCATCAACACCTTCGCCCAAGCGGCGTGGGCCCTGGTGCTGCGTCGCTTGAGCGGTGATCGCGACGTGCTGTTCGGCGTCACGGTGGCCGGGCGACCGGTGGAAATGCCGGAAATGCAGCGCACCGTCGGGTTGTTCATCAACAGCATCGCGCTGCGGGTGAAGATGCCGGAAGACGATCAGCGTTGCAGCGTTCGTCAGTGGCTGAGCGGCTTGCTCGACAGCAACATGCAGCTGCGCGAGTACGAATACCTGCCGCTGGTGAGCATTCAGGAAAACAGCGAACTGCCCAAGGGCCAGCCGCTGTTCGACAGCCTGTTCGTGTTCGAAAACGCCCCGGTGGAAGTCTCGGTGCTGGACCGTGCGCAAAGCCTCAACGCGACGTCGGATTCCGGTCGGACCCACACCAACTTCCCACTGACAGCGGTGTGTTATCCGGGCGATGACCTGGGCTTGCACCTGTCCTACGACCAGCGTTATTTCGACGAGTCGACCGTCGAGCGCATGCTCGGTGAGTTCAAGCGTTTGCTGTTGGCGCTGGTCGAAGGCTTCCATGGCGACATGGCTGACTTGCCGCTGTTGGGCGCCGAGGAACAGGACTTCCTGATCCATGGCTGCAACCAGAGCGAGCACGATTACCCGCTGGAGCAGAGTTACGTCGAGTTGTTCGAAGCGCAGGTGGCCCGGCATCCGCAGCGGATTGCCGCCAGTTGCCTGGATCAGCAACACAGTTACCTTGAGCTGAACCAGCGCAGTAACCGCCTCGGTCATGCGCTGGTCGCTGCCGGTGTCGGGTTGGATCAACCGGTGGCGTTGCTCGCCGAGCGTAACCTCGATCTGCTGGGCATGATCATCGGCAGCTTCAAGGCTGGCGCGGGTTATCTGCCGCTGGATCCGGGGCTGCCGAGTCAGCGTTTGAGCCGGATCATTGACCTGAGTCGCACGCCGTTGCTGGTCTGCACCCAAGCCTGCCGCGAGCAAGCGCTGGCGTTGCTGGACGAGTTCGGTTGCGCCAATCGGCCCAAGTTGTTGGTGTGGGAAGAGGTGCAAGCGAGCGGTGTCTCGGCGGAGAATCCCGGCCTCTACAGCGGTCCGGATAACCTCGCCTACGTGATCTACACCTCGGGTTCCACCGGGTTGCCGAAGGGCGTGATGGTCGAGCAGCGCGGCATGCTCAACAACCAGTTGAGCAAGGTGCCGTATCTGAACCTGAGCGATGCCGATGTGATCGCCCAGACTGCCTCGCAAAGTTTCGACATTTCGGTCTGGCAGTTCCTCGCTTCGCCGCTGTTCGGCGCTCGGGTGGACATCGTGCCGAACACCATCGCCCATGACCCGCAGGGGTTGCTGGCGCATGTTCAGAGTCAGGGCATCACGGTGCTGGAGAGCGTGCCGTCGTTGATCCAGGGCATGCTCGCCCAGGATCGCATGAGCCTCGACGGCCTGCGCTGGATGCTGCCGACCGGTGAAGCGATGCCGCCGGAACTCGCGCACCAATGGCTGCTGCGCTACCCGGACATCGGCCTGGTGAATGCCTACGGCCCGGCGGAATGTTCGGACGACGTGGCGTTCTTCCGTGTCGACATGGCCTCGACGCGTGGCAGCTATTTGCCGATCGGTACGCCGACCGACAACAACCGTTTGTACCTGCTTGATGGCGCACTGGAACTGGTGCCATTGGGTGCGGTGGGTGAGTTGTGCGTCGCGGGCACCGGGGTGGGGCGTGGTTATGTCAGCGATCCGTTGCGCACGGCCCAGGTCTTTGTGCCGAACCCGTTTGGTGAACCGGGCGACCGTTTGTACCGCACTGGCGACCTGGCTCGCCGTCGCAGCGACGGCGTACTGGAATACGTCGGGCGGATCGACCATCAGGTGAAAATTCGCGGTTACCGCATCGAGCTCGGTGAAATCGAGGCGCGTCTGCACGAACAACCGGAAGTCCGCGAAGCGGCGGTCGGTGTGCAGGAAGGCGTCAATGGCAAGCACCTGGTTGGCTATCTGGTGGCGGCGGATTCGGCGCTTAATCCGGGCGAACGTCTGGAGCGCATCAAGCAACGCCTGCGCGCCGAACTGCCGGAATACATGGTGCCGCTGCATTGGCTGTGGCTCGATCGCATGCCGCTCAATGCCAACGGCAAACTCGATCGCAAGGCCTTGCCGGCGCTGGAAATCGGCCAGTTGCAGAGCCAGGACTACCAGGCGCCGCGCAATGAGCTTGAGCAGACGTTGGCTGATATCTGGGCTGAAGTGCTGAAGGTCGAGCAGGTCGGTATCCGCGACAACTTCTTCGAGCTTGGAGGACATTCGTTGTTGGCGACGCAGATAGCTTCGCGGGTGCAGAAAACCCTGCAACGTGATGTGCCGCTGCGGGCGATGTTCGAGTGCAGCACGGTGGAGGAGTTGGCTGAGTACATCGATGGATTGGCGGCGAGTGATATTACCGAGGACAAGGCGGATCGGTTGAATGATCTGATGGCGGAGTTGGAGGGGCTTTGATTCTCTAGCGTCTGTGGAGGCGCCATCGCGAGCAGGCTCGCTCCCACACTGGGCCTGTGTTCGCAGGACGAATGTGGGAGCGAGCCTGCTCGCGATGGCGTCATTGAAGTTTGCGCGAATTTGCGCGTTGACTGCCGCGTCCGGTCGGCTCAGGCTGCCTCTGCCTTTTTTTGATGAATCCCATTTCACAGAGGAGACAGTCGATGCCCTTCGTCACAATAGATGGACAATCGCTTCACTACATTGATCAAGGCACTGGCCCTGCGGTGCTGCTGGCCGGCAGCTACTTGTGGGACCAAGCCATGTGGGCGCCGCAGATTACCGCCCTGTCGCAGCAGTATCGGGTGATCGCCCTGGACCTCTGGGGCCACGGTGAGTCCGGGCCACTGCCCGAAGGCACCACGTCGCTGGATGACGTGGCACGCCAGGCACTGGCGTTGCTCGATCATCTGGATATCGACCGTGTCACGCTGGTCGGTCTGTCGGTCGGTGGCATGTGGGGCGTGCGCCTGGCGCTGTCGGCGCCGCAGCGGATCAACGGTCTGGTGCTGATGGACACCTACGTCGGCGTCGAGCCAGAGCCAACCCGCCAATACTATTTCTCGCTGTTCAAACAGATCGAAGAGACGGGCGTGATCGCGCCACAACTGCTTGACATCGTGGTACCGATCTTCTTCCGTCCGGGTATCGATGCGCAGTCGGCGCTGTATCAGGATTTCCGCGCGAAACTGGCCGCGCTGCCACCTGAACGTCTGCGAGAAAGCATCGTGCCGATGGGGCGGATTACGTTTGGTCGGGATGATCTGTTGCCGCGTCTGGACGAGTTGAATCCTGAAACCACGCTGGTGATGTGTGGCGATCAGGACAAGCCACGGCCGCCGTCGGAAACCAGGGAAATGGCCGAGTTGATCGGTTGTCCTTACTTGCTGGTGCCGGAGGCTGGGCATATCTCCAATCTGGAGAATCCCGAGTTCGTTACAGATGCGCTGCTGAAGTTTCTAGCCCGGAGAAATTAGTCGGTCATATAGACGCCATCGCGAGCAGGCTCGCTCCCACAGGCGATCGTGTATCCCTGTGGGAGCGAGCCTGCTCGCGATGGGGCCAGTGAACTCACTTTGGCCCGAGAATCTTCACCAACTTGTCCGGCGACGGCGCGCCTTGCTGCTGTTGCAGTTCACCTTTGTCGTCCATGTAGAAAATCGCCGGGGTGGCGGACAGCTCCAGGTCTTCCATCAACTGCATGTTCGCCGCGAGTTTCGCCTGAATCGCCGGCGGCACCTCTTTCAGCGCCTTGAGCGAACTGGCCTTGCCGGAGCTCTCGTGGTCCTGCAGCGCTTTTTGTGGATCCTTGGCAGCGAGCAGCGCGGCGGATTTGCCCGGACTGTCTTCACGAATGATGCCGACCATGATGTGGCGCAATTGCACCTTACCGGCCTTCACCCACGGACGCGCCTGTTCCCAGAACATGTTGCAGTAAGGGCAATTCGGATCGCTGAACATGTAAACGACGCGCGGTGCGTCCTTGTTGCCGTCAGCGATCCAGTTGCTGGCCTCCATCTTGCCCCAGACTTCCTTGGCCATGGGGGCGTAAACCAGTTTTTGCAGGGGCGCCGAGCTCAGGTCGTTGCCCTCGGCGTCATACAGATTACCCAGCAGCACATGCTTGCCATCCGGGGTCAGGTACAGCGCCATGCCACGGTTCTGATACTGCGCCGCATAGCCACGCAGACCGTCGGGTGCGTCGAACTGGCCAACGATTTTCGCGCCTTTGGCTTCGATCTTCTTGATCGCTTCGGGCAATTCTTCGGCAGCCTGCACTGACGGCAGGTGCAGCAGGGCGGCGCCCAGGGTCAGCGTCAGCAGGTGGCGGAGGCGGGGCATGGCAGTTTCCTTGAAGAGGTGGCCGGTGCGGCAGGATTCGGGGTATCGAAGTTTTCCATGGCCCGAGCCAGGCTGGCTTCCGACAACTCGCCCAAATGACTGCCCAGCAAGCGACCGTCGGGGCTATAGAACAGCGTAGTCGGCAATGCCATGGAACCGACGGCCTGGCCCAAACGGCCGCTGCCGTCGAACAGCACGTTGGACAGGCTCAGGCCTTGGGTTTCCAGAAACGTGCTGACGCTTTGCATGCTCTCGGCCTGATTGACGAACAGGAAGGTCAGGTCCGGGCGGTGTTGTTGGGCGTTTTCCAGCACTGGCATTTCCCGGCGACAGGGCGGGCACCAGGTGGCCCAGAGATTGATGACCAGCGGGCCGCCCTTGTAGTCCGCCAGTTGCACGGTTTCGCCGGCGGCATTGCGCAGGGCGATGTCCGGCAGGCGTGTTCCTTGTTCGTAAATGCTCAGGGAGAAGGTCGCCAGCAGCCAGAACGCCAGACCGCTGGCCACGCCAAAGCCCAACGGACGGCGCAAGCCCGGGCGACGCCAGCCCCGGTGCAGCGCGGCGAGCAGCAGCACGACCACGCCCGGCCAGGCGAGGAAACCGCCGTCGCGCAGGTCGATGACTTGCCACGGATCGCTCCGATAATGGGCCCAGTAAACGGCGACGAACCCCACCCGTGCCGCCAGCATGCCCAGCAGGAACAGGCTGAACAGGACCGACTCGGGATTCTCGCCGCCGCGCTTGGCCACCCGCCAGCCGACAAACGTCGCCAGCGCCAGGGCACTGATCAGCAGCAGGTGATTAAGCGCGATGGCAAAAGTGCCGAGGGTAAAGGTCAGCATTAACGGGCGTCTCGGGTGATAGTCCAGCGTTGCAGGAAGGTGTCGGCATCGACCTCGCCGGTGATGCGCTGGCTGCGCCGCTCGATGCCGTCAGCGCCGATCCACAGCAGGCTCGGTGGCCCCGGCACTTTATAACGGCCGAGCAGTTCGCGGCTGGCGGCATTGTCGGCGGTGACGTCCAGCCGTAGCAAGCGCACGTCGCTCAAGGCTTCCAGTACTCGGGTTTTGCCGAACACCTGTTTTTCCATGACTTTGCACGACACGCACCAGTCGGCGTAGTAGTCCAGCAACACCCACTGGCCCTGAGTCTGCGCCGCGTCGAGTTCCCGTTGCAGCGCGGCCGGTTCCTTGATCGTGATGAAGGCGTCGTGGCCGACAGGGCTGGCGGCACGGCTCGAAGTCGAAGCGCTGTAGACCTGCAACGGCTTGAGCAGATCGTCGCTGCCACCGGCGGCGCCGATCATCAGCAGACTGCCCCACAACCCCAACAGCAGCGAACCGGCGCCGAACACATGGGCGCTTCGACTGAAACCCGAAGCCTGACGCCAGGCGCTGTAGGCAGCGATCACCAGCAAGGCACCGCACAAACCGAGCCACAGCGATTCATCCAGCACCGGGCGCAGCATCAGCAGGGCCGTGGCGAGGAACAGGAAACCGAACACGCCTTTGAGCAGGTTCATCCAGGCCCCGGGTTTGGGCAGGAAGCGATTGCCGACGGTCACCAGCAACAGCAGCGGCACACCGATGCCGATACCCATGGCGAACAGAATCAGCCCGCCATGCAGCGCATTGCCGCTTTGCGCGATATAGAGCAGCGCGCCCGCCAGTGGCGCGGTCATGCACGGGCCCACCAGCAGACCGGACAAGGCTCCCAGTACGCCAGCGCCGATCAGGCTGCCACCGCGCTGATTGCGCGAAACATTCTCCAGCCGGTCACGCACCGCCACCGGCAGTTGCAGCTCAAAGAAGCCGAACATCGGCAATGCCAGCAGCACAAACACCGCCGCGAAACTGCCCAGCAACCAGGGGTTCTGCAACAACGCCTGCAAATTCGCCCCGAGCATTGCGGCCAGAACACCCATCGCTGCATACACGAGTGCCATGCTGACGACGTAACTGGTGGCCAACGCAAAACCGCGCTTGGGCGTGGCACCACTGCCGACGATCAAACCGGCCAGGATCGGCAGCATCGGCAATGAGCAAGGGGTAAACGCCAGTAGCAGCCCCAGCCCGAAGAACACCAGCAGGCTCCAGCCCAATGCCCGTTGTTGCAGACCGCTGGCCAAGGCTTGATCCGGCGCTTCGTTGGTCGCAGAACTGGCAGCATTGTCGCCCAGATCCACGACCTGGGTTTGCGGTGGATAACACAAACCGGCATCGGCACAGCCCTGGAAACCCACCTTGATCTGGCCGGTCGCGCTTGCCGGAATCTTCAGTTCCAGGCCCTGGCGATAAACCTGTTGTTCACCGAAGAACTCATCGCTGTGGGATTCGCCTTGGGGCAATGCCGGCTTGTGCTCCGCCGGCAAGCCATCGAATTTCAGCCGTTGCTGGTACAGGTAGTAGCCATCGGCGATCTGCCAGTAGAGCTGGGTTTCACCGGATTCAAGGCGTTCGGAGGTAAAGATGAACGCTTTGCCGACGGGAAGAAAATCGGGTTTGGTTTCGAACGGATTGGTCCCTGCCTGGGCCACACCCGAGAACAAAAGAACAAAGAAGAGAAACAGTCGACGCATTGGGTAAGCCTTATCCCTGTGCAGGTGAGGAGCACAATGAGAGACGGCGATTAACCGATGATTAACCGCGCACAGACGCCGTCCCTCGTGCCCCGTCGCTGCGCCGGACTCAGTTTCAATCGATTAATAACCCTGGCCAGGATTCATCATCTACCGCGTGTGGGCCGCTCTCCACCTTGTCCTGCTGAAGGTTGTATCTGATGTATTGGTTGTCGTTCAGGAAAATATAGTAATAACTATCCCTGAAGGTTCGGTCCCACTGGACGGCAGTAATAATGTTGTTTTTGTAGGGCTCTAATTCTGGCCAGGTATCGTAGGTAATAGCTTCGTGTCTTGAGCGTCGTTTCAGATAGTTGAAAGTGAGAGAGTAGCCGTCTTTCATGATGAACCTGAACAAGAATTTTTGCCCGAGGGCCTCCCACCAAGTGCCCGCTACAATGCGGTCGAAATAGGGAAGTAATACTCGCCATATTGATTGTTCAAGTGGGTATGTCTTACTGGATTCAAGGTCCTGATCGTACCTACAGACCATGGGGGTTTTGTCTGCATAGTAAAATAGCCACAAAATATCTGCATCAAGGGCCCCTTGCGGATCAAGCCCTGTGGTAGTGAATCCAAAGCGAACATGTTTTATATATGGGCTGAAATCGCCCCAGTTTTTTTCGGAAACGTCTCGTGGATAATTCTCTGCTATCTTGTTGGAAACTACGTCAAATCTCGAATATGTATTGGTGTCTTTAAAAAAGAAGTAAATTTGATCTTTGCCTGCTCGCCAGTCGACGGCAACAAAGTTTTTCAGTGTTGGCATGAAATGATTCCATTCGCTCGGGCAGTTTTTTCTGGATTTATTAGAGTGCTTGCATTTTAATGGTTATGTTTTGAGTGTGAGTTATGGTTGTGTGATGAATTTTCAGTCAGTGAATAGTCCTGGCCAGTGCTTGCTGGATGATTGGGGGCCGACCTCTAATTTGTTTTTATCGATGTTGTATTTCAAATATTGGTTGCGAGTAAGAAATATAAAGTAATAGCTATCACCAAAGTCTGCATTCATTTGTACTGCAGTCAGGATTCTGTGTTTATAAGGTTCCAGTCCTGGCCATGAATCGTCGTTGATCGCATGCAGGGTTATCTCTCTGGTATTCCAGTCAAAATCGAGGCCGTTCCCGTCATTCAAAAGGAATCTGTACTTATGTGATTGATTGAACTTGTGCGGTTTTTTCCACCAGGTGCCTGCAACAATACGGTCGAAATAGGGGAGCAATGGAGCCCATATCGATCCCGCGACAGTATGCAGGCCCCTGATGCTGTCGACATCCTGATCATATTCACAAAACATGGGCGTTTCACCGTCGTAGTAAAATAGCCACAGGATGTCGGGATCGAGTTCAATTCTATTTGCCGTGATAAGCCGGCTGGTGGCGAACCCGAAGCGCAAGTTTTTCGCGTGCTGATGGAAGTCACTCCACCAGGAATAAGTGATGGGCTTCGGATAGCCTTCGGGAACTTGGTCATCATCATTGTCAAATCGGGAGTATGTGTTGGTATCTTTAAAGAAGAAGTAGCACCTGTCTTTTCCAGATCGCCAGTCAACGGCGACGAAATTTTTGGCTTCGGGCATTTTTAGTTCCTTTTCGTTTGGTTTGGTTTTGATGCGTGGTTTAAAGATAACAGTCTGAGTTGTATCTTGTGTGCTGTTTTTTACGATGGATTTATTTCAATGTTTGGCAAGGTTAGTTTGTTTTTTAGTTGTGAAGGTCATGTATCGATTTTCTGGAAAGGCTTTCGTTGCGTATTGTTCAGCCCGGATATTCGTGCTTTTCTCCTGTCGCGCTCCCGGACATAATCGCGTCTTAATGTCGGTTTGTTTGAATCGCGATTTCTATGGAGCTCACCATGCACGTACTGGTTTGCGAAGACGACGAGCTGATTGCCAGCGGCATTGTTGCCGGCCTCACCGCCCAGGGCCTGACCGTCGAGCACGTTGCCACCGCCTCGGCGGCCCGGGCGATGCTCAAGGTCGCCGAATTCGACGTGATGGTGCTCGACCTCGGTCTGCCGGACGAAGACGGGCTCAAGCTGTTGCAGCAGTTGCGCCATAACGGCCTGGAACTGCCGGTGCTGATCCTCACCGCCCGGGATTCGGTCACCGACCGTGTCGACGGTTTGCAGGCCGGGGCCGACGATTACCTGCTCAAGCCGTTTGACCTGCGCGAACTTGCTGCGCGCTTGCACACGCTGTTGCGACGAGTGGCAGGGCGCAGCGTCAATCTGATCGAGCACGGCCGTCTGAGCTACGACCCGAGCAGTCGCGAAACCACCCTCGGCGGTCAGCCGGTGGACCTGTCGCGTCGCGAGCAGTCGCTGTTGCAGGCCTTGCTGCATAACCGTGGCCGGGTGCTGTCTACCGAGCAACTGAAGGACAGCGTCTACGGTTTCAACGACGAACTGGAAAGTAACGCCCTCAACGTCCATATCCATCACCTGCGGCGTAAACTGGGCAACGGCATTGTCGAGACTGTGCGCGGCCTGGGCTATCGCCTGGGGCCGGCCGATGGCGGAGAAGAATCGAAGTGATGAGCCTGCGTTTGCGCCTGAGCCTGACACTCGGCGCCGCATTTGCACTGATCTGGGCCCTGGCGGCGGCCTGGATGCTCAGCGACCTGCGTAACCAGATGATGTTTTCCCTCGACCAGCGGCTGGTGGCGTCGGCGCGCATGGTCGCCGGCCTGATGGAGCAATTGCCGGCGTTGCCGAGCAAAGGCGAGGGCACCCATTTCAGCGCTGAGCAACTGAACATTCCGGGCGGCATGGCGTGTCAGGTCAGCTCGTTGCGCGGCGAAATCCTCGCCCGCAGTCACACCGACCCGCAGCAAACCCTGGAAGCCGAGAAAATGGGTTTCCACGATCAGATGATCGACGGCGCACCGTGGCGCAGTTTCACCCTGGCCCGCGGCGACTTGCGCATCACCACCGCCGACCGGCAGATCGAGCGCGAAGCGCTGAACATGTCGATCCTGCTGGCCGCATCGGTGCCGGTGGGTGTGGCGCTGCTTGGCTGCCTGTGTCTGCTCTGGCTGGGGATCGGCCAGGGGCTGGCGCCGCTCAATCGCATGCGCGATGCCTTGATGCGGCGCAGCGCCGACTCTCTGGAACCTTTGCAGATCCAGCCGCTGCCCAGCGAGCTGCAACCCTTGCTGGACACCCAGAACCAGCTGTTCCAGCGCATCGGCAAGACCATCGAGCGCGAACGTCGCCTGACCGGTGACGCGGCCCACGAATTGCGCAGCCCGCTGACGGCGATCAAGACTCACCTGCAAGTGGCACGCATGACCGACGGTGCGGCCCGGGATCAGTCCCTGGCCCGGGCCGAAGAGGGCGCCGATCGTATGCACCGGACCCTTGAACAATTGCTGCTGCTGGCGCGTGTCGAGGGCAGTCTGTCGTTCGATGACGGTGTGCAATGCAGCGCCGAACAAGTGGCGAAACTGGCTATCCAGGACGCCGCCAGCGGTGATCGTCAGCGGATCAAGTTCAAGATGCCGCCGAAGATCTCTCATGCCCCGGTGCAAATGCCCGCGGTGCTGTCGATTGCCGCGCTGCGCAACCTGCTGGACAACGCGCTGCGCCATACGCCGGGTGACGGTGCGGTGGAGCTGAGCCTGGAAACCACCGGCAACCGCGTGCAGTTCGTAGTCCGCGACCATGGGCCGGGCATTGCCGAAGACGATCTGCAACACTTGACCCAACGCTTCTGGCGCAACGGCCAGAGCACCGGTTGCGGGCTGGGCCTGGCGATTGTCCAGGCCATCGTCCAGCGTTGCGGCTGCACCTTGCATTTCGACAGCCGGCCGGATGGGTTGCGGGTTGAGCTGACCATGCCGTTGCAACCGGTCTGACAACCGCCACAATCCCTTTGTAGGCGCTGCCGAAGGCTGCGATCTTTTGATCTTCTTTTTTAAAAGCCAGATCAAAAGATCGCAGCCTTCGGCAGCTCCTTGTATCTCGACTATCGCTCCGTCAGGAGCGATAGTTCTCGACTGATCATCGAGGGAGGGATCTGGAAGACGCGCAGCTCCTTAGGCGTTATGCCTGCAATGTAGATGGTGCTCCAACCCTCCACACTCACTCGTATAGTTCGAACGGTATCTTGGGCCCGTCTTCGGCGAGAGCCCGCATTTGCAAGGTTGGACAGAGTGCAGTGATGATCGCAATTGATCTGATTGGAGGTATTCATGTCCAGTTTCGTTGGCGTCGATGTCGCAAAAAATACTTTTGATATCGCCACTCATCTGCCTAATGGCAAACACAAAACCAAGGCCAAACTCGCTAACGATGCCAAGGGCTTCAAGGAACTTGAGGCTTGGTTGCACAAGCAGGCCGAGCCTTCGGCCCTGATCGTGATGGAAGCCACCAGCGTCTACCACCTGGCGCTCGCCGAGTTTGTTTACAACAAGGGTTATCGGGTCTGTGTGGTCAACCCGGCTACGACCCATGCCTATGCCAACAGCGAACTGCGTCGAGTCAAAACCGATAAAAGCGACGCCAAGCTGATCGCTGACTTCGCCAGAGAAAAACATGAAAAACTGTCGCTCTGGGCCCCGGAACCGCTGAAGTTTCGCCAACTGAAGGCGATGGTTCGCCGCCTCGATGATCTTCAGGAAATGCAGCAAATGGAGCGTAATCGTCTGGACGTGTCCGACGAAAGCGTCAAAGACTCGATCCAGTCGGTACTGCGCCACGTCGAAAAAGAGATCGCTGAGACGCACAAGGTAATCAAGCAACACATCGATGACGACCCCGACATGCGTCAGATGCGCGACTTGATCGTGACCATCGATGGCATCGGCGAAAAAACACTTGAGAGACTACTGGCCGAACTGGGCGACCTGCGCAAATACGACGATCCGCGCAAACTGGTGGCTGCTGCGGGACTCAACCCGAAGCTGCATGACTCGGGCATGCTCAAGGGCCGCACCCCGATCTCGAAAATCGGCTCGGTACGACTGCGCGCCAGCCTCTACATGCCAGGAATCGTGGCGCTGAAACACAACGAAGCAATCATCGCTCTCAAAGACCGCCTGAAGGCCAACGGCAAGGCTCCCAAGCAAATCATCTGTGCCGCGATGCGCAAGCTGCTGCACTTCGTCTATGGCGTGCTCAAGTCGGGTCAACCCTTCGACCCGAAACTTGCGCTTGCTCGGTGAGAGTCAAGACGGTATCTACATTCGTTCTATGTCGCACACCAAATGTAACTTCTCTCCATTAGTCACCTTGCCGTCATAGCGCTATCGTCCCCGGCAGCTTTTTCTCAATGGATTGAGGTAGCAGCGCCATGGATGCACCCATACACATCTGCAAGGCAACCCCTACCGACGCCGGCATCATCTGCCGCATCATCGAGCGCTCCATCCGCGTGGGCTGCGCGCTCGACCACCGTAACGACCCGCGGACCGTTGCCCTCTGGACCCACAACAAGACCATCGAACACGTCCAGCCCTGGCTGACCGACCAGCGGTTGTACCTGAACATCGCCTTGCTGCAGGACAAACCGGTCGGCGTTGCCATGGCCGCGATCAGCGGCAAGGTCGCGTTCTGTTACGTGCAGCCGGAATGGTTTCGTCGCGGGGCCGGGCAAGCACTGGTGCAGGACCTCGAAGGCTGTTGCGCGGTCTGGGTTTGCGTCAGGCACAACTCAATAGCACCCGAACCAGCGAAGCGTTTTACCGTCATCTGGGTTACCAGCCCCGCGCCCAAACCTTCGTGGTCGCGGGGCTTCACGCCATTCCCATGCACAAAGGCCTGCCGCCACCTTCATAGAAAGCTGATCACGGGTCTAAATCCTTGAGGCGCTGATGCGTTTCCAGAACAGGAAAACCTGCAAGTGCGCCCCGTGAACGGAACGCGCACCTGTCCGGTGTGCAGTTTTGGTCACTATCAACAGCGTATTGAGGGGTCGAGAGATGTCAGTCGCTACCAGCCTTATGGAAGATCAGTCGGCCCGGATCACTCCGGCGCCGGCGGAGACGCTTTATCAGTTCAACGAATCGCCGTTGCTGGCGCGTCAGAACCAGCAGGAATCGAATGCCCGCAGCTACCCGCGACGTATTCCCCTGGCACTCAAGCGCGCCAAGGGCATTTATGTCGAAGACGTTGAAGGCCGCAGTTTCATCGATTGCCTGGCCGGTGCCGGGACGCTGGCCTTGGGGCATAACCATCCGGTGGTGATCGACGCGATCCAGCAAGTGCTGACCGATGAGCTGCCGCTGCACACCCTCGACCTGACCACCCCGGTCAAGGATCAGTTCGTGCAGGACCTGTTCGGTTTGCTGCCACCAGCCTTGGCGGCTGAAGCCAAGATCCAGTTCTGTGGCCCGACCGGCACCGACGCGGTGGAAGCCGCGTTGAAACTGGTGCGCACCGCCACCGGACGCAGCACCGTGCTGTCGTTCCAGGGGGGTTATCACGGCATGAGCCAGGGCGCGTTGAGCCTGATGGGCAGCCTGGGGCCGAAAAAACCCTTGGGGGCGTTGCTCGGCAATGGCGTGCAGTTCATGCCGTATCCCTATGACTACCGCTGCCCGTTCGGCCTCGGTGGCGCGCAGGGCGTGAAGGTTAACCTCAACTACCTGGAAAACCTGCTGAACGATCCCGAGGCCGGTGTGCAATTGCCGGCCGCGGTGATTGTGGAAGTCGTGCAGGGCGAGGGCGGGGTGATTCCGGCTGACCTCGACTGGTTGCGCGGCTTGCGGCGGATCACCGAAAAGGCTGGCGTGGCATTGATCGTCGATGAGATCCAGAGCGGTTTTGCCCGCACCGGCAAGATGTTTGCCTTCGAACACGCCGGGATCATTCCGGACGTGGTGGTGATGTCCAAAGCCATCGGCGGCAGCCTGCCGCTGGCGGTGGTGGTCTATCGCGACTGGCTCGACACCTGGTTGCCGGGCGCCCATGCCGGGACGTTCCGTGGCAATCAGATGGCGATGGCCGCGGGCTCCGCGGTGATGCGTTACCTGATCGAACACAAAGTCTGCGATCACGCCGCCGCCATGGGCGAACGCTTGAGCGAACACCTGCGCATCCTGCAGCGGGACTTTCCGCAACTGGGTGACATTCGCGGTCGCGGCTTGATGCTTGGCGTCGAACTGGTCGATCCGACCGGCGCGCCGGATGCGCTGGGTCATCCGCCGATCTTCGGTCGACTGGCGCCGCTGGTGCAGCGCGAATGCCTCAAGCGCGGGTTGATCCTCGAACTGGGTGGCCGTCATGGCGGCGTGGTGCGCTTCCTGCCGCCGCTGGTGATTACCGCCGCGGAAATCGACCGGGTAGCCGAGATTTTTGGCCGGGCCATGGCCGCCGCCACCACCAGCCTCTAAATTTTTCAGCCTCTGGAACGTTCCTTCTACATACGGCTGCGCATGCAGTGCAGCCCACCTTACAGCGATGGAGAGACACCATGACGTCAGTATTCGACCGCGAGGACATCCTCTTTCAGGTCGTGGTCAACCACGAAGAGCAGTACTCGATCTGGCCGGACTACAAGGCCGTGCCACAAGGCTGGCGCACCGTGGGCAAGAGCGGTTTGAAAAAGGAATGCCTGGCTTACATTGAAGAAACCTGGACGGACATGCGTCCGCTGAGCCTGCGCCAGAAGATGGAAGAACAGGCGGCTGTGGCTCACTGAGTCACTGCGCAAAAAGAAGTCCGCTGAACCGGTAACGGTCAGCGGGCTTTTTCGTGTGGAACATCAAAAGATCGCAGCCTCGTTTCACTCGTCAGCTCCTACAAGGGATTCGCGTAAACCTGTAGGAGCTGACGAGTGAAACGAGGCTGCGATCTTTTGATCTTAGGCCGATGGCTTACCGCTCAAGCCCTTGATCACCAAATCCACATTCCCTTCCAGCTCAGCCACCGGATCCGCCGCATCCACACTCAACACCACCAACCGACTCCCGGCCTCGGCGATCACCGCTTTCACCGCGTCCGATGGCTGCCGATGATGCAACACCACCGCCACGTCATTGTCCTTGAGCGTCGCACCCAATTGCTTGAGCGCTTCCGGTGTCCATTCGGCATCCGGCCGCGCATCGAGGCCGATCAGCTCCAGGTTGAGGCCGCCGATCAGGTAGCCGAAGTGATCGCTCAGGCTCATCACGCTGAGGTTGTCGGCACTGGCCAACCGCGCTTCGCTGTCGGCACTGAACTTGAGCAGTCGCTGTTTCAGCGCCGCCAGGTTGGCCTCGATTTTCGGCTTGGCCGCCGGCGCCAGGCGCACCAGGTCCGCCGCCATTACATCCGCCATCCGTCCCATGTTGTTGCTGGAAAACCACGGCTGACTGTTCAAGCCGTCGACCTTGTTGCCGGGCTGCACGGCGATGCCGGGCAGGGCGCCGTCCACCGGGCGGGCGGCGTCGACTTCGACGATGCGAATGTTGCTGCGCCGGGAGATCGGGTACAGCGGGTCATCCGGCCACAGCGAGCGCAGGCCGATCACCGCATCGGCGTCAGTCGCCAGTTTGGCCAGCGCCGGCGCGCCACGCCCGGTGAAGTAGGCGGTCTGGCGGCTGCCGGGTAAATTGGCCGGTGCCGCCCGTTCAAGGTTGACATCGGTGCCCTTGAGCAAGACTTCGCCCAGGCCGTAGGTGATCGGCAAGGACGCCAGCACGTGCAGCGGTTTGGCGCTGTCCGCCGCAAAGGAAGTGTTGACCAGCCCACACAGGGCGACGGCCAGGGTCAGTTGACGCAGAGAAAAAGACATTTATCCAAGGTTCCCTTTCAGACTGGGGACAACGCCCCGGGCAATCGCGGACAGGGCGAAGGCGATACCGGCCACCAGAATGATCGCGGCGCCGGACGGGATCGGCAGGTCGAAGACGATCGGCGCAAGAATCCCGCACAGCGTGCTGACCGTGGCGATCAGTACCGAACACCAGAAGAAGCCCTTCAGCGACTGGCTGAGCAAACGCGCGGCCGCTGCGGGAATCACCAACAGGGCACCCACCAGAATCGCGCCGATGACCTTCACCGCCGCCACGGTGATCAACGTCACCAGAATCACGAACAGATAATCCAGAGTCTTCACCGCCACGCCGCGTACAGCGGCCAACTGCGGATTGAAACTGGCGAGCATGATGCGGTTGTACAGCGGCAAGGCCAGTGCCATCACCAGCGAGCCAACGATGGCCAACACCAGCAGATCATTGCCGTTGACCGTCAGCACCGAACCGAACAACACGTTTTCCAGAATGTGCACGTTGATCTTGCCGGCCAGAATCAGCAGGAGACTGGCGCCTAGGGCCAACGACACGGAAAGGAACACGCCGATCAAGGTATCCGGCGCCAGACCCGTGCGGTTGCGCAGGTAGTTGAGCAGGATGCCGAACAGCAGGCAGTAACCGAACAGGCTGCCGTAAGGCCCGGTGTAGGGCTCGCCGAGCAGGATGCCGATGGCCACGCCGGTCAGCGCTGCGTGACCCACCGCTTCGGAGAAAAACGCGAAGCGCTTGACCACCACCAGCGTGCCCAGACCGCCCAGCACGGGACCGATCAACAGGCCGGCGAGCAACGCGTTGACCACAAAACCGTAGGCCAGCGCTTCCGGCAGATAACCGGACGAGGCCCACCCCTGGACCATCAAACGAAAGGCTTCGTAACTCATCAGGCAGCGCTCCGTGGATGGGTCGAGAACAAGGTCAGCAAACGTTCCGGGGTCAGTGCCTGTTTCGGCGTGGCATCGAACAGCACCCGGCGATTGAGCCCCGTGACCCGATCTGCCAGACGCCCGACCGCTTCCAGGTCATGCTCGATCCACAGCACGGTGATCCCGCTCTGGCGCCAGTCGCCGAGCAGTCGTTCGAACACCTGAATGCCGGCCTCATCGAGGGCCGACATCGGTTCATCGAGCACCAGCAATTGCGGGGCCGGAATCAGCCCCTGTGCCAGCAACACGCGCTGGCGCTCACCACCGGACAAAGCGCCCATGCGCCGCTTGCGCTTGTCCTGCATGCCGACCCGTTCCAGTGCCTCGCCAATGGCGGCGGCGTAGTGCTTGCTCAAGCCGAGAAAGGCCGGGCGCCGCTGACACATGGCCGCCATGAAGTCGTCGACGGTCATCGGCAGGCCTCGGTCGAATTCCAGCGCTTGAGGCACGTAGCCGATGGTGCCGGGTTCGCCGGGCCATTGCAGACTCAAACGACCCTGATGCGGCATCTGCCCGAGCAGGGTCTTGATCAGCGAACTCTTGCCGCCACCGTTGGGGCCGACCAGCGCATGCACGCTGCCGGGCTGGACCTGAAAGGTCACGTTGTCGAGGATCGTCGTGCGGCCCAGGGTCAGGCTGACATCCGCAAAATCCAGCGTCGGCCCCGATGATAATTGTGGGAGCGAGCCTGCTCGCGAATGCGGCGTCTCATTTAACGATGATGTTGACTGATCCACCGCTTTCGCGAGCAGGCTCGCTCCCACAGGGGATTCGCTGAGGGTTTCTTTAGCGGTCATTTGCCTGACTCCTGAATCGCCCGGACCACGGTGTTGAGGTTGCCGGTCATTTCCTTTTCATACTTGTCGGCGGTGTATTCGCCATAGGAAATGTGCGACAACGGATACAACTTCACCCCGGATTCACGCTGGATGGTATCGACGTAGGTGGACGGGAAATCCATCTCGGAGAAGATCACCTTCACGTCCAGTTCCCGCAGTTGATCGATGGTCTTTTTCAACTGGCTCGGGCTCGGTTCGATGCCATGGGCCGGCTCGACCACGGCGGTCACTTCCAGGCCGAATTCGCGCAGCAAATAGTCATAAGCCGCGTGGACGGTGGCGACTCGCAGTTCGGCGTTCGGCGCCTCGGTCAGTTTCGCCAGGGCATCGGCGCGCATCTGCCGCAGGCGTTTGCCATAGGCGCGGGCGTTCTGGGTGTAGGTCTTGGCGTTGGCCGGGTCGAGCTTGCCCAATTCACGGGCGATGTTGTTGACCTGGGCAATCGACGCGCTGATCGACAGGAAGGTGTGCGGATTGACCACCTTGCCCGCGCCCCGGGCGGCGACGCCGGTGGCGGCCAGCAGGGGCACGTTTTCGTTGGCTTCGATCACCGGGACGTTCGGGGTCTCGCTGGCAGCGATCATGCGGTCGGCGAAGTCGTCATGACCCACCCCGTTGAGCACGATCACGTCCAGCCCGCTGATGCGTTTGATGTCTTCGGCGCGGGGTTCGTAGGCATGCGGGTTGAAACCGGCCGGAATCAGCGGCACCACCTCGGCTTTATCACCGACGATGTTCGCCACGTAGCTGTAATAAGGGTGCAGGGTGATGCCGATGCGCAGGTGTTTGGCTTCGTCGGCATTGGCCAGCGGTGTCAGCAGACAAGCCAGCAAGCCGGCCACTAACAGGCGCAGGAAAGAACGTTGAGATGAACTAGGCATGGGAAGGCGGTCTTCTCTCGGGTAAGTGCGAGGGTTCAGTGCCGATGCTGGCGGGTAACCCCGGCATCGAATTGCGCGACGATCTGCTGCCAGCCGGCGCTTTCGAGCGCGGCGTCAGTGACGTCGGTCGGGGCGGTGAGGGCCTTGCCACGGTTGAGCCAGATGTCCGGCGCGTCGTCTTCAGCGGTCAGGCGCATCAGAAACGAACCCGCCACGGCGGGCGACTGGCTCTGGCCGAAGTAAGCCTTGGCATCGAGCAACTGCCAGGCATGACCGCCACGGCTGACCGAACTGGCGTCCTGAGCG
The DNA here is from genome assembly GCF_054897845.1 of Pseudomonas sp. XS1P51. NCBI lineage: Bacteria > Pseudomonadati > Pseudomonadota > Gammaproteobacteria > Pseudomonadales > Pseudomonadaceae > Pseudomonas > Pseudomonas sp. XS1P51. The sequence continues at coordinate 3,070,481 of NZ_CM142707.1, read as the reverse complement.
AACGGCGCAAAGCCTTCATCCGCAAGGGCCGCAGGCGCGGGGAGGGTCTGTTGTTCCTGACGCAACAGGTGAATCTCGTCGAGCGTCACCCGCAGGTCGGCGTAAATGCCTTGTTCGGAGGCGCTCAGGTCGCGGCGGGCATCCAGTTGATGGCTGCTGACGCTGCTGACCTCCTGGGATTCACCGCGCCACGCGACCACCGAGCCGGCAACCGCCAGGATCAATAGGCACAACAGCAGCACATAGAGGGTTTCATGGCCGGCACCGGCCGGGCGGACGACGTTTGTGGTTGGCGTGGTCATGGGGCTTCGATGTCCGCTTGGTCGATCTCGACGACGTGGCCGGGGCCGGCGTCAAACAGTACGTAGAACTCGGCGCTGGGCTTCTTGAAGGTCAGCTTGGAGTCGGCACCGAGCTTGCCCGGTACCAGAATGGTTTCGTCGTAACCGATCACGTCAAGGGTCACGCCCGGTGCGCCGCTGCCATCGGAGAACCCGCCGGTGCACTGAATCTGTTCAGCGTCGATGGCCTTGCACTCGCACATCGGGTTGTGGGCCAGGGCGCTGGCACTGAACCCGGCGCAAAGCAGCAGCAATGCCGCGTGGAGAGGGCGAAAGTTGATCATGGTTTGCCTCCTTGTTTGTTCAGCCATTCAAGGGTGGCCGGGGATGCCTGGCTCAGGGGGATGGACGCCTGATGCATCGCGCCGTCCCAACCTTCCATGGTGATCCACAGTTCAGCGTCGGTTTTGGTTTTTTCCGGGATCGGCAACATGGCGCCCATGCGATACGGCGTGCCGAAGAAAATCACCCCGGCGGCGCGCAGGCTGCGCGGTTTGCCGATGCGCAGGTAAGTCGCCTTGACCTGATCGCGGCAGCTGTCGCACAGCGCCGCGTTGAAGTTCTTCATGTAACCGGCCGGGCCATCGAGCCTCGGTGCTTCGTTACGCAATTCGGCCAGGCGCACGCTCCAGGGGCCGACCTGAACTTCACCGATTTCCCGCTCACCCAAACCGGTGTCACCGCGAAACAGTGCGGCGTCGGCGAAGTACTTGGGCATGAAACCCAGCGGTACCAGCAACAGCAGGACGTTGATGTGGAAGCGCCATTTGTGCCAGAACCGGCTCAGTTTCGACGCCGGTTTTTCCGCGATGAACAGGCTCATTGGTTGGCCTCCGTGGTTTCGCGACTGGTGACCGGAGCAGTCTGACTGCGTGGGCGTTTATTGCTGCGCTTGAGGGCGTTGGCCGTGGCCAGGGCGGTGCGCTTGGTCCAGATCAGCAGGCCGCTGAGGACCATCATGCTCAGGATCAGGCCGAAGAAGAACCAGATGAGTTTGATCCAGATACCACCGAAATCGCCGGTGTGCAGCGGACGCATGGACTCGGTCACCAACTCCAGGCCGGAACGGTCCGACAGCAGGCGAGTGGCGGCGATATCACCGTTATAAGGGTTGATGTCGGCGGTCTGGAACATCAACGGATACCAGCTGCGGCCGCCTACCGTGAGGTAGCTGTAGGCATTGGCGGGCATGCTGACGAAGCTGTCGTCCAGGCCGGGAATACGTGCCTTGGCTTCCTGGATCGCGGCTTCCAGGCTGATCATCGACGCCGGCGAGCCATCGGTGCTCACCGGCACGCTTTCGCGCGGCACCACCAACGCCACCGGCGCGGTGGAAATCGAAATCTGGTTATCGAACATGAATGCCTGAATCAGGAACCAGGTGCTGGTGACGGAAATCACCGCGATGAACCAGATCGACCAGATGCCGCTGAGCCGGTGAAAGTCGCCCCAGAAAATCCGCGCGCCGTGGCGAATGCGCAGGGTCGGTCGGAAGAAGCCTTTCCAGAAGCGTTTGTAGACCACCAGGCCGGTGACCAGAGACGCCAGCAATGGCAGGCTCAGGAACGACACCAGGTACCAGCCCCAGCTGTAACCGTTGGTGAACGGCACCAGCCACCAGCCATGCAGCGCGCGGGTAAACGCCTTGAAATTGAATTGCGGGGCGGTGCCCTGTATTACGCCGCTGTACGGGTTGACGTAAACCGTCACCGAGCGACCGTCGGGGTAGCTGACGTCCACGTCGAGGGCGAAGTGAGATTCGTCCGGTCGGCTGATGGACTCCACCAGCGTGTTCGGCTCGGCCTTCTTGATGGCGGCGATGATCTGGTCATAACTGAGCAGTGGCGCATCGTCCGTGGGCTGACTGGCGCGCATTTGCGGGTTGGCCAGCCAGACGATTTCCTGACTGACCACCGCCAGGGTGCCGGTCACGCAGACGATCAGTACGAAAAACCAGATCGGCAGCGCCAGCCAGCTATGGACCAAAAACCAGAGTTTTGAACGGGATTTCTTCGACATGATTAGAAGTCTTGTTTCGATGAGAGGGCCTCTGCTGCGGGCTTCCCAGCGATGAGGTCCATGAAAAGTCCGTCCGTGGCTTTTGCCTACGCGGGCCGACTGCATCTATATAAGACGGATGAGCATCGAAAATCCCGAACCGGGATATGAAAGTAAATGTTTCGCGTTCCTGTAAACGCATTCCCCCCTGTGGGAGCGAGCCTGCTCACGAAGGTGGCGGCACACCCAACAGTGAGGTGACTGACACACCGCTTTCGCGAGCAGGCTCGCTCCCACAAGGGATGTGCAATCACTTCGACGTGGGGATTTACCCTCGATCCAACACGAACCATGTTCCAAGGGATCACTTTCAGGCCATTGATGGGGGCGGGCGACTGCCTAAGATGGAGCCCAGACGCTGTCACCCGCGAGCCTGAGCGAGTACTTCCATGACTCCAGCAAGAACCCTCTACGACAAACACATCGATTCCCACACGGTGTGTCGCCTCGATGACCAAGGCCATGTCCTGTTGTACATCGATCGCCAGGTCATCAACGAATACACCAGCCCCCAGGCCTTCAGCGGTCTGCGCGAGGCCAGGCGCGAGGTGTGGCGCGCCGGAACCGCGTTGGCGGTGGTCGATCACGTCAACCCCACGGCGCCCGAGCGTGTTGCGGCCATGCCCGATCCCGGTGGCGCGCGGCAAGTGTCGTACCTGGCGGAAAACTGCCGGGATTTCGGCATCGAACTGCTCGACATCCTCGACAAGCGCCAAGGCATCGAACATGTGATTGCCCCGGAACAGGGCTTCATCCTGCCGGGCATGGTGATTGCCGCTGGCGACAGCCACACGACCACATACGGTGCCCTCGGCGCCTTCGGTTTCGGCATCGGCACCTCCGAGATCGAACACCTGCTGGCGTCCCAGACGCTGGTCTACAAACGCCTGAACAGCATGCGGGTGACGGTGGATGGCGAACTGGCGCCGGGGCTGACCTCCAAGGACGTGATCATGGCGCTGATCGGCCAGATCGGCGCGTCGGGGGCCACCGGGTACGCCATCGAGTTTCGCGGCTCGACCATTGATGCCCTGAGCGTCGAAGCGCGCATGACCATCTGCAACATGGCGGTGGAGGCCGGGGCGCGAGGTGCATTTATGGCGCCGGACGAAAAAGTCTTCGCCTACCTCAAGGACAAACCCCGCGCGCCCAAAGGTGAGTTGTGGGCGCGCGCCGTGGAAAAGTGGCGCGCCTTGCACAGCGACGCCGATGCGCAGTTCGACCGTGAAGTTTATCTGGACGCCAGCGCTTTGGAGCCGATGGTCACCTGGGGCACCAGCCCGGATCAGGCATCGCCAATCGGCGCTCGCGTGCCTGACCCGCAAGACGTCAGCGACCTGATCCTGCGCCAGGACATGCGCCGCGCCCTGAATTACATGGGCCTTGAAGCCGGCATGCCGCTGAGTGAAATCGTCATCAGCCATGCGTTCATCGGTTCCTGCACCAACGCGCGTATCGAAGACCTGCGCGATGCCGCCAGCGTGGTACGCGGCAAACACGTGGCCGGGCATGTGCGGGCAATGATCGTTCCCGGCTCCACCGAAGTCCGTGACCAGGCCGAAGCCGAGGGGCTGGCGGCGATCTTTATCGACGCCGGGTTCGAATGGCGGCAGTCCGGCTGCTCGATGTGCCTGGCCATGAACGACGACGTGCTGGCGCCGGGCGACCGTTGCGCCTCCAGTACCAACCGCAATTTCGAAGGCCGGCAGGGCGCCGGTGCCCGCACCCACCTGATGAGCCCGGCCATGGTCGCCGCCGCAGCGATCACCGGCCGCTTGACCGACATCCGTCACTTTGGAGACCGCTCATGAGCCTGCAACCTTTCACCCAAGTCAGCGGCAAGGCAGCCCCGATGCTCGCGGCCAACATCGACACCGACGTGATCATGCCCAAGCAATTCCTCAAGGGCATCGACCGCGCCGGGCTGGACCGTGGCTTGTTTTTTGATTTGCGGTTTTTGCCCGACGGTTCACTCAACCCCGGGTTTGTGCTGAATCAAGCTGCGTGGCACGGCGCGAGCTTCATGGTGGTCGGGCCGAACTTCGGCTGCGGGTCGAGCCGCGAGCATGCGGTCTGGGGCTTGAAGCAGATGGGCATCCGGGCGCTGATCGGCAGCAGCTTTGCCGGGATTTTTTATGACAACTGCCAGCGCAATGGTGTGCTGCTGATTACCCTCGATGAGCCGGTGTTACAGCGGCTCGGACAGGTAGTCAGTCAGCCGGACAGCGCTGTGATCAGTGTCTATCTGGAGGCGCAGCAGATCAGGTTGCAGGAGGGGCAGGTCATCCCGTTCGAGATCGATACCTTGCGCAAGACTTCACTGTTGCTGGGCCTCGATGCCATCGGCAGCACCTTGCAACGCAGTGAGCAGATCAGAGCCTTCGAACGCCAGCACCTGGCCGCGAATCCCTGGTTGTCCTGATGAAAAGATCGCAGGCTTCGCCAGCTCCTACAATGTTTTGCGTACACCTGTAGGAGCTGCCGAAGGCTGCGATCTTTTGATCTTCTAAACCGACAACCCTTTGAAATGCTCCTGCAAAAACTCCACACACGCCCGCAACTTCCCCGAGTACGCCAACCGCGTCGGGTACACCGCCCAGACGTTGGCGCTTTGTGTGTATTCGGGAAGCAACTGCACCAATCGTCCCTGTTCCAGCAATGGCTTCACATCCCACAGCGAACGCAGCAACACCCCGCGCCCATCCAGTGCCCACTGCAAGACAATCTCCCCGCTGTTGGACGACAACGGCCCGCTGACACGCACGCTGTCCTGAACCCCGTCGCGCTCCAGGTTCCAGATGCCGAATGCGTTGTCGCGCTCCTTGATCACCAGGCAATGATGCTGCTCCAACTCGCCCAGCGTCTGGGGTGTGCCGTGCCGTTGCAGGTAGGTCGGTGCCGCGCAGAGCACTCGCCGATTGCTTACCAGCCGCCGGCCGATGTGCTGACCGGGAATGTCATCGCCCACGCGGATCTCCAGATCAAAGCCTTCGCTGACGATGTCCACCACCCGATCGAACAGGTCCAGGCGAATCTCCAGATCCGGATAACGCTCGGCCAGCAGCGACAGGGCCGGGGCCACATGGTTACGCCCGAAACCGAAACTGCTGCACAAATGCAGACGCCCGCGAGGGCTGTCGTGGGCGTCGGAGAGTTCGTCGTGCAGTTGCTGGAAGTCATCGAGAATCCGCAGGGCCCAGCGCTGCACCCGCTCGCCGTCTTCGGTCAGGGCGATGCGGCGGCTGGTGCGGTGCAGCAGGCGGGTACCGAGGGTGGTTTCGAGAATCTGGATGCGCTTGCTGATGTAGGCGGGTGACAGGCCCAGTTCATCCGCCGCGGCGGCAAAACCGCTCTTGCGGATGACAGTGAGCAATACACGCAGGTCTTCGGGTAGGGGCACGGTGTCTTTCTTGGTGGTCATCACAGAACGGGCACTGGCGGCATGAGCCGCCAGCATAGCATCGCCGCGAGGGCTGATTATTCGGCGGACAGCTTGGCCGCAGCCGCTGCTGCCCGGGCATGGCGACCGCGCTTGAGGGCAATCGGTGCCATCTTGCTGCGGTCCAGTTCACCTTCCCATGCCGCCACTACCAGGGCTGCGACGGCGTTGCCGATGATGTTGGTCAGGGATCGGCATTCGGCCATGAAACGGTCGACGCCGAGAATCAACACCATCGCCGCCACCGGTACGGTCGGCACCACCGCCAGGCTCGCTGCCAACGCGACGAAGCCCGCGCCGACCACCGCGCCCGCACCTTTGGACGTGAGCATCGCCACCGCCAGCAGCGTCAGTTGCTGCTCAAGGCTCAAGTCGATGTTGGTCGCCTGGGCGAGGAACAGCACCGCCAGGGTCATGTAGATGTTGGTGCCGTCCAGGTTAAACGTGTAGCCGGTCGGAACGACAATCCCCACCACACCTTTGGACGCACCCAGGCTTTCGAGTTTTTGAATCAGCTGCGGCAACGCCGATTCCGAAGAGCTGGTGCCGAGCACGATCAACAGTTCGGCCTTGATGTACGCCAGCAGTTTGAAAATGCTGAAGCCGGCATAGCGGGCGATGCTGCCGAGTACACAGGCTATGAAAATGAACGCTGTCAGGTAAAAGGTGCCGATCAGTTTCAGCAGCGGCAGCAACGAGCCGAGGCCGTACTTGCCGATGGTGAACGCAATCGCGCCAAACGCACCGATCGGTGCCACGCGACTGATGATGCCGACAATGCGGAAGAACACTTCGCTGGCCTGATTGATCACGCCCACCAGCGGCCGGCCCTTTTCACCGACCATCACCAGGGCAATGCCGAACAGCACCGAGACAAACAGCACGGGCAGGATTTCACCCTTGGAGAACGCATCAAAAAAAGTCGTCGGAATCACGTGCAGCAAAAAACCGGTAACGCCTTCGCCGTGTTCCGCCTGACCGACAAAACCGGCAATCGCCGAGGTGTCGAGCGTTTTCACATCGATGTTGAAGCCCACGCCCGGATGCAGCAGATGCGCCGCCAGCATGCCAATCACCAAGGCGATGCTCGAGACGACTTCGAAATACAGCAGCGCCTTGCCACCCACCCGACCGACCTGTTTCACGTCGTGCATGCTGGTGATGCCGGACACCACCGTGCAGAAGATGATCGGGCCGATGATCATCTTGATCAGCTTGATAAAACCGTCGCCCAACGGCTTGAGGTCGACGCCGATTTGCGGCCAGTAATGACCGATCACAATGCCCAGGGCGATAGCGATGAGCACCTGCACATAGAGGGTTCCCAGCAGTTTTCTGGTTGTCATTTTTATTATCTCGAGACGGTTTTTGGGCATGACGATCCCGCGCAGGCCAGTGGCGGCCCACGGTGGGAGGTGGATTCAGATCAGTAAGGCGCGGGTGTCAGCGCAGGAAACCCAGGACTTCGGCGAGCAACAGGTCGGGGGCTTCTTCGGCGATGTAATGGCCGGCGGGCAGCGCTTTGCCGCGGACATCGGTGGCCACGTGTTGCCATTCCTTGAGCGGCTCGAAGCAGCGCCCGACGGTGCCTTCGGCGCCCCACAGAACCAGCAGCGGCAGGTCCAGATGACGGCCGGCGTCTATGTCGGCGCGGTCATGCTCCAGATCGATGCCGGCGCTGGCGCGGTAATCCTCGCAGATGCCGCGTGCGGTGCCCGGCAGTTTCAGGCAGCGCAGGTATTCGCCAAAGGCTTCAGGGGTGAACGGTTTGAGCCCGGCGCTGCGACTGCCCATCACGCTGCGCAGGTAGGATTCGGGGTCGGCTTCGATCAGGGTTTCCGGCAGCGGCGCCGGACGGATCAGGAAGAACCAGTGCCAGTAGGCACGGGCAAAGGCCTCGTTGGTTTGCGCATACATCGACAAGGTGGGCGCGATGTCGAGCAGTACCATGCGATGCACGGCATCGGGATGATCCAGCGCCAGGCGATGGGCCACGCGGGCGCCACGGTCGTGGGCCAGCACCGAGAACTGTTCGAAGCCCAGGGACTTCATCAGCTCGACACCGTCCTTGGCCATTTCGCGTTTCGAGTAATTAGTGTGGTGATCGTTGGCCGGCGGCTTGCCGCTGTCGCCGTAACCGCGCAGGTCGGCGGCGATCACGGTGAAGTGTTCGGCCAGTTGTTCGGCCACCTTGTGCCAGATGACATGGGTTTGCGGGTGACCGTGCAACAACAGCAGGCCCGGCCCGCTGCCGCCGATGCGGTAGGCAATGTCCACGCCGTTGACGTGGCGCTGGTCTTTCAGGAATCCGGCAAACATGGGGGTGACTCCTTGTTGTAGTTGCCTGCATCCTGAAATTGTTGAGCGGTTACGGCAAGGCGCAAAGCGTGGTGCGCTTGTTCATGAAGTGTGTTCAAGAGGATGTGCGGCGCCTGCCCGGACGCCATCGCGAGCAGGCTCGCTCCCACATGGAACGGTGTACACAAAACCATTGTGGGAGCGAGCCTGCTCGCGATGAGGCATTAACAGTCACCACAAAACTCAACCCTGATTGAACATCTCCTTCGCCCGCTGCTCAATCTGCGCCTGAGTCAGATTCTCCTTGCGCGTGGCCAGATGCGGCGCCTGCCCGGACGCCATCGCGAGTAGGCTCGCTCCCACATGGAGCGGTGTACACAAAACCATTGTGGGAGCGAGCCCGCTCGCGATGAGGCCTTACTATTCACCACAAAACTCAACCCTGATTGAACATCTCCTTCGCCCGTCGCTCAATCTGCGCCTGAGTCAGATTCTCCTTGCGCGTGGCCAGACGCGGCGCCTGCCCGGACGCCATCGCGAGCAGGCTCGCTCCCACATGGAACGGTGTACACAAAACCATTGTGGGAGCGAGCCTGCTCGCGATGAGGCATTAACAGTCACCACAAAACTCAACCCTGATTGAACATCTCCTTCGCCCGCTGCTCAATCTGCGCCTGAGTCAGATTCTCCTTGCGCGTGGCCAGAAACCACAAATGCCCATAGGGATCTTTCAACGTCCCCGAGCGATCACCATAAAACTGATCTTTCACCTCGGACACTACCGTGGCACCGGCGGCAATGGCCTGTTTGTAAGACTTGTCCACATCGTTCACATACAGATGCAGCCCGACGGAAGGCGACTTGTCCGGATTGCTCAATGGCCCCTGGTCGCACGGCGTGCCCAGCATGATCGGGCAGTCGCCGATACGCAGCTCGGCGTGGCCGATGCCGCCGTCAGGCATGGCCAGGCGCATGACTTCGGTGGCGCCAAAGGCTTTCTTGTAGAACTCGATAGCTTCGGCAGCTTTCTGAATGCCCAGATAGGGGGTGATGCTGTGATAACCCTCTGGAATGGGTTTGACGCTCATGACGGTTCTCCCTGATTTTGTTATGGGATAAAAATGTCGCGAGCCTACAAAGATAGTAGGCGCTGCCGAAGGCTGCGATCTTTTGCCCCCTGGCGTCGGCGCGGCCGAGGAAAAATCAAGATCAAAAGATCGCTGCCTTCGGCAGCCCCTACAGGTATAGGGCATAACAACGCCACTGTTCAGCCATCAACAGTGAAGCAACAGAATGCTTGGGTTCCTCACCCAATAGCCGCTGAAAAAGCCCTGAACCACCCGAAAATACGGGCTAAGGCGGTCAGGCACAGAAGCTGCAATGTCCTCTGGTAAACACTGTTGCCGAGAGACATGTATGCCTGAATCTGCCGTTTATCCGATCAACCCACCGGCCGCCCATCGGATCGCCGACGAAGCCGAAGCCTTGCGCGTGGCCGAACGTGTCGCCGCGATCCTGCTGGAGCAGGACGCCGAGCGCGACCGCAGTCGCCAAGTGCCCGCCGAGATCGTCGACCTCTATTCCAACAGTGGTTTGTGGGGTATCAGCGTGCCGAAAGAGTTCGGTGGCGCGCAGGTGTCCTACGCGGTGCTGGCGCAGGTCATCGCGATCATCTCGGCGGCCGATCCGTCCCTGGGACAGATCCCGCAAAACCACTATTGCCTGCTGGAAGATATCCGCCTGCAAGGAACCCCGGAGCAGCAGGCGCACTTCTTCGCGCTTGCACTGCAAGGTCATCGCTTTGCCAATGCCCTGTCGGAAACCGGCGGCAAGAACGTGCAGGACATTCAGGCGACCATCCGCCGCTATGGCGACGGCCATGTGATCAACGGTCGCAAGGGTTACTGCACCGGTTCGCTCTACGCTCACTGGGTGGCGGTGCTGGCGCTGGATGAAGAGCAGAAGGGCCAGTTGTCCTTCGTCGAGCGCGGCACCCAGGGGCTGACGATCGTCGACGACTGGGACAGCATCGGCCAGCGCACCACGTCCAGCGGCACGGTGCTGGCCGAGGATCTGCACGTCTCGGCGTTCAATGTGTTCCCGACGTATCGTTCTTATGAAACGCCAACCCTGGCTGGCCCGTTCGCGCAATTGACCACCGCAGCCATCGACGCCGGCATCGCCCGCGCGGCCCTGCGCGACACCATCGCGTTCGTGCAGCAATTTGCCCGGACGTGGATCGATGCAGGGGTGGAGAAAGCAAGCGAAGATCCGCTGACCATCATTCAGGTCGGCGGTCTGGAGATTCGTCTGGAAGCGGCCGAAGCCTTGCTGGAGCGGGCCGGTCGGGCGCTGGATGCGGCGCGTCCGGCACCTGACGAGGACAACGTCGCCCGAGCGTCTTTGGCCGTTGCCAAAGCCAAGGTGCTGACCACCGAAATCGCCATCGAAGCCAGCAACAAACTCTTCGAACTCGGCGGCACCCGTTCGACCCTGAAGAAGCACAACTTCGACCGCCACTGGCGTAACGCCCGGGTTCACACCCTGCATGATCCGGTGCGCTGGAAATACCACGTGGTCGGCAACTGGCTGCTCAACGGCGTGAAACCACCGCGTCACGACTGGTCCTGACCATGGCGGAATTGTTCAAGAACATTTATTGGGCCGACATCGGCCAGGCGTGCCTCGACACCCTGAGCATGCTTGGCGCGGCCCTCGGTTTTACCGTGTTGCTGGGGCTGCCGCTGGGCGTGGTGCTGTTCCTCACCGGCAAGCGCCAGTTACATGAAGCCGTCGGGGTTTATCGGGTGCTGTCGGTGATCGTGAACATGCTGCGCTCGCTGCCGTTCATCATTTTGCTGATCGTGCTGATTCCGTTGACCACGCTGCTGGTCGGCACCTCCCTCGGTGTTCCGGGGACCATTCCACCGCTGGTGGTCGGCTGCACGCCGTTCTTTGCGCGGCTGGTGGAAACCGCGTTGCGTGAAGTCGACCGTGGCGTGGTGGAAGCAACCCAGGCCATGGGCGGCACCACTTGGCAGATCATCCGCCACACCTTGTTGCCCGAAGCCCGGGGAGGGTTGCTGGCGGCGGTCACGGTGACGGCGATCGTGCTGGTGGATTACACGGCCATGGCCGGGGTGATTGGCGGCGGTGGCCTGGGCGACCTGGCGATCCGTTACGGCTATCAGCGTTTTCAGACCGACGTGATGGTGGTCACCGTGGTGCTGTTACTGATCCTGGTCCAGGCCCTGCAAATGACCGGCGACCGACTGGTGGCGCGCTACAGCCGACGTTAATGATTCGATCCAAAAAACAGAACAGGCCCCACGTCCACCCCACGACGGCCACTTAATTTGCCTAGGAGCACATCATGAAAAAGACCCTGGCCATTCTGGCTGCCCTTGTGTCGTTGAGCGTTCACGCCAACGAAAAACTCACCGTCGGCGCTACACCGGTGCCGCACGCGGAAATCCTCGAGTTCGTCAAACCGACCCTGGCCAAGGAAGGCGTGGACCTGGACATCAAGGTCTTCACCGACTTCATCCAGCCCAACCAGCAATTGGCCCTGAAGAACCTCGACGCCAACTATTACCAGTACCGGCCGTTTCTCGATGATTACAACAAGACTCGCCACACCGACCTGGTGCCGGTGGTCGGCGTGCACATCGAACCCTTCGGCGCTTACTCGACCAAGATCAAAAACATCGCCGACCTGAAGGATGGCGCCACCGTGTCGATCCCCAACGACCCGGTGAACACCGGCCGCGCACTAGTGCTGCTGCACGAAGCAGGGCTGATCAAACTGAAAGACCCGAGCAACACGCTGGCCACCCAACGGGACATCATCGAAAACCCGAAACACCTGAAAATTCGTGAACTGGAAGGTGCGTTGCTGGCGCGTTCGGTGAGCCAGGTGGACCTGGCGTTTGTCTTTGCCAACTACGCCCTGGAAGCGGGGATCGACACCAACAGCGCGTTGATCGTCGAGAAGGGCAAGAGCCTGTACATCGAGTTCCTCGTGGCCCGTCCGGACAACATCAATGACCCAAGCTTGCAGAAACTGGCCAAGGCATTGAATTCCGATGAGGTTCGGCAGTTCATCCTGACCCGCTACAAAGGGCAGATTGCACCGGGGTTCTAAGGCTTCATCGACTGATAGGCCGCCTTCGCGAGCAGGCTCGCTCCCACACTGGATGTATGAACGCCACAGATCCTATGTGGGAGCGAGCCTGCTCGCGATGGCCGCGCCTCTATTTCTGATCTGTCCCTGATTTCAACAGCTGCGCCCCCGTCCCCTGTTCCCCGAGCACATCGCCAAAGTTGCGCAACGGACACGCCTCCATCGACAAACACCCGCACCCGATGCAGCCATTGAGCCGGTCCCGCAGCAAGGTCAGCTGATTGATCCGCTCATCCAGATCCCGGCTCCACTGCGCCGACAGCACCTTCCAGTCCGCCGCCGTCGGTGCCCGGTTGTCCGGCAGGGATTTCAACGCCTCGCCAATCTCCGCCAACGGAATTCCCAAGCGCTGGGCCACTTTGATCAACGCCACTCGCCGCAACACCTCACGTGGATAGCGTCGCTGATTGCCCTGATTGCGAGTGCTTTTGATCAGCCCCTTGGATTCATAAAAGTGCAACGCCGTGACGGCCACACCGCTGCGGGCGGCCACTTGGCCGACGGTGAGTTCCTTATGCAGATTTTCCGAGGTGATCATTTGGAAAATGCCCCTTGACCTCTAGTTAGCTAGAGGTTTTACCCTGCAGGCCTTCGGATCGCAAGATCCGGCTTACACGTAAGTGGGGACTATTCATGCAGCCGTTAGAGAAAAACCGCAGCTTCACCCAACTGATCGAATTCGAGATCGAACCCCATCAGCAACCGGCGCTGGTGTCGGCGCTGTCGGCACAAACCGAACGTCTGGCCCAGCGCCACACCGGGTTTCTGAGCGCTAGCATCCAGGCCAGCGACGACGGCCGGCGGGTGCTCAATTACCTGCAATGGCAAACCCGCGAGGCCGGGGAGGCCGCGTTTCAGGGGTTTGAAAGCGGCGAGCAGGATTTCTGGCAACTGATCCGCGCCCATCAGGCGAAAACCGTCACCTTCGACTCGTTCCAGGTGTTGCACAGCCTGGAACGCAGCCATGACAACGCGCTGCATTGCAATCTGGTGAGTTAAATCGACAACTGCATCAAGCGCTCGCCTTGCACGTTTTCCGTGGGCCGGCGCTTGTTCACCGCCAGTTCGCCGATCTTGATCAGTCGCGTGCGGGTCACGTTGCGGCTCAACCCCAGCAGCGCAGCGGTGTGCACCTGGTTGTAGTGGCTGAAGCGATAGGCCGCCCGCAGCAAGGCGTCTTCGACTTTCTCGTGCAACGCGCCGGCCTGTTCCTCGAAGAGCTTTTGAAAGGCCCGATCGAGCAAGGCTTCCGGGGAGTCGTCGACGTTGCTGTGGTAATCGTCCTGACGCTCGATGCGCATGTTCGACAGACGCAGGTCATCGCGTTCGATCACGCCGTTGCGGCAGATCAGCAGGGTGTGGTGAATGACGTTTTCCAGCTTGCGAATATTGCCCGGCCAGCTGTAGCTGCGCAGTTTGAGTTCGGCCTCTTTGCTGATGGTGATGGTGCCGTAGCCCAGACGCTGGCTGTAGGACTCGACGAAATGCCGGGTCAGCGGCAGGATGTCGCCGGGGCGATCACGCAGCGGGCTCAATTCCAGGCTGACCACGTCGAGGCGGTAATACAGGTCCTCACGGAAGTGCCCGGCGTTGATGGCTTTCTCCAGTTGCACATTGGTCGCCGCCAGCACCCGCACGTCGATGGGAATGCTTTTGCGCGAGCCCAGTCGCACCACTTCGCGCTCCTGCAGCACTCGCAGCAACTTGACCTGAATCGCCATCGGCAGATCGCCGATTTCATCGAGGAACAACGTGCCGCCGTCGGCCTCTTCGAACCAGCCGGCCTTGGCGCTCAACGCGCCGGTGAACGCGCCTTTTTCGTGGCCGAACAGTTCGGCCTCGACCAGGGATTCGGAGAACGCACCGCAGTTCACCGCCACGAATGGCCGGTTGCGCCGGGCGCTGAGGTTGTGGATATGTCGCGCCACCAACTCCTTGCCGGTGCCGGTTTCACCGATGATCAGCACGCTGGCTTCACTCGGCGCGACTTGTTGCAAATGCGCGAGCAAGGCCTGGGATTTCGGGTCTTCGAACACCTGCGCGGTGGCGCGGATCGAGGTGGCCAGGGCGGGCGAGGGCGGTAAGGTCAGCAGCTGCATGAGGCACTCTCCATGAAGGGAAGGCTATGAATAAAAAGTCGGAATCGGCAGGGACTGGTTCAACGCCCAGTCGCCCAGTTCATGGAGTTTGTAATCCACCGGGTCGTGAAGGGTTTGCGTGCGCAGGTTGCGCCAGTGGCGGTCCAGTCGCAGTGAGGCGTGAGTCGAACGCGCGCCGGTCACTTCGAACAGCCGACTACAGATTTCCAGGCCGTTGCGCGTGGCGGCGACCTTGGCCGTGGCGATGGCTGTTGCCAAATGTCCGCGCTCGTCGGCGCTGAGATTCGGACCTTTGGCCCAGGCCTTGTCGAGCAGATCGGCAGCCCGTTCCACCAACAACCGAACGCCTTCAAGCGCCACCCAGAATTCACCGTAATGGCTGAGCACGTAAGGGTCCTGGCGCACATCCTGAGCACTGGATTTGTGCCATGGCCGGGTCTCGGTGAGGGTGTATTGACGCGCTTCTTCGAAGGCGCCTTCGGCAATGCCGAGGAACATGTGCGTGAACGTCAACTGGGCGATCAGCGGCCGCAGGCAGGCGAACGGCGTGCTCAACGGTCCCGGATCGAGCAGCAGTTCCGACTCTTCGACCCGCACCCGTTCGAATGAGGCGCTGCCGCTGTCGGTCTGGCGCTGGCCCATGTTGTTCCAGTCGTTGTGCAAGGTGATGCCGCTGCGGCCGCTGGGAATGGCGGCGATCAACAGCTTGCCGCCGGCACTTTCATCGACGGCCGAGGCGATCAGCATTTCCGAGTCGCTGGCGCCGGAGCAGAAGCTTTTCTTGCCGGAAAACTCACGCCAGCCACCGAGGTTTTTCACCACGGTGCGGGTGTCCAGCGGGTTAAGGGCGTTACCCCAGAACCAGTTCTTGCGCGCGGTTTGTTCGAACCACGGCTGCCACTGATCGGGACGGGCGAACAGGCGCACGGTGGCGAGCATCAGGTGATGAAAGCCGAAAACATGGGCAATCGAACTGTCGACCTTGGAGAACTCGCGCACGATGGTCAGGGTTTCCGTCCAGCTGCCACCGAGGCCGCCGTACTGGGTGGGAATACTCAAGGCGAGCAGGCCGCTGTGGCGCAGGGCGTCACGTTCGGCTTTCGGCGTACCGCCGCGTTCATCACGCTCGACGGCAGTCAGGGCAAACTCGGCGGCCAACTGGCGGGCAGTTTGCAACGGGGATAACAGGGCGCTTAGCGGTTTGGCAGTCACGCGGAATTTCCTATATGTCGATGGACCACCGCAGGCTGCGATCTTTTGATGTTGATCTTTGAAGTCAAAAGATCGCAGCCTGCGGCAGCTCCTACAGGACCGAGGTCAGGATCAGGCTTTGGCGTGAGCCGGGAGAACATCATTGGCGATCATTTCGCCAAACGGCCCAGTAAGGTTGGTGACGCCCCGCCCCGCAAGGCTTGCGTACGGCTCAGGCAGCAGCGGGAACACCAGCTCGGCAAAACGATAAGCCTCTTCGAGGTGCGGGTAGCCGGAGAAGATGAAACTCTCGATCCCCAGGTCCGCGTATTCCTTGATCCGCGCCGCCACTTGCTGCGGATCGCCCACCAGCGCAGTCCCGGCACCGCCACGCACCAGACCGACACCGGCCCAGAGGTTGGGGGAGATTTCCAGGTTGTCACGCCGCCCGTCATGCAACGCCGCCATGCGCCGTTGACCTTCGGAATCGAAGCGCGAGAACGACTTTTGCGCGGCGGCGATGGTCTCGTCGCTGATGTGCTCGATGAGTTTGTCGGCGGCTTTCCAGGCCTCTTCGGCCGTCTCGCGAACAATCACGTGCAAGCGAATCCCGAACTTCACCGTGCGCCCGTTACGTGCTGCACGCTCACGCACATCGGCGAGTTTTTCCGCCACAGCGGCCGGCGGTTCACCCCAGGTCAGGTAGACATCGACCTGCTCGGCAGCCAGCTCATGGGCCGCTTCGGAAGAACCACCGAAGTACAACGGCGGATACGGTTTCTGCACCGGCGGATAGAGCGCCTTGGCGTTCTGCACCTGCAGGTGCTTGCCTTCGAAATCCACCGATTCGCCTTGCAGTACCCGGCGCCAGATTTTCAGGAATTCGTCGGTGACTTCGTAGCGTTCGCTGTGATCGAGGAAGATGCCGTCGCCACGGTTTTCGTCCGGGTCGCCGCCGGTCACCACGTTGATCAGCAAGCGGCCGTTGGACAGTCGATCCAGGGTGGCCGCCATGCGCGCCGAAACTGTCGGCGAGATGATCCCCGGCCGGATCGCCACCAGATAACGCAAGCGTTCGGTCAGTGGCACCAGCGCCGAGGCGATTACCCATGAGTCCTCGCAGGAACGCCCGGTGGGAATCAGCACGCCGTGGTAGCCGAGGCTGTCAGCGGCCTGGGCTACTTGTTTGAGGTAGTTGAGCGTCACCGGGCGAGCACCCAGCGTGGTACCCAGGTAATGGCCATCGCCATGGGTCGGCAGAAACCAGAAAACATCCATGAAGAAATCCTTAAGCGATTTTTAGCAGATTTTTGGGGTGCACGCCGAATAACGGCGCGGCGCGTTCTGCGGCAAGACGAATGCGGGCCTTCAAGGGCTCACTGGTTATTTGGTAATTGGCGAAATCGGCTTCGGTGGCGTAGACGCCGATCGGCAGCGTCAGGGCCTGGAAGAAACTGAACAGTGGCCGCAGCTGATGATCGAGCACCAGCGCATGCCGTTCGCTGCCACCGGTGGCGGCGAGCAGTACCGGGGTGTCGATCAGCGCATTCAGGTCGATCAGGTCGAACAAGTGCTTGAGCAGACCCGGATAGGAACCGCGATAGACCGGTGCGGCGACGATCAGCAGGTCGGCGTTCTCGATGGCTTGCAGCTCGGCTTCGATGTCTGCGCTCAGTTCCTGGCGCGACAGTGCAGCGCCCAGTGGTCGGGCGATGTCGCCCAGTTCGATCAGCTTGCTCTCGATCGGCAATTGCCCGGCCAGTTCGGCCAACAGCGCCTGGGTCAGCACTAACGTGCGGGACGGACGCCAGGTACCGCCGGAGAGGGCAACGACTTTCAATGGACGCGACATGATCAGTTCCTTTTTTAAACAGTTGCTGTGGGAGCAGTGAGCAATCACTGCGCTTTTCCCATACTCAGCAAGAGCTGTACCAATCCCTCGGGGCCCCGTTTTACGGGACTTGTAGCGCATGGGGCGGTCAGCGCTGTTCGATTTGAAGGGCTGTTTGTTGAATAACTGTTGCCTGACAAACAGTTGCCTGAGCAACAGTGCGTGAAAAGCGATGGAGTTGTTATAGAGCTTCGTTGTTATTCCGTAAAAGACATTAAATTAATATTTATAGATCGTTTGGAGATATGAGGCGCTCGCCAAAGTGACGTTAGGCAAAGTTGATAGCCACTATCGAGAGCGTTGATTTCTGCTCGCCCGGAGGCGCGAGTAGCCTGTGTTCATTGCCCCGAACCCAGATGTCAGGACGCCAGACAATGAAACCTCTACTTGCCACTTTCTTGCTGCTTGCAGCCTCCGTTCTCGCCGGATGTGCCAGCCATGTCTCCCCGGAACTGCGGCCCTACACCGCTGAAGAAAGCAAGCAACTGGCGCTGGAGTCCTTGAATCGTCGCGGCTTGTCCTTCGATGAATACCAGGCGAAAAAAGCCGCGCTGCTGGGCGAACCGCAGAAATCGTTCAGTTTCGACAAACAAGGCGAAATGAACGCCGAACGTGCCGTACAACTGCACGGCCGCCCAAGCTGAGCGACTGTACTGCTCGAAGTTTTGCGTAACTGTCCGTGGGTTTCCCTCGGGGTGTGCGATAGGGTCAATACCTGACTGACCTTGATGGACTGCCACCCATGACGCTCTCGCTCGATCTGCTGCTGGGCTTCGCCCTGTTTGCCCTCGTCACCTCGATCACGCCTGGCCCGAACAACACGATGTTGCTGGCATCGGGTGTGAACTTCGGCTTTAACCGCACCATCCCCCACATGCTTGGCATCACCTGCGGCTTCTTCGTGCTCGTCGTGGCGGTGGGTTTTGGCCTGGGTGCAGTGTTTCAAACCTATCCAGTGCTCTATACGGTTCTGCGTTACGTCGGCGCGGCGTATTTGCTGTACCTGGCATGGAAAATTGCCCATTCCGGGCCCGTTTCCGATGATGGGCAGAGTGAGGCCCGGCCGATCAGTTACCTGGGGGCGGCCGCGTTTCAATGGGTCAATCCCAAGGCCTGGATCATGGCCATTGGTGCCATCAGCACCTACACACCGATGCAGGGCTATTTCACCAACGTGGTCGTGATTGCCGCGGTGTTCGCCCTGATCAACCTGCCGAGCGTCGGTGTCTGGGCCGCCTGCGGCACGCTGTTGCGCAATGTGCTGAAGGACCGCCGCTGGTTGCGTCTGTTCAACTGGGGTATGGCCGCGCTGCTGGTGGTTTCGCTGTATCCGTTGTTGCTGGAAAGCTTTAGCTGACGCATTGCTTCAACCGGTTGCCCGATGCCTGTTAAGCTCGACTTCAGGAGCGTTCCTACGCACTTTTAAATGAAGTTGTTCTTCTTTAACGGCCTCCGATCAGGTATTTCTAACGTGCTGAAATATCTGCGTAGCTCACAAGGCTGCGCTTTGACGTTTGCAGTCACGAGCCTCCTGATCCCGGAACACGCTCTGCGAGTCTTTTATGAATAAACGTCCGTTGTATTTCGACTACGCCGCCACCACGCCGGTGGATGAGCGGGTCATCAAGGTCATGGTCGAGTGTCTGGGTTTCAGCGGTAACTTCGGCAACCCGGCGTCCAGCTCCCATGCGTTTGGCCAGCAGGCCCGGCAATCGGTCGAGCAGGCCCGGCGTCAGGTGGCCGAGCTGGTCGGTGGCCAGGCGGAACAGATCGTCTGGACCTCCGGCGCCACCGAATCGAACAACCTTGCCCTCAAGGGCGTGGCCCAGGCCCGTGGGGTTTCAGGCGGCCATGTCATCACCAGCCAGATCGAACACAAGGCGATTCTCGACACCGCGAAACAATTGCAGGACGCCGGTGTTGCGGTAACTTATCTGGTGCCGGATGAGCAAGGCTTGATCACCCCGCAAGCGGTCAGCGAGGCGATGCGCGAGGACACCTTTCTGGTGTCGCTGATGCTGGTCAACAATGAGCTGGGCACCGTCAATGACATCGCGGCCATCGGCGAGGTGGTGCGTGCTCGTGATGCGTTGTTCCATGTCGACGCGGCCCAGGGCGCGGGGAAAGTGGCGATCGATCTGGCTCGATTGCCAGTGGACCTGATGTCATTTTCCGCCCACAAAATCTACGGCCCCAAAGGCATCGGCGCGCTGTATGTCGGCCCCCGCGCGCAACAGCGTTTGCAGGCGCAGATCCACGGCGGCGGTCACGAAGGTGGTTTGCGTTCCGGCACCCTGGCGACCCACCAGATTGCGGCAATGGGCGTGGCCTTCGCGTTGGCGGCGCAATTGTTCGATGAAGAAAAAACCACGATCGCGCGACTGCGGGAGCGCTTGCTCGAGCCGCTGCTGAGCATTCCCGGCGTGCGCCTTAATGGCAGCGCGACCCAACGCATTCCCCATACCCTGAGCCTGACCTTCAACGAAGGCGAGTTCAATTCCGCGGCGTTGAGCACTTCGATCGCGTTTTCCGCGACCTCGGCCTGCAACTCCGCCAGCCATGCTCCGTCCCACGTGTTGCTGGCCCTGGGGCATGACGTCCGCTCGGCGAGTCGCACCATTCGCTTGAGCCTGGGGCGATTCACCACCGAGCAGGATATCGATCAAGCGGTACAACTGATTAAAGCGGCCTGCGCCAGTGCTCCGGCATTCTGGCAGTAGAGCCATAAAGCGCCGACCTGGATCGGTACTACACAATAATGATGAAGTGGTTAGCAGGAGACACGATGAGTACGCAGCCTTCGATCAATGGATCGGTGCCCGAGCGCCTGGCGCAAACCCGCGAGCTGATGAGCCGGGAGGGCATTCATGCCCTGCTGGTGCCGTCGGCCGACCCGCACCTGTCGGAATACCTGCCGGGCTATTGGCAAGGACGGCAATGGCTGTCGGGCTTCCATGGCTCGGTCGGCACATTGATCGTGACACAGGACTTTGCCGGCGTTTGGGCCGACAGTCGTTATTGGGAACAAGCGACCAAGGAACTCAAGGGCAGCGGCATCGAATTGGTCAAGCTGCAACCGGGTCAGCCCGGCCCGCTGGACTGGCTGGCCGAGCAAACCCCTGAAGGCGGCGTCGTCGCGGTGGACGGGGCGGTGATGGCCGTGGCCTCGGCGCGTACGTTGGGTGGCAAGCTTGAAGAACGCGGCGCACGTCTGCGCACCGACATCGACCTGTTGAGCGAAGTCTGGAGCGATCGTCCGAGCCTGCCGAATGAGCCGATCTATCAACACTTGCCGCCTCAGGCGACAGTCAGCCGTGGTGAAAAACTCGCGAAGCTGCGTGAAGTATTGAAAGAGCGCGGTGCCGACTGGCACTTCATCGCCACCCTCGATGACATCGCCTGGCTGTTCAACCTGCGTGGCGGCGATGTGTCGTTCAACCCGGTGTTCGTGTCCTTTGCCTTGATCAGCCAGGAGCAAGCCACTCTGTTCGTGGCCCTGAGCAAAGTCAGCGCCGAGCTGCGCTCGATCCTCGAACAAGACGGCGTGACCCTGCGCGATTACACCGAAGTGGCCGCCGCATTGCGTGCGGTGCCAAGTGGCGCGAGCCTGCAAGTCGACCCGGCGCGGGTCACGGCGGGTTTGCTGGATAACCTGGACAGTGGCGTGAAACTGGTCGAAGGCCTGAACCCGACCACCCTGGCCAAATCGCAGAAAAGCCTGGCCGATGCCGAGCATATTCGTCAGGCCATGGAGCAGGATGGCGCGGCGCTGTGCGAATTCTTCACCTGGCTGGATACCGCGTTGGGTCGTGAGCGCATCACCGAACTGACCATCGACGAACACCTGACCGCCGCCCGTACCCGTCGGCCGGGTTATGTGTCGCTCAGTTTCAACACCATTGCCGCGTTCAACGCCAATGGCGCCATGCCGCATTACCACGCCACCGAAGAAGAGCACGCGGTGATCGAGGGCGACGGCCTGTTACTGATCGACTCCGGTGGCCAATACCTGGGCGGTACCACCGACATCACGCGGATGGTGCCGGTCGGTACGCCGACGGATGAGCAGAAGCGCGATTGCACGCGGGTGCTCAAAGGCGTGATTGCCTTGTCCCGTGCACAATTCCCGAAAGGCATTCTGTCGCCGTTGCTCGATTCCATTGCCCGTGCGCCGATCTGGGCCGAAAGCGTTGATTATGGTCACGGCACCGGTCATGGCGTCGGTTACTTCCTCAATGTCCACGAAGGTCCGCAGGTCATCGCGTATCAGGCTGCAGCGGCACCGCAAACCGCGATGCAACCCGGCATGATCACTTCCATCGAGCCGGGCACTTACCGTCCGGGCCGCTGGGGTGTGCGGATCGAGAACCTGGTGTTGAACCGCGAAGCGGGCAAAAGCGAATTCGGTGAATTCCTGAAGTTCGAAACCCTGACCCTGTGCCCGATCGACACTCGATGCCTGGAGCCGTCGTTGCTGACGCTGGAGGAGAAGCAGTGGTTCAACGCTTACCACGCCGAGGTGCGCGAGCGCTTGAGCCCGTTGCTCGACGGTGCAGCCCTTGAGTGGCTGAACACCCGTACTGCGGCTATTTGATCGGTTGGAGTTCAGGCGCTGTTTCCAGCGCCTGACTCATATAGTCGACAAAGGCCTTGACCCTGGCGGATTGGCGACGATTCGCCGGGGACACGGCATGAATCGGTAGTGACTGCGCGGTGTAGTCCAGCAAAATCGCTTTCACTCGCCCGGCCTTCAAATCCTCGCTGAACAGCCACACCGGCGACAGCGCAATCCCCAGTCCCCCCAGCACCATCTCGCGGATCGCCTCGGAGTTGTTGCTTTGCGCATTGCCCTTGATTCGCACTTCGTGGTGCCGGGCATCTTTCTCGTAAATCCATAGATTCTGACTGTTCAGCAGGTTGAACTGCAGGCAATTGTGCCCGTTCAATTCCTCTGGTGTTTGCGGCTGGCCGTGTTCTCTTAAGTAGTCGGGCGTTGCGACGGTCACCCGGTGCGTGGTGCCGATGTGACGGGCGATCAAACCGCTGTCATTCAGCTCGCCGATCCTGAACGTGACGTCCAGTCCTTCACTGACCAGGTCCTGGTTCTGATCGCTCAACTGCAGGTCTATGTTGATTTGGGGATAGCGCTTCAGGAACGCGGGAAGGCGAGCGGCAATCTGCAACCGTCCGAAGCTTACGGAGGATCCGATTCTCAAGTTGCCGGCAACAGTTTCGCGTCCTGATTGAAAACTGTGCTCGGCCGCGTCCACGGCGGCCAGGATCTGGAGACATTCGTTGTAGTACCGCTGACCTTCGTCGGTCAGGGACAGTTGACGGGTGCTGCGGGCAATCAGCTTTCCGCCCAATTCGCTTTCCAGCGCGCGCAGCACTTTGCTGATGGTTGGCTGGCTGGTCTGCATCTCTCGGGCAACGGCAGAAAAACTGCCGCGCTCGACGACACGGACGAAGATTGCCATTGCATTGAGTTTGTCCACAGGGATTCTCATTGATGCCAAATCGGCATGATCACTATAGCTATTTAGCCTCTTATCGGCATGAGTGAGTTGGCAGAGGATTTGTCCCTCAGCTACCTCTGACGGGAATAGGCGAAATGACTGACTCACTTGAAATGCGTGCCCTGATTGTCGACTCGGCTAACGCGCCGCTACGCTTGGCTTCCATTCAACGACCGGTGCCTGCAGCGGGTCAGGTGTTGGTGAGGATCAAGGCCAGCGGGGTGAACCCGCTGGACGGGAAAATCCGCGCGGGTCAGGCTGCCCATGCGCGTCAGCCTTTACCGGCGATATTGGGCATTGATCTCGCGGGAACCGTTGAGGCCTTGGGGGAGGGCGTCAATGGATGGCTGCCGGGCGATGAGGTTTATGCCATGGCCACCGGAATCGGCGGTGTGCAGGGCTCACTGGCTGAATTCGCCGCAGTCGATGCACGGTTGCTGGCGCGCAAGCCGGGCAATCTGAGTCTGCGCGAGGCGGCGGGATTGCCGTTGGTACTGATTACGGCGTGGGAGGGCTTGGTGGACCGGGCTCGGGTGCGAGCGGGTCAGAAAGTGCTGGTTCATGGGGGCGCGGGTGGTGTTGGCCACGTTGCCGTACAAATAGCCCGTGCCTTTGGTGCCGAGGTATTTGCCACAGGCTCCGAGAAACAGCAGGCAAACATCGAGGGTTTCGGCGCGACGTTCATCGATTATCGCAAGACGTCTGTTGAAGACTATGTGGCGGAGCATACGGGCGGGGAGGGCTTCGATATCGTCTATGACACGGTGGGCGGTGAAACCCTTGATGCATCGTTCAAGGCTGCGCGCGTTTACGAAGGGCACGTGGTGAGCTGTCTTGGATGGGGGCAGCACAGTTTGGCGCCGCTTTCGTTTCGCGGGGCAACCTACTCAGGCGTGTTCACCTTGTTGCCGCTACTGACGGGCAAGGGACGTGAGCATCACGGGGAGATTCTTCGGGAGGCGGCACTGTTGATTGAAACGGGTAAGCTCAAGCCGTTGGTTGATCCTCGGCAGTTCACATTGCAAACCGCTGAGGGAGCCCATGAGCTGCTCGTTTCGGGAGCTGCCCAGCGGCGGTTGGTGATTGAGATTTAGCTCAAGGCTTCAAGGACGAAGTCCAGTCGATCCTGGCCGAAGAACAGCTGATTGCCAACAAACATGCTGGGTGCACCGAAGACGCCGCGTTGCACCGCTTTCTCGGTGTTGTCCTTGAGCACTGCCTTGACTTGCTCATCAGCCGTCAGGGCCAGCACCTCATCTGGATCGAAACCGTTCTGTGTCAGCACTGATGCGACGGTCGCCAGGTCATCGAGGCTGCGGCCATCAATCCAGAGGGCGTGAAACAGGCAGTCGATGAACGCCTGAAAGCGTTCGGGGTGGCGCAATTGCATGCCAGTGACGGCACGCATGAGCATCAGGGTGTTGATCGGAAAATGCGGGTTGTACTTCAATGGCACACCGTAACGTTTGGCGTAGCGGTCCAGGTCCTGAAACATGTAGCTGCCCTTGGCCGGGATGGTCGCCGGGGAGGCATTGCCAGTGGCTTTGAACACACCGCCCAGCAGCATTGGTACGTAGATCAACTGGCTGTCCGTCTGCTCGCAGATCTTCGGCAGTTGTGTGTAGGCAAGGTAGGTGGCGGGGCTGCCGAGGTCGAAAAAGAACTCCACGGTTTTGCTCATGGTCGATGCACTCTAATTATTGTTGTGGGGAGGGCTTACCAGCGTTCGTTCCAGGGGCGCAGGTCCAGCTCGAAGGTCCATGCGTCCCGGGGCTGGCTGTGCAGGTACCAATAATTCTCGGCGATGTGCTCGGGGTTGAGGATGCCATCCTGGTCCTTGGTCGCGTACTTCTCGGGAAAGCTGTCGCGGATAAAATCGGTATCGATCGCACCGTCGACGACGACGTGGGCAACGTGAATATTCATCGGCCCCAGTTCACGAGCCATGCTTTGCGCCAGGGCACGAATTCCGTGCTTGGCTCCGGAAAATGCCGCAAACCCCGCTGCACCGCGCATGCCGGCGGTAGCACCGGTGAACAGGATCGTGCCGCGTTGGCGCCTGGCCATGCGCTTGGCCACTTCACGGGCGTTGAGAAACCCTGAGAAGCAGGCCATTTCCCAGATCTTGAAATACTTGCGGGCCGTTTCTTCGAGAATGCTGCAAGGCACATTGGCGCCGATATTGAAGACGAACGCTTCAATTGGGCCGATCTGGCTTTCGATCTGCTCGATCAGCGCAATCACATCCTCTTCCTTGCGCGCATCGCAGGCAAAACCGTGTGCTTCACCACCATCGGCCTTGATGGCATCCACCAAGGGCTGCAGTTTGTCTGCGCTACGACGGGTGACGCAGACGACAAATCCTTCCCGTGCAAAACGTTTGGCAATGGCGCCGCCCGTGGCATCCCCTGCACCTACAACCAGTACGACCTTCTTATTATTCATGGGTAGATCCCTTTGCTAAACGATCGTTAACTGAACGAACGTTATGCTACGATTTGGCAGGCGTCAAGGCGATCAAATTCTGAGGGCAAGGCAATGCGTTACTCGGCCAATCACAAGCAGGAAACCAAAGAGAAACTACTGGAAAGCAGTGCGATATCGGCCAAGAAGTCCGGTTTTTCCACGGTGGGTGTCGACGGCTTGATGAAGGCGATCGGCTTGAGCGGCGGGGCTTTCTACAGCCACTTTTCATCAAAGGATGAACTGTTCGCCTCAATTGTCGAGCGTGAGCTATGCCAAAGCCTGGAGCGATTGGGCGCTGACCAGGACCGCGACAGATTCGAACGCTGCCTGAAGCACTATCTGAGCATGGCCCATGTCGAGCACCCTGAGTCCGGTTGTGCTTTGCCGGCATTGGGAGCCGAGATTGCCCGCTCAGACGTGGTGGTTCGTCAGCAGGCGGAACACTGGATCTGTCGGCTTCAGGAGAGTTGGGCGC
Source organism: Pseudomonas sp. XS1P51 (assembly GCF_054897845.1). Taxonomy (NCBI): domain Bacteria; kingdom Pseudomonadati; phylum Pseudomonadota; class Gammaproteobacteria; order Pseudomonadales; family Pseudomonadaceae; genus Pseudomonas; species Pseudomonas sp. XS1P51. Next base: position 3,044,524 of record NZ_CM142707.1, on the reverse strand, counting down.
GGGTTCTGGAAAGCGACAGCCTGGCCTGGGCGATTCTGTCGCAATGCATCGGTGCGCTGGTTGTGGCGCGAATGCTGGCGACTCCAGACATTCAGCGTGCAGTTCTGAAGTCCAGTTACGATGAGATTGGCCGCCAGATCGCGGGTCCACGAACCTGACAAGGCGGCATCAACCTATTTGCAGATGACGATCATGCTGCGGCTGGTATAGCCGGCGGGGTTGAGACCAAACGGATAATCGCCCGGTTCCTCCACACCATCTCCCGATTTGGCGATGACTTTGTATCCCTTGGGTGTACACGAGTTGGCTGCGCTGGTGTAGCACTTGTCCCAGGATGACGACAGCCCCGAACAGTTGATATGCAGTCCTTTTTTGCCGCGTTTGGTATGCGTTTCCGATGTCGCCGCGCAGCCCGCAACTGCAAGTACGGCGATCAGTATCAAAATTCGTTTCATTGCTGTCCTTAATAGCGTCCCCGGATCTTTGTGCCCGGGTCTGGCTGTTTTCGCTTTTTGCTCGAAGCGTTCTGATATCCCTATCCTGAAAAATCCATGTCTGACACTGGGTTGCGGGCCTAAACATGGCCTAATTGAGCGGCAAATACCAGACCCTCGTCAAATCCGGTATCAATCCGCTGCGACCGCAGGCTTGGCGGCACTCCCCATGGTCATGGTTGCGCCAATGGAAGCCAGAATGATGCACATGATAGCCATCCACTGTGACAGTGAGAGGTATTCCTGGAGGAACAACAATCCGGACAGTGCGCCGATCGCGGGTTCAATGCTCATCAATGTGCCGAAGGTCCGGGTAGGCATCCGTGTGAGGGCGACCATCTCCAGTGTGTAGGGCAGGGCGGTGGACAATAGGGCGACGCCGATGGCCACGGGGATCAGCGATGGAGTCAGCAGTGCGGCACCGGCATGGACGATGCCGATGGGGGCGACGAACAGTGCGGCAATCATCACCCCTAATGCTGCGGTCTGCACGCCATTGTCGGCGCCGGCCTTCTGGCCAAACAGAATGTACAACGCCCAGCAGACACCCGCTCCCAAGGCGTAGCCGGCACCTACCAGGTCGATTCCGGCTGTCGTTGCCCCTGTTGGTATTAATAGCAACAAGCCGGCGGCGGCCAGGGCGATCCATAAAAAGTCGATCGCGCGACGAGAGGCATAGATGGCTACCGCCAATGGTCCGGTGAACTCCAGCGCTACCGCGATACCCAGAGGGACAGTGCGCAAAGACATATAGAAGAGGAAGTTCATGCCGCCCAGGGCCATACCGTAGACGATGACGGTGCGCAGGGATTTTGCGGTGAGCTTCGCCCGCCACGGTCGCAGGAGTAGCAGCATGATCACGCTGGCGAAGATCAGTCGCAGGGTAGTGGTCCCTTGAGCGCCGACAATGGGGAACATGCTTTTGGCCAGAGAGGCACCGGACTGGATCGATGCCATGGCTATCAATAGCAGGCCGACCGAAAAAAGGGTCGAGGCAAGGCTGCGGGGATGATCATTCATTGCTAGGCATCGTCCAAAGTAGGAAGCGAGAGTGTTGTTCTTTGTATTGGGCAATATACTGCGCATTCATGACGGTGGCGTCTATATATAAGCAGTGATTTTGAGCGTCTTGATAGAAAAGCCAAATTAGGGGTTGACGGCAGATTCTGGAAGTCTATAATTCGCCCCACTTCCGGCGCAGTCGAAACGGAAAACTCCTTGGTAAACAAAGAGTTACGCAGCTTTCGGCAGTGGCTTGCTTCAGTTCATCGAGGCCTGGAAGGAGTTGGTAAGGCCGTGTGTTTTCGTCTTATTGACGATTCGATCTTCTCGGTCGAAAGCGGTGAAAAAGAGGTGTTGACAGCAGCGAGTAACGCTGTAGAATTCGCCTCCCGCTAACGAGAGATCGGAAGCGCAAGTGGTTGAAGTTGCAGAGGAAACTTTGAAAACTTATGAAAATAACCGCTTGACAGATACAGAGGACGCTGTAGAATGCGCGCCTCGGTTGAGACGAAAGATCTTAACCACCCGCTCTTTAACAACTGAATCAAGCAATTCGTGTGGGTGCTTGTGGAGTCAGACTGATAGTCAACAAGATTATCAGCATCACAAGTTACTCCGCGAGAAATCAAAGATGTAACCAACGATTGCTGAGCCAAGTTTAGGGTTTCTTAAAAACCCAAAGATGTTTGAACTGAAGAGTTTGATCATGGCTCAGATTGAACGCTGGCGGCAGGCCTAACACATGCAAGTCGAGCGGCAGCACGGGTACTTGTACCTGGTGGCGAGCGGCGGACGGGTGAGTAATGCCTAGGAATCTGCCTGGTAGTGGGGGATAACGCTCGGAAACGGACGCTAATACCGCATACGTCCTACGGGAGAAAGCAGGGGACCTTCGGGCCTTGCGCTATCAGATGAGCCTAGGTCGGATTAGCTAGTTGGTGAGGTAATGGCTCACCAAGGCGACGATCCGTAACTGGTCTGAGAGGATGATCAGTCACACTGGAACTGAGACACGGTCCAGACTCCTACGGGAGGCAGCAGTGGGGAATATTGGACAATGGGCGAAAGCCTGATCCAGCCATGCCGCGTGTGTGAAGAAGGTCTTCGGATTGTAAAGCACTTTAAGTTGGGAGGAAGGGCAGTTACCTAATACGTAATTGTTTTGACGTTACCGACAGAATAAGCACCGGCTAACTCTGTGCCAGCAGCCGCGGTAATACAGAGGGTGCAAGCGTTAATCGGAATTACTGGGCGTAAAGCGCGCGTAGGTGGTTCGTTAAGTTGGATGTGAAATCCCCGGGCTCAACCTGGGAACTGCATTCAAAACTGTCGAGCTAGAGTATGGTAGAGGGTGGTGGAATTTCCTGTGTAGCGGTGAAATGCGTAGATATAGGAAGGAACACCAGTGGCGAAGGCGACCACCTGGACTGATACTGACACTGAGGTGCGAAAGCGTGGGGAGCAAACAGGATTAGATACCCTGGTAGTCCACGCCGTAAACGATGTCAACTAGCCGTTGGGAGCCTTGAGCTCTTAGTGGCGCAGCTAACGCATTAAGTTGACCGCCTGGGGAGTACGGCCGCAAGGTTAAAACTCAAATGAATTGACGGGGGCCCGCACAAGCGGTGGAGCATGTGGTTTAATTCGAAGCAACGCGAAGAACCTTACCAGGCCTTGACATCCAATGAACTTTCCAGAGATGGATTGGTGCCTTCGGGAACATTGAGACAGGTGCTGCATGGCTGTCGTCAGCTCGTGTCGTGAGATGTTGGGTTAAGTCCCGTAACGAGCGCAACCCTTGTCCTTAGTTACCAGCACGTAATGGTGGGCACTCTAAGGAGACTGCCGGTGACAAACCGGAGGAAGGTGGGGATGACGTCAAGTCATCATGGCCCTTACGGCCTGGGCTACACACGTGCTACAATGGTCGGTACAGAGGGTTGCCAAACCGCGAGGTGGAGCTAATCCCACAAAACCGATCGTAGTCCGGATCGCAGTCTGCAACTCGACTGCGTGAAGTCGGAATCGCTAGTAATCGCGAATCAGAATGTCGCGGTGAATACGTTCCCGGGCCTTGTACACACCGCCCGTCACACCATGGGAGTGGGTTGCACCAGAAGTAGCTAGTCTAACCTTCGGGAGGACGGTTACCACGGTGTGATTCATGACTGGGGTGAAGTCGTAACAAGGTAGCCGTAGGGGAACCTGCGGCTGGATCACCTCCTTAATCGACGACATCAGCTGCTCCATAAGTTCCCACACGAATTGCTTGATTCATTGAAGAAGACGATAAGAAGCAGCCCGAAATTGGGTCTGTAGCTCAGTTGGTTAGAGCGCACCCCTGATAAGGGTGAGGTCGGCAGTTCGAATCTGCCCAGACCCACCAATTTTTGTGTGGGATCCTGTAGCAATACGGGGCCATAGCTCAGCTGGGAGAGCGCCTGCCTTGCACGCAGGAGGTCAACGGTTCGATCCCGTTTGGCTCCACCACTACTGCTTCTGATTGTGTAAAGCTTAGAAATGAGCATTCCATCGCGAGATGGTGAATGTTGATTTCTAGTCTTTGGCTAGATCGTTCTTTAAAAATTTGGGTATGTGATAGAAAGATAGACTGAACGTTACTTTCACTGGTAACGGCTCAGGCTAAGGTAAAATTTGTGAGTTTAATCGCGAATTTTCGGCGAATGTCGTCTTCACAGTATAACCAGATTGCTTGGGGTTATATGGTCAAGTGAAGAAGCGCATACGGTGGATGCCTTGGCAGTCAGAGGCGATGAAAGACGTGGTAGCCTGCGAAAAGCTTCGGGGAGTCGGCAAACAGACTTTGATCCGGAGATGTCTGAATGGGGGAACCCACCTAACATAAGTTAGGTATCTTAAGCTGAATACATAGGCTTAAGAAGCGAACCAGGGGAACTGAAACATCTAAGTACCCTGAGGAAAAGAAATCAACCGAGATTCCCTTAGTAGTGGCGAGCGAACGGGGACTAGCCCTTAAGTGGCTTTGAGATTAGCGGAACGCTCTGGAAAGTGCGGCCATAGTGGGTGATAGCCCTGTACGCGAAAATCTCTTGGTCATGAAATCGAGTAGGACGGAGCACGAGAAACTTTGTCTGAATATGGGGGGACCATCCTCCAAGGCTAAATACTACTGACTGACCGATAGTGAACTAGTACCGTGAGGGAAAGGCGAAAAGAACCCCGGAGAGGGGAGTGAAATAGATCCTGAAACCGTATGCGTACAAGCAGTGGGAGCCCACTTTGTTGGGTGACTGCGTACCTTTTGTATAATGGGTCAGCGACTTATTTTCAGTGGCGAGCTTAACCGAATAGGGGAGGCGTAGCGAAAGCGAGTCTTAATAGGGCGTCTAGTCGCTGGGAATAGACCCGAAACCGGGCGATCTATCCATGGGCAGGTTGAAGGTTGGGTAACACTAACTGGAGGACCGAACCGACTACCGTTGAAAAGTTAGCGGATGACCTGTGGATCGGAGTGAAAGGCTAATCAAGCTCGGAGATAGCTGGTTCTCCTCGAAAGCTATTTAGGTAGCGCCTCATGTATCACTGTAGGGGGTAGAGCACTGTTTCGGCTAGGGGGTCATCCCGACTTACCAAACCGATGCAAACTCCGAATACCTACAAGTGCCGAGCATGGGAGACACACGGCGGGTGCTAACGTCCGTCGTGAAAAGGGAAACAACCCAGACCGTCAGCTAAGGTCCCAAAGTTATGGTTAAGTGGGAAACGATGTGGGAAGGCTTAGACAGCTAGGAGGTTGGCTTAGAAGCAGCCACCCTTTAAAGAAAGCGTAATAGCTCACTAGTCGAGTCGGCCTGCGCGGAAGATGTAACGGGGCTCAAACCATACACCGAAGCTACGGGTATCACTTAGGTGATGCGGTAGAGGAGCGTTCTGTAAGCCTGTGAAGGTGAGTTGAGAAGCTTGCTGGAGGTATCAGAAGTGCGAATGCTGACATGAGTAACGACAATGGGTGTGAAAAACACCCACGCCGAAAGACCAAGGTTTCCTGCGCAACGTTAATCGACGCAGGGTTAGTCGGTCCCTAAGGCGAGGCTGAAAAGCGTAGTCGATGGAAAACAGGTTAATATTCCTGTACTTCTGGTTATTGCGATGGAGGGACGGAGAAGGCTAGGCCAGCTTGGCGTTGGTTGTCCAAGTTTAAGGTGGTAGGCTGGAATCTTAGGTAAATCCGGGATTCTAAGGCCGAGAGCTGATGACGAGTGTTCTTTTAGAACACGAAGTGGTTGATGCCATGCTTCCAAGAAAAGCTTCTAAGCTTCAGGTAACCAGGAACCGTACCCCAAACCGACACAGGTGGTTGGGTAGAGAATACCAAGGCGCTTGAGAGAACTCGGGTGAAGGAACTAGGCAAAATGGCACCGTAACTTCGGGAGAAGGTGCGCCGGTGAGGGTGAAGCATTTACTGCGTAAGCCCATGCCGGTCGAAGATACCAGGCCGCTGCGACTGTTTATTAAAAACACAGCACTCTGCAAACACGAAAGTGGACGTATAGGGTGTGACGCCTGCCCGGTGCCGGAAGGTTAATTGATGGGGTTAGCTAACGCGAAGCTCTTGATCGAAGCCCCGGTAAACGGCGGCCGTAACTATAACGGTCCTAAGGTAGCGAAATTCCTTGTCGGGTAAGTTCCGACCTGCACGAATGGCGTAACGATGGCGGCGCTGTCTCCACCCGAGACTCAGTGAAATTGAAATCGCTGTGAAGATGCAGTGTATCCGCGGCTAGACGGAAAGACCCCGTGAACCTTTACTATAGCTTTGCACTGGACTTTGAATTTGCTTGTGTAGGATAGGTGGGAGGCTTTGAAGCGTGGACGCCAGTTCGCGTGGAGCCAACCTTGAAATACCACCCTGGCAACTTTGAGGTTCTAACTCAGGTCCGTTATCCGGATCGAGGACAGTGTATGGTGGGTAGTTTGACTGGGGCGGTCTCCTCCTAAAGAGTAACGGAGGAGTACGAAGGTGCGCTCAGACCGGTCGGAAATCGGTCGTAGAGTATAAAGGCAAAAGCGCGCTTGACTGCGAGACAGACACGTCGAGCAGGTACGAAAGTAGGTCTTAGTGATCCGGTGGTTCTGTATGGAAGGGCCATCGCTCAACGGATAAAAGGTACTCCGGGGATAACAGGCTGATACCGCCCAAGAGTTCATATCGACGGCGGTGTTTGGCACCTCGATGTCGGCTCATCACATCCTGGGGCTGAAGCCGGTCCCAAGGGTATGGCTGTTCGCCATTTAAAGTGGTACGCGAGCTGGGTTTAGAACGTCGTGAGACAGTTCGGTCCCTATCTGCCGTGGACGTTTGAGATTTGAGAGGGGCTGCTCCTAGTACGAGAGGACCGGAGTGGACGAACCTCTGGTGTTCCGGTTGTCACGCCAGTGGCATTGCCGGGTAGCTATGTTCGGAATAGATAACCGCTGAAAGCATCTAAGCGGGAAACTAGCCTCAAGATGAGATCTCACTGGGACCTTGAGTCCCCTGAAGGGCCGTCGAAGACTACGACGTTGATAGGTTGGGTGTGTAAGCGCTGTGAGGCGTTGAGCTAACCAATACTAATTGCCCGTGAGGCTTGACCATATAACACCCAAGCAATTTGTGAACTCGAAAGAGGCCAGATTGCGGTGTGTGAAGACGAAACGAACCGAAAGTTCGAGTACAAACACACAAATCTATCGCATACCCATTCGCTGGCGCGTGATCTCGCAAGAGAACACGAACTGGCTACCGAATTTCTTGACGACCATAGAGCATTGGAACCACCTGATCCCATCCCGAACTCAGCAGTGAAACGATGCATCGCCGATGGTAGTGTGGGGTTTCCCCATGTGAGAGTAGGTCATCGTCAAGATTAAATTCCGAAACCCCTATCTGCGTATGCAGGTAGGGGTTTTGTTTTGTCCGCAGGAAAGTGACGCGACGAAAAGGGATAGCCCAACGGCTATCCCGGCATTATCAGTGAAACTTCGGCAGTACGAATTCAGCGATCTCTTCAATCACCTCGGCAACCGGTCTTTCGCTACGACGCAGGTGCAAGCCAACGTGCTGCACACCTGCCTCGCGCAAGGCCTGAAGCTCATCGATCAATGCCAGCCTCCCGCAGCTGCCACCGAATCGCACGCGCCGCATTGGCGCATGAGGATTGGCGGCCAGATCCAGGTGAACGAAGCTGATGTACGGTTTATCGCCACCGACCTCCCGCCACAACCCCACTCGACGCAGATGCTCATCCGGAGTGCCGGGGTAGGCGAGCCATCCATCCATGTGTTGACCAATCCATGCCGGAGATTGCTGACCAAGACCGGCCACCAGCAAAGGCGCCGACTGATCACGTTCCGGAAGCAAGCGAGCCCCCTCAGGCAGTCGCCCTTCACCCTGGTTGCGCAACAGCTCAACTGTATCGCGAAAGATCTCTCCCCGCTGAGCGTAGTCCACTCCAAACAACGGATATTCCAGCGGTCGGTCGCCACTGGCTACACCCAGGAGCAGGCGTCCATCACTCAACTCATCGACACTGTTGGCTGCCTTGAGCGTGAGCCAAGGCTGCCGCAGCGGCAATACAACGGCCGCTGTGCCGAGCATGATGTTGTCCGTAATCCCGGCCAAGTAACCCAGATAAGAAAAGGTTTCGAAGACCTGTGCCGCATCGCCAAAATTGGGATCGTAAACCGGCACATCACGGACCCACAGGGCGCGAAAACCCGACTTGTCGGCAAGACGCGCTATGGCTGCATGCTGCTTCAGGTCGGGAACACCAAATGGCCTGTCCTCGGCTATCCGCAGACGCTGGCCATCGCTGGACCAGTCGTTATCCAGAGGTAGTTCTAGGCCGATGGAAAACCCTGTCGAGCCAAGTAATCGCTTAAATCTTGGATGCATGTAAAAACTCCAAAAAAACAAAATGGAATGACATGCACCCAGTATCTACAGCCGCTCCTGCAAGAAAAATGCATGAATCGGAATATCAATCTTGATTCAAACGCACGAGTCATAAAAAAGCCGACCGTCGTTTTGGCCCTCAAGGACAACCCTTAGAGAAAATCGCACTAAAGTGACCGCACAGTTTTTGGTATGGTGCAGCTCGTTTTTTAACGGACTGATTTCAAGCCTACGGATCGGCGTGTCCTTTTATCGTCAAAGAGCTGCTGCAGAAATGCCTGAACCGATACCGATCAAGGACCACGAAAAAGAGACGCGCCTGGTCAATAAAAGACTGATGGCTTGCGCCTTGTTCGTCGTCGCCATTACCTGCGCGCTGGTCGTGCGGATGTACGTCCTGCAGGTGGTCGAGTACGACTATCACTCGACAATCTCCGAAAACAACCGCGTCCATGTCCTGCCGATCACCCCCACCCGCGGATTGATCTACGACCGCAATGGCGTAGTTCTGGCAGACAACCGGCCCAGCTTCAACCTGACCATCACCCGCGAACGCGCCACTGATGTCAAAGAGGAACTGGATGAGGTCGTCAACCTGCTGCACCTGCCGGCCGAAGACCGCTCGCTGTTCGACAAGGCCATGAAGCAGGCGCGGCATCCGTTTGTACCGGTCACCTTGTTCTATGAACTCAGCGAAGAACAAATCGCGACACTCGCGGTAAACGAGTTCCGCTTGCCCGGGATCGACGTCGAACCACAGTTCGTTCGTCACTACCCGATGGGCGCGCACTTCGCGCATTCGATCGGCTACGTCGGCCGCATCAACGAGAAGGAATCCAAGGCCCTGGATACGGTGGAATACCGTGGCACTCAATCCGTCGGCAAGACCGGTATCGAAAAATTCTACGAGTCAGAACTGCACGGCCATGTGGGTTACGAAGAAGTCGAAACCAACGCACAGGGCCGTGTGTTGCGAGTGCTCAAACACACCGATCCAGTCCCCGGCAAAAACATTGTCCTGAGTCTCGACGTCAAACTTCAGGAAGCTGCCGAGGACGCGTTGGGTGATCGTCGCGGTTCCGTGGTTGCACTCGATCCATCGACCGGCGAAGTGCTGGCCATGGTCAGCAAACCCAGTTTCGACCCGAACATGTTCGTGACGGGTATCAGCTTCAAGGAATACGCGGCGCTGCACGACTCCATCGACCGGCCGTTGTTCAACCGCGTCTTGCGCGGTCTCTACGCACCAGGATCAACCATCAAGCCGGAAGTGGCGATTGCTGGCCTGGATGCTGGGGTCGTGACCCCGCAGACTCGTGTCTTCGATCCTGGTTATTACCAACTTCCGGACTTCGATCACAAATACCGCAACTGGAACCACAGCGGCGACGGTTGGGTGGACATGGACGCGGCGATCATGCGCTCCAACGACACCTACTTTTACGACCTGGCCCACAAGTTGGGCATCGATCGCCTCCACGACTACATGGCCATGTTTGGCCTCGGTGAGAAAGTCTCGCTGGACATGTTCGAAGAGTCTGCCGGTCTGATGCCGTCCCAGGCCTGGAAGCGCGCCACGCGCCGTCAGCCCTGGTTCCCGGGCGAGACCGTGATCCTCGGCATCGGCCAGGGCTACATGCAGGTCACGCCGTTGCAACTGGCCCAGGCCACTGCGCTGATCGCCAACAAGGGCGTCTGGAACCGACCACACCTGGCCAAGACCGTGGACGGTGTCGCACCGGTGGATGAGCACCCGATGCCAAACATCCTGTTGAAAGACCCGCGAGACTGGGAGCAGGTCAACCACGGCATGCAGATGGTGATGCACGACGCGCGCGGGATTGCCCGAGCTGCAGCGGCGGGGGCTCAGTACCGCATCGCCGGCAAAAGTGGTACCGCGCAAGTGGTGGCGATCAAGCAGGGCGAACGCTACAACCGGGCGAAAACCCTGGAGCGTAACCGCGACAACGCCTTGTTTGTTGGCTTCGCCCCGGCCGAACACCCGAAGATCGTCATCTCGGTGATGATCGAAAACGGTGAGGCCGGTGGTCGCGTCGCCGGCCCTGTGGTGCGGCAGATCATGGACGCCTGGTTACTCGATCAGGATGGCCACCTGAAGCCGCAATATGCTGTACCGAGCAAAGCGCCAGGCGACCCTCACGTCTGATCGATCAAAGCTTCACAGCACAGGCTCACGAATACTGAGCATGTGCTGGAAGCTTTCGAGGAATACGGTTTCGGCCTGGCTCATCTTCTGTTCACGATTCCACAACAGCTGGATATCGAAATCCACCACCCCGTCTTCCGGCGGCAAACGCCAGAGCAAACCTTGTTCGACATCCCGCCGCACCAAGTGCGTCGGCAGGCAGCCAATGCCGTAGCCTGCACAGATCAAACGGTAAATCTCTTCGAAACTCGTCGATGAAGCGACGATCTTGCCAGTAAAGCCTTGCTGGTCGCGGAACAGCGTCAGCGGAGAAAGGTTGCCGCCCAACTGGTCACTGGTGAAGCTGACGAAGTTCTCTGCGGCGAGCTGTTCCAGGGTCAGATTCTCTTGCCCGAACAGCCGATGGCGCTGGCCGCAAAAGTACGCATAACGCTCGCGAAACAGCACCCGCTGTTCCAGACGCGGCTGCGGTAAACGACATAGGCCAACGCCAATGGTCGCCGTCTTTTGCAGCAGTGAACTGATGATGTTCGAGCTGCCCATCACTTCAACTTCCAGCTCGATTTTCGGGTGCGTTTCATGGAAGTCGGCGAGGAACTCATCGTAGTGCCGCGCCTGTACGCCGCTGACGGTGAGGATGCGAATCTTGCCCACCACGTCGTCGTGGCGACTCTCCACCACCGTTCCCAGTCTAGAAATATCACCGTAGATATCCGCCGCAATGCGCAGGACTTCTTCCCCGGTTTCTGTCAGATCGAACCGCCGACCGCTGCGGGCAATCAGCACACATTCCAACTGTTCCTCCAGTCGTTTAAGCGCCTGGCTGACGGCCGACTGGGTGATGTGCAACCGCGCCGCAGCGCGGCTCATGCTGCCTTCCTGACCAATCACCAGGTAGGTGCGCAACAGGTTCCAGTCGAGGCGGTCATTGAGAAAACGGCGACCTACCCAAGGGTTCGTGGTGGAGGGCATAAAATTCCATGTAGTAGCAATGCTAATAGTAAAGATAAGAATATGAAAATTGACTAATCCTGGCATGGAAGCGATAAAGCCCACAAGCGCCACAGAGCGCAACCGTCATCAGCCTTCAGTACCTGCCCAAAACTATAAATACACAGGGTCCTTGCATGCACACCACCCCACAACCGCGACGAGCCGCGGCCGCAGCCTTTATTGGCACGACCATCGAGTTCTACGACTTTTACATCTATGCCACGGCGGCGGCGCTGGTGCTCGGGCAAGTGTTCTTCCCCAGCAGCGACCCGGTGATGAGCACCCTGGCAGCCTTCGGCAGTTTCGCCGTCGGTTTCATCGCCCGTCCCATGGCCGGCATGGTTTTCGGTCACTTGGGTGATCGTCTGGGCCGCAAGAAAATGTTGCTGGTGACCATGGCGCTGATGGGCGTGGCCACCGCTGGCATCGGTCTGTTGCCCAGCTACGCGAGTGTCGGCATCTGGGCGCCGGTCGGCCTGATCGTCCTGCGCCTTATCCAGGGCATTTCGGTCGGTGGCGAGTGGGGCGGTGCGGTGTTGATGGCCAGCGAACACGCCCCGGCCAAGCGCAAAACTTTCTACGCGTCTTTTGCCCAACTCGGCAGCCCGGCCGGTTTGTTGCTCGCCTTGATTGCCTTTCGTCTGGTGACGTCCCTTGAACCGGAAGACTTTCTCGCTTGGGGCTGGCGCCTGCCGTTTCTCGCTAGCGGTGTGCTGATGATGGTTGGGCTGATGATCCGCTCCGGCGTCCACGAGTCGCCGGAATTCGCCAAGGCCCGGGACAACAACGAGACCGCCAAATACCCGGTGAAGGATGTGATCCGCACTTGCTGGCGGCAGATTCTGTTCGCGGCTGCCGCCGTGACCATCGGTTCGGCGGGGTTCTTCTTCACCAACACTTTCATGATCACTTACGTCACCCAGTATCAAGGCATTCCTCGCTCGACGATTCTCGATTGCCTGTTCCTGGTGACCGTCATTCAGTTGCTCTCGCAACCGGTCTCCGCGCTGCTCGCCGAGCGCATCGGCGAGGGCCGCTTCCTCAAACTCGTCGCTCTGCTGTGCATGGTCACGCCGTACCCGATGTTCATGCTGGTCGGGACGCAGAACATTGTGCTGATGACCCTCGGCATCGCCCTGGCGGTGGTGATTCTCTCGGCGTTGTACGCGGTGATCGCCGGATACATGACCCAGGCGTTCCCGGTGCACCTGCGCTACTCGGGCATTTCCATCGCCTACCAATTGAGTTGTGCGCTGGCTGGCGGCACCACGCCGCTGATCGGCACGCTGCTGGCCAGAAAATTTTCCGGACAATGGTTGCCGCTGGCGGTGTTCTTCACCTTGCTCTCGGCCCTGTCCCTGATCGGTGTTTGCGGCCTGGCCCGCCTGCGCGCCAACCCGGTCGTCACCCACGCTGCTAAAGAGGTGTATTCGTGAGTAAACCTGAACACATCGGCCCGGTTGAATGGCAAGCCCGTTGCGAACTGGCTGCGCTGTATCGGCTGGTCGCACACTTTCGCATGACCGACCTGATCGACACCCACATAACCCTGCGGATTCCAGGGCCGGAGCATCACTTCCTGATCAATCGCTACGGGGTGATTTTCGATCGCATGCGTGCCTCGGACCTGGTGCGTATTGATCAGGACGGGCGAATAGTCGACCCGCACTACGAAGGTCATCGGGTCAACGCCGCAGGCTTCGTCATTCACTCGGCGATCCACATGGCTCGCCCGGATCTGAACTGCGTGATCCACACTCACACCGCCGCCGGCATGGCCGTCGCCGCGCAGAAGCAAGGCTTGCTGCCGATCAGTCAGCACGCCTTGAAGTTCTACGGCAAGTTGGCGTATCACACCTATGAAGGCATCGCCTTGTCGCTGGATGAGCGCGAGCGTTTGATTGCCGACCTGGGGCCGCACCGGGCGATGATCCTGCGCAATCACGGGTTGTTGGTCGGCGGTTCGGGCGTGGCTCAGGCGTTTCAGGAGATCCATTTCCTCGAGCGCGCCTGTCAGGCACAGATTGCGGCGCTGGCCGGTGGTTCGGCGCTGCATTACCCGTCCCCGGAAGTCTGCGCACACACCGCCGAACAGTTTGACCGCGATGAGCAGGACAACATCATCGACCTGGCCTGGGAGGCCGCCCTGACCCTGATCGAATCCCAGCGCGAGTCCTATTTATCTTGAAAACCGTCATCAATACCGTGGTTTTGCTGTCCCGCGACACTCTGCTGCTCAAGCAACTGCAAGCTGCGTTTGCCCGTAGTGCGCCGCAACTCACCACCGTGCTGGCCGATGATCCGTTGGCGAGGAATGCGCAGATCGCGGCGTGCTGGTTTCCCTTGCCGGGCAGCCTCGCCGCGTTGCCGAACCTGCAAGTGATTCACTCGGTGGCGGCGGGTATCGATCACCTCGATCACGATCCGTCGTGCCCGGATTTGCCGGTGTGCCGGGTGGTCGATCCCGGCCACCGTCAGGGGATGACCGAGTACGTGCGCTGGGCGGTGATTCACTATCACCGCGGCTTCGATCAAGTGCTGTTGCAGCAACAGGAACAACGTTGGGAGCGGCCACTGCAACGGGCGGCGGGGCAGTTCAAGGTCGGGGTGATGGGGCTCGGGTCGTTGGGCAGCGCCATTGCCCAGGACCTGGCGGCCGCCGGTTACGACGTTCGTGGCTGGGCTCGCCGCAGCAAGGATTTGCCAGGCGTTCAGACGTTTGCAGGAGCGGAAAAGCTGAACCCGTTTCTCGACGGCCTGGAGCTGTTGATCAACCTGTTGCCGTTGACCAGTGAAACCCGCGGCATCCTCGGCAATGCCACGTTCGACCGACTTGCCAACGGCGCCGCGCTGGTCAATTGCGGCCGGGGCGGGCACCTGAACATCGACGATCTCGAACACGCGCTCAAACGAGGAAAACTGCGCGGTGCTCTGCTGGATGTTTTCGAACAGGAACCGCTGCCGGTCGATCACCGTCTCTGGTCTATGCCTTGCGTCACCATCACCCCACACATGGCGTCGGCCGCTTCCCACGACTGTATCGCCGAACAAGTCGCGGAGAACTTCCGCCGTTTGAATGCCGGTGAGCCCTTATTGAATTGTGCGGACAGAACACTGGGTTATTAATAAGAAAGTGCCTTGCAAACTCGCCCACTGAGTTGGGCGATACATAACAACAATCCCTCACCTCGAACGTTTTACTGCCAGTTAAAACAATTAAATAACGAGTTCTTGAAGAATTCCTGGAGTCAGTGATGAGCGATCTATCGTCTGTAGAAAAGTCCGGCGCACCACCTGAAGTTGCAAACATGAAGAAAGTGGCCGTGGCCAGTGTCATCGGCACTACGGTGGAATGGTACGACCTGTTTGTGTTCGCCACGGCTTCGGCGCTGGTGTTCAACAAAGTGTTCTTTCCGGACTTCGATCCGCTGATCGGTACATTACTGGCTTTCGGTACGTTTGCTTCGGCGTATCTGGCCCGGATTGTCGGCGCGGCCCTGTTCGGACATTTCGGTGACCGCTTGGGACGCAAGTCGATGTTGCTGGTTTCGCTGTTGACCATGGGGGCTGCGACTTTCGCCATCGGGTTATTACCGAACTACGCATCCATTGGCATCTGGGCGCCGATCCTCTTGTTGCTGCTGAGGGTCATTCAAGGCTTGGCGCTGGGTGGCGAGTGGGGCGGGGCGGTGTTGATGGCGGTGGAACATGCACCGGCCAACAAGCGCGGTTTGTACGGCTCCTGGGTGCAGATCGGCGTTCCGGCCGGGACCATGATTGCCAATTTGGCCTTCCTGCTGATTGCGGCGTGGCTGTCGCCTGAAGACCTGTTGGCCTGGGGCTGGCGTATCCCGTTCCTGGCCAGCGTGTTGCTGATCGCCGTCGGTTTGTACATCCGCTTGAACATCTCTGAAACCCCGGCCTTCAACAAGGTCAAGGAAGCGGAGGTCCAGGTGAAAATGCCGTTGACCGAAGTGTTCCGCAAATACTGGAAGCAAGTGGTGCTGGGTGGGATCGCCACGATGTCGACCGGTGCTTCATTCAACATCATCGTCGCGTTCGGCCTGACTTACGGCACGCAGAATCTTGGCTTCAGCCGCAGCGTGATGCTCGGCGTGGTGTTGCTGTCCTGCGCCTGGTGCATCGTCATGCTGCCGGTGTTCGGCGCGCTGTCGGACCGTTACGGACGCAAGCCGATCATCGTCGCCGGCATCGTGGCTGAAGCGTTGGTGGCGTTCCCGATGTTCTGGTTGATGGACACCAAAGAGCTGTCATTGGTGATCTTCGGCTACCTGCTGCTGATGACCGCGTTCGCCGCTAACTACGGACCGATTGCGACCTTCCTCGCCGAGCTGTTCGGCACGCGTGTGCGCTATTCGGGGCTGTCGATCAGCTACATGTTGTCCGGGCTGCTCGGCAGCGCTGCGACGCCGATCGTCACCACGGCATTGCTGGCGGCGACCGGCAAAGGCTCGTCGGTGGCCTGGTACATGATCGGCTCGGCGCTGATTTCCCTGGTGGCGCTGTTACTGCTGACCGAGACCTTCAAGCGAGACATCAGCGAAATCCCGACGGCGGTTGCGACCGACGACCAACCCGTTCGCAAACCCTTCAAATCGGCTGCGGCCTGATCCATGGAGTTCAACAACATGCGCAGAATTCAGTCGGCCCCGGGCTTCATCGGTCCGGTCGGGCCTTACTCCCAGGCGGTGGTCAGCGGCCATCTGGTGTTCACCGCCGGGCAGATTCCGGCCCAGAGCGGGCTTGATGATCAACCCGCCGATTTCACTGAACAGGTGCGGCAAACCTTGCGCAATCTGCAGGCGATCCTGATTGAAGCCGGTTCGGATTTCAGCCACGTGATCAAGGTCAACGCCTACCTGACCGATCCCGCGCAACTGGAGCCGTTCAACGCGGTGTATCGCGAGTTCCTTGGCCATGCGCCGCCGGCACGCACCACCGTCTGCGTCGCGCTGTGGGGCGTGTCGCTGGAAATCGATTGTGTGGCCGAGTTGATTGCAAAGGAGCCGCAACATGGATGAGTCGCAGCTGATCGAGCCGCTAAAAAAGGTGAGCTTTCCGACCTTGGGGCACTTCCTGGAGGAGGGCTTTGCCGATTCGCAACTGCGGGCCATGGTGCCTAATGTGAAACTGGTCGGCCGCGCGCTGACCCTGAAACTGGTTGGCGCCGATGCCATCGCGGTCAACCAGGCCTTAGCGCTGATCCAGCCCGGTGATGTGTTGGTGATCGACACCGGCGGCGACTGGCAACACGCCCCGGTGGGCGCCGTCACCAGTTGCGCGGCGAGCTGTGCCGGTGCGGTGGGCATCGTGGTCGACGGCGTCGTCACCGATCTGTTGGAACTGCGTGAGGCCGGGCTGCCGGTCTTCGCCCGTGGTACCAGCCTGCTGACCACCAAACTGTATGGCCGTGGTGACAGCGAGATCAATCAGCCGATCCACTGCGCCGGCGTCACGGTTCGCCCTGGGAACCTGGTGCTGGCAGACGACAACGGTGTGCTGTTTCTCGACTGGCCAACCGCGGCTGGTGTCATCGACCAGGCGTTGGCCTCCGATCAAGCCGAACCGCGTTTGTTGGAGCGCTTGCGCGCCGGAGAACCGGTGGCGCAGGTGTTGCGCGTCTAAACCGTCAGGCAGCGTTGCAGGCTTTCGAGGAAAACCGCCTCGGCCCGGCTCATGCGCTGCTCGCGGTTCCACAGCAAATGAATGTCCACGTCGGCAATCCCTTCGTGGGGCGGCAGACGCCAGAGCAATCCGGCTTCAACGTCCGCCGCCACCACATGCTCGGGCAAACAACCGATACCGAACCCGGCGATCACCAGCCGCCGGACTTCCTCCAGGCTCGGTGACGACGCAACGATCCGTCCGCTGAAGCCTTGCTGATCACGGAAAATCGTCAGTGGCGAGAGCATGCCGCCGATCTGGTCGCTGGTGAAACTGACAAAATTCTCTCGCTGAAGATCGCCTTCGACCACGTTCTGCCGGCCGAACATCGCATGATGCTTGCCACAGAAAAACGCATAGCGCTGACGCAGGAACAGCCGTTGTTCCAGGCGCGGTTGCGAGCGGCGATTGAGGCTCAGGCCAAGGGTTGCGGTCTTTTCCTGCAAGGCGCTGACGATGTCGGAGCTGCGCATCACATCGACTTCCAGATCCACTCGCGGATGCTGGCGGTGGAAGTCCGCCAGGAAGTCATCGAAACGTTCCGAGAAGATCCGGCTGACGATCAGCAGGCGAACTTTGCCGATCACTTCGTCAGCCGGCTGCTCCAGCACGCTGCTGACCTGAGACATCTGCCCGTAGATTTCCCCGGCCAGTTCGAAAATCTGTTCGCCGACTTCAGTCAGGGCGAACCGTGGTCCGCGACGGGCGATCAGTTGGCGTCCCAGCTGTTCCTCCAGACGCTTCAGCGCCTGGCTCACCGCCGGTTGCGTCAGGTGCAGGCGGGCGGCGGCGCGGCTGATGCTCAGTTCCTGACCGATCACCCGAAAGGTGCGCAGCAGGTTCCAGTCCAGACGGTCATTGAGCAGGCGTTGTACATCGCGTTCGGCCATGGCGGCTCTCGATTATAAGCCGTAGTAATAATCAGCATAATAAATAGAAAATTGACTAATCATAGCCCCGGGACGATAAATCATCCCCAGACAGGCGCCGCCAGAGTGCCTCGGATTTGCTGTTTCACTCCTGCCAAAAAAACAATCAAAGGAGCCCGACCCATGAAGCCCCAAGCTTCGTCACAGCCGCGCCGTGCGGCAGCCGCCGCCTTCATCGGCACGATGATCGAGTGGTACGACTTTTACATCTACGCCACCGCCGCCGCGCTGGTGTTTGGCGCGCTGTTCTTCCCTTCCGACGACAAACTGTTCAGCACCATGGCCGCGTTCGGCACCTTCGCCGTGGGCTTCTTTGCGCGACCGTTGGGCGGGATTATTTTCGGCCATATCGGCGACCGCATTGGCCGCAAGAAATCGCTGATCATCACGTTGTTGATGATGGGCGTGGTCACGGTGTGCATCGGCTTGCTGCCGACTTATGCACAAATCGGCGCCACGGCACCGGTGTTGTTGATTCTGTTGCGCATCGTCCAAGGCATCGCCGTCGGTGGTGAATGGGGCGGGGCGGTGTTGATGGCGGGCGAACATGCGCCGAAAGGTCGACGCAACTTCTTTGCGTCCTTTGCGCAACTGGGCAGCCCGGCCGGTTTGATCCTGTCGTTGCTGGCGTTCAGCGCGGTCACCCGTTTGCCGGAAGAAGACCTGATGAGCTGGGGTTGGCGCCTGCCGTTCCTCGCCAGTTCGCTGTTGCTGCTGGTGGGGCTGGCGATTCGCCTGGGCGTGAATGAGTCTCCGGAATTCCTCGCCAGCCGCGAACTGGCCAGCAAAAGTACGCGCAAGGAGCAGGCGCCGGTGATGGAAGTCCTGCGCACCGCGTGGCGTCCGCTGCTGCTGTGCATCGGCGCCAACACCCTGGGGATTGCCGGGGTGTATTTCACTAACACCTTCATGATCGCCTACACCACCCAGCAACTTGAACTGCCGCGCTCGTTGATCCTTGAGTGCCTGTTTGTGGTGGCGATCATTCAGTTCTGCATTCAACCGCTGGCGGCGTGGGTGGCCGAGAAGATCGGCGCCACGCGCTTCCTGTGCCTGGTGTCGTTGCTGGCCATGGCGTCGCCGTACCCCATGTTCGTGCTGGTCAGCTCGGCCCAGGCGCCGCTGATCATCCTCGGCATCGCCCTGGCGGTGGTGTGCATGGCGTCGTTCTACGCGGTGATCGCCGGTTACGTCAGCGGCATGTTCGAGACCCGCGTGCGCTACACAGCGATCTCGTTGGCGTATCAGATTTGCGGTGCCCTGGCCGGTGGCTTGACGCCGCTGATCGGCACGATGCTGGCGCACACGTTCGCCGGTCAATGGTGGCCGATGGCGGTGTTCTACAGCCTGATCGCCGCGACTTCGCTGATCTGCGTCCTGTCCCTTGCCCGTCGCCATGCCAGCGCTGAACGCATCGAATTGGCCAGCGCTTAATCCAAGTTTTCCAGGAGAGAATCATGTTGAAGATTAACGGCGAACGCCTGTGGGCGAGCCTGATGGCGATGGCCGAAATTGGCGCCACCGCCCGTGGCGGCAGCTGCCGTCTGGCCCTGAGCGATGAAGACAAGGCCGGCCGCGAATTGTTTGCCCACTGGTGCCGCGAAGCCGGCATGACCCTGAGCGTCGATGCCATCGGCAACCTGTTCGCCCGTCGCGCCGGCACCGACCCGGACGCTGCGCCGGTGATGATGGGCAGCCACCTCGACACCCAGCCTGAAGGCGGCCGTTTCGACGGCGTCTACGGCGTGCTTGCCGGCCTGGAAGTGGTCCGTCGTCTCAACGACCTCGGCATCCAGACCCGCAAGCCGCTGGAAGTGGCGGTCTGGACCAACGAAGAAGGCGCGCGCTTCACCCCGGCGATGTTCGGCTCGGCGGTGTTCACCGGGATCATGCCACTGGACGCGGCGCTGGCCGTGCGGGACGTGGACGGCATCAGCGTCGCCGAGGCTCTGCAGCGCACAGGTTACGCCGGGGAACGTCCGCTGGGCGGCGCGGTGGACGCGTACTTTGAAGCGCACATCGAACAAGGGCCGATCCTCGAAGACAACGCGAAAAGCATCGGTGTGGTCAGCGGAGGCCAGGCGATCCGCTGGCTCGACGTGCGGGTCGAAGGCATGGCCGCCCACGCCGGCACCACGCCGATGCCGTTGCGCAAGGACGCTTTGTACGGCGTGGCGCGAATGATCCAGGCGATCGAAGGCTTGGCCACCGATTTTGCGCCGGAAGGCCTGACCACCGTCGGCGAGTTGAGCATTAACAAGTCGTCGCGCAACACCATTCCGGGGCTGGTGAATTTCACTGTCGACTTGCGTCATCACTGCGACGAAGCCATCGAGGCGATGGAGCAGCAGGTCCGCGAGCGACTCCAGGCAATTGCCGACGGTCGTGGTCTGAATCTGACGATCACGCCGCACTGGATCAGCCCGGCAACCCCCTTCGATGCCGATTGCGTGGCGGCGGTGCAGCAGGCGGTGGACGCGCTGGGCTACGCTCAGCAATCGATCGTCAGCGGTGCCGGGCATGACGCGATTCATCTCGCGCGGTTCTGCCCGACGGCCATGGTGTTTATCCCGTGCGTCGGTGGGTTGAGCCACAACGAAGCCGAAGATGTGCTGCCCGAAGACGTGCGTCAGGGCACTGATGTCTTGCTCAACGCCGTGCTCGCTCGCGCCGATAAAGTCGAGTAAACGCAAGCCCATGTGGGAGCGAGCCTGCTCGCGAATGCAGGCTGTCAGCCAACATCATTGCTGGATGACACACCGTATTCGCGAGCAGGCTCGCTCCCACAGGAGGGGGGCACAAAGTTTCAAGATCTACGTTAACTGACAGGTATTAACCGATGCGCAGTTTTTTCCACCCTGAACAATTGCTTCACCATCCACGCAGCTACTACTCCCGTGGGCAGATGCGTACGCCGCAGGAAGTGCCGGAGCGCGCGCAGCGATTGGTGCAGGCGTCGCACTCGCTGGGTTTTAAAGTCGAACAACCGGCCGATGCCGGGCTCGCTCCGCTGTTGGCGGTTCACGGTGCGCCATACCTGACGTTTTTGCAGGAAGCACATCAGCGCTGGAAGGAAATCCCCGAGGACTGGGGCGACGAAGTGATGTCGAACATCTTCGTTCGCGAGCCCAACGCCCTGCGCGGGATTCTCGCTCAGGCCGCCCGTTATCTGGCTGACGGCAGTTGCCCGGTGGGCGAGCAGACCTGGCGTTCGGCGTATTGGTCGGCGCAAAGCGCGATTGCCGGCGCCCAGGCGTTGCTGGATGGCGAGCCGGCGGCTTACGCCCTGTGCCGTCCACCGGGGCACCATGCGCGGGCGGAAGCGGCGGGTGGTTTCTGTTATGTGAACAACGCGGCGGTGGCGGCGCAGGTACTGCGCGGCGGGTTTGAGCGAGTCGCGGTGCTCGACACCGACATGCACCACGGTCAGGGGATTCAGGAGATTTTCTATGACCGCGAGGACGTGCTCTACGTCTCGGTGCATGGTGATCCGACCAACTTCTATCCGGGGGTTGCCGGGTTTGCTGATGAACGCGGTGTCGGGAAGGGCGAGGGCTTTAACCTCAACTTGCCGATGGCGCATGGGGCGAGTGAGGCGGACTTCCTGGGGCAATTGGAAGCGGCGTTGGCGGCAGTGAAAGACTTTGGTGCCGAGGTGCTGGTGTTGTCCCTGGGGTTCGATATTTTCGAGCTGGACCCGCAGAGTAAAGTGGCGGTGACTCGGGAAGGGTTTGCGCGGCTGGGCGAGCGGATTCGCAGCCTGGGGTTGCCGTGTTTGATTGTGCAGGAGGGGGGGTATCACCTGGAGAGTCTGGAGGATAATGCCCGGGCGTTTTTTGTGAGTCCTGAGATGTGGCTACTCTGAGATCTTTGGTGTCTGGTAGATCGCTATCGCGAGCAGGCTCGCTCCCACAGGTGATCGAGTGGAATTGAAGATTTCCAGTCAATACCGGCCAATGTGGGAGCGAGCCTGCTCGCGATGAACGATAACGCGGTCCTCAAGATGAAACACAAGCGCTGTAAGGCACTTGCCATCGCCCTGACGTTAACGTAAAGATTGCGCCAGGGCGCTGAACTTAAAAAGCGCAAAGCGGACCGATCCGGAGCGCTTGATGACGCTAATAAAAACACCTTCCCCCAAGCTGCACCGCGAAGCCCGGCTGGCCCGGGAAAAACTCCATCTCGAAGGCGAAGTGCCCGATGGGGTGTTGCGGGCGGAAATCGATGCGTCGTGGCGGCGTAGCCTCAGCCATGGCGTGCATTTCAATGGCAAGCATGAACTGGCGCTGGAATCGAGTGCGAGTCTCGACGTGCTGTTGGCGAGCAATCGGTTGCTGATCGACGCGGCATTGCCGGCCATTGATTACCTGGCCGAGCGTCAGGGCAAGGACGGGCTGATCATCCTCGCCAATTCCGACGCCACCATCCTCGCCGTCGAAGGACGCGCCGATCGCCTCAAGGGCAGCGGCCTGCAAGACATCACCCTCGGTGCCTGCTGGAGCGAAGCGGCTCGTGGCACCAATGCGCTGGGCACCGCGCTGGTGGAAGCCCGGCCAACGATGATCGATTGCGGCGAGCATTACCTTGATCGCCTGACCGATTTCTCCTGCACCTCGGTGCCGATTTATTGCCCACAGGGCGACATCCTCGGCGTCCTCGACCTGACCCGCGAAGGCCCGCTCGGCCGCGTTCATGACAGCACTGCATTGCTGGCCATGGCCGTCAGCCAGATCGAAAGCCGGGTGTTCAACGCCCGTTTTCCGGACCAGATCGTTCTGGCGTTCCATAGCCGTCGGCAGTACCTCGAATCCCCTTGGCAAGGCCTGTTGGCGGTGAGCCTTGGCGGGCAGATTCTCGCGGTCAGTGCCCAGGCCTGCCAGTTACTGCATGCCGAGCGTTCGGCCCTGGTTGGTCGGCGCTGCGAAGAGTTTCTGGGCGTCGATGGCCTGCAACTGCTATCGCGCCTGCATCAGGGCGGCATCGGCAGTTTGCAGACCGCCAAAGGCGAATTCTTCTACAAAACCCTGCGCGCGCCGCAGCGTTCGATCAACGTCAGCAGTCCACCGCGAACCACAGCCAAAACCGCCAAACCACAACCGGACCTTGATTCCCTGGCCGGCAGCAACGTCCGATATGCCCGTGCCTTGCGCATGGCTCGCCAAGGCCTGGCCAATGAATTGCCGGTGTTGCTGTTGGGTGAAACCGGCACCGGTAAAGAAGTCATTGCCCGCGCCTTGCACATGGCCGGAGCCCGCTGCGACAAACCCTTCGTCGCGGTGAACTGCGCGGCGATCCCTGAAGGCCTGATCGAGTCGGAACTGTTCGGCTACCGCGAAGGTGCGTTCACCGGTTCCCGTCGTGGCGGCATGATCGGACGCCTGCAACAGGCCCACGGCGGCACCTTGTTTCTCGATGAGATCGGCGACATGCCGCTGGCCCTGCAGGCTCGTCTGCTTCGGGTGTTGCAGGACCGCAAGGTTGCCCCGCTGGGGGCCGGCGAGGAACAGGACATCGACGTCGCGTTGATCTGCGCCACCCACCGCGACCTCAAGCGTCTGGTGGAAGACAAGCACTTCCGTGAAGATCTGTTTTACCGGGTCAACGGTATCAGCGTGATGCTCCCGGCCCTGCGCGAACGTGACGATTTCAGCGGCCTGGTCGGCCGCTTGCTGGCCAAGCTCGACGCACCGACGGTGGTCTTGCATGACGATTTGAGCCGCTTGCTCGGCGCCTATCACTGGCCGGGCAACATCCGCCAATTGGAGATGGTTTTACGAACCGCACTGGCCATGCGCGAACCGGGGGACACTGTGCTCACCCTTGACCACTTGCCCGACAGCATGCTCGACGAATTGGCTGCCTGCGAACGCCCTCAGGCTGGCAGTATTCGTGAAAACGAACTGGAGCTGATTCGCCAGTCCCTGGACACTCATCAGGGTAACGTCTCGGCCGCCGCCGACGCTCTGGGCATCAGCCGCGCGACCCTGTATCGCAAGCTCAAACAGTTGCGCTCGTGATGCAGCGCTTGATCGTTCGGCTGGTCGACAGCCAGAACCCCGAAGCGCTGCAAGCGGCGTTGCGCTGGCTCTACAGCTTTGTGCGACCGCATCGTCTGGCGATTGCCGGGCTGCTCGGTTTATCGGCCTGTGCCTCGTCGCTGGTGCTGGTGCAACCCTGGCTGACCAAGTTGCTGATCGACGACGGCCTGCTGGCGCGCAACTTTCCAATGCTGGTGCTGATTGCCGGGCTGATGATCGTGGCCGGGCTGCTCGGCACGGTGCTGTCGGGGATCAATCGTTACCTGCACACACGGTTGTCCGGGCGGATTCTGTTTGCCCTGCGTGATGACCTTTATCGGCATCTGCAAACCCTGTCGCCGAGCTTCTACGGCCAGCGGCGTATCGGCGACCTGATGTCGCGCCTTGATGGCGATGTGGCAGAGATCCAGCGCTTTGCCGTGGACTCACTGTTTTCGGCGGTGTCCAGCGTGATTGGCCTGGTGGTCGCCGTGGCGATGCTGTTGACCTTGTCGTGGAAACTCTCGCTGCTGGCGTTGGTGCTGATTCCCCTCGACGTGCTCTGGCTGCGCTGGATGCGGCGCAAGGTAGAGCGCGATGTTCGGCAGTTGCGCGAGCGTTCGGCGGACATGTCGTCGTTCATGGTCGAGACCTTGCCGGTGATGAAGTTCATCCAGTCTGCGGGGCAGCAACAGCGTGAAGCGCGGCGGCTGGAGACGCTGGGTCACGGCTACATGAGCCAGTTGCTGCGCCTGCAAGTCACCGAATTTTTCACCCAGGCAGTGCCGGGTACGCTGACTTCGTTGTCCCGGGCCTGTGCGTTTTTGATTGGTGGTTATTGGGTGGTGCAGGGCACGTGGCAACTGGGCGCGCTGATCGCGTTTTCCACCTATCTGGGAATGGCGGTCGGCCCCGTTCAGAGCCTGCTCGGCCTCTATGTCGCGATTCAACGGATGACTGTCAGCCTTGGGCGAGTCATGGAGTTGCGCGGTGAGGAGCCGACCGTTCTCACGCCGGTCACGCCGCAACCGATACCGACCTCCGGCGAGCTGCGTTTCGACAATGTGCACTTCAGCCATCCCGGTCGCCCGACCACCCTGCGCGGTATCGAAGCGACGATCCCCTACGGCCTGAAGGTTGCCCTGAGCGGCGGTTCTGGGGTCGGCAAATCGACCTTGATCGACCTGCTGCAGCGGCACCACGATCCGCAGTCCGGCCGGGTCTTGCTGGGGGAGATCGACTTGCGCGAACTGGACCTGTTCCAGCTGCGTCGGCGGATTGCCGTGGTCAGTCAAGACATCGTGCTGTTTCGCGGCAGCCTCGCCGACAACCTGGCCTACGCCGTACCGGACGCCAGCCGCGAAGCGATTGCCGAAGTGGCGCGGCTGGCGCAACTCGACAGCCTGATCGACTCCTTGCCCGAAGGCCTCGACAGTCCCTTGGGCGAGCGCGGCCAGCAGCTGTCCGGTGGGCAGAAACAACGCATCGCGATTGCCCGGGCGCTGTTGCAGGACCCGCTGATTCTGGTGCTGGACGAAGCGACTTCGGCGGTGGATGAAGCCACCGAACGCGAAGTGATCGAGGCCATCGACCGACTGTTTGCCGGGCGTACGCGGATCCTGATCAGCCATCGTCCTTCAACCCTGGCCGATGCCGATCTGCGCTTCGAATTGCTTGACGGCGTACTCACTTCAAAAACGGTGCTGCATGAAGCCTGAGTTGCGCATTGGCGTGGTGGACAGTGGTCATTCGGCGGCGCAGCGGGTGCAGGTGGTCGCCGGGCGGCGGTTTTCGTTGCTGGAAGACGGGTTGGCCGAAAGCGACTTGCGCGACGATCCGCTGGGCCATGGCAGC
This sequence comes from Pseudomonas sp. XS1P51, assembly GCF_054897845.1. NCBI lineage: Bacteria > Pseudomonadati > Pseudomonadota > Gammaproteobacteria > Pseudomonadales > Pseudomonadaceae > Pseudomonas > Pseudomonas sp. XS1P51. The sequence goes on along the minus strand of NZ_CM142707.1, from coordinate 3,018,467 downwards.
GCGGTGATCGAGGCCATCGGTCGGAGGGCGCCGTCGGCGGTGTTTTGCGTGGGCCAGGTGTTCGACCAGCGTGGCGTCACCAGCGCCTTGCAGATCGCCACGGCCATCGATTGGCTGGTGGCGCAGGATGTACGGCTGATCAATTTGAGCCTCGGTCTGCGTCAGGATCGCAGCCTGTTGCGTGAAGCCTGCGCGGCGGCGGTGGCCCGGGGCATTCTGCTTTGCGCGTCCAGCCCGGCCCAGGGGGACGGGGTGTTCCCGGCGAATTATCCACAGGTGCTGCGAGTGACGGGCGATGCGCGTTGCGCTGAACAGGAATGGTCGTGGCTCAACAGCGCCCAGGCGGATTTTGCCGCGTGTGTGCATGGCACCTATCCGGGGCAATCCGGCGCCAGTCTTGGGTGTGCGGCGTTGAGCGGGCACATTGCCGGTTTTCTGGTTGCGCATCCTGATGCAAGCAATGCGCAGGTGATTGAGTGGCTGCGAGAGAACGCCCGTTATCGCGGTCCTGAACGGCGCTTCGGGCCATGATGGTGATTCTTGGCGCCGGGCCAGCCGGGGCGGCGGTCGCGTTGGGACTGCGGCGACTCGGTTATCCCGTGACGCTGGTCAGCGAGTGGCGCCGGTTTGCCGCGCTGGAAGGGGTGTCCGTGCGGGTGCTCGATGCCTTGCGCGGCGCTGGCCTGAGTCAGGCGCTGGCGGATGCGGCATTGCCTTCCCAGCGGCAGGTGTCGTGGAACGGCCAGCAGCATGCGCAGAACATTGAATTTCTGTTGGATCGCCCGAGCTTTGATCGAGGCCTGCGTGAAGACTTGCGCCTGGCTGGCGTTGAGCTGATCGAAGGTCGGGTGTTGACCGTTCACACATCGACTTCGGGGTACCGGGTCGAGATCGAAGGGCGCGAGGCGCTGGTCGCGGATTTTCTGGTGGAGGCCCGTGGACGTCAGGCGCCGGCCCTCGGCAAAGGCCTGCGCGGACCGGAGACGGTCAGCCTGCTCAATCGCTGGCAAGGCACGCCGGGCAGCACCGCCAGTGCCGTAGAAAGCCTTGAAGACGGCTGGGCCTGGATGGCGCGGCAGGCTGACGGTCAGTGTTACTGGCAGTGGACGGTGGACGTGGCCAGCGCCGAGTTGCCGGGCAAGGCGCTGTTGCTCGATTACTGTCGTCAGCGACGCCAGGGCTCGGCGTTGGCCCAGGCGTTTTTCGGCGCCGGGCCTGAACGGGATCTGCAACTGCATGCCCGCAGCAGCACGGCGATTTTGTGTCCACAGGTCTGTGGCGATCACTGGATTCGGGTCGGCGATGCGGCAATGGCGGTGGATCCGCTGTCGGGCAACGGTATTTTTCAGTCCCTGTCCTCGGCATTACAGGCGCCGACGGTGATCAACACGCTGCTGCGTAAACCCGAGCGGGCGGCATTGGCCCAGCGCTTTCATCAGCAACGGGTGGAGCAGTTGTTTTTGCGATTTGCGCGGATCGGACGGGATTTTTATGCCGATGAGCAGCGATGGCTGGATCAGCCGTTCTGGCAGGCGCGGCGGCTGTGGCCGGATGCTGAGGTGGCGCATGCCGAGGCGGATTTTGCGGCGTTGAGGATTGAGCGGGCGCCGGTGTTGAAGGAGGGTTTTGTGGATGAGGCCGAGGTGGTGATCACGGCGGATCAGCCCTTGGGGATCTGGCATGTTCAGGGGGTTGAGCTGGCGCCGTTGGTGCGGCGGTTACAGACCGAGCCTGCTGAACAGGCGTTGGCCGGGTTGACGGTAGAGCAGGGGCGGGTGGTTCGGAGTTGGTTGTTGGCTCAGGGGTTCAAACCCTGAAATGTGAGCCGACTGGTCTGGCCCTATCGCGAGCAGGCTCGCTCCCACAGTGGATTTGTGATCGACGCAAAACTACTGTGGGAGCGAGCCTGCTCGCGATGGCGCCAGTGTGGACGCCCGCAGATCAGAGCTTGATCAACACCGACTTCAACTCGGTGTAATGCTCAATCGCCGCATACCCCATTTCCCGCCCAACCCCGGACATCTTGTACCCGCCAAACGGCAGCGCCGGGTCCAGGGCGCTGTGGCAGTTGACCCACACCGAGCCCGACTTGATCCGCGGAATCATCCGGTGCACCGCCGCCAGATCATTGGACCAGACGCTGGCCCCCAGCCCATAAGGACTGTCATTGGCCATGCGCAACGCATCGGCTTCGTCATCGAACGGAATCGCCACCAGCACCGGGCCGAAGATTTCTTCCTGCACCAGCGAGTGCTTCTGATCGACATCGACAATCACCGTCGGTTTGACGAAGAACCCCGGCCCGAACTGCTCGCCGCCGCAGGCGATGGTCGCGCCGCTTTCGCGGCCCATTTCGATGTAACGGAACACCCGCTCCTGTTGACGCGCCGAGATCAGCGGACCCATCTCGACACTCGGGTCCAGGCCATTGCCGAGTTTCATGGCATTGGCGATGTCGGCGATGTCCGCCACCACATTGTCGAAATGCTTGCGTTGCACATAAAGCCTGGAGCCTGCGCAGCACACCTGGCCCTGATTGAAGAAAATCGCGCTGGCGGCGCCTGCGGCGGCGGTCTTGAGGTCGGCATCGGCCATGACGATGGTCGGTGATTTACCGCCCAGTTCCAGGGTGACCCGGGTCATGGAGTCCATGGCGATCTTGCCGATCTGCTTGCCCACGGCGGTGGAGCCGGTGAAGGTCAGTTTGTCGACCAGCGGGTTGTGAGTCAGGGCAGAGCCGGCCGTGATGCCAGTGCCGGTGACCACGTTGAACACGCCTTCGGGGTAACCGGCTTCCAGCACCAGTTCGGCCAGTTTGAGCGCGGTCAGCGGGGTTTCGTCGGCGGGTTTGAGCACCACGGTGCAACCGGTGGCGAGGGCCGGGCCGAGTTTCCAGCAGGCCAGCAGCAGCGGGAAGTTCCACGCGACGATGGCGCCGACCACACCCACCGCTTCGCGGCGAATGAAGCTGTGGAACTGATCGTTGGGCATCAGCGGCAACGACACTTCAACGCTGGAACCTTCGATCTTGGTCGCCCAACCCGCCATGTACCGCAGGAAGTCGATGGACAGCTGCACGTCCATCACCTGGGCGACCGCCGCGCTTTTGCCGTTGTTCAGGCATTCCAGTTGCGCCAGCAGTTCGGCGTCGCGCTCAATCAGATCGGCGAGTTTCCACAACAGGTTCTGCCGCTCCCGGGGACGGGTGCGGGTCCAGGCCGAATCATCGAAGGCCTGGCGGGCGGCGAGCACGGCGCGGTCGACATCGTCGGGCGTGGCCCGTGGCACCACGCACAACACTTCGCCGGTGGCCGGGTTGTGCAGGGGCATGGTCTGGCCGTCGGCGGCTTCGACCCAGTCACCGCCGATAAGCATGCGCGGGGCGCGCTGGATGAATGCCGAGGTGGCGGGAAGCAGATAAGGGAGCGACATGGCGAGGCCTCTTGTTGTTCGTGAGAACAGGGCTTTCGCAATGGCTGTGCCAAGTGACCGGGAAGAGCGGGACAGCCCTTGGCTGGCGGGGTTTACAGGGTGCAAAGGGATGACGATGGTCGCAATTTTTCGCAAATTGCGACAGCCGCTGAGACGACGAGCAACCGGTTTCATCCTTGAGACACCCACCATTGAGGATTAGAATTTTCAGGCTCGGTGGGTGAAGTGACGGACCGTTCATCGGCAAGATATCTGGCCCGAGGGAGGTAGCGATGTTCCTTTCAACCCTGGAAATTCAAAACATCATTGAGCACAGTTTTCTGCCCGCCGTCTGCACGTGCAACATGGAGGCAGACCAGTCCCTGACGATTCGGGTCTGTGATTGCATGACCGGCAAAGTGGATCTGGTGGCCACGCACGTTCCCCTGTGGACACTGGACAGTCCCCATGCCATCGCCTCCCTGGTGGCGGACATGCGGCAAGAAATCGAGGCTCACAAAGGCGTTCACCCGACCTTTTACATCTGAACCGGTGTCACGCCGCACCACGCGAGGGGGGCGGCCACGCCGAGGGTTCAAGCGGCAATTTCCCGTGAGATTTCCTCGAATGTGCTGCCATCCACCGCCGCCAGCAACGTTCTGTCATCCTTGAGCGTCGCCAGAAAGGTCACTTCGGTTTCCTTGCCGGCCAGCATGAACCCGGCAATCGCGCCGATAGGGCCCAGCAGCATGGCCCCGGCTACGCCGAAGCCGATGGCATCCTTGATGGTGTTGATCGACTCCTCGTTGGCGACTTCCACGCGCTTGAACGACGAGAGTGGCAGGGTAATGCCGGGCCACGGGTGAAGCGACGTCCTGAGGGTAAAAACACCGTCCCTGTACTCACCATCACCCTGCAGAAAGTCCCCCGCCAAGACAGTGATGCTTGCCATTTTTTATCCCCTGACTGGCAATCGGAATCACCATTTCGCGCCTGCAGTGATCCGTCGTCAATCGTCGTGCGATGAACTGTCCCGGCGTGGGCATCTATGCTTGTCTCAGACTGCAACAACTGTCGCGATATTAGACGCAGGCGATCTCGTCAAGACGCCGTTCAAAGCCCATGTCTTAACGCAACTGATTGATAAAAAAGGATATCGGCAAGCTGGCACGCTCCGTGTATTGCTCATTGCAGACGTTTCTCTTGCCTCCGTCAGCGGTTCGCCGCCGACGGCAGAAACCATAAAAACGATAAGCCACAAAAATAAGAAAGCACCGTGCGAGGTTCGACGTTGATGAAGAGAAAACTCCGATCAGGCCTGAGCGCCAGTCTGCTGGCCGTGGCGGCCTGTGTAGCGCTGCATTCGCCTTACAGCCTGGCAGCCCGCGACGCCCAGGCCATCCTCAAGGAAACCTGTCAGGGTTGTCACACCCCCGAAGCCGATACCGCCCTGAGCCGCATCAGTCACCAGCGCAAGACCCCCGAAGGCTGGCTGATGAGCATCGCCCGCATGCAGACCATGCACGGTTTGCAGATCAGCGATGACGACCGCCGCACCCTGGTCAAATACCTGGCCGACACCCAAGGGCTGGCGCCGAGCGAAACCGACGGGGTGCGTTATGCACTGGAGCGCCGGCTCAATACCGTCGAGACGTTCGACGACCAGGTCAGCCAGATGTGTGGCCGCTGTCACTCCGGTGCGCGCGTCGCCCTGCAACGGCGTCCGGCCCAGGAATGGGAGCGTCTGGTGAATTTCCACCTCGGCCAATGGCCGTCTCTGGAATACCAGGCCCTGTCTCGCGACCGTGACTGGTTCGACCTGGCCCGAAAAGAAATGGTGCCGCTGCTGGCCAAGCGTTATCCGCTGGACAACCCGGCCTGGAAAAAATGGCTGGGCACCGCGCCGAAAGCCGATGCGCTGGTGGGCGACTGGAGTTTCAGCGGCCACTTGCCGGGTAAAGGCGAACTGGCCGGGGTGATGAGCGTCAGCGCCGATGGCAGCGACACGTTCAAGGTCAGCGTCAAAGGCCAGTACGCCGATGGAGCGCCGTTCAATGGTGACGGCAGCGCGATTCTCTATACCGGCTACGAATGGCGCGGCAACGTGACCATCGACGGTGTGACCATGCGCCAGGTGTTCGCCGCCCAGGGCAACGCGATGCAAGGCCGGATGTTCGAGGCCGAGCATGACGAACGCGGTCTGGACTTCGTCGCCGCCAAGCAGGGCAGCAGTCGTTTGCTGGCGGTGCAGCCGGGTTATCTGAAGGCCGGCGCCGAAACTGAAGTCACCCTGATCGGCAGCGGTCTCACCGGCAAGCCGAACTTCGGCAAAGGTGTGGAAGTGCTCGAAGTCGTCGAGCAGAGCCCGGATCGGATCAAGGTCAAACTGAAAGCCGCTGCCAATGCCCAACCGGGCCTGCGCACCGTCACCGTCGGCACGCTGAAAGGCCCGACCCTGTCGGTCTATAGCAAGATCGCCGAAGTCAAAGTCGTGCCTGAATTCTCTGTGGCGCGGATCGGTGATGGCGGTGGCTCGACGCCGAAAGTCCAGGGCCGTTTCGACGCCGAAGCCTGGGGCAAGGGTGCCGATGGCAAGCCGTATCGCATCGGTGTGTTCCCGGCGCAATGGTCGGTCGAAGCCTTCGACGATCGCGCCAAGGAAGATGAGGACGTCAAGTTCGCCGGCACCATGCAGGCTGACAGCGGCGTGTTCACACCGGGCGATGCCGGGCCGAACCCACAACGCAAAATGTCCACCAACAATGCCGGCAACCTGAAGGTGATCGCCGCCGTCGACGACGCAGGGAAATCCCTGACCGGCGAAGGCCACATGATCGTCACCGTGCAACGCTGGAACAATCCACCCATTCCCTGATGTTGAAAACGTGAGCTGGCTGACGTTAACGGTTTCAGACATCTTTTCGGAATGACCGCAGGCCCCGCCAGGCGGGGTTTGCACAGGAGGTTGCAATGGGCGCTATTTTGAATCTGGTCGAACGGAACCTGCACGAAGTGCACGTCGATGCCGACCGCATGCTGTTTCACATTCCCAGCAGTTCGCTGTTCGCCAGCGATGAGCTGACGGGCACCATCATCGATACCTTGCGCGGTCCCGGCTGTTCGTCGGATGACCTGATTGAGCGCTTGGCTGCGCGCTTCAACGGCGAAGAAATCACCGAGACCCTGCGCGAGTTGATGGCCCTGGAACTGGTCAGCGACGGCTCGCCGCTGACCCCGGACATCGGCACCAAACGGGTCGAGCGCACCGCAATCAATACCGTGGTGCTCAACGTCAACACCGGCTGCAATCTGAGCTGCACTTACTGCTACAAGGAAGACCTCGACAAACCGTCGGCCGGCAAGAAAATGGACGTCGAAACGGCGGTGGCCTCGGTGGAGATGCTGCTGCGTGAGTCCCCGGATGAAGAGCGCTTTACCGTGGTGTTCTTCGGTGGCGAGCCACTGAGCAATCGCAAGCTGATCGAGTACATGGTCGACTATTGCGAGAAGCGTTTCCGCGAGGCCGGCAAGTTCGTCGAGTTCGTCATGACCACCAACGCGACGCTGCTCACCGAAGAGACCGTGGACTATCTGAATGCCCACCGTTTCGGGCTCTCGGTCAGTATCGACGGGCCGAAAACCGTGCACGACCGCAACCGCATTACGGTGGGCGGGCAGGGCACGTATGACGTGGTGCGGCGCAAGGCCGAGATGCTGCTGTCGCGCTACAACAGCCGTCCGGTGGGTGCGCGGGTGACCCTGACCACTGGCGTCACCGACGTCGAAACCATCTGGGATCACCTGTTCAACGAACTGGGTTTTGCCGAGGTCGGGTTTGCACCGGTGACGTCCGGCGATATCAGCACCTTCAACCTGTCCAGCGACGAGCTGATCGAAGTCTTCGCCAACATGAAGAAGCTCGGCCGGCGTTACCTGGAAGCAGCGCTGGAGCACCGCAACATCGGTTTCTCCAACCTGCACCAGTTGATCACCGACATCCACGAAGGCCACAAAAAAGCCCTGCCCTGCGGCGCGGGCCTGAAGATGCTGGCGGTGGACCACAAGGGTGAACTGAACCTGTGTCATCGGTTTACCGGTTCATCGCTGCCGACCTTCGGCAACGTCCACAGCGGTGTGAAGCAGGTCGAGTTGAACGACTTCCTGTCCCTGCGCCTCGACCGTACCAACACCGGTTGCGAGGACTGCCAGATCCGCAATCTCTGCTCCGGCGGCTGCTACCACGAGAGTTACGCCCGTTACGGCGACCCGACTCATCCGACCTATCACTACTGCGAACTGATGCGTGACTGGGTCGACTTCGGCATCGACGTCTACACCCGGATCATGGCCCACAACCCTGCGTTTATCAGCAGCTACATCACTCCGCGCAAGGCTCACTGATATGAAACATCTCAAGGCAATCAATAACAAAGCGCTGAAACTCGATGAGGCCGCGGCCGAAAACCGCATCGAAGAAGTGGTGGCGATGAGTTCCGTCGCCGGCTGCGCCTCGACCACCGACCCGGGTTGGGAAATCGATGCGTTTGGCGGGGTGTCGTCGCTGTGCCAGCCGATGGAAGCCGACCTTTATGGCTGCTCCGACCCTTGCTGGTGGCCGGCCCAGGTGCCCGACATGATGAGCACCTACCCGGACTGGAACAAGGATGCCCAGGCGTCCAACGACAACTGGCGCAACCTTGGCACTGTCTTCCCTAAAGATAAGTGATCGGACACGAAGAAGGATTCCAGCATGCCTAGCATCAAAGCCTGCGGCCTGGCCGCATTCGCCGTCCTGAGCGCGTGTTCGCTCACGGTTCTGGCCGATGAAAACACCGCACTCGAAACCGGTCGCGAGTACATGGTGGTCACCAATTATCCGAACAATCTGCACGTTATCGACCTGGCGAGCGATGCCGTGTTCAAGACCTGCAAGATGCCGGATGCTTTCGGTCCTGGCACCGTGCAGTTGTCGCCGGATCGCAAGACCGCCTACGTGCTGAACAACCACTACGCCGATGTCTACGGCGTCGAGCTCGACAGCTGCAAGCAGGTGTTCCATGCCAGCATCACCCAGAAGCCGGGGGAGAAAGCGAAGTCCATGTTCGCCTTCACCCTCAGCCACGATGGCAAGGAACTGTTCACCATTGCCAACCCGACGTTGATGCTCAACGACCGCTACGAAGTGCAGCAACCGCGGCTCGACGTGTACGCCACCGACGCCGGCCTGGACGCCAAACCCGTGCGCAGTTTCCCGGCACCCCGGCAGCTGACCATCATGCAGAGTGGCGACGACGGCACGCTGTACGTGGCGGGGGCGGATGTCTACAAGGTCGATGTGAAAACCGGCAAGTTCGACGTGCTGATCCCCAGCCGCCACTGGAAACGCCCGAACTACAGCGCGCCGGACGTGCTCTACGTGTGGAACCAGCAGACGTATCGTCATGACTTCTCGCTGCTCTACACCGCGGCGAAATTCAAGGACAAGAAGCAGGACCCGGCTACGGCGGAGTACCTCTACGGGCTGTTCAGCATCGACCTGAAAACCGGCAAGACCGAAACCACCGACTTCGGCCCCCTGACGGAAATCTACTTCAGCGGCATGCGTTCACCGAAGGACCCGAACCTGATGTTCGGCGTGCTCAACCGTCTGGCCAAGTACGACATCAAGCAGAAGAAAATGCTTCAGGCCGCGACGCTGGATCATTCCTACTACTGCATCTCCTTCAACAAGGACGGCAGCAAGATCTACCTGGCCGGGACGTTTAATGATGTGGCGATCTTTGATCCCGAGAGCATGAAGCAGATCGGCAGCATTAAATTGCCGGGTGGGGATATGGCGGTCACGACTGCGCAGATTTTTGTTCGGTAATTTGGGGCGTCTGAGCGGACACCAATCGCGAGCAGGCTCGCTCCCACAGTGGATCTTCAGGGTGATCACTATCGTGTGAACATCATTGAACCCTGTGGGAGCGAGCCTGCTCGCGATGAGGCCCTTACAGACACCGAAGCATCAAGCCCCAGGCACCGGACAACTCAAATCCCCTTCCTGGCACTTCAAGTAAGTCTTGAACGTCTCCACCCGCGCCTTCGTCAGGTCCGTGATGCAGTTGCTGTAAATCAACGGATAAACACTGCCACCCTCCACCCCGGAAGCCGAGAACTTGCACTCGGCATCCCGGAACGCAATCCACGCTCGCTGCGCACCGACCAGCAGTTTCTTGCTGTCGGGGCTGCTCTTCAAACGTGCGGTGATCTGCTGGTAAAGCGCATTCAGCTCCTTGTCGGCAGCCTTGTTCTGCTGCGCCGCGCATTGGTTCATCGTGGCTTGATCAGTGGCGTTGTCGCAGTCCGCGGCATGGGCAACGGTGATGAACAGCAGAGGCGTCAACGCCAGGAGAAAGCGTGGGTGCATAGGGATTCTCGCTGTGACATGGAAATTGAGGTGCAGTGTAGCGAACCGATATCAGCTTGCGGTGTTAGTGCTTGAGGCGCTGAGCAATTGGTCTGCGCAAGCCTCGATGTCTTCACGCAGGTGCAACTTCGCCAGCCAACGGTCAGGAATGGCCGGCACACCGTAATGAGCCCCCGCCAATTGGCCGACGATGGCGGCGGAGGTATCGGCGTCGTCGCCCAGGTTGGCGGCCTTCAGAATCGCGGCTTTGAAGCTGTCGGTGTGATGAAAACACCACAGGGCCGCTTCCAGTGAGGCAACGCAGTAACCGCTGCCACGGATATCGAGTTCGGGTTTGTCGAAGTAATCGCCTCGGGCGATGGCAGCAACTTTGGGTTCCAGAAACTTCGTTTCTGAAACGCTGAGCACATTCGCCTTGGGCATGCCTTGCAACGCATTGCAGATCAACTCGGCGAACAGCTGACAGCATTCGACCGCTTCCGGCGCGGCGTGGGTGGTTCGCGAGCTGCTCGCGGAAAACGTCCTGACCCGGTCGCGGTCCGGAAAGTAAAACAGCACCGCCGGCACCAGCCGCATCAGCGAACCGTTCCCCGCTGTGAAGGGGTCGGTGGAGCCGGCGAAGGGTTCGCCGGTTTCCTGATATCGGGTCAGGGCGTCGCGCACGGTCATGCCAATGTCGAAGCATTCACCGGTTGAGCTCAAATAACCCCACTGCCACCAATTGAGATAGCGGCCCATCTGGTCGGCCGCATCGAAGCCTTTTTTGCTCAACAGGCTTTCGGCCAGGCAGAGCGCCATCGAGGTGTCATCGGTCCATTGCCCGGGCTTCAGGTTGAAGGGGCCGCCGCCCACCATGTCGGTCAGCGGCTTGAACGAGCCGCGTGGCTGGAACTCGACGCTGGTGCCCACGGCATCGCCGCAGGCCAGGCCCAGCAGGGCCCCGCGATAACGCTTGGCGAGTGAAGGCTGCATGAATCGTCCTTGTCTGAGTCAACTTCGTTCTGAACGTTAGCAGTTTCGGTCCACTGACTTTCGTCTACAGGCCAGAACTTACCGTTGCAAATGCAGCCGAATATTTCAGGCAGGGTTGATTGCGCAGCCCGATTGATACAACTTTAAGGTGGGTCTTGTGGTCTTACAGGCCTACTGTTCAGTACAGGAGGTGACTTATGAACCCAGCATCAGATCGCATTGAAAGGAAAATCCTGCTCAAGGCGCCGCGCTCGCATGTCTGGCGCGTGCTGGCCAATGCCGAGGCGTTCGGGCAATGGTTTGGCGTGGCGCTGGAGGGCAAGCGTTTTGTCGCCGGTGAGTGGACTCAGGGGCAGATCACATACCCCGGTTATGAGCACTTGCTGTGGAATGTGCTGGTGGAGCGGGTCGAGCCGGAGCGGGTATTTTCGTTTCGCTGGCATCCGTATGCCGTGCAGCCGGAAGTCGATTACTCCCAGGAGCCCACCACCCTGGTGAAGTTTGAACTCCAGGACATGGACGAAGGCACCTTGCTGACGGTCGTCGAGTCCGGTTTCGATCACATTCCCCAAACGCGCAGACTCAAAGCATTTCGCATGGACAGCCGCGGTTGGGATGAGCAGATGAGCAATATCGAAGAGTTTCTGAAAGTCAGCGCCAAGGCACGCGAGCATCAGGCCGAGTGATGGCGGCCTGCTTGAAGCCAGGTTGAAATGCCGGCGCTGGTGCTCCATACCTGACGCGTCTAAGGGTTTTCGGAAGGGCTGCCATAGCGAATGTCTTACACGCGATGGTAGCTATGTCGTCTATTGCGGATTGGATCCGATGCGTAATCTAGCCTCATCAACTGAAGCACAGGAAGTGCTCCAGGATCACGGACGATCGACCATCAGCAAGGATTCGCTACCGACAGGGAGTCGATAATGGTCTTGGGAAAAACCCGCTTCGGCGGGTTTTTTTTCGTCTGTTGAAAAGACGACCACTTACTTTGTGGGAGTGAGCCTGCTCGCGAATGCAATCTGTCAGTGACGTCAATGCTGGCTGACCCACCGCTTTCGCGAGCAGGCTCGCTCCCACAGTGTCCGCGTGCAGCTTTGGCTCTTTGATGGTCAATGGCTTACACCAGAGCGCTGGTATGTCGTCTGTTTACGGTTCACTGATGTGGATACTCTGGATCCATCAACTGAGGTGCAGGATGCACTCAGGATCACGGATGATCGACCATAAGCCCGGATGGCTGCTGACAGGATGTCGCAATGGTCTTGAGAAACCCGCTTAGGCGGGTTTTTTTATGCCCGACACAAAAGCCCGGTCAAAAAAAAGCCCGGCACATTGGCCGGGCGGAACAGGTGCAGGGTCTTCATGCGTTACGTTGCCCCGGCGTGCGGTCCGAACCGTCGGCAGCGACCTGCATGCCCGGCGTGCGATCCGAACCGTCGGCAGCGACCTGCATGCCCGGCGTGCGATCCGAACCGTCGGCAGCGACCTGCATGCCCGGCGTGCGATCCGAACCGTCGGCAGCGACCTGCATGCCCGGCGTGCGATCCGAACCGTCGGCAGCCACTTGCATGCCCGGCGTACGGTCCGAACCATCTGCCGCAATCGGCTGTTGCTGTTCGGTGACTTGAGTGAAGAAGCGATCTTCCTGATGGCTCGGTACAGCGAAGGCGCTGGCGCTGAGGGCGAAGGTGGCAACAGCAATCAGTTGGCTAACAGTTTTCATGGCAATGACTCCGGTCGTAATCAAGGATTTGAGTGCCGGGTCGTTCAGATAATCGTGATCTGGTGAACCCGTTGCAGTCCGTACGGTTGTCTTTCTGCATGGGTTCAGATTAGGGCTGGCGCTGGTGCTGGCGTTAGACGATTACTGCCCTTGATTTGCCTGATTCTGTTTGCGTGCACAAAACCGCTAGATCGCCTGGGCGCGCAGGCGGGCGATGTCTTTGCTCGGCGAGGCGCCAAACAGACGGCTGTATTCACGGCTGAACTGCGAAGGGCTTTCGTAGCCCATCTTGTAGCCGATTGACGAAACGTCGCTGCTCTCCGACAACAACAGCCGCCGTGCTTCCTGCAAGCGCAATTGTTTCTGGTACTGCAACGGGCTCATGGCCGTCACCGATTTGAAGCGGTGATGCAGCGCCGAAGTACTGAGGTTGATCATCTGCGCCAGGTTTTCGATGCTCAGGGGCTCGGCGTAATGGTTGTTCAGCCATTCGATGGCGCGGCTGATGCGGTGGGTCTGGGTATCGGGAATGGCGATTTCATGCAAGCGCTGGCCCTGCTCGCCGCGCAACAACCGATAGAAGATTTCCTGCTGGGCCAGCGGCGCCAGGGTGCTGATGTCGTCCGGCGTTTCCAGCAGTCGCAGCAAGCGCAACACGGCATCGAGCAGGGGCGCGTCGATCCGGTCCAGAAACAAGCCGCGGCCCGTACTGCGCACGCCCGGAACACCGATCGGGCTGACATCGGCGATCAAACGGCAGATCTGTGCCGGGTCGATGTCCAGGCGCAGGCACAGATAAGGCCGCTCCGGGCTGGCTTCGATCACCTTGCCGGTCAGGGGCAGGGTGACCGACACCACCAGATAATTGAGCGGGTCGTAGATGTAGCTTTCGGCGGCCAGGCGCACTTCCTTACGCCCGTCGACAATCACGCACAGGCCCGGCTTGTGCACCGTGTGCAAATCTTCGGTGGGGTGATCGCTGCGGATCAGGTGCAAGTCCTTGATCGCCGTGGCGTGCACGCCGTATTCCGGCGCAAAGCGTTTCATCAGGCTCGCCAGTTCGGCACGACGCAGATCGACGCCGTCCTGAGGCTGGGCATTCGCGGAAGTGGAAGTCGACATACTGTTCACTCTCCCTGGCCAATGGTTGGACCGGGGTTAGTAAAACCGATTGTGCGCCTACCGACCAGCGTCGGTTTCGCTTCCACAGGATCGTGCAAGAACCCAGGAGAAATCGGCTAACGAGACGCCTTCAAGCCTCCCTAATCTGGACCTGTCGCAACTTATCACCTCCAGATGAAGGAAAACCATCATGTCCAGCATTCAAGGCAAAGTCGTTGTCATCACCGGTGCCAGCAGCGGAATCGGCGAAGCCACCGCCCGTCTTTTGGCTAGCCAGGGCGCCCATGTCCTACTTGGCGCCCGGCGCGTCGAGAGACTGGAAACACTGGTCGCAGAACTTCACTCGGCAGGTCTCAGCGCGGCGTTCCGGGCGGTCGACGTGACCCGTCGCGATGACGTGCAGGCCTTCATCGATTTCGCCGTCGAGCGCTTCGGCCGGGTCGATGTGATCGTCAACAACGCCGGGGTCATGCCCCTGTCGAAACTCGATGCGCTGAAAGTCGATGAATGGGACCGGATGATCGATGTCAACATTCGCGGCGTCCTCCACGGCATCGCCGCCGGGTTACCGCTGATGCAGGCCCAGCGCTCCGGTCAGTTCATCAACATCGCATCCATCGGCGCCTACGCCGTCAGCCCGACGGCCGCGGTGTATTGCGCTACCAAATTTGCCGTGCGGGCGATTTCCGAAGGGTTGCGCCAGGAAGTCGGTGGCGATGTGCGGGTCACGGTGATTTCCCCTGGCGTGACCGAATCCGAACTGGCCGAGAGCATTTCCGATGCCGGTGGCCGCGCCGAAATGCGCGAATTCCGCAAGATCGCCATTCCCGCCGAGGCGATTGCCCGGGCCATTGCCTACGCTATCGACCAGCCTGCCGATGTGGATGTCAGCGAACTGATCGTGCGGCCGACGGCCAGTCCGTTCTGACCCTGTGCATTAACACGACGCAATGGTGCCGGACCGACAGCCTGATTGAGGCTGGCGGTCCGGGTTGATTTACCGTTGATTGAGTCTGGCTGACACCCGTTCAGTGATTTGCGTCCGTTGCAGGAGCGATTGCGCCGAACGTTGATGAGCTTCTGCCAATACGCTCCGCGGCGCGGTTTCAGGGCAGCCCGAAGCAAACGGCGGCGCCGGCGCGTATTCCAGCTGCAACTGCACCAGCTCTGCCGTGTCCTTATCGAACAACTCCGCAGCCAGGGTCAGGGCAAAATCGATCCCAGCCGTGATCCCGCCGCCGGTCAACAGATTGCCGTCGCGCACCACCCGATCCTTCACCGGGATTGCGCCCAACGGCGCCAGCAATTCGTGATACGCCCAGTGGGTGGTGGCGCGTTTGCCCTTGAGCAAACCGGCCGCGCCGAGTACCAGCGCGCCGGTACAGACCGAGGTGACATAACGGGCGTTGGCCGCCTGGGCCTTGATGAAGGCCAGCGTCTCGTCATCTTCCATCAACGGCCCGACACCGCTGCCGCCGGGAATGCAGATCACATCCAGCACCGGGCAATCGTCGAAGGTGGTGGTCGGTTTCAGCTCCAGGCCCGTGCTTGAGGTGACCGGTACCAGGTCCTTCCAGATCAAATGCACCTTCACGTCCGGCAGCGAGGCCAACACGTCGTAAGGGCCGGTCAGGTCCAGTTGCTGAACCTGTGGAAACAACAGAAAACCGATCTGCAACGTCATGGCGTTTTTTCTCATGAAGTGGGTGGACGGCTTCACTGTAGGCTCGTAGGATTTGGCGCATACGCCAATTACCCCACGAATTACGCCAATCATGCCAAAGACCATTCATGTGCTCGCATTCGCTAACGTGCAACTGCTCGATGTCACCGGGCCGTTGCAGGTGTTTGCCTCGGCCAACGATATCGCCCGCCAGAAAGGCTTGCCGCCGCCTTACGCGCCGACGGTGATTGCCAGCGGCGGCGGGGCCGTGATGTCGTCGGCGGGGTTGGCGCTGTTGGCCGAGCCGCTGCCCGGGCAAGGCAGTGACACGTTGATCATTGCTGGTGGCTGGGGCGTTTACGCGGCGGTGCAAGACGAGTCGCTGGTGGCGTGGGTGCGTGAGCATGCGGCGGGGTGTCGCCGGGTTTCATCGGTGTGCACCGGGGCGTTTTTGCTGGCGGCCAGCGGTTGGCTCGATGGTCGGCGGGTGGTGACTCACTGGACCCGTTGCGAGCAGTTGGCGCAGCAGCATCCACGGCTGCGGGTCGAACCCAATCCGATCTTCATCAACGACGGCCCGGTGTGGACCTCGGCCGGGGTCACCGCCGGTATCGACCTGGCGCTGGCGATGGTCGAAGAAGACCTGGGCCGCAATATGGCCCTGGAAGTCGCCCGGCAACTGGTGGTGTTCCTCAAGCGCCCGGGCGGTCAATCGCAGTTCAGCGTGACCCTGTCGCTGCAAAAGGAAGGCAACCGTTTCGACGATCTTCACGCCTGGATCAGCGAAAACCTCACCATGGACCTTGGCATCCCGACCCTGGCCTTGCAGGCCGGCATGAGCGAACGCAGCTTCGTCCGTCACTACCGCGCCGACACCGGCCAGACCCCGGCGCGGGCCATCGAACTGATTCGGGTCGAGACGGCGCGCCGGTTGCTCAGCGATACCGGCGTGCCGATCAAGCGGGTGGCGGTGCAATGCGGGTTTGGCAGCGAAGAGACGCTTCGGCGCAGTTTTCTGCGGGCCATGGGCGTGACGCCGCAGGCCTATCGCGAGCGGTTTTCTGTCAGCGCTGCAGCAGATCCAGCAGTGCCTTGATCGTGGCCTCGGGCGCTTCTTCGGGAATGTTGTGCCCGACACCTGCCAGCACCTGACGCTCGTAGGGGCCGGTGAAATGGTCGATGTCGTCGTCCACTTCCGGGGCTGGCCCAACGCCGTCGTCGGCACCGCACAGGGAAATCGTCGGCACGCTGATGGGGGGGAGTTTGGTCAGCGCTTCCTCAATCCATTCCAGCGCCGGATCGCCGGGGGCATACATGAAGCGGTGGCGATAGGAGTGAATCACCACGTCGACGAAATCCGGGTTGTCGAAGGCCGGGGCGCTCAGCGGGTACAACTCGGGACCTTTGGCCCAGGTGGGTGACCACAACTTCCAGAGCAATTCGCACAGGGCTCGACGATTTTCGGTGAGGCCGTCGACGCCGCGTGGCGTGTGGAAGTAGTACTGATACCAGAGACGGTGTTCGGTTTCCGGGGCTCGCGGTCGGGTCGAGCGAGGAATGTCCTGAAGGTTGTAACCATCCCCGGTCACCAGACACCGCACGCGCTCCGGCCATAGCGCCGCGACGATGCACGCCGCCCGACCGCCCCAGTCGTAGCCGCAGAGGGCGGCTTGTTCGATACCCAAAGCTTCCATCAAATCCAGAAGATCCTGGGCGAGGGCGGCTTGCTGACCGGAGCGCAGGGTATCCGGGTTGTTGAAACGGGTGGGGCCGTAGCCGCGCAGGTAAGGGACGACGACGCGGTAGCCCTTTGCGGCCAAGGCCGGGGCGATTTCGTCGTAGGCGCGGGGGGAGTAGGGGAAGCCGTGGAGGAGGATGATCGGCTCGCCAGTGGCGAGGCCGTGTTCTTCGTAGGCGATTTGCAGGCTTGGGGTCAGGACAAATTTGGTCTGCACGTCATCGTTCATTCGCTACTCCAGAGAAGCTGTTTTGACCTGTTCCTAAGCGTCGACTTCCGCCACTTGATTAAAGTACTTCGACCGATCCGGCGTAAACGTTACCACCATCCTGGTCCGTGAACAGGTCAGCGCCCGCTCTTCAGCCAGATCAATATCCAGGTCCTCCCCGCGCAACCCCTGCCATTGGGCGAGGTATTTGAGTGAACCGTATTTTTCGAGTTTTTTAAGGCTGCGACTGACACCTCCTTTCCAGCCCAGTACCGGCAGTTCGCCGGCGAGGCATTGTCGGGCGAGGTCGGGGAATCGGGCAGCGCGCTGGCGGCCGACTTCCCAGCATTTGATCAGGCCTTTGTCGGGGCCTTCCCACAGCTCATCGCGGTTCAGGCCTGAGCGGAGTGGGGTGTCGATGCTGCGGTGGATACGCTGGGTCATTCTGGTTCCTTGAATTCGGGTTTTGTTGGACAGCTCCGCTGTACCCGTTGAGCGTCGATGGTAGGTGGGGATGTAACGGCTGGCAACAAACGATTTTCGGCTGCAGGAATGAGGTGTTTCGTGGTGATTGTGCAGGATTGTTTAGTGGTTGTAGGAGCTGAGCCTACATCGTCCACCGTTTCTTTCGCGGGTATTCAGCCAGTCTTGTGCTGTGGTTGATGGCCTCTTCGCGAGCAGGCTCGCTCCCACAGTTGATCTGAGGTGTTCACACATAATGTGGGAGCGAGCCTGCTCGCGAAGGGGGCGACGCGGTTTCACGGTTGCCAGTAGTTTTTCTCCCCACTCAGTTTCCGGTCCAGGAAACTCGCTGCACTGATCAGCGCCAGGTGCGTCAGCGCTTGCGGTGTGTTGCCCAGATGCCGCGCATGGCTGTCGAACTCTTCGGCGTACAACCCCAGCGGGTTGGCGTACCTCAGCAGTTGTTCAAACTCCAGATGAGCCTTTTCCACCTGACCGGCCCGGGCCAGGCATTCGACGTACCAGAACGAGCACGCGGCAAACGCGCCTTCGGTGCCGGCGAGGCCATCGATATGTGTGTCTTCGTTGCGGTAGCGGTAGACCATGCCGTCGCGCACCAGGCTTTTCTGGATGGCGTCGAGGGTCGAGAGCCAGCGCGGATCCTTGGCGCTGACGAAGCGCACCAGTGGCATCAGCAGCATCGAACCATCCAGGGCGGTGCCGCCGATGTGCTGGACGAAATGCCCGCGCTCCTCGTTCCAGAAGTTTTCCCAGATGTCGGCGTAGATCGCCTGACGGGTCTGGTCCCAGCGGGCGAACGGGGCGGGCAGTGAGCGTTTGGAGGCGAGGCGAATGGCCCGGTCCAGCGCGACCCAACACATCAACCGCGAGTGCAGGAAGTGATGTTGCTCGCCACGCATTTCCCAGATGCCGACGTCCTGTTGTTGCCAGGTGACACAGACTTGATCGACCACCTCCACGGCGTGTTTCCAGCCTTCATGGGAGATGGCGTCGCCGTACTTATTGACCAGGTACACCGCATCCATCAATTCGCCGAAGATGTCGAGCTGGACCTGATCGTAAGCCTGATTGCCGATGCGCACCGGCGTCGCGCCGCCATGGCCGGACAAGTGCGGGAGTTCGGTTTCCGGCAGTTCCTGGCGGCCGTCGATGGCGTAGAGAATATTGAGTTTCATCGACGTGCCCTGGCAGTCGCTGACCCGTCCGCGCAGCCAACTCATGTAGGCGTTGGCTTCCTGGACGAAGCCCAGGCGCATGAAGGCATAGACGGTGAACGACGCGTCGCGGATCCAGGTGTAGCGGTAGTCCCAGTTGCGTTCGCCAGCGGGGGTTTCCGGCAGGCCGAAGGTGGCGGCGGCGAGGATTGCGCCGTGCTTGCGCGAGGTCAGCAGCTTCAAGGCCAGCGCCGAACGATTGACCATTTCCCGCCAGCGGCCGCGGTAGGTGGATTGGCCAATCCAGTCACGCCAGAACTTCAGCGTGCGTTCCAGGCACAGTGCGGCGGCGCCTTCCTGGAAGCGCGGATCGTCGAGACCACCCAGCAGGAACTCGGCGCTTTGGTCCTGTTCGAGGGTGAATTCGGCGACGGCGGCATTGCCGTCGAGGCTTAAGATCTGGTCCGATGACAGTCGCAGAGACGGCTGACCGGCGGCCTCGAAGGTCACGTCTTTTTCATCCATGCGCGCGAGGGTGCTGGCGCGGGCATAGTCATGCCGCACGGCGCAGCGCATGTGAAAGGTCGCTTTGCCGCTGACCACCCGAACCCGACGCATCAGCACGGGCAAGTCATCCTCGTTGTCACCGATCGGCAGCAGATCGGTGACTTCGACCACGGCCCGTTCGCTGAGCCAGCGGGTTTGCAGCACGTTGGTGTCGGGCAGGTAAATTTGTTCGCGGCGGGCATCGGGCAAGTCCGGCGACAGTTGGAAAATGCCGGCCTCGGGCGTGTCCAGCAGCGAGCAGAAAATCGACGGGCTGTCGAATTCCGGCCAGCAGAAAAAGTCCACGCTGCCCTTGTCGTTGACCAGCGCCGCACTGCGCATGTCGCCGATGATGCCGTGGGCGTCGATGGCGCTTTGTCGTTCGGGATGATGATCAGCCATTGCCGCGAAACTCCGGATAGAGGCTCATGCCGCCGTCGATGAACAGGGGAGTGCCGGAGCTGGGGCCGGTGATCAGGGCGACTTGTTGGTTGAGGGACATCTGCATGGAGGTTAAAGCCTTGAGTAGAGGGCTTAACTAGCTGACTGGTTTGAGTTGCAGAGAGTTCATTTGGTGACTGCACTGGCGCCATCGCGAGCAGGCTCGCTCCCACATTTGATCTTTAGTGTCCACAAACAGTGTGTTCACAGTAGATCCACTGTGAGGGCGAGCCTGCTCGCGATGGTGCCTTCACATTCAACCAACAATTAGCCGCTTTCCCCTCGTTCAGCCTTATGGCAACTTGCAGGCCCTTGTCGAGACCTGCAACCCATGGCAAACCCTTACAGCCAGCTGTTTAACGCCCCAGGCAGCCGAGCCTTTGTACTGGCCGGCATGATCGCGCGCATGCCGATTTCCATGACAGGCATCGGCCTGATCACCATGCTCTCGCAGGTGAAGGGGGGTTACGGATTGGCCGGTGCGGTGGCCGCGACGTTTGCCCTGGCGACGGCGTTTTGCGCGCCGCAGGTTTCGCGGCTGGTGGACCGTTTCGGGCAGCGTCGGATCTTGCCGGTGTCGGCGCTGATCGGTGGCGGGGCGTTGCTGATGGTGTTGCTCGTCACTCGCTTGCAGGCCCCGCACTGGACGTTGTTTGTGTTCGCAGCCTTAGCCGGTTGCATGCCGAGCATGTCGGCGATGGTGCGGGCGCGCTGGACCGAGCTGTATCGCGGCCAGCCTGAATTGCAGACCGCCTATGCCCTGGAGTCGGTGCTGGACGAGGTCAGCTTTATCGTCGGGCCGCCGCTGTCAGTGGGGTTGTGCGTGGTGGCGTTCCCTGAAGCCGGGCCGTTGGCGGCGTTGTCGATGCTGGCGATCGGGGTGACCGCGTTTGTGTTGCAACGAGGCACCGAGCCGCCGGTGCATCCCCATGAAGAACACCATCAGGGCTCGATCATTCGTTCCAGCGAGATCCAGTTGCTGATGCTGTTGATGGTCGCCATGGGCACCATCGTCGGCGTGGTGGATGTGGTCAGCGTGGCGTTCGCCCAGCAGCAGGGGCAACCGGCGGCCGCGAGTATTGTGCTGTCGGTGTATGCCATCGGTTCGTGCCTGGCCGGTTTGGCGTTCGGGGCGTTGCGTTCGAAAGTGCCGCTGCCGCGACTGTTCCTGTACGGCGGGGTGGCGACGGCGGTGACGACGCTGCCGTTGCTGCTGGCGACGAACATTCTCGGATTGTCGCTGGCGGTGTTTGTCGCCGGGCTGTTTTTTGCGCCGACGTTGATTGTGGCGATGGCGCTGGTGGAGCAAATCGTACCGCCGGCCAAACTCACCGAGGGCCTGACCTGGCTGGTCACCGGATTGAGCATTGGCGTGGCGATTGGCGCCGCCAGTTCGGGGTGGCTGGTGGATGCGTTCGGGGCGCGCAGCGGGTTTTGGGTGGCGATTGTGGCGGGGGCGGTGGTCCTCGGTTCCGCAGTCCAAAGCTTCCGCCATTTGAAATAAAGATTTCTGTGATGAACATTAACCTGTGGGAGCGAGCTTGCTCGCGATAGGGCCATAACAGGCGACATTGATGTTGAATGTCAGGTCGCTATCGCGAGCAAGCTCGCTCCCACAAGGTTATGTGCACGACTAATTCCCCGCGGCGCTCATCCGTTCTCTTAACAGACAACTTTTCGAGGTAAGCCCGGTGACCCAGCTGACATTGCTGTGCCTGCCCTATTCAGGCGCGAGCGCCATGGTCTACAGCCGCTGGCGGCGCAAACTGCCGGAGTGGCTCAAGCTGCAGCCCGTGGAACTTCCCGGCCGTGGCGCGCGGTTTGGCGAGCCGTTGCACACCGACATGCGGCGCCTGGCGCTGCAGCTGGCCCATGAACAAAAAGCCACGCTCAAGGCGCCGTACGCCTTGTTCGGCCATAGCCTTGGCGCGTTGCTGGCCTGTGAAATGGCTCATGCCTTTCGCTCGCTGGGTTGCCCGGAACCGGTGGCGCTGTTCGCTTCGGGCACGGCTGCACCGACGATGCGTGCCGACTACGACCGGGGTTTCGCCGAGCCCAAGACCAACGCCGAACTGATCGAGCAATTGCGCACCCTTAACGGCACCAGCGAAGAAGTCCTGGCCAACGAAGAGCTGATGAGCCTGACGCTGCCGGTCCTGCGCGCGGATTTTCTGCTGTGCGGGCGTTTCGAGCCGGTGCAGCGACCATTGCTCAAATGCCCGGTGCACGTGCTCGGCGGCAAGGCCGACCGCGCCACCACCGAACAGTTGATCGGCTGGCGCAAGGAAACCCACGGCAGTTTTTCCGTGGACATGCTGGCGGGCGGACACTTCTTCATCCATGAACACGAGGCCAAGGTATTGCGGGTGATCAAGGATCAGTTGGAGGTCCATCATCGGCGCCACGCCATGGCCGCCAGCGCCTGACCCCATCCCAATATCACCAGAATCCTGTGGGAGCGAGCCTGCTCGCGATAGCGATCTTACATTCAACATTAATGTCGACTGGGATGGCCTCATCGCGAGCAGGCTCGCTCCCACAATGATTTTCGACACCCGCACACTCCGCGTTCTACCTCCCTTCTGATACTTGTTCTCATTCGCTAATTTTTCCGGTCTGTATTCGTTTTATAGGGACGACGTGCCTTTGTGCTTTCTGCCTACTGATCCGGATACCAAGAAATGAATGCTGAAGACTCCTTGAAACTTGCTCGCCGGTTTATCGGGTTGCCCCTGGAAAAGCGCCAGATGTTCCTTGCGGCCTTGCAAAAGGAAGGTGTTGATTTCGCCCGGTTCCCGATTCCTGCCGGTGTCGAGTCCGAGGATCGCCAGGCGTTGTCGTACGCCCAGCAACGCATGTGGTTTCTCTGGCAGCTGGACCCGCAAAGCGGCGCCTATAACCTGCCGGGGGCGGTGCGTCTGACCGGGCGTCTGAATTTGTCAGCCCTGGAACAGGCGTTTGCCAGTCTGGTGGCGCGTCACGAAACCCTGCGCACGGTGTTCCAGCGTCAGGCGGATGACACCTTGCTGCAAGTCCCGGCCGGCGCGTCGCTGGTGATCGATCAGGTGGATTTCAGCGCGTTGCCGGCCCCGGAGCGCGAGCGGGCAGTCGCCCAGGCAGCCGAGCAGCAATCGGTGCTGCCCTTCGATCTGTCGGTCGGCCCGCTGCTGCGGGTCACGTTGCTCAAGCTTGCCGAACAGGAACACGTCCTGCTGCTGACCTTGCACCACATCGTTTCCGACGGCTGGTCGATGAACGTGCTGATCGACGAGTTCATTCGCTGCTACGACGCCTTTGACGCCGATGCCCAACCGCAACTCGCGCCGTTGCCGATCCAGTACAGCGACTATGCGCTGTGGCAGCGCCGCTGGCTGGAGGCCGGCGAGCAGGCACGCCAACTCGAATACTGGCAGAGCCAACTGGGTGACGAGCATCCAGTGCTGGAACTGCCCACCGATCATCCACGCCCGGCGATGCCGAGCTATCGCGGCACCCGTTACGAGTTTGCCGTCGACGCTCAACTGGCCGAACAACTGCGGGCCACGGCGCAGAAGCACAACATCACCTTGTTCATGCTGTTGCTCGGTGCGTTCAACGTGCTGTTGCACCGCTACACCGGGCAGACCGACATTCGCGTCGGCGTGCCAATCGCCAACCGCAACCGCGCGGAAATCGAAGGCCTGATCGGCTTCTTCGTCAACACCCAGGTGCTGCGCACGCAGCTCGACGGTCAGACCCGCGTCGACGATCTGTTGCGCGCCATCAAGGAAACCGCCCTCGGTGCCCAGGCCCATCAGGACTTACCGTTCGAGCGCCTGGTCGAAGCGTTGAAACTGGAACGCAGCCTCAGCCACACGCCGCTGTTCCAGGTGATGTACAACCATCAGCCGCAGGTCGCCGATATTTCCACCGTCAGCACCGCCTCCGGTCTGGCGCTGGGCGTGATCGAGTGGGAAGGGCGCACCACGCAGTTCGACCTGACCCTCGACACTTACGACCTCAACACCAATGAGAAGCGCGGCAAGCTGCACGCCGCGCTGACCTACGCCAACGACCTGTTCGACGCCGCGACCATCGCGCGCATGGCGCAGCACTGGACGCACCTGCTGCACGGCATGGTCAGCGATTCGCGGCAGCGCATCAGCGATTTGCCGCTGCTGGATAAAACCGAATATCAGCGCATCGTGCATGACTGGAATCGTGCGGACGAACGCTTCCCCCAGGACCTGTGCATTCATGAGTTGATCAGCCGGCAAGCGGCGGTGAGTCCGAGTGAACTGGCCGTGACTTTCGCGGCGAAACAGCTGACTTACGCCGCGCTCGACAACCAGGCCAATCGCCTGGCCCACAAGCTGATCGAACTGGGTGTGGGCCCGGAAGTCCGGGTCGGCGTGGCGATGCAACGTTCCGAATGCCTGCTGGTGGCGTTGCTGGCGGTGCTCAAGGCCGGTGGTGCCTACGTTCCCCTGGACCCGGATTACCCGGCCGAGAGGGTCGCCTACATGCTTGAAGACAGCCGCGCGCTGGTGCTGCTGACCGAACAGGCGATCGCGGCGACGTTGAACGTAGCGGCCGACACGCAAGTGCTGTTGATGGACGCCGTTGAATTCTCGCTGGCGGATTACCCGAGCAGCGCGCCGGTTACCCGCGTCACGCCGGACAACCTGGCCTACGTGATCTACACCTCCGGTTCCACCGGCAAACCCAAAGGTGTGGCCATCGCCCATCGCAACGTGCTGGCGCTGATCGACTGGTCGAAATCGGTCTACAGCCGCGAGGACATTCAAGGGGTGTTGGCCTCCACCTCGGTCTGCTTCGACCTGTCGGTGTGGGAGCTGTTCGTCACCCTGGCCAACGGCGGTTCGGTGATCATCGCCCGCAATGCCCTGGAGTTGCCGCAACTGCCGGCGCGGGATCAGGTGCGTCTGATCAACACCGTGCCGTCGGCGATCAATGCGTTGCAACGCGACGGGCAGATCCCGCCGAGCGTGCGCATCATCAACCTCGCGGGTGAGCCGCTGAAGCAAAGTCTGGTGGACGCGCTGTACGAGCAACCGACCGTCGAGCACGTCTACGATCTGTATGGCCCGTCGGAAGACACCACCTATTCCACCTGGACCCGCCGCCAGGCCGGTGGCAGCGCGAATATCGGCCGACCGCTCAAGCACACCGCCAGCTATTTGCTGGACGCCGAGCTGCAACCGGTGCCCCAAGGCGTGTCGGCCGAGCTGTACCTGAGCGGTGCCGGCATCACCCGCGGTTACCTGGCGCGGCCGGGCATGACCGCTGAAAAGTACGTGCCGAACCCGTTCGCCAGCAATGGCGAACGCCTGTACCGCACCGGCGACCTGACCCGTTATCAGGCGGACGGAAAGCTGCAATACGTCGGCCGCATCGACCATCAGGTCAAGGTGCGCGGCTTCCGCATCGAGCTCGGTGAAATCGAAGCGCGGCTGTTGCAGCAAGACGCCGTGCGCGAACTGGCGGTGCTGGCGCAGGACAGCGTCAACGGTCAGCAACTGGTCGCCTACATCGTGCCGACCGATCCGGCAGCCTTGCTGGGCGATGTCGACGCTCAGGCAACCCTGCGTGAAACCCTGAAAGCGGCACTGCGTCAGCACTTGCCGGATTACATGGTTCCGGCGTTCCTGTTGTTCCTCGATCAACTGCCGCTGACCCCCAACGGCAAACTCGACCGCAAGGCGTTGCCGGCCGTCGACGGCACTCAACAACAACGTGAACACGTCGCGCCACGCAGTGCCCTGGAAAAATCCCTCGCCGCGATCTGGCAGGACGTGTTGGCCATCGACAACGTCGGTCTCGAAGACAACTTCTTCGAACTGGGCGGCGACTCTATCGTTTCCATGCAAGTGGTCAGCCGCGCCCGTCAGGCCGGGATCGTGTTGAGCCCGAAAGACCTGTTCCAGCACCAGACCATCCGCAGCCTGGCCCAGGCCGCCCGCAGCGGCGAGCAACAACTGATCGATCAAGGCCCGGCGGTTGGCGCGGTGGCGTTGGCGCCGGTGCAACAGTGGTTCTTCGAACAACCGATCCCTGAGCGTCAGCACTGGAACCAGTCGTTGCTGCTGGTGCCGCGCGAGACGTTAAACGTCCAGGTGCTGGATCGTGCTTTAGAGCAGTTGCTGGCCCATCACGACAGCTTGCGCCTGCGTTATGAATTGACTGAAGCAGGCTGGCAACAGGCCTATGCCGCGCCGACCACGGAGTCGGTATTGTGGCAGCGTCAGGCGCAGTCGGTCGAAGCACTCAACGCCTTATGCGACGAAGCCCAGCGCAGTCTCGACTTGCAGAACGGCCCGTTGCTGCGGGCGCTGCTGGTGGCGATGGCTGACGGCACTCAACGTTTGTTGCTGGTCGTCCATCACTTGGCGGTGGACGGTGTTTCCTGGCGCGTGTTGCTGGAAGACCTTCAGCAGTTCTACAGCGGCGGTGCCGTGACGATGGCGAAGACCAGCACTTATCAACGCTGGGCCGCACGCCTGCAAGATCATCTGCCAGTCTTTGAAAACAGCCTCGGTCATTGGCAGACCCAACTGCGCGACGCCCCAACCGATCTGCCGTGCGACCGCCCGAGCGGTGCGCTGGAAAACCGCTTCGAACAGAAACTCGAACTCAAACTCGACACCGAGCAAACCCGCAAACTGCTGCAACAGGCCCCGGCGGCGTATCGCACCCAGGTCAACGACCTGCTGCTGACTGCGCTGGCGCGTGCCGTTTGCCGCTGGAGCGGGCAGGGCAGCACGCTGATCCAGCTCGAAGGCCATGGCCGCGAAGACCTGTTCGACGACATCGACCTCACTCGCACCGTTGGCTGGTTCACCAGCCTGTTCCCGGTCAACCTGATACCGGCCAGTGACCTTGGCGCCTCGATCAAAAGCATCAAGGAGCAACTGCGCACCGTGCCGGACAAAGGCCTGGGCTACGGCGCACTGCGTTACCTCGGCGCACCGGCAATTCGCGCCGAACTGGCGGCGTTGCCGCAACCGCGCATCACCTTCAATTACCTGGGGCAGTTCGACCGGCAGTTCGATGACGGTGCGATGTTCGTCCCGTCCACTGAAGGCAGCGGCGTGGCGCAGGATCCATCGGCACCGCTGGGCAACTGGTTGACCGTCGAGGGCCAGGTCTACGGCGGCGAGTTGTCGCTGAGCTGGGGCTTCAGCCACGAGATGTTCGACACCGCAACCATCCAGCGTCTGGCGGACGACTATGCGCAAGAACTGAACGCGCTGATCGAGCATTGCTGTGCCGTTGAAGCAGCGCAAGCCACACCGTCGGACTTCCCGCTGGCGCGCATCAGTCAGGCGCAGCTCGATGAACTGTCGGTCTCTAACCTCGAAGACCTTTATCCGTTGTCGCCGATGCAGCAGGGCATGCTGTTTCACACGCTGTACGAACCGGAAGTCGGCGCCTACATCAGTCAGATGCGCCTGGATATTCAGGGCCTCGATCCGCAGCGATTCGCCGCAGCCTGGCAA
Source organism: Pseudomonas sp. XS1P51 (assembly GCF_054897845.1). NCBI lineage: Bacteria > Pseudomonadati > Pseudomonadota > Gammaproteobacteria > Pseudomonadales > Pseudomonadaceae > Pseudomonas > Pseudomonas sp. XS1P51. The sequence goes on along the minus strand of NZ_CM142707.1, from coordinate 2,991,095 downwards.
GCGGCGCTTGCGCGTCACGACATTCTGCGCAGCAGCTTCCACTGGCAGGGTCTCGACATCGCGCATCAGGCCATTGTTCGCCAAGTGGCGCTGCCGCTTGAAGTGCTGGAAGCGACCGACACCGATGCGCTGGCTGACGCTGAACGCGCCCAGGGTTTTGTATTGGGAACGGCGCCGCTGTTTCGCTTGAAGCTCGTCCGTACGGGCGCTAATGACTGGCATCTGATCTACACCAGCCACCACATTTTGATGGACGGCTGGAGCAACGCACAGTTGCTCGCCGAAGTGATCCAACACTATGCCGCCGGGCAATCGCTGCCGGCACCGACCGGCCAATACCGCGATTACCTGGGCTGGCTACAGCAGCAGTCCGCCGTTGCTGGCGAGCAGTTCTGGAAAGCCGCCCTGGCACCGCTGGAAGCACCGACGTTGCTGGCCGAAGCCTTGCGCCCCCCGGTCGGCGCCGAAGGCAGCGAAGAATACCGCGTAGTCCTCAACAGCAACGCCACCCAGCGTCTGGCCGAATTTGCCCGCCAGCAGAAAGTCACCCTCAACACCTTGTTGCAAGCGGCCTGGAGCCTGTTGCTGCATCGCTACACCGGTCAGGATTGCGTGGTGTTCGGTGCTACCGTGGCCGGCCGTTCGGCACCGTTGCCGGGGATCGAAGAACAACTCGGGCTGTTCATCAACACGCTGCCGCTGGTGTGTGCGATGAAGCCGGATCAAACCGTCAGCCAGTGGCTGGGCGAGTTGCAAGGGCTGAACCTGGCCATGCGCGAGTTCGAGCATGTGCCGCTGTATGACATTCAGGGCTGGGCGGGGCAGCAGGGGTCGGCGCTGTTCGACAGCCTGCTGGTGTTCGAAAACTTCCCGGTGGCCGAAGCGCTGAAGCAAGGGGCGCCGGCCGGGTTGTCGTTCGGCAACCTGCACAATCACGAACGCACCCACTATCCGCTGACCTTGGGCATCGAACTGGGCGAAGGTTTGAGCCTGGACTTCAGCTACGACGCGGCGCGGTTCAGTGCGGCGCAGGTCGCCGGGTTGTCGGCCAATCTGCAGCACCTGCTGACGCAGTTGGTTGCGCAGCCGGACGCGGCACTCGGCGCGCTGGAACTGCTCGATGTCGACGGCAAAACGGCGCTGCTCGCGATCAGCCAACCGGCTTCGGTGGAGTTATCCACAACGCGTCTGGTGCACGAACAAATCGCGGCTCAGGCCGCCGCTACGCCAGACGCGATGGCGTTGCAGGTCGACGGTCAATCGTTGAGCTACCATCAGTTGAACGCTCAGGCCAACCGCCTGGCCCATCGCCTGCTCGACAACGGCGCCGGTCCCGGCAAGCGGGTCGGCCTGGCACTGCATCGTGGTCCGCAGTTGATCGTCAGCCTGCTGGCCGTGCTCAAAAGTGGCGCGGCGTATGTGCCGCTGGACCCGAAATACCCGGCTGAACGTTTGGCGTACATGATCGATGACAGCCGTCTTGACGTGCTGCTGTGCGAATCCGGTCTGCTGGAAGATGTGCCAGGTGTGCTGCGCCTCAGCCTCGAAGACAACGCCGACTACCCGGATAGCGATCCACAGAATCACGCCGTCGCCGAAGACCTGGCCTACGTCATCTACACCTCCGGCTCCACCGGCCAACCCAAAGGCGTGGCCATCGCCCATGCCGCGCTGCGCGAGTTCTGCCAGACCGCCGCCGACTATTCGGTGCTGTCGGCGTCGGACCGCGTGTTGCAATTCGCGACTTTCAGCTTCGATGGCTTTGTCGAGCAGTGCTACCCGGCGCTGTGCGTCGGCGCGGCGTTGATCATGCGTGGCGATGACTTGTGGGACGCTGGCCGACTCGCCGCCGAAATCGTCCAGCAGGGCGTGACCGTCGCGGACTTGCCGGCCGCTTACTGGTATTTGCTGGCCCGCGAATGCGCGAGCGGCGTGGTGAGCAGTCTCGGTGCTTTGCGCCAGGTTCACGTCGGTGGCGAAGCGATGTCGGTTGAAGGTCTGCGCTTGTGGCATCAGGCCGGGTTGAGCCATGTGCGTTTGCTCAACACCTACGGCCCGACCGAGGCGACCGTGGTGTCCAGTGTTCATGAGTGCCGTCTCGAAGATGCCAGCGACGCGTTTGGTATCCCGATTGGTCGAGCCATCGCCGGTCGGGCGCTCTATGTATTGGACGCGGCTGGTCAGTTGCTGCCACCTGGCGGTGTCGGCGAATTGTGCATCGGCGCTCCAGCCAGCCTGGCCCAACGTTACTTTGATCGTCCGGCGCTGACCGCCGAGCGTTTCCTGCCGGACCCTTTCGCCCGTGAGCCGGGCGCGCGGCTGTACCGCAGCGGCGACCTGGCGCGTTACAACGCCGACGATGATCTGGAATACGTCGGCCGCATTGACCATCAAGTGAAGATTCGCGGTTTCCGCATCGAAATGGGCGAGATCGAAGCCTGCCTGCAAGCCCGGGACGAAGTGCGCGAAGCGGCCGTCATTGCTCAGGACGGCACGCAACTGGTGGCGTACATCGTGGCCAGCGACGACACACTTATCCACAGCCCTGCGGCGAATCAGTCCGAATATCTGGATGCCCTCAAGGCCGTTTTGCGCCAGTCGTTGCCGGAATACATGGTGCCGAACCACCTGATCCTGCTGGCCAAACTGCCACTCAACAACAACGGCAAACTCGACCGCAAAGCCTTGCCGCGCGCTTCCGCCTGCGATGCGCAACGGGCATTCGTCGCCCCGACCGAAGGGCTTGAAGCGCAACTGGCGTTGATCTGGCAGGAGGTGTTGCAGGTCGAGCAAGTGGGCCGCGACGACAATTTCTTCGAGTTGGGCGGGCACTCGTTGCTGGTGCTTCAGGTGATCTCCCGGGTGCGTCAGCAATTGCAGCTCGAACTGTCCGTGAGCAGCCTGTTCTCCGCCGCGAATCTGGCGGAATTTGCCGAGCGTGCGGCGCTGGCAAATATCAGCGGCCAACCGCTTCTGCAGCGTGCGCCAATCGATCAGCTGCAGATCCTGTCCTACGCCCAGCAGCGCCAGTGGATTCTCTGGCAACTGGACCCGCAAAGCCCGGCCTACAACATTCCAGCCGCGCTGCGCCTCAAGGGCTCGCTGAACCGCGAAGCCCTGCGCGAGGCCTTCGCCCAATTGCAGGCCCGTCACCAGACCCTGCGCACGACCTTCGAACAGGACGGTCAGCAGGCGCGTCCGGTGCTGCATGAAAAACTGCCGTTGCAACTGCAAGAACGCACGCTGGATCAGTCGTCGATCGACAGCGCCGTGGCCGAAGAAATCGCCCGGCCGTTCGACCTGCGCAACGGTCCACTGTGGCGCGTGTTGCTGCTGCAAGTGCGCGCCGAAGAGCATGTGCTGGTGCTTACCGTGCACCACATTGCCGCCGATGGCTGGTCGATGCAGGTCATGGTCGATGAGTTCAGTGCGCTGTATCAGGCTGCCGTCGAAGGCAATGCTGCAAACCTGAATAGCTTGCCGGTGAACTACAGCGACTACGCCCGTTGGCAGCGCGACTGGCTGGAGGCCGGCGAGGGTGCACGGCAACTGGCGTGGTGGCGCGAGCAACTGGATGGCAGCCAGGCACCGCTTGAATTGCCGAGTGAGCTGACCCGTCCGGCCCGTCGCACCGAGCGCGGGGCCAGTCTGGTGCTGAACGTTGATCGCGACTTGCTCGCCGGTTTGCGCCAACGCGCCCAGGAACAACAGGTGACGCTGTTCATGCTGTTGCTGGCGAGTTTCCAGACCTTGCTGCATCGCCAGAGCGGCCAGTCGAGCATCAGCGTCGGCGTGCCGAGTGCCGGGCGTTCGCGCATCGAAACCGAAGGCCTGATCGGCTTCTTCATCAACACCCAGGTGCTGCGTGCCGAGATCGACGGGCAGCAACCGTTCAGTGCCTTGCTGCAACAGGTCAAACAGGTCGCATTGGGGGCACAGGCGAATCAGGACTTGCCGTTCGAGCAACTGGTCGACGCCTTGCAGCCTGACCGCAGCCTGAATCACAGCCCGTTGTTCCAGGTGCTCTACAACCACCAGCAGCAGCTGGGCGCGAGCGTCGAGCGCAGCGTCGCCGACTTGCAGGTTGAACGTCTGCAATGGCAGCAACACACCACGCAATTCGATCTGGTGCTCGATACCCAAGAGCAGGGCGAAGCACTGGACGCCAGCCTGACCTACGCCACGGATCTGTACGACGAAGCGTCGATGAACCGCCTCGCCGAGCAGTGGCTGAACCTGTTGCGCGCGGTGGTCAACGATCCGCAGCAACGCGTCGCCGAACTGCCATTGCTGCACGCGCCGCAATACGCTGCGTTGATCCAGCACTGGAACCCGACGTTCCAAGCGCAACCGTCGCCGCCAACCTTGCACCAGTTGTTCGAAAATCAAGCCGCTCAACGGCCGAACGCCATCGCGCTGGTCTACGAAGGCGAGCAACTGACCTATGCCGCGCTCAACGCCCAGGCCAACCGCCTGGCGCGCAAACTGCGCGAGCAGGGCGTCGGGCCTGAGGTGCGGGTCGGCATCGCCACCGAACGGGCGATGCCGCTGGTGGTTGGTTTGCTGGCGATTCTCAAGGCCGGTGGCGCCTACGTACCGCTGGACCCGCAATACCCGGTCGAGCGCTTGAGCTACATGATCGAAGACAGCGGCATTACGTTGCTGCTGACCCAACAACATTTGATCGATGGCTTGCCGGCCCGCGACAGCGTGCAGGTGCTGAACCTGGAGTCGTTGCAACTGGACGCCTACAGCGCCGACAACCTGCCTGCGCTGGCGTCCCCGGAAAACCTCGCCTACGTGATCTACACCTCTGGTTCTACCGGTCGGCCAAAAGGTGCATTGCTCAGCCATGGCAACGTCGGGCGTCTGCTCACGGCCACCGCTGCCGAGTTCAACTTCGGCCCGGACGATGTCTGGACCCTGTTCCACTCCTACGCCTTCGACTTCTCGGTGTGGGAGCTGTTTGGTTCGCTGTGCACCGGCGGGCGTCTGGTGATCGTGCCGTATTACATCAGCCGCGAGCCGCAAGAGTTTCACCGCTTGCTCTGTGATGAAGGCGTGACGGTGTTGAACCAGACTCCGACCGCGTTCCGCCAACTGTTGCCGATTGCCTGCGCCAGCCCGCGAAACATGGCGCTGCGCCAGGTGATCTTCGGTGGCGAAGCGCTGGAAGTTGCGAGCCTGCGCCCATGGTTCGAACGCTTCGGTGACCAGCAACCGACGTTGGTGAACATGTACGGCATCACCGAAACCACGGTGCACGTGACCTACCGCGCCATTCGCCTGGCCGATCTTGAAGGCAAGGCCCAAAGCCCGATTGGCCTGCCGATCCGCGACCTGCGCTGGTACTTGCTCGACAGCCAGTTGCAACCGGTGCCGGTGGGTGTGGCGGGCGAGTTGTACATCGCCGGTGCCGGCCTGGCCCGTGGTTATCACGGGCGTTTCGGCCTCACCGCCGAACGCTTCGTGCCGAGCCCGTTCGATGCCGCGCAACGCCTCTATCGCAGCGGCGACCTGGCGCGTCAGCGTGCCGATGGCAGCATCGATTACCTCGGCCGGATCGACCAGCAAGTGAAGATTCGCGGTTTCCGCATCGAGCTGGGTGAAATCGAAGCCGCGCTACTGGCGCAACCGGGCGTGAGCCAAGCAGTGTTGAGCGTGCATTCGGGCGATGGCGGCCCGCAGCTTTGCGCCTACGTCGTCGCCGAGCAAACCCCGCACGACCCGATTGCCTGGCGCGACAACCTGCGCGCCGCGCTCAAGGTCGATCTGCCGGACTACATGGTGCCGAGCCACTGGTTGCTGCTCGATGCCTTGCCGCTGACCGGCAACGGCAAGCTCGACCGCAAGGCCTTGCCGGTGCCCGATGCGCAGGAATGGCAGCGACCCTTCGAAGCCCCCGAAGGCGACCTCGAACAGCAACTGGCAGCGATCTGGGCTGACGTGCTGGGCGTGGCGCAGATCGGCCGGCGCGACAACTTCTTTGAATTGGGCGGGCATTCGTTGCTCGCCGCCCAGGCCAGTGCCCGCGTGGAACTGGAACTGGGCATCGAGCTGCCGCTGCGCGCGCTGTTCGAATCCACCGACCTGCAGGCTTATGCCGCCATGGCCGGGCAACACGCCCCGGCTGACAACGATGCACGTCTTGATGCGCTTGAGTCGCTTCTCGACGAGATGGAGATCAACTGATGGAACACACCACTGCCCAGCGTATCGCCACCCGCTTCGCCGGCCTGCCTGCCGACAAACGCCGCGAGTTTCTGACAAAAATGCAAGAGCAGGGCGTGAGCTTCGGGCAACTGCCGATTCCGCCCGCCACCGAACCGCAAGTAACCTTCGAACTGTCGTATGCGCAGCAGCGCCAATGGTTCCTCTGGCAGCTTGATCCGCAGAGCTCGGCGTACAACATTCCGGCCGCCCTGCGTTTGCACGGGCCGTTGAATGTCGCGGCGTTGCAGCAGAGTTTCGACGTGTTGCTGGAGCGGCATCAGAGCCTGCGCAGCCGATTCGTCGAGGACGACGGTCAGGTGGTGCAGACACTGGCCGCGTTCACTTCGTTGCCGATCGAACAGATCGACCTGCGCGCTGAACCTCAGGATCAGCGTCTCGATTTGGCCATGAAAGCGGTTGAGCAGGACATCGCCCGGCCGTTCGATCTGCAGCACGGTCCGCTGCTGCGGGTCAGCCTGTTGCAACTCGATACCGAAGACCATGTGCTGTTGCTGACCCTGCACCACATCGTCACCGATGGCTGGTCGATGGGCGTGTTGGTGGAGGAGTTTTCCCGGCTCTACGCCGCGCATTGCCAAGGGCAGAACGCTGCGCTGGAAGCGCTGCCGATCCAGTATTCCGACTACGCCCTGTGGCAACGCCGCTGGATGGAAGCGGGCGAGCTGGAACGTCAGTTCAACTGGTGGCGTGACACACTGGGCAGCGAACAACCGCTGCTGGAATTGCCGACTGATCGCCCACGCCCGGCGCAACCGAGCCAACGCGGCGCGCGTCTGGATTTCGCCCTCGATGCAACCTTGGCCAGCGGCCTGATGACCCTGGCCAAACAGCGCGGCGTCACGCCGTTCATGCTGTTACTGGCGAGCTTCCAGGCCTTGCTCTATCGCTACAGCGGTCAGTCCGATCTGCGCGTTGGCGTGCCGATTGCCAACCGTAATCGCGCGGAAACCCGTGGCCTGATCGGCTTCTTCGTCAACACCCAGGTGATGCGTGCCGAGCTCGACGGGCGTCTGCCATTCAGCCAGTTGCTCGACCAGACCCGCGACGCCTCTCTGGATGCCCAGGCTTATCAGGACCTGCCGTTCGAGCGACTGGTGCAAGCGCTGCAAGGTGAGCGCAGCCTGAGCCACAGCCCGTTGTTCCAGGTGATGTTCAACCACCAGCAAGCCAAACCGGCGGCGGTCAGCGGCTTGCTCGCAGGCCTGCGGGTCGAGGCGCTGAACGCCACGGCGCACACCACGCAATTCGACCTGCAACTGGACACGCAGGAAGTGGGCGACAAGTTGTTCGCCAGCCTGACCTACGCCACCGACCTGTTCGACGCCGAGCGCATCGAACACCTGGCTCGGCACTGGCGCAACCTGCTGGCCGGTGTGCTGGCAAACCCGCAATGCCCGCTGGCCGAATTGCCGCTGCTGGATGCCGACGAGCGTCTGCGCATTCTCGATGACCTCAACGACACCGCTCAGGCCTATCCGGGCGAAGTCTGCGTGCAGCGGCATTTCGAAGAACGCGTGATTGAAGACGGTGAAGCGACCGCGCTGGTGTTTCAGGGGCAGCGTCTGAGTTACGTGGAATTGAACCTGCGCGCCAACCGTCTGGCCCATCACTTGCGCGCTCAGGGTGTCGGCCCGGAAGTGCTGGTGGGGATTGCCTGCGACCGCTCGTTCGAAATGGTCGTCGGCCTGTTGGCGATTCTCAAGGCCGGTGGTGCGTATGTGCCGCTGGACCCGGAATACCCGATTGATCGCCTGAGCTACATGATCGAAGACAGCGGCATTTCGCTGTTGCTGACCCAGGAGCATTTGCTGGCGCAATTGCCGACCCCGGACAACGTGCGCACCTTGTGCCTGCGCGCCGAGGCCGATTGGCTGAGCGATCTGCCGGGCACTGATCTACCCAACCTGGCCATCGCGGAAAACCTCGCTTATGTGATTTACACCTCCGGCTCCACCGGCAAACCCAAGGGCGCGGGCAACCGCCATGTGGCGCTGCATAACCGTCTGGAATGGATGCAGGAAGCCTACAACTTGCTGCCTACGGACCGTGTGCTGCAAAAGACGCCGTTCAGTTTCGACGTGTCGGTGTGGGAGTTTTTCTGGCCGCTGATGAAAGGCGCCACACTGGTCATCGCCGCGCCCGGCGAGCACCGTGATCCACAACGCCTTGCCGCGCTGATCGTCGAACAGTCGATCACCACGCTGCACTTCGTGCCGTCGATGCTTTCGGCGTTTATCGGTGCCGACGAGGCGCTGGCCTGCGCCTCGCTGCAACGGATCATTTGCAGTGGTGAAGCGCTGCCGATGGAACTGCAACGCCAGACTTTGCGCAGCCTGCCGCAAGCCCATCTCTACAACCTCTATGGCCCGACCGAAGCGGCCATCGACGTGACCCACTGGACCTGCGTGGAAGAGGGCCGCGACAGCGTGCCGATCGGCCGCCCGATTGCCAACCTGCGTACCTGCATCCTCGACAGTGAACTGCAACCATTGCCGCTAGGCGCGGTGGGCGAGTTGTACCTGGGCGGTATCGGCCTGGCTCGCGGTTATCACCGTCGTGGCGCGTTGACTGCCGAGCGTTTTGTGGTGGATCCGTTCGGCAGCGGCGAGCGCCTGTACCGCACCGGTGACCTGGCGCGTTATCGCGCTGATGGCGCCATCGACTACTGCGGTCGCATCGACCATCAAGTGAAGATTCGCGGTTTGCGCATCGAACTGGGTGAAATCGAAGCGCGTCTTCAAGAGCATGCCGACGTGCAGGAAGCCGTGGTGCTGGCCCTCGACGGCCCGAGCGGCAAGCAATTGGTCGCGTACATCGTGCCGCAGAATCGCGCACTGCTGGACGCCGATGCCGAGCAACAAGGCGCTTGGCGCGAAACCCTGAAAAGCCATTTGCTCGCCAGCCTGCCGGATTACATGGTGCCGGCGCAGACCGTGCTGATCGAGCAGATGCCGTTGAGCCCCAACGGCAAACTCGACCGCAAACGCCTGCCGACACCGACCGCACAGGTCAGCCAGCGCGCCTTCGAAGCACCGCGCAGCGAACACGAACAGGTGCTGGCGCAGATCTGGCAAGACGTGTTGGGCGTGGAACAGGTCGGCCGTCAGGACAACTTCTTCGAACTGGGTGGCGACTCGATCATTTCGATTCAAGTGGTCAGCCGTGCCCGTCGTGCCGGTTTGAGCCTGCAACCCCGAGACCTGTTCCAGCAGCAGACCTTGCAAGCGTTGGCGGCGGTGGTGAAAGAGCAGGCCGCACCGCTGGCACAACAAGGGCCAGTGGACGGTGTGCAAAAACTCACGCCGATCCAGCGCTGGTTCTTCGACGAGCCGATCCCGCAGCGCGCGCAGTGGAACCAGGCCGTGCTGCTGACACCACGGGAAACCCTCGAATTGCCGCGCCTGCAAGCCGCGCTGCAACGCCTGCTCAAGCAGCACGATGCCCTGCGTTTGCGTTTCAGTCAGGTCGACGGCCAATGGTCGGCGCGCTATGTCGGGGCCGACAGCGCCGATGTGATCGACATGCTCTGGACCGCTCGCGTCGCCAGCGATGCCTCGCTGGAATCGGTGTGCGATGAAGCCCAGCGTAGCCTCAGTCTGCAAGACGGTCCGTTGCTGCGCGTGGCGTTGATCGCTCAGGCCGATGGCTCCCAGCGGTTGCTGTTGGTCATCCACCATTTGGCGGTGGACGGTGTGTCCTGGCGGGTGTTGCTGGAAGATTTGCAGGCGGCTTATCAGGGCCAGGACCTGCCACCGAAGACCAGCGCCTTCCAGGCCTGGGCCGACAGACTCGACGCTTATGCACGCTCCGAAGCGGCCTTCAGTGAACTGAACTGGTGGCAAGCGCAACTGAGCCTCGCCAATGATGCGCTGCCAGCCGCTAACGCTCAGGCCAGTCAGGCCGGGCATCTGCGTCAGGGCGTCAGCATCGGTCTGGACCGCGAGCAGACCCGCCAGTTGCTGCAACAGGCGCCAGCGATCTACCGCACGCAGGTCAACGACCTGCTGCTGACCGCACTGGCCCGTACCCTCAGCCGCTGGACCGGCGACGTGTCGGCACTGATTCAACTCGAAGGCCACGGCCGCGAAGAACTGTTCGACGACGTCGACCTGACCCGCACCGTCGGCTGGTTCTCCAGCCTGTTCCCGGTACGCCTGACGCCAACCGCCGACCTTTCGGGGTCGATCAAGGCAATCAAGCAGCAACTGCGCGAGATTCCCGGCAAAGGCATGGGCTACGGCTTGTTGCGCTACATGGGCGATGCCGCGACCCAAGCGGCGTTGGCCGCGTTGCCGCAAGCGCGCGTGACGTTCAACTACCTCGGGCAGTTCGACCAGAGCTTTGCCGAGGACGCACTGTTCACCCCGGCGCGCGAATCCAGCGGTGCCGCACAATCGGCGGATGCACCGCTACCGAACTGGTTGTCGGTGGACGGTCAGGTGTATGGCGGCGAACTGAAACTCGACTGGACCTTCAGTCGCGAATGCTTTGATCAGCGCGAGATCGAAGCGCTGGCCGCAGATTTTCGTAGCGAGTTGCTGGCGCTGATCGCCCACTGCCTGAGCGATGGCGCGGGCGGCGTGACCCCGGCGGACTTCCCGTTGGCACGTCTGACCCAGGCGCAACTCGATGGCTTGCCGGTGCCGCCGGCGCAAATCGAGGACGTGTATCCGCTGTCGCCGATGCAGGCCGGTTTGTTGTTCCACAGCCTCTACGAATCGGATTCCGGTGCGTACGTGAACCAGCTCAGCGTCGAAGCCCGTGGCCTCGATGCCGAGCGTTTGGGCCGTGCCTGGCAGGCGGTGCTCGACACCCATCCGATCCTGCGCAGCAGCTTCCACTTCCCGGACGGTTTCGAAGCGCCGGTGCAATTGGTCCACCGTCATCTGCAATTGCCGATGACCTGCCTCGATTGGTGTGGCCGCAGCGATCAGGCCGAAGCACTGGCGCAACTGATCGACAGCGAACGTTTGCAGCTCGATTCGACCCAGGCACCGCTGATGCGCCTGACCCTGGTGCGCCTGGACGACGAGCGTCAGCAACTGATTTACACCCACCACCACCTGTTGCTGGATGGCTGGAGTAATTCGCTGCTGTTGAGCGAAGTCCTGCAGCGTTATGCCGGGCAAGCCGTGCAGGCACCGGTCGGACGTTTCGCCGACTACATTGGCTGGCTGCAACGTCAGGACGCTCACGCTGACGAGATCTTCTGGCGCGAGCAACTGGCGACCCTCGACAACCCGACCCTGCTGGCCCAGAGTCTGGCCCATGGCGACAGTAAAAAACTGTCGACGGCGGACTTTGCCGACCATCGCCAGACCTTCGATGTGGCCACCAGCCAACGCTTCAGCGAGTTTGCCCGTCAGCAGAAAGTCACCCTCAACACCCTGGTGCAAGGTGCCTGGGCACTGTTGCTGCAACGCTACAACGGTCAACGCAGCGTCGCGTTCGGCGCGACCGTGGCGGGGCGCCCGGTGGACTTGCCGGGCGCCGAAAGCCAGCTCGGCCTGTTCATCAACACCTTGCCGGTGATCAGCAGCCCGGACGCCGTTGAAAGCGTCAGCCAGTGGCTGACCCGCTTGCAGGCGCAGAACCTGGAACTGCGCGAGCACGAATTCACCGCCCTCGGCGACATTCAGCGTTGGGCCGGGCGTGCCGGTGAACCGCTGTTCGACAGCCTGTTGGTGTTCGAAAACTTCCCGGTGGCCGAAGCGCTGCAACAAGGTGCGCCGGCCGGTTTGAGCTTCTCCATCCCGCAGAACCATGAACGCACCAACTTCCCGCTGACCCTGGCGGCCACCGCCGAAAACCAGTTGAACCTGAACTGGAGCTACCAGTGCGCCCACTTCAGCAGCGATGCCATTGCCCGCATGAGCGAGCATCTGGGCGCGTTGCTGGCGGCGATGGTCGCCGCGCCACACGCCGCATTGAGTGAACTGGACCTGCTGACCGCGCCGGAACGTGCGCAACAGTTGGTCGAGTGGAACCCGGCGTTTACCGCGACGGAAAACCCGCTCTGCGTGCATCAGTTGATCGAGGCCCAGGCCGTCATCCGTCCGGACGCCACGGCGCTGATTTTCAATGACCTGGAATTGAGCTTCGACCAACTCAACCGTCGCGCCAACCAGTTGGCCCATCGCCTGCGCGCACTGGGCATCGGCCCGGAAGTGCGGGTTGGCCTGGCGATGCAACGTTCGCCGGAAATGATCATCGGCTTGCTGGCGATCCTCAAGGCGGGTGGCGCGTACGTGCCGCTGGACCCGTCTTACCCGGCCGAACGCCTGCGTTACCTGATGGAAGACAGCGGAATTTCGCTGATGATCAGCCAATCGTGGCTGCGGGAAAAACTGCCGTTGCCCGAAGGCCTGCCGGTGTTGGAAATAGACCGTGAACCGCTGGAATTCATGGCCGACACCAACCCGGTCAACCTGACCTGCGGCGAGAACCTCGCGTACCTGATTTACACCTCGGGCTCCACGGGTCGGCCGAAAGGCGTGAGCGTGGCCCACGGTCCGCTGGCCATGCATTGCCTGTCGATCGGCGAGTTGTACGGCATGACCCCGGACGACCGCGAGCTGCAATTCGCCTCGATCAGCTTCGACGGCGCCCACGAGCGCTGGCTGACGCCGCTGGTGTTCGGTTCGGCAGTGATGCCGCGCGACGACGAATTGTGGAGCGTGGAGCGCACCTGCGCCGAGATCGAAAAACACGGCATCACCATTGCCTGCTTCACCCCGAGCTACCTGGCGCAGATCGCCGATTTCATGGGCGAGGCGGGGCGCAATCTGCCGATCCGTTCCTACACCCCGTGTGGTGAAGGCATGGCCAAACATGCGTTTGACGAGGTCCAGCAAGTGCTGCAACCCAAGCGCCTGATCAACGGCTACGGCCCGACCGAAACGGTGATCACGCCGCTGATCTGGCTGGCGTATCCGGATACCGAATTCGACTCGGCCTTCATGCCGATTGGCCGGCCAGTCGGCAACCGCAGCGCCTACATTCTGGACGGCGGCTTGCAGCCGCTGCCGGTCGGCGTGGCGGGCGAGTTGTACCTGGGCGGCGAGGGCGTGGCGCGGGGTTACCATCAACGTCCGGACCTGACCGCTGAACGTTTCGTGCCGGACCCATTCGTGCCAGGTGGGCGTTTGTATCGCAGTGGCGACCTCGCGCGGTTCCGTGCCGACGGCGTCGTTGAGTACCTAGGCCGTATCGACCAGCAAGTGAAGATTCGCGGGTTCCGTATCGAACTGGGCGAAATCGAAGCCTGCCTGCTCGAACACGAAGGCGTGCGTGAAGCGTTCGTGATCGACCGCGAAGGCCCGGTGAGCCGCCAGTTGGTCGGTTACGTGGTGCCACGCGATCCGCTCGCCGACGAGCACGATTTGCGTGAAGCACTGACGCTGCACCTGCGCAGCCGTCTGCCGGCGCACATGCTGCCGGCGCATTTGATGTGCCTGGCCGCATTGCCGCTGACACCGAATGGCAAGCTCGATCGTCAAGGCCTGCCGGCGCCGGAAGCCACTCGGCAGAATCACGATCAAGTGGCCGCCGCGTCGCCCGCCGAAGCGTTGCTGGTGGAGGTCTGGCAAGAACTGTTGGGGCTGGAGTCGCTGGGTGTCACCGAGAACTTCTTCGAGCTGGGCGGTGACTCGATCATTTCCCTGCAAGCGGTGAGTCGTGCCGGGCAGCGCGGGCTGGTGTTCAGTCCGAAGCAACTGTTCGAACAGCAGACCATTCGTGCCCTCGCCGCGGTGGCGACCCGCCGTGAAGCGGCGTTGGTTGAAGCGCCGCAAGTCGAAGCTTTCTCGTTGGTGCCGCACATCGACATCGCTGCCCGTGAAGGGCTGCAAGACTTGTATCCGCTGTCGCCGATGCAGCAAGGCATGTTGTTCCACTGCCTCGATTCGCCAGAGCTGAACCCCTACGTCAACCAGTTGAGCGTGGCGGTGGACGGCTTGCAGGTGCCGCGTTTCCGCGCCGCTTGGCAAACCCTGGTCGAACGTCATGAAGTGCTGCGCGCGGCGTTCCGCTGGCGCGATGGTTTGGCCGATCCGCTGCAAGCGGTGTTCGCCGACGTCGAGTTGCCGATTGAAGAACTCGACTGGCGCGAGCGCACCGACACCGAACAGGCACTGAGTGAACTGGCGGCGGCGGAACAGGCCAAGGGGTTCGACCTGAGCTGCCCGCCGCTGATGCGCTTCATCCTGGTTCGCCTGGGTGATGACCGTTACCAGATGATCTGGATCTACCATCACCTGTTGCTGGACGGCTGGAGTGCGTCGCGTCTGCTGGGCGACATGCTGCGCCTGTATCACAACGACAGCCTGCCAACCCTGACCGGTCGTTACGCTGACTACATTGCCTGGCTGCAACGCCAGGACGGCGCGCAGGCGGAAGGTTTCTGGCGTGAGCGGCTGGCATTGCTCGAAGAACCGACCATTCTGGCCAAGGCGTCGGGCGCCGCAGGTTCTGGTCACGGCGTGATGTACAGCAACCTCGACGCCGAGGCGACGCGCAAACTGCACACGTTCGCCAAGCATCAACGCGTGACGCTGAACACGCTGGTGCAAGGCGCGTGGCTATTGCTGTTGCAACGCCACAGCGGCCAACGCAGCGTCGCATTCGGCGCCACGGTAGCCGGGCGTCCGACGGGGCTGGCCGGTGCGCAGGACATGCTCGGGCTGTTCATCAACACCTTGCCGGTGATCCAGACCCTCGACCCGCAGCAACCATTGGGCGAGTGGCTGCGTGCCCTGCAGGATTACAACCTGATGGTGCGCGACTACGAGCACACGCCGTTGTCCGACATTCAGCGCTGGGCCGGGCAGGGTGGCCAGGGCTTGTTCGACAGCATCATCGTGTTCGAAAACCATCCGGTGGACCGCGCCTTGCGCGGCGGCGAGGAAGGTGAACTGCGCTTTGCCGAAGTCGGCAGTGGCGGGGTGACCAACTTCCCGATGGACTTGATGGTCAGCGCTAACGAGGAAGGTCTGGAAGTCGAATACCTGTTCCTGCGTGATCGCTTCAGCGAGCTGGAAGTGCAGCGGATTCGTGCGCAACTTGAAGGGTTGCTGCGTACGTTGCCGGAAGACGCGACGTGTCTGCTCGGCAACATCGGCTTGCCTGAGGCACGTTTGAGTCTGCCGCAGGCGTCCGACGACTCTGCGGATTTGCTACACAGCTTCAATCACCATGTGAGTACGCAACCGCAGAAAATTGCTCTGTTCTGTGAGGACCGGGAAGTCAGTTATGCCGAGCTTGAGGCGCAGGCCAATGGGCTGGCGCAGCAACTGATCGCTCGCGGCATTGGTGCGGAAAGTCTGGTGGCGGTGGCGTTGCCGCGTTCCGAACGCACCATCGTGGCGTTCCTCGCGGTACTCAAGGCCGGTGCGGCGTACCTGCCACTGGACCTGGCATACCCGGCCGAGCGACTGGCCTACATGCTCAGCGATTCGGCGGCCAGCCTGTTGCTTTGCGACAGCGATCTGGGCGACCGGCTGCCCCTGGCCGACAGCCCGCCACGTTTGTTGCTCGATCAGTTGGCCGTTGCTGACGACACTGAGTGCCCGGTTTCCCGACCGTTGCCGGGGCATCTGGCGTACCTGATCTACACCTCCGGTTCCACCGGCCAGCCGAAAGGCGTGGCCGTGGCGCGCGGTCCGATTGCCCGGCATTGCCGAGGCATCATCGACCTTTACGAATTGGCACCGCGTAGCCGCGAATTGCACTTCATGTCGTTCGCCTTCGACGGTGCTCAGGAGCGTTGGCTGAGTGTGCTGTTGGCCGGCGGCAGTCTGGTGATCCGCGACGACAGCCTGTGGACCCCGGAACAAACCCTGGAAGTGCTGCACCGTCACAGCGTCACCGTGGCCTGCTTCCCGCCGGCGTACCTGCAACAGATGGCCGAAGTGGCCGAACGCCTGGGCAATCCGCCGGCGGTCGAGGTGTATTGCTTTGGCGGTGATGCGGTGCCGGAAGCGAGTTTCGAGCAGGTCAAGCGGGCCCTGCGTCCGCAACGTCTGGTCAACGGTTACGGCCCGACTGAAACGGTGGTCACGCCGCTGTTGTGGCGTGCCGAAGCCAGCGAAACCTGCGACGCGGCCTATGCGCCGATCGGTCGTGGTGTGGCCGGGCGTGGTTTGTACGTGCTCGACGCCGACCTCAATCCGTTGCCGGTCGGTGTCAGCGGCGAGTTGTACCTGGGCGGCGAATGCCTGGCGCGTGGTTATCACCAGCGTCCGGGCATGAGTGCCGAACGCTTCATCCCCGATCCGTTCGAGGCCGGTGGTCGCATGTATCGCACTGGCGATCTGGTGCGCCAACGCGAGTGCGGGTTGATCGACTACCTGGGGCGTCTAGACCAGCAAGTGAAGATCCGTGGTTTTCGCATTGAACTGGGTGAAATCGAAGCCCGTCTGCGTGACTGTGCCGGGGTGCAGGATGCCGCCGTGGTGGTGCACGACACGCCGACCGGCAAGCAATTGGTCGGTTATGTGGTGGCGGCCGGTGCTGTCGGACTGGATCGGCGCTTGAAGTCTGAACTGCAAGCGCAGCTGCCGGACTACATGGTGCCGGCGCGAATCCTGGTGCTGGAGCGCTTCCCGCTGTCGGCCAACGGCAAGCTCGATCGTCGCGCACTGCCTACGCCTGAATGGGCACTCGGTGGTTATCGCGCACCGCGCAACGCACTGGAAACGGCGCTGACGGCGATCTGGCAAGAGGTGCTGGGCGTGCCGCAAGTGGGCATCGACGACAACTTCTTCGAACTGGGCGGCGACTCGTTGCAGGTGCTCAAAGTCATCTCGCGGGTTCGCAGTCAGCCGCAACTGGGCTTTGAATTGAAGCTGCGGGATCTGATGCAGAAACCGTGCATCGCCGAACTCAGTGGTTATCAGGCTGCCGAGCCCATTGCAGCGGCGCCGGACCCGTTGCTGGCGTTGAATGCGCGGATCCCCAACGTGCCGGCGCTGTTCTGCCTGCACGCCGGTTTCGGCACGGTGTTCGACTACGAACCGCTGGCTCGCCGACTGGAAGGACGGCGCACGGTGTACGGCCTGCAATGCCGCATGTTGCTCGACCCGCACTGGCAGGACGCGTCGCTGCTGGCCATGGCTCAAGCCTATGCGCAACGGATTCGTGCTCAGCAGGCCAAGGGGCCGTATTACTTGCTGGGGTGGTCGTTGGGTGGCGCGTTGACGCAATTGGTCGCTCATGAACTGGAAGCGCAGGGCGAGACGGTGGCGTTTGCCGGGCTGGTCGACAGTTATGTGGCGGGCACCGCAGAAGCGGGGGACTGGCGCGAAGACCTTGGGGACTTCCTGAGGTTTGTGCTCGGTCTGCCCGTCGAGGAGGCCCAGGCGCTGATTGCGCTGAAAGCCGCTGATTTGAATGAGCGCGAAGGTGCCGCAGCGGTGATCGAGGCGGTCATGCACGGTTCCAATGGCCACGCGGCGTTGGGGGCGGGAGAGCTTACGCAGATCTTCGCCACCGGTTCATCGCTCAAGCAACTGGCCCTGGCGCATCGGCAACTGCCGGCGATTCAGGTCGCGGCGCATCGCTGGTGGGTGGTCGGGCGCGACGACGAGCGTCGGGTGTTCGAGGCGCAAGTCGGCAGCCATGGCGTGGACCGCTTGTTGGCCGGCGGGCATTACGAACTGCTGTGTGGTGACGAGTTGCTCGATGAGCTTGAAGACTTGTTGGAACGCCGTTTGGCTATCGCTTAAACGGGAGCGCCACGGTCCACTGTAGGAGCTGCCGCAGGCTGCGATCTTTTGACTTTGATTTTATCGGTGTGTCGAACACCGCCAAAAGATCGCAGCCTGCGGCAGCTCCTACAGAATCCCGCACCTTTCAAAATTTTGAATCGCCCGATTATTGACCTCTTTGTGTAAAAGGATTCGTCCCATGGCTGTTTTGCCAGAACT
Organism: Pseudomonas sp. XS1P51; assembly: GCF_054897845.1. Classification (NCBI taxonomy): domain Bacteria; kingdom Pseudomonadati; phylum Pseudomonadota; class Gammaproteobacteria; order Pseudomonadales; family Pseudomonadaceae; genus Pseudomonas; species Pseudomonas sp. XS1P51. The sequence goes on along the minus strand of NZ_CM142707.1, from coordinate 2,972,937 downwards.
TGAAGCTTTTCTCGAACTCGCCGAATTCGGCCGCCTGACCGGCAAAAGTCGCGCGATGCATGAACTGTCGCCGCAACAGGCGCGGATCGATTTTGAGGCGTCGTCGGGGTTTCTCGACGTGTCGCTGGACGGCGTTGCCTGCGAGGACTTCACGATTGCTGCGCGGGACGGCCATAGCCTGTCGGCGCGGCTGTATCGCGACGAGCAAGCGGTCGAAGGGTTGCAGCCGATGGTGTTGTATTTCCATGGCGGCGGTTACGTGGTCGGCAGCCTCGATTCCCATGATGCGTTGTGTCGGCGGCTGGCGGCGCAGGGTGGTTTTGCCTTGTTGACGGTGGACTATCGCCTGGCGCCGGAATGGCGTTTTCCGACGCCGGTGCAGGATGCCTGCGATGCCGGTAATTGGCTGGTTCGCGAGGGCGCGGCGCGTGGTTTGGACGCGACTCGGGTGGCGCTGGCCGGTGACAGCGTCGGCGCGACGCTGGCCACGGTGTTGTCGATCATGGCCGTGCGCGAGCCTGAGGAGCTGGCGTTGAAACCCAAGGCGCAGTTGCTGGTGTACCCGGTGACGGATGCCACCACCAAGCGGGCGTCTCATCGAGACTTTGCCGAAGGCTACTTGCTGGAAACGCCGACGCTGGACTGGTTCTATGCGCATTACGGGCGCACCCCAGAGGATCTGGCGGATTGGCGCTGCTCGCCGTTGCTGGCGCAGGATCTGTCGGGCGTGGCGCCGGCGCTGGTGTACCTGGCCGGGCATGATCCGTTGCATGACGAAGGTCTGGCGTATGCCGAGCGCTTGCGTGCTGCGGGGAATGAGGTGACGTTGCTGGAACAGCCGGGCATGACCCATGACTTTATGCGCATGGGCGGGTTGCTGAGCGAAGTGGAAGGGATTCACGCGCAAGTGGCGGGGTGGGTGCGTTCGCGGTTGTGATCTGAAGTCAGAGCGTTCCCACGTAGGAGTGGGAACGATCAATGTCTGCTGTCGGGATTTGTAGTGGGGCGACCATCGCCATCGCGAGCAGGCTCGCTCCCACAGGGGATCTTCAGTGAATACGTGAATTGTGTTCACACCCGCCAATGTGGGAGCGAGCCTGCTCGCGATGGCGGCCTGACATTCACCACAATCCATCGCCCATAATAAATGCCCGTATTTCGCGATACGGGCATTTTCATTTTTGGTTGTGTTCATCGCGTGTAGGCACTGTCATCCGCTCATTAAACGGTGTTTGGCTGTACGTGTTTAAACCCCCGCAAGGTTACTTCGTGAAAGCTACAGCGCCTTGCGTCGTTGCCTACAGTTACGCCAGAATCCGCCGGCTTGTGCGCCTTGGGGCCGCTCGGTAACTTGGTTCCCGTCACTGATTGTCAGTGATCGGGTTTAGTAGCCCGTGGTGTTATCAGCAAGGTGCAAAGCTCTGTCAGTCAGGTATCCCATCCCTGAACTTGATGGTGGCTGTGCGCAGGGCGCTTCGGCGCGCCGGTAAATGCTGATCTCCCCGGTCTACTAACCTGCGTACAGCCGCCACCCTTCTTTTAGTAGAGAAGTTTTAGCGGCTCCACTCAGGAGTAATCAGCTTATGTTCAAGGTCACACCGAATCCGCCGGACACCGATCCAGCATCCCCGTACGAAAACCTCGATTCAAAAAAGCTCCACGAAGCCGCCGAGCGCGCCCTCGATTTTCACTTCCCGTCGACTGCCGACATCAAAGCCACCCCGCGCACACCTGGCACCATGTTCATCGTCAACCCCGAACTCGATACCGAAACCCTGCTGGCCCACGCTTGCGAGTCGTTGGCGTCGGCCAATGTCATGGCCATGGATCTTGCGGATCATATGGAGGGGCCGAGTCGCAACTCTCTGCTGGGCATTGCGCAGGTCATCATGCTCGGTGAGCTGGCGGTGAACCGGGCGCTGGATCAGCTCGATTCGCCTTAACAATCAGTGTCTGGTGCCGGAATTTGCAGGAGGGCTACTATCGCCATCGCGAGCAGGCTCGCTCCCACAGTTGGCCGATGTGAACATCAATTCTGTATCCACTGAAGATCCCCTGTGGGAGCGAGCCTGCTCGCGATGGCGGCCTGCCAGTCACTACAAATATCTCGCCCATAAAAAATGCCCGTATCGCGAGATACGGGCATTTTTCATTTCAGCTGACTACTCAGAAATCATACTTCGCGGTGAGTTGCAGGTTGCGCGGCTCGCCGGAGAAGGTGGTGCCGAAGTTGCCCAGGCCCGTCAGGTACTTCTTGTCGAAGACGTTGTTGGCATTGACGGTGAAGCTCAGGTGGTCGTCGTATTCGTAGCGAGTCATCAGGTCCACAAGGGTGTAGCCACCCTGCTTGATGTTGACGCTGCCATCGGTAGGGCGGAAGGTCTGGCCGTAGAATGCGCTCTGCCAGCTGACGCCGCCACCGACGGTGACCTGATTCAACACGCCGGGCAGGCGGTAGGTGGTGAACGTACGCACACTGTGTTCCGGCTTGGTGGTCGCCAGCGGGAAACCGAAGATGCGTTGTTCGTCCTTGTCGCGGGTACGGGCATAGGTGTAGCCGGCAGACACGTTCCAGTCCTGCGCCAGTTCGCCAGCCAGTTCCAGTTCCACGCCCTTGGTAGTGGCGCCAGGGATGGCTTCGTAAACGTCTTGGCCGGTGCCGTCGGTGGTGACGTACTGGGCAACGTTTTCCTGTTCGATGCGGAAGAACGCCAGGCTGGCGTTCAGCTTGCCTTCGAAGTAGGCGGCTTTCAGGCCGGTCTCGTAGGCGTCGCCTTCAACCGGCGCCAGGGTCGAACCCTGGGCGTCCTTGTAGATTTGCGGCTGGTAGATCTTGGTGTAGCTGGCGTAGACCGAGTACGTATCGTTCAGGTCATAGACCACACCGGCGTACGGAGTGACGACGCCATGTTCCTTGTAACCGGCGTGAGTGTCGGTCAGGGTGCCTGGGTAGTAGGTGTAATCTTCGTCGTACTTGAAGGTGCTCAGACGGCTGCCGAGGATGAACGACAGGTCGTCGGTCGGGCGCAGGCGGGTGGCCAGGTAAACACCGTTCTGGCTGGTGGTGCGCTCGTACTTGCCGTTTTTCGGGAAGTTTTGTACGGGCAGGTTACCTTTCCAGTCAAAGATGCTGCCCGGGACCATTTCGAAGGCGCTGGAGTCATAGGTTGCACCGGTCTGGCGCGAGTGCGAAGCCATGAAACCGGCAACCAGTTCGTGCTCGCGACCGCCCAGGCTGAATGGGCCGGAGACGTTCACGTCAGCGGTGTTCTGCACGCGATGGCCTTCCCAGCGACCCCAATAAAGGAACATGCCTTCACCGGTGGTACGGTCCGGGTTGCCGCCGCTGGCCGAAGCCAGGCGCGTATCGTGATCGGTGGTTTTCTGGTCGAGGCTGACCTTGAGTTTCCAGTCGTTGGCCAGTGCCTGTTCCAGTGAGGCGAAGTAGGTGGTGCTGTCGAAATCACGACGGCTCCAGGTGGAACCCGGGTTGAAACTGCGAGGGAAGTCGGTACGGCTGCCGTCGCTGAAGAACGGCGAGTTACCGGTCCAGGAGCTGCCACGTGGGGTCGCGCTGGACTTGTCGACACCAAAGGTCAGCAGGGTGTCGTCGGTCAGGTCGGCTTCGAGGATGCCGTAGTACAGGTCTTTCTTCTGGCTGTAGTGGTCGATGTACGAATCTTTGTCCTGGTAGGCGCCGACGAAGCGACCGCGCACGCTGCCGGTATCGTTCAACGGACCGGAGATGTCGCCTTCGGTGCGGTAGTTGTCCCAGGAGCCGGCGGTGGCGCTGACCGAGGCCTTGAATTCCTTGGTCGGCTTCTTGCGCACCAGGTTGACGGTGGCGGACGGGTCGCCCGAACCGGTCATCAGGCCGGTCGCACCCTTGATGACTTCAACGCGGTCGAGGCTGGCGGAGTCGTCGCTGTTGTTCGGGTTTTCACCGTAAACACCGTCGTAGGGAATGTTGACGCCATCGTACTGAAAGTTGGTGATGGCAAAACCGCGGGAGGAAAACTCGGTACGGTCACTGTCGTACTTCTGCATCGTGACGCCGGGAGTGTTGCGCAACACGTCGCTGACACTCGTTGCGCCGCGATCGTCCATCTGCTGACGGGTTACCACGGTGACCGATTGCGGGGTTTCACGCAGGGTCAGCGGCAGTTTGGTCGCGGTAGTGGTCGCGCCGGTGGTGTAGGAACCGGTGTCTTCGGTGGTCAGGCCCAGGGCCTGGCCGGAAATGGTGGTCGCCCCCAGTTGCAGGCTCGAACCGCCGCCGGATACCAACGTGACGCTGTTGCCGTTGATCTGGAACGAAATGCCGGTGCCTTGCAGCAGGGCTTTCAGGGCGTCGGACGGTTCCAGGGAACCGGACACCGGGCGGGACTTGATCCCTGCAACCTGATCCGGGCTGTAGAGGATTTGCAGATTGGTCTGCATGCCCAGCTCGGTCAGCGCGCTGGAAAGCGATTGACCTGCAATGTTCACTTTCACAGGTGCAGCATTGGCCATCGAGCTCCCCAGCAAGGTGGCGGCCAGCAGTACGCTTGTGAACAGGGTGCGATGCAAAGTCGGGCGCTGTACGGCCAGCGCGAGAGGTGTGCGGCGTGGTTGAGGTCGCATTACTTACCTGAGCTCCTGAAGAAAGTGTTGTGCAGAGTTTTTTGTTAATAGGAATGATTATTAGACGCAGCACGAATGAAAAACCGGAAAGAAACCGGAAAAATAAATTTCAGGGGGGCAAACCTGCGCAGAAACCGGAGGTAGTGGGCTGGCCCGATCCAACTGTGGGAGCGAGCCTGGTCGCGATAGCGGTGGATCAGTCGCCATCAATGGTGAATGTGATGGCCCCATCGCGAGCAGGCTCGCTCCCACAGGGCCCCGCAGGTCTGTGAAAACGGTAATCAGGCCGGCGTCAGCTCGGTGATGACCTTGCCGCTTTCCATGCGCACCAGTTGGTCCGCCACATCGAAGTAACGGTCGTCGTGAGAGATCACTATGATGGTCTTGCCCAGGCGTTTGAGGTCCGGCAGCAGCTCGGTGTAGAAAATCCGGCGGAAGGTCGGGTCCTGATCGGCCGCCCATTCATCGAACACCAGCACCGGACGCTCTTCGAGCCAGGCATTGACCAGGGCCAGGCGCTTGCGTTGGCCAGTGGAGAGGTCGGTGGTGGTGAAGTTGCCGTCCTTGACGCTCACCTTGTGTGCGATCTCCAATCGTTGCAGGTATTTGTTGGCGTCTTCGGGGATGTGCGTGTCGCCCTGGACCACATCATCGAACAGGTAATAGTCGGCAAAAATCGTGGTGAACAACTGGCGATAGTCATCGCGGTTTTCGGCGTCGATTGCCTCGCCGTTGACGCGGATTTCACCCTGCTGCGGCGTGTACAGGCCCAGCAGCAGTTTGATCAGCGTGGTCTTGCCACAGCCGTTTTCGCCGACGATGAACGTGATGTCGCCCTGCTTGATCGTGAGATTCACCGGCCCCAACTGGAACGGCGCGGCGCCTTCGGCCGCCGGGAAGCTGAAACGCACATCGGCCAGTTTCAATTCGTGCACGGCTTGCTTGACGTTGCCCTGATCGCTCAGCAGCAGATGCGGTTCTGGCGTGGAAAACTGCTCGGACAACTCGGCGATCCGGCGGAAAGCGATCTGCGCACGGCTGACGATCGGCAGGGTGCTGATCAAATGTTCCAGCGGGCCTTTCATGTACAGCAGCACCAGTACGAAGCCGCTCATCACGGTTTTGTCGGCGCTCGGCCAGAAGGTTTGCAGCGCCAGCGCCAGGCCGATCACCACGAAGAACAGCATCGAGCCGAACGTCTTGGCGATGACGAAGGTATTGATCGAGCGCACCTGGGTGTTGCAGATGAACTCGGCGGTGGCCTTGATGCCCGAGACGAACATGCGCTGGCGGCGAGGGCGGTGAATGCGCAGTTCCTTGGCGCCTTCGGCAATCGCGTTGTAGTGCTTTTGCAATTCGTCTTCGGCGTCCCGGGCGGCCATGAAGCCCTGCACACCTTTGCTTTGTGCGTAAGCCTGGATCGCCGTGCCGATCAGGATCGCCGCGACCATGATCAGGAACATCGGCCACGACAGAATCGCCAGGTAGCCCATGCAGCCGAGGGTCACCGTGACGGAAATCGCCAGCGGCGCGAAGGCGAAGGCGAAGTCGCTGATGGTGTCGACGTCGTGGGTCAGCACCGGGATCAGGCGGTGACTGCGATAGCGTTCGATCTGTTCGATCGGCGCCGACAGGACCTTTTCACCCAGCTGTTTACGCAGCTTGGCGATGATGTGCTGGCCGACGTAGTTGGTGCCGATGTCCGAGCAGATCGAACTGGCCAGTGCCAGCAGGCACAGGCCGGCGAACAGGGCGACGACGCCCTGGGTCAGGCCGGTTTCCGAATGCAGGGCATTGTTGATGGTCGCCAGCAATACCGTGACGCTCAGGCCACCGACCATGCCCAGGAAAATGGACGCGGCGACAATGAGCCGAAAGGGTTTCAACAGGGCGAACAATTCGCCGATGGCGCCACGGGTTGGCTGGGTCATGGAAGACAGTTCCTTGGGTCGTAAAGGCAGATACCCAGTAGAACGTCTGGTGGAAGGCTTAATTTACAAGGTCGCCGACTGGCGGTGGAGCATTGGCTTCACACAAAACCCTGTAGGAGCTGATGAGTGAAACGAGGCTGCGATCTTTTGACTTTGCTTCTTAAAAACAAGATCAAAAGATCGCAGCCTCGTTTCACTCGTCAGCTCCTACAGAGAGCACAGTCATCCAGAAAACTCTGGGTTAGAGATCCCGCACGATACGGAAACCCATCCAGTCGCCACGCTCTTGCGGGTACTGGCTATTGCGGTTGCCCGAGCGCGAAAACACCGGGGCTTCACCCCAGTCGTTGCCGCGAATCCGCACCGCTTCGCAATTGGGCTCGACCCAGGCGCTGCCATCAGTAGGGGCGCCGACGTAGTCCGGGTGTTCGCAGTCTTCGACCCACTCGTAGACGTTGCCATGCATGTCATACATGCCGAAGGCGTTGGGCGGGTAGCTGCCCACCGGCGAGCTGTAGCTGTAACCGTCCGCCGGGCCATAGGTGTTGGCGTGCTTGGCGATGCTGTATTCCTTGCCCTCATCGAACGGGAAGGGGAACGGGCCTTTGGTGCCGCCGCGTGCCGCGTATTCGCGTTGCGCTTCGCTGATCATGTGGTACTTCTGCCCGGTCTTTTTCGACAGCCAGGCGACGTAGTTTTTCACGTCGTCGAAGTTCATGCACACCGCCGGCTGACGCGGACTTTGCGGATAGCGCGGCTTGCTGGCGACGCACTCGCGGCCGGGCCGGGTGTCACCATTGGCGATGGTCACGCCGCTCTCGCGCACGTAGCTGTCCCACTCACCGGCGGTGATCTGGAAGCGGCTCATGGCGAACGGTCTGGCGAACGTCACGTCGTGCATCGGACCTTCGTCGGGCTCACGACCGACTTCATCGTCCGGGGTGCCCATGGTGAAGGTGCCGGCGGGCAGCACGACCATCTCCGGGCAGTCCCGGCAGTCCTTGAATACTTTGCCCGGTTGCGCAGTGGCGGCGGCTTGCGCGGTGGTCGGCAGCAGGCCAGCCATGAGCGCGGTGAGGGCGAGAGCCTTGAGCGGGCGGGGCAACAGATCACTGGACATGAGTTATCTCGATATAAAAAAACGGGTGTCACGCCAGGCCCAATGTGGGAGCGAGCCTGCTCGCGAAGAGGGCGTGTCAGTCGACATCAATGTTGGCTGTCAGTCCGCCTTCGCGAGCAGGCTCGCTCCCACAGGGTTCTGCGTCATACGGTTTTGCTCAACACGGCCATGAACCGGTCGATATCGTTTTCGCTGTTGAGCAGGCCGGGGGCGATGCGGATCACCGGGCCAACGTCACGGTCCACCGCGTCGCAAACCACGCGGTTTTCCATCAGTTGGGCGGCGACTTTTTCACAGTCGCGGTCCTTGATCCGGAAAAAGGTGAAACCGGCGGACAGCAGCGGGCTTTTCGGCGTGACCAGTTCGACCTGCGGATGCTCCAGCAGACGATTTTTCGCATAGGTGTTGAGGGCATGGATGCGCGCCTGGACCTCGGCCTTGCCCAGGTCCAGATGCAACTTGAAGGCTTCGTCCAGGGCCCAGCGATGTTCAAAGCTGTGATAGCCACCGGGGGTCATGATGGTCGAGAACGAGGTGGCTTCGGAGAAGGTCGGAATGGTCGGCGTCACGTCCTTGAGCTCGGCCGAGCGAGCGCAGATGATCCCGGTGCCGCGCGGGCCGAACATCCATTTGTGCGTACCGGCAATAAAGAAATCGCAGTGCATGTCGGGGAAGTCGAGGTCTTCGACGCCGAAGCCGTGCACACCGTCGACCACATAAAGAATGCGGTCCTTTTCCTCACGGTTGCGGTTCTGTTCGTCCACCAGTTTGCCGATCTCGCCGATCGGCAGTTTCACGCCACTGCCGGACTGCACCCAGGTCATGCCGAGCACGCGAGTGTTCGGGCGAATGCCTTTGGCGATCGAGCCGAGGACTTCATCCACCGAAATATCGCGGCTGTTCTCGAACAGCTTGAGCTTGCGAATCTTGACCCCGTCCTTTTGCTGGCGGTAATCCAGCGCGTAGTGGGTCGCGTAGTGTTCGTGCTCGCTGGTGAGGATTTCTTGATCCGGGCGCACATGAATGCCGCCGTAAATCATCGCCAGGCCTTCGGTGGTGCTGCCGGTGAGGGCGATCTGCTCAGGCTTGGCCTTGAGGTAACGACCGGCCCAGACCCGCACGTTATGTTCGCGTTTCTCGGTTTCCTGCAGGTCCCAGTCCATGGCCAGGCCCGGGTTGCGGTCAATCGTGGCGCGGTGCAGGTCGATCGCGTCACGCACGGGTCTTGGGTGTGAGGTCACCAGAAAGTTGGCGAAGTGCAGGTAATCAGGGTCCTGATTGAACAACTGGCGCAGTTGCGCCCATTTGTCCTTGGGCAGCGGTGCCGGACTGGCGGCCAGCGCCGGCAGGTTCACGGCAGCACCCAGGGGCAGGCCGGCCGCGAGAATGCCGGCCTGCTTGAGGAATGATCGACGGTTGGTCATGAGCTCGGTTCGCTTCTGCAAAAAGAGGGGATCAGCGTTTGGCCACAGGCTTGGAGGACTTCTGCACCTGGTCCCAGACCCGCAGGAAGTTACCGCCCCAGAGCTTGGCGATGTCCGCCTCGCTGTAGCCCCGGCTGATCAGCTCGGCGGTGACGTTGCGGGCTTCACTGACATCCTTCCAGCCGTCCAGGCCGCCGCCGTCGTTGAAGTCGGAGCTGATGCCGACATGGTCGATGCCGATTTTTTTCACCGCGTAGTCAATGGCGTCGCCGTAGTCCTTGAGGGTGGCCTTGGGTTCTTCGTCGACAATCGCATAGAGCTGGCTGGCGTACTCGCCGAAACGTTGCTCGGACCAGACGGTGATGATCGGATCGCCGGGCATCAGCGCCATCTCCAGGCCTTGCAGCGGTTGCAGGTCGAAGCGTGCGCGCAGGGCGTTGAGTTTGTCCTGGGTGGCCTGGCTCAGCGGGCGGATGTAGGTCGGGAAACCGACGATCTGCACCACGCCGCCGCTGTTCTTGATCAGCTGCATTTCCTGATCGCTGAGGTTGCGCGGGATGTCCACCAGCGCTCGCGGCGCCGAGTGAGATGCGACCATCGGTGTACGGCTCAACCGGGCGACTTGCTCCAGGGCCTTGGTCGACATCTGCGAGACATCGATGATCACGCCGAGGTCGTTGAGGCGCTGCACGGCTTGTTTGCCAATCGCCGACAGGCCGCCGAGGGCGTCGCGGGAATCGTTGAAAAACGGCAGCGGCCGCGACGAATCGGCCCATGTGTTGTTGCCGACGTAACTGAAACCGAACATGCGCATGCCGCGAGCGGCCCACTTGTCCAGGGCGTTCAGGTCGTTGCCCAGAGGATAGGCGTTGAGCATGCTCATGAAAATCGCGAACTTGCCTTCGCCGTGCAAGCGTCGGAAGTCGTCGGGGGTGTAGGCGATGGCGACCTGATTGGGGAAGTCGCGCACCATCGTGCTGATGATTTTGTAGCGGGTTTCCTGCTCGAACCGTGCCTCGTCGATGAAGCCGGCGGTGGGGCGGTGCGGGGCGTTTTCGCCGTTCCAGATTTCCGGCCAGCCGAAAATGGTCAGGGCCGCGCCGGACAGGCGCCCGCGTGCGGTCTTGACCAGGTCGAATTGCCCGGTGCCGTCCTTGTCGACTTCGTTGCCTGCGGTGCCGAAGTCCATGGGTACGGTGATATGGCTGTCGAACGAGAGCATGCGCTCCTGCAGTTCATCGGCCTGTTTCATCACCTTGACCGGGTAACCGGGATTGTCCTTGAACCCGTAATCCCAGGCCGCAAAGCCTGCACCTGCGCTGATCGCCAGGGCCAGCGGCAGGCCGATGTAAAGAGCCTTTTTCGAACGTGGTTTTGTCATTGCCGTCTCAGTCAGGTTCGCCGCCCCGGTACGTGCGCAGGGGCCTTTGCTATCTGGGAAGAACGAGTGGCCCATCCAATAATTTAGGTGTTTGTACCGGCCTCATCGCGAGCAGGCTCGCTCCCACCTGCGTACACCTCGGTCCACTGTGGGAGCGAGCCTGCTCGCGAAGCTTTTAAATTTTTGGACGCAACAAACGTTCTAGCTTGGATAAAGCCTGCTTCATGGCTGACACAGGTAGGGCAATGACGATTTCTCGACGATGGTTCATGGCAGGCCTGGCGCTGACTGGCGCCGCCGTGCCTGCGGCTTTTTATGGGCATCGCGAATGGACGAAACCGGATCTGACGATCACCCCTGGCGAAGCTTCGTTCGACGTCGCGGATGTCGCCGGCCAGCATTTGGCGAACACCTTGCGCGGTGTCTGGGAGATTCGTTTCGAGGGGCGTGACGCCGGCATCGAAGGCCTGCCACGGGACGGGCTGGAAGTGTTTCTCGACATCGGGCACAAAGGTCGTGGCTTGATCGGGTTCCTCGACACCGCCGAACGCTTGCGCTCGAGCGAAGAGCCCCGGTACCGGGTGCTTGGCGATCTGGCGGACGCCAAACCAGCCCAACTGAGCTGGCGGCTGGTCAGCGCCAAGGCGGCCAACGGCACTCCGGATTACGAATTCAGCATGGCGCTGGACGAAGTCTGGGCCGGTTTCGGCAACGCCGGCAGCGGCACGCTCAGTGGCCGGGTGTTGAACCTGGATCGTCCACTGATGCTGACCGCGCAGGATAACCGCTTCATCGCGGTCAAACGCGTATTCCCTGAAGCCCGCGAGCGCACTGGTCTTAACGCTCCGCTGCTGGCCTGGCTGGTGTCCGCCGAGCATCGGCTGTTTCACCAGCTCTGGCATGCCTCCCGGGACAAATGGCACACACTCTCCGAAGACAAGCGCGGCGCCTTGCGGGGCATTGGCTGGCAGCCCGGCCCGCGCGACAAGGAGCGTGATGCCCGTGGCCCGCGCAAGGATCGCAACGGCTCGGGTGTGGATTTTTTCTTCATGCACCGGCACATGCTCGGCACGGCGCGCTCCCTGCAGGACCTGCCGTCGTGGCAACACTTCCCGTTGCCGCAGCCGGAACTGGCGCGGGATCGCATCGGCTTCGCCAACTATTTCGACAACCACGACGGCACGGCGCTGCCGCCGACGTGGCTGGCCGACGACGATGCCGAGTACTCGCAATGGGTCAGCGATATCAAGACCGCCGAGACTTACCACAGCAATTTTCAGGTCTGGGAGTCGCGCTACCGCGATCCACGCTACCTGTCGAAACTGACCTTGGGCCAGTTCGGTTCCGAAGTCGAACTGGGCCTGCACGACTGGCTGCACATGCGCTGGGCCTCGGTGCCACGTGATCTGTCAAACGGCCAACCGGTACCGTTCGCCCGGGATCCGTCGGATTTTTCCGCGCGCTGGTTTGCGCCGGAAAACGACTTCCTCGGTGATCCGTTTTCTTCCCACGTGAGCCCGGTGTTCTGGCATTTCCACGGCTGGATCGATGATCGACTGGAAGACTGGTTCCGCGCACACGAGCGCTTTCATCCGGGGGAGGTCAGTCGGCTGGAGGTCAATGGTGTGCCGTGGTTCGCACCCGGTCGCTGGGTCGAAATCGACGACCCATGGCTCGGCCCGAGTACCCATGGTTGCAGCACTACGCCGGGGTTGCAGACGGGCAAGTCGGTGGAGATGGACCCGGAAACCATGAAACTGGCGTTGCGGATTACCTTTGGCGATGACGAGAAGAAACTGACGGAGCTGTTCCGCAAGGTGCCGCAGCGGCCTTGGTATGCGCGGCACTTGAAGGCCAAGCCGATTACCAGTTAAACCGCGATACCGGGTTATCGTTCTTCGCGAGCAGGCTCGCTCCCACACTCGACCGCGTTTCATCAGGGGGAATGCGATCAAATGTGGGAGCGAGCCTGCTCGCGATGGCGGTCGAATAGACGCCACCATTACAAAGCCTGCCACCCGCCCCCAAGCGCCTTGTACAACGCAATACTCGCCTGCAACCGCGACAACCGCAGCTGCACATTCAAATCCTGCGCTGCATACAGCGTGCGTTGCGTCTCCAGCACCGTCAGCAAATCCTCGGCCCCGGCCTCATAACGGCTTTGCGCAATGTTGAACGCGGTCTGCGCCTGGTTCAGCTCCTCACCTTGCCACTGCCGCTGTTCGTCCAGTCCGCGAATGCTGTTCAGGGCTTTCTCGACGTCGGCAAAGCCATTGATGATCGCCCCACGGTAAGTCTCCAGCAGTTCTTCCTGGCGGGCCGTGGCCTTGTCGCGCTCGGCGCTCAAGCGACCATTATTGAAGACCGGCGCGAGCAGGCCGGCGGTCAGGTTGTAGAAGGGGTTGCGCAGAATGTCGGCGGCGCGGTCGGCGCCCGAACCCAGGTCGGCGCTCAAGGTCACGGCCGGCAACATGGCGGCGCGGGCGACGGTGACGTCGGCCTGTGCGGCGGACAATTGCGCTTCGGCACGGGCGATGTCCGGGCGACGGCTGAGCAGTTCGCTGGGCACGCCGGCCGCGATGGTCGGCCATGACAATTGATCGAAGCGCTCACCACCCAGGCGTAATTCCTGAACCGGCCGACCGAGCAGGACAGCGAGGCTGATCAATGCGTCCTGAGCCTGTTGCTGCACCAGCGGCAACTGCCGTTGTTGCGCAGCCACCAGACTCTTCTGCTGCGCCAACTCGAGCGCGGTCGCGGAGCCCGAGTCGAAACGGGTCTGTACCAGTCTCAACACGCGCTGCGCATTAGCCAGATTCAGCTCGGCGATGCGACGTTGCTCTTGCAGCGACAGGGTTTGCGCGTAGGTGTTGGCGACACCGCTGAGCAACGTCAACTCCACTGTCGCCCGATCGAACTCGCTGGCCTGCAAGCCGAATTGCGCACTGTCGCGGGACGCCCGTTGGCCGCCCCAGAAGTCGACTTCGTAAGTGGCACTGAGGTTGGCGTTGAAGTAATCGACGGCCTTGTTATCGCCGTCGGCATCGAGCTGGCTGTAGCCGTTGCCGCGCAACAGCTTTTGCCGATTGGCGTTCGCCCCGGCCTTGACCTCCGGCAGCAGCGTGCCACCGGCAATCACGGTGTCGGCTTGCGCCTGGCGCACCCGAGCGATGGCGGCGGCCAGGTCGTAACTGCCGACACGGGCCTGCTCGATCAGGCGGTCAAGCTCCGGGCTGCCGAATTGCGTCCACCACTGCAGGTTGCTGCGCGTGGCGCTTTGCGTGTGCGGCGATTGCCAGGACGAAGGCGGCTGGATGCCGCTGTCCGGACGCTGGGCGGGACTGCCACAGGCGCCGAGCAACAGGCAGAGGGTCAGCAGGCTGAGTTGCGGCTTCATGGAGAGATCATTCACTGGTAAGGGCCGTGACCGGGTCGAGTCGGGCAGCTTTTCGGGCCGGCATGAAGCCGAAGACAACACCGGTGACCAGGGCGCAGCCGAAGGCGCCGAGCACCGCTATCAAGGAGAACGCGACAGCGACTTCGCTGAGGATCAGCACGCCGCCGACGATCATTGCCAGGGCAATCCCCGCCAGCCCGCCGACCACGGAGAGCATCACCGCTTCGGTCAAAAACTGGCGCAGGATGTCGCGCTGACGGGCACCGGTAGCCATGCGGATACCGATCTCCCGGGTGCGTTCGCGCACGGTCATGAGCATGATGTTCATCACGCCGATCCCGCCCACCAGCAGCGAAATCGCGGCAATCGAGCCGAGCATCAGCGACAGGGTATTTTGCGTGCGGGCCTCGGCCTGGATCATCGCCGCGTTGTTGGTCAGTTCGAAATCCTTTTTGCCGTTGTGCAGGCGTAGCATCAATTGCTCGATGGCTATTTCCGTCTCCTTGACCTTGCGCGCATCGGCGGCGGCGATGGCCACGTATTCGGGGTTGTGGGTGCCGAACAGCCGCACACTGGCCGCGGAGTAGGGGATGGCGATGCGGTCGTCGCTGTCGGAGTCGCCGGAGCTGGCGCCTTTTTCGGCGAGCACGCCGACCACCTGGAACGGCACGTTTTCGATCAGGATGTATTGGCCGATCGGGTTGGCGACGTCCTTGAGCAACTTGGTCCGCACCTTGTGGCCAATCACGGCGACCGCCGCGGCGTTGCGTTCGTCGTCCTGGGTGAAATAGCTGCCTTGCACCACCGGCCAGTTGAAGATCGCCGGGAAATTGGTGTCGTTGCCACCGACGTAGCTCAAATGGTCGAGGTTGCCGAAGCGCACCCCGGCTTCCTGGCCGTTGACCGGCATGATGCGCATCACCTGGGGCAAGCTCGCCACCGCCGCGACGTCATCCAGGGTGATGATGCCCAATGGCGTTCGCGGGTTCGGTGACGAACCGCTGAGGTAAATGATGTTGGAGCCGAACGCACCCATTTGCGCCATCACCTGACGCTTGCTGCCCTCGCCAACGGCCAGCATCACCACCACCGACGCAACGCCGATGATGATCCCCAGCAACGTCAGCGCCGTGCGAAAGCGGTTGATCCACATCACCCGCCAGGCCGCTTGCACGGCATCCACCAGTTCGCCTTTCCAGGCTCCGGTGGCTTCGGCGCCCTCGGTGAGGCGCTTGCGCAGATCCACCGCTTGCAGTGCACCGGGATTGGCTGGGGTTTGCACCTCGGGGTTGTCTTGCGCGCTGTCGCTGATGATCAGCCCGTCGCGAATTTCGATGATGCGTTTGGCCCGGGCCGCCACTTCGCGGTCGTGGGTGATGAGAATCACCACGTGGCCCTGGCTCGCCAGTTCGTCTAGCAGGGTCATCACCTCGGCGCCGCTGTGGCTGTCGAGGGCGCCGGTGGGTTCGTCGGCGAGGATGATGTGGCCGCCGTTCATCAAGGCGCGGGCGATGGACACCCGTTGCTGTTGACCTCCGGAGAGCTGGTGCGGACGGTTGCCGGTGCGCGAGGCCAGCCCGAGGCGGTCGAGCAGGGCGGCGGCGCGGGCGTGGCGTTCGGCCGCCGGTAAGCCTGCGTAGATGGCCGGCATCTCGACGTTTTCCTGGGCCGAGCCGGACGGGATCAGGTGATAGCCCTGGAACACAAAACCAAAGGCCTCGCGGCGCAGCC
This sequence comes from Pseudomonas sp. XS1P51, assembly GCF_054897845.1. NCBI lineage: Bacteria > Pseudomonadati > Pseudomonadota > Gammaproteobacteria > Pseudomonadales > Pseudomonadaceae > Pseudomonas > Pseudomonas sp. XS1P51. The sequence goes on along the minus strand of NZ_CM142707.1, from coordinate 2,957,330 downwards.
AGGCCAGTTCATCACTGTCGAGGGCGGCGACGTTTTCCCCGGCGAAGCGGTATTCGCCCGAAGTGGGGCGGTCGAGGCAGCCGAGGATGTTCATCAGCGTCGACTTGCCGGAACCGGAGGCGCCGACAATCGCCACGAATTCCCCGGCGTGAATCGACAGGTCGATGCCACGCAAGACATGAACTTCAGGTGAATCGCCGCCGCCGTAGGCTTTGCGGATGTCCTGCAGGTCGATCAGGGGCGTCTGCATTCAGCCGCCACTCCCGTCGACCGGGCCGATCAGCAGGTGATCGCCTTCTTGCAAACCGTCGAGAATCTGCACCCGCAGGCGATCGCTGATGCCGGTGCGAACGTCGCGTTGCTCGATGCTGCCGTTTTTGGCGACGACCTGTGCAATTTGTACATTGGCTTCAGTGCCGGCCTGCAAAGCCGCGATGGGCGCGGTCAGGGTGTTTTTCGCCTGATCCGAAACAAAGAATACTTGGGTGGTCATTTCCGCCATCAGCGCGTTGTCGGCGTTATCGACGTCCAGCAATACCGTATAAAGCACTACGCGAGCGCTGCCGCTTTTGCTCGAACTGGCCGGGCTGCCACCGCCCTGGCTGGTCTGGTCCAAAGGCTTGGGCGGCACCGGCAGGATTTGCCGCACGGTGCTTTTCCAGCGCCGGTTACCGCCGCTGAGGGTGGTGAACCAGGCGTTCATGCCGGGTTTGACGTGACCGATATCGGCTTCCGAGACTTCGGCCCAGACGGTCATCGGCGACAACTTGGCAATGCGCAGAATCAGCGGCGTTTGCTGCTGGGCATTGAGGGTCTGGCCTTCCCGGGCGTCCAGCGCAACGACAGTGCCGCTCATGGGCGCATAAATCCGCGTGTAACCGAGTTCGGCCTGATCGCTGCGCAGGCTGGCCTGGGCCTGGCGGATCTGCGCCTGGAACATGTCGATGCGGGCCTGGGTGGCGCGCAGTTCGGCCTCGGCGGTCTGCACGTCTTCTTCGCGGGTGGCACCGCCGGCCTTGAGGTTCTGCTGGCGTTGGTATTTCTGCCGGGCGAGGTCGTGCTGTGCCCGTTGCTCCTGGAGCTGCGCCTTGAGGTTTTCGATGGAGAAACGCCCGGCGTCGAGTTTGGCCTGTTGCGTGGACGGATCGATTTCCACCAGCAACTGGCCTTCCTTGACCACGTCACCGACTTCCACGTGGATCTTGTGGATTTGCCCGGACGCCTGGGCGCCGACGTCCACATAGCGTCGAGGTTGCAGGGTGCCCAGGGCCGTGACGCTGCTTTCGATGTCGCCACGGGTGACGGGCACGGTGGCGAACTTGTCGCGACCGGGCGGGATGACCTGCCAGGCGGCGATAGCGATAACGGGGATCAGACAAAGTGCTACAAGCAGGGCGCGTCGGGTGTGTCGGGGACGTTTCATGCAGGGTTCCGGCCAATGAATATCGGCCCGTCGCTCAGCCAACGGACAAAATCCGGCAACAGCTGAACGCTGTCGGGGGGCCGACAGAGACGGGGAGCTGTCCTTTATACGAGAAAAGTCGCGGGGAATTTAGCTGCGGACACATAGCGTTACACCTGTAGGAGCTGCCGCAGGCTGCGATCTTTTGATCCTCTGCATACCTGATCGCGCTAGAGATCAAAAGATCGCAGCCTGCGGCAGCTCCTACTTTAGAACGGCGTACAAACGCTAGATCATGACTATTTGTCGGGCAAGACGAAGCAACACTTTAAATCTATATGAGAATTACTATAAATTACGCACCTCGAACTGCCACTATCGTGCCACTGCCCATTTCGGCAGTCGTCGATCTGGCTCAAGGACAGAAACCGCACCCGTGCGGCCGGGAGTCATGTTGGAAAACTACTATCGCGAGCTGGTGTGTTTCCTGAACGCCAAGCTAGGCAACCGTCAGGTGGCCGAAGATGTGGTGCATGACGCTTATCTGCGGGTCCTGGAGCGTTCCAGCGACACGCCGATCGAGCAGCCCCGGGCGTTTCTTTATCGCACGGCGCTCAACCTGGTGATCGACGACCATCGGCGCAATGCCCTGCGTCAGGTCGAATCGCTGGAAGTGCTCGACAACGAAGAGCGTTACTTCTCCCCATCCCCGCACAATTGCCTCGATCACGGTCAGCGCCTGGAGATGCTCCAGCGTGCACTGGCGGAATTGCCCCGGTTGTGCCGCGAGAGTTTCCTGCTGCGCAAGATCGAGGGGATGTCCCATCCGGAAATCGCCGAACACCTGGGTATTTCCCGGGCGCTGGTAGAAAAACACATCGTCAATGCGATGAAGCATTGCCGGGTGCGGATGCTGCAATGGGATGCGCACTGATCGGTTCTGATTCCTAAAAAACAATATTAAATTTTGTTTCATTGTCCTCGTTCCCTATCAACAGACGACCTGCTGTCCTGCTCAAGGCCGGTCAGGTCACTTAGGCTTACTCCCCACTGTTGAGGGGTTCATCCAGAGGACACTGGAAATGACACAGGCAATTGCATCGCCCATCGTTCACGACCTGATCGGCATCGGTTTCGGCCCTTCCAACCTGGCACTGGCCATCGCTCTGCAAGAGCGCGGGCCAAGTCAGGGCGAACTGGATGTTCTGTTTCTCGACAAGCAGGCGGACTACCGCTGGCACGGCAACACGCTGGTGACCCAGAGCGAGTTGCAGATCTCCTTCCTCAAGGACCTGGTGACCCTGCGCAACCCGACCAGCCCTTACTCGTTCGTCAATTACCTCAAGCACCACGGTCGTCTGGTGGACTTCATCAACCTCGGCACTTTCTATCCGTGCCGCATGGAGTACAACGACTACCTGCGCTGGGTGGCCGGGCAATTCACCGAGCAAAGCCGTTACGGCGAAGAAGTGCTGACCATCGAGCCTGTGCTGCACAACCAGCAGGTCGAGGCGTTGCGGGTGATCTCGCGCGATACTCAGGGTCAACAACACGTGCGCAGCACCCGTTCGGTGGTGGTCAGCGCCGGAGGCACACCGCGCATTCCCGAAGCGTTCAAGGCGCTCAAGGATGACGGTCGCGTGTTCCACCACTCGCAATATCTGGCGCAGATGGCCAAGCAGCCCTGCGTGAACAACCAACCGATGAGCATCGCGATCATCGGCGGCGGGCAGAGTGCGGCGGAAGCCTTTATCGATTTGAACGACAGCTTCCCGTCGGTGCAGGTGGACATGATCCTGCGCGGCTCGGCGCTGAAGCCGGCGGATGACAGCCCGTTCGTCAACGAAGTGTTCTCGCCGGAGTTCACCGACCTGGTGTTCCAGCAGGCGAGCAGCGAGCGTGAGCGTCTGGTCAACGAGTACCACAACACCAACTATTCGGTGGTGGACATTGATCTGATCGAACGCATCTACGGCATCTTCTACCGGCAGAAAGTCTCGGGCATTGCGCGCCATGCGTTCCGCACCCTGACCACTGTCGAAAAAGCCACCGCCACCGAGCGCGGTATCGAACTGGCCGTGCGCAACAACGCCACCGGTGAAGTGACGGTTCGTCATTACGACGCCGTGGTGCTGGCCACCGGTTACGAGCGCCAGATGCACCGCAAATTGCTGGCGCCGCTGGAGCAGTACCTGGGCGATTTCGAGGTTGATCGCAATTACAAACTGATCACTGACGAGCGCTGCAAGGCTGGCATCTATATGCAGGGCTTCTGCCAGGCGAGCCATGGCTTGAGCGACACCTTGTTGTCGATCCTGCCGATTCGCGCTGATGAGATTGCCGGTTCCCTGTATGACCATGGCAAGTCCCGTGGGCATGGTCGTTCGGTGATGGATTTGTTGCTAGCCACTGCCAGCTAAAATCCTCGGCGTCTGCGAAGCCGCCATCGCGAGCAGGCTCGCTCCCACATTGGATCTCTGTCTTACACAAAACCTGTGTTCACAGACGATCCCTGTGGGAGCGAGCCTGCTCGCGATAGGGCCCGAAAAAACGATACAAATCCCGAATCCTGAACCCTTCCTGAAGAACCCCGCGATTCCCCCGACCACCCCCCAATACAGCGTTTACTCTCCAGAACTCGCGGCGTATGCTTCGCGCGTTTTCATCAATAGCGGAGATCCACAGTGGGTACTTGTTCGAGTGACAGTCGTCGGCCGGTTTCGATAACCGGCACATCCTCGGCAAGATAACGCGCAAATTTTTGTGCCGTTGTCTCGCCGAAAAGCGAGCAGCGGCATCCCGATCGCGGCCAGTCCTGGTCCGTGTCCCGACGTCCTCTCATCGACGCTGAACCGTGCGTGATGTTCGACTTTTTTGTCGTCATCGCGGCGTATCGACACGCCTGCTCGACGGTTTCCCGGCTGACCCTGGGGGGCAACGCCATGAACCTGACCCTGCTCAAGGAATTCTTCGCCGGATTCCTGCGCACCCGCCACATCGCTCGACACTTCCGTCGACTGGCGCTGCTGGAAAACTTCACCGACACCACGGTCAGCCGTGAGGTGCCGCCGACGCTGGCGCAAACCCTGGTGAGCGCCGCCAACAGCGACACCGGGCAGCTGCTGGACACTCTCGGCAGCCACACCGACGGCCTGAGCGAACTCGAAGCCGATGCGCTGCGCGTGCAATTGGGCCTCAACGAAGTCGAGCACGAGCAGCCGCTGCCGTGGTGGACCCACCTGTGGCACTGCTACAAAAATCCGTTCAACCTGCTGCTGACATTGCTCGCGATCATCTCCTGGCTGACCGAGGACATGAAAGCCGCCACCGTGATTTTCTCCATGGTGGTGCTCTCGACCTTGCTGCGCTTCTGGCAGGAAACCAAATCCAACCAGGCCGCCGACGCCCTCAAGGCGATGGTCAGCAACACGGCCACGGTGATGCGTCGGGGCGCACCGCGCACCGAACTGCCAATCAAGCAACTGGTGCCGGGCGATCTGATCGTGCTCTCGGCCGGGGACATGATCCCCGCCGATTGCCGGGTACTCAACGCCAAGGACCTGTTCGTCAGTCAGGCGGCCATGACCGGCGAATCGATGCCGGTGGAAAAATTTTCCCGGCAGCAGGACGGCGACACCAGCAATCCGCTGGACCTGGACAACATCCTGTTCATGGGCACCAACGTGGTGTCCGGTACGGCGCTGGCGGTGATTCTGACCACGGGCAACAGCACCTATTTCGGCGCGCTGGCCCAGCGGGTTGGCGCCACCGATCGTGCACCGACGTCGTTCCAGACCGGGGTCAACAACGTCAGCTGGCTGTTGATCCGCTTCATGTTCGTCATGGCGCCGCTGGTGTTGTTCATCAACGGTTTCACCAAGGGCGACTGGACCGAAGCGCTGCTGTTCGCGCTGTCGATTGCCGTGGGCCTGACCCCGGAAATGCTGCCGATGATCGTCACCTCGACGCTGGCCAAGGGCGCGGTGTTCCTGTCGCGTAAAAAAGTCATCGTCAAACGTCTCGACGCGATCCAGAACTTTGGCGCCATGGACGTGCTCTGCACCGACAAGACCGGCACCCTGACCCAGGACAAAATCTTCCTCGCACGCAACGTCGATGTCTGGGGCAACGACTCCGATGACGTGCTGGAAATGGCTTACCTCAACAGCTACTACCAGACCGGCCTGAAAAACCTGCTGGACGTGGCGGTGCTCGAACACGTCGAAATCCACCGTGAACTGAAAGTCGGCACGGCGTTTCGCAAGGTTGACGAGATTCCATTCGACTTCACCCGTCGGCGCATGTCGGTGGTGGTGGCCGAGCGGGATCACTCGCACCTGCTGATCTGCAAGGGCGCGGTGGAAGAAGTGTTGGCGGTGTGCACGCGGGTGCGTCACGGCGTGGTCGATGAAGCGCTGAGCGATGAACTGCTGGCGCGGATTCGTCAGGTCACCGCCACCTTCAATGCCGAAGGTTTGCGAGTGGTGGCGGTCGCCGCACGGCCAATGATTGAGGGGCGCGACACCTATAGCCTGGCCGATGAGCAGGAACTGACATTGATCGGTTACGTGGCGTTTCTCGACCCACCGAAGGAAAGCACCGCGCCGGCCCTGAAGGCGCTGGCCGCTCACGGCGTGGCCGTGAAAGTCCTGACCGGCGACAACGAACTGGTGACGGCGAAGATCTGCCGCGAAGTCGGCCTGGAGCAGCAAGGCCTGTTGATGGGCAACGACATCGAGCGCATGTCGGACGCTGAACTGGCAGTGGCGGTGGAGACCACCAACGTCTTCGCCAAACTCACCCCGTCGCACAAGGAACGCATCGTCCGTTTGCTCAAGGGCAACGGCCATGTGGTCGGTTTCATGGGCGACGGCATCAACGATGCGCCGGCCTTGCGCACCGCTGACATCGGTATTTCGGTGGACAGCGCCGTGGACATCGCCAAGGAAGCGGCGGACATCATCCTCCTGGAAAAGAGCCTGATGGTGCTGGAGGAGGGCGTGCTGGAAGGCCGCCGGACCTTCGCCAACATGCTCAAGTACATCAAGATGACCGCCAGCTCGAACTTCGGCAACGTGTTCTCGGTGCTGGTGGCCAGTGCGTTCATCCCGTTCCTGCCAATGCTGCCGATGCACTTGCTGGTGCAAAACCTGCTCTACGACATCTCGCAGATCGCCATTCCGTTCGATAACGTCGATGAAGAAATGCTCAGTAAACCGCAGCGCTGGCAACCGGCGGATGTCGGGCGCTTCATGCTGTTCTTCGGCCCGATCAGCTCGATCTTCGACATCACCACGTTTGCCCTGATGTGGTACGTGTTCGACGCCAACACCCCGGACCACCAGACCCTGTTCCAGTCCGGCTGGTTCGTGGTCGGGCTGCTGACCCAGACGCTGATCGTGCACATGATCCGCACGCCGAAGATCCCGTTCCTGCAAAGCCGCGCCGCCATGCCGTTGCTGGTGATGACCGCCATCATCATGGCCGTGGGGATTTTCCTGCCGATGGGGCCATTGGCGCACTACTTCAAATTGCAGGCGCTGCCATCGCTGTACTTCGTGTTCCTGCCGGTGATTCTGCTGGCGTACATGGCGCTGACCCAGGCGGTGAAGGGCTTCTACATCCGCCGGTTTGGCTGGCAGTAATGCTGCCAAATGTAGGAGCTGTCGAGTGAAACGAGGCTGCGATCTTTTGATTTTGCTTTTCAAAGGCAGGATCAAAAGATCGCAGCCTCGTTTCACTCGGCAGCTCCTACAGGGGATCGTATTAAGGCTGAAGATCCAGGAAATCTACTCATGCAAGCACTCAACAACATCAACCTGACCTCTCTGGTCGACACACTGGTCAGCCTCAGTGCGGCCTTCATTCTCGGCGGTCTGATCGGCTTCGAACGCCAATACCGCCAGCGCACCGCCGGCCTGCGTACCAACGTGCTGGTGGCGGTGGGGGCGGCGATCTTCGTCGATATGGCCAACCGCCTCGGCGGTGCCGAAGGCGCGGTGCGGGTGGTCGCTTACGTGGTCTCCGGCATCGGCTTTCTGGGTGCCGGGGTGATCATGCGCGAGGAGGGCAACGTCCGGGGCCTCAACACCGCCGCAACGCTTTGGGCCTCGGCGGCGGTCGGTGCCTGCGCCGGTGCCGATCTGGTCCTGGAAGCCTTGCTGGGCACGCTGTTCGTCCTGGCGGCCAATACCTTGCTGCGGCCGATCGTCAACAATATCAACCGTCAGCCGCTGGATGTGATTTCGGCTGAAGTCACCAACATCGTTTATGTGATTGCCCGACGCTCGCAACAGAAAGCGGTGCTGGCGCTGCTCGAAGCGGAACTTGAGCACAGCAATTACCCGGCGAGCGATGTGGACGTGCATGCGTTCGGTGCCGATGAAATCGAAGTGGAGGCGACGCTCGCGACGACGTCGGTAGATGGGGACGAGCTGGATGCACTGGTGGCACGGATCTCGACCTCGGCGCTGGTGGTGCAGGCGTTCTGGAGTCCGAGTACGACAGAATAATAGGTGTTGACGGTAAAAGACCGCAGCCTGCGGCAGCTCCTACAGGAATGCGGTGTACTTCTGTAGGAGTTGCCGCAGGCTGCGATCTTTTGAGTTTATTTTCCCCCCTCCACCGGATGTGGCGCCCTGGTTTTTAGGAATAGTCCTACAGAAAGCTCGATGGGTCTTCCGTAGCCTTGCGTTCCTACGAATCTGACACCCTGCTGGGGGCCCATGTGTCGAACAAAGCCTTACGTATCCTGATCGCGGACGAGCAGCATTTTCAGCGGATGAGAATCGAGCGCCTGTTCAATCGGCTCGATTACTACCGGGTGGCACCGGTACAAAGCCTTGCGGAGCTGCTGACCCTGGTCGAGTACGGTGGCGTGCCTTTCGATCTGGTGGTCATCAATGCCTCGTTGGCGAGCGGGTCGTTGGACTTGCTCGATTTCTTCCTCGATAACCCTCAGGTTCATCACACCTTGATCTACGACGGCCAGCGGGCGCAGTTACCGCCAATCCCTGCCTGCGTGCAGCAGAAGGTTCAGGTGAGCCACGCGGCACTGCCTGATCTGGCGTCCGTTCAGCGGCTGATGGCGATCATTGATCCTGCACTACCGTTCGTCGGCACTGTCATTTCTGTCAGGTAGTTTTGCGCGGATTTCCGTGCAAAAGTCTTTGCGCAGCCGCTGCGTATCAACCGGGCCTGGCCCATGGGGTCATTGCCCAATCGTCGTGCCTTCGCACAGGGAGTAGCCATGAAGTCAGCGCTGATAGCGGACGATCATCCAGTGGTTCGCGCTGCAGTCGCAATCGTGCTTAAACAGGAAGGTTTTAAACTGATTTATCAGGTATCCAGCGGCAACGAAGTGTTGCCGATGATCCGCGAACACAAGCCTGATCTGGTGGTGCTGGATCTGGTCATGCCCAGTCTCGACGGGCTGGATGTACTGGCCCGGATCCAGGCCAGTGAGGTGCGGTGCCGGGTGTTGGTGTTCACATCGCAGGAGCCCATGTTTTATCAGGACCGTTGCATGCGTGCCGGCGCTGCGGCGTATGTTTCCAAGACCAACGATTTGCAGCATTTGCACAAAGCCGTGCACGCGGTCATGGCCGGTTATACCTATTTCGTCAAACTGTCCTCCAGCTCGGTTTCATTGAATACGTTGCAACGCAGCGAAAAGGAAATGATCGACAGGCTGTCCGACCGGGAACTGACGATCTTTCAACACTTGGCCCGGGGTGCCGGAAATAAGGCGATCGCCGAGGTCATGCACCTGAGCCACAAGACCGTCAGCACCTACAAGACCCGTCTGATAGAAAAGCTCAACGTGGAGTCCTCGGTGCATTTGAGGGATTTCGCCAAGCGTAATCATCTGATCTGAATGAACGCCTTCCGACGATTGCGTTGCCTGGCCAAGACGTTACTGGCTCTTTGTCTATGGATGTCTGGCGCCTGCGCGCAGCCGCAAACACTGACGTTGCTGGGGCGCTCGAGCGTCGACGGTTACAACGCCGGACTGTCGGAAACCGACTCGCGCTGGCTGCGGCAAAAGGGTCGTTTGGTGCTCGCCGTCTCGGCGCCGGATTACCCGCCCTTCGACATCACCACCACGGGCACGGACTACGAAGGATTGACGGCTGACTACGCCGGTCTGCTCCAGCAGCTGTTGCACGTGGACATAGACGTTCAGCGCTATACATCGCGAGAAGAGGCGGTGCGCGCGATCAAGCAAGGGACGGCTGATCTGCTGGGAACGGCCAATCGTTATGAGGCCGAAGATCCGCAGTTATGGATGTCCAGTGCCTACGCGGTCGATCAACCGGTGCTGGTGACACGCACCGATTCGTCCCAACCGCTGGACCCGGAACTGGCCGGAAAACGCCTGGCGGTGCTGTACCACTATTTGCCCGAGCAGAAAGTGCGGGTGTTCTACCCCAAGGCTGATGTTCAGCTGTTCTCCTCGATGCTGGGGGCGGTGGGGGCCGTCGCGTTTCGTCAGTCGGACGTCTATCTTGGCGACGCCATCAGCGCTCATTACCTGATCAGGAAAAACTACCTCAACAATGTTCAACTGGCCGATTTCTCGCGCATGGAGTCCGGTCGTTTCGCGTTTGCGATGACCCGCGATAACCAACCGTTGCAACGCATCGTCAACCGGGCGCTGGCGGCTGTCACGACCAATGAGCGACTGAACATCTTGCGTCGATGGGGGGCGAGCGGGACGTCCATCGCGGCAACCCGGGCGCTGCATTTCAGCGTGGCGGAGCAACACTGGCTCGATCAGCATCCGCGTTTACGCGTGGCGATCAACCCCAACCTCATGCCGATTTCCTTCTTTGACAGCGAAGGGCGGTTTCGTGGTATTGGCGCAGATGTATTGGCGAAGATCAGCCTGCGCACCGGACTGAAATTCGACATACGGCCTACCCGATCGGTGGCCGAGATGTTCGAGTGGATCAAGACCGGACAGGTCGACCTGGTGGCGGGCATCAGCCCCAGCATCGAGCGTGAAACCGGGTTGCGCTTCACTCGACCGTTCCTGACCAGCCCGAATGTGCTGGTGACTCGCATCGCGCCGGACAGCCCCAGGACCCTGGATGAGATGGCCGGCAAAACGCTGGCCGTGACCCAGGGCAACAGTGCCGGTGAGTTCATCCGCCAGCATTTCCCGCAGATCCGGCTGGTCAATGCACCGTTGACGGCGGATGCGATGGAAATGGTCGCCCAGGGCAAGGCAGACGGCGGCATCAACTCATTGATCGGTGCCCGGATCATGATTTCCCGGCAATACCGGGATCGGCTGCAAGTGACCAGTACCGTCGGCACCGATCCGGCCCGTAGCACCCTGGCGACCAGTCGGGATGCCGTTGAGCTGCATTCGATTCTGGACAAGGCGCTGCTCAGTATCGCTCCCGAAGAAATCGATGAGCTGACCCTCTATTGGCGCAATGATCTGATGGTGGATCAAAGCTTTTGGCTGCGTCATCGTCAGAACATTTTCCAGGCATTCGCCGCTGCCGGGGCCTTGCTGTTACTGGCATTGGCCTGGATCGCGTGGCAGCGTCGGCAGATCCGCCAGCGTCAGCAGTGGCTCAGGCAATTGCAGGACGCCAAGGACGCGGCCGACGATGCCAACCGTGCCAAAACCACGTTTCTGGCGACCATGAGCCATGAGATCCGCACGCCGATGAATGCCATGATCGGCATGCTGGAACTGGCGCTCAAACGTGCGGACGAGGGTGTCACTGACCGTTCCGCCATCGAGGTGGCGTCCACGGCCGCGCAACAATTGCTGGCGCTGATCGGCGACATTCTGGACATCGCCCGCATCGAGTCCGGGCATTTGTCACTGACACCGGAACGGGCCAATCTGCGCACGCTGGTCGAGTCGGTGTGCCGGGTTTTCGAAGGCCTGGCCCGGCAGAAGAACCTGGAGTGGCGCGTCGAACTGGACGAGCACAGCGACCGCGATGTGTTGATTGACCCCACGCGCTTCAAACAGGTTTTGTCCAATCTGTTGAGCAACGCGATCAAGTTCACCCGTGAAGGCGAAGTGAGCCTGACGCTGCAGGTTGAGCCAGGGGTGTCGGGGCATCTGGCGCTCAGCGTTCGCATTGAAGACACCGGCATCGGAATCAGCACGATCGACCAGCAACGGCTGTTCAGCCCGTTCGTGCAGGCCGATAACAACCAGCAGTCAGGTCGACAGGGTTCCGGACTGGGACTGGTGATCAGCCGCACCCTGTGCGAAATGATGGGCGGTCGATTGCAGCTCGACAGCGTCCTTGGCCGGGGTACGCGGATCGACGTCAGCCTTGATTTGCTCGCATTGCAAGCGTTGCCCGCCAGCGAATCAGCGGATAGCGAAGGGCAAGTGCCGACCCGGCCGCTGACGATTCTGGTGGTTGACGATTACCCGGCCAATCGATTGTTGCTCTCGCGGCAGCTGAGCTATCTGGGGCACCGCGTCATGGACGCAGAGGACGGTCAGCAAGGTTTTGAGCGATGGCGCGAGTATGACTTCGATGTGCTCATTACCGACTGCAACATGCCGGTGCTCAGTGGTTATGAACTGGCGGGTGCAATACGCGATGCAGAGCGCAGCCAGGGATTGGAACCGACGCTGATTCTGGGGTTTACCGCCAATGCGCAGCCCGAGGAGAAGACCCGTTGCCTGGAGGCGGGCATGGACGACTGTCTGTTCAAACCGATCCGGCTGGCGGATTTGAGCGTCTGGTTGGCGTCGAGGTTTGCGGGTGGATCGGTGCCGGTGGTCGAAGCACCTTTAGCCCGCGAGATCGACTTGAGCAGTCTGGAGCGATACGTCGGCGCGGACCATGAGCTGATCAATCAATTGTTGCGCGACTTGGCCATGACCAATCGCAGTGACCGGGATGATCTGCTCAAGGCGCATGCCAGTGGCGATCAGCATGTGCTTCAGACGCTGGCGCATCGCATCAAGGGCGGGGCGTTGATGGTCCGGGCGGTCAGTCTGATCGAGTGTTGCGAGCAACTGGAGCGTGCCTGCGGCGAGGGCCGCGCGGCACTGATCGACGACGCCGTCGATCAGTTGCAACAGGCCATGACACGCCTGGACCAAAGCCTCGCGCAGGGCTGAAGCTTAGTCCCAGTGCGGGGCGATGCCTTTGGGGCTGGTCAACCGATGGCCGCGATCCAGGCCGGCGATCAAGGCCATGTTGGCGTCGCTCAACGTCATGGCGCAAGCCTTCAGGTTGCTGGCAAGGTTGGCGCGTTTGGTCGACGAAGGAATGACCGCGTAACCCAGTTGCATGGCCCAGGCGAGGGTGACGTGTGCCGGTGTTGCCTGAAGGCGATCGGCGATTTGCTGGATGACCGGGTCTTTCAGCACTTCGCCGTACGCCAGGGTCATGTATGAGGTGATCTGGATGCCCTGGCTTTGCGCGAATTCAACGACCTTGCGGTTTTGCAGGTACGGGTGCAGTTCGATCTGGTTGGTGGCGATGTTCTCGGCACCGACCGCGGCGATGGCCTGTTTCATCAGGTCGACGGTGAAGTTGGACACACCGATCTGTCGGGTCAAACCCAGTTTTTTGGCTTCGAGCAGGGCGCCCATGAATTCTTCCACCGGCACCTGGTCTTCCGGCGATGGCCAGTGGATCAGGGTCAGGTCCAGGTAGTCGGTTTGCAGTTTTTGCAGGCTTTCCTTGAGGCTGTCGATCAGGCGATCTTTGGCGAAGTTGGCGACCCAGATCTTGCTGGTGATGAACAGCTCTTCACGGGCAATGCCGCTGGCGGCGATGGCTTCGCCGACTTCGGCTTCGTTTTCGTAGATTTGCGCGGTATCGATGGCCCGGTAGCCCAGCTCCAGGCCGGTGCTCACCGAATCGATGACCACCTGGCCTTGCAAGCGAAACGTACCAAGACCGAATGCAGGAATAGACATCAATGACTCCAGGGTTGCAGTGGGAATGGGCACGAGTATCCGCGCCTGCATCCGTGAGAAAAACCGCTGGTGGGGCAAAGCAATGGTTACCGCAAGTCATGAATCGAAAGATCGCAGCCTCGTTTCACTCGACAGCTCCTACAAGGGATTGCGAACTCTGTAGGAGCTGTCGAGTGAAACGAGGCTGCGATCTTTCGATCTTAAGCTCTACCCCCGAGCCTCAAGAATCATGCAAGTGGTAGAGCCCGTCGCATACAACCGCCCATCCACATCGTAAATCCGCCCCTCGGCCAGCGCCGTCGAGCGCCCCAGATGCACAATCTTGCCCTCGGCCCGCACCGGTCCGCTGGCCCCGGTCAGCGCACGCACATAGCTGATGCGCAAATCCAGCGTCGTATAACCCTGGCCCTTTTTCAGCTGGGTATGAATCGCACACCCCATGCACGAATCCAGCAAGGTCGCGGCATAGCCGCCATGCACACTGCCCAGCGGGTTGTAATGCCGCGAGTCCGGTGTGCCCTGAAAGATGAACAACCCGGCAGACCATTCGATGGGAATGAAGTCCATCAGTGTGCCGATGGGCGGCGAGGGCAGTTCACCGTTGCCGATGCCTTCGAAAAACTCGGCGGGAGACAGCGCGCTGACCTCGGCCATCGACAAACTGCCAGGCCCGGCAAGACGCGTGCGCATGGCCTGTTCTTGAGCGATCCATTGGGCGAGCGTGGCGTCGCGGGTGGGGCTTTGCATGATCATGTCCTCGAACAGGGGCGGATATTATGGTTGTAATCTTCGCTAATATTATGCCCGAAATAAAAACTCCGCCAGCCCCGTGTGTCGAGTCCCTCATGCAATATCGCTGTGGCTGAATTCCTCCCCTAAGAAGTCGATCAACGCCCGCACCGACGGCAGCAACCCACGGCGCGACGGGAAAATCGCATGGACGATCCCGCACTTGGGCGCCCAGCCCGGCACCAGTTCCACCAGGCGCCCGGCAGCGATGTCGTCGCGCACCACCACGCTGGGCAGGTGCGCGACGCCAATCCCCGCGAGCACCGCGTGACGCAACGCCAGCAGGTCATCGGTGACCATGCGCGGCGCATGCCGAATCAGCGCGCTGGCGCCGTCCGCGCCGAACAATTCCCACTGATATTCACGCTGCGCCGCGCCCCAGTGCACGCTCGGCAAACCGCTGAGGTCGGCCGGGGAGGCGGGCGACGACAGCCGTTCGGCAAACGACGGGCTGCCCACCAGGCATTGAGTGCTGTTGCCCAGCACCTTCATCACCATGTCGGTGTTTTCCAGCGGCGGAAAGCGCACGCGCAGGGCGATGTCGAAACCTTCGTGGATCAGGTCGACCCGGCGGTTGGTGCTCTCGATGAACAACTCCACCAACGGGTACTTGAGCATGTAGCGGGTCAGCATTGGCCCGACCCAGGAGTTGAGCAGCGCGGTCGGGCAACTGATGCGCACCAGACCCTGAGGCTCGGAGCGGTTGCGTTCGATCAGTTCGGCGGCGCTTTCCGCTTCCACGCGCATGGCCAGGCAACGCTGGTAGTAAGCCTGGCCGATTTCCGTCAGCGAACAATGCCGGCTGGTGCGATGTAGCAGGCGTACGCCGAGGCGCTCTTCGAGTTCGGCGATGCGTCGGCTGAGCTTGGACTTGGGCATGTCCAGCGCCCGCCCGGCCGGGGCGAAGCCGTGGTGCTCCACCACTTGGGTGAAGTAGTACAGCGTGTTGAGGTCTTCCACCATCGTTCTCCAAATAGAACGCTAAAGCCGATTTTTGCAGTCTAGTGCATCAAAGGCTTCGGTTTTAAGCTTTATCCATCGCGTCACACCACAGAATTGGAGGCAGGATGAAAAACATCATCGGTATCTACACCAGCCCACGGACCCATTGGGTCGGCGACGGTTTTCCGGTTCGTACGCTGTTTTCCTACGACAACCTGGGCAAACACATCAGCCCGTTTTTGCTGCTGGATCACGCCGGTCCCGCTGAGTTCACCCCGACTACCGAGCGTCGTGGCGTCGGCCAGCACCCGCACCGCGGTTTCGAAACGGTGACCATCGTCTACAAGGGCGAACTGGAACACCGCGACTCCACCGGCAGCGGCGGCAAGATCGGCCCCGGCGACGTGCAATGGATGACCGCAGCGTCGGGGATCCTCCACGAAGAGTTCCACTCCGAAGGTTTCGCCAAGACCGGCGGCACCCTGGAAATGGTTCAGCTGTGGGTCAACCTGCCGGCCAGGGACAAGATGGCCGACGCCGGTTACCAGACGATTCTCGATGGCGACATCCCGAGCATCCCGCTCAAGGACAACGCCGGCAGCCTGCGCCTGATCGCCGGTGAGTTCGACGGCCACACCGGCCCGGCCCGGACCTTCACGCCGATTGACGTCTGGGATCTGCGCCTCAACGGCGGCAAGTTGCTGACCCTCGATCTGCATGAGGGTCGCAACACGGCGTTGGTGGTGCTGCGGGGCACGGTTCAGGTCAATGGCCTGGAACTGGTGCGCGAAGGGCAATTGGCGTTGTTCGAACGCAACGGCAACCAGATCAGTCTGGAAGCCAATAACGACGCTGTTGTGTTGCTGCTCAGCGGCGAGCCGATCGACGAACCCATCGTCGGTCACGGCCCGTTCGTGATGAACAGCGAGCAGGAAATCCACCAGGCCTTTGCCGACTTCCAGTCGGGCCGGTTCGGTCGGATAAGTGGTTGAATTGATGGCTGTAACGCTGTGGCGTGCCGGGCTTGGATGATTACGCTTGCCTGGCCGCGTTTTAACGAAAAACACTTACGCCGGCCTGTTCGGCATCGATAAAAAGCGAGGATCACCCCATGACTACTTCTTACAAACGTCTCGACAAGGATAACGCCGCCGTTCTGTTGGTCGATCACCAGGCGGGTCTGCTTTCTCTGGTGCGCGACATCGATCCGGACCGTTTCAAGAACAACGTGCTGGCCCTGGCCGACCTGGCCAAGTACTTCAAGTTGCCGACCATCCTCACCACCAGTTTCGAAACCGGCCCCAACGGCCCACTGGTGCCTGAGCTCAAAGCGCTGTTCCCGGATGCGCCGTACATCGCCCGTCCTGGCCAGATCAACGCCTGGGACAACGAAGACTTCGTCAAGGCGATCAAGGCTACCGGCAAAAAACAACTGATCATCGCTGGCGTGGTGACGGAAGTTTGCGTGGCGTTCCCGGCCCTCTCGGCCCTGGCTGAAGGTTTTGAGGTGTTCGTGGTGACTGACGCTTCCGGCACCTTCAACGAACTGACCCGTCAATCGGCCTGGGACCGCATGTCGTCTTCCGGCGCGCAGTTGATGACCTGGTTCGGCCTGGCCTGTGAGCTGCATCGCGACTGGCGCAACGACGTGGAAGGGCTGGCGACCTTGTTCTCCAACCACATCCCGGACTACCGCAACCTGATGACCAGCTACAACACCCTGACCAATAGCAAATAAACCCGGCAACAACACACATTACCTGTGGGAGCGAGCCTGCTCGCGATGGCGGTCGATCAGTCACTGCAAATGTGTCTGTTCAACCGCCATCGCGAGCAGGCTCGCTCCCACCGTGTTTTGTGTTGTTCTGAAGGCATCAATTGCTCCTACACTGTGCCCATCCGTACTTGCTGGAGTTGCTCGATGCTGTCACTGCTCACCGATCATCCACTGCTCTGCGCGCTGGTCCTGATCCTGATCGATCTCGGCCTGTGGCGGCTGATCAGTGCCAACGGCAGCAACTGGAAACTGGTTGTGCGGCTGGTGATTTTCTCGTTGTTCAGCGTCGTGCTGTTCAACGAAGGCCTGAACCCGCTGGAGCCGGCGCCCTGGGCTGACAACATCCCGCTGCACCTGGCCGCGATCGGTTTGCAGATCGGCTGGTGGCTGTTCGGCGCGCGCACCCTGACGGTGCTGATCGGCGCAGTCATGATGCAACGGGTCGGGCACACCGGACGGTTACTGCAAGATTTGCTCGGTGCGGTGATCTTCTTGATCGCGGTCATCGCCGCCCTGGCCTATGTGCTCGAACTGCCGGTCAAAGGCGTGCTGGCCACGTCTGGCGCATTGGCGATCATCGTCGGCCTGGCCTTGCAGAGCACCCTCAGCGATGTGTTCTCGGGGATCGTCCTGAACACCACTAAACCCTATCAACTGGATGACTGGATCTCTATCGACGGCACCGAAGGCCGGGTCACCGACATCGACTGGCGCGCCACACGCCTGCAAACCGCCCAGGGCAGCATGGCGGTGATTCCCAACTCGCTGGCAGCCAAGGCCAAGATCATCAACTTCAGCCGGCCCAGTGATATTTTTGGCGTCTCGATCAGCCTGCAACTGAGCCCGCACGCGCGTCCGCAAACCGTGATCGACGCACTGGAACGGGCGATGCAGGGGTGTCGCTATCTGTTGAACAAACCGGCGGCATGCGTAGCGCTCAAAGGCTCCAGCGCCACCGGCGTGGAATACGAAATCAGTGGTTTCGTGGTCTCCATGGATCAGAAACGCATGGTCCGAAATCTGCTGTTCGACCTGGCGTACCGGCACTTGCAGGCGTCGGGTGTCAGCCTGTTGTCGAGCGTCGAGCCGAATGCACCGGCCAACCTGTCACGGCCACGGGCACTGCTGGACGCCTCGAGCATTTTCTCGACGTTACGTCAGGAAGAGAAAGAAACCTTCAGCCAGAACATGACGCTGCAAACCTTCCGCACCGGGGAAATGATCCTGCCGGCGGGGGAGGTCAGCGATCACTTGTTCATCATCGAGTCGGGCGTGGTCTCGGTGGAACTGACCCGGGGCGGAGTCAAGTTCGAGTCCGGGCGCATGGGGCCGGGTGAGGTGATTGGCGAGGGCGGGATTTTGTCGGATACGGCGCTACCGGCGGACTTCAGCGCCAAGACGTTCTGTAGTTTGTACCGGATCGAGAAGGAATACCTCAAACCATGCCTGGATGCGCGGCATGACATCAGCGAAGCGATGAAAGCGGTGCTGGATTTCCGCTTGAACAAGGCGCGGACATTGACTCAGGAAGAGCCGAAGGTTGTGGAGAAGAAGGGGTTTTTGCAGTGGTTGCGTAATAGGGCATAGAGATTTTCGGTGAATGGCCGCTGCGCGGATCGCGAGCAGGCTCGCTCCCACAATGATTGTGGGTTACTCAGGATTCGAGTTCACAACAGATCCCTGTGGGAGCGAGCCTGCTCGCGATGGCGGCAGCAGGCCCACCGCAGAATTCAGATCAGAAATCCACAGTCGCCGACACTTTCAAAGTACGCGGCGTACCCTGGGTCAGATACCCCCCATTCGCCGAAGCCCAATACGCCTTGTTCGCAACGTTCTCCAGATTGGCGCGCAGCGTAATTTCCTTTTCATCGACCTTGAACGCATACCGCGAACCCACATCAAAGCGATTCCACGCCGGGATGCTTTGGGTGTTGGCGGCATTCAAATATTGCCCGCCGGTGCGCAACATCCGTGCGCTGAGCGCCGCGCCTTCGATCCCCGGCACGTCCCAGTCGGCGCCCACGTTGAGCTGAAAGCGTGGCACGCCGACCGCGCGGTTGCCGTCGTTGACACCATTGGTGCTGCCTTCGATCTCGGTCTTCATCAGCGTCGCGCCGCTCAGCAGGCGCAGGCCATCGAGCGGTTCGCCGTAGACGTTAAGCTCCAGGCCTTTGTTTTGCTGTTGGCCGTCGACCCGGAAAATCCCGTTCTGCGTATAGCTCGACGGCTGTTCGATACGGTACACGCCCAGGTTCGCGCCGTAGCTGTCCATGTCCAGGCGCACGCCGGCTTCGATTTGCTTGCTGCGCACCGGGGCGAAGGTTTCGTCGCGGTTGATCGCACTGGTCGGCGGTGTCGGCCCCTTGGCCAGGCCTTCGATGCGGTTGGCGTAAAACGAAACGTGTTCCCACGGCTTGATCACCAGACCGTAGACCGGGGTGGTGATCGACTCTTCATAGCTGGACGTGCGAGCGCCGGTGGTGGTGTTCCAGCCGTCGACGTTCAGGGTCTGGCCCCGCACGCCAAGGGTCAGCAGCACGCGATCGTCGATAAAGCCCAGGGTGTCGGAAACCGCCGCGCTGCGCAGGGTGTTTTTGCCGACGATGCGCGGATCATGGATGTCGCTGCCGAACGAAGTGGCTCGTGGCCGCGGTTTATCGGTGACGTCATAGATGTTGGTGCTGTAGCGCCCGGCGGTGGCAATCGTTTCGAAAGCCGAGCGCTGCTGGCCCCAGATGCCGGCCAGGCCGAGGTTCAGTTGATGGCTGACCGGGCCGGTATTCAGGTGGCCATTGAGGCCGGCCATCAGGCTTTGATTGTCCTCGTCGTGGGGCGGGTAGAGCATGCCGCCACGGGCATTGCCATTGAGATCGGTGAGGGTCAGGGACGAGTAAACGCCGTTTTCCCGGGTATGTTTGGCACCACCTGAGACGTAGGCGGTCCAGCTGTCGCTGAGGTCATACTCGGCGCGGGCCATGCCGAAGGTGTCTTCCAGCTGTGAATAGCTCCAGCTCTGCGCATAGCCGGCGTTGGCGTCCGGAACCTTGGGCACTTTCTTCAGGGCGGAATCGACGTAGACCACCGCGCGGCCCTGGTTGATCACCTGCTTCTGGTAGCCAAGGTCAGTCGACACCCGCAGGCGATCGCCGCGATAGTCCAGGCCCAGGCTGATCAGCGACGAGCGCTGGTCTTCATCGTCGACGGCGGTATCGCCTTCGCGTTGCATCAGGTTGAGCCGTGCACCGAAGCGGTTGTCTTCGCCGAAGCGCTGGCCCAGATCCAGATGCCCACCCACGCGCCCATCGGCGCTGTAATCCAGGGTGACGCTGCGGGTCGGCACATCGCTGGCGCGCTTGGGTTGCAGGTTGACGCCGCCGCCAATGCCGCTGCCACTGGGGGTGACGCCGTTGACGAAGGCGTTCGGCCCCTTGAACAATTCCACCCGTTCCAGCGCTTCGGTAGCAATGATCTGTCGGGGCAGGATGCCGTACAGACCGTTATAGGAAATGTCATC
This sequence comes from Pseudomonas sp. XS1P51, assembly GCF_054897845.1. Classification (NCBI taxonomy): domain Bacteria; kingdom Pseudomonadati; phylum Pseudomonadota; class Gammaproteobacteria; order Pseudomonadales; family Pseudomonadaceae; genus Pseudomonas; species Pseudomonas sp. XS1P51. The sequence goes on along the minus strand of NZ_CM142707.1, from coordinate 2,936,986 downwards.
GGACGCCAGCGGCAAACCGCGGATCATGAACACCTGGGAGAAATTGCCGAACCCGGCGGACTGGCGCACCGAGGCATCGTTGAGTAGCACATCGCCAACGGTCTGGGCTTGCTGGTCGGCGATGGTCTTGGCGGTATAGCTGGTGACACTGAAGGGCAGGTCTTTCAACGCCTGATTGCCGAGCATGCCGACCTGCGCAACCTTGGCGACCTGACCGCCAGCGTAGGTGTCGGCGTTGTCATCGCGCACGGCGCTGACGTTGGTGGCGCCCAGTTCCAGCGCACCGTCGGCCGCTAATCGCGGCGCCACTGTGTAACCGTTGCCGCCCGTGCTGATCAGCTCAAATCCACTGCCTTCCAGCAGCTGTGCGAAGCCCGATTGCACGCTGTAGCTGCCTTGCAATCCCGGACTCTGGCGATTGCCCAGTTGTGCCGGGTCGAACGACAGCGGCACCCCGACGCTCACGGCAAATTGCGCCAGGGTATGGCTGAGCAAACCGGGGCCGATGTTGACGTTACGGCGGGTACTTTCGTTGACGGTATCCGCCGCTTGGCTGTTGAGTGGCAGCAACGCGATAAAGGCCATGGCAACACTCAGGCTCAAGGCCTTGAGCGGGAAATCGGCGGGGCGGTGCAGTGGCGTTGAAGTCATTCGGCGTTCCTGTCGAGCGCGTGGAATTGAAGAGGTATATCCACACACCGAACGAAGCGCAGAAAGGTATCAGGGGAGAGTGAAAAAAAACCGCAGCGCCGTCAGACCCGCGGTTCGACCGACAACCAATACCGGGTCAGGCTGCTGATTTTCAGCGGCAGCGTATCGCTGAGCAGGCGCAGGCTGGCGTCGGTGTCGCGCAGGGAAAACGCCCCCGACACCCGCAGCCCTGCGACATCGGCGTGACAGCGCAACACGCCGGGGCGGTAGCGGCCCAATTCGCCGAGCAGTTCATCCAGACGCATATTGTTGGCCAGCAGCATGCCTTTGTCCCAGGCCAGGGCGCTGGTGTCGAAGCTTTCCAGTGGCTCAAACCGATTGAGCTTGAAGCTCTGACGTTCACCGGCCTTGAGGGTGATGCTTTGGTGAAGTAACTCCGGCGTGACCTCCACCCGTCCTTCGAGCACCGACACCTGGCTTCGCGAGCCATTGATCCGCACACAAAACCGGGTGCCCAGCGCACGTGCGATCCCTTGCGGGGTCTCGACGATGAACGGCCGGGCGCGAGGGTCCTTGGCGGTACTGATCAATATTTCGCCATCCAGCAACACGACTCGGCGCTCTCGCAGGTTGAAAGCAATGTTCACCGCACTTTCAGTGTTGAGCAGCACCTGACTGCCGTCGGGCAGTTGCAGGTTTTTCTGTTCTCCCACCGCCGTGCGTTGATCGGCGGTCCATTGCTGCCAAGGCACATGTTGCGAGGCGATGCCCAAGGGACCCGCCATCAGGAGCAAGCCCAGGCGGGTGAGGGTCTGGCGGCGACTGAGGCCATCCTTGCGCGCGGCCCGCTGCAAGGTCTGGATGGCCAGGTTGGCCGGCACGCTCTGAAACTCGCCAAGCAGCGCTTCGGCCCGTTGCCAGGCCTGGGCATGTTCGGCACTGCGATTGCGCCATTGGGCAATGGCCTGGTGGTCGTGAGGCGTCGCCGTACCTGAATGCAGCTGCACCAGCCAGTCGGCGGCCTCGCCGAGAATCTGCGGGTTGATCATCGACGAACTCATCAGGCGACACTCAGGCAGGCAATGAACGCGGCGCGCATGTGCCGTTTGACGGTAATCAGCGACACCCCCAGGCGCGCGGCGATCTGGCTGTAGGTCAACCCCTCGATCTGTGACAGCACAAAGGTGTCACGGGTGGCGGCCGGCAATTCGCGCAGCAATGCCTCGATGCGCATCAGAGTCTCGAGAATCAGCAGGCGGGTTTCCGGTGACGGCACTTCGGCGACCGGCATGTGAGCAATGGTCTCCAGATAAGCTCGCTCGATGTCCTGCCGACGCCAGCGGTCAATCACCAGGCCCTTGGCGATGTGGGTCAGCAGTGCCCGGGGTTCGCTGCCCAAGGGTTTGACAAATTGTCGGGTCAACAGACGCAGGAACGTATCGTGGGCCAGATCAGCCGCGTCGCAGCGGTTACCGAGTTTTCGATGCAGCCACCCCTGAAGCCAACCGTGGTGTTCGCTATAGAGGTTCTGGACTTGCTGGTTCGAAGGCTGGTCGGCTGACGACATGGGGGACAGATACTCGTTTCGGGCGTCCTGGCCTGATTGCAATTAAGAATTGATCGCATTCTAGTGGCGCAGACCGAGTGCTGGCAATTCTCAAAACGCACTTTATTTTTTGCGGCCCCCCAATGGCCTCCTCGACTTATGAAATATTGGCTATTTGTGGGAGGGGCATGGGGGATTAACGTAGTTCCAACCCCACTGGTAACTGGAGCTCACCATGCAACCTCGTATCGATTTCTACACGGCGTCCCCAGACGCCCTCAAAGCCATGATCGCCCTGGAAACCGCTGTTTCGAAGCTGCCACTGGAAAAAAACCTGATCGAACTGGTCAAGCTGCGCGCGTCGCAGATCAACGGCTGCGCTTTCTGCATCGACATGCACACCGCCGATGCCATCAAGGGGGGTGAAACCTCGCGTCGCCTGTTCGCCGTGACGGCCTGGCGCGAGGCGCCGTTCTTCACCGACCGCGAGCGTGCCGCTCTGGCCTGGACCGAATCCCTGACCCAACTCAGCCTGACCCACGCCCCGGACGAAGACTACGAACTGGCCGCCGCCCAGTTCACCCCCAAAGAACTGGTCGACCTGACCGTGGCGATCTCCACCATTAACAGCTGGAATCGCCTGGCCGTGGGTTTCCGCAAAATGCCTCAGGCCTGATTGTTCAGGCGTGGTGCCGAGGCTCAATGACCCTCCGCACTCGGCGCGGCCGGTGGTTGTACCTTACGCATCAAGGGCACCATCGCCGTAGCGATGACGAAGCAGACCCCGATCATCAGAAACGCGTCGCCGTAGGTTTGCGTCTGGGCTTCGCGGTAGGTCAGCAGCCATAGTTGATGCAGGCTGGCGGTGACGCCCTCGTCACCGCTCCGGCCCAGAGCGGCGAAGTTGGTGCCGACCTGGGCCAGCCACTGATTCAGTGCTTCGTTGGTGCTGTTGAGGTTTTCCGCCAACCGGGTGAAGTGCAGGTTGGTCCGGTCGTTGAGGATGGTCGCGCACGCGGCGATGCCGATGGCACCCCCCAGGTTTCGCATCAAGTTGAACAATCCCGACGCATGCTTGAGCCGCGCTGGCGCCAGCCCGCCGAGGGTCAGGGTCACCGCCGGCGGCACCGCCAGTTGCTGGGCAATCCCGCGCAGTGCTTGCGGCAGCATCAGTTCTTTGCCCCCCCAGTCATGGGTGATCGGGCTGAAATCCCACATCGACAACGCGAACAGCCCAAGGCCGGTCATCATGATCCAGCGCAGGTCCATGCGGTTGGCCAGAAAGGCGTACAGCGGAATCGCCATGATCTGGAACACGCCGGTGGAAAAAACCGCCAGACCAATGTCCAGCGCACCGTAGCCACGCACCCGGCCAAGAAACAGCGGCGTCAGGTAAATGGTGGCGAACAGGCCGATCCCGGTGACGAACGAAAAGAAGCAGCCGAGGGCGAAGTTGCGGTCCTTCAAGGCGCGCAGATCGACAATGGGGTTGGCCACGTGCAGGGTTCGCCCGATGAAGGCCAGACCGGCCAGGCCGCTGATCCACGCGGTGGTCAGAATCGTGCTGTCGCTGAACCAGTTGAAGCGTGGGCCTTCTTCCAGGGTGTATTCCAGGCAGCCGAGAAACAGCGCCATGAACACCATGCTCAGGTAATCGGCGCCCTTGAGCAGCGAGAGTTCCGGCTGGTCGATTTTCACCAGCATCGGCACCGCCACGGCGACGAAGATACCCGGCACCAGGTTGATGTAGAACAGCCAGTGCCAGGACGACACATCGGTGATCCAGCCGCCAATCACCGGCCCCAGGGTTGGCGCCAATGAAGCCACCGCACCGATGGTCGAGGCTGCAATCACACGTTGTTTGCCGGTGAAGAAAACGAACGCCGTGGTGAACACCAGCGGGATCATCGAACCGCCGAGAAACCCTTGCAGGGCACGGAAGGCGATCATGCTCTGGATGTTCCAGGCCGCGCCGCACAGCAGGCTCGCCAGGGTGAAACCCACCGCCGACGCGCAGAACAGCCAGCGTGTCGAAAACACTCGGGAGAGCCAGCCGGACAGCGGAATTACAATGATTTCGGCGATCAGGTAACTGGTTTGCACCCAGGCCGTTTCGTCCGTGCCCGCCGAGAGCCCGCCGCCGATGTCGCGCAACGAGGCGGAGACGATCTGGATATCCAGCAGGGCAATGAACATGCCGATGCACATGCTGGCGAAGGCGAAGACCTTGGTCGCCGTCGCCATGCTGGCAACATTGAACGGTTGCGCGGGGGCGGCGAGGGTGCGGCTCATGGCGCGCTGGCCACGGCTGGGGTTTCAGGCTCCTTGCGCGTATCCACTTCAGCAGTCACCGACAGCCCCGGACGCAGATGCCCGAGCACGCCATCGGCCGGATCAAGCAGAATCCGCACCGGCACACGCTGAACGATTTTGGTGAAGTTACCGGTGGCGTTTTCCGGTGGCAGGACGCTGAACTGCGAACCGCTGGCCGGTGCGAGGCTGTCCAGATGGCCGTGGAATTCCTGCCCCGAGAGCACATCGGCATGAATGATCACCCGCTGCCCCGGCGTCATCCGTGCCAGTTGATCTTCCTTGAAGTTGGCGTCCACCCACAGCCCGCTGGCCGGCACGACCGACAGCTGCTGGGAACCGGCCTGAGCATATGCGCCGACCCGCGCCCGGCGATTGCCGATCACGCCATCCATCGGCGCCCGCAGCTCGGTGTAACCCACGTTCAATTGCGCCAGATCACGCTCGGCCCGGGCCTGCATCAGCGCGGCGCGGGCTTGCTGTTTCTGGGTTTCGATCACGTTCAGCTGACGTTGCGCCGCCAGCAATTCAGCCTGGGCCCGGGCGCTCAGGGCTTGTGCCGTCTTGAAGGTGGCGTCGGCCCGTTGGGCACTTTCCACCGAGACGGCATTGCTGCCGACCAGGCGTTTGTAGCGCGCATTGTCGTCCCGTGAGCGGGCGGTTTCGGCGCCGGTGGCATCGATGCCGGCGCGGGCCTGACCGATCACTGCGTGTTGCAGTTGTTCGGTGGCGTCGAGGTTGGCGAGCAAGGCTTCTTCAGCGGCGACCGCGCCTTCGGCCTTGGCCAGGTTGGCGCGGTAGTCACGGGAATCGAGGCGGATCAACACGTCACCGGCCTTGACCTTCTGGTTGTCGGTGACCAGCACTTCTTCGATGTACCCTGCGACTTTCGGCCCGATGACCGTCACGTCGCCGCCGATGTAAGCGTCGTCGGTTTCTTCGATGAAACGGCCGGCGGTCCACCAATGCATGGCATACACACCGATGAACACCAGCGCGGCAATGGCCAGGGCCAGCAGGAACAGGCGTTTGAGCAGGGGCGGTTTGGGGGTGTTCACCGGGACAGCAAGGTCGGGTTCAAGGGTGGGCATGCTGGTCATGGAGAATTACCTATGGGAAACGGCGTTTAATTACGTACGTAATATGACGCATGTAATATTTGGTATCAATTGGTTTTTGCTGCCGGTCGTCAGGTGCTTATTTCAACCAGGCGCCGGGGGTGAGGCCGGTCATGTCCTTGAAGAAGGAGATAAACGCACTGTCGCTGGCAAAACCCAGTTCGAAGGCGCTGTAGCCGATGTTTCTTCCGGTCGTGAGCAGTTCGATTGCGCGCATCAACCGCCACTGCTGGCGCCATTGCTGATAGCTCATGCCGGTTTCCCGCTGGAAGATTCGCCCGATGGTGCGGCCGCTGGCGCCGATCCGCGCTTGCAAGGCCTGAAGTTCCGGCGGCAACTGATCGAGCGTCGCGAGCAGTGGCGCCAGGCGTTTGTCCCGAGGCAATGGCAACAGCATTGGTTGTTGCGCGGCGTCGCGAATTTCGCTGAGGCACAGGCCCAGCAAATGAACGAATTTGCCCTGCTGCCAATCGGTGTCGAAGTCGGCGAGGGCGATCGGCTCCAGCACCGCGCGCAGCAACGGGCTGACTTCAATCACACAGACGTGTTGCGGCAGGTCGACGCACACCTCAGGAGTCAGGTAAATCGATCGGTAGTCGACGCTCTGCTGCATCACGGCGCGGTGGGCAACCCCGGACGGAATCCACGCGGCGCGGGAGGGTGGCAACAGGCACAACTGCTGCGCAAGCGTAATTCGCGTGCAGCCTTTTCGGGTGAATAACAGCTGGCCGCGTTGATGCTGATGCACGCCCGAATCGTGATCGCCAAGGGTCGCGGCGATACCGATGACGGGTGCCGGGTAGCTGTCGGGGTCGAATCGTGCGCGGGCATCGAGCCAAGCCATGCTTTGTCTGATTTCATCGATTAGTTGTCTGGGTTTTGATAATACGTCAGTCACGGCTTCTTAAGCTGCTCGCCAGTTTTCCCTGAAGAGTGAAGTCGTGATGAATTGCAAAAGCCTGTTGGTGTTGGCAATCGCCTTGCTGATGTTTCCGCAGATCGCCCAAACCCTTTACAGCCCGGCACTGGCAGACATCGGTCAGGCGTTTGACGTTGGCCCGCAAGAGGCGGCGCAAACCCTCTCGGTGTTTTTTCTGGCCTTCGCGTTCGGCGTGGTGGTGTGGGGCCGGATGTGCGACCGGATCGGTCGGCGACCTTCGATGCTCGCCGGGTTGGCGTTGTACGCCGGTGCTTCGATGCTGGCGCTCAGTGTCAGCACATTCAATGCCCTGTTGATCACCCAGGCGCTGGCCGCGTTCGGTGCGGCGGTGGGCTCGGTCGTCACGCAAACCGTATTGCGCGACCGCTTCAAGGGCGCGGAATTGGCGCAAGTATTTTCGGTAATGGGCATCGCCCTAGCGGCCAGCCCGGCGATTGGCTTGTTCACCGGGACGAGTCTGGTGCAAGGCTTCGGTTATCGAGGTGTATCGGGATGCCTGTTGCTGCTGTCCCTGGGATTGTGGTTGTGGTGCCTGCGGGCTCTACCGGAAACCCGACCGCAGAACTTAACGACGCCTGCGCTCTTCGAGACGCTGTGGACAATGCTGAGGGACCGCGAAATCTGGCGCTCGACGCTATTGGTGGCGCTATTCAACATTTCCCTGTTCAGCTATTACAGTCTCGGTCCTTTCGTGTTTCAGCGTTTGGGTTTGAGTGCGCAGTTGTTCGGTTACAGCGGTGTGATCCTGGCTCTGGGCTCCGGCCTCGGCGCCTGGCTCAACAAACGCTTGCTGCGTCGAGGACTCGGTAGCTCGCAACTGATTCAGCTGGCGGGGGCGGTAACATTGGTGGGGGCCAGTGGCGTGTGGCTGATGGAGGAAAGCGGTTTGTTTGTACTGGCGATGCTGCTGGTAGTACTGGCGTTCGGCATGGCGATTCCGAACATCCTCGGTTCGGCCCTGGCGAATTATGGCGATCGACTGGGCACGGCTGGTGCGTTGTTCGGTTTGCTGTATTACTTGTTGATCGGTGGCGGGCTGATGCTTGCAGCCTGGGGGCAGGCGTTGGGTGAAACCTTGATGGTGTGCGGTGCGCTGGCGTTGCTGCTGGCGTCGGTAGAAAGCAAACCCATTGCTGTTTGATCGTTCCCGTGGTCAGCCGATTCCGGTGCAGTTGTAGGCAACGACGCGAAGCTATGTAGCTTCAAACAATTCATGTAGGAAAATAAAACCCTGTGCTAGTTTGGCTGGCAATGTTGAAACGCATGGGTAGTGGCTCTTTGTAAAGCATTGCTCAAGATCACAAAACTTCGAAATCTTCATATACAAGGACGTTCAATTATGCCGTTACAGCGGCCCATCAGGCGTTTTCTGCGCTATATGATGCTCGGCGATAGGCGGTCACGGTTACGCTTTGCGCTACTGAATACCGAAAGGTAGAGTGAAATTTATGACAGATGCCAGACCTCAACTTTCAAAGACTGAACTTGCCCACGCGCTTCGCGAACTGAAGGGGTTCAGTGCCGATCTGGATACTCAAAGTGGTTACGACGCTTCAGCGGCGTTGATCCCTGAAATCATGGCCGACCCGATTCAACGAGATCGGCTCGTTTCATTACTGGAGCAGTTTGAAGAAGATCACCCTGAGCGTTCAGCTACCCGCTGGGTAAATGACGGTTTACCCGTGGACAGGAGTTCAGCATCACAGGTTTCAGATGACCTTTGTTTTGATTCGCCGACGGGAACTGAAGATGCAAGTCCGATGGCCGGGCCTGTCGGGGCAACTGTAAAAACGTTCTTGAGTACATATAAATAAGAAGTGGTTGGATCTACTTCTTATGGCTCTTGCGCGACTTCCGAGTTGCCATATGTACTCAATGAGTCGGCCAGTGAGTGCGACGAATGCCCTAAACAGGTTTCTTTTGATGTTGACCTGGAGTCAAGTATTGGTTCTGGCCAAACAGCGACTGCAGGGGGAAGCAACGCGTCGGGCTTCGTTTTTATCCCGGCTTGCTCAGGTTTTTCATGAGGACGAGCCTCCAGAGTGGGAAGTTGAAAAGTGTCCGATTACCAAAAATTCATTTTTGATTATTTTGAATCATGGTGTTGATCGCGCATCCATTGGTTTTATAGGCAACGGTCAATGTGCTTTTGTCATGGTGTCTATCAACGACACTGCTTTGACAATGAATGAATCCTTCGAGAACTCTCAAAAGTTTGCAGCACGTATCGCGGACTTCTTTACCGACGCTCCAAAGTCGAGTCACAAGGCCATCCAGCATATGCTTAGAGCGCTGTGATAAAGATCGTCCGAGCGTGAAAAGTGCCTGCCTTTGAAAGGGCAGGCACGTTAATACCCTCCCGCTGCTATCAAGGTGCCAATCGAGAACTGGCCACCACCAACCCATCCTTTCCATCCCGACTGCTCACCCCCGCCAACCACGCCTCCAGCACCGCCGGATTGGCCTTCAACCACGCCTTGGCCGCCGCTCGCGGTTTCTGGTTCTGATTCAGTACCGCATCCATCAACTGGTTTTCCATGGCCAACGTGAACTCCATGTTCTGCAGCAATTTGCCGACGTTGCTGCATTCCTTGAGGTAGTCCTTGCGCACGTTGGTGTAGACCGTGGCCTGGCCGAAGTTCGGCCCGAAGTAGTCGTCGCCGCCGCTGAGGTACTTCATTTTGTTGCGGGTATTCATCGGATGCGGTTCCCAGCCGAGGAACACCATCCATTCGTTTTTGCGGGTGGCGCGTTTGAGTTGCGAGAGCATGGCGGCTTCGCTGGATTCGACGATTTTGAAATCCTTGAGGCCGAAGGCGTCCTTGTCGATCATGCTCTGGATCAGCCGGTTGCCGTCGTTGCCCGGTTCGATGCCGTAGAGCTGGCCGTTGAGTTTGTCCTTGAATCTGGCGATGTCGGCAAAGTCATGCAGCCCGGCGTCGTAGACGTAGTCGGGCACCGCCAGGGTGTATTTGGCGCCGTGCAGGTTGGCGCGCACGGTTTCCACGGTGCCGGCGTCGCGGTAGGGCTTGATGTCGTTTTCGGTGGTGGGCATCCAGTTGCCGAGGAACACATCGAGTTCTTTGCCTGAGGACAGCGCGCGATAGGTCACGGGAATCGACAGCAGGGTGGTTTTGGTTTTGTAGCCAAGGGATTCCAGCACTTCGCTGGCGATGGCTGTGGTGACGGTGATGTCGGTCCAGCCGACGTCGGAAAACCGCACCGTGGCGCAGGATTCCGGTTCCGCTGCCTGGGCGAGCAACGGCAGGCTGAGGGATGCGAGCAAGAGCAAGACTTTCATGGATCAACTCCTCAAAGGTAAACGTCGGCAGCGGTTTGGGTTGTTTGGTTTTCTTGTTGTTAGAGGTGCAGCAAAACCTGCCTGTGGCGAAGGGGCTCGTTGACCCTTTCCCTTAACTAACCCCGAACCAGTTCAACGGCGCCGGTTCGGTGTTGAGGTAGATGTGCTTGAGCTCAGTGAACTCATCCAGCCCGGCCCGGGACAGTTCGCGACCGATACCGCTGGACTTGTAGCCGCCCCACGGCGCTTGCGGGAACGCGGCGTTGTAGTCGTTGATCCACAAGGTGCCGACCCGCAGCCGTTTGGCCATGCGATACGCCTTGCCGATGTCCTGGGTCCAGACGCCAGCAGCCAGACCGTAAGGTGTGTCGTTGGTCAGTCGCAGTGCCTGGGCTTCACCGCTGAAACGCTCGACGGTGATCACCGGGCCGAAGATTTCTTCCCGGGCGATGCGCATGTCGGCCGTGACGTTGCCCAACAAGGCCGGGCGCAACCAGAAACCGCGTTCGAACTGCTCGGGAATCGTGCCGCCCGCCAGCAACGTCGCGCCTTGTTCGAGGGCGCCGGCAATCATGGTGAGGATCTGGTCGCGCTGGCCGGCAGAAATCAGCGGGCCCATTTGCGTCGATGGGTCGAGGCCATCGCCCAGCCGAATGTTCAGGATGCGTTGCTGCAAGGCTTCAACAAATCGGTCGTGAATCCCGTCCTCGACCAACAGTCGAGAGCCGGCAGAACAAATCTGCCCGGCATTGAAAAACACCGCGTTCGGTGCCTGATCCAGCGCCACTTCGAAGTTGGCATCGGCGAACACGATGTTCGGATTTTTCCCGCCCAACTCCAGCGCCACACGCTTGAAATTGCCCGTGGCCGCGCGCATCACCTTACCGCCTGCACCGGCGCCACCGGTCAGCGACACCAGGTCCACTTCATCGCTGGCAGCGAGCAATTCTCCGACGTCACCCGGGCCGCAGAGCAGGTTGAACACGCCGTCGGGCAAACCGGCTTCAGCCAGCAGTTCAGTCAGACGATGAGCCGTCATTGGCGTCAGGCTGCTGGGCTTGAACACCACTGTGTTGCCGGCAGCCAGGGCCGGGGCGATCTTCCATACGGCTTGCAGCAATGGGTAATTCCACGGCGCGATCAAGGCACACACGCCCACCGGTTCGCGCTGGTTGAAGCTGATGACATGGGCGGGCGCATGGCTGTTGACGCTGGCGCTTTCGGTTTCCAGCAGCGCGGCGTAATAACGGAAGGTCGCGACCACATTACCCACGTCACCGAGGCTTTCGCCCAGGGTTTTTCCGGCGTTGAGGGTTTCCAGGCGGGCGAGGTTTTCAGCATCCAGTTCGATCAAACGGGCGATCCGCTGCATCAATTGCGCACGCTCGGTCACCGCCATCGTCGGCCACGGCCCGGCGTCGAATGCCTCGCGCGCGGCACTGATCGCACGCTGCGCATCAGCAGGCCCGGCCACCGCCACGTGCGCCAATACCTCTTCGGTCGCGGGGTTGATCACCTCCCGAAAATGCGCCGCTTGCGGCGCCTGCCAACTACCTGAGATGAACAACGGAATCTGCAGCATGTGCGTCTCCAGCCAAGTGGGTCGTGGCGCTGACTATGGCGGTGTCGGCAACGCTGCTCTTGATCAAACGCGGCATAACCACGCCGTTTTTCCACGGCCGCCACGCCGCGAAATAACGGCAACCCATGTCGTTTCCCGTCAAGTGCGGGCACGGCGTCTCTCTACACTGGCAAACAACCGCCAAACGAACCGAGAGGGGACGTGATGAATCAAGCTGTCGAGCAACTGAGAATCCGCCTGGCCTGCGCTTTTCGCTGGGCCGCGCGGCTGAACCTGCACGAGTCCATTGCCAATCACTTCAGCGTGGCGGTGTCGGGGGACGGCCGGGAGTTTTTGATCAACCCGTATGGCAAGCATTTCTCCAGGATCAAGGCCAGCGACCTGCTGCTGGTGAATGCCGATGATCCGGCGAGCCTCGATCGCCCGGACGCGCCGGACATCACCGCGTGGGCATTGCACAGCGCCTTGCATCGCAATCAACCGCACGCCCGCTGCATCCTGCACGCGCATTCGAAATACGCGACAGCGCTGGCCTGCCTGACGGATTCACGGCTGCCGCCGATCGAGCAAAATTCGATGCGCTTTTTCGAGCGCGTGGCCATCGACGACGGGTTCGACGGCATGGGCCTGGGGGACGAGGCCGAGCGGGTCAGCCATCTGCTGGCAGACAAACCGATTCTGCTGATGGGTAACCATGGCCTGCTGGTTGCAGCGCCGACCATCGCTCAGGCGTTCGATGATCTGTACTACTTCGAACGCGCCTGCGAAACCTACATCACCGCGCTCTCGACCGGTCGCGAGTTGCGCATCGCCAGTGATGACATCGCCCGCAAGACTTGCCGGCAATGGCTCGACTATCCGGGTTTTGCCGACAAGCATTTCAACGCGTTGATGGGCATTCTGGATGAGGAAGAGGCGGGCTATCGGCTGTGAACTCAATCCGCCCCGGTCGGCCGGTGCTCCTTGCGCAATGGCTGGCGCATCACCGGGGCGGTCCAGACCTGGCTGCGGTCTTCACTGGGCGGGCAACCGAAACGGGCGCGGTAGGTGCGGGAAAAATGCTCGAGCGAGCCGAACCCCGAACACGCCGCCACTTGCGCCACACTCAAGCGCGTCTGTTGCAGCAAACTGTGGGCCTTCGCCAGGCGCAACGTGATGTAGTACTTGAGCGGTGACAGGCCGGTCTGATGCTTGAATTGCCGCTCCAGTTGCCGCCGCGAGAGACCGACCTGGCCGGCAATCGCTTCACAATCCAGCGGTTCTTCCAGCGCCTGCTCCATCAACTGCACCGCACGGCGAATTTTGCTGCCGTACATCCCGGTGTTGGTCAGGCCTCCGTCGAGTTGATTGTCCGCCGGTGCACGCACATGGCCCATCAACAGGTGCATGCCGATTTCCCGCGCCAGTTCGCTGTCGATGCTCTGGCCGATCCAGCCGAGCAGCATGTCCAGCGTCGTCGTTGCACCGGCGCAGGTCATGCGTTGACGCTCAAGCGTGTAGAGCTGCGGCTTGGCGTGGACGCGCGGATAACTCTCCTGAAAGCCCTGAAGATTGTCCCAATGCACCGCGGCTTCGTAACCGTCGAGTACGCCGGCCGCCGCGAGCAATTCCGTGCCGGTTTCCACGCCCGCCAACACGGCGCCGAACAGCGCCTGTTTGCGCAGCCAGCTCTTGAGCGCCAGGTTGCGGCTGTGTTTGTGTACATCAAAACTGGCGATCACCAGGCACACATCGAAACCCTGATCGGCGCGTAGCCCGTCGTTGGCCACGGTGTTCAGGCCATTGCTGGCCTGCACGGGTTCACCGTCCAGGGACAGCAGCGACCACTGGAATAGCTCGCGTTGGGACAGCCAGTTGGCGATGGCCAATGGTTCCAGCACGGCGGCCAGGCCAAAGTTGGAAAACGACGGCAGCAACAGCACCGCCACCCGCAACGGCGCGACATCGCCGCGCCGCCAGGTGAAGCGGGTTTCCAGCGGCGTAGCGCTGTCAGACGGTTGATTGCTCATGAGTCATCTCTATCGTTGCCGTGTCTGCCACTGCGGATGACGCCACACCGGTGCATCGCTGCCCGGCAGTGGTTTCATGCCGCGAATCATGTCGCTGGCCTTTTCTGCAATCATCACCGTGGGTGCGTTGGTGTTGCCGCTGACGATCACCGGCATGATCGAGGCGTCCACCACCCGCAAGCCGTCGAGGCCATGCACGCGCAGCTGCGGATCGACCACCGCTTCCGGGTCGCCCACCGGCCCCATCTTGCAGGTGCCGCTGGCATGGTAGCCGGTTTCCGTGACCTGCCTGGCCCACGCATCCAGTGCTGCGTCGCTCTGGGCATGGGGGCCGGGGACCAATTCTTCACCCTTGAACGCCGCCATGGCCGGTTGCTCGATGATCTCGCGCACCAGCCGCGCGCCGGCACGCATGTCGGCTCGATCCTGCTCGGTTTTCAGGTAATTGAACAGGATGCGCGGCGGCTGTCGAGGGTCGGCGCTGTTCAGGGTCACGCTGCCCAGGCTGGTGGGGCGCATCAGGTCGATGTGGATCTGGAACGCGTGCCCCGGCACCAGATCGACGCTGCCGGGTTTCACCGCCAGCGGCATGAAGGTCAGTTGCAGGTCGGGATGCTCGACCCCGGCCCGGGAACGGATGAACGCTCCGGCCTCGAAATGGTTGCTCGCTGCCAGCCCGTCGTGGGTGGCGAACCAGCGTGCGCCGATCCACCATTTGCCTGGAGCGGTGGTCCAGGGGTAAAGCGACACCGGTTTCTTGCACAGGTACTGCACGACGGTGTCCGGGTGATCGTTGAGTCGTCGGCCGACCCCCGGTAAATCGTGAACAACCTTGACCCCCAGATCCCGCAGTTCCGCCGCCGGACCGATCCCCGACAGCAACAACAACTGCGGCGAATTGATTGCTCCGGCCGTCAGCAGCACTTCGCGTCGGGCGTGAACCTGATGGGTCTCACCGTTCTGTTCGTACTCGATTCCCATGGCACGATTGCCGTCGAACAAAATGCGCAACGCCAGCGCATCTGTTGCGACGCGGACATTACCTCGCGCCAACGCTTCGCTGAGATAACCCCGCGACGTGCTCCAGCGACGCCCGGCGCGGGTGGTGCGATCCACCGGCCCGAACGCTTCCTGACGATAGCCATTCAAGTCGCTGCTGATGCCATATCCCGCCTCGGCACCCGCCGCGAGAAACGCCGCACACAGCGGTGTTCGCACATCGCCGGGCGTGACGTGCAGATGCCCCGTCGCCCCTCGGTAATCGTCCTCGCCGTCGGCATGGTTTTGTGCGCGCTTGAAGTACGGCAGCACCTCCTGATAACTCCAGCCGTCACAGCCTTGTTCGGCCCACGCGTCGTAATCCCGGGCATGGCCACGGATGTAAACCATGCCGTTGATCGACGACGAACCACCCAGCGTCCGGCCGCGAGGCGTGCCGATCCTGCGTCCATCCAGGTACGGTTCCGGTTCGGAGGTGTAGCTCCAGTTGTAGCGCGTGCCGCTGACCACGATCCCCACTGCGGACGGCATGTCGATGGTCCAGCTCTTGTCCGCCGGGCCCGCTTCCAGCACCAGGATCTGCACGCCTGAGTCTTCGCCCAAGCGGTTGGCCAGCACGCAGCCCGCAGATCCTGCGCCCACAATCAGGTAATCAAACTCATGATCGGTCATGGTTCGTGGTGCTCCATCAAAAAGTGCTGCATGAACAAACAATGTCAGTCAGGGACGATGCGAAACCTGTGGGAGCGAGCCTGCTCGCGAAGGCTGTTTAACAGGCGACATCAATGTTGAATTTAATGGCCTCTTCGCGAGCAGGCTCGCTCCCACCTTGGGCTGCGTCTGACTGAAGGGTTCAGACGGCGGACGGCCCGTGAATCCCGTTGAACACCAGACGATGGAAGTGATGCACCAGGTGCTCGCTTTCATTGCTGCGCTGGGCGTCGATCATGTAGCGGCCCTGGTCGTAACCCAGCGAATGCAGGCCTTTCTGCACCGAGATATTCAAGGCGATGTCTTCCGGCCCCAGGTCCTCGTTCATCCACTTCATGCAGGACTCGGAAACGGCAGCGGTCTCAGTGTTGTTGGTGTAGTAACCGAAGCGCAGCAACGAACGTTCGGCATCCAGCGGGATCATGATGAACGAGCCGAGAAACTCCGAGAACGGGAAGGTATAGAAGGTGTTGTTCGGCCACATGCCGATGTTGAAAAAACATTCGTCCGGGTTCAGTTCGCTTTTCAACGGCACACCATAAGCCTCGGTCACCGAGAGGTTGGCCGGGGCGACGTAGGTCCACCAGTTGTCGCGTTTGGTCAACTGATAGCCCTTGAAGTCGATGAGTTTGGCCAGGTCGATATGGCACGGTCCGGACAACTTGAAGTGATAGCCCTCGATGGAGTTGTCCATGATCACCTTCCAGTTGGCCGGCACGATCACGTCCTGTTCCTCGATCAGGCGCATGTTGTCGAGGTGCGGGAAGACGCGGCGCATCTCCTCATCGGCACCGGGGAACAGGTCGCGCAGCGACGGCGCGGCCGGGTCGAGGTTGAAATAGACAAACCCGCCCAGCTCTTCGGTGCGGATCTGCGGAATGTTGAACTGCTGCAACTCGAAGTTTTTCATCTTCTCGCAACGCGGCGCGCTGCGCAGGCTGCCGTCCATTTCGTAGCACCACGAGTGATAGGCGCAACGCACCACGCCGCCGGTGGTGCCGCGACGCTCTTCGAGCAGGCGATTGCCGCGATGCTGGCAAACGTTGTGGAAGGCATGGATCTGCCCCTGACGATTCTTCGCCACCACCACGCTCTGGTCGAACAGATCCGTGACCACGTACTGACCCGGCTCGGCGAACTCACTGACGTGCCCGGCCACGTGCCAGGCGTGCATGAAAATGTTGTCGCGCTCGGCCTTGAACAGGCTCTCGTCGAAAAAATAGCGCGAAGGCAGGGTGAAGGCTTCTTCCGGGTCCTGATGGTCCCAACCCTCTACGGGGCTTTGCTGTTTGCGGGTTTGGAAGTTTTGCATGGGGTGATCTCCACAGTGACTGGCCGCACGGCACGGCGAGGTGTTCTGAGACCTAATCTAGGGGGTGGGGCGGGGGCGGGATTGACGTAAAGCGACCAGTTGCCCGGTAAAAACATCAAGGTGAAATGACGCCGGTGCGGAGTGCGAGGCGAAAAGATCGCAGCCTGCGGCAGCTCCTACGGGTATGCATACGACGCAATATTGCGGATGTACTCGGTCAATGTAGGAGCTGCCGAAGGCTGCGATCTTTTGATCCTAAACGGCGAAACGAAAAGCCTGATAGTGTCATTAAGACTATGTTGTTGTCGTAATGACTCTTATTCTAAGTTGTCATTGCGACTATCAATTTTTGTAAGTTAATGAATTTATTAGTTTTAATTTTTGGCACGCTTCGTGAAATAGTTAGGGCAAACCAACCGAAGCAGGAAATCGTCATGACGCGCTCCATTCCCCTCGGCTTTACCCTCTGTCTGTTGTTCTCTCCACTTTGCATGGCCGATCAAGTGGTCCGCGAGGTTCCCGATACCACCGCTGGCAAAGGCTTCGGTGCCCTGACCGGCCTGATGGTCGGCGCAGTGGGTGGCCCAGTGGGCGCGCTGATCGGCGCTGGCGCCGGATTCTTTGCCGGCAGCTCGGTACAGGAAGCGGCCGGCCTCACGGAAACCGCCTACGAAGTGAAGGATGCCGAAGGCGACATCAGTACCGTGCGCTCGCCCAATGCCCGCTTCGAAGTGGGCCAGCAGGTCACTCGCAAAGGCCCACGCCTGGTGGCTCGGGACAGCTGAGTCGACGCTCGCCGACGTGCAAATTTTTAATCCTCAAGAGGCAACACAATGCAAGCCATCAACACCAAAGTCTTGAACGCACTGGAAAACGTCATGGTGATTTCCACCACTGACCTGCAAGGCAATATCACCTACGTCAACGACCTGTTCTGCAAGCTGACGGGCTACAACAAGGAAGAGTTGCTGGGACAACCCCACAGCATCGTCCGCCATGCTTCCGTGCCCAAGAGCACTTACAAGCAAATGTGGGACACCATCAAGAAAGGTGAAATCTGGACTGGCGTGATCCCCAACGTCGGCAAGGGCGGTGGCCTGTACGTGGTCGATACCACGGTTCAGCCGCTCTTCGACGAGCAGGGCAACATTGTCGAATACATCAGCATCCGCCGCGTGATCAACGACCTGATGAGTGACTTCGAAGCACTGGAGTTTTCCAAGGAGCAATTCGACGACCACTACGACAGGTAAGCGGCCATGCCAGGGTTAATCGAACGCATCGTGATCGGTTATGGCTCTGAGTCCGGCAATGCCCATGGGCTGACGCAACGGTTGTTGCGTCTGCCTTGTGTGCAGCCGTATGAATTGACCGTGCAGGATCTCAACAACCTTGAACTTGACGCGCTGACCGCGCGGGATCTGTTGATCATCGTTTGCAGCTCGTTCGGTGACGGCGAACCGCCGGCCAATGCTGATCGCTTCATGGATCAACTCAAATCGCACGACAGCCTGGCCGGTCTGCGCTACGCGATCTTCGGCCTGGGCGACACGGCCTACCCGACCTTCTGCGGCTTCACCAAAGACCTGGACGCAACCCTGCTGCAAAAACACGCGCAACCGTGGATCAATCGCGTGGACGCAGACACCGATTTCGAAGGTTTTTTCGACACCTGGTGCGCCATCCTCGACGCGGTGCTGAAGGGCGACCGTCGTGCCGGCACCACCTTGCAATTGCAAGTGACGGCCTATGGGGAAAATGCGGCGTGGCCCGCGCGGGTTATCTCTCGCACGCGACTCAATGCAACCGCGCCTCACGCCTGGCAGATCCGCCTCGACATCGAGGGCAGCGGCATCAAATACCGCGCCGGGGACAACCTCTACGTCCTGGCGCAAAATGATCCGCAGCTGCTAACGCAGATCGGCCAGTGGTTCGGTCGGGACGATGCCCACACGCTGTTGGCCACCAAGGAACTGCGACAACTGGGTAAATCCCTGTTGCGCGAGATCGCCAGGGTCGGTCAGCACGACACCTTGAAAAGCCTGTTGAAGGTCAGCAACCGCAAAGAACTTGAAGCCTATCTGTACGGCAAGGACATCCTCGATGTGCTCGGCGATTTTTGTGAGCCCGGGCAACTGAGTCTGGAGGAGTTGACCGAGTGGTTGCCCGACTGTTTGCCCCGGGCGTATTCCATTGCCTCTCACGACAATCCCGGCTACGTGGACCTGTGCATACGTGAAGTCGCATATGAGCTGGCGGATCGTCCGCGCACAGGCACCGCGACGGGCTGTCTGGCGGGGAAGCAGCCTCAGGTTCAGGTGTTTGCGCGCAGCAATCCGCGTTTCCACTTGCCGCGGCAGGTCGATCATCCGGTGTTGCTGATCGGCACGGGCACCGGCGTTGCGCCATTGATTGCGTTGCTGGAACAGATCGAGCAGCAAAGCAGTCCCGCGAAAACCTGCCTGGTCTTTGGCGATCGTCGCCGGGCATCGGACTTCCTCTACCAGTCGCGCCTCGAAGCCTGGCAACACAATGGCGTGCTGGATCGGCTGATCACCGCGTTCTCCCGGGACGCTGAAACCCGCTACTACGTGCAGGACGCGATGCTCGAACACGGCGCCTATCTGTGGGCACTGCTCGGCCAAGGCGCGCACATTTATTTGTGCGGCAACAAAAGTCACTTGGAGCGGGCCATCGATCAGGCGCTGCTGACGGTCGCCATGACTTTCGGCCAGCTCACCGAAGAAGACGCACAAAGGTTCGTCGCAGAACTGTCGGCCACGAACCGCGTGCATAAAGAATTGTATTGAAAGTTCCCGCCTTGGACGGGTAGGCGAGCCGCATCTCGTCTACCCGTCTTTTTTTGATGCGGGTCAGTCCTCGCGCTTTACCACCAGGGTCAGGATGTCGTAACTGGCGACCAGCTCGCCCAACTGATTAGTGACTTCCACGTCCCACGCCACCACGCCTTGCGGGATGCCCTGCGGGCTCTTTTTGCCCTGATCGATTTTGCGTTTGCAGGTCAGGCGCGCCTGGATGGTGTCGCCGATGCCGACCGGGTTGATGAAGCGCAAGGTATCGAGGCCGTAGTTGGCCAGGACCGGGCCGGGTGCTGGCGAGACGAACAGACCGGCCGCTGCCGACAGCACGAAGTAACCGTGGGCGATGCGTTTGCCGAATTGCGATTCCTTGGCGGCGATGTCGTCGAAGTGCATGTAGAAATGATCGCCGGACAGGCAACCGAAGTTCACCAGGTCAGCCTCGGTCACGGTGCGACGGTGGGTCAGCAACGATTCGCCGATCTGCAAATCCTGGAAGAAGCGGCGGAACGGATGCACTTCGGTTTCGATGACCTTGGCGCCGCGCACGTATTCGCCGGTGACCGCTGCCAGCATGGTCGGTGAGCCTTGCACTGCCGCCCGTTGCAGGTAGTGTTTCACCGCACGCAAACCACCGAGTTCCTCACCGCCGCCGGCACGACCCGGGCCACCGTGTTTGAGTTGTGGCAGGGGCGAGCCGTGGCCGGTGGATTCGGCGGCGGATTCGCGGTCCAGCACCAGCAAGCGACCGTGCCAGGCAGCGGCGACCGGGATGGCCTTGGCCGCGATCTGTGGGTCCTTGGTGATCAAACTGGCCACCAGGCTGCCTTTGCCGCGAGCCGCCAGAACCAGTGCTTCGTCCAGATCGTCGTAGGCCATCAGGGTGCTGACCGGGCCGAACGCTTCGATGTCGTGGGCGCCGCCTTCGGCGTGCGGGTCGCGGGATTGCAACAGGGTTGGCGCGAAGAACGCACCCTGGCTGACGTTTTCGCCGCGTGGCTCGAAACCGTCGCGGGCGCCGAACAGCATGTCGCTGCTCTGCAACAGGCTTTCCAGACGCTCGGCGACGTCTTTTTGCTGATCGTGGGAGGCCAGCGCACCCATGCGCACGCCTTCCACCGACGGGTCGCCGACCACGACTTTCTTGAGGCGATCACGCAAACGGGTGGCGACCGCATCGATGTGTTTGGCCGGCACGATGGCACGGCGAATGGCGGTGCATTTCTGCCCGGCCTTGGTGGTCATTTCCCGGGCGACTTCTTTGATGAACAGTTCGAACTCTTCATCGTCCGGCGTGACGTCCGGGGCGAGGATCGCGCAGTTCAGCGAGTCGGCTTCGGCGTTGAACGGCACCGAGTTGCGGATCAGATTCGGGTTGACCCGCAGCTTGGCCGCGGTGTCGGCGGAACCGGTGAACGTCACTACGTCCTGGCCTTGCAGGCGATCCAGCAGGTCACCGGTGCTGCCGATGATCAATTGCAGACTGCCCGCCGGCAGCAAACCGGATTCGTCCATCAGCCGCACCACGGCTTCGGTCAGGTAGCTGGTGGCGCTGGCCGGTTTGACGATGCACGGCATGCCGGCGAGAAAGCTCGGCGCGAACTTTTCCAGCATGCCCCAGATCGGGAAGTTGAAGGCGTTGATGTGCACGGCCAGGCCACCACGGGGCACCAGAATGTGCGTGCCGGCGAAGGTGCCCAGTTTGCTCAGTTGCATCGCCGGGCCTTCGTGAACGATGTTGCCCGACGGCAGTTCCCGCGAGCCGAGGCTGGCGTAGGTGAACAGCGTGCTGTTGCCGCCTTCGATGTCGATCCAACTGTCGGCGCGGGTGGCGCCGCTGTGGTGCGAAATCGCGTAGAGCTGTTCCTTGCGTTCGCTGAGGTACAAGGCCAGTGCCTTGAGACGCTGGGCCCGTTGCTGGAAGTCCAGCGCCATCAGCCCGCTGACGCCCTGGCGGCGACCGTGCTCGACGGCTTCGGCGAAGTCCGGACGCTCTTCGTGGGTGCGTGCAATCTCATGGCCGTCGATGGCGCTGCGCAGCACCTGGGCGCCGTGTTGGCCGATCCAGCGACCGGCGATGAAACTTTGCAGGGTAGGGGCGTGAGGCATCACGATTCCTCCGGGTTATGAAAAAGGTCAGGCGCGGCCGCAACCGCGCCCTTCAGGGATTACCAGAGCGCCACGGTGTAGCCGACGATCAGCCGGTTTTCATCGATGGCGGTGTTCAAGCCATTGCCGGAACGGAAGGTCACGTTGCGCCAGCGCAGGCTGACGTCCTTGAACACACCGCTCTGGATGACGTAACTGATGTCGGTGTCGCGCTCCCGCTCGCGGCCGTTGTCGACACTGCCGGCCTTGACGTGGCGGCCGTCGGTGTAGCGCGTCATGAAGGTCAGGCCGGGGATGCCTTGCGCCGCGAAGTCATAGTCGTAACGCAGCTGCCAGGAGTCCTCGTCGGCGCGGGTGTAGGTGTTGTAGGTCACCAGGTTGACCACGTACGGGTCACCGCCGTTGAGGAACGGAAACGCACTGTCGCCGGACAACTGCTGGTACGTGGCACTGACTTTGTGGGCACCGTGGGACACGGTGAACATGCTGTTGAAGTTGCGGTTGTCGATACGCCCGGCGCGTTCGGCACCGTCGCCCCGGCTGTCGAAATAGCGCAGGTCGCTGCGCAGGTTGAAACCGTTGCCCAAGGGCTGGGTGTGCACCAGCCCGACGAACTGCTGGCGATAAATCTGATCGAGCTTGCCGTAGTAGTAGCTCAGGTTCAGTTGCGGACTGAAGGTGTAGGTGCCGCCAGCAAAGTCGAAGTGATCGCTGCTGGCGGCGCCGTAGCCGATGTCATCGTTGCTGGAGGAGTCCCGCAGGTTGGCCTTGGTCAGGCGCCCGGTATTCACCGTCAGGCCACTGATTTCCTGGCTGGTCAGCAAGCCGCCCTCAAAGGTCGAACCCAGCAGACGGGTGTCGTTGTAGGTCGCTACCGGCAACAAGGGTTGCAGGGTGCCGAGCTTCAACACGCTTTTCGATACCCGCAGCTTGCCGGTCAGCCCCAGTTCGCTGAACTCGTCCGCAGGCTCGTGGCTGTTCGGGCCAAAGGGCAGCAGCCCGGTGCCTCGGCGATCCGGGTTGGAGTCGAGTTTCAGCCCCAGCTCCCCCAGCGCGTCGAGACCGAAGCCGAATGTCCCGTCGGTGAACCCGGACTCGATGCGCGCAGTGAATCCTTGGGCCCATTCTTCAGCCTTGGATTGTGGCGCGTTGTCCTGACGGAAATCGCGATTGATGTAGTGGTTGCGCATTTCAATGCGGGCCTTGCTGTCGTCGATGAAGTCGGCCATGGCGCTGGGGGCGACCATGGGCAGAGTCAATGCGGCGGCTAACGAAAACAGTGATTCATAGGGTGCGGTACGCGCGGGCTTCATTATTTTTATTCCCTGCCATCAGATCGATTGTTGTTTAGTGCTTGCTGGCGCCGGAGGCACCGATGCCGGTCATCGAGCGGATGAACTGCGCCAGATAACGGCCACGCTCAAGGGCTGCACGGGGTGAGGTGTCGGTGACGGAAAACACCCAGGCGCTCAAGAAGGCCAGGCTCATGGAAAACAGCGCCGGGTTGGAGTAGGGGAACAGCGCCTTGTCGTGATGCAGCACGTTGACCCACACCGCCGGGCTCAGGATCAGCAGGACAATCGCTGAGATCAGCCCCGCCAGGCTGCCGGTCACTGCGCCACGGGTGGTGAGGCCTTTCCAGTACATCGAGAGGAACAGCACCGGGAAATTCACCGACGCGGCGATGGCCAGTACCAGGCCGGACAGGAACGCAATGTTCTGCGATTCGAACAACAGACCCAGGATGATTGCCAGGACGCCGATGCACAGCGTGGCAATGCGCGACACGCGGATTTCCTGCTGCTCGGTGGCCTGACCCTTGCGCATCACGCAGGCATACAGGTCGTGGGACACCGCCGAAGCACCGGACAACGCCAATCCCGCAACCACCGCCAGAATGGTGGCGAAGGCGACCGCCGAGATGAAGCCGAGGAACAGGTTGCCGCCGACGGCTTGTGCGAGGTGCACGGCGATCATGTTGCCGCCGCCGATGATCGCGCCGTTGGCGTCGCGGAATGTCGGGTCGGTGCCGACCATGACGATCGCGCCGAAACCGACGATGATCAGCAGCAAGTAGAAGTAGCCGATAAAACCGGTGGCGTAGAACACGCTTTTACGCGCTTCCTTGGCATCGCTGACGGTGAAGAAGCGCATCAGGATATGTGGCAGGCCGGCGGTGCCGAACATCATGCCCAGCCCGAGCGAGATCGCATCGATGGGGTTCGACAGCAAACCACCGGGGGCCATGATTGCGTTGCCCTTGGCGTGCACAGCGGTGGCGCCGGCGAACATCGCTTCGGTGCTGAAGCCGAAATGCTTGAGCACCATGAACGCCATGAACGTGGTGCCGAATAGCAGCATCACAGCCTTGATGATCTGCACCCACGTGGTGGCGAGCATGCCGCCGAAGGTCACGTAAAACACCATCAACACGCCGACCAGCATCACCGCGTAGAGGTAATCGATGCCGAACAGCAATTCGATCAGCTTGCCGGCGCCGACCATCTGCGCCACCAGGTACATCAACGCCACGGTCAGGGTGCCGAAGGCTGAGGTCAGGCGCACCGGGGTTTGTTCGAGGCGATAGGACACCACATCGGCGAAGGTGTATTTACCCAGATTGCGCAGGCGTTCGGCGATCAAAAACAGAATGATCGGCCAGCCTGCCAACACACCCAGTGCGTAGAGCAAGCCGTCATAACCATTGAGGAACATCATCGCGGAGATGCCGAGGAAGGACGCCGCAGAGATCATGTCGCCGGCAATCGCCAGGCCGTTCTGGAAACCGGTCATGCCGCCGCCCGCGGTGTAGAAGTCGCTGGCGGAGCGGGTGCGCAATGCAGCCCAGCGTGTCACGCCGAGGGTGAACAGCACGAACACCAGGAACATGCCGATCGCGTTCCAGTTCAGCGGGCGGGACGCGCCGTCGGCGGCTGCCGCAAAGTCAGCGACAAAGGCCAGGGGCAGCAGGAACAACGCAAGAAGACGGCTCATCGGGCGCACTCCTGTTTCAGCTTTTCGTTGAGCGGATCGATCACGTTGTTGGCGCGATAGACATAGAAACCGGTCAGCGCGAATGCCAGCATCACGATCACCACGCCGACCAGCATGCCCACGGTGGTCACGCCGCCGCTCAGGGATTGGCCGAGGGTGCTGGGGGAAAACGCGACCAGCAACACGAAGCCGTAATAGATGACCAGCATGGCCAGGCTCAGTGACCAGTACAGATTCTGTTTGCGACGAACCAGCTGGATGAAATCGGGATGCTGGCGGATGAGTTCTATGTCTTCGGGGGTCATGGCGCGCTCTCTTTTGTTGTTTTTGTTGTGGGTGTAACAGTGGATCTGGGTCGACCATCGGACAAATGTGGGAGCGAGCCTGCTCGCGAAGGCTGTTTAACAGGCGACATCAATGTTGAATTTAATGGCCTCTTCGTCGGATCGCCGCCCGGAGTCGGCTCGCTCCCACAATTGTTTGGCGTTATTCCTGTGGGGCGCTGTCTTAGAGCTGGTCGAAATCCAGTACGACCTTGTCGCTCACCGGAAACGCCTGGCACGACAGCACGTAACCGGCGGCGACTTCGTAATCTTCCAGGGCGTGGTTGCTGTCCATTTCCACTTCGCCTTCGATGACTTTGCATTTGCACGTCGAGCACACGCCGGCCTTGCACGAATAGGGCAGTTCGGCGCCCTGGGCGTTGCCGGCATCGAGGATGCTCTGGCTGTTGCGCGGCAGGTCGAAGGCCAGGGCGCGGCCGTCGCTGATGACGGTGATCTGGCTGACCGCGGCATCCACCTGCCGGGCCGCTTCGCGAGCCTCGCGTTTTTGCTGGCTGCCGGCGGCGGCAAACAGTTCGAAATGGATGCGCTCCGGCGCCATGCCTTTAGCTTTCAGGCTGTCGCGCACGGTTTCGGTCATCTCCTGCGGGCCGCAGATGAAGGCGGCGTCGAGGGCTTTGACGTCGAGCCAGCGGGAGAACAGTTGCTCGCACTTCTCGGCGTTGATCCGGCCGTTGTACAGGTCGACATCCTGCTGCTCGCGGCTGAACACGAAGATCAGGTTCAGGCGCTGCAAGTAACGGTTTTTCAGGTCTTCCAGTTGTTCGCGAAACAACGCGCCGGAGCTTGAGCGGTTGCCATATAGCAGCGTGACGCGGCTGTGCGGTTCGGTTTGCAGGGTGGTCTTGATGATCGACAGGATCGGCGTGATGCCGCTGCCCGCCGCGACGGCCAGGTAATTACCGTGGTGAGTCGGGTCGAGTTCGACATGAAAGTGCCCGGCCGGCGGCATCACTTCCAGGCTGTGCCCGGCCTTCAGCTGCTCGTTGGCAAACGCGGAAAAACGCCCGCCGGCCACGCGCTTGATGGCGATGCGCAGTTCACCGTCGTTGACCCCGGTGCAGATCGAGTAGGAGCGGCGCACTTCTTCGCCGTCCATTTGAGTGCGCATCACCAGGTGCTGGCCTTGGGTGAAGTGAAAACTGTCTTGCAGGTGCTGCGGAATCTCGAAGGCGATGGACACCGCGTCACGGGTCTCGTTGCGCACGTCCTTGATGGTCAGGCTGTGAAATTTACTCATTTTTATTCTCCAGCTGGGACGGCCGAACGCCGCTCAGATGCACTTGAAATAATCGAACGGTTCCCGGCAATCGCAGCAGCGGTACAGCGCCTTGCAGGCGGTGGAGCCGAATTCGCTGAGTACTTCGGTGTGTGCGCTGCCGCATTGCGGGCAGGTGATTACCGGGCTTTCACCGAGCAGGCTGCGTTTGCTGGTGCTGCCGTTGGGCGGAGCAATGCCGTAGGCACGCAGGCGTTCGCGACCGCTCTCAGTGATCCAGTCGGTGGTCCAGGCCGGGGTCAATTTGCGTTCCAGTTGCGGTGCGTTGAAACCGGCCAGTTCCAGCGCCTCGCGGATATCGCTTTCGATCACTTCGGTGGCGGGGCAGCCGGAGTAGGTCGGCGTGACCACCACGTGCAGATGCCCGGCCTGCCAGTCGAGATCGCGCACGATGCCGAGATCGACCACGCTGACCACCGGCACTTCCGGGTCCATGACCTGCGCCAGAGTTGCCCACGCGGCGGCCAGGTCGGTCGGTTGAGCCGGCCGTGCACCGAGGTCGCTGGCGATCAGCTCACCAGGTTGCATCGGGGTACGCTCGTGGCAGGAACTGCATCTCGGCCAACAGAATGCCGAGGTGTTCGGTGTGCAGGCCTTGGCGTGCATTCAGGTAGAAATAGCTGGGCGCGGCGGGCACGGGCAGGGTGGCGCTGGCGAAAACCTCGTTGACCTTGGCTTGCCAGGCAGCAGCGACTTGCGCGGCGTCCGGGGTGATGCCGGCGTCGCACAGGCGTTGTTCGCTGTCGTCGGCACTGGTCAGTTCGACGGTGAAACGCCAGACCTCGGGGATGGCCGCGAGCATGCGCTGGTGGCTTTCCTCGGTGCCGTCACCCAGACGCTCGACCCACTCGCCTGAGCGGCGCAGGTGATAGGTGACTTCCTTCACCGCTTTGGCGGCGATCCCGGCGATGCGTTCGTCGCTGGACTGGCTCAGGCCGCTGAGTACCTGCAAGTGCCAGGCGTCGTAGAGAAATTGCTTGAGGATGGTCACCGCGTAATCGCCGTTGGGTTGTTCCACCAGCAGCAGATTGCGATAGGCCCGCTCATCCCGGCGAAATGCCAGGTGATCGGCGTCGCGACCGTCGTCCAGCAATTCGGCGGCGTAATCCAGCCAGTTGCGTGCCTGGCCGACGAGGTCGAGACCGACGTTCATCAGCGCCAGTTCTTCTTCCAGCGCCGGGGCCTTGCCGCACCATTGGCACAGGCGCTGGCCCTGGATCAGGGCGCTGTCGCCGAGGCGCAGCAGGTATTCGATCAGATCAGTCTGGTTGTTCATGGTCGACCTCACATGTGCCCGACTTCGGCCGGCAGCTCGTAGAAGCTGGCGTGGCGATAGACCTTGTCGTCGGCCGGGTCGAACAGCGGGTCTTTTTCATCCGGCGACGAAGCGGTGATCAGTGCCGATGGCACCACCCACAGGCTCACGCCTTCGCTGCGACGGGTGTACAACTCGCGCGCATTCTCGATGGCCATGGTGGTGTCGGCGGCATGCACGCTGCCGACATGCTTGTGGTTGAGGCCGTGCTTGCTGCGCACGAAGACTTCGAAAAGGGTCCATTCAGACATTTCAGTGACTCCACATTGTTAGGCTTCTGTAGGCGCTGCCGCAGGCTGCGATCTTTTGGCAGCTTTGAAACCGCCGAAGATCAAGATCAAAAGATCGCAGCCTGCGGCAGCTCCTACAGGGGTTACCGGCGTGCGATTCAGGCGGCGTTCTTGTTCTGTTTTTTGCGAGCGTGGGCGACGGCGGCTTCACGCACCCAGGCACCGTCTTCAATGGCTTTGCGGCGGGTGGCCACGCGTTCCTGGTTGCACGGGCCGTTGCCCTTGAGCACTTCGTAGAACTCGCTCCACTGGATGTCGCCGAAGTCGTAGTGGCCGCGTTCGGCGTTCCATTTCAGGTCCGGGTCGGGGCAGGTGCAGCCCAACAGCTCAAGCTGCGGGATGGTCTGGTCGATGAAGCGCTGGCGCAGTTCGTCGTTGCTCTGGCGTTTGATTTTCCAGGCCATGGATTGCGCGCTGTTCGGCGAGTGTTCGTCGCTTGGTCCGAACATCATCAGCGACGGCCACCACAGGCGGTTGATCGCGTCCTGGACCATGTCTTTTTGCGCCTGATTGCCATGACGCATCATGGTCAGGAGGATTTCGTAGCCCTGGCGCTGGTGGAAACTTTCTTCCTTGCAGATCCGCACCATGGCCCGGGAGTAGGGGCCATAGGAGGTGCGCTGCAGGACCACCTGATTGACGATCGCCGCACCGTCCACCAGCCAGCCCACCGCACCCATGTCGGCCCAGTTCAGCGTCGGGTAATTGAAGATGCTCGAATACTTGGCCTTGCCGCTGTGCAGCTTGGCGATCTCTTCATCGCGGTCGGCGCCGAGGGTTTCCATGGCGCTGTAGAGGTACAGGCCATGACCGGCCTCGTCCTGAATCTTGGCCATCAGTTGCAGTTTGCGTTTGAGCGTTGGTGCACGGGTGACCCAGTTGCCTTCGGGCAGCATGCCGACTATTTCGGAGTGGGCGTGCTGGGAGATCTGCCGGATCAGGGTTTGGCGATAGGCATCTGGCATCCAGTTCTTGGCTTCGATCTTGATTTCTGAATCGATTTTTTCCTGGAAGGCGCGTTCCTGTTCGGACATCTCCGCCAGGTCCTTGATGCGCTTTACGCCGGTTTCTACAAGCTGTGCGTACATGGGGGGTCTCCCGCCTTGAATCTGATCGAGGGCATGGAGAACTTTATAAGCGATACAGAAATTAATATCAAACACAAAATATAGTGTCGTATGTGTTTTTGTATCGCTTTGGGATGAGTGGTCTGGTGTACATATCCGTTTCTGCGGTAACGGCGGCTGACGGTTCCGCTCTTACAGCGGGTCACTTGGAAAAGCGCCAAGTAACCAAACGCTCTTGCCCCTGACGTACGGTGCCTCGCCCAGGCTCGGCACCGTACGTCAGGGGCAAGAGCGCTTTGGTTACTTTCGCCTGGGCCGGCATTCCGGATTTTCGAAAGTGACCCGCCGTAAGGGCGGAACCGTCAGCCGCCGTTACCGCAGAAACGGATATGTACACCCGAAAGAAAATGGTCGGCTTTCAGGCCGCCATCGCAGGCAAGCCAGCTCCCACAGAGGCATGCGTACACCCCAAAAAAACCCCGCAAAAGCGGGGCCATAAAGGTGCAGCAGTCATGCTTTCGGGCGCTTGTCCATCACGTGACAAGCCTTGCCCTCAGACCGCTTGATCGAATGCAGGGGCTGCAAAACGATCCGCGAACTGATCCCGATGTACGTCTTGATATGCCGACTCAACTCGGCGGCGACAGCTCTCTGCTGATCATCGCCCAGGTGCTGATGTTCGGCCTTGAGCTCCACATGCACATCCACACTGTCCAGGTTGCCATTGCGATACAGATGGATCTCGTAACACTCTGAAAGCTGTTTGATTTTCAGCACCTGCTCCTCGATCTGCGTCGGAAACACGTTGACCCCGCGAATGATCAGCATGTCATCGCTACGCCCGGTGATCTTGTCGATACGCCGCATCGGCCGCGCAGTGCCCGGTAGCAGC
The DNA here is from genome assembly GCF_054897845.1 of Pseudomonas sp. XS1P51. Taxonomy (NCBI): domain Bacteria; kingdom Pseudomonadati; phylum Pseudomonadota; class Gammaproteobacteria; order Pseudomonadales; family Pseudomonadaceae; genus Pseudomonas; species Pseudomonas sp. XS1P51. The sequence continues at coordinate 2,907,398 of NZ_CM142707.1, read as the reverse complement.
CGCGTCAGGTCGCGGGTGCGGTAGCGGATCATCGGCAAGGCTTCTTTGCTCAGGGAGGTGAACACCAGTTCGCCCATCTGACCGTCCGGCAGCACTTCACCGGTGACCGGGTCGATGATTTCCGGGTAGAAGTGGTCTTCCCAGATCGTCGGCCCGTCCTTGGTTTCCGCACATTCCATGGCGACGCCTGGCCCCATGATTTCCGAGAGACCGTAAATGTCCAGGGCGGTAATGCCCAGGCGCGCCTCGATGGCGCTGCGCAGCTCGGCGGTCCAGGGCTCGGCGCCGAAGATGCCCAGGCGCAGGGCCAGTTTGTGCGGGTCGATGCCCTGGCGCTCGATTTCATCGGCGATGTTGAGCATGTAGGACGGCGTGACCATGATGATGTCCGGCTGGAAATCCTTGATCAACTGCACCTGTTTTTCAGTCTGGCCGCCAGACATCGGGATTACCGTGCAACCCAGGCGTTCGGCGCCGTAGTGCGCGCCCAGGCCGCCGGTGAACAGGCCGTAGCCATAGGAAATGTGCACTTTGTCGCCGCGACGCCCGCCCGCTGCGCGGATCGAACGTGCGACCACGTTGGCCCAGGTGTTGATGTCGTTCTGGGTGTAGCCCACGACCGTCGGTTTGCCGGTGGTGCCGCTGGATGCGTGCAGGCGCACCACGTCATGCATCGGTACGGCGAACATGCCGTAGGGATAGTTGTCGCGCAGGTCGGATTTGGTAGTGAACGGAAACTTCGCCAGGTCTTCCAGGGATTTGATGTCATCCGGGTGCACGCCGAGCGCATCGAAGCGCTGGCGGTACAGCGGCACGTTGTTGTAGGCGTGGTTCAGGCTCCAGCGCAGGCGTTCCAGCTGGTGCTGACGGAGTTCGTCGATGCTGGCGGTTTCAATCGGGTCCAGCACAGGGTCAAGCACGGCTTTGGCAATTGGCATGTTCATAACTTCACTCGAATTATTTTTGTGTTTCAGCCCTTTCGCACAAGGGCTTAGAGTGCATGCCCCAAGGATACCTCTCGGTTCCCCGGGAATCGCGATTCTTTAGTCGGACAGGCGCTCGATGATCAGCGCGATGCCCTGGCCGACGCCGATGCACATGGTGCACAAGGCGTAGCGACCCTGACGTTCTTCCAGTTCATGCAGGGCGGTGGTCACCAGTCGTGCGCCGCTCATGCCCAGTGGATGGCCGAGGGCAATCGCACCGCCGTTCGGGTTGACCCGCGCATCTGTGTCGCTCAGACCGAGTTCGCGGAGCACCGCCAGACCTTGCGCGGCAAAGGCCTCGTTGAGTTCGATCACGTCCATGTCCGCCAGGCTCAGGTTGGCCAGCTCCAGCACTTTGCGTGTTGCGGGCACTGGGCCGATGCCCATGATTCGCGGTTCGACGCCGGCAGTGGCCATTGCCACGACCCGGCCGCGAGCCTTCAGCCCGTGGCGTTTGGCGACTTCCGGGCTGGCCAGCAGCAGCGCGCAAGCGCCGTCATTCACTCCGGAGGCATTGCCCGCGGTGATGCTGCCGCCTTCGCGAAACGGCGTGCCGAGCTTCTGCAACTGCTCAAGTGTGGTGTCGCCGCGCGGGTGCTCGTCGTGCTCAACGACCTTGGCCGGACCTTTGCGCTGGGGGATTTCGACCGCGACGATCTCCTTGGCAAAGCGTCCGCTAATCTGGGCTGCGGCGGCGCGCTGCTGGCTGCGCAGGGCAAAGGCATCCTGGTCGGCGCGGGAGATGTTGAACTGCTCGGCGACGTTCTCCGCAGTTTCCGGCATGGAGTCGATGCCGTAGGTCTTTTTCATCAACGGATTGACGAAGCGCCAGCCGAGGGTGGTGTCGTAGAGCTGCGCCTCGCGGGAAAACGCCTGTTCGGCCTTGCCCATCACCAGCGGGGCGCGGGACATCGATTCGACACCGCCCACCAGCATCAGCCCGGCCTCGCCACAGCGAATCGCTCGGGCCGCCGTGCCGATCGCATCCAGCCCGGAACCGCACAAGCGGTTGAGGGTGGTGCCGGGCACGCTGACCGGTAACCCGGCCAACAGCGCCGACATGCGCGCGACGTTGCGGTTGTCTTCGCCGGCCTGGTTGGCGCAACCGTAGATCACATCATCGACGGCATTCCAGTCGACTTGCGGGTGACGGCGCAGCAGTTCGCGCAGCGGCACCGCGCCGAGGTCGTCGGCGCGCACGCTGCTCAAGGCTCCGGCGTAGCGGCCGATCGGGGTCCGCACCGCATCGATGATCAAGGCGTCATTCATTCGGGTTCTCCTGCGTCAGCACAGTGCCGCGCACTTTGTAGGATTTGCCATGGAACAGGGCGATCAGCTGGCCCAGTTGGTTTTCAATGCGTACGTCATAGTTGCCGGTGCGACCGGAGCGGCTTTGCTCGATGCAGTCGGCGGTCAAGGTGTCGCCCAGGCGTGCCGGGGCGATGTAGTCGATGCTGCAACCGATCGCCACGGTGGCGTCGTTGTAGCTGTTGCAGGCAAAGGCGAACGTCGAGTCGGCGAGGGCAAACAGGTAGCCGCCGTGGCAGGTGCCGTGGCCCTGGATCATGTCGGCGCGCACGCTCATGCCCACGCGGGCGGCACCTGGCGCCACCGAGAGCAAGCGCATGCCCATTGCCTGGCTGGCCGCATCGCGCTTGAACATCGCTTGCGCGCAGGTGCTGGCCAGGTTCATCGCTTCATGGTTAGTCATGAAAAGTCCTCCCTTCGGCGACCCGGCGGCGCAACAGCAGCGACGGCCGATAGCGTTCTTCGCCGTAACTGGCTTGCAGGTTTTCCAGCACGGTCAGGATGTGCGAAAGACCGATGGCATCGGCCCAGGCCAGCGGGCCTTGCGGGTAATTGACCCCGGCGCGCATCGCCAGATCGATGTCGGCGGCCGAGGCAACGCCTTGCAGCAGCGCGTCGGCGGCTTCGTTGGCGAGCATTGCCACGGTGCGCAGCACCGCGAGGGCCGGGCTGTCGCTGAGTTGGCTGACGGTGAGCCCGGCCCGTTGCAATAACGCAACGCCGTGTTCGAGGGCGCAGGGCTCGATGTCCGCTGAGCAACTGATGGCGATTCGGCTGGCTTTGCCGTAGTCGAATGCCAGGTCCAGCAGAATCAGATTACGCAGGCCTTCTTCTTTGGCTCGCTGACACGCCATGCGCCCGTCGCTCAAGGCCAGCACCGCGTCACCGACGCGCAGCAAGCCTTGGCCGTCGCGCTGAATGACCTCGACGTTGTGTTCGCGCAAGCGCGGGATCAGTGCGTCGGCAATGCCGAGATCACCTTCGACAACGCAAGTTTCAGCGGCGTGTTCGCTGCTGATAAGTGTCGGCTGCGGGCGCTCGGCACCTTCGGCGTAGCGATAGAAACCCTGACCGCTTTTGCGTCCCAGCCGTCCGGCGTCCACCAGTTCTTTCTGGATCAACGAAGGCAGGAAACGCGTGTCGCCGTAATAGGCGTCGAACACTGAACAGGTCACGGCGTAGTTGACGTCATGGCCGATCAAATCGGTCAGCTCGAACGCGCCCATCGCGAAACCACCGGCATCGCGCATCAGCGCATCCAGCGTCGGGCAATCGGCGGCGCCTTCCTGCAACAGGCGCAGGCTTTCGGCGTAGAACGGCCGAGCCACGCGGTTGACGATAAAGCCCGGCGTCGAACGGGTGTGCACCGGTTTTTTGCCCCAGGCCCTGGCGGTGTCGTACAGGCACTCGGCCAATGCTGGATCGCTGGCCAGGCCCGAGACGATTTCAACCAGCGCCATGATCGGTGCCGGGTTGAAAAAGTGCAGGCCGAGTAAGCGTTGCGGACGGTCCAGTTGCGCAGCAATGCTGGTGATCGACAGCGACGAGGTGTTGCTCGCCAGAATGCAGTGCTCGCCGCAGATGCTTTCCAATTGGCGGAAGAGGACGCGCTTGACCTCAAGGTTCTCGACGATGGCTTCGATGATCAGTTCGCAATCGGCCAGCGCTTCGATGGATTCCACCGCCTGAAGACGGGCGATGGTCGCCGTCCTTGCTTCGGCGGACAACGTGCCTTTCTCGACCCGTTTGCCCAGTTGCCGGTCAATGCCATCGATGGCCTGTGCCGCGGCACCCGGGCGATTGTCCAGCAGCAGCACCGGATGGCCGGCCTGTGCGGCGACTTGCGCGATGCCGGCACCCATGGCGCCGGCGCCGATCACCGCGATGCGCGCGTTGGTGTTCAGTGCGCTCATGGCTCAGCGCCCCTTGAAGCTTGGGCTGCGTTTTTCCATGAAGGCACTGACGCCTTCACGGTAATCCTCGCTGCGCCCGGCCAGGCGTTGCAGGTCCTTTTCCAGCTCAAGCTGTTCGTCGAATGTGTTGCTCAGGCTAGCGTTCAGGCTGCGTTTGATCAGCGCCAAGCCGTAGGTCGGTTGAGTGGCCAAATGGCGGGCAAGCGTCAGGGCTTCGTTGCGCAGTTCAGCGTCGTCGACGCAGCGGTAGATCAGCCCCCATTGCTCGGCTTGCTCGGCACTCAAGCGATTGCCCAGCAAGGCGAGGGCCTTGGCGCGGGCCATGCCGACCAGGCGCGGTAAAGTCCAGGTGCCGCCGGAGTCGGGGATCAGGCCGATTTTGCAGAAGGCTTGAATGAAACTGGCCGAGCGCGCCGCCAGCACCAGATCGCAGGCCAACGGGATGTTGGCGCCAGCCCCGGCCGCCACGCCGTTGACTGCGCAAATCACCGGCAGCGGCAGGTCACGCAATTGGCGAATCAGCGGGTTGTAGAACTTCTCAATGGACTCGCCCAGATCCGGCACGGCGCTGCCCGGTGCGACATTGCGGTCGCTGAGGTCTTGCCCGGCGCAGAAACCACGACCTTCACCGGTCAGCAGCAACACGCGCACGTCCGGGTTTTGCCGGATCTGTTTCAACGCTTCTTTTACTTCGCCATGCATCTGCGCATTGAAGCTGTTGAGCTGGTCCGGCCGATTGAGGCTGAGCAGGGCGACGCCGGCCTCGATGGAAAACAGGATGTGTTCGAAGTTCATGGTCATGGCGCTCTCTGAGAGGTCGTACGAATTCGGTAATTACTGACCGGTGAAGGTCGGTGCGCGCTTTTCCTGAAAGGCTGCAATGCCTTCATCGCGGTCGCGGGTGCCGGCCAGAACCGTGAAGGCGTGGCGCTCGAAACGCAGGCCGCTGGCGAGGTCGGTGTCCATCGCCTTGAGCAGCGCTTCCTTGGCCAGGCGCACGGCCAGCGGGGCTTTCGTGGCAATGACGCGGGCAATCTGCAAGGCGCGCTCGACGGTGAATTCCGGTTGCGTCACTTCGCTGACCAGGCCGGCGCGTTGGGCCTGGCGGGCATCGATTGGCTCGCCGGTCAGGACCATCTGCATGGCCATGGATTTGCCGACGGCGCGCAACAGGCGTTGGGTGCCACCGGCGCCGGGCATGATCCCGAGGTTGATTTCCGGCTGGCCGAAGCGGGCGTCTTCACCGGCAATGATGATGTCGGCGTGCATCGCCAGTTCGCAGCCACCGCCGAGGGCGAAGCCGTTGACGGCGGCGATCAGCGGTTTGTTGAAGCGGGTGATGGTTTGCCACGACGCCTGGCGCGGGTCGTCGAGGATGCCGACCAGGTTGCGTTCGGCCATTTCCTTGATGTCGGCGCCGGCCGCGAAGGCTTTGCGGCTGCCGGTCAGGACCACGACGCGGGTGTCGGGATCGGTTTGTGCGGCGTTGAGTTCATCCGCCAGTTCACCGAGCAATTCGGTGGTCAGGGCATTCAGAGCCTGGGGGCGCTGCAAGGTAATCAGGCGAACGCCCGGCTCGAGGAACTCGACAGCATGGGTTAGAGGCATGGCGGATGCCCTCACGGTGCACGCTCGGCTGCAATGCCGGCTCATTATTGGATCGGCCAGGTGGGCCGGTTTTGCCTGAGTATAACTACAACGTGATACTAAAATACAATACTAAAACTGATTTAATGTGTCTTATTGATGGGCGGTGTGTTTTTGTAGGTTGGCTCTATGGAAGGGGGTATCACTGGTTTTTTGCCGGATTTATTGGTCGAAATGGCGGATTTAGAGGTCCCGATAGATCGTCTTGAAGTGCTGCGGTTAAGTGATACGGTTTTTTATCTTTGTGATAGTAAAAGTGATGTGATACAAAATGTTCCTATATCGGCATCGCTTTTCGAATCCGCCCGACATTGCGTTTAAAAGGAACCTCCCATGACCTGCTACAGCCTCGATGGCCTGACCCCGGTGGTTGATCCCACCGCTTATGTTCATCCGTCAGCCGTGCTGATTGGTGACGTGATTGTCGGCCCCCATTGTTATGTCGGGCCGCTGGCCAGCCTGCGCGGGGACTTTGGCCGGATCGTGCTGGAGGAGGGCGCCAATCTGCAGGACACCTGCGTGATGCACGGTTTCCCGGACAGCGACACGGTGGTCGAACGCAATGGCCATATCGGTCACGGTGCGGTGCTGCATGGTTGCCGGATCGGCGCCGATGCGCTGGTGGGCATGAATGCAGTGGTGATGGACAATGCGCGGATCGGCCCTCGCTCCTTCGTCTCGGCGGCGGCCTTTGTCAAAGCCGGATTCGAATGCCCGGAGCAATCACTGATCATGGGCGCACCGGCCAGCGTCAAGCGCAGCCTCAGCGATGAAGAAGTGTCGTGGAAGCAGGCGGGCACCCGTGAGTATCAGCAACTGGCCAAGCGTTGCCTGGAGCAGATGCAGGTGTGCGAGCCGCTGACCGAGCCGGAACCTGATCGCCCGCGTATCAGCGACAGCGGTCTTCGGCCCAAGGGCAGCGCACTGTGAACGCAATCCCCTGTAGGAGCAGCCTTCGGCAGCTCCTACAGACATTCGGTATATTCCTTTTCTTTTTCTGCTCGGTACGCCCATGTCGTCCCTGACACCCTTGAACCATCTGATTACCCGCTTTCAGGAGCAGACGCCGATCCGCGCCAGTTCCTTGATCATCACGTTGTACGGGGACGCCATCGAACCCCACGGCGGAACGGTCTGGCTGGGCAGCCTGATTCAATTGCTCGAGCCCATCGGTATCAACGAACGGCTGATCCGCACCTCGATCTTTCGCCTGACCAAGGAAGGCTGGTTGACCGCCGAAAAAGTCGGGCGCCGCAGTTATTACAGCCTGACCGGTGCCGGTCGCCGGCGTTTCGATAAGGCCTTCAAGCGGGTCTACAGCTCCACCGTGCCGGCCTGGGATGGTTCCTGGTGCCTGGTGATGCTGACGCAACTGACCCAGGACAAGCGCAAACAAGTGCGCGAAGAACTGGAGTGGCAAGGTTTTGGTGCGATTTCGCCGGCAGTGCTGGCCTGCCCGCGCAGCGACCGGGCCGACGTCAACGCGACGCTGCTCGACCTTGGCGCCCAGGAAGAGACCATCGTCTTCGAAACCACCGCTCAGGACGTTTTGGCCTCCAAGGCCCTGCGTTTGCAGGTGCGCGAGAGCTGGAACATCGAGGAGCTGGCGACTCATTACAGCGAGTTCATTCAGCTGTTCCGACCGCTCTGGCAAGCGCTTCGCGAGCAAGAGAACCTGCAACCGTCCGACTGCTTCCTGGCACGCGTCCTGCTTATTCATGAGTACCGCAAACTGCTGTTGCGCGACCCGCAATTACCGGACGAGTTGCTACCCGGCGATTGGGAAGGACGCGCCGCCCGACAGTTGTGCCGCAATATTTACCGGTTGATCTACGCCAAGGCCGAGGAATGGCTGAACAGTACACTGGAAACCGCCGATGGGCCGTTGCCGGACGTGGGTGAAAGTTTCTATCGGCGGTTCGGCGGGCTGAAGTAGCCCGTCAGCATTCAGGGAGCGTGACTGTTCAGGAGAACCTGTGGATTGGCGTAGACAATAAAAATAAGCCTGCGTGAGGCCCGACATGATTTCTTCAATTGCACAGCGCCGTGATGGGTTCGATCAGTGGATCCATCAGATCAACCAGATCTGTGGCGCCTTCAATGCGCAACCCCTGGGCGATGAGTTTGCCGGCCAGATCCGCGAGCACCAGGACGGCGCGCTGAAGCTCAGTTTTGTCGATGCCCGCCAGGCGCGGCTGTACCGCACGCCTCAGGAAGTCGCCGCAGGCGAGGGCGGGAAATACTTCGCGGTGTTCCAGCTCGACGGCACGGCCGGCATGGCCCAGGGCGACAGCAAGGTTTTACTCTCGGCCGGTGACATCACGCTGATCGACGCTTCGCGCCCCAGCGACTTTACCTACAGTGAAAATTCCCGGCAGTTGTCGCTGATTCTGCCGTCGCAACTGGTTGAGCAAACCCTGCGCTTCAACCAGGTCCGGTGTGGTCACCGGATCGCTGCGACATCCCCCATCGCGATGCTTTCGCACCGCCTGATCCTGGACGCCACTCACCAGCAATGCCTGAGCCGGCAAGAAAGCGAAGCGACGCTGGAGGCGATTGTCAGCTTGCTGCGTCCGGTCATCAGCCACACCGAAGACTGCAGTGATGTGCATGAGCGCATCTTCCGCAAGACCCTGGGTTTTATTGACGAGCACATTCGCTCGGAAGACCTCTGCCCGGAATGGCTGGCGCGAGAGGTCGGCATGTCGACGCGTGGGCTGTATCGGATGTTCGCCAAGAAGGGCTTGGTGGTCGCGCGGTACATCAAGAATCGACGTCTGGATTTGTGTGCTGAATCCCTGCGCCAATCACGCACGGAGCAGAAGTTGTCGGTGCTGGGTTACTCGTGGGGCTTTTCCGATTCGAGCTACTTTTCCACGGCGTTCAAGGCGCGCTTCGGCATTTCGCCCGGTGAGTACCGCAAGCAGCACGCTTGAGATTTCATCGAGGAATGGAATCACCCTGTGGGAGCGAGCCTGCTCGCGATAGCGGTGCATCAGGCATGGAGATGGTGCCTGACAGTCCGCAATCGCGAGCAGGCTCGCTCCCACAGGGGGGGATTTACTTCGGTGCGTTGAGGTTCAGCGTCGGCGTTTCATCAAAGAAATTCCACGGTTTCAACAGCACATGCACCCACTCGGTCGGCATGATCGGCCACTCTTCGGCCCGGGCGATGTGCGTGGTGCCCGTGGTCAGCCAGACCACATCATCGGTGTTCTCGATGGACTGGTTATCGTGGGTGAACTGGCCGAGCCCCGCATCCTTGTCCGAGCGGTTCGGGTATTTGCCTTCCGGGTACTTTTCGTCCGGGTTGTAGCGCGTCACCCACAGTTGCTTGTCCATGAAACTCAGGCGGTGATAGAGCCATTCGTCCTTGCCGAAGTTGGCGCCCTTGGCCACCGGATGGGTACCGCCGGCATACGGAATCAACTGATAGGAAACCGGGTTGCCGACTTTGTTTTCCTTGCTGAAGTTGGTCAGCAAGCGAACGGTCGAGGGGTCGAATTTCTGCGCGGCCTGTTGTTCGGTGCCGACCACTTGTTGCTCGGTCTGCATGGTACTGGTCCGCGGCCCGCCACGGTCGTTCGGGGCAATCACCGGGTTCACTTCCACCAGCGAGTTGTTTTCACCGTCCACGTCCATGTCGAGGCGGAAGTTGTAGATGTGCTGGTGGGTGGTGCCGACGATGTTATGGTCCAGCAACGTGCCGTAGCGCGTGTCCTCCTTGGCCGTGGCCTCATGCATGGTTTTCGATTTCACGCCCTTGACCGCTTCGATCCCGGTGGCGCCGGCATCGATGCCGATGGTGCCGTTCTGCTGGAAGACCCAGTCGAAGATGTAGTCGTAGTTGCCGACGGTGCTGATCCAGCGCACCACCAGTTCGCGACGTTCGGTGCTGAGGTTGGGCTGGCCCATTTCCTGGTGCTTGTATTCCGGGCCGGCGTAGCGCTCGAACACCGCCATGGCGCGCGGAATCGTGGTCGGTGCACCGGTGTAGTCGGCGATGGTGGCGTCCAGCAACACGGCGTTTTCCGGAGCGTCCTTGCCGCGGGAAATCGGTGAGGTCAGGGTGCCCATGCCGTAATCGCCCGAGTCGAGATAAGCCTTGAAGTACCAGCCGCCGTCGGGATCGCCGTACGGCACGATCATGCCGCCCAGCGAGCCTTCGTACATGATCTTGCGTTTCTTGCCCTTGTCGTCATAGGTGACCGTGGACAGGATCGGGCCAACCCGCGAATCGAGGCGAACGTGGAAGTCCCAGTTCTGCCAGTGAATGCTGTTGCCGGTGATGGTGTAGTTTTTCCCTTCCGGCTCGATGATCTCCAGCGGTTTGACCTGCGGGCTTTTGCGTCCTCGTCCGTCATAAGGTGTCGGCTTCATCGGCACCGGAATGACCGCGTCGTCTTCGATCTTGATCAGCTTCTTCTGCTCCAGGTCGACAATCGCCACCAGGCCTTCGATCGGATGGCCCCAGTAATTGCCATCCCCGGTGTTCAGGTAACTGACGATTTTCAGCAGCCTTTTATCCTGCGCCAGGCCGTCCTTGCCGTCGAAGTACCCGACCGTCAACGGCGTGGCCACGACCTTTTTCACATCGGTGATGCCGCGTTTGGCCAGGGCCTGCGCGTATTCGGGGCTTGCTTCGATGGCCGATTGCACCGTCGCGAAATCGTCGAGCAACACCATGCCGTGGGCGCCTTCGACCGGTTTCCAGGACTTGAGCGTCTTGCTGTCGAGATCGACCAGACCCTCGATCACATGCTTGCCGTCGAGCACCACGACAGTGGCCTGGCGCGGCTGGGAAACGGTCTGGCCGGTATAGACGAAGTTCCAGACCTGATCCTTGGGCGGCTCATTGACCGAGACTTCGGTGAAGCGAAAACCGGGCTTGTAGTGCTCCGATTGCTTGACGATGTCCACCGCGCTTTTGATTTCGTCCGCGCTCAGCGGGTTGAGCGGGTTAGGGCGGGTCTCAACGACAAAGGTCTTGTCCAGCCCGGACTGGAACACCTGGTTGATGAAGTCCTTGGGCATGTACGCGGTCTTGCCCTTGAACACCACCGGCACCGTCAGTTCCATCCGCTTGCCGTTGAGCACGGCCACCTTGTTGCCCGGTTTGACCTTGAGGTAGACCCCGTCCTTGGCAATCACGAACAGGTCGGCATAGTCGTCCCATTTGACCGTGGCGCCAAACGCTTCAAGTCCCGATTGCAGCGGCACCATTTCGGCGGCTGCGCCGTGGGCGTTGGCCTGAGTTACCCAGCATGGCAAGCCGAGCGTCCCCAAGGTAATGGCCAACGCAAGCCGGGCAAGCGGTTTTCTTTTGAGCAACGCTACGGACGTGAACATTTTCGGGTTCCTTGGGAAAAGCCGGGGACGGGCAATACTGCACTTTGCTACAGCCGGTGGATGGCTTCTTTTGGATGCCTGCCAGAATCCTTTGGCTGTGTGCCTAAATCAACTTTTCCCGCTGGTCCGCCAAGCCGCCCCGCGGGTAATCCAGTAAAGAAACGACACGAACGGAAATAGGAGACGGCCTTTTCGGAAGCTTCCCACAGTCAGATTTTGAGCTTCCCGGTAGGGTCAACGGCCCCGGCATCCAGCTGGGACACCCCAAGGATGAACGAACCATGACCAGAAAGGCCGTTATCGTTTTCAGCGGAGGACAAGACTCAACCACCTGCTTGATCCATGCGCTACCTATGTACGACGAAATTCATTGCATTACGTTTGATTACGGCCAGCGCCATCGTGCGGAAATCGAAGTGGCGCAACAGCTTTCAAAACAGCTTGGCGTGAAGGTGCATAAAGTATTGGACACTTCATTGTTGAATGAACTGGCCATTAGCAGCTTGACGCGTGACAACATTCCGATTGCAATGAGTACGGGGGGCGGTGTGCCTGATACGTTTGTACCTGGCAGGAACATTCTGTTTTTAACTCTGTCTTCAATTTATGCCTATCAAGTGGGTGCTGAGGCTGTCATTACAGGTGTCTGTGAAGCAGAGAGTTCTGGCTATCCTGATTGTGGTGATGAGTTTGTTAAAGTTTTGAACAGCGCTATCCACTTGGGTATGGACTATAAAATACGGATTGAAACGCCGCTTATGCGGTTGAGTAAAGCTGAGACTTGGGCTTTGGCTGATTACCATAATCAACTGGATCTAATTCGATACCAAACATTGACTTGCTACAACGGTATAGCGGGAAGTGGGTGCGGCGACTGTGATGCGTGTGCTCTTCGTGCAAAAGGGCTGAGTGAGTTTCTGGAAAATAGGATGGAAGTCAGGAATAGTTTAAAAGCTAAACTAGCAATGTAAAAATACATTTGCTGTGGAGGGGGGTTAGCTGTTAGTGCTAACTTCTTCCTGGGCTTATGTAGTTTGACCTGCTGCTATATATTTTTTAAATAGTGATCTTGCCCCGTAGGCGGGTAGAATGTTGAAAACTGCGAAACACATCTTAATAGCTATTTGAACATAAACGATATGGAGTATTTCGCTGTTTTGCATGGTTCCATAAAATGCAATAAAGCAGAATAGAGAACTGTCTATTATCACCGCAAAGAAAGTGCTGAAAAAAACTCGTAAAAATAGAAATCTAGAATTGGTTAGCTCTTTTATTTTGCACAGAAGGTAAGAGTTGACGTACTCAGAGAAAAGGAAGGAAATGCAGGATGCTACTAGTACAGATGACACATGGCTAATTACCTCGCTGTAGGGCTCGTCGAGTTTCCAGCCGGTTAAACCTGGAAGATAGCTCGTGCCACTCAGTAGAATGATAATAAATGCATTGCTTGCAAAAGCGAATAGTATGGCTCGTCTGGCGAGTCTTAGGCCGTAAGACTCATTCAGTATATCTACTATTAGAAAAGTCAGAGGGTATAGAAAAACACCCGGGGTAACAACAATGTCAAATAGTTCTATATGTACCAGTTTTGTCGCGGCAATATTTGTGAAAATGTAGAGTGCAAAAAGGAGCAGGTTGAGGGCAACGTAAGTCATCCACGACCTTTCGTGGCGATCATTCATTTCGTAGGTAGTTAACGCAGCACCGCCGGAATAGTATTTTCGGTATATGTCCTTGATTTCAACCTTGCTTAGGTTGTCAATTATTTCACTTCTCATTACCTCGCCTAATTTTACCTTTATAACTTTTCCCGTGGAGATCACCATGATTACGACAAGGCTTTTGTTTTTTTCAAATCCTAATAATTTGTATTTGCTGTTAGCAGTTCCATTGCTATTTTCCATTAAATCTCTCCTCAATCACGTCTCCAATAATATAAATAGCATCGGGGTTAAAGTCGTCGCCACTGATTATGGTCAGGTTTGTTGTTGCTTCGATGTATGCCAATTTATCACCGGTGTCAGTTGATAGGCCCCTCTTTACAATCAAAATATCTCCTGCCTCATTCGTCCCGCTAATTTTGTTTTCCAGGAGCACGCCTATTAAATTGCAGGCTGTACCAAAGTAATATGTCAGTGGGTGCATGATGGCCAACTCACCAATTCTTTTGTCAAGACTCTGTATCAGCAAACTCTCTCTAATAATCGGGACTGCTGCCGGATTCATGTTTCCATCCGGAGAGGCGCTACTCTCGATTATTTCTTTTTCTTCAAAATCTACCGTCTCTATTTCCTTATATGAGACGCCAAAGAAATCCGATATTTTCCGAATAGTGGATTGTTGTACGTGGATAACCCGTCCTTCCAAAATGTTATAGATGGTTGTCCGGGTCAGACCGCTGGAGTTGCACAAAGATAGCCGAGTCTCTCCACGGCTCTTTATCAGGTACTTGATGTTGTTCTTTAGTTTTTCTGTTCTGTTTTTCTTGTGCATTAAAATATCTACCATTTTCCTGTTGTTGCAATAGGTCGCGCGTATGTAGGTGACTCTCATTGAGCGCAGCATCCTACACATCTGTCGCTCGGACAAAAATGATAATTTTCGAAAATAATCCAACAAAGGTGAAACGGTTTTCATTGTGCGAGTTAGTGTCATCACTACATGTAAGACGCGGCCTACTCAGCTAAAAGAATCGTCTTACAGTAATTAGGAAGTGTAAGTGGAGAGAATCATTTAATTACACAGATGTTCATTTATTTGATTAATAAAATGGAATTTTCTGGTAATAAATCTACCGTTCCGTCATGTGTAACCGTCAATCAAATCTGGTTGAAGGCAAGAGACAGGCACTTTCTAAACCTTGCAAGGAGCTCCGGCATGAAACAGTCCAGCCCAATCGCAACCGAATCATCAGGCCTTCCGGCCAACACCACCGTCCCTTCACCCAATCACTCCAAAGTCTCCGAACAACTCGTCAGCGTGCCCTTGCGCACTCACAAACGCCCCGAATCAGCTAGCCATTTCTTCACCGTAGTGCCGGATGCCGATACGGAAGCCATGCTCTGTCACGCCTCGGAAACGCTTGCTTCCCTGAGTGTCATGGCCACCGATCTTGCTCGGGAACTCGAGGGGCCGCGTCGCCAAGTCATACTGGCCATCCAGCAACTGTCCGCAATTGGCGAGTTACTGGTCAATCGAGCGCTGGAAAACCTGGAGCCGCCCCGTGGATCGTCTGAAGGTCGTCCAACTGCCAACGCTGAATAATCGTGTGCCTTTTCCCATTGGAGGTTTTTCGTCATGGATCGATACATGCCTGTTACCGGCATCGACTGCAGCGTCCCGTCATTGCTGATCGACACTGAAGCACCACTGGACGTGTTGCACGAAACGGCGGCCTACCGCATTCGTACCGCAACGCAACTGCTGGAGAGTTTTGCGTGCGGAGAGGGTGTGCACAGTGAACTGGCGCGGGTGTTGGTGACTTCACTGCGCGATGGCTGTGATTTGCTGGATGTTGTCGGGCGACGATTGCAGGGGCAGGTTTCAGCATAGAAAACGGGCGCCTGTCAGCGCCCCATTGCTTCCGGTTAATAGGAAGCATTACTATTCACGCCCCGTCTTCACAGCACACCGCAATGACCCCCAAGCTGCCCCGCAGACACGGCTTTTTCGAGCATTACGAAGAGTTGGTTGGCACCTGGACCCGTCGCCTGAGAAATCGTCAGCAGGCCGAGGACCTTGCCCACGACACCTTCGTGAGGGTGCTTGAGTCCGATTCGGCGGCAGTGGAACAGCCTCGGGCGTACTTGCACCAGACGGCGCGCAACATCGCGGTGGATGGTTATCGGCGTGAGGATCGGCGGGGCGCCATGGAGTCGGAGGCGATCGATCACAGTGTGTCGTCATCCGGCGACCCGGAGCATTTCATGCATGCGATCCAGTTGGCTGATTCCATCGAGCGGGCGCTCACCGAGCTGCCGGTCAATTGCCGCAAGGTGTTTGTGTGGCAGAAGATCGAAGGCCTGACCCAGGCCGAAATCGCCGAACGCCTGGGACTGTCCAAGAACATGGTGGAAAAGTATATGATCCGCACGCTGCGGCATTTACGCGATCGTCTGGATGGGTTGCAATCATGATTCTGCGTTGCCCTGAAAAGATCGCAGCCTTCGGCAGCTCCTACAGAAGACAGAAGCGGCGCGCCTTCTCATCCCCAGCCAAACAGGAACTTCCATGATGGATACTCGTGATTGTGCGTGCGGGCAAACAACGGTTCGCGACGATGCGGCGCGGTGGTTTGTGCGTTTGCAGGAACCGGCCGTGGACGTCGAAGAACACCGACGCTTTGAGCGCTGGTTGAACGAACACCCCCAGCATCGAGACGAATTTCAATTGCTTCAGGGCTTGTGGACGGCGGCTGATCTTGTGCCGGCAGCGCGCCTGCAAGCCTTGTGTGAAACCCCGCCGAGCCGCAGCAAACGTCGCCCGCTGGTGCGTTATGCGGTGGCTGCCAGTGTGCTGACGGTCGCGCTCGGGCTGGGGCTGTTCAGTGGTTTGAATCACCGTGGGACTTATACCGCCGAGTATTCGACGGCGCTGGGCGAGCGTCGGCATGTGGCGTTGCCGGATGGTTCGGTGATTGACCTGAACAGTCGCAGTCGGCTGCAGGTCCGGTATGAAAAGGATCGTCGCGGCATCGAGTTGACGGAAGGCGGGGCGATGTTCAGCGTCGAGCACGACAGCCGTCGGCCGTTCGTGGTCGAGGCGGGCAGCGGCAAGGTCACGGTCACCGGCACCCGCTTCGATGTGCGCCGTGACGCCACCAAAACCCGGGTCGCGGTGGAGCAGGGCACTGTCAAGGTCCAGGGGCGTGACGCCGCCGACAGCGATTTCATCAGCCTCACCGCCGGCCTCGGTACGCAAGTCGATGCCCAAGGCAAAGTGGCGGCCGCCTATGCGGTCAACCCTGAAGAACTGACCGCCTGGCGCAGCGGAAAACTGGTGTTCAACAACGCCAGCCTTCGCGACGTCGCCGAGGAAGTGTCGCGCTATCGCGAGAAACCGCTGACCGTCGGCAACGACAAAGTGGGCAATTTGCGCCTGACCAGCGTGTTCAAGTCCGACAACACCGACGCGCTGCTCAAGGCCTTGCCGAGCATTCTGCCGGTGGCCGTGCGGACCCTCGATGACGGCAGCCAGGAAATAATTTCAAAATAAATTCAGGTTTTTTTCGAGTTCATCGTCTTCTTGTCCAACTGCAACTGGTTTGCATTAACAACCGCACACTCTTGCGATTCACAGGACAACGTTCGACGTGAAAAAAACCACCGCTAAAAACAACAAATCCTCCTGGCTGCCGCTCGCTCTCGCCCTGGCGGTCAGCACGGCAATGCCCCAGGCCTTCGCCGCCGATGCCATCCATATTCAGGCGCAGCCGCTGGGGCAGGCCTTGAGTCAGCTGGGTCAGCAAACCTCGTTGCAGGTTTTTTTCAGTCCTGAGCTGGTCGCCGGCAAACAAGCCCCGGCGGTGGATGGCAACCTCTCGCCGGAAGAGGCGCTGCGCCAATTACTGCAAGGCAGCGGCCTGCAGTATCAGATCGACCAAGGTTCGGTAACCCTGCTGCCGGCACTGACGTCCGCGTCGAATGGCCCGCTGGAGCTGGGCGTGACCGACATCAAGGTAGTCGGCGACTGGCTCGGCGACGCCGATGCCGCCGTGGTGCAGAACCACCCCGGCGCGCGTACCGTGATCCGCCGCGAAGCGATGGTCGAGCAAGGCGCGATGAACGTCGGCGACGTGCTCAAGCGCGTGCCGGGTGTGCAAGTGCAGGAAGCCAACGGCACCGGCGGCAGCGACATTTCCCTGAACGTCGGTGTGCGTGGCCTGACCTCGCGCCTGTCGCCACGCTCCACCGTGCTGATCGACGGCGTACCGGCAGCGTTCGCCCCCTACGGTCAGCCGCAATTGTCCATGGCGCCGATTTCCTCCGGCAACCTCGACAGCATCGACGTGGTACGTGGCGCCGGCTCCGTACGCTACGGGCCACAGAACGTGGGCGGGGTGATCAACTTCGTGACCCGTGCGATCCCGGAAAAAGCCTCTGCTGAAATTGGCACCACCCTGGAAACCTCCCAGCACGGTGGCTGGAAGCACATCGATACGGCATTTGTCGGCGGCACGGCGGACAACGGCATCGGCATGGCGCTGTTGTACTCGGGCGTGAACGGCAACGGTTACCGTGAGCGCAACAACGGCAACGACATCGACGACGTGCTGCTCAAGACCCATTGGGCGCCCACCGATGTGGACGATTTCAGCCTCAACTTCCACTACTACGACGCCAGCGCCGACATGCCCGGCGGCCTGACCCAGGCGCAGTACGACGCCAATCCGTTTCAGTCCGACCGCAACAACGACAACTTCAGCGGACGCCGCAAGGACGTCTCGTTCAAGTGGACGCGGCAGATCGATGATCGTACCCAGGCTGAAGTGCTGACTTACTACACCGACAGCTTCCGTGGCAGCAACATCGCTGCGCGCGATCAGAGGACCATCGGCTCGTTCCCGCGCACCTACTACACCTTGGGAATCGAACCACGGGTGTCCCGTGTGTTCGACGTCGGCCCGACCACCCAGGAAGTCAGTGTCGGTTATCGCTACCTCAAGGAAGCCATGCACGAACAGGCCAGCCGCCTGGCGCTGGTCAACAACGAGCCGGTGGTGCGCCCGGGTTCGGACGGGCATGTGTATCAGGATCGCACGGGCGGCACTGAAGCCAACTCGGTGTACGTCGATAACAAAATCGACGTCGGTAACTGGACCATCACGCCCGGCATCCGTTTCGAACACATCAGCACCGACTGGCACGATCGCGCCGTGCTCGACACTGCCGGCAGGCGCGTGCCGGAAAAGAACCGCAGCATCGAAAGCAACGAGCCGCTGCCGGCGCTGAGCGTGATGTATCACCTGTCCGATGCCTGGAAGCTGTTCGCCAACTACGAAACGTCGTTCGGCAGCCTGCAGTATTTCCAGCTCGGCCAGGGTGGTACGGGTGACGACACGGCCAATGGCCTGGAACCGGAAAAGGCCAAGACCTACGAGATCGGCACGCGTTACAACGATGATGTGTGGGGCGGCGAAGTGACGCTGTTCTACATCGACTTCGATAAAGAGTTGCAATACATCAGCAACGATGCGGGCTGGACCAACCTCGGCGCGACCACGCACCAGGGTATCGAAGCCTCGGTTCACTACGACATGGCGGCACTGGACCCACGACTCGACGGCCTGACTGCCAACGCCGGGTTCACCTACACCCGTGCCGTCTATGAAGGTGAAATTCCAGGCTTCAAGGGCCGTGACCTGCCGTTCTACTCGCGCCAGGTGGCGACCGCCGGCCTGCGCTATGACATCAACCGCTGGACTTACAACATCGATGCCTTTGCCCAGTCCAAGCAGCGTTCACCGGGCGTCGCGGTGAATGCGGACGGCAGCTTCACCAACAACTACATCACCGAAGGCACCGCGGATGGTCAGTACGGCGACATTCCGGGTTACGTGACCTGGAACGTACGCGGCGGCTATGACTTCGGCTCACAGCTGTCGAACCTGAAAGTCGGCGCCGGGGTGAAAAACATCTTCGACAAGCAGTACTTCACCCGTTCCAGCGACAACAACTCGGGGATGTACGTCGGCGCACCGCGCACGTTCTTTGTGCAGGCCAGCGTCGGGTTCTGATTTAGACCGAGGTGGATTCATCGCGAGCAGGCTCGCTCCCACAGGGGATCTTCAGCGCACACAGTTTATGTGTACGACACGGATCAAGTGTGGGAGCGAGCCTGCTCGCGATGCTTTTCAGACCTTAAGCACTTTCCCGCCAATGGCCACCGCCACCAGCAATATCGCCATCAACCCAAAGGCAAAACTCAAACTGCTGCCGTGGGCGATAAAGCCGATCAATGCAGGCCCCGCAAGAATCCCTGCATAACCCAGGGTGGTAATGGCCGGCACCGCGATGCTTTCGGGCATGACGGTCTGTTTGCCGACGGCGGTATACAGCACCGGCACAATGTTCGAACAACCCGCCCCGACCAGCGCATAACCCACCAGCGCCATCTCCCAACTTGGTACGAACGTCGCCAGAAACAGGCCCGCAGCGGCCGTCAGCCCACCGAACACGATGACTTTTGTTGCGCCCAGGCGCCGCACAATCGCGTCCCCGGTCAGGCGCCCGACGGTCATGGTCAGCGCAAACGCCGCATAACCCAGCCCCGCATACGCGGTGTCGATCCCGCGCTCCTGCGCCAGGAACACCGCGCTCCAGTCGAGCGCCGCACCTTCGGCGAGGAACACGATGAAACACATCCCGCCGATGAACAGCACGATGCCATGGGGCACGGCAAACGCCGGGCCCGAACTCTCGCTGCCGTAAGGCAACAGGTGCGGCGCGGCCTTGAACAGCGCGATCAGCAGGAACACGATCACCACCAGCGTCGCCCCCAGCGGAGAAACCCCGAAGCCGAGCAAGGCACTGACACCCGCCGCCCCGACAATCCCGCCGAGGCTGAACAACCCATGGAAACCCGACATCATGGTCTTGCCGCTGGCCCGTTCGACGATCACCGCTTGCAGGTTCACCGTCGAATCCACCGTGCCGAGGCCGGCACCGAACAGAAACAACGTCGCGATCAATGCGGGAGTTGAAGTCACCGTCGCCAGCAGCGGCAGCGCCAGGCAAATCAGCAACGTCCCGCCGACGGCCACCCGGCGGCAGCCGAAGCGTGTGGCCAGAATCCCGGCCATCGGCATCGCCAGAATCGAGCCCACCCCCAGGCACAGCAGCAGCAAACCGAGGGTCCCTTCATCCAGCCCGGCCCGGGCCTTGGCATAAGGCACCAGTGGCGCCCACGCGGCGATCCCCAAACCGGCGATGAAAAAGGCGATGCGCGTGGACATCTGCTCCAGGCGTCCGGGAACGAATGAGGTCTGGGTGTTGAGGTTGGTCATTTCAATCCTTGGCAAAAAACGTCGCGTGTCCAAGGGACACTGACTCACCGGTGAGGTTCGATCAGCGTCCGGACGGGTTCGCGGTCAGGCAGGATGACATCCTTGCACAGCCTGACCCTCAACCGCGAGGCCGCGTGTCAGTGTTGTCGGCACATGGCACGCAGGGATTCGTCGCGTATTTGCAGGATATCGAACAGCCCCAGGGCGCGCAGTGCCGGCAAGGCCTCGACAATGTCGTGCTCGGCCATGCGCCGCTGTTCATCGCTGGCAAGCGGATCGCTCAGCGTTCGGGTATTGATCAGAAAGGCGCCGACTGTGCCTTTGCGCACGGCGATGCCATTGAATTGGCCTTCATTGAGTTCATCGGGAAGCAGGTCTTCGGCGCGCATGGGGAAACTCCTGTGAATGAGTGTTCAGCTTAAAGCGGGGTTAATGTCAGCGCCTTCATGGCCATGTTTCGCCGCACGTTCGGGGTGACGCCGGGACGGTATTTCATCGCCGGACATTGACGCCTAAAGTACAGGCACTTTCTGGCTGACTTCAGGAGCGATCCATGACGCCGTTTTACGATGCTCGGGGCAATATCTATGCGGTGGTGGCGCCTGAGGCCGTGCGCCGTGAAGGTGTCGATTTACCTCTGCTTGCCAGTCAGGCTGCGCAAACCCGTGCGGCATGGGCGGTTTCGGCTATCGAGGCCTTCTGTGGCTGGGCCCCCGGCACGCAACCGCCCGGCAGCAAGGATCATCGCTGCGATGGCTTGCTGGTCGGTCCGTTTCAAGCGGCGCCGCCCTTTGATCTGCTGATCGTCAACACCGATGGCACGTTGGCGGAACGCAGCGGCAATGGCCTGACGATTTTTTCTCAGGCGCTCAGTGAGCAAGGGTTACTGCCAGCGGACGACGTTTGTTTGCTCAGGGTTCATCACGACAAGGCCGATGCGGTTTCGCCGGTGGAAACTTCGGTGCTGCCGGCAGAAGTCGAGGGTGTGGAAGGGTTCTGGCTGGACCTGGGCAAACCGTCGTTCGGGCCGCAAGCGGTGGGGGGCCAAGGGGTTGAGCGTGAAGTGTTGAACGGTCGCGACGTCAGCCAGGTGCCGCCGTTGTCATCACTTGATCGCGCATGGTCCCGAAGTCAGTTCGTGCGCATTGGCAATCCTCATTGTGTGACGCTGGTGACACAAGCGGATGCGTTGCCGGGCAATGAGCAGATGCGAGAACCGAAGTTGTCCGAGGGGCTGACGCGTATCGCCTACGCCATGCCGACCGGGGCAGGGGAGCCGTGTCCCGCCGGGATCAATTTGCAATGGGCGATGCTTGAGTCCGAGGGGCGAGTCATCGCGCGGGTGTTCGAGCGCGGTGAAGGGCCGACGGCGTCGTCGGGCACCAGCGCCAGTGCGGTGGCTTGCGCGGCGTGGCGGGTGGGTTGGGTGAGTGCTGGAGAGGTGAAGGTGGTGATGCCCGGCGGCACGGCGCCGATTTTGCTGGAAGAGTCGGACGGTGAGTTGAGTCGGGTCAGGTTGTTTGGTACGGCGCGGTTGATGGGTTGAATTCGAGATTGCCATCGCGAGCAGGCTCGCTCCCACAGGGGGGCTGCGGTGTATTCAGCATTTGTGTCCACTGAAGACCAATGTGGGAGCGGGCTTGCTCGCGATGGGGCCAGTCAAATCAACGCAAAATTCAGCCCTGATCGCCAAAGAACTCCACCACCGGCATCTGCCGCTTCATCAACACTTTGCCCGCGCGCACCGAATACAACGGCAAGCCCTGGCTGCGAATCACCTCGTAATCGCTGTCCGCCGATAAAATCAGCAGATTCGCCGGCCGCCCCCGCTCCAGTCCATAACGATCACCCAGGGCCATGGCCTTGGCGCTGTTGTCGGTGACCAGGTCCAGCGCACTTTGCAGATTGCGGTAACCGAGCATGTGGCAGATGTGCAGGCCGGCTTCGAGGACTCGCAGGATGTTGCCGTTACCCAGCGGATACCACGGGTCGACGATCGAATCCTGGCCGAAACACACGTTCATCCCCGCTTCGAGCAACTCGTTGACCCGGGTCACGCCACGGCGTTTCGGGAAGTTGTCGAAGCGCCCCTGCAGGTGAATGCTTTCGGTGGGGCAGGAGACAAAGCTGATCCCCGAATGCCCGAGCAAGCGAAACAGTTTGGCGCAGTAGGCGTTGTCGTAAGAGCCCATGGCCGTGGTGTGGCTGGCGGTGACCCGCGAACCCATGTCGCGGCTGCGGGCTTCTTCGGCCAGCACCTCAAGAAACCGCGAGTGCGGGTCGTCGGTTTCATCGCAATGCACGTCCACCAGGCAACCGGTGCGCTCGGCCAGGTCCATCAGGAATTTCACTGAACTCACGCCCTGATCGCGGGTGTATTCGAAATGTGGAATGCCGCCGACCACATCGGCGCCCATGCGGATCGCTTCTTCCATCAATTCCCGACCGTTGCGGTACGACTCGATGCCTTCCTGAGGGAACGCGACGATCTGCAGGTCGATCAAGTGACGGCTTTCCTCGCGCACTTCGAGCATGGCCTTGAGGGCGGTCAATGTCGGGTCGGTGACGTCGACATGGGTGCGCACATGCTGGATGCCGTGGGCGGCGAGGCTCTGGATGGTTTTCTTCGCGCGGGTCTTGGTGTCTTCCAGGGTGATGGTCGCCTTACGCTCGCCCCAGCATTCGATGCCCTCGAACAGCGTACCGCTCATGTTCCAGCGCGGTTCGCCGGCGGTGAGCGTGGCGTCGAGGTGAATGTGTGGCTCGACGAAGGGTGGCACCACCAGGTTACCGCCAGCGTCCAGATCATCAGGGCCCAGGGTCGGCGCCTCGGTCTGCCGGGCGATGTTGCTGATCAGGCCGTTTTCCAGGTGCAACTCATGCAGGCCTTCTTGGTTGCGCAGGCGGGCGTTGATGATGTGCATCAGGCGAATCCTTTTATAGATCTTGTAGTGGTGCGTTGGCGGCACGGGCACCGAGTACGCCAGTCAGTAACACATACGTTAGCGCGGCAGCGGCAATCCCTACCAGCGGCGCGACCCACGGCGAACTGAACGCGGCAACCGTGCCGACCGCATAAGCGCTCAGACCAGGCCAGTTGAACGCCGGCAACCGAGCATCGGCCAGACGTGGATATTGACCGCGATAACGGAAGAAAAAGTCCGCCATGATCACCCCGCCTATCGGCGGAATTACGGTGCCCAGCAGAATCAGGTAAGGCACCAGCATGTCGTACATGCCCAGCAGCGCCAGCAACGTGCCGATCAATGCGCCGGCGAGGGTCACGGTTTTGCGCCGGCCGGTACGCAGCAGGTTGCAGCCAGCGACGGCGAAGTTGTAGATGGTGTTGTCCTGGGTGCTCCAGATATTGAGCAGCAACATCGCCATCGCCGCCATGGCGAAACCTTGCAACAGCAGCACTTCGACCACGTCCGGCTGTTGATAAACGATGGCCCCGTAGGCGCCGATCAGGATCATCAGACCGTTGCCGATGAAGAAGCCGATCAGGCTCGCCAGCACCGCGACCCGCGCGGAGCGGGAGAAACGTGTCCAGTTGGTCGCTTGGGTCGCGCCGCTGACGAATGTGCCGAACACCAGCGTAATGGCGGTCGACCAATCCAGGGTTCCCGTCGGGACCACCGCGAGCAAACCATCGAGCCCACCGACCTTCACCGTGGCGACCCACATCGACAGCGTCAGCAGCAACATCATGGCCGGCACCGCGATGTACGAGAGGATTTCCAATCCGCGATAACCGACATACGCCGTGGCGCAAAACACCAGGCCGAACAGCACCATCAGGCCGAGGACGGTGCCTTCGCTCAGTTCGAAATATTTGCCCAGCACCACGGCCGCAGTCGCGGTGCCCCAGGCGTACCAGCCGATCTGGGTGAAACCGAGGATCAGGTCGCAGAGCTTGCTGCCCATTTCGCCGAAGCAGAACCGCCCCATCAGCACCGAATTGAGCCCACTCTTGAAAGCGATATAGCCCAGCGCTGCTGCGTAGATGCCCAGCAACAGATTGCCGACGATGATCACCGCCATCATCTCGCCGAAACTGAACGCCACACCGAGCTTGCCGCCGGCAAACATGGTCGCGGTAAAAAAGGTGAAACCCAGCAGCACCATGGCCGTGGAGGCCAGGCCTTTGCGGGCATGCATCGGAACTTCGCTGAGGGGGTAGTCGTTGCCCGGATCGTTCTGCGTCATGTGGCGTTCCTTGCTGAATGGTGACGCGGGGGAGTGTTGCAGTGGTCGTGCCAAGCGGGGTGGCTGTGGTTATTTATAGTCGAGCGAGGGCGTTTGGCTCGGGGAGGGCACAAAATCGGTGCACCTGAAGGAATACAGAACCCATGTGGGAGCGAGCCTGCTCGCGATGGCGGCCTGACAGTCAGCTCAATGTTGAAAGTGCCGCGGTCATCGCGAGCAGGCTCGCTCCCACAGAGAGTTTGGTTTCTTCAGGAGGATGAGTGTTGAGGTAGAAACCGCAGTAAAGCCGCGACAATCGCCTCCGGCGCATCTTCCTGAACCAGATGCCCGGCATGGGGGATGGGGTGAAACTGTGCCCCCGGAATCATCTGCTGCAACGCCTGCCCACGCTCGATCGGAATCCACTGATCGTCTTCCCCCCAAAGAATCTGCACCGGGCAGCGAATCGTCGGGTACAGCCCTTCAATCTCACGGGTATAACGCTCATCCATCTGCGCGATCTGCCGGTAAAACGCCGCTTGCCCCGGATCACCCAGCCACGGCTGCACGTAAGGCGCGAGCTCGTCGTCCGGGATTTCACGCTTGATCGCCCCACGAACATAGGCCAGCACAATCGCCCGCTGAATGTAATCGGGCAGCCCGCTGAACGCCGCTTCATGCTGGCGCACATGCTGCACAAACGGTGAACCCCAGGGCGACAGCGCCACCGGGTCGATCAGCGTCAGGCTGCGGTAATCCTTGCCGTTGAGCAGATGCGCGCGCAGAACCGTGGCACCGCCGAAATCGTGGGCCACCACGTCCGGGCGCTCCAGACCCCAATGCTCCAGCAGTTTCGCCAACAGTTCGTTCTGCACGCCGAGGGACACATCGCCCTCGACTTTCTCGGACAGCCCATAGCCCAGCAGGTCGAAGTAATGCACTCGGTGCGTGGTAATGAAGTGCGGCGCAATCCGGTGCCACACATAAGAAGAGAAGGGCGTGCCATGCACGAACACCAACGGCGGGCCGTCGCCACGGACGGCGTAGCGAACGGAGTGCCCGTTGAAGCGATAAGTCTGAGCCAGTGGCCAGTCAGTCATGGGGGCGTCCTCTTGGCGGGTGCAAGCGGAAAAGCATAGGCATAAAAAACCACCGGTCTCGTTGGTTTTTTTGATCTATCGGATCAGCGGGATGAATGCCTGTGATTTGTGACAGTAGACGGCTGTTGAAGGCGGATGCTATCCAGAGTTAATGGACAATATCAGCCTGCATCAAGGAACGCCCATGGCAACGGTCATCGACCCGCGCGGCCTGGTCGTGCGCAGCGTGGCGTACTGGCGTGGGGAGATAGGGCAAACACCCGAGGCGCGGGTGACGCGTCAGTCATTCGATGCGGTCGGAAGGGGGATTGATCAGTGGGATCCGCGATTGTCTGCCCCAGCCTTGAGTCATTGCTACAGTTTGTCGGGCAAGGTGTTGGCGGCTGACAGTGTCGATTCAGGTTGGCGGATTTTGTTGGCTGGGCTGGCCGACGAAAGCTTAAGTCGGTGGGACAGTCGGGGCACTCGGCAGGACACTGAGTACGACACGTCACTTCGGCCCTTGGCCGTAACTGAGCAGGCTCGCGGGGAAGCGACACGGGTTGTGGAACTATTGGAGTACGGCACCGCTGATCCTCAGGTCAATCCCGGCAATCAATGTGGCCGGTTGATCCGCCACGACGACCCGGCCGGCACCCGATATATGCCGGCGTACAATTTGCTGGGGCTGGCGCAATGTGAAATCAGCCATTTTTTGAAAACCCTCGATCCGCCCGATTGGCCGCTTGAGGAAGCGTCGCGCAATGAACTGCTGGAACCCGGCTCCGGACTCGAAAGCCGCTGGGCTTACAACCCGCTCGGTGATTTGCTGAGCCTCACCGACGCCAAAAATCATCGCCGACACTTCACCTACACCGTGGCCGGCCAGCTCAAGACAGGCTGGCTGCAACCGGCGAATACTGCGGCACCCGGACAGTGCCTGGTGCACGACATCCGCTACAACCCCAGCGGTCAGGTCGAACGGGAAACGGCCGGGAACGGCGTGGTGACCGAAGCGGAGTACGTGCTCAGCGATGGCCGGCTGGAGCGGTTGTTTGCTGCTTTGCCAAATTCGCCGCCGCTGCAAGACCTGCGTTACACCGTCGATCCGGTCGGCAACATCCTTCAGATCGACGATCACGCACTGCCGATCCGTTACTACAAGAACCAGCGCATCAACGCCCAATGCACCTACGGCTATGACACCTTTGGCCAGTTAATCAGCGCCACTGGCAGGGAAGCCGAACGATCAGC
The DNA here is from genome assembly GCF_054897845.1 of Pseudomonas sp. XS1P51. Taxonomy (NCBI): domain Bacteria; kingdom Pseudomonadati; phylum Pseudomonadota; class Gammaproteobacteria; order Pseudomonadales; family Pseudomonadaceae; genus Pseudomonas; species Pseudomonas sp. XS1P51. The sequence goes on along the minus strand of NZ_CM142707.1, from coordinate 2,880,670 downwards.
CTTTTATCCCATCGCGCCGTATCGCCCCTCGAACGACCCGAACGCCGTGGTCAACTACCGCGAAGAATACGACTACGACGCGGCCGGCAACATGACCGAGCTGCGGCATCTCGGTGTCCAGCCGTTCACCCGTCGTTGGGCCGTGGCCACGAACAGCAACCGCAGCCTGATCGAGGATGACCAACTCCCGGATTTCGACAGCCATTTTGATGACAACGGTAACCTCAAGTTTTTGCATCGCGGGCAAGTCATGACCTGGGACCTGCGCAATCAGCTCTCCAGCGTGTCGCCCGTCGTACGCGAAGGCGACGACGACACTGAACGCTACATCTACGGCGGCGGAGGCAAGCGCCTGCGCAAAGTCCGCACTGCAATGGCCGCTGCGCACACTGTGATCGCCGAAGTGCGTTACCTTCCGGGCCTGGAACTGCACCGACGCCATGGTGGAAAAGAACACGAAGTGCTCGACCTCGAAGGCGGCCGCAATCGAGTGAAATGGCTGCACGGGCCCGATGCTCCCGAACACCCTCTGCGCTACCACCTGACCGACCACTTGGGCTCCAGCACCGTGGAGTGCGATGAACAGGCCAACGTCCTGAGCCGGGAAGTGTATTACCCGTTTGGCGGTACGGCTTGGGAGGATCACAGCGATCAGAGTGGTGCGTACAAAACCATTCGTTATTCAGGCAAGGAGCGGGATGCGACCGGGTTGTATTACTACGGTTATCGCTACTTTGCGCCGTGGTTGTGTCGATGGATCAACCCGGACCCGGCGGGGGCGGTGGATGGGTTGAATTTGTATTGTTTTGTTGGGAATTCGCCGGTGGGGAGGGTGGATCGAGATGGGCGGATGTGGAGCGGAAATGATCCATTGTTTGACAACTCCCAAGGGTCAGTGCCGGAAGAAGTGCTCAATAGATTTGTTATACCCAATGCGAGGACCTTGCCTCCGATCGATATAAATGAAGAGGATTTAAGGTCGCAGGATTCGACATGGAGCATGTCTTCATTCCATGGAGAAACAGATGCTTCAGCAGAGTTGGATTTTCATATTGCGATGTCAAAGGCGTTTGACTCCGTATCTGTTCAGCCCATTAGTTCTCCTATTGCAGACCCATCGTTGGTCCCTTTGCCCGTTTCCACCAAACGTTTTCCTTGTGAGACATGCAATAAGGGGCTTTCGAGTTCCAGTGCACTCGTTCGTCATAAACGTATTCATACTGGTGAGAAGCCTTACGGCTGTTTTGATACTACTTGCAAAGCAAGATTTTCGGCGTCTGGTGATCGTGCCAGGCATATGAAAATGCATACAGGGGTGAAGCCATTGTCCTGTATAGATTGTGGCAAAAGCTTTGCTCGTAACTCCCACTTGCAGGAACATCGTTTAACGCATGCCGAAGAAAAGAAATTCAGCTGTAGTGTGTGTGATAAAAAATTTTCTCAACCAAACGGTTTGAAGGTGCATATGCAAACGCATAGTACTGAGAGGCCTTACAACTGTGATCAATGCGGAGCGACTTTTTCGAACTCGAGTAGCGCGGCTAGGCACAAACGAGCGGGGAACTGTGGGAAATCACTTACTTGCCATGTATGTGGTCGAGTGCTTGTGAATAGGGCCAATTTTTCCCAGCATATGCGTGTACATACTTGAATTTTAAACCGAAGGATGTTTCTCTCCGAATCAAAATCAAAAATAGCTTCAGCAAGCTATATGACAGACATAAAAAACCACCGATTCCGGTGGTTTTTCAAATCTAGAGTTCACTCCCCGCGATAAATGCACCCACTCGTACAAGTCTCATGAATCCGAATCGCACTAAGCTCCGGCAACAACGGCTTCAACTCACCCCAGATCCACTTCGCCAACACTTCACTGGTGGGATTCTCCAACCCCGGAATGTCGTTCAAATAGTTATGATCCAACCGCTCATACAACGGCTTGAAGATCGCCTTGATCTCCGAAAAGTCCCGTATCCAGCCAGTATGCGGATCAAGATCGCCACTCAAATGAATCGCCACTTTGAACGAGTGACCGTGCAGGCGGCCGCACTTGTGGCCTTCCGGGACGTGAGGCAAGCGGTGGGCGGATTCGAAGGTAAACTCTTTGAAGATTTCCACAGTGGTTTCAGCTCTGTCAGGTGGCGATCGCCGGGGCGATGTGGGCAGGCGGCGAGTTTAACAGTTTGTCCTGACTAAAGGGTCAGCAAGCGCTCGCCGAGGCGACCGTTGGCGGCGAGTTCGAGGAACTCGTCACCCAGGCGGCGGCTTTCATCCATCGTGGTGCGCCAGTATTTCTGCCGGCTCGGGGCATCACCCATGAAGCGCTTGAAGTCGTTACGGTCCGGGAGTTTGCCGTAGGGCAGGCGCGCCAGGTATTCCTTCGACGGTGCCAGCAGCAGAACATCCTGCAAGCGCGTCGGGCAGGCGCGGCGCCATGGCAGGGTTTTGTCGAACCAGCCAGGAATGACCCGGTCGGTGAAGTGCGGGTAGAGCACGATGTCGTTGCCGCTGTAAGGCAGGTCGAGGTGATAGTCCAGCAGGCCGCCATCGCGGAAAGTCCCTGCGCCGGCGCCCGGCAGGTCACGCACGCCTTCCATGACCATCGGGATCGAGCCCGAGGCGAGCAAGGCCTGGCGCAGGTTGTTGGCGTCCAGTGCAACGAAGCGCGACGGGAAGTCGTTCAGCGCATTGACCGGTGGCGCGAGGCGGGGGTCGTGGATGATCAGCCGTTCGAAATGCCGCGACAGCCGTGCGCGACCACGCAAGTTGTCGGCGATCACCGACGACAGGCCCAGCCCCAGCCGCCCGCGATGATCGTCCGCCAGCAGGCCGTGGCTTTTGACCACCATGATGTTCAGCCGGTAATGGGCGTTGTCCAGAATCGAGGCATCGCGGCCGTCGAGCAGCTCATCGAGCATGCGTTGCGAACTCTGGCTGATCTGCGCCATGGTCACGCCTTTGGCGAAGTTCTGCTCGGTGTACAAATGACCGAGGCGGCGGATGCCTTCGGCGGCGTCCGGCAGGCAGGCGCTGGCGAAGCGCCAGGAGCCCACCGAGGCGCCGATCAGCGAGCGTTCCCGCGGCGCAGCCGGCAGCCATTCGCCGAATAACGCCAGGTCCAGACCCTGAATCCCCAGCGCCTTGGGCCCACCGGCGGCACCCGGCAGCGTGCCGACGTCGGCGGCGCTCAAGCCATTTTCACGGATGCGCGCAAAGGCCCGCGGGCCGGCCTTGAGGGTCAGGGAAGGGAACTTGATGTGGATGGCGGTCATACCGGTCTCAATGTCTGGCGAGCGGGGGATTATAAGCGCGTTATGCAGGTGTACGAATCCAATGTGGGAGCGAGCCTGCTCGCGATAGCGGACGGACAGTCACATGGATAGTGAATGTGACTCCGGCATCGCGAGCAGGCTCGCTCCCACAGGTTTGTGGGGCACTCCAATGATGGCCATTCAGTTTCAATTAAGTTCGAATCGCTAAGGTGGCTCCCGTAGGCAACACACAAAAAAATACGGAGACACCCCATGAAAACCCTGACTGCCCTGATCACCGCCACCCTCATCGGCATGACCGCCAGCCTCGCCCACGCTCGCGACCTGGGCCCCGACGAAGCCCTACGGCTGCGCGACGCTGGTACCATTGTGTCTTTCGAGAAGCTCAACGCCACGGCACTGAGCAAACACCCAGGTTCCACAATCACCGAAACCGAGCTGGAAGAAGAGTACGGCAAGTACATCTATCAGGTTGAGTTGCGTGACCCACAAGGCATTGAGTGGGACCTGGAATTAGACGCTGTCAGCGGGCAGGTTCTCAAGGATCATCAGGATACGTAATGAAGGTGTTTTCGTTTTCACGCATAACGTTGGTGCTTCTGGCGTTTTGCTCGGTGGTCATGGCCCGCGACCTGGATCAGGACGAAGCCCTGCGCCTGCGCCAGCAGGGTGTGATCCTGCCGCTGGAGCAACTGCTGAAGCAGGCTCTGGACCGCTATCCCGGGGCCAAATTGCTGGAAGCCGAGCTTGAAGAAAAACATGACGTCTACATTTATGAAGTCGAGTTGCTGACCACCGAAGGTGTGGTCCGTGAACTGGACCTCGATGCCACCACTGGCCAGTTATTGAAAGACAAGGAAGATTGACCGATGCGTTTGCTCCTGGTGGAAGACCACGTGCCCCTGGCCGACGAATTGATGGCCGGCCTCAACCGACAGGGTTACGCCGTGGACTGGCTGGCCGATGGTCGCGACGCGGTCTACCAGGGCAGCAGCGAACCCTATGACCTGATCATCCTCGACCTCGGCCTGCCGGGTCTGCCGGGGCTTGAGGTGCTGACGCAATGGCGGGCGGCAGGGCTGGCCACGCCGGTGCTGATCCTGACCGCTCGCGGTTCCTGGGCCGAACGCATCGAAGGCCTCAAGGCCGGCGCCGATGATTACCTGACTAAACCCTTCCATCCTGAAGAACTGCACCTGCGCATTCAGGCGTTGTTGCGCCGCTCTCACGGCCAGGCCAATCAGCCAATGCTCAAGTCCGCCGGTTTGCATCTGGATGAGGGTCGCCAATGCGTGACCCGCGACGGTGCCGACATCCAGCTCACTGCGGCTGAATTTCGTCTGCTGCGCTATTTCATGCTGCACCCTGAACAGATCCTTTCCAAAAGCCACCTCGCCGAGCACCTCTACGACGGCGAAACCGAGCGCGATTCCAACGTGCTGGAAGTCCACGTCAACCACCTGCGGCGCAAGCTCGGTCGCAGTGTGATCGAAACCCGTCGCGGTCAGGGTTACCTGTTCGGCGGGCAAGCCAAGTGAGATCGATCCAGCGCCGCTTGAGCCTGGGCCTGATCAGCGTGATGGTGATTGTCGGCCTGGTGCTGGCGCAAACCAGCCTGTGGCTGTTCGAAATGGGTTTGCAGCGCTACCTCGAAGCCGGTTTGCGCAACGACAGTGAAAATCTGCTGGTGGCGCTGGTGCGCGGGCCACAGGGCTTGCAACTGGATGAGCGACACCTGTCGCCGGCGTATCAGCGGCCGTTCTCCGGGCATTACTTTCGCATCGATTTTGCCGACAGCCATTGGCGGTCCCGTTCGCTATGGGATCAGGAACTGCCGCGTCTCGAACACCCCGGTCTGCACAGCAACCTGCAACTGGGCCCCGAAGGGCAGCAGTTGCTGGTGTTGCGTTCGGACTATCGCCGGTTGGGCCAGTCGATTTCGATCAGCGTGGCCCAGGATTACACCCCGGTGCGCGAGAGCTTCAAGCGCATGCAACAAGTGGGGCTGGGACTGGGGTTGGCGGGGTTGCTGCTGATTCTGTTGTTGCAGCGGATCACCGTACGCCGCGCCTTGCGTCCGCTGGAAAAGGCCCGTGAGCAGATCGCCCAGTTGCAGCAGGGCCAGCGTTCGCAACTGGATGATCAGGTGCCGGTGGAGCTGGAACCGCTGGTGGCGCAGATAAACCATTTGCTCGCACACACCGAAGACAGTCTCAAGCGTTCGCGCAATGCCTTGGGCAACCTTGGCCATGCCTTGAAAACCCCGTTGGCGGTGTTGTTGAGCCTGGCTTCAAGCGAGAAACTCGATGCGGATCCGGAGCTGCGCAAGGTGATTCAGGCGCAACTTGCACAGGTTCAGCAACGACTCAATCGTGAACTCAACCGCGCGCGATTGTCCGGCGATGCGCTGCCGGGGGCGTTGTTTGATTGCGATGAGGAATTGCCGGGGTTGCTGGCGACGTTGAACATGATTCACGGTGAACACCTTGAACTCAGTTATCGCGCACCTGCCGGTTTGCAATTGCCATGGGATCGTGAGGACTTGCTCGAACTGCTGGGTAACTTGCTGGATAACGCCTGCAAATGGGCGGATGCCGAGGTTCGCTTAAGCGTTGTCGAGACGGCCGAAGGTTTCCAGTTAAGCGTGGAGGACGACGGGCCGGGGATTCCCGAGGGGCAGCGCGATCAGGTGTTCAGCCGCGGGACTCGGCTTGATGAACAGACGGATGGGCATGGGTTGGGGCTGGGGATTGTGCGCGACATCGTCGATACATGGGGCGGGGTTTTGCGGCTGGAGGAGAGCGAGTGGGGCGGGTTGAAGGTGGTTATCGAGTTGCCCAAACGCTGACACCGATCTGAAGCACGCTGATCACCCTGTGGGAGCGAGCCTGCTCGCGATAGTGGTCTGACAGGCACATCGATGCTGACTGTGCCGCCGTCATCGCGAGCAGGCTCGCTCCCACATTGGATCTTCAGTGGGGCTGAACTTGGGTTAAACCCGAAACTGATCCATCAAACGCTGCTGCTGATTCGCCAGGCTGTTGAGCGACTGACTCACTCGCGCCGATTCATTGGCCTGCCCCGACAGCGACTCGGTCACATCGCGAATCGTCGCCACGTTGTTGTTGATTTCCTCAGCCACCGCGCTTTGCTCTTCCGCCGCGCTGGCGATCTGCAGGTTCATGTCGCTGATCACCGTTACCGCGTCGCCAATCTGGCGCAACGCCGTCACCGCCTGGCTGACCTGCTCGACGCTGCCCTGGGCCTGACGATGGCTGTTGTTCATCGAGCCGACCACGTCTTGAGTGCCGCTCTGCAACTGCTCGATCACCAGGCGGGTTTCCTCGACCGACTCCTGAGTCCGCCGCGCCAGGTTACGTACTTCATCGGCCACCACGGCAAAACCGCGTCCGGCCTCACCGGCACGGGCCGCTTCAATCGCTGCGTTGAGTGCCAGCAGGTTGGTCTGTTCGGCGATGGCGCGAATCACTTCCAGCACCGATCCGATTTTCTCGCTGTTGGCCGCCAGGCCTTCGACTTGCACCATCGCTGCGCTCATGTCGGCGGCGAGGTTGTCGATGCTGGTGGTGGTCTGGTCGATCACGGTCAGACCACGACGGGTGGCGTGATCGGCATCTCGCGCTGCTTGTGCCGCTTGCGCGGCGCTGCGGGCAACGTCCTGGGCGGTGGCACTCATTTCGTGGGACGCGGTGGCGACCTGATCGACCTGACGGTATTGCTGTTCCATGCCGGCGCTGGTCTGGGTGGCGATGGCGGACGACTGGTCCGCCGTGCTGCGCGCGTCCTGCACCGAGCGTTTCACTTCGGCAATGATCGGTTGCAGCTTGTCGAGGAAACGGTTGAACCAGCCGGCCAATTGGCCCAGTTCATCTTTTTTGTCATAGGCCAGGCGGCGGGTCAGGTCGCCTTCACCGCTGGCAATGTCTTCGAGCATATGCGCCACGCCGAGGATCGGTTTGGTCACGCTGCGCGCCATCAGCCACACCAGCAACAGGCCAATCAACGCGGCCAGCACGCCCAGGCCGAGTTCGACCAGGGTGCCTGCGGTGTTGCTGTCATCGAGTTGTTTTTTCAGGGCTTCGGCGGGGCCGACCAGCACGTTCTCCGGCACCTCAAGCAACACGCCCCAGGACTTGCCTTCGGGAATCGGCTGGAACGGCGCCAGCACTTTCAACTGCTGATTGCTGTGCAGGCTTTCGGTCCGGTTGCTGGCGGCGAGCAGGCGGATCAGCTCGGCACCGTTGGTTGTGTCCACGGTGTCCAGGCGCTGGCTGAGTTTGCTGGCGTCAGGGCTGTAACCGGCGAGCAAACCGACCGGGCTGATGATGCTGACGTTGGTCTGGCCGTCATAGAGCTTCTTGCTCGCGCCCTGACTGACCGTTTGCAGGCTGTTGAGGTTGATGTCCACCGACAGGGAGGCGATGACCTTGCCGTTGACCATCAGCGGGAAAACGATGCTGGTCATCAGCACCTTCTGGCCGTCGATCACGTAAAAGTAGGGTTCGATCACGCAGGGCTTGAGCGTGGTGCGCGGGCAGGTGAACCAGGCGTTGGCCGGTTCGCCGCTGGGGCCGGTGCGGGTGTCGGCCATGTCACTTTCGGGCAGTGGCATGGCGGTCAGATTGCCCGGGGTCGGTTGCGACCAGTACAAGGCAAAGCGCCCCTTGTCATTGCTGCCGACTTCGCTCTGGCCGGCGAACAGTTCGTCCTTGCCGTCCAGCGCATTGGCTTCGAACACCAGGGACAGGCCGAGTAGTTCCGGGTTGGCTTGCAGGGCCGACTTGACCTGACGGGTCAGGTCTTCGCGCAGGTCGAAGGCATCGAGAAAGCGCTTCTCGGCCTGATCGCGCAGGAACAACACCTGGCGGGAGAAGCCGTGGCCATATTGATAGGCGTCCATGAACTGCTGGCGAATCACCAGCGCCTGGTTTTCACCCTGGGATTCGATCCGGGCCTGGGCGGCTTCGGTCAGCATCTCCATGCTCGACGCTTTCACCAGCTCGGAGCTGTGTTCCATGCGATACAGCGAAAGACCCACCAGCAGGGTCACGATACCCGCCAGGCACAGGCCGGCGAGTAGGGTGATTTTCCATTGGATGGAAAGTTGTCTGAGCGACATGGAGACGTCCTTATTCGATAAATATCTGAGACTTTGCACTGTAACGGCCGGGATTCGGCTTTCTTTATGATCCCCGACGAATGACCACTTCTCCCCGTAGGAGCTGCCGAAGGCTGCGATCCTTTGATTTTCGGCGTCTTCAAGGACCTAAAGATCAAAAGATCAAAAGATCGCAGCCTTCGGCAGCTCCTACAGGGATCGCGTAGGGGCTTTGACATGGAGGTGACTCTGCGGCACAGTGCGCGCCCTCTAATAAAACCCATTCTTTATCCGCTGGCGGCTCTTCGCAGACTGCCGGCCGGACTCATTTCGCTTGTCTTGAGGTTTTGATGATTAATGCAGTAATTGCCGCGGTCGGCGTCATGCTGGTACTCAGCCTGTCCCGCGTGCATGTGGTGATCGCGCTGATCGTGGGCGCGCTGGTCGGTGGTTTGACCGGTGGCCTGGGCATCGACGCAACACTGAAAGCCTTCAACAGCGGCCTCGGTGGCGGGGCGACGGTGGCGTTGTCCTACGCCTTGCTCGGCGCGTTCGCGGTAGCCATCGCCAAGTCCGGCCTGGCCCATGCCCTGGCCGACAAGGCACTGGCAATGGTCGATCGCCAGCACGCCACCGGTGGCCGTCAGGTCAAGTGGCTGCTGATCGGATTGCTGTGGGTGGTGGCCATCGCCTCCCAGAACATCTTGCCGATACATATCGCCTTTATTCCGTTGCTGGTGCCGCCACTGTTGTATGTGTTGACCAAGCTGCAACTGGATCGCCGGTTGATCGCCTGCGTCATTACCTTCGGTCTGATCACGCCGTACATGTTCCTGCCGGTAGGTTTCGGCAACATCTTCCTCAATGAAATCCTGCTGGCCAACGTTGCCCGCAGTGGCGTGGACATCAGTGGCATCAACGTCACCCATGCCATGGGCATCCCGGCATTGGGCATGGTGTTCGGGCTGGCGGTCGCGTTTATCAGCTACCGCAAGAAGCGCGTCTACGACCTGGAAAAGATCGAGCAAGTCGAACAGGTGGCGGTGCAGTACAACCCGCTGAGCCTGATGGTGGCCGGTCTGGCCATCGCCGCGGCCTTCATCATTCAGTTGTTGCTGGACTCGATGATCATCGGCGCGCTGGTGGGGTTTCTGATTTTCTCGGTGTCGGGCATCGTCAAATGGCGTGACACCGACGACCTGTTCACCGAAGGCATGAAGATGATGGCGATGATCGGCTTCATCATGATTGCCGCGTCCGGGTTTGGTGAAGTCATCAAAGCCACCGGGCAAGTGCAGACGCTGGTCGAAACCTCCGCCTCGTGGATCGGCCACAGCAAAGCCATTGGCGCGTTGTTGATGTTGCTGGTGGGCCTGCTGGTGACGATGGGCATCGGTTCGTCGTTTTCCACGGTGCCGATCCTGGCGGTGATTTTCGTGCCGCTGTGTGTGCAACTGGGCTTCAGCCCGTTGGCGATCGTCAGCATTGTCGGGACTGCCGGCGCGTTGGGGGATGCCGGTTCGCCCGCCTCGGATTCGACCCTCGGCCCGACCTCCGGTCTGAATATCGACGGCCAGCATCACCACATCTGGGACACCGTGGTCCCGACCTTCCTGCACTACAACCTCCCGCTGCTGGCGTTCGGCTGGGTGGCGGCGATGGTCTTGTAGCCACATCACCCCCTTGTGGGAGCGAGCCTGCTCGCGATGGCGGGCTGTCAGCCAACATCTCTGTTGACTGTCAGGCCCTCATCGCGAGCAGGCTCGCTCCCACAGGGGGGGATCCACAATGACTGCATTCAACTTTTGGCTCCGCGTGCCGTTAAAGCCTTTAACCACGCCAACAAAATCAAAAGAGTGAACCGTCATGCGCATGAGCCTGAAGGCTAAAGTCCTGTCCCTTGCCGTCCTCCCGGTGTTGCTCTTTGCGCTGGTCATCAGCCTGACCACGTTGTTCATTCTGCAGGAGCAGGCCCGCAAGGAAGTCGAAGAAACGCGCCAGCGCCTGCTCAGTGATGCCAAGGCGACCCTGCAAAGCTACGTTGCCGTGGCCATGACCACGATCAAGCCGCTCTACGACGCGGCCGCCCCTGGTGATGACGCGGCGCGGGCCCAAGTGATCAAGTTGCTGTCGAGCATCACCTACGGCAAGGACGGCTACTTCTTCGGCTACGACTCAAACACTGTGCGCCTGTTCAAGGCCAACAGCCCCGACGGCGTGGGCCAGAGTTTCAAGGACAACCGCGACCCGAATGGCGTCTACGTCAACCGCGACCTGGTGAAAGTCGCGAAGGACGGCACTCACTACCTGCAATACAGCTCGCCGTTGCCCGGTAACACCCAGGTGCTGGTGCCCAAGCTTGGTTACACCGAATACCTGCCGAAGTGGGACATGGCGGTCGGCACCTCGGTGAACCTCGACGGTATCGAAGCGCAAGTCGCGCTGGTCCAGGCCAAGGTTCAGGAGCGTATGGAAGGCGTGGTGCTGACCATCGTCGGCATCGCCGCTGTGGTGCTGTTGGTGATCGCTGCCGCCGGGATGCTGCTGGCCAACACCATTCTGCGTCCGCTGAACCTGATGAAAGCCAACCTCGATGACATCGCCGCAGGCGAGGGTGACCTGACCCGTCGCCTGACCATCACCAGCCAGGATGAACTGGGTGAACTGGCCGGCTCGTTCAACCGCTTCGTCGACAAGATCCACGGCCTGGTGCGCCAGATCACTGAAATGACCTCGCAACTGACCGGGCTGGTGAATCAGGTGTCCGACCAGGCCCAGCGCTCGGATCAGGCCATGGAACGTCAGCGTCACGAAACCGATCAGGTGGCCACGGCGATCAACGAAATGTCGGCGGCGGCCCAGGAAGTGGCGAAGAGCGCGCAAAACGCGGCGGTTGCCGCCCAGCAGACCGACGAAGAAGGTCAGGCTGCCAAACGCGTGGTAGCGGGCAGCATCGTGAAGATTCATGCATTGGTCGACGACATTCGCAGCAGCGGCGTGTCCCTCGACAGCCTGCAAAAAGACGTGTCGTCGATTGTCAGCGTGCTCGGGGTAATCCGTTCGATTGCCGATCAGACCAACCTGCTGGCGCTCAACGCAGCAATTGAAGCCGCCCGTGCCGGTGAGGCCGGTCGTGGTTTTGCGGTGGTGGCGGACGAGGTCCGGGCGCTGGCCAGCCGCACGCAAATCAGTACGCAGGAAATCCAGGGCATGATCGATCGCTTGCAGGCCGGCACACAATCGGCGGTGGAAGCGATGCGTCGTTCCAGCGAGGCCGGCGACGGCACCTCGGCCCAGGCTAACGAAGCGGGTGTGTCGCTCGACACCATGGCTCAGTTGATCGGCACCATCAACTCGATGAACGCCCAGATCGCCAGCGCGGCCGAAGAGCAGACCGCCGTGGCGGAAGAGATCAACCGCAGCGTGCATCAGATCGCAGTGGCTGTGGACAACGTTGCCGGCGAAACCCAGCTCGGCGCCCAGACCTCTCGCAGCCTGGCTGATCTCGGTCAGCGTCTGGGCAGTCTGGTGGGGCAGTTCCGAATCTGACACCCCCGAAGAACCTGTGGGAGCGAGCCTGCTCGCGATGGCGGTCTGTCAGCCAACATCTCTGTTGACTGTCAGGTCCTCATCGCGAGCAGGCTCGCTCCCACAAGGATTGCGGTGCCGGCAGATATTACGGCCTGTCCCAATACGGCACCGCGCCAAAACATTCGACAAAGAAATCGATCACGGTCCGCACCTTCACCGACAGCCGTCGGCTGCCGGGCCAGAGCACGGCGATCTGCTGCGGTTCGAGGCTGTTCGATACCTGATACGCCCCCAGCACCGGCACCAGCGTGCCGTTGCGCACCGCTTCGCCAATCAGCCACGACGGAAACATCACCAGCCCCAGGCCCTGCTCGGCAGCCTGGGTCAGTGTGTCGGCGTGGTTGCCGGTGATCGGCCCCTTCACCGAACAGGGCGTCCAGTCCTGCTGATCCTTGCGAAAAAACCAGCGCTGCTGGCCGGTCACGCCTTTGTAGGCCAGGCACCGATGGGCCGCCAGGTCTTCGGGATGTTGCGGCGTGCCGTGACGCTGCAGATAAGCGGGGCTCGCGGCGACTTGAAAGCGATGCGGCGCCAGGATCCGCGCCTGCATGCTCGAATCGTGCAGCGCACCGATGCGAAACAGCAGGTCGGCGCCTTCCTGCAGCGGGTCGACGTAGCTGTCGGTCTGCTGGATATCCAGTTGCAGTTTCGGGTAACGCTCGCACAACTGCCCCAGCCAGGGTGTCAGGTGCCGCTGGCCGAACACCACCGGCGCATTGATCCGTACCAGTCCGCTGGGCTCGCTTTGCTGTTCCTGCAAGGCCTGCTCGGCTTCTTCCAGTTGCACCAGCACTAACCGTGCGTGATGCCCGAGCATCCGCCCGGCCTCGGTGGGCGTGACGGCGCGGGTGTGGCGGTAGAGCAATTGCTGGTTCAGGGCCTGTTCCATCAGCTGGATCTGCCGGGAAATCGAAGAGGGCGCCAGGCCCTCGCGGCGGGCGACTTCGGAAAAACTGCCGTGGTCCAGAACCGCGACAAACAATCGAAGTGCCTTGAATCCCAATTCGTTGAGGCCGTGCATGGTGAATCCTGCTGTGCGAGTTGCGCAAAAGTGTTGTCCGGATGCTCCCATTTATCGCAAAGGATCGCCAGCCGATAATGCGCGCCTATTCCACTGACAACACAACCCCTGTAGGCGCTGTCGAGTGCAACGAGGCTGCGATCTTTCGATATTGATCATTGAAGTCAAAAGATCGCAGCCTCGTTGCACTCGACAGCTCCTACAGAGGGGCGCGAGGTGCTGGTTATGCTTTCTTCTTCAATCGACGTTGCTGTAACGCCAGCGACCAAACCGGGGCTGCGGCTGTTGCTGCTGCCCCTGGTGATTCTGGCCGGCATGGGCCTTTCCGTGGAGGCCGGTCTGCTCGGGCCGCTCGGGGTTCAGGTCGGGCACTTGTGGGCGACCTTGAGCATCTTCGGCGTGGGCTCGGCGATTCTGTTTTTGCTGCTGTTGTTCAGCGGCCCGCAACAGGGGCCGGCCTTGAACGCGTTGCCACGCTGGCAACTGATCGGTGGTTTCCTCGGGCCGATGTACGTGGTGGTGCTGACCCTGGCTACGCCGCACATCGGCATTGCCATGACCATGATCGCGATTCTGTCCGGGCAGGTTGGCAAGAGTGTGCTGATCGATCACTTCGGCTGGTTCGGCGCCACCCGCAAAAAGGTCAACGGTGAACGTTGGCTGGCCTTGCTGCTGATTGTCGCGGCACTTGTTCTGATTGCTCGGGGTTGATGATGAATCTGATTATTTTGTTGGCGGTGGTCGTGGCCGCCGGTGCGGTGTTGAGCGTGCAAGCGGCGATCAACGGGCGCCTGGGTGAAACGGTCGGGGTGTTGCGCAGCAGTTTGCTGACGTTCGTGGTGGGGGCGGTGAGCACCGGGTTGCTGATTGTGTTTTTCGAACCGGCCCACGCGGTGAGCCTTTTGGACGTGCCGAAATGGCAGCTCGGCGGCGCGTTGTTCGGGGTGGTTTACATGATGGTCATGGTCGGCGCCGTGCCGCGGGTGGGTACGGCGGTGGCGACGGTAGCGGTGATCGTCGGGCAACTGGGCATGGGCATGCTGATCGATAACTTCGGCTGGCTGGGCAATCCGGCGATCGAGTTGTCGGGCAGCCGGATACTGGCGATGGTGCTGCTGGCATTGGCATTGCTGTTCATGTACCGCAGCAACACACGGCAGGCGTAACGCCGACCCCTGTAGGAGCTGCCGCAGGCTGCGATCTTTTGATCTTGCTTTTGAACCGAAAAATCAAAAGATCGCAGCCTGCGGCAGCTCCTACACTGGTAATACGGTGCCCATTTGCGGCACCAGACGACCACAACAATGGAGTCAGCTCATGATCGACAGTGAAAGTATCTGCGACTGCCCCAAATGCTCATGCAAACTGGGCCAACATCCGATCGCGCGCCACGGCAAGCACTATTGCTGCGAAGCCTGCGCCAAGCATCACGAACATGGTGAAGAATGTGCCAGCAAGGGCTGCAAGTGCGCCCACGCCAAATAGCTCATCACTGTAGGAGCGAGTTCGCTCCTACAATTTCCTTGACTGGCTCCACTTTCAGTTTCTGACTTCTGCATCCTCCTTGATATTCAGTTCGCCGGTCGCCAGGTTACATTTTCGACCCCGAATTTCTCTGCCATCGGCTTGCTGGTCTTCTGCACCTTCTCCCGGCCAAAGCGCGGGATCCGACCCACCCCGGCGTCGCAGCTCGCCCAATGCCAGGCCTCCGCGTTGTCCATTTTGTCCAGGCGGATAATGAAAGACTTGGGCGCGCCATGAAGGGTGTATTCAATGACAAAAAGTTTTGCGTTGTTCATAAAGCCCGTATTCCTCCCTGTGGTAATACAGGGATCGTCGGGGGCACGGAAAATTCATTCGGATTGTCGGACGGCGGCGGCCAGTAGCGGCAAGGCCGGTGGCTCGTTACCATGCATTACCGGAAAACCCCAATGATCCTTGCCCATGGCCCTTGCCGCCCCCCCAGACCTGAGTGATACCGATGTGCCCGTGCAACCGCTGGCGCGCACCTACCCGCGCGGGTTGTATATCGAGCCGCACGAGCATGTCTGGGGCCAGTTGTTGTACGCGATGAGCGGAGTGATGTGGGTCGAGACGCCCCATGAGGCGCTGGTGGTTCCGCCGCAACGGGCGGTGTGGCTGCCGCCGGGCGTGCCCCATGGGATTCGCGTGGTGTCGGATTTGCAGATGCGCAACATCTACCTGCGGCCGTCACTGGCGGCGACCCTGGACGACACGGTTCAGGTGATCGAGGTCGGCGGGCTGCTGCGTGAACTGATCGTCGGGCTGGTGGAGCAGGGCGACGAGGGTGCCCCGGAGTATTACGAAGCGCTGGTCGGGCTGGCGTTGCTGGAGCTCAAACGGGCCAAGCGCTCGCTGTTGAAGATCCCGCTGCCGGACGATTCCGACCGGCGTCTGATGAACCTCTGTCAGGCGGTCATGGCTGCGCCATCGCTGGACATTCCCTTCGAGCAACACGCCGAAAATGCCGGTGCCAGCGTGCGCACCCTGGCGCGGCTGTTCAAGGACGGTCTGGGCATGGGCTTCGCCGAGTGGCGGCGGCAGGTGCAATTGGCGACCGCCGTCGCGGAGTTGATCCAGGGCGTGCCGGTCAGCGCAATCGCCCGGGAGCTGGGCTATTCGCCGAGCAGCTTCAGCGACATGTTCCGCCGGGAACTGGGTGTCGCACCTTCGCAGTTTTGCGCGAGTCAGCGACAGGCCCAGCCATAACGAAACCTGTAGCAGCTGCCGAAGGCTGCGTTTGGCTGCGCAGCAGTCGTAAACCTGCGTGCACGATATTACTGAAGCACCTCGCTGCCTGATTTCACGACTGCTGCGCAGCCAAACGCAGGCTCCGCCAGCTGCTACAAGTTTGCCGTGCGCGGCCGGCATTAGCGCTTTGGCCGAAATTCAGAAGCACTTGGCCGATGCCCGCCGCCGCCTCCCTCTAGACTTCGGGCCTACCTGAATTAGCCCCGGAGCCTGCCATGAGCTACCTCATCTCGCTGGTCATCGGTCTGGGCGTCGGCTTGCTCTACGGCGCACTGGATTTTCGTTCTCCCGCACCCCCGGCCATCGCCCTGATCGGGCTGCTGGGCATGCTCGCTGGCGAAAAGCTGTGGCCCATGGGCCGGCAACTGGTCGCTGGCTGGATCTCCTGAAACCTCTCTTTCTATTTGATGGAAACGTTCATGAAAGCATTGCAGTTCGACAAAACCGGCGACCTCTCTTCCCTGCAGTATGTTGAGGTTCCAACCCCGGTTCCCGGCGTCGATGACGTATTGGTCGAGATCAAGGCCGCCGGCCTCAACCCCAGCGATGTGAAGAACGTACTGGGACGCTTCCCATACACCACCTTGCCGCGAATTCCCGGTCGGGACTTCGCCGGTATCGTCGTTGAAGGCCCGCAGGCATTGATCGGCCAGGCAGTCTGGGGCACCGGCCGTGATCTGGGCTTTTTCGCCGATGGCTCCCACGCGCAGTTCGTCAAACTGCCGGCCAATGGCGTGGCGCTGAAGCCGACTCACCTGAGCTTCGCCCAGGCCGCCAGCCTCGGTGTGCCTTACACCACGGCGTGGGATGCGTTGGAGCGCAGCCTGGTGACGGCCGGTACGCGGTTGTTGGTGATTGGCGGCGGGGCGGTCGGCAGTGCCGCGCTGGCACTGGCGAAGGTGCGCGGCGCTCAGGTGCTGGCGGCGGCGCGGCGACCGGAGCAGGTCAAGGATTTGCAGGCTCTGGGGTATCAGACGCTGCAACTGGATAAGCCTGAGGATTTGGGCGCACAAGTGAGCGCGGTGTACGCCGGCGGCGCCGATGTGATTTTCGACACCACCGGTTTCTGGTTGCCGGCGTCGGTGGCGGCCCTGGCGCCGTTTGGCCGCATCGCGATCATCGCCGCGCCGGTGGACGGTCTGGTGCAATTGCCGGCGCTGGCGCTGTATCGCAAGGGCGGTTCGGTGGTGGGGATCAACTCATTGCTGTACGGCGTCCAGGCGTGTGCGGCGATGCTGGATCAGTTCGGCAAATTCTTTGATCAGGGCTTGCTGCCGTTGCCGGAAGGGTTGCTTGAGTCGCCGTTGGCCGAAGGGCTGGAGCGGTATGCGGAAGTGAATCAGGGCCGCGGCGACAAAGTGATTTTGTTGCCCTGACACCCACTCTTGTGGGAGCGAGCCTGCTCGCGATAGCGATCTGACCGTCACCATGGAGGGTGAATGTGCCAACCTCATCGCGAGCAGGCTCGCTCCCACAGGCCGGGATGCTCGTCTGCTAGAATCGGCCCCACCGACTTCACGAGGTGCCACCCCATGAGCGAGCCGATTCGTCTGACCCAATACAGCCACGGCGCAGGTTGTGGCTGCAAGATTTCCCCCCAGGTGCTGGAGGTGATTCTGGCCGGCAGCGGGGCGCAGAACCTTGATCCGAAACTCTGGGTCGGCAATGCCTCGCGCGATGACGCGGCGGTGTACGCCATCGATGAAGAACGCGGCGTGGTGTCGACCACCGACTTCTTTATGCCGATCGTCGACGACCCGTTCGATTTCGGCCGCATCGCCGCGACCAATGCCATCAGCGATATCTACGCCATGGGCGGCGATCCGTTGATGGCGATCGCGATCCTCGGCTGGCCGGTCAATGTGCTGGCGCCGGAGATTGCCCGGGAAGTGATTCGCGGCGGGCGTTCGGTGTGCGATGAGGCAGGCATTCCGCTGGCCGGCGGGCATTCCATCGATGCGCCGGAGCCGATCTTTGGCCTGGCCGTCACCGGGCTGGTGGAAAAGCGCCACATGAAGCGCAATGACACCGCCACCGCCGGTTGCCTGCTCTACCTCACCAAACCCCTGGGCATCGGCATCCTTACCACCGCCGAGAAGAAGGGCAAGTTGCGCAATGCCGACATCGGCCTCGCCCGTGACTGGATGTGCACCCTGAACAAACCCGGCAGCCGTTTCGGCAAACTCGATGGCGTGACCGCAATGACCGATGTCACCGGTTTTGGTCTGCTGGGGCATCTGGTGGAAATGGCCGATGGCAGCCAACTGACCGCGCGTATCGAGTACGACCGCGTGCCGCGTCTGCCGGGTGTCGAATATTACCTCGATCAGGGCTGCGTGCCGGGCGGGACGCTGCGCAATTTCGACAGCTATGCCAGCAAACTCGGGCGGCTTCAGGAAATGCACAAGCTGGTGCTCTGCGACCCGCAGACCAGCGGTGGCCTGCTGGTTGCAGTCACCCCCGAGGGCAACGAGCAGTTCCTCAACGTGGCCGTCGGGCTGGGCCTGACCCTTGAACCGATTGGTGAGTTGGTCGAGCGACAGACCCACGCGGTTGAGGTGTCTTGATGTCTATCGACTTCACCGATTACCGCGACATCTTTCTCAATGACCGGCCGATGATGGATGCCCGCGCGCCGGTCGAATTTCTCAAAGGCGCGTTCCCCGGTGTGGTCAACCTGCCGCTGATGAACGACAGCGAGCGGCAACGGATTGGTACCTGTTACAAGCAGCACGGTCAGCAAGCGGCCATTGCGCTGGGGCATCAACTGGTGTCCGGCACGATCAAGGCCGAGCGCCTTCAGGCCTGGGCCGGTTTCGCCCGGGCTCATCCCGATGGGTACGTGTATTGCTTTCGCGGCGGACTGCGCTCGCAGATCGTCCAGCAGTGGCTCAAGGACGAGGCGGGCATCGACTATCCCCGAGTCGGTGGCGGCTACAAGGCCATGCGCACGTTCTTGCTGGACACGGTCGATCAGGCGGTCAGCCAGTGCGATTTTGTCTTGCTGGGCGGCATGACCGGCACCGGCAAGACCGAGGTGCTCACGCAGCTGAGCAACGGGCTGGACCTGGAAGGTCACGCCCATCATCGCGGTTCCAGCTTCGGCAAACGTGCCACTGGCCAACCGTCCAACATCGACTTTGAAAACCGCCTGGCCGTGGACGTGCTGAAAAAGCGCGCCCGTGGCATCGATCAGTTCGTGCTGGAAGATGAGAGCCGCATGATCGGCAGTTGTGCATTACCGCTGCCGCTGTTTCAGGGCATGCAACAGTTTCCGATGGTCTGGCTGGAAGACACTCTGGAAGGGCGGGTCGAACGGATCCTGCGCGACTACGTGGTGGACTTGTGTGCCGAGTTCATAGGCGTGCATGGCGATGAAGGCTTTGCGCTGTTTTCCGAGCGCTTGCTGGCCAGCCTGAACAATGTTCAGAAGCGACTGGGCGGTGAGCGCCATCGGCGGATGTTGATTTTGCTGGAAGAAGCACTGGCGGAGCAGGCGAACAGCGGCGCAGTGGACTTGCACCGGGGCTGGATCGAAGGGTTGCTTCGCGAGTATTACGACCCGATGTATGCGTTTCAGCGGGAGAGGAAGGGACTGCGGATCGAGTTTGCCGGGGAGCGGGGGGCTGTTCTTGAGTATCTTCGCGAGCGCATGAATCAGCGAGGATGATGGTGTTTTTGCCGGCCCCATCGCGAGCAGGCTCGCTCCCACTTTTGATCTTCAGTGAATTCAGGTTTTGTGTACTGCCAAGGTCCAGTGTGGGAGCGAGCCTGCTCGCGAAGGGGCCTTGCAGACGCTGCAAACCTCGAACTGATTACACCCATCCCCAAGGACATCATGGCTTGCATTCGGCAGCTTACGTCGGACAGCTCTCCTGACCGTTATCCAGCCCTTGCTTGTAGCTGTGGCTCTCTAGGCTGGCCTTGCCGTTGTGCCAGGTCAGCGTGAGCACATACAGCGAATCGTAGTCGCTCGATTCCCAGTCATTGGTGATGTTCTGTTTCCTGCCCACCGCCTCTGCGGCGACCTTGTTGATCAGCTCGGGCAGGTAGCCGTGGGACCAGGCGGTGTAGATGACTGAGTTGTGGTACTTGTCATGAAGCAGTTCATCGGCCAGGTCGCTGGTGTCATTGGCCGAAAAGTTGATGTTCACCGGTAAGCCGAGCTTGATCGCGCTGGGGCTGATCGTCATGAGCGGGCGAATGTAGCTGTAGGAGTTGTCCCGCTCGCCTTCCTCGATATTGCGCGTGGGGTTGGCTGCGAACACATAATTGGCCTTACCGAATTTTTCCGGCAGCAAAGTCGCCAGGTCGATGGCGCGATTGAGGCCCTGGCAATTGAGCTGGCCCAGGCCGCCGGCGGGTTTTTCCGCGTGACGCAGGAAGACCAGCGTCTGGGTGCCGTCAACCGGTTGGGCGCGACTTTCGCTGGACTCCAACGACAGAAACAAGGCACTCACGGCCAACAGCGTGGGGAGGAAGACATACGCGCGTTGTTTGAAGCGTGTGGCGAATTTTAAAAGGTTCGTCATTTGAATAGGTGATCTTCAGCGCATTCGGTTAAGGCTGACAAACCTTTACACCGCGAGCTCCCAGCATCGGGTGTTTTCCATGTCGTTGAGCCGGTCTGTTTCCGAAAGGGCAGTGTTCAGAGTCCCCTGAAGCCCGATTCGTTCGATTCGATTGCGGCGGTGACCTTGAAGGGGTCAGGGGCAGATTATCGATGGAGTGTTACGGTTGTAGGCGCTGCCGCAGGCTGCGATCTTTTGATCTTGCTTTTGAAAGACAAGATCAAAAGATCGCAGCCTGCGGCAGCGCCTACATTATGATCAGCGTTCCCAATTTTTCGTGGATGCTCCCCATGACCGATTTGTCTGCGTTCCCCATCACCCAAAAGTGGCCGGCCCAGTACCCCGACTGGATTCAGCTCTACTCGTTGCCGACCCCCAATGGCGTCAAGGTCTCGATCATGCTTGAAGAGATCGGGCTGCCCTACGAGCCGCATCGTGTGGGTTTCGACACCAATGACCAGATGTCTCCCGAATTCCTGTCGTTGAACCCCAACAACAAGATCCCGGCGATTCTCGACCCCCACGGTCCGGGCGACCAACCGCTGCCGCTGTTCGAATCCGGGGCGATTCTGATTTACCTCGCCGACAAGAGCGGGCAATTGCTGGCCCAGGAGTCGGCGGCACGTTACGAGACGATTCAGTGGTTGATGTTCCAGATGGGGGGCATCGGGCCAATGTTCGGCCAGCTCGGTTTCTTCAACAAATTCGGCGGCAAGGACTACGAGGACAAGCGTCCCCGTGACCGCTACGTCGATGAAAGCAAACGCCTGCTCAAGGTGCTTGATGGACGTCTGGAAGGGCGCAACTGGATCATGGGCGAGCGCTACACCATCGCCGACATCGCCACGTTCCCGTGGGTGCGCAACCTGATCGGCTTCTATGAAGCGGGCGACCTGGTGGGCATCAAGGACTTCCCCAACGTCACGCGGGTGCTGGAGCGCTTCCTGGCGCGGCCGGCGGTGATGCGCGGGCTGGAAATCCCCAAGTAAAACGTTTCGATTCCAACAAGACCAAGGCAGGCCATGCGTTCATTCGATTTCAGGCAAGTAGATGTTTTCAGCCGTGTTGCGCTCAAGGGCAATCCGTTGGCCGTGGTGTTCGGCGCCGATGCGCTCAGCGACGAGCGCATGGCAGCGTTCGCGACGTGGACCAACCTCAGTGAGACCACGTTCATACTCGAACCGCAGGATCCTCGGGCCGACTACCGAGTGCGTATCTTCACCACCCTCAACGAGTTGCCGTTCGCCGGCCATCCGACCCTGGGCACCTGTCACGCCTGGCTTGAGGCCGGTGGCGTGCCCAAGGGCGAGGAGATCATTCAGGAGTGCGGCGTCGGGTTGGTGCGGGTCCGTCGACAAGGCGCGGAGCTGGCCTTTCTCGCACCGCCACTGATCAAGACCGGGCCGGTAGAGGCCGACGTTGTGGAGCGTGTGCGACGCGGGCTCAGGCTGGAACCGGGGGCCATTGTGCGTACGCAGTGGGTCGATAACGGCGCCGGCTGGCTGGCGGTGATGGTCGAGGATCGCCAGCAGGTACTCGACCTGCAACCGGACCATTCGCAGATGATTGGCCTCGCCGTCGGTGTCATCGCGCCGTGGCACCCCGAGCGCGATGGCGATGATGCGCAGTTCGAAGTGCGGGCGTTCATCTCCGGCGACGGCATGCCGGAAGACCCTGCGACCGGCAGCCTGAACGCCGGGATCGCGCAATGGCTGCTCAGCGAAGGGCTGGCGCCGACGTCCTACGTGGTCAGCCAGGGCCTGACCATGGGCCGCGCCGGGCGGATTCAGGTTGAGCAAATCGGGGACGAAATCTGGATCGGCGGCGCGGTGGTGACCTGCATCCAGGGAACGCTGACGCTCTAGCTCACCTTGTCGTGATCAGGCGTTGTCGCGGGACGACGCCTGTTGCTCGACGGGCCGCACATCCGTCCATTTCAACAGCGCATCCAGCACCGGACACAACCCCTGGCCCCATTCGGTCATTCGGTACTCGACCTTGGGCGGCACCTGCGGATAAACCGTGCGATGCACGATGCCGTCGGCTTCCAGTTGCCGCAGTTGCTGGGCGAGCATTTTCTGCGAGATCTCCGGGATCAGCCGTTCGAGTTCCGAAAAGCGCTGAACCTGACCGCCAAACAGGTGGAACAAAATTTCCAGCTTCCAGCGGCCCTCCAGTTGCTTGAGTGCCGAGACCACGTCGTTTGCCGCCGTTTGTGGCGTGTAGACCTTACTCATGGGTACCTGACTTACCTTTTCGTGCGTTCTTGTCAGCCTTAGCTGTACCGCGCAGAGTCCGGTGACGCAAGTCTGCGTGGTCCAATGAGGAACGATCTGATGAGTATTGTTTTGCCAGAACCTCTTGCCGATTATTTTTCGGGCGAGAAAAACACCGACACCGCTGCGCTGGAGCGTTGCTTCACCGCCGATGCCAAGGTGCTCGACGAAGGCCGCGTGTATGAAGGGCTGGCGGCGATCAAAGCCTGGAAAGTGGCGGCCCAGGCGAAATATCAGTACAGCGTCGAGCCGCTGAATGTCTCGCAAACCGATGACGTCACCCGGGTTCGGGCGCGGCTGACCGGCAATTTCCCCGGTAGTCCGGCCGAGGTGACCTACCGATTTGTCCTGCAAGACCGGCGGATCGCGTCGCTGGAGATCGGCGCATGAGTGATGAACTGCAAGGCCTGCGCGCCTTGGTCACGGGCGGCACCAAAGGCATCGGTGAGGCCGTGGTGAAGCGGCTGCGGGAGAACGGCGCCCGGGTGATGACCACCGCTCGTTCCAGGCCCGAGCACCTGATGGACGAGGCCTTTGTGGTCGCGGATGTCTCCACGGCCGACGGTTGCCTGAAGGTGGCCGAGGCGGTGAAGGCGGGGCTGGGAGGCCTCGACATCATTGTTCATGTCGTGGGCGGATCTTCGGCGCCGGCCGGTGGTTTTGCCGTACTGGACGATCAGCAGTGGCAGCAGGCCCTGGACCAGAACCTGTTCGCCGCGGTGCGTCTGGACCGCGCCTTGCTCCCTGGCCTGTTGGCCCAGGGTTCGGGTGTGATTGTCCACGTCACTTCGATTCAGGGGCGGTTGCCGCTGCCCGAATCCACCACGGCCTACGCGGCGGCCAAAGCCGCGTTGTCCACCTACAGTAAAAGCCTGTCCAAGGAGGTCAGCCCCAAAGGCGTGCGGGTGGTGCGGGTCGCGCCAGGCTGGGTAGAAACCGACGCCGCCGTGCGCATGGTTCAGGAAATTGCCCGTCAGAACGGGACGGACGAAGCGGGCGGACGCCAGATCATCATGAACGCCTTGGGCGGCATTCCCCTCGGTCGCCCGGCCAGGCCTGCCGAAGTAGCGGACCTGATCGCCTTCCTGGTTTCGCCACGGGCCGCTTCGATTACGGGCGCTGAATATGTGATCGACGGCGGTACCATTCCTTCGGTGTGATCGAGCATTATTGCCGAGCCGGTAACAAAGTCTTCCCGAACCGGTGTTTGTGCCCTGAACCGTTCAGGGCATAAGCTTCGCCTCCCTACGACTTTCGTCGCGTCCGCCGTTTTCAGGAATGCCCATGTCCAGTCAGTTCCCCGAAGCACGTCCACGCCGTCTGCGCCGCAATGCGAGCCTGCGCAGTCTGTTCCAGGAAACCGAATTCACCTTGAACGATCTGGTGCTGCCGATTTTCGTCGAGGAAGAGATCGACGATTTCGTACCGATCAAAAGCATGCCCGGGGTGATGCGTATTCCGGAATCGAAACTGGCCGGCGAGATCGAGCGTTATGCCCGGGCCGGGATCAAGTCGGTGATGACCTTCGGCGTGTCCCATCACCTGGACGGCAGTGGCAGCGACACCTGGAACGACAACGGTCTGGTGTCACGCATGTCGCGCATCGCCAAGGATGCGGTGCCGGAGATGATCGTGATGTCCGACACCTGTTTCTGCGAGTACACCGACCACGGCCATTGCGGCGTGTTGCACAACCACGAAGTCGACAACGACCAGACCCTGATCAACCTCGGCAAACAAGCCGTGGCCGCCGCCCGTGCCGGCGCCGATGTGATTGCCCCGTCAGCCGCCATGGACGGACAGGTCCAGGCCATTCGCCGGGCACTGGATGAGGCCGGTTTCACCCAGACCGCGATCATGGCGTACTCCACCAAATTCGCCTCGGCGCTCTACGGCCCGTTCCGAGAAGCCGGTGGCAGTGCGCTCAAGGGCGACCGCAAAAGCTATCAGATGAACCCGATGAACCGCCGCGAAGCGGTGCGCGAATCGCTGATGGACGAGCAGGAAGGCGCCGACGCGCTGATGGTCAAACCGGCCGGTGCCTACCTGGACATCATCCGCGACATTCGCGAGGTGTCGCGTCTGCCGCTGTCGGCGTATCAGGTGAGCGGCGAGTACGCGATGATCAAGTTCGGCGCGCAGGCCGGTGCGATCGATGAGGACCGTGTGGTACGTGAGAGCCTCGGCGCGATCAAGCGGGCCGGCGCGGACCTGATCTTCACCTACTTCGCGATGGACCTGGCACTGGCCGGGATCTAAAACCCACCACACAACCCACTGTGGGAGCGAGCCTGCTCGCGAGGGCGGCGGCATGACTGACAGTCCGCTTTCGCGAGCAGGCTCGCTCCCACAGTTGATCTTCGGTGTCTTCAGGAACCGCCAAAAAACGGCCTGATCCCGTGATCCCGGAAGTACCGCTCGATCACCTTCGGATCGGAGCACGTTTCGGCAATCGCCACATACGTATCCGGCCGCAACAGATAAAACCCGTTACGCCCCAGGCCCGCCGCTTCGAACGCTGGCCGCCAGTCAAAAACCTGCAGCGGTAAATGATGTTCGTGGCACCAGGCAATCATTTCATCGCTGGTGTCGCCATACACATGCACTTGCCAGGTCGGACACTTCAGCGAGCAGAAATTGTCCCCTTCACCGTCGTGCGCCCAGGGCAGCCGGTCGCCGCCATGAACATGCCCGGCCACGCCCGTGCTCAATGGCATGCCGCGATAATTCAGGGTGATCTGCGAGACCGTGCGAAACAGGAACTCTCGGGACGTCTCGAACGAGGCCATTTTTGGCAGCAGGAACGGCGCCAGACGGGTGCGCAGCAAGTCGGCCATGCGTCCTTCGGCCGTGACGAAACTGAACACCCGGTCAGTGGTGGCGACCAGTCTGCGGGCAAAGGCGATGCGCTCGGTTTCATAAGTGTCGAGCAGGTTGGCCGTGGCGCCGCCGCTCAATACCGCCGCGAGTTTCCAGGCGAGGTTGATGGCATCGCCAATCCCGGTGTTCATGCCCTGGCCACCGGCGGGGCTGTGGACATGGGCGGCGTCACCCAACAGAAACGCCCGCCCGCTGCGAAAGTGATCCGCCACCCGGTGATGCACACGGTAGGTCGAAAACCAGTTCACCTGTTCGATCTGCACCTTCAGATGTTCGATGGCCTGGCTGCTGACATCTTCGAACCGCAGGGTGTCAGCCTGTTCGGCGCGCTCGTCGCGCACGATGCCGATCAGTCGGGCGCGCCCCTCGCCGGCCAATGGGAACACCGCCAGAAAGTCCGCTTCATCCAGGTCCAGATGCAGCTCGCCATTGAGTGCCGGCCCGCTGGCCTGCACGTCGGCCACGTAGAAAACCTGCTGGTAGGTGCCGCCGGGAAATCCCGTATCGAGAGTCTTGCGCACAATCGACCGGGCGCCGTCGCAACCTGCCAGGTAACAGGCCTGACAGGTTTCCTGCTGACCATCGGGCAAGCGCAATCGGGCAGTGATGCCGTCGCCGGTCTCCTCGAAACTTTTCAGTTCAGTGTTGCGCTCGACGTGGATGCCAAAGGTTTCCAGGCGTTCGATCAGCAGTCGCTCATGCTCGTCCTGCGGGAAGATTTCGAGGAAGGCGTAAGGCGTCAGACCTTCGCCGATGCGGGTCAGCGGCAAGCGCGCCACGGGCTCACCCTTGACCCAGAAATTCGCCGCGGCCACGCGATGGCCGTTCTGCACAACGGCCTCGCTGAGGTCGAGTTGGCGATACAGCTCCAGCGTTCGCGCCTGGACGGCCAGCGCCCGCGAGGTGGTGCCGGGGGCGGGCGTCTTGTCGAGAATCCGTACGCGGATCCCCAGTTTGCTCAGCCACAACGCCAGCACCAACCCGGTGGGGCCGGCGCCGATGATCAGAACGTCGCTACGGTTCATGAGGCTGTCCTCCACGATGGTCGACCAAGTATGGTTCAGTCGGGGCAAACGGACAGGTTGGCTGCCCAACGGAAAAAGGCGCCGCAGCCATGACGCTGCGGGGCCTTTTTGTGGGGCGGGGTTGATCAGAAATCGATGGTGCCCGACAACTTCGCCACCCGTGGTTCGCCCTGGGTGAGGTAGCCGCCCTGGGCCGATTCCCAGTACTTCTTGTTAGCCACGTTCTCGACCCCAAAACGCAAGGTCACGTCTTTTTCCTGGACCTTGAAGGCGTAGCGGGAGCCGGCATCGAAACGGTTCCAGGTCGGCAGGCTCAGGTTGTTTGCCGCGTCGGCGTATTGACCGCCGGTGCGCAGCATCCGAGCATTCAGCGTTACACCTTGCAGGCCGGGGACGTCCCAGTCTGCCGAGGCATTGAACTGGAAGGTCGGCACGCCGATGGCGTGGTTGCCGTCGTTGGCGCCGTTTTCGGTTTTCTTCAACTCGGTGTCCATTACGGTCACGCCGCTTATGAGGCGCAGGCCGCTAATCGGCTCGCCGAAGACGTTGAGTTCGACGCCTTTGTTGACCTGATCACCTTGGTGCACAAAGCGTGCGGTGAAGTCGTCGATAGGTAGGGTGTAGCCGTCGCTGGGTTGCTCGATGCGATACACACCAAGACTGGCGCCGTAGGTCCCCATGTCGACTTTTACACCGGCTTCGATCTGTTTGGAGCGGGCTGGCGCAAAGGCCTCGCTGCCATTGACTACGACACGAGAACCGGATGTGTCTGGTGCAATCGGACCTTCGGCCAAACCTTCGATACGGTTGGCATAGAACGACACGTGTTCCCATGGCTTGAACACGATGCCGTAAACCGGGGTAGTGATCGACTCGTCGTATTTGGAAGTGCGCGGCCCGGAACCGTAAGCGTAATTCTGCACAACCAACTGTTGCCGACGCACCCCGACAGTGATTAGCAGGCGATCATCCATGAAGCCCAGGGTGTCGGACACCGCGCCGCTGCGCACAAAGGTTTTACCGGTGATACCCGGATCGTGCAGGTCCCCAAGGGCGAAGCCGCTCTGAGGTGCCGGAACTGCGACCGGATGGTAGATGTTGTTCGGGTATTGGTTCGAATCGAAATCGAAGGCGTTGCGCTGTTCGGTCCAGATTCCGGCCAGGCCGAAGTTTAGTTTGTGGCTGACCGGGCCGGTGGCGAACCTGCCGTTGAGGCCGGCCATGACGCTTTTGTTGTCCTCGTCGTGGGGAATAAATGAGCCGCTCGTAACGGAACTGCCGTCGTTGCCCACCAGGGTGGTGCCGTCGTAATTCCCGACTTCCCGAGTGTGCTTGGCGCCACCTGCGGCGTAGACGGTCCAGATGTCGTTCAGATCATATTCGGCGCGCAACATGCCGAAGGTGTCTTCGATCTGGGTGAAACCCCATTTCTGCGCATAGTTGGTGTCGGCCGAGGGCGCATCTGGAATGTGCGTGGCGTTGCCGAGGTTCACCGAGCTGCGACCACTGTTGACGCGTTCTTTCTGATAGGCGAAGTCGCCGGAAATGCGCAGGGCATCGCCGCGATAGTCGAGGCCGATAGCGAACAGCTTGGAGCGCTGGTTTTCGTCGTCGATCGCGGTGTCGCCTTCGCGTTGAGACAGGTTGACGCGCGCACCGAAGCGGTTGTCCTCGCCGAAACGCTGGCCGATGTCCAGATGTTGGCCAATTCGGCCTTCATCGCTGATGTCGGTGGTGAAACGGCGCAGCGGTATGTCACCGGCGCGCTTGGGCTGCAGGTTCACGCCGCCGCCGATACCGGAGCCGGTCGGGGTCACGCCATTGATGAATGCGTTCGGGCCCTTGAAGACTTCCACACGCTCCAGGGCGTCAGTGGAAATGATCTGCCGAGGCAGGACGCCGTACAGACCGTTGTAGGAAATGTCGTCACTGTTGAGGGGCAGGCCGCGGATCATGAAGGTCTGGGCCTGGTTGGAAAAACCGGAGGCCTGACGGACCGACGAATCATTGAGCAACACGTCGCCCACGTTTTCGGCTTGCTGATCCTGGATCAATTGCTCGGTATAGGAGGCCATGCTGAACGGCACGTCCATGATGTCCTGATTGCCCAACACGCCCAACTGTCCACCGCGCGCCACCTGACCACCCGCATACGGCGGGGGCAGGGCGGACGGCGAGGGTGCCTGGGCATTGATGTTGACGTTGTCCAGCACCACCGCCTTGCCGTCGCTTTCGGGATCGGTCGCGGGCGTTGCAGCATGGGCAGTCACGGACAGGGAGCAAAGCAAGGCGAGGAGAGTCGGGCGAAAGGGAACACCGATTCGGGCTGGAGTAGTCATATTTCGTACCTGCGGCGCGCCGCTAGTGAGAAAAGAATTGACCGCGCGGGGACTCCTTGCGCAAATGCGACTCCACTCACGAATGGTAGTAGTTCTCAGTAGCGTTGCACGATTAGTTTGTCATTACGGTGTGTAGATAATGATCGATGGATTTAAAAACCGGGGTGATGAGGACTTTTGTGGCGAGGGACTGACCTGTGGGAGCGAGCCTGCTCGCGATGAGGCCATAACATTGGGCATTTCCTTTGCCTGTCATACCGCTATCGCGAGCAGGCTCGCTCCCACAGGTCAGTGTGTCTGTGAGGGAACAGTGCGTCGTCAGCACAGTCATAGCCTGCCCATGCCATTGATCGTATGGTTAACCCGGCTCAACGGATTTGATGGAGCACCATGCAAGCCAATCGATTGATCATGAGCGTCGCGGCGCTGTTGGTGCTGGCCGGTTGCGGCACTCAGCGTGTCCAGGAAGCCCCGGCCCGCAAGCCCGCCGAGGTCAAGGCAGAAATCGTGCGCCTGCTGCCGGCCAAGACCGTCGACCGCCAGGGCTGGGCCACGGACATATACGCGGCATTTGCCGCCCAGAATATCTATCCATCCACCCAAAACCTGTGCTCGGTATTGGCGGTCACCGAGCAGGAGTCAACGTTCCAGGTCGATCCCCCTGTGCCAGGCCTGGGCAAGATCGCCCGGGAAGAAATCGACCGCCGTGCCGCCAAAGCCCATATCCCCGGCCTGTTGGTGAGCGGTGCGCTGCAGGTGAGTTCATCCAATGGCAAAAGCTACAGCGACCGCCTGAATGCCGCGCGCAGCGAAAAAGAGCTCAGTGCGATTTTCGATGACTTCATTGGCATCGTGCCCATGGGACGGACCCTGTTCGGTGGCTTTAACCCGGTGCATACCGGCGGGCCGATGCAGGTCAGCATCGACTTTGCCGAGCAGCAGGCGCGGGATTACCCGTATCCGGTGGACGGTACGATTCGTCGGGAAGTGTTCAGCCGTCGCGGCGGCATGTATTTCGGTATCGCCCACTTGCTCGGTTATCCAGTGAGCTACAAGCAGCCGCTGTATCGCTTCGCCGATTTCAACGCCGGTTGGTACGCCAGCCGCAATGCGGCGTTTCAGAACGCGGTGAGTCGTGCTTCGGGCATTCCCCTGGCCCTGGACGGTGATCTGGTGCGCTACGACTCGATCATGCCCGGCACCACGGAGCTGGCCGTGCGCACCCTCGGCAAACAACTGGGCATGCGCAATCCCACGATCAGGGATCAACTGGAGGAGGGCAAAAGCCTCGAGTTCGAGGACACCCGGCTCTATCAGCGGGTCTTCGAACTGGCCGAACAGGCCGAAGGGCGGTCATTGCCTCGTGCGGTGTTGCCGGGGATCGTGCTGCAGAGTCCGAAAATCACCCGCAAGCTCACCACGGCGTGGTTCGCCAAACGGGTCGATGAGCGTTATCAGCGGTGCATGGCGCGGGCGGGGAAGTGAGCGAACTCAAAAAAAACACGTAAAAAAACCCGGCTGATGAGGCCGGGTTTTTCATTGAGTATCGCGGTAAAGACGTTCATTCATGCAGCGCGGCTTTCGATCAGACGATCCGAACCACCTTCGGCGACGCGACGTTCGATCAGGCGATCAGAGCCACCTTCGGCGACGCGACGTTCGATCAGGCGATCCGAGCCGCCTTCGGCAACGCGATTCTCGATCAGACGATCCGAACCATCAGCGGCAACGCGATTCTCGATCAGGCGATCGGAACCACCTTCAGCCACACGACTTTCAATCAGACGATCCGAGCCGCCTTCAGCGACAACCGGGTGAGCAGAGGTAGCGGCGAAAGCGTTAACTGCAAAAACCGAGAAAGCGATGCTGAGAAGGACTTGGCGTTTCATGAGGGTGTGCTCCGGGGTGTAGTTGTTGGGTATGGAGGCGATGTTACGCTGCGGATTTTTTATGAGAACTTCATTGGCGTGATGGTGAACATCGACGGCAGTGATGGGACGAACGGCGAACCCCATGCGGGCGTGATGGTTCGATCGTCGGGTGGTCGCGGTGCTGTCGGTGGCGGCTTCTACACTGGTTAGCTGGCGCGTGCCTTTGCCTTACAGGAGTCGACCATGAATGCCAGTTCCTATGTTCCCGCCCACACCGGCCTGCTGCTGGTCGATCCCTACAATGATTTCCTCAGCGAGGGCGGCAAGCTCCATGGCCATGCCAAACCGGTGGCCGACAATGTGGGCACCCTGGCCAATCTGAACGCGGTGGTCGAGGCGATACGCAAGGCCGGCATCCAGGTGTTCTACGTGCCGCACCACCGCGCCGAACCCGATGAACTGGCCCGCTGGAAACACCCCAGCCCCTACCAACAAGGCGCCAGTCGCGCTCAAGTGTTTGCCGCCGGAACCTGGGGCGGGGAGTGGCATCCGGATTTCCAGCCCAAGGCCGGTGATGTGATCGTCAAGGAGCACTGGGGCGGCAGCGGTTTTGCCAACACCGACCTGGATTTCCTGCTTAAACAACACGGCATCGAGAACGTCGTGGTGGTGGGGATGCTCGCCAATACCTGCATCGAAACCACCGGCAAATTCGCTGCCGAGCTGGGTTACCACGTGACGCTGGTACGTGACGCGACGGCAGCCTTCAGCGCGGAAGCGATGCACGCGGCCCATGACATCAACGGGCCGACGTATGCCCATTCGATTGTCACGACGGCGGAGTTGATCGCGGCGCTCGGTTAAGTACGATCAGCGTCGCCACTCGCCCAATGGCAGGGAACGAGGCTGGGTAGCAGCGCCTCTATTGACTATATTCTTGTCTCGCCAGGAGGCTGCACCATGTACCAGCTCTACGGACACAAGAACTCGGGTGCTGCGGCGATAGAAGCCGCCCTTGAGCTCTGCGAGATTGCTTACCGCTTCATCGACGTTGAATCGTCCTCGGAGGCAGCCAAGGCCCTGGAGAAACTCAACCCGCTCAAGCAGATTCCGACTTTGCAGCTACCCGATGGCAGCATTCTTACCGAGAGTGCGGCGATCCTCATCCATCTGGGCCTGGCGTTTCCCCAATCGAATCTGCTGCCCCGGCAGGCCGCCGAACGTGATCAGGCCATCCGGGGCCTGGTGTATATCGTCTGCAATTGCTATGCGGCCATTGGCATCATCGATTACCCCGAGCGCTGGCTGGCCGAGGCCGATGAAGCGTCCAGGCAAAACCTCATGGCCGGTGCTCGCGAGCGCCTGCATTGGAGTTGGGAGGTGTTTGCCGATCAGTTCTCGGGCGAACTGTACCTGGGTGACGAGACGCCGGGGGCGCTGGATGTGCTGGCGGCGGTGGTCACGCGGTGGGCGGGCAGTCGAGAGCATTTGCGCAGTACCCGACCCGGCTTTTTCGCGTGGCTGGAGCGCATCGACCGGCACCCGACATTGGCACCGGTCTTCGCCCGGCATTGGCCCGCCTGAGCGCCGCAGATCCCTTGTGGGAGCGAGCCTGCTCGCGATTGCGGCGGGTCAGTCAATACCTGTGTCGACTGACCCGCCGCAATCGCGAGCAGGCTCGCTCCCACAGGGGATTTGTGGTGTTTCGGAGTTATTCGCCGCGAATGTACTGCTCCAACTGCCGAATCAGCTCAGCCTGTTCGGCAATGGCTTCCTTGACCAGGTCACCGATCGACAGCAAGCCGATCAACTGACCGCTTTCCACCACCGGCAAGTGGCGCAGGCGTTTGTCGGACATGATGCCCATGCAGGTTTCGACGGTTTGATGGGTGTCCACGGTGATCACCGGTGACACCATGATGTCTTCGACCGGTGTACCGACGGAGGAGCGGCCCTTGAGCACCAGTTTGCGCGCATAGTCACGCTCGCTGATGATGCCGACGACCTCGCCATTCTTCACGACCGGTAAGGCGCCGACGTTTTTCGCGGCCATGACCATCAGCGCTTCCAGCACCATTTGATGAGGCGCAATGGTGTGGACTTCCTGATTTTGTTGGGCCTTTAACTTCAGCAGTTGGGCGACGGTTTTCATGGCGGTTTCTCAGGTGTTGTCGTTGTTCTTGAAGAATCGTAGACCCAGGCGCAGAGGGCAAGGCGCAAAGCGGCAGATAACACGCAAAAAACGTCATTCGGCGGTTTTTCTTGGGTAAACATCGAGTAATCCACCGTTATTCACTGATCCACGGGCTCAATCAACCCTGTGGGAGCGAGCCTGCTCGCGATTGCGGACTCCAGCCAGCATCATCGTTGAATGTGAAACAGCAATCGCGAGCAGGCTCGCTCCTACAGGGTTTATGACTGCTTGAGAGGTCGGGCTATCGCCTGCGATGACGCGTAGAATTGCCACCTGAATCGGATTTGAGGTTGCAGTGGTGGATTTACAGCGGGGCTTCGTCCTGACCCGGCATTGGCGCGATACCCCGGCCGGAACGGAAGTCGAGTTCTGGTTGGCGACCGATACCGGCCCCCGGCGGATTCGCCTGCCTCATCAACCGTCGGTGGCGTTCATCCCGGCGGCCCAGCGTGAGCAGGCCGAAGCCGTACTGCGTGGCGAAAAGAACGTCGAGCTGCGGCCGTTGGCGTTGCAGGATTTCGAGCATCGCCCGGTGCTCGGGCTGTATTGCCAGCAACACGGTCAACTGATGCGCCTGGAAACTGCGCTGCGCAAGTCTGGCGTCGAGATGTTCGAAGCCGACGTGCGTCCGCCGGAACGCTACATGATGGAGCGCTTCATCACGGCGCCGGTGGTCTTTGGCGGCACGGCCAATACCGAGGGCCTGCTGCTCGACGCGCAGATGAAACCTGACCCCGACTACCGACCCAGCCTCAGGCTGGTCTCCCTGGACATTGAAACCACCGCTCAGGGCGAGTTGTATTCCATTGCCCTCGAGGGCTGCGGTGAGCGCCAGGTCTACATACTCGGCCCGCCCAACGGTGACGACAGCGAGGTGGATTTCCAGCTCGAATACTGCGACTCCCGAACCCAGCTGCTGAAAAAACTCAACGAATGGTTCGCCCGCTTTGATCCCGACGCGATCATCGGCTGGAACGTCGTGCAGTTCGATCTGCGCGTGCTCCACGAACACGCCCGGCGCCTGGCGGTGCCGCTGAAACTGGGGCGTGACGGCGAGGAGATGCAGTGGCGCGAACATGGCAGCCGTAACCATTACTTCGCCTCGGCCGCTGGCCGGCTGATCATCGATGGTATCGAATCCCTGCGTTCGGCCACTTGGAGCTTTCCCTCGTTCAGCCTGGAAAACGTCGCGCAAACCCTGCTGGGCGAGGGCAAGTCGATCGACAATCCGTACCAGCGCATGGACGAAATCAACCGCATGTTCGCCGAGGACAAACCGGCCCTGGCCAAGTACAACCTCAAGGACTGCGAGCTGGTGACGCGGATTTTCGCCAAGACCGAGCTGCTGACGTTCCTGCTGGAACGGGCCAGCGTGACGGGGCTGCCGGCGGATCGCAGCGGCGGTTCGGTGGCGGCCTTCACCCATCTCTACATGCCGCTGATGCACCGCCAGGGTTTCGTTGCGCCCAATCTCGGCGGCAAGCCCGCGCAAGCCAGCCCCGGCGGTTTTGTCATGGACTCCCAGCCGGGGCTGTACGAATCGGTGCTGGTGCTCGATTACAAAAGCCTTTACCCATCGATCATTCGCACGTTCCTCATTGACCCGGTGGGCTTGATCGAGGGGCTCAAACATCCCGACGATAGTGAGTCGGTGCCAGGCTTTCGTGGCGCCCGTTTTTCGCGAACCCGGCATTGCCTGCCGGCCATCGTCGCCCGGGTCGCCGAAGGCCGCGAAACTGCCAAGCGCGACCACAACGCGCCGCTGTCCCAGGCGCTGAAGATCATCATGAATGCCTTCTACGGCGTGCTCGGTTCCAGCGGTTGCCGTTTTTTCGATACACGCCTGGCGTCGTCCATTACCTTGCGCGGCCACGAGATCATGCTGCGCACCCGACAGCTGATCGAGGCCCAGGGCCATACGGTGATTTATGGCGACACCGACTCGACCTTCGTCTGGCTGCGCCGCGCCCACGGTCAGCAGGAAGCGGCGCAGATCGGCCACGCGCTGGTGGACCACGTCAACCAGTGGTGGCGCGAGCACGTGCAGCAGGAATACGGCCTGGAAAGCGCGCTGGAGTTGCAGTTCGAAACCCACTACAAGCGCTTTCTGATGCCGACCATTCGCGGCGCCGAAGAGGGCAGCAAGAAGCGCTATGCCGGGCTCGTGACCCGCGCCGATGGCACCGACGAGATGGTCTACAAGGGCCTGGAAACCGTGCGCACCGACTGGTCGCCGCTGGCCCGGCAGTTCCAGCAGGAGCTTTACCTGCGCATCTTCAATCGCAAGCCCTATCAGGATTATGTACGCGACTACGTGCGCAAGACCGTGGCCGGTGAGTTCGACGACCGCCTGATTTACCGCAAGCGCCTGCGCCGCACCCTCGACGACTATCAGCGCAACGTGCCGCCCCACGTGCGGGCGGCGCGGATTGCCGACGACTACAACGACCAGCAGGGCCGCCCGCGGCAGTACCAGAACGGTGGCTGGATCAGCTACGTGATCACCGTCGCCGGCCCCGAGCCGTTGGAAATCCGCAGCGCGCCCATCGATTACGACCACTACGTCACCCGGCAATTGCAACCGGTGGCGGATGCGATCCTGCCGTTCGTTGACGACGACTTTTCAACCCTGATTGGTGGGCAACTGGGCTTGTTTTGAGTCCAGCAGCGACAGCGTCCAGTCATCCTGTATGCCGTGGAAATACTGCTCCAGGGCCTGATGGAAGGGGCTGTCATCCGGGGCGATTTGGGCAAACAGTGTCATCGAGGAGTGAAACTTGAGGTCGTCGGGGTGGCCGAAAATCGCCGCAATCGAGCGCTGCTCGATGTTCATGACCAATTGAGTGCAGGTGCGTAACCGTGCGCTCAGCAAGGGGTGTTCGAGGTAGGCCGTCGCTTCTGCTTTGGTTCGAATCGCAAAGTGACGGGACATCTCACTGCCACCTAACCCGGTGAACTGCGGAAAAATAAACCACATCCAGTGACTACGCTTGTGGCCTTCACTCAGCTCCTTCTGAACCCGTTCGAATACCGGACCCTGAGCCTGTATGAAGCGTTGCAGGTTGAAGGGGTCGTGATCGGTGCTTCTCATGCAGAAGCCCTCTGACAAAACCGCGATGGCTCAGACCATGGCCAACCGCTGCTTGCGTTGTGGCGCGTGAAACGCGTGGTCCAGCGCCTCCAGATCCCCAGCTTCGAGCCGCACGTGGGCGGCTTGTGCATTCAGTTGCACATGTTCAGGTTTGACCGCTTTGGGGATGGCGATCACGCCTGGCTGACGCAGAATCCATGCCAGCGCCACCTGAGCCGGTGTCACCGCGTGACGGGCAGCCACCTGTTTGAGCGTCGGATGCTCCAGCAATTTTCCGCCCTGACCAATCGGACAGTACGCCATTATTGGCTGGTGTTGCTGTTGGCTCCACGGCAGTAAATCAAATTCTATGCCGCGCTCCTCCAGGTTGTAGAGCACCTGATTGGTGGCGCAGGCCGGCGCGTTCAATTCCTCCAGGTCGTCGACGTCGAAATTGGACACCCCCCAACGACCGATCTTGCCTTCTTCACGCAGACGCTCGAAGGCCTCGACCGTTTCTTCCAGGGGGGACTGGCCGCGCCAGTGCAGCAGGTACAAATCGATGTAATCGGTATTCAAGCGCCGCAGGCTGCGTTCGCACGCCTGTGGGATGCCTTTGCGGCTGGCGTTGTGCGGGTAGACCTTGCTGACGAGAAAGACGTTGTCGCGCAGGCCGGCGATGGCTTTACCCACCACTTCTTCCGCACCGCCCTCGGCGTACATTTCAGCGGTGTCGATCAGAGTCATGCCCAACTCGATACCCAGGCGCAACGCCGCGACTTCTTTTGTGCGTCGGGAAGGGTCTTCGCCCATCTGCCAAGTGCCCTGGCCGATGACGGGTACGTTGACGCCGGCCAGTTCGAGGGTCCGCATGAAAACCTCCTTTTTGTCATTCAATGGATACTCCGGTTGGCAGCAGAATAACCCGGTGGTTCCATCACTTGTAGCAGCTGCCGAGCCTGCGAGGCTGCGTTCGAGGACGAAGTCCTCGCAAATTCGGTGCACGGGGGGGCTGCCTGAAACACCTCAGTGTTTGATTTTACGACTGTTTCGCAGTCGGACGCAGCCTCGCAGGCTCGGCAGCTGCTACGGGACTACGCGGTGTCGGCATCTTTACCGTACGGAGAACTTCAGCACAGTGCTCTGAGTATATGTCTTGCCTGGGTCCAGTCGCGTCGAGGGGAAATCCGGCTGGTTCGGCGAGTCCGGGTAATGCTGGGTTTCCAGGGTGAACGCGCCCCAATGTGGATAGACCTTGCCGGCCTTGCCCCTGACCGAACCGTCGAGGAAGTTGCTGGTGTAGAACTGCACGCCGGGTTCGGTGGTGTAGAGCTGCAACCGGCGGCCGGATTGCGGATCGCTGACATCGGCGGCGAGTTGGCTCACATCGCCCTTGGCATCGAGTGCCCAGTTGAAGTCAAAGCCGCCGTGTTTCGGTTCAGCGAATTTCAGCTGAGGATGATTGGCCTGGATGTTTTTGCCGATGGCGGTCGGCTGCGTGAAGTCCATTGGGGTACCGGCGACCGGGGCCAGCTCACCGGTCGGGATCAACTTGCCGGTGACGGGCGTGTAGTGGCTGGCGTGCAACGTGGCGACCTGTTTCAACACGTCACCGTTGCCCGCGCCGGCCAGGTTGAAATAGCTGTGGTTAGTCAGGTTCAGCACCGTGGGTTTATCGGTGGAAGCCCTGTACTCGATGCGCAGCTCGTTGTTGTCGTTGAGGCTGTAGGTGACTTCGGTTTTCAGGTTGCCGGGAAAGCCCATTTCACCGTCCGCCGACAGGTACGTCAGGGTCACGCCCACGGAGTCCTTGCCGTTGCTCGGTTCGGCCTTCCACACCCGTTTGTCAAAACCCTGCGGGCCGCCGTGCAGCGAATGGGTGCCGTCATTGAGCGGCACCTGATAGCGCTTGCCGTCCAGTTCGAAGGCGCCGTTGGCCAGGCGATTGCCGAAGCGCCCGATGGTCGCGCCAAAGTACGCTATGCCGCGCTGATAGCCCTGCACGTCATCGAAGCCGAGTACCACATCCTCGAACTGGCCGTTTTTGTCCGGCACTTTCAGCGACTGCAAAATCCCGCCGTAGGTGATGACTGTGGCTTGCAGGCCATGGCTGTTGCGCAAAACGTATTGCTCGACCGGCGTGCCGTCGATGGTTTTGCCAAAGGGTTTGTGTTCGCTGGACAGGCCGGCGGCCTGGGCGGAGAGGGTGGCGATCATCAGGGACAGTCCAAGGCCGCAGAGTGGGTGTCGGGATTTAAGCATGGTTGACCTTCCTTTTTGTTGTTATTTGAAAATTAGTCATACTAATGATTGAAAATTAATTCGATCAAGGCAGGATTTATAGCTGGTTTGGGCGGAGTTGCAATTATAAAGTATGACTAATTAGATCGTCGTGTTTTCGCTAACCTGTGGTTGCGGACCGTCGGCACTGCACTTTTTCAGTTTTCATGGCTCTATCCTTGGCCAGCCTGCGGCGATCCCCACCACAGGCCCATGTCCAAGTCCAAGAACCCATGGCTCGAGTTTTACCCCTCATCACGACGCACATCCGCCGTAGCAGCCTGCTGATGGCCTGCTTGTCGATGCTCTTCGTCACGGGGTGCAGCCAGCAGCAGGGCAGCGACATCATCAGCCAGTTCCGCGAAGGCAGGCCCCAGGAATTCCTGCAGACCAGCGTCGACCGCATGGCGACCCTGTCGATGCGCGACAACCTCGACAGCCTCTACCTGCTGATGAGCAAGCTCTACCTGCGCAACCCGCAGGAGCTGAAAAAATCCGGTTTCCTCGACGCCCGCGCCGCTGCAAAGCAAGTGCGCATGGCCATCGAACAGCAGCAGCCGCTGCCGACCCTGGGTGGCAAAAAAGACCTGGCGGCGCTGAGTTACGCCATGAGCCCGGAGTTTCTCGGTGACCGCGTCGGTGCCTTCATCTACGCCATCGGCAGCATGCTGGTCACCGCCCACGGCAATCGTCTCGAGTTCTACATGACCGATGCGATCAATCCGGTGTTCGTCAGCAACGCGGCGCGCAACATCGAGAAGGCCACGTGGATCCTGAGCCAGCGGCAAAACAAGAACGGCGAGCCACTACTGTTCTCCAATGAAATCTCGGAGGAGGGCAGCAACCTGAGTTTTGCCGTGGAGTTTGGCAAGATCGTCGCGCGTCTGGACTTGCTGACGCAGATGCTGGATGAGCGTTACCGGCGGATCGGTTTGAACTACGCGCAGAGCCTGCTGTTCCTCAATTTCCTGCCCGTGCAATGACCTTCCCCCTGTGGGAGCGAGCCTGCTCGCGATGACGGCAGGACCGACACCTTTGCAGTGACTGACAGATCGCTATCGCGAGCAGGCTCGCTCCCACAATGAGGGCGGTGCGGCATAACGATAGATCGTATCGATATAAGTGGTTATAAGAAAAATCGCTATGCTGCGGGCCAGTTTTTCCCTGCGGTCTTTGTGGACGTCTTAATGGATTTAGTGAACTTCGGGTTGATCGTGGCCGGGCTGGTTGTCGGCTTCATTGTCGGCATGACGGGCGTGGGGGGCGGTTCGTTGATGACTCCCATTTTGTTGTGGTTCGGCATCAACCCTGCGACGGCGGTCGGCACCGATCTGCTGTACGCGGCCATCACCAAATCCAGTGGCGTGCTGGTTCATCGCAAAAACAAGAATATCGACTGGGCGATTACCGGCTGGCTGACCCTCGGCAGTGTGCCGGCGGTGGCGCTGACGCTGTGGTTCCTCAGCCGTTTGCAAACGTCCCCCGATGCCATGAACGCCGTCATCAAACAGGCCTTGGGCTTCGTACTGTTTGCCACGGCGCTGGCGATTTTCTTCAAGAAGCGCTTGCTCGATTTTGCCCACAAACGCGCGGGCGGCCACTACAACCCGAGCGGAAAACGCTTGAACGGGCTGACCGTCATCACCGGGCTGGTCCTGGGCACCATGGTTGCCCTGACGTCCATCGGTGCTGGCGCCCTGGGCACCGTGGCGCTGTTCATTCTGTATCCGCTGCTGCCGACCCGCCGCCTCGTCGGCACGGAGATCGCGCATGCCGTACCGCTGACCCTGGTCGCCGGCCTTGGCCACGCGAGCATGGGCAACATGGATTGGCAGGTGCTGGGCTACTTGCTGGTCGGTTCGCTGCCGGGCATTTACCTGGGCAGCCACTTGACCGGGCGTATTTCCGATGAGGTGTTGCGTCCGTGCCTGGCGACGATGCTGGTGCTGATCGGGTACAAACTGGCGTTCTGATTCAACCTCACGCGACCCTCATTCGCGGGTGAATATTTCCAGCAGATGCCCATCCGGATCATCGAAATAAACCCGCCGTCCACCCGCATGGTCATTGATCTGCTTCGGCCGCTGCTTGCCCGGATCGGCCCACCACGGCAGCCCGCGTGCCTGCAGGCGCGCAAAGGCGTTGTCGAAATCGTCGTCGCCGATCAAAAACGCATAGTGCTGCGAGGCAATCGGCGGGTCGTTGTCGTAGTAGTCCAGCGACACGCCGTTGTCGAGCTTGACGATCAGCATCGGCCCGAAGGGTTCAGGGGCGGGCAGCCCCAGAATGTCGACGAGATAATTCGCCGAGATGTGCTTGTCGCGGCACCAGACGATGGTGTGGTTCAACTGAGCGCTCATGGCGTGATCCTCACGGCGGTTCAGGTGTGTATTGAGTCATGAGATTAGCTCAGCCTGTTGCGCAATGACCGCCCTGACCTAAGCTTGGGGCAAGGCGAAACACAATTGCGGTGCGTCACCCGGAACGAACGCCGCGATGCGCAATCATTAGAGCGTGGATATCAAAAGGAGATGCGCATGCTCATCAGGTCATTGACCCTGACTACCCTGCTGGCGTTCGCCGGCCCCTTGTTCGCCGCCGATGGCGACTCACCTCTGGATATGGACAAGGGCAGGTCCCGGCCGTTGATTGTCATCGCTCCAAGCACGGTCGATCCCACGTGGGTCAACCTGAAAAAGTCGCTGGATGAGCCCGCCAACCGCCAGGCGTTCACCGAGCGAAACATGGTCCTGTACACCGTACTCAACTTGATGGGCCAGCGCGAAGGCAAAGACCTGGGGCCACAAGACACGGCGGCATTGATTCGCTCGCTCAAACTGGGGGCCGGCGCGAAGAGCAAAGTCATCCTGGTGGGCAAGGACGGGGAAAAGAAACTTGACCAGTCGGGGCCGATCGAGCTGAAAGAAATTTTCAGCACCATCGATCAACTGCCGGCGACCGAAAAAGAAGCCACGGTACCGACGCCACCACCGGCGGCTGAAGTCGCTCCGGCCAAGGGGGCCAAACCGGGCAAACCGGCGAAGCCCGCCAAACCGCCTGAAATGCCGGACGATTGAATCCGCGCAAACCCCTTTGTGGCGAGGGCGCTTGCTCCCTCGCCACAAAATTATTCGGTTAATGCACTCAATATCGTATGAGCAATCTTGACCCGCTCAGCATTCGGATAGTTTTTGTTGGCCAGAATCACGATGCCGATGTCTTTCGACGGCACATACGCCACGTAAGCACCGAAGCCGCCCGTTGAGCCGGTTTTGTTGATCAGCACGTTTTCCGGTTGAGGTTGCGGCGGGTTCAGCCAGTGGACTTTGTGAGCTTCCATGGCCATTTGCGTCGAGTTGCCCGCGAGTAATTTATCGAGGGTGATCGGGTAGTTGTAGAACTCCCAGCCCAAGCCTTGGGTCATGTCGCCGACCTTGTAGTAACCGGTGTGAGTGGTGGCGATTGCTTGCTGCAACGGCCGTTCCAGCGCCGTCGGTTTGATGTTCGCTTCAACATAGCGAATCAGGTCCGAGGCGCTGGTTTTTACGCCATACGCCTCCGAATCCAGTGCGCCCGGTCCAACCCGTACCGGTTTGTCTTCCTTGTTGTAACCCTGAGCATAAAGCCCCATCTGATCCTGCGGCACCTTGAGGTAGGTGTGCTTGAGCCCGAGTTTCGGCAGCAGGGTCTTTTCCATCACGTCATCAAACGGCGCGCCGATGCTGTTGGCCGCCAGGTAACCGAACAGCCCCAGGCTCGGGTTCGAATACTGCCGATGGGTGCCTGCGGCGTAAGTCGGTTTCCACTGTTTGAAATAGCCCAGCATCTTGTCCGGCGCATCGGCATCGCCGGGGAATTGCAGCGGCAGGCCGCCAGCGCTGTAGGTGCCCAGTTGCAACACGCTGATGTTATCGAACGCGCTGCCACGCAGTTCCGGCAGCACACGGCTGGCCTTGTCGGACAGGGACAGTTTGCCTGTCGCCTGGGCGTAGGCGGCGAGGGTGGCGGTGAAGGTTTTGCTCACCGAACCGATCTCGAACAGGGTGTCTTCGGTGACGGCTGTGCCGTTTTCTTTCGAGGCCACGCCGTAGTTAAAGTAATGCTGCTTGCCGTTGAGGGTGACCGCGACCGCGATGCCCGGAATGTTCTGTTGCTGCATGACCGGCACAACGGCGGCTTTAATCACCGCTTCGACCTGCTCGTCATTCTGATTCCCGGCAACGCAGTAACCTGCGCCCAGGAAAAGTCCGAAGGCGCTGTAGGATAAGACCTTTCTGAGTTTTAAGTTGTGCATGATTGAGTCACTGTCCATGAGTTTTGATGGTTAAACCCGCTACACTCCGAGCGGTTTTTAAAACGGGCCGCTGATGGGCGAGCCAAATCTATGCAGTCTGCCTACGTTCGACAACCGACGATATTTCGGACGAGCCATTAGAAAAATTTGGGAGTGGGCATGATCCGGCCTCAATTACCGCTCAATGCACTGCGCGCCTTCGAGGCCTCCGCGCGGCACTTGAGTTTTACCCGGGCGGCCGTGGAGTTGTGCGTCACGCAGGCAGCGGTGAGTCATCAGGTCAAGAGTCTTGAAAACCAGCTTAACGTAACGCTGTTCAAACGCTTGCCCCGCGGGCTGATGCTGACCAGTGAAGGGGAAACCTTGTTGCCGGTGCTGCGCGAGTCCTTTGACCGAATCGCCGAAACCCTGGAACGTTTCGAGGGCGGGCACTTTCGCGAAGTGCTGACGGTGGGCGCGGTG
Organism: Pseudomonas sp. XS1P51; assembly: GCF_054897845.1. Classification (NCBI taxonomy): domain Bacteria; kingdom Pseudomonadati; phylum Pseudomonadota; class Gammaproteobacteria; order Pseudomonadales; family Pseudomonadaceae; genus Pseudomonas; species Pseudomonas sp. XS1P51. The sequence goes on along the minus strand of NZ_CM142707.1, from coordinate 2,837,633 downwards.
GGAACGTTTGCGGTGGGCTGGTTGTTGCCACGGCTGGCGGACTTTCAGGCGAAACATCCGTTCATAGATTTGCGCCTGTCGACCAACAACAATCGAGTGGACGTGGCGGCTGAAGGACTGGATTACGCAATCCGGTTTGGTGCGGGGGCGTGGCACGGCATTGAAGCGGTACGCTTGATCGAGGCGCCATTGTCGGTGCTTTGCGTTCCCGAGATTGCCCGGCAACTGAAAACACCGACGGACCTTTTGCAGCAAACGCTGCTGCGTTCCTATCGCACGGACGAGTGGCCGGAATGGTTTCAGGCCACCGGCCTTTCGGCCCATATCGTGCCGACCCGCAGCATCGTCTTCGACTCGTCGCTGGCGATGATGGAGGCCGCGTTGCAAGGCGTGGGTGTTGCGCTGGCTCCGCCGCTGATGTTTGCCCGGCAACTGGCGGCGGGGGCAATCCAGCAACCGTTCGCGATTGGTATCACCACGGGCAGTTACTGGCTGACCCGCTTGCAGTCGCGCCCCGAAACGTCGGCGATGACGGCGTTCAAGGGCTGGCTGCTGCAAGCGGCACAGACGAATTAGCGTGAATGCCACTCCTGTGGGAGCGAGCCTGCTCGCGAAGACGGCGGTACATCTTGCATCAATGTGACTTTATAGACCGCTATCGCGAGCAGGCTCGCTCCCACAGGGTTTTAGATCGTTAGCGCACCAGGCACGGCCGCTTGTTATCGAACGTCCAGCCCGGAATCAGAAACTGCATCGCCACGCTGTCATCCCGCGCGCCCACCCCCATGCCTTTGTACAGCTCATGGGCCTTGGCCAATTGATCCATGTCCAGCTCGACACCCAGTTCCGCTTTCTTCGGCACTTGCACGCAGCCACCGACGATTTGCAGCGGGGCCTTGGTCAGGCGCTGGCCGTCCTGCCAGATCCAGTGAGTGTCGATGGCGGTGATCTCACCCGGCGCAGCCGCCGCGACGTGGGTGAGCATCGCCAGGGAAATATCGAAGTGGTTGTTGGAATGCGAGCCCCAGGTCAGGCCCCATTCGTGGCACATCTGCGCCACCCGAACCGAACCCTGCATCGTCCAGAAGTGTGGATCGGCCAGGGGAATGTCCACCGATTGCAACTGGATCGCGTGGCCCATTTCCCGCCAGTCGGTGGCGATCATGTTGGTCGCGGTTTTCAGGCCCGTGGCGCGGAGGAATTCAGCCATGACTTCGCGACCCGAGTAACCGTTTTCCGCACCGCACGGGTCTTCGGCGTAAGCGAGTACGTGATGTTGATCCCGGCACAAACGAATCGCTTCTTTCAGCGACCACGCACCATTCGGATCGAGGGTGATGCGCGCGTCGGGGAAGCGTTCGGCCAGGGCGGTGACGGCCTGGATTTCCTCATCGCCACTCAACACGCCGCCCTTGAGTTTGAAATCCTTGAAGCCATAACGCGCGTGGGCGGCGACCGCCAGGCGCACCACGGCATCGGCGGTCATCGCTTTCTTGTGGCGCACGCGGAACCAGTCGTTGTCGGCGTCCGGCTCACTGCGGTAGGCCAGATCGGTTTCGTTGCGATCACCGACGTAAAACAGATAACCGAGCATCTTCACTTCGTCTCGCTGTTGACCTTCGCCGAGCAGAGCCGTCACCGGCACGTCCAGGTGCTGGCCGAGCAAATCGAGCAAATCGAGCAGGGCGGCTTCCAGGCCGGTGACGGCGTGAATGGTGATGCGCAGGTCGAACGTCTGCAGGCCACGACCACCGGCATCGCGATCGGCGATGTGGTTGCACCTGAGCAACAGCCGGGACCGGTTTCTTGCGGATCGCGATTAACCATTGGTCTACTCGATAGCACGCCGCTTGCCCGCCTGCTTCCAACGAGTACGGCCCAGATTTGCTGGACCTCATCAATGAGGTGCGTCATGGCTGACTCAATGGATCACGATGCTCCACCTGGCATGGACCCTGCGCGCGACCCGGCCGGCGCAGAGCCTGATCGACCTGAAGACTGGATGGATCCGGCGGCGGATGAAGATGTTCCTCCGGCGGATCAGCCAACACCGCTCTCTGATGACAGGCGATAAACACTGCCGGCCGGTGGCCCGGATCAATGAGTTCGGGACGCGTGACAGGTTCTGCTTGTCGGGCTTTTTTTGAAGGTAAGAGCACTGTTGAAAACAATCAGATGGCATCCAATACTTCTGCTGTAAGTATAAATGCTGAAATATGATTTTTTTAGAGTTTCTTTCTTCTTGGGTAACTTGTTGATAGTTTCCAGATGGCAGCGATGAGCGTAAACAAAAAGTCGCACTTGATGGCCTGTCACCCATATGGTGTTTGGCGTAATGTTTGGTATGTTTATTTGTGTCTATTTCGTATAACTAAATTAATACAAGGAAGTTATGTATGTTTGATAAAAGTCTTTCGTTTATTGCAGGCATGAACATCAGGAGGCATCCTGTGACATTGATCAGTTCCAATGACGGTTCCGGTCGGATGGGTACCCAGGTTGAAAAAACAGATCAAATGCAGTTTGGTTTTTACTACTTCAATGAAGGATACCTCATCGCTGTGTTGTCTGGAGAGCACAGGGGGAAGTGGATCAGGCCCCAAGAACAAGACGGCTTCCTTGCAGTCTCCGAAAAAGCCGGTCATTTCGTGCTGAAAACAACTCAGGGAGCTGTTCTTACATTAGAGAACATGCGGTCCGATGTACAAACCATTTACCTTCAATCGCACAATGGCTCGTATGTGCAGCAGAATATGGAAGGTCTCACCGCCTTCGATGATCTGGACGTGCTTTATAACTTCATGCTCGCGGTTCCCAAGACCGATCGCCGAGGCGATGGCACTTATCTGGCGATGATACAAGATCAGTGGAGTTATAAACCTCTCAGCTTTACTGCTCAGCCCGCATTTATCAACTTGCATATTGTAGAGAGAGGGCTTAAATAAATATCTTCCGTTATTGAATCTCCGCCTGAACCAGGTGGGGGTTCAGGCGTCGATCGGCTATAAAACAGAACACGATTCAGGCACTAGCGATAACTGATTGCTTTCGTTCCAGATTCAACGCCAACACACTGACCAACACCACCATCGCCCCCATAACAATCATCACAGTCGGCCGTTCCCCCAGCGCTAACGAGGCCATCGCCATCGCCGTCGGCGGCACCAGATACAGGGTCATCGTCGCCCGGCTCAGATCAATGTGCGCCAGCACAAACGCCCAAGCCAGGTAAGCGAGCGCACTCGGAAACACGCCCAACGCCACCACCGCCAACTGCACATGAACCGGTGCACTCACGACCTTCGCCGCCAACCCCGGCAGGTACACCAGCAACAATGCCGTCCCCGACCACACCGTGTAGCAAACCAGCGTCAGTCCGTCGTACCGCCCGGAGTGGTGTTTCTGCAACGCGAAGTAAAAACTCCAGGACACCGCCGCCAGCAGGATCAACAAACCGTGGGCGTCGATGCTGCCCATCCCGCGATCACCGGCGACCACGATCACTACGCCGAGCAGCCCCAGAAAAACACAACCCCAACGCCAGACGCTCACGCGGTCCTTGAGTACGAAACGCGCCAGCAGCGTGCTGAACAGCGGCGTCGATTGCGCCAACACACTGGACGCGCCTGCGCTGATGCCTTGCTGACCAAAGTTCAGCGCAACGTGATGCAGGCTCACCGCAAAAAAACCGAGGATGATCAGCAGTGGCACATCACGCATTTTCGGCAGGCTGATGCCCCTGAACACCGCGACAACAGCCATGAACACCGACGCCAGCAGAAACCGCAGCAATGCCAGATGTCCGGGGTCATAACCCTGCAAACCGATGTGAATGCCGGTCGGGGAATACCCCCAGCAAGCCACGACAAACGCCATGGCCAGGATGATTTTGACGGGAGAGCGGGACGTGGTTGTGAGCGGTTGCATGGTCGGGCACCTGTGAGCGTATGCACCGAGTATCAGAACCCTGACCGTTCGCCACAACTGACTTATACTGCATTAACTCTTCACTTTGGATGATGTATGGAGCTGGCACAGATTCGCATGTTCAAGACCGTCGCCGACGTCGGCAGCATTGCTCGGGCGGCCGAGCTGCTGCATTGCGTGCCGTCGAACATCACGGCACGGATCAAGTCCCTGGAAGCGGAGCTCGGTGTCGCGCTGTTTCTGCGTGAGGGCCGAGGGCTGCGAATCAGTCCGTCGGGGCAGATCTTTCTGGTGTACGCCTCGAAGATTCTCGCCCTGACCGCTGAAGCCAAGCGCGCGGTGGACCCGTCGGCCGAGCCCTGCGGCCCGTTGCGCATTGGCGCTATCGAATCATCAGCCACCGGGCGCTTGCCGCGCTTGCTGGCCAAATTCCACAAGCGGTTTCCCGCCGTTGCGCTGGAACTGACCACCGGCACCTGGAGCCAATTGCTCGATGACACCCTCAACCACCGGCTCGACGGCGCAATCGTCGCGGTGGATGTCGAGCGCTCGCAGCTCAAGCGCACGCCGATGTATCGCGAGGAGTTGCTGCTGATTGCCTCGACGTCCCTGGGGCCGGTGCGCGATATCACGGATTTGCAGGACAAGACCGTTTTCATGTGGCCACAGGGCTGTCCCTATCGGGCGGCGCTGGAGCATTGGTTGTTACGGCAGGGGCAGGCGTTGCCGATTGTCAGCCTGGCCAGCTACGGCGCGATTGTCGGTTGCGTCAGCGCCGGGGCGGGTGTCGCGCTGGTGCCCAAAGGGGTCTTCGATCAATACGCCAAAGGTGCCGGTTGCGCGGGGTATGAGTTCCCCGAACTGACCGCCATCGACAACCTGTTTTACTGGCACGAGAACGCCGGGGTTCACCCGGCGCGAGAGGCGTTTGTGGCGATGTTGCGCGAGGAATTCGCGTAACGGGTTACCTGTGGGAGCGAGCTTGCTCGCGAAAGCGGTCCAACATTCAACAATGATGTTGGCTGAAAGTCCGTCATCGCGAGCAGGCTCGCACACAGAATGTGGGTGTTTTTGATGATTAGCTCACGCTGACATCGCGCATCAACAGACCAAACTGCAACTCCACCGCATCCGGAATCGGCACATACACCGTGTGCCCGTCCCCCGGCGCCACGTTGATCGGTTCGCCTTTGATGTTTTGCAGCTGATGCAAATCAAAGTGGAAGTTGCCCTTGGGGGTCATCAGCTCCATGTGATCGCCCAGGCCAAATCGATTCTTCACTTTGACTTCGGCCAGTCGATCACGCCGTTCGCCGGTCAACTCACCGACAAACTGTTGCCGCTCCGACACCGAACTGCCGTTCTGGTAGTTCTGGTATTCGTCATGCACGTGCCGGCGCAGAAAACCTTCGGTGTAGCCGCGTTGAGCGAGGGATTCCAGGTCTGTCATCAGATTGCGGTCGAACTCACGCCCGGCCACGGCATCGTCGATCGCCCGGCGATAAACCTGAGTGGTCCGCGCGCAGTAGAAGTGGGATTTGGTCCGGCCTTCAATCTTCAATGAATGTACGCCCATCCGGGTCAGGCGCTCGACATGTTGCACGGCGCGCAGGTCCTTGGCGTTCATGATGTAGGTGCCGTGTTCATCCTCGAAGGCCGGCATCAGTTCGTCAGGTCGATTGGCTTCCTGCAACAGGAACACCTGATCGGTCGGCGCACCAATGCCCAGGGTCGGTTCGGGCTGGAAGGTCTGGACGATTTCGCCGAGCTGATTTTCTGTGGCCTCCTGCGCCGAGTACTTCCAGCGACAGGCGTTGGTGCAACTGCCCTGATTGGCGTCGCGCTTGTTCATGTAACCCGAGAGCAGGCATCGGCCAGAGTAGGCCATGCACAACGCGCCGTGGACGAACACCTCCAGTTCCATGGCCGGAACTTGCTGGCGAATTTCGGCGATTTCTTCCAGGGACAGTTCCCGCGACAGAATGATCCGGCTCAAGCCCTGTTGCTGCCAGAACTCGACACTCGCCCAGTTCACGGTGTTGGCCTGCACCGACAAGTGAATCGGCATCTGCGGGAAGTGCCGGCGCGCCAGCATGATCAGGCCTGGATCGGACATGATCAGCGCGTCCGGCGCCATGGCAATCACCGGCTCCAGATCCTTGAGGAACGTCTTGAGCTTGGCGTTGTGCGGCGCGATGTTCACCACCACGTAGAAGCGCTTGCCCTGGGCCTGGGCCTCGCGAATGCCAAGGGCCAGGTTGGCGTGATCGAATTCGTTGTTGCGCACCCGCAGGCTGTAGCGCGGCTGGCCGGCGTACACCGCATCGGCGCCGTAGGCGAAGGCATAGCGCATGTTTTTCAGGGTGCCGGCGGGGGCGAGCAGTTCAGGCGTGGCAAGGGTCATTGGAGTGTCGATCGCAAAAGCCGCCGAGCGTAAGCGGCTTGCCCTCGGGATTCATTGATCTGGATCTATGCTTGATGAACAAACGGATGGCACTCGCGCGAACCGTGGCGGACTAAGCATCAGGACGGCTCTTGAGTACAAGAGCCTGCGCCCCTGCGGACTGACATGGATCGGACATGAACGAAGAAACGACGCTACAAGACAAATCGCTGGTGATCCTGCTGGGGCTGGTGACCGCTGCGTTTATCTGGATTTTGCTGCCGTTCTACGGCGCCGTCTTCTGGGCGGTGATTCTCGGCATCCTCTTCGCTCCCCTGCAGCGTCGACTGCAATTGAAGTTAGGCTGGCAGCGCAACCTGACGTCGCTGCTGACCTTGAGCATCTGCCTGGTGATCGCGATCCTGCCGGTGATCATCCTCAGCATCTTGCTGGTTCAAGAGGGGGCCGCGCTCTACAAGAGCATCGAAAGCGGCGAACTGGACATTGCGGGGTATTTGACCCATTTCAAACACAGCTTGCCGCCGTACTTCCAGCACTTGCTCGACCGGTTCGGCATCGGCGAGTTGAACGGGCTACGGGAAAAAATCATCAAGAGTGCGGTGACGGGCAGTGAGTTCTTCGCCACGCAGGCCTTCAGTTTCGGCCAGGGCACGTTCGATTTCCTGGTGAGCTTTTTCGTCATGCTCTACCTGCTGTTCTTCTTTTTGCGAGACGGCGCCGAACTGGCACGCAAAGTCCGCTCTGCCGTACCGTTGCAGGAACACCAGAAACGCCGTTTGCAGCTCAAGTTCAACCGCGTGGTGCGGGCCACGGTGAAGGGCAACTTGCTGGTGGCGATCACGCAGGGCGCGCTGGGCGGTTTGATTTTCTGGTTTCTGGACATCCCGAGCGCATTGCTCTGGGCGGTATTGATGGCGTTTTTATCGCTGTTGCCAGCGGTGGGGGCGGGGATTGTCTGGGCGCCGGTGGCCGCGTTTTTCCTGATCGGCGGCGCGATCTGGCAGGGCGTGGTGCTGGTGCTGTTCGGGATTTTCGTGATCGGCCTGGTGGACAACGTACTGCGACCGATTCTGGTGGGCAAGGATACGAAGATGCCGGACTACCTGATCCTCATCTCAACCTTGGGCGGTCTGGCTATCTTCGGCCTCAACGGCTTTGTCATCGGGCCTTTGATCGCTGCGCTGTTCATGTCGAGCTGGGCCATCTTCATCGAAACCAAACCGCGGGTGCAGCTGCCTTAAGCGCTGAGTTGGCTTTGGCCAATTCGTTGCGACAGGGCCTTGGCGGCGGTCAGCGATGTGAGCGGACCGCTGATCGGTTCGCCGTCCTGCACCAGATACCAACAGGCGAGCAATCCTAGCTCTCGAAGCGGTGCGGGAACGGCGCTGCCGATAACGGACATGATCTGAACCTGGGACATAAGTACCTCCATCAATCTATGGAGCTACCTTACGGGGCCGCCGCTTTGACGAACAATCAACGCTTTCAATAGTCGACATTGACGCCAGTGGGCCCAAACGACCGCCTGTCGGTCAGTCGACCACCAGATCAAGCATATGGACCACTTCCTGCTCGTTGAGCAGGCCTTTACGCACCAGGTTTTCCGCCAGCAGCGAGAGAAACTTGGCGCTGCGATGGCCTTCCAGGTGCTTGAGTTCGGTCAGTGCGTTGTACACCTTGCTGGAAGTGCACAAGCCGACATTGCGGTGCGGGTTTTGCGTGGGCATGAGGTCGTCCTTGTTGTTATCAACCTGTTGATTGCGGACAGATCCAAGCTTGAGGATCTGGTATGTCATAAATATGACCGTTTTCCCCAAAGCGGGGGAAGGGCGGCGAGTCAATCTTGCCTACTTGAACCACAAAGACTGTCCCGACAGCGACCTCGATGCGATTTATTCAGACCTGCGCCGACGAGCGGACACAAAAAAGGCCCCGCTGTCGGGCGGGGCCTGATGATTCCGTTACCAGCGGCCATAACCGTGGGGAGGGCCGTAGTAGCCGCGGGGTGGGCCGTAGTAACCACGGGGCGGACCGTAGTAAACCGGTGGCGGGGCGTAATAGACCGGTTGTTGCACATAGACCGGTGCCGGCTGGTAATAAACCGGTGGCGGTTGTTGCACGTAAACCGGCTGTGGCTGAACGTAAACCGGTTGCTGGACATAGACCGGCCGATTGCTATTGATAATTGCCGAGCCGACGATGGCTGAGCCGACGATCGCACCAAACACCGCCGGGCCTTGCCAGCCGTGACCGCCGCCAGCCTCTGCCTGCCCGGCGATAGCGAGGGCACCAATCAGCAAGGCAACTGTGGGGATTTTACGGATCATGATAATTCCTCGGTTCTTCGACCCGGCGCTTGTGTCTGCAATAGACCCAAGGATTGTCGCGGGGATACTTCTAAGACAGCGTATTTCTGAAAATCAGCACAGCCGTTGGGTAAATTTTGTGTAAGGTCTGTACCGGCTTCTTTACCATCGTGCGATGCAGCGGCAGGCACGTCAATATGATCGATCAGAACGCGATGGAATGGCTAATCCCGTCCATCTGAAAGTGCTATTCGAAGGAGATTTTTCATGCAGATGAACCCCAACAAAGACACCCAGCTGTGCATGTCCCTGTCGGGGCGCCCCGGGAACTTTGGCCTGCGATTTCACAATCATCTGTACGAACAGCTGGGCCTGAATTTCTACTACAAGGCTTTCCGCAGCCAGGACCTGCCTGGCGCAGTCGGTGGCATTCGCGCCTTGGGCATTCGTGGCTGTGGCGTGTCGATGCCGTTCAAGGAAGCCTGTATCGCGCTGGTCGATGAGCTGGATGCATCGGCTGCAGCTATTCAATCGATCAACACTATCGTCAACACTGACGGTCACCTCAAGGCCTACAACACCGATTACATCGCCATCGCTCAGTTGCTTGAAACCCACCAGGTGCCTAAGGACTCGACCTTTGCCCTGCGCGGTAGTGGCGGCATGGCCAAGGCGGTGGCCAGCGCCTTGCGCGATGGTGGCTACAAAAACGGCCTGATCGTGGCCCGCAATGAGCGCGCCGGGCGCGCGCTGGCCGAATCGCTGGGTTATGAATGGCAAGCTGAGCTGGGGGCCCGGCGCCCGCAAATGTTGATCAACGTCACACCGATCGGCATGACCGGCGGGCCCGAGGCGGATCAGCTGGCGTTCGATGCGCAAACCATCGCAGCAGCCGAGACTGTCTTCGATGTGGTGGCGATCCCTTCGGAAACACCGTTGATCGTGCGTGGTCGTGCCGAGGGCAAGCGGGTGATCACGGGACTGGAAGTGATTGCGATCCAGGCGTTGGAGCAGTTCGTGTTGTACACGGGTGTGCGGCCAACGGATGAGCAGTTCCACAAAGCGGTGGAGTTTGCCCGGAGCTGATCTTTTCGGCAGTGCTGGCCTCATCGCGAGCAGGCTCGCTCCCACACTGGATTCAGACCCCCTGTGGGAGCGAGCCTGCTCGCGATGGCCGCGACGCGGTCTTGCGGATGTTCAAAAATCCCCGCTTATACTCATCGCCAGCAAGCAAAGACTTGCCCTCCAATAACACCCCCGTGACCGAGGTTTTCATGCATCCCGCCATCCTCAACCTGAATCAGGTCGAACTTGAACCGTTGCCTCCAGGTTTTGCTCCCGAAGGCGAAACCGCCGGCCGCTATCAGCAGCGACTGGCGCGCATCGGCCAGCAACTGGGCGCACAGACATTGGGTTATCGCTTGTATGCGCTGGAGCCGGGCATGCGTGGCAGCCCGTTTCATAGCCATCGGGTCAACGAGGAAATGTTCTACATCGTGGCCGGTGAAGGGGAGATACGCCTTGGCGCCGAGCGCTTCCCGATCCGTGTGGGCGATGTGGTGGCTTGCCCGGCGGGCGGTCCCGAGACCGCGCATCAGATCATCAACACCAGCAACGGTGAGCTGCGCTACCTGGCAGTCAGCACCCAACAGTCGCCGGACATTTGCGAGTATCCGGACTCCGGAAAGTACGTGGTGATGGATGACTTCAAGGTCGACGCCGAAGGCAATGCCACGGGCTTCGTCGCCGTCGCTCCCACATCTGGATTGGGGGACTGGATTATTCGAGGCGTGCCAGACGCTCTTCCAGTGCCGCGATCCGTGCCTCAAGCTCTTCGATTCGCTCCACGGAGACGCCGCTGCCGCTGCCGCTACCACGTTCCGCCGGGTTCTGCCGCGCCGCGAGGATCACTTCGATATCCGCCGGATCACCCAGCGCGTGCATGTAACGGTCTTCACGCTGGCCGGCCTGGCGCGGAATCAGCAGCGCCAGACCGCGAGCAATCAAGCGTTCCAGCTGATGCACAACCTGTTCGGTATCTTCGAACTCATGCATGCGACCGCTGCGGGTCAGCAGTTCATTGACCGTTTGCGGACCGCGCAGGAACAGCAGTCCCGCCAGAATGACCTGCGCCGGCACCAGCTCCAGCGCCTTGTCGACCTTATGCTCCCAGCGGTCGGCGCGGCTGCCCATCACCAGTTTGGTGAACCCGCGACCCTCGAGGGCGCGCAGGCTCTGGCCGACCTGGCCCTGGGTGAGGTTCATCACCGGTTCGCGGCTGGTTTTCTGGTTGCAGGCAATCACCAGGGCATTGAGGGTCAGCGGATAGGTTTCCGGGCTGGTGGCCTGTTTCTCGATCAACGACCCCAGGATGCGGATTTCCGTGCTGTTGAGGCGCGGCTCGTCGAAGGTCGTCTCTTGCTCGGTGCTCATAGGTTCTGGACCCTTACAAACAGTTAGGTTCATGGGCGGTTACGGGTGGATTCGGCGCTTTCAAAGGGTCGAAGCCGACGCGTTTGCCTGTACTGCCAGCCAACAAAATAATGGCGATGCGGGAATATTGGCAGACATTCGCGCAATTGCAGCCTATCTAGCCAGACTTCTTGCGAATCCAGTAGTAATAGCGTCCGTCACTGACCTGTTGTTTGAGCAGGCGGTTGCCGGAAAGGTTGGCGAATACCCCAAAGTCGCGCCGGGATCCGGCGTCCGTCGCAATCACCTCAAGGACTTGTCCCGGCGTCAGTTCGTTCAGCGCGAGCTTCGCCTTCAGCAATGGCAATGGGCAGCGCAGGCCACTGGCGTCCAGCGTTGTGGTGACCGGCCATTGTTCATTCATCTGCGTCTACCCAGCGGTCAACCGCGGCGCGGTCGCTGCCTCGGGCGGCCACCCAGCGTACGCCGCCCTCAATCTCTTCGCGTTTCCAGAACGGCGCTTCGGTTTTGAGATAGTCCATGATGAACGCACAGGCCTCGAATGCCGCGTGACGGTGCTGGCTGCTCACGCCGACAAACACGATGGGTTCACCGACATCCAGATGGCCGATCCGGTGAACGATCTCGACAGCGTTCAGTGGCCAGCGGTCGCTGGCCTTGTAGGCTATTTGCTGCAAGGACTTTTCCGTCATGCCCGGGTAGTGCTCGAGAAACAGGCTGGAGACTTCGTGACCCTCGTTGATGTCACGAACGTAGCCGACAAAATTGACCACGGCGCCCACGCCAGGATTGTTCCCGTGCAGGGCTTCGATCAGTTGCCCGATGTCGAACACATCGCGCTGGATTCGAACGGTCATGCTTCAACCCCCGGTGACCGGTGGGAAAAAGGCGATCTCGTCGAAGTCTTCGACCGCCTGATCCAGATGGCATAGCTCCTGGTTCAGCGCACACATCAGGTTGCTCTCACCCAGGACGTTTTCCCACACCCCACCCCGGGCGATCAGCAATTGGCGCACGTCATCGATGTTCTTGAGTGAGGCGGTCAGTGGCAATTTTTCACCACCCAGTTGCAGCTGCTCGCGGTAGCGGGCGAAGTAGCTGATCAGAATCATTGTGCGTCCTCCCATTCAAACGTCCCCGACCGGCCACCTTGTTTACTGAGCAGGCGGATGTCGCTGATGACCATGCCCCGGTCCACCGCTTTGCACATGTCATAGATGGTCAGCGCGGCCACGCTGGCGGCGGTCAGTGCTTCCAGCTCGACGCCGGTCTGGCCCGTGAGGCGGCACGTGCTGACGATTTTCACACTGTCGGGCTCACAGGCCTTGAGTTCGAGATGAATCGAACTGAGCAGCAAGGTGTGGCAGAGCGGGATCAATTCGTGGGTCTTTTTCGCCGCCAGGATGCCCGCGATCCGGGCGACGGCGAAGACATCGCCTTTGGGGTGTCCGTCCGCCTGAATCAGTTTCAGGGTCTGTGGGCGCATACGGACCCAGGCCTGGGCCCTGGCTTCGCGCTCGGTGGATGTCTTGTCACTCACATCGACCATGTGCGCGTGGCCTTGCCGGTCGAGGTGAGTCAGCGTGTCGGGCGGGGTATCGGAGGTTTCGGTCATGTCGGGATCCTGCGCTCAGGAGAGCGGTAATCGCGTGGAGGCGTTAAGCCGGGCTGTAAATGCGCGGCGCGTTTCGATGGGGCACGTGGATCAGGTTGAGGCGGTGCCGGATGGCCCACTGCACGGTCAATGCGGTGGGCGCCGACAGGCTGACCAGCGTGCCAAGCTTCGCCCTGACGGCTTTGTGAATGAGTTCCAGGCTGCAGCGGCTGGTCACGACCGTGAAGCCGCAACGCGGGTCGATCCCAGCGTGCTGCAGCGCGCCGATCAATTTATCCAGCGCGTTGTGGCGACCGATGTCTTCGCGGCACAAACGCGCCGAGCCATGGGCGTCGAAGTACAACGCCGCATGCAGTGCGCCACTGCTGCGCGCCATCTGCTGAGCCTGTTCGATGCGCTCGCGTATGCCGCTGAAGTGCTCTGCGGCAGGGAGGGGAACGGGGTCCATAATGTCGAGTTGCGGCAGTGCCTGCTCCAGCGCCTCGACACCGCACAATCCGCAGCCGCTGGTTCCCGCTATTTGCCGGCGATGATTCTTCAGCGCCCAGAAAGCACGGCTGGAGATCTGCACGTCCGCCTGACAGGCCTGGTCGAAATGCGTGAGACGGATATCGTAGATCTCGCTCAGGTCTTCGACGATGTCGTTGCTGACGCTGAAACCGCGGATGAAATCCTCGATGTTGCCGGGCGACACCATCATCACGGCCTGGCTCAGACCGTTGTAGGTGATGGCCAAGGCGATTTCGGAGGCCAATGCAGCTTGAGAGACGGACGCGCTCGTATCGTATTCTCGAAAAGGCACATTCAGCGGCATCGGTGCAGGTGCATTCGCATCACTTTGTTCGCGTGATTGTTCAACTTGGCAAAGCATGAAAACACCCTCGAAGCGCTGGATTTAGTTCAGGCTACGGAGAACTGTTTATTGCGTCCAATCGCTTGTTCCGATGCAGTGATCGGCGATTTCTATCATCGAGATAAAGTATTGATTGGTTTGTTTTTAGTTAGGGGTTAAACGGAGGAAGAAAAAACATTCGCCGCTATCAATGATAACGGCGAAGTTGTCAGTCGGTCGTGGTCAGCAACTTCCGGGCCTCAGCAAAACATTTCTCGGCAATCGCCGAGCGCGGTTCGGTTTTGCGCATGACCAGGCCCAGAGGGGCAAGCACACTGGCGTCAGGCAGGTTGATAAAGGCCAGATGCTCGATAGGCGTTTCCAGGCCACTGTCCAGCGGCATGATGGCGCAGCAAAAACCTTCGTGAATCGCCTGCAGCAACTGATAGGTGGAATCGCTTTCCATGATCGGCTGCGGGTTGAGCCCGCGACTGCGGAAGCTCAGGTCGATGGATTTTCGGTAATGCATGCCATTGCTGAGCATCCCCAGTGGCAGCTCGGCAGCATCCTCCCAACTCATTTCCGTGCCTTCGAAATGGAAGTGACGCGTGTCGTAGAGCAGGCCGACGCGGGTCTCGCCGATTTCGAAAAACTCGAAGTAATTCGGATTCACGTGGTCGAGGTAGCAGACGCCGAGGTCCAGCTGGTTGTTACCCAGACCTTCGATGATCTGGTCCGAGCTCATGGACGACAGGCTGTATTTGAGCTCTGGAAAACGGTGGGAAAGCCCCTGGATGTAGCTGACCGGATTGAAGTTGCTCAGCGGAACCAGGCCCAGGCGCAGGCTGCCGACCAGTTGGCCGCGACACGCCGCGGCTTCGGCGAACAGCCCGTCGTGGGCCGCCAGCAAGGTTCTGGCCCATGCCAGCACGCGTTCACCGGCCTGGGTAAAACCTTCGAAGCGCTGGCCTCGGGTGACCAGGACCAGGTCCAGTTCATCCTCGAGATTGCGCAGGCGCATGGACAGGGTGGGCTGGGTGATGTGGCAGCGTGCAGCAGCCTGCCCGAAGTGTCGGGTCTGCTCCAAGGCGATCAGGAACTTGAGTTGTTTGATGTCCACGATGGCACCTGCTGAGGGAGGAATGTGAGGTAAGTATTGACTCAGATGCCGAACACGCACGGGTTGGCGGATAGCGTGAGGGTCAAACGATCTCACTGTCATTGTCGTGCGTCCAATCAGCAGTATTTAAGGAACAATCGATCAGCTCTATCACTGTTGGGTTTTTATAATTAACACTCACTTATTTTTTTGATAGAGGCGCTCGATAGTCTGGTTGGTTAGGGTGATTAGACAATGCTGATTAAAGCCATTTAGTCTCTGAAAGTTATTTAATTGATATCTGCCGGAGAATGACATGAGCGTGAAATCGGATGCGTTATTTTTCCCCTTGAATATTGCTGTGCTGACCGTGAGTGATACCCGTGAATATGCCAATGACACCTCCGGGCAATTACTGGTCAGTCGATTACTGGAAGCCGGTCACACCCTCAGTGAACGAAACCTGCTCAAGGACGACCTGTATAAAATCCGCGCACAGGTCGCCAACTGGATTGCCGATGAAGGGATTCAAGTGGTGCTGATTACCGGGGGCACCGGGTTTACCGGCCGCGACAGCACACCCGAGGCGGTGGCCTGTCTGCTGGATAAACAGATCGACGGCTTTGGAGAGTTGTTCCGGGCGATTTCCATCCTCGATATCGGCACGTCCACGGTTCAGAGTCGGGCCTTGGCCGGATTGGCCAACGGTACGTTGGTGTGCTGCCTGCCGGGTTCGACCGGCGCGTGTCGAACCGCGTGGGAAGGCATCCTTGCCGAGCAACTCGACGCCCGCCACAGACCGTGCAATTTCGTGCCGCACCTCAAACCGGTGCAAGCCTGCGGGCCTCGGGGATGAGTCCGTCACCGCTGATGCCGGTCGAGGAGGCCGTCGCCAGGCTGCTGGCGATGGCGCAGACCCAACGTCTCAACGAAAACGAGCCCGTTCCCCTGAGTGCCGCACGACTACGGGTGCTGGCCAATGACCTGGTCGCGACCCTGGATCTGCCGCCCTGGCCCAATAGCGCCATGGATGGTTATGCGTTGAATGTGGACGACTGGGACGGCGAGCCGTTAGCGGTGTTGCAACACATTTTTGCCGGTCAGGCCCCCGAACCATTGCTGCCGGGAACCTGCGCACGCATCTTCACCGGAGCGCCCGTGCCGGAGGGCGCCAACTGTGTCGAGATGCAAGAGAACGTCGAGGTTCTGGACGACGCCCGCGTCAGTTTCAAGCAAACCTTGAAGGCTGGTCAGAACATTCGACCGCAAGGCCAGGAGAACCGGGCCGGGGAGGTTTTACTGCGTGCAGGCACGCGCCTGGGGCCTTTCGAACTGGCGGTCGCCGCCGCTCAGGGCGTTACGCAGCTGCAGGTCGTGCGGCGGCCACGGGTCGCGCTGCTTTCCACGGGTGATGAACTGGTCGAGCCGGGGATGCCGCTCAAGCCCGGCAGCATCTACAACAGCAACCGCACCTTGTTGAGCCATTGGTTGAGTGCATTGGGTTGTGAGGCGATCGATGCCGGTATTCTCCCTGACCGGCCCGAACAGACCCGGCTCAAGCTTGAACAGTTGCAGCACGCGGCAGACCTGATACTCACCACCGGCGGCGTATCTGCAGGTGATGCCGATTGTCTCGGGCAGGTGCTGCGTGAAGGCGGCAGGCCGTTGCTCTGGAAACTTTCGATCAAACCGGGAAAACCACTGACGGTGGGGCACTTTGGCAGCGTGCCGGTCATCGCCTTGCCAGGTAATCCGGCCTCGGCGCTGGTGACTTTTGGGCTGTTGGCCCGGGCGTACCTGTTGCGGATCCAGGGTGTTGAGGAAGTCACGCCATTGAGCTTCCCGATCAGCGTCGGCTTTGCCTGGCCGAAGGCTGGAAGCCGCAGGGAATATCTGCGCGTCAAGGTGGCGGCGGGGCGGGCCTTGCTCTATCCGAACCAGAGCTCTGGCGTGTTGCAGGGCGCTTCCTGGGCGGATGGTCTGGCCGAAATTCCGGAAGGACGCACCCTGGAAATCGGTGACACGGTGCGGTTTATTCCGTTCAGCGAGTTGTTCTAAAAATACGTGAGCGACAAAAAAACACTGTGGGAGCGAGCCTGCTCGCGATGGCGGTCTGTCAGTCGACATAGATACTGAATGTGCCGGCCAATCGCGAGCAGGCTCGCTCCCACAGGTTCTGCGTTCGCCCGGATTTGCGGAGCGC
The DNA here is from genome assembly GCF_054897845.1 of Pseudomonas sp. XS1P51. NCBI lineage: Bacteria > Pseudomonadati > Pseudomonadota > Gammaproteobacteria > Pseudomonadales > Pseudomonadaceae > Pseudomonas > Pseudomonas sp. XS1P51. The sequence continues at coordinate 2,820,814 of NZ_CM142707.1, read as the reverse complement.
TGGTCACCGCTGAAAAACACCGACCCGATCAACCCAGCACAAAATCAACCGGCTCCAGCCTCGGTGGCAGCTGCGTCGCACCCAGCGCCGCCAGCACGTCACGCTCGATGGTGCGCACGATGGCATCGGTGGGCAGGTCGTTTTCATCGCGGCCGAACGGGTCTTCCAGTTCATCGCCAATCGCATCCAGACCGAAAAACGTGTAACTGACAATGGCGGTGAAAATCGGCGTCAGCCAGCCCAGGGGTTCGGCCATGGCGAAGGGCAGCAAGATGCAGAACAGGTAGATGGTTCTGTGCAGCAACAAAGTGTAGGGGAAGGGCAGTGGGGTCTGTTTGATTCGTTCGCAGACGGCCTGAGACCGGGTCAAATTCGCCAGGTGATTGGCCATGAGCGTGTAGCGCCACTCGTTGATTGCGCCCGACTCAGCGAGTGCCGAACACTGTTGGCCGACCTGGGTCAAAATGCGCCCGCTGATGTCCGGTGCGTTGCTCGATGGCATGGGCTCAAGCCAGTCGCAACCTGCGTCCAGTTCATTTTCCGAACGCAGCTTGGCGTTGAGCGCATGGGCGAAACCGCAGAGGTTACGCAGGATTGTATGGCGCTCATGCGCGTCCTTGATGACTTGGGTTTCGCGAATCATCGAGCGGATCTCGACCATCACGTCGCCCCAGGCTTTGCGCGCTTCATACCAGCGGTCATAACAGGCGTTGTTGCGAAAGCTCATGAAGATCGACAACGACAAACCCAGCAGGGTGAACGGCGTGGCGCTGACCTTGGAAAAATAGCTGGGGTGCAATGTCTCCACGAGTACGATGGCCGAGGCGAGCAACGTTACCATCAGGCTGCGCCAGGCAATTCGTTTGGCGATCGAACCCTTGAGTGACGTCAGGACGCCGATCAGATTGGGTTTGGGTCTCACGATCATGGTCTTCAGCCGCCTGTCATGTTCATGAAGCGAACAACCTGTACGTCGTCGTTGACTTCAAAATTGTGCCGGTAGGGTTTCAGCTTCATGGCTTCGATGATGGCTTTTTCCAGGCGTTCGGGTTGCCCGGGATGGCTGCGCAGCACCGCCTTGAGATCGACGGAATGTTCGTTGCCCAGACACAGCAGCAGGCGACCTTCGACGGTCAGCCGAACCCGATTGCAGGTGCCGCAAAAGTTGTGGCTGTGTGGGGAAATGAAGCCCAGGCGAATCTCCGGTGCTTCCGCCAGGCGCCAGTAGCGCGAAGGACCCTGGGTCGACTCCGCGGACTCGATCAAGGTGTAGCGTTCGGCGATGCGCTCTCGCACCTGGGCACTGGAGTAAAACGACTCCGCGCGGCTGTGCTCGTGGATGATGCCCAAGGGCATCTCTTCGATAAACGAGATGTCGAGTTGGCGGTCGATGGCAAAGCTCACGAGGTCGTTGATCTCATGATCGTTGCGCCCATTCATCACCACGCAGTTGAGTTTGGTGTGGCGAAATCCGGCCTGGTTGGCGGCGTCGATGCCGTTGATGACCTGCGCCAGATCACCGGTGCGGGTCATTTCACGAAAGCGTTGCGGGTCCAGGCTGTCGAGGCTGACATTGAGCCGCTTGACCCCGGCATCGAACAACGGGCCTGCGAGTTTGCCCAACTGCGAACCATTGGTGGTCATGCACAATTCGCGCAGACCGGGCAGGGCGGCGATCTTTTCGCACAGTTGCACCACGCCCGGGCGGATCAGCGGCTCGCCGCCGGTCAGGCGGATTTTGCGCGTACCCAACGCCACGAAGCTTTCGGCCAGTTGATAAATTTCTTCCAGGGTCAGGATCCGTTGGCGTGGCAGAAATTGCATGTCTTCGGCCATGCAATACACGCAACGGAAGTCACAACGATCGGTGACAGACATCCGCAGATAGTCCACACGTCTGGAGAACCCATCGATCAAGACTCGCTCTGACATGACAGCCTCGCTTGGCGATCCTGGTCGCGGTGACCAGTGCACTTTTGAATGGATATTCCGTCATTAACGGATTTGTTGAGCGCAGACTAAGAACAACTTGGAAGGCCGTCCAATCACTATTTATGACCAAGTGATCGACAGGGTCTATGACGGATTATTTTTCGCATAAAAGTTATTTTAATATTGTTTAATCTATTGATTTTTAATATAAAAAATCCGTGATAGATCTTTTCGATAATGTGGTCATTAATAGCGATTAGACAATATTTAAACCCTATTCATATTCTTGCTCCGTCATTCGAACAAAGACCTGAATCAGGTCGAAGCCTGTGTGCAATGTCACGGAGAAGAACCATGTCTCAAGTCGACCGTTATAAGCCTTATAAGGGCGCCGCTGCTGGTTGGGGCGCGTTGATCAGTGTTACCAAGAACTGGCTGGGCAGCGAAAATGCCCTGAAAAATATCCGCGCCATGCTCAAGACCAACCAGAACGGCGGCTTCGACTGCCCCGGTTGCGCCTGGGGCGAGTCGCCGGAAAGCGGCATGGTCAAGTTCTGCGAAAACGGTGCCAAGGCCGTTAACTGGGAAGCGACCGGTCGCTTGGTGAACCCGGCCTTCTTCAACAAATACACCGTATCGACCCTGTCCGAGCAAAGTGATTACTGGCTGGAGTATCAGGGGCGACTGACCCATCCGATGCGCTACGACGCGGCGACCGATCATTACGTGGAAACCACGTGGGACGAAGCGTTTGCCCTGATCGCCAGGCACCTCAATGCGCTGGAGTCGCCGGATCAGGCCGAGTTCTACACCTCGGGCCGGGCCAGCAACGAAGCTGCATTTCTCTACCAGTTGTTCGTGCGGGCCTACGGCACCAACAACTTTCCGGACTGCTCCAACATGTGCCACGAAGCCAGCGCCGTCAGCATGATCGAAAGCCTGGGCGTGGGCAAAGGCACCGTGGTGTTTGACGACCTGGAGCATGCCGACGCGATCTTCGTCATCGGCCAGAACCCCGGCACCAACCACCCGCGGATGCTCGAACCACTGCGCGAAGCGGTCAAGCGCGGGGCGCAGGTGATCTGCATCAACCCGCTCAAAGAGCGCGGGCTGGAGCGCTTCCAGCATCCACAGCATCCGATCGAGATGTTGATGAACGGCTCCGAGCCGACCAACACCGCCTACTTCCGTCCGGCGCTGGGCGGGGACATGGCAGTCATGCGCGGCATGGTCAAGTTCCTCCTGCAGTGGGAGCGCGAAGCACAAGCCACGGGGGGCGAGCCGGTGTTCGACCACGCCTTCATCGCGGAACACACCTCGGGAATGGACGCCTACCTGGCCGAAGTCGACGCCACCACCTGGGCACACATCGAGCAGCAGTCCGGCATGACCCTGGCCGACATCGAACTCGCCGCACGCATGTACGCCAAGGCCAAAGCCGTGATCATGTGCTGGGCGATGGGCCTGACCCAACACACGCATTCGGTGCCGATGCTGCAGGAAGTCATCAACCTGATGTTGCTGCGCGGTAATGTCGGTCGTCCCGGCGCCGGCCTGTCGCCGGTGCGCGGTCACAGTAACGTGCAAGGCGACCGGACCATGGGCATCAACGAACTGGCACCGGTCGAGTTGCTGGATGCGCTGGAAAAACGCTTTTCGTTCAAGGCGCCGCGCGAACATGGGCACAACACCGTGATGGCGATTTCCGCGATGGAACAGGGGCGCGCGAAAGTGTTTATCGCCCAGGGCGGCAACTTCGCTCAAGCCACCCCGGACACCCCGCGCACCCATGACGCCCTGCGCAAATGCGACCTCACGGTGCACATCGCCACCAAGCTGAACCGCAGCCATCTGGTGACCGGGCGTGAGGCGCTGATTCTGCCGTGCCTGGGCCGCACCGACATCGACCTGCAAGACGAAGGGGCGCAAGGCGTCACCGTGGAAGATACGTTCAGCATGATCCACATCTCCCACGGCCAGTTGAAACCCAAGTCCGTGCACCTGCGCTCGGAGCCGGCAATCATCGCCGGGATCGCCGCCGCCACACTGGGCAAACATCCGATCGACTGGAACTGGGCCATCGGTGACTACGGCCGCATCCGCAACATGATTGCCGACACCATTCCTGGCTTCCAGGACTTCAATCAACGGTTGCTGCACCCGGGCGGTTTCCATTTGCCGAACAACGCGTCGAACCGCGTCTGGAAAACCGCGACCGGCAAAGCCCAATTCACGGCCAGCGTATTGCCGGAGCATCTGATCAGCCAAGGCGTGCGCGACCTGGAAGTGAAACCGCATCTGATCCTGCAGACCATGCGTTCTCACGACCAGTACAACACCACGTTGTACGGCCTGGATGATCGGTATCGCGGGGTCTACGGCATGCGCGATGTGATCTTTGTGAACGAGCAGGACATTCGCAAACTCGGCTTCGAGCCGGGGCAGAAAGTCGATCTGGTCGCACTCTGGGACGATGATCGCGAGCGTCGGGTCAGCGGTTTTACCTTGATCGCCTACGACATTCCATCCGGCCAGGCGGCTGCTTATTACCCGGAAACCAACCCGCTGGTGCCGCTGGAAAGTTTTGGTGATCGCACGTTCACCCCGACCTCCAAGTTCGTGGCCATCCGGCTCGAACAGGCGGGCGCCAGTAACGTGATCATGTCTTCCGTCGCGTAGTTCAAACCGGAGTGGCGAGCGCCGCTCCGGTTTCACCGCAAACCTTTCAACCTTTGTTGGCTGCAGGCCTTACGGCTTGACGGTGGCCCGACCGTGTGCCGCTTTTTTTTCAGCATCGATGAGGATGTTCATCATGTTTAACCTGGAGGCACTGGACCTGGCGCGAATTCAATTCGCGTTCACGGTTTCGTTCCACATCATCTTTCCCGCCATCACTATCGGGCTGGCCAGTTTTCTGGCGGTGCTTGAAGGTCTTTGGCTGAAAACCCACAACGATACGTATCGTGATCTCTACCATTTCTGGTCGAAGATCTTTGCCGTCAACTTCGGCATGGGCGTGGTCTCGGGGCTGGTCATGGCGTACGAGTTCGGCACCAACTGGAGTCGCTTCTCGGACTTTGCCGGGAGCATCACCGGGCCGCTGCTGACCTATGAAGTGCTCACGGCGTTCTTCCTTGAAGCTGGCTTCCTCGGGGTCATGCTGTTTGGCTGGAACCGGGTAGGGCGCGGCTTGCATTTCTTCTCGACGGTCATGGTCGCCATTGGCACGTTGATTTCGACCTTCTGGATTCTCGCGTCCAACAGCTGGATGCAAACACCCCAGGGTTTCGAGATTGTCGATGGCCGCGTCATGCCGCTGGACTGGTTGGCCATTGTGTTCAACCCGTCGTTCCCGTTCCGCCTGGCGCACATGGCGATTGCGGCGTTCGTGGCCACCGCGTTTTTTGTCGGCGCCTCGGCGGCGTGGCATCTGCTGCGCGGCAATGACACCAGGCAAGTGCGCAAAATGCTGTCGATGGCGTTGTGGATGGCGTTGATCGTCTGCCCGATTCAGGCCGTGGTCGGTGACGCTCATGGCTTGAACACCCTGGAGCATCAACCGGAGAAAATCGCCGCCATTGAAGGGCACTGGGAAAACAACGGTAACGAGGCGACGCCGCTGGTGCTGTTTGGCATTCCGGACATGCAGGCGGAGAAAACCCGTTATGCCCTGGAGATTCCTTATCTGGGCAGCCTGATCCTGACCCACAGCCTGGATAAGCAGATCCCTGCGCTCAAGAGCTTCCCGAAAGAAGACCGACCCAACGCGACGATTATCTTCTGGAGTTTTCGCGTCATGGCCGGCCTGGGCATGTTGATGGTGCTGGCCGGTGTGCTGGGCCTGGCCTTGCGCCGCAGTGGCGCCATCTACCGCAATCGCTGGTTCCTGCGCCTGATGTTGTGGATGGGGCCAAGCGGTTTGATCGCGATGCTGGCCGGCTGGATCACGACCGAAGTGGGCCGTCAGCCATGGGTGGTGTACGGCCTGTTGCGCACCGCCGATGCCGCGTCCCATCACACCGCCATGCAGTTGAGCATCTCGTTGGCGCTGTTCGTGGTGATCTATTTCTCGGTGTTCACGGTGGGTATCGGCTACATGATGAAACTGGTGCGCAAAGGGCCGCAGCCTCATCACGAGCATTCGGCGGCGGGCCATCCCGGGCAGGTGATCACGCCACGCCGGCCGTTGTCCGCCGACGCCGAAGGCCTCGAAACCGACGCCCGCGCCAATTGAAGAAGGGGAGTTGAGACATGGGTATTCAAGGTATCGATTTATCGCTGATCTGGGGCGTGATCATCGCCTTCGGCGTGATGATGTACGTGATCATGGACGGTTTCGATCTGGGGTTGGGCATTCTGTTTCCCCTGATCCCGGACACAAAAGAACGCGATGTGATGATGAACACCGTCGCACCGGTCTGGGACGGCAACGAGACCTGGCTGGTGCTGGGTGGCGCGGCGCTGTATGGCGCGTTCCCGCTGGCCTATTCGGTGATTCTGGAAGCGTTGTACCTGCCGCTGATCCTGATGTTGTGCGGGTTGATTTTTCGCGGCGTGGCGTTTGAGTTTCGCTTCAAGGCCAGCCCTGAAAAACGCCACATCTGGGACATGGCGTTTATCGGTGGTTCGCTGCTGGCGACGTTCTCCCAAGGTGTGGTCATCGGCACTTACATTGCCGGCATCCCGGTGGTCGATCGGCAGTTCGCCGGTGGCACGCTGGACTGGCTGGCGCCGTTTCCGTTGTTCTGCGGTGTCGGTCTGATCGTGGCTTACGCGCTGTTGGGCAGCACCTGGTTGCTGGTCAAGACCGAGGGCATGCTGGAATCGCGGATGCGCCTGTTCTCCCGCCCTCTGGCCTGGTTGTTGCTGGCGGTGATCGGGGTGATTTGCGTCTGGACGCCGATCCTGCACCCGGAGATCGCCACGCGCTGGTTTGCCGACGCGCACCTGGCGGTGTTCGGCGCGCTGGCGGTGCTGGCCCTGCTGGCGATGTTCGGGCTGCTCAAGACCTTGCGTCAGCGCCACACCCATTGGCCGTTCGCCTTCACTTTGATGCTGGTGTTCCTGGGCTACATCGGCCTGGCGTTCAGTATCTGGCCGAACATCGTGCCGCCTTCCATCAGCCTGTGGGCGGCGGCATCGCCAGCCACCAGTCAGTTGTTCATCTTGATCGGGGCGTTGTTCATTCTCCCCATCATCCTGATGTACACCGTCTGGAGTTACTACGTGTTCCGCGGCAAAGTGAGGATCGGCGATGGCTACCATTAATTCGCGTCAACCGGAACCGTGCCGTTGGTATCGGCGCCTTGGGTGGCTGGTGCTGATCTGGCTGGGCAGTGTGCTGGCCCTGGGCGTGGTGGCGGGGGCATTGCGGCTGTTGATGCATGCGGCCGGCATGTCCACCCACTGATCAGCGGATAAAAGACACGCCGCAGGAGGGACACGCATGGCTATAATCGGCCGACGTTTCCCTCCTGCCACACCATGAGACTGCCATGACTATTTCCCTGTACGACGCTTCCGTTCCGGTTTTCAAACAAATGCTCAACGCCCTGAGCGACGTGCTGAACAAGGCCGAAGCCCACGCCACCGCCAAGAACATCGATCCGAACGCTTTCCTGCAAGCCCGTCTGTACCCGGACATGTTCCCGCTGGTGCGTCAGGTGCAGATCGCCGTTGATTTCGCCAAGGGTGTTTCTTCGCGTCTGGCCGAGATCGACGTGCCGAAGTACGACGATACCGAAACCACCTTCGCCGAACTGCAAGCGCTGATCGCCAAGGTCCTGGCTTACATCGGCGAGATCAAGCCTGAACAAATCAACGGCAAGGAAGGTATCGAGATCGTTACCCGTCCAGGCACGCCGAAAGAGAAGCGCTTCACCGGCCAGGCTTACCTGCTGAGCTACGGTCTGCCGCAGTTCTTCTTCCACGTCACCACCGCGTACGCCTTGCTGCGTCACAACGGTGTGGAAGTGGGCAAGCGCGATTACATGGGCGCGTTCTAAACCGCCCAGGTACAAAAAAGCCCGCCAAGGTTTACGCCTTGGCGGGCTTTTTTTGGGTGAATCAAAGGATCGCAGCCTCGTTTCACTCGACAGCTCCTACATTGAAATACTTATCCCTGTAGGAGCTGTCGAGTGAAACGAGGCTGCGATCTTTTGATCTTCGTTACGCCAGACGCTGGGCTTTCTCGTCCTCACCCAGACAAGCCGCCGCGGTAAACAGCACATCAGTCGAAGAATTCAACGCGGTTTCCGCCGAGTCCTGCAACACCCCGATGATGAAACCGACCGCCACCACCTGCATGGCGATTTCGCTCGGAATGCCGAACAGGCTGCACGCCAGTGGAATTAGCAGCAACGAACCGCCCGCCACACCCGAAGCGCCGCACGCACAGATCGCCGCGACGACGCTCAGCAGAATGGCCGTCGGAACATCGACCGCAATGCCCAGGGTATGCACGGCCGCCAGGGTCAGCACGGTAATGGTGATCGCCGCTCCGGCCATGTTGATGGTGGCGCCGAGCGGGATCGACACCGAGTAGGTGTCTTCGTGAAGGCCCAGGCGTTTGCTCAATTCCAGGTTGACCGGAATGTTCGCCGCCGAGCTACGGGTGAAGAATGCGGTGATGCCGCTTTCGCGCAAGCACGTGATCACCAGCGGATACGGATTGCGACGCAGCTTCCAGAACACGATGACCGGGTTCATCACCAACGCCACGAACAGCATGCAGCCCAGCAACACAGCCAGCAGATGCACGTAGCCGATCAAGGCGCCGAAACCGGAGGTGGCCAGGGTCGAAGCGACCAGGCCAAAGATCCCCAGCGGCGCAAAACGGATCACCAGACGCACAATCAGGGTCACGCCATTGGACAGGTCGCCGAGCACTTCGCGGGTCGTGTCGCCGGCATGGCGAATGGCAACGCCCATGCCGATCGCCCAGGCCAGAATGCCGATGAAGTTGGCGTTCATCAGCGCGCTGACCGGGTTGTCGACCACGCTGAGCAACAGACTTTGCAGCACTTCGCTGATACCGCCCGGCGCGCTGACCGCGACGTCGTGAGTGGCTAGCACCAGGCTCGACGGGAACATCATGCTGGCAACCACCGCGACCACAGCGGCAGCGAACGTACCCAGCAGATACAAAAACAGAATGGGCCGGATGTGCGTTTCCTGGCCGTGCTTGTGGTTGGCGATCGACGCCATGACCAACACGAACACCAGGATCGGCGCGACCGCTTTAAGCGCCGCCACGAACACTTTGCCGATGAATGCGGTGGAGTTCGCCACGTCCGGCGCGACCAGCGCCAGGGCAATCCCGGCGATCAGGCCGATAATGATCTGCGTGACCAGGCTCAGGCGTTTCAAGCGTTGCAATAACGAAGGGGATGAAGCGGTCATAAAACGGCATCTCTGATTTTTAGGTGCGGGGGTATCGCGACATCAATGCCAGGAACTGGCCGATGAATAGGGTGTACGTATCGCGGGGCGCGGACTTTATCACAGCGTGGTCTTCGTCTTTCAGACCTGTGACGATCTGCCGCCCGAACGTTCAACGCGATCGGCAGGTTCGTGCAACCCTGATCGGGAACACTCTGTTAAGATTCGCCATCCTCATTTTCATGTTCTGCCAGTGGGCCTTCGGGCTATCGCTGGTGTCGTCGTTTTCTGGAGTTCTGCATGCTGCTGCCCATCCTTCTGTTGTCCGCCGCCGGTTTCACGGTGCTGACCACGGAGTTCATCATCGTCGGCCTGCTGCCGGCCATCGCCCGAGACCTGGCGGTCAGCATCCCGCAAGCGGGTTTGCTGGTGACCCTGTTCGCCTTCACCGTGGCGGCGTTCGGGCCGTTCCTGACCGCGTACTTCGCCAGGTTCGAACGACGCAAGCTGTTCATCAGCGTGCTGATCATGTTCGGCCTGGCCAACACCCTCGCGGCGTTTGCCCCGAACATTTGGGTGATGGCCATCGCCCGGTTGATTCCGGCGCTGGGCTTGCCGGTGTTCTGGGCCCTGGCCAGTGAGACGGCGGTGGACATCGTCGGGCCGGACTACGCCGGACGGGCCATCGCCAAGATCGGCTTCGGGATTGTCTGCGCCACGGTGTTCGGCATCCCAGTGGGCACGCTGATCTCCGATGCGTTCGGCTGGCGCAGTGCCTTCGGCATTCTGGCGGTGATCGCGTTTGCCAAGGCGCTGCTGCTGTTTATCTACCTGCCGAAAACCAACTTGCATCAGCATCAGGTGAGTTTCCGTTCGCAGTTCAGGATCCTGCGCAGCCCGCTGATGCTGGGCCATGTGCTGCTGTCGATCCTGGTGTTCAGCGGCATGTTCACCGCTTACACCTATCTGGCCGACATCCTTGAGCGGCTGGCCGGGTTCAACGGCACGGTGGTCGGTTGGTGCCTGATGGGCTTCGGTGCGGTCGGGCTGATTGGCAACTCGTTGGGCGGTCGCGCGGTGGATCGTCACCCGCTGATCGCTTCGGTGATGTTCTGCGCGTTCATGATCGCCGGCATGGTTGCGCTGGTGCCGAACATTCATTCGCCGCTTGGCCTGGCGGCGGCGATGGGGATTTGGGGCGTGACGCAAGCGGCGCTGTTCCTGGTCAGTCACGTGCGTTTGATGAAGGCTGCCCCCGAGGCGCCGGCATTCGCGGCGTCGCTGAACATCGCCGGTGCCAACCTCGGGATTGGCCTGGGTGCCATGGTCGGCGGCCGGGTGATCGACAGCGTTGGCCTGCAAGGCCTTGGTTTCGCGGCGGCCGCTTTTATCCTGGTGTCGATCCTGTTGGCGATGGCGCTGATGACCTTCAAACCCCGCGAAGTCTGCGTCTGATACATCACATCTCGGTAAACAGTTCGCGTCGGGCACCTTCGGTAATGGCAACAATGCCGGGGTGCTTGACCTTGCGCTCCACCGAAATGGCGTAGAACGACTCGCTGACCGCGTCGGTCTGGCCAATCAACTCCACGCCGTATTGGCGTTTCATCTCGTCGGCAATCACGCTCGGGCCGATGAAAATCCCGCTGCCGGATTGGCCAAAGGCCTGCATCAAGGCACTGTCGTCGAACTCGCCGACGATCCGCGGCTGGATCTGCTGCTCGGCGAACCAGCGTTGCAGGCGACTGCGCACCACGGTTTCCGGCCCGGGAATCAGCAGCGGTGCACCGTGCAGGCTGCGCGGGAAATCCTGGCCGTAACGTGCCGCCAGTTCGGCGGTGGCGAAAAAGCTGATCCCGCATTCACCGAGTTTCTGACTGTAGCCCTTGATGTCCAGGTGCGACGGCATCGGGCTGTCGGAGATCACCAGGTCCAGGCGCTGGATCGCCAGGTCGGCGAGCAGGCGTTCCAGTTTGTCTTCGCGACAAGTAATGCGCAGCGGCTCGCTCAGCTCCATGGTCGGCGCGATCAGGCGATAGACGATGGATTTTGGCACCACATCCGCCACGCCTACTCGAAACAGAATCTGCTGTTCATTGGGTTGCGCCCGCAGCATCAATTCCAGTTCACCTCCCAGCTGAAACATCTGCTCGGCGTAGGGCAGGGTCTGACGCCCGGCTTCGGTGAGTTCCAACTGTCGACCAACCCGGCGAAACAGCTCGATGCCGTAGGTTTGTTCGAGCAACGAGATCTGCCCGCTGATGGTTTGCGGTGTCAGGTTCAGTTGCTCGCAGGCGCGCACGATGCTGCCGGTCTTGGCCACCACCCAGAAGTAATGCAGCTGTCGATAATTCAGCATCTCGTTGTAATCCCCTGTTCACATCATCTGTAGGAGCTGTCGAGTGAAACGAGGCTGCGATCCTTTGACGTTGCTTTTAAGGAGCAAGATCAAGAGATCGCAGCCTCGTTTCACTCGACAGTTCCTACGGGGCCCTTGCACGTTTTGAGGCTGGATTCGTAAAAGCCGAAGTATAACCGCTAAAAATACGAATTTTCCTGAAGTGTTTGCCTCCCTAGAATGCGTCGCTATCAACGGGCCATCGTTTCGGCTCCGTCTGTTCTATCGAGGAAAGCATCATGAAGCTTAAAACCACGGCGCTGCTGATCACGTCTTTACTGGTACTGGCCGGTTGCGACCAGGCCGAAAAAAGCGCTCAGCAACTGATGGGCAAGGCTGCCGAAACCGCCAAGCAAGCGATCGACGACACCCACAAAGCCGCCGAACAAGCGATCAGCGATGCCACCGGCGGCCTGATCAGCAAGAAAGAACAACCGGCCAAAGAAACGGATAAAACCGAATCTTCGTCCCAGGAAATCTAAACCGTCTTAAACGAGTCAGGACTGACCCATGGAATACCTTTTAGAACTTGCTGCAAGCCCTACCGCCTGGGTCGCCCTGGCCACGCTGGTGGTGATGGAAATCGTGCTCGGCATCGATAACCTGATCTTCATCTCGATCCTGACCAACAAACTGCCCGAGCAGCATCGGCAGAAGGCGCGGCGCATCGGTATCGGCATGGCGCTGATCCTGCGACTGGCCCTGCTGAGCACCATCGCGTTCATCGTCCAGCTGACTGAGCCGGTGATCGAGATACTCGGCCACGCGTTCTCCTGGAAGGACATGATCCTGATCGCCGGTGGCCTGTTCCTGTTGTGGAAGGCGACCACCGAAATCCATCACAGCATGGACCCGGCACCGGAAGATCCGAAGTCGGCCACCTCGACCGTGACCCTGGGCTTTGCGGCCGCGATCGGTCAGATCCTGATGCTGGACATGGTGTTCTCCATCGACAGCATCATTACCGCTGTCGGCATGACCGAGCATTTGCCGATCATGATCATCGCGGTGGTGGTATCGGTACTGGTGATGTTGCTGGCGGCTGACCCGTTGGCCAAGTTCATCAACGACAACCCGACGGTGGTGATGCTGGCGCTGGGCTTCCTGATCATGATCGGCATGACGCTGATCGCCGAAGGCTTCGGCGCCCACGTACCGAAAGGCTACGTCTACGCGGCCATGGCGTTCTCGGCGACGATCGAGAGCTTGAACATGCTCTCGCGGCGGGCCAAGCAGAAGCGTGTTGCTACTGAAGCATAACCTGCGATAAACGAAACGGCCGCCTGACTCGAAAGAGGTCAGGCGGCCGTTTTTTTTGACTGAAAAGCAACCGTCAGTGTGCGGTGGCGTGGCGTCTGGTCGATTTATCGGTTTTCGCAAGCGACGCCGGTTGAACCGGGTGGTGATGGTGCCGGCGGGTAATACGCAGGACTCCCCACAACATGGCGGCGGCCACGGCCAGCCAGCCGGAAATCAACATCACTATGGTCATTGTCAGGCTCATCGGTGCCTCCTCTTTGCCCTGCTGCGGGCACACACTCTTGCAAATGACAGTCTAGTCGCTGCTGTGTTTCAGGCTATTGACCAAAGGTCGGCTGTAACCAACCAGTTCGCTCTATCGAATGCAATCAACTGCCGGTTAAGGCTATACCGCTGCCGCGCGGCGTCCTATGATCGACAGCCAAGCCGGGAGCGCGAATGCCTGGCGTCTGAACAAGAGAGTGATGATGGTGTGGGTATTTTCTCGAATGCTTTGTGCAACGCTGATTGTCGGCTGCGTTGCAAGTCTGGCTGGCTGCGCGGGGAGTGTGGCGCCTGAGATCAAGCGTCTGCCGGAACGGGTCGAACTCAGCGGTACCTTCTACCGTGGGAAAAGCAATCAAAGCGGACCTCAGGTCCTGGCCAGCCTGCTGTCCCAGCAGGGCATCGTGATTACACCGGGCTTGCTCGACAAACCCCTGCATTTGCCGGGCGCCGAAGCCCAGCTACAGCAGAACATGCAGAACCTCGCCCGCGAGTACGGCATGGTCGTTTATCCCCTCGACAACAATCTGCCGGCGCTGCTGACCCAGGTCGCGGCCGGTTACCCGGTGATGGTGCGTTTCACGGAGGGCTCGGCGTTCTGGGCTGAACCGCGTTACGCCATTCTCGCCGGGTACAACCGTCAAAAGCAGACCGTGTTGCTTCGCTCCGGGATGAATCGCCGGGTGCTGATGAGCTTTGGCTCGTTTGAGTCGGCTTTCAAGGACGCGGGTGGCTGGGCGGTGTTGATCCAGAAGCCGAACCAGCTTCCCGCCAACGTCGATCAGCCGCGCTGGTTGAAGGCGGCAAACGATCTTGCCCAGGCAGGTCAGGAGCAGGCAGCGGCTCGTGCGAAGAAGGCGCTGACCGCGCAGTAAGTTTCCGTTCGTCATTTGCGTGGCACTGCCAGGTGCCCTTGGCCTCTGAGGTATAAGAGCCCGGATTTTTCCGGGCCAGTCTTGAGGAGGCGACCATGGCACATTCCAATACTCCCGTCGGCCCGCATTCGTCGGAGCATTCGTCCGGCGATGAGTTGGGTTTCGACCCCGATTCCCCGGACCTCGCCGATCCTCAGGTCGATCCCATCGGACCTGCCAAGGCGCCCAGGGATGTGAAGCCGGGCGACAATGGCAAGGCTCCAGCAAAGCCTTACGATCCACTCGCTGACCTGAAACCCTGAGCCCCAGTGAGGTGCGTATGTCTACCGATTCGAGTTTCAACGACAAACGTCCGGACAGCGTTCCAACCACCCCTGAAAAGGATATCGACCCGGTGATGGATCCGGACAGCCCGTTAAGGGACCCGTTAGCCAGACCGGTGGTGGTGCCAACGGAGCCTCCGAGAGATCCAAGCGCCGGAGATGGCATTCCGGATGACGATCAGATGCCGTTACCCAATGATTAGTCATTAGCTGTAGGAGCGAGCTTGCTCGCGATGGACGTTAATTTAACGCGCTTTTTCTGAATGAACGCGTCGCTCTTGAGACCATCGCGAGCAAGCTCGCTCCTACACGTGCAGGCCTTATTTCGACGCTTCAACCACTCCGCTTTGGCGGCTTTTGAGGTTCTTGTCGGATTTGTACTGCAAGGCCACCGACGGCACATCGGCACTCCTGCCGGTCTCGACCCAACTGCGAATACGGCTGGCATCGGCGAAGTGCGTGTATTTGCCGAAAGCATCGAGGATCACCAACGCCATCTCGCGATTGCCCATATGCGTTACCAGCACGAGGCAATGACCCGCCTCGTTGGTGAAGCCGGTTTTGGTCAATCGGATATCCCAGTTCGGCTTTCTGACCAAATGGTCGGTGTTACGGAAACCCAGGCTGTAGTTGGGTTTGCGGAACGACACGGTTTTTTCCTTGGTGGTACTCAACTCGGTCAACAGCGGGTACTTGTGTGCGGCGATCAGCAGTTTGCTCAGGTCACGGGCGGTGGACACGTTGCGCGGGGAAAGACCGGTCGGTTCGACAAAGTGGGTACTGGTCATGCCCAGTGCCTTGGCCTTGGCGTTCATGGCGGCAATGAACGCGACATACCCGCCCGGATAATGATGAGCCAGGCTCGCGGCGGCGCGGTTTTCCGAGGACATCAGGGCAATCAGCAACATTTCCCGGCGTGGTAATTCACTCTTCAGTTTGACCCGGGAGAACACGCCCTTCATTTCCGGCGTGTCACTGATGTTGATGGAAAGGTATTCGTCCATGTTCTGTCGGGCCTCGACCACGATCAGGCCCGTCATCAGCTTGCTGACGGAAGCGATGGGCACAACAACGTCGGGATTGCTCGCGTAGATGACCTTGTTGGTCTGCATGTCCAGCAGCAATGCACTGCCGGAAGCGATCTTCAGTTGCTTGGTATCCCTTGGTGCCGAGGTGGTTTCGGCAGCGTTGGCCAGCGGTGCGATGAGAGTCCCTGTAATCGCAAAAAACAAGCTCAGGATGGAAAGACGGATTTTCACGCGGGCAGACTCATAAAGTGTTGATAAGCCGTTATGTAACGGGCTATTTCGTAAAAGCGCGACATTCTGGAGTATGGCTGAATAACTGTCGATGGTTGTTCAGGGGAGAGGTGAAAGTCCTTGGAAACATGAAAAAAAAGTCATTTTCCGGCGGATGGTCGATCTTTTTCTGCGGGCAAAAACAACCCCGCCATGGGCGGGGTCGTTTTACTGGCTGATGTGGCCGGTAACTGGACTCAGCTGTGCAGTGTTTCCGCCGCGTACAGCGTGTTTTCCAGCAGGCAGGCACGGGTCATCGGGCCAACGCCGCCCGGGACCGGAGTGATCCAGCCGGCGCGGGGCAGGGCGGTTTCGTAGATCACATCGCCAACCAGTTTGCCGTCTTCCTGGCGGTTGATACCGACGTCGATCACGATCGCGCCTTCCTTGATCCACTCACCCTTGACCAGGCCCGGCTTGCCGGCGGCGACCACCACCAGATCGGCGCGACCGACATGGCCCGCCAGATCCTTGGTGAAACGGTGGGTGACAGTGACGGTGCAACCGGCCAGCAGCAATTCCATCGCCATCGGACGGCCAACAATGTTGGACGCACCGACAACCACTGCGTCCATCCCGTAGAGATCCGCACCGGTGCTTTCCAGCAAGGTCATGATGCCTTTGGGGGTGCAGGGGCGCAGCAACGGAATGCGCTGGGCCAGACGGCCGACGTTATAAGGGTGGAAACCGTCGACGTCCTTGTCCGGACGAATGCGCTCCAGCAATTTGGAGGCGTCCAGGTGTTCCGGTAAAGGAAGCTGAAGCAGAACGCCGTCGATTGCCGGGTCGTCGTTCAGTCGATCGATCAGATCGGTCAGCGCTTCTTGAGTGGTTTCGGAAGGCAGGTCATAAGCTTGGGAAAGGAAGCCGACCTCTTCACAGTCTTTACGCTTGTGCGAGACATAAACCTGAGAGGCAGGATCGCTGCCGACCAGGATCACCGCGAGGCCGGGCGTGCGCAGGCCTTGCTGGCGACGCTCGGTGACGCGTTTGGCGATCTGCTGGCGAAGGCTGGCGGCGATCGATTTGCCGTCGATTAGTTGTGCAGTCATTGCGCGTGGTTAACCATCGAGAGGGGAAAAAAAGAGAACGCATTCTCGCATGTCATGAGGTGAGGGCAAAGGCGCTTGGTCTGCAAATTCCCCTAACCCCTTTAATTAAATGAATTTTTTTTAAAAAAGAGTTGACGACCCTCAGGGCCACCTATAACATTCGTCGCACTTGTCGGGCACAGCCTAGCACTGGTTAAGAAGGTCAAGCAGAGTTGATGTTTAATTCGGTGAGACTGAAAGCACTTAGTTTGTAATCGTCCAAGAATACAGATTAACAAGGCGCCCGTAGCTCAGCTGGATAGAGCATCCGCCTTCTAAGCGGATGGTCGCAGGTTCGAGTCCTGCCGGGTGCGCCATTAGGCAGCTTTGGCACAAGTAACGCAACATGGCAATATGGTGGGCGTAGCTCAGTTGGTAGAGCACGGGATTGTGACTCCCGTTGTCGAGGGTTCGATCCCCTTCGTCCACCCCATATTTAGAAAGGCGCCAGATTAATAATCTGGCGCCTTTGCTTTAAAAGCTTGATACGCGGATGTGGTGGAATTGGTAGACACACTGGATTTAGGTTCCAGCGCCGCAAGGTGTGAGAGTTCGAGTCTCTCCGTCCGCACCATACAAGTAGCTATTTAATAGCAGAAAACGGCGCAGCACCTGAAAAGGGCTGCGCCGTTTTTGTTTTAGAAGCCGAAATATTCAAAACGACCGCAGGTTCCGGGTCGAGAGGGCGGGTTGGTTCGTCGCATTTGTGTTTCTCGATGATGCCGATTCGTCCGTCGGTCCCCTTGTGGGGTCGGCTGTCAGGGATGGATTGCCGATTCCTTCTATATATAGAAGGATTGGTGCAGGGCCCTGGCTTGATTGGCTGTATTGCTAACAGGGCGAGGCACAACCGTTTGTCCCCGCCTATAAATTGCCTGCTGCTTTTTTACCCGTTTTCAGTAGGGTGACTTCTTGAGTATGACCCACTAGAATGCATGCCCTTGATTCTGGGGTCGGAAACGGCCGGCTAACGTCTGTGCAACGAGGAATATCCATGCAAGTTTCTGTTGAAAATACTTCTGCTCTTGAGCGCCGCATGAGCATCACCGTGCCGGCTGCGCGCATCGAGACTCAGGTCAACAAGCGTCTGCAGCAGACTGCCCAAAAGGCCAAGATTGCTGGCTTCCGTCCAGGCAAAGTGCCAATGAGTGAAATCAAGCGCCGTTTCGGTGCTGATGCACGTCAGGAAGCTGTCGGCGACGTGATCCAGTCCTCTTTCTACGAAGCGGTTGTCGAGCAGAAGCTGAACCCGGCTGGCGCTCCTTCGATCGAGCCGAAATCGCTGGAAGCTGGCAAGGATCTGGAATACGTCGCCATTTTCGAAGTGTTCCCTGAGTTCACCGTTGCCGGCTTCGAAGGTATCACCGTAGAGCGCCTGAGCGCTGACGTGGCTGATGCCGATCTGGACAAAATGCTGGAAGTGCTGCGCAAGCAGAACACCCGCTTCGAAGTGGCCGATCGCGCTGCCCAAAACGATGATCAACTGAATATCGATTTCGTCGGCAAGGTCGACGGTGAAGTGTTCGCTGGCGGTTCTGCCAAGGGTACTCAGCTGGTTCTGGGCTCGGGTCGTATGATTCCTGGTTTCGAAGACGGTCTGGTTGGCGCTAAAGCCGGCGAAGAGCGCGTTCTGAACCTGACCTTCCCTGCGGACTATCAGAACCTTGACCTGGCCGGCAAAACTGCTGAGTTCACCGTTACCGTGAACACTGTTTCCGAGCCAAAACTGCCAGAGCTGAACGAAGAATTCTTCGCTCAATTCGGCATCAAGGAAACTGGCCTGGAAGGCTTCCGCACCGAAGTTCGCAAGAACATGGAGCGCGAACTGCGTCAGGCGATCAAATCCAAGGTCAAGAATCAGGTAATGGACGGTCTGCTGGCCACCAACCCGATCGAAGTGCCGAAGGCCCTGCTGTCCAACGAAGTTGACCGTCTGCGCGTGCAGGCTGTTCAGCAGTTCGGCGGCAACATCAAGCCTGACCAACTGCCGGCCGAGCTGTTCGAAGAACAAGCCAAGCGTCGCGTTGTTCTGGGTCTGATCGTGGCTGAAGTGGTCAAGCAATTCGACCTCAAGCCTGACGAAGCCCGCGTTCGCGAAATGATTCAGGAAATGGCTTCGGCCTACCAAGAGCCTGAGCAGGTCGTGTCCTGGTACTACAAGAACGACCAGCAACTGAACGAAGTCCGTTCGGTTGTGCTGGAAGAGCAAGTTGTGGATACTGTTCTGCAGAAAGCTAGCGTGACCGACAAATCGGTCTCTTACGAAGAAGCAGTCAAGCCGGTAGAAGCTCCACAAGCCGACTGATCGTTTTTGCGGTAAGAAGTACACACCATAAGCCAGCCTTCGTGCTGGCTTATGCGTATTCAAGACATAACTATTTGGGAGTGACTGCGAGACATGTCCCGCAATTCTTATTATCAGCA
Source organism: Pseudomonas sp. XS1P51 (assembly GCF_054897845.1). Lineage (NCBI taxonomy): Bacteria > Pseudomonadati > Pseudomonadota > Gammaproteobacteria > Pseudomonadales > Pseudomonadaceae > Pseudomonas > Pseudomonas sp. XS1P51. The sequence continues at coordinate 2,801,569 of NZ_CM142707.1, read as the reverse complement.
GAGCTCTGACATCCAGGCCGCAGGCGGTCTGGTCCCGATGGTTATCGAGCAGTCCGCCCGTGGCGAACGTGCCTATGACATCTATTCGCGCCTGTTGAAGGAGCGAGTGATCTTCCTGGTGGGTCCGGTAGAAGACTACATGGCCAACCTGGTTGCGGCGCAACTGCTGTTCCTTGAAGCGGAAAACCCGGACAAGGACATCCATCTCTACATCAACTCACCCGGCGGTTCGGTGACTGCAGGCATGTCGATCTACGACACCATGCAGTTCATCAAGCCAGACGTTTCCACCACCTGCATCGGTCAGGCCTGCAGCATGGGCGCGTTCCTGCTGGCGGGCGGCGCGGCCGGCAAGCGTTTCTGCCTGCCGAACTCGCGCATGATGATTCACCAGCCGTTGGGCGGTTTCCAGGGTCAGGCGTCGGATATCGACATCCATGCCAAGGAAATCCTCCACATCCGTTCGCGTCTGAACCAGCTGTTGGCTCATCACACCGGCCAGAGCCTCGAAACCATCGAGCGCGATACCGAACGTGACAACTTCATGAGCGCTGAGCGTGCGGCTGAATACGGCCTGATCGACTCCGTCATCGACAAGCGTAAAATGCCCGCCTAAGCAGCCCAAATGTAGGTGGTCAGGTTAACTGACCGCCTGCGGACTTGAAAAAGCCCGCAATAGCCTTCATCTTGTGTTGCAAGCCTATCGGATTTGGATCGATCGAATGACTGACACCCGCAACGGCGAGGACAACGGCAAATTGCTCTATTGCTCCTTCTGTGGCAAAAGCCAGCATGAAGTACGCAAATTGATTGCCGGCCCCTCGGTCTTCATCTGCGACGAGTGCGTCGACCTGTGCAATGACATCATCCGTGAGGAGGTGCAGGAAGCCCAGGCCGAAAGCAGCGCGCATAAATTGCCTTCGCCTAAAGAAATCAGCGGCATCCTTGATCAGTACGTGATTGGTCAGGAACGTGCGAAAAAGGTTCTGGCCGTAGCGGTGTACAACCACTACAAGCGCCTGAATCAGCGTGACAAAAAGAATGACGACGTCGAACTCGGCAAAAGCAACATCTTGCTGATCGGCCCGACAGGCTCGGGTAAAACCCTGCTTGCCGAAACACTGGCTCGTTTGCTGAACGTTCCGTTCACCATCGCCGACGCAACCACCCTCACCGAGGCGGGTTATGTGGGTGAAGATGTCGAGAACATCATTCAGAAGCTGCTGCAGAAGTGCGATTACGACGTAGAAAAAGCCCAGATGGGCATTGTCTACATCGATGAGATCGACAAGATCTCGCGCAAATCTGACAACCCGTCGATCACCCGGGACGTTTCCGGTGAAGGCGTGCAGCAGGCCCTGCTCAAGTTGATCGAAGGCACGGTCGCTTCCGTTCCGCCTCAAGGTGGTCGCAAGCATCCGCAGCAGGAATTCCTTCAGGTCGACACCCGTAACATTCTGTTCATCTGCGGTGGTGCGTTCTCCGGTCTGGAAAAGGTTATTCAAAACCGTTCCACCCGTGGCGGCATCGGTTTCAACGCAGAAGTGCGCAGCAAGGAAGAAGGCAAGAAAGTCGGTGAGTCCCTGCGTGAAGTCGAACCTGACGATCTGGTCAAGTTCGGTCTGATCCCGGAATTCGTCGGTCGTCTGCCGGTACTTGCCACGCTGGACGAGCTTGATGAGGCTGCGTTGATGCAGATCCTTACCGAGCCGAAAAATGCTCTGACCAAACAGTATGCCAAGCTGTTCGAGATGGAAGGTGTGGACCTGGAATTCCGGGCCGACGCGCTGAAGTCGGTCGCCAAACGTGCCCTGGAACGTAAAACCGGTGCCCGTGGACTGCGTTCGATTCTCGAAGGTGTATTGCTCGACACTATGTACGAAATCCCCTCGCAGTCCGAGGTGAGTAAAGTAGTGATCGACGAAAGCGTTATAGAAGGCAAGTCCAAGCCACTGTATATCTACGAAAACAGTGAGCCGGCTGCCAAGGCCGCGCCAGACGCTTAAGCGTCACGCAGCTGGAACAAAGAAGGGGCCTTCGGGCCCCTTTGCTATTTGCGCGTTTTAACACTGTCTTTGCGCTTGTTTTTTTTGAAGGCAGCCCCCATCTTGGTTTCAAGCTTACTTCCATCTGTTTACGGCCTTATGGCCGCCGTAGAGGCGAAATCATGAAGACAACCATCGAATTGCCTCTCCTGCCATTGCGTGATGTTGTGGTTTATCCGCACATGGTTATCCCGCTGTTCGTGGGGCGCGAGAAATCCATCGAAGCCCTCGAGGCTGCGATGACGGGCGACAAGCAGATCCTTCTGCTGGCTCAGAGAAACCCTGCTGACGACGATCCCGGTGAAGATGCACTCTATCGCGTAGGTACAATCGCCACCGTTCTGCAGCTGCTCAAGCTGCCTGACGGCACGGTAAAGGTTTTGGTCGAGGGTGAGCAGCGGGGCGCCGTGGAGCGCTTCAGCGAAGTGGACGGCCACTGCCGTGCCGAAGTCTCATTGATCGACGAAGTCGACGCGCCCGAGCGCGAGTCGGAAGTGTTTGTCCGCAGCCTGCTGGCTCAGTTCGAACAATATGTGCAGCTGGGCAAGAAAGTCCCCGCTGAAGTCCTGTCGTCGCTCAACAGCATCGACGAGCCAGGCCGCCTGGTCGATACCATGGCCGCGCACATGGCCCTGAAGATCGAGCAGAAGCAGGAAATCCTCGAAATCATTGATTTGTCGGCCCGGGTCGAGCACGTTCTGGCGTTGCTGGATGCCGAGATCGACCTGCTGCAAGTCGAAAAACGCATTCGCGGTCGTGTTAAAAAACAAATGGAGCGCAGTCAGCGCGAGTACTACCTGAATGAGCAGATGAAGGCCATTCAGAAGGAACTCGGCGACAGCGACGAAGGCCATAACGAAATCGAAGAGCTGAAAAAGCGCATCGATGCCGCCGGCCTGCCGAAAGATGCCCTGGCCAAAGCCCAGGGCGAACTGAACAAGCTCAAGCAAATGTCGCCAATGTCTGCGGAAGCGACCGTGGTGCGTTCGTACATCGACTGGCTGGTTCAGGTGCCGTGGAAGGCTCAGAGCAAAGTGCGTCTGGACCTTGCGCGAGCAGAAGACATTCTCGACGCCGACCATTACGGTCTGGAAGAAGTCAAAGAACGGATCCTCGAATACCTCGCCGTGCAAAAGCGCGTGAAGAAGATTCGTGGTCCGGTGTTGTGCCTGGTCGGTCCTCCTGGCGTGGGTAAAACCTCCCTGGCGGAATCGATTGCTCACGCCACCAACCGTAAATTCGTGCGCATGGCCCTTGGTGGTGTGCGCGATGAAGCGGAAATTCGTGGTCATCGCCGGACTTATATCGGTTCGATGCCAGGAAGATTGATTCAAAAGATGACAAAGGTGGGCGTCCGCAACCCGCTGTTCCTGCTCGATGAAATCGACAAAATGGGCAGCGACATGCGTGGCGATCCGGCGTCGGCGTTGCTGGAAGTCCTCGACCCCGAGCAGAACCATAATTTCAACGATCACTATCTGGAAGTCGACTACGATCTGTCTGATGTGATGTTCCTTTGCACCTCGAACTCCATGAACATTCCGCCAGCGCTGCTGGACCGGATGGAAGTGATTCGTCTGCCGGGTTACACCGAAGACGAGAAGATCAACATCGCCGTCAAATACCTTTCGCCCAAGCAGATTACTGCCAACGGTTTGAAGAAAGGCGAGATTGAGTTTGACGCCGAGGCGATCCGCGACATCATCCGCTATTACACCCGCGAGGCCGGTGTACGTGGGCTGGAGCGTCAGATTGCCAAGGTTTGCCGCAAGGCGGTCAAAGAGCATGCACTGGAAAAACGCTTCTCGGTGAAGGTCACTGCCGAGATGCTCGAACACTTCCTGGGCGTGCGTAAATTCCGCTACGGTCTGGCTGAGTCGCAGGATCAGATCGGCCAGGTCACCGGGCTGGCATGGACTCAAGTGGGCGGCGAATTGCTGACCATTGAAGCTGCCGTCGTTCCGGGTAAAGGCCAGTTGATCAAGACCGGTTCGCTGGGTGATGTGATGGTCGAATCGATCACCGCAGCCCTGACGGTCGTCCGCAGCCGTGCGAAGAGCCTGGGGATCCCCCTGGACTTCCACGAGAAGCGCGACACGCACATCCACATGCCGGAAGGGGCAACCCCGAAGGACGGCCCTAGCGCCGGTGTAGGCATGTGCACGGCCCTGGTATCGGCATTGACCGGCATTCCTGTGCGCGCGGATGTTGCCATGACGGGTGAAATTACCCTGCGTGGCCAGGTACTGGCGATCGGCGGTTTGAAGGAAAAACTGCTCGCGGCTCACCGTGGCGGCATCAAGACGGTGATCATTCCTGAAGAGAATGTGCGCGATCTGAAGGAAATTCCTGACAATATCAAGCAAGATCTGCAGATTAAACCGGTTAAATGGATTGACGAGGTCCTGCAAATTGCGCTGCAATACGCGCCGGAGCCCTTACCTGATGTAGCTCCAGAGATAGTTGCAAAGGATGAAAAACGCGAGTCTGACTCTAAGGAAAGAATTAGCACGCATTAGTACGCATTTGCCTGGGGGGCTTGTTGACAGCTTTTTAGAGCCCTTGTTATAAAGCGGCTCTTAAGTGTCTGTAGGCCATTCAGCACTGTTTTTGCTTTCACCAAAAAACTTAGAATCAAACTCAAATAGATATAAGGGGACTTAGAGTGAACAAGTCGGAACTGATTGATGCTATCGCTGCATCCGCTGATATCCCGAAAGCTGCTGCTGGCCGTGCGCTGGACGCTGTAATCGAATCCGTCACTGGCGCTCTCAAGGCTGGCGACTCTGTTGTTCTGGTTGGTTTCGGTACTTTCTCCGTGACTGATCGTCCAGCTCGCATTGGTCGTAACCCACAGACCGGTAAGACGCTGGAAATCGCAGCAGCTAAAAAACCAGGTTTCAAAGCCGGTAAAGCACTGAAAGAAGCTGTCAACTAAGTTCGATTCAGGTTTTTGCCTATCCGGGTCGGGGTCATGCCTGACCTGGCAGCGGAGCGGTAGTCCAGTCGGCAAGTCGCCGGTCCGAGACACCGAGGGTCGCAAGTTCGAACCCTCGGTCCGCTCCGCCAGTTACGAGAAGGCGCATCCTCGGATGCGCCTTTCTTCTATCCGGATTCTACCCACGCTCCACGGTTGCCTAATTTTGAAGTTCAACCGTTTCTGGGGGACGCATGCTGCAGAATATCAGGGACAATTCACAAGGCTGGATTGCCAAGACCATTATCGGGGTCATCGTTGCACTGATGGCTTTGACCGGTTTCGACGCCATTTTTCAGGCCACCACCAGTCGTAACGATGCGGCCAAGGTCAACGGCGAAGAAATCAGCCAGAACGAGCTGAGCCAGGCGGTTGATATGCAACGCCGTCAACTCATGCAACAGCTGGGCAAGGATTTCGATGCTTCCTTGCTCGACGAAAAAATGCTGCGCGAATCGGCCCTCAAAGGCTTGATCGATCGCAAACTGCTGCTGCAAGGCGCAGAAAAATCGAAATTCGCTTTCTCCGAAGCGGCTTTGGACCAGGTGATCCTGCAAACACCTGAATTCCAGGTGGATGGCAAGTTCAGCGCCGAGCGTTTCGATCAGGTTATCCGTCAACTCGGCTACAGCCGCATGCAATTCCGCCAGATGCTGGCTCAGGAAATGCTGATCGGTCAACTGCGTGCGGGTCTGGCGGGTAGCGGTTTCGTCACCGACGCACAGGTTCTGTCCTTCGCCCGTCTGGAAAAACAGACCCGCGATTTCGCCACCCTGAACGTCAAGGCCGACCCGGCGGCTGTGAAGTTGACCGACGAAGAAGTCAAGGCTTACTACGACGAACACGCCAAGGAGTTCATGACGCCGGATCAGGTGATCATCGACTACCTCGAGTTGAAGAAGTCTTCCTTCTTTGATCAGGTCGCTGTGAAGGACGAAGACCTGCAAGCGGCGTATCAGAAAGAAATCGCGAACCTGTCCGAACAACGCCGGGCCGCGCATATTCTGATCGAAGTGAACGACAAGGTGACCGAGGCGCAAGCCAAGGCCAAGATCGAAGAAGTTCAGGCACGTCTGGCCAAAGGCGAGAAGTTCGAGGCATTGGCCAAGGAATTCTCCCAGGACCCGGGTTCGGCGAATAACGGCGGTGACCTCGGCTACGCAGGCCCTGGTGTCTACGATCCGGCGTTCGAAACAGCACTGTATGCGTTGTCCAAGGATCAGGTATCGGCACCGGTTCGCACCGACTTCGGTTTCCACCTGATCAAGCTGTTGGGTGTCGAAGCGCCGGAAGTTCCTACGTTGGCCAGCCTGAAAGACAAGCTGACCCGTGAGCTGAAAGCCCAGCAGGTCGAGCAGCGTTTCGTCGAGGCAACCAAGCAACTGGAAGACTCGTCGTTCGAAGCCTCCGATCTGGCTCAGCCAGCGCAGGACCTGAAACTGACCGTCCACACCTCCAAGCCGTTCGGGCGTGAAGGTGGCGAAGGTGTTACGGCCAACCGTGCTGTGATCACTGCCGCGTTCAGCCCTGAAGTGCTGGATGAGGGTGCCAACAGCACCGCCATCGAGCTCGATCCGGAAACCGTGATCGTACTGCGCGCCAAAGAGCATTTGAAGCCTGCGCAGTTGCCGCTGGAAAGCGTGTCTGCCGCCATTCGTGTGCAATTGGCCAAGGAGCACGCCAGTGCTGCCGCCAAGACCAAGGCTGATGAGCTGATCGCCAGCCTGCGTGAGGGCAAGACACCGCTGGACAAGGCAATTGATGGCCAGAGCTGGAAAGTGACCGCAGCCGCGACTCGTGCTCAGGAAGGGATCGACCCAACCGTGTTGCAAGCGCTGTTCCGCATGCCGAAACCAGCGACCAAAGACAAGCCGACCTTCAGCAGCGTGACCCTATCTGATGGCAGCCTGGTGATCGTGCGCCTGAACAGCGTGAACGAAGCCGCTGCACCGACCGAAGAAGAGAAGGCTCAATACCGTCGCTTCCTCGCCTCGCGCATTGGCCAGCAAGACTTTGCGGCGTACCGCAAACAGCTGGAAAGCGAAGCGGACATCAAGCGTTTCTGATGCCTGACTGAGTTTCCCGCAACATGAAGACCCCAGCCGAAAGCAGACTGTGTGAAAACCTAGCAATCTGCTGGCCGGTTAAAGAAAATGCCCGTATCGCAAGATACGGGCATTTTTCTTATGCGCTATATCCAAGGTGAAAACCGCTCCCAGACAGCACTGTTTCCAGTGTCGCTGGACGAACTTATTCCTGATGACCATCTGGTTCGCGTCATCGAAGCCTATGTTTCGCTTCTGGACTTTGAGCCACTGGGTTTCGACAAAGCCAGACCCAAGGCCACCGGACGCCCTTCGTACGATCCTGCCCTCAAGCCGCAAACAGATGACCCCGAAAAAACTCAAGCACCAGGACGCGGTGCTCAATCAGCGAATTGCGCGCTATCTGGCGCAGCTCGATGAAGCGGATCGTAATGAGGGAGGAGAGTCGATCAATCGCTCAGCCGTGCAAACGGCTCTTCGGGAGTTGCAGATAAAAAAGGCCAATAACCAGACCTGCCAAGGGCTGATGGAAGCTCAAGGTCTGGTTCAACCCATTGTGGGCGAGTCCGATGCGCAAAAAATGCGGACGCCTTCTGGCACGTTCGTGGCGTACAACATCCAAAGCGCTGTGGATGCTGAGCATTGTCTGATTCTGCACCACGAGGTAACTCAGGATGGCGCCGATCGGCAGCAGCTTGAGCCGATGGCAAAAGCTGCTTGCTGAGCTGAATCAATCGCAATTAAGCGTCACGGCCGATGCCGGCTACTCCAATGGCGAACAGTTTCAAGCCTGTGAAGATGCCGGCATCACGGCGTTCGTACCGCCTAATCGCTCGGTCAACAATCAAGGTGACGGTACTGAGTTTTTTGATCGCACGGATTTCAAATACGAGGAACAACGCGACGCTTATCAATGCCCTGGCGGTAAATTGCTAACACTTAAGCAGATTAACAAAGGCAATCGGATTTATCAGGCGACTATCGCCGATTGTGACGTTTGTCCGTTAAAAAGCCGCTGCACCCAAACGAGCCGCCGCTACCTCACGCGCCATGCTCATGAAGCCGCTTTTGAACGGATGGAGCAGCGAATGCGGGCCCATCCCGAGATGATGGTTAGCCGGCGATCCATCGTCGAACACCCCTTCGGCAATCTCAAGCAATGGCTATTTGGCAATGGCCGGTTCTTGCTGCGACAGCTGAAAGGCGCCAGAGCCGAAATGGCATTGGCGGTACAAGCCTACAACCTGAAAAGGGCGATCAAGGTGCTGGGAGCACAAAAGCTGATGGCGTTGATGGGCAGAGAGGCCCTTTATTTTTCAGATTTCAGAAAAGCAAATGCCCCGACAAGTCGGGGCATTTGTTTTTAAGCAGCGGCAGGCCCTAACCAGCCCGAACACAAAAAAACTGATACTCCCAAGGCTGGGGTTTTTTGTTTCAGCGCGCCGAAGGGAAACCGTCGGTCCGCGCGTTCGCCGTGGCCAGCAAGGTCAGTACCAGTAACCCGGCGACCACCCACGGGAACGCCATTACTCCCAGGCTATCGAGCAACAATCCTCCCGCCAGTCCGCCGCCGGCAATCCCGATGTTCCACATCGTCACCAGCATTGACTGCGCGGTGTCCGCCGCATCCCCGGCCGTTTTCGCCGAAGCGGTCTGCAACAGCGAAGGCATCGCCCCGAACGCCAGTCCCCAGACGGCCACGGCACCATAGACCACCGCCGCCGATTCGCCCCAAAATCCCAGCGCCAGTGCCGACACAATGAACAACCCGCCGCTGATCAGCACGAGTTCGCGCAACCAGCGGTCGATCAGACTGCCAACGATCCAGATGCTCAGCACTGACGCCAGGCCGAAGACCAGCAGCACGCGATCGATTGTTGCGGCAAGTCCGGACGGCTGCAGGAAAGGGGCGATGTAGGTGTAGAGAATGTTGTGAGCCAGCACGTAGGAAACGGTCACGAACAGGACCGAGCGAAGTCCCGGCAGGGCAAACACCTTGCGCAGCGGCAGGCGCTTTTCGGCGATTTGACCGGGAAAGTCCGGAACCTGCCAGCGCACCCAGATGATCAGGATCAAGGTGAGCGCCGTCATGATCGCAAAGCTCAGCCGCCAACCCACGACCGTGCCCAGCAATGTCCCGGCAGGTACCCCGAGAGACAAGGCCAGCGGTGCACCGAGCATCGCCACGGCAATGGCCCGGCCTTGCAGGTGCGGTGCAACCATGCGGCTGGCATACCCGGCCACCAGAGCCCAGAGCAGCCCGGCGAAGATGCCGGCAAATAACCTGGCAACCAGTGTCAGCGCATAGTCGGTTGAAAGGGCGGTAATGCTGTTGACGATGGCAAAGCCACCAATCGCAGTCAGCAGCAAGGGGCGGCGGCGCCATCCGCGAGTGGCGATGATGAGCGGGATCGCCGCCAGCAGCGAGCCGATAGCGTACAGCGTCACCAGTTGCCCGACCAACGCTTGCGAGACGTTCAGGTCCGCGCTCATCTGCGGTAACAGGCCGGCCGGCATGGCCTCTGTCAGTACGGTAATGAAACCGGCGGTGGCCAGGGCCAGCAGGCCACTGAGGGGCAGGCGTTCGCGGGCTTGTGCTTCGGTGCGCAGTGATTGCACGGTCAATTCGGGTTCGTTCATGCGTTCAGGTCCCTGTCAGGTGAGTAGCCACGGACAGAGCGTAGGGCGCTGCGCCTCCGGGAAAAACAGGTTAAGGTTCCGAACATATCGGACATGGATGTCGTTAATCGCGAGGGTAACGGATTGGATAGTCTGGGCAGTATCTCGGTGTTTGTGCAGGTGGCGGAGACCCGCAGCTTCACGCAGGCCGCGCGTTTGATGGGAGTGTCGTCATCGGCGATCGGCAAAAGCATCGCCCGCACCGAGACGCGGCTGGGCGTGCGCCTGTTCCATCGCAGCACCCGCAGCATCACCCTGACGTCGGAAGGCGCGCTGTTTCTGGAGCGCTGTCGCAAGATCCTGGCCGAGGTCGAGGCTGCCGAATTCGAGCTGTGTAATGCCGCGTCGGCGCCTCGCGGCAAGCTGCGGATCAGCTTGCCGCTGGTGTCCGGGCTGGTGATGCCGGTGCTCACGGAGTTCATGGCGCTGTATCCGGAGATCGAACTGGATATCGATTTGTCCGACCGCATGGTGGATGTGGTCGAGGAGGGCTTCGATGCGGTGGTGCGAACCGGCAGACCCAAGGATTCCCGACTGATGGCGCGGCCGCTCGGCGGATTTCGCATGGTGCTGGTCGCCACGACTGAGTATTTCAAGGCTCACGGTATACCGCAGACACCCACGGATCTCGCCCGTCATGCCTGCCTGCGTCACACCTTTCACGCCACCGGTAAGCTGGAGCCGTGGCCTTTGCGTCGCGGGGCTGGCGACCCGGAGCCGGTGCTGCCGACGCGGATGGTCAGCACCTCGATCGAAGTCGTGAGTTTTGTGGCCCTTCAGGGGATGGGCATTGCCTGTCTGCCGGACTTCATGGTCCATGACCACGTAAGGCACGGCAGATTGCAGCGGGTGCTCGACGATTACCTGGAGCATGCTGGCACATTCTGGATACTTTGGCCGTCCAGCCGCCACGCCGCCGCCAAGCTGCGAGTGTTCATCGATCATTTATGCGCGCGACTTTTTCCTGCAAACGAGGGTCAGTAACCCTGTAACTGTTTCAAGACACTAATCGGTGCGACGCTAAGCATCGATCTGTTGCACAATACGCCCCGGACCGTTTCTCTCAGGATGTTCAATGTTTAAATCAATTCCCATGCGGGTTGTCGGGCTGGCGTTGGTGCTGGCCGTCGCGGCCGGTTGCTCGTCGAAGAAAGCCCCCATCTATGAGCATGAGAGCTTTGACGACTCCGGAACATTTTCACGCAATTACCCGGTAACCGATGCGCAAACCTGCGAAGCCGCCCGTCGGGCGCTGCTCAGCCAGGGCTACATCATCACCAGCAGCGACCCGAAACTGGTCAGCGGGCACAAGAGCTTCCAGCAGACTGGCGAGACCCACATGGAGATCAGCTTCAGTGTGGTCTGTGCCGATGATGGCAGCGAGGGCCACCACGCGACCATGTTCGCCAATGCCCTGCAGGATCGCTATGCGCTGAAGAAGACCAACAACTCCGCCAGTCTCGGTGTGGGCGTGCTGGGCTCGGTATCGATGCCGATCGGCTCGTCCGACGACTCGATGGTCAAGGTCGCCAGCGAAACCGTATCGTCGCCCAAGTTCTACGAGCGCTTCTTTGCCCTGGTCGAGCTGTTCCTGCCGCCGGAAGCGAAAAAGGCCGCACACATCACCGAAAAGCCGAAAACCGTTCTGGGCGTGCCTGAAGCCAAATCCGCACCGGCTCCGTTGGCGCCAACTCCGGAACCTGCAGCCGAACCGACTCCAGCCCCGGCCGCGGAGCCTGCCCCGGCACCAGCTGCCTCGGAACCGGTTGCTCCGCCGCCTGAAGCTGCGCCGATCAGTCCGGCCGAAAGCACCGAACCGGCACCGTCCACGGAAACCGTCACGCCACCACCGACGGACTCGAGCTTGCCCCCACCCAGCGAGCCGATCAGCGCCATGCCTGTCACCAGCCAGTAATCGGCTTCTGACGTTCCGGGGGCGGTTCAGTCGACACTGATCCCGGAACCGTTTTCAAGATTGACCCGCGTCAACTCAGGCCCGTTCCTACGGTCTGTATCGAAAAAATCCTGTGATAAATTCCTGACCACCTGCTACGTTTTATCAAGTAGCGGCGTAGCGTCGTGCCTGCGTCATTTTTCTTTCACGCGGGCACTTTATGCTCAGGGCGCAGGTCATTTATTCAGGCGTTTTTTTCAACGGGCTGTGGGGGATTCACAATGGACGATTATCAAGAAGAGCTGCTCGAGTTTCAGGCGTTTGAACTGGACCCGCTGGAACCGGCCGAAGACGCCACCGAGCTGTGAGCATCAGGCGGATTGGCGATGACTGCGGCGAAATTCGCCGGGTGTCTGGCCGCTCCAGCGTTTGAAGGCCCGTTGAAACGCTTCGGCTGAGGCAAAACCCAGCAGGTAGGCGATTTCACCGAACGCCAGTTCGGTGTCGCGGATGTAGGTCATGGCCAGGTCGCGACGAGTGTCGTTGAGAATTGCGCGAAATTGCGTGCCTTCCTCGGCGAGTTTGCGGCGTAAGGTCCAGGTGGGCAGCTTCAGGCGTGCCGCCACTTCTTCCAGGTCGGGTTCCCGACCACCATTGAGTAACGGCCCCAGTAACTGAGTGATGCGTTCACGCAGGCTGCGGGTGCGTGTCAGTTGTTCCAGTTCCCGTTCACACAGTTGCAGCAGATGCCGCCACGTACTGGGGCAGTGCACCGGATTGCGCTGAGCGAGGCTGGCCAGACTCAGGCGCAGTTGATTCTGTTCGGCGCCGAACTGGATCGGACAATCGCCCAGCACGGCATAAGCGTCACGGTAATCCGGTTCGCTGAACTCGATCTCGATGCGTTCGGCGCGCAGCGGGGCAGGGCTGACGCTGGACAATTGCTGCAACCAGCCTGAGATGATCGAATCCACCACGAAGCGGTTATAGGCGTTGTAAGGGCTGATGGAATAGAACCGCAGCCAGGCGCCCTGGGCGTCTTCGTGAAAGCTCGATTGGCCGCGATAGTTGGAACCGTACAAGGCTTCGAAGCGAATCAGGCAGCGCGCCGCTTCTCGCACCGTCGGCGCCTGGGCGGCGGTGACCCCGGCCAGGCCGGCCTGGCTCAAGCGACTGAGCTGGCCCATGCGCAAACCCAGGGCCGGGTTGTCGGTCAGTTGAATGGCGCCGTGGCCAAGGCGCATGTAACGCGGGATGGAGAGCCGGGCACCGGCTTCGCTCAGGCGAGCCGTATCGAGGCCGTATTGCTCGAGTAATGGCTGAGGGTCGACACCGTGGCTGCGTACGGCGTCGGCCAGACTATGAACAAAGCCCACCGACAGATCGCCCAGACGCATCGGCAACGGTTTCATGGGTTACAACCAGAGATTCAGCAAGCGCGCGCCACGGGCATTGCCGCCGGCGAAATGCTGCCCGTTGCTGCTGAGAAAACTTTGACCGGCGCTGCCCTGGTCCCAGAACTGACCGCGCAGAAAAACGCTCATGCCGGCGATGGCCTGGCTGCTGGGCGGTTGAGCGGTCAATGTCAGGCGATGCCAGGCCTGGCCCTCGCTGAGCTCGCCGGCCTTGAGGCTGACCGAACCGGGTGTCGACAAGCCCTTGTAACCGCGCCACGGTTTATCCCAGGCCTCGCGGCCGATGACGAACGCCGGGACCGCCACCAGTTGCGCGCCCTGATCATCGAGCTTGCGGTAGTTGTCCGGGTACCAGCTGTCGCTGCCGATCAGCACGCCCAGGCGTCCGGCCGGGGTGTCGACGACGTTGAGCGTATGCTCGCCATTGGCCTTGATCACTTCATGTTCATCGAAAATCGGATGCATCTGACGCTGGGGCTGGCCGATCGGCAGGCCGTCGCGGCCGAACACCACGCTGCTGTTATACAACGCACCGCGACCGACTTTCAGGGTGCCGTCGATGATGCTGGGCTCGGGCAGCACGATGGAGCCGGCCACCAGGGTCACGTGGAACTCTTTCGCCAGACCACCGAACAGTGCCTGGTAATCCTTGGCCATGCCCTTGGCCTTCATGCGCAGATGGGCATCGTCCAGGCGGTTGTCGCCCTTGGCATTGAACAGGGCGCGGACGAACTTCAAGGGGTTGCTCACCGCCAGCCAGTTCATGGCTTCCTTGAGGGTGGTGGCCTGGTACAGCTCGTCTTTCTCGCCACTGACCATCAGCCAGGTGCCGACATGTTCGGGCAACACGACGATGGTTTTTTCGTTGAGCAGGCCTTGTTCCTGAGCCTTCTGCAAATAGGCTGCGAGTTTGCGATGCAAGCGCTCGGAGCTTTGATAATCGGTGGGAAACAGTTCAGGCTGGATACCCAGCAAATTGCCACGGTCGGCGGGGGTGCCCTGGTCGACGGCGAGATCGATGCGCAAATCCGACAGGTAATGACCCACCGGACGATCCGCGGCCCACATGGCGTAGGTCGTGAGGACGGCAATCAATGCCATGGAGAAGGTCAGGTACAGAAGTTTGCGCATGGGTAGACAGTCAACGGCCGTGTGCAGGATTCGCTGACTAGGGTAGGGCCCATGCCAGCGCTTGCCAAGGGGCGCTGCACATTTGGATCAATAAGTTGTCAGTTACGGTCATTGAGCGACCAGGGGAGTGCCCATAGTCTGTTGCACATGACAGAGGGGCGCCAAAGAGCGCCCACACTTTTTCCGTGAACGCTCGTTGTGGAGTTACCGATGACCGCCGCTCATTACCCGTACCTGTTGGCCCCGCTGGACCTGGGTTTTACCACGTTGCGCAATCGCACCCTGATGGGCTCGATGCACACGGGTCTTGAGGAGAAACCCGGCGGTTTCGAGCGCATGGCCGCGTACTTCGCCGAGCGTGCCCGTGGCGGCGTTGGCTTGATGGTCACCGGCGGTATCGGTCCGAACGACGAGGGCGGCGTGTATTCCGGTGCGGCCAAGTTGACCACTGAAGAAGAAGCGCTCAAACACCAGATCGTGACCCGCGCGGTGCACGAGGCGGGCGGCAAGATCTGCATGCAGATCCTTCACGCCGGCCGGTATGCCTACAGCCCGAAACAGGTTGCACCGAGCGCGATTCAGGCGCCGATCAACCCGTTCAAGCCTAAAGAGCTGGACGAGGAAGGCATCGAGAAGCAGATCAGCGATTTCGTTACCTGTTCGACCCTGGCGCAAAAAGCGGAATACGACGGCGTCGAGATCATGGGCTCCGAAGGTTATTTCATTAACCAGTTCCTCGCCGCTCACACCAACCACCGCACCGACCGCTGGGGCGGCGCTTACGAAAACCGCATGCGCCTGCCGGTGGAAATCGTCCGCCGTGTACGCGAAGCCGTAGGCCCGAACTTCATCATCATCTTCCGCCTGTCGATGCTCGACCTGGTGGAAGGCGGCAGCACCTGGGAAGAAATCGTGCAGTTGGCCAAGGCCATCGAGCAGGCCGGTGCGACCATCATCAACACCGGTATCGGCTGGCACGAAGCGCGGATTCCGACCATCGCCACCAAGGTGCCACGTGGTGCATTCAGCAAAGTCACGGCCAAGCTCCGCGGCTCGGTGAGCATTCCGCTGATCACCACCAACCGCATCAACACCCCGGAAGTGGCAGAACAGATCCTGGCCGAAGGCGATGCCGACATGGTCTCCATGGCGCGGCCATTCCTCGCCGACCCGGACTTCGTCAACAAGGCCGCCGCTGGCCGCGCCGACGAAATCAACACCTGCATCGGTTGCAATCAGGCCTGCCTGGACCACACCTTCGGCGGCAAGTTGACCACCTGCCTGGTCAACCCGCGGGCCTGCCATGAAACTGAACTCAATTACCTGCCCGTGCAGCAGATCAAGAAAATCGCGGTGGTCGGTGCCGGCCCTGCGGGGCTGTCGGCTGCGACCGTGGCTGCCGAGCGTGGTCATCAGGTGACGCTGTTCGATTCGGCCGGCGAAATCGGCGGCCAGTTCAACATCGCCAAGCGTGTGCCGGGCAAGGAAGAGTTCTTCGAAACCCTGCGCTACTTCAACCGCAAACTGCAGACCACCAACGTCGAACTGTGCCTGAACACCCGCGTCGACGTGGCCAAACTGGTTGAAGGCGGTTACGACGAGATCATCCTCGCCACCGGCATTGCGCCACGCACACCGGCGATTCCGGGTGTCGAGAACGCCAAGGTGCTGAGCTACCTGGACGTGATCCTCGAACGCAAACCGGTGGGCAAGCGCGTCGCCGTGATCGGCGCCGGTGGTATCGGTTTCGACGTCTCGGAGTTCCTCGTTCATCAGGGCGTTGCCACCAGTCAGGACCGCGAAGCGTTCTGGAAAGAGTGGGGCATCGATACCCATCTTCAAGCGCGTGGCGGTGTGGCCGGCATCAAGGCTGAACCGCATGCGCCAGCGCGTGAAGTGTTCCTGCTGCAACGCAAGAAATCCAAGGTCGGCGATGGCCTGGGCAAGACCACGGGCTGGATTCACCGCACCGGTCTGAAGAACAAGCGGGTGCAGATGCTCAATTGCGTCGAGTACCTGAAGATCGACGACGAAGGCCTGCACATCCGCATCGGCGAAACCGGCGAGCCGCAAGTGCTGCCGGTGGATAACATCGTGATCTGCGCCGGGCAGGATCCGCTGCGTGAGTTGCATGACGGTCTGGTGGCGGCGGGGCAGAACGTGCATTTGATTGGTGGTGCGGACGTGGCGGCGGAGCTGGATGCCAAACGGGCGATCAATCAGGGTTCGCGTCTGGCGGCGGAGTTGTAAACCGCAGGTCGAGCGTGCCAATGGTTTTCGCGAGCAGGCTCGCTCCCACACTGGATCTATGTCGCGCCAAAGATCAAATGTGGGAGCGAGCCTGCTCGCGATGGCTGCCTTTGAGCGACTAGAATGCTGGCTCTTTACTGAGCACAATCAGGCGCCAATGCTTTTTCCCTCTTCCCACCGGCTACCCCAAGCCCCGCTCGAGCTTCTGCATCTTGATTGGCTAACCCGATCAGGTATCGAAGTCGCCATCCTGCGCCTGGACCAGATCGACCCACTGATCAGCGGTAACAAGTGGTTCAAACTCATCGAACACCTCAAAGCCGCTGACCTTGTCGGTGCCGAAGGCATCATCAGCCTGGGCGGTGCTCACTCCAATCATCTGCATGCTCTGGCGGCCACCGGCAAGCGCTTCGGGTTCACCACCGTCGGGCTGTTACGCGGTCATCCGCAAGACACCCCGACGGTGAAGGACTTGCAGGCGTTCGGCATGCAGTTGCACTGGCTCGGTTATGGCGGTTATCGCGCGCGGCATGAGGCGGGTTTCTGGCGGCCATGGCAGGCGCAGTATCCCGGTCTGCATCCGGTGCCGGAAGGTGGTGGCGGTTTGCCGGGAGCAAAGGGCTGCATGCAGCTGAAGACAATGGTCAGGGAACAACTGAGCGATCTGGGCTGGACCGATTACAGTGGCTGGTGGCTGGCGAGCGGAACCGGCACGACCCTGGCCGGCCTGGTGCTGGCCGAAGCGGGTGACCACCCGGTTTACGGCGCGCTCGCGGTGCCCGGCGATCATGGCGTGACACAGCAGGTCGAGTCGATAGTGCAAGAAGCGGGCTTGCAGAATCCTGTTTACGAACTGTTCGACGCCAGTCGTGGTGGCTTTGCCAAAGTCGATCCAGTGTTACTCGAATTCATCGAACAGACCGAACAGGCCAGCGGCATTCCCTTCGAACCGTTGTACACCGGCAAAGCGCTGCTGGCGCTCAACCAGCACGTCGAAGCCGGAAGATTCGAAAGGGGCACGCGCCTGATATTCATCCATACCGGCGGCTTGCAGGGCCTACGGGGTTTCAGTTCACAAACCTAGAGAACGCTTTGTACTTTTGTGGCGAGGGGGCAAGCCCCCTCGCCACAAGTGATGTGTGTTTTCGGTAACGGTGTTTAACCACGCTTGGGCATCATCCGCAGCAGTGTGTTATCGCCCACTACGTAGTGGTGATAAATCCCCGCTACGGCATGCAGACCGACCAGCCAGTAACCAATGGTGCCGCCGAGTTCATGCCAGCCCTGAATCTGTTTGGCCAGTGACTTGTCTTCCGCGACCAGCAGCGGCAAGTCGAAACCGTAGAACATCACTTGATGACCCTTGGCGCTGGTGACCAGCCAGCCAAGAATCGGCATGGCGATCATGAAAATATACAGCGCCCAGTGCATCAGCCTGGCCAGCACGGTCTGCCAGTGCGGCGACGCCGGGAAGATTTGCGGTGCCGGGCCGAGACTACGCGCGAACAATCGCAGCCACACCAGCACGAACACCGTGAGACCGAGCATGAAGTGCGATTCGGTGATCAGCGTCCGGCCACCGCTGCCTTTGGGAAAGATACCGCGCAATTCGATACAGGCGTACACCAGCGCCAGCAAAACCAGCATCAACCAATGCAACGCGATCGACACGGTGCTGTAGCGTGAGTCGGAATTTTTCCACGGCATACGGTGTTCCTCACAGGTCGGGTCTCACGTCCACCGTTCTTGTTCGACGGTGTTCATTAACTGTAAGCCTGTTTCTTCGGGTTTGCCTGAGGTTCAAGGGGGGGGCAATGCGTTGGTTCAGCTGATAGACAGCAAAAAAGCGCAGTTTCCTGCTGTAGGAGCGAGCCTGCTCGCGATAGCGGACGGCCATTCAATATCGATGTCGACTGATCGGGCCTCATCGCGAGCAGGGATCTACGTTGGTCACGCATGTTGCGTCTGACGCAAAACCCTTGTGGGAGCGAACCTGCTCGCGATGAGGCGAAACCTGCCTGGACCTGCCACGGCACCTGGATGTGCACCTGGCGAAGTTTGCGGTGGCGGCGGGCAAGGCTGACAAGGGCTGATCAGGTCTGGCGGTTGACCAGCCAATCGAGCAGTAGACGGTCGCCGCCGCGTGGTTGCAGGGCGGGTCGAGGCGCTGCCAGATGGCTTACAACGGCGCACAACACCGGACGATCCGGATCGCTGTCGAGAAAACTGATGAGCACCTCGGTTCCGGCCACAGGTAGCCTGGACGTATCGACGCGACCGTCCGGCGCTGCGAGGACCACGGGTAGCCAGAGGCCGGTGGATTCATCGTCATCGGACTCCGGGGTAGGCCACAACCTGACCTGTATCCGACCTTGATCATCCACCACAGCGGGTTGGCCGACAGGACCCAGCACCCGAGCCGTCTGAAAGCCCGGAATGCCGGGTCTGGCTTGTATGAGCGCGGGCCGGAACACCGTTGACCACGGAATGGCGGTGAACTGATTGCTGTAACGCCGGGCAATGTCGGTGGTGTTCCGGGCGAGAATCGACGGGTGTTGGCCCTGATGCCGGATCTCGGTCAGCAGCCATTGGTCGTTGAAGTTCGAGAGCGGATGTTCCGACACTTGGACGATTCGTCCGCTGCGCAATTCGCTATGGTTGCTTTGACCTTGTATCTGCCGATGCTGGCAACGAAGGCGCTCCAGTATTCGACGACTGAGTTGTTCGCGGTCGAGTTGTTGTGGAGCGGGGCGCAGGGTGACTGGAGGCGAGGTGTGGCGCTGGAACAATTCACTGATCACCGGCAAGTTTGCGTGGTGGGGCGTTTCGCTGTGGAAGGGCATCAGCAGCGGTTCCTGGGGGAAACTCAGGCTGTCATCCGCCAGTACCAGCACATGGCCGTCGCGCTGATGTTCGAAGTGATAGTGGATGCCTTCTTCTTCGCAGAGCCGTTGCAGGAACGCGAGGTCACTCTCATCGAACTGAATGCAAAACGGCCTGACGGGATAGCGACCGTTCGGTAGTTCAAAGCGATAGCTGCCTTCAGGTAGCGCGTTTTCTGCGAGCAGCTGGCGCAGGATGGCGGGCACACCGAGTTGATGAAATACCCGACGAGAGCGCTGTCGGTCCAGGTTTTGAAGCCAGGGCACCAACACCAGTCTGGAGCCGATCCGGTGCGGGCCGCGATGTTCGTAACTGGCGCTGTGAACGATGCCGTGAATGCCCCGACCATCTGCCAGGCTGAGGAAAACCGGCTGTTGCAGCCACCGATCGGGGTTCATGGCCGGTGCCAGGCCGATCACTTCGATGTCGAATCGATAGGGCTGGTTGAGAGCTTCATGGCCACTGAACTGCACCACCTGAAAACTCAAATCGCCATCGAGGAGTGTCAGGGTGAAGGGACTTTCCTTGTCGTTTTGCATCGAACGCGCTTCTGCCATGGAATATGGGCACAGAGGGTACGAAACCGCGGCCCTTTATGGTCACCGCAAATCGACGTTTCAGAATCGCCCTACAACTACCGGTGAAGATGTCGATCCGTCATGCCGGTGACAGAGTGGAATTTTTGGTCGATTGCCAACTTTAGGCCGTATAAACTTGCGCAAAGCGTCGGCCAATAGATGTCTCGGCGCCACAGATAAGAGAGTGAGTAATGGGCGCACAGTGGAAGGTTAAACACAAAGAAGCGGCAGCCAACGCCAAGGGCAAGATCTTCGGCAAACTGGTGAAGGAAATCACCATTGCTGCACGCAACGGTGCCGATACCACCACCAACGCACACCTGCGTCTGGTGGTCGAGCAGGCGAAAAAGGCTTCGATGCCCCGCGAAACCCTGGAACGTGCGATCAAGAAAGGCTCCGGCCAGCTCGGCGAAACCGTGCAATACCATCGCGTGACGTATGAAGGGTTCGCACCGCATCAGGTGCCGTTGATCGTTGAATGCGTGACCGACAACATTAACCGCACCGTTGCCGAAATCCGTGTGGCGTTCCGTAAGGGGCAGCTCGGGGCTTCCGGTTCCGTTGCCTGGGACTTTGACCATGTGGGCATGATCGAGGCGTCCCCGGATAGCCCGGATGCTGATCCGGAAATGGCCGCGATTGAAGCCGGCGCACAGGATTTCGAACCTGCCGAAGACGGCGCGACGCTGTTCATCACCGAAGCGAGCGACCTGGATTCGGTACAAAAAGCCTTGCCCGAGCAGGGTTTCACCGTGTTGTCGGCGAAGTTGGGTTACAAGCCGAAGAACCCGGTCAGCGGCCTGAGCGATGAGCAGATGGCTGAAGTCGAAGCGTTCCTGGAAGGCCTCGATAACCATGATGACGTGCAGGACATGTTTGTCGGGTTGGCGGGTTAATCTGTTTCTTCAGTGACAACGCCATCGCGAGCAGGCTCGCTCCCACAATAGATCTGTGTCGGTCACACACCATGTGTACGACACAAAACCAATGTGGGAGCGAGCCCGCTCGCGATTGACCGCGCGGCGGTCACCAACCCTGCAACTCCCGCACAATCTCGCTGAACCCCGGCCGCATCATTACATCCGGCTGGCAGCAGCGTTGCTGCAAATCCTCCAACTGTCCGCGCCCCTCATCGCTCAACCCCGAGTCGATCCGCTCCAGCAATTCCCCCAGTAGAACCCCGAATGCCCGCACCTCGATCCGTTGCAATGCGCGACTTTCAAGGCTGTCCGAGGTGGCGTGGAATGACGCCGCGCCAAAGTCCCCTAACAGGCAATCGCCTTGCTCGTTCCACAGAATGTTGTGGCCATAGAGGTCGCCATGGGTGATGCCCTGGCGGTGTAAATGCTCGGCCACCGAAGCGATGCCACAGGCGATGCGCAAAGCCACGCCAGCGCTGAACCGGGTGTCGTTGGCGTAGACGTCGCGGCTACAGGAGGCCAGGCTCGGCAAGCCGGCCAGGTTGCGGTAGCTCGGATCGATCAGCTCCATCACCAGCCCGGCCTGCGCGTGCGGATGCCCGACGATCCGCCCTTCGACCCGGATCAGGTTGGGGTGGATACCGGCAGTGATACAGGCGTTCATCTCGTGCAATGGCGAACCATCGCTGGTCATTTCGCCTTTGTAGAGTTTGACCGCGACCGGGGTGGCCGGTTGGCCGGGCCGTTCCCACGTTGCCCGGTGAATCACCCCCGAAGCGCCTTCGCCCAGTTGCTGCTCCAGGCGCAGCGCGGACCAGGGAATGTTCGCGGTCGCTTCAAGGGCCGCCGCGTCGGCTTCGGTTTCCAGCGGGTTACCGGCGTAGGCCAGCCAGGTCAGGCTCGGCAGGGTCAGCAGCCATTCGGGAAGCTCGGTCAGTTGGTTGGCGGCGATGCGGATCAGCTCGAGTCGATGGCACTGGCTCAGGCTCTCGGGCAAACGCTGCAAGCGGTTGCCGGCGAGCATGAGTTTTTGCAGAAGCGGGCGCTCACCCAGCTCGGTCGGCAGTTCGCTGACGGCGTTGTCGGTCAGGATCAGCCAGCGCAATAACGGTGGCAGCGCGACGCCCGGCACGTGTTCGATGCGGTTGGCCTTGAAACCGACCATGGTCAGTGCGGCGCATTGGCCCAGGCAGGCGGGCAGTTCGGTGAACAGGTTGTCCGAGCAGAACAGCACGCGCAAACGGGTCAGGCGATGCAGGTCGTCCGGCAGGCTGCTCAAGGCGTTGCCACTGAGATTGAGCACCTCCAGCGAGTCCGCGAGGTCGAAAATCTCCCGGGGAAACTCCGTCAGGCCGCCGCCGAGGTCCAGGCGGGTGATACCCGACAATTGGCCGGCGCGCAGTTGGGCAAGGGTATGCATGAACAGATTCGCTATTGATCGAGAGAAGGGCGCGGGGGCCTGGAAATGGGCGACATGATAGCGGGAAAGGTGTGGCGACTGTCAGTCCGCCTTCGCGAGCAGGCTCGCTCCCACATTAGACCGCGTCCGTCCAAGCAAACCGGTCAACTGTGGGAGCGAGCCTGCTCGCGATAGCGATCTGACAGGCAATACAAAACCTACGCCTCCCTGATCTCCACCAACTGCCCCAACCGGCTGCGCGTGCGCGCCAGATCAATGGCATCGCCACCCAGACTTTCGCGCAACGACCGCTGTCCGAGCAGAATCAAATGCTTGTCCTGGTCGTACAAAACGTCGATCAGGTTGATGAAGCGTTGCTGGGCGGCGATTGAACACGCGGCGAGATCGGGCAGTTGGTCGATGATCCAGTGATCGAAACACCGGCACAGCTCCAGGTAATCCATGACCGCCGTCGGGTGGTCGCACAGATCGTCGAAGGTAAAACCGATGGTTCGACCTTCGCGGTATCGGGCTGGAAGATGCCGGGTGCCGACGGGCAGCGCAATGGCCGGGGCGTCGGGTGCGGGCAGGTTCAACGCCTGACGCTGCGCCACGGTCGCCGGCCAGACGTAATGACCCTGAGCGAACAGCTGCAGGGTGTGGGTTCGCACCTGACTGCGGTAGTCGTGGGGACCGCCGACTTCCATGACCTGCATGCGCGCGTTGATCAGGTCGATCACCGGTTTGAAACGTGCGTGGTACAGCGGGTTGGGCAGCAAGCCTTCCGGCGGGTAGTTCGAGGTGACCAACAGCAGGATGCCCCGGCGAAACAGGGCCTTGAACAGCCGCGTAATGAGCATCGCATCGCCGATGTCGTGGACGTGAAACTCGTCGAAACACAGCACCCGGCAATCGCACAGCAGTTCATCGAGGGTGGCCGCCAGGGCGTCGGGTTGATCGCGATGATTGAACATGCCTTGGTGCAGTCGAGCAAAGAACTCATGGAAGTGCAGGCGCTGTTTTGCCGCAAGGGGGATGGCCTGGAAAAAAACCTCGAGCAGCCAGCTCTTGCCGCGCCCCACGGCACCGTGCAGGTAAAGGCCTGGCAGTGTTTTCGCCGGCGTGCCGAGCAACGCCGTGGCGTGCTGCGCCATGCAGTCGATCACGCGCTGCTGGCTGTGGCTGAGGGTGTAGCCCTGGGAGTGGGCCTTGTGATGGAAGTAGTCGTGGACCACTCGTCCGCTCGCGGTGCTGCTGGCGGGGGCGGCCGATGCCTTGCCGAAGAAGCGGCGCAGCGCGGGCCAGCGAGGTGTGAAGCGCGAACGGTTGGGCGGTCGAACGGCCACGGTGATGTCCCCCCTGATCTTAAGGCCGGCTCCCCGAGCGGCGGCGGCCTAGTGTAACCAATGGGGGAATTTTCATTCCAGTTGTGTCGACAAGCGCCAGCGGGGGGACGTATCTGGACAGTGTGGTGCTGGACGTGAACCCGGCAGCAACGGTATGTGTAGCAGCTGTCGAGCCTGCGTCCGGCTGCGGAGCAGTCGTAAACCAGATACCTCGGCTTTCCAGATGAACCGCGGTGAATGGATTGGCGACTGCTCCGCAGCCGGATGCAGCCTCGCAGGCTCGACAGCTGCTACATAGAGAGTGCTACGCCGGAAGCTACCGCTCGATACTGCGATTCCATCGTGCATTCCACGCCGGGCGCTGTTCGTTGACCTGATCCCAATCGATCGCAATGGCAGTGGTCAGGTACTGCTTCATCGCCTCGACCTGGCCGCGGGTTTTGTCGGTGGTCGGGGTATTCGGGTTGGACGGGATCTGGTCGCCGTCTTCAAGTGCGGCGGCCTGTGCTTCAGGCGTCAGCAAAAAGGCTGCAAGTTTTTGCGCCAGTTCCGGCTGGGTATTGTTGGCAATCGCGCATTCGGCGACGTTGAGCACCACGGCGCCTTCCTTCGGTTGCGCGTACTCCACCGGCATGCCCTTGAGTTTCAGCGCGGTGACCTGGGTGGGTGTCAGCGGGAACAGCGCCGCTTCGTCGGTCTGGAGCATTTCGGAAATCTTCGCCGAGCTTGGAATGTATTCCAGCACGTTGCGCCCGACCGTGTTCGGCCAGGCCTTGAACCCTGGCTCGACGTCGGTTTCGCTGCCGCCCTGGATCCGGTTGAACATCAGGAACCCGTGCAGGCCGAAGGTCGACGAGGCCATCGACTGGAACACCAGTTTGTCCTTGAAGCGCGGGTCGGCCATGTCCATCCATGAGGTCGGTGCGTTCCAGCCTTTTTCCTTGAACAGCCGCGTGTTGTACGCCAGCCCGGTGACGCCGAGGCTGACCGCCACGGCTTGATCCTTGATACGGCCCTTGGCCGGAATCTGCGCCAGGGTCGGGCTGTCTTCGAGTTTGTCGCACAAGCCCATAGCGATGGCGCGGTACATGATGCCGTCATCGAGGAACATCACGTGCATCTGCGGATTGCCCTTGCTGGCCTGAACCTTGGCCAGAATATCGGCGGAAGTGCCCGGCACGATCACCACTTTGACGTTGTTGGCTTTCTCGAAAACCGGCAGCACCTTGTCGGCGTAGAGCCGCTCCATGGTCCCGCCGTTCATGCCCAGGTAAAGCGTCGGTTCGGCCTGGGCCTGGCTGACCGTGAGCAGGGCGCCCACGCAAGAAAAACTTAGCCAGGAGAAACCGAGTAGTGCACTGCGTTTGACGTTATTCATTGGCGCGACCTTCCTCTATCAAGCAACGGAGATGGAGTGAAACCGGGTGATGGAAAACGCATCCAGCGGCGTCTTTGACGCGCCGCTACAGATGATCTCGGTGAGCGCCTGGCCCACCGCAGGGCCGATCTGAAAACCCGCGCCGGCAAAGCCGAACGCATGCAACAGACCGGGTTGAGTACCACTGTGGCCGATCACCGGTTGGCGATCGGGCAGGTAACCTTCGGTGCCGCTCCAGGTGCGAATCGCCTGGGCGCCCTCAAGAAATGGATAGAGCTCGACGGCCTGGCGCAGGATCTCGATCACCGCGTGTTGACCGGGCCGTGCGCGGGCATCGTCGAGGGCAAAACCCTGGCCGCCGCCCAACACGCAATTGCCGCGAGCGACCTGGCGCGCATAAATACCGCCGCCCTCGACCCCGGTGCTGGCATTCATCACCCATGGCAACGGCTCGGTGACCAGCATCGCGGGGTGCCCGGCGTGCATCGGCACCGCTTCGTCGAACTGTGCTGCGAGGTTGCCGGCCCAGGCTCCGGCGCAATTCAGCAGCCAGGGAGCATGCAGTTCGAGGCCGTTCTGAGTGCTGACGCGAAAGCGCTGACCGTCGTGTTCCACCGCGGTCACCGCGCACTGTTCATGAACTTGCGCACCATGGCGCCGCGCCGTCCGGGCAAACGCCGGGGACACCAGTCGCGGGTTGGCATGGCCGTCATCCGGGCAAAACGAGGCGCCCACGGCGACCTCACCGACCCACGGGAACCGCGCACGCAATTGACGGCGGTCGAGCACCTGCAAATCGAGGCCGAAACCCTGGCTGCTGACGGCATAGTCCTGCAACGCCTGCAGATCGTTGAGGCTACGCGCCAGTTTCAAGTGGCCGCTGCGCTGATACTCGCCGTCGATGCCGATCAACTGCGGCAACTGTCCCCAGATGGCGTGAGCTCGTTGCGACAACGGTAATTGCGACAGCGGACGACCCTGCCGGCGCACGCCGCCATAGTTGACACCGCTGGAGTGCGAGCCGCAAAAGTCTCGCTCCAGCAGCGCCACGCGACGCCCAGCCTTGCTCAGGAACAGTGCAGCGGAGGCGCCGACTATGCCGCCACCAATGATGACTGCATCGACTTCAATCATGGCTCCACCTCCAGACCAAACGGCAGCGGTTTGATCGGCGCCTGCGCGCGCAGTCGGCCGATGCCGGACACCGGCCGCTGACTTTCGCAGGCAATGATTTCCGCAGCGGCGGCGCCACACATGCGTCCCTGGCAGCGACCCATGCCGATCCGGCAGTGAGCCTTGACCCGATTGATCTCCCAGTGGCCCTCACGCACGACCTCGCGGATATCGCCGGCCCGCACCTCTTCGCAGCGGCAGACCATCACCTCATCCGTGGCGTTGCTGGCCCAGTCCTCGGGGAAGGCAAAGGCTCGCTCCAGGCCCAGACGAAAATCGCCGATGCGCTTCAGGGCGTTTTCCAGTTCAGTGGGACGCTGCGGCGGGATCAGGTAACCGATGTCTTCGAGCAAGGCGAGGGCGGCCCGCTCGCCGGCCATTTCGGCCGCATCGGCGCCCATGATGCCGGCACCGTCACCGGCCAGGTAAACCTCGGCGACACTGCTGCGACCAGCGCTGTCACGCTGGGGGAGCCAGGCGCGGTTGAGCGGGTTCCAGGCGAACTCACAGCCGAGCAGATCGGCGAGTTGGGTTTCACTGCGCAGACCGTGGGCGAAGGCTACGGCGTCGCACTCCAGTTGATGTTCGCTTTTTGAGTTGGACCAACTCAGCGACTGCACGCGTTGTTCGCCATCAATGCGATTCAACGTTGCACCCTGATGCACCGGGATACCGTGGGCGGTCAGCCAGCTTCGGTAATAGATGCCTTTGGCCAGGGTGGCCGGTTGCGACAGCAGGCCGGGCAGTGCGCGGGCCTGGGCACTGAAGGGCGAGCTGTCGAGCACCGCGACCACCTTGGCACCGGCCTTGGCGTATTGATAAGCCACCAGGTACAGCAACGGTCCGCTGCCGGCGAACACCACCCGTTCACCGATGGCGCAGCCTTGAAATTTCAAGGCGATCTGCGCCGCACCGAGGCTGTAGACCCCCGGCAGCGTCCAGCCCGGCACCGGCAGAATCCGGTCGGTGGCCCCCGTGGCGACAATCACCCGGGAGAACGCCAACCGTGCGGCGCGGCCTTCATGCACGGTGTCGAGCGCACCGTCCTCGGCGTTCCACACCAGGGTCTCGGGACGGTAATCGAGTTGCTCGCGCAGCGTGTCGATCGTTTGATGCAGCGCGCTGGCCTTGCGTGCTTCGAAACCATACAACTTGACCGGCGAGCGCTTGAAGTTCGCCGGTTGCCGCCGATAAATCTGCCCGCCACCGTGCGCGGCTTCGTCCAGCAGAACCGGGCGCACGCCATGGGCAACCAGCGTCTGCGCCGCACGAATCCCGGCCGGGCCTGCGCCAATGATGACCACAGACTTCATATAGACCCCACGATATTCAAGATCAAAAGATCGCAGGCTCCTACAGGAGACCGCGCACGGCGTAGGAGCTGCCGAAGGCTGCGATCTTTTGGGCGCATTGGAGAAATGACTGTCATACGCAACGCCCCGGCTCGCGGCTGATCTGTTGCCCGGCTTCAAGCAACGTCGAGCAGGCGCGCACCCGGCGGCCATCGCCCAGGCGTACCCAGCAGTCCTGACACGCCCCCATCAGGCAAAACCCAGCCCGGGGTTCGGCGCTGAAGTCGCTGCCGCGCAAGTGTTCGCCACTGGTCAGCACCGCCGTCAGCAGGGTGTCGCCGAGCAGGCCGGTGGCCGGCGCGCCGTCGAGGGTGAAGTGCAGGGCCGGGCGGTCGCCTTCGGCCAGTCGTTTCAGCAGAGCCATGGCGCCCTCATTGTTTGCCCACCAGAACCCGATCCAGGCCGTAGACCCGATCAAGCAGAATCATCGTCAGCGCAGTCAGCGCAATCACCAGTGCCGACACCGCCGCCATCATCGGATCGATGGATTCGGTGGCGTACACGTACATCCGCACCGGCAGGGTTTGCGTGGCCGGCGAGGTGACGAAGATCGACAGCGTGACTTCGTCGAAACTGTTGATGAACGCCAGCAACCAGCCACCGGCGACCCCCGGCAAAATCATCGGCAAGGTGATTTGTCGAAACAGCGTGAAGCGCCCGGCACCCAGGGATTGCGCGGCGTGTTCGGCACTGCGATCCAGGCCGATGGCCGACGCCAGCACCAACCGCAGCACATACGGCGTGATCACCAGCACATGGGCGAAGATCAGCCAGGCGAAGCTGCCGTTGACGCCCATCAGCGCAAACAGGCGCAGCAACGCGACGCCCAGCACCAGGTGCGGAATGATGATCGGCGACAGAAACAGACCGTTGAAAAAGTCCCGTCCGGGGAACTCGAAACGGGTGATCGCCAGCGCCGCCGGCACCGCAATCAGCGTCGCCAGCGTCGCGGCACAGAACGCCAGGATCAGGCTGTTGTAGAACGCATCGACAAAGTCAGCGCGCTCGAACACCGCGCGGAACCAGCGCAGGGAAAACTCCGTGGTCGGCAAACTCAGGGTGTTTTCCGGGGTGAAGGCGACCAGGCAGACCACCACCAGCGGCGCCATCATGAACAGCACCACCAGGGTATGGAACAGCAGGGCGAAAGGACCGTTCTTGGACATGACGAGTTATCCCAATGACTTCTTGTAGCGGCCTTCGATCATCCGGTTCCACGACAGCATGATCAGCAGGTTGAGCAACAGCAGGGCCACGGCGATGGCCGCGCCCATGGGCCAGTTGAGTTCTGACAGGTACTGGTCGTAGATCAGCGTGGCGACCATCTTCAGCCGGCGTCCGCCGAGCAAACCGGGAATGGCAAACGAGCTGGCCGCCAGACCGAACACGATCAACGTGCCCGAGAGCACGCCCGGCATGATTTGCGGCAACACCACTTTGCGCATCACCGTAAGATGGCTGGCGCCCAGTGAAAGGGCGGCTTGTTCAGCGGCCGGGTCGAGTTTCTGCAGCGAGGTCCAGACCGGAATGATCATGAACGGCAGCATCACGTGGACCAGCGCGATCACCACCGCGAACGGCGTGTAGAGCAGCTTCATCGGCGAGCCGCCGAAGGCTTGCAGGGTTTGGTTGACCAGGCCGTCGGCACCCAGCAACAGGCTCCAGCCGAAGGCGCGCACCACCACCGAAATCAGCAGCGGCGTGAGGATCAGAATCAGAAAAATCGAGCGCCACGGCGTGCCCATGCGGCTGAGGATGTAGGCCTCGGGTACGCCGATCACCACGCAAAGCAAGGTGGTCAGCGCGCTGATCCACATCGTGCGCAGAAAGATCTCGTAGAAGTACGGGTCGCCCAGCAGGCTGCTGTAATGGTCGGCGGTGTAGGCGTCGTCGTTGATCCCCGAGCTGTAGTCGAAGACGTTGAACGACAGCACCAGCGTCAGCATCAGCGGGATGACCAGCAAGCCGAGGTACAAGGCCAGTGCCGGCGCCGACAACAGATAGCCTTGCCGTCCCTGACGCATCGCAATGATCAGGCTCATGCCGACACCTCGTCGACACTCAGCACCCGCAGCAGCGCCGCGTCCCAGTCCAGGCCGACCGCCGTGCCTTCGTTCATCGGCGCCGAGCCGTCGTTGCGCCGCACCACGCAGAGTTCGCCCAGGGTCGTCGATACGCCGTACAACCATTGGCTGCCGAGAAAGAAGCGGCTGACGATTTTCCCTTGCAGACGACCTGAACCGGCATCGCGCAGATCGATTTTTTCCGGGCGCAGGCTCAACGTCAGCTCGCCATCGCCGCGGTGGCAGACCTGAGCGACACCGGCACTGTCGCGTTCACCGGGCAGCAGATTGGCCTTGCCGACGAAGCCGGAAATGAACTCGGTGCGCGGGTGTTCGTAAAGGGTGTAGGGCGCGTCGATCTGAGTGATGCGCCCGGCCTGCATCACCACCACGCGATCACTGATGGACAACGCTTCGGACTGGTCGTGAGTGACCATCAGCGTGGTGATCCCGACTTCGCGCTGGATGCGGCGGATCTCGAATTGCATCTCTTCGCGCAGGTTGGCGTCGAGGTTGGACAGCGGCTCGTCGAGCAACAGGACCGGTGGCTCGATCACCAGCGCTCGGGCCAACGCAACACGCTGACGCTGACCGCCGGAGAGTTCCCGTGGGTAACGCTCGGCATGCTGGTTCAATCGCACCAGCTTCAGCACGCGGTCCACCCGTTGCTGCAACTCGCCGTTGGGCACTTTGCGCATGCGCAGGCCGAAGGCGACGTTGTCTTTCACGGTCATGTGCGGGAACAGCGCGTAACTCTGGAACACCACCCCCAGGCCACGGCTGGCGGGTTTGGCGTGGGTGATGTCGCGACCGTCCAGCACAATGCGCCCGCTGCTGACTTCGACGAAGCCGGCAATCATTTGCAGGGTGGTGGTTTTGCCGCAGCCGGAGGGGCCGAGCAGCGAGACGAACTCGCCTTTCTCGACCGAGAGATTGGTGGCGACGACGGCGTCGATCTCGCCGTAACGTTTGCCGAGTCCTTCAAGTTGCACAAAAGCCATAACTGCGCTCCACCTGAGATTGTTATGCGTCGCCCGAAGGCGCGCTTTTTTGTATGGGCAGATACGAAAGATGTTGCCGGGTGCGTTGGCGCTCGACTTGAGTCGGCTGCCGCTGTTGTTCGAATCGCCCCTGTATGGACGCAGAGTAGGACGAAGACTAGGATGGGCTCAATGGCCTATTTCACTGAAGCGATGACTATTTTCAGTTTCATTCGGTGAGTAAATTAACTATTGAGAAAAGTCATGTCGGATTCCATTGAGCGGAATGAAAGCAGGAATGACGTCGGTGTCGGTGCGGTCTCCCGGCTGTTTGCCGTGCTGCGCAGTCTGGGCGACACCGTCGAGGGTGGGGAGCGGGTGACGCAACTGGCCCAGCGTATCGGTTTGTCGCAACCGACCACGCATCGCTTGCTGCGCAGCCTGATGGACGAGGGTATGGTCGAGCAGGACGCGCGCAGCAAACGCTATCGCCTGAGCCTGGAGTTTTTTGCGCTCGCGGCGCGTGCCGGGAATACCGGAAACCTGCGCGAACTGGTGCGACCGGCGTTGCTGCGACTGTCGGCATCGTTGGGGGATTCGCTGTTTTTACTGGCGCGCAGTGGCTTTGATGCGATCTGCCTGGACCGCAGCGAGGGGCCGTTTCCGATTCGCACCTTTACCGGGGACATCGGCGGGCGGGTAGCGCTGGGGGTGGGGCAGGGCAGCCTGGCGATTCTGGCGTTTCTGCCGGACGAGGAGCGCGACACGGTGATTCACTACAACCTGCCGCGTCTCAAGGATTTTCACCTGTATGACGAGGTGTTCCTGCGCTCGGAAGTGGAGAACGTGCGCAAGCTCGGTTACGCCGGGCGCAATACTGGCGTGTTGCAGGGCATGGCCGGGGTGGCCGTGCCGATTCTGGACCGTGAAGGGCGGGCCGTGGCGGCGTTGAGTGTGGCCACCGTCAGTGATCGCCTCGGGCCGGATCGCTTGCCGACGGTGGTGGAAATGCTCAAGCGCGAAGCGGCGCTGATCGGACCGCGAATCAATCCATTCGACCCGCTGTTGCGCCGGCCTTCGCAGGTGTTCGGGCAGGGTTGAAACCTACACCAATTCCCAGTGGGAGCGAGCCTGCTCGCGATGACGGCCTGACGGTGACAGACCGCTATCGCGAGCAGGCTCGCTCCCACAGGGTAATGGTGTGATCAGAACTGCACGGTTTGCCTGAGCATCTGCGCCGCCGGTGTATCGGTCGGGCTGACCATCGCATAGTTGTAACCGCCCCCCGACCAGTACTCGGCCTGCAACTCGCCATCGCTGCGACTGCCACGGGGCAGGAAGAAGTTTTTCGGTCCCGGTGGGCGCACGTAAAAGCTGATCTTGTGCCCGTCCTGGCCCTCGTAAACCACCATCGCTGCCGGTCCTTGCTCGGTGCTGAGCAACCGTCCGCTGACCGGTTTGAAGCCCGCGTTCGAGAGGTCCGGCAAGCGATTGGCCTGAGTGAAATATCGGTCGAGCCAACCCTGCATATCGCCGTTGTCGCTGGCCTTGTAGTCGGCCGGCAAAATGCCTTGCTGGGCAAACAAACGATAGGCCTGCAGGGCATCGGTCATGGGTTGCTGAGCGCTGATGAGCGTCATCTCCCGGGCTTGCCAGCCGCTGACCCCGCCGATGCTGACCGCTATCAGCAACGCTGCGGCGCTGGCCAGATGGCGGCGCGATTGTCGTTTGAGGCGCTGGCGAATCAGCGCCGGGTCGAGGTCCGGGTTGGCGGGTTGTTGCAAGGCGCCGCTCAGGGCCGCGCGCAGTTGCTGGGCGTCCTGCTGCCAGGCGCGCACTTGAGCAGCCATTTCTGCGTTGCTTGCCAGAAAAGTCTCCACCAGGCGTCGGTCGTCATCGCTCAGTTGGTGGTCGACATAGGCGTGCAGGTCTCGCTCGCTCGGGGGCATGCTGATCATTTGAGTCTCCGCAGGGAAGGGCGGGTGATTTCGCCGTCGCTGAGTTGGCGCAAGGCCTGGCGGGCGCGGGACAAGCGCGACATCACGGTGCCGGTGGGGACGTCGAGAATCTCGGCGACCTCTTTGTAACTCAGGCCTTCCACCGACACCCAAAGCAGCAGCGCGCGCTGTTCGGTCGTGAGCTGATCGAAGGCCTGGAGGGTCGATTGGGCGATCACGGTGCGTTCTACCGACGGCTGGGTATCGTCACGTCCGGTAAAGAATTCGAGCATCCGCGCATAACGCCGGGAGCGCCGGTGAGCGTCGAGAAACTGCCGATAAAGAATCGAAAACAGCCACGCGCGCAAATCGCCCTCGGGGCGTTTGTCGCCCCAACTCGACAGCGCCCGCTCGAGACTGGCCTGGACCAGATCGTCCGCACTGCTGGGACTGCGCGTCAACGACACGGCAAACCGTCGCAATCTGGGAATGATTTCTCTCAGTTGTTCGTCGATATCGTTCATGAGTTTCTGACTAGTCACTACGCTGGACTAGGAAGACGCCCGGCATTCGAGGTTATTCCACGCCTGAAAAAATAAACACCGCGCGATGGAATAAACCTTCACGGGGTGCGTCTGCTTGATCCTTCTCACTTGTGGCCGATGGCCCTGGAGTCTTTCATGGTAGATCGCTCATCACCGCCAACCCGGCCACCCTTGAGTGCCGCGAGCCTGGTATTGCGCCTGGGCGCTATCGCCGTGGTGGTCGCCGCAGTCGCCGGGGCATTTGCCTACGTCAATGGCACCTTTGACCCACAGCGTCTGACGCCGAAAAAGCTGATCAATGTGCTGGAAACCAACAACGGCGTGCACCCGGGGTTTCGGCGTAACCACTCAAAAGGCGTGTGCGTGATCGGGCATTTCGAGAGCAGCGGCGAAGCACGCAGCTATTCCAGCGCTCAGGTTTTCAATGACGCGCGGACTCCGGTGGTCGGACGTTTCGCCTTGCCGGCCGGTAATCCTTATGCGCCGGATAACAGCGTGCCGATCCGCAGCCTGGCACTGCGTTTCACCCAGGCCAACGGCCAGCAGTGGCGCACCGGGATGAACAGCATGCCGGTGTTCCCGGTAGGCACACCCGAGGCGTTCTACCAATTGCAGCAAGCCCAGTCACCGGACCCGGCCACCGGCAAACCCAATCCTGCTGCGGTGCCGGCGTTCTTCGGTTCGCATCCGGAAGCCGGACCGTTCCTGGCCTGGATCAAAACCGCCAAGCCGTCGGCCAGTTACGTGACGGAAACCTACAACAGCGTCAATGCGTTTTACCTGGTGAACGCGGCCGGTCAACGGCAGGCGGTGCGCTGGAGCATGGTGCCGATGGCGCAGGACGCGGCGGGTGCCACGGCGCCGGAGGGAGGTGACTTTCTGGAGAAAGACCTGGTTCAGCGTATTTCCACAGGCCCGCTGCGTTGGCAGTTGAACATCACGCTGGCCAACCCCGGCGACCCGGTCAATGACGCCAGCAAGACCTGGCCCGAAGGTCGAAAAGTGGTGAACGCCGGCACCCTGGTGCTGGAAAGAGCCGAGCCGCAACTCAATGGCGAGTGCCGTGACATCAACTACGACCCGCTCGTACTGCCCGCCGGTATCGAAGGTTCCGACGACCCGCTGCTGGCCGCTCGTTCAGCCGGTTACGCCAAGTCCTACTTGCGTCGTACCAGCGAAGTCAGCCAATTGCCTGCCGCTAAACAGGAGGCACAACAATGAGTGCTCAACCGAACCACTTCGCACCGCTGGCTCGACTGCTGCACTGGCTGATGGCGCTGATGGTCATCGCCATGCTGTTTATCGGCGCGGGCATGGCCGCCTCGGTGTCCGAGCGCCATGAATGGCTGATCAATCTGCACAAGCCCTTGGGCGTTGCGATCCTGCTGCTGGTGATCGTGCGGCTGGCGGTACGGTTTTCCACTCGACAGCCACCGCTGCCGGCGGACTTGCCGGGCTGGCAAGTGCTCGCGGCCAAGGCTTCGCATGCTTTGCTGTACGCCTTGATGGTTATCCTGCCGCTGCTCGGTTGGGCGATGATTTCGGCGGCCGGCGACCCAGTGATGCTCAGCAGTTCGTTGCAGTTACCCTCGATCGTACCGGCGAATGCGCAGGTGTTTGCGTTCCTGCGCAAGGCTCACGGGTATCTGGCGTATCTGCTGTTTCTGACCGTGCTGCTGCATTTGGCGGCGGCGTTATTTCACGGCTGGGTGCGGCGCGATGAGGTGCTGGATAGCATGTTGCGGGGTAAGGATCGCGGTTGAATTCACGATGTTGTGATTCGGTCTGTTTAACGGAGAGGACTCATCCACCTGTCAACTTTGACAGTTTCGCTCCCCTGAAAAAGCACGTTCAATGCTCACAGACTGCAGTGGCCCCGGACGAGGTCAGTCGAATAGCACTGATCGCGTCATTCAGGGAGATGAACCATGTTCAAGTCGGCAGGTTTGCGTTTCATGCGGCGGTTTTTTTCCGCGCTTTCGATGGTGTCGTTGGCTGTGTTGCTAGGCGCCTGTATGAATCCTTCGCCGTCGGACACAGGTGAACCGAAAAGCTGGGTTGTCGAGAATATTGCAAGCAAGACGACGCAGGAGTTGTATGCAGACTTGATTGCGCCGGGGGTGTTTGAGCGCTCCAGCTCGAAAGTGATTGATGGTTATACCGTTGAAAGCGGTAATTTGCGTATGCCGGATAAAAACGATGGTTCACTCGTGACGGTTCGTTCGGCTGATGGAAGCCTGACAGCCTTGATCAATAGGCCGGGGCAGCGCGGTTCATTGCATATTGACAGTACGGGTATGAGCCGCTTCATTCCTGAGCCTGCTGTTGATATGGATGCTGAAGACGCGGTTACCAATCTGAATGAAAAGGTCGCCACCGCACCCGTGGATTTGACCAGTGCAGAGCCATTGGTTGTCGATGTGTTGATGGGGTATTCCAAGGCAGGGGTTGATCGAATGGGCGGTGATCCAGGTGCCGATGCTTTGGCTAAGGTTGAATGGGTTAATCTAATGCTCCGTAATTCATTGGTATTAAACGTTTCATTGAACTTAGCGGGTGTGCAAGTCGTTGAGGATGATTATCCGATTACTACCGAAACTCTTGCGAAATTGCCTGTTATTTTTTCTCAGGGTATGGATAAGTTCAAGCCAGATGTTATTTACGGTAATTTTGCCTATATCGTGCCAGGGGGAGCAATTGGATGGGGGTATAGGCCAGGCCGCACCGCAATAGGAGTATCTAGTAGCGCTTCGACATTTGCTCATGAGCTTGGCCACAATGCAGGTAGCCAACATTGCAATTATGAAGGCGTGGCTAATTATCGTTTTGGATACGACAACGGAAAATCACGCAGTGTTTTATGCAACGGTTCTAACTCACGTTACTATTCGACACCCGCCATCATAGATCAGTATGGTTTGCCGCTAGGGAACACAGAGACTGCCGATACGGCTCGTGTTTGGCGCGAAAATGCCTCGCGACTCTCGGGTTACGCGCCACCCTTTGTTGGCACACGTATGTCGTTAGTGAGTATTGGAAAAACTGCTGTAGCGGAGCTTGAGTTAAGAATGCCAGCAATCTATCAAGCGGGTATTGTTGCCTTGAAAGAGTCTGAGGGACCTATAAAGTTACAGCTCGCTCCCGCAGGCTATGCTCGACTTACGGTGAAGTTAAAAGATGGCGCTGGAAATGAGCGAGACGTTTATTTACGTGGAGAACGGGTTGTCGGCGGGTGTAAATGGTTGGCAATGAATGCTTATCAGGGATGCTCTTTTTCGGGTGAGGCCGCCAGGGATCTTACTTTCAAATTGATCTATAATAAGGCGGATAATCCGCAGCTGCCTGCGACTATCTATAGTGGATATTTAAAGTTGGAGGTGCGAAATCTGCTTGGGAGTTGGGTGGTTCCTATAGATGTATTGATATCGATTCGCGGCGCTTATTAATGCTTTTTGGTAATCCGGGTTTCATTTGGCCGGAATATATAGAAAAAGACCTGACTTTTAGAAAGGTCAGGTCTTAATGAGAAAGGTGGGTCAACGCAAAACAGCGATCATCTCCGCCACAGTCGTCAACACATCCTTGCCCAACTGCTTCGAACGCTTCCCCGACCAGCCGGTCAGTGCATTCGGTGCGTCATTATTGTCCTTGAACGGCATCTCCAGGGTCAGCGACAGGCAGTCGAATTTCTCGCCGACGCTGTTGCACGCCAAAGTCATGTTGGCTTTACCCGGCTCATCACGGGTGTAGCCGTGCTTGGTCTGGAAGTCCTTGGTCAGGTGCTTCAGGTGGCTACGGAAATGCTCTTCGAGTTTTTCGAGGCGCGGCGTGTAGCCCGGGTTGCCTTCGCAGCCGGCGGTGAACACGTAGGGGATTTCTTCATCTCCATGGATGTCGAGGAACAGGTCGACGCCGTACTTTTCCATCTGCTGTTGTACGAAAAAGACTTCCGGGCTGATTTCCTGGCTGGCGCTCTGCCAAGCGCGGTTGAGGTCCTGGCCCATGGCGTTAGTGCGCAGGTGACCGTGGAAGGCGCCGTCCGGGTTCATGTTCGGCACCAGGTACAGGTCGGCGTTGGCCAGCAATTTGTTCAGCACCGGATCGTCATGCTTTTCCAGGCGCTCGATCACGCCTTCCATGAACCACTCGGCCATGTGTTCGCCCGGATGTTGCTGGGCGATGATCCAGACCTTGCGCTGACCTTCGGCGCCGGTACCTTTACGCAGTAGCTGGATGTCGCGACCTTCAACACTTTTGCCGGTGGCCAGCAGCTCGGTGCCGGCTTTGGTCAGCGCCTGTTCGATCAGCCAGTCATGACGACCGCGACTGTAGGGTTCGAAGTAGGCAAACCAGGCGTGGGTGGCGGTGGCTTCAAGGCTGAAGCGCAGGCAGTCGCCTTCGAAGATGGTCGGCACCCGGAACCAGTTGACGTGGTCGTAGGACGCCACTGCCTGATAACCATCCCAGGCCTTGTTGTACGAGGACTTGCTGGCATTGTTCAGTCGAAACCAATGCTCCTGACCGACATGCAGACCGCTGGCCTTGAAGTGGAACCACTGAAAGTGCTGGCTGCGGGTGTCTGGCTTGATGGCCAGCAGCGCTTGCAACGGATTGCTGATGTCCAGCACTTCAATGTTGCCGCTGTCGAAATTGGCGCTGATGTCGAAAGAGGATTTAGCCACGGTCATAGTCGGTTCCTGAATATGATTTTTTATGGCTGCTACTTTACACGCTGGGAAGGGAAAAACCGGGGGAAATTGCGGGGTTGAGCGGGGGGGCGTCCTCCTTGACGCTGTCGAAGCTTAGAGACTGTGCGATTGATTCTCAAGTGCTATTTTTCATTAGTTTGAGCCAATGATGCCGGGCTTCTCTTGCCAACAGATATTCTTTTGATATCATCCGCGCCATCGAATTCGCAGCACCTAAAGACTTCATTAGCCTGAAGGTAAAGCCAGAATAACTGGCAAAAAAAAGACCCGGCAAAAGCCGGGTCAAAAACCGTGATTAGCCTGATGAGGAGATAGTCCAGGAGACCGACCTAAGGTCACTTGGACAATCGACCGATCTCGCGACCAGCTGCATGCAATAATAATCATTCTCGTTTGCAAGTCAAATGTTTTTATCTGCTCGATTGGAAAATTCTTTCCTGTCCTCCTTTCAAGCACCTCCGCTTCAGCCGTTCTGATCGCCCTCCAGGGAGCGGTCCACCATCGCCTTGGCCATGTCGATCATGTGCACCGCCGAAAACGCCAGATCCCGGCTTGAACCGTGCAGATTGCTGGCTGACTCGTACGCGGTGGCGGCGGCACAACGCAGCAGATCCGAAGCATGGACCAGCGCCTCTTCGCAGCTGATGTTGCGGTTCACATCAAAAAAACGCTCCTCGACTACCTCCTCTGAAACAGCTGGTTTCAAGTAATAGTCCAGCGCTCGCTGTGCGGCGGCAGAGCCTTTGGGCGAGGTGAGGGACGTGTCGATTTGCAGGTCTGGCAGGTCGTTGCTGGGGATGGTCATGACGATGGCAAGCTCCGTGATAGGTTCAGATCCGTGAATCAATCCTAGTACGAACTGTATTTGTGACTAGAATTTAAATACTACAATTTGTGTTTTGATGGCCGGAGTCCCCCACGTATCGTGCCGCACATGGATAAATGGATTGAATTGGTCAAGGCCAAGATGAGTGAACTCAAAGTCACTCAAGAGATACTCGCCGAGCGCCTCGGGATGTCCCAGGGTGGCATCGGTCACTGGCTGAATAAACGTCGTCAACCCGGCATTGATGACATGAACCGGGTATTGCGGGCGCTGGGCCTGGAGTTTCTCGAGGTGGCGCTGGTGATCAGGGAGCCGGACCCGGACGCTTCGGAGGACGATGGCCAGGACCTGGTGAAAAAGTACAACCCGTATTTCCGCTACCCGGTCAGTGACTGGCGAGAGCCCGCCGAGGTGCGTGACGGTGAGCCGGCGGTGTACGGCAAGGCGCGTTTCGAGCTGACCGATTACCACGCTCAAGGCGCGGCGTTCTGGTTGACGGTGGTGGGTGATGCGATGACCGCGCCCAGCGGCGTCAGCATCGCCGAGGGCATGTTGATCCTGGTGGACCCGGCGATTGTGCCGGAACCCGGAAAGATGGTGATCGCCCAATGGCCGGACAGTACCGAGGCGACCTTCCGCAAGCTGATCGAAGAGGGCGGGCAGCGTTACCTGGTCCCGCTCAATCCGACGTATCCGAAGGCCCTTTACACCGACGCATGCCGAATCATCGGCGTGGTGGTTCAGGCGACAGCCAGGTTCTAATCAGATCGGTCCTCGCAAGGCGTAGGACCGATCTCATTTCACGCTTCTTCCAACTCGACCAACGCACTGCCTTCGCTGACCATCTCGCCTTCCTGGCAATACAGCGCCTTGATCACCCCGGCGTGTGGCGCACGGATGCTGTGTTCCATCTTCATTGCTTCCAGTACCACCAGTTGCGCGCCGGCCTCGACCGTTTGTCCGGCCTCCACCAGTACCCGCACGATGCTGCCATTCATCGGCGCAGTCAGCCCGCCCTGATGGCTGTGACTGGCTTCGACAGCGCTGATCGGGTCGTAGGGCTCGATGCGGCGCAATTCACCTTCCCACTGCAGATACACAAAGTCGCCACGACGAATGGCCCGGTGCTGGTGACGCAAGCCGTTGTGCTCTGTGCACAGTTGCTCGCCCTTGAGATGCGCCGAGCAATGGTTACCCAGGGTCAGTGCCCGGTCTTGTCCCTCGCAACTCAAATGCAGAGTGATCTCTTTCGGCAGTCCAGCACGGAAACCATTACCAACGGCCCAAGGCGAACCCGGGTCATCGGCACGGGGCGTGCCCGGCTGGCTCTGGGCAAACGCCTGCGCAGCGGCCTGCCAGAATTCATCACTGAGGTCCGATGGTTCTGGCAGCAGTTGTTCCTGATAACGCGGAATGAACCCGGTATCCAGTTCGGCCGCGGCAAACGCCGGGTGGCCAATGATCCGGCGCAGGAAGTTGATATTGGTCTTGAGGCCGCCAATCACGAACTCATCGAGCATGCTCAACAACCGCAGGCGCGCCTGTTCACGATCCTCGCCCCAGGCAATCAGTTTGCCGAGCATCGGGTCGTAGAACGGCGAAATCTCGTCACCTTCTTCAACGCCGCTGTCCACCCGACGTCCCGGGCCTTCGGCGGATTCGCGATACAACTCCAGCCGCCCGGTGGCCGGCAGAAAATCATGGCTCGGGTCTTCGGCATACAGCCGCACTTCGATGGCATGGCCGATCAGCGGAACCTGCTCCTGGGTCATCGGCAGCGCTTCACCGCGTGCCACGCGAATCTGCCAGGCCACCAGATCGAGGCCGGTGATGGCTTCGGTGACCGGGTGCTCGACTTGCAGGCGCGTGTTCATCTCCATGAAGAAGAACTCGCCGCGCGCATCCAGCAAAAACTCTACGGTGCCGGCGCCGACATAACCGATAGCTTGCGCCGAACGCACGGCGGCCTCACCCATGGCGCGACGCAGTTCCGGGCTGAGGCCTGGCGCGGGCGCTTCTTCGACAACTTTCTGGTGCCGACGCTGAATCGAGCAATCACGTTCGTTGAGGTACAGGCAGTTGCCATGCTGATCGGCGAAGACCTGGATTTCCACGTGACGCGGTTTGAGCAGGTACTTCTCTACCAGCATCCGCGAATCGCCAAACGACGATTGCGCTTCACGCTGGGCCGAGGCCAGGGCTTCGGCCAGTTGGCTGACGTCCTCGACCACTTTCATGCCTTTGCCACCACCACCGGCAGTCGCCTTGAGCAGCACCGGATAGCCGATGCGTTCGCAGGCATCGCGGAAGGTGTCAAGGTCCTGAGCCTCGCCGTGATAGCCCGGCACCAGCGGCACGCCGGCGGTCTCCATCAAGGCTTTGGCGGCGGATTTGCTGCCCATGGCGTCGATGGCCGAGGCGGGCGGGCCGAGGAAGATCAGGCCTGCCGCTTCGATTGCGCGGGCGAACCCGGCGTTCTCGGACAGAAAGCCATAACCCGGATGGATGGCCTGCGCGCCGCTGACCTTGGCGGCGGCGATCAGTTTGTCGATTTGCAGGTAACTGTCAGCGGCTTTGCTGCCGCCGAGGTCGACGCGGATATCCGCTTCGCGGCTGTGCCGGGCTTCGCGGTCGGTGGCGCTGTGCACGGCGACGGTGGTCAGGCCCAGAGCCTTGGCGGTGCGCATCACCCGACAAGCGATTTCGCCGCGGTTGGCCACCAGCAGGGTGGTGAGAACAGGTGCGCTCATCAACGCGGCTCCTTGGTGGTGGTTGCGGCTTGCCAGCTCGGCGGACGCTTTTGCAGAAAGGCCCGCAGACCTTCCTGGCCTTCGGGACTGACGCGAATTCGTGCGATGGCGTTTTCGGTGTAGCGCCGCAGCGCCGGGGTCAGCGCGCCGTTGCCGACTTCACGCAGCAAGTCCTTGCTGACGCGCATGGCCGCCGGGCTGTTGAGCAGCAGGTTGTCGATCCACTGTTCGACTTTTTGTTCCAGCTCAGCGACTGGATAACTTTCCGACAACAAGCCGATTTCCCGAGCCCGTTGCCCGCCGAAACGCTCGGCGGTCAGCGCATAGCGCCGTGCCGCGCGCTCGCCAATGGCTTGCACCACGAACGGGCTGATCACCGCCGGCGCCAGGCCGATGCGTACTTCCGACAGGCAGAACTGCGCGTCATCAGCGCCGATGGCCATGTCGCAGCAACTGATCAGGCCCAGCGCGCCGCCATAAGCCGCGCCTTGCACCACCGCCAGGGTCGGGATTTTCAACTTGGCGAGGTTGTGCATCAACTCCGCCAGTTCCCGGGCGTCGTCGAGGTTGGTTTGGTAATCGAGTTCCGCCGATTGCTGCATCCAGGCCAGATCGGCGCCGGCGCTGAAATGCTTGCCGCGTCCACGCACCAGCAGAAACCGCAGGCTGGCATCGCCCGAAACTTTGTCGAGGGCGAGGATCAGTTCGCGGATCATCTCGGCGTTGAAGGCGTTGTTCTTTTCTTCACGGCTGAGCCACAGGGTCGCGAAACCACGCGGGTCGGTCAGCAGTTCGAGGGTGTTGAAGTCGCTCATATTCTTCCGTCTCCACGGCACTTGTAGGCGTGAGCTTGCTCCGGGCGGCGTTCCGACGATGGACGTTAACGATTACGCGTGTTTTCTGAATAAACGCGCCGCCCTTTAGTCCATCGCGAGCAAGCTCGCTCCTACATCAGGATCACATCCGGAACACGCCGAAGCGGCTCGGTTCGATTGGCGCGTTCAACGACGCCGACAAGGCCAGGGCCAGTACATCGCGGGTCTGCGCCGGGTCGATGACGCCGTCGTCCCACAGCCGTGCGCTGGAGTAGTAGGGGTGACCCTGTTCTTCATACTGATCGAGAATCGGTTGCTTGATCTCGGCTTCCTGCTCGGCGCTGAAACCCTGGCCACTGCGCTCGGCCTGCTCACGCTTGACCTGCACCAGCACACCGGCGGCCTGTTCGGCGCCCATCACGCCGATCCGTGCATTCGGCCACATCCACAGGAAGCGTGGGTCGTAAGCCCGCCCGCACATGCCGTAGTTACCTGCGCCGAAACTGCCGCCGATGATCACGGTGAATTTCGGCACCTTGGCGCACGCCACGGCGGTCACCAGTTTCGCGCCGTGCTTGGCGATGCCGCCGGCCTCGTACTTTTGACCGACCATGAAGCCGGTGATGTTTTGCAGGAACAACAAGGGGATGCCGCGCTGACAGGCCAGCTCGATAAAGTGCGCGCCTTTCTGCGCCGCTTCGGCGAAGAGGATCCCGTTGTTGGCGAGGATCGCGATCGGATAACCGTGCAGGTAGGCAAAGCCGCATACTAGCGTAGTCCCGAACAGCGCCTTGAATTCGTCGAACACCGAACCGTCCACCAGCCGTGCGATGACTTCGCGCACGTCGAACGGCTGCTTGGCGTCCGCCGACACCACGCCGTACAACTCGTCGCTGCTGTACAGCGGGGCTATCGGTGTGCGTTGCTGCACTTCGCCGAGCTTGCGCCAGTTGAGGTTGGCAATGCTGCGGCGCGCAATGGCCAAGGCGTGTTCGTCGCTCTCGGCGTAGTGATCGGCGACCCCGGAAATCTTGCAGTGCACATCGGCCCCGCCGAGGTCTTCGGCGCTGACCACTTCACCGGTCGCCGCTTTCACCAGCGGCGGGCCGGCGAGGAAAATCGTCGCTTGCTCGCGCACCATGATTGCTTCGTCGGCCATGGCCGGCACGTAAGCGCCACCGGCCGTGCAGGAACCCATAACCACGGCGATCTGCGGAATGCCCATGGCGCTCATGTTGGCCTGGTTGAAGAAGATCCGCCCGAAGTGTTCGCGATCGGGGAACACTTCATCCTGACGCGGCAGGTTGGCGCCGCCGGAGTCCACCAGATAGATGCACGGCAAGCGATTCTGCTGGGCGATGGTCTGGGCGCGCAGGTGTTTTTTCACGGTCAGCGGGTAATACGAGCCACCTTTCACCGTGGCATCGTTGGCGACGATCATGCATTCGACGCCTTCCACACGGCCGATCCCGGCAATCACGCCAGCGGCCGGAACGTCTTCGCCGTAGACCCCGTAAGCCGCCAGTTGGCTGATCTCAAGAAACGGCGAGCCCGGATCGAGCAGACGATTGATCCGCTCACGGGGCAGCAATTTGCCCCGCGAGGTGTGGCGTTCTTGAGCCTTCGGGCCGCCACCT
Organism: Pseudomonas sp. XS1P51; assembly: GCF_054897845.1. NCBI lineage: Bacteria > Pseudomonadati > Pseudomonadota > Gammaproteobacteria > Pseudomonadales > Pseudomonadaceae > Pseudomonas > Pseudomonas sp. XS1P51. The sequence goes on along the minus strand of NZ_CM142707.1, from coordinate 2,757,842 downwards.
TGCTGCACTTGTGCGAGCAGGGTGTGCAGGGCGTCGACCTGTTTGAGCATCGCCGCGCTGTTGGCCGCGAACTCCGCCGAACGGGGGTTGAGCTGGGTATGCAGGATAGCCATGGACAGCTCCGTTTAGCGGGTTTCGTTGAACAGTTCGCGACCGATCAGCATGCGACGGATCTCACTGGTGCCGGCACCGATTTCGTACAGCTTGGCGTCGCGCAACAGACGACCGGCCGGGAATTCGTTGATGTAGCCGTTACCGCCGAGAATCTGGATCGCGTCGAGGGCCATTTGCGTGGCGCGTTCGGCGCTGTAGAGGATCACGCCAGCGGCATCCTTGCGGGTGGTTTCGCCGCGCTCGCAGGCCTGGGCCACTGCATAGAGGTAGGCGCGGCTGGCGTTGAGTTGGGTGTACATGTCGGCGACCTTGCCCTGGATCAGCTGGAATTCGCCGATGCTCTGGCCGAACTGCTTGCGGTCGTGGATGTACGGAACGATCAGGTCCATGCACGCCTGCATGATCCCGGTCGGGCCGCCGGACAGGACGACACGTTCATAGTCGAGGCCGCTCATCAGCACTTTCACGCCGCCGTTGAGCACGCCGAGGATGTTTTCTTCCGGTACTTCCACGTCATCGAAGAACAGCTCGCAGGTGTTGGAACCGCGCATGCCGAGCTTGTCGAACTTGTTGCTGCGGCTGAAGCCTTTGGAATCACGTTCAACGATGAACGCGGTGATGCCGTGCGGGCCTTTTTCCAGGTCAGTCTTGGCGTAGATCACGTAGGTGTTGGCGTCGGGACCGTTGGTGATCCAGGTCTTGCTGCCGTTGAGGACGTAGTGGTCGCCGCGTTTGTCGGCGCGCAGTTTCATCGACACCACGTCGGAACCGGCATTCGGTTCGCTCATGGCCAGGGCGCCGACGTGCTCGCCGCTGATCAGTTTTGGCAGGTATTTGATTTTCTGTTCGTGATTGCCGTTGCGGTTGATCTGGTTGACGCAAAGGTTGGAGTGCGCGCCGTAGGACAAAGCAACCGAAGCCGAACCACGGCTGATTTCTTCCATCACTACAACGTGGGCCAGGTAACCCAGGCCGGCGCCGCCGTACTCTTCCGGAACGGTAACGCCCAGCAGGCCCATGTCGCCGAATTTGCGCCACAGGTCGGCGGGGAACAGGTTGTCGATGTCGATTTGAGCAGCGCGAGGCGCGATCTCTTTGGCGACGAAGGACTGAACCTGATCGCGCAGCATGTCGATGGTTTCACCGAGGGCAAAGTTCAGGGATGGGTAGCTCATGGGTCACCTTTTGGCTTTTTTGTAGGGTGGGGAGGGCAGTGATATGGCTCTCACCTTTACGTTAACGTAAGCCTGTGACGAATGGCTGTCAATCACCCTTTACGTTAACGTCAACTTGGGTGATTCTGTAGGGGCCGAGCTTGCTCGCGATGGACGTTAACGATGACGGGTGCTGCCGGGATGAACGCAGCGCTCTTACGTCCTTCGCGAGCAAGCTCGCTCCTACAATAAAGACAATAGGGGTCGTCATGGATCAACCCAGTGCAAGCCCGCAGCGCAGCTATACCCGTGGTTCCCAGGACAAAGCCTTGCTGGCGATGACCATCGGCCAGGCGTTCGACAACACGGCCGCGCAATACCTGGCCGGAGAGGCGCTGGTCGTGCGTCATCAGCAGTTGCGCTACACATGGCAGCAACTCGCCGACGCGGTAGATCTGCACGCCAGAGCATTATTGGCGTTGGGCTTGCAGGCCGGTGACCGTCTGGGCATCTGGGCACCGAACTGCGCCCAGTGGTGCATCAGCCAGTTCGCCAGCGCGAAAATCGGTGTGATTCTGGTCAACATCAACCCGGCGTATCGCAGTTCCGAACTCGAATACGTGTTGAAACAGTCGGGTTGCCAATGGCTGGTGTGTGCCGGCGCGTTCAAGACCTCCGACTATCACGGGATGCTGCAAGGCCTGGTGCCTGAATTGGCGGAGCAATCCATCGGAAAAATGCAAAGCGAACGTCTGCCGGAACTACGCGGGGTTATCAGCCTTGATGCGCAGCCGCCATCAGGTTTCCTGCCGTGGTCGCAACTGGCCGATCTGGCGGGTGGCGTGTCGGTCGAGCAGTTGCGCGAACGTCAGGACAGCCTGCATTTCGACCAGGCGGTGAACATCCAGTACACCTCCGGCACCACCGGTTTCCCCAAGGGCGCGACCCTCAGCCATTACAACATTCTCAACAACGGTTACATGGTCGGCGAAAGCCTCGGCCTGACCGCCGGTGATCGGCTGGTGATCCCGGTGCCGCTCTATCACTGCTTCGGCATGGTCATGGGCAACCTCGGCTGCATCACCCACGGCAGCACCATGATTTACCCCAACGATGCGTTCGACCCGTTGCTGACCTTGACCACCGTCGCCGAAGAAAAGGCCACCGCGCTTTACGGCGTACCGACGATGTTTATTGCCATGCTCGATCAGCCCAAACGCGCCGAGTTCGATCTGTCGAGCCTGCGCACCGGGATCATGGCCGGCGCCACCTGTCCGATCGAGGTGATGCGCCGGGTCATCAGTGAAATGCACATGAGTGAAGTGCAGATTGCCTACGGCATGACGGAAACAAGTCCCGTGTCTTTGCAGACCGGTCCTTCAGACGAGCTGGAGCTGCGCGTCACCACCGTCGGTCGCACCCAGCCGCAACTGGAAAGCAAAATCATCGACGAGGCGGGCAACCTCGTGCCGCGCGGCACCATTGGCGAACTGTGCACCCGCGGTTACAGCGTGATGCTCGGTTACTGGAACAACCCGCAAGGTACGGCGGAGGCCATCGATCAGGCCGGCTGGATGCACACCGGTGACCTGGCGAGCATGAACGACGAAGGCTACGTGTGCATTGCCGGGCGCAACAAGGACATGATCATCCGTGGCGGTGAGAATATTTACCCGCGGGAGCTGGAAGAATTTTTCTTCACGCACCCGGCGGTGGCGGATGTGCAAGTGATCGGGATTCCGTGTTCGCGCTATGGCGAAGAGATTGTCGCGTGGATCAAGTTTCACCCCGGCCACAGCGCCACCGAGCAAGAGCTGCAAGCCTGGTGCAAGGAGCGCATCGCGCACTTCAAGACGCCGCGTCACTTCAAGTTCGTCGAGGAGTTTCCGATGACGGTGACCGGCAAGATCCAGAAGTTCCGGATGCGCGAGATCAGTATCGAGGAGCTGCGCGAGAACAAAGGCTAAACATGATCCACTGTGGGAGCGAGCCTGCTCGCGAATAGCGTTGGGTCAGTCGAGATCACTGTTGAATGTACTGACCTTTTCGCGGGCAGGCTCGCTCCCACAGGTTCCGATTCGGGACTTACAAGGTGACGACAATTTTGCCGATCTGCTGATTGGACTCCATGAAACGGTGGGCAACGGCGATGTCCTCGAACGGAAACACCTGCCCGATCACCGGCCGTAATTTACCGTCGTTGAGTCCGTCAAGGATGAAACGTTTGGCTCTCCCCAGGCGGGTCGGGTCCTGGGTGATTTCGAACAGTTCGTAACCACGCAACGTCAGGTGTTTGCCGAGAATGTCCATGATCGGCACCGACAGGTCGCGAGTATCCAGGGCGCCGTACTGAAAGAAGAGGCCTTGCATGCTCAACGCGCCGAGGATGTTGCGCACCTCGGGACCGCCCACCGGGTCGAAGGCGATGCGTGCGCCCTGGCCGCGCGTGAGGCTCATCACCTCGGCCACCAGATCGTCTTCCTCTGTCGAAATCACATGGGCGGCACCGGCGGCCAACAGGGCTTGGCGCTTTTCCCGGGTGCGGGTCAGGGCGACCGGGATCGCCCCCAGCAGGTTGGCGATCTGAATGGCGGCCAGGCCGACACTGCTTGAAGCGGCGCGAATCAGCACGGTCTCGCCAGCCTTCAAGTCGCCGAACTCCACGAGCGCACCGTAAGCGGTGACGAACATCATCCACGTGGCCGCCGCTTCCTCGAAAGACAGCTGTTGCGGATGCTTGACCACCGCGTGCACGGGCGCATTGACCACTTCGCCGTACATCCCGTAGTCGCTGAACGAGAAGGCCGGAATCACACTCACGGCGTCCCCGACGGCAAGACCTTCGACACCTTCGCCGAGTGCTCGAACCAGGCCGGCGGCCTCATAGCCAAGGATGGCCGGGAACCTGGGCTCAAAGGTGTACTGGCCAGAGCGGTACATGACCTCGGCGCGGTTGATACCCAGTGCCTTGACGGCGATCTGCACTTCGCCGGGGCCGGGCGCGGCGATCTCAATGTCCTCGATGCGTAGTACTTCTGCACCACCGGTTGAGTGAAAGCGGACGACACGTGTCATGGATATTTCCTTGAATCCGGTCAGAACGAATACCCGCGCATGCCGCCGTCGATCGTCATGACGGTCCCGGTGATGTATCGCGCGAGGGGGGAGGCGAGGAAGGTCACGGCATGCGCCACGTCGCTCGGCTCGCCGAAGTCCCCCAGGGCGATGTTGCGTTCGGCAAACTCGCGTCGGGCGTCGCCGGGGTAGAGGCGACGAATTTGCGCGGTATCGATCAGGCCGGGTTGCACGCAATTGACGGTGACGCCGTACTGACCCAACTGCTCGGAAAGGCCTTTGGACCAGGCCACCAGACCGGCCTTGGCGACGATGGCGGCGTTCACCACCTCGGGCTCCAGGTTGCCGCTGATATTGATAATGGTGCCGCTTTTGCGCTCGATGAACTGCGCCAGCAACTGTTGAGTCAGCTGACGGTGGCGGTCGAAGTTCAGCGTCATGCCCTCGATCCACTGGCTTTCGGGAGCATCGATGGCCATCGGGCGGCTGCCGCCGGCGCAGTTGATCAGGATGTCGACATGCTTGAGGCGCTCCAGTGCGGCGGTGGCAATCCGCTGGGGCGCGTCAGGTGCGACAAAGTCCTGGATGAAGATCAGAGGCACGAGATTGCCCTCGGCCCATACCTCTTCGACCAGGCTTTGCAGCAGGTCGCCGCTACGCGCTACGCCGAGTACCTGGACGCCTTCGGCGGCGAGGGTTTTGCAGATGGCGCGGCCCAGTCCCATGCTGGCGCCGGTGACCAGGGCGGTTTTGCCGTTGAGTTTCAGGTCCATTGTTCGATTGTCCTGGTGTGTATACCGATGGAAAGGGAACGATAGGCGGCTGGATTGGAAAGAAAAATAGCTGTCCGGTGTATTCATTGTTATTGAAAAGATAACAATGAGTCAGGCAAGACCCTTGTGCTTGAGCAGCTCGGTCAGCCAATCGATGAACACCCGGACTTTGGGTGCCAGATAGCGCTTGTTGGGGTACAGCACCGAAATCGGTTTTGGCAGCGCCTGCAACTCAGGCAGTATCGGCACCAGCTCACCGCTGTCCACGTAGGGTTGCAAGGACAGCTGCAAGCCGTGCAACAGTCCCAGTCCCGCCAGGCCGCAGGCGAGAAAAGCGTCCGAGTCGTTGACCTGAATGCCGCTTTTGAGGCGGATGGCAACCGTTTCTCCATCGATGCAAAACTGCCAGTCCATGATTTTTCGATGGGGCCCGGAAAAGTAGTTCACGGCCAGGTGCTGGTTCAGGTCCGACAGCTGTGTCGGTGTGCCTTGCCGCGCAAGATAAGCCGGGGCCGCACACGTCAGCATGGGCACGGCGCCGATTCGCCTGGCAATGGTGCTGGAATCGGATAATCCGCCCAGGCGAACCACGCAGTCGATACCATCGTTGATCATGTCGACCGGCTGATCACCACAACCCACCACCAGTTCGATGTCCGGGTAACGCTCACGAAAATCCGGAAAGGCCGGGATGATGACCTCCTTGGCCAGTGTCACCGGCAAGTCCAGGCGCAGTTTGCCCCGGGGGCTGTCGGCGCCAAGGGAAAATGTGGCGAGGGTAGAGACGACGTCACCGAGAATTTTCGAGCACTGTTCGTAGAACCGCTCGCCTTCAGCGGTCATGCTGATTTTGCGGGTGGTGCGGTTCAGCAGGCGAACTTCGAGGGTCTTTTCCAGCTGTTGAATGGCTTTGGTAATGGCCGGGCGATGCAGTTGCAGGGCGTCGGCAGCGTTTTTGAAACTGCCGGTATCGACCACTTGGGTAAAGATCTGCATGGCCTGGAACATGTCCATATGCGTTAGTACTCCTGCAAAAAAACAGAGAGTAACGGCAAATCGAGGACAACAGGAATGTGGATCAGGTAAGGCGGGGGGAAATACCGGAAAGCACAAAGGGGAGCCGAAGCTCCTAATGCCAGTCAGTTAAGCTGACTGGCATTTTTATTTTTGATCGGATACTTCGGGGATTTAAGCCTGATGGCCCGGGGATAAACGCGCTCCTCCCGTCGATGAGGCAGGACGTAATGCGTGGCTGAAGCATGCAGCTCGGCCAGGTATTTGGGGATGTTCCCGGAGCGATCAGCCGAGACGCTGTTGATAAAACCGAGGATCGCCCAGGTGCACGCGGTAAAGCTCATTTCGCATGGGTAAATACCGGGACAATGGCGGCTCATTTCCACCATCTGATAGCGCAACAAGTTGTAGCCCAACAACACGCCCCACAACTCTTGTTCGATCATCTCGGGCGTTTTGCTGCGCAGCGTATAACTGCTGTTGAGCAGCGTCTGTTTCATCTCCCGAAACCCTAATTCGATCTCCCAGCGCTGGCTGTACAGATCGACGATTTCGTCGGACGGGAAGCGCAGCGGGTCGGCCATCGACGTCAGGATCTGACACACCTTGCCCTTGACGGTTTTACTCAGCAGTCGCGCGCTCAGGCGCTCCGGTAGCCCCGGCCATTGCTTGCGGGCCTGCGGCGAAGTGCTTAACGAGACCACCGCATCCTGACGCCCCAAACGCTGAATAACTTCGTACTGCGCACCTTTACGCAGTGGCATCAGCCAATGGCGCTCGGTGCCTGCTTGCTGCCACTGGTGCAGCAAACCCAGGGAATAAAAGCCGCGGTCGAACAGCGTCAACGAGTGATCGGGCGTGGTTTCGATCAGTTGTTCCGCCAGTTTCATTTCGTTGCTGCGATAGCCGTCAAACGCACAGCCGATCAGCAAATGGCTGGTCAACTCCATTTGGCAGACCATGCGCACCTGAGGAAAACCAGTGTCGCCATGCTGGTTGCTGGCGGAGTCGTAGCGCGCCCGGTTTTCCGGTGTATCGGGCGTTCGCCAGACGACGCCGTCGACGCCCAGCAAGCGCAAACCGGCCCAAGTCGGATGACCGGCCGCCTCATGCCAACTTTTCTGAGTCAGATCGAAGACCTGTCGTACAGCTTCGCTGCCCAATCGCTGACGGGCTTGGACTACGGCGCTGGGTGCCACCAACGGACGTTGGCCCGGCAGCATGATGTTCATGCGGCTGACCACATCCCAGGCTGACATGCGCCGAAAAAACGCCATGGAAATCACGCACCAGAGCATCATTTCCAACGGCAGGCGCCGCTTGCGCAGGGTCGCGACGCCTGCCTGTTCAAGGGCTTGCTCAACCAAAGAAGGGTCGAGTAAGGAATCCAATCCCTCAATGGAGTTGGGGGTGGACGCGATGTTGTGGGTCAGTTCCAGTGCCCGAGCGAGACGCATAAAAAAATCCGATGCCAGTACAGGCATCGGATTTTGATTTCTTGCGGCCAAAGGTCAAGCGGGAGGGCTTAACTGATCGGCATTAGCCGAAGCTCCCCTTTAATTTTGTCGTTACGTGCTCTTTTTTTATTATTGAGGGGCGGTCTGTTGTTGTTTTTGGAAACCGTGACCCTTTACCGCTGTTTTTGTCGATCCCCATCCGGGATCAAGAGCAAACGTATTTTTTTGAGCGCTGATCTACTTTTTCGCCAAGCGATCCAACCAGTTCGGGAGCTACCTGAAGGTAGTTTTATTGTTCTCTGCCCGGTTGCGGGTTACTCCGAAAAGCACCCTGAAAAGCACACCTTCTCCAAAAAAATCTGTTAGCTGCGTCTCTGCCGTGTTGTTTTTGTTATGTCAGAGTCGTTACGTCTTATTTTTATTAGGTTTGCTGCTTTTTTTGTTCTTGTTATGCCATAGAGATAGCAGAAGCCGTGCCAACTTTTAAAAGTCCTTTAAAATCAGTAGTTTGGTTTTTTGTGGGATTTTTCGTTCAGCCAAAATCCGACAATTTGTTTCCGTGTTACTCGCTTGCGCCCACGTTTCAGAACATTGCGGTAACACCCGGACACACCCGCGTACTCACTGTGCGCTGCGAGCCTTGGCCACGCGCGAACCGGTTGGTCGGCCCAGCACAGTGCAAATTTGCTGGCCGGCCAGAATCAAGGCGTCCAGGTCGATGCCGGTGTCGATACCCAGGCCGTTGAGCAGGTAAACCACGTCTTCGGTGGCGATGTTACCGCTGGCGCCCTTGGCGTAAGGGCAACCGCCGAGGCCGGCGATGGAGCTGTCGAACACCGCAATACCTTCGAGCAGGCTGGCGTAGATGTTGGCCATGGCCTGGCCATAAGTGTCGTGGAAGTGTCCGGCCAGTTTTTCCCGCGGTACGTCGGCCGACACTACTTCAAACATCTTGCGGGTCGCGCCAGCGGTGCCGGTACCGATAGTGTCACCCAGCGAGACTTCGTAACAGCCCATGGCATAGAGCTCGCGGGCGACCCGGGCGACCTGCTCCGGCGCGACGTTACCTTCATAGGGACAGCCCAGCACACAGGACACGTAACCGCGCACGCTCACGCCGTGTTGTTTGGCCGCGTCCATGATCGGCAGGAAGCGCTCCAGGCTTTCGCTGATCGAGCAATTGATGTTGCGCTGGGAAAACGCTTCGGACGCCGCCGCGAACACTGCGACTTCCTTGACCCCGGCGGCAATCGCATCTTCAAACCCGCGCAGGTTGGGGGCGAGTGCGCCATAGGTCACGCCCGGCTTGCGCTGGATCTGCGCGAAGACGTCGGCGGAACCGGCCATTTGCGGGACCCATTTGGGCGAGACGAAACTGCCGACTTCTATATAGCCCAGGCCTGCGGCGGTCAGCGCGTCGACCAATTGCACCTTGTCCGCGACGCTGATGGGTTGGGCTTCATTTTGCAGACCGTCGCGGGGGCCGACTTCGACCAGGCGTACGTGGGCGGGGAGGGACATGGGAATCGACCTGTGCTGGTTGTATAAATGCTCAGAAAACCCTGTAGGAGCGAGCCTGCTCGCGATGGCGGTAACACATTCAACAATGATGTCGACTGGTCCGGCGTTATTGCGAGCAGGCTCGCTCCCACAGTGGATTGCGTTTGATTACTGGATGACTTCCTGGCTCTTGATCGTCTGCTCCAGCGCCTGGGTGCAGCGTTCCTGCGCGGTATCCAGCTCCAGTTTCATCTGTTCGATGTCGAGCATCTGCTGCTCCAGTTGTTCGCGACGCTCGGCGATCTTGGTCAGCATGGTTTGCAGCTGTTTCTGATTGCCGCCGGTGGGGTCGTAGAGTTCGATCAGCTCGCGGCATTCGGCCAGGGAGAAGCCAATGCGCTTGCCCCGCAGGATCAGCTTCAGGCTGACCTTGTCACGGGGCGAATAGATGCGCTCCTGACCGCGCCGCTCGGGACTGAGCAGGCCTTGTTCTTCATAGAAGCGAATGGCCCGCGTGGTGATGTCGAGCTCGCGGGCGAGGTCGGAAATGCTATAGGTCTGGCTGCTCATGGAAGCGCTCGAATAAGGTCATGGCGCTAAGCTAATGGCAGGTTGACGTTTACGTCAAGGGGCAGGGATCTTCAGTGTTCTTGTGGGCCTCATCGCGAGCAGGCTCGCTCCCACAGTAGATCTTCAGTGAACACACTATCTGTGTATTGCAGAGATCCCTGCTCGCGATGAAGGCGCCTCGGTTCCAGGTCCTACACTTTATCGAGCTTCTTCTCATGCGCCGTCACTTGCTGGCACAACTCGATCATCTGCTCACGCATCCAGCGGTTGGCCGGGTCCTGGTCGGTGCTTTCGTGCCAATAGAGGTGGGTTTCCACCGGCGGCACATCGTTGACCGGCAAATTTACCGAGTACAAATCATGGCGGCGGGCGAAGCGTTCCGGCACGGTCATGACCATGTCGGTCTGTTGTAGCACCTGGGATGCCATCAGGTAATGCTGGGAGCGCAGGGCGATCTTGCGCTGGATGCCCATCTTGCCCAGGGCCAGGTCGACATGGCCCAGCCCGCTGCGACGGCTGGAAATATGAATGTGGGTCAGGGACAGATAGTCATCGAGGGTGAATTTTTCCTTGCCTGCCAACGGATGGCCCTTGCGCATGGCACACACGTAACGGTCTTCCATCAACTTGACGTGACGCACTTGCGGGTCGGTGTTGAGCGGCGCATCGACGGCGAAGTCGAGGCGACCGGCTGCCAGTTCCTTGGTGGTCTCGCGGCGCTTGGACAGGAAGCTTTCGATGATCACCGTCGGCGCCAGGCGTCGCAGGCGCTGGAACAGCGGTGGCAGGATCACCGCTTCGGTGAGGTCCGTCATGCTGATGCGGTAAGTCTTGACTGCCTGCAACGGGTTGAAGATACGGCTTTCCTGCACAGACACCCGTAGCAGGGAGAGGGCGTTACGCACCGGACCGATGATGTTCTGGGCCATGGGTGTCGGCACCATGCCCTGGGCGGTGCGCACGAACAACGGGTCGTTGAAGGTCTCGCGCAGGCGGGCCAGAGCGTTCGAGACCGCCGGTTGAGTAATGCCGACAATCTGCCCGGCACGGGTCAGGTTGGCTTCGGTGTAGATCGCGTCGAAGACGATGAAAAGGTTGAGGTCGACCTTGCTCAGATTCATTGCGCTGCACTCTTATTGTTGGGTCTCAATCACCCGATCATATATCGGTGATGAATGTTAATACACGCCGAGAATAGGCTAGGTAAATTTTCGTAGCTGTTCTAGCATCGATTGCATGACCTGAACAACTCCTCTCAACCCCTGCTAAAAAGGTAGAGCTGCCCATGGATTTCGCTTATTCGCCCAAGGTGCAAGAACTGCGTGAGCGCGTGACCGCGTTCATGGACACCTACGTTTATCCCGCCGAAGCCGTGTTCGAGCGCCAGGTGGCCGAAGGTGATCGCTGGCAGCCGACTGCAATCATGGAGGAGCTCAAACTCAAGGCCAAGGCTGAAGGCCTGTGGAATTTGTTTCTGCCTGAGTCCGAACTCGGTGCCGGCCTGACCAACCTCGAATATGCGCCGCTGGCAGAAATCATGGGCCGTTCTCTGCTGGGCCCCGAGCCGTTCAACTGCTCGGCGCCAGACACCGGCAACATGGAAGTGCTGGTGCGTTATGCCAACGAAGAACAGAAGCAACGCTGGCTCGAACCGTTGCTGTGCGGCGAAATCCGCTCGGCGTTCGCCATGACCGAGCCTGACGTGGCTTCCTCCGACGCCACCAACATGGCCGCCCGCGCCGTGCGTGATGGTGACGAATGGGTGATCAACGGCAAGAAATGGTGGACCTCGGGTGCCTGCGATCCACGTTGCAAGATTTTGATCTTCATGGGCCTGAGCAATCCCGATGCGCCGCGCCATGCGCAGCACTCGATGATTCTGGTGCCGGTGGATGCTCCGGGTGTGAAGATCGTCCGTCCGCTGCCGGTGTTCGGTTACGACGACGCCCCACACGGCCACGCCGAAGTGCTGTTCGAAAACGTCCGGGTGCCGTACGAAAACGTCCTGTTGGGTGAAGGACGCGGCTTCGAAATCGCTCAGGGTCGCCTTGGCCCTGGACGCATTCACCACTGCATGCGTTCGATCGGCATGGCTGAGCGTGCGCTGGAACTGATGTGCAAACGCTCGGTCAGCCGTACCGCGTTCGGCAAGCCGTTGGCACGTCTGGGCGGCAACATCGACAAGATCGCCGACTCGCGGATGGAAATCGACATGGCGCGCCTGCTGACATTGAAAGCGGCGTACATGATGGACACCGTCGGCAACAAAGTGGCCAAGAGCGAGATCGCGCAGATCAAGGTTGTCGCGCCGAACGTGGCCTTGCGGGTCATCGACCGGGCGATCCAGATCCATGGCGGGGCAGGGGTTTCCAACGATTTTCCGCTGGCCTACATGTATGCGATGCAACGCACCCTGCGCCTGGCCGATGGCCCGGACGAAGTGCATCGCGCGGCGATCGGCAAGTTCGAGATCGGCAAGTACGTGCCTAAAGAAATGATGCGCAGCAGTCACTAAGACCAGGTAGGAGCGAGCTTGCTCGCGATGGACACCAAAGCACCGCGTTTTTCCAGCAAACACGCGTTACCGTTGGCGACCATCGCGAGCAAGCTCGCTCCTACATTGAGTTTTTCAAACACCTATTAACGCTAACGATGCCTCAGTCGACCACTGGCAGCCCGTAAAAGGCCCGCGCACACGCGGTGCTGTGAGCCGCCAGGTCTTCCTCGCTTTCCCCCCGATGCAACGCCACTTCCCGCAACACTTCAGTCAGGTACGCGGGTTCGTTGCGGCCATTTTTCGGTTTGGGGCGCAAACTGCGCGGCAGCAAATACGGCGCATCACTCTCCAGCATCAACCGTCCGCGTTTAATCTCTTTCACCAACGGGTGCAGATGCGTGCCCCGGCGCTCGTCACAAATCCAGCCGGTGATGCCGATGTGCAAATCCAGGTCGAGGTAGCTGAACAGCGCTTTCTTTTCCCCGGTGAAGCAATGCACGACAGCCGCCGGCAGCTGATCGCGGTAGTCGCGGAGGATTTCCAGCAAGCGCTGACTGGCGTCGCGCTCGTGGAGGAACACCGGCAATTGCAGGTCGACCGCCATCGCCAAGTGTTCTTCGAGGACCTTTTCCTGCTGTGGCCGCGGCGAGAAATCGCGATTGAAATCCAGCCCGCATTCACCCACCGCCACCACGTTTGGCTCTTTGAGCAAACTGCGCAGGCGCTGGGCGCTGTCGGCATTCCAATCGCTGGCCGAGTGGGGGTGGATGCCGGCGGTGGCGAACAGCCGTTGCGCGGTTTCATCCAGTTGGTGGCACAGCTCCAGCGCCTGTTCGCTGCCGTCGACACTGGTGCCGGTGAGCACCAATTGGCAGACGCCGGCGGCATAGGCGCGGTCGAGTACAGCCTGGTGTTTGTCGGCAAAACTGGGGTTGGTCAGGTTGACGCCGATATCGATGAGTTGCATGGTGCTACCTCGGACCAAAGGCCGGAAAGCATATCAGAGCTGTAGATTTATAAGAAAAGCCAAGAACTACAACGAGTTAAAGCTGTCTCTTGATGCCGCGAGACAGGTCGGGTTGGCTAATGAGCCATCACTGTGCCAGTCTTTCGCACTTTGCCAGCGCTCAAGGCGCTCTGTTTCTGTCGTTCGATTTCATGAAAATGCCTGAGATCGGCCCAGTATTCTTTCCGGAGAGTGGATGACACGTCCCTCGATTTTGTTACTGCTGTGTTGTTCGTTGCTGCTGCCGATGCCGGCGGTTGCGCGTCTGGCCGGGCCACTGCAAGCCGTGCCGGCAGCCAAGGTGCGCGATCTGGCGGAAATCCGCAGCAGCCGCGTGCTGAGGGTGTTGGTCAATCAGAGCCGCAACAGCTCGGGCGAAGTCCAGGGCCAGGCCATCGGCGTCGAATACCATCGCTTGCGTGCCTTCGAGCAATACCTCAACGGTCACGCCCGTGACGGTCAGGACATCACCCTCAAGATCATTCCCAAGGCCAAGGATCAACTGCTCGGCGCGTTGCAGCGCGGGGAGGGTGATCTGGTTGCGCCGGGGGAATTGCTCGATCTGCAACCGGGCTACGCCGTCAGTACCAGCGAACCGATTTCCAGCAACGTGCCGTTGTTGCTGGTCGGGATCAAAGGCGAGAAGCGCTACACGCGCCTCGAACAACTCTCTGGAAAAACCCTTGCGCTGCCCACCGGCAGTGCCGCCGGGGACGCGATCAGTCAGCTCAATCAAAAACTCGCCCTGCACAAACTGGCACCGGTGAAGATCGAGTGGGTCGATCCCAGCCTTGCGGTTGAGGATGTGCTGGAGATGGTTCAGGGCGGAATCTTTCACCTGACCATCGTCGAGCAACCGATCGCCGAGCGCTGGGGCAAGATCCTGCCCAAGTTGCGTTTCGATCGGCAGGTGCTCATCAGTGAACCGGGCGAGGAGTTCTGGTTTGTGCGCCGCGACGCTTCGATGCTGCGGGCGAGTATCGATCGATTCCTGGTCGGTTACAAAAAACCGTCGGATCAGGATGCCGCGTTCCTGCGGATCTATCGACGCCTGTATCAAGTCCACTATCCATTGGCCAAGGCTGATCGACAGCGCCTGGAAAAACTTCGACCGGTGCTGCAAAAACACGCCGATGCCCAAGGCATGGACTGGCTGAATCTGGCGGCACTGGCGTTCAAGGAATCCGCCCTGCAACCCAACGCCCGCAGCGGCAGCGGCCCGACCGGCCTGATGCAGATCACTCCGTCCGCGGCGCAGCGGGTGGGGGTCAACAATATTCAGAATCTCGACGCCAATGTGCAGGCCGGGGCCAAGTACCTGGCGATGATCCGTCGCAAGTTCTTCGCCAGCCCCAAACTCAATGAGCGCGAGCGCATGGCGTTCGTACTGGCGGCCTACAACATGGGGCCGGAACGGGTGCAGGGCATGCGTGCCGAGGCGCGTCGGCGCGGCTTGAATCCCAATCAGTGGTTCTTCCAGGTCGAGCGTATCGCCATGGAGCAGGTGGGAATGGGTGCCGTCAGCTATGTTAATAGCGTGAACAAGTATTACCTGGCGTTCGATCGGGAGCGGGAGTCGTTGGAGCCTCAAGGACAGAAAGTTGCCACACGGAAATGATCGAATAAACTGATTGTTAAGTTGCAATATTTGCGCTTTTAACATGAGATTTACTGATTAATATAGCGGCCAACCAACACACACTCACAATGGATGACACAGCATGAGCACACTGATCAACAAGGTACTGTTTACCCGCGCTGGCTACGGCTTGACTGTTTTGCGGATCTTCGTCGGCATCATCTTCGCTGCCCACGGTGCGCAGAAACTTTTCGGAGCGTTCGGTGGTTACGGTCTGGCCGGCACCGCGCAGTACATGGAGAGCATCGGTCTGGCTCCTGGCTACCTGATGGCGACGCTGGCGGGCGGTACCGAATTCTTCGGCGGTCTGGCCCTGATCATCGGTCTGCTGGCTCGGCCGGCGGCGCTTGGGCTGACGTTCCTCTCGCTGGTCGCTATTTTCAGCGTGCATATCAGCAACGGCCTGTTCATGGCCAACAACGGTTATGAATTCGCCCTGGCCCTGCTCGGTGGCAGCATCGCGGTGTTGATCGAAGGCGCCGGCAAGCTGTCGGCAGACCGTGCCATCGCTGGCTGACCGCTCTGGCTCAACGAAAAGGCTCGCATTGCGCGAGCCTTTTTTGTTGTGCGTCATTCTTGACACTGTCCGGTCAGCTTCTCTAGGATGTTGCCCATGCGCCGATTTAAACAGCTACTTGCGGGGCGCCAGGCGACTCACCCAGTTGCCGATAGAAGCCTGAAACAGGCTTCGAAATACCGCTAAAGCGCTGGTTCGGTGTTGCCTCTCACCTGCCATGCAGACTTTTGAGGCAGAGACACGACACGATGAATGCACTAAGCCCCGTTATACGCCCCGCGCCGATCACGGCACATCTCACCCAGCGCAATCCAAAAATCCTGCTTGGCGGCAAACATCAGCCAACGCTCCTGCGTTACCTCGATGGCTGGCCACGTCGCACCGGTGGGCCCGCCGCCTTCCTGATCCAGTTTGTCGAAGATGGTGAATCCCTGGCCCGATTTGCCAGCGACAGTTTTGATCTGGCGGTGATTCAATCGCCCGGTATCGAAGACGCCCCCGAAATGATCAAGCAGCTGACCCGCGTTGCCCGGCAGGGGCTGATTACCCGCCGCTGAGGCTCAGAGATAGTCGATCGTCACGATGTACACGCACTGCTCACCGGTCGGAGTCTGGACCCGGACTTCGGCGTCCAGCGCCTTGCCGATCAAGGCCCGCGCCAGCGGTGAGTCGATGCTGATCAGGCCCAGTTTCAAGTCCAGTTCATCCGGACCGACGATGCGGTAGCGCGACGCCTTGCCGTCTTCGTCTTCAATCGTCACCCAGGCACCAAAGTAGACTTTGTTCGGATCGCTGGGCTTTTCGCTGACGACTTTGAGCGCTTCCAGTCGTTTGGTCAGAAAGCGCACGCGGCTGTCGATCTCGCGCAGCATCTTCTTGCCATAGGTGTACTCGGCGTTTTCCGAGCGATCGCCTTGTGCCGCGGCCTCGCTGACCGACTGTGTCACCTGCGGACGGCGCACATGCCAGAGCTCATGGAACTCGGCCCGCATCCGCGCTTCACCTTCGGGGGTGATCAGCGCGGTGCCGGCGGTGCGGGGAGGGCGATAACGGCTCATGACAACTTCTTGTGGTTGGGAAGGTTCGAGTCTATCAACCCTCGCGCAAGACTGTCAGGGGGCTGGCGTTCAGCGCGCGGCGAGTACCGAACACGCCGGCCCCGCCGATCAGCACGGCGCCGATCAGCGGCAACACCAACAGCCACGGATGCGGGTGCCAGGGCAGGTCGAACGCGTACCGGTAAAGCACCAGGCTCACCAGTTCCGAGCCCAGCGCCGCCAGCAACCCGCTGACCGCGCCAAGCAGGCCGAACTCGATCCGCCTGGCCTTGACCAGCAACTGCCGTTCGGCCCCCAGCGCGCGCAACAAGGCGCCTTGGCGAATGCGTTCATCCAGCGTTGCTTGCAGGCCGGAGAACAGCACCGCCATCCCCGCCGCCAACACGAACAACAGCACGTATTCCACCGCCAGGGTGACCTGAGCGAGGATGCTGCGCAGCTGCTCCAGCAAGGCTTCGACCTGCAGAATGGTCACCGCCGGGAATGACCGGGACAGGTCGACAATCTGTTGGTCGTGACCCGCCGCCAGATAGAAGCTGGTCAAGTAGGTCGCCGGTAAATCCTTCAGGGTGCCGGGCTGGAAGATCATGAAGAAGTTCGGCTGGAAGTTGTCCCAGTTGATGTCTCGCAGGCTGGTGACTTTCGCTTCGCGATTCATCCCGCCGACGGTAAAGACCATGTGGTCGCCCAGCTTGAGTTTCAGGCTCTCGGCCACTTTGCCTTCTACCGAGACACCAGGAATTTCATCCGGTGGCTGTTCTGGCCACCAGTTGCCTGAGGTGAGCTTGTTACCCGCCGGCAGGTCCGCCGCCCAAGTCAGGCTGAGGTCGCGCTGGATTGCCCGATCACCGGCCGAATCCTTGCTGACGATTTCCTGCACCGGTTCGCCGTTGATGCTGATCAGTCGCCCCGGCACCACCGGGTAGAGCGGCGCTGATTGCGCCGACAGTTCGATCAGGCGATCGGTGAACGCCTGTTTGTCCGCCGGCAGAATATTCAGCGCGAAATAGTTCGGCGCGTTTTTGGGGAGCTGGTTCTGCCAGGTGTCCAGCAACTCACCGCGCAACAACGCGATCAGCGCCATGGACAACAGAATCAAACCGAAGGCGAGGGATTGCCCGGCGGCGGCCAATGGATGGCGCAGCAGTTGACCCAGCCCGAGGCGCCACGGCAAGGAGGCACGCGCCAGCATCCGGCGCAGGCTTTTCAGCAGCAGCAACAGCAGGCCACCGAGCACCAGCGCGGCAATCACGCCACCGCCGAGCAAGGCGAAGGTCAGTACCAGGTCCAGGCTCAGGCGCCACATGATCAGGCCGAGGGCGCCCAAGGCTGCGCCGTAGACCATCCAGGTGCTGGAAGGAATCGGCAGCATGTCCCGGCGCAATACCCGCAATGGCGGAACGCGACCGAGGGCAGCCAGTGGTGGCAAGGCAAAACCGGCCAGCGCCACCAGCCCGGTGCCGATCCCGGCGAGGGCCGGAAACAGTCCGCCCGGTGGAACATCGGTCGGCAACAAATCATGCAACAGTGCGAACAGACCGAGCTGCGCCACCCAGCCGATGAAGGCGCCGCTGATACTGGCGAGCAGCCCAAGCACCGTCAGTTGCAAACTGAACAGCACCATGGTTTCCCGACGTGACAACCCCAGGCAGCGCAGCAACGCGCTGGCATCGAACCGGCGGGTGGCGAAGCGCGTCGCCGACAGCGCCACCGCCACACCGGCCAATAGAACCGCCACCAGACTGGCCATGTTCAAGTAACGTTCGGCCTTGCCCAGTGCGCCGCCGATCTGCCGGTTGCCGTCGCGGGCATCCTGTATTCGCTGGTTGGCGGCCAGGCCGGGTTTGATCAGTTGACGATAGGTTTCCAGCGCCTCGGCATTGCCGCGCCAGAGTTCGCGGTAGCTGACCCGGCTGCCGGGTTGCACCACGCCGGTGGCCGCGAGGTCGTTGAGGTTGATCAGCACTCGCGGCGTCAGGCTGTAGAAATTGCCGGCCCGGTCGGGTTCGTAGGTCAGGACCCGGGCCAGTTTCAGGGTCCGCATGCCGACATCGATGTTGTCGCCGATCTTCAAATCCAGCGCGGTCAGCAGTCGCGCTTCGACCCAGGCCTCACCGGGTTTCGGCCCGCCACCGGGTTCTTCCGGGGCGAACGGGGCGGGAGCGCTTTTCAGCTCGCCGCGCAGTGGGTAGACGTCATCCGCGGCTTTGATACTGGACAGTTGGATGCCGTTGTCCGTGGCAATGACGCTGGAAAACTCCACCACCTGAGCGTGTTCAAGGCCCAGCTCCGTGCCGCTTTTGATCTGTTCGGGGCGCGCCGGTGAACTGCCTTCGAGCAGCAGGTCTGCGCCGAGAAACTCGGTGGCGCGCAGCATCATGGCGCCGTTCAGGCGGGCACCGAAGTAACCGATGGCGGTACTCGACGCCACGGCCACCAGCAAGGCGAAGAACAATACCCGCAACTCACCGGCGCGGGCGTCGCGCAGCAATTGGCGGATGGCAAGGCTGAACAGGCGCAACAGCGGCAGGCGTGCCATCAAGGCTCCAGAGGGGCGACCAGCAGGCCGGCTTCAAGGCGGATCAGGCGCCGGCAGCGATGTGCCAGGCGTTCGTCGTGGGTTACCAGCACCAGGGTCGTGCCGCTTTCCTGGTTGAGTTCGAACAGCAAGTCGCTGATGCGCTCGCCGGTGTGGCTGTCGAGGTTGCCGGTGGGTTCGTCGGCGAACAGCACGTCGGGTTCTGCGGCAAACGCACGGGCAATCGCCACGCGCTGCTGCTCGCCGCCGGAGAGCTGGCGGGGCGAGTGGGTCAGGCGTTGGCCCAGGCCGACCCGTTGCAGCAGTTCGGTGGCGCGTTCGCGGGCGTCTTTGCGGCCATCGAGTTCCAGCGGCAGCATGACGTTTTCCAGGGCGTTGAGGCTGTCGAGCAGTTGAAAGGATTGGAAAACAAAACCCACATGCTCGGCCCGGATGCGCGCCCGTTGATCTTCGTCGAGCGTGCTCAGGCCCTGACCGGCGAGGGTGACTTCGCCGCTGCTCGGCAAGTCGAGGCCGGCGAGCAGGCCGAGGAGGGTGGATTTGCCGGAACCGGAGGCGCCGACGATGGCCAGGCTGTCGCCCTTGTTCAGTTCCAGGCTAAGTTCGTGCAGGATAGTCAGTTCACCTTCCGCGCTGGGAACCACTTTGCTGAGGTTCTTCGCGGTGAGAATGCTTGCGCCCATGGAGAATCCGATGCGTGTGTGGTTTTTGAGTGCTGGCCTGGCCTTGATGTGCATGGCCCAGAACGCAGCGGCGGGTACAGTCCTGATCGTTGGCGATAGTATCAGCGCCGGTTTCGGACTGGATACCCGCTTGGGGTGGGTGTCATTGCTTGAGCAACGGCTCAAGCGCGAAGGTTTCGACGATAAGGTGGTCAACGCCTCCATCAGCGGCGACACCAGTGCCGGAGGTCAGGCGCGCCTGCCTGCGCTGCTTGCAGAGCATAAACCTGAACTGGTGATCCTCGAGTTGGGAGGCAATGACGGGCTGCGCGGACTGCTGCCAACGCAATTGCAACAAAATCTTGCGTCGATGATCGACAGCTCCCGCGCCAGTGGCGCCAAGGTGCTGCTGCTTGGCATGCAATTGCCGCCCAACTATGGCGAGCGCTACACCAAGGCCTTTGCCGAGGTTTACACCAAAGTGGCCGATGAGAAAAAAATCCCGCTGGTACCGTTTTTTCTCGACGGCGTGGGCGGTCATCCGGACTTGATGCAGGCCGACGGCCTGCACCCGGCTGCGGGGGCTCAGGACAAGTTGCTGGAAAATGTCTGGCCGACACTGAAACCGCTGCTTTGACGCTTTTCTAGCGGCGGTGTTTCGGCTAAGGTGGCGCCCCCGATTTGGAGCCCCCGATGCCGCGTCCCGCCTGGTCACTTTTTGCCTATCAACTGATCGAGCCTGACGAACAGCTGGATCTGTTCGCCTGCCAGGAAGTGCGGGTACATCTGGTGACCCGTCAGCTGGAGCTGGGCGGCTCGGCGGATCGAACCTTGTGCGGCAGCTTGCTGCCGGCGCAGCCGCGCTGGTCGAGCGTGGACCGCCGCGTGTTCCAGGACCAGCGCTTGTGCTCCCTGTGCCGGGCCATTCTGGAATCGCAAAAACGCGGCACTTCGCCGATCTGGCCGGAGCTGCGTTTCGAGCTGTAGGAGCTGCCACAGGCTGCGATTTTTTCCCGGCATGGCGCGATCTATCGGAGTCTCCCCGAAATTCCAGACGCCAGTGTACAATCCCGTTTTTATACCCTTGTCGATCATGCGAAGGATTTTCCGGATGTTGCCGCGCTTTCCTGCCGTCACCCGCTGCCTGACCCTCGCCGCCCTCTGTGTGGCCGGTCCCGTTGCAGCATTGGAGTTGCCCCTGCCACCCCCTGGTGAAGATATCGTCGGCCAGGTGCAAGTGATCAAGGCCAAGTACGAAGACACCTTCGCCGACCTTGGCACCACCTACGATCTGGGCTATTCGGAAATGGTCGCGGCCAACCCTGGCGTCGATCCATGGTTGCCGGGCGCCGGCACCGAGATCGTACTGCCGACGCGCTTCATCCTGCCGCCGGGCCCGCGTGAAGGCATCGTGATCAACCTGGCTGAATACCGCCTCTACTACTACCCGAAAGGCCGGAACGTGGTCTACACCTTCCCGCTGGGTATCGGTCGTGAAGGCTGGGGCTCGCCGATTGCCCACACCAGCATCATCGCCAAGACGCCGAACCCGACCTGGACCCCTCCAGCCTCGATCAAGGCCGAGCACCTCGCTGATGGCGATCCGCTGCCGAACGTGGTGCCGGCTGGCCCGGATAACCCGTTGGGGCCGTTCAAGTTCACGCTGGGTACACCGGGCTACCTGATCCACGGTTCGAACAAGAAGTTCGGCATCGGCATGCGCACCAGCCACGGTTGCTTCCGCATGTTCAACAACAACGTGCTGGAAATGGCGAGCATGGTTCCGGTCGGGACGTCGGTGCGCATCCTCAGCGATCCGTACAAATTCGGCATCAGTGGCGGCAAGGTCTATCTGGAAGCGCACACGCCGCTGGACGACAAGGGCAACCCGTCGGTGGTCGACAAGCACACGGCGGTGATCAACGCGATGCTCAAGCGTGAGGACATCACCAATAACCTGCGCATGAACTGGGATGTGGTCCGCGACGTGGTTGCCGCTGAAGATGGCCTGCCGGTGGAAATCGGAGTGCCGAATACTTCGGCGCCGATGGTGACGAGTGCACCGATCGACCCGCTGCAGTAATGCTTGAACGGAGCCCGCCGACGCTGACTGCGTCGGCGGGTTTTTTATTGCCTGTACAAAACGCCGGGCAATAAAAAAGCCGACCCAAAAATGGGTCGGCTTGATAACAATCCCGAAGGACTATTACTTGCGGCTAGCTTTTTCCAGCATGCGCAGAGCACGCTCGTTAGCTTCGTCAGCAGTCTGTTGTGCTTTTTGAGCAGCAGCCAGAGCTTCATCAGCTTTACGGTAAGCTTCGTCTGCACGAGCCTGGGAGCGAGCTGCTGCGTCTTCAGTAGCAGTCAGACGTGCTTCGGTTTCTTTCGATACGCTGCTGCAACCGGTAGCCAGAACTGCGGCCAGAGCCAGAGCAGAGAATTTCAGAACGTTGTTCATCGTGTTCCCCTTCAAGGACTTTCTATTAAGTAGCTGTCTCCTCAGAGTGAGGAAATAGCCGGCGTACATACTACCCATTACTTGTCGTAAGTAAACTGACGTAAAGCAAGAAGCAAAAAAAATTGTAGGCGTTGATTCTTTTTCGAGCAACTTTTAACTGCATTGTTTAAAAAATATCCAGCTGCGAGGCCCGAGCTGAGCGAGCTGCCGAAGAAAAGTTCCGCGATGTCGCAGCTCTTTTCTCAGTCTTGGCTAAAGTCTGCCTACATGGATTCGTCCATACTTTTGTTCGGATTTTGCGTAGCGCCTCTCATATCTTTCTCCATGTTGAGGTGACTTTAACAAAGGGCGCTCGTCTTAAGTCTCAACATCCGGCAATGTTCGGGCTATCGACCTTCAGAAGATCATCGGTCGAGCCTTTCCTGCGTAACCCGGAGCGGCACCCGCCAACCAGCACGATGACGAGCGTACCTTGAGCATTTTTGCCAATGGTGCCTACTATTTGATACGTGCTCGGTTGCGCGAGATTGGTGCAGCTCTTCTCGGTGTCCATTCAGGCACAGGGTGGCGTAGATGTTCCTTCGCCGGAAAAACATCGGTAAGGTAGGGGTCAGAATTCAAGACCCGCGAGGAGTAGTGATGAGCGAGGCGTTGTCCATCCACCATGACCAGGCTGGTCATCAGTTCGAGACCAATGTGGACGGTCATCGTGCCTACCTGACCTATATGGATCTGGGGAAACAGACCCTGGATATCTATCGCACGTTTGTGCCCAACGCGCTGCGGGGGCGCGGCATCGCTGCGGCACTGACCGAGCAGGCGCTGCAGTACGCTGAGGAAATGGGCTACACAGTCATTCCATCGTGCTCCTACGTGGAGCGTTACATGGAGCGTCACCAGCGGCATGCTGCCAAACTGAGCCAGTGACCTTTTAAAAAAACGAACACATAAAAAAACGCCGGGTTAAGCCCGGCGTTTTTTTGTGCGGCGAAAAGTGATCAGGTGCGATCGCGTTTTGGCAGCACATCCTTGAGCTTGGCATGCATGCTGCGCAAGGTGTTTTCGGTGGCGGACCAGTCGATACAGGCATCGGTGATCGACACGCCGTATTGCAGGTCGGCGAGGTCTTTCGGGATCGCCTGGCAGCCCCAGTTCAGGTGACTTTCGACCATCAGGCCGATGATCGACTGGTTGCCTTCGAGGATCTGGTTGGCAACGTTTTCCATCACCAAAGGTTGCAGGGCCGGGTCCTTGTTGGAGTTGGCGTGGCTGCAGTCGACCATGATGTTCGGCTTGATCTTCGCTTTGTTCAGCGCTTGCTCGCAGAGCGCGACGCTGACCGAATCGTAGTTCGGCTTGCCGTTGCCACCGCGCAGCACGACGTGACCGTAGGCGTTGCCCTTGGTGGTCACGATCGACACGCCACCTTCCTGGTTGATGCCCAGGAAGCGGTGCGGGCTGGAAACCGATTGCAGGGCGTTGATGGCAACCGTCAGGCCGCCGTCGGTGCCGTTCTTGAAGCCGACAGCCGAGGACAGGCCGGACGCCATTTCACGGTGAGTCTGGGATTCGGTGGTGCGCGCGCCGATGGCCGACCAGCTGATCAGATCCTGCAGGTACTGCGGAGAGATCGGGTCGAGGGCTTCGGTCGCGGTCGGCAGGCCCATCTCTGCCAGATCCAGCAGCAGCTGGCGACCGATGTGCAGACCGTCCTGAATCTTGAAGGAGTCGTCCAGATACGGGTCGTTGATCAAGCCTTTCCAGCCGACGGTGGTGCGTGGCTTCTCGAAATACACGCGCATGACCAGATACAGGGTATCGGACACTTCTGCTGCGAGTGTCTTCAGGCGCTCGGCGTATTCGTGGGCAGCCTTGATGTCGTGGATCGAGCACGGCCCGATGACGACAAACAGGCGGTGGTCGGTGCCATCCAGGATGTTGCGAATGACTTCGCGACCCTTGGTGACGGTGCGCAGGGCAGCATCGCTCAGGGGGATGTCACGCTTGAGCTGATCAGGAGTGATCAGCGTCTCGTTGGAGGCGACGTTTAGGTCGTTGATCGGTAAATCAGCCATCGTTTACTCGTCAGGTCACGGGTGCCGGCCGCCAGCGAACCCGCGCGGCGGAGCACAGCAAATTAAGCGCGTCGGGGAGCGGAACCTTAGCGCGTTACACCGTGGCTCGACAATGGGCAGACACCGGTTTAGCGGCCATTCACAACTAATTGATTACGACCCCTAATCCAGCACAGCCTGCGCAAATGCCTTGCGAACCGTGTCGTGAGAGAACTCGTCGGCGTGCTGCTGCACCCATTCGAGGGCCAGGGCTTGAGTTTCCTGCAGGTCGTCGTGCGCGTCATGCAGGCGGCAGTAACGTTCGATCTGGCACACCTGCTCGCCCATCCGGGCACTGAACAGCATCTGCTCGTCAACAAAGGCAATGCCCACCAGATAGCCGCGCTTGCGTCGCAGGCACCAAGCCACATAGCCCAGAAACCGCAAATCGGGGTTCAAGGTCGGCATGCGAACTTCCAGCGCGGTACCATGGCGCCACGCCCGGTGATAATTGCAAGCCATGCCCCCGAGGCTGATAGTGTGCAGCTGTTGCCGTGAAATACATTCAGGTTTGAGCAACGTTAATTCGACGGGTACATCGTCAGGATGAGGAATAAAACGTCCCATGAGCACGGACTCCATGTGTCGGCCATCTGACATTGTTTCCCCCAGTATAGTGGTCGAATCGGAACTGACGGATTTCGACGCCGACCAACGGCTGCTGGCGATGAGCGGTGTGTCGCTGGTGATTTTCACCAGTGTCGGCTGCGCCGGTTGCCGTTTTGCCCGTGAACAATTGCCCAGGCTCGATCTGGCCGTCGATCGCCTGTGCTGGATCGATGCCGAGGAGAATGGCGGCGTGGTTGAGCGTTATCAGGTCTTTCATTTGCCGGCGCTGTTTGTGGTGCGCGACGGTGAATTCTTCGGGGCACTAAAATCGCGCCTGACCAGCACCGAGCTCAATGAAGCCGTAGGTCAGGCGCTGATGAGAACAGCAGAGGAGTTGCCATGATGGGGGCAGTTGCCAAACCGACAATCGGTATTATCGGAACCGGTGCGATCGGCGGTTTCTACGGGCTGATGCTGGCGCGGGCCGGCTTTGATGTGCACTTTTTGCTACGCAGTGAATTTTCCGCAGTGGCCGAACGCGGCTTGCAACTCGACAGTGCGGTGCATGGCGCGCTGACGTTGAATCCGGTTCAGGCCTATTCGACAGCCGAAGACATGCCGCCCTGCGACTGGCTGCTGGTGGGGGCGAAGACCACCAGTAATGCAGATCTGGCACCGGCGATCATTCAAGCCGCAGCGCCGAATGCCAAGGTGCTGTTGCTGCAAAACGGCCTGGACGTCGAGGACAGTCTGCGCGAGCTGCTCCCCGATTCGTTGCACCTGCTCGGCGGGCTCTGTCTGATCTGTGTCCATCGCGCCGGTCCTGGGGTCATTACCCATCAGGCGCTCGGCGCGGTGAATGTCGGTTACCACAGTGGCCCGGCCGCCGATGATCAGGCGCGCATGGCGATTGTCGAGGAGGGGGCCGGATTGTTCCGCGCCGCCGGTATCGACTCCCAGGCCATGCCAAACCTGCATCAGGCACGCTGGCAAAAACTGGTCTGGAATATCCCCTACAACGGTCTGTCAGTTCTGCTCGGGGCGAGCACCACACCGTTGATGGCCGATCCCGACAGTCGGGAATTGATCAAGGCATTGATGGCCGAAGTGGTTCAGGGCGCAAAAGCCTGCGGTCACGAGGTGCCGGTCGGTTATGCCGACTATCTGTTTATGATGACCGAGAACATGCTCGATTACTGGCCGAGCATGTACCACGACTTTCTGCACAAGCGACCGCTGGAGCTGGCCGCGATTTACGCCCGGCCATTGGCGGCGGCCAAGGTTGCAGGGTGCGAGTTGCCGCGAATCGAAGCCTTGTATCGCAGTTTGAGTTTTATCGATCGACGTAACACCTGAGTCGATCAACCTGAGGGGGAAGGCATGCCAAAGGCAATTGACGACAAACTGGTGCTGGCGATTTCTTCGCGAGCGCTGTTCGACCTGAGCGAAAGCCACAAGGTTTACCTGTCGAGTGGCGTCGAAGCCTACCGGCAATATCAGATTGAACACGAAGACGAAATCCTCGAACCCGGCGATGCATTCCCGTTGGTGGAAAAACTCCTGAACCTCAATACCAGCCTCGGCCGCGCCCGGGTCGAGGTGATCCTGGTGTCGCGCAACAGCGCCGATACCGGCCTGCGGGTGTTCAACTCGATTCACCACTATGGCCTGGCGATCTCCCGTGCGGCGTTTATCGGCGGGCGCAGCCCTTATCCGTACCTCAAGGCCTTTGGTTGCGACCTGTTTCTCTCGACCCATGCCGAAGACGTACGCAGTGCACTGGATGCCGGGTTCGCCGCTGCGACGATTCTGTCCGGTGGCGCCAGCCGTGCGGCCAGTGATGAGTTGCGCATTGCCTTCGACGGTGACGCGGTGCTGTTTTCCGACGAATCGGAGCGCGTCTATCAGTCCGGCGGTCTGGAAGCGTTTCAGGCCAGCGAACGCGAAAGCGCCCGCGAGCCACTGCGCGGTGGGCCGTTCAAAGGCTTCCTCGCGGCGCTCAATCTGTTGCAGCGCGAGTTCCCCGATGACGCCTGTCCGATCCGCACAGCGCTGGTGACCGCGCGTTCGGCGCCGGCCCATGAGCGGGTGATCCGCACCTTGCGCGAATGGGACATTCGTCTGGACGAGTCGCTGTTCCTCGGTGGCCTGACCAAGTCGGCGTTTCTCGAAGCCTTTGCCGCCGACGTGTTTTTCGATGACCAGGCCGGCCATTGCGAGTTGGCCCGGGAGGTGGTCGCTACCGGCCACGTGCCCCATGGCATAAGCAACGAGCAAAAGGTTTAAGCCCGCGGTTCAACGCGTTACGCGAAGCGTCGTACTCGCCAAGGCACTGCTAAGCTGAATCAATCTCCGCCATGTTGGCACTCGAGGAGGTCATATGATTCGTTCGATGCTATATGCCACTGACCTCGGCCTGTACGCACCGTTAGTGATGCAGCATGCCCTGGAGCTGGCTCGAACATTCAATGCCGACTTGTATGTGGTGCACGCGGTTGAGCCCATGGGGCTGTTTGCCGAATCGGTGCTTCAGAGTTACCTCGATGAGCAGGCGTTGAACGAGTTTCACAGTCAGGGCCTGAACACGGTGATTGCCAATATCGAGCAGCGGGTGCTCGACAGCTTTCGTGAGGAACTGGGAGACGAGGGCGCGCACGACCTGGACCGGATTCAAGCGGTGCGGGTGCTTCAGGGCGATCCGTCGCAGGTAATTCTCGACCAGGCGCAGAAACTCTCCGTGGATTTGTTGATCGTAGGTAGTCATAGCCATGGTGCTGGCGCGGAAACACCTTTGGGCAGGACCGCAGCGCGGGTATTGCAGTTGGCTCGGGTCCCGGTCTATCTGGTGCCGTTGGTGGAACGGCGGCGCCTTGGGGATCGCTAGAACACGAATAGTGGCAGTTTGATAAAAAGTTCTAGATTTATTCTTCAAACCATTAATATAGTTATATACCGTCGCTGATGCCCGTGGCGTCTACCTGCTTTGAGGGATTCATATGAAGCTTCAACAACTGCGCTACATCTGGGAAGTGGCGCACCACGACCTCAACGTTTCCGCTACAGCCCAAAGTCTTTACACCTCGCAGCCGGGCATCAGCAAGCAGATCCGTCTGCTGGAAGACGAATTGGGCGTCGAGGTTTTTGCCCGCAGCGGCAAGCACCTGACCCGCGTCACCCCGGCCGGCGAGCGCATTATTACCACCGCCGGCGAGATCCTGCGCAAGGTTGAAAGCATCAAGCAGATCGCCCAGGAATTCTCCAACGAGAAGAAAGGCACCCTGTCGATCGCCACCACGCACACCCAGGCGCGTTATGCGTTGCCGCCGGTGATCAGCAATTTCATCAAGCAATACCCGGACGTCGCCCTGCACATGCACCAGGGTTCGCCGATGCAAATCGCCGAGATGGCCGCTGACGGCACCGTGGATTTTGCCATCGCCACCGAAGCCCTGGAGCTGTTCGGCGACCTGGTGATGATGCCGTGCTATCGCTGGAACCGTTGCGTGGTCGTGCCTCAGGGCCACCCGCTGACCAAGCTGTCGAAGCTGACGCTCGAAGCCCTGGCCGAATACCCGATCGTGACCTATGTGTTCGGTTTCACCGGCCGTTCGAAGCTTGACGAAGCGTTCAGCCACCGCGGCCTGACGCCGAAAGTGGTGTTCACTGCGGCCGACGCCGACGTGATCAAGACTTACGTTCGCCTCGGTCTGGGCGTGGGCATCGTGGCGAAAATGGCGGTCGATACCAAACTCGACAGCGACCTGGTGGTGCTCGATGCCAGCGAGCTGTTCGAGTCCAGCGTGACCAAGATCGGTTTCCGTCGCGGGACGTTCCTGCGTGGCTTCATGTGCGACTTCATCGAGAAGTTTGCCCCGCACCTGACCCGTGAAGTCATGGCCAAGGCCATCCAGTGCCACAACAAGCAGGAACTGGAAGAGCTGTTCGACGGCGTCGAACTGCCGGTCCATTAAATCTCCCTGCTAGACCACCTCGGTGACAGAAAACTGTTGCCGAGCACCCGCCACCAGAATCTCCACCTCGTCCCCTTTGAACTTGCCCAGCAGGCTTTTGCCCAGCGGTGAGCGGGGGGTGATGACGGTGATCATTTGCCCCACCAGATCGACCTTCAAACCCGCCGCGTCGGGTGCCAGGAACAGCCACTGCTCACGACCGTTTTCGTCTTCCAGCCCGAGCAGGGCGCCCACTTCGATACCACGTTGATCGTCATAAGGACGCAGTGTCAGGTTCTGGCAAAGCGCTAGCGACTGCCTGATTTCCTCCACCCGTCTGGCCTGGCCGGCGGCGAGATAGGACGCCTCCAGACCCAGCGTGTCGTACTTGTTTTCGGCGATGTTTTCTTCGTGGGTCGCGGTTTCGTAAGCGGTCTGTGCGGCACGCTCGGCGATGTCGAGATCGATGCGCAGCTTGTCGAGAATCAGTTGGTGGACGGTTTGTTTATTCATGGTCAGTCGCAGAATTGCAGGACGTTGGCGCGGCTTTTTTCGCTCGGCGCAGTCTGGTCCTGTTGCAGCCAGAACTGGCATTTTGGATTGGCCAGATTGCGCCGGGTGCTGCGGGCCTGATCAAGTCGTTGCTGTTGCTCGTCCTTGCGCAGGTTCTCTTCGTATTGTTCGAACAACGGGCTCTGGGGCGGAATATCCGGCACCGGTTGCACCACCACCGGCGGTTTGGCCAGTTGCTCCACCGCTGCGGCCACCGGTGCCAGTTGCTCGCTGAACAACAGGCGAGAGGCGAGCCAGCAGGTCAGTGCAATCGCGATGAATCCCAGCCACAAACCGAGGGCAATGCTGCCGGTCAATTGCAGCGCATTGAGCTGGATTGGCAACGGGCGGCGCGGGTTGGGGCGGTAGGGCATGGCTGCCTCCTGGCGGGTGGTCGCGGGCGAGTGGCGATTGTCGCACGAAGATTAATCGCCGTCGGCTCTTCTGCACGAGGTAATTTATGCGGACAATCGGCGCCTTTGCCAACGGGAGCCTGGAATGCCTGAATTGAATACCCGCTGGGATATTTTTTGCACCGTGGTCGACAACTTTGGCGACATCGGCGTGACCTGGCGTCTGGCCCGGCAACTGGTGACCGAGCATTCGGTGACGGTGCGCTTGTGGGTCGATGACCTGCGGGCCTTCGAACGTATCTGTCCGGAAATCGACATCCATGCTCCGCAGCAGTGGCAGCAAGGTGTCGAAGTGCGTCAGTGGCCCACTGACTGGCAACCCACCGAAGCGGCTGATGTGGTGATCGCCGCGTTCGCCTGCCAGTTGCCGAGCGCGTACATGGACGCCATGGCCGAACGGCAAAAGCCGCCGTTGTGGATGAATCTCGACTACCTGAGCGCCGAGGACTGGGTCGTCGGCTGCCATGGCTTGCCGTCGGTGAAGTACAAAACGGTGCAGAAGTACTTCTTCTTTCCGGGGTTCCAGAAGGGCACCGGTGGCTTGTTGCGTGAAAGCGGATTGCTTGAGCGTCGCAGGCAATTTCAGCAAAGCCCCCCAGCGCAGCGGGAATTCCTGCAAAGTCTTGGGATTGATCGCGCGCCGAATGCACAACTGATCTCGTTGTTTGCCTACGAGAATGCCGGACTGGCCAGTTGGCTGGATGTCATGGCCGCCGATTCGACGCCCACTCATCTGCTGGTGCCCGAAGGCCGTGTTCTGGGGGATGTCGAGCGGTGGCTCGGCGTGGACGGTCTGGCGGCGGGCGCTCTGCATGTGCGCGATGCCTTGACCGTGCAAGTCCTGCCGTTCGTCCGACAAGACCAATATGACCTGTTGCTGTGGAGCTGCGATTTCAACGCCGTGCGCGGCGAAGACTCCTTTGTTCGCGCACAATGGGCGGGGCGGCCGCTGCTCTGGCACATCTATCGCCAGGACGAAGACATACACCTGGACAAGCTCGAAGCCTTCCTGACGCGGTACACAAAAGGCTTGTCTGCCCCTGCACGCGAGGCGATCAGCGGTCTCTGGCGGGCCTGGAATGCCGGTGAGACAATGACCGACCACTGGCAATCGAGCCGTAAACACTGGCCGGAACTGCAAAAACATGCCGAAGCGTGGTGTCTGGAACAGGCCTTGCAGGCTGATCTTGCCGCAGCGCTGGTACAGTTTTATGTAAATTGGATATGATACGCGGCCTAGATTTTTGTAAATCCCATCCAAATTCGGATATTCGCAATGAAAACTGGTAAAGAACTGAAACCCGGTACCGTGATCCGTCTCGAAAACGATCCTTGGCTGGTTCAGAAAGCTGAATTCACCAAGTCTGGTCGTAACAGCGCGATCATGAAGACCAAGCTGAAAAACCTGCTGACCGGTTACAAGACCGAGATCGTTTACAGCGCCGACGACAAACTGGACGACGTAATCCTCGACCGCAAAGAAGCGACCCTGTCCTTCATCAGCGGCGACACCTACACGTTCATGGACACCACCGACTACACCATGTACGAGCTGAACGCTGAAGACATCGAAGCCGTTCTGCCTTTCGTTGAAGAAGGCATGACCGATGTTTGCGAAGCGATCTTCTTCGAAGAGCGTCTGGTTTCCGTAGAACTGCCGACCACCATCGTGCGTCAGGTCGACTACACCGAAGGTTCCGCTCGCGGCGACACTTCCGGCAAGGTAATGAAGCCTGCCAAACTGAAGAACGGTACCGAGCTGTCGGTTGCTGACTTCATCGAAATCGGCGACATGATCGAGATCGATACCCGCGAAGGCGGTTCCTACAAAGGCCGTGCTAAATAAGCACCGCTTGAGGAATGAAAAAGCCCGACCATTGAGTCGGGCTTTTTTGTGCCACCAAGATCAGCAGATCGCAGCCTCGTTTCACTCGACAGCTCCTACAGGGGAATGCCAAACCCATGTAGGAGCTGTCGAGTGAAACGAGGCTGCGATCTTTTTGCTTTATTTCAGGTGTTGCTTGAGTTCTTCGGAGGCTTGCAGCATCGCCGAACGCACCGCCGGCACCTGGTTCACCACGTTGAGCAAGCCGTAGTCATGGATCATGCCGTTGTAGCGCACCGCCGTGACCGGCACGCCGGCCTCATCGAGCTTGCGAGCGTAGGCTTCACCTTCGTCGCGCAGTACATCGGCGCCGGCCGTCTGCACCAGTGCCGGTGGCAAGCCTTTGAGTTGAGCGGTGGTTGCCCGCAGCGGCGAGGCGTAGATCTCGTTACGTTGTTTGGCATCGGTGGTGTAGTTGTCCCAGAACCACTTCATCATGTTTTTGGTGAGGAAGTGCCCTTCGGCAAACTGGTTGTAAGACGCCGTTTCAAAGCTCGCATCCGTCACCGGCCACAGCAGCACCTGGAACTTGATCGCCGGCGTGCCCTTGTCCTTGGCCATCAGCGCAACCACGGCCGCCATGTTGCCACCGACACTGTTACCGGCGACGGCCAGGCGCTTGCCATCGACGTTGATCTCTTTACCGTGCTCGGCCACCCATTTGGTCGCGGCGTAAGCCTGGTTGATCGCCACCGGGTAATGCGCTTCCGGCGACGGCGTGTAATTGACGAACACGGCCGCCGCACCCGAACCCACAACCAGGTCCCGAACCAGGCGTTCGTGGGTCGGAAAATCCCCCAGGACCCAGCCACCGCCGTGGAAGAACATGAACACCGGCAACTCACCTTTGACCCCGGCCGGGCGGACGATGGTCAGGTTGAGCGGTTGACCGTCGACTTGAATGGTCTTCTCGCTGACGTCTGCTTTTGGCAGCGTCAGTTTCACCCCGGCCTGCGCGCCGACCAGTACGGCACGGGCTTCTTTCGGGGTGAGTTGTTCCATCGGCTTGCCGGTGCCGGCATTCAGGACGTCGAGGAACGCCTGGGTGTTGTGTTCAACCCCGTCGCCAGCGAACGCGCTGTGGATGGACAGGGCGAGAAGGGTACCGGTCAAGACTTTGCTGAAAGTGTTCATGTTCGTTTCCTTTTCGGGCCTTGGAGTCAGCGGTTAGACGGCAACGTGCAGGCGCACATCGACATTGCCACGGGTGGCGTTGGAGTACGGGCAGACCTGGTGGGCGGCGTCGACCAGGCTTTGCGCATCGGCTTGTTCAAGACCCGGCAGGCTGATGTGCAGGTCGATGTCCAGGCCGAAACCACCAGGGATCTGGCCGATGCCGACATGGGCGGTGATCGAGGCGTCGTTCGGGATGGTGCGTTTGATCTGGCTGGCGACGAATTTCAGCGCGCCGATGAAGCAGGCCGAGTAACCGGCGGCGAACAGTTGCTCAGGGTTGGTCGCTGCGCCGCCGGCACCGCCGAGTTCTTTTGGGGTGGCGAGTTTGACGTCGAGGATGTTGTCGCTGGAAACCGCACGACCGTCACGGCCGCCAGTGGAGGTTGCGATTGCGGTGTAGAGAGTTTGCATGATGTAAGCCTCGTTCGGGTTTGGGTTGTTCGCGCTAAATATTTGCGCGCTAAGTAAGTGCGAGGTAAATGTAGCGCGCTGATATTTAGTGCGCAATATAAATTTTGAAAAAGTTTGGAAAAGATAGAAGTGCGCGTCAGCGCTTGCTGGCAAGACTATTGAATTAGAGGGGTTGAGGCAGGATTTTTGGGCGGTGATTTTTTTTCGAGGAGGGTGAAGGCGAACCGGATTCGTGAGAGCACTGCAAAACAAAATGTGGGAGCGAGCCTGCTCGCGATAGCGGTGCAACAGTCCACATCCATGCTGAATGTCGGGCCACTATCGCGAGCAAACTCGCTCCCACAGGGGATTTGCGGCGGGTTGAGATCAGAGGCTGTCTTGCAGGTTGCTACGCAGCGCTTGCAGCTCAGCTTGCAGTTTCTGCAGTCGTTCCAGCGTCATCCCGCTGGCGCCGAGGATGCACTGGGGAATACCGCGCGCCTTGTCCCGCAAGGCACGACCCTGTTCGGTGAGTTCGACAATCACCACCCGCTCGTCTTCGCGGCTGCGGGTGCGGCTGAGCAAACCTTCGACTTCCAGGCGTTTGAGCAATGGCGTCAGTGAGCCAGGATCGGTCAGCAGTCGCGCGCTGATTTCGCCTACGGTCAAACCGTCCTGTTCCCACAGCACCATCATCGCCAGGTATTGCGGATAGGTCAGGCCCAGTGCTTGCAATAGCGGCTTGTAGACCTTGGTCATCAGCAGCGAGGTGGAGTGCAGGGCGAAGCAGGCCTGATTGTCCAGCAGCAGGTCGTCGCAGTTATCCGGGGTATTGCGCTCGGTGGTCATTTCGAAGCCTTGATCAGTGATCGTCATAAATCTAGCGGGCGAATCTTTAATGCGCCAGACAATTCTGGACTAGTGCCGGTCCAGGTTGGTTTGCAGCGCCAGATCCCACGGTGGAATAGGGCTGAAGCGGGTTTTCAGGTATTCCAGCAACAAACGGCTGCGGGAGTTGGGTTGTTGCTCCAGGCGCAGGGCATAGATGCCGGTGGTTTCCGGTTGTGGCAGACCGTTCTCGCAAAACAACGGCAGCAGTTCACCGCGTAGCAAGTATTCGCTGGCCAGCCAGGTCGGCAGATGCGCGATACCCAGCCCGGCCAATGCGCCGCAAACCAGCGCCTCGGCATTGTTGGCACGCATGCGGATGCGCGCCGGGCGGTGCAAGTGCATTTGCCCGTCCCGCTCGAAACGCCAGGCGAAGGGCGGGGCCAGGCCATCCCAGTCGAGACCATCGTGTTCAATCAGATGCGCCGGGTCGGTCGGTACGCCACGACGCTTCAGGTAGTCGGGGCTGGCACAGGCAATGCGCACCATGCTCGCCAGCGGCGTGGCTACCAGCCGGGTATCGGCCATTTGCCCGGCGCGCAGCACCAGATCGACCTTGCCCAGATTCAGCCCCTGCATATCGACAAAACTATCGATCAGGTGCAGTTGCACGTCGAGACCGGGATAGAGCATCAGAAAGTCGGCAATCACCGGCGCCAGATGCCGCCGTCCGAACGCTGCCGGTGCATCGATCCGGATCAAGCCTTCCGGTGCGCTGCTCAGAGACACCGCTTCAGCCCGGGCCAGGCGCAGCTCAGCGACGATCCG
Source organism: Pseudomonas sp. XS1P51 (assembly GCF_054897845.1). Lineage (NCBI taxonomy): Bacteria > Pseudomonadati > Pseudomonadota > Gammaproteobacteria > Pseudomonadales > Pseudomonadaceae > Pseudomonas > Pseudomonas sp. XS1P51. The sequence goes on along the minus strand of NZ_CM142707.1, from coordinate 2,723,124 downwards.
CCGTGCGCGTTCGGCAAAGGCCAGACCGGCCGGGGTTGCACGCACCGCGTGGGTGCTGCGAATGAACAACTGGCTGCCGACGGCGTTTTCCAGGCTGTCGATGCGCCGCGCCACTGCCGAAGGGGTCAGCGGATGACGGCGGGACGCGGCAGAAAAGCTGCCGGTTTCCAGCACGTCAAGGAACAAGCCCAGCTGTTCCGTTAATTGATTGGGGTTCATGGTTTTGTCAATGCTTGTGCGAAATTGGCACAGCCATTGTGCGTTGCTGTGCGTTTCCCCGCCAGCCTCGACTGCGTAGGATGAATGGCCTGACGTGAGGGGAAATCGCCTGTGATTGAGTTTTTGATGTATCTGGTCTTTGGCACTGCCCTGGGAACCCTGGGTGGGTTGTTCGGCATTGGCGGCGGTTTGATCGCGATCCCGTTGTTGGGCGTGCTGTTCGGTCTCGATCAGCAGGTTGCCCAAGGTACGGCACTGGTGATGGTGGTGCCGAACGTAATGCTGGCGCTGTGGCGTTACCACCAGCGCAACCGGATCGAATTGCGCCATGCACTGCCGCTGGCCTCGATGGGTTTCTGCTTCGCCTGGGCCGGTTCGATCTGGGCCGTGGGCATCGATGCGCAAACCATGCGCGTGGGATTTGTCGCGTTCCTGGTCGCGCTGTCGGCCTACAACCTGATGCGAATGTTCTATGCCAACGCACCGGCTACTTCGCAGATGAATTACTCATGGCCATGGCTGGGTGTACTCGGCGCGGCTTCCGGCACCATGGGCGGATTGTTCGGCGTCGGCGGCGCGGTGGTGGCGACGCCGGTGCTGACCAGTCTGTTCGGTACGACGCAGGTGGTTGCGCAGGGCTTGTCGCTGGCGCTGGCATTGCCGAGCACGGGTGTCACGCTGGTCACCTATGCCGTGCACCATCAGGTGGACTGGATGATCGGCGTGCCACTGGCGGTCGGTGGTCTGATGAGCATCAGTTGGGGCGTGAGGATCGCCCACGCCATGCCGGAGCGGCTGTTACGCGGGCTGTTCTGTGGCTTCCTGGTGCTGTGCGCGGTGATGCTCGCCTTTAAAGTTTGAAGCCTTCGACGATGTGTTCGGCCAGGCTCTCGGTGATCGGCGACGGGTTGTGCAGGTTGCGCACCAGCATGATGCTCGCCTCTGGCAAGATCGGCAGGTCTTCGGCTTCACCGAGAATGCGCATGTCCGGGGTGACCAGGCTTTCCAGTTGCGCGGTCACCGCCAGGCCGGCACTGACCACCGCCATGATCGCCGACAGGCTGTCGCTGTTGTAGGCCACGCGATAATCGCGGCCCATGGCATCGAGCGCATTGCAGGCCCATAAGCGGCAGAAGCAATCACTGTTGAACATCGCCAGCGGCAGCGGCGTTTGCTCATGGGCGCTGAAACATTGCGCCTCGGCCCAGACAAAACGTTCCTTGCGCAACAACTGGCCGATCTCGCTGCCCGGCTCTCGGGTGACGATCGTCAGATCCAGATCCTGGCGCAGCAGCAATTGTTTTGATGATTCGCAGTGCACCTCGATCTGGATCAGCGGATACGACTGGGCAAATCGCCGCAGAATCCCCGGTAAAAAACGCATCACGTAATCGTCCGGGGTGCCGATGCGCACCATGCCGACCATGTGCGGCTCGCGCAACGTGTTGAACACTTCACTGTGCAACTTGAGGATGCGCCTGGCGTAACCCAGCAGCACCTGGCCCTCCGCCGTCAGCCGCACCTGACGGCCGTCGCGCTGGAACAACTGGCGCTGCAACACGTCCTCTTCCAGCCGTTTCATCTGCATGCTCACGGCAGACTGGGTGCGATTGACCAATTCCCCGGCGCGGGTAAAACCGCCCTGGTCGGCGATGGCGACAAAGGTGCGCAGCACTTCGGTGTCGATACTTGGGAAGGCGGACATTCATCAATCTCCGAGATGTGTTTCATAAGAAACATTCGTTGGATTGATCTTAGTCTCGGCGCGACACTTGAGCCATCCCAAACGGAGGGCAACACGATGAAAGGTCAAAAAGGTTATGTCGACGTAGAAAAACACTCCATCCACCTGATATCCGATTTGCTGCACAAATTTAACCGCTGGTACGAACTGCACCGTGAACGGGAAATGTTGGCGGGCATGAGTGATGAAGCGTTGAAGGACATCGGGCTGAGCCGTGCGGATGTCGAGCACGAAGCCATCCGCCCATTCTGGGATGACCCGATGCACAAATGAGTAAGGCACAACTACACAAACCGTCTCCCGGTGAGGTAGGTTGCGAGCAGACAAGGAGATGCTCATGCCCGCGACACTGTCCTTTTCCCTCAAACAGGCTCGGCGTCTGGCGCTGGCCGCCCAAGGATTCAACGGGCGCCAGCCGCCAGCGGCGATCAAAGCGGTTCAGCTCAATCGCCTGATCGAGCGGCTGGGCATTCTGCAGATCGATTCGGTCAATGCGTTGGTGCGTTCGCACTACCTTCCCTTGTTTTCCCGCCTCGGCAATTACTCATCCGATTTGCTCGACCAGGCTGCTTGGAGTTCGGGCCGGCGCCGCACGTTGTTCGAATATTGGGGCCATGAAGCCTCCTTGCTGCCCTTGTCGATGTACCCGTTGATGCGCTGGCGCATGCTGCGCGCGACCCGTGGCGAAGATATTTATCAGCAACTGGCCCGTTTCGGTCGTGAGCAGCAGGACACGATTCGCCGGGTGCTGGCGTCGGTTGAGGAGCTCGGCGCGCTGGGAGCCGGGAGCCTGTCGACCCGTCAGGAGCGGGCAGGGCCGTGGTGGGACTGGAGCGCGGAAAAGCATGCGCTGGAATGGTTGTTCGCTGCCGGTGAAGTGACCGTTGCCGGGCGACGCGGATTCGAGCGGCTTTATGATCTGCCGGAGCGGGTGATCCCTTCGGCGATTCTCCAGCAGCCTCTGCTCTCGGAAGCCGAGGCTCAGCGCGGACTGTTGCGGCATGCCACGAGCGCCTTGGGTGTGGCCACTGAAAAGGACCTGCGCGATTACTTTCGCCTGAGCCCCGGTGATGCACGTCCGCGCCTGGCGGAGCTGGTGGAGGCGGGCGAGTTGCTGACCTGCGAAGTCCAGGGGTGGCGGCAACCGGCTTTTTGTCTGCCCGAGCCCAAAGTGCCGCGCAAAGTCGAGGCCAGTGCCTTGCTTTCACCCTTCGATTCGCTGATCTGGGAGCGCAGCCGTACCGAGCGGTTGTTCGATTTCCGTTATCGGCTGGAGATTTATACGCCGCCGGACAAACGGGTCTACGGCTATTACGTCTTGCCGTTTTTGCACAACGAACGGATTGCTGCGCGGGTGGATTTGCGTGCCGAGCGGGCGTCGGGGCGGCTGGCGGTACATGCCGTACATGAGGAAGAGCCGGGGCTGGATGAGGAGGGGATGACGGCGTTGGCGGTGAATTTGCGGCGGATGGCGGATTGGTTGGGGCTGGCGCAAGTTCAGTTGAATTGCCCGCGGGCGAGTGCGGCGCGGTTGAGGGTGGCATTGGCCACCATTGGCGGTGACTGAACTGAAGCGATCGCGAGCAGGCTCGCTCCCACATGCCCGGACAACTCGGTCAACTGTGGGAGTGAGCCTGCTCGCGATAGCGGTGTCACAAGCAACGAAAGGCTTTTTGACTCACCGGCGGACTTGCTTCAACGTCTCGGCAATCAAAAACGCCAACTCCAGCGACTGATCCGCATTCATCCGCGGGTCGCAATGGGTGTGGTACCGATCCGACAACCCGTCTTCGGTAATCGGTCGCGCACCACCAATGCACTCGGTGACATTCTGCCCGGTCATCTCTATGTGGATGCCGCCGGCATACGTGCCTTCTGCTTCGTGAACCTGGAAGAACTGCTTCACTTCGCCAAGGATCTGCGCGAAGTCGCGGGTCTTGTAGCCGCTGCTGGCCTTGATGGTGTTGCCGTGCATCGGGTCGGAGCTCCAGAGCACCTGCTTGCCTTCACGCTGCACGGCGCGGATCAGCTGCGGCAAGTGATCGCCGACCTTGTTCGCACCCATCCGCGCAATCAGGTTCAGACGGCCCGGATCGTTGTCCGGGTTGAGCACGTCGATCAGGCGAATCAGGTCTTCAGGGTTCATGCTCGGGCCGACCTTGACCCCTATCGGGTTGTTCACCCCGCGCAGAAACTCGACGTGTGCGCCGTCCAGCTGACGGGTGCGGTCGCCGATCCACAGCATGTGCGCCGAGCAATCGTAGTAATCGTTGGTCAGGCTGTCACGTCGCACGAAAGCTTCTTCGTAGTTCAGCAGCAGCGCTTCGTGAGCGGTGAAGAAACTGGTTTCGCGCAGTTGCGGCGAGCTGTCCATGCCGCAGGCGCGCATGAAGGCCAGGGTTTCATCGATGCGATCGGCCAAGTGGCTGTATTTTTCTGCCAGCGCGGAGTTGGCGATGAAGTCCAGGTTCCATTTGTGCACCTGATGCAGGTCGGCAAAACCGCCTTGGGCGAAGGCGCGCAGCAGGTTCAGGGTAGCGGTGGACTGGTGATAGGACTGGAGCAGACGCTCCGGGTCCGGCACGCGGCTTTTTTCGTCGAAACCGATGCCGTTGACGATGTCGCCACGGTAAGCGGGCAACGTCACGCCGTCGATGGTTTCGTCGTTGGCCGAGCGCGGCTTGGCGAACTGGCCGGCCATGCGCCCGACCTTGACCACCGGGCAGCCGGCGGCGAAGGTCATGACGATCGCCATTTGCAGCAGCACTTTAAAGGTGTCGCGGATTTTTGCGGCGGAGAACTCGGCGAAGCTCTCGGCGCAGTCGCCGCCCTGCAGCAGGAACGCCCGGCCCTGGGTCACTTCGGCAAACTGACGGCGCAACTCCCGGGCTTCACCGGCAAACACCAGCGGCGGATAGCTGGCCAGCGTTTGCTCGACTTGCCGCAAATGCGCCGTGTCGGGGTATTGGGGTTGTTGCTGGATCGGCAGGGCGCGCCAGCTGTCAGGGCTCCAGGGTTGGCTCATCACGGTCTCTAGTGTTTTACGCTCGGACTGTCATGTTATCAGCAATTAGTGCGTGACCTGTTCCCGTCGCTTCGCGGACAATCGCGCCTTTGCCGCTTTATGTTGCGGCTTGTCGCGTTGCCGGGGCCGGTAACGATCAGGAGACGAAATGACTGAGGAGCGCGTCGAGCATTTGCTCGCCGAGGTGCAGGATGAGTTCGGCGTGATTCGCGTGCTGGAAGTGGCCGATTACCGTTTTCTCGAGTTCGGTGATGCCATCGAGCAGAGCTGCGTGTTCACCGCCGATCCGAGCTGGCTCGAATACGATTACACCCGGGCGATGCTGATTGGCGCGTTGTGCCATGAGCAACCGGAAAGCGCGCTGTTCCTTGGCCTCGGGGCCGGTACGCTGACCCAGGCTTGCCTGAAGTTCCTGCCGCTGGAAGACGTCGAAGCCATCGAACTACGCCCCGACGTGCCGCGCCTGGCTATCGAATACCTTGGGCTGGACGACGATCCACGGCTGTACATCCGCGTCGGCGATGCCCTGGAGTTGCTGGATACCGCCGAGCCGGCTGACCTGATCTTCGTCGACCTCTATACCGATGTCGGACCGGGCGTCGGTCACCTTGCCTGGAATTTCCTGGAAAACTGTCAGAAGCGTCTGAATCCGGGCGGCTGGCTGGTCATTAATCAGTGGGCTACCGACGACGGCAAACCGTTGGGGGCGGCGTTGTTGCGCGGGCTCTATCACCGGCATTACTGGGAACTGCCGGTGAAGGAGGGCAACGTGATTCTGATCGTGCCTTCCGAGCTGGATCAGGAACTGGACATGGCTGGCTTGATCGCCCGGGCCGAAGGGTTGGCACCGCGACTGGGGTATTCGTTGCAGTCGTTGATCAAGGTGATTCGCCCGGCGACTTGATTTGCTGTCTGGGCTGGCCTCATCGCGAGCAGGCTCGCTCCCACATGGGATCGCGATCAAAATGTGGGCGCGAGCCTGCTCGCGATAGCTTTCTACCCGTCAATACAGTTCTCAAAACCCTTTGAAAACACCGGGCCGCCTCTCGACCATCGACCGCACACCCTCCCGGGCATCCTCACTGGCCAGCAACTTCTTCACCAGCGGCGGCAACCCCTGCGCCGCGGCGGTTTCACCCTCATAACGCGCCTGCCGGGCCGACATCAACGTCGCCTGAACCCCCAGCGGCGCCTGCCGGGCAATCCGCTCAGCCAGCTCAAGTGCTCGCGGCAGCAAATCCTCACTGGCCATGACTTCCTGCACCAACCCCAGATGCAACGCCTCATGGGCATCGAATTCGTCGCCGGTCAGCAGCCAGCGCATGGCGTTGCCCCAGCCGGCGACTTGATGCAGGCGCAACGTGGCGCCGCCGAACGGGAAGATCCCGCGCTGCACCTCCTTCTGGGCGAATCGGGTATTGCTGGCGCACAGGTTGATGTCGGCGGCCAGCATCAACTCGATGCCGATGGTCAGGCAGTAGCCTTGCGCGGCGACAATCACCGGTTTGCTCACCCTGGGACCGGCGAATACACCCCACGGATCGCAACCGCCGGGCGGTGCCTGCCAACCTTCGGCCAGGGCCGCGCTGGCACTGACCAGATCGAGTCCGGCGGTGAAATGTTCACCATGGCCGAACACCACCGCCACCCGTGCCTCGCTGTCAGCCTCGAACTCGCCATACGCCAGGCTCAATTCATTGAGCAGCTCGAGATCGAAGGCGTTGCGCTTGGCCACCCGATCCAGGCCGATCAACAGGACATGACCGTGTCGTTCGCGGGTTACACGACTGGAAGCGGGCTGATTCATGGAGCATTTCCTCGGGCGGAAGGGGGGATCAGACCGCAGGTCTGCGTCACCAGGATGAACCGTTTTAGCGCCATCGCCAGCAGGGCCGGGCCTTTGAAAAATAGACCGTTGCACGATTATCCGCAAAGCCTGTGACACAACGGTGTATACGTCAGTTTTCCGACAAATAATGCTCCCTTTTTGGCCGAATTCCGGTATAGTGCGCGCCGGCCTTTAACCGGGCCGCGTTTAGGTAGCGCAATTCCCCGAAGTCAGCTTCGGCTGCACGTCCGCACAGCGGACTCTCCCTTGACGAATCTTTTTCATTCATTCGTTTTCGCAAATCCCCGCCGACAAAGCAGCCAGGGCGACTCTTGAGTCTTACACGGCATGCGCAGCTTTGGAGCATGGGTCTTTGCGGATGCACTTAGAGGCAGACCCATGACCCAGGAAACCGGCGGCTTCGCCGCTTTTAATCTTAATCCGAACATTCTTGCAGCCGTCATCGCGACCGGCTACGAAGAGCCTTCGGCTATTCAGCAGCAATCGATCCCGATCATCATGGCCGGTCACGACATGATTGGTCAGGCGCAAACCGGTACGGGTAAAACCGCCGCGTTCGCCCTGCCGATCCTGCATCGCATCGATCCTGCAAAGCGCGAACCGCAAGCCCTGATCCTGGCGCCAACCCGTGAGTTGGCGCTGCAAGTAGCAACCGCTTTCGAAACCTACGCCAAGCAAATGCCGGGCGTTACCGTTGTGGCCGTTTACGGCGGCGCCCCTATGGGCCCACAACTGAAAGCAATCCGTAATGGCGCACAGATCGTTGTCGCCACTCCGGGCCGTCTGTGCGACCACCTGCGTCGTGACGAAAAAGTCCTGTCGACCGTGAACCACCTGGTTCTCGACGAAGCCGACGAAATGCTCAAACTGGGTTTCATGGACGACCTCGAAGTCATCTTCAAGGCTCTGCCTCCTACCCGTCAGACCGTATTGTTTTCGGCCACCCTGCCGCAGTCGATCCGTGCTATCGCCGAACGTCACCTGCGTGATCCGCAGCACGTGAAGATCCAGACCAAGACCCAGACCGTTACCGCGATCGAACAGGCTCACCTGTTGGTTCACGCTGACCAGAAGACCTCGGCTGTATTGAGCCTGCTGGAAGTTGAAGACTTCGACGCCCTGATCATGTTCGTGCGCACCAAGCAAGCGACCCTGGACCTGGCCAGTGCCCTGGAAGCCAAAGGCTACAAAGCCGCTGCGCTGAACGGCGACATTGCTCAGAACCAACGTGAGCGCGTGATCGAATCCCTCAAGGATGGCCGTCTGGACATCGTTGTGGCGACCGACGTTGCTGCCCGTGGCCTGGACGTTCCGCGTATCACTCACGTGTTCAACGTTGATATGCCTTACGATCCAGAGTCCTACGTTCACCGTATCGGCCGTACCGGCCGTGCCGGTCGCGAAGGTCGTGCACTGCTGCTGGTGACGCCACGCGAGCGCCGCATGCTGCAAGTGATCGAGCGTGTAACCGGTCAGAAAGTTGCCGAAGTTCGCCTGCCGGACGCTCAGGCAGTTCTCGATGCCCGCATCAAGAAACTGACCAACAGCCTGTCGCCGCTGGTGGCTGACGCCGAATCGACTCACGGTGATCTGCTGGATCGCCTGACCGCCGACATCGGTTGCACCCCGCGTGCCCTGGCCGCTGCTCTGCTGCGCAAGGCAACCAACGCTCAGGCGTTGACCCTGGCTGCAATCGAGAAAGAACGTCCACTGGTGCCGAACAACGCACCGCGTGGCGATCGTCCAGAGCGTACCGGTGATCGTCCGGACCGTGGTGATCGTGAGCGTCGCGCTCCGGTTCCATTGGCCGAAGGTCGTGCTCGTTGCCGTACCGCGCTGGGTGCGCGTGATGGTATCGCTGCCAAGAACCTGCTGGGCGCTATCCTGAACGAAGGTGGCCTGGCTCGCGAAGCAATCGGTCGCATCCAGGTGCGTGACAGCTTCAGCCTCGTCGAGCTGCCGGAAGATGGTCTGGAGCGTCTGCTGACCAAGCTGAAGGACACTCGCGTTGCCGGTAAGCAGTTGAAGCTGCGTCGCTACCGCGAAGATTGATCCGCTCTCGGGCTGATTGATCGAACATAAAAAATCCCCGACTGGTTCGGGGATTTTTTTGGCCTGCGTTTTGTACCGCGGACCAGTGTGGGAGCGAGCCGGCTCCGGGCGGCGTTCCGACGATAGCGCCGGATCAGTCAACATTTATGTATCTGATACTCCGCTATCGTCGGAACGCCGCCCGGAGCCGGCTCGCTCCCACATGGGTCACAGGCTCGGCAACTGCTACAGGTATTGGCGTTACTCCGAAACCGGACCTCTGCCCGCCGTGATCACCTGCACGCTCATGCGCGGCGTCGCCAGGTCGAGCCCTGCTTCATCCAGATGGCGCTTGAGGGACAGGTTGAACGCACGGGACACTTCCCACTGCTTGATCGGCGCGGTCTTGAACCGGGCACGAAGAATCGCATTGCCGGACTCGAAGCTCTCGACACCCTGAATCTCCAGTGGCGACCAGATGTTGCGCCGTTGCAGCGGATCGGTGCGCATTTTCTGGCCGACGTCGCGCATCAGTTTGATCGCGTTATCGATGTCCATGTTGGAGGGCACCGCCACCCGGAAGATCGCGTAGCCGAACTCCCGGGAGTAGTTCTTGATGCTTTTGATTTCGCTGAACGGGATGGTGTGGACGATGCCGTCGATGTCCCGCAGGCGCACGGTGCGGATAGTCAGGCCTTCGACCGTGCCCAGGTGGCCGCCGACGTCGACGTAGTCGTCGATGGCCAGGGAGTCTTCGATGATGATGAACAACCCGGTGATCAGGTCGGCAACCAGCGACTGCGCGCCGAAACCGATGGCCAGGCCGATCACGCCGGCACCGGCCAGCAGGGGCGTGACGTTCATGCCCATGTTCGCCAGGGCGACGATCAGCGCGATGATGAAAATTGCCACGAACAGCACGTTGCGGATCAGCGGCATCATCGTTTGCGCGCGGGCATTGGCGAGGCCTTTGCGCGAGCGGGTGAGGGCGTGGTGCACGGCGGTGTCGCTGAGAATCCAGATCAGCCAGGCAAAAATCAGCGTGCCACCGAGGCTGAACAGTTTGACGCTGACTTCATGGCCCTCGCCCTCGGTGAACGCGATCAGCGACATGCCCCAGACCCGCAGGCCGAGTTCGATGAACGCCAGCCACACCACCAGATGGGCGAGGGTGTAGACGAAGCTTTTCAGGCGTTCCGAATACAGCGCATGGCGCTTCACGCCGCGTTGCGGTTTGAGGGCGTGGCGGCGTACCAGCCCGTTGATGACCATGCAAAGCACCAGCAGCACGGTGCAGATCAGCGACTGACGCAATGCGGTGCTGGTATCGCCGGCGGAGACGAAGGTAGCGAACAGCGAGATGGCCACCAGCACCAGCGCCGGCACGTACCAGAACGTGCCGAGGATTTCGATCGTGTCGCTGAGGGCGCGACGGGTCAGGCGCCGCGACAATGGTTGGTTGCGGATCAAGTGAGCGATGGGTCGACGGAAGCGCAGGATGAACAGCCCGGTGGACAATGCGGCCAGTACGTTGGCCACGGTTGCGGCGGTGTGCGCCAGGTGACTGCCGAGGCTGGTAACCAGCCGTGGATCGCTCAGGGCTTCGCCGAACGCGGCGAAACTGCCGATCAGCCACAGCGGCCGAAAGGCCTGGTGTCGCAGGATGTACAAGGCGCGGTGGCGGTGCGGGCCGTCGAGCACGGAGAACGCAATCACGCAGATCGCCGAAAAGCACGTGCCGACCACCAGCGCATAGGCCAGCACCATGGCCAGGCTTTTGCCCAATGACGAGGGCAGGGCGTACGTCATATAGACCGTCATCACCAAGGCAATCAGCCATGGCCCGAGTTTACGCAGGGCGAAGCGCAACATGTCGAGGGCCTTGGGGTGTTGCGGCAGTTCTTCGGTCAGGCCGAAGCGCATCCGCACCCGATGCCCGAGCCAGATCAGCGCGGCGGCCAGCAAGCTCCAGACCATCAAAATCATGGCGAAGGCAAAGATGATCGGCAGCCATTCATTGGCGGGCAGCATCAGTGCCGTCAGCTCATCCTTGGCCAGATCGAATTCTTCGGACCAGCGCGTGAGCGGGCTGTCGACCCCGGAAAACTGTTTTTCGAAACTGGCCAGGGTTCCACCAATCAGGCCCAGCACACCTTTTTCGGTGACTGGCTGGGCTTTTTTGGTGGCGTCGCGCAGCTTCTTCAGATCGGCCAGCAATTTGCTCCGCTGCTGGTCGTTTTCCAGCGACTTGATGACTTCGTCCAGGGATTGCCCCAGGGGTTCTTGTGCCTCTGGCTGGGTTTTCGCCGAGTTGTTGAGCAAGCCCGGCAAACTGACTGCGTGGGCAGGAGCCATCGGCAGCAGCGTCATGAGGCAGACGAGGAAAAGACAGGGCAGGGCAAAAAGACGAGCGAACACTAGGCGGTCAACCTCGGGATGAGCGGATCGATCGAGTGTACGAGCCCGCCAAAATCAATGCGAGCCAGGGGCGAGGATTTATTCGTTGAGTTTGGCGAGGATCTTGAAAACCACGGTGGCGAGGATGGTCAGCATGCCGATCCACATCGCGAACACCCCGGCGTTCTTGTCGCGAAAATTGAAGCCGATGGCCAGCAGGATCATCCCGCCAAGAATCGGGATCAGCATGGTGTGAAAGGAAGACATTGAGATCATGAGCGACTGCCTTGTCGAAAGGGGATAGTTAAAGTCTAGGTGGCTTTTGGGCGACCGGTGATGACGTGTATCAAAAATGAGTCAGAAGTGCAGCGAGACATCGGCGGCAAGGAGTTTCTGTGGCGAGGGGGCTCGCCCCCGTTGGGCTGCGCAGCAGCCCCAAAACCAGCAACCGTGATCCTTCAGGCAGACCGCATTCACTGGCTTTGCGACTGCTTCGCAGCCGAACGGAGGCAAGCCCCCTCGCCACAGGTTTGTCGCTGGATCAGTGAATTACGGCAACTCTTGGCAGGCGTAAAACGCGCTCAGCACTTTGACCAGGTGCGCCAGGTCATGGCTGCCGCACAGCTCGCGGATCGAGTGCATGGCGAACGTCGGCAGGCCGATGTCCACAGTGCGCACGCCCAGGTGGCTGGCGGTGATCGGGCCGATGGTCGAGCCGCAGCCCATGTCGCTGCGCACCACGAAGCTCTGCACCGGCACTTCTTCGGCCATGCACAGATGGCGGAAGAACCCGGCGGTTTCGCTGTTGGTGGCGTAGCGCTGGTTGCTGTTGACCTTGATCACCGGGCCGGCGTTGAGTTTCGGGCCGTGATTGGCGTCGTGCTTGTCGGCGTAATTGGGGTGCACACCGTGGGCGTTGTCGGCCGAGACCAGCAGGGATTTCTGAATGGTCCGTACGAATTCGTCACCCTCGGGCAGCAAACGACGCAGGGTTTGCTCCAGCATCGGGCCATCGGCGCCGCAGGCCGAGCAGGAACCGACTTCTTCGTGGTCGTTGCAGACCAGCACACAGGTTTCTTCGGTGTCGGTCGTCAGCAAGGCTTGCAGGCCGGCGTAGCACGACAGCAGGTTGTCCAGGCGCGCACCGGCGATGAAGTCGCCATGCAGGCCGATGATCGCAGCGCTTTGGGTGTCGTAGAAGCTCAGCTCGTAATCGAGCACCACGTCGGCGTTGAGGCCATGCTCCAGGGCCAGCTGGTTGGTGAGGACGGCGCGGAAGTCCACGCGTTCGTCACCGGCAAATTGCGCGAGGATCGGTGGCAATTCGGTCTGGGCATTGATGGCCCAACCCATGTTGGCTTCACGATTGAGGTGAATGGCCAGGTTTGGAATGATCGCGATCGGCGTCTTGAAGTCGATCAACTGGCTCTCGACCTTGCCGTCGCGGCGGAAGGTCACGCGGCCGGCCAAAGACAGATCACGGTCGAACCAAGGTGCCAGCAACGCGCCGCCATAGACTTCGACGCCCAGTTGCCAGAAGCCCTGGCGTTGCAGTTCCGGCTGGGGTTTGACCCGCAGGCACGGGCTGTCGGTATGGGCGCCGACCAGGCGAATACCGCCGTGCAGCGGTGAATGACGGCCCATCTTGATGGCGACAATCGAAGAGTCGTTACGGGTGACGTAGTAGCGACCGTTGGCTTCGGTGGTCCAGGGCTCGCGCTCGTCGAGACGTTGATAGCCCGCCGCTTCCAGGCGTTGAACAAGGCTGGCGGTGGCATGAAACGGGGTAGGGGAGGCCTTGAGGAAATCGATCAGGCCTTGGTTCAACTCTTCGCGCATAAGTAGCTCCAGACAGCAATGGCGCAAGTTTACCGTATTGATCGCAGAATTGGCGGCGCACTGCTGCTGTGGAAGATCCCTGTAGGAGCGAGCTTGCTCGCGATGGTGTATCAGCTACATTGGTGTCGACTGACACACCATCGTGAGCAAGCTCGCTCCTACAGGATTTGCCATGCGTGCGCCTAGAACGGTGCCGGGCACTCGAAGCGCAAGCGTTCACCGGTTTGAGGGTGGGTGAAGCTGAGCATGCTCGCGTGCAGGCACAGTCGTGGCCAGGCGGCCAGCGCCTGCTCGTGGGCGTAGAGCCCGTCACCCAGCAGCGGGTGGCCGATGGAGAGCATGTGCACGCGCAACTGATGGGAGCGGCCGGTGATCGGCGTCAGTTCAACGCGGCACCAGTCGCCGCAACGTTCCAGCACGCGCCAGAAGGTCAGGGCATTTTTGCCGAACTCATGATCTACCACGTGGCGCGGCTTGGTCGGCGGGTCATAGCGCAGGGGCAGATCGATGCTGCCGCTGTCCAGCTCCGGTTGTCCCCAGCACAGGGCGGTGTAGGCCTTTTCGGTTTCGCGGTCGTGAAATTGCCGAGACAGCTCGCGATGAGTGTCCGGATCGCGGGCCAGCAGAATGATGCCGGAGGTTTCCCAGTCCAGCCGATGGACGATTCGCGCTTCCGGGTAGCCGTTTTCTTGCAGGCGGGTAATCAGGCAGTCCTTGTTGTCATCGGCCCGGCCGGGGACAGAGAGCAACAGGGTCGGTTTGTTCACCACCAGTACGGCGGCGTCCTGATGGATGATGCTGATGTTGGACAACGGCATTAAAACAGCCTCGTAACAAACGCCAACGGCGGCTCAGAACCCAATGACCCCTGTAGGAGCTGCCGAAGGCTGCGATCTTTTGATTTTGCCTTTTTTGCAAGCAAGATCAAAAGATCGCAGCCTTCGGCAGCTCCTACAAAGGCCCGAAGGGCACTGAGCCGCCGTGGCTCCAGCCGGATCGACTAGCGATCTGGCAGGGTGATATTGAGTTCCAGAATCGAGCAGCTACCCTGGTTTTCCAGGGCGACGTGCACGTCATCGGACCCGATATTGACGTACTTGCGAATCACCTCGACCAGTTCCTTCTGCAAGGCTGGCAGGTAATCCGGCGTACTGCGCTGGCCGCGTTCATGCGCCACGATGATCTGTAGACGCTCTTTCGCTACCGACGCGGTGCTGACCTTTTTGCTGGCACGAAAGAAGTCAAAAAGATTCATTACCGACCTCCAAACAGGCGCTCGAAGAAGCCCTTCTTCGTAACATCGAGGAAACGATGCTCCACATCCTTGCCCAACAGGCGATCAACGGCATCGCTGTACGCCTGGCCGGCATCGCTCTGGTCGTCGAGAATCACCGGCACACCGGAGTTGGAAGCTTTTAGTACCGCCTGGGATTCGGGAATTACACCCAGCAGGGTGACAGCCAGAATCTCTTTGACGTCTTCGACGCCAAGCATTTCGCCGTCACTGACCCGTTGCGGGTTGTAGCGGGTCAGCAGCAAGTGTTCCTTGATCGGCTCTTCGCCGTTTTCAGCGCGGCGCGATTTGCTGGCCAGCAGGCCCAGCATACGGTCCGAGTCACGTACCGAGGAGACTTCCGGGTTGGTCACGACAATCGCTTCATCCGCGAAGTACATGGCCAGGTGAGCACCTTTCTCGATGCCGGCCGGGGAGTCGCAGACCACGAATTCGAAGTCTTCCTTGAGTGCCATCAGGACTTTTTCCACGCCTTCCACGGTCAGCGCGTCTTTGTCGCGGGTCTGACTGGCGGCCAGTACGTAGAGGTTTTCCAGGCGTTTGTCTTTGATCAGGGCTTGTTGCAGGTTGGCTTCGCCGTTGACCACGTTGACGAAGTCATACACCACGCGACGCTCGCAACCCATGATCAGGTCGAGGTTACGCAAGCCGACGTCGAAGTCGACGATGACTGTTTTGTGACCGCGCAGTGCGAGGCCGGTACCGATAGCAGCACTGGTGGTGGTCTTACCCACACCACCCTTGCCGGATGTAACCACGAGAATCTTGGCCAAGGTGTTTCACCCCTAAGGAAAAAGGACATTTAGCCCCTGAAAAACATCTCTAGAAAAACTACTGCAGTCGGACAGCCTTGGCTGGAATCCGGTCCATAACGGCACTTACCTCCGGTAAACACTGCTTTTGGCCTTTTTCCTACTTCGTTTGAGCCGTTTTCGCTACGTTTTAGAGATGCTTGGAAAATGCGGCAGTATCCGTTAAAGCCGAATGATGTTCAACACATCGCCCGACAGGCTGACCTGTACACCCGCCCCCCACAAAGGGTCGCGACGCAGATCCTCCGAAACCTTGTAGTGGCCTGCGATGGAGACCAGTTCAGCGCTCATTTGCTGACAGAAAATCCGGGCTTTCGTGTCGCCTTTGACCCCGGCCAACACGCGACCGCGCATCGGGCCGTATACATGGATGTTCCCATCGGCGAGAAGTTCCGCCCCCGGGCTGACCGACGAGATCACGACCAGATCGCAACCCTGGGCATAGATCTGCTGGCCACCGCGCACGGGCGACGTGATGATCTTGGTCGGTTTGATGGTCGGCTCCGGTGGTTTTTCCGGTTTTTTCTTGACTTCGCCTTCGTGCGGATCGAGTGCACGTTCCCGGGCGCCGGACGGCGGCAGCACCGGCAGGTCGACCGCGATGGCCGCGGCGATGTCTTCGATGCGACTGGCGCGGATCGCCAGGGTGCGCAGGCCGTGCTGGCGACAGACGCGCATCAGGCCCGGCAGATCGACCGCGCCTTCGCTGGCCGGGAGCTTGTCCAGCGCCAGTACCAGCGGCGCGTTGCTGAAGAAGTTAGGCGCCTGGGCAACCTTGGCGGCCAGTTGCCGATCAAGGTTCTCGAGGTCGTTGCGGGCCAGCTCCAGCACGGTAATGGCGAGCATGCTGCCCTTCAACTGGAACACGGGCTCTTGGTCTAGCAGATCGGTTTGGCTCATGGTCGGCATACAACGGCTTGTCACTAAAAGTGCCGAGACTTATAACGAGAACGCTCGCGAGCCGCAAGCCGGGTCGAACGATGTAGAATGCGCGGCCATCGTCTTTCCGGAACCTTTAATGGATCGCCCGCGTTTTCGAAAAACATTTCTGATGCCGCGTTTCTGGCCGCTGTGGTGTGGCCTGGGGCTGTTGTGGCTGATTGTTCAGTTGCCGTACCCGGCGTTGCTGTTTATCGGTCGCGCCCTGGGCGCATTGATGTATCGCCTGGCCGGCGACCGACGGCGCATTGCCAAGCGCAACCTTGAACTGTGTTTCCCTGAAAAGTCCGCCGCCGAGCGCAAGCGCCTGCTCAAGGAAAACTTTGCCTCCACCGGCATCGCCTTCTTTGAAATGGCCATGAGCTGGTGGTGGTCCCGTGAGCGTCTGGCGAGGCTGGCCCATGTCGAAGGGCTGGAACATCTGAAAAAAGCCCAGCGCGAGGGCAAGGGCGTGATTCTGATGGCCGTGCATTTCACCACGCTGGAAATTGGCGCGGCGCTGCTCGGCCAGCAACACACCATCGACGGCATGTACCGCGAGCACAAGAACCCGCTGTTCGATTACATCCAGCGCAATGGCCGCGAGCGGCATAACCTCGATTCGTTGGCCGTGGAGCGTGAAGACGTGCGCGGCATGCTCAAGCTGCTGCGGGCCGGCCGGGCGATCTGGTACGCACCCGATCAGGACTACGGCGCCAAGCAGAGCATTTTCGTGCCGTTGTTCGGCATTCAGGCCGCCACCGTCACCGCCACCAGCAAGTTTGCGCGGCTGGGCAAGGCGTTGGTCGTGCCGTTCACTCAGGAACGTCTGGCGGATGGCAGCGGTTATCGTTTGGTCATCCATGCGCCGCTGGAGGGTTTCCCCGGCGAAACCGAAGAAGCCGACTGCCTGCGGATCAACCAATGGATCGAAGGCGTCTTGCGCGAATGCCCGGAGCAATACCTCTGGGCCCATCGCCGCTTCAAGAGCCGTCCGCCGGGCGAGCCCAAGCTGTACAAAAAACGCGGTTGAACCACGATCCCCTGTAGGAGCGAGCTTGCTCGCGAGAAACTTAAAACCACCGCGGGGTGTCAGGCTGCCAATGTCATCGTTGACGACCTTCGCGAGCAAGCTCGCTCCTACAGGTCTCGTGTAGACAGGGTTGGAGCAATGAAATCCCATCAAGCACCATGGAGCGTTGCGATGAGTCCTGCTGAACCGGTTACGGGGTTGATTCTTTCCGGCGGCGGGGCTCGGGCGGCCTATCAGGTAGGCGTGTTGGCGGCAATTGCCGAACTGCTGCCGGTGGGTGCCAGCAATCCGTTTCCGGTGATCGTCGGCACCTCGGCCGGGGCGATCAACGCGGTCAGCCTCGCCAGCGGGGCCATGGATTTTCGCGGTGCCATCGAACGGCTGACCGCGTTCTGGCAGGGTTTTCGCAGTCATCTGGTGCTGCGCAGCGATTGGCCGGGCGTGATCCATCAGGCCAGCCGCTTTGTCAGCCACAGCTTGCTCGGCATCGGCGCTCAGGTACCGGTGGCCTTGCTCAACAGCTCGCCGCTGCGCGGGTTGCTCAACGACAAACTGCACATGAGCGGCATCGCCGAAGCCATCGCGCAAAAGCAGTTGCAGGCCGTCGCGGTCACGGCGTTTGGCTACGAATCCGGTCAGGCGGTGACGTTCTATCAGGGAGGTGGCACCATCGACGCATGGTTGCGCCATCGGCGAATCGGTGTGCCGACGCAATTGACGGTCGAACATTTGTTGGCGAGTTCCGCCATCCCCTTACTGTTCGCACCGGTGAAACTCGGCGAGGAGTACTTCGGCGACGGCGCGGTACGCCAATCGGCACCGATCAGCCCGGCGCTGCACCTGGGCGCCAGCCGGGTGCTGGTGGTGGGTGTCAGCGGCAACCCGCGCGGCGTCGACCCGGAACAGCCGCTGCAACGCGCCTATACCGGTCAGCAGCCGACCCTGGCGCAGATCGGTGGGCACATGCTCAACAGTACGTTCATTGACAGCCTGGAAAGTGACATCGAGTTGCTGCAGCGGCTCAATCAGTTCAGTCACCTGCTGCCCGATGGCACGCCGACTCGTGCGCTGGGTGTGGCGCCGGTGGAGGTGCTGGTGATTTCCCCGAGCCAGCCGATCGATGAGATCGCCGCGCGTCATCGGCAGGAATTGCCCGCGGCGCTACGGTTGTTTCTGCGCGGGCCGGGGGCGACCAAGACCAGCGGGGCAGGGGTGTTGAGTTATTTGCTGTTTGAGGCGGGGTATTGCAGCGAGTTGATTGATTTGGGGCGGCGCGATGCGTTGGCCAAGCGTGGGGAGTTGTGCCGGTTTCTCGGGTTGGCGGAGCCGGTGGTTCCGGCTTGAGATTGACGGTGCGGCTATCGCGAGCAAGCCCGCTCCCACATTTGAGCGGTGGTGTTCACAAATAGTGTGTTCACAGGTGATCGAATGTGGGAGCGGGCTTGCTCGCGATGCTTTTGACTTAGAAGTGAAACTTCACCAGGAAGCTCGTAGTGCTCTGATCAGTCTTGAAGTACTGACTATCTTTGATCCCGTACTTGTCCGACCAATAGTCATACTCCACACCCACATACAACTGCTTCTCACCAAAATTCAACGCTTTACCCAAGTCATATTTAACCTGTGGGTTGAAGTGCAGATTCGCGTGGTAATCGCCTTTGGAATTCGAGTCGTTGTCGACCACCCAGTCCATAAAACCATCGATCAGGATGCTCGAATCCCCAACCGGAATGGTGTAGGACCAGACCGGCGTAATTTGCCAGACGTTGTCACCCGCGCGGCTGCCCTCGGTGTGACGCTGATAGAAGTTCAACTGGAAGTAATCAAAGCCCGGAATTGCCAGGTCGAAACCCGGGCCGATCAAGTAGGACTCGGTATCGCCTTCACCAAACTCGTACGTCATGGCCAGCAGCACATCTTTGACCGGACCAAACTCGATCTTCTGGTCGAAGATTTTGCCGAACGACAAACGCGGGCTGATCTCGCCGTAGTAGGTGTTCGGGCCGACACCGCCATCTTCCTTCCCGTTGTAGAAGATCTTGTCGACGAACAGGAAGTTATCCCCATATTTCCAGCCATCGGCGTGTTCGAAGGTCACGGTTTGCTGAATGCGCGGGTTGACCTGGAAGTCCTTGCCATACAGGTAGGTCAGGCTGTTGTTCTGCCATTGCAGCAAGTCGCCGGCCATGGCCTGGCCCCCGGCCAGCAAGGATCCCGCCAGCATCAGGCTAGTGCACGTACGTTTCATTCGGTTGCTCCCAAAAAGTAGGTGGTTCCACGTTATTTTTTTAAGGTCGGCGCTCTGGTGTGGCGCCTTTATCTGTAGCGGTAAAAAATCATCCATTCGGTCAGCTTTAGTGCTGTTAGCAAAAGCTGGGCCAAGGCTTTCGAAAAGCAAAAAAACTCCCGTTCGGCTGCTCGAAAACAGTCGATTGAGAGGGGGGTGGATTGCCTTGGTACCGTCCAGGGCCGGGATAAGTTGGCTTTCTGGTCAGGAATTAAATCCGGGCTTTTTTTTAAAGCGGATTCAGGCTGCCGCGGAGAATACTGACTCCTTGGCCAGGTCTCAAGTGCCCCGCAACAGCGCACCGACGACAGGTTTGGGGCACGGTTGCGGGCCATCTTAAAAGTGCACCTTCACCAGCAGGCTGGCGGTGTTTTGATGGGTGTCCAGGTTCGAGCGGTTTTCGACCCCATACTTGTTCTTCCAGTAACTGTATTCGGTGCCGACGTAGAACTGTTTCTGGCCCCAGCCCAAGGCTTTGCCGAGGTCATACTTGATCTGCGGATTGATGTGCAAGTTGGCGTGGTAAGTGCCGCGGGAGTTCTGGTCGTTGTCGACGACCCAATCCAGATAACCATCGATCAGCAAGTCCGAGTTGCCCAACGGAATGCTGTAGGACCAGGCCGGCGTGATCTGCCAGACGCCGTCGCCGGGGCGCGGGCCTTCGGTCTGGCGGCGATAGAGGTTCAGGGTGAAATAGTTGAAGCCCGGCACCGCGAGGTCGAAGCCGGGGCCGATCAGGTAGGCCTCGCTGTCGCCTTCGCCGTACTCGTAAGTCATGGCCAGCAGCACGTCCTTGATCGGGCCAAACTCGAAGCGGCGGTCGAGGATCTTGCCGAAGGACAGGCGCGGGCTGAACTCGCCGTAAAACGCGTGAGGACCTTTATTCCGGTCCTCTTCGCCGTTGTAGAAGATCTTGTCGACGAACAGGAAGTTGTCGCCGTACTTCCATTTGTCGGCGTGCTCGAACGTCACCGTCTGTTGGATAGATGGGTTGATCGCGAAGTTCTTGCCGTACAGGTAGCTCAGGCTGTTGGTCTGCCAGAGCAATAAATCGCCGGCCATGGCTTGGCTGGCGGCCAGAAGACCACCGCCCAACAGCATGTTTGTCTGTGTCCGAATCATCTGTTGCTCCCTCTTGTTTTTATTCTTCAAGGCGCAGGTGTGCCTGACCTGTGGGAGCGAGCCTGCTCGCGAAGGGGCCATCGGCTTCAACATCACTGTTGACTGATATACCGCTTTCGCGAGTAGGCTCGCTCCCACAGGTTTTGTGGCTTTAGTCTGTTAATGCGGGGGGGGCGTGGCAGTCGTTGATGGTCGCGCGTTCGGCGCCGCCGAGGATGTTGAACAGCAGGTTCAGCGTCAGCGCACTCAGCGTGGCCATGGCGATTCCGCTATGGGTGATCGGGCTCATCCACAACGGCAGGTGCGCGAAGAACTCCGGGCGCACCACCGGGATCAGCCCCATGCCGATGCTCACCGCTACCAGCAACTGGTTGCGACGGTCACCGATGTCGGCTTCCTGAAGAATCTTGATCCCGGTGGCGGCGACCATGCCGAACATCGCGATGGCCGCGCCGCCCAGTACTGCCGGGGGAATCGACGCGACCAGAAACGCCGCTTTTGGCAACAGGCTCAACACCACCAGCAAGCCACCGGCGACGATGGTCACCGAACGGCAACGCACGCCGGTCATCTGCACCAGGCCGATGTTCTGGGCGAACGAGGAGTGAGTAAAGGTGTTGAAGAACCCGGCGAAGAACGACGCGCCGGCATCGCACAGCAAACCGCGACGCAGCATCCGTGGGCAGACTTCCTGGCCGGTGATTTTGCCCAGCGCGAGGAACATCCCGGTGGACTCGACGAAGATGATCACCACCACCAGGCACATGGAAAGGATTGGTGCGAGTTCAAACGTCGGCATGCCGAAATGCAGCGGAGTGACGATCTGCAACCACGGCGCTTCGGCCATGCCGCTGAGGTCGACCATGCCGATTAACCCGCAGATCACGTAGCCCAGGCACATGCCGATCAGCACGGAAATGTTGACCCAGAAACCGCGCATGAAGCGATGGACCAACAGAATGGTCGCCAGCACCAGCGCGGCGATGGCCAGGTAAATCGGTGAGCCGAATTGCGCGGCGCTAGCACCGCCGCCGGCCCAGTTCACGGCCACGGGGAACAGCGACAAACCGATCGAGGTGATGACTGTGCCGGTCACCAGAGGCGGGAAGAACCGAACGACTTTGGACATGAACGGCGCGATGATCATGCCGAAGAAGCCGGCGGCGATGGTCGCACCGAAGATCCCCTGCATGCCGATGCCGGGCATGCCAGCCATGGCGACCATGCTGCCGACGGCGGCGAAACTGGCGCCCATCATCACCGGCATGCGGATGCCCATCGGCCCGATGCCCAGCGACTGCACAATGGTGGCGATCCCGGCCACCAGCAGGTCGGCGTTGATCAGGAAGGCGATTTCTTCACGACTCAGGCCAGCGGCCTGTCCGATGATCAGCGGCACGGCGATGGCGCCGCCGTACATCAGCAGAACGTGTTGCAGACCGACCAGAATCAGCTGCAAAAGGGGTAATCGCTGAATGGCGGGTGCGTCGGGGATGCGCGCTTCGGATAGCTCGGACATGCAACACCTCGGATCTTTTTTATTCTTGTGATTATTTGCATCAGGTAGACCGCGTTGCGGCCATTCGCGAGCAGGCTCGCTCCCACACAGACAGTGCAAAACCTGTGGGAGCGAGCCTGCTCGCGAAGCTTTTCGCTACTTAATTGGTTGGAGCGCCCTGAACAATCCACGCACCGATCAGGTCACGTTCCTGCTGGGTCATCTGGGTGATGTTGCCCAGTGGCATGATCTGGCTGGTGACGGCTTGCGCCTGGATGCGCGCCGCGTTCTGGCGGATCTGCTCGGGTGTGTCGAACATCACACCACCCGGTGCGGCACTGAACAGCGGGCTGGTCGGTTTGGCCGAGTGGCAGACCGTGCAGCGTTCCTGGATCACGTTGTGCACCTTGTCAAAGCCCGGGCCGGCATTTGACGCTTGGGCCGGTGCAGTTTCAGGTGCCGTCGCGGGTGCGGCGTCAGCCGGTTTCTTGCCACCGCCGAGGGCGGTTTCCGGCAGCGGCTGGTACTCGATGACGCCAGCTGCTTTGGCTACTTCAGGGGCGCTGGACATCGGCTTCGGACCGGAGACGTAAGCCAGGCAAATCATGCCCACCGCTGCCACGGGCAGGGTCCAGGCATATTTGTGGCTGTCGTGACGGGTGTTGAAGTAGTGACGCACCAACACCGCCAGCACCGCGATCCCGGCCAGGATCAGCCAGTTGTACTGACTGCCGTAGGTGCTCGGGAAGTGGTTGCTGATCATGATGAACAGCACCGGCAAGGTGAAGTAGTTGTTGTGACGCGAACGCAGCAAACCTTTGGCCGGCAGTGCCGGATCGGGCGTGCGGTTCTCGGCAATCGCGGCCACCAGTGCGCGCTGGGCTGGCATGATGATGCGGAACACGTTGCCGACCATGATGGTGCCGATGATCGCGCCGACGTGCAGGTACGCACCACGGCCGCTGAACACTTTGCTGAAACCATAAGCGGCGCCAATGATCAGCACGAACAGGATGAAACCGAGCAGGGCAGGGCGTTTGCCCAAGGCCGAATCGCAAAGGAAGGAGTAGATGAACCAGCCGACGAACAGCGAAGCGATGCCCAGTGCGACCCCTTCAGGGCCGGTCAGGCTGCTGCCCGGTGCCAGCAGGTACAGCGTCGGGTTGGAGTAGAACACCACGCACAGCAGCGCGATCCCCGACAACCAGGTGAAGTAGGCTTCCCATTTGAACCAGTGCAGGTTGTCCGGCATGGTCGGTGGGGCCAGTTTGTATTTTTCCAGGTGGTAGATACCGCCGCCATGGATCGCCCACAAATCGCCCGCCAGACCGCTTTTCGGGTTGACCCGATTGAGGTTGTTTTCCAGCCAGACGAAATAGAACGAAGCGCCGATCCAGGCCACGCCAGTAATCATGTGAACCCAGCGCACGCTCAGGTTCAGCCATTCCAACAGATGTGCTTCCACAGTCTTTACCTCTCGCCCGTCACGCTTGTTGTCGCGTGATCGGACCTTCTCTTATTGGTGGGGGGCGAGGATCAAACGCTCATCCTCTTTGAAAAAATGCTCATCGCAGTTATTGCCTGTGCCACTGCGATCAACCACCAGGAAGTCATCCCGCTTTTCGATCGTCAGCACCGGGTGGTGCCAGACGCCGCGATGGTAATTAATGCCCTGCCTGCCGTTGGTGACGAAGGCGCGGACCAAGCCTGATACAGGTTCATCGCCAAGTGGCGCGACCACGATCAGAAAGGGGTTGCCGAGCAGCGGAATGAACGCCTGGCTGCCCAGCGGGTGACGCTCCAGCATGCTGACGGTCAGCGGCATGTCCTGCGCGTCGGCGCGGAAGATGCTGATGATCGCTTTGTCCTCTGGCGTGGCGGTTTCAACCGTCGCCAGTTTGTGAAAGCGCATGGTCGAACCGTTGTTGATCATGAAGTGATCGCTACCGTCGGTTTCGATCACGTCACCGAAAGGGGCGAAGGCTTCTTTGGTCAGCGGTTCAATCGTCAGTGTGCGCATGCTGGTCTTCTTACCTTGAATTCGTTGTTGTCTGTTCTATCGCTATCGCGAGCAGGCTCGCTCCCACATTTGAAATGCATTCCCCTGTGGGAGCGAGCCTGCTCGCGAATGGCCGCGCCGCTTACTTAGCGACCTTGCCCAAAACGCGCAAGCGACTCACACCACCATCCGGGAACACATTCAGGCGGATGTGGGTAATCGGGCCCAGTGCCTTGATCTGCTCGGCAAAGGTGTGTTCGGCGTGCATTTCCAGTTTCTGCGCCGGCAACAGTTCACGCCAGAACAGCGATTGGGTTTCGATCTGGCTGTCGGTGCCGCCCTTCACGAACGCGCCCTGGATCGAGCAAGTGTCCGGGTAGTTTCCCTTGAAGTGCAGGGTGTCGACGATGACTTTCTCGATTTCGCCCGCATGGCCCAGCGCGACGATGACCCAGTCATTGCCCGGCGTACGACGACGTGCGGTTTCCCAGCCATCGCCCATGTTGATGCCGCGGCCAGGGTTGAGGATGTTGCTCATGCGGCCGAAGTGTTCGTCGGAGCAGGCGAGGGCGCGGCCACCGTTGAGGGCGGCTGCCAGGTCGATCTGCTCGTTGTCGCCCACAGCGGACCAGTCGCGGAACGGAATACCGTAAACACGCAGACGGGCCACGCCACCATCCGGGTAGATGTTGAAGCGCAGGTGGCTGAAGGCCTGGTCGTTGTTGATTTCGTGGTAGTGGTGGCTGTTGCCTTGCAGCTCGACGGCCGACAGCACTTCAGTCCACTGAGTGTTTTCGTCCGGCTCGCCCGAGGCCAGGAAGCAGGCTTCCAGCGAAGCCGATGGCGGGAAGTTGCCGGTGAAGAATGAAGTGTCGATGTCCACGCCTTTGATCGAGCCTGGCACGCCCAGGCGGATCACGGCGCTGTCGTAGCCTTCGAAGCGCTTGCGGCGCGACTCCCAGCCGTCCATCCACTTGCCGTTGTCATCGAACACGCCCTCCTTCCACACCGCCGGGGTCGGCTGGAACAGGCGGTTGGCATCAGCGAACCAGTCATCGGTGACCGAGATGATTTTGGTGCCCAGACGGGCGTCGGCCAGGTCGACGAACTTCTCGAAAGGTACGGCGTAAGCTTTCATTCTTCTTGTCTGCCTTTAATTAGTTGGCTTGGGATGCTTGCTGCCCTTGGTGTCTTCGCCTTTTAAACACCCGGGTACTTTTTACAAGGGCAGCTCGCTATAGGGTCAGTAAACGGAACAAGGCAATCTTGTTGATCTCCGCCAGCGCACATTTGAATTCGGTATCTGCCGAGTTGTGAATGCGCGTTTCGAACGCCGCGAGGATCTGATGCCGGTTGCTGCCTTTTACCGCCATGATGAAGGGAAACTTGAACTTGGCCTTGTAGGCGTCGTTCAGCTCGGTGAAGCGCTGGAACTCTTCGGCCGTGCATTGGTGAATACCGGCGCCAGCCTGTTCATTCGTGCTGGCTTCGGTCAGTTGGCCCTGGACGGCGGCTTTGCCCGCCAGGTCCGGGTGAGCATTGATCAGGGCCAGTTGACTGGCGTGATCGGCGCTCAACAGGATGTCGCTCATGCGCTGGTGCAGGGTTTCGATCTCATCGATCGCAGCGTCCTGGCCCAGGTCGAAGGTCTTCTCGGCCACCCATGGCGAATGTTCGTAGATGTCGGCGAAAGCGGCGACAAACGCGTCGCGGCTCAGGGTCGAGGGCTTTAGTGTCTGGAAGTGGCTCATTTCGCAGCCCCTTGGTACGGGTGGGTTTGGTGCCAGTGGCGAGCGATGTCGACGCGGCGGCTGAACCACACCTGTTCATGACTTTTAGCGTATTCGATAAAGCGTTTGAGCGAGGCCAGGCGCGCCGGACGGCCGATCAGACGGCAGTGCAGGCCGATCGACAACATCTTCGGCGCCTCGGCGCCTTCGGCGTACAGCACGTCGAACGCGTCTTTGAGGTATTCGAAGAAATCGTCGCCCTTGTTGAAACCCTGGACCTGGGTGAAGCGCATGTCGTTGGTGTCCAGCGTATACGGGATCACCAAATGCGGTTTGCCGGTCGGGTTGTTCGGTTCCCAGTAGGGCAGGTCGTCGTCGTAGGTGTCGCAGTCGTAGAGGAAACCGCCTTCTTCCATCACCAGGCGACGGGTGTTCGGGCCGGTGCGGCCGGTGTACCAGCCCAGCGGGCGTTCACCGGTGATTTCGGTAAGGATGCGGATCGCTTCGAGCATGTGCTCACGTTCCTGCGCTTCGTCCATGTACTGGTAGTCGATCCAACGATAGCCGTGGCTGCAGATCTCGTGACCGGCATCGACCATCGCGCGGATCACGTCCGGGTGGCGCTGGGCGGCCATGGCCACGGCGAAGATGGTCAGCGGAATGTCGAATTCCTTGAACAGTTTCAGAATCCGCCAGACGCCGGCACGGCTGCCATACTCGTAAAGGGATTCCATGCTCATGTTGCGCGCGCCTTGCAGCGGCTGCGCCGAGACCATTTCCGAAAGGAAGGCTTCGGATTCTTTATCGCCGTGCAGGATGTTGCGCTCGCCGCCTTCTTCGTAATTGAGCACGAAGGACAGGGCGATGCGGGCATTGCCCGGCCAGTGTGGGTGAGGAGGGTTACTGCCGTAACCGATCAGGTCGCGTGGGTAGTCAGCGCTCACTGCAGTCTTCCTTCTTATTCGTGGCTTTTACAAAGTCAGGGTTGTGTGGCGGCCTGGCGATGAGATGACAGGCTGGCGTCACAGTGATGGGCTGATTGTATACAACTTTATATCCACTTTGTAAGCCTGATTTTTTGCATTTTTCATCAGCTGTCATCTTCACATGTTATTGCAAGAAACCTGCCCGATTGGTCAGCTAATGGATGAAAGGTCCTTTGATTGTATGGTTTTCCGACGGATTCGCCGAGAAACCCTGGATGGCGTTGGTGGCGGTAAAAATGTCGTTTTTATTGTGTACAATTTTTTTGAAAAATGTCTTAATCAGTCGCTCGCCGCAGCTTTTCGTGCTTCGAAACGGTGCGGTCTCCTTTTCAACTGACTTCGGGAGGCGCGAGGTCTGACTGCTCCACGCAGGCAGGCGCGCAGAATCAATGGGACGTTTGACTACACACGTTTTGGACGCTGCACACGGTTGTCCGGGCAGTTCGATCAAGGTCGAGCTGTACCGCGTTGAAGGCTCGCAGCTGGAATGGGTTGCCACTGCGGTTACCAACAGCGATGGCCGTGTCGATGCGCCGTTGCTGCAAGGCGATGACTACCGCTCCGGGGTCTATCAGGTTCAGTTTCATGCGGGCGATTACTACCGCGCTCGTGGCGTTCAGCTGCCGGAACCTGCGTTCCTGGATGTGGTGGTGCTGCGTTTTGGCATCTCTGCGGAGCAGGATCACTACCATGTCCCGCTGCTGATTTCGCCGTACAGCTATTCCACGTACCGCGGCAGTTGATCCCCCAAGCAGCTGCCTCAATCTGGAAGCGACTGCGCATATAGCTTCTTTGGTCTTTTGCCCGCTCACACTGCGGGCTTTTTTTTGCCTTTGGGAAAGTCAAAAGATCGCAGCCTCGTTTCACTCGACAGCTCCTACAGGGGATCGCGGTTTCCTGTAGGCGCTGTCGAGTGAAACGAGGCTGCGATCTTTTGATCTTGCTTTACTAACGGCTCAACAACGACGCCGCACCGGCACCACTGAACAACCCCGCACTCACCCGGTTAAACCAACTCTGCCCCTTGCCACTGCGCAGATACCGCGCTGCGCCATGGGCGCCCAGGCCATAGGCCAACTTGCACAGCAAATCCAGCACCGTCCAGGTCGCAATCATCACCAGCAGTTGCGGCAGGAACGGCTGCTCGGCGCTCAAGAACTGCGGCAAAAATGCGGCGAAGAACAGAATGTCTTTCGGGTTGCTTGCACCCAGCATGAACGCGCGCCCGAACAGGGCACGGAAGCGTGGAACCGGTGCAGCCTGGGGCACTTCGGCGCCCACCGAAGGCAGACGCGACTGCTGCCAGCTCTGCCAGGCGAGGTAGAACAGGTACAGCGCGCCGACGATCTTCAGGGCGCTGAACAGCTGTTCCGACGCCAGCAGCAACGCGCCCAGCCCCAAGGCCGAAGCACTGAGCAAGCAGATCGAGGCAATCACACCGCCCAGAAACGCCGGGTAAGAACGGCGCAAACCGTAATTCAGACTGTTGCTGATCATCAGCAAAGACAGGGGCCCCGGGATCAGGATCACCACCAGCGCCGCGCCGCTGAACAGCAGCCAGGTTTCCAGACTCATCACTTTCCTCCATTTGTGCAAAAGCCCCACCCGACGGGGTGAGGCTGGTTTGAAACGCGTACTGCCTGACGCTTACAAGAAAATGAACTTGGCGATGAAGATCGCGCAGAGCACCCACAGACTGATGGAAATTTCCTTGTGCTTGCCGGTACAGGCCTTCAGTACCACGTAAGTAATAAAGCCCAGCGCGATGCCGTCGGCGACCGAGAAGGTCAGCGGCATCATGATCGCCGTGACGATCGCCGGAATACTGTCGGTCGCTTCGTCCCATTCGATGTGCGCCATGCCGCCCATCATCAGCATCGCCACATAAATCAGCGCACCGGCGGTGGCGTAAGCGGGAATCATGCCAGCCAGCGGGGCGAAAAACATTGCCGCAATAAATAGCACACCTACGGTCACTGCGGTAAGACCAGTCCGACCACCTGCCGCTACACCCGCGGCACTTTCCACGTAGCTGGTGACCGGCGGCACACCGACCACCGCACCAAATACGCTGGATGCGCTGTCGGCTTTCAGGGCGCGGGAGAGGTTTTCGATCTTGCCGTCGGCGTTCACCAGGCCGGCGCGTTGGGCTACACCCATCAAGGTGCCGGCGGTGTCGAACATGTGCACGAAGAGGAACGCCAGCACCACGCTGATCATGCTGACGTTGAATACGCCGGCGATGTCCATGGCCATCCAGGTCGGGGCCAGGCTCGGCGGAGCCGACATCAGGCCCTCGTAATGCACCAGCCCCAGGCCCCAACCGGCCAAGGTAACGGTGATGATGCTGATGAGGATCGCGCCGAACACTTTGTGGTAGCTGAGCACGGCGATCATCAGGAAGCAGATGGCGGCGAGCAGTGGGCCAGGCTCGCGCAGGGAGCCGAGTTTGATCAGGGTGGCCGGGCTATCGACGACGATGCCGGCGGTTTTCAAACCGATCAGCCCCAGGAACAGGCCCACGCCGGCGCCCATGGCATAGCGCAAGCTCACCGGGATGCTGTTGAGCAACCATTCGCGAATCCGGGAAAAGGTCAGGAACATGAACAACACACCGGAGATGAACACTGCACCGAGTGCGGTTTCCCAGTTGTAGCCCATGGTGCCGACCACGGTGTAGGTGAAGAAGGCGTTCAGGCCCATGCCCGGCGCCAGGCCAACCGGCCAGTTGGCGTATAGCCCCATCAGCAGGCAACCCAGCGCGGCGGCGATGCAGGTGGCGACGAATGCGGCACCGTGATCGATCCCGGCGTCGGCCATGATGTTGGGGTTGACGAAGATGATGTAAGCCATGGTGATGAAGGTTGTCAGACCGGCAATCAACTCGGTCTTCACCGTGGTGCCGTGCAAGCTGAGTTTGAAGATGCGCTCCAGCCAGCCATTGCGTAACGGCGGCGAGAGTTCCAGCGTAGGGGCTTCGGATTTGCGGCTTTCCACAGCGAGTACTCCTCAAGAGTTTTATTGTTATTTCCAGGGCCGGACCCATGAGGGTGGCGGCGGCCCTTTGAGGCACTTGCGAATTTGTTGACCTGTTGGTCAAGAACTCGCACGAAGTGGATTATGCTTTTGTATACAAAGAAAGCAAATAATGTTTTTGATTTTGTAGACGAAAAGTTTGGCAATAGGGATATATCGCCAGAACGGACGCTATCGCGAGCAAGCCGGTCTCGCTCCCACAGTTGGCCGCATTCCCCTGTGGGAGCGAGCCTGCTCGCGATGGATTTTCAGGTATCAGGTTTTTTGTTGGTTCTCACCAAGCGCAAGATTCACCGCCAACCATCCATTCACCGCCGTCTCCCCAGCCTCGGCAAACACCCGCTCCAGCAATTTCACCTGCTCACGCCGCAGTGACTGCTCGAAACGCGCCCCATCATCAGTCAATTCCAGCAGCCGCTTACGCTTGTCGGTCTCGGACGCAACGCTGTTCACCAGATGCATTTCCACCAACTGCCGTAAGGGAATGTTCAGCGCCTGCTTGCTCACACCGAGCAACGCCAGCAACTCCTTGACGCTCAGGGCGGGGTAACGGGCAATGAAAAATACGATGCGCTGATGCACCCGGCTCAGACCGCGACGTTCGAGCATTTCGTCGGCCTTGGCGGTGAAGGCCTGATAGCCGAAGAAAAACGCTTCCATGGCTTGTTGCTGGGTACCGGGGTTTTTAAGGTCAAGCATGTTGACGTATCCACTCGGGTTGTCGTAATTTCGGTCAACCAGTTTGACTCATTTTCCTCAGGCCTCGCTACCGGTGACCCCATGGCTTTTTCCGAACGTGTCTCGCGCCTTAAAAGTTCTTTGATCCGTGAAATCCTCGCCGCCGCCCAGCGTCCGCAAGTGATGTCGTTCGCTGGCGGCTTGCCTGCCGAAGCCATGCTGCCGAAAGTCGAGTGGGCCGACATGCCGCTGTCCATGGGCCAATACGGCATGAGCGAAGGTGAACCGGCGTTGCGTGAAGCCCTGGCCGCCGAGGCGCGGGCGCTGGGCGTGCCGTGCGAGGCGAGTCAGGTGCTGGTGGTCAGCGGTTCACAGCAAACCCTCGATCTGGCGGCCAAGCTCTACATCGACAAAGGCACCGAGATCCTGCTCGAAGCGCCGACTTATCTTGCGGCATTGCAGATCTTTCAGCTGTTCGGCGCCGACTGCATCACCGTCCCGCTGGAGGCTGATGGTCCGAATCTGACGGAGCTGCGCGCACGCCTGGAAAAACACCGTCCGGCGTTCATCTACCTGATCCCGACCTTCCAGAACCCGTCGGCGGTGCGCTACAGCGAAGCCAAGCGCGATGCCGTGGCAGCTTTGCTGGATGAGTTCGATGTGACCCTGATCGAAGACGAGCCTTACCGCGAGCTGACGTTCGACGGCGGCAGTGCTACGCCGATTGTCAGTCGTTTGAAAAAGACCAGTTGGATCTACACCGGCACCGTGTCGAAAACCCTGTTGCCGGGGTTGCGGGTCGGTTATCTGATCGCCAGTCCGGATTTGTTCCCGCACCTGTTGCGGCTCAAACAATCGGCGGATCTGCACACTAATCGGGTTGGCCAGTGGCAAGCGTTGCAATGGATCGGCACAGAGAAATTCCGCCATCACCTGAGCGAGTTGCGAGGGTTTTACCGGGTGCGTCGGGATGCATTCCAGTCGGCATTGCAAACGCACTTTTCCGATCTGGCGGATTGGAACGTGCCGCAGGGCGGGTTGTTTTTCTGGCTGACGCTCAAGCAACCGCTGGATACCCGCACCCTGCTCAAGGCTGCGCTGGCGGCGGATGTGGCGTTCATGCCGGGCGAGCCGTTCTTCCCCGAGCCGGACAACAATCCGGGGCATTTGCGGCTCAACTTCAGCCACATCGACCCGGCACGGCTGGATGAAGGGCTCAAGCGATTGGCTGCTGTCGTGCGTGAGGCTCAGGCGGCAAAAGCGGCTTGAGGGAAGGGCAGAAACAAATAAACCGGCCATTGGGCCGGTTTATTTTTGTTTGAAGTTTGCGGTGCCTGGGGAGGCGTCATCGCGAGCAGGCTCGCTCCCACATTGGATTCTGTTGTGATCACAAATTACTGTGGGAGCGAGCCTGCTCGCGATAGCGTCAGTCAGAACCCCACAAAAACATCAGTCCGCCGCAAACCGCTTATCCAGATAATCAATAATCACCTTGGACTCATACATCCAGGTCGTCTGGCCATTCTCTTCAATACGCAGGCACGGCACCTTGATCTTGCCGCCGTGTTCCAGCAGCGCTTGGCGATCCTGCTCATTGTTCTTCGCATCGCGCAACGCCACCGGCACATTCAGGCGGCGCAGAGTGCGGCGGGTTTTCACGCAGAACGGGCAGGCGTGAAACTGATACAGCGTCAGGCCTTTGGCGACCGCTTCGACCTGGGCCTGAGCCTCGGCAGGACGCTGCTTCTTGCCAGGGCGAGTGATGAAGTCGATGAAGATGATCAGTTGGCCAAGGCCGACACGAAGCGCTTTAACGAACACGGTATAAGCCTCACAGGGGCGACAGAAGGCGCGCAGCTTACCTGATTTTTCGCAGACGAAAAAAAACCGGCGATGAATGCCGGTTTTCTTCGTGCTGCCCGTTACTTGATCAGGCTGAGAAACTCGCTGCGGGTGGCTGCGTTTTCGCGGAACTCACCCAGCATCACCGAGGTGATCATCGACGAATTCTGTTTCTCCACACCGCGCATCATCATGCACATGTGCTTGGCCTCGATCACCACCGCAACACCCAGGGCGCCGGTGACTTGCTGGACCGCATCGGCGATCTGGCGGCTGAGGTTTTCCTGGATCTGCAGGCGGCGGGCGTACATATCGACGATCCGCGCGACTTTCGACAGCCCCAACACCTTGCCGCTCGGGATGTAGGCGACATGGGCCTTGCCGATGAACGGCAGCAGGTGGTGTTCGCACAACGAGTAGAGCTCGATGTCCTTGACCAGCACCATTTCACTGTTGTCGGAGCTGAACAAGGCACCGTTGGTGACTTCTTCGAGTGTCTGTTCGTAACCGCGGCAGAGGTACTGCATGGCTTTGGCGGCACGTTTTGGCGTGTCGAGCAGGCCCTCGCGGGACACGTCCTCGCCCAATTGGCCGAGAATCGCGGTGTAATTCTGTTCCAGGGACATGAAACTACCTGTGGGATTTTACGCAAAGGGCAAGGGTACGGTGGCAAACACGGCGCTGCAAGCGTGAAGCGACAGCTTTACTCGTCGCGACCCTCCATCATGGTTCGTTTGAGCATTACATAAACCGCTCCGGCGCCGCCGTGTCTGGCCTGGCACGAAGTGAAGCCGAGTACCTGTGAATGCTGGCGCAGCCAGGTGTTGACGTGGCTTTTGATCATCGGTCGCTTGCCGTCCAGACGCACGGCTTTGCCGTGAGTGACGCGTACGCAGCGGATTTCGAATTTGGTTGCTTCGGCCAGGAAGGCCCAGAGGGTTTCCCGGGCCTTTTCCACGCTCATGCCGTGCAGGTCGAGGCTGCCTTCGAACGGAATCTGTCCGATCTTGAGCTTGCGCATCTGGCTTTCCTGAACGCCGTCGCGCGCCCACATCAGCTCGTCTTCCGGGCCGACGTCGATGACGAACTGATCGGACAGCCCGTCAACGGTGGTGGCGTCGGTGCGCACGGTGGCGGCCTGACGCAGCTTGGCGATTTGCGCGCGGTCAGCCTTGGGTTTGCCGGTTTCGGCGCGATCGTGCTTGATCGGCTTGACGCCTTGGATCGCGCTTTTGAACAGGGAAAAATCGTCGTCTTGCATGTCAGCCTCCGCGAAGGGCGGCCAGTTTACCCAAGTCGAGGCGCTATCCATAACAATTGGGGTCCGGCAAAACGCCAGGCCCTCAATTCAGTCGTGTTTTTTCATCAGGTGCGGGGACATGTTGAGCTCCCGCGACTGGCGCGCACGGCGACGGCAACGACGCCACAGCCACACGCCCATGTACAGCAAGAACAGGCCAACCGCCAGAATGATTGCCGAGCCCAAGGGGCTGGCATTCAACTCGCCGAGTGCCGGTGGGCGACCCAGCAGGCTGGCGGTACCGGCCATCGCCAGCAACACACCGCACGTTGCCAGCAAGGCAGCAAACGCTGCGCCGAATCGAAAACGCCAGTTGCTTTGGCCTTTGGGCCGCAAGCGGCGTGCGTCAAATCCATCGGATAACTTCATTCCGACCTTCCTCAATGGGTATCGGCCCTTCGACCGGGAGTTGACAGGGATGTTCCTGAGGCTAAGACAATTACAGCTAATGAGAGGCTTTAGCGGATGAGCGGCGGCATGAACCGCTCATCGAGCGTCGATCAGATCAGATCGTGGGTGAGGGCGAGGGTGGCGAAGTTGTCCGCCATGATCGCCATTTCGGTCTGCTGAACGTGCTCGGCACTCAGGACTCCACCCTTGTAGGGCAAATCGCGAGTGGCACAGGCATCCTCAACCAGCGTGCAACGAA
This sequence comes from Pseudomonas sp. XS1P51, assembly GCF_054897845.1. Taxonomy (NCBI): domain Bacteria; kingdom Pseudomonadati; phylum Pseudomonadota; class Gammaproteobacteria; order Pseudomonadales; family Pseudomonadaceae; genus Pseudomonas; species Pseudomonas sp. XS1P51. Next base: position 2,688,836 of record NZ_CM142707.1, on the reverse strand, counting down.
AGCCCAGGTTCTTCGCGGCGCGCACGGTGGTGCTGACGCTGGAATGGCTCATGAAACCGCAAACGATCAAATCCAGCGAGCCGAGATTCTGCAGGCGCTCCAGCAGCTCGGTGCCGTGAAACGCACTTGGCAGCAATTTGCCGATGATGGTTTCGTCGGCCAGTGGTTCCAGGCCCGGAATAAACTCACCGCGCTCGCCCTGCGGATCGAACAGCCCACCGACGGTGCCAAGGTGACGCACATGCACGATCGGCCGACCGGCTGCACGGGCAGCGGTCACCAGTTGCTTGATGTTCGCGACGGCAGCATCCATGCCGCTCAGGGCCAGCGGGCCGCTGAGGTATTCTTTCTGGGCATCGATGATGACAAGGGTCGCATGACCCAGATTGGCTGCTGCGTAACCGCGGCCGCTGAGTTGAAACATCGTTTTTGGAACGGACATTCTGGGGCTCCTTCGGGTGGGGCTTTTGCGACATTGTCCTCTGGCTGAGCGCTTCTGTGAATCGCTACCATCGTAGGCGCCGTCGTTGCTGGCTCGCAGCCTTGTCAATATGCCCGTTTTGTTCAATAGCCAGCGGTAAAAATGGATATGTCCTACATCTGAGCCGGTGTTTTTCCTGCGTCGTCGTGGCGCGTTTTGGCTGTTAGAATCGCCAGTCGTTTTTTCTGGAGTTTGCCCCCGTGATCACTTCCCGACTTCGTACCCTGCGTGACCATATCCGTTGGGCCGTCAGCCGCTTCCATGGGGAGGATCTGTTTTTCGGCCATGGGACCGACAACGCCTGGGACGAAGCCCGTCAACTGGTGTTGGGTGCCTTGCACTTGCCGTGGGAAATTGCTGACAGCTACCTCGACTGTAATCTGGAAGAGGATGAACTGGTCAACCTGCAACGTATGCTCAAGCGCCGCATTGAAGAGCGCATTCCGACCGCTTACCTGCTGGGTGAAGCGTGGTTCTGCGGCATGTCGTTCATCGTCGACGAGCGCGTGTTGATCCCGCGTTCGCCGATCGGCGAGCTGATCGAAAAGCGTTTCGAACCGTGGCTGGGTGCCGACCCCGCGCGGATTCTTGACCTGTGCACCGGTTCCGGCTGCATCGGTATTGCCTGTGCCTACGAGTTCCAGAACGCCGAAGTGGTGTTGGCCGATCTATCATTTGAAGCACTGGAAGTGGCCAACCAGAACATCGAACGCCATGGCGTCGATGAGCGGGTGTACACGGTGCAGGGCGATGGTTTCGAGGGTTTGCCGGGTCAGCGTTTCGACCTGATCGTGTCGAACCCGCCTTACGTCGATGCGGAAGATTTCGCCGACATGCCGGACGAATACCAGCACGAACCGGAGCTGGGCCTGGCCTGTGGTGACGATGGGTTGAACCTGGTGCGACGCATGCTTGCCGAAGCGGCGGATCATCTGACCGAGAAAGGCTTGCTGATTGTCGAAGTGGGCAACAGCCAGGTTCACGTCGAGGCGCTGTACCCGGAAGTCGACTTCGCGTGGCTCGATTTCGAGCGCGGCGGGCATGGTGTGTTCATGTTGACGGCGGAGCAGTGCCGCGATCATCAGGCGTTGTTCGCGTCCCGCGTCTAACCCTAAAAGCAAAAGATCGCAGCCTGCGGCAGCTCCTACATCGATCGGTGTAGGAGCTGCCGCAGGCTGCGATCTTTTGATCTACCGGTGCGTAGCAATCCAGATCAACAGCCCCGCCTGAAACACCGAAAACGCCACCAGACAGGTGATGGTGAAGCGCAGTCCCGCGTCTTCACGCTTGAACTTGCTGACCTTTTCTTCCTGCTTCTTGAGTTTGACTTCCTGCTCGGCCAGATTCTGTTCGGCTTGCTGGAGCATCTGCGCCGCCTCGAGAATTTCCACCTGCTGCAGCTTTTCGGTGTTCCAGTCCGCCAGCAAGTCACCGACCTGCACCTCTTTGACGCTGCCCTTCAAATGCTGGGCGTCGGCGTAGGCCACGTCGAAACCGTGCACCCGCAGAAAGTGATCGCGGCGCAGGCGAGTGTCTTCGTTCAGCGCGTCCTTGTTGTTCAGGTCAGTGCCGTCGACGGTGTAACCGGGCCATCTCTTTTTTGCCCAGGTAATGCCTTGGGCCGCGATGTAACGCCCGATGCCACGGTTCATCGGCTCGATCTGCAAGCCGCTGTCAGGCCCGAAATGCACGCGTTTGGTGGTGTGATCGACCCACACGTCCAGATGATTCTGTTCCTTGCGCACGCGCTGGCCGGGCAACGAGATGGTCATGCGCATCAGGCTGTGTTTCTTGTCGTTGCGTTCGGCGTAACCGAATTCGACAAAGCGCAATGGCCGTCCACCGGTGTTGCGGTCGGTCTGCAACGGCGCCAGACGGAGCAGCTTGTGGTGCTCGACGTGGACGTCCGCCCACGGCAGTTCGACCGCTGGCGGTGCGTCCTTTTCAGCGGTGGTGTCGGGTGAAGTCTGGGTATCAGTCATAACGGCGAGATCCTGTCCAAGCTCAGCTTGTCGCCAGTCATAACGCTGGCGACAAAGGCTTATCGGCCGTTTTTTTCAGGACTGGAGGGCTAGGGGGCGTGAAAACTAGTTGAGAACGCCCCCTGACACCGGTTAACTGGTGCGAAGTCCGTCAATAAACCCGAGGATTCGTGCGCCGAGTTCGGCCGCCAGCGGTAATTGTGGATCCTTGTAGGAGGCCAATTGCCGCTTCACGTCGTTGGGCACGATGCGCATGACGTGGTTCATGCCTTCGATCAACGCCAGTTCGGCGTCCGGTTTGGCCGCCTTGAGCCGCCGGGCATCATCGACACCGACCTGGATATCGTTGCTGCCCTGGATGATCAGCGCCGGCATCTTCAGTTTGGCGAAAGCCGCTGCCGGATCCTGGCGGAACAGCGAAATCAGGTACGGCTGCACGCTCGGGCGGAAAATCACCTGCAATTGCGGCGGCACGTTGTCGTCGGTTTTCCCGGCCTTGAGGCTGTCGAGCAGCTCGTTGCTGCGCATCATCAGCGGTGGCGGCAGGCGATTGCTCAGTTGCTGGCGCAACACTTGATCGATCGGCCGGGCGCTGCCGGACATGGAAATCACCGCCGCGGCATCTATGCTCGGCGCCGCGAGGCTGGCGATCAACGCGCCTTCACTGTGACCCAGCAGGATCAGCTGGCCAAAGCGCGGGTCGGTTTTGAGTTTCTGGCCCCAGGCCTCGGCGTCGGCCACATAGGCTTCCACCGACAGATTGCGCTCGTCCGGGGTCGCCGCCAGGCTCGCCGCGACGCCACGCTTGTCGTAACGCACGCTGGCGATGTTGTGTTTGGCCAGCACCCAGGCCAGCCGTTTGAGGCTGTCGTTGCGTCCGCCGTCTGGGTTGTTTCCGTCGCGATCCGTAGGGCCGGAGCCGGAAATGATCAGGACAACCGGCACGGGTGTGTCGGATTTCGGCAGCAGCAGCGAGCCGAAAAGCTCCCCGGTACCTGTGTCTAAAGTGATCGGCCGTTGCAGGACAGTGGCCTGGACAAAGCCGGTAAACAGGGTAAGGCTCAAGGCTAGAACTCGCAGCATCATCACGCCATCATGAACAAGATGCCGGTTGGACTCGCGGGCACCCATAAGGTTCGAGGATGAACTACTCGGGTAGCCTGCGTATACTGGCGCGCATTACGTATTTGGTTCGATTTCACGGAGCGTCCTGCATGTCCGGCAATACCTACGGCAAGCTGTTCACTGTCACCACCGCAGGCGAAAGCCATGGTCCGGCGTTGGTCGCCATTGTCGACGGCTGCCCGCCGGGTCTGGAGATTTCCCTGGAGGATCTGCAACGCGACCTGGACCGCCGCAAACCCGGTACCAGCCGCCACACCACCCAGCGCCAGGAAGCCGACGAAGTCGAAATCCTCTCCGGCATTTTCGAGGGCCGCACCACCGGTTGCTCCATCGGTCTGTTGATCCGCAACACCGACCAGAAGTCCAAGGACTACTCGGCGATCAAGGATCTGTTTCGCCCGGCCCACGCCGATTACACCTATCACCACAAATACGGCGAACGCGATTACCGCGGCGGCGGTCGCAGCTCGGCGCGGGAAACCGCCATGCGCGTGGCGGCCGGCGCCATCGCCAAGAAGTACCTGGCCACCCAGGGCATCGTCATTCGCGGCTACATGAGCCAGCTCGGCCCGATCGAAATCCCGTTCAAGACCTGGGATTCGGTCGAAGAGAACGCGTTCTTCAGCCCCGACCCGGACAAAGTGCCGGAGCTGGAAGCCTATATGGACCAGTTGCGCCGCGACCAGGATTCGGTCGGCGCGAAGATTACCGTCGTCGCTGAAGGCGTGATGCCGGGCCTCGGCGAGCCGATCTTCGACCGCCTCGACGCTGAACTGGCCCATGCGCTGATGAGCATCAACGCGGTCAAGGGCGTGGAAATCGGCGCCGGTTTCGCCAGCGTCGCCCAGCGCGGCACCGAGCACCGCGATGAAATGACCCCGGAAGGTTTCCTCAGCAACAACGCCGGCGGCATTCTCGGTGGCATCTCGTCCGGTCAGCCGATCGTCGCGCACCTGGCACTCAAGCCGACGTCGAGCATCACCACGCCGGGTCGTTCCATCGACATCCATGGCAACCCGGTGGAAGTCGTCACCAAGGGGCGCCACGACCCGTGCGTCGGCATCCGCGCCACGCCGATTGCCGAGGCGATGATGGCCATCGTGCTGATGGATCACCTGCTGCGTCACCGCGGACAGAACGCTGGTGTGCGCGTGAGCACGCCGGTGCTGGGTCAGCTTTAATGGCTGACCTCACAGCCGCTGCGGTCTGATGACGGTGGCGGCGCTTCCGTACTGGCGGCTCTCCAGTTTCTATCTGTTCTATTTCGCCTTGCTCGGTTCGACAGCGCCGTTTCTGGCGCTGTACTTCGATCACCTGGGTTTCTCCAGCGCGCGCATCGGCGAACTGGTGGCGATCCCGATGCTGATGCGCTGCGTCGCCCCCAATATCTGGGGCTGGCTCGGGGATTACACCGGCCGTCGCCTGGCCATCGTGCGCTTCGGCGCGGTCTGCACGCTGCTGACCTTCTCGCTGATTTTCGTCAGCAAGACCTACGCCTGGCTGGCCATGGTCATGGCCTTGCACGCGTTTTTCTGGCACGCGGTGTTGCCGCAGTTCGAAGTCATCACCCTGGCGCATTTGAAGGGGCAGACGTCCCGCTACAGTCAGATTCGCTTGTGGGGTTCCATCGGTTTCATCATCACCGTGGTCGCGCTCGGTCGGCTGTTCGAAGGGCTCAGCCTCGACATCTACCCGGTGGCGCTGGTGCTGATCATGGCCGGGATCGTGGTCAGCAGCCTCTGGGTACCGAATGCCCAGCCGGCCCAGGGCGAACGCCTTGCCGGGGACGGGTTTCTCAAGCAGTTGCGCAGCCCCGGTGTGCTGGCGTTCTACGGTTGCGTGGCACTGATGCAGATGAGCCACGGTCCGTATTACACCTTTCTGACGTTGCACCTTGAGCGGCTCGGTTACAGCCGCGGGCTGATCGGTCTGCTGTGGGCGGTCGGCGTGGTCGCCGAAGTCTTGATGTTTTTGGCCATGAGCAAAATCCTTGCGCGGTTTTCCGTACGTCGGGTGCTGCTGGCGAGTTTTCTGCTGGCGGCGCTGCGTTGGTTGCTGTTGGGTTCGTTCGCTGAATTTCTATGGGTGCTGCTGTTCGCGCAGGTGCTGCACGCGGCCACCTTCGGCAGCTTTCACGCGGCTGCCATCCAGTTCGTGCAACGTAGCTTTGGTGCACGGCAGCAAGGGCAGGGCCAGGCGCTATACGCCGCACTGGCCGGCACCGGCGGTGCATTGGGTGCGTTGATCTCCGGCTACAGCTGGAATGCTCTCGGGGGCGCGTTCACCTTTAGTATTGCCAGTCTCGCCGCCTTCGCCGCCGCCATTATCATTGCCACACGTATGCAAGAGGACAGGCCATGAGCCTTACCCGTGAGCACCTCGCTCAGGAAATCATCGACGCCGGGCGTTTTCTGTATGGCCGAGGCTGGTCGCCAGCCACCAGCAGCAATTATTCGACCCGCCTGTCGCCGACCGAAGCCTTGCTGACGGTGTCCGGCAAACACAAGGGCCAATTGGGTATCGACGATGTGCTGGCGACCGACCTGTCGGGCAACAGCCTGGAGCCGGGCAAGAAACCGTCCGCCGAAACCCTGCTGCACACCCAGCTCTACCGCTGGCGCCCGGAGATCGGCGCGGTGCTGCACACTCACTCGGTGAACGCCACGGTGCTGTCGCGCCTGACGCCGCAAGCCTTCATCGAGTTCGAAGACTACGAACTGCAAAAAGCCTTCAGCGGCGTCTCGACCCACGAATCCCGGGTGCGCGTGCCGATTTTCGACAACGATCAGGACATTGCGCGTCTCGCCGCCAAGGTGCAGCCTTGGCTGGAAGTCCATCCCGATTGCGTCGGTTACCTGATCCGCGGCCACGGCCTCTACACCTGGGGTGCGCGCATGAGCGATGCATTGCGGCAGGTCGAGGCCTTTGAATTTTTGTTCGAGTGCGAGTTGAAAATGCGCACCGTATTGAACCGTTAAGACTTCCTTCACAAGAAGTCGCCAACCGCCTGATGAAATGCCATGCCTGACCGGTCTGTAAAAACCGGACGGCGAGGCCGATACCGAGGAAGTGCCCCATGAGCAGCCTGTCCGTTTATCACGTTTCAAGCCCCGAATTACCGAACAAGGTGCTGACCCACTTTGAAGACATCGCCTCGACCCTGGCCGAACAGGGCGTGCGCTTCGACCGTTGGCAAGCCTCGGCGAAAATCCAGCCCGGCGCCAGTCAGGAAGAAGTGATCGCCGCGTACCAGGAGCAAATCGACAAGCTGATGACCGAACACGGTTACATCACCGTCGATGTGATCAGCCTGAACAGCGATCACCCGCAAAAAGCCGAGTTGCGCGCCAAGTTCCTCGACGAACACCGCCATGTTGAAGACGAAGTACGATTTTTCGTTGCTGGCCGTGGCTTGTTCACCCTGCACATCGGCGATTACGTCTACGCCGTGCTCTGCGAGAAAAACGACCTGATCTCGGTGCCGGCCGGTACGCCGCACTGGTTTGACATGGGCGAGCATCCGCATTTTGTCGCGATCCGGTTGTTCAACAATCCGCAAGGCTGGGTGGCCAACTTCACCGGCGAAGACATCGCGAGTCGCTTCCCGCGCCTTGAGGACTGAACCGATGCCGATCAAAGCGATTCTCACCGACATCGAAGGCACCACCAGCGCGGTGAGTTTTGTGTTTGACGTGTTGTTTCCCTACGCCGCCAGACACCTGCCGGACTTCGTTCGCCAGAACGCCGGGCGCGCCGATGTGGCGGAGCAACTGGCCGCTGTTCGCCGGGACAGCGATGAACCGAACGCCGATGTCGAGCGGGTCATCGACATCCTCCTGGGCTGGATCGCCGAGGACCGCAAGGCGACACCGCTCAAGGCGTTGCAAGGCATGGTCTGGGAGCAGGGCTATCAGGCCGGGCAATTGAAAGGTCACGTGTACCCGGACGCCGTCGAAGCGCTCAAGCGCTGGCATCACGACGGCTTCAAACTGTTCGTTTATTCGTCGGGCTCGATCCAGGCGCAACGGCTGATCTTCGGCTGCTCGGAGGCGGGTGACTTGTCGCCGCTGTTCAGCGGCTATTTCGACACCACCTCGGGGCCCAAGCGTGAAGCACAGTCCTACGAGCGCATCACCCAGGCCATTGGCCTTCAGGCTTCGCAGATTCTGTTTCTGTCGGACGTCGTCGAGGAACTGGACGCGGCGCGGACGGCCGGGATGGCGACCTGCGGATTGGCCCGTGAAGGTGGCGAACTGGCGGGGCATGTGACCGTCGACAGCTTTGCGCGAATAGACCCTTCAACGTTTTAAGATCAAGGCACATAACCTGTGGGAGCGAGCCTGCTCGCGAAAGCGGTGTGCCATTCAGCAATGATGTTGCCTGACACGCCGTTTCGCGAGCAGGCTCGCTCCCACATGGATTGCTCGATTGCAGAAACAACTCAGGCCGTGAAGCGAAAGCTCTCACGGCCTGATCGTTTACAGCGTTGGGTGATTTACACCGAGTGGTAGGTCGGCAGGGCAAACCGTTGCTGGCTTTGCAGCATGGAGATCTGCGGCAGCTCGCTGGCCTGCTCGGCGATGTCACGGCGAATGGCGCTGATTACCCACGACAGTTGATCGCCAGCATGCAATTGCTGGTAGGAAATCGAGCGTTTGAACACTTTGCCTTCGGTACTGCACAACGTCAGCAGAATGCCACCGTCCGGGCGTGGCTGAGTGTTCACTTCGAAGTTGGAGAACAGGGACGAAAATTTTTCTTGAATCAGGCTCATGTCATCAGCTCCGTTAGCTCTTGAATGGCAAGCATGCAGAGGTAGTTGCAGTGATTGTGCCAGCACCTGATTTTTTAAAATTCGTTGTAAATCAATAGGTTAATTTTATGGTGATTTTTTTATTTCGTGCAATCTGCATGAATGGCCATCGTGCATCCTGCATTTTGCGTGGTCGGTGCGGATTCGATGGAACCATTCGCCCGCCAGAGGTTCACGGTTTCCAGTGCGCCGGCCGCGGATACAAAACATTTCAAAAACCGCGTGTACAGCGCAAGAACCGTTGACGTATTTTCGGCCTCAATCAACGCCGCCCGACAATAAAAAGATCGAACGGGAGCAAGCATGAGCCGCACGACGAACGACACGATTACCTGGGGCATGATGCTCCGCAAGCTGCCTTCCATTGCCAAAGCCATCCCCCGGGTGGTGAAAGGCATGAAGGCCGCCAACGTCAAGGATCCGACCCAACCGTGTGGCCTGGGCTGGAGCTTCGAGCAAGCGACCGTGCGCAATCCCGACGGCCCGGCCTTGCTGCAGGGTGAGGTGGCACTGACTTATTCCCAGGTCAACCAATGGGCCAATCGCATCGCCCATCACCTGATTGCCCAAGGCCTTCGCAAGGGCGATGTGGTGGCGGTGTTCATCGAAAACCGCCCGGAACTGCTGGTGACGATTCTGGCGGTGGCCAAGGTCGGCGCGATCAGCGCCTTGCTCAATACCTCGCAAACCCGCGATACCCTGGCGCACAGCCTGAACCTGGTGGCACCGGCGGCAATCATAGTCGGGGAAGAGCTGGTGCCGGCGTTTTCGGCGGTCCGTGAGCGGGTGTCGATCGAGCCTGTGCGCACCTGGTTTGTCGCCGATCAAGACACCTACCGCCAGCCGGGCATTGCGCCCGACGGATTCATCAACCTGATGACGGCCAGTGCCGACAGCGCCAGCGACAACCCCGCCGCCAGCCAGCAGGTTTTCTTCGACGACCCTTGTTTCTACATCTACACCTCGGGCACTACCGGTTTGCCCAAGGCCGGCGTGTTCAAGCATGGCCGCTGGATGCGCAGCTCCGCGAGTTTCGGCCTGATCGCGCTGGATATGCGCCCCGAAGACGTCGTCTATTGCACCTTGCCGCTCTATCACGCCACCGGGCTCTGCGTGTGCTGGGGCTCGGCCATCAGCGGTGCCTCGGGCTTTGCCATCCGCCGCAAATTCAGCGCCAGTCAGTTCTGGAACGACGTGCGCAAATACCGTGCGACCACCCTCGGGTACGTCGGCGAATTGTGCCGCTACCTGGTGGATCAACCGCTCAGTGTCGAGGACAGCAAGCACGGCGTGACAAAGATGATCGGCAATGGACTGCGTCCGGGCGCGTGGAGCGAGTTCAAGACGCGATTCGGTGTGAACCACATCTGCGAGCTGTACGCTGCCAGCGACGGCAATATCGGTTTCACCAACATTCTCAACTTCGACAACACCGTGGGTTTTTCCCTGATGTCCTGGGAGTTGGCGGCCTACGACCACGACAGCGGCGCGCCGATTCGGGATGCCATAGGTTTCATGCGCAAGGTTGCCAAAGGCGAGCAGGGGTTGTTACTGGCGAAGATCGACGACAAGGCCCCGCTGGACGGCTACACCGATCCGCAGAAGACTGAAAAAGTCGTGCTGCACGACGTGTTCGAGAAAGGCGACCGTTATTTCAACACCGGTGACCTGCTGCGCAACATCGGTTTCGGCCATGCCCAGTTCGTCGACCGTTTGGGCGACACCTACCGCTGGAAGGGCGAAAACGTCTCGACCACCGAAGTCGAGAACATCCTTCTGCAACACCCGAATATTTCCGAAGCCGTGGCCTATGGTGTGGAAATCCGCAACACCAACGGGCGCGCCGGGATGGCGGCGATCACGCCCGCCGAATCCCTGGCAACCCTGGATTTCAGCGAATTGCTGGCCTTCGCCCGCGAGCAAATGCCGGCTTATGCGGTGCCCTTGTTCCTGCGGGTCAAAGTGAAAATGGAAACCACCGGGACCTTCAAGTACCAGAAGACCCGGCTCAAGGATGAGGCTTTCGACCCCGGTAAAACCGGCGACGACCCGATCTACGCCTGGTTACCGGGCACCGAGACTTACGTGCAGGTCACCGAACAGTTGCTGGTGGAGATTCACGACGGCAAGTACCGCTATTGAATGTGGCTATGGCCGCCCATGAGAAAAAAGAAGTGACAGTTTCTGGGCCGCTCGGGAAACTGTCGGCTTTGCGAATAACAGAAAGTGGAGCCCCCAATGTCAGACCAAAGCCGCCAGATGACCCCCGAAGAAGCCGCTGAATTTGCCGAACAGGTATTCAACAAAGCGCGCGAGGGCGATGCGGCCATGATGGCAGCGCTGTTGACCAAAGGCCTGCCGCCGAACCTGCGCAACCACAAGGGTGACACCTTGCTGATGCTGGCCGCTTACCACGGCCATGTGGAGACGGTAAAAGTCTTGCTGGAGCACAAGGCCGATCCGGAAATTCGCAACGATAACGGCCAGAGCCCGATTGCCGGCGCGGCCTTCAAGGGTGACCTGGCCGTGGTCAAGGCGTTGGTTGAAGGTGGCGCGCAAGTGGAAGGGTCGTCGTTCGACGGTCGCACGGCGCTGATGATGGCGGCGATGTTCAACCGCGTTGAAATCGTCGACTACCTGATCAGCAAAGGGGCCGACCCGAAAGCCAAGGACGCCAATGGCGTGTCTGCGCTGGATGCCGCCAAGACGTTGGGCGCGGTGGATACCACGGCGCAGTTGGAGAAGCTGCTCGGCTAATCGACAAAATCCTGAGGCGAGCTAAGAACCTGTGGCGAGGGAGGCTTCCTGTGGCGAGGGGGCGTGCCGACAAGCCCCCTCGCCACAAGTTGTTTACATACTGAAGAATCGAGCAAAAGCCTCAATACACCCAAACCTCAACCCGCCGATTCTTGATCCGCCCTTCATCTGCGCTATTGGCCGCCACCGGCATCTCGGCGCCAAAGCCGCGAATCTCGCGAAACACCACGCCGCTTTTCACCAGTTCCCGTCGCACCGCCATGGCCCGCAGTTTGGACAAAAGATCGGCCCGCGCCGGATCGCTCTTGGCATCGCCGAACCCCACCAATGCCACCTGCCGGTTGGTTTTCTCGTGCTGCCTTATATAGTCGAGCACCCGTGACAGGTCCTGCCGGGCCTTGTTGTCCAGCGTCGCACTGCCTTCCTCGAACCGAAAATTCACCGACAGCCGTTGGGCATGACGACTGAGCGCCTGATAACCCTCGGGCATCAATGCGTTCGGTGTGACGGCCATGGCCTGGACGGTCTGGGCGATAAAACCATTGGCCGCGACGATGGCCTGGCCGTTGCTGCTCTGGGCGAACGTCACGAGTGCTTCGGCCCACGGATTTTTCTCATCAGGTGGCAGGTAAAAGAACAACCGGCGCGACAACGGATAGTCCTCCGTGGCGATCAGGCTATTGAGCGGCAACATGGCCTGGGATTGGCCATCGGCAATCGCCACGGCTTTGGCTTGGCGCACGTAGGGCAGGCCGATGAAACCGATACCTTGCGGGTCCAGGCTGACGGCGTTGGACAATTGCTCGCTGGATTCGAAACGTTTCGCGACACTGCTCAGCGTTTTCCCACGACGGCTGAGGACCACTTCCTTGAAGGTGTCGTACGTGCCCGATTGGTCATCCCGCGCATAAAGATGAATGGTCCCACCGGTGCCGCCGAGTTCTTCCCAGGTCTTGGCTTCACCGCTGAAGATGCGCGCCAGTTGTTCGGTGTTGAGTTGACTCAGCGGATTTTGCGGATGAAGGATGATCGCCAGGCCATCGATGGCGATGACCTGCTCGGCGCGGGGACTTTTCAGGTCGCCCAGGGATTGGAGGGCCGCCAGTTCACTGTCCTTGATCGGCCGCGAGGAAGCGGCAAGGTCCGCAGTGGCGGTTTTCAGGGCCGTGAAACCGGTGCTGGAACCGTGGGCCGCGACTTCCACCACGACCCGGCGACCCTGAGCGGTTTCGCCGACCACGCGCAGCTCGTTGGCTTTGTCCGGGGCCTCGCTGTGGACCTTGAGCAGGCCCTGTTCGCGCATCAGGCCCTCGACCAGGGCCGGGCCCAATGCCGCACCGATGGTATTGGAGCCCTGGATGCGCAAGACCGGGCCCCGTTCGGGCGTCGGCAAATCGCCGGCCGAGGCCGTCAGCGGCAGCCACGAACACAGCATCAACAGGAACAACCCGCGCAGCGTCATGCCGGCACCTTATAAAGCCAAGGAAAGTGCCGGGAGAATAAGTCAGAAAGATTTCCGAAAGATGACAAATCAAAAGATCGCAGCCTGCGGCAGCTCCTACATTGATTCGGGGTACACCTGTAGGAGCTGCCGCAGGCTGCGATCTTTTGCTTTTAGCTCAACTCAAGCCAGATCGGCGCATGGTCCGATGGTTTTTCCATCCCGCGCAGTTCGTAATCCACGCCCGCATCCTTGACCCGTGGCAGCAAGCCATGGGACGCCATGATCAAGTCAATCCGCAGACCGCGCTTGGGTTCATCCTCAAACCCGCGGCTGCGGTAGTCGAACCAGCTGAAGCGGTCGGCCACGTCCGGGTTCAGGTGACGGAAGCTGTCCACCAAGCCCCAGTTCTTCAAGCGCGCCATCCACTCGCGCTCTTCCGGCAGGAAGCTGCATTTGCCGGTTTTCAGCCAGCGTTTCATGTTGTCCGGGCCGATACCGATGTCGCAGTCTTCCGGGGAAATGTTCACATCGCCCATCACCACCAGTGGCTGATCGTTGCTGAACTGGCTTTCCAGCAATTGTTGCAAGTCGCCGTAGAAGCGTTCCTTGGCCGGGAATTTGGTCGGATGATCGCGGCTTTCGCCCTGTGGGAAATAGCCGTTCATGATGGTTACCGGCACGCCATTGGCGTCGGCGAACGTGCCCCAGATGAAGCGGCGCTGGGCGTCTTCTTCATCGGTGGCGAAACCTTTGTGCAACGCCAGCGGTTCTTTGCGCGAGAGCAGGGCGACGCCGTAGTGACCCTTTTGCCCATGGAAATACACGTGATAGCCCAGCGCCTGAACCTCGGCCAACGGGAATTGGTCGTCGTGGACCTTGGTTTCCTGCAGCCCGATCACGTCCGGCTGATGCTTTTCAATCAGCGCCGCCAGCTGATGGGGGCGAGCGCGCAGCCCGTTGATGTTGAAGGAGACGATCTTCATGGTCGGCAGTCCTGGCAAAAGGGCGATGCTAGCTGACATGTAGGATTGGGGCCAGTGTGGGGTGAGGCGATTCGCGTTTGTCGGTAAGTCTTGTTTCGACAATTCAGGCGCCATCGCGAGCAGGCTCGCTCCCACATGAGCTCCTGGTACAGACCGCCAAATTTCTTGAGTCTGGTCTATAACTTGTGGGAGCGAGCGTGCTCGCGAAGGCGATTCCACAGCCAACGCTGATTTGGATCAGCAGGGAACTGTGTCGTTGCTTATAGGCTCGTAACAACAAGAGCGCAGTCATCTGACCTGTGCCCCGGGGAGAAATACCGTTATGCCTGAAACTTCGACCGCCATCGCCGATATTCACATGCTCGACAGTGGCTATTCCCACGAAGCGCGCTCCCTTCTGTATCACGCTTACCGGCACGAGCCGACCTTCGGTTACCTGTTCGAGGCTGAGCGCCCCGGTTACGAGCATCGAGTACGGGCCACGGTGCGCGAACTGGTCAAGCAGCACTTTCTTCAAGATTTGCCGGCCATCGGCCTGCTGGTCAACGATCGCTTGATCGGCATCGCCTTGATCGCTCCGCCGCAACGTCGACTGGGCATCACCGAAAGCTGGGCCTGGCGCCTGCGCATGGTGCTCAGCACCGGATTCCGTTGCACCCGACGCTACCTCGACTACCACGCCGCCGTGGCAGCCTGCGTGCCGTCCGATTCGGTGCACGTCCTGCCATTACTGGGGGTTCACCCACAATTCCAGGGTAAACACTTCGGCGAGCAGCTGCTGCAAGCGGTGCATAACTGGTGCGCGGTGGATGAAAACTCCCAGGGCGTCATTCTCGATACCGGAAATCCTCGTTATCTGGAGTTCTATAAACGTCAGGGCTATGAGGAAATCGGCGAGGTTGCCGTAGGACCGATCCGCGAGCACGTGTTTTTCCACGCCAACCCTCAGGTGGTGCAAACCGCCACGGCATAAAGGTCGAACTTTCATCGCACGCCAGGCTCTATCACGCTCCCACGCTCGTGATAGCATCCGCGCCTATGAAGTTTCCAGGAAGAATTACCAGCGCCGCGCTGATGCTGATCACCAGCTGCGCGGCGCTGGCGCAAAGTGAATTGGATGTGCGGATCAAACCGTCCAACGATGAACTGAAGGCCAATATAGAGGGCTATATCGGCAGCCTCGGCGATCGTGACGAGGAAGCCTTGTTGCGCTTCAGTCGTGGTGCCGAGGAACAGGCGCGCAAGGCCGCCCAGGCTTTGGGTTACTACCAGCCGCAGATCGAGACGGACGTGAAGGGCGGCAAGACGCCGCGCCTGGTGTTGAACATCGATCCCGGCGAACCGGTGCATTTGCGTAACGTCACCGTGCGCATCGACGGTCCTGCCGCCGCTCTCAAATCCTTTCGTGTACCCAAAAGCGATGTGCTCAAACCCGGCGCGGTGCTCAATCATGGTCGCTACGAAGACGCCAAGCGGCTGATCCAGAATCAGGCCTCGCGCTACGGCTTTTTCAGCGGACGCTTTACCCGCCAGAGACTGGCGGTAGACCCGCGGGCCGGCGTTGCCGACATTGAGCTGATCTACGACAGCGGCCCGCGTTATGCCTTGGGCAACGTCAGTTTCGAAGGCGACACACCGTTTGACGAAGAGTTGCTGCAACGCATGGTGCCGTTCAAGGCCGGCGCGCCTTATGACTCCGAACTGATCGCCGAGCTCAATCAGAATTTGCAATCGAGCGGCTATTTCGAAGGTGTGCGCGTCGACGCGGCCCCCACCGCGTCCAAGAACGATGTCATCCCGGTAGACGTCAAACTCGAAACCCGCAAGCCGCGGACCATGGGCCTGGGGCTGGGCTATTCCACCGACGTCGGCCCACGGGTCAAGGCCAACTGGACCCGGCACTGGGTCAACCCTCAGGGTCACAGCTATGGCTGGGAAACCGAAGTCTCGGCGCCACGGCAAAACGTCGGGGTGTTCTATGACATTCCCCTGGACCCGCCGCTGACCGACAAACTGCGGTTCGCCGGTGGCTATCAAAACGAAGAAATCGCCGACAAGGACTCCCTCAGCAAACTGCTGACTGTCGGTCCCGAGTGGCACAGCAAGTTGCCCAGCGGCTGGCAGCGGGTGGTGTCGCTCAAATGGCAACGCGAAGAATACCGACTCGGTGACGACTCGGGTCTCAGCACCTTGCTGATGCCCGGCGTGAGCTATTCGTACCTTAAAAGCGATAACCGCATCGACCCGCACAACGGCTATCGCTTGGAGTTCGAGAGCAAAGTCGCCAAGGAAGGCCTGGGCTCGGACACCAATCTGCTCTACGGCACCGCGCTGGTGAAAGGCTTGACCACGGTCTTCGACAAGCACCGCTTCCTCGGTCGGGTGCAGGTCGGCGGCAGCGCCACCAACGGCTATAAATCGGTACCGCCGTCCCTGCGTTTCTTCGCCGGCGGCGATCAGAGCGTGCGCGGTTATGACTATCAAAGCCTGTCGCCGGAAAACTCCGAGGGCGACCGCATCGGTGGCCGCTACATGGTGGCCGGCAGCGTCGAGTATCAGTATTCGATCGCCGAGAAATGGCGGGTCGCGACCTTCATTGACCAGGGCAACTCCTTTAATACACTCGAACTGCCGAACCTCAAGACCGGCGTCGGTATCGGCGTGCGCTGGGTTTCCCCGGTGGGGCCGATTCGCCTCGACCTGGCCCACGCGATGGACGACGACGGCGGTATTCGACTGCACTTTTCCATGGGGCCTGAGCTGTGACGCGTGGTTTGAAAGTAACGCTGCTGGCAATTCTGGCGCTGCTGATGCTGGTCGTCCTGACCGTGGCCACCGTGCTGGGTACGGCGACGGGCAGCCGTTGGGCACTGGGGTTTGTGCCGGGTTTGAGCGTGGACAATTTCCAGGGCCGCCTGGGCGGGCAATGGAGCGCCGACCATGTGCTGTGGCAGCAGGACAGCAGCCGGGTTGAACTGAGCAAAACGATTTTCGCCTGGTCGCCGCTGTGCCTGACGCGCATGACCCTGTGCATCGGGCAATTGAAGGCCGATCAGGTCAGCCTGCAATTCCCGCCGGGCACGGAAGAGGAAAGCAGCGGGCCGATCACGCTCCCGGACCTGAAATTGCCACTGGCCATTGAGCTGGGCGACGTCCAGGTCGGCAGTCTGCTGTTCAATGGCAGCGAAGAACTCAAAGGATTGCAACTGGCGGCGCACTGGACCGAACAGGGTTTGCAGATCGATTCCGTGCATCTGCAACGGGATGAGCTGAGCCTGAATCTGTCCGGTCTGCTGCAACCCACCGGTAACTGGCCGCTGAAGGTCGAAGGCAAACTGACCCTGCCGGCCCCGGAGCCTTGGACATTGGCCCTGAAGGTC
Organism: Pseudomonas sp. XS1P51; assembly: GCF_054897845.1. Classification (NCBI taxonomy): domain Bacteria; kingdom Pseudomonadati; phylum Pseudomonadota; class Gammaproteobacteria; order Pseudomonadales; family Pseudomonadaceae; genus Pseudomonas; species Pseudomonas sp. XS1P51. The sequence goes on along the minus strand of NZ_CM142707.1, from coordinate 2,671,871 downwards.
GACGGCGACCTGCTGAAAACCCTGAACCTGAAAGCCGACAGCAGCGGTTACCTGAACGGGCAATTGACCGGTGAACTGCAACCGCTGGTGGAAAACCTGCCGGCCAAGGTGCGGATCACTGCTGACGGCTTCAAACCTGCCGCTGATCTGCCGGACACCCTGCAACTCAATCAACTGGAACTCACCGGCGATGGCGACCTGAAAAACGGTTACCAGTTGCTCGGCAAAGCCACGTTGCCCGCCGAGCAGGGCCCGGTCGCGTTGTTGCTGCAAGGCAAGGTCGACGCCAACGGCGCGCAGATCGCCGGGTTGGACCTGACCGCCAACGACAAACAAAGCCTCAAACTCACAGGGAATCTGGACTGGAGCAAAGGCCTGAGCTTTGATGCAAAAATAGACTGGCTGGATTTCCCGTGGCACCGCCTCTATCCGGTGATCGACGAGCCGGAAGTGGCGTTGCGCAGCTTCAACGGTGAAGTCTCCTACACCGACAGCCAATACCTCGGCAATTTCAAGGCTGCGCTCGATGGCCCGGCCGGTGCGTTCAGCCTGACCAGCCCGTTCGCCGGTGACCTGACGAAAATCTACCTGCAACAAATCCAGCTCGAAGCCGGGCAGGGCAAGGCCGAAGGGCACCTGAACCTGCAATTTGCCGAGGGCATTGCCTGGGACACCGCGCTCGACCTGTCGGCGATCAACCCGGCGTATTGGGTCGCGGAGTTGCCGGGCACGCTGGCCGGGCCGTTGCGCAGCAAAGGCGAGATGAAGGATGAAAAACTCAGCCTGAACGCGGACCTGGATCTGAAAGGCAAGCTGCGCGGCCAACCGGCGGTGATCCAGGCCAAGGCCGACGGTGGCGGCGAGCAATGGAACCTCAGCGCGCTGCAAATACGCCTGGGCGACAACAGCATCAACGGCAAGGGCAGCCTGCAACAGAAGCTCGCCGGCCAGATCGACATCAAGCTGCCGCGTCTGGCCCAGCTCTGGCCGCAATTGCGCGGTCAGCTCAATGGCCGGGTCGATGTCGCCGGCACGCTCAAGGCGCCGCAAGGCAAGCTCGGGCTGCAAGGCACGCAACTGGCCTTCGAAGACAATCGCCTGCAAAGCCTGAACCTCGACGCCACGCTCGACAGCGCGCAACGGGCGAAAATCGACCTCAAGGGCAACGGCATCCAGGCGGGTGACACCTCGCTGGGGACGCTGACCGCCAGCGGCCAGGGCGATATCAAAAACCAGAAGCTCACTCTCGACCTGAAAGGGCCGCAGCTGAAGCTCGCCCTCGGCCTCGACGGCACTCTGGATAAAGGTAATTGGCGCGGACGTCTGGCCAGTGGTGATATCCAGGCCGGTGGGCAGGACTGGAAGCTGCAAGGTCCGGCGAAGCTCGAACGGTTGGCGGACGGCAAAATCAACTTTGGCGCCCATTGCTGGATGTCCGGCCCGGCCAGTCTGTGCGGTGAAGACCAGCGTTTGATGCCGGAGCCGAAGCTGCGTTATCACCTCAAGCAATTCCCGATCGACAGCCTGGCGCAGTGGTTGCCGAAGGACTTCGCCTGGAAAGGCCGGCTCAACGCCGACCTGCAACTGGACCTGCCGGCCAGCGGCCCGAACGGCCAGATCAGCGTCGATGCCAGCGGCGGTACCTTGCGCATGCGTGAGAAAGACCAGTGGCTGGACTTCCCGTACCAGACCCTGACACTCACCAGCAAACTCACGCCCAAACGCATCGACACCGACCTCAACTTCGTCGGCGGCAAACTCGGCGAATTGAGGGTGCAGGCGCAGATCAATCCGTTGCCGAAGAACAAACCGCTGACCGGCTCCTTCCGCCTGAGTGGTCTGGACCTGTCAGTGGCGCGGCCGTTCGTGCCCATGGTCGAGAAACTCACCGGGCGTTTGAACGGCAGCGGCACGCTTTCTGGCGGGTTGCTGGCACCGCTGGTCAACGGCAACCTTGTGCTCAGCGACGGCGAGATTTCCGGACCTGAACTGCCGATGGAGTTTGAAGCCTTGCAACTTCAAGCGGTGATCGCCGGCGAAACCATTCAGTTGAACGGTGGCTGGAAAAGTGGCAAGAGCGGGCAGGGCAGCTTGAACGGCAACATCGCCTGGGGTCAGGCGCTGGTGGTGGATCTGGCGCTCAAAGGGACGCAGTTACCGGTCACCGTCGAGCCGTACGCCAAACTGGAAGTGGCGCCGGACCTGAAGATCTCGATGAAGGACGACAAACTGGCGATTGCCGGCAAGGTGCTGGTGCCCAGGGGCGAGATCACCGTGCGCGAGTTGCCGCCGTCGACGGTGAAAGTGTCCGATGACACGGTGATCATCGGGCAGCAGACCGAAGAGGGTAAGCCGCCGATGGCCATGGCGATGGACATTGATGTGGTGGTCGGCGAAGACAAACTCAGCTTTGCCGGGTTTGGCCTGACCGCCAATCTGCAAGGTCACGTGCACATCGGCGACAACATGGACACCCGCGGCGAGCTCTGGCTGAACGACGGTCGTTATCGGGCCTACGGTCAGCGGCTGACCGTGCGCCGGGCGCGGTTGTTGTTTGCGGGGCCCATCGACCAGCCGTATCTGGACATCGAGGCGATTCGCCAGACCGACGACGTGATCGCCGGCATTCGCCTGAGCGGCAGCGCCGAGCAGCCGACCACGCAGATCTTCTCCGAGCCGGCCATGAGCCAGGAACAGGCGTTGTCCTATCTGGTGCTCGGGCGTCCGCTGAGCACCACCGGTGAAGACAACAACATGTTGGCTCAGGCCGCGCTCGGGTTGGGTTTGATGGGCAGTTCCGGGGTGACCAGCGGATTGGCCAAGAACCTGGGAATTCAGGACTTCCAGCTCGACACCCAGGGCAGCGGCACCAGCACCGCCGTGGTGGCCAGCGGCAATCTCTCGGAAAAACTCAGCTTGCGTTACGGGGTTGGCGTGTTCGAGCCGGCCAACACCATTGCCTTGCGCTACAAGCTGAGCAAAAAGGTCTACCTCGAAGCCGCCGGCGGCGTGGCCAGTTCGCTGGACATCTTCTATAAGCGGGATTTCTAACCCCTTCTAGATCAAAAGATCGCAGCCTTCGGCAGCTCCTACATAGACTGTGTTCGCCCGTATATATCGGGTGTACGCGATCCTGTAGGAGCTGCCGAAGGCTGCGATCTTTTGATCTTGCGACCCACCATTTGTCAGCTAAATACAAAGCAACCTAACTATTGCGTTGACATTCGCTGCCTAGGCAGTAACATCTCGACATACATTCTCTGCCTAGGCAGCTAATTGGTGGTCAGATGAAACATTTCACCCCGGACGCATTCCACACTTGCCATCTCGGCCTCCTGCTCGGGCGCGCTGCGTTGCTCAAGGACCGCATCATCGACACGCACATGGAACCGCACGGCATCACCGCCGCGCAGTTCAAAGTGCTGATCATCATGGCCCAGTTCGGCGTCGATACGCCGGTCGAGCTGTGCCGTCACCTGTCGCTGGACAGCGGTTCGATGACTCGCATGCTCGATCGTCTGGAACAGAAAGGCTTCCTCGCCCGCCAACGTTCCGAGGCGGACCGCCGCCAGGTGCAACTGGTGCTGACGGAACAAGGCCAGCAGTTGACCGACCGCCTGCCGGAGATCGGTGCCGACGCCATGAATGAACTGGCCGGCGCCATCACCCCGGAAGAATTGGAAACCCTGGAACGGATCCTCAAGAAAATCCTGGTGGCAGCCGGTGACTCGATCACCTTGCTGCGGGTAGGTGACAAATGAGTAGCAAAACCTTGCGCACCGGCCTGAGCCTGGTGCTGGCGGCAATGACCCTGGCCGGTTGCGCCAGTTACAGCGGCCTGACCACCGAAGGCGTCAGCCTCGAGGCGAAAAACCTCAAGGCCGGGCAATCCCTCAGCGGCGTGACCCTGTCGCCAGCGGCCTGGCCGAAAAGCGACTGGTGGAAAAGCCTCGGCGACCCACAGCTCGACGGTCTGATCCGCGAAGCCCTGCACGACAGCCCGGATATGCAGATCGCTGACGCCCGCGCCCATCAGGCCAGCGCCGCCGCTTACGCGGCCGACGCTGCGCGGATGCCGACCCTCGATGCCAGCGCCGGCGTCAGCCGTTCGCGTCTGGCGCGCGATCAAGACCCGAGCGGGCAGGGCGATACTTACTCCACCGTGCGTAACATCGGCGCCAGTTTCAATTACAACTTTGACCTCTGGGGCGGTCAGCGCGACGCCTGGGAAGCCGCACTGGGCCAGGCCCGTGCCGCCGAAGTCGATCAGCAGGCCGCGCAGTTGACCTTGTCTGCCGACGTCGCCCGCGCCTACAGCGATCTGGGGCAGGCGCACATCGTTTATGACCTGGCCAATGAAGACCTCAAGCGCACCAAGCAGATGCTCGACCTGAGCCAGCGTCGCCTGAGTTCCGGGATCGACAGCCAGTACCAGTTCCAGCAGACCGAAAGCCTGGAAGCGAGCTCCGAGGCGAGCCTGATCGACGCCGAGAAACGCCTGCAAAGCGCGAAAATCGCCCTGGCCGTATTGCTCGGTAAAGGCCCTGATCGCGGCAACGAAATCGCCCGGCCGAAAATCCTCCAGGCCAGCGCCGTGGCACTGCCATCGGTGCTGCCCGCCGAGTTGCTCGGTCGTCGTCCGGACCTGGTGGCTGCGCGCTGGCGGGTCGAGGCGGCGAGCAAGAACATCGACGCCGGCAAAACCCGCTTCTACCCCAACCTCAACCTGAGCGCGGCCGCGGGTGCCGAGTCGTTGCTGGGGGATGCGATGTTCGGTTCAGCCAGTCGTTTCTTCAACATTGCGCCGACGATCTCCGTGCCGATTTTCGACGGTGGCCGCCTGCGTGCCGACCTCGATGCCCGTGACGCCGATTACGACCTCGCGGTGGCGCAGTACAACAAAAGCCTGGTGAGAGCCCTGGGCGATGTCAGCGACACCATCAACCAGTTGCGCGATATCGGCCGGCAGATCGGTGCGCAGCAACATGCCACCGACATCGCCCAGGATTCTTACAACACCGTGGTCCAGCGCTACGGTTCCGGCATCGGTAACTACCTGGACGTGCTCAGCATCGAACAGCAATTGCTCCAGGCCCAGCGTCAGTTGGCCAACCTGAATGCCGAGCAGATCGATCTGTCGATCCAACTGATGCAGGCGCTGGGCGGCGGCTTCCAGGGCGAAACCCTGGCCGCAGCCAAGACCTCCCCAGCCACGCTGAACAACTAATTCAAGGTACTCGTCATGGCCACCGCCGAAACAACTCAAGCCCCTGACAACACTCAAGACACCCGCAACCCGCGCAAACGCAAAGTCATGCTGGTGGTGCTCGCGATCATGGTGATCCTCGCCGGTGTCGGCGTCTGGGGTTATCACGAATTCTATGGTCGCTGGAATGAAAGCACCGACGACGCCTATGTGAACGGCAACGTGGTGGAAATCACCCCGCTGGTCACCGGCACGGTGGTGAGCATCGGCGCCGACGATGGCGACCTGGTCCATGAAGGCCAGGTGCTGATCAACTTCGACCCGAACGACGCCGAAGTCGGTCTGCAAAGTGCCCAGGCCAATCTGGCCCGCACTGTGCGTCAGGTTCGCGGCTTGTACAGCAACGTCGACGGCATGAAAGCCCAGGTCAACGCCCAGCAGGCCGAAGTGCAAAAGGCCCAGGACAACTTCAATCGCCGCAAGAACCTCGCCGCTGGTGGGGCGATTTCCCAGGAAGAACTGTCCCACGCTCGCGACGATCTGACCTCGGCGCAAAACGCCCTGGCCAACGCCAAACAGCAACTGAAAACCACCAGCGCCTTGGTGGATGACACCGTGGTTTCGTCGCACCCGGACGTGATGTCCGCCGCCGCGCAGTTGCGTCAGGCCTACCTGAACAATGCCCGCAGCACGCTGATCGCGCCGGTCACAGGCTATGTCGCCAAACGTACCGTGCAACTCGGTCAGCGGGTGCAGCCGGGCACGGCGCTGATGGCGGTGATCCCGCTGGATCAGCTGTGGATCGACGCCAACTTCAAGGAAACCCAGCTGCGTGACATGCGCATCGGCCAACCGGTGGACGTCCAGGCCGACCTGTACGGCAGCGACGTGAAGTTCAGCGGCACCATCGACAGCCTTGGCGCCGGTACCGGCAGCGCGTTTGCCCTGCTGCCCGCGCAGAACGCCACCGGCAACTGGATCAAGATCGTCCAGCGTGTGCCCGTGCGGATTCACATCAACGCCGAAGAGCTGGCCAAGCACCCGTTGCGGGTCGGCCTGTCGACGCAGGTCGATGTGAACTTGCGCGACCAGAGCGGCCCGGTGTTGGCGCAACAGCCGCCGCAAAGGGCCTCGTTCAGCACCAACGTCTACGACCGTCAGTTGGCCGAGGCCGACGCGATGATCACTCAGTTGATCCACGACAACAGCGCTGCGGTCAGCAAAACCGCGCAACGCTGATTCGCCATCACACCGCCCCTGTGGGAGCGAGCCTGCTCGCGAAAGCGTTGTATCTGACACTCCGCATTCGCGAGCAGGCTCGCTCCCACAAGGTCAGCTGCATCTGTAACAGGCGCAGCGCCAGCCCAGTTTCAAAGGATTCGCGATGAGCAATAACGCGTCTTTCACGCCGCCCAGCCTGCTGCTCAGCACCATCGGCCTGTCGCTGGCGACCTTCATGCAGGTGCTAGACACCACCATCGCCAACGTGGCGTTGCCGACCATTTCCGGCAACCTCGGCGTGAGCTCGGAGCAGGGCACCTGGGTCATTACCTCGTTCGCCGTGAGCAACGCGATTGCGCTACCGCTGACCGGCTGGCTCAGCCGTCGTTTCGGTGAAGTGAAGCTGTTTCTGTGGGCGACGATTCTGTTCGTGCTGGCCTCGTTTCTCTGCGGGATCTCGACCTCGATGCCGGAGCTGATCGGCTTTCGCGTGCTGCAAGGCCTGGTGGCCGGTCCGTTGTACCCGATGACCCAAACGCTGTTGATTGCGGTCTATCCGCCCGCCAGGCGGGGCATGGCCCTGGCATTGCTGGCGATGGTCACGGTGGTGGCGCCGATTGCCGGGCCGATCCTCGGCGGCTGGATCACCGACAGCTATAGCTGGCCGTGGATCTTCTTTATCAACGTGCCGATCGGGATTTTCGCGGTGATGGTCGTGCGCTCGCAGCTCAAGGCGCGGCCGGTGGTGACCAGCTATCAGCCAATGGACTACGTGGGTTTGATCACCCTGATCATCGGCGTCGGGGCGTTGCAGGTGATCCTCGACAAGGGCAACGACCTGGACTGGTTCGAGTCGAACTTCATCATCATCGGCGCGGCCATCTCGGTGATTGCGCTGGCGGTGTTCGTGATCTGGGAAATGACTGACAAGCATCCGGTGGTCAACCTGCGGCTGTTCGCGTATCGCAACTTCCGCATCGGCACCATTGTGCTGGTGGCCGGGTATGCCGGGTTCTTCGGCATCAACCTGATCCTGCCGCAATGGCTGCAAACCCAGATGGGCTACACCGCGACCTGGGCCGGGCTGGCGGTGGCGCCGATCGGGATTCTGCCGGTGCTGATGTCGCCGTTTGTCGGCAAGTACGCGCACAAGTTCGACCTGCGCTTGCTGGCCGGCGGCGCGTTTCTGTGCATCGGCCTGAGTTGCTTCATGCGTGCCGGGTTTACCAATGAAGTGGACTTCCAGCACATCGCGCTGGTGCAGCTGTTCATGGGGATTGGCGTGGCGCTGTTCTTCATGCCGACACTGAGCATTTTGATGTCGGACCTGCCACCGAGCCAGATCGCCGACGGCGCGGGCCTGGCGACGTTCCTGCGGACCCTGGGCGGCAGTTTTGCGGCATCGCTGACCACCTGGATCTGGATTCGCCGGGCGGATCAGCATCATGCCTATATGAGCGAAAGCCTCAGCACCTATGAGCCAGCGACCCGGGATGCGTTGAACAGCCTGGGCGGGGCGGGTAATCCGGCGTATGCGCAGCTGGATCACGTGCTGACGAGTCAGGCGTACATGCTCTCCACCGTGGATTACTTCACGTTGCTGGGGTGGGGGTTCATGGGGTTGATTCTGCTGGTGTGGCTGGCGAAACCGCCGTTTGCGGCGAAGGCCGGGCCTGCTGCGGCAGGACATTGATTAAGCGGCGACTGTTGAAAAGATCGCAGCCTTCGGCAGCTCCTACAGGGTTATGTGTACATCTGTAGGAGCTGCCGAAGGCTGCGATCTTTGGATCTCAAGAAGCTGTGAAATCAAACGGCGCCAACGCAAACCCCTGCTCATCCACCTGCAACGCCCAGCCCTGGCGATCCCAATCCCCCAGCACAATGCGCTTGGCCGCTTGCTCGCCAATCTGCAACTTGTGGATGGCGGGGCGGTGGGTGTGCCCATGGATCAAGGTTTTCACGCCATATTCCTGCATGATCCGCGGTACTTCTTCCGGCGTGACATCAACGATATCGTTCGTCTTCATCCGTGTTTGCGCGCGACTCTCGTTGCGCAGCTTGCGCGCCAGTTTATGACGGGTGTCCAGGGGCAGGTGTCGCAGGATGAACAGGGTGACGGGGTTACGCAGGTAACGACGCAGCTTCATATACGCTTCGTCGCGGGTACAGAGGCTGTCGCCGTGCATCAACAGCACCGGTTCGCCGTAAAACTGCACGACACTCGGGTCCTTCAGCAGCGTACAACCGGCCTGTTTACAGAAGGCCTGGCCGAGCATGAAGTCGCGATTGCCGTGCATCAGAAAAATGGCCGTGCCGCTGTCGCTAAGTTCGCGCAGGGCCTGGCAGATGGAACGCTGGAAGAGCGTCATGGCATCGTCGCCAATCCACGCCTCGAAGAAGTCGCCCAGAATGTACAACGCACTCGCCGAGCGGGCGCGTCCGGCGAGCAAATCCAGAAACGCCCGGGTGATGTCCGGGCGCTCCTCTTCCAGATGCAAGTCTGAAATCAGCAGTATCACTCAATGATCTCGGCTTTCTCGATGATCACGTCTTCTGCCGGTACGTCCTGGTGGCCGGATTTCATGGTGGTGGAAACACCTTTGATCTTGTCGACCACGTCGGTGCCTTCAACAACTTTAGCGAAAACCGCGTAGCCCCAGCCCTGAGTGGTCTTGGCGCTGTGGTTCAGGAAGCTGTTGTCCGCAACGTTGATGAAGAACTGGGCGGAAGCCGAATGCGGCTCCATGGTGCGCGCCATGGCCACGGTGTACTTGTCGTTCGGCAGGCCGTTGTCGGCTTCGTTCTGGATGCTTGGGCGCTTGTCTTTCTTTTCTTTCATGCCTGGCTCGAAACCGCCGCCCTGGATCATGAAGTTACCGATGACGCGGTGGAAAACGGTGTTTTCGTAGTGACCGGCTTTGACGTACTCGATGAAGTTGGCAACGGTCAACGGTGCCTTTTCAGCGTTCAGTTCCAGGACGATATCGCCATGGTTGGTGGTCAGTTTGACTTGGGTCATGATCGGTACTCTTTCAATGAATTCGTGGGTTTCGGGGCTTCAGGGCCCCCAACCGGTCTGGCCAGCAACAGCCAAGGTGCGCAGTTTAGCGTGCCGGGCGCGAATTTCGAGGCTGTTTTTCATTTGCATCCGATTAAATGCAGCCGTTTTCGGGCCTGCTCTGTCAGCAGCTTGACGGCATCGGCTATGATAAGCCCCTTTGATTTAACAGCCGCTTTGATTTGGCCAACTGGCCGCGCACTTGTACGTTCAAGGATCCTATGAGCAAGCCCACTGTCGACCCTACCTCGAATTCCAAGACCGGCCCTGCCGTGCCGGTCAATTTCCTGCGCCCGATCATCCAGGCGGACCTGGACTCGGGTAAGCACACGCAGATCGTCACCCGTTTCCCGCCTGAGCCCAACGGCTACCTGCACATCGGTCACGCCAAGTCGATTTGCGTGAACTTTGGTCTGGCCCAGGAATTCGGCGGCGTCACGCACCTGCGTTTCGACGATACCAACCCGGCCAAGGAAGACCAGGAATACATCGACGCGATCGAAAGCGACGTCAAATGGCTGGGCTTCGAATGGTCTGGTGAAGTGCGCTATGCCTCGCAGTATTTCGACCAGTTGCACGACTGGGCCGTTGAACTGATCAAGGCCGGCAAGGCCTACGTCGACGACCTGAGCCCTGAACAGGCCAAGGAATACCGCGGCACCCTGACCGAGCCGGGCAAGAACAGCCCGTTCCGTGATCGCTCCGTGGAAGAAAACCTGGATCTGTTCGCCCGCATGAAGGCCGGCGAATTCCCGGACGGCGCACGCGTGCTGCGGGCCAAGATCGACATGGCCTCGCCGAACATGAACCTGCGCGACCCGATCATGTATCGCATCCGCCACGCGCATCACCATCAGACCGGTGACAAGTGGTGCATCTACCCGAACTACGACTTCACCCATGGTCAGTCGGACGCCATCGAAGGCATCACCCACTCGATCTGCACCCTGGAGTTCGAAAGCCATCGTCCGCTGTACGAGTGGTTCCTCGACAACCTGCCCGTGCCGGCGCAACCGCGTCAGTACGAGTTCAGCCGTCTGAACCTGAACTACACGATCACCAGCAAGCGCAAGCTCAAGCAACTGGTCGATGAAAAGCACGTTCACGGCTGGGACGATCCGCGCATGTCCACGCTGTCCGGCTTCCGCCGCCGTGGCTACACGCCGAAATCGATCCGCAACTTCTGCGAAATGGTCGGCACCAACCGCTCCGATGGCGTGGTGGACTTCGGCATGCTCGAATTCAGCATCCGTGACGACCTCGACCACAGCGCCCCGCGTGCCATGTGCGTGCTGCGTCCGCTGAAAGTCGTGATCACCAACTACCCGGAAGGCCAGGTCGAGAACCTCGAATTGGCATGCCACCCGAAAGAAGACATGGGTGTGCGCGTTCTGCCGTTCGCCCGTGAGATCTACATCGACCGTGAAGACTTCATGGAAGAGCCGCCAAAAGGCTACAAGCGCCTGGAACCGAACGGCGAAGTGCGCCTGCGCGGCAGCTACGTGATCCGTGCCGACGAAGCGATCAAGGACGCCGATGGCAACATCGTCGAACTGCGTTGCTCGTACGACCCCGAAACCCTGGGCAAGAACCCTGAAGGCCGCAAGGTCAAAGGCGTGGTTCACTGGGTGCCGGCCGCGGCCAGCGTCGAGTGCGAAGTGCGTCTGTACGATCGCCTGTTCCGTTCGGCCAACCCTGAGAAGGCCGAAGACAGCGCCAGTTTCCTGGACAACATCAACCCTGACTCGCTGCAAGTTCTCACCGGTTGTCGTGCTGAACCCTCGCTGGGCAATGCACAGCCGGAAGACCGTTTCCAGTTCGAGCGCGAAGGTTACTTCTGCGCGGATATCAAGGACTCGAAACCCGGTCATCCGGTATTCAACCGTACCGTGACCTTGCGTGATTCGTGGGGCCAGTGATTCAAGGGATTTAACGTGCTTACGATCTACAACACGCTCACCAAGAGCAAAGAAGTTTTCAAGCCGCTGGATGGCAACAAGGTGCGCATGTACGTCTGCGGGATGACCGTGTACGACTATTGCCACCTGGGCCATGGCCGCAGCATGGTCGCGTTCGACCTGGTGACCCGCTGGTTGCGGTTCAGCGGTTACGACCTGACCTACGTGCGCAACATCACCGACATCGACGACAAGATCATCAATCGCGCCCGTGAAAACGGCGAGTCGTTCGAAGCGCTGACCGAGCGCATGATCGCGGCGATGCACGAAGACGAAGCGCGCCTGAACATCAAGAAGCCGGACATGGAGCCGCGCGCCACTGGGCACATCGCCGGCATGCACGCGATGATCCAGACCCTGATCGACAAGGGTTACGCCTACGCCCCGGGCAATGGCGACGTGTATTACCGCGTTGCCAAGTTCATGGGCTACGGCAAGCTGTCGCGCAAGAAAATCGAAGACCTGCGCATCGGCGCGCGGATCGAAGTCGACGAGTCGAAACAGGACCCGCTGGACTTCGTGCTGTGGAAAGCCGCCAAACCGGGTGAACCGAGCTGGGAATCGCCATGGGGCGCCGGTCGTCCGGGCTGGCATATCGAGTGCTCGGTGATGTCCACCTGCTGCCTCGGCGAGACGTTCGACATTCATGGCGGCGGCAGCGACCTCGAGTTCCCGCACCACGAAAACGAAATCGCCCAGAGCGAAGCGGCCACCGGCAAGACCTACGCCAACGCGTGGATGCATTGCGGCATGATTCGCATCAATGGCGAGAAGATGTCCAAGTCCTTGAACAACTTCTTCACCATTCGCGATGTGCTCGACAAGTACCACCCGGAAGTCGTGCGTTACCTGCTGGTGTCGAGCCATTACCGCAGCGCCATCAACTATTCGGAAGACAACCTCAAGGACGCCAAGGGCGCACTTGAGCGTTTCTACCATGCGTTGAAAGGCCTGCCGAACGTGGCGCCGGTCGGTGGCGAAGCCTTTGTCGAGCGTTTCACCCAGGTGATGAACGACGACTTCGGTACGCCGGAAGCCTGTGCGGTGCTGTTCGAGATGGTGCGCGAGATCAACCGCCTGCGCGAGAGCGATCTCGATGCGGCGGCCGGTCTGGCGGCGCGCTTGAAGGAACTGGCCAGCGTGTTGGGTGTGTTGCAGCTTGAAGCGGATGACTTCCTGCAGGCCGGCGCTGAAGGGCGTGTCGATGCGGCTGAGGTTGACGCGCTGATTGCTGCGCGTCTGGCGGCTCGTGCGGGTAAAGACTGGGCCGAATCCGACCGCATCCGCGACCAGCTCACTGCAATGGGTGTGGTGCTGGAAGACGGGAAGGGCGGTACGACCTGGCGTCTGGCTGACTGATTGCCGTATTGGCTGTGAAACAAAACCCGCCTTGTGCGGGTTTTTGTTTGTTTGCTCGAAGATCAAAAGATCGCAGCCTTCGGCAGCTCCTACACAGGCCCGAATCCAACCGTGCCATTGTGGGCGAATACAATCCTGTAGGAGCTGCCGAAGGCTGCGATCTTTTGATCTTTGCCGTTAACTTTCCGACTGGCGCAATCGCTTGTAAAGGGTATTGCGGCTTACCCCAAGCCTGCGGGCCAAATGGGAGATATTCCCCCCAGCCGCCTGCAACTGCCGATTCAAGTCCTCGGCATCATTCAAATCCACCGCCAGCGGCTCTGCCGTATCCACCGGCTCCATCTCCATATCCACAAAAAAATCATCCGGCAAATGCTCCGGCCGCACCGGTTGCTCTTCGGCCATGGCCAGTGCCACCTGCATCACGCTGCTGACCTGCCTTAAATTCCCCGGCCACGGATGACGGCTGAACAACTCCAGCACTTCCCGGCTCAGGCCGGCCCACTGACTCGGTTCGCGGTGTTGCTCCCACAGGCGCTTGAACAGAGCCTCTTTATCACTGCGTTCTCTTAACGGCGGCAGCTCCAGGGTCAAGCCGCCAATGCGGTAATAGAGGTCTTCCCGAAACCGCCCGAGTTGAACCTGCTCACGCAACGAGCGGTTGGTCGCTGAAATAATCCGGATATCCACCGGGAACAACTCGCTGCTGCCCACCGGTTGCACGCACCGCTCCTGCAACACGCGCAGCAGCCGGGCCTGTGTCGGCAGCGGCATGTCGCCGATTTCATCAAGGAACAGCGTGCCTTTGTCAGCCTTGCGGATCAGCCCGATGCTGCCTTTCTGGTTGGCCCCGGTGAACGCGCCTTTCTCGTAGCCAAACAGCTCGGATTCCACCAGTTCGGCGGGGATCGCTGCACAGTTGACGGCAATGAACGGTTGTTTGCTTCGGGAGCTGGCTTGATGCAGGGCTTTGACGAAGACTTCCTTGCCGACCCCGGTTTCCCCGTGGATCAACAGCGGAATGTCTTTCTCCAGCAAACGCTCGGCCTGGCGCACGGCTTTTTCCACGCGGCTGTCACCGAAATGCAGGGTGTTAAGGCTGATCGCTGCCGGTGCCACCACGGTGGGTTCGGTGCTATTGGGTTCAGCACTCTTTGTTTCAGAGAATAGCCGCGCCTGAATCGGCACCTGTTTCGGCCGTTTCAACAAACATTGAAAGCGGTTGCGTCCGGACGCTTGCAGGGCAAACGGCAGGCCATCCGGCTGGTTCAGCAGTTCCAGCAGCGAGACCTTGAACAGGCTTTCGATGCTGACCCGCGACAGGCTGATGCCCAGCAGGTTGTCGGCGCGACGGTTGGCGGACAATACCTGACCGGTCTCGTCGAAAATCAACAGCCCGGCCCATTGGCTGTCGAGGTTGTTCAGTCCGGTGTTGAAGGTCAGCTGGAAATGCTGGCCATGAAAGAGGTTGAGGATCAGCCGGTTTTCCACGGTCTGGCTCATCATCTTGACCATGCCGAGGGTGTGGGACGGCGGCAGGTAGCTGTCGCTGGACACATCCAGCACCGCGATCACCTTGCGTTCGGCATCGAAAATCGGCGCGGCGGAACCGGTCATGAAACGGTTGGCCTTGAGGAAATGTTCATCGTGCTCGATGTGCACCGCTTGCTCGCAGGCCAGCGCGGTGCCGATGGCGTTGGTGCCGCTGCAACGCTCCATCCAGCTGGCACCGGCGCTGAACCCACGGGTCAGGCTTGGCTCAATAAAACGCTGGGTGCCCCACGACGTCAGCACCTGGCCCTGATTGTCGGCGAGCATGATCAGGCAATTGGAGTTGCTCAGGATGTTCTCGTAATACGGCAGGACTTCCTGGTGGGTGGTCTGCACCAGTGAATGCTGGCTCTCCAGCAATCGGGCGATGCCCTCGGCCGGCAGCTGATCGAACGCCGGGGCGCTTTGATGATCAAGGCCGAACGCGCGGCAACGGGACCAGGAGTCCTGGATGATGGCATCGTGGGAGAGCTTTGATGCAGGTTCGGCCATGGCAGTCGATCTCTGAGCAAGCTTTTATTGTTTTTATGGTTTTGCATAACGTCAGCACGCCGCGGATATCGCGCCGAAAACAATACCGTAGGAGCTGCCGAAGGCTGCGATCTTTTGATCTTTAGCGTCAATAAAGGTGCCGAAGATCAAAAGATCGCAGCCTTCGGCAGCTCCTACAGTGACCACGTAAATCGCGGCAGGTGAGGCAAAAAGCATCTGTAGAGTGTTGTTCACTATTGTTCATTGTCAACCGGCGAATTGTTCAATTGTTCAATCGCGGTTGTTCATTTCTGTTCAGCAACGAACGCTGTTTTTTCTCCTTTTGAAGGATTTTTCAGTCGGATCAACGGCTTGCCATTTCTGGCACGAAAGTCGCTCTACCGCTCAGGTCGCTTGACTCCAAATAATAAAAAGGCCGAGCCATGTCATTAACCCTGGAGCATGTCAGCCGCACCGTCGAGGGCCAGACCTGGATCGACGATGCGTGCCTTAGTTTCGAACCCGGATCCTTCAACGTTTTGCTCGGGCGCACCCTGTCCGGCAAAACCAGTCTCATGCGCCTGATGGCCGGCCTGGACAAGCCCGACAGCGGCCGCATCCTGATGAATGGCGTCGATGTGACCCAGCGCCCGGTGCGCTTGCGCAACGTCTCGATGGTGTATCAACAGTTCATCAACTACCCGACCATGACCGTATTCGAGAACATTGCTTCGCCCCTGCGCCAGGGCGGCGTTTCCAATGAGTTGATCCAGAGCAAAGTGCTGGAAACCGCGAAAATGCTGCGCATCGAGAAATTCCTCCAGCGTCATCCCCTCGAACTCTCCGGCGGCCAGCAACAGCGCACGGCGATGGCCCGGGCACTGGTCAAGGATGCCGAACTGATTCTGTTCGACGAACCGTTGGTGAACCTCGACTACAAGCTGCGCGAAGAGCTGCGCCAGGAAATGCGCGAACTGTTCAAGGCTCGCCACACCATTGCCATTTACGCGACCACCGAACCCAACGAAGCCCTGGCCCTGGGCGGTACCACGACCATTCTTCACGAAGGCCGGGTCATTCAGAGCGGCAAGTCTTCCGAGGTTTATCACCAGCCGCAAACCGTTTTGGCGGCGGAGCTGTTCTCCGAGCCGCCGATCAACCTGATGCCGGGTCGTATCGCCGGCAACGAAGTGAGTTTCGCCAATTTCGTGCACTTCCCGTTGAACGTGGATCTGCGCCCGGTGGGCGAGGGCGAGTTCCGCTTCGGTGTGCGGCCCAGCCACATTTCGCTGGTGCCGAGCAACGATGATGACCTGGAACTGGCGGTGACCGTCGAAGTCGCGGAGATCAGCGGTTCGGAAACCTTCCTGCACGTGCGCAACGAGCATTTCCTGTTGGTGCTGCATTTGCCCGGCGTGCACGAGTACGACGTCGATGCGCCGATTCGCATCTATATCCCGACCCATAAACTGTTTGTGTTCGATGCGCAGGGGCGGCTGGTCCAGGCGCCCGGTCGCCGCGTCGCGAGGGTTGCCTGATGGCTGAAATCCGCTTGCAGAACCTCGCCCACAGTTACACCAGCACGCCGACCGGCCCTGAGGATTACGCCATCCGCGAGATGGACCACGTCTGGGAGCAGGGTGGCGCCTACGCCTTGCTCGGGCCGTCGGGCTGCGGCAAGTCGACCTTGCTCAACATCATTTCCGGCCTGCTCAGCCCGTCCCAGGGCCAGGTGCTGTTCGACAGTAAAGTGGTCAACGAACTGACCCCGGAAAAGCGCAATATCGCCCAGGTTTTCCAGTTTCCGGTGGTCTACGACACCATGACGGTGTTCGACAACCTGGCCTTCCCGTTGCGCAATCAGGGCATGGCCGAGGCGAAAATTCACAGCAAGGTGCAGGAAATTGCCGAAGTCCTCGACCTCCAGGCGCTGCTGAGCAAGAAGGCCCGCAACCTCACCGCCGATGAAAAGCAGAAGGTCTCGATGGGCCGGGGGCTGGTGCGCGATGACGTTTCGGCGATCCTGTTCGATGAACCGCTGACGGTGATCGACCCGCACCTGAAATGGAAACTGCGACGCAAGCTCAAACAGATCCATGAGCAGTTCAACATCACCATGGTCTACGTCACCCACGATCAACTGGAAGCCTCGACCTTCGCCGACAAGATCGCGGTGATGTACGGCGGGCAGATCGTGCAGTTCGGCACACCACGGGAATTGTTCGAGCGCCCGAGCCACACCTTTGTCGGTTATTTCATCGGCAGCCCGGGGATGAACCTGATCGAGGTGCAGCCGCAACCGGGGGGTGTGGGGTTTGCTTCGACCCATTTGCCATTGTCCGACGCAATGCAGAAACGCATCGCCGAAGCCGACTGGAAAACCCTGAAGGTCGGTATCCGTCCGGAGTTCGTCCACGTGTGGGACGAGCCGTTCGATGACGCGATGCAGGCACAGGTCGTACACGTCGAAGACCTCGGCACTTACAAGATCATGACCCTGAACCTCGACGGCGCGCCGCTGAAAGTGCGCCTGGCCGAAGATAAGCCAGTGCCTGAGGGCATCGCCCACATCAGCTTCCCGGTACAGTGGTTGATGGTTTATGCCGACGATTACCTCCTGGAGGTGCAGCCATGAACAAGGTGCAGAACAACAAGGCCTGGTGGCTGGTGTTGCCGGTGTTTTTGCTGGTGGCGTTCAGTGCGGTGATCCCGATGATGACCGTGGTCAACTACTCGGTGCAGGACATCTTCGACCAGTCCAGCCGTTATTTTGTCGGTGCCGACTGGTACAGGCAGGTGCTGCTCGACCCACGCTTGCACGACTCGCTGCTGCGCCAGTTCATCTACTCCGGGTGTGTGCTGTTGATCGAGATCCCGCTGGGCATCGCCATCGCCCTGACCATGCCGACCAAGGGGCGCTGGTCGTCGCTGGTGCTGATCATTCTGGCGATTCCGCTGCTGATCCCGTGGAATGTGGTCGGGACGATCTGGCAGATCTTCGGCCGGGCGGATATCGGCCTGCTCGGTTCGACCCTCAATGCCATGGGCATCAGCTATAACTATGCGGCGAACACCATGGACGCCTGGGTCACCGTGTTGGTGATGGACGTCTGGCACTGGACGTCGCTGGTGGCGTTGCTGTGTTTCTCCGGTCTGCGGGCGATTCCGGACGTGTACTACCAGGCAGCGCGGATTGATCGGGCATCGGCCTGGGCGGTTTTCCGACACATCCAGTTGCCCAAGCTCAAGAGTGTGTTGTTGATCGCGGTGATGCTGCGCTTCATGGACAGTTTCATGATCTACACCGAGCCGTTCGTGCTGACCGGTGGCGGTCCGGGGAATGCCACGACCTTCCTCAGTCAGACCCTGACGCAGATGGCCATCGGGCAATTCGACCTCGGCCCGGCGGCGGCTTTCTCGCTGGTGTACTTCCTGATCATCCTGTTGGTGTCCTGGCTGTTCTACACCGCCATGACTCACTCTGATGCCAACCGCTGAGGTCTGCCATGAGTAAAAGAAAGCTCATTCCGTTGCTGATCTACATCCTGTTCCTGCTGGTGCCGATCTACTGGCTGCTGAACATGTCCTTCAAGAGCAACACCGAAATCCTCGGCGGGTTGACGCTGTTTCCCCAGGATTTCACCTTTGCCAACTACAAGGTGATCTTCACCGATCCGGCCTGGTACACCGGTTACCTCAACTCGCTGTATTACGTGAGCCTGAACACGGTGATTTCCCTGAGCGTGGCGTTGCCGGCGGCGTATGCGTTTTCACGCTATCGTTTCCTCGGCGACAAGCACTTGTTCTTCTGGCTTTTGACCAACCGCATGGCGCCGCCGGCGGTGTTTTTGCTGCCGTTCTTCCAGCTGTATTCCTCGATCGGTCTGTTCGACACGCACATCGCGGTGGCACTGGCTCACTGCCTGTTCAACGTGCCGTTGGCGGTGTGGATCCTCGAAGGCTTCATGTCGGGTGTTCCGAAGGAGATCGACGAAACCGCCTACATCGACGGCTACAGTTTTCCCAAGTTCTTCGTGAAGATTTTCGTCCCGTTGATCGGTTCCGGGATCGGTGTCACGGCGTTCTTCTGCTTCATGTTCTCCTGGGTTGAATTGCTGCTGGCGCGCACCCTGACGTCGGTGAACGCCAAGCCCATCGCGGCGGTGATGACCCGAACGGTCTCGGCGTCCGGCATCGACTGGGGCGTGCTCGCGGCGGCGGGGGTGTTGACCATCCTGCCGGGCATGCTGGTGATCTGGTTTGTTCGCAACCACGTGGCCAAGGGCTTTGCCCTGGGCCGGGTTTGAGGAATTGATGATGGAATGGATGAGTTGGACCGGCCCCACGGCGGCGTTCTTCACCGTCATTGCCTTGATCCTGGTGGGCATGACGACCTGGGAACTGCGTTCGCCGAGTGTCCCACGGCGTGGTTTTTTGCCGATTGCCACCACCCGTGGCGATCGGCTGTTTATCGGTCTTCTCGGCAGCGCCTACCTGCATTTGCTGGTAATCGGCGTCACCGACTGGAGCATCTGGGTGGCGTTCGCGTTGTCCCTGGTGTGGCTGTTGGCTGTGATGCGTTGGGGCTAGTCGAAATCGATCGGCAATGTTGCTCCGAAACCCAAACAGGAGGTCTCTATGTTCGACAAAAACAATAAGCTGCGACATAGCGTTTCATTGGCAGTCATGGTGGCACTCAGCGGGTTGAGCGCTGCGGCCTGGGCCGATGCCTATGAAGACGCTGCCAAGAAATGGATTGGCAGCGAATTCAAACCGTCCACATTGACGGCCGATCAACAACTCGAAGAGCTGAAGTGGTTCATCAAGGCGGCGGAGCCGTTTCGCGGGATGAGCATCAAGGTGGTATCGGAAACCATCGCCACCCACGAATATGAATCCAAAACGCTGGCCAAAGCCTTTACCGAGATCACCGGGATCAAGCTGACCCACGATCTGCTGCAGGAAGGCGACGTGGTGGAAAAGCTGCAGACCCAGATGCAATCGGACAAGAACATCTATGACGGCTGGGTCAACGACTCGGACCTGATCGGTACGCACTTTCGCTATGGCAAGACCGAGTCGATCACCGACCTGATGGCCAACGAGGGCAAGAACTTCACCTCGCCGACCCTGGACATCAAGGATTTCATCGGTATCTCGTTCACCACCGCGCCGGACGGCAAGATCTATCAATTGCCTGACCAACAGTTCGCCAACCTCTACTGGTTCCGCGCCGACTGGTTCGAGCGGGCGGACCTGAAAGCAAAATTCAAAGAAAAGTACGGTTATGAGTTGGGCGTGCCGGTGAACTGGTCGGCCTATGAAGACATCGCCAAGTTTTTCACCGAAGACGTCAAGGAAATCGACGGCAAGCGCGTTTACGGGCACATGGATTACGGCAAGAAAGACCCGTCGCTGGGCTGGCGCTTCACCGATGCCTGGTTCTCGATGGCCGGTGGCGGCGACAAGGGCATTCCCAACGGCTTGCCGGTGGACGAGTGGGGCATCCGCGTCGAGGACTGCCATCCGGTCGGTTCCAGCGTGACCCGCGGCGGCGACACCAACGGCCCGGCGGCAGTGTTTGCCACCACCAAATACGTGGATTGGTTGAAAAAATACGCACCACCGGAAGCGGCGGGCATGACCTTCTCCGAATCCGGTCCGGTGCCGTCCCAGGGCAACATCGCCCAGCAGATCTTCTGGTACACCGCGTTCACCGCCGACATGACCAAACCGGGTCTGGCGGTGATGAACGCCGATGGCACGCCGAAATGGCGCATGGCGCCATCACCACGCGGGCCGTACTGGGAAGAGGGCATGAAGCTGGGTTATCAGGACGTGGGTTCCTGGACGTTCATGAAGTCCACGCCTGAGAAACAGAAACTCGCAGCCTGGCTCTATGCGCAGTTTGTGACGTCGAAAACCGTTTCGCTGAAGAAAACCATTGTCGGCCTGACACCAATCCGTGAGTCGGACATCAACTCGCAAGCCATGACCGACCTGGCACCGAAACTCGGCGGCCTGGTGGAGTTCTACCGCAGCCCGGCCCGTGTGCAATGGACCCCGACCGGGACCAACGTGCCGGACTATCCGCGTCTGGCGCAACTGTGGTGGAGCCACATCGCCGAAGCCGCCAGCGGCGAGAAAACCCCGCAACAGGCACTGGACGGTCTGGCCAAGGATCAGGACGCGATCATGACCCGTCTGGAGCGCTCGAAAGCCCAAGCCACCTGCGCACCGAAAATGAACCCCGAGCGCGATGCGCAATACTGGTTTGACCAGCCGGGTGCACCGAAACCGAAACTGGCGAACGAGAAGCCTAAGGGTGAAACCGTGAGCTATGCCGAACTGCTGAAATCGTGGGAGGCGGCGCGTAAATAAACTGCTGAGGTTGTGAAATGCGAACGGCACCGAAAGGTGCCGTTTTTGTTTGTGTCTGTTCCACCGCTTTCGCGAGCAGGCTCGCTTCCACAATTAATCGCAGACATTCACAAGTGGTGTGTTCACAGGAGATCCACTGTGGGAGCGAGCTTGCTCGCGAATACCCTATGAAGATCAAAAGATCGCAGCCTTCGGCAGCTCCTACAGATGGACCCCATCCAAATGTAGGAGCTGCCGAAGGCTGCGATCTTTTGATCTTGAAACCCCAAACACAAAAACGGCACCCGAAGGTGCCGTTTCTGTTTGCTGCCAAGTACCGCTAAGCGGTCAACCCGCCAACCCCGATTGTTGAACCAGGTTCAGCAACGGCTGTGGATACAGCCCAAGGAAGAACGCCAGTGCGGCGATGGCCAGCAGCATCACGCCGCCTGCCTTTTGTTCCCAGTGCAGTTGTGCATCGTGACGACGCAGGTTCGGTTCGATCAGGTACAGGGTGACCATGACGCGCAGGTAGTAGAAGACGCCGATGGCGCTGCCCAGTACCAGGGAACCGACCAGCCACCATTGGTGCGACTCGACACCGGTAGCGATGATGTAGAACTTGCCGATGAAGCCCGCGGTCAGCGGGATGCCGGCCAGGGACAGCATCATTACGGTCATTACCGCGGTCAGGTACGGACGGCGCCAGAACAGGCCTCGGTATTCGTACAGGGCATCCGCGTCACGGCCGTTGTACGGCGAGGACATCAGGGTGATTACGCCGAAAGCGCCGAGGCTGGTGATCACGTAGGTGACCAGGTACACGCCGATGGCTTCCACGGCCAGACCCTTGCTCGCCACCAGGGCGATCAACAGGTAACCGAAGTGCGCGATGGACGAGTAACCCAGCAGACGCTTGAGGTTGCTCTGGGTCAGTGCCAGCAGGTTACCGAACAGGATCGACGCGATGGCGATGATGGTCAGCACGTCGCTCAGCACACCGCTGCTCGCCGCAGGCGAGATCTGGAACAGACGCACCATCACCGCGAACACGGCGACTTTCGAAGCGGTGGCCAGGAACGCGGCCACCGGTGCCGGAGCACCTTCGTAAACGTCCGGGGTCCAGAGGTGGAACGGTACCAGCGACAGCTTGAACGCCAGGCCGATCAGCATCATGCCCAGGCCCAGTTGCGCCAGCGAGCTTGGCAGACCAGTAGCCGCCAGGGCCTGGCCGATACCGACGAAGCTCAGGCTGCCGGAATCGGCGTAGAGCAGGGCCATGCCGAACAACAGGAACGCAGAGCCGGCGGCCGACAGCACCATGTACTTGATACCGGCTTCCAGCGAACGCTTGTTGAAGAAGGCGTAAGCCACCAGACCGTAGACCGGCACCGACAGCAGTTCCAGGCCGATGAACAAGCCGGCCAGGTGCTGCGCGCTGACCAGAACCAGGCCACCGGCGGCGGCCATCAGGATCAGCAGGTACAGTTCTTCACGGTTGCCCGGGTAACCCGAACCGCCATCGCCGAGGTAGGCGTGGGCGAGGGTCACACAAGCGAGGGTGGCGACCAGGATCAGCGCCATGTACAGGCAAGCGAAGGTGTCGATCTGCAGCAACGGTGTCACGGCCAGAGGCGCGACTTTCAGGGCCGGGAGGATCGACAGCAAAGCCAGGTTCAGACCCGCCACGGACAGCAGGAAGGTCTGTGAGTGGTTGCGGCGCCAGGCGATCGCCAGCATCACCACGATGATCGTGGCGCTGGTGATCAACAACGGCGCAAGCGCGATAAAGTGTTGAGTCGTGAATTCCATAGCGCTCTTACCGGGCCGAAGCGAGTTGAGTGAAGGCGGTGCCGAGCCATTGCTGCACGCCATGCATCGTAGCGGCAGAGGTATCGAGGAACGGTTGCGGGTACACGCCGATGTAGATCAGCAGCGCCGCAAGCCCGACCACCATGATCAGTTCGCGACCGTCCATGCCATGCAGGACCGCGTCCGATTTGGACGGGCCGAAGTAGGCACGGTGGATCATGATCAGCGAGTAGACCGAACCGAGCACCAGGCCGGACGTCGCGATGATCGTGACCCATGGCGCAGCGGCGAACGTGCCGATCAGGATCAGGAACTCACCGACGAAGTTACCGGTACCCGGCAGGCCCAGTGACGCGGCGGCGAAGAACAGGCTGAGGGCCGGCAGGTAAGCGATCTTCGACCACAGGCCACCCATTTCACGCATGTCGCGGGTATGGGTGCGCTCGTACAGCTGACCACTGAGGATAAAGAGTGCCGCGGCCGACAGACCGTGCGCCAGCATCTGCATCACCGCACCCTGCAGCGCCAGTTGGCTGCCGGAGTAGATGCCGATCAGGACGAAGCCCATGTGGGAAACGGACGAGAAGGCGATCAGACGCTTGATGTCGGTTTGTGCGAAGGCCAGGAACGCACCGTAGAAGATCCCGATCAGACCCAGGGTCATGGCGATCGGCGCGAACTCGGCCGAGGCATTCGGGAACAGCGGCAGGGCGAAACGCAGCAGACCGTAGGCAGCTGTCTTCAACAAGATACCGGCCAGGTCGACGGAACCCGCAGTCGGCGCCTGGGCGTGAGCGTCAGGCAACCAGGAGTGGAACGGCACCACCGGCAGCTTCACCGCGAAGGCGATGAAGAAGCCGAGCATCAGGATGTACTCGGTGGTCAGCGACATCTTGGTGTTCAACAGGTCGGCGTAGTTGAACGTGATCACGCCGGTTTCGTTGAAGTTGACCAGGACCAGGCCCAGGATCGCCACCAGCATGATCAGGCCGGAAGCCTGAGTGAAGATGAAGAACTTGGTTGCCGCGTAGATCCGGGTTTTCTTGCCGTCCGAAGAACTGTGACCCCAGAGCGCGATGAGGAAATACATCGGCACCAGCATCATTTCCCAGAAGAAGAAGAACATGAACAGGTCGAGGGCGAGAAACACGCCGATGACACCGCCCAGGATCCACATCAGGTTCAGGTGGAAGAAGCCAACGTGACGCTGGATCTCTTTCCACGAGCAGAGTACCGAGAGGACACCCAGCAGACCGGTCAGCAGGATCATCAACAGCGACAGGCCGTCGAGGGCCAGGTGCACATTGATGCCGAAGCGCTGGATCCAGACGTGTTTGAACTCAATCACCCAGGTCGGATCGGCGCCAGGCGCCGGTGCAAATGAATAGTCACCATGGGCCCACAGCCAGAGGCCGAGAGCGAGTTCCAGGGTCATGGTCAACAGCGCAATCCAGCGGGGGAGGGTAGCGCCGAAGCGCTCACCCATCCAGCACAGCAGGCCGCCGATGAAGGGGATCAGGATTAGCCAAGGCAGAATCATGACGGGCTCAATTCCTTTCGCAAGTTCGCAAGGTTCATATCAGACCGCTACCAGCACGATGGCGCCGATGACCAGCACGGAGCCGGCAGCCATGGAGGCCGCGTACCAACGCAGTTGACCGGTTTCGGTACGGCTCAGGGCGGAGTGACCGCCTTTGGCCATACGCGGGATCAGACCGATGGTCTGGTCGAGCGGGTCTTTGCGCAGTCCGTGGCTGATCGCAAGGTAGGGCTTGACGAACAGTTTGTCGTAGATCCAGTCGAAGCCCCAGGCAGCGAACCACCAGGCCGAAAGGAAGCGGCCGATGCCGCTGTTGGCGATTGCAGTGACGAAACGACGCTTGCCGAGGAACAGCAAGGCGGCCAGCAGGATACCGGCCAGGGCAATGGCACCCGAGGCGATTTCCAGGCTGTGCTTGGCTTCGCCGCCGGCATGGCCGACGCTTTCCGGCAGCACACCGTGCAGTGGCGGAACGATCATGGCGCCGACGAAGGTCGACAGCACGATCAGCACCGACAGCGGCAACCAGTGAGCGATACCGTGGCCGGCGTGCGCTTCGGTCTTCGCTTCACCGTGGAACGCGATGAAGATCAGGCGGAAGGTATACAGCGAAGTCATGAAGGCGCCGACCAGACCTGCATAGAGCAGACCGTGGTTGCCGCTGGCAAACGCTTCCCAGAGGATTTCATCCTTGGAGTAGAAGCCTGCAGTCACCAGTGGCAGGGCCGAAAGGGCCGCGCCGCCGACGATGAAGCTGGCGTAGGCCAGTGGCAGTTTCTTCCACAGGCCGCCCATCTTGAAGATGTTCTGCTCGTGGTGGCAGGCAACGATCACCGCACCGGACGCAAGGAACAGCAGGGCCTTGAAGAAGGCGTGGGTCATCAGGTGGAAGATCGCGCCATCCCACGCGCCAACGCCCAGGGCCAGGAACATGTAGCCGATCTGGCTCATGGTCGAGTAGGCGAGGATACGTTTGATGTCGGTCTGAACCAGTGCGGCAAAACCTGCCAGTACCAGGGTCACGCCGCCAACGACGCCGACCAGGTGCAGGATATCCGGCGCCAGGGCAAACAGGCCGTGAGTACGGGCGATCAGGTAGACACCGGCGGTTACCATGGTTGCGGCGTGGATCAGTGCCGAAACCGGGGTAGGACCAGCCATCGCGTCCGCCAGCCAGGTTTGCAGCGGCAGTTGCGCGGATTTACCGACAGCGCCGCCCAGCAGCATCAGGGTCGCGACCACGATCCAGAAGTCGCCGACCTTGAAGTGCTCAGGCGCCTTCACCAGCAGTTCCTGGATGTTCAGCGTGCCCAACTGTTGGAACAGGATGAACAGGCCGATGGCCATGAACACGTCGCCGATACGGGTGACGATGAAGGCTTTCAGTGCCGCGTTACCGTTGTTGCGGTTGCTGTAGTAGAAACCGATCAACAGGTACGAGCACAGACCCACGCCTTCCCAACCGAAGTACAGGAACAACAGGTTATCGCCCAGCACCAGGAACAGCATGCTGGCGATAAACAGGTTGGTGTAGGCAAAGAAGCGCGAGTAACCGGCTTCACCGCGCATGTACCAGGAGGCGAACAGGTGGATCAGGAAGCCGACGCCGACCACCACACCGAGCATGGTCAGGGACAGACCATCCAGGTACAGCGCGAAGTTCGGCGTGAAGCCTTCCACCGCCATCCACTGCCACAACACCTGGGTGTAGTGACCGCCTTCAGGTGGCGCAACGTTGAACTGCCAGATCACATAAGCCGTGACGATGGCCGACAGGCCGATGGAGCCGACGCCGATCAGCGCCGAAAGGTTTTCCGAGAGGCGTCCACGGGAGAACGACAGCAGCAGGAAACCAATGAGAGGGAATACGAAAGTCAGATAGAGAAGATTCATCCGCGCATCTCGCTGGCAGCGTCGATATCGAGAGTGTGGAAGCGGCGATACAGCTGCAACAGAATCGCCAGGCCAATACTGGCCTCGGCGGCTGCGAGGCTGATCACCAGGATGAACATGATCTGTCCATCCGGTTGCGCCCAGCGGCTACCGGCAACGATGAACGCCAGTGCGGAGGCATTCATCATGACCTCCAGGCTCATCAGCACGAAGAGAATGTTGCGCCGGACCATCAGGCCGACCAGACCGAGGCAGAACAGGATGCCGGCGACCGCCAGACCATGCTCCATAGGGATAGCAGGCATCGTCATTGCTCCTTGGCTTCGTTGCGGCCCAAGTGGAACGCCGTGACGGCTGCGGCGAGCAGCAGCATCGAGGCGAGTTCGACCACCAGCAGATAAGGACCGAACAGGCTGATGCCCACGGCCTTGGCGTCTACGGTGGTGTGGCCGATGGCCTGGCCGCTGGCGTCGCTGAACAGCACGTACAGCAGTTCAATCAGCAACAGGGCGCCGAGTGCGACCGGGCCCAGCCAGATACCGGGCTTGAGCCAGACGCGCTCTTGTTGAACCGAGGCAGGCCCCAGGTTCAGCATCATCACCACGAACACGAACAGCACCATGATGGCGCCAGCGTAGGCGATCACTTCCAGTACACCGGCAAACGGTGCGCCGAGGGCGAAGAATGTCATGGCCACGGCGATCAGCGAAATGATCAGGTAGAGCAGGGCGTGCACGGGGTTGGTGTTGGTGATCACGCGAAGCGTGGACACAACAGCGATACCCGATGCGAAATAGAAAGCGAATTCCATCTTTCTTCCTTAAGGCAGCAAGCTCTTCACGTTGATCGGTTCGGCTTCATTCTGCGCGGCGCCTTTTGGCTTACCGGCAATCGCCATACCTGCAACACGATAGAAGTTGTAATCAGGGTTTTTGCCGGGGCCGGAGATCAGCAGATCTTCTTTCTCGTAAACCAGGTCCTGACGTTTGAACTCGGCCATCTCGAAATCCGGTGTCAGCTGGATCGCGGTGGTCGGGCAGGCTTCCTCGCAGAGGCCGCAGAAAATGCAGCGCGAGAAGTTGATGCGGAAGAAGTCCGGGTACCATCGACCGTCTTCGGTTTCAGCTTTCTGCAGCGAGATGCAACCCACCGGGCACGCCACGGCGCACAGGTTGCAGGCTACACAACGCTCTTCGCCGTCGGGGTCGCGGGTCAGCACGATACGGCCACGGAAGCGTGGCGGCAGGTACACCGCTTCTTCCGGGTACTGCAGCGTGTCGCGCTTGCGGAAGGCATGGCCGAAGATCATCACCAGGCTGCGAAGCTGGGTGAAGAAGCCATGCACGATGTCAAAAATGTACTTCATGATTCTCTATCCTCACTGAGCCGCGACGGCGGGCGTGCTGAGCAACACGATCGCAGCGGTCACCAGCATGTTGACGAGGGTCAGCGGCAGGCAGAACTTCCAGCTGAAATCCATCACTTGGTCATACCGTGGGCGCGGGATCGAGGCGCGCAGCAGGATGAAGAACATGATGAAGAACGCGGTTTTCAGTGCAAACCAGATGAACGGGATCTGCGGCAGAATGCCGAACGGACCGTGCCAGCCACCGAAGAACAAGGTCACCAGCAGCGCCGAAATCAGCACGAT
The DNA here is from genome assembly GCF_054897845.1 of Pseudomonas sp. XS1P51. Lineage (NCBI taxonomy): Bacteria > Pseudomonadati > Pseudomonadota > Gammaproteobacteria > Pseudomonadales > Pseudomonadaceae > Pseudomonas > Pseudomonas sp. XS1P51. The sequence goes on along the minus strand of NZ_CM142707.1, from coordinate 2,643,791 downwards.
GCCGATGTACTCACCAACGAAGAACATGCCCCATTTCATGCCGGCGTATTCAATGTGGTAACCGTCGGCCAGTTCCTGTTCCGCTTCCGGCTGGTCGAACGGGTGACGGTGAGTCACGGCGACGCCAGCGATGAAGAAGGTCAGGAAACCGAAGATCTGCGGAATGACGAACCACAGGTTCTGCGCTTGATACTCGACGATGTCGCGCATGTTGAACGAGCCGACCTGGATCACGATGCCCATCAGCGACAGGCCCATGAACACTTCGTACGACACGGTTTGCGCCGAGGCCCGCAAGCTGCCCAACAGGGCGAACTTGTTGTTGCTCGACCAGCCGGCGAACAGCACCGCGTAGACCGACAGACCGGCCATGGCGAAGAAGAACAGGATGCCGATGTTGATATCCGCCACGCCCCAGGTCGGGGTGATCGGGATGATTGCGAAGGCAATCAGCAAGGCGCTCATGGCCACGACCGGCGCCAGGGTGAAGATCACCTTGTCGGCGAACGGCGGGGTCCAGTCTTCCTTGAAGAACATCTTGATCATGTCGGCCGCGATCTGGAACGCGCCGAACGGGCCGACGCGGTTCGGACCGTAACGGTCCTGCCAGAGGGCGAGCAAACGACGCTCGACCCAGCTCAGCAGCGCGCCGCACACCACCACGGCGAGCAGAATCACGATGGCCTTGAGGACCGCGATGATCACGTCAATCACTTCAGGCGTGAACCAGGTCATTGAGCTGCCTCCTGCAGACCGTCAACGGATTTGCCAAAGATCGCTGGCGGAATGCCAGCGATACCGGCCGGCAATGCGACCAGCCCGGCGCCCAGCTCTTCGTTGATGCGCAGCGGCAGACGCAGGGTCTGACCGGCCACGTTCAAGCTCAGCATGGCACCGTCATTGACGCCCAGGCGGTCGGCTTCGGATTTGGCCAAAGCGACGTAGGCGGCCGGGATGCGTTCCTGAACCGGTGCGGCTTTGGAAGAGTTCTCTTCGCTGCCGAACAGGTGGAAGAACGGCACAACCTGCCAGGTGCCCGGAGCCGGGTTGAATGCGCGCGGAACACTGGCGAACCAGTTCAGCGAATCACCGGTGCTTTCGATCAGGCGGGTGCCCGGGTCGCCAGCACGGATGTGACCACCGACTTCGTCCTGGAACTTGTTCCAGGCTTGCGGCGAGTTCCAGCCCGGAGACCAGGCGAATGGCACTTGCTGACGCGGTTCGACCGAGCCCGAGTAACCTTCCATGGAGAACGAGAACGCGGTGTCGTTATCCTGGGAAGTACGCGGTTCGTGCACGCTGATGTCGGCGCGCATGGCGGTACGACCCGAGTAACGCAGCGGTTCGCGCGCCAGTTTCAGGCCTTTGATGCGGAACGCGGCGGACGGCGCGGCATCAACGATGCGCGCCAGTTGCGGCGTGCTTGCAGCAACGGCAGCGGTGACGTGATCCAGTTGGGTCCAGTCGATCGGCTGATTCAGCAGGGTCGAGCGCAGGGCATGCAGCCAGCGCCAGCCTTCGTGAACCAGGATGCTGGCGTCGAGGTAAGTCGGGTCGAAGACCTGGAAGAAGCGCTGGGCGCGGCCTTCCTGGCTGACCAGCGTACCGTCGCCTTCAGCGAAGCTGGCGGCTGGCAGAACCAGGTGCGCGCGATCGCTGGTGGCGGTCTTCTGATGGTCGGCCACGATCACCACTTTCGCGGCGGTCAGGGCTGCATCGACCTTGGCTTTGTCGGTGCGGGTGTACAGATCGTTTTCCAGCACGACGATGGCGTCGGCCTTGCCGTCGATGACCGCTTGCAGGGCGGCGTCGACCGATTCGCCACCGAGCATGGCCAGGCCGAGGCTGTTGGCCTCTGGCACGATCAGGCTGATGGAACCGTTCTTCTCGCGCAGCTTCAGGGCCTTGGCGATGTTCGCCGCGGCTTCGATCAGCGCCTTGGAACCCAACGAGGTACCGGCGATGATCAATGGACGCTTGGCGGCGAGCAGGGCGTCGGCAATACGCTTGGCCAGCTCAAGGGCTTCGGCGTCCAGACCTTCAACGGCCGGTGCGCTGGCGTCGAGGGCGTGAGCCACGGCGAAACCGATGCGGGCCAGGTCGTCGGGCGCTGCGTGAACGCATTCTTCCGCGATGTCGTCGAGCTTGGTTTCAGCCAGGCTGGCGATGAACAGCGGGTTCAGTTCGTGCTGACCGATGTTCTTCACCGCGGCGTCGAGCCAAGGCTGAACGCGCATGGCATCGGCCATGTCTTCGGCCTTGCCCTTGACCGATTGACGCAGGGACAGCGCCATACGGGCGGCAGTCTGGGTCAGGTCTTCACCGAGGACGAAAATTGCGTCGTGGTCTTCGATGTCGCGCATGTTCGGGATTGGCAGCGGGCTGTCTTTCAGCACCTGCACGACCAGACGAATGCGTTCCAGCTCGGCGGCTTCGATACCGGAGTAGAAGTGCTCGGCGCCGACCAGTTCGCGCAACGCGTAGTTGCTTTCAAGGCTGGCACGGGGCGAACCGATACCGACGATGTTGCGACCGCGCAGCAGGTCGGCGGCTTTATCCAGTGCTTCGTCGAGCGTCAGTTGGGCGCCGTTGGCCAGCAGTGGCTGACGCGGGCGATCCTTGCGGTTGACGTAGCCGTAGCCGAAACGGCCGCGGTCGCACAGGAAGTACTGGTTCACCGAACCGTTGAAACGGTTTTCGATGCGACGCAGTTCACCGTAGCGCTCACCCGGGGAGATGTTGCAACCGCTGGAGCAGCCATGGCAGATGCTCGGCGAGAACTGCATGTCCCACTTGCGGTTGTAGCGCTCGGAGTGAGTCTTGTCGGTGAACACACCGGTCGGGCAGACCTCGGTGAGGTTGCCGGAGAACTCGCTTTCCAGGGTGCCGTCTTCAACGCGACCGAAGTACACGTTGTCGTGGGCGCCGAATACGCCGAGGTCGGTGCCGCCGGCGTAGTCCTTATAGAAGCGCACGCAGCGGTAGCAAGCGATGCAGCGGTTCATCTCGTGGGAAATGAACGGGCCCAGTTGCTGGTTCTGGTGAGTACGCTTGGTGAAGCGATAACGGCGCTCGTTGTGGCCGGTCATCACGGTCATGTCTTGCAGGTGGCAGTGACCGCCTTCCTCACAGACCGGGCAGTCGTGAGGGTGGTTGGTCATCAGCCATTCGACGACGCTGGCGCGAAACACTTTCGCTTCTTCGTCGTCGATGGAGATCCAGCTGCCGTCAGTGGCTGGCGTCATGCACGACATGACGATCCGACCACGCTTGTCGTTCTCGTCGGTGTACTGCTTGACCGCGCACTGGCGGCAGGCGCCAACGCTGCCAAGGGCGGGGTGCCAGCAGAAATAAGGGATATCGAGGCCTAGCGACAGACATGCCTGTAACAGGTTGTCTGCCCCATCGACTTCGAGCTCTTTGCCGTCTACGTGGATAGTGGCCATGGTTCAAAGTTCTTCGTTGGCCCGGTGTCAGCGGGCGTGGCTAATGGAATCTTGTTATTCGCGTGAATCAACACAGCCGCTTGCGGCGTCATCACACGAGAAGGCGAAGGGCACGGACCCTTCGCCTCTTTTAAGCGTTTACGCGCCGACTACGATCGGCCTTGCCAGAGGCGGGACGACGGCGCTGACAGGCGCGATGCCGGCTTCGAACTCATGGCGGAAGTATTTGATTGCGCTGCCCAACGGCTCCACGGCGCCCGGTGCGTGAGCACAGAAGGTCTTGCCCGGACCGAGGAAACCGACCAGACCCAGCAGGGTCTCGATATCGCCGGCTTGTCCTTCACCGTTCTCGATCGCGCGCAGAAGCTTGACGCTCCACGGCAGACCGTCACGGCACGGGGTGCAGAAGCCGCAGGATTCACGGGAGAAGAACTCTTCCATGTTGCGCAGCAGGGAAACCATATTGACGCTGTCGTCCACCGCCATGGCCAGGCCGGTACCCATGCGGGTGCCCACTTTGGCGATGCCGCCGGCGTACATTTGTGCGTCGAGGTGTTCCGGCAACAGGAAACCGGTACCGGCGCCGCCTGGCTGCCAGCACTTGAGCTTGTAACCGTCGCGCATGCCGCCGGCGTAGTCTTCGAACAACTCGCGACCGGTGACGCCGAACGGCAATTCCCACAGGCCCGGGTTCTTGACCTTGCCGGAGAAGCCCATGAGCTTGGTGCCCATGTCTTCGCTGCCTTCGCGGGCCAACGATTTGTACCAGTCCACGCCGTCGGCAATGATCGCCGGCACGTTGCACAGGGTTTCAACGTTGTTCACGCAGGTCGGCTTGCCCCACACGCCAACGGCGGCAGGGAAGGGCGGCTTGGAGCGCGGGTTGGCGCGGCGGCCTTCGAGGGAGTTGATCAGTGCGGTTTCTTCACCGCAGATGTAACGCCCGGCGCCGGTATGGACGAACAGCTCGAAATCGAAGCCGCTGCCCAGGATGTTCTTGCCCAAGAGGCCCGCTGCCTTGGCTTCTTCCACGGCACGGTTGAGGTGCTTGGCGGCGGTGGTGTATTCGCCACGCAGGAAGATGTAGCCACGGTAGGTTTTCAGCGCGCGAGCACTGATCAGCATGCCTTCGATCAGCAGATGGGGCAGTTGCTCCATCAGCATGCGGTCTTTCCAGGTGTTCGGCTCCATTTCATCCGCGTTGCACAGCAGGTAGCGGATGTTGATGGATTCGTCTTTTGGCATCAGGCCCCACTTCACCCCCGTGGGGAAGCCGGCACCGCCGCGACCTTTAAGGCCTGCGTCTTTCACGGTCTGGACGATGTCGTCCTGAGCCATGTCGGCGAAGGCTTTGCGCGCAGCCGCGTAACCGTTCTTGGCCTGGTACTCGTCGAGCCAGACAGCTTCGCCGTCGTCACGCAGACGCCAGGTGAGCGGGTGAGTCTCGGCCGAACGCTTGATGCGGTTGGCAGGACCGAAGGAAGTCAGGGTCATACGTAGCCCTCGAGCAATTTGGCAACGCCGGCAGGCTGCACATCACCGAAAGTGTCGTCGTCGATCATCAACGCCGGCGCCTTGTCGCAGTTGCCGAGGCAGCAGACCGGCAGCAGGGTGAAACGACCGTCGGCGGTGGTCTGACCCAGGCCGATGCCCAGATTGCTCTGGATTTCGCTGACAACCGATTCATGGCCGCCGATGTAGCAGACCATGCTGTCGCAGACGCGAATGATGTGGCGGCCAACCGGCTGACGGAAGATCTGGCTATAGAAAGTAGCCACCCCTTCAACGTCGCTGGCCGGGATGCCGAGGATCTCGCCGATGGCGTAGAGCGCGCCGTCAGGCACCCAGCCACGTTCCTTCTGGACGATCTTCAGGGCTTCGATCGACGCCGCGCGCGGGTCTTCGTAGTGATGCAGCTCGTGCTCGATGGCCGAGCGCTCGGTTTCGCTCAGGGCGAAACGGTCTGTCTGGATAAGCGTGCTGTTCATGCTTAGCGGTCCACGTCGGCCATAACGAAATCGATACTACCCAGGTACGCGATCAAGTCCGCGACCATGCTGCCTTTGATCACCGAAGGGATCTGCTGCAGGTGCGGGAAGCTTGGGGTGCGAATCCGGGTGCGGTAGCTCATGGTGCCGCCATCGCTCGTCAGGTAATAACTGTTGATGCCCTTGGTCGCTTCGATCATCTGGAAGGATTCGTTGGCCGGCATGACCGGGCCCCACGAAACTTGCAGGAAGTGCGTGATCAGGGTCTCGATGTGCTGCAGCGTGCGTTCTTTCGGCGGCGGCGTGGTCAGCGGGTGATCCGCCTTGTACGGGCCTTCCGGCATGTTGCGCATGCACTGCTCGATGATCTTCAGGCTCTGGCGCATTTCTTCGACGCGCACGATGCAACGGTCGTAGGCATCGCCATTGACCGCCAGCGGCACTTCGAATTCGAAGTTCTCGTAACCGGAGTACGGGCGAGCCTTGCGCAGGTCGAAGTCGCAACCGGTCGAACGCAGGCCGGCACCGGTGACGCCCCATTCCAGGGCTTCTTTGGTGTTGTAGGCGGCGACGCCGATGGTCCGGCCACGCAGGATGCTGTTGTCCAGGGCGGCTTTCTGGTATTCGTCCAGACGCTTTGGCATCCACTCGACGAAGTCTTTCACCAGTTTTTCCCAGCCGCGTGGCAGGTCGTGGGCGACGCCGCCGATGCGGTACCAGGCCGGGTGCAGACGGAAACCGGTAATGGCCTCGATCACCGTGTACGCCTTCTGGCGGTCGGTGAAGGTGAAGAACACCGGAGTCATGGCGCCGACGTCCTGGATGTAAGTTCCCAGGAACAGCAAGTGGCTGGTGATCCGGAAGAACTCGGCCATCATGATGCGGATGACGTCGACCTTCTCGGGCACCTTGATGCCGGCCAGCTTCTCGACCGAGAGCACGTACGGCAGGTTGTTCATCACGCCGCCGAGGTAGTCGATACGGTCGGTGTACGGAATGAAGCTGTGCCAGGACTGACGCTCGGCCATCTTCTCGGCGCCACGGTGGTGGTAACCGACGTCCGGCACGCAGTCGACGATCTCTTCACCGTCCAGCTGCAGGATGATGCGGAACGCACCGTGCGCAGAAGGGTGGTTAGGGCCGAGGTTGAGGAACATGTAGTCCTCGTTCGCACCGGAACGCTTCATGCCCCAGTCTTCAGGCTTGAAGCGCGCGGCTTCTTCCTCAAGCTGTTGCTTGGCCAGCGTCAGGCTGAACGGGTCGAACTCGGTGGCACGGGCCGGGAAGTCCTTGCGCAGCGGGTGACCTTCCCAGGTCGGCGGCATCATGATGCGGGTCAGGTGCGGGTGACCGGCAAAGTTGATGCCGTACATGTCCCACACTTCACGCTCGTACCAGTTGGCGTTCGGCCAGATGCCGGTAACGGTCGGCACGCTGAGGTCGCTCTCGGACAAGGCGACCTTGATCATGACGTCACTATTACGTTCGATCGACATCAAGTGATAGAACACAGTGAAGTCGGCGCCACTTGGCAGCCCTTGACGCTTGGTGCGCAGACGCTCGTCCACGCCGTGCAGGTCATAGAGCATGACGTACGGCTTGGGCAGGTTGCGCAGGAAGGTCATTACTTCGACGAGTTTGGCGCGGGCAACCCAAAGCACCGGCATGCCGGTGCGGGTAGGCTGGGCGGTGAACGCCTCGGGGCCAAAACGGTTGTTCAGTTCGACGACCACATCCTGGTCGTCTGCCTTATAAGGCGGGATGTACAGAGCACTGCCTGTAGTCATGGTTATTTATCGCTTTCGGTCAACGTAAAGAATGAAGCCAGTTTCTCGTTCTATTAAAGAAGCAGATCTGGATCAGACTTCGTCGGGGCTGCGCAGGTTGGTGACTGCGATTCGCTGTTCGCGGCGCTGTTCCTTTTGCGAAGGCATCTCGGCGCGGTACACGCCTTGATCGCCGACGACCCAGGAAAGCGGACGACGCTCCTGTCCAATCGACTCCTGCAAAAGCATCAAGCCTTGCAGAAAAGCTTCAGGGCGGGGCGGGCAGCCAGGCACGTAGACGTCCACGGGCAGGAACTTGTCTACCCCTTGAACGACGGAGTAGATGTCGTACATGCCACCGGAGTTGGCGCACGAACCCATGGAGATGACCCATTTAGGTTCGAGCATTTGCTCGTAGAGACGCTGAATGATCGGCGCCATCTTGATGAAGCAGGTACCGGCGATAACCATGAAATCCGCCTGACGCGGCGATGCCCGGATAACTTCGGCGCCAAAGCGCGCGATGTCGTGGGGCGCCGTGAAGGCGGTGGTCATTTCCACGTAGCAGCACGAAAGACCGAAGTTATACGGCCACAGGGAGTTCTTGCGCCCCCAGTTGATCGTGCCGTTAAGCACGTCTTCGAGCTTGCCCATGAAAATGTTTTTGTGGACTTGATCTTCTAACGGATCGGAAACGGTTTCCCGTTCGCCAATCGGATACTGCTCGTTAGGAGCATCGGGGTCGATCCTGGTGAGATTGTATTGCATTGCCAAAGCCTCATTGTTTCAGCTTCGCTTGCCGCTTGCGCCGAGCTTCCGGAGCCCAGTCAAGGGCGCCCACTCGGAATAGGTAGACAAGACCTGCCAACAGAATTGCTATGAAAACGAGAGCTTCGACGAATCCGGTCCAGCCGCTTTCGCGGACGGACACAGACCAGGCAAAGAGAAAAAGGGCTTCGATATCGAAGATCACGAAGAGCATCGCGACCAGATAGAATTTGGCTGAGAGCCGCAAGCGGGCGCCACCTGTAGGTAGCATGCCGGACTCGAACGGTTCGTTTTTGCTGCGGCCCCAGGCTTTTGACCCGAGGAGGGCGGAGACGCCGAGCATGAAGGCGCAAAGGCCGACGACGCCCAGAAGGAAAATGGCAAAGCCCCAGTTGTGGGCCATGAGTCCTGTCGCTTCGGGCATGCTGGTAATCCTTAACAGAGAGCAAAGGTCTCTGAGCTTGAAAAGAAACAAAGCAGTGACGATATGTCGCAGCAATCAATCCCGCTGATTTTATGGCACAACTCCGTGCAAGTAAAATTCCTATAGCGAAATTATTTACAGGAATAAGGACATAGCGTACCTCCAAAGTCCCGCAGCCCATGCGTTGCGGGCATTAGCCGGCATTTCATCAATTATGTTTTGTAGGGAATGTAACGAACATAGTTGCGGCTAAATGATAATCAATATTGTTTGGGTTGGTTTTTAAACTGGTTAACGGGTGAGTGGCTGGGAAGTTGTCTTATATGCGCGTTACTGCAAGTAGCGAGCGGGGTCGTTTTACCCTTTTTTCCTGATCGGGAAAATGCTCTGGATCAAGGTTTTTCCCCAGACTGCCGCCGACCCCTGTAGGAGCAGGCGAGTGAAACGAGGCTGCTCCTACAGGGAGGGGTGGTCGTTGGTAAATTGTGGGCAAAAAAAACGCCCCGAACCAGTCGGGGCGTCAGATGTGCGGCGTTGCGGTTAGCTTTTTATTCGGTCCGCAACGGCCGTTTGTTCAGGCGAAGCAGATCAGTGGAACTGTTCTTCTTCGGTCGAACCGGTCAGCGCGGTCACCGACGACGTGCCGCCCTGAATCACGGTGGTCATGTCGTCGAAGTAGCCGGTGCCCACTTCCTGCTGGTGAGCCACGAAGGTGTAACCCTTGGCGGCGTCAGCGAACTCTTGCTCTTGCAGTTTCACGTAGGCAGTCATGTCGTTGCGGGCGTAGTCGTGCGCCAGGTTGAACATGCTGTGCCACATGTTGTGAATGCCGGCCAGGGTAATGAACTGGTGCTTGTAACCCATGGCGGACAGTTCGCGCTGGAACTTGGCGATGGTCGCGTCGTCCAGGTTTTTCTTCCAGTTGAAGGAAGGCGAGCAGTTGTACGACAGCAGTTGGTCCGGGTATTCCTTTTTGATCGCTTCAGCGAAGCGACGAGCCTCGTCCAGATCCGGCTTGGCGGTTTCGCACCAGATCAGGTCGGCGTACGGAGCGTAAGCCAGGCCGCGAGCGATCGCCTGGTCCAGGCCGGCGCGCACTTTGTAGAAGCCTTCCTGGGTACGTTCGCCAGTCACGAATGGCTGGTCGTACGGGTCGCAATCGGAAGTCAGCAGGTCTGCCGCGTTAGCGTCGGTACGGGCCAGGATGATGGTCGGAGTACCGGCAACGTCAGCCGCCAGGCGGGCAGCGGTCAGCTTCTGTACAGCTTCCTGGGTAGGAACCAGTACTTTGCCGCCCATGTGGCCGCATTTTTTCACGGAAGCCAGTTGGTCTTCGAAGTGAACGCCGGCGGCGCCTGCCTCGATCATGCTCTTCATCAGTTCGTAAGCGTTCAGTACGCCACCGAAACCGGCTTCGGCGTCAGCCACGATCGGAGCGAAGTAGTCGATGTAACCTTCGTCGCCCGGGCCTTTGCCGGCTTTCCACTGGATCTGGTCAGCACGACGGAACGAGTTGTTGATGCGCTTGACCACGGTTGGAACCGAATCCACCGGGTACAGCGACTGGTCCGGGTACATCGATTCGGCGGAGTTGTTGTCCGCAGCCACTTGCCAGCCCGACAGGTAGATCGCCTGGATACCGGCCTTGACTTGTTGTACAGCCTGGCCGCCGGTCAGGGCGCCCATGCAGTTGACGAAATCTTTCTCAGGACGGAAGGACGGCTTGGCACCCTGGGTTACCAGGTTCCAGAGCTTCTCGGCGCCCAATTTTGCAAAGGTGTGCTCAGGTTGAACCGAGCCACGCAGGCGGACGACGTCAGCAGCGGAGTAAGCGCGTGTCACGCCTTTCCAGCGTGGGTTTTCAGCCCAATCTTTTTCGAGGGCTGCAATTTGCTGTTCGCGTGTCAGTGCCATGGAGATAAACCTCGTCGCATAGGTCTGGGGTGGAAAATTCCTGCTCCTGCCAAATACGCATATTAGAGAGGCGTAAAAGGCTGCTCGCTGACCAGAAGCTTAGGTGGTCAAGTCGGATTCGGCGGGGATGGCGACGGGATGAACGATGGGCTCGAGGGGAAGTGAGCAGGTAAGGGCGAACTGGCGAGCGCATTCGGGCGTCGTGGGCCTTTATACAAACTTCAGTGTGGTGCCGGGTTACCTAAATACGCTTCCGTCCCTCGGGACAACTTCGTTCCAGTCGACAACCTCGTCAAACACACCTTATGGGCGGTACAGACACGAAGCGGCTCGCGGGGTAGGTGCGAACGGCGCCTCGAAGGCCCTTGCCAGGGCCCCTGATTAGCGGGAGCGAGGCCATCATGCCTTTGCTTTTTTGTATCGTCAAACGTTTTGTAGTGCTTTTTTTGCGCCACTACATCTTTGGTCTAATACGACTAATCAGTCAGTTTTCGGTGGTTTAGTCCAAAGTATCGACCTTGACCCGCAACGTCATGTCATCCCGGCCCTGAGTCGAGTAGCTGCGGGTTACGCCCTGTTTGTCGGCCTGGGTCTGACGATTTGCACCGGCCAGGGTGATCCATTCGCCCAGGCGTCCCGTGACGGTTGTGTCGGTACTCTGCACGTTCACTACATCGGGACGTTCCTGGCTCATGCGGTCACGGTTGGTACTGATCGCCAGGTGAACGATGTCGCCGGTGACGCTGGCGGTGACGTAGAAGCCTTGGGTGACGTTGCGGTATTCGGTCTGGCTGCGCAGGTCGCCGTAGGAGTCGGTCTGAGTGCTCGTGAGCGGAACGCTCTGGCCGACCTGGATCAGTGCCGGCGCGCCTTCGCTGGCCTGGATCTGCTGAATGCCGCCGTCGCGGCTTTCGGTGCTGCGATTGATGATTCGGGTCTGGCTCGGTTTGGCACCGTTCACGGAGTAGCCCTGGTCGTCCTGAAAGTTGTTTTCGTTGGTGTCGACGGTGATCAGCAGGCGTTTTGGTTTGGTATCAAGTTGCGCGATAAGGGCTTTAAGTTCGTCGATCTTGCGTTGCTCGGCATTGACGATCAGCTGGTTGCCGTAGGCGCTGACCTGGCCGTCCTTGCCGATAAAGTCCTGCGCCATCGGCAACATGTCGGCACTGGTGTGGTAGTTGAGCGGCACGATCTCGGTGGCGGCCATGACCGAAAAACTGCAGGTCAACAGCAGCGTGGTGAGCAGGGTGCGTAGGGACATATCCGTTATCTCCGACTTTGTGGTGTATGTAGGAGCGAGCTTGCTCGCGATGAATTTGAACGCGACGCGTTTTTCCAGGTGGGGCGCGTCATGGTTGACGCTCATCGCGAGCAAGCTCGCTCCTACAGGTGTTGATATTGCCAGTTTGTCGGCCTGGGGTGGGGCAAGTTGAATCGTAGACAGCAAAACGCCCCGGCATCCGGAGATGGCGGGGCGTTTTGTGGTGTTCTTGAGGCCGCTATCGCGAGCAGGCTCGCTCCCACAGGGAAATGCATTCCAATTGTGGGAGCGAGCCTGCTCGCGATGGCCGCGCCGCGGTCTCAAGCCGAATGACGCACCATGTCCACATGCGGAATCCCTGCTTCCAGGAACTCCTCGCTGACCATGCTAAAACCCAGGCGCTCATAGAACGCCGTGGCCTGCACTTGTGCGCTGAGCATCTGCTGCTTCAGCCCGCGCTTCTCGGCTTCGCTGATCACCGCTTGCATCAGCGCGTCGCCAACCTTCAAGCCGCGCCAGTCTTTCAGCACCGACACCCGGCCAACATGCCCGTCGGGCAACAGGCGGGCAGTGCCAATCGGAAAGTCGCCTTCGAAGGCCAGGAAATGCACCGCTGTTGCGTCATCGGCATCCCATTCCAGTTCAGGCGGAACGGACTGCTCGGCGACGAACACCGTCTCACGAATGCGCCGGATCTCGGCGTTATCCTTTTGCCAGTCTGCGACACGTACGTGAATTTTATTCATCAGCAAACCCCAGGCTTCCTTGCTTGATCAGCTCACACAGCAGACCGCGGCCGTCTTCGTCGCTCAGCCAGTCGCCAAGATTGTCGACGTGCAGGGCGTCAGCGGCGCAAATCAGCTTCAGCAGTTCGCGCAGCTTGCCCGGCAGGTAACGGCTCTGGCCACTGGCGAACAGCAGCAGGTCGTCATCGACTTCGGACCAGGCCATGCGTGCGCTCGGGTTGCGAATCAGCACCGCGCCTTGTTCCAGGCTGGCGAGCAGGTCTTCTTCTTCGATGTCTTCCGGGCCCACCACCAGTTCCGGGTAGCGCGGCTCGGTCATGAACTGGCCGAACCAGGTCAGCAGCAGGCGCTCGTCGCTCATGTGCTCGGCCAGCAACGCTTTCAGGCGATCAAGGGCGTCGTGCTGGATCTGGTGCGGATCGACCGCAGGCAGGGCGTCGGCGTCGGTATAGCGCTCTTCGTCCGGCAGGAACTGGCTGAGGAAGTCGGTGAAATGGGTCAGCACTTCAGCGGCGCTCGGTGCGCGGAAACCGACGGAGTAAGTCATGCAATCGTCGATGGCCACACCCCAGTGGGCCAGGCGTGGCGGCAGATAAAGCATGTCGCCCGGTTCCAGCACCCATTCAGCCGTTTCTTCGAAATCAGCGAGGATACGCAGGTCGGCATGCTGCAGCAGCGGGCTCTCGGAGTCGCACATCTGGCCGATTTTCCAGTTGCGCTTGCCGTGGCCTTGCAGCAGGAACACATCGTAGTTATCGAAGTGCGGACCGACACTGCCACCCGGGGCGGCGAAGCTGATCATCACGTCGTCGATGCGCCAGCTCGGCAGGAAGCGGAAGTTTTCCAGCAGCTCGGCGACTTCCGGTACGAATTGGTCGACGGCTTGAACCAGCAAGGTCCATTCGCGTTCCGGCAACTTGCTGAATTCGTCTTCGGCAAACGGGCCGCGGCGCAATTCCCAAGGGCGCTCGCCGTGCTCGATCAGCAGGCGCGATTCGACTTCTTCTTCCAGCGCCAGGCCGGCCAGTTCGTCGGCGTCGATCGGGCTTTCGAAATCAGGAATTGCCTGACGGATCAGCAGCGGTTTTTTCTGCCAGTAGTCGCGCAGGAATTCGCGCGCCGTGATGCCGCCCAGAAGTTGAAGAGGAATATCAGGATTCATGTGTAACCTATTGAAAAAAAGCACTTTTCATACGGGAATAAAAACGCCCGGCGCTGCCGGGCGTCTCAAACGGGTAAAGCGGTCGATCAGATGCGTTTGGCTTGCTCTACAGCGTTGCCGATGTAGTTCGCCGGGGTGAGCAGTTTCAGCTCGGCCTTGGCGGCGGCTGGCATGTCCAGGCCGTCGATGAAAGTTTGCAGTGCTTCAGGGCTGATGCCCTTGCCACGGGTCAACTCTTTCAGCTTCTCGTACGGGTTTTCGATGTTGTAGCGACGCATCACGGTCTGGATCGGCTCGGCCAATACTTCCCAGCACGCGTCCAGGTCAGCAGCGATCTTCTGAGCGTTGAGCTCCAGTTTGCTGATGCCTTTGAGGCTCGCTTCGTACGCGATCACGCTGTGGGCGAAACCGACACCGAGGTTACGCAGGACGGTGGAGTCGGTCAGGTCGCGCTGCCAGCGGGAGATCGGCAGCTTGCTTGCCAGGTGCTGGAACAGTGCGTTGGCGATGCCCAGGTTGCCTTCGGAGTTTTCGAAGTCGATCGGGTTGACCTTGTGCGGCATGGTCGACGAACCGATTTCGCCAGCGATGGTGCGCTGTTTGAAATACCCCAGGGAGATGTAGCCCCAGATGTCGCGGTCGAAGTCGATCAGGATGGTGTTGAAACGTGCGATCGCGTCGAACAGCTCGGCAATGTAGTCGTGCGGTTCGATCTGCGTGGTGTACGGGTTGAAGCCCAGGCCCAGTTCGTCTTCGATGAAGGCACGGGCGTTTTCTTCCCAGTCGATCTCAGGGTAGGCCGACAGGTGGGCGTTGTAGTTGCCGACGGCGCCGTTGATCTTGCCCAGCAGCGGAACGGTAGCGACCTGAGCGATTTGACGCTCCAGACGGTAAACCACGTTTGCCAGTTCTTTGCCCAGGGTGGTCGGCGAGGCCGGTTGACCGTGGGTGCGCGACAGCATCGGCACGTCAGCGAAACGGATGGCCAGTTCGCGAATGGCTTCGGCAGTCTGGCGCATCAGCGGCAGCATCACGTCATCACGGCCTTCACGCAGCATCAGGGCGTGGGACAGGTTGTTGATGTCCTCGCTGGTGCAGGCGAAGTGGATGAACTCGCTGACGGCAGCCAGTTCCGGCAGCTTCGCCGCTTGCTCTTTGAGCAGGTATTCAATGGCTTTGACGTCGTGGTTGGTGGTGCGCTCGATCTCTTTGACACGCTCGGCGTGCTCCAGGGAGAAGTTTTCCGCCAGGGTGTTCAGCACAGCGCTGGCTTCGGCGGAGAACGCCGGCACTTCGCTGATGGCAGGGTGAGCGGCCAGGCGCTGGAGCCAGCGCACTTCAACCAGAACGCGAGCACGGATCAGACCGTATTCGCTGAAAATTGGGCGCAGGGCCTGGGTTTTGCCGGCGTAGCGGCCGTCAACAGGGGAAACCGCAGTGAGCGAAGAAAGCTGCATGGGGTGTTCTCGGACAGTCGGGCAACGAAATGGGGCGCGTATCATACATGAAAAAATCCGCCGGTCCGTTGCCAACTGACCAGCGTCTTACGCGTTACAAATTACACAAGGTCTTGCGGGCGCGGTTCAGCTGCTGCGCATCAGCGGGTAAAGCTCTTTAAGCAACTTGCGACGGCTGACCACCAGCTGCCAGCGATGACCGCCCAACTGCCGCCACAGGCGCGCCGAGCGAATCCCGGCCAGCAACAGGGCACGGATTTTCGAAGCGTTGCTCGGTTGCTGCAGGTTGCGCATGTCGCCGTGCACCTGAATCCGTTGGCGCAGGGTGCTCAAGGTGTCCTGGTACAGCGCGCCGCAGGCGGCAATCACATTTTCGTGCGCCGGGCCGAAGTGCTCGACCTGGGACTGGATCTGGGGCAGGCGCTTGCCGATCACGTCCAGCATGTCGCCACGCTTGGCCAGCTGACGCTCCAGCCCCAGCATCGCCAAGGCGTAACGCAGCGGCTCGCGCTGAAGGGTGCTCGGGTCGCGCTCAAGGGCGCCGATCAATGCGCGATAGCCTTCACGCAGATTGATGTCGTCGCCGCCGTAGACTTCCAGGGTGTCCTTGGGGTCGCGAATCAGCAGACTGCCGAGCATGCACGTCAGGCCAGCTTCGGTGGTCTGGCCGGTCTTGGCGATCTTGTCGACCAGCACGGCGGCGAGAAACACACCGCCCAGCGCCGTCAGTTGTTCCTGAGTCGGGCTCATTGCTGCTCGCCTTGAGGAGTGCCCTTGCTCGTCCACGGTTCGGCCATTTCGATCACGCCGCCGCCGAGGCAGATTTCGCCGTCATAAAACACCACGGACTGGCCCGGGGTGACCGCGCGTTGCGGGTCATCGAAGGTCGCGCGGTAGCCGGTGGCGGTCTTTTCCAGCGTACAAGGCTGATCGCTCTGGCGATAACGGACTTTGGCGGTCAGCTTGCGCGGTTCGGTCAAGTCGATCGGGTTGACCCAATAGATGTCCGAGGCGAGCAGGGCGCGGGAGAACAGATACGGATGATCATTGCCCTGGCCAACGATCAGCTCGTTGTGCTCCAGGTCCTTGATCAGCACGTACCAAGGCTCGTCGCCGGCGTCTTTCAAGCCGCCGATGCCCAGGCCCTGGCGCTGGCCGATGGTGTGGTACATCAAGCCGTGGTGACGGCCGATGACTTCACCTTCGGTGGTCTTGATCTCGCCGGGCTGGGCCGGCAGGTACTGCTTGAGGAAGTCGCTGAAGCGACGTTCGCCGATAAAGCAGATCCCGGTGGAATCTTTTTTCTTTGCCGTGGCCAGATCGTGTTTCTCGGCAATCGCGCGCACTTCGGGTTTTTCCAGCTCGCCGACCGGGAACAGGGTCTTGGCGATCTGTTCGCCGCCGACAGCGTGCAGGAAATAGCTCTGGTCCTTGTTCGGGTCCAGGCCCTTGAGCAATTCGGTACGGCCATCGATATCGCGGCGGCGCACGTAGTGGCCGGTGGCAATCAGGTCGGCGCCGAGCATCATGGCGTAGTCGAGGAACGCCTTGAACTTGATCTCGCGGTTGCACAGGATGTCCGGGTTCGGCGTGCGACCGGCCTTGTATTCGGCCAGGAAGTGCTCGAACACGTTGTCCCAGTACTCGGCGGCGAAGTTGGCGGTGTGCAGCTTGATGCCAATCTTGTCGCACACGGCCTGGGCGTCCGCCAGGTCATCCATGGCGGTGCAGTATTCCGTTCCATCGTCTTCTTCCCAGTTCTTCATGAACAGGCCTTCCACCTCATAACCCTGCTCGATCAGCAGGAGAGCGGAAACGGAAGAGTCCACGCCGCCGGACATGCCGACAATGACGCGCTTCTTTTGTGTGTCAGAAGGGGCTGGATCACGCATAGGGATTCAATGAGTGTCTTGAAAAAGGACGCGATTCTAACAGGCCGCAGCCCACAAGGCTAAAGAGAAGGGCGGATCAGTTCGAGTCCGAAGTGTTGGCCGTCCAGATAATCATCGATACAGCGGATGATCAGCTCACTGCGCCAGTTTGCGCGCTGTTCCAGCAGTTCGTCACGCGTCAGCCATTTTGCGCCGACGATGCCGTCGTCCAGTTGATAGTCGGGGTGATGCTTGACCGGTTTGGCGGTGAAGCAGACTCGCTGATAGGTCACGCCGTTGCTGGGGGCGGTGTAGAGGTAGATGCCCACCACGCCGGTCGGCTCGACGTCCCAGCCGGTTTCCTCGAGGGTTTCGCGTACGGTGGCGTCGATCAGGGTTTCGTCGGGGTCGAGGTGGCCGGCGGGTTGGTTGAGAACCGTTCGTCCGTGCTTGAGTTCTTCGACCATCAGGAAGCGGCCGTTGTCTTCGACGATAGTGGCGACGGTGATGTGGGGTAGCCAGTCCATGAAGCTTCCTCGATTTCAGGTGCGCAAAGATTTCAATGTGGGAGCCGGCCCTTGTGGGAGCGAGCCTGCTCGCGATAGCGGCCGGTCAGGCAAAATCAATGTTGAATGATATACCGCTATCGCGAGCAGGCTCGCTCCCACAGGGGCGGATGCCTACAGATAATTATGTGTGAAACCCACAAACAGAAACCCCGGCACTTGGCCGGGGCTTCTTTGCATCCTTACAACCTTAAACCAGCGCAGCGATCGCGGCGTTGAAGGTGTTGCTCGGGCGCATGGCCTTGCTGATCAGCTCGGCATTGGCGTGGTAGTAACCGCCGATGTCCACTGGCTTGCCCTGAACGGCGTTGAGCTCGGCAACGATGGTTGCTTCGTTCTCGGTCAGGGTCTTGGCCAGTTGGCCGAATTGCGCTTGCAGTGCAGCGTCTTCGGTCTGGGCGGCCAGGGCCTGGGCCCAGTACAGCGCCAGGTAGAAGTGGCTGCCGCGGTTGTCGATGTTGCCGACTTTGCGCGATGGCGACTTGTTGTTGTCCAGGAACTGGCCGGTGGCCTGGTCCAGGGTTTTGGCCAGCACCAGCGCCTTCGGGTTGTTGTAAGTCACTCCCAGGTGCTCAAGGGAAGCGGCCAGGGCCAGGAACTCACCCAGTGAATCCCAGCGCAGGAAGTTTTCTTCCAGCAGCTGTTGAACGTGCTTCGGTGCCGAACCGCCAGCGCCGGTTTCGAACAGACCGCCGCCATTCATCAGCGGAACGATCGACAGCATCTTGGCACTGGTGCCCAGCTCCATGATCGGGAACAGGTCGGTCAGGTAGTCGCGCAATACGTTGCCGGTCACCGAGATGGTGTCGAGGCCGGAGCGAGTGCGGCCCAGGGTGAAGGCCATCGCGTCGACGGGCGACATGATGCGGATGTCCAGGCCCGAAGTGTCGTGATCCTTCAGGTAGGCCTGAACTTTCTCGATCACTACACCGTCGTGGGCGCGCATTGGGTCCAGCCAGAAAATCGCTGGCGTTGCGCTTGCGCGAGCACGGTTGACGGCCAGTTTGACCCAGTCCTGGATCGGCGCGTCTTTGGTCTGGCACATGCGGAAGATGTCGCCGGCTTCAACCGACTGTTCCAGCAGGGTGCGGCCAGCGCTGTCGGAAACCCGAACCACGCCGTCGGCCTTGATCTGGAACGTCTTGTCGTGGGAGCCGTACTCTTCGGCTTTTTTCGCCATCAGGCCAACGTTTGGCACGCTGCCCATGGTGGTTGGATCGAAAGCGCCGTGCAGCTTGCAGTCTTCGATCACCGCCTGGTAGATGGTGGCGTAGCAGCGATCCGGGATCACAGCCTTGGTGTCGTGCAACTGGCCGTCGGTGCCCCACATCTTGCCGGAGTCACGGATCATCGCCGGCATCGAGGCGTCGACGATAACGTCGCTCGGCACGTGCAGGTTGGTGATGCCTTTGTCGGAGTTGACCATGGCCAACGACGGACGAGCGGCGTAGACCGCCTGGATGTCCGCTTCGATCGCGGCTTGCTGCTCGGCAGGCAAGGCCTTGATGCGAGCGTACAGGTCGCCGATGCCATTGTTCAGGTTGAAGCCGATCTGTGCCAGCACGTCAGCGTGCTTGGCCAGTGCGTCTTTATAGAACTCGGCAACGATCTGGCCGAACATGATCGGGTCGGAGACTTTCATCATGGTGGCTTTCAAGTGAACCGACAGCAGCACGCCTTTGGCTTTGGCGTCTTCGATCTCGGCCGCGATGAAGCTGCGCAGCGCGTTTTTGCTCAATACGGCGCAATCGAGGATCTCACCGGCTTGCACGGTGGTTTTTTCTTTCAGGACGGTGGTGGTGCCGTCTTGAGCGATCAGTTCGATTTTGACGGCGTCAGCGGCGTCGATCAGGGCGGCTTTTTCGCTGCCATAGAAATCGCCGGTGCTCATGTGCGCGACGTGGGACTTGGAGTCTTTGGCCCAGGCGCCCATTTTGTGCGGGTGCTTGCGGGCGTAGTTCTTGACCGACAGCGGGGCACGACGATCGGAGTTGCCTTCGCGCAGGACCGGGTTCACGGCGCTGCCCTTGATCTTGTCGTAACGCGACTTGGCGAGCTTGTCGGCGTCGCTGGTCACGGTTTCCGGGTAGTCCGGCAGTGCGAAGCCTTGAGCTTGCAGCTCTTTGATCGCGGCCTGCAGTTGCGGAACCGAGGCGCTGATGTTCGGCAACTTGATGATGTTGGCTTCAGGCGTAACGGCCAGGTCGCCCAGTTCGGCGAGGTGGTCGGCTACGGCTTTGTCACCCAATTGCTCGGGGAAGCTGGCCAGGATGCGCCCTGCAAGAGAGATATCGCGGGTTTCAACGGCGATATCAGCCGAGGCGGTAAAGGCCTCTACGATAGGCAACAGTGAATAGGTGGCGAGGGCGGGAGCTTCGTCGGTGAAGGTATAGATGATCTTCGAGCGGGTGGGCATATTCGGATTAACTCTCTCTTCTTTGCTAAAGCGTGCGCAGAAAAACTCGAGGGGCGCCGGGTAAGCGCGTTCGTTCAAAGTCATCCATGAGCCGAATGTCGAGATTTCTTCGCGGTGATGTTGGGTGCATCAGTCGAGCGTCAAGCGGGTGGACTGCGGTAACAGTCCTGCTTTCAGGCCCAAAGTCCTCGGCTACTTATTCAGTTGCAGGAGAGGTCGGCCGTCGTGACTCTGTGGTCAGCGGGCGGCATTATACATAGGTAGCTGGCAATCTGCCGATGGTTCATACGCAACGATTGTCGTCCATTGGTCTAAAGGTCGCAGGGGCGAGGGGGGCGTAGAGTCTTGCACCGTGCTTGAGTTTGGCGCTTTTCCCTTTGCTTTCAGGCTTGTACGTCGCGAACTGTGCAGCTTTGCGGCAGATGGATGGAACATAGGGTTTGCGTGCCGATTTAACTGGGGTACGCTCGAACGAAGCCAGATGTTCAATCCAAACAATGGAGTTCAGCATGGGATACAAGAAGATTCAGGTTCCAGCCGTCGGCGACAAAATCACCGTCAACGCGGACCATTCTCTCAATGTTCCTAACAACCCGATCATCCCCTTCATCGAAGGCGATGGCATTGGCGTTGATATCAGCCCGGTCATGATCAAGGTTGTCGATGCTGCTGTTAAGAAGGCTTACGGCGGCGAGCGCAAAATTTCCTGGATGGAAGTCTACGCCGGGGAAAAAGCGACTCAGGTTTACGATCAGGACACCTGGCTACCTCAGGAAACCCTGGACGCGGTCAAGGATTACGTGGTTTCCATCAAGGGCCCTCTGACCACGCCGGTCGGCGGCGGCATCCGTTCCCTGAACGTGGCCCTGCGTCAGCAACTCGACCTTTATGTCTGCCTGCGCCCGGTGCGCTGGTTCGAAGGCGTGCCTAGCCCGGTCAAGAAACCAGGCGACGTCGACATGACCATCTTCCGCGAAAACTCGGAAGACATTTATGCCGGTATCGAATGGAAAGCCGGTTCGCCGGAAGCGACCAAGATCATCAAGTTCCTTAAAGATGAAATGGGCGTCACCAAGATCCGTTTCGACGAAAACTGCGGTATCGGCATCAAGCCGGTTTCCCTGCAAGGCACCAAGCGCCTGGCGCGCAAGGCATTGCAGTATGTGGTCGACAACGACCGCGACTCGCTGACCATCGTGCACAAAGGCAACATCATGAAGTTCACCGAAGGTGCCTTCAAGGAGTGGGCCTACGAAGTGGCGGCTGAAGAATTCGGCGCGACCCTGCTCGACGGCGGTCCGTGGATGCAGTTCAAGAACCCGAAAACCGGCAAGAACGTCATCGTCAAGGATGCCATCGCCGATGCCATGCTCCAGCAGATCCTGCTGCGCCCGGCCGAGTACGATGTCATCGCGACCCTGAACCTGAACGGCGACTACCTCTCCGACGCCCTGGCGGCGGAAGTGGGCGGTATCGGTATCGCGCCGGGTGCCAACCTGTCCGACACCATTGCGATGTTCGAAGCGACCCACGGTACTGCGCCGAAGTACGCCGGCAAGGACCAGGTCAACCCGGGTTCGCTGATCCTGTCCGCAGAGATGATGCTGCGCCACATGGGCTGGACCGAAGCCGCTGATCTGATCATCAAGGGCACCAATGGCGCGATTTCCGCCAAGACCGTGACCTATGACTTCGAACGTCTGATGGAAGGCGCGAAACTGCTGTCTTCTTCTGCGTTCGGTGATGCACTGATTTCGCACATGTAAGCGATTTCGGGCGTAACAAAAACCGCCCGGCTCAAGTGATTGAGTCGGGCGGTTTTTTTATGACTGGAGGATGGGTGCGAATTTAAGCTGTAACGGTTTGTTGCCCGGTCGGCGCGGCTACAGACTCGACGTCTTGAGGGGCGGCGATGTTCACGGCGTGCAGGCCTTTGGGTCCCTGGATGATCTCAAAGACCACAGCCTGGCCGGCTTTCAGGGTTTTATAACCGTCCATCCGGATGGCGGAGTAGTGGGCGAACAGGTCTTCGCTCTTGCCTTCCTCATTGATGAAGCCGTAGCCCTTGGCGTTATTGAACCACTTGACCTTGCCGCTGACCTTGACGCCTGACATACCCATATCCCTCTGCAACAGACTCCATCACTGGAGTATCATCCAGTTCATCCGCAGTCGAATCCTGTAAATAAGATTGACTCCGCGGACCTTTTTTACCCACTGTGGGCTCTATTGGTTGTAACACCGTTTTGCCGATAGTCAAGGTGACCAGGCAGTCGGAGTTGAAATCGTTGATAGCCGTCCCCACTACTGTATTCGCACAACTGACGAACCTTTCTTTCCATGCATGCAATCAGCCAGATTCGACTAACATTCAATCAGGATCGCCCTGATTTACACGACGACGATTCCGCAGGCATTGCTGTTCAGGAGGCTAAGCCTGCTTTACAGGCGCCGCCGATGTACAAGGTGGTTTTGTTCAATGATGACTACACACCGATGGATTTCGTCGTCGAAGTGCTCGAGGTGTTTTTTAACCTGAATCGCGAGCTGGCGACCAAGGTCATGCTGGCCGTCCACACAGAAGGACGGGCAGTATGTGGAGTGTTTACCCGCGACATCGCCGAGACCAAGGCCATGCAGGTCAACCAGTACGCCAGGGAAAGCCAGCATCCGCTACTCTGTGAAATCGAGAAGGACGGTTAATCGCCGGACACTTGGGTATGAGGTGAAGCTATGTTAAACCGCGAGCTCGAAGTCACCCTCAATCTTGCCTTCAAGGAGGCCCGTTCGAAGCGTCATGAATTCATGACCGTCGAGCATCTCCTGCTGGCCCTATTGGACAATGAGGCTGCCGCCACCGTTTTGCGTGCCTGCGGCGCAAACCTCGACAAACTCAAGCATGACCTGCAGGAGTTCATCGACTCCACCACGCCGTTGATCCCCGTCCATGACGAGGACCGCGAGACCCAGCCAACCCTGGGCTTCCAGCGTGTTCTGCAGCGTGCCGTCTTTCACGTACAGAGCTCGGGCAAACGCGAAGTGACTGGCGCCAACGTGCTGGTCGCGATCTTCAGTGAGCAAGAGAGTCAGGCAGTGTTCCTGCTGAAACAGCAGAGCGTTGCGCGCATCGATGTCGTCAACTACATCGCCCATGGCATTTCCAAAGTGCCGGGGCATGGCGATCACTCTGAAGGTGAGCAAGATATGCAGGACGACGAGGGCGGTGAGTCTTCTTCTTCAGGCAATCCTCTGGATGCTTATGCCAGCAACCTCAACGAACTCGCGCGCCAGGGTCGTATCGATCCGTTGGTAGGCCGTGAGCTGGAAGTCGAGCGTGTCGCGCAGATCCTGGCGCGTCGTCGCAAAAACAATCCGCTGCTGGTGGGCGAGGCTGGCGTGGGTAAAACCGCGATTGCCGAAGGCCTGGCCAAACGCATTGTCGACAACCAGGTGCCGGACCTGCTGGCCAACAGCGTGGTGTATTCCCTCGATCTGGGGGCCTTGCTGGCCGGGACCAAATACCGCGGTGACTTCGAGAAGCGCTTCAAGGCGTTGCTCAATGAGCTGAAAAAACGTCCGCAGGCCATCCTGTTCATCGACGAGATCCACACCATCATCGGTGCGGGTGCCGCGTCCGGTGGTGTCATGGATGCCTCGAACCTGCTCAAGCCGCTACTGTCGTCGGGCGATATCCGTTGCATCGGTTCGACCACGTTCCAGGAATTCCGGGGCATCTTCGAGAAGGACCGTGCCCTGGCTCGGCGCTTCCAGAAGGTCGACGTGTCGGAACCTTCGGTGGAAGACACCATCGGCATTCTGCGCGGCCTGAAAGGGCGTTTCGAAGCGCACCACAACATCGAATACAGCGATGAGGCCCTGCGTGCCGCTGCCGAACTGGCGTCGCGCTACATCAATGACCGGCATATGCCGGACAAGGCCATCGACGTGATCGACGAGGCGGGCGCCTATCAGCGTCTGCAGCCGATCGAGAAGCGCGTAAAACGCATCGAAGTGCCTCAGGTCGAGGACATCGTCGCGAAAATCGCGCGGATTCCGCCTAAGCACGTCACCAGCTCCGACAAAGAGCTGCTGCGTAACCTTGAGCGCGACCTGAAACTGACGGTATTTGGCCAGGATGCTGCGATCGACTCGCTGTCGACCGCGATCAAACTGTCCCGTGCCGGCCTCAAGTCGCCTGACAAGCCCGTCGGTTCGTTCCTGTTCGCCGGGCCTACCGGTGTCGGTAAAACCGAAGCGGCGCGTCAGCTGGCCAAGGCGTTGGGGATCGAACTGGTTCGCTTCGACATGTCCGAGTACATGGAGCGCCACACCGTATCGCGTCTGATCGGTGCACCTCCAGGCTATGTCGGGTTCGACCAGGGTGGTCTGCTGACCGAAGCCATCACCAAGCAGCCTCACTGCGTGCTGTTGCTCGATGAAATCGAGAAGGCGCATCCGGAAGTCTTCAACCTGCTGCTGCAGGTCATGGACCACGGTACGTTGACCGATAACAACGGGCGCAAGGCGGACTTCCGTAATGTGATTGTCATCATGACGACCAACGCCGGTGCCGAAACTGCAGCGCGTGCTTCGATCGGTTTCACTCATCAAGACCACTCGTCCGATGCGATGGAAGTGATCAAGAAGAGCTTCACGCCAGAGTTCCGCAACCGTCTGGACACCATTATCCAGTTTGGTCGCCTCAGCCATGAGGTCATCAAAAGCGTGGTGGACAAGTTCCTTACCGAGCTTCAGGCGCAGCTGGAAGACAAGCGCGTACAGCTGGAAGTGACGGATGCTGCACGCAGCTGGCTGGCAGCGGGTGGCTACGACACGGCAATGGGCGCTCGACCGATGGCGCGTTTGATCCAGGACAAGATCAAGCGTCCACTGGCCGAAGAGATCCTCTTTGGCGAACTGGCCGACCATGGCGGTGTGGTACACATCGACCTCAAGGACGGCGAGCTCACCTTCGAGTTCGAGACCACGGCTGAAATGGCCTGACGTTAACCGCAACAAGCAAAAGGCGCCGAAAGGCGCCTTTTTGCTATGCACACCGATTCCCCTGTAGGAGCTGCCGAAGGCTGCGATCTTTTGATTTTGCTTTTTATTGGCCATAGGAAAAATCAAGATCAAAAGATCGCAGCCTTCGGCAGCTCCTACAAAGGCAGATGTACGGTATTCGTTAAATCTCGCGCACACAAAAACGCCCGGCATAGCCGGGCGTTTTGTATTGACTTGATTAGCGAGCGCGGTAAGTGATGCGCCCTTTGCTCAAGTCATAGGGCGTCAGCTCGACGCGCACTTTGTCACCGGTAAGAATACGAATGTAGTTCTTGCGCATCTTGCCGGAGATATGCGCGGTTACGACGTGCCCATTTTCCAACTCCACGCGAAACATGGTGTTGGGCAGGGTGTCGACGACAGTGCCTTCCATTTCGAAGCTGTCTTCTTTCGACATGCAGTAAAGCCCTCGGTGTCCAATGAATGGCCCGGTGCAACTGCGCCAGGCAAAAGCGGCGTGCATTGTGCCCGAAAAAGGGGGTTTAAGCCAAGGGGTTTAGGGCGTGCTCTAGTTCAGGATCACCCAGCGCTGATTAATCAGCAGTTCGATCGGGCGATATTGCGTCTTGTAGCTCATTTTTTTGCAGTTTTTGATCCAGTAGCCGAGGTAGACCGCTTCCAGCCCCAGGCGGCGGGCCTCGGCGATTTGCCAGAGGATCGCAAAACGTCCCAGGCTGCGGCGCTCCTCAGAGGGCTCGTAGAAGGTGTAGACCGCCGACAGACCGTTGGGCAGCAAGTCGGTCACCGCCACTGCCAGCAACCGGCCTTCGAGGCGAAATTCGTAGAATCGGGAAAACGGCAAATCACGTACCAGGAAGGTCGAGAACTGATCGCGACTCGGCGGGTACATGTCGCCATCGGCGTGACGCTGTTCGATGTAGCGCTGATACAGGTCGAAGTATTCTTCGCTGAACTTGGGTCTGGCGGGGCGTATTTGCAAATCGGCGTTGCGCTTGTAGATGCGTTTTTGCTGGCGGTTGGGCGTAAATTGCGCCACGGGAATGCGCGCCGGTACGCACGCATTGCAATTCTGGCAATGAGGCCGGTAGAGATGATCGCCGCTGCGACGAAAACCCATTTCCGACAGGTCTGCGTAGACGTGCACATCCATGGGCTGACTAGGGTCGAGGAACAAGGTTGTGGCCTGCTCCTCGGGCAGATAACTGCAAGAGTGGGGCTGAGTGGCATAGAACTTCAAGCGCGCCAACTCGGTCATGATCAACCCTCGGGGATAAGCGTTTGCATTAAGTGTAAGCCACGCGCGCAAAAGTCGCTCAGCAAACCCAGGTGGCACGGCTGGGTTGATCCAGGTGCTGCCCCAGGTAGCCGGCAAACTCGCGGCGAGGAATCGCTCGGGCGCCGAGACTGTGCAGATGGTCGGTGGGCATCTGGCAATCGATCAGCACAAAGCCTGAGTCTTTCAGATGTCGGACCAGTGTGGCAAAGCCATATTTGGAGGCGTTGTCCGCGCGACTGAACATGGACTCGCCAAAAAACAGCTGACCCATCGCCAGGCCATAGAGGCCTCCGACCAGCAGGCCATCGTCCCAGACTTCCACCGAATGGGCGTAGCCACGCTTGTGCAGCTCGAGGTAGGCGTCCTGCATCGCTTGGGTGATCCAGGTCCCGTCGGCGTAATCCCTGGGGGCAGCGCAAGCGCGGATGACCGAGGCGAAATCCTGATCAAAGGTGACTTGATAGCGTTGTTGGCGCAGCAATTTGTTCAGGCTGCGCGAGACATGCAGTTCGTCGGGAAACAATACGGTGCGCGGATCAGGTGACCACCAGAGAATCGGCTGGCCTTCGGAGAACCACGGAAAGCACCCGTGGCGGTACGCCTGAATCAGACGATCGGCAGACAGATCGCCGCCCGCAGCCAGCAGCCCGTTGGGGTCGCGCATGGCTTTTTCCAGCGGCGGGAAGGTCAGGGTGTTGCGTTGTAACCAAGTCAGCATGGCATCCGGACTTACAGAAGGGGAGGGCAGTGGCGGGCTGGAAGGCCCGCCGTAAAGTGTGCCGTCAAACGGTCGGAATGTCGTCGAGGTATTTCTCGGCGTCCAGTGCGGCCATGCAGCCGGCTCCGGCAGAAGTGACGGCCTGGCGATACACGTGATCGGCCACATCACCGGCGGCAAACACACCTTCGATTTCGGTGGCGGTGGCATCGCCTTCGCTGCCGCCCCTGACCAACAGATAGCCGTCACGCATCTTCAGCTGGCCCTCGAACAGGTCCGTGTTGGGCTTGTGGCCGATGGCGATGAACACGCCGGTCACCGGCAACTCGGTGATTTCGTCGGTGTGGCTGTGGCGCAGACGGGCGCCGGTCACGCCGCTGGTGTCGCCCAGTACCTCATCCAGGTTCTGGTTCCAGTGCAGGCGGATGTTGCCGTTGGCGGCCTT
This sequence comes from Pseudomonas sp. XS1P51, assembly GCF_054897845.1. Lineage (NCBI taxonomy): Bacteria > Pseudomonadati > Pseudomonadota > Gammaproteobacteria > Pseudomonadales > Pseudomonadaceae > Pseudomonas > Pseudomonas sp. XS1P51. Next base: position 2,616,542 of record NZ_CM142707.1, on the reverse strand, counting down.
TTCGAAGAGTTTGTCCTGAAGGATTTTCTCGGAGCGTAACTTGTCGCGCCGGTGAATCAGGTGCACTTCCCTGGCGATGTTCGACAGGTACAGCGCTTCCTCGACCGCAGTGTTGCCGCCACCGACCACGGCGACCACCTGATTGCGGTAGAAGAAACCGTCGCACGTCGCGCAGGCCGAAACGCCTTTGCCGGCAAAGGCCTCTTCCGAGGGCAGCCCCAGGTATTGCGCCGAGGCACCGGTGGCGATAATCAGCGCATCGCAGGTGTAGGTGCCGCTGTCGCCGATGAGTTCGAATGGGCGCTGTTGCAACTTGGCGGTATGGATGTGGTCGTAAACGATCTCTGTGTCAAAGCGCTCGGCGTGTTTTTGCATGCGTTCCATCAGTACCGGACCGGTCAGGCCTTCGACGTCACCGGGCCAGTTATCGACTTCGACGGTGGTGGTGAGCTGGCCACCTGCCTGTATGCCGGTAATGACAACGGGTTTGAGGTTGGCGCGGGCGGCATAAACCGCTGCGCTGTAACCGGCAGGGCCGGAACCCAGAATGATCAGGCGGGAATGCTTCGCTTCGCTCATAAAAACACCTCATAAGCCTTTGTCACAAAAGAGAATGCATGCTCAAATTGACCGCAAGTAATGCGCTGTTGGCTATGCTACACCCAAGGGCTGCCAGCATGGCATCGGGCGAACAAACCCGTACAATGCGTGGTTGTTACAGAATATTCAGTGCGCTCTGTGTTTATAAAAGCGGGGGCGCAGTGTTAAAAGTAGTCCCGGTTGTGCCTGTTAACTTTTTTACCTGCCTGGATTGGGCAGTTTTTTATAGTCATTCAACAGATGGACGCGCCATAGGCGCAGGAAAAGAAGCGTTTTGAAGAAATCCACCGCAGCACCAAAAACAGTCGTTCCGGCCTGGCGCCAGCACTTGCACTACCGGCTCAAGGAAGGTGCATTGATCGCCATCGGTGCCTTGTGCCTGTTCCTGATGATGGCCTTGTTGACCTATGGCAAGGACGATCCGGGCTGGAGCCATAACAGCAAGATCGACGACGTGCAGAACTTCGGCGGGCCGGCCGGCTCCTACAGCGCCGACATCCTGTTCATGGTGCTGGGTTATTTCGCCTATATCTTCCCGCTGTTGCTGGCGATCAAGGTGTATCAGATCTTCCGTCAGCGCCACGAGCCGTGGGAGTGGAGCGGCTGGCTGTTTTCCTGGCGCCTGATTGGCCTGGTGTTCCTGGTGCTGTCCGGTGCGGCCCTGGCGCATATTCATTTCCACGCGGCAACCGGTCTGCCGGCCGGTGCGGGTGGCGCCCTGGGCGAAAGCCTCGGTGATCTGGCCAGGAATGCCCTGAACATCCAGGGCAGCACATTGCTGTTTATCGCACTGTTCCTGTTCGGCCTGACGGTGTTCACCGATCTGTCGTGGTTCAAGGTGATGGACGTCACCGGCAAGATCACCCTCGACCTGTTCGAACTGTTCCAGGGCGCGGCCAATCGCTGGTGGGCCGCCCGTGTCGAGCGCAAGCAACTGGTTGCGCAGTTGCGTGAAGTCGATGATCGCGTGCATGACGTGGTTGCGCCGACTGTCACCGACAAGCGCGAGCAGGCCAAGGTCAAGGAGCGCTTGATCGAGCGCGAGCAGGCCCTGAGCAAGCACATGTCCGAGCGTGAGAAACAGGTGCCGCCAGTGATTGCCCCGGCCCCACCCAAGCCGTCAGCGCCAAGCAAGCGCGTGGAAAAAGAGAAGCAGGCGCTGTTGTTCGTCGACAGCGCGGTGGAAGGCACCTTGCCGCCGATCTCGATTCTCGATCCGGCAGAGAAGAAACAACTCAACTATTCCCCGGAGTCGCTGGCAGCCGTCGGCCACTTGCTGGAAATCAAGCTCAAGGAGTTCGGCGTCGAAGTCTCGGTGGATTCGATTCACCCGGGCCCGGTGATCACCCGTTACGAAATCCAGCCGGCGGCAGGCGTCAAGGTCAGCCGCATCTCCAACCTGGCGAAAGACTTGGCGCGTTCCCTGGCGGTGACCAGCGTGCGTGTCGTGGAAGTCATTCCGGGCAAGACCACGGTCGGTATCGAGATTCCTAACGAAGACCGCCAGATCGTGCGTTTCTCCGAAGTGCTGTCGACCCCCGAGTACGACAACTTCAAGTCGCCGGTCACTCTGGCCCTGGGCCACGACATTGGCGGCAAGCCGGTCATCACTGACCTGGCGAAGATGCCCCACTTGCTGGTGGCCGGTACGACCGGTTCTGGTAAGTCGGTAGGTGTGAACGCGATGATCCTGTCGATCCTGTTCAAGTCCGGCCCGGAAGACGCCAAGCTGATCATGATCGACCCGAAAATGCTGGAACTGTCGATCTACGAAGGCATTCCGCATTTGCTCTGCCCGGTCGTGACCGACATGAAGGACGCGGCCAACGCCCTGCGCTGGAGCGTGGCGGAAATGGAGCGTCGCTACAAGCTGATGGCGAAGATGGGCGTGCGTAACCTCTCGGGCTTCAACGCCAAGGTCAAGGAAGCCCAGGACGCCGGCACGCCGCTGACCGACCCGCTGTACAAGCGCGAAAGCATTCACGACGAAGCGCCGCTGTTGACCAAGCTGCCGACCATTGTCGTGGTGGTGGACGAATTCGCCGACATGATGATGATCGTCGGCAAGAAGGTTGAAGAGCTGATCGCCCGTATCGCCCAGAAGGCCCGTGCCGCCGGTATCCACTTGATCCTCGCGACCCAGCGTCCGTCGGTCGACGTGATCACCGGCCTGATCAAGGCGAACATTCCGACCCGTATGGCGTTCCAGGTATCGAGCAAGATCGACTCCCGGACCATCATCGACCAAGGCGGCGCCGAGCAACTGCTGGGTCACGGTGACATGCTCTACATGCCGCCGGGCACCAGTCTGCCGATCCGTGTCCACGGTGCCTTCGTCTCCGATGACGAGGTTCACCGGGTGGTCGAGGCCTGGAAACTTCGCGGTGCGCCGGAATACAACGACGAGATCCTCGCCGGTGTCGAAGAGCCCGGTAGCGGCTTTGACGGCGGCAGCGGCGGTGGTGACGATGATGCGGAAACCGACGCGCTCTACGACGAAGCGGTGCAGTTCGTCCTGGAAAGCCGTCGCGCGTCCATCTCCGCGGTTCAGCGCAAGCTGAAAATCGGCTACAACCGCGCCGCGCGCATGATCGAAGCCATGGAGATGGCCGGGGTCGTGACCTCCATGAATACCAACGGTTCGCGTGAAGTCCTGGCGCCTGGCCCGGTACGCGACTGATTTGAATCTGCCTTGAATTGAAAAGCGGCGGCGCGGTGATGCGCCGCCGCACCCCCCACGAATGTTATGAGGACTCCCATGCGTCTTATCCGCATGCTGTTGCTGCCGGTACTGGCTTTGACCACGCTCTCGGTCCACGCCGATGACAAGGACGTGGCGCGTCTGACCCAATTGCTGGAAAAATCCCAGACCCTGACTGCACGTTTTTCGCAGCTGACCCTTGATGGCGGCGGCACCCAGTTGCAGGAAACGGCCGGTGAAATGTCGCTGCAGCGTCCGGGCCTGTTCTACTGGCACACCGACGCACCGCAAGAGCAGCTGATGGTGTCCGATGGCAAGAAGGTTTCCCTGTGGGACCCGGACCTGGAGCAGGTCACCATCAAGAACCTCGATCAGCGCCTAACCCAGACCCCGGCGCTGTTGCTGTCCGGTGACGTGTCCAAGATCAGCCAGAGTTTCGACATCAGCGCCAAGGAAGCCGGCGGCGTGATCGACTTCACCCTGAAGCCGAAAACCAAGGACACCCTGTTCGACAGCCTGCGCCTGTCGTTCCGTAATGGCCTGGTCAATGACATGCAACTGATCGACAGCGTCGGTCAGCGCACCAATATCCTGTTCACCGGCGTGAAGGCCAACGAGCCGATCCCGGCGTCCAAGTTCAAGTTCGTCATCCCCAAGGGTGCCGATGTGATCCAGGAATAAAACGCAGGACTTGTGGGAGCGAGCCTGCTCGCGATTGCGGCGAGTCAGTCGACATCAATGTTGAATGACAAACAGCATCGCGAGCAGGCTCGCTCCCACAGGAATTACGGTGTTCAATGCCTTGGCTGATCGGCATCAGGACCCAATAAAGAGGTTTTAAACGTACGTGATGGACCTGTTTCGCAGTGCCCCGATTGCTCAGCCCTTGGCCGCCCGTTTGCGGGCGGCCAACCTGGACGAGTACGTCGGTCAGGAACACCTGCTCGCTCGCGGTAAGCCTTTGCGCGAAGCCCTGGAGCAGGGTGCCCTGCACTCGATGATTTTCTGGGGGCCGCCGGGCGTGGGTAAAACCACGCTGGCGCGGCTGTTGGCGGAAGTCTCGGATGCGCACTTCGAAACGGTCTCGGCGGTATTGGCCGGGGTCAAAGAGATTCGTCAGGCGGTTGAAGTCGCCAAGCAGCAGGCCGGGCAATACGGCAAGCGCACCATCCTGTTCGTCGACGAAGTGCACCGTTTCAACAAGTCCCAGCAGGATGCGTTCCTGCCGTACGTCGAAGACGGCACGCTGATCTTCATTGGCGCGACCACGGAAAATCCCTCGTTCGAACTCAATAACGCGTTGTTGTCCCGGGCACGCGTCTACGTGCTCAAAAGCCTCGACGAAGCGGCCCTGCGCAAACTGGTGCATCGCGCGCTGACCGAAGAGCGCGGCCTGGGCAAGCGGCAACTGACCCTCAGCGATGAAGGCTTTCAGATGCTGTTGTCGGCCGCCGATGGCGATGGTCGGCGTCTGCTGAATCTGTTGGAAAACGCCTCGGACCTGGCCGAAGACAACAGCGAGATCGGTGTCGATCTGCTGCAAAGTCTGCTCGGTGATACCCGTCGGCGTTTCGACAAGGGTGGCGAAGCATTCTACGACCAGATTTCCGCGCTGCATAAATCGGTGCGCGGCTCCAACCCGGACGGCGCACTCTACTGGTTCGCGCGAATGATCGACGGCGGTTGCGATCCGCTGTACCTGGCAAGGCGTGTGGTGCGCATGGCCAGCGAAGACATCGGCAACGCCGACCCCCGCGCCCTGAGCCTGTGTCTGGCCGCATGGGAAGTGCAGGAGCGCCTCGGCAGCCCCGAAGGTGAACTGGCCGTGGCCCAAGCCATCACCTATCTGGCCTGCGCGCCGAAAAGCAACGCGGTGTACATGGGCTTCAAGGCCGCGATGCGCAGTGCCACCGAACACGGTTCACTCGAAGTGCCGTTGCACCTGCGCAACGCGCCGACCAAACTGATGAAGCAATTGGGTTATGGCGACGAGTATCGTTATGCCCACGATGAGCCGGATGCCTACGCCGCCGGCGAAGACTACTTCCCCGAGGAGCTTGAGCCACAACCGTTCTATCAGCCGGTGCCCCGAGGCCTGGAGCTGAAGATTGGCGAGAAGCTCAACCACCTTGCGCAACTTGATCGCCTCAGCCCCCGGCAGCGGAGAAAATAGTGATTCCATTGATCGTTGCGGTTTCCGTCGGCGGGATCGCCGGCACTCTGTTGCGCTTCGCCACCGGTAACTGGATCAACGCTAATTGGCCTCGGCACTTCTATACCGCGACGCTCGCCGTTAATATCGTGGGCTGTCTGCTGATTGGCGTTCTATACGGCCTGTTTTTGATACGCCCGGAAGTGCCGATCGAGGTGCGCGCCGGGTTGATGGTCGGCTTCCTTGGGGGGCTGACGACTTTTTCATCTTTTTCACTGGATACGGTGCGCCTGTTGGAAACCGGGCAAATGCCGCTGGCCATAGGCTATGCGGCCATCAGCGTATTCGGCGGGCTGCTCGCCACCTGGGCTGGCCTGTCCTTGACCAAACTTTGATAACGAGAAACCGACATGCTCGATTCCAAACTGTTACGTAGCAACCTTCAGGACGTAGCGGACCGCCTGGCATCCCGTGGCTACACGCTGGATGTTGCGCGCATCGAAGCGCTGGAAGAACAGCGCAAGACCGTCCAGACCCGCACCGAAGCACTGCAGGCTGAACGTAATGCGCGCTCCAAATCCATCGGTCAGGCCAAGCAGCGTGGCGAAGACATCGCGCCGCTGATGGCCGACGTCGAGCGCATGGCGAACGAATTGAGTGCCGGTAAAGTCGAGCTGGACGCGATCCAGACCGATCTGGATTCGATCCTGCTCGGCATCCCGAACCTGCCGCACGAATCGGTGCCAATCGGTGACGACGAAGACGGCAACGTCGAAGTGCGCCGTTGGGGCACCCCGACCGCGTTCGATTTCCCGGTTCAGGACCACGTTGCACTGGGCGAGAAGTTCGGCTGGCTGGACTTCGAAACCGCCGCCAAGCTGTCCGGCGCGCGTTTCGCATTGTTGCGCGGCCCGGTTGCCCGTCTGCATCGCGCCCTGGCGCAGTTCATGATCAACCTGCACACCAGCGAACACGGTTACGAAGAGGCTTACACGCCGTATCTGGTACAAGCGCCAGCCCTGCAGGGCACCGGTCAACTGCCGAAATTCGAAGAAGACCTGTTCAAGATCGCTCGCGAAGGCGAAGCCGATCTGTACTTGATTCCGACCGCTGAAGTGTCGTTGACCAACATCGTCGCCGGCGAGATCGTCGATTCGAAACTGCTGCCGATCAAGTTCGTCGCCCACACACCGTGCTTCCGCAGCGAAGCCGGCGCATCGGGTCGTGACACTCGCGGCATGATCCGCCAGCACCAGTTCGACAAGGTCGAGATGGTCCAGATCGTTGAGCCGTCGACGTCGATGGAAGCGCTGGAAGGCCTGACCGCCAACGCGGAGAAAGTCCTGCAACTGCTGGAACTGCCATACCGCACCCTGGCTCTGTGCACCGGCGACATGGGCTTCAGCGCGGTCAAGACCTACGACCTGGAAGTGTGGATCCCGAGCCAGGACAAGTACCGCGAGATTTCGTCGTGCTCCAACTGCGGCGACTTCCAGGCCCGTCGTATGCAAGCGCGTTTCCGCAACCCGGAAACCGGTAAGCCTGAACTGGTGCACACCCTCAACGGTTCCGGCCTGGCGGTCGGTCGTACGCTGGTGGCGGTGCTGGAAAACTACCAGCAGGCCGACGGTTCGATCCGTGTACCTGAAGTACTGAAACCGTACATGGGTGGCCTCGAGGTCATCGGCTAAATGGACTATCTGCCGCTGTTTCATAACCTTCGCGGCAGTCGTGTGTTGGTCGTCGGCGGGGGGGAGATTGCCTTGCGCAAATCCCGCCTGCTGGCCGAAGCCGGTGCGCTGCTGCGGGTCGTCGCACCTGAAATCGAACCGCAACTGCGCGAACTGGTGGCCGGCAGCGGTGGCGAGTGCCTATTGCGCGGTTATGTCGAAGCGGATCTGGACGGTTGCGGGCTGATCATTGCCGCCACCGACGACGAACCGCTGAATGCGCAAGTCTCCGCCGATGCCCATCGGCGTTGCGTGCCGGTCAACGTGGTGGATGCGCCCGCCTTGTGCAGCGTGATCTTCCCGGCCATCGTCGACCGCTCTCCGTTGATCATTGCGGTGTCCAGCGGCGGCGATGCGCCGGTGCTGGCGCGGTTGATCCGCGCCAAGCTCGAAACCTGGATTCCTTCCACCTACGGTCAATTGGCCGGTCTGGCGGCGCGTTTTCGCAGCCAGGTCAAACGCCTGTTCCCGGATGTGCAGCAGCGTCGGGCGTTCTGGGAAGATGTGTTCCAGGGCCCGATTGCCGACCGGCAACTGGCCGGGCAGGGCGCCGAGGCTGAGCGCTTGATGCTGGCGAAAATCGCCGGTGAAGCGCCGAATGCGACCGGCGAAGTCTATCTGGTCGGTGCGGGGCCGGGTGATCCCGACCTGCTGACCTTCCGCGCCTTGCGTCTGATGCAGCAAGCCGATGTGGTGCTGTATGACCGTCTGGTGGCGCCGGCGATTCTCGATTTGTGCCGTCGCGATGCCGAGCGGGTTTACGTCGGCAAGCGTCGCGCCGATCACGCCGTGCCGCAGGAGCAGATCAACCAGCAATTGGTGGATCTGGCCAAGCAGGGCAAGCGTGTCGTGCGGTTGAAAGGCGGTGATCCGTTCATCTTCGGGCGTGGCGGTGAAGAGATCGAAGAACTGGCGGCCCATGGCATTCCGTTCCAGGTCGTGCCGGGGATCACGGCGGCCAGCGGTTGCGCGGCCTATGCGGGGATTCCGCTGACCCACCGCGATTACGCGCAGTCGGTGCGGTTTGTCACGGGGCACCTGAAGGACGGTTCCACCGATCTGCCGTGGGCCGACCTGGTCGCTCCGGCGCAAACCCTGGTGTTTTACATGGGGCTGGTGGGTTTGCCGATCATCTGCGAGCAGTTGATCAAACACGGTCGCGCAGCCGATACCCCGGCGGCGTTGATCCAGCAGGGCACCACGGTCAATCAGCGGGTATTTACCGGTACGTTGGCGAACCTTCCACAGCTGGTGGCGGAGCATGAAGTGCATGCGCCGACGCTGGTGATCGTGGGGGAAGTGGTGCAACTGCGTGAGAAACTGGCGTGGTTTGAAGGGGCTCAGGCGCAAGTCTGAATACCGAGTCGGTCGAGCGCGACCCCGGCCCATCGCGAGCAGGCTCGCTCCCACATTTGATTTGTGTCGTTCACAAATCCCCTGTGGGAGCGAGCCTGCTCGCGATGGGGCCCTCAAAACCAACTCCTGCTTCAAATCAAATCTGGGCTTTGCGCCAAACTCCTTTCCTGCTCAACCGCTCCCGATCATGAGGAGCCGTGAAATCCTGCGCCGGCCCTTTCGGCACAACCCCAGTCGGGTTGATGGTCTTGTGACTGCCATAGTAGTGATTCTTGATGTGCTCAAAACTCACCGTCTCGGCAAGCCCCGGCCACTGATAAATCTCCCGTAGCCAGTTCGACAGATTCGGATAATCGGCAATCCGCCGCAGGTTGCATTTGAAGTGCCCGTAATACACCGCATCAAAGCGGATCAGCGTGGTGAACAGCCGAATGTCAGCTTCAGTCAGGTATTCACCCGTCAGGTAGCGATTGGCGCCCAGCAGTTGCTCCAGACGATCCAGCTCGGCAAACAACTCATCGAACGCCTCTTCATAAGCCTTCTGCGACGTGGCGAACCCGGCGCGGTACACGCCGTTGTTCACCGCCGGATAAATCCGCTCGTTCAGCGCGTCGATCTCGCCTCGCAGCGGTGCCGGGTAGAAGTCGAGGTCATTGCCGGTCAAATCATCGAACGCGCTGTTGAACATGCGGATGATCTCCGCCGATTCATTGTTGACGATGCGATGCTGCTGTTTGTCCCAGAGCACCGGCACGGTGACGCGGCCGGTGTAGTCGGCGGTATCGGCGGTGTAGCGCTGGTGCATGAAATTGAAGTGATCGAGCTTGTCGCCGGTCGAGCCCAGGGTCTGGTCGAAGGTCCAGCCGTTTTCCAGCATCAACCAACTGACCACCGACACGTCGATCAGGCTTTCGAGGCCTTTGAGTTTGCGCAGGATCAGCGTGCGATGGGCCCACGGACAGGCGAGGGACACGTAGAGGTGATAGCGACCAGCCTCCGCCGCAAAGCCACCGACGCCGCTCGGGCCAGGCTTGCCGTCGGCGGTCATCCAGTTGCGGCGCTGCGCTTGTTCACGCTGGAACGCGCCGTCCTTGCTGCTTTCGTACCACTGGTCATGCCAGCGACCTTCGACTAACAAACCCATTTCAAGACTCCTCAACTCATAAGCGTTGGAGAGGAGTCTATTCGCATAGGTTCGATAAAAAAGCGCAAAGGTTGGGCACTTATGATCGGTTAAATCGATTTGTCCCGGGCATCCCAATACTGCTGGGCGGTCTCGAAGGCTTGCTCGCGGGTCTGGCCCAAGCCGCGCAAGGCCAGGGCCATGGTCGAAATCAGGGCCATTTGCGGATAGCTGTCGACCACATCACCGCGCCATACGGCTTTCAAATGCTCGGGTTCGAGGCTGGCCGGTTTGACGTGGCGCTGGGTCGACAGTTGCGGCCATTCTTCGTCCCAGCTTTCGCCACCGGTGGTGCCGTACAAGTGACTGTCGGCGTCCGGGTTGATCTCGATTTCGCCGCCATCGCCTTTCACCACGATGGCGGTGTCGCCGAGCAAGCCGCTGGCATCGCGGTGCACCGCCTGGTAACCGGGGTGGAAAATGCTTTGCAGGCCACAGCGAGCGCCCAGTGGATTGAGAATCCGCGCCAGGGAATGGATCGGCGAGCGCAGGCCCAGGGTGTTGCGCAGGTCGATCATCCGTTGCAACTGCGGTGCCCAGTCCACCAGCGGCATGAAGGCCAGGCCGCCGTTATCGAGCGCTGCCCCCACCTGCTGCCAATTGCGGCACAGTGGGATCTTCAACTCAGCCAGCAGTTGCTCGCTGTACAACCGCCCGGCGGTGTGCGCGCCGCCGCCGTGCATGAAAATGCGCACGCCGTTCTGTGCCAGGCACTTGGCCACCAGCAGATACCACGGCAGATGACGCTTCTTGCCCGCATACGTCGGCCAGTCCAGGTCGACGGCCAGCGCTGGCGGATTCAACCGTTCACGCAAGGCTTCGGTGAACCCCGCCATTTCCTCGGCGCTTTCTTCCTTGTGCCGCAACAGCATCAGGAACGCGCCAAGCTGGGTGTCCTCGACCTTGTCGTCGAGCACCAGGCCCATGGCCTGGCGGGCTTCCTCGCGGGTCAGGTCGCGGGCGCCACGCTTGCCTTTGCCAAGGATGCGCACGAACTGGGCAAACGGATGCTCGGCGGGCGTTTCGAGGGTCAGCGCTGGAAAGTCGGTCATAAGCAATTCGTCGGTTTGGGCAGGCCCGCCAGTTTCGCGGCGAGTTTGGCAGGGGTGCCTTTGAACAGTCGGTTCAGGTGCAGGCTGTTGCCCTTGTCCGGGCCCAGCTTCAATGCGGTGTACTTGATGAGCGGGCGGGTGGCCGGCGACAACTGGAATTCGTCGTAGAAGCTGCGCAGCAATTCGAGGATTTCCCAGTGTTCGGGGCTCAACTCGATGTCTTCGGCGGCAGCGAGGGCACTGGCCACCTCAGCGGACCAGTCGCTCAGTTCGACCAGAAAACCGTCCTTGTCCAACTCGATGGCGCGAGCGCCGACCGTCAGGGAATTCATAGCCAGCTGTTGACCTTGTCGTGGTGAGTCGACAGCTCGACGAAGGCCGGGTAATCGATGGCTTTGGCCCAGCCCGGAACGTCGATGGCCCGCGCTTGAACATCTTCGGCCAGGACATAGAGTTTCAGGCCGCGGCCGTTGAGCGCGTTGAACGGTGCGGTGCCGGGCTGCAAGGCATAGGCGGCGTCGCCAGACAGCAGCAGCGCATCGTCAGCACCGATCAAGCGCAGGCAACTGGTCAGGCGGTCATCGCCGAACGGGGAATGAGACAACACATGCAAAGTCGACATCAGAGGGTGATCACCTGGTCGTAACGGTCAATAAGTGCGGTGATTTCATGGGCGGCCAGTACCTGGGCTTCTTCCAGCGACAAGCCATTCGGGTCCAGACCGCGTTCTGCAACGCTGTCGCCACAGACGAACAGGTCTTCGACGCCAAACATCGGCAGCGCTTGCAGGTTGGCGCTCAGGTCTTTCTGTTGCAGGGCCTTGGCGTTCTGTTTCGCGGCGAGCTGGAACACCCCGTCATCGAGAAACAGCAGGCCGATGGGCAGGTCGAAGGCGCCGCCGGCCAGCACGATGTCCAGCGCTTCCCGCGCGTTTGGCCCGGACCACGGCGCCTGACGGCTGATAATCAGCAAGGATTTAGGCATTTCACGCGCCTCCGAAACAGATCAGGCGGTCGGCGTCCTGCACCGCGTCATGCAGCTGACCGAGGCCGGACAATTCCCACGGCGCGCCGACGGCGACAGCCTCACGCTGATAACGCCGGGCCTCTTCCTCGTTCAACACGCCACGGCGCAGGGCGGCGGCGATGCAGACCACGCCGTCGAGTTGATGCTCGGTGACGAAGGCGCGCCATTGCTTGGGCAAGTCCTGTTCATCCTGAGGTGTGACCACGCTGGCGGAGGCGTTGTAGACGCCGTCCTGATAGAAAAACAGCCGGACAATCTCATGCCCACCGGCCAGCGCGGCCTGGGCGAACAGCAAGGCGCGGCGCGAGGAGGGCGCATGGGCGGCGGAAAACAGCGCAATAGCGAACTTCATGACGGACTCGATCAGTAAAACTGCGGCCATGATAAAGCTTTATCGCCAGGGCGGCGAAGGGCTTTGCCGCGATGCGGCCTGTCAGGAACACGCAATCCAACTGTAGGAGCTGCCGAAGGCTGCGATCTTTTGATCTTGATTCTAAAAACAAAGTCAAAAGATCGCAGCCTTCGGCAGCTCCTACAGTGATCGCGGTCCCCCGCCGATCAGCGCGGCATATAGCCCAACTGCCAGCGCCGCGGAATCTTCAGCGACAGCAGCCCCAGCGCGCCGGCCAGCAGACCGCTGACAAACAAGGCCTTGAGCCCGAGGTGATGCTCCAGCACGGCGCCGAGCACCGCGCCGGCAAACATCCCGGTCCAGGGAACCAACTGAACCCGCCAACCGTTGCGCCGCTCACCGAGCATCCACCGCCCCAACCCACGACCGAAACGCGACAGGGCGCCCGTGACGTACGTCAGGCCGACCGGCAGGCCGTTCACTTCCTCAACGGCCGCATTGAGCATGCCCATCGCAATGATCGCCGCCAGCAGCGCCGGCAATTGTTCGTCATAGGGCCACGCCGCCGAACCGCAGAGCAACGTGGCGATGCACAGCAGCAAGGGCAATGCCCGACGACCGCCGAGCCGGCTGACGACGATGCCCAGAGCGTTGCCGATGACGAACGTGGCCACGAGGATCAGCAGGCGCAGGGTCAGGCCCATGTCGCCGTCGCTGATCGCCACGGCGAGGCGGGTGGTGTTGCCGCTCATGAACGAGACGAAATCGCCGCTGGCCATGAAGCCGATGGCGTCGGTCATGCCGGCGAGTACCGAGAGGCTGGCGACCAGGCTCAGGCCGATGCGCCCGCGCCATTTCTGGACATGCAAATGGCCCGCACTGGCGCGGGCACTGAAGGATGAAGGCAACATCGATGAAGGATCCTTGAGCGGCGACGGTTACTTGCCTAACCCATATAACTCGCAATACTCCAGCCAGTCCATACCCGCCATCTCCGCCACTTCCTTGTGCACTTCCATACGCTGGGCCTGATAGTCCTCATCCGTCGCGGCGGTCAGTTGCAACGTCAGTTCCCAGGCAAACAGCCCGAGGCGCTCGGCTTCGGCTTCGAAGGCTTCATGCAGGCGCTCGTCGCGGTACTGCGCCGGGGTCTCGCCCTTGGCCTGAGCCAGCAGCGGGTTGAGGTTGTCGAGTTCGACGCGCAGTTCAGGGCGCTCATCGAGAAACTTCTTCAGCGCTTGCTCGTGTTGCTGTTCGGTCGCCGCCATGGTCGCTCCTTGAGGGTGGGTTTACGAAGACTGCTTCTTGCTGGCCTTGGCCGCTGCGGCCAGGCACTCGAGGGCAAACTGCTCGGGGTAGGTCATCTGGATCGGCGTGGTTTCGCCTTTGACGGTGCGTTCGCCGTCGAGGATGTAACGAATCCGCTTGTCGGTGACGCCGATTCGCTTGGCGATCCAGGACGGTGTCTGACCGATCTGGCTGATCAGCTTGTCGGCATATTCAGCGGTCGGTTTGTAATATTCGGCGTTGGGTGTCATGGCGTTTCCAGAAAATGGAGCCCGGAACATTGGGCGATGCGACGTTAATGGCGCGACAGGGTGCGCGAATCGTTGCGCGGTGTCGCGGTATAAATGAAGTAAAGCAGAACGATACGCCGCCTCGCGGTGATACAGTCCGCTTTTTCTTGATGAGCGAATGCAATGCGAATTCTGATGGCGGCGCTGGCCGTAACGTTGCTGGCGGGATGCGCGGGCTCGGTGATGAACGATGCCCGTACCCAAACCCCGTACAAGACCCTGACCTCGGACAAACCGGAAAAAGTCGTCGCCCAGTGCGTGCAGTTTTCCTGGCAGGACGAGGCGGTGTTCGGGGTCGACGCGGGCGCGTATCTGCAGCCGGGCAAGAAGGGCGGCTCCACCGTTTACACGCGCTCGGCGGAGTCTTTTGTGGACGTGACCACTGACGCGTCCGGTACGGTGTTGAGTTACTACGCGCAGCACGACGACTTTGTCGCCAAGCGCCGTTTGGCGGCGTTGGCGACCTGCCTTTGAGCTGATGGGCTGACCCAAATCCCCTGTGGGAGCGAGCCTGCTCGCGATAGCTATTTATCGTTCAACATTGATGTCGACTGGCGCGCCGCCATCGCGAGCAGGCTCGCTCCCACAGTGGTTCGGTGTCGATCACCACAGGGTTACGCGTCGTTGATCAGGCGCTTCTGGAAAAAGAAGCGCTTGTGGCCCGGCGGGTAGTCAGCAATCTGCCCCAACTCGCTGTAGCCAAGCTTCTTGTAGAACTCCGGGGCCTGAAAGTCGAAGGTGTCGAGCCAGATTCCCACGCATTCCTTCTCCCGTGCCAGGTCTTCGGCCATCTGCATCAGCTTCGAACCCATGCCCTGGCCCCGGGCCTGCTCCGGCACCGACAGCAATTCGACGTACAGCCATCGATAAAAAAAATGGCCATACAGACCGCCAAGAATCTCGTCGTGTTCGTCGCGGACCAGCAAGGCAAGCGGCTCTGATACGGAGACCCCGGCCTTTGAGGCGTTATAGGCGCGCAACGGCAGGAGGATTGCCTGCTCCTCGTCATCCGTGGGTTTTTGCGACTGTTCGATTCGCAGGTTCATCAGTGACTTCCTTATGGCTATGAGGGGCACAACTTCCCAAGCCTATCGCGGCCAGCGGTCGTTGTTCCAGCCCCTTGGTTGGAACCGTCGCCAGCGCACAGATGTCTAGCCTCAAAGAGCGTCATTTCAGAACGCAGCCTATGAGTGAGGACACCCTGTGAATATTTTCGAAGCCTTGCGCGAAAGTCATGACCGCCAACGCACCTACGCCGACGCACTGATCCAGACCCGCGGCGACACCCCGGAGCGAGTCGAGGCCTACAAGCAGCTCAAGTCTGAACTTCAGGCCCACGAAACCGCTGAAGAGCGGCATTTCTACATCCCGCTGATGGAGTTCGACAACGGCGTCGACCTTAGCCGCCATGCCATTTCCGAACACCACGAAATGGACGAAATGATGGAAGAGCTGGACGAGACCGAGATGTCCAGTCCAGCCTGGCTGGCGACCGCGAAGAAGCTCTCCGAGAAGGTGCATCATCACCTTGAGGAAGAAGAGCAGAAGTTCTTCCAGATGGCCGGCAAGCTGCTCGACGACAAACAGAAAGAGACGCTGGCCGGGCAATATGAGAAGGAATACCAGGCTCAGCTTGCGTGACGGCGTTTTCGTCTAACATGGGCGCCTTCTGACGAAAAAAGGATGCGTTGTCATGTCGAACACAGCCGAACGGGTCAACCTCATCGAGTCTCAGGTGTTGTCCCACGACTGGTACCTGCTCAAGAAAATCACCTTCGATTACCAGCGCAACAATGGCGAATGGCAACGCCAGACCCGCGAGGTCTACGACCGTGGCAATGGTGCGGCGATTCTGCTGTTCAACCGTGAAAAGAAAACCGTGGTGCTGACACGCCAGTTCCGGCTGCCGGTTTTTGTCAACGGCCATGACGGTTTGCTGATTGAAGTGGCGGCAGGGCTGCTTGAAGGTGCGGCCCCCGAAGAGCGCATTCGCGACGAAGCGGAGGAAGAGACCGGCTATCGCGTGCACCATGTGCAGAAGGTCTTCGAGGCTTACATGAGCCCCGGCTCGGTGACTGAAAAGCTGCATTTTTTCATCGCCGAATACGACGCTTCATCGAAAGTCGGCGAGGGCGGCGGACTGGAGGAAGAGACCGAGGAACTGGAAGTGCTGGAGTGGACGTTCGACGAGGCGCTTGAGGCGTTTTATCGCGGGGAGATCTGCGATGCGAAGACCATCATGCTGTTGCAATATGCGGCGATGAAGAATGTCTTCGGACCGGTTTGATCAGGGGTTAGCGGGCATCTGAATCGAGAGAGCGTTCAGGCACAATGGTCGAGCATTTCGGCACAGTAATCACCCTGTGCCCTCTCTAGACTCGTGGCTTCACGACAAGACTCAGATGAGGTCACGATGAACATCAGAATAATCCTATCCGCATTGTCCATGGGGGTCGTTCTCACTGGACACGCTGCCGACTTCTCGCTGACCAGCCAGGACATTGCTGAAAACCGCCCGCTGAGCAAACGCGAAGTGTTCCAGGGTTTCGGCTGCGAAGGGGGTAACACCTCTCCCGAACTGTCCTGGAGCAACGCCCCGGCGGGGACTAAAAGTTTCGCGATCACGGTCTACGATCCCGATGCGCCGACCGGCAGCGGTTGGTGGCACTGGACGGTGGTCAACCTGCCCACTTCTACCAGCAGTTTGCCGAGAGGGGTCGGCTCGAACCTGCCTGCCGGTGCCGTACAAGGGCGAACCGATTATGGCCAACCGGGGTTTGGCGGGGCGTGCCCTCCGGCAGGGGATAAGCCCCATCGCTATCAGTTCACCGTATGGGCGTTGAAAGTCGATAAGCTACCCCTCGACAACCAGGCCAGCGGAGCCTTGGTGGGCTATATGCTCAATGCCAACGCCCTGGCCAAAGCGACCATCACTTCAACTTACGGACGTTAAAACGATGCGCCCTTGTGTCGGCATACAGCACCGGGAAAATATTATCGATGCTTGTGTCATACGGGCGCGACAACCCCATACATTGCAACGGGTGCCGATATTCGCCACCACCTTGTGTCGAGTGCGACAGGGGGAAAAACTGCTGCAATGGGATGACCGGCAGATGCGTGCCGGGCCGCAACATCTGATTCTGATGCCGGCCGGGCGCGAGCTTGGGATCTCGAACTTCCCCGGTCTTCACGGTCACTACATCGCCGATGCGGTGACCTTTCCCGCCTCGACGCTGCGCAACTTCAGCACTCGCTATGGCCATCAGATCATGAGTCGCCACCGTGCCCTGAACACAGATCTGTGTGTCCCTCTGGACCGGCATACCACACAGGCATGGGATCAATTATTGGCCGCCATCCATGCAGACGCGCCGCAGGCACTTCGCACACATTATGGTGAAGCGGTTCTTCTGAGCCTGGGCCTTGGCGGCCTGGCCGGGCCTCTGCTGATGGATCGCAACGATCCACTGTGCGAACGTGTGCAGCAGTTGTTGATGGGCCGCCCGGAGAGAGACTGGACGGTGGCGAGCGTCGCGCAACATCTGAACATGGGTGAGTCGACGTTGCGTCGCCAACTGGCCAATGAAGGGGACAGTTTCAGGAATATTCTGGAAAACGTTCGGCTGGCAACGGCGCTGCAATGGTTGCAAACCACGTCTTGTCCCATCGGTGAAATTGCCGGTGCCAGCGGTTACGCCTCGGCCTCACGTTTTGCCGTGCGCTTTCGCTCGCACTATGGCCTGTCGCCACGGGAATTGCGGGCGACGATTTAGGCATTACGGTTACATCAAAACAAATCATCCATCCTGCTGGCGCCTGACCACTCGCAACCCTCCAGCGTCAGCAGCTGTTCCTTCGCCTCAAGCCCCCCGGCAAACCCCGTCAATTTCCCCGACGCGCCGATCACCCGATGACACGGCGCAACAATCGAGATCGGGTTCTTGCCATTCGCCGCACCCACCGCCCGAACCGCACTGGGATTGCCGATCTGCTCGGCAATCTGGCTGTAGCTGCGCGTCTCGCCGAACGGAATGGTCAGCAACGCTTCCCAGACCTTCTTCTGAAATTCCGTCCCGACAAAATCCAGTTCCAGCTCGAAACGATTGCGCGTACCGGCGAAGTATTCCTGCAACTGCTGGACGGCGCGCGCAAGGATCGGATTGTCCGGGGCTTCGCTCATCGGGCCCAGCCTGACCCGGTTCGGTTTGTCGTTTTCCCAGAGGATGGCCGCCAGTCTTGAACCTTTCGCTACCAGCTTCAGCTCGCCAACCGGAGACGCCATGGTGGTGAAGGTGTAGGTCATGCTGGCGGACTCCGCAGAAGGGTTGAACAGAGGCCCAGCATACTGCCTCGACGGGGAGGCGCAATACGCAATCCCAGCCATACTGCCTACTGCTCTTGAAGCGTTTTCCTACTTTAAAACAAGAAGAGACCGACTCATGAAGTTTGAACCTTTTGCCAAATCGCTCATTGCGACCTCGTTGGCGCTGAGCTGCCTGATGGCCCATGCGGCCTCCGTGGCCCCGGTCGCGGCCGAAAACGGCATGGTGGTCACCGCGCAGCACCTGGCCAGTCATGTCGGCGTCGATGTGCTCAAGAACGGCGGCAATGCTGTGGATGCCGCGGTCGCGGTGGGTTATGCGCTGGCGGTGGTTTATCCCGCAGCAGGTAACCTGGGTGGCGGCGGTTTCATGACCATTCAACTGGCGGACGGGCGCAAGACCTTCCTCGACTTCCGCGAAAAAGCCCCGCTGGCCGCCACCCCGGACATGTACCTCGACAAGGAGGGCAACGTTGTCCCTGACCTGAGTACCCGTGGTCATCTGGCCGTTGGCGTGCCGGGCACGGTGTCCGGCATGGAACTGGCGTTGAAGAAGTACGGCACCAAACCCCGCGAGGAAGTGATCGCCCCGGCCATCAAGCTCGCTGAAGACGGTTTCGTGCTGGAGCAGGGTGATGTCGAACTGTTGGAATACGCCACCGACGTGTTCAAAAAGGACATCAAGGACTCCGGCTCGATATTCCTGAGCAACGGCGAACCGATGCAGGTCGGCCAGAAACTGGTGCAAAAAGACCTCGGCAAAACCCTGCGGGAAATCTCCGAGAAGGGCGCCGACGGGTTCTATAAAGGCTGGGTGGCCGACGCCATCGTCACGTCGAGCCAGGCCAACAAAGGCATCATCACCCAGGCTGACCTCGACAAATACAAGACCCGCGAACTGGCGCCGATCGAGTGCGATTACCGCGGCTACCACGTGGTTTCGGCGCCACCGCCAAGCTCGGGAGGCGTGGTGATCTGCGAGATCATGAACATTCTCGAAGGCTATCCGATGAAAGACCTGGGCTACCATTCGGCCCAAGCCATGCACTACCAGATCGAAGCGATGCGCCACGCCTATGTGGATCGCAACAGCTACCTGGGCGACCCGGACTTCGTGAAAAACCCGATTGCCCACCTGCTGGATAAAAACTACGCGACCAAAATCCGTACCGCCATTGACCCGCAAAAGGCCGGGGTGTCCCGCGAAATCAAACCCGGCGTAGCGCCGCACGAGGGCAGCAACACCACCCATTACTCCATCGTCGACAAATGGGGCAACGCGGTCTCGGTGACCTACACCTTGAACGACTGGTTCGGTGCTGGCGTCATGGCCAGCAAAACCGGGGTCATTCTCAATGACGAAATGGACGACTTCACCTCGAAAATCGGCGTGCCGAACATGTACGGCCTGGTGCAAGGGGAGGCCAATGCCATCGCGCCCGGCAAGGCACCGCTGTCGTCCATGAGCCCGACCATCGTCACCAAGGACGGCAAAGTGGTGATGGTCGTCGGTACCCCCGGTGGCAGCCGCATCATCACCGCTACCTTGCTGACCATCCTCAACGTGATCGACTACGGCATGAACATTCAGGAAGCGGTCGATGCACCCCGTTTCCACCAGCAGTGGTTGCCGGAAGAGACCAACCTGGAGACCTTCACCACCAGTCCGGATACGGTGAAGATGCTCGAAAGCTGGGGCCACAAGTTCGCAGGGCCACAGGATGCCAACCATATCGCGGCGATTCTGGTCGGGGCACCGTCGCTGGAGGGTAAGCCGGTGGGCAAAAACCGCTTCTACGGGGCGAACGATCCACGTCGTAATACCGGGTTGTCATTGGGTTACTGAGTTCAAGGAGCCCGAAAAAAATCCCCATTCCTTCCACTGCGATACGGGCGCCGTTGAGGCGCTCGTTTTTGTACTGGAAGCAGTATCAAAAAGCGCCTTTGTCCACTATTGTTTGAGGTATGACTTCTCGGTCGAAGCGTCAGCATGCTTCACCACCGATGCTGGCCTTGTCCCGCAGGTGGTTGTTGAGTCGTTGAAGCAGGCAGTACCCATTTTACGGTTCACGATAATCAGAATTTAATGCAATGAATAATGATCAATGTTTAAAGTTTGATATGACCCACATCGATAGCCTTGAGTCGTTAAAGGCATGTGGAGGTTATCTTTCGGTAAAACGGAGAGTTGAGGGGGAGGGAAGATTTAAACTGGGTGTGCGAGGCTGGAGTGCGCTGTATAAGAAAATCATTTTTATGGCGTCTGCCGTAGAGGATAAAAAGGCTTTTCTGGAGGCTTTACTCCTCGAAGAAAATGTATCTATCGCCAGAAAAAAGGCAGAGACCATTCTTGGTGTCCGAGTATTGGCGAAGAGTATTGATGAACTGAAGATCGGTTTGGATTTGTTGATAAGTTTTTTTTCGAAGCCAGCTATTACACCCTATGAAGCTTACGAAAATAATAAAAGAAGGAATTTTAAAAACAGCTCCAGGCTTGAAGGTGTTGAAATGCCTGAAAGCGCTCCAGACGAATCGTTGGAAGAAATACTCAATAAATACAGGGAAAGTGCCTGATGGATAGATACGATGCCGCCAATGATCATTACTGCTACCCGGGAGGAGGTGTCCTAAAAAACAAGCTTAATATAAAGGATGCGGACAAGCTGGAACTAGCAGAAAGAGACATTACAAACAAGACAATCGATCTTGTCAGCTATCAACCGCCACCCTATGGTCTCGAATATTTGCAAGGTATTCATTCGACTTTGTTTTCTCCTCTTTATGAGTGGGCAGGCAGTGTAAGGGATGTGAGTATCGCCAAGGGTGGGACCGTATTTTGTATTAGTTCCAGAGTTGAGCCTGAAGCTGAGAAGCTGTTTTCCCGGCTTGCTGGTGATCGGTGGTTGTCAGGTTTATCGAAGAAGGAGTTTTGTGCTGCACTTGCAGAATATTATTGTGAAATTAATATGATACACCCATTTCGCGAAGGCAATGGTCGCGTGCAAAGAGTGCTATTCGAGCATTTGGCATTATTTAATGGTTATGAGTTGGATTGGTCGGATATTACCTCGAGTGAATGGGTTCTCGCCAATATTGATGGAGTGAATGTCGATTATAAAAAAATGGAGGCTGTCTTTAGTC
Source organism: Pseudomonas sp. XS1P51 (assembly GCF_054897845.1). Lineage (NCBI taxonomy): Bacteria > Pseudomonadati > Pseudomonadota > Gammaproteobacteria > Pseudomonadales > Pseudomonadaceae > Pseudomonas > Pseudomonas sp. XS1P51. The sequence continues at coordinate 2,595,348 of NZ_CM142707.1, read as the reverse complement.
GAATACTGAAGTTGTCATGATTTGCAGCGAAAATTTGATTGTTGTTAAACCTCATTATTTCCCTTGGAGGTTCTTATTACATGACCACCGCACTCCTGATTATTGACGTCCAACACGCGCTGTGCACCGGCGAATACGAATGCTTTGAGATCAAGCGCGTCATCGACAACATCAACGGTTTGAGCGCCAAGGCCAGGGAAGCCGATATACCGGTCATCCTCATTCAGCATGAAGAGGAAGGTGACTTGCTGCAGCACGGCGCCAAAGGCTGGCAACTCGCCGACGGCCTGGAAACCTCACCCAACGACCTGCACGTGCGCAAAACCACCCCGGATTCTTTCTACCAGACCCACCTGCGCCAACTGCTGCAAAAGCAAGGCACTGACCGGTTGATCATCTGCGGGCTGCAAACCGACTACTGTGTCAACGCCACCGTCCGCCAGGCCTTGTCGCTGGGCTACGATGTGGTGCTTGCAGCCGACGCCCATTCCACGGTCGACAACGGCAACATGGCCGCCGACGACATCATCGCCGAGCACAATGCCATCCTCGCGCACCTGACCAGCCCCGTGTCCCGGATCGATGTCATCCCGACAAGCGAAATCCGCGTTTAAACATTAAACGCTCACGATTCCCGCTGCGCTGCCGATTCTCTTCATGCCTCCTGCAAGCCCCGGTTTTTCATCGGGGCTCGATGGCACAGGACACCAGCCTGCCTTCCTGAATCGAAAATCGGACTGATCACAATGACCGGAGTCGTCATGAAATACCTGAAACTCGCCTGCTTGTTGTTGGCCACGACCGCCCTGTTCGGCTGCGCGACCAGTCGTTCGGAAATCGGCGTCGACACGCCTGAAGTTGCGAACGGCAATGGCCAGAAAGTCGTTATCACCGTACTCGACGAGCGCCGCTTCGAACTCAAACCTGGAATTCCCGAGATCCCGTCCCTCAAGGATGGCGAGATCACCGACAAAACCATTACCGAACGTGCAATCGCCCGTAAACGCAGCGGTTACGGGATGGCGCTGGGTGATGTGTTGTTGCCGCAAGGCACCAGACTCAGCGACCTGATTGCCAAAAGCATCGCCGCAGCCTATGGCCAAGCGGGCTATCGCGTAGTTCAGAGCGGTGAAAAGACAGCCGATACCCAAGCCGTCACCGTGCACGTCATCGAGTTCTGGTCCTGGATGTCGCCAGGTTTCTTCACCGTAGGTGTGAACAACAGGATTCATTTGAAGGTGGAAACAGGCAACGCATCCCCGGTTGTCGAAATCGTACGGCAGAAACGTGAAGGCGTGCAGGTCGTCACCGATAACGACTGGCAAGAGAGCACCCAACAAGCGTTGCAAGCCATCACCGAAGAAATGGCCAAGAAGCTTTAGGCAACGCTTGGCAAACAAAACGGGCGCCCAACCAGGCGTCCGCGGCTGTACGGGTGAACCGTTCGGTCGGGTAACGGCTGAAGGAGGGTGCAGGGGCCTAGCGCACGGCTACACTGAAAGCCTGTCCATCGGGCCCGTCTGTCTGGCGACGCCCTTTCTTTGATGGAGGCCAGCCTTTCGTGGATGTTCTGGCGCTTCTCTATGACTACCTGAACGAGTGGGTGATCGAACCGGTCACCCACCAGTTCCTGGGTATTTTCGATCTGAACGGCCGCTTCGGTCTGGTCTTCCTGTTCACCGCCTACAGCATCGCCTACGGTCTTTTCCGATTCAGGAAACATCGCGGGCTGACCGATGCGCGTTCTTTCTGGCAGTTCATCGGCGGGCGCCGGGTTTATCTTCATCGCTCGGCGCTGCTGGATTACCGGTACTACTTCGTACGGGCCATCCTGAAAGTCGCACTGGTGCTGCCGATCGTTGGCCTGGTGGACCCGCTCATCCTGCGCTCCGGGGACTACATCGCGTTTTTCACCCACCTGTGGGGCGCGCGCGTGCAAGTGGAGGAGAATCTTGCGCTCTCCTTGCTCTACGGACTGGGTGTGTTTCTGGTGAAAGACTTCGTCAATTACTGGGTCCATCGCGCCTTTCATTCGCGATGGCTTTGGGCGTTTCACAAAGTCCATCATTCGGCGACTGTCCTGGTTCCGGCGACGGCCAGTCGGGTTCATTTTGTGGAAAAGATTGTCGAAAAACTGGCCGCCGGCGTCTGCCTCGGCGCCTATGTCGGTGTTTTCTGGTACGCCTGCGGCGGGGAGATCAGCCGCTATACCTTGTTCGGCGTGACCTATCTGGTGTTTATCCTGAACGGGCTGGCGGGAAACCTGCGCCATAGCCATGTCTGGTTTTCCTTCGGGCCCATGGTCGAGCACGTGCTGAACAGCCCGGCCCAACACCAGATTCACCACAGTGACGCGCCCGCGCATCTCAACAAGAACTTCGGTATCAACCTGTCACTCTGGGACTGGATGTTCGGCACGCTCTATGTCACCACCTCGAAATCCGAGCCCATCCGGTTCGGCACCGGCGAACAGGATCATGACCGCTACCTGACGATTTATAGCCTGATCGTCACTCCCTTTGTGGAAACAGCCCGCAAGATCCGCCCAGTGAAACGCCCGCAGACGGTCGCGCCCAAGGTTTGCGAAACACCCTGACCGACCGCTGCGGCTGGACGCGATTATTACGCCATGGCATGGTCGCCTCCCAGGCCATTCACAGACAGGAACAGAACGATGGAGGAGGGTGATGAGATCGGCGCCAGGACGTCGATGGCAACGCTGAAAGCGTTCAATCGTTGTGTGCTTCACCTGGGGCGTCTTGCCCGGGATCGCGGTGCCTCCCAGTTCATCGAAGACGGTCTGCAAGCCTTTCGTCAACTGGTGCCCTTCGCCTCCGCGTGGTGGGGAGAGATGTCGACGTCGGACGCCAATGCGCCTCCCAAAAGCTGGATGCACGGGCGAATCGATCTGCCCGAATCCTTTGCCGCCGAATGGCAACGGAGTGCGGGCAGCGATAAATTTTCCCAGGACACCTTAAGCCAACCCAGTGAGGTCATACGCGACAGCGGGTTCACCGACCCCGATGCAGAAGTGGACGCCTTCGCCCGTCGCCATGACCTTTACCACCCGATGTGCATCACCTTCGAGTTGCCCGAAAGCGGGTTGATGTTCTTCGTCTGTCTCTACCGCGGCCTCGATGCTCCGGCGTTCAATGACAGCGAGGCCGGTTTGTTTTCCGCCTTCTGCGACCACCTGTTGCAGCTGTGGCGATTCCAGGTGCAGGACATGATCCGGTTCGAGACGGGCAACGGCGCAACCGACTTTGGGGTCGCGCGCCTGGACGGCAGTCTGCTTTATGTGGGGTCAAGCCTGTGCGCGGCCATTCAACGCGAGATACCCGGCTGGAGCGGTTCAATGCTGCCCGTCGAGGTGATCGAGCAATTGCAGAAGGCGCCCTGCGTGATGCGCCTGGGTCGCTGCGCGCTGACACTGAGTCCCAACGCCGATCACGTCATTCTGTCATTGGCGACGCTGTCGCGTGGGGTGGTGCTTGCACCCCGGGAACGGACGGCCGCCATGCTGTTCGCCGCCGGTCACTCCTATAAGGAGATTGCCAAAATCCTTGCCTTGAGTCCTGCCACCGTTCGCACCTATCTGCGCAACTGCTATTTGCAGCTCGGCGTCAAAAGCAAGGTCGAACTGGGTTCGGCCTTGCGCTCGCCCACTTCGCTCGCCGAGGCTGCACGTCGAGACTAGGTAAGACATAGCTGCTACAAAAGTCTGTGGCCACAGATTATTTAAATGACTGGTATTAGCCTTACCCCTCCTCATTTGTGGAGGTCCGGATTTCTGCTGCGCTCTATAAGGTGTGCCTTGCATTCGCGGGGTTGCACGGCAGCGTGTTCGGGCCACTTCCACAACTATAAGAATAGAGGTGAGGCATTTGAAATTCTCCAGGCTGTTTATTGCCGTTGCTACGACAACGGCCTTTTCCTGCATGGCCCTGGTGGGGTGTCAGACACACGGTTCGACGCCCGCCGACATGGTGTTGCGCAACGGTTATGTCTACACCGTTGATGGCCAGAATTCCGTGCAACAGGCGATCGCCGTGACGGGCGGGAAGATCGTCTATGTCGGCAGCGATGAAGGGGTTTCCTCGTACATCGGCACACAGACACAACTGATTGATCTGGCGGGCCGCATGTTGATGCCGGGCTTCATCGATGCCCACATGCATCCGGGGGACGGCGGTCGCGCCATGACCTTGTGCGACCTGAAATACCAGACGATGACCCGCAAGGTTTTCCAGGAAACCATCCAGGCGTGCCTGGATGCCGACAAGGACAAAGGCCGCGATGTCTGGCTGGAGGTGGGCAGTTGGGATCGCATGGGCATGACCGGGCTTGATGGCGACCCCGACAAATCGACGCTGGACGCGCTCAAGACGAGTCGCCCGATTCAGGTCCGTTCCACCGATTTCCATACCGTACTGACCAACTCTCGCGGTCTGGCGCTCGCCGGTATCAACAAGCAGACGGCCAATCCGGGTGATGGCAAGTACGTGCGCGACAGCGCCGGCAACCCGAACGGTATCTGCGAAGACGGTGCAGCCGATGCCATGGCCGCCGTAGTGCCGCCAGCCTCCGACGCAGAAAAACTCAACCAGACCCGCGCCGCCCTCGACGCCATGCGTCAGCAAGGCATCACCAGTTTCTTCGATGCCTTGTCGGGACCCGAGAATGGCAAAGCGTTCACCGCCCTGCAGCAGTCGGGCGAGCTGACCGCCCGGGCCTTGTTGGCCATCAAGCTGGACCCTGCCGCCGCCACTGCCAACCCGGCGAAAACCATCGCCGAGGCCAAGGCACTGGCCGACACCTACGACCAGGGGGAGGCCAAAGTCGCGCCGGGTGTGAGCATGCGTCACGTCAAATTGTTCATGGATGGCATCATCAATGCGCCGGCTGACACGGGTGCAATGCTGACCCCGTACCTGCGCAATGCCGGCACCGATACAGCGCCCAAGTGGACGCCTGGCAAGAACGCAGGCGAGTTGTACTTCCCGGCGCCCGTCCTCAACCCGCTGCTGTTGCAGGCCGTCCAGGCCGGCCTCGATCCGCACCTTCACGCCACCGGCGACCGAGCGGTGCGTGACTCGCTCAACGGCATCGAATACGTGCGCCAGCAACTGCCCGGCAACGGCTTCCGTCCTGCCATCACTCACGCCGAATCGGTGGACCCCGCCGACTACGCGCGCTTCAAGGCGCTCGACGTGACCGCCAACATGTCCTTTCAGTGGGCCCAGCAAGCGCCGTCCACGGTCGATGGCACCAGTGATCATCTGGGGCCCGCGCGTTTTGCCCGCATGGAGCCATCGGGCAGCATCAGCCGTGCCGGTGGCCGTGTGGCTTTTGGCAGCGACTGGCCCGTCGACCCGCTCGATGAGTTCCTTGCACTGAAGGTCGGTGTCACCCGCTCGGGCGATCCGTCGAACCCACACAGCTATGGCGCCAACTATGCGGGAAGACTCAACGCCGCCCCGGCCCTGTCGCGAACCGAAGTGCTGCGCGCCATCACCCTGAACGCCGCCGAGCAGCTGCGACTGGACGCCGTTGTCGGTTCGGTCGAGGTCGGCAAGTTCGCCGACCTGATCGTGCTGGACAAGAACTTCATGCAGGTGCCCGAGGACGAGTTGGCCCGCAACGACGTGCTGCTGACCGTGGTGGGCGGCAAAGTCGTGTGGGCCAAGGCGCCGTTCACGGGGCTTGATCCGAAGGCGTTATCCCAGACATCCATTTCCCGAACCGCCCAATAAAAACAAGAGAGCGTTCCGATGCAACGATTTATTCCCAACCTGTTGGCCGCCGCGCTGGCGTTTTCCTCGGTGCAGGCGATGGCCGCCGCCGACCTCGTGCTGTTCAACGGCAAGGTGTTCACCGCCGAGCCCGGTCAAGGACTGGTTCAGGCCGTGGCGGTGCAAGATGGCAAGATTCTGAAAGTGGGCAGCGATGCCGACATCAACGCCCTGGCCGACGCCCGGACGCAACGCATCGATCTGGCAGGCAAGGTGCTGATGCCTGGCATGATTGATACCCACAGTCACCCGGTCGTTGCGGCCTACGACAGCCTGGGCGCCAACCTGCTGGATGAAGTCAAGCCGCTGGCGGAGCTTGAGCAGTGGATGATCGAGCAGGATCAGGCGGGCCGTGCGCGGGCCGGTGACGTGATCAGCATTGCCGGGGTGAGTTCGGCGTATTGGGAGAAAAGCCGTGAGCTCGGCAAGCGCTTCAATCAGGGGCGCTGGGCGGATCAACCGGTGGTCCTCAGCGGGATCGACGGGCACACCGGCTGGGCCAACAACGCGATGCTCAAGCGTCTGAAGATCGATGCCGCATTGGTCAAGGGGCTGTCCGAGCAAGATCGCAGCTTCGTGGGCCACGAGGCGGATTTCACGCCCAATGGTTTTTTTGCCGAATCTCGTTGGGACCAGGTCCGCAGCCAGATTCCCGCACCCACTAACGAGGTCATGCTCAAGGCGGCTCGTGAGGCGGTGAAGGTCAACAATCAATACGGCGTCACTGCCTGGATGGACGCCGCCGCGAATGCCGGCAGTGGCGATTCGTTGTTCGACTTCAAGGCCACCGAGCAGAGTGACGGCGTGCTGCCGCTTTATCGCGAACTGGCAGAGAAGGGCGAGCTCAACGCCCACGTCGCCGCGCTGCTGCTGGCCAACCCGAAAAGCCGGCCGGCCGACCTGGAGGTGCTGGCCAAGGTGATGAAGAAATTCGAGGGCGTGCCCAACCTGAGTTTTCCAGGCATCAAGGTCTTCGCCGACGGCGTTCTGGAGTTTCCGGGGCAGACGGCAGCGGTCATTGTTCCCTTCAAGAACAGTCATAAAGACGGTCAACTGTTGATCGACCCCGCACACTTCGGTGAGTTGGTCGTGGCGGCGGAGAAGCGCGACTGGATTGTGCACATGCATGCGGTCGGCGACCGCGCGGTGCGTGAATCCCTCAATGGCTTTGAATACGCACGCAAGCTCAACCCGACCCCGATGGCCCACAGCATCAGCCACCTGCAACTGGTGAACCCCGGCGAGTTTGCACGCTTCAAGCCGCTTGGCGTGATCGCCTCCATGCAATTGCTGTGGGCCACCGGCGAGAGTTACACCGTGGAATTGGTCAAACCCTATATCAGCGCATTTGCCTACGGTTACCAGTATCCCGCCAGGTCCTTGCATAACGCCGGTGCGGTCATCGCCGGTGGCAGTGACTGGCCGGTGTCCAGCCCCAATCCGTGGAACGCCATCGCTCAGGCCAGCACGCGCAAAGGGCCGCTGGGTGTGTTGAATGCCAAGGAAAGTATCGACCGCCAGACCATGTTCTACGCCTACACGCTCAATGCCGCCAAGGCCCTGCGCCTGGAGCAGCAGATTGGCTCGCTGGCACCTGGCAAACAGGCCGATCTGATCATCCTCGACCGCGATGTCTTCAAGGTCAGCGACGACGAACTGTTCGACACCCAAGTCCTGAAGACCTTCTTCGCCGGCAAGCAGGTTTACGCGCCCGCGTCCTGATGGCCCCGCACCCCGCAAAAGACGCCCGGCCCCTCGTGTTGCGAGGGGCACGGCATCGCCATGACTGAAATAACCCGCACCTCCATAAAAATAAGAGACCTGTATGAACGCACGCTCAGTATTGACCCTTGCCAGTCTTGTATTGGCACCCCTGACCACCCAGGCACTGACACTCAATGATGACTTCAGCCTGGACATGACCCTGGGCATTTTCAGCGACTACCGCACCCGCGGCATCTCGCAAACCCTGGGTGATCCGGCGGCTCAGGCCAGCGCCACGCTGGTGCACGGCAGCGGCCTGTACATGGGCGCCTGGACGTCGAACGTCGACTTCGGCGGCGAGTTCAAGACCCGTCAGGAACTCGAGTACTACGCGGGCTATTACTGGCAGGCGACCGAGGCCATCAGTCTCGATCTGGGGTACATCAAGTACGACTATCCCAAGGAGAGCCAATTCAACCTGAGCGAGGTCTACGCCATCCTTGATGTTTACGGCGTGAAGCTTGGCGCCTATTACTCAAACGATACGCCGAACTTCTTTGGCGAGGACCAGGACGCCCTTTACACCTACCTCAGTTACAAAATCGAATTGCCGGCCGAGATCGGCCTGGACTTGCGCTTCGGTCGTAACGATGTCAAAGATCCGGCCTTCTGGTCCACCAGCGGCGAAAGCCGTGATGCTTACCACGAGTGGGAAGCCAAGCTGACCCGTGATTTCGTGGGGGTGACCTGGGGCCTCAGCTACATCGATACCGACTTGTCGAAAAGCGAATGCGCGGGCTGGTACGGCTATGGTGACCTGTGCACGGCCACTGTGGTCGCCAGTGCCAGCAAGACGTTCTAAACGTTCAAGCTCACACAATAAAAACAAGCTCCTCTAAGGAAAACAACGTATGACCAAGGTCAGCGACAGTCAGCAGCGAACCCCCCTGATCGAGACACGTTCGATCGATTACATCCCCGAGGCCGAGCGTCATGGCAGTCTCTACAGCCAGTTCACCCTGTGGCTCGGTGCCAACTTGCAGATCACGGCGATCGTCACGGGTGCGCTGGCCGTGGTGCTGGGGGGCGATGTGTTCTGGTCACTCATCGGCTTGCTGATCGGCCAGTTGCTCGGCGGCGCAGTGGTTGCCCTGCACGCAGCCCAAGGGCCGAAACTCGGACTGCCGCAGATGATTTCCAGTCGCGTGCAGTTCGGGGTGTATGGCGCGGCCATCCCGATCGTGCTGGTGTGCCTGATGTATCTCGGGTTCAGCGCCACCGGCGCGGTCCTGTCAGGGCAGGCCATTGCGCAGTTGATCCATGTCAGCGACAGCGCCGGCATCCTGATCTTCGCCTCGTGCATCGCGTTTCTGACCGTCTTCGGCTACCGGGTCATCCACCTGGTCGGAAAGGTGGCCAGCGTGCTCGGCATCATTGCCTTCGTTTATCTGTTCACCCGGCTGATGACCCTCAACGATATCGGTCTGCTGCTGGAAAACCGTCACTTCGGCTGGAGTTCGTTCTTGCTGGCGGTGTCCCTTTCCGCGTCCTGGCAGATTGCCTTTGGCCCGTATGTGGCCGACTACTCGCGCTATCTGCCGAGCAAGACGTCGTCCTGGAAAACCTTCGCCGCCGTCGGCCTGGGCACGGTGCTGGGCGCCCAGGCCTCGATGGTGCTTGGGGTGTTTGCTGCCGCATTGGCCGGTGCGAATTTTCGCGGTCATGAGGTGGCGACGATCGTCGGGTTGGGCAGTACCGGTGTGATGGCGACTTTGCTGTACTTGAGCGTGGTGTTTGGCAAGGTCACGGTGTCCACCCTCAACGCCTATGGCAGCTTCATGTGCGTGGCGACCATCATCAGTGGCTTCCGTCGGCGTTTCGAGATATCCGCCGGCAAACGCATGCTGTTTGTGCTGCTGATTGTCGGCGCATCCACCGCGCTGGCATTGCTGGGGCAGTACACGTTTCTCACGACGTTCAAGTACTTCATCCTGTTCCTGCTGACGTTCTTCACGCCCTGGAGCGCGATCAACCTGGTGGATTATTACTTCATCAACAAGGAGCGCTATGACATCCCGGCGTTGTCCGACCCGGCAGGTCGCTACGGTCGCTGGAACGTGTTGGGCATCAGTGTGTATGTCATCGGTGTGCTGATTCAGCTGCCTTTTGTCGACACTCACTTTTACTCCGGCCCGATGGTCGCGCAGCTCGGCGGTGTCGATATTTCCTGGATCGTCGGTCTGGTGGTGCCGGGTATTCTTTATTACTGGCTGGCCAGGCACTCAGGGCTTGCCGTGTCGGTTGAACGAAGTTCAGAAGTGTGACTGACACCCTCCGTTAGCTTGACCGAGTAACAGGGGAGGCAGGCGCACAGGCCATTTGGCTTGTGCGCCTGAGTTCGTTTTCGCGTGCCACTTTTCCACACATTTGTGAATTTACTACCCAGCCTGATGCACGAAAAGCGTGCATTTCGAGAGGGTTTACTTATTGGAATCCAAATTGGCGCCAATAATGATTGGGTTTTAGTGGAATTGGTCTGATCCTTGCTCTAGGTCTTGCTCAAACTATTTGAGGGCATGGCATGAGCGGTCTATTTCCGTGTATCGAACTGAGTGGGGCACCGTTTGCCCGAGGCGTGCAATACGGTAAGGCCTGCCCGCAGATCATCGCCCGCAGCATTGAAATCTACAGTCAGCAATTGTTGGACATGGGTTACGACTGGGCTGGCATTCGGCGCCTGGTCAATCAATTCATTCCCAGTATTGAAGCGTTCGAGCCGCAATACCTGGAAGAGATGCGCGGCATCGCTGAAGGCTCCGGGCATGACTTTGAGGCCATTGTCCTGATCAATGCCCGTACCGAGATCATTCACCTCGGACGGCGCACGATGCAGGACAAGCCGGAACTGGATGGCTGTACCGGCGCGATCATCCTGCCTGGCGCCACGGCGAACAATGAAGTGCTGCACGGGCAGAATTGGGACTGGCGCATGGAGTGTGCAGAGACCGGCGTGGTCCTGCATATTCGTCGTGACGACGGCCCGGATGTGCTGACGTTCACCGAAGCAGGCGGCTTGGCCCGGGCGGGCATGAACTCCATCGGCACGGCGATTACCGGCAATAACCTGGAATCCGACCGTGACTATCAAGCGCTCGGCGTGCCATTGCCGCTGATCCGCCGCAAGGCGCTGGAAGCCAATCATTTCGCGCTGTCGATGAAAACCGTGGCAGTGACCGCCAAATCCGGTTCGAACAACATGATGCTCAGCCATGCGGCCGGATTCGGCATCAACTACGAATGTGCCCCCGATGAAGTGTTCCCCTTGTTCGAGGTCAGCGACCTGTTGGTGCATGCCAACCATTGGCGCAGTCCGGTTGCGCAAATCAAATTGAAGAACACTGGCATCAGCGGTGCACCCGAAAGCTTTTATCGTGATATCCGTGTCGAGAAATTGCTCAAGCCGTTTCATGGCAGCCTGACGCTGGAACACCTGAAAAGTGCGTTTTTCGACGATTTCGGCACGCCATTCGCGGTCTGCCGGCCACCCCGTCCCAGTTCTGGCGGCGAAGACAATCTGTCGGCAACGGTGGCGATGATTCTGATGCGCCCGGCCAGCGGGTTCATGGAAATCGCTCCCTTGCCGGCGATCAACCGCACATTCGGGCAGTACCGCCTGGAGATGGAATCCGACTACGCCCGTTACGCCACCTGGTAAACGTTGAACCGTTGGTAGCCTGTGCACTGCCCAAACGAGGGCGGTGCTTCAACATCGAGGAACCTACATGCTTCGTTTGATCGTTCAGCGTTTGGCCATGGCGGTCCCGACGTTATTGCTGATCTCTATCGCGGTGTTCGCGATGATCCGGCTGATACCCGGTGACCCGGCGTTGTTGATGCTGGGCGACATGGCTGACCCGGCCAGTCTGGTCAAATTGCGGCAGTCGCTCGGGCTGGATCAACCGGTGATCGCACAGTACCTGATCTGGCTCAAGGCGTTGTTTCAAGGGGACCTGGGGTTTTCGATTACCAGTCATGAGGCCGTTTTGCCGCTGGTCCTGGAAAGGTTCAGTGTCAGTGTGACCATCGTTCTGACCGCGGTGGCGCTGGCCGCGGTGATTGCCGTTCCCCTCGGCATGCTGGCGGCGTGGAAGCAGGACACGCTGATTGATCTGGGGTTGGTGACGACCGCGACGTTGCTGCTGTCGATCCCCGGTTTCTGGATGGGCCTGCTGTTGCTGTATGTGTTTGGCCTGGAATTAGGCTGGTTGCCGGTGGTGGGGTATGTGCCGTTTTCGGCTGACTTCGGCAAGGCGCTGGCCTACATCATCTTGCCGGTGACCACGCTGGTGTTGCATGAAAGCGGCGTGATTATCCGGATGCAGCGGGCCAGCTCGATTGAAGTCCTGCGCCTGGACTACATCGCCCATGCACGCGCCAAAGGGTTGTCCGAGCGCGCGGTGCTGTGGCGACACACGCTGCGCAACGCCTTTGCGCCCACCTGGACACTGATCGGCCTGATCCTCGGCAACCTGTTGGGCGGGATCGCCGTGATCGAAACGGTGTTCACCATTCCGGGCATCGGGCGCCTGATGGTCGATTCCATTTATGCACGTGATTACCCCGTGCTGCAGGGCTGCCTGTTGCTCATTACGTTTGTCTACGTGTTGGTCAACCTGCTCGTAGATCTGATGTATCCGCTGTTCGATCCTCGGGTGAAAGCATGAAGATTTTAAGCGAAGTTACCGCGCCGCCCACCGCTTTGCCAAAGGTCGGCGGGAGCAAGCGTCCGCTCTCGTTCAACGCGCTGATCGGCGGCAGCCTGCTGGTGATCCTGGTGCTGATGGCGGTAGCCGGTATCGTCTGGACGCCTTACGACCCGCTGCGCCTGGATCTGGCCAACCGATTCATGGCGCCGTCCTGGCCACACATTCTGGGCACTGACGAGTTCGGCCGCGATGTCTTCAGCCGCATCATCATCGGTGCCCGCACCAGCCTGTGGATCAGCCTGCTGACGGTGATATTGGCAATCAGCATCGGCACGCTGTTCGGATTGCTCGCCGGCTACCTGCGTGGCTGGACGGACCGCCTGTTGATGATGGTCAACGATGCCTTGCTGGCATTCCCCGGGATGCTGCTGGCGCTGGGGTTGCTCGCCATTGTGGGTGCGAGTCAGTACGGCATCGTGCTGGCGCTGGGCCTGGCTTATATCCCCACCGTGGTTCGGGTGGTGCGCAGCACGGTGTTGTCGTTGCGTGAACGCGAGTTCATCGAAGCCTCCAGGGTCATTGGCAATGGCGAGCTGTACACGATGTGGCGGCATATCGCGCCGAACTGCGTGGCACCGTTGATTGTCCTCGCCACCAGCATGTTTGGCTGGGCGATTCTCTCGGAGAGCGCCCTGAGCTTCCTTGGCTTGGGCGTTCCGCCGCCGGCGGCCACGTGGGGCAACATGCTTGCCTCCAGCCGGCCGCATCTGGTCACGGCACCCTGGTTGGGTTTCTTCCCGGGTTTGATGATCTCCATTGCCCTGATCGGCATCAATCTTTTCGGTGACGCCCTGCGTGATCGCCTTGACCCCCGGATGAGTCGCTAATGGATACCGTCAAGCCTTTGCTTCGCGTCAGTAATCTTTGCATTCAAGTGGGAACCGAGGGTTCGCTTGCGGTTGACCACCTCAGCTTCGACATGGCCCCCGGCGAGATCGTCGCGCTGGTGGGGGAGTCCGGCAGCGGCAAAACGATGGCGGCGCGCGCGGTCATCGGTTTATTGCCGCCGCCGATGCGGGTCGCGTCCGGTCGTATTGTGTTTGCCGATACCGATCTGTGCACCTTGCCTTACGAGCAGTTGCGTGATGTTCGCGGCTCGAAGATCGGGATGGTGTTTCAGGAACCAATGGTCTCGCTCAACCCGACATTGACGATCGGTCAGCAGATGGCGGAAGGGTTGCGCCTGCACACCGATCTGGATGAAAAAACCATTCTTGCCCGGTCGCTGGAGATGCTGCGCCGAATTGGCATGGATGATCCGCAACGCTGTTTGAATGCGTTTCCCCACGAGTTCTCCGGAGGCATGCGACAACGCATCATGCTGGCTTCGGTCATGTTGTTGCGCCCGGCGCTGTTGATCGCCGACGAGCCGACCACGGCCCTGGATACCCTGGCCCAGGCCGACGTGATCGAGTTGATGCTTGAACTGACGCGGGAGGAGGGCACGGCTATTTTGTTCATCAGTCATGACTTGTCGCTGGTGGTGCGCCATGCCCACAAAGTCGTGGTGATGCGCAACGGAAAAGCCATCGAAAGCGGCCCGACCGAGCAGATCCTGCTGGGCCCCAAGGCTGATTACACCCGGCAATTACTCGAAGCGCTGCCCACCCGAGGCAACCTTGACAGCGCGTCACTGGCCTCGCCGCTAGTTGATATGCGCAACGTCACCATCGAGCACCCGGGACGTCAGGGTTTCCTGTGGCGTGGCAAGGCCAAACGCGCCGTGGACGGGGTCAGTCTGCAAATCGCAGCAGGTGAAACGCTGGCACTGGTCGGCGGCAGTGGTTCGGGTAAAACCACCCTTGGCCGGTCGGTCGTCGGGCTGGTCAATCCGATTGCTGGTGAGATTTTTTTCGATGGCGTCGACATCCTGAAAAGCGCCAACCGTGAGCACCGATTGCAATGCCAGATGATCTTTCAGGACCCGGTATCGTCCCTCGATCCGCGCGCCAGGATTTCCGAAATTCTCGCTGAACCGCTGCGCCATGTGCCGGGCCTCAGTCGCGAGCAGCGTGCCGAGCGCGTGCGCACCATTCTGCAGGATGTGGGTCTGGACCCGCTCTTCGCCAACCGCTTTCCCCATCAGCTTTCAGGTGGCCAGCGGCAACGCGTGGCGATTGGTCGGGCGCTGATTCGTCACCCCAAACTGGTCATCGCCGACGAACCGATTTCTGCCCTCGACATGACCATTCAAAAACAGATTCTGGAGTTGTTCGAACGCCTGCAAAAGCAGTACGGCTTTGCCTGTCTGTTCATCTCCCATGACCTGGCGGCGGTGGAACGAATTGCCCACCGCGTGGCCGTCATGCAGCAAGGCCGACTGGTTGAAATAGGTACCACCGCGCAGGTGTTCGATAACCCGCAACACGCTTTCACGCTTCGACTGCTGGCGGCCGCCAATCCGTTGGTGCGACGGGCCGACGGCAGTTATCAATTGCGCAGCAGTGTTGCTGTGTGAAGGACTTTTGAGGCCGTCACACCTGTGGCGGCGAGAACTCGTTTCATCTTTATCAAGGACTCGCTTATGAACCGCTTTTTAGTAAACGCTCTGACGCTGAGCATGATGACCCTGATCGGTTGCGGCATCGCACAGGCGCAAACCTTGCGCCTGGCTATGAACTCCGATGTCCGCAGCCTCGACCCCGGGGTCAATCGTGATGACCGTTCCGATGCGGTCGTGCTGCATATGACCGAAGGGCTGGTGGCCTATGGGGAGAAGGGCGAAGTCAAACCGTTGCTCGCACAGAAGATCGATGTCTCGGCTGATGGCCTGACCTACACCTTCACCTTGCGCCAAGGCGTGAAATTCCATAACGGCGAGTTGTTGACCGCCCCCGACGTGCTGTGGAGCTGGAACCGGGACATGGACCCCAAGACGCAGTGGCGTTGCCTTCCGGAATTCGACGGCAGCGGTCTGACTAAAGTGACCAAGGTGACAGCACCGGATGACCATACCGTGGTGATGGAGCTGGAAAAGCCCAGCGGCATGTTCCTCGCCACGCTGGCGCGTACCGATTGCGGCGGCACTGCGGTTCTGAACAAAGCCTCGGTCAATGCTCAGGGCGAGTTCCTGACGCCGATCGGCACCGGTCCTTATCAGTTAGGTGAGTGGAAGCGCGGGCAGTACGTCACGCTGACCAGGTTCACGGGCTACCAAGCCTTGCCCGGTCCACGGGACGGTTACACCGGGGGCAAGAACGCGCTGACCGATGAAGTGCGGTTTGTGATTATTCCCGATCAGGCGACGGTCAAGGCAGCGCTGTTTTCGGGCGACCTGGACATGGCTGAAGTCACCGAAACGGACCTGCCTGAAATCAAGACGCACGCGACACTCAAGGTCTCGACAGACCCCAGCGCGACCATGAATGTGCTGATGTTCCAGACCCGCGATCCGCTGCTCAAGGACAAGCGCATTCGTCAGGCCATTGCGGCGGCGATTGATGTCAAACAGCTGGTGGCGACGACGAGCAACGGCTTCGGCGTGCCCAATAACTCAATCATCAGCGTGGCCTCCAACTACTACGGCCCAAGCGAGCAGCGCGGTTTCACCTACGATCCCCAGAAGGCCGCTCAACTGCTCCAGGAGGCGGGCTATCGCGGGCAGCCGCTGACGATTGTCGCCAACAAGCGTTCGATGGTGCCCAGTTATGACCTGGCCATTATTGCCCAGGCCATGCTTCAAGCCGTCGGCATCAACGCGCAGGTTGAAGTCATGGAATGGGGCACTCAGCTTGAGCGTTACCAGAGCGGGCGTTATCAGGCGATGTCCTTCACCTATTCGGCACGCTTCGATCCGGCGCTGAGTTTCGAGCAGGTGACGGGTAACAAGGACAAAGAGTCGCGCAAGGTCTGGGAGGATCCGGTGGCGATTGATTTGCTGACCCAGGCACTGAAGGAAGGTGACGTCGCCAAGCGCCAGTCGATCTTCGATCAACTGCATGAGCGCTTCATCGATCAGGTGCCGATGATCGTCATGTACAACGGCCTGGACATCGTCGCGCTGAATCAGAAAGTCGAGGGCTACGACGCCTGGATCGGGCAGAAGCCGCGCCTCTGGGGCGTCAGCATCAAGCCTTGATATTCATTGCTCCAGCGGGGTTTGACGAATGTGCGCCGCGATCAGTCGCTTGAGTAGATCGCGGTCACCGTTACGCAGGGCGTCGAGTATCTGGAAGTGCTCGCGACTCGACTGCTCGGCGCGCAGGTGCGTACGCCAGGTGCCGCCCGGCGACGACGGCGGACGGCTGCGAATTTCTTCAATGAACTCGATCATTACCCGGTTGGTGCACATGTCGTAGATCCCGCGATGAAACTCGAGATTCGCGCTGTAGCACTCTTGCATCGTGCCTTCGTTGACCAGGCGACTGAAGCGCTGGGCAACGATGTCCAGCGCCTGCAACCGTTCTTCGGTGACGACCATTTGATCGACCGCTGCACATTCGAGTGCGATACGGACTTCACGGGTATCGGCCACCAGGGCCAGGTCCGGCGTGTGGACGTAGTAACCCCGATTGGGGATGTGTTCGACCATGTTTTTCAGGGTCAGTTGGTCCAGTGCACGGCGGATGTCCAGCCGCGTACAGCCGTAACGTTGTTCCAGATCGATCTGCTTGAGCCAGCTGCCGGTCGGAAGAACACCGGCATTAATGTCGTTTGAAATCAGCAGCACCAATTGGCTGCGATCAGTAGTTTTTTTGTTCAAGGGTGACTTCCGCAAAACTTGGACGTGGGCGTGTGAGTCGTCGACCGTGCATGACCCTTACCCGCTGTAGTTATCAATAATGGCACAATTATCAACGAGGTTTCACAATGTTGGCCAACCCTCAAGACACCCCCGAAGCGCGGCATCGCCAGATGTATTATCGGGGTAGCACGACCATTTTTTCGTGCCGCAAGGACCCGCGTTTTGCCTATTGCCTTTATGTTCCGCAAACCTTCGATCAAGCACCTGAAGGTCACCGTCTGCTGGTCGCGGTACATGGTACCGGGCGCACGATGGTCGAGTATCGGGACGCGTTTGCCGAGTTCGGTCGCTTCAATCGCTACATTATTCTGGCGCCGCTGTTTCCGGTCGGTCCATTGGGCGATGGCAACCCGCATGGTTTCAAATACCTCAAGGAAGGGGACATTCGTTACGACGAAGTCCTGCTGGCCATGGTGGATGAAGTCTCCGAAGCTCTAGGCACTTCGTTCGAGAAGTTTTCATTGTTTGGTTATTCGGGCGGCGGGCACTTCGCCAACCGATTTTACTACCTGCACCCCGAACGTCTACGTTCCGTGTCGATCGGTGCGCCGGGCTCGGTGACGCTGATCGATGAAGGGCTCGACTGGTGGGTAGGGACCGGGGGGATCGAGGCGATTTTCGGCAAGCGCCTGAACCTCGATGCCCTGCGTGAGGTGGACGTTCAACTGTTGGTGGGCGCGGCAGACCTGGAAACCTGGGAGATTCACTACGCTCCGGGATCAGTGCAATACATGGAAGGCATCAACGACGCCGGGCGCACTCGGGTGGAGCGCAACACGACCCTGGCGCGCAACCTTCAGTCTCATGACATTCGTGTTCAACAAGACATCGTCCCCAATACCGCCCACGCCGGTATGTCAGTCGTACCCTACGTACAAGACTTTCTGTTGCAACTGGGCGCGTGACCGCCTCAACGCTCGGGGAGGTTCCAGCTTGCGCGAAAGTGCTCGTACTCTGCTTCGGGCATTTGCACCAATAAAGGGGATTGGTGAGGGTCCAGCCAGCTGAACAGTCGAGCGATATCCGCTTGATCCATGGCGGTGCAGCCACGTGTCGGGGACGTGGGTCCTCGCCAGATGTGGAAAAAAATACAGGAGCCAGAAGCGGGGGCCGCCGGCGTGTTGTGCTCGATGAAAATGCCTTTTCGATACAGGTCATCATCGCGACGCATGCGTTCGGCGCTGTTCCAGTCCTTGGCGATTGTCGGCGCGTCGACCAGTTGGTTATAGCGTGTGGAGTGGCTGTCATCCACGCATTCGGTGGTCGATGTCAGCGCGAGATAAGGCAGTCTGGTGTCGGCCCTGGCGTCGTAGCCGAACGCCGTTCCCAGTTTGAAAATCCCGGCAGGCGCTTTTCCATCACCTTCAACTTTGATCGGCCCCTCGCGCTGATCAACGCTGCTTAAACCCTTGCCCCAGGCCAGTCCGTTTTTGCCTAACACCACCGGAAATGACGCCTCGTATTTTCGAAACGTTTTCCCCTGCCGTTCATAACGCTGGGCGGTGCCCTGGATGTCAGCCCAGTTTTTGGTGGTGACCACAATCAGCTGATGGCTGGTGTCGAGAACGCCGCTGGACGCCAGCGGCGTAATGGGGAAATCCATGACGCTCTTCAACGTATCGTCCCGGGTATAGGTGAAATGCCACCACTCGGCCGAGTAGCCGGTAAATCCCTCTTTTTCCATGGCACTGTTGAGTCGCTGGCGATTTTCCCTGGCGGTCGCGTTGATCAACGCACTGTTGGTATGGGCGCGTTCATCGAAGCAATCGAAACCCGTTCCCATGTCGAGTGCGCCGTCATGCCAACGCTGCTCATAGGGGGCCGTGCAATCGACGGGGGGCGCTGCAGGTGTCCAGGTTTCGGCGGGCAGGGCCTGCGGAGCTGTCAGGGTCAGATCAACGGTACTGCCTTTGGAGTGATTCGACACCCGTGCCACGTAGCCAAGGCGCCAGAAGTCTTTTTTGTCCACGCGTGGATAGAATTCGGCCTTTCGCGGGTCACCCGGTTCTGTCGCGAAGCGCCCCATGTCTGCGACCGCGCGAGTCGGTCGATAGCAGTCGAAAACCTTCAAGCCATAACCTTCTGAACGCAGCGCCGTTTGCACGCGGGCCAGGGCCTTGGCGGCTTCCAGCGACAACAGGCACTCGGGGGCCGCGTAACCGTCGAGGGGATGCCCGGTGAAGTTGTGGGCGCTGGCATAGCGGATGTCTTGCTCGATGCCCGGATCAATCGTGCGCACATACACCATGTGTTCGGGCCTTGGTTCGGCATCGGCGATGCTTGGCGCGATGATGCCCAGGAGTGGTATCAAGAAGAACATCGGTATGATTTTGCATAGAGGGCGCATGGCATGCTTCCAGGGGAATGAAGGCCAGACCGACCAGGGCTTTTTCCGGAAATAAATCCGTCCCTGTTCAATCCCGTTGCTAGGCTGTGATTCTATCTCTCTGAGCCCAATCAAAACCTGAGTGGAGCACAATCATGGCGATCCAGGCCCTGCGCGCCGACGCAACCCACATCGACACCATCGCCGGCCTCTTCGATGCCTACCGAGGCTTCTACGGCCAGCCCTCGAACCTGCCGCAGTCTCGCGCCTTCATCGCCGAGCGCATCGCCCGGGACGAATCCGCGATCTTCTATGCCCGGGACGTCAACGGCGAAGCGCTGGGTTTCGTCCAGCTGTACCCGACGTTTTCCTCCATCGACGCGCACCGCGCCTGGCTGCTCAGCGACCTCTTCACCACACCCGCCGCCCGAGGGCGAGGGGTAGGGACGTTGCTGATGAACACCGCACGTGCCTTTGCGCTGTTGACCGGCGCCAAAGGCATGGTGCTGGAAACGGCCACGGATAACCACGGGGCGCAACGGTTGTATGAGTCCCTGGGTTATGTGCGCGATGCCGGTTACTACACCTACTGCCTCGATTTGAAACACGGCTGAGTCAAACCGCCTGATCCCCTTGGGCGCCAAACACCGGCCTGAAAAAACTGCGTTCATAGCTGAGAATGCATTTTGTCTGTTCGGCGAACTTGAAGGCCGCGATGCATTCCGGATCGTTCATGGAGTCCTGCCGATAGCGCTCGTAGGCTGAAAGGCTGGGAAAGGTGAACATCGCCAAGGCAATGTTGTTGGCGCCTTCGGACGGCAGGAAATAGCCGTGATGCTGGCCGCCGAATTTCTCGACGAGGGGAATCCACAGTTTTCCATAGTGTTCAAACGCTTCGATCTGGTAGGGATCAAGCACATACCGCAGATAACAAGTGACCATTTTTCTCTCTCTTTGGCGGGCGGTTAAGTCATTTCAATGGGCGAGTCGTCCGACCCGGTTCGGCGCACGTAGGCCGTTACGGGCGGTGTGTCCCCGCTGGCATCGCGCTTGAGCCATTCGGCCGGCGGCGAGCCCACCACGTTCAGGAAGGTTCTGGAGAACGAGGCTTGCGAGCTGTAGCCGACCGACGCGGCGATCACTTTGATCTGAACTCCGTCGCGCAGCAGGTCCTGGGCCACTTTCATCCGCCACGCGGTGACGTAACCCATGGGCGATACCCCCATGATCCGGGTGAAGCACGCCGAGAATTTCGACCGGGACATGTTCGCCAGGGCAGCCAGCTTCTCGACGGTCCACAGCGCCTCGGGTTCCAGGTGGATGCGGTTGAACACCGCCCCTAAACGCCCGTCCTGGAGGGCATAGAACAGGCCGCTGGAGATCTTTCCTTCGATGACGGAGCGCCGCACCAGCAACACGAAAATGTATTCGAGCAGCAGATTGAGCGCCTTGGTTCTGCCGGGTGCCTGATCCTGGAATTCGCCGATCAGCGAACCGATCACGGGGGCCATGTTTTCAAGGCGGCTGATAGGAAAAACCAGCGTTTCCGTGAGCCCGAGGGGGAAGGGCTGCAGCGAGTTGCGCCCGAACTGGAACGAGGCGCAGATCAGCTCGGCACCCTGTGATGCACTTGAGCGCAACTGGTAACGGCAACTGCTCGGACAAAACAGCACGCTGGGCTCGGCGATCGAAATCTTCGGCAGTCCGGGCTGAACCAGGTCGATGCCACCCCGACTGATGACGTGGATGAACGCCATGCCCGGTGGCTTGTCGAGGACCAGCGTGCCCTCCACCCGACCGGAGAAGAACAGCCGGCCCTGGAGGTGGGTGCGCTCGAAGAATTCGGAAAGGATATCCATGATAGAGACGACCGGGTAAAGACTCAGCACGTCCGGGCAAAACCCCGACAGGACGCGGCAATAGGATGAAGTTCTCGCCGATGGTAGACAACACCCCACCCGGGCGCCATGGCGGGACGAGATATTTCCTGAAGTTGACCGGAGTCCATCGTCATGAGCACCCCTTCACCTCGCACCGCGTCCCCGTATGCCGACCCGACAGAGCCTGCACTGCCTGATCCGGGCATGAAGCTTGACCTCAGCCGGGCCGCGCTGGTGGTCATCGACCCGCAGATCGACTTCCTCAGTCCCGAAGGCGTGAGCTGGGCTGTATTTGGCAAGAGCGTCGTCGAGCACGATGTGGTCAAACACCTGGGGCAGCTGTTTGCTGCCGCCAAGGGTGCCGGCATCACCGTCGCCGTCTCGCCGCATTACTACTATCCCTGCGACCACGACTGGCATTTCGGCGGGCCGCTCGAGAAAGTCATGCACAGTATCTGCATGTTCGATCGCAAAGGCCCGTTGACCCTCGACGGTTTCGAGAACTCCGGTGCCGACTTCATGCCCGAGTACAAACCCTACATCCTCGACGGCAAAACCATCATCGCTTCGCCGCACAAGGTGTACGGCCCGGAAACCAATGACCTGGCGCTGCAGCTGCGCAAGAAAGGCGTCTCGCAAATCATTCTGGCGGGGATGGCGGCGAACCTCTGCGTCGAATCGCACCTTCGTGAACTGCTGGAACTTGGCTTTGAAGTGGCGGTAGTCCGGGACGCGACTGCCGGCCCGACGACCCCCGAAGGGGATGGCTATCTGGCGGCGCTGATCAACTATCGCTACATCGCCAATGCCCTGTGGAGCACCGCGCAAACCCTTGAGTATCTCCAGGCCAAGCAGGCCTGACGCAATCTGGCTGCACCTCGCTGGACGGGGTGCAGCCTGCCATGACGAGACCCGGAAAATGCCCAGACTCTCCCCACGTTATCGTCCACAGGCTGCGGCTGTGATCCAGTCTGCAATCACCTGCGCAGTGGCCACGGCGATTGCCAGCCCGTCCGGCCTTTCGGTGGGTGCGTTGCTCGCACACTGGTTCAACGCCTGGTTACTGGCCTGGCTCACCATCGTCCCCGTCGTGCTGCTGGCAACGCCGTGGATCAAACGGCTGAGCGCGCTTTTCGTGACGGACGAGCTGCACAGTTAGGGCTTTGGCGGGTGATGCCTGAAGTCAATCGGTCAGTACTTCTGGCGAAACCACCCAGACGCTGCACGGCATTTTGTACAACAGATGCTCGACCGTGCTGCCCACCAGGCGACCCAGGCCGCGATGCCCGATCCTGCCCATGACAATCACATCGACGTCATAGGCCGCGGCGTAACTGGCGAGGACCTTGGCCGGGTTGCCCATGATCATGTGCTGCTGCTCCGGCGCAATGCCGTTGCGTTCGGCCAGTTCCCTGAAGGCATCGGCCTGTGCATCGAACAGGGTCTTGGCGGTGCCTGACGAGAAAAACGCCGAGCCATTGTCGAAGCCGAATTCGTCCGCACTGATGGATGAAAGGTCATGGGCATAGATCACATCGAGTTCGGCGTTACAGCTACTCGCCAGTTTTGTCGCCTCGCGCAGAATCCTGTCATTGAAGCCTTTGTACTGACCATCGCGATGGAAGGGATCGACCGCCGCAACGATCTTGCGCGGCAAAGCGTGCTTTACATGGCTGACAAAATGCAGAGGCACCGGGCATTCGCGTAAAAGATGGATATCGAGGGGCGTGAACATCAGGCGCGACAGCAGCGACTCGTGCTCCAGCGCCTTGATCAGCACGGCCATCGGTTGTTCTTTGAGGTGAACGAGGATTTCCTGCAAGGGCCTTTCCACCCAGACCACTTCAGTGGTGACCTGCACACCGATTTTGCGCAACGGACGGGCCTGTTCTTCAAGCCACTGGCGATGGCGCTCGACATACCCGAGCCGCATCTGCTCCAGCGCTTGTTCGTTGACCATGCTGGCGGTCGCCAGACCTTCCAGGTAATCGAAGGCCACAATGTGCAGCGCCGCGCCTTCAGCCTTGGCCAGCGCTGCGGCCCGGTCGAAGGCGGGGCTGTTTTCCATCAGGGGCGAGGCGACCAGCATGAAACGTGATTGCTCAGACATGACAAATCTCCCTTGAGTAACCGCAGAGACGCTGGCCCTCGATGGCAGGGACGCGACGTCAGCCGTGAAGGCTTGTGCTGATCCTGCCGTTGGTCAGGGGAGGGGGCTTGATCTGTGTCAAACAGGCGAAAAACGCTGATGGCCGTCCGACGTGCGGTGACGCATGACGGCACCATCCACCGTGTTGATCGCGAGGCCGGCACCTTGCTGCACTGACAGGCATCTTGCCCCGTAGCTGACTAAGATCAAGTCGTCTGAACCTGTAGCGCTCAATCTGGAGTTCCCTTTAGCATTGAGATGGCTACGTGCCGAGGTGCCTTATGCCGCAGACTCAGCGTTTACTGTTAATCGCCCCATCAGCCATGACCCGCACACCGTCGTTCGACCGTGCCGCCGCATTGGCCCGCGTGATGCAAATGCCACTGCACATCGTGGCGTTCGATTATTTGCAGGCCCTGGCGCTGGTCGGCCTGTTCGCTCCCGAGCAAGTCAGCCGGGCCCGGGACGGGTATCTGGAGCGCCACCGGCGATGGCTAGAGGAGCAAGCCGAGCTGATGAGCAGGCACGGGGTCGAGGTCACCAGCGAAGTGGTTTGGGTACAGCATCCTTTCGAGGAAATCCTGCACTTTGTCAGCGAAATGCCCCTGGCGCTGATCATCAAGGACGCCGAGGAGGAATCCGTATTGAAACGGGTCTTCTTCACGCCGCTGGATTGGCAGTTGCTGCGCGATTGTCCGGTGCCGGTGCATCTGGTGACCAACGCCCTCAACCCGCGTCCACGCAACGTGCTGGCCATCGTCGATGTACTGCGCAGCGAAGACCAGGACCAGGTGTTCAACGATCAGATCATCGACGCGGCGGTGAAGCTGGCCGAGCAATGCGACGCCAGCCTTGAGCTGCTGCATGCCTATGACTGGACGGCGGTGTATGTCCAGGATATGGGGGCTGGCGCGTTGCCTCTGGGCGCAGGCCTCTATGAAGTGTTGGGCCAGGCACAACTTGAGACATTCGCCGCCCTGGCCGAACGCCACGGGGTGCCGCCGGATCGTCGTCATTTCATCGAGGGTGCGCCGCTGTCGAGCATTTGTGATTTCGCAGCAAGTCACCGTACGGACGTCATTGTCATGGGGACGGTGCAGCACAAGGGATTGAACAAACTGTTGGGAACCACCGCCGAGCAGCTGTTGCATCAGGCGCCCTGCAGTGTGCTGGCGATCAAGCCGGGCAGAACCCTGCAATCGTGAATATAGATCGCCCCGCGACGAACCGTTGGTCGAGACGTCGCAGGGCGATTGTTTTACAGGTGGAGGCGATGAATGACCTGGCAGCTGTCGTCGGGATCGCTTCGCGTCTCGAAACCCAAGGCTTTGGTCAGTGCTCGCATGGGGCCATTGCTGGAGGAGTCGACCGAATACATCTGGCGAAAACCGCTTCTGCGGGCGGTCTTGATCAAGTGCTCCATCAAGATCGTGCCGAGGCCCAGGCGCTGCCATTCATCGGCGACCGTTACCGCGCATTCACACTCGCGCTCGCCCGTGGCGGCGTAGCGGCTGATGCCGATCTCGATCAGTTCGCCGTTCTCGTGGACCAGTGCGCAGTACGCCAGGCGGTGCTTGCCGTCGGTGTCCATCAACTGATCGAGCAAGGCGGTGCCGGGTTCGTTGATCTGCGCGAGAAAGCGCATGTGCCGGGACTCGGGGGACAGACGCTTGATAAAGGCATATTCACGATCGCGGTCCTTGTCCTCCAGCGGCCGGATCAACACGTGGCGACCATCCCTGAGTGCTTCGATCCAGTATTGTCCGGTGACGGCGGCGTAGGCGGCAGCGGCCCGATCATTGTGGTCTTTGACATTGAGCATGGTGCGATCCTCCAGCTGGCTTGAAAGGTTCGCGTGCGGTAACGAACCACGCGGCTCATTCCTTTTTACGCCGCTGACGCCGTTTGACTTTGATCTGGATCAGAGACTCGTGACGGTGGCGTTCAATAGTCGACAAATGGGAAATGCAGGGGTTTGATATAGGTCAAGATCAGGCAGACGTTGGGGGCGGAATCTGGAATAACGCTGGTGCCTGATCCAGCGAAGACGCAGCGGCAGGCGTCGAATACCCATCTGCCTGGAGTCAGATCATGAGCCAGTATCAACGGTTGTTACTGATCATCAACCCGGCCCTGCGCGATTCCCAAGCGATCAATCACGCCGCCGCGCTGGCCAAGGCCAGTGGGGCAAGTTTGCATATGGCGGCGTTGATGAAATCGTTGGACATGCTGTCGCTGCTTGAAGAGGGCGTGCGTGAAACGGCCAGGGAAAATTACCTGCAGGATCATCGCGACTGGCTCAAGGCTCAGGCAAAAAATCTGCGTGGCCGCGGGCTCGACGTGACCACGGAAGTGGCATGGGCCGATGACCTTCAGCAAGACATTCTTGATCACGTCACGGACATGCAGCCCGACCTGTTGATCAAGGAAGTTCAGCATGAATCAGCGCTCAAACGCGCGTTCTTCACCCCGCTGGACTGGCACTTGCTGCGTCACTGCCCGGTACCGGTTTATCTGGTGGGCGGGAGCGGCTATGTGTTACCGCGCAAGGTCGTGGCCGCGGTCGAAGTGTCGGAATCGGAGTCTGCGGACAACGAGCTGAATGACCGGATCATCAAGCAGGCTTCCAGCCTGGCGATGCAGTGTAATGCCGAGTTGCATTTGCTGTATGCCTGTGACATTTCGGCAGCCTTCCTGGGGGATTTGGGCGGCAGCGGTCTGACGTTGGCGGAGCTCACCAGGGAGTTGCGCACAGACCTGGAAAAATCTTTCCTCAAGTTGGCCGGAAGGTTTGGCGTGCCCGCTGACCAACGACATTTCATCAAGGGGCATCCCGTCTCGGCGTTGAGCGAGTTCGCCTACGAGCACCAGGTGGATGTGATCGTGATGGGCAGAACCCGGTCCCATGGGCTGGAAAAGCTTCTGGGCAGCACGACCGAGCATATTCTGTATCAGGTGCCTTGCAGCATTCTGGCGGTCTAGTGGCGAGCGTCATGGCTGAACTTGATGTCGGCCACAGTCAGACCGACAATCCTGGGTAGTCGTGTGATGCGAACCGACAGGCGTGATCGCCTTAGGAGGTATTCAAGTGACTCAGAGTTCCTCATCGCAAACCATCTTGCAGGACCGGGCTGCTGCCGGTCGAAGCCTGGTGGCACCGCTGCTCAAATACGCGCGTAGACCCGATGTCATCGTCCTTGCCTTGCCCCGTGGCGGCGTTCCGGTCGCCTATGAAGTAGCCACGGCCCTGGAGGTTCGCCTGGACCTGATGCTGGTGCGCAAACTGGGGGTTCCGTCCCACCAGGAGTTCGCCATGGGCGCCATTGCCAGCGGCGGCATACAAATCCTCAATGAAGACGCGTTGCGGGTTCACCCGATTGATCAGGCCACGTTCGATGCCGTGGTCGCGCGGGAAACCCGGGAGCTGTTGCGTCGTGAGCAGGTTTACCGCGCAACGCGCGCGCCTGTGCAACTCAAGGATCAACGGGTGATTCTGATCGACGACGGCCTGGCGACAGGCGCCTCGATGATGGCGGCGATACACGCAGTGCGTGTGCAGGCGCCGTCGCGCATTGCCGTTGCCGTGCCCGTGGCGCCGCTTGAGACGGCCGAGGCGCTGCGCAGCGAGGTGGACGAGCTGGTATGCCCACTCATGCCCGAGTGGTTGATGTCGATCGGCCATTGGTACATGGATTTTTCCCAGACCTCGGATGACGAGGTTATCGGTCTGTTGCGTCGGGCGTGGCAGAGAGAATCGCTCACTCCCCGGATTTGACCGACTTGATGAGACTGTTGCGCAGCTTCACGACCGACCGCTGCATTTGGATGAATTCGTCCGGTGTCAGGCCCGTCGCGTCGGCGAGTCCCGTTTCCGGTTGGTTGTCGCGCAGATCCCGGCCGCTCTTGGTCAGGCTGATCCGCACCTGGCGCTCGTCCTCGGGGTCGCGCTGCCGTTGCAGATAACCCATCGCTTCGAGCTTTTTCAGGATCGGCGTGAGCGTGTTCGATTCGAGAAACAGCTTTTCGCCGAGGCTGCCGACGGTTTGATGGTCTGCCTCCCACAACGCAACGATCGTGATGTATTGCGTGTAGGTGAGCCCCAGTTGTTCGAGGAACGGTTTGTAGGCCTTGCCGAAGGCCAGGTTTGTGGAATAGACCGCAAAACACAGGAAGTCGGCGAGCTTCAGGTTCTCCAGGGCCGTTTCGTCGTTGGGTTTCATGTGCATCCTCTTTGGCCAGCGACTGCAGGCCTGCAAAAGTGAAATATACCTCGTATGCGATCGTGTCGGGAACGGCTCTAACGTTTGGCTGTGGCCGGTTCGCCAGCAAAGGCGAATCGGCCACAGACTTCATTACGCCGTGAGAACGTTCAGGGCCACGTCGATGTTGCCGCGTGTCGCCTTCGAGTACGGGCAAATCTGGTCGGCGGTATGCAACAGCGCTGTTGCGACGTCGTGCGCCACGCCCGGCACGCGCAGATTAATCCGGGCCTGCAGGAAGTAAGCCTGACCGGTCTGGCCCAGGTCGACCTCGATTTCGAGGGACAGATCGGCTGGCAGCGTCACTTTCATGTCCTTGGCCGCGAGGCCGACTGCGGCGATCAAGCAAGCCGACCATGCCCCGGCGAACAGTTGCTCTGCGGTCGGGTGCGGCTGGATGGCCGAGAACTCGTGCGCAGGTTTCGCGCTGCCAGGCGACGACAGGGTGATGTCGAGGCTGCCGTTATGGCCGCGTGAAGTGTTGCCAGCAGCGCTGACGATGGTGTGGGTTTTGCCGGTGGCCAGGACTTTTTCGATCTTGCTCATGGGTGACTCCCTAAATGCTTCAGAGTAAGTTTCGTATGCGCTTATATCGCATGCGATATATATGATGTATTAAAGCCGTTAATCGTTGTCAGTTTCACGCGGTGAGAACGTTCAGGGCCACGTCGATGTTGCCGCGCGTCGCTTTCGAGTACGGGCAGATCTGGTCGGCGGTGTGCGCCAGGGTCGTTGCGATATCGAGCGGCAGGCCTGGCACTCGCAGAGTCAACCGAGCCTGAAGGAAGTAGGCCGCACCGGTCTGACCCAGATCGACTTCGATGTCGACGGACAGATCAGATGGCAGCACCACGTTCAAGTCATTGGCCACGAGCCCGACGGCGGCGGTGTAGCAGGCCGACCATGCGCCGGCGAACAGTTGCTCGGCAGTCGGGTGCGGTTGAGTAGCGGCGAACACGTGTGCCGGCTTCGCGTTGCCGGGGGTCGACAGGGTGATGTCGAGGCTACCGTTATGGCCGCGGGAAGTATTGCCGGTGCTGCTGGCGGTGTGGGTTTTGCCGGTGGCCAGGACTTTTTCGATCTTGCTCATGGGATGAACTCTCAAAATGACGGTAGGTTTTATTTGTTATCGCATACGCTTGTATCGCATACGATGTAATAATATTCACGCAGAAGACAGTTGGTGTCAATGGGGCGCTTGATGTCTTCCCGACGAATGGTCGTGGCATTGCGCGAAGCAGTTCAGCGCTGCACCCGCTGACCAGCGCACTGACGTGAAAAAGCCCGGATTAACCGGGCTTTTTTGACGGTGCTGTTCGGATCGTGCCACTCAGCTGGATTGGGCGATGCTGTCGTCGGATGCCTCTTGCTGCGACTCCTCTTGCCCCGGTAATTCAGTGGTCACACTGAAGTCGCTCACTTCAACAGCCCCCAACCCGTAGCCCAGCAAATGGAACGAGAACGCCTTGCGCGATTGCGGATTGTCAAAGCTGAAATCCATCACCAGCGGCTGGTCAGCGGTGACGACCATTTCTGCCGGCAGACCCAGTGGCACATCCTGCTCCAGCTCCTTGGCCTTGAGCAGGATGTAGGCGTCTTGTTGCGGGTCTACCGAGCGCACGGTCAGCCGTACACGCGTCTGTGAACCCTTGGGCATTTCCAGATACTGCGCGCCGATGAGGTTATCGGCCCAGTCATCCTTGATTTGCGATTGAAGCGCGATGATCGCCGGGCTGCCGAACTGGTAGTGCTGGTTCAGCGGTGTCGGCAACACGGTGCGATCCAGGGCCGTGGCTCTGGCGGTGATCTGTCGGGCGCGCTTGCCGCCGTACTGGCCGGCAAACGTCGCACGGTCGGCGATGAAGCCGGCGCTGGTGTAGTACCGGCAGCGCTGTTGAAAATCGCATTCGGTCAACGTGCCCTGACCGTCGTGATAGCGAAGCTTGTCGTTGGTGAACGACATGATTTCGCGACCCGTTTCATAGTCCCGAAATAGCGAGCGACCACTCAGGGCCGTGGGGACGGGGAGGCCGAAATAGTCGAGTATCGAAGTGCTCAGGTCAACATGTCCATACACCCCGGACTTCACCTTCGGCAACTGCGCCTGCTCGGGGGCCAGCATCAGATTGAAGCCCCAGGAGGACGCCAGGCGCACGCCATCGATGCCGTGGGATTCATCTGACGTGATCACCACCAGGGTGTCTTTCAAGATGCCCTGACGCTCCAGGTTGCCTAGAAATTCCCCCAAGGCATCGTCCAGATAGCCGACGGCGGCCTGCTTGGGTGTGTCATAGCGCTGCAAGTAGTCTTCGGGCGCCGAGTAGGGCTGGTGGGTGCCGACGGTCAGCAGGGTCAGCATCCATGGCTTGTCCTGTTTTTTCAGCTGGCCGACGTAATCCAGCGCTCCTTCAAAGAAGGCCTTGTCATCCTTGCCCCAGGGGAAATCCAGGTAGGACGCATTGGTGAACCATTCCAGGCCCAGCGTCGTATCGAAGCCGATGTGCGGCATGATCTTGTCTTTGGCCATGAAACGCAGGCCTGCGCCCTGAAGGTAGTGCGTGGCAAACCCGTTCTTGTGCAACTGGGCCGGCAGGCATGCCCGGTTGCGTTCGTTCTGGGTCAGCATCTCGACGCCCTTGGGGGTGCCGTTGTCGAGCTTGTCGTAATCGCCGCAAAGCATCGCGTACAGGCCACGAATGGTTTGATGGCTGTGCAGCACATAGTCCGGCGTGTTCATGCCGCGTTCTGCCCAGCGGCTGAGATTGGGCATGAGGTTTTCTTGATAGCTGCTGTGCAAGGCCTGGCGGTTAACGCCGACGTAAGCGCCGGGGATGCCTTCCAGCGCGATGATCAATACGTTACGTGCGCGTCCCGGTGCTGCGAGCAGCTTCTGCCCGTCCAGATCGAGTTCGGTAAGCCCGGCCATCCGCGGCGGGATATCGACAACGTCACCGTCCAGCCACTCTTCTGCGCGTATCTGAACATCGCCAACGCTCGCGGCCAGCCATTGATGCGGCAGGTTGAACAGGCGCCATTGGTCTTCATCAGAGGGGTGCAGGTGCTGGGCGCCCCAGTGGGCGACCAATAGCAGCAGCGGGGCGGCCCAGGCATTTCGAGGCAGGCCCGGGGCGGATGTCGAACGACCTGCCCAGTGAGTGAGCAGCCAGACCGTCAGTGCGCCCAACAGGGCGGCCGCCAGCCAGGGTTGGGCGAAACCGCCGCCGGTAGAGTTTTCCAGAAACTGGGGGTCGATCAGGTAGTGCAGGTCCGAGGCATTGGGAAGCCTGCCCACTGCACTGACCAGTTCGGCGGTGGCCAGCGTCATCAGGCCCCAGGCCAGCAGAAACGGGAGCGCCAACCACCAGGGACGGCGATGCAACAGAACGATGAGCAGGCTCGCGATGCCCACGTCAGACAGGTAGCCGAGCGGATTTGACCAACCCAGCACCGCGCGCAGGCACAAAGGCACGATCAGAACCAGTCCGATCAGGGCGATAAGGCGCGCGTGGGGGCGCTGTAACCAGTGACGCATGGTGTTCACCAAAAACCTTCCAGACATTAAATCTTCATATAAGTGTGCTGGATGTTACCAAGTGATGGGCGGCTTGCGGCCTGATCTTCGTTTCTGCCTGTGTTTGCGGATTGTCGGTTCAGTCGCACGGCGTTGTGTATCACGCTGTATCCGAGGGGCATGCTCAGGGAGTTGCTTACAAATGTCCCTGTTTGATACGTCGGGGATACATCGTCTTGGCCAAATCACCCCCGTCCCGAGAGGTTCACCCCCTGTGCCTCTTCAGCCTGCCGTGGTGAAATGGCCCACCGTTGCTGTCAACAACACCCGATCCGGAAACGTACATGAAGAACATCACTGCACTCACTTTTGCCCTGGTGCTCAATGCGGGACTATTCAGCACCCTGGCCGAAGCGGCCGGCGATGCCGAGGCGGGCGGCAAACTGTTCAACCGGATATGTGGCGGCTGCCATCAGGTCGGGGATTCGGCACGGGGTTCTTTTGGTCCGCAACTCAATAGTATTTTTGGGCGACTTTCTGGCAGCACGACGGATTACCAGTATTCCGACGCGATGAAATCAGCCGGCATCGTCTGGACCCGCGAAACCCTCACCGCGTACCTCGAAGATCCAAAGAAAGTGGTCCCCGGCACCCGCATGATTTTCTGGGGGCTCAGCGATCTGGAGAAAATCGAAAACGTGTTGGCTTACCTTCAGACCTTTCAGCCGCAGTGATCCGGACAAACAAAACGGGCGCCTCTTCAGGCGCCCGTTTTCATTCATACCGGCCGTTTTCCAGCGCATTGATCGTTTGTCGCGAGACATTCAGTCGAGTGACCAGGTCGACCTGCGACCATTTGAGCTCGGCACGCAGCTCTTTCAGTTTGTTTTTCATTGATAGCGGCGTTTGGCGACCATGAGCCCGATGATCCACATCAACGCCATCACCGGCCACACGATGAGAGATGCGCAAATCCGACATTTTCCAGAAAGCCATGGGTAGCGCCTTGGGACTTAGCGCAGCGAGCGGAACGCCGCGCGAAGTTCCTCGGTAAAGAGCTGCGGCTGTTCCCAGGCCGCGAAGTGGCCGCCCTTGTCGGCCTGGCGGAAGTAGATCAGGTGGCTATAGGCGCGCCTGGCCCAGGACTCCGGGGGGTAATAGACGTCATCGGGAAACACGGTGACGGCCACTGGCAGCGAAATCTCGGTGGTCTTCTGTGCCGCTGAAGAAAGAGGGCTTCGTCCCATGTTCTCCCAGTAGAGCCGTCCCGCCGAGGTGGCGCTGTTCGTCAGCCAGTACAGCGTGATGTCGTCCAGCACTTGATCCTTCGTCGGCGACTGTTGCGGGTCGGCGCCGTACGACCATTTGGCAAAGCCTGGATGCACGAGCATGAGCGCCGCGAGGAAGGTCGGTGAATCCGTCGCGCCGTAACCGATCATCTGCGGCCGCGCGGCCATCATCGCGCTGTAGGCCAGGTTTCCCTGTTTGACGAGTGTGGAGACGGCGTCGAAGGTCGCGCGTTCCTCGTCGGAGAATCCTGCCGGTGCCGGCCCGCCGACAGCGAGCGCGGCGGTTGCTTCCGCAGGTATCGTCGCCGGCAGATTGAGGTGGATACCGAGTAATCCGGCCGGTGCCTGGCGTGCCATTGCGCTGGTGATGGGGCCGCCCCAATCGCCTCCCTGGGCGACGTAACGGCTGTACTCGAGGCGCTGCATCAGCTGCGCCCAGACCCGTGCGATGTGGTCCGGGTCCCAACCGATGCCACTCGGCTTGCCGGAGAAACCGTAACCCGGAATGGACGGAATCACGACATCGAATGCATCGGCGGCGTTGCCTCCGTGGGCGGGCGGATCGGTGAGCGGGCCGATGACCTTGATGAACTCGAACACGGAGCCTGGCCAACCGTGGGTCATGATCATTGGCAGCGCGTTCGGGTGAGGGGAGCGTACCCAGATGAAGTGGATGTCGACTCCGTCGAGGGTGGCCGTGTACTGCGGCAAGGCATTGAGCTGCGCCTCGGCCTTGCGCCAGTCGTAATCGGTGCCCCAGTAGTGAATCAACGCCTGCAGCTTGGCCAGTTGTGCGCCTTGGGACTGATCGGGAACCGTTTCCTTGTCCGGCCAGCGGGTCGCCGCGAGGCGGTTGCGCAGATCGGCGAGATCCTTGTCCGGCACATCGACGTGGAAGGGCTGGAGGGCCTTGGCGTTATCAGCGGGCGCTGCGCTGGCGAGGGCCGAAACGCACAGTGCGAGGGTCGCCGCAACGACCGTGAATAGGTGCTTCATCGTCTCGACTCCACCCTGCACCCTTGTAGGAGCGAGCTTGCTCGCGATGAACTCCAGAACGCCGCGTTTGCCCAGTAAACACGCGCCTTCGTTAACGACCATCGCAAGCAAGCTCGCTCCTGCATGGGGTCACTTTCGTTTAACTGATCGGCAATCAGCTACCCGCCTGTTTATTCAACGCCTCTTCAGCCGCGGCGATTTCCGCCTGGCGCTTGACGATCATGTCGCCCGTCGGTGGCCCCTGGAAGCGTCGGGCTTCAAAACCGAACCAGATGATGGCCGTCAGGATCAGGAAACCGATGGTGATGTACAGCGCCCAATCGTTCGGCGGCTGAATGCCAATGACGAAAATGATCACCATCGAGAGGATCGAGAGGATGGCGAAGAATGAATACCAGAAGCGCCCCATGTTCCACGGCCCCATGGTCGGCCACTTTGAGGTGCCGTAGGTAAACAGGCCGAGGATGATGGGAATGACGAAGGAGAAGAACAGGAAGATCACCGTGCAGGACACCACAATGGTGTAGACCGGCGTTTCGCCGATCGATATCACGGACGATCCCCAAACGAACAGCACCGCCAGTGTGGCACCGGTCCAGATCGCCGCCACGGGGCTGCGATGCTTGGGCGA
Source organism: Pseudomonas sp. XS1P51 (assembly GCF_054897845.1). Classification (NCBI taxonomy): domain Bacteria; kingdom Pseudomonadati; phylum Pseudomonadota; class Gammaproteobacteria; order Pseudomonadales; family Pseudomonadaceae; genus Pseudomonas; species Pseudomonas sp. XS1P51. Next base: position 2,561,301 of record NZ_CM142707.1, on the reverse strand, counting down.
GACCCTGGCCAGTGCGGTTGAGCAGGGCAGGCCGCCGTCACGCGAGAACGCGAAAATCATCCGTGAGACCGAGGTCACGGTCGCCAGCCCGCAGAGAAATTGCGAGATGAAAATCGCCAGGTACAGCGCCGTCTTGACGATCGGGTTCACCTGAGTGTCCATCGCCCAGAAGAACACGTTCCAGCCGTGCGTCGCCGCTTCGTCCATGCTGGGCAGCATCAACACAAACGAGCTGAGCATGAGCCAGCCAAACAGCAGTGACCAGACCACCGACATGACCATCCCGACCGGCACCGAGATCGCCGCATTTCGGGTCTCCTCGGAGGTATGCGCAGAGGCGTCGTAGCCGGTGATGGTGTAGATCGGCAACAGCAGGCCGAGCATGAAGATCCAGCCATTGGAGACTTGTGGCCAGACGCTGCCGCCGGCCTCGCCGGAATAGTTGCCGAAGGTCACCAACCGGGCGAACTCATAGCTGGGTGCCGCGATCAGGCAAACGATGGTCAAGGCGATCGCCGTGGCAAAAATCAGATAGCCCGAGAAGTCGGTGAGCTTTGCGGTCAGGCCGATACCGAAGTGGTTACACAAGGCCTGGATGCCGGTCAGGATGGCCAGGAAAATGACCCGTGTCGTGGTGGTGTCTTCCATGCTCAGGGCCGGTCCGAAAGCACCGAAAAAGAAGTAATAGGTACCGACGTTAATCGCGCCGAGCACCGTCACCAGTCCCAACAGGTTGAACCAGGCCGTCAGCCAGCCGGTGAAGCGGTTACCGAGAATCGAGCCCCAGTGATAGAGGCCGCCAGCGGTGGGGTAGGCCGAGGAAATCTGCGCCATGGCCATGGCGAATACCCCGGAGATCAGGCACCCGATTGGCCAGCCGATCCCGATTGCCGCACCGCCCGCGCCCGAAGTGCCCTGAGCCAGTGAGTTGATGCCACCCGAGAGGATGCAGATGATCGAAAAGGAAATGGCAAAGTTGGAGAAAACGCCCATTCGTCGTGAGAGTTGCTGGGCGTAACCCATGCTGTGCAACACCTTGACGTCATCGTCTTGCGACGCGCTGGTGCCGGGTTGGCTTGCTGGATTCATTATGTGTGCCCCTTCAGGTTTTGATACGCATCCATCCGGATGGCCGGATGGGCTGGCCTTCAACCCCTTGTCGTACTGCTCCTGTGTCCCACTGACCTGTCCATGCCATGTGTTCATGTCTCGACCATGGACAGTCAACTGCTCTAAATACGGCCGTGATAAGCCGCGTCGAAAATGTGTGCCGCGCCGTCCCGTGTCAGTGGCAGCGGGTTGCCGCTGGCCGAAGGATCGACAATCGCCATGTCCGCGATCAGGTCGGCCTGCCGATCATCCACGCCCAGTTCAACCAGCGTATGCGGTACGCCGATGTCCTTGCGCAGCTTGAGGACGAAGGCCAGGAAACTGTCAAAACCCGGCGAGGGCAGGCGCAGATACGCCGCCAGACGGGTGATGCGCTCTTCGATGGCCGAGCGATTGAACTGCAGGACATAGGGCATGAACGTGGCATTGGTCATGCCGTGATGGGTGTCGTACAGGGCGCCCACCGGATGCGAGAGCGCGTGCATCCCGCCCAGGCCTTTCTGGAAGGCAGTCGCGCCCATCGCGGCCGCCGCGAGCATTTGCCCTCGGGCCTCAAGGTCAGACGGTGTGTGCACGGCCCGCACCAGGGCATTGGCGACCAGGCGCATGCCTTCCACCGCAATACCTTCAGCCATGGGATGAAAACCGGGGGCGCAGTACGATTCCAGGCAATGCGCGAAGGCATCCATGCCGGTGCCAGCGGTGACCTTGGCCGGCATGCCGACGGTGAGGGCCGGGTCGCTGATGACCACCCGCGGCATCATCTTCGGATGAAAGATGATGCGTTTGGTGTGCGTCCGCTCGTCGATGATCACCGCCGCACGGCCGACTTCGGAACCGGTCCCCGCGGTGGTCGGCACGGCAATGACGGGGGCGATGTGGCTGTCGTCGGCGCGGTTCCAGTAGTCGCCGATGTCTTCGAAATCCCAGACCGGTCGGGTCTGGCCGCTCATGAAGGCAATGAGCTTGCCCATGTCCAGGCCGCTGCCACCGCCGAAAGCGACCACGCCATCGTGTTTGCCAACGCGCCAGGCGTCGAGCCCACCGGCCAGGTTGGCTTCGACCGGATTGGGCTTGAGATCGCAAAACAGCGCGACGCCAAGTCCGGCGGCGCGCAAGGCGTCCAGCGCTGCCGTGGTGATCGGGGCACGGGCCAGGCCACTGTCGGTGACCAGCAACGGTCGCTGGATCCCCTGGCTGCGACAGACTTCGGCCAGCTCGGCGATGCGGCCGACACCGAAGCGGATGCTCGTGGGGTAATTCCAGTTTCCAGTCAGGCTCATGTTCTACACCTCGTGGCGCAGATGGAAGGATTTGGCTCGGGTCAGGTGCTCGTAGCCAAGGCGCGACAGGGTGACGCCGCGCCCGCTGTTCTTCGCTCCGGTCCAGGCCAGTGCCGGGTCCAGATAGTCGCAGCGGTTCATGAAAACGGTGCCGGTGGCGATCTCGTTGCCGAGCCGTTCAGCGGCGGCGAGGTCCTGGGTCCAGAGGGAGGCGCTGAGCCCGAATGCGCTGTCGTTCATCAAGGCGATGGCTTCGTCGTCGCCGGCCACCGGCATGATGCCGACCACGGGACCAAAGCTTTCTTCGCGCATCACCGACATGTGATGGGTGACGTCCACAAGGACCTGCGGGGCGAGGTAGGCGCTGCCGGGTGCGTCGGCGGGAAAGGCTTTTGGATCGATCAGTGCAGTGGCTCCCTTCGACAGGGCATCGGTGATCTGTCCGCGTACGAATTCAGCCGCGCCCGGTGTCACCAGAGGGCCCAGCGTCGTGGCTTCATCCAGCGGGTTGCCCAGCACGTATTGGCGAGTCAGGGCGACGAAGCGCTCGACAAAGACCGGGTAGATTTTTTGATCGACGTAGATGCGCTCAATGGCGCAGCAACTCTGTCCGGAGTTGAAGAAGCTGCCGTCCACCAGGTTCTCCACCGCCTGCTCAAGGTTGGCGTCTGCCCGTACGTAGGCCGGATCTTTGCCGCCGAGCTCCAGCCCCATGCCGATGAAACGTCCGGTGGCGGCGGTTTCCATGGCTTTTCCGGCTTCGACCGAACCGGTGAAATTCACTTGCTGCACGCGCCCCGAAGCAATGACCGCAGCGGTCTGCCGATGATCAAGCAACAGGTTATGGAACAAGCCTTCAGGCAGATTGGCGCGGCGAAACGCCTCGGCGAAACGTTCACCGACCAGCAGTGTTTGCGTGGCGTGCTTGAGGATCACGCTGTTGCCGGCCATCAGCGCCGGGATGATCGTATTCACTGCCGTCAGGTAGGGATAATTCCACGGTGCGACGACCAGCACCGTACCCAGCGGCTCGCGTTTGATGTAGCGCCGAAAACCCGCGACAGGCTCAGGTTCCACCGCTGCCAGGGCTTCAGGCGCTATAGCGATCATGTGGCGGGCGCGTTCGGCGAAGCCACGCAACTCGCCGGCGCCGAAGCGCACCGGGCGGCCCATCTGCCAGGCCAGCTCGGGCACGATTTCGGCCTGCATCGACAGCATTGCGTCCACGGCCGCGTTGCACAAAACAGCGCGTTCGCTCAGTGGCCGGCGCTGCCATTGCGCCTGGGCGATTGTGGCGTCGGCCAGCGCTCGATCGACCTGCGCCATATCGGCACACTGGCGCTCGACATAGACCCGGCCATCGACCGGTGAGATGAGCTGAATCTTCACAGTCATGATGTGCTCAATAGCGCTCGAAGCCGCGCTGCAATTCCCAGTCGGTTATTCGCCGGTCGTACTCTTTCTGCTCCCACTCGGCGGTGTGTACGTAGTGATCGATCACTTCATCACCGAACGCTTCGCGCAACATGCTTGAGGCCTTGAGTCCGGCGCAGGCATCGCGCAGGGTTTTCGACACTTCAGGCAAGTGCTCGTCAACGTACGCATCGCCTTCGAAAGGCGGTGCGAGGTCGAGCTTCTCGTCGATACCGGCCAGGCCCGCCGCAATCAACGCGGCGAAAGCCAGATAGGGGTTGAGGTCGGCGCCGCCGATGCGGCATTCGATGCGGATGGCCTTGCTGCCTTCTGCACACAAACGAAAGCCTGCGGTGCGATTGTCGCGGCTCCACACGGCCCGCGTCGGCGCGAAGGTGCCGGCCTGGAAACGCTTGTACGAATTGATGTAGGGCGCGAGAAAGCAGGTGATGTCGTTGGCGTACTTGAGCTGCCCGGCCACCCACGAACGCATCAGTTTCGACATGCCAAACTCGGCTTTGGCGTCGAAGAACAACGGCTTTTTGGCGTTCTTGTCCCACAGCGAATTATGGATATGGCTGCTGGAACCGGCGGCGTCATAGCGCCACTTGGCCATGAACGTGATCGCCTTGCCCTGCAATTGCGCGATCTCTTTGCAGGCGTGTTTGATGATGACGTGGTGGTCGGCCATGGTCAGCGCATCGGCATAGCGGATGTTGATTTCTTCCTGTCCCGGTCCCCATTCACCCTTGGAGTTTTCCACGGGAATGCCGGACGCCTGCAGATGTTTGCGAATCGCCCGCAGCACCGGCTCCTCGCGGGTGGTCTGGAGGATGTTGTAATCCTCGATGTAATGGCCGGCGGTTTTCGGTTTGTGATAGTTGCGCTTGTGGATCGCCTCGTAGCTCTCGTCGAACAGATAGAACTCCAGTTCTGAGGCAAACATGCCGGTGTAGCCGCGCTCGCGCAGGCGCTCGACCTGCTTTTTCAGAATGGCCCGCGGGCTGTGGGGCAAGTCCTGACGATGGTGGTGATCGAGCACATCGCACAGCACCAGCGCCGTGCATTCCAGCCAGGGCACGCGCCGCAGCGTGGTCATGTCAGGCTTGAGCACAAAGTCGCCGTAGCCTTTGCTCCAGCTGGCTGCGGCATACCCCGGCACCGGCTCCATGTCGATGTCGTCGGCCAGGAGGTAATTGCAGCAATGGGTTTCTTCATGACCGCTGTCGATGAAAAACTCGACCTGGAATCGCTTGCCGACCAATCGTCCCTGCATGTCGACCATGCAGACCAGAACGGTATCGATCTCACCGGCGGCAGCGGCGCGCTTGAGTGCATCAAAGCTGAGGAGGGGCTCGGTCATCACGTCAATCCTGCGTGAAATGTTTGGGCCTGTCTGAAGTAGCTGTTGCAGACGCTCTCCAGAAAAAACCAAAACCTGCAGAACCGAGCATCGTGAGCAATGAGCTGCTCCAAGCTTAGCCTACTGTTGCCGTATGCAAGTCTCGATGAGCGAAACCCCTTTCAATTCACAGCTTGTAGCCGATTTGCCGCAACAGGTTCTTGCGCCACAGGATGTCTGCGTCGCCCTCAATGTCCTTGGCGCAGAAGCCATCCACGACGCCGAGGATCGCTCGGCCCTGGTCCGTCTCGGCGAGAACCACTTCAACGGGATTGGCGGTGGCACAAAAAATACGGCACACCTCTGGCACCATCTTGATGGTGTTCAGTACGTTCAGCGGATAGAAACCGTCGCCCAGGAAAATGATGAAGCTATGGCCGGCGCCGATGGCTTTCGCGTTCTTCTGCGCCAGCTCGATCATGGCGGTGTCGGTGCCGGACCACCGCACCAGGCATTGGCCGGAGGCTTCACAAAAAGCCACGCCGAACTGGATACCTGGTACGGCATTGACCAACGCTTCGTGGATGTCCTCGACGGACTTGATGAAGTGCGTCTGACCCAAAATGAAGTTCGTTGCCTCCGGTTTATCGATTTTCAGCATGATGAGTTGCATCTCGAACACCTCCGTTCACGAAGTTGCTGCCAAGCCTGGCAACAGTTCAAGCATAGCGACTCATTTTACTCCGCCGTCTGTGGGTGCCGGGCGGGTTGACCTTCTTCCTCCCGGAGCTGGCGGCTCATGTCGTCGCAGCTTTGCGACCAGTCTGTCAGCCACTTCGGCATGTCGAGTGACTGTTCTGCCAAGCCTAACTCCAGGGCGAATTCGCCAGGGGCAACCGTGCCTTTGGCGGTGCGGAACAGACCTCGCATCACGACGACGCCGACCACGCGTCCCTGGCTCACGAAGCGGTGCTCCATAAAACTCCACTTTTCGTCCCAGCCGAGCATTCGGGTATGAATTTCGAAGGCCTGGAACAGCTTCAGCTCACGGCGAAACTTGCCCCAGGTATCGCCAACGATCGGCACCGCCTTGTGGCGCAGCGCCACGCGAAACGCGCCACTGCGCAAGACGTAATCCATGCGCCCGATGTCGGCCAGGGTGAAGTAGCGGCCATTGGTGACGTGCCGGTTGAGGTCGAGATCGAGCGGCCACACGCGCAGGCGGATGACGGTGGTGGCCAAGGCGTCGACCGGCTTGCGCCATGGACGACGAAACAGCATGAGGAACAGTCGAAACCAGAGATTCATAAGTACGCCGAAGGTTGAGTGACCGGTGCACTTTAGGCGGCGGGAATCGGGTAAGGTAGGTGCGCAAATGACTTTTTTCATGCGAAAAGCGCAACGGGGCTCTTCATGCACGTCACCCTGCTATTGGCCGATCAATGTTCCGCCGCCAGCGCCACGATGGCGCTGGAAGTGCTCAGCGCCGCCAACCTGTTCGCCGACACCGCAGGCTCGCCGTTCAATGTGGTCATCGCTTCTCTTGATGGGGGGAATGTCACCGCGTGGGGAGGGCAGACGCTGCACGTGGACCGGTCCACCGCCGAGATCCCTCGAACGGATCTGGTGCTGATTCCCGGATTCCTCTTCACCCTGAAGGACGCCTTGCCTGACTTTCCAGGTTATGGGCCGTGGTTGCGTCAACAGCATTCACAGGGCGCCGTCGTGGCTTCAATGTGCACGGCGGCGTTCATGCTGGCCGAGGCGGGTCTGTTGGGCGGTGTTCGCGCCACCACGCACTGGGCTTTTGCAGACCTGTTTCGCCGCCGGTATGCCGACGTCTGTCTGGAGGAGGCGCAGATCGTCTGCGAAGACAATCGCGTCATCACCAGCGGTGGTGCGAGTGCCGCCATGGATCTTTTGCTGCACCTCGTGCGCCGCTTTGCTTCACTGGACCTGGCGCAGAAATGCGGCAAATACTTGCTGATCGACACGGTGCGCAGCGAGCAATCGGTGTATGTCATGTGGTCAATGCCGAAGGCTCATGGGGATGGCGACATCCTGCGGGTCCAGAACTGGCTGGAGGAGCACTTCGATCAGCCGCTGCTGATCGATGACGTCGCCGGGCAATTCGGTTTCGGTGTCAGGAATTTCAAAAGGCGTTTCAAGGAAGCCACCGGCTACACGCCCATTACCTACCTGCAAACCCTGCGTCTGGAGAAGGCAAAGCACCTGCTCGAATCCACACGAATGACCCTGGACAGCATCACCTACAAAGTGGGCTACGAAGACGGCAATTCATTTCGCAGGCTTTTCCGGCAACGAGTGGGCTTGCTTCCGGCGGCCTACCGGAAGAAATTTCAGCCGGGCGCGAGTTGATTCCTGGGCACTCTGTCCGAAGGGCATAAATTACTCGGTCATCGATCAATGACACAAAGCTCCCCGGTGGCGCGAATCAGTGCCTGACCGTGCAGGCCATCCTTGATCAGGCCGGCTCGCGTCGTGGCTAGCCAGTTCGCACATTCCGGGTCGTTGCGATAAGGCGCGAAGGCCGCGTATTGCTGCAACAGACGGTTTTGCAGCTCATCCAGCCGTGGCCTGATTTGATTGGCGAGGTCCGGCCGTGGCATATCAGGTGCCTTGCCCGCCGCGTGCCATTGAGCGAGCAGTCCGTACTGCACCAGCTTGTTGGCTTCGATCTGTGCGGCGATCAATTCGGCGACCTCGTCCGGGTTCAGTTTTCGGTCAACGGCCATCTTCCTGGCGTTGGTGATGACTTGCGCTTCCCGGGCACTGTCCTGAATCGGTTTGCCGCTGTCCCATTTGGTCAGCGCCACCAGATCAGCGATGTTCAGGCGCTCGTTCATCGTCACCAGCAACGGTTGCAAACTGTCGGGCGCCGGGGAGGGCGTACTGGCCTGTGCGCCGCAAGCGAGTAAACCGAGCAGGGCGCAGGTCAGCCGCTGCGGTATGCGTGGGGAGTGGGACATGGGCAAACCTCATTGGGCACGTGATTCACAATCAGGTGGTTATGTATCACAGGTGCGGCAGAGGCATTAAGGGATGACTGAATTCTTTGTGCACGAAAAAGCCCGGCGGGTGAGGCCGGGCTTTTTGTTGAGTATTGCTGTCGTGCTATTCATTCATGCAGCGCGGCTTTCGATCAGGCGGTCGGAACCACCTTCGGCGACGCGGCGTTCGATCAGGCGATCCGAGCCACCTTCGGCAACGCGATTCTCGATCAGACGATCCGAGCCATCAGCGGCAACGCGATTCTCGATCAAGCGATCCGAACCATCAGCGGCAACGCGGTTCTCGATCAAACGATCGGAACCACCTTCGGCCACACGACTTTCAATCAGGCGATCCGAGCCGCCTTCAGCGACAACCGGGTGAGCAGAGGTAGCGGCGAAAGCGTTAACTGCAAATACCGAGAAAGCGATGCTGAGAAGGACATGGCGTTTCATGAGGGTGTGCTCCGGGGTGTAGTTGTTGGGTATGGAGGCGATGTTACGCTGCGGATTTTTTATGAGAACTTCATTGAGTTGATGGTGACTATCGACGTCAGCAATGGTCCTCCGGGCCTGAGTACGCATGGCTTCCATCGGCTCCACACCTGTCGTCGGCTACGCCGCTCAGTCAGGACTGCCGGGGTATGCTGGACCTCTTAAACGATCGACGGTCTCCAGGAAATCAGACCGCTACATCCTTCCAGGCCTGCGAGGATTTTCTGCGAGGTTCCATGCTCTGATCGAGAGGATAAACCGATGCATGACTATTACGATTTGGGCACCTACAGTCGCCCGGTGACGACGAACTCGTCCCAGGCCCAGCTCTGGTTCGATCGTGGTTTGTTATGGTGCTACGGCTACAACCACGACGAGTCCATCCGTTGTTTTCGCAAGGCGATTGAACACGACCGCGATTGTGCGATGGCCTACTGGGGAATCGCCTATGCTTCGGGGCCCAACTACAACAAGCGCTGGGATGCCTTCATCGAGCAGGAGTTGAAAGAGGCCGTGGCCCAGGCCCGATTGGCGACACAAGCCGCGCTGGCGCATATCGACGGCGCAACAGCGGTGGAGCAAGCGTTGATCCGCGCGCTGGAGCAACGCTACCAGGCTGATCAGGCGGTCAGCCTTGAGCAACTCTTCACCTGGAACGATGCCTACGCGGCGTTCATGCGGGATGTCTACAGAGCCTTTCCCGAAGATCCCGACGTCACTGCGCTGTTTGCCGAAGCGATGATCGACCGCACGCCCTGGCTGTTGTGGGACCTGAAAACCGGTGCGCCGGCACCGGGCGCCGACACGCTGGAGGCGGTGGCCGTGCTGGAACACGCGCTACGGCGGATGGAGCAGCAGGGCGATGCGCCGCACCCGTGCGTGCTGCACATGTACGTCCACACCATGGAAATGTCGCCCCATCCGGAGCGGGCGTTGCGCGCCGGCGATGTCCTGCGGGACCTGGTGCCGGACGCCGGACATCTGCGCCATATGCCGTCGCACATCGACGTGCTCTGTGGTGATTACCGTGGGGCCATGGTCACCAATAGCCGGGCGATCCTGGCCGACAGCAAATACCTGGAACAGGAAGGGCCAATCAACTTCTACACCCTGTACCGATGCCACAACTACCACTTCAAACTCTATTCGGCGATGTTCCTCGGGCAGTACCAACCGGCCCTGGAAGCCGCCGATCAACTGATCTCGACCATCAAGGAAGAACTGCTGCGCGTGGAGCAGCCACCCATGGCCGACTGGCTGGAAGGCTTCGTGTCGATGAAGGTGCACGTACAGATACGCTTCGGCAAATGGCAGGACATCCTCGCCACCCCGCTGCCGAACGACCAGGCGTTGTACTGCGTCACAACGGCGATGCTGCATTACGCCAGAGGCGTGGCGCACGCCGCCTGCGGGCACATAGCCGCCGCCGAAACCGAACAGAAACTCTTCCACAATGCCCAGACCCGAGTGCCGCAAACACGCTACCTCTTCAACAACACGTGCACCGACATCCTGACGGTGGCCGGCGCCATGCTGCGCGGGGAAATCGAGTACCGCAAAGGCCATTACGACAGCGCTTTTGCCCACTTGCGCCAGGCGCTGTCACTGGACGACAACCTGCCCTACGACGAGCCATGGGGCTGGATGCAACCGGTCAGGCATGCGCTGGGCGCGCTGTTGCTGGAGCAGGGCAGGGTAGAAGAAGCCTTGCAGGCCTATCGCGCCGATCTGGGACTGGACAACACGCTCAGCCGCGCATCCTGGCATCTGGACAATGTCTGGAGCCTTCACGGCTACGTGGAATGCCTGAAACGGCTGGGCAGGGACGATGAGGCGGGCGCCGCCCAGATCCGCCTCGACCTGGCAATGGCCCGGGCGGATGTGGAAATCACGGCGTCGTGTTTTTGCCGGGTTGGGGAGCGTTGTTGCGAGTAATGCGGTACGAGCCATCGGAATGCCTGGCCCAACCACTTATAAATTCCGGTGGTGCTTAAGCTGCATAGATCAGCTTTCAGAGGAAATGATTGAGTCGTGACTGGACTCAGCCTCTAGCTTCAATCGGTCAGCTTTACTAATGTATTTAGACTTGCTTGGCGGTGCCAATTTGGCACTCGCCTTTTTGGCGTGAGCCTTTAATAACTGCTTTATTTTTTTGCGACGATTCATATTTTCTACTCGGCTTGTAACTTCTTGAATGATATCAGCTTAAAGTATTGGACCAGATCCCTGTAGCCCGCTCCCGATCGTCATGTGGCATGGCGCAGGGCCGTCTGCGAAATCCTGGGAAGCGACGGCTGACGGACGTGACGGGTTCCAGGCGTTTGGCAGCGGCGCGGGTGAAACTGCGCGCCTGTGCCACGGCCGAGAAGATCGCGAGTTGGTCGTAGCTTTCGGCGGTCATTGATACGCGCCTGTTATGAACAGTTTGCGATTATGCCATCTGTGCGACCAATCGTCCGGCTCACACTTCTTCAGGGAGGACACCATGAAGATACGGGTAATTCAGTGCATCGGATCTCTGTTTTTCTGTCACTCGCGCGTTGCCGAATGGAATTGCGAGCAAAGGTGCAGTACTTTGTATTTGTAACGCTCTCGTGCCGCAAACCTATTCTGGTTGAGGGGTGGATTTCATGAACAACATCATCTACATCGTCGGGTTAGTTGTGATCGTCGTGGTTATCCTGTCGTTCCTCGGATTTGCATAGGTTCCAAGACCGACTTTATTCCTCGTTTGTGTTCGATTTTCTGACGTGGACGTCCGCCGCATTACTGCTCCTTCGATGGAGGCAGGGGCGTCCCCCGCCACACGAGGTGACATCGTCCGCACCCTGCTGCCGGTTGAGTCCACCCCGGCTAAACGTTCAGCGGCGTAAACCATAGCTTTTGGCGGCCCGCTGCAACGACCCATTGAACCCCGCTTCGATGCCGCTCTCTCAATTTCTGCACTCCGCCAACACCACTTGGCAGGTATCCGGCGTGCCACCGGATCGGCCGGCATAGCGTATGCAATTATCCAGGGATTTCTTGCGAGCCATGTTCAAGGTGGAGCCCCAAGCCAGGCCGCCTTCGCCGGTAGTGGGCAGCGCTTTTGCGTAGCAGCTTGAGCCTATGCTTGAGACCGAATAGCGAGCCGTGGCCGCTTTGCCTGCACATCCCGCTGTCAGCACCAGATTGAAGGCGAGCAGGGAGTGCAGGATCCATGACAAGCATTGGCGCTCTGTTTTTCCGGTCATCGCATTTCCCCTGCATTAAGAGGCAAGAGGCGTGTTTGTGCTCGTGCTCTACTCAGATTAGACGGTGTGGCACCTGCCCATCGGTCGGTTTAGCGGGCTTGGTGCATTCGAGGACTTGGCCGGAGAGTTCTGAAGAGTTTTTAAAAGATATTAACTATTGCGTGTAGGACAAGCGCCAATAAATAGTTATTTAAAAATTGACAGTGTTTCAGTTGCTTTACACTCTATGGTTTACTTAACGAGTGTGCTTGCCAAGTTGTAACGTTAGCGTTGCACCGTGTCAGTGCTTTATGCGCGTCTGTCCGACAAGTATCGTAATTGTCTGCTTGTTTTTGGTGCGTGAATAAATTGTTTTGTTTAAGTTTCTAGTGGCAGTTATCTTTGCATCTGTTTGATTTTAATAGTTATTATTTATAGTAATTAGCTTATTGTTGAATGTGGCACTAGCTTTGCTGATCTAACTACGCATGTTGTAAGCGCGAAGTGCTCGACGTTTCTGTTAAAAATATGACAGTGCCTATGTGATGTTTGTCTACACTCTAGTTTTTCGAGTGTGTATCGAGAACCAAGTTGTACCTAGCTGCCCGTTAGTTGGCGCGGTAGAGCGACTTTCGGCTGTTCGGCATGCCGATGGCCTTCCTGAATCTGGATATACGAGGGATTCACCGATGCGTATCAGCATATTTGGTCTGGGTTATGTGGGCGCTGTATGTGCAGGTTGTCTTTCTGCTCGCGGTCATGACGTCATCGGGGTGGATGTCTCGCAGGTCAAGGTCGACCTGATCAACCAGGGTAAGTCCCCCATCGTTGAGCCGGACCTGGAACCGCTGCTCCATCTGGGGGTGAATTTTGGGCGGCTGCGGGGTGGCAGTGATGTGAAGGCGGCAGTGATGGGCACGGATATGTCGTTCATCTGCGTCGGTACGCCGAGCAAGAAGAATGGCGATCTGGATCTGGTCTACATAGAGTCAGTCTGCCGCGAGATCGGCGAAGCCCTGCACGACAAGGACAGTTGGCATACGGTCGTGGTGCGGAGCACGGTGCTGCCGGGCACCGTGAAGAACGTGGTGATCCCGCTACTTGAAGACTGTTCCGGCAAGAAGGCCGGGGTCGACTTCGGCGTGGCGATCAATCCGGAGTTCCTGCGCGAAAGTACCGCGATCAGGGATTACAACTGTCCGCCCATGACGGTGATCGGTGAACTCGACCAGCGCAGCGGTGACATGCTCGCCACGCTCTATCAAGAGCTGGACGCGCCGCTCGTGCGCCGCAGTATCGAAGTGGCGGAGATGATCAAGTACACCTGCAACGTCTGGCATGCGACCAAAGTGACCTTCGCCAATGAGATCGGCAATATCGCGAAGGCCGCCGGCGTGGACGGTCGCGATGTGATGGACGTGATCTGCCAGGACACCACACTCAACCTGTCGCGTTATTACATGCGCCCCGGTTTCGCGTTCGGCGGTTCCTGCCTGCCCAAGGATGTGCGTGCGCTGAACTATCGCGCCGGGCAAATGGACGTCGAGCACCCGCTGCTGGCCTCGATCATGCGCAGCAATGCGGCGCAGGTACAAAGAGCCTTCGACATTATCAGCAGTTATGGCAAGCGGCGTATCGCGCTGCTCGGCCTGAGCTTCAAGGCGGGCACCGACGACCTGCGCGAAAGTCCGCTGGTGGAGTTGGCCGAGATGTTGATCGGCAAGGGCTACGACCTGCACATCTTCGACCGCAACGTTGAATACGCACGTATCTACGGGGCCAACAAGGAATACATCGAGTCGAAGATTCCGCACCTGGCTTCGCTGTTATGTCCTGACCTCGCGAAGGTGATCGAGCAGGCGGATGTGATCGTGCTGGGTAACGGTGACGAGTCCTTCGAAGCCATTGCGCTTGACGTGCCCGAGGGCAAGCAGGTGGTCGACCTGGTGGGCTTCATTCCACACGCCAGTGACGATCGGCTCGAGGGTATCTGCTGGTAAGCGAGGCGCTGAGCTGACGCGTCCCGAGCAACATGGGTTTATCGAACAGGGGTCACATCTATGGCTGATTCCAGGGTTTACTTGCGCGAAGCAGCGGGCTGGCTGTTCTACGTCACCGCGCTGATGGGGCTTGCACTGTTGCTGCCGCGCACCGTATTCGATCCCGAATCCAGGGACTTTCTCCTGTTGCTGGGGGCGGTCGGTATCTGGCGTTATTCGATGGGCGCGATCCATTACCTGCGAGGGATGCTGTTCCTTTATCTGGTATTTCCTTATTACAGACGCAAAGTCACCCGGCTGGGTAGCAGTGCCGATCCGTCGCAAGTGTTTTTGCTGGTCACCAGTTTTCGTATCGATGCGCTGACCACGGCGCAGGTCTACCGCTCGGTGATCGAAGAGGCCATCGGTTGTGGTTACCCGACCACGGTGGTCTGTTCCATCGTCGAGCTGGCCGACGAACTGCTGATCAGAGCGCTCTGGGATAGCTATACCCCGCCGGAGCAGGTCAAGCTGAGCTTCGTGCGGATTCCCGGCACCGGTAAACGCGATGGCCTGGCCCATGGTTTTCGGGCGATCTCCCGACATTTGCCGGATGCCGATGCGGTGGTGGCGGTGGTCGATGGCGACACCGTGCTCTCACCCGGGCTGGTGCGTCAGACCGTGCCCTGGTTCAAGCTGTTCCCGAACGTCGGCGGGCTGACCACCAATGAGTTCTGCGAGGTGCGCGGAGGCTACCTGATGAGCCAATGGCACAAGCTGCGGTTCGCCCAGCGGCACATCAATATGTGTTCGATGGCACTGGGCAAGCGAGTGCTGACCATGACCGGGCGGATGTCGGTGTTCCGTGCCCGGGTGGTGACCGACCCCGGCTTTATTCAAGACGTTGAGAGCGATTATCTGCAGCACTGGCGCCTGGGGCGTTTCCGCTTCCTGACCGGTGATGACAAGTCCAGTTGGTACAGCCTGATGCGGCTGGGCTACGACACCTTTTATGTGCCCGATGCGGCGATCAACACGGTCGAACACCCCCCGCAAAAGAGCTTCTTCAAGGCCAGCCGGCAGCTGATGTTCCGCTGGTATGGCAATAACCTGCGCCAGAACTCGCGGGCCCTGCACTTGGGTGTGCAGCGGTTGGGCTGGTTCACCTCGCTGGTGCTGTTCGACCAACGCGTATCGATGTGGGCCAGTCTGCTCGGGCCGTCAGTGGCGATCATTGCCAGCCTCAAATACAGCATGGCCTACCTGATGATCTATGTGCTCTGGATCGGCCTGACTCGCTTGATCCTGAGTTTGCTGTTGCTGGCCTCGGGGCACCCGGTCGGGCCGGCTTATCCACTGATTCTCTATTACAACCAGTTGGTCGGCGCCATGGTGAAAATCTATGTGTTCTTCCGTCTCGACCAGCAATCGTGGACGCGCCAGAAAACCCGGCTCGACCGCGGGCTGGCGAGCTATCAGCGCTGGTTCAATACCTGGTCGTCGCGGGCCATGACGTTTTCGGCCGGCAGTGTGTTTTGCGCACTGCTGATGTGGATGGTGTAGCGCAGGTGTCAGGGCTGTCGGCATGCCGTGCCGGTCTGCACAGCGTAAAGGATAAAGCTGAACACCGGCTCTGATCTGCCGGATCGATCTCAATCGTGCATCGAAAGGGACGCACTATGAACACAGCCTTTATTGCAGTTGATGACAATGTCGTGCATGAGTCGGAGGTGCAGCGCCAGCATGCGCGGCTAAAACTTCCGGCGAGGATCAAGTTTGCCGGACCGAACCGGGAGATGTTCGATTGCGAGCTGATCGATCTGTCGGCGGGTGGCTTCAGCGTGAGTCAGCCGGGCACACCACTTATTGTCGGTCGACAGTACAAAGGCAAGCTGCTGTTCCAGGTCGAAGCCCTTGGGTTTGCCATCGACGTGGAATTTGTCGTGCGCTCGGTAGCCAGCGAAGGGCGGCGAGTGGGTTGCGAGTTCCAGAATCTGCGGCCACAGGAGATTGCCGCGTTGCGTTATCTGATCACCTCCTACCTCTCGGGGGGCGTCATCAGCCTGGGGGACATGCTCGCGACTCAGCAACGCGACAGCTTCACCAGACCGCGCAAGCACGAAAGTGGCAACGGCCTGGGCCTTTTCGCACGCTTGCGGGCGACCACGGTGAGCCTGCTGATTTTCCTGGTGGGGCTGGCTGCCTTTGGTTATGTGCTGCACCAGGTGTATGGCATTTATTTCGTCACTCACGCCGAATCGGCGCGGGTCAACGTCCCCGGTCAGTTGATCGGCCTGCCGCGCGACGGCAGCGTCAAGTCGTTGGTCAAGGTCGGGTCGGTGGTGCCCAAGGGGGCCCCGCTGGCGACCTTTTCCGCCTCGCTGCTGGACGTGATGAAGGGCAACCTGCCGCCCGGGCAGGCGACCCCGGAGAACCTCGAGCGCCTGTTCAGCCGGACCCTGCAAGGTTCGCTGACCAGCCCTTGCGATTGCCGGGTGGTGGCGCAGCTGGTGCCGGACGGCCAGGTCGTCGGCAAGGGCACCACGGTGTACGAGTTGATGCCGATCGATGGGGTGGCGACCATCGAGGCGCGCTTCCCCTATAAGAATTTTGCCAAGATCCAGCCGGGCAAGGTCGTGAGCTTCCAACTGGTCGGTGAAGAACAGCCACGCACGGGCAAAATCGCCGCGGTGGTGCTGGACAACGGCGGCCTGGCCTCCGACCTGCGGGTCACCATTGAGCCTGACAGCGCGTTGCCCACCGATATGGCCGGGCGTCCGGTGGAGGTCAGTATCGAAGACCTGCAGGGTAATGCCTGGGTGCAGAATGCCTCGGCGGCCAATGCCTGGGTGAAAAACGCCTGGGAGAATAAAGTCATGGCGGCCGGAAAATGAACGGCGCATGGCGATCGGGGCTGCGGTTTTCTGCGCTGACCGCTGTTCTGACGATGATTCATGGTTGCGGCACCCTGCCGGATCAGGGGTTGGCGCGCGAGGCCATGGCGCGCGGCGATTATGAAACGGCACGCAAGAACTACGCGGCGCTGGCCGAGGACGGCTATGCCGATGCCCAGGCCGGGATGGGCGACTTGACGGCCTCGGCGGGCGACCCGGCGAGCCTGAAAGAGGCTGAAGCCTTGTACCGGCAGGCAGCGCCGGAGTCGGTCAAGGCGCAGTCACGCCTGGGCCGCTTGTTGCTGCGTCAGGGACCGACGGATCCCAAGCAAGTGGACGAGGCCCGGCAGCTGTTGGAAGGCGCGCTAGATAAAGGCGAGTTCAGTGCGGTGGTGCCGCTGACGTTGTTGTACCTGGGCTACCCGCAACTGGTGCCCGGGGTGGATCCGCAGCAGAAGGTCAATGGCTGGCGCGCCCAGGGCATTGTCGAGGCAGACTTGGCGCAGATCCTGATTTACCGCAATCAGGGCACCTATAACGCTCACCTGCCGCAGATCGAACAGATGTGCCGGGCCCGGCTGGCGGTACTCGATGGCTGTTATGTGGAGCTGGCTACCATCAACCGGATGCGTGCCCAGCCCAAAGCGCAAGCGGACCTGCTGGCGCAGTTGCGCCAGGGTTTGCGCGAGGGACGAGTAGCGCCCTTGCGGGTCGAGTCGGTGGCGCGCGTCCTGTCGTCGCCAGCGCTGGAAGGTCCGGCCGACGCGCAAAGCGCCCAGCGCCTGCTGGAGGAACTGGCACCGGTCTATGCGCCGGCCTGGACCAGCCTGGCACGGTTGATCGACGACTACCCCGCGCAAGGCGATGCGCCGCAATTGCTCTCGGCCTTGCAGCGCGGGCGCGAAGCGGGCGACCCACGGGCGGAACTGCTGACCGGGCGGCTGTATTACCTCGGCAAATGGTTGCCGCAGGATCCGCGCCTGGCTGAAGAGCATTTGCTCAAGGCGGCCGCGGCCGGTGAAGTCGGGGCGCATTACTACCTGGGCCAGTTGTACCGGCGCGGTTATCTGGGCCACGTCGAACCACAGAAAGCACTGCTACATTTGTTGCTGGCAGCCCGCAACGGCTCGCCCAACGCCGATCTGGCCCTGGCGCACATGTTTTCCGACTCCCGCGGTGTCAAGGTCAATCGGGTCAATGCTTTTGTCTTTGCGCAACTCGCGCAACGCCAGGGCGTGGTAAATGCAGGGCCAGTGCTGTCGGCCGTGCAGTCGGGGATGACCCCGGCAGAAAGGAAAATCGCGCAGCCGCTGCTTGAGGAAGAAGCCCAGGCCCGTCTGACGGGCGCGGCTTTAGCCAGGCTGCAAACTCCGGAAAATGGACAGGACTTACTATGAAGCAAGCATTGTTGGCAGGTTATGGTCTGGGAGTTTCGCTGATGTGCAGCGCCGGTCTGGTGCTGGCGGCGGAAGTGGCACCGAAGAATTTCGGCCTGGATGTGAAGATTACCGGTGAGTCGCAGGACGACCGGGACTTGGGCACTGCACCCGGTGGCACCCTCAACGATATTGGTATCGACTTGCGCCCCTGGGCCTTTGGCCAATGGGGTAACTGGAGTGCCTACACGATGGCGCAGGCGGTGGCGGCGACCGACACCATTGACACCGATACGGTGAACAACGGCGCCGACCAAAGCAATGCCCGTGAAGCGGATGACAGCTACCTCGCGCTTCGCGAGTTCTGGGTTGATTATTCGGGTATCACGGCCTATCCGGGCGAGCATCTGCGCTTGGGACGCCAGCGTCTGCGTGAGGACAGTGGCGAGTGGATGGACACCAACATCGAAGCGCTCAACTGGACCTTCGAAACCACACTGCTGCGCACCCACCTCGGCGCCGCCCAACGCTTTTCCGACTATCGCACCGATTTCGACGACCTGGCGCCCGAAGATGAAGACCGTTCCCATGTCTTCGCCGACATCTCTACACAATGGATGCCCAATAATTGGGTAGGCCTGCGTGTCCATCACTCAGAGGACAGCGGCAGCCTGCCCGATGCCGGCGAGCAGGTCGATACACTCGACAAGACCAACACCGGCAGCCTGACCTGGGTCGGTCTCGAAGCGAACGGTGACGGCTACAACTATCGCTCGACGATGCCGGTCAATTACTGGGTCAACGCAACCTGGCTGACCGGTAATCGCGACAACCTCACCAGCGTGGTCGCCCCCGACAGCACTCGAGTCGCGACGGGCCATACCAGTGGCGACGTCAACGCCTGGGCCGCGGATTTGGGCTTGCGCTGGAACATCGATGAAAGCTGGCGCCTCGGTGCGGCTGCCGCCCGCGGCGACGGCGGCGGTAACGACCAGGAGAATCAGTTCCAGCAAACCGGCCTGCAGAGCAACCGCTCGAACTACACCGGCACGCGTTCGCGCGTACACCGCTTCGGTGAAGCCTTTCGCGGTGAACTGAGCAACCTCCAGACGGCGACGCTGTTCGGCTCCTGGCAGATGCGCGAGGACTACGACGCCAGCCTCGTCTACCACCGCTTCTGGCGGGTCGACGACGAACAGGAAACCGGCGACGACGGGATCGTCAATGCGGCGCTGGTGGACGGCGAGAAGGACCTGGGCCAGGAAGTCGATCTGGTCATGACCAAGTACTTCAAGCAAGGCCTGTTGCCCGCGAGCATGGTGGATTGGGTCGACGAACCCTCGGCGCTGATCCGCTTGCGCCTGGGCGTGTTCTTCCCGGGTGACGCCTACGCCAGCGACACCGACTCGAGCATGCACCGGGCGTTCATTGATTTTGTCTGGAAAATCTAGAAACAGGTCGTTGCCCACGGTGATGCCACCGTGGGCAACGGCGCACTGATCACACCAGGCTGCATTTTTGATGAGTGAGACTTATGGACTGTGTCGTCAAGATAGGACTATTGCTCGCCGCCATGCTGTTGATGCAGACGGCAGGTGCCACGGCGGGTGACGTCCTGATTCCGCGCTACACCATCACCGAGGCTCCGGGAAAGCCGTTGCTGATCAAGGAACCGAAAATGCCCGACCTGTCCGGCTATACGGCCGAGGCAGTCGCAGCGAAGATTTCTCACAAACCTGCCGGCCGTGCCTTGATCCAGCCGATGCTCAAGGAAAACGCGCTCGACGAGTTTATCGGCGGACAGGATCGCTTCAAGGAATGGGTGGTGCGCCAGAAGCAAATGCCTGTGGCGATTTTCATCGACCGTGGCTACATGAGCCTCACGCAACTGGCCCGCAGCCTGCCACCGACCGCCTTGCGAGAAACCGCGCCAGGGGTGTTTCTGGCGCGCCTGCCGATCGTCATACGCCCCGGCGCAACCCTGCATATCGACAAATCGGTCAAGGAGTTGCGATTGTCCCAGGAGGGCGGTTCCTTCCTGGTCAATGACGGCAAGCTGTTTATCACCGATACCAAGGTCAGCGCCTGGAGCGAGAAAGACGACAGCCCGGCCTGGTACAAAAAAGAGGACGCGTTTCGGCCCTTTCTCATCTCCTGGGGCGGCACCGAAACCTACATCGTCAACAGCACCATCACCAGTTTCGGCTACACCGCGAGCAAGAGTTATGGGGTGAGTATTTCCCAGTACAGCCCGAGCATGGCGCCGAAGATGAAGCGCAAACGGCCGACCGGCTGGCTCATCAATTCGCAGTTCGTTGACAACTTTTTCGGCTTCTATTGCTATGAGGCCGACGACGTGGTGATTCTGCGCAACACCTATCGCGACAACATCGTTTATGGCATCGACCCGCACGACCGTTCGCATCGGCTGATCATTGCCCACAACGATGTCTTCGGTACCCACAAGAAGCACGGCATCATCCTCTCGCGAGAGGTCAACGACAGCTGGATCATCTACAACCGCACCTACAACAATCAGCTGTCCGGCATTGTCCTGGACCGTTCCAGCGTCAATAACCTGCTGGCCTACAACGAAACCTACAAAAACGGCTCCGACGGCATCACCTTGTACGAGAGCGGCAACAACCTGCTCTGGCGCAACCGCGCAGCCGACAATGAACGGCACGGGATCCGGGTCCGCAACAGTACCGGCGTGCGGCTTTATGAAAACGAGCTGATGGCCAATGCCCTGACCGGCATCTACGGCCACATCAAGGATTTGCGTGGCAGCGACCGCGATCTGAAGGAAGACCCCTACGAAGCCAAACTGTCGCTCACCGTGGTCGGCGGCAAGCTGATCGGCAACGGTTCCAGCCCCATCGCCGTGTTTTCACCCTCGCGTCTGGAACTCTATGACTTGACCTTTCTGGCGCCACAGAAACAGGACGGCCTTGCCTTCACCGGTTTGCTGGGGGAGGTGCAGGGCGACTTGATGGACATTCTCCTGCGCCGCCATGCCGCCGCGTTGATTCTGCCCGAGACACTGTGAGGAGCCTTCCGATGAACACCCTTCATGGATTTGCCGCTCTGTACCTGCTGTCCATGTCGATGTGGGCACAGTCACAGCCGCAGTACACGGCCGAGGCTTGCTGTCAGCTGTGTCCACAAGCGGCGCAGGCGACGTTTTACGAGCAGCCGGAGTTGAAAAACTACGCGACCCTGGTGGAGGCCAAGGACCAGTGGCTGTTCCGCACCCGTAGCGATTTGCGCACTGACTTCGGTCTCGATGAGAGCGGTTACAAAGCCCTCAAGCGCCTGCGCGACGGGCTGGCCCAGCGCGGGGTCGAGCTGGTGCTGGTAATGCCACCCAGCCGCGGCATGCTGCACGCCGATCGCCTGACGCCGCTGGAACTGGCCAGCTTCGATCAGGCCAGGGCCCGGCAGAACTACCTGCAAACGCTGGACCGGCTGCGCAACTTCGGAATTCTGGTCCCTGACTTTACCAACCTGTTGAGTGCGCCACAGCCCGCCGGGCAACCCTTCTACTTCAAGGGCGACCACAACTGGACGCCCTATGGCGCCGAACGCAGCGCCCAGCTGGTGGCCCAGACGCTCAGGGGCAGCGATGTGCTCAAGGCGTTGCCGCGTCAGGTCTTCACCAGCCAGCCGGCTGGCCTGCTGGGACGCTCGGGCACGCTGCAAAAAGCCGCCGCGCAGATCTGCGGCAACGGCTATGCGCCGCAGTATGTCACCCGATATCAAACCCGGGCCCAAGGCGATTCCAAGGCCCCCGCCAAGGTCGCATTGATCGGTACCAGCGCCAGCGGTGAGCTGTTCAACTTTGCCGGTTTCCTTGAGCAATATCTGGAGACTCCGGTCCGCAACTTCAGTGTGCCCGGCGGTGGCTACGATGATTCGTTGATCGCCTACCTGCTCGGCGACGACTTCCAGAAAGACCCGCCGGCGGTGCTGGTTTGGGAAACCGATAATCTCGACAGCCTCGGCAAATCCAGCTTCTACCGGCAGGCGATGGCGGCGCTGAGCGATGGCTGCGACAACCAGGCCGCGCTGCTGAAAAGTAATGCGACGCTGCACAGCGGGCGCAATCAGGTGTTGTTCAACGGCGGTGGCGGCAATGTGTATCCGATCAAGGGCAATCGTTATCAGGTCGACCTCAAGTTTGCGGATCCCGGTGTGCGCTTGATGAACGCGACCCTGACTTACATGAACGGTCGTCAGGAAAATATCAGCTTGAGCCGTTCGCCGACGGTCAATACCCAGGGCCGCTTCGCCTTCGAGCTGCGCGCCGATGCGGACTGGGACGAACTGACTTTTCTTTCCATGGACGTGCAGCCACCGCCGGGAACGAACGCCATGGAGCTGTCGACCCGCTTGTGTGCCAAACCAGCCATCACGGCGGCACCATCCCTGCGCACCGCGCAGACGGAGGGGCAGTGATGCATGCGCGATACTGGGCCGCCTTTGGCGTGGCCGTCATTTTGGCGGGGTCGACCGTGCAGGCGGCTGCTCAACTGCGCCCACCCCAGGGCTATTACGCGCCGGCGGTGGTCAAGAGGGGCGATGCGCAGAGCTGTCCGGCGGCGCCCAAACCCTATACCGGTGACCTGTTGATCCCCAGCAAGTACGAGGGCTCGGGCAAGGCACGTGATCAGCTCAACGCTGAATCCAACAAGCGCTACAAAGAAATGTCAGGCGATATCAACGAACTGGAAAAAGGCGTCAACAAACAAGTCGCCGCCTATTTACGGCTCGGCCGCGCAGGTCATGTGGAATGCACCTTGAGCTGGCTCGGCGATTGGGCCAAGGCGCAGGCACTGCTGAGTACCACCTACACCCATACCGGCAAGTCGATGCGCAAATGGGCGCTGGGCAGTATTTCCTCGGCCTGGCTGCGGCTCAAGTTTTCGCGTTCGCAGCCATTGAGGGGCCGCGAAGCGCAGACCCGACCGATCGAGGCCTGGATCGGCCAGGTCGCCGAACAGGTGGTGCGCGATTGGCGCGACCAGCCGCTGGACCGGCTGAACAATCACCAGTATTGGGCAGCATGGTCCGTCATGGCGGCCTCGGTGGTGGTCGACCGGCGCGACCTGTTCGACTGGTCGGTAGCGCAGTTTCGCATCGGCGCGTCCCAGGTCGATGCCGACGGGTATTTGCCCAACGAACTGGGCCGCGACACCCGCGCACTGGCTTACCACAACTACGCGATGGGGCCGCTGATGATGATCGCCTCCTTCGCCCAAGCCAATGGCGTCGACCTGCGCGAAGAAAACAACGGCGCCATGCGGCGTCTGGCGGCGCGGGTGGAGGAAGGGATCAAGGATCCACGCTCGTTTGAACGCAAGACCGGCTACAAGCAAGCGCTCGAAGACCTCAACGAGGATGGCAAGTTTGCCTGGCTGGAACCGTACTGCGTGCTGTACGACTGCTCGGTGGAAACCAACCGCTGGCGCCAATCGGTCGAACCGATGAAAAACTACCGCCTGGGCGGCGACATCACCCAGCTATTTGCTGAGCAGAAAGAATAAAGGCAACAGCCAACACGGGGCCATTCGTCATCGGGCTTGTGTTGTAAGGGAAGGCAGTCCTTCGCTGTTCGAAGCGCCTTCATGTCGAGTGATGAAGGTGCGGGAGGAAAGAAAAATGATTCCAGTCATTCTGTCCGGCGGCAGTGGTTCACGGTTGTGGCCATTGTCGCGCAAGTTGTATCCCAAACAATTCCTGAGTCTGGCCGGCGAAGGATCGCTGTTTCAGCAGACCCTGCAGCGCCTGGCGTTCGATGGCATCGGCAAGCCGATCGTGGTCTGTAATCAGGAGCATCGTTTTATCGTCAATGAACAACTCGCCGCCATCGGCTGTACGCCGCAGGCGATCCTGCTCGAACCCTTCGGCCGCAACACCGCACCGGCGGTGGCGCTGGCGGCCCTCAAGCTGATCGCCGAGGGCCGCGACGAGTTGCTGCTGGTGCTTCCGGCCGACCATGTGATCAGTGACGTGCCCGCGTTGCGCGCCACGCTTTCACGCGCGCAGGAGGAGGCGCTCAAAGGCAATCTGGTGCTGTTCGGCATTCCGGCGACACGTCCGGAAACCGGCTTTGGGTATATCAAGGCCGACTGCGCGGATGCTGGCGCCGGCGCCTTCAAGGTCGAGAAGTTTGTCGAGAAACCCGACCAGCAAACCGCCAGCGAATTTGTCCGGTCCGGCGAGTACTTCTGGAACAGCGGCATGTTCCTGTTCCGGGCCAGCCGCTATCTCGACGAGTTGCGCACTCACGAACCAGACATGTACGACACCTGCGTGCTGGCCCTGGAACGCAGCCCCAACAATGAAGGCGTGACCAGCATCGATCGCGTCACCTTTGAATGCTGCCCGGACAACTCCATCGACTACGCGGTGATGGAACGCACCAGCCGCGCCTGGGTCGTTCCACTCAGCGCTGGTTGGAGTGACGTCGGTTGCTGGTCTTCGCTGTGGGATGTGCATGACAAGGACACCGATGGCAATGTGCTCAAGGGCGATGTCGTCAGCTACAACAGCCGCAGTTGCTTCGTCCATGGCAGCAGCAAGCTGGTGACGCTGCTCGGGGTGGAAAATCTGGTCGTGATAGAAACCGAGGATGCACTGATGGTCGCGCACCGCGACACCGTGCAGGACGTGAAAAAACTGGTCAACGCCCTCGACGCCAAGGGCCGCTCGGAAACCCAGAACAACTGCGCGGTGTATCGTCCCTGGGGCAGTTACCATTCGGTGGACAACGGCATCCGCCACCAGGTCAAACACATCACCGTGAAACCTGGCGCGCAGCTTTCCCTGCAAATGCATCACCACCGCGCCGAACACTGGATCGTGGTCTCCGGCACCGCCCAGGTGACGTGCAACGAAAAGGTCTTCCTGCTCACTGAAAATCAGTCCACCTACATCCCGATCGCGTCGGTGCATCGCCTGTCCAACCCCGGCAAAATCCCGCTGGAAGTCATCGAGGTGCAGTCCGGCAGCTACCTGGGCGAGGACGATATCGAGCGCCTGGAAGATGTCTACGGCAGGAACCAACAGGTCAAGAGTTGAGCCCATTCACCCGAAGCGTTGGCGTGTTTACCCAACGAGGCAGGTACGGGCGAGCCATGGCCCTGGTCGCAGGCATTTGAAATGCACGGCGTTGCGCGACAGAATCGCGCCCCGATCCGGTCAAAGGTGCCGGGCGTTCGTGGTGAAAAAGGGGCTGCAGTTGAACGAACAGACATTGTCCATGCGCCTGGAGCGCGTGGCGGCGCATGTGCCAGCAGGTGCGCGCCTGGCCGATATCGGCTCGGATCACGGCTACCTGCCGGTGGCGTTGATGCGCCGTGGTGCCATCGCGGCGGCGGTGGCCGGCGAGGTGGCATTGACGCCGTTCCGCTCGGCTGAACGTACCGTGCGCGAGAACGGCCTAGACCAGCGGATCACCGTGCGCCGGGCCAATGGCCTGGCGGCGATCGAGCCGGGAGACGGGATCACGGCGATCAGCATCTGCGGCATGGGCGGCGAGACGATCCGTGACATCCTCGACAGTGGCAAGGCGCGTCTGAGCGGCCAGGAGCGCCTGATTCTGCAGCCTAACGGCGGCGAGCAGCCACTGCGCCAATGGCTGATGGAAAACGGTTACCGCATCCTCTACGAGGAATTGCTGCGGGAAAACCGCTTCGACTACGAAATCATCGTCGCCGAGCGCGCCGGGCCGGTGATGTACACCGCCGAGGAGCTGTACTTCGGCCCGCTGCAGATGCAGGCCCGCAGCCCGGCGTTTCTGGTCAAGTGGCAGCGCAGGCTGCGCCAGAAGCAGAAGACCCTGACCCACTTCGCCCGGGCGCGGCAGGCCGTGCCCGAGGAGAAGGTGCAGGACGTCGCCCGGCAGGCCCGGTGGATCACCGAGTTGCTGGCCTGAGCTCACCCCCGTTGCTCGGCCACCAGCAGCAACGATTGCGGCACAGGGCTTTGCGGGTGCTGCGGCTCCTGCAGGCCGGCCAGCCGAAAACCGGCCATGTCCAGCGCATTGAACCAGCTGGACAAGGTGCGCAAGTACCACGGCATGGGTTGCCACTGGCCCTTGAACCCGGCAAAGGTTTCTTCGCGCCAACCATCCTGATAGTCGCCCGCCGCCGCAGTCCACGGATGCAGCGTCTGGATCACCAGCGCGCCGCCAGGGGCGAGCAGGGCGTTCATGGCGGCAAGCAGAGGGATGATGTCCTGGTGCAGCAGGGCGAAGTTGGCGCAGATCAGGTCGTAGTCACTACCGATGTCCACCTTTGCCTCCACCAACGCTTCATAGCTCGCCAAATGCACTGGCGAAGAGCCCGCCGTCCGCGCCGCCTCGACCAGCGTCGCATCGCCATCCACACCGACCGCCGTGATGCCCCGATCAGCCAGCGCACGCAACAGCCAGCCCTCGCCGCAACCCAGGTCGAGCACGCGCTCGGGCTGGCGGCCCAGCACCGCCAGCAGGATTGCCTGGTCGGTGACCTTGAGACGGCTTTCGATGGTCCCGGTGCGGATGGCTTCGATCCAGGATCGGGCGTTGTGGTGCCAGCTTTGGAGGAGGGCGGATTCGGGGGCGGGCATGTCGATGTCCGGAGTGGGTGGTTGTATGGAAGGATAGGACAAGTGCGGGTGGAGCGGACCTTGAGCTTGTCAGCGAGTGTATGGAGACGCGCCATGAGGGTCGTTTTTCTGGCCGGGATCAGCTTCTCGCGAGTGGCGGCTATTGGTCCGTCACTCGGGCAGCCCGGCCAGCCGCAGTCCATCCGCGAACCGCGCGAGATCCTCGGGCCGTTGGATTGGCAGCCAGTCCTTCAGGTTGGAGACGCGCAACGATGGATCCAGCTCGTGCAGGCGCTGCATTGCCTGCTCCGCCGCTCTGTTTGGCGCACGAAAAAGCCCGGCTTATCAGGCCGGGCTTTTTGTTGGGTACCGCGGTAAAGACATTCTTCATACAGCACGGCTTTCAATCAGGCGATCGGAGCCACCTTCGGCAACGCGGTTCTCGATCAGACGGTCGGAACCATCGGCGGCAACGCGGTTCTCGATCAAGCGATCCGAACCATCAGCGGCAACGCGATTCTCGATCAAACGATCCGAACCATCAGCGGCAACGCGATTCTCGATCAAGCGATCCGAACCATCAGCGGCAACGCGGTTTTCGATCAGACGATCCGAACCATCAGCGGCAACGCGATTCTCGATCAAGCGATCCGAACCATCAGCGGCAACGCGATTCTCGATCAAACGATCCGAACCATCAGCGGCAACACGATTCTCGATCAAACGATCCGAACCACCTTCAGCCACACGACTTTCAATCAGACGATCCGAGCCGCCTTCAGCGACAACCGGGTGAGCAGAGGTAGCGGCGAAAGCGTTAACTGCAAAAACCGAGAAAGCGATGCTGAGAAGGACTTGGCGTTTCATGAGGGTGTGCTCCGGGGTGTAGTTGTTGGGTATGGAGGCGATGTTACGCCGCGGAATTTTTAAGAGAACTTCATTGCGTTAATGGTGACTATTGAAGTTGTCAATGGATGGGGACGCAGGGCTAGATGATGGCATCTGGCTACGCGTTGCTTGATTGGATCCGCAATGGCGCCCTCAGCGCTTCGTTGCACCAAGGAAGTACGGCATTCCTTACGGCAGTTGGTAAACACCGCCGCACAAACAAAAAAAACGGGCGCCAACACGGCGCCCGTTTTCATTTGTTCCACCACCACCCAATCGCAATCAGGCCTCACTGATCTTACTGACACTCGTGACCTGACCATTCCAGATCATCTCGTAATGCGCTGCTTGAATAACCGATAAAACCGGTCTCGGCGTCATCAGCGCCCAGCAATAACTGCCCAGCATTCGCACAGAGTTGTAACGAAGCCCAGGACAACCCGCGTCTTTGATCGACTTCCCCAGACGACGGGAATGCGTGTAATCGTCGGGATCATAAACAGGATCAGTCATCGAAATGGATGCCGCATCTTTCATCGCTGCATCCACAAAAGAACAGGACAGCCCCCGGAAGACGAACCGCTCATAGTTGAGGCTTGGCACATTCGACCAATACAGGCTTTGATGATGCCGCACCTCGGCCAACGCCGTTTCCATGGAGTCCGCGAGATACAACACACCAAAGCTGCCATCGCTGAATCGCGAGCCCGCCGGGTTGACGTGGGTAAAAGGCGCTGTCGCGTAAGAGCAGCCAGGAATCCCGAACGGGATCTCGCCTCGTGGAATCAGCTCAAGATGACCCACTTCATTTTTCAGCCTGGGGTTAGTGAGTTCCTGTATCTGATACAGCACCTCAAACTCGTCCGCGTTCGCAACGTCATCAAACAATGCTACGGGTGGAAACTTTGAATTGACCAGTCGATAGGCCTGTAACTGCTCGCCGGCAAGCACTGCCAGTTCGCTCACCGTCACCATTGCGCGCCTCGCAGCACGTCAATGCGCCGAAAGGTTTCATACAAAGAAATCATATCGCCCTGAGCCATGATCTCGAGCGGGCTGCGCCCATTGAAAAACTCGTTGTCGTTGGCCATCGACGGGAAACCATAAACGTTTTCCGGGTTATCGAAGACCAGGCGCAACGCAGCGTGGATGTTGAGCACAAAGCTGATGCGCTGCATCTGGTCTGAATCCAGCGCCACGGCCCACTCCGGATCGCGCTGCCGGGCGCGGGTGTAGGTGCTGCGGGAAATGCGCAGGATACGGCAGGCCTGATCGCTGGAGGCGCCCCATTTTTCGAGGATGCCTACAGCGGCACGCAGGCCTGTAACGCATTGGCTCTTGGTAAAGGCTTGTTCCTGGAGGGCAACGGCCATGTTCAATACCTCATTTCTAATCTATAGACTCAAAGATAGTTTTATTGCGTCTATAGAGCAATGGTGCGTCGACCAGCGGACAGCGGTTGCAGCAATCCGTTGGCGCGCGCCTGCTGGCGGGATAGAGGCGGTCGGCGTGCAGCACCTTGAAGCTGCACTCGGCCTGGGAGCTGATATCATCGCGCACCGCGAGGTCGATGGTCGCCACTGTGAAGTGACTTCCGGCCGGCGTTCAGTCACCAACCGTTGGCTTGATCGGTGTTCGTCCGGTTGGTGCGCCTTGAAGGTAGAAAATACCAAGCAATCACCTAAGCTCTAGAGGGCGATTTGTACCGCTGAAAGTGGATAGCAGCACACTATGAAACGCTGTCCGTTAATGCATCCACGGATTGGAATCCAGGTTGTCCGACCCTTGGAGATCCCGATGCCCAGGCACTTAATCCCCTTTGTAATCGTTGCCGTTGCCATCGCTGTTAGCGGATCGTCCTGCCATGATCCTGGGAAAGGTGAGGGCGCAGACAATTCGCCAAACCAGTCCGCGACGGGCAGTGGCAATAATCGGACGGGTTACAAAATAGTGCCCCGGCAGCAAATCGATCCTCGAATCCAGCCGATGCCAAGGCCTATGCCGAGGTAGCCCTCACTCCTGAAAATTGACTGAGCTTCCTTCCACGGGATGGATCACGAGGTAGCTGTCGACTGCGTCGCCTATGGTTGGGAAGAACGCTGTTTCGCCAAGCCGCGCGAAAAGCCCGAATCGTTTCAGCTTGTCCTTGACCGGGTCCTTCATCTCGGCCACGCACAACTTGATACCCGACGCGTGCAAGGTTTCGTCCAGCTCAGCCAACATGTCGGCAGAGGTCACGTCCACACTAGTGACGGGTTCCGCCGCAACGACCAACCAGCGCACTGGCGTAGGCGATGCAGCCACCGCGTCGAGCACTCGATCGTTGAACAGTTCGGCGTTGGCGAAAAACAGCGGCGCATCCCAGCGAAACAGGACCAGGCCGGGTATCAGGTGTGCGTCGGGATAACGCTGAATGTCGTGGTAGCCCTTGACGCCGTCGACTCGCCCCAGCACTGCGGAATACGGCCGCCAACCATCCCACAGAAACTCGATGACGGCGATCACGATGGCCAGGCCGATACCCTCGATCGCACCCAGCACGGCCACGCCGACAGTGCAGACGATCGACAGCCAGAACTCCCAGCGCTGGATGCGATAAATGCGTCGCAGGTCGGCGACTTCAATCAGGCCGATAGCCGATGCAATCACGACTGCCGCCAGTGCGCTGGTGGGTAGATCCTGCAACAGGTCCGGCGCCACCAGCAGCAGTACAGCCACAGCAAGCGCGCCGACGACTCCGGTCAGTTGGGTTTTGGCGCCTGCGGCCTCGGCCACGGGCGTGCGTGACGAACTGCTGCTGATCGCAAAGCCCTGAAAAAATCCGGCGGCCAGATTGGCAAAACCAAGCCCCGCCATTTCCTGGTTCGGGTTGACGTAGGTCCGCGTCCGCGCCGCATAGACACGAGAGAGCACGCTGGTATCGGCAAACGAGACAAGGGCAACGGCGCAACCGCCGATGAGCACGGGGACAATATCGGCGCGGGTGATCCAAGGGATGGCGAACGCAGGCAAACCTTGGGGAAGAGAACCGAGGACCGACACCCCGGCGCGCTCGGAAAGGTCCAGCACACCCACGGCGACGGTCGCGCCTGCGACGGCGATCAGGATGCTCGGCACGCGCTTGTTGTCCTTGAGCGGAAGGATCACCGCCAGAGTGGCTGCGCCCACCATAAACGCGGTCCAGTTGGTCTTGCCTTCCAGCACCGCGGTGGTGATGGCCCACAGGTTTCTCAGCGGGCCGTCGGACTCAATCGAAAAACCGAAAAACTTGGGCAATTGACTGATCAATACCGTCACTGCGATCCCGTTCATGTACCCGTAGCGAATCGGTTTGGAAAGCAGCTCCGTAATGAAGCCCAGGCGCATGATGCCCGCCAGGATGCACGCGGTTCCCGACACGATCGCCATCATGCCCGCGAGGGCGACTGCACGATGGGGGTCGCCGCCCGACAGAGGCAGGACGACGGCAAGGATCACGGCGGCCAGCGAAGAGTCCGGACCGAGCACCAGAATCCGGCTGGGTCCGAACAGCGCATAAGCGAGCAGCGGAACGATGGTCGCGTAGAGCCCGTAAATACCGGGTACGCCCGATGCCACGGCGTAAGCGATGCCGACGGGGACCAGCATCGTGGTGAGCACCAGTCCGGCCATGATGTCGTGACGCAACCAGGCAATCTGGTATTCGCGCAGCGTGCGAAGTCCAGGGAACCAGCGGGTCCAGCCGGTTTCTTCGCCGGTTTTGCGACGTGCAATCCGGCCCGGTTCCGGAAGGGGAGGCGAAGCATCCGAATGGCTCATAGGACTGTGGCCCTTTGGTGTACAGCGCAGGTTCGCTTACACGTGCCCGTCAGAATTTTTCGGGAATGCGCCTGAGCGGATAATCCGGTTCGCGATAGCCGCCGGGCTTCTGTCGCTTAGGCAAGATCACTTTCTCGCGAGCGACATCCTTGTACGGGATGCGGCTGAGCAAATCGGTGATGATGTTGAGGCGCGCCCGCCGCTTGTCGTTTGAATTGGCGACCAGCCATGGGGCATGTTCGGTGTCGGTTGCCTTGAACATGTCGTCACGTGCGCGCGAGTAGTCATACCAGCGGCTGTATGACTTGAGATCCATACCGGACAGCTTCCAGATTTTGCGCCCATCCTTGATCCGCGCCTCAAGCCGGCGGGTCTGCTCTTGCTCGCTGACTTCCAGCCAATACTTGAGCAGGATAACGCCCGAGTCGACGATCGCCCGCTCCACGAGCGGCACTGACTTCAGGAAAGTGGCAACCTGTTCTTTGGTGCAGAACCCCATCACCCGCTCGACGCCCACGCGGTTGTACCAGCTGCGATCGAAGATCACCACTTCGCCAGCTGCGGGCAGGTGCGGGAGGTAACGCTGGACATACATCTGGCTTTTCTCTCGATCAGTCGGCGCCGGCAGCGCCACCACACGAAAGACACGCGGACTCACGCGTTCGGTGAGCGCTTTGATCGTCCCGCCCTTGCCCGCGCCATCGCGCCCCTCGAAGACGATGCAGATCTTGATGCCCTTCGCTTTTACCCACTCCTGCAACTTGACCAGTTCGACATGCAGGTCGCGTAGCTGATCAAGGTAATCCTTGTTCTTCAGCTTCAGGCTTTCAGCAGGATGACGCTTAGGGGCTTTCTTGTTGTCCTTTGCCATGACCAAGACCTCATAGGGCGGTTTTAACCCACTTCCAGTGTAGTTTGAAAAGACCTTTTCGCTCCTGTGACGTCAGCTCTCCACCCGATGCTCCCTGGTGATTCAGCTGTATCGAGCGACTTGACCGATCACAACGCGATGCACCGACAACGACTAAGCTTTTGCAATGGCACATCGTCCTCCAAGGAGCCTTTTGTGAGCACCGCGCCCCTGTCCGAACTCGATGCCGCTCTCCCCGGACTGGCGCGCAAAATCCGCGTGCTGGATGCTCTGGCCTGGCCGGAGGGGGTCGAGGAAATATTCCTGGCGCGGTGGCGCGCCGGGCAGGTAGAACTGCCCAGGGTCCAATTGCGCCCGCGCGAGCACAGTACCGACATCGCCGCGCTGGAAGCCTTTTCCGGCCGTTGCGATGAGGGGCATCCGGCCGGGCGCTACCTTGCCGTGACGGCGCGCAGTTATGCCACGGCCGGGCGCATGCTGGGTGCCATCGGCACACCCGATTTCACTCGGTATTCGTCAGCGCTGTACCGACGCCCGGACTTCTACTACTTGAGTCAGAAACTGAGCATGCTGGACGCGGCCCAATTCTTCCTCAAGACCACCGATGCGCTTTTGGGTGGTGCGCGGATTCCACCCAGCCAGGCCGAAATCCCGGCTGAGGCCTTCGCCGCCTGGATGCAGCCGGAACTGGATCGCTTCTTCGGCCCGGGCCGGATCACGGTCGTGCTCGATCCGACCCTGGCCGCCAAGGCCATCGCCGGGGCGAGCCGCATCCGCCTGCGTGCCAGCGCCCTGTTCTCGGAACTGGACAAGAGCCAGCTGTTGCAGCATGAAGCCTTCGTGCATGTCGCCACCGCACAAAACGGCGCGCTTCAACCCAACCTCAAAAGCCTGGGGCTGGGGGCACCACGCACAACCCAGACTCAGGAGGGCATCGCCACCCTGGCCGAGCTGTTCACCGGCAGCATGGACATCAACCGCTTGCGCCGCCTCGCCCTGCGCGTGCTAGCGGTCCAGCAGGCGCTGGATGGCGCCGACTTCATTCAGGTTTTTGAAGGCTTTCTCGCGGCCGGTCAATCGCAAGAGGAGTCCTTCCGCTCGACCCAGCGGGTTTTTCGCGGCGCCGACCTGCGTGGCGGTTCGGCGTTCACCAAGGATGCTGCCTACCTGACCGGTTTGCTCGGCGTCCATACCCTGTTGCGCATCGCGATCCGCGACAACCGACCGGAACTGGTAGGCCATTTATTCGCCGGGCGCCTCAGTCTGAGTGATACCGTTCGCTTGGCCCCGCTCTTCGAGTCCGGCTGGCTCCAGGGACCTGCCTATCTCCCGGCCTGGGCCTGCGACCTGCGATTGCTCGCCGCCAACCTGGCCTTCTCCGCGTTTATCGCCCGGATCAAACTGGATGTACTCGATCTGGAGCTGCTCATGACCTTTGCAGACGAACATGAAGCCGATGCCAGCGCTTAGAAATGTGGGCTATCACGCCGTAGCTAAGGTACCGAAGTCGTCCGGCTGCGCAGCTAGAATGAACGTGTCATGCCTGATTTTGGAGAACCAAGATGGTCAGCAAAAATACGATTTGCCTCTGGTACGACGGCGACGCGCTGGACGCAGCGACGTTCTACGCCGAGACGTTCCCGGATAGCGCGGTGGGCGCTGTCCATCGCGCGCCTGGCGACTATCCGGCGGGCAAGCAGGGCGATGTCTTGACGGTCGAGTTCACGGTGATGGGTATCCCTTGTCTCGGGCTGAACGGAGGGGCAGCGTTCAAGCACAACGAGGCGTTCTCGTTCCAGGTGGCGACCGACGACCAGGCCGAAACGGACCGCTTATGGAACGCGATTGTCGAAAACGGCGGCCAGGAAAGCGCATGCGGCTGGTGCAAGGACAAGTGGGGACTGTCGTGGCAGATCACGCCACGCGTCCTGACGGCCGCGATAACCGATCCCGATCGAGCGGCGGCCAAGCGTGCGTTTGACGCCATGATGGAAATGAGGAAAATCGACATCGCTGCGATTGAGGCGGCACTTGGGCGTTAACCCGGCATTACTTTGGGCTGCGTGCTTAACAGGCCGGCCTCTGCTGGTCACGACGTGCGGAGTCACTGGCCAAGAGCTGCCGCGCACGCATGTCTATGATCAGTGGTGACCCACTGTTCGCGCTGCGTCCGTCCCTGGAGCGCCCAATGTCGCCCATCATCACGCGCCTGGCGGCGCTGTTTGTGCTTTGCCTGACTCTTGAAGTGGCCGCCCAGAATAACGCCTGCCCAGCTGGCGAGAACCCGGTGTGCCTGGACGGCTGCATCTGCCTGCCAGACCTGGGACAACTGCTCGGCCCCCTGCCTGATGGCCTCTACCAGATCGCGGCACCTGCCCTGGCGCTGTGGCTGACCCAAGCCCGCGCTGAAGCAGCCAGCGCCGGCATTCAACCCATTCCACCGCACATTCGGGAGCAACTGTTGCGCTGGTACGACCCCAGCGTCCTCGATACCGCGCGCTACAAAATTAGCGACAACAGCCAATTCAGCGCCGCCACTGCCATGCTACAAAACCCCGATGTCGGCGCCGTGACGCTGATTGACATCATCCTCTTCCGGGACGCTCAAACCGCAGAACAGAACATCGCGCTCTGGGCTCACGAACTAAAGCATGTGCAGCAGTATCAGGAATGGGGGGTAGAAGGATTTGCCCAGCGGTATACCCAGGATTTCAATGCTGTGGAGGCGCCGGCTTATGCCATACAGGCTGAGGTCAGACGGTTGATGCGGGAGTGGGCTTACTGAAGGGGCGTGGACCCGTTGGACAGCCTGGCTCAAATATGGTTGTATCGTGCAACCATATTTAAGCGGCGGTTTAAAATGAACATCCATCTTGCCCTGATTGAAGAAATCCGTGCTGCGTCGCGCACGATGGTTCGTGAGTTGGGTTTTATGCGCGCAACTCTCGCGGCTACTGGCTATTCACCTTCCGGCGTACACGCTCTGCTGGAAATCGAGTCGGCGGGAGCCCTGACTGCCGCCCAGCTTGTGCAGGTTCTTGGCCTGGAAAAATCCAGTGTCAGTCGCATGGTCGGCAAACTCATCAAGGCGGGAGAGTTGGAGGAACGTGCCGACGATGATGGTCGCGTCAAGCTGCTGCGTCTGACTGGGCAGGGGATGAATACGGTTGCCGAGATCCATGTTTACGGGCAAGCACAGGTCAAAACTGCGATGCAGTACTTGAATCCGTCGCAACAACAGACCGTGGCGCGAGGGCTCGCTGCGTATGCCCACGCCCTGAAAGAATGCCGAACGGGAGAAGATGAAATACCGCGTACTTCCGTCGAGTTCAGTGCCGGCTATCGCCCCGGGCTCATTGGGCGCGTGGCTGAAATGCATGCAAATTTTTACTCCAGGCATTCTGGATTCGGGTCGGTCTTTGAGCGACAGGTAGCCTGCGGGGTTGCTGAGTTCGTTGGCCGCCTGGATCAGCCATGCAACAACATCTGGGTGGCGACAATCAACGACCGTATCGTGGGCTCGATCGCAATTGACGGCCAGGATTTGGGCAGCAACGAGGCTCACTTGAGGTGGTTTATCCTTGAGGATGGATGTCGTGGAAGTGGAGTTGGCCGACAACTGCTGGGTGAGGCAGTGGCGTTTTGTGACCGATTTGGCTTCGACATTATTCAACTCTGGACTTTCAAAGGTCTGGACGCCGCGCGTCGGCTTTATGAGGCCTTTGGATTTGAGCTGACGAAAGAGGCGCAGGGGAGTCAGTGGGGTACCGTTGTCACCGAACAGCAGTTCACCCGTTACAGATCCCGTGTACCAGATTCTCTTTGAAGAAACGGCCGCCAACGACCGCTTCTTACGCAGTCTTGAATGACCGCACCTGGCCGATTGTGTTGAAAAAGTCGGTCATGGTTTCCTCAGCAGAAAAGTACGCGTCTGAGATTGAAATCTTTACTTTTGGCAGAGGCTTCCGGACTCGGATTTCACATAGCAGCGTGCAAAAAAGGCGTTTTCACTAGTCAATGAACAGGCAGTTTTGGCAGACCGACTTTTTCAACAGAATTGGCCGATTGCGGGCCTGAGGCACAGGAGATGTAATTAATGGAATCATTTAGCGTTCGCGAGCTAAAAAGTACTGATACTGAAGCGTTGCTGGCATTCGAAATCCATAACCGTGAATGGTTCGAATCCCATATTGATGCGCGCGACCCTTCTTTTTACTCATTGCAGGGTGTCGCCGATCATATTGAAGGTTACTTATCCGATTTTGCTGTCGGCGCCTGGCACCCGTTTGTTATCGAGGATTCCAGTGAAAGAATCGTGGGTCGAGCAAACTTGAAAAGCATAAATTCGACGAAGGGGTCTGCGGAAGTAGGCTATCGGATTGATCAACGCGCTGGCGGGCAGGGACTGGCAACACTGGCGTTGAGACATCTGATCCAGGAGGCACAGATACGCTGGAAACTCACGCAACTGGTTGCTTATGTATATGAGGAAAATGTTGCCTCAAGAAAAGTACTGGGTCGGTGCGGCTTCTTGCTTGAACAACCCTCTTGTGACGACAAAGCGGGGGGCGAAAGCCGATTTATCCTTTCGATCTAGATAAATGTTCGCAGGGTTTACGCATAAGCGCGGAAGGGCAGCTATCGATCCGGGGCAGAACTCCCCCCGGACCGATACGCTGCCCAAAAGCGGCCACTTGTTTTGCGGTTTATGACAGGCGCGACTCCCGTGTCGCGCTGCTCAAGCGCTCGGCCGTTACACCGATGCGCGAGAACACCAGCCACGCAAAAAGCAGCACACTGCAGCCAATGAGGATTGATGCGGCGGCAATCAAGGGCTCGACTGACGGGAAGCCCTTGAGGCGCAGCGTCAGTGCGCCGAGCATCACCGGGACGCCAACGTTGTACGTCCAGAACTGTGCAGCCGCAACGCGCCCTTCGGTGATTGACGGGTGTGCGGTGCCGATGATTCCGAACAGCGCCATCGACACCCATCCCAACAGATTGACATGGGCATGTACCGCGAAGAGCGAGTGGTCGCCGGAAGCGCCCATCGCCACACCCAGCGCCACGCCAATGGCAAAGTAGAGGGCAGCGAGCCGAAACCAGGTCCGCGAACGGGGATTGTGATTCATGGCATTCACCTCATGCGCCCTGAGGCGCGCTCAGTTGCTGAAAATCGTCTATAATGAGACTCGAATCTCATTACAAGACAGGATCTCATTTATTCCATGTCGACTCCGAAGTCAAGCCCGTCTATCCGAGACGGCGATCCGCAAGGCCGCACCAACCAGCGGCTGCGCACGCGTCAAGCGCTGATCGATGCCGCCGTCGCACTACGCGACGAGGGCCAAAACCCGACTGTTGCGCAAGTGGCCGAGCGCGCGATGGTGTCGCGGGCCACGGCGTATCGCTACTTTCCCTCGATCGAAGCGTTGATAAGCGAGACGGCGGCCGATCGTGACATGAAGCCGCTGGAGCACATCTGGCGGCCGGGAGACGATCCGGTAAAAGGCATTGGCCTGGCGGCGACCGCGTTGAACAAACTCTTGATCGACGACGAGATCGGCCTGCACGTGATGGAGCGTTCGTTCATGACGGTGTGGCTCGAAAGTGAGTCCCACGAACCCCTGCGGCCCGGCCGGCGCATGAGCTACATCGAGCCGATTGTCGACTCGCTGAAGGACGTGCTCACCCCCCGGGCGCGCAAACGGTTGAAGCAGGCGCTGTCGATCGTCATGGGCACCGAGGCGTTGATCGCCGTGCGCGATATCAGTCGCGCGAGCATCGACGAGTCACTCGACACCGCCGCCTGGGCGGCTCGGGCGCTTGTTCGTCAGGCACTGGCGGAGGATGAACACGCGCGACGAAAGCGCAACGCCAAGTAGACGAGCTCGCGGTCTTCTCCACCACCACACTGAAAGTCCATTGCCGGCCTTTCAAAGACTCTACGATGAGAGCCTTTCGACGTTGCCCAATGTGCAGCGGCTGACTTCGACACTGGTTATGAAACGGGTCGTGCAGGATAGGCCTCTGCCTCTGTAATGAGTAAGGCTGGCGACAGGGTTCGAGTTATGAGTAGGCGAATGTAAGAGGGCGAATGCCTGCTTTTGGCTGATAGCTACCTGTTGCATCGACCGGTTGAATCCACAACCCAAAGCGGTCATCCAGTGCAAGTGACTATCCGTGTGCTTTCTTCAGCCCTTTCAAGCGCACATTCGCCCTTTGCACAGCGGCCTTTTTTTCAGGCCGCTTCATGCGTTTCCACTTTCTGATGTCTTCCTTGCTTCGCCCGCAACTCACACACAGATCACCACTCAGCTGGCAAACTGAGATGCAGGGATTTTCGATTTCTTTAGCCATTGTCAGTCACCTCTGGCCACGCGTGATCAAGTCAGGCGATTTTTCCAGTCGCCACCGTGAGTGCGTTGGCACTCTTCCTCAGAGTCGAAGCGGACACTGTGGTCTGAAGGGGGCACGTCGATGTTGGCCTCATTCAACGCGATGGCCGTCAGCTCAAAGATGCGCGCCTTCGCGTCAACCAGGGCGAGCTTTTTGTCAGCCAGGGTTTCGAACACCCAGATTACCTTCAGGGTTTCAGCCAACGCGTTCAGGTCAGCGGTGTGGGTGAGCCAGGTAAAGCCTTTGATTTCGCCTTTTGCTATTTCGCACGCTTCGGTGAGCGTGGTAATCAACCGGCGTTCGATCCGCGCCATTTCGCGTTTCCCTAGGGGCATTGCGGGTTCCTTTGGAGACAATGAAGGGGAGGCGGTGAATCAGACAAGCCGAAACTCGACCGTCAGATGGCTGACTTCGTGAACTGGCTTGAGACGTTCACGAATGCTGTCGGCGTTTGCAGTGGCCTCACCCAGGACGCTGACGATGGCCGCATGCGCTTGCGGTCCAACTCGCCAGACGTGCAAGTCCGTGATAGTGGCATCCCCCGGTTTCTCAACCAGTTCGCGGATTTCCTCGGCAACGTGCGCATCTGTCTGATCCAGCAGTACAGCTGCGGTAACCCCCATCAAGGTCCATGCCCAACGCGCGATAACGATGGCGCCGACGATGCCCATGACCGGGTCCAGCCACACCCAGCCGAGATACCGGCCGGCGAGCAGTGCAGCAATGGCCAGAACCGAAGTCAGCGCGTCCGCGATGACGTGGACGTAGGCCGATTTCAGGTTGTTGTCGTTCCCGTGATGGGCATGACCATGATCATCATGATCGTGTCCATGACTGTGCCCGTGGCCCAGCAGCAGGGCACTGACAATGTTGACGATCAAACCGGCAATCGCGATGAGCGTAGCGGTGCCGAACTGAACTTCCGTTGGCTGCAAGAGGCGCATGACAGACTCAACGCCAATTCCCAGGGAGACCATCCCGAGAATCAGCGCCGAGGCGAACCCGCCCAAGTCTCCAACTTTTCCGGTACCAAAACTGTAGCGCTGGCTGGAAGCGTGGCGTTTTGCGTATCCGTAAGCGGCCGCCGCGATGCCCAATGCGCCGGCATGGGTTGCCATGTGAAAGCCATCGGCCAGTAACGCCATCGAGCCGGTGATATAGCCGGCGGTAATCTCGCCAACCATCATCACAACGGTCAGTGCCACAACCCAAAGCGTACGCTTGGCATTTTCGTCGTGCGCTGAGCCAAGGAACACGTGGTCATGTGTGTGGTTGATGTTGGTGCTGCTCATGAGTGTGTACCTGGATGCGTTCACTTGGAGTAACGGCGAATGGCTTCAAGAAGCTCTTCGACGCCCTTGTTACGCTCTTCTTCGCTGAGCGCAGGGTTCGCGACATGCTCCCGCGCGTGGTCCTCAATGATTTCCTCCATCAAGCCATTGATGGCTCCGCGAGTGGCGGCAACAAGGTGCAGTGTTTTGGCGCAATCGAGATCCGATTCCAATGCCCGTTCAACGGCTTGGATTTGTCCGGCGATACGTTTTACGCGTTTGAGAAGATCGTCTTTGTTTGCTGCGATATGACCCATGGGATACCCCCCCCTACCTATGTGCTACGCATGATAGGCATACCCCCTATACCTATATAAGGTCGTCGGACGGAGAAATCATCTACAGCCCCTGGCAGGAAAGAGAGGCTTCAATTGCGACATCACCTCTTTCTTTGGCAGTAAGAGCCGCGACTCTTACCGCACTGAAACCTTCCACCGTGGAAAACGAAATGTCCTTGGCAGTCAGGAGAAAGCACAACACCGGCGTAAGGCCGGTGTTGTGCTTTCTGCGTCGTGAATAATCAGGATAGAAAAGAGCTGCGGGAGCCTTAGAAGCGGTACTTCGCGGAAGCAGTAATGCTACGCGGTGCACCGTACGTCAAGGCACCGTAGGCATCGAAGATGTCGAAGTACTTCTCGTCGGTGATGTTGTCAGCGTTCACCTGAGCCGATAGGTTTTTGGTGATCTCATAACGAGCCATCAGGTTGACCAGGGCATAGGCATCCTGTTGGATCTTCTCGGAATTGCCGGCCGGGTTGAGGGCGTAGGTGTAGATCGAATCCTGCCAGTTAACCCCGCCGCCAATGGTCAGCTTGTTGAAAACACCTGGCAGACGGTAGGTGGTAAAGGTGCGCAGCAACTTGGTCGGGTACAGCGTGTTGACGTCGTCGCCTTTGGCATCTTCGGCCGTGAACTGGGTGTAACCCACCGATGCATTCCAGTCCGTTGCGAGTTCGCCGGAAACTTCCAGCTCGAAACCCTTGCTGGTCGCACCTTCACTTGCCTCGTACGCGAAGCCGCCGACGGGGTTCGAAGGATCGATCAGCTCGCCGGTGTTTTGGCCCAGATTATCCTGCTTGATCTGGAAAATCGCAGCGGAGGTGTTCAAGCGGCCACCGAAGTACTCA
Source organism: Pseudomonas sp. XS1P51 (assembly GCF_054897845.1). Classification (NCBI taxonomy): domain Bacteria; kingdom Pseudomonadati; phylum Pseudomonadota; class Gammaproteobacteria; order Pseudomonadales; family Pseudomonadaceae; genus Pseudomonas; species Pseudomonas sp. XS1P51. Next base: position 2,520,180 of record NZ_CM142707.1, on the reverse strand, counting down.
CCCTTCAGGCCGAGTTCAGTACTCTCGCCAACGATCGGTTCCAATTGCTGGCCACTGCGGTCGCGTACCGATTGCGGCAGGAAAATTTCCGTGTAGCTGGCATAGGCCGAGAGGTTGTCGGTGAGGTCGTAGACGACACCTGCATAGGGCGTCAGCTCATGATCGACATCGGTCTTGCTCACTTCCGAGAAGATGTCATCACTGGTCTTCTCGTACCAACTCTCACGCGCGCCAAGAATCACTTTCAAGTCGTCGGTCACGTTCAGGCGGGTTGCTGCGTACAGCCCTTTTTGGCGGGTCTCGCTGTAGCCGTAGTCTGTTCTCGGGCCCCATACCGGCTCTGCGAAATTGCCGTTGTAGGAATCGAAATTGGCGACGCCGCCAAATCCTGTTTGCGCGTCGAGTGAATCGGCGTCGAACTTCTGCTTGCTATCCACATAACCGAAGGCCAATTCGTGCTCACGACCCAAGAACGAGAACGGGCCATTGAAGCGGATGCCGTAGTCGTCCTGGGTGGTCTCGGTCTTGTAGGTCGCCGGGAACGAAAACATGCCGGAGCTACCGTTCCTGCCTGGATTGCCGGACAGGTACAGCAGGGAAGAGTCGCCGGTTCGCTCGCCACGGTTGTAGCTCAGATTGACCTGCCAGTCGTTGGCAAAGGTGTGATCAAGATTGACGAAGTAGGTCTCGTAGGTGGTGTCCCACTTGCTCCATTTGGCGGAGGTTGACTTCGAGCGGCTCCAGTTGGTGCGGCTGCCGTCTGCGTACCAGACTGGCAGGCCACCCCACATCGGAGACTCGGCGTTGCTTTCTTGCCGGCTCAAACCGAACCAGAGCGTGGTGTCGGGAGTCAGGTCGATATCCATTGTGCCGTACAGGGTTTGGCGCTTGTTCGAGTTCATATCGATCCAGGTGTCGCCTTCGTTAGTCTCCCCGACCAGCCGCGCGCGAATAGTGCCTTCCTCGTTCAGCGCCGTGGATACATCGGCCTCCACGCCATAGGTGTCCCAGGTGCCGGCACTTAGTTCTACTGAACCTTTCAGTTCAGTACTGTTGGCGCGCTTGCGCACCATATTGATCGACGCGGATGGATCACCAGCACCGGTCATCAAGCCGTTGGCGCCGCGTACTATTTCAACGCGGTCATACATGGCCAGGCTACTGAAAATTTCCCCCGAGCTCCATGGTTGCTCATAGATGGTGGGCACACCATCGATCATCAGCGAGTTGAGTTCAAAGCCACGGGCGTTGAACTGCGCCCGGCTTGTCTCGTAGCGGTTGACCGACACACCGGTGGCGTTGTTGACCACGTCGAGGATCGTATGCAGCTTCTGGTCTTGTATGCGCTGCTGGGTGATGACGCTGACCGACTGCGGCGTCTCCCGCAGAGACATGCTCAACGGCGTGGCCGTGCGTGCTGCTTCAGTCGTGTATGAGTGAGTGTCTTCGGTCACGGCACTGCGTTCACGAGTGGCGGTCTCCGTGATCGCAATCGGAGCCAACGTCACAGAACTCCCAGTCTCGGTTTGCTCAGTCTGTTCCGCCGCCTGCACGGAAGGCGCAGCGAAGGCGATACCGGCTGCAAGCATGTGCACTGTGAGAGCCAGGGGGCGCAGGGCCAAAGGCGCGCGCGGCGTAACGGTGTTTTGTGAACACAGGGAGATTGGGGAGGACATACGGACTCACATTTGGTTTTGGCGTTATTGAGAATATGTATCATACGCAAATGTGATTGATTACTAAATATTACTTCAAAAGGAGTTTTCTGGAACCTGACAAGCCCCTGGTCTATCTCTATCGTACGGCCACCAATCTGTTGTCGGACAAACAGCGACAGGACACGACCCAAGGTCGTTACCTCGGTGAAAGCGAGCTGGCTTCGCTGGATTGTTCGGTGTCAGATCCATCAGTCACGACACCCGCCAGGATTTCAGCCAGGTTGTGAAAGTGTCCAGTCTTTTTCTCGGCGGGATCCACACTTGCGCTTTGATTCAGTGCCGCTTCCAGAGCCAGGTGCTGAGACAGCCACTCAGGGGTGGCTTTTTCTTCAGGGCTCATGTTGTCCAGGAAATCCAGAGCCGCGCTGGCTCGACCGAAAGGGTCATTGGTAAACGGGTCTTTCCAGTTTTTTTCCTGGTCCGCCGGACCACTGTAATAACCGGTGGCGAGCCGGGCTTGCTGACGCATCAAGGCTTGTGCCGAGGCTTGTTCTTGCGCGGTGAATTTTCCGCCTTCATTGGTGGCGGCGGGCGTTTGTGCGTAGGCCGCACCGAGGACGCCGAACAGGGTAAACGCGAGGATCGACGAGCTGACCAGACGGCGGCGAGTAGTGCCGGTTTTATTGTTCTGCAGTGCCATCTTCATGGTGATGTCTCCGTTGCAAGCCGTTGGCCAAGGGGTCTGGCTGATCCCTTCAAACCTTAGTTGCATTTGAAAACGGTGACGTATCTGGCCTGTGTCGAATCGGAGGCCGGGTGAAAACTCATGTATCAAGCTACTACCTAGATACACTGTGATACACAGCGGGCCAGCAGAATTGCGGTGAGATGTCCGATGCCCGAACACACAGACAGAACCCTGTTTTTTACTCAAGTCAAACTTGACAGACTATTAAACTCAGCTATCACATAAGCATCGTCATTAAAATAGATGATCGAAAATGTCAAATGTATCGCTCAGCTTTAACAGCGGCACGATATTGGATGTTGATATGACAGTGTCCAGCGCTAAAGACATTCTGAATGACTTCAAGGACTATCTTACAGGCGCCTCGCCGGCCTGTCGGGAGTACCAGACGAGCTCCCCAAATGGTGTGATTCTCGTCAACTTCAATCGCATAGAAGCAATCAAGGCCACTCCCTGAATAGCCAAAGGAATCACAAGTGAAAAAAACTGCGATTTCTGCCTGCGCTGCGTTTGTGTTGACGGCCTGTTCGTTACCGAGTGGGGACCTTGATCAAAAATGGGTCAGCGCCATCAACGAATACCGTATAAATCCCATGTACCCACCCAAGGAAGATTACTACATAGGTAACGTTTACCTACACGTATACAACGCGAAATGCGAAGAAAAGAATAAGTATGAAACTGCAGGGTGTGATTTCGTTTCTATAAAAATCGGCCAGCTCCCCGCAGAGGAAGTATATTCATTGCTAAAAAATAATTACGGTGAAACCTGGTCTTTTCGAGCGGCTACAGACGAATGTAAGATATCGCTTGCCCCCTCTACCGCCGGTTCAAAGCCCGACCCTTCGGACACTGCCAAACTGGAAGCTCCGCCAAGTTATATCGCCCGGCCAAGTAGAGAATGTTTTGCCTCCGATGTCATCGCAAAGCCTGCGGAGCATATGAATTTGCGCCGAGTGGGATTTCCTGATTTTTTCAAGTCAAAGAGTACGGGTGGAAGTCTTGCCGCCTCGCTACCCATGGACTCGCTGCCAAATTTTGGGATTGGCGTAAATAATATTGAATCTTACTCTGTGTCCATTCCTGCCGCACAGTACTACGCCGTCAATGCGATAGAGTTGATTGCCTATCTGAAAAATAACAGAAACTCTATTGCAATAAACAAAGTGCAGAAGCTCAAAGGGTTGAATAGCGTCTATACCAGTGACGCCGTTTCTACCCTTTGTGAAGACTGTAAGGCAAATATAGTAATACCTTATGAGATTTATTATTCTTCCATATTTGATGTTGAATACACGGGGAGTTTCAATGCCTCCGTGGGTTTTAGTAGGGCCAGGAATACAGACAGCTCCGGTAATGCTTATAAAACCAATCTAGAGAATGGGGCGATAAAAATCGATGATCTGTTAACAAGCCCCACTCAAGGAAATTTCGGAGTGGCCGCAAAAATAACACATGCCTCCGATAACAGAATTGGCCTCAGGAGAACTTACGACGTTCCCCTTGCGGTCGGTTATCGAGGTATAAGCCTGGAAGTTAGTCAGTTAGACAAGTGGTTGGGCGGCGACGTAACTATAAAACCCGGCCCATATGGAGTTCTTAATGCGCCAACGGTGCAAACTGTCAAGGAGTTACCGAAATGGATGGGCGAGCCGGAGCCATCCAGCCCTTGACCATCACAGGTGGGCTCCGCGAAGCCAGATTTGATCGCCAGACGCTTACCTTGCCAGCGCTATTCGTCGACGCTGAGGCCCGATCCTCCCAGTTCCTCGGGGACATCCTTCAGCTTGGGCAATCCATCCTTGATGCGCAGCACGGTCTCCTGATAGTGGACGTGAACGCCTGGCGAATACGCGAGCTCCGGGATGATCGCGGCATACACATCGATGAGCCCCATCCCCGGGTGCTCGGTGAAGAGGTGCCCGCCGCACGTTTTGCACCACTTGCGGTCACTTTTCGGTGTCTTGTTGTAGGTGCCGATGTTGTCGGCACCCCGAGTCACTTGCACCGCTTCGGGCTTCCACAGCGTGAAGGCATTGACCGGTCCTGCTGACCAATGCCGGCATGACTCGCAATGGCAATAGCCCATCGCGGCCGGCTCGCCACTGACGGTGAACTCGACGGCGCCGCAAAAACAACTGCCCTTGTAAGACCGTTCAATGCTCATGGCATGACTCCTTGATCAATGGTTTACCTTCACTCATCGATGTAACGCACCGCTGTCGTCGGTGTGCGCCGCACCTGCAATTGGAAAATGTCAGGGCGCGCGTAGTGGCCGGTGACGTCGAGGGCCCGCCGCGCTGGCGCCACCAGTTCGACGTCGATGTCCGCATACAAAATGCCGGCCTCTCGGTGTAACGGACCGGCCACGATCCGGCCTTGAGGACTGACCACCACCGAGTCGCCGTCGTTGATCCATTCGTCCGGATCGGGAAACAGTTGCTTACGCGCCGGGAAGTCCTCGGGAATGTCGCTGCCGCGCAGCGAGGTGCCGCTGCCGAGCACCCAACAGCGGCCTTCGAGGGCAATGTGACGCATCGTGCTGATCCAGCCATCGCCGGTGTCGTACGTGGGGGCGACGTAGATTTCCACCCCTTGGGCATACAGTGAATAGCGAGCCAGCGGCATGTAGTTTTCCCAGCAGATCAGCGCACCCACGCGACCGACCGGCGTCTCGACCGTGCGCAACCCGGAGGCATCACCGAAGCCATGCACCATGCGCTCTGGATTCGTTGGCATGAGCTTGCGGTGTCGGTTGAGCACTTCGCCGTCCGGGCCGATCACGACTACGCTGTTGTAGAGCGTGCCGCCACCCTTTTGCCGGTCGCATTCATTGAGGCCGCACACGATCGTCACGGCGTGAACCCTGGCGGCCTCGCACAATTCGCTCAAGTCACCGTTCGCGATATCGACGGCGTTGGCCAGCAGCCGCGTGTGCAACTGGCCCATGACAGCCCCGTCCTTTCCCGCCGCCAGCCGCCAGATCCACGACGGGTAACCGGGAATGTACGATTCGGGCAAAACGATCAGCGCGGCTCCCGCCGCCGCTGCCTCGGCGACCGATTGCCCGGCCCGGGCGATCGTCGCGCTGCGATCCAGCAGCACGGGCGGACGCTGAATAATGGCTACCTTGGTCATGGCGTTCTCCTTCGGCGATTGGCTTTCGAAGGCCTCAGCGTGCGCGTGACGAAGTAGCGGGGCTAGTTCAGAATCTGAAGCGTTGTACTTGCGGAGCCCAGGCAATGGACGAAAGCTACGGTCAGTTCTGCACGGTCGCACGCGGTGCCGAAGCACTGTGCGAACGCTGGACACCTTTGGTCGTGCGCGAGCTGTTGTGCGGCAGCAAACGCTTCAACGAACTGCACCGCGGCGTACCACGGATGTCCACCGGCCTGCTGGCCCAGCGGCTGCGCCATCTGGAAGAAATCGGCGTCGTGCATCGCACCGCCGCCGGCAAAGTCTGGGAGTACAGCCTGACCGAGGCGGGCGAGGAACTGCGCCCCATCATCATGGCGCTAGGACATTGGGGCGCACGCTGGATCGGCAGCCGCCTTCGCGATGACGAACTCGACGCCGGCCTGCTCATGTGGGACGTGCGCCGGTTCGTACGCCTCGAAACGTTCCCGCCCCGACCGGTGGTCATCCACTTCAAATTCCGCGACGCCCGGCCCGGCGAGCAAGCGTGGTGGCTGGTGGTCGAACAGGGTGTGGCAGATTTGTGCCGCGACGACCCCGGACGCGAACTGACACTCGTCGTGGACTCCAGCGTGCGCGCGTTGACCGAAGTGTGGGCGGGCGACCGCACACCACGGGAGGTGCTTCAGTCGCGAGAGCTGCGGGTGGATGGCGCGGTGAAGGATGCGGAAAGTTTGTGGCGCTGGCTGGGTACGAGTGCGTTTGCCGGTACCCGGAGCGCGACAGTAAATCGGTAATCTCTTCTGAGCCCGAGTCACGTTCACTGTTTGGAGTTACCCGATGTTGAATGTGCTTTTCATCTGCAGCCAAAACCGACTGCGCAGCCCCACGGGCGAACAACACTTTGCTGATTGGCCGGGCGTGGAAACCGCGTCAGCGGGTATCAGCAACGATGCGGATGTTCCCGTCAGCCCGGAACTGCTGCAGTGGGCTGATCTGATATTTGTCATGGAGCCGATTCATCGCAACAAATTGTCGGCTCGATTTCGCTCGGAACTGGCGAACAAACGCATCGTTTGTTTGGACATACCTGATGAGTTTCAGTACATGGAGCCTGCGCTGATCAAGCTGTTGGATGCGAGAGTTAGGCGGTATTTGCCTTCCTGAAGGAAGATCAGCCGTCAGATGGATGCGTGTGAACCACTTTGATCATGGACACAAAAAACGGGCGCCGTCATGGCGCCCGTTTTCGTTCATCCCAATTACTGAAACCGTCGATGCAAATCCGGGAAAATATCTTGGGCAAACCAAGCGGGAAGGCCGGGTGTGACGATCCGGGATTTAGGCGTTTGGCTTTCCACCAAGCCAGCCTTGATCAGACGCGAAAGCTCATCGATTGCCGGGCGTGGAGTAAGGCCGGTGAAGGTCTTTATTTCATTGCGTGGCAGGCTACCTTGAGTGATGAGCGCAATGATCGCTGGCGCACTTTCCGGGCGAATACCTTGTTGTTGAAGTTTCTCGTTGTAGTGAAACGCGCGTATCACGCGCTCCCGAAGTTGGGACGGGTCCACCGCTGCGGTCATGTAATCGACCTGCTCGTGACAAACCTGCAGCATGAACTCGATGAATTCGAAATAGCGTCGCTGAGACAGCTGGCCGCGTCCGTCCAGATCACCTTCTCTTGGGCGGTCGGCCATGGTCAGGGCGGCGTAGTAATTCTGGTGTTGCCTTGCAAGACCGCGAGACAGTGACCATAACGTTGGCTTCAGCCCCAAACTCACCAACTGAAGATGAGTGACCAACCGGGCAACCCGACCATTCCCGTCCGCGAAGGGGTGAACCCAAGCGAGGCGATAATGGTAGGCAAGCGCAGAAATAAGCTGACGGCGGGAGTCTGTTTGTCGTCCGAAGCCTGCCTGAAGGTGTCGCAGCATCCCGTCTACAGCGGACGCGTCCGGCGCATCATGATTGCCAACGACAACGTTCTGACCTGTGACCGACCGCAGGATACCGGGCTGCATGATCGAACCATCTGACAGCGTTCGTTCCGCGTCACTGGCACCGCGAAAAAGCCGTTTGTGTGCGGTGCTCACAAGCTCAGGCGCGAACATGTCACCCCAGGCAAACAGCGCACGCTGGCGCAACGCCCGTTCGAGTAACGCTTGCACCGCCATCTGTTCAACCGCCAGGTTTTTAAGCTGTTTGCGATCTTTGACCGGTGCCGCTTGCGCTTTTTGCATTTCGGCAGGTTCGGTGTATTGCCCTTCGATCAGGTTCGAATAGTACGTATTGGTGATTTGCAGGAGACGACCGAGGCGTGCAGCGGTTTCAGGCGGCAGGCGGCAGGCGGCAGGCGGCAGGCGGCAGGCGTCCGGCTAGAAATTGTGTCTTTCTGGGCAGCGCGTCCGCGAGAGCGATGATTGACGGAGGCAATGCGTCAGGGAGAATCGGGTCGAGCCAGGCTTTTGATGTGATCAGGGACATAGCGGTTTGTACCGTATGAAAGTCTTCACATTTTATTTCACATATTTTTTGTGAAATGACTTCGGTCAATGGGCTCACGAAAGGCTCCGTCACCCGCGTTTATGCACATACCGCAATTGCAGAAAACGGGCGCCCATTGAGACGCCCGTTTTTACTTACTCCTTCGCCTGCGCCCGCAATTGCCGACCGATCACGTCCATCAAGTCACAACCATCCCGCAATGGAATAGCCAGCAGCTGAGAAAAGTCCTTTAGCACAACCGTGTCGCAACCAAGCTCGGCACGAAAGGCGATGTTTTCCAGCACCTGAGTAACCGTCCGAATTCGGTAATCAGCCGCAGCTTGCAGAACGTCGAGTGGTGCTTGTGTATCGATGAGCAGGGAGGCCGGGATCAGGTCGATTCCGGTGAGGGGCATGTATCTTTCCATAGGTTAGATCTCGTTCAGTTAGATGAGACCGCCAACAGATCGTCGCCAAACGAATAGGGTGGCAGTTGCGCGCAGGTTGGCGAACCGGGAACGAAAACCGGCAGACCCGAAGGTCTCCCGCGCGCAACCGCCATAGTACAGCGGTTTTGCAGTTGCGACGACGCCTGCAAATGAGCAGGCGGCCCTCGCATTCGTATCTCGGGTCGCCAAACCCGTATCGCCATTTTTGGGCGACGGGACCGACTATAAGCTTCATCAGAACGGCGGGGAAGGTGAGGGATTCCGAGGTTTGTGTAGGAAATTTTATGCCGTCCTAGGACCAATAATCAGCATTGTTGAATGGATCGAAAACAGCGCCAAAACATTCATTCAACTTTGTTCATCCCAGCTAACGCTATCCTCTAGAATCCCAACCCCGCACCCGAGCTGGACTTCCACCCAATGCAAACCCCGACCACCCAACACCCCCTCTGGAAAACCTACCTCCTTTTCCTCGCCCCCATGGTCCTCTCCAACTTCCTCCAATCCATGTCGGGTACCATCAACAGCATCTACATCGGCCAAATGCTCGGCACCCAAGCCCTGGCTGCCGTCTCCGGCATGTTCCCCATCGTCTTCTTCTTCATCGCCCTGGTCATCGGCCTCGGCGCGGGGGCGGGTGTGCTCATCGGCCAAGCCTGGGGCGCGCGTGAACCGCATCTGGTAAAAACCATCGCCGGCACAACGCTGCTGTTGGGCGCAGTGATCGGCTTAACGGCAGCCATCCTCGGCAGCGTCTTCGCAAGACCAGCCTTGCAGGGTTTGGGCACGCCCGCCGACGTGTTGGACGACGCCGTGTCCTACGCCCACGTCATGATGTGGATCATGCCGTCGCTCCTGGTCTACGTACTCTTCACCCAACTCCTGCGCGGGGTGAGCGATACGGTGTCGCCGCTGATCGCGTTGGTGGTGTCGACCTGCATCGGGTTGGCGCTGACGCCGGCGTTGATTCGCGGTTGGTTCGGGTTGCCGATGTTGGGGATTCAGAGTGCGGCGTATGCGGGGTTGGCGGGGAATTTGTCGGCGATGGGGTGGCTGGCGTGGCGGTTGATCAGTAAGGGGCATCCGTTGGCGCCGGATCGGGAGATGTTCGCGGCGATGCGCCTGGACCTGGTGATTCTCGGCAAGGTGTTGCGCATCGGCTTGCCGACCGGGTTGCAGATGGTGGTGTTGTCGGTGTCGGAATTGGTGATTCTGGCGCTGGTGAATCAGCACGGTTCGCAGGCGACGGCGGCGTACGGGGCGGTGACGCAGATCGTCAATTATGTGCAGTTTCCGGCGTTGTCGATTGCGATCACGGCGTCGATCCTTGGCGCGCAGGCGATTGGCGCCGCGCGCATCGAGCGCATCGGGCCGATTCTGCGCACGGGGTTGTTGATCAATGTGTGCCTGACCGGTGGTTTGGTGGTGTTGGGTTATTTGCTGTCGCACTGGTTGCTGGGGTTGTTCCTTACGGATGATTCCACTCGGGCGATGGCAGAGCACTTGCTGCACATCATGCTCTGGAGTCTGTTGGTGTTCGGCTTCCAGGCGATCATCGGCGGCATCATGCGCGCCAGCGGCACGGTGTTGGTGCCGATGGCGATTTCGATTGTTTGCGTGGTCGGGGTGCAGTTGCCGGTGGCGTATGTGCTGGATGCGCAGTTCGGGTTGCAGGGCGTGTGGATGGCGTTTCCGGTGGCGTATCTGGGGATGCTGGTGTTGCAGACGGCGTATTACAAAATGGTCTGGCAGCATCAGAAGATTGAGCGGTTGGTGTGAGTGCATAGCGAGCGCTTTAATTTTATCTGTCAATCGATTAAACGAATGCTTTGTTTGAGGGGGAAAGGTGACAAGGATTTGTATCAGTTGCGCGAAGGAACCACATCTAAAAGAACTGCTGGTTCAAAAGGGGAAGAGTAATACGTGTCATGTTTGCGGTCAGATAGGGTTAACCCTAAGTTCGAAGAGGAGGGATTTTTTTCAGCTTATAAAAGCACTGATTCGATATCACTATTCTGAGTGGGAATACAATGGCCACTTGGGTGGGGACAGTCTCGAGTCGCTATTTTATCGTCCTGATAATATCTTTTTTGACGAGGGTAGAGTCGTCCATAAGGACAGGTATGATGATTTGGTTCTGGAACTCTGTGAGGGGCCAGTTTACGAAGATTACAATAAAGGTATTACCCTCTTCGCAGGTTATGATTCTGAAGGAATGCAAAATGGTATTCTTCGGTCAATTAAAACTGATCTTGATGGAAAAATTTTACATGTTGCTGAGCGTTTGGCACGGGAGAATCATTTTGTTCTAGAGCAAGAAATTATAGAGATTTTGCGGCCGTATCAGAAAGTCGCCGCGTCCTTCCTGGATGGTAGCGACACGCTGTACCGAGCGCGTGTTGGGATCAAAGAGGAGAAGGAGTATTACCCTGGCGGCTTTGAAATGGGAGTCCATTTCAAACCCTATACACAAGAGGAAATTGGGGCTCCACCTCCTTATTTGGCCAGTAGCGGCCGAGTGAATCGGGCCGGAGTGTCGTTCCTGTATTGCGCGACTGAAAAAGATACCGCTCTGGCGGAGGTTCGTCCTCATCCGGGTGATCGAGTCTCTATTGCAGTGATGCGAGTAAATAGTCCCAAACGATTGTTTGATCTGTCGCAAAGCAAGTTAATTCATTATTTCAAAACTGATGAACAACTTGATGGGTATCGAGCATTGAATACGCTAGGTGTTTTTCTTAGTAGAACTATCCCTCCGTCGGAAAGGGATCAATATTCGATAACCCAACTCATTGCTGATTGCGTTAGGCAGCTTGGATTCGACGGAATAATGTTCAGTAGTACTGTGGGCAGCGGTAAAAATGTTGTTTTATTTGATGGCCGTTGCACTACGCAAGTAGAGGCAGGCGCAGAGGTAGCCTTAATTAAGTCTGTAAAATATGAATATGCTCAGGAGGATTTGGTCGTTGAGGGCGGTGATTACTATTATTAAATGCACCATTAAAGATTTGATTGTCGCTTGATGGTCTACAGTGCGTCGCTATTTGCCGGGTTTATCGGTATTCGGGAGAGGAACAGACTGTGTTCAACGGCCCTGACAACGGGGCCGAATGACCACTGATCCTCCAGGAATCGCCACCATGAACAAGCTCTACATCGCCGCCCAGACCTGCTCCCTCGCCGCCCAACTGGTGGCCAACGAACTGGGTCTGACCCCGGAACTGATTCACTACAACGTCTTCGACAAAACCACTTCCAACGACGACAATTTTGCCGAGGTCAATCCGCTGGGTTATGTGCCGGTGCTGGTGCTCGACAATGCCGAACAGGACCGGATCAGCGAAACCATCGTGCTGACCTCGTACCTGGCGGACCAGCATCCCGAGGCGAAGCTGATTCCCGCTCACGGTACGCTGGAACGCGTTCGCTTCGATCCACTGCTGACGTTCCTGGCGACTGAAATCGCCCAGAAGCACATTCCGTTGATGCGAAAATTGCTGACCGAAGAAGGCGCCGCGTGGACCCAAGCGAAACTGGTGAGTGCTTACACCGTGCTGGATCAGCGTCTGGCGGATGGTCGCGCTTACCTCACCGGCGATCAGTTCACCGTGGCCGACGCCTATGTGTGGAGCACCATGTGGCATCCGCGCTCCGGTGCGCAGATTGAGCATCTGGAACATTTGATGGCGTATGTGGCGCGGGTTGAGGCGCGTCCTTCGGCGCAGAAAGCGTTGAAGGATGAGGCGGAGCTGGTGGCGGTTCATAACGCAAAAGCGGCATGAGTTGAAGTCCGCTTGTGATTGAGGGGCCGCCGTTCACAGGGCGGCCTTTTTGTTCGTTTGAAAGTTACGGTGGGATTGCGGGCGCCAGGATCGCCGCCTTCGGCAGCTCCTACAGGGTCGGGTTTACACGCGATCAATGTAGGAGCTGCCGCAGGCGGCGATCTTTTGATCTTAGGCGTCGCCAGCCCAGACCTTCGGCCTCCGTTGATGCCACGGCAACGCCTGCTCCAACTGCCCGGCCAATCGCAACAACACATCCTCCGCGCCGAATCGCACGACAAACTGCAACCCGATCGGTAACCCGTGCTTGCCAGACATGCCCAACGGCAACGAAATCGCCGGAGTGCCCGCGACGTTGAACACCGGCGTAAACGGTGAGTGCTCGAACACCCGCGAGGTCCATTGCAAACCATCCATGTTCTCGGCGCCTCGGCTGTAGGTGTCGAGCCGCTGGGGCAGGCGCGGCAGGGTCGGTGTCAGCAGCACGTCGAAATCATCGAACCAACCCGCCACGCTGCGGGAAATGAGGTTGCGCACTTCCAGCGCGGCGGCGAATTCCACCGCGCGCGATTGTTGGCCATAGACGTAGCAGGCGAGGGTGGCGGGTTCCAGGGTGGTCAGGTCGATGGGCCGTGAAGTGGCGGCGGCGAGCCCGTCGATCCAGCGGACGAGGGTGGCACACCAGATGTGCGCGTTGGCTTCGACAAAGGCGTCCCACGAAGTGCCGAGCGGGGCGCTGACGCGCTCGACGTGATGACCGAGTGCTTGCAGTTCCAGAGCCACGGCGTGTGTGGCATCGGCAATCTCCGGGTCGAGGGCCGTGCCATTCCACGGAGTGTCGAGCAGCCCGATGCGCAAGCGGCCCGGATCGCGCCCCACCTGAGCCAGAAAACCCTCGGCCGGCGCGGCGGTGTAGTAGGGATCGCCCGGCGCATAACCCTGAACGATGTCCATCAACGCCGCAGTGTCACGCACGGTTCTCGACAGGCCGAGCTGCACGCCGAAACCGGCGAACACTTCATCGAGCGCCGGGCCGTTCGAGGCGCGACCACGGGTTGGCTTGAGCCCGACCAGGCCATTGAACGCCGCCGGCACCCGAATCGAACCCGCCGCGTCGGTGGCGTGGGCAATCGGCACGAGGCCGGCCGCCACCGCTGCCCCGGAACCACCGCTCGATCCGCCGGCCGACAGGCGCGTGTCCCACGGGTTGCGGGTGGCGCCTTGAAGGGTGGATTCGGTCTCGGTGCTGAAGGCCATTTCCGGTGTGGTGGTGCGTCCGAGGGTGGCGAGGCCGGCTGCGTTGAAGCGTTGCATCAGGTAGGAGTCCGACTCGGCCACCAGACCTTGGGCCAGGCGACTGCCCAGTTCGACACGCCGCCCGGCCGAGGTGATCGCCAGGTCCTTGATCAGGAACGGCACACCGGCCAGCGGCCCCGTGCCCTCGGTGACTGTCGGCGACCAGGTTTCGATGACGGCGTTGATCTGCGGGTTGAGCCGTTGCACGGCGTCGATGGCCAGCTCGGCCAGTTCCGTGGAGGTGACTTCGCCTGCGGCCACCAGCCGGGCCAGGCCGATGCCGTCACAGGCTGCGTATTCGTTGAGATTCATGGGGGGGACTCCAGTTGGGAGACCCGATGATAGGTTGCACGCAGTGTGCTGATTAGCCCATAAAAGCGGTTTGGAATGTGCCGTCAGTGGCACAATAAAGCCCTCTCAAACATTGCCTCTCAGGTTGCTCGAACATGATCAGGGACTTGAACGACACGCTGGTGTTTGTGCGCGTAGTGCGCCTGGGCAGCTTTACTGCAGCGGCCCATGCCTTGCAGATTCCCAAGACCACCGTCAGCCGCCGCGTGCGCGAGTTGGAGCAGGCCATCGGTGTTCAACTGCTGCGCCGCACCACCCGCCAGTTGAGCCTCACCGAGGCAGGGGCGGTTTACTTTGAGCAGTGCAAGGACATCGCCACCACGCTGGAACACGCCGAATCGGCGGTGCATCAACTGCGCGACGGCCCCCGGGGCTGGTTGCGGGTGACGGTGCCGTACTCATTCGGGGTCAGTTGGTTTTCACCGTTGGTGGCCGGGTTTCGGCAGGCGTATCCGGAAATCAAACTGGAGATCCTGGCGTCCCATGTGCCGCTGGATCTGGTCACGGAGGAGATCGACGTGGCCCTGCGCCTCGGCACCTTGCCGGATTCCAGTCTGGTGGCCCGACGCCTGGCCAGTTACGCCACGGGCATCTATGCCGCGCCGCACTACATCGAGCGCCATGGCCAACCGGCGACGCCCGACGAGCTGATCGAGCACCGCGCGTTGGTGCTGCATCAGGCCCGGCGCGATGTCGGGTATGTCTGGCCGATGCGCAAGGCGGGCGCAAAGCTGCGTAATTATCGGGTTGAACCGTCGGTGATCGCCAACGATCCTGCGCTGCTGAAAGAGGCGCTGTGCGCGGGTGAAGGGCTGACCCTGGGGATGGATCAGAGTATGCAGGCCGAGGTGGACGCGGGGCGGTTGTGCCGGGTGTTGCCCGAGTGGATCGGGCCGCCCCAGGACCTGAACGCCGTGACGGCCCGGGAGCATTTGCCGTCGCCGAAGGTCACGGCGTTTATCGGGTTTTTGAAGGCGCGGATGTAGAAAGACCGGGCGTGCCCGGTCTTTCATGCACTGAGGTCTATCGGATTCTCAAGTGTCTGACTCAGCTGCAGCCTTGCTCAAACTCTTCGAGCATGTCGGCGCGGATCAGCGCTTCTTCATCTTCGGCGTGGACAGCGTCTACTTGTTTTTGCACGCAGGCGTCGATATCCGCTTGCGATTTTTTCCCGGTCGCCATGGACGTTACGGTCGGCATCGCCGCTTGATTGGCCGAAGGCGGATCGATGAATGCCTGGAACTGGAAGTTGGAGTATTCATCGTAAAGGCTGTCTTTATAGAAGTCCGGGTCACCCTCCAGCGGGCTGCTGTAATAGCTGTTCATCCGCAGATCCATGACACCCATCTTGCCCGGGTGGTCGGGGCGCTGGGTTTTGGGTAGCTGCACAATGGCACCGATGAGTTTTCCATCGGCCCATTGAAGATGAGCCATCAGCTCGCCCTGTTGGTCAAAAACGCGCTCGATGCCGGTTTTCTCGACGCTCTGATTGGTCCGGTAGCCATCCTTGCCGATCCCTTGGTATTGGCTTTCAACTTTTCCGTTAAGCCAGACGGTGCGGGTGGCGCTGACCAGTTTGCCGCGGTTCCATTCGAGTACGCGGACCAGATCGCCGGTCTTGGCATCCCAGTACTGTTCTGTCCCCTGATTGGCCAAGGTATCCAAATCGTAGATATTGGTGTTGTTTTTGGTTTCGATCTGGCTGACATGATGAACCAGGCGACCGTCCTCGTACTTGTTCTGCGTATGGGACTGACGCACACCGTTGCTGAACACGCTTTCCTCCAGCACATTGCCCTGGAAGTCGAATTCTTTCTGGGCACCGTCAAGCGTGCCGTTCACGTAGTTATTTTCGCTGCTCAGGTAATACTTGTTGCTGTGCACGCTAAATGACTGTTGTAGCCCGTGCTCCTTGCCGTTGAGCCTGTTGCTCCGGTGTTCGCCTCGATTGTCGAAGCCGCTTTGCAGGCCGTTTTGCCAGTCCAGTGAGGTGATCAGGGTTTTGCCTGACGCGTCCCAGAGTTTTTCCGTACCGACTTTCTTCCCGGCGATGTAGTGCGTCTCGCCGATCAGATCACCGGTCTCGGCATTGAACAGTTCCTGGACACCGTCCAGTTGGCCTTTCGACCAGTGACCCCGGCTGGTCATCTTGGTGGTTTTGGGATCGTATTTCTCTTCACGCCCCTCACGTTTTCCGCCCTCGAATTGGGCGAGCGCAACCAGCGTGCCGGCGTTGTCGGAGCAGCGCATGTCACCATCAGGCAACCCTTTTTTGATCTCGACGCTGCAGGTCCCGACACTGAACAGACCCATCACGGACATCGGGTAGTTCAATATGCGGCCAGTAAAGGGTTCTTTTTCATGAATCTTGTAGAGCAAGCCCTGGATTTCATGAGTCTGGCGAGTGTCGACTTCTTCGGTGAAGCAACCGGACAGCGACAGGCTGGACAACAGGACAAAACCTAAAGATAAAACGCGGGGAGGGCTTCGAAACACCTGAATCTCCTTATTCATTGGCCGATCAGCAACTGCCGGGCCGAGAGGGTCGCCATTGTAGGGTATGGCCTATTGCCAGACCATCACATTTATAGAGGGCTGCCTCCGACATCTGGTTGTTCACATCGGTTGCCAGGCGAGGCAGCGGCGGGAGTCACGCAGTATCAGTTCGAAGTCCTGGTATCGGACCCAGTTGCGCAGTGCCGTACGATTGCTCAACCGAAGTTTGCGGTCGTCAACCGCGCGGAAGCATTTCGGCGGGCGCTTGCGATAGCTTGCAAAATGATCACTGTGAAAATGTGCCAGACGCTGGCGGACCTTCAGGGATCCAGACTCTATCTCAGCGGGTTCGAATTCCCAGAGGACAAACAGGTAATCGTAGCGGCAGCCAAGTCGTCGGTAAGTGCGAGCCATGTCTATTTCTCAAGAGGGTTACCTGGCTGGCATGACGATCTCCTGTGGCGACGTTTGACTGGGCGAATGGTTCATCGAATTCAGTTCCGTAATAGGGGCTAACGGGGAGGGGCCGTCAATTCAAGGCCCATCCCCTGTGTTGACTGGGCTCAGCTGACAGATTCTTCATCCATTGCCCGCTGAACCACGGGCCCTATGTCTATTTTTCCATCCGGACCTGAAGGCAGAAGGTCACTGTTCAGCATCCAGCGCTTGCTTCCCTGCGTGAGCGAGAAAATACCCAGGTCCTCCAATATCGCGGACAGTTTGCTGGTGTCAGGTGCATTGCCGCGTTTGGCGGTAGCGCGGAAGTAGGCGGTGCCTATGCCCTCGGCACTGACTTCGTTGCGCACGTCATCAGCTTTATTGGCTAACGGGAAAGGGGACGATCCGAACACTTGCTTGAGGTTTTCCAGCATCTCGTTAACCACCGCTATCGGAAAACGCGGCCCGTTCTCGACAACGAATTCCTTTACCGTCAGTTGGTATCGAAAGGGGATGCGTCGTGCCGCGGTGAAGCAATCGATCCAGTCAGGATCGGTTTCGCGTGGTGTGGGCATGTATTGCTCTTCGTTGGCCGTTGAGCCGAGGTCATAGCCGATCATGAAGAGTGCCGCCTCCAACTGGCGCAGGCTATCTATCATGCAGCCATCGCCCGATTTGAAACCGCTGTTGATGGCGTTTGGATGATCAAGTGCCGCGCGCAGAACCCAGCTCGCTTTCATATTCCACTTGGCATGGTGTGGCCCTGCTTTAAGCCGCGGAAAAACCAGTGTCCCCTCGCTCGGATTACGACGCTTTGCGGTCACCGCGCCTGCTTCCTTTGCCGGAGCCCATGGAAACGCCAGTTCAGGCGGTACAGTGGCGAGGCCGTTCTCCTTGCAATACATCACGACCGCCCAGCCGAGCGCCGCGGCGACACGGCTGTCGTAGATGACAAAGTGGCGGCAGATGAGCGAATAGACCTTGGTCATCCCGGCGTTAAACCGCAGGTCCGGGGCCGATAGCTGCGCGACATTCGGGCAGCCCCCGTCGATGGCGTCACGCGACGCTGCAAGCACAGCCGCCAGCCCCTGACGGTTTGTATTGAGCCAACTGACATTGTGAGCTTGAACGCCGCCCCAGAGCATCACGTCGATTGTCGCCTGACATACTGCCTGATCCTGGGACGGTGTCTTCAGCGCTCGCTCCAGGTCTGCCTTCAGCGCCTGAAGTGCCGCATCGTTACTTGCGGCGGTCGATCCTGACGGTACCTTCAGACGACTGATCGCCGGATGAGCCCAATGGTAGTTGCGGTAGGCATCGAAAAGGCTGTCGCAACTCCATTGGGTGCGACGCAAGCGGTTGAGGTAGTCATGCTTGAACGTGGCGTTATCCAGGTGGGCGCTTAGCCATTCGATGAAGTGCTGAACGGATGTTTGGGCAAGGTAATCGCGGCGATTCATTGGGTTTCCTTGGAGGCTCATTGTTGAATGAGCCCATCATCGCTAATCTCGCGACACTTCTTGTCGCAAGGCTCTTTTTTATATGAAACGGCTTACAACCCGGTTGCTGCAGATACTCGATTGTCTGCCCGGAAAACACGATCCGGTCGGTGCCGAGGAGTTTCACCTGCAGGTGGTTGAAAGGCTCGGGCGCCAGCGATCGCTGCGCACCACCCAACGGGATCTGAACAGTTTGCGCGATGCAAACGTCGCCGGGTTTGTAAAACGTGGCAATGGTAATCACTGGTTCAAAAAAGGAATGATCGAAGAGGTTTACCTGAAAGCCAATCAGGCGATGGACATGGTACTTGTGTTGGAGCATGGCGCGCGTTTTGGCATGAGCGCGCAGGTGGAGGGACTGTCCGAGATAAAGGACTACGCAGAACGAGTACTGCGCGAAGCAAGCCCGAAAAAGAACTGGTCTTCCAAAAGGCTGACGAGTGCTACCCGCTTCATTACGCTGAGCCCTGCGCCGATCGGTCAGCACTTGCTGGAAAATATCCAGGACGCCTTGCTCCGCGGATATGCAATCAAAGTGTGGTACCGCATCCCGGAGCGCGACAATCTTGTCGTCTGCTACCTGCTGCACCCGCAGGGGCTTTCGTTTCAGGACTCCAACATTTACCTATCGTGTTATGTGCAGGAAGAGTGGTGGCAGGACGGGAAGGCACCTGCACCTGGCCAACCGCGCTACAAGTATGAAAGCGCTGGGCCGAAAACGATGTCCGTGTTGCAGATGCATCGTGTCACGCGGGTGGAGGAGGGTGTGGCAGGGCATGTCGAGCTTCCCGTCGACTATGACATCAACTCAATCGCTGTCATGAAAGATCTGGTTTCGCTCTACACCCTTGAGCCGATCGAGCTTGAGCTTCGACTCAAATTCAATCTTCAAAAACGCCTGACCGAAAACCCTCTCGCGGCCGACCAGGTTATTGCGACCGACGGCGCTGACCGCTATTTGTTGAAGTGCCGCATCCATGATGGTCAGGGCCTGCGTCTGTGGCTGCTGAGCAATGCGGACGAGGTTGAAGTGGTGGCGCCTGCCGACCTGCGCCAGTACATGCGCGCAACATTATTCGAAGCCCTTTCTGTCTACGCGGCTGATCCCGCCTGAGCCGTTGCGACAGGAAATGTCGCGAGCCCGTTTTACGCTTCGCCTGTCGAATGAAAACAGGGAGCGGTGGTTATGTGCGGGTCAAGATTCGAGTTATGGGCAGGGCAGTTGCCACGACCGGAAAAGTTGTTCAGCGCAGGTGCGTATTATCCTTCGCGGACAGTGTTCGTTCTTGCCGCCCGCTACGGCTCAGTGCTGGCGCTGTTGAACCTTGGCTACATGCACCACCACGGTCTGGGAACCCGAATCAACGAAAAGGCTGCGCTGCGCTACTACCGCAAGGCAGCCTTGCACGGTCAGGCCGAGGGTTACTACCAGATGGGCGTGATGTTCTCTGAACGGCCGCCAGCAAGGCTGCCGACGGAAGTTGTCGTCGAACAGGACCTGCTGGCGGCCTGGGGGGCCTTCTTGCAGGGCGCGCGGTTACACCACAAACCCTCGGTCGAGGCGCTGCGGGAAATGACGGATCGACTGTGCCTTGAGGCATCATCGAGCCCGGACTAATCCCGCTTCGACTCAGGAGGGCACCTTGCTGGTCTTGAGCCAGTCATCAAACCTTGTCGCTCCCACGATCGGGTTCGCCCCTGGCGTCAGCGACCGGTCATTGATCGGCGCACCGAAGTACGGAACCGTGTCGTCCGAAACGGCCTGGCGCGGATCCTTTTCGTGTTGCAGGTACTGGGCGACGAACTCGACGAGTGGCTTGCGCTCCGGTCCGGCCACTTCCACGGTCTGGTTGTCCGCCGCTTTCAATGCAATGTCTGTCAGCGCCGCCGCCACATCGAGCGAGGCAATCGGTTGCAGCGCGGCGGAGGTCAGGTGGACGGTGTTGCCGTCCTCGCGACCCGAGAAAGCAATGGCGCTGATGAACTCGAAGAACTGCGTGGCGCGCAGGATGGTGTAGGGAACGCCCGAGGCCTTGATGAGTTTTTCCTGGGCCATTTTGGCCCGGAAGTAACCGCTGTCGAGCATCCGTTCGGTGCCGACGACGGACAGGGCGACATGGTGTTTGACGCCAGCGATTTTCTCCGCAGCGAACAGGTTTTTCCCGGCGGTTTCGAAAAAGTGCAGCGCGGCGGCGTCTTCGAATGAGGGTGAGTTCGCCACATCCACAACGACGTTCGCGCCTTTCAAGGCGTCCGCCAACCCGTCGCCCGTGATGACGTTGATGCCTGTACTGGGGGCCGCCGCCAGGGTCTCGTGCCCCAGCGCTTGCAGGTTTTTGCAGACTTGGCTGCCGATCAGCCCCGTTCCTCCTATAACGACGATTTTCATGACCAGTCTCCTGATGCGGTGAATGGAACACCCATTAAACACCCGCGTTGCAGGTGCATCAGGCGCGCAACGGCGCTGACCGACAGGTGGTCGGAAGTCAGCAGGCCCAGTGGAATAAACGGCGGTTCTTTGCTTTAGTCCTCCTGTGGCTGGCCTGTGTGCGCGGCGCTGAAACTCATGACGGGAGCATCCCATGAAGCCTCGATTGCCGCGTTCCGCTGCATGGGTTGTCGCGCTCACAGTCGGCGCCTTGTCCGGCGCCGAGGCGGTCGAATACACCCAGGTGAATGCGACGGCCAGCACCATCTCCTTCACGTATAAGCAGTTCAGCTCGCGGGTCTACGGTACGTTCGGCAAGTTCGAGGCCACGCTTGATTTCGACACGGCGAACCCTTCAGCGGGCCACGCCGCGCTCACCATCGACCTCGACAGCATCGATGCCGGCAGCTCTGACGCCAACGAAGAGCTGAAAAAGCCTGCCTGGTTCGACACGGCCACCTGGCCCATGGGGACGTTTGAATCGACCGGCGTGAAAGCCTTGGGTAACAACCGCTACTTGATCACCGGCAAACTCACCCTCAGAAGTATCACTCGCGTGGTGGATGTGCCGGTCCTGCTGAAGTCCGAGAACGCCATCGGGATCTTCGATGGCCGGTTAACGCTCAAGCGCAGCGACTTCAAAATCGGTGCGGGCGAGTGGGCGGACACGGTGGTTTCCGACGATATCAACATCAGGTTCCGCATGGTTGCGCCGGAGCAGTAGGCGTTGAGCGGCGTCCCATACGTTTCTGATCCGTCGCGGCTTTTCGTCGCTTGCTCTGCCATGGTTTTGCTGTCATCGTTCGCGCTAATGTTAATCTTTCTTATTTGAGAAATTTTTTCGTATGCGCGAATTTTCCGTCGCCGATGACGATCTGGCCCGTCGTCAGCAGACTTTCACCGAGCTCTACGGCGAGCACCATTCCTGGTTGCACGGCTGGCTACGGAAAAAACTCGGCTGTTCGCAACGGGCGGCCGATCTGGCCCATGACGCGTTCATTCGTGTGCTCACCCTCACCGAGCCGCACACCATCAAGGAGCCCAGGGCCTTTCTGGCGACGATGGCAGGGCGCTTGTTGATCGATAGCGCGCGGCATCGGCGCATCGAGCACGCGTACCTCGAAGCCCTGGCCATACAGGCCAGTGATGCCGGGATGCCGAATCCCGAAGCGATTCATGTGGCGCTCGAAGCGCTGGAAAAAATTGCCGTGATGCTCGCCGGGTTGCCGGCCAAATCCCGCGAGGCCTTCCTGCTCAGCCGGCTCGATGGCCTCACTTACAGCGAAATCGCGATCGAGCTGAAGGTGTCTGCCAGCACGGTCAAGAACTACGTCGCGAGTGCGCTCGTGCACTGCTACAAAACCTTGTATGGCGCGGATGAACTGTCGTGACGATTACCGATCAACCTTCCGAGCGGATGATCACCGAGGCGGCGTATTGGCTGACGCTGTTGCACGACGATCTGTCCACTGAAGTCGACCACGCGGCATTCGATGCCTGGTGCGAAGCCGATCCGCGACACGCTGTCGCGGTGGAGCGCATGCGTTCACTGTGGACCAGCCTCGATGAGTTGCCCGCCGCCCCCGCGCGCGTTGCCCTCAAGCAGGCATTTACCCGACCGCGCCCGTCAGTCTCGGGTCGTGGCGCCCAGGCCATTGCGCTGCTGGGTGTGTTGTTCTGTGGCTGGATCGGTCTGGACAACCTGCCGGTGTGGCTCGCCGATCAGCGCACCGGCGTGGGCGAGCGGCGCGAGGTGGCACTCTCGGACGGCAGCCGTATTCAACTCAACAGCCACTCGGCCGTGGACGTGAAGTTCGATGGGCAGCAACGCGTCATCGAGTTGCTGGCCGGGGAGTTGTGGGTGGACGTGGCCAAGGATACCAAGCGTCCGTTCGTGGTGCGCACCGATCAAGGCACCGCGACGGCGCTGGGCACGCGGTATCTGGTGAAGCGCGCCGACGATGGTTCGACGGTGGTCAGCGTGCTTGAGTCCGTCGTTGCGGCCAAACCCAACGGCGGCGAGGTGGTGAGGGTCGCGGCCGGTGAGAAAACCACGCTCAGGGATGGGCGGGTGCAAGCACCGCAGTCCATCGGCAACACCGCCCCGGATGCCTGGACCCGTGGCCTGCTCAAGGTCGATGACCGGCCACTGAGCGAAGTGCTTCAGGCCCTCGCCAGCTACCGCCACGGCCTGGTGCGTTTCGACGAACAGGCGCTGCAAGGGCTGCGCGTCTCCGGCGTCTTCCGCCTGGACGACACCGACGCCGCGCTCGCGACATTGGCGGACAACCTGCCGATCAACGTCGAGCACTTCACTGATCTGTTGGTGGTGATCAAACCCCTCTGACCCCTGTAGCCGCTGCCGAGCATCGCCAGGCGGTAGACCGAGGTGTTGCAATCGCGAGCAGGCTCGCTCCCACAAGAGGCGCATTCCATTGTGGGAGCGAGCCTGCTCGCGATGAACGATGACGCGATCCTTTACCTCAAAAAAATTAATGCAAATCGCTCGCATTCATTGTCTGTTTTTCCGACATGGCCGTCATGGTTAGTAACGCCTTCCATTTCACAGGATTTCCCATGTCACGCTTTGCTCGTCCGTTGCCTCCACTGGCGCTTTCAGTGGCGATGGCTTTTGTCGCGGCGCCGCTGCTGGCTGCCGAATTGCCGGTCACTGGTGCACAAACCAGCGCAGTACGCAGTTTTTCGATACCCGCCGGGGATTTGAGCCAGGCGCTGAACAGCCTGGCCGAGCAGGCGGGCCTGGTGTTGGCATTCGATCCGGCGCTGACTCGCGGCAAACGCAGCAACGGCCTGAACGGGCAATTCAGCACGGGCGATGCCCTCGCGCAATTGCTGCAGGGCAGCGGCCTGAGCGCCATCGCGCTGTCGGCCACGCGCTATCGCATCGAGCCGGCTCCGGCGGCGGGCGAAGGTTCTTTGGAGTTGCAGGCCACCAACATCAACGGCGCCTATCAGACCGAGAGCCCGACCGGCCCGGTGGCAGGTTATGTCGCGACGCGTGCGCTGTCGGCGACCAAGACCGATACGCCGCTGAACGAAACGCCGCAATCGATTTCCGTGGTCACCAAGGATCAAATGCGAGCCCAAGGCGCGGAAAGCCTCAACCAGATCCTGCGTTATACCGCCGCGGTGATTCCTGAAACCCGCGGCTCTACTGCCTCCCGCCTGGATCAGATGACCATCCGTGGCTTCTCCCCGGCGGTGTACCTGGACGGCCTGCGCATGCCCGGCAGCCGCGACGCCTCGCCGCAAAAAGACGCGTTTGACCTGGAGCGCGTGGACATCCTGCGCGGGCCGTCGTCCGTGCTTTACGGCCAGGCCAGCCCCAGCGGTGTGGTGAACATGGTCAGCAAGCGACCGCTGGACACGCCGTTCCATGAAATTGGCGTCGAGTACGGCACCTTCAACAAGAAACGCACGACCTTCGATTTGAGCGGCCCGCTGGACGATCAAGGTGTCTACTCCTATCGCCTGGCCGGTCTGTACGACGAAGCCGATGGTCAACTCGAACACACCGAAACCCAGCGCCAGTCGATTTCATCCGCCTTCACCTGGCGTCCGAGCGACGACACCTCCCTGACCTTGCTCGGGCATTTCCAGAAAGATCCAAAAGGCGCTTCGTACGGCTCGACGCCGGCGTGGGGGTCGGTATTGGACAGCCCGATCGGGCGCGACATCGACGTCGATTTTTATGATGGCGACAAAGATTTCGAGAAGATCGACCGGGAATATTTCTCCCTCGGTTATCTGTTCGAACACCACCTCAACGACGTCTGGACCGTGCGCCAGAACGCTCGCTACCTACGCAGCGAAGGCGACTATCGCAGTCTCTACAACAGCAACCTGCGCGCCGATTACCGCACCTCCAACCGTTCCACCATTGCCACCGACGTCAACCTGGATTCCTACACTCTGGATAACCAGGTCCAGGCAAAATTCGACACCGGGCCGGTGCAACACACCGTGCTGTTTGGTGGCGATTATCAGAACACCAGCACCGATACCAAGTCCGGTTTCGGCACGGGCCCGACGCTGGATATCTTCGATCCGGTCTACGGTGTCCCGGTCGCCACGCCGGCGTTCACCAGCGACGCCACACAACGTAACCAACAGAAAGGTCTGTACCTGCAAGACCAGATCAAGTGGGACAAGTGGGTGTTGCTGATGGGCGGCTGCTACGACTGGGCGACCAACAACAACAGCACGTTGAATTTGCGCAACAACCTCAAGACCAAAACCTCACTCGACAGCGAAGCGTTCACCGGCCGCGTGGGCCTGGTCTATCTGTTCGATAACGGCTTGTCGCCGTATGTCAGCTACTCGGAATCGTTCGAACCGCAATCGGGCACCGGCTTCGGTGGCTCGGTGTTCCAACCCACCGAAGGCCAGCAATACGAGGTGGGGATCAAGTACCAGCCACCGGGCAGCAACAGCTTCATCACCGCGTCGATCTTCGACCTGCGCCAAAGCAACGTGCCGACGCTTGATCCGGACCCGACCCACATTTGCGGCACCGGGCGTTGCCAGGAGCAGACCGGCGAAGTGCGCTCCCGTGGCTTCGAACTCGAAGGCAAGGCCAACCTCAACGACAACCTGGACATCACCGCCGCGTACGCCTATCTGGATAACCGCATCAGCAAGTCCAACAGCACCGTCAGCTACGCACCCCTCACCGACATTGCCGTAGGCCCGGCCGTGCCCGCCAAAGGCACCACCACCTACGGCGTGCCGCGCCACACGGCGTCCGTCTGGGCCGACTACACCTTCCATGACGGCGTCGCCAAAGGTTTCGGTGTCGGCGGCGGTGCGCGTTATGTCGGCTCTTCCTGGGGCGATACCGCCAACACCCTGAAAGTGCCGGGCTACACGCTGCTGGATGCCGCGCTGCACTACGACATCCCGCACATCAACAGTCTCAAGGACAACCTGCGCCTGGCGGTGAATGCCAGCAACCTCGCCAACAAAGAGTATGTAGCGTCCTGCTATTCCTACTCGTGGTGCTGGTATGGCGCACAGCGCACGGTTCAGGCGAGTGCGACGTATCAGTGGTAAGCGTCAGATGAGGTCAGGCGACTGCATGAAGTGACTTGCGCGGTCATTCACGGGGTCGCCGCACCGATACATTCAGGCAATCGTACCCGGCGCAGGAGGTCGGTCTTGCCAAAACGGAGTGCCTTGGAAGAAAATGAGATTCATTATCAAATAATCTTTGCATTGGGCCTTCTCCATGTCCTCCGTCGATCTCTCGCTGCAACGCGCCGTGCATACGCTTTACGAGGACCATCACTCATGGCTCTGTGGTTGGCTGCGCAAACGGCTCGGTTGTATCGACAACGCCGCGGACCTGGCCCAGGACACCTTCATTCGGGTGCTGACCCAGCGCAAGGTACCCGAACTGCGCGAGCCGCGCGCCTACCTGAGTACGGTGGCCCGCAGCTTGATGATCGACATGTTCCGGCGTCGAGCGGTGGAGCAGGCCTGGGCGCAGACGGATGTCGAAGCTCAATTCGATATTCCGGCCGGCTCCTTGGGTTCGGCACTGACGCAATTCGCCTCCATCGCCGGTGTGACCGTTTCCTTCGATCCGGCCTACACCGGAGGCCAGAAAACGGCAGGGTTGCGCGGCCGGTATTCGGTGGATGCCGGTTTGCGCCAGTTGCTCGCCGGCAGCAAATTGCAGGCGGTGCGTCATGACAACGGCAGCTATTCGCTGTTGCCAGTGGTGGAGGGCTCGGCGCTGCAACTGGGCGCGACCAGTATTTCGGGGGTTGCCATTGAATCGGCCTACGGACCGGTGGACGGTTACGTCGCCACCCGCAGCGCCACCGGCACCAAGACCGACACGCCTATCCTGGAAATTCCCCAGGCCATCAACGTGGTGACGGCGCATCAGGTCGAAACCCAGGGCGCCCGCAACCTGACCCAGGCCCTGCGCTACACGCCCGGGCTGAACACCGGCGGTTTCACCGACCGCAACTCGATTGCCGACGAAATCACCAGCCGTGGCTTCGCACCGACCCCGCTGTACCTGGACGGTGCCTACATCCCTTATGCCGGCAGCCTGGGCGGTGCTCCGCAAATCGACCTGTACACCTTGGAGCGTATCGAAGTGCTCAAAGGCCCGTCGTCGGTTCTCTATGGGCAGAACCAGCCGGGCGGCCTGATCAACATGGTCTCCAAACGCCCGACCACGGAGCAGCGCAGCCAGGTCAAACTGGGCGCGGGCAGTTACAACCGGGTCAACGGCGCCATCGACACCAGTGGTCCGATCGACGATCAAAAAGAATTCACCTATCGCCTCATCGGCGTCGCGAATAAAGGCAACCAACAAGTCGCGCACACCCACAGTGAACGCATGTTGTTGGCGCCAAGCCTGACCTGGACGCCCAACGACGACACCTCCCTGACCCTGCTGGCGCAAGTTCAGCGCGATGACGGCCTGGAAGATTATCAATCGCTGCCAAGGATCGGTTCGCTCGATCGCGGCCCGACCGGCGAGAGGATCAACCGCGATTTTTTTCTCCGGTGATTCGCATTACAACGACTACAAACGTAACCAGTACATCTTCGGCTACGACTTCACCCACAACTTCACCGAAGACCTGAAGTACCGCTCCACCGCGCGTTACACCGACGTGCGCGACCGATACAAAGGCTTCTACCTTCGCGCCTTCGCTACCGATGCGGCGGGCGAAACCGATTTCACTCGGGCCAGCCGCACCAAAGTGGACTGGCGCCAGCACAACATCGCCTACACCATCGATAACAACCTGGAATACAAATTCAACACCGGCGCCCTGGAGCACACCACCCTGGCGGGCGTGGACTATCGCCACTTCAGCCGCAAGTACGACGGCCTCAACGCTTATAACGTGACGCCGGTCGACCTCTACGGCAAGAATAACTTCGACAACAGCCGCGTGATCCCGGTGCTGGACACCCAGTGGGACAACACCCTGCGCCAGACGGGTGTGTACCTGCAGGACCAGATCAAACTGGAGCAGTGGATCCTCACCATCGGCGGCCGTCAGGACTGGGCCGAAATCGATAACAAGGACATTCTGGCCGGCACCATCGCTTCGCAACGGGACAACAAGTTCACCGGCCGCGTAGGCCTGACCTACGTCACCGAATTCGGTCTGGCGCCGTACATCAGCTACTCCGAATCGTTCCTGCCGACCCTGGGCACTTCCGCCCCCGAGCGCGGTGGCAAGGCCTTCGAACCGACCGAGGGCGAGCAATACGAAGTGGGCGTGAAGTACCAGCCGTTCGACAAGACGCTGATCACCGCTTCGGTCTTCCAGGTCAAACAGAAGAACGTGCTGACCGGCGACAACGAGTATCCGCAGTACCAGGCCCAGGACGGCGAAGTGCGTTCTCGCGGCGTCGAACTGGAAGTCAAATCCAGCATCGACAACGTCGACGTCCTGGCCGCGGCGACCTACATCGACTCGTTCTACACCAAGAGCACCTATGGTGATCAGGGCAACCGCAGCGAAGCACAGGCGCCGGTTTCCGCGTCGTTGTGGACGGACTACCACTTCACTCAGGCCACACTCAATGGCCTGACCTTTGGCGCGGGTGCCCGCTACACCGGTCGCAAGCCGGGTGATTCGGCCAACTCGTTCGACGTCCCGTCCTACGTCGTTTACGACACCACCATCAGCTACGACCTGGGCAAACTGGACCCCAGCCTGCGTGGTTTGCAGACCCGCCTGAACGTGCAGAACATCTTCGACCGCGAGTACGTGTCGGACTGCAACTACTCGTTCGGTTGCTACTACGGTCAGGAGCGTGTGGCGTCGGTTGAAATGAGTTACGACTGGTAACTTCGGGCCGATCGGGGCGTTGCAGCGAAGGCAACGGTTTATCGGCGTTGCTTCTAGCCCCATCGCGAGCAGGCTCGCTCCCACATTTGATCGCTGGTGTGCACAAATAATGTGCTCACAGAAAATCCAGTGTGGGAGCGAGCCTGCTCGCGAAGAGGCCGGCACATCCAGCATTGCTGTCGACTGACACACCACCTTCGGTCACGCCGGCACGTTATGATAGGCACGCCCGCGAACACACTCTTCACGTTCGCTCCAGAGTCAGAACCACAATGCCCCAGATCACCCATTTCAAAACCCCGTGCCCCGAGCACATCAATAGCCAGATCCTGCAGTTGGTCGTCGATAACCTGACCGACATCAGCATGGTCGCCATCCCGCCGAGCAACCTGTTGTACAACGTGTACCAGTACGCGATCGGTTATGAGGTTCATCTCTATCTGGAGGCGCTGAACGGGGCGAAGGGGATTGCGGTGGAGTTGATCGTCGCGACGGACGTGGACGATCCGGAAAAGGTCATCGGCTTCTTGCTGTACCTGCCGGTCAAGGACGATTCCGAGGCGTGCGGCGTGGCGTACATGGCGGTGGATGCCAGCCATCGGCGTCAGGGCGTCGCCCGGCGAATGCTGCGGGAGATGGTAGGCCGCTACCCCCATGCCGAGCTGACCTGCGCCGTTGCCAAGGTTGCGTATTTTGAGTCGATGGGCTTTCAGGTAGTCGGTGCGCGCGGGACTCAGGTGCTGATGAACACCCGCGATCACGGCTCCGACGGGTTGATGGCGCTGCTGGACGTGGCATCGATCTACAGCTCGCTGGAGGTGCGGCAGATTCACACGTACCTGCTGCAAAAACACGGCAAGCGAGCGATGCTCGATGCGGAAAAACAGCGTGACCGGCATCTGGACCAGATGACACGCAAGGCCAATGAGTTTGTTCGCGAGCGATTGGGCGAAGGCGCCGTGCCAACCAGCGGCCCACGGTTGCGGTTGGTCTGACCGCATTCGCCCAGGCAACCCGGTCAACTGTGGGAGCGAGCCTGCTCGCGATAGCGATGGATCATTCAATATCAATATCGACTGTTCCGCCGCCATCGCGAGCAGGCTCGCTCCCACATTGTTCTGCGTCTACTCAGGCAAATCGGTCAGCGTTTAAGTGAGCTTCACGTTCATGGTGATCCGCGCCGTGAACACCTTCTTGCCCTCTACGTCGTGAATGTCCACCGGCACGATTTTGTCGCCTTCAGTGGTCCAGTCGACGGCGCTCCCATCGGCCACTGCCGTCACATCGGTTTTTGCCTTCGCCAGGTACTCGACCGTCATGCCTTTTGGAATCCAGCGCGCGCCTTCGGGAATCGAGACGTCGGTCATCATCCCGGCGGCCAGTTCGGCGGCATTGCACAGCGCAATCGCATGAACCGTGCCCAGGTGGTTGGTGATGTCCTTGGCGAACGGCACCAGCACCGTCGCGAAGCCTTTTCGCAACGCCGTGACCAGCGGATTGATGGTGCTGAAGTAGGGCGCCATCTGGCAGGCCATTTTGCTGAACGCTTGCGGGCCGGCGCTGGTGAACATGCTGAGAACCTGACTCATTTTGAAGCCTCGCTGATTGGCTGGTAAAAACAGAATGATGTTCCGTAACGGAATAATGTTCTGTGACGGAACAGTATTCTGTTGGTGGGAAATCTGTCAACCTAGCGCCTCTTGTCCCATGGCAGTCATCTGCCTTTTACCGTTGATTTTTTGGGTCTGTGTTCAACATGCAAACGTCAGATTTACTCGAGCGCTGCTACCCCGGAAGACGCGCCGAACTCAAGCGCGACATTTTTAGAAAGGCCCTCAAGCTGTTCAACGAACAGGGGATCGAGGCCACGACCATCGAGATGATCCGCGCCGAATGCGAGACCAGCGTGGGTGCGATCTATCACCACTTCGGGAACAAGGAAGGTTTGGTGGCGGCGTTATTTTTCACTGCCCTGGATGATCAGGCCAGGCTGCGCGACAGCTACCTGAGCGAGGCGGGAACGACGCAAGAGGGTGTGTACGCGCTGGTGCACAGTTATGTGGATTGGGTCGACAGCCAGCCCGAATGGGCGCGATTCCAGTATCACGCGCGATTTGCCGTCACCAAAGGGCCTTTCAAGGACGAACTGGCGACCCGCAACAAGGCACGCAACAAGCAATTGCTGGAATGGCTGACGGCTTCTGCGCGAGGCGATGAGTTGAAAGGTTTTCCGGCAGAGTTGATACCGTCACTGATCATCGGCCAGGCCGATAGCTATTGCCGGACGTGGTTATCGGGCCGGGTGAAGGGCAGCCCGAAGGCGTACAGGGACCTGCTTGCAGAGGCAGCATGGCGATCGATCAGTGTCGATCAAACGTAAAAAAAGCACCTGGCCCGACCCCATCAATGTAGGAGCGAGCTTGCTCGCGATGGTCGTTAACGAAGACGCGTGTTTACTGGGTAAACGCGGCGCTTTGGAGTTCATCGCGAGCAAGCTCGCTCCTACATGGGCCCGGCCAGGTGCCGGGCTTTTTTCGTGTCTGGAAAACGTGCAGATAAAAAAAGAGCCTCAACGCTCTTTGATGGGGAGGAAGTAGAGCCCTTGAGGCTCAAGATGCGCATGAAACAAGTGGTGAGCTTGTTGGGGTTCAGTTCACTCACCACTTACGCAACGGCTTGAGTAGAGCAAACAAGCGGCTGCGTAGAACCATCGTAGAAAGATGGAGTTTCACACTCAAGTACCGCTAGTCGACTCCATCTAACGGCGGTCTCGCGCACTTCTCTCAACCATCCCCACAATGGTTTCGAACAGTTCGTCCTGTGCCTGCGCGGCGCTGATTTCTCCATTCGCCGCAGCGTGGGACAGCGCTTCGGCCGCACCGAGCATCGCGTGCAATCCGGCTGGCCTGATCTCACCCGTGCCAACAAAAGGGGCGAGGGCGGTCCGGCATTTGTTCAGGAAAATCGCTTCGTACTCGTGCTTGATCTTCTCCAGTTCCGGTGAGCTGGCCAATGCGGCAATCACCCCGGAGATCTCGTTGCCCTGAAGCAACACGCAGTCGACGTACGACGAGGCGATCACCCTGGCGGTGCTGGCCAGCGTCGCTTCGCAGCGCTGAAGCGCGGCATCCATCAGCGCCGTCTGCCGGACGTCGTAATCCTGATAAAGCGCTGCCAACAGCCCGGGTCGCGCCGTGAAGTGATCGTAAACCACCGGTTTGGTGATCCCGGCCTGCTCGGCGAGCCGCCCCAGTGTCAGCGCGTCCGTGCCTTCTTCCCGAACGAGCTGCCAGGCGACGTCCAGCAACTGGCGTTGGCGGTCCTCACGGGACAGGCGTCGTCGCAGCTGCAGGGTGGGATCTTGCTCGGGTTTTTCGGTGCTTGACATGGCTATGTACCAAAAGTAACTTACTGATCGTAACTTACCAAGAGTATATAAGGTCCGCCTTGTAGGCTCAATCAGGCGTTTCCAGCATGCATACGCTCATCGTTGTGGCTCATCACGATCCTCGCTCACTCACTCATAGCCTGGCTGCCCAGATCGCTGAAGGTCTGGTGATGGACGATCCCGACAACACCGTGGAGTACGCCGACATCTCGGCCGAAGGCTTCGATCCGAGGTTCGGTGCCGCGGACCTGGCCGTGCATCACCGGGAAGCGCCACCGCCGGGTGATGTCGTTGCCGAGCAAGCGCGAATTGACCGCGCCGATCACCTGGTGCTGGTCTATCCGGTCTACTGGTGGTCGATGCCGGCGCTGCTCAAGGGCTGGATCGATCGGGTGTTCTCCAACGGCTGGGCATTCGATTTCACGGGCAAGGTGAAGTTTGAGAAGAAGCTTGGCCATCTGCGGGTTCACCTGATCGGTGTGGGCGGTGCCGATGCAGGCACCTTTGCCCGGCACGGTTATGCCGAGGCCATGAAAACGCAGATCGACTATGGGATTTTCGATTACTGCGGTGCGCAGGTGCTGACGTCCGAGCTGATGCTCGAATCGGAAACCCTCGACCCGCAGGTTCATCTGGATGCCGCACGAGACTTGGGTCGCAAGCTCTTTGCGGCATCCAGACAGCTCAATCCTGCTTGACCTGTTCGTGAGATCAACATCAAAAGATCGCAGGCTTCGCCAGCTCCTACAGTATCGGGTTTAAACGCAGTCAATGTAGGCGCTGGCGAAGCCTGCGATCTTTTGATCTTCAGCTAGCCCAGCGTAAACACCAACGCCTTCAACCCGCACTCGACATCCGCATCCGGAAACTCCGGTGGATTCTCCAGCCGTTGCTCAAACCGCAGGCTCGGCGCCTCGCGAGTAACGCCGTCGATCAGGAAATCCGCACCGAAGGCCGGGTCGTTCATGCAGGCCAGCACCGTTCCTTTCGGGCTCAGCAGTTCCGGCAGTCGGCGCAGCACGCGCTGGTAGTCCTTGGTCAGCAGAAAGCTGCCTTTCTGAAAGGACGGCGGGTCAATGATCACCAGGTCATACGGGCCTTTGCCGATCACCTTGCCCCAGGATTTGAACAGGTCGTGGCCGAGAAAACTCACCTTGCTCAGGTCGTGTCCGTTCAGGCGGTGATTGTCACGACCACGGTTCAGGGCCGGGCTGGACATGTCCAGGTTGACCACGTGTTCGGCGCCGCCTTCGATGGCCGCCACCGAGAATCCGCAGGTGTAGGCGAACAGGTTCAGCACCCGTTTGCCTTGGGCATTGGCTCGCACCCAATCGCGGCCATAGCGCATGTCGAGGAACAGGCCGGTGTTCTGTTTGCGGCCCAGGTCCACGCGGTAGCGCAGGCCACCCTCGGTAATGATCATTTCCTCAAGCGCTTCCCCGCGCAGCCATTCAGTGGTGCTTTGCAGCAGGTAGCGATGTTGCAGCGCCAATGTATGTGCGCCGGATTGCTTCCATTCGGGCGACTGAGTGATTTCCGTCAGCAACTGTTTCAACGCATCCAGCTGTGTCGCTTCAGGTTCTTTGAACAGCGCCACCAGCACCACGCCCTGCAGCCAGTCGACCGTCAACTGCTCCAGCCCCGGCCAGCATCGACCGCGACCGTGGAACAACCGACGGGTTTCCGCGGGGGCCGCGGCCAGGGCGGTCAGCAGATGATCGTGGAGGGTGGTGAGCGCGTCTGAGTTCATCGGGCGGGGTCGGCATTTTGAGGGGGCGGCATTTTAACCACATTTAGCGCGCGAGGACCGCTGCCAGGCGTCGAGAGTTATCACGTTTAATTTAACTTTACGTGAGGATTTGGCGATCTGTCGGCTCCCATACTCGGCTCCAACAAACAACAACAACCGCCGGGAGCCCATCATGTCGCAGCGATCTGCTTCACCCAAGGCCAGCCATCCTCGATGGCTGCGGCTGACCCATTGGCTGAACGCCCTGGCGGTGCTGGTCATGGTCACCAGCGGTTGGCGAATCTATAACGCCTCGCCCCTGTACGACTTCAGTTTTCCCGCATCGATCACCTTGGGCGGCTGGCTGGGTGGCGCATTGCAATGGCATTTCGCGGCGATGTGGTTTCTGGCCGCCAACGGCCTCGTCTACCTGGCCATCAATCTGTTCAGCGGTCGCCTGAAACGGCGCTTTTTCCCCGTCTCTCCCAACGGTGTCCTGCATGACCTGTGGGCTGCGTTGCGGGGGCGGCTGGGGCATGCCGACCTGAGTCATTACAACCAGGTGCAACGAGTGGCGTACCTGTTCGTGATGGTCGACATCACGCTGCTGGTGGTCTCCGGGCTGGTGTTATGGAAGTCCGTGCAGTTCCCGCTGTTGCGTGAATTGCTGGGCGGTTACGAAGGCGCGCGGCACGTGCACTTCATCGCGATGTCGCTGTTGGTGGCCTTCGTCGCGATTCATCTGGTGATGGTCGCACTGGTTCCAAAAACGCTGTGGGCCATGATTGTCGGTCGTAAGGAGCCGGTATGAAAAAGCGCATCGAAGGTTCGAGGCTGGACGAGTCGTCCATCCTGGCAGACGCCAGAAAAGTCATTGCACCGCAGATTGAGGAGCGCTCACGGCGCTCGTTCCTGATGCGCGGCCTGACCCTCGGTGGCGTGGCCATGTTGTCCGGTTGCAACCTCTCCGACAACGAAAGCGTCGAGACGGCGTTATCTTCCATGTCGCGGTTCAACGATCGGGTGCAGGGCTGGTTGTTCAACCCCAACGCACTGGCGCCGACCTATCCCGAGTCGATGATCACCCGGCCGTTTCCGTTCAATGCCTTTTACGGCATTGACGAGGCACCGACGGTTGAGGAAGACAGTTATCGACTGGAGGTGACCGGGCTGGTCGCAGACAAGCGCAGCTGGCGGCTCGAAGAACTGCGAGCGATGGCGCAGACCGAGCAGATCACCCGGCACATTTGCGTCGAAGGCTGGAGCGCGATCGGGCGCTGGGGCGGTGTGCGGTTCAGCGATTTCCTGAAACGGGTCGGTGCCGACACGGAGGCCAGATATGTCGGCTTCAAATGCGCCGACGACTACTACACCAGCATCGACATGGCCACCGCGCTGCATTCACAAACCTTGCTGGCGCTGACCTATGACGGCGCGGTCCTGCCTCGCGAATACGGCTTCCCGATGAAGCTGCGCATGCCCACCAAGCTGGGCTACAAGAATCCCAAACACATTCAGGCGATTTTCGTCAGTAACACCTACAGCGGCGGCTACTGGGAAGACCAGGGCTACAACTGGTTCGGTGGCAGCTGACGGCGCTCGACACTTTCACCACGCAGCTTCTGCTGCGTTCATTCGCAACCTGTGCTTGAAGGAGTTTCATCATGAAAAAGTTGACCACCGCCGTACTGTCCCTGTGCATCGCACTGGGCGCCGCCAGCGTTTTTGCTGCCGATGCTACAACCAACAACAGCATGAGCAAGGATTCGATGTCCAAAGACGCCATGACGAAAGACACGATGAAAAAGGACACCATGTCCAAGGACTCCATGAAGAAGGACACCATGAGCAAGGACGCCATGAAAAAAGACGCGATGTCCAAGGACGCCATGAAAAAAACCGACACGTCGTACTGACCCGGACACCTGATTTCGACACTTGCTTGTATCAAAAATGAATTTCCGCGAAGTCCGCTGCTCATACCTGATAGACAGCGGATTTGAGCCCGCGAAATCATTGAGGCAATCAGGGAGTGGCGAAGTCATGAGTCCAGTATCGACGGCGGGCGGACACCTTCCTTGCGGGTTGATTCTTGTGGTTGAGGACGACCCGCTGATCCTGGAGTTTCTCTGCGAAATTCTTCAGGATGAAGGGTTTGTGGTTGAGCCGCATATCAGCGCGGATGCTGCGTCGGCGTACCTGGAACAGCACGCCCAGGGCGTGGGGCTGTTGCTGACGGACATCACCATGTCCGGCAAACTCAATGGCGCGGACCTGGCCAATCAGTTCGGCGACCGCTGGCCGGACAAGCCGATCATGATCATGTCCGGCTTCGAAACCCCGGAAAGTGCCGGGGTCAGGCATCCGGTTTCGTTCATCAAGAAACCGTGGGCGCTGGGGCAGTTGCTCGATTGTGTGCAAAGCGCATTGCAGTCTGGCCGGACCCCGTAGGAGCTGCCGCAGGCTGCGATCTTTTGATCTTGCTCTTCTCGGGATCGCTGAAAATCAAGATCAAAAGATCGCAGCCTGCGGCAGCTCCTACAGGGGTGGTGTACATTTGCTCGACATACCCGCCTGGCCCTTGCGAAAAGGAAGTTACCCTTTGTCCGCTCACAACTCCGTCTTCAATACCCCGTACCGCGCATTCCTGTTCGATATGGACGGCACCGTCCTCAATTCCATCGCCGCCGCCGAGCGGATCTGGACCGCCTGGGCCTTGCGCCACGGCGTCGATGTCGAGTCTTTCCTGCCAACCATCCACGGCGCCCGGGCCATCGACACCATCAATCGTCTGGCACTGCCCGGTGTGGATGCCGAGGCTGAAGCGGCGTTTATCACCGAAGCGGAAATCGAGGATGTCGAGGGGATTGTCGAGGTCGCCAGCGCTGCAAACTTCCTGAAGTCGTTGCCGGCCAACCAGTGGGCTATCGTCACGTCGGCGCCCAAGGCATTGGCGCTGCGGCGGATGGCGGCGGCGGGAATTCCAGAACCGGCGATGATGGTCACGGCCGAAGACGTCAGTGCTGGCAAACCCGACCCTGCGGGCTATCGACTGGCCGCGCAACGGCTAGGTGTTGAGGTGACTGATTGCCTGATTTTCGAAGACGCTGCGGTGGGGATTCTCGCAGCCGAGGCGGCGGGTGCAGATCTTGTCGTCATGACATCGACACACGTCCATCCGATCGAGACCGAGCATGCCACGCTGGTTAGTTATGACTTGGTGACCGCAGTAGTGGATCCCTCCGGCCAAATTCGCCTCCACACAAGCTAATGTGGGAGCGGGCTTGTTCGCGAAAGCGGTGTATCAGTCGACATTGATCTTGCCTGACACGCCGCCTTCGCGAGCAAGCCCGCTCCCACATTTGATTCGTGGTGCTCACAAATTTGTGATCGATATCAGTAAACCCCCGGAATCAACCGCCAGCTACGAGCGCAGTACGCCTCGTATTCACTGCCAAACTGCGCCCTCAACAGCGCTTCTTCGGCGTGAATCCGGGCGATCAGCGGGATCAGTGTCAGCGCTGCCAGCAGCAGGCCAACACCCGAACGAAAGGCCAGCGCCCAACCCACGCCAATGATCAACATCCCCAAATAGCTGGGGTTGCGCAAGGTGCGATAAATCCCGTCGGTGACCAGGCTGTGCCCCGGTTGAATCGCCACCAGTCCGCTGAAGCGCTTGCCCAGCACAAACACTGGCCACATCCGCAGTGCACCGCCGACGATGAACAGCAGGGCTCCCCACCAGCGAACGCCCTCGCCACCGAAGGTCCAGACGTCGACCCGGTCGGTGTAGGCCGGCAAAAACCCGCTCAATAATCCGATCACCCCGAAGGCCGGAAGCACCCAGCGATTGGCCCGGTCTTCACGTTCGCCCGAGCTCAGGTTGACCTCGGTGAACAGGGACGCGATCACCATCACCAGGGTCGCAAGCACAACGACCACCAGCGGCGCATGGGCGAAAAAAGCCGCAAACCCGCCCAGCCCCCAAACCGCGAGCCCGAGGTAGGCGAGGGTGATGACGATGGCGAAAAACGCCAGTCTGGCCGAGATTTTCATGGCTCACTTCGTGAAAGGCATACGACACAGTGTAGGAGCTGCCGAAGGCCGCGATCTTTTGATCTTGTTTTGAAAAGCAAAATCAAAAGATCGTTCGACCGCGGCCCGAACCTGCGGCAGCTCCTACGCAGCGGTGTCCGTCCGGGCATTGCGCCGGATCACCTGCGGCGGTTGTCCGAACGCCCGAAGGAACGCTTCGCGCATGCGGCGGCGGTCGCTGAAGCCGGTCTCTGCGGCAATCTGGTCGAGGTTCAGGCGGCCGCGTTCCAGCAATTGCCGAGCGGCTTCCAGGCGCAGGTTCTCGATGGCCTTGGCCGGCGACTGACCGGTTTCGGCGCGAAAGGCCCGGCTGAATTGCCGTGGGCTGAGGCTCGCCACGTCCGCCAATTGTTCCACCGACAAGGCGTCGGCGAGGTGTTCCCGCGCATAACCGAGGACTGTCTGAATGCGGTCAGATTTCGGTTCCAGTTCCAGCAGCGTCGAGTGCTGCGACTGGCCGCCCGCGCGGCGGTGGTACATCACCAGTTTCTGCGCCACGGAGCGGGCCAGTTCAGCGCCGTGATCCTTTTCGACCATGGCCAGCGCCAGGTCGATGCCGGCGGTCATCCCGGCGGAAGTCCAGATCGAACCGTCGATGACGTAGATGCGGTCTTCTTCCACCTTGATCGACGGAAACCGCGCTTGCAGTTCCCGGGCATAAGCCCAGTGGGTGGTCGCCCGGCGCCCCTCGAGCAAACCGGCCTGGGCCAGGACGAACGCCCCGGAGCAGATCGACGCTGTGCGCCGCGCGGTCTTGACGCTGGCGCGCAGGTAGTTCAACACGCCCTCGGGCGCCTGCTCGAGGATGGCATCGCCGCCGACCACGATCACCGTGTCGAACACCCGCTCATCGAACGCCTCGGTTCCGACACTCAGGCCACCGGAGGCACGCAATGTGCGGCCGTCTTCGGACACCACTCTCACCTCATAGAGCGTTTCGCCGGCGCTGAAGTTGGCGTATTCGAACACCGGCATGGCCGCCAGCGCCATGGACTGAAAACCTTCAAAAACCACAAATGCCACGGAAGTCATCGAGATGCCCTCAAAAGGTCATGTCCGAAAAACGTACTTTAAACGTCATTTGAGACGAGCGTGAGTCAATTTATAACGGTTCACCCGGCGAACGTATCGCCTCACTGTGAAGGAAAATCGACATGGCACTCTCATCCAAAGGCACCGCACTGATCACTGGCGCATCTTCGGGCATCGGCGCGGTGTATGCCGACCGTCTCGCCCGGCAGGGCTACGACCTGATTCTGGTCGCCCGCAGCCAGGCCAGACTGAACGCCCTGGCCAACCACCTGAGCAACGAAACCGGGCGCGCCGTGGAAGTGGTCGCCGCCGATCTGAAAGACAAGGCCGGCCTGCTGCGGGTCGAAAATATTCTGCGCTCCGATGCCAGCATCACCTTGCTGGTCAACAACGCCGGGGT
Source organism: Pseudomonas sp. XS1P51 (assembly GCF_054897845.1). Lineage (NCBI taxonomy): Bacteria > Pseudomonadati > Pseudomonadota > Gammaproteobacteria > Pseudomonadales > Pseudomonadaceae > Pseudomonas > Pseudomonas sp. XS1P51. The sequence continues at coordinate 2,480,922 of NZ_CM142707.1, read as the reverse complement.
CGGCGGTGTCATGCCATTGCTGGGAAGCCCCGTGGATGAGATGGAAGACATGATCACCCTCAACGTCACCGCGCTGATGCGTCTGGCCTACGCGGTGGTGCCGGGGTTCGTCGCTCGTGGCGCCGGGACCGTGATCAACATCTCCTCGATCGTGGCCATCGCGCCGGAAATCCTCAACGGCGTGTACGGCGGGACCAAGGCGTTTGTCCTCGCCCTGAGCCAGTCCATGCACCACGAACTGGCCGACAAAGGCATTCGTACCCAGGCTGTATTGCCAGGCGCCACCGCCACCGACTTCTGGAGCGAGGCCGGCAACCCGGTGGAAAACCTGCCGCAAGAGATCGTGATGTCCGCCGAAGACATGGTCGACGCCGCGCTGGCGGGCCTGGCAGAAGGCGAAGTGGTGAGCATTCCGGGCCTGCACGATGGTGAGCAGTGGGATCGTTACGAAGCCCAGCGCCAGACCCTTTCCGGGTTGTTCGGCAACTCCACGGCGGCACCGCGTTATCGTTGAAACGACAAGGCCGGGGGCGGGGTGAACTAAGCTTGAATCAGGACCGTTCACCTGGGCTCGTTGAAAATCTCGACGAGCCGATGGCGTGCCAAAGGGAGCCACCATGCTTCACATCAGAACGCCCCTGATTCTACATCCAGGCCTGTCGACGCCGACCCGGCGCATCTGGCTCAAACTGGAAAACCTGCAACCCAGCGGCTCGTTCAAATTGCGCGGCATGGGGCTTCTGTGCAGCCAGGCCAAGGCGCAGGGCAAACGCAAAGTAGTTTGTCCTTCCGGTGGCAACGCCGGTTTCGCCACCGCCGTGGCCGCCGCGATCCTGGGGTTGCAGGCCTGCATCGTGGTGCCGCACACCACCCCGGAAACCACACGCGCCAGGATCAGGAAAACCGGTGCCGAGGTGATCGTCCATGGCAAGGTCTGGGACGAAGCCAATCAACGGGCGAAGGAGCTTTCACAGGGCGCGGACACCGAATACGTGCCGGCCTTCGATCACCCGGTGCTGTGGGAAGGGCACAGCACGATGATCGACGAAATCCTCGAGGACTGCCCTCAGGTCGATACGATGGTGACGTCGGTGGGCGGCGGTGGATTACTGGCGGGCCTTCTCACCGGATTGATCCGCCACGGCCGCAGGGACTGCCGGATCATTGCCTGTGAAACCCTGGGCGCGGCATCGTTTGCGGCGGCGGTCGATGCCGGGCATCCGGTGCGGCTGGCGCGGATCGACACCGTCGCCACGTCGCTTGGTGCGGCTCAGGTGGCGGCGTGGCCGGTTCAGCACATCCTCGATTTTCCCCACGAATGCGTGGTGCTCAGCGATGACGAGGCAATCATGGGCGTGGTGCGTTACGCCAACGATCTGCGTCAGTTGGTCGAACCAGCGTGCGGTGTTTCGTTGGCGGTGGCGTACCTGGACCATCCGGCGATTGCCGACGCCCATGACGTGGTGATTGTGGTGTGCGGCGGGGTGAGCATCAGTGCGCAGCTGGTCGCTGGATGGGCGCGCTTGTCCACCGCGGCTGAACGGTAGCGCACAAGCAAGGCAGGGCCGGAAACGCTATTGAGGTTTCACGAGCCCGACCGCCGGGTTTTGCTGGCTTCAATGACCGACAGACAGGCCTTCCTGAACCAGGATGGCTTTGGCCAGGTCTTCATCGCTCGCCTTCAGGCCAGGATTATTCTGACGAATTTCCTGCAACACCGACTCCAGGTAAACACCCCGAATCGTGCCGCCACTGGCCACGAAGCTGGAGGCGTCATCCCGGGCGGGAATCATCATTTTGTCATCCTTGAAGGTCGAGTACAGGGACGCAGAAAGACCTGCCGAGGTGGCCACGTCGCCTGCATCCACATCGGCCATGGCCGAACCAAAGGGCAAGCAAAGCACTAGCGAAGAGATGAGAAACAGACGGCGCATGACGGTGTCCTCCGAAAGCGTGAAGCGTAAAGGAAGTACCACATAGTTTAGGATGCGCGGCGGTGGTCAGGAGTTCCCTGTCGATCCGTTATCGATCCAGCGCCCACACACACTTCACCGCGAAAACCGCTTCCGATAATCCCGCGGCGAGATGCTCAAGTTGCGCTGAAACGTAAACCGCATCCGCTCCTCATCCCCAAACCCGCACACCCGGGCAATCTGATCAATATTGCGCTCAGAGTCTTCCAGCAAACGTCGGGCAGCCTCCAATCGCAGCACTTCAACGGCTTTGGCCGGGGTGCGGCCGGTCTTGAGTTTGTAGACCCGGGCAAAGTTTCGCGGGCTCATTTGCACTTGCTGGGCCAGTACTTCCACCGTGAGACTTGGGTGGCTGAGGTTCTGCGCAATCCACAGGTGCAGGTCGTCGAAGGCGGCGCCGTCCTCGGTTTGCGATTGCAGCAATTGGCTGTACTGGGCCTGGCCGCCGGGTCGCTTGAGAAACACCACCAATTCCCGGGCGACTTCCAGCGCCACTTCACGCCCGCAGTCGTCTTCCACCAGGGCCAATGCCAGGTCGATGCCGGCGCTGACGCCCGCCGAAGTCCACACCGAACCTTGCTGAATGAAGATGGCATCGCTGTCGACTTCAATCGACGGGAAGCCACTCTTGAGCATGTCGCACATCGCCCAGTGTGTGGCAGCGCGTCGGCCGTCGAGCAAACCGGCCTGGGCCAGCAGGAAGGCGCCGCTGCACACCGAGGCGGTGCGTCTGGCGTTGGCCGATGCAACTTTCAGCCAGCCGACCAGCTCCTGGGAATCATTCATCGCCTGACGAATGTTCGGCGCGCCGGGGACGATCAGCGTATCGATCGAATGACTGGCGAAGTCGCTCAGTGCCTGGGTGTCGACCGCCAGGCCTTCGGCGGTTTGAATCAAACCGCCGGTGAGGCTCGCGGTGTGCCGGTCGTAGCCTGGCAAGCCGCGTTCGGCCATGGCTTTGGAGGCGGCCCAGAACACGGTCTGAGCACCGGTCAAATCCAGCAGCCCCATCTCGGGATAGGCCACGAAGACGATTGAGCGTGGTTGATCGGGGCGAGGTGTCGCGTTATCGGCAGGGCGGGGGAATTCGTTCATGGGCATCTGGTTTAACCGTTTGGAATAATGATAAGTCGCAAACGTTATAGGCGTGACCCCATCTGATCGGATGGCAGCATTTCAGGGTTTTATGTCATTTGGGGCGCCAGGGTTCAACCCTACCATCCACCCTCGATTGAAACAGACAGTCGCTCGCTGTCTGCCTCCATAACGAGAACGAAGGTAGAGATCATGTCCCAGAAAATACTCATCGTCGGTGCCGGTTTTGCCGGTGTCTGGAGCGCCTTGGGCGCGGCACGGGTGCTGGACACCCACGGCAAGACCGACGACGTTGAAGTCACCCTGATTTCCCCTCGGCCGGAGATCGTCATTCGGCCGCGCCTGCACGAACAGGCCCCCCACGAAATGAGCGCACCGTTGCTGCCGTTGCTGGAAGCGGCGGGGGTCAAATTCATCGAAGCCGAGGTCGAGCGCATCGACACCTCCAACGCACGTTTCGTGCATGCACTGACGACCGATGGCCGTCGCATCAACGTGCCCTATGACCGCCTGGTGCTGACCAGCGGCAGCACACTCAATCGTCCGCCGGTTCCGGGGTTGCTGGAAAACATCTTCGCCGTGGATCAACTGTCCGACGCGGTGAAACTCGACCGGCACCTGGCTGAACTGGGCACGCTGCCCGAGTCGGCAGCGCGTAATACCATCGTGGTGGTGGGCGGTGGTTTCACCGGCCTGGAAGTGGCGACCGAGTTGCCGGAACGCTTGCGCAAAATCTTTGGCCCGGAGGCCCGATTCAAGATCGTCGTGGTCGAGCGCGCCGATGACATCGGCCCGGATCTGGGCCCGAGCCCTCGGCCAATGATCACCGAAGCGCTGGCATCCATGGGCATTGAATTTCAGGTCGGCTCCGGTGTTATCGCCATGGACGAGAACGGCGTGTTGACCGCTGCCGGACAGCGCATCAACGCCAAAACCGTCATCTGGACCGGCGGCATGATCGCCAGCAGCCTGACGTCGCAAATCTCCTCGCGGCTGGATCGCCAGGGCCGGGTCGAAGTCACCGGCGACTTGCGCGTGGTCGGCACGGAGCATGTCTTCGCGGCCGGCGATGTGGCCATGGCCCTGACCGATGACGAAGGTCACTACTCGCTGATGTCCTGCCAGCACGCAATCTTCATGGGCCGTTACGCCGGGCATAACGTCGCCGCCGACCTGGTGGGCGTGCCGACCCTCGAATACCGCCAGCCGTTCTATGCGACCTGCCTGGACCTGGGCGAGTGGGGCGCGGTGTACACCGAAGGCTGGGACCGTCAGGTGTTGCTCACCCACGACGAAGGCAAGGCGCGCAAACGCATGATCAACACCCAGTGGATCTACCCGCCGGCGGCGAATCGCGCCGATGCGCTGGAAGCCGGCAACCCTGAGGTGTCCTACGGCTGATCAGCTCGTCGCATTGTATGTCCTTGACTGCCCCCGTGTAGGAGCTGGCGAAGCCTGCGATCTTTTGATCTTCGGCAACGCCAGTGACATCGAAGAGCAAAGTCAAAAGATCGCAGGCTTCGCCAGCTCCTACGCCAGTTGGGCTGAAATGGGTGCTCATCTTGAGCGCCCATTTTTTTTGCCTGTGCGTGTGCTTCGTTGCCACTCGTGATAATCCGGAACAAGTGTATTGCCCACGTCATCAACCTGTTGCGCAGTGGTAACGTAAAGCATTCGAACTGTCAGGAGCATCGTCATGGAATTGGGTATCTCGGGACGCTGGGCGATTGTCTGCGCCGCCAGCAAGGGCCTGGGTCTGGCCTGTGCGCAAGCCTTGGCGAAGGAGGGCGTCAACCTGGTGATCAATGCCCGTGGCAATGAAACGTTGCAGGCCGCCGCGCAAGCATTGCGCAGCCTGGCGCCGACCATCGAAGTGCGCACGGTGGCCGGGGACATCAGCGAGCCGGCGGTGCGCGAGCAGGTGTTGGCGGCCTGTCCGCAAGTGGACATCCTGATCAATAACGCGGGCGGCCCGCCACCGGGCGACTTCCGCGACTGGCAGCGCGAAGACTGGCTGAAGGCGCTGGATGCCAACATGCTCACGCCCATCGAGCTGATCAAGGCCTGTGTCGATGGCATGGCCGAGCGCGGTTTTGGACGCGTCGTCAACATCACCTCCGGTGCGGTGAAGGCGCCGATCGATGTGCTCGGCCTGTCCAATGGCGCCCGTAGCGGGTTGACCGGTTTCATCGCCGGGCTTGCGCGTCAGTCGCGACTGGCCGGAAACAACGTCACGATCAACAATCTGCTGCCCGGCCCGTTCGAGACCGAGCGCTTGCACAAAACCCTGAGTGCCGCTGCCGAAACCAGCGGCGCTACGCTGGAAAGCATCAGCGCACAACGGCGCAAAAACGTTCCGGCCCAGCGCTTCGGTCAGCCCGATGAGTTCGGCGCTTATTGCGCGTTTATCTGCAGCGCCCAGGCCGGTTTCCTGACCGGGCAAAACCTGTTGCTGGACGGCGGCAGTTACCCCGGTACGTTTTGATCGCTGGCTTGAAAGGAGCGCAGGGCAGGTGAGTGTCGATATCGAATGCGTGGTGGTCGGGGCCGGTGTGGTCGGGCTGGCGGTCGCCAGAGCCCTGGCCCGCAGCGGTCGGGAAGTGATCCTGGTCGAGGCGGGCGAGGGCATTGGCGTGGGGATCAGTTCGCGCAATTCGGAAGTGATCCACGTCGGTATCTATTACCCGACCGGCAGTCTCAAGGCGCAATTGTGCGTGGAGGGCAAGCAACGCCTTTACGCCTTCTGCGATGAGCGCGGTGTCGGTTACCAGCGCCTCGGCAAGCTGATCGTGGCCACCGATGACCCGCAGCGCGTGGCTTTGCAGAGGTTGCTGGAGCAAGGTCGGCGCAATGGTGTCGATGACTTGCAATGGCTGGATGCCGAACAGGCGCGGGAACTCGAGCCCGCGTTGTCCTGCGTGGCTGCACTCTGGTCGCCGTCCACCGGGATTGTCGATTCTCATGCCCTGATGCTCGCGCTCCAGGCCGATGCCGAGGCGGGCGGAGCGTCGGTGGCCTTTCACACGCCACTGGTCTCGGCCCGTTGCATCGAGCAAGGCTTTGAGCTGCACCTGGGCGGCGCCCAGCCCATGACATTGAGCTGCCGAGCGCTGATCAACTGCGCCGGATTGTCCGCGCCTGAGGTAGCGAGCCGGATCGTCGGCCTGCCATCGCAACACGTTCCGCAGGCTCGATTGTGCAAGGGCAGCTATTTCAGTTTCAGCGGTCGGGTGCCGTTCCGGCACCTGGTGTATCCGGCCCCGGAAAGTGCCGGGCTGGGCGTGCACATGACCCTCGACCTGGGCGGCCAGGCGCGCTTCGGGCCGGATGTCGAATGGGTCGATCATGTCGATTACCGCGTCGATCCGCGCCGCGCCGACGGCTTTTATCAGGCGATCCGCCGCTATTGGCCGGCGCTACCCGACGACAGCCTGCAACCGGCCTACAGCGGCATCCGCCCGAAAATCACCGGGCCGACAGAACCGGCCGCCGACTTCGTCATCAGCGGCCCGGCCGAGCATGGCGTGCCGGGGTTGGTGAACCTGTTCGGCATCGAATCACCGGGGCTGACCAGTTGCCTGGCACTGGCCGACCGGGTGGTTCAGCGGTTGGCCATTATTTAATCCGAACAATCTATTTGTAGCAGCTGCCGAGCCTGCGAGGCTGCGTTTGGCGGCGAAGCAGTCGTAAAACCTGCACGCGCGGTCTACCTGATAGACCGCAGTGCCAGAATTCACGACTGCTTCGCAGCCGAACGCAGGCTTCGCCAGCTGCTACAAGGTCACGTAGAGCTTTACCGATGATCAGCGTCTGCGCTGCCATTCGTCATGAGGGCTATGCTTGGCAGTGCGCCCATCACAATGGGAGACCTTCGATGATCAACGTACGCACTGCCCGCATGCTTGCCGATTACAAGCGCTGGGCCAATCAGCGCCTCTTTGACAGCCTGGCTGCGTTGCCGCCGGGCGAGGTCAACAAGGAGCGCGTGTCGGTGTTCAAGAACATGATCGGCACCCTGAACCACATCTACGTCGTGGACTGCATTTGGCAGGCCCACCTCGAAGGCCGAGGGCACGGCTTCAAGACGTCACACGATCTGCTGCACCCCGACCTCGCTGAGCTGCGCATGGCGCAAAAGGACATCGATCACTGGTACTGCGACTGGAGTGCCCGGCAGACCGATGCCTCGCTGGATAAACCCGTCGAGTTCACCTTTGTCTCGGGCGAAAGCGGCACCATGAGCGCCGGCGCGATGCTGCTGCACGTGGTCAATCACGCCAGTTATCACCGGGGTTGGGTGATCCAGATGTATTTCGACATTCCGGCCATGCCGCCGATGACAGACATGCCGATATTCCTGCGCGAGACCGATCCGGACTTCAACGCGATCAATGCCCCGGCAGTGGCGCCGCCATGTGTTGGGCAATTCGCGAGCGCAACCAACGTTCTGCCGGATCGTTATCGTTGACCCCGTTCCACACCATGGACAGTTCGGACAGGTTGATGTCAAACGGTGGGTCGTCGGCACGCAACTGGCTGCTGCCTTCGATCAGCGCGCATGCCGCGTAGTCCGGCACGGTGGCGAGCATGTCGGTGCCCGCCAGCAAGGCGCGCAGGCCGGCGAACTGCGGCACTGCCAGCACCACTCGCCGTGAGCGGCCGATACGCGCCAGGTCGTTGTCGATGGCACCGGTCAGGTCCCCGGAAAACGACACCAGCGCGTGAGGCCGTTCGCAGTACTCATCCAGGGTCAGGGTGCCGGGCCGATTATCGCCGCGCAGGATCTTGACGCTCAGGTCCCGCAGCTTCTTGCGCTTGGCGTTGGCCGGCAGTTCCGTGGTGTAGCTGATCCCGACGGAAATCTCGCCGCTGGCGAGCATCGACGACATCAGCAGGAAATTCACCCGACGCACCACCACCACGACGTTCTGCGCCTCTTCGCGTATTTGCTTGAGCAGCGGCGGAAACAGGCCGAACTCGGCGTCATCGGACAGGCCGATGCGAAACACATCGCGGCTGGTGGACGGGTCGAAATCCTTGGCCCGGCTGACCGCGCCGGAAATGGTGTCCATTGCCGGCTGCAACTCCTTGAGAATCTGCAGCGCGCGCTGGGTTGGCTCCAGCACGCGACCGTTGCGCACCAGCAACGGGTCGTCGAACAGATCGCGCAATTTGGCCAGCGAGGCACTGACGGCGGGCTGGCCAAGGAACAATTTCTCCCCGGCCCGGGTCAGGTTCTTTTCGAACATCAGGGTTTCGAAAATCACCAGCAGGTTCATGTCCACGCGGCGCAGGTCGTTGCGGTTCATGCGGGGCTACTCGCAGGGCTTCAGAATCTTTTCAGTAAAGCACCAAACCGCTTTTTGCAGAAAAAAGCGGTGCGGCGATCCGAAGGTGGCCCGACGGCCGAGCAGGGTTTTGCGAATGTACATCGACCTTGTAGGAGCGAGCTTGCTCGCGAAGATCGTGAACGGTAACGCGTAAAACCAGATGCCCAGCGGCGGCCTCGGGTTTTTCGCGAGCAAGCTCGCTCCTACAGGTCGGATATTTGTCCGAGCCCCATTCAGGCCAGCGCCGTCTCCGGGCAGCGCAGGGCATCGGAGGCCAGCAGATCGGCGATTTCTTCCTCGGAAAAAGCGAAATCACGCAACACCGAACATGAGTGTTCGCCATTCTCCGGCGCAGGCGCATAGGGTGTTTGCGCGGCCTCCAGGCTGTTGATCGGAAACCCCGGAACCCGCACCACGCCGTGCTGTGGATGGTGCAATTCCACCAGCATGCCGTTGCTGGCGATCTGCGGATGCGCCAGCACATCGTTGTAATCGCAGACCTTCGAGCAAAGGATGTCGGCTTCACGCAGCACCTGTAGCCAATGCGCGGTGGATTGGGTCATGAACACCTCGGTCAGTGCCGCACACATGGCTTCGCGATGCACAACCCGCTGCGCCGAGCTGGCAAAACGCGGATCGTCGATCCACTCCGGGCGCCCGAGCACACCACACAAGGCCGGCCAGCGATTGCCGTTGTAGGCGGCGACCATCAGCCAGCCATCTGCCGCCTCAAAAGCTTCGTTGGGCGCCGAGTAGGGCGCGGCGCTGCCGATCCGGGTCGGCAACTTGCCATCGCACAGGAAGCTGGCCAGCGACGCCTGCTGCAACGCCAGCGCCGAGTTCATCAGGCTGACGTCGAGGTGGCCGCCCAAACCGTCCTTTCCCCGGGCGTGAAGCTTGGCCAACACGGCCATGCACGCCATGTAGCCGGTGACCACATCGACCACCGGCGCCTGCACCTTCGACGGCGCGGAATTCGGCGTGCCGATCAGGCTCATCAGCCCGGAATCGGCTTGCAGAATGCCGTCGACCCCCGCCCGGTCGGCATATGGACCTTGCTGGCCATAGGCGGAAATCGAGCAGTAGATCAGGTCCGGTTTCAGCGCTGCCAACGCTTCGTAGCCCAGACCCAGCCGGGCCATGACCCCGGGACGCATGCTTTCCACCAGCACATCGGCCTGCAACACCAGACGTTTGATCACCGCTTGGCTGTCCGGGTGTTTGAGGTCCAGGCTCAGGCCCAGTTTGCCGCGATTGAACGCGTGATACAGCGCACTATCGTCACCAACCCACGCCGGGCCGAGGGTACGGCCCAACTCGCCTTCGTGGGATTCGACCTTGATCACCCGCGCCCCCATGTCGGCCATCAACATGGTCGCCGTGGGGCCGGCGGCGATCTGGGTGAAATCGAGGACGGTCAGGCCGTCCAGAGCTTTGCGTAACATGTTCGCCTCCTCAGGCCGTTCAGCGGCCCTTGTATTTCGGAGCACGTTTCTCGGCGAACGCCTGGCGGCCTTCGATGCGGTCTTCGGTGTCACGCAGCACGCCCCAATACAGTTCGGTCAGGCGCTGAGCCTCGCGATCGCTCAGGTGCGCGGTGCTACGCGCCAGGGTCTGCAAGGCCTGAATCGCCAACGGCGCTTGCCGGGCAATCTGCTCGGCCAGGGCCAGCGCCCGTTGCAGCAGGGCCTCGCGGGTGTCGAGACGCTCCGAGATCAGGCCGATGGCCAGGGCCTGCGCGGCGTCGATACGCGCGCCGGTCAGGGCCATTTGCATCGCATGAGCCGGTGGCACCGCGCGCATCAGGCGATGCAGGCCGCTGACCGCCGGAATCGAGCCGACTGCGGCTTCCGGCAAACCGAATGTCGCGCTGCTGCTGGCGATGCGCAGATCGCATTGCAACGCCAACTCCAGGCCTCCACCGAGACAGTGGCCATTGACGGCAGCGATCAACGGTTTGTGCAGGTCAAGGTCGGTCAGGTCCATCTGGCGGATGTACAGCCCGGCGTCTGCGGCGGGCTCGTTGGCCAGGAACAGCGCCTCGGCGTAGGAGGCCGATGAGGCCCGTGTGCTCTTCAGATCGGCACCGACGCAGAACGCCCGTTCACCGCTGCCGGTGAGGACCGCCGCGCGCAGTTCCCGACGGTCGCGCACTTCCAGCAGATGGCCGCGCAGGGCCTGGAGCGAGTCCAGGTCCAGGGCATTCAGCGCTTGCGGTCGATCAAGGGTGATCAGCGCCACGGCGCCGTGGATTTCGAAGGTGACTGACATGGCGTTCACCTCACACACTGGCCGAGGACAGACTGCGTCCGCCGCAGACATACAAGGTTTGCCCGGTGACGTAGCTGCTGGCCGGGGCGAGGAAAAATTCCACGGCATTGGCGATGTCGTCCGGTGTGCCGATGCGTTTCACCGGTACGGTGTCCTTGAGTTTTGCCTGGACTTCCGGGGCGAAACTCTGGAACAGCGGCGTGTCGACGATGCCGGGGGCGATGGCATTCACGGTGATGCCCTTGGCCGCGAATTCGATCGCCAGGCTGCGGGTCAGGCTGACCACGCCGCCCTTGGCCGCCGAGTAATTGGCCTGGCCGAAGCCGCCAAGCCAGGCCCGGGACGACATGTTGACGATCCGTCCGAAGCCTCTTTCCAGCATCAACGGCAAGGCCGCCTTGCAGCAGAGAAATTGCGCCCGCAGGTTGGTGTCCACCACCAGATCCCAATCCTGCTCGGTCATGTTCAGGAAGCGTTTGTCGCGCACGACGCCGGCGTTGTTCACCAGAAAATCGAGGCGGCCGTGAGCTTCGCGAATCTGCACGAAGGCAGCGTTGACCGACTCACCTTCGGTCAAATCCAGAGCAATTCCGGCGACCGGCAAGCGTTCAGCCTGCAACGCGCTGACGCTGTTGTTCAGCGCCTGCTCGTCGCGATCCAGCAGGTAGACAAACACGCCTTGCTGCGCCAATCGTTGAGCAATGGCCAGCCCGATGCCACGGGCGGCACCGGTGACCACGGCGATCTGGCCGGTGGCAAAGTTTTTAGGGTTCATGGCTTCAGACTCCCAGGATGTGCACGGCGGAGGCCGCGTGGTCGACCCCGGCGATACCGCCGCCGGTGCATTGCGCCAGACCCAGGCGTGGTGTGCCGGCCTGCCGGTTACCGGCGCGACCTTGCAATTGCCAGAGCAACTCGACCATTTGTGCGACGCCAGTTGCGCCCAGTGGATGACCCTTGGCCAACAGACCGCCGCTTGGGTTGACCGGCACCCGGCCGCCGAGAGAAGTTGCGCCGCTGTGCAACAGCGCCACGGCTTCACCCGGCGCCGCCAAACCAAGGGCTTCGTAATACAGCAGCTCGGCGATGGTGAAGGCGTCGTGCAACTCAACCACGCCGATATCGGCTGGCGACACACCGGCCTGTTCATAGGCCAGGCGAGCGGCGCGGGCGGTGATCTCGGCGTCGAGGATGTCCTCGTCACCGCTTTCACGCAGGCCCGAGACGATGATCGAACCCAGCACTTTCACGTCCTTGGCATGAGGCCCGGGTTGGTTGCCCAGCACCAGCGCAGCGGCGCCGTCCACCTGCGACGGGCAGCACTGCAGCAGGGTCAGCGGGTCGGCGATCATGCGCGAGGCGAGCACTTCTTCGAGGCTGACTTCAGTGCGTTGCTGGGCGTATTCGTTGAGCGAACCGTGATGGCGATTCTTCACCGCTACCGCTGCCAGGTCGGCAGGTTTGGCGTCCCGTTCGTGGATGAAGCGAGTGGCGCGCATCGCGTAGACCGCTGGCAAGACCATGCCCGCCGTGGCGTAAAGATCGGTCATGCGGTCATTGCGCTGCATCGGAATCGTGCCGCCGCCCAATGCGGTCAGTTGCTCGATGCCGAACACCAATACGCGCTCGTACTGGCCGGCCAGCAATGCGTGGCGCGCCAGGTGCACGGCGGTGGCGCCGCTGGCGCAGGCGTTTTCGATGTTGTAGACCGGAATCCCTTTAAGGCCCAGATCGCGCAGGATCACCTGCCCGAGAATCATCCCGCCCAGCACGTTGGCGCAGTACACGGCCTGAATGTCGGCCAGTTGCAGGCCCGCGTCAGCCACGGCATCGAGGATCGCCCGTTGCGCAAGCTCGGGGGCCATGACGCCGGGGTGGCGGCCGAAGACGGTCATGGCGCCGCCCATTACATGCATCTGGCTCATGGACGTGCCTCCAGGGATTGGAAAACGTAGCCGAAGGTGTCGTCGGCGATGACTCGGCATTTTTCGCCGATGGCGGGGCGCTCGGGGCTGTCGATCAGACGGCCGAACAAACGCACCGGACCGGGCAGGTCGACATAAGCAAGGACGAACGGTGGCAGGCCGCTCTTTGGGCTCGGGTGCATGATGGTGAAGCTATAGACCTGGCCTTCGACGTTGAGCACGGCGTCGTCGAATTGGCTGCTCAGGGGCGACCCGGCAGGCACGGCGGGGAAGAAGATGTCGCCGCTGCGGCGATGGCGCGAGGCGTGGAGACCGGGTGGCGTGGACGGTGTCCAAATGGACGTGGAAAAACTCATGATGACCTCCTGTTGTTATGGGCTTGCAGGCAAGCTCTGGAGGTCATGGTCGGACAGGGCACAAGGCCCGACAAACGATATAAAAACCCTGCTGGCTTGAGAAAAAATCAAACCATGGCACTGAACCTGTGGGAGCGAGCCTGCTCGCGAAAGCGGTGTGTCAGTCAAGATAAATGTCGGCTGACACTCCGTCTTCGCGAGCAGGCTCGCTCCCACAGGGGCAATGTTTGGCTTACGTCAGGCTGAGCGCTTTACTCTTGCAGCGTCACGCCTGCCAACCGCTCCAGCACCTGCACCACATGCGTCATATCCCGCGCCGGATCGCCCTCGCTCAACGCCTGATCAAAGAACTGTTTAACCACCGAACTGGTGAACACCGGCACACCCGTATTCTCCGCCTCCGCGAGAAACAGCCGCACATCCTTACGCATCAAATCCAGACGAAAACCGAAATCAAACTCGCGCTGCATCACGGTCCCCGCAATGATCTGTTCGCTGGTGAAACTGCGCGCCGTGCTGGCGTTGAGCATTTCCACCATCTGCCGCGGATCGAGCCCGGCCTTGACCCCGAACAGCATGGCTTCGCTGGTGGCGACCAGTGTCGCGGCGACGATCATGTTGTTGACCAGCTTCAGGGTCTGACCCAGCCCCGGCTCGGTGCCGATGTGCTCGACTTTCTTGCCGAAGGCGGCGAATACCGGCGCACAGCGCTCATAGGCCGCCCGATCACCGCCGACCATCACCGACAGCGTGCCGTTTTGCGCGCCGGCGACGCCACCGGCCAGCGGTGCGTCGAGGGCGTCTATACCTCGCTCGGCCAACTCCGCGTGCAGCCGTCGAGCGAGGCTCGGCCCGGTGGTGGAATGGTCGACCAGAATGTTCACCTGACGGCCGTGGATCACGCCGTCGGCACCCAGCACCACGGCTTCCACGATGTCCGGGGTCGGCACGCAAACCAGCACGATCTGCGCGTGGTCAGCCACTTCCCGAGGTGTGGCATAACTGCGCGCCCCGCGTTCAAGCAGTGGCGCCAGGGCTTGCGGATTGGGATCGAACACGCTCAGGGCAAAGCCCTTGTCGAGCAGATGGCGGGCCATTTTCTGGCCCATGGCGCCGAGGCCGATAAAACCGATGGAAGGCGTAGTCATGGCAGGTCTCTTTTTTATGGAGGGAGACCCCATGCTAGGCACGACAACAAGTGACCGACAAAGCAGTTTTACGCCGCTGTGCCTTGACTAAAGCTCAAGCCAGACCACGGGTGATGCGCGCCTGTTCCAGCACCCATTCACGAAAAATCCGCAGGTCTTCGCTTTCTTCGCGGTGCTTGGGAATCAACAGGTAATAGGTGTACACGCCCATGTCCACCACCTGCTCGAATGGCCGGATCAGGCTGCCGTCCTGCAGTTCCTTGTTCACCAGAAACAGCTGCGCCATGGCGATGCCCTGGCCACCGACAGCCGCCGCGTAAACCATCGACGAGCTTTGATAGGTCATGCCGGCGTGCGCATCGACTTCGCGACTGACGCCGCAGGCCTCCAGCCAATAACGCCAGTCTTCGAGACGGGCAATCGAGTGCAACATGGTGTAGTTGGCGATGTCCGCCGGGGTCTGCAACCCCGGACCATGTTGCAGCAGCGACGGGCTGCACACCGGGGCCAACTGGTTATCGCTGAGCACGTAGCAATTGCAGTTGGGCCACTCGCCGGAGCCGAGGCGGATCGCTGCGTCGATGTCTTCCTTGTAGAAATCCACCGGGTCGAGGGAGGCGGTCAGCAGCACTTCGATCTTCGGGTTCTGCGCATGGAAACTCGCCAGTCGCGGGATCAGCCACTGCATGGCAAACGTGGTGTAGGCGCGCACCTTGAGCTGGCGGCGCAGGGGCGGGGACATGAGTTTTTTGGTGGCCCCGCGCAGGTCTTCGACCACCCGGGCCACGGCGCGAAAGTACTGCTCTCCGGCCGCCGTCAGGGTGATCTGCCGGTGCCCGCGCACAAACAGATCGAGCTTGAGGAATTCTTCCAGCGTGCGGATCTGTCGACTGACCGCGCCAGGGGTAACGTTCAATTCATCGGCGGCATGGGTGATGCTCAAATGCCGGGCAACAGCTTCGAAGGCACGGATGGCATTCAGGGGAGGCAGGCGTTCCATAGTGAGCAAACTCTTGTTCTTATGGGAGGAGCGGCGCGCAGTGTACGTAAACCAGAGCCTAAACCCACTTGATTAAAACTCAAGGAAAGGGCGTGTTTTTCTCGATTGTCGGCCAGTGACGCGGCTTTCAGGATCGACCGTCACGTGGCTTTTTTGCACGTGACCGAACCTGACAACAATAAGAGAAACTCGTCCATGAAGAACGCCTCCTACACGTCCCGAAAAGGCTTCCCGCCGGTATCGCGCCTGGCCATCTGCGTCGCGGCGAGCGCCGTACTCAATCCGGCCTGCGCCGATGTTTTTCAGGACAGCAAAGGCAGCCTGGAGCTGCGCAATTACTATTTCAATCGTGATTTTCGCCAATCCGGCGTGGCCCAAAGCAAGGCGGAGGAATGGGCCCAGGGCTTCATCCTGCGGCTTGAATCGGGGTACACCGAAGGGCTGGTCGGCGTCGGCTTCGACGCCATGGGGTTGGTCGGGATCAAGCTCGACTCATCGCCCGATCGCACCGGCACCGGCCTGCTCAATACCTCGCGCGGACCTGGCGGACGGGCCGAGGACGACTATGGCGAACTGGGCCTGACCGGCAAACTGCGCATGGCCCGCAGCACGCTGAAGGTCGGGACACTGCTGCCGAAAATGCCAGTGGTCATGTACAACGACTCGCGCCTGCTGCCGCAAACCTTTCGCGGTGCCTGGCTCAACAGCGCGGACCTGGACAACCTGTCCCTGGACCTTGGGCGTCTCGACCAGACCAACTTGCGCAACTCGTCCGACAACGAAGACATGAGCGTCTACAACGGCGTGTCGCGCAACATTCGCCTCGGCCACCGCACCACCAGTGACCGCTTCGATTTTGCCGGGGCGACCTATCGCTGGGCGCCGTCACTGAGTACGGCGTATCACTACGGTGAGCTGGAAGGGATTTACCAGCAGCATTACCTGACCCTCAACCACAAATGGACGATCAGCGAAGGGCAGACCCTGAGCTCCGACCTGCGCTGGGCGCGCAGCCTCGACGAGGGCGGCAGCAATGTCGACAACTCGGCGCTGGGTGCGATGTTCACCTACAGTGCCAGTGGCCATTCGTTGGGTTTGGGCTATCAGCGCATGAGCGGCGACACCGGTTTCGCCAACATCAACGGCACCGACGGCTACCTGGTGAATCTGGTGCAGATCAACGACTTCGGTAACCAGGACGAACGTTCATGGCAGGCGCGCTATGACTACAACTTTGCCGCGTTGGGCATTCCGGGGCTGACCTTCATGACGCGCTATCTGTCGGGTGATGACGTCACCGTGCGCAATCGTTCGGAGGCAGGCAAGGAATGGGAGCGCGATTCCGAGTTGGGGTATGTGATCCAGAACGGGCCGTTGAAGAACGTGGGGCTGAAGTGGAAAAACGCCAGTGCACGGAGCAATTTTTCCAGTGACATTGATGAGAATCGGTTGATCGTTACTTACTCGTTGGCGCTTTGGTAAACCACTGAAAAAACGCGACCAAGAGGTCGCGTTTTTTATGAGGTAAGCCATTTCAGCCATGACCCACCTATGTAGCAGCTGGCGAAGCCTGCGTTCGGCTGCGAAGCAGTCGTAATACCTGTGAACGCAGTCTTCCTGAAACACCGCATCGCCTGGATTCACGACTGCTTCGCAGCCGAACGCAGGCTTCGCCAGCTGCTACAAAGGTGCGTCGATTGCGGGATTTACAGACGGATGATTACTGATTTGAGCTGCGTGTAATGCGACAACGCATCCACCCCTTGCTCACGCCCATAACCACTCTGCTTGAACCCACCACACGGCGTCTGAACAAAGCCACCGCTGTACTCGTTCACCACAATCCGTCCTGCCTCCAGTTGCGCCGCGACCCGATGCACCCGACCAATATCGCGACTCCAGATCCCGGCCCCGAGGCCGAACTCGCTGTCATTGGCAATCCGCAACGCATCGGCTTCATCCTTGAACGGAATCACGCAAACGATCGGCCCGAAGATTTCTTCCCGGGCCAAGGTCATGTCGTTGGTCACGCCGGTGTAGACGGTCGGCTCGATGTACCAACCGTTTTCGAAACCGGCATGGCTCGCGACCTTGCCGCCGATGGCCGGGGTCAGGCCTTCGCGTTCGGCGATGGCGAAGTAGCTCTGGATTTTCTCGAACTGCGCATGGGTGGTGATCGGGCCAGAAGTGGAGTCGTCCTGAGGGCCGACCCGCAGCTTGCCGACTTCAGCCACCAGTTTGTCGACGAAGCGATCGTGAATCGATTCCTGCACCAGCAATCGCGTACCGGCGGCGCACCATTGGCCGCTGTTCCAGGTGAACGCGGTGGTCGAGCCTTTGGCGGCGGCGTCGAGGTCGGCGTCGTCGAACACGATGTTGGCCGACTTGCCGCCCAGTTCCAGGGTCAGCGGCAGGATGCGGTCCGCCGCAATGTGGCCCAGTTCCTGGCCGGCGCGAATACCGCCGGTGAAGGAGATTTTGCGGATGTGCGGGTTGTGGGCCATGGCCGGGCCGATGATGCTGCCCTTGCCGACGATCACGTTGAACACGCCGGGCGGAACCCCGGCCTCCACCGCCATGCGCGCCAGCTCAACCAACGAAGCCGAAGTGTGCTCGGAGGGTTTCGCCACCACGGTATTGCCGGTGGCCAGGGCCGGGGCGATGGCGCGGGCGGCCTGATGCAGCGGGGCGTTCCACGGCAGGATCACGCCGATCACACCGAAGGGATCGCGGCGGGTGTAGACGTGGTAGTTCGGCCCCTGGTTGATGACTTCACCGTCCATGACATTGACGATGCCGCCGTAGAACTCGAAGTACTGCGCGGTCAGGTCCATCAGCGCCGCCATTTCGCGGCCGGGCTTGCCGGTTTCGGCCCGTTCCAGCGCGCCGAGGGTGCTTTCGCTGGCGCGGATCAAACGGCCGAAATCGTTGAGGATACGCCCGCGTTCGGCGGGGCGCATGTCGCGCCAGGCTTGTAGCGCCGCGGCCGCAGAATCGATGGCGATGGCCACGTCGGCAGGACCGCTGTTGGCCACTTCGTTGAGTTTTTCGCCGGTGCGCGGGTCGATCTTGTCTTCGTATCGGCCATCCAGCGGCGGCACGCAGCGCCCATCGATGAAGCTGTTGGTTTTCTCAAACATTGCCGGTTCTCCTCGTGAAACTCTTCTTGTCGATGCAGGGCATGGGGAGGGTAGAGGGCAGCCCCATGATGACTGGCATTTACACTCCCTCGCCGTTGTCGCTTCAACCGAGTTTTAAAGCACCGTCCATTGAGAAAATCTCAAGGCAGAGGGTTGATATTTAGTCAACCGAACCCCCCTGAAAACTCGCTTCACGAGAAGCAGGCAACGCCGGATATTTCTCCCGTAGCAACGCTGAGGCCGCGTCCAAAGGTCAACAATAATAGCGCCCACGGGAGTCATGAAATGAGCAACTACAATATTGTGGACGGTGAACTGCCATCGTCATCCACATCAACGGCGGCGCCAGAAATCCAGGGCCGCCAGCTGAACAGTGCAGAAAAGAAAGCGATTGTCGCCGCGACCCTGGGCACCATCGTCGAGTACACCGACTGGGTCATCTACGCGACATTCTCTTCCATCCTGGCCAAACAATTTTTCCCCGCCGGTGACGGGGTAACGGCATTGCTGTCGGTGCTGGCGGTGTTCGCGGTTGGTTTCATCATGCGCCCCATCGGTGGTGCCGTGCTGGGGCAGTTGGCTGACCGCTATGGCCGCAAGAAAGGCCTGACGCTGTCGATCCTGCTGATGTCTGTTGCATCGCTGGTGATCGGCATCTGCCCCAACTATGAACGTATCGGCATCGCCGCACCGATCATCCTGGTGCTTGCCCGTCTGGTTCAGGGCTTCTCGGCGGGCGGCGAGTTCGGTTCCGCTTCGGCGTTCCTGATTGAGTCGGCGCCGCCACATCGCCGGGCGTTCGCCGGTTCATGGCAGTGGTTTGCAATCAACGCCGGCACGTTGGTGTCGTTCCTGCTTGGGTTCGCTTTGGCGTCCATGGGCAGCGATACCGCGCTGTACGATTGGGGCTGGCGCGTGGCGTTCGTGATTGCCGCGCTGATGGGCCTGATCACCCTGTGGATTCGCCTGTCGGTACGCGAAACCGAGATCTTCAAATCGCGGATTGCCACCAACGCGAAAAAACGCCCGATTCGTGAACTGCTGTTCAGCCATCGCCGGGATGCCATGCGCGTAATCGGCATCGCCATGGCCGGCAACCTGCTCAACTACGTGTGGATGGTCAGCTACCCCAACCAGGTGCACTTGATCACGGGCATGTCGATCCGCGACACCTTGCTGGCCGGGGTGATTTCCGTTGGCGCGTCACTGGTGTTGTTGCCGTTCGCCGGCAAGTTGGCGGATCGGGTCGGGCGGCGTCCGGTGCTGATCGCCTTTGCCATCGCCTCGATCCTTTGGGCCTGGCCGAGCTTCGGGTTGCTGCATGTGGGCATCAGCCTGATGGAAGTGACACTGATCCAGACCGTTTCGATGGTGATCATGACCGGATTCGGCGCGGCGTCGGCGGTGACCATGGCCGAGCAGTTTCCGGCGGAGGTTCGCGTGACTGGCATTGCCTTGCCGTATGCCTTGTCGGTGACCCTGTTCGGCGGCACCGCGCCGTACCTGATGGCCGCCATGGCGGGCTGGGGTTATGGCGGGTTGTTCTGGATTTACCTGGTGGTGATCAGTGCGATCAGCGCCGTGGTTTACCTGCGGATGCCGGAAACGCGGGGGCAGCCGTTGCGTTGATCCTGCGCAAATGAGAAGGGGCGGATGACCCCACTCCCTGTGGGAGCGAGCCTGCTCGCGATGGCAGCAGTACATTCAACATTTATGTGACTGTCAAACCGCTATCGCGAGCAGGCTCGCTCCCACAGGGAGTGGGGTCGTCCGCCCTTTTATGTGGCCGGGCCCGGCTCTGTCAGCACCTTCCTGAACGTCTCCACCAATGGCCGCAAATTGATCCGGTGCCACGCCGCCCACAGCGGGGAGGTGAAGGCAATCCACGGCACTTCCCGCAGCACCACGCCCGGTGGTGCGTTACGGCTCAAGCCTTTCTGAATCATCGCGATACCCAATCCCGACGCCACCAGCCCCAGTGCGGTGAACGGTTCGGTGGCTTCCATGCGGATGTCCGGGATGAAACCGGCGCGGATGCAGGCGCTGACGAAGTCTTCGCGGCTGGCGCAGTTCTGGCGGTATTGCACGCCGATCCACTCCTGATCGGCCAGGTCCGCCGGGGTCAGTGTCGTCTGCTGTGCCAGTGGATGGTGCTCGGGCAAGGCCAGCAGCATCGGGTCATCCAGCACCTGAAAACCCAACAGGTCCGGATCGTCGGCGACGGGCGGTTCACTGACCAGTGCGATATCCAGACTACGCTGACGCAGGCCTTCGAGTTGTTCGTCGGAGCTCAGGTTGTACAGCGCGACGTGCACGTTCGGCCGGTCGACCCGCAGCACCCGCAACGCATTCGGCAGCACGCCGGCGTGCATGGCGTTCTCGATATAGCCGATGCACAAGCCGCCTTCTTCGCCGCGGCCCAGACGTTTGCCAAGGGATTCCAGACGATTGGCGTGGGTCAGCAGGGCGCGGGTCTCGGCGAGAAAAGTCTGGCCGTCTCGAGTCAGGCGAATGCGCTGCTGGCTGCGCTCGAACAGGGTCAGGCCAAGGCGTTCTTCGAGCTGGGCGATCTGCCGGCTCAGCGGTGATTGGGAAATGTGCAAACGTTCGGCGGCGCGACCGACGTGTTCTTCTTCGGCGACGGCGACGAAGTAGCGCAATTGGCGGATGTCGATCATGTAAGACCTATAGGGACTTAAGTGCTGCGCATTATGTCTTGGACGGTCCGATCATCGCAATCTACGATCTGCTCAACGGTCATTCAACTGACCTCTGAAACTGACGAGGATTGAATCATGAGCTTGAAAGACAAACTGCCCGGCAAGCTGGGCTTCGGTACTGCCCCACTGGGCAACATGTTCCGCGCCATCCCTGAAGAAGAGGCGCTGGCCACCGTGCACGCGGCCTGGGATGCCGGCGTGCGTTACTTCGACACCGCGCCGTTTTACGGTTCGGGCCTTTCCGAAATTCGCCTGGGCGCCGCGCTGGCCCAATACAACCGTGACGACTACGTGTTGAGCAGCAAGGTCGGCCGAGTGATTCTCGACGAAGTCGAAGACGCTGCGGCCCGCGACTTGGGCGAGAAGAGCGGGGTGTTCGAACACGGTCGCCCGAACAAGATCGTCAACGACTATAGCGCCGACGCGACGATGCGTTCGATTGAAGACAGCCTCAAGCGTCTGCAAACCGATCGCCTGGACATCGTCTGGGTGCATGACATCGCCCAGGACTTCTACGGCGATCAATGGCTGGAGTACTTCAATCAGGCCCGCACCGGCGCCTTCAAAGTGCTGACCCGCTTGCGCGAAGAAGGCGTGATCAAGGGCTGGGGGCTGGGCGTGAACAAGGTCGAGCCTTGCGAACTGACCCTGGATTTGACCGAAGCGCAGCCAGACGGTTTTCTGTTGGCGGGTCGCTACACATTGCTCGATCACGACCGGGCCTTGCAGCGTTTGATGGACGCAGCCCTGGCGCAGAACGTTGAAATCGTGGTCGGTGGTCCGTACAGCTCGGGCATTCTGGCCGGTGGCACGCACTTCGAATACCAGAAGGCCAGCCCGGCGATCATCAACAAGGTCGAACAGATCAAACGCATCGCGGCGGCCCACGGTGTCGCCATCAAGGCGGCGGCGTTGCAGTTCTCCCTGGCTAACCCTGCGGTGGCGGCGGTGATTCCAGGTTCCAGCCGTCCGGACCGGATAGCTGAAGATGTCGCGGCGTTGTCGGCGGTGATTCCTGGTGCGTTCTGGCAGGCCATGCGTGAGGCGAAGCTGGTGTCCGAACGCGCCCCATTGCCAATCACAGGAGTTTGAACATGAAGATCGATCTGACTGGAAAACTGGCGATTGTCAGCGGCAGCACCGCCGGCATCGGTTTGGGCATCAGCAAGGCACTGGCCGAGTCCGGCGCCGTGGTGGTGGTGATCGGCCGCGAGACGGCCAAGGTCGAGCAAGCGCTGGCGAGCATTCGCCAGAGCGTGCCGGGCGCCCGGTTGCGCGGCCTGACCGCCGACCTGGGCACTGCCGAAGGCGCCGAGCAGTTGTTCGCCGCCGAACCGAGTGCCGACATCCTGGTGAACAACCTCGGGATCTTCAATGAGGTGGATTTTTTCGACACGCCGGACAGTGAGTGGACGCGCTTCTATGAGGTCAACGTGATCTCCGGCGTGCGCCTGTCACGGCATTACGTGCCGGACATGGTCAAGCAGGGCTGGGGGCGGGTGATTTTCCTGTCCTCGGAATCCGGGATCGCGATCCCGGCCGACATGCTCAACTATGGCGTGACCAAAAGCGCTAACCTCGCGGTGTCCCATGGCTTGGCCAAGCGACTGGCGAGTACTGGCGTGACGGTCAATGCGATCCTGCCCGGCCCGACGTTGACCGATGGACTGGAGCAGATGCTCAAGGATGCCACGGCCGAATCGGGGCGCAGTGTCCGGGAAGAAGCCGATGCGTTCGTACGCAAGGCCCGGCCGAGTTCGATTATCCAACGTGTGGTCGATGTCGAAGAGGTCGCCAACCTGGTGGCCTACATCGCTTCACCCCTGTCGTCGGCCACCACCGGCGCAGCCCTGCGGGTCGACGGCGGTGTCGTCGACAGCCTGGCGATTTGAACCTTATTGATTAAGCGAGAACATTAAATGGCAAGTGCATCAGCATTCATCGACATCCCGGCGACCGCCGAGCAGGTCTGGCAATTGATCGGCGGCTTCAACTCGCTGCCGGACTGGCTGCCGTTCATTGCGAAGAGCGAACTGAGTGAAGGCGGGCGGGTGCGCAGTCTGCAAACGGCGGAAGGCGCGGTGGTGGTTGAACGGCTTGAGTCGTTCGACAACGCAGCGAAAACCTACAGCTACTCGATTTTGCAGGCACCGTTTCCGGCTACTGACTACCTGGCGACCATTAGTGTGGAAGCGCAAGGGCAGGGAGCTCGGGTGAGCTGGTCGGGGCGGTTTGCGCCGGTTGGCGTGAGTGACGAGGAAGTGGTGGCGTTGTTTACCGGGATTTATCAGGGAGGTCTCGAAGCCTTGCGGGCCAACTACCCGGCCTGATAAACACCACCAATCCCCCTGTGGGAGCGAGCCTGCTCGCGATAGCGCCGCGTCAGACAACATCAATGTTGACTGGGAGGCAGCCATCGCCGGCAAGCCGGTCTCGCTCCCACAAGGGATTTGCTTTGGTCTTGAATGAGCGCTAGGTCTGGGGAATCAGGCTCTGCCGGCAATCGAGCAGCAACCGTGCGCCACCGAGTTCGCCGGTTCCCACTTCAAGCGTAAACCCATGCAGGCTGACAATCGCCGCCACGATCGACAGCCCCAGTCCGAACCCGCTTTGCTGATTCCCGCCCTCGGCGCGGTAGAACCGCTGAAACACCGCCTCCCGTTCCGCCACCGCAATTCCGGGACCCGAATCGAGCACTTCGATGCGCGTATGCCCACCTGCATTGACCCCGCGTAAAATCACCTCGCCACCCGGCGGTGTGAATTTGATCGAGTTGCTCAGCAGGTTCGCCACAGCTTCGAACAACAGTGCCCGATCGCCATTCAGTGTCGGCAAGACGTCAGGCAGTTGCAGCTGAAAAGCCAGCTCGCCTTCTTCCGCCAACGGCAGGTAAAAGTCGTGCAGTTCCTGCAGCAACGGCACCGGATCCAGCTGCACAAAACCGGAACGCCGCTGGCGATCTTCCAGTTCGGAAATCCGCAGCAAGCCGCGAAAACGCGCCATCAGGGTGTCCGCTTCGGCGAGCACTGAATCGAGTTGCGCCGCTTCTGTCGACCCTTCGCCCGCCTGTTGCTGCATGCGATACAGCTGCGCCCGCAAGCGGGTCAGCGGTGTGCGCAGGTCATGGGCGATGTTGTCGCAGACACCCTTGACCTCGTTCATCAAACGCTCGATGCGTTCGAGCATGGCGTTGACGATGGCGGCGAGCATGTCCAGTTCGTCGCGGCGATTGGACAGCGGCAGGCGTCGGGTCAGGTCGCCGGCGACGATGGCCTCGGCGCTGGCCTGAATCCCGCGAATGCGCCGCAGGGGCCGGCGGCGCAGCAAATGCCAACCGGCGATGCCCGGCAAAATGGTCAGGGTCACGCCCCAGAACAACGCGTGCAGGATGATTCGGGTCACGGCAAACAGCGAGCCGTTGTCCCGCACCAATACCAGCCAGCGGCCGTCCTTGGTCTGGGTCGCCACCGCGTCGCAGCTGTCGGCAGGCAGGGTCGGGTCGTCGGATTCGGCGCAGTCGCTGAGCATGTGGATCTTGCCGTCCAGCGGCAGACCCTGGGGGATGTGGCGCAGGGCACCGCTGAGGTAGTGATGCTGATCATCGAACAGGCCGTAGGCATCGATGCCGCGAATGTCGAAGGTCATGCTGACGGCGAGGGCGTCCGCCAGTTGTTCGCCGGAAAAACGCGAAAACAAATGCTGACGTTGCATCAGCGAGTGTTTGGCCAGGTTGTCCAGGTAAGCAGACACCTCGTAGTACATGACCCCCATGAGAATCCCGCTCCAGATCACGAACAGCGAACTGTAGAGCGCCAGCAGGCGGCTGTTGGAAGAGCGCCAGCCTTTAGAGGGGTTCGGCAATGACATAACCCGAGCCTCGCACAGTCCGAATCAGTGGGACATTGCCGGGTGGGTCGATCTTCTTGCGCAGTCGGCCGATGTGCACGTCGATCAGGTTGGTGCCGGGGTCGAAGTGATAACCCCAGACTTCTTCGAAGATCATCATTCGCGAGAGAATCTGCCCGGTGTTGCGCATCAGGAATTCCAGCAGCTTGTACTCGGTGGGCAACAGCGTCAGCAGTTGGCCGTCGCGGCTGGCTTCGTGGCTGATCAGGTTCAATTCCAGATCCGCCACCCGCAGCGTGGTGGCCTGGGCGGTCACGGTGTTCTGGCGGCGCAGCAGGACTTCGACCCGGGCGGCCATTTCATCGGTGGCGAACGGTTTGGTCAGGTAATCGTCACCCCCGGCACGCAAGCCGCGAACGCGCTCGTCGACATCGGAGAGGGCGCTGATCATCAGGATCGGCGTCGCCACGCCCATGGTCCGCAGCGTGGTGACAATCGCCAGGCCATCGAGCTCGGGCAGCATGCGGTCGAGGGTGATCAGGTCATAGTTGCCGCTGACCGCGCGTGCCAGCCCCTCGCGGCCATTGTCGACCCAATCCACATCGAGGCCGTGGCTGCTCAGTTCGGCGACGATTTCCCGGGCGGTCACGGCGTCGTCTTCGATGGTCAAGATGCGGGTCATAGGCTTGCCTGATTAAGGGTTCACAACGTTGAGCGGCATTTTGCCAAGAAATGATGGCAGGCTTTCTAAATAAAACTTCATATAAGGCGAAAAGATCGCAGCCTTCGGCAGCTCCTACAGGGAACCGCGTCCTAAACGTAGGAGCTGCCGAAGGCTGCGATCTTTTGATCTTCGACGACCAATGCATAAAACCCGCTGATATTGATTGTTCCTTGCAAATTGCATGGGTATATGAAGTTAAAAACTTATAAGACGTTGAAATAAATCGATTTATTAAAAGTTGGTATCTGGCACGTTGGCTGCAATTCCTCCGTTGAAGAGTTGTAACACCATCTTTCCTGCCTGGAGCGATACAACAATGAATAGATCCTCTGATGGTTTCTATCCGGTCGCAGAAGAAACGAGCACGCTCTCCGGCGTGTCGTGGGGGGCGATTTTTGCCGGTGCCGCGGCGGCAGCGGCGTTGTCGCTGATCCTCGTCCTGCTCGGTTTTGGCCTGGGTTTTTCGGCGGTGTCGCCCTGGGCCAATGAAGGCGTGAGCGCCAAGGGCCTGGGCATTTCAACGATTGTCTGGCTGGCGGTTACCCAAATCGTGGCGTCCGGGCTCGGTGGTTACATCGCCGGTCGCCTGCGGGTGAAGTGGGCGAACATGCATGGTGATGAGGTCTACTTCCGTGACACGGCCCATGGCTTTCTGGCCTGGTGCGTGGCGACGCTGGTGACGGCGACGCTGGTCGTCGGCTCGGTCAGCAGTATCGTCAGTGGCGGTGTGCAGGCCGGGGCGAATGTGGCCGGTGGTGCCGCCAGTGCCATGACTCAAGCGGCCGGCGCGGCGGCGGGCACTGCCGACAGTGACCCGTACGGCTACTTCGTTGACAGCCTGTTCCGCGATGATCGCCCGGTTGCCGTCAACGACGATGCCGCCCGTGGCACCGTGACCCGCATCTTCGTGCGCAGTCTGAGCAATGACGGTCAACTGGCTGCCGAAGACCGCACCTACCTGGCGCAACTGGTCGCCCAACGGACCAACCTCACTCAAGCGGACGCTGAACGTCGTGTCGACGAAGTCTATGCCCGCACCCAAAAAGCCGTCGCCGACGCCAAATTGGCTGCCCAGCAAGCTGCCGACACCGCCGCCAAGGTCGCTGCCTGGACCTCGCTGTGGATGTTCATTGCCCTGCTGATCGGAGCGTTTTTTGCCAGCCTCGCGGCAACCTTCGGCGGTCGTCGTCGGGATGCGGTGGTGTATCTGGAATCCGATGCTTATGTGACCACCACTCCACTGCCTGTTCGCTAACCCAGGAGAACTACCATGCGCTCATTACTGTTGTTCTTTCTTGGCGTGCCGATCCCGATCATCATCCTGATCGCCTTGTTCATGCATTGATCCATTGAGTGAATACGTTTAGATCAAAAGATCGCAGCCTTCGGCAGCTCCTACGCAGACCGCGTGCAACCGCAATCTAGCGGGTGTACCCAATCCCTGTAGGCGCTGGCGAAGCCTGCGATCTTTTGATCTTCAAACCATCACTCGATCGGTGTACTGACAAACACTTCAAGCCCCTCGGCATACCCGGTAAATGCGCTGATCAACGGAAACCGCCCAGCTTCCACCTGATCCGGCACTACCAGGTTGGTGAAGCTCCACGCCACCGCCAACGTAATCCCGTCCTGATCAATCGAACCATCAGTCTTCAGTGGCTGCTTTTCCAGCTCCCGTTCCAGTGCCGAATACGCCGCCGCCAATTGCTCTTCGACCCTTTCCACCCACGGTTCGAATTGAATCTCCGCCGGCCGCAGGTTGCGCTCGTAGTAAAGCTGCACGGATTTCTCGCAGGCCACCAACCCCAGGCCAATCAGGCGCAACGCACGCAGGCGTTGATCGAGATCGCCAGGCATCAAACTCTTGCCGGGACCGGCCAGCGCTTCGAGGTAATCGATGATCAGCGTCGAGTCCATCAACACTTCACCGTCATCCAGCACCAGGGTCGGGGCCTTGACCACCGGGTTGATCTGCTGGAATTGCTCGAAGTGCCGAAACACCGAAACCGATTCGTGCTCCAGCGGTATGCCAAGGCGTTTGGCAGAAATGGCGACGCGTCGCACATAGGGTGAATCCAGCATGCCGATCAGCTTCATTGAACCTCTCCATAAGATGGCCATTTCGGGATGGACAACCTTAGCTGAGGTTCAGCTCGTTGTAACCGGCGTCGCGCTAATCCTCGAAGCCTACTTGTTCGTGAATCTCATCGACCTTCAATTCCAGTCGGTAGGCCACGGCGATAAACAACGCCTGGCACAGGCACAACGTCGCACTCAACGAGCGGAAGGCAAATGAACTGCCTTCATTGACCAGCAGCACGGTGCTGGCGCGCTTGGCCAGGGGCGAGAGGTTGCTGTCGGTGATGATCAGGGTTTTCGCCTGATGGTGCTGGGCGATACGCAGGCAGTGCTGGGTTTCCTTGCCGTACGGCGTGAAGCTGATGGCGATCACCAGGTCATTGGCGCGCACGCTGCGCATCTGCTCGCGATAACTGCCACCGAGCCCGGAGACCAGGTGGATGCGCTTGTTGGTGTGTTGCAGGTTGTAGACCAGGTAATCGGCCACGGCGAACGAGCGACGCACGCCGACCACGTAGATGTTGTCGGCATTCACCACCAGGTCCACGGCCTTGTCGAAGGCCTGGTCATCGAGCTCCAGCCCCAGCCGTTCGATGCCCGAAAGGGTGGCATTGATGCACTCGCGCGCCAGGTCACCGCCGCTGGCCTTCTGCGACTTGTTGGCGATCATGCTGCGAATGCGCTGCTGGTAGTTCTGCACCGGCGTGGTCTTGTGCGTGTAGGCCTCGCGAAACAGCGCCTGCATCTCGCTGAAACCGCTGAACCCGAAACGCTGGGAGAACCGCACGATGGCCGACGGATGCACTTCGCATTCGCGGGCAATGTCGCTGATGCGGTCGACCATGATCCGGTCGCTTTGCTGGCTCATGTAACTGGCGATGCGTTTGAGCTGGCGCGGCAGGCTTTCGTATTCCTCGGTGATCAGCTGCAGCAGACGCTCGGCATTGATCGGGGGGCTGACGAGAACGCTCTCGGGCGTGCTCTCGGTCGTAGCCGGCTGATCGGTGCGGGACATAGGGAATCCTTCTGGCTTGTTCTTATAGGGACGACAGTTCGAATCGTCCCCTGACAATAGGTTGGCTGTGCGCAGTCTACAGGGTCGGCCCGAATAAAATCTTGAGCTTGCCATCAGCGTGGGGTTTGCTGAAACGATGCACTGTGTCTGGAATGCTTGTACAAAAGTTTATTGGAAAAAATATTCCACGTAAAAAATATTTGGAATAATTATTGATTGTTCGGTCCCGGACGTTTTAGTCTGCATCCACCAAGAGTGTTCGGCGCGGTCATTGCCCCGAACGCAGGCTGATAAAAATAACAGGAGCCAGCATGGGCCAGACTCGTTTTGCCAGTGGGCGTCAATTGGATTTGATTTGCCTGGGGCGCCTTGGCGTCGACCTGTATGCGCAGCAAGTCGGGGCGCGGCTGGAAGATGTGAGCAGCTTCGCCAAGTACCTGGGCGGCTCGTCCGCCAACATCGCTTTCGGCACCGCCCGGTTGGGACTCAAGTCAGCGATGCTGAGCCGGGTAGGGGACGACCACATGGGCCGCTTCCTGGTCGAGTCCCTGGCCCGCGAAGGCTGCGACGTCAGCGGCATCAAGATCGATCCGGAGCGCCTGACCGCCATGGTCCTGCTGGGCCTCAAGGATCGCGAAACCTTTCCTTTGGTGTTCTACCGCGAAAACTGCGCCGACATGGCGCTACGAGCGCAAGACATCAGCGAAGCCTTCATCGCCTCCAGCAAGGCCTTGCTGATCACCGGCACCCATTTCTCCACCGAGGGCGTGTACAAGGCGAGCATCCAGGCGCTGGACTACGCCGAGAAGCACAACGTCAAACGGGTGCTGGACATCGATTACCGCCCGGTGCTCTGGGGCCTGGCGAGTAAGGCGGACGGTGAAACCCGTTTTGTTGCCGACCAGAACGTCAGTCAGCATGTGCAGAAAATCCTCCCGCGTTTCGACCTGATCGTCGGCACTGAAGAAGAGTTTCTGATGGCCGGCGGCGCCGGGGATCTGCTCACCGCACTGCGCAATGTCCGCCGTCTGAGCAACGCGACGTTGGTGGTCAAGCTCGGTCCGCAGGGCTGCACGGTGATTCACGACGAGATCCCGGATCGCCTCGAAGAGGGTGCCATCTATCCCGGTGTTCGTGTGGAAGTGCTCAACGTGCTGGGTGCCGGCGATGCCTTCATGTCGGGCTTCCTCAGCGGTTGGTTGATCGAGGCGAACGACGAGCGCTGTTGCCAACTGGCCAATGCCTGTGGCGGTCTGGTGGTGTCGCGCCACGCCTGCGCCCCGGCAATGCCGACCCCCGCCGAACTCGACTATCTGTTCAACAGCCCGGTGCCGATTACCCGGCCGGATCAGGACGCTGTCCTGCAGCGCCTGCATCAGGTCAGCGTGCCGCGCAAACAGTGGAAGCAGCTGTTCATTTTTGCCTTCGACCATCGCGGGCAACTGGTGGAACTGGCCCATAAGGGCGGTCGCGACCTCAACGCTATCAGCGAACTCAAGCAACTGTTCATCCTGGCCGTGGAGCGGGTCGAAGCCGATTTGCGTGAGCAAGGCATCGACGCCGATGTCGGGCTGCTGGCCGATCAACGTTTCGGTCAGGACTCGCTGAACGCCGCCACCGGTCGCGGCTGGTGGGTGGCGCGGCCGGTGGAAGTGCAAGGCTCGCGACCCTTGGCCTTCGAACATGGGCGCTCCATCGGCAGTAACCTGATCGCCTGGCCGCAAGAGCAGATCATCAAGTGCCTGGTGCAATTTCACCCCGATGACGAGCCGTTGCTGCGACTGGAACAGGAAGCGCAGATCAAGGGCTTGTATCAGGCGTCCCAGGTCAGCGGTCATGAATTGCTGCTGGAAATCATCCCGCCCAAGGATCACCCCTCGACCCACCCGGACGTGTTGTATCGGGCGCTGAAACGCCTCTACAACCTGGGCATTTACCCGGCGTGGTGGAAGATCGAAGCGCAAAGCGCCGAGGAGTGGAAGCAACTCGACGAACTGATCCAGGCGCGCGATCCGTACTGCCGAGGCGTGGTGCTGCTGGGCTTGAATGCCCCGGCATCAGCGTTGGCCGAAGGGTTTCAACAGGCCAGCCAGAGCCAGACCTGCCGCGGGTTCGCCGTGGGCCGGACGATTTTCCAGGAACCGAGCCGCGCGTGGCTGGCCGGTGAAATCGACGATGAAGCGCTGATCCGTCAGGTGCAGGGCACGTTTGTTGAACTGATTAATGCCTGGCGTATGGCCCGCGCCTGACGTCACACCGCGAAACCCCTGTGGGAGCGAGCCTGCTCGCGATAGCGGACTGACAGTCAACATTAATGTCACCTGACACACCGCTATCGCGAGCAGGCTCGCTCCCACAAGGGTTCAGCGTCGCTCTTACTGGTTATGTAAAACAATAAAAGGTGCAGCCATGCCCGCTATCCGAATTGGCATCAACCCGATCTCCTGGAGCAACGACGACCTGCCGTCCCTCGGCGGCGAGACGCCGTTGAGCACGGCCCTGAGTGAAGGCAAGGAAATCGGCTACGAAGGTTTCGAGCTCAACGGTAAATTCCCCAAGGACGCCAAAGGCGTCGGCGACGTGCTGCGGCCCTACGACCTGGCGCTGGTGTCCGGCTGGTATTCCAGCCGTCTGGCCCGCCGATCCGTAGCCGAAGAAATCGACGCCATCGGCAGCCATGTCGAGCTGCTGGCCAAGAATGGCGCCAAGGTGCTGGTCTATGGCGAGGTTGCGGACTCCATTCAAGGCCAGCACATTCCACTGGTCGAACGCCCGCGTTTCCACACTGAACACGCCTGGCAGGAATACGCCGACAAACTCACCGAACTGGCGCGTTTCACCCTGTCCCAAGGCGTGCGATTGGCCTATCACCACCACATGGGCGCCTACGTCGAATCCCCGGCCGACATCGACAAACTGATGGCGCTGACCGGCAGCGAAGTCGGCCTGCTGTTCGATTCGGGCCATTGCTACATGGGAGGCGGCAAACCGTTGCACGTGCTGCGCAAACACATCGAGCGCATCTGCCACGTGCACTTCAAGGACGTGCGCAAACCGGTGGTGCAACTGGCGCGCAACCATCTGTGGAGCTTCCCGGACTGCATCATCAACGGCACCTTCACCGTGCCCGGCGATGGCGATATCGACTTTGCTGCATTGCTCGATGTGCTGATGGCCGCCGATTACCACGGCTGGCTGGTGGTCGAAGCCGAACAGGATCCGGCCGTGGCGCCGAGTTACGTCTACGCCAAAAAAGGCTACGACACCTTGCGTACGTTGCTCGACGAGAGGATTGGGTTATGAGCCTGCTGGTCAAAAGCAATGCACGCGGCCGGACCATGGTCGAGTTGGGACAGGGGCAGCTGGAATACGTCGGCTTCGCCGCTTACCGCTTGAGCCTCGGCGAAACATTGCCGGTCGCCGCCGGTGATAAAGAACTGTGCCTGGTCTTGCTCAGCGGCCGGGTCAGCATCAAGGGCGAAGCACCGGGGGAGGGCGCGTTCGACTGGGACAACATTGGCGATAGGCAGTCGGTGTTCGAAGACAAGTCGCCGTTCGCCGCGTACTTGCCGCCTGGCAGTCAGGCCCAGGTCGTCGCCCTGAGTGATGTGCAAGTTGCTGTGTGCGCCGCGCCGGGTTCGACCACCGGATCCCTCGGCCCACGCCTGATCAAACCCGACAGCATGAAGCGCAGCGTGCGCGGCAAAGGGGCCAACACCCGTTACGTCTGCGACATCCTGCCAGACACCGAGCCCGCCCATTCGCTGCTGGTGGTGGAAGTGCGCACGCCGTCGGGACACTCATCGAGCTACCCGCCGCACAAGCACGACACCGACGACCTGCCGCACCAGAGCTTTCTCGAAGAAACCTATTACCACCAGATCAACCCGCCCCAAGGCTTCGTGTTTCAGCGCGTGTACACCGACGACCACAGCATCGACCAGGCCATGGCCGTGGAAAACAGCGATCTGGTGGTCGTGCCCAAGGGCTATCACCCGGTCAGCGTGCCGTATGGCTACGAGTCGTACTACCTGAACGTCATGGCCGGCCCGAAACGCGTCTGGCAGTTCCATAACGATCCGCAGCACAGCTGGCTGCTGGACCTCTGAATTCCAACATTCGAACGGAGAACACCAACAATGAGCGACGTCCCGGTCATCGGCCATTACATCGGCGGTCAGGTGCAAGACAGCGGCAGCGAGCGGTTCAGCCATGTCTTCAACCCGGCCACCGGCAGCGTTCAGGCGCGCGTAGGGCTGGCCAGCCAGACGACCGTGGACGACGCCGTTGCCTCTGCGCTGAAGGCATTCCCGGCCTGGTCCGAGCAATCGTCCCTGCGCCGTTCGCGGGTGATGTTCAAGTTCAAGGAACTGCTCGACCGCCATCACGATGAACTGGCAGAAATCATCAGCCGCGAACACGGCAAGGTGTTTTCGGACGCCAAGGGCGAAGTCACCCGCGGCATCGAAATCGTCGAATACGCCTGCGGCGCGCCGAACCTGCTGAAAACCGAGTTCAGCGACAACATCGGTGGCGGCATCGACAACTGGAACCTGCGTCAGCCTCTGGGTGTATGTGCCGGGGTGACGCCGTTCAACTTCCCGGTGATGGTGCCGTTGTGGATGATCCCGCTGGCGCTGGTCACCGGTAACTGCTTCATTCTCAAGCCGTCCGAGCGCGATCCGTCCGCGAGTTTGCTGATGGCTCGCCTGCTGACCGAAGCGGGCTTGCCGGACGGTGTGTTCAACGTGGTCCAGGGCGACAAGACCGCGGTCGATGCCTTGCTGCAACACCCGGACATCGAGGCGATTTCCTTTGTCGGCTCGACCCCGATTGCCGAATACATCCACCAGCAAGCGACCTCCCGGGGCAAGCGTGTGCAGGCCCTGGGCGGGGCGAAGAATCACATGATCGTGATGCCCGACGCGGACCTGGATCAAGCGGCGGATGCCTTGATCGGCGCCGCTTACGGCTCGGCCGGTGAGCGCTGCATGGCGATCTCGATTGCCGTGGCGGTGGGCGATGTGGGCGACCAACTGATTGCCAGATTGCTGCCACGCATCGATCAGTTGAACGTCGGCGACGGCATGCAGGGCGATAGCGACATGGGGCCGCTGGTCACTGCCGAGCACAAGGCCAAGGTCGAAGGGTTTATCGATGAAGGCGTAGCCCAGGGCGCACAGCTGATCGTCGATGGCCGCCACTTCAAAGTGCCGGGCGCCGAAAACGGCTTCTTCGTCGGCGCGACCCTGTTCGATAACGTCACCACAGAGATGAGCATCTACCAGCAGGAAATCTTCGGTCCGGTGCTGGGCATCGTGCGGGTTCCAGATTTCGCCAGCGCCGTGGCCCTGATCAACGCCCACGAATTCGGTAACGGCGTGTCGTGTTTCACCAGCGACGGCGGCATCGCCCGCGCCTTCGCTCGTACCATCAAGGTCGGCATGGTCGGCATCAACGTGCCGATTCCGGTGCCGATGGCCTGGCACTCCTTTGGTGGCTGGAAGCGCTCGCTGTTCGGCGATCACCACGCCTACGGCGAAGAAGGCATCCGCTTCTACAGCCGCTACAAAAGCGTGATGCAGCGCTGGCCCGACAGTATCGTCAAGGGCCCTGAATTCAGCATGCCGACAGCCAAATAATTCACTGCGCGGAGAACAACAATAATGAGCAAGCCCCTGCGTTTCGCCCTGAACCGTATGGTCGCCCCACGCTTGTCGCTGCCAGATTTCATCGAGCTGGCGGTGACCCTCAAGGCCGACGCCATCGAGATTCGTAATGACCTCAAAGGCATCGAGATCGAAGACGGCACCGCACCCGAACACATTCGTCAGTTGTGCGCGGCCAAAGGCGTCACTGTGCTGTCGATCAACGCGCTGTACCCGTTTGATGTGTGGAACGACGAGCGCCGGGCGCAGGCCTTGAAGTTTGCCGCCTATGCGCGGGATTGCGGTGCGCAAGGTTTGGTCATGTGCCCGTTGAATGACCGTGCCGACCCGCGCAGCGAAGCCGGGCGTGCATCAGGTTTGCGCACGGCGTTGACAGAGCTGGCACCGATCCTGCGCGATCACGGCATTCTCGGGTTCATCGAGCCGCTGGGTTTTGAGGAGTGTTCGCTGCGCCGTAAACGCACAGCCGTGGAGGCGATCAAGGCCATCGGTGGGCTGGATGTGTTCCGTCTGGTGCATGACACCTTTCACCATCACCTGGCTGGCGAGCATGAATTCTTCCCTGAGCTGACCGGGCTGGTGCACATCTCCGGCGTCGAAGATGCCGAGGCGCCGCTGGCGACCATTCGTGACGGGCATCGGGTGCTGGTGGGCGAGGGCGACATTCTCGGTAACGCCGCGCAGATCGAAACCTTGCTCGGCAGCGGTTACAGCGGCTATCTGTCGTTCGAACCGTTTGCCGACAGTGTTCATGGCCTGGCGGATATCCGGCAGGCGATCGGCGCGAGCATGGCTCACCTGCAAAAATCCCTGAGTTGACACCGTCCCCTGTAGGAGCTGCCGAAGGCTGCGATCTTTTGATTTTGTTTTTTAAGATCAAGATCAAAAGATCGCAGCCTTCGGCAGCTCCTACAGGGGGATCGGATTTGCATTCACAAAAGGTGCAAGCATGACCACAACAAGACTGACCATGGCCCAGGCCCTGGTGAAATTCCTCGATAACCAGTACATCGAGGTCGACGGGGTTCAAAGCAAATTCGTCGCCGGGATCTTTACCATTTTCGGCCACGGCAACGTGCTGGGCCTGGGGCAAGCCCTGGAGCAGGACAGCGGCGACCTGATCGTCCATCAGGGCCGCAACGAGCAAGGCATGGCCCATGCCGCGATCGGTTTCGCCAAGCAGCACCTGCGGCGCAAGATCTACGCGTGCACCTCGTCGGTGGGGCCAGGCGCGGCGAACATGCTGACCGCTGCCGCCACCGCGACCGCCAACCGCATTCCCTTGCTGCTGTTGCCCGGCGATGTCTACGCCTGCCGTCAACCGGACCCGGTGCTGCAACAGATCGAGCAGTTCCATGACCTGAGCATCAGCACCAACGATGCGTTCAAGGCCGTGAGCAAATACTGGGACCGCATCAACCGCCCCGAGCAGCTGATGACCGCCGCGATCCACGCCATGCGCGTGCTCACCGATCCCGCCGAAACCGGCGCCGTGACCCTGGCCTTGCCGCAAGACGTGCAGGCCGAGGCCTACGACTATCCCGATTACTTCCTGCAAAAACGCGTGCACCGTATCGAGCGCCGTCCGGCCACTGAAGCGATGCTCGGTGATGCGCTGGCGTTGTTCAAAGGCAAGCGCAAACCGCTGATCATTTGTGGTGGCGGGGTCAAATATTCTGGTGCCAATGCGGCATTGCAGGCGTTCGCCGAGCGCTTCGATGTTCCCTTCGCCGAAACCCAGGCTGGCAAGAGTGCGGTGGTGTCCAGCCATGCGCTGAACGTCGGCGGTATCGGCGAAACCGGATGCCTGGCGGCGAATCTGCTCGCGAAGGAGGCCGATCTGATTATCGGTGTCGGCACTCGCTACAGCGATTTCACCACGGCGTCGAAATCGCTGTTCCAGCATCCTGAAGTGCAATTTCTCAATCTCAATATCAGCCCGTGCGATGCCCTGAAACTTGATGGCGTGCAACTGTTGGCCGACGCCAAAGTCGGGTTGCAGGCCTTGACCGAAGCCTTGGGCGATTACCGTTCGGCGTGGGGCGAACAGCCCCGGCAGGCCAAGGTACAACTGGAAGAGGAAGTCGATCGCCTCTATCAGGTCGAATACCAGAACCAGGGCTTCACTCCGGAAATCAACGACCACCTGGACCCGGCGGTGCTGCGCGAATTCATCGAACTGACCGGCTCGTGCCTGACCCAGAGCCGTGTGCTCGGCGTGCTCAATGAAACCCTCGCCGACGACGCAGTGATCGTCGCCGCCGCCGGCAGCTTGCCCGGCGACTTGCAACGCAGCTGGCGCAGCAAGGGCGTAAACACCTATCACGTCGAGTACGGCTATTCCTGCATGGGCTACGAGATCAACGCCGCGTTGGGGGTGAAGCTCGCCGAGCCTGAGCGCGAGGTCTATGCGCTGGTGGGCGACGGCTCTTACATGATGCTGCACTCGGAGCTGGCGACCTCGATCCAGGAACGCCGCAAGATCAACGTGGTGCTGCTCGACAACATGACCTTCGGTTGCATCAACAACTTGCAGATGGGCAACGGCATGGACAGCTTCGGCACCGAGTTCCGTTTCCGCAACCCGGAAACCGGCAAGCTCGACGGCGGTTTCGTGCCGGTGGATTTCGCCATGAGCGCGGCGGCGTATGGCTGCAAGACCTACAAGGTGAACACGGTTGAAGAGCTCCAGGCAGCATTGGCTGATGCACGTTTGCAGACGGTGTCGACGCTGATCGACATCAAGGTCCTGCCCAAGACCATGATTCACGGCTACCTGTCGTGGTGGCGGGTCGGCGTGGCGCAAGTCTCCACCAGCGCCCGCACCGACGCGGTGGCCAAGACCCTGAATGAACGACTGGCCAAGGCCCGTCAGTACTGATTGCCCTGAATCGAACAACAACAAGGAGTCCTTACATGTCATTGAAGTTAGGCGTCATCGGCACCGGGGCCATCGGCCAGGATCACATTCGTCGTTGCAGCCAGACCTTGCTCAACAGCCAGGTGGTCGCCGTCACCGACATCAATTTGCAGCAAGCGGCCAAGGTCGTTTCCGAGCTGAAACTGACCGCCGAGATCTATCCCGATGGCCACGCACTGATCAAGACACCGGACGTCGAGGCAATCCTCGTCACCTCCTGGGGCCCGAGCCACGAAGCGTTTGTGTTGGCCGCAATTGCCGCCGGCAAACCGGTGTTCTGCGAGAAGCCACTGGCGGTGACTGCCGAAGGTTGCCGCAAGATCGTCGAGGCCGAAGTGGCCCACGGCAAACGCCTGGTCCAGGTCGGTTTCATGCGCCCGTACGACGAGGGTTATCGCGCACTCAAAGCGGTGATCGACAGTGGCCAGATCGGCGAGCCGCTGATGCTGCACTGCGCCCACCGCAACCCGACCGTGGGCGAGAACTACAAGACCGACATGGCGATCACCGACACGCTGATCCATGAGCTGGACGTGCTGCGCTGGTTGCTCGATGACGACTACGTGTCGGTGCAGGTGGTGTTCCCGCGCAAGAGCAGCAAGGCCCTCGGGCATTTGAAAGACCCGCAGATCGTGCTGCTGGAAACCGCCAAGGGCACGCGTATCGACGTGGAGGTTTTCGTCAATTGCCAGTACGGCTACGACATCCAGTGCGAAGTGGTGGGGGAGACCGGCATCGCCAAATTGCCCGAGCCGTCCCAGGTTCAATTGCGCAGCGGGGCGAAGTTGTCGAATGCGATTCTGATGGACTGGAAGGATCGCTTCATCGCGGCGTATGACGTCGAGTTGCAGGCGTTCATCGATGGCGTGCGGGCCGGGCAGGTCGGCGGGCCTTCGGCGTGGGACGGGTTTGCGGCGGCAGTCGCCGCCGATGCCTGCATCGAAGCGCAGAACAGCGGGGCTATCGTCAAAGTCGCACTGCCAGAGCGCCCACACTTCTACGGCTAACCCCAATGTAGGAGCTGCCGAAGGCTGCGATCTTTTGACCTTGCTTTTCAAAATCAAGATCAAAAGATCGCAGCCTTCGGCAGCTCCTACACACGTGCATAACTATAAGAAGGAGTGGATTCATGCGTATCGGACTTGTCGGTTACGGCCATGGCGGCCGGTTTTTCCATGCCCCGTTGATCAGCAGTTTGCCGGCGGCGACGTTCGTGGGCGTGGTCACCCGTTCAGCGGAGCGCCGACAGTTGCTGGCGGCTGAACATCCCGGCGTGCCGGCCTTCGACAGCATCAGCCAACTGGTGGAAGCCGGGATCGATGTGCTGGTGGTGTCGACCCCGCTCAAGGGCCGTCCGGCGCTGGTGCTCGACGGCATCGAGCACGGCGTGGCGGTGGTCAGCGACAAGCCGTTTGCCGCCGATGCGCAGCAGGCGCAAACCCTGATCACCATGGCCGAGCGCCAGGGTGTGCGGCTCAGCGTCTATCAGAATCGTCGCTGGGACTCGGACTTCCTCACCGTGCGCAAACTCATCGAGTCCGGCGCGCTCGGCCAGGTTACCCGTTTTGAATCGCGGATCGAACGTTACTCGCCACAGTCGGTGGACAGCGGCAGTGGCGGCGGATTCCTGCGGGATTTGGGCAGTCATCTGGTGGATCAGGCGTTGCTTTTATTTGGCCCGGTGACACGGGTCTACGCCGAACTGGAATACCTGGAAAAAGGCCAGGCCTTCGACAACGGCTTCTTCATGTCCCTGACCCACGCCAATGGCGTGACCTCGCACTTGGGCGGCAGTTGCCTGCAAAACACCCCCGGCCCTCGCTTTCGGGTGACCGGCACTCAGGGTTGCTACAGCGTCGACGGCCTGGACGGGCAGGAGGCCTCGGCGCTCGCCGGGCTGACGCCGAAATCCGAAGGCGAACGCTGGGGCGTGGAAGAGCATCGCCGCTGGGGCTGGTTCGAACAGGGCGAAGTGCGCGAACGGGTTCCCTCCGAACGTGGCTGCTGGAATCAGTTCTATTTGCAGCTGCAAACCGCGTTGCAGAGCGGTGGCCCACTGCCCGTAGATGCCCGTGATGCACTGGCGGCCACCCGCGTGCTAGACGCTGCGCGGCTGAGCTTCGAGCGGCATCAAGTGGTGGAATTGAGCCCGTTCGAGAGTCATGGAATAAAATCAGAATAAAATTCTAAAATGAGTTGATATAGAAATTATTTTCCAATAAAGTCATTTCCAGCGACCTGCCACGCGCTACGTTTCAACTCTTTTCCTGCTTGTCCGCTTACTGAAATCGTCACGCCTCATCCATAAAACCAACAAGAATGTGGAGAAAGACTTTTCATGAAGACCAAGATCCGTTTTGCCTCACTTGCCTTGTCCCTGATGTTCGCCAGCGGCGCTGCACTGGCCGACCTGAAGATCGGCGTCAGCATGTCGCAGTTCGATGACACCTGGCTGACCTACCTGCGTGAATCGATGGACAAGAAAGCCAAGTCCTATCCCGACGGTGTCCAGCTGCAGTTCGAAGACGCTCGCAGCGACGTGGTCAAGCAACTGAGCCAGGTAGAAAGCTTCATCAGCCAGAAAGTCGATGCCATCGTGGTCAACCCGGTGGATACCGCCGCCACCAAAAAAATCACCGAAGCCGCCGTCAAGGCCGGCATCCCGCTGGTGTACGTCAACCGTCGTCCCGATGACCTGAACCTGCCCAAAGGCGTGGTGACGGTTGCCTCCAATGACCTCGAAGCCGGGCAAATGCAGATGCAGTACCTGGCCGACAAGATGGGCGGCAAGGGCGATATCGTGATTCTGCTGGGCGACCTCGCGAACAACTCCACCACCAACCGCACCAAGGGCGTCAAAGAGGTGCTGGCCAAGTACCCGAACATCAAGATCGAGCAAGAGCAGACCGGCATCTGGCTGCGGGATAAAGGCATGACCCTGGTCAACGACTGGCTGACCCAGGGCCGCAAGTTCGATGCGATTGTCTCCAACAACGACGAAATGGCCATCGGTGCCGCCATGGCCCTGCAGCAGGCCGGCGTTGAAAAAGGCAGCGTGTTGATTGCGGGTGTCGACGGTACGCCGGACGGTTTGAACGCTGTGAAGAAGGGTTCTCTGGCGGCTTCGGTGTTCCAGGACGCCAAGGGCCAGGCCGACGGTTCCATCGATACTGCAGTGAAAATGGCGAAGAACGAGCCGGTCGAAAAAGCCGTTTGGGTGCCATTTCGCCTGATCACTCCGCAAAACGTCGACCAGTTCAAATAGTCCGTCCGCTCAATAACAACAATAAGTACGCAAGGTGGCGACCGCGACCTTGCTGATGGAGTACCTGATCATGTTCGCTTCAGCGACTGCTTCGAGCACACCGTTGGTGGGGATCCAGCCAACCGCAACACCTGTCGATGAGCCGTATCTGCTGGAGATCATCAACGTCAGCAAGGGGTTTCCCGGTGTGGTGGCCTTGTCCGATGTGCAACTGCGAGTCCGCCCCGGCTCCGTGCTGGCCCTGATGGGCGAGAACGGCGCGGGCAAATCCACCCTGATGAAAATCATCGCCGGCATCTATCAGCCGGACGCCGGCGAACTGCGCCTGCGGGGCAAGCCGGTGGTGTTCGAAACGCCACTGGCGGCGCTTCAGGCCGGGATCGCGATGATCCACCAGGAACTCAACCTGATGCCGCACATGAGCATCGCCGAGAACATCTGGATCGGCCGTGAACAGCTCAACGGCCTGCACATGATCGACCACCGCGAGATGCACCGCTGCACGGCGAAGCTGCTGGAACGGCTGCGGATCAACCTCGACCCGGAAGAGCAGGTCGGCAACCTGAGTATCGCCGAGCGGCAGATGGTCGAGATTGCCAAAGCCGTGTCCTATGACTCCGATATCCTGATCATGGACGAACCGACTTCCGCCATCACCGACAAGGAAGTTGCCCACCTGTTTTCGATCATTGCCGACCTCAAGAGTCAGGGCAAAGGCATCATCTACATCACTCACAAAATGAACGAAGTGTTCAGCATCGCCGATGAAGTGGCGGTGTTCCGCGACGGTGCCTACATCGGCCTGCAACGGGCCGACAGCATGGACGGCGACAGTCTGATATCGATGATGGTCGGCCGCGAATTGAGCCAGTTGTTCCCGGTGCGCGAGAAGCCGATCGGCGATCTGTTGCTGTCGGTGCGCGACCTCAAACTGGACGGGATTTTCAAAGGCGTGTCCTTCGACCTGCATGTCGGCGAGATCCTCGGCATTGCCGGGTTGATGGGGTCGGGGCGGACCAACGTTGCCGAAGCGATTTTCGGCATCACCCCGAGCGACGGTGGCGAGATTCGCCTCGATGGCGAGGTGGTGCGCATCAGCGATCCGCACATGGCGATCGAGAAGGGCTTCGCGCTGTTGACCGAGGATCGCAAGCTCAGCGGCCTGTTCCCGTGCCTGTCGGTGCTGGAGAACATGGAAATGGCCGTGCTGCCACACTACGCCGGCCACGGGTTCATCCAGCAAAAAGCCTTGCGCGCCTTGTGCGAAGACATGTGCAAGAAGTTGCGGGTGAAAACCCCGTCGCTCGAGCAGTGCATCGACACGCTGTCCGGTGGTAATCAGCAGAAGGCCTTGCTGGCGCGCTGGCTGATGACCAACCCACGAATCCTGATTCTCGACGAGCCAACCCGCGGCATCGATGTCGGCGCCAAGGCCGAAATCTACCGGCTGATTTCCTACCTCGCGAGCGAAGGCATGGCGGTGATCATGATTTCTTCGGAGCTGCCGGAAGTGCTCGGCATGAGCGACCGGGTGATGGTCATGCACGAGGGCGATCTGATGGGCACCCTCGACCGCAGCGAAGCGACCCAGGAACGGGTGATGCAATTGGCCTCGGGCATGTCCGCGGTTCACTAATTGATGCCGGCGGTGACTGCGGCCATCGTCGACGACGCGATAGAAGGGTGAGTGGTTATGAACGCGATACTGGAAAACAAGCCAGCAACGGCACCGGTCAAGAGTCGCCGGCGCTTTCCGACCGAACTGAGTATCTTCCTGGTGCTGATTGGCATCGGCCTGGTGTTTGAGGTGTTCGGCTGGATCGTGCGGGACCAGAGCTTCCTGATGAACTCACAGCGTCTGGTGTTGATGATCCTGCAAGTGTCGATCATTGGCCTGCTGGCCATCGGCGTGACCCAGGTGATCATCACCACCGGCATTGACCTGTCCTCCGGCTCGGTGCTGGCGCTGTCGGCGATGATTGCCGCCAGCCTGGCGCAGACTTCGGACTTCGCCCGGGCGGTGTTTCCGTCGCTGACCGACTTGCCGGTATGGATTCCGGTGATCGCCGGGCTCGGGGTGGGCCTGCTGGCGGGGGCAATCAACGGCAGCATTATCGCCATCACCGGGATTCCGCCGTTCATTGCTACCCTCGGCATGATGGTGTCGGCCCGTGGCCTGGCGCGCTACTACACCGAAGGCCAACCGGTGAGCATGCTCTCGGATTCCTACACCGCGATAGGACACGGCGCGATGCCTGTGATCATTTTCCTGGTGGTCGCGGTGATTTTTCACATCGCCCTGCGTTACACCAAGTACGGCAAGTACACCTACGCCATCGGCGGCAACATGCAGGCGGCGCGCACCTCGGGGATCAACGTCAAGCGGCATCTGGTGATCGTCTACAGCATCGCCGGGTTGCTTGCCGGGCTGGCGGGAGTGGTGGCTTCGGCACGGGCCGCGACCGGTCAGGCCGGGATGGGCATGTCGTATGAGCTGGATGCAATTGCCGCGGCGGTCATCGGCGGCACCAGCCTGGCCGGGGGCGTCGGGCGCATCACCGGTACGGTGATCGGTGCACTGATCCTCGGGGTGATGGCCAGCGGCTTTACCTTTGTGGGGGTGGATGCGTATATTCAGGACATCATCAAGGGACTGATTATTGTGGTGGCGGTGGTCATCGACCAGTATCGCAACAAGCGTAAACTCAAGCGCTGAGCCGCAGTCGAAGCAGCCAATGCGCCACGCCTGACCCG
The DNA here is from genome assembly GCF_054897845.1 of Pseudomonas sp. XS1P51. Lineage (NCBI taxonomy): Bacteria > Pseudomonadati > Pseudomonadota > Gammaproteobacteria > Pseudomonadales > Pseudomonadaceae > Pseudomonas > Pseudomonas sp. XS1P51. The sequence continues at coordinate 2,437,692 of NZ_CM142707.1, read as the reverse complement.
CGTGGCGCAGCCGTTTGTCTTCTATGTACAGCCGCTCGGTTGAATTTCTTGCTATAAACGCACTCCGATAACCACCGCAAAGGGCGCCATAGAGCACTTTCAGGGCTTTGTCGGACAAATTCGCTGTCTTTTCAGTTGCTGAGGCCTCAAGTCGGCCTTAGACTGCCGCCCCTCGTAAATTGAGTGCCGGGTGGCGCTTGGAACAAACGGCGCCTTTCCGATGGCCTGCCCAGGTCCGCCGGAACGCTCCCTAATTCGCCTTAATGCACGTTTTTTTATAGAGATATCAATGACAAAGGACAAGTTGCTGGCCATGCCGGCGGATGACTACATGAATGCCGAGCAACATGCTTTTTTCTCCGAGCTGTTGCAGAACATGAAAGTCGAAACCCATGAGCGTATCGAACAGAACCGCATCGCCATCGAGAGCCTGGACACCCCGGCCGATCCGGCCGACGCTGCTTCCGTTGAAGAAGAGCGCACCTGGCTGGTGAACGCGATCGATCGCGACCAGCGCATGCTGCCTCAGTTGGAACAGGCTCTGGAACGCATCAAGGAAGACAGCTTCGGCTGGTGCGACGACAGCGGCGAGGCCATTGGCCTCAAGCGCCTGCTGATCAGCCCGACCACCAAGTACTGCATCGAAGCTCAAGAGCGTCACGAGCAGATCGACAAGCACCAGCGTCAGGCCTGATTCTGCAAGGCAACCCATTAAATGTGGGTTGTCTTGAAAAGATCGCAGCCTTCGGCAGCTCATACAGGCGTTCGCATAAACCTGTAGGAGCTGCCGAAGGCTGCGATCTTTGCTTTTCGACGTCTGCGAAAAATCCCGCGTACTTCTGTTGATCTGCTTCAGCGCCCACTACTAACGGACCATAGATAATGGCCCTGTAGTGGCGTTTAATGCCGGTACAACAATTAGAAGTGCATGGGGTGACAAGATGACGCGAGACGGAACTCTGGTCGGGCCAGTGCCTGCACCGGTGCTTGTGGCGAAAACCCGCTGGCTGACGCCGACCCTGCAAAGCATCGCCCTGATGCTCTTGTTAGGCGGCATGTCGCTTGGCGGCTGGTCGCTTTACGTCGGCCTGCCATTGGTCGTGCTGATTATCTGGCTGCCTCGCCTGCGCTCGCGTTCCGCGCCGCAAGAGATCCCCGTACAGGGTTCCAGCGCCATCGCCGAGCTGACTCGCGATCTTTCCTACACCACCAGTCATAACGCACTGTCGGCCGCCGGCGTGGCCTTCTCGGTCAAGCAACTGGCGGACAAGCTGCAATCGCAACTCGACGCGGCGGCGCAAATTGTCAGCAACGCCGAAGTGATGATCGCCACCGAACAAGCCACCTCGAAACTCAGTCGAGCCGCCCTCGGCGCGGCCAGCGAGGCTCATCAGAGCAGCGCGGCGGGGCGTACGGAGCTGATCGAGTCCATCTCGCGCATGCATCAACTCAGTCAGCGCGCCAGCAACAGTCGCGAACTGATCGAAGCCCTGAGCCTGCGTAGCGACGACATCCAGCGGGTCACCCTGGTGATCCAGTCCATCGCCAGCCAGACCAACCTGCTGGCCTTGAACGCAGCGATCGAAGCGGCGCGGGCCGGGGAACACGGTCGCGGGTTTGCGGTGGTGGCCGATGAGGTTCGCGGTCTGGCCGCACGCACGGCGACGGCGACCGGTGAAGTCGGTGAGATGGTCGCCGATATCCAGCAACGCACCGCAGAGGTGGTGGAGCAGATTCGTCAACTGTCCAGTGACCTCGACATCGGCGTGCAGCAGGTCGAGCACACCGGTCAGCACCTGGAAAACATCGCACGTCTGGCGGCCGGCGTCGAAAGCCAGGTCGGTGAAATTGCCAAAGGCGCGGACACCAACCGCGAACAACTCGACAGCCTGTTCCACTCCATCGAGCAGATGCGCAGCGATCTGGCGATCAGCGACCAACAGACCCAACGTCTGGCCCACGCGGCTGTGCAAATGGAAGGTCAGGCTGAAACCATCAGCGAACGCCTCGCCGAAGTCGGACTGGATGACTATCACCAGCGGATTTATGACCTGGCCCGTGAAGGGGCGAGTCAGATTGCGGCGCGCTTCGAAGCGGATATCGACGCGGGCCGTGTCAGCCTCGACGACTTGTTTGATCGCAACTACCAGGCGATTCCCAACACCAGTCCGGCCAAGTACCAGACTCGCTTCGATCGCTACACCGATCAGGTACTGCCGACGATCCAGGAACCGTTGCTGCCGCGCCATGAGGGTCTGGTGTTCGCCATCGCCTGCACCCAGCAAGGCTACGTGCCGACCCATAACAAGGTTTTCAGCCAGCCACTGACCGGTGATGTGCAGGTCGATACCCTGCAAAACCGCACCAAACGCAAATTCGCCGACCGCACCGGGATCCGCTGCGGCAGCCATCAACAGGCCGTACTGTTGCAAACCTACACCCGCGACACGGGCGAACTGATGCACGATCTTTCGGTGCCGATCATGCTGAAAGGGCGACATTGGGGTGGTTTGCGGCTGGGCTACAAGCCGGAAAATCCTCGCTAGGTGCGTAGCCTGATAACCGGAGAGTTAAGCATGACGCTTAATTGTGGCAGGGAGCTTGCTCCCGCCGGACTGCGTAGCAGTCCAATCTTGGGGCCGCTTCGCAGGCCAACGGGAGCAAGCTCCCTCGCCACAGATTTTTCGTAGACTCAGGATAGGCGGGCTAGTGAATCTGGTGCATGCGCAGGTTGAGGTCGTCCACCACCCGCGCCCAATCGGCGTCTTCACGCAATTGTTCTTTCAGGAAACCCGCCTGTTGCGGGCTCCAGAACTCGGCATCAATGAGTTTCTTGTCGTCGGCCAAGGGTGAATGGCTGGCGATGAAATCGTCGATGGCTTTCTCGCTGGAGTCCAGGCCGAGCTGGTCGAACAAGCCTTTCAAGTCGTGTGTAGGTGAATCCATCTTCATCTCCTTGCGGGTCGCGCCGAGTGCGAGATCTGAGGTGCGGCTTCTATTGCATCTGAGGGGGCCGCGCTCCAGGAGTTCGATAGCGATGTTCTAGAGCAGGAGTGAGCATAGACGGCAAATCGACTGTCAGGCTTTCAATGCACCTTCATCGACGGCAAGCTTCAGGGCCTTGGCGGCCTCCTGGGCGGCGATCGCGGCGACGTCGGAAGTCTTGAACCAGCGATCCTTTTCGACCTGGTGATACGTCACTGTAGTCAGCGGGGGTTTGGCGCGCATGACAATGACTGCCTGGAATTCGCCTTCGACTTCTCTGGCTTCGCCCCGGATAAAAAATTCGCCGATATCAAATTCCGTCACGTAGCAGCCTTCCCTTGGAAATATTCTGTTGTGTTGAACGCTGCCCGCCCGGGAGGGTGCGCTTCAATGGCCGACCAGTATGGCAGTAGTTGCCTGCCGACGGCTGAGTTAAGTCGTCGGCATGACGAAACGTCTATAGGGATGAACGATGCGGGTGTGTCAAAGGCGTGATTCGAGTGAGCGGGCGAGGGCACAGGCTTCGTTATGATTGCTGCGGAAACCTCTGACGTGACCAGTGGAAATTTCCTTGATGTGGAAGAAGGCATTGCCGGCCAGAACGACCTGAAACCGTGGCGGGGCAAGGTATTCAGGGGGATACTCATGCGGCTCGAACACCACGGAAGGCGGCGTCGACGAGTTGTTTATGTCGCGTGCCTGGGTGCTGGCGAAGTGTGTCAGGGTGCACATATGAAGTCCTTTTCATTGTTTTACCGACGTGTGTACGTCGTTTTGGGTAGTCTCGGTGAGCATCGCTGCTCTAGAATCAGCGTCACTGGTTAGGATCGATGTTCATCTAAAGCAATTTTTTTCTGGCGATATGTCGGAAAAGTGCTTTTTTTAAAGAGTTTTTTCCCTAAGGTTGGTAATCCGTTTTTTCTGGCCGTCAGAAGGGCATTTTCCTTCAACCTCTGACGAACTCCGGGCAAGACGACGTGGGGGACGTTCCAGTAGTCTTCTCAAACCTCGCGATGGATGAGCCCTCTGCTCGTCTCAGGATTTCAGCCCGGGTCATTTGGCGACACCTTCGGCATTGCCGCTTTTTTCTGCTGTGCGCCGCTTTCCTGTGTGCAGCACCATTTCAGATGTGGGGATGTTTCCTTGGCAGTAAGTAATCTCGATATGCATGCTTTGTTCGTGCTGGGTGATTTGCGCGCAAAGCTGGTTAAACAGTTTCAGTCACGTTTCGTTTACATCACCGAACAGAACGCTGAAGGCATTTACATTGCCGAACTCGACACCGAATCAGCGCTGGTGGTGGACGACAAGCCAGGACTCAAACTCAAGGTCGGCGACCATTTCAGCGCTTCTGTATTGCCCAGTCGCGAAGGCGGCAAGCTGGACATCAAGTTCCGCGAAATCAAGCTGACGGTTTACGGGTTGGGTGATTACGCATTCGTGACCACCGCCGACGGCCACGGGATCGTGTTCAAGGAAGGTCATAGCGTGGTGATGGTGTTCGCTGCCCACCAACAGTTGCAGGAAGGCCTGACCAAAACCCTGAAAGCCGTGACGGCCAAGGCCGCCAAGTGGCGCAAGGGTGAACTGGTGACCTTCAAGGCCAGCGAGTAATGCCCCTGACCCGCGCCGATTTTCACGAACAGAACCACGCCAACGCGCAAGTCGAGGCCCGGCGGCTGTTCGACCAGAAGGCTGTTTTACACGGTGCATGGCTGGGTTGGGTGGCGTCACAGATCTACCTGTTGCGTCCGGCGGAGTACGCCAGCATGGTACGAAGAGAGCTGGCGCGCTTGCAGGAACCTTCCGAAAACTGATCGACATCCCTCGAAAGCAGGAACCTCTACTACAGTCAGTTGACTGAGTATTTTGAGGCTTGCGGTCTTCTGTCAGGCCATCCCGCTATTGCTGTGAACAGCACGAGGTGCAAAAGCATGAACGGATTTCGACGGTTGCTGGCCGCTGCCCTGGCCACGTTCGGTTTGCTGGCTTCTCCCGTCCCGGTGTTCGCGGCCCAGGCCCCGATCCACTTCGCCGACCTGAACTGGGAAAGCGGCAGCCTGATCACCGACATCCTGCGGATCATTGTCGAGAAGGGCTACGGGCTGCCGACCGATACTTTGCCGGGGACGACCATTACCCTGGAGACCGCACTGGCCAACAATGACATTCAGGTCATCGGCGAAGAATGGGCCGGGCGCAGTCCGGTCTGGGTCAAGGCTGAGGCCGAAGGCAAAGTCGTGAGCCTGGGCGATACGGTGAAGGGCGCCACCGAAGGCTGGTGGGTGCCGGAGTATGTGATCAAGGGCGACCCGGCCAAGGGCATCAAGCCGCTGGCGCCGGGCTTGCGCAGTATCAGCGACCTGCCGAAGTACAAGGACGTGTTCAGCGATCCGGAAACCCCGGGCAAGGGACGTTTCCTCAACAGCCCGATCGGCTGGACGTCGGAAGTGGTCAACAAGCAGAAGCTCAAGGCCTATGGCCTGGACGACAGTTATGTGAATTTCCGCAGCGGCTCCGGGGCGGCGCTGGACGCGGAGATCAGTTCGTCGATTCGTCGCGGCAAGCCGGTCCTGTTCTATTACTGGTCGCCTACGCCATTGCTGGGTCGCTTCAAGCTGATTCAGCTGGAAGAGCCGCCGTTCGACGCCGAAGCCTGGAAAACCCTGACCGACGCCGATAACCCGAATCCGAAACCGACGCGCTCCCTGGCCTCAAAGCTGTCCATCGGCGTGTCCACGCCCTTCCAGAAGCAGTATCCGCAAATTGCCGAGTTCTTCAGCAAGGTCGACTTTCCGATCGAGCCGTTGAACAAGGCGCTGGCTGGAATGAGCGAAAAACACACCCCGCCACGTCAGGCGGCGGAGGCGTTCATGAAGGCGCACCCGGAGGTGTGGCAGGCGTGGGTGCCTAAGGATGTGGCGGATAAGGTGGCTGCCGAGTTGAAATAAACCGATAACCCGTAGGAGCTGGCGAAGCCTGCGATCTTTTGATTTTGTTTTTAACGACAAGATCAAAAGATCGCAGGCTTCGCCAGCTCCTACAGGAATCGGTACATCCGGTAGATCGAGGACTAAAACCGGGTCTGCACCGCCAATTCAAAAGTCCGCGGTGTACCGAGGTAATACGCCGGCGACACATGGGCAAACTTGGCATACACCTCGTTGGTCAGGTTGCGCACCCGGCCCGTGACGGTGGTGTGCTGATCGACCTTGTAACTGAGAAACGTGCCGTAAAGCGTGTACGACGGCACGGTCATGGTATTGGCGCTGTCGGCAAACACCGAAGCCACGTACCGCGCATCGACGCCTGCCTGCCATTGCGGCGCCAGGTCATAGGTCAGCCACAGATTGCCAACCCGGTCCGGCACGTTGGTCGGTGTATTGCCTTTGCGTGAAACCGTCACCCCCGCAGCATTCTTCTCGGTGAACTCGTCGTACCGGGCGTCGACCCAGGCGAAGTTGCCCTCGGCCAGCCACTTGTCGGTGATCCTGAAAGAGCTGGCCAACTCAATGCCTTTGGACGTCTGCTGACCCACTGGAATGCTGCGGGTCGGGTCCAGCGGATCGGTCACCGCGAAGTCCTTGCGCTCAATGGTGTACGCCGCCACTGTCGCCGAACCGCGACCGTCCAGATAATCGAACTTGCTGCCGACTTCCCATTGTTTGCCAGTGGACACGTCGAAGTCCTGAGTGCCATTGGGCTGCTCGGCGGCGGTGCTGTATTGCACGTAGACATTGGCGGAGGGAATGAACTGGTAGGTCAGGCCGACCCGACCGGTCAGCGGCTCCCAGCTGCGTTTCAAATGCCGGGGATTGCTGGTGGTCACCTCCCGGTGATTGGTCACGTCCAGGTCGATGTCGTCGTAACGCAAGCCGGTCAGCAACGCCAGCTTGTCGGTCAGCGCCAAGCGGTTCTCGGCGAACAGGGCCTTGGTGGTGACCTCGTTGGTCTTGTCGCTGACAAACCCCGGTTTGGTGCCGGGGATGTCATAGAAATGCCCCGGCTGGAAATTGTTCGGGTCGACGGTGCTGGCGCCTTTGACATTCAGCGGCGAGTTGGTGGTCTGGTTGACCTTGTACTCGAAGCCGCCGGCCCAGGTGGTGTCCAGACCGAACAAGGTGTTGTCGTGGCGCAGTTCGAACTGGTTGCCGTTCTGTTCACCCTGATGCCGGACCTGATACGCCGTGGAGCGATTCACCGCGCTGTTGTCGGCGTTGTACTGGTAGGTTTCCAGGTTGCGGTAATCGCGCTGACTGTCGAGGTGGTAGAGGGTGTTTCGCAGGGTGGTGCTGTCATTGATCCGGTAGTCGATGATCGAGCGAACCCAGATCGTGCGCTGCTCGTAGCGGCCATCCTCGACGTTGTAGTTGTTGAAGCGGTTGTGCTTGTCGATCCTTAACTCGCCGGCCTTCGGGTTGAGTACCGGTGTGCCCCAGTAAGGACTGTCCTCGTGTTCATCCTGATATTCCAGGGCCAGGGTGTGGGACAGGTTCGGCGTCAGGTCACTGAGCAAGGAGAACGCCACACTCCACGCATTGCGTTCCTGACGGTCGATGTAGCCGTTGCCGGTGTTGTGGCTGACGTCCAGGCGCGCGTAGTGCTGCACGTCCGCGCCGGCCTCGCTCAGGGCGTGGTTGAGGCCGAAGGCGGTTTCGGTGGTGTCGTAAGTGCCGTAGCTGACCCGGCCTTCGACGGCTTGTTCTTCACGGGTCGCCAGTTTGGTCACGTAGTTCAGCGAACCGCCCACGGAGCCGGCACCATTGATCAGCGATGACGGTCCGCCCACCAGTTCGACCCGATCATAAATCCACGCATCCACCGGCCGCGCGAGCCCGCTGGAGACGTTGATGCCATTGAACATCTGGGTGATCTGACTGTTGGTGAAACCACGGTAGGAGATGAATCCGCCGAAGCCCGGTGGTGCGCTGGCATTCACCCCGGGCAAGGTGTTGGCGGCGTCCTGAAAGTTCTGCGCGCCGTGGCGTTCAATATCGTTGCGGTTGGCGATCGCCACCGACGCCGGGGTTTCCCGCACGCTCAAGCCCAGGCGCGAGGCCATGCCGCTGGATTGATCAAGGCTCAGGCCCGGATCGGCGCCTTGTTCGCCATCAATGGTGATCGGCGCGAGATCGACCGTGGATTGCGCCCAGGCGTTAACGGACAGGCAGCCGAACAGGCTGGCCAGCAAAGGAATGGTTTTCATCGATGAATCCTGAATTCTTGGCTAGGAAACAGCGCACAGGCAAACGCCACGCGTTGGCGAAGTGGGCTGATCGGAAAAGGCAAAAAAACTCAGGCGAGCGGTGGGGCGCGAGGATTGGCCGATGGCCAGGTGAAGCGGGCGGGGAGGTCAGCGTTGGCGATGACGGCCAGTGGCGGGCTGTGCTGCTCCGGCAGGATCGCCAGGGTCAGGCTGGAGTTGAGCGCCGGGCCCATGCCGCCGGTGGAGCACAACGGGCAGCCGAAGGCCTTGGACAGGGTCGGCAGTTGGTCTTCGGAGGTGTTTGAGGAAGCCGGCACCTGGGTGGCCGGGTCGACCGTACAGAACTGGCCGCCGATGCCGTTGAGTTGCATCCCGACCATTTGCCCGTGACCGATGCTGCAGGCGAACACATTGAACAGGACGCAGCAATAGAGCATCCAGGCAATGAGTGAGCGATCGGTTCGGGCAAGTTTCATGGAGCGGCACTTTACCACCGCCCATCACGAATACCCTTACAAAAACGTTCAAGGAAGTTCATCCTGCTGCGACATTTCACGCTGGATGTCTGAATATGAGCCTGATGATCGCGCAATGGATGGCTGCCATCTTTCTGTTGATCAGTCTGATCCACCTGTATTGGGCGGCGGGTGGCAAGTTGGGTAGCGAGGCGGCGGTCCCACGAATGCCCGGGGAGGGCGGCGGGGAATCAAGGCCGGCCTTCAAGCCTTCACGGTTTGCCACGGTACTGGTGGCGGTCGGGTTGTTGCTGATCGCCATGCTGGTGTGCCTGCGGGTCGGCCTGTATTTGCCCACGGTGCATCACTGGTCGCTGCAATGGGTGATCAGTGCCATCGCGATGCTGATGTTCGCCCGGGCGATCGGCGATTCGAATCTGGTGGGGTTTTTCAAGCAGGTGAAGGATTCGCGGTTTGCCCGGCTGGATACTTGGGCTTACTCGCCGTTGTGTGTGGTGTTGGGGGCGGGGTTGTTGGCAGTCGCCTGGATCTGAGAGCACGGCAAGATCAAAAGATCGCAGCCTCGTTTCACTCGACAGCTCCTACAGGGAAATGCAAAACCCATGTAGGAGCTGTCGAGTGAAACGAGGCTGCGATCTTTTGGCGTCTAACTCCCGCTCTCAGTGCGCCGACTACTCACCTCAGCCGGCACATCATCCCCCGCCATGCGCTTGCGGAACAACGCCGCCCGCGCCAGCAGCAATGTCGTCACCGGCACCGTGATCGCCAGCAGAATCGGAATCAGCCAGGCATGCAACACCGGCCCGGACTTGAGTGCCGAAAAGTAAATGATCGAAGCCAATGCCACGCACCACGCGCCCAGCGTCGACGCCAGGGCCGGCGGGTGCATGCGTTGAAAGTAATCTTTCATCCGCACCAGGCCGATGGCGCCGATCAGCGCAAACAGGCTGCTGAGCACCAGCAGGATCGCCACCGGTATTTCAACCCACAAAGACGGTTCAGCGCTCATTCGATCACCTCGCCGCGCAGCAGGAATTTCGCCAGGGCAAACGAGCCGACGAAGCCGAACAGCGCAATCAGCAGCGCCGCCTCGAAGTACGTGTCACTGGAATAGCGAATGCCCAGCGTCAGCATCATCAGCATGGCGACGATGTACAGGTAATCCAGCGCCAGGACCCGGTCTTGGGCCGACGGCCCTTTGAACAGGCGGATCAGGGTCAGAATCATCGCCACCGAAAAAATGAACAGGCTCAGCAGGATTGTGTTCGACAGCAATGCGCTCATTCGAAGATCTCCATCAAGGGGCGCTCGTAGGTCGCCTTGAAGTGCTCGATAAACAGCGCTTCATCATCCAGATCGAAAACGTGCAGCAACAGGATGCTGCGATCCAGCGCCAGTTCCGACCAGACCGTACCGGGCACCACCGTGCAGATCATTGACAGCGCGGCCAGGCCGTTGGCGTCGCGCAGGTCCAGCGGCACCTTGATGAATCGCGAGCGTGGCGGACGACGACCGGCATTGAGCACGCCCCAGGCCACGGCGAGGTTGGACACCACCACGTCGCGACCGACCAGGAAGAACAAACGCAGGATCACGCCGGGACGACGAATGCGGATCGGCAGCGGCCGCAACTTGCGCATCATCAGCGGCGCGCAAAACCCCAGTACAGCGCCCAACAACAGATTGCCGGGACTCATCGACAGGTTCAGTACCAGCGACAACAACCACAGTGCCAGCGACAGCCACGGCGCAGGAAACAGACGCTTCATGGTTGCACCTCCGCCACTGCCGCTTTGGCCTCCGGACTGGGAATCGCCCGGGTGCCAAGCACTGCCATCACGTATTGCTGCGGGTTGTTCAAGGCATTGGCGGCGGCCTGGGTGTAGCGCAGCAGCGGTTCAGCCTTGAACGTCAGCGCAATGCTCAAGCCCAGCAGGGCGATGATCGGCACGCATTCGAAACGGCGCAGCAACGGCGACGGCCGCTCCTCGGGGGTCCAGAAGCGCTGAATGCCCAGACGCGAGAAGGCGATCAGCGACGCCAGCCCGGAAAGGATCAGCAACGCCAGCAAGCCCCACGCCGCGTTCGATACCGGCTCATCACTGCCATTGCCCAGGCCCAGCGGATTGAGCAGGGCACTGAGCAGGCCGAGCTTGCCGATGAAGCCCGAGAGCGGTGGCATGCCGATGATCAGCAGCGAGCAGGCGATAAAACTCAAACCGAGGAAGGCCATGGTCCAGGGAATCACCTGGCCGACCACGGCTTTCTGCTCGTCATCGAGGTTGATGCCTTTGGGCGGTTGCAGGGATTCCATCGGTCGAGGAAGCAGGTCGCCGTCGTCAAACAGCGGCATTTCATTGGCCGAACGCGAACGCTCGATCAACTCGGCCAGCAGGAACAGCGCACTCAACGCCAGGGTCGAACTGACCAGATAGAACAGCGCCGCGCCGATCAGGTTCGGCTGGGCGAAACCGATGGCCGACAGCAGGATCCCCGCCGATACCAGAATGCTCAGGCTGGCCATGCGTTCCAGGCGTTGTGCGGCGAGGATCGCCACCGCCGCGCAGACGATGGTCGCCATGCCGCCGTAGATCAGCCAGTCGCCGCCAAAATACGCCGAGGCACCGGCCTGACCGGAGAACAGCAAGGTCCACAGGCGCAGCAAGGTGTAGACGCCGACCTTGGTCATGATCGCGAACATCGCCGCCACCGGCGCGCTGGCCGCGGAATAGGCCGGCACCAGCCAGAAGTTCAGGGGCCACATCCCGGCCTTGGCCAGGAACGCCACGGCCAGAATCGCCGCGCCGGCATGCAACAGACCGCGATCGGCTTCCGGCACCAGCGGGATTTTCAGCGCCAGGTCTGCCATGTTCAGGGTGCCGGTGACGCCGTAGATCAGCGCCGCGCCGATCAGGAACAGCGACGAGGCCAGCAGGTTGATCGAGATGTAATGCAGCCCCGACGACACCCGCGCCCGACCCGAACCGTGGAGCATCAGGCCGTAAGACGCCGCTAGCAGCACTTCAAAAAACACGAACAGGTTGAACAGGTCCGCCGTCAGGAACGCGCCATACAGGCCCATCATCTGGATCTGGAACAGCGCGTGGAAGCTCGAACCGGCGCCATCCCAACGGGCCATGGCGAACAGCAGGGCGCTGACGCCGATGATCCCGGTCAGTACCAGCATCAGCGCCGACAGGCGATCGACCACCAGCACGATTCCGAACGGCACTTGCCAGTTACCGGGCAGGTACACGCCGATGGAGCCGGGCACGCCGGTTTCCTGGGTCCATTGCAGCAACAGCACGGCAATGCCCAGTCCCACCAGACTGGAAAGCAGATTGATCTTGGCCTTCAGCGGCCGGTGTTTCTCACCCAGCATCAGCATCACGGCGGCGGTCAGCAGCGGCAGTAGAATCGGTGCGGCGATCAGGTGCGGCATCAGATTCATTCTTTAGGCTCCCGGCCATCGACATGGTCGGTCCCGGTCAGGCCCCGGGAGGCCAGCAGCACCACCAGAAACAGCGCGGTCATGGCGAAGCTGATCACGATGGCGGTCAGCACCAGCGCTTGCGGCAGCGGATCGGTGTAATGCAGCAGGTCCTGGGGCACGCCGTCCTTGATGATCGGCTCCTTGCCGATAAACAGGCTGCCCATGCTGAAGATGAACAGATTGACGCCATAGGACAGCAGGCACAGGCCCATGACCACCTGGAACGTCCGTGGCCGCAGCACCAGCCACACGCCGGACGCGGCGAGCACGCCGATGGCGATTGCGATGACTTCTTCCATCAGACGGCTCCTTGCGTGGCGACGGATCTGGGCAGGGCAGCGGTCTTGTGACCGCGTACCGATTGGTGGGCGAGGGCGGTGAGGATCAGCAGGGTCGAGCCGACCACCACGGCATATACGCCGATGTCGAAGAACAGCGCGCTGGCGATGTGAATGTCACCGAACACCGGCAGTTCGAAATGCCAGGTGTGGGTGGTCAGGAACGGATAACCGACCACCATCGCCCCAAGTCCGGTGACCGTGGCAAACAGTAGGCCGGTACCCATCCAGCGCAGCGGTCGCAGGCTCATTTGCGCCTCGACCCACTGCGTGCCGGCCACCATGTATTGCAGGATGAACGCCACCGACATCACCAGCCCCGCGACAAACCCGCCGCCCGGCTGATTGTGGCCGCGCATGAACAGGTAGATCGACACCACGAACGCAATCGGCAGCAGCAGGCGCACCAGCACCGCCGGCACCATCATGAAACCGAGCGCGGTGTCGCTGGCCGAACGCGGGTTGACCAGGTCGGTGACCACGTCGGGCGCCAGCAAACGCTGTTGCGCGGGCAGTTGCAAGCTTTCTTTCGGCGGGCGGAAGCGTCGCAGCAGGGCAAACACGGTCAGGGCCACCGCCACCAACACGGTGATTTCACCGAGGGTGTCGAAGCCACGGAAGTCCACCAGCATCACGTTGACCACGTTGCTGCCGCCGCCCTCGGGCAAGGCGCGGCTGAGGTAGAACGAGGAAATGTCGTTGGGCGTCTGGCGCGTCAGCATCGCGTAGGACAGCAGCGCCATGCCGCCGCCGACCACGGTCGACAGCAACAAGTCGCGGATACGGCGGATGCGTGCCTTGCGCAGACTGCTCGGCAGCGGCGAGACCTCTTCGATCCGTCGCGGCAGCCAGCGCAGGCCCAGCAGGATCAGCACCGTGGTCACCACTTCGACCACCAGTTGCGTCAGCGCCAGGTCCGGCGCCGAGAACCAGACGAAGGTCACGCAGGTCATCAGGCCGCAGACGCTGACCATGGTCAGGGCCGCAAGTCGGTGATACTTGGCCTGCCACGCCGCGCCGAGGGCACAGGCAATCGCCAGCAGCCAGAGGGTCACGAACACGATCGAGCCCGGAATCTTCGGCCGGTCGCCCCAGCTCAGGCTGCTGTGGAGCATCGGAATCAACCCGGCGAGCACGGCGGCGAGCACCATCAGGAACAATTGGGTTTGCAGGCGTTTGGTGCTGATCCGCCGCTCCAGGCGACGGGCCAGGCGCATCATGATCACCAGGCTGCGCTCGAACAGACGCTTGCCGTTGAACAAACCGATGATCGGCGGGTATTTGAAACGTCCGCGCTTGAGCTGATTGCGCAGCAACAGGTAGAGCACGATACCGCCGGACATGGCGATCAGGCTCATGATCATCGGCGCGTTCCAGCCGTGCCAGATCGCCAGGCTGTATTCCGGCAGCGTGCCGCCCACAACCGGCAAAGCGGCAGCAGCTAGTAACGAGCCGACGACTTGCGCCGGGAAAATCCCCACGATCAGGCAAGCGAACACCAGCAACTCCACCGGCGCTCGCATCCAGCGTGGCGGTTCGTGTGGGGTGTGCGGCAGGTCGGTGGCGGTGGGGCCGAAGAACACGTCGACCGTGAAACGCAGGGAGTAGGCGACGCTGAACGTGCCGGCGATGGTCGCGACGATCGGCAGGGTCATCTCGACCCATGCCGTCGCGTTGATGAACACGGTTTCGGCGAAGAACATCTCTTTCGAGAGGAAGCCGTTGAGCAGCGGCACGCCCGCCATCGAGGCGCTGGCGACCATGGCCAGGGTGGCGGTGAACGGAATCAGTTTGATCAGGCCGCTGAGCTTGCGAATGTCCCGGGTGCCGCTTTCGTGGTCGATGATCCCGGCGGCCATGAACAGCGAGGCCTTGAACGTCGCATGGTTGAGAATGTGGAACACCGCGGCCACGGCGGCCAGCGGACTGTTCAGGCCCAGCAGCAGGGTGATCAGGCCCAAATGGCTGATGGTCGAGTAGGCCAGCAAGCCCTTGAGATCGTTCTGGAACATCGCGCAGTACGCGCCGAGCAACAAGGTGCACGCGCCGGCCCCGCTGACGATGTAGAACCATTCTTCACTGCCGGACAACGATGGCCACAGCCGTGCCAGAAGAAAAACGCCAGCCTTGACCATGGTCGCCGAGTGCAGATAGGCCGAGACCGGTGTCGGCGCCGCCATCGCGTGGGGCAGCCAGAAGTGGAAGGGGAACTGCGCACTTTTGCTCAGCGCGCCGATCAGGATCAGGGGCAACAGAATAGGGTAGAGGGCATGTGCGCGAATCAGATCGCCGGCGGCCAGGACCTTGTCCAGGTCATAGCTGCCGACCACATGGCCAAGCAGCATGACCCCCGCCAGCAGACACAAACCGCCCGCACCGGTGACCATCAGCGCCATATAAGCACCGCGTCGCGCATCGGCGCGGTGGTGCCAGTAGCCGATCAACAGGAACGAGAAGAGGCTGGTCAGCTCCCAGAAAAACACGATCTGGATCAGGTTGCCGGAGATCACCAACCCGAGCATCGCGCCCATGAACGCCAGGAAAAACGCGAAGAACCGCGGCACCGGATCGTCCGGCGACATGTAGTAGCGGGCGTATAAAGAGACCAGCGTGCCGATGCCCAGCACCAGCATCGAGAACAGCCAGGCGAAACCGTCCATGCGCAGGACGAAGTTCAGGCCCAGGCTCGGTAGCCAGAAAAACTCTTCGCGGATTACGCCGCCATCGGCGATTTGCGGGTACAGGAGAGCGACCTGAATGGTGCCGATCAAGGCAACCAGGCCAGCCAACAAAGATTCAGTGTTACGCGCGTTGTGCGGCAGCAAGGCTGCCAGACAGCTGCCAATGAAAGGCAGAAGCAGTAGAACTATCAGGGACATAGGCTTCTAATCTGCGGAAGTTTGTGAAGCATCATACGTGCCAGTCCCCGGATCGCCAAACGCCAAGCTGTCGCAGAATCCTACAAGGTAGATGGAAAATTCCTGATTCACATTGTTTCAAGGGTGATATGAGCGTCCCGAAAAGATCGCAGCCTTCGGCAGCTCCTACAGGGGAATGCGTACTCCTGTAGGAGCTGCCGAAGGCTGCGATCTTTTGATCTTGCTGTTTAATTCCCGAGGCTTTGACGACGAACATAAAATTCGGCGATCAGACGACTACCTTCAAACCTGCGCCCGAATCTGCCGTCCCAGCACATTCATCACATCACAACCATCACGCAGCAACATCGCCGCCGCATGCGCCAATTGCTGCACATCGGCCCCCTTGGCTTGAGTGATATCAAGACTGGCCAGGCTTTCCATCATCTGCGTCATGGCCAGAAAGCGGGTGGCCGCGTTGCTGTGCAACACATCCAGCGGCGCCTGAGTCGCGACCAAAAATACCGGGATGTCGCAGTCGTTGTTGGTCATCGGCATGTGCGGGTTCATGCGTCACCTTCCGCTTGAGCCACGTGAATGCCGTCGATTGAGGCTTGCACCAGTGAGCGCGCAGTACCCAACATTTGCTGGCTGGCCCAGCGTAACGACGCTTTGTGTTCCGGGCGGGTGGCGGTGGGGGCTTGATGGGCGAGGGCTTCGGCACAGCTGAGATAGACCGCGGCGTGTTCAAGGGCGTCGAGTAGCGGGATGTCGGGTTGAACGGCGAAGAGGTGGTGGTCGACGTGATCGCAGCGGGCGAAGGGGGTGGATTTTGTGGTTGCGTTGGTCATGGATTTAACTCTTGAGACAGTTAGGGCTACCACCTGTTCGCCGTCAAACGAATGGGTGGCAACTGTGCGCAGGTTGACGGACCGGTCTCAAGCACCCGGCGCACCCGAAGATGCCCCACGCACAGTCACCATATGACTTTGCCGCGGACGAATAGGTACGCGCACAAAGTTAAGGAACTCTACGTCTTGAGAGATACAGCCGAGCCGTCAAACCCGATCACGAATGAGTCGTGACAGGCGCGAGGATAGGGAGTGAGGGCAGGGCAGTTAACCGGCGAAAAGCCCGAAATAGCTGTGCTGCTTGTAGGTCTGTTCCGAGTCTGCCAACAACCCCTGCGATGCCAGTCAGTTAAAGATCTGAACACCGCAATCCTTGTGGGAGCGGGACTGCTCGCGATGGCATCATTACATTTAACATCGATTTCGGCTGATCTACAGCAATCGCGAGCAGGCTCGCTCCCGCAGGTTTTGCGCCCTGGCCGTCATCCCGAGCATCCGGCGGGACGGTCACTTGTTTGAGTCGACGGCCTCGTTCGCCAACGTATCCTCTGCTGATTCGCGATTTTTGCCTTTGGTCTTCAACTCACTCACAATCACCGCCGCCACAATCAACCCCGCCCCCACCAGCGCAATCGCCGGCAACCGCTCCCCGGCAATCCGCCCGACGATCCCGGCCCACACCGGCTCACCCGCATAAATCAACGTCGCCCGGGTCGGCGAAACGCTCTTCTGCGCCCAGTTCATCGCCACCTGGATCGCTGCACTCGCCGCGCCCAACCCCAGCGCGCTGCACAACAGCAACCATGAAAAGTCCGGAATGGCTTCCTGAGTCGGCACCACCATCAGGAACGACAGCGCCGAAGTCACCGCCAATTGCACCACTGTCACCCGACGCACATCGACCTGGCCGGCATAAGTGCTGATCAAAATGATCTCCGCCGCAATCGCCACGGCGCTGATCAGCGTGGCGATTTCACCGGGACTGAAATTGAAAGAAGCGCCCGCAGGTCCGGACAGCAACATCAACCCGGTAAACGCCAGCATGATGCCGATGCTCGGCATCAACCCCGGACGGCGTCCCAGCACCAGCCATTGCAGCAACGGCACAAAGGGCACGTACAACGCAGTGATGAACGCCGACTGACTGCTGGGAATGCTCTGCAAACCCACGGTCTGCAAGCCATAGCCGAGCATGATCGCCACGCCGATGAAGGCCCCGGCCTTGAGTTCGAACAGGGTCAGTTCCCGCAGGTGCCGCCAGGAGAACAGGGCGACAATGATCGCCGCCGCGGCAAAGCGCAGGCCGACGAAGAACATCGGGCCGCTGACGGTCATCGCATGCTGCACCAGCAAAAAGGTGCCGCCCCAGACCATGGTGATCAGCACCAGCACGCACTCGGCTTTGCTGAACTTATGGGAAGAAGCCTGTGAAGCGTTCATCGACGTCATGACCTTGCGCGCTACCTGAAGGGGACGCACAATGCGCCGAATGTTGCGCAGTATACTGCCCAACCCCACCAAGTGAGCAATATAGTGCACAAAGATTCCACGCAACGGGCTTCGGTCCTCCAGCACGTCAGTCAGAACGTTCGACGCTTGCGTCATGCCGCCGACATGAGCCAGACCGCGCTGGCGGAAAAGTCCGGGGTCAGCCGCCGGATGCTGGTGGCCATCGAGGCCGGTGAAAAGAACGTCAGCCTGACCACCCTCGACCGCGTGGCCGAAGCGCTGGACGTGGCGTTCAGCGACCTGATCCAGGCCCCGGACGCCCGCGACCCGAGCCGCATCAACGAAGTGGCCTGGGCCGGTACGATTGCCGGCAGCAAAGCCGTTTTGCTGTCCAAAGCCACCGCCACCCGCGAAGTAGAGCAATGGGAATGGTGCCTGCAACCGGGAGAAATTTACCCGTCGCAACCGGATGCCGATGGCTGGAGTGAACAAATCTACGTGTTCGAAGGCTGCCTGACCTTGATGCTCGGCGACACGCCACACGAGGTTGCCGCCGGCGAGTTCTATATGTTTGCCAGCAACCAGCCCCATGCCTATCGCAACGATGGCCCGGTGGCCGCGCGGTTCGTGCGTAACGTGGTGATCTAACTGTTTGCCAGTCAACAGCGGATAGACACTTTGCTGTTTTAAAACTACAAGCCATTCTCGAGTAATTGGCTAAATCATTGAAATTTAAATGATTTAATTTCAGGCACGACTCCTGCAAAAGCTCTGGTGCATTCACCAGAATCCCGGAGTCGGCCCATGACAGCCTCTGCCCAACCCCCTCGCACCGCCCATGTGATCCGCTCGGACGCCGAGGCGATTGCCGTCGCTCACAAGCTCGCCGCACGCTTTGCCATCGAAGCCAGCGTGCGGGATCGCGAGCGACGCCTGCCGGTCGCCGAGCTCGACGAGTTCTCCGCCAGTGGCCTCTGGGGCATCACCGTTCCCAAGGAATACGGCGGCGCCGGCGTGTCCTACGTGACTGTCGCTGAAGTGATCAAGATCATCTCCGCCGCCGATTCGTCCCTCGGCCAGATCCCGCAAAACCACCTCGGTGTGCTCGACATCCTGCTGCAAGTCGGCACCGAGGAACAGAAACGCGACTACTTCGGCAAAGTCCTGCAGGGTTATCGCTTCGGCAATGCTTTCTCCGAATCCAAGAGCAAAAACGCCGGCGCTTTCGAAACCCGCATCCGTTTCAATCAAGACACCGCGCAGATCGACGGTGAGAAGTTCTATTGCACCGGCGCCTTGTTCGCGCACATCGTGCCGGCGGTGGCGGTCAACGAACAGAACCAGGCGTTCATCGCCTTCATCGAGCGTGACAATCCGGGGTTGACCGTGATCGACAGCTGGGACGGATTCGGCCAGCGCACCACCGCCAGCGGCGGGGTGACCCTGAATGCGGTGAAGGTGCCGCTCAGCGCGGTGATCCCGGCCCACAAAGCTTTCGACGAACCCACCGCCGACGGACCGATCTCGCAAATCATCCAGGCCGCCGTGGACACTGGCATCGCCGTCGGTGCCCTGGAAGAAACCAAACGCTACGCCCGCGAAGCCCGGCCGTGGATCGACAGCCAGCAGGATCACGGCTGGCAGGACCCGTTCAGCATCGCTGCGATTGGCGACCTTGAATGGCGGGTCCACGGTACCGAAGCGATTCTCAAAAAGGCCGGCCAGGCCATCGACGTCGCGTTGCTCAACCCCAATGAAGACACCGTGGCGAACGCCTCGGTGGTGGTCGCCCAGGCGAAAGTCCTGTCCGCCGAGATCGCCTTGCTCGCCAGCAGCAAACTCTTCGAACTGGCCGGCACCCGCTCGGTGCTCGGTAAGTACAACCTCGACCGCCACTGGCGCAACGCCCGCACTCACACGCTGCACGATCCGGCGCGCTGGAAATACCACCTGATCGGCAACTACCTGCTCAACGGCGTGAAGCCCGCGCGCCACGCCTGGAACTGAGGAGCCCACCATGAACGCCTTGACCCAACCCATCGTTGCCGGGCCACCCCTGGCCAAAAGTCAGCATGACTTGCACAACGCACGCAGCCTGCTCGAGGCGACGCTGCGCTTCGTCCGTCAGCAGGCTCAGCCCACGGCTGATCCTTATGTCATCAGCCGATTCGGCGATTTGCAGATCCGCGTCGAAGTCGCCGCTGCGCTGCTGGAACGCGCCGAAGGTTTGCTGAACAGTGTTGATGACGACACCGAAATCAGCGTCGCCATCGCCGAGTCGCATCTGGCCAGTGCAGACGCGCTGAACGCCGTCAGCAACGCTGAATTCGAACTCACTGGCCAACGCACTGTGTTGCCCGGATCAGTGCACGACCCGCTGCATTGGAAACTCCACCTCATCGGTAACTTCCGCCTCAACGGCATTCATCCACCCAGCTTTCGGAGTGCCGTTTGATGGCCCGCGAAATTCGTCTCAACGCTTTTGACATGAACTGTGTCGGCCACCAGTCGCCGGGTTTGTGGGCGCACCCGCGGGATCGCTCCTGGCAGTACAAGGACCTCGAATACTGGACCGATCTGGTGAAAATCCTCGAGCGCGGCAAGTTCGACGGCTTGTTCATTGCCGACGTACTGGGCATCTACGACGTCTATAACGGCAACGGTGATGCGGCGATCCGTCAGGCGGCGCAGGTGCCGGTCAACGATCCGCTGCAACTGATTCCGCCGATGGCACTGGTCACCGAGCATCTGGGTTTCGGCCTGACCGCGTCGCTGTCGTTCGAGCATCCGTATCCGTTCGCCCGACGCCTGTCGACCCTCGACCACCTGACCAAGGGCCGTGCCGGCTGGAACATCGTCACGTCGTATCTGGAAAGCGGCGCGAAGAACCTCGGCCAGAAAGCCCAGACCGAACACGACGCCCGTTACGACTTCGCCGAAGAATACCTGGAGGTTTGCTACAAACTCTGGGAAGGCAGCTGGGAAGAGGGCGCGATCCTGCGCGATCGCGAGCGCCGCATCTTCAGCGACCCGAGCAAAATCCACGAGATCCAGCACGTCGGCAAACACTTCCAGGTGCCGGGTATTCACCTTTGCGAACCTTCGCCGCAACGCACACCGGTGCTGTTCCAGGCGGGCGCATCGAGTCGCGGCAAGCAGTTCGCCGCCGAACATGCCGAGTGCGTATTCGTCGCTGCCCCGTCGAAAGTGCTGCTGAAGAAAACCGTTGCCGACATCCGTCGTCGCGCCGCCGAGGCCGGACGCGATCCGTCGAAGATCCTGATCTTCAACCTGCAAACCGTGATCCTCGGCGAGACCGATGCCAAGGCCAAGGCCAAGTTCGAGGAATACAAAACCTGGGTCAGTTACGAAGGTGCCATGGCGCTGATCTCGGGCTGGACGGGGATCGATTTCAGTCAGTTCAAACCCGATGAACCGCTCAAGCACGTGCACACCAATGCGATTCAATCGGCGGTGGAAGCGTTTTCCACGGCGGACCCGAACAAGGTCTGGACACCTAATGAACTGGCCGATTGGGTGGGTATCGGTGGGTTTGGACCGTTGTTTGTCGGCAGTCCCGAAACCGTCGCCGACCTGCTTCAGGAGTGGGTCGAGGAGACCGACGTGGACGGCTTCAACCTGGCGTATGCGCTGACTCATGAAACGTTCATTGACGCCGTGGAACTGCTGGTGCCGGAGTTGCAGAAGCGCGGGGTGTACAAGACCGAATACGCGCCGGGGACCTTGCGCGAGAAGTTGTTCGGGGACGGGCCGCGGTTGCCGGAGATTCATCCGGGAGCGGGTTATCGGGACCTGGGGGCGTTGCATCAGCAGGAAAAGAAAGTGGTGTCGGCGTAAAGGCTCGAACACCACACCTATCCCTGTGGGAGCGAGCCTGCTCGCGATGAGGCCGGCACATTCAATATTGATGTCGTCTGACCGACCGCCATCGCGAGCAGGCTCGCTCCCACAGTAGTTCGGCGGTGTTTTCCAGATTTCAGCCCAGCGGACCACCGCACGCTTTTGCCCATGAACAGGAGGTCAACCCATGAGCGTGCACGAACTCAAGCGTCCGCCAACCGCGGACACCGCCGAGTGGCGGGTCGAAGTGCCCAGGGCGCTGGAGCAATTGCGCCACTGGGCGCAGGTCAGCCCGTTGCAGCCGGCCTTGCGGCACAAGCGCCACGGCCAGTGGTTTGTCTGGCGCTGGATCGATGCCTTGCGCGATGTCGAGCGCCTGGCCGATGGCTTGCGTCAGCAGGGGTTTACCGAGGACTCACGCCTGGCCGTCAGCGGCGCGTTTGAGCCGGATCTGCTGCTACTGGCCTTGGCCGCGCAACACGTCGGCGGTGAATTGCTGACGCTACCGGACAACCTCGCCCCGGAATCACTGCACAAAGTCCTGTGGCGCAGCCGTGCCACTCACGCGTTCGTCCAGGGCCGGCAGACGCAGCAACTCTGGCTCAATCAGGGCCAGTCATTGCTGAACTTCGCCGAACTGCTCGGCCCCGCCGAACCCCCGCAACGCCTCAGCCGCTGGGGCCAAGGCCCGCAGCTGTGGAGTGAAGAGGGCACTCAATGGCAGAACGGTCTGACCGTGCTGCTTGAACAATGGTTGACCAGCGGCCAATCCCTGGCCTTCCCGGAAAGTCCCGGCAGCGCCAGTCGCGACCGTCGTGAAGTGGCGCCTTCCGGATTGCTGCTATCCGCCGAACGCTTGCACGTGCTGGCTGCAGAAATCGAAAGCCGTCTCGCGCCTCAGGGCACGTGGCGTCGGCGCCTCTGCGACTGGGCCATCACCCACCCGGAAAAAGGCCTGCAGCGGCTGATCAAGAACCGCGTCCGCCGACTGCTGGGGTTCCACAATCTGCATTTCATCTGGCAAGCCACACGCACAGCCAACGCTCAACCCGCGCCGAACTGGCTAGCCGAATTCAAACGGGATATCGCATGAGCTCGACCGATTCCATCCTGCAAGTCAGCGGTATTTCCCTGTCGTTCAAAGGCGTGAAGGCCATCAATGAGCTGTCGTTCGACGTGCGCCGGGGCGAGATCTGCGCGCTGATCGGTCCCAACGGCGCGGGCAAGAGTTCGCTGCTCAACGTGCTGAACGGCGTTTACCGCTTCGACGCCGGTTCAATCGTGTTCGAACAGCAATCGTTCAAACGCATCGACCCGTTGACCGCCGCACGCCGGGGCATTGGCCGCACGTTCCAGAACAACGCGCTGTTCAAGAAGATGAGTGTGATCGACAACATCCTCACCGGTCTGTCGCGGCACCTGCGCAGCAGCTTCATCGAACAGGCGCTGGGCCTGCCAAGAGCCCAGCGCGAGGCCGCCGATTTTCGTCGGCAGGCCCAGGGCATTCTCGAATTCCTGGAGCTGCAAGCCCATCGCGATGTGCCGGTGGGCAATTTGTCCTATGGCCTGCAAAAACGCGTCGAGTTGGGCCGCGCCTTGATCGCCGGTCCCAGCCTGTTGCTGCTCGACGAACCCATGGCCGGCATGAACGCCGAAGAGAAACAGGAAATGGCCCGCTTCATCGCCGACATCAACCGCGACCTCGGCACCACGGTGGTGTTGATCGAGCACGACATGAGCGTGGTCATGGGCCTGTCCGACCACGTCGTGGTGCTCGATTACGGGCGCAAGGTCGGCGACGGCACGCCCGCCGAAGTGCAGGCCAATCCCGATGTGATCGCGGCATATCTGGGAGTGGTGCACTGATGACGTTCTTCTTCGAAACCCTGCTCGGCGGTTTGCTCGCCGGGACCATGTATTCACTGGTCGCCATCGGCTTCGTGCTGATCTACAAAGCCAGCGGTGTGTTCAATTTCGCCCAGGGCGCGATGCTGCTGTTCGCCGCGCTGACCTTCGTCAGCCTCCACGATCAAGGCGTGCCGTTTGCCCTCGCGTTGTTGCTGACCGTCGTGGTGATGATCGTCGGTGCGCTGCTAATCGAGCGGCTGGTACTGCGGCCACTGGTCAATCGCTCGCAGATCACCCTGTTCATGGCGACCCTCGGGTTGTCATTCATCATCGAAGGCCTGGCTCAAGGCTTGATGGGCTCGCAAGTGCGGGCGCTGGACCTGGGCATCGACGACGTCCCGATTTTTATCGGCGGGATGATGGTCAGCCAGTTCGACCTGATCGCCGCCGCTGCCGCCATCGTGTTGGTGACGGTGCTGGCGCTGCTGTTCAACAAGACGCGGATCGGCGTGTCCCTGCGCGCCGTGGCGGATGACACCACCGCCGCGCTCTCGATCGGTATCAACCTCAACCGCATCTGGCAGATCGTCTGGGCGGTGGCCGGCATTGTCGGGTTGGTCGCGGGTCTGCTCTGGGGCGCACGCCAAGGGGTGCAGTTTTCCCTGTCGCTGGTGGTGCTCAAGGCCTTGCCGGTGCTGATCATCGGCGGCTTCACCTCGATTGGCGGGGCGATTGTCGGCGGGCTGATCGTCGGCGCGGCGGAGAACCTTGCCGAGGTCTACATCGGCCCGCTGATCGGCGGTGGCATCACACCGTGGTTCGCTTACGTCCTGGCTTTGGCCTTCCTGTACATCCGTCCCGCCGGCCTGTTCGGCGAGCGTGCCATCGAGCGAGTCTGAACTCATGTCGATTTCCCTTACCCGCGAAACCGCGCCGGCGGTATTGATCCAGCGTCGTGTGCCGACTGGATTGATCGCACTGCTGTTGATCGCCTTCGTCGCGGTGCCGCTGACCGGCAACGACTATTGGCTGAACGCGATTCTGATCCCGTTTCTGGTGCTGTCCCTGGCCGGGCTCGGCCTGAACCTGCTCACCGGCTACACCGGCCAGACCTCGGTCGGCGCGGCCGGGTTCATGGCGGTCGGCGCCTTTGCTACTTATGGGTTTTTGCTGCGTTTGCCTGAGTTGGGATTGCCAGTGGCATTGCTGGGCGGCGGTCTGATCAGCGCGGTGGTGGGCTTTGTTTTTGGCCTACCGAGTTCGCGGATCAAAGGCTTCTACCTGATGGTCACCACCCTGGCGGCGCAGTTCTTTCTGGAGTGGCTGTTCGTCAAATTCCCCTGGTTCTACAACTACGGTTCCTCCGGGACGATTTCCGCACCGAAACTGGCGTTGTTCGGCCATGACCTGAACACGCCACTGGGTCGCTACTTGCTGACCCTGACCACCGTGCTGCTATTGACCTGGGTCGCGGTGAACCTGGTGAAAAGCCAGATCGGCCGCAACTGGATGGCGATCCGCGACATGGATACCGCCGCCGCTGTCATCGGTATTCCGGTGGTGCGCTACAAGCACCTGGCGTTCGCCGTCAGCTCGTTCTACCTCGGCATCGCCGGCGCCTTGTGGGCCTTCGCCTACCTGGGCACCGCCAGCGCCAGCAGCTTCGATATCAATCGGTCATTCCAGATCCTGTTCATCATCATTATCGGCGGCATGGGCAGCATCGCCGGCAACTTCGTCGGCGCGGCGTTTATCAGCTTGCTGCCGATCCTGCTCAGCCACGCCGGGCAAGCCTTGTTCGGTGGTTCGGTGGACGCCGGGCAGCTGCAGAACCTGCAAAAAATCATCTTCGGCGTGCTGATCATCCTGTTCCTGATCAAGGAACCGGAAGGCCTGATCCGCCTGCTGAGCAACCTTCGTGAACGGCTGAGCCATTGGCCGCTGCGCTTCTGAATTCCTTCACTTATCAGAGAGACAACATGCGTGCATCCTTGAAACGTTCCCTGGCCGGCGCCGCCCTGACGCTGGCGGTTTTCGGCAGTGCAGTGCCAGTGGTTCAGGCGTCGCCGGACCAGCAGTTCTTCCCGTTGGCCACTTACCGGGTCGGTGCCTACGCCTCCAGCGGCGTGCAGGTATGGGCCGGGATGCTCGATTACCTGAACTACATCAACGACGTGGAAGGCGGGATCAACGGCGTCAAACTGGTCTGGCAGGAGTGCGAAACCGAGTGGACGGCGGAGAAGGGCATCGAGTGCTACGAGCGCTTCAAGAAAGGCCTGGACGGTGCTCCGGTGGCGATCTATTCACCCAATGGTGCACCGGCGGCGTATGCGCTGAGCGAGCGGGCCGAGGTCGACAAGATCCCGCTGATCACCCTCGGCTACGGTCGCACCGAAGCCACTGACGGCACGGTATTTCCGTACAACTTTCCGGTGATGCTGACTTTCTACAGCGAGGCGTCGAGCCTGATCAACTACATCGCCCAGCGCGAGGGTGGCTTCGACAAACTCAAGGGCAAGAAAATCGCCACGGTCTACCACGACTCGGCGTACGGCCGGGAAACCCTCGGCCCGCTGAAGTTGCTGGCGGAGAAATACGGCTTCGAAAACATCCAGATTCCGGTGGCCGATCCGGGTAACGAACAGTCGTCGCAATGGCGGCAGATTCGCCAGGTCAACCCGGACTGGGTGTTCCTGCGTACCTGGGGGGTGTCGACGCCGGTGGCGGTCAAGACCGCGGCGCGTTTCGGCTTCCCGGTGGACCACATCGTCGGTGATATCTGGGCCAGTTCCAGCGAGGACGTACTACCCGCAGGCGCCGCTGCCAAAGGCTATCTGGCGCTGACACCATACCCGGCCGGCACCGACTTCGAGATTCACAAACGCCTCAAGCAGTCCATCCTCGACAAGGGCAAAAGCGACCTCAAGGACCTGAAGAATTTCGGCAGCGTCTACTACAACTCCGGGCTGGTAAACGCCGCTGTCATGGTGGAAGCGATCCGTACCGCGCAAGGCAAATTCGGCAAGCGGCCGCTCAACGGCGAAGAAGGGCGTTGGGGTCTGGAACACTTGAACATCGATGACGCGCGGCTCAAGGACATGGGCTACTTCGGCCTGATGCAGAACCTCAAGCTGTCTTGCAAGGATCATGAGGGCGGCGGTTCGGCGCGGGTTCAACAGTGGGACGGCACGAACTGGACGCTGATCAGCGACTGGATCCCGGCCGACCGCGCCTTGCTGCGGCCGTTGATCGATGAAAAGTCCGCAGCCTTCGCCAAGGAAAAAGGCCTGACGCCACGCACCTGCACCGGGGACGAATAACCCATGAACCAAACCGCCAGCGACATTGCCGCCAATGACCTGTTGCAAGTCAAAGACATCGAGGTGATCTACGACGGCGCGATCCTGGCCGTGGCCGGGGTGTCGCTGACGGTGCCCAAGGGCGGCATCGTTGCGTTGCTCGGGGCCAACGGCGCGGGCAAAAGCACCACGCTCAAGGCGATTTCCGGGTTGGTGCGGGCCGAACGGGCGGAGGTCAGTCGCGGCACGATCGAGTTTCTCGGCCGTGACACGGCGGGTGTCGATCCAAGCGTTCGGGTGCGCCAGGGCATGGTGCATGTACTGGAGGGCCGGCACGTATTTCCGCAACTGACGGTCGAGGACAACCTGCGCAGCGGCGGTTTCGTGCGGCGCTTGAGTCGCCAGGACATGACCCGGGACCTGGAGCGGATCTACGCCTGGTTTCCACGGCTGAAAACCAAGCGCAAGACCCAGGCCGGGCTGACGTCCGGTGGCGAGCAGCAAATGGTCGCCATCGGTCGGGCGTTGATGACGCGTCCTACTTTGGTACTGCTTGATGAGCCTTCCATGGGTTTGGCGCCTATTATCGTCGAGGAGATTTTCGAGATCGTCGCCCAGCTCAATCGCGACGAGCAGGTGAGCTTCCTGATCGCCGAGCAAAACATTAATGTGGCGCTCAAGTACGCATCACAGGCCTACGTCCTCGACACTGGCCGGGTGGTGCTGTCCGGCAGCAGCGAAGCGCTGTTGGCGCGGGGCGATCTGCACGACTTTTACCTTGGTAAACACTGACCAGTGAGAACCGCATGACTGAAACCCAAGGCGGACAGGCGACCGACGCCATCCGCAACGCAGACATCCTGATCGTCGGCGGCGGCCTCAGCGGCACGATGCTGGCGGCGCAGTTGTTGCGTCTGCCCGGCAAGCGTCAGCTGCTAGTGATCGAACCCCGTGCAGAACTTGGCCGGGGCGAGGCGTACAGCGCGGTCGAATTGGGGCATACGCTCAACGGCAACGCGGCGCGCATGAGTGTCGACCCGGACAATGCCGATGATCTGACCCAATGGCTGAGCGAGTACATCGCGGCCGGCGGCTGGCCCGAATCCGATGAGCAGCATGTGCCGGTCAGCGAGTTGTTCCCGCCGAGGGGGATTTTCGGTTTGTACGTGCAACAGCGCCTGGCCGAAGCGCAAGCGGTGGGGGCGTTGAACGGTTCAACGGTCGAGCATGTGCGGGCCGAGGTGGTTGACCTGGAAGCGCTGGACGATTCGGTACGGCTGACCTTGAGTGACGGGCAACGCTTGCAGGGCGCTTATGCGGTGTTGGCGACGGGGATGTTCCCCGCCGCACGCACGCCGCAAACCCAATCCAGTGGCTTGAACGCGACGGCACTCGACCCGTGGGATGTCGCCGCCATGCAGCAGCTGGACCCGCAGTCGACGGTGCTGATCATCGGTTCGGGGCTGACCATGGTCGATGCCGTGGTGTCGCTGGAACAGGCCGGGCATCGCGGGCCGATCGAAGTGTTTTCCCGGCATGGGCTGCTGCCGCAGGTGCGTCGGCAACCGCCGGCCTGGATGGATTTTCTCGCCGAGGATCATGGCATTCGCACACCGCGACAACTGGTGCGCGAACTGCGTCGGCATTGCCGGGACGCCATCGCGCAAGGCATCGACTGGCAAGCGCCGCTCGACACCGTGCGGGCGCACATTGGTCGTTTGTGGAGTCAGGCGACGGACGTGCAGCGTCGGCAGTTTGTGCGGCATGTGCGGCCGTGGTGGGAAAGCCATCACCACCGCTCGCCGCCGTTGAGTGCGGAGTTGGTGGCGCGGTTGTACGGGGAAGGGCGGTTGCGGATTCAGGCGGCTTCGTTCAAAGGGCTGGAGCCTTCTTCGGGCGGTGAAGTGAGCATTCGCATCCGCCGTCGTGGTGAGGCCGAAACGGTTGTCGTCCGTGGTGCGGCGTTGATCAACTCCAGCGGCATTGAATATGACTGGCGACGGGTGGCGCGGCCGTTGCCACAGCAGTTACTGGCTCGTGGGCTGGTGCGTCCGGGGCCGTTGGCGTTGGGGGTTGCGGCAGCGGTCGGCGGTGGGGTGCTGGATGTTGATGGGCAGGTTGCCAGTCGGCTGTTTGCCATGGGGCCGCCGTTGCGGGGGATGTGGTGGGAGAGTACGGCGGTGACTGATGTGGCGAGTCAGGCCAAGGCTCTTGCTGCTCGCCTGGCACTGTGATGGTTGCTTGGGTTCGGGGGGTATACCCATTTCTGCGGTAACGGATATGTACACAATCAAACAAAGAAACCCCGGGAAGATCGAATCTCCCCGGGGTTTCCCGTTTCAAGCGGCACAAAGCCGTCAATCAATAACGCTGATACTTCGAACCAAACTCAGGACGGTTTTCAGCAACGTAGAGTTTGCCTTGCTGGCTATCCTTGTGATCAACGCCAACAGTGTTCACATTCAGTGTGGCCGGTTGGCTGACTTTAGCCGCCGCAACAACTTGCGACGTGGCGTGCGGTGCAGCGATGGCGGAAGTAGCGCCAAGAACCGAAAGGGCGAAACCAAGACCGATAATGCTTTTCATGATGTTGCTCCAGAAGAGTGGGGAGAAGATGTGGCCACTGTAGTGCTGGAGCTTCGTGATGAAAAAACACCCTGGCGCATAGTCGTTATCGAGAACGTTGATTCTCCGTCAGCGCGGCGTGCGGTCCACCAGCCAACGCTGCTTGAGTTGTTCCAGACGTCCGTTCCGGCTCATCTCGTCCAGCGCCTGCTGCCAGCGCGCCACCCGACGCGCATCGGTCAGTGGCGAAAAGGCGATGTAGGTGCCTTGCTTCATCAACGGCATCTGGTAGTACAACTGGCCGGGTGGCAAGCCTTCCTCTCGGGCCATTGTCGCCACGGAAAGGGTGTCGGCCACCACAAATTCAGTGCGGCCCAGGCGTGCCAGACGCATCATTTGTTCGGGGGTTTCCACGCCATACAGATTGTTCAGATCCTGTTTCTGCAAGTAGCCGTAGACCCGCCATTTTCGCGGAACGGCAATACGCCCCTGATGGCCAGCCTCCAGCAAACTGCGCACCGGTTGCCGGGTGCTGTCGGTGGAGTACAGCGCGGTTTCCACCTCCATCAGCGGACCGACCCACTGGTACTGGTCATCGCGTTCGGCGGTGCGCAACACGGTAAATACCCCGGTGTCGGGGTCGGTGCTGGCGATGCGCAAGGCGCGCAGCAAAGGGACTTGTTGCAAGTGCACCTGGTCACCGGCGGTTTCGGCCAGCGCCTGCACCACATCCACACCAAACCCCACCAGCGCGTTGCCTTGCTGAAAATGCAGGGGAGGATGGTTGTCGGTGAGCAGGTTCAGGTCGGCGGCGACCGCACCAAACGTCAGGAATGACAGCAGGCAACCGGCAATGCGCTTCATGAATCGTCCTTGATCAGATGAGGCGCAAATATTATTACGACCGTACTGCAACTGTCCCGAGGAATTGACGGGGCTTTTGTGTCAGACCTCAGGACTTATGGGTATCGCTCGCCACGGCAGCCACCGCCATCACCATCAAGCCGTCGACCATCCGCCGCAGTTCTTCAAGGTTTTCGGTCGAGGCTTTGATCTCGGTGGAGGCCAGTCGCAGGATTCGCGCGAGGTCTGTGACGGGCAGTAACGATTGAGCATTCATGTGCGGCGTCAGCACCGCGATCAATGTCTGCTCCAGTCCTTGATACAAATCGGCTATCGCTTGCGGCGCATAGACGGCGCAGTTGGCCAGCATTTCCGTGGCGTTTTCTGAATCGATCACCGAGGCGATCGGTTCGATCAGCCAGATGTCGAACACGCACCCGAGTTTTTCCTGCAGGCCGTTGAACGGGGGCAGGCGCGCCTCGATTTCAGCCAGATTGCGCTCGCGCTGGCGGCGCACCAGTTCGGCGAAGATCGCTTCCTTGTTGGCGAACGAGGCGTATAGCGACGGGCGCGACATCTGCGCCGCTTCGGCCACGTCGCTCATGCTGACCTTGCGATAGCCGTGACGCAGGAACAGCTCGAGCGCTGCGCCGGTGATGCGGTCTTCCTTGGTGTCCATGGGATTCCGATTGATTCTTTACAGTTGACGATAAATGTAAAGGTGTTAATGTCTTTACAGAATTAATAAATTGTAAAGTGGCAGGCGAGGATCAAGCAATGAGCAATGTTCCAGCAGGTTCCGGCATGCGCAGCACCAAGGCTTACGCAACGCTGCAAAAGGGCGGCCCGATGGTGCCGTGGACGTTCGAGCGCCGGGCGCCACGGCCCAAGGATGTGGCGGTGAAGATCCTGTTTTGCGGGGTCTGCCATTCTGACGTGCACTATATGAAAGCGTGGGGCCAGGAGTACCCGCTGGTGCCGGGCCACGAAATCGTCGGTGAAGTGACGGAAATCGGTTCCGAGGTGAGTCGCTTCAAGGTCGGCGACACGGTGATGATCGGCACCATTGTCGACTCCTGCCGGCACTGCGAACCGTGCAAGGCACAAAACGAAATCTACTGCCGCGAATACCCGACCCTGACCTTCGACGGTATCGACCGGGTGGACGGCTCGCGGACCCGCGGCGGTTACTCCGAGCTGTACGTGGCCGATGAACACTTCGTGCACTTGCTGCCCGAGGGCCTTGATCCGGCCGCCGCCGCACCGTTGCTCTGCGCCGGTGTCACCACCTATGCGCCGCTGCGTCACTGGAACATCGGCCCTGGCAAAACCGTGGGTGTCGTCGGTATTGGCGGTCTCGGCCATCTGGCGGTGAAATTCGCCCGGGCCATGGGCGCTCATGTGGTGGCGTTTACCACCTCGCCGAAGAAAGTCGAACAAGCCTTGAAACTCGGGGCCCACGAGGTGGTGCTGTCCACCGATGCCGAGCAGATGGCGGCCCAGGCTTTTCGCTTCGACTTCATCCTCGATACCGTGTCCCAGCGTTACCCGATGGACCCGTTCCTGACCGCGCTCAAGCTCGACGCGACTCTGTGTTCCCTGGGGATTCCCGAGCAGTTCGACTTCAACCCGATCCTGCTCGCCATGGGCCGTCGCAGTATTGCCAGCTCCGGCGCCGCCGGTACGCTGGATACCCGCGAGATGCTTGCGTTCTGTGCCGAGCACAACATCGTCGCCGACGTGGAAGTGATCGCCATGAGCGACATCAACGAGGCGTTCGAGCGGCTGGAGAAGGGCGACGTGCACTATCGGTTTGTGGTGGATATGCAGAAGGGGTTGTAGCAGGAACGTCCACACTCAACACATGACCAGTGTGGGAGCGAGCCTGCTCGCGATGGGGCCATGACATACAACACCCATGTTGTCTGTCAGTCCGCTATCGCGAGCAGGCTCGCTCCCACAGGGGAGGTGTGGTGGTTGGCAGACCGGGGCATCCAGACGGTCAGGCGTTTTCCAGCATTTCGATCAACCGTTCTGGCCAGACCGTTTCGCGGGTTTCCTGCAGTTCGGCCACAGACCACCATTTGTGCTCGGTCATGACCCGGATTTCATCGGCAGTCCAGCCGTCACGTGTCAGCCGTTCATCGTCGGCGTGGACGACGAAATAGCGTTCCACGGACAGGACCGTTTCACCGCTGGGCAACATCATCGGAAAGCTGCGCTCACTTACGCAAGCACCCACCGTGTCGACGTGCAGACCGGTTTCCTCAAGCAGTTCGCGCACGGCCGCCGTTTCGAAGGTTTCACCTTCCTCCAGACCGCCACCGGGCGTTGCCCAATAGTCGCGCCCGTCCAGGGCGTCACCCTTGTGCTGGAAGCGAAACAGCAGCACCTGCTTTGAAGGGTTGATGACGAGGAGTCTTGCGGCATTGCGTTGGCGCATCAGCGTTTCTCTTTCCATAGGTCAACTACCCTAGGCAGTCCGGCAGCTATTTGTGGCGAGGGGGCTTGCCCCCGTTGGGCCGCGCAGCGGCCCCAAAACCTGCACCCCCCAGTCTCTCGGAAAGACCGCATGCGCCCGTTCGACAACTGCTTCGCCCGAGCGCGTACCGGCCCAACGGGGGCAAGCTCCCTCGCCACAGGATGACTTCCTGACTTGGTTACGCAACCACCTGATAACACGGCACATACGCCGCACCACCCGGCAACTTCATCCGGTGCTGGGCGACGAAGGCCTTGAGCAGTTGATCGAGCGGCTGCATGACCGCCGCATCGCCACGAATCTGGTACGGCCCGTGCTCTTCGATCAGGCGTATGCCCTTGTCCTTGACGTTGCCGGCGACAATGCCGGAGAACGCGCGGCGCAGGTTGGCGGCCAGTTCGTGGGAGGGCAGGTTGCGGCTCAGTTTCAGGTTGGCCATGTTTTCGTGGGTCGGGTCGAACGGGCGCTGGAAGCCTTCATCGATCTTCAGCAGCCAGTTGAAATGGAACGCGTCGTTGCGCTCGCGGCGGAACTGTTTGACCTCTTTCAGGCCCTGGGTCATATGACGCGCCACTTCAGCCGGGTCGTCGATGATGATTTCGTAGTGTTGCTGGGCCGCTTCACCGAGGGTCGCGCCGACGAAGGCGTGCAACTGTTCCAGATAGGGCGCGGCGTGTTTCGGCCCGGTGAGGACCACAGGGAAGGGCACGCCTGCGTTGTCCGGGTGCATCAGGATGCCGAGCAGGTACAGGAACTCTTCGGCCGTACCGGCGCCACCCGGGAAAATGATGATGCCGTGGCCGACGCGCACGAAAGCTTCCAGGCGTTTTTCGATGTCCGGCAGGATCACCAGTTCGTTGACGATCGGGTTCGGCGCTTCGGCCGCGATGATGCCCGGCTCGGTCAGGCCGAGGTAGCGACCGCCGTGGATGCGTTGCTTGGCGTGGGCGATGGTTGCGCCTTTCATCGGGCCTTTCATCACGCCGGGGCCGCAACCGGTGCAGATGTCCAGGCTGCGCAGGCCCAGTTCGTGGCCGACTTTCTTGGTGTATTTGTATTCTTCGGTGTTGATCGAGTGGCCGCCCCAGCACACCACGATCTTCGGCTCGACGCCGGGGCGCAGGGTGCGGGCATTGCGCAGGAGGTGGAAGACGTAGTCGCTGATGCCCTGGGAGGTGCTCAGGTCGATGCGCTGGGCGTCGAGTTCGTTTTCGGTGTAGACGATGTCGCGCAGGGCGCTGAAGAGCATTTCCCGGGTGCTGGCGATCATTTCGCCGTCGACGAAGGCGTCGGCGGGGGCATTCAGCAGTTCCAGGCGTACGCCGCGGTCCTGCTGGTGAATGCGGATTTCAAAGTCCTTGTAGGCTTCGAGAATGGTTTTGGCGTTATCAACATGGGCGCCAGTATTGAGGATGGCCAGGGCGCACTGGCGGAATAAGGTGTAGGTGCTGCCGGATCCGGCTTCGCTCAGTTGCTGTACTTCACGTTGAGAAAGGGTTTCCAGGCTGCCTTTTGGGCTGACCGAGGCGTTGATTACTTGTCGTTGGGTCATTCAATGATCCTTAAAACGATGCCATTCATACAGGCAAATGGCATCCGAATAGTGTGTATCCATGAAAGAAGATGGCACGAACTGCGCTGTATCGCCATGTTCCCCGTTTGACGATGAAAAGATGAAAAGGAGCCCCAGCATAGCTAAATCCCCCGGGGAGGCGATAATGCCCCGCAGTCTTTTCGCCCATGCCCCCAAGGAAACCCGACGCAATGTTCGAAATCCAGCCGAAGAATCCCGAAATCTATCGAAGCCAGACGCGGCGCAGCACGATCATCATCGCCCTGAGTTTCCTGGCGCTGGCGATGGTGCTGTCGACTGCGGCGGTGGCGTTGTTCGGTGAGCCGGGGGGCGACAATCTGCGGTTCAACGTGGGTGGTGTGTTTGTTGCGGTGCTGCTGATGGTGGCGCTGATGCGCGGCATGTTCTGGACCCAGGAATGGATGGCCCCGGCGGTCTATGGCTGGCAGCTCAAGCGCAGCCTGATGAGCATCACCAACGTCATGCATCAGGTGACGGCGGCGGTAGAGGCGGGTGATCCGACTGCCATGAAGCTGTTGCGCTTCTATCATTTAGGGTTGAGCCAGATGCACCAGCTGGACGGTAACTCCAGTGACCATAGCCAGTTGACTCGCGAGATGGACCAGCACAAGGCGCGGATGGAAGCGTTGGGCATCGAGACCGAACAGACGCAGTTGAATCCAGCCTGGCTTGAGGCCGTGAAGCAGGCAGCTCGGTAATACCCAGGGTGTGGGCAGAAACCGCACCATTGGATCTGGGGTTTCGGGGCGGTGGAGGCTAGGCTGAATTCACTGTCCTGACGTTTTGGGCCTGGAAGGCACTTCATCACCTATCCGGGTGTCGATCAGGCATAGTGAACTGACCACGCGGTTGTAAAAAAAGGCGACCGGGATCTGTCGCCGCGTCATCAGGGTTCAGGGAGAGTCATGGGGCATCCGTCCGTTAAAGACCGAATAGAAAAATCCCTGCACGGCGTGCCTTGGGTGGCCGGGCAGGCTGGCGCAACGCTCAAGGTTCGTTCTGCGGTGTTTCTGCTCGTGGCGGTGTGCCTGGCCATGACGGCCATCGTGTTGTGGGAAGCCTGGAGCTCGCGCCTATACCATCTGCATGACAAGGAAGTGGCGATGTCCAACCTTGCGCAGACGCTGGCCTCTCAAGCTCAGGCGTCGATCAAGCAAGCCGATACGCTGCTGTTTACCCTGGTGGACCGCCTCGAAAACGACGGCATCGACGCCCCCCGGATACCTCGATTGCAGCGTTTGCTCAGCGATCAGCGCAACGAACTGGGCCAGCTCCATGGCTTGTTCGTCTACGACGAAGAGGGGCGCTGGATTGCCAATTCCAACGGCGTGGCCCTGCCCGATGCCAACAATTCCGACCGTGAATATTTCATCTTCCATCGCGATCATCCCGACCGTGGCCCCCACATCGGCCCGGCGATCAAAAGCCGTTCGAGCGGTGAATGGATATTGACGGTGTCGCGCCGCGTCAATCATCCGGACGGGCGCTTTGCCGGCGTGGCGCTGGCGACGATTTATATCAGCCATTTCCTTGGGCTCTACGACAGCATCGACATGGGCCGTAACGGCGTGATCAGCCTGATCGCCAACAATGCCAGCATCATCGTTCGCCGACCGTTCAAAGAAGCGGAAATCGGCACCAGCGTCGCCAAGGGACCGCTGTTTACGCAGCTGTTGCCCCTGGGAAATTCAGGCACGGCAACGGTCCCGTCCTATGTGGACGGTGTCGAGCGGGTGGTGGGGTTTCGCCGGGTCGACGGTTATCCACTGATCGTCTTTGCGGCGCTGGATACAAATGAAGTCCTGGCAGCCTGGCGTGCAGAGGTACTGCTGAGTGCCGGGATCGTCTCGTTGTTTCTGGGGTTTCTGGGCGTGCTCGGTTATCGCCTCATTCGCCTGATGAAGCAGCAGAATCACGTTCAGAGCGTATTGCTCGATGCTCAGGAAAAGCTGCTTGAGGTCAACCGCAGCCTTGAGTTGCTGGCCCTGGAGGATGCCCTGACCGGGCTTTCCAACCGGCGTCAGTTCGATCTGTTCATCCTGGCCGAAATGGGCCGAGCCAGGCGCAACCAGACCCACCTCGCGCTGCTGATGATCGATGTCGATCGCTTCAAGAGTTTTAATGATCTTTATGGCCATGTGGCCGGCGACGAGTGTTTGCGCAACATCAGCGTGATCATCCGGGACAGCATCAAGCGTCCCGGCGACCTGGCCGCCCGTTATGGCGGAGAAGAATTTGCGGTGGTGCTGCCGGGGACCGACTATGTGGGCGCCTTTCTGGTGGCGGAAAAAATCCGTCGGGCGGTTCAGCAGGCCGGCATCCGGCACAGTGAGGGCGTGGAGGGGACGGTTACCGTCAGCCTGGGGGTCTGCGCTTACAACCCGGACTCACAGGCTCAGCCCGATGACCTGGTCGGCGCCGCGGACAAGGCGCTGTATGTCGCCAAGGCCAGCGGTCGGAACATGAGCGTCATTGCCAACTGACCGCGCTGGTTCAGACAAACCGATCGCTGCCCTGAACCAGCTTGGTGGACAGGTACGACTGTTTGAGTTTTTCCAGCCACCAGCCCAGGGCACGCCCGTCATGATCGCCACGCCAGCCGGCGTACAGAATGTTCGGCTCGCGCGGATCGGCCATCTGTTTTTCAACCAGCGTGCCGTTTTTCAGTAACGATCCGACCCGATGTCTGGGCAACCAACCCACGCCCAATCCGTCGCACTGGGCGAGGATTTTTGCGCGCATGGTCGGCACGGCGAGTACCGGTTGTCCGCTGGAGACGCCATAAGTGCTGCCCTCGGTGGCTCTGGACGAATCGGCCACGACAATCGCCCGGTACTGCGCCACCGTTGCCCGTGAAATCGGTTCCCTGGCCTTGGCCAGCGGGTGCTTCGGTGAAACCGCGAACACCCATTCCATTTCCCCCAGTTGCATCCAGCGCAAGGAGGGGATGGCCGGCGGCTCGTTGGTGGCGCCGATGATCAGGTCCGCACGGCCTTCACGCAGGGCCTCCCAAACGCCTTTGAGCACCTCCTGGGTAATGCGCAGTGGAACGCCGGATTCCAGCGCATCGAACTCGTGAATCACCGGGATCAGGGCTTCGAACTCCAGCAGTTCGTCGGTGACGATCCACAGTCGGCTTTCCCAGCCATTGGCCACTTGCTGCACCCGTTGGGTCAGCCGCGAGACGTCCTGCATCAGCCGCGCCGCCTCGTTCACCAGTAACTCGCCCGCCGGGGTCAGCTGCAAGCGGTAACGGCGCCGATCGAAAAGCAGCGCATCGAAGCGTTCTTCCAGTTGCCGCGCCGCATAGGACACGGTGGATGGCGCCTTGCCGAGGTGGGCCGCGGCCCTCGACAGGCTGCCGCTTTCGCGGATGGCTTCGAGTAACGCCAGGTCTTCGATCGACAACATGGGCGAAATCCTTGAGCGAGTAAGATCAAAAGATCGCAGCCTTCGGCAGTTCCTGCATGGAAACGCATATTCCGGCGCAGGCGCTGCCGAAGGCTGCGATCTTTTGATTCAGGTGGTACGGCGTAACTTCCATCGCCGCAACAAGTGAAGATAAACCAGCACGTTCATCACCAGCACCACGCCGCCCAGCCCCAGCTGAATAGTGGGTGTCAGGCCCGCCGGGTAAATGACCGGCCACACGTAATGCTCGATGAAACCGCCGCCATAACCGGTTTGCCCGGCCGCATGGCGCATGAGGTTTTCCCACTCCGTCAGCGGGCAGAACAGGTGGAAAACCTCCACGCACACGCCCCACGCGGCGGCGGGCAGGTGCAACCAGATCAGGTGGTGCCATTTGAGCACCAGCAGCCCGCCGAACAGCACGAACAGAATGAACAATAGGTGAAACAGCACCAGCCCGTCGGCGGCGATCCGGTAAAGCATGTTCACTCCCTGACGCGTTATGCCAATGGCTGCAGGGTACTCGGTGCTCAGAGCACCTCGGCGAACTCCGCACGCATCCTGCCATTGCGTTTGGCCTGATAGAGCAACTTATCGACCCGTTCGACGAATTCCAGCGCCATCGCCTGCAGCGGTGCGGTGGTGGTGCCGACTCCCAGACTTACGCTCAACAGCGTCGAAACCGCAGAAAATTCGTGGGGGATTTGCTGCTGGCGAATCAGGTGCAGGCATTTGCGCGCCACCAACCGTGCGGATTCGGCATCGGTTTCGGGCAGCAGCCAGACAAATTCTTCGCCGCCGATCCGGGCGATGAAATCCCGCGGTCGATTGGCGGCCAGCGACAAGGTCTGGGCCACCTGGCGCAAGCATTCGTCGCCCTTGATGTGCCCGTAGTGGTCGTTGTACTGCTTGAAGTAATCGATATCCAGAATGATCAGCGACAGTGGCAAACCCGTGCGCTGGGCGTTGCTCCATTCGCGCTCCAGCACGGTGTCGAACATGCGTCGGTTGGCGATGCCGGTCAGACCGTCCTGGAATGAATATTCTTCGAGTTGCTTCTGCAGGCGAATCAGGTGTTCTTCGGTTTTCTTGCGCTCACTGATGTCGAACATGAAGCCCACCAGCGCTTCCACCTCTCCGTCCTTGCGCACCACGTGCACCACATCGCGAATCCACACGTAGTCGCCGTCGCGGGTCAGCGCGCGGTAGTCCGCCTCGTGGTCCACACCCACGCGCGATTGCGAGACGCAGAACTCCACCACGTAATCGCGATCATCCGGGTGCATGCGCTCGACCCAGTCATTGACCGAGACCCAGCTGTCCTGCTTCCAGCCCAGCAGGCTTTCGATCTGCGGGCCGATGTAGCTGAAGGTCATGGTCTTCCAGTCGATTCGCCACGGAATCGCCCTGGTCGATTCAAGCAGGGTTTTGTAGACGTCGCTGTCGGTGTCGATTGAGCTCATGACGGGCCGGATCTCGAGGGAAATACAGTGCCATCATGTTGCTACTATCGAAGTGAATCAAGCGTGCAGGCGATGAATGGCACAAGTGCGCA
This sequence comes from Pseudomonas sp. XS1P51, assembly GCF_054897845.1. Classification (NCBI taxonomy): domain Bacteria; kingdom Pseudomonadati; phylum Pseudomonadota; class Gammaproteobacteria; order Pseudomonadales; family Pseudomonadaceae; genus Pseudomonas; species Pseudomonas sp. XS1P51. Next base: position 2,398,578 of record NZ_CM142707.1, on the reverse strand, counting down.
AGATTGTTCAAGCCATCGGCGGCGACTGCTGGCACAGTCAGGCGTCTTTCCCGGTTTGTAGAGCGTTATGTCCAATTCATTCATGCCGCGCAGCGCCTTTTTTCGCGGCGCCGCGGCGATCATGCCGTTGTCCCTGGCGACCGCGCCGTGGGGGCTGCTGGCCGGTTCCATGGCGATCGAAGCCAATCTCACGCCCCTGCAAGGCCAGGGCTTGTCGAGCATCGTGTTTGCCGGTGCGGCGCAACTGGTGGCCATCGGCATGCTCAAGGGCGGTGCCGGGATCTTTTCGATTCTGCTGACCACGTTGCTGTTGACCTCCCAGCATTTGCTCTACGGCATGAGCCTGCGTTCGGTGATTTCGCCACTGCCGGGTCGCTGGCGTGTGGGGTTGGGCTTTTTGCTCACCGACGAGCTGTTCGCCCTGACCAGCCAGCATGACAAACAACAGTTCAATCGCTGGTATGCCCTGGGCGTGGGCCTGACGTTTTACATCGCCTGGAACCTCTTCACCCTGGCCGGCATCGTGCTGGGCAGCAGCATTCCGGGCCTGGAACACCTGGGGCTGGACTTCTCCATCGCGGCCACGTTCATCGCCCTGATCACCCCGGTGGTGCGTAACGTGCCAACGGTGGTGTGCGTGGCGGTTTCGCTGTTCTGTTCGGTGCTGTTCAGTTACTGGCAGTGGGGCTCGGCGCTGGTGCTGTCGGGGTTGGCGGGCATGACCGCCGGTTTCATCTGCAACAAATTCTATGGTGGCCGCGCATGATGGTCTGGGCTGTAATTATCGGGATGGGCGTGCTGGTCTTCCTCAACCGCTACGTCTTTCTGGAACCTCGGTTGCCGGTGCGCCTGAGCAGCAATGCGCGGCAATTTCTCGGTTTTGCGGTGCCCGGCATGTTGACCGCAATCTGCGGCCCTATCGTGTTCATGCCGGACAAACAACTGAACCTGCAGTGGGACAACCCGTATCTGATCAGTTCGCTGGTAGCGGTGGGGTTGGTGCTCTACACCCGCAATACCTTGCTCAGCATGCTGTTGAGCATGGGTTTTTTCTTTTTGCTGCGTTGGTGGCTCTGAGCCGGGTGCCCGAATCTGTTCTACGCTTAACGTTGGTGACTGATCCCTTAGGAAGAGAGGTGAGCATGGCAACTGAACAAAAGCGTCCGGACCCGGATGATGAAGACATGGATGAACCGACGGAAGAAGAGCTTGAGCGGCAGAGGCGTTCATCTCAGACCTGGAAACATGACGACAGCAGAGAATTGTCAGATCGTGATGTGGAGATTCCTCTGAAGCCCTGACTGGATATCAAAATCAAAAGATCGCAGCCTCCGGCGGCTCCTACAGAAATCGGTGTAGGAGCTGCCGGAGGCTGCGATCTTTTGATTTGTGTGAGTCAGATCGAAACATTCCAGCGAATCTGCGTAATTCCCAACTGCTGCGCTTCGATGCGGGCGGTTTCGAGGCTGGCATGGGCGGCGATTTGACGGCCACATTTGGGATAAGCATGTGCGGAAGCAGAATGTATGGCCTCGACATCCGAGAAATGCACGGCCAACTTGAAAAAGTGTTGTCGCACACCGTCGAACAAGTAATGCACGGCATAAGGGACGAGTTCGCTCATATATTCCTCCTGAAGCCAGCCAGGGCTTTGGCTCAGTAGTCCAACAGGGAATTCAGAGAGATCTGCGGTGCAAGCGTCGTGCAGAAATGGGAAGGCTGAAAGGAAGAGGCTCAGTGAGCCTCTGCTATTGAGAGTGCATCGATCGGGGGTTCGTTCAGTTCTATTGCCGAATCAATACCCGCGCATCGTTTCAAGCGTCGTCCAGCTGCAATATATCGGGGTAGGAGGCCCTATAACCCAGGGTCTTGTCGATCCAGGCGTTCAGTTCATTGACCATCACCGGAGGTTTGCCCGGATAGTTTTTGAGGGTTGAACGCAGGATGCCATCGATCCCCGGAATTGATCGCAGGTTTCGGGTCGTTATGTATTGCCCGATAAAACTGTCGAGTCGAAAGTGTTCTGTCGTCGAGCGATAAACGCACTCCAGACTCACGACTTGATTAATTGCAATGTCGTCGCGCAATTGAGTTCTCTGCAAAGGCTTGTTGTAGTGGGATTTCCTTGTTTTGCTGACTCTTTGGTCAACTGGGCGGTGCTACGGAAATGCGGCGCGCATGCTATCCGTACTTATTCTAAATGTATGTATGACAAGCAAAGTGTCAGACAAGCGGTTGATGCGTAAAACTTCCTGACATATAGAGTTGTCTCTTGCCTGAAACACTTTCCGTAACGTTTTGTTTATTGGTTCCTATAAACAATTGTTATTTGTGCATGCACCTTTGTCGAATTGATAAGTTCACGCCATCTCTTCAATCAATGTGGCGTCCTGAGTTCTCACATCAGATCACATGCGCCCGCTGCAACTCAGTCAATGACAATGCCTTGAGCTGCGCCAGCAGCGGATCTCGCCGATCACGCGGATGAGCCAGTTGCACCGCGAGTTCCTGACGAATGCTGCTGGGACGATTGTCCATGACCAGTACGCGATCGCTCAGGTACAGCGCTTCGTCCACATCGTGGGTCACCAGCAGCAGGGCGATGGCGTGACGCTCGGCCAGTTGCAGCAACAAATCCTGCAACTTCATCCGGGTGAAGGCGTCCACCGCGCTGAACGGTTCGTCGAGCAACAGCACCTGCGGTCGCGAGTAGAGGCCGCGAGCGATGGCCACTCGCTGCGCCATGCCGCCGGACAGGGCCTTTGGCAGGGCTTGAGCGAAACCGTTCAGGCCTACCTCGTCGATCAGTTGCGCGACCCAGGCTCTGTCGTAATGGCTGTCGGCGCTGAAGCCGATGTTTTGCTCGACCGTCAGCCACGGCATCAGTCGCGGCTCCTGAAACACGAAGGCGACTTCACCGGCGTTGCTGTTCAGTTCACCCTGGAAGTCTTTTTCCAGGCCGGCGACGATCCGCAGCAAGGTACTTTTGCCGCAACCGCTGGGGCCCAGCAGGCTGACAGCTTCCCGTGGCTGCAATTGCAGATGAATGTTCTGCAGCACGGTGGTGGTGGCGAAGGTTTTGCGTTCGACGCGAATGTCCAGCAGGTGTGCGGTCATGGCTCAATCCTCTGCGCTTTGGCCGTTGAAGGTGTCGCGCCAGGCCAGGAAGCGTTTCTCCAGGCTGGCGAGGATGCCGTCGCTGAGTTTGCCCAGCAGCGCCAGCACGATGATTGCCGCGAGCACGATGTCCGGGCGTGAGGTTTCGCGACCGTCACTGAGCAGGTAGCCCAGGCCCTTGGTCGCGGCGATCAGCTCGGCAGCCACCAGAAACATCCAGGACAGGCTCATGCCACTGCGCAGCCCGGTGAACAGGCCGGGCAGGGCGGCGGGCAGCAGAATTCGCCGCACCAGCCGGGTTCGGCTGAAGCCGTACATCTGGCCGACTTCCACCAGTTTGCGATCGATGTCGCGAATCGCCGCGACGCCATTGAGGTACACCGGAAAGAATGCGCCGATGGCGATCAGGACGATTTTCGACGTCTCGTCGATGCCCAGCCACAGCAACAACAGGGGCACCCAGGCCAGGCTCGGAATCGAGCGCAGGCCGGCGAAGGTCGGCTCCAGCCAGGCTTCGGCTTCGCGGCTCAAACCGACCCACGCGGCGAACACCAGGGCCAGGCTGGCGCCGATGGCGAAACCCAGCAATACCCGCAACAGACTGGCGCTGATGTGCTTCCACAGGGCGCCTTCGGCGAGGTCTCTCAAGGTCAGGGCGATTTCGCTGGGGGCGGGCATCTGGTAGGACGGCAGCCAGCCGATGCGTACGACGAATTCCAGCACGAGAAGGATCAGCACCGGCAGGGCCAGGCCCTTGAGGCGCAGGCGCCAGGCGTTGCTGAGGATAGCGGTGGCGCGACCTGGCACCGGCACTGTCAGGCGGGCGGGCAGGTCTTTGCTTTTGCTGGTCATGGGGTTCTCCAGTCACGACGAATCCGCGACGGGCGCGGTTTACAGCGCTGATTTGAAGCAAGATCAAAAGATCGCAGCCTGCGGCAGCTCCTACAGGGAAACGCATATCCCCCATGTAGGAGCTGCCGCAGGCTGCGATCTTTTGCTTTTACTGACGAGCCACGGTTTCCTTGAAACCGGTGTCGATCAGTTGATCGATCACCTGGTCGACATTCACCCCGCGACGTACCAGTTCTTCGGAAACCAGAATCGGCGCGGCAGCTTTGGAGGCGATCACATCCTTGGCGGTCAATTGCGGGCTGCTCAGGTCGGTGCGCGACAATTGCAGTTTGGCCACTTCCAGCGGCAGACCCGATTCGGTGGCAAGCAATTTCGCCAGTTCGTCAGGGTTTTTCACCGCCCACTCGCGGGCTTGTTCGTACGCCTTCAGGACGGTGTCGATGGTTTGCGGGTGTTCTTTCGCGTAGCTGTCGGTGACGCTGACCACGCCATAGCTATTGAAGTGGGTGTTGCGATACAGAAGGCGCGAACCGGCCTGGACCTGGCTGGCGGCCATGTGCGGATCGAGCCCGGCCCAGGCGTCGACGTCACCTTTTTCCAGCGCGGTGCGGCCATCCGGGTGTTGCAGGTGCACCAGTTCCACATCGTCCTTGGTCAGGCCGGCCTGTTGCAGGCTGCGCAGGGTGAACAGGTAGGGGTCGGTGCCTTTGGTGGCGGCGATTTTCTTGCCTTTCAGATCGGCCACGGTCTTGTAGGGCGAATCCTTGCGTACCACCAACGCAGTCCATTCGGCGCGGCTGTAGACGTAAACCGATTTGATCGGGCTGCCATTGGCGCGGCTGAGTACCGCAGCCAGGCTGGCGGAGGAGGCGAAGTCGACGCCGCCACTGTTGAGGTATTCCAGCGAGCGGTTGCTGCCCTGGCTCAGCACCCAGCTGACCTTGGTCTGCGGCAGGGCTTTTTCCAGAAAGCCGAAGTGCTTGAGCACCAGGCTGACCGGTGAGTAATAGGCGTAATCCAGATGCACTTCGGCGGGCGGCGTTTCAGCAGCCTGCGCTACGGGTTGCAGGCTCAAGGCCAGGGCGCAGGCGCTGAGCAGATACCTGACTTTGGGAAAACGGAAGGTGGATTTCATGGGATCAGCTCCGGGCAAGGCGTCGAGGTTCTTATTTCTAAAAAATCATTTTTTATAAATGCTTCCTGCATAAACGGAATATTGCAGGCTCTGTGCCATGTCGTGGAGATCAAGCGTTTTCCGGGCTTTGGGGTACGCAATGGAGCGCAGGAGTGTTCGCGGGAAAACAGTCTGTTGGGTCGCTGTTGCCAGGCAGACAGTGTTGGCAGGCGGTCATTAGCTTATGCATAAATAGAATTTAAAAAGCATGCTGTAAGAGCGTTATGGTCTATCGCACTCACCCTCAAGGAGCCCCCCGATGAACCTGTCCCGATTCGTGCGCAGTCTGTTGACCAGCGCGCTGTTTGCCGCGCCACTCGCTTACGCTGCCGACCCCGTCGTCCTGCACGTCGGCGATCAGAATTACTACAACGTTCGCGCCTCGGTGGAGGCTTCGGGTGTACTCAAAGACGCGCCGTATACGGTCGACTGGAAGCACTTCCAGGCTGCCGCGCCGCTGGCTGAAGCGCTGAACACCGGCGCGCTGGACTTGGGCTTTCTCGGTGATTCTGGCTTCCTGTTCCTCGCCGCCAAACAGGCGCCGGTGAAACTGATCGGTGTGTCGCGGCAGAACCCGGACACCATCGCCTTGCTGGTGCCCAAGGATTCGCCGGTCAAAACCATCGCCGATCTCAAGGGCAAGAAAGTCGCTTACTGGCCCGGCGCCTGGAGCCAGCAACTGACCCTGCGCGCCCTGGAAAAAGCCGATCTGCCGGAAGACTACGTCGACTTTATCAAGCTGATGCCGATTGATGCCGCCGCCGCTTTGCCTCAGGGCAGCATTGACGCGTTTCCGGTCTGGGAACCCTACATTTCCCAGCAGATTCTGTTCTCTGGCGCCCGGCCGATTCTCACCGCCAAAAACCTGATGCCCGGCCTGAGCGCCATCGCCGCGTCGACCCCTTCGATCGACAGCAAGCGCGAAGCCATCGCCGACTTTCTGGTGCGCCTGAAGAAGGCCCGGGCGTGGGTCGACAACAACACCGACGAATACGCCGATCTCTGGGCGAAGAAAGCCAACCTCGACCAGAACGTTTCGCGCCACTGGTTGCGCCAGGCCCACATGACCGTCGGCCCGGTCGATGCGCAGGCCGCCAAGGACCTGCAGAGCACCGCGGACTTCCTGTTCAAGGTCAAGGCGCTGCCGGCCGCGCTGGCAACGGCGCCGATTATCGACAACTCGTTCCAGCAGTCCTTCAGCCAGTAACCGACGACGCCGGGCAGCGCCGGAACCAAACACTGTGTACCCTGATCCAACCCGCGCCCGCACAGATGTGCGGGCGTAACGGTCTGGCTCAAGGCAAAAGATGAAACAGTTGGTCAAGGTTCTATCGGCGTTCGCCATGGCAGTCAGCCTGCTGGGTTGCATCGCTTCTCCCATCGAAATGACGCCGCAGACCGAACAACGTCTGCACGCGCAACCACCGATCCGTTTTCTGCTGACGTTCGACGACGGTCCCAGTGCTTCGAGCTTCTGGAATCCGACCGTGACCGTGCTTGAAAGCCTTGCGCGCAATCCGTTGCAACCGGACATCAAAGCCGTGTTCTTCGTGCAGACCCGTGCCTCGCGGGCCGGCGGCAGTGAGTTGGGGCAGCAGATCATGCGCCGCGAACACGCCGAAGGTCACATCCTGGGCTTCCACACCGCCACGCCCGGTCACAGCAATCATCGATTGCTGGATGCGCCAGAACTGGAGGCGTCGCTCAGCAACGGCAGCGCTGACATCGCCGCGATCACCGGCGCGTCTGCGACCCTGGTGCGTCCACCATTCTGGAGCTACGACAAACGCACCTTCGCCGCCTATCAGCAGCACGGAATGCATGTGCTACTGACCGACCTCAGTGCCAATGACGGCAAGATCTGGGGCTTTAACGCCAGCCCTCGGCGACGGGCTCACCTGTTACGCACCATGTCCGAAGTGCGCGAACGCATCGCGCAGGGAGAGCTGCCGGTGGTGGATGGGGTCATTCCGGTGGTGGTGACCTTCCACGACCTCAATCGCTACACCGCCCGGCATGCCCGCGAGTACCTGCAAATCCTCCTCGACAGCGCCCGCGCCACGGGGGTGAAGCTGGCCGATAAGCCGTTTTACGGCGATACGGCCGCCCTGCAAAAGGCGGCCATGGCGCGCACCGTCACCGACAGTTCACAGCCCGTGAAGCTTCCGGGGATCTGGAACTGGCTGTGGAACGGGGATTCTCGCTGAGAGGTCGCCAAAGTGAGACGCCGCTAACATTTATTGCGGGGATTGGCTGGCGCAGGATGGGAGAAGTGCATCTATCCTGAACAGGTTGAATTTGATCAACCGCCATGGAGGCGCCAGTCATGGTTTCAATTCCAGAGCTTTGCCGCATCGTGGAGTCCGGTTTTCAACCGCTTTCCTGTGCCTGCACGGTGAATCCCGATGGGTCGTTACGGATCAAAATCTTTGACCGCTCCACCGGGCGAATTGATCTGTTGATCACCGGCGTATCGCCCGCGCAACTGACCACCGTTCGCGCCATCTCCAACCTGATTGGCGAGCTTCGCACCGAAATCCGCGCCGGGCGCCGGGCGTTTGCCGGGTGATGGGTTGTAAGCCGAACACTTAACATGTGGCGAGGGAGCTTCTGTGGCGAGGGGGCAAGCCCCCTCGCCACAGGTGCTCATTGTCCGCGCGGCAGTAGTTTATCAATCATTTGCAAACAATGATTCAACCCCGGCGAAACGTCGCCCACCCGCCGGCTGAGAATGATCGGCGAGGTGGCGTTGTCTTCCAGCAGCGGCGTGAAGCCAATGTCGTCACGATGCAGCAACTGCACCGAGGCCGGCACCAGCGTGACCCCGATACCTGCTCCCACCAGACCGATGGCGGTTTGCAGCTCGTTGGTCCATTGCGCCACATGGATGCTCACGCCATAGGATTCGAACAGCGCGATCACATGATCGGCGTAGCTGGGGCGCGGGTTGCCGGGGTACAGCACGAAGGGTTCCTTCGCCAGTTCGCGAAGGCTGATCGGCCCGGCCAGCAGCGGGTGACCGGCGGGCAGTGCGGCGACCAGCCGGTCTTCAGTCAAGACCGTCTGGATGATGGCGGGGTCGTCGATGCGGATTCGGCCGAAGCCGATATCGATACGCCCGGCCTTGAGCGCCTGTACCTGTTGCAGCGTGGTCATTTCCGAGAGCCCCAACTCAAGCTCCAGGGGCTCGCCGCTGCGCAAGCGGCGAATCAGTTCCGGCAGCACGCCGTAGAGCGTTGACGGCGCAAAGCCGATCCCTAGCCAAGTCTTTTCGCCCAGACCGATCCGTCGCGTGTTGTCGCAGACCTTGCCCAGTTGTTCGAGCAGGGCGCTGGAGTGCTCATGAAAAAACCGTCCGGCGTCGGTCAGCTTCAGCGGCCGGCCGCGTTCCAGCAACAACACCCCGAGTTCGTCTTCCAGTTGCTGGATCTGCCGGCTCAATGGTGGCTGGGCAATGTGCAGCAGTTCGGCGGCGCGGGTGAAATTGAGGTTTTGAGCCAACACCTGAAAGTAACGCAGGTGACGCAGTTCCATGGGGCCTCCGGATGTCGAGTGGTTGAATACCTTTAAGGTATCAAGCCAGACCAATTCTATATTGGCCGCCTGGAAAAAGCCGTACGAGAATCGATTCCAGAACTCCAAGAACCTGACGGGTATCGACATGCTTGCAACAGCCATTGAATCGATCGAGACGATCATCGTCGATCTGCCGACCATCCGTCCGCACAAGCTGGCGATGCACACCATGCAGAACCAGACCCTGGTGATCATTCGTGTGCGCTGCGCCAACGGCATCGAAGGCATTGGCGAATCCACCACCATCGGTGGCCTGGCGTACGGCAACGAAAGCCCGGAAAGCATCAAAACCAACATCGACAGACACTTCGCGCCGCTGTTGCTGGGGCAGGACGCCACCAATGTGAACGCGGCGATGTTGCGCCTGGAGCGCAGCATCCGTGGCAACACCTTCGCTAAATCAGGTATCGAAACCGCTTTGCTCGACGCCCAGGGCAAGCGCCTTGGCCTGCCGGTCAGCGAACTGCTGGGCGGTCGGGTTCGCGATGCGCTGCCAGTGGCGTGGACCCTGGCCAGCGGCGACACCGACAAGGACATCGCCGAAGCGGAGAAAATGCTCGACCTGCGCCGTCACCGGATCTTCAAACTGAAAATCGGTGCCGGCGAAGTCAACCGCGACCTGGCCCACGTCATCGCGATCAAGAAAGCCCTGGGCGACCGCGCCAGTGTGCGGGTCGATGTCAATCAGGCCTGGGACGAAGCGGTTGCGCTGCGCGCCTGCCGGATTTTGGGCACCAACGGTATCGACCTGATTGAACAGCCGATCTCGCGCAACAACCGAGCCGGCATGGCGCGCCTGAACGCCATGAGCCCGGCACCGATCATGGCCGATGAATCCATCGAGTGCGTGGAAGATGCGTTCAATCTGGCGCGGGAAGGCGCGGCCTCGGTGTTCGCCCTGAAGATCGCCAAAAACGGTGGCCCACGCGCCGTGCTGCGAACCGCCGCCATTGCCGAAGCGGCCGGTATCGGCCTGTATGGCGGCACCATGCTTGAAGGCGGGGTCGGCACGCTGGCGTCGGCCCATGCCTTTGTCACCCTGAATAAACTGGCGTGGGACACCGAGCTGTTCGGTCCATTGCTGCTGACTGAAGACATCCTCGCCGCGCCGCTGGTCTATCGCGATTTCGAGCTGCACGTTCCGAAAACACCGGGCCTGGGCCTGAGCCTGGATGAAGAGCGCCTGGCGTTTTTCCGTCGCGATAAAACTTCCACCGTCCTTCATCAAGTCTGAGGAGTGCATCATGCTATTCCACGTAAAAATGACCGTGAATTTGCCGATCGACATGAATCCCGAAACAGCCGCCAAGCTGAAAGCCGACGAGAAAGCCTTGGCCCAACGCCTGCAAGAGCAGGGCAAATGGCGTCACCTGTGGCGCATCGCCGGGCTCTATGCCAACTACAGCGTGTTCGATGTCGACAGTAATCAGGAACTGCACGACCTGCTGATGCAATTGCCGCTGTACCCGTACATGGCGATCGAAGTCACCGCGATGTGCCGGCATCCTTCTTCGATTCGCGAGGATGACCGCTGAACCCAGCCTGTTCAGTTCGCTACGCTAATAATTACAAGATGAGGAACCACCATGAACGTCAAGATTTCCCACACTGCCGCCGCCCAGAAGTTTCTTGAAGACGCCAGCGGTCTGCTCAACGACGCCGGTAATCCGCGAGTCAAGGCGCTGGTTTATCGCATCCTGCGTGATTCGGTGAACATCATCGAAGACCTGGCGGTGACGCCGGAAGAATTCTGGAAAGCGGTCAACTACCTCAACGTGCTGGGTGCGCGCCAGGAGGCAGGGCTCGTCGTGGCCGGGCTCGGTCTGGAGCATTACCTGGACCTGCTGATGGACGCCGAAGACGAGCAGGCCGGCAAGGCCGGCGGCACACCGCGGACCATCGAAGGGCCGCTGTACGTGGCGGGTGCGCCGCTGTCGGAAGGCGAAGCGCGACTGGATGATGGCCTCGATCCAGGTGTGGTGCTGTTCATGCAGGGCCAGGTCAAGAACACCGCCGGCGAACCGTTGGCCGGTGCCGTGGTGGATGTCTGGCACGCCAATACGGGCGGCACGTATTCCTACTTCGATACCACGCAATCGGAATTCAACCTGCGTCGCCGTATCGTCACCGATGCCGACGGCCGTTACCGTTTTCGCAGCATCGTGCCGTCGGGCTATGGCTGCCCGCCGGACGGTCCGACCCAGCAACTGCTTGATCAATTGGGCCGTCATGGGCAACGTCCGGCGCACATTCACTTCTTCATCTCCGCGCCGGATCATCGTCACCTGACCACCCAGATCAACCTCGACGGTGATCAATACCTGCACGACGATTTCGCCTATGCCACCCGTGACGAACTGATCGCGAAAATCACCTTCAGTGACGATCAGGCGCGTGCGGCGGCCCATGGCGTGAGCGGTCGTTTTGCCGAAATCGAATTCGATTTCACCTTGCAGACCTCGGCGCAACCCGATGAACAGCAGCGCCACGAGCGGGTCCGCGCGCTCGAGGACTGACAGGCGCGACAGTGTGGGAGCGAGCCTGCTCGCGAAGGGGGAGTCAGCTTCAACATCAAGGTTGACTGACAGTCCGCTTTCGCGAGCAGGCTCGCTCCCACATTCAACCGCGTTCGCCCTGAAGGAATCCGGTCAAATGTGGGAGCGGCGGTGCGACGATCGACTTGCTCGCGAAGGGGCCAGAACATTCCACAGGTCAGTCAACTGACACATCGATGCGAGCACTGCCCTAGAATGGCCCGACAACATCTATAACAACAATGAGAGTGACCCGATGATGCAAGCGCAACTGTTGAGTCAGCGCAGCACCGTATTCGACCACGCCGACCCTTACGCGGTGTCGGGCTACGTCAATCAGCATGTCGGTAACCATTGCATCCTGATGCCCCGGGCCGGGCAGCCGCTGGCCAGTCTCAATCACCGCAAGTTTGCCAGCCTCGACCTGTGCCGCATCAGTTATGGCGGCAGCGTGCGGGTCACCTCCGGCGCGCTGGAAAGCATCTATCACTTGCAAGTGTTGCTGCGCGGCAACTGCCTGTGGCGTGGCCACGGTCAGGAACACTACTTCGCCCCGGGCGAGTTGCTGTTGATCAATCCCGACGATCCGGTGGACCTGACCTATTCGGACGATTGCGAAAAATTCATCCTGAAAATCCCCACGTCGTTGCTGACCTCCGTGTGCGACGAGCGGCGCTGGCGGTATCCGGGGCAGGGCGTGCGGTTTCTGGAAAACCGTTATCAGCTCAATGAGCTGGAAGGTTTTGTCGGTCTGCTGGCGATGATTTGCCAGGAGGCCGAGGCCACCGAGCAGATCCCCAAGGTGCAGGAGCACTACGCACAGATCATCGTCAGCAAGATGCTCAGCCTGATGAAGACCAATGTCAGTCGCATCAGCCTCGGCTCGCAGACGGCCACGTTCGAAGTGATTGCCGACTACATCGCTAACCACCTCAAGCAAGACATCGACAGTGAAGAACTGGCGCGCCAGGCGCGGATGAGCCTGCGTTCGCTGTACGGATTGTTCGAGCGCAACGCCGGCACCACGCCGAAAAACTACATCCGGCAAAAACGCCTGGAGCGCATCAACGCCTGCCTGAGCGACCCGACCTGCAACGTGCGCAACGTCACGGAAGTGGCGATGGATTACGGCTTCCTGCATTTGGGACGGTTCTCCGACAACTACCGCAAGCAGTTCGGCGAGTTGCCCTCCGATACCCTCAAGCGCCGTCACTGAAGCTCACCGGGTGTACCCGATCCCTACAGGGGGTTTGTGGGTTTTGCACAAAACGGATACAGGTCTGCACCCATCGGATAGTCCGCCCCATCCCCCCGTCCTAGCATGGCCCTGCCTGAACAATAACAATGGAGGCGGCGGCCATGACCCTGCGACCCGAATACCTTCACTCCCTGCTTGAAGAAGATCCAGAGCAGGGCATCTATCGCTGCAAACGCGAGATGTTCACCGACCCGCGGCTGTTCGATCTCGAGATGCAGCACATCTTTGAAGGCAACTGGCTGTACCTCGCCCACGAAAGCCAGATCCCCAACAAAAACGATTTCTACACCACCACCATGGGGCGCCAGTCGATCTTCATCGCGCGCAACAAGGACGGTGAGCTCAACGCATTCCTCAACGCTTGCAGCCATCGCGGTGCGACGCTGTGCCGGCACAAGTCCGGCAACAAAAGCTCGTACACCTGCCCATTCCACGGCTGGACCTTCAACAACTCCGGCAAGCTGCTCAAGGTCAAGGACCCGGCCGAAGCCGGCTACCCGGCGAGCTTCAACTGTGAAGGCTCCCACGACCTGACCAAAGTCGCGCGTTTCGAGTCCTATCGCGGCTTCCTGTTCGGCAGCCTGAAGGCCGACGTGGTGCCGCTGGTCGAGCACTTGGGCGAGTCGGCGAAGATCATCGACATGATCGTCGACCAGTCCGCCGATGGCCTGGAAGTGCTGCGCGGTTCCTCCAGCTACATTTACGAAGGCAACTGGAAACTCACCGCCGAGAACGGTGCCGACGGCTATCACGTCAGTTCGGTGCACTGGAACTACGCCGCCACCCAGAACCAGCGCAAGCAACGCGAGGCCGGCGATTGCAATCCGACCATGAGCGCCGGTAGCTGGGCCAAGCAGGGCGGAGGTTTTTATTCCTTCGACAAGGGCCACATGTTGCTCTGGACCCGTTGGGCCAACCCCGAAGACCGTCCGCTGTACGAGCGTCGCGATGAGCTGGCCGAGGACTTCGGCAAGGCTCGCGCCGACTGGATGATCGAGAATTCGCGCAACCTGTGCCTGTACCCGAACGTGTACCTGATGGACCAGTTCAGCTCGCAGATCCGTATCGCCCGGCCGATCTCGGTCGACCGCACGGAAATCACCATTTACTGCATCGCCCCCAAAGGTGAAAGCGACCACGCGCGTTCGAGCCGGATTCGTCAGTACGAGGATTTCTTCAACGTCAGCGGCATGGCCACCCCGGACGATCTGGAAGAGTTTCGCTCCTGCCAGACCAGCTATCAGGGCAGCGTGACCGCCTGGAACGACATGTCCCGTGGCGCCGAGCACTGGATCGAAGGCGCCGATGACGCGGCCAAGGAAATCGACCTGCATCCGCTGCTCAGCGGGGTGCGCACTGAAGACGAAGGCCTGTTCGTGCTGCAACACAAGTACTGGCAGCAAACCATGCTCAAGGCATTAGCGGCCGAACAGTCCGGACTGATTGCAGTGGAGGCCGTGCAATGACCATCACCTATGAAGCCGTGCGCGACTTTCTCTACCGCGAAGCCCGTTACCTCGATGACCGGCAGTGGGACGAGTGGCTGGAGTTGTACGCCCCGGATGCAACGTTCTGGATGCCGTCCTGGGATGACAATGACGAGTTGACCGAAGACCCGCAGCGGGAAATCTCGCTGATCTGGTACGGCAACCGCACCGGCCTGGAAGACCGCGTCTTCCGCATCAAGACCGAGCGTTCCAGCGCCACCATGCCGGACACCCGCACCTCCCACAACATCAACAACATCGAGCTGCTTGAACAGGCCGACGGCCTGTGCAAGGTGCGCTTCAATTGGCACACCCTGAGCTTTCGCTACAAGACCGTCGACAGCTATTTTGGCAGCAGTTTCTACACCCTCGATGTGCGCGGTGAAAACCCGCTGATCAAGGCCAAGAAAGTGATCCTGAAGAACGACTACGTTCGCCAGGTCATCGATGTTTACCACCTGTGAGGCAGCCGTCATGACTCATTCCATCGCGTTCAATTTTGAAGACGGCGTCACCCGTTTCATCGACGCCAACGCTGGCGAAACCGTGGCCGACGCCGCGTATCGCCAGGGCATCAATATTCCGCTGGACTGCCGCGACGGCGCCTGCGGCACCTGCAAGTGTTTCGCCGAGGCCGGTCGCTACGACCTGGGCGAGGAATACATCGAAGACGCCCTCAGCAGTGATGAAGCCGAGCAAGGTTTCGTCCTGACCTGCCAGATGCGCGCCCTGAGCGATTGCGTGGTCCGGGTGCCGACCTCCTCGGACGTTTGCCGCACCCGCCAGGCCAGCTACGACGCGACCATCAGCGCCGTGCGCCAGTTGTCCGACAGCACCATCGCGCTGTCGATCAAGGGCGAAGCCTTGAGCAAACTGGCGTTTTTGCCGGGGCAGTATGTGAACCTCGGGATTCCCGGCAGCGAACAGACTCGCGCCTATTCGTTCAGCTCGTTGCAGCGTGACGGCGAAGTCAGTTTCCTGATTCGCAACGTGCCCGGTGGCTTGATGAGCAGTTTCCTCACCAGCATGGCCAAGGCTGGCGACAGCATGAGCCTGGCCGGGCCGCTGGGCAGTTTCTATCTGCGCGATATTCGCCGTCCGTTGTTGCTGCTGGCCGGTGGTACCGGTCTGGCGCCATTCACCGCGATGCTGGAAAAAATCGCCGAGCAGGGCAGTGAGCATCCGCTGCATTTGATCTACGGCGTGACCAACGATTTCGACCTGGTGGAAATGGATCGACTGGAAGCCTTCGCCGCGCGAATTCCGAATTTCAGCTTCAGTGCTTGTGTCGCCAGCCCTGACAGTCAACACCCGCTCAAGGGGTACGTGACCCAGCATATCGAGCCCAAGCATTTGAACGATGGCAACGTCGATGTCTACCTGTGCGGCCCGCCGCCGATGGTCGAAGCGGTCAGTCAGTTCATTCGCGAGCAAGGCATCGCGCCGGCGAATTTCTACTACGAGAAGTTTGCCGCCAGCGCGGCATAACCTTTTTTACGATGAGCCCTGTAGGAGCTGCCGCAGGCTGCGATCTTTTGATCTTGATTTTGAAAAACAAAAGCAAAAGATCGCAGCCTGCGGCAGCTCCTACAGGGGCGTGAACACGAGGCAGGTATGAACAGATTTCACGAAAAAGTCGCACTGATCACCGGTGCTGCCCAAGGCATCGGTCGGCGGGTGGCCGAGCGCATGGCGGCCCAAGGGGCGCGGTTGATTCTGGTTGATCGCTCCGAGCTGGTGTTCGAGGTACAGAAGGAATTGGGGGCGGTGAGCCAGGTGCTTGCCCTGACCGCCGATCTTGAGCAGTACGGCGAATGCAGCCGGGTGATGCAGACCGCTGTCGAGCGTTTCGGTCGTCTGGACATACTCATCAATAATGTCGGCGGGACGATCTGGGCCAAGCCTTTCGAACACTACGAAGCCGCGCAGATCGAGGCCGAAGTGCGCCGCTCGCTGTTCCCGACGCTGTGGTGCTGCCATGCCGCGCTGCCGATCATGCTTGAGCAGGGCAGTGGTGCCATCGTCAATGTTTCGTCCATTGCCACTCGCAGCATCAATCGCGTGCCGTACGGGGCGGCGAAGGGCGGGGTCAATGCGCTGACGGCTTGCCTGGCATTTGAAACCGCCGGTCGCGGCGTGCGGGTCAACGCCACCGCGCCCGGCGGCACCGAGGCGCCACCGCGGATGATTCCGCGCAACAGCGCCGAACAGAGTGCTCAAGAGAAGGTGTGGTATCAGCAAATCGTCGACCAGACGCTCGACAGCAGTTTGATGAAGCGCTACGGCACGCTGGATGAGCAGGCGGGCGCTATTCTGTTTCTGGCCAGCGACGAAGCGTCCTATATCACCGGCATGATCATGCCGGTGGGCGGCGGCGACCAGGGCTGAACAGCCTACAGGCGACGCTGAAACGCTCTGACAATCCTGAGCGTCGCGTCGCTGGTGTTCAGGTTGTGTACCGCGTCCAGCGGGTACCAGATGCAGTCGAAGATTTCGTTTTGCGGACGGGCCTCATCCAGGTTCAGCACCGAGGCTTCGTAAACGTGATGTCGGGTGCTGCCGGTTTCCAGTTCCATCAGGTACAGCAGACCATCGACCCCCAGGCCGGTTTCTTCCTGAAGCTCGCGCGTGGCAGCTGCCGCGATGGTTTCACCGCGCTCGACCTTTCCGCCGGGCAACGTCCAGCGACACCTTGGCTTGCGCACCAGAAGAATATGTCGGTCGTGCTCACAAATGACGGTTGCGCGTACTTTCATGTGTTACCTAACTGCCGCTTGTCATAAAACAGTCATAAAACTGCAATATTCAGGCCGGGAGTGATTTATGCGTCTATCTGGCTGGCTGGTTGGAGGGGAGAAGGGGGCTGGAAGTGCAATCGAATGCCGGAATCCTGTCGCGACGTCTGGTCGGCACCTGGGCAAGGGGTGGGTGTAAGGTAGGTAAGTCAATCCTGGATATCACTGCCGAAATGGAGGTGACTATGAGCGTTCCGATGCTGAACAAAATGCACATGAACGGCTATGACGTACTCAGCGTAAACAACGGACCCTGGCGGGTGTGCACCAAAGGTGACCGCCTTGGATCGTTTGGCAGCAGAGAAGAAGCACTGGCCTATGCGGCGTCGCTTCCTGGCTACAGGGCCACTTCGAGTCGGCCTGCACGCAACCCGAAGGCGGATCGATAGTGCGCCTCAAGCCCCGGCCAGCCGGGGCTTTTTATTACGCCGGGGGTGATGATCAGTAACCGCCGCCTCCACCCATACCGCCGCTGGTGTGGGACGGTTCCCGGGCTTTTTGTTGTATGTGGCTCCATTCCGCGCAGGTCATGAAGCTTGTGTGATCGACCTTGCCCCGGCCGTCGAAGCTGACGTTGTACGGCTTCTGATGACCATCCTGCGTCAGCTTGTAGTCAAAGCATGTGCCGGGCACAACCGTGCGCTGCGTTATCGATAAGGGCTGGCCGCCGATCTGCTGGACTTGCTCCTTGCTCATGCCGGTGTCGACTTTGGCGACCAGCGGCTGGTCGCGATAGACGTGTGAGTCAGTGCTGCAGCCACCCGACGCTGCCAGCATGATGACCAGCGCGTATAGAGGCTTGTTCATGACCGCGCTCCTGCTAGTGAGGTTTTGTTCGAGTGATGTGCTTGGCTTTCACTTCCTCGGCATAACCCTTCAGTCGTTCTTCATTTCCCTGAAACAACTCGCACAGCTTCAGGGTTGCTTGCGCATCCACATCATTGCCGGCCTGGCGTAGTTGCTCTGCGATGCGCAAAAGCTCTACCGCTGACCATCTCAAGTCCGACGCAAGGCCTTGCAGGTCGCGTCGAAGTTCGTTTTCAGATTCGTTGAGCCACATGATGACCTCCTGACAATCTCCGCTACAAAATTTTAGTCCCATTTCCCGGGACAGGACGTTTTGTTCGTCTGAACCGTGGGTACAGCCTTTTGTCGGGAAGATGCACGCGAATGCGCAGATCTGGTGTCGTACTCAAGTAGCGAATTGTCGCTAGGGCGAGGCCACTTCAAATGACGACGACCGATGACTTTAGGTTTCATGCTCATGAGCTGATCGTTGACCTGGACGCGGCGACGACGGAAATGATGACGCTGATTTCTGCTCATCAGCTGAGCGGCCCGGAATGGGAGCGGGTCACTCAATGGCAGCATGAAGCGTATGAAAGATGGATGACCTATCTGAACGAGCGGTCATACCCGGACCCCGGCGATCCTGACGCCCCGCGCTAAGGGCTGTTAAGCGGTGGTGTCCGGGCAGCGACAGGCTACATTTCTGTTTTCAGGATAAGGAAGCGTCATGCGGATGTTGATGGGGGGCGTGGTGGTGGCGCTGCTGGCGGGGTGTTCGTTGCCCGCGTCTCTGGTGCCGGGTGAGCCGAATGTCAGCAAGTACAGTGAGAAGGCGCCGAAGGACTATGCCGCGTGCGTGCTGCCCGCGTGGCAGCGGGAAATTCCCAATACGACTCAATCCGCGATTGCCAATGGCTACAGGATCAACGCCCCGAGCATTATCACGGCCGACGAGATCGTGGACATTGTGAAATCCAGGGATGGCAGCCGGGTATCGCTTTATCAGGGCCCGCCCTGGGCCAAGTCCGAGGCGCTGCGCAAGGCCGTGCGAGACTGCTTGTAAGCGTCAGTCGGTGATGTCGGTCACCTGGATGATCTGCTCGTCGTTCGCCTGGGGGCTTGCACCGCCTTTCTTTTCTCGACGGTCGTTCAGCCAGTTGTCCACCTGAGCATTGAATGGCTCTGGCGCTTTTCGTCCCACCTTTCTGGCCAGATCTAGAATGGTCTGCTGGGCGAGGGCGTCTTCCATGCGTTTCTGCGCGGTCATCATGACGGCATGGACCGAGCAGGGACCTGCCACCGCCCAGGCCGGGGCGGAACCTTCAAACAAGGCGCAACGACCGCGAATCTCGCGGCAATCGAAGATGAGCTTCTGGCCATCGATGGCGTTGACGATATCAAGCACGCTGATTTCGTCGGAGGGCCGGGCCAGTTTGAATCCGCCACGCACGCCTTCAGTGGCCACCACCAGTTTTGCCTTGGCCAGTTTGGTGAAGATTTTTGCCAGATAGTCCAGAGGTACGCCTTGCAGCTCAGCCAGGTCGCGCACGCTCGCCTCACGGGTGTCGCCGCAATGACCCACCAGAAAAATCAGGCAATGAATGCCGTACTCAACGCCCGCGCTGTAAAGAGACATATCGATCTCCGACTAATGTTGTCGTAAATATTAACAGCTGAGCGTTAGCCGGGCAACGAACCTCATCCCGTGAAGCCTCTTTAGTGAACGCAGCGCTGTGCTGCTGTGGTGCTCGCGATGGAGAGTCAAATTTTTCGATAGTTGCCATCGATAAAAACCGATTGCGTGGTTTAACTAGGATCAATACAGTCGTAGTTGTTCGATCGGCGTCGGCAAGCGCATGACCTCTGACAAATTCACTGATCGGTCTTCCCCCGGAGTAGAAAATGAAACAACACATCCTGGTAATCGGCGCAGGTTTCGGTGGCATGTGGACGGCTCTGAGCGCCACGCGCCTGTTCGACATTCATGGTCATGACGACTTTGAAGTGACCGTCCTGGCCCCGCAGGCCGAGCTTCGCGTGCGTCCACGCTTCTACGAACCGAATGCACACCAACTGGCCGCGCCGATCGGCGAACTGTTCGATGCGGTCGGCGTCAAGTTCATCCAGGGCGCTGCAGAGACCATCGACGTGCAGCAAAAGCAGGTGGGTTACGTCGATGCCTCGGGTGTCAAACACGTGTGCAGCTACGACAAACTCGTTCTGGCCACCGGTAGCCGTCTCGCCAACCCTGCCACCCCGGGCGTGGTCGAACATGCGTTCGATGTCGACCAGATCGAACAGGCCGTTCGCCTGGAAAACCACCTCAAGTCCCTGGCCAGCCTGCCGCAAAGCAAAGCCCGCAACACCGTGGTGGTAGCCGGTGGCGGCTTCACCGGGATTGAAACGGCGACTGAAATGCCGGCGCGTCTGCGGGCCATCGTGGGTGATCGCGCAGACATCGAGGTGATCATCGTTGATCGCGGCGACAAAATTGGCGGGTCCATGGGCGCTGAAATCGCCAAGTCGATTGAGGAAGCCAGTATTGAGACGGGTGTGACATGGCGCTTGAAGGCGTCGGTGGTTTCCGTCGATGAAAGCGGTGTCACCCTGACCGACGGCCAGCGTATCGAGGCCAAGACCGTGATCTGGACCACCGGTGTGCGCGCCAGCTCGCTGACCGAACAGATCCCGGCGGAACGCGATCACCTTGGCCGTCTGCACGTGGACAGCCAACTGAAAGTAATCGGCCAGGACGATATCTTCGCTACCGGCGACGTCGCTTACGCCGCCACCGATGACATCGGCAACTACGCGCTGATGACCTGCCAGCACGCCATTGTTCTGGGCCGTCATGCCGGCAATAACGTCGCTGCGCAGATTCTGGGTGTGGATCCGACGCCGTACCGCCAGCCCAAATACGTGACCTGCCTGGACCTTGGCGCCTGGGGTGCCGTTTACACTGAGGGTTGGGATCGCCAGGTCAAACTGACCAGACAGGAAGGCAAGAACCTGAAGACGCAGATCAACACCGTGTGGATCTACCCACCGGCGGCTAACCGCGAAGCCGCCTGGGCAGCAGCGGATCCGCTGATCCCGATTGCCTGATTTCGGCAACGCTGTGTGAAAAAGTCCCGCCCAAATCATCTTGGGCGGGATTTTTTTTGCGGTTCGAACAGTTGCCGTTGTGAAATTTAGCGTGTAGTTTTTCATGAAAATAAAAGTATAAAATTTCATGAGGCCCGCATGTTCCAGCAATCAACCCGCCACGTTGCCAGTTATTACGCCCATTCCTGCGCGGATCGCCTGGTGGATCGTGCTGCGTTGGAAGGCGAGCAGAGCACCGAGGTGTTGATTATCGGAGCCGGCTTCAGTGGCTTGCATACGGCATTGCGCCTGGCCCTGGCCGGCAAGCGCGTGACGCTGCTGGAAGCCAGTCGGGTGGCCTGGGCGGCGTCGGGGCGCAATGGCGGTCAGGCCATTCTCGGTTGGTCGTGTGATATGCCGCCGTTGGAGGCTGCGCTCGGTTACGAGCGCGCGCGGCGGTTGTGGGACGGCATGCGCTGGGCAGCACAGGAATTACGCGCATTACCCGCACGGCATGATTTCGATTGCGACTATCGGGCCGGTCACCTCTGGACGTCGGTGATGCCGCGACGGGTGAATCTGCTGACAGAGTGGCAACACGAGGCCAGCCACAAGTGGGGCCACGATGGTTTGCAATTCATTGCGCGTGAACAGTTACCGCAATGGGTCGCCAGTGAACGTTACCAGGCGGGTCTGTTTGATCCCGAAGGCGGGCATCTGAACCCTCTGAAACTGGCACTCGGCCTGGCCGCCGCGATAGAGCGCGCCGGTGGACGCATTCATGAACAAAGCAAGGCGCTGAGCTATCGCGAAGAGGGCGGTCAGTACGTGGTTACCACTGAGCGTGGTCGCATTCGGGCAGACGTGCTGGTGCTGGCGTGCAACGCTTACCTTGATCGGCTTGATCCGAAACTATCGAGTTGTGTGTTGCCGGTCGGCACCTATCAGGTGGCCACCGCGCCGCTTTCGCCAGCGCAGGCGACCGCGCTGCTGCCGAGCAATGTATGCGTCACCGACAATCAGTTTGTCCTCGATTATTTCCGTCGCACCCCGGATAACCGCCTGCTGTTCGGCGGTGGCTGCACATACCTTGGGGGCATGCCGAAGGACATTGCCGCCGCGACGCGGCCGTTTTTGGAGCGTGTGTTTCCCCAACTCAAGGGCGTCGAACTGGAGTTTGCCTGGGGCGGCCACATCGACCTCACCCTCAAGCGCACACCTGATATCGGTCGACGGGGCGACCTCTACTGGATGCAGGGTTACTCCGGGCACGGCGTGCTGCCGACCTTGGCCGGGGCTCGCGCCGTGTCTGACGCGATACTCGGTCGGCCGGATGAACTGGCCTTGTACCAGGGGTTGATCAACGGCAGTTTTCCCGGTGGAAAATACATGGCAGCGCCGCTGGAAGCCATCGGCAAGGCCTGGTATCGGCTGCGCGATAGCCTCTGAAAAATCAATTTCTGGAAACCCTCTAGATGGACATGCAAGAAGAAATTTCGGCGCTGGCGATCCTGATTCAGGACCTGCGCAAACACAAAAAATACACGCTCAAGGAGCTGGCGGACAAAATCGGTCGCTCGGTCGGTTTTCTCTCCCAGGTCGAGCGTGGGCTGTCACGCCCCACAGTGGCGGATTTGACCGCCATCAGCGAAACCCTCGGCGTGCCGACCACCTATTTCTACAGCCTGCCCAAACCCATGGCCCTGCCATGGGTGACCCGGCCGGATGAGCGTCGCACGCTGTATTACGCCGACGGCATTACCGACATCCTGGTTTCGCCGAAGATGAGGGCGTCATTCTCAATGCTCGAAAGCCAGCTGGAGCCCGGCGCCAGCAGTGGTGACCGGCACATGAATGACAGCTCGGAGCAGGGTGGTTATGTCCTCGAGGGCGAGCTGACGCTGTGGCTGGGCGACGACGAGCCGGTCACCTTGCATACCGGGGACAGTTTTCAACTGGCCAGCCATGCCCATTGTCGCTACGGCAATCTCTCGGATCGACTGACCCGGGTGCTCTGGGTTTACACCTGATAAAAACAACAAGGAAACACAACGATGGATGCTGTCTGCTCTGATCTGGTTGCCGAGGTGCGTACGTTCCGTCAGCGCTTCCCGGATGTGCGTTACGTGGACCTGATTTCCCTGGACATTCCCGGGCACTTTTACGGCAAGCGCTACCCGATCGAGATGCTCGAAAAAGTGGCCGCCGGCAGCGCGCTCAAGCTGCCACAAAATTGTGTGTTGCTCGGCACTCAGGGTGGGCTGTTCAAGATCGGCGACTACTGTTTCAACGACGGTGACCCGGATGCTCCCCGTCGCCTGGTGCCCGGTACGCTCAAGCTCGTGGACTGGGAAAAGCAACCGCTGGGACAGATGCTGATTACCTCCAGCGGTACTGAAAAACCGATCGTCTTCGAACCGCGTGAAGTGTTGGCGCAGGTGCTGGAGCGACTCGCTCGCAAAGGGATTTTCCCTGTGGTCGCGTTCGAGCTGGAGTTCTACCTGTTCGATCGGCAGTTACGTGACGGCTTGCCACAATTTGCCCGCGATCCGTTGACCGACGATGCGGATGATCAGCCGAACATGCACATCGAACGGCTGTCGCGGTTTTCACCGGTGCTCGATGACATGGTCGAGACCGCGCGGGTACAAGGCATCGACACCACGGTGATCACGGCAGAGCTGGGCCCGGGCCAGTTCGAGATCAATTTCGGTCACCTCGATGACGGCCTGCGCGCCGCTGACTGGGCCGCCCTGTTTTGTCGCAGCACGCGAGGTGTAGCCCTCAAGCACCATTACCGCGCCAGCTTCATGGCAAAACCCTACTTGCAGCACCCCGGCAGCGGCATGCATGTTCATGTCAGTCTTTACGACGAAGCGGGCAACAACCTGTTAGCGGCGAACGGGCAGCAACCACTGCGCCATGCGGTAGCCGGTTGTCTTGAGTTGTTGCCCCATTGCATGCCGATCTTTGCCCCGAATCACAACGCGCTGCGTCGTTTGAGTGGCACGGTGAACGTCGCGACGCGCGCCAGTTGGGGGTTTGAAGATCGTGACGCCTGCCTGCGGGTGCCCGAGTCGGACGCTAAAAACCTGCGCATCGAACATCGCCTGGCCGGCGCCGATGCCAACCCCTATCTCGTGTTGGCGGCGATTCTGGTGGGGCTGGAGCAGGGGTTGGAGGCCGGTCGTGAACCGATAGCATCACTCAACGAAGATCGCGGCAGTGGTATCGATTTCCCGTTGGAAATGCTGGAAGCCGTGCAGTCGATGCAAAGCCATGCGCAATTGCGCGAGGGGTTGGGCGCGGAGTTTGTGGATGTCTACTGCGAAAACAAACGTCAGGATCATTTGGCGTTCATGCACGAAATCAGTGCGCGTGAATATCGCTGGTATCTGTAGGTGACCGACAGTCGTCCTTAAAAAATGTGTGGATATTTAAGGGGTTAGAAGACTTAGTAACCTTGTGGTTAATCAAAATATCTTGTTACAGGCCGAAATATTCCGTAATATCCGCGTCGCGTTCACCACCACGGTTTATGCATTTTTAAGTCCCAGGCGTCCATCAGCTGCCTGGGATTTTTTTTTGCCTGAAGGAAAGTGATGGGGGCCGGAAATTGAATAGCGGCTCCTGTGCTGCATCATCACTTACAAAGGTGGAGAGGCCGGCCAGGCATTGATGACCGACCGCAAGAACTGCTCCGATGACTCAGGGTTGTCCAGGGCCCAGCATCACACCACCGGCATCCAGGACAACGGCGAGATCATCCGCAGGAACTGAAACACCGGCGTCGTCGCCGCTTCCAGATGTCGGTAGCTGCCGATCATCAACCCCAATGGCACGCCGATCAGCAGGCGACTGATGGCGATGGTGCTGCTGATCGGCGTGTTGGGGTTTGCCCTGGATGCCTTGGCCCGTGGACTTCATCGGCGCTGGGGGCACGCCAGTCTGGCGTAGTCATCGTTTGAGGTAGGTGGGCAATCGTCAGATTTGATATTCATTTCAGGAATAAATAAATCGTTATTTATTCCTTTTAATATTATTTCAGGAGGTGCACTTTGAAGGCCTGCACAGCAGTGCTGATTTGCCCACTCTCAGACAGGTAGCCTCACATGACCATCAAAGCAATCAACGTTCGCAACCAGTTCAAGGGCGTCATCAAGGAAATTCTGGAAGGCGAAGTGGTTTCCGAAGTCGATGTGCAAACGGCCTCCGGCATCGTCACTTCAGTGATTACCACCCGCTCAGTGCGTGATCTGGAATTGAAAATTGGTAGCGAAGTCATCGCCTTCGTCAAATCCACCGAGGTCTCGATCGCCAAGCTCTGAGATTGTCGGACTCAGGCTTGAGTCGGAAAAAAAACGCGGCCCCGGCCGCTTTTTTATCGTTTTTATTTCTTAATTCTTGCAATGACTTTGAGGTTTTCATGGCAACTCCCTTCAAGCGTTCAGCGTTGACAGTGTTGGCGGCCTCCCTGGCTGCGGCGGGTATGTTCTTGAGCTCCGGCGTTCACGCCGAAGGCAAAATCAGCATTGCCCAGCAATTTGGTATCGGTTACCTGATATTGGATGTGGTGCGCGATCAGCAGCTCATCGAGAAGCATGGCAAGGAGCAGGGCCTCGACATCAAGGTCGACTGGAACAGCATCTCCGGTGCCACGGCGATGAACGAGGCGCTGTTGGCCGGCGCGCTGGATGTGGTGTCGGCCGGTGTGCCGCCGATGCTCACGATCTGGGATCGGACCAAGGGCAAGCAGAACGTCAAGGCCATCGCGTCGCTGGGCTCGATGCCCAATTACCTGCTGACGAACAATCCGAATGTGAAGAGCCTCATGGACTTCACCGAGAAAGATCGCATCGCCGTACCGGCGGCGGGGGTGGGTTTCCAGTCGCGCACGTTGCAGATCGAAACGGCCAAGCAGTTTGGCAAAGACAACTACAAGAAGTTTGACGACATCTCGATCAGCCTTGCGCACCCGGATGCAACGGCGGCGCTGATTGCGGGCGGCTCAGAGATCAACTCACACTTTTCCAGCCCGCCGTTCCAGTATCAGGAACTGCAGAATCCCAACGTGCACAAGGTGCTGAGCTCCTACGACGTGCTCGGCGGCCAAGCCACGTTTAACGTGCTGTACACCACTGAAAAATTCCACGACGAAAACCCGAAAACCTACAAGGCGTTCTACGACGCACTGGCCGAGGCCGAGAAAATCATCAAGGCCGACAAGCCTGCGGCCGCCCAGACCTACATTCGGGTGGAGCAATCGAAGTTGGCCTTGCCGCTGGTTGAGAAAATCGTCGCCGACCCCGAAATCGACTTCACCGTCGTGCCACAGCGCACCTTCATCTATGCCGAGAAACTGCAGGAGTTGGGCGTGCTGAAAAACAAGGCAGCGAGCTGGAAGGACTACTTCTTTGAAGAAGCCCACGGCGGTACGGGCAGCTGAAATCGGGGCATCAGTGCCCTTGACTGCTTTTGATCAGCTCATACGCCCGACGCACCAGCGGGTTCACGGTTGGCCGCTTCCGACGCTTGCTCCGAGAGCGAGCAGGTGGCGGCCCCCTGTGTCTCTCATCGAAAAAAAAGCGGCCAACCCCGTCCCGGTTCCTGGCCGCTCTCGACTCCGGCAGCTTCAAGCATTTTGCTAGTTGCCATCGGCGACCTTACGTTCTATCTCGGCTATCTTTCGACTGAGCTCCTCGGCTTCCTGCTCCTGGGTTCGAGTTGAAGAGGGCGTAAGGGTTTGATCGACACCGCTGGCGTCACCCTCGCTTTCCTCAAGATCTTTTTCGACCACTTTGACGGGTTTGCCGGACGCATCGGTGGGCCACGTAGTTTTTGTTTCGGGGTCGTTAACACGGTCATCGTTGTTCATATCGCTTACCTCCATTGACCTACACATTGGATACAGCGCTAAGGATGGAGTTCGAGATATTTGCCGCCAGGTTGTGACGGTGCACGTGAGCAAAAATTTTCTTCTGTATTTTTCTTGGGGTTACGTGTCATACAATCATATTGACTTGCGGCATCAGCGATACCGCTGGTCGTTGGGCACGGTTGCCCGGGGCGCTCGGGAGTTTTATTCCTGGGGAGATGCTGCCCGCTAGCATGATTAATACTATTAAGGCTTTGGGAATACATTATGAAAGTTCACCGCCAGGCGGCTTCATTGCGGCATCAGGTGCAGGATGCCCTACGCAACGAAATCATTTCCGGTCGATTCAAGCCAGGCGACCGCCTCGTGGAACAAACGCTCTACACGGCCCTGGACGTCAGCCGTACCTCGTTGCGCGAGGCGCTGCGTCAGCTTGAGGCTGAAGGCCTGGTGGAGCAGGTCCCGCATCGCGGGGCTTATGTCGCCTCGGTGAATGCCAAGGACGCGATCCAGATCTACGACGTACGCGGGGCTCTGGAGGTGCTGGCCGTGCGCAATTTCGTTCGCCATGCCACTGACGAAGACGTTGCCGAACTGGCCGCTGTCTTCGACGAGTTCGTGCAGCAATCCCATACGGCCCAGCGCGACGGTACTGCGTTGCTGGACATCAAGCAGCGTTTTTATCACGTGCTGCTGGACATCGAGCAGAGCGCCGTGGTCGGCGGCATGCTGGCGCAACTCAACAATCGCGTCAGTCTGTTGCGGGCGTTATCCCTGGGGCGTGAGGGGCGCATGGTGCATACCTTGGCAGAGCTCAAGGAAATCGTTCGCTTGATCCAGCTGCGCGATGAGGCCGGTGCTTGTGCCGCGGCGTTGTTGCACGTGGAAAATGCCTCGCAAAACGTTCTGGAGTTGCTGGAACAGCAGGGCAGTTCAAGCCCGGTCGCCTGAAGAACATTGATCCCTTAAAGCCAGGCCGCCGCTGACGATCGTCAGGCGGCGGCTGGCCCTGTCTTGCCTTAACGCAGTGCCGAATACGCGGTGGGCGCCAGGAACTGGTTCTCGATCCGCTCGACGATGATGGCCTGTGCTTCGCTTTCCGCGCGCTTGGCGATCCATTCGGGATCCGCCTGGAACGCGTTCCATTTCGCCTCGCGCTCGGCAAGGCTCGCCCACTTGAGCATGTAAGTCAGCGACTGATTGGTCGGACCGGCCAGCGTCGTCCAGAAGCCCAACTGCTCGATTCCATGCTTCTCGAAGAACCCCAACGTCGTCTTGGTAAAGCGCTCGTGCAACGCGGGAAGGCGACCCGGTGCGCAGTGATAAATACGCAATTCAACAATCATGTGAATCTCCTGGGGAAGGTACTGATCAAAAAAATAGGCCGATTAGCCTATTGACCGATTGTATGACAGTCCTATAGTTTTAGTCCAACTGCCGGCCTGCCTCGAAATAGCCTCTGTGCTGTCGACGGCTGCCAAAGCATGACCCGACAAGAAAACAATAGGGCTTGGAAATGACTCAATCGCAACGAATCGGCTTCATCGGGCTTGGCATGATGGGGGTTCCGATGACGACTTGTCTGGCAAAGGCAGGTTATGAACTTTTCCTGGCCGACGCAGATGAAGCGCGTCTGGCCGAAATCCTGCCCATGCTCAAGGCCACGCGCCTCGACGCTGGCAATGCCCGATCCCTTGATGTACTGATCACCATGTTGCCGAACTCCGCCATCGTCGAAAGCGTGCTGCTGGGCAGTGAAGGTGCAGACGGTTGGGCCGCTTCGTTACGGCCTGGCGCGGTGGTAATCGACATGAGTTCCTCGGAGCCGGCGCGCTCCCGTGATCTCGCGCTGAAATTGAAAGCCTTCGACCTCGATTACCTGGATGCGCCCGTTTCCGGCGGCGTCAAACGCGCTGTGGACGGCACGCTGGCGATTCTGGTCGGTGGCGATGCGGCGGTGATGGAGCGCTGCCAGCCGTTGCTCGAAGCCATGGGCAAGAACATTCTGCACATCGGCACCGCCGGTTCTGGCCATGCGGCCAAAGCCTTGAACAACTATGTGTCGGCGGCCGGGCTGATGGCCACCGTTGAAGCCCTGCACGTGGCCAAGCGGTTTGGTATCGACCCGGACGTGATGGTCGACGTGCTCAACGCCTCCAGCGGGCGCAGCAACACCTCGGAAAACAAAGCCCGGCAGTTCATGCTCAGCGGTTCGTTCGCTTCCGGTTTTTCGATGCAACTGATGAACAAGGACCTGAAGATTGCCCGGGGCCTGTCCGACGCGCTCGGCTACCCCATGCGCTTGGGCAAAACCGCGACCGCGCTCTGGGATGAGGTGTCGAAGCAGTCGACGCCAACCACCGACCACACCGAAATGTACAGACTGCTGGTCGACAACGACGGCGAATGATTGCTCGCCCGGGTTTTTGAACACAGCAATCCATCATTCAGTAACGGAGTGAATCGAATGTCTCGTGCAGCCAGTTTTTATATCGGCGGTGAGTGGGTGGAGCCGGCTTCTCCCACATGGTTCAACGTCATCGATCCGGCCACCGAACTCGTTGTCGATCGTCTGGCGTTGGGCAATGCCACTGACGTCGACCGCGCAGTGGCGGCGGCCCGTGCCGCGTTACCCGATTACGCCGGGCGCAGTGTTGCCGAGCGCATCGCTTTGCTCGAACGGATCGTGACCATTTATGAGCGTCGCCAGGAAGAATTCGCCGAAGCGATGCGCGTGGAAATGGGCTCACCGATCACCTTCGCTCGTAACGGTCAGGTCCCGCGCGGCCCGCTGCATCTCAATCAACTGATCGAGGTGCTCAAGCGCTTCCGGTTCGAGGAGCCTCAAGGCAGCACGATGTTGCGCTTCGAACCGGTTGGGGTCTGTGGGCTGATCACGCCCTGGAACTGGCCGATCAATCAGATCGTGGTGAAAATTGCCCCCGCGTTGGCGGCCGGCTGCACCATGGTGCTCAAGCCAAGTGAGTACTCCCCGCTCAGTGCGCTGCTGTTCGCCGAAGTCCTTGATGAGGCAGGCGTACCACCGGGTGTGTTCAATCTGGTCAACGGCGACGGGCCCGGTGTCGGGGCGGTCATCGCTGCGCATCCGGGTATCGACATGCTGTCGTTCACCGGTTCTACGCGAGCGGGCGTGCTGGTGGCGAAATCCGCCGCCGAGACGGTCAAGCGAGTGGCTCAGGAGCTGGGTGGGAAATCCGCCAATATCTTGCTCGACGACGTCAATCTGCAAGACGCCGTGACCCGAGGGGTCGCGGCCTGCTTCACCAACAGCGGGCAGTCCTGCTCGATTCCTACCCGAATGCTGATTCCCCGGGCATTGATGGCCGATGCGATCCAGATCGCCAAACGTGCAGCGCAGGCCTTCAGCGTCGGCCCGACTTCCGAGGCGTCGACTCAATTGGGGCCGGTGGTCAATCACGCGCAATTCAAACGCGTACAGGCGCTGATTCAAACCGGTATCGATGAGGGCGCGCAATTGGTGATTGGTGGGCCGGGTCTGCCGGACGGTATCTCTCGCGGCTATTACATCAAGCCTACGGTATTCGCCGGGGTCACCCCCGAGATGACCATCGCGCAGGAGGAGATTTTCGGTCCCGTGCTCTCGATGATCGCTTACGACACCGAAGCCGAGGCCATTGCGATCGCCAATGGCACGAACTACGGTCTTGCGGCCTATGTGCAGTCTGCTGACCTGGCACGAGCCCGTCAGGTGGCGCGCGCCCTGCAGGCGGGCAGCGTCCATTTGAATTATCCGCCCGCCGATTTCGCTGCACCGTTCGGCGGCTACAAGCAGTCCGGCAACGGGCGGGAATGGGGCGAGTACGGGTTGCGCGAATACCTCGAAGTCAAAGCCATGGTCGGCTACGCCGGCGGCTAAGTCTCAAGGTGACAACCTTTTTGGTGCGGGAAATCCGCATCAAAAAAATTTGCCTGTTTTGATTGTATGACAATAACTCG
This sequence comes from Pseudomonas sp. XS1P51, assembly GCF_054897845.1. Taxonomy (NCBI): domain Bacteria; kingdom Pseudomonadati; phylum Pseudomonadota; class Gammaproteobacteria; order Pseudomonadales; family Pseudomonadaceae; genus Pseudomonas; species Pseudomonas sp. XS1P51. The sequence goes on along the minus strand of NZ_CM142707.1, from coordinate 2,368,059 downwards.
ATACTACGATAAATCTGCTGGAGAGAGACTATGGAAGATAACGACCGCTTTGATAAAGGCTTCGACAATCGTAAGGAAGTCTTGGGCGAAAGCCATGTCGAGAAATCCTGGGCGTCGGCCGACGACTTCAACCGTCCCGTGCAAAAGCTCGTCACCGAATACTGCTGGGGCGAGATATGGGGCGATCCAACGCTCCCGTTCAAGACGCGCAGCATCATTAACCTGGCGCTGTTAACGGCCATGAGTCAGCACCATGAACTCTCTGTTCATGTGAAGGGCGCACTCAAGAACGGGGTTTCCAAGGAGGAAATTCGCGCGGTACTGATGCAGGCGTCTGTGTATTGCGGTGTCCCGGTGGGGCTTGCTGCATTCCGGGTCGCCTCTGAAGCGATCAAGGCCTACGAGGCACAAGCCGAGAAGCACTGATCTCAACGCTGTTCGATACGACGCTTAACGTCTCAACAATAATTATAAGGAAACGTCATGGCTACTTATGCACCTGTCCGACCGATCGAGTCGGAGCAGTCGATAGAAAAGAAGAGGAAAAACGCCATCAAAGGTGCGTTTTTCTCTGAGTACATCGACATGTTCGATATCTACTTGCCGGTCGTGGTTCTGGCGCCGGTGTTGTTCTATTTTCAGCCGACCAACCTGTCGCCGGGCATGGAAGCCATTCTCGCTTCGCTGGTGTTTATCACCACGCTGCTGGGGCGACCGATTGGTGCACTGTTGTTCGGCATGATCGCCGATACAACGGGGCGGCGGATGGCTTCGATCTATTCGGTGACTGGCTTTGGTGTGGTCACGCTATTGATCGCGCTGCTGCCGGGGTATGACAGCATCGGCGTCTGGTCTTACTTGCTGCTGGTGTTGCTACGGTTCATCGACGGGATTTTTCTCGGCGGCGGTTATACCGGGGCCATGCCGTTGGCCATCGAGTATTCGAAAAAGCACCAGCGTGGTTTTGTCGGCGGGCTGATCATTGCCGGTTTCCCGCTCGCCTACGTCAGCATCAACCTGGTGGCGATGTTGATGTTCGCGCTCTTCCCCCTGGCCGGCATCGACTCGCCCTATGTGCAATGGGGCTGGCGCATTCCGTTCGTAGTCGGCGCGCTGCTGGCCGGGGTGTTGGCGCTGTACTACGTGTTTGCGGTGTCTGAATCCGAAATCTGGGAAGTGGACGCCAGCAAGCCGAAGGACAAGTTGCCGTTGACGGATCTGCTGCGCGGCAAAAGCGGCCGCAACCTGCTGCAGGTGCTGGTCATGATGACCGGTTTCTGGCTGACGCAAAACATCATCACCATTTTCCTGCCGACCGGCCTGTTGGTGAAAACCCTGCACCTGTCCGGATTTGAAGTGACTGCCACGCTGCTGATTTCCTACTCCGTGCTGTTCTTCAGCTACATCGCCTCGGGCATGTTGGGACAGAAAATCGGCCGGCGCCGTTTCTTCCTGATTCTGGGGCCGACCATTGCGATTCTGGGCGCCGCGATCATGTACGTGCTGGCCAATGTCCCGGGGCTGTCCTTGCCGCTGATCATGTTCCTGGTCTGCCTGTTGTCGGTGGTGGTGACCGCGCCGTGGGGCGTGATCGTGACCTACATCAATGAGCGTTTTGTCACGGATGTGCGGGCGACGGGCTTCGGTGTCGGCTTCAGCCTGTCGGTGATCATTCCATCTTTTTACGCTTTCTACATGAACTGGCTCGGCCTGGTCATGCCCTTCACTGTCACGCCTGCGGTCCTGCTGTTCATCGGCGGAATCATCGGCACGCTGGGCGCGTTCATGGGGCCGGAAACCAAAGACGTGGATTTCTGACGTTTGAACATCAGGAGAACTGCCGTGAGCAACAAAACAATAGGGTTTGTCGGACTCGGCAACATGGGCGGCAGAATGACGCGCTGCCTCGTCGACTCGGGCTTGACTGTGCTCGGTTACGACACCGATCCAGCGCGGGTGCAGGCGGCCGGCGCTCAACCGGCCGCCTCGATCCGCGAGATTGCGGACAGGGCCGACGTCATTCTGTTGTCGCTGCCGGACAGCAAAGTGGTTGAAGCGGTGGTGGAGGGCGTCGACGGCCTTCTGCAGCATTGCCGTGAAGGCCAGACGATTGTTGACTTGAGTACCGCCGCCGCCAGCTTGACCATCCGCTTGAGCGACCTGTTCGCCAAGCGTGGCGTGCAGTATGTCGATGCCGGTATTTCCGGCGGCGCCGCTGCCGCGCAGAAGGGCACGTTGACGCTGATGGTGGGCGGTGACGTTGCCACGATCGAGGCGCTCGGCTGGGTGTTCGAACCCATCGCCAGCAAGGTGTTCAACATGGGCGAAAGCGGCAGCGGGCACACCACCAAATTGCTCAACAACTTCCTCAATGCGGTCAGCCTGGCGGCGACCGCCGAGGTGATGATCGCGGGCAAGAAAGCCGGGCTCGACCTGCACCGCCTGCTGGATGTGCTCAACAGCAGCAGCGGCGTCAACTTCGCTACACAGAACCGCTTTCCCTACATCGTCGATGGCAACTACCTGGAAGGCGGCCTGACCGGCAAGTTGATGAGCAAGGACGTCGTGCTCTACATCGAGCGCGCCCGTGAACTCGGTGTCGCATCACTCAATGCGTCCGGGCCGCTGGCCAGTTTCGGCCTGCAAGTGGCCTTGGGTTACGGCGACCAGATCAGCAACAAGGTAGTGGATGCCATTGGCGACATGTCCGGCGGCATCCGGCTTCACACAGAACCATCAGGAGGCAAGGCATGAAGGTTATTCACGGTAACGCCAGTGGCGCCGTTTCAGAGCAACGGTCGTCGACATTCACCGGAGTGGTCTGGGCCGATCCGGTGATGCCGACCACTGACGGTGTCACGATCAACAACGTGTCGTTCACACCGGGTGCACGCACCTTCTGGCACAGCCATGAGCAAGGCCAGGTGCTCTACGTCAGCGCCGGTAGCGGTTGGATCTGCATCGAAGGCCGTGAGCCCGAAGTCATTCGCCAGGGCGACACGGTGTGGATCGGTCCGCACGAGCGCCATTGGCACGGCGCCAATACCACCAACTTCATGGTCCATCTGGCGACCTCCATCGGTAAAACCGTCTGGGAGGAAGCGGTCTCGGATCAGGACTATTTGCGCGCAGCGCGATGACCGGTCAATAGCCCGATATCCCGGCGGGCGGTGCCGTTCGCCGGGGTCCCTTGATGAAGGAAAGACGATGATGCTTACGCAAAAACAGCAGCACGTAAAACAGGCTTTCATTTATGCGGGCGGTGCCTGGAGCCCGGCTTGGGACAGCATCCTGCGTCTGGATGCCGGTTTTCTCGAAGCGTACTCGGGGTTTGCTGCGGTCCCGTGGAAAAAGAACCACCTGGAGAACAAGGTCAAATCCTTCATCGCCATTGCCGCCGATGCCGCTGCCACGCATTTGTATGCGCCGGGCGTTCAGGAGCATTTGCGCGCGGCGATCAAGCATGGCGCCACCGCTGAAGAATTGATGGAAGTGCTGGAGTTGATCAGCACCGTTGGCATCCATGCCTCGAACGTCGGCGTGCCGGTGCTGCTGGAAGTGCTGGAGGAGGAAGGGCTGCGCAACGGACCGGCACCGCGGGATGCCAGGCGCGAAGCGCTCAAGGACAGCTTCGTGAAAAACCGTGGCTATTGGCATTCGTCCTGGGAAGGTTTGCTGGAGCTCGACCCGGAGTTGTTCGAAGCCTATGTCGACTTTTCTTCGGTGCCTTGGCGCACCGGTGTCCTGCCGCCGAAGATCAAGGAACTGATCTACTGCGCCTTCGATGCCGCCGCCACTCACCTCTATGTTCCGGGTTTGAAACTGCACATGCGAAACGCGTTGCGCTATGGCGCGACGGCCGAGGAAATCATGGAGATGCTGGAGATCGTCAGTGTCATCGGCATACACGGTGCGCTGCTGGCGGCGCCGATGCTCGAACAGGCGCTTGGCGAGACCCGGTAGCAATCAAACAACCCTATAAAAATAAAAGCGTGGGACGCCCACCATGCCGATCAGTCAAGGAAATTGTAGGAGCGAGCTTGCTCGCGATGGTCGTTAACGAAGGCGCGTGTTTACTGGGTAAACGCGGGGCTCTGGAGTTCATCGCGAGCAAGCTCGCTCCTACATTGGGTCATTTTCGTTTAACTGATCGGCGTCATGGGAAGCCCATGCATTCTTCTCCTCAGGAGTCAGATATGAACACCATATTAGCGGCTGCCGTGAAGCCCGACTGGACCGATCCAGAAGTCATCATCGTGCGTTACGGCACTCGGCAAACCACCAAAAGCGAGTGCTATTACAACTTCCGCGCCTACAAAGAGCCGGATGCCGAAATCACCATGGATTATTTCTTCTGGATCTTCCGCAACGCTGACCAGACCATCGTCATCGACACCGGGTTCAGCCCCGAAGCCGCCATTGCACGTCGCCGTCAGCCGGTGGTTGCCCCGGCCGATGCACTGGCGCGCCTGGGGATCGATCCGGCCGAGGTCAAGCTGTTGGTGTTGACCCACGCTCACTACGATCACGCCGGCAATCTCGATCTGTATCCCAACGCGAAAATCGTCATGTCGCGCAAAGAGTTCGACTTCTGGTCGACGGACATGGGCAAGCGGCCACAGTACGCTCACCACACCGACCCTCTGGATATCCAGTTCATTCAGGCGCTTGCCGACGCGGGGCGCATCACCTTGCTCGACGAGCCTCGCAACACCTTGATCCCGGGTATCGAGCTCTACGAAATCGGCGGTCATACCCCGGGCCAACTGGCGGTTGTGGTGCAAATGCCTGAAGGGCCGGTGATCCTCGCGTCGGACGCCATTCACTATTACGAAGAACTGGAACAGGACCGTCCTTTTGCCGTGCTCGATAGTCTGGCCGACATGTACCAGGGTTATGCGCAAATCCGCCAATGGCTGCAGGAACAACCTAGCGCGGTGGTCATCCCCGGGCATGATCCTGACGTCATGAACCGTTTTGCACCGGTGGACCCGAGCGATCCTTCGTTTGCGGTCCGTATCGGCTCACCCAGGGCGCTGGCATGAAAGGTAAAACGGCGCTGATCACCGGGTCGTCGAGCGGGCTCGGCCTGGCGATGGCCCAAGGCCTGGCCGCTGCCGGTTGCAACCTGGTGCTGCACGGACTCGAGTCGCCGCAGGACATGACGTCGACCTGCCAGGCACTGGAACGGGAGCATGGCGTAGCGGCCTGCTACGTCCGTGCCGATCTGACAGAACCCGACGCCACCGAGGCGCTGATAAACGCGGCACAGACGCAGATGGGCGGCATTGACGTACTGATCAATAACGCGGTGATCCGGCACTTTTCACCCATTGAAGCGTTTCCGGGCGAGCGTTGGGATCAGGCATTGGCGGTCAATCTCACCGCCGCTTTTCGCGCTGTGCAGTTGACCTTGCCGGGCATGCGCGCACGGGGCTGGGGACGGATCATCAATATGTCCTCCGCCTATGGCTCGCGCGCCATCGCCAACCGCATCGATTACGTGACCACCAAAACCGCCTTGCTCGGGTTGACCCGTGCGGTGGCGGTGGAGACGCAGGGGCAGGGCATCACCTGTAACGCGGTGTGCCCAGGTTCAGTACTGACCGCCAATATCGAAAGCCGGCTCACGGCGTTGATGGCGCAAAAGCAACTGGACCGCGACACGGCGACCCGTGAATTCCTGCAGGGCAAACAGGGCACCGGGCGGTTTATCGACGCGGCGCATGTGGCGGATCTGGTGGTGTTTCTGTGCAGTGCCTCGGGCACCCATATCACCGGTGCAACCTTGCCGGTGGACGATGGTTGGCTGGCCAGCTGAATCCCGCGACGACAGCCAAAAGCCGGACCCACATTGAAGGAGACAAGCATGACCAGAGGCGAAGTTCGCCCCGACACTTCTCGCGCCATGGAAACGCCGCCGCTGACACGACAACTGGCCGGGTTCATCGAGCGCACACAGTGGAGCGATATTCCTCAGACCGTGCGGCACGAGGCGAAGCGGGCACTGGTGAATTATTTTGCGGTGTGTCTGGCCGGGTGCAATGACCCCGATGTGGCCAAGGCGATCTCGTTGTTCGAGCGGTTTCGCTCGGGCCAGCAAGCTCGCCTGGTCGGGCGCGCAGAGCGCATGGACATCCTCAATGCCGCCTCGCTGAATGCGATGAGCGCCAATGTCTACGACTTCGATGACACGCATATTCCGACGATCATCCATCCGACTGCACCGGTTGCCGCCGCGTTGTTCGCATTGGCCGAGACGGTGCCGTTAACCGGAGAACAACTGCTGCTGGCTTTTGTCCTGGGGGTTGAAGTCGAGTGCCGACTGGGCATGGCGATTTCTCCAGGTCACTACCAGCGTGGCTGGCATATCACCTCCACGTGCGGGGTTTTCGGCGCGGCGGCCGGATCGGCAAAACTGCTTGGCCTGGATGCGCAACAGCATATGTGGGCCTTGGGCAATGCCAGTGTCCAGTCTTCGGGGCTGGTGGAGACCCTGGGTAGTGCGTCAAAAAGCATCGGCGTCGGCAACGCGGCGCGTAACGGGCTGCTTTCCGCGCTGCTGGCTCAGGAGGGTTTTGCCGGCCCCGAGCGACCGATCGAGGGTGAGCGCGGCTTCCTTCGGGTCATGGGCGAATGCCCGGATTTTCTCCAGGTCAGCGAGGGGTTGGGGGAGCGCTGGGCGTTGTTGGCCAACACCTACAAACCTTACCCCTGTGGCGTGGTGTTGAACCCGGTGATCGAGGCGTGCCAAGCGCTTTATCAAGAACGGGCATGGTCGATGGACGACGTCGTGCGCGTCGAGCTGACCGGCCACCCGCTGCTGCGCGAACGGACTGATCGTCCAGACATCCGCTGCGGACGTGAATCACAGGTCAGTGCTCAGCACGCTGTCGCCGTGGTCTTGTCGACGGGGGAGGCAAGCCTTGCGCAATTCAGTGATGCGGCCGTCGCCGACCCGAAGCTGCGGGCACTGTATCCAAAACTGGTGTTCATCGATGACGCCGACTATGCGGTGGAAGCGGCGCAGGTCCGGGTCTTTCTGCAATCCGGCCAGACGCTGTGTCGCAAGGTGTCGGTTTCGCGGGGCAGCCTGGCCGCGCCGCTCAGCGATTCGGACCTTGAAAGCAAACTGCGCGAACTTGCCGAATACGGTCGTTCAGGCTGCGCGGTTCAGCCGCTGATCGATGCCTTGTGGTCACTGGATCAGGCGTCGGATGCAAGCGCCGTGATGCAACTCGCCGCCGGTAGATGAATGCCGATCTCTGCCGCGACAGGGTCGCGGCTTAACGGGTTTCAATTTTCAGGAACTGACATGACAAACAACAGAGTGCTTGGATTTATCGGGGTAGGTGTCATGGGGCGGCCCATGGCTCGACGTTTGATCGAGCAGGGCCATCAACTGGTGATCTTCGACACGGATGCGAAGGCGCTGGATGAGTTGTCGGCGCTGGGCGCACGGGTTGCGCAAAGCGTCCTGGAGGTCGCGAACAGTGCTGAAATCATCTTCACCAGTTTGCCCAATCCGCCGATTTTCAAAGCCGTGGCCTTAGGCGCCAATGGCATCGTCGAGGGTACTGCGGTGCGGATTCTGGTCGACCTGTCGACGGTTGGCTCACGCGTTGAACAGGAAGTCGCAGCAGGCCTTTTGGCTCGGGGTATTGAAACCGTCGATGCGCCGGTCAGTGGCGGCGCAGCCGGGGCCCAAAAAGGCACGCTGGCCATGATGGTCGCGGGCAAGCCTGGCGCCATCGCCGAGGTGCGCGATCTGTTCGATGTCTTCGGCAAGGTGTTCGTGGTGGGCGAGCAGGCCGGGCAAGGGCAGTTGCTCAAGCTGCTCAACAACATGCTCTCGACCACCGCTTTTGCTATCACCGCCGAGGCTTTCGTCGCCGGGGTGAAGGGCGGGCTCGATCCCGAAGTGATGATGTCGGTGATCAATGCCGGCAGCGGCAAGAACGGCGCGACCCTGGATAAATTCCCCAAACACGTACTGCCGCGCACTTTCGACTTTGGCTTTCCCATTGGCAGCGTCTGCAAGGACATCGGCCTGGCGGTCGATGAATGCCAGGCGCTGGGTGTGCCGATGTGGGTGGGCAGCAGCCTGCGCCAGATGTGGAATGTCGCGGCGCTGCAAGACGGCGGCAAGCGTGACCTGACTGAGCTGGTGCTCGACATCGAAGCGTGGGCGGGCCTCTAACAAAGGCGCCTGTAGCAAAAATCGCTGTAGCAACCCTATCACTGCGGCCCCCTTCAGAGGGGCTGTCGGGCGAAGTAGTGCCGAATGATTCACTCATAATAAAAATGCACCTCAGGAGTACACATGTACAACAACAATAAGTCGCTCTCTGCATCCATCGCGCTGGCCAGTTTGACCTTGGGCGTGACCCTGAGTCAGGCAGCCAACGCCGCCTTTCTTGAAGACAGTAAAGCCAGTGTCTCTGCACGAAATTTCTACTACGACAACGACAACCGGGAGGGCGGTGCCGACCAGCGCGAATGGGCCCAGGGTTTCAAACTGGACTATTTGTCGGGCTTCACCGAGGGGGCTGTCGGTTTCGGCCTGGACCTTCAAGCGCTGGTCGGCATTCACCTTGATGGCGGTAAAGGCCACCATCCCGATAACAACAGCTTCACCCCCAGCGACAGCGACGGGTCGGCGGTGGATGAATGGAGTCGCATGGGTGCCACCGCCAAGGCGCGCTTCTCCAAGACCGAAGCCCGTTACGGCAGCACCCTGGCCCCCAATCTGCCTATCCTCGTGGCCAACGATGCGCGGGTGCTACCGCAAACCTTCGAGGGTGGCATGATCACCTCGAAGGAAATCGACAACCTGACCTTTGTGGCCGGCCAGCTTGAGCATGCAACGGGGCGTGCGTCGAGTAACCGGACCGGTCTGTCCGTTGCCGGCGGCACCGAGGAAAGCAACCAGTTCCGTTTCGGCGGAGCCGACTGGAAAGTCACCAAAGACCTGACGTTGCAGTACTATTACTCGAACCTCGAAGACTTCTACAAACAGCACTTTCTCGGTTTGGTACATGTGCTGCCCATCGGTGATGACCAGTCCTTCAAAACCGATCTGCGCTATTTCGACAGCAGCTCCGACGGTGCCAACGGCACGGCTGGCTACATGTTCAACAACAATGGCGGCTACGCCAAAAATCCGGGCGAGGTCGACAACAAGACCTGGACGGCGATGTTCACCTACACCCTGGGTGGCAATGCACTGATGCTCGGTCATCAGCGGGTATCCGACGACGGTGGTTTTGTCTGGTTGAACCAGGGCAATCTGGCGAATGAGGGGGCGGGCGGTGCCAGTTTTTATCTGTTCACCGACAGCGTGATCAACCAGTTCGCGCGAGCGGGCGAGAACACCACCTTCGGTCAGTACTCTTATGACTTCGCGCCGATGGGTGTGCCGGGCCTGAAGGCCTCGATCGCTTATCTGCGCGGCGATGACATCAAGTCCGTCGCGGCCGGTGGCGCCGATCAGAAAGAATGGGAAACCGACATGCGGGTTGATTACGTCATCCAGAGTGGCGCACTCAAAGGCTTCGGCACGACAGTGCGTCACGGTACCTATCGTGGTGGCGGCACGAATATCGCCGACCAGGATCAGACCCGATTGATCTTCAACTACACCTACAACTTCATGTAACGCCACGCTAAGGGAAAAACCCGGCTGATGAGGTTTATGCCGGTCACTTGTAGGAGCGAGCTTGCTCGCGATGGACGTTAACGATGACGAGGGCTGCCTGAATGTACGCGGTGCCCTGAAGTCCTTCGCGAGCAAGCTCGCTCCTACAAATTTCCCGGGTTTCCATTGAGTGTTATTGCCTGCTACCGGGAGATGATCCCGTGATCGATCGCGTACTTGACCAGGGCCGCCGGTTTGTCGATGTTGAGTTTACGGCGGATGCTCAAGCGATGGGTTTCCACCGTGCGCACGCTGATGTCCAGCTCACGGGCCATTTCCTTGTTGTTCAAGCCTTGGGCCATCTTGTACAACACCTGGCTCTCGCGCGGCGTCAGCTCGTTGTCGGTGCTTTTATCGGCGATGAGTCGCTGGGCGATTTCAGCGCTGTAGAACGTTCCGCCACTGGCAATGGCTTCGATCGCCGCAATGATTTCCCGTGACGGGGAGTTCTTCAGAACATAGCCACTGGCGCCCGCGCGAACCGATTCACTCACGTATTCATAATTGTCGTACATGCTCAGCACGAGCACCTTCAGCGCCGGGTACTGGCTGCGTAACACCCGCGTCAGTTCAAGCCCGTTCATGTCCCGCAGGCTGATGTCGACCAGCAACAGGTCTGGCTGGCAGCGCCCGACCATCTCGATGGCATCGGCGCCATTCTCGGCTTCGCCCACCACTTCCAGGGGGGCCATGACCGCCAGCAGTGCTTTGATTCCGTCGCGGACCAGCGAGTGATCGTCGACCAGGGCGACGCGGATCGGGTAGGGCAGGTTCATCGCGGGCATTCACTCTTGTTGTGGGGTCAGCGTTTTGCGCCGGGCATTTTCATCGGTAGCAGAACGTCCAGCTCACTTCTTCCCGGCATCGATATCAGGGCGAACTGACCGCCAAAATGCTCGACACGTTCACGGATATTACGCAGGCCAATGCCCGCTTGCCGACGTTCGACCTGGCCGACATTGAAACCGATACCGTCATCGACCACCGTCAGCCGTATGGATTGTTCAGAGCCGTGCAGGGTAATGGAGACGTTTGTCGCCTGGGCGTGGCGTTCGATATTGGTCAGGCCTTCCTGGACGATGCGAAACAATGAGACCGCCGCGCCATCGACCAGGTGGCAGTCAAATTCATTATCGTTGTAGGTCACCGTGAGCCCGCTGCGCTGCTCGAATTCTGCGGCGAGTTGCCCGATGGCTGCGGACAGGCCCAGGGTGTCGAGCAAGGATGAGCGCAGGTCGTGAGAGAGGCTGCGGACTTCGCCAATCGCTTCGCCCAGACGCTCCGTGGCCTCCCTCAAAATACCCAGGCCCTTGTCTTGTCCGCTCTCCAGCACATGGCTGGCCAGTTCGAATTGAAACTTGATGGAAACAAGTACCTGGCTGATGCCGTCGTGCAGCTCACGGGAAACCCGGGTTCGCTCTTCCTCCTGCAAGCTGACGATACGCTGGGTCAGGCGCTGCAGTTTTTTGTCGGCCAGACGATGCTCGCTGACGTTCAGCGTCATGCCGCTGGCGAACACAAACAGCACCGCCACGAGGGCCACGACGGCAATCGCCAGCATGGTTTTGCGGATACCCATGGCCACTTCGTCACGGGCCTGCTGGGTGGCGCGTTCAACGTCCTCCAGGTAAATGCCGGTGCCGAGCATCCAGCCCCAACGGTCGAGCATCACTACGTAGGCGAGCTTGTCGGTCACTTGGCCGGAAGAGGGTTTGTTCCAGGCGTAGCGCTGAAACCCTTCGCCCGATTGCGCACTTTTGAGCAGTGCCTGAATCACCGGCAGGCCGTGCGGGTCCTTCATGTCCCACAGGTATTGGCCGACCAGATCGGCCTGGCGCGCGTGCATCAGGCTGCGGCCCTCGCGGTCGTACACGAAGAAGTAGCCATTGATACCGAAGCTGAGTTTGCGCAGTTCCTCCAGCACCTGTTGCTGGGCGCGCGCATCACCGTGGCCGTCGTCGTACAGCGGGGCGATCAGGCTTTGCGCCATTTCGACGTAGTTTTTCAGTTCGGCGCGCTTGCTGGCCAGAATGCTGTCTTCGATCAGTTGCGCCTGTTGATCACCCAACTGACGGTTCAGCGAAATCACCAGCGCGCAGATGACGGCGATCGCCAACACCAGCGGCAGAATCCCGAGCGCGACGATTTTGTGTTTGAGCTGCATCTCTGCTCCTGACCGGGGGAAGGCGAACGCCGGGCATCATATGCCATAGATACGTGCGCCCAGTAGCGCTGCTGGACGGAATGACCTGCGGCCGTGATGAAATGCAAACCTGTGGGAGCGAGCCTGCTCGCGAATGCAATCTGTCATTCAACATTGATGTCGTCTGACCCACCGCTTTCGCGAGCAGGCTCGCTCCCACAGGGGGGCATTTCAACTGGCAGATTCATGTCATCTACGTAGAACTACGTAGATGCCACGTACGTAGTAACGCGGATTTATTTGTAGACGGCATGCGCGGATATTGGGCCAGCTCCGCACAGCGGACACAATTATAAAAAATTACCGCCGCAGTCCACTGGCTGTCGGCAGGAGACACGCTATGCCCCGTCTGGCTAAACACCTCGCCTGGTTTGCCGTGGCTGTCCTGGGAGCGTTTGCGCTGAGTGTCGTGGCCTTGCGCCGCGGCGAAGCCATCAACGCCCTCTGGATCGTAGTCGCAGCAGTCGCTATCTACCTCGTCGCATACCGCTATTACAGCCTGTTCATCGCCAACAAGGTGATGCAGCTCGATCCCAATCGCGCCACTCCCGCCGTACTCAACAATGATGGTCTGGACTACGTGCCGACCAACAAACACGTGCTCTTCGGTCACCACTTCGCTGCCATCGCTGGCGCGGGGCCGCTGGTCGGTCCGGTATTGGCCGCGCAGATGGGCTATCTGCCCGGCACGCTGTGGCTGATTGCCGGCGTGGTGCTGGCCGGTGCGGTTCAGGACTTCATGGTCCTGTTCATGTCCACCCGCCGCAATGGTCGTTCACTGGGCGACATGGTCCGTGAAGAAATGGGCCGTATCCCCGGCACCATCGCGCTGTTTGGCTGCTTCCTGATCATGATCATCATCCTCGCGGTGCTGGCGCTGATCGTGGTCAAGGCCCTGGCCGAAAGCCCGTGGGGCATGTTCACGGTGATGGCGACCCTCCCGATCGCGATGTTCATGGGCATTTACATGCGCTATATCCGCCCGGGCCGTATCGGTGAAATCTCCGTCATCGGCGTGTTTCTGCTGCTCGGTTCGATCTGGCTCGGTGGGCAGATTGCTGCTGATCCGGTGTGGGCCAAGGCGTTCAGCTTCACCGGTGTGCAAATCACCTGGATGCTGATCGGCTATGGGTTTGTCGCTGCGGTGTTGCCGGTGTGGCTGATTCTGGCTCCACGTGACTACCTGTCGACCTTCCTGAAAATCGGCACCATCGTCGCCCTGGCGATCGGCATCCTGGTCACCATGCCCGAGCTGAAAATGCCGGCGCTGACCCAGTTCATCGACGGCACCGGGCCGGTATGGAAGGGCGGTCTGTTCCCGTTCCTGTTCATCACCATCGCTTGTGGCGCGGTCTCGGGTTTCCACTCGCTGATCGCTTCGGGTACTACGCCGAAGCTGCTGGCCAGCGAAGGCCATGCCCGTTACATCGGTTACGGCGGCATGCTGATGGAGTCCTTCGTGGCCATCATGGCAATGGTTGCCGCTTCGGTGATCGAGCCAGGCGTGTACTTCGCCATGAACAGCCCGGCGGCGATTGTTGGCTCCGACGCTGTTTCGGTCGCTCAGACCGTCAGCAGCTGGGGCTTCGCCATTACTCCGGAAGCCCTGCAAGCAGTGGCCAAGGACATCGGTGAAACCACGATCCTGGCCCGTGCCGGCGGTGCGCCGACCCTGGCGGTCGGTATCGCGCAGATCCTGCACAGTGTCCTGCCGGGTGAAAACACCATGGCGTTCTGGTACCACTTTGCGATCCTGTTCGAAGCGCTGTTCATCCTGACCGCGGTCGACGCCGGTACCCGTGCCGGACGCTTCATGCTGCAGGACTTGCTCGGCTCCTTCGTGCCGGCGCTGAAACGCACCGAATCCTGGACCGCCAACCTGATCGCCACCGCCGGTTGCGTGGCGATGTGGGGTTACCTGCTTTATCAAGGCGTGATCGACCCATTGGGTGGCATCAACACCTTGTGGCCGCTGTTCGGTATCTCCAACCAGATGCTGGCCGGTATTGCGCTGATGCTGGCGACCGTTGTGCTGATCAAAATGAAGCGCCAGCGCTACGTGTGGGTGACCATGCTGCCAGCGGTTTGGCTGCTGATCTGCACCACCACTGCCGGTTTCATCAAACTGTTCGACGCCAATCCGGCAATCGGTTTCCTTGCACTGGCGAAGAAATACAGCGACGCCCTGGCCAACGGTCAGGTACTCGCGCCGGCCAAGAGCATCGAGCAGATGCAGCACGTGATTTACAACGCCTACACCAACGCGACGTTGACCGCGCTGTTCCTGTTCGTGGTGTTCAGCATCCTGTTCTTCGCACTCAAGGTCGGTATTGCCGCCTGGGGTACCAAGGAACGCACGGATAAAGAAGCGCCATACCAGGCGATACCGCAAGCTTGATCGAGGGATTGCAGCATGTTCAATGACCTGAGTCGCCTCGGTAAATACCTCGGTCAGGCCGCGCGCCTGATGGTCGGCATGCCCGACTACGACAACTACGTCGAGCATATGCAGAGCAAACACCCGGACAAACCGCTGATGGACTACGAGGCGTTCTTTCGCGAACGTCAGGAGGCTCGTTACGGAAGCAAGGCCGGGCCGAAGTGCTGTTGATGGGCGACACAGGCCTCAAGGCTGAACTCGATTCAACTGCCAAAAACAAAAACGCCGCTCATTGAGCGGCGTTTTTTTTGCGCGTGTCAAAAGGGGTCAGGGTTTACGCTCGATGATGACTCGCCCCGGTTCATTGCGGCAAACAAGCCTGTCCCGGTAGTTGTCGCAAATCGATTTCAGCACATCACTGGCACAGGCTCCGCTGATGCGTCTATCGATCGCGAAACTCGCCACGTCGCCCTTGAGTTGAACATCCACCCCCGACACCGTTTCCAATCGCTGCTTGATCTCCCCCAGTGTCCAGGGCTTTGAACTGAACACGATACTGTCGGCCGGGTATTGGTTATTCAGCCACCAATAGATGCCTCCCAACACGGCGAAGCTTGTCATCACGCAAAGCAGGGGGGGCGGTAACTTCAAGTGGATGTTGTCGTAGATGATTTCCGTGAGTGCCTGCCAGAGTTTCAGGCGAAAGGATAAGCCAAGGCCTATGAGCAGCAGAATCGCGGCACCGATCATTGCTGCGATCAAACCAGTCCGGTCGAGGTCCGACAGCTCTTCAAGGCATGTGAAGTTCATCAGCCTTCACCTCTGTGCTTGCGAGAAGTAAAGAACGCGCAGTCGTACATCTTTTTTGTAATTGATCTGGACATAGCCGCGACCTATTTCGACGTCACTCTCGGAATCCCACTTCAAGGTGCGTGGTTCTTTTTCACCGAGGAAGACCGCTTCCAACTCACCGCTGTATTTGCGAGCCAAATCCTGCACCAGGGCATCCAGCTGCTTGATCGGTGCTTCGGCTATTTGTGGGGCCGCACGAAACAGGCTGGCGCGTGCAAGCACAGGTAAGCTGCGCTCTATGAATTCACGCTCGCTAAGGCGCTTGGTATCGCCAGTGCGAACGAACTCGAGGTAGCGGCTGAATATATCGGGAGAAACGTCCAGTTGGGCCTGTTGAGTACCGGTTCCCAGCATCGAGTCCAACACTTCGGGATTGGCGCCTGTGCCTGCGAAGGAGATCTCGCAGATGCTGGCTTTGTCGTACATGAATACACCACAGGCACCTCTGGTGCCGTAGGCCTGATAGTCCCGGCTATTGAATTCGCATTCGCAGTTTTTGACTTCTGCTTGAGCGCTGCTTACAGCAAGCAGCATCGGGAGAAGTACACTCAAGACACAGGCGGATAACCTCAGATACAAAGGCATGGTGTCTACCTTTTGTTGTAGATGTTGAGTTGAGCGTAGCGGGAGGTTGCGATCTCTGCTGGTTGGCGTGAACTCCCGCCATTACGGGAGTTCCTCCCATTTGACCTGTGTCAAACCGGACTTTTCAGCATGCTCGCGTAGTTGCGCGCCATTTTGCTGAGTGTGGATTTCACCATATAAAAGACCCACACCAGCGTGCAGGCACGCGTAGTACCAGGCATCTTCTTCGCTCATGTGGGAGTCCTGCTGGACAAAAACGTGCCGGGTCTTGTTGAAGCTGTAGGTGATTTGAAAATGCCGGGCGCAGGTCATCCGATTCTCCAGGTGATGCCGCTACGACATTGGTGGCGTAATGCCAGTTCCTTTTCTTTTTCGGATGCCTGTCCATTGCGGCCGATGTGGAGGTTTCTATTGCCCCGCCAAACTTCCTGCCGTCGGGCATGCCCGGCGTATTTTTCGCGTTTACTTCTAATGAGCACTTCCAAGCGCTTCGCTTATATAAGTTTCTTGCGACGAGCGATAAATGCGCTCTATTTTTTCAAGCTTGTCGAATATTTCTTGCTGGTAAACTTTCTTGCTGTCCGGTTGTTCTGCCTTGGCGAACCGGTTAGCAGATACTTGAAGCTCCAGGCATAGTCTGGAGGCGCTTTCACCGAATCTGGCGGCACACATTGCTGCGGCTCTTCCAAGTTCCATGGCGGCATCATCAAGTTCAACATCCCCCGGCTTGCCCGCGTTCATCTTGCTTCTGGCGACGGTAATAAGCTCGTATGCCTTGGATCTGTACTCCAAGAGCTTTAACGATGCTTCGGACCTCATGGTTGCGCGCTGTATGTCGACCAGCGACTGACTGGTCTGATAAGCGAAAATGCCACTGATCAATGAGCCCACCAACACGCCGATAACACCCACACCCGCGGCGATCATGACCTGTTTGTCTGTATTCATATCATCTTCCTTGAAACTGAAATTCAGTACGAAACGTGCCCGTAACGTCTGTGGATCCAAGGAGGATACAGGCGATATGCCACTATTTCTATTGCCTACTGCAACTGACACAGAATCCGAGGCGAGCGAAGACAATACCGAACGGGATATGAGGGAATGTCGCCGCAAGAATTAAAGCGTCGGAGTTGATCCTTGAGAGCGAATCAACACCGATCTGGCCGAGCATCGCCTGAATGGCGAAGGGCGCTAAAGGATCAAACCATCAAGCTGATGGACACTCGCGTCGAGCGGGTGGATAGCCGAATCAAGCACAGTCAGGCCAGGTAGCCAGCTGCCAGTCCGAGGGGATTGTCCTGCACGCCGGCGATCAGGTGCAGGGGAATGTGCTGTTGCTCATCGTTGGATGAGACTTCGAAACTACCCACTACCTGGGGTTGTCGCTCACACATTTCGGTCGACTCTCCTGCCAGTGCTTTCGCCATTCTCGCGTGGTTCGCTGCGATTTCATTGAGAGTTGACACGTTACATCTCCCGGGTGACTGACCAGGCGTTTCGCTGGCGTCCTAAGCGTTAATGTGATTGCCGCCGCGTCAGAATTACGTCGTTCTGGGGCCGCTACCGGCCTACTTAGCAATCCTTAAGCCAGACAGGGTCAAGTATTCGCCGCCACGTTTTCATAAGCGACGAATGGTGGCGTGGCTTATTGCCTCTATCGCGACCTGTTTTGAAGGGGATATTTCCTGAGCCTATAAGGGCGGAAAAAAGGTGATTAGACGTGCAGGGAATGCTTTGTTAAAAAAAGAGGGCAGGGTTGCTGTTAAGGCACTTATGCATCTCCATTGCGGTTCAATGGAAATCGCCCAACATTGAGCTGGGCAACGATCAATGAGTCTGATGCCAATACAGGGATATGTAGCTGCGACTTTGGCCAACTGCTCGCGCACCTGCGCATTGGGCTCATTGATCCCCTTTCTTTTCCCGTGGCTGCACCCTCTGAATCGCTCCCCCATCCATCCAGTAGATTGCTTCACCGCAGCGGACGTTACCGTGGGCGGTCGGCAGCTTTGGACATGTGCCGAATTCGTCATCGACCAAGCCTAAAACGATCAAGCCGCGGTTCCTGCAATGCGCCAGTCTGATCGGTCTGACCAAGGAGTTGATGATGATCCGACTGTCTCTGACCGAAGCGCGCACGCTGGCCGAATCGATCCTGCTGCACAATGGTTTCAACGTTGCACACGCTCAGGCGGTCGCCGCCACGGTGATCGCTGGCGAGCGCGATGGCTGCGCCTCACATGGGTTGTACCGGATTCTGGGCTGTGTCAATTCGCTCAGGGCCGGCAAGGTCGTGGCCGATGCCGCGCCGCAGGTGATCGACCAGGCACCTTCGATCGTGCGGGTCGATGCGGCGGGCGGTTTTTCCCAACTGGCGTTCCAGGCAGGCCTGCCATTGCTGGAGGAAAAAACCCGGGCAAACGGCATTGCGGCCCTGGCGATCAATCGCTGTGTGCATTTTTCCGCATTGTGGGTCGAGATCGAGCAGCTCACCGCTGTCGGGCTCGTGGCGCTGGCCTGTAATCCCAGCCATGCCTGGGTCGCGCCTGCGGGAGGGAGTCAACCGGTGTTCGGGACCAATCCCATTGCGTTCGGCTGGCCGCGTTCGGGTCAGGATCCTTTTGTGTTCGACTTTGCCACCAGTGCGATTGCCCGTGGCGATATCGAGTTGCACCGGCGTGCCGGCAAAGCGATTCCCGAAGGCTGGGGCGTGGACGCGCAAGGGCAGTCGAGTACCGATGCGAACGTGGTGCTCGATGCCGGCGCGATGCTGACGTTTGGCGGGCACAAAGGCTCGGCGCTGGCGGCGATGGTGGAGTTGATCGCCGGGCCGTTGATCGGTGACTTGACCAGTGCCGAATCCCTGGCTTACGACGCCGGCAGCAAGTCGTCGCCGTACCATGGCGAGTTGATCATCGCACTTGATCCGCGGCGCTTTCTCGGTGAGGCCACCGAGCGGCACCTGGCCCGCGCCGAAGTCTTGTTCGAGAGCATTGAAGGGCAGGGGGCACGCTTGCCGTCGCAACGGCGCTATGAGGCGCGAGCCCGCAGCCTGGTAGACGGCGTGCAGATTCCCGAGGCCTTGTACAACGACTTGAAGGCGTTGTTGAACTGAATGAAATGGAATACCCAATTCTGTGGGAGCGAGCCTGCTCGCGATAGCGGCGTATGGATCAACGAAGATGTTGAACCTGATGGCCTCATTGCGAGCAGGCTCGCTCCCGCAGGTAGCTTCCTGCTGGTTTGAGTGGTGCTTTTAAATCGGGTCGCGGTGGCTGCTGCCATTGACCAGGCGGGCGATTCCCAGCGGGTTGGCGTTTTTCAGTGCGTCGGGCAGCAGCGCATCCGGGCAGTTCTGGTAGCACACCGGGCGCAGGAACCGGTCGATGGCCAGGCTGCCGACCGAGGTGCCACGGGCATCGGAGGTCGCCGGGTAGGGACCGCCATGCACCATCGCATCGCAGACTTCGACGCCGGTCGGGTAGCCATTGAACAGCACCCGGCCGACTTTCTGTTCCAGCAATGGCAGCAGCTCTCCGTAGGTTTGCAGGTCACCGGTTTCGGCAATCAGTGTGGCGGTGAGCTGGCCGTGCAAGCTCTGCAGCGCCCGTTGCAGTTCAGCGCTGTCGGCCACTTCCACCAGCACCGTGGTCGGGCCGAAGACTTCTTCTTGCAACAGCGGGTCACCGTTGAGCAGCAGGCTGGCGTCGGCCTTGAACAGTTGCGGCTGAGCCTGTTTGCCCTGTTGTTCGCGCCCGGCCAGGTGGGTGATTCGCGGATGCGCGCGCAATGCCCGCACCCCCTTGCCATAGCTGCCGAGGGTGCCGCTGTTGAGCATGGTTTGCCCCGGCTGTTCAGCCATCAGCGCGCTGAGGGTTTCAATGAATGTGCTGAACCGGGGCGAGCGAATACCGATCACCAATCCCGGGTTGGTGCAGAACTGGCCGCAGCCGAGCACCACCGACGCGGCGAGTTCGCCGGCGATTTTTTCACCCCGTACCTGCAGGGCTTCGGGCAATACCACCACCGGATTGATGCTGCTCATTTCGGCGAACACCGGAATCGGCTGTGGCCGTGCGGCGGCCATGTCGCAGAGGGCGCGGCCGCCCTTGAGCGAACCGGTAAAACCCACTGCCTGGATCGCCGGATGCTTGACCAGTGCTTCGCCGACACCCGCGCCATAGATCATGTTGAACACACCCTTGGGCATGCCGGTTTGCTCGGCGGCGCGAATGATCGCATCGGCCACTTGCTCGGCAGTCGCCATATGTCCGCTGTGAGCCTTGAACACCACCGGGCAACCGGCGGCCAGGGCAGCAGCCGTATCGCCACCGGCGGTGGAGAACGCCAGCGGAAAATTGCTCGCGCCGAACACCGCGACCGGGCCGACACCGATCCGGTATTGGCGCAGATCGACCCGTGGCAGCGGCTGACGTTCGGGCAATGCCCGGTCGATGCGCGCGGCATAGAAATCACCGCGGCGCAGGACTTGAGCGAACAGGCGCATCTGACCGCTGGTGCGACCGCGCTCACCCTGAATGCGCCCGGTCGGCAACGCAGTTTCACGGGTTACCAGCGCAACGAACGCTTCGTCCAGTGCATCCAGTTGTGCGGCGATAGCCTCAAGAAATTCCGCACGCCGGTTCGCCGACAGATTGCGAAACGCCGGGTAAGCGGCAGCGGCGGCCTGGGCGGCGGCGTCCACTTCCTCAGCGGTGGCTTGCACGAACGAGTAGGGCAGCGCTTCACCGGTAAGGGCGTCATGGCTTTGCAAAGTGATATTTCCGGCGGCGCTGCGCGCACCGCCGATGTAGTTATGGCCGATGATCTGCGGCATGGAAAACTCCTGTCGAAAAGTGGGGGGCTCAAGCATGTCTTTTGCTATATGCCAAACCGCCAAGATCGCAGCCTGCGGCAACTCCTACACAAGTTGCGCACACCCGATAGTTCGTGGGTATGCACAATCCCTGTAGGCGCTGCCGCAGGCTGCGATCTTTTGGCTGATTCAGGCCAGCGAATCGCCCCGGCGTGTGGCGGCGGGTACGGCGTTGTCGAGGGCGGCGATGCGCGCGGCGGATTCGGCATCCACCCGGCGCTTCGAGCACCAGCCGGGTTTGCGGTTCGGTCATCGGCAGGATGCCGCTGTCGAGCAGCACCGTGGCGACGCACATCGAGTTGGAGCCGGACATCGGCGGGGTGTCCGCCGGTTCCATGATGATCCAGGCCATCTGTGCCCGCGGGTCCTTGGCCGGCACCAGCAGGTTGACGTGCCGGAACACGCCGCCGCGAGGTTCGTTGAGGACGAAGTTGCGCAGGGTTTCATCCCTGGCGATCCAGCGTGACTGTTCCCATACGGTGGCCCCGGGTGCGGCGCGACACCGCCGACGATCACATCGCCGACTTCGCCTTCGGCGTGGCAGCTGACTACATGAATGACTTTCGATGAGCGCATGGCTTACTCCTTCTATTGTCTGTTGGGGCCGCATCGCGAGCAGGCTCGCTCCCACAATGGATCGCATTCCCCTGTGGGAGCGAGCCTGCTCGCGATGCGGCCATCAGTTACTTCACTGATTTCAGAAAGGCCGCGATTTCCGCGTGCACCGGGTTGCCGATGACCTGGTCCGGCGAGCCGATTTCATGCACCAGGCCATTGCGAAAGAACGCCACGCGGTCGGACACATCCCGGGCGAAGCGGATCTCGTGGGTCACCAGGACCATGGTCATGCCGTCTTCGGCGAGCATGCGCATGGTGTCCAGCACCTCGCCCACCAGTTGCGGGTCGAGGGCCGAGGTGGCTTCGTCGAACAGCATGTAGTCCGGCGACATCGCCAGGGCACGAGCGATGGCCATGCGCTGTTGCTGGCCACCGGAGAGCTTGCCGGGAAAGGCCTTGAGCTTGTCACCCAGACCGACGTGGGTCAGTTGCCGGACGGCCAGTTCCTCGGCTTCTGCCTTGCTCTTGCCCAGCACTTTGCGCGGCGCCAGCATCACGTTTTCCAGCACGGTCAGGTGCGGGAAGGCGTTCCATTGCTGGAACACGATGCCGATCTTCTGCCGCAGGCGATTGAGGTCGGTGCCGCTGTGGTGGACCTCGACGCCGTCGACACGAATGTTGCCTTTCTGGATCGGCTCCAGGCCGTTGATGCACATCAGCAGGGTCGATTTACCCGAGCCGGAGCCGCCGATGATCGACACCACCTCGCCCTTGCTCACCGTCAGGTTGACGCCCTTGACCACTTCGAGGTCGCCGAAGGATTTGTGTACGTTGTCGATCTCAATCATTTTCTTGCCACCTTCTTTCCAGACGAGCGCCGAGGCGAGCGACCACCAGGCTCATGACGTAATAGATGAGGCCCGCGATGCACAGCACCAGTAGCGGTTCCTGGATGCGGGTCACGATGGTTTGCGAGGCGCGCAGCAGTTCGACGATGCCGATCCACATCACCAGCGCGGTGTCTTTCATCACACTGAGCACCAGGTTCAGCCAGCCGGGAAACGCCACGCGCGTGGCCATCGGCAGGACGATCCAGCGCAGGTCCTGCAGGAAGCTCAGGCCCAGCGAACGACTGGCCCGGCGCACGGTGAACGGTACCGAGAGCACGCCGCCGCGCACGATCTCGGTGAAGTACGCGGCGGCGTAAACCCCGAGCACGATGCAGCCGACGCTGAAGGCGCTGATGTTCAGACCGACGATGCTTTTCAGTGAATTGAACAGCACAAACTGAATCAGCAACGGCACGCTGCGAAACACGTCCAGCACCCAGGCCAGTGGCAACAGCGCTCGCAACAAGCCGAATAACAGCCCGGCGAGCGAGCCGAGGATGATCGACCAGAACGTCAGTTGCAGGGTGACCCAGGCGCCATTGAGCAGGAACAGCAGGTCATTCCCGGAAAAACTGGTGGTAAACATGGTCACGTCCTCAGTAACGGAACAGCCGCCAGGCCATCAGCCGGGCTGTCGCGACGATCGCCTTGGCAATCAGGTAATACAGCACCGCGGCAATGGCGAAGTATTCGAAGGTGCGGAACGTCTTGACGTTGTAATCCTGGGTCACCCCGGTGAGGTCATTGTTCAGCCCGACGATCACCCCCAGCGACGTCATCAGCACCGCCCAGACCATCTGATTGCTCAACGGGTAGAACACGATCCGCAGCAGCTGCGGGACGATAATCATCCGGTAGGCCTGGAAGGCACTCATGCCCAGCGAACGCGCGGCGCGCACTTGCGTGCCGGGCACGGCCTTGAGGCCGCCGCGGAAGTTTTCCGCGAGGTAACCCGCGTTGTTGAACGTGATCCCGGCCAGCAGCGCGAGCCACGAGCTGACATGCAAACCCAGCGAGCCAAGGCCGAAGTAGAGGACGTAGATCTGGAACAGCGACGGTGTGTTGCGCGCGATCGACACCCAGCCGTTGCCGATACCGCGCAGCAGCGGGTTTTTGGTTTCGCGCATCACCGTCAGGGCGAGGGCGATCAGCACGCCGAAAATCATCGACAGCGCCGCCGTCTCGAAGGTGACCAGGGCACCGGCGAGCATGTCCGGCAGGGCGCGCAAGGCCGAGCGCCATTGGAAGGTGTAATCAAACATGCGCGTGGCTCTCCAGGTGGGCGGCAGGTTGCAACCAGGCTGGCAGACGACCGCTGGCCGTGGCGGCGCAGGCCGCGTCGACACATTCGGCGAGGCTGGCGAAGTGCACCTTGCGACCGACCAGTCCGGGTGCGTAATGGGCGTACTTGCCCGAGTTGGTCATCAGGTTTTTTGCGGCCAGCGGGATCACCGGCTCGCCGAGCATGCACCAGCAGGTATCGGTGACCAGCGTGGCGCCGAAGGCTTCGATCACCGCGATATGTCCGGCCTCGCGGGCCTGCTCCAGTACGGCACGGCCACAGGTGATGGCGAGGACCACGTCCGGGTGTTTGTGCCGACCGCGACACAGCCGCGCCAGGTGGGCGAACTCGCTGAGTGAGAAATGCGGGTTGCCCAGTGAAACCACATCCACCCGGTTGTCGCGGGCACTGTTGAGTTCATGCCAGCTGAGCAGCAGGTCCTGCAGGCGGATTTTCTCCACCGGCAGCGTGAGGTCCGGCTCCAGAACCTGTGCCGGATCGAGTGCCTCCGGTGTCACCCCGGCGATATGAAACAACGGCGCGGCGGAGGTGGTGGCGAAAGCTGCGCCGAAGGCTTTCAGGTCGTCCAGGCTCGGCTTGCGCTGTTCCAGTCCCAGCACCAAAGGAATCCGGCTGCCCGCCAGCGCGCCGATGTGGTAGCCGAGCAGCGGGTAGAAGGCATCGTCCAGTGTGCCCAGCGCGGGCAACTCGATTAGCAGACCCGCTTTGCGTTGCGCGTCCAGATGGCAGCCGATCAGGGGCGCGCGACCGGTCAGGGCGATGCAGATATCCAGGTAATCCGGGTATTTCAGGGTGTGTGCGCCGAGCACGCTGTTGGCGTAGACCACTGCGTTGGATTCGGCCCAGACGATTTGCTCGCCAGCCTTCGGCGCGCTGTCGAGCAGGTAGGGCGCGCAGGTGAAACTGAGCTGTGCACCCATCGCCATATAAGCATCGCCCAAGGCACTGGCCGGTTCGCCGAGCGTCGGGTCGATGCCCAACTCACGCCAACGGCGCTGGTCGACGGAAATTGAATTGAGGGTGGTCGGTACCCGCACTTTTGCGCCCCACTGCACCAATTGTTCGGCAAAACGCAGGCTGGCAGGGCCGGTATAGATACAGCCGTCGATGTGTGCCTGAGTGACATCCACCAGACGACGAGCCCCTTGCAGTTGCGCCATGCGCAGGACGATCTGCATGGCGACCTGGGCGGCCTTGCCATGCTGGCCGCGCAAGGCAGCGAAGGCCTCCCGGCCGATGCACAGCACCGGCAGGGAGCGCTCGAAAATGGTCTGTGCCACGAGCACGCCAAGGGTCAGGATCTCATCGGCTTCGGCCAGTACCAGTGCGGCCGGCGCGTGACCGTTGCTGATCAGTTCCATCAGCACGCTGCTGCCGGTGCACGAACCGCGGCCACTGGGAATGGCCAGCACACGACCGGCCAGATGTTCGCCGCTGAGTGGGTGGTGACGGTCGATGATCTCCCCGGTATACGGATCGACCCCGCCCCAGAAGCTCAAGCCCACATCGGCGAACAGCAGGGCGCCCTGGGCGGCGCCGGCGACCAGGCTGCGACCGGTCAGAGAGGTTGGCCTAGGTATGCCGGACACCTCAGTAGTAGACCTTTGGCACGGTCAGGTCGGCGGGTGAAATCTCGGTGCCGACCCATTTGGTGAACAGCTCGTTGTAACGGCCGGTACGCACTTGCTGGTTCACGAACAGGTCGAGATACCGCAGCAGACCGTACTCGCTGCGTTTGGCGCCGAGGGACACGTAGTCGATCACGTACGGGGCGTTACCGGCGATTTTCAGGTTCTTGTATTTACCCGACTTGAGCGTGGCGGCGGCCACGGTATTGGTCACCACGGTGGCGTCGATGTGACCCTGGGCGACCGCTAGCAACGTGTCGTTTTGCGACTGATAGGCGCGGAAGGTGCCCGTGCCCCAGTTCTTCACGTCTTTTTCCAGGGCGATGGCTTCATAGGTGCCGCTGGTGTTACCCAGCGCTTTGCCTTTGATGTCGGCGAAGCTGTTGATGCCGGTGTTGTCGCGGGTCAGCACGACCATCTGGAAGGCAAAGTAAGGCACGGTGAGGCCGACAGTCTTGGCCCGTTCGAGGGTGTCGGAGGTGGACGCGACGATCACGTCGGCACGCCCGGAGACCAGCGCCGGAATCCGGTCCGGGAACGGCGTTTCAACCACCTCGGCTTCGACCCCGAGAATCTTCGCCAGATCGCGGCAGTAGTCCACGTCGAAACCGGCCGGGTTGTTGCCTTCATCACGGAAACCCATCGGTGGGAAGTCCAGGGTCACGGCACAGCGCAGCTTGCCTGAACCAATGATGTCGTCGAGCTTGTCCGCCTGGGCGGTGGCGATGAAGGAGGTACTGAGAACAGCGCTGAGGGCTACGGCAAATGCTGGGTTTTTCATAGAGGCCTCGTTGTGGGTGAAGTGCTGTTTGGAATCGTATTGAGAATTTCGTATACGATATTTAATTAGCAGCGAGCGTGCCTGTTTTACAGCGCCCGCAAGAATTACTTCCCAGGCGTTGAGTTAGGGGGCTTGCAAGGTCGAGGGGGCAAGGAGGGCGAGCGTGACCTGTATCGGATCGGTGTTACAGAAGGGAGCAGCGGTGCGCCTGACGCCCCTTAAAGGAACACTGACGGGGCTTCAGCGGCGGCTGTCGCGATATTGGCTGGGCGCCAGGCTGGTCAAGGCGCGGAACTGCCGGCTAAAGGCACTGTGGTCGGTGTAACCGCAGCGCAGTGCAATCTCGGTGATGGGCAGGTCGGTTTCCAGCAACAGTCGTGAGGATTCTTCCAGGCGCGCCTTGTGAATCATTTGCCGTGGGGTGAGCTGGAACACCCGTTTGCAGTGGCGCTCCAGTTGCGCCACGGAATACCCGGCGATGGCGGTCAACTCGGCGAGGCTGATGGGGCGTGCGAAGTGGGTGCGGATATGCGCGTCCACCGCGGCCAGTTTCTGGAAGGCTGGATGGTTGGACTGTGGCAGCTGCAGATCACGGGAGATGCCGGCCAGGCCGACGATTCGACCCTGTTCGTCATGCAAGGCGAGTTTGTGGGTCAGGCACCAGATGGGCTGGTTACCGTAATAGAGGTGCAGTTCGAGCTGGTCGGCGAGCTCGCGACCGCTGGACAGCACCCGACGATCCTGCTCGGTGTACAGCGGGCCGTAGCGTTCCGGAAAAACCATGTCGGCGGTACGTCCCAGCAGCTCGTCGCTGTGCTTGAAGCCACAGCGCCGGGCCAGGGTCTGGTTGACGAAGGCGTAGCGGGCTTCGCTGTCCTTGATGAAAAACACCACGTCCGTCAGGGTATCGAGCAGCGCAGCGATCGGCTGCAGACTGCTCAGCAGGGTCGGCAGGTCGCAGGGTTTGAAGGTCGTGAGCGAGGCATACATGGCGCTGGGTGTCTGGGGGCAATCTGCGGGATCATAAAGACTCGGCAGCGGACCCGAAAGCCCCGGGCCGGCATTCAGGCCGGCGGGGTGTCGTCCAGGCACAACAAGGTCTCGATCCGCGCCGGGCTGAACGGTGGTCGCGGTGCCGAAGGTTGCCAGCCGAACAAGTGCTGCACTGCACCGCCACACACCCGGCCCTGGCAGGCGCCCATGCCGCAGCGGCTGGCCAGTTTGGCCTCGCGCCAGCCGGTGTGCTCGGTCAGTGCCGCGTAAGGCACGTCTTCGCAACGACACACCAGCGTATCGGCCTGCGCCAGCGACTTGAGTTGTGGGCCGAGGCTGAAGGCGTGATTGAGGGCCTTGGCAAAACCTTGCCAGCGCGCCCGCCGAGGCCACAACGCCCGGGCAGCATGCGCGTCGCCGACGGCTGCGTGACCGGCGATGGCGCCTTCGACCAACGCCAGTTCACTGCCGCCGAAACCGGTGCATTCACCGGCCGCGTAGTGATCGGTTCGGCCAGTCGCCTGCCAGGCATCGACGGCAAGCGCTTGATCAGCGAGTTCGCAGCCGAGGGCCTGGCCGAGCTGGGTGTTGGGAATCAAACCGAAACCACAGGCCAGGCGATCGCATTCCAGTTCGACGATTTTCCCCTGTTGCAGCAGGCGCACACCTTCCAGCCGCTCATTGCCCAGGGCGGCCAGTACGTGGGTTGCGGTTCGGTAATGACGGTCGAACAAGGTGAACGACTGCATCAGTTTGTCGGGCCAGCGTGGCAGTTGCGCGGCGAAACCGGCGACGGCGGCCGTGGAGGCCTGTTCGGCGATGCGCAGCACCCGGGCACCGTGGTGTTTCGCGGTAGCCGCGCTGGCCAGCAACAACGGCCCGCTGCCGGCGATCACCAGGCGTTGGTCGTGCACGGGCAGGCCGCCCTTGATCAATGCCTGAAGACCCCCTGCGCCCGTCACACCGGGCAGCGTCCAGCCGGGGAAGGGCAGCAGCAACTCGCGCGCACCGGTACACAGAATCAGTTTGTCGTAACCGATCAGCCAGCCGCGATCGGCGTCTTCGACCAGCAATTGTTTCGGTCCGGCGCAGGCGATCACCCGAGTGCCAGAGTGGTGGCGGATGTTGCTGCACGCCTGCAGTCGCTCGCGCATCTGACGCGCCTGATCCGGCAGGCTGGCCTTTGGGCCGTCGCGCCAGATTTGCCCGCCCGGCAGCGGATTGTCGTCGAGCAGCACGATGCGGCCACCGCTCGGCGCGGCGGCGAGTGCGGCGGCCATGCCGGCGGGACCGGCACCGATGATCAACAGGTCGGCGTACTCGCTCATACTTGAGTCTCCACGCGCATGCCGTCACGGCACAGTGTCTGGCAGGCCAGGCGTCGCCGACCGTCGATGGTCACCCGGCATTCCTGGCAAATGCCCATGCCGCACAGCGGTGCGCGACGCTGGCCGCTGATCGAGGTGCGGCTGCAACCGTCGCCGCCCAAGGCCAAAGCAGCCGCGACGCTGGTGCCCTCGGCAACGCTCAGGGTCCGGCCGTCCAGCATCAGGTCAGGCATGTGCAGGCTCCTTGAGAAAGCGTTCTGGAAGATAAGGTTGTGCGGCCAGTGGCGGGGTTTCGTCGAACATTTGTGCGACCAGCAAATCGGCGGTGCCGGGAGCAGTGGTGACACCCAGGCCTTCGTGCCCGACCGCCAGCCATAAACCTTTGCGTTGCGGGTGCTGACCCACCAGCGGCAGGCCGTCGGGGCTCGCCGCGCGAAAACCGGTCCAGGCGCGGATGCCGTTGAGCTGAGCCAGGCCCGGCATGTAGTCGGTGGCGCGCCTGAGCATTTTCGCCAGCATCCAGCCTTCGACTTCCGGATCAGTCGTGTCGAATTGTCGCGAGGCGCCGATGAATAATTGTCCGGTCGGCCGCGGCTGGATGTTGCAGGCCGTCGATGGGCCCGTGGCGTTGTGTGCGCTGGTGACGTAACCGAGCTCCACCAGGGTATGGGTGACTTTTCCGGGGTAGCGGTCGGTGATCAGCAGGTGGCCTTTCTTCGGCTCGATCGGTAACTCGGGGCACAGTTCGCTGGCCTGGATGCCATTCGCCAGAATCACCGCGTCGGCACTCAGCCAGTGGCCGTCGTCGAGGCGCACGCGGTTGCCGTCGACTGCGCTGACCCGCCCCCGGCGTTGGCTGATGTTGGGGGCGTCGAGCATCCAGCGTGCGGTCGCCGGGGCGTAGAGTATGCCGTCGCCGTTGATCAGTAAGCCACCTTCCAGGCCCTCGCGCAGTTCCGGTTCGCGCCGGCGCAAGCCACGATCGGAAATCAGCTCGCAGGCCACGCCTTGTTCCTGCAGGTTTTGGTACTTGGTTTGGGCGACCGCCATTTCTTCGGCATTGGCCGCCAGCCAGAGGGTGCCGTTGTTGCGGTAGGCGCAGCCGTCGGGCAAGGTCGGCGCCTGTTCGCGCCAGCGTTGCAGGGAGTATTGACTGAGTGCCAGTTCTGCCGGGTTGTCGTCGAGCACCAACAGGTGGCCCATGCCCGCCGCCGTCGCGCCGGGCAGGCCGGCGTCCAGCACCAGCACGCGCAAGTCGCGTCGGGCCAGCGCCTGGGCGCAAGCGGCGCCGATGATGCCGGCGCCGATCACGATCACATCGGCCACCCGACCCTCGCTCACGGGCGAATGCCCCAGGCGAACGGGTCGTCCTGATCGATGATCAGGCTGGCTTCGGCGCTGATGTAGGCGCGGCCGCGAATGGTCGGCACGATGCGCTCGCCGTGGATTTCGTAAGAGCCTTCGAATTCGCTGCCGATGACACTGGCCTGACGCCAGATTTGCCCCGGCTGCAATTTGTCGTCGGCCGCCAGGCACGCCAGTTTGGCACTGGTGCCGGTGCCGCAGGGCGAGCGGTCGTAGGCCTTGCCGGGGCAGAGCACGAAGTTGCGGCTGTCGGCGTGCTCGTCATCGGCAAACAGTTCGACATGGTCGATTAATCCGCCGTCATCGCCGCGAATGCCCTGGACGTCCAGAGCTTGCTGCACGGCGTAGGTGTAGGCGGTCAGCGCATCGAGGTTATCGCCGGCAACGCGCAGACCATGCTCGGCGATCAGGAAGAACCAGTTACCGCCCCAGGCAACATCCCCCGTGACTTGGCCGATACCCGGCACCTGCAACGACAGCGCTTTGCGATAACGGTAGGCGGGCACGTTGCGCACGCTGACCGAACCGTCTTCGTGCAGCGTCGCCTGTACCGTGCCCACCGGCGTCTCGATGCTGTGCACGCCGGGGCCGATCTTGTCCAGATGCGCCAGCGACGCCACCAGGCCAATGGTGCCGTGGCCGCACATCCCGAGGTAACCGCTGTTGTTGAAGAAAATCACCCCCGCACAGGCGCTCGGGTCCACGGGCTCACAGAGCAGCGCGCCGACCAGCACGTCGCTGCCACGTGGTTCCAGCACGCAGGCGGCGCGCCACTGATCATGATGGTCGGCCAGTTGCTGTCGACGCTCGGCCATGCTGCCGCTGCCCAGATCGGGAAAACCGGCGGTCACCAGGCGGGTGGGTTCGCCGCCGGTGTGGGAGTCGATCACAGTGATGCGTTTCATGGGAGGGCCACGTCCGTTCAGATGAGTGAACGAAAGAGTGGCCTCTGGCGGTGCTTGCCGGCTTGATGGTTTTATCCAGTGCCGATGACGAAATCGGCACAGTGGGGGCAGACTGTCAGTGGTGGTGGGGCAGATGCTCGAACAGGGTCTTGCAGACCCCGGCGATGTGCTCGTCGAGCAGCTCCACGTCACCGGCGCGGCAGGCCGCTAGGATTTCCCGGTGTTCGTGATCGGCGCGGTCCTTGCCGGCCGAGAGGCTCATCTGCATGCGCAGGTAACGCTCCAGCTTGTCGTTGACCGAGCGGATCAGGCTGACCAGAAATGGTCGTTGCGCCGGTTCGTAGAGGCAGGCGTGCAGTTCCCAGTTGAGCTCGGCCCAGCGTCCCACGTCATCTTCACCGATAAATTCCTGGCAGATGCGTTCGGCCCGAGCGAAGGTTTCTTCGGTCATGTTGGGAATGGCCAGGCGCAGCACCTTGTCTTCGAGCAACATGCGCACTTCGAACATCTGCGCCAGTTCCGCATCGGAAACCCGCGTGACCATCGCCCCGCGATTACGCTGGAACATCACCAGGCCTTCGGCCTCCAGGCGCTTGAGGGCTTCGCGCACCGGAATCTTGCTGACGTTGAACTGACGGGCGATGTCGTCCTGGCGAATCGGCTCGTCTTCGGCGAAATGCCCCGCGACGATGGCGTCACGCAGATGACGGGTGATGATTTCCGACGTCGAAGGCGCATTGCCAAGGTCTGGAGCGTTGAATTTGGGTAGGGTCACGGTGGCGGTCGTTCGGAATGAGTTGGAGATATGGTATACGAATTTTCTTTGACGATGGCTATGCAGGCCTCTGACCGATGGTCATGCCCCGGGCCGGATCGATGCCGGGCACGAAGCGCGTCCACCGGTCTCATCGCCAGCAATGGCAATCCCAACAGAGTCAATCCCACACCCACCATCGCACTGAGGGTCAACGGATCGCCGAACTGCAGCCATGCCCACATCATGGTCACCGGCGGCGTCAGAAACAGTGCGCCGCTGATGAGCTGAATACTGAATCGCTGCAGGCACAGCCAGTAAAATCCGTAGCCACCCAGTGTCGCGAAAACCACCAGCCACACAACGCCCCCTGCAAAACCTGCGCTGGCTGGCGGCCGTATTTCTCCTTCAGCCCACGCCAGCACTGCAAACACGGGGATCACTGCACATACCTGAATGAACAACGCGGTCGGAGCGGACATCGACGCGCCGGGGGCGGCTTTCTGGTACAGCGTGGCCGCCGCCAGGGAGAGAACTGCCAGCAGCGGCAAGCTATAAACCCAGAGGTCAGCGGCATCCCATTCGACGCTGGCACCGCTGGCCACCAGCATGCCGGTCAGGCACAGCGCCAGCCCCAACCATTGCCAACTGCGCGTGCGTTGCCCAGGCACGCTACCCGCCAACACCACAATCGTCAGTGGCAACAGATTGGCAATGAGTGAGACCGTGCCTGGCGCTACACCCAGCTGAATGGACCCGGCTATCGGGCCGATGTAGCCGCCAATCGCGAACAACCCCACCAGTGCCTGATGCACTACGTCGCCGCTGCGCAAGGCACGCAAATCCGCCCAGGCGAAGGGAAACAATACAACCGCCGCCAGGATGAAGCGCCACACAGAGGCCAGGTAAACACTTCCCTGATCGGCGATATAGCGGTAACCGATGAAACCGGAGCTCCAACTGACGACCATGGCCAACAGCAGCAAGCCACTCCCCAGCAGCGATAAGCGAGTGTGTGCAACGTTCATCGAATGGCACCTGACAGTGGGCTGATTTCGATGGTATGAATGAACAGGTGATGCAATCAAACGATACGATCAGCATCAGTGATGCAGGATTTATGAATCATGGCCGAGACGCTTGATATTGAACTGCTGCGTACCTTTCATGCCATCGTGCGCTTTGGGCAATTCCTTGCTGCCTCCAGCTTTTTGAACAAAAGCCCGTCGGCGGTCAGTCTGCATGTTCGTCGCCTGGAAGCGTTGGCGGGAGGGCGCTTGTTTGAGCGCGACAACCAGACCGTGAACCTGACACCGCTGGGCCGTCGCTTTGCGTTGCAAAGCGCTGAGCTGTTGTTGCTCCATGACCGGTTGCTCGCCAGCTTCACCGCGCCGGTGGCCAGTGGCCGAGTCAGGCTGGGCATTTCCGAGGAGTACGCCGGTGCGGTACTGGGCTGTACGCTGCCGCACCTGACGGCGGATTTTCCCTACATAGAACTGGAAGTGGAAACCGGCTCCAGCGGGCGCTTGAACACCCGCCTTCAGCGGGGACAACTGGATATGGCATTGCTGGTGGAACCGGTTGAGGCGACTGCGTCGGACGGGCGTTGCATAAAGACTTTCGGCATCACCCAACCTGTCTGGGTGGCCGCTCACGACTACACACCAGACCTCGCCAAACCGGTCCCGCTTGCATTGCACGGTAAGGGTTGCCCTTACCGGAGTGTGGCTGTCGATGCGCTTGGCCAACAAGGTCGGCGCTGGCGGGCAGTCATCATGAGTGCCGGAGTCACCGCACTGGAAACCGCCATTGAGGCCGGATTGGCCGTTGGCATCGTCGACCGTGCCCAAGTGCGTCAAGGTATGCGGGTGCTGACCGCTGCTGACGGCTTTCCTGAACTGCCCGTGCATGAACTGCGACTGATGCTGGCCCCGGGGGCGTTGAGTGAGGCGGGTGAGGTGATGGTGGGGTTGATCGGACATGGCTTTCAGCTCTGACGTGTTGGCATCCGTGAGCGTTGATCCAGTCTTATCGTCCCGTGTAAGTAGATTTACGCATTGCCGTCAGGAAACCGCTTACATACGGCAGTTTTTTATCTAAGTATGATTTTTTCGTTCGCCTCGCCGCTTTTCCGGGCGGAAAAGATCAAGTTCTGACTCAGATAAATCCCCGCACTCCATAGCCGCTACGCACCGTCGATAGTTGGGTGCCGTTACTTGCCCGATTCTAACGCTGAACCCAACCAATAATTGTCAGATTGCATCACGCTGACAAGTTGTATGGAACAGGAGCATAACCAATGCTGCACTTAACTATTCGAACCCGGCTCCTTGTTCTGGTCGGCGCCATGTTGCTTGGTTGCATCGTTGTCGGCGTGATGGGGCTCAGTTCCCTTCAGCGCAGCATTGCCGGCCTCAATACGGTTTACCTGGACAGGGTGGTGCCGCTACGTGATCTGAAAGTCATCGCTGACCTGTATGCGGTGAAAATCGTCGATACCAGCCACAAGGCGCGAAGCGGTCAGATGACTTTCGCCCAGGCCGCGCTTGACGTCACCGACGCAGACCACGAGATCGACAAGCTCTGGTCCGCTTACCAAAAGACCAGGATGGTCGAGAAAGAAAGACTCTCGGTGGATGAACTTTCGAAGTTTGTTGAGGCCGCTCAGGCGCCTATAGATCGCGTTAAAGACATTTTGCAGCGTGGCGACAAAGCGGCGCTTGATCACTTCGTTGAAAACGAACTGTACCCGGTCATTGACCCGCTTTCGGATCGATTCAGTAACTTGATCCATATTCAACTGGAAGAATCAAAGCAGGTTTACGACGATGCTATCGTCCTGTATGAGTCCACCCGAAACATGTTCGTGGTGTTGATGCTCGGGGTTCTGATTTGCGGCAGTGTGTTCGCAACGCTGCTTATACGTAGCATCACCGGGCCGCTGGCGACGCTCAAGGATGCCGCGGCCCGGGTGGCTTCCGGAGATCTCAGCCAGTCTATTGAGGTGAAAGGGCGAGACGAAGTTACTGAAGTTCAGCAGTCAGTACGGACGATGCAAACCACGTTGCGCGATACGCTGCAGGACATACAAGGCTCGGCGACTCAGCTGGCGTCCGCGGCCGAGGAGCTTCAGGCCGTCACCGAAGGTACGGCGCAAGGCATCCATCAGCAAAATGAAGAAATGCAAATGGCGGCGACGGCCGTGACCGAAATGTCAGCGGCGGCGGATGAAGTTGCAGATAGCGCCAGTCGTACCTCCAGTGCCTCGCGTGAAGCGATGGAGCTGACCGATGGGGGACGCAAGCAGGTAGTGCTCACGCGTGAAACCATTGATCAGCTCAGCAGCAAGCTCGACGTGACCACCAGCACGGTGGTCCGGTTGGCCGAGGAAGCATCGAACATCGGTCGTGTGCTGGACGTGATTCGTGCCATCGCGGAACAGACCAACTTACTGGCCCTCAATGCGGCCATTGAAGCCGCGCGAGCCGGTGAGGCGGGTCGTGGTTTTGCGGTCGTCGCTGATGAGGTGCGCAATCTGGCCCAGCGTACCCAGACCTCTACCCAGGAAATCGAACGAATGATTTCCGCCATCCAGAGCGTCACCCAAGAGGGGGTGCGCGATATGCAGCAGAGTGGCGAGTTCGCGGCGCGCAGCCAGGCTGCGGCCAGCGAAGCGGACCAGGCGCTGACTCTGATAGCCGAGCGGATCACTGAAATCAACGGGATGAATCTGGTGATTGCCAGTGCGGCGGAAGAGCAGGCCCAGGTGGCGAGAGAGGTCGATCGCAACTTGATCGCCATCCGCGACATCTCTGATCAGAGCAACAATGGCGCTCAGCAGACCTCGTTGGCCAGTGGCGAGGTGTCACGTCTGGCCCTCAATCTTAATCACCTGGTCAATCGGTTTCGCATGTAGCCCAACCCTTGGTTGCGAGGCTCGAGGTGCATGCGTCGCCTCGTTCGAACGAACGGCCATCTCTCCAGCCGTGATAGCGCTGGTATTTCAGCCGCCCGAAACGCGCGAGATTGCGCATGGGGCGGCATCCTGTTTTCAGCCTTGCACCACTGCATGGCCCTGAATGGCTGCGTCCTCTGTACGAAAACTCTGGCGGTCTATAGGTAATACTTTCTAAATGAAGCCAGGAAAAGACTTGTACTGATCCAGCTCGCCAATTGGGTATGATTGCATCCAGATGGCCAGTAGCTATCACTCGTGGTCAGTGCTGTGAGCACTGGAAACGGTATCTGTTTTGCTAAAAACGTCATTCGAGCAACGTACGTCGGCCTGAAAATACCCCCTTCAAATTCCGTAGTAATGTGTGCGCCCAATTTCCGTAGACAACCCCCGACCTTAAATTCGCCTCCCCCGATGACTCGACCCTGTGTCGAGCGTGGCTCGATTGACTGGGGGGCTATTGCAGGGCGTTGGTCGTACATCCTCATTTCTTATGTCGAAGCTGACCCCCGGATTGTTATGCGAGTATCGCGTCTGAAAACATGTATTCGCCCGGACTCACACCCCTACCTGTTGATTTGGAGTTGTTGCGCTACGTTGCTCATCCTGATTGTCGGCTTGGGCAGCTTGACGTTGTGGCGCGACTTTGAAGAGCGCCAGCGTGCGGTCAGTTTTCGTACGCAGGTGCTGGCCGCCGCGATTGCCGGGTATACCGCGACGGCTCTGGAGCAGCGAAGGTTCGCGATGGATGCCCTGGCCAATCACCTGCTCGGTCTGGACTGGCCGCTGACGGACTCCCAGGTCAGTCACGAACTGGCACAATTTGTCGGCTCCGACCCACAAAACGGACCGCTGTTTGTCAGTGCCGAAGAGCGACACTGGTCGTTGTACGACGCTGCGTTCCAGGGGGTTGATTGGCAACCTCCGCAGGGCGTTGGTCGTGACGTCTGGTTCCAGGCCAGTCTGCAACGGGGCGACAAACTCTTGTTGCCTGTGTTTCGTCGTTACCAATGTCCCAACGGCAAATGGTTGACCGTCGGCGCGCTTGTACCGCTGACGCAGCAGCGTGATTACTTCTCCAGCCGTGGCTACACATTCAATATTTCACACGTTTTGCTTGATCTTCAGGGCACTGTGTATCGACAGCAGGGCCGCTTGCCGCCGCAAGCACTTGCGCCGGATGAAGAGGGCGTGGAATGGCTTGAGGATGTTCTGCTGGTGCGCGCCGCCGTACCGAATTATCCCTTGCAGGTTGTCGTCGCCAGATGGCCACAGGAGTACCTGGCCCTTTGGAACGAGCAGAAGCGTTTTACCTTCATTGCGATTTTCCTGACCTGCCTGGTGATCCTGGCGGCGTCCGTCGGGCTTGCAGCAGCCTGGCGACGTATTGGTCGTAGCGAGCAGCGTTATCGCAGGCTGTTTCAGTCGATCGGCGACGGTGTGCTTTTGCTGGGCTCATCAGGCGTCCAGGAGGCCAACGAACGCGCTGCAAAACTGTTCGGTGTCGACTGTGCCGAGCACCTCGGCAAGTATCAATTCGCCGACCTCTGTTACCCCGAACAGCTAAACAATCACCAGGCTTCGCCGCTGATTGCCCAGTTGTTACTCGACGCCGCTGGCGGAGCAGAGATATGCGCGACCTTGAAGTTCAGGCGTCTGGATGATCAAGAGGGCAGTTTTTGCTGTCAGGTGCATTTCTCGCCGATTCAACTGGGCAAGAAAGTCTATGTCCTTGCCTGCCTGCATGATATTTCGGCCCAGCTTCAAACCGAAAATGCGTTGAAGGTCTCGCAACAGAAATTACTTGAGGCCCAGTTGATTGCCGGGTTGGGTGTGTGGTCCTGGGAAGTCGGTGCCGAACATGCCATGTGGACGGATGAGTGCTCGCGCATATTCGGTTTGCCAGCCACTTCGGGTGAATGCACGTATACGGACTTTTTAGACAGCATCGTGCCTCAGGAGCGAAGGTATGCCCAGAAGGCGTTTGACCGCGCCCTGAAAGGCGAGCGACTTGATATCGAGTTACAAATTCGCAGGCCTGATGGTCATTTGCGTAACGTACTCCTCTGCGGTGAGTTGCGTCCTCATAATGACAAGCCGCTGTTGCTGGGGGCTTTGCTCGATATCACCGAGCAGAAGCGGGTGGAGCACCGTTTAAGCGAAGGTGAGCGACATTATCGCGAGCTGGTCGAGCTGTTACCGGAAGGGTTGCTGATTTTTCGCGACGCCCGGGTGATCTTTGCCAATCTGACGGCCGCCAGGTTCTTTGCCGTTGACTCGATTGATCAGTTCATCGGTCTGAATATTTATGGCCTGGTCGACCCCTGTTTCCATCAGCAACTCATGGATGATCTTGCACTGGTCTTGAGGCGCGATCATGTGCCCGCCTTTTTGCCGCGGCATTATCGGCGACTCGATGGCACCGAGTTTGAAGTCGAGATGGCTGCCCGGCGCCTGCAGATGGATGGCCAGACTTGCATTCAGGTGATGTTGCGGGATGTCAGCGAACACCGTCGGTTGCAGGGAGATCTGGAAGCCGTCAATGGCCGCTTGCAACGTCTGTCCGGCCAGATTATTGACGTGCAGGAACGGGAACGCCGTCATCTCGCGCGTGAATTGCACGACGATATCGGGCAATTGCTGACGTGCATCAAAATCAGCGCTTCGGGGATTCAGCGTCATCTGGAGGGCGAAATCGAGCTGCGGCAGGCGGTGTTGGTGCGCATTGCCGACGAAGCGTTGAGCAAGGTGCGCGATCTCTCGCGGATGTTGCGCCCGGTGCAGCTGGACAGCCTGGGACTGGTGGCGGCGATGCGTTGGCAGATCGATAATTACCTGCCCGACTTGCCGGAAAGTGTCTGTTGCTGGCTCGATTGTGTCGAGCTGCAGCCGCGCACGGCCTCCTGTGTGGAAATCACGCTTTTCCGGATTTTCCAGGAGGCGTTGAATAACGTGCTCAAGCATGCCGCAGCGCGTTCTGTCGAGATCAGGCTGGCACGAATCAATGACAATATTCACCTGGAAATCGCTGATAACGGATGTGGTTTCGACTACGACGCAGCGTTATCCGATGGCAGTGGCATGGGGCTGATGAGCATGGCGGAGCGAGCCAAGCTTCTGGGCGGCGAGTTTTTGGTGAGCTCGACACCGGGGCAAGGCACCCAGATAGAGGTGATCATCCCAGATACTAATAATAGTGAACGAGGTAACGAGGCATGAATGTTCGAATTGTCCTGGTGGACGACCACAATCTTGTGCGCGCAGGCATTCGGGTTTTGCTGGAGGACTGGGGTTATTCAGTGGTTGCCGAAGGCTGTGACGGAGACGATGTCGAAAGGCTGCTCCAGCTGCACCAGCCGGATGTCCTGCTGATGGATATCACCATGGAACGGTTATCAGGTCTGGAGGCACTCAAGCGACTGCGCATTCAATGGCCAACGCTGCCCGTGATTTTGCTGTCGATGCACGATACCCGTGACTTTGTGCTCAAGGCCATGCAGGAAGGGGCTTCTGCCTATCTGCTCAAGGATGCCGCTGAGGTCGAGCTGAGGATGGCTATCCAGGCTGTACTGAGCGGGCATCGCTACCTGAGCCCGAAAATTTCCGGCCGCGTTATCGAGGCCATGAATACACAAGGTTCCGAGCCCGAAGAGGCCACGCTGACCGCACGTCAGCGGGAGGTGCTCTACTGGCTGGTCAATGGCAAAACCAACAAGGAAATTGCCTACCAGCTCAACCTCAGCGTCAAGACCGTCGATGCTCATCGCGCACAACTCATGGTGCGTTTGAACATTCGCGACCTTGCCGGTCTCGTGGTTTATGCCATCCGGCAAGGCATTCTGGATCTTGATAAATAACCTGGACAGGTTTTCTCATCTGTCCTTTTATCTGCAATCGACTTGTCGTCTGTTCCAGCCCGATCCCGTTTCATGGTCATTCTTCCTGCCGAGATGAAGTGTTGCCTGCATCCCCAGGCCTCATCGGTCTGCCTGCCTATATCGGTTCGCGTATAGGTTATTTTACCTAGTCGCTCCCCGTAATTGACTCGTAGTCGCTTTCAACCCGCCCCTCTAGACTTTACCCATGATGGCGTGGCCTTCTGCCAGCAGTCTTCGTTTGCTTGAACGCCGCTGTGTAGGTAGCAGAACCCCGCAGAAAATAAAAATGATGGGGTGAGTCTGATGGAGCTGAAACCGGCACGCAGTCGGCTGCGCAATCCTTGGGTGTTGATAACAGGATTGCTGCTGACGGTTCTGCTTTGCATTGCACTAGCGGACGCGTGGTGGAAGGCGGGTCTTGCCGCGGTGATACAAGGTTTTTTCCTGTGGCTGTGCTGGCGGCAGGGACCTGTCGCCTGCGTGGACAGCGCCGTAACCCCTCTTGAGGATGATCACTCGGTCGGGCTACAGGCCCTGCGCAAACTGCTGTCGAGCGTATTGCCGCTGTGGGAAAAACAGGTTGAGCTGGCTCGGACACAGACGGAAAACGCCGCTGGCGGGCTGACCGAAAAGTTCGTCGCCATGAGCCGCCAAGTGGGTGAAACCATTTCATTGAGCTCTGACGACAACAGCCACCACAGCGTTTTCGAGGTTATCCGAAGTGCGCAACTCGAGTTGCCGAAAGCCGTCACTGCTCTGGACGCCACCCGCGCCGAGCGCGAGCACTTTCTGACGGAGGTCCGCACGCTGGGCCTGTTCGTCGATGAGCTGTTCGGCATGGCCGAAGATGTCGCCAAAATCGCCTCGCAAACCAATCTCCTGGCGCTCAACGCCGCCATCGAAGCCGCCCGTGCCGGTGAGTCAGGACGCGGCTTCTCGGTGGTTGCCGACGAGGTGCGCAAACTCTCCACCATGTCCGGTGCGACCGGTGCACGAATCACTGAAAAAGTTCGCGTCATGGGTGGGTCCATGCATGAGCTGATCGAGCATGCCGGCCAGGTCGCCGAGACCGAGCGAGTCAAGATCCGCGAAGCTGAAGGCATCGTGAATCAGGTACTGGGTGAGCTGACCCAAGGCATTGCTCAACTGGAGCAACGCATCACGTTGTTGCAGGGCTCCAGTCGCGAGGTCGAGCACACAGTGAACGAAGTCCTCGTCGATTTGCAGTTCCAGGACCGAGTCAGCCAGATCACGTCCCACATCACCACGGACATGCGTCGCCTGTTGGAGCGTCTGCACGAGGCCGAACCGCTCGATGCCCAGGTCTGGCTGCAAGTGCTGGAGTCCGGTTACACCACGCTGGAACAGACCCGCATCCATGGTGGCGACGCCCATGCACCCGTCGAACAGTCATCCGTGACCTTTTTCTAATCCTCGCAAAGATCAAAACAAGGGGCAGCCTCATGGCAAAGACAGTGTTGATCGTCGATGACTCCAGCAGCTTTCGTCAGGTCGTTGGTATCGCCCTCAGGAATGCCGGCTACAGCGTACTGGAAGCGTTCGACGGCCGGGATGCGCTGGGCAAACTGGACGGTCGCAAGATCAATCTGATCGTCTCCGACGTGAACATGCCCGTCATGGACGGCATCACCTTTGTAAAAGCGGCCAAGCAACTCCAGGCCTACAAGTTCAC
Organism: Pseudomonas sp. XS1P51; assembly: GCF_054897845.1. Taxonomy (NCBI): domain Bacteria; kingdom Pseudomonadati; phylum Pseudomonadota; class Gammaproteobacteria; order Pseudomonadales; family Pseudomonadaceae; genus Pseudomonas; species Pseudomonas sp. XS1P51. The sequence continues at coordinate 2,327,432 of NZ_CM142707.1, read as the reverse complement.
CCCCGTGATCATGCTGACCACTGAATCGGGCGAGGCCAAGAAAAACGAAGGCAAGGCTGCCGGCGTACGTGCCTGGGTGGTCAAGCCGTTCCAGCCACCCGTCCTGCTGGACGCTGTGTCCAAACTTATTCTGCCTTGAGGGGACGACAGCCATGACGACGATCCGTCACGTTCAACGAGCTGAAAGTCACGGCCTCAGTCTTGTCGGTGAGCTGAATATCTACAGTGCCGCAGCGGTACTGCAGGAACTCTTGCAAGCCCTGGAGACCCGCCAACCGCTGGAAATCGATCTGGAGGGTGTCGAGGATTTCGACACCGCTGGCGTCCAGCTGCTGCTGGTATTCAAGGCCGAGGCGGCCCGACAGAACAATCCCATCCGTTTTGTCCGGCACTCAGCCGTCGTGTGGGAGGTGCTGGAGCTGCTCAATCTGGTCGACGAGTTGGGTGATACATCGGCGGACACGTCCAATCAAGAGGAGGGTTTCCAATGAATCTGGACAGCGCTCGTGGTGCTCTGGTGCAAGAAGGACGTGAATTGCTGGCGGCCATGGAAGAGGCATTACTGGCCATCGAGGACGAGGGTTTCACGGAGGAACGGATCAACGCGATTTTCCGTGCCGCCCACACCATCAAAGGCTCGGCCGGACTGTTTGGTCTTGAGTCACTGGTCAGTTTCACCCACGTGGCAGAGAGCCTGCTGGATCAGGTGCGCACGGGGGAGCTGTTTGTCGAAGGCGCGATGCTCTCGCTGCTGCTGACCTGCGGCGACTACATCGGCAGCCTCCTCACAGCAGTGGAGGAGGGCAGCGAAATGCAGGAGCCGAATGCGGTGCTGCGCGCCCACTTGCTGGAGCAACTGCAAGAGTATCTGGATCGCACGCACAGCGATTCAGGGCCGCCAGTCGAACCGGTCTTTGTGCGCGAATCATCGGTGGAACATCTGCACGGTGAATCGGTGAACAGTCACCTCTGGCACCTGTCCCTGCGTCTGTCTCCGGACGTTCTGCGCAACGGCCTGGACCCGCTGTCCTTCCTGCGATACCTGGGCAAGCTGGGGCGCATCGTTCATCTTCACACGGTCACCGATCAACTCCCCGCCAGCCACCATTTCGATGCGGAAAGCTGCTATCTGGGATTTGAGCTGGAGTTCGAATCGATGGCCAGCAAACAGGAGATCGAGGATGTTTTCGAATTCGTTCGCGATGATTGCCTGTTGCGCATTCTGCCTCCCTATAGTCGGATCGAAGAGTACCTGCGCCTGATCAAGGCGCTCCCCGAGTCGCCGCAACGCCTGGGCGAAATATTGCTGCAAAGCGGCGCGCTCACGCATGCCGAGCTCGATCGCGTATTGGCTCGTCAACGGGGCGAGAGCCCGCCCGCACCGCCGCTTGGCTGCCTGCTGCTGGATGATCAATTGGTTCCGCAACCCGTTATGGCCGCGGCGCTGAACAAACAGAAACATGCCGAAGACAAGCGCGCTCACGAGCAGGTGTTCATCAAGGTCGAGGTCGGCAAGCTGGACCAGTTGATCAACCTTGTGGGCGAACTGGTTATCGCCGGTGCAGCGACCAATCTGCATGCGCTCAGACGGGATATGGACATGCTGGAGGAGTCGGCGCAAGCGATGTCCGTGCTGGTCGAGAGCATCCGCGATGCGTCGTTGAGCCTGCGCATGGTAGCGATCGGTGAAGTGTTCCAGCGGTTCCCGCGGGTGGTGCGTGACATCTCCAAAGAGCTTGGCAAGGACATTCAGTTGCTGGTGACCGGTGCCGACACCGAGCTCGACAAATCGATGGTGGAAAGACTCGCCGATCCGTTGATGCACATTGTGCGCAATGCCATGGATCACGGCATCGAGACGGCTGAAGAACGTTTGACGACGGGCAAGGTGGCCAGCGGTTCACTGCGTCTGAATGCCTACCATGAGTCCGGCAGCATCGTCATCGAAGTCAGCGATGACGGCCGAGGCCTGGATCGCCACCGCATTCTGGCCAAGGCGGTGCAGCGCGGTCTGGTTCAACCCGACCAGCCTCTGAGCGATGCCGACGTCTTTCGCCTGATCTTCGAACCCGGTTTTTCCACCGCCGAACAGGTCACCAACTTATCCGGTCGCGGCGTGGGGATGGATGTGGTGCGCCGCAACATCGAACTGTTGCGCGGCGAAGTGGAAGTGCTCAGTGATTTCGGGAGAGGCACCACGGTGCGGATCCGTTTGCCGCTGACGCTGGCGATTATCGATGGTTTCCAGGTCATGGTCGGCGATGAGCACTTCGTGCTGCCGCTGGAACAGGTGATCGAGTGTGTCGACCTTCCCCCGCAGGAGGGGCGACATCATCTGATCAACCTGCGCGGTGAACCCTTGCCGTTCCTGCGCCTGCGTGAACTGTTCAGCATTTCCGGCGCTTCTGGCGGACGCGAAAGCCTGGTGGTGCTGCAACACGGGGCCAACCGTGCCGGACTGGTGGTGGATCAACTCGTGGGTGAATTTCAGGCGGTGATCAAGCCGCTGGGCATGTTGTTTCAGAGAAGTCGCGGCTTGAGTGGTTCGACCATCCTGGGAGATGGCCGCGTGGCCTTGATTCTGGATGTCGCCAACCTGCTCCAGCGGGCCAGTGCGCTATCGGGCGATGCGTCTGGCCGCGCTGTGGAAGTTGCACCTGACGTCAATCGCAGTGTGATGAATTAATTTAAGTCGTCGGAGAGTAAATATGCAGTGGTTCATGAATCTGAAATTGGGCGCAAAGCTGATCTCCACGTTTCTGGTGGTTGCCCTGGTCTCGCTGGCCATCGGTGTAGCAGCCGTTATCAACATCGGTAAAGTCAACAATCTGATGACCACCATGTACGCTGATCGACTGGTGCCGATTCGCGATCTGAACAAGCTTGAGATCGAACTGGTTCAACATAACCGCCGCGCTTATGTATCCGTGGCAATGAACGATCCCGTCAATACGAGCGTGCAACTGGCCCACAACGTGGAATCGATTCGCAAGATCGACGAGCTATTTTCGGCCTATCGTCAGACGTTTCTGGTGGATGCGGAAAAACGCCTGATTGAGCAGTATGACCAGCAGATGCCCGCCTATCTGGCCTCGGCGAAAACCGTGACTGATTTGTTGCAGGCCGACCAGTTGGCTGAAGCGACCCACCATCTGCGCAATGAAACCAAGCCGTTGTTCGACGCCTTGTTGAAAACCGTCGCCGGCCTGGTTGAGGTCAATAGCGCAACCGCCGAACAGGTCAACACAGAAGCCGACCAAATCGTTGCCGGTATCAACAATTTCATGATTGCGCTGATGCTTGGCGGCTTTCTGCTGGCCCTGACCCTGGGGTTGTTGATTACCCGTGTGATCTCCCGCCAGGTGGGTGGGGAGCCTGCCGTCGCCATGGATGCCCTGCAACGTGTGGCGGCCGGCGACCTGACGGTCGACGTGAAACTGCGCCACGGTGATACCACCAGCATGCTCTACAGCCTGCAGCTGATGGTGGGACGTTTGCGCGGGATCATGAGCGACGTCCGCATGACCGCCGACTCCCTGGCATCCGCCTCGGAGCAGGTGGCCGCATCCTCCGAAGCGCTGAGCCAGAACGCGTCCGAGCAGGCCGCCAATGTCGAAGAAACCAGTGCGTCGGTCGAGGAGATCTCCGCCACCGTGGCCCAGAACACCGAGAACGCCAAAGTCACTGACAGCATGGCCAGCCAATCGGCCAAGGACGCTGTAGAAGGTGGCGAAGCGGTCGGTCAGATGGTCCACGCCATGCGCCAGATTGCGCAGAAAATCAGCATCATCGATGACATTGCTTACCAGACCAACCTGCTGGCACTCAACGCTGCCATTGAAGCGGCGCGGGCCGGTGATCATGGCAAGGGCTTCGCGGTAGTGGCTGCCGAGGTCCGCAAGCTGGCCGAGCGCAGTCAAGTGGCGGCCCAGGAAATCGGTGGCGTGGCCAGCGATAGCGTGACCCTGGCCGAGCGGGCAGGGCAGTTGCTCGATCAGATGGTGCCTTCGATCCGCAGGACTGCCGACCTGGTGCAGGAAATCACCTCGGCCTCTCGCGAGCAAAACACCGGGCTTGAACAAATCAATCTGGCGGTCGGCCAGTTGGCACAGACAACTCAGGTCAACGCATCGGCCTCTGAAGAACTGTCCTCCACCTCAGAAGAAATGAGCACTCAGGCGGTGCAACTGCAAGAGATGATCCAGTTCTTCCGCATCGGTGACGAAGCCTTGAAGAATGCGACCAAAGCCTTGGCTCCTCTGCGCAAACCCTTGCGGGCAGAGGTCATCCCGATGCGGCGTCCTCTGCAGGAAGAGGTAGTCGATGAAGCAGCGTTCACTCGATTCTAAGAGGCTGTCGCCATGTCATCGCTAAGCCTGCAAAGTCAGAGCCGCACACCGGCTCCGCAAGATGCGCCGTTGATTCAGCAGTTCCTCACACTGACACTGGGTGAAGAGCTGTACGCGCTGCCCATCGAGCATATTCGCGAAATCATCGAGTTCGGTTACCTGACCGAAATTCCGTTGATGCCGGCCTTCCTGCGCGGGGTGATCAACCTGCGCGGGGCGGTGGTACCGGTAATTGATCTGTCGCTGCGCTTCGGTCGGGAACGCACGGCGATTGGTCGGCGAACCTGCATTGTCATTGTCGAGGTCGTACAGGAAGACGAAGCCGTGATGCTGGGCATCATTGTTGACGCGGTCAATGAGGTGCTGGCCGTCGAGGTCAATCAGGTGGAAGCGCGGCCGACCTTCGGTGCGCGCATTCGTGCTGACTTCATTGCCGGCATCCTCAATCAGAACGAGCAGTTCGTGATAGTGCTCGATATCCGCCAGGTTCTGTCGGTTGACGAAATCTGCGAATTGGTCGGCATCGCCTCGATCGAAAAATAGGGGCATGCCCATGGCAGTCGAAAATGCGGGTACGACGTTGATATCGACCATTAGCGATCAGGAGTTCGGTCTGTTCCAGCGGTTTTTTCATGAACAGATCGGGCTCCAGTTGACCGCCGTAAAAAAGCCATTGCTGTGTGGGCGGCTGGCGAAACGATTGACCGCATTGGGGCTGGACAGCTATCGCGCGTATTACAACCTGCTGGTGTCGAAGGTCGGAGGGGAGGAGCGAGAAACGGCCATCGACCTGATCACCACCCACGAAACCTATTTCTTTCGAGAGCCCAAGCATTTTGAGCTGCTGCAAACCAAAGTCATTCCCAGCCTGCATACCCGTCCCGAGTTACGGGTCTGGAGTGCCGCCAGTTCGACGGGGGAAGAGGCCTATACCCTGGCGATGATTCTGGACAGCTTCCGCTCGCCAAAACCATGGTCGATTACGGCCTCCGATATCAGCCGCCAAGTGCTGATCAACGCTCAGCGCGGGTTGTACCCGATGAGTCGCGGCGAGCGCATACCGCCTCATTATCTCAAGCGCTATTGTCTGCGAGGTCATGGGCGTTACGCGGGGTATTTCCTGGTCGAGTCGTCACTGCGTGCACGTGTCGAGTTTCTTCCTGGAAATCTCACGCAGCAGGAAAACAACCTGGGTTTGTTTGACGTGATTCTGCTGCGTAATGTTCTGATTTATTTCGATCCGCCGACCAAGTTGCTGGTGCTGCGTAACGTGCTGGAGCGGTTGAAGCCGGGCGGTTGGCTGATGGTCGGCCATTCCGAGTCCCTGCATGACACCCGCTTGCCATTGGAACTGATAACACCCTCGGTTTATCGCAAGGTTTGCGCATGAGCGAAAAACTGTTCATCAAGCCAGGCGGCTGGTTCTTTGGCGGCGGAGACTGTCAGGTCGAAACCGTGTTGGGTTCCTGCGTCACGATTACGCTCTGGCATTCACAGCAGAAACTGGGCGGGTTATGCCATTTCATGTTGCCAACCCGCTTGCGTGATGCCCTGCAGTCCCTGGATGGCCGTTATGGCGAAGAGGCTCTGCTCTGGTTGAAGCGTCAGGCGAGAGCAAACGGTCTGGATATCCGTGATTGCGAAGCCAAGTTGTTCGGCGGCGCGCAGGCCTTGGTCGGGACCAATGGGCATCATGGCGTGGGCCTGCGCAACATCCGTTTCGCCAAGGATTGTCTGCGTGCCGAAGGGGTTGCGGTCGTCAGCTGTGACCTGGGTGGACGGGGTCATCGTTACCTCAGATTTGATCTCTCCAACGGGGATGTCTGGGTTCGGCATGGGGCACCGTTGGCATTGCCCGGCAGTTGGGGCAAGAGGGCGCTATGAGCATCAAGGTAATGATTGTCGATGACTCTGCGGTCATGCGTCAGGTGATGCAGGAGCTGTTGTCCGGCCATAAAGATATCGAGGTCATCGGCACCGCAATGGACCCGCTGGTTGCCTTGCAGAAAATGCAGGGCAACTGGCCGGACGTGATTCTGCTGGACGTGGAGATGCCGCGCATGGACGGCATCACCTTTCTTCGTCAGATCATGGCCAGCCGGCCGACGCCCGTGGTGATCTGTTCGACACTGACCGAAAAGGACGCCGATGTGACGCTCCAGGCATTGGCTGCCGGTGCGGTCGAAGTCATGGCCAAGCCGACCATGGGCTTGCGCGATTTTCTGCAGCAAAGTGCACATGAACTGGTGACGGCCATTCGTGCTGCAGCGCAGGCACGCCCACGTCAAGGCCAGTCAGCAACGAGCCGCGACTTCAAGCTGTCAGCGAGCGTTACCGCCGATGCCCCCAGTGCGCCTCAGAGTATGCGCACAACGCAAAAAATTGCGGTGCTCGGGACGTCCACGGGGGGAACCCAGGCATTGGAAGTCGTGTTGCGAGAACTGGGTGTCACGTGTCCGGGGATCGCCATTGTGCAGCACATGCCGGAGCGTTTTACCCGTAGTTTCGCCGAGCGCTTGAACGCGCTCTGCGCCATTGAAGTCCGTGAAGCATGCGACGGTGATCGGCTGTTGCCAGGCCTGGCACTGATTGCGCCGGGCGGGCGGCACATGCTGATCAAGCGCAGTGGCACGCAGTATTACGTAGAGGTCAAGGACGGTCCGTTGGTCAGCCGGCACCGGCCTTCGGTGGACGTACTGTTCCGCTCTGCTGCGCTGCAGGGCGGCAGTAATGTGCTGGGGGTGATCATGACCGGCATGGGCGGCGACGGGGCTCGTGGCCTGAAAGAGCTGTTCGACGCAAAGGCCCGTACGTATGCGCAAGACGAGGAAAGCTGCGTGGTGTTCGGCATGCCTAAAGAAGCCATCAAGCTGGGAGGGGCTGAGCAGACCATCGCGCTCGATGCCATTTCTGCGCTGTTGATGAGTTGGCAATGAGATAAGGGGATTCGGGTATGCAGTCGATCATTACTCCCAAGCGCATCCTGGTCGTTGACGACAGTCGGGTACAGCGTGAGTTTGCCGTGGATCTGTGTTTGCGCCTGGGCGCTACGGAAGTTCACCAGGCCGAGGATGGTCATCAAGCGATCGCCTTGTTACATCAACATCCTTTTATCGACGTGGTCATCCTTGATCTGGAAATGCCGGGCATGGACGGAGTGCAGGTTCTGCACGAGCTGGTTCGGCTCGGCATGGACCCGGCCGTGATTGTCGCGAGCGCACGGGAAAGTGTGTTGCTGAGCGTTGTGGAAAGCATGGGTAAGAGCCTGGGCGTCAAGCTCCTGGGGGTGTTGCAGAAACCCGTGACACTCAGCCAGTTGGCGACCAGTCTCGGGCGTTTCGCCTCCGTGCAGCAGCGGGGTGCCTTTCAGGCCTTGACCGAAAAGGGGCCGGAGCTGACCGGGCAAGAGGTCGTCACCGCTTTACGCGAGCAGCAGTTTTGCGCCTATTTCCAACCGAAGATTTCTTTGCACGATGGCCGCCTGAACGGTGTGGAAGCGCTGATTCGCTGGCAACATCCCGAGCACGGTTTGCTGCTTCCCGGGCACTTTCTCGATGTTGTCGAGCGTAGCGACAACATGTCAGCGATCACCATGCTGATGCTCGATCTGTCGTTGCGCCAGTGCCAAAAATGGCACGCCGCAGGGACGCTGATCAGCGTCTCGATCAACTTGTCCGCTCGTTCGCTGGCGGACTCGAAACTGGCAGACGCCATTATCGAACGGGTGGCGGCCAGCGGTATTGCCCCGCACTTTTTGATGCTGGAGATCACCGAAAGCGCGCTGATGACGGACCTGGCGATTACCCAGGGAACGCTGGCGCGTTTGCGTCTGAAGGGCTTCGGTCTGTCTGTGGATGATTACGGTACGGGCTTCTCCTGCATGTTGCAGTTGTCGCGGGTTCCCTGCTCGGAGTTGAAGGTAGACCGCGCGTTCGTCAATGGCGCGAGCGAAAGTGTGCATTTGCGGATTTTGCTGGAAAGTGCCCTGGACATTGCCCGCCGTCTCAGGCTCAAGGTCGTCGCTGAAGGGGTGGAAACCCAGAAAGACTGGGCACTGCTTCGCGAGTTGGGGTGTGATGAAGCGCAAGGCTACTTCATCGCGAAACCCATGCCCGGCGAAGCCTTGCTGCTGTGGTGGAGTGCCAATCAGCAGCGAGTGCAAAAACTGTTGAAATCCGAAGGCTTCTTTCGGCGCATTTTCGGTGGTATTTGAGGCAAACGGGAAGCTGCCCGAGGCATTGAACAACCTACCGGTGCCCGGGCTATCACGCCTTTGCTTCAACTGAGACGCTGCCCGGAATCCGCAGAGGCGCGCCTCGGCCGGGACTCAGCTGATGCGCGCGATAAAGCCATCCACTCCATGCAAGAGTTCATCGTAGGAGGTGGTGTTCATCACGAAGACCACGAAGCCCTCGATATTCTGCTGTTTCAATGCGAAGCGGATCTGGATCAGCATGACCACGTGGTTCTGCACGCGTGTGCCGAGTATCTTGCGGGTATCGCCACTGTCTACTGTGGCCAGGCCACATTCAAAAGACGTTTCGAGCATTTGCGCCAACGAGGAAATACACGAGTTGAGGACGATATTGCCGACTTCCCGCAGTGCGTCACTCTGCACTTCGGCCAGTTCGCTGCCGGACAGCAGGTCGCCCACCAAGGCCTGCACCAGCGCCAGGCTCTTTTCTTCAGGGAAGATCAGCAAGGCATTACCGTTGAACGTTCCCTTGAAGGGCTGGCGTATGCAGTACATCGTGGCGCTGGCCTTGCCCAGGTGATCGGTCACTTCGTTGACCGTGACAAAGCGGACTTCCGGCACCGAGAGCAGCACTTCATCGTTCAGCATGTCACCCAGGGCCGCGGCGGATTGCCCGATGCTGATATTGAACAGTTCGCACAGGGTGTCTTTCTGCATGCTCGATAGCATTTGCATGTCATTCACCCAAGGCTTTGAGAAGTTCAGGGCCCTTGCTGTCGGTGAAGGGTTTGGCGACAAACGTCAGGCCGGACTCAAGTATTTTGGCCTGAATGGCGTTCTGTATGTTGGCGGTCATTATGGCGATCCTGGTGCTCGGCCGTCCCTTGAGAATTTCCGTTGCGGCCTCGATACCGGTGATACCGGGCATATTGAAATCCATTGAGATCAAATCGATCGGGTGGGCCTGACAGAGCGATATGGCCTCCGCGCCGGTCGCTGCCTCGAAAATCACCCAGTCGGGACGTAGCTTGATAACGATGTTCTTGGTCATCATGCGGGAAATCAGACTGTCATCAACGATCAGAAAGCTTTTGGTCATGGTGTCCTCTCAGACATAAACACGGTTGCGCCCGGTTTTTTTGGCCTGATAGAGCGCCTTGTCCGCGATATCAAGCAGGTTTTCAAGACTATTGACTTCCTGTGTCAGGCAGGCGAGGCCAACGGAAATGGTGAGGTTGAGGCTGACCTCATTAAAGGTCATCGCCGTTTCGGCGATGGTGTTGCGCAGACGCTCGGCGGTGTCCAGGGCTTGTTGCCGATCGGTGTAGGGCAGGACTACGGCAAACTCTTCCCCACCCAAACGTCCAATGATGTCGACATCGCGCAGTTCGCCGCGCAGGGTGCGACTGATCCAGCGCAAGGCTTCGTCACCCATGGCGTGTCCGTGGTTGTCATTGACCCGTTTGAAGTGATCAATGTCGACCATCAGAACGGAGTAGGGGTGCTTATAGCGTTTGGAGCCTTCCAGGGCCTGCCGGCTGCGCTCATAAAAGGCGCGTCGATTGTAGAGGCCGGTCATGGGGTCGGTGCTTGCCTGTATCTCAAGGGTCGAGAGCAATTTCTTGTGCTTTGAAACGTCATAGCCCCACAGCAGATGGGAAAGCTTTCCTTCGATTTCAACCAACTTGACCGACAGTGAACTCCAGTACGGACTGTCGGGGGCGATCAGCGCTTCCCAATTGTCCACGCGACCGTATTGGTCCAGTTCATTCATGAACCGGCTGCGTTCTTTTTCATCCACCAGTAACTCGGGAATGAACAGTTTATTGACATCCGGACCCTGGCCGAGCCGCTCCAGAAGGCGCTGGTTGATGAAGTACACCTCTCCGGTTTCGGCATTGGCCAGGGTGACTTCACTGGGGCTGGCGTCGAGGATGAAGATCAGCAGGGATTTGGTCTCGGCCAACTGCCGCGTGCGACGCGCTACACGTTTTTCCAGTCGGATGTTGAGGGAGCCGAGATGGCTTGAAAGACGTTTGAGCAGGTATCGGCCCTTGATCAGCTTGATCGCCAGGACAGTCATTCCGCACAACAAGGCCAGTAATATCCAGTTGATCAACGAGAAGCGCCAATAAAGGGCTAACCGCTCTTTGTCGAGTATCTGCGACGTGCCCAGGTGTACTCCCACTGCCACTTGGCTGATTTGCTCTGCCAGAGACTCTGCCTGCGCAGTGATCTGTAAGGGGACTGTGCGAGCGTTAGCGGGAGTGTTGAGTTGCTGACTCCATATCTCGACCCGCTCGCTGAGGCTGGCCAGTGTCTGTTGTGCCGCAGGCTGCGCGGAGATGATTCGGGTCGACGTTTTCGGAGCATTCTGATCAGGGCCGAGCAGGCTCTGCAAGACGTCAAGGCGAATGGACAGTTCTTCGAAGTCAGCGACCGGATCAGCCTCGACGAGACAATGACGCGCTACATATTCCAGCCTTTGCAGCTCTCGGGAGATGTTAACGATGAGCCAGAGATCATTGTGTTGGTTGGGGGTGGAGAGCGATGTCATTTCCTCCTGGGTGATGCGCAGCGCCAGCAAGGCTGCGCAAGCCATCAGGATGGTGACGACAAGGAGAATCTCGGCGAGCCAGCTCTTGTGGGCGTTTACGGCCTGTTGGGCGTGGGCACCCCGCTTACTGGAGGGTGATTTCATTGACTTGCCACACCTGACGATTCACGTAAATCTGCCAATTGAGCTCGGAGAACCTGTTAAAGGGATAGATCAGCATGAACGGCCCTTTTTCCCGCACGCTCATCAGCACCCCATCGCGTCGATAAGCCAGCGTCGGGTTAAAGCGCTCAATATCCTTGCCTGGAACAATGACTGAATAGCCGTTGAGGGCCGAAACCGTCACGGAGTCAGCGCGACGACCACTGAGCGCGATGAGGCTGCGGAGGGGAACGCCTTGCCAGGTATGTTCTCCGGCCACTCCCAATGACTCTGGCAACTCCAGCATGATCGCCGTTTGTGCCATGAGTTCCAGGTCTGACAGCGAGAACGCCTTGTCTACAGGTTTGCCTTGATCATCCCGCCAACTTAGCTTCAATGCGATTTTCTGTTGAATGTCATCTTCTGCTCGAGCCAGGAGTATCGGTGAAAGAAGATAGAAAACGATAAGCAGGAATGAGCAGTAGCAATACAGGCGGCTTTTCATTCTGCGGTCTCGTTGGCCTGAGGGAATCGTGCAGGAAGGCACTTCCGCATATCGGTAGCGAATGTTTTCAATCGGAATGCCTCATGTCCCTGACAGGCCTGTTCCACAGTTGTTTACGGATGGACAGGGAAATGAGCGTTGGCGGATGTTAAGACGTATCCCATGGCTTTTGTATAGGGATAAATACGCAGTTGATGGCAGGTAATTGCTGCTGTTGGAGGAGTAAATACGAGGGGGCCTGGAATTGACCTCCAGTCGTCTGGAGCGGCACTATGCATGGACGCTACGTGGCTCATTTTTGTAAGCCGATGGTCCCTGGATACTGCCATGTCAGTACCTGACACCGGCCTGGAAAGTGATGCCTTCGCGCTATGGATCAGCTGCGAGGATGCCGTTTAAAAAAATCAGAAAATATATGCGGGAACTAACCACATGAATGCTGCCAGCATCTCTAGAGCTATTCAGTGCCTGCAGTTTGCCATAGCAGAACCTTTCACAAGGTTGGCCTGCTCTTTTGCTATTACGAAACCGGCTAGTGAATATCACTATTCCAACAATTTACGTGCTGGCGAGCGGTATCAAGGTTCGGGCGTCCTGCCCCGACTCGTTCTTATCAATACAAAAACCGTCGGCCAGAAATTCAAAGGCCAACGTCTTCAAGTTTTCAGCATTCTTATTGGCAATGTAGATATTTCAACAGCAGCAGGCTTTCGTCGATGAGGCGAGGTCTGCCCGTCCAGGGGGAAATTCTGGTCGTCGACGATGCGCCCGAGTCGCGTCAGTTGCTTGCCGATCTGTTGTCCGATGCCGGTTATAAGGTGTGTCAGGTGGATAACGGCGAACGGGCGTTGTTCGAGGCGCTGGCACGACCGCCGGATTTGATCCTGCTGGATATCCGCATGCCGGGCATGGACGGTTTCGAGGTGTGCCGTCGCTTGAAGGCGCACGGCAACATCAAGACGCCGGTCGTGTTCATCTCTGTGCAAGATGCTACAGAGGATCAGGTGCAGGGATTTCGCCTGGGTGCCGTGGACTTTATCTCCAAGCCTTACCAGCCAGAAGAAGTTCTGGCCAGGGTTGGCACCCACGTCGGCCTGATGCAATCGCGCAAGCTTCTGGAGGCCGAGCGTGCCCACATGGAAGTACGGGTGAAAGAGCGAACGCAAGAATTGCAATCAGAGGTCAATACGCGCCGTCTCGCGGAAGAGCGCCTGCATATCTACCAGCATATTTTTGAAACCACAGGCGAGTGCATGTACATCACTGACACGGGAGCCCGGCTCCTGGAAGTCAATCCAGCGTATTGCAGGACGCTGGGCTATAACCGCAACGATGTCATCGGTCTGCGGCCCAGTGAGCTGAACATTGATACCGAAGGCAGCGATGAAGCACAGATCTGGCGTGCTTTGCGCGAACGCGGGCATTGGGCGGGTGAGTTCTGGGATCGTCGCAGCAATGGCGAAATGTTCCCCAAGTGGTTGGAGCTCAACGTCATCACGGATCTCGAAAGCGGTGTACTGAAACACTATGCAGGGGTCTTCTCGGACATTAGTGCGCTCAAGCACACCCAGGAGCAACTGCACCAGTTGGCCTATCACGACGCGCTGACGGGACTCGCGAACCGGACCATGTTCCGCGAGCGGCTCAGTCAGGAAATCTCCGTCGCCAAACGTTACGGCCAGCGGTTGGCGGTGATGTTCATTGATCTGGATAAATTCAAGAGCATCAATGATTCGCTGGGCCACGATGCGGGTGACCGGTTGCTGGTCAATGTGGCCGAAGTGTTACGCAATGAAGTGCGCGAGGGGGACATTATCGCCCGCCTGGGCGGTGATGAATTCATGTTGGTGTTGCGTGATATTCGCGATGTGCATTTGGCGGCGCATGTGGCGGACAAATTGGTAAAGCGCTTGAATCGTCCGTTCATTATCGACGGTGAAACCGTGCACAGCGGCGCAAGCATTGGTGTGGCCATCTACCCCGATGATGGTTGCGATGTCTCCGAATTGTCCAAGCGTGCCGATGCTGCCATGTACCGCGCAAAAGCGGCTGGCCGTGGCCAGTTCCATTGTTATTCCGCCGAACTGGATCTGCACACGCAGCAGGATCTGGCGCTGCAGTATGACCTGCGTTATGCACTCAAGCGGCAGGAGTTCGTCATGCACTTCCAGCCGCAAATGGCGCTCGACAGCGCGAACCTGATTGGTGCCGAAGCCTTGATTCGTTGGTGTCATCCAGTGCATGGCATGGTGGCGCCGGACCGCTTTATCCCCATGGCGGAAGAGTCGGGACAAATAGTTGAAATCGGCTATTGGGTGATCCGTGAGGCTTGCCGACACCTCAGAATTTTCAACGCGGTCTCCAGCAGCCCCTTGAGCATGTCCATAAACCTGTCGCCCCGACAATTCCAGCAAGCCAGCCTGGCGGATGAAATTGCCCGGATCGTGGCCGAAGAGGGCGTGCCGGCCACCAGTATTGAACTGGAAATCACCGAAACCACGGCAATGGCAGATGCCGACGCGGCGGCTGTCGCCCTGCATCAACTCGCCAGTCACGATTTTTCCATTGCCATCGACGACTTCGGCACCGGCTATTCGTCGTTGTCCTACCTGATGGCCTTTCCGGTCGAGAAACTGAAAATCGATCGTTCGTTCGTCAAGCACATTCCCGGCAATGCCAACGATTCCGCGCTTGTCTCGGCCGTCATCAAACTGGCCAAGAGCCTGGGTCTGAGGGTGGTCGCCGAAGGCGTGGAAACGGTCGCCCAGCGCAATTTCCTCGCCGCACAGGGCTGTGACTTGTTGCAGGGGTACTGGTACTCCAAACCACTGGACTGTGCAGCGTTCATTGATTTCATCGGTGTTGCCCATGCGCGGCAGCAGCAAGCAGTGCAAGGGGAGGAGTGATGAAACCAGTGACTAAAGAGCTGCCGCTCAAGGCGCAATTCACCCTGTTGCTGGCGGGTGTGACGCTGGCGTTGATGGTGTTGGCACTGTGGTCATATCGCACCGTAACGACGGTGATGATCAGCGGCGATCTGTATGAGCGCATCATTGCCGGAAAGAACCTCGAGGGCGACATCCTGCCTCCACCGCAATACATCGTGGAGAGCTTTCTCCTGACCCATCGGATCCTGAGCGCCAAGAGCGAGGAGCGTTGGCCATTACAACTGCGCCTGGAACACCAGCGGATTCTGTTCTATCAACGCCAGGAGTACTGGCAGCGCAGTCACTTGCCCGTTGAACTCAAGCGTTTGATCAACGAGGACGTTTTCGCCCCCGCCGATGCCTTTTTCAAAGAGGTCGAGTCCACCTTGACGCCGGCGCTGAGCGCCAATGACCAACCGCAACTCAGGGCCTCCTACGCTCGCTTGAGCCAATACTATGAGCTCAACCGTGCCGCCGTGGATCGATTGGTTTTCGAGCTGAGGAACTACCAGCAGACAATGGAGAAAGAGGCTCACGCAACGGTGCAGAATTCGTTGCTCGGCCTGGGATTGATCGCTTTGGGGGTGTTGGTGTTGGTCGTGGCGTTGGTGCTGCGGCAAATGGCGATAACGATTTCTCGCAATATCAAACATCACGTAGAGCTACAGCGTAGCCATGAAGAGGCGCGGCTGGTGGCCGAGCTGGCGAATCGCAGCAAAGGTGAATTTCTGGCCAATATGAGCCATGAAATCCGCACGCCCATGAACGCCATCGTTGGCATGAGCCACCTGGCACTCAATACGGAATTGACACCGAAGCAGCGTGACTATCTGGCCAAAATCCGCACCGCTGCAGATGCCCTGCTGGGCACCATCAACGACATCCTGGACTTCTCCAAAATCGAGGCTGGAAAGCTGGACCTTGAACTTCGGCAGTTCTGTCTCTTGGAGGTGATCGAAAGCGTTGCCACGATCGTCGGGGTCAAAGCACAAGAGAAAGGGGTGCGCTTTCGCGTCGATCTGAACGAGGCGGTGCCAGATGCACTGATCGGCGATCCCACTCGCCTGACCCAGGTATTGTTGAATCTGTGCGGCAACGCCATAAAGTTCACGCCGGCCGGCGGCAATGTGATGCTCGGCATCGTCGCGCAATCGCAAACCGGCGAGAGCGCCTGCTTGCGTTTTGTCGTTCGGGATAATGGTATCGGCCTGTCCGCCGAAAGTGCTGCGGGCCTGTTTCGTCCTTTTACCCAGGCAGACACGTCCATCACCCGCAGATTCGGTGGGACCGGGTTGGGTTTGGCCATCAGCAAGCAGTTGGTGGAACTGATGGGAGGGGAGATCGGCATCACCCCCGATCGCAAGCCGGGATGCGAATTTTACTTCACCGTGCCCTTTGCGATAGGTCACCAGGTAGAGCGCATCGCTTATGAACAGGCACCGGCGATGCGGCGTATTCATGTGCTGGTGGTGGACGACAGTGCCAGTGCACGGCAGATATGCCTGGAGCTGCTGCCGACGCTAGGGTGCATCGGGGTGGGTGTCGAGTCGGCTGCCGAGGGGCTGGCGGCGTTGGAGGCCGAGACGCTTAACCCCTTCGACCTGGTCCTGGTCGATTGGATGATGCCGGGTATTGATGGATTCAAACTGGCGCATTTCATCCGCCGCAGCACAGCGCTGACCAAGCAACCCAAGATCGCGCTGATGACCGCCTATTCCTCCGATGAGGTGCGACAGCGCGTCACCCAGTACAACTTTGACGGTTTCCTGATCAAGCCACTGACGCTAGCGACGCTGTTCGATGGCATCAACGGGATTTTCGGTCAGCCTACCAGCCTGGCCCCCAGCGTAATGCTCCATCAGGACCGCATCCGGACGTCTTCTCGCCTGGCCGGTCAACGTGTGTTGTTGGTGGAGGACACGGACTTCAATCAACAAGTGGCCCTTGAGCTGCTGGCTGATATCGCTCACATGCACGTGACGCTGGCGGACAATGGCCAACAAGCCGTGGATCTGGTCTTTGCCGAACACTTCGATGTGGTGCTGATGGATATCCAGATGCCGGTCATGGACGGTTATGAGACGGCTCGACGCATACGCAGCAATCCGCTCTATGCACAACTGCCCATCATTGCCATGACCGCACATGCCTCGGCCACCGATCGTGATGCGTGTATCGCCGCTGGCATGAATGACTTCATCAGCAAGCCCGTTGATCCCGAGCATTTATTCGACGTGATTGCTCGCTGGTTGCCGAGCACTTCAGTCGTCGCGGATGAGATCGACGACGAGTTGCCAGCCACCCCATCGGACAATTCACCGGCCAGTTGCATCTCCTACAGCAAGGGCCTGAAGTACTGCTACGGCAAGAAAGACTTCTATGAAAAGCTGTTGAGAACATTCATCGAGTTACGCGCAGGGGAAAGCGTAAAGCTCGAAACCTTGCTGGAACAACAGAGCTATATCGAGGCGGCCCGCATCGCTCACACAATGAAATCGGTGGCCGGCACTGTCGGTGCGCAAACCCTGGCGCAGACGGCAATGGAGCTGCAATTTGCGTTGGATGCGCGGCAGTTGGAACACTTCCCGCCATTGCTGTCCCGGTTTGAAGCCGACTTGGCCGAAACCATTGCAGAGGCGAAGAAGATCGTTGGAGGGCTGGCGAGCTGATTGACTGTTGAGACGAGTGTGTCTGGTAAAAAGCAGCGGGGCTGCAGGGGGCCATTCACGCCCGCTTGCAGCCCGGCTCATGCTCGACAGTCAGTGTGAATGCCGAGGCTCGCCACTGCGGGCGATCACCCGCAAGTGCAGGGTGGCCGGCTCCAGGCAACCGCCGGTGGACAACTGTCCGACCAGTTGCCGATACAGCTCCTGCCAAGGCGTTTGCGAAGGCGGGATATTCGGCGTCCACTCCAGGCGACGTCGGTTCATCTCGGCCTTGTCGACCAGCAGATTCACCGTCCGCTCATTCAGGTCGACGCTCAGGCGGTCGTTGGTTTTCAGCAGCGCCAGGCCACCGCCCACGGCGGCTTCCGGGGACATGTTGAGGATCGACGGACTGGCGGAGGTGCCGCTCTGGCGACCGTCACCCAGGCAGGGCAAGGAGTCGATGCCTTGCTTGATCAGCGCCGCCGGCGGCGCCATGTTCACCACCTCGGCACTGCCGGGGTAGCCCACGGTGCCGACACCGCGGATCACCAGGATGCAGCGCTCGTCGATTTCCAGCGCCGGGTCGTTGATGCGGGCGTGATAATCCTCAGGGCCTTCGAAGACAATGGCCCGCGCCTCGAAGCTGTTTTCTGCCCCGGGCTCGGACAGGTAAGTCTTGCGAAACGCCTCGCCGACCACCGACATCTTCATGATCGCGCTGTCGAAGAAGTTGCCGCTGAGCACGATGAAACCGGCGCGGTGTTTGAGCGGGGCTTCGAAGGGATAGATCACGTCCGCATTGCTGGTCAGGGTGCTGCCGACGATTTCGCCGATGGTCTGGCCGCTGACCGTTTCGCAGGTTTCGTGCAGGCGCCCGGCTTTTTTCAGTTCATGCATCACGGCCGGTACGCCACCCGCACGGTGGAAGCCTTCGCCCAGGTATTTGCCCGCCGGCATGCAATTGACCAGCAGCGGCACGTCTTCGCCAATGCGTTGCCAGTCATCGAGACTCAGCTCGACGCCCATGTGCCGGGCGATCGCAATCAGGTGCGGAGGGCAATTGCTCGATGCGCCCAGTGCCGAGGCGACGGCGATCGCATTCTCGAACGCTTCCCGGGTCATGATCTGCGACGGCCGCACATCCTGGCGCACCAGTTCGCAGATGCGCTTGCCCGTGGCGTAGGCCATCTGTCCACGCTCACGATACGGTGCCGGAATGCTCGCGCAACCCGGCAAAGACATGCCCAAAGCCTCGGCCAGGGCGTTCATCGACAAGGCGGTGCCCATGGTGTTGCAGTGACCCACCGAGGGCGACGCCGCGGTGGTCATTTCCATAAAGCCTTCGTAATCGATATCGCCGGCCGCGAGCAGATTGCGCGCATGCCAGAGCACGGTGCCGGAGCCGATCAGTTCACCTTTATGGTGTCCGTCGAGCATCGGCCCGCCAGACAGGACGATGGAGGGCAGGTCGGTGGTGGCCGCGGCCATCAGGCAGGCTGGCGTGGTCTTGTCGCAGCCCGTGGTGAGCACGACGCCATCGAGCGGATAGCCGTGGAGAATCTCCACCAGCCCCAGGTAAGCCAGGTTGCGGTCCAGTGCGGCGGTGGGCCGGCGGGACTGCTCGGCGATGGGGTGCACTGGGAACTCCATGGGAATGCCACCGGCATCACGAATGCCGGCCTTGACCCGCTGGGCGAGCTCGATGTGGTGACGGTTGCAGGGCGTCAGGTCGCTGCCGGTCTGCGCGATGCCGATGATGGGACGGCCCGATTGCAGCTCTTCGCGGGTCATCCCGTAGTTCATGTAGCGTTCGACATACAGGGCCGTCATGTCGGCGTGGGCAGGGTCGTTGAACCACTGCTCGCTGCGCAGTGGCCGTTTAGGGGTGTCACTCATGATTCATTTCTCTCTTGTAATTGGTTGAATCGATAACCGGCTCAGGCTTCAACGTGCGAGCAGACCGCGTGTTGCAAGATTGCGCAATAAAGCACTGACGCCGAAGGTCCAGGGTGCGGCGTCGCAGCTGTGGGTGACCTGGTTGTGCAGGCTGCCGAGCAAGGGGCTGCTGATCGTGACCCGGTCACCCAGCTTGTGGGTGAAACCACTGCCGACATGATCGCGGTCCTCGGTCGGGGCGAACAGGGTACCCAGAAACAGCAGGAAACCATCGGGGTATTGGTGATTGGCGTTGAGGGTCTGACCGGCCAGGTCCTGGGGATCGCGGCTGATCTGACTCATGGAACTCGAACCGTGCATCCGATAACCGTCCTCGCCCTGCACCTGCAGATCGACCACGCAAGCGCGGACATCATCCAGGCTGAAATGCTCATCGAACAGACGAATGAACGGCCCGATCGAGCATGACGCATTATTGTCCTTGGCCTTGCTCAGCAACAGCGCACTGCGCCCTTCGAAATCCCGCAGGTTGACGTCATTACCCAGGGTGGCGCCGTGGATCTGGCCACGGCTGTTCACCGCCAGCACCACTTCGGGTTCCGGGTTGTTCCATTTCGAGCCGGGATGAATGCCAATCCGGTGGCCGCTGCCCACGGCGGCCAGGACCGGTGCCTTGGTGAAGATTTCCGCGTCCGGGCCGATGCCGACCTCCAGGTACTGGGACCACATGCCCTGTTCAATCAGCAAGGCTTTCAGTTGCATCGCTTGCTCGGAACCAGGAACGATCGAGCGCAGGTTGTCCCCGATCACGCCCTGCACAATGGCACGCACGGCTTCGGCTTTTGCCGCGTCACCGCCGGCCTGCTCCTCGATCACACGCTCGATCATGCTGGCGGCGAAGGTGACCCCGGCGGCCTTGATCACCTGCAAGTCCAGCGGCGGCAGCAGGGAGGGTTTGCCTGGATCGGCATCGGCGCCCGTGTTGGCCAGCAGGGATTCGATACTGGCAATGAAGGTGCCGGGCGTCTGCCGCACGGCCTGAAGGGGAGAGTCCGATTCCAGCAAGTCGCTCAGGGTCGCGAAGCGTTCCGACAGATCGAACACACCATCGGCGCGCAGGACAATCGGCGAAGGCCCGGCAATCCGCCCCGGTACCCAGGCGCGGCCGATCAGAGTACCGGTCACACCATCGACCGGCAGGGTGTTTTCGGGAGTAAGCAATATCGACATGGCGAATCTTCCTGGTTCTTGAAGGCTTCACGCTAGGGCTGGCAGTCGATAAACTCCAATGAGATATTTTCAGTAAACGATAACGGTTGGTTATCGTTGCCTCGAGGAATGCTCATGATGGAACTGTCATTCTCCAGCTTCTGCGGCTGGCTCAAATTCAGGCATCTGCTGTTGATCGACACGTTGGGGCGTACGCGCAACATGCACTTGGCAGCCCAGCAGATGAACCTCAGCCAGCCCGCCATCAGCAAGATGCTCAAGGAAATCGAAAGCTTGCTCGGCTTCGCCCTGTTCGAACGACAGCCACGCAGCATGCCGCCTACGGCACTGGGCGAACATGTGCTGCGCTATGCGCAGATCGCCCTGAACGATGCCCGCTCGTTCGTCGAGCAGATCAGCAGCCTGCGCGAAGGCGGCCATGGTCATCTCAAGGTCGGCGGGATTTTCGCCGCCACGGCCGTGGCATTGCCGGAGGCGATCTTACAGATCAAACAGCGCTGGCCGTTGTTGTCGATCGAAGTGGTGGAGCAGACCAGCAACTACCTCATGGAGATGCTCGAAGAGAAGAGGCTCGATCTGGCGATTGCCCGTTTTACCGATCAAAGCCAGCAGCAACGCTATGACTTCCAACCGTTGGCCCCTGAACCGTTTTGCATCGTGGTCAACAGTCGTCATCCGCTCGCGGACGCCGGCCCGATCTCGTTGCAGCAATTGGTGGATTTGCCGTGGATTCTCTACCCGGTCGGCACGCCGATTCGCGCGCGGATGGAACTGGCGTTCGCCGAGGCGGGCGTGTCGATGCCGAGGAACACCATCGATACCATTTCCATGCAGACGTTCCTTCAGGTCCTGCAGCGCGGCCCGATGATCGGGATGCTGCCGGATGCCATGGTTCATCCGCTGCTCGACAGCGGCCAGCTCAAAACCCTGGATACGCCGTTGCACCTGGTGCCACAGGACTACGGCATCCTCACACGCAAGGGCGAGCAACTGGTGGGGGCGGCCCTGGAATTTGCCGAAATCCTCAAGGAAAACGCTCGCTTGGCAGGCGATCAGGCAGGGTGACGCATTGCAGATCGGTGGTTGATTTCGATAACGGTTCGTTATCGGTTAATCCAAAAATGCCATTGGGAAAGAATCGATTCGCGGCAGTAGAGTACCGACCAGATTCCCATTTGGGTCAGGAGACTGTCATGCCCGAACTGTCCGGTCACAATTTTATCGCCGGTGGCCGCAGCGCTGCCGGATCGGTGGTACTGCACAGCGTTGATGCGACTACCGGGCAAACGCTGCCCGCGGCTTTTATCCAGGCCACGGTCGAGGAAGTGGACGCTGCTGCCACGGCTGCCGCAGAGGCCAGCCCGATTTACCGCAATCTGCCGGCTGCACGCCGGGCCGAATTTCTCGAGGCCATCGCCAGCGAACTGGATGCATTGGGCGATGAGTTCGTGGCGCTGGTCTGCCAGGAAACCGCCTTGCCGCCCGCCCGTATCCTGGGGGAGCGATCCCGCACCAGCGGCCAGATGCGCCTGTTTGCCCAGACCCTGCGTCGCGGTGACTTCTACGGCGCGCGCATCGATCTGCCGCAACCAGAACGTAAACCTTTGCCACGGCTCGATCTGCGCCAGTGCCGTCTGGGCGTCGGCCCGGTGGCGGTGTTTGGCGCCAGTAACTTTCCCTTGGCATTTTCCACTGCTGGAGGCGACACCGCCGCCGCGCTCGCCGCCGGTTGCCCTGTGGTGTTCAAGGCTCACAGCGGGCATATGGCAACCGCGGAGCAGGTCGCCGCCGCCATTATTCGCGCCGCCGAAAAAACCGGCATGCCGGCCGGTGTCTTCAACATGATCTTTGGTTCCGGTGTCGGTGCGGCGCTGGTCAAGCACCCGCTGATCCAGGCGGTCGGTTTCACCGGTTCGCTCAAGGGCGGCAGGGCGCTGTGCGATCTGGCTGCTGCGCGACCACAACCGATCCCGGTGTTTGCCGAGATGAGTAGCATCAATCCCGTGGTCCTGCTGCCGGATGCGTTGCAGGTTCGCGGTGAACAGATTGCTGCCGAGTTGGCCGCTTCGGTGGTCATGGGCGCGGGGCAGTTTTGTACCAATCCCGGGTTGGTCATCGGTATCCGCTCGGCGCCATTCAGTGCCTTCGTGCAAGCACTCAGTGGCTTGATGGCCGATCAGCCGGCGCAAACCATGCTCAATACCGGCGGCCTGCGCAGTTACCGACAGGGTTGCGAAGCCTTGCTGGCGCATCCACACATCACCCACCTCGCCGGGCTCGCGCAGCAGGGCAACCAAGCTCGGGCGCAGTTGTTCCAGGCTGATGTCAGCCTGTTGCTGACGGGCAATGAGTTGCTGCAAGAAGAAATCTTCGGTCCTGCCACCGTGGTGGTCGAAGTGGCCGATCGGGCCGAGCTGCTGGCCGCCTTGCACGGATTGCGCGGGCAACTGACCGCCACGCTGGTCGGGGAGCCGGCCGAACTTGAACAGTCCGCCGACCTGGTGGCCTTGCTTGAGCAGAAGGTCGGCCGGGTGCTGGTCAACGGTTATCCGACCGGTGTGGAAGTGTGCGAAGCCATGGTCCACGGCGGCCCGTGGCCGGCGACTTCCGATGCCCGTGGCACTTCGGTGGGCACCTTGGCCATCGATCGTTTCCTGCGCCCGGTGTGCTACCAGAACTTCCCGGACGCCTTGCTTCCCGACGCCTTGAAGAATCGCAATCCACTGGGGCTGACGCGCCTGGTCAACGGAGAGAAAACCATCCAGGCACTTTAGTCATCGCAGCAACGCCGGGTGAACAGCTCAGTCGGCGAGACCCATTCGATAAAAACAATCAGGCATGTCCACATGCCCAGGGGTTACCTCCATGCAAACAATATCCGAGCATTTGCCCGCGCAGGCGCAAGCCAGCGCACTCGACTTTGAAGACCGGACCTACCGCAAGGTCATCTGGCGCATCCTTCCTGTCCTGCTCCTGTGCTACATGGCGGCGTATCTGGACCGGGTCAACATCGGCTTTGCCAAGCTGGACATGCTCAACGAGCTGCAGTTCAGCAACACAATCTATGCCTTGGGCGCCAGTATGTTTTTCTGGGGCTATTTCCTTTTTGAAGTACCCAGCAACCTGCTGCTGCATCGCTTCGGCGCGCGTTTCTGGATCGCCCGGATCATGCTGAGCTGGGCGGTGATCTCCATGGCCGTGGCCTACACCGTGCCGTTGGCGGGGTTCTTCGGTATCCAGTCAAACACCATGTTCTATGTGTTGCGCTTCCTCCTGGGTATCTGTGAAGCCGGCTTCTTCCCAGGCGTGATTCTGTACCTCAACTACTGGTTTCCGACGCATCGGCAAAGCCGGGTGATGTCCGGGTTCCTGATGGCCATGCCGATCAGCCTGACGCTCGGCGGGATACTTTCGGGCTGGCTGATGAACAGCATGCAAGGCGTGCATGGTCTGTCCGGCTGGCAGTGGATGCTGATCATCGAGGGGATTCCGTCGATCATCATGGCCTTCGTGGTGATCGTCTGCCTGGCCGACAACATCGACAAGGCCAAGTGGCTTTCCGCCGCAGAAAAATCCTTGCTCAAGGCCAACCTGCAAACCGATAACCAGGGCAAGGCTTCACGTTTGAGCGAAGTGTTTTTCAACCCTCGGGTGTGGTTGCTGGTGCTGATCCTGTTGACCTTCAATACCGGTTTCTATGGCCTGGCGTTCTGGATGCCTTCGATCATCAAGAGCACCGGCATCACTAACAGCCTGCACATCGGCCTGCTGACCGCCATTCCCTACGCGGTGGCCACGGTGGTGATGCTGCTCAACGCACGGCACTCCAACCGCACGGGTGAGCGACGCATGCACGCGGCGATTCCTGCCTTCATCGGCGGTGTGGGATTGATCCTCAGCGCGTTTTTTGCCGACAACCTGGTGTTGTCCGTGCTGTTCCTCAGCGTCGCCGCCTCGGGGATTCTCAGCCTGATGCCTATTTTCTGGACGTTGCCGGGGACCGTGTTATCCGGTGTCGCGGCTGCAGCGGGTATCGGCATGATCAACGCCATCGGCAACCTGTCCGGCTTCACCGGGTCGATGATCACCGCCGTGGCCGAGAACCTCACCGGCAATATCAATAACGGGACCTATGTGCTGGCGCTGTGTCTGTTTGTCAGCGGCGGACTGATTCTGGCCATTCCCGCAGCGATGCTGGGAAGAACACCAAAAACGGCGGTCACCACAGCGACGCTGGAAACGGCATGAACATGCAGAACAAGCGGGTGCTGGTCACAGCAGCCGGGCAGGGCATCGGGATGGCCAGCGCCATTGCCTTTGCCCGGGCCGGTGCCGAGGTGTTTGCCAGTGACATCGATGTCAGCGGGCTGGAGGGAATCCAGGGTGTCACCGCCATCGCGTTGGACGTGACCTCGGCGAGCGCGATTGCCGAGGCCTGTGAACGCATTGGTGCGCTGGACGTGCTATTCAATTGCGTCGGCTACGTGCACAGCGGCAACATTCTGGAATGCGACGAGGCGGCGTGGGCACGCTCCATGGACATCAATGTCACGTCGATGTACCGGATGATCCGCGCGTTTCTGCCGGGCATGCTGCAACGCGGAGGCGGCTCGATCATCAACATGTCATCGGTGGTTTCCAGCATCAAAGGCGTGCCCAATCGCTTCGCTTATACCGCTAGCAAAGCGGCGGTCGTGGGCCTGACCAAGGCGGTCGCTGCGGACTTCATCGGCCAGGGCATACGCTGCAATGCGATCTGTCCCGGTACTGTGGAATCACCGTCGCTGCGTCAGCGGATTGCCGCCCAGGCCGAGCAACAGGGTGTGGCCCAGGCGCAGGTCTATCAGCAGTTTCTCGACCGCCAGCCGATGGGCCGCATCGGCAGCGCCGAAGAGGTCGCCCAGTTGGCCTTGTACCTGGGCAGCGACGTTTCCGCGTACACCACCGGCGGCGTGCATATCATCGACGGTGGCATGAGTATCTGAAACCGGGTTTGTACTTTTTGAGCAGGAGAGCGACATGAAATTATTGCGTTATGGCGACAAGGGTTCGGAGAAGCCGGGCCTGCTGGATGCCGATAACCGGATCCGCGACCTTTCGGCCCACGTGCCGGATATCGCCGGGCAGGTCCTGAGTCCGGAAAGCCTGGCACTGCTCGCCGCTATCGACCCGTACAGCCTGCCGATCGTTGCCGGCCAGCCTCGTATCGGTGCCTGTGTCGGGCAGGTTGGCAAATTTGTCTGCATCGGTTTGAACTACGCCGACCATGCGGCCGAATCGAACATGCCAGTGCCGAAAGAGCCGATCATCTTCGGCAAATGGACCAGTGCCATCTGTGGCCCGAATGACGACATCGAAATCCCGCGCGGCGCAACCAAGACCGACTGGGAAGTCGAAATGGGCGTGGTCATCGGCAAAGGCGGGCGCAACATCGATGAAGCCAATGCCATGGAGCACGTCGCCGGCTATTGCGTCATCAACGATGTGTCGGAGCGCGAATGGCAATTGGAACGCGGCGGCACGTGGGACAAAGGCAAGGGCTTCGATACCTTCGGCCCCCTCGGTCCGTGGCTGGTCACGCGCGATGAAATTGCCGATCCGCATTCGCTGGATCTGTGGCTGGAAGTCGATGGGCACCGTTACCAGCAAGGTAATACGCGGACGCTGATCTTCAATGTGCCGCAACTGATTGCGTATCTGAGCCGTTGCATGAGCCTGCAACCCGGCGATGTTATTTCGACTGGGACACCGCCGGGCGTGGGATTGGGGATCAAGCCTGATCCCGTCTTCCTGCGACCGGGGCAGACCATGCGTTTGGGTATTGAGGGATTGGGGGAGCAGTGTCAGGTTACGGTGCAGGCGGATTGATTGGGTGGGGCACTGCGTCAGGGTCTGGATCAGGAAGAAAGGACCTTGAGGTTGGTTTGTATAAAGCTGGCGAGCGCCGATCACACAAAAGAAATTGGCCCGGCAGGTCTTCACTGGTGCAGTTGAATGCTTACGCTAACCCAGTCGCAGCCGGGCAATGGTTTCGGGCAAGGCCGCGGGGAGTTGTAAAGCCTATATTGCCGGTAATGGGCGCGGTACAGCTCCAGGCAGTGTGTGATCCGGTCGTCGCTAAACGGTTTTAAAAGTTGAGCAACGACATGATGCATTGGCACGCCGAACAGACTCTGAATATCCGAGGGCGGATGGAGGTCGCGGCCAAGCTGGCGTATAGCAACAGTCAGACTCTCGATAATTCCCGGCGCGGAATCGAGTACGGTTCCATCGAGATCGAAAATAATGATCTTTCAATTATTCATCCCTAACCCTTTGTGTAAACGCCTGCTCCCGATTGAGCCGGTTTTCGCAGGCCCATGTCCGGACTGCGGAACGCTTGGCAGTCTATCTTCGCCGGAATCTTGCCTGCAGATTTTCTCGATAGCCTGACCCTGGGTCGCAACCCACGGCGACCAAGCGGTGCATTGAAAATTTTATGCTTTACTCATGCTTGGAATGTCACCGCGGCGAACTCCAAATTACGCGAGGTCAGCTATGAAGAGATTATTTTGTTGCTTGTCTTTAGCGTTGGCTGGTAGTGCAGTTGCGGCTGACTGTGATTGTCAAAAAGTTATTGGAAGTTGTTTGGGGTCGATTGAATTTGTTAAGGCTTATGGCTCTAAACCAAGTTTTGGCGCTGATCTGATTATCCATAGCTCAGAGAAAAAGTGCTCTAAAGTTCAATTTGTCGTGGGAAGTACACCGTACCAAACGATTCTGGCGAACAAAAACACCGAGCCGGAGAGTGTTTTCGGTACCAGTCAAATCTCGGCAAAAAGTATCACCTTTGAGTCTTGTAAAGTTTGCTCCTCTGTGGCGAGTGGTGGAAGAGACGCGCGGGGTGACAAGGATAGCAATGCAGCCGATAGTGTTTCCTATGATTTATCTGGTACCTGGTCGATGACCCAAACCTGTAGTTGGGGGACGGGAAACAGTGAAATGCAAGTACAGCATAATCAATCTACCGGAAGAATTACTGGCAACCTTTCAAATGCAAAAATTGACTCGGGATCAATTCAAGGCAATAGCGTTCATATGACGGCATCTCATTGGCTTGGAAACAAAGTTCAGATGGAAGGGCAGATTATTAGTCCTACTCAGATGAAGGGCTCTTATACGCAGACTAAATCTTCAGAGACCTGTGGGTGGGCCGCCACGAAATCTAGTTGAGTTTTGTCCCTTTTCTAACTGTTGTAACCACGGTCGTATAGCCCGCGCGCGAGGGCATGCTCAGTCGCCGCCCAGTGCTCATCTGAATACGAATCTTGTTGCGTGTCTTGTTCTGTTGTCCCCCATATCCCCCTCTGCATCTCCTTTCGCATTACCAGAACGACTGCTGGCCGATCAGGCAGTCACGCAGGCCAAGTCCTCGAGGGCATCGTTATCGAGTCGAGTCGAGTCGAGTCGAGTCGAGACGGTGATGACTGTCGAGCGCTCAACCTTCAGCGGCTCAGTGATTTGTTTTCTGTGGGCATGATTGTTTCCGTGTAGTGAGCGATATGCTGCGTAGCGGTACGGCGTGCGGCCCTGAGTGGGCGCTCCAATATAAGCGATGGCTGGTGGGGCTTTTTCTTTTTTGCCTTCATCGCGCATTCCGGGGCTATTCGATGTTTTTTACCCCAACTGTGTTCTGGGCCAGTTTGTCTCGTTCGCTCCAGGTCACGGTGTGAGTTGCTTTGTTCCATCGCACCTTTTGGATGCCGCGATCTTCCGCTCTTTCAACGGCATCAGAGATGTATCGAATGCTGAAGGTGGTTCCGGCGCACTCCCCGTGATGAAGGAGAGCTGCCTTCCAGGCCTCTAGATCACACATGCTCGATCGCTTGATGATGATGACTTTTTTGTATCCGCCGACCACAAAATGGATCTCGTAACTTTCCTTCATCGGCTAGGCGCTCGTCCTTGGTTTTCACTTGAGAAATATTATCATTTGCGGCAAGTGCTTGGGCATTGGCGTCGTAAATTAACCAGGAGATGACTGTGGCCGGACGAGTGAGCACAACTTGCCGCCGACGTCCTGCTCGTGAGGTACGGTGAGGATGGGGGGCTCCGCTGGTGCGATTCTGCCGCTGACCTTGGCAAGCGATTGAGAGATGGGGCAGTTGGCAGGACGCCGGAGGAGGGAAAAATATGAAAGTTTTGTCAGGCGGGAAGCGGCCGATTCTGTTGAAAAAGTCAGATTTTCAGCTCGCTTGAACTCAGGCACGCCAACCACTGGAGAACCTACTCACCACGTTGAGTGGTTTTTCGGCCCTTCGTTGACCTTTGCTGCTCGGTTATTGGGTTATTTTGAGGTTTTTTGCTTCGTGCAGACGCACCTATCCCGTGGCAGGTGGCCCTTGAGATGTAAGTTTGGCCAGTCGACGCAGGTTCTGTACCGCAGCCGCCAGCGTGAACTCATCGGTCGCGCCACTCATGCCACGTAGTCGCAAGCGATCCAGCTTCAGGATGCGCTTGAGGTGGGCGAACAACATTTCGACCTTTTTACGTTCGTGGCGAGAGCGCTGATACGCCAGCGTTGCTGCAATGCGCCGAGCCACATCACGAGCGGCTTCATGGACGCTGCGAGCGATTTTGCGGAACGCAGTGTTCGGGCAGCACTTGGCTTTCATCGGACACGCTACGCATTCGCTCTGCCTGGATCGGAAGATGATGGTGTTGGCTTTTGTGACGTGCGAACGCTCGTTCTTGAAGGCTCGCCATTCGCTGCGCAATGCGTTGCCGGCCGGGCAGCGGTATTCCTCAGTCTCTTCATTCCAGTGGACATCGGTGCTCGAAAAACTGTCGTTCTTGCGCTCCGTTTTGTCCCACACCGGCACGTGCGGTTCGATGTCTTTTTCCTCCACCATCCAGGCCAACATCGGCGCGGTCCCGTAAGCGGTATCACCGATGAGGCGTTCCGGCTTGATGTCGAATTGCGCTTCAACGCGATCGATCATGGTCTTGGTGCTCTCGACCTCCGCTGTGCGATGAGCTGGTGTGGGTTCCACATCCACAATGACGCCGTGCTCGGTATCGATCAGATAATTCGTGGAATAAGCGTAGAACGCCGGGCCGCCTGGAGCAGCGGTCCAGCGAGCCTGAGGATCCGTCAGCGACAGGCGCTTCGGTAGCGTTTCGGCCAAAGCCTCTTCATCGAGGGCTTCAAGGTACTCACGCACGGCGCGAGTGCTCAGGACCGGATCGCTCCAGTTAACCGGTTCGTCACCCGGTACGCCGCGCTGCCGACTCGCATCCGCCTTGATGATGCTAGCGTCCACGGCAAACCCTTCGCCCTTGACCAAACCTGCGTCCATGCAGCGACGCAGCACCTCATTGAACAACCAGCGAAACAAATCGCTGTCCCGAAAACGGCCGTGTCGATTCTTGGAAAAGGTCGAGTGGTTGGGGACTTCATCTTCAAGGCTCAACCGGCAGAACCAGCGATACGCTAGGTTCAGATGGGCCTCTTCGCACAACCGCCGCTCTGAGCGAATGCCGTAGCAATAGCCCACGATCAGCATGCGAATCATTAGTTCGGGATCAATCGACGGACGCCCAATCGGGCTATAGAAATCGGCGAGGTAATGGCGCAGGTCGCTCAGGTCGAGACACTGATCAATGCTGCGCAGAAGGTGATTGGCTGGGATGTGATCTTCAAGGTTGAACGAGTAAAACAGTCGCTCCTGCCCACTCGATAACTGTCCCATCATGCTGCGTGATCCCCCTCCGACCAATGCAGAGATTTTGCCGGAGGTCAGCCAGAGGAGCTACTTTTTCAACAGAATCGGCCATGAGCAGACAGTGACCGAATGTAAGAGCTAGCAAATCATGCGGATGCATATATCAGCTAGCAGCATTCCACAGGCGATACGATTGGCTTTCTTCCAACGAACCCATTCGGTAAAAGTTGCTCAACTATTTGCGCTCTCGCTGTTCATACCATTGTATGAACGCTTCGGCGCTTACCGGTCGGCAGACGTGAAAGCCCTGAGCCATATCGCAGTGGTAGTCACCCAGCGCATTGAGCACGTCGGCTGTTTCTACGCCTTCGGCGATGACCGCCATGCCAAGGTTATGACCCAGATCGACGACGCTTCGTACTATGAGCTCGTTCGCCTGATCGCTCTGCATGGCCAGTACAAAGGATTTGTCGATCTTGAGCTCGCTGATGGGCAAATCCTTCAACTGAGCCAGACTCGTATAGCCGACGCCGAAATCATCGATGGCGATATGGATACCCATGGAATGTAACTGCCTCAAGATGGTTCGAGCAGCATAGGAATCGAGCATGATCGCGGACTCGGTCACTTCGAGCACGATCATGTTTGGGGCCAAATTATAGTGTTCAAGTAGATCGACGATCTGAAACACCAACTTGTCGTCCAGCAGGTTGCGTGCAGAAATGTTCACGGCAACCGGTATGCATATCCCGATGTCAGCCCAGGCTCGCACCTGAGACATCGCGAGGTTCAGCACGTATCGCGTCAAGGAGCCGATGATTCCGGTCAGTTCGGCAAACGGAATGAACTCATCTGGATTCACCAGACCTCGTACCGGATGCTGCCAACGCACCAATGCTTCGACTCCGGTGACTGCTCCCGTGCTCAAGCTTACCTTTGGCTGGTACTCCAGGAACAATTCGCCTCGCTCCAGACCTCGCCGTAGTTCGCCGAGCATTGCCAGGCGTTCTGGAGAGCGCCGATCTGCTCCCGGGTCGTAGGCGAGTATGCCCTTGCCCTGCTTCTTGGCTGCATACATGGCGATGTCGGCGCGCTGCATGAGTGTCGAAGGATCGTCACCGTGCAGCCCGGAAACCACGACCCCAAAACTGGCCTCGACATCCAGTTCGACCCCATCGATGTCGAACGATTCGGTAATCGCCGCGTGCAGCCGCCGCGCCGCTTTCAAGGCCCCATCCAGGCCTTCGACGGAGGGGAGCAGAATCGCAAACTCATCACCTCCCAGCCGGGCGACTGTGTCGATTTCCCGTGCTTCACTGAGCAGGCGCTTGCCCATCTGGTCAAGCAGGCGGTCCCCGTAGTGATGCCCCAGTGAATCGTTGACTTCTTTGAACCGATCGAGGTCAATCAGCAACAGGCCTGTGTCAGTTCCCTGGCGACGGCCCAGGCGCAGTGCCTGCTCGAAACGGTCGGCCAGCAGCGTTCGATTGGCCAGCCCGGTAAGTTTGTCATGCAACGACGCGTGCAGGGCATCCTTGCGCTGACTGTCGAGTTCGATACGCGTGCCCCGTAGCACTTGGGCGAACAAGCTGGCGAGAAGCAGCCCGGCCATAAAAACGATTGGAGTGGTATTGGCGTTGAAAGACTCCCGTGTACGCAGCTTCTCCAGCGCCGCGATCGAACCCTGGTGGTGAGCGGCCGCTGCTTGCAGGACGACATTTTCAATCTTTTCGAACAGCGGGTCGGCCTCCTCTTCATCAATTCGGCGCGCCAGCGTGGAATCTCCACGCTCCACGGCGTCGAACATCTTGTAGATGCTTTCCAGATAAGGAACCAGTGAGGTACGAACATCCTCGACAAGCAAATGATCGGCAGGCGATCCGGCGTGGTGAATACGCTCCAGCGCCATGCTCAGTTGCGCCGCGACGCTTTTGAAATTACGAAGTATTTTAGGGCTGGGGTCCAGCCGATATTTATGCTCCAAAGACTCGGCGGCTAACACGGCAGTCGCCGCTGCTGAATAGTGGTCAGACAGAATGCTTGAGGCGATCGCCTCTTGCCCCAGGCGTCCAGTGGCTATGGACGACCATACCGCAAAGCCGCTGATCGCCAGCAATACAACGACCAGACCATGGCGCGCCCACCTGCTGGGAATTAATTTGCTCCAACGCAGGAAATTAAGCGTGGCACTCACTTGCCCAATGGCTTCAGGATCCTGCGGACTTGCTGGCGGTAAATTGCTCATACGCTACCTCATGTAGACGCGGCTGCTTCCATTCTTATTGGCAATATCCACCAAAGCTTAAGCTTAGATGAAAAATTAAATTAACGTTGAGATGCTCGATAATTTTTTGTACGGCATTCATTACACCTAATAACAACAAACTGATACTGCTCGGAAATTTTTATTATTTATATTAATTGCTTGATTTTCGCGCCGTCTCATATGTATGCCATGAATTCTATTAGACCTAAGGCGTAGCTACTGGCGACCAACGGAGAAAACGCATCTGATGCAACGCTTAATATCGCACTGCAAAGCTTAATAGCTTAAAATGTCTTCCTTTGATATTTAAATCGCGGGATTTTTAGAAATATTTTCTTGAGTAGGTATCCTGCATTTTTTAGCAGTGGGTTAATCCCGTGCAGTTATCTACTTGAGGGAGAAATTGTCCAAAGAAGGAAAAAACTCCTGGAAAAGCACTCATCTCCCTCATGAGAAGCCACGGCTTCCCTCAGCCCTATGCCCATGAGGTGACCAACATTGGTAATGACCGTGGGCAACTGAGCAATATGGCGAACCAAGCGCGTGAAGAAATCGAGGCTGAATCGCTAACGGTGGTGGACGACATAAAGGTCTACTTCTGCGATCCTCATCGTCCTTGGCAGCGGGGATCGAATGAGAACACCAACGGGTTGTTAAGGCAGTACTTCCCGAAAGGGACTGATCTTGCGGATCACTCGCAAGCCACCCTCAATGAAGTGGCAAGGTAGCTAAATAGCCGCCCTCGGAAAACACTAAACTACGAAACGCCCGCTGAACGATTTAGCCAGTCTGTTGCATCGATCGGTTGAATCCACAGCCAAGAGCAGAGTCAAGCTCCGACTGCACGCAGATATGCGAACTCACTATTATTGCAATGTCGAGGCACTCCAAAGCGGCATTGACTTACACCTGGGCATCAAAAAACTAATAAAACTCGTAAGTCGGTAAGTCTCCAGCGGCGAAAGCTAAACACCTCCTCATGAAAGACCGTTACGACGTCGGATTAGTGTAGTGAGGTTCGGTTTGTTCAGCGAACACGGTCGACAACGTTTGGCGTGTGGGCGATCCTCCGTCCTTTCCGGTATCTAAAAAGCTTGCAAAGCACGTCTCGGGCACAGCACCAATAAAGTATTCGTAAAGACTCTAGCGTCTCAGTGTATACAAAATGCCTGATGTACGGCACCAGGCGTTTTGTTTGAAACACCATCATTTTTTGCTATTCATGGATCTTGTAAATTACCAGAAGGTACCGCGCAAGGTTAGCATGTGGTTGCGCGGTTCGCCGTACCAGTTGGTGGCGGATGTCGATCCCACGGTGGAGTAATACGTCTTGTCGAAAATGTTGTTGGCGTTATAGGTGACGGTCCAGTGTTCGTCGACCTTGTATTCGGCCAACGCATTCCAGACCGCATAGCCCGCCTGTTCGAAGTCATAGGTATTGGTACCGCCGCTGTTGGTCACCGTGCCGCTGTAGTAGTTGGAACTTTGCAGGTTCACGCCGCCGCCCACTTTAAAGTCCGACAACACACCCGGCAGTTGATAGGTGGAAAACAGCTTGAACAAATGTTTGGGCGTCTGGGTGCTCAGCAGCGTCTTGGAGCTCTTGTTGTGGTTCTGGTTATAGGTATAACCGGCCATCAACATCCAGTCAGGCATGATCTCACCCGACACTTCCATGTCGACGCCCTTGCTCACCACTTCGCCGCTACCAATCCAGCAGCAGCTGCCGGAGAAGTCATAGTCGTTGGCAGGATAGGCTGGATCGCGCACGCCCTGATTGTCACGCTTGGTGTAATACAGCGCGAAGTTGGTGTTGACGCTGCCGCCGAACAACTCGCCTTTTAGACCGGTTTCATAGGTCTTGCCTTCCATAGCTTCGAGCGAGGAGCCCGAACCGCTCAGCAAACTTACCTGCGGTTTGTAGATTTCCGAATAGCTGCCGTACACCGACCATTCATCATTCAGGTCATAGACCAGACCGCCATAAGGGGTGACTTTGGTCGGTTCGCGCATGGAAATTTCCGATGAAGTCTTCCAGGTGCCCGCAGTAAGCGTCTTGTAGGTCTGATCGAATTTGTAGCGTTGTACACGGGCGCCAAGGATCAAGTGCAGCGGCTCGGCCAGCTGCATGCGCAAGCTGCCATACAGACCGTACTGCTTCTGGTCGTTGGGACTGTAATCACGTGTGTAGTTGGTGTTGTTTGGCGGCTCGGCGAACGGCGTGCTGTCCGGGTCGTAAGGGTTGATTGCACCACCGACCACTCGGGCAACCCCGAGCCAGCGACTGGTCACGTCCTGATAATCAGCGCCCACGACCAGATCATGTTTCAGGCCAAACATATCGAAAGTACCCGACAGGTTGGTGTCCCACATGCGCTGCTGGTTTTCCTGTTTGGCAGTCGTGCTGCTCCAGGACAATCCGGCTCCGGTCGCCTTATCGACGCCTACACCGCTGACGGTAGTGGTCTTGAAGTAACCGACATCCCAAAGATCGGTATAGGAAACGTTGAGCTTCCAGTCGTCTGAGAGCTTATGGTCGATCTTGGCGAAAATCTCGCGGCCTGTGGTGTCGGTATAACCCCAGTTTTGACCGAGACTGGTGTGACGCGGCAGACCGATATCGGAACCGTCGAGGTAGCGCGGTACAGAGTTTTGCGTGCCATTTTCATGGGCTTTGTTATAGCGGATACCGGCGGTGAGCATGGTGTCATCGGTGATGTCAGCTTCGAGGACGCCATAAACGAACGGTTTTTCCGTGCTGCGGTTATCGATGAAATACTGCCGATCGGTGTTGGCAACCACCATGCGGCCGCGAAGCTTGCCGTCGAAGGCGATCGGGCCGGTGAGGTCCACTTCCTGGCGATAGTTGTCCCAACTGCCCGCCGACGCGGTGAGTTTCAGCTGGTAGGTGTCCAGCGGGCGCTTGCGCACCATATTGACGATGCCCCCCGGATCACCGGTGCCGCCGAACAATGCCGCCGAGCCACGTAACACTTCAATGTGGTCGAACTCGGCCAGATCGTAGACGTTGGACGAATAGAAGCTGCCCAGCGAACTCCCCAACGCCATTGGCGCGGCACCATCGAGTTGGAAGTTTTCGATCTTGAAACCACGGGACAGAATGTCGAAGGTCCGATAGGTACTGTTCTGCACGGTAATGCCCGGCGTCATACGCAGTGCATCGTTGATATCGGTCAACTGCTGATCAGCCATCATTTGCTGGCTGATGATAGAAATCGACTGCGGTGTCTGGCGCAGGCTGGTGGGGGTTTTCGAGCCCACGCTGGTCAAACCGGTGGTGTAGGACTTGGAGTTCTCAGTCGCCTGACCCATGCCCTGGCCCTGGATGTTGGTCGCGCCAAGTTCGAGGGCTGCGCCCGCATCAGGCTTTTTTTTCAGATACGCCCGGTTGTTCTCGCCCAGAATGAAACTCAGGCCCGTGCCCTTGAGCAGTTGCTCCAGCGCCGAGAGAGGCGTGTATTGCCCTTGGACCGCGCTCGATGTAACGCCCCGCGTCAGGTCCGCATCGGCGAATAACTGTATGCCACTGTGAGCAGACCACTCCAGAATGGCAGCATCAAGCGGTTGCGTACTGATTGCGTAGTGGCTCGTAACGGACTGAGACGCGGCATCCTGCTGGGCCGACGCAGACAGAGGAAATGAGGCAACGCAGCCCATGGCGCTGGCCAGCAGCAGCGGTTTTAGCCGGTCGATGAAGAGTGGGGCTGGGGTGAGGCGAACAGGGTTAATGGACATGAGGTGCAGGTATCCGTAGTGATGGCGGTCTTACCGCAAATAATTCTTGTTTGCGGTTAAGGCTTAAGACGGACGAGGGGAAAACTACAATGACAAGGCTTTTTCTTATTCGCGTATTTTTTTTACGTCAGCACGAATTAGCGTCAGCCAAGGGCCAAAAGTGGTGACCTGTATCGGCAGAATAACTGCCAGGCTTTGCAGGGCGGCCATGGGTTGTTGGGCGTCGAAGGCGGCCGTGACAGACAGGGAGTCGAGTGCATCGTCAGTAATCAACAGGCGCGACGAAGAGTGGGGCTGCAACTGATCGATGACCTCTGACAGCGGCGCCCCCTTAAAGGCAAGGCGCTGCTGTCGCCAAGCCAGTTGCTGGTTCAGGTTGATGGCCAGTGGCTGAGAAATACCTGTGCGATCGTACCGTAGCGTCTGCCCTTGCTGCACGTCCACCTGTTGCCCATGCTGCTCCACACGCACGGCGTGTTCTGTGACAGTCACATCCACCCTGTCGTCCTTGATCTTGACATCGAACGCCGTGCCCAGTGCGCGGGTACTTCCGTCACTGGCTTCGACGATAAAGGGGCGCGAAGGATTGGCAGCCACCTTAAACCAAGCCTCGCCCTGATAAAGGAGTATCCGCCGCTCTCCGGTGCTGAACTTCACGTCAAGGGCTGTCTGAGGGGCGAGTTGGATGGATGAGCCGTCTTCTAGATTCCAGATACGGGTTTGGGCCACTGAGGTTCGGTAATCAGCCAAAATAGGCGGCAAGATATTCATCCTGCCCACCGTCAGTACTATCAGCGCTGCGGTAGCCCAGCCCATCCATTGAAACAATCTGCGAGGTTTTGGCTTTGCACGTCGAGACTCAACGAAAGCATTGGCGACAGTCCGCGAGGTACTCCAAACTTGTTGGGCACGCTGCCACGCTTCATGGTGGGCGCGATCATGCGCCAGCCATTCGTCGAACGCCTTTAGCTCGGCTTCGCTAACGCCAGCGTCCTGCAGGCGTATGCACCACTCCAGCGCTTGGTCGAGAGGAGTTTTAATGTCTTGTTGGGTCATACGCTGAACATCAGTCTGCAGTGAATGATCACTGAGTTTAACGAGACCTTCATTCCATTGCCTGCTCGATTCGTTGCATGGCCTTGACCATTTGTGAAACGACCGTGCTTTTGGAGATGTTCAATTGTTCAGCTATCTCCTGATGGTTGAGGCCTTCGACACGGCAGAGAATAAAAATATGACGGCAACGCGGTGGCAGGTGGGCAACCACTTGTACAAGTCTCTGCAACTCATTATTGAATTGGGCCGAGCTGGCCGGATCAATGCCTTGTGCCGGAACCTGTTCTACGATCTCTTGTTCAGCCTGCACCTCAATCCCCATCGCCTGGCGACGGCGAATGTCTGTTCCAAGATTCTTGGCAATGCGGAATACATACGCACGCGGATTGCCAATATGTTGACTCAGTTTGCGACTGGCGACCCTTAGCCAGGTTTCCTGGGTGATGTCTTCCGCCAAATTGACACTGCCAAATTGACGGACGAGGTAAGACTGCAGGGCTGCGCGGTTCTCGATGAACACAGCTAATAGATTTTCGCGATCTTGAGACATCGCCCAACATCCTGTGGCGCCATAAACAGCTGAGCACCTTAACTCAAATGATAAGTATTCTCTATTGTTTTAGGGGCGTTAACAGGAACATCGGGATCTTGCAGGAAGCAAAGGAATGCCTCACATTTTTTTTGCAGCAAATTACGCCGGAGTAAGCTGATCCTAACCGGCCCTTTCCATCATTTTTTTTAGTTTCTCGAATGTGTGTTCGGTCTCCGCCAGCCTGGCTTGCCTCAGCTCATCGCGGTGAGCTTTGGAATCGATGCCTTGCGCAAGCAGCTCTCCGGCCTCAACCGTTTTCTTCCTGGTTTACGCGCGGGGAAATATCCGGGTAGACGCCGAGTGCCATGTTGATTTGGTTTTTTGTTACGGGATGCCTGTATTTGAAATTCCACTGCAGCAAGCGTTTGACCCTGACTCGCAACTGAAGCCCGTCACCATCGCTGAGGACGAAATCCTTGTCTTTCGGTTTGACAGCTTTGAGCCGGCGGTCGGAGAAGCGGGTGAGCGCACATGAGAAGTACTCCATGCCACTTTTTTGGTATTCCAAAAATTAGCACCGGGTAGCTGGAATACCGTAGGGGATACCAAAACGACCGGAACTCGAAATTCGCCTACGGAGTAAAATTTATCTTAAGCAGTTGAATTAACTAAATTTTATTCACAAAAAAGACGTCCGTAGACGTCTTTTTTTGTTGAAGTGGCGGAGCTGGGGACCTGTGAAGTGTTTGCAACTGTGAGATAACGATTAAGCTCCATCGTTCATGCATAGTGAGTCGTCCAAGACCGCTCGCTTCAGTTGCTGCTCCAGGTTGAGTACATACTCCGAGGCGCTTCGGGCGTGACCACTGGCGCGAAAGATCGCGCGTTTGTCAGCCTTGAGCAGGCCGAGCCAGGAGTCGATGTAGCCCGCATGCCGCAACTCCCCCTGTATACCGGTGTAGGCGCATAAAAACGCAGCACCCA
Organism: Pseudomonas sp. XS1P51; assembly: GCF_054897845.1. Taxonomy (NCBI): domain Bacteria; kingdom Pseudomonadati; phylum Pseudomonadota; class Gammaproteobacteria; order Pseudomonadales; family Pseudomonadaceae; genus Pseudomonas; species Pseudomonas sp. XS1P51. Next base: position 2,288,686 of record NZ_CM142707.1, on the reverse strand, counting down.
TCTCAGCGATCAACTCCTCAAACGCGTAGCCTGGCGAGCCGAACGGACAGGCTGACGTCATGCCTTCGCGCTGCAACCGAGCGTGATGCCCGGTCCAGTGCGTCAGCTCATGCAGTGCCGTGGCGTAGTACCCGCCTTCATCGTGAAATTGTGCTTTTGTCGGCAGTTGGATGAGATCCCTGATCGGGTGGTAAAAGGCTTCGTCGGCAGATCGATGAACGATGTGTGCACCCGAACGTAACAGCAGATTTTCCGCGGCGCTCTTGGGCTGGAAGGGATCACTCTGTTTCGTCTCGAGTAGGGTTTCATTGAGCATTTCGAGCCCCTCCGTTTGCTCGGTGTTGAACAGAAAATGCGTCCTGAGAATGCCGAAGTGAGCGACCTTGGGCTGACCGTTTTCATCGAGTACGGGTTGGCCTGACTCGGTCTGTTCCTCGCGCTCCATCGGTTTGTAGAGCACCGCCAGAGTGCTGTGCTCACCCTTACGAATGTGCCCACCGGTCTTTTTGGCTTGGTTGAAGGTCAGCCAACGATCTTGAGTGAGCCCCTGCAACCTGGCCTCGGCCAGAGCAGCGGTAAATTGATGCCCGAATACGGACGTCGCGTGATGGCGTTGATGGGGTAGGGTTGATGACCGATGTAAGCGGAGCCACTGGAGGACCAGGGTTTGATCCAGGGAGCTGCGCCGTGGGCCAAAGCGGCAACGATTTTGTCAGTCACGTCTTGGTAGATATCGCGCATGGCATTTTCCTCGAGAGAAAAACGGAGGAACGCCTTGCCCGTCGGGGAGGGTTCCCCGGTTGGGTGATGGGCTGGATTGATGCAGGTCTTGCATGCCGTCCGAATGTGGCGTTGGGCGCCGCCAATTGCGCTTAGCGCTGGTGTTCTCCTGCAAGCGCTATCAGTAAGGCGGCAGGCTGACCCGGTTCTTGGAGTAGGCTCAGACTCAATTGCAGCAACGGGGCGTGGTCTAAGTGATCGGTTGGTTCAATGTGGATTACCTCGAACAGCACGTAGGGCTTGTGTGGATTGATCCTGAGTTGATGATTCGCCTGCTGGTCGCGGGCTACTGCTACGGTATTCGCTCCGAGCGCAGGTTGTGCGAAGAGGCTCATTAGAACCTGGTGTACCGCTGGTTTTGCCGCTTGAGCCTCGAAGAAGAAGCCCCCAATCACTCTACCTTTTCCAAGAATCGGCACGGTCGTTTCCGCGACAGCTCCTTGTTTCGCTGGCTGTTCAACGAGGTGCTGCGTTGCTCAGTTTTCGGCCTGCAGCTCGTGATACTGGCGATTGAAGTAGATCAGGCTCTGCCCTTCCAGACGGGTGGATACTGATACCACCTCACAAATCAGAATATCGTGGGTGCCCACTTCGATGATCTGACTCAGGCGGCAATCGAATGACACGATCGCATCGTCCAGAACTGGAGACCCAGCTTGCCCTTGCGACCAGTTGCCAACTGCAAAACGGTCATCCATCGACGTCTTGCCGCCGAACAGATTGGAAATGTCCTGATGACCGGCGCCGAGGACATTCACGCACAGCACAGCATTCCCCTTGAACGCCTCATAGACTGAGGCGCTGCGGTTGAGACAGACCAGCAGGCTTGGTGGCTCGTCGGTCACGCTGCAAACCGCTGAGGCCGTGAATCCCGCCCTTCCTGCCGGGCCGTTCGTGGTGATGATGTTCACTGCAGCGCCTAGTTGGGACATGGCGTTGCGGAAATCGGTTTTAGTGAGAACGACTTCATCGGCGTTGTCGACGACGTTCCGGGTTGCTACGGGGGTGCTGTGCATGATCGGTTACCGAGTTCAGGAAATGTTCAAAGCAGGCTGCAGGCCTGATTGAAAGCAAGACGGGGCAGACGGTCGTGAAGCCGGGTCCTGTCGCCATACCCCAGATTGATAATGAAGTTTGAAGTCCAGGTGGAATCGCTGAAGAACGCCTCATCGATTTTTTTTGCATCAAACCCTGACAACGCGCCTGCATCAAGCCCCAGTGCCCTTGCCGCCAGGATCAGATAGGCGCCTTGCAGCGAGGCATTGCGAAAGGCTGTCTCGTGAGCCGCCTGGGGGCTGTGGGTGAACCAGCTCTTGGCATCGGCATGGGGAAACAGCGTCGGGAGATGCTCGAAGAACGTCGTGTCCCAAGCAGCGATGACCGTGACCGGCGCGGTCATGGTCTTCTCCAGATTGCCCTTTGAAAGGGCCGGTGCCAGACGCTCCTTCGCTTCGGCTGTGCGCAGGAATGCGAAGCGCCCGGGTGAACAGTTCGCCGACGTCGGGGCCATCTTCAACAGGTCGTACAGACGCTGCAAAAGCGCATCCGGCACCGGCTCATCGGTCCAGCCGTTGTGGGTGCGAGCCTCGGTGAACAGCACGCGCAGGGCGTCGTCGGTCAATGCAGGTTTCATGGTCATCCTCTGGAAATCCACGGGCCGATAGTCACAGCCCGTTTTCAATTTGCCCGTCACAGACGAGCGATGCGGCCTTCGATGGGGTGGTGCGGATCGACCGGTCCCAGTGTCGAACTCTTGCCGGGGGAAACCAGGGCATCGCAGAAGGTTTCGTCCTCGCTCGTCCACGGACAGGCCAGGGCAGCGATGGCGTCGTCCCACTGCTCGAAGGTTCTCGGACCGACCAGTGTGCTGGTCACCTTGGCGTTGCGCATGACCCAGGTCTGCGCCAGATGCGCCGATTTGCGTCCGGTCTGTTCGGCGTAGGCCACCAGCTTCGCCGCAACTGCCAGAGACTCTGGACGCCATTCGGCTTCGAGCATGCGCGGGTCGGCGCGGGCGATGCGGCTGTCAGCCTCGGGGATGACGCCTTCGCGGTATTTACCGGTGAGAATGCCTCTTGCCAGCGGGCTGTAGCAGACAGTGCCGACGCCGTAATGAGCGGCAGCGGGCAGAATCTCGACTTCCGCTTCGCGATTGACCAGGTTGTACAGCGGCTGTGAAGCGACCGGGCCGCCAATGCCGGCCTCACGGGCCAGGCGCACGGTTTCCGCCAGACGCCAGGCCTTGAAGTTGGAGACCGCGAAATAGCCGATCTTGCCTTCGCGGATCAGGTCGGCGAACGCGAGTACCATCTCTTCAAGGGGCGCGTCAAAGTCGGCTTTGTGCATGTACAGAATGTCGATGAAGTCGGTACCCAGGCGCTTGAGCGAGCCGTGGGCCGCTTCGCGAATCCATTTGCGCGACATGCCGTTTTGGTTCGGCCCCTGGCCCATCGGGTTGCCTACCTTGCTCGCCAGCACCCAGCGATCACGCTCGCTGGCGATAGCGCGGCCGACGGTGCGTTCCGATTCACCTTTGTTGTACATGTCGGCGGTGTCGATAAAGTTGACCCCGTTATCACGTGCGCTGGCGATGATCCGATGTGAGGTTGCTTCGTCCGTGACGCCGCCAAACATCATGGTACCCAGACACAGTTCGGAAACCTTGAGGCCACTGCGGCCCAGATAGCTGTATTGCATGTAAAGCACCCTCGCTCACAAACACAGGTTCAGTTCGTTGCAGGGGCCGCGCGGTTTCGCCCGACCCTCATGCATCGATCAGGATGGGATGACCGCAGTGCTGGCTATCTCGACCAGGAATTCCGGCTTGACCATTTCCAGCTTCACGCAGAAACGCGCTGGCAGAAGGTTGGGGAAGTAAGTGACGTAGATCTCGTTGAAGGCGTGGTAGTCCTCCAGATTGCGCAAGAAGATCTGGTTCATGGTGACGTGGTCCATGCTGCTGCCAGCGGACTCCAGCACCACCTTGATGCTGTCGAGCACGCGGCGGGTCTGCACTTCGATATCGCCCTCGCCGACAAGGCTGCCGTCGACCGGGTCGGTGGACAGCATGCCCGCGACAAACACCTGGTTACCGGCTTTGATGCCCCAGTTGAGGTGGTTGAGGCCGGTGGCGGTCTTGCCGATAATCCAGCCTTCGGGGTTGATTGCCTGATTCATGTGTGACTCCTGATTGTGGTTATGAAAGGGGTTATCTCGGCCCGGTCGATGACGCTTCCTCAGCGTCCTGCGCCGCGCAGGAACGGCTTGCCCAGATCGGTCGGTGCAGCCCCTGTGCGGCCCATGACGATCCAGGCAATGAGGGCGATCACGAATGGGGTGGCCATGAGCAACGGCGTGGCGATCTGAATGCCGAGGTACTGCCCCTGAAATTGCAGGGCTTCCAGCATGCCCAGAGCGAGGGCCACCAGCAGTGCGCGCAGTGGCATCCAGCGGGCGAAGATGGCAATCGCGATCGCCAGGTAACCGCGCCCGGCGGTCATGTCGTCGATGAAAGTGCCACCCGAGGCGATGATGCAAAGGTAAGCGCCACCCAGACCGGCCAGCACCCCGGTGAACAGTGTGGCGCCGAAACGCAGGCCAAGGACCGGCTGGCCGGCGGCGTCGAGCGCCGACGCATTCTCGCCGGCTGCGCGGAGCAGCAGGCCAAGCCGGGTGAAGCGAAACATTAGCCACAGCGCGACGGCGAGCAGCACCGCGACGTAGAACACCGGGCTTTGGGAAAACAGCGCACGGCCCACCACGGGCAGGTCAGTCAGCCACGGCAGCTTCATCATCGTCACCGAGCGCATCGATCCCGCCGGAGGCGCATCGACTAACACCAGTTGGCGGATCAGTGAGGTCGCACCCATGGCGAACAGATTGAAGCCGATGCCCATCACGATCTGGTTGGCGCGAGCCAGCACGGTGCCCAACGCCAGCACAGCGGCGGCGAGAATGCCGCCGAGCATGCCGATTGCCAGTGCCGCGACAGGGGAGCCGGTCATCATCAGACCTACCGCTGACGCCATGGCGCCGAACAACATCAGGCCTTCGAGACCGATGGTGAAGACACCCGCACGCTCCGACACCAATTCTCCCAGTGCGGCGAGCAAGACCGGCACGCTCATGCGGACACCAGCGGCCAGAAACAGCGCGATCGTTACCGAGTTGAGGTCCATACGGGCTTTCCTTTGGTGAGCATCACGCCGCTGATTACGGCCAGAAGAAGGATCGGCAGGCCGCTGAGTACATCGGCCAGGGCCGCCGGGATCGACAGTGAGCTTTGCAGCGCCAGGGCTGCGTTATTGATGGCGCCGAAGTACAGCGACACGATCACTGCACCGAACGGTTCAAGGCCTGCGAGGAACGCAACCGCCAGCCCTTCGAAACCGAGCCCCGAAGAAAACCCATCGATCAGGCGGTACTGCACGCCGAGCACTTCGAATGCGCCCGCCAGCCCACCGATGGCACCGGACAGCGCCATGCTCGACAGGATCATCCGGCCCGCCGACTGCCCTTGCAGGCGCACGAACCCGGGACTCTGGCCGCTGGCGCGCAGCTTCAGGCCAAAGGCGGTGTGTTGCAGCAGGACCCAGATTGCGACGGCGATCACCACGGCCAGGATCACGCCCAGATGCAGGCGGGTGCCGTCGATCAGCGGCAGGAAAATCCCTTCACGCGGCAACTGTGCCGACATGTTGAAGGTCGATCCCGCCGGACGCATCGGGCCTTGAACGAGGTACTTCACGCAGTAGATGGCGATGAAGTTCATCAGCAGCGTCACGATGATTTCGTCGGCACCGCGCCACAGTTTCAGCACCGCCGGGATAACCCCCCACAGCGCTCCGCACAGTGCACCGCTGAGAATGGCAAGCGGCAACAGCAGCGGGCCGATGTCGCCGAACGCCAGGAAGGGCAGCATCGCGCCGATGGCGCCCATTTGCAGCTGACCTTCGCCGCCGAGATTGAACAGGCCGCCGCGAATGGCCACCAGAGCGCCGAGTGCGACCAGCAGCCTCGGTGTCATGAACACCAGAGTGTCGGCGATAGCCCGTGCGTCGCCGAAAGAGCCTTCCACCGCCACGCGCATCGCTGACATGACCGGAAAACCGAGCATCGCAATCAAGCCCAGCCCTAAGACCAGCGAGCCAGCGAAGGCGCTGAGGGTAACCCGCAGGGAAAGGGGAACGCTGAGTCTGGCCAGTAATCGGCGCAGCGGCGCCATCTGTGGGGTGGACTCAGGCATCGACAGGCTCCAGTGAAATTGAATGAGGTTGCCGACCGAGCGTCATCAACGGGCCGATGGCCGCGACTGACATGGCCGCTCCTTTGACTTCGCCTGTGATCCGCCCGCCGTTGACCACCAGAATGCGGTCCGAGACGCGGATCAATTCTTCGATGTTCGACGAGATGATCACTACGCAGGTGCCGGTGTCGGCCGCTTGTGCCAGACGCGTCAGTACTGCTTCGGCTGCGGCCACATCGAGTCCTCGCGTGGGTTGGTAAACCACGACCACCGAGGCGGCCTGGTTCATGGCGCGCGCCACGACGATCTTTTGCTGATTGCCCCCTGACAGAGATCGGGCAGGGGTCGCGTGGGAGTGGGTGCGAATGTCGGATGCGTCGATCATTACTTTGGCCTGCTCGCCGATAGCGCGATGATCGAGCAGCCCGGCACGGCGGTATTCCCCACGCATGATTCGCGTGTAAAGCAGGTTCTGTGATACCGACAGGTCCAGCGACAGGCCTTCGTGATGACGGTCCTGCGGCACCAGCGCCACGCTGACGTCCTGAGAACGGCGCTTGACCGATCCGCTGTCCGGCTGACGTTGCCCCGCCAACAGGTCAAACAGTTCGGTCTGGCCATTGCCTTCAACGCCCGCCACACCGACCACTTCGCCTGCACACAGGGTCAGGTCGATTTGATGCAGGCCCGGTGAGCCGCTGGATGGGCGTAATGAAACGCCGCTCAGCGACATGCGTTCAGCGCCTGCCGTTCGTTCACCTCCGATTCGTGCGGCGTTGGACACGGCATGCCCGACGATACGCTCGACCAGTTGCGCCGAATTGGTTTCGGCGATGAGCCCGGTGCCGTTGGCACGGCCGCGCTTGAGCACGGTGTAGCGATCGGCGTGGGCCAATACTTCGTCGACGTTGTGAGTGACCACCGCCACGGCTGTGCCCTGATCACGAATGTGGCGCAGTGTGAGGTAAAGATTGTCGATCTCGGCGGGTGTCAGGATGGTCGAGGGTTCGTCGAGCAACAGCACGCGACTCTCGTTCACCAATGCCTTGAGGATCTCGACACGCTGCTGCAACGCCAGGGGCAATTGCCCGACCACGGCGGCCGGATCCAGATCGACGCCGTAGCGCTCCATGAAGGCGCGGGCATCGGCGTGACGACGAAACACTGAACGCCTTGCACCTTTGGCCACCAAGGCCAGGTTCTCGGTCACCGTGAAGGGCATGACCAGTTTGAAATGCTGGTGCACCATGCCGATCCCGTTGGCGATGGCATCAGCAGGGCGCCGGTGGATGACCTCGCGGCCCTCCATCAGCACGCCGCCCTCGGTAGGCTCATGCACACCGTAGAGGATGTTCATGAGCGTCGATTTGCCTGCCCCGTTTTCTCCCAGCAGGGCGTGGATCTCACCCGTATGAAGGGTGAGCGACACGTTCTCAAGGGCGAGAAAGCCATTGGGGTAGCGTTTGGAAACGTGATCGAGCTGAATGACCGGGGCAGGCATGATCGTCACTCTTCGATCTTGATTTTGCCGGCCTTCAAGTCGTCCATGACCTTCGTAACCTTGGCTTGCACGTTGGCATCGACATGGGCAAACGGCATGACCAGGCCCCATCCGTTGGACGCCAGGCTCTCGGTGACGATACGGTTGCCGAGCTTGCCCGAGGCGTAGTCCTTGCCGATGTCGGCGTAGGATTTGTCGAAGTTTATCACCGTGGACGTTATCACCGAGTTGGGGTAAGCCTTGGACTGGTCGCCGTAGGAGCCGATGGTCAGCGCGCCTTCTTCGTCCGCCGCCTGCTGGATGCCTGCATCGGCGGTGTCGGCCGACGGGATCACGAAGTCAGCGCCTCGGGCGATCAGGCCAGTGGCGATCTCCTTGGCCCGTGCGACGTCGACGAAGGAGCCGACGTAAGCCGAATCCACCTGAACCTTGGGATTGACGTACGCCGCGCCTTTCTTGATGAACTGAATCGTGCGTTCAGCGGAAGGGATCGGTTCGCCGGAGATCACCGCGATGTGCCCCGATTTACTCGCCGACGCAGCCAGTGCGCCGAGCACGAAACCGTACTCGTCCCAGTCCACCGACCAGGCTGAATAGTTGGGCAGGTTGGCGGTCGAGCCTTCATAGGAATAGAGCACGAACTGAGTGTTGGGGTAGGAGGGCGCCACTTCCTTGATCGCTGCCGAGTAACCCGACGAGTGCGCGATGATTAGCTTCACGCCATCGGAGGCCAGTTGCCGCAGTGCGGCAGGCGCGGATTCGTAGGAGGTATTTTCCAGGTAGCTGGGTTTGAAACCATCTTTCTCAGCCATCGCCTTGAAGCCTGCATAACCTGCGCTGTCCCAAGTGCCCTGGGTGACGGTCTGGGTGAACAGGGCGGCCACGCGTGGGGCGTCGGCAGCGTGAGCCAGTGAGCCGAAGCCAAGGGTGGTCGTGGCCGCGATCGCTAAGACTTGATGAACGTTCATGTCGAAAAACTCCTGGTCGCACCGCGACGGTTTGCAAAGGGGCTGGCTTGAGAAATCTGTTCAGTCTTGCGGCAGAATGAGCGTCACATCGATCTCGGCGAGCAGGTCTGGATCGGCGAGCCCGGCCACTACCACAAAAGTACTCGCCGGCAGGTCGTAACCCTCGAAGAACGCTGAGCGGGCGCGATGCAACGCCGGGATGGTTTCCCGAGACAGCGCGTAAGTGTTGAGCTTGACCACCGCTTCCGGGCCGACCCCGAACGCGGCCAGGGCCAGCCCGATGTTTTCCCAGATCTTCACGGCCTGGGCGTCGATATCGCCCTTGCCGACCACGTTGCCCTCAGCGTCCCAGGCGACCTGGCCGGTCAGGAACACCGGCTGGCCGCTGCGCACGACGGCGTGGTTGTAGTAAGTCTGGCGCTTGAGGCCTGTCGGATTGAAAGGACCGGTCATCATCAGCGGGGCGCCTTCTGATGGGCACGTGCGTTGGTCTGCACACCGTTGAGTTCGAGCACTTCCAGAACCTCGGTGCCCACTGTCTTCAGGTCATCGATGAAGTCGGGAACGATGACGGTCACGCCATCGAGCTTCGCGCCCTTGATGATCTCCGCTAGTTTGACGCCGATGGTTTCCGGCGAGCCGACGAGGGCGGCGCGGGTCATGGAATTGCGTTGTTCGCCCTGGGAGACGAAACGCTGAGCCATGGTGTTCTGCTTGAAGCTCTTGTCGCCGGAGTATTCGCGGGTCTGATTGTCCAGCGCGACGGTGTCGACCCCCGAGTCGTACAGGACAACGCGCTCACTGGCTTCGGCATCGGTGGCGCCGGGGACGATGGTGAACAGGCCGTAGGTCTTGAAGTCCGGCTTGCCTTGCTGAACAGCGAGTTCCTTGGCACGCAGACCGGTCTTGATGAAGTCGTCGTGATCGGAGCCGAGCATGAAGCTGCCGGTGCAGTTCTGCATGGTGAACAGGAAGCCCCGGTCGGAGGCCCCCGCGCAGATGATCGGCGGCGGCGTGACGGGCTTGGGGTTGGACATGCAATCGGTCAGCTCGTAATGCTTGCCTTTGTGATCGACGCGGTCTTCGGTCCACAACCGCTTGAGCACGGTCAGCCACTCTTCGGCCATTTCATAGCGCTCGGAATGGTCGAGGTCTTTCCACAAGCCCATCTGGCCCTGGTCGGTCGGGTTCGAGCCGGACACGATGTTCAGGCCGAAACGCCCCTTGGAAATCTGATCGAGCACTGCGGCCATCTTGGCCACCACTGCCGGGTGAAACACCATCGTGTGAACCGTGCCCCACACGCCGATGCGGCTGGTGGCTTCGGCAAGCCCGGCCATGGTGGTCATGCTTTCAAGAGTGATGTCCCAGTGTTGCGACGGGCCGCCGTAACCGCGCCACTTGGCCATCGACAGGGCGAAGTCAAACCCCAGCTCTTCGGCGAGGATCGTGACTTGCTTGTTGTAATCGTAAGTTGCGGGAAGCTGCGGGCTGGTGGTAGAGGTGATCCAGCCGCCGTTGCCGACTGGCAGGAACACGCCGAATTCCACGCTTTTGCTGTCGTTGCCAAGCATGATGAACTCCTTGATTCAAATGACTGAGGCGTCGGTTTGCACGAAACCGATGCGGGCTAGAAAGTCGAAGGCGATGCGGTTGAACGTCGCGGTTTCGGTCTCCGAAAAACTGTGACCACCCTTGGGGACGATGCGCAGTTCGGCACCGGCGATGGCCTCAGCCAGCAGCCGCGATTGATAGGGTGGGGTGAGGATGTCGTCCTCCGCGCAGACCACAAGGGTCGGGATGCGGATCATCGACAGCTGTGCGCTGGCGTCATGGGCCATGATCGCGTCGATGCGGCGCAGCACGATTTCCCGGGCCGGGAAGTTGGCGACAGACGCTAGCAGGCCAGGCGACAGCGACTCGGCGTTGGCGCGAATGTGATCTGGCGGATACAGAAACAAGGCGCTGCCGTGGACGTATTCTTCCAGCGAAGTGCCTTCCAGCAGGGTCCGGCGCATCCGGAAGCACCAGTTGAAATGCGCGTCGGATTTCGACCAACTGGCGTACAGCACCATGCCCGCCAGCAACTGCGGTTCGCGGGCGGCAAGCAGTTGGCCGATCGCGCCGCCGGTGGAGTGCCCGATCAGTACCGGCCGATCCAGCTCCAGCCCTTCGATCAACGCCTGGAGGTCATCCGCCAGCGTCTTGATACTGTAAGGCTCATCCGGGTGGTCGGACTTGCCCGCGCCGCGTTGATCGTAGGTCACGACCGTGAAGTGCTTCGCGAACAGTTCGACTTGCGGTGCCCAATAGCCGCCTGCGCCGCTAAGCCCAGAGACGAAAACCAGCGCTGGCCCACTGCCCTGAATCTGGTAGTGGGTCTGGATTCCATTGGTAAACATGCTCGGCATCTCGCGTCCCCTGTTCGGTTTCGTCGCGAATGTCTGTGGGTGATGTTCGCGGATGACTATTTATTGCACGGGGAAATAGGCGACACGTAACTGCGATTGCTGCATGCCATGTTGCCCAAATTCGAACACCCTCATGCCTCGCCAGCCAGTGGGAAGCGGCTCTTGAGAAACTTGAGAAATGCGTTGGTGGCGTAGCTGGGCACCCGTTCCTGGTGCACGCAGATGGCCGAGCGCACGTTTCTGAAGGCGTCGAGATCGATGGGAATAGCCTTGAGCAATCCGGCATCGATCTCCCGTCGCGCAGAGATTTCTGGGCCGATCGTCACACATGCACCGAGCACCGCCGTAGCCCGCAAAATGTCCAGATTGTTGGCTTCGACGATGATGCGTGGCTTGAGCTGACGGGCTTCCGACGTCCGGTCGAACAGCTGGCGCAGACCGAAGCTTGGGCGAGGGAGGGCAAGTGGTCGCTTACACAACTGCTGCATGGTCACCACGGGTTCGCAGGCCAGTTCATCGTGCCTGGCGACCAAGCAGACCACCGGCTCCTTGCGCTCGGCGACCACGCTGATTTCAAAGCGCAACTCGGGGTTGTAGATAATGCCAATGTCGGTTTCGTCTCGGATCAGAGCCTCGACGATGAGATCGCTGGAGCAGGTGGTGACTTGAAAGTCGATGCGCGGGTGCAGTTGGAGGAAGGCCGCGATCGTTTCTGGCAGGAAGCTCGAAAGCACCCCTTCCATGGCATGAATTTTCACCTCGCCCTGATCCAGCGAACGAAATGCTGCAATGCCTTCGCGCACGCGCTCCAGATCGCGAAACAGCGTGCGGGTGTAACGCTCCAACATGACGCCTGCTGCGGTCAGTTCCACGCCCGTATTGGTGCGTTCGAGCAACAGTGTGCCCAGCTCATGCTCCAGCAACGCGATTTGTCGGCTGACGGCGGAAGGGGTGACGTGCAGACGGTCAGCGGCGCGGCGGATCGCTTTGGATTGTACGACTTCGTTGAAGTATCGGAAGGCGGTGAAGTTCAAGGTGTTCTCCAGACCGGCCTTGGGAAGCAGATGTATCTGCCGTTGTGATCTGGTCAACAGGCGAGACGAACGGATTCGGTGCCTTGCCTTGATCAGGCAGAGCAGTGTGTCACCCAAGGTGTCGAATGAGACCGCGGCCGAAGGTCCTTGGCCGGGTACTGAGAGACTCAGCACCAAGGACTATGCACAAGGTGTGCCTTGGGGTTGCTAGCTGTCAGTCTGATGGCCTCTGGAGTTGGGCCGGATGACATCGCGCTCGACTGTCGTCGTTGGGAGGAGCGGGATGCATTAAGCTCTCAACAGGTACATTTTGATGGGACGTCACTAGGCTGCACCTGGCTGCATTCACACACCTGCCCATCCGCGAATGTGAGGTGTCATCTGGTCGAAAACCGGCTCTTTCGCTGCCCATGGTATCGGGCCGTTACTTCCACAACGGCGATTGGATTATGGCAACACCTCACGTGGACTCACTACGCTCAGCTGTTAGTGATCGGCGGATATCTACACCCCCCGCCTCCATGGAAAATTGCTGCATCCTGCTCCCTATAGATGTTCAGCAATGCAATAGAAGGTCGGTAATGGTCCCTTCGGCGTGATTTGAATGGAGTAGCAAGTAGACATGATTTGTTGGCGGGCCTATGGAGAGGAAAGGGAATCTCGCAGCTTGGTTCGTCAACGTCCACACAGGAAAGCGATGAGAACCGAGTCGCTTGCCAAAGCGGCCCGCTTCTTGAAGGGGCTGGTAGTCATGAACCTGCATCGAGCGTCAGGCCAGACGAAACGGGGCACTCACCACCTGGCTGCGCCCGCTCACGACCACGGTCGAGGTCGTGCGCCCTATTTTGATGCGGTCACTCACCAACTTCGAGGTGACAATGGCTGCCTACAATCTTCGGCAATTGAAATACTTCGTGACCACTGTCGAATGCGGCAGTGTGGCCGAGGCATCGCGCAAACTGTATATCGCCCAGCCTTCGGTCTCGACTGCGGTCAAGCATCTGGAAGAGAGTTTCGGCGTCCAGCTGTTCATCCGCCACCATGCCCAAGGCGTCTCCTTGACCCCTGGCGGCGCGCGCTTCTATCGCAAGGCGCAGGAATTATTGCGAGTGGCGCACGAGTTCGAACAGAACGCTTTGGCCGACAACGACGTCGTTGCCGGGCAGATCGATATCGGCTGCTTCGAAACCGTGGCGCCGCTGTATCTGCCGCGCCTGATTGCCGGTTTTCGCGAACGCTGGCCCGGGGTGGAAATCCGCATCCGCGACGGCGAGCAACAAGAGCTGGTTCAAGCACTCACTTCCGGAAGTATTGACCTGGCGATGCTCTATGAGCACGACCTGGACAGCACCATCGACACAGCCCCGTTGATGGCGCCTCAACAACCGTACGCTCTGTTGCCGGAAGGGCACCGTTTTGCCCATCAGGCGAAAGTGTCGCTGAATGATCTGGTGCTCGAGCCCATGGTGCTACTCGATGTGCAACCGAGCCGTACCTACTTTGTGAGCATTTTCCAGGAGCGCGGATTGACCCCGAATATTCAGTTCAGCTCGCCCTCCATCGAGATGGTTCGCGGCATGGTGGGCTGTGGGTTCGGGTTTTCCATCCTGGTCACCCGGCCACACTCCGAATACACCTACGACGGGCATAGGCTGGTGTGCGTGCCGCTGGCCGAAAAGGTGACCGGCTCAGGGCTTTCGGCGGCCTGGCTGCGCCGTGCGCAATTGACCAAACCGGCCCAGTTGTTCGTCGATCATTGCCGTCAGGTATTGGCACCCAAGATGAATGTCCTGGCGGAAGCGTGAAGCTACAAGCTACAAGCTGCAAGCTACAAGCTGCAAGGCAAAAGCCAGAAGCCAGAAGCCAGAAGCCAGAAGCCAGTTTGAAGCTTGAAACGCTTCATTCATCGCCGGGCACGCCATAGCTGGGCGCATTGGTAGGGTCGAGGGCACGGACAATGTAGTCCTGCATTTGCGGGCGGTAAGCCGTCCACATTTTGGTGAGCTCACCGATGGGGTCTTCTTGCGCCCAATCGACACGCAGGTCGATGATCGGCCAGATCAATTCGCCCACCACCACCAACGCGGCTGAATGAACAGGACCCGCTTCGCCACCCGCCGCCACAGCGGCTTGCATCGCTGCCAGCAAGCGATCAGCCAGTTGCCCACCGCTGGTTTCAAACGTTTGCACCAACGCCTCGATCACCGAAACGTCCGCCAGCATGTTGCCTGCGCCGACGCACTGCTCGCCGGCCAGCGTGTGGTGCGTGCCCAGGGTTTGACTGCCGCTGAAATGCGCAGTCCGTCCCAGATGATCAATGGCCGTCAACTGCCGGTATTGGCTGTAGCCATTGCTGGTCAGCGCCTTGTCCAGAGCCTGCTCCGGAGACAGGCCGTGCTCCATGTGCCCGAGCACCTGCGGACCTAGCGCGGGAAGGGTGATGTTCTGCGTCGAGACCGCGCCCACACCGGGCTGCAGCCATGGGCAACGTGCGCCGACGGCGATACTGGAGGAGCTGATGGCGATGCCCAGCTCTCCGGTTTCGACGCAGCGCCCGATGATGGAGAACGTCATGGTGTGTGCTTCCTGTTCGGAGGGAAGTGACCGGGTCGGGTCGGGTCGGAGGCGAAACGAGTTTTTGTGCTGCTCGATAATCCGAAAGGTGCTGAGCCCCGCATCGAGAAGTGCTTAGCCTCGCATTGAACGAGGTCTGCGTCGCCTGGACAGAGCCTAGTTTTTTCCTGCCTTCGAACGATAAAAAACATCGTTTCGCTATCCCCTGGACCCCAACAGAATGCAACGGTCCGGCAACCCTGGAGGCCACCACCTGATTCGCGGCACACGCTAGCACTTGACTTGCAGATCTATCGACACACCTAACGACATGCACACACGCTCAGGCCAGAGTCTGGCTCTTCTAAGGCGACTCGCGGGGGGAGATCATATTGAGCACGCTGACCAAGCTACCAGCCACATCGCCGGATCAAGACCGGGCGCAGAACCTGAACGCGGAGGGCGCGCCGGTTAAACTTCGAGTGCAAAGCCTGGGCAAGCGTTATGGGAGCATCGACGCCCTGCACGCGCTCGATCTGGAAGTTCGCAGCGGAGAATTGCTGACACTACTGGGTGCTTCGGGCTCGGGCAAGACCACGCTGTTGCAGATCATCAGCGGTCTGGTCGCGCCCAGCAGCGGCCGGATCATCATTGACGATCGAGACCAGACGCACGCGCCGGCCCATCAACGGGACATCGGTGTGGTGTTCCAGAACTATGCGCTGTTCCCCCACCTGACGGTGGCCCAGAACATCGGGTTTGCCCTGGAAATGCGCGGCATTTCTCGCGCTGAAAGCCGGCTGCAAATCAGCGAGGCGCTGGCCATGGTCGGACTGGAAGCGATGCAGGAGCGCTTTCCGCGTGAACTGTCCGGCGGTCAGCAGCAACGGGTGGCCCTGGCGCGCTGCTTTATCTACAAACCTTCGTTGATCCTGATGGATGAACCGCTTTCCGCGCTGGATCGCAAGCTGCGCGAAACCATGCAGATGGAGATCAAGCGGCTGCACCGGGAGACCGGTTCAACGATCATTTTCGTGACCCATGACCAGGATGAAGCGCTGGCGCTGTCTGACCGGATTTGCATGATGCACAACGGTTGCATCGAACAGATCGACGATCCGCAGACCATGTACGAGCGGCCACGCACGGTTGCGGTCGCGCGATTCATCGGTATCTCCAATGTGATCGAGGGCGCGGTCATGCAGGGCGATCGGCTGCTGACGGCCGACGCGATCATTGCGCTGCCAAAAGGGCACGGCTGTCAGCCAGAAAAGCTCGGCGCGCTGATCATTCGTCCGGAGCACTTGAACGTGGTCCCGGCAGATCAGGGGATGTTGCAAGGCCAGGTGGTCGACTCGGTCTATGCGGGCGTTGAGACCCGCGTCGTGCTGCGACTGGCGTCGGGAAACCTGATGACCGTGCGCCGCCTTTCCGGTCAGGCGCCCATGGCCATCGGCAGTGTGGTCGGCCTCGAGTGGCAAGCGCATCAATCCCGTTTTCTTTCGGCGTGATGCTGTCTGCGCAGCACGCATTTGCTTTACCCGCCTGCCAAATCATTCGAAAGCCAATCAATTCGGGGACGCAGTGATGTCAGATGCCAAGAATATTTCGCGACGCAATGTGATCAAGGGGGCCGGTGTCGTCACTGCTGCAATGGCAGTGCCGAGCTTGTGGACTGGCAGTCGTGCCTTTGGTGCCGAGACGATCACCGTTTCGGATGTCGGTGGGGCAGTGGCACCTGCGATTCGCACGGCGTTCTATGAGCCGTTCGAGAAAGAGACCGGAATCAAGGTGATCGGCGTTGCGCACGACTCCGATCCGGTGACCCAGTTCAAATTGCTGGTCGATGCAAAGACTTACATCTGGGACGTCAGCATGGTCACCCAGGACCACGTAGCGCGTCTCACCCAGCCGAAAAACTACCTCGCAGACCTGAACATTCCGTTCGCCAAAGGCCAGGACGTGCTGCCGGGCATGCTCACCAACAACTGGCTGGGCTTCTCTGTGTTCGGCATCGTCATGGCTTACAACAAGGAAAAGTTCGCCGGCGCGCATCCTGCCAGTTGGGCGGATTACTGGGACACCAAGAAATTCCCGGGTCGGCGCGGCCTGTACAAAAGTCCGTGGGGGGTACTAGAACTGGCGTTGCTCGCTGACGGCGTCGCTGGCAAGGACCTTTACCCACTGGATGTGGATCGGGCGTTCAAAAAGCTCGACCAGATTCGCGGCGACGTCGCTGTCTGGTGGTCGGCCGGTGCACAGAATACCCAGACCCTGCAAAACGGCGAGGTGGATATCTCCGATACCTGGTCCGCTCGTGGTTATGCCGCCATCGCTTCCGGCGCGCCACTGAATATGCTGTGGGAGGGCCTGTACTCGGTGGATGGCTGGTCTATTCCGATAGGCACTCCGAAACTGGATCTGGCGCGCAAGTTCGTCGAGTTCTGCATGCGTCCAGAGCAGCAGGCGGTGTATTCGTCGCTGACCACCAACGGCCCGAGCAACAAGCGCGCATTCGAGTTCATCTCCGCCGAGAGAGCCAGTGCCTTACCGAGCGCACCGGAAAACTTCAAGCACCTGACCGAGCTGGATTCGGTGTGGTGGGGCAGCAATTACGACGCCGTCACCGAGCGCTTCCAGGAATGGATGCTGGGTTGAGTCCGACGGTTACCAATGTCCATCAATTGAGGATCCTGCACATGAGCAGCACCCGACACATGGCCTTGGCCACTCTGGTTCAAGGCACTGGCGCACACCCGGCTTCCTGGATGCAGACCGGCACGGCGGACGACGCCTCCACCAGCATCGAGCACTTCATCGCCATGGCCCAGTTAGCCGAGCGGGGATGTTTCGACATCTTCTTCATTGCCGATACGCCCGCTGCACGTACCGATAACCTGTACGCGTGGAAGCGTTTCCCTATGTTCATGAACGTGTTCGAACCGATTACCTTGCTGTCGGCGCTGGCGGTTGCCACCCGCCACATCGGCCTTGGCGCTACGGCCTCCACCAGCTTCATGGAACCTTACAATCTGGCACGCCAGTTCGCGTCGCTCGATCACCTTAGTCATGGCCGCGCAGCGTGGAACGTGGTCACCAGCGCCAACGATTACGCGGCGCGTAACTTTGGCCTGGACAAGCTTCCGCCTCACGCCGAACGCTACGACAAAGCCAATGAGTTCATGGAGGTAGTGGGCGCGCTGTGGGACACCTGGGAGGACGACGCCTTCGTCAATGACAAGGCCAATGGCTTGAATTTCCTTCCGGAAAAACAGCATCCGGTCGATCACGACGGCAAGTATTTCACCGTACACGGCGCGCTCAATATCGCCCGTGTGCCGCAGGGAAAGCCGGTAATCATTCAGGCGGGTGCTTCAGAAACCGGCAAGGATTTCGCGGCCAAAACGGCGGAGGTCGTGTTCGCTTCTGACCCGACGGTGGAAAAGGGCAAGGCCTTCTACGACGACCTCAAGGGCAGGGTAGTGAAGTTCGGGCGCTCGCCTGACGAGCTGAAAATTCTGACCGGGTTGTCGGTGGTCATTGGCGATACCGCTGAAGAAGCAGAAGCCAAATATCAGCATCTGCAGAGCATGATCCACCCGGATGTCGGGCGCATGCGTCTGGCGCAGGATCTTGAAACTGATCTGTCAGACCTGCCCCTCGATGAGCCGATTCCGGAAGAGCGGATACCTGCGTCCTCCAATTTCCATCGCGCCTATTTCGATTACATCGTCAACATGATCCGGGTCGAGAAATTGACCCTGCGCGAAATGTGCATGCGCTACGAGCGGGGCAACGTGACCTTTCGCGGTACGGCTGTGCAAGTGGCCGACCACATGCAGGAATGGCTCGATGCTGGCGCCGCCGATGGCTTCATGATGATTTTCCACACCATGCCCGGTGGCATGCAGGACTTCGTCGAGAAGGTCGTGCCGCTGCTCCAGCAACGCGGGCTGATGAAGAGCGAGTACACCGGAAAAACCCTGCGTGATCATCTGGGCCTGGCGCGGCCTGCCAACCGACACGCGTGACCTGATCCGGAGAGTGCTGCCATGGCTGAGCTAGCGATACACACTGTTATGTCCAGTCCGACGCGCACGCGAGGGGTGTCTCTGAGTGCGCTTTGGCTGGTGGTGCCGGGCGTGATGTTCCTCGCGGCATTTCTACTTTATCCATCGTTCCAGTTGCTGATTGTCAGCCTCCAGGATCCACGCACAGGTGCGTGGACCCTGGCGGCGTTCAGCAAAGTGTTTGCCGGGGGCGTTTACACCCGTACCTTGAGTTCAACCTTCGTCGTCGCGTTGCAAACCACCCTGTGGTGCATTTTCGCGGGGTATCCACTGGCCTACTGGCTGGCCCGGTTGAGTCCGCGTCGGCAACGCATGGCGGCGCTTTTCGTGCTGTTGCCTTTCTGGACCAGCGCACTGGTGAAAAACTTTGCCTGGCTGGTGTTCCTCGGTCGTAACGGGGTCATCAACGATCTGCTGACCTCTATGGGCTTCACGCCTGCCGAGCTCCTGTTCCAGCGCTCGACGGTGGTGTTTTCCATGGTGCACACCATGTTGCCCCTGGCGGTGGTGGTCATGCTGCCGATCATGAACCAGATAGAGCGTCAGTTGACCCAGGCCGCCGATACCCTGGGCGCCAGCGCTGTACAGCAGTTCTGGCGGATTTACCTGCCACTTTCGATGCCTGGCGTGGCGGCGGCCGGGCTGTTGGTATTCATTTCTGCGCTGGGCTTTTTCATCGCGCCGACCTTGTTGGGCGGGGCGAAGGACACAATGCTCAGCCAACTGATCATCGTGCAGATCAACCAGTTGCAGAACTGGCAGATGGGGGCAGCCATTGCGGTCATGCTGGTTCTGGCCGCGCTGGTCACCTGTTTTATCTACGACCGTACCTTCGGCCTGTCGACCTTGTCTGGCGCCTCCAGTGACCGGCGCCAAGGCAATGGCTTGATGCGGCGCGTCGGTCTGGGGATCGGCTGTGCGATGGGCGACTTGTGCGATGCGCTGGCGCGGGGTTACACGCGTGTGTTCGGCGTACGCAGCGCTGACTGGATGTTGTCGAGCTATGCATGGCTGATCATTGCCGTGTTGATCGTGCCGATCCTGGCATTCATTCCGATGGCATTCACCGGATCGAACTTCCTGTCGTTTCCGCCGACCAGCCTGAGTTTCAAATGGTTCGGCCAATACCTGCAGTCACCGTTGTGGGTGGGCGCAACCGTTCGCTCATTCGGTATCGGTGTCGCCACCGCGTTGATCACATTGCTGCTGGCGACCATGGCGGCATTCGGTCTGGCCCGCAGCAGGAGTCGGCTGGGTGGTCTGGCGTTCTTGCTGTTCATGACACCGATGATTGTTCCGCCTATCGTGATTTCCGTGTCGCTGTTCTACCTGTTCGCGCACATGTCGCTGGTGGCCACCAACCTCGGGATCATCATCGGTCACAGCGTGATCGCCTTGCCGATGGCCTTTGTGGTGTTGCTGGCCACGTTCAAACATTATGACTGGCGCCTCGATCAGGCTGCTGCGACGCTGGGCGCCGCACCGTGGCGGGTGTTCATCAAGATCACGTTGCCGCTGATCAAGGGCGGTATGTTCGCCGGGCTGGTCACCGCCTTTTTGCAGTCGTTCGAAGAACTGACCGTCGCCATGTTCATTGGGGGCGGGCTCAAGACCACGCTGCCCAAACAGATGTGGGATGACATTCTGCTTCAGGTCACACCGACCCTGGCCGCCGCTTCGGTGGTGGTGCTGTTGATCGTCTGTGCCCTGTTTTCCCTCATGGAATATTTCCGTCCCGCAGATCATCAGGTGAGTGCATCGTGACCGCACAAATGATCGAGAATCCTCAACTGGCCATTGCCACCTTCCGTGACGCCATGGCCCGGCTAGGCTCTGCCGTGCATGTCGTTACCAGTGAGGGATCGGCAGGCGCCACCGGCTTCACCGCGACCGCCGTGTGCAGCGTCACCGACACGCCGCCCACGCTGCTGGTGTGCCTGAACCGAAACGCTTCGGCGTACGCGGCCGTGGTGGAAAACGGCGTGTTGTGCGTCAACACCCTGGCCTCGTCGCAACAAGCGCTGTCCCAGGCTTTCGGCGGCAAGACGCCGATGGCCGAGCGCTTCGGCCATGGCACCTGGACCACCTTGCAGACTGGCGCCCCGGTGCTGCATGGCGCGATCGCCAACTTCGATTGCCGCATCGTCGATGTCATGCAGATCGGCACCCATGACGTGCTGATCTGCGAGGCGGTGGCGATTCTCAGTGAGCCCGAATCGCCTGTGCTGTTGTACGTGGACCGCAGTTACCATTCGGTTTTAAATCGCTTTTGATTCTGGCCGCAGGCCTTTGTTGGAGCGAGGCTTGCCCGCGAAGCTTTTGATTCTGGGCGGAGCCCGTAGGAGCGCAGCTTGCTCGCGATCTGGCGCGAAGCGGCAGCAAGACCTGAGCGTGCGGTGTGTCTGATGTACCGAGGCGTTTGGCTTTAGAGCCGCTGCGCAGCCCATCGTCGGCAAGCCGGACTCCTGCGACCTTCGGGCAGAAGCAGATTTGCGGCGACATTTCGTTTGCTCGTTCCCACGCTCCGCGTGGGAATGCCTTGCATGACGCTCCTCGTCACAGGGGCGCGGAGCGTGGAACGATGAAGATCGCGGCGAGGCTCTGAAGGAGTTCCCTCAAGTAGGGATTTACCCGCGCAGCGCCAGTGTCAGGCGCTCAAACATGCGATCACAGGCTTCAAGCTGTTCGACGCTGACGAACTCGTCAGGTTTGTGACCCTGGTCCATGCTCCCCGGTCCACACACCACGGTCGGGATGCCGATGGCGTCGAACAGCCCGCCCTCGGTTCCGAAGGCCACTGTGGTGAATTCGCTGGAACCACAGCACTGGGCGATCAGCTTCGCCGCGTCGCTATGGGCATCGGTCGCCAGTCCGGGATAGGACGACAGCTCGGAGAAACGAATGCCACTTCCGGCGTTGACCGCCTGCATTTTTGGCACCACCTGCTGTTGCGCGTACTGCTGCAACTGCTGAGCGACGTGGTGGGCATCCTGATCGGGCAGGGTGCGTATTTCGAAGTCGAAGCGGCAATCGGCGGGTACGATGTTCAGGGCCTTGCCGCCTCCAATCAGGCCGGTCTGCACGGTGGAGAAGGGCGGATCGAAGCGTGAGTCCTGCAGATGCTCGGCGCGCAGTCGTGAACCGATGCGGCCCAGTTCGCCAATCAGGTCAGCCGCGTATTCGATGGCGTTCACCCCCTGCGGAGCATACGCGGAATGACAGGCGGCACCGTGCACATCGCAGCGCATGGCGAGTTTGCCCTTGTGGCCCAGCACTGGTTTGAGTTCCGTGGGCTCACCGATGATGCACAACGTCGGCTTGATCGGACGCTGTTCAAGCTCGGCGAGCAGGCTGCGTACCCCCAGGCACCCGACTTCTTCATCGTAGGACAAGGCGATATGCACCGGCATGCGCAGCGGCTGGGCCAGCAGACCCGGTACGGCGGCCAGCACGCAGGCGATGTAGCCCTTCATGTCAGCGGTGCCGCGGCCGTAGAGCTTGCCGTCCTTTTCGCTCAGTTCGAACGGCGGCACCGTCCACGGTTGACCATCGACCGGCACCACATCGGTATGGCCAGACAGCACCACACCCGGACGATCATCCACGCCGAGGGTCGCGAAAAGGTTGGCCTTGCTGCGTTCCTCATTGAAGATCAGTTCGCAGGGCACCTGATGCCGGGCGAGGTAATCGCGCACGAATTCGATCAGTTGCAGATTGGACTCGCGGCTGGTGGTGTCGAAACCGATCAGTGCAGCGAGTAGCGCCTTGCTGTTCATTCATTCATCTCCCGGCACGCCGTAGCTCGGTGCCTTGGTCGGGTCCAGGGCGCGTGTGATGTAGTCCTGCATCTGCGGGCGGTAGTCGGCCCACAACTGTGCAAGCGTGCCGATCGGGTCTTCTTCAGCCCAATCGACGCGCAGGTCGACAATCGGCCAGCTCAGGTCGCCTACCACCTTCAAGGCGGCCGAATGCACGGGACCTGCCTCGCCACCGGCAGCCAGCGCCGCCTGCATGGCGGCAATCAGACGATCAGCCAGTTGTCCCTCCGTCGTTTCGAAAGCGTTGACCAGGGCATCGATGACGGTGGTGTCAGCCAGCATGTTGCCTGCGCCGACGCATTGCTCGCCAGCGACCGAATGAACGCAGCCCAGGGTTTCGGTGCCGTTGAAGATCGCTGTGTTGCCCTGGTGATCAATGACTGTCACTTGCCGGAACCGGCTGTAGGCGTCGTGCGCCGGCACCGTTGCAATCGCTTGCTCGGGGGACAGTCCCAGAACCAACTGATCCAGCACATGGTTGCCCAGCGCAGGCAGGGTGATGTTCTGCGTCGAGACGGCGCCCACGCCGGGACGCAACCACGGGCAACGCGCACCCACTGCAATGCTCGACGAGCTGATGGCGATGCCCAACTGACCGGTTTCGGCGCAACGGCCAACGATTGAAAACGTCATGGTATTTGATCCTGTTCTATACGTGTTCGGCGCCAGCATAGCGGGCGATATTCGGGCAGCGCTCAGCGCGCGCCTTCAACGTTCAGCACGCGTCCCAATCCCAGAAAACGATTGGCCAGCGTCAACAAGGTCCCGGTGGCGGCAATGTACATCACCGACAGCGCGGCCAGGGTCGGGTCGGCAAATTCGCGCACGTAGTTATACATGGCGACGGGTAAGGTCTGGGTCGCCTGAGTGGTGACGAACAGTGAGGCGGTGAACTCGTTGAACGAGAGAATGGCCGCAAACAGCCAGCCGCCAAACAGCCCCGGAATCATCAACGGCACGGTGATGGTCCATACCACGCGCAAGGGCGACGCCCCAAGGCTTGCGGCCGCCAGCTCGATACGCTGCTCAAGATTATGCAGCGACACGTACAGGCTGCGCAGCACGAAGGGCAGCACCAGCACGATGTGGCAGAAGATCACCAGCGCATAGCCACGCCCCAGATTGAGTTGCGCCACCAGCATCAGCAGTCCCAGGCCGATGGTGAAGTGCGGGATGAACAGCGGCGACAGCAGCACACCTTCGAGCACGCGCTTGCAGCGAAAGTCATAGCGGTGAATCGCGATGGCCAGGGTCGTGCCGATCACCACTGCCAGGCTCGAGGCCCAGGCCGTGACGATGAGCCCGGCATAAAAGCCCTTACGAAAATCGTCGTAGGCGAGCGCCCGTTCGAACCAGCGCAGCGACCATCCCTTGGGCGGGAAAAACAACACCGAGGTGCCGCTGAACGAGGAGATGATCACCACGATCGTGGGCAGCAGTACGAACAGCAGAATCAACCCCACCAGCAGGCGACCTGCATGGCCGAGCCATTTGTCGCGATTGGAACGAGTCATCTCAATGGCCTCCGACGCTTTGCAGGGAGCGGGTCATGCGCTTGAGCGCCGTCAGCAGCAGGATCGTCAGCACCAGGCCGGCGACGCTCAGTGCAGCGGCAAACGGGAAGTTCAGCGACGAAAAGCCCAGTTGATAGACCAGTGTGGCGACGGTGCTGACCTTGCCACCACCGATCAGCTGCGGGGTGGCGAAGGCGCTGAAAGTCCACGCGAAAGCCGTCGTGAGGATGGCGACGATGCCCGGCAACGACAGCGGCAGGGTCACGGTGAGGAACGCACGGATCGGCCCGGCACCCAGACTGGTTGCAGCTTTTTCGTAGGCCGGATCGATGTGCGAAAGCCCGGTGGCCAGCATCAGCACCATGATCGGCATCGTCACGTGGACCAGCGCCAGCACCACGCCGGTCTGGGTGAACATCAATTGCAGCGGAGTGTCGATCACGCCCATGGCCAGCAGCAGGCTGTTGAGAAAGCCGCTGTTGCCCAACACAATGATCCATGAATAAGTGCGCACCACTTCGCCGAGAAACAGCGGGGTGATGGCGATGATCAGGATGCTCGACTTCAGCCAGCCGGTGCGCGTGCGGACCAGCGCGTAGGCCAGTGGATAGCTGAGCAGCAGACCGAACAGGGCGGTCTTGAAACTCAGTGACACGGTGTTGAAGAACGCCTGGGCATAAAGGGGCTTGAACAAGTCCTGGAAGTTGTCGAGGGTGACGCCGCCAACGTTCAGCGAACCAGGCATGTAGGCGCGTACGCTGTATTGCAGCACGGTAAGCATCGCGATGGTCAGTCCGATGGCGGTCAGCGCCGAGGGCAGCACCAACCACAGGACAAACGCGGGTCTTCGAGTCATGGGTGTTTCCCGGGCGAGCGGTCCTGAAAGCTGGCCGCTGGAGTAAGACAATCAGCCTGCGGCGGCGCGCCGGACGCGCTCGCCGCAGCGCTTGCAGCAGGGTTTAGTGCGCCATGATGTTTTCCGAGAGCCACTTGCGCCATTCCGCGGATTTCTCGGCGCGCAGTTCAGGGTCGATGTTCAGGGTAGCGTCCCATTGGGCGGCGGTGGTCAGCATCCCCGGCAGCCTGGCGATTTCCGGATCGACATGGGCGTTGGTCACCACCGGGCTGCCACGGTTGATCCTGGCGATAGCGGCTTGCACCTCCGGCGACAAGGCGATGTTCATGAACTTATGGGCCAGGTCGGCATGCTTGCTGCCCTTGTTGATACCCATCGAATCGACGCCCAGCACGGCGCCTTCTTTGGGAATGGCGAGTTTGATATTCACGCCTTCTTCCATCATGTGGTAGGCGTTCATGGACAGCATCACCTGCACCGGCGTCTCGCCCGTGGCAATCAGCTGCTGGCTGTTGGCATCGCTGGTGTAGAACGACTTGATGTTGGGAATCAGCGCCTTGAGCTTGTCCTCACCCTTTTCCCAATGCTCGGCGTCGCTGCCGGAAAGCTTGGCCGAGACCGTGATGATATGGCTCGGGTCCCAGTCCGGGAGGGCCAAGGTGCCCTTGAGCTCGGGTTTCCAGAGGTCTTCCCAACTGTCGAAGGTCTCGCCCTTGGGCGCCAGATCAGGACGGTAGCCAATGGTGTAGACATCGCCCCACACCCCAATGTGCGCCGAGCTGAGTCTGGCCTGGTGAACCAGATTGGCAGCGTTGGGAATCTTGCTCATGTCCAGGGTTTCGAACAGGTTGTCGTGGGTGTACAGCCAGCCCACATGAGACGTGGTGAAGGTCAGGTCGGACTCGGCGGTGCCGGCCAGCTTGGCTTTGTTGAGTCGGTCGATGGTGCCGCCGGTAACGTACTTGACCTCGACGCCGGTTTCCCTGGTGAATTCCTTGCCGATGGCTTCGTCGATCAGGTCCTTGAAGCTGCCGCCCCAGGTGCTGATGACCAGCTTGTCAGCGGCGCTGGCATTCGCGGCGGCCAGCAGGCTCGCGCTCAATAGGGTCAAGGCAATGACGTTACGCAGCATGTTCTATTCCTTCTGGCTGATTCTGAAAAAGGACAATCGCAGGGCGGACAACGCACATTGACTGAGCCCCCACACGTCAGGGTTCCGGCAGGCCTGGGCATTACCGAGAAGCGATCAGCCATGACCCATCATGGAGTGGCGCAACCGATGCGGTAAAACAGCGTTTGCTGTACTTGTGCATCGGAATTTCCGACGCAGTCACCGTCTCGTTTCCCCCGCTTCAATAACCTCGGGCCGGATCCACTCGATGCAGTACCGGCTCACCGCGCGCCAGGCGCTGGATGTTGTCGGCCACTTGCGCCGCCGCCGTGGTCGGGATGGCGACGGAGGCCAGGTGCGGAGTGATCAGCACGTTGTCGAGCGCCCAGAGTGGATCCTCCGGGGGCAGCGGTTCGCGGTCGAAGACGTCCAGCGTCGCCTCACCGATCTGACCACTGGTCAGCGCAGCCGTGAGTGCCTGCTGATCGACCACCGCGCCTCGGGACACGTTGATAAAGCAACTGCCCCTGGGCAGCAGCGCCAGGCGTTCGGCGTTCAGTAATCCGTGGGTCTGCGGGGTCAGTGGCAGCATCACCACGAGAATGTCGCTGCTGGCGAGAAAACCGTCCAGGCTGTCCATCCCGTTCACGCAGGCGACGTTTTCCAACTGTTTTTCCGAGCGTGACCGGCCGCGCACGTCGAAGCCCTGGCGCGTCAGTTCCAGCGCCGCATACGCACCCAGTTCACCCAACCCCAGCACACCGACCCGCACGCTGGAAGGCAGGCGCGGGTGCAGATAGTGCCAGCGCCGTTCGCGCTGGGCGCGTTCTAAGGCCGGGATATCACGGGGATAACGAAGCACCGCGAACAGCACGTAGCTGGCCATCATGCGGTCCATGTCAGGGTCGGAGATCCGCGTAATGGGCACCGCAGGCAAGTCGTCGCGACCCACCAGCGAATCGACACCGGCACCCAGATTCACCAGCAGTTGAAGATGCCGATAGCGCGCGAAAAAGCCCTGCGGCGATTTCCACGCCAGCGCATAGTGCACGCTGTCCGGATCCTCGACGTCCTGCTCCTGGCAGATGCGCACGTCCGGCAACAACGGTGCGAGCAGCGTGTGCCACTCCTCGAAACTGTCGTGCTGGCTATAGAACACCAAAGTCGATGTCATGGCTTTGCCTCCAACAGATCCGCTACGGCCGTCAGCGCCAGCCGATAACCCAGCGCGCCAAGACCTGCAATGACGCCGGTGGCGGCCTTGGATACGTAAGAGTGATGACGGAAACTCTCGCGCTTCCAGATATTGCTCATGTGGGCTTCGATGATCGGGCCGTCGAAGGCAAGCAGCGCATCGAGAATGGGCACCGAGCTGTAGGTCAGGCCAGCGGCATTGATGATGACCGCGTCGGCATGCAGACGCGCTTCCTGAATCCAGTCCACCAGCACGCCTTCGTGGTTGCTCTGGCGAAACTCCAGTTGCAGCCCCAGCTCGGCGGCATGGCGCTGACAGCGGGCCTCGATGCTGGCGAAGCTTTTGCTGCCGTAGGTGCCGTTTTTGTCCAGCCCGTAAAGGTTGGCGTTGGGGCCGTTGAGAAAAAACACGGTACGGGGCATGACTGACTCCAGGGTGTTATTCAAAGGGGCGGGTCGCGACCATGGCGGGGTGCTGGTCGAATGCGGCAAACCAGTCGGCGGTGGCAGGGTGGCCGTTGCGCCAGCCGAACTCGGCAAAGCGGAAGTCCAGGTAACCAAGGCCGCAGCCGATAGCGATCAGTCCGATGTCATTGGGGACGTTGCTGTAATGCGGGGCCTGACGTTCGATGTCTGCGAGCACGGCGCGGATCTTGGTCAGTTGTCCGTCGAGCCAGCCGTCCCATTGCTTCTCGGCTGGCCGCGCAACGGTTTCGTAACGCGCCAGCATGGCCGCGTCCAGCAGGCCATCGCCCAAGGCCTGGCGTGCCAGACTGATCCACCGTTGCTGGCCCTCGCGCGGGAACAGCGAGCCGCCGGCATGGGCGTCGAGGTATTCGCAGATCACCCGGCTGTCATACAGCGCCAGGCCGTCGGCGGTTTGCATCGCTGGCACCTTGGCCAGCGGATTGAAAGCGGCGATGCGCTCGTCGCGTTTGATCGGGTGGGCTGCCGAATCGAGTTTCTCGATCTGCTCGGCCAGTCCCAGGTAGTGGGCGGTGACCATGACCTTGCGCACGTAGGGGGAGGTCGTGGCGTAATACAATTTGAACATCGACGCTTTCCTTACTCTGGCGTGACTCTGGGTCGTAGTTTGGGCTGGCGGTGCTGAGGTTTCGGCGGCGCTTTTCTGGTGTAGCCAAGCGCCGCGCTACGGTGCTCCGGCGATCAGCAGCACCTTGCCGAGATTGGCATTGCTCTCCAGCAGGCGGTGCGCCTCGGCGGCCTGATCAAGCGGCAAGCGGGTGTGGATCAGCGGCCGCACCTGGCCTGATGCCAACCAAGGCATGAGGTTTTCGCGAATGCACGCCGCCAGACGCGTCTTCTCCCCGACACTTTTGGGTCGCAGCGTGGAAGACGTCAGACTCAGGCTTTTGCGCATCAGCAGTTGCAGGTCCAGCTCGATCTTCGCGCCTTGCAGGAACGACAGGCTGACGTGGCGCCCGCCGGCGGCCATGGCCTCCAGATTGCGCGAAACGTAAGGGCCTCCGACATTGTCGAGCACCACATCGACACCGCGCCCCTGGGTGCATTCGGCAATCACTGCGACGAAGTCTTCGCAGTGGCGATCAACCGCACGCCAGACACCCAGCGCTTTGAGCATGGCAACTTTCTCGGCGCCGCCCGCAGTGGCAATCACCCGAGCGCCAGCGGCGTGGGCACACTGCACGGCAAAGCTGCCCACGCCGCTGGCGGCACCATGAATCAACACGGTATCGCCGGCACGCAGGCGCCCCAGCTCGAACAGGTTATGCCACACCGTGAACGCCGCTTCTGGCACCCCGGCGGCGTCCACCAGCGACAGCTCGGGCGGGACTGGCAGGCAATGGGCAGCCAACGCGACGCAGTACTGCGCGTAACCGCCGCCGTTCAACAACGCCATGACGCGGTCGCCAACGGAGAAGTCATCAACGCCACTCCCCACAGCCACCACCGTGCCCGCCGCCTCAAGGCCGAGCACGTCAGTGACACCTGGCGGCGTCGGCATGCCGCTGCGCTGCATCAGGTCTGGACGGTTGACGCCTGCGGCGGCCACACGAATCAGCAATTCGCCGGGCTGGGGGCTCGGCATCGAGCGCTCGACGCGCTGCAGCACTTCTGGTCCACCTGGCTCGCGAGCGATGATGGCGCTGATGGTTTCAGGGAGCGCGCTCATGATGGCTGCCCTGTCGCGCAGGCGCTGATGTTGATTGTTATGTGATGGATCGCGGTCATGAAGTGCTCGAATTCAATAAAGGGGGCGGGACGTCGGCGGCGAAGGCGCAAACGCCTTCCTCATCGAAGCTCAGGCCGGCGGCGGTACCTACGGGCCAGCGGGTCAAGGCATCGAGCCCGGACTGGCGGACGAACAGGCGATTCTGTCCCAGGGCAGGGACGTCAAGATGGATGTCGACATGGCCCCCCTGAAACACATGGGTCACCACGGTGGCGCTCAGCAGCGTAGTCGGGCCGAGTGCGCCCAGGCGGATGTTCTCCGGCCGCACATAAATGTCCACGCGCGCGCCGACGTCTGCATGTACCCGCTCGGCCGGCAGGCGCAGCACGCTGTCGCCCAGCGACAGGGTCGCCAGTTCATCGCGGCTCAGGTAACGACCCGAAAGGACATTGACGTCGCCAACGAAGCTGGCCACGAACGGGTCCCGTGGGTGGCGATAGATCGCATCCGGCGTGCCGACCTGGCGGACATGGCCGGCGGACATGACCACCACACGGTCGCTCATGCTCAAGGCTTCGCTTTGGTCATGGGTGACGAACACCGTGGTCACTCCCAGCTTGCGCTGGATGTCCTTGAGCTCAATCTGCATCGACAGGCGCAGATTCTTGTCCAGCGCCGAGAATGGCTCGTCCAGCAGCAACACTTTTGGCCTGATCACCAGTGCCCGAGCCAGTGCAACGCGTTGTTGCTGGCCACCGGAGAGCTCACGGGGTTTACGATCGCCATAGCCTTGCAGCTTGACCAGCGCCAGAGCCTGCTCGACGCGCTCGCCTATTTCGGCTTTGGCGACACCGCGCATACGCAGGCCGTAGCCGATGTTTTTGGCCACGCTCATATGCGGGAACAAAGCGTAGTTCTGGAACACGATGCCTATTTCCCGCTGGTAAGGCGGGGTTTCGGTCACCAACTGGCCGTCGATGAAAATCTCGCCATTGTCGGCGTCGGCAAAGCCGGCCATCAGATTGAGCAGCGTGGTCTTGCCGCAGCCAGAGGGGCCCAGGAGGGTGACGAACTCACCCTCCTGAATCTTCAGCGAGACTTCGTGCAGCGCAATCGACTCGCCAAAGCGCTTAAGCACCTTGTCCAGCTGCACTGCGATGTTGATCCCCGGTGTAGCCGCAGAATTTACGGTCACTGTCGCGGATTCAAAGGTCTTGATCTGTGCAGTGGCCATGGCGGCTCCGGTAGCGAGGGCAAGGAATTCAGGCGGCGGTCCAGTCATCCGGGATGACGGCGATCACGTCGATTTCCATCAACCACTCAGGTTGGCCGAGACCGGAAATCACCAGACCGGTGGAGATCGGGAATACGCCTTTGAGCCATTTGCCGACCTCCTTGTAGACTGGCTCGCGGTAGCGAGGATCGATGATGTAGGTGGTGGTCTTGACAATATGGGAGAGGTCGGAGCCTGCCTCTTCCAGCAGCTGCTTGACGTTTTTCATCGCCTGCTCGGCTTGCGCTTGCGGGTTGCCGAGGCCGACAAGGTTGCCATCGAAATCGGTGCCGATCTGTCCGCGCACATAGACGGTGTTGCCAGCGCGCACGGCTTGGCACAAGTCGTTGTCCAGCGACTGGTTTGGGTAGGTCTGCTTGGTGTTGAACATGCGGATGCGGGTATGGGTAGGCATGCCTGGCGTCTCTTGGGGTAGTGAATGGTTCAAGCTTCACATTGACCCTGATTTGACGAAACCAGCATTTGCGCGGGGTACTGGTTAGGAAAAACCGAAGACGAGGGGATAGGGGGGGGGGCTGGCGTTGGGAGATGTGGGGCTTTTTTATGCGGGGCACGTAGTTCCCCGTGGGAGTCATCGGAAATTACGACGGTCGCGATGCGGTTTGTCTGACACCCCGGGATTGGGTGTATATCCGTTATTTTGGTGATGCTGGTATTGGTTCTGTCCTTACGAGGGGCACTTTTTTCAGAAGCCCGGAATGCTGGCCCAGAAAAAAGTAACCAAAAGGCCTTGCTCCCCGTATCCGGCCCCCCTTCGTCGGGGTTCCCACGCTCCGCGTGGTAGCGATCAAATGCGCTTTTCGCTTTTCTAACGTAATTGTCCAGACACCGCCAAACGCGACTTTGGGGCAGGCCGAACGCAGGCGATGCGGAGTGGACTGCCGGGCATGGATGCCCGGCAAGCGCCGTCAGGACATGGATGTCCGTTCGGCGAGTGCCCACGGAGCGTCGTCGGAGTGAGGGAACCCGACGAAGGAGGGCCAAGCTAGGAGCAAAGCGTTTTTGGTTACTTTTGTCGCTTTTACAAAAGTGACCCGCCGTAAGGGCGGAACCATAACAACAGTACACACAAATAATGGATATTCACCCAGTCTCTAGCGTGTCAGACAAACTGCGTCGCGACCGTCGTAACCTCCGATTGCTCCTACAGGGTATTGCGTGATCCATCTGTTCAGCGATCGGCCATCCTGACTCAGGACCGCTCATAAGCCATGTAATCATTCTGCAAGACTATGTGATCGGCGATGTACTTCGCGTCATGCCACACCCCGTAGATAAACGAGGAAGCACGATTCACCAGGTTAGGCAGCCCCAGGAAATAGATCCCGCCTTCTGCGCAGATCCCGCGCTTGTGGAAGGGGTCGCCTTTCTCATCGAAGGCATTGACCTGCAGCCAGCTGAAATCGAACTTGAACCCCGTTGCCCAGAGAATTGTTGTAATTCCGGCTTGCTCCAGGTCCAGGCTCAGCACCGGGTTGGTCAGGCAATCCGGATCAGGCAGCAGCTCCCACGCTTCAGGCTCCGGTGGGAACGGCAGGCCGTTCTGCTCGATGTAGGCGTCTGCGTGACGCAGCACATCGAAGTAAGCTTGATCACCCTCAGCCACGTTCACTGCGAGGCCCGGTTCGAACGTCATGACACCGTCATCGCAGGATTTGGTCAGCCCCACCAGTGTGATTCCCTGATGCGCGAGACGGCGGAAATCCACCGTCTTGCCGCCTTCATAGCCGCTGACGGCGAAGGCCACGTGCTTTTTCTTGGGCGTGATGCGGACTTCGTCCCACAGGCCCAGCGCACCCAGCCACCAGCAATAATCGCGGCCACGGTACGAGCGAGGAGGGCGGTAGTGCTCACCCACCGAGAGATAGACTTTCTTCCCGGCTTTTTGCAGCTCCTCGGCGATCTGCGAGCCCGACGCCCCGGCGCCCACCACCAGCACAGCACCCTCGGCCAATTGGCCCGGATTCTTGTAGGCCGAAGAGTGAAGTTGCTGAACCCTTACCTGCTCGGAAACGATATTCGGCACGGCCGGCCGCTGGAAAGGGCCCGTTGCCGCGACCACGTTGGAGGCTTCGATGACACCGTCCGACGTCGTGACCTTGAAGCCGGGGCGTCCAACATGACGCTCTACCTTGAGGACTTCGACGCCTGTGCGAACCGGCGCCTTGAGCATGGCGGCGTAATCTTCGAAGTAGTCCGCCATGCGCTCTTTCGGTGGAAATGCTTCCTGCGAGATGCCTTCGAATTTCATGCCTGGAAAGCGATCGTGCCAGGCGGGGCCGTTGGCAACTAGCGAATCCCAGCGTTCCGAGCGCCAGCGCTCTGCGACTCGGCTGCGCTCCAG
Source organism: Pseudomonas sp. XS1P51 (assembly GCF_054897845.1). Classification (NCBI taxonomy): domain Bacteria; kingdom Pseudomonadati; phylum Pseudomonadota; class Gammaproteobacteria; order Pseudomonadales; family Pseudomonadaceae; genus Pseudomonas; species Pseudomonas sp. XS1P51. Next base: position 2,255,838 of record NZ_CM142707.1, on the reverse strand, counting down.
GACAGCGTGTGGCACATCCATGAGTGAAAGATGTTCGCTCATCGCGATACCCGCCTGGCCTGCGCCGACTACCAAGGTGTTGATTTTTTCCACTGACATTTGAATTTCCTAAAGAGAATCGACCTTGATCGGTTTCGCCGATGCGTAAGCACCGACAGCACGTCGAGAAGGCACAGGAGCCTTGCAGACTTCATCCAGCCAGGGCGCCAGTGTGATCAGGCAAAGGTTTTATAGGAATTATGCTTTTTGAACGTAGAGCTTAGGAAAAACCGAACCCCGCTGGAGCATCCGCAATTGGATGATGGCGCCCGTCGCGTGCAGGGACCTGCGGAGGCTGTCCGGCATGAACCGTGCAGCGACGTCATTCAAAGGGTTGGCGTTATTGTTCGCCAACTCGTTACCGATGTGGAGGGGCGTGATGCTCAGTCGTATTACTCAACGCCAGCTGGAATATTTCGTCGCTTCCGGGGAGGCCGGCAGCATCAGCGCGGCCTCGGAACGCATTCATGTGTCGTCACCTTCTATCTCGGCGGCGATCACCCACGTGGAGGCGGAGCTAGGCATTCAGTTGTTCATTCGGCATCACGCGCAAGGCATCTCGCTCACGGCAGTGGGGCGGCAGGTCATGCAAGAGGCCAAGCTCATCCTGGAGCAGATGAGCAACCTTTACACGATCGCCTCGGAGTCGCTGAATACCGTGCGCGGGCCGCTGCGAGTTGGCTGTCTTCATTCGCTGGCACCGATGATCACACCCGAGTTGGTGTTTGGTTTCGGTCGCGCCTTTCCAGGCGTGCGGATCACTCAGGTCGAAGGCGATCATGAGCAATTGCTGGAAAAGCTGCGCAGTGCCGAGATCGATATCGCGCTGACCTACGACCTGGCGACCAGCGCCGACATCGACTTCCAGCCCCTGGCGAAGTTACCGCCCTACGTTATGGTGGGTGATTACCATCCACTGGCACATCTGCCGGCCATCAGCTTGCAGGACCTGGAACCCTATCCGATGGTGCTGCTGGATATCCCCTGGAGTCGGGAATATTTTCTCAGTCTGTTCATCCAGGCGGGCACCACCCCGAACATCGTCATGCGTTCCAGCAACCTTGAAACCGTGCGTGCCATGGTGGGCAACGGCGTCGGCTATACCATTGCTAACGCGCGTCCCAAGGGCAATATTTCCCAGGACGGCAAACGCTTGATCCGCATTCGCTTGGCGGGCGGCCTGCACGCCTTGCAACTGGGCTATGCCACGGCCACCAATGCACAGTTGTCTCGCGTCGTGTCTGCGTTCATCGAGCGTTGCCGCATGTTCGTTTCCGATCAGTACATCCCCGGGATGGCCGCGCCGAGCTTCTTCGATCCCCATGCCGTGCGGGCAACCGGCGTCAGCGAGTGATCACGCTCGCACCACGGTCGATCATGCATCGCTGTCACGCTGCTTCGGATTTTCTCGCCCCAGTTGTAAATCAGAAACGAATTTAAGCAACGGAGCCGAGACTTCAGACTGCAGGCATGAGACGAGCCCGAGGACCAACACGGGCTGGTCGCACCAAAATACGGCATCGACCGGCGAGCGAGATGAGGGGGCGCCTTTTTGGCGCGATTCGGTAGCGGCCGGCTCTGCACGCAAAAGGCACCGGAAAGAACCGTGGGCGCTGCATCGGTTCTGCCTACGCACTGCTCCAGTTAATCCTAATTGACCGTAAGCACCTCTCTCCATGAACCTCGTTTCAGCGGTGTACGCCGTGATCCGCGTTCAAGTGGGGCGCCCGGTTGCACATTCAGATTTTTTTGTAGAGCGCGGCGACGAATGACATTCGACTGGAATTACATGTTTGGTTTGCTTCTGGATGCCGAGTTCTGGCGAGCGACATGGACCGTGATCAAGCTGAGCTTCGTGACCTGGGTCATTAGCATCGGACTCGGGTTTTTCGTGGCCTTGGCCAAGCAGTCCAAACGTCCGTTGCTGAACGCACCGGCACGTGCCTACATCTGGCTGTTTCGCAGCGTGCCACTGCTGGTGTTGCTGATCTTCGTCTACAACATCCCGCAGGCATTTCCGGCCACCTCGGTAATGCTCGGCGATCCGTTCTGGGCCGGCCTGCTGGCGATGGTCCTGTGCGAAACAGCGTATGTGGCGGAGATTCATCGCGGCGGTCTCCTGTCGATTCACAAGGGGCAGGCCGAAGCGGCGCGTGCCTTGGGGCTGAAGTTTTTCGGCACCCAATGGCGGGTGGTCATTCCTCAGGCGCTGAGGGTGGCATTACCCTCGCTGGCCAACGAATACATATCGATCGTCAAGCTCAGTTCTCTGGTGTCCGTCATCTCGTTGACCGAAATTCTCATGGTCGGTCAACGGCTCTACTCGCAGAATTTTCTGGTGATGGAAACGATGGCGGCGGTCGCCTTCTATTACGTGCTGATCGTCACGGTGTTCGACTTCCTGCTCAAACGCCTCGAAAAGTTTCTGGACGTCAACCAGCGCAATGTCTCCCGAGTACCCAGCGCCGAAGTGCTGGCGCTGGCGACACAACAGCGAGCAGTCGTGCCGCGGGCGGCCACCAGCGAGCCGCAGGTTCCGGCGCTGCAAGCTACCCGATTGCACAAGGCCTATAACGGTGTCGAGGTGCTGGGTGCCGTCAGCCTGCAGGTTCAGCCTGGTGAAGTGGTGTCGGTCATCGGGCCGTCCGGCTCGGGCAAGACCACGCTGATTCGTTTGCTCAACGGTCTTGAGCAGCTCGATAACGGCGATATCAAGATCAACGGCCAACCCTTCATTCACCTGAACAGGCAGGGCGCGCAGAAACCGCAATACGTGGAGCAAGCAGAACATCGCCTTAACATCGGCATGGTGTTCCAGAGCTTCAATCTGTTCCCGCACCTGACTGTGCTCGACAATCTGCTGATGGCGCCGCGTTACCACCGCCTCGGCAGTCTGCAAGAGCTCAAGCAACAGGCCTACGCGCTGTTGCACAAGGTGGGCATGCTCGACCACGCCTGGAAGTACCCGCATCAACTGTCGGGTGGACAACAGCAGCGTGTGGCGATTGCCCGGGCCTTGATGATGCGTCCGCAGATCATGCTGTTCGACGAACCCACCTCGGCGCTGGACCCGGAAAAAGTCAACGAGGTGCTGCAGGTCATCGAAGCCCTCGCGCAGGAAGGCATCACCATGGTGATCGTCACCCACGAAATGAATTTCGCTTTCAAGGTGTCCGACCGGATTGTCTTCATGGAGAAAGGCCGCGTGGTATGCGATGACCAACCCCAGGTGTTGCGCGGCGGTCACAACCCACGCATCGAAGCCTTCCTCAAGGATGTTTCGCTGGCGTGACCCCTATATCGTTCGAGTTTCAAGAAGGAAAGAGCATGATCGAGCAATCGCAGGTTGAGCAGTTCCACCGGGACGGTTTTTTGGTGGTGGAAGGGGTCCTGGCGGCAGATGAGGTGGCTGCGCTGCAGCACGACTTCGACCAGTGGGTAGAAGAGAGCCGTGGTCACGCGCAGGGCTGGGGCGAAACCATCGACGGCCGTATGCGTTTCGACCTCGAAGGCGACCACCGGGCCGATCATCCCTCATTGCGCCGCGTGAGTTCGCCTACCGAGATCTCGCCGGCCTACCGGCGCGTCGCGTTGCAGTCGCGCATGGCGGAAATTTCTGCGCAATTGATTGGCGGTGGCGGTACGCGCTTCCACCACAGCAAGGTCAATTCCAAACTGCCGCATACTGCCACTCAGGTGAAGTGGCACCAGGACTTTCTGTTCACCCCACACAGTAACGATGACATCGTCACCGCCTTGCTGATGGTCAGCGAGGTGACACCGCAGAACGGCCCGCTGAATGTCATCCCCGGCAGTCACAAAGGCCCGCTGTGGTCGCACTGGCATGATCAGCGCTTCACCGGCGCGGTGGATGATCAGGTCGTCGAAGAACATTGCCAGGCGCCGGTTGCCTGTTTCGGTCCTGCCGGTTCCGTGTGCTTCATGCACACGCGGTTGTTGCACGCTTCAAGCCCTAACGAGACCGAGCTGCCGCGCACTCTGTTCATCGGCGTCTATGCCGCTGAAGACGCGCAGCCATTCGGCGAAAACCCTCTGCCCAGCGAGCACTCCGGCCTGATGGTGGTCGGTCAGGAAAGCGGCCTCGTGCGCTGCACGGCGAATCAGATGCGCTTGCCGCAGAAGCCTCGTGGCGCCTCTTTCTTTGTGCAACAAGCCGGGCAAGACCAAGCCACTGCCTAACATCTTTTAACCTTGCGGGGATACACCATGACAGCGTTGCACAAGATTGTTCGTCCTATTGCCCTGAGCCTGGTTGGCGCAGCGGTCGCAATGAGCTCGTTGGCAGCCTCGGCTTTCCAGCAGGATGGCAAGATTATTGCCGGTTCCGATGTCACTTTCTTCCCTTATGAATACATGGATAACAATCGCCCTGCAGGGTTTGACATCGAGTTTCTCGACGGTCTCGGCAAGGTCATGGGGCGCAAGGTAGAAACCGTCGACACTCGCTTTCCCAACCTGATCACAGGTCTGCAGGGTGGGCGCTTCGATATCACCAACTCTTCGATGTACATCACCGCTGAACGGGTGAAAGTCATCGACATGATTCCCTATCTGAAGAGCGGCGAATCCATCCTGGCGCTCAAGGGCGGCGAGTTTCAACCCAAGCGCCCGGAAGACTTCTGTGGTCACAAGATCGGTTCGATGGCGGCAACTTCCTGGTTGCAGCAGATGAACAAACTGTCGGAGGAGTACTGCGTCAAGAATGGCCTGAAGCCTATCGCGATCAGTGAATATGCCACTGACCCGCAAACCACTCAGGCGATACTCGCCCATGCTGTCGAGGCACAGATCACCGACGCGGCAGTGGCCCGTGGTGTGGTCGAGAAACTGGGCGGTCGTGTGGTGATTTCTTCCGACACCCTGATCTACCCGGTTCTCAACGGCTGGGGCGTGAAGAAAGGCAACGACGAGGTCAAGAACGCTCTCGTCGATGCGCTGAACAAATACCGCGTCACCCCTGAATATGCGGCCCTGATGAAGAAGTACAACTTCCAGGCACCCACCGATGAAGACATCGCCACGCTGATGCCTAAACCCTGATACGAGCCTATAGCGCGTGCCGCACCCCGGTGCGGTCACGCCCTGCGGAGAAAAATTCATGGCCTTAGCAATAGAAGAACAGGCAATCGAGAAGCAGGCTCGCATCGATCTTGCTGCGACCTTTCGTATCGTTGCCCACCTGGGCATGCACGAAGCGGTGGCTAACCATTTCAGCGCTGCAGTTTCGGCCGATGGCAAAAAGTTTCTGATTAATCCCAAGTGGAAGCATTTCTCCCGCATTCGCGCCAGTGACCTGTTGCTGCTGGACGCTGACGATCCCGTCAGCGCGGAGCACCCGGACGTCGATTCGACCGCCTGGGCCATTCACGGGCAGATTCACCAACGCTTGCCGCAAGCGCGTGCGGTCCTGCATTTGCACCCGGTCTACACCACGGCCGTGGCTTGCCTGGCCAACCCCCATGTACCACCGATCGACCAGAACACTGCGCGCTATTTCAACCGCGTGGCGGTAGACGGGATGTACGGTGGCATGGCCGACACCGAGGCCGAGGGTGAGCGCCTGGCCGGATTGCTCGACGGTAAAAGTCGTCTGCTGATGGGTAACCACGGGGTCATGGTCATTGCCCCAAATATCGGTGAGGCGTTCGATGACATCTGGACGCTGGAGCGTGCCTGCCAGATTCTGGTGACGGCCTGGTCCACCGGCCAACCGCTGCGAGTGCTGTCTGACGAGGTGGCCGAGAAAACCGCCAAGGGTTGGGAAGGGATCTCGGATTTCTCCCGTCGGCACTTCGAAGAAATGAAACAGTTGATGATCGACGCCGACCCGTCTTTACTCGACTGAACCCTGCACAAGCCCGGCGTCGGCACCATAAGGTGCTGGCGCTGAGTCTGACTCAGCGGTGGAGCAGGATTTCGCGATTGACGTCGCGGATGTCGGTCCTGCCGCAGAATGCCATGGACAGGTCGAGCTCATTCCTGATCAATTCCAGGGCCGTGCTCACGCCTTTTTCGCCAAGGGCTCCCAGCCCATACAGCATGGCGCGACCGATGTAGGTGCCGCGTGCGCCCAGCGCGATTGCCTTGAGCACATCCTGACCCGAGCGGATACCGCCATCGAGATGGACCTTGGCGTAATTGCCCACCGCAGCGACAATCGCCGGTAACGCCGAAATCGATGAGCCCGCGCCATCCAGTTGCCGTCCCCCATGGTTGGAAACGATGATCGCATCGGCGCCGTATTCAACCGCCAGCCTGGCGTCTTCAGGGTCCTGAATGCCCTTGATGATCAGCTTGCCGCCCCAACGTTGCTTGATCCACGCCACATCCTGCCAGGACAACCGCGGGTCGAACTGATCCCGGGTCCAGTCGACCAGTGAGCTGATGTTGTCCACGCCCTTGGCGTGGCCGACTATATTGCCAAACTGACGATTGCGGGTGCGCAGCATATTCAGGCACCAGCGCGGTTTGCTTGCCATGTTGACGATGTTGCGCAGGGTCGGTCTGGGCGGGATGGACAGCCCATTCTTCTTGTCCTTGTGCCGCTGACCGAACACCTGCAGGTCCATGGTTACCACGAGTGCCGAGCAGCTGGCGTTACGTGCGCGCTCGATCAGGTCCTCGACGAAGGTTCGGTCACGCGTCACGTAAAGTTGAAACCAGAACGGATGGCGGTCAGTCCGCGCCTATAGGCTTCAACCGCTATGACAATGAGGAGAAGCGTCGGCTGAAGACAATCTATCAGACCAGAAAAGAAGCTGAGAGTGAGTGTCAGCAGATGAACCTTGAGCGGCTACATAGCCTCCACTCAGAACGAGAATCCATACCAACTCTTTAGGTATTCACTGTGGCCAAATAGTACCCTGTTTTGGGCGTTCTCATATCAGGATTAGCTGGTGCTAAACGGTGCGGTGAAGTACCCCCAGCTCCCTTGGATGCTCGGCGTTCAATGTTGAGCAAACGGCCTCTGCCTCAGCCCTGACTTTGTATACGCCATGCTTGCTTGCTGAGCCTCCCGCCACAAGATCTACAACCCTATATTGCCTACTGCCATCGTCCAATCTAGTGGTCTCGATCACCTTAAATCTTGGTTGCATGGTGTGTTCCCTGCTAAAGAGATGGTGATCTACAAGTACCGGTAAGACTCCTTGATTTCAACAACTGTGCAGGATTGAGCTGAGACAATTTATGTCAGCTAGTCGTATTTGCATTCTCGATCAGGGCTCGGTGTTAGGTGCCCCGAATGCGCTCGTTTCGACGTCGCAGCGCTTCCATGGCCAGCAGTAACAGTAATGCGCTGAGAACCATCATGGTTGCCGCGGCCGCGATGGTTGGATTGAGGTTCTCCTTGATACCCGCAAACATTTGCATCGGCAGGGTGCGTTGGGAAGGACTGGCTAAAAACAGCGTCACCACGACTTCGTCGAATGACGTGGCGAAGGCGAACAATGCGCCGCTCAGGACACCTGGTGCAATGAGCGGCAAGGTCACGCGCTTGAAACCGTACCAGGGTGTTGCGCCGAGGCTGGCGGCCGCCCGGGTGAAGCTGCGGTCGTAACCTTCAAGCGTGGCGTTGACGGTGATTACCACAAACGGCACACCCAGGACGGCGTGGGCGATGACCAAACCGAGATAGCTATTGAGCAAACCCCAGCTGGCAAAAAAGAAATACAGCCCGACCGCTACGATCACCACGGGTGCGACCATCGGTGAAATCATGATCGCCATGATCAGCCCCTTGCCGCGAAATTCGCCCCGGGACAGTCCGACCGAAGCGAGGGTGCCGAACACAGTGGCGAGCAAGGTCGCAGCGGGGGCAATTTTCAGGCTGTTGAGCAGAGCAGGCATCCAGTCGCTGGAGCTGAAAAACTCGCGATACCAACGCAACGACAGGCCGCTCAACGGGTAGCTCAGAAACGAACCCTCATTGAATGACAACGGGATGATGACCAGGATCGGGATGATCAGAAACATCAGCAACGCCAGGCTGTAGACGCTTAAAAAAGGGCGCAGCAGGCGGATCTCGAACGGTTCGACATGCTTCATGGCAGGCTCCTCATGGGGCTCGGTTGGCGGGGCGCGAGACCTTCGCGTACACCCAATAAAGCAACAACACGATGATCAGCAATTGACTGCCCAATGCTGTCGCCATGCCCCAGTTGATGGTGGTATTGGTGTAGTACGCCACGAAGTAGCTGATCATTTGATCCCCCGGGCCACCCAGCAGTGCAGGGGTGATGTAGTAACCGATGGCCATGATGAACACCAGCAACGCACCGGCCGTGACGCCGGCATACGTCTGCGGCAGGTAGACCCGCCGAAACGCAGTGAAAGGGTGGGCACCGAGTGAAATCGCCGCGCGCTCGTAGCGGGAGTCGATCCCTTTCATCACGGCATACAGCGGCAGGATCAGAAAGGGCAGCAGAATGTGGGTCATCGAAATCAGCACGCCGGCGCGGTTGAATACCAATTGCAGCGGCTTGTCGAGCATGCCCAGATCGATCAGCGTGTTGTTGATCAGGCCGCCCGATTGCAGCAGAACAATCCAGCTCGCCGTGCGCACGATCAGCGACGTCCAGAACGGCAGCAGCACCAGGATCAGCATCAGGTTGGCGCGTCGGGCCGGTTGCCGCGAGAGCCAGTAGGCCAGCGGGTAGCCCAGCAGGACGCACAGAACGGTGACCAACCCGGCGATGGTCAGCGAGCGTTTCAGTACGTCCAGGTACAGAGCTTTATCCGGCGCCACCGCGCGGATCTGGCCGGCGTCCATCTTCAGGTCGAAGGCGGCCAGCCAGTAGAAACTGGTGTAGGGTTGGCCGAGATGTTTGAGGGTCGACCAGGTCTTGATGTCGGCCAGCGCCGGCATGCCTTTTATCAGCGCGTCACGAGCATTGACGCCGTCGGCCGGCAACCGGCCCAACACGGCGGTCGAGAGGCTGCGCAAACTGGCGTTTTCGTAACCCAGCCGCCGATTGAGGGCGAACAACTGACCATTGCTGCGCGCACTGCGTAAATCGTCACCGAGGCTGCTGAACACGGATTCACCTGGTAGTGTCTGGGCATCCCAGTTGTCCAGCAAAGCCAGGGTCTTGGGCAGGGCGTTGGCCACTTCCGGGTTTTCCACGCTCTTGGTCAGGAGCGACCCGATCGGTGTCAGAAAACCCACGACCAAGAGGGCCAACAGAGGCAGGATGAGCAGCATCGAACGTCGAATGTAAGCCCGTTTGGTGGCCTGTAATTGCCTCTGCAAACGTTGCGTCTGAACCGCTGAGGGCGCGGAGGGAAGGGCGAGCGTTTCGGACATGGGAGTCTCCTTTCGTCAACACGGCCCGGACGCGTCGGCAGTCAGTGCCGACGCGATCCGGGCAGTCTGTGCGGGCAATCGATCAGCGTGCCGCCCAGGCATTGAAACGTTGTTCCAGTTCTTCGCCGTGTTCGATCCAGAAGTTGGTGTTCACTTGCAGGGCGTTCTCGAGGTTGGCCGGTGCCGTCGGCAGTTGCTCCCGGGTTTTGGCGTCAATCAGCGGCAGCGTGTCCTTGTTGGTCGGGCCGTAAGGGATGTTTTGCGCGAAGACTTTCTGGTGTTGGGGCAGGTTGGCAAAGGCAATGAACTGCTCACCCATCGCCTTGTTCGGCGAGCCTTTGACGATCGCCCAACTGTCGATGTCGTACAGGCTCTGATTCCACACCATCTTGAAATCATGGCCCTCACCCTGCGCGGCGGACACGCGGCCGTTGTAGGCCGACGTCATGACCACGTCGCCGGCGACCAGCCATTGCAGGGGTTGGGCGCCCGCTTCCCACCATTGAATATCGGGTTTGATCAGGTCGAGTTTTTTGAATGCGCGGTCAACGCCTTCGGGAGTGCCCAATACCTGATACAGCTCGGCGGGTTTTACACCGTCGGCCAGTAGGGCGATTTCCAGGGTGAATTTGGCGCTTTTGCGCAGGCCGCGTTTACCGGGATAGGTCTTGGTGTCCCAGTACGATTCCCAACCTTTCGGCGCGGATTTGAGTTTGACGCTGTTGTACGTCAGGTTGGTCGACCAGAGGAAAATCCCCGCGCCGCATTCACTGACGGCGCCGTTGACGAATTTGCTGGCATCGCCCAGAGAGCTCCAGTCCAGAGGTTCGAACAGGCCTTCGGCGCAGCCGCGGATCAAGTCGGGGCTTTCGACCTCAACCACATCCCAGCTGACCTGACCGGTTTCCACCATGGCGCGGATCTTGGCCATTTCACCGTTGTATTCCCCGGCCTGTACGGCACCTTTGCCAGCCGCCGTGAACGGTTGATAGAAGGCTTTATCCTGGGCTTCCTTGTTCAGACCGCCGAAGGACACGACGGTCAGCGGTTGAGCATTTACCTGGCCACCGAAGGCAGTCAGAACAGTCAGTGCGGCTAGACGCTTGAGCATGGCAAATATCCTGAGGTCATCAACAATGAAGGGGAGGGATCAAGCAGGCATTGCGTCGAGCGCCGAGGCGTCCGCGCTGTGCCAGCAGACGGGAACACGGTGACCTTCGCGCCAGTGAGATTGCATCTGGGCAATGGGCACTTTGACGTTGAAGTCGTGGTTGCCCGCGACGTTCAGACGGATGCGCACGTGGTCACCCAGATAGATGCATTCCTCGATGCAACCGGCCAGGCGACTGTCATAACTGGCGTCGCCATCGAGGGTGACCCGTTCGGAACGAATCGACAGCGAGGTGCGGCTGCCGGTGGCCAAACCCGAGGTGGTGCGGGCTGTCAGCTGTTCGCCCTGATCAAGCTGCACCTGACAGTGGTCGATACTGAATGCGCCCAACACACCGGGCAGGACGTTGGTATCGCCCATGAACGTGGCCACGAACGAGTTGGCTGGGCGTTCATAAAGCGCCTGCGGCGTGTCGACTTGCTGGATCACACCATCGTTGAAAATCGCGATGCGGTCGGACAAGGTCAGGGCTTCCGCCTGGTCATGGGTGACGAACACCACCGTCAGGCCGAGGTCGCGGTGCAGGCGACGAATTTCCAGCTGCATCTGTTCGCGCAACTGTTTGTCCAGGGCGCCCAACGGTTCGTCCATCAACACCAGCTTCGGTTCGAAAATCAGCGCGCGGGCGAGGGCTATGCGCTGCTGTTGGCCACCGGACAGTTGTGCGGGGAAGCGCTTGGCGAGATCGCCCAGGCGCACCATCTCCAGGGCTTTCTTGACCCGGGTTTCTATCTCATGGCGCCTCATGCCTCGCACTTGCAACGGGAACGCCATGTTTTCGGCGACGCTCATGTGCGGGAACAGGGCGTAGTTCTGGAACACCATGCCGATGCCGCGACGATGGGCGGGGACGCTTTCGATGGCATTGCCTTCAAGAAAGATCTGCCCCTGCGTCGGGGTTTCGAACCCGGCCAGCATCATCAAGCTGGTGGTCTTGCCGGAACCGGACGGGCCGAGGAGGGTGAGGAATTCGCCCTGCGCGACGTCCAGGTCCAACCGCTTAACCACGGTCTTCAGACCGTCGTAACTTTTCTCCACCCCTTTGAAGCGGACGAAAGCGCTGGCACTGTTACCTGTCATCTCAAACCCTCCAAATGTGTTTCTGTGTTGAAGCATGATGCATCATGTTTTTATCAAAGCAGAATCCGTGCCACTGAACGTATCCAGCCTGGTGCGAGGTTCTTCGGGTGAAAGCGCTTATGAGGCCGCACCACAACCGTGCGAGGGTGTTTCAGTCGCTCCGGATTGGGGGCTTGCGCCGGTGTCGATGCAGGCTCAGGAAAGCCTGCTTCGGCAAGATGTGATGCTTAGTTCAGGCTGCTCAAGGTTTCATCCAGGCGTTCAAGCAGCAGATCCGCATGCTCCCGGGCGAAAACCAGCGGCGGACGAATTTTCAGAATGTTGGTCTGTGGCCCCGTGGCACTGATCAGTACCTGACGGCGGCGCATGCCGTTGACGACCGCCGCCGCGGCGCTTGTTGCCGGGGCTTGCGTCTCGCGGTCTGTCACCAGCTCGACGCCGATGAACAGGCCTTCGCCACGCACATCGCCAATCACTTCATGGCGCTCAGCCAATGCCTGCAGCCCGACCTTGAGGTAGTCGCCGACCTTTAGCGCATTGGCTTGCAGGTCTTCTTCGCGCAACACCCGTAGTACCGCGTGGGCCGCGCTGCAGGACACCGGATTGCCGCCGTAGGTATTGAAATAACGCTGTTGCCGACCGAATTGATCGAACAGCGCCGAACGGCCGACCACAGCCGCTACCGGATGGCCGTTGCCCATGGGTTTGCCCAGCGTGACCAGATCCGGAATCACCGAGTCGCGGGCAAACCCCCAGCGCTGCCCACCGGTGCGGCCGAACCCCGGCTGCACTTCATCGGCGATGTACAGCCCACCGGCCTCGCGTACGCACTGCGCGGCCGCCGCCAGTTCGCCGTTCGCCGGGCTGAACACGCCGTCACTGGAGAAAATGCTGTCGACCAGTAGCGCCGCGGGCTTGATGCCCTTTGCCTGCATGTCTTGCACCGCCGCTTTGACGCTGGCGACGAAATCAGCGGTTCGACGGTAGGAATCCGGAGCGTCCACCAGACGCACATGGCTGGCAGTGGCCAGACCGGTGGCCAGCGAGGGCGATACCTCGGCCAATGCACTGGTCACGCCGTGATAGGCCCAGCGAGTCACAATGATGCCGGTGCCTCCGCTATGGCAGCGGGCGATGCGCAGCGCCAGGTCGTTCGCCTCGCTGCCGGTGCAGGTCATGGTCAGGTTATCGAGCGGCGGGGGAAACTCGCTGAGCAGATCTTCGGCGTAGTCGACGATCGAGGGGTGCAGATAACGTGTGTGGGTATTCAGCCGGGCACTTTGCTCGGCAATCGCCGCGACCACGGCAGGGTGACAGTGACCGACGGAGGCCACGTTGTTATAGGCATCCAGGTACGCGCTGTTGTCCTGGTCGTAGAGCCACACACCTTCACCTCGCACCGGAGCGAACGGCTCCTCGTAAAACAATCGATAGCTGGCCCCCAAGGTGCGTTGGCGACGGACGAGCAGTTCAGCGGTGGTGGATGAACTCATGGGGCCTCCGGTGTGCAGGCGTTGATCAGGCTTTGGGTCAGCAACCCTTCGGGCAAGACGCTGAGGCATTGCAGATTGCTCCAGGTGGTGCGCAGGTTGCGCAGCACGTAGGTGCGGTTATCCGGATACAGGCTGGCGCGCCACTGGGCGATGGTGATGGCCATAGCCATGCGCATGGCGATCAGTTGGCCTAACACCTCCAATTCCTCGCGCTGCAGCGGAATCCGCGCGTTGTAAGCGGCGACGAAGGCCTTGATCTGCCATAGCGGATCGCTCGCGTCAGCGTCGAACTGGTAAGAAAGTGCCGTCCCCAGCTCGTTGATCAACGGCGCGTGGAGCGCGTCGCCGAAGTCGATGATGGCCGAGACGCGGCTGCCGGTTGCGCAGTCGAGCATGACGTTGTGCGGGTTGAGGTCGTTATGAATCACCTGCGCCCTGAGTCTGGCCAGGCGCGGTTTCACCGAGGTTTCGTAGCGGTCCAGCAGACTTGACACCAACGGCAGTTGATCGGCGTCCAGGTAATCCAGATACGGCCTGACCCGCTCGGCGTGGCCGACATCCCAGAGCAGGTTGCGGTAGGCCGCCGTATGCTGAAAGTCCTTGAGGGCGAGATTGACTTCGGCCAGGGATGTACCGAGTTCGTGCATCAGTGCGACGCTGGGCGTGCCCAGGTTCTGCGAAATGCCGTCCAGGTAGCTGACGGTGCGCAGTGTCAGTGACTGCCCGTTGACCCGCACGTTCGGTTCAACTTCGCCGCCGCGCGAGGGCAACACCCGTGGAACCGGCAGGTGTGCGCCATGTTCCTCGATGTGCAGCAATGCCTGGGTCTGGAAGCTGATGACGTTGGGATCTTCGGCCGCATTGATGAATTTCAGGACGAAGGCGCCGGTGCTGGACTGGATGAGAAAGTTGGCATCGCGTTCGCCATTCAGCAGCTTCAGCGTCCCTTTGAGGCCGTATACCCGATCGGCGATTTCCAGCGCTTCGGCAGGCGACACGCTGGGCGCCTCGGTGGTCATCAAATCGGCGCAACACACCTTGTCCATGATCGCCTCAGACATGCTGGCCACCATTGACGTGAATTTCCGCACCGTTAACGTAGGAAGCACCGCTGGTGCACAGGAAATAGATCAACGAGGCGACTTCCTCGGGTTGGCCCAATCGATTCATCGGAACCAGCCGCTGGACAATATCGGCGGTGCCCGGGGACAGGATGGCGGTGTCGATTTCGCCAGGGGCGATGGCATTGACCCTAACCCCGTGCGGGCCGAAGTCGAAGGCCATTTCCCGGGTCAGTGCCGAGAGTGCCGCCTTGGAAGTGGCGTAGGCTACACCAGCGAAAGGGTGCACCTTGGAACCAGCAATGGACGTGACATTGATGATGCTGCCCTGGGCGGCTTTCAGTTCATCGAACAGGCCACGAGCGAGGAGGGCGGTGGAGAACAGGTTGACGTTGAACACCTTCAGCCACGTGGCGTAATCGGTTTCCAGCACGCCGAGTCGACCGCCTTCCGGGCTTTTTGGTGATACGCCGGCGTTGTCCACCAGCGCATCCAGGCGTCCCCCCAGTTTTTCCTTAATGGTCGCCAGGCTGGCGCTGACACTGTCAATGTCCTCCAGATCCAGGTGGATATGGTTGAGCAAGCCTTCCGCCCACGGGCATTCAGCGACCCAGTTTTGCCGGGAGGCGGTGAACACTTCCCAGCCAGCCGCGTTGAAGTGCTTGACCGTCGCATGGCCGATGCCGCGGCTGGCTCCGGTCAAAAGAAGCTTTTTTTTCTCGCTCATGGACGCATCTCTATCAATTGATGTTTGATGCATCATGTTTTTAGACGAAGTTGCTGTCAATAGCCGTTCAAGGAAAAGCTGACGTTAGGAGGCTGCTTCCTGACTGACAGCTATGAATTCCAGCATTTTTTGATTGCCATCCAGAATGTCCGTCTGAATCGCGTGCTTGGCCGCCGCGGCATCTTGCTGGCGCAGGGCATCGAGTATCTCAACATGGTGCTCGATGGCCATGGTCAGGGAAAAGTGCGCGTAGGCCTGGGCAATCAATGGGCCTGCACGCATCCACAAGCTATCCAGATAACTGCGCAGTAGAGGCATGCGAGCGGCTTCCGCGATCAAAAAGTGAAACTCGCTATTCAGGCGTAGTGCTTCAGGAAGGTCATTATTGTTGATGGCCTCGAGGTTGCGTTGGATATTGTCATCGATGCGCGCCAGATCGCTGGAAGTTGCAAGCCGTGCCGCGGTTTCGGCGCCCAGACCTTCGAGATTCAGCCGAAGCGTGCGGATTTCCAGATACGCCGCACTATCAAGCACGGGCACCCTGATGTCTTTTGGGGTCTTGAGCACCAGAGCTTTCTCTTTGGCCAGTTGCAGAATGGCGTCCCGTACTGGTGTGACGCTCGTCCCCAACTGACTGGCCAGTTCTCGGATGCGCAGTCGATCGTCCGGTTTGAGCCCGCCTGTGATCAACGCGTTGCGCAGTTGGGAATAAACGTTGCTGCCCAGATAGGTGTGAGTGATAACGTCGAGGGG
Source organism: Pseudomonas sp. XS1P51 (assembly GCF_054897845.1). Taxonomy (NCBI): domain Bacteria; kingdom Pseudomonadati; phylum Pseudomonadota; class Gammaproteobacteria; order Pseudomonadales; family Pseudomonadaceae; genus Pseudomonas; species Pseudomonas sp. XS1P51. Next base: position 2,240,189 of record NZ_CM142707.1, on the reverse strand, counting down.
GTAAGACATGGATCACCGAGTGCAATGGAACAGGTTGGTCAACGACTATACAACATGATGCATTAACCCTTTTGCGAAAATTGGCATGCAGTATTGATAGGCGTTGGCCCGCACGGTTGGGGCGTTGAGAGAGGAGGCTGTGCTCAAGGTGGTGTTCGCCAAATCATGACCTTGGCGACGCTTTCAGTGGGCAGTGGCCTTTTCGGCCAAAACTTGCGTCGGGCGCGTCATTCAACGGTGGCGCCAAACGTTGAGGGGGGTGTGCTTAAGCTAAAGCTGTTCTTCTAGGCGGCTGAAGTCAGCCGCCTGCAATTGCTGAACTATTTAGAGTTAATTATCTCGCGGTAGAATCAATGGCGTCGTCATTGCTGTGCGAGTATAAAAGTAGTTCACGTTTGCCTTTTGTCGAGATATATGCACCAAGCAAAAGACGCATTATCGCTTCTCAGGACCGAAGGACGTTTCAGGCGGTAAGCATCATTTCGCTAAGATTCCTTGCATCGAAGTAAGGCGTGGCCTTCCCGGAAAAGTACGTTGAGCCTGATGTTTACCCGTAACAAGAGATATAAAGCGTCTCAGCCTGCTACGAAAAAGCGACCCACATTTCGAAAGCTCACAATCATCCCGCGATGATTACACCCCAAATTGATCCATTACTTGCGACTGTATATGGTCAGAAATAATAGAGCATTTGCACCGTCGCGGTGGCCTGCTTGCGGTCGCTGCCATTGCCAAAAGGTTTGTCATCATCGCTGCCGGTAAACCAGTCATATCGGATCTCAGGGCGTAACGATAGATTACGCGTGGCTTCATAGCGAAAGCCCAAAGTCAGCGCGTTGAATGCACCGTGAGCTGTAGATACCGGGAACAGTGCGAAGCCGTCGGGATCCGCGAAATGTTCTGCTCTCGCCGAGAAGATAAGGTCTTCGCGATATTGATAACTCAGCGAACTGTTCACGCCCCACCATTGAGCGCCTGAGAACCGTGGACCTGTCACGATGTCGACAGTATCAGCTTTGCCATCGCCACTTTGGCGTCCATACACAGCCTCGGCGCCGATTGACCAATGCTGGTTAAGCGCGAACCAGCCATTCAATGAATGTTGCTGCTTGAGTTGGCCATTGGATGAAATCAAACGCGAAGTCGGTGCTTGAATATCATCGATGGATTTATTCTGCTCGTCACCAATTAGAACTTCATAATCGATCCAGCCTTGCATGTCGGCTCTGCGCCAACGTATTGCGCCTAGCACCGATTTTCTGTCGTTATTGTCCCTCAGGTTATTCCAGCCCTGCACAATGCCTAGCTCGCCGCCAAGCAGACTTGATTCGGTACTGATTAGCCTCGTACCCAGCACGACACCGCTGACGGTCGCTGGCTCGGTTACAAATGCATAAGTTTTGGTAGCAAAAGCGTTGCGAGCAATGCGGATGTTCGGTGGAATCTCGTAGCCTACTCCCGGTCCGAAGATCCCGGCCATGACGCTGATCCCAGTGCCAACAGGCAGATAGGCCGTGCCAAACAGGTCGGGAAACGCGTAGAAGTTTTGCCGGCTTCGCTGAGCTTTGGCCGAGTCTGATGCGCCCGGCTCATTCACCCCCCAGTGCTCATCCCAGCCCGTGGTTCGCGCAAATTGACCGTCGCGACCATAGAGCAACCCGAAAGTGAAACCGAATGACGCCTCGGTAGGCTGCGGTCCCGGTAGTGGCGTAGCGCGCGGAACATAGCTGGTATTAAGAGGCTTTTCGATAAACAGGTTGAAAAAGGACAATTGAAACTTTTCGTCGGCGTATCCCGCCACGGGCAAGTTGGTCAGGCCGCCTTGGCGCTCACTACGGGTCGATGTATTGTTGCGTGAAAACCCCGCATCAACGACGCCATAAATGCGAATACCGGTGTCTCTTTTCAACTCAGGTATCAGCCAGGTTGCCAAGTCACCTTCTCCCGACTGGGAGGGAGGCGCCGCGCACAGGGTGCACGAAAACATTGCGCACAGCGAAGCGATAGGAATACGCATAGAGCAATTACCTTATTGTTATTGTTTGTCCAGTGGGTATTGCGTGCGCGACCCGAAGATCGTCTAAAAGGCGGGGGAGTTACTCATGGCTTGGCCCTGTTGTTCTTATAGTCGAGTGCCCAGACGGTAATTTCACGTCCCCCGCACAACAAGTGCAATCTGGGCGAATAGATAATTCGCCGAAAACGAACAACTCGTCTACTTCGGCGCCCGAGCGCTCGGTCGGTGCCGGACCGCTGTTCGCGTTTCGCGAACAGTCATTTCGCCCATAATGGCCTTGTTAGGGCGTGGGGGGGGCCTTAACGTTGAGCCACTCAAACACAAAAATAACAGGGCTAAGACGATGAGTACTCAATCTGCATTCGAAACAGTTTTCGGCTCGCTGGCGCACTACACCAAGGGCTCTATCGAGCTGGTGACCGGAAAAAAAAGCCACTATGCCTTCTCCAATATCTTCGAAGTCGCCGCACAATCGGCACCCTACGAGAAAGTCGTCGTGGGTCTCAATCTCGGCTATGTGATCGAAACGCTGCGCGCTGAAGGCACTTCTCCCTGGTTCACCTGTGCCCACGACGAATTCGTCATCTCGGTCGACGGCAGCGTACGCGTCGACTTCCTCAAGCTCGACGCGGCAACGGCGCAAGGCGAGGGAAGCCAGTTTGCTGGTGAACTGCCGAAAGGTCGGCCTATGGGCTATGTGCTGCTCAAGCGCGGCCACCAGGCACTGCTACCTGCCGGCTGCGCTTATCGCTTCGAAGCCAGCGCCCCCTGTGTGCTGCTGCTGCAAACCGTGCAGGGCGCGCTCAGCGTCGAGAAGTGGACTGACATCTGCCTGAAATAATCCGTGTTCTGACCTCGACATCACTCCAAAAATAACAGGAGCCAATCATGGCTATGCTCGAAGCAGTTGAAACCGAGAACGCACTGTCGTTTGACAACCTGGTGGACGCCAGCGCCGCCCACCCTATCACCGGCTACAAGGCTTATACGCTGGGTGCCTTCAAACTCTCGCGCGACGAATACTTCGCCCGTATCGAATGGCCGGCCAAGGGTGAGCGCCGCTCGCACCTGATTCCGGCGGACGCTTTCCTGCGCGCCGTCATGCGTGACGTGGCGTGGGGCTTTTTCTACGGCTGGGTAAACTTCGACCACGTCTTTGGTACTCGCAACCTGTACGGCAAGGTCGACATGTACGCGGGCACCTTCAATGGTGTCTTAAAAGCCGCCGGTGTCGACTACACCGAGCAGTTCGAAACGCCGCAGATCATGGCCACCTTCAAGGCGATCCTGCGCGACTGGACCAACGCCGGCTTTGACCCGTTTGCCGCACCTTCCGAAACCGGTACGGCATTTGGCCGCAAGCACGGCGACAACATCGAGGCAATCGAGCGTTTCCGCGTTGCCACTCGGCGTATGCCAGGTCTGGAAGGGGATTCGCCGTTGCGCGACGACCTGCCGGTCAACCGCCATTTTGCCGATGTGGCCCAGGACGAGCCCGAAGTACACGCCGCCGAGGGTTTTGAAGGCCAACTGCACGCCTTCAGCCTGTTCAAGTACCTGTCGCGCTCCGACGTTAGCTGGAACCCTTCGGTGACCTCTGTGTGCCGAACCAGTCTGTTCTGCCCGACCACCGAAGAGTTCGTCCTGCCGATTGTGCATGGCAATGACCGGATCGAGTGGTTCCTGCAGCTCAGCGACGAGATCGTCTGGGATATCGGTGACAAGGACGATGGCAATCCCCGTGCTCGGATCACCATGCGCGCCGGCGATATCTGCGCGATGCCCGCCGACATCCGCCACCAAGGCTACTCGACCAAACGCTCGATGCTGCTGGTCTGGGAAAACGCTACCCCCAACCTGCCTCAGCGTTACGAAAGCGGCGAACTCAAGCCATACCCCGTCGAGTTTTGATTGTCGCGGCCCAGCGATTCAGGCTGGGCCGGCATCCTTATACCAGTGCATTTCACAGTGCCTATCCAGGCACTGCAGGGAGTCTTTGCTCATGCAAAACCAATTGTTCATTGATGGCCAGTTCGTCCCCGCCCTTGAAGGCGGCGAGATCGATGTCATCAACCCTACCAACGGCGAGCTGATCACGCGCATTGCCGCGGCGCAGGCCGAGGACGTCGATCTCGCAGTGGCCGCGGCCAAGCGCGCATTCCCAGGCTGGGCGGCCACGCCGGGCGCTGAGCGGGGGCGGCTGCTGATGAAGCTGGCCGACCGCATCGAGGCCTGCAGTGATGAGCTGGCGCGCCTGGAGTCGCTGGATACTGGCCATCCCCTTCGGGATTCACGGATCCTCGACGTACCGCGCACGGCCGCCTGTTTCCGCTATTTTGGCGGTATCGCCGACAAGATAGAAGGCAAGGTGATTCCGGTCGACGCAGGCTTTCTCAACTACGTGCAGCGCAAGCCAATCGGCGTCGTGGGTCAGATCGTGCCGTGGAATTTTCCACTGATGTTCACCAGCTGGAAGATGGGCCCGGCGCTGGCTGCAGGTAATACCGTGGTGCTCAAGCCGTCAGAGCTGACGCCGCTGTCGACGCTGCGCATCGCTGAGCTGATGAAAGAAGTGGGCTTCCCGGACGGCGTGGTCAACATCGTCCCAGGCTACGGCCATACTGCTGGGCAACGCCTGGCCGAACACCATGATGTCGCCAAGATCGCTTTCACCGGCTCTACCGCCACTGGGCGGCGTATCGTCGAAGCCTCCCAAGGCAACCTCAAACGCGTGCAGCTGGAGCTGGGCGGCAAGGGGGCCAACATCGTTTTCGAAGACGCCAATCTCGACGCCGCCGTCAACGGCGCCGCCTGGGCGATCTTCCACAACCAGGGCCAGGCCTGCATCGCCGGTTCACGGTTGCTGCTGCAAGAAAGCATCGCCGATGAGTTTCTCGAGCGCTTCATCACCCTGGCCCGTTCGATTCGCCTGGGCGACCCCCTGGATCCGAATACCGAGATGGGTCCACTAACCTCGTCGTTGCATCGCGACCGCGTACTGTCGTTCGTCGACATCGCCCGCCAGCAGGGCGGCCGTATTCTTACCGGTGGCAAGGCGCCAAGTGATCCCGCGCTGGCTTCGGGTTTCTATGTCGAGCCTACTATCGTTGAAGCCAAGCCTGGTGACCGTGTCGCCCAGGAAGAGGTGTTCGGCCCGTTCGTGACGGTGCTGCGTTTTTCCACCGAGGAGGAGGCGCTGGAGATTGCCAACGGCACCGACTACGGCTTGGGCAGCGGGCTGTGGACTCGTGACCTGCAGCGTGCGCACCGTGTGGCGGAGCAGATCAACGTCGGCATGTGCTGGATCAACTGCTACAAGCGTGTCAGCCCCGGCAGCCCGTTCGGTGGCTTGGGTCAATCCGGTTACGGCCGGGAGATGGGATTCGACGCCATTCACGACTACACCGAGGCTCGCTCGGTATGGGTCAACGTCAACGCCAAGATCCTTCCCCATTACCCGCGCTAAGGTGACCCCATGAACGCATTCATCTATCAAGGCACGCCGACCCGAGTGATTTTCGGCGCTGGCAAACTGGCCAGCCTCAGTGACGAAATCCAGCGCCTGGGCGCGCGTCGCGCGCTGATCCTGACTACCCCAGAGCAACAGGAACTGGGCGAACAGGTCGCGCGGTTACTGGGTGATCGCAGCGCAGGCGTCTACCCCCAGGCGGTGATGCACGTGCCATTGGAAACCGCGCAAGCGGCTCGCGAGGAGGCCGTGCGCCGCGAAGCGGATTGCTGTGTGGCCGTTGGTGGTGGTTCGACCATCGGCTTGGGTAAAGCCATCGCCATGGACAGCGGCTTGCCGATCCTGGCGGTGCCGACCACGTACGCCGGATCGGAAATGACCCCGATCTACGGCTTGACCGAAAACCGGTTGAAGAAAACCGGTCGCGATCCACGGGTCCTGCCTAAGACCGTGATCTACGACCCGGAGCTGACGCTGACCCTGCCAGTGGGTATGTCGGCCTGCTCGGGCATGAACGCCATGGCCCATGCGATCGAAGCCCTGTACGCCGAAGACGCCAACCCGGTGATCTCGTTGATGGCCGAAGAGTCGATCCGCGCATTGGCGCAAGCACTGCCGAAAATCGTCGACGACCCGCAAAACGTCGAGGCTCGTGGTCAGGCGCTGCAAGGCGCATGGCTGGCCGGCATCTGCCTGGGTTCGGTGGGTATGGCGATCCACCACAAGCTGTGTCACACCCTCGGCGGCACCTTCAACCTGCCGCACGCCCAGGCCCACGCCATCGTCCTGCCCCACGCGGCGCACTACAACCGCCGCGCGGCGGCCGAGCCGTTGCGCCGCGCTGCACGAGCATTGGGCGGCGAGCAAGCCGATGAAGTCGGGCCGCTGCTGTACGAATTGAACCGCCGCCTTGGCATTCCCTTGGCGTTAGTCGAGTTCGGCTTTCCCGAGCATGGTCCAGCCGAAGCGGCGAGCATTGCCTGTGCCAGCCCGTACTACAACCCGCGGCCGTTCGAACAGGATGCCATTGAGGCACTGCTGACCCGGGCGCTGAAGGGACATGCACCGGCCTGAAGGTGTTGCCGCTGTCCGTCGATTGCCACACGAGAATAACGAGATGAATAACCTCGACTTGTCTTCCGAGCGTGAGATTACCGCCCGCGCCATCAACAGCTTTGCGCACACACCCGATGCACGCCTGCGCTTTTTGCTGCAGACACTGGTGGGGCATCTTCACCAGTTTGCCAGCGAAGTCGAGCTCAGCGAGGCCGAGTGGTTGCAGGCGATCCAGTTCCTCACGGCCACCGGGCAGAAGTGTGACGACGTGGTGCGTCAGGAATTCATCCTGCTCTCGGATGTGCTGGGGCTGTCCATGCTGGTCGACGCCATCGAGCACCGTAGTGGCGTCGAGGCGACGCAGAGCACAGTGTTTGGACCGTTCTACATCGCCGGCATGCCCGAACGGGAATACGGCGAAAACATGGCGTTGATTCCCGGCAGCGCCTCGTTGATCACCGGTTATGTGCGCGACGCCGCTGGCAACCCTTTGTCGGGAGCCACCCTGGATGTCTGGCAGACCGCCGAAAACGGGCAGTACTCGGGTCAGGACGTCGCGCAGCCGCACGGCAACCTGCGAGGTCGTTATCGCACGGATGAACAGGGCCGCTATGCGATTCGCAGTGTGGTGCCGGTGAGTTATCCGATCCCCACCGACGGCCCGGTTGGCGATCTGCTGCAGGCCAGCGGCCGCCATCCGTGGCGCCCGGCGCACTTGCATTTCATGCTCGATGCGCCGGGTCATCGACGCCTGGTGACCCATCTGTTCAACGACGACGATCCCTATATTGATTCTGACGCAGTCTTTGGGGTCAAGGATTCGCTGCGCGTCGTGTACGAACCGCGGTTCGCCAGCGATCAACTGGCCGAGCAATACGATATCGGTACGGATTTCCACGTCGTGACGTTCGACTTCGTCTTGGAGGCCACGGTATGAACCAGTTCTTTGCCATCTTCGCCACCGACAAGCCGGACCACGAGCCATTGCGCAGGGAGATTCGCCCTAGGCATCGCGAATACCTGCGTGAGCCCCACCCCCATCGTGTGGTGGTGTGCCTGGGCGGGCCAACGTTGAGCAACTGCGAAGGAGTCATGAATGGCACCCTGCTGGTGGTGGAGGCCGGCAGCTTGAGCGAGGCCGAGGCTTTTTTTGCCGACGATCCCTATGCCCAGGCCGGACTGTTCGAGCGCGTCGAGATCCGGCCTTGGAGCTGGGGACTGGGTAATCCCCAGATGGGAGCATGAGCCGTGGCGAATATTAGGCTGTGCGCCCTCGATCAGGTGCCCGATGGTGGAGCACTCGGGCTTGAGGCGACGCTGCGAGGCCAAGCCACTGCCTTGATCGCGGTGCGGCGGGGTACGCAGGTGTGGGTCTACCGCAACCGCTGCCCGCATTTTTCCATTCCCTTGGACTATCAACCGGGGTCGTTCAGCACCTATCAGACGCAACTGCTGATGTGCGCGCACCACGGGGCGATGTTTCGTTTCGAAGATGGTCACTGCATCGATGGTCCGTGCGAAGGCGCGCATCTGGACAGCGTCCCGGTGTACCAGCAGGACGGCTTGCTGTGGTTGGCCGAGGTTCAGAACGCACCCACGAAGGTGCACCTATGACAGGAGAGCAACGCTATGACACTTGATGTCGAGTCTGTCCGATTGCTTGAGCAATTGGCCGAGAGCGGCTTGAAACCGTTTCATTTAATGAATCCCTACGAGGCTCGTGAAGTCATGACGAGCCTGCGCCCGTCAGCTGTGGGGCCGACCATGCACAGCGTCGAGGAGGTGCAATTGGGTGGGGCGCGCCTGCGTGTATTGACGCCCAGCGCCTCGGTACGCGGCGCCATCCTCTACTTGCATGGGGGGGGCTGGGTCGTGGGTGGGCCCGACGACTTCGACCACTTCGCTCGCCAGCTGGCGCACCGTACCGACTGCACTGTGGTCCTGGTCGATTACCGGCTGGCCCCGGAGTTTCCTTTTCCGGCCGCCCTGGATGACGTCGAGCGTGCTGCACAATGGCTAGTGGCTCATCGCGAGCAGCTCGCCGGCTCGGCCAACGGACCACTGATCGTCGCGGGCGACAGTGCCGGCGGCAACCTGGCGGCCGTGTTCGCCCAGCGTGCTGCTCAGCGTGGCCAGTTGCACTGGGCCTTGCAGGTGTTGATTTATCCGGCCACCCAGGCGGATCTCGACGGGCCAGGTTATCTGGATCCGCAACGGCAACTGTTGCTGACCCGTGAGGACATGCGTTGGTTCTGGGATCACTACCTGCCGGATGCCAACGAGCGCCAGCAGGTTTCGGCATCACCGTTGGCGGCAATGGACTTTCGTGGCGTGCCACCGGCGGTGGTGCTGACTGCGGAACTCGATGTGCTACGCGACGAAGGCCAAGCCTACGCGAACCGGCTGGCGGAGGCCGGCATCGTTGTGAGTGAACGCTGTTTCAGCGGGCAGATGCATGGCTTCGTGACTATGCCTTTCCTGCGTGCCAGCCGCGAGGCGTTGGATTGGCTGAGTGAGCAGATCGATCCCTGGTTGCAGACCGATTAAGCCTTGTACGACCGATCGTCAATACCCCGACAACAAGAATAAGAGGTTTACATATGAGCACCTATAACACCACTGTGGCTTCCCTTGAATGTGATGATGAAACCCTGCGTGGGCACCTGCAGGGGGCCGATATTCCGACCTTGCTGATGACCGTCGCGCACCTGACTGGCGAACTCGATGTGCTCAAGCCGGACTGGAAGCCTGTCGTTGCCATGGGCGTGGCGGGAAGCGGGATGAGCGCCGAGGTCGAAGCCGAGGTGCGAGAATTTTGCTTGCACAGACTAATGGCCTTTCGCGACAGTGGGATGCCCGTGCCAGCGCGGCCGACCAGCGACCAGTTGCACGCCATCGGGACCTGGCTGATGGGTCCTGTCATCGAGCCCTATCTGCCCCTGGTCGCCGAGGAACTGGTGACGGCCGAAGAAGACCCTCGCGCCCCTCGCTGGCATAAAGAACATGTGGCCGCCGGCCGTGACTTTAAGGTGGTGATCATCGGCGCGGGCGAGAGCGGCATGATCGCGGCGTTGCGCTTTAAGCAGGCCGGTGTGCCTTTTGTTGTCTATGAGAAAGGCGGCGATGTCGGCGGTACCTGGCGCGAAAATACCTACCCGGGTTGCCGCATCGACATCAACAGTTTCTTCTACAGCTTCTCCTTCGCCCGCAGCACCTGGGACGACTGTTTCGCACCCGGCCCACAGGTGTTCGGCTACATGCAGGCGGTGGCGCGGGAGAAAGGGCTGTATGAGCATATTCAATTTAACACTGAAGTCACTGATGCCCATTGGGACGAAGACAGCCAGCGCTGGCAACTAATCTGCCGCGACAGTGCCGGGCAAACCCGCGTCGACAGCAACGTGGTGGTGTTCGCCGTCGGGCAACTTAATCGGCCGATGATCCCGGCCATTCCTGGCAAAGAGACGTTCCAAGGCCCGGCATTCCACTCGGCGCAGTGGGACCACAATGTCGACTGGCGCGGTAAGCGCGTTGCCGTGATCGGCACGGGGGCGAGTGCTGCCCAGTTCATCCCGCAATTGGCCGAGACCGCCGCCGATCTCAAGGTCTTCGCGCGCACCACCAACTGGCTGCTACCCACGCCCGATCTGCACGAGAAAATCTCCGACAGCTGTAAATGGTTGCTCGCCAACCTGCCCAACTACAGCCTGTGGTACCGGGCGGCTATGGTCATGCCGCAGAGCGTCGGCTTTCTTGAGGATGTCGTTGTCGATGTCAATTACCCACCGACAGAAGTCGCGGTATCGGCGCGCAACGATCAATTGCGCCGGGACATCAGTGCCTGGATGGAGCCGCAGTTCGCTGACCGGCCGGACCTGCGCGATGTGCTGATTCCGGATTCTCCCGTCGGCGGCAAGCGCATCATCCGTGACAACGGCACCTGGATCTCGACGCTCAAGCGCGACAACGTCAGTATGATTCGCCAGCCTATCGAGGCGATCACGCCCAAGGGCATCTGCTGTGTCGACGGCACTGAATACGAGTTCGATCTGATCGTCTACGGCACCGGCTTTCATGCCTCCAAGTTTCTTATGCCGATCAACATCACCGGGCGCAACGGCCTGGCCCTGCACGAGGTCTGGAAGGATGACGATGCTCGGGCCTATATGGGCATGACCGTGCCTGGATTCCCTAACATGTTCTGCATGTACGGGCCAAACACAGGGCTGGTGGTGTACAGCACCATTATTCAATTCTCCGAGTTCACCGCGACCTATATCGTCGATGCCGTGCGGCTGTTGTTGGAGGGGGGGCACCAGAGCATGGAGATCAAGCCGCAGGTGTTCGAGAGCTACAACCAGAGGGTCGACCAGGCCAATGGCTTGCGCGCCTGGGGCTTCTCCAAGGTCAACAGTTGGTACAAGAACAGCAAAGGACGGGTCACCCAGAACTTCCCGTTTAACGCCGTAGAGTTCTGGCGCCGGACTCATGAAGTCGAGCCGACCGATTACCACCTTTCCTGATCGCTTCGCTGGCGAGATCACCGGCACAGCCTTACTATGAAACGGCTGGCTGTGCCGGACTCACCTAAAATGAATTCCAGCCAATCATTACAAAAAAAGGGGAGGTCATGGATCGTCTACTCATCACTGAGGCGTTCGTGCACGTGGCGCAGACCGGTAGTTTCTCCAAGGCGGCGGAGCAGCTGGGCGTGACCCGCTCAGTGATTACTAATCGTGTGCAACAGCTTGAGACGTTCATCAATTCGCCGCTTTTTCACCGCAGCACTCGCCACGTTCGACTCTCGGACATTGGCGAAGCCTATTTTCAAGAATGCGCCGATATGGTCGCCGGTTTTCATGGCCTGACCGAGAAGATGCGCAATCAGCGCTCCAACCTCACGGGTCAGTTGCGCGTACAGGTGCTGCAAGGGTTCGCGATCGATCATTTGGGTCCGATGCTGGCGGAGTTCACCGCTATGTATCCCGAGATCGAGTTCGATGTGGTGGTCAATGACCGCGTGGTCGATCCGATCGAAGAGGGCTTTGACATTGCCTTCCAGATGTTCCCGCCGATGGCCGAGCGTCTGGTGGTGCGCAAGCTGTTCAACGTGCATCGGCTGTTCTGTGCGTCGCCCGCGTATTTGCGCGAACATGATGCTCCCGAGCATCCCCAGCAGCTCAAGGATCACCGCATTGCCCTTTACGGAGGCTACCCGTCACGCAATCGCTGGCAATTCACCCGGGGCGAGGAGTGTATCGAACTGACCTTGCACGGTCAGGTGCGTTCCAGTTCGGTCCATCTGTTGCGTGACTATGCCCTGGCCGGGGCCGGTATCACTTGCTTGCCGACGCTCATTGCCAGCAGCGAGCTACTCGCCGGGCGACTGGTGCCGATTCTTACCGACTATCATTTGTCATCTTTTGATTTCGCCGCCGTGTATCCCGAAACCCAACGTCGAGCCCTCAAGGTGCGGACATTGATCGACTTTCTGATCGAGCGCATCGGTGATGTGCCGGAGTGGGACCAGGCATTGCTGGATTGCGGGATCCTGAGCCACTGACAGCGAGGGATGGTTCGCTGCCCTGGCGAAAAAATGCAGTGTTGGCTTGGCTGCCCCGGAACCGGCGTATCCGTGTTCCGAGGTCAGGTTCGCGTCAGTTAGTGAAGCTTTAGACGAGTTTTGGTACTGCTGCCTATGCGATCACCCAGCACGCGCAAGTCCGTGCGAACCAACCCGAACAGAGCAACCTGATGCATCCGGTACAGCGAGACGTAAAAGCACTTGGCCAGCCGTCCTTCCACCTTGACGCTGCCCATCACGGCCCCCCCCTCCCACAACAACGATGTTGACTGGCATGCGTTCAATCTCTTGCCTAAAGAACAAACCGGTGACGGCAACAGCGGAGCCAGGCTCGATACCATTGCTGGCGAGAAAAATTAATCGGTGCGCGATGCAGCTGCGGCCAGACACGGGCAGATTCTAGCTTGCAAAGCATGTTTCACATTATGGTACAGTGTGCTGCATTGTGATACAGGCATCTTTCAATGTTGAGTCTGTGACGCCGAATGGGGACCGGGAGCCCCAAGATGTGAAGAGCGCATCTCAACTGAATCGCTAACGAATGAGAGGTTGAACGAACATGAACGATGAGCTGCTTGATTTTACCGGTCAGGTCATCTTGATCACGGGTGGGAGTACTGGTATCGGCCGTGCTACAGCATTGGCGTTCGCCAAACGGGGCGCGAAAGTGGTTGTTGGCGATGTTAGCGAGGAAGGTCAAAAGACTATTGAGTTGATCAAGACCGCCGGTGGTGAGGGGTTGTACGTCAAGACCAACGTCGCCGATGCCGCCCAAGTCCGAGCGCTGGTGGACACCACAGTGAAGACCTATGGCGGTCTGCACTGCGCGTTCAATAATGCCGGGATCTTACCGCCGACATTGCCCTTGGCAGAACAGGATGAGGGAATGTACGACCGCGTGATGGCGGTAGACGTCAAGGGCGTGTTCTTGTGCCTGAAATATCAGATCAGGCATATGTTGAAGGCGGGCGGTGGTGTCATCGTCAATACCGCATCGGTCGCTGGCGTTATTGCCGATCCTGGAATGGCGCCTTATGTCGCCGCGAAACACGCCGTTATCGGTCTGACCAAAGCTGCAGCGGTCGACTACGCCAAGTCAGGGATCCGGGTCAACGCACTGGCTCCCGGCTTGGTCGAGACGCCCATGACCCAGCGCTGGTTAGCAGACCCCGATATGCGCGACGCGGTGTTAGCCGGGCCGCTGATGGGACGTCCTGGCAAACCGGAAGAACTGGCGAGCACCGTTCTTTACTTGTGCTCTCCGATGGCCTCTTTTGCTACAGGCCAGGTTTTCATCATCGATGGCGGCCAGACCAGTCACTGACTAGATCATCACTTACCGTCTGACTGGCTGACTGTTTCCGGGCATCAAGAGCATGGCCGCCTGGCGGCCATTGCGCTGAGTGCATCTTTCAGCGCTGCCCCAGGATCGCCTCGATCGTTCTGATTGCAGGCGCTAGCTTATGAGCGATGTCGTGCGCTTTGGCAGTCGGTTCCATACCGCTACCCATTCGCTCGAACAACGGATCGCCAAAACGCGCACGCAACCGCGCCAGCGAGCCACTCACCGCCGGCTGGCCGACGCCAAGCTTGAGCGCCGCGCGCGAGACATTTCGCTCATCGTAAATAACCATAAAGACGACCATCAGATTGAGGTCGATCTCGGCAAAAATCCGGAGATTGATTTTCATGGCGTGAGCGTGGGCATCGTTTGGGCCATCGGGTATCTGCCGAATCTATCGGTCAATCGGTCGAGCAAGATGAGGCATTGAGACTGAGCTGGCATTCTTTAAGCGCCAGGATGATCGGCTCACGCTGATCGCGAATTCGCCACGACGGGCCGACCACGGTTATGGAATAAAAGCCCTGGGTGGTCTCGACGCCTATTGCGATCGAGCCGATCCCCTTACGATGCTCCTCGTGATCGAAGGCAATCCCTTGCTGACGTATATGGCGCAGGTCGTCGAGCAGCGCCGGCAAGCTCAATGTATCTGAGGTGAGTGGCTCCGTTACGCCACCCAGCAGGCTGGTCACCTGCTCGTCGCTCATCTTGGACAGGCAAATCTTTCCGGCGGCAGTGCCGTACACACAGAGAAAACTGCCAACCATGGGAGCTACCCGTAACTCCTGACTGGAGACCACAGCGTGCAACATGATCAACTCGATGCCGCTGGAATAAACCAGTGCTGAAGTTTCGCCGGTGTGTTGCGCCAGTCGTTCCAAAGGCGCCCGGGCGCTGTAGGTCATGTCGAAGTGGCTGTGGGAAGCCAGACGCATCAATGCAGAGCCCAGACGAACACCGTTCTTGCCGATATCCAACAGTTGTTCGACGGCCAACGCGTCGACCAGCCGTTGCACGGTCGAACGGGGCAGATTACTGCGGGTGGCGATAACGCCAAGGCTCAATCCTTCAGGCTCACTCTCCAAGCAGCGCAGTATTCGGGCGGCTCTGGAGACAACCTGGATGCTGTTTCTTTCAACCAATTCAATTCCCATATCACTTCTCGTCATTACAAGGCATCACTCGCACACCACGTGAGTCACTCGGCCAATGCCGATGCCGCCACCGTTAACCAATGCCATCCTGTCTCGAAAACCTAGGCATCCCTCCGTCATATCAACGTTCTCATTCGGCTATTCGAGATGGGTATCGGAATGTCTGGCACTGGCAAGTTGCGTGTCGTCCCAGCCGCCGCCCAGGGCGCGGTAGAGTTGGACCTGACTTTGAAGCTGCAACAAGCGGTTGGAAGCGAGTTCTTCGCGCGCCGCAAACAGATTGCGCTGGGCGTCCAGGACGGGCAGGAAGTTATCGACGCCGTGCTGGAAGCGATTAAGTGCCAGATCCAGGTACGCGCTGTTGTCTTGCACCAGATCGCGGTGCGCTTGCAGTTGCTCGTCGTAGACTCCCGCTGAGGCCAGGCCGTCGGCGACTTCACTGAAGGCGACCTGGATGCTCTTCTCGTAGGCAGCCACGCGGATATCTTTCTGGATTTCTGCGTAATTGAGGTTCGCCTTCAAACGCCCCCCATTGAAGATCGGGATATTGATCTGGGGGATGAACGTCCATTGACCCTGGCCTCCGGCGAACAAATGGGACAGCTGTGCACTGGCCACGCCAGCATTCGCCGTCAAGGTGATGGAGGGGTAGAACGCTGCCCGCGCTGCACCGATGTTGGCATTTGCGGCGATCAAGTCGCGCTCCGCTGCTCTGACATCAGGCCGTTGCCGCAGTATGTCCGCAGGCAAACCGGCCGGAATGGATGCGATCATCCGCTGCGTCCAATCGCCGTCGTCAGGCAGATTGCCGGGTATGTGGGTGCCGACCAACAGCGCCAAGGTGTTCATGTCATGGGCGACCCGGCGAGTGTAGGACAGGGTCTTGGTGCGTGCGGTGTCCACAAGAGTGCGTGCCTGACGCACGCTCAGGTCAGAGGTCGTGCCGGCAGAGCGGGCGGACTGCATCACGTTGAGCCCATGGATGTAGGTGTCCATTGTCGATTGCGCGATCTGCAGCAGCTGCTGGTCTGTTCGCCAGGTCAGGTAAGCGCTGGCGACACTGGCCACCAGGCCCACCTGAACGCTGTGCTGGGCTTCTTCGGTCGACAGGTAAGTCTGCAGGGCGCTCTCGTCCAGGCTCTGGATACGTCCAAACACGTCCAGCTCGTAGGACGCGACGCCGACATTGAGCTCGTAGTCGCCATAGGTTCCGTTCTTCCCGGAAATCGCCCGATCTGCTGGAAGGTGTTGTTTGCTGCCTGAACCATTGACGTCAACGGTTGGTGACAACTCGGAGCGCTGAATGCGATACAGCGCTCGGTAAGCATCGACATTCAAGGCCGCCTGGCGCAGATCCCGGTTGTTAGTCAAGGCCAACCCGATCAACTGGCGCATGGCCGGGTCGCGAAAAAATTGCTGCCAATGCAAGTCAGCGATGGATTTGGCGCTGTTGGCCGCACCCACTGATGAGGCTTTATAACCCGGACCTTGAGGCCAGCTCTGATCCACCGGCGCTTCGGGCCGGTGGTAGACGGGGATCAAGCTGCAACCCTGCAGGCTGGCGCCCAGCAGAATCGCAACAATAAGTGCTTTCAACTTCATGGTTCTTACCTGATTTTTTGAGGGTGTGGACTGCCAGCTTGTAAGCAAGGAACTTGAACTGTACCGCAATGCGAGAAAGTGTACCATAATGCGGCTCATCTACAATGCTCGGTTTTTGCGATGCCGAGGTGTGTGGAGGGCTGAATGACATCCACCGGTGCACAGGATCAGGTAACAATTGTCATGGCGAGAAAAACGGTTGAAGAGTCAGAACAGACGCGTATCAGGTTGATGGCGGCGGGTACACGGATGTTCGCCAAGTACGGTTACGCCTATTCGACGCTTGATGACATCGCGAAATGTGCAGGTCTAAGTCGAGGTGCGGTTTACTGGCATTTCAAGGGGAAGGGGGATCTGCTGCTGTCGATCATGAACGCCTCGGTATTGCCCCTGGAGGGGTTCTTCGTGAACTCGGATGATCCGACGCCAGGTTTCGAGCATTTCGCTCGCGCACTGAATGACACGCTCAACGTCCAACACCACCGAGACTTCTGCACCATCTTGTTGAAGGATGGCGAAATTGGCGCACTGGAATGTCCGGTGGTGGTCCGTTGGCGCGTTGCGCAGCATAACCTGCGGACCCAACTGACGTTGCTCTTGACCGCTTTGGACGGCATGTCGACACAGCGCACAGCGGTCCAGTTAAATGCGCTGACTCATCTGATGGCCTTGTCCATAACCGGCCTTGTCATCGAGTCACTACACAGTCCCGATTCCACCGAGACACTGATGGGGCCGTTCGTTCATACGCTGCAGGAACTGGTCAGTGGCGGCGACGTCCTTGCCTGACAGACCGAAATCGGCAGCGATAAATTTGCGAGCTGTCGCCGTTAGGGATGTAATGTTTTTTTTTCTGGAGTGATTCCATGTCTGATCCAAGCGACCTGGTCGAGAGCAAGCAACCCAGCATCCAGGTCATCGCCCGAGCCGCCGCCATTTTACGTGCGCTTGGGAGCAACTCTGGCGGGCTGAGTCTTTCGGCGATTGCCAACATCGTCAAATTGCCGCGATCCACGGTGCACCGTATTATCGTTGCGCTAGAGGAAGAGCACCTGGTCGAGTCGATCGGCCCATCCGGTGGTTTTCGCCTGGGTCATGCATTCGGGCAGCTTATTCACCAGACCCAGGCCGACATCATCTCCAGTGTCAGGGAATATCTGAACTCCTTGTCGGCGCAGGTTCGCGAGTCGGTGTGCCTGGCGACGCTGGCGGGCGCCAAGGTCAACGTCGTCGATTGCATCATTGTCGAGCGCGAGTTGCGGGTTGTCTTCTCGGTGGGCATCGAGGCTCCCGCCTATGCCACCGCAGCCGGAAAAATAATGCTGGCTGCGTTTTCCGACGATGCATTGCAAGCCATTCTTCCGAAGAAGCTTCAGGAGTTGACCGAGCACACACTGACCCGCGCCCAGCTCATTACCCAACTGCAAGACGTTCGTCAGTCTGCCGTCGCGGTGGATGATCAGGAACACATTGAAGGCGTCTGCACCTTTGCCGTGGCGCTGGAGACTTACCTCGGAAATTACTCCATCAGCATCATCGCCCCGAGCATCCGTGCCGGGCGTAATGGTGATACGTACAAAGCGGCGCTGATGGACTGCAAGCGCGAGATCGAGAAGAAGATCGGTCGCATGTCCAAGGGCGCTGTGGCAAGTCGCTAAGTTCTGTTAGGCGGCGCGGCGTTAGCAGTTTTACTGCTTATTGCGGCACTTCCGGTGTCGGCATTCCCCCTGATTCCAAACCCCTGATGCGTCGGCCCTGACTGGGCCGGTCGCAGCATTTCTGTGTCTGCGTTTTGTTGATCCATGCGAGAACCGGACAGAAATCAAAAATTAGAAAGTTACTGAGTTGTCTCGTATGGCGGGATGCTGTATCGTAATACGAGATTGCTTGTGGTCATCCTTTTGCTGATTCATTTGCCCCGGTTGTTGTCCGCCCTGGCCCATCCTGCGCAGGAGATGGCTGGCAGTCGGATGATCGAGTTTTGCGTATTTAGCCTTTAACCAGAGGATCGCCTGTTATGCCGCTGCACGAAGTGAGTTTTCAGGGATTGCTGGTCAGCCCGATATTCATGATGGTGCTGATTGCCGCCGCCGTGACTGTTGTGACCAGCCGAGTTGTGGATCGGATCATTCCCTATTCAATGCAACGCAATGAAAGTTTGCTGGGCATGCTGCTGTTCATGTTGATCCTCGCCGGCCTGGTACGAATTACTTTCTGAGAGACGAAAAATGAAAAGAGTCGCAAATATGGCCATGACACTGGTGCTGATTGGCGCCATTGTCGTAGTCCTGGTTTACATCTGGGACAGCTACATGTACACGCCCTGGACGCGCGACGGCAGGGTCCGGGCCGATGTCGTTAATATCGCTCCCGATGTATCGGGTTGGATTGATGAGTTGCATGCGCAGAACTCCCGTGAAGTTAAAACGGGCGATGTCCTGTTCACTGTGGATCACGCACGCTATCAAGTCGCCGTCGATCTGGCGCAGGCACAATCGGACAGTGCCAAGGTGAGCTGGGATCGGGCGACCAACGTCTATAAACGCCGGACACAAATGAGTGCCGATGCCGTGAGTCGTGAAGAGGTCGATACATCGCGCCTGGACATGATGGAAAAGCAAGCCAGCTACAAACAATCAGTCGCCGTCCTGAACAGCGCGAAGATTGACTTGGCGCGAACCACTTATACCTCGCCAGCCTCGGGCAAGATCATCAATCTTGAACTGGAAAAAGGCGACTACGTTAATCGTGGTGTGAATCGCCTGGCCTTGGTCAAAGACGACAGTTACTACGTCACCGGCTATTTCGAAGAGACCAAAATCCCCGGTATCAAGATCGGCGACAAGGTCGAAATATGGCTGATGGCCGGGACCTTGAAGCTCGAAGGTCATGTGGAATCGATCGACAGCGGTATCTCCAACAGTAACAGCACGCCGGGCAATCAGATGCTTCCAAGTGTCGAGGCGACCTTCGCCTGGGTGCGCCTGGCCCAGCGAATTCCCGTCAACATCAAAATCGATCAGGTACCTGAAGGTGTCAATTTGAGCTCTGGCATGTCGGCCACGCTGAAAGTCGTTGTGCCAGTTGGTGATCAGCGTGACCAGCGATCGGTTATTCATGCTTTCAGCGAAAACGTAAAATCGTTGTTGTAGGCTCCGGCGCGATTTTTTCAGATAGCAAGTGCAGCACCTTCGTGCAAAGTCGAGGCAAATTTCATGGCTCCTACAGCGCTGGATTCATACCTGTTAGGCAACAAAGTTGCCGTCAAGACAGGTATCAAAATCAGTATTTCGGTCCTGGGTGCGCTGTTCATTGCCTTGTTGATGAACTTTGAACACCCGGTATGGGCGATGATCACTGGGATGATTTCGTTTTTTGCGCCTGACCATGCACAAGTACTGAAAAAGTGTCTGTTTCAATGTTTCAGTACGCTGCTGGGTGGTATCGTCGGTGTGGTGCTTATGAATTTTTTCGGACAAAGTCCGCTCATGGCAGCTCTGTCGGTTGCCATCGTTATATTCATAGCCTCCGCACTTTCCTATCACACGCGCGATGCCAACCTCACTTTTCTGTGTGCGATCTTTGCGGTAACCGTTTGTCTCATGGTCATGGTGACGGTGACGCTGGGGCCCACCAGCGAAGAGATTTACGAAATTTTCGTTGATCGGATCGGCACTATTATCGCTGGGATTGTATGGGCATCTTTTGTCAGTGCCTGCATCTGGCCAACGTTCACCTCGGACTTGTTGCGCCTGGCTTCCGGGCGCCTGTTCAAATCGGTGTTTGCCCTCAACACGCAGTTCGGATCTGACCCTGAGCAGTTGCAGGGGCGGCTGTCGGCTGTGTTTAGCGGCATCATCGAACACGCGGACCTGGCTGATCATTGCGAGTTCGAGGGGGCTTGGGGTAGACGGGGAGCGCAGGTCGCTCGGGAAATGAACAAGCTGGCGATCGAGGTCACCACTGATTCGTATGCACTGGCGCAACTCACTCCGGTGTATCAACAGCGTATGGCGGTTGAACTCAATGAACTGGAGCACCTGGTTGACGTCCTGGCCCACCAGGCCATACCCGCCGCCGGCGATTTGTATCGGCTTGAAATGTTTATGGTGGATGCGCGCGAGCGCAGCGAGGACGTAGCCCACGAGGATGGCGAGCTGAGCATGTTGTTGGGCAAGATCGCAGATCTGGCGCAGCACCTCAAAAGCTTTGCCCTGCTCTATGCGAGCCTGATGAAGTCTGAGAAAGTCAGCGTCAAAGGGATCAGCGTTCGTCGTCATCGACAGTTGTCGAACTGCTTGATTACCGGAGCTCGCTCGGCAGTGCTGTTCCTGCTGGGATTCGCGTTCTGGTATGCAACCGGTTGGACCTACGGTTTTTTGATGTGTGTCGTTCCGATCGTGTTCAGCATCGTGCTGGGCAAGGCTCCACACCCGGAGTTAATCCTCAAGAACATCGCCATCGGTTTCTTTGTCGCCATTCCCGTGGGGATGGTGGTCATGAGTGTGTTGGCTCAAGCGCCGAGCGCCGTCGAACTGCTTCTGCTGACCAGTGGGGTGGTGCTGTTCTTTGGCTTCATGGGCTTATCCAGCCTGACCAGTTTTACGTACAGCCTGGGCTTCAATATCTCTTTCATGGTGTTCCTGCTGCCAGAAAACGTGCCATCGGTTGACATTGGTTTTGCAATCGAGCGCTCGCTGAGCATGGGCCTGGGTACCATCCTTTTGGCACTGCTCTACATTTTCCTGCCCAGAAAATGGGTCCTGAAAAACCCGGCTCGGGTCAGTGAAGTGTTTGAACGTGACCTTGATCGCTTCCTCTCCGACAATTCGGTAGAACGAACTTCGTCGATAGCCCTGGCCGATCGGGTCGGGCTGGTTATCGACAAGATGGTCTATATCTCGATTTATGAAGCCCCTGAGAAGAAGCACCAGTTGATCGAGCAGGCTGGGCGGGTGATCTTTCTGATGAGTCAGGTCCGGCATGTCAGTGCATTTGTCGAGGCGACCAACCTCTTCCCATCTGGCACCAGAGCGCTACCGCAATGGCGCGCCGAACTGCTGGCCAATTACCGAAACGACACCAGCCAGAATGAGCATTCGCTGGTAACCGAGATCGACAGTACTGCTCGCGCATCGTCAGATCTGATTGATGATCCGGATCGCGCGCAACTCTCGGGTTACTTGCTGTCCATGGATCGACTCACCCGCCGTGTGTTTACTCCGCACGTTTAACGCTGCAATCAGTGAGGTAGTGGATATGGATCGGTTTCAGGCTATGCAAGCGTTCGCCCATGTAGTTGAACAAGCCGGCTTCGGCAAAGCGTCGCTGGTGATGGGTGTGGCGACGCCGACAATATCGCGCCAGGTCCAGCAATTGGAAACTCATCTAGGGGTAGCCTTGCTCAATCGCACTACCCGCAGGCTGAGTCTGACTCCCGACGGTCTCCACTACTATGACCACTGCAAGCGGATTTTAGTCGATGTGGAACTGGCGGAGAAAACCCTGCCAGGCACTACCCAGGCGCCGCGGGGAAAACTGCGGGTCGATATTTCCCATGCGCTGGCCAGCCAGTTGATCTTGCCGGCGATTAACGAGTTCATCGAGCTTTATCCGCAGATCCAACTGACGATCGGCTTGGATGATCGGGTGGTCGATCTCATTCAGGACAATATCGATTGTGCCATCCGTACCGGCGTCCCGCAGGACTCCCAGACTTTGATCGCGCGACGCGTTGCTTCATTTGAGTGGATAACCTGCGCCACCCCCGAGTATCTGCAAAAATACGGTACGCCCCGACAATTGACTGACCTCGCGGCCCATCAAGCCGTCGGTTATTTCCATCCGCAGTCAGGCAAGAATATCGACTGGGTTTTTATCTCCAGTGGCGAGTCAGTCAACATCCGCATGAATAACACGATTTCTGTCAACGAGACTTCGGCGTACGTGACCTGCGGCCTTAAAAGCCTCGGATTGATTCGAGTCGCCAGTTACTTAGTGCAGGAGCATTTGCGCGCCGGACGTCTGGTTTCGGTGCTGGAGCAGTTCAATGAACCCAGTGTTCCCGTCTCGGCGGTCTACCCTAAAGGTAATCGCTCATCGATGATTGTTCGGGCTTTCACAGACTGGGTTGGGGAACTGTTTGCCAAGCGTGCGCATGAAGAAGAGCGTCTACAAGGCGATCGGGTTAGGCGGACTGGCTAGAACGCCGTTTGCATTTTACTTGGTAGCTAACCACGAGCGATGACCGAAACAGCAGCATACGTCGAAGTTTTTAAGGGGCCGCAATGTACGTGCGCCACCTGACGCTAGAAAGTGGTACAGACGACCTAGACATTGGCATTTTTTACCAGCGCTGTCAGAACTCGCGGCCGATACACCGATTACCGCAGTGAACTAATCAATAAAACCGATCGAAGGATCATCGATTTATATGGCTAGAGCGCAGGCCAGATGATCAGCCTGGGTGTATTCCAAGCGTTGAAAAGCGCGAAACCGATGCGTGAGATCGACGCGGTTGAACTGATGATCTCGTCCAATTGATTGACCCACACCTATGGCATCATAGTGCTGATCGCCATACGGCTCGAGATGATGGTCGAAAAAAAGCGAAGGTACCTCCCGATTTGAGGGCGGCTGAAGTTCGTTTGTGGTCGACGGGGGCCTCGCCGTTAAATGGGCATCATTTTTTAGTCCAAAGTGTGCGTCACGTGAGCTTGTCCTCCTTCACATGCATCAACCTCGCTAGAAGGAGATGTTCAAATGTCGTTCAGACGACGTCATTTACAGCAGTGAGTGATGAGTACATGTAGATGCTGACGCCGAATTGACCCACATGCCGAGGCAAGACTAACCCACCTCCAATCGGCGTAAGTCCAGCACATGCGACGGTTCGCAAGAAGTCAGACTGGGTCAGTGACGGCATGTGGGTCAATTCTACGTCGGCCTCAACACATCGGGACGGTTCGGGATTAACGGCAGCACATCAACTGCGGGTCGTGCTGGTAGGTCAACATCGTTTCGCCGATCGCTCAGCCGCAGATAGACAAAGGCTTGAAATAGTCGGCGGGACATATATCAACGGAAATAAGGTTTTATGGCTGACTCGCTCAACCCGAAAATATACATCCTGACATTCACAGCATTCGTGATGCTGTCCTCCGAGTTCATAGCGGCGGGCCTGCTGCCTGAGATCGCTTCGGGTCTGCAAATCTCCGTGGGTCAAGCAGGCTGGCTCGTTACTGCATTTGCCTTGGGGATGGGAATTGGTGCTCCGGTCATCGCGGCTTTTACGCACGAGGTTAGGCTGCGCACCCTGCTGATGAGCGGGTGCGTGGCGCTCTTTTGTGGGAACACCATCTGCGCACTCACTGATAATTTCTCGTTGCTGATGATGGGCCGAGCGCTGGGTGGCATAGGCGTGGCGATTTTCTGGACTAATGCTGCCCTGGCCGCCTCAGCGATGTCCTCAACGGCGCATAAGAGCCTTGCCGTATCTCGTGTGCTTATCGGCATTTCAATTGCTTCAGTAGTGGGCGTGCCACTCGGCAAACTAGTTAGCGACACGTGGGACTGGGAAATTGCTATGGGGATGATGGCCGCGTTAAGTGCGTTGGCGTTGCTTGCCGTTATTCGATGGATACACCCGCCTCAAACTGACACACCTGTGAATCATCGCAGCCTCGCTCAGCGGCTCCGAAGCGTCTGGACGAGAGATATTGCCTTGGCTCTGCTGAGCTACCTATTTATGTTTGCAGGGATCATGGCGGTCTTCAGTTACCTCGCAACATTCCTCGCGAGGTATACGGGGCTGGCAGGTACGCCGGTCACGCTCATGTTAGCCCTGTACGGCGTTTCGGACATTGTTGGCAACTTGCTCCTGTCCAAGCGGGTTCCTGATCAACTGGATGGCATGTTCAAGACGCTGTTGTTAGTGCTGGCTGTCAGCCTAGCTGCGATCTCGCTCATGGGCGAATCAGTATGGTTGGTACCTTTGGTAGTGGCCGCCATCGGCTGCTGTCATGCAGGTGCCAGCCTGTTGACAGGCGTTGACGTGCTGCGAAGGGCAGGGGCTAATGCTCAGTTCATCGGCTCCGTAAACGTCAGCGCGATCAACCTTGGGATCATGCTTGGTACTTCGGCTGGAGGGCTGTTGATCGATCACATCGGCCTTCAGTACGTCGGATTCTTAGCCGCCGGCTTCGTCATTTGTGCATGGGTCACCAGGATGTGCTTGAGCACGGAGCCAGTTGCCATTGAGGATCTCGCGGCCGAATGACTCAGTGCTTTTTCTGCTTCCGATTCTGCTAGCAGTGGTGCTCAAGAGCATCGGCTATGCCGGCGCTTCCACTGAGTCAGCCCCGGCGCCGTGGATGCATGGAGGGAGCCATAGGTTGAAATGTTGCTCACGGGTTTGTTACCCCTGCCCGCAGACATTGCGTTTTGGCGCTCTGCGTTAACGTCAACCAACGCACACTTGGGATATCTCCATCCCTATGCTGTGCGTGGTTAAAAATGCCTATTACCTCCTCGACTATCTATGTCGAAAAGTCTCTATTCACGTCGTCCTTGCTCATGGGCATCCTGCTCATCGCGGCTAATTTGCGTGCTCCCATTACGTCGCTTGGCCCAGTGTTGTCTCAGGTGCAGGACTACTTCGGATTAAGTCCAGCGGCCGCAGGGCTGCTGAATGCGCTTCCTTTACTGATTTTTGCGTGTGCCTCCCCTTTGGCTCCTTGGTTAACGCGGCGCCTGGGCCTAGAGCATTCGCTGTTTGGTGCCTTGGGCCTGATTGCGATCGGATGCCTTGTCAGGTCGACAGGATTGTTCAGTGGGCTGTGGCTCGGCACGCTGATGATCGGCAATGGTATGGCGGTGGCTAACGTCCTCGTGGTGCTGATAGTCAAACATGACTTTCCCAGCCACACCGCCTTATGCGTTGGTTTGTATGCAGCAACAATGGCGCTGATGGCAGCACTGGCAAGCGGACTGGCCGCGCCGCTGTCCGAGCTCACGGATTACGCATGGAAAGTGTCGCTGGGCATTTGGTCTGCCCTCGCACTGGTCGCTGTCGCTTGTTGGTGGCCCCATACACAAAACGCTCGTGGGGTCAGCGCTTCGATGGCTCCGGCTGACCGTATTGTGCTTGGTGGGTGTGACGAAGGCATGACAGGGCTGATACGAAAGCGCGGGTAAAAGCCCGCGTAAGGCACGCCTCTTGATGAAGATTGATCGGTAACAGCCGTTCTGCATCGAGACCAGCTACATTTCTGCTGCCCGTGTGCCGGGGGATCTGATTGAGGGGGCCTCGTTGTATGCGTTGTTGTTAGCGCGGTTTCAGATCGAAATAGAAAGCGACGAGGGGACGTTAAGCATTGCCACGATGCGTGACGAAGGTTACGCCTACAGGGATGCACTTGAGGCTGACGATGTTCCAGTCAGCCTTTACCTGGGGAAGGGGAAGCTGCACGGTAGTCTGCGTGCGCAAGGTGCCGAGCAAGTGGAGGCTTTTTATGATGCATTGGCGCAGGCAATTTCAACTTTTCTAGCGAGCGCACATTACTCCATTGAGGGCACGCCAAACGCTTCAGATCTCGGTTGCGATCAGCCCAGATCTCAAGAGAGGGCAGTTCATAATGACTCTCCAGGCTACGAAAATGAACAAGGCGCCCGAAGACGCCTGTGAGGGTTAAAGCAAGTTGCGCGCTGGCGGCTGGCAGACTGTTCGCCTGAAATACTGGAATCGATGTGCAATACGCGCATGCTACTGCGCCGAAGTAGCCCTCGTCAGGGCTATACCTCGCGCCGCACTAACACCAACCCCATGATGATGGCGGCCGCCAACATTCCAGCGGTCATGAAGATGTACGCCACCCCCGGATTGCCAGTCAGGCCAATCAGGTAGCCGACGATCCACGAGCCCAGAAATGCCCCCAGTGCGCCACAGGCATTGATCAATCCGATGGCACCGCCGAATACGTTGGCCGGTAGCAGCTCAGGGATCAGCGCGAAGAACGGACCGTAACGGGTCATGTGCCCGAACACCCTATTGTGGTGCTCGATTATCTGCCGCGCGCTCAGCGCGTCGTTGTTCACGGTCGAATGCGTATAGGCCAGCAATTTATTCTCGCTGGAAACCTGCAGCAGAGGAAGACCGCGTTAGTGAATTTGCTTGTGTCCTCAAAGACTGTCAGGGTCCCCGAAAAACATTTTGACTTGTTGGCTTTCAGTGCACCTCCATCTCATATGGGCTATTTGGCTTCGAACGTCGGTTGATGAAGACAGAGATGGTTGGCGGGTTTTGGCGCTGCTTTTCAGGGTACACCTGAGATGATGCTCACTAATAGCATGTGGCCGCCATGACGTGGAGCTGGGTGAAGACCGCGTTCAAAGAGAAGCCCTGCCTGCAGTTCACTGCTACGCCTTTCAGGGAGGACAACCAGCCTCTTGAAGGCAAGATCATCTACAACTACCCGTTGAAGGATGCGCAGATCGATGGCTACTTCAAGTCGATCGAATTTCACCCGGTGCGCGAATACAACCTGGAACTGGCTGACCAGGTGGTTGTTGGCGCCGACGCTGAATTGACCCAGTTACCGAGATGCCACTGACCCAGTCGGACTCCTCGCGAACCATTTCCTGTGCTGGATTTCTGCCGATTGGAGTTGGGTCAGTCTTGCGTTGGCACGTAGGTCAATTCTACGTCGGCGCCAACAAGATGCTTTCTGGGACGCAAAACGGGTGGTGTTGAAACACCGATAAAGTTGAAAATTTCAGGGTGACCTGGCGCCAACCTTCCTCGACCTGGCAGGTATCGCGGTGCCGAGTGAGGCACCATCTGCGATTCAGTTTATTGGTCGAAAGGTGAGGTAGGACGCAGACCCTAAATTCAAATTGCAGTTTTTGGTGTATCGTTAGGAGACTAACTACATAGAGACCTACCATGTCTAAGCTCGCCGAATTCCGCCAGCTCGAAAAGCACTTAGCCGAGCAGCTCCAAGCCCTCGAAGCCCTGAAAGGCGACGCCGGTCTCAAGAAAGAAATCGAATTTGAAACGAAGCTGCGCGCTTTGCTCGCCGATTACGGTTATAGCCTGCCGAATGTGATCAATTTGCTCGACCCCCAAGCCGGTCGTCGCGCTCCTGCCGCCGAGTCCAAGGTCGGTACTCGCAAGCCTCGCCAAGTGAAGGTCTACAAAAATCCGCACACCGGCGAGCTCATCGAAACCAAGGGCGGCAACCACAAAGGCCTTAAAGAATGGAAGGCAGAACACGGCTCCGACACGGTCGAGTCCTGGCTGACCAAGTGATTTTGGTTTGAGTACAAAAGGGCCCTTCGAGGGTAATGCCAGTCAGTTAAGCTGACTGGCATTTTTATTTTTGATCGGATACTTCGGGGATTTAAGCCTGATGGCCCGGGGATAAACGCGCTCCTCCCGTCGATGAGGCAGGACGTAATGCGTGGCTGAAGCATGCAGCTCGGCCAGGTATTTGGGGATGTTCCCGGAGCGATCAGCCGAGACGCTGTTGATAAAACCGAGGATCGCCCAGGTGCACGCGGTAAAGCTCATTTCGCATGGGTAAATACCGGGACAATGGCGGCTCATTTCCACCATCTGATAGCGCAACAAGTTGTAGCCCAACAACACGCCCCACAACTCTTGTTCGATCATCTCGGGCGTTTTGCTGCGCAGCGTATAACTGCTGTTGAGCAGCGTCTGTTTCATCTCCCGAAACCCTAATTCGATCTCCCAGCGCTGGCTGTACAGATCGACGATTTCGTCGGACGGGAAGCGCAGCGGGTCGGCCATCGACGTCAGGATCTGACACACCTTGCCCTTGACGGTTTTACTCAGCAGTCGCGCGCTCAGGCGCTCCGGTAGCCCCGGCCATTGCTTGCGGGCCTGCGGCGAAGTGCTTAACGAGACCACCGCATCCTGACGCCCCAAACGCTGAATAACTTCGTACTGCGCACCTTTACGCAGTGGCATCAGCCAATGGCGCTCGGTGCCTGCTTGCTGCCACTGGTGCAGCAAACCCAGGGAATAAAAGCCGCGGTCGAACAGCGTCAACGAGTGATCGGGCGTGGTTTCGATCAGTTGTTCCGCCAGTTTCATTTCGTTGCTGCGATAGCCGTCAAACGCACAGCCGATCAGCAAATGGCTGGTCAACTCCATTTGGCAGACCATGCGCACCTGAGGAAAACCAGTGTCGCCATGCTGGTTGCTGGCGGAGTCGTAGCGCGCCCGGTTTTCCGGTGTATCGGGCGTTCGCCAGACGACGCCGTCGACGCCCAGCAAGCGCAAACCGGCCCAAGTCGGATGACCGGCCGCCTCATGCCAACTTTTCTGAGTCAGATCGAAGACCTGTCGTACAGCTTCGCTGCCCAATCGCTGACGGGCTTGGACTACGGCGCTGGGTGCCACCAACGGACGTTGGCCCGGCAGCATGATGTTCATGCGGCTGACCACATCCCAGGCTGACATGCGCCGAAAAAACGCCATGGAAATCACGCACCAGAGCATCATTTCCAACGGCAGGCGCCGCTTGCGCAGGGTCGCGACGCCTGCCTGTTCAAGGGCTTGCTCAACCAAAGAAGGGTCGAGTAAGGAATCCAATCCCTCAATGGAGTTGGGGGTGGACGCGATGTTGTGGGTCAGTTCCAGTGCCCGAGCGAGACGCATAAAAAAATCCGA
This sequence comes from Pseudomonas sp. XS1P51, assembly GCF_054897845.1. Lineage (NCBI taxonomy): Bacteria > Pseudomonadati > Pseudomonadota > Gammaproteobacteria > Pseudomonadales > Pseudomonadaceae > Pseudomonas > Pseudomonas sp. XS1P51. Next base: position 2,211,271 of record NZ_CM142707.1, on the reverse strand, counting down.
TGCCAGTACAGGCATCGGATTTTGATTTCTTGCGGCCAAAGGTCAAGCGGGAGGGCTTAACTGATCGGCATTACCCTTCGAGGGCCCGTTTTTTTGATGGCGTTTGAAGAGCGATTTGTTCCTGGGGCAAGTAGGGGGGTGATGTTGCGCATTGCGCGCCTAACGTAGTCTTCCTTTTCGCCTACCCATCATTTCCTTCATCATCGAGCTCGGTATCCATACCAAGCCGGTTTAGATTTGTGCTAGCAAAGTCACTCAAATAAAGCTACGGCGCGGACAAAACCTGCAGAGGCGTGTCGGATTTTGTAGGGGAAGCACGAAATCCAAAACCCTGATGCAGGGAGTAATTCCAGGTTGGCCAGCTTTTCCATTTGACCGTAGCCGATGTCACGCCCGGCCTTATGCCCTTCCCAAATGATCGAGGCGTCACCTGACTTGGCGAATTTCTCTCTGGTGTACTTGAAAGGGGCATCCCAACTCCAGGCGTCAGTTCCCACCACGCGCACCCCTCGCTCTAGTAGGTACAACGTCGCGTCACGCCCCATTCCGACGCCTGCATCGAGGTAGCCCGGCTGCCCAAACAGACTTCCGGCGCGAGTGTTTATTACGACGATTTCGAAGGGCTTCAGATCGTGATTGATTCGCCGCAACTCAGCTTCCAAGTCCGATACGGTAACCACGTGTCCATCCGGCAGGTGCCGAAAGTCGAGCTTTACGCCAGGCTGTAGACACCATTCTAGCGGCAACGCATCGATACCGAATGCCGGCTTCCCACCATCCGTTGTGGATGCATAGTGCCAAGGTGCATCCATGTGAGTACCACTATGCGTAGTGATACTGAGCCGCTCGGCGGCCCATGACTCATTGCCAGGCAGGTCTTCTTTGCGCAGGCCCGGGAACATGGCTGCCATTTCGGGCCAGCCTTCCTGGTGATCCATGTATTCGATCTTGGGTAGCAGAGGCGGCGGATCTGTATAGGGGTTGTTGTCCAGACAGACCGACAAGTCGAGCATGCGACATTTATTGAGGTTCATGGACAACGGCTCCTGCTTTGGATGTTGTCGATAGGTTGAGACTTGGAGAGTTTCTCAACGCATTGCGCAGTAGTGCAGTAGCGGAGCCATCATGACGAAAACCCATTGCGCGAGCTCGCGGGGTTCGAAGTGGTGGCAGGCGCCCGAACAAACCCTCCAGTTGAGGGTCGGGTTTGAATTCGATTTTTTCGCCATTAGCCTTGCCGAAGCGACCTGCAAGAGCATCGAGAACTTGGGCTATGGATAGCTGCAATACCGGCAACTGCCAGAGTCGATCCTCCGCCAGGTTTGTGAGTTCTGCGGCATGTAGTAGGTTCTCCACGCAACAACGGGCCGACATCCACCATGCAGTTGCATGCGGTGAAACTGGGCAGTCATACGAATCACCTGCAGCGTACGCATGCAAGAGGTCGCTCATGAAAGCGGACTTCAAACCGTTTGGTTCGCGTGGGCGAGCGACAATCCCGGGAAGTCGTAGCACACGTCCGTCGACTTCCCCCCGACGAGCCAAGTCCTCAATGGCAATCTCGATCATGCGCTTGTGTGCTGCGTAGGAAAGCTGAGGGTGCGAAGCCTGCGTTTCATACATTCTTGCAGGGAGTTCACCTCCGTATACGGCAACACTGCTTGCATAGACCAATACTGGGGGGCGGTCGTGGTTGCGCAATTGATGCAAGAGCTCCAGGCTGGCTTGCAAATTGACTTGGTAGCCCAGCTCGTAATTCATCTCTGCAGCGCCGCCAGGGATGCTAACGAGGTGGAAAACCACATCGATGCCGTCAGCCAACACCCGACGCAGCAGTGCCGGATCGCTAATGCTGCCGAAATGGCGGCGCAGGCGACTGTCTTCTGGTAGGTCATCCAGATTCTGGTCGAGTAGCAGAAGCGCTTCGATTTTTCGCCCGCGAATCTCACCCTGCTTCAGCAGGTGGGCGACCAGTTCACGACCCACGAATCCATTGGCACCACTGACCATCACTCGCATGTCCAGCCTCCCTGCACCACACGCTGATCGATTGCGCCAAATAGCACATCATCATTGTGCCCTCTGACCTCCATTCGTACCCTGTCACCGAAGCGCATGAATCCGGTGCGAGGAGCACCTTCAGCGATGGTCTCGATGGCTCGGAGCTCCGCAATGCAGGCCGACCCAACGGAACGGTCGGCATTTGAAACTGTACCTGAGCCGATCAACGTACCTGCACTCAGTTTCCGCGTCAGCGCAGCGTGGGCAATTAACTGGTGGAAGCCAAAGTGCATGGCTCCTCCGTGCGGATGACCAAACCACTCGCCATTCCACTCTACCTTTAACGGGAGATGTACACGGCCGTTAGCCCAGGCTTCGCCCAGTTCGTCTGGGGTCACTGCTACAGGGGCGAAACTGCTAGATGGCTTAGCCTGGAGGAAACCAAAGCCAGTTTTCATCTCTCGCGGTGCCAAGGCGCGAAGGCTGACGTCGTTTAACTGCAGCACCAGGCGAATATGTTTTAGTGCCTGCTCAGCAGGACAGCCCATAGGGACGTCGTCTAGCAATACAGCGAATTCGCCTTCGAAATCGATGCCGTGAGCCTCGCTGGGCAACGGTATGTCTGCGCGCGGACCAAGAAAATCGTCGCCGGCGCCTTGGTAGATCAGGGGGATACGCTCGACGTTCTCGATGGGCTCCAGGTTGAAAGCTTTCTGCATCAATTCGCCATGGCTGAGGAAGCAGGATCCGTCCAACCACTGCCATGCGCGCGGTAGTGGGGCCATCAACTGTTCAATGGACAGCTCAAAGCTTCCGGCGACCTCACCGCAGTTCAACCTACGATAAAGATTTTCTAGATCCGGTTGCACGTTCTCCCAGCTATCCAACGCAGCCTGCAATGTGGCGGCGATCCCGCTGGCATTTACAGCGCGCTGTAGATCGCGCGAGACTACGAGCAAGCGTCCGTCCGGAGTACCATCATTGAGGGTGGCAAGCTTCATGACAAGAGCTCCTGCAGATCCGGAGCGTAACGACCATCGAGGAGGATGAAGATCATCCTCGCCATTTGCTCGGTACGGTTACTCCAAGCGTGGTTGGTGCCTCGCTGTACCACGATGTCGCCTTTCTTGAGGTGAACCTCCTCTCCGTCGAGCACCAACCAAATCTCACCTTCCGTGACGACCCCGTAATCAAGTGTCTCGGTTCGATGCATAAGTTTGTGTTTGGAGTTGGCCTTTCCAGTACCTGCGTGGCTTTCGCCAATCTCTGCGAACGCAGCAGCTGCATCCTCTGCGCTGACCTGGTTTTGTACGCTGTCTGGCGGGATATCCACCACTCGAATCACGCTACCCATCGGCCCAGGGCTGAGTCGAAGTGGTGGGGCAGTGGGGTCGTCAGCGTTGTCCAGTGGCGCGGGGGTAGTTACGCTGTTCCAAACTTCGTAGAAGACGGTGCCGGGAACCGCTTTGAGCGGGAAGTTGTTCTGGGTGGCGCCGCAGCTCGCGACTATAGCCTGACCCTCAGCGTCGTGGCCGGTAACAATGCGTTTGAATCCAGGAAGTTTTTGCATAATGTCTCCTTTAATTTCCATCGCCGATGGTGGTACCACCATCTACGATAATGTTCTGACCGCTGATGAACGCGCCGCCTGGCGCGGCAAGTAAAAGTGCCAAAGCGGCCACTTCCTCCGGGCGCCCAACACGACGCAATGGGGTGAGCGCTATGCGGCGCTGCATCACTTCAGGGTTATCCGTTAGTGGGCGCGCGAATTCGGTTTGAATCACGCCGGGGCTGATAGCATTGATGCGGATGTTCTTGGGGCCCCACTCCACAGCGAGATTACGGGCTAGTTGTGCCAGGCCTGCCTTCGATATCCCGTAAAGCCCCAGTGCCTTGTTGCCGCGCACCCCGGCAATGCTCGACATTAGAATGACGCTGCCACCTCCATGCTCGGCCATAGCGGGAAGCAAGTGGTTGGTAAGCCAGACGGTACTTCGCAGATTGACGGTCAGAGTCAGATCCCAATCAGCATCGCTGGCAGTCGCGATCGAGCCCAAGTGGGGAGCTACGCCTGCATTGCAGACCAAAACGTCGATGCGCCCCAACAGCTCCAGAGTCCGCTTTGCCAGTTCAATTACATCTGGCTGGTGCAGCAAATCAGCTGCCACGGCATAAGCTTCGATACCTGCGTCAAACAATGTGGCCGCTATGTCCGTGGACTCGTGAATGTCTTCGCTGCTGACAACCAACTTGGCGCCTGCACGTCCTAGCTCCCAAGCGATCGCCAGCCCGATTCCTCGCGTTGCGCCAGTGATGAGTGCTGTTTTTCCGGCGAGAGAGAACAGTTCGCTCATGCAGCACCTATTACAAAACGGCCAAAAACTGGTTTCAGTTCAGCGTTCAATTCAGGCAAGATGCACATAAAATTGGCCATCTATACGTCCTCGTTCCTGTAGTTATGTTGTGTTTACGCCCAAGGGACAGAGGCGTGCGACTTGTAACTGGTGCAGTCGTGATTTACTTCTTCCAGTTTGGATGGCTCAGAGTCCGCTACTTCTTGTGCTTCGCCCGCACGCTGTGGAAGTAGGAAGTAAGCCAGTGCTGGCAGTAGCACCAGAGCGCCGACCATGTTCCAAACGAACATAAAGGCAAGTAGTACGCCCATGTCTGCCTGGAACTTGATCGGAGAGAAGATCCAGGTGCCCACGCCGATAGCGAGTGTCACGCCGGTCAGCATGACTACCTTGCCGGTGAACAGAAGCGCTTGGTAATAGGCCCTGGACAGGCTTTCGCCTTGGCGAAGCTGGGCCAGCACGATGCTCATGACGTACAACGCATAGTCGACGCCGATACCTACACCGAGGGCGATGACTGGCAGGGTGGCGACCTTGACGCCCATGCCCAACGCGACCATCAACGCCTCACAAAGAATAGAGGTGAGCATTAGGGGCAGTACCGCACAGAGCACTGCTCTCCAGGATCGGAAAGTCACTAGGCAAAGTAGAATGACTGCTCCGTACACCCACCACAGCATGTCGTGATTCGCTTGTTTCACGACGATATTGGTGGCCGCTTCAATGCCTGCGCTGCCAGCGGCCAGAAGGAACGTGGCGTCTTGGGAGGTATTGCTCTTGGCAAAGCTTTCAACATTCTCGACTACGTTGGTGAGCGTGTCAGCCTTGTGGTCTTTGAGGTAGGCATAGAGTGTCAACAGGCTGCAGTCATCGTTGTACAGACCGCGTGGAGCACCCGCGGTGACCATGTTCAAGGTCGCCTGATTGTTCACTAGCTCGTACCACTTGGGGCTACCCTCGGAGAGACCAACCAGCACACGGCGATTCAACAAGGCCAAAGAGTTTGTCGAATCGACACCCTCTAGTCCGCGAAGCTGCCAGTCCAGGTCGTCAACTCGCTTTAGTGTGCTGTATGACGAGCACTCACCAGCAGCAGTCTTCACCATCACAGCGAATACGTCGCTGCTTGCACCGTAGTGCTGTGTTATGAACCCATTGTCACGGTTGTAGCGAGAGTCGGGGCGAAGCTCTGGAGCGCCTGCATCAAGATCGCCAACCTTCAGCTTCAGGCTTACCGCGTAGCCGCCGCAGGCCATGAGCGCCGCTACGATCACGCATACTGTTGCCCAACGCTTGCTGGTGAAAAGGTCAAGAAAGCGCCATGCAACATGCTTCTCCGCGCCACTCGCCTCGGCTTCCTCGCCGCGAAGGCTGCGTCGAGCCGCTTTCGGGCTAACGCCGATGTAGGAGAGCAGTACCGGGAGCAGAATTAAGTTTGTGAAGATGAGGACGGCTACTCCAAGACTGGCGATTACTGCCAGATCCTGGATGACCTGGATCTTGATGATCATCAGAACCGCGAACCCCACCGCGTCGCACAGCAAGGCGGTCAGCCCGGCCAGGAACAGTCGGCGGAATGTAAACCGTGCAGCCACCAGGCGGTGCATCCCGCGCCCCATGTCTTGCATGATGCCGTTCATTTTCTGCGCGCCATGGCTCATGCCAATTGCAAACACCAGGAACGGCACTAGAACCGAGTACGGATCGAGCTCGTACCCGAGCAACGGCAGCAAACCCAACTGCCAGATCACTGCGACCAAAGAGCAGGTCACCACCAGGAAGGTGCTTCGTACGCAACGGGTGTACCAATAGAGTACTGCCGCGGTGATCAGGATTGCTGCAGCGAAGAAAATCAGAATCTGCTTGAGGCCATCAATCAGGTCACCGACGACTTTCGCAAAACCGGTGATGTGGATCTCAACACCTTGCGCTTGGTACTTGCTACGCAGCTTTTCAATCTCATGAGCGAAGACTGTGTAGTCCAGCGGCTGACCATCGGGAGTTCGCTCCAGCAGCGGCACGTACACAATGCTAGAGCGTTGGTCGAAGGCTACCAGTTGTCCAATTTCGTTGGAGCGCTCAACGTTACGCTTAAGGGATTCCAGGCTTGCACTGCCGCCGTCGTACCCATCTGGTATCACCGGGCCGCCTTCCAGCCCCTCTTCGGTAACACCCGTCCAGCGAGTAGAAGGAGTCCACAGCGACTTCATCGTTGCACGGTCAACCCCCGGAAGCAGATATACCTCATCGCTGAGTTGCTGGAGTGTGTGCAAATATTTTTTGTCGTAGATGCTTCCCTCTGGATTCACTACGGCAATGCGCACAGCATTCCCAAGACCGGCTAGTTCTTGGCGATGCTCTAGGTAATTGACGATGTAAGGATGCTCACGCGGGATCATCTTCTCGAAGCTGGCATTGAGCGTCACATGTGTCGCCTGCCATGCCAGCAGAAGGGTCGCGGCCAAGCATAGCAGCATAACCAAGGCACGATGGTTAAACAGCGCGCGCTCCAGTACGGAGCCAGAGGCGCTGTCGAAATCGTCGAGACTGCCTGTAGACGGAGTGGGGGAGGTCTGTACGTGCATGGCTCAGTCCGCGATCTTGGTGAGGGAGGATGGCGCTAGGCGCCGCGCGCCGACCACACCAACGGCGACTAGGGCACCATCGGTTGTGTTAGTAACGGCGGTCAAAGGAAGTCCTTCGGATACGGCGATTGGCTGGAAGCGCAGGTCTGTAAGTCCGCTTCTCAGGAGCATGCCGGCCTGGTTGACCAGCAGCAGGTTTTGACCCACGATGCGAATTGCATTGAGGGAGGCAGGAATGGGGTTGTCGACGGGCTGGAAGCTGATGCCGCCATCAGTGGAGGAGAACAGCTTGCCTCGCAGACCGCCGACCAGGATCCGCGTGTTTGGAAGTATTACAGCGGCAAAATAGCTGCCTTCGTAGGGCCCTTTAAGGGCTTCGAAATTGAGGCCGCTATCGATAGAGCGCAGCAGTAAACCTTGCTCCCCGGCAATGATGATCTCATCGCCGTTGCGAGCCATCGCATAGAGATGCAAGCCTCGTGGATTTGGAAGATTGCTCATCCAGGACTGCCAGGTTTTGCCTCCATCCCTGGTGATCAGAGCAAGGCCATATGCCCCAAGGACAACGCCATGCGTTGCATCAACGAAGTTCACCACCAGCAGAGGTTTGTCGGCACCGTCGGCTGACAATCTTTGCGCTGCAGCGATCCGCTTTGAATCCCCAGAGTTTTCGGCTGCTTGCAGCTCAATGGCAGCCACTTGCTTTCCGTCTAGCTGCAGTTGCCAACTTTCACCGCCATCGCTGCTATACAGCACGACACCGGAGTGCCCTACTGCCCAGCCATTCTTGGCGTCGACGAATTGCACGCTGGTCAACGTGGTGCTGACGGGACTGGCAGATTGTCGCCAATGCTGGCCGTCATCATCTGACAGCAGCACAACACCGCGCTCTCCGACTGCAACCAGCCGCGAACCGGCTTGATTGACGTCCAGAAGTACCGCATGCAGTGCTTGAGACCCGAGCACGGCCTTCTGGGAAAGGACATCTACCGTATCTGCTGCCCAGACTGGCAGCAAGGTGCAGCTTGCTGCCATTAGCAAGCCTGAGATTATCTTTTTCATTGCACACAACCTTTTTTGTTCTTATTTGAAGCAGGCGGGGCTTACGCCCCGCCAAGATCATCGAACGCCTTCGCCAGCCATCGCGTCGGCGGTAAATACCGACTCCTTAAAGGGTGGCACGATGCGGTACTGCTCGTTCTTCCCAGCAAAAACGTCACCGACGAACCATGCACCGGAGAGCAGGTCGTAAAACCCGGTAGTGACTGATGCAGTGCCTGGGAGGTCGGGCAGAGCAACTGGCGAAGTCCACAACACTTTTGCGAGCTGCCCCCTGGCGTCGTAGCGATCACCCAGAACGGCAGTCCAGGTGTCCTCGTCAAGGTAATAGGTACTCTTTGGCATAACGTGCCGTGCTCCGTTCTTCAGGGTGGCTTCAACTACCCAAACACGGTGCAGTTCCCAACGCACGGCGTCGGATTTCATGTGATGCTCATCGAAGAGTGCTTCGGGACTGGAGGCGGTGAATACCCGGTTCGAGTTGTACGGGATGTACATCTCTTTCTTGCCGACCAGCTTCCAGTCGAAGCGGTCAATTCGGCCGTTAAACACATTCACCTCGTCGAAACTCATCACCCCAGCGGTCGCAGGAGTAGGGGTGTCGCAGCAGGCGTTAGGAAGACGGCGCACTCGGCGCTGACCAGGCAAGTAAGTCCAGGCAGCGGTATTATCGGCGTTGATATTCTCTAGACCTGTGATTGCCTCTCCGGCGCGCAGTGGGGGGCCGTCGTTTGTCATCCGGATTGCCCAGAACACGCCCTTGCCACTGCTGAAACCGGGAAGGTACCAAGGCATTTGCAGATCTGCCCGGGAGTCGTTAGTCAGTACATGTTTCCCATCTGCAGTGGTGAGGTACTGAGTGAAGTTGGCGTGCCACGAAGCTCCGCGCCAACGCAGGAGGTGGTTCCAGATTGCTTCCGCACCATTCTGGGGGATAGGGAACGGAATACCGCCGGCAGCACTTTCAGGCATGGGGCCGGCCGGGCCGTCCACCAGTTTGCTACCGGTGGCATTAGCGAAGGTTGTATCGTAGATGGACTGCGGGGCAGCGGCACTGCGATGAGTTGGGTACACCTCGACTTTGTAGCTGCCCGGGTACTTTTTCAGCATGGCTTGGGTGCCGGCCGACAACTTATCGGCGTACTGAGCCATGTTCTGGGCAGTAATGGTGAGCAGAGCCTGGTCGGTCGCGAACGGATCGTTGCGCTTGCCGCCTTCCTTGTATGAGGGATCGGCCTGGGTGAGGCCACCTTTCCACTCCGGAATACTACCGTCGGCGTTTCCTGCGCGTTGTGCGCCAAACGGAGTCAACGTCGACTTCAATTTGGCCGCTTCATCGGCGGAGACTGTAGCCATTGCCCCGTGAGCAAAAAACAGCGAGGCACTCAAGGTAGTGAGCAGGGATACAAATTTCTTATTGTTTTTCATCGAATAATCCTCGGTCAGAAGGTGCGGCCGACAGTGAAGGCAAGGAAGTCGCGGTCTTTGAGCGACTGTTCGAACGTGAAGTGGTTGGCGGCATCCAGGAGGGTATTTTCCGGGCCGTAGTAGTGCGTGTACGTCAGGCCCAGATTCCAGGTGTTCAGATAGTTGCCTTTGAGCCCGATATTGAGGTCACCGCCGTGATCAGCGCCGAAGCCGGTACCCAGTGCCTCGGAGGCGCCGTTTGTGTAGCTGGCTCCGATAGGCACAGACAAATCCAGACCCGGTAGGAACTGGCGATACATAGGTTCATAAACAAGTCGCAGACTGGTCGCGTCGCGGTCTGCATTCGGGTCAATGGCGTCTTTGTTTTTGCTGACGCTCATGACTCTGTTCCACGCAATCTCACCGAGGAAGTTGGCTTCCGGGACGATAAAGTTCGGCTCGAGGCTGGACAGCCAGGAGATGTTCGCGTGCAGAGTCTTCCCCGTCGCATACAGGGGGGCTTCGTCGTTGTTGATCGACTCGCCCGGTGCAAGAGCGTGCTGGTTGGTGGATGCCAGAGGCTGGTTCCAGCGAGTGGAGAGCTCGCCAGCAATGTTGTAGTTGCTGAGTGTGGTGGAGAAGCTCGCGCCCAGGGCCTCAATACCTTCCGGATAGACCCAGTAGTACTCGCCGGCTTTGCCCGACTGAGGGTTCAGATTAGCGAAGTCCGGACGCACGTTTAGCTGTGGGTTCTTATCATGGAAACGGATGGCGTATACGCCCCAGTCCACCGTCTCGGTACGCCAACGAAGTTGGACGCCGCCTTGCCCCGAGTCCTTCGCATCTTTGTCCTTGCCGTGATAGAAAGCCAGCGGTTGGGCACCCGGAAACAGCGGAGCGCCTATGAACATGCGCTCGTTACCTTCACCGAAGGTATCGCTGGTGGAAAAGTAGCTGCCTTCGGCTGGTAGGCGGTTAGCCTCCCATTCGAACTGGTAATAGGCGCCGATGGATACATCCGGAGTCAATTGGAGCTGGCCTGAGATCTGCTGGACTGGACGGATCAGCTCCTTGAACTGGGTATTGGGTACCGACAAGGCTTTGACTACATCGATTGGCGCCATGCCGCCGGCGATACCATTCATGCCGTAGAAAAGACTTTCCCCCCACTGCATTGCGTACTGACCCACCCGACCCGAGGCTTGCATGTCGCCGACATCGGTCTTGCCAAAAAGGAAGGCATCCAGGAGCTCACCCTTACGGCCATGCAGGGTGCGGGTGTTATGGGTGAACTCGTCATAGGCTACTGAGTAGCTATTGGCGCGGGTCGGATCGTTATTGTCGGTGCCGCGGTTGTAGACGTCGTCGTACCATGCGGCTCCGCTCAAACGAGCTCCCACGTTTTTGTACGTGATGTCCATTTCAGAGAGCAGATCCAGACGATTGGAGATAAGACCCTTGTCGAAGTTACGGTCACCGTCATCTTGGTTGAGCGCTGTTTGGCCTTCGATTAGTTTGTCGCTCTGATCTTTTGTACGCCATGCCGCGCTGTATTTCAGGGTGTTATCCCACCGTGCTCGAAGGTCGGGGTTTCCCGTATCGAATTCGAATGCGTGGGCATCAGGTAGTCCTGCGGTGATCGCTAGCATAGAAATAGCGAATGCGAGAGGTTTGAGTGGCGGCAACGGCCGGGTGAATGCGCGCTTGCGAGACAGCATTTAAGTCACCTCATTCTTGTTTTTTTTAGGTCAGTGTTGGTTTGCGAACGGGTGCGCCACAGGCTTGGTGCACCGCCGCGATATCAGACAGGGTGTGCTGTGACCTCCAGCATTTGCTTGACTAGTGCTATGCGGTCGAAGTCGCGGTCTTGTTGCATTTCTTTTTCGCCAGCGAACAGAGACTTCTCACTAATGAACTTGCATCGCTCGAATCGACGATCCATGAAGCGCTGCAGTTGTTCAGCCAAGGTGCCACCAGAGATAAGCTCTTCGCTCAGAACAACGGCGTCCTCAATCGCCATGCCAGCACCTTGGCCGAGGTGTGGAGTAGTGGCGTGAGCGGCATCTCCGATAAGCAGGACGCGTCCGTGGTACCAACACTCATCGACGAACACTGCCTCAAGCGGCTTGTAGACAACCTGTGAGTTATCAGTGATCTGCTCACGCAATTTGCCGATCAGGCCACCAAAGCTGGAGAGGCGCTTGCGAAGCTCCTCCGCCAGGGTTCCTTCATCCATCCAGGGATTGCCCGGCTCGTGAGAAGTGGTGAAGAGATACATCAAGTCATCAGCCAGAGGGACGAGGCCCGCATTACCGGAAGGGCCTTGGTAGTTGGCGAGATGATCGATTTCAGGTGCGCGTGGAAAGTTGTAACGCCATACGGATTGGCCGGTGAAGCGAGGTTGGTACTTGTCGCCGAACATCAGGTTACGAACCTTGGAGAACAGGCCGTCAGCGCCTACAACCAGAGAGTAGCGAGCTCGGCTTCCATCGTTGAGCAGCACATCGATACCATCTTCGTTCTGCTCAAAACTCTCGATTGAGGTACCTAGGCGAACGTCGGTGCCGAGTTGGATAGCTGTTTCGCTAAGTACCTTATGCAGGGCTCTGCGGGAGATGCCAACGTTGGCTGGATACTCTGGGCCGGCAAGACGCTGGCCAGGAATCCGAACTAGAGGTAGGCCGTCGGTGTTGTAGATACCAACGTCTTCGAATGCGTAAGCTGCATCAAGATAGGCATCGAGCAGGCCCAGCTTCGCCATTTCGCGGACTACGTTGCTTTGCTGGATGATGCCAACGCCGTAGACAGTCCATTCGGTCTTAATCTCGACCAGGTCGACCTCAATCCCTTTACGGCACAATGCGATGGCGGCACACAAACCACCAATACCACCACCGACGATCAGCACTTTTGCAATATTCATGAAGTTACTCACGTGTTGTTCTTGTTCTCCGCATACTTGATAGATGCGGTCGTTGTTCGTGCGAGAGGTTGAGTTTCTCGAGCGCAGTAGGATTTGACTAATCGAGTCCTCAGATGTGACCTATCGCGCCGCGCGATACCTCAATGGGTTGGTCGAATTGGTCTATGCAGAGAAGAAGCAAACCTTCCTCGCACCGGAACTTAAAAGCCGTTAACGATTGCCCTAGACATGGGCCAAATACGCACTCACCGCTGTCCGGCATAAACTGCGCGCCATGCGCATAGCAGATGACGCGCTGCCCGTCGGCTGACAGGAATCGATCCTTTCTGTATTCCAGGCGCACATCGAGGTGAGGACAGCTATTGCGATAGACCCGCACCTCTCCTCGATGTAGTAGGGCAAACACGGTGTCGCCGCCTGACCTGAAGGGATCAAAGCCGAGCGCGTGGCCTTCTTTGAGTTGATCGAGAGGGCAGAGCGCTACGCTACGATCCACCATTTAGCCCTGCTTTGGCGGCGGGCCACCCGGAGCCCACTTCTCGCGAGAGGTAAATAGGAACAACTGCGAGTTGTCTGCGGACATAGGAGCTTCGCGAGCAGCCCAGGCGTCATCGTGCTTGTCCATGTCGGCGTCGTATTCGATGTGGCAGCCCAGAGGGCTGTTGAAATACCAGAACCAATTGGAGCCGAAGAGGTGGCGACCGGGGCCCCAGAAGCTCGTCCAACCCTTCTGCTGAAAACGGGTACCCGCGAGAAGGACCTCTGTGCCGCTGCCCATATGAAAGGTGAAGTGCTCGCAGCCCTGCATGTGAGCAGGGGTCTGAATCATGAACAGGCAGTGATGGTCATCCATGCCTTTTGGTCGCATGAAGGGGCCGACACCAATGAAGCTGTCGGTGGTGACGAAGCCCAGTCGATCGCGATAGAAGGCTTCACCTTTTGCTACGTCGGGGACGAAATACACGACGTGCGAAAGCGTGCGAGGTAAAGCATCCATCTCGGGGGTGATGCCCAATTGGTTGATAGGGCGTTGTGGCGTGCTGCCCGGGGCGTTGGTTAGGTCTGCTGGAGCATTGAAGCGGCGACGCCAAGAGACCTGGAAGGCAATAGCAAAACCAAGGTCATCTACTGTATGCAGGGTGCCATTCGCATCGCGACGTACCTCGCGATCCCGGCTCAACTCATCCTCGATTGCGGCGAGATCGGTAGAGCTTGTAACCCCATAGATAGTCTCGCGCAGTGAGGGCGCGGGGCCCATTGCCGGAGGTAGCTCTGGATCTTCTGGACGACGGATGATAATGGCCGATCCGTCTAGGGACTCAAAGTGACCTCTTTCGGCATCCAGGTGTACTGCGGTCAGTCCGTAATCACGAAGGCAATCAGCGCAGGCTTGCAGGTCATCGACGCCAAATACCAAGGCATCAAGGCCAAGAATGTTCATGGTTACCACTCCATTGAAATTATGATCCGGCAGCGGTGCCGGTGGTGGTGTCACTGCGGTAGGCGTGCCGCACGACTGGAGTGGAGGGTGCTGTCAGAGGCAGTTGCTGACTAATCGCAACTTGAGATGCCAGCTATCCGAAAACTCGATACATGGCTGGAGAACCAACTAGGAGAGGACTATTAGACGACGGGTGGAGGCTAGCTTGACGTATCGAGAATATCGGACGAAGGTATCTCAAAAATAACTACAATAGCGGAGATGCATCGCAATGCGATTTCATCACTTAGATCTGAATCTTTTGGTAGCTCTAGACGTGCTCCTGGAAGAGCAGAACATCACTCATGCTGCTGAGCGTCTTCACATGACCCAATCCGCTGCGAGCGGTGTACTCGGAAGGCTCCGAAAGTACTTTGAAGACGATCTGCTGGTGCAGGTAGGTCGGTCAATGCAACCCACGCCCTATGCGCTTGAATTAGCAAAACCTGTACGAGACGTGCTGCTGACGATTCGTTCTTCTATCACAGCGAAACCCGTTTTTGATCCAGCATCCAGCAAGCGGCATTTCCGCTTCGTCACGTCGGACTACCTAATCAGCGTTCTCTTTGCGCAAGTGATTCAGCGCATACACCAGGAAGCTCCGGGGATCACCTTTGAGATGTATCCTCCTGGGGAGCAGGCCGTGGAAATGACCCTTCGGGGGGGAAATCGACCTGATGATCGTGCCGGAGCGCTATCTCATTGAGGGGCACCCATCCCAATTGCTATTCGAGGAAGAGCACGTTTGCGTTGTTTGGAGTGGTAACAATGCAGTCGGCGAGGTACTGACGCTGGAGCAGTACATGGAAATGGGACATATCTCCGTCGGATTTGGTCGGTCTCGACAACTAAGTATTGAAGACTGGTTTATGAGTCAATACGCCTTCAAACGCCGACTTGAAGTCATTACCAATGATTTCAACACGCTTCCACAGCTGCTCGTCGGCACTCATCGAGTCGCTACCATGCACCGTAGGCTGGCCGAGTTGTACTCTCGATACCTACCGCTTCGTATCCTTCCACCCCCGGTGAAGATCCCAGTTATGAGAGAGTTCATGCAATGGCACCGCAGCATGGATGGTGATCCCATGCACCGTTGGCTGAGAGAAACAGTCCACGATTTTATTCAAACGCTAGACCAGGCCGACAGGTAAATCGGAGAAACCGTTGTGCTCAACTGAATCACCAACTGTTACGGTTTATTTGCGCCGATGATCCGAAAGGATTGTGCGGTGTCCAGTTTCGACAACATGAGCGCATTGGTAGCTCTTGTACGTTGTATCGCGTTTCGTGATACCTCGCATCCTTACTCGCGATTGGCCAAAAGTAATCGCGCTGAATAACGTCCTGTTCTGATCGTGCCCGGTGTGCCTGAAGTTTCCGGGCTCGTCTTCCGACTGCAAAAGGACAATAAGAAAATGTTCCGCTACTTCCCCACTAATTATGTTTGGAACCTGTCGGTGGATCTCGCCATCGAAATGGGTGCTCGCATAGGCGAGATCGAAGAGATGTGCGCGTCTCTACAAGAGGCCGCGAAACAACCCGACGCGACCGGCACCGCAGCCTTCCGCGAGACGTGGTCAAAGATGGCTGACAAACTCTGCGGTCTTGCTGAGGAAGACGAGGTTGCTGGCCGGCTGCTATCTGCGGGCGAAAAGTACAACCGTGCTGCCACCTATTTCCTCACCTGCGAGCGCCTGCAAGCCCATGGTGCGCCTGGTCGTAAAGAGCTGTACCAGCGTTTTCTGGAAACTTTCGCCCGTGGCATTGCCCTATCCAAAGAGAACTGCGAACGCGTCGAAATCCCCTATGAGGGAAAGATCATCTCCGGCCTCTATGTGCGTGCGGAAGGGGTCGAGGGCCCGACTCCGCTGCTGGTTCAGGTCAACGGCCTGGACTCGACTAAAGAAATGAAATACCGCGTCGGCTTGCCGGCTTGGTTGGCCAAGCGCGGTGTATCCTCGCTTATCATCGACCAGCCAGGTACTGGCGAGGCGCTGCGTCTGCATGGTCTCACCGCTCGCTATGATAGCGAGCACTGGGCCAGTCGAGTCGTCGACTGGTTGGAAACTCGATCCGAAGTTGACCCGAAGCGTATCGGTCTGGAAGGCGTGTCCTTGGGTGGTTACTACTGCCCGCGCGCTGTTGCTTTTGAACCACGTTTCGCCTGTGGCGTTGTATGGGGTGCCAACCACGACTGGCGTGATGTGCAGAAACGCCGGCTCGAGAAGGAAGGGAGCTTGCCGGTACCTCATTACTGGACACATGTCTGCTGGGTTTGGGGGGCGAAGGACATCGATGACTTCATGCAAATTTCGGAGAACGTGCATTTGGACGGCATTCTCGATCGCATCAAGGTACCTTTCCTTGTAACTCACGGAGAAAAGGATTCCCAGATCCCGCTCAAGTGGGCTCACCGCACGTTTGAGCAATTGGTAAATAGCCCCAAACGCGCGCTGAAGGTCTTCACCGAGCGAGAGGGTGGTGTGCAGCACTCAAGCTTCGACAACAGCATCAACGCTGGCCAGTACATTGCGGACTGGGTAGCCGAAACCCTGGGTGGGCGTACCGTGTGAAAACAGGCTCTGCCTGCGTCAAGCGCAGGCAGAGCCGACGGTTCACCATATTTTAATGGTGTAATCGACGTTTGTTCGCGTTTCATTGTCACTTCGGAAGGTTGAGGCAGCCCCCTGCTCATTTCGGTAGAAGGCCTCTCTTACGCGAAACGCCAAATCCTTCGCTGGGCCGGACTGAATAACGTACGCCAACTCCAAGTCTTTCGAAGACTCCGTAAGGCTGCTGCCCCCCCCCAATGCAGGCAGATTGATGTTGTCGCCATGCGGATAGCGAATCATGCCTGTTAGGCCCGGAAATCCTGCCGTGGCAAAGTCATAGTCATAGTCATAGTCATACCAAGCATCCCACGTACGCTCTTTGGGGTTTACGAGGTCTGCACTCATCGTGCCGTCGCTCAAAACTACAGAGGGATATCACCGCCCACTGGAACGCCCCATGTCTTTCTTTTCCAGTTGAATACTGATCGACCGGCTCATCGTTTGGCTCTCATCCACGACGCCGTAAATCCTGATGCCGGTGTCTCTTTCCAATTCAGGCAAAGTCGAGGCAAACTTCATGGCTCCTACAGCGCTGGATTCATACCTGTTAGGCAACAAAGTCGCCGTCAAGACAGGTATCAAAATCAGTATTTCGGTCCAGTGGCGCGTAAAGGCATTGCCGAAGTGGTTGAACAGGCGGGAGCCCGGCCCGGCAGCAAATTGCTCTACTTCGAACAAACCCAGGCCAGCGCCCGCGTCGCCAAACTGCTGAAGATTCAGGAGGGGGATGCGTTGCTGACCATCAGGCGTTTGCGCACCGTGGACCAAAAGCCGTTCTGCATCGAGACCAGCTACATTCCTGCCGCCCGCGTGCCGGAGCTGGTGGCGGGGGATCTGATCGAGGGGGCCTCGTTGTATGCGTTGTTGTTAGCGCGGTATCAGATTGAAATAAAGCGACGAGGGGACGTTAAGCATTGCCACTATGAATGACCAAGAGGCGCGGCTGCTGGAAGTCGAACCCGGGACGGCGGCGCTGGTGTATCGGGGGGTGATATTCGACACCCAAGGCCAGCCGGTGGAGTATCTGGTTTCGGTCAACCACCCGCAGCGCGTGGTGTTCAAATTGGCAGACAGTCGGGTCAATAGCTTTCATTCCAGTCATTAGTGCGGTTCGAAGGCTTTTATACTGCGCAGGCTTTTGACGAATGTGTATCCAACAACCACGGAACTCTTTTGAAACGCGATCTTCGACTGGCCACTTTGCTGACTGCTCTAGTGTGTGCATCCGTGGTGCTACTGACTGCGTGGCAGATATGGACGGCTCGGCAGAGCACCTTGAGTGATATCGAAACCGATACCTTGAACCTGACCAACGCCCTCAACACGTATACCGAGGGCACCTTCAAGCAAAGTGAGCTGGTACTGCTTGGCCTGACCGAAAGGATCGAAAAAGACGGGGTCGGCCCGCAGCAGCTCGAACGCCTGAGATTGCTCGTAGCGCAGGAGATGGATGCGCTCACGCAATTGAACAGCGTGGTGCTGTATGACGCCCTGGGTAACTGGACGTTCTCGAGCAATACGCCGGCCTTAGCTCAGAGCAACAACGCCGATCGTGAGTTCTTCAAGCATCACCGTGACAATCGGGATCGCGGTGTCTTCATTGGTCCGGCGATTCTCAGTCGCGCCACCGGCGCCTGGGTGATTTCGGTCAGTCGACGCATCGATCATCCGGATGGAGGTTTTGCCGGTGTGATCGCCGTCACCATCAGCCTCGAACACTTTCTTAAACTGTATCGAACCATTCACGTGGGTCAGTTCGGTGCGATCAGCCTGACCTCGTCCGAAGGGCGTCTTTTGGTTCGGTTTCCTTTTAATGTGCAGGACATCGATCGTGACCTTTCGCGGGCACCCATATTCTCCGAGCATTTGCGTAATACATCGTCAGGGACCGTGACCTTTGCTTCAAAAGTCGATGGTGTGCACCGTATCTATGCGTTCAAGAGAAGCGATCAATATCCCTTGGTGACGACTGTAGCCTTGGGCCAGACCGAGGCAATGCAAGCGTGGTGGACCCAAACAAAACAGTTCGCCGCGGTGGTGGTGTTGCTGTTGGGGCTGTTGGTCGCACTGGGCCGCAGGTTGATTTCTCATATAAGTCGTCGTATTCGGGTCGAGAAACAAATGCGCACTGCACAGGCTGCGTTGATCGAACTTAACCAGTCGCTGGAGATTCTCGCCAGCGAGGACAAGCTCACCGGTCTGGCCAATCGTCGGCATTTCGATCAGTTTCTGGATGTCGAATTCAAGCGTGCCAAGCGACTTGGAAGTCCTTTGTCGCTGATCTTGATTGACGTAGATTTTTTTAAACGTTACAACGATCACTATGGGCATCTCGCCGGAGACGAATGCCTGCGCATTATTAGTCAGTCCATTTCACTCTGTGTGCGTCGTCCAGGTGACATGACGGCGCGCTATGGCGGTGAAGAAATCGCTGTAGTGATGCCTGACACGGACGAGTCAGGAGCGCGGTCGGTTGCCGAATCGATTTTGCGTGGTATCGCCGACGAGCGACTTCAGCACCTTTCCAGCCCTTTCGGTTTCGTGACTGTCAGCCTGGGGCAGGCAACGTATACCCTTCACGATAGTGACCATGATGAGAAGGCCTTGATCAGTCGGGCTGACCTTGCCCTCTACCTGGCAAAGTCTCAGGGTCGAAATCGAGTGAGCGCTGCACCTACAAAGGGGGAGAAAGAACTTGATGCCGTGCACAGGAGTAGTTGAGCACTACAGTAGTGAAGGGATTAATATGTCGTTTTCAACACAATTTGTACCATTCAGCTACACGAAAAATTGATCAGATCAATGATTGCACTGTCATAAGCGGCAAGTATTGTTTGTTGCTGAAAAAGAGAGTGCTGTAATGAAGCTGAATCGTGTAGCAAAAGTAGCGGTAGTGGTCGCTCTGTTGTCGTCATTGTCGGGCTGTTGGTTATTCATGCCTCCAGGTGGTGGTGGTGGTGGTGGTGGTGGTGGTGGTGGTCAGCATGGCGGGCCTGGCGGCGGTGGTGGTCAAGGCGGGGGCGGTCAACGATAAGCGCTGGGGTCTCTCTGTCTGCGTTCGAATAATCTGGACTTCACAAAAACGCCACTCTATGCAGACTGTGTGAAAACCTGGCAATCTGCTGGCCGGTTAAAGAAAATGCCCGTATCGCAAGATACGGGCATTTTTCTTATGCGCTATATCCAAGGTGAAAACCGCTCCCAGCCAGCACTGTTTCCAGTGTCGCTGGACGAACTTATTCCTGATGACCATCTGGTTCGCGTCATCGAAGCCTATGTTTCGCTTCTGGACTTTGAGCCACTGGGTTTCGACAAAGCCAGACCCAAGGCTACCGGACGCCCTTCGTACGATCCTGCTCTCAAGCCGCAAACAGATGACCCCGAAAAAACTCAAGCACCAGGAAGCGGTGCTCGATCAGCGAATTGCGCGCTATCTGGCGCAGCTCGATGAAGCGGATCGTAATGAGGGAGGAGGGTCGATCAATCGCTCGGCCGTGCAAACGGCTCTTCGGGAGTTGCAGATAAAAAAGGCCAATAACCAGACCTGCCAAGGGCTGATGGAAGCTCAAGGTCTGGTTCAACACATTGTGGGCGAGTCCGATGCGCAAAAAATGCGGACGCCTTCTGGCACGTTCGTGGCGTACAACATCCAAAGCGCTGTGGATGCTGAGCATTGTCTGATTCTGCACCATGAGGTAACTCAGGATGGCGCCGATCGGCAGCAGCTTGAGCCGATGGCAAAAGCTGCTAAAGCTGAACTGAATCAATCGCAATTAAGCGTCACGGCCGATGCCGGCTACTCCAATGGCGAACAGTTTCAAGCCTGTGAAGATGCCGGCATCACGGCGTTCGTACCGCCTAATCGCTCGGTCAACAATCAAGGTGACGGTACTGAGTTTTTTGATCGCACGGATTTCAAATACGAGGAACAACGCGACGCTTATCAATGCCCTGGCGGTAAATTGCTAACACTTAAACAGATGAACAAGGGCAATCATCATGTCGATTGTCTTGATCGTCATTGTGCTGAATATGTTGCCCCCCCCCGAAACCGACAAAGTGCCCGGTGGCAAGGCCGCCATCGTGGCTAGCTTGGCTGAGCTGGGGCCAATGACGGGCTCGCAGAAACGCTTGGCAGCCGTTTCTGGCCTGCTTCTTTTGGGTTGGGCGACTGAAGGCAAGTTGCATGCCGGGTACTGCGCTGTTGACCACCCAGGCCGGGCAGTGGCTGGGCATCCAAGGCTAGACAAGATTGGCACATTGGGGATGTTTGCTGTCCTCAGTGCCTTCCTGATTCTGATCCATTTAGGCTTTGCCAGCGCCACCGCGCTGACCTCTGCGTTGCTTCCGATCCTGACGGCCGTCCTGCGAACCCTGCCTGGGGATTTCAGTCGGTTGGGCATGAGCCTCAAGAGGAGCGATTGAAGCGTTTCACATCCACCCCAGCCACGCCCAGTACGTACTGGCAAACACCAACAGCAATCCATAACCGATCAGCGTAATCACCACGCCAACCCGGGCGAATTGTTTTGGATTGAAGGTATCCGTGCCCAGGCACACCATATTCTGCGGCGCATTGATGGGCAGTATGAAGCCGAAGCTGACGACGAATCCAAGGAGCATGGTCATCTGCTCATGGTTGCGTTCGCTGGGTCAAAACGTCTGCCCCATGGAAAATTGGAACACTTGCGTGTTGGCGTCATCGGGCGTTCGAACCGGAAAGGCCAGGTTGGCGCTCAAGGGGCCTAGCGGGCTATACCAGGTGACGCCAACACCCACAGAACTGGCCATCTGGTTGAGGTCAATACCGTCGCAAGCCTGGGTGGTGCTCAGGTAACACTTGTTTGAGTAGACGCTGCCGACGTCCCAGAACACCGAGGTACGCAGGGATTTGTTGTCCTTGATGAACGGCGTCGGGAACAAATATTCCATGCCACCGGTGATGAGGATGTTGCCGCCCAGGGCGTCGGTGTCCCGATCGGAATAATACGTCTGCCCGGCACTGGCATACGTGCCGGTGGCCGGGGTGTTGCGCGGGCCGAGGGTGCCGCTTTCAAAGCCGCGCACCGAACCCTCGCCACCGGCGGTGTAGTTTTCATAGAACGGCAGGCCGTCGGTTGAGCCGTAACTGTTGCCATAGCCGAGTTTGGTATGGAACCTCAGCGAGGTGGATTCGCTGACCGGCAGGAAGGTCTGCCCGGTGTAATCGATCTTGTAGAAGCTCAGGTCACTGCCGGGCACCGTCACCATCAGGTTCAGGTTTTGTGAATGCCCGCGGGTGGCCAGCACGCCGCGGTTCAGGGTCGATTCCGACCAGCCGAGGTTGGCCTTGAAGTTGGTGAACTCCTTGCCCTCTCGTTCAATAAAGTCGTAGATCTCATCGGCGCTGTAGGTGCCTGGTTCGATACTGTCATGTTGCGCGGTCAGGCCAAAACTCAACCGTGAAGTTTCATTGATCGGGTAGCCGAACGTGGAGCCGGCGCCATAGCTGTTGATGGCGTAGTACGAAACGCCGTCATCGTAGTAGTCGGTGTAATCGGTCGTGCTGTAGAACACGTTGTAGCCCAGGCTCACTCCGTCCGGTGTGAAGTAGGGGTTGGTGAACCCAAAGTTGTACTTGCTTTGGTATTCCGAGCGGGTAAGACCCACGCTGGCGTAGTTGCCGGTCCCCAGGAAGTTGTTCTGGGTGATCGAACCCCCGAGGATCAAACCGGCGCTTTGTGAGAAGCCGACGCTGGCGGTGATGGAGCCGGACGCCTGTTCTTCAACGCTGTAGTTCACGTCAACCTGGTCATCGAGACTCGCCACCGCCGGTGTTTCGACGTTGACTTCCTTGAAGAAACCCAGGCGTTCAAGACGAGTCTTGGACTGGTCGATCAGGTAAGTCGACGCCCAGCCACCTTCCATCTGACGCATCTCGCGTCGCAGCACCTTGTCGTCGGTCTTGGTGTTACCGCGAAAGTTGATGCGGTTCACGTAGGCGCGCTTGCCCGGATCGACCGCGAAAGTGATATCGACTGTGTGGTCTTCATCGTGAGCCTGAGGCACCCCGTTGACGTTGGCGAAGGTGTAACCCCCGTTGCCCAGGCGACGGGTGATCAGGTCGGACGTGGTGGTCATCAGCTTGCGAGAGAACACCTGGCCTTTCTGGACCAGCAGCAGGGACTTGATCTGGTCTTCAGGGACTTTCAGGTCGCCGCTGAGCTTGATGTCACGAACCGTGTACTTATGGCCTTCGCTGATGTTGACGGAGATGAACACGTGTTTCTTGTCCGGTGAGATCGACACCTGGGTCGACGTGATGTCCATGTTGATGTAACCGCGATCCAGGTAATAGGAGCGCAGACGTTCCAGGTCTCCGGACAGTTTTTCACGGGCGTACTTGTCGTCGTTCTTGAAGAACGACAGCCAGTTGCTGGTCTTGAGGGTGAATTGATCGATCAATTGTTCTTCGGCGAAGACGGTATTACCTACCACGTTGATGTGCTGGATCGCCGCGACCGTGCCTTCATCTATGTTGATTTTCAGGCCCACGCGGTTGCGCGGTTGTGAAATCACCTCGGCGTCGACCGATGCCGAGTAGCGTCCCTGCGCAACGTATTGGCGCTGCAGTTCGTTGCGCACACCTTCTAGGGTGGCGCGCTGGAAGATCTCGCCTTCGGCCAGACCTGACTGCTTAAGGCCCTTCATCAGGTCTTCCGTGGAGATCGCCTTGTTGCCCTCGATCTCGATACTGGCAACCGATGGACGCTCGACGACGGTGATGATCAGGACATCACCGTCGCGGCCCAGCTGGATATCCTGAAAGAAACCGGTTTTGAACAGCGCGCGGGTGGACTCCACCAGGCGTTGATCATCCGCCTCATCACCGACGTTCAATGGCAATGCGCCGAACACGCTGCCAGCGGAAACCCGTTGCAGACCGTTGATGCGAATATCGGAGATTTTGAAGCCTTGGGCGTGCGCAAGTGTGGCATTTAACAGGAGGGCAACCGAGCAGAGCAGACGCGAAAAATTCATCAAGATCTTTTTCCAGAACACATCGACAAGCAGCGTAGGCGGGCGCGGATATCTCAAAACAGGACGAGGTACCGCTGAGCGGGCAGGCTGGTGGAGGTGAAGCATAAAAGCTCGGTGCGTTTGGTGCGGTTAACCAAGTGTCAAGTTAGGTAAAGGTTGGCGTAAGGCAATGACGCTGTGCGATGCACGGGCGATAATTGGCCGATCCCCACTCAAGAGCTCCCCATGATCTCCGTATTGCTAGTCGACGATGACCAGGAACTGACTGGAATGCTCAGCCAATACCTGGAGCGTGAAGGCTTCGAGGCGACTGCGGTGCATACGGGGGAGGAGGGTGAAGTTCATGCGCTTTCCGGTCGCTACAGCATTGTGGTGCTTGACGTGATGCTGCCGCGGCTGTCGGGTATTGAAGTGCTCAGGCGCATTCGCGCCGTCAGCCAGGTGCCGGTGGTGTTGCTCACGGCCCGTGGCGATAACATCGACAAGATCACCGGCCTGGAACTGGGCGCCGATGACTATGTGCCCAAGCCCAGTTCGCCGGGTGAACTGGTGGCGCGTTTACGGGCGATCATGCGCAGGGTGCAGCCGGTGGGTCAGCCCACTACGGAAGTGATCAGGACGGGCCCGCTGGTGTTGTGGCCCGGCAAGCGACAGGCCCTCTGGCAGGGGCGTGAGTTGGGGGTGACCAGTACCGAGTTCAGCTTGCTCGAAGAGCTGGCCCGCTGTGCCGGGCAGGTGGTGAGCAAACAAGATCTGTCCCTCAATGCCTTGGGCTGTCCCTTGACCCGCTACGACCGGCGTATCGATGTGCACATCAGTAGCATTCGTCAGAAGCTGGGGCCGCGCCCCGACGCCAAGGCCTGGATTCAGAGCGTGCGTGGCCTCGGTTACCTGTTGATCGCCGAATGATGAAACCCAGTCGACTATTCTGGAAGCTGTTCCTGGCATTTTGGCTCGCCACCAGCCTGACGTTTTTGGTCGGGTTGGGCATTCTGGTGCTGGGCAGTTTTGGGCCGGGAGATCCTCATCTGGAGGCGGTCCTGGCCAGCGAAGAGCAGCTGCTGCGACAGTTCGGTGTCGAATCGGGCCGGCAGTTGCTGGCAGTGTGGGAGCACCCTGACGACCAGGCCATTGGCGTGTATGACAGTGCCGGTCAGTTGCTGGCGGGATCGCCAGTTCCGCATCCGGCCTATGAGCGTTCGGTCATCAGCAAGGACGGTGTCGTGCTGTCGCTCAAATCGTCACAGTCCCCTGGCAAAGAAGGTGAAAGAGGAGGGCCCGGACGTTCGATTCCGCTGATTATCGGCACGGTGATGAGTGCACTGTTCAGCGGCTATATGGCGTATTACCTGGCGTGGCCGTTGGCCTATCTCAGGCGAGCGATGAGCGACGTGGCCAAGGGGCGTTTCGAAACCCGGGTCAAGCCGATGATGGGTAGGCGCCGTGATGAAATCGTCGATCTGGCCGAGGACTGCGACCGAATGGCCAACCAGCTGAAACTGCTGGTGGAGGCCCAGCAACACCTGTTGCACGACATCTCTCACGAACTGCGTTCGCCGTTGACGCGCATGCAAGCGGCCATCGGGCTGTTACAGCAAGAACCGGCTCGCCAGGAAATGGTGGAGCGCATCGAGCGCGAATCGGTGCGCATGGACACGCTGATCGAGGCGTTGTTGACCCTGGCGCGCATGCAGGGCCGGCCCGAGAGTATCGAACGCGATCCGCTCGATATCATTGAGTTGCTGACGGTGATTGTCGAGGACGCTCAATTCGAGGCGGGAATGAAAGGTTGCCGGGTCAGCCTGCGGGCGTGTCCGGCCTTTGCCAGTCGTGTTAGTGGCGAGTTGCTGTATCGGTGTTTCGAGAACGTCATTCGCAACGCGGTGCGCCATACCAAGCCGATGACGACTGTTGTTGTGTCGGCTGAGGTCAATCCCGACGCAAGCTGCCTGAGGGTGTGGATCACCGATCAGGGGCCGGGTGTTGAAAACGAGCGGCTGCAGAGCATTTTCCACCCGTTCGAGCGCGGCCTGAACGAGGCTAGTGCCGGTTTCGGCCTGGGCCTGGCGATTGCCTCAAGGGCCGTGGAAATGCACGGCGGCACGATTGTGGCACGCAACGAGCCGTCCGGTGGGCTGACCGTGGAAATCAGCTTGCCCCATCAGGCGTGATCTTTACACGATATTACATTGGCTTGACGGCCCTGTACGCCTCGCCTCAGTAGACTTCCCCGCTCAAACTTACTCAGCGTTTGCTGATGTTTTGCTGAAGTCATTGAGTCGAGGTGATCATGTTTCTGGTTCATAAAAAGGGATTCGTTTCCGGCAAGAAAATGGTCGACGGGCTGGTGCCTTATGACTTCTTTTGCGAAGACAATCCGGCCATCAACCTGTTTGTGTTTACCGGCTCTGCGACCCAGGGCAAAGCGGTCGAGGAACAGACGCTCTGGGGCTTTACTCGTCTGGAGCGTTTCGAGGCGTTGACAGGGACCCTGGTGTCAAACAAAAAGAATGAAGGCTGGTTTCAAACGGTCAATGTGCTCACCGGTCCTGCCCAGAACGGTACCCAGAGCGTGAAGTTTCAGCGGGTGCTGAAAATCATCAAGCATGCCTGTGCATCGGGCCGTGTCGCCAGCAAGGTCGACTACGAGATCCAGACGGATGAAGGCGACACCTACTTCACCCGCCAACCGGCTGCGTCCAACAGTGCACAAACCATCATCTATGCGGCGGATTAATACCGCGCTAATGGCCGCGAGGGTGTTTACTGATAATTCATCGCACAATACAATGATAATCATTGTTATTAACTCATCGAGTGCGAAGTCTTGAGCCATCCCCCGTCCTTTGCCCGCCGCAAGGTCTTTCTGAAACACGCGTTGCCCACCCTGTCCTGCGTCCTATTGACCACTCCTCTATGGGCACAGGAACCTGTCGTGCTGCCGGCCACTGATATTCAGGCAAGCCGCATCAGCCAGGACGCGAGCTACACCTCGTCCCAAGCCAGCACAGCGAGTAAAAGTGATGTGCCGATCAAGGAAGAGGCGCAATCGATCAATGTGGTGACCCAACAAACCCTGGACGACTATCAGGTGCGCTCGCTGGACGACGCCATGAAATTCGTCAGCGGTGTCAGCCAGGGCAATACCTTGGGCAACTCGCGGGATTCGCTGGTCAAGCGCGGTTTCGGCACCAACGACGACGGCTCGATCCTGCGCGATGGCGTGCGTTCCAATCTGGGGCATAACTTCAACGCCACGACGGATCGTATCGAAGTCCTCAAAGGGCCTGCATCGCTGCTGTACGGCGCGCTGGAACCCGGTGGATTGATCAACGTGATCAGCAAGAAGCCCGAATACACCCAGAGCACAACCCTGAGCGGCTCGGCCTACAGCGAAGGCGGCGGGACGATGGCCTTGGACACCACCGGTCCGTTGGGGGACACGGGCCTGGCTTATCGCCTGATCGCTGAACGTGGCCATGAGGATTACTGGCGCAACTACGGTGTGAACGAGAGCACGCTGGTCGCGCCGTCGCTGAGCTGGACCGGCGACCGCGCCAGCCTGACCCTGAGCTACGAATACAACGAGTACTCCAGTCCCTTTGACCGTGGCACCGTATTCACCAACGGCCATCCGGCTGACATCGACTACGACAAACGTCTCGACGAACGCTGGGCGAAAAGTGTCGGTACCCGTGAAGTGGCTACCGCGCGTTTCGAGTATCAGCTGAGTGACGAGTGGAAAACCCGCGTTACCTATGGCTGGAACAACGACCGCTACAGCCTCTCGATTGCCCAGCCGAGCTCGTTGACCGGCAACAATCTGCGACGTGCGGCCAATGGCGCCCATTACGACGATGAGACCCGCTACGCCAGCTGGGACTTCATCGGCCAGCAGGACCTGTTCGGCCAGCGCCATGACCTGCTGGTCGGCGCGGACACCGAAGCGTCCGACCAATTCCGCGGCAAAACCTACCGTAATACCGCGCAATCGGGCTTCGACATCACGTCGCCGGTTTATGGTCGTCTGGCCGAGCCCAGTCTCGTCAGCGCCACCCAAAGCGACCTGAGCAACCAGCTGACCTCCAGCTCCGTGTACTTCAAGGACAACTGGCACCTCGACGACCGCTGGATCCTGGTTCTAGGTGGTCGCCAACAACATTACGATCAGTACAGCGATCAGGGCCGCGGCAGCAGCTACACCGTCAACCGCGACGATAACGGTGATGCCTTCGTGCCGTTCCTCGGCCTCGTCTACAAAGCCACTGACGCCCTGTCGCTGTACGGTAACTACAGCCGTTCGTTCAAGCCCAATACCGATGTCGACGATGCCGGCCACACGTTCGATCCGGAGGAGGGCCGCAGCTACGAGGTCGGCGCGAAGTACGATCCGCTGCCAGGGTTGAACATCAACATTGCGCTGTTCGACATCGTCAAGAAGAACGTCGTCACCACCTCGACGGTCGATGGTGTCAGCCTCTCGGAGGCGGCGGGCAAGGTCGGTTCCCAGGGCCTGGAGCTGGACGTCACCGGGCGTTTGGCCGAGCGCTGGGATCTGATCGGCACCTACGCCTATACCCATACGGAAATCCTCGACGATCCGGATGACGAAGGTCACCGCCTCGCCGATGCGCCGAAGCACACCGCGAGCCTGTACCTGACGCATCACCTGAACATCCCGACGGAATTCGGGGCCTGGCATGCAGGCGCCGGTGCACGTTACGTCGGCGAGCGCGCCGCCAACAACGCCAACGATTTCTGGCTGAGCAGCTACACCGTGGCCGATGCCTTCGTACGTTGGGAGTCGCCGATGTTCGGGTACAAGACCACGCTGCAGTTCAACGTCGATAACCTGTTTGACAAACAGTACTACCCGTCCTCCACCGGCAGCCAACTGGCGGTCAATGTCGGCGAGCCGCGCACGGCACGCCTGAGCGCCAGTGTGACATTCTGATCACACCGCTTTGACGAACTGCCCCGTTCTGCCCGTGTAGCCGGCGGAACGGGGCGGCGATCATCTTCAACCGTGAGGACGCATCAGTCGTCGGCGAGCTGAAACCGATAACCCACACCATACAACGACTCGATGGGACTCTCCCCCGGGCAGGCCTGTTCGAGCTTGCGCCGCAGATTACGAATATGGCTGTCGACCGTGCGGTCGGTAACCACTCGGTGATCGGAGTAGATCTTGTCGAGCAACTGATCCCGAGAAAATACTCGTCCTGGAGAGCGGGCGAGGGTGTTGAGCAGTCGCAGTTCCAGGGGCGTCAGGTCCAGTGCGATACCGTCGAGGGAGGCCTGATACCGCTCTTCGTCAATCTGCAGACGCCGTGCCGCAGACGTCAAAAGTTGCGGGCTGCGCCGCAGAATGGCTTTGACCCTGGCGACCACTTCACGGGGGCTGAAAGGTTTGCAGATGTAGTCGTCGGCGCCCAGGTCCAGTCCGAGCAGGCGATCTACTTCCTCGACTCGGGCGGTCATCATGATGATGGGCACCGCGCTGAAGCTGCGCAGTTCTCTGCACACTTCCAGCCCATCACGTCCAGGCAGCATCAGATCAAGAAGAATAAGTCGCGGCTCGCAGGCACGTACCGCCGGCACCACCTCCAACCCGTTGTCCAGACATTGGGTCGGGTAGCCGGCAACGGTCAGGTAGTCGCGCATCAACGCGGCCAGTTTGGGTTCATCTTCGACGATGAGAATCGGAGTATCGTTGACCATGTTCAGGCATTCCGTGGCAGGCGCAGGGTCAGCCAGAGGCCGCCCAGGGGAGAGTGGTCGGCCGTCAGGCTGCCGCCGTGGGCCAGGGCGATGCTGTGACAGATCGCCAATCCCAGGCCGGCACCGCCACTGGCGCGATTGCGTGAGGCTTCGCCACGGTAGAAGCGCTCGAACAACCGGGGCAATTGTTGCGCTTCAACCCCGGGGCCGGAATCGAGGAATTCGATGCGCACGTCGTCGCCATCGATGGCAGCGCTGATGCGTAGTACACCGCCCGGATCGGTATAACGCACAGCGTTTTCCAGCAGGTTGCCGAACAGTTGTTGCAGGCGCTTGGGATCGGCTTCCAACCGCAGCGGTTGCGCCGGCAGGTCCAGCTCCAGACGCAGCTGCGCAGCGTTGCAGCGTTCTTGAAACATGGCCGCACTGCTTTCCAGCAGCTCGTTGAGCACGCATTCGCTCTTGCGATAGTTCAGTGCGCCGACGTCCGCCAGGGATAGCTCGTACAGGTCGTCCACCAGTTTGCTCAGCATGCCGACTTCGCCCTGTAGCGACTTCATAGAGGTCTGATCGAGGGTGCGCACGCCGTCTTCGATGGCCTCCAGTTCACCGCGCAATACCGACAACGGGGTGCGCAGTTCGTGGGAGACATCAGCCATGAATTCCCGACGCATTTGCTCGTTGCGTTCCAGCGTGTACGCAAGCTGGTTGAAGTCGCGAGCCAGTTGGCCCACTTCGTCGTTGGACGACACGGTCACTCGATTGCTGTATTCCCCGGCGGCCAGCCGGTGAGTCGCAGCGGCGACCCGTTTGACCGGGTCGAGCAGGGTGCGGGCGATCCACCAGGCGATCAGCATTGCCAGCAACAACGAAACCACGCCCATCGCCAGACTGGCACGCCATTGATAATGCTGAAACCGTTCGCCCCCTGCTTCCGTCACGCTCTGAAACGGGGTGACTGCCAGCCAGCCGACGGTTTTGCCGGCCACTTCGATCGGGCGCAGCAAGGCGTCATCACCAATCGCGGGGTAACCGGTCACTCGTTTTTTTTGTTGATCCAGCAGGGCGATGCGGAACAACGCGCCCGTCAGATCAGAGGGTGATGGAATCCTCAGCTCGTGGAACACATCGTCATCCTTGGGCTCCGGCCGCATGATCTCGAACCAGCGATCCGGCTGGTGACGCAGAAATTCCCAGCTGCCCTCACGCTCGTAGGCGCTGGCCAGGCGCGGCAGAACGGGGGCCATGCGCTCCAAGGCCTGTTCATTGAGGTAGCCGAGAAACCCCCGGCCAAAACTCCAGCTGGTGGCCAGGCCCATGCTCAGGATGACAAACAGGACGCTGGCCAGGACCGCAACAAACAATTTGGTGGAGATACTCAGTTTCATGGGCTCGGGCAGGTCGGTGAATGGCCCGGTCATTTAGGCCCTGACGCGACGAAGATTCAAGCTCGGCGGGTAATCTTCAATTTTCCTGCACATTTGCCTCGCAGTATGGCGCATGGCTCAAGCCACCCCGTCTTGCAGAGGCAGATATGTCGACCAAACTCTTCGCCAAATCCCTGGTAACCGCCGCGGTTATTCTTTCCCTGTTCATTCTGTTCGTGTTGAGCGGTTGCTCGGCCGGCGAGTCCGCGCCTGTCGCTGTCGCGCCCAAGGTGTCGGTGATCACCGTGCAACCTCAGACTCAGGCACTCACCACTGAACTGGCCGGGCGCACTCAGGCGTTCATGGTCGCCGAGATCCGTCCGCAGGTCGGCGGTATCGTTCAGCAACGCTTGTTTGTCGAAGGTGCCGAGGTCAAGGCTGGACAGGCGCTGTATCAGCTGGATGCGGCGTCTTATAAGGCTGCGTTGGCTGAAGCGCAGGCGACTGCGGCCAAGGCCCGCGCCACCCTGAAATCGGCCCAGGCCACCGCCAAACGCAACGCGCAGTTGGCGAAGATTGATGCGATCAGCCAGCAAGATAACGAGGACGCTCAGGCCAGCCTGCTGACCGCCGAAGCGGAACTGCAAGTGGCGCAGGCCGGTGTGGAAACTGCTCGCATCAACCTGGCGTATACCCGCATCAGCTCGCCTGTCAGCGGGCGCATCGAGACGTCGACCGTGACCCCCGGTGCGCTGGTGGTGGCCAATCAGGACAGTGCACTGACCACGGTGCAGCAACTGAATCCGATCTACGTTGATGTCACTCAATCGACCACCGAACTGCTGCGCCTCAAGCGCGATCTGGCCAGCGGCGCATTGCAAGGCAACGGAGAGGGCGAAGCGCGGATCAGCCTCAAACTCGACGACGGCAGTACCTATAACCACGAAGGTCGTTTGAAGTTCAGCGGGGTCAGCGTCAATGAAGGCACCGGCACGGTGACCCTGCGCGCCGAGTTCGACAACCCGGAGCATCTGCTGCTGCCGGGCATGTATGTGCGGGCGGTGCTGGAGCAGGCCTGGAATGATCAGGCGATTCTGATTCCACAGCAGGCCGTGAGCCGCAGCGCCAGCGGCGTGACCTCGGTGTTGCTGGTGGTCAACGGCAAGGTCGAGCAGCGCGTGCTGACCATCGACCGCGCCGTGGGCAACCAGTGGTGGGTCACCGCAGGTCTGAAGGCGGGTGATCAGGTGATCGTGGAAGGCGGACAGAAAGTTCGCGTCGGCGCCACGGTGTTGGCGCAAAACACCAACACTCGGGGGCGGACGCTGCACGCCGCCCCGACTGCCATTGCGCAGGAGGGTTGAGCATGGCGCGCTTCTTCATTGATCGACCGATTTTTGCCTGGGTCATCGCCATCGTCATCATGCTCGCCGGCGCGTTATCGATCAGCCAACTGCCACTGGAACAGTACCCGGACATCGCGCCGCCGACGGTGCGGATCTCCGCCACCTACACCGGTGCCTCGGCCAAGACCGTGGAAGATTCGGTGACTCAGGTGATCGAGCAGCAGATGACTGGTCTGGACAACCTGACCTATATGTCCGCTTCCAGCAGTTCGGCGGGCAGCGCCAGTATCAACCTGACGTTCGACGCCGGGACCGATCCCGACGTGGCGCAGATGCAGGTGCAGAACAAGCTGCAACAAGTCGAGTCGAGACTGCCGCAGTCGGTGCAAAGCGAAGGCCTGACCGTGACCAAGGGCGGCTCAGACTTTCTGATGATTGCCGCGCTGGCCTCCGACAACCCGAGCGTCACCGGCACCCAGATTGGCGACTACATTTCCAGCACCTTGCTCGATTCCATCAGCCGTATCGACGGTGTCGGCGATGTGCAGACCCTCGGTTCGGGCTATGCCATGCGCATTTGGCTGGACCCGGCCCTGCTGGAAAAATACGCGCTGATGCCCTCGGATATCAGCAGCGCCCTGGAGGCGCAGAACACCGAAGTTTCCGCCGGCCAGCTCGGTGCCTTGCCGGCGGTGAAGGGCCAGCAGTTGAACGCCACGATCAGTGCTCGCAGCAAGCTGCAAACCGCGGAAGAATTTCGCAATGTCGTGGTCAAGTCCTCCAGTGACGGTGCCGTGGTCTTGCTCGGTGATGTCGCGACGATTGAGCTGGGCAGTGAAAGCTATGACGTGAACTCGGCCCTCAACGGTAAACCCGCTGCCGCCATGGGCGTACAGCTCGCCGCGGGCGCCAATGCCCTGAAAGTTGGCGAAGCGGTGAAGGCCAAACTCAAGGAGCTGGAGCCGTTTTACCCGACGGAAATGCAGCTGAAAAACGTCATTGCCTACGACACCACGCCCTTTGTCAGCCTGTCCATCGAGGAGGTGGTCAAGTCCTTGGGCGAGGCTATTGTGCTGGTGGTGCTGATCATGTTCCTGTTCCTGCAGAACCTGCGGGCCACGCTGATTCCGGCGATCACCGTGCCGGTGGTGCTGTTGGGCACGTTCGGCGTGCTGGCGCTGTTCGGTTACTCGATTAACACCCTGACCATGTTCGCCATGGTGCTGGCGATCGGCTTGTTGGTGGACGATGCGATTGTGGTGGTGGAGAACGTCGAGCGGGTGATGGGCGAACAGGGGCTGTCCGCCCTGGCCGCCACGCGCCAGTCGATGGATGAAATCACCAGCGCATTGATCGGCATTGCACTGGTGCTGAGCGCGGTGTTTATTCCCATGGCGTTTTTTGGCGGCTCCACGGGGATCATCTATCGGCAGTTTTCGGTGACCATCGTCTCGGCCATGGTGCTCTCGGTGCTGGTGGCCATGACGCTGACACCGGCGTTGTGCGCGACCCTGCTCAAGCCGTCCGATGCCCAGGGCCATGGCGCTCAAGGCGGGTTCTTCGGCTGGTTCAACCGCACCTTCGAGCGCGGCGCCGAGGCCTATAAAGGGCTGGTGGGCGGTATTTTGCAGCGTGGGCGCCGCAGCCTGCTGGTGTATGGGCTGGTGGTGCTGGCCATGGCGGCGGGTTATGCCAGCCTGCCGACCTCGTTCCTGCCCGACGAAGACCAGGGCATTCTCATGGCTCAGGTGCAATTGCCGGTCGGTGCCACGGACAGTCGTACCCAAGCGGTGATGAAGCAGTTCGAAAACTACATGCTCGAACAACCGGAAGTCGAGGCGCTGATCAGCATCACCGGCCTGGGCATGGGCGGTAACAGTCAGAACACCGCCCGCGCCTTTATCCGGCTCAAGGACTGGAGCGAGCGGTTGGGGGCGGGGCAGGATGCAGCGTCCATCGCCCAGCGGGCGACCCAGGCGCTGGCGAGCATCGGCGATGCCAATGTGTTTGTCATGCAGCCGCCGGCCGTGCGCGGTCTGGGGCAGAGCTCCGGCTTCGACCTGCAACTCAAGGACCTCGGTGGTCTGGGTCACGACGCCCTGGTGGCGGCGCGGGAGCAGTTCATTGCGTTGGCGCAAAAAGATCCGCGCCTATTGGGTGTGCGCAGCAATGGTCTGGACGATACGCCCCAACTCAAGGTCAGTATCGATGATCGCAAGGCCGGCGCCTTGAGTCTGAGCACCAGCGATATCAACACCACCTTGTCGACGGCCCTGGGCGGAAGCTACGTCAATGACTTCCTCAATCAGGGGCGGGTCAAGAAGGTTTATGTTCAGGGCCAGGCGTCAGCGCGCATGCAAGCGGCGGATCTGGATCATTGGTTTGTGCGCAACAGCAACGATGAGATGGTGCCGTTTTCCTCCTTCGCCAGCAGCTCGTGGAGTTATGGCTCGCCGTTGCTGGAGCGCTATAACGGCAGCGCTTCTTTGGAGGTCGTTGGTGATCCGGCGTCGGGCGTGAGTTCTGGCGTGGCGATGGATGCGGTGGAAGCGATCATCAAGCAATTGCCGGAAGGCATCGGTTACGAGTGGACCGGGCAGTCGTATCAGCTGCGCCTGTCCGGTACCCAGGCCCCGCTGCTGTACGGGATCTCGGTGCTCTTCGTGTTCCTCTGCCTGGCCGCTCTTTACGAGAGCTGGTCGGTGCCATTCTCGGTGATGCTGGTGGTGCCATTGGGTGTGGTCGGCGCGGTATTGGCGACCCGATTCACGGGCTTGAGCAATGACGTGTACTTCCAGGTGGGGTTGTTGACCACCGTGGGGCTGGCGGCCAAGAACGCGATTCTGATCGTCGAATTCGCCAAGCACCTGCAAGAACAGGGCAACAACTTGCGCGAGGCGACGTTGATCGCCGTGCGCCAACGCCTGCGGCCCATTCTCATGACGTCCCTGGCCTTCATGTTCGGCGTGCTACCCCTGGCGTTGAGCTCCGGCGCCGGTTCCGCCGGGCGCCAGGCCATCGGCACCGGCGTGCTGGGCGGTATGTTCAGCGCCACGGTGCTGGGGATCTTCTTCGTACCGCTGTTCTTTGTGCAGATCCGCCGCCGTTTTGGCCGCGCTTCCACGGCTTCGACCTCCGCCCAATCCGTCCAGACAGGTGACGCATGATCAAGTTTTACTGGCCACTGCTGGCCGTTCTGGCCCTCGGCGGCTGTGTCAATCTGGCGCCTCAGTATGAGCGCCCTGAAGCGCCCGTCGCCGAGCAATGGCTGCCGGCAGCCAGCACGCCAAAGGGGCAGGTGGCAGCCGACATCGAGTGGCAGCAGTTTTTCACCGACAGCCGTCTGGCGCGCTTGCAGTCCCTGGCGCTGGTCAACAATCGCGACCTGCGCCTGGCCAGTCTGAACATCGAAAAGGCTCAGGCTCAATACCGCATTCAGCGAGCAGCGGCCTTGCCCTCCATCGATGCCGGCGTCAGCGGCACTCACAGTCGTACGCCCGGCTCGTTGTCCAGCAGCGGCATGGCGGCTACCAGTCATGACTACAGCGCGCAACTGGGGCTGAGCAGTTATGAACTGGATGTGTTCGGGCGGGTACAGAACCTTCAGGACGAAGCGCTGGAAGCCTATCTGGCGCTGACCGAAACCCGGCGCAGCACGCAAATCAGCCTGGTGGCCGAAGTGGCCACGGCGTGGCTGACCCTGGCGGCAGACAACGAGCTGTTACAGCTGGCTCAGGAGACCTTGCGCAGTCAGCAGGCGACGTACGAATTGACCCAGCGCAGTCACGCGTTGGGTGGTTCTTCCGGTCTTGCCCTGGCGCAGGCGCAAACCACCGTGGAGTCGGCGCGGGGCGACGTGGCGGTCTATGAAAGCCAGATTCTCCAGGACCGCAATGCCTTGCGCCTGCTGGTCGGCAGCGACGTTCCCGATGAGCTGCTGCCGGGCACGAGCCTGCAATCGGCTGCGGCGCTGGTTCAGTTGCCGGCTGAACTGCCATCCAGCCTGTTGCAGCGCCGCCCGGATGTCCTGGCCGCCGAACACACGCTCAAGTCGGCCAATATCGACATCGGCGCGGCCCGTGCAGCGTTCTTTCCAAGCATCACCCTGACGGCCAATGCCGGTTCCGCGAGTTCGGCCTTGTCCGGTCTGTTCAAATCCGGCAGCGGCGCCTGGACGTTTGCCCCGAGTATCAGCCTGCCGATCTTCGATGCTGGCAGTAACCGCGCGACGCTGGACGCGGCCAAGGTCGAGCGCGAGATTCAGGTCCAGACCTACCAACAAACCCTGCAGACGGCGTTCAAGGAAGTGGCCGATGCCTTGGCGGTGCGCAGCACGCTGGATCAACGTCTGGCGGCCCAACAAGCGTTGACCGACGCCAGCCGCAAAAGCTTCGAACTGGCCGACGCGCTTTACCGCGGCGGCTCGCAAAGCTATCTCGAAGCCCTGGACGCCCAGCGTTCGCTGTACAGCGCACAGCAGGACCTGATCACCCTGCGTCTGGCCGAACAGAGCAATCGGGTGAGCTTGTACAAAGTATTGGGTGGCGGCTGGAATTAACCGTCGATGTTAACCATGGTAAAAGAGTCGGGCATTTCTCGGAGTCTTGGTGCGGCACTGTCGTTTCCCGCTCCATACGCAAAAACGCCGCTCATTTGAGCGGCGTTTTCGTTTGTACGTAATTTTTTTTGCTTGCTGAGGACGAGATCAAGATAGTTACTTTTGTCTCGGCGCTTCCTGCAGGAGCTGAGTCTTAATGGGTACTTCAGGAGAGTGTAGCGGCAAGAGAGCATTCGAAAAACTAGCCACTGGTCGAAAATCAATGCTTCATCCAGGGTGTGGGCTGGTAGGTATTTCCAAAAGCCAGAAACGAAAAAGCCCTGACTAATCAGGGCTTTGTCGTATAAAGATGGCGGAGGCGATGGGATTCGAACTCATGGACCTGTTACAGTCGACGGTTTTCAAGACCGTTGCCTTAAACCACTCGGCCACACCTCCGTTTGCGTTGCGGGCGCCATAATACCTGAATGAAACACACTGTCAAACTCTCTGCATGGCTTGTTACAGAGCGTCTGTTATGATCTTTGCGACTGAACGTTTCAAACCAACAGGAGTGTCGCCATGCGCGAACAGGATTACGCAGTTAATAACAGCGTGCAGGCTGAGCAGCTAGAGGTTAGCCGCGTCCTGCGCAACACTTACGGCTTACTCGCACTCACCCTCGCATTCAGCGGCGTGATGGCGTATGTCGCCCAGCAGATGCGTGTCGGCTACCCGAATATTTTCGTGGTGCTGATCGGTTTCTACGGCCTTTTCTTCCTGACCAACAAACTCCGTGATTCCGCGTGGGGCCTGGTGTCGGCGTTTGCCCTGACCGGTTTCATGGGTTTTCTGCTCGGCCCGATCCTCAACCGTTACCTGGGCATGCAGGGCGGTGCTGAAGTTGTGAGCTCGGCGTTCGCGATGACTGCGCTGGTGTTCGGTGGCCTGTCGGCCTACGTGCTGATCTCCCGCAAGGACATGAGTTTCCTCAGTGGTTTCATCACCGCAGGTTTCTTCGTGTTGCTGGGTGCAGTGGTTGCCAGCTTCTTCTTCCAGAT
Source organism: Pseudomonas sp. XS1P51 (assembly GCF_054897845.1). NCBI lineage: Bacteria > Pseudomonadati > Pseudomonadota > Gammaproteobacteria > Pseudomonadales > Pseudomonadaceae > Pseudomonas > Pseudomonas sp. XS1P51. The sequence goes on along the minus strand of NZ_CM142707.1, from coordinate 2,173,795 downwards.
CAGCGGTCTGCAACTGGCGATCAGCGCAGGTTTCGTGCTGTTCTCCTCGGTCTGCATTCTGTTCCAGACCAGCGCCATCATTCACGGCGGCGAGCGCAACTACATCATGGCGACCATCAGCCTGTATGTATCGATCTACAACCTGTTCGTCAGCTTGTTGCAGCTGTTCGGCATCATGAGCCGCGATGACTGATCGCCGGTCTTGAATGAAAAACCCGCTTCGGCGGGTTTTTTATTGCCTGTGATTTGGTTCAGGCACTCACGCCATCGGCGGCAACCGCCGCTTGACCGGAGTCTTCTTGACGATTGCGGTGTTGGTTTCGGCGTGGGTATTGAGGCGGTCGAGCAAGGTGTCCAGTTGTTCCATAGAACGCACATGCAGGCGTGCGATGAAGCAATCGTCGCCGGTGACCTTGTCGCACTCGGTGAATTCCGGGATCGCCTGGATCTGCCGCTCCACCTCCTGTAGCTGGCCCGGCAGCGGGCGGATGCGGACGATGGCCTGGAGTTGATAGCCGAAGCACTTGGGATCAATCTCGACGGTGTAGCCCTTGAGCACGCCGCGCTCTTCGAGGCGGCGCAAACGCTCGGCGACGCTGGGCGAGGACAGGCCGCTGATTTGCGCCAGGGCCTTGAGCGAGCGCCGTGAGTCTTCCATCAATGCCGTGATCAGCACTTGGTCGATGTCGTCAGTCATGGCGAACCCCCTGTAAGGCAATTGATCAGAATCGCCTTGATAATAAAGGCAGAAGCCGAGTTTAGCCTGATTTTTGCGCTGGAGAAGCCCCCTGGCGGATTGGCATACTTTGGGCTCAAACACAGGAGTCTGATGATGGACAAAACAATACGTCGCGGGTCATTCGAAATGACCGCCGCCATGCTGATTTCCGGGACTATCGGTTGGTTCGTACTGGTGTCCGGGCAGCCGGTGCTGGATGTGGTGTTCTGGCGTTGCGTGTTCGGTGCCGGTACGTTGTTGCTGATTTGCGCGGCATTCGGCTTCCTGCGCCCCGACATTCTGACCCGCACCACGTTCTTGTTGGCCGTGCTCAGCGGTATGGCGATTGTCGGCAACTGGGTGCTGTTGTTTGCTTCTTACTCCCGTGCCTCGATTGCCATCGGTACGGCGGTGTACAACGTTCAGCCGTTCATGCTGGTAGGGCTGGCCGCGTTGTTCCTCAACGAGAAAATCACTCTGCAGAAACTGTTCTGGCTGGGCATCTCGTTTCTGGGGATGTTGGCGATTGTCAGCGCTCATGGCGGCCAGGGCGGGAGTGGCAATGATTACCTGATGGGTATCGCTCTGGCGCTGGGGGCTGCATTTCTTTATGCGATTGCCGCGCTGATCATCAAGCGCCTGACCGGTACACCGCCGCATCTGATCGCGCTGATCCAGGTCAGCACGGGTGTGCTATTGCTCGCACCGTTCGCGAGCTTTTCGGCGCTGCCGCAAGCGCCGAGCGCATGGGCCAGCCTGGTGACCCTGGGCATCGTCCACACCGGCGTGATGTACGTGCTGCTGTACGGCGCGATTCAAAAATTGCCGACGGCACTGACGGGGGCGCTGTCGTTCATCTACCCGATTGCGGCGATTTTCGTCGACTGGTTTGCCTTCGGCCATCGCCTGGAGCCGCTGCAATGGATTGGCGTGGCCGCGATCCTGCTGGCCGCTGCCGGTATGCAGCAGGGTTGGAGCCTCAAGTTTCGTCGGACGGTAACGCAATAAGCAGGCGTCAGATGTTCCAGCGCGGTGCAGTCTTGGCCAATCGCTGGCGCATATCGCCGATGTTGGTCGCTAGCTGTCGGACCAATAATCGGTAGCCGTCCAGAGGGCTATAGACCGGTGTATCCAGACTTGAATCTGAAGGCAGTTCAACGGGTCGACCGAGTCGTTGGGATACACCGGATTTCAGCGCTCGGGCCATACCGATCAGTTGCACCCGAATCAGCCGATGTTCCGCTTGCAGCGCCGATTGCAGATGGGCCATGGCGTCGGGGTCATTCGCATCCGGCCGGGTGTTGCCGAGAATCTCCAGAGTGCTGACGCACATCCGCAAATGGCGCTGAATGGCATCCAGTTCGGTCATCGAAATTCGAACTTCCTTGGATACCGACGGCATCAGTGACCGCAGTTGCACCATCACCTTGTTCAGGCGGCCCATGAGTTTATGGTGTTCGTCATCGGAGACGGACTGGCCATTGATGATGCGCCCGTAAATCGTCGCGCAATCGCGCAAGGCATCGGCCAGGTTGTAGCGCCAGGAATAAACCGCATACAGCGGCAGAGCGAAGGAAAACGCCAGGGCCAGGGCAATGCCGATCAGAATATCCACCCCGCGCCACAGCCCGTCGGTAATTGGATTGTCGCCATGCCCGGCGACGATGAACACGGTAATCGCCGACAGCAGCGCGGTGTAACCGCCCTTGCCGATGGCGTGGTACGAGAAGAACCCGCAGACCACCGCCATCGCGAAATAGGTCAGCCACGGCATCCCGAGCCAGGCCTGTTGTGCCACCAACACAAGACCGACGCCGGCGCCGATCAAGGTGCCGATGGCGCGCTCGGCGGCTTTTTTTCCGATATTGCCGTGATGCTGCAAACCGCCGATCACCACCAGCATCGTCACCGACGCCCACTCTCCGTGGGGCAGGTTGATGCCGGTGGTCAGCAGAATCGTTGCCAGCAACCCAAGCGACACCCGCACCGCGTGGATTACTCTGGCGTGGCGATAGCGCCGATACGGATCCAGCAGCGGTCGCAGTAGTCGGTGCAGCAACGGTGGCAGTCGATGGGTGCTGAATGTGCTCAGGCTCGCTCTCCTCAGAAAATGTAATCAGTGGTCAGGAAACTTGAACTGCGTCCGCTGATGATCTCGCTGATCAGTTCCTTGTTGTTCTCCTGGAATTTGGTTGCCACCAGCGTGCGAATCGAAAACACCCGCAGCGCATCATGAACCGACAGAGTGCCTTCGGCGGAGTTCTTGCGGCCGTTGAACGGGAAGGTGTCCGGGCCGCGCTGGCACTGGGCGTTGAGGTTGATGCGCCCGACCTGGTTGGCGAAGGTGTCCACCAGTCGGCCGACCGCCACCGGGTTGGTGCCGAAGATGCTCAACTGCTGGCCGAAGTCCGATTCCAGGACGTAATCGATCACGGTGTCCAGATGACGGTACGGCACGATCGGCACCACGGGCCCGAATTGTTCTTCCTGATAGACGCGCATCTGCGGGTTCACCGGGTACAGCACCGCCGGGTAGAAGAACGACGCGCGGGCCTCGCCACCGTTGGGATTGACCACGGTGGCGCCTTTGCCGACGGCATCCGCCACCAGCGCATGCAGATACTCGACCTTGCTCGCTTCCGGCAGCGGCGTCAGGGCCACGCCACTGTCCCAGGGCATGCCGGGTTTGAGAGTGGCGAGTTTGGCGTTGAATTTTTCAATGAACGACTCGACCACGTCTTCGTGGACGAAGAGGATTTTCAGCGCCGTGCAGCGCTGGCCATTGAACGACAGCGAGCCGGTGAGTGCTTCGCTGACGGCGTTATCCAGATCCACCTCGGGCAGCACGATGCCCGGGTTTTTCGCGTCCAGACCCAATGCTGCACGCAAGCGGTGAGGTCTGGGGTGGAGTTTTTTCAGGTCGCTGGCGGCCTTGTTGGTGCCGATAAACGCAAAGATATCGATCTTGCCGCTGGCCATCAGCGCACTGACGGTTTCGCGGCCGCTGCCGTAGATCACGTTGATCACCCCGGCCGGGAAGCTGTCGCGGAACGCTTCCAGCAGCGGACGAATCAGCAGCACACCCAGTTTGGCCGGTTTGAACACCACGGTGTTGCCCATGATCAGCGCCGGGATCAGCGTGGTGAAGGTTTCGTTCAGCGGATAGTTATAAGGCCCCATGCACAACGCCACGCCGAGCGGTACGCGGCGGATCTGGCCGAGGGTGTCCTGTTCCAGTTCGAAGCGGCTGGAGCGGCGGTCGAGTTCCTTGAGGGCGTTGATGGTGTCGACGATGTAATCGCAGGTGCGGTCGAATTCCTTTTCCGAGTCCTTGAGGTTCTTGCCGATTTCCCACATCAGCAATTTCACCACCGCTTCACGCTGTTCGCGCATGCGCCGCAGGAAGGCTTCGACGTGCTGGATGCGCTCGGCCACGCGCATGGTCGGCCACAGGCCCTGACCCCGGTCATAGGCGCGGACGGCGGCGTCGAGGGCCGTCAATGCGGTGTCGGCGTCGAGCAGTGGCGTGCTGCCGAGGATGACTTGTTCGTCGCCATTCTCGCCGGTCAGATAGACCGGGCTGCGGACCTGGGCGAGGGGGCCGGTCCAGGTTTTCAGTTCGCCGTCGACCAGGTATTCACGCTGCTCGGTCTGGCCGTCGAGACGGTATTTTTCCGGGATGTCGGTGGAGTCAGGAAACAGGTTGCCAAGGATATGTGCTGTGGTCATGTCGCTACTCCATGTGATGTAAGCCATGCGCTGGCGGCTTGCCGTTCAGATTCACTTCAAAGGTTATACGCCTTATTGCCTCGACTTTTTAAGTGCCCCTTGGCAGGAACCCGCGATCTTTTGACCTGAGAACACACAACGGACGATGCTGCGGGTAAACTTCGTGCTCTTTCTTAAGGAGTTCATATGAGTTATTACCAGCCGGGCATTCTCGCCACCCCAGTTCCACCTCAAGCCCGTCATATGTTCTTCGCACTCGAATCCGCTGCTGCGCTGCCGGCTGCGCTCGATAACCTGAAGGGGCTGGTGGACGGGAAATCGGCAGTGGTCGGTTTTGGTGTCTCTCTGGTGAATGCGCTTCACGGTCAGGTCGAAGGCCTGCGCGTCTTTCCTGCGTTGACCGGTGTCGGTGTCGACAACCCGTCGACCCAGCACGCCGTTTGGTGCTGGTTGCACGGCGACGACCGTGGCGAGCTGCTCAATCGCAGCCATGCCATCGAAGCCGCCCTGGCACCGGCGCTGCGTCTGGTGCAGATGAACGAAACCTTCCGCCACATGAATGGCCACGACCTGACCGGTTACGAAGACGGCACGGAAAACCCGCACGACGAAGCTGCTGTGGCCGCCGCGCTGGTGGGTGAGGGTGCTGATGGCATGGTCGGTGGCAGTTTCGCCGCGATCCAGCAGTGGCAGCATGACCTGAAGGGTTTCCACGCGATGCCGTCCCATGAGAAGGACAACATCATGGGCCGTCGCTTGAGCGACAACGAAGAGCTCGATGACGCGCCGATCTCCGCTCACGTCAAACGCACCGCCCAGGAAAGCTTCGCCCCCGAGGCGTTCGTGGTGCGCCGTTCGATGCCGTGGATCGAAGGCGACCGCGCCGGCCTGATGTTCCTGGCGTTCGGTTTTTCCCTCGACGCCTTCGAAGCCCAACTGCGCCGCATGAGCGGTCTGGAAGATGGCATCACTGACGGTTTGTATCGCATCAGCCGGCCGATCACCGGCGGCTACTACTGGTGCCCGCCGCTCAAGGACGGTCATCTGGACCTGCGCGCACTGCGCGTCGGCTAACGACAAGGAGTGACTATGAACGTGGTGCGCTGGGGCATGATTGGTTGCGGGGATGTCACCGAACGCAAGAGCGGGCCAGCCTTCTACAAGGCGCCGGGTTCGGCGCTGGTGGCGGTGATGGGACGGCGTCTGGAGGCGGTGACCGATTATGCCGCGCGTCACGGCATCGCCCGGGTCTATACCGACGCCGAATCATTGATCAACGATCCCGAGGTGGACGCGGTGTACATCGCCACGCCACCCGACAGCCATCACGCTTACGCTTTGTTGGTGGCTGCTGCGGGCAAGCATTGCTGCGTCGAAAAACCCATGTCGCTGAATGCCGGGCAAAGCCGCGAGATGCAAAAGGTCTTTGCCGATGCCGGGCAGCATCTGTTCGTTTCCTACTACCGACGTTCGTTGCCGCGTTTCCAGCAAGTGCGGCAATGGCTGGAAGAGGGGCGGATCGGCGAGGTCCGGCACCTGACCTGGACGTTGACCAAAGCGCCGTCTCCGGCCGATCTTGGCGGTACGGATAACTGGCGCACCGATCCTGCGGTAGCCGGCGGCGGTTATTTCGCCGACCTGGCCAGCCATGGCTTCGACCTGTTTCAGTACCTGCTCGGCGACATCGTTGAAGTCGCCGGGTTTACGGCACGACAGGCCGGTTTGTATGCCGCTGAAGACGCCGTCAGCGCCAGTTGGCGGTTCGCTTCCGGGGCGATGGGCATGGGCTGCTGGAACTTTGTGGCAGACCGTCGCGAAGATCGGGTCGAGCTGATTGGCAGCCAAGGCCGGATCACGTTCTCGGTGTTCGATGAGCATCCCGTGCAGCTTGAAGCGGCAGAATCTCTCAGCCTGAACATCGACAATCATCAACACATCCAGTGGCACCACGTGCTGGGCATGAACGCCCACATTCGTGGTGAGGCGCAGCATCCGGCGGTGGCCGAGCAGGCGTTGAAAACCGATTGGGTGATGGACCAGATTCTCAAGCGTGTCTGAAAAAAGATCGCAGCCTTCGGCAGCTCCTACATGGACTCGCGTACACCTGTAGGAGCTGCCGAAGGCTGCGATCTTTTGATCCTGCTCTTCTCCCTCATCTAACCTTATTCTCAAACAGTATTTCTCACTCCCGCACAGCCTCTCTAAGATCACGTCATAACTCGTTATAACAAGTGATCTTCCATGACCGATAACGTTCTATCCCTGAGCAGCGTCCCGCTGCACACCCAGCTGCGGGATGTGCTGCGCGCTCGCATCCTTGATGGTGAATACCCGCAAGACAGCCAGATGCCATCCGAAAGCGAGTTGGGTGCACTGTTCAAAGTCAGTCGCATCACCGTGCGCCAGGCGTTGGGCGATCTGCAGAAAGAAGGGCTGATCTTCAAGATCCACGGCAAGGGCACCTTCGTGGCCAAACCGAAAACCTTCCAGAACGTCAGCACCCTGCAAGGCCTGGCCGAGTCCATGACCGGTCGCGGCTATGAGGTGATCAACCGTCTGCGCAGTTTCAAATTCATTCCTGCCGACAAACTCGTCGCCGAGCGTTTGCAGGTGGCTGAAGGCGAAATCGTGGCGCAGATCAAGCGAGTGCGGCTGATCAATCGCGAGCCGATCTCGCTGGAAATCACGTATCTGCCCAAGGCCATCGGCGAACGGCTGGAGAAGGCCGATCTGGTCACTCGCGACATCTTCCTGATCCTCGAAAACGACTGCGGTCTGGCGCTCGGTCACGCCGACCTGGCCATTGACGCGGTGCTGGCCGACAGCGACCTGACCCAGGCGCTGAACGTCGAGGCCGGCTCGCCGATTATGCGCATCGAGCGCCTGACCCACGACGCCAGCGGCCAGCCCCTGGACTTCGAACACCTTTATTACCGCGGCGATGCTTTCCAGTACCGCTTGCGGATCGACCGGCAAAAAGGGGCGCAGGCATGACTAGAAGTACCCTCGAACAGGAATACGACATCGTCGTGATCGGCGGCGGCACTGCCGGTCCGATGGCGGCGATCAAGGCCAAGGAACGCAACCGCGATTTGCGCGTGTTGCTGATCGACAAGGCCAACGTCAAACGCAGCGGCGCCATCAGCATGGGCATGGACGGGCTGAACAACGCGATCATTCCCGGTCACTCGACACCGGAGCAGTACACCAAGGAAATCACCATCGCCAACGACGGCATCGTCAACCAGGCCGCGGTGTATGCCTATGCGACCCACAGCTTCGAAACCCTCTCACAACTGGACCGCTGGGGCGTGAAGTTCGAGAAGGACGAGACCGGCGACTACGCGGTGAAAAAGGTCCACCACATGGGCGCCTATGTGCTGCCGATGCCGGAAGGGCATGACATCAAAAAAGTCCTGTACCGCCAGTTGAAACGGGCGCGGGTGAGCATCACCAATCGTCTGGTGTGCACGCGCTTGCTGACGGATGAGGAGGGCGCGGTCAACGGCGTGATGGGCTTCGATTGCCGCACCGCCGACTTCCATGTGATCAAGGCCAAAGCCGTGATCCTGTGCTGCGGCGCGGCCGGGCGCCTGGGTTTGCCGTCCTCGGGTTACCTGATGGGCACCTACGAAAACCCGACCAATGCCGGCGACGGTTACGCCATGGCCTATCACGCCGGCGCCGAACTTTCGAACCTTGAATGCTTCCAGATCAACCCGCTGATCAAGGATTACAACGGTCCGGCCTGCGCCTACGTGACCGGCCCGCTAGGCGGCTACACCGCAAACAACAAGGGCGAACGCTTCATCGAGTGCGACTACTGGAGCGGCCAGATGATGTGGGAGTTCCACCAGGAACTCGAAAGCGGCAACGGTCCGGTGTTCCTCAAGCTTGATCACCTGGCCGAGGAAACCATCCAGAACATCGAAGAGATCCTGCACAGCAACGAGCGCCCGAGTCGCGGCCAGTTCCACGCCAATCGCGGCACCGACTACCGCACGCAGATGGTCGAGATGCACATCTCGGAAATCGGTTTTTGCAGCGGTCACTCGGCCTCCGGCGTGTGGGTCAATGAGAAGGCCGAGACGTCGGTCAAGGGTTTGTACTCGGCCGGCGACATGGCGGCGGTCCCGCATAACTACATGCTGGGCGCGTTCACGTATGGCTGGTTTGCCGGCACCAACGCGGCGGATTTTGTCGCCGGGCGCGAGTTTTCACCGGTCGATGCCAAGCAGATAGAGACGGAAAAACAAAGGGTCTACGCGCCACTGGACCGCGAACACGGTCTGCCACCGGCCCAGGTCGAGTACAAGCTGCGGCGCTTCGTCAACGATTACCTGCAACCGCCGAAAGTGACCAAGAAGATGCAGATCGGCCTGCAACGCTTCAGCGATATCCAGCGCGATCTCGATCAGATCAAGGCCCACAATGCCCACGAACTGATGCGCGCCATGGAAGTCAGCATGATCCGCGACTGCGCCGAAATGGCCGCCCGCGCTTCGCTGTTCCGCGCCGAAAGTCGCTGGGGGCTTTACCACTATCGGGTCGATCACCCGCAGCGCAATGACAGCGACTGGTTTTGCCATTGCCACCTGAAGAAGGGTGAAGACGGGCTGATGACCAGTTTCAAGAAAGCCGTCGAGCCTTACATCATCCCGCTGGACGCCGATGAAATGCAGGCTTACGACCGGCTGCGGGTCGGTGCCTTTGCTGCTTGAGCATCATAAAAAGAGAGACCGCGAAATGGCCTATCAACCCCAGGAAATCTTCTTCCGCTCCAACGCGCCCGTCACGGTCGATGAGGACCTTTGCATCGCCCACAAAGGCTGCACCGTGTGCGTCGACGTGTGCCCGATGGATCTGCTGGCGATCAACCCGGCCACACAAAAGGCCTACATGGCCTTCGACGAATGCTGGTACTGCATGCCGTGTGAAAAGGACTGCCCGACCGGGGCGGTGAAAGTCGAGATTCCGTATTTGTTGCGCTGAAATGCAATCCATGTGGGAGCCAGCCTGCTCGCGAAGAGGTCGGCATGACTGGCATCTTTATTCACTGACCGGACGCCTTCGCGAGCAGGCTCGCTCCCACAGTGAATCGAAGTGACGAACTAAACGCCATCCGGCCACCCCCGGACGCTTGCTTCAAAACACCCCTCGTTTCCCACCACGCCCTGATCGTGGCGGAGACGAACATCCTAATAAATGATTCGAGGGGACACACCCATGTTATTGCGTGCAGCGTTTGCCGGTCTGGTACTGGCTTCATTCACCTTGTCGGCTTCCGCCGAAACCATCCGCATTGCCATCGGCACCCAGGACACCACGATCAACTGCGCCGCTGGCGGTCTGTTGATTCGCGAGTTGGGTCTGCTGGACAAATACTTGCCCCACGACGGCCAATACAAGGACGCCAAATACGAGGTCGAGTGGAAGAACTTCACCAGCGGCGCGCCCCTGACCAACGAGATGGTCGCCGGCAAACTCGACTTCGGCGCCATGGCCGATTTCCCCGGTTCGTTCAACGGCGTGGCGTTCGAAACCGCGGGCAAGCACAGCCTGTTCATCAGCGTGCTCTCGGGCAGCATCAAGGGCAGCGGCAACGGCATCGTGGTGCCGAGCGCATCGAGCGTGCAGTCGCTGGCCGAGCTCAAGGGCAAAACCATTTCCGTGCCGTTCGCGTCCACCGCCCATGGCATGTTGCTGCGCGCCGTAGCCGCTCAAGGCTGGGATCCGTTGAAAGACGTAAACATCATCGCCCAGCCGCCGGAAGTCGCAGGCTCGGCATTGCAGGCCGGGAAGATCGATGCCCACGCCGACTTCGTCCCGTTCGCCGAACTGTTCCCGAGCCGTGGTTTCGCGCGCAAGATCTATGACGGTTCCCAAGCGAATGCACCGACCTTCCATGGTGCGTTGGTCGATCAGAGCTACGCGAAAAAGTACCCGGAAATTGTCGTCGCATACCTGCGTGCAAGCATCCAAGCCAATCAGTTGCTGGCAGCCGAGCCTGAGAAATACAGCGAATTGATCGCCAAGGTCACCGGGGTCGATGCCGAGGTCAATTACCTGTTCCACGGTCCGCTCGGCGTGCAGACCCGTGACCTGAGCTGGAAGCCTGAATACCGTCAGGCGGTTAGCACTGCTATCGAGACTCTCAAGCTGTTGAAGAAGGCTGACCGCGGTCTCGACCTGAATACCTTCATCGACGACCAGTACATCCGCGCCGCCTTCAAGGCCTCGAACCTGGACTACACCGCGCAACTGGCCAACTACGGGCAGACGCCACTCAAGGCGGTGGATGCGCTGAGCGGCAAGGCGATTACCGACTTCAGTCATGTGGCCGAGATCTGGGTGCGTGGCGAACCGAAAGTCCGTCAATACGCTTCGGCGGAGGCCGCGTTCACCGCGTTGGCCAGCCTGAAGCAGGAAGGTAAAAACATCCGTGCGGTGTATGCCCAGGCGAGTGACAGCGGGATCAAGTTGCTGGCCGATCAGGCGTGGTTTGCCAGTGACGCCCAGGGACGCCTCAGCGCGTTCCTGCTCAAAGGCAAGGCCCAGCAGTTTGCCACGGCCCAGGGCGGCAAAGTCCTCGACTTCACCGATGCCACGACCCAGGCCGTCGCCGCCCGCTAAACCCCAGAACACCGCAAATTCCCTGTGGGAGCGAGCAGGCTCGCTCCCACAATGACTCGGTTGAGAGGAAGAATTGTGTACCGATCATATGTTCGCTGGATTCCAAGAGCAGCCTCACTGCTGCTCTGCCTTTTATTCTGGCAACTCGCCGCCAGCCACCACTGGAACCTCGGCCTTGTCACCTTCGCCAACGTCCCGACGCCACTGGCGGTTATCGAAGCAGCCCTCGGCCTCGGCGACTCCGGCAAACTCGCCCAGCACCTGAGCAGCAGCCTCAGCCGGGTGTTCGCCGGTTACCTTGCGGCGCTGATCATCGGCATCGCGTTGGGCCTGGCGATCGGTCGCTCGAAATGGGCTGAAGACTTGCTGCTGCCACCCCTGGAAGTCCTGCGCCCGATCCCCGCAGTGGCGTGGATTCCGCTGGCGATCCTGATGTTTCCGTCGTCAGAACTGTCGATGGTCTTCATCACCTTCACCGGTGCGCTGTTTCCGATCCTGCTCAACACCGTGCACGGTGTCGAAGGCGTCGATCCACGCCTGATTGCCTCGGCGAAAAGCCTCGGGGCAGGGCGCCGGGCGATTCTGCTGGAGGTGATCCTGCCGGGCGCCGCACCGAGCATCATTACCGGCCTCGCCATCGGCATGGGCACCTCGTGGTTTTGCCTGGTGACCGCGGAAATGATCTCCGGCCAGTACGGCATCGGCTATTACACCTGGGAGTCCTACACCATCCAGAACTACGCCGACATTGTGGTCGGCATGTTGCTGATCGGCGTGCTCGGGATGGGCAGCAGCCTGCTGATCAAACGCCTGGGCGGGTTGTTCACGCCTTGGCATCGACCACGAGGAAAAGCCTGATGAGCGTTTTTCAACACCCTAAGGGGCGAATCGATATTCGCGGATTGTCGATCAGCCTGGGAGAGGGCAGCGCTGCTTTTGAAGCGGTGCAAGGTCTGGATTGCCAAATCGAACCGGGGCAGTTTGTCTGCATCCTCGGGCCTTCCGGCTGCGGCAAATCCACCTTGCTCGGCGCGCTGGCCGGACACCTGCAACCCCGCGCCGGCACGCTGAACGTCGACGGCGCTCAAGTCTCGGGCCCATCACCGCAGCGCGGCATGGTGTTCCAGCACCACACGCTGTTCCCCTGGCGAACCGTGCGCGACAACGTTGCTTTCGGCTTGAAAATGCGCGGCATCGGTAAAACCGAACGGCACCAGGCCGCCGACGAAATCCTTGCCCTGGTGGGCCTCGAAGGTTTCGCCGATCGCTGGCCGGATCAGCTTTCCGGCGGCATGCAACAGCGGGTGGAAATCGCCCGGGTGCTGATCAACCGTCCACGCCTGTTGCTGATGGACGAACCCTTCGGCGCCCTCGACGCGCTGACCCGACTGAACATGCAGGAGCTGCTGCTGGACATCTGGACGCGGATTCGCACCACCGTAGTGTTTGTCACCCATGACATCGACGAAGCGCTGTTCCTCGCCGACCGGCTGCTGGTCATGAGCACGCGACCGGGCCGGATCATCGAAGACCTGCACCTCGACTTCCCTCGGCCACGCACCACCGAACTGGTCACCCGCCACGAATTCTCCCGCTTGAAGCGTCATTGCCTCGAGTTGCTGCGTCACGAAGACGGTCGGCAGTTGCCACGCCTGAACCCTCTCGGACTTCCCCCTGAAAACAAACTGCCGCGATTTGCCCTATGACCTCTCTATTCGATGTAACCGATAACGACGACATCCTTGCCCTGCAACCGCGTCTGATTGATGAAGACCCTGGCGTTCGCCGGATTGCCCTGATCGAACTGGCTGATCTTGAAGAGCCGGATGGCTTGCTTTGGCTGGTCAATCGCCTGGCTGAAGATCCGACCGAAGAGGTCCGCGCCGAAGCCGCGCGGCTGCTGGAGGCCTGGGAAGATGAGCCGGTGGTCGAAGCGCTGTGCCAGGCACTGACCGATCCTTCATTGGCCGTGCAAGCCGCCGCCGCGCAGAGCCTGAGTCTGCTCAAGAGTGAAGCGGCGGGCAGGGTGATTCTGCCGTGGACCGGGCATGCCGACATCAACGTGCGCATTGCCGCTTTCAGGGCCTTGCGCGAGTTGCGCTTTCCCGATGCTGCCGCGGCTGCTTCAGGGGCCTTGAACGATGAAGACGCCAGCGTTCGCCGCGAAGCCGTCGGCGTACTCGGCTGGCTCAAGCAACTTGATGCCTTGCCGGCCCTGGCCCGATTGGCCAGTGATGACCCGGACACCGAAGTCCGCCGCGCCGCTACCGGGGCGTTGGGCCTGGCGTCTGACGCACAGGTCCTGCCGGCCCTGCGCCTGGCATTACAGGACGCAGCCTGGCAAGTGCGCGAAGAAGCCGCCACCACGCTGGGCAAGGTCGGACACACCGACGCAGGCCCGGCATTGGTCGAAGCCTTGAGCGACGATTACTGGCAAGTGCGCCTGCGTGCTACCCGCAGCCTCGGCCGTTTGCGTTACGTCCCGGCCCTCGATGCACTGATCGAAACCCTTGGCCACCGCATCAGCAACCTGCGCAAGGAAGCCGCCCTGGCCCTTGGCGAACTGAACGATAAAGGCGCCATCGCGCCGTTGCAGGCCGCTCAGGATGACGGCGACCCGGAAGTGCGCAAAGCCGTGCGCATCGCCTTGAGTCAGCTGCAATGAACCCGGTTGCGATTGGCAATTCCCGGAGCAAACAGCAACTGCGCCTGAACTGGCCGGATGGGCGTGAGCAGTTGCTCGACCACGCCGAGTTGCGTCGTCAGTGCCCGTGTTCGCAATGCCGGGCGTTTCGATTGCAAGGGCTGACGGTGAGAGTCGATGAGCGCATCCGTGTCGTCGAACTCAACTCCCAGGGCTATGGCCTGCAACTAATCTTCAGCGATGGCCATGAGCGCGGGATCTACCCGTGGCCCTACCTCTCAGGACTCACCTGAAACCTGTAGGAGCTGTCGAGTGAAACGAGGCTGCGATCTTTTGATGTTGTTTTTAAAGAGCAAGATCAAAAGATCGCAGCCTCGTTTCACTCGACAGCTCCTACATGGCTCCTACAAGTCCTTGTCAGGAAATCGCCAAAAGAGTACAAATGTACTCCATGACGACTCTCACTCCCCGCCGCACCGCCATCCTGACCTTTATCCGCGATCGCATCGCCGAACACGGTCAGCCCCCGAGCCTCGCTGAAATCAGCGAGGCGTTCGGTTTCGCCTCCCGTAGCGTGGCACGCAAGCATGTGCTGGCGCTGACCGAAGCCGGTTTCATCGAGGTCAACCCGCATCAGGCCCGTGGCATTCGCTTGCTCGGGCAGCCGGTGCGGCCCGAACTGCTGGACATTCCGGTACTCGGTCGGGTGGCGGCCGGTGCGCCGATGGGTGCCGATGCCGAGGTTCACAGCCGCTTGCTGCTCGACCCGTCGATCTTCTCGCGAGTGCCGGATTACATGCTGCGGGTCCAGGGCGATTCGATGATCGAGGATGGCATTCTCGACGGCGATCTGGTGGGCGTGCACCGCAACCCCGAGGCGCTCAACGGCCAGATCGTCGTCGCGCGGCTTGACGGCGAAGTCACGATCAAGCGTTTCGAGCGGGTTGGCGATGCCGTGCGCTTGCTGCCGCGCAACCCGGCGTATAAGCCGATCATCGTTCGCGCCGATCAGGACCTGGCCATCGAAGGGGTGTTCTGCGGTCTGGTGAGGCAAGGGTGATGGGGGCCGTCGTTGCGCTGGACACGCTGTTCAATGGCGGCCAGGTCTGGAAGGGGCGGCCTGCGCCGCCGGCCGTCAGCCCGCAACCCACCGGGCATGCGGCACTGGATGCGGCGTTGCCCACCGGTGGCTGGCCGGAAGCGGCGCTGACTGAAATCCTGCTGGCCGGGCAGGGCGTTGGCGAGTTGCAACTGGTATGGCCAGCACTGGCGCGGTTGTCCGTAGCGGGTGAGCGTATCGTGCTGGTGGCACCGCCTTGCGTGCCGTATCCCCAGGCGTGGCAGAACGCCGGGATCGATCTGCGGCAATTGTCGATCATCCAGGCCAGCGAGCGTGATGCGCTGTGGGCGGCGGAACAGTGCCTGCGTTCGGGCAGTTGCGGCGCGGTGCTGTGCTGGCCGCACAAGGCCGATGATCGCGCCTTGCGCCGCTTGCAGGTGGCGGCGGAAACCGGTCAGACCCTGGCGTTCGCCTATCGCTCGATCAGCGAGGCCATCAACCCTTCGCCTGCGGCCCTGCGCATTGCCATCGATGCCCGGCCTGCGCAACTACGAGTGCTCAAGTGCCGGGGCGGGTTGGCCCGTTCGGCACCGATTGCCTTTACCGTGGGGCATTGAGGTTGCCATGCGCTGGGTGTGCATTCTTTTCCCGCAATTGGCGCTGGACGCAGTACTGCGTCAGCGCTCCAACCCCGATGAGCCCCTGGCGCTGCTGACCGGCCCTGCTCAGCGTCGGGTGTTGCAGGCGGTCAACGCTTCGGCGCGGGCATTGGGCTTGCGTCCGGGCCAGTCCATGACCGCCGCGCAGGCCCTGAGCAAAGGGTTTGTCACGGCTGAGTACGACGCTGCCGAGATCGAGCACTGGCAGCAGTTTCTCGCCGCGTGGGCCTACCGCTTCAGCTCCCAGGTCAGCGTGCATTATCCGCGTGCGGTGGTGTTTGAAATCGAATCCAGCCTGGGGTTGTTCGGGGGCTGGTCGCCATTCGAGGCGCGATTGCGGGCCGAACTCGGCGAGCTTGGGTTTCGCCATCGGATTGTTGCCGCGCCCAATCCGGTGGCGGCACGGGTATTGGCCAATACCTATGACGGTCTGGTGGTGCCTGACGATCAAGCCTTGCAACATCATCTGGGGCAGTTGCCCATCGACCGGATCGGGCTGGAGGCGACCGTCGCCACGGCGTTGTCACGCATGGGGTTGCGCACCTTGAATCAGGTGCAGGCGTTGCCCCGGCAGAGTCTGGCCCGGCGTTTCGAGGCTCAGGTGCTCAAGCATCTGGACACCTTGCTGGGTGCGCGGCGACTGGCGCTGGCGTTCTATCTGCCGCCGGACCGGTTTGACGTGCGCATCGAACTCAATTTCGATGTGCAGTCCCATCAGGCGCTGCTGTTTCCGTTACGCAGGCTGACCGGCGACCTGTCGACGTTTCTTTGCGGTCGGGACAGCGGTGTGCAGCGCTTTGACTTGCACCTGGAGCACGCCGGGTTGTCGGACACCGTCATCAAGGTCGGCCTGCTCAGCGCCGAGCGCGATCCGGCGATGCTCTTCGAACTGGCCCGGGGGCGGCTCGAACAGGTTCAGGTCGAGGCGCCGGTGCGTGGTTTTCGTTTGCGCGCCGAAGACTTGCCGGCCTTTGTTCCCCAGTACCAGGAACTGTTCGACGATCGCCCGCAGCAGTCCTTGCCCTGGGAGCAACTGCGCGAGCGCTTGCGCGCACGGTTGGGGGATGACGCGGTGCATGGCTTGCGGTTCCAGGCCGATCACCGACCGGAGTGCGCGTGGCAGGCCAGTGTCGACAGCCAGCGCTGCGGGGTGATGCCTGCCATGCGACGTCCGGGCTGGCTGCTGACGGAACCGCACGCGGTACACGAAGGCTCGACGCGCATTCTCATGGGGCCGGAACGCATCGAGTCCGGTTGGTGGGACGGAAGCGACGTGCGCCGGGATTACTACCTGATCGAAACCCGTTCCGGCCAGCAGGGCTGGGCCTATCGCACGGTCGGTGAGGACGGCCCGTTGTGGTTGCAGGGCTGGTTTGCATGAGTGGCGACTACGCCGAACTGCACTGCCTGTCGAACTTCAGTTTCCAGCGCGGTGCTTCCAGTGCGCTCGAGCTCTTTGAACGGGCGAAAAAGCAGGGCTATCAAGCGCTGGCGATCACTGACGAATGCACCCTGGCCGGGATCGTCCGGGCCTGGCAGGCGGCCAGGTCCGTTGAGCTGCCGCTGATCATCGGCAGCGAAGTGCGGATCGAAGGCGGTCCGAAACTGGTGCTGTTGGTGGAAAACCTCGAGGGTTACCAGAACCTGTGCCGACTGATTACCCGAGCCCGGCGCCGCACGCAGAAAGGCCAGTATCAGGTGCTGCGAGAGGACTTCAGCGAATCCTTGCGGGGGCTGTTGGCGTTGTGGGTGCCAGACGCTGTCGATGACTTCGAGCAGGGCCATTGGCTGAAGCAGACCTTCGCCGAACGCCTGTGGCTGGCAGTCCAGTTGCATCGCGGTCAGGACGATACCCGGCGGTTGAGCGAGCTGTTGATGCTGGCCAGGGAGCTGCGGATACCGGCAGTGGCCAGCGGTGATGTGCACATGCACGCGCGCGGGCGGCGCGCCTTGCAGGACACCATGACCGCGATCCGTCATCACCTGCCGGTGGCCGAGGCCGGATTGCGCCTGCACCCCAATGGCGAGCGGCATTTACGCAGTCTCGACGCCTTGCGCGATCTTTATCCGCAAGCCTTGCTCGACGAAACCCTGACCATCGCCCGACGTTGCACTTTCGACCTCGGCCAGTTGCGTTATCAGTATCCCCGCGAGTTGGTGCCCGAAGGTCACACGGCCACGTTCTGGCTGCGTGCCCTGACTCAACAGGGCATTCAGTGGCGCTGGCCGAAAGGTCCGCAAGCCAAGGTGCTGGTGCAGATCGACAATGAACTGGAACTGATCGCCGAACTGGGCTACGAAAGCTATTTCCTGACGGTCCACGACATTGTTCGTTTCGCCCGTGATCAAAAAATCCTTTGTCAGGGCCGCGGTTCTGCTGCCAACTCGGTGGTGTGCTTTGCCTTGGGGATCACGGAAATCGATCCGGATCGCACCACATTATTGTTCGAGCGCTTTCTCTCCAGAGAGCGCAACGAGCCGCCGGATATTGATGTGGATTTCGAGCATGAACGCCGCGAAGAAGTCCTGCAGTACGTGTTCCAGCGTTATGGTCGGACCCGCGCCGCGCTGACCGCGGTGGTCAGCACGTATCACTCGGCTGGCGCGGTGCGTGATGTGGCCAAGGCCTTGGGTTTGCCGCCCGACCAGATCAATGCCCTGGCCGATTGCTGCGGCCACTGGAGCGACGAAACACCCCCGGTGGAACGCCTGCGTGAAGGCGGCTTCGACCCCGACAGTCCGGTGTTGCGCCGGGTGCTGAGCCTGACGGGACAATTAATCGGTTTTCCCCGGCACCTGTCCCAGCACCCCGGTGGTTTCGTGATTTCCGAGCAGGCCCTGGATACTCTGGTGCCGGTGGAGAACGCCGCCATGGCCGAGCGCACCATCATCCAGTGGGACAAGGACGATCTGGATGCGGTCGGTTTGCTCAAGGTCGATATCCTTGCGCTGGGCATGCTCAGTGCGATTCGTCGCTGTTTCGATTTGCTTCGCCGTCATCGCAATCTGGACTTGAGTCTGTCGACTGTGCCCTCCGAAGATTCGCAAACTTACGACATGATTGGCCATGCGGACACCATCGGCGTGTTCCAGATCGAGTCCCGGGCGCAGATGTCGATGCTGCCAAGGCTCAAACCCAGGAAGTTTTACGATCTGGTGATCGAGGTGGCAATCGTCCGTCCGGGGCCGATTCAGGGCGGGATGGTGCATCCGTATCTGCGCCGCCGCAAAGGTGAGGAGGAAGTGAAATACCCCTCGGAAGAACTGAAGGTGGTGCTGGAACGCACCTTGGGCGTGCCACTGTTCCAGGAACAAGTGATGCAAATCGCCATCGTCGCCGCCAATTACAGCCCCGGCGAAGCCGATCAGTTACGCCGTTCCATGGCAGCCTGGAAACGCCACGGCGGCCTCGAGCCCCACAGGGATCGCCTGGCCGCCGGGATGAAGAAAAACGGCTACACGGCCGAGTTCGCCGCGCAGATCTTCGAACAGATCAAAGGCTTTGGCAGCTACGGTTTCCCCGAGTCCCACGCCGCCAGTTTTGCCTTGCTGACCTATGCCAGTTGCTGGTTGAAATGCCACGAACCAGCGGCCTTCGCCTGTGCGCTGATCAACAGCTGGCCCATGGGTTTCTACAGCCCGGACCAGATTCTGCAGGACGCTCGCCGGCATCATTTGCAGATCCGTCCAGTAGACGTGCGCGCCAGCGACTGGGATTGCAGCCTTGAACCGATCATCGGCGCGCAACCGGCGATTCGCCTGGGGTTGCGGATGATCAAGGGTTTTCGCGAGGACGATGCCCGGCGCATCGAGGCAGCGAGGTCCAAAGGCATCTTTGTCGACGTTGCCGACCTCGGCGAGCGGGCGCAACTGGATGCCCGTGCCCAGGAGCAATTGGCCGACGCCGGTGCGTTGCGCGGGTTGGCCGGTGACCGACATCGGGCGCGCTGGGAAGTGGCAGGTGTACAGAAGCAGCTCGGCTTGTTTGCCGGTTTGCCGAGTCAGGAGGAGGACGCGGTGTCGTTGCCCAAACCCACGGTGGGCGAAGACCTGCTGGCCGATTACAACAGTGTCGGCACCACCCTCGGCCCGCATCCGCTGGCCTTGCTGCGGGGCGAATTGAAAACCCGGCGCTGTCGCAGTTCGAAAGAACTGCTCGATGTCGAGCATGGGCGCCCGGTCAGCGTCGCCGGGCTGGTGACTGGTCGGCAACGTCCAGGCACCGCCAGTGGCGTGACCTTCGTCACCCTTGAAGACGAGTTCGGCAACGTCAACGTGGTGGTCTGGCGCGACCTCGCTGACCGGCAGCGACAGGTGTTGGTCGGCTCGCAATTGCTCAAGGTCGATGGGCGCTGGGAAAAGGCAGGCGAAGTGCGACACCTGATTGCCGGACGCTTGAGCGACCTGAGTGCCTTGCTCGATGGCATCAGCGTACGCAGTCGGGATTTCCGTTGACCCCCCGTCATAGGCAATCCCTGTAGGAGCTGCCGCAGGCTGCGATCTTTTGGTGACCTTGAGAGATCGCAGAAGGTCAAAAGATCGCAGCCTGCGGCAGCTCCTACAGGGGAGTGCAAGCCAATGAGCTGACGTCAAAAATGAATTAGCCCTGTCTTCAGTGATGGCACTTTGGCATAATGACGCCCGCCGACGTCCTGCACGTCGATTGCCGATTTAAATACCCCCATCGCTTTTCGTCGCTGCAACCTGCAGTGGCTGGTCATTGCCGTGCCGGGATCAACAGTTTTTCAGAAGGAGTGCACAGTGAGAATGATCTCTCGGATGTTGGTATCAGGGGCAGCGATTGCCGTGTTGAGCATGATTGCCGGGTGTGCAACCGAAAGCTCCCGCGCATTGCCGGTAGAAAAAGTCGCCAGCGCCACCCAGGCCTGGGCGGGTGTTCGAGTGCCAATGGCGGTCGGCAAGTTCGATAACCGTTCAAGCTACATGCGCGGAATCTTCTCTGACGGCGTGGATCGCCTCGGCGGTCAGGCCAAGACCATCCTGATCACTCATTTGCAGCAGACCAACCGCTTCAGCGTGCTGGACCGCGACAACATGGGCGAGATCCAGCAAGAAGCGGCAATCAAGGGGCAATCCCAGCGCCTCAAGGGGGCCGACTTTGTGGTGACGGGCGATGTCACCGAGTTCGGTCGCAAAGAAACCGGGGATCACCAGCTGTTCGGCATCCTTGGACGCGGCAAGACCCAGGTGGCCTACGCCAAGGTCAACCTGAACATCGTCAACATCAGCACGTCGGAAGTTGTTTACTCCACCCAGGGCGCCGGCGAATACGCCTTGTCCAACCGTGAAGTCATCGGTTTCGGCGGCACCGCTGCCTACGATTCGACCCTCAACGGCAAAGTACTCGACCTGGCGATGCGCGAAGCGATCAATCGTCTGGTGGATGGCATGAATTCCGGTGCATGGAAACCGGGCAACTGATCAAGGTCGATGACAAGGAGCGGTACACGCATGTTCAAACGTTATTTGTCGTGGGCGTTGATGGCGTCCATGTTGCTGGTGAGTGGTCTGTTGACCGGCTGCAACAGTGGTCCGAAAACGCTGTACCAGTGGGAAAGTTATCAGCCGGAAGTCTATGAGTACTTCAAGGGTGAGCAACCCAAGGAAGCTCAGGCCGAAGCCCTGGAACGCGACCTGCAGAAGATCAGGTCCACCGGCAGCACGCCGCCACCTGGCTACCACGCGCACCTGGGCCTGTTGTACCTGAGCATGGGCAAGGACGATCAGATGGTGCAGCAGTTCAGAACCGAGAAGACGCTGTTTCCCGAGTCGACACCGTACATGGACTTTCTGCTTAAAAACGCCAAGACCGGAGACACCCAATGATCGCGCGCTCATTGAAACTGATGGCCGGTCTGCTGGCCCTGGCGGTGCTCGGTGGTTGCGTCAGCCCCAAGACCGTGGACTATTCGGCGTACAAGCAAAGCCGTCCGAAAACCATTCTGGTGCTGCCGCCGCTGAACAATTCGCCGGACGTGAAGGCGTCGTACAGCATGCTGTCGCAAGTCACCTATCCGTTGGCTGAGGCAGGTTACTACGTGCTGCCGATCGCCTTGGTCGATGAGACGTTCCGCCAGAATGGCCTGACCAGCCCGGCGGATATTCACCAGGCACCGGCCAACAAACTGCAAGAGATCTTCGGTGCCGATGCTGCGCTCTACATCACCGTGACTGACTACGGCACGCGCTACATCATCATCAGCAGCGAAACCGTGGTGACCGCTAGTGCAAAACTGGTGGACCTCAAGACCGGCACCACGCTGTGGACCGGCTCGGCGCGTGCATCGAGCGAAGAGGGCGGTAACAACGGTGGCGGTGGTTTGATCGGCATGCTGATCACTGCGGCAGTCAAGCAGATCATCAACAGTGCCACCGACGCCGGTCACCCGATTGCCGGTGTGACCAGTGCACGTCTGCTGTCGGCAGGGCAACCGGCGGGGTTGCTGTACGGGCCGCGTTCGCCGAAGTACGGCACGGACTGAAGCCTCCCCTGTGAGGAAGGAGCTTCTGTGGCGAGGGGGCTTGCCCCCGTTCGACTGCGCAGCAGTCGCAAGACTATTCAACGCGGTGAGTTTTTCAGGGCTGCTTCGCAGCCCGACGGGCGCAAGCCCCCTCACCACAAAAACCTGGAAGATGTGAATCAGCTAACCTCTATGAAACCATTGGCGTCGGTGAAGCTCGAAACAAACGGGCACGTACCGACCTCATGCCGTTGCGATCCCTTAAGCCATGTCATTTACAGGGACACAGGGTCAGCCGATGCAGTTTCTAGACGATAGCCACGGGTGTGCCGGCTGGAACGGTGAAATGGCCGGGCGCATCCGCGCGTTCGACTGGAGCCTGACCGAGCTGGGGGGCATGGACACCTGGCCCCGAAGCCTGCGCGGCGCGGTGCAGTTGATGCTGGCCTCGCCACTGCCGATGGTGATGCTCTGGGGCCGCCCGGGTTACATGATCTATAACGATGCCTACTCGAAGTTTGCCGGTGGCCGGCATCCTTACCTGTTGGGTTCCCCGGTGGAACTGGGTTGGCCGGAAGTCGCCAAGTTCAATCGACAGGTGGTCGATACCTGTCTGGCCGGTGGCACGTTGTCCTATCGCAACAAAGAGCTGGTGTTGCTGCGTGACGGCGTACCGGAAGACGTCTGGCTGGATCTCTATTACAGCCCGGTGGCTGATGATGACGGAAAGCCCGCCGGGGTCATGGCGATGGTGGTCGACACCACTGAGCATGTGATTTCCGAACGCCGACGTCAGGCCGCGGAAGATGCCTACCGCGCCGACAACGAACGGGTGCGCCTGGCACTGAACGCCGGGGCTTTGCTCGGCTCGTTCGTGTGGGACATCAAGGGCAATGTACTCTCCGGCGACGAGCGCTTCGCCCGCACGTTTTCCTACCCGCCCGAGCAGTGCCTGGCCGACCTGCCAACGGACATCGCCGAAGCGCAGATCCATCCCGACGACCGTAGCTGGGTTCAGGAACAGGTCACTCAGTCGGTGGAAACCGGCGAGCCCTTTAATGCCGAGTACCGGGTCTTGCGCCCGGATGGCAGTTATACGTGGGTGCAGGCCAGCGGGTGCTGCGAGTTTAATGGGCAGGGCGAACCGTTTCGTTTTCCCGGAGTGTTGATCGACATCCACGAGCGCAAGACCGCCGAAGAGTCCTTGCTCAAGTTCACCCGCAACCTGGAGCAGCGCGTGGCGGATGAAGTCGAAGCACGGCTGGCGGCTGAAGAACAACTGCGTCAATCACAGAAGCTCGAAGCCATCGGCGGCCTCACCGGCGGCGTGGCCCATGACTTCAACAACCTGTTGCAGGTGATCGCCGGCAACCTGCACTTGCTGGCGCGGCATGAGCCGGACAACGCCAATGTGCAGCGCCGGGTCAGCGCGTCGATTGCCGCGGTCGAACGTGGCGCGAAACTCTCATCGCAATTGCTCGCGTTCGCCCGTCGCCAGCCGCTGTCGCCAGCGGTCTGCACTCCGCAGCAGATCTTTGAGGGGCTGGCGGAATTGCTGCAGCGGGCGCTTGGGGAAACCATCCAGATCAACGTCAGCGCTCCTGATGACCCGTGGCACATCCACGTGGACCGCAATCAACTGGAAAATGCCATTCTCAACCTGGCGATCAATGCCCGAGACGCCATGAAAGGCGAGGGGACCATTGGCCTCAGCGCCGAGAACGTTGCCCTCGACCGCACGTTTTGTGCGGGCAAGGGCATCGTCGCCGGCAACTATGTGTGTGTCACGGTGACTGACACGGGTGTCGGCATGCCACCGCAGGTGCTTGCGCAGGCGTTCGAACCGTTTTTCACCACCAAGGCCGATGGCCAGGGCACGGGACTGGGGCTGAGCATGGTGTTCGGTTTCGTCAAACAGAGCGGCGGGCATATCGAGATATCCAGCGTCGAGGGGCAGGGCACTCGGGTGCAGCTGTATTTCCCTCGCAGCCTGCGCCCGATACCCAGCGAAACAACACTCCATGATCCGCAGCAGCGCGGCGGGCACGAAACCATTCTGGTGGTCGAGGACAACGAAGCGGTGCGCGTTTCCGCCGTGGAATTACTGCGCGAAGAGGGCTATCAGGTCCTGACGGCCGCCAACGGCGACACGGCCATGCAGATGTTGCTGGAAGGGGGCGCTGTGGACCTGATCTTCACCGACGTGGTCATGCCCGGCCTGATCAAAAGTTCGGACCTTGCCGCTTGGGCCAAGGTGCAGATGCCACCGGTGGCCGTGCTGTTCACCTCGGGCCACACCCGTGACATTATCTCGCGCAACCACCAGCTCAGCCGCGACACCTATTTGCTGAGTAAACCTTATGGCCCCGAGGCGCTCACCCAAATGGTTCGCACCGTACTCAATGGCTGAACACATATCCACGTAGGAGCTGCCGAAGGCTGCGATCTTTTGATCTTGATCTTTTGGCAGTCTTGAAATTGCCAGGATCAAGATCAAAAGATCGCAGCCTTCGGCAGCTCCTACATTTGTACCGCGTTCATTCACATTATTTTAAGGCTGCCATGACGAACAAGCGCACCAACCCTCCCTCAGGCATGGTCAGGGTACGCGGTGCCCGGGAACACAACCTCAAGAACATCGACGTCGACATCCCCCGGGACGCCCTGGTGGTGTTCACTGGCGTGTCCGGCTCGGGTAAGTCCTCGCTGGCGTTCTCGACCCTCTACGCCGAAGCGCAACGCCGCTATTTCGAATCCGTGGCGCCCTATGCGCGGCGCCTGATCGATCAGGTCGGCGTGCCGGATGTCGATTCGATCGAAGGCTTGCCCCCCGCGGTGGCCTTGCAGCAACAGCGGGGTACGCCGAGCACGCGGTCTTCGGTGGGCAGCGTGACGACGTTATCGAGCCTGATCCGCATGCTCTACTCCCGGGCCGGCAGCTATCCGCCGGGGCAGCCAATGCTGTATGCCGAAGATTTTTCGCCCAACACGCCCCAGGGTGCGTGCGCCGAATGCCATGGCTTGGGTCGGGTGTATGAAGTCACTGAAGCACTGATGGTCCCGGACCCGAGCCTGACCATCCGCCAGCGCGCCGTCGCTTCCTGGCCCACTGCCTGGCAGGGACAAAACCTGCGCGACATCCTGGTGACCATGGGCTACGACGTCGATAAGCCCTGGCGCGATCTGCCGAAAAAACTGCGCGACTGGATCCTCTTCACCGAAGAAACACCGACGGTTCCGGTGTATGCCGGGCTCACCCCTGAAGAAACCAAAGTCGCCCTCAAGCGCAAAATGGAACCGAGTTATCAGGGCACGTTCACTGGCGCCCGACGTTACATCCTGCACACCTTCAGCCATTCCCAAAGCGCGCTGATGAAGAAGCGCGTTTCGCAATTCATGCTTGGCAGCCCATGCCCGGTGTGCGACGGCAAACGGCTCAAGCGCGAAGCGTTGTCGGTGACCTTTGCCGGCTACGACATCGGTGAACTGTCGCAAATGCCGTTGCTGCAAGTGGCCGAGGTCTTGAAACCGGTGGCCGCTCACCGTTACCTCGAACAGGCCGACGAAGCGGGTGAGGTCTTGACGCACGACCAGACCCGCGAGGCCCGTGAGCAACGAGTGGCCCACGGCGCCAGTGGTCACGCCAATGCGCCGGATGTGCGCCACACGCCGAACCTATCGGTGGAAAAACGCCTGGCCGCGCAACGGATCGCCCAGGATTTGCTGGAGCGGGTCAGCACCCTGACCGATCTGGGGCTCGGTTACCTGGCGCTGGAGCGCAGCACGCCGACGCTGTCGTCCGGCGAGTTGCAGCGTCTGCGCCTGGCGACGCAATTGGGTTCGCAGTTGTTCGGCGTGATCTACGTGCTGGATGAACCGTCGGCCGGTCTGCACCCGGCGGATGGCGAAGCGCTGTTCGAAGCGCTGCAACGCTTGAAAGCCGCCGGCAACACCTTGTTCGTGGTCGAGCATGACCTGGAAACCATGCGCCGTGCCGACTGGTTGATCGACGTCGGCCCGGCGGCGGGCGAGCATGGCGGCCGGATCCTGTACAGCGGACCGCCGCCAGGCTTGGCTGATGTGACGAATTCACAGACGCGCGCCTACCTGTTCGCCGAGCAGGTCACCCAGTCGCGAGCCAGCCGCAAGCCGACCGATTGGCTGCGACTGGAAGGCATCACCCGTAATAACCTGAACAACCTCGGCGCCGAGTTTCCACTGGGCTGTTTCACCTCGGTGACAGGTGTTTCGGGGTCCGGTAAATCGAGTCTGGTCAGCCAGGCGTTGCTGGAACTGGTCGGCGCGCACCTCGGACGTGCGGCGAGTGACAGCGATCCGCAAGAGTTGAGCCTTGAGGACGATGCGCCGCAAGTCAGCGGCGGTCAGGTCACCGGCGGGCTGGAATCGATCAAGCGCCTGGTGCAAGTCGATCAGAAACCCATTGGCCGCACACCGCGCTCGAACCTGGCGACCTACACCGGGCTGTTCGATAACGTGCGCAAGCTTTACGCCGCCACACCCCAGGCGCAGGCCGAGGGTTATGACGCCGGCCAGTTCTCCTTCAACGTCGCCAAGGGGCGTTGCCCGACCTGCGAAGGCGAAGGCTTTGTCAGCGTCGAGTTGCTGTTCATGCCCAGCGTCTACGCACCATGCCCGACCTGCCATGGCGCCCGCTACAACCCCGAGACGCTGGCGATTACCTGGCAAGGTTTGAATATCGCCCAGGTGTTGCAACTGACGGTGGATGAAGCGGTCGAGGTGTTTGTCGAGCAAGCGGGCATTCGCCGCTCGCTGGAGGTACTGCGCGATATCGGCCTGGGTTATCTGCGCCTCGGCCAGCCGGCGACCGAACTGTCGGGTGGCGAGGCCCAGCGGATCAAGCTGGCCACGGAACTGCAACGCAACCAGCGTGGGGCGACGCTTTATGTGTTGGACGAACCTACGACCGGTTTGCACCCACGGGATGTCGATCGCTTGCTCGAACAGTTGAATACGCTGGTGACGGCGGGGCACACGGTGATCGTCGTCGAGCATGAAATGCGCGTGGTGGCGCAGAGTGACTGGGTGATCGATATCGGGCCGGGGGCTGGGGATCAGGGTGGGAAGATTGTCGTCGCCGGTACGCCGCAGAAAGTCGCCAAAAGCAAAAAGAGCCGGACCGCACCGTTTTTGGCCAGAGTCTTGTTATGAGGTGAATCAAAAGATCGTCCGAACGCGGCCCGATCTTTTGATCTTCAGGCGCTGTCGAGCGTGCGCCGAACCTTGTCCAGCAATTCATTGATCTGGAACGGTTTGACCAGCATCTCCATGCCTTCGCCGAGAAACACCTGACGGTTGATCGCGGTTTCGGCATAGCCGGTCATGAACAGGATCGGCAACTTTGCGCGCCAGCCCCGCGCAACATCAGCCAGCTCGCGGCCGCTCATGCGCGGCAGGCCAACGTCAGTCAGCAGCAGGTCAATGGAGTCGTCGTTTTGCAAGCGCTCCAGGGCACCTTCAATGTCGCCCACTTGCGTGCAGCGGTAACCGGCATCGACCAGCACTTCGGCGACGAACATGCGCACCGACGGCATGTCCTCGACGATCAACACGTGCTCGCCGGCACCCTGGGCGTCGACGGTGGCTGCCCCGGTTTCGCTGGCCGAGAGGTCGGAACTGGCCGGCAGCATGATGGTCACTTCGGTGCCGCGCCGGGCCACGCTGCGGATGTGCGCATCGCCCCCCGATTGCCGGGCGAAACCGTAGATGGTCGACAACCCCAACCCGGTGCCCTGGCCCAGTGGCTTGGTGGTGAAGAAGGGGTCGAACACCTTGTCGATCACGCTGTGGTCGATGCCGGTGCCGTCATCGCGTACCGACAGGGCGACATACGCGCCATCGGCCAGATTGGGATCGCCATGGGAATAGGCCGCATAGGTATTGACCCAGATGTTGCCGCCCTGGGGCAACGCATCGCGCGCGTTGATCACCAGATTGAGCACGGTGCTTTCGAGCTGAATCGGATCGACCAGAGCGATGGCGGCTTTGGAGGTCAATTCCAGTTTTAGGGCAATCCGCTCGCCGATGGTGCGCACCAGCAGTTCCTCGAGGGAACGGACATGCTCGTTGATGTCGACGGGCCGGGTATCGAGCGGCTGTTGGCGCGCGAAGGCCAGCAGGCGATGGGTCAGGGACGCCGCGCTCATGGCCGAGCTCAAGGCAGCCTCGGCATAAAACTGGACCTTGTCGGTGCGTGAAGCGGCGATCCGTTTCTGGATCAGCTCCAGGCTGGTGATGATGCCGGTCAGCAAGTTGTTGAAGTCATGGGCGATGCCCCCGGTCAGCTTGCCCAGTGCATCCATCTTCTGCACTTGCAACAGCTGAGCCTCGGTTCGCGCGCGCTCGGCGACTTCTTTGGCCAACTGCGTGGTGGCATCGTCAAGCCGGGCCAGGTGCGAGCGTTCGCGGTGTCGGTGTTCGGTGACATCTTCGACGAACACCAGGCTCAATTCCGGGGTGCGGTAGGGCGAAATCTGCCACTCGGTTTCGCGAACATCGCCCTGGACCCGCATGCTCAGGGTGCCTTTCCAGCGTTCGCCATAGGCGAGGCGCAGGCGCAGTTCCTCGATGATCGAGCCCTGGTCTTCGGCAAAGCATTCGCGCAGGGTGTCCGGGTCGAAGTTGTCCTGAATCAGTTGCGCGAAGGCATGGTTGCACTCGTGCACTTTCAGCTCGGCATCCAGCACCGCAATAGGCGCCGACACATTGACAAAAATTTCCCGAAACCGCGCCTCGCTTTCGCGCAGGGCATTTTCGGTCTCGCGTACCCGCAACAAGGTGCGCAGGGTCGCCAGCAGCACATCCGGGTCCACCGGATGGATCAGGTAGGCATCGGCGCCGGCGTCGAGGCCGGTGATGATGTCGCCGGTCTGGATCGAGGCCGCCGACACGTGAATCACCGGCAGCAGGGCAGTGGTGGCGTCGGCGCGCAGTTTGCGCACGATGTCGAAGCCGCTCATGTCCGGCAGGTTAACGTCGAGGATCAGCGCGTCGATGACGACGCTGTCGATCAGTTCCAGGCCTTCGCCGCCGGTGCCGGCTTCCAGCACTTCATAGCCGTGGCGTTCCAGGCGTCGCCGCAGGGCGTAGCGCGTAGCGACGTTGTCGTCGACGATCAGCAAGCGGATGTCACGTTTCATCGGCGGGCTCCATGGCGATGGCCAGCGGGATGATCACGAAAAAGGTCGAGCCCGTGCCCGGCGTACTCTGAACCCCGACTTCACCGCCCAGCAGCACCGCGAAGCGTTTGCACAAGGACAGTCCGAGCCCGGTTCCGCGCAGGCGTTTTTGCAACGGTGAGTCGACCTGAGAGAAGTCCTCGAACAATGCGCCATGTAGCTGCGGTGCGATACCTATTCCGGTGTCGCTGACCGCGAAGCGCACATGGTCGTTGCCCTCCAGACGCGCCGAAACACGGACTTCCCCGCGGGTGGTGAACTTCAACGAGTTGGAAATGAAGTTGCGCAGGATCTGTGCAAGTTTCTTGTCGTCGGTGTACAGCCTCGGCAAACCCACCGGCTCTTCGAAAATCAGGTCCACGGCGCTGGCATCGACAATCGGTCGAAACATGCCGCGCAGAGCGGCGAACAGGTCGAACATGTCGAACCAGGCGGGTGAAATGGTGATTCGACCGGCTTCGATCTTCGCCAGGTCCAGCAGGTCGTCGACCATGTCGCTCAGTTCGCGTGCGGCGTTGCTGACGAAGGCCACCTGCTTGTGCTGCTCGGGGCTCAATGGCCCGTCGAGTTCATCGGTCAACAGGCCGGTGATGCTCAGGATCGAGCCCAGTGGCGTGCGGAACTCATGGCTCATGTACGACAGGAAACGGCTTTTGAGGTCCGAGGCCTGGCGCAACTCTTCTGCCTGGGTGTCGAGCTCGGCGTACAGCGCCAGAACACCCTGGTTGGTTTCATCCAGTTCGTCGCGCAGGGCACTGGCTTCGCCTTGCAACTGCGCGACCAGCGCGGCGTGTTCGTCAATCTGACTCATGGGTGTATCAGCCATGGGCTGCCTCCAGAGCAATGACCAACACCGTGACATCGTCCCGTCCACGGCAGAAATCGCGGTGCAGAATGGCGGCAATCACGGCGGGATGGCGGTGCACCAGGCCGGGGTAATCTTGCAGGTTCCAACGGGACTGCAGGCCGTCGCTGTACATGATCAATAGATGTCCGTTCACCTGAGCATAGTCAAAGGGTTGCGCCTTCCGGTATTGGCCGCCGACGATGCCGGGGTGGGAGGCCAGGCCACGGGATTTGTCCGGTGCAATCAGGCAGGCGCCAATGTTGCCGATACCGACGAACTTCAGTGCATTGTTGTCGCTGTCGAACTGCGCGATGGCAAGGGCACCGCCACGGGTGCCGGTCATGGCTTGATGAATGTCTTCCAGCAACGGCACCGGCGAAGCGAACGGCGACAGGGCGAAGGCCTTTTCGCCGGCGCGGGCGGCACGCTCGGCTTCTTCGCCATGACCCAGGCCGTCGATCACCAGCGCGCTGAGGCGTGGCCCATCAAACGCCAGGTGCCAGACATCGCCGCAGGCGGGGTCGTTGTGCAACGCATGCTGGCTGACACCGATGCGTCGGTCCGGTGCCTTGTCGCTGCGCGGATACATCCGCGTCAGCAGCACGGCGCCCCGGGCGTCGGCATAGACATCGAACACGTCAGTCTGGCGCGCCACCGCTCCAAGCCCGATGCCCTGGGTGCCGCCGGTGGAAAAGCCGTCAGTCAGGCACGCCTGCACATCAAAGCCATGGGCGCGGTCGATGGCGAGCATTTCGATCCCAGCGCCTGAGACTCTGGGCAAGACCCTCAGGTGCAGTTCGCCTCGGGTGGCGTGCTTGAGAATGTTGCTGGCAAGCTCGGTGGCCACCAGCGCGACACGCCCGGCATCCGTGGCGTCGAAGCCGTTTTCCTCCGCGAGCTTCTGCGCGGTGCGCCGCGCATGACCGATCTGGCTGCTGTCTTCAATCGGCAGCATGCACGTCACTGAGCCGCCAATGTTCACGTCCATCGGGTGATCATGACACGAGTGCCTTTGCCGGGCGCGGTATCGAGTTCGAACTCTTCCACCAGCCGCTTCGCGCCGGTCAGGCCCAGCCCCAGGCCGCTGCCGGAGGTCCAGCCGTCGGTCATCGCCAGTTTGATGTCGGGGATGCCCGGCCCTTCGTCGCGAAAGGTCAGGCGCAAACCGGTACGGGGGTTCTCGTCGAGGATTTGCCAGTCCATGTCACCACCGCCGCCATAGACCATGGTGTTGCGCGCCAGCTCACTGACGGCGGTCACCAGTTTGGTCAGGTCGATCAGGCGCATGCCGCACTCCTGGGCGAGCTTGCGCGCCAACTGCCGGGCCAGCACCACGTCTTGCTCGATGTGAATCGGATGAGTGCCGCTACTGCGCACGGTCATTGCTCGCGTACTCGTTCCTGAAGCAGTTTCATCCCGCGCTCGACATTCAACGCCGTACTGACACCGGGCAGGGTCAGGCCCAGCTCTACCAGAGTGATGGCCACCGCCGGCTGCATGCCGACCAGCACGGTCTGGGCATCCATGATTTTCGACAGCCCGGAGATGGTGCCGATCATCCGGCCGATAAACGAGTCGACCATGTCCAGGGCAGAGATATCGATCAGCACGCCGCGGGCCGAGGTCCGGCTGATGCGCTCGGACAGGTCGTCCTGAAGGGTCAGGGCCAACTGGTCATGCATGTCGACCTGGATGGTCACCAGCAGGAAGTCGCCCATTTGCAAGATCGGAATGCGTTCCATCGGCTCAGACCGCCCTGCTGACAGTCATTCCCAGCCGGGTCAGGGCCAGTTTCAGGGCATCGGCCAGGTTCGCCTTGGTGACCACGCCTTGCAGGTCCAGCCCCAGATGCACGATGGTCTGGGCAATCTGCGGACGCACGCCGCTGATGATGCAATCGGCGCCCATCAGGCGAATCGCGGTCACCGTTTTAAGCAGGTGTTGAGCGACAAGGGTGTCGACGGTCGGCACGCCGGTAATGTCGATAATGGCAATTTCCGAACCGGTGTCGACGATCCGCTGTAACAGCGATTCCATCACCACTTGGGTACGTTGTGAGTCGAGGGTGCCGATCATCGGCAGCGCCAGCACGCCATCCCAGAGCTTGACCACCGGGGTCGACAGTTCCAGCAGTTCTTCCTGCTGACGCTTGATGACGGCTTCGCGGGACTTCTGGAACGTGCGGATGGTGTGCATGCCCAGGGCGTCGAGCAGTTCGGAGACTTCCCAAATCTGTTCGGCCAGCAGTGCCGGATTGTCCTGGTAATGATTTTGCAGCAGCGCAAACAGCGGGCCTTTCAACGCAAAGATGAAACTGGCGGTCTGGTGCGAATCCTGGCCGAGCAGGGCACGGCTATGGGACAGTTTTTCGAGGAACTGGCGGATTTCGTCCCAGCCGGGAGCCACAACGCTCTGGCCATTGCCTCGTTCAAGACCCGAGATGACCAACTGCAAAAAATCTGCTGTCTGCTGTTTCAGGTCCTGTTCTTTCAGGTTGCGCGTGGCACCGCTGGCTTCGAGGCCGTTTGCCCATTCGGCAAGCAGTTGTGTCTGGTTTGTTTTCATTGCATCGAGGGTGCTGGTTTGCAATGCCGCCATGTGCCTTGACTCCTTCGACGTGGTTGCCGATACCTCAAAATTTGATCGACACAAAATCAGTGACATTTGCCGTACGAAATAGTTGATCGCCCTGGCAGGAATTTGTCATCCGGTGCACATGGACTCTAGTAGGAGCTGCCGAAGGCTGCGATCTTTTGATCTTGATCTTCGGCAACGTCTGAAAATCGCCAAAAGATCGCCAGCTCCTACAAGTGCGGCGATCCATCCAATGGAACGTTGCTTGCTGGAAAGCTTCGAATCTGCAAGGCCGACTGTTTCAGCCGCGCACTTGCAGCGATGATCGAGGTACTTATGAAAGATGAAAGTGGTCCAGAGGAAAACGCAAAAACCGCCGAACCGGAAAGCGCCGACGAAGCGGTCGACCAGAAAAACCTGCACAGCGATAACGACAATGAGTTCAGTCCGGGTTTCAAGCCACATCCGGATCGGCCGAAGCCCGGTGATGACACCGACGCCGACATTGATACCGATGGCGGTTAGTTTGGACTCAAACACAGAGGCCGCATCCCGTGATGCGGCTTCTTTGCGTCAGGGGGTTATTTGCCCGGATGGGCGGCTTGCAGTTGTTTCGCCATCTCCAGGTGTTTTTCCAGCGCCGGCAGCATTTTTTGCGCGAAACCTTTCAGTTCCGTGGCGC
The DNA here is from genome assembly GCF_054897845.1 of Pseudomonas sp. XS1P51. NCBI lineage: Bacteria > Pseudomonadati > Pseudomonadota > Gammaproteobacteria > Pseudomonadales > Pseudomonadaceae > Pseudomonas > Pseudomonas sp. XS1P51. The sequence continues at coordinate 2,140,550 of NZ_CM142707.1, read as the reverse complement.
CTTTGACCTTGTCGTCCGTCACGGTGTTGGCTTCTTTCTTGAACAGCTCGATGGTTTCCTCGTGAGCTTTCACCTGATTGTTGGCATAGGCTGCGTCGAAAGACTCATCGCGCAGATCGAGGATTTTTTCCTTGGCCTGCTTCACCAGCGTCGTGCTGTCCGGCACCTCGATGTCGTTCTTTTTCGCCAATGCCGCCAGTTCATCGTTGGCCTTGGAGTGATCGGTGATCATCATGTTGGCGAATGCCTTGATGTCCGCCGATGAGCTTTTTTCCAGGGCCAGCCGGCTGGTCTCGATTTCCGCGATGCCGCCTGCGGCGGCGCTGTCGACGAAATCATTGGAAGTGGCAGCGAACGCCGTGCCCATGCCAGTGCTCAAGGCAACAGCCAGCGTGAGGTGGCGCAGGGTAAATCCGTCCATTGGTTATTCTCCACACAGGTTTTCATGGGCGATCGAGTGATCGTTAATCTGTGGAGGCCGACGGGCGGACAAAGGTTTTATCGCGTTTGCGGCAGGGCGACGAACGGACACCGCTGGTCTGATAGGCGGTCGACAGAACCCGTAAACCAAGGCCATTCTGATAGTTGGTGAGCGCAATCGATCGCGTTTGCCACCGATCAACAAACGGAGGTGTTCCATGCCGGTGCCACACGACCTTTATCAGGACCTGCAACTTTCAAAGGAAGATATCCAGCAAAAACGCACCAAGGATCCGTTACTGGATTCACTGATCAATAAATATACCCAGGCGGACGCCGAGGTGGTAAAGGCTGAAACCGCCCAATCGGATGCGCCCAGCGATGACGCCCTGAAGAAGCTCAAGGAGGCGCGCGTGCAGGTCAAGAATAAGATTGTTGACCGACTCCAGGCGCGCTCCTGACCTCCGTATCAAGCCACCGACGACTGGTGACTGAAAAATTGGAACGGTGATAAATCCCGGCACCTCGAATGATCAGAGTCCGAATGTACGGCTCCATGCGAGGTGCCCCATGAGCAATCACGAATTTCCCAGTGAAGAGCAGGGTGGCTACGACCCCATCCCGACACATCCTGAGCCTCTGAGCCCGGGACGCACCACCCTCAACCCCGAAGATGAACCGGGCATCGATGAGCTGCCGGACAATGAAGGCGTGCGTCCGATTGACGACGATGACACCACCGCCATGGACCCGGAGCGCGTGCTTGAAGAAACCGATAACGCGGTTCGCGATGGCGAGATGGATCCGCGCTGATTTCGCCCGACACAAATCCTGTGGGAGCGAGCCTGCTCGCGATAGCGGTGTATCAGTCACCATCAGCGCTGACTGACATGGCCTCATCGCGAGCAGGCTCGCTCCCACATTTGATTTACGTTACTGCTGCAACGCCTTGCTGAGCGGCAACCGCGCCATGTGTTTCGCCTTCAGCGACCCGAAATACAGCCAGTCCCCATACTCGCGCACCGTCGTGATCGGCGAGTAGTTGCCGCTGCTCCCGTCCTGCAGATTGGCGATCACCTTACCCTCGACGTCCAGGCCCAACGCAAACGCGCGTTTCTCCACCGGTTTGGGCAGGACGGTCATTGCTCGCACGATCATTTTGCGCACGAATGGATACGGCGCCGTGGCATCGAGCAGGGCATTGCGCGGCGCATAAAGTGCCACCCAGAAGCGATCCCGGCCATTGAACGCCAGGTTGTCCGGCAGCCCCGGCAGGTTGTCGATAAACACATCGTGGGTGCCCGCTTTCGGCCCGCTCAGCCAGTAACGACTGATGCGATAGGCACCGGTTTCATTGACCAGCACAAAGCGGTCGTCCGGTCCCAGGGTCACGCCGTTGGCAAATTCCAGCTTATCCAGAAGGACCGCAGTCTTGCCGGTCTGGAAGTCATAACGCAGCAACCGGCCGTCACCGCCGTGTTCGATGATCGCCTCGCCATCCTTGCCATAGCCAAAGCGGCTGGAAGCATCACTGAAATAGGCGTAGTGCCCGGACTTGTCGATGGCCACGTCGTCGGTGAAACCGAAGGGCACGCCGTTGGCTGCGGTGGTCAACGGAATCAATCGGCCCTGGGCGTCCAGGGACAGCAAGCCCTTGATCCCATCGGCGATCACCAGCAAACCGTTGGGGTGGCGGGCCAGACCCAACGGCCGGCCGCCGGTATCGGCCAGGACTTTGGTGACCTTGCCGTCGAGGCTGGTGCGAATCAACCGGCCGTCATGCAGGCCGGTGATCAGGACGTCATTCTCAAGCAGCAACGCTTCCGGCCCGTCGATATCGGCGGCGCCCACCCGCTCGACGTCTTTGAGACGCTGGTTGTCGGCGTAGGGCCCACTGGTGAGCGAGGGCGCGGGTGGCGGTGTCCACGCCACCGGTTGAACCCTGGTCGGCATCAGCAGCAGGAAGGCGCCGATGGCAACGATCACCAGCAACACGACATGGCGGAACTTGACGGTTCGACTCACGCGGTGACTCCTGCCGGGGCCAGGTGTTTTTGCGCCATTGCGCGCAACGCCAGCATCGACGCGGCCGATTCACGCTCAATACGGCGCTTGAGCAGCAGTTGGTTGGCGACGCGCATCCCCAGGCCGCTGAATTGATAGTCCAGTGTGCGGACAAACCGTGTGCCGTCAGCCTCGGCCTCGCATTCGTAAGTCACCACTAAAGACAACCCATGATCGCCCGAAGCCCGAGCACTCCAACGGCGTCCCGGCAAATACTCACCGACGATCCAGCTCAGATGCCCCTCACGCCCACCGGCACGAATGTCTTCTTCAAATCGCGACCCGGCATGTAGCGGGCCGCCCTGGCCATCGACTTTGAGCGACGATGGATGCCATTCCGGCCACCGGGTCACGGTGCTGGCGTAGGCGAGCACGTCAATCGGATTTCCGGCAATGTCGATCTGATGCTGCATGCGGGTCATGGGCGTTCTCGTCGGGTGCGGGGTGAGGTGCTCCGGCTCCCAGTAGAGGGTGCCGAACAGGTAGTCCATCAGCGGAAAAACGATGTTGAAGTTGCGTTCCTGCATCAGCTCGCGGCGGTGATGCAGTGCGTGCAGGCGACGCATCTGGCGGATCCATGGCAGACGGGTGACCGGGTTTTCGGGGGGCAGGTGCTCGCAGGCATGGAACACTTCATACATCAGGTAACCGAGGACCAGGCCGCCACCGAACAACCCGGCGACGTTGGCATCGATCTTTTCCAGCAGCCACCAGACGGGCAGGGTGATGACCACCGTGTGCAACACGATCAGCCAGGCCGGAAACAGAATTACCCGCCAGTCGCGGGCGCTGTCGTAGGTCATGTGGCCAGGGGCGAAAAAACTGTGATGGTCGCCGGCATGGCGGGCATAGAACATCCGCGCGAAGCTTTTTTTGTGGTGCCCGAGGTGGCGATGCACCATGTACACGCCGAAGTTGAAGAACAACAAGGTCAGCGGCACCGCCAGCCATTCCAGGGGTTGTACCTGATGCACGGTGCTCCAGAAACCGGCGATGGCCAGCCCCCCGAACAGCAGCACAAAGGCGCCATGCAGCCATGGGTTGTAGAGCGGATGAATGGCGGCGCGGTAGCGGGTGCGAAATGCTTCGGTGGTCTGCCTCACTGCGGTCACCTGTCGTTATTGTTATAACCAGCAGATTAGCCGATCCCGCCGTTTCGGCAGGCCAAACCTTGAGGACACAAGCGCCATGATCCGGTGCATACCGGACTCAGGTCAGCGGGTTCCAGCGTTGTGACCAGTCATCGTCGGTCTTGATGACTTCGCGCAGCAAGTCAAAGGCGCGTTGCAGGGTTTCCGAGTCGCGGTCGCGAGAGTAAACCAGATAGGTCGGGTAGCTGAATTCCGGGGCCTTGGGCACTTGCTCCAGCACGCCGTTTTCCAGATAGCTCTGGACCACCCGGGTGCGGAAGTAGCCGCTGCCGCCGTTCTCCAGAATGTACTGCAAGGCCAGCGGCCCGAGGTTGAAACTCAGGGCGGCCTTGGCCTTTTCCGGCAATGCGGCATCGTGCTGGCGCCGGAAGTCCTGGCCCCAGTCGATGTACACGTAGGGATCGGGTTGTCCGGCCAGCCGTACGAGGATGAGTTTCTCTTCCAGTACCTGCTCGACTTGCAAGCGTGGCCAGTATTCGGGCTGATAGACCAGCGCCGCATCCAGCACTCCCAGCTCCAGTTGGCGCAGCAGGTTTTCGCCGTCACGGATTTCCATGCGCAGGGCATGGCTGGGAATCTTCTCGCGCAACTCGGTGGCCCAACTGAGCATCAACGGGTTGCACAGGCTGACCTCGCCACCGATGTGCAGCACATCGTGGTAACCCTCGGGCAACGGCAAGTCCCGGCGCGCCGCTTCCCAGGTTTCTACCAACTGATTGGCATAGACCACAAAGGCTTCGCCGTTCGGGGTCAGGCGGGCGCCGGCACGGTTGCGCACAAACAACGTGCTGCCTAGCTGGCTTTCGAGTTTCTGCACGCGTGCGGTGATCGCGGTCTGGGTGACGTGGAGTTTTTCCGCGGCTGCGGCAAGGCTGCCGTGGCGGACGATTTCCAGAAAGGTACGGGCGAGATCGATGTCCATGGGGAGGCCGGTGCGAGAGGTGCGCCATTGTAAGAGCACCGCTCACCCGTGGCGAGGGAGCTTTTTGTGGCGAGGGGGCTTGCCCCCGGCGTCTGCACTAGAACGCAAAACACGAACAGCCAAACGCTCCCCAGAACCCCTGAAAGTCGCTAACCGGCGCCGAAGACAATCGCGCCCGTTCATGGCGATGGGCATGCACCGCACAGGCCCCAACACACTGATGAACCTGCGCCGTCAGTGGCGCCAGGGGTTTCCAGTGCCCCGGCACGTTAACCACTGGCGACCATTCCGGCACCACCGGCACCGGAGGCGGCCCGAGTTTCTCGAACTCGACGGCGCCGTAGACAATCTTGCCGTCGACAATGGTCAGCACCGACTCGATCCATTTGATCGCTTCATCCTCGATGTGGAAATAGTCCGCCGACAGCGCAATCAAGTCCGCCAGTTGCCCGACCTTGATCTGGCCTTTCTTGCCTTGCTCGGAGGAGAACCAGGCGCTGCCGTGGGTGAAGAGTTCCAGCGCGGTGTCGCGGCTCAAACCCTGCGGATACAACTCCAGCCCACCGACGGTACGGCCGCTGACCAGCCAATACATTGAGGTCCACGGGTTGTAACTGGACACCCGCGTGGCATCGGTGCCGGCGCCCACCGGGAGGCCCTCGGCGAGCATGCGCGCGATCGGTGGCGTGTGTTCGGCGGCCTTGGCGCCATAACGGTCGACGAAGTATTCGCCCTGAAACGCCATGCGGTCCTGAATCGCAATGCCGCCACCCAACGCTTTGACCCGTTCGATGTTCTGTGGGGTGATGGTTTCGGCGTGGTCGAAGAACCACGGCAAACCGTCGAACGGGATGTCGCGATTGACCTTCTCGAACACGTCGAGCATGCGACTGATGGATTCGTTGTACGTGGCGTGCAGGCGGAACGGCCAGCGTTGCTCAACCAGATGCCGGACCACCGGCTCCAGTTCCTGTTCCATGGTTTGTGGCAGGTCCGGGCGTGGTTCGAGGAAGTCTTCGAAATCCGCCGCCGAGAACACCAGCATTTCCCCGGCACCGTTGTGTCGCAGAAAGTCGTCGCCCTGGCCGTAGTGGGAGGTGCTGGTCCAGTTCTTGAAATCGGTCAGCTCCTCCTTGGGTTTTTGGGTGAACAGGTTGTAGGCGATGCGTACCGTGAGCTGTTGGTCTTTGGCCAGTTGCTGGATGACCTGGTAGTCGTCCGGGTAATTCTGATAACCACCGCCGGCGTCGATGGTGCTGGTGACGCCGAGGCGATTGAGTTCACGCATGAACTGGCGGGTCGAGTTGACCTGATACTCCAGCGGCAACTTCGGCCCCTTGGCCAGGGTCGAGTACAGAATCATCGCGTTAGGGCGCGCGATCAGCATGCCCGTCGGGTCGCCATTGGCATCGCGCTGGATTTCACCGCCCGGCGGGTTCGGCGTGTCACGGGTGTAGCCGACCACTTTCAACGCGGCGCGGTTGAGCAGGGCGCGGTCATAGAGGTGCAGGACGAATACCGGAGTGTCCGGGGCAGCCTTGTTCAGTTCATCAATGGTCGGCAGGCGTTTTTCGGCGAACTGGAACTCGTTCCAGCCACCCACCACCCGCACCCATTGCGGCGTGGGTGTACGGTCGGCCTGACCCTTGAGCATTCGCAAGGCATCGACCAGTGACGGCACGCCTTCCCAGCGCAGTTCGAGGTTGTAGTTCAAACCGCCACGAATCAAATGCAGGTGCGAGTCGTTGAGGCCGGGAATCACCGTGCGACCGTGCAGGTCGATGATTTGCGTGCCGGGGCCTTGCAGCGCCATGGCCTGGGCATCGCTGCCGACCACCACGAAGCGTCCGTCCTTGATTGCGACGGCACTGGCCTGGGGTTTCTTGCGATCGACGGTGTGCAGGCGTCCGTTGTACAGAATGAGGTCGGCCGGGGTATCGGGCATGGTTTTACTCCCTGCGATTAGCGGACTGATCCAGGCACCGACGGCGCCCGCCGAAAGGCCTTGCAGTACACGTCGGCGATTGAAACCGTCGTGGTCGTCAGGTGGGCTCATGGCAGTGCTCCGCACAAATTGGTCGGGGGCAAGCAGCCGATGTCTGACGCATGCGGCCAGAAGGAATATAGACGGCAAATGCGCCGGTAGCCGTTTTCCGAGGGCGAAAAACGACGAATCCCGCCACAAGGGGCGGGATTCGTTTGCAGCCAGGTGTGCTCCCTGCGATTGGGAGCGGCGCGCTTAGGCCGGGAACAGCTCGGACAGTTTCATGGCCAGCATCATGTCGCCTTCAGCGCGCAGTTTGCCGCCCATGAATGCCTGCATGCCGTCGGTTTCGCCGCTGACGATGCCTTCCAGGGTTTCGCCGTCCATCACCAGAGTGACCTGGGCGTCCGGGTTTTCGCCTTCCTTGAGCTCGCAGGTGCTGTCTTTGACGATCAGCGAGAAGTTCTTGGTGTCGTCGATGCGAAAACCGAATACCAGGTCCAGACCGGCAGCAGCGGCTGGGTTGAACTTGGCTTTCATTGCTTGTACGGCATCAGCTACGGAGGTCATGGTTCGATCCTTTCTTGGGTAATAAGAGCTGGGTGATTACAGCCAGGGTCACAATAATCCGGACTCAACGAAACGTGATGAGTTCCGGTGCCTTCAACAGTTGCAAATGTGCATGACTGTTGAAAGAAGACAGCGCCACCTCGCGGCCACGAAACTTCAGCAGGTTGAGCGAGGTGTTGACGATTTGCCAGTTCAATTCAAAGGCCTGTTTTGCCGGCATTTGCGTAATGAGGTGGAGCAGGGCGGTGATGGTGCCGCCGGAGGTAAACACGGCGATTTTCTGGGTGTTGTCGGCCTGTTCGAGGAGACGGTGCAAACCGGCCTGAACCCGCTCGACAAACCCCAGCCAGCTTTCCAGGCCTGGAGTGTCATAGGTGCCGGCCAGCCAGCGATCGATGATCAGGGCGAAGATGCGCTGGAACTCGGCACGGTTTTGCGCGGCATTGCGCAGAATGTCCAGCGCTTCGGGCTCGTCCGGCAACATGGCCGGCAGCAGCGCGCGGATCACCGCGTCGGCGTCGAATTCGTTGAAGGCGGAATCGATTTCCAGGATCGGCACCGGCAGGCCCACGGCAGCGAACTGTTCCAGCGCGCTGTTGGCCGTGTGCTGCTGGCGGCGCAGGTCGCCCGAGAGGCAGCGATCGAAGCTGATACCGAGCTCGGCCAGGTGCTGGCCGAGCACTTCTGCCTGGCGAACACCGGTCGGTGACAGGACGTCATAGTCGTCTGCACCGAAGGAGGCCTGGCCATGTCGAATCAAATAGATACTGCCCACGTCCGCGTCATCCCGGTACGTTGAAGGTTCGGCGAGGTTATGAGGATGGCGGTGAGCTGTCAATGAAAAAACATACGCTTGTTTGAAATGCCCGTTACAGGCCTGTTGCCAGAGGTTTCACGGCTGGTCGCCGGGCCGGCGCATGGGTATGCTGGAGGTATCCCGCGCGCGTTTATGCAGCGCATCGTATTGAAGGAGTCCCTGTGGAGTTTTTTGCCGAGTACGCAGTTTTTCTGGCTAAAACCGTGACACTGGTGATCGCCATTCTGGTGGTCCTGGCCAGTTTCGCGGCGTTGCGCAGCAAAGGTCGGCGCAAGTCGGTCGGCCAGTTGCAGGTCAGCAAACTCAATGATTTCTACAAAGGGCTGCGCGAACGCCTGGAGCAAACCTTGCTCGACAAGGATCAGCTCAAGGCCTTGCGCAAGGTCGAGGCTAAATCCGAGAAAAAACAAAAGAAAAAACCCGAAGCCAAACCCCGGGTGTTCGTGCTGGATTTCGACGGCGACATCAAGGCCTCGGCCACTGAAAGCCTGCGCCACGAGATCACCGCGCTGCTGACCCTGGCCACGCCCAAGGACGAAGTGGTGTTGCGTCTGGAAAGCGGCGGCGGCATGGTTCACAGCTACGGGCTGGCATCTTCGCAACTGGCGCGCATCCGTGACGCTGGCGTGCCGTTGACCGTGTGCATCGACAAGGTCGCGGCCAGCGGTGGCTACATGATGGCGTGCATCGGCGAGAAGATTATCAGCGCGCCGTTCGCGATCCTCGGGTCGATCGGCGTGGTGGCGCAGTTGCCCAACGTCAACCGCCTGCTGAAGAAACACGACATCGACTTCGAAGTCCTGACGGCTGGCGAATACAAACGCACGCTGACCGTGTTTGGCGAAAACACCGAGAAGGGCCGGGAGAAGTTCCAGGAAGACCTGGACATTACCCATCAACTGTTCAAGAACTTTGTCTCGCGCTACCGCCCGCAACTGGCCATTGACGAAGTGGCCACCGGTGAAATCTGGCTCGGCGTCGCGGCACTGGACAAGCAACTGGTGGACGAACTCAAGACCAGTGATGAATACCTCGCCGAACGTGCGAAGAAATCCGAGCTTTATCACTTGCATTATGCCGAACGCAAAAGCCTGCAGGAGCGCATCGGCATGGCGGCCAGCGGTTCGGTGGATCGCGTGTTGCTGAACGGGTGGAGCCGGTTGACCCAGCAACGCTTCTGGTAATACTTTCAAACAATGGGCCCTTTCACCGCCAGGCAGTGAAAGGGCCCGTTTTTTTGTGGCGGTATATATGTAGCGCTTGCTAAAAAAGATGCTCGGTAAGCTGACGGTTCTTGTCAGTTTTCGAGTTATTCAAGTATGTCTACCCTATCCGCCAATAAAAACATTCCAGTGTTAACGCCAGATCAACAAGGCGTTTTTCTTGAGCTTGTCAAAAATAACGTTCCCTCCTGGCTGTTGTCCGCCTCGGCTGAGTTACGACGTGAGCTCCACGAAAGTCTGATTGCCAGTCATCGCTCAAAAACCGCAGCCGGCAGCCTCCTGGAAAGCCTCAAGTCTCCGCATGCGTTCTGTGCGCCGTTATTGGCCAAGGCGATGTCCGACAAGCTGGGCACGCCGATTGACGTGGCGGGCGTTATATTTCAGCACGTGCGTTCGACCTCGAGTCTGCTGGGGCTGCGAAAGAAACTGGTGCTGCCGATCGATCGGGATCTGTTGACCGCTGCCTGTGAGAATTTCGAGTCAAGCGAAATGCTTGAGGGGAACTATCACGACAGTTCATTGATTTATATCCCTGAAAAAGTGACAGGCAAAAAAAACCGGATACTGTCGATCAAACCCCATGAATTTGCCACGCTGTGCCGCTCACTGGACTTGGGGAAACAGTACCAAACCCATCTTCAATCGTTGTTTGAACCCAAATCAAAAGTGAACGAGCTGCGGGACAAATGCATTAGTCATTCGCAGAATTGCTTTGAAGTAGACAGGCATCTGGCGCTGATGAAAAAACATGTCAGCGTCGAAGTTCACCAGATGTTGAAGGCGGTCAGAAACAACGAGCAATCCATCAGGCTAGGCGCCAATACGCTGGGCTACCAAGCCTTGAAAATGTTCGACGTGACACTCACGGGGGCGATGTTCATCGGCCCGGTCAGTGAGCATGACGATGATGATTACCGTTGTGTGGTCTATCTGCCGGGCGACCCACTTCATCCGTTGAAGGAGTATTCGTCCTTCACCGACTTTGAAGTGGAGTTGAGTGCGCGATTGAAAGTCGCCGCGTTTCGCCAGTTCTTCATGCGCTACATCCAACTGGGCGAGCGCTCCGCTTTCCTGAATGCGTTGAACACTAAATTGTTGTCGCCCCATGCTTCATCACTGCCTCCGAATACTGTCTACGTCTCGTTGTCCGGTGTCGACATACAAGGCGATTTGTTTCAGGAGATGTTCCGTCAGTATTCGAGCCGGGTCATGACGGATGCTCGGCTTCTGGTCGTTCCCACGGATGATGAAGACGAAAAATCCCGGCTCGCACGGTTGGAAATCTGGAAGGCTGCCGGTCTCGATTTCCTGCTGATTGCAGCGTCCTTTCTACCTGTTGTGGGTGAGGTCCTGCTGGTAGTGACCGGTGCGCAACTGCTGGCGCTGGTTTATGAAGGTATCGACAGCTGGTCCAGAGGCGAAGAGGAACAGGCCATGGATTACCTGTTCGATACGGTGGAAAACCTGATCCTGATGGCGGCTTTTGCGGCGGGTACGGCCGCCGCTGGCAGCGCCTTTAAAACCATCAGGACATCGACGTTCATCGAGCGCCTGCAGACCGTCAACCTGGCGGATTCCCAGACCCGCCTGTGGAAACCTGATCTGGCGGCCTATCATCAGAACCGGCCGTTGCCCTCCGGGCTTGCGACTGATGATCGGGGGCTGCGCTGGGTAGACGGTCAAGCTTACTTGGCCATCAGCACAAAACTTTACGCTGTGCAGCCCAAGCCTGAAACCGATCTGTGGGAAGTCCTTCCTCCCAATGGTGCCGTCGGCAGGTACTCACCAGTGCTCGAAACGAATGGCCGCGGCGCCTGGCGCCATGACACGGAACTGCCACAAGAGTGGGATCGGCTCACGCTGTTTCGCCGTTTTGGTTATACCGCCGATGACGTTTCCGATGTCGCCGCCACGCAGATTCTGGCAGTCAGCGGGATCGACGACAGCGTTCTGCGTCAGGCCCACATTGACCGACGCAGCCCGCCGGCATTGCTGATAGATTCGGTTCGGCGCTTTCGCGCGGATGCCGCGGTCACCCGGTTTATCGAGCAGATACAGACGCCATCATCGGCCTCCCTGGCGGATCACGATCTGCAGTTGCATCTGCTGACGACCTCCAGGAACTGGCCGGCCGATACCGCCGTCAGTGTCGTCAATGCGGCGGATGAACAGGTGCGCTTTTATGGGCTGTCCACCGTAGAGGCTGCCAAGACAGTCAAGCTCCGCCAGGAGTCGCTGAGTAATGGACGCTTCTATACTTCGTTGCTGTCAGCGCTTGGCAGCCCGCTACGCGAGAAACTGGTGGGGCTGGTCATCAATAACCAGGTGGTCGAAGTCAGTGAATTGATGAGAGTCCTTGGTGAGGAGGCGCAGCGTAAAAGACTGGCGCTATTCACACGGATTTATCAGCGCATCGAGACGCCAGGCAATACTCGCGTGGCTGTTTTGCTCGGGGAATTCACCGGGTTGCCGGCCAGCGTGGCCGAGGAGTTAGAACGCAATGCTTTGTCCGCAGAGTGGGGCGAACTGGATGCGGCACGGGTGCCTTTACGCCTGGCTGAGGAGGCGCGTCGCTACTTGCAGGTAATACGTGTCGCCAGAGCCTACGAAGGTTTGTACCTGAACGGAGCCGAGAGCATCGATTCTGACCGTTTGGTGCTCCATACCCTTGAGCATTTGCCTGGCTGGAGCAGCAACTTGCGGGTTCAGATACTGGAGTGGGCGAGCGGGCAGGAAGAGGCGGCCAGTATCGGAGCGGAGTCAGCATCGGAGAAGCTGGTCATCAACGCTCATGCTGACCGATACAGTGTCTTCGACGGCAAAGACGGGCCAACTACCTCATTCTTCAACCGAACCCGCGAACACTATTTTCAGGCACTCTGGCACGGGCTTTCGACATCGCGCAGAACGGCGCTGGGTGTGCAAGCCGACGACGCCGGGGCGGCGTTGCGACAGAAGATCACGCAGCTCGCCTTGCAGCGCCGCGCTGCCATTACGCAGTTGATTGGTGCCGCGGGTCGGCCGGGTTACCGCTCGCCGATGGGGTTGGCCGACAGGTCGACCGCTGGACATTCAGCGAACCCCTCGGGCAGTACGGCCATCGTCAGCAGCTCCGACGTGTTGATGCGCCGGGCGCAAGAGCTTTATCCGATGCATTCCCCCGCGCAAATCCACAGACTACTGACGACCCTCGGTACGAACGAGATTCTGGTGCTGAAGAAGCTGGAGTCGCTCAGGCTTGAATTCGTCACTATCAGGAAGGCATTGGCACGCTGGGTGGATCAGTCGACCTGGCATCAGGCGCCCGATGGTCCGAGGCTGAAGGTCTCGAAGCTCAGCAAGGTTCGCGCGGCGCAGGCCATCATTCGCAGTTGGCGTAAGGATTCCGGCATTGTTCAGACAAGCGAAGGGCTGTACAGCGCGCTGACATTTGCCCCGCAGCCATTGGGTGAACTGCCCGTGATCACCGGCGATTTCAGCCACATCGGCAGTCTGGTGATGGAGGGCGTGGGGGCCAGTGCCGGCTTGAACACTTTCCTGCATAACTTCAGCAACCTGCAAAGCCTGTCCTTGGGCGGTAACCACCTGACCCGACTGCCGCTGGCCGTGACAAGCATGCCCAGGCTGATGCATCTGGATCTGAACGACAACCGGATTCAACTGACGGCGGACTCGGTCAGCCAGTTGGCTGGCATGACCCGTTTGCGGACGCTGAACCTCGCCTACAACCCGAACCTTTCGCGAGTGCCGGACGTCAGCAAACTGCGGCACCTGCAACAGCTGAACCTGAGGGGGAGCGGAATCGACCAGTGGCCACCGGGCGCCTCCGATCTGCCCGAGCTGCGCGTCCTCGACGTGCGTGACAACCAAATAGAACGTCTTCCAGAGGCGTTCTTCAAGGACGCTTTGGCGTTAAACCGGGAAACCAGCCTTCATGGAAACCCGTTATCACCCGAGACCTTTAAACAGATCATTGCGTATCAGCAAAAGAACGGGGTCAGTTTTGGGGTCATTGCCTCGGATTACCGTCGGCAGGTCTCGCCGACTGTGGCCCAAGAGACTCAAAGCGCGCTATGGCTGGCCGGGGCAACCCTTGCCGAATCCGTGCCCAGAAGCGCGTTGTGGGATTCATTGCTGGCCTGTCCAGGCTCCAGGGATTTTTTCAACGTGCTCTCGCGCCTGCACAACACGGCGGATTTCAAGCGGCTGTACCCGCAATTCAGCCAGCGGGTGTGGAACGTTCTGGAAGCGGCCAGTGAAGATGACCGTTTACGACGCTCGCTTTTTAGTGCCGCCCGCACCGGACGGATCAGCGCCGATGGTTACTCGGCGCTGTTCAGTGAAATGGAAGTGCAGGTGTTGTGTTTCAGGGCCATGGCAGCGGCCACCACGGGGTTGGCGACACTGGAGGGGCAATTCATCAATCTGCTCCGGGGCTTGTTCCGGTTGCAAGAGGTCGAGGGATTGGCGCTGGCGGATATCAACACCCGCAGCGGTTCTCAACCGAAGCTTTACGATCATGCACTGGAGATCAGTCTGGCGTATCGCGTGGGGCTGGCCGAACGATTGGACTTGCCGGCGCAGCCACGGGAGATGGCGCCCCGATTGAATGTCGAGGTGACGGCGGCAACGCTGGACAAGGCCTGTCAGGCTATCTTGAAAACCGAGCGCACCAGCGCCTTGCAAGACTGGATCGTCCATCTAGGGTTTTGGGTTGAGTATCTGGAAGCGGCCCATCGTGACCGTTTCACGGCTATCACGGACCGGACGGCACAAGGCTTTGCGCAACTCGAAGGCCAGGTCGAACTGTCGCGGGAGACCGCCTCCGAGCGCATGAATGCCATCCTTGATAACTTTAAAAACGAGCGTCGGGAATTGATCAGGCAACTGACGTCCCAGGCTCTGGGCCGCAATCCCGCGCCCGAAGTGCCCGGTACCAGCTCCAGCGGGGCCGAACAATGAACAGCCACGCAGGCAATCAAGGCGCTGCACCAATCTTTCCAGAAATGCGCGAGGAGCTGAGGTTCGTCGTGGATGGCGCGCTGCCACAGACGCCCGCCCGGTTTGGCGAACACATGATCAAGGAAAAATGGGGCCAGGACATAGACCCGACGACTGCGCAGTTGGTGACGCTCGATTACGACTTCAAGGGGCGCCCGGAACAGAACGGCGTTCATCTGGGGCGGGTGGCGAATTCCATGTCCTTGGTGCAGGCATTGCTGTCCAATTATCAGACCGTGGGTGACGGGCGCTTCGGGGAAACAGCGTTCGGGTTTTACACGCCACCGGACGTTGGGCCGTCCATCCGCGTTGTGGAACACATCGATGATTTGACCAAGCCTGGCAACGACTATCACTACACCTACGAAGGCATTTATCGCCGAACCGTTCCGCAACTCTACGGGCCCGCCACCCAAGTCGCGGTGAGGCCCGCCGACCTCAAGAAGTGGGTCTGGGAGCTGGATCTCCAAGGGCGGTATCAGCGCTATCTTGATCAGGCCTGGCCATCGGATGAAGTGATCGTCTCATCCAGGCCGCATGCCCTGAAAACGTCGGCCAAAGCTGCCTTTGTCATGGCTGCTTTCTTGCAACGGCATGAGAACAGCCTGACCTCAAAGGACCTTGAACTCGCCATGCAAGTGGCAGGGCTGCCGGCTGATCAGACTTGGCCAACGCTAAAGATCGAACAGTTGCAGGCGCCGACCCAGGTGCCAACAAAGCTGAGGATTGGACGCCTGAAGCTTTATCGCTACAGCTCGAAGGATATCTGGGGCTGGCGTGACCCCGACGGCAGGATGGGGTTGTACATCCCCGGCAACTCTTCGCCACTTCACCTGTTCAGCGACTCCCGGAAATTGCATGAATGGGTGGTGGAGCAGGGCAGAAGTGATGCGACGAAACAGGCCCTGGCCGCCCACTTTGCCGAGGATGATCGCAAGGATGGCTCCTTCCAGGCTGGTGTACTGACAGCGCTGGACGGCATGGCGGTTTACCCGAAGGAACACTGGCTGACCAAAGAGGCGGGTTTCTTCAACGACGACGGTTTTTGGGAGCCTGCCCGATACATCGGTTTCGATGACTCGCCATCAGGCACCGATCCGTTTGCCCGGCTGGTGCTGACCATGAAGGAGGCCTCGCTGGCCAGTGTCAAAACCATTCGAGACGACGCGCAGGTCAACCGGGATAACTTGAGTGCTGTCGTCGAACCGGTGGTGCTGTGGATCAACCGTTTCGGTCCTCTGGCGCTGTTCGTGCCCGGTGGCGAAGGATTGTTGGCGCTGGCAGGCATCATCGACGCCGGGTACGGCCTTGATCAGGCCATCAACGGTGAAACTTCGAGCGATCGAGCTGCGGGCGTGACGCGCACGGTATTTGGCTTGCTTAATGCGCTACCGCTGGCAGGCGCAGGGGCGGTGCTCAAGGATGACACTGCGCAGGCGGGCGCCATTGCCGAGCGGGTCCGCGAACCCGGCATCGATCCGGCGCCGGAGGGGGGCAGACCGACACCGGGTCAGGTCGTTGGCCCTGAAACGTCATCGGCACTCGCACTGCCGAATCGTGTGCAACTGATCCGCGGAATCGGCCTGTCGGTGGCGTCTTTCAGTGATGAAGTACTGGCGCAGATCGGCAAGGTCAGTGCAGTCGATGACGACATGCTGCGCCTGATGCAGAGCGGACGCCCACCGACGCCCTTGCTGGCCGATACCATCAGCCGCTTCCGGATCGATCAGGAACTGGGGCAAGCGGCAGTGCCCCAAAGCAAGCGAGCCGAGCTGTTCGCCACCCGGTACGAAGCGCTTCAGCGCTCGGAACATGAGTGGGTCCGGTTGCTCCAGCGGCAATACCCGGGCCTGCCCAGGAGCGCCATTGAGCAAATGCTCGACCGCTATGGCGTGGACATTCAGGGGCCTGTCGACGCTGCCCGGGTCCGGCAGGTGTTCAAGCACTTGAATAGCAAGGCCCGGCAGTACCAGCAGCATGTGCGGCTCAATCGATCGTATGAGGGGTTGTACCTGCGCTCGATGGTGAATCCGGAGTCGGACACACTGGCCCTGCACTCGCTCAAAAATCTGCCCGCATGGCCCAAAAGCTTTCGAATCGAAGTCCTCGACAGCTTTCCCGCAGGACGAGTTGTGGACCGAAGCGGTGCGTTTGACTCCACCGTGTCCCGACAACTGATCAAGGTGGGGGATCATTATCAGCACCCTGATGGGCAGACGGATTTCTACGAGGCAATCCTTGGCCTCTTGTCCGAAGAAGAGCGTTCGGCGTTGGACCTTGCATCGCTTGATCCGGCCCGCGAGTTGCGGTTGAAAATCAGCGATCGCGCATTGTCCCGATCGGAGTTGAGGCTCGGGCTGGGAAGGATTGATTCCGGTCTGCCCTTCGAGACGCAAGGACTGCGAGGTGGTGGCTTTCCCGGTACACCGCAGGCCGAAGCGCTGACGCACGCAATGATGAGGTTGCAGCTCAAGGAGATTTATCCGGATTTCTCGGATGCTGAAGCCGATGAACTGCTACAGCGTGCAGGTGGCAACGCTCAGGGACACATCGATTTGCTCAAGCAGCAGTTTCAGCAGCTCAATACCGACCTGAGTGGCTGGGTCGATCAGGTGGCGGAAGATATCGAGGACATGGATATCCCGTTTCTGATCGAAACCGATGACGAGGCAGAGGGGTTGGACGATGAGCAGATCAACGAACATAACGCCGGGTTGGCCGAAAACGTCTTGGATTACGAGCGGGAAACCAGGACTGAACTGGCGACCGACCTGACTGCTATTTGGCAAAAGCGTGCGTTGTCAGACTTGCGCGTCTATTCAGGCGGACAGTTTGTGGGGTTCAAACTCGACATGGGGTTTGAGGACTATCACCGATTGCCGGTCATGAACGTGCGGTTCAATGAGGTCGTCGAGTTGTCGATGCCAAACTTCCATGTGGCTGAGCGTGAAACCTTGAATGGGTTTCTCGAATGTTTTCCGAACCTGCGAACCTTGAATCTGGAGCATGCCGAACTGACTCGGTTCGATGCCGATGGTGAGGCTCAGGTCGTTTTGCCTCCGGCTATTTTCAGTCTGACCGATCTCACGTCGCTGAATCTCAAGGCCACCGGTCTGAAGTTCACCCAGGAGACGGCAGCGCAACTGAGCGGGTTGCAGAGGCTTCACACGCTGGACCTGAGTGAAAACCCTTTAGGTGTGCCGCCAATGTTGCTCGGGATGAATGACTTGCGACAGTTGAACCTGAGCAATACCCAAATTACCCGCTGCCCGATCGGTATCAAGGATGAGCCCTGCATGACTTTGCTGAATTTGCGTGATAACCGGATCACCCGCGTTCCACCGGCCGTATTCGATCAGGCCGTCGCCGAGGATAGCGTGCAACTGTGGGGGAACCCGCTGACAGACGAGGACACGCTGCAACGAGTTGTCAGTCACCGTGAACGAACGGGGATAAATCTCTGGTTGAACCAGCCGGGTTCAGACTATGGCAAACCGATTGTCTGGCTACGAGACGTTGACGAAGAGGTTCGGGCGGCCAGACAAAACCTTTGGGAGCGACTGATAGCCAAGCCGTCCGGTACCCGGGTTTTAGGCGTCATGGACAGGTTGAGTCTGACGGCAGACTTCCAGGTCAGTTATTTGTCGCTTCAGGCGCGGGTCTGGCGACTCTTGCAGGAGGCGGATGCATCGGACGAATTATGGAGCCGATTGAGCCACGGTAGCGGCCGGTTTGAAAATCCGCTGGCGGCTTTCGAGGCATTGGAGGAGCGCGCCGGGTTTTAAGTGGACCGGCTGTCGATGGTGTGATGACAGGAAGGGGACCTTGAACCCCGCGCAGGGGTTCAAGGTTTGACGATCAGCGGCGACGGAACAGCGGCAGCGGTTCGTCGGTGGCGGCCTGATAGGTCACCGAGAAGTCCTTGAGACCTTCCAGGGCTTCGTGCGGGTCTTTATCGGCGCGAATGGCGAACGCATCGAAACCGCAGCGATGCATATAAAACAGTTGGTCGCGCAACACATCGCCGATTGCCCGCAATTCGCCTTTGAAACCATAACGGTCACGCAGCAGGCGGGCGTTGGAGTAGTTGCGGCCATCAGTGAAGGCCGGGAAATTCAAGGCGATGACCTGGAAGTTCGCCACGTCCTCACCGATTTCCTCGGCTTCTTCGTCGGCATCCAGCCAAACACCCAAGCCGCCATCGCGGGCCTTGAGCATGCGGCTGTGTTCGCGCCACAGCTGCAACGGGACGATCAGGTCGTCGCAGTTGCTGATCTCGTCGATGTTGAAGTCCTTGGGCAGCAAGTGCCAGGTTTCGTCGACGACCTTGTTGTTCTTAATGATTCGCTGCATAGACGCGCTCCTTGAAGAGGTCGATGCCAATACGCTGATAGGTGTCGATGAAGCGCTCGTCTTCGGTACGTTGTTCGATGTACACGTCGATCAGCTTTTCGATCACGTCAGGCATGGCTTCCTGGGCAAAGGACGGGCCGAGGATTTTACCCAGGCTGGCATCGCGGCTGGCGCTGCCCCCCAGGGACACCTGGTAGAACTCTTCGCCTTTCTTGTCCACCCCGAGAATGCCGATGTGGCCGACGTGGTGGTGACCGCAGGCGTTCATGCAACCGGAGATGTTCAGGTCCAGTTCGCCAATGTCGAACAGGTAGTCCAGATCCTCGAAACGGCGCTGGATCGATTCAGCGATCGGGATCGATTTGGCGTTGGCCAGGGAGCAGAAGTCACCGCCCGGGCAGCAGATGATGTCGGTCAGCAGACCGACGTTCGGCGTGGCGAAACCTTGCTCGCGCAATTCGCCCCACAGGGTGAACAACTGGCTCTGTTCAACGTCGGCCAGAATGATGTTCTGCTCATGGGAGGTGCGCAGTTGGCCGAAGCTGTAACGATCGGCCAGGTCGGCCACGGCGTCGAGCTGCTTGTCGGTGATGTCACCCGGCGCAACGCCGGTCGGCTTCAGGGACAGGGTCACGGCGACATAGCCCGGCTTTTTGTGGGCCAGGGTATTGCGGGTGCGCCAGCGCGCAAAGCCCGGGTGCTGCTTGTCGAGCTCGGCGAATTCGGCCGTCTGGTTCTCCAGGGCCTTGTAGTCCGGGTCGACGAAGTGTTTGGCGACGCGATGTACTTCGGCGTCGGTCAGGGTGGTCTGGCCACCGCGAAGGTGCTCCATTTCCGCGTCGACTTTTTGCGCGAAGACTTCCGGCGTCAGGGCTTTGACCAGGATTTTGATCCGTGCCTTGTACTTGTTATCGCGACGACCGTAGCGGTTGTAGACCCGCAGGATGGCGTCGAGGTAGCTCAACAGGTCCTGCCACGGCAGGAACTCATTGATGAACGCACCGACCACCGGGGTACGGCCCAGGCCACCACCGACCAGCACACGGAAACCCAGTTCGCCAGCGGCGTTGTGCACCGGCTCAAGGCCGATGTCGTGGACTTCGATGGCGGCACGGTCGGACGTCGAACCGTTGATGGCGATCTTGAATTTACGTGGCAGGTAGGCGAATTCCGGGTGGAATGTCGTCCACTGGCGGACGATCTCGCACCATGGGCGTGGATCGATCAGCTCGTCGGCAGCGACACCGGCGAACTGGTCGGTGGTGACGTTGCGCAGGCAGTTGCCGCTGGTCTGGATCGCGTGCATCTGCACGGTGGCAAGTTCTGCCAAGATGTCCGGGATGTCTTCCAGCGCCGGCCAGTTGAACTGCACGTTCTGCCGGGTACTGATGTGGGCATAGCCCTTGTCATAGTCGCGGGCAATCTTGGCCATCATTCGCGTCTGGCGCGAAGTGAGTTGGCCATAAGGCACCGCGACCCGCAACATCGGCGCGAAGCGCTGGATATAAAGGCCATTTTGCAGGCGCAGGGGGCGGAATTCTTCTTCGCTCAGCTCGCCTGCCAGATAGCGTCGGGTCTGATCACGGAACTGCTTGACGCGGTCCTCGATGATCCGCTGATCGTACTCGTCGTATACGTACATATAAGTCCTGTTCTCAGGCTTGGGCCGGTCGGTTCCAGTTGCGTTTTTCGCCTGGAAGTCTCCGATACTGCCTCGGCAATTCTGCGCGCACGGCCGCGCACTCCCTACGGAGCCGGGGAAAGATACCAGTTTGCAGTTATGCGCAAAAGTGATGTTTGAGTATATGTAAAGAACCAAAACGACTAACGAGAATCGTTATTGCTAAACCCGCATTTGTGGTGTGGGCAATCATCGTCTTAACTGTGGTCGAGTCTTTATGCAATCACCGATAAAACCGACAAGAGGCGATGCAATGAGCAACCCTACCAAAGCTTCAAAGCCTGACAGTACGGTCGATGCTTGGGCCATTCTGTTTCTGATCATTCTGGTCGTGGGCACAACGGTATTCTGGGTCAGCCATCAATAACCGACCCCGTCCGGGCCCGGTTCCGACTATTGTCGGACAAAAACCGGAATAAACGCCGTTTTACGGGCGTTCGCTGGCTATAATGCGCGGCGAATTTCCGGGGGCTCGGACGATCAATGTTGAAGTTCTTCTGTGGTGTTTTGCTGACGCTGGTTACGGTCCTGGGACCGTGCGCGCAAGCGGCGTCGGTGTTGTTCCTGAATCCGGGAACCACTCGCGAAGCATTCTGGGTCAGCTACTCGCAGTTCATGCAGGCCGCAGCCACGGACCTGGGCATGGATTTGCGCATTCTGTATGCCGAGCGCAAGGCCGAATCTACCCTCTTGCAAGCGCGTGAAGCCCTGCAGGGACCCGACCGGCCGGACTATCTGGTTTTCGCCAACGAGGAGTACATCGCTCCCGAAATCCTGCGCCTGGCCCAAGGCAGTGGCGTGAAGCTGTTCATCGTCAACAACGCCCTGACCCCGGACCAGATCCGCCTGCTCGGCTCGCAGCCTGACAAGTATCCCGATTGGGTGGGTAGCCTGGTGCCCAACGATGAGGAGGGTGGGTATCTGATGCTCAAGGAAATGATCCGGCTGCACGGTCCGGTCGCCCCGGGGCAGGTCATTGAGCTGCTGGCCTTTTCCGGCCTGAAGATCACGCCCGCTGCGCAGTTGCGCGAGAGGGGCATGATGCGGGCCCTCGCCGAACATCCTGAAGTGCGATTGCGGCAGCTGGTGTACGGCGGCTGGACGCGTCAACGCGCCTACGAACAGGCCCGGTTGTTGTTCAAGCGCTATCCGCGGGCGTCGCTGATCTGGACGGCCAACGATGAAATGGCCTTTGGCGCCATGCAAGCGTACGCCGAGAATGGCGGCAAGCCTGGCAAGGACGCGTTGTTCGGCACCATCAACAATTCACCCAGTGCATTGCAGGCGCTGCTGGACGGCCGGCTGAGCGTGGTGCTGGGCGGGCACTTCAGTCTTGGTGGTTGGGCCATGGTGCAGTTGCATGACTACGACCAGGGCGTGGACGTCAGCCAGTACGGCGGTCGTGACCGGCAGATTCCGATATTTCAATTGATCGATCGGGAACAGGCCAGACGACTGCTGACCCTGGGCGCCCGGCAGGATTACGGTGTCGATTTTCACAAGCTCTCGGCAAAGGGACGACCGACGTCGTATCGCTACCCGTTCAGCCTGCAAACCCTGATGCATTGAACCCGGTCTAGATTCCCGCCAGGTGCAGCACCAGTTTCACGATGCCGAACAGCATCAGGGCAAACACCGCCGTGAACAGAATCCCCAGAATCACGAAATGACTGGGCTTGCCGTGAGTGAAGTCCCGGGCCCGGTTCTTTCCGCTCTGCACCCCGAACGCCGCCGCCATGACACTGTGCAGCATCTGCCAGAAAGTGGGTGGCTTGTTGTCGACTGGATCGTTCATAAACCCCTCGTCACGAATGTGTGAGCCGTAAGCATAGACAATCCACGGCATGCACAAACCAAATGTGGGAGCGCGCCTGCTCACGATAGCGTACTGACAGTCGACATCAAGGTTGACTGAACGGTACTCATCGCGAGCAGGCTCGCTCCCACAGGGGTGGGCTGTTGGCCACAGAACTGTGGCCAAGAGGGCAGCTTAGTTGTCGTAGCCGAGGTTCGGCGCCAGCCACCGCTCGGTCACGCTCAACTCCTGACCTTTGCGCGACGTGTAGCTCTGCACCTGGTCCTTGTCGATCTTGCCCACGGCAAAGTACTGCGCCTGCGGGTGAGCGAAGTACCAGCCGCTGACGGCCGCTGCCGGGAACATCGCGTAGTGCTCGGTGAGGAACACGCCGCTGCGGCCCGCTTTCATTTCGCTCGCTTCAGGGTCGAGCAACGCAAACAACGTGCTTTTCTCGGTGTGATCGGGGCACGCCGGGTAGCCCGGAGCAGGGCGGATGCCGGTGTATTGCTCTTTGATCAACGCCTCGTTGTCGAGCGTCTCGTCCTTGGCATATCCCCAGTAGTCTTTACGTACCTGCTGGTGCAGCCACTCGGCGCAGGCCTCGGCCAGACGGTCGGCCAGGGCCTTGACCATGATCGAGTTGTAGTCGTCGCCGGCATCCTGATAAGCCTTGGCCACTTCTTCGGCACCGATGCCTGCGGTGGTGATGAAACCGCCCACGTAGTCGGTGATTTCGCTGTCCTTGGGTGCCACAAAGTCGGCCAGGGAGAAGTTCGGCTTGCCATCGGTCTTGATGATTTGCTGACGCAGGTGATGCAGCTTGGCCAGTGGCTTGCCGTCATCGCCGTAGACTTCGATGTCATCTTCGCGCACCTGGTTGGCCGGCCAGAAACCGAACACTGCACGGGCGCTGATGAGTTTTTCGTCGATCAGCTTGGCGAGCATTTCCTGGGCATCGGCGTACAGCGCGGTGGCGGCTTCACCCACCACTTCGTCTTCAAGGATGCGCGGGAACTTGCCGGCCAGGTCCCAGGAAATGAAGAACGGCGTCCAGTCGATGTATTCGGCCAGGACTTTCAGGTCGATGTTGTCCAACACTTTGGCGCCGGTGAAGGTCGGTTTGACAGGCGTGTAAGTGCTCCAGTCGAACTGCGGCTTCTTGGCGATCGCAGCCGGGTAACTCAGGCGCTCGGTGCGGGCGCTGCGGTTGGCGGTGCGCTCGCGGACCTCGATGTATTCCAGGCGGGTTTTCTCGACGAACGCCGGCTTCAATTCCTTGGACAACAACTGGGTCGCCACGCCCACGGCGCGGGAGGCGTCGGTGACGTAGATGACCGCGTCGTTGCTGTACTTCGGCTCGATCTTCACCGCCGTGTGCGCCTTGGAGGTGGTCGCGCCACCGATCATCAGCGGCAGGTGGAAGTCCTGACGCTGCATCTCGCGAGCGACGTGAACCATTTCATCGAGCGAAGGCGTGATCAAGCCGGACAGGCCGATGATGTCGCACTTCTGCTCCTTGGCCACCTGCAGGATTTTTTCCGCCGGCACCATCACGCCGAGATCGACGATGTCGTAGCCGTTACAGCCCAGCACCACGCCAACGATGTTCTTGCCGATGTCGTGCACGTCGCCTTTTACGGTCGCCATCAGGATCTTGCCCTTGGCTTGCGGTTTGTCGCCTTTTTCCAGTTCGATGAACGGGATCAAGTGGGCCACGGCCTGCTTCATCACACGGGCGGATTTCACCACTTGCGGCAGGAACATTTTACCGGCGCCGAACAGGTCGCCGACGATGTTCATGCCGGACATCAGCGGGCCTTCGATCACTTCTATCGGGCGGGTGAAGGATTGACGCGACTCTTCGGTATCTTCAACGATGTGGGTGGTGATGCCTTTGACCAGCGCATGCTCCAGCCGCTTGTTGACGTCCCAGTTGCGCCACTCTTCGGTCTCGGCTTCCTTGACGCTGCCGTCGCCCTTGTACTTGTCGGCAATGGCGAGGAGGGCGTCGGTGCCTTCCGGGGTGCGGTTGAGGATCACGTCTTCCACGGCATCGCGCAGTTCGGCCGGGATCTGGTCGTAGATCTCCAATTGGCCGGCATTGACGATACCCATGGTCAGGCCGTTGCGGATCGCATACAGCAGGAACACCGAGTGAATCGCCTCGCGCACCGGGTTGTTGCCACGGAACGAGAACGACACGTTGGACACGCCGCCGGAGGTCAGGGCGTACGGCAGTTCGTCGCGGATGTAGGCACAGGCGTTGATGAAGTCGACAGCGTAGTTGTTGTGTTCTTCGATGCCGGTGGCCACGGCGAAGATGTTCGGGTCGAAGATGATGTCTTCCGGCGGGAAGCCGACTTCGTTGACCAGAATGTCGTAGGAGCGTTTGCAGATTTCTTTCTTGCGCGCTTCGGTGTCGGCCTGGCCGGCTTCGTCGAAGGCCATCACGACGACGGCAGCGCCATAGCGTTTGCACAGTTTGGCGTGATGAATGAACTGCTCGACGCCTTCCTTCATGCTGATGGAGTTGACGATGCCCTTGCCCTGGATGCACTTCAGGCCGGCTTCGATCACTTCCCACTTGGAGGAGTCGATCATGATCGGTACACGGGAGATGTCCGGTTCACCGGCAATCAGATTGAGGAAGGTCACCATGGCCTTCTTCGAATCGAGCATCCCTTCGTCCATGTTGATGTCGATCACCTGGGCGCCGGCCTCGACCTGCTGCAGGGCGACTTCCAGGGCTTCGGTGTAGTTGTCTTCGCGAATCAGACGGGCGAACTTGGCGGAACCGGTGATGTTGGTCCGCTCGCCGACGTTGACGAACAACGAGCTGCGATCGATGGTGAACGGTTCCAGGCCCGAGAGGCGGCAGGCCTTGGGAATGTCCGGAATCTCTCGCGGCGCATAACCGGCCACGGCCTTGGCGATGGCTTCGATGTGGCCCGGCGTGGTGCCGCAGCAGCCGCCGACGATGTTGAGGAAGCCGCTTTGGGCGAATTCTTCGATGACCTTGGCGGTTTCCGATGGCAGTTCGTCGTACTCACCGAATTCGTTCGGCAGACCGGCGTTCGGGTGGGCGGAAACGTGAGTGCCGGCCTTGTTCGACAGCTCCTCCAGGTACGGGCGCAATTCGCTGGCGCCGAGGGCGCAGTTCAGGCCGACCGAGATCGGCTTGGCGTGGGCCACGGAGTTCCAGAACGCTTCGGTGGTCTGGCCCGACAGGGTACGGCCGGAGGCATCGGTGATGGTGCCGGAAATCATGATCGGCAGTTCGACGCCCAGTTCTTCGAAAACCCCTTGCACGGCGAAGATTGCGGCTTTGGCGTTCAGGGTGTCGAAAATGGTTTCGATCAGGATCAGGTCAGCGCCGCCTTCGATCAGGCCTTTGGTGGCCTCGGTGTAGTTTTCCACCAGTTCATCGAAGGTCACGTTACGGTAGCCGGGGTTATTCACGTCCGGCGACAACGAGCAGGTGCGGCTGGTCGGGCCCAGGACGCCGGCGACGAAGCGCGGCTTGTCCGGGTTCTCGAGGGTTTTCGCGTCGGCGATCTTGCGCGCCAGGCGAGCGCCTTCTACGTTCAGTTCGTAGGCCAGTTCTTCCATGCCGTAATCGGCCATGGAAATCCGGGTGGCGTTGAAGGTGTTGGTTTCCAGAATGTCAGCGCCGGCATCCAGGTAGGCTTTTTCGATGCCACCGATCACGTCCGGGCGCGTCAGCACCAACAGGTCGTTGTTGCCCTTGACATCACTCGGCCAGTCGGCGAAGCGTTTGCCGCGATAATCCTGCTCTTCGAGCTTGTAGCTCTGGATCATCGTGCCCATGCCGCCATCAAGAATCAGGATGCGCTCTTTGAGGGCGTGCTTGAGAGCTTGAAGGCGAATACTGCGATCGGACATTTGGACTACTCGGAAAGACCATGACGAAGGGCCGGGATCATAGCAAACCTGTGCGCTTTTAGAGCATGTCCGGTTTTTGCATGAATATCGCTCATGTTGGCCGGGGTGCCGGACCGGTAGAATCGCCGCGTTTTTTCATGATTGGGACCAAGTACATGTCTTATCGCGTCATCAGCATTGTTTTGCTGCTTTTAAGCTGGGGCGCTGCCGCGCAGGATCCGGCCATTTCTTCTTCCATTTCCTACAGCCGCGACATTCAACCGATCTTCACCGAAAAGTGCGTGGCCTGCCATGCCTGCTATGACGCCGCCTGTCAGCTCAATCTGGGCAGTGGCGAAGGCGCGGCGCGCGGTGCGACCAAGTCCCCGGTCTACGACGGCGAACGCAGTCAAGCCGCGGCGCCGACCCGGCTGTTTTACGACGCCTTCGGCAAACGAGCCTGGCAGCAAAAGGATTTCTATTCGGTGCTCGACGCCCAGGGCAGTCAGGCCGCGTTGATGGCGCGGATGCTGGAGCTGGGCCATAAAACGCCGCTGCAACCCAACGCCAAATTACCGGAAGAGATTGTGCTGGGCCTGAATCGGGAAAACATGTGCGCCATGCCGTCGGAGTTCGGTGGTTACGCCAGCGCTCATCCGAAGGAAGGCATGCCGCTGGCGGTCACCGGCCTGACCGATCAGCAATACCAGACACTGCAACGCTGGCTGGCCTCGGGCGCACCGATTGATGAGCAAGGTCTGGTGCCTTCCGCGAAGGAAGCCTTGCAGGTGGTGCAGTGGGAAAACCTGCTCAACGCGCCGGGCGCCCGGCAAAGCCTGGTGGGGCGCTGGCTGTTCGAACACTGGTTCCTCGCCCATATCTACTTCAAGGATGGCGAACCGGGGCACTTCTTTCAGTGGGTGCGTTCGCGCACGCCGACCGGCCAGCCCATCGACCTGATCAACACCCGTCGCCCGAATGACGACCCGGGTACTCAGGTGTATTACCGTCTGTGGCCGGTGCAAGGCGTGATTGTGCAGAAGACCCACCTCACGTACCCGCTGAGCGCGGCGAAAATGGCGCGGATCAAAACCCTCTTTTATAACGGCAACTGGCAGGTCGACGCCTTGCCGGGCTATGGACCGGAACGCCGGGCCAATCCGTTCACCACGTTCGAGGCGATCCCGGCGCAGGCGCGCTACCAGTTCATGCTCGACAACGCCGAATACTTCGTGCGCACCTTCATTCGCGGGCCGGTGTGTCGCGGCCAGATCGCCACGGACGTGATCCGCGATAACTTCTGGGCGCTGTTCCAGGCCCCTGAGCACGACCTCTACATCATCGATCCGAACTACCGTGGCCAGGCCACGCCATTGCTGGCGATGCCGGGGCAGAACGACGATGTCGGCAGTGTCCTGAGCCTGTGGCATGACTATCGCGACAAGCGTAACGAGTACGAGGCGCTACGCCGTGATAGTTACGCCGATACGCCGGCGCCAAGCTGGTCGACCTTGTGGGCCGGTAACGACAATGCGTTGCTGACCATCTTCAGGCATTTCGATAGCGCTTCGGTGAACAAGGGCCTGATCGGCGACGTACCGCAAACGATGTGGCTGTTCGACTTCCCGCTGCTGGAGCGCACCTACTATCAACTGGCGGTCAACTTCGACGTGTTCGGCAACGTCTCCCATCAGGCGCAAACGCGCCTGTATTTCGACCTGATCCGCAACGGCGCCGAGCAGAACTTCCTGCGCCTGATGCCCGCCGATTCCCGGGACGGTTACCTCGACGACTGGTACCAGAACGGTGGCAAGTTCAAGATGTGGCTGGACTATGAGGCCATCGACAACGACAAACCGACGGCACTGAAACTCGACGAGAAAGACCCCAAGCGCGACTTCGCCATGCAGTTGCTCGCCCGTTACGGCGACCTCAATGCGAAGCCCGACCCGATCAATCGTTGCGATGGGGCTTATTGCTCGCGGCCCAATATCGATCCGGCGTTGCAGAGTGCCGAACAGGCCCTAAGCCGTCTGGCATCGCGCCCGGCGGCCGGGCTGAAGGTCATTGATCAGTTGCCGGAGGCGACGATGCTGCGCATCGAAACCGCGGGCGGCAAGCGCGAGGTCTACAGCCTGCTGCGCAATCGCGCTCACAGCAACGTGGCGTTCCTGCTCGGCGAGTCGCTGCGTTATCAGCCGGGGCTGGACACGATCACCATTTTCCCGGGTGTGCTCAGCAGCTATCCTAACTTCATGTTCAACATTCCGGCCGAGCAAGTGCCGGCGTTCGTGGGCGCCATGGAAAACGCCAGGGACGCTAACCGTTTCGAGAAAATCGTCGAGCGCTGGGGCGTTCGCCTCAGTCATCCGCAGTTCTGGTTTTACTTCCATGACTTGAGCCGGTATGTCCACGAGACCGACCCGGAGGAAGAGGGCGTGCTGGACATGAACCGGTACGAGAATCTTTGATCGACTTTTGATGCATGCCCGGTGTCCCAATCCATAGACACCACTGACCTCCTGTGGGAGCGAGCCTGCTCGCGAAAGCGGTCTGACAGTCGACATCGATGTTGAATGTGATGGCCCCCTTCGCGAGCAGGCTCGCTCCCACAGGGATTTGTGGTGGTTTGCAGGATTGCGATCGGGAGGGGCATCGATGTTGATTTCCGTACAGGCACTGCGCGCGCTCGCGGCCTGGACCGTGGTTTGCCACCATTTCATGCAGATTTTTTTCGACTTCCAGGCTCGTGGCCCGGTGGGGCAGATGTTCATCGACAAGGGCGCGGTGGGCGTCGATATCTTCTTCGTCATCAGCGGTCTGGTGATTTTCCTGTCCACTGAGGGCAAGTCACTGCCGCCGGGTCGTTTTCTGCTGTATCGGCTGTTCCGTATCGTTCCGGCGTATTGGTTCTATACGGTGCTGATGGCGTTGGTGGTGGTCTTCGCGCAACCCGTATTGCCGGATCAGACGGTCGACTGGTCGCATTTCCTGCGGTCACTGTTGTTTATTCCTACTGAAAACCCCGGTGGTTACGGGATCTATCCGACGCTCAATGTCGGCTGGACCCTCAACTACGAAATGCTGTTCTACGTGCTGTTTGCCTGGGCGCTGCTGTTTCGTTTGCAGCTTCGGCTGCTGATCGTCGCGGCACTGTTGTTCGCCGTGTGCCAGGCGTGGACCGGCTATGGCTGGGTCAGCGAGTTCTACCGTTCGGACATCGTCTATGAGTTTCTGCTGGGGATCGCGATCGGCATGATCTACCGTCGTGGCTGGATCAAACCCGGTTTGTGGCTGCCATTGCTGGGCGTTGGCGGCGCGTTGCTGGCGATTTATCTCCTGGCGCCTGAACCACGATTTTTGGCCTGGGGCGTTCCGAGCGCAGTGTTGGTGGTGGCCTGCATGGCGCTGGAGCGGTTCTTCGAGAACAGCCGGCTGTTCAAGCTGCTCGGCGATTGTTCCTACTCGGTTTACCTGATGCATGTGTTGGTGCTATCCGCCGGTGGCTTTGTCGCTCAGCGTTATGGCATCAATTCCTACGTGATGTTCGCCGTTTGTGTCGCGACAATCGGTCTGGCGTCGTGGGCAAGTTACGAATGGGTGGAAAAATGCAGCTATCGGTGGCTTAAAGCCTGGATTGACGGCGAACCGTCTGATCATGCCGAGCTGGCGCTTTCCCGACAAAAATACTAGGACTTTGTACGGCGCGATGATTGGCGTAAACTGCGCCCAAGCCTGCGAGGAGTTTCCATGACCGCTATTACCATCACCGACGCCGCCCATGATTATCTGGCTGATCTGCTCTCCAAGCAGAACACCCCGGGCATCGGCATCCGCGTCTTTATCACCCAGCCTGGCACTCAGTACGCCGAAACCTGCATTGCCTACTGCAAGCCGGGCGAAGAAAAACCTGAAGACACGGCGCTGGGGCTGAAAAGCTTCACCGCTTACATCGATTCGTTCAGCGAAGCTTTCCTGGACGATGCGGTAGTCGACTACGCCACCGACCGCATGGGCGGCCAGCTGACCATCAAGGCGCCAAACGCCAAAGTGCCGATGGTCAATGCCGACAGCCCGGTCAACGAGCGCATCAACTACTACCTGCAAACCGAGATCAACCCGGGGCTGGCCAGCCACGGCGGTCAGGTCAGCCTGATCGATGTGGTCGAGGACGGCATCGCCGTTCTGAAATTCGGCGGCGGTTGCCAGGGCTGCGGCCAGGCAGACGTCACCCTGCGCGAAGGCATCGAGCGTACCTTGCTCGAGCGCATTCCCGAGCTCAAGGGTGTTCGTGACGTCACCGACCACACGCAGAAAGAAAACGCCTACTACTAAGGTGTTCGCTGCGACATGAAAAAACGGCGCCCCGTGAGCGCCGTTTTTTTATGGGTGATCGGTTGAAGCCTAAAAGATCGCAGCCTTCGGCAGCTCCTACGGGTGTATGCAATTCCCCTGTAGGAGCTGCCGAAGGCTGCGATCTTTTGATCTTATGGGCGATACAAATGCGCATGCCCAGCGCGGTACAGTGATGACTCACTGAAGTGATCGCTACCCAGCACCCGGCCCACCAGAATCAACGCCGTACGCCGAAACCCCTTGGCTTCTACCTTCCCGGCAATATCCGCCAGCGTCCCTACGACCCAATCCTGATCCGGCCAGGTCGCCCGGTGAATCACTGCGATCGGACAATCCGCGCCGTAATGCGGCAGCAATTCGACCAGGATTTTCTCCAGATGATTGACCCCCAAGTGAATCGCCATGGTTGCCCCATGCTGCGCCAGACTCCCCAACTCTTCGCCGGCCGGCATCGCGGTCTTGTCGGCGTAGCGAGTCAGAATCACGCTCTGCGACACGTCCGGCAAGGTCAGTTCCGCCCCCAGAAGCGCCGCGCAGGCGGCCGTGGCGGTCACACCGGGAATGATTTCAAACGCAATGCCGAGTTCACGCAGATAACGAATCTGCTCGCCAATGGCGCCATACAGGCTCGGATCGCCGGAATGCACCCGAGCGACATCCTGGCCGTTGGCATCGGCGGTCTTGATCAGCTCGATGATCTGTTCCAGGTGCAGTTCGGCGCTGTTGACCACCTGTTCGGCCTGATGGCCCTCCAGCACGGCGGCGGGCACCAACGATCCGGCATAGATGATCACCGGGCAGCTGCGAATCAGTCGTTGGCCTTTGACGGTGATCAGTTCCGGGTCGCCGGGACCTGCGCCAATGAAGTAGACGGTCATCGTCGTTTCCTGTCAGAAAAAAGGGGGCAGGGCAGGCTTCAGATGAAGAATGCTCATGATCGAAGGCGGGGATTATCGGGGATTTTACGCAGCACAGGCCAATGCCAAGGTTGCCTGGGCATATTTTTGTCGTGGAATCAGCAGTTTTGCCGGGGCCTGGGCCAGTTGCTCAGCAAGGGCCAGCGCGGCACTTTCCGCTACGCCGTAGCAGCCGGTGCGTTCGAACGCGATGTCCGAATGATGGCTGAGTTGCGGTTGATAGCCAGCCAATTGTTCACTGCTAAAGTACATCAGCGGCAGCGCGAGTTGTTCGGCGAGCTCGATCAAGCCAGGTTCATCGCGTTTCAGTTCGATGCTGGCCAGCGCCTTGATCTGGTGCAGTTCGATTTGATGAGCCTGTAACGCCTGATCGAGCAACGCCCGCAGCGTGCTGACGGGGCAGCCGCGTTGGCAGCCCAGGCCGACCACCAGGGTCGGCGCTGCGCTGACATCAGTCATGCGTGGTATTGGCCATCGCTTTTGCGGCGGAACAACCAGGCACTGATCAGGCCCAAGGCCAGCCAGAACGCCACGTTGGTCAGCTGCGAAGCGATTTTGAACTGCGATTCCAGCACTTCCGGAGCGAGCATCGAATGGACTTCCGGTTGCGGCGCGCCGATCACATGGGGAACGGCCAGGATCGCCACGCCGAGGATTTTCATCAGCCAGTGGCGGCTGAACACGATCAGGGCGATACCGACAGCGGTGGAGGCGGCTGTACCGATCCACCAGATCTGCCGTTGCGCCAGATCGGCAGCGACAGTGCCCGGCAGCTCAGGTGGCAGGCCCAGCGTCGGCGCCAGTACGAACGTCGCATAACCGGCCAAGCCCCAGAGCAGGCCCTGAGAGGTTTTAGTCGGTGCGCGCAAGGTGTAGAGACCAGCGAGCATCAGGGCGAAACCCACGGCAACCACCAGATTACCCCCGGTGGTCGACAGCACGCGCTGCCAGCCGTCTTCCGGCTCCCAGGCTTCGGCATCGTGGGTGTGAGCGGCGACGGCACCTGCGGCGTGTTCGTGGATTTCAACAGCGGCCGGCTCGGATTTTTCGTAGGTCTCGGCTTGTAAAATCAGTGGCGAGACCCAGAAACTTTGCAGCAGCGTCAGCAACAGGGCGGCCAGCAGCCCGGTGAAACCTGCGGTTTGCGCAATACGCTTGATCATGTCGGCAGGTCTCAATGGCACGGGAATGCGGCGCTGTGACGGGTATCGTGAGCGGCGTTGTGCACCGCTTCGATGTGCGAGAAACCGGCGAAATACACAAGGCACGCGCCCAGGATCGACGCACACACGGCGGCGGTCAGGCGTTGAGTTTGGGTCGTGGTGCTGCTGGCGGTGCTCTTATCGGTGTTGCTGGGGCCGGTACTGCTGATGATCGACATGGCGCTTCCCTCTGGTCTGTCAGCGGGTGAATAGAGCGCATGGAGGACCCCTGCGAATCGCGCACGCAGAGGCTCAAACAGCGCCCGCCCACCGCGGGTTTGTTATTCAGTGAACGTAACGGTCACTGTGTGTTGCGGGCCGGTCTCCGGGCTCACGAGGGGCTTGGGCTGACGCCGAAACCTGCAAGAATCACCTTCCCATGCCGAACTGCTGGCACAGTGGATTTGATCCTTCGCTCGCTTACCGTTGCGGGGGCAGCACCGGACTGACATGGCTTTGAGTAAAGCACATGATTCACCGGTTTCCCGTTTCACCCTGTGAAGGGCACCCGTAACAAGGCGTGTAGGAGAGCATGGCCGGGGGCTGGGCGTCAATTGGCATGGGTTCTCAACTCGGCACTGAAGTGACTTCATCGCGAGCAGGCTCGCTCCCACATTCGATTGCGGCCAACTGTGGGAGCGAGCCTGCTCGCGAAGGGGCCGGTGACGACGCTACAAGACATTGACCCGCCCCCAAGCGATGCGTAGCCTTGCGCTTTCGAGGTTCTTCGGCGTTTGCCGAAGCTAAGAAGGGAACGCGGTCGATGCCGCGGCTGCCCCCGCAACTGTGAACGGTGATGTTCGCTGCCACGCCACTGCAAGCCCTATCGATCGGGCACGCGGGAAGGCGCAGCCAACGCCAGTCCAACGACTGGCAAGCCGTCAGCCAGGAGACCTGCCTCGACACAGATTCTCACTACAACCGGGCGGGGTGATCCGGTGGCGAACTCTCCCGCGCGCGCATCCGTCGCAGCGATTGTCGTCCCGTATGCCCGCCACCTTGCCAAAGGGCATCCGATGAAAACACTGGCCAAACTTCCCGTCACCATCGTTACCGGCTTCCTCGGCTCGGGCAAAACCACTTTGCTGCGGCACATGCTCGACAATGCTCAAGGCCGTCGCATTGCGGTGATCGTCAACGAGTTCGGCGAGCTGGGCATCGACGGCGAAATCCTCAAGCAGTGCTCCATTGGCTGCACCGAAGAAGAAGCCAACGGCCGCGTCTATGAACTGGCCAACGGCTGCCTGTGCTGCACCGTTCAGGAAGAATTCTTCCCGGTGATGCGCGAACTCGTCGCCCGTCGCGGCGACCTCGATCACATCCTCATCGAAACCTCGGGCCTGGCCCTGCCAAAGCCGCTGGTTCAAGCCTTCCAGTGGCCGGAAATCCGCAGCGCCTGCACCGTTGACGCGGTCATCACCGTCGTCGACAGCCCGGCCGTCGCCGCCGGCACCTTCGCCGCATTCCCGGACCAGGTCGACGCCCAGCGCAAGCTCGACCCGAACCTGGATCACGAATCGCCACTGCACGAGCTGTTCGCCGATCAACTGGCCAGCGCCGACCTGGTGATCCTCAACAAGGCTGACCTGATCAGCCCTGAAGACCTGGCCCGCGTGCGCCTGGAAGTCGCCGAAGAGCTGCCACCCGCGGTAAAAGTCATCGAAGCCAGCAGCGGTCGCCTGCCACTGGACGTACTGATCGGCCTTGGTGCCGGCTCCGAAGAACACATCGACAGCCGTCACAGCCATCACGATCACCACCATGAAGGTGAAGACGATCACGATCACGATGCATTTGATTCGATCTCCATCGAACTGCCGCAAGCCGACGAAAGCCTGCTGATGGACGCGCTGACCCAACTGGTGGTCAAGCACGGCATCCTGCGCGTCAAGGGTTTCGCCGCGATCCCGAACAAACCGATGCGCCTGTTGATCCAGGGCGTGGGCACGCGTTTCGACAAGCATTTTGACCGTCAGTGGGGCGCCGATGAAGCGCGTACCACCCGCCTGGTGTTGATCGGTCAGGAGCTGGACGCCGCTCAACTCGAAGCGCAATTGCGCGCTGCACTCAGCGTTTAAGCCATGCACCTGCTCAGGACCCAGCCCGGCGGTTTCGTGTCGGATGACAACATCGCCGACCTTGGACAAACCCCCGCCGAGCTGGTGATCCTGTGCAGCGGCGATTCCAGCCTGGCGCTGCTCGCCGAAGCGGCGCAGCAGTTGCCCGACGATTACCCGAGCGTGCGTCTGGCCAACCCGATGCAGGTGCAGAATCACGCGTCGGTCGACCTGTATGTCGACGAAGTGCTGCGCCACGCCAAGGTGATCTTGATTTCACTGCACGGCGGCATCGCTTATTGGCGGTATGGCGTCGAGCGTCTGGTGGAGTTGTCCGAGCGCGGTGTGCAGCTGATTCTGGTGCCCGGCGATGATCGCCCCGACCCGGAGCTCAGCGACCTGAGCACGGTGGTTGCCGAGGACCGCGACCGGCTCTGGCATTACCTGCGTCAGGGCGGCATGGCCAATGCCCTTGACCTGTTTCGCTGCCTCGCCAATCGCTGGCTGGATCGCGACTACGCCTGGGCCGAGCCGCAAACCCTGCCACGCACGGCGATTTACCATCCACAAAAAAAACCGGCGGCACTGAGCGATTGGCACGCCGACTGGCAGGCCGATCAGCCGGTGGCGGCGGTGCTGTTTTACCGCTCGCATTTGCAGGCGGCGAACACCGCGTTCATCGATGTTTTCTGCCAGCGTTTGCAAGCGGCGGGGTTGAACCCGTTGCCGATTGCCGTGGCCAGTTTGAAAGAACCCGGCTGCCTGACGGTGGTCGAGGATTGGCTGGACGAGGTTGAGGCCGGGGTGATTCTCAACACCACCGGTTTTGCCCAGTCCAGTCCAGAAGCGCCGCACCTGCGGCCGTTTCGCCGCAACATCCCGGTGATCCAGGCCATCTGCGCCCAGGACAACGAACCCGGTTGGCGAGCGAGCGAGCAGGGCCTCGGGCCGCGAGATTTGGCGATGCACATCGCGCTGCCTGAACTGGACGGGCGGATCATCAGCCGGCCGATCAGCTTCAAGGACCTGGCGTGGCGCAGCGAGCGCAGTCAGTCCGATGTGGTCTGCTACCGGCCACAACCGGAACGCATGGACTTTGTCGCTGAACTGGCGCGGCGCTGGATCGATCTGGCGCGGCGTCCCAACGCTGAAAAACGCATCGCCCTGATCTTCGCCAACTACCCGACCCGCGACGGTCGTATCGGCAATGGCGTTGGCCTCGATACGCCGGCCGTCGCGTTGAATATCCTGCGTGCGCTTCATGAGGAGGGTTATCCGCTACCGGCCGGACTGCCGGACAGCGGCACCGCGCTGATCCAGCAATTGCTCGGCGGTGTCAGCAACGACCTCGACACCCTCGACCAGCGTCCCTGTCAGCAAAGCCTGGCGATGGACGACTATCTGCTGATGTTCAACGCGCTCCCCGAAGCCAACCGCCAGGCTGTGCTGGAACGCTGGGGCGCACCTGAAAGCGACCCGATGTGCCGGGGCGGGCGAATGATGATCGCCGGGCTGCGTTTCGGCCTGACCTTCGTCGGCATTCAACCGGCCCGGGGTTATCAGGTCGACCCGAGCGCGGTCTATCACGACCCGGACCTGGTGCCGCCCCACGGCTATCTGGCGTTCTACTTCTGGTTGCGCAACACCTATGGCGCCCACGGTGTGATCCACGTCGGCAAGCACGGCAACCTCGAATGGCTGCCAGGCAAAGGCGTCGGCCTTTCGGAAAACTGCTGGCCGGATGCGTTGCTCGGGCCGTTGCCGAATATCTATCCGTTTATCGTCAACGACCCGGGTGAGGGCGCCCAGGCCAAGCGTCGCACGCAAGCGGTGATCATCGATCACCTGATGCCGCCGCTGACCCGCGCCGAAACCTACGGTCCGCTGCGCAATCTTGAGTTGTTGGCCGACGAATATTACGAAGCGCAATTGCTCGATCCACGCCGCGCCCGGGAATTGCAGCGCGACATCCTGCAACTGGTGCGCGACACGCACATCGACCGTGAACTGCAACTGGACGAAAAACTCGACAGCGACGCCGATGCGGCAATCTGGCTGCCGCGTCTGGACACTTATTTGTGCGACTTGAAAGAGTCGCAGATCCGCGATGGTCTGCATGTGTTCGGCGAGTCGCCGACCGGGCGTTTGCGCATCGACACCTTGTTGGCTTTGTTGCGGATTCCCCGTGGCGATGGGCGAGGGGCGCAATCGAGTTTACTGCGGGCGCTGGCCAAGGCGTTCACGCTGGGCTTCGATCCGCTGGATTGCGCTTTGGCCGAGCCCTGGGCCGGGCCGCGTCCAATTGAACTGCAATTGCTTAACGATGAAGTCTGGCGCACCGCAGGTGATACCCGCGAACGCCTGGAACTGTTCGCCGCGCAACTGATCTCGCAGGCACTAAACCAACCCCGAACCATCCCCGACCCCTGTGGGAGCGAGCCTGCTCGCGAAAGCGGTGGGTCAATCGATAATGATGTTGAAAGATCAACCGCTTCGCGAGCAGGCTCGCTCCCACAGGAGGCGAATTGGTCTGAGGTTGGCGCCATCCTCGACCACCTGCGCGAAGTCGTCGCACCGCGTCTGGACGCCTGCGGCCCGGCAGAAATGCGCGGTCTGCTCGACGCACTGAGCGGCCGTTTCGTCCCGGCCGGCCCCAGTGGTGCGCCGAGTCGCGGTCGTCTGGACGTGCTGCCGACCGGGCGCAACTTCTATTCGGTGGACGTGCGCAACCTGCCGACCACCACCGCGTGGCGCATCGGTTTCCAGTCGGCCAACCTGATTCTTGAACGGCACCTGCAGGACCACGGCGATCACCTGCGCCAGCTCGGCCTGTCGGTCTGGGGCACCGCGACCATGCGCACCGGCGGCGACGACATCGCCCAGGCCATGGCGCTGATGGGTGTGCGCCCGGTCTGGGCCACAGGCAGTCAGCGGGTCGACGATTTCGAGATTCTGCCGCTGAGTTTGCTGGACCGTCCGCGGGTGGATGTGACCTTGCGCGTGTCCGGCTTCTTCCGCGATGCCTTTGCCAATCTGATCCGCCTGTTCGACGCCGCCGTGCAAGCGGTTGCCGCGCTGGACGAACCGGACGACCTCAACCCGTTGGCCGCCAAGGTTCGCGCCGAGCGTGAAGCGCTGCTGCAATCGGGCCTTGATGAAGACGGGGCCAGGCGTCAGGCCGGTTGGCGTATCTTCGGCGCCAAACCCGGGGCTTACGGTGCGGGTGTGCAGGGCGCCATCGACGGTCGTCTATGGCAGAGTCGCGAGGATCTGGCCGAGGTTTACCTGAACTGGGGCGGCTACGCTTACGGCGGTTCCGACGAAGGCACCGCCGCCCGCGAGCAGTTCACCCAGCGCCTGAGCCAGGTGCAAGCGGTGCTGCAAAACCAGGACAACCGCGAGCATGACTTGCTTGATTCCAACGACTATTACCAATTCCAGGGCGGCATGCTCGCCGCCGTGGAAAGCCTCAGCGGTGAAGCGGCGGCCAGTTATCATGGCGACCACAGTCAGCCGGACTTGCCGAAAATCCGTACCTTGAAGGAAGAGTTGAACCGGGTGATTCGCTCCAGGGCGGCCAATCCGAAGTGGATCGACGGCGTGAAGCGCCACGGCTACAAAGGCGCGTTTGAACTGGCGGCCACGGTCGATAACCTGTTCGCCTTCGACGCCACCACGCAGTTGATCGACGACCACCAATACGCGTTGCTGGCGGATGCGTATTTGCTGGACCCGGCGACCCGGGATTTTGTTCGTGAGCACAATCCTCACGCGTTGCGCGACATGACCGAACGCATGCTGGAAGCGCAGCAGCGGGGCATGTGGAAGGAACCGGGCGAGTACCGCGAGGCGTTGGAGAATTTGTTGCTGGACATCGAAGAAGATGGCTAATGCACCTGAACCTGTGGGAGCGAGCCTGCTCGCGAATGCGGCAGATCATTCAATATTGATGTTGGCTGACACGCCGCTTCGCGAGCAGGCTCGCTCCCACAGGGATGAAGTGGCTGCTGATGGATCACCGACCAAGACCGAGATTTTATAATGACCGACACCCCCCATTTCCCGCTCTCCGCCGTGGTCGGTGCCGACGATCTCAAACTCGCCCTCTACCTCACCGCCATCGACCCGAAAATCGGCGGCGTATTGATCGAAGGCCCGCGCGGCATGGCCAAATCCACTCTGGCCCGAGGTCTGGCAGACCTGCTGGCCAGCGGTCAATTCGTCACCTTGCCCCTGGGCGCCACCGAAGAACGCCTGGTCGGCACGCTCGACCTGGACGCCGCCCTGAGCGAAGGCCGCGCACAATTTTCCCCCGGTGTGCTGGCCAAGGCCGACGGCGGCGTGCTCTACGTCGATGAAGTCAATCTGCTGCCCGATCACCTCGTGGATCTGTTGCTCGACGTGGCCGCCAGCGGCACCAACCTGATCGAGCGCGACGGCATTTCCCATCGTCATCCGGCGAGGTTCGTGCTGATTGGCACCATGAACCCGGAAGAGGGTGAACTGCGTCCGCAACTGCTCGACCGTTTTGGCCTGAACGTCGCCCTCAGTGGCCACACGGCACCGGCCGAGCGTGGGCAGATCATCCGTCGGCGACTGGATTTCGACAGCGATCCCCAAGGCTTCTGCGCCGAATGGGAAAGCCAGCAGCAGTCCCTGCGCGAGCGTTGCCAGAAGGCACGCAACACACTGGCGAGCATCCCCCTCGACGATCAAGCGCTGGCGCAGATTACCGAGCGCTGCTTTGCCGCCGGTGTCGACGGCTTGCGCGCCGACCTGGTCTGGCTACGAGCCGCCCGTGCTCATGCCGCATGGCGAGGGGCGAGCGCCATCGCCGAGGACGATATCGACGCGGTCGCCGAGTTCGCCTTGCGTCATCGTCGACGCGAACAGTCGCCACCGGCGCCGCAACAAAGTCAGGCGCCAACCAGCCAACACTCCAATCCCGGCGAAGGTCAGGGCCAATGGGGTGAAATGC
The DNA here is from genome assembly GCF_054897845.1 of Pseudomonas sp. XS1P51. NCBI lineage: Bacteria > Pseudomonadati > Pseudomonadota > Gammaproteobacteria > Pseudomonadales > Pseudomonadaceae > Pseudomonas > Pseudomonas sp. XS1P51. The sequence continues at coordinate 2,101,174 of NZ_CM142707.1, read as the reverse complement.
CTGCCCAGGCGTTGCCGGTCGGTGCCCGACGTGAAGTGCCGAGCTGGCCAAAAAAGCCCTAGGCATTCGCCCTCGATCTGACGCGGGGGCGAATGCCAGACCCCGCGCCGGACGGCTGGCCAACGGCAAACAGGGTAAGCGTCATGCTGCGCGCATCGGCTCGATCAACTGGCCCGGGACTTTGCTCAATGGTCGCCCGCGTCTGCGCGAGGATGTGCTGTTTCACCTGCGCACCCGTTCGCCCCATGAGCTGTGGCTGGTGATCGTCGATGCCTCGGCCTCGACTCGCCGCCACCAGGCATTGAGCGATGCCAAGGGCCTGCTGACGCAACTGTTCGACGACGCCTATCGCCAGCGTGCACGGCTGGCGCTGCTGACGGCCAGCGGTCATGTACCGAAGTGGCACGTGCAAGGGTTGAAAGCCTCCGCGGGTTTACGCAACTGGCTTGATGGCCTGGGAGCGGGCGGTGGTACGCCGTTGCTGGCAGCGCTGGGTGAGGCGGGGCGATGGCTGGGGACACGGCAGAAGCGCTTCCCGGCGGAACGGCAACGACTGTTGCTGGTGACGGATGGACGGTTGAAAGACTGGTCGATGTTGCCGGCACTGGATTGTCCGGGGCTGTTGATCGACATCGAAAGAGGGCCGATCCGGCTTGGGCGGGCGAAGTTGTTGGCGGCAGAGCTGCAGGCAGATTATCGGCATATTGATGAGCTGATTTCGGGCTGAGTTCGTCGTTGTTTGTTTGAGCCTCTTCGCGAGCAGGCTCGCCCCCACAGGGATCTTCGTCAGCTCGATTACTTTATTCCCATGGCCTGGCGGTACTGACGCGTACGCCGGGCGATGTACACGCGGTCGAGGATCAATGCCCAGATCGCCGAAACCTCGGGCCGGGTCTTGCGTCCACGGCTCAGGCGATGGAGCTGGAATTTCACCACGGCCATGTTCGCCAGCGCTGCCAGGGGTTTGCGTTTCCAGCGAATCGGCGGCAGTTGCGGATGGCTGTTCTGGCCTTCGCGCCAGTGTTTGACCAGGTTTGGTTCAACGGCCAGCGCCGTGCCGATTCCGGCCATGGCGATGCCGCTGTCGAGCACCTGTTCGACAATGGCCAGACGTCGAATCCCGCCCGTCACCATCACCGGCATGTTCGCCACACCGGCCAATTCTCCAGCCATCTCCAGAAAGTAGGCTTCACGCGCCAGGGTCCGGCCGTCCCGGGCCTCGCCTTGCATGGCCGGGGCTTCGTAGCTGCCGCCGGAGAGTTCCAGCAGATCGATCGATTGATCGTTGAGCCACTGGATCACTTGCCGGGCATCGTCGGCGTCGAAGCCGCCGCGCTGGAAGTCCGCCGAGTTGAGCTTCACCGCCACGCAAAAGGTCGGCGACACGGCTTTGCGCACGGCGCTGACCACCGCGATCAGCAGACGCGCACGATTCTCCAGGGAGCCACCCCAGCGGTCGGTTCGGCGATTGGTCAAGGGGGAGAGGAACTGGCTGATCAGGTAACCGTGGGCGGCGTGTATCTGCACGCCAGTGAAGCCGGCTTTTTCCGCGAGGGCAGCGCTGGTGGCAAAGCGTTGGATGACGTCTTCGATGTCGTCCTCGGTCATGGGGCTGGGCTCGGCAAACATCTTTGAGAACGCGCCCAGGTCCAGCGCCACCGCGGACGGCGCCAAGGCTTGCTGACCGAGGTTGGCCATGGTCTGGCGGCCGGGATGATTGAGCTGCATCCAGAACTGCGCGCCACCGGAGCGGCCGATGCTGGCCCACTGACGAAAGCGCTCAAGGTGTTGCTCATCTTCCAGCACGACGCCACCGGGGCCGGTCATGGCGCGGTGATCGATCATTACGTTGCCGGTCAGTAACAGACCCGCTTCGCCCCCGGCCCAGGCCTGATACAAGCGGAACAACGCGCCGGAGGGCGCTTGCCCGGTATCGGCGAGGTTCTCTTCCATCGCGGCTTTGGCGATGCGATTGCCGATGGTCTGGCCGTTGGGCAAATTCAACGCTTGGAAGGGCGACATGCTTGACTCCTCATCAGTGAAGCGTAGAGGCTAAGCTTAAAGTTAACTTTAATGTCAAGCAGGCAAATGAGGCCGTGATGAAGATTGGTGAATTGGCGCAGTTAAGCGGGTTGAGCGCGTCGCGCATTCGGTTTTACGAGGCTCAGGGTTTGATTCGGCAGGTGGAACGCCGGGCCAACAGTTACCGGCATTATCCCGACCAAGCGTTGCAAACCCTGAAAATCATCCTTTGCGCCCAGCAAGCCGGGTTCAGCCTGGAAGAGTTGAAACAGTTGTTGCCGGACAGCGCGACCGGTGAGTTCAAGCAGGACGAATTGCTGGCGGGTCTTACGCGCAAAGTCGAACAGATTGAAGAGATGCAGCTGCACTTGGCGCATAGCAAGGCGCAGCTGTTGGAGGTGATCGACAACATTCAGTCGCGACCCGAGGGCATGGGCTGCGAAGCGAATGCCCAGCGGGTATTGGCATCGTTCAAGCCTTAGCGCCGATAGCTGCGGTCGACGGAGCGGGGATCGGATTGCGCATCAGCGTGCCCACCACCAGCGCACCCAGTAGTGCCAGCAAACCTGCAACCCAAAGCAGCAGACTGAAACCACCGACGAAGGCTTGCCGGGCCAACGGTTCGACCACGGTGCGCGCGGTTTCCGGCAGCAGGCTCATCGCCGCCGTCATGTCGCCGGCCACCACCCGCGAGGCGATGCCCTGGGTCTGGTCGAGCCATTGCGCACTTTGCTCCGACAGGCCACTGCGCAACAACTGCTCGGTGTGACTGGACAGCAGCGCACCGTACACGCCGATGGCCAACACAATCGCGCTGAAGCGCATGGTGGTGCTCATGCCCGAAGCCATCCCGGTGCGCTCCCGAGGCACGCAGGCCATGATGTTTTTTTGCGTATCGCCGTTGAGCAGCCCGGCACCGGCACCGGTCACGGCAATCGCCAGGGCAAAGGCCAGGTAACTGCCGCCGCTGCTGACGGCCCAGGCACTGAGCAAGTTGCCGCTGCCGACCAGGGTTAAACCGGCGGCCATCAACGTAGCCGGGGCAAATCGACTGGCCAGGCGCACGCCGATGCGCGGGCAAATCAGCATGGTCAGGGCAAACGGCAACATCCCCAGGCCCGACGCGATGGCCGAGAAACCCAGGCCGTTTTGCAGGTAGAACGGCAGCAGGGTCATCATCACCTGGGCGCAACCGGCGTAGGCAAACATGCCCAGCAGCGCGCCGATGAAGCGCGGGTGCTTGAACAATTGCAGGTCGACCATCGGCCGTTGCTGCATCCGCTCGATCACCACAAACAGCCCCAGCAGCAGGGCGCCGCCGATGAGTCGGGCGTAGGTCAGCGGGTTGCTCCAGCCGATCCGGTTGGCTTCGATCAGGCCCCAGATCAAGCACAGCAAACTCGCACTGAATGCCAGGCTGCCCCAGGGATCGAGGCGTGCCGATTGCGTGTCGCGGGATTCCGGGACGGCGCGCCAGACCATGAACATCAGAAACAACCCAACCGGAAAATTGAGATAGAAGATCCAGCGCCATCCCATGAATTCGGTGATTAGCCCGCCGACCGTCGGCGCCGCGGTCATCGCCACCCCCATGCACGCACCCCAGAACGCCCAGGCCTTGGCCCGCTCCACTTCGTCGTGAAAGGTGTGGCCGATGGAGGCCAGGGCCGAGGTCAGCAGCAATGCCGCGCCGACCCCCTTGATCGCCCGGGCGATGTCGAGGACCAACGCATTGGGCGCGGCGCCGCAACCGATGGAGGCGAGGATGAAAATGCCCAGGCCACACAATAGGGTTTTCTGCCGGCCGAAGCGGTCGGCAATGCTCCCGGCCGGCAACAGCAAGGCGGCGAAGGCCAGCATATAGGCGCTGACTACCCATTCGATGTCGGCAAAGTTCGCCCCCAGGTCCCGGGCGATCGTAGGCAACGTGACGGCGACGATGTTGGTGTCGAGGACAATCAGTGAACAGACGCCGGAGGCTGTCAGCAACGTCAGGCGCGGACTGACCCGGCTCATGGTGTGATTGCCTTTTGAGCAAGGCCGTTGACCGTTGCGTTGAGAATGGGTTTGACGTACATGAGAAGGGCTCTCTACTGTGATTGCCCGCGAGCTTATCGCGGCCAAATAGTGGCTTCGTTAGCCGGTAACCGCTACTTCATTACCTTTGAGCTAATCCACCGATGGACATACGCCATTTCCGCTACTTTCTGGCCGTTGCCCGGCAAGGCAACTTCACCCGCGCCGCCGAACAACTCGGGATCGCACCGCCAACCTTGACTCGACAGATCCAGGACATGGAGAACGAACTCGGCACGCGATTGTTCGTGCGCCAGACACGTGAAGTCAGCCTGACCGAGGCCGGCGCCGCGCTGGTGATCGAGGCCGAGGCGACGGTGCGGCAATTCGAATACGCTCAGTGCAACGCCCAGCGCGCCGGACGCGGGGACATCGGTCATATCGAACTGGGCTACGTGGCCTCGGCGGTGTACTCGGGGTTACTGCAAAAACAGGTGCAGGCCTTCAGTCGCGAGTGTCCGGACGTCAGCCTCAACGTGCGGGAAAATCCCATGGCGTCATTGCCGGTCATGGTGGTCGAGGGGCGATTCGACATTGGTTATGTCCGCTCGCCCATGACCTTGCCCGAAGGTCTGGAGGCCATTCGCCTGGACGCCGAGGGCTTTGTGCTGGCGCTGTCGGCCGAATCCTGGCTGTGTCGTTTGCCGCAGATCAGCCCCGAGCATCTGCAGGGAGAGACGTTCATCCTGCCGGAGCAAATCAGCGGCACCTTGCAAGTCGCTGCCGAGGGCGGGTTTGCGCCGAAACTGGGGGCGCAACCGGGCGGGCTGGTGGCGGTGCTGGCGCTGGTGTCGTTGGGGCAGGGCGTGGCGGTGGTGCCGGAATCGGTGGTCGGGCATGTCGGTTTGCCGGGTGTGTTGTACCGGTCGATCAAGGGGTGCGAGGCGAGTTCGTGGCTGTCATTGATTTATCGGCGATTCGAGAAATCACCGGCGGTGGCGCGGTATATCGAACGGGTCAAAAATCGCTAAAAGATCGCAGTCTCCGGCAGCTCCTACAGGGCTTGTCGTACGTATGTAGATACCGTCTTGACTCTCACCGAGCAAGCGCAAGTTTCGGGTCGAAGGGTTGACCCGACTTGAGCACGCCATAGACGAAGTGCAGCAGCTTGCGCATCGCGGCACAGATGATTTGCTTGGGAGCCTTGCCGTTGGCCTTCAGGCGGTCTTTGAGAGCGATGATTGCTTCGTTGTGTTTCAGCGCCACGATTCCTGGCATGTAGAGGCTGGCGCGCAGTCGTACCGAGCCGATTTTCGAGATCGGGGTGCGGCCCTTGAGCATGCCCGAGTCATGCAGCTTCGGGTTGAGTCCCGCAGCAGCCACCAGTTTGCGCGGATCGTCGTATTTGCGCAGGTCGCCCAGTTCGGCCAGTAGTCTCTCAAGTGTTTTTTCGCCGATGCCATCGATGGTCACGATCAAGTCGCGCATCTGACGCATGTCGGGGTCGTCATCGATGTGTTGCTTGATTACCTTGTGCGTCTCAGCGATCTCTTTTTCGACGTGGCGCAGTACCGACTGGATCGAGTCTTTGACGCTTTCGTCGGACACGTCCAGACGATTACGCTCCATTTGCTGCATTTCCTGAAGATCATCGAGGCGGCGAACCATCGCCTTCAGTTGGCGAAACTTCAGCGGTTCCGGGGCCCAGAGCGACAGTTTTTCATGTTTTTCTCTGGCGAAGTCAGCGATCAGCTTGGCGTCGCTTTTATCGGTTTTGACTCGACGCAGTTCGCTGTTGGCATAGGCATGGGTCGTAGCCGGGTTGACCACACAGACCCGATAACCCTTGTTGTAAACAAACTCGGCGAGCGCCAGGTGGTAGACGCTGGTGGCTTCCATCACGATCAGGGCCGAAGGCTCGGCCTGCTTGTGCAACCAAGCCTCAAGTTCCTTGAAGCCCTTGGCATCGTTAGCGAGTTTGGCCTTGGTTTTGTGTTTGCCATTAGGCAGATGAGTGGCGATATCAAAAGTATTTTTTGCGACATCGACGCCAACGAAACTGGACATGAATACCTCCAATCAGATCAATTGCGATCATCACTGCACTCTGTCCAACCTTGCAAATGCGGGCTCTCGCCGAAGACGGGCCCAAGATACCGTTCGAACTATACGAGTGAGTGTGGAGGGTTGGAGCACCATCTACATTGCAGGCATAACGCCTAAGGAGCTGCGCGTCTTCCAGATCCCTCCCTCGATGATCAGTCGAGAACTATCGCTCCTGACGGAGCGATAGTCGAGATACAAGGAGCTGCCGAAGGCTGCGATCTTTTGCTCTTCTACAGATTTTGTAATGATTTCTGGCTGTAGGAAATGTCGCTTTCGCCTGTAGGCTCCAAGGCCTTTTTCCTTTCAGGACGTGCATGAACACCCTCTCGGAGCCCCCCAGTTATCCTTCCTCTTCGCGCTACCGCGCGCGGCTGATACACGCAAAACACCCGGTCTTCCGACTTCCTGATTCCTTTGTCATTGCAACTCCACGGCCTCTGCGCCGCGCCTTGCCGTGCCCGGCATTCTGAATTCACTGAAGAGATCGAGACATTTTTATGGAATGGATTGCTGACCCCACCGCGTGGCTGGGCCTGTTGACGTTGATTGTGCTGGAGCTGGTGCTGGGCATCGACAACCTGGTGTTTATCGCGATCCTCGCGGACAAACTGCCGCCCGAGCAGCGTGACCGTGCGCGAATCATCGGTTTGTCCCTGGCGTTGCTGATGCGCCTGGGCCTGCTGGCGAGTATTTCCTGGCTGGTGACCCTGACCCAGCCGCTGTTCGAAGTGTTCGACAAGAGCTTCTCCGGCCGTGACCTGATCATGTTGTTCGGGGGTGTGTTCCTGTTGTTCAAGGCCACGATGGAACTGCATGAGCGACTCGAAGGCCATGTCGGCCAGCACTCGTCCAACGCGGCTTACGCGATGTTCTGGCCGATCGTGGCGCAGATTGTGGTGCTCGACGCGGTGTTCTCCCTGGACGCGGTGATTACTGCCGTGGGCATGGTCGATGAGCTGGCGGTGATGATGATCGCGGTGATCATTTCCATCGGCCTGATGATCGTCGCCAGCAAACCGCTGACCCGTTTCGTCAACGCCCACCCGACGGTGATCATGCTCTGTCTGGGCTTCCTGATGATGATTGGCTTCGCGCTGACGGCTGAAGGCCTGGGCTTTCACATTCCGAAGGGCTACCTGTACGCGGCCATCGGTTTCTCGATTCTGATCGAGGTGTTCAACCAGATCGCCCGGGCTCGTCGCAGGAGGTCCATGCAGGGCCTGCGTCCGATGCGTGAGCGCACCGCCCATGCCGTGATGCGCCTGCTGGGCGGGCGCAAACTGGCGGTGGAGGAAGTCGGTGAGGAAATTGCCGACCTGCTCGACAACGGTGAGGCGCCGAATGAGGAGCTGTTCGACCGTCGTGAACGGGTGATGATCAGCGGTGTGCTGCAACTGGCCGAGCGGCCGATCCGCAGCTTGATGACCGTGCGCGCCGACATCGATCACATCGATCTGGCCGACGATGCCGAAGCCATTCGTACACGGCTTATGCATTCGTCCTACTCGCGTCTGCCGCTGATTCGCGACGGTGCGGTGGATGAGCCGCTGGGCTTCGTGCACAAGAAGGAGCTGTTGAAGGAGTACCTGGCCGGCAACGAACCCGACCTCGAACACCTGGCGCGCAAGACCATTAACTTGCTGGACAGTTATTCGATCCTCAATGCCCTGGAACAGATGCGCAAGGCCTCGACCCACATTGCCTTTGTGGTCAATGAATTCGGTGATTTCGTGGGGGTGTTGACCATGACCGACATTCTGGAGTCGATTGCCGGTGAGCTGCCCGACGCCAGCGAAATCGAAGGCCCGGATGTGGTCGAGGAGAAAGACGGGTTTACGGTCAGTGGCGCCTTGAATCTGGCGCGGGTGCGTCAGCGAACCGGGTTTGCTGCCGAACCTACCGACGACTATCAGACCCTGGCCGGGTTGGTGGTGAGCTTGCTGGATCGTCTGCCGATGATCGGCGACAGCCATGAGTGGGAAGGCTGGCGGATGACCGTCATGGCGGTTGAAGAACGGCGGGTGAAGCGGGTGTTTCTGGTGCGGATCGGCAGGTGATTTTGCGCGGCGTGTAAGGGCCCCATCGCGAGCAGGCTCGCTCACATTTGACTGTGCCTGTCTGGACAACTCAGTTACCTGTGGGAGCGAGCCTGCTCGCGATGGCTGACTGTCAGACGACTCAGATCCTATTGATGAAAGGCATACCGATCCTTCCCCGTATGTTTTGAAACATTGCCGACCTGGTGCTTGCGCTGGTTGTCGAGAATCACTTTGCCCCATGGCCGATAGCGCAGGGAAAACACCGCTGTCGGATGGCAGCCCGCCGACGTGGTGTCCGGGGTTGCCGGTTCTGCGCGAAACGGCTGGCCCTCGGCGCTGACCTGCCGGAACGCTTCGCGCACGATGCCGACCGGGCAGGGCAGGGCACTGGCGTAGCTGTTGCGCACCAGTGGCGGCAAACGTCCGGTGCCGGCGCCATCCTGCCACCACACCTGAATCCCCGTGCTCGCCAATCCACCCAGCCACTGTCCGCTCACCTGCGGGGCAAGCTTTCCGGCGTTGAAGGCGCTGACGTGCAACGGTGCGTCCAGTTTGCCAGCGAAGTCTTTGAGCTGGCGGTGCAGGGTTTCCCGCCGATCGACGGCCAGGAAGTGAAAGTCGTCGAGTTCCAGCGGCAGGTACCAACCGCTGACCGGCAGCTTCCACTCCTTGCGCAGTCTCTGTTGCTGAGCCAGCGACTGCCCCAGTTGCGCCTGCCAATAGGCCCCGAGCCCGGCGCTGTCCAGTTCATCGATACGCTGGTAATAGGCCGGGTCCATGCTCAGGCCCAGCACCAGTTTCAGGCCTTGCGCATGGGCCTGCTTCAGGCTGCCAGCGAGCCAGCCATTGGCGCCGCCGAAGTTCGAATCACCGTAGGCCGTCCATTGCACGATGACGGTCTGCACGCCTTGTTTGGCCGTGTCTTGCCAGATCCGCTGCCATTGCGCCGGGCTGACGCTGGCGTCGACGTTCAGCGGTTGATAGAAAATTCGCTCATCGGCGCGAACCATGGCGCTGCTCAGTAACAGGCAAAAAACCAATAGAAGTCGAGTCATCAGAAATTCAACTCCACACCCAGCAGCACACCGTTGCCGCCTTCATACAGATTGCCGCCCAGGGATTGCTGATACTCGGTGCGCACTGTCAGGTGCGCACGGTAGGCATTGTAGATGTCGTCGTCGAACCACCATTGCCAGCGCAGGCCGATACCGGTGCGCAGGTCCTGGCGCCAGTCATTGCCCGGGTCTTGCGTGGCGAACTCGAGAAAGCCGTAAGGCATGATGGTTTGCGCGCCGTTGAACGGCAGCTTCCAGGTGTGACCTTGCTGGAACCGCGATAGCCATTGGTGATCACCGGCCTTGGTCCACCACGCCGCATCCAGATAGAGGAAGCGTTCTTCCCAATCGTTTTCATCGACGCGCCAGTCATTGCGGAACCGTCCCTGGTCGAGGAATGACGCGGTGCTGCGCAGCAGGTAGTCGGTGCTGGTATGACCGTCCTGGCGGTGATCGTTGAACTGGTCCGAGAGTTTTTCGGGGATCAGCATTTGACCCAGGCTCAGACGCTGATTGTCGTTGTCATCGAACGAGCTCTGCTTGTAGACCTCGCCGTAGAAGTTGATGTTTGCGGTGCCCCAGGGCTTGTAACGCAGGCCCACGCCCGTGCCGATGGACTCGGCGTAGCTCGATCGGCCCTGACCGCCGAGCAACACGCGGCCATAGACCGACAGCGTGCTGCCGGCGCGAGTCGGTTCATCACCGAGCGCGTGGTCCCAGATCGCCACTTGCACGTTCTGCGAGGTGGCGCGCCGTGATGTGTCGCTGCGGTTGCCGTCGGGGCGGAAGCTGTCGTTGGTCGAGACCCCGGCCGGTGACCAGGTGCTGGCGAGTGTGCGGCTGTCGCGGCGGGACAGGGTTTCGTGAGCGCGGCGCTGGCGATAACGCCGGGCCTCCATGCTGCCGTCCTCATCGTCGGCCGCCACCGGGTGCTGTTCCAGGTCGATGACCCGACGCAGTTCCTTGCGCGCTTGAGCGCTGTCTTCGACTTCGTCATAACGCAAGGCCAGGGTTTCGCCGAGGCGATAGTCTTCCGGGAAATTCCGGGTGGCACTTTGCAGATACGGGATGGCTGCGGAGCGCTGTTCCTTGGTGTCGGCCCCGGCCAGACGCATGCCGTAGTCGGCGCGATAACGCGGGTTGTCCGGCTCGCGGCGCACGGCTTCGGCGAGCCATGTTGTACTTTGCTCCCGCTTACCGGCCTTTTGCGCGGTGACCGAGGCCGCATAGAAATGCCCGGCATCCGGCGCCTGCTGCAAGGCTGAACGTTGACGCTGCAACGCCTCTGGATAATCGCCGCGAGCGTCGGCAATGGCCGCGCCGAGCGCCCACTCATTGGCACCACGGGCGTGGCTATTTTGCCAGTAACGTTCCGCGGCCTGAGGGTCGCCCGCGGTGAGAGCGCTGCGACTGGCCGTCAGTTTGGCGTTATCGCTCAGTTCGGCATCCGCAAGGCTGCGCCAGATTGCCAGGGCACCGGGCGAATCTCCGGCCGCCTCCAGGGCATAAGCCAGCGGCAGACGACTGCCACGGTCGCCGAGTTTTTCCGCCGCCTGGTAATAGACAACGGCCTCACCCGGTCGATCCGGCATGGCGCAACGGCCCAGGGCGCGATAGTCGCCTGCGACTTGCGGGTGGTTGCCAATGGCTTGCTGCACGGCATCGCACTGGCCCTTTTCGGCCAGTTGCGCCAGCAGTTGGCCGCGCGTGGCGGGATCGACGCGATTGAGCAACGACACCATGCGTTTCTGCTGCGCGGGGGTTGGCGTCGACGACGCATAGAGCCCCGCCAGCCGCTGCAGCAGGGCGACGGGCAACTGACCTCCGCGACGGTCATAAGCGTTTTCGAGCAACTGTCGCGTGTGTTCACGCTGACCGGCGTTCAGCGCCAGATAAGTCGCCTGATTGAGCGAGCCGAAGTTGCCGGTCTGCTGGTAATGCCGCTCCCAAAGTGTCGCCGCTTCAGTATTGCGCCCCAAGGCCTGAACCAGTTCGGCCCGACGTTTCACGACCTCCGGGGTCTGTGGCTGGCCGGCGAGCCAGGCCATGACTTTGTCGCTCTGGCCTTGTTCCTGCCAGATGTCCAGCAGGCGTGCCTGCCGACGGCTATCCCAGGGGGCGGGCAGGCGCGTGCTTTGCAGCAGTTCGGTGGCTTGCAGACGCTGGGCCAAGATCAGCCAGGTTTGCGGATCGTCGTTCGGCTGGCAGCCACGCAACTGCGTAAGTGCGGCTTCCTGATCGCGACCGGACAGCCATTCGGCCGTCTCCAGGCACGGACGCTGCAACTCGCCACTCAGGCGCTGTACGGTCGGCACGTCGCCGGCCTGTCGCGCCAGTTCCCACAAGCGTTGACGTTGCGCCGGATCTGCCAGGTCGCTGGCCGGCAACGATTGAATCCAGCGTTGGGCCTGCTGAACCTGACCCATGGCGATCGCTCTATCGACCATGGCAAGCCGGGTCTTGCGCGCGGCTTCGGGCGTTGGTGCCTGTTGCAGCAATTGCTGCAAAGGCTGTTCGTCGAGACGTTGCACATAAGCATTGGCCAGTCGCTGCCAACCTTCGGCGTCGAGTTGATGGCTGGCGGCCAGAGGCGCCAGTTGCTCGATGGTGCCGTTCCAGTCGCGCAACTGCTCGGACCAATTGGAGCGGGCCAGGTGCAGGATTTCATCGTCACCCTTGGGCGACAGTTGCGCCAGCCAGTCGTGGGCGCGGCCTGCTCCGCCGAACTTGGCCAGACTCAGGCTGTAGGCCTGCCACAGGCGTACACGCTGGCTGAGGTTGCTGGTGGCCAGCCATTCTTCCACCTGCCCGCTGCCCGGCGGATCCTGTTCGATCCAGGTCAGGCGCAGGTTGAGCAGGGCGTCGTTGTTGTCCGGGTTGTCCGGCAGCGCTTGCACGGCATCCTTGTAACGCCGTTGCTTGGCCAGCGCTTCCACCAGCAGTGCCCGGGCTTCATCGTTTTTCGGCACTTTGGTCAGCAAGTGGCGCATCAGCCGCTCGACTTCGGCCCAGTTGCCTTTTTTCGCTTCACGGTAGCTGCGATCCATGTAGGGAAAACTGCGGAACTGTTCGAACTCGGTCAGCGGCTCTGCCTGCACCCACGTGGTGGCACTCAAGCTCAGCAACAGGCTGCCGAGGAGGAGGGCATGACGCTTGACAGGCTTCATGCCACCTCCCGGACAATGCGGAAGGCGGCGTGCTGTTCACTCGCCTGGTCTGCCAGGGCCTGTTCGAGCACTTCCTGAGTAATCATGCCGCGCGAGATCAGGTGTTCGCCCAGGGACATGTGTTCGGAATCAAAGTCGATCAACGCCTGATTGAACAGGCTTGGCGGGACCATGCCGCGCACTTGCAGCAGATTGCCCAGTAGCACCTGGTGATGACTGACGCGTTCGAGCAAGGCTTCATCGTCCTGATGACGCTCAAGCACTTCGAGCATGTGGTGGACTTCCTCGTTCTGACGGGGGCTGGCGTACCAGTAACGGATACCCAGCGTGACCCGGCCCTGGGGCGCGAGGCGGCAGCGCACCGGGCGTTTCAATTGACGGCTGATGGCACCGAGGGACACCTGGCTCACCGGCCCTTCGGAGGCCAGCACCAGCGTCTTGCCTTCCTCGGCCACCGGCAGCACGCCGTAGTGGGAGGCGATCTTGCGCGGCACGGCATCGATCAGGTGCTTGTCGAGTTTGAACGGGTTCAGTGGCGCCCATTCCAGGTCCAGTTGCTCGGCCAGGGTTTCCACCAGTTGCGTGCTGTTGATGTGTTCGCGCAGCAGCAATTCGTGGCCCAGACGGCGCCGTATCGGGTTGGTGATCGCCGCTTCCAGTTGCTCTTCGGTGAGCAGGCCTTTTTCCACCAGGCGATGACCCAGCGGGGTGCGTTGGGCCTTGGTCAGGGCCGGGAATTCATGGGTGGTCTTGTCCCAGGCCACGCGGCGCGAATCGCCCATTTCCATGACCTGGCGCAGCGCCCGCACGTTGGCGAAGAAGTTGATGAAGTTGCTCCATATCATGCGCGGCGCCGACAACAGGCCTTCGACCAGTCCGTAGTAACGCGTGACGAACCAGCCGCGCTGAAACAACCGATTGATCAGCATCAAACCGTTGAGCCACAACAGCGTCGCGAGCACCGGGCTGTTGGACAGGATCGACGGATAGCGCCAGGCGGTCGGTGCAATCACCGTCATCAGCCACATCGCCAGCAGCACCAGGCACAGCAGGTTCACAAGGAAACTCAGCAGGTAAGCGATCATGCCGCGACGGTCACGCCACAGGAAATAGTTGAGCACGCCCGTGGGGCTCCAGCCGAGGTTCTTGGTGCCCTGGAAAACGATACCGACGATCCAGCGGGATTTCTGCCGGATCGCGTGCTTCAAGTCCCGAGGGAAATGCTCACGAACGCAAATCACCTGGGAAAACACGCGGTCCATGCCGAACGCCCAGGGTTGTTCGAGCGCCAGTTTCGGGTCGGTCACCGAGTAACGGGCGAAGATGCACTTCATGCCTTTTTGCTTGAGGCGAAAACCGATGTCGTAGTCTTCGGTCAGGCTCTGCACGTCGAAGGCGATGCCGTCGCCGTCTTCCAGCAGGGCGCTGATGGCTTTACGGCTGAAGCAGGTGCCGACGCCGGCGCTGGGCACCTGGCCGGTCATGGCTTCGCGCACGATCACGTCCTTGCCGTGGTTCTCGGCGAACTCATCGACGTAGTGCCCGGCGGTGAAGCCTCGCCATTCCGGCGCATAGGGGTAGACCGGAATCTGGATCAGGTCCTTGGCCGGCAGCAGGTAGTTGAAGAGGCGCAACTCCATCGGCGAAATCACGTCTTCGGCGTCGTGCAGAATGAACCCGGCAAACTGGATTTTCGCTTCGCTTTCAAAACGCAGGATCGCGTCGATGATGTTGTTCAGGCAGTCGGCCTTGCTGGTGGGGCCGGGGCGGGCGCAGACCACTTTGTGCACGTTGGGATAGTGCCGGCAGACTGCATCGACGTCGGCCTGGGTCTCGGCGTCGTTGGGGTAAGTGCCGACGAAAATCTGATAGTTCTCGTAATCGAGGGTCGACGCCGCAAGGCGCGCCATCTCACCGACCACACCGACTTCGTTCCACGCCGGGACCATGATCGCCAGTGGTTTTTCGGCGATGGCGTACAGGCGTTCTTCATCGGCGCGCTTGAATTTTTCGTAGATCCGCCAGCGACGGATCAGCTTGCGACCCCAGTACACGATGTCGATGAACAGATCATCGAGCCCGAGGATGAACATCAACAGGGCCAGGGTGATCGCGAGGTATTTGAGACCGAACAGCACATAGGCAAAGAAATCGACCAGGTCCAGAGTCATACAGCTTTGACCGCCGAGCGTTGACCCAGCCATTCGCAGAGACGGGTGGCAATGCGTTCGCTGGCGTGGCCGTCGCCGTAGGGGCTGTGGACACGACTCATACGCTCGAAGTGCGCCGGGTCATCCAGCAACTGGCTGGACTCCTTGACGATACGGTCGGTGTCGGTGCCCACCAGCAACACGGTCCCACCTTCGAGCACGGACGGCCGCTCGGTGACGTCCCGCAGCACCAGCACCGGTTTGCCGATGGCCGGCGCTTCTTCCTGGACACCGCCGGAATCGGTGAGGATGAAATGTGCGCGGCCCATCAGCCAGACGAAATGCTGATAGTCCTGCGGCGCCACCAGGTAAATATTCGGCTTGTCCGAGAGCACGCCATACACCGCTTTCTGCACCTGCGGATTGAGGTGCACCGGGTAGACGAATTGCACATCGGGGTAACGCAGCGCGAGGTCGGCGAGGGCCAGGCAGATGTTGCGAAAACCGTCGCCGAAGTTCTCCCGGCGATGGCCGGTGATCAGCACCATGCGTCGATTATCGTCGAGCACCGCCAGCGGCGAGTCGGCGGCCGGATGCCAGTTGATCTCCTCTTGGTGAGTGCGCATCCACAGCAGCGCGTCGATCACCGTATTGCCGGTGACTTCAATAGTGGCCATGGGCACGCCTTCACGCAGCAGGTTGTTTTCGCCCTTGGTGGTCGGTGTGAAATGCAGGTCGGCGAGGACGCAGGTCAAGCGTCGGTTGGCTTCTTCCGGCCAGGGCGCACGCAGGTTGCCGGTACGCAGGCCTGCCTCGACGTGACCGATGGGCAACTGGCGATTGAAGGCGGCGAGGGCGGCGATGAAGCTGGTGGTGGTATCACCGTGGACCAGCACGATGTCAGGTTTCACCCGTTCGTAGGCCTGGTCGAGGTGGAGCAGCAGTTGCTGTGACAGACCATTGAGAGTCTGGCCCTGAGTCATCACCTGCAGGTCCTGGTCGACCGTCAGTTCGAAGGCGTCCAGCACTTGCTTGAGCATCTCCCGGTGTTGACCGGTGGAGCAGATGTTCAATTCGACCCCGGGCCATTGACGCAGCACCCTGGCGAGTGGGGCCATCTTGATGGCCTCCGGCCGAGTACCGAAAACCATCATGACGTTGAAAGACATTGACCTCTCCTGGGGTGCTGCAAGGTTCTGGCTCAAGGCCGGTAGCGTTACTTCTGTTGCTGGAATGTGAATCAAAGCAGCCGCATCGAGGGTTGTCCAATACGGTTTAACGCCTGATTGATGTCGATCAAAGACGATGGATAAGTTTACCAAGACACCGTCGAGCGCTGATACGGCGCGGCTGCACAAGATGTTTCATTTCTCGGCAAAAGCGCACCGTTTGTGAACCTGATACCCGCGCCCCGTAGCCAACGGTAGCGTTTCTTCATCTGCACCTTTCGTAACACCCTCTGCGCCGAATTGCGCATCCCTCTGATTCAAAACACTTTTCAATTTCCCCAGCATTTCCTTCGCAACCTGTGGCACACTTTCTGCTGTCTATTCCGTTGTTACATACTTGATTCCGATATAACGGAATACACATCATCCTGGAGTGCTTGCCATGCATCGCCGACCTTCCTTGTTTAAAGCGTGTGTTTTTCTCTTCGCGGCTTCGGCTGCTGCCATGGGTGTCGCCCAAGCCGCGGACAGCAAGCTCGATAGCGTGCTGGCCCGCGGGAAATTGATCGTGGGCACGGGCAGTACCAATGCGCCGTGGCACTTCCAGGGTGCGGATGGCAAGTTGCAGGGGTTCGATATCGATATCGCGCGCATGGTTGCCAAAGGGTTGTTCAACGACCCGAGCAAAGTCGAGTTCGTGGTGCAGTCGTCCGATGCGCGGATTCCCAACCTGCTGACCGACAAAGTCGACATGAGCTGCCAGTTCATCACCGTGACCGCCAGCCGTGCCCAGCAGGTGGCGTTCACGCTGCCGTACTACCGCGAAGGTGTCGGCTTGTTGCTGCCGGCCAACAGCAAGTACAAGGAAATCGAAGACCTCAAGGCCGCTGGCGACAGCGTGACCGTGGCCGTGCTGCAGAACGTGTACGCCGAAGAGTTGGTGCATCAGGCGTTGCCTAAAGCCAAGGTCGATCAGTACGACAGCGTGGACCTGATGTATCAGGCGGTGAACTCCGGCCGTGCCGACGCCGCAGCCACCGACCAGTCTTCGGTGAAATACCTGATGGTGCAGAACGCTGGCCGCTATCGCAGCCCGGCCTACGCGTGGAGCCCGCAGACCTACGCCTGCGCCGTCAAACGTGGCGATCAGGACTGGCTGAACTTCGTCAACACCACCCTGCATGAAGCCATGACCGGCGTTGAGTTCCCGACTTACGCGGCGTCGTTCAAGCAGTGGTTCGGTGTCGACTTGCCAACACCCGCCATCGGCTTCCCTGTCGAATTCAAATGATCCCGTGAGAGCGGGGCGTTCGCGCCCCGTTCAAGGTACTGCTGACCATGAACTATCAGTTGAACTTTGCCGCCGTGTGGCGCGATTTCGACACCTTGCTGGCGGGGCTCGGTCTGGGCCTTGAGCTGGCGCTGGTGTCGATCGCCATCGGCTGCGTGATCGGCCTGCTGATGGCGTTTGCCTTGCTGTCAAAGCACCGCGCGTTGCGGGTGCTGGCGTCGGTGTATGTGACGGTGATCCGTAACACGCCGATTCTGGTGTTGATTCTGTTGATCTATTTCGCCCTGCCGAGTCTGGGGATTCGTCTGGACAAGATCCCGTCGTTCATCATCACCCTGTCGCTATACGCCGGGGCGTACCTGACCGAAGTGTTCCGCGGCGGCCTGTTGAGCATTCCCAAGGGGCAGCGCGAAGCCGGCCTGGCCATCGGGCTCGGTGAGTGGCAGGTCAAGGCGTATGTCACCGTGCCGGTGATGCTGCGCAATGTGCTGCCGGCCTTGTCGAACAACTTCATTTCGCTGTTCAAGGACACCTCGCTGGCGGCGGCGATTGCCGTGCCGGAGCTGACCTATTACGCGCGCAAGATCAATGTCGAGAGCTACCGGGTGATTGAAACCTGGCTGGTGACCACAGCGCTTTATGTTGCGGCCTGTTACCTCATTGCCATGATGCTGCGTTACCTCGAGCAGCGTCTGGCGATTCGCCGATAGGAGGCCCACATGTACGAATCACCCAGTTGGTTGCATGAATTGTGGGTCGCCCGCGAAATGTTGTGGCAAGGCTTCTTGACCAGTGTGCAGGTCTCGGCCCTGGCGATTCTATTGGGCACGATGGTTGGCATTGTCGCCGGTCTGGTGCTGACCTACGGCAAGTTCTGGATGCGCGCGCCGTTTCGTTTTTACGTTGACCTGATTCGCGGCACGCCGGTGTTTGTATTGGTGTTGGCGTGCTTCTACATGGCGCCGGCGCTGGGTTGGCAGATCAGTGCGTTCCAGGCCGGTGCCCTGGGGTTGACGCTGTTTTGCGGCTCCCATGTGGCCGAGATCGTCCGCGGCGCGCTGCAAGCGCTGCCCAGTGGCCAGATGGAAGCGAGCAAGGCCATTGGCCTGACGTTTTTCCAATCGCTCGGTTACGTGTTGTTGCCCCAGGCGTTGCGGCAGATCCTGCCGACCTGGGTCAATTCCTCCACGGAGATCGTCAAGGCCTCGACGTTGTTGTCGGTGATCGGTGTCGCCGAGTTGCTGCTCAGCACCCAGCAGATCATCGCCCGGACGTTCATGACCCTGGAGTTTTACCTGTTCGCCGGATTTCTGTTTTTCGTCATCAACTACGCCATCGAATTACTCGGCCGGCACATTGAAAAGCGGGTGGCCTTGCCATGACTCAATCTAACAACGCTCAAAACGGTCAGCCCCTGCTGGACATTCGCGGGTTGCACAAAAAGTACGGTCAGCTCGAAGTGCTCAAGGGCGTCGACCTGACGATGCAGCGCGGCAACGTGGTCACGCTGATCGGCTCCAGCGGTTCGGGCAAGACCACGCTGCTGCGTTGCGTGAACATGCTCGAAGAGTTCCAGGGCGGGCAGATCATGCTCGATGGCGAATCCATCGGCTATGACGAGGTCAACGGCAAGCGCGTACGGCACGCGGAAAAAGTCATCGCTCGCCACCGCGCCATGACCGGCATGGCGTTCCAGCAGTTCAACCTGTTCCCGCATCTCACGGCGTTGCAGAACGTCACCCTCGGTTTGCTCAAGGTCAAGAAGCTGCATAAGGACGAGGCCGTGGCGCTGGCGGAAAAATGGCTGGAGCGGGTCGGCCTGCTGGAGCGGCGCGATCACTACCCCGGCCAGTTGTCCGGCGGTCAGCAACAGCGCGTGGCGATTGCCCGTGCCATTGCGATGAACCCGAGCCTGATGTTGTTCGACGAAGTCACCTCGGCCCTCGACCCGGAACTGGTGGGCGAAGTGCTGAACGTGATCAAGGGCCTGGCCGACGAAGGCATGACCATGCTGCTGGTGACCCACGAAATGCGTTTTGCCTTCGAGGTTTCGGACAAGATTGTTTTCATGAATCAGGGGCGGATCGAAGAGCAGGGGCCACCCAAGGAACTCTTCGAGCGTCCGCAATCGCCGCGTCTGGCGGAATTTCTCAAGAACACTCGTTTTTGACCTTTCACTTTTCAATCAGGAGAAACACTCATGAGCATTACTCGTTACGGCACCGGCAGCACCGCCGGTGGCGGTCAGCCCCGTCCTTTCGCCCGCGCCGTTGAAGCCGATGGCTGGCTGCACGTGTCCGGCCAGGTGCCGGCGCTGGATGGCGAGATCATCGTCGGTGGCATCGTCGAGCAGACCCACCAGACCATGAAGAACCTGATCGCGATTCTCGAAGAGGCCGGTTATGGCCTGGAAGACGTGGTACGCACTGGCGTATGGCTGGAAGACCCGCGGGATTTCTGGAGTTTCAACAAGGTATTTTCCGAGTACTTCAAAAGCGAACACGCACCGGCGCGGGCCTGTGTGCAGGCGAACATGATGGTCGACTGCAAGGTCGAGATCGACTGCATCGCGTACAAGAAAAAGGCCTGATTCTCGATGGCTCTTGTAGGAGCTGCCGAAGGCTGCGATCTTTTGCCGTTTTTTGGACATGCCGCAAGGGCAAGATCAAAAGATCGCAGCCTGCGGCAGCTCCTACAGGTCGAATTTGTATGGGAACCACTGACATGACCGAAGACACCATCAAACGCCGGGCTCGCGGTCTGGACCGGGCGTTCGATATCCTCGATTTCCTCAAGGAAATCGGCCAGCCCCTGCGCCCGAATGAAATCGCCAGCGGCATCGGCAGCCCGAAATCCACGGTCTACGAACTGGTGGCCTCGCTGCTGGAACGACGGATTCTCGAACCCGTGGGCAAGGAAGGTCACGTCTACCTTGGCCGGCAGCTGTACTTCCTGGGACAGGCGCATTTGCGTCATTTCGACCTGACACGCGAGGCCGATCATGCCTTGCAGGACATCGTCAGCCAGACCCACGAAACCGCGCAGATGTGCCTGCTCAACGGACGCAAATACACTGTGGCCTTGATGAAGGAGGGCGAGCGGCATTTCCGCATTTCGTCGGACATCGGTGAGAACGCGCCAATTCCCTGGACCGCTTCCGGGCGCCTCTTGCTGGCGCATTTGAGCGACGAGGAAATCGTCGACCTGATCGACCACGACGACTTCATCCTGCCCAATGGCGAACGCTTGCCGCTGGAGCAGTTTCTCAAGGAAATCCGTCAGGCCGGTATCGATGGGTTCTTTTCCTTCGATAGCGTCGCCGACACCTTTACCCATTGCTTTGCCGCCCCGGTCAAAGACCCGAACGGCGTGGCCATTGCGACGCTGTGCATCGTCGCCCCACGGGCCGATGCCAAGAAAAACTACAACGACTATCGCCGGGTGCTGATTGATAACGCCAACAGCCTGGCCCGTCGTATCAACGAATAACAGCGGCTGCCTGCGGCCGCGAATGTGAGGAGTTCGACCATGTCTTCTGCCAAGAATACTGCTGCCGTGGAAAAGGGCTTTGCCCACACGGGCGCCAACCTGGTGCGCGACGTCAGCCTGCCTGCGCTGGTGCTGCATCGCGAGGCGCTGGAACATAACATTCGCTGGATGCAGGACTTTGTCAGCAACAGCGGCGCGGAACTGGCGCCCCACGGCAAAACCAGCATGACACCGGCGCTGTTCCGTCGCCAACTGGACGCCGGTGCCTGGGGCATCACCCTGGCCAGCGCCACGCAGACCCGCGCGGCGTATGCCCATGGCGTGCATCGGGTGCTGATGGCCAACCAATTGGTCGGTACGCCGAACATGGCGCTGATTGCCGATCTGCTGGCGGACCCGACGTTCGATTTCCATTGCATGGTCGATCACCCGGACAACGTCGCTGACCTGGGGGCGTATTTCGCCTCGCGCGGCGTGCGGCTGAACGTGATGATCGAGTACGGCGTGGTCGGCGGTCGTTGCGGTTGCCGCACGGAAGAGGAAGTGCTCGCACTGGCCAAGGCCATCACCGCGCAACCGGCCCTGGCGCTGACCGGGATCGAAGGCTACGAAGGCGTGATCCACGGTGATCATGCGGTTACTGGCATCCGAGCATTTGCCGGGTCGTTGGTGCGTTTGGCGGTGCAGTTGCAGGACAGCGGCGCGTTCGCCATCCCCAAACCGATCATCACCGCGTCGGGATCGGCCTGGTACGACTTGATCGCCGAGGAGTTCGAAGCGCAGAACGCAGCAGGGCGCTTCCTCAGCGTGCTGCGTCCGGGCAGCTATGTCGCCCACGACCATGGCATCTATAAAGAAGCGCAATGCTGTGTGCTCGACCGCCGCAGCGACCTGCACGAAGGCCTGCGCCCGGCGCTGGAAGTCTGGGCTCACGTGCAATCGTTGCCGGAGCCGGGTTTTGCGGTGATCGCCCTCGGTAAACGCGACGTGGCCTATGACGCCGGTTTGCCCGTGCCGTTGCTGCGTTACAAGGCCGGTGTGGTGCCGGCGACGGGCGACGACGTGAGTGCCTGCAAGGTGACGGCGGTGATGGACCAACACGCGTTCATGACCGTCGCGCCGGGGGTTGAATTGCGGGTGGGCGACATCATTTCGTTCGGTACTTCGCACCCGTGCCTGACGTTCGACAAGTGGCGCACGGGGTGCCTGGTGGATGAGCAACTGAACGTCATCGAAACCATGGAAACCTGTTTCTAAGGTTTGAGACCGCGGCGCGGCCATCGCCGGCAAGCCGGTCTCCCACAGGGGAATCGATTCCACTGTGGGAGCGAGCCTGCTCGCGATAGGGCCCTGCCAGACAACACAGAAACACCAGAGACCCCACAACATGAACACCATCAGCACCCTCGGCCCCAACACCCCGCGCATCGCCCTGATCGGCGAATGCATGATCGAGTTGCAGCAACGCGCCGACGGCAGCCTGCAACAGAGCTTCGGTGGCGATACCTTGAACACGGCGGTCTACCTGTCCCGGGAGCTGGGCGAGGGTGGCGCGGTGGATTACGTTACCGCCCTGGGCGACGACAGTTTCAGCGATGCCATGTGCCAGAGCTGGGCCGACGAAAACATCGGCCTGGGCATGGTCCAGCGCTTGCCCGGCCGGTTGCCCGGTTTGTATTGCATCCAGACGGACGCTGCCGGTGAGCGGCGTTTTCTCTACTGGCGCAATGAGGCGGCGGTCCGCGATTGCTTCACCACCCCGGCCGCCGCGCCGATCCTGGCTGCGCTGCCGGATTACGACGTGCTGTATTTCAGCGGCATCACCCTGGCGGTGCTCGGTGTGCAGGGGCGGGAGACATTGCTGGAAGCCCTGATCGAGGCCCGGCAGCGGGATGCGCGAATCGTGTTCGACAACAACTATCGGCCACGCTTGTGGGCCTCGATTGAGGACGCGCGGGCGGCTTATCGCAGTGTTCTGCCGTATGTCGATCTGGCGTTGCTGACCGTTGATGACGAGCAGGCGTTGTTTCATTTCTCGGATTGTGAGGCTGTGTTTACGGCTTATGAGCAGATCGGCACGCCTGAGGTTGTGCTCAAGCGGGGTGCCGAGGCGTGCCTGATTCGCTGTGATGGGGAGTCGTTTGAAGTGCCGGCCCAGGTCGTTGAGCGAGTGGTGGACACCACGGCGGCGGGGGATTCGTTCAGCGCGGCTTATCTCGCCAGTCGGCTCAAGGGCGCAAGCCCGGTCGAGGCCGCTGAGGCCGGGCATCGGTTGGCGGGCCGGGTGATTCAGGTGCCGGGGGCACTGATCCCGAAAAACTGAAATGCAATACCCTGTAGGAGCTGCCGAAGGCTGCGATCTTTTGATCTTGATTTTCAGCGGTACCGAAAAGAGCAAGATCAAAAGATCGCAGCCTTCGGCAGCTCCTACAGGGAGCCATTCACACTTTCCAATTTACTCAATCCCGGTAAAACACCTGCACCAGGTGATAGCCAAACTTGCTCTTGATCGGCCCATGCACCACCCGCAGCGGTTTTTTGAAGATCACGGCATCGATCACACCGACCATCTGCCCTGGCCGCACTTCACCAAGGTCGCCGCCGCGCTTGCCGGACGGGCAGGTGGAGTACTTCTTGGCCAGCACATCGAAGGCTTCACCCTTGGCGATGCGTTGTTTGAGCTGCTCGGCTTCTTCCGAGGTTTTCACCAGAATATGGCGGGCTTGAGCTTTCATTGGGGCAGGTACCTTGCAACGGTGGTGACAGCGGGGCGCGCGATTATGCCTTAAGTCATTCCGGTTGGCCGATCATCGTGCGAATCTTGTTGGCCAACAGGTCGATGGAAAAGGGTTTGGCCACCATGTCCATGCCTTCTTCGAGGAAACCCTGACGTTCGGCGGCTTTTTCCGCATAACCGGTCATGAACAACACTTTGAGATCGGGGCGATGCTGACGCGCGATTTCTGCCAGTTGACGACCGTTCATGCCCGGCAGGCCGACATCGGTCACCAGCAGATCGACCCGCAGATCAGATTCCAGCAACGGCAGGGCGGTCTTCGCGTCTTCGGCTTCATGGGCGTGATAACCCAGTTCGTTGAGCAGGTCGAGCACCAGCATGCGAACTGCCGGATCGTCTTCCACCAACACCACGGTTTCACCGGCAATCGCCGCCGGCGCCTCGCTGGTGACGGGCATCAATGTATTTTCCGGTGGCGCGACGTGCAGCCGTGGCAGGTACAGACGAACGCTGGTGCCCTGGCCCGGCAAGCTGTATAGGCTGACGTGACCACCCGATTGCTGGGCGAAACCGTAGATCATCGACAACCCCAGGCCGGTGCCCTGGCCGATGGGTTTGGTGGTGAAAAACGGGTCGAAAGCCTTGGCCAGCACCGACGGCGTCATGCCGGTGCCGTTGTCGCTGACGGCAATCATCAGGTAATCACCGGCCTTGACCGGTTCCAGGGTCGTGATGTCATTGCCGTCGAGATAAACGTTGGCGGTCTCGATCAGCAGTTCGCCTCCATCGGGCATCGCATCCCGGGCGTTGATCACCAGGTTGAGCAGCGCGTTTTCCAGTTGGCTGACGTCGGTGCTGACCGGCCACACCTCATCGGCCAGTTGCAGTTTCAACTCAATGTGGTCGCCCTTGGTGCGGCTGAGCAGATCTTCCAGGGAGTGGATCAGATCGTTGGCGTTCAGCGGCTTGCGATCCAGTGACTGCCGCCGGGAGAACGCCAGCAGGCGATGAGTCAGGGCGGCTGCGCGGTTGGCCGAGGACACGGCGGCTTCGGTGAAACGGCCGATTTCGGCGGCACGCCCGTCGGCAATGTAGCGTTGCATCAAATCCAGACTGCCAATGATCCCGGTGAGCATGTTGTTGAAGTCATGGGCGATACCGCCGGTGAGCTGGCCGACCGCTTCCATTTTTTGCGCATGGCGCAAGGCGTCTTCAGCACGCTCGCGCTCGAACATCTCGTTTTGCAGCCGCTGGTTGGCTTCGGCCAACTGCTGGGTGCGGGCGGCGACCCGCTCTTCAAGGGTTTCGTTGAGATTGCGCAGCGCTTCTTCAGTCTCTCTACGCTCGGTTTCATCGATGACGAAAATGTAGAAACCATTCACCGCACCATCCGGGCCGTGACGTGGCAGGTAATTCATCAGTGCATGGCGGATGCTGCCATCGCGGTGCGGTGTGTCGATGCTGAAACAGCAAGGCCTGCCCGCCAGCGCTTCGGCGATGTGCCCGGCGCGCAGGGCATAGGCTTCTTCGCCCACTACTTCACGAATGGTCCGGCCGTAAAGCTCCTGAGGCGTCAGGCCGTACCAGTCCAGGTACGCGGCGTTATTCAGGCGAAAGCGTTCCTCGCTGTCGACGTAGCTGATCAGGATCGGCATCGCGTTGATGATCAGTTGCAGCTCGGTCTGGCTCTGGCGCAAGGCTTGCTCGGTGTGTTTGCGTTCGGTCAGGTCCAGGGCGGCACCGAGGAAACGGATCGGCCGGCCATGATGGTCCTTATAGCAACGACCACGGGCAAACACCCAGCGCAGCTGTCCATCGGCTTGCAGCAGGCGGTATTCCTCGGCGTATTCGGTGCCGTCGGCGATGCAGTGCTTGATGGCACGGGTGACCATCGAGCGGTCTTCCGGGTGCACCGCCTCCAGGTAGTCACTGATGGGCAACTGGCCGGCGAATTGCGGGTCGATGCCGTGCAATTGAGCGAAGTGGGCGTCGGCGATGAAGCGGTCCTCGCCAATGTCCCAGTCCCAGGTACCGACGGCGTCAGTGGCGGCGAGGGCCAGTTGCAGGCGTTCCTCGGTTTCCTGCTGGGCCTTGAGGCTGGCGGCGGAGCGCTGTTCGAGTTCGAGGGCGATGCGTCGGCGTTCGTTGGTTTCGATGGCCGTGACCAGAATCCCGGCGACCTCGGCGCTTTCATCGCGGATCGGACTGTAGGTCAGGTCCAGCCAGAAGTCGGAATCATGATCGTTGCGCTGCAGGGTAAAGCGCTGTTCGCTGTAGGTACGCACTTGGCCCTGTAGGACGGCGCTGTAAATCGGGTCGGTAAAGTCTTCGAGTTCTGGCCAGATTTCGTGTGTTGGCTGTCCGAAAGCGTGTGGATGCTTGCTGCCGGCGAGGAAGGCGAAGCCATCGTTGTAGATCTGCGTCAACTGCGGGCCCCACAGCAACAGCATCGGCATCGGTGAATGAATCACGATGTCCACCGCGGTGCGCAGGCTCTGCGGCCAGGTACTGGCAGCGCCCAGCGGGGTGCGTGTCCAGTCCAGTCGGGCGATCAAGGCCTGAGCATCGCTGCCGGTCGGTGATGCGTTCATCAAATTGTCCTGCGCTTAAGTCGGTGTGGCGGCGTCTACTATCCTAGGGCGGTAGACGCTGGATGACCCGTTTTTCGGGTCATTTTGTTCATTGAATGCTTCGCGGGTGCTTTTTGCCATGGAAATCGATGCGCTGTTGAGGCTCCTGGCCAATCAGGACGGCTCTGATCTATACCTGTCCACGGGCGCACCGCCCGTCGCGCGGTTTGAGGGTGTGCTCAAACCCCTGGCCGCTGAGCCGTTCAAGCCCGGGGAAATCGCGGTCATCGCGGCGTCCATCATGGACGCCGAACAGCGTCTGGAGTTCGATCGGGAGCTGGAGATGAACCTGGCGATCTCGTTGGCCGGGGTCGGGCGCTTTCGGGTCAATATCTTCAAGCAGCGCAACGATGTGTCGATCGTGGCGCGCAATATCAAACTCGACATTCCACGCTTCGAAGACCTCAAGTTGCCGCCGGTGCTGCTCGAAACGGTGATGCTCAAACAAGGGCTGATGCTGTTCGTCGGCGCCACCGACTCGGGCAAGTCCACCTCACTGGCGGCGCTGATCGATTACCGCAACCGTCACAGCAGCGGCCACATCATCACCATCGAAGATCCGGTCGAGTACATTCATCGGCACAAGCAGTCGATCATCAACCAGCGCGAAGTCGGCGTCGATACCCGCAGTTTTCATGCCGCGTTGAAAAATACCCTGCGCCAGGCGCCGGACGTGGTGCTGATTGGTGAGATTCGCGATCGCGAAACCATGGAGCACGCACTGGCGTTTGCCGATACCGGGCATCTGGTGATTTCCACCCTGCATGCCCATAACGCCAATCAGGCGCTGGACCGGATCATCAACTTCTTCCCCGAAGAACGCCGGCCGCAGCTGCTCAATGATTTGGGCAATAATCTGAAGGCCTTTGTGTCCCAGCGGTTGGTGCGCACCCGCGATGGTCAGCGTCGGGCGGCAGTGGAAGTGATGCTGGGGACGCCGACGATTGGTGACCTGATCCAGCGCAATGAGTTTGCCGAACTCAAGGGAATTATGGAGAAGTCGGTAGAGCAGGGGATGCAGACGTTCGACGGTGCGCTTTACGCGCTGGTCGTCGAGGGGGCGATTGAAGAGCAAGAGGCGTTGAAGCATGCGGATTCGGTGAACAATTTGCGCTTGCGGCTCAAGTTGTATGCCGAAGCATCATCGGGGTCCCACGCACCGCCGGGTGAATGGGGACTCATGGACTGACGCATTCCCCGTAGGAGCTGCCGAAGGCTGCGATTTTTTGATCTTCAGCAATGTCATTGACGCCATAAGATCAAAAGATCGCAGCCTGCGGCAGCTCCTACACAGGTCGCATTTCAATCCTTGAGTTCGGGGCGGTCGCGGAACTGTTCGAGCGCCTCGGGATTGGCCAGCGCATCGGTGTTTTTGACCTTTTCACCATGCACCACATTGCGCACCGCCAACTCGACCACCTTGCCGCTGATCGTCCGTGGAATGTCTGTCACGGCGACGATCTTCGCCGGCACATGCCGTGGCGTGGTGTTGGCGCGAATGACCTGGCGAATCTGCTGCTGCAGGGCGTCATCCAGTTCGACACCGTCGCGTAAACGTACGAACAGCACCACCCGCACGTCATCCAGCCATTGCTGACCGATGGCTACGCTGTCGAGCACCTGCGGGACTTTCTCCACCTGACGGTAGATTTCCGCGGTGCCGATGCGCACGCCACCGGGGTTGAGTACCGCGTCCGAGCGCCCGTGGATCATCATGGTGCCGTGCGCCAACTGTTCGGCGTAATCACCCTGGGCCCAGACGCCGGGAAACTGGCTGAAGTAGGAGGCGTGCAGTTTTTCTCCGCTGGGGTCGTTCCACAGGCCGATGGGCATCGCCGGGAAGTGCCGGGTGCAGACCAGTTCGCCTTTTTCGCCAATGACGGTAAGGCCGGCGTCGTTCCAGACCTCGACGGCCATGCCCAGGCTCTTGCCCTGTATTTCCCCGCGTCGTACCGGCAACAGCGGATTGCCGTTCACAAAACAGGAGACGATGTCGGTGCCGCCGGACATCGACGCCAGGCACAGATCGGCCTTGAGGTCGCGGTAGACGTAGTCGTAGCTTTGCGGCGACAGCGCAGAACCGGTGCACAGCAGGATTTTCAGGCTGCCCAGATCATGGCTGTCCCGAGGTTTCACGCCACTGCTTTCCAGGGTCGCAAGGTACTTGGGGCTGGTGCCGAAGACGCTGATGCGCTCGTCGTCGATCAGGTCGATCAAGCGTTCGGGGCCGGGGTGGAAGGGCGAGCCGTCGTACAGCACCACGGCGCTGTCCACGGCCAGGGCCGAGACCAGCCAGTTCCACATCATCCAGCCACAGGTGGTGTAGTAGAACAACCGGTCGCCGGGGCCGAGATCGCAATGCAGGCCGTGTTCCTTGACGTGTTGCAGCAACACGCCGCCGGTGCTGTGGATGATGCATTTGGGCACGCCGGTGGTGCCGCTGGAATAGAGGATGTACAGCGGATGGGCGAAGGGCACGGGGACGAAATCCGGCTCGCCGCCAGGGTCGTAGAAGTCATCCCAGAGCGTTACGTTGGCCTGGGTGCGGAAATCTTCGATGCGCGTCTGTGGGCGTGCGTAGGGCACCACGATCAACTGTTTGAGCGACGGCAGGCGCTCAAGGATTTCGTTGACCTTGGCGCGCTGGTCGATCTCTTTGCCGGCATAGCGGTAACCGGCGCAGGTGATCAGCACTGTCGGTTCGATCTGACCGAAGCGGTCGATCACCCCCTGGGTGCCGAAGTCCGGCGACGAACAGGACCAGATCGCGCCGAGGCTGGTGGTGCCGAGCATGGCCACCAGGGTTTGCCAGGTGTTCGGCATGCACGCGGCGACCCGGTCGCCGAGGCCGACACCGGCGGCTTGCAAGCTGTGTTGAAAACCGGCGACATGCTCCGCCAGTTCGGCCCAGGTCAGTTGTTCGCGCTGGCCGTTTTCACCGATGGTGACCACCGCCACGGCATCGTCGCGACGGCGCAGCAAGTGTTCGGCGAAGTTCAACGTGGCGCCGGGGAACCATTGGGCGCTGGGCATTTGCGCGCCTTCGATCAGCACGGCGTCCGGTTGATCGTGAAAACGGATGTCGAAGAAATCGATGATCGCCTGCCAGAAGTCGACCCGATGATCGATGGACCATTGGTGCAGGGCGGGGTAGTCGGCAACGTTGAGGCTGTGTCGCTGATTGATGAAGCGCCGGAAGGCGTCCATGCGAGTCTTGCCGATGCGCTCGGCGCCGGGTTGCCAGAGGATGTCGGACATGATTTGCCTCTTCTTCTATCTGCAGATCCATTCGCGAGCAGGCTCGCTCCCACAGGGAATCGCGTTTCAATGTGGGAGCGAGCCTGCTCGCGAAGAACGATAACGCGGTCTAGTGGAGGGTTACTGCGCCAACCACCCACCATCAATATTCCACGCCGCGCCCCTTACCTGGCTACCGGCTTCGCTGCACAAAAACAGTACCAGTTCGCCCAGTTGCGGCGGTGTCACGAACTCCCCGGACGGCTGCTTCTCGGCCAGCAAATCATGCTGCGCCTTTTGCGGCTCGACGCCGGTCGCGATGCGGTCATCGATCTGCTTTTGCACCAGCGGTGTCAGTACCCAGCCCGGGCAAATGGCGTTGCAGGTAATGTTGGTGGTCGCGGTTTCCAGGCCGACCACCTTGGTCAAACCGATCACCCCGTGCTTGGCGGCGACGTACGCCGCCTTGCCCACCGAGCCGACTATGCCGTGCACCGACGCGATGTTGATGACCCGCCCCCAGCCTTTGGTGCGCATGCCCGGCAGGCTCAAACGGGTGCTGTGAAACACCGACGACAGGTTGATCGCAATGATCGAATCCCAGCGCTCCACCGGGAACGCTTCCACCGGCGCCACGTGCTGAATGCCGGCGTTGTTGACCAGGATGTCCACGCCGCCAAACTCGCGCTCGGCGTAGGCGATCATCTCGGCAATCTGCGCCGGGTCGCTGACATCGGCCGGATGATGGCCGACCTTGCCACCGAACTGTTCGACTTCGGCAATCACTTTGGAGGCATCGCCGAAACCGTTGAGGATCAGGTTGGCGCCTGCCTTGGCCAGACTGAGGGCGATCCCCAGGCCGATGCCGCTGGTGGAACCGGTGACCAGTGCGGTCTTGCCCGAAAGAGTCGTCATGAATACCTCACACAATGCCAGTGGCGTAGAAAGTACCGATCACCACAAAAACCGCCAGGGTCTTGATCAGCGTAATACAGAAAATGTCTTTGTAGGCTTCGCGGTGGGTCAGGCCGGTGACCGCCAGCAAGGTGATCACCGCGCCGTTGTGCGGCAGCGTGTCCATGCCGCCACTGGCCATTGCGGCCACGCGGTGCATCACTTCCAGTGGGATGTTGGCCGCGTGGGCCGCGGCGATGAAGTCATTGGCCATGGCTGCCAGCGCAATGCTCATGCCGCCCGACGCAGAACCGGTGATGCCGGCCAGCAGGGTCACGGTAATCGCTTCGTTGACCAGCGGGTTGGGAATGCTCTTGAGCCAGTCGGCCAGCACCAGGAAGCCCGGCAAGGAGGCGATCACCGCACCGAAGCCGTATTCCGAGGCGGTGTTCATCGCTGCCAGCAACGAACCCCCGACCGCACTTCGACTGCCTTCGGCCAACTTGCCGCGAATCGCCTGGAAGCCGAACACCAACACCATGATGATGCCGACCAGCAAGGCAGCCTGAACCGCCCAGATCGCCGTGAGCTTGGCGATTTCGGTGGTCACCGGCGCAGCCATGCCCGGCAGCGCGAGGCTGTGGGTCTTGCCGTACCACTGCGGAATCCACTGGGTAAACAACAGGTTCATGATGCCGACGGCCAGCAGCGGTGACAGCGCGATCCACGGATTGGGGAGTTTGATGTCGGCAGCGGTTTCCGGCTCGTTGCGCAGGTCGGTGCCATAGCCTTCACCGCAAAGCTGAGCCTTGTTGCGCTGGCGCTGCAGAAACAGCATGCCGGCGAAGACCACGAAGATCGAGCCGATCAAACCCAGCCACGGCGCGGCCCAGGCGGTGGTGTTGAAGAAGGTGCTGGGGATGATGTTCTGGATCTGCGGCGTGCCGGGCAGGGCGTCCATGGTGAACGAGAATGCACCGAGGGCGATGGTCGCCGGGATCAGGCGCTTGGGGATGTTGCTTTGGCGGAACATTTCAGCGGCAAACGGGTAGACCGCGAACACCACCACAAACAGCGACACGCCGCCGTACGTGAGCAGGGCGCAGACCAGCACGATCACCAGCATCGCCTGACGGGTGCCGAGCAGACGGATCGCCGCCGCGACGATGGAGCGCGAGAAGCCGGACAACTCGATCAGCTTGCCAAACACCGCACCGAGCAGGAACACCGGGAAATACAGTTTGATGAAGCCGACCATTTTCTCCATGAACACCCCGGTGAAGGCAGGGGCGACGGCGGAAGGGTCGGTGAGCAGAACGGCGCCGAGGGCGGCAATCGGGGCAAAGAGGATAACGCTGTAGCCACGGTAGGCCGCGAGCATCAGCAGCGCGAGGGCTGCCAAGGCAATGATCACACTCATGGTGTGTCTCCTGGATTGTTATTTTTGTAGGGTGGAACTTTTGTGGGAGAGGGCTATAGCGAGTTTTGTGCCACGTATGCAACATATTGAAATATAAGGATAAGTTTAAAATTTGTAGGCGGGATATTGCTTGATCGTCTCCAATGTGAGACTTGCATTGACAGTACCGGCCTCATCGCGAGCAGGCTCGCTCTCACAGGTTGATCGGGTTGTCATGCAGGGCGCGGTCAATTGTGGGAGCGAGACTGCTCGCGATGGCCTGTCTAACTATGGAGATCAATGTCTCTTTATTGAGACTCGACAATCCCCAACGCCACCATCTTCTTGTACAACGTCGACCGCCCCAGCCCCAACCGAGCCGCCGCTTCAATCACCTTGCCCCCGCATTGCGCAAGGGCCGATTCAATCAACTGCCGGTCAAACCGCTCGCGAGCCTCGCTGAAGGTCTCATGGGCAACCGGCTCGATGTCCAAGGGCGCTACACGCTCCACCGGCGTGAACGTGCCAATCGCCGCGCGAATATCCTCGGCATTCAACATCAGGTCATCACTGAGCAATGCCGCCCGTTCCAGCACGTTGCGCAGTTCGCGAATATTCCCCGGCCAGGCGTGTTGACCCAGCAGCCCCAGCGCCTCGCGGTTCAGCTCGTGCTGGCTGCGCAGTTCCTCAAGGATTGCTTCACTGAGCGCCGGCAAGTCGTCGAGACGATCGCGCAGGGGCGGAACCTGAATCGGCAGGACATTGAGGCGGTAATACAAGTCGGCGCGAAACTCGCCGCGTTTGATCGCTGCCTCCAGATCGGTAGACGTCGCGGCAATCACTCGCACATCGCTCTGGATCACTTCGTTGGAGCCCACCGGCTCGAATTCCTTTTCCTGCAACACGCGCAGCAGTTTGCTTTGCAAGGGCAGCGGCATGTCGCCGATTTCATCGAGGAACAGCGTGCCACCCTGGGCAATCTGTAACTTGCCGGCGCGGCCCTTGCGGTCGGCGCCGGTAAACGCGCCGGGGGCGGTGCCGAAGAACTCGGCTTCCAGCAGCGACTCGGGAATCGCCGCGCTGTTGATGCTGACGAAGGCTTTGTGCGCACGGGGCGAAGCACTGTGGATCGCCTGGGCCAGCAGTTCCTTGCCGGTACCGGTTTCGCCGAGCAGCAACACCGGCGAATCAGCGCTGGCGCTGCGCCGGGCACGGCGCTTGACCTCCAGGCTGGCCGCACTGGTGCCGATGAAATGGGCGAAGTTGTACTTGGTCTGCCGCGCCCGCAACAGCGAACGGGTGGACGCCAGTTCTTCCTGCATGCTCATGTAGCGCTTGAGCATCGGCGACAGGCTGCGCAATTCGTCGAACAGCGCAAAACCGATGGCGCCGATCACCACGCCGGCATCGTCATGAATCGGCAGGCGCATGACCACCAGCGGTTCTTTGGGGGTGTCCTGCATGTCGAGCAAAATCGGCCGGCCGGTGCGCACCACCTCGCGCAACAGGCTGCCGGGGATCACGCTTTCGCAGGCCTTGCCGATCGCCACTTCCGCCGATGCCAGGCCAAAGCGTCGGGCATAACGCTCGTTCATCCAGACGATGTTCGCGTCGCGGTCGACAATCACCGTGCCTTCACTCGACTGCTCGATGATCTCGAACAACGAACGGATCGCCAGCAGGCGAACGCGCTGGTAGTCCTTTAGGCTTTCGGTGGTGTTCATGGGTGTCATATCCAGAATGTGTGGTGTCTGTGCGGGCCTCTTCGCGAGCAGGCTCGCTCCCACAGTCGATCTGTGTTGTTCACAAATCCCCTGTGGGAGCGAGCCTGCTCGCGATGGCCGCAACGCGGTTCAACGACAGGATATGCCTATCGCGGATGCGCCGCCGCCAACAGCTCTTTGGTATACGGATGCTGCGGTGACTCGAACACGTCGTGGCTGGCGCCGCTTTCCACGACTTTGCCGTCCTTGATCACGATCATGTCGTGAGCCAGGGCGCGCACCACCGCCAGGTCGTGGCTGATAAACAGATACGTCAGCCCGTGTTTTTCCTGAAGCTGGCGAAGCAGGGCGACCACTTGCTTTTGCACGGTGCGATCGAGCGCCGAGGTCGGTTCGTCCAGCAGGATCAGCGCCGGTTTCAGCACCAGCGCCCGGGCAATGGCGATGCGCTGGCGTTGGCCGCCGGAAAATTCGTGGGGATAGCGATGGCGGCTTTGCGGGTCGAGACCGACTTCTACCAGCGCCTGGATCACCTGGGCCTCGCATTCATCGGCGGTCGACTGGCTGTGAACTTCAAGGCCTTCACTGATGATCTGCGCCACGGACATCCGCGGGCTGAGGCTGCCGAAGGGGTCCTGGAACACCACCTGCATTTTCTTGCGCCACGGCCGCAACTGCTTTTGCGTCAGACCGTCCAGCGCCTGACCCTGAAAGCGAATGCTGCCCTCGGAGTCGAGCAAGCGCAAGATCGCCTGACCCAGTGTCGACTTGCCCGAACCGGATTCGCCGACAATACCCAGCGTCTTGCCGCGCTGGACATTCAAGCTGATGCCGTCCACTGCGTGTAAATACGTCTTGCGCTGAAACAGCCCGCCACTCAGGGCGAAGCGTACGCACAGATTGTCCACTTCCAACACTTTTTCGCGTTCGTCCCGGGCCAGGGCTTCACCTTCCGGTTCGGCGTTCAGCAACACGCAGCTGTAGGGATGCTTGGGGTCAGTGAACAGCGTCTCGCAGGGCGCCTGTTCGACGATTTCCCCGGCCTTCATCACGCACACGCGCTGGGCAATGCTGCGCACCAGATTGAGGTCGTGGCTGATCAACAGCAGCGACATGCCGAGCCGTTGCTGCAGGGATTTGAGCAGCAGCAGGATCTTGCGCTGCACCGTCACGTCCAGCGCTGTCGTCGGTTCATCCGCGATCAGCAACTGCGGCTCGCAGGCCAGGGCCATGGCGATCATCACCCGTTGTCGTTGGCCACCGGACAACTGATGGGGATAGGCCTTGAGCCGCTCTTTGGGTTTCTGGATGCCAACCAGATGCAGCAGTTCCAGAATTCGTGCTTGCGCCGGCTTGCCGGTCAATCCCTTGTGCAGCAGCAAGGTTTCGCCGATCTGCTTTTCGATGCTGTGCAGCGGGTTGAGCGAGGTCATCGGCTCCTGGAAGATCATCGCGATGCGGTTTCCGCGCAACTCACGCAGCACCTTGGACGAGGCACCGAGCAGTTCCTTGCCGCGATAACGGATGCTGCCCGTGGTTTCAGTGCCGGTCTCGGGCAGCAGTTGCAGAATCGAATGGGCGGTCACCGATTTACCGGAACCCGACTCGCCCACCAGTGCCAGGCATTCACCGGGGCGGATGTCCAGGCACAGATTGCACACCACGGTCTGGCCGCTGAAGGCCACGCTGAGGTCACGGATTTCGATCAGGTTGCTAGTCATGTCAACAGTCCGCGTCAGGATCTGGGATCAAAGGCATCACGCAATGCCTCGCCGATAAACACCAGTAAAGAAAGAATCAGCGCCAGGGTGAAAAATGCTGTCAGCCCCAACCATGGCGCTTGCAGGTTCTGCTTGCCCTGGCCGATCAGTTCGCCCAGCGATGCACTGCCGGCCGGCATGCCGAAACCGAGAAAATCCAGCGCCGTGAGGGTTGAAATCGCACCGGTGAGAATGAACGGCAGATAACTCAGGGTCGCATTCATCGCGTTGGGCAGGATGTGCCGCACGATGACTTTGCGGTCGGTCAGGCCCAGTGCCCGGGCGGCCTTGACGTACTCCAGGTTGCGCCCGCGCAGGAACTCGGCACGTACCACGTCCACCAGGGCCAGCCAGGAAAACAACGCCATGATCCCCAGCAGCCACCAGAAATTCGGCTCGACGAAACCCGACAGGATGATCAGCAGATACAGCACCGGCAGACCCGACCAGACCTCCAGCAAACGCTGACCGATCAGGTCGACCCAACCGCCGTAATAGCCTTGAAGGGCACCGGCCGCGATGCCGATCAGCGCACTGACAAACGTCAGCATCAGCGCAAACAGAATCGACACCCGAGCGCCGAAAATCACCCTGGCCAGCACGTCGCGGGCCTGGTCGTCCGTCCCCAGCCAATTCACATTCGAGGGCGGGCTCGGCGCCGGTTTGTTCAGGTCATAGTTGGGCGTGTCGTCACTGAACGGGATCGGCGGGAACAGCAACCAGCCGCCCTCCTTTTTGATCAGCTTCTGCACATAGTCACTGCGGTAGTCGGCCTGGAATGGCAGTTGCCCACCGAATTCCTGCTCGGTGTAGCGCTTGAACGCCGGGAAGTACAGCGAACCCTGATAGCTGACCATCAGCGGTTTGTCGTTGGCGATCAGCTCGCCACCGAGGGTCAGCAGGAACAGGCCGACAAACAACCACAGCGACCACCAGCCGCGACGGTTCTTCTTGAAGCGTTCGAAACGACGACGGCCCAACGGCGAGAGCTTGAACATCAGGCGTTCCTCGCGGCGAAGTCGATACGCGGGTCGACCAGGGTGTAGCAGAGGTCGCCGACGAGTTTTATCAAGAGGCCGAACAGGGTGAAGATGAACAGCGAGCCGAACACCACCGGATAGTCCCGTGACACCGCGGCTTCGTAACTCATGCGGCCCAGGCCATCGAGGGAGAAGATCACTTCGATCAGCAGCGAGCCGGCAAAAAATACGCTGATAAACGCCTGGGGAATGCCCGACACCACCAGCAGCATGGCGTTGCGAAACACATGGCCGTAGAGCACACGGCGTTCACTCATGCCCTTGGCGCGGGCGGTGACCACGTATTGGCGGGTGATTTCATTGAGGAAGGAGTTTTTGGTCAGGATGGTCAGTGTGGCGAAGCCGCCGATCACCAGCGCCGTCACCGGCAACACCAGGTGCCAGAAGTAGTCGGCGATTTTGCCCACGGTCGACAGCGACTCGAAGTTGTCCGAGACCAGGCCACGCACCGGAAACCAGTTCAGGGAAGTGCCGCCGGCGAACACCACGATCAGGAACATCGCGAACAGGAATGCCGGCATGGCGTAGCCGATGATGATCGCGGTGCTGCTCCAGATATCGAAGTGGCTGCCGTGATGCACGGCCTTGCGGATGCCCAGCGGGATCGACACCAGGTACGTGATCAGCGTCGCCCAGAGCCCGAGGGATATGGTTACCGGCATCTTTTCCAGGATCAGGTCGGTGACCGTCGCGCCGCGGAAAAAGCTCTTGCCGAAGTCCAGCCGGGCGTAACTGGTGAGCATCAGCCACAGGCGTTCCGGGGCCGGTTTGTCGAAACCGTATTGCTTTTCGATTTCCTTGATCAACTGCGGATCAAGGCCACGGCTGGCACGTGAGCTGCCACTCATGACCTCGCTGGAACCGCCACCGACATTGGCGCCGCCGATGCCTTGAAGGTGCGCAATCGCCTGCTCCACCGGGCCGCCCGGCGCGGCCTGGACGATGACGAAATTGACCAGAAGAATAATGACCAGCGTCGGAATGATCAGCAGCAGGCGCCGCAGAATGTAAGCCCACATCAGTGCGGCCCTCCGGGTTTGCCGCGCTTGATCAGCTCGGCGGTCATCTGCTGGTTGGTCAGCGGGACGGAACTCACTTCCCACCAACTCTCAATGGCTTCGTCATTGGCGGCTTGCACGCTGGGAATGCCAAAGCGGTTCCACCACACGGTCGAACTGCCTGGCGGGTAATAGTTGGGAATCCAGTAGTAGTTCCATTGCAGCACACGGTCCAGGGCATGGGCGTAGCGCAACATGTCGGCCTGGGTGGTGGCGCGGACCAGGCCATTAAGCAGCGTATCGACCGCCGGGTTCTTCAGCACCATGTAGTTGTTGGAGCCCGGATCATTGGCCGCCACCGAGCCAAAGTAGTTGTACAGCTCGTTGCCCGGCGACGTGGTGACCGGATAGCCCGTCACGATCATGTCGTAGTCCCGGGACATCAGGCGATTGACGTACTGGGACGAGTCGATGCGGCGGATGTTCAGGTCAATGCCGATCTGCTTCAGCGTGCGCTTGTACGGCAGCAGCAAGCGGTCCATGCCGTTCTGGCTGACCAGGAACGTGAAGCTCAGCGGTTTGCCATCGGCGTTCACCAGTTGATCGCCATCGGGTTTCCACCCGGCCTGCTCAAGCAAACCCAGGGCCTGCAACTGCTTGTCGCGAATCACACCGCTGCCATCGGTCTTCGGTGCTTCGAAGACTGTGGTGAACACCTCGTCGGGGATCTGCCCGCGCAGGGGCTGGAGAATGGCCAGTTCGGCGGCATCGGGAAGGTTGCGGGCGGCGAGGTCGGTGTTGGAGAAAAAACTCTGCTGGCGAATATAGAGGTCGCGCATCATCTGCCGGTTGCTCCATTCGAAATCCCAGAGCATGACCAGGGCCTGGCGTACGCGGCGGTCCTGGAACATCGGGTTTTGCAGATTGAACACGAAGCCCTGGGCCGATTGCGGCGCCTCTTTGGCCAGGTGGGCTTTTTGCAGGCGGCCGTCGCTCAGGGCCGGGCTTTCGTACCCGATGGAATAACCGGTGGCGGAAAATTCGCGGTTGTAGTCGTAGGCACCGCC
Organism: Pseudomonas sp. XS1P51; assembly: GCF_054897845.1. Taxonomy (NCBI): domain Bacteria; kingdom Pseudomonadati; phylum Pseudomonadota; class Gammaproteobacteria; order Pseudomonadales; family Pseudomonadaceae; genus Pseudomonas; species Pseudomonas sp. XS1P51. The sequence goes on along the minus strand of NZ_CM142707.1, from coordinate 2,063,184 downwards.
GCGCAGCACCTGGCGCGCCACGTCGGTATCGCCGAAGTATTCGATGCTGAAATGGTCGAAATTGTAGAGGCCGCGACTGACCGGCAAATCCTTGCCCCACCAGTCGGGGTTGCGCTCGAAGGTGATGCTGCGCCCGGAGTCGACCTTGCCCACCTTGTACGGGCCGCTGCCCAGCGGCGGCTCGTAACCGCCGCCACCGGCGAAGTCGCGGGTTTTCCACCAGTGCTCGGGAAACACCGGCAAGGTGGCGATGTCCAGGGGCAGGGTGCGGTTTTCGTTGTTCTTGAAGTCAAAACGGACCGTGCGTAGCGACTCCACTTCGACACCTTTGACGTCGGCGAATTGGGTGCGGTAACGCAGGCTGCCCTGGGTCATCAACAGGTTGAAGGTGTAGCGCACGTCTTCGGCGGTGATCGGCTTGCCATCGGCAAAACGGGCCTTGGGGTTGAGGTAGAAGCGCAGGGACAAGCCGTCATCGGAGCGCTCCATCTGCTGCGCCACCAGACCGTACACGGTGTAAGGCTCGTCCAGCGAGCGCTGGGCCAGGGGCGAATAGATCAGGCCGTCGATCTGCGTAACGCCAATGCCCTTGTCTATATAAGGAAGGATATGGTCGAAGTGGCCGATTTCGATGGCCGAGCGACGCATCGTCCCGCCCTTGGGGGCTTGCGGGTTGGTGTAGGCAAAATGACCGAAGCCGGCAGGGTACTTCGCCGGTTCGCCGTACACGGTCAGCGCATGTTGCGGTGCTGCATTCACACCGGTGGCGCCCAACAACAGGGCCACGGCAGTGAACAACAAAGTAGGGAAAGCCAGTCGCATTGTCAGCCTTAAAGCCGGGTGGTCGATAACCGCAATTTGTACGCTAGCGGCGCGTCCCTCGCCAGCCGTATCACGTAACCGAAACACAACGGCCCACCAAAAGGCGGGCCGTTGTGCGGAAACTACGCGGATCGATCAGTCCTGACGGCTGGTCACTTCCAGCAGGTGGTAACCGAACTGAGTCTTGACCGGGCCTTGCACCACGTTGATCGGTGCGCTGAAGACCACGGTGTCGAATTCCTTGACCATTTGACCCGGACCGAACGAACCCAGGTCACCGCCCTGGCGGCTGGAAGGGCATGTGGAGTTGGCTTTGGCAACGTCGGCGAAATCGGCGCCAGCCTCGATTTGGGCTTTGAGTTCGTTGCACTTGTCTTCGCTGGCAACCAGGATGTGACGGGCAGTGGCTTTAGCCATGGAAAAATACTCCTTTCAATGTTCAGTAAAGTGCTGAGCCTACCGGATTCAGTAGTCTATTTCTCCTCAAAGTTCCGTCCGGCTTACAGACCGGCCTTTCGCAGGCGTTCGGCATGTTGCACATACAGGTCAATCGGGTCGATGCCTATTCGGACCCGACCGGCTGTCTGGCTGATGCTGTCCAGATGATCCAGCGGATAGTCGGAACGGATCACTTTGCCCAGATGGGAGCTGTAGCGGCCGACCATGCCATCGTTCTGATCGGCTTCGATGGTGAAATAGCGGGAAAACGCGCGGGACAGGCCGTGCAGCGGATCGAGTGCATTGAGCCCTTCATTGAGGATGTTCCCCTGCAAAGTGCCGCTCCAGGAATAGTAGTGAACACCGTTGACTCGCTCGCTGCCCTTGCCACCCCAGGTTTTCGGCAGTCCTTGGGGGTACTTGTCATTAAACGCGCCGACGCCTTCAGTGGTCAGGGCATTGAGTGCCGCGATGGCGTTCTGTGGCAGGTGAGGATCGCCACTGAGCAACGACAGGAAATCGGCGAACAAGGTGACGACTGTTTCGGCGACCTGTTCCGGCAGCCGTCCGGGGGTCAGGGCTTTGCGCAGGAAATCGGCCAGTTCCGAGCCGTGGTTCGGTCCGCTGACAGAGGTCACCGAAGCCACGGCTTCTGGCGCTATCGCTGCGGCATAGCGTGCGGCTAACGCCCCCTGGCTATGACCGATCAGATTGACTTTGTCCGCAGCGGTGCCTTCCAGAACCCGGTCGATCTGTGCCAGAAGCTGCTCACCGCGTGCTTCGTTGCTATGGGTGGCCGACAAGTGTGGGACGAACACCCTGGCGCCCTCGCTTCTGAGGGCTTGTTTGATGTCGTGGAAGAGTTCGAACGGGCCGATGCGATCGAAGCCGAAGAGCCCGTGGACCAGCAGGATGGGATAGTGCGTCGTTGCATTCCGTTGCATGTTCATACCTTTTCGCGGGAGTTCGTGGGTGTGTTCGGGGCTCACTCTAAAGCACTCCGACGTTTGCGCGATGTATGAAAAAGCCGCTGTGATCTGATGAAAACGGTATAGGAAATGTACGAAAGCTCGTATGTGAACGAGGCTTTAATCGGAGTGTTTCGACATCTTTTTATCTGGTTCGTAGTTGTTTTGATCGATGACCTACCACGCAGAGTGTATTTAGCCGGGCAGTTCGAAGCGCTCTGCTGACATCACGGATTTCCTTTATGAGATTGAATGGGTTTCGTTCGATGCCGACCTGCGGGGTGGCGTCTTTTCAAAGGACTGAGATAAAGGGAATTTACACATGTCTGACAAAGACGAAGGATTCGTTCGCGGCGAGCCGTACAACATCAAACCCTTGTGGATCGAAGCAGATCGCAAGCAGACATTTGGCTCGGGCGGTGGCGGGGGTTACATCGGAAATGGCAGCGGTTGGGGGCTTCAGGAAGGGCCGCGTAGAGGAGAGGGCGGGCCCAGCGGAATTCATGACATCGCGGGGCCTAACGTCATGTCTGAGTTTATGGGGATACAGACCGACGGCCAGATGGAGATTGATAACTAATACAATGCACGATTCAACACGCTCTTCACGGATACCGAGCGTGAACTGGAGGAGAAAAAACTGGCTGCCAAAGATGGAGAAGTTCTTTCAGTCGCTGAATCTGCGGCTGTAGACCAAAAGGCCGCTCTGGATCTTATCGATTCAAAAAAACACAGTACATCTCCACTGCGCCATCCATCTATGGATTGTACGGACAGAGCCCTTATTTTCTGATGAATGTATTGCCGCGCCAGAAAATGCGTGAGGCTTTGAATAACCTTGGTCACGATCCGAATGGGGTCTACAACCTGTATGCCGTGTTCAATAATGTCTATAAGTCGGCAATGGAGCTCAAGAGACTCTCTCTCTCTTGATGAATATTCTGGCCGGCAAGCTTGCAGATCTGGCCAGTAAAAGAAACGAAGCGGAGTCGGAGGTTCCGTTAGATGATGCGGCAGAGCTGGCTGCGCAGGACCAGCGTATTGGCATCATCGGTTTGGAACGGGATATCCACGCTCAGCAACTTCCAGCGTTTCTTCAAACAGAATTGATTGCAGCAGCAGGTTCTCTGGCGGATCTGACACTCAGTCAAACCTTGGCCCATTACAAAGTGACACTGGACCGCATGGCAGCGACCAAAATCGCTGAGATGAGGCCTGTGCAGCCGACCGAGCCTTTTAGGCGTAATGGGCTGACCATCAACTTCACCTTGGATAACCCGAACATCAAAGCGCCCTTAAGCAAGCCAGAGTTGGAGGCGCTGAACGAGCTGGTGTACCTGCAAAACAATACTCGGTTAGGGACCAAGTGGCTCAGTTATCACGATGCATTATTGAAAGCTGAATCAGCACGGCATCTGACAGCTACTTCAAATGCGTTTAGTGGTTTGGTAGAGCGTGCGGACGAAGCAGAACAGATCATCGGTGCGATCAAATTCACAGCGGACTTTTACAAGGAAGTGACTGAAAAATTTGGTGAGAAAGCTTCAGCGTTAGCGAAGGAGCTTTCGGAAAATGCCAAAGGTAAGAAAATCAGAAGTGCCGAAGAGGCAATTAAAGCCTTTGATCAATATAAAGATGTACTGAACAAAAGGTTTAGCATCAAGGATGGAGAGGCGATTGCCAAAGCTATCGACTCCCTTGATAAGGACATGATGGCTAAAAGTCTTGACAAGTTCAGCAAAGGCTTCGGTCTTGTTGGTATCGGCGTGGACGCTTTCAACATACTCACCGAAGCTCAAAAATCGATGAAAAGCGGAGATTGGAAACCGTTTTTTGTGAAGACCGAAAGCGTCATGGCTGGTCGTGCGGTTGGTGGCCTGCTGGCATTCACGTTTGGCATGACGGTAGCGACGCCTCTGGGCATCTTGGGATTCGCTTTGCTGATGGCTGTCACAAGTTCGCTCATTGATGATGCGCTAGTGAGCAAGTTCAACGACTTCATCTTGAGTCTCTGATGTTATTGGGGTGACTTCGTCACCCCATTTTTGCAGATTATGTACATCAAGTAACTGCCGCCCAATGGGATGGCTAGAACGACACAAGCGAATATAAACAATGCGTCAGTGCCAGAAATATCGCCTTCCGGGAATACTTTTCTCCAAAATTCTCGGGGTTTCATTCTGTAGGCAGTCACTGATATCAAATACCTGGAAAACGGGTACAGAAGCGTGCTTAACACCATGAAAATAACTAGGGCGTAATCCTGGTAAAAAACTCATCACCGTTATAGAAAGCAACAATGGCAATAATCAGGAACAGAAAGCCTGTCCGTGAGTTTTTCATAAAATATTTTTTGTCCATCCTTGACCTCATTGCTACCAAATGACGACGGTGTAGCACCTGCTCCTATCAAGCCAGCGCCGCTTGCTCTCAGTCTGCTGATTTGCATCCATGCAAATCATCCAGACGCCCCCGCGACTTATCGCTCAGGCACTCTGTGCAGTCAGTAGCCATGATTTCAGACTTGAGAGCACGATCAAACCTTGGTGTGTCAATCTGCCCCCAAAAGTCTCCGGTAAACCGCGTCTAAACGTTTCCAGCGTTGGTGTGCGCTCGCAAGCGCTCCGCTGCCTGACTTAGCAATTGTTCTGTCCCGCTCCAGCCAAGGCAGCCGTCGGTTACCGATACGCCATACCGCAGCGTCGAGCTCAACGGTTGGCAACCCTCGAACAAATGACTCTCGATCATCATGCCGGTCAACGATCGATCGCCCTGCAGACGCTGCTCAAGCACATCGTTGAACACCGCCGGTTGACGCAACGGGTCTTTACCGCTGTTGGCGTGGCTGCAATCGACCATGATCCGTGCCGGGATCTTCAGTCTGGTCAAATCGCTGTTTACCTTGGCGACGCTGTCGCGGTCGTAGTTCGGCCCGCGATGGCCGCCGCGCAATACCAGATGGGTATCAGGGTTGCCCTGGGTCTGAATAATTGCGGGATGCCCCTGGCTGTCGACACCGAAATGCCGATGCGGATGAGCAGCCGAGCGCATGGCGTCGCTGGCAACGCCGACGCCGCCATCGGTGCCGTTCTTGAAGCCGACCGGCATGCTCAGGCCGCTGGCCATTTCCCGGTGGATCTGCGATTCGGTGGTGCGGGCGCCAATGGCGACCCAACTGAGCAGGTCGTCGAAGTAGCCGGCGGCCATCGGTTGCAGCAATTCGGTGGCAATCGGCAGGCCTAGGCGGAGCATTTCGCGCATTAATTCGCGGGACAGGGTCAGGCCGCCGACCATGTCATCGCTGCCATCCAGGTGCGGGTCGTAGGCCAGGCCTTTCCAGCCGACCGTGGTGCGGGGTTTTTCGACGTAGGCGCGCATGACCAGCAGCATTTCATCGCTGACTTCGGCGGCGAGTCGGGCGAGGTTGCTGGCGTATTCGAGGGCTGATTCTGGGTCGTGAATCGAGCAAGGGCCGACGATGACGAGCAAACGGGAGTCTTCACCGTTGAGGATCGCGCGAACCGCCTGGCGGTGGGCATCGACTTGCCGGGTCAGGGCGTTGGTGAGGGGCAATTGCTGTTTGAGTTGCAATGAGCTGGGCAGACGCAGGGTCAGTGCTTCATTGGCAGGGCTCAGGGTGGACAGCGGCAAAGCAGAGACGGACGAGTTCATATTCAGGCTTCCTGGGCTGGCGGCGGGTTCGTTCCCGCGCGCTCGGCCCTACTGGGGTGTTCGACAATTGGCCGGATTGGCTGCGTGTGTGTGCTTGCCACCTGTGGGTGACCGATCGGAGGCGGCAGGCTGTCCCGAGCGGAGGCTGGTAAATCGCCAGGCGGTAAAACTGTCGTAACGGTAATAAGTGGCGTAGTTCATGTTGTGAATCCTCAAGTTGTCTGGTGTCGCTAAAAGTGTGCAGGGCTGAAAAAACAAAACCCCCGGTCGGGAAGCCGACCGGGGGTTGAGAATTCTCTGGTGGCGACCCGTTTAATGTGGGCGCCGTATGGGTATCAGGCGCGCCAGTGGCTAAACCAATACCCAAAATAAAAGCTGACCGAAGCACAAACGTCATTCACCCGGGCAGCCGCTACCGAGCGCAAGGCGCTGGCGGTATGAAGCGGTAAGAGGGTGTTGAACATGGTCTGTCTCCGATGGATGCGCCGAGCTTACTAGAGGCCGGTACGCGGTTTCAATCAGAAAATGCTATCGATCACCGGCGGCGTTTTCTATCGCTTGAGTACGTCGAAGGTTGTGACACACTTCAAGCTTAATCAAAAACACGGACGAAACATGATGCCACTGACCATCGCCGCCGCTCAATCGATCTCCATCGCAGGTGACCTGGCCGCCAATGTTGCCTGGCATCAACGCTTCATGCAGGTGGCCGCGGAGCAGGGCGTGCAGTTACTGGTGTTTCCGGAACTATCGCTGACCGGGTATGAACGGGGGCTGGCGGCTGAGCTGGCCATTGCGCCGGAGGCTGAAGTTTTGCAACCGCTGCGGGATTTCGCGCGGGAAGTTGCCGTGACGACTGTCGTCGGAATGCCGATTCGTCTGTCGGAGGATTCGCCGGTATTGATCGGGGCGCTGGTGTTGGGCGCCGATGGTTCACTGGGGGTGTACAGCAAACAGCACCTGCATCCGGGCGAGGAGGTGGCGTTTGCACCGGGAACCGGCGGCTCGACCCTGATCATCGGCGACGACGCGGTCGCGCTGGCGGTATGTGCCGACTTTTCTCACGCCAGTCATGCCGCCGCTGCGGCGCAGCAAGGTGCGAACCTTTATGCCGCCGGCGTACTGATTACCGAAAACGGCTACGCCCCGGATACCGCATTGTTGCAAGGCTATGCCAGCACTCACTCGATGGCTGTCCTGATGGCCAACCATGGCGGTGCGACGGGTGGCTGGGAGTCGGCAGGGCGCAGCGCCATCTGGGCGTCGGACGGTTCGCTGATTGCAGCCGCAGAGGGTACCGGCAACCTGATGGTCGTTGCTCGCCGCGATGCGGGCGGTTGGAAGGGGCAAGTAGTGGCTGTTGCGGAGGCTTGATGGCATTTGAACTACGCCCGGCGACGTTCCAGGACCTTGACTTCGCTCGTGAACTGACCCGCAAAAACATGCTCCGCTATTATATTCAGCACGATCTGTTGTGGCTGGACGAAGCGTTCGATGTGGCCTGGGCGGGCCGTGAGAACTGGTTGATTGTGCGTGATGATGTGCCGCTGGGTTATGTGAGCCTGAGTCGAGACGCAAGGGCCTTGTACATCCGTGAGTTGCACGTGCTCGACGCATTTCAGGGGCAGGGCGCCGGTTCCTGGGCGATCGATCAGGTATTCACCATGGCGTGCAAGGAGCGACGCCCGGCATTGCGCTTGACGGTTTTTGAGAACAACCCGGCGCAGGCGCTATACGAGAAAATGGGCCTGAAGGTGGTCGGCGAAGACGAGTGTTTTCTGAGAATGCAGCGCGACATTGACGACACGGATCGCTGAAACACGCATAAGACAAGCCTTTCAAGAAGTATTGATACTTTTTATATGACGCTTGCCGCTAGGTCTGCCAGTTGCTTTTTGCTAAGGTGTCGACAACTCAATAAGACCATATCGCGAGGTGTCTGCTTGATTAGGGTGCTAGTAGTCGATGACCATGATCTCGTTCGTACAGGTATTACACGAATGCTGGCTGACATCGATGGCCTGCAAGTAGTTGGCCAGGCTGAGTCAGGGGAAGAATCCTTGCTCAAGGCGCGTGAGTTGAAACCCGATGTGGTGTTGATGGACGTCAAGATGCCCGGTATCGGCGGTCTTGAGGCCACGCGTAAACTGTTGCGCAGTCATCCTGATATCAAAGTCGTCGCGGTCACCGTGTGCGAAGAAGATCCGTTTCCAACACGGTTGTTGCAGGCCGGTGCCGCGGGTTATCTGACCAAGGGGGCCGGATTGCCGGAAATGGTCCAGGCCATCCGCCTGGTGTTTGCCGGGCAACGCTACATCAGCCCGCAGATTGCGCAGCAACTGGCGATCAAATCCTTCCAGCCGACCAATGATTCGCCCTTCGACGCCCTGTCGGAGCGTGAAATCCAGATCGCGCTGATGATTGTCGGCTGTCAGAAAGTCCAGATCATTTCCGACAAGCTGTGCCTGTCGCCAAAAACCGTGAACACCTACCGTTACCGCATTTTCGAAAAGCTTTCGATCAGCAGCGATGTCGAGTTGACGCTGTTGGCGGTCCGGCACGGCATGGTTGATGCCAGCCTCTGAAAATGACTGAAGCCTTTGATCCAAGCGCTTTTCTGTCGACGGTCAGTGGACGCCCCGGCGTTTACCGCATGTTCGACAGCGAGGCGCGCCTGCTTTACGTCGGTAAGGCCAAAAACCTCAAGAGTCGCCTGTCCAGCTACTTTCGCAAATCCGGTCTTGCGCCCAAGACCGCTGCGTTGGTGGCTCGTATCGCCCAGGTCGAAACGACGATTACGGCCAACGAAACCGAAGCCCTGTTGCTTGAGCAGACGCTGATCAAGGAATGGCGTCCGCCTTACAACATCCTGCTGCGCGACGACAAATCCTACCCGTACGTTTTTCTCTCGGATGGCCAATTCCCACGCCTGAGCATCCATCGCGGTGCGAAAAAGGCCAAAGGGAAGTATTTCGGCCCTTACCCCAGCGCCGGTGCGATTCGCGAAAGCCTGAGCCTGCTGCAAAAGACCTTTTTCGTTCGCCAATGTGAAGACAGCTATTATAAGAACCGCACGCGGCCGTGCCTGCAATATCAGATCAAACGCTGCAAGGCCCCCTGCGTCGGCCTGGTGGAACCCGAGGTGTATGCCGAAGATGTACGGCACTCGGTGATGTTCCTCGAGGGACGCAGCAATGCGCTGACGGACGAGTTGTCCGCCGGTATGGAAGAGGCGGCGATCAATCTCGAGTTCGAGCGTGCTGCCGAGTTGCGGGACCAGATTTCATTGCTGCGTCGGGTCCAGGACCAGCAGAGTATGGAAGGTGGGACGGGCGATGTCGACGTGATCGCCGCGTTCGTCAACCCGGGCGGTGCCTGCGTTCATTTGATCAGCGTGCGCGGTGGTCGGGTGCTGGGGAGCAAGAACTTTTTCCCACAGGTGGGTATTGAAGAAGACGTTTCCGAAGTCATGGCGGCGTTCCTCGGCCAATATTTCGTCAGTAGCCCTGAACGCGACTTGCCGAGCGAACTGATCGTCAACGTGGTTCACGAAGACTTCCCGACACTGATCGCGGCCATTGAAGAGCTGCGCGGTCGTGAACTGACCATCAGTCATCGCGTCCGTGGTACGCGAGCACGCTGGCAGCAATTGGCAGTCACCAATGCCGAACAGGCACTGGGCGCACGCCTGGCCAACCGTCAACATGTTGCAGCACGTTTCGATGCCCTGGCCGAAGTGCTGAACCTGGATGAGCCGCCGCAGCGTCTGGAGTGTTACGACATCAGTCACTCCAGCGGTGAAGCGACCGTGGCGTCCTGCGTGGTATTCGGCCCCGAAGGCCCGATCAAGTCCGACTACCGCCGTTACAATATCGAAGGCGTCACCCCTGGCGATGACTACGCCGCGATGCACCAGGCCCTGACCCGACGCTTCAGCAAACTGAAGGACGGGGAGGGCAAGCTGCCGGACATTCTGCTGGTGGACGGCGGTAAGGGGCAGCTGTCCATGGCCCGCGATGTGCTCAATGAGCTGTCGGTGCCCGACCTGATTTTGCTCGGCGTGGCCAAGGGCGCGACCCGCAAGGCCGGTTTCGAAACTTTGTACCTCAACGATGCCGCCCACGAATTCACCTTGCGCGGCGATTCCCCCGCGCTGCATTTGATCCAGCAGATACGCGACGAAGCCCACCGTTTCGCGATTACCGGGCACCGCGCCCGTCGTGGGAAAACCCGCCGAACGTCCACACTTGAAGGCGTTGCCGGCGTCGGACCGACACGTCGACGCGATTTGTTGAAACATTTTGGTGGATTGCAGGAGCTGTCTCGTGCCAGCATCGAAGAGATCGCCAAAGCACCCGGGATCAGTAAAAAGCTCGCAGAGTTGATTTATGCAAATCTGCACAGCGAGTAGAATGCCACCTCACCTCGTAGCCAGTTGTGCCGATGAATATCCCTAATCTGATTACCGTTCTACGCGTCCTGCTCATCCCGATCTTTATTTTACTGTTCTACCTGCCTTACCAATGGAGCTACCTGGCGTCCGCCTCGGTCTTCGCATTTGCCGCCGCCACAGACTGGCTGGATGGGTACCTGGCCCGCCGTCTGGAGCAAAGTACGCCGTTCGGGGCTTTTCTCGATCCCGTTGCCGACAAGCTGATGGTCGCGGTTGCGCTGGTATTGCTGGTGCAGGAGCATGGCAACCTGTGGCTTACGCTGCCGGCCGCCGTGATCATCGGTCGCGAGATTGTCGTCTCGGCACTGCGGGAGTGGATGGCCGAGCTCGGCGCTCGTGCGCATGTCGCCGTGTCCAACCTGGGCAAATGGAAAACCGCCGCGCAAATGCTGGCGCTGGTGATCCTGCTGGCCAATCCGTCGGATTTCACGTTCTGGGTCCTGTTGGGGTATGCCTTGCTGCTCATCTCCGCAGGCCTGACATTGTGGTCCATGGTTCAATACCTGCGGGCTGCCTGGCCGCATCTGAAGACTGATGTGGAAAAGAAATAAACTTTTTTGAATCAAAGGGTTGACGGAGCATCTGGATTCTATAGAATGCGCCACACCAAGACGCGGGAATAGCTCAGTTGGTAGAGCACGACCTTGCCAAGGTCGGGGTCGCGAGTTCGAGTCTCGTTTCCCGCTCCAAATATTGCGCTGCAGAGTTCCACTGAATTCTGTAAGTGATTGAAATAAGGACCTTCGGGTCCTTTTTTCGTTCCGACGGGAACCACTGAAATCCAGCACCATCCAGTGTTTTTAAGTCCTGAATGAGAGTCTTGAATTCGGATGCGCACTGAATCGGTTTGTTGCTGGAGCAGCTTGGATAACCAGGGCCACAGTGAGGCCGGTGAACATGATGGCAATGGCGCTCGCGGCCTTCTCCTTCGATACCAGACTTGTGGCGATGGTTGATCCAATCGAGAAGAACACTCCGAGAGCCAGACCGGTAACGATTCGCGCGATGATCAGCGAGTCGTAGCTAGGCGCTTTCCAAGCAAGTAGGTTGCCAAGGGTAAACAGAACCATCAGCGACAGAAGCAACAACTTGCGAGGCACTCTCCCGGTAAGGGCTGTGAGAAGGGGGGCGCCGATGGCGACACCGAGGGCGTAAAGGCTTACCAGTAGACCGGCAGAAGGAAGGTTCATGCCAAGGTCATTGGCTATTGTCGGCAACAGTCCGACAATCACGAATTCGGTGGTATCGATGGCGAACGCACTTAAAGTCAAAGCTAATAGGGCTAGGGGCATGGCTGCCGCTCCAATGTTTGTGTGGAGCAGAGTGTGAGGTTTTAATCTGTGCTGAAAATACAGTACTGAGCAAATGATATTTGCGCTCAAATCACGAAATAATTGAGCGTCAGACGTTGAAGGCCCGTAGCTACTCGGCTGCGGTGAAATGCGAAGGTCTTAATCGACAAGCAGCGACAGGCTCCAAAAGCATGGGTAAAGCGGAGATGGTAGTGGTACAGACATTACCGAATCAGTTCGAGGTAACCCGAGATAGGTTTAATCAACGAGTACCTCGACAGTCCGTTTAAACAGATTTCCTCATGAAATGCAGCCCTGTCAACGCTGACGTAAATCCCCACTTTTCGTAGAAGGGGACCATTTCTTCGAGACAGTACAACTCACGATGTTTTATATCGATCAGAGTCGGATCATTTAACACCGCATCCATCAAAACTGTACCAAAACCCGTATTACGCCATTCGATTTTGACGATGATGTCAAAGATCATGGCCTTGTAAACGCCATCCGTCATCGCGCGGGCGAATGCCACTAGCTCATCCCTCTCGGGATCTATGTAGGCAAACACGGGCCCACCAGATTTTAGAGCTTTTTCAACGTCCTTTTTGGTGCGACCCTTTGTCCACCACTCGGCCTGGAAAAGGTCCACTAATTGGTCAATTTGTGGGGGGGGCAATGACCTGTGGAGCTCAAGCTTATTTTTGTCGCGCAGATAGTCACTCATGAGGACTCCAATACTGATATTTCCATACTCATTTCAGAAAACGAGCTCTTACCCTGCAATCAAAGCCTTCAGGTTAAAAAGAGTGTCTTCCAGAACAGGGATGCCAAAGCGCTGAGTATCGGCACGGTTGGCGTAACGCCGTTCGCCGGGAAGGCGGTCCTGGCCGGCTTCCGTGAGACGGTCACATAGCAGGGCAACACGCTGAGCGAAATCGGTGGTGCCTCCTCGCATGGGATCGATAACGATCAGGAGCTGCCCAGCTTTAGGCGTCTGCGCACCGACGCATTCCCCAAAATCGTTTTCAAACGACAGCTGCCCGCCGGTAAGCGCCCCGGCCATCAGCTCGACCATGAATGCGATCGAAGAGCCCTTGTAACCACCGAAGGTATTTAGAGCACCGCCGTCCAGAACTGCATGAGGATCAATTGACGGATTGCCTGCTTTGTCTACCCCAGTGCCCGGAGGTAGTAGCTTGTTAGCCAATGCGTGAAGCTTCACCTCACCGTTGGCCATTACGCTAGTAGCCTGATCAACAACAAAAGGTTCCGAATTGGCTATCGGTGTCGCGAAAGCAATTGGGTTTGTGCCATAAACAGCGGTGTGCCCCCCATGAGGTACGACATTCGCTAGTCCGTTTACAAAACTAATGGCTAACAAACCTCTGCGAGCAAACGGTTCGACATCAGGCCAGAGCGCGCTGAAGTGATGGGAGTTACGGGTCGCCACGACCGCAATACCGGTTGTCTCAATGGCTGTTTCAATCGCGTCTACAGCGGCCGCCATGGCAGGCTGTGCAAAACCATTCTGTGCATCGATGCGGATAAATGAAGGACTTACCGAAGTGACGATCGGTTCTGCGTGCCCATCAACCCAGCCCGACTTCAACGAAGCTATGTAACCCGGCATGCGAAATATGCCATGGCTCAATGCACCATCCTGCTCGCACCCCGCGCAGTTTGATGCCAGGATTTCGGCGGCAAACTCTGAGGTGCCATGGCTGACAAAAATATCTTTAAGTAAGGATTTCAGTTCGTCGAAGTCAACACGGACTTCAGCTTTTTCGGCTGTCATTGCACTAATACCAGTTCAGTTAGAGTTTAGAATTGCATTGAATGGGTGACTGGGCAGGCTAATGACTGCCGGATAGCTCCAGAAATTTGCGAAGGCAATTTTCCACAAGCTTGGAAACGTTGTTGCGATAGTCGTCGTGTGAGAGGCTGCCGCAAAACGTGATGGATCCGACGGAGAACAAACCGCCACCATTCTCGGCCAGACCAAAGACAATGTTGGAGCGCATGCCGCCGTAAGGTCGTGGACCGCCCTCAAAGACATCGGGTAACAGAAGCTCTTCATAGGTGTGAACAAATGTCGGGCCGTGTCCTTCTGAGACCGCAACCACTGTCACGAAATCCTGAGTACCCAGACCGGGACAGGCTTGGTCGATCTCAAAGCCAGCGGCACCGCCCCCTGAAAGTCCGAAGTCACCGATTCGTTGATCGCCGGGAATGCCCTCGAACAGGAACGCCAAGTCGCTACGGAAGGACTCTTGCGTTCGCAGGTAATAGGTCCCTTCAAACGTGCCTTCGGCTGTGAACCCTACGCCGGCAACTCTTTGCGGTGTAATGCCGTTGCGGCGCCATAGCCCACCGTACTCACCGTCCAGTTGGTTGTAATATTCGCCGGGCTGGCTTGCCCATACCCTCATGCCGCCTTCAGCTCGACGTACTTCGATCAAGTGGGGGTGTTCGTCACTGCGTCCTATTTTCCAATAGAAACCGTTACCGCCCATGTACATCAGTTTCCCGCCTCCATCCCTATAGGCGATCAGGGCTTCAAGGGTACTGCGGGTGTGGTATTCAGGGTGCGAGCCCGTTAGAACGACGTCGTATGGTGTCAATGCACTCACACCCTCGCGATCCAGGTCTTCGTCAGTCAGTACATCGAACTCAAAACCTTTGGTTGTCAGCCAATCCGTTAAGTGGGAGTCGGCTGAGAAGCCACGCATGCCCGATCCGTTTTCGTCGAGATAGACCAGATATTCAGGACGCATCGTCATAATCGGACGCAAGTGAGACGATAATGTTACGCCTGTCCCGTCCGGATGGCAGTTATAGGTCGAATACCCATAAGACCCGATGACGTCGGGATTGTTGGGGTAGGCCCCCCATTCTTTGACCCGAGCTTCAAGTGGGCCGGTAAAGTTTCCGCGTGCATGGTTTGCATAGGCCATGTAGGTGAATGTGGGCGCCAGGAAGATAATTCTTTTTCGGGGTAGGTTGCCGCTGGGAAGGACGTAAAACGGAATGGTGTCTGACCCTGCCTCATTATCGATCTTGAGGCCGTAGACACCCGATGGCATATCCGAAGGGACTTTCACCGCAATGGTGGTATCCCATTGGCAGTCACTTAAATCATCGGTGTGAAATGCTATGGCTGAGTACTCTTGCGGCGCATGCTTCCAGTCCATGTTCCGACCTGACCAAGAGGAAGATCGTACGGCTCGCATAGGCAGATTTATGAGCGCAAGACGCCGAGAGCCATCAATCTCATCCGTGACCCACTCGTTGGTTGCACCCGTCCCGAAGTTCCATTGTGCAAGCACCTGCGACTTGCCATTCTTCTCTGATCGAGAACTGCTGCTCAAGCACGGCGCTTCAATCAGCCCGTTGAAAGACTCGACTGGATAGCCCTTCCAGGTGGCTGCAAAGCATATGTGATCAACAATCTGAAGCACCTCCCCAAGCCCGCTTTGTTCGAAAAATGACTCTGAGTTTCCCAGAGATAATTCGTTGCGGGTTTGGATGTGTAGCCCTGTTGAACCAATAACCAGTTCAAGATCGGTCCATTCGTTGAGGCACAACTTCAGATTCGTGATGTGGCTGAAAGTGATGTTGCCAAGGCTGCGGACGAGCAGCATTCCTTCCTGATGGAGCAACGTAATGCCATTCGAGCCATCAGCATCCTGCAGCGAGAAGATGGTTTGGTCAGCAGTCCCGAAAAAGGTCGGCTTAACCTTGAGTGTTACCTGCAGGTCACCAGATTCAGGGAGAGGTGATATCGGTCCGAATAAGCACGAGCCTAAATGAGCTTCTTGTTCGGACGCTGGATACTGTTTCTCTAGGCCGAAATCGACTTCTATATGCTTTGGACCAGGGCCTGAAGGGCTGGGGTCGCAGCAGTCCAGTCTGGCTACGGTAGCCTTGATATCCTGCCCGCCAACTGATGAGATCTTGAACTCAAGCAGTTGCCCCCCTTTCGCACTGAGCGGAGAAACATAGCCAATTACCGCAGGCACTTTAGTTTTTGATACTGGCATTCCTCACCCTCCAAAATAGCGTTGGGCCATGGTTTGACGGTATCGCCGCCGGGTCGAAATCTACGCACCTTCCGCCCATGGCTAGCGCTTGACACGCCTTAAACCGCAATCTATATTGAATATCGTATACGTATCTGGGCGTTGTCAAGTGTGGAATGTGCCCTCCGCTGTCCTAATGATCGCCAGGGCCAGCCGGGAGAACACAGGACTATGCCGCCATACCGCTAACTGATATAGAATATGGTATTCGATCTTGATCTCGCCTGGAGATGAAATTGCCACTTAACCCTGTAGACCTGCCGTCTCTTGGATCCGCTCCAACTGCCTCGGATATCATCGCCAAACACATTCGCGAAGCGATCATCTCGGGTGACTTTGATGAAGGCGAACCCATTCGCCAAGATGATGTCGCAAAGCTTTTTGACGTAAGCAAGATCCCTGTACGAGAAGCCCTCAAACGTCTTGAAGCTGAGGGGTTAGTAGAATTTCAGCGCAACCGGGGAGCAATCGTAAAAAGTGTTTCGGAACCCGAAATTGCGCAAATTTTTGAGGTCCGGGCGATGCTTGAGGCCAGTGCGATCAAGTTCTCCGTACCCTTGATGACTGAAGAGACATTTCGAAAAGCAGAAGAATACTGCAAGGCCTTCGCGAACGAAACCGATGCAGCACGCTACGCGGAACTCAATTGGCAGTTTCATTCTTGCCTTTTTGAAGACGCGAACAGGCCTTTCCTACTGGGTCTCATACGCTCCGTGAACGATCGGGTGGAGCGCTATCTGAGAATCCAGCTCACGCTTTCCGGTGGAACGGGCGATGACGTCAAAGAGCATCGCGAAATACTTGCTGCCTGCCGAGCTCGAAATGCAGAAAAAGCCGGGGCATTGCTGTACCAGCATATTTCGAAATCCTGCGAATCCCTTCTGGCAAATATCCGTAAATAACTCACGTTGCACTTGCTCCAGAAACGCGGCCCTTCTGCTGTAATTCCCGTGCGCCTATAAATTCGAAGCGGACCTCTCCGTGACAATCAATAAAAGGCGCACTTTCACGCCCGTTCGTCTCCGCATGACTTTCCAAACCCGTTCTGATCTTCAAAAGGAGAGCATTTTTTCTGGTTGACGTTTAGCGTCTATCGTATACCATCTCCTCTAAAGCACAGGCAGATGGTGTCAGCGTCGCTCTGGTATTTCACTGCAATCTAGCCAAGTGAACCGGATTTGGTGCCTGCCCAAGAAGACTGCGCTTACCCTGCCAGGCCTTTAGGCTTGGCGAAACACAGAGTGGTGGAGGCTACACATGCAATACGAACGTTCACTCACTACCGTCGAGTTGCACACGTGCGGCGAGACGTTTCGCTTGGTGACCCAAGGGCTCCCTAAGGTACCGGGTAGTACCATCGTTGAACGTCGTGCCTGGTTGCAGGAGAACGCCGATCATTACCGCCGTGCAGTCATGCTTGAACCTCGCGGCCATAAGGATCTCTACGGCGGCTATCTCACCGAGGCCGTGACTCCAGAAGCTGACTTCGGCGTAATTTTCCTTAACAACATGGGTTACAGCCCTCACTGCGGACACGGCGTAATCGCGCTGGCGACTGCAGCCGTGGAGTTGGGTTGGATTGAGCGTAAATCGCCCGAAACCCGCGTTGGTATCGATGCACCCTGCGGTTTTATCGAAGCGTTTGTTGAGTGGGATGGCAAACGGGCAGGTTTGGTTCGGTTTGTGAACGTCCCGTCCTTTATCTTCGAGCGAGACGTCACCGTGGATACGCCAACTTTCGGCAAAGTAACCGGTGATATCGCCTATGGTGGTGCTACTTACTTCTACGTGGATGGACGTCCATTTGACATCGCCATCCGTGAAAAGAACGTGCAAGAAATCATGCAGTTTGGCTATGAAATCAAAACTGCTGTGAACGCCAAAATGCCGGTCATTCACCCTGAAATCCCAGAATTCAATGATGTTTATGGCGTAATGGTTTACGGCGATCCTCGCCACGAAGGATCTACTCAGGCGAATTGCTGTGTCTATGCCGACCGTGCCATTGATCGCTCCCCCACAGGCTCGGGTACCGCTGGCCGCATCGCTCAGCTCTACCTGCGTGGCGAGCTTTCCGAGTCCGACACCTTGGTGAACGAGTCGATCATCGGTACGGTATTCAAAGGTCGTGTGTTGAGCGAAACCAAGGTTGGCGATTATGACGCTGTTATTCCTGAGGTGAGCGGAAAGGCCTACATCTGTGGTTTTGCGAACTGGATCATCGACGAAGAAGATCCATTGGCGTTCGGTTTTCTCGTTCACTAATTCCCATAAAAATAATGAAATCGATGTAATTTGACTGCCCCGATTATCCGTATACGATATCCAAGAGCGTTCAGTTTTTCGTATCTTGGTTTTCAGTTCAGCCAAAACGAGGGGAACACACATGCGCATGACAACAGTTATTCTGGCAGCCGTCATTGCTGCCACCGGAACCGCAGTAGCCCAGGCCGATCAGCTGGATAAGATCGTAGCGTCCGGCAAGCTTCGCTGTGCAGTGGAGCTGGACTTTCCACCTAACGGCTCCCGCGACAAGGACAACAATCCGATCGGCTTTGACGTCGATTACTGCAACGATCTGGCCAAGGCTCTTGGGGTCAAAGCTGAAATCGTTGATACGCCGGATCCCGACCGTATTCCCGCTGTGTTGTCCGGCCGTGCAGATGTCGGCATCGCCGTGGCATCTGACACTCTGGAGCGTGCCCGCACTATCGGCTTCTCGATCCCATATTTCGTCTTCACAACCGTCATTCTGGCTCGCGACGATTCCGGGATCAAAAGTGCGGACGACATCAAGGGGCACACAGTAGGCGGACCAGCGGGTGCCTATGAAACAGCAGCTCTGGCTGACACGGTCAAGAAATTCAACGACCCAGCCACCAAGCTTCTGACCTTCCAGTCGCAGTCAGACAGCTTCCTGGCGCTCGGTCAAAAGAAAATCGATGCCACCTACACCACCTCCACCATTGCGACCCACCTGATTCAATCAGGCAAATACCCCGGCCTCAAAATCATTGGTGACGCTCCCGTTGATGCAGACTACTGCGCTTTCCTGGTACAGCGCGGAGAGCAAGGTTTGCTTAACTACGTGAATTTGTTCCTGAACCGTCAGGTGCGATCGGGTCGTTACGCAGAGCTCTATACGAAGTGGGTGGGTACTGAAGCGGGTCCGGCTCCTTCGCTGACCATTCCAGGCACTTATCGTTAAACCTCTCGCTTAGAAAGGCTCTCGTATGTCTTATACCTTCCAATGGCGTCCGGTTCTCGAGTCGCTGCCAGAAATGCTTTGGGGAGCGTTAGTTACGTTAGAGATTGCTGTCCTGGCGATGGCAATCGGCACTGTACTGGCGGTTCTACTGGCACTTGCAAAACGATCGGGTAACAAAACCCTGTCGGGCTTGGCCGATGTGTGGATTGAAGCTGCGCGTAACACCCCAGCTTTGTTTCAGATCTACATGGTCTACTTTGGGCTGGGCTCCATTGGAGTGGGTATCGACTCATACACTGCTCTTATGCTCGGCATTACGTTCAACAACGCTGGTTATCTTGCAGAAACTTTCCGGGGCGGCTTTTCAGCGGTTCCGGAAACCCAAATCCGTGCAGCGCGCTCTTTGGGCATGGGGGCTGCTCAGACAATGTGGCACATCGTGCTGCCGCAGATGCTGCGCACTGTGTTCCATGCGATGACGAACCAAATGGTCTGGTCGATCCTCATGACATCGCTCGGCACCATTGTCGGACTGACCAGTGACCTGACCGGGGTAACGCAGCAATTGAACGTTACGACGTACCGGACATTCGAGTACTTCTTCGTAGCCGCATGCATGTATTACCTAATCTCGAAACTATTCACGATATGCGCACGGCTCATGGCCTGGCGTCTGTTTCGTTATTGAGGAGTGAACTATGTTTTTTGACGCCTCATTATCGTGGAATGACATCCTGTATTTGCTACAAGGTGCTGTTGCAACCATCACCATTACACTGGCCTCCGTCGCTATCGGGACTGTGCTGGGTGTCATTTTCGGTTTGATCAGAGCGGGTGCGCCCTGGTTGATCAGCGCTCCCATCGGCGCGGTTCTGGATATATTCAGGTCCGTCCCGCTGCTGATCCAATTGGTGTTATTCAACTCATTCAACAGCATGTTGAGCCTGAATTGGCCAACCTATTCCGTGGCGTGCATTTGCCTTGGGATTTACACGGCATCGTTCTGCACCGAGATCGTCCGCAGTGGTGTGGCGGCGGTGCCGATGACTACACGGCGCGCCGCTCGCTCGCTTGGATTAAGTTGGCGGCAGGAGGTGATTTCCATCACCTTGCCTATAGCTACCAGGATCGTATTTCCCAGCTGGATCGGTCTGTCCCTCGGCGTAATGAAAGACACATCCCTCGTCATGTGGATTGGCATCATTGAGCTGCTCCGCAGTTCACAGATCATCACCTCACGTCTGCAGGAGCCGCTTTTGATCCTGACAATTACGGGCGTGATTTATTTCTTAATGAGCTTTCCCATTGCCAGACTCGGAGTTCGGCTTGAGAAAAGGTGGCAAATAAAATGATCGAGATTGATAACGTACATAAACATTTTGGCCCTTTGCATGTACTCAAGGGCGTGAGCATGAGCGTGAACAAGGGCGAAGTGCTGTCCATGATTGGTGGCTCGGGCTCGGGCAAATCAACCATGCTGATGTGCATCAATGGTCTTGAAGAAATTCAGCAGGGCCAAATCAGCGTCGATGGTGTTCATGTTCATTCGAAACAAACGGATCTGAACAAACTTCGCCAGAAGATCGGCATCGTGTTTCAGCAGTGGAATGCGTTTCCACATCTGACCGTGCTGGAGAACGTCATGCTGGCTCCCCGCAAGGTGCTGGGAAAATCTAAGCAGGAGGCCGAGGCCATCGCTGTGGAGAGACTGAAGCATGTCGGTCTGGGCGAGAAGCTGACCGCATTCCCTTCGCGCCTTTCCGGTGGACAGCAACAACGGATGGCAATCGCCCGTGCCCTGGCTATGTCGCCTGACTACATGCTGTTTGATGAAGTGACGTCCGCGCTTGACCCCCAGTTGGTGGGCGAGGTTCTGGATACGCTCCGCATGTTGTCTCAGGAAGGGATGACCATGATCGTGGTAACCCATGAGATGCGTTTTGCTCGTGAAGTTTCGGATCGAGTCGCCTTTTTCCACAAAGGGCAAATCCACGAGATAGGCACGCCAGACCACATCTTTGACAGTCCAGAAAAACCAGAGACGGCAGATTTTTTGCGCTCCGTCCTCTGAAGACGATGGCTCTCGCAACGAGGGCCAGCGAGTTAACGCTGCGGCTAGTGGATTTAACCTACGCCGCAGTTGTTCTAGGTAAGACGGCAATACCTGCTGATAACGCGGCGCTCATTACGAAATGCGGCGATGCAGTCTCCCAATGTCTGTCATGTGTGAATTGAAGCGTTCATCAAGTTTGCTTGGGTAGGCCATGCTTTTGGCTGCCCGAATTTCCTCTAATTGATCCTCGGCTGGGCTCTTAAAATGGCAACTACCCTCGGTGTGAAACTCGACGACCTGACTCGCGAACGGCTTAAGAATGCCGCCTCATCAATTGACCGGACGCCTCACTGGTTGATTAAACAGGCCATATTCAATTGCCTGGAGAAGCTCGAAGCTGGTGCCACGCTGGACGACCTGATCGGCACAGAGCAGCCAGCGGGGGATGATCACGCTGAGTTGCCTTTAGAAGCCGTGCATCAACCATTTTTAGATTTCGCTGAAAGCATCCACCCACAATCGGTACTCAGAGCTGCAATCACATCGGCCTACCGCCGACCCGAAAAAGAAGCGTTGCCAATGCTTTTGGAGCAAGCAAGGCTTCCTGTCGACATCGCTTCTGCCGCTAACAAACTTGCAGCCGAGATTGCTACCAAACTGCGCCATCAGAAGAACTCCAGTGGTCGGGCGGGCATCGTGCAGGGGCTGCTACAGGAGTTCTCACTTTCATCCCAGGAAGGTGTGGCACTCATGTGTCTCGCGGAAGCGCTTTTGCGGATTCCTGACAAGGGAACTCGAGATGCATTGATCCGCGACAAAGTCAGTAATGGCAATTGGCAGACGCATATCGGGAAAAGTGGTTCGGTTTTTGTAAACGCGGCGACCTGGGGTCTATTGCTGACCGGGAAACTTGTGGCCACCCACAGCGAAACAGGCATGTCCTCGACACTGAGCCGAATCATTGCCAAAGGGGGTGAACCGCTCATTCGTAAGGGCGTGGACATGGCCATGCGCCTGATGGGTGAACAGTTCGTCACTGGGGAAACGATTGCCCAGGCGTTGGCCAATGCCACGCGTTTCGAAGCAAAAGGTTTTCGTTACTCCTACGACATGTTGGGCGAGGCCGCCCTGACCGAGCACGACGCTCAAAGGTACCTCGCTTCCTACGTGCAGGCGATTCATGCAATCGGGAAGGCTTCACACGGTCGCGGCATTTACGAAGGCCCCGGGATATCGATCAAGCTGTCCGCCCTGCATCCCCGTTACAGCCGGGCTCAGTATGACCGGGTAATGGTGGAACTCTATCCACGCCTGCTTTCACTGACGTTACTTGCCAAGCAGTACGACATTGGATTGAACATCGATGCTGAAGAAGCTGATCGTCTTGAGCTGTCACTCGATTTACTGGAGCGTCTGTGCTTCGAACCGGAACTGACCGGTTGGAACGGTATAGGATTTGTCATCCAGGCTTATCAGAAACGTTGCCTTTACGTTATCGACTATGTAATCGATCTGGCTCGACGCAGTCGTCATCGTCTGATGATCCGGTTAGTAAAAGGCGCGTACTGGGACAGCGAAATCAAGCGTGCTCAGGTGGAGGGGCTTGAGGGTTATCCCGTCTATACTCGCAAGGTGTATACCGACGTGTCCTATATTGCTTGTGCTCGAAAGCTGCTGGCGGTCCCGGAAGCCATTTATCCGCAATTCGCTACTCACAACGCTCATACGTTGTCGGCCATTTACCAGTTGGCGGGCCAAAACTACTACCCAGGGCAGTACGAGTTTCAATGTCTTCACGGCATGGGTGAACCACTGTATGAACAGGTGGTGGGGAAGGTCTCGGACGGTAAGCTGAACAGGCCGTGCCGCGTTTACGCTCCAGTGGGAACACATGAAACCCTGCTGGCGTATCTCGTTCGACGTCTACTTGAAAATGGCGCAAACACATCTTTCGTCAGTCGCATCGCTGACCAGTCAATCACTATTCAGGAACTGGTCGCTGACCCCATCGTGAGTGTGGATGACATATCTCGACGTGAGGGTGGACACGGACTTCCCCATCCCAAAATCCCACTGCCTTGCGACTTATATGGTGCTGAACGTGCGAACTCCGCCGGCATCGATTTGGCGAATGAACATCGCCTTGCCTCGTTGTCATGCGCGCTCCTCGCCACTGCGAACACTCAATGGAGTGCGGCGCCGTTGCTTGGTGGGAGCGTTCAGCCCGGGGAACCGAAGAAAGTCTGTAATCCATCGGACCACCGAGACGTGGTAGGACAGCTTCAGCGTGCGAGCCTTGAGGATGTAGAGCTGGCACTTGTGCACGCCACCAGCGCGGCCCCTATCTGGCAGTCAACGCCGATCATCGAACGAGCCGAAATTCTGGATCGAGCGGCCGATGCGATGGAGGCTGAAATTCAGCCCTTGATTGGTTTACTTGTACGAGAAGCGGGCAAAACATTTGCCAATGCAATTGCTGAGGTTCGTGAGGCTGTCGACTTCCTTCGATACTACTCCGCGCAAGCGCGTAAGGATTTTACCAACGATGCACATCGTCCCTTGGGCCCCGTCGTTTGCATCAGTCCTTGGAATTTCCCGTTAGCTATCTTCACCGGCCAAGTCGCGGCCGCCTTGGCGGCGGGTAATCCAGTGTTGGCCAAACCCGCCGAACAGACGTCCCTGATCGCTGCCCAGGCTGTTCGCATCCTGCTTGAGAGCGGGATCCCAGCCGGTGTGCTGCAAATGCTACCTGGGCGCGGGAGTGTCATTGGTCCCAAGCTAGCGGGCGATGATCGGGTAAAAGGGGTGATGTTCACCGGTTCTACCGAGGTTGCTCGCGAGTTGCAAAAGAATATTGCCGGACGCCTTGATTCAGTTGGACGACCAGTCCCGTTGATCGCTGAAACAGGTGGGCAGAATGCGATGATTGTCGACTCATCAGCGTTGACCGAGCAGGTCGTGATTGATGTTGTAGCTTCTGCATTTGATAGCGCTGGTCAGCGGTGCTCGGCGCTTAGAGTCCTCTGTATCCAGGAAGACTCAGCGGATCGAGTTATTGAAATGCTCAAAGGCGTTATGGCCGAGTGCAGACAGGGAAATCCAGAGCAATTTCGAGTCGATATAGGCCCAGTGATTGATGCTGGCGCCAAGGCAAACATTGACCAACACATCGAAACGATGCGCGCCAAAGGCCGGTCGGTGTTCCAAGCTTCAATTATAGACAGTGAAGATGCCCGCAAAGGGACGTTCGTAACGCCAACCTTGATCGAATTGGAAAGTATCGATGAGCTGGAGCGAGAGATTTTTGGACCAGTGCTTCACGTTGTGCGTTACAGCCGTAAGAACTTGGATCAACTGATTCAGCACATCAACGACTCTGGGTATGGTCTGACGTTGGGCGTCCATACCCGAATCGACGAAACCATTGCCAAAGTCGTGGGGAATGTTAATGCAGGCAACGTCTACGTAAACCGAAACATCGTCGGTGCGGTTGTGGGAGTTCAACCCTTCGGGGGAGAGGGGCTTTCTGGTACCGGGCCCAAAGCAGGCGGACCGCTTTACATGTATCGCCTTCTTTCGACTCGGCCCGAGATGGCGATTCCTGAGTCCTTCGCAGAAGCCGACCGGAAAAACGCTCCCGAGCATGTTGTTCGGAGGAGCCTCCTTCTACCCCTGAAAGAATTGACGGAATGGGCCAAAGCAAGTGGCAATGACAGCCTGCTTTCACTGTGCGAAAAGTTTGAGCATGAATCACAGAGCGGCTTGACTCGTCTGCTGACAGGCCCGACCGGTGAGCGCAACACCTACACGATTTTGCCGCGTAACTGTGTGCTGTGTTTGGCCGAAACTGAGGCGGATTTATTGGCGCAATTGGCGGCTGTTCTGGCGGTAGGCAGCAAAGCGCTATGGGTTGAAAACGCCCTTACTTGCAGTCTGCTCAACAAGCTTCCTTCCAAGATCCAGAAATGGGTCACCACTGTCACGGATTGGACGACTGGGGGGGCGGAGTTTGACGCCGTGCTCCATCACGGGCATTCCGACCAGCTCCGCCAGGTTTGTGAACGAGTGTCAGTCCGCCCCGGCGCAATCATCAGCGTTCACGGCTTGTCTTCTGGAGAGCGAGATATACCGCTTGAAAGACTGGTCATCGAGCGTGCTGTCAGCGTGAACACTGCAGCAGCCGGTGGGAACGCAAGCTTGATGACCATTGGCTAAACGGCCGAACTCTACGCGAAATGGGTAGGTAGTGAAGGCGAACCGGCTCCCGAGCTGGTCGTCCCCGGTACCTACCGCTAGTTGTCAAACGCTGTTCGCCGCATGCTCCGCCGACCAAGTGGCATACCACTGGCGGAAGAGCGTGTACTGGCTCTCGGCATAACGGCGTTGCGCGTCGCTCAATGCATCGGTTTCATTGAAATGCAGCGAATATTCTATGTCGCCATTGAGTACCATGAGGTGCTTGTAAAAAAGCACCAGGTCAGTTCCCTCATCGAAAGATGAGAGTACTGCTAACGCCGCCTCCAGTTCCCCGGCGAGGTGGCGTGCCTTTGCGTTCCCCTGAGCTGCCTGCTTACTCAGTGCAACCAGTTGCAAAACCTCACGGGGTAGCGCATTGCCGACGCCGGTGATGGCGCCCGTTGCATTGCAATTGACGAAACCGTGGACGACCTGAGTATCGACTCCGACCATGAGGGTGACCTGATCATCCCTGGAGGTGATGTTCTCAGCGGCGTAGCGCAGGTCAGCGCCACCTCCGAACTCTTTGAAACCGATCAGGTTCGGATGTTTGTCGCGCAATTCAAAGAACAGGTCGGCGCGGGTGGCAAAGCCGTAATAAGGGCTGTTGTAGATGACCGCAGGCAGATCTGGCGCGGCGTCGAGCACGGCGGCGAAATGTGCCTTCTGCGCGGCAGCCGAAGCTCCCCGAGAGAGCACCCGAGGAATGACCATCAAACCCTGGGCACCGACTTTAGCAGCATGCGCTGCATGTGATACAGCTTCGCGAGTATTGACCGCACCGGTTCCCACTATGGTCGGAACTCCAGCAGAAGCGAGGCGCGCCACTCCTTCCTGACGCTGCGCTTCCGTGAGCAAGGGCCAGTCGCCCATAGAGCCGCAGTACACTACCGCACTCATGCCCACATCGATCAACTCTCGGCCTTTTTTGACCAAAGCATCGAAGTCTGGTTGGCGAGCAGGGGTGCAGGGGGTCATTAGCGCAGGGATACAACCGGTGAAGACATTATTGTTCATGGGAACTCCTGCATGCATACGTACGATTGAAAATATTCAGAGTGGGAGTTTGACTGGAGCCCGAGGCTGCCTCGAGACGCGCCGATGCTGTGACGGTCCTAATAACCGACGTGTACAGAATGGCACTCCACGAAATGCATGCGCTTGATGACTTTCATCATTAATGATGACGAAACCGGCATAGTCTGCCGCCGGTATCCAAGAACGATTGAACCATTCACTCGTAGATTGGCGCGCTAACACGCTAATTCGCCTGATCGGCCTGTGTGCGATCTAGCGGATCGTGTGCCTGATTGCAAGTGTCTGCTTCTGGCCGATGCTGCCACTCCTGACCGTCAGCTTTGGATTTCTGCCTGCAGCCACCGGCAGCAATGCCCAGCTCTCCGATCATGGTTACGAAGCATGCCGTCAATATCCGATGCAACCGGTGGCCAGATCGAATGCAAACGCATCGTATCTGCACGGCAGTTAGAGGGAGCTTCATGGAGTGAAGCTACCAATCGCCAGAAGGTGGCGTATGAGGCGTGGGCTACTTTTCTTAACGCACCAAAAATTGATCCGATACCTATTTTGGATGGTCGGGCGGCAGGTAGCTACGGACCATTGGCAGACTGAGGATTTTCTACTAATTAAGTAGTCAAGGATGCCTAGGTGACCACTCTCGACCTATAGCGGGAATTTTAGAGTCGGGCAGATAGCGTCTTTGAAGGTGTGAACCTAGGTGGTGCGACCGAACCTTTTGCAAATGGCATCCAAGTCATCCCTCCCGAATCCGAGCGATAAGTAGCATTAGATTTGCCCCAGTGAACGAGCCCCATGAAAGACAGGACACCGTTTCCCCCTTACGATAAGGGATAGGCAAACGGTTATGTTTATGACTAACAGCAGCGATAAGAGTGGGGAGCTTTTGGGCCAGGAGCGTCGGCGCCGCTGGAGCCCAGAGCAAAAACTGGCCATGGTTCGCGAGAGCCTTGAGCCCGGGCAAAGCGTTTCGGTGGTCGCTCGACGCAACGGCATCAATGCCAACCAGCTGTTCCTATGGCGCAAGTTATATCAGGACGGCAGTCTGTCGGCGGTCAGTGCCGGTGAAGCCGTTGTGCCCGCCTCGGAGCTGAGCGATGCGCTCAAGCAGATCCGTGAACTGCAACGGATGCTCGGCAAGAAGACGATGGAAGCGGAAATCCTCAAAGAGGCGGTAGAGATCGCCCGGTCGCGAAAATGGATTGCGCACTCACCCTTGTTGCCGGGGGACGACCAGTGAAACTGGTCAGCGAATGTCTCGGTGTGGCGCGCTCGCAATTAACGGTTCGAATCAAGCAATCGGTATCGCTCAAAGTACGACGCCGCAGGCCTGTGGACGATGCTGATCTGGTGGTTGAAATCCAGCAACAGATCAGCGAACTGCCCAGCTATGGCTACCGTCGGGTCTGGGGATTGCTGCGTCGTGCACGTGAAAAGCGGTCGCTGCCCGCGATCAACGTGAAGCGGGTTTACCGGGTGATGCGTGACCACAACCTTTTGCTTGAGCGCCGGATCAAACAGCCCGGCGTGCCGCGTCGGCACGAAGGCCGTATTGCCGTGGAAACCAGTGATACGCGTTGGTGCTCGGACGGCTTTGAGTTCCGCTGTGAGGACGGCGCCAAACTGAGCGTGACCTTTGCCCTGGATTGCTGTGACCGCGAAGCCATCGGCTGGGTCGCGAGCCCGACCGGGTACAGTGGCGATGATATCCGCGACTTGATGCTGGAAAGCGTGGAGAAGCGTTTTGGTGATCAACTGCCCGCCACGCCAGTTCAATGGCTAAGCGACAACGGCTCGGCGTACACCGCCGAACAGACACGCCTGTTTGCTCGACAGATCGGCTTGCAGCCGGTGACCACCCCGGTACGCAGCCCGCAGAGCAACGGCATGGCCGAGAGCTTCGTGAAGACAATCAAGCGTGACTACGTGGCACACATGCCCAAGCCGGATCGAGAAACGGCGCTGCACAATCTGGCAATTGCCTTCGAGCATTACAACGAGCAGCATCCGCACAGCGCTTTGAAATATCGGTCGCCGCGAGAATTTAGGCGCGTGGCAGCAGCATCAATTTAACGGGGAGTTGGTGTCCGGTTTGGTAGGGGCAAGTCCACAGAGCAGAAGGGGGTCAGCGCTGTAAGCGTCCGGCCAAGTCACCTTCCGAACTCCAGCATTAAGGGGGGCAGACATAGTAAGTGGACACCATCGCCCTAAGCGTCTGTACGGAGCCTCAGTAGCCATGATCGCGCTTGATCAAGCCTTGCATGGGTTCGCCGGCCTGATGGCGCCTGATATTGGCCAGCAACCCTGGGAAGGCGCTTTGCGGTGCGGTCATTGCGCCAATGTGCGGGGTCAGCCAGATCTGTGGGTGCTGCCAGAACCGGTGATCCGGCGATGGCGGTTCTTCGTTGAGCACGTCGAGAATGGCGTGGCTCAGTTGCCCGCACGCCAGTGCTTGAAGCAGATCCTCTTCCTTGAGATGACCGCCCCGACCCAGGTTGATCAGGTTGGCGCCCTTTGGCAGCGCGGCCAGCGTTCTCGCGTTCAACAGGCCGCGGGTGTCGTCGGTCAGGGGCAGCAGGCAGATCAGGATGTCGCACTGGTTGAGAAAGGGCTCGAGCTGGTCGTCGCCGGCATGGCATTGCACGCCGTCGATGGTCTTTTGCGAGCGCGCCCAGCCATGCAACTGGAAGTTGAACGCACGCAGGCTCTGCAGCACCGCAACACCCAGGTTGCCCAGGCCCATGACGCCGATGCGACGTTGCGCTGCCGGGGTCAGGAGGTGGTCTTGCCAGCGCCCGGCCTGTTGTTGATGCAGGTACAGCGGGATCTGTCGATGCAGGCTCAACACGGCGAAGCAGGCGTACTCGACGATGCCTTGGGCGATGCCGGGGTCAAGCATGCGGACGACCTTGATGTGCTCTGGCAGCTCGCCGAGGTCGAATTGATCGACGCCCGCCGAAGTGGCGAAGATCACTTCGAGATTCGGGAAACGTTCATGCAGCTGCCGTGGCGGTTGCCAGGCGGCGAAGTAGCGTACGTCTAGCGGGTCGCCGATGTCCGGCCAGAAGCGCACGTCGATGTCCGGCGCGTGTTTTTCGAACAGTGATTTCCAAGCGCAGCCACGGGCGTCGTCGACTTTAAACAGCAGGGTCATGGTGTCTCTCGCAAGCGCTGGAAAGGTGTTCACACAATGCCAAAGTCACGCGCAATCTCCCGTATCACGGGTCGTGAACGGAAGATTGCGCGTTATTTGCCGGCTCAGACCGCAGCGGCGATGGCCTTGCCCAGGGCTTCGGTGTTGCCCTTGCCGCCGATGTCGGCGGTCAATGGGGCGTTCTCCGGCCCCATCGCCAGCACCGTTTCGATGGCGGCCAGCACCGCCGCGCCCGCCTGCGGGTGGCCCAGGTGTTCGAGCATCATCGCGCCGCACCAGATCTGTCCGATCGGGTTGGCGATGCCTTTGCCCGCGATGTCCGGCGCCGAACCGTGCACGGGCTCGAACAGGCTCGGGAAGTTGCGCTCCGGGTTGATGTTGGCTGACGGCGCAATACCGATGGTGCCGGTGCAGGCGGGGCCGAGATCGGACAGGATGTCACCGAACAGGTTGCTGGCGACCACCACGTCGAACCAGTCCGGATGCAGGACGAAGTTCGCGGTGAGGATGTCGATGTGGTACTTGTCGACCTTCACCTCAGGGAATTTCTTGCCCATCTCGACGACGCGCTCATCCCAGTACGGCATGGTGATCGCGATGCCGTTTGATTTGGTGGCGGAGGTGAGGTGTTTCTTCGGGCGGCTCTGGGCCAGGTCGTAGGCGAACTTGAGAATGCGGTCGACGCCGACGCGGGTCATGACGGTCTCCTGCAACACGATTTCCCGCTCGGTGCCCGGGAACATCTTGCCGCCGATGCTGGAATATTCGCCTTCGGTGTTTTCCCGCACGACCCAGAAGTCGATGTCGCCGGGCTTGCGATTGGCCAGGGGAGCCTTGACGCCCGGCATCAGGCGGCAAGGGCGCAGGTTGACGTACTGGTCGAACTCGCGACGGAACTGCAGCAGCGAATCCCACAGGGAAATGTGATCAGGCACGACATCCGGCCAGCCCACCGCACCGAAGTAGATCGCGTCGTAGTCCTTGAGAAGGTCGAACCAGTCGTCGGGCATCATTTTGCCGTGGGCCAGGTAGTAATCGGCGCTGGCGAAATCGAACCAGTCCCATTGCAGTTCCAGGTCGTGTTTGGCCGCCACGGCGTCGAGCACGCGCACGCCTTCTGGCATGACTTCCTTGCCGATGCCGTCGCCGGGGATCACTGCAATCTTGTACTGGGCTTTGCTCATGGATTCGACTCCTGGGATTGATGTGGACTGATTGCCAGTGTATTCAGTAGCCCTGTATTAATAATTAGTCTTGAGCGAAAGCCATTCTTAGTTTTAAGGAAAGAATCCATGGCGATGATCGATGACTTGAGTTTCTTCCAGCAGGTGGCGACACGCGGCAGTCTCACCGAAGTGGCGCGGCACCTCGGCCTGTCGTTGCCAGCGGTGAGCAAACGCCTGAGCCAGCTTGAAGCGCGTCTGGGGGTGCAGTTGCTGCAGCGCACCACTCGACGACTGTCGCTGACACCGGAAGGGACCTTGTACCTGGAAGGAGGGCGGCCGATCCTGCGGCAACTGGAAGAGCTGGAGAGTGCGCTCAACAGCCGGCAGCCGACGTTGCAGGGACGATTGCGGATCAATGGCACCCTAGGTTTCGGCCGGCAACACCTGGCACCGGTGGTCTCCAGCTTCGCCCGATTGCACCCGGAGCTGGAGCTTTCCCTGGAGTTGTCCAGCCAGCCTTCGAGCCTGCTGGATGACCAGTTCGACATGAGCGTGTGCATGGGCGAGCCACCCGATTCGCGCCTGATCGCTGTGCGCCTGCTGGAAAATCCGCGCATTCTTTGCGCTTCCCAGAAATACCTTGAAGCTATGCCTGAGCTGGCAGGGGTGGCGGATCTGGTCCGGCATAACTGCATCGTGCTTCGTCAGTTCGGCAGTGATTACGCGATCTGGCGTTTCAGCAAGGATGGCCAGGATTACTCGCACAAGGTCAGCGGCACGCTGTCGAGCAACGATGGAGAAGTCGCGTTACGCCTGGCCATGGACGGGCATGGGCTGATCCTGCGTTCTCGCTGGAATGTTCAGGAGCACCTTGAAAGCGGGCGCCTGCGGGGGGTGCTCAGCGATTACCAGGCGCCCAGGGCCGATATCTTCGTGGTCTATCAGCATCGCCGGCATATTCCGCAACGCATCTCGGTGTTCGCCCGCTACCTCGGGCAGGAGCTGGCCAGACGCTTGCCGTTCGCGGCGCTCAAGTAGGCGAGTGGCCCGGGCGAACAAGGGCAGGTGCTTGGGAAGATCGACATAATCTTAAGTTATGACATCCTTGACTATTCGTGCATTGCCCCCTGGTGTCATGCTCTTGTAACGTCGAAATGTCCCGCTCGGTCGAACAATAAAATCAAACCTGAGCAAAGCACGCTGGTGCAGGGTGTTCAGTCGAGGTTTTAACGCTGCCGAATTAATCTACGTCCAGGATGATTTGCCATGAAAACCTTGTCTGTTGCTCAAGCGTTCGGTTCCGTCATTTCCCTGTTGAGTCTTTCGGTGGCGTGCGCGATGCCCGCCATGGCCGACGAAATCACCTTTGTTTCCCAAGGCGGCGCTTACCAGGAGGCCCAGACCAAGGCCATCCTCGATCCGGCGGCGAAGCTTTTGAACATCACCATCAAGCAGGACAGCGCGCCCGATGCCTGGCCGATGGTCAAGGCCCAGGGCGAAGCGAAAAAACCGATCTGGGATGTGATCGATACACCACCCTCCAATTGCTTGCGCGGTGGCAAGGAAGGGCTTATCGAACCGTTGGACCTGAGCAAGCTGCCGAACGTGCAGAGCATGCCGGCGGCCTATCGCACGCCGTACTCGGTGGCTTACGAGTTCTATTCGTCGGTCATTGGCTACAACAAGAAAAACCTGAAGAAAGTGCCGCAGACCTGGGCCGAGTTCTGGGACGTGAAGAACTTCCCCGGTGTGCGTGCCTTGCGTAACGATCCGATGAGCACCTTGGAAGCGGCGCTGCTGTCCGACGGTGTGCCTCGCGACAAGCTGTACCCGCTGGATGTCGACCGTGCCTACAAGCGTCTCGAGCAGATCAAGCCGAACATCGCCGTGTGGTGGACCTCGGGTGGTCAGTCGGCGCAATTGCTCGCCGATGGCGAAGTCGACATGCTGATGATCTGGAACGGTCGCGCCAGCGCCGTGCAAAAGAGCAATCCGGACGTGGCCTTCACCTATAACGACGGCCTGCTGCAAAACACCCAGCTGTGCATCCTGAAAAATGCCCCCAACTATGTGGCGGCCGTGAAGTTCCTCAACGAAGCGGTATCGCCTGAACTGCAAGCCAATCTGCCGCTCTACATCGACTACGGTCCAGGTAACCCGGCGGCGTTTGGCACGGGAAAAATCACTGCCGAGCGCGCCAAGGAGCTGCCAAGCT
The DNA here is from genome assembly GCF_054897845.1 of Pseudomonas sp. XS1P51. NCBI lineage: Bacteria > Pseudomonadati > Pseudomonadota > Gammaproteobacteria > Pseudomonadales > Pseudomonadaceae > Pseudomonas > Pseudomonas sp. XS1P51. The sequence continues at coordinate 2,030,390 of NZ_CM142707.1, read as the reverse complement.
CGCCGGATAACGCGGCCAGGCAAGCGCTGATGTCGGAAGAGTGGTGGGCCTCCGCCGAGGGGATTGCCGCGAAGGATCGCTGGCTCAAGTTCGTTCAGTAAGGTGCCGGCATGATCGACTATTTGATTCTGGGGGGTGGGTCGGCCGGGTGCGCGCTGGCCGCCCGGCTCTCGGAGGACCCCGACAAACAGGTGTGCCTGATCGAGGCGGGGCGCGATATTTCCCTGCACACGATGCCCCCCGCGATACGTAGCCGGTACCCCGGGCGGGCCTATCTGGATGTCAGCAATATCTGGCAGCGCCTGACCGCGTTGATGGGCCAGCGCGCCAGCACCACGCGGCGCTATGAGCAAGCGCGGATCCTCGGTGGAGGCTCGGCGATCAACGCCTTGATGACCAACCGTGGCGCGCCAGCCGACTATGACGAATGGCAGGCGCTGGGGGCCGAAGGCTGGAACTGGCAAACCTGCCTGCCGTACTTTCGCAAGCTGGAGAACGACACCGACTTTTGCGGGCCGCAGGACCAGGCGCTGCATGGCAGCGACGGCCCGGTCAGGATCCGGCGTACGCCCTCGGAGCGCCTTTCGCCTTTCGTCAAAGGTGTGATGAAGGTCCTCGGCGGACGCGGCCTCGAGCACAAGGCCGATCAGAACGGGCCCTGGGAGGAGGGCGTGTTCGTCGGCGCCATTGGCGTCAGCGAGCAGGGTGAGCGAATCCCGACATCGGTGTGTTACCTGACCGATGAAGTGCGCAAACGCAAGAACCTGACCCTGCGCACCCGCTGCGTGGTGGATCGGGTGTTGATCGAGGCCGGTCGTGCGACGGGCGCCAGGATCATCGACAGCCATGGGGTCGTCGAGTCCTTGAGGGCGCGTGAGGTCATCGTCAGTGCCGGTGCGATCCACAGTCCCGCCGTGTTGCTGCGCAGCGGGATCGGTCCGGCGGACGACCTCGCCTCGCTCGGCATTGCGTCGGTGGCGGACCGCCCAGGGGTGGGCGCCAACCTGATGGAGCATCCTTCGATTGCGGTGTCTGCGCTGCTCAACCGCGAAGGCCGCACGGCGTTTCCCGAGGAGCACCATGAACAGGCCATCGTGCGTTTCTCCTCCGGGCTGGCCGACACGGTGCCGTGTGACATGCACGGCGCAATCCTTTCCCGATCCGGCTGGCATTCGATCGGTTATCGATTGGGCACGATCTTTTTCTGGGTCAACAAGTCCTACTCCCGGGGGCGTCTGCGCCTGGCATCCAGCGATCCCCATGACGAACCGCACGTGTGTTTCGACATGCTGGGCGATGTGCGGGACCTTGAGCGTCTGAAGCAGGCGTTGCGCTTCGGCGCCAGCTTTGAACCGAGAGTGCAGCGTGGTGTTTCCATCGAGCTACTCACCACGGGTGGCCAGGGTCGCGATGCCGGGCAGGATCAATGCGCTGCAACGCGGCGCCCTGAGCTGGCTGCTGGATATCGCCGGGCCGTTGCGGGGCTTGCTGATTCATGGCTTGGTCACCCAGGGTGTCACCCTGAAAAGCTGCTCGCCGACGACAAGGCCCTGACCGAGTTCATACAGCGCAATGTCGGTGGCACCTGGCATCCGTCGGGCACCTGTCGCATGGGACGCGCCGATGATCCACTGGCGGTCACCACCGGTGACGGCCGGGTGATCGGTGTGGAAGGGTTGCGTGTGTGTGATGCCTCGCTGATGCCTTCGATTCCCTGCGCCAACACTAACGTCCCCACCCTGATGATCACCGAGCGGATGGCCGATCTGATCAAGGCTGAGGCGAAGGCGGCAGGCTGTGAGGCCAAGGTGTCGGCTCGACTGTAGCAACCGCCTGGTCGGCGAGTCTGTCAGGACGGGGGCATCAAGCCCCCCCAACCGACAATCCCCTTCACTTCCAGAAAGGCCTCCAGCCCCCATTCGGCGTATTCGCGGCCATTGCCCGATTGCTTGTAGCCACCAAACGGCGCGCCGGAATCCCAATTCGGATAATTGATGTAGACGCTGCCGGCACGCATTTGCAAGGCAACGCCTCGGGCTCGCGCCTGATCCGCCGATTGAACGTAGGCCGCCAGGCCAAACACGCTGTCGTTGGCCATGCTGACCGCTTGTGCTTCATCGTCGTAGGCCTGGATGACCAGCACCGGTCCGAAGATTTCCTCTCGGGCGATGGTCATGTCCTGAGTGACCCCGGCGAAGATCGTCGGCTGCACATAGTAACCCTGGGGCAGGTGATCGGGCCGACCCGGCCCGCCACACACCAGTTGTGCGCCTTCGTCGATGCCGATGGTAATCATCCGCTGGATGCTGTCGTACTGACGCTCACTGATCACCGGTCCCATGGTTGTGGCGGCTGCATCGGGCGCGCCGACGATGTGTTTTTGTGCTGCGCGGCGGGCAATGTCCACGGCCTGGTCGTGCAGCGCGGCGGGCACCAGCATGCGCGTCGGCGCATTGCAGGACTGCCCGCTATTGCCAAAGCAACTGTCGACACCGCTGGTCACTGCCGCTTGCAGGTCGACATCGTCGAGCAAAATGTTGGCCGATTTGCCGCCGAGTTCCTGATGCACACGCTTGACCGTCGGCGCGGCTAGGCGCGCGATTTTCGTACCCGCACGGGTCGAACCGGTGAACGAAACCATGTCCACTTGCGGATGGGCGGACAGGGCGGCACCGACCGTCGGTCCATCGCCGTTGATCAGGTTGAAAACGCCTGCGGGTACGCCGGCCTCGTGCATGACCTCGGCAAACAACAAGGCATTGATCGGCGCGATTTCGCTCGGTTTGAGGACCATGGTGCAACCGGCGGCCAGGGCCGGCGCGACCTTGCAGACGATCTGGTTGATCGGCCAGTTCCAGGGCGTGATCAGCGCCACCACGCCCACGGGTTCATGGGCAATCAATGTGGTGCCACGGGATTTCTGGAACTCGAACGTGTCGAGGGTGCGCAGCAACTGCTCCAGGTGACGCTTGCCGATCCCGGCTTGCCAGGCGTGGGACAAGGCTTTCGGCGCGCCGACTTCCTGGACGATGGCCTCGGCGATTTCGTCGTAGCGCGCCATGAAGACATCCAGAATCCGTTGCAACAAGAGTTTGCGTTGCGCGGGTGATGTGCTTGAGAACGCTGGAAAGGCGCGCCGGGCGGCCATGACGGCGGCCTCGACATCGTTCAGGTCACCCATGGCGATTTCGCAGAATGCCTGCTCGGTGGCGGGGTTGATCACGGGCAGGCGATCGAAGCTGTGAGGCTCCACCCAGCGGCCATCGATGTAAAACTTCAGGTTGTTTTTCATAGCAAGGAAGGGTCTCGTGAGGGGAGGAGTGCCGCGCCGAATATCCGTGGTCGCCTTACGCAGCCGCTCACCAGAATAGGCGGGGAATTTTGTTCGGGACAATTTACTAATAGTTGTGCCAGGCATAAACTCAGGTCATGTCTAATCTTCGTCGCAAGGTCCCCAGCTCCAGCTCGTTATTCGTCTTCGAAGCGGCCGCTCGATGTGGCAGCTTCACCCGGGCGGCGGATGAACTGTGCGTCAGCCAGCCGGCCGTGAGTCGCATGTTGTCGCGTCTGGAGGAACACCTCGGCGTGCAGCTTTTCGAGCGTGTTCGTGGCGGTGCGAGGCTGACGGAAAGCGGCAGCATTTTGTACCGCCGCGTACAGGAAGGCTTCAGTACCATCGAGTCGGCCATCAGTGAAATCGAGGCACGGACGACGGGGATCGAGACCGTGACGCTGTCGGTGTCCACGGCGTTCACCACCCACTGGCTGATGCCGCGCATGAGTCGTTTCAGCCAGCGATTCCCCACCGTCGACATGCGCTATCAATTGATGTCCGGCAGGATCGGCGGCCCTCTGGTGGACGTCGACCTGGGCATGCGTTACCTCGAAGCAGGCAGCCTGAAAGCCACGGATACGCTGGTTATTCCGGAAATTACCCTGCCGGTGTGCAATGCCCAGTACCTGGCCGATGTCGTTCAGGGCAAGGGTAAAAAACAGGTGCCGACGCTGATAAGCATGGACAATCAGGATCGTGGCTGGGCCGCCGCTTTCGAGACACCGGGGCGTGCCGACAATGCGCTGGTGTTCTCCGATTATGCCGTGGTGGTACAGGCCGCCTTGTTGGGTCAGGGCATGGCGCTGGGGTGGTTGAATGTGGTGTCGAACTCCTTGTGCAAGGGTGAACTGGTGCCAGCGACGGACGCCTTTCGGGTTAATTCCCGGCGTTGCTGCCTCGTGGTTCCGGCCAACCGCCCGGTACGTTCGATCGTGGAAAGCGTGCGTGACTGGATCATCGAAGAGATGCGCGAGGACATGCTCAGGATCGACGCGCTTTACCCTCATCTGGGGTTGCTCGCGACCCTGGAATCGACCCATTGAGCACAGGTGCGGCACGTCGAGTAAAAAAACAGTAGGTTATGCCTCTGGGGTAGGGCAAAACAGAATATTTCGCGAGAAGGCGGGCAGATAATGGGCCTGTCCAGTCAGTTTCACCCTTACGACTTTTCTTGCGGAGCGCCCTATGTCTTTCAAGCAGTTCAAAGCCCTGACGTTTGACGTTGTCGGTACCCTGATCGATTTCGAAGCCGGAATCCTGGCCCATGTACGCGAAGTCGCGGGTGACGCGGGCAAGGCTCGCAGCGACGACGAGATTCTCAAAGCCTATCGCGAGGCCCGCGCCTCCACCGACTCGGGCTGGTGGCCGGATGACCTGGAGCGTTGCTACCACGTCATAGCTTCCAAGCTGGGGCTGCTGGACAACGACGACTACGCCAAAGGCCTGGCGCAGGCGGTGAAGAACTTCCCGGCGTTCCCTGATTCGGTCGAAGCACTCAAGCGCCTGCGCAAGCACTTCAAGCTGGTGGCCACCACCAACTCGCAGATCTGGGCCCTGAACTACATGGCCGAAACCCTCGACCAACCGTTCGACGTACGGGTCACCGTTGACGATGTGCGCTTCGAGAAACCTGATCCGCAGTTCTTTGCCTACACCCGGGGTGTGCTGGCGACCCAGGGCATTCTGTTCGAGAACATCCTGCACGTTGCCCAGAGCCAGTATCACGACATCGGCGTGGCCATGCGCCTGGGTTATCAGACCTGCTGGATCGAGCGTCGTTTTGCCCAGAAAGGCACCGGCGTCACCCTGGAATCGGAACGCACCGAGCCGCATTACCACTTCACCTCGCTGGCGCAACTGGCTGACGCGGTCGAGAAAGAGTTGGGTTGATCCCCTCGGCGCTCGGGCCCTGGCCGCGAGCGCCAATCCCTATTGAGTCGAGAGGCTGGCATGACTGTTCAGAGCTTATGGGCGGCCACCGCCCAGCCGGCACCCGCGCTGCAATCCCTGGAAGGCGAGCGACAGTGCGACGTGGTGATCATCGGTGCGGGTTACACCGGCCTCTCGGCAGCCCATCACATCGCCCGCAGTGGTCGCGAGCCCCTCATCGTCGAGGCCAATACCCTGGCCTGGGGCGCCAGCGGACGTAATGGTGGTGTAGTGTCGCCGAAGTTTCGGGTGGGCTTTCCTGCGCTGATGTCGCGCTTTGGCCGCGACACGGCGTTGCAGATGTACCACACCGGTTATGCCGCGGTGGACAGCCTGGTGGAGATGGTCGAAACCCTTAGCCTGACCGGTGCCGAGCTGCACCTGGGCGGGCATATCGCCGCGGCGCACAACGTCCACGCGCTGGGTGCGCTGGAATCCACTGCGGACTGGATCAAGCGTGAAACCGGTGGTACGTCATCACGGATGATCTCGGCCGAGCAGGTGCGGGAAATGACCGGCTCGACGATCTTCGCTGGCGGCCTGCTGACCCCCAAGGCCGGCGGTATCCACCCTTTGAATTACGCGCGCGGCATGGCTCGCCACCTGGTCGATCATGGAGTGAAAATCTTCATCAACAGCCCGGCCGAGCAGGTCCGTCGCGAAGGTGATCGCGTCATCGTGCAGACGCCGCAAGGGCGGGTCAGTGCCCGGCAAGTGATCTACGCCACCAACGGTTATTCCGACCAGACCCGAGCCACCGATACGTTGCATCGACGGTTGATTCCGTTCCGTAGCGCGATCATCGCCACGCAGCCCCTGCCACCGAATATCCTCGCCGAGATCATGCCGGGAGGGCAGGTGTGTGGCGACACCAAGCGTATGTTGCGCTGGTTCCGCGTCATCGGCGATCGCTTGATTTTTGGTGGGCGGGGCGCGTTCGGCAAAGGCGATTCACAAGGCGCGTTCGACGCTTTGCAGCGCAGCATGGGTGATGTTTTCCCGATCCTGCGCGACCAGCCCATCGCCTATCGCTGGTCGGGCCTGGTGGCAATGACCCTGGATTACCTGCCCCATGCCGGGCAGCTCGATGAGCGCAGCTACTACGCCATTGGCTACAACGGTGGCGGGGTCGCCATGTCGACCTGGATGGGCAAGCAACTGGCCGCCATGACGGCGGGCGAGAAGGTCGAGCTCGGCTTGCTCGCGGGCGAGTATTTCAACCCCATTCCTCTGCATGCCTTCCGGGCGCCGGGCGTTCGCCTGGCGGCGGGCTGGCAGCAATTTCTAGATATCATCGGCCGATGAGCGAGCGTTAAGCGTATGCCACCGATTCTGCATTACTCCCAACCCCACACTGATCGTCAATTGCCCTGCGCAGCGTTCGCCCTGCAGGGCGATCCGCTGGCGGCCGGGCGTGTCATCAACTTCCACGACCCCGTGCAGGGCTATGCCGCAGGCAGCAGTGTCAGCACGGGGGCGAACCTGCTGATCGAGGCGTTTCCCTGGGTTGAACTGGGTGTGGTTGAAGCCGGAGAACTGCGTTTGCAGGGTGAGGGTTTCGACCTGCAACTGACGGCGGGGGATTGCTTCGTCATGCCCCGTGGAGTCCGTGTGCGCTGGCAACATCACGGGCAATTGCGCCGGCTGTTCATGGCGTTTCCGGGGCTTTCAGCCTCCACGCAAATGCCCAGCCTTCCCATCAGGATCGATCTGTCCCAGCCGCTTGCGCCGGCGAGCCCGCCGGCAGCCAATGTGCTGTTGACCGCGACGCCCAAGGCCTGGAGTGAAACCCTGTTCAGCGCCGGTAGCCTGCGCATCGGGCTGTGGCAATGCGAGGCGTACGCTCGCAAGCAGGTCGAGCCGGGTTACAGCGAGCTGATGTTTATCCTCGAAGGCTCGGTGACGCTGCAGGCTGAACAGGGCGACAGCCATCATGTGCGGGCGGGGGAGACGGTGATCGTGCCTAAGGGCGCCACCAATACGTGGGTCAGCGAAGAGACTGTGCGCAAGGTGTTCTGCATCCTGTCGTAAGTCGGGGAGGGGCGCTGCCGGGTCAACCAGACCTGCAGCCGCGCGGTGTGCCGGTGATAGCGATCCTGTGATCGCCATCCACGGCAAGCCGAACGGCTGCAGGTTTTGTTTTAGACCGCGCGAACCAGGCTGCGCAGTGGTACGGTGCTCTTGACCACCGGCGATTTGATCACGATGTAGCTGAAGTACTTCTCGATGCCGATGTTCTTGTCGAGGATCGATTCCATCAGCTCCTGATAGTGCTGAATGCTGCTGCACAGGAAGCGCACCAGGTAGTCGTAGCCGCCGCTGATCAAATGACACTCCAGTACCTCATCGATATTGCGGATGCTCGATTCGAATTTCACGAAGTCGGAACGCTTGTGGTCCGAGAGGGTGACTTCGGTGAAGACGGTCACCGAATTGGCAAACTTGGCCAGATTGACGTGTGCTTCGTAGCCGCTGATGTAGCCAGCGGACTCCAGTCGTTTGACGCGTTGCAGGCAAGGGCTGGGGGACAGACCGACAGTTTCGGCGAGGCTGACGTTGGTCATTCGTCCGTCTTTCTGCAGTTGGACCAGGATGTTGATGTCGATACGATCGAGCTTCGTTACAGCGTCCATAGTTCAGTCCTCGCAATGTCAAATTTGGGCCGTGACCGTCAGGCGTGCAGTGCCTTTTGATGCGCATGTGTGAGGTCGGCAAGGCTGGCGTACTCGCAGCGCTTGCCGTCCATTGCCTGTGGCGAATGATTCCAGGGCTGGCTATGACTGCGTCGCAACGTGCACACCGGAAAATCCACCCGTTGGTTCCATGGGTCATCCGTTTCGGTGCTGCGCACCGGTAACAGTTCCGATCGCTCCAGGCCCAAGCGGCGCAACGCGGTCTCCAGACTCGTGTGCCAGTCGTCGCTGCTGGGTTCGATGATTGCATCGAACTCCACCGGCAGGCGGCTGGTCAACGAATGCACGTCGATGCCGTGGGGTGGGGCAATTAGTATCAAACGGTAGAACTTACTCAGGTACTGCAAGGCACCTGGGGCGTCTTCGAATATTGGCCATTGAGCAGATGAGCTACTGAAAGCAACGCTCTCATCCCAGTCAGGGGTAATATGCAATTGATGAGCCAGACGTTGATAAAGCTGGCCGTGGAAGGCTGCCGGACTGACGTCAGATCCACTAGTGGTCAGCTCATCTGCCATTCGTCGGTAGGCGCTCAGCAACTGCTCGTCACTGGTGGTGACATCGCTTTGCACCGCCAGCGGTCGAAGGCCATCCAGAATGCCCCGTTCCCGATCAACTACTGTTCCAAAGGAAAAACCCAATGCCTTGTACTGGGTGACTCTCATGATTCGCTCCTGAGTGACGCTTGTCGGTTCAGTCATGATTCAGCCCAATACCCGATGCTGCGTCAGCAGATCGGGTTCGGTATTACGTCGAATACGGGCCAGTATCAGCAGGCCGCAGCCAACGCTTTTTCCAGCATCTGCAAGGCTTCTGCCACTTGCTCGGGCGTGGTCACCAGTGGTGCGAGAAAACGCACCACGTTGCGGTGTACGCCGCACTTGATTACCAGCAGGCCAGCGTTACGCGCTTCGTCGATCACTTTCTGCGCCAAGGTCGCATCCGGGCTTCTCTTGCTGTCGACGGCGACCATCTCGATGGCTTGCATGAAGCCCAGACCGCGAACGTCACCGATGCGCGGGTAACGTTTTTGTAGGGCTAGCAAGCCTTCTCGCAGCTGTGTGGACAGTTTCTCGCCCTGACTCAACAGATCCTGCTCTTCGAACAGGTCCATCACCGCAAGCGCAGCGGCACAAGCGACTGCGTTACCGCCATAAGTACCGCCCAGACCGCCAGGGGTTGGCGCGTCCATGATCTCGGCACGACCTACCACGCCCGAAAGCGGCATGCCGCCTGCCAGGCTCTTGGCGACGGTGACCAGATCCGGTTTGATACCGGCGTGCTGGAAGCCGAACATCGTGCCGGTGCGCCCAAAGCCGGCCTGGATTTCATCGAGAATCAGCACGATGCCGTGGTGGGTGCAGCGCTCGCGCAGGGCTTGTAGAAACTCCTTGGGCGCAGCGAGAAACCCCCCATCGCCTTGCACCGGTTCGATGATAATGGCCGCGACACGATCAGGCGCAACGTCGGTGGCGAATAGTTCGTCCAGCTCGGCCAACGCGTCGTCACTGCTGATGCCGCGATAGGCATTTGGGTAGGTGGCGTGATAAATCTCGGCCGGGAACGGACCGAAGTTCTGTTTGTACGGTTGACTCATACCGGTCAGGGTCACGCCGAGCAAGGTCCGGCCATGGAAGCCGCCGCGAAAGGAAATCACCGCAGTGCGGTTGGTGTGACCTCGAGCGATCTTGATTGCGTTCTCCACCGCTTCGGCGCCGGAGGTGAACAGCACGCTTTTGTAGTGCTCGTCGCCGCCAATCATTTTGTTTAGGCGTGCAGCGACCTGAATGTAGTTCTCGTAGGCCACAACTTGAAAGCTGGCATGGGAGATTTCACCGACCTGACGACGGACGGCTTCGACTACGCGAGGATGATTGTGGCCGACATTGAGTACGCCGATACCTCCGACGAAATCCAGGTAACGCTTGCCGTCCACGTCCCACAATTGCGCACCTTCAGCTCGTGCCGCGACGACTGGATGAGCAGTGGCAATACCGCGAGGAACGTGTTGATCGCGCAGGGCCAGAAGGCGTTGGTTTTCAGTCAGTGCAGAACTCATCTCGATCTCCATAAACGCCGGGGTTGGCGGGTGATGTGATCAGGATAAGGATTGGCTGGAACCACAAGCACTGAAGTTGGGCGGGCTAGCGCTGTGATCGACTGTTTTGAGGAGGCGTGACGAAATATTCGACTGCGGGTTTTTGGCGCTATTCGGGATTCCAGAAGCAAGATTGCCCACGACCTGCAATGTGCCATCTACGAAGTTCGCAACAGATGTATCGCGGTCGTGGACAAGTGCCTGCCTACCGTTTTTCAGGCGTTGGCCCGAGGCACGACGATGGTGTCTTCCGGATGCAGACGCATGAGCATCGGCGAACCGATCGGTGGCAGGCTCAGGTTGCCTTCATGGTGGCTTGGCTGGCGCAGGCTGACGGTCGGACCGCCTTCCAGATCGACAAACACCTTGAGGCTTTCGCCTTGGAACACGATGTCCGAAACGCGTCCGCGCAGGCGGTTCCACTCCGGGCCTGAGGTCTCATTGTCGAGCAGCAACTTTTCCGATTGCAGAGCCAGGAACACGTCTCCCGATGGTGGTACCGGCCGTGTCGTGCGCAGAGGGATAGTGCCCAGCATCAGGCCGTTATTGCTGCTGCGCTGCAGCGGCACCAGGGTGCTTTCGCCGATGAAGCTAGCGACGAAATCGTCGGACGGATGATCGTGCAGGCGGCGAGGTGTATCGACCTGAACCAACTGGCCACCGCGCATGATCGCGATGCGATCGCTCATGGTCAGCGCTTCACGCTGGTCATGGGTCACGTAGATCATCGTGGCACCCAGACGCTTGTGTAAGGCTCGCAGCTCGATCTGCATGGTTTCTCGCAGCTGTTTGTCGAGTGCCGAAAGAGGTTCATCCATCAGAATCAACTTCGGTTCGAAGACAATTGCCCGGGCCAGTGCGACCCGTTGCCGCTGGCCTCCGGAGAGCGCCGCGATGGAGCGATTTTCATAACCGGTCAGCTCGACCGTGGCCAGAGCCTGCTTGACCCTGTCACGGCTCTTGGCTGCGTTTTCGCCTCGGGCGCGCAACGGAAAGGCCACGTTCTCACCAACGGTCATGTGCGGGAACAACGCGTAGTTCTGGAACACTACGCCGATTTCCCGCTTGTGCGGCGGCATGAGGGTTACATCTCGCTCACCGAACAAAATGCTGCCGGAGCTGACCCGAATGAACCCGCCCAGAATGCTCAGCAAGGTGGTCTTGCCCGAGCCGGAAGGGCCGAGTAGAGACATGAATTCCCCCGCTTCGACCTTGAGGTCCACGTTGTTCAAAGCTTTGAGGCTGCCGTACTGCTTGCAAACCTGATTAACGCTGACTGATTCAAAACCTTCAGTGAAATTCATGAAGCTCCTCCTTTGCAGAACGGGGGATTGCCCGAAGTGTCTGCTTGCCATCTGAACACAGGTGGTAGCTGTGTTCGTGCCGTTTTGAGCCGTCGGGAAGACAGTATCTGCTGCCCGACGGCGTTCGATCCGCAGAGCGTCAGTCCAGACCGCCGATGTGCCAGGCCTTGATTTCGAGGAACTCGTCCAGGCCATACTTCGAGCCTTCACGACCAGTACCCGATTGCTTCATGCCACCGAAAGGCGCCACTTCCATGGAGATGATTCCGGTGTTGAGGCCGACCATACCGAACTCCAGGCGCTCGCCGACACGCCAGGCGCGGCGCATGTCCTGGGTGAAGTAGTAGGCGCCCAAGCCGTACGGAGTAGCGTTGGCGAGCGTCAGTGCTTCGGCCTCGTCCTTGAAGCGAAACAGCGGGGCGACCGGGCCGAAGGTCTCTTCCGTCGCCAGCAGCATGTTGGCACTGGCGTCGCGCAGCACCGTAGGTTGTACGTAAAGACCGTCGCCCTGCGGAGCGCCGCCGATGATCACACTGGCCCCTTTCTCCAGCGCGTCACTGATGTGGCGCGCTACTTTGTCAACGGCCGCAGCATTGATCAATGGGCCGATGGTGACGCCCGCTTGTAGCCCATCGCCGACTTTCAGTTCGGCGACGGCCGCGCTCAGACGTTCGGCGAAGCGGTCGTAGATGCCCTCCTGTACCAGGATGCGGTTGGCACAGACGCAGGTTTGTCCAGCGTTGCGAAATTTGCTTTGCATAACACCAGCAATCGCCAAGTCCAAGTCCGCATCGTCGAACACGATGAAAGGGGCGTTGCCGCCAAGTTCCAGGCTCAGGCGTTTGATGGTTGCCGAACATTGGCTCATCAGCAGTTGGCCGATGCGCGTGGAGCCGGTGAACGACAGCTTGCGCACGGCGGGGTTACTGGTCATCTCGCCACCGACGCCGGCGGGCAGGCCGGTCAGGACGTTGAACACACCGGCCGGAATGCCGGCACGTTCAGCGAGTACGGCCAGGGCCAAGGCCGACAGCGGCGTCATTTCTGAAGGTTTCACCAGCACCGGACAACCGGCGGCGAGGGCTGGCGCGCACTTGCGGGTGATCATCGCATTGGGGAAGTTCCACGGCGTGATTGCCGCGACCACGCCGATCGGTTGTTTGAGCACCAGAATGCGACGGTCAGCGGCCGGTGCGGGAATGGTGTCGCCATAGATGCGGCGAGCCTCTTCGGCGAACCATTTGACAAAGCTTGCGCCATAGGCGATTTCGCCACGCGACTCGCTCAAAGGTTTGCCTTGTTCGGTGGTCATGATCAGCGCCAGGTCCTCCTGATTGTCCATGATCAGGCGAAACCAGACCTCCAGTAGCCGGGCACGCTCGGCGGCCGGAACCTCACGCCATGTGACGAAGCACGCTTCGGCGGCTTCGATGGCGCGGCGGGTTTCCGCAGCTTGCAGCGCAGGAACGCGAGCAATGACGCTGCCGTCGGCAGGGTTCGTCACGTCGAGGGTTGCGCCGTCGTCGGCATGGATCCATGTGCCATTGACGTAGGCGCGTTCGACGAAAAGAGAAGGGTCACGCAGCTTGGTTTTCAACATGATCAGGTTGCCTTGAGGGTCCGAACGATGGGTTCATTGTAAGAATGTCTACCCAGCGGCCGATGCCGAGATGACCGCCCGAACGGGTGATAGATGCTGAATTGAAGCGATTGACGGCAGGCTGTGCCGAGGGGGGAGGGTTGTCGGAAACCTTTGTGGTCGCGGCGCGTGGGGCCGCCGAAGGTCGCGATTAGAATCTATCGTAACGTTCGGCGGCTCCAGGTCGTTTTTTTCTGGGCGACTATTGCTTGTTCCGTCCCGCAATCACTACCAGCAGCAATGAGGCCAGAATCAGAATCGAGCTGATCGCCGCGATGGTTGGATCGATTTCGTCGCGTAGTGCGGTGAACATGCGCTTGGTCAGGGTCTGGTTGTCACCACCGGAAATGAATAGCGCTACCACGGTTTCATCCAGTGATGTGATGAAGGCGAAGAGGGTGGCCGACACCAGGCTTGGCTTGATCTGTGGCAGGGTCACTGCCATGAACGCACGAAAACGATTCATGCCCAGACTACGGGCGACCATCTCCTGAGACATATCGAAGTTACGCAGTCCGGCCAACAGAGCGATGATCACGTACGGCAACGCCAGCATGATATGCGCCAGAATCAGACCGATTATGGAACTGACCAGGCCGATGCGTGCGTAGACGAAGAACACCCCGGCCGCGATCAGAATGATCGGCACCATCATCGGCAACAGCAGAATAATCTGCAGGGTGCGTACCACGCGCAGACTGGAGTTGTTGATGGCGTAGGCTGCCGCCATCCCGATCGGCAGGCTGACCACGGTTGTCGCCAGTGCCGTGATCAGACTGACGCGGGCCGCCGACATCCATTCAGCGCTCTGGAAGAACGCTCCATACCAGCGCAGCGACCACTCCTTGGGTGGGAACTGCAGGAAACGGGCTTCGGAGAAGGACATCGGTACCACAATCAGCACCGGCAGGATCAGGTACAGCAGGATCGTCGCCACCACCAGGGTAAATAGCATGTGTGACACACGGACATGGCGCAGGCTGCCAAGCATTTTCATTTAGCGTGCTCCCAGGATGCGTTCAATGGGAATGAACTTGTTGATGCCCCAGAAAATCAGGAACACCACCAACAGCAGTACCAGACCGACCGCACTCGCGGCACCCCAGGCGTGATACAGCTCGACGTTGCGTTGCACCAGCATCGACACCAGGATTGTCCGGCCACCGCCCAGTAGTTCTGGAGTGATGAAGAAACCCAGGCAGATCACGAAGACAAGAATTGAACCGGCCATGACTCCCGGCGCAGCCATGGGCAGAAACACTCGGCGAAAGGTATAGAACGGCTTGGCGCCCAGGCTTTCGGATGCCTGCATCAGATCCTGCGGAATCTTTTTCATCACCGAATACAGAGGTAAGACCATGAACGGCAGCATGACGTGCAAGGTGCCGATCACGGTGCCTGTGGTGTTGTGCATCAGGTTAAGGGGCTGGTCGATGATCCCCAGGTCGATCAAGGTCTGGTTGACCAGGCCGCGGCGTTGCAGCAACACCAGCCAGGCGTAGGAGCGTACCAGGACGCTGGTCCAGAACGGAATGATTACGCAGATCAGGATCAGGTTGGCCCAGAAACCCTGGAGCCGGGACGCGGCATAGGCGATGGGGAAACCCAGGAAGATCGACAAAACCGTGACCATGAAGCTGATCTTGAAGGTCAAGGCGAAGGTGTCCCAATAGATGCGCTCTTGAAAGATGCGCGCGTAGTTTGCGAGAGAGAAACCTTCTTCGGTTTGCACCGATTGAAACGCCAGCCAGCACATCGGCAGGATCAGCAGTACCACCACCATGATCTATTGGTATGGACGCCCCCATCCACAAACCAGAGGTCTCAACATGCCATAGTGGAAAGACTTCAGAAACCACAAACCAAGAGGAGCGTCCGGTATGAAAATTATGACCGTTGGTATCGACTTGGCGAAAAATGTATTTCAGGTGCACGGTGTTAATGAACATGGCAAGACCGTTCTGAGGAAGCAACTCAAGCGCGACCAGGTCGCCACCTTTTTTGCCATCATGCCGCAATGTCTGATCGGTATGGAGGCCTGTGGAAGCGCCCACCATTGGGCTCGCAAGTTGCGCAGTTTGGGTCACGATGTGAGGCTGATGGCCCCGCAATTCGTAAAGCCATACGTGAAAACGAACAAAAACGATGTAGCTGATGCTGAGGCGATCTGCGAAGCGGTGGGTCGGCCAAACATGCGTTTTGTGCCGATCAAGGACATTGAGCAACAGGCCGTGCTGTCGCTGCATCGGGTTCGTCAAGGATTCGTGAAGGCGCGGACAGCGCAAGCTAATCAGATCCGTGGGCTGCTAGCCGAATTTGGTCTTGTAATCCCACAGGGCATCGCACATATCGCCAAGCGCGTACCGGAGTTTATTGAGGATGAGCGCAACGAGTTGCCGGGCTCGTTTCGTATGCTTGTGCAGCGTCTACTGGAACAATTGAAGGGGTTCGATCATCAGGTTCATGAGATCGAGAATCAAATTGTCGCTTGGCATCGCGCGAACGAAAACAGCCGCAAGCTGGCCAAAATGCCAGGCATCGGGCCGATCACGGCCAGTGCGATGGTAGCCTCTCTTGGCGATGCCAAGAGTTTCAAGAATGGCCGACAGGTGAGTGCTTGGCTTGGGCTGGTGCCGAAGCAGAACTCCACTGGCGGTAAGACGGTGTTGTTGGGGATGAGTAAGCGTGGGGACTCCTATTTACGGACGCTACTGATCCAGGGTGCACGGTCGATGATCTACGCAGCACAGCGAAAAGAGATCTCTGACAGCTGGCTTGGCCGGCTACTTAAGCGGCGTAACGCCAATGTGGCAGCCGTTGCACTGGCTAATAAAAACGCCCGAATTATATGGGCCTTGTTGGCCGGTGACCGCGAGTTCCGCTCCGATTACATGACCGTCGTCGCGTAATCGAAGCGGCTTGAAGACGTCAACTTAACCCCGTAGCGGACCAACTCTATTGATTGCTCAGGTGATCATGAATTGATGGCAAAACTGGTAAGACCGTGGCCAAGAAAATCTGACCCGCACAGCGTGCCATGAGCACACGGATCTATTGAGAACTCGGCCAGCGGATTCCATCAGGGACAGCGGCAACGCCGCACCGAAAGTCCGGATGTATGAGTGCAATCTCTACCATTGAGCCGTCACAGATTGAAAGCTTGGCAACCCGGGGGCGTCCATGTAAGTGCGGGGGTGAGCAGTAACAGCATCGAAGCGTGTTCCTTGCGCTCTTCGCAGGCCAGGGCTTCGCTTCTGGTGAGTGGCGGCAGGCGCTGATCGTTGTCTGAATCAGGCCGGGATTTGACGAGATAAGCATTGGACATGTTGATCTCCCATCACTTCTTCTGGCTGGGGCAAACCCAGCGTCGGCTGATGGACTTGCTGGTCTCTGTCGGGGTTGCACTGCCGGTGTTTATCACCAGGCTCGCGAGCTGAAAAGCGCGGTGCTTGAGTGTTGTCATGTGGAAGACTCCCGATGGTGGGCAGATTCTGGAAGCGAGCTTGATGTCTTGTTGTAGGTCGCTCTGCGGGACCCTGTCATCCTAATGTACCGAGATGCCAGCAAATGAAGCGGTCATAAATGCATCACGTCGTAGTGGTTTATTGCGAAATAGGGGAGGCGGACGGCATCTCCTGCGCTGAGGTCGCTGGCGCGGGCCTCTCAGGGGAGACGGGGTGAAAAGGTCTCTAATCCAGACCGTTTTACAGATGTCGGATAGCGGAATGCTGTCGAGAGCTGCCGATTTTCACCGGTAGCTCATGTCACAGGCGGAACCGTGTCACCAGTTTGTTCAGCGAATCCGACAGCCTGGAAAGTTCTTCGCTGGACGCGCCAGTCTGCTCGACCCCTTCTGCGGTTTGCGCCGAGAGGCTGCGAATATTGATCAGGTTGCGATCGACCTCTCTGGCGACGTGAGCTTGCTCTTCAGAAGCACCGGCGATCACCCGGTTGCGCTCGGAAATCTGCGTGACTCCACTGGCAATGACATCAAGGGCCGCACCGGCTTCCCTTGCCAGGCTGCGGGTACGATTGGCAAGTTTCTGGGTCTCGCTCATCGCCCTTGCTGCCTGCTGAGCTCTGTTCTGGACGGCACCGATCATGCCTTCGATCTCTCCGGTCGAGGATTGAGTACGGTGAGCCAGCGCCCGCACTTCATCGGCGACTACGGCGAAACCGCGCCCTTGCTCTCCGGCCCGGGCCGCCTCTATGGCGGCGTTAAGCGCCAGCAGGTTGGTTTGCTCTGCAATGGCACGAATGACGTCGAGTACGCTGCTGATGGCTTTAGTCTGTGCAGCCAGATCCACTACCATCGTCGACGAAGCATCTATTTCGTTGACCATATCTTCGATAGATTTGATGGTTTGCTGCACCTTGACCTGACCGTTTTGCGTACAGGCGTCTGTCTCTTGTGACACCTGAGACGTGGACACAGCGTTACGTGCAACTTCATCCACGGCAGTGGTCATTTGGGTCACGGCAGTAGCAGCCTGCTGGATCTCGTCGTTTTGACGGATCAGGCCGTTGCCGGTCGTTTGGGTGATCAGGCTCATGTTGCCGGACGCCGTCGCCAGTTGCTCGGACGCATCAGTGATGCGTTGCACGGTTGCTTTTAAGTTTTCCTGCATGGTTTGCAAGGCATACAGTAGCTGGCCGGTCTCGTCCTTGCTGGAGACCTGGATCGGCACGGTAAGATCGCCGTTGGCAACTTGCTGCGCGGTGAGCAGTGCTCTGGCGAGTGGGTGAGTGATAGAGCGAGTAATGAGCACTCCTAGTCCTGCTGCAACCAAAAACGCAACGATGATGCCTACGATCATCGACAGGTCTAGGAGGCGGATCAACTGGTTGGCGTTTTGTTCGGCTACTCGAGCCTGGGCAGTGTTCGTGCTGACGATGAGGTCGGCATCCTTCTGTATCTGTACAAAGCTGATACGAACTTTGCCGTTGAGTAGCTTCTTGGCCAAGAGGTAATTATCTGCCCTGATGGCGGTTAAGTATTCCTGCAGCAGCGCTGTGTATTTATCCCAGTCCTGTTTCAGCTTGTCGCGCGAGGCTACTTCGTTGTTGTTCAGCGTCAACGCCTGATACACCGAAAATGTCTCGTTGATGCTGGCTTGTTTGATCTGGAGTTGTTCGATGGTTTCGTTGAGGTCAGCGTCGGTGGCATTGTCCGCTTTCTGTGAGAGAAGAAAATACAGGCTGCGGTTGTGAAGCAGGGCGTTGCTGAATAGCTCGTTGACGGTGTTAATGGACACGATGGTATGGGTCTGCAGGTCCTGCATCATGGCGCTGAGTTTCTTGTTGCCGGCCATGCCCATCAAGCCGATGGCCAGGGTCATTAACGAGAAAAAAACGAAGGCGATAGCCAATTTTGCCGAGAGACGCAGATTGTTGAAGTGTGTCATGTGTAGTCATCCCCGAAAACTCGATCGCGTTGAGCGACCGGGCCGCTCTCCATTCAAAGCAGTGCAATGCTGTAGCTGACCAACAACCGGTTCTGGTCAGTGTCGTGTTAGGTATTGTTATTGGACTGCCAACGTGAGCGCCGTTGCCGCCAAGTGCCGGCATTGTGGCGATGTTTCGAGTGTTCATTGTGATGTGCTCCTGCTGTCTTTCTGGTTTTTGTATTAGATGGCCGTGGAAATAAAAGCGAACGAGGACTCACGACGTGTCCATGCACGGCATGTGTTGTTATAGGGAGTCAGGGAGGTCGATCTACCTCGGACTATGCGCAGAGAGAAAGATCTTCAGCAGGCATTCATGCTTGCGTAGCTATCTGCGGCCCGAACAATTGTTCGGGCCCGTTATCTCTCTGCTGGCCGGGACCGGAGTGTGTACCAAGTGCCTATTTCTTTTGGACGAAGGCTAGCCAACGTTCTTCAGCTTTTACGCCAGCATCAGACGCCCACCATTTGGCGGACAGGAGTGCTTGACGGGAGATATTTTCTGGCGCCGAAGGCAGCTTGGCAGCACGATCTGCCGGGATGATACCGGTCTTGAACGCTTCAGGATTGAGTGGGCCGTAATCGATGATCATCGGCAATGCTGCCTGCAGTTTGGCGTCGATGGCCTCGTTGACGAACTTCATTGCAGCAACCTTGTGTGGGGAGCCTTTAAGTACGCACAGCGAATTGGTTTCCAGCACGCCTTGGTTGTAATCGAAGGCCACAGGCGCGCCATCCGCCTGTACTGCGGTGATACGACTGTTCCAAGCCTGAATCATGTCCACTTCGCCGTCGCTGATCAATTGAGCCGACTGGCCGCCCGAGGTCCACCAAGTGGCGATGTTAGGTTTGATTTCTTCGAGCTTCTTGAACGCGCGATCCACGTCCAGCGGGTACAACTTGTCCGCCGGCACACCGTCAGCTATCAAAGCGATTTCCAGCGTGGGTCGCGGCAGATTGCGCAGGGAGCGCTGCTGACTTTGCCACTTTCGATCTGGGTCTTGATGATTGGATAGGCCTTGGGCGAACTGTCTTGTTTCAAGGTCAGACCGAGTTTTTTTGCGGCAGGTTCGAGTATCGCTTTGCTCTGCGCTTCCTGATAAGCCCCGCCCTGAGAGACGAAGGTAATATCTTCGGCGAAGGCCTGACTGGCACAACTGGTCAGAAGGGCTAGGCTCGCAAGTTGAAAAGTACGGACACTGGATGTTGTCATATGGAAGGCTCCCAAGGGTTGGCAGATTTTGTAAGCGAGCTGGAGGTTTTTGTTGTAGGTCGCTCTGCGGGACCATAGATTTCTAATGTACTGGTATGCCTGCGAAGCAAGGGGGCATAAATACTCAATGGCAAAGTGCATTGTTGTGAATTTGATGGTTAAGGCGGCATTTTCTGCGTCGCTTGAAATCTGGGGGAACTTTTCTTTTTATCTCCCAGATGGGGTGATTTCTGCGCTACATATCCTTTCTCTGTGGCGTCATTATGTCGAACCCCCGAAAGTTGATTGCCGAGGCTGGGCCGACTAAGTAGTTTGGCATCAGTGGCATGATGACCAGTGCGGTGATGGCATCTTCACGAGATAACACGCCAAATGGGACGACAAAGCGAGTCTGCAACAGGGGTATTGCGTGTACCGAGACTCAGGTCATGGGCTGCCACTGAAGCGTCGCCATTAGGTTCTGCGTTCGGACGATACGGCTCCGATTGCTGGTTACATCGCCCGGAAAAAGTCCGTACAGCGGCTCTTGTGTGTCGCGACAGCAAGAAGGCTTGTGGGGACATAATCGATGGCGGGCGTCAGGCCTTTCTAAGTACCCCAAATAGGAAGGCCGCTGCATGGGAGGCAATCGGTGCGTCCTGCGGTCGACAATACTGGACTTCACATATGAGTGGCTGATCCGCAACCTTGACCTGACTCAAGCGTATCGCCACCCATTGGTGGCTGAATACCTACTGCGGCGCACGGCAATCAGTGGATCGACCGCGTGCTGACATACGGGGGAGAGGAGGGGCGTCATAGACCTCCGTCGGTCATTTGGTACCAGGCAATCGCGGCAGCGACATAGGCCCGATGCAGTCCATATAAGGGGAATGCCTTGATATCCGTTGGGAGGACCGGAAGAGCGCTGCGATCTCCGCTGATCATATAGTGGGCCAATGCCTGCCCCATGCGCGTTTGCAAACCCACGCCACGGCCCTGACAACCAATGTCAATCAGCAGCCCTGGCGCCGGTTCGTGAAGGTGTGGGAAATAATCTCGGGTAATGGCGACACGTCCACACCAGCGATAGGCAATAGGGATGCCGATTGTTTGCGGGAACAACTTGGCCACAGCGCTTTCCAGGTGTGACCAATGATCGGGACGCGATGGATCTGGATCCTGAAAAGTACCGCGCCCGCCAATCAACAGCCGCCCGGTGTGGTCTATGCGGTAGTAAAGCAGCAGATTGCGGGCATCCGATGAGACGTGCCCCTCGGGCAAAATACTGCGGCGCACATGCTCGGGCAGAGGCTCGGTTGCGATCTGGAACGAGTTGGCATCGATGATGGTTTTGCGCAGTTGCGGCCACAAATCATCGGTATAGCCGTTGGTGCACAGAATCACCCGCTCTGCTGTGATCTGATTTCCTTGAGCAGTCCTGACACACCAATTCCCGGCACTTGCTTCAAGTTTCGTCACGGGTGACTGGGTAAAGATTTTAACACCGGCCGCAACAGCTGCTCGTGCCAGACCACGGACATAACTCAAGGGCTGAATTCCACCACCTCGTGGATCGAACCAACCGCCATGATACTTATCGGTGCCCAGCAGCCGAGCGGTCTCGTCGCGGTCGAGAAAACGCGCGGCGACACCTTGCGCATTCCAGTCACTGACCCGGCGCTCGGCCAGTTTGAGCGCGGCGGGCGTGTGTGAACCCTGAATCCAGCCGTTGCGTACCCGTGGCACGTCCATCTGGTACTTATCGATCAAATCGAATACAGCGTCGACGGTTCCGGCAGCGAAATCTATCAGCGGTTGAGCGCGATCACGGCCAAGCTTGTCGATCAGTTCACTGGGATCGTACTTGAGCCCGGGAATGACTTGTCCACCGTTGCGGCCGGAACCACCAAAGCCTATTTCCTGCGCCTCCAGCACTACGACGCGCACGCCCTGTTCGGCCAGATGAAGGGCTGCGCTCAGCCCGCAGAAGCCGGCGCCGACGATGACAATATCAGCTCGCTCGTCCTCCCCAAGCGGATGAGTGGGTGGTGCATCGACAGCGGTGGCGGCCCATAACGAAGGGCTCAACGGAAAGTATTTACTAGTCATGGCAATGAGCCTCGCTTACATCGGATGAAGAACGCGCCGCAGGAAGTCCTGAGTGCGAAGGTTTTGCGGGTTGTTCAACAACTCCTTGGACGGACCTTGTTCAACGATGACGCCTTGATCGATGAACAACACACGATCGGCGACCTCTCGGGCGAATTGCATCTCATGGGTGACGACCACCATCGTCATTCCTGACTCGGCCAGACGACGCATCACGTCCAATACATCGCCGACCAGTTCCGGGTCGAGCGCCGAAGTGGGTTCGTCGAACAAAATGGCTTTGGGTCGCATGGCCAGCGCGCGGGCGATCGCGATCCGTTGTTGCTGGCCCCCTGACAACTGGTTGGGATAGGCCTCGGCTTTCTCTGCCAGGCCCACGCTGGTGAGTAGTTCCATAGCGTGTTGACAGGCCTGTTGGCGGTTTTCCTTTTTTACATAGATCGGCCCTTCGATCACGTTCTCCAGAACGGAGCGATGTGGGAACAGATTAAAGCGCTGGAACACCATGGCCACTTCCGTACGAATGGCTTTGATGCTTGGCGACTTGCGCTCTACCTTGATGCCATCGATTTCGATGACTCCGCCCTCGTAGCTTTCCAGGCCGTTGATACAGCGCAAAATGGTCGACTTGCCCGAGCCCGAAGGGCCGACGATACACACGACTTCGCCCTTGGCCACCGAGGCGTCGACGCCTTTGATCACCTGAAGATCGCCATAGGACTTGAATAACGAACGAATCTCGATCATTTCTGCCCCCGTTTTTCGAAATGGCGTACGAGCAAAATGAGCGGTACGCACATGATCAAATAAAGCAGCGCCACCAGGGTGAACACCGTGGCGTTTTGAAAGGTTGAGGTGGCAATCAATTTGCCTTGCAGTGCCAACTCCGCGACGGTAATGGTAGAGGCCTGCGATGAATCCTTGAGCATCATGATCATCGTGTTGCCATAGGGTGGCAGCACGATTTTGATCGCTTGGGGAAGCACGGCGCGCCGCATCATCAGCCACCAACCCATGCCCATAGACTGTGCCGCTTCAAGCTGTCCCCGGTCGATGGCTTCGATGCCGGCACGGAAGTTTTCCGCCTGGTAGGCTGAATAGGCGATCCCCAACCCGATAATGCCGGCCTGCAAGGCGCTTATGGTGATGCCGAAGTCGGGCATCACGAAGTAGATGTAAAACAGCAACACGATGATCGGAATGCCGCGAAGCAAGTTGATAATTGCCGCGCTCAGCCACGCCAGTATTGGCACACCTGATACGCGCATGGCTGCCCAAACCAGGCCTAGCACGGTCGATAGCAAAAGCGATCCGACCGTCACTTGAATGGTCAGCCATGCGCCCTGGAGCAGAATGGGCAAGAACTGCCATGAATTGGTGAGGAACTCGGACATTGATCGATTACTCGGGTCAGGGGGCAAGGGACGCGCTCGGGCCAGTTGCTCAAACGCATCGGATCGGACTTGTCCTGAGGCTTACAGCCCCCATTTTTTCAGGATGGCGTCGATGGTACCGTCGGCCTTGAGGGCGGCGAGGGCAGTGTTGACCTTGCCCATCATCTCGGTGTCACCCTTTCGGCTGGCGATCCCGATGTTGTTGGGCATCGTGGCTTTGTAGCTGGTGACCATGTGCAGGTTCGGGAAATGCCCTTGAGTGATCGCGTACGCGGCGATTGGATAATCCAGAACCCCGACGTCGATACGACCGGCATTCACGTCACGCATCAGGTCTGCAGTGGTTTCATAGAGTTTGACGTCGGAAAACAGGCCGCTTTTCTGCAGCGGCTCGACAAACGCAGTGCCGACTTGTACGCCGACTCGCTTGCCTTTCATTTCCGCGAAGGTGGTATAGGCGGTGGTATCGCTGTTCGGGGCGATGACGCCTTCGCCGTAGCTGTAAATGGGGCTGGAGAAATCCACGACTTTTTCGCGCACTGGGGTGATGAACATCGCAGCGGAGATCAGTTCGACGCGCTTGGAGGTCAAGGAACCGATCAATGAGGCGAACGGCATGGGTTCTATCTGCACCTCGAAGCCAGCTTTCTCGGAGACGGCTTTTACAATGTCGACCATCACCCCTTCAATGGTGTTGGTCTTCGTGTCCAGGAACGTGAATGGGCTCCCCGTGGGGGTGGAGGCGACCTTGATGACGGTAACGGCACTGGCCGGTCCCGTGAATGAGAGTGTCAGTGCGCAGAACATTGCAGCAACCGTGAGTGGGCGTTTCATATGCGTTCCTCAAGTGAGTTGGATGTACCCCGTGAATCTTCGGTCTGATTTGAAACGTGAATCTGCGTAACGCCTGGTTGCTACTCGCTGGCCCTTGTCACACTCCACATCACGATCGTCACAGTGCTGCCTGGGTTGCGCCAACGTCGTGGGGTGCTGCCGTCGTAGCAGAAGCTGTCGCCGCTGTTGAGCATCAATAATTGCTCTTGAATGCAGAGCTCAAGTTGGCCCTGGATCACATAACCGACTTGTTCCCCCGCATGGGTGAAAAACAAGGCATCGCCGGTGGAACCGCCGGGCTCTATCACGGCGCGGTACATTTCGACGTTACCTTTGGCTGCGGGCGGGGTGAGGTTCTCTTTGTGAATGCCCTTTTCAGTCAGATCAATGCGCCTGTGGGTACCAGCACGCACGACAGCTCCGCCAGCGTCGCTGTCGTTGTGCTGCACATTGCGGATCAGGGTTTCGAGCGGGAGGTCCAACTCGTTCGCCAATGCGCTCAACGTACGCAACGAAATAGAGCGTAAGCCTCGCTCGATCTGGCTCAGCAGGCTGACTGAAATACCCGATGCGAGTGCTACCTGACGCAAGGGCTTGTCCAACGCCTTACGGCGTTGCCGCAATTGTTCTCCCAACCACAAATCGATGATTGAACTGATCCGGTGCGCAGGCGCAGCGGAGTCGTCGGCGGGAAAACTGATGGGTGACTGTGGTCGAGATGGCAGCATGATTGTGTGTAACTTTTACAGTTGTGTAATTTTTACAATGCAAGTCACGGGCCAGTACTGTGTCGATGGCCTCCGCCGTGTAAGCCGAATGCTTGAGTACGGGCCTGTTTCACACAAACTGAAAAGTCGGGGGCTTGAGTGCACCTGATCGGTTACGGTGCTTCGCACACGATCAGGGCAGCCATGCTTTGTTATAGGGCGCGTCATGGGCCCAGCCATACACATGGCTGAACCTCATGCGGCATAAAGTCCGGGTGTCCTTACTGTTGCAAGCTGGCGGGCTTGGTCAGGCTGTAGGCATCGAGCGCCGTGACCCATTCTTCGTTGGTGGGCTCGACCACCACCTTAACTCGGCTGGCCGGGGTCGAGATCACGGCGGCATTGGCCTGGTTGGCGGTTTCGTCCAGTTCGATGCCCAGATACTGCAGGCCCGCGCACATCCGGGAACGAATCGCCACGTTGTGTTCGCCAATACCTGCCGTGAATACCAGCATGTCCAGGCCACCCATGGCCGCGACAAGGGCACCGGCTTCGTGGATGAAACGGCGCAGGTACAACGCAAGGGCCATGGCCGCGCGAGGCTCGGCGGCTTCGACTTCAAGCAATACACGCGGGTCGCTGGAAATGCCGGAAACCCCTAGCAGACCGGACTCGTGATACAGAATGTGGCTGACCCGCTCCAGGCTCAGCTTCCAGATTTTCATCAGGAAAATCACCGCGCCAGGGTCCATCGCCCCGGTGCGGGTGCCCATCATCATGCCATCCAGTGCCGAGAAACCCATGGTGGTGGCGACGCTTTTCAAATCCCGCATGCCGCACAGGCTGGCGCCGCTGCCCAGGTGCGCGACCAGCGTCCGGCCACGCGCCTGATCGCCATAACATTCGGCCAGTGCAATGGATTGGTAGCAATAGGAAAGCCCGTGAAACCCGTAACGGCGCAGGCCGTTTTCCCAGGCCGACCAAGGCAGCGGTAGCATCTTCTCCACGTCCGGCAGGGTCTGGTGGAATGCGGTATCGAAACACACCACTTGTGGCAGGTCGGGGCGGGTTAGCAGCAGGGTTTCGATGGCTTCCAGGGCGAAGGGCTGATGCAGAGGGGCGAGCGGGATATAGCTTTTAAGGTCGGCCAGCACCTGCGCGTCGATCAATATCGGTTTTGAATATTTCATCCCGCCATGCACGACGCGATGGGCGATGGCCCTGATCGAGCGGCCGCCCAACTGAGTTAGCACCCGCTCACGAATATGCCCAAGGGCATCGTGATAGGGCTGCTTTTCATCAAGGCTCAGCGGCTGATCGCCGCCGCCGTTTTCGCCGAACACCGGCTTGGGCCCGGTGATGCCGTCGACCTTGCCGCGCCACAGTGGTGTGCGAGCCATTGGGCTGCAGCTCGCGTCGAACAGGGCGAACTTGATGCTCGATGAACCCGCATTGAGGACCACAATCACTTCACCGTTATCCATGTCGTTCATGGCGGAGTTACCCGATAGTGATGGGCGACCAGCGCAGCGATTGCACAGGACGCGATGCGCGATTCCCGGGAGTCGGCGCGACTGGTCAGCACAATCGGCACTTTGGCGCCAAGCACAATACCGGCGCTGGCGGCACTGCCCAGGTATTCCAGTTGCTTGACGAGCATATTGCCGCTTTCCAGATCAGGCACGACGAGAATGTCGGCTTTTCCAGACACCGGTGAATTAATCCCCTTGATACGCGCTGCGGCCAGGGAGATGGCATTGTCAAACGCCAACGGCCCGTCGAGGACCGCGCCAGTGATCTGGCCGCGATCGGCCATCTTGCACAGTGCAGCGGCATCGAGTGTGGCTGGCATGTTGGCGTTCACCGTTTCCACGGCAGCCAGGATCGCCACATGGGGATTGCTCACGCCGAGGATATGCGCCAGATCGATGGCGTTGCGCACGATGTCCACTTTGTCGACCAGGGCCGGCACGATGTTGATCGCGGCATCGGTGATGATGAAAGGGCGTGGATAAAAAGGCGTCTGCATCACGAAGCAGTGGGTGATCCGCCGCTTGGTGCGCAGTTGTGCCGCCGACGGCACCACGGCGGACATCAATTCGTCGGTGTGCAGGCTGCCTTTCATCAAGGCTTCGACCTGACCATCGCGGGCCATTTGCGCGCCACGCAGGGCGGCGGCGTGGCTGTGAGGCACGTCTTCGATGGTGAAACCGCCAAGGTCGTGGTTGCCCTTGGCCGCCAACGCTTGGAGTTTGGCTCTTGGGCCGATCAGGATCGGATCGATCAACCCTGCATCGCGGGCATCGAGGGTGGCCTCGAAACTCACTTCATCGCAAGGATGCACTACCGCAACGCGGATCGGTTCCAGCTTCTCGCAGGCCTGGAACAACCGATTCAGGCCATCGGCACTGTGGCGCAATTCGATGCCCGGCAGGCTGACCCGAGCCACATCGATATGCTCGCTGGCAGCCTGTACCAGGGATTCGCCTTCCAGCACCACCACGCCTTCCTGATTGGTGCCGGTGCAGGCCAGCGTGAGCAGATGCCGTGCTTCGTCGCGAGCGATGACAGTCACCGAAACCGTCAGTGCGTCACCGATCCGTACCGGGGCGAGGAACTTGAGGGTTTGCCCCAGGGACACCGAACCGGGTCCCGGCAGCCGCGTACCGATCAACGCCGAAATCAACGCGCCAACCCACATGCCATGGGCGAATACGGTGTTGAAATGGGTGGTGGCGGCAAACTCCGGATCGACGTACAGCGGGTTCACATCGCCGGAGACCAGGGCGAACAGCTGAATGTCCTGCGCCGTCAGGGTACGTTCCAGCGAGGCCGACTCGCCGATGACGATCTCCTCGAAGGAGCGGTTATGTATTCGTTCCAGATCGTTGGCTTTGATGGGCATGGAGCTGGTCATGGGTTTGATCCTGAATACGGGGGGTTGGCAGGTATCTACAGTCAATTCACAATCACCGAATCAACCGGCGTATGTGACCAGAACCGGCTGCCATCGCGGGCGGCGAGGTCTTCGTAGTGGCGATACTTCTCGTCGCCCCAGCGCTGCGCGGCATCGAGCAACTCGACAGCGGTCTTGGCGTCGGTATCGGCCAGGGAACTGTAGCGGGTTTCGTTGTACGCGTAGTCCTTGAGGGTGATGGTCGGCCGTGGCGAATCGAGCTGGAACGGGTTGGCGCCGATCTTGCGCATTTGTGGGTTAGTACCCATGGCTATCTGTTGATCGGGCCAAAATGTTGATCAATTCGCCTTCTTTCCCGCCAACAATCTTTCGAGCGCCGGCATATTACGACTGACAAAGCCCTTCGATTCGCGGGTGATGAACAGCGCGGCAATCTGATGGGCGAGGGCGTATTGGTAGCCTCGCTCCGGGCCCATCACGATGAGCCGGGTGGACAGGCCATCGGCGTTGCGGGCCGAGGGGTCGACTACGGTGACCGAGGTGAGGTTGTGCGAGTAGTGGTTGCCGTTGGCTTCGAAGTAGTTGCGATAATCGCCCGAGGTGGACATGCCGTAGCCATCCAGGTCCAGACTGATCTGCGCGACCTGTTCGTCGTTGCGCGGCGCCTCGATGGCGATACGCCAAGGATTGCCGTCGGGTATGTGGCCCACGGCCTTGAGTTCACCGGTGATTTCCGTGAGGTAGCTGTGCACGCCCATCTGTTCCAGCAGCGCCGAGACCTGGTCCACGGTGAACCCAGCGGCGATGCTGTCGAAGTCCAGTTTGATGTCGGTGTCCTTGCACAGCTGCTGATGGTCGATGCGCAGGTGTCGATGGCCGACGTGCTGCTGTACTTCGGCGATTTCGGCGGCGCTCGGCACGCGTTCACCATGTGCATCGGGTCCGAAGCCCCAGAGGTTCAGAGCGGCTTGACGGTCAGGTCGTAGGCGCCCTGGCTGCCTTCGGAAAGCTCGCTGGCGTAGCTGACCAGGCCGAGCATGTGGTCGGGAAGGATCATGCAGCTTTGCGCCGGCAGTTGATTGAAACGCGACACCAGCGAGTCCTTGCGATAGGTCGACATATGTTCATCGACCTCGCGCAACACCGCCTCGACGTTGTTCTGGACTTCGGTGGGTGACGGGCCGGACGATGTGCACACGTACTTGATGGTGTAGGTGCTACCCATGGTCGGTCCGCCGAAGGTTTCGATGCGCTCGCCACAGCCGGCCAGCAGCGTAGCCAGCAATGCCCAGCCCAGTCTGGCGGCAATCATCTGGCGGGGTTTACTGACTGATGGTTGCTGCATCTTCACTGCTCTGCGGGATGTTAATGGTCGCCAGCAATTGCGCGAGGCTGCCATCGGCTTGCATGGCCAGGACGATATCGGCGCCGCCCACCAGTTCACCGTTGACGAACAACTGCGGATAGGTCGGCCAGGCGGAGATGCTCGGCAGCTTTTCGCGAATCTGCGGCGCGCCCAGCACATTGACGTAAGCGAAGGCCTGGCCCATCTGGTTCAGGGCGTTGACCACCGCGCGGGAAAACCCGCATTCCGGGGTCGCCGCAGTGCCTTTCATGAACAGGATGACGGGGTTCTCGCGGATCTGGATGCGAATCCGTGCTTCGGTGTCCGGCGCTTTCATGATCATCTCCCGGTTACTGGGCCGCACTGACGTCATGGGAAGCGTTGCGATCGGCAAAAATTCCGATCTGGTGCTGCTCGACAAGAACCCGATTGAAGATTCCGGCAACTTGCGGCGCATTGCAGGCGTGGTGCGTGCAGGGTTCTATTATTCGCCCAAGGACCTGGATTCTTTGAGAACAAAGGTTGCCAATGGCCAGGGCTATATACGCTAGCCAGTGGGAACGAGTTCGCTGATGCAGGTCTGGTCGCGTCTACGACGTGAAGATCAGGATGTCGGAGCCAGGTCTTCAAACGGATTGTCACACGTGGAGATTTGCGTCGTCGATGACGGAGGTCATCCGTTGGGTCTGTTGCGTCTGGATCATACGGCGCCGATTGCGGGTTAGATTGCGACAGAAAAGGCGCGTAGAGCGGCGCTTGGTCGTCGCGATGGCAAGGCTTATGAAGACATGATCAATGGCGGGCGTCAGGCACTTTCTAAGTGCCCCCAACTTGCACGGCATGCTCGAAGGGGGGGGCCATCTGTCACGAAGGCCACTGCATTGGTGCAATCGGTGCATCCGGCGTCAAGGCTGAACAGGATGCCGACTTGGCCCGGTTGGCGGTTGACGCCATGTTGCGTCCAGCCGTCGATAACACTGGACTTCACACATGAGGCGCTGATCTGCAACCTTGACCTGGCTCAAGCGCATCGTCAGCCATTGGTGGCTGAATACGAACACAGTATTCAGTCAGCCTTTCGGCACCCTTTGAGGGAAGCAATTGATGAGCGACCCAGACTTCCAGGCAAAACCATCGGCCTCGGTTCATTTCCCGTTAGGGCTGATCGCGGCATGTCTTGCGTTGGTGGTCGTCTTGATCCTGCCGTTACCTGCTGATTTACCCGTTGCCGGGCACCGGATGCTGGCCATTCTCGTATTCGCGGTGATAGTCTGGGTCACCGAAGCGGTGTCTTACGAAGCCAGCGCAATCATGATTACGTCGCTGATGGCCATTCTGATCGGTACCGCACCGACGCTTCAGAACCCTTCACTGACGTATGGTTCGTCGGCCGGAATCACGATGGCGCTCGGCGGTTTTTCCAATCCTGCCCTGGCGCTGGTGGTCGGTGCGCTGTTTATCGCCGCCGCGATGACACACACCGGGCTGGATCGGCGTATAGCCCTGGTGACGCTGGCGAAAGTAGGCGGCAGCACTCGGCGGATATTGCTGGGCGCTATGGTTGTCATCGTGTTGCTGAGCCTGGTAGTGCCTAGCGCCACGGCGCGAAGTGCTTGCGTGGTGCCGATCATGATGGGCGTGATCGCGGCATTCGGCGTCGCCAAACGCTCCAATATCGCCGCAGGCATCATGATCATCGTGGCGCAGGGAACGAGCATTTGGAACGTCGGCATTCAAACGGCGGCCGCCCAGAACTTGCTGACGGTAGGCTTCATGGACAAGATGCTCGGCCAGCGCGTGTCATGGATCGACTGGTTTATTGCTGGCGCGCCATGGGCAATCATCATGTCGATTGTGCTGATTGTCATTGTGCTGAAAATGTTGCCCCCCGAAACCGACAACGTGCCCGGCGGCAAGGCCGCCATCGTCGCCAGCCTGGCCGAGCTGGGGCCAATGACGGGAGCGCAGAAGCGCTTGGCGGCCGTCTCTGGCCTGCTGCTTTTGGGGTGGGCGACTGAAGGTAGGTTGCATGCTTTCGATACGACCTCGACGACGTATGCCGGGCTGGTTCTGTTGTTACTGCCCCGTTTCGGTGTGATGACCTGGAAAGACGTTCAAGCACGCATTCCGTGGGGCACCGTGATTGTCTTCGGGGTCGGCATCAGCCTGGGCACCGCGCTGTTGACCACCCAGGCCGGGCAGTGGCTGGGCGCCCAGGTCGTCGGGCATACGGGGCTAGACAAGATCGGCACGCTGGGAGTGTTTGCCGTCCTCAGTGCTTTCCTTATCCTGATCCACTTGGGCTTTGCCAGCGCTACCGCTCTGACTTCGGCGTTGCTTCCGATCCTGATGGCCGTTCTGCAAACCCTGCCTGGGGACTTCAGTCGGCTGGGCATGACCATGCTCCTTGGATTCGTCGTCAGCTTCGGCTTCATACTGCCCATCAATGCGCCGCAGAATATGGTGTGCCTGGGCACGGATACCTTCAATCCAAAACAATTCGCGCGGGTTGGCGTGGTGATTACGCTTATCGGTTATGGATTGCTGTTGGTGTTCGCCAGTACTTACTGGGCGTGGCTGGGGTGGATGTGAGTTGCTTCAGCCGCAGGTCTTGAGGCGTGCCTGGACGGCTAGCGGTAAGAAAAAGCCCCCACTTCATTGACTCGAGTTCTTTGATGGTAATTTGGCCATGAAATGGATTCCCCTACTTTCCCCCCACAAAAACGTTGGCTCTTGATGGACGTTACTGGACTCTCGTAGAGCAGAACACCGCTGGGGCTCAAGTAAGTACTAGCTTGGAAAAATCCAGAGTGAAATTTTCGAGACTTTCAAGAAGTCTGAAAAAGAAGATGGGGGGGCTAGGGGTGAGTGTTCGAATCACTCCGTCCAGACCATATAAATCAAGGGGTTGCGAGATTTTATCTCGCGACCCCTTTTTATTTTATAGCGTTTTTACCCCCCACAAAACAACTGGCTTTTGTGAGTTCACGCCGTTTTTGGCGCTTTTTCGCGCTGCCTTTGGCACCAATCCTGTCTGATATTTCTCTTCCTTTCTCAGTTTTTTCGCATGTCAGATAGCCTTGCCAAGCGCCCTGTTTCCGGGGATTAGGGCGCTTTTCCTCATCTGCTCCGCGGCGCGAAACCCTGGAAGCTCAGTTCCGATTCTTCGTTCTTTAAGGTCACCATCCCAAATCAGCGAAACCGGCTGTACGTCACGCGGGCCGTGCCTTTGAAGACAAACGGAAGCAGCGAAAGCACCTTTAGGCCGGACTTCCGATTGTGCGCTAAGGAAACGGAACAGAGCGCGGGGAGGGCGCATATATTCGAATTGATTGCTGACGGGCTGTGGGCCTCCGACCCTTTGATCGCAAGGCCAGGGGCCGATTTGGAATCAAACCATCGCGTCCGAGAGTCTGACTCATACCTCCAAATTCGACGTTTTTGGGCCCAAACCGCAGTGCCAAACAGACCGCAAATGCACCCGACTTCTTGCTGTTTTGGTGACAAACCATTTTGCAGGTAGTTGGCACCGATTGAGTGCCGCTGAACCCACGAAAGATCCGTCGGCTGCGGCTTCTAGCGGTCAGCTCGGAATCTCTTGCAAGGTCCTGGTCGGTGCCAAATTCGCTGCTAACTCACAGGCGACCAGAAGGAACAGAGGCGGCGTGCACCAGAATGACCAGCCTCGCAGATGGACAGCAAGGGATGCATTGGAAATTGGGGCTTACGGTTGTTGAAGGATGATTGACGCATGATAACCAGTTGCCTGCCAGGACGCTCAACCCACGGTGCCGTACGGCTTTTGATGGGGAAATATTAAGCTCACCCCCACAGGATTTGCGACAGTAACTACATCCTGCGGCCGCCACGTTTTAGAAGTGGGCCGAGCTTGCTTATGAAGACGGCCGCCCAGGCGCTACATTAATCACGAATATTCACCGCCAGCGAGAATCCCGTCTTAGACAAGTCTTTGACCAGACTCGGGCTGATCCATTGGCTTTATCTCACCATGTGAGAGCATGGCCTGGTTCGTCGCGCCAAGGCTTGCCGCTGTCTTGCCCGAGGCGTAAACCTTGGGGAAATGACACCTGCAGGAACGTCTATGTACTCGCTTATCTCGCAAGTCGATAGTGATGCTCCACTGCCTAAAAGCGCCGATGTGGTGATTATCGGCGGCGGCTACACCGGGTTGACTACGGCCCTGGAATTGGCGCGCATGGGGTCAAGGTGGTGTTGCTGGAAGCCGAAGAGATAGGTTTCGGCGGTTCGGGACGCAACGCCGGCCATTGCACGCCGACGTTTCACCATCACTCGGTTCCCGAGATCCGCCAATTGTTGGGTGCTGAGCGGGGCGAACGATTGATCGCCCGGCAGACCGGCGCCAACGCGGTGGTTGCTGATTACATCGCGCGTTACAACATCGAGTGCGAATGGCAGCAAAACATACGTCCAGCGCCATGGCTCATCCGAGACCTATCGGTGCAAACTGCCACGGGGGCGAATCAGACTTCCGCTGCCAGTGGGGGACCTCTCGCGTCCGGTGATAGACCTCAACCAAATGATATTGCGTTTTAGTCTGTAGCATCGACAATCAAAAAACTGGACCTGCAACAACCATCAGGAGCTAAGTGACATGGACCCCAAGGGGGATTGTCCCTGTCAGTCTAATGGCTGATAGGGACGCCTTCTTCCAAAGTTTACCGAGCGAGAGGGCGCAGTTGTCATGCGCCATTCGTCGATCAGTGCATTGTCCTCTCTCGGCTACCGTTTTTCGCTCAGGAGGCGAATCCTACAGGGGTTCCTTTCGGCCCGCTTTGTGCTTCGGAAGTGCCATGCAAGGAAATCTTCGAGGTTTCCGGCAACGCCAGGCCACCGACCAGGGCCAGCAGCGAGACTGCGATCAGGTAAAAGGCCGGTGACAGGTTGCTTCCGGTCTGGGCGATCAGCCAGGTCGCCATCAACGGGGCCGTGCCGCCAAAGATCGTATAAGCCATGTTGTAGGTGATCGCTGATGCGGTGTAACGCGTGCGTGTGGGGAAGGTTTCCGATAGCAAGGCAGCGGTGACAACGCCACAAAGCACCGCACCGATCGCCAGCAGCATCACGCCAATGATCGAGGCGGCGAACGACCCGGAGCTGGCCATCAGAAATGCCGGATAAACCACCACCATCAGTAGCACGCAAGCCGTGATCACCGTTACGCGGCGCCCCACCTTGTCCGAGAAGGCTCCCGCCAGCGGACAGATCGCAGCAGCAAATATCAATGCGATCACCGATATCAGCAGCGCGCTGGCCCGGCTCAGACCTCCAGCGACCTGAAGATAAGTAGCGAAGTAGGTGGTGAACATATAGAACGATAAGGCGGTCAAGGACACGAATGCCCCCAGGCAGCAGATCGCTGCACCGTGGACGCTCAGGGTTTCTCTCAACGGAGAGTGGGCCACCGCATGCTCCTGGGTCACGGCCTGGAATGCCGGCGTTTCATCCAGTCGCCAGCGCAGATACAAACCAACGATGCCCAGCGGTGCGGCCACCAGAAACGGCAGACGCCAGCCCCAACTGCTCATCGCTTGCACCGATAGCGACGATTCCAATGCATAGGCCACCACGGCTGCACAGGCGAAAGCGGAAAAGGTCGACACTGGCACGAAACTGCCATACCAGGCGCGCTGGGTACGCGGCGCATGCTCCATCAGATAGGCGCAAGCCCCGGCGTATTCTCCGCCAGCCGAAAAACCCTGGGCGCAGCGAATGACTGTCAATAGTACTGGTGCCATGACGCCAATGGCGGCATAGGTCGGCAGCAGTCCGATCAAGGTTGTCGCACCGGCCATGAGCAGAATGGTCGTTGCCAGGACCTTTTTGCGCCCGATCCGGTCCCCGAGCATGCCGAACACGATGCCGCCCAAAGGCCGGAACGCGAAAGCAACCGCAAACACAGCGAAGGTTTTCAACAACGCCGCGTTGGCATCGCCGCTGGGGAAAAATTGCTGGGCGATGGTGGTCGCGAGGAAACCGTACATCGCAAAATCGAACCACTCCACGAAGTTGCCGATGGCGGCTGCGCAGATGACTTTTTTCAGGGTGGTGGGGTCGACGTGCTCTATTGCCGTGGTTGTCATGCTGACCTCAATGTGCTCGTTATCGATAATGGGTATTGCACTGAAACGGGATCGTTGAACGTCACCCGTGCATTCAAGGCCGCTCCAATTGCTGCTTCGAGATGTCGCATGATTCATGCCACGGGCGTCCGGCTCGAGCTGGCACAGAAAAAAGCGCGTCATTGATGACGAGCGCTGCAAGGGAGGGCACCCAAATGAGGCAGTGCTCGTTTGTAGGAAAGGTTCGCGGTGCAGTTAGCAGTGCAGAAGATCTGCAAGGAAGAGCGTTTCAACTGGGGGACAGATCACCGAGCTGTTTCGCTATCGGCAGGTCTGGGCCATTGATCGCGGAAACAAGACCAAGTATGACTAAAGTATCCCGCAGGTATACCATGATGGGATTTCCAACCCTGAGATATTTTCATGCCCAGCTCTTTACCCGATACTCAGCTCTCTTCACTCGTGTCACGAATCCGCACGTCTGCAACTGCCGCGATCGCGGAGGCTGCTCGGCGCATGGCCAGCGAGGGGCAAAAGGTCATCAGCCTGAGCACGGGCGAACTGGATTTCGATACGCCGGGGCACATTCAGCAGGCCGCCATCGACGCCATGCGTCAGGGTCATACCCGCTACACCAGTGTGGCGGGGACGGCGGCCCTCAAACAGGCGATCATCGGCAAATTCCAGCGCGATAATGGGTTGACTTATGGCCTTGATCAGGTGATCGCATCCTCCGGTGCCAAGCAGATTATTTTCAACGCGCTGCTGGCAACGCTGGAGCCGACCGATGAGGTGATTTTCGCCGCGCCGTACTGGGTGTCGTACCCGGAAATGGTGTTATTGACCGGTGCGCAGCCGGTGGTGGTCACCCCGGAGCATGGCGATAGTTTCAAACTGACCCCTCAATCGCTGGCTGCGGCGCTGACGCCGAGCACGCGATGGCTGTTGCTCAACTCGCCAGGCAATCCGTCCGGCGCGCTCTACAGTGCCGAAGAGTTGCAAGCCCTTGGCGATGTGCTGGTCGATCATCCGCGTGTTCTGGTCATGTCCGATGACATCTATGAACCGATTGTTTTCGAAGGCCGGTTCGCGTCTTTCGCCCAGGCCGTACCAGAACTCTACGAGCGCACGCTGACCATCAACGGCGTTTCGAAAAGCCACGCGATGACCGGCTGGCGTCTGGGTTATGCCGGTGGGCCGGCCTGGTTGATCAAGGGCATCGAGTTGCTTCAGTCGCAAAGTACCACCAACCCCTCATCGATCAGCCAGGCGGGTGCAGTCGCTGCGTTGAACGGGCCGCAGGATTTCATCGCGCAGTGGTGCGATCGCCTGCGTGCCCGGCGCGACAACGCTTTGGCGATCCTTTCCAAAGCCCGGCCGTTGCTGAACGTCGAGTGCCCGCCTGCGGCATTTTATCTGTACGTGGAATGCGGTGCTTTGATGTGCAAAACCACTCCGTCCGGTGACCTCATTACGACCGATGTCGACCTTTGCCGGTACTTGCTGGAGGACGCCGGGGTGGCCGTGGTGCCCGGAACCGCTTTTGGCCTGGCTCCGTATTTCCGGGTGTCGTACAGCGTGAGTGATGAAGAGCTGGAGACAGCCTGCCAGCTCATTGTCGATGCCTGTCGGGCGCTGGTGTAAATGGCCCGCCAGTCGTTCAACGAGTTACCTGATCCCGACTGGGCGCAGGCCGATGCGCTGTTCCTGGCACTGCACGCGTTGAGTTTCGATGGCGTCGGCATCACCCGGGACAGCTATGGGGACGGTGAACAGGGGGCTCATCATCTGCTGCGCTCATTAGCCGAGCGGGCCGGGTTGCAGGTGTCGGTCGACGCCGCACTGAATCTGTACATGACGCTGCCCGGTCGCTCTCGCCACGCTACGGTGGTGATGACCGGTTCACACTTGGACTCTGTCCCGCGCGGCGGCAACTATGACGGTGCGGCGGGGGTGGTGGCGGGATTGGCGGTGCTGACGGG
This sequence comes from Pseudomonas sp. XS1P51, assembly GCF_054897845.1. Lineage (NCBI taxonomy): Bacteria > Pseudomonadati > Pseudomonadota > Gammaproteobacteria > Pseudomonadales > Pseudomonadaceae > Pseudomonas > Pseudomonas sp. XS1P51. Next base: position 1,993,365 of record NZ_CM142707.1, on the reverse strand, counting down.
CTGGCGCAAGGCGGGTTATCAGCCTGAGCACGACGTCACGGTCATGGCCATCCGCGCCGAGGAAAGCGCCTGGTTTCCGGTCTCGTATGTCGGCAGCAAGGCCGCCTTCGGGCTGTTGCCTGCCGAGGCGTTGCAGGCGAGGCGGGCCGACACCGGGCTGACCTTGAGCGAGCACTTGTCTCGATGCGGCGGTGACGTGAAGGGACTGGTTGCCGAAACCGCCGCCCTGAACCCGTCTGCCATCGACAGTTTCATCGAAGTGCACATCGAGCAAGGTCCCGTGCTGATCGAAGCCGGTGTTGCGCTCGGTATCGTCAGTGGTATCTGTGGCAGCCTGCGCTATCGCAAGGCCCGGGCGACCGGTTCTTATGCCCATTCCGGCGCGACGCCGCGCAGTCATCGGCGGGATGCGGTGGTTGCGGTCAGCCAGTTGGTGGTAACGCTGCATGGGCTGTGGCAGGCCATGGAACGAGAAGGGCATCAATTGACGGTCACGGTGGGTCAGTTCGCTACCGATCCCGATCAGGCCGATTTCAGCAAAGTCGCCGGCCAGGTCGACTTCTGCATCGACCTGCGCTCGCGGCAGCCGTCGACATTGGCATTGATGGATGAGCGATTGCAGCAGGCGTTGTCGGATATCGCACGTGAACACGGCGTCACATTCAAGCTGGGTGAGCGCAGTCAGAGTGCGCCGGGCGTGATGTCCGCGGACTTGATCGGTCAATTGAACAAGGCTGCGCTGGAGCTGGGACTGGACACGATGTCTCTACCCAGTGGGGCGGGGCACGATGCGGCATTGTTTGCCGGTCAGGGCATCGACACTGCCATGCTGTTCATCCGCAATGCCAACGGCAGCCATAACCCGGATGAAGCGATGAGCATCGAGGACTTTCGCGGCGCGACGCAGTTGCTGGGAAGGGTGCTCGCCGAGCGAGCGGGGTGAAAGGGTCAGCACTGTTCGCGGTGCTGACGTTTATCGCGGTGACAACGCGGATCAGAGCTGGCTGAAGCGATCGATGATGCCTTGACGGACACTGTCGATGTGCGCCGCTGCCGCTTTTTGTGCGGCCTGCGGGTCGCCGGAGCGCAGCGCTTCGATGATCGCCAGGTGCTCCTGATAGCCGACCTTCAACGCCTGCACGATTGCCAAGTGCTCCTGATGAGCACTTTCAAAGCGCTCGGGCGCGACACTCAGGTTGAACATGCGGGTTTTCAGCCGCAGCGTCTCGATGTACTGCGTCAGCAGCAGGTTGCCGCTGTAGTGCGAAACCATCCTGTGAAGCTGGCTGTCGACGATCCAGTCTTCTTCGGCGTTTGGTACTTCTGCTTCGAGCAAACGGCGCACGCTTGCCTCCAGCTCGTCCAGCTCGGCGATGGGTACACGGCCAGCGGCTAGGCGTGCTGCCTCGGCCTCCAGCGTGCGACGCACGTGCAGCGTCTCGATCAGCTCACGAATGGAAAACTGTCTGACCACCAGCGTACGTCCGGCGGTACGACTGACCAGGCCTTCGTTCTCCAGGCGGGTCAGGGCATCGCGCACCGGGGTGCGGGAGATGTTCAGCAATTCAGCGAGCTTGCGTTCCTGCAAGACGGTATTGGCCGGCAATTCACGACTGATGAGCATCTGGAGCATCGCGTCGTAGGCTTTAGCGCTGAGGTTCTGCTCCCGCTCGCCGAGGAAGTCGGCCGTGGATTTGATCGGTTCCATAAGTCACTTCACACAAGGGGTATCGGACAAAAATTGATTGGCAACCGGTAAACGAGAGCGGCTGCCAACGACCGCCGGAATTTTACGCTGTGTCGCTCCCTGCGCGATAGCGCGCAGGGCAACTTGACCGTCGATTACTGCGCCAGCGAGCGAACCGGATCCTTGGGGGACGGGTCGTAGCCGATCAGATCGGTGGTCAATGCCGCGTAAGTACCGTCGGCTTTCATGTCCGCCAGTGCCTTGTTCACTGCCGCCACCAGGTTGGGCTTGCCTTTTTTGAAGGCGAAGCCTTTCTGGATGTGGCTGACATAATCGTTGGTCATGGCGATCGGCAGGCCGACGTGCTTGATCAGGTAGGCACCCGTGATGGAGTCGGTGATCACCGCATCGACGTTGTGGTTGGCCAGATCCTGGATGGTGTCGGATTCGGATTTGTAGTTCTTGACCACGGCACCGTGTTCTTTGGCCAGCACTGCGTAGGTGGAGGACACCTGAGTACCGACGCGCTTGCCTTTGAGGTCGGCCGCCGATTTGATCGGCGAGTCGGTCGGCGTGAGGATCCGTGCGCCGGATTCGAGCCAGCCGTCAGAGAAAATGATCTGCTTCTGGCGCGCCGGAGTGATGTCCATGGCGCTGGTGCTCAGGTCGAACTGATTGGCCTCAAGCGCCACCAGCAGCGAGTCCCACTGCACCAGCACCGGTGTGTACTCCAGGTTCAGGCGCTTGGCGATTTCTTTCATCACGCGGACTTCCAGGCCGTCGAGCTGGCCGTTGGGGCTGCGCATGCTGAACGGTGGGAAGGTGCCCAGGGTGGCAACTTTCAACTGGCCGGGCTTCAGGAGCTCCAGTTCGTTGGCTGCTGCGTGAGCGCCGAAGGTCAGTACCGAAAGGACAGTGAATAGCTTGAAAAAACGTTTTAGGTTCATGAGGTGTTTACTCGTTGGTGAATTCAAGGGAAGGCCCGACAGCCATCAGCTCAGGCGAGTCTGACGGCGCTCCATCCATGACGAAAATTGCGTCAGGAGCGTCGTCAACACCAGGTAGATCACCGCCGTGGCGATGAAGAACTGGAATGGCCGGAAGGTGGTGGAAATGATGGTTTGCGCGTACAGGGTTAAGTCGACCACGGTGATGGTGGACAGCAGCGAAGTGTTTTTCAGCGCGGCGATGGCCTCGTTGGTCAACGGCGGCAGGATGATCCGGAACACCTGGGGCAGGACGATTCGCACCATGGTTTCCGGGTGGCTCATGCCCAGCGCCTGCGAAGATTCGAACTGCCCCTGGGGAATGGCCAGCAGACCGGAGCGAATGATTTCCGCCACGTAGGCGCCACTGTTCAGCCCCAGCGCGATGACACCCGCCATGAACGGCGAAGGGTTGATGCCCACCTGTGGCAGGCCGAAGTAAATGATGAACACCTGAATCAGTGCCGGCGTCCCACGGATGAACCAGACATAGAAACTGGCGATGGCCCGCAGTACGACGAAGTTGGAGCGTTTGCCCAGTACCGCTACGAGACCGAACACCCAGCTCAGGACGATGGTCGCGACGGTGATGAGCAGCACCACCCAGGACGCTTCGAGGAAACCGGGTCCGTAAAGGACGATGTCGCTGTACAACTGACTCATACCGGTTTCTCCACGGCAGCAGGGGTAATGTCTTCATGCAGGATGCGTCTGAGGAACTGGCGCAGACGTTCGTTCTTCGGGTTGCGCAGCACTTCCTGAGGCAGGCCATCTTCGGCAATGCGTCCTTGATCGAAGTACAAGACTCGGGTGGCAACGTCGCGAGCGAAGGCAATTTCGTGGGTCACCAACAGCATGGTCATGCCTTCGGCCGCCAGCGAGGCGATCAGCGCGAGCACTTCGCCGACCAGTTCTGGGTCCAGCGCGGAGGTGGCTTCGTCGAACAGCATCACTTTGGGCTTCATCGCCAAGGCACGAACAATAGCCACGCGCTGCTGTTGGCCACCGGACAATTTGCCGGGGTATTGATGGCATTTGTCGAACAGGCCGACCTTGGTCAGCAGCGCTTCACCTTCCTTGATCGCCTGGGCCTTGCGCATCTTCAGCACGCGCATCGGTGCTTCGATAACGTTTTGCAGCACCGTCTTGTGCGGCCAGAGATTGTAGCTTTGGAACACCATGCCGATCTGGGAGCGCAACGAGCGCAACTGATCGGTTGTCGGTTGCGCGCGGGCGCCGTCGCGGAAATCGAAGGAGAACTGCTCGAACTCCATGAAGCCGTGCTGGGGCATTTCCATGACGTTGAGGCAGCGCAGGAAGGTGCTCTTGCCGGACCCGCTGGCGCCGATTATCGAGATCACTTCTCCGGGATAGATATCGAGTGCGACATCCTTGAGCACATGCAGGTCGCCGTAGCTCTTGTTCAACTCCTTGATGCGCAGCATTGGCTTGACTGATTCGGTCATGGTGTCATTCCTGAGGTGCGCGAGGGTGGACGCACCAGGCAATGTCGCTGGGTTGGCGCCCCGTTCCATTGATCGGCGTGATGTCTTGCGGACAGGCCGACAGCACCACCACCAGATCCATTTCGGCCAGCAAGGTGACACTGTCGTCGGCTTTCGAGCGCGGCGGCACGCGCTGCACGCTACCGTCTTCGTCGACCGGGACATTCATGAACAGGTTCAGCGATGCGGGGGTGTAGCTGCAGTCGAGGCCGAGCTCGGCAAGTGCTTCGTGGAAGTTGTCGGTGCAACTGCGGTGGTACTCGGTGCAGCCCAGCTCGCGGTAGATGGCTGCGTTGCAGGGGCACAGCAGCGTGTCATGGCGGCCGGGGGAGCTGTCCTCGATCAGCTTGAGCATTGGCCGACGCAGGTTGCTGACCAGTGTCATGCCTTTTTCGAAAAACATATTGCTGTTGATCGAGCGGGTGTGCTCCAGCGCGCCGCATTCGCTGGCGTCGGTCAGGTTGACAGCCCAGGTGTCGACGACCTGGTTGCCCCGCAGGTTGATGATGCTGATGGCTTCACCCTTGCACAGCTTGATAGCGGTTCCCCGGGAGGCCTTCAAGACCTGATGTGGCGAAGCGGTGGGCGATGAGTGGGGCATGGCGTCCTCTCTATTGAACGGATCGCAGAAGGCTTCCAGTTCTTGTAGATTTTCGGTATACCATTGGAATTCAATGTGAATGCCATAGTGATATTCCAACTGAAAACCGGTGAGAGAAACATGAATCAATGCTTGATGCCGCAACCCATCCACGCCTCGGGCCTCGCGATTTTACGAGCTGCGGGCTTGAATCCGTTGGTGGGGGAGGAGGCCTGTCATTTGGCTGACCCGGACAAAGTGGTGGCCGGGATCTTTCGCAGCAGTCAGTTTGGCCGCCCTGAAATGGAGCGCTTCAAAAAGCTGCGTGTCATTGGGGTGCACGGTGTTGGCGTCGATAACATCGACCTGACGGCGGCCCGGGAGCTGAACATCACGGTCTTCAATACACCCGGCCGCAATGCCCGTTCCGTGGCCGAGCATGCCGTGACCTTGATGTTCGCCTTGAGCAAGCAGTTGCTGCAAAGCGATCAGGCTGCACGCGCAGGAGATATGGCGTTCCGTTTCCGTGCACAACTGCGCGAGCTGCACGGACAGACTCTGGGTTTGGTGGGATTCGGGGCAATCGGTAAGGCGACCGGCGCGTTGGCGATCGCATTGGGCATACAGGTGCAGGTGTTTGCCCGTAGCGCCACGACGGAGCAACTGGCCGCGCTGGGCATGGGACGCGCAGACAGCCTGAAAGCACTGTTGAATGCCAGTGACATTGTTTCACTGCATTTGCCGTCGTTGCCGCAGACCTATCACCTCATTGGTCGCGAGCAACTGCGCTGGATGAAGCCCGAAGCCTTGCTGATCAATACCGGGCGTGCGCCGTTGATCGATGAAGTGGCGTTGATCGAGGCGCTGCAATCGGGTGTCATTGCCGGGGCGGGGCTGGACGTCTACGCCTACGACAGCATGCCCACCGACTATCCGTTGTTGCATGTGCCCAATGTCGTGTTGACCCCGCACACCGGCGCGTCGACTGAACAGTCGTTGATCCGCATGGCCGCGGCGGTGACCCAGGGTGTGGTGGATGTGCTGGCAGGCAAAGTACCTGAGGACCGCGTGGTGTAGTCCGTCAAAAAGCGCTGTTGATCCACATCCACAGGGGCAGAGTGACAGCCGACAGTAAAGTCGACAGGCAAATGGCCGAGCTGGTTTTCTGGCTGTCCTCCAGTGATCGGGCAAACCCCAGCACATTGACGCCGCAAGGGTTGGCGGCCATCAGCACCAGCACCGCTCGCGGCATGCCGCCGATGCCCAACAGCAGGCAGGTCAGCAACACCAGCAATGGCATGGCGACCAATTTGGCGACGGTGATGCCGACGGCGTACACGCTGGGGCGCAGGCGGTAACCGGAGAGGTTCGCGCCAAGGACGATGAGCGCGCAGGGCAGTGCGGCCTGGGCCAGCCAGGTCGCCAGTTGTGTGCCCCAGCCCGGCAGCGTCAGGTTCGACAGGTTGACCGCGACGCCCAGCAGTAGGCCGACAATCATCGGGTTGGCCAGGCTTGCCACCAGGGTATTGGGGTTGAATGGCTCGCTGCCGGCGATGCTGTTGTAGAGGCTCTGAAAGCTGAACAGCAACAGGCTGTGAACCGCCAGCACGGTGAACAGCAGCACCAGTCCGGCGTTACCGAACAGGCCTGCCACCATCGGGATGCCAATCAAGGCGTTGTTGGAAAAGGCGGCGGTCAGCCCGAACGGAGTGGGGTGGCCAATGCTGCGGTGCGAAATCAGATTGACCACGATGAAGATGATCAGCGCCGGCACGAAGTACGCGGCCAGGACTTTCATGTCCAAGCCGTCGTGCAGCGGCGCGTTGACCATTCCGGTAAACAGCACCATGGGCATGAACAGCTTGAACGCCAGGTTGCCCAACGCCTTGGTGGTATCCGTCTTCAGGGCGCCACGGCGTGCCAGAACATAGCCCAGAATGATCAACAGAAAGATGGGCAGGATCGTTTGCGGAACGGCCACGGTTGAAGCCTCCTGAAAAAAGTGCGCGCATTATTACCGCGTAACTTTTGCTCTGTCAGCGCATTTTTCAGATTGTTTGGTTGGTTGGCATACTAATTGCTAATGACCTATAACGTATTGTTAAGCGTTGGCAGCTGTGCGGGCGCAGTAAACTTCAGAGAGGGGAGTTGAATGCAGTCGCTCAACCTGCGGCAGATCGAAGTGTTTCGGGCGGTGATGATCACCGGCTCGATCAACGGCGCGGCGCAACTGCTGTTGGTGTCCCAGCCCGCGGTCAGTCGCATGCTCTCGCACACCGAGGCGCGGATCGGTTTCCAGTTGTTCGAGCGAGTCAAGGGCCGCTTGTATCCCTCGCCTGAGGCGCGGCGCCTGTTCAGTGATGTCGAGTCGGTGTATCGCGATATCCAGCGGGTCAACACCACGTTGCATGATCTGGTGCAGCAGCGCCACGGTGTGCTGCGTATCGCCAGCAGTCCCAGCCTGGGGCATCAGTTGGTGCCGGACGCCATCGCTGCCTTTCGGCGGTGCAATGAAGACATTCGGGTCAGCCTTGAATGCTTGCGCCACGTCCTGCTGCGTGACCGGCTGCTCGATCAGCAAGCCGACCTGGGGGTTTCCCTGTTCCCCATCGATCATCCCAACCTGCGTGCCGTGCCGCTGAGCGACATCCGCGTGCTGGTGGTGTGCCCGGCGGATCACGCCTTGACTCGCGTCCCGGTAGACGAGCTGCCGCAAGCCCTCGCCGATACCCCCTTCGTGGGTTACCCGGCCGATACCCCGTTTTTCAGTTTCATGAAGCCAGCCTTCGGGCGTGTCGGACTGTCTTATCGGCCGAGCATCGATGTCGACTCGCCTCACCACGCCTGCGCGTTGGTCAAGAACGGCTCCGGTTTTTCGGTGGTCGACGAGATCTCTTATCGGGCGTCGGGCACTGAGCGCATGGCGGTGTTGCCGATTCTCACCGAGGAACGCCTGACCATCAGCCTGGTGCACCTGCGTCGCGAGCCTTTGGCGCAGTTCGCCCAGGCGTTCGTCGAGCAGTTGCGCAACACCCTTGCAGGCAGCGGCTTCGAGCTGTTCAGCATGGATTAACAAAAGGTTAATAAAGGGCGACATATTGGAATGCGACAGCCGCTCTCGACCCTCCCACAATGGCCCCACGCACTGCGGAAGGGTTTGCCGACACCGAGTCGGTCTTGTGGGAGGAATGCGGCATGCGCGAAATCGTCATCGGCGGCGCCCAGTTGGGCGCCATCCAGAAAAGCGACACAAGGGAAAGCGTGGTCCAGCGCATGCTGGCGCTGCTGGAGCAGGCGCGACAGCCGGGTTGCGAGCTGGTTGTGTTCCCGGAGCTGGCCCTGACCACGTTCTTTGCGCGCTGGTACATGGAAGATCAGCAAGAAGTCGACACCTGGTTCGAGCGTGAAATGCCGAGTGACGTGACGCGCCCGCTGTTCGATTTCTCCCGTGAGCATGGCATCGCGATGTCTTTCGGTTACGCCGAGCTGACCCCCGAGGGGCGGCATTTCAATACCTCGATCCTCACGGATCGCCAAGGCAACATCGTCGGCAAATACCGCAAGGTCCACCTGCCGGGGCACGTCGAGTTCGACACTGAACGCGATTTTCAGCACCTGGAAAAACGCTATTTCGAACCGGGCGATCTGGGTTTTCCAACCTGGGAAAGCCAAGGCGCGGTGATCGGCATGTGCATCTGCAACGACCGTCGCTGGCCTGAGACCTATCGCGTGATGGGGCTGCAAGGGGTCGAGCTGGTCATGCTGGGGTACAACACCCCGTCGGTCAATTCGCAGAACCGCAGTGAAGGTGAAGAGCACCGGCTGTTCCATTCCGAGCTGTGCATGCAGGCTGGTGCCTACCAGAACTCGACCTGGGTGGTCGGCGTGGCAAAGGCCGGGGTCGAGGACGGTTTTCCGTTGATGGGCGGCAGTGTGATCATCGACCCCAACGGTTTCGTGGTCGCCAAGGCCAAGGGGCAGGGCGATGAACTGATTACTCATCGCTGCGACATGGACCTGTGCAATTTCGGCAAGACCACCATCTTTGATTTCGCCCGTCATCGGCGCATCGAACACTACGGCATCATCACCCGCCAGACCGGCGCTCAGCGCCCCTGACCTGGAGACAACGACTCATGCGCACCGTGTACCTGAACGGGCAGTTCGTTCCTGAAAACGAGGCGAAGATTTCGATCTTCGACCGAGGCTTCATGTTCGCCGATGGCATCTATGAGGTGACTGCGGTACTGCAAGGCAAGCTGGTGGATTTCGATCTGCACCTGGCACGCCTGCGTCGTTCGCTGGGCGAGATGGCGTTGCAATTACTACTCGACGGCGAGGAGCTGCTGGCGATCCATCGCACGCTGATCGAGCGTAACGAGTTACAGGAGGGCCTGGTGTACATGCAAGTCAGTCGGGGCGTCGAAGACCGCAACTTTCTGTATCCGCCCGCTGGCAGCCCGTTGACCGTGGTGCTTTATACCCAGGCCAAGGTGGTGCTCGACAGCCCGCTGGCGAAACGCGGCATGAACATTATTGGTCTGCCGGATTTGCGCTGGGGCCGCAGCGACATCAAGACCACGCAACTGCTGTACGCCTGCATGGCCAAGGAACAGGCCCGAGCACAGGGCGCCGATGATGCTTGGTTGATCAAGGATGGCTGGGTGACGGAAGGCACCTCCAACAATGCCTTCATCATCACTCGCGATGGCGCGGTGGTGACGCGTGAATTGTCTCGGGCATTGTTGCCCGGCATCACCCGTGGCGCGTTGATCGCGCTGGTCAAGGAACATGACCTGTGTTTCGAGGAGCGCGCCTACACCCTGGAAGAAGCCAAAGGCGCCGCCGAAGCGTTCATTACCTCTTCCACCTCCTTCGTGTATCCGGTGGTGACCCTCGACGGCCAGTCGATCGGCGATGGTCGGCCCGGCCCGCTGACCCAGCGTTTACGCCAGCTGTACATCGACCATGCACTTGCGGTGATTGTCTAGTTGCCACAGGTCACGGCCTCAGGCGCCCGCAGAGGCTCCTGGCCTGTCTCATCAATTTGCACCACACAGGAAGACTGCCGACACCGAACGTAGCCATTTGTAAGGAATGTTGAGCATGAAATCACGTCCATCCCGTTCTCTGATTGCCCGCCTGTTGTTGCCCGTCGGCCTGATAGCCGCCCTCAATGCGCCGTTCGCCCTGGCGACCGAGAAAACCCTGCATGCGGTGATGTCTTCATCCTTGCGCGTGCTCGATCCGATTGCGACCACCGCGCAGATCACCCGCAACCATGCGTACATGATCTACGACACCTTGATCGGGATGGACGAGCACTTCGAACCCAGGCCGCAAATGGCCGACTGGACTGTCTCGCCCGATGGTCTGACGTACACCTTCAAACTGCGTGACGGCCTGCTCTGGCATGACGGCAAACCGGTGACCGCCGCCGATTGCGTCGCCTCGCTCAAGCGTTGGGCGCGGTTTGATGTCGGTGGCCAGTTGATGATGAAGTACACCGCCGGCATCACCGCCACCGACGACAAGACCATCGCCCTGACCCTGGCGAAACCCTTTGGCTACGTGCTGCAACTGCTGGCTAAACCGTCGTCGGTAGCCGCGTTCATGATGCCGGAGCGGGTCGCCAACATCCCTGACGGCAAGATGATCACCGACTACACCGGTTCGGGGCCTTACGTGTTCGTTGCCAGTGAATTCGACCCCGGCAATCGCGTGGTCTACGAGAAATTCAAGCAGTACGTGCCGCGCAAGGAACCGGCCAGCGGTACTGCCGGGGGCAAGGTGGTCAAGGTGGACCGCGTGGAGTGGATCAACATGCCGGATCGCATGACCGCGATCAATGCGCTGTCGTCCGGCGACATCGATTTCATCGAGCAACTGCCGATCGACCTGTTGCCCATGGTCCAGGCCGACGATCACCTCAAGTCCGGCGTGTTGAGCAAGCTGGGCTCAATGACCGGTGGGCGCATGAACTTCCTCTACCCACCGTTCGACAACCCCGACATTCGCCGAGCCGCACTGCTGGCGATGAACCAGAAAGACGTGCTTGACGCGCTGGTGGGCAACCCCGAGTACTTCAAACAATGCGCCTCGGTGTTCGGCTGTGGCACGGCGTTGCAGAGTGAAGTCGGCGGTGAATCACTGCTCAATGGCGGCAATCTGGAAGCGGCCCGCGCGCTGTTGAAGAAAGCCGGCTACGACGGCACCCCGGTGGTGATCATGCAGCCGACCGATGTCCCTAGCCAGGCACCGCAGCCAGTTGTCGCGGCCCAGGCGTTGCGCAAGGCGGGCTTCAACGTCGATCTGCAACCGATGGACTGGCAGACCCTGGTGTCGCGTCGGGCCAATCAGAATCCACCGTTCCAGGGTGGCTGGAACCTGTTCTTCACCTACTGGAACGCTGAAACCATCTGGAACCCGGTGGTTAATCCGATGCTAGACGGTGGCGGGCAGAAGGGCGCGTGGTTCGGTTGGCCGACAGATCCGAAGATGAATGAACTGCGGGTGGATTTCGCCACTGCGACCGATCCTGCGAAGCAGAAGGAAATCGCGGTCCAGATCCAGAAACGTGCCATGGATCAGGTCAGCTACATCCCGCTGGGGCAGTACTTCGATGTCGCCGCCTGGAACAGCCGTATCAGCCACTTGATGACCGGGCCTTCCACGGTGTTCTGGAGCGTCGAGAAAAGCGACTGATTGCTGCGACATGACTCTTGCCCTCGGAGGCTTCGATGCTTGGTTACTTCTTACACCGTGTGATGGCGGCGATCCCGGTCATGCTGGTGGTCGCACTGTTCGTCTTTCTGTTGCTGCGGCTGTCGCCGGGGGATCCGGCCGCGATCATCGGCGGTGACATGGCCACCCCGCAGCAACTGGCGGCCATTCGCGAAAGCCTGGGCCTGAATCAGCCGTTGTACCGGCAGTTTTTCGTGTGGATCTGGCAACTGCTTCAGGGTGATTTCAGCACCTCGCTCATGGCTCATACACCGGTACTGAGCATGATTGGTCAGCGCCTGGAACCGACCTTGAGCCTGGCCTTGGTGGCGATTGTTTTTACCATCGTGATCTCGGTGCCGCTGGGTGTGCTGGCGGCTTGGAAGCACGGCAGCTGGATCGACAACCTGGTGATGTCGACCTCGGTACTGGGCTTTTCGGTGCCGGTGTTCGTGATCGGTTACGTGCTGATCACTGTCTTCGCCATCGAGCTGAAGTGGCTGCCTGTGCAGGGCTTTCGCAGCATCACCGATGGTCTCGGTCTGTTCGCTCAACGCATCGTGTTGCCGGCGCTGACGTTGTCTTCGGTATACGTCGCGCTGGTGGCCCGTATGACCCGGGCCAGCATGCTCGAAGTATTGGGCGAGGATTACATCCGCACTGCCAGGGCCAAAGGTCTGGCCGAGATTCACGTGCTGTTCCGGCATGCCTTGCGCAACGCGATGATCCCGATCCTGACAGTGATCGGCACAGGTTTCGCGCTGATGATTTCCGGGGTGGTGGTCACTGAAAGCGTGTTCAACATTCCAGGGTTGGGGCGATTGATCGTCGACGCCGTGCTGGCCCGCGACTACCCGGTGATTCAGGGCATGATCCTGCTGACCAGCGGTGTGTATGTCGTCATCAACCTGTTGATCGACCTGTCGTACGCGATCAGCGATCCCCGCATTCGTTACTGAGGGCACGGCCATGAGTAAACCTGTTCCTCTGATGTTGCCTGCACCCCGACGCCGACTGCTCAGACTGCCGCAACTGCCATTGACCTCGGCCATTGCCTTGATCTGCCTGGTACTGATCGTCGGCATGGCAATCTTCGCGCCGTGGGTTGCCAACCATGATCCAGTGGCGTTGTCTCCGGCCTTGCGGCTGAAACCCGCCAGCACCGAGTTCTGGCTGGGCACCGACGCTTACGGTCGTGACCTGTTTTCCCGCATCGTCTATGGCGCACGGATCTCACTGACGGTCGGCGTGGGCGTGACGGTGCTGAGCATCCTCATCGGTTTGCCGCTGGGGCTGATCGCCGGCTATTTCCGCAGCCTTGATGCGTTGTTGATGCGGGTAATGGACGGGCTGATGGCAATTCCCGGCATCCTGCTGGCGATCGCCATCGTCTCCCTTGGCAGCGCCGGGATCTGGACGGTGATGATCGCGATCATGGTGCCGGAGATCCCGCAGGTGGTGCGGCTGGTGCGCTCACGGGTGTTGTCGACCCGCGAGGAACCGTACGTGGAAGCGGCGGTACTGATGGGCACCTCGACCTTCAAGATCCTGACCCGACACTTGATGCCCAATACCCTGGCGCCGCTGATCGTGCAGGGCACTTACATCTGCGCCTCGGCGATCCTCACCGAATCGATCCTGTCGTTCCTGGGCGCTGGTATCGGCACCGAAATTCCGACCTGGGGCAACATCATTTCCGAGGGCCGGGTGTACTTCCAGCTCAAGCCTTCGCTGGTGCTGTGGGCGGGACTGGCGCTGTCACTGTGTATATTGTCGATCAACCTGTTGGGTGACGCGGCGCGGGATGCGCTGGACCCACGCATGAAGAAAAGGGGCGCGGCATGAGCGAGCAGCAGAGCGACACGCTGAGGGTGGAACACCTATGCGTGAACACCGCAGAAGGCAAACCGATCCTGCAGGACATCTCGTTCGAGATTCGAGCGGGCGAGACTTTGTGCCTGGTGGGCGAGAGCGGTTCGGGCAAGTCGGTAACGTCACTGGCAACCCTCGGGCTGTTGCCCAAGGACGCGCTCAATGCCGTCAGCGGACGCATTCTGCTGGATGGCGAAGACGTTCTACAGGTCAGCAACGGTCGACTCAAGGCCCTGCGCGGCCGCCGCATGGCGATGATCTTTCAGGAGCCCATGACTGCGCTGAACCCGGTGCTGAGCGTGGGGCGGCAGATCGACGAAGTGCTGCAGACCCATACCGACCTGAGTGCCGCGCAGCGCCGCGCGCAGGTGATGAACGCGCTGGCGCATGTGCACCTGCCGGACATCGACCGCATTCACGACGCTTACCCGCATCAACTCAGCGGCGGGCAGCGTCAGCGCATCATGATCGCCATGGCGCTGGTACTCGAGCCGCGTCTATTGATCGCCGACGAACCGACTACCGCGCTGGACGTGACGACCCAGCAACAGATCCTCAAGTTGATTCGCGAGCTGCAACAAAAACATGGCACGGCCGTGTTGTTCATCACTCATGACATGGGCGTGGTGGTGGACATCGCCGACCGCGTCTGCGTGATGCGCCAGGGGCACATCGTCGAATCCGGTACGGTTCAAGAGGTGCTGTCACAACCCCGCGAGGACTACACCAAAGCCTTGCTGGCGGCGGTGCCGGGTCTCAAGCCGAGGGCAGCACGCCGGGAAGCGTTCAGCATGCAGGTGGTGCTCGATGTCAGCGAGCTGGGCAAGGTCTATCCGGCGGCGGGCGGAGCATTGCGCTGGTTCGTCAAGCAGCGTGAAGGCGCACGTGCGGTGCATGACGTGTCCTTCACCCTCAAGCGCGGTCGGACGCTCGGCATCGTCGGTGAGAGCGGTTCCGGCAAGTCGACCGTGGCCCGCTGCGTGATGCGCCTGCTGACACCGAGTCATGGCGCGGTGCGGGTCACCGGCAAGGACATTTCCGAGTTGTCGGCGGCCGGGCTCAAGCCACACCGCAAACGCATCCAGATGATCTTCCAGGACCCCAACCGTTCGCTCAATCCTCGGGTGAGCATCGGCAAGAGTCTGGTGGAAGGTCCGATGAACCATGGTGTGCCATTTGCCCAGGCTTGGGCGCGCGGCCAGGAATTGCTGGAGCTGGTGGGGCTGCCGGCCGACGCCATCGACCGCTACCCGCATCAGTTCTCCGGCGGACAACGGCAACGCATCGCCATCGCCCGCGCCCTGGCCATGGAGCCGGACGTGATCGTCGCCGACGAAGCTGTGTCTGCCCTCGACGTGTCGGTGCAGGCGCAAGTGCTGAATCTGTTGGAGGACATCCAGCGCCGCATGGGTGTCGCCATTTTGTTCATCACCCACGACCTGCGGGTAGCGGCGCAACTGTGCGACGACGTGCTGGTGATGCAGCGTGGTCAGGTCATCGAATACGGACCGGCGGCCGATGTGCTGGCCCGTCCGCAGCACCCCTACACACAGCAATTGATGGACGCGGTCCCGGGCAAGGGTTGGGATTTCGCCGCGGGCCAGAGGATTTGAGCATGGCGTTTGATTTACTGTTTCGCGACGTCACCGTGGTCGACGGCACGGGCGCCGAGCCTTATGTCGCTGACCTGGCGACGCAGGGTGACCGCATCGTGGCCATCGGCAGTCTCGCCGGTCAGGTCTCTCTGCGGGTGATCGACGGCAGCGGGCGTTGCCTGATGCCGGGTTTCATCGACGTGCACACCCATGACGACACCAACGTCATTCGCAACCCCGACATGCTCGCCAAAGTCTCCCAGGGCATCACCACGGTTATCGTCGGCAACTGCGGGATCAGTGCCTCGCCGGTCACGCTGCCGGGTGTGCCGCCGGACCCGATGAACCTGCTGGGCGCACGGGACGCGTTTGTCTACCCGACTTTCAAGGCCTACGTCGAAGCGGTCGAGCAGGCGTGTCCGAGCGTCAACGTGGCGGCGCTGATCGGTCACACCGCATTGCGCGCCAACGTCATGGAGCGATTCGACCGCCCAGCCGCAACAGACGAACTGGACGGTATGTGCGAGGCACTGGAAGGCGCCCTGGACGCGGGGGCCATCGGCCTCAGTTCGGGGCTGGCCTACACCAACGCCAAACAGGCGCCAGTGGCGGAAATGCAGCGGCTGGTGGACATTGTCGGTGCCCACGGTGCGTTGTACACCACGCACATGCGCAACGAGCACGACGGCTTGCTGGATTCGTTGGAGGAGTCGTTCAGCACCGCACGCAAAGCGGGCGCCGACCTGGTGATCTCTCACCTCAAGTGCGCCGGGGCCGGTAACTGGGGGCGTGCGCCACTGGCCCTGGCAGCCCTTGAAAAAGCCGCGAGCGAACAATCCTGCAACTGCGATTGTTATCCGTATTCGGCCAGCTCTACGACGCTGGATGCGTGGCGGGTCAATGAGCAGATGGAGATCTACATCACCTGGTCGGACCCGCACCCGGAGATGGCGAAGCAGACGCTCAAGGAGATTGCCGCGCAGTGGGGCGTGTCACAGCTGGAGGCTACCGAGCGCCTGCGTCCGGCCGGGGCGATCTACCACATGATGAGCGAAGACGACGTGCGCAAGATCCTCGCCCACCCGCTGTCGATGATCGGCTCGGACGGTCTGCCCAACGACCCTAATCCGCACCCGCGTTTGTGGGGCACTTTTCCCCGGGTGCTGGCGCACTATTGCCGTGACCTGAAACTGTTCGACCTGGCGCAAGCGGTACGCAAGATGACCGGTCTGTCGGCGGCGCGTTTTCGGTTGCAGGACCGTGGCGTGCTGCGCGAGGGTGCATTCGCCGACCTGGCCCTGGTGGACATGGTGCGGATTCAGGACGTCGCCACCTATAGCGACCCCTGTCGGCAGGCTCCGGGCATCGATCTGGTGGTGGTCAACGGGGTGGTGAGCTACGAGGGCGGTCAGGTGCAAGGACGGCAGGGGCGCTTGTTGAAGCGCCAGCCTGCCGCCGTGGCGGTTTAAGCGCTCGTGGCTGCGGTCAGCATGATCTCGACCCGTACGTCCGGCGACGCCAGGTCGGCCTGGATGGTTGCGCGGGCCGGTGCGGCGCCTTCGGGCAACCACTGGCTCCAGACTTCATTCATCGCGGCGAAATCCGCGTTGATGTCCTTGAGCCAGATATGTGCGCTCAACAGTCGCGACTTATCGCTGCCGGCCTGGGCCAGCAAAGCGTCGATCTTCGCCAGCACCTGGCGTGTCTGGCCCGCGCAATCCTGGCTGCGGTCGTCGGGCACCTGGCCGGATAACCAGGCCAGGCCGCCATGGACGACGGCGCCCGCGAGACGTGGATTGACGGAAATTCTCTGAATGCTCATGGCAATTCCTGATGGGGTGATGGACCGGCAAAGCTAGCCAACCTTGTCGTCGAGCGCCATGACCAATTTGGCGGTCAGCCATAACGCATTGCTAAGGCTGATCATCGCCGTAACGAATCGAAGGAGACACAGTGTGCAGGTAGTCGTGATAGGCGCGGGGGTGGTGGGCCTGACCAGCGCCTGGTATCTGGCCCGCCAGGGCGTGCAGGTCACTGTGGTGGACCGGCATGCCGACGTGGCGCAGGAAACCAGTTTCGCCAACGGTGGGCAGCTCAGCTACAGCTATGTGGCGCCGTTGGCCGACCCCGGAGTTATCGGCAAACTGCCGCAGTGGTTGTTGCGTGCCGATTCGCCGTTGCGTTTCAGGCCACGGCTGGACCCGGCGCAATGGCGCTGGTGCATGGCCTTTCTTGGCGCCTGCAACGATGCGCGTGTGCGCCGCACCATCGGCGAGATGCTCGGCCTGTCGTTTCTCAGCCGCGATTCGCTGGACGAGTTGCTGGCGCAGCATCCGCTGGAATTCGATCTGATTCGCACCGGCAAGCTGGTGGTCTATCGCGATCCGGTAGCCCTGGCCGGTGCTGCGCCGATGGTCGATTGGCAGCGCTCGCTGGGGGCTGATCAGAAGATCCTCGACGGCGCAGACTGTGTGGCGCTTGAACCGGCATTGCAGGCGGTCGGTGGACAATTGGCGGGCGGCATCTACACGCCGGGTGAAGCGACGGGCGATTGCCTGCGTTTCTGCCATGGTATGAAGGCGCTACTCGGGCAGTTGCCCAACGTGCGTCTGGCCCTGAGCACAGATGTGCAGGGGTTGGTCCACGAACGACAGCGGGTGGTCGCGGTGCGCACCGCTCAAGGGGATCTGCCCGCCGATG
The DNA here is from genome assembly GCF_054897845.1 of Pseudomonas sp. XS1P51. NCBI lineage: Bacteria > Pseudomonadati > Pseudomonadota > Gammaproteobacteria > Pseudomonadales > Pseudomonadaceae > Pseudomonas > Pseudomonas sp. XS1P51. The sequence goes on along the minus strand of NZ_CM142707.1, from coordinate 1,975,717 downwards.
CCGTTGTGGTGGCAGCAGGCATGTTCAGTGTGCCGTTGCTCAAGCCACTGGGGATCTCGTTGCCGCTGTACGGTCTGCGTGGCTACAGCCTGAACGTACCGCTGAACGCAGGAATGCAGGCGCCACGCTTGAGCGTCACCGATGCCGCGCGCAAGGTAGTGTTTGCGCCGTTGGGTGAGCGCTTGCGCATTGCGGCGATGGTCGACATGGGAGTGGATCGGGCCGACGTCGATCCGGCACGTATCGCGCTGCTCAAGCAGCAGGTGGCAGAGACGTTTCCGCAACTGGACCTGAAATGCGCCCAGGCCTGGGCGGGTTTGAGGCCCAGCACGGCACACAGCAAACCGATCGTTGGCCGGGCCGGACGTTTCAGCAATCTGTGGCTGAACGTCGGGCAGGGCGCCCTGGGATTCACCCTGGCACTGGGCAGCGCGAAGCTGCTGGCTGCACAAATGATGAATGAAGTCCCCCCGATAGACCCGTCACCTTTTCAGTTGCACTGAACAGGTTGTGGCTGGCTGTACACGTCTCTGGCGTGGATGGCCGGCGAAAATGGGCGATACAGACCTCGCATAGCCCGTGAGCGGCTCACTGAGCCCGCTCATCGCACCCGTCTTCGGCAGCGTCTGCCGAGGAGCAGGTTCACTCGCCCTTGATATTCTCTGGTGTACATTTAATCGCTTGAATTCAGAAGGTATGTTGACAGAGTACCTTTGGTATGCCGAAACTATACCCGTACTTCAAGACCGCCCGCAGAGGCGAGAATCCCCAAAATCACGCATCACATTCAGCAAGACCTGCCGCTTCAATCTGCCGTATTCATGATGAATTCCTACGACCAGAGACAAGGATCAGGACATGCTGAACTCGCGACGTTTCACCCGCTCACTCAACACCCTCGTGCTGGTCATGCTATCCAGCGCAGCCTGTTCGTTACCGGCGCTTGCTGAAACCCGCCTGACGCTGGTCTCGGTCTGGCCGGAGGCCAACTTCCACGTCAAGAACCTGCGCACCTTTGCCGCCGAGGTGAAGAACGTCACCCATGGCGAGGTGATCATCGATGTGCACAGTGGCGGCGATCTGGGCATGAAGGGGCCGGAGCTGCTGGCGTCGGTGCGGGACGGCATCGTCGATATGGCGGACCTGCTGATGAGTCAACAGGTCGGCGAAGAACCGTTGATGGGCCTGCAAGGTTTACCTTATCTGGTGCGCAATGCCAGTGAGCAGTTGACCATGGGCACGGTGGCAGGGCCGTACTACGCGAAGATCGCCGAGCGCAACAACCAGAAGTTTCTCTACACCGTGCCATGGCCGGGACAGGGGCTTTACAGCAAGACACCGGTGGCCACTCAGGCCGACCTGTCGGGCATGAAAATCCGTACCGTCGAAAAGAACGGCACCGACTTCTTCGGTGCGCTGAAGGCATCGCCGATCCAAATGCTGTGGGGTGAAGTGATTCCGGCCCTGGCATCAGGCGCGTTGAACGGCGTGACGACCTCCAGCACCTCGGGAGTCGACGGCAAGTTCTGGGAATTCACCGGCTATTTCAACCAGATGAACTGGCAGTCTGCGCCGGACGTGGTGTCGGTCAACCTCGACGTATGGAAGGGATTGTCGGCGGCCAATCAGCAGGCCATCACCGACGCGGCCCGGCGCCTTGAGACGACGTTCCGTCAGGTCTCGCAGGACGAGGACCGACAAGCCGAAGCCGTGCTCAAAGAGAAGGGCATTGCCATCTCCCGTCCGACGCCTGAGTTCAACGAGCAGTTAAGCAAGTCGGCGACGCCGATCTGGAACGCGTTCATCAAGCAGGCCGGTCCCTATGCCCAGGTGCTGATCAAGCAATACCTGACGCAAACCGGTCGCGCCGAACTGATTGAGTGAGGTGTCCATGAACAACTTTCCAATCGTCTTTATCGAGCGTCTCAGCCGCGTGCTGGGTGGTCTGGCCGGCGCAGGGATGGCGTTGTTGTTCCTCCTGATGATCGCAGAGGTCTTCTATCGCAACCTTACCGGTCGCAGCCTGGGGTTCACCTGGGAGTTCAGCGGTTACCTGTTCGGCGCGATCGTCTTTCTGGGCAGCGCCTGGACCTTGCGCTGCGGTGGGCAGGTGCGCATCCGCTTCATGCTCGACATGCTGCCGCCGCGCTGGGCACGGCTGCTCGACCTGCTGGCCTGTCTGTGCGGGCTGTTGATCGCGCTGTATCTGTTCTATTCCCTGTGGGGTTTTACCTGGCAGGCCTACAGCCGCGACATCGTTTCCAGCACGCCGGAGAAAGTGCCACTGGTATATCCCCGGGCCTTGCTGACCCTCGGCTCGGGCATGCTCTGCCTGCAAATCTTCGCGCAAACGCTGTCCCTCGCACTGGGCCACGAGCAAACATCCTCCACTTCCCAAGCGAGCGTGCACGCCTCATGAGCATGATCATTGTCGTGACCCTGTTGGCGATGGCGGTCTTGCTGTCGATGGGGGTCTGGGTCGGTGTCGCGCTGGCCGGTGTCGGGATCTTCTCGCTGGAGATCTTTCGCCACATGCCGGTGGACAAGCTGCTGGCGCAGACCGTGTCCAATGTGTCCATGTCACCCGAGCTGGTGGCCCTGCCATTGTTCATCCTGATGGGGGAAATCCTGTTTCGTACCAAGCTATCGAAGTTGTTGTTCGACGGGTTGTCACCCTGGACCCGGCATATCCCCGGTCGTCTGCTGCATACCAATGTGCTGGGCTGCACGCTGTTCGCCGCGATCTCCGGTTCTTCTGCGGCCACCACGGCGACGGTAGGGCGCATTACCTTCAAGGAACTGACCTCTCGGGGTTATGACCCACGCATCGCGGCCGGTTCGCTGGCCGGCGCGGGTACGCTGGGTTTTTTGATTCCGCCCAGTACCTTGATGATCGTCTACGGCGTACTGGCGCAAGTGTCGGTGCTGAAGATGTTCATGGCCGGGATCATTCCGGGCCTGCTGCTGGCGCTGGCGTTCATGACTTACGTGGCGGTCTATGCGTTGCTCAACCCTGATCGTTTGCCCCGAGACGATACCCGCACCACCGTGGGTGAGTTGCTTCGCGGATTGCTGCAACTGGGGCCGGTAGTGATGCTGATCGGCTTCGTGGTGGGGTCGATGATGTTCGGTTTCGCCACGCCGACCGAGGCGGCTGCCATGGGCGTGCTCGGTGCCCTGGTGATCTGCGTGCTGCAACGCTGCTTCAGCTGGCGGGGCATGTGGGAAGCGTTGATGGGGGCCATGCAGACCTCCAGCATGATAGGCCTGATTATCATCGGCGCGGTGTTCCTGTCGGTGGCGATGGGCTTTCTCAAAGTACCCGCCACCATCGCGCAAACCATCGGCGATCTGGGGCTGTCACCGTTCGCGCTGATCATGTTGCTGATCGTGTTCTACGTGATCCTCGGCGCGGTGCTGGAGGGTATGTCGATCATCGTCATGTCATTGCCGATCACCTTGCCCCTGATCACCGCCGCGGGTTACGACCCGATCTGGTTTGGCGTATTCCTGATCCTGGTGGTGGAAATGGCCCAGGTCACGCCTCCGGTGGGGTTCAACCTGTTCGTGCTGAATGGCTTGTCGGGGATGCCGTTGTCCACCCTGGCGCGGGCGGCACTGCCGTTCTTTTTCATCCTTGTGGCATTCACCGTGCTGATCACGGTGTTCCCGGAGATCGTCCTGTATTTGCCGCGCACGCTGGAGCATTGAGGACCTAGAGCTGGCATGGCCGCGGCCCACTGATTCAACAATAAAAGAAGACAGTCGTTTGTAACTGCCCACACACACCAACTTTAAAAGTCATAGGGTGCACCGTTGGGTGCGCCCCGGGGAATTGTTTGATGAACGTAAAAGCCAGATTGACCTGCGCTGCACTGGGCGCGTTGGTAGGCGGTGCCAGTTCGGGAGCCTCCGCTGAGTTCCTCAAGGACAGCAAGGCGACCTTGTCGATGCGCAACCTCTACGTCAACGGTGATAACCGTGACGGCACCGCCTCTCCTTCGAAGTCCGAAGAGTGGGCTCAAGGCTTCATGCTCAATTACCAGTCGGGATTTACCGAAGGCACGGTGGGCTTCGGTCTCGACCTGCTGAGCTTGACTGGCGTGACCCTGGATACCGGCGACGGCAGCCATGCCGGCGGCACCATCGTCCCCGACGACGGTGACAGCGGAGTTGGCACCTGGAGCCGCTTTGGCGCAACCGCCAAAGCGCGGCTGGCGCAATCGGAAATGCGCCTCGGCACGCTGATGCCCAAGCTGCCGATTCTGGTGGCCAACGACGGTCGCCTGTTGCCACAAACCTATCAGGGCGGACAGATCAACTCCAAGGACATCGCCGGTCTGACGTTGACCGGCGGCATGCTCAATCAGGTGACGGGCCGGGCTTCCACCGATCGCACCGGCATGTCGGTCGCTGGCAGTGCCGAAGACAGCAACAAGTTCACCTTCGCCGGTCTCGATTACGCCGTCAGCAAGAACCTCAAGGCGCAGTATTACTTCGCCAATCTGGACGACTTCTACGACCAGCATTTCGTCGGCTTGCTGCATGTGTTGCCGATCAACGACTACAGCTCGTTGACCACCGACTTGCGCTACTTCAATACCCAGTCCAGCGGCAAGAACGGCTCGGCGGGCGGTCGTGGCGAAGGTTACAAGGTCGGTGGCTACACGAAAAATGGCGACGGCGAGATCGACAACAACACCTGGAGCCTGTTCAGTACCTACACCTTGAGCGCGCACTCATTCACCTTGGGTTACCAGAGCGTTTCCGACGACAGCAATTTCGTCCAGCTCAACCAAAGCGGGCTGACCGATAAGGGCGCAGGGGGTGCCAGTGTTTATCTGTTCACCGACAAGCTGATCCAGAACTTCACCCGGGCAGGGGAGCGCACGGCGTTCGGCCAGTACGGCTATGACTTCGCCGGCCTGGGCATCCCCGGCCTCAAGGCGTCGGTGTCGTACCTGAAAGGGACCAACATCCAGACCACCCGCGCTGGCGATCAGTCGGAGTGGGAGCGTGACATCACCCTCGATTACGTCGTGCAGTCAGGCACCTTCAAGGGGGTTGGTCTGGCCTGGCGTAACGGCATGGCGCGCAGTGAGGCCACCCGTGACTACGATCAGAACCGCTTGATCGTCAGCTACTCGATACCGCTGTTGTAAACGATCGTGTTTTGAAAACAATCACGGCCCTGAAAAAGGGCCGTGGTTGTTTTTATTTACCGTGATTCAGGCGCCAATGACGGTTGCCATCGGTGCGATGCGGACACCGGCGTTCTCCAGTAATGCGCGCAGGTGTTGCGCCATGGTAGTTGCGCCCGGGGTGTCGCCATGCACGCAGACGGTGTCGATGCGTACCGGCATGCGGATACCCTCCACGGTGGTGATCGCTTGTTCCTCGATCATGCGCAACACGCGAGCGGCAGCCATTTCACTGTCATGGATGACCGCCCCCGGCAGCTTGCGTGAGACCAGATTGCCGTTGGCCGCGTAGGCGCGGTCGGCGTAGATTTCCCGAGCCATGCGCAGGCCTAGCTGCTCGCCGGCACGCTCGGTTTCCAGGCCTGGCATCACCACGAAAATCAGCTCGGGGTCGACCGCTTTGATGGCCCGCGCCACCGCCATGGCCAATTCGGGATCTTCGTTGGCCATGTTGCCCAGCGCGCCGTGGGTCTTCACGTGTTGCAACGGTAAACCGGCAGCTTCGGCCAGTGCCTTGAATGCACCGATCTGATAAATGATCTGTCGTTCGATCTGCGCCGGGCTGTCGCCGCGGATCTGTCGGCGGCCGAAGCCATGCAGGTCGAGAAAGCTGGGGTGGGCACCTACGGCCACGCCTTTTTGTCGGGCCAGGTCCGCGGTGTTGAACATGATGTCCGGGTCACCGGCATGAAAGCCGCAAGCGATGTTGGCGGAACTGACGATGTCCAGCATGGCGCTGTCGTCGCCCATCTTCCAGGCGCCGTAGCCTTCACCCATGTCGCAGTTCAAGTCGATAAGCATAAAGTTACCTGTGAGACGTTTGACGCCGTCATTGATTAAGTTCGACCCCGGCAGTATGCAAGGGCAACAAGGGGTGTGGAAGGGGTAGCTTTCAGGTGTGTATATTGACAGAATACCTACGGTATTCCAAAAGCATTCCATCATTTGGCGGAGAATTCAGCAGTGAACACCGAGGAGCAGGAGTCGCCCTTCCGAATCGCGCCCATCGCCGATCATGCGCTGTATATCGACTTTGGCGAGGTGATCGATGTCGCGGTCAATGAGCGCGTCACCGCGCTGGCGCGACGGGTCGCCGGGGCTGGAATCAACGGTGTGACCGGGCTCATCCCGACCTACCGCGCGTTGACGGTGGCCTACGATTGCACGCGTATTCGTCAGTCCCGCTTGCGTGAACATTTGGAGCGACTGCTGGCCGAGCCTGACGCGACGGCTGATCCCGTGCGTTGCTGGGAAGTGCCTGTCGCCTATGGCGGCGAGCACGGAATCGATCTTGTCTGGCTGGCCGACCATCATCACCTCGCGCCTGTCGACGTGATTCGCCTGCATAGCGCGGTGAGCTATCGGGTTTACATGATCGGCTTCATGCCGGGGTTCGCTTATCTCGGCGGCCTGGATGAGCGCCTGCACACCTCGCGACGCGAATCCCCGCGCCTGAAAACGCCCGCCGGGACTGTCAGCATCGGTGGCATGCAAACCGCGGTGGCGTCCGTGGAAGCCCCGAGCGGCTGGAACCTGATCGGCCGTACACCTGCGCGCAGTTTCGTGCCCTCCCGTGAGGATCCGTTCCTGTTCCGGGCTGGTGACGAGATTCGCTTCGTGCCCATAGGTGTCGATGAGTTCGACGCGTTATCCGCACAACCGGATTACCTCCCGCAGTGGACCTGGCGCACATGAGCAGTTTTCATGTTTTGAATCCAGGTTTGCTCACCACGTTGCAGGACGGTGGTCGGGTCGGTTACGAGGATCGTGGCGTACCGCCTTCCGGTGCGCTGGATGAGCTGAGCTTTGCCATCGCCAATGCCTTGGTGGGAAATCCTGCCGGTACCGGCGCCCTGGAGTTCACCCTCGTCGGCGGTCGGTTCCGTGTGGGGCAGGGTGGCTGCGTGATTGCAGTCACCGGTGACATGGAAGTTTTCATTGATGAGCAACCGGTCGGGCTTTATCAGTGCCATGTGCTGCGCTCGGGTGCGGTGCTGAAAGTCGGTCGGGCATTGAGCGGCGCGCGGGGTTATCTGGCAGTGGCGGGTGGTTTCGCAGCCGAACCGGTGCTGGGCAGTGTCTCTACGCTGATGCGGGGCGAATTGGGCGGTTTCGCCGGGCGTGCCATCACCAAGGGTGACGATCTGCCACTGACGGCCCCCTCACAGTACCTGCCGCTGGCGGCCCGGGCTCCGGCGCAACGCTTTCTGCCGCAGCGTGAGCATCGCCCGTTGCGTGTGGTGCTGGGCCCGCAACAGGAACATTTCAGCCGCATTGAAATCGATCGATTTCTCAGCGAGTCCTTCCAGGTGTCCGCGCAGAGCGACCGGATGGGTTACCGCATGACCGGCCCGGTGATCGCTCACCTCAAGGGGTTCAATATCGTGTCGGACGCCATCAGCACCGGCAGCGTGCAGATCCCGGGCAGCGGGCATCCGATCATTGCCATGCACGACCGCCAGACCACTGGCGGCTACCCGAAAATCGCCACGGTCATTCGTGCCGATCTGGCGCGCCTGGGGCAACTCAAGCCGGGTGACTGGCTGACGTTCGCCGAAGTGTCGGTTGAAGAGGCCGAAACCCTGTGGTGCGAGCGTCAGGTGCTGCTCAAGGCTTACCTCGATGATCTGCTGATGCGCTACCGCCGTCGCAGCTGAAAGCCCCCATTTTTAAACTCAGGAATCACCATGATGAACGAGCCTGTCAGCATCCATCGCGGCACGTTGCCGTTGGTGATCAGCATTCCCCATGCCGGTACCCGCTTGACCCCTGCGGTCGAGGCGGGTCTGGTGGCAGCGGCCAAAGGCGTGCCGGACACCGACTGGCATATCCCGCGCTTGTATCAGGTCGCCGTGGAGCTGGGCGCCAGTGTGATCGCCGGGCAGTATTCGCGCTTTATGATCGACCTCAATCGTCCCGAGGATGACAACCCTCTGTACGCCGGGGTCACCACCGGGCTCTATCCGGACATCTTGTTCGATGGCGTTCTGTTGTTCGAAGAAGGGCAGGCGCCTTCAGCGGTCGAGCGCGCCACTTATCTGGAGGGCATCTGGTGGCCCTATCATCAGGCTCTGGAGCAGGAGCTCAAGTGTCTGCGCGAAACCTTCGGCTACGCCCTGCTGTGGGACGCCCATTCGATTCGTTCGGTGTTGCCGATGCTGTTTGATGGTGCGTTGCCCGACTTCAATCTCGGAACCTTCAACGGCGCCAGCTGCGATCCGCAATTGGCCAGCCGTCTTGAGCCGATCTGCGCCAGTGCCCAGGGCTACAGTTACTCGCTCAACGGTCGCTTCAAGGGCGGACACATCACGCGCCATTATGGCCGGCCGGAATCCGATATCCATGCGGTGCAATTGGAGCTGACGCAACGCAGTTACATGGAAGAGACCGCGCCGTTTGCCTACCGCGAGGATCTGGCGGCACCCGTTCAGCAGGTGATCGAACGCTTGCTCAAAGAAATGCTCGCATGGGGGCGAGAGCGCTACGGGCGTTGAAGGCGTATCCCGTGAGAACACTGAAGGGGTGGAGAGCTTGCCCTGCTGGAACCGGTGCTACGGTGAATCTGGAAGCGCGCGGTTCAGAGCAGGGGATGAGGAGTTAATTGATGATCGAGCGAATCGGCTCTTTGGGTGCCGGGTCGTAGCCCACCAGATCCAGGGTCAATTTGGCGTAAGTGCCATCGGCGTTCATGTCGGCCAGCGCCTTGTTCACCGCTTTCACTAGATTGTTTTTGCCCATCTTGAAGGCGAAGCCTTTCTGGATGTGACTGACGTAGTCGTCGGTCATGACGATGGGCAGGTGCACGGTTTTCATCAAGTAAGCGGCACTGATGGAGTCGGTGATCACCGCATCGGTGTTGTGGTTGACCAAGTCCTGGATCGCGTCGGATTCAGCCTTGTAGTTTTTCAGTACCGCGCCTTTGTCTTCGGCGATGGCGCTGAAGGTCGTGGACACCTGCACTCCGACGTTCTTGTCATGCAAGTCCGCCGCCGATTTGATCGGTGAATTCGGCGGTGTGACGACCCTTCCGCCTGACTCCAGCCAGCCATCGGAGAACAGAATCTGCTGCTGACGCGCTGGTGTGATGTCCATCGCCGCGCTGATCACATCGAACTGATTGGTCTCAAGACCCACCAACAGTGCATCCCACTTGATCAATACAGGGGTGTATTCCAGATTCAGCCGTCGGGCGACCTCCTTCATGACCCGAATCTCCAGGCCATCGAGTTGCCCACTCGCACTGCGCATGCTGAACGGCGGGAAGGTGCTTTCGGTCGCCACCAGTAATTTGCCTGGATGGATCAACTCCAGTGGCTCATCGGCACTCGCCCAAGCGCCAAACGTCAGCACCGACAGTGCAGCGAACATTTGCAGGACATTTCTGACTTTCATGGTCACGCTCTCTTTGCTGGTTGATATTGAACTCGGTGATGGGTGCAGCCTTGGCCGCGAGAGGCCACAGAGGCGAGCACCCTTGCTTGGCATGGGCAGGCCGGGGCGTTATTCCATCAAGCTAATCGAATCAATCAGTCAAATAATCAGCAGCGGGCGCGCTCACTGGCGAGCAGTGACATGAACTCGCAGAGCACCGTGGCACCCAGCAGCGAGGTGATCTGTCCCGGGCCTTCATACATCGGGCTGATTTCGGTCACGTCACACCCGACCAGGTTGATGCCGTGCATGGCACGCAGCAGTTGCAGGGTTTCGCGCGTGGACGGTCCGCCGGCTTCCGGGGTTTGCACGCCCGGCGCTGAGGCCGGGTCGACGAAGTCCATGTCGAAGGTGATGAATGTCGGGCGGCCCGCGGTGCGTTCCTTGATGCGTTCGGCCAGGGCCTGGATGCCCATTTCGAACATCTGGTCGGTGGTCACCACTTCGTAACCGAGGTCGATCGACTGGCTGATGTCGGTGGTGCGGAACAGCGAGCCGCGCAAGCCAATCTGGATCGAGTGTGCCGGGTCGACCAGGTCCTCTTCCACGGCACGGCGGAACGGCGTGCCCGCGCTGTAAAGCTTGTCGGCGAAGTACTTATCCCAGGTGTCACTGTGGGAGTCGAACTGCACCAGCGCCACCGGACCGTGTTTGGCGGCCACTGCACGCAGTTCGCCCAGGGTCACCGAGTGATCGCCACCGATGCCGAATGGCACGACCCCTGCGTTGACCAGCGCACTGACCGCTTGCTCGATACGAGCCAGGCATTCTTCTTCATAGCCCGGAACCACAGCAGCGTCACCGGCGTCGGCGATGTTCAGGGTTTCGAAGATATTGATGTTGTCACGGTAAGGGCTGATCGGGCGCAGCATCACCGACATGGCGCGCACGGCGTTGGGGGCGAAACGCGAGCCGGTGCGGAACGCCGCGCCGGAGTCCGACGGCAGGCCGATGACCGCGGCGTCCAGGCCCTCAAGCGTGTTTGCCATCGGCAAGCGCATGAAGGTGGGCACACCACAGAACCGTGGTGTGGAAAGGGAATCGGTGGGCAATACGCTCATGTCGTGCTCCAGGTACTCAGCATGTTCGAGGCCAGCGGCGAGCATGGATAGCCATCGGCGAGTCTCGGGTTACGGGTTTACTCTGGCAGCACAATCGCCGCACGACTGTCGCCGGCCAGCGTGCGTAGGGCTGCAGCCACTTCCTCCAGGGCTGCACCCTGCAGGTCAAGCAACGGCTGGCGAACCGAGCCGCCCTTGAATCCGCGCAGGTTCATGATGGCTTTGGTGGTTTGCGGCTGGCCGTGTTTGCGAGCCAGTTCGCGCAACGGGAACCACAGGCGGTGGAGTTCGATCGCGGTCTTCGCATCGCCACCTTCGAGGGCACGATAGGTCGCCAGGATCAGTTCGGGCAGGGCGCCGCTGTTGGTGGAACTGATGCCGTCGAAGCCCGCCATCATCGGGCCGGCGAAGACCAGGTCGGAGGCGCAAAACAGCTTGATCTTGTCGCCCAGCTTATTGGCGATGCGGTCGATCACGGTCGGGGTCAGGTCGCCTTGCTTAAGACCCACAACCCCCTCGATGGCCACCAGTTGTTCGATGACCGGCACTGACAACGTGATGCCAATGCCCGGTGCGTTGTAGATCAGGATTCCGGTTTTCGACAGTGGCGCGATCTGTTTGAAGAAGCTGACGATTTGCCCGTCGGTGATTTCTGAAACGAACGGCGGGGTGACCATGGGCAGGCCGCCCAACTCGCCGGCCAGTACGGTGAGTTCGCGCACGGTACGGGCGTCGGAGCCTGCGGTGCAGAGCATGACCGGTACGCGGTCCGCGACGATGTCCATGACGCGGCGGAACATTTCGGCGCGCTCCGCAACGGTCATGACCGGGAATTCGCCATAGGTGCCGCCAATCAACAGGCCGTCATAACCGAGGTTGATCACCCGTTCGATGTTCTCGGCCATGGCGGCGAAGTCGAACTCGCCGGTAGCGGTGAAGGGGGTGACGGTGATGTTGAAGATGCCGTGAAGGCGTTCGCGGCATTCCTGGATCGATTGCATGGTGATCTCCGGGTAAGGGTGAACTGAAAGGACGGGTTGATATTGTATTAATTGTAATCATATGTACAATAAAAATCTCAAGCAGGCGAGGCGATTGTTTTTTTGCTGAACTGCGCAGGTGGTGGGCGCGGGTGTCCTTGGTAGGATGTACGCACTTTTCTTTTCCAGAGGTTCACTTTTCATGGTTCCGTCAACCGGTCAGAACAGCCGCCGTCTGGCCAACCAGATCCTTGACGTCGTGCGCAAGGCGCGTTTCGAGCCTGGCCACCACCTGCGTGAACAGCAATTGGCGGACCTGCTCGGGGTGTCGCGCACGCCGATCCGGCATGCGCTGACCTTGCTTACCGAGGAAGGCATCGTCGAAAGCCGGCGCAATCAGGGTTTTTTCCTGTTGAAGGCCTTCGATGCGTTGCAGCGCGTCGAGTTGATTGTGTCGTCGAGCCTCGAAGAGTCGCTGTACGAGCGGCTGGTCAATGACCGCCTGAGCGGTGCCGTCGCCAATTCCCTGACCCAGACCGAGATCGGCAAGCGTTACAACGTCGACCGGGTGACGCTGATGAAGACCCTCACGCGTATGGCCGAGGACGGTTTGCTGCTGCGCAACAAGGGCCACGGCTGGAGTTTCCTGCCGACTCTGGACAATGACGAGGCGCTACGTGCCGGTTACCAGTTCCGCCTGATGGTCGAGCCGGCCAACTTCCTGCAGCCCAATTTCACGCCCAATACCGCCGTCCTGGAGCGCTCTCGCTTACAGCATTTGTACTTGGCCAGTCATTCAGATTCCGCAGCGGTCAGCAACGCGCTGTTGTTCGAAACCGATGCGGCTTTTCACGAGATGTTCGCCGAGTTCGGCGGCAATACTTTTGTGCTGCAGGCCATTCAGCAGCAAAACCGCTTGCGCAAGCTGTTGGAGTTCGCCGGTTATGCCAATCGACGCCGGGTGCGTGATTGGTGTTCGGAGCACATGGCGATCATCGACGCGGTGTCCGCCGGACAGTTCCAGGTCGCCAGCGAGCTGATGCGCAAGCACCTCACCCATGCCGATGGTGCCGCCCAGCCCGGCAAAAAAATCGGTAAAAAGCCAACGATCAAGCGCGCCAGGCCGCCACGAGAACCCGTCGCCACACATTCCTGATGGCCCGCACCGGGCCGTCGCATACGTTGACAGAGAGGTTTTTATGGATTTGGGATTGCAAGGCAAGCGTGCCTTGGTACTGGGCTCCAGTCGCGGGCTGGGGCTGGCCATCGCGCAGAGCCTGGCAGCCGAAGGCGCGGCAGTGACGCTGTGCGGGCGCAGCCGCGAGGTACTGGCCAATGCCGTCGATAAATTGCTGGCAACGGGAGCCACAGCGGACTTCATCGAACTCGACCTGGCCGATCCGAAACAGCGCGTCGAGGCTCTGGAGGCGTTGATGGCCGATGGCCGAGCGTACGACATCCTGGTCAACAATGGCGGTGGCCCGGCTCCGGGGGCGATTTCGGCGGTGGCCACCGCGCAGTGGCAGGGCGCGTTCGACAGCATGGTCAGCGCCATTTTCGAAGTCACCGCCCGGCTGTTGCCCGGCATGCGTGAACGCGGCTGGGGTCGGGTGATCAACGTGGTTTCTTCCGGCGTGGTACAGCCTATCCCTAACCTTGGTATCTCCAATGCCCTGCGGGCCAGTGTGATCGGCTGGGCCAAAACCCTGGCCGGTGAAGTGGCCGCCGAAGGGGTCACTGTCAACTCGGTGGTGCCTGGCCGCATCGCCACTGCGCGGGTGGGTGAGCTGGACGAAGCCGCCGCCAGGCGCACAGGCAGCACCGCTGAAGCAGTGGCCAAGGCCTCGCGCAACACCATCCCGATGGGACGCTATGGCGAACCGGCGGAATTCGCCGACGCGGTGTGCTTCCTGGCCAGCAGTCGCGCTGGTTACATCACCGGCAGCACCTTGCGGGTCGATGGCGGGCTGATCCGTAGTCTCTAACACCCTGATCTGACCCTGATGGGCCGCTCGATGTCGGGCGGTCAGGCATACTCACGGCATGTGGTGATCTATATGTATCACTATATGCAATTAATGGGATCGAAAACACCTCATGTTCAAACCTGTGCTGGCGCAACGCATGCGCCGAGTTCGTCCGTCCCCGACCGCCGAGATTTCCGACAAGGTGCGAGCGCTGACCGCGCAAGGTCATAGTGTCATCAACCTGGGTGAAGGTGAGTTGGACTTCGCTACCCCACCCGCCATCGCCCAGGCCGGCATCGACGCGATCAAGGCGGGTGAAACCAAGTACACCGCCGTGCCAGGGACCGCGCGCCTCAAGCAGGCGATCATCGACAAGTTCGGCCGTGAAAATGGCTTGAGTTTCGGCCCCGGCGAAGTGATCGCCGGAGCCGGTGCCAAGCAGTTGATCTTCAACGCCCTGCTGGCCACGGTCGAAGCCGGCGACGAGGTGATCATCGCCGCGCCTTACTGGGTGTCTTACCCGGACATGGTGGCGCTGACCGAGGGCACGGTGCGGGTGGTGGACTGCCACGAACGCGATGGCTGGAAACTGCAGCCGGCTGCATTGGAAGCGGCCATCACCGAGCGCACCCGCTGGGTATTGCTCAACTCGCCAAACAACCCGACCGGAGCGGTGTACAGCGAAGCCGAGATTCGTGGCCTGACCGATGTGTTGCTGCGTCATGAGCACGTATTGGTCTTGGCCGACGATATCTATGAGCACACGCGTTTCGGCCGCCCGTTTTTCACCCCTACACAAGTCGAACCCCGGTTGGCCGAACGCACACTGACGGTCAACGGCCTGTCCAAGGCGTTTTCCATGACCGGCTGGCGTATCGGCTACGCGGGCGGGCCGAAGTGGCTGGTCGATGCATTGGGCGTGTTGCAATCGCAAAGCACCTCCAACCCCAGTTCGATCTCCCAGGCGGCGGCCGTCGCGGCGCTGGAGGGCGGCACGGGTTTCATCGACGAGTGGATAGAGCGCCTGGCCGTGCGCCGCGACCGCGTGTTGGCTAGCGTACGACGTATCGACGGGTTGAATTGCGCCATGCCGGAGGGTGCATTCTATCTGTTCGTTAATTGTCAGGGCATGTATGGCAAGCGCACCCCGGATGGCGTGTCGATCGGCAGTGACCTGGACTTCGCCAGCTACCTGCTTGACAGCGCCAAGGTCGGCACGGTGCATGGCTCGGCGTTCGGCGCGCCGGGGTATTTGCGCATTGCCTATGCGGTGGATGACGCTGTGCTGGATATTGCCTGCCAGCGGATCGAGGCGGCCTGCGCGATGTTGGTGTAGGACGCAAGATCGGTGTTTGCCTGCGACACTAATGATCGCGGGCAAACCCGTGAAGGCGACCGCATGGCCGCCTCCAGGCTCGAACTATTACACTTTGAGCAAAGGCCGCTCCAGTGTCCCAAGCACCCGATAACCCGTTTCGGTAATCACCACGGTTTCGCTGACGCCAACCGTGAACTCGCCGTAAATGCGCAAGGCCGGCGGGATGTGGAAACTCATGCCCGGCTGCAGCAGTGTCTTGACACCACTGTACAGGCTCAGGATTGCGCCTTCGCCCCAGTCGGGGGCGAACGAGATGCCGACCGAATAGCCAGTGCGTTTCTTGAATGCATCGGTGTAGCCGGCGCGGTCGATGACCGCCTGGCAAGCGAAGTGCGAAGCCTCGCAGGGTTCGCCTGGACGCAGGGCTTCGAGGGCGGCCTGGAGGGCTTCCTGGCAGACCTTTTCCATCTCAATCGCGACTTTCGGCGGCTCGCCAACCCAGGCCGAGCGCATCAACGCGGCGTGGTAGCGGTCGTGGCTGGCGGCCATTTCCAGAAACGCCGGTTCGCCCTGTTGCAGGACGCGCCGCCGCCATGTGCCGTGGGGGATACCGCTGCGTGGCCCGGTGGACACCAACGGTTCCATGCCCATGTATTCCGAGCCTGCCGCAATTGACGCTTGCAGCATGGCCGCCACCAGATCGTTCTCGCTGGCTCCGGCTCTTACCGCTGCCATGCCCGCGCGCATCCCGGCGTCGACGTAGCGCGCCGCGTGTTCCAGTTTGCCAATTTCGGTCGCAGACTTGACTGCGCGTAACTGTTCGATCTGCCCGGCGCCGTCGAGGATCGTCCCCAGGCTGGCCTGTAGCGCTTCATACACCGTAATGGGCAGGAACCAGCCGCGCTTGTCGATGGCGATCCGCCGATTGGCCCAGCCTTTGTTCTCGATGGCCGACACCAGGAAGTCCACCGGATCGTCGCCGTCCAGATATACCGAAGCGTCGCTGATAAAGGTGTTGGAGATGAAGTTGAAGTACTCCAGCTGCCGGATGATGAACATCGGCTCGCCGTCCACCGGCAGTACCAGGGCCTGGAAGGTGTAGTAACCGGGAGTCTGCTGGCCCGTCAGGTAGAAGATGTTCTCGGGGCCGGTAACGATCATCACGTCGATGCCGGCGGCTTGCAGGTTGGCCTTGGCGCGCTGCATGCGACCTGCATATTCCTCGGCGCCGAAGGCCGACTCGCCACCTTGGCGAATGTTTAGGGGGGGTGTTTGCATGTTCAAAAGCTCCGAATAAGTTGGGTGTGACGGACATTCAGTTCGACGCCAAGACCTGGGCTCGCGGGCAGTCGGGCCCAGCCGTCGAGGTAGTTCACGGGGCTTGCAGGATCGTCCATCAGGCCGTCGGCGCCATACAGCTCGGCGAACTGCGGCCTACTCGCGCAGGCGACGTGCAGGGCCGCGGCGGTGGCGGCCGCGCCCTCGTTCATCTGGCCGATCATGCAGGGTACGTTGGCCGCGGTCAGCCGCCGAACCGCCGCCATGCACGGTGCGATGCCGCCGAGCTTGACCAGTTTCAGGTGCGCCCATAGTGCGCCGCCCAAACTGCACAGGCGTTCGACATCGGTTTCGCCGGCCAAGCCCTCGTCAAGCATCAGCGGCAGAGGTGTACGCGCGGCGAGTCGCTCGATCGCCGCCCAGTCGCCAGCGGCGATGGGTTGCTCGACATAGGCCAGGTCAAAGTAGGCGAGGGCATCCAGATGCTCCAGTGCCTGGGCCTGCGACCACTGGCCATTGACGTCGACGGCGATTTTCACTTCGTTGCCGAAGCGTTCGCGCAGCGCGCGCAACCGGCGCAGATCCTGTTCGAAATCGGCAACCGCGATTCTTACCTTGAGGTCGCGAAAGCCCCGCGCTACGTATTGCTCTGCCTGGCTCACGAACACCTCGAAGGGTGACCAGAACAACGTCTGGTTGCTGGCGTAACCGATGTCGATGCCCGGCGTAGCACCCAGCCAGGTTGCCAGCGGTATGCCGGCGCGGAGCGCCAGCAGGTCGTGCAGTGCGCAGTCGATCAGGCTGCGCACCGGCATGCTGACAAGCGCGCCCCAGTGCGCCATGTTTGCCAGCAACTCGGCCGGGTCGACGCTCAGGTCCAGGCGGGACAGCACCTGCACCGCCTCGGTGACTATTTGCGGGGCGCTGTAACCATTGAGGTAGGCGATGTTGATGCGCACTTCGCCGAGCGCCTGATGCTCGCCATCGTTCAGGCACAAGTACAGCGCCTGCAACTCGCCGACGCTGCCAGACGCTGCGGTGTGCAGTTGCACGCCGTTGCCATAGTGCAGATCCGCCCGGTGCAGTGATGCCTGCAGGGTCATTCGCCTACCCTGGGCATCATCTGCAGTGCGATGTCACGGTAGATAAGGCTGGCGGCAATGAACTCGTCGATCGGTACGAACTCGTCGGGTTTGTGCGCGACCGCCAGCGTGCCGGGGCCGATGACCGTGCCGGTCGTGCCCAGGCTGCGAAAGTGCACCAGGTCGCAGCCGCCCTGGAAGCCAAAAGGGCCGGCGATGCCATGGTTGTGCTCGCGGCAGGCGGCCAGGCTGGCTTGCACGATGGGTTCTTCCAGTGCCGTTTCCGTGGCACCGCCGGTGGTGGGTTTGTACTCCAGCACTTCGGCGCGGACCCCGAAGCGCTCGTTGGCCAGCGCGAGCAGTTGCTCGATTTCCAGTTTCACGGCGGCCTCGTCCTCTCCGGGCACCATGCGCCGGTCCAGCAACAGATCACAGGCCCCTGGCAGCACGTTGTCGGCATGCCCGCCGTGGATGCGCGTCACGGTCAGGCTGGCGGTGCCGACCAGCGCGTGACAGTTACATTTGACCACCGTGTCGTGGTGCTGCTCGACCAGGCCCAGCAGTTGTGCCGCACGATAGATCGCGTTCTCCCCCAGGTCCGGGGTGCCGGAGTGGGCCGTGACCCCGTGTACCCGCACCAACGGTCGCAAGCTGCCCTTGTGCGCGGTATAGGCGCAGTTGGAAGTCGGTTCGCCGATCACCGCGAAGTCGATGTGCGGCGGTTGGTGAGCGACATAGTGCTTGGCGCCCTCGCTGGCGATCTCCTCGTCGGCGGTGAACACCGCCATCAGCGTACCCGACCACAGCTGGCGGGCGGCGATGAGCATGCGCGTGGCTTCGATCATCGCCACCATCGGCCCCTTGGCGTCGCAACTGCCGCGGCCATACAGCTTGCCATCGGCTTCATGCAGCACGAAGGGGCCGGTCTGCCAGCCGTCGCCGGCCGGTACCGTATCGATGTGGGTATTGAAGGCGAAGGTCGGGCCAGGGCCATTTTTGAAGGTGGCGATGACGTTGACCCGGCCCGGCTTGTATTCCGACAGCGACAGGTCGAAGCCTTCGGCTTCGAGCAGGTCACGCAGGCACAGCGCCGCCTCCAGTTCGTGGCCCGGCGGGTTTTCGGTGTTGATCGCGACCAGCGTGGCGAGGTCGCGTTTCATGCGGTTGAAATCGGGTTGCGTGGTCATGGCGGTTTTTCTCAATGCAGGATCTGGTCGAGGAAGTGACGGGTACGTTCATTCACTGTGCCGCCGAAGAAATCGGCGCTGCTGGCGTTCTCGATGATTTCACCGCTTTCCATGAACACGATGCGGTCGGCGGCGCGCCGGGCAAATCCCATTTCGTGGGTGACCACCAGGCTGGTCATGCCCTCGCTGGACAGCTCGGCCATGACATCGACCACTTCGCGGATCATCTCCGGGTCCAGCGCCGAGGTCGGCTCATCGTAGAGCATGACCTTGGGCTTCATCGCCAGGGCGCGGGCAATGGCGACGCGCTGTTGCTGGCCACCGGAGATCTCGTCGGGGAAGGCATCGGCCTTTTCCGGGATGCGCACCTTGCCGAGCAGTTCCAGGGCGATGTCATGGGCATCGACGCGGCTCATGCCGAGCACGTTCATGGGCGCGAGCATGATGTTCTCCACCACTGACAGGTGTGCGAACAACTCGAAGTTCTGGAACACCATGCCAATGTCACGGCGCAGCAGGTGTACGGTCTTGCGGTCGAAATCGATGCGCCGGCCTTCGAAGAAAATATCGCCGCCATCGGCCGGCTCGAGCTGATTGACGCAGCGCAGCAGAGTGGATTTTCCCGAGCCCGAGGGGCCGATGATCACCACGGTCTCGCCGCTGTGCACATTCAGCGAGCAGTTCTTGAGTACCTGGAAAGGGCCGTAATGCTTATCCACGCCGATGATTTCCACCAGCGGTCGGGTTGAGTCGTTGTGTTGCATGAGCGTGCTCTCCTAGCGAACCGTCGTGCCGCGGGAAGTGCCCAGCATGCGTTCGGTGAACGAGGCGGGGCGGCCCTTGCGGCGATGCCTGGGGTCGAGTTTGCGTTCGATCAGCGCTTGCACGCCCATGAACAGGGTGGTCAGCACCAGGTAGTAGATACCCGCAGCGCTGAGCGCTTCGAAGTAGCGAAAGTTGGCGCTGGCGGTCTGATTGGCCACCAGCATCAGCTCTTCCACGGCCACCACCGACACCAGCGCGCTGAGCTTGAGCATGCCGACCATCTGGTTGCCGATAGGTGGCAGGATTATCCGCGCAGCCTGCGGGATGACGATGTGACGCATCACCGCGAAGGGTTTCATGCCCAGTGCCAGGCCTGCGGTGCGCTGGCCTTTTTTCACGGCTTGCAGGCCGGAGCGGATGATCTCGGCCATGTAAGCGCCTTCATTGAGTGACAGCGCCAGCACGGCGCTCACCATCGCCGACAGGCGAATGCCAAAGGTCGGCAGCACGTTGTAGATGAAGATGATCTGGAACAGCACCGGGGTGCCGCGAAACAGCCACAGGTAGACCAGCGTCGCGCCGTTGCCCAAGCGTGTGCGGCTTTCCTGCAGCAGTGCGATTACCAGGCCGACGGCGACACCGAAAACCAGCGAGTAGACGGTGATCAGCAGGGTGATCAGGGCACCGTGAAAAAATGCCGGAGAGATCAGGTATTGCAGTACGAGTTCGAATGACATGGTAGCCCCTCGGCAAAATCAGCCACGCGTCGGAGGAACCCGAGCGCGATGGCTTGAACAGGCGTGACGGCTTCAATCGAACAGCGCGACGGTCGCTGGGAATTTCCATTTGGCGATAATCTGACGATAGGTGCCGTCGGCCACGATTTCCTTCAATGCTGCTTCCAGGGCGGTGCGCATGACGCTGTTACCCTTGTCCACGGCGAAGCCGATCTGGGTGCTGGATTCGAATTCCGGGCCGACGGTCTTGTACACGTTCGGCACGTCGCGCAGCAGTTGCACGACACCAGGGGTGGATTCGAATATCGCATCGGCGCGACCCTGGCGCAGGCTCAGTGCCGATGCCTGGGCGGTAGGCAGGGTCTGCACCTTGACTGCGGCCAGGCCGGCGGCCTTGCAGCGCTCGTCGTCCTGGCGGGCGTAGGTTTCTTCGATGCCGCCCAGGGTGACGGCGATGGTCTTGCCGCACAGGCTGTTGTCGCGGCCGGTGATGTTGCTCGGGCTGTTCAGGTCGACCACCACCTGATTGCCGATTTTCAGGTAGGGGACGAAATCGACTTGGGCGGCACGTTTTTCGTTGATGTACATCGCTGAGTTGATCATGTCCAGACGTTTGCCCTGCAAGGCGGGTATCAAGCCCTGGAAGTCCATGTTCATGGCGACCGGCTTGAGCTTGAGCTTGGCGCCGATGGCCTCGATCAGGTCGATGTCAAAGCCGCTGAGCTTGCCGTCGGCCTGGAACTCGAACGGCGCGAATGTCGCGGCGGTGCCGTAGGTCAGTTGTCCCGGGGTGACTAGGGCAGTCGATTCGATTGACGCGGCGTTGGCCTTGCAGGCAATGAGCAGCGGCAAGGCCACCAGGGCGAACAGCGAGCTGAGGCGAAATGTAGCGGTCATATGAGTCTCCAAGGTGATAGGTTAATTGCATAAGTTGAATCAATAAGTACAAAAAATGCTTAGCCTGAACAAGCCCCATCTCGGGGCTCATGCCCCTGAGTGGGGCGATTTAGTTCGGGGCTGAATCATTCAGCAGGAGTTGCGAGCGTCAAAGCGACGCCATAAGGAGTGTAGCAATTACCATTCCATGTATTTTATGGTTTGAATTGAGCAATTATTTCTGTGTCGCACCGTGCCGGGCGGCCTCGAGGAAGGCCGTCAACAAAGGATGGGGTTGGCTTGTCCGCGAGCTTTGTTCCGGGTGGCCCTGCATGCCCATATAGAATGGATGCGGCGGGTAGGCGATGGCATCGACGATCTGCCCGCTTTCATCGGTGGCCGTGATGCGCATGCCATGCTCGACGAGGACCTTCGCCAGTTCCGGGTTGAGCTGGTAGCGGTGGTTGCAGCGCACTTGAGCGTGCTCGCCGAGCAACGTGGCGAAGCGCTCATCGGCGATCGACAGGCGCTGCGTGCCCAGTCGATACACCGGCATGCCCGGGGTGTCGGCCATTGGTACGAAGCTCTTGAACGGTGCGCCGGGCTCGGCTTCTTCCAGGTTCGCTTCACGGCTTGCCGGCAGGGTCCGGGCCAGGGCGGTGACCATGGTCTGCATACCCAGGCACAACCCGACGCAAGGTGTGCCGCTGTCCAGGGCATGGCGTGCGGCGAGCAGTTGCCCCGGCACATTGGCCATGTCCGAACCGCCTGGCAGGAGGATTCCGCTGGCCTGTTCGAGTACGTTCATGTCCAGTTGCCGGGGGTCGACAAAATCGACGCTCACCGACAGTCCCAAGGCATCGATGGCGTCGCCCAGTGCGGCGAGCGTGGCGGGGTAGACGTGAAGCTGATCGGTGTAGGCGCCCACCAGGGCGATGCGCAGGGGCCTGCCGGCTTCTGGCGAGGTGGGGGCCGGGGTCGATACCAGGCGCCCGAAGCGGTCGCGGTACCACAGGCCATAGGGCGCCGGGGTGCTGTCCGGTTCCACCAAGTGCCAGCACTGCGCGCCCGATTCGACGCTCAGGTCATGTACCTGGATACCTTGCGCAATGGCCAGGGTCCGTAAATGGGAAAGGTCGTTTTCGGCTTGCACGCCGGGGTGCCAGGGCACGATGATGGGGCGTGCCCGGGCCGCCTCGACAATCGCCTGCGGGCTGCTGGCGCGGGAAGCCTGGCGGCCGGTGAAACGCTCGTACCAGAGGAGCCCGCTGGGGATCAGTGCGCCGGAAGCGGCTACCCACTGCACCGCATCCGCGCCAAGTGCCGGGGCGAAGTCGCTCGGCAAATGCAGCAGCTCGCCATCCTGCCGGTGCGCCACGGCAGCGGCCATGGCGCCGAACAGGGCGGGTTCGTTGGTGGTGTGGGTGACGATGGTCAAAGGCATATGCCGCTCCGTCAAAGGGTTGATCGCCGAGGCCTACGGGCCGTTACTTCGAATAAGCCAAGTGAAACAGTGCGTGCATGGTCGATCTCCCGCGACGATGGATAAGCCCTAGAGTGTTGCTTTCAGTTCAATAGCGATAGCATGTAATTTTATCTTCGTTCGAAAGAGATTCTTATGGATAGCCGCTACCTCAAGAGCCTCATCACGGTGATCGATTGTGGCTCCATCGCCGATGCGGCGCGAAGCGAGGGGCTTACCGCAGCGGCAGTCAGCCAGCGGATTCAGGCCCTGGAGCGCCAGCTCGGATTTGCGTTGTTGTCGCGTGCCGGTCATTCGGCCAGGCCCACTGAAGCGTGTCTGGCGCTGTTGCCGCGGGCACGGCGGATCGTACGGGAAGTGAGCTTGCTGGCCGGTGATGCCGACTTGGACGGCCTGACCGGTACGCTGCGAATCGGCGCGATCTCGACCATGCTCACGGGGCTCCTGCCCAGAGCCTTGCTCGAATTGACCCGGCTAGCCCCCGGCATCAAACCATCGATCCTGCCCGGTACTTCGCGTTCGCTGTACCACGCGCTGCAAGCCGACGAGCTGGACGCCGCGATCCTGGTCGCGCCGCCGTTCGAGTTACCCAAGATGTTACGTAGCGTGTCGCTGCATAGCGAAAGCCTGGTGCTATTGTCGCGGCATCGGCCAACCGGCAGTATCGCCGAGGCGCTGCAGACGCAGCCGTATATCAGCTACGACCCGAGTTCATGGGGCGGGCGCCATGCCGAGCGCTACTTGAGCGATATAGGCCTGGCGCCGAGGTCACTGTTCGACCTGGACGGGCTCGAGGCCATTGCCATGCTGGTGGCCGACGACGTCGGGGTTAGCCTGGTGCCATTGTGGTCCGGACTGGAGCGCCTGACCGACAATTTCACGGTGACGCCGGTCGGGGAGGGGTATGACCGCGAGATCGTGCTGGTCACGCGAGTACAGACCGAGCGCCCGAAGATGATCGCCGCGCTGTTGCGAGCGCTGACTCCCACGCATTGACCCCGGCCACAGCGCCTTCGGTACCTCCTGCGTCCGGCTGGAGGCCTCTGGGTCAACCGCGCAGACGCTGAATAGCTGCTGCGCCGCACCAAACACCGCCTCAGGAACTCAGTGCAGAGTACCCACAGCCTGCTGCAGCAAAACACCGAGTTGGAGCAAGCGGTTACCGCGGTGACGGAAATGACCGTGGCGGTTGAGGAGGTGACGCGTAACGCAGTTTCAACCTCCGAAGCGGTCAGTGCCTCCATTCGCCTGGCACACTCTTGCCGCGAACAGGTGCGCAAGGTGTTCGATGAAATCGGTGCCATGAGCAGCGATGTACAAAATACTGGCTCTGAGATCCAACTCCTCGCCGGCCAAGCCGATGATATTGGCAAAGTGCTCGATGTGATCTGCTCGTTTTCCGAACAAACTAACCTGCTTGACTTAATGCGGCCATTGAAGCAGCGCGTGCCGGAGAGGCAGGTCGTGGCTTTGCAGTGGTTGCCGATGAGGTGCGAACAATGGCCCATCGTACTCGACAGTCGACGCTGGAAATTGAGCGGATGATTGCCAGTATCCAGAGCAGCACCGGCATCGCGGTCGATTCGATTCAACTCAATAGCGAACGGGCATTGAGCACCCTTGAGGGGGGGCGGTCGGGTCATGCGCATAACCAATCCATGACATTGGGCGCACAGTAGATAAGTTAATTAACCGCTCAGTCAACTAGTTAGCCCAGCGAAGCCAGGGCATGATGTCCAGCATCGTCCTAAGCGTTGGGATCAGAAAAGTGTGTTGCCCGGATGGTTACCGACGACCGCAGCGTCCGGGGTGTTGGTCAGCAGCGAATGGGCCATCATCTGATCCCCGCACGCTAACGGTCGAGATAACCCCGTCCTTGAGTCCAATGCTGTTCACTTAAGCGGGCAGCATTGCGATCCACCGGGTAGCGGGTTTTTGACATTTTCACCGCCCTGGGCTTCGCTGGCCAGTGTCGCGCGGACTGCTGGTTTATGTGCCTTCCTTGGGCGCAGTCACCGCGGGGTTCCCTGTAGCGCAAGCACTGCAGTGAACGCGGGGGTGCTGCGCGTGACGAAGCCTTGGGTTTCGCGAGTGATGAAGAAGGCAGCGATCTGGTGGTCGACGGCGTAGCGATAGCCTTTGTCCGGCCCCAGGACCTCCAGCATGGTGGAGAGGCCATCGGCGTGCAGTGCCGAAGGCGCAACCACAGTGACCGAGGCCAGGTTGTGGGTAATCGGGGCGCCGGTATGCGGATCGAAGGTATGCGAGTAGCGTTTGCCATGTTCTTCAAAGTAGTTACGGTAGTCGCCTGAAGTGGACATGCTGAGGTTATCCAGCGCAATGACCAATTGTGCTATCTGTGCGTTGTTATGGGGAGCTTCGATGGCGATCCGCCACGCGCTGCCATCGGGCTTGTGGCCGCTGGCCTTAAGCTCTCCGGTGAACTCGACCAGGTAGCTGCTGATGCCCAGGCTTTCGACCAGTTGGGCAGCCCGCTCCACGGTATCGCCGGCGGCGATAGAATCGAAATCCAGTTTGATGTCGACGTCCTTGCACAGCTGCGTGCCGTCGATTCTCAAATGACCGAAGCCGACGTCGTAGCGAGCCTGAGCGATGTCTTTGGCGCTCGGCACTCGTTCACCCTTGCCATGCGGGCCGAAGCCCCAGAGGTCCATCAACGGCTCGACGGTAAGGTCGAAAGAGCCATCGCTTTCTTTTGATAGTTGGTCGCCATATCGAACCAGGTCGAGCATGGGTTGAGGTAGCTGCATGCAGCTTTGTGCGGGGAGGTCGTTGAAACGCGAAACCAGTGAATCAGCCCGATAGGTCGACATCTGTTCATCGACCTCTGTCAGAAGTGCCTCGACCTTGGCCTGCACCTGTTCTGGATCGGGCCCGCCATGGCTGCGCACATACTTCACTGAGTAAGTGCTGCCCATGGTCGGGCCACCGAAGCTTTCTACTTTGTCACCACAACCTGCCAGGAGCAGGGCCATGACCACGACGACTACTCCGGGCTTGAGTTGGCGCATGTCGCCTCCAAATGTCACAGCTCCGGTGTTTTAGATGGATAACCGGCCTTGACCAAGAGCGCCGCGAGGCTGCCGTCGGCTTGCATGGCGAGCACGATATCGCTGCCACCCACCAACTCGCCATTGACGAACAGCTGAGGGTAGGTGGGCCAGTTCGAGATTGTTGGCAATTTTTCACGAATATGCGGGGCGGCCAGTACGTTTGTGTAGGAGAACGGGCAGCCCATTTCTTTCAGTGCGATGATTGCCGCACGGGAAAAGCCGCACTCTGGGTTATCGGGCGTTCCTTTCATGTAAAGGATCACCGGGTTCTCGGCGAGTTGCTGGCGGATGCGGGCTTCGGTGTCGAGTACTTGCATGGTCATGTGCTCCTGATCAGGCCGAAATGATTGCCAGGTTTGCTCTTTTCTAACTGGCCAAAGGCGAGGTGAACAGTGGTCGCGATTTCCAGGCTTCGTAACCACCGTCCAGGCTATAGCAGGCGGTGAAGCCGAAGTCGGCAAACAGGCTTGACATTTTTTGGCTGGCTTTGCCCTGGTAGCAACTGATAATCAGTTGCATGTCGCGGGGCAGATTTTTCAGCAGGCCGCGCAGAGTCGGGTCGCTGAGGTGCAGGGCGCGTGGATCATGGCCTTGGCAATAGGCTTGCACATCGCGCATGTCCAGCAGCATGACGTTATTTTCCCCGGCAAGCAGGGCTTGGGCTTGTTCTACGGTGATGCGCTTGGTGCTCATAGCTCTTCTCCAAAACAGTCCTGAAAGGTTGGGCAGATATCGCAACTGGGCGAGCGGCAGACATAACCGCCTTCCTGTTCGCACAATTGTTTGTAAAAAAACTTCTTCCAGCGCATGTCCAATACGTTGCGCATCGCCAGCAGCGGGAAGTTGTGCGCCAGCAGCTCGCGCAGATCCAGGCGTGAAGCGAGCCCCAGGTCGCGCCACAGGTGGCTGCCTCCCATGCAGCCCGCCGCGACGATGCTGGCCATCCACAGTTCATCGACCCCGCGTCCGCGACGGCCAGCGAGCAGCAAGCCCCGCAAGTCCTGCCATTCGTCGTTGCGCATCATCAGCAGCTCTTCGCGTAACTCGGCGCATTCGTGAGCCAATAGCCCCAAGCCCTTGCTGGTCGCACCGGCCTGCTCGGGAAAGTGCTCGCCAATCAATTGGACATATTCATGCTCGGCCAGACCCAAGTGAAACGGGAGGCAGCTTTGCCCGATGCGTTGTGCCTGGATGATGCGCGCCAGCCAGACATGGTTGGCCCGCCGCTGGCTTGGCAATGGAGCCGCCTGGGGGGGCTCCATCCGAAACGCCTGAGCGCCGTTCACGATGCATCTGCCATGGGCTGGCAACCCTGATGCGAATGTTGACCGCGGCTACAGCTGTCGATAGCCGTGGGCAGCGTGGACAGATTGCCGTTGCAGGGCAGCAAGGCATTGAGCGCGACCAGATCGAAGCCGACCATGAACTGTTCGCCGAAGCGGATCAGTGGGCGACGGATCAACAGCGGTCGTTCCAGCATCAGTGCCAATGCTTGCTCGGCGGTCTGCTGGAGCGGACCAAGCTCGCCATATTTGATCGCCGGTGCCGACGAATTGAACCACTCGACAACCGGCCGAGTGCCGAAAAACGGCAGCAGGCTTTCCCGTGTCCAGGGTTCGTCCAGCAGGTTGCGTACTTCCAGTTCCAGGCCCTTGGAACGCAGCAACTCCTTCTGCAGCCTGTTGGTGGCGCAGCCGGGTTTTTCGTAGAAGACGATACAAGACATAGTCGTTTCCTCAACGAGCCTGAATTTCACGCATGGCCTGCGCCAGACGCTCCGGTGGAATTCCCGTCAGGGAACCCGGTGGGTTGGCCGGGCTGCCGTCGGCGAGCAGAATGGCACCCTCTACCGGACAGATGCTTGCGCACTGCTGCTCGCTAAAGTCGCCATCGCACTCGGTACACTTCTGCGCGCTGATCGTGAATTGGGTGGTGCCCGACGAAATCGCCTCGCTCGGGCAAACATCCAGACAGGCCCAGCAGTTGACACAGGACTCGACAATTTTCAGTGCCATCTTGCACCTCCCTAAACGTTGATCCATAGACCTGGGTCAGGCATTGGCTCGCAGTTGTGGTGTTTGAGTCTCCAGCCGACCGCTCATTTCCTGGTAAACCGCCATAACGGCTTCCTCGATGGGCTCCATCGCGTGTTCGCCGTTAGGTTGAATACCTGCCGCTTCCAGATCGCTCCAGGGCTCGAAACCGATCTTTGAGCAGAGCACCGCTTCGCAACCCTTGAGCGCGCGGATGCTGCCGGACAGCGCGGATTCTTTCTCACCGCAACTGTCGTCGCCCACGCAGTACTGGTCGACCTTGCGGTGGCCGATGAAACGCACCCCGGCGGGCGAAGCCTCATACACCAGGAACTCAGTGGCATGGCCGTAATGCTGGTTGATCAGACCCCCACCACTGGTGGCCACGGCCATCAGCACGGGGCGGTGATGCCTGGCGGTTTCGCCGGTGGTGGTGGCGTTGACCGACATGTTCGCCAGACGCGCTTTTTTCGTGGCTTTCTCGTCCAGCTCTTCTTTGATTGCCGCGTGGATCACTGCGCGTTTGACCATGGCGGCTTCGTAATCGATTTCCATCTCGTCGATCTTGTCGAGGGTGAACTCCTCACCGCGATCCTCGCCCAGCAGGCCGACCGCATCGGCGCGGCACTGACGGCAATGGCGCATCATGTTCATGTCGCCGGCGCAGGCGTCCTGAAGGTCTTGAAGTTCTTCGGGCTCAGGGCTGCGCTGACCCATTACACCGTAGAAGGTGCCGTGTTCAGCCTCGGCGATCAGCGGCATGACGTTGTGCAAGAAGGCACCTTTGGCCTTGACCACGCGGCTGACTTCTTTGAGGTGTTCGTCGTTGACGCCGGGGATCAGCACCGAGTTGACCTTGACCAGAATGCCGCGTGCCACCAGCATCTCCAGACCTTTCTGCTGGCGTTCGATGAGGATCTTCGCCGCCTTCTTGCCGCGTATGCGCTTGTTGTTCCAGAAGATCCACGGATAGATCTTGGCGCCGATTTCCGGGTCTACGCAGTTGATGGTGATGGTCACATGGTCGATGTTGTACTTGGCCAGTTCATCCACTGCATCCGGCAGCGCCAGCCCGTTGGTGGATACACACAGTTTGATGTCCGGCGCTTGCTCGCTGAGCATGCGGAAGGTCTCGAAAGTACGCTCCAGATTAGCCAGCGGATCGCCGGGGCCGGCGATGCCCAGCACGGTCATCTGTGGGATGGTCGCTGCCACTGCCTTGACCTTTTTCACCGCCTGGATCGGGTCGAGCACTTCCGATACTACGCCTGGGCGTGATTCGTTGGCGCAGTCGTACTTGCGGTTGCAGTAATGGCACTGGATGTTGCAGGCCGGTGCCACCGCCACATGCATACGGGCGAAGTAGTGGTGAGCTTCTTCGGAGTAGCAAGGATGGTTTTGTACCCTCTCACGGATGTCATCCGGAAGATGGTTGAGCTGATCGTCGGTGCTGCCGCAAGAGCCGGAGGAGCATCCCCCCGCACTGTGCTGCGCCGATTCGTCTTGCCCGAGTATGCTCAGTTCCATGGTCGATCCCCATTGCAGAGAGAGTCTGTGGAGTAATACTGAGCAAAGCGCGTGCCTATTTATTAACTATTTGATTTAAAAGGTTTTTTACTTATGTTGGCCGCAGATTTTGTTTGGCAGCTAACAAAGCGCACGGCCCATTTAGAGGAACTGTAAGACAAATGACAAACAGCGCTTTCAGGTTTTCGCAGCGTCAACGGCGGATTTGCCGGTGAGTCGGTACACCTTGTATTCAGCGCGGGTCGGGGCGGCTTGCGGTGCCTGCGGGTCGTTCTCGAACAGGCTTTCGACATGGGCCAGATTGATCTCGAAATCAGCCCGATACAGCGCGGCCAGTTCCTGATCCACGCCCATGGTTTGTTGCAGGGTGTCGCTTGCTTGGGCGTCTTCGATGGTCAGCAGAAACACGTTGGCGCTGGCCGGTACGATCCGCCGCAAGTGCGCGACATAGCGCTGGCGCAGCTCCATCGGCAGCGCCGTGAGGGCCGCACGGTCGTATACCGTGTCGATGTCCCCGAGGTCGGCTGACGTCAGGGCGAAGTAGTCGCCGCACAGAATGCTGATTCGCCCATGTTGCCAGCGGGTGAATTGGCCTTCTTGGGTACGTGTGGGGTGCAGCCTGTTTTCCCGAAAGAATGCCCGCGTCGCCAACGGGCTCAACTCGACGCCGATCACCTCGTGGCCCTGCTCGGCGAGCCAGAGCATGTCCAGGCTTTTGCCGCACAAAGGCACAAAGACCAGACAGCCGGGCTCAAGCCCCAAGGCAGGCCAGAAGCGCGACAGTAAGGGGTTGACGGCGATTTGATGAAAGTCAGTTGTGCGCTTGCGCCACAGTTCCAGCCACAGGTTGTTGTCGCGGCCGGTCATAAACAGCCAATGGCCACGCGGCCGCAAGCAGGCGTGGGCAGCTGGGCGGGGGCCAGGGCCTTCATATCTTGCGCATGTGGATGTTCAACGTCTGGATGCGGTACGCGATCTGCCGTGGTGTCATGCCCAGCAGGCGCGCAGCCTTGGCCTGAACCCAGCCGGCTTGCTCCAGCGCGGCGATGACTTTTTCACGGTCGTCCAGGTTGTCATCGGCCAGGTTCACCTCCGGCAGTGGTGTCAGCGGCAGGGAGTCGTTATCCAGGCCGGTCAGCGATACCACATCGCGAGTGATGCTGCCGTTCTCGCTCATGATCGAGGAGCGCTCCAGACAGTTCTCCAGCTCACGTACATTGCCCGGCCAGCGATGGCTGACCAGCAGGCGGATTGCGCTGTCGGTCAGGGTCAGTTTGCGGCCTTGCTGGCGGCCAATTTTTTCGGCGAGAAACTCAGCCAGCTCGGGGATGTCGGCGGTACGTTCACGCAGCGGTGGCACGCGGATAGCCATGACGTTCAGGCGATAGTAGAGGTCTTCGCGAAACCGGCCCTTTTCCACCTCGCTTTCCAGGTCGCGGTTGGTGGCTGCAACGATTCGCACATTGACCTTGACCGTCTGGGTGCCGCCGACCCGCTCCAGTTCTCCTTCCTGCAATACGCGCAGCAGCTTGGCCTGGAACATCGGTGAGATTTCACCAATTTCGTCGAGGAACAGCGTGCCGCCATCGGCCTGTTCAAAGCGCCCCTTGCGTTGTTTTACCGCGCCGGTGAACGAGCCTTTCTCGTGGCCGAACAGCTCCGACTCCAGCAGTGTTTCCGGCAGCGCGGCGCAGTTCAGGCGGATCAGTGGGCGATGCGCGCGCGGCGAGTTGTAATGGATGGCACTGGCGATCAGCTCCTTGCCGGTGCCCGATTCACCGAGGATCAGCACCGTGCTGTCCCATTTTGCGACCCGGCGCACTTGATCGAATACCCGGCGCATGGTCGTGGTGTGGCCGACCACCATGTTCTCGAAACCGTATTTGGCCCGAACCTCGCGGCGCAGCTCATCGCGCTCATTCTTGACTTCGTGGCCGTTCTCGATGTTCACCACCAGGCGCACGGTTTGCGACAGCAGGTTGGCGACGGTTTCCACAAAGCGCGTGCGCTCGGCCATCAAGTCGTCGGCGCGGCTGTCGGGCTGCGCGGCGAGCACGCCGATGATATTGCCCTCATGGGACTTGATCGGCACGGCAATAAAAGGCATTTCCAGGTCATACAGGGCCAGACGGTCAAGGAAGCGCGGGTCCGAGGATATGCGCCCCAACACCACGCTGTTGCCATGTTTGAAGATATTGCCGATGACGCCTTCGCCAACCCGGTAGCGCACGTTCTCGCAAGCGCGTATTACATCCTGCGAATCGCTGTGGATGGCACCGACCAGCACCGAGCCGTTGGCCGGGTCGGAAATCAAAATCAGCCCGTGCAACAGGCCGAGGTCGTTGTGCATAACGGCGAGAATCTTGGCCAGGACTTCCTCGATCTGCTGTTCTCGGGAAATGATCCGGGCAATCCCTGACAGAGCCTGTAATTGTCCGTCGTACAGCTCGATTCGGGTCGGCATGACAGGGCGTTGGGCTAACGACGAACTCATAGGGTGTCCTCCGCTGATCAGCTGGCTGCCGAGAAAGGCAGTTCGACTATCACCCGGCAGCCGTCGTGATACTGGCTGTCGATATGCACGACCCCTGCGTGTTCGGTCACGATTTCCTGGACCACCGCCAGCCCCATGCCGCGCCCGGCCTTATGCGGTGGCTTGGTGCTGAAGAATGGCTGGAAGACTTTGAACATCAGTTCCGGCGGGATGCCAGGTCCGCTGTCGTTGATCTCCATACGCACCACCTGCTGGTTCTCCACGCGGGTACTGATGAACAGCTCGCGGCGCACGATCTGATTCTGGCTCATGGCGTCGATGGCGTTTTCGATCAACTGCTTGATCATGCTGCGCAGCCGGCTTTCGGCGCCCAGCACCCAAGGCAGGCGCATCGCGGGCTGCCAGTCGATAATGATGCCCTGGCCGAGCAGGCTGTCGGTGCACAGGGTGATGACTTCGCGAATCAACTGGTTGATGTTCACTGGCAGCTTGGCTTCGGCCATGCGCACGGGGATCGAGCCACTGAGGCTTTCCAGTGCTTCCATGCCGGCCGCGCTCGCATCGAGCATGGCCTTGAGCACGGCATCGTTCTCGGCCTTGTCGCCCAGGCGGCGTTCGAGCATGTGCGCGGCGGCGCTGATCAGGTTGACCGGCCCTTGCAGACGATGGATCGCGCCATTGAACGTCTCGCGCATACCGTTGAGCAATTCTTCCTCGGCCATCAGCGCCTTCAGGGCATTGAGTTGCGAGTCCTGCTGCTTCTGCCGAAGCTCGGAAATGTCGTTAAGGGTCAGCAACAGGTAGCGATCCTCGCCGGGGGCGAAGAATACGTCGGCGCGTTCGTCCTCGATATGAATCGCCATACCATGGCAGGACAGCCAGCGTGGTGAGTAGCCGCCGAGGTCGAAGGATATCTCCTTGCCGCCGAACGCTTTGTCTTGTTGTTCCAGGTCATTGAACGGGCCGGGCAGGTTATCGCGCAGCAACGTCACCAGGCTTTCCGCCGAACCGTCGGAGGTCAACTCGCGTGACAGTCGGCAGAAGCTGGGGTTAGACAGCAGCACTTGATGCTCGCGATCGACTACAGCCATCGCCGCAGGCGCCGCATTGACCACCGCATCGATCATTAGGCGCTGATTGCTGACGCGTTGCTCCAGTTCATGCAGGTCGCTGGTGTCGCGATGCATGCCGATGTAGTAGATGGTTTCACCCTGCTCGTCGAGCACTGGCGCCACGGTCAGTTCAGCGAGGTACTGGCTGTCGTCTTTGCGTCGGTTGACGAGCACGCCTGACCACGGCTTTTTTTGCGCCAGTCGACTCCACAGCGCCAGGTAGACCAGTCGCGGGGTCGTACCGCTGGACAGCGCCGATTCATTCTTGCCCAGCACTTCGGCGCGCGAGTAGCCGGTGGTGCTGCTGAATGCGCGATTGGCATAAAGGATATTGGCGCGCAGGTCAGTGATCGAGATGGCGACAGGGGCGTGCTCCACCACCTGTTGGAATACCTCCGGCAACAGTTCGGAATCAATCGTGGTAGCGCTCGGCGTTTCACTGCCTGGGATTTGCTTGGCCTGGGTCATGCGCTTTGCCTCGTCTAATGAGGGACACCCGCGAACTTGAAATGCAGCAGAACCACTTGATGGTTCTACATAGATAGGGCCGCTTGGACTACAAGTTGCAAACCCTATGCCGCTGCACAAAAAACCCGACAGCCTGCGGGTTTACTGCATAACAACGCCATACAGAAGCCGGTTTGCCTGCGTAGCGGTGTTTTCTTGTACGTAAGCTCACAGAGGCTGGGCTGTGGCTGGCCTTCTCTGTCGTAAAACCTACACGTACCCCCGGACGCGTGTAGGGGTGGGCTGGGTTTTCTGGGTTTGAATTGATCTGGGTCATGTTTTTTCGGCTCCTGGGGCCTTCAAGGGCAGCTAGGAGGTATCTGGCATAGTTGATGCAAAAACGCCCTCAGCACTCGACGTCCATGGCGGGCACGGGGATCGGATTCAAAAGGTGGGCGTCTATGGATTACATGCTGTTTTTGCTAGGCACCGTGTTGGTTAATAACGTGGTGCTGGTTCGCTTCCTCGGCCTGTGCCCGTTCATGGGTGTGTCCGGCAAGCTGGAGCCGTCCCTGGGAATGGGCGTGGCGACAACCATCGTGATCACGCTGGGGGGGATTTCCAGTTGGTTGATCGAACACATGGTGTTGCAGCCGCTGGGTATCGGCTTCCTGCGCATCCTGGCTTACATCGTGATCATCGCGGCCTTGGTCCAGTTGATCGAAATAGCGCTGCGCAAGACCAGCCCCAAGCTCTACCGATCGCTGGGCATTTACCTGCCGCTGATCACCACTAACTGCGCCGTACTCGGGGTGCCACTGATCAGCGTGCGTGAAGGCCATACGCTGGTTCAGGCGGGGCTGTTCGCCTTCGGTTCGTCGGTCGGCTTTTCTCTGGTCATGATCATCTTCGCCGGGCTGCGCGAGCGGCTGAATGTGGCCACCGTGCCGGTGTCCTTCAGCGGTCCGCCGATTGCCTTTGTCACCGGTGGCATGTTGGCGCTGATCTTTATGGGTTTTGGCGGCCTGGTCTGATAACTATTCCCGGCCATTGCCGCGCATGGAGATGGATATGTTGATAGCGACAGCGGTCTTGGCGTTGATAGGTGTATTGCTGGGCAGCGGTTTGGGTGTAGCTGCACGAATTTTCGCAGTGAGCGATGAAGACCCGCTGCTCAAGGAAGTCCTGGAAATGATGCCTGGCAGCCAGTGTGGGCAATGCGGTTTTCCCGGTTGCACCGCCGCGGCTAACGCGATGGTAGAGGGTCGCGCCAGCGTCACCAGTTGCCCTCCCGGCGGCATGGCCCTGGCGCAAAAACTCTCGGAGCTGCTCGGTGTGGGGTTGGACCCCGGAACAATGAGCGTGCCGTTATTGGCGCACATAGATGCCGCACAGTGTACCGGCTGCACCCGCTGCTACCGGGCCTGCCCGACCGACGCCATCGTTGGCGCCAACGGGCAGGTCCACAACGTGTTGCAGAGTATCTGCACCGGTTGTGGCAAGTGCAAAACGGCCTGCCCGGAAGATTGCGTTTCTCTTAATCCGCAGGGCCTGTCCCTGGATAACTGGCAGTGGGCAAAACCTCAGATCGCCTGAGCCGATTCACGGAGCTTCCCCATGTTCAATTTCGCCCGTATACGCGGTGGTATCCACCCTTCGCCGAACAAGGAACGGTCAACGTTGCTGCCCATCGGCGAAGTGCCGCTGCCGCAGCATCTGTACCTGCCGCTGCGGCAACATGCCGGTGCCGAATGCCTGCCGTTGGTCCAGGTCGGTGATCTGGTGCTCAAGGGTCAGTTGCTTGCCAGTTCGCCGTCCGAGCTGTCGGCACCGGTGCATGCACCCAGCTCTGGGCGCATTGTCGAGATCGGCCCGATTAACGCACCGCACCCCTCGGGCCTGGTCACCAACGGCATCGTCATTGAGTGTGACGGCGAAGACCGCTGGGTGAAGCTGGATGTGCCAGCCGACCCGTTCGACGAAGACCCCACGGTACTCGCTGACCGCGTGGCGGCGGCCGGTATCGTCGGCCTCGGCGGCGCTATTTTCCCGGCAGCGGTCAAGCTCAAGCAGGGCGCGAAACACGAAATCAAGACGGTGCTGATCAACGGCAGCGAGTGCGAGCCATACCTCACCACCGACGACATGCTGATGCGCGAACGGGCCGATGCCATCGTTGAAGGTGCTCGGCTGGTCCAACACATCCTGCGCGCCTACAACATTGTTATCGCCATCGAGGACAACAAGCCCGAGGCGTTGGCAGCGATGCGCGAGGCCAGCAAGACGCATGGGGCCATTGAGGTGGTCGCGATTCCGGCGCTCTATCCGATGGGTTCGGCCAAGCAGTTGATTCAGGAAATTACCGGGCGCGAAGTGCCCGCAGAAGGGCGCAGCACCTCGGTCGGGGTGTTGGTGCATAACGTCGGCACGGTCTACGCCATCCAGCAGGCGCTACGTTTCGGTCGGCCGTTGATATCCCGTGTCGTTACGGTGGCCGGCGGTTGTGTGGCCACCCCCCGCAATCTGGAAATCAGGATCGGCACCCCGGTGCAAACGCTTCTGGATGCGTGCGGCGGGCTCACCCATGAGCCGCAACGCCTGTTGCTCGGCGGGCCGATGATGGGCGCGCTGTTGCCGTCCAGTCAGGTGCCGGTGATCAAAGGCGCCACCGGCGTGCTGGCGCTGGATCGCCATGAAGTGCCGCACGACGAGGCCGAACCCTGCATCCGATGCGCGCGCTGCGTGGACGCCTGTCCGATGGGCCTGATGCCGCTGGAAATGGCGGCCCACACCCGCGTCGATGACTTCGAACGGGCCAACGACTTTGGCCTGCGTGATTGCATCCTTTGTGGTTGCTGCTCTTATGTCTGCCCGTCGCACATCCCGCTTGTGCAGTATTTCCAATACGCCATGGGCAAACATGACGAGCAGCGCAATGCCACGCGCAAGAACGACTACATCAAGCAGGCGACCGATGCTCGTGCGCAGCGTCTGGCCGAGGAAGCTGCGCTCAAGGCAGCCAAGAAGAACCGCGCCAAGCCGGTGACGGCCAATGAGGAGGTGCAACCATGAGCATCGCATCCAGTCCGTTCGCCCATGATCGCTCGTCGGTCCGCCGCATCATGGTGCATGTCTGCCTGGCCTTATTGCCAGCGACCTTCTTTGGCTGCTACCTGTTCGGCTGGCCCGCGATCAACCTCTGGGTGGTCACCACAGCCAGTGCGGTGCTCTGCGAGTCGATGTGCCTGCGCTTCCTCAAGCAGCCGCAACGGCGCCTGCTGGACAGCTCGGCACTGGTCACCGGGTGGCTGCTGGCGTTGACACTGCCGCCGTGGGCACCTTGGTGGATCGGCGTAGGTGGCAGCTTTTTCGCCGTTGGCCTGGGCAAGCAGGTCTACGGTGGCATCGGCCAGAACCCGTTCAACCCGGCGATGGCGGCGCGAGTCGCGTTGCTGATTTCCTTCCCGCTGCAAATGACCCACTGGGCGCTGCCGCACTCGTTGTGGGCGATTGGCTCGCCGGATTTCTTCGAAGGGCTGCGCATTACGTTTGCTGGTGCGCCGCAAGCGGATGCTGTCTCCGGCGCCACTGCGCTGGGTAACCTCAAGACCCAGTTGACGTTGCACCGCAGCGCCGCCGACATTCTGGCCGGTGACTTCTCGCTGCTACCGGCGCTTCTGGGGTATAGCGGTGGCAGCCTGGGCGAAACCTCCGAAGTGCTGCTGCTGGTCGGTGGCTTGTGGTTGCTGGCGTTGCGCATCATCCACTGGGAAATCCCCGTGACCATGCTGTTAAGCGTGGCGCTGCTCGCGGCGCTGGCTCACCAGCTCGAACCATTGCGCTACCCCGGCGCGCTGTTTCACCTGAGTTCGGGCGGGCTGATGATGGGCGCGCTGTTCATCGCCACCGATCCGGTCACCTCGCCGGTCGGCCGCACGGGTCGCTTGATCTTCGGCGTCGGTAGCGGCGTGCTGATCTATGTCATCCGCACCTGGGGCAGTTTTCCCGAGGCGGTGGCCTTCGCCGTACTGTTCATGAACGCCCTCACGCCGCTGATCGATCGCTACTGTCGGCCGCGGGTCTACGGTCGAAACGTGCGTGGCAAGCCGTTGGTGGCGGCCAGTTGGACCCGGCAAACCAAAGAGGTGGACAAGGTATGAGCAGTGAAAGAATCGAGTCGGACAGCCTGCCGCCGCCGACACCGCTCTCGCTGTTCGAACGCTGGCGCGCCAAGCTGGCCTACCAGAGCGTATCGCTCGGCGTGGTCTGTGCATTGGTGGCCTTTGCGCTGCTGCTGAGCGACTTTTACACCCGTGACGGCATCCTTCGCCAACAACAGAATGACCAACTCGCGGTGCTGCGTCAGGTACTGCCCGCCAAGCTGTATGACAACAACCCGCTGGGTGATGCCTTCCACGTCACCGATAGCGTATTGGGTGATGTGGAGGTTTATCCGGCGCGGCTGGCCGGTCAACTCACGGCCATCGCCTTTCGCGTGCGCACCATCGGCTATGGCGGGCCGATCGTGCAACTGATCGCCGTGGACAGCTCCGGCAAAATCCTTGGGGTGCGTGTGCTCACCCACAAGGAAACCCCCGGTCTGGCGGACAAAATCGACATTGCCAAGAGTGATTGGATCACCCGTTTCAACGGCTTGTCTTTGACCAATATCCCGATCAAGGCCTGGGCCGTGAAGAAGGATGGCGGCCAGTTCGACCAGTTCAGCGGCGCCACCATTACCCCGCGTGCGGTGGTCAAGGGCATCCTCCAGGCGTTGCAGTTCCAGGCGCGCCACGTCGAAAGTCTTGAGCTGAAACAGGAGTCACAACCATGAGTAGCCAATGTTCCCCCACTGTTGCGAGCAGCAGCGCTGTTGAGCACGTCCCGACCTGGCGTTTCTTCACGGGCGCGCTCTGGGATTACAACGTAACGCTGGTGCAGATCCTTGCGCTGTGTCCGGTACTGGCGGTCACGTCGACCGCGACCAACGGGCTGGGCATGGGGCTGGCGACGACCGCCGTGTTGATCTGCACCAACGCGATTATCTCGCTGATGCGCCATACCATTTCCCCGGAAGTCCGTAACCCGCTGATGATCGGCATCATCGCGGGCGTGGTGACGATCATCGACATGGCCATGAACGCCTGGGTGCATGAACTGTACAAGGTGCTCGGGCTGTTCATCGCGCTGATCGTCACCAATTGCGCCGTGCTGGGCCGGGCTGAGTCATTCTGCCTCAAGCATCCGCTGATCCCGTCGATCCTCGATGGTGCCGGTATTGGTCTGGGGTTTACCTGGTTCCTGACGCTGGTCGGCGGCATCCGCGAAATCATCGGCAGTGGCACGCTGTTCTCCCAGGCTTCGTTGCTGCTCGGGCCGCATTTCCACTGGATGGAAATCACGGTGATACCGAATTATTCAGGCGTGCTGCTGGCCGTATTGCCACCGGGGGCGTTCATCGTCCTGGGCTTTCTGTTGGCGGGCAAACGCATCCTCGACCGCCGCCGTTCCGAGCGGCGTATCAAGACCCACGGCGAGTTGGTGGTTTTGCAATGAACCGCTGCGCAGTGAGCCCTTCTGCCATGACCGACTCTGGAGGCACACCATGAAAGTCGCCGTCGTGTATGCCGCGCCCACCCAGCCGTTGCTGCTGACCTGTCAGGTCGGCGACGGCAGCACGGTTGAGCAGGCCATAGAAAAATCCGGATTGTTGCGCTGCTGCCCCCAAATCGACCTGCGCACACAAAAGGTCGGTGTGTTCGGCAAGTTCGTAAAGCTCGACAGCCCGTTGAAGGAAGGCGACCGCGTAGAGATTTACCAGCGCATCACGCGGGTGCTCGATGAGGACGATGAGGACGATGACGACGAATGAATGATCGGCGACGAGGAAGGCAGCGTAGCCCTTCGAGCGCCTTATTGGATTGCGCCAACAGACCCCAGGAGGCCTGAAAATGAATGCTCCCGTGAACATGAACCGTGAAACCGCTTTACGTATCGCCCTGGCCGCCAGGGCCATGCCCGGCGTCGGTGTCGGCAAGTTGCTGGAAGTGCTGCACCAGCGCATCGAAGGTGGACTCAGCGAGCAAAGCCTGCAAACCATCACCGTGACCGACATCAAGATCGGCCTGGGCATCATCGATGGCGACGAGGATGGCGAGGACATTGGCACTGGCCTGGATTTGCCCGCCATGAAAGACGCGGTGCGCATTCTTTGGGGCGAAACCCTGTCTGAAGACATGCCAGTGCCGGTGCAACTGGAGAGCATGCCGCCGGACACCATCCGCGTCGCCGTCGCCTCCAACAACGGTGAACGGCTGGACGGCCACTTCGGCTCGTGCCTGCGCTTTCTGGTCTATCAGGTGGGTCTGGACAGCACGGTGCTGGTCGACATCCGTTCCGCGCTCGAAGCGGAATACGCCGAGGACAAGAACGCCTACCGCACCGAGTTGATCAAGGATTGTCAGGTGCTCTACATCGTCTCCATCGGCGGCCCGGCGGCAGCCAAAGTGGTCAAGGGTGGCATCTACCCAATGAAGACGGTCGACGGTGGTTTGGCGCGAGAGGTCATCGCCCAACTGCAAACCGTAATGAGCAACTCGCCGCCCCCGTGGCTGGCCAAATTGCTGGGTGTCGCGGCTGAGCAGCGCGTGCGTTTTGCCTTGTCGGATGAGGTGGCGTGAGCATGGGCCAAGAGCAACACAATGCCCGTCAACTGATCGCCGTGGCCATCGACCGCCACGGCCAGATCGCCGGGCACGCCGGCCGTGCGCACCGTTGGCGGGTATTCGACGTCTGGCCCGGCGAGGCGCCGGATGGCGCCTACACCCTGGAACTGGACGAACATGCCTGCCTGCATGAATGGCACGTCTGCCCACAACCGGAACGCCACCCCCTGCACAGCGTCGATATCGCAATTGCCGGCAGTGCCGGCGAAGGCGTAACCCGGCGCATGGGTGAACGCGGCGTGGTCCTGCTGACGACCGTCGAAACCGACCCGCAACGGGCGGTCAAAGCCTACCTGGCCGGCACCCTGCCGACCGGCCAACCCCACGATGAACAGGCCTGCGGCGGCGAAGGGCATCAGCATCCCTGAAGCTGGTTATGGCCTGCTTTAGGCTGGGTGTCCGTTCCCCTGGTTTACTGCGCTTTTGTACAAAACCAGGGGGCGTCCAATTAACCAAAAAAGTAATTGAATTGAAAACCAGGATCAGTCCCGCAAAATGGACAGCTATCTATCGGCTAATAAAGAGCGGCACCTGGCACCGCTCTGCCGTGTCCGGGAGCCGTTGTTTAGATTGGCCCGCGTGCCTCGCGGCGTAGTTCGACGATATGCCCCAGGGCTTGCGGGAAACTGAGGCTGTCCAGCTTTGGTGAGTACTCGGCCAGGGCCTTCTGGATGACCAGCAGCTTGTCTTCGGCGCTGTAGCCCTTGAAGTCGTCCTTGTCCAGTTTCAGGTCGCCCATCAAGGTATTCCATATCGCACCGCCGTCGTAGTGTGGCAGCAGGGTGATGTTGACGCCGTCCAGGTCAACGATCAGTGCTTTGCCGAGGTTTTCTACGTAGAAAAGCACCTGAATGTCCGGTGCCAGGTCTGCGCGATAGTTTTCGACGAACAGTGGCAGGGTAGCCAGGTCAATCAGCCCGCCGACGACCATGCTCAGCTTGCCGTTGTGTTCCAGCACTGCGGCCTGCTTGACCACTGATTTGGGAGGCATGCGGCGACCGGAAGCGTCCGCGATGTCGCCTTCTTCGAGCACCAGGTCGCCACGGAAGGCGAAGGTGTCGGGCTGGGTAGACGCGCCGAGGATGCTCAGGTTGCATAGCAGACATCGGGTTTCGTAGTTTTTCAGCAGCATGGTTGGGCTCTCTCTCTGTGGAACGGGTTCAGTAGAAGGTGTCGTCAAGCCACCTTGGCGGTGTCGGGAGAGGCCAGGGCGAACAGTTCGCTCCAGTCGGCCTCGATCAGTTGCAGGTTCTTGCGCTCGCAGACCTTGCGTTCCTTGGCGCTGGGGTCGGCGATCAGCACCCAGCCAGCATCGTCGGCGGCGTCATGGATCAAGTCGCTCATGACCATGCGTTCGGTGTCACGGTTAAAGCGCATGCCCAGGAACAGGTAGCGCTTGTTGCGGCGTTGCAGCTTTATCCAGGCGGGTACGGCAAAGCCGCCCATCAGCTCGGTGATGTAGTCCACAAAGTCAGCATCGCTGGCGACGTAGTTCGGTTTGGGCAGCGGGGTGCCTACCGGTTTGAACAACACCGGCAACTCCGAATCCACCTGTTCCAGGCTGATGGGGTGATAGCGCGTGCCGTCGAACTGATACAGGTCGAAGCGGTAGGGGGTGGCCGCGATCCGTGCCGCGCCCACGACCAGGGTGTGCAGGCGGTCGGCGTAGGCGCGTTGCAACTGGGTGTCGCGGTTGCAATCGATCACATAAGGCAGGCGCAGGCTGGCCAGCCACTGGTGAAAGGGTGAGGTCGTCCAGTTATCGCCGCCGTAGGTTTGTGTCAGGAAGCGCTCAATGAAGCTGCGGCCCTTCTTGTTTTCCAGGTGCATGGCGGCACGCGGGAACTCATACATGAGTCGCGGCGCCATGGGTTGGCCTCCGGTCATGGCCAGGATCAGGCTATTACTGTCGGCCGGTATCGGCAGGCCGCTTGTGCGGTCGACCACGCCTTGCAATACGCCGGGACCCAGGTAGGGAACGATATTGCCGCTCGCCAGGCTGTTCAGAATGTTCTGCATCGAGCTGTTATTCACGGGACGCTCCTGCTGTAAATGTTCGCAGGAGCAATTCGCAATAAACACGCCAAGCGTTGATTGCCCGGCAACTCGTTGATATCGCTGATATTGAGTGCGGCACAGGGTTGGGCGTGGGGCGGGGTATTCACGACAATTGTCGTATTTGTCACAGTTACCGAAGTTCGCCAGAAGTTATCCCCAGGCAACTCTATATAGGCAGTTGAAGGCAGGCCGGTCATGAATAAAAAGCGGCCGCGAAGTTTGTTGGGTTGTCGCCATTACAACCGACAGTCGCGACTTTTTGTTGTGTATGCCACTGTCTCAGGTGTTTTGCGATTCATAAAAAATTTGATTTAAAACAATCGGCTATCTTAATTTTAAAGCGCTGGCACAAACACTGCACTTGTCCAGTTGCGCAGGCTTGTTCGTGCCTACAGCCCACTGTCGATGTGGAACGAAACCGAGGACTTTTATTATGGCAATGCGTCAATGCGCTATCTACGGAAAGGGTGGGATTGGTAAATCCACAACCACCCAGAATCTCGTAGCGGCCCTGGCCGAAAGCGGCAAAAAAGTGATGATTGTCGGCTGCGACCCTAAAGCCGACTCCACCCGCCTGATTCTGCACGCCAAGGCTCAGAACACTATCATGGAAATGGCGGCTGAGGCCGGCACCGTGGAAGATCTGGAGCTTGAAGATGTGCTCAAGGCTGGCTACGGCGGCATTAAGTGCGTCGAGTCGGGCGGCCCTGAGCCAGGTGTCGGCTGCGCTGGTCGCGGTGTAATTACCGCAATCAACTTCCTCGAAGAGGAAGGCGCCTACGATGAAGACTTGGACTTTGTGTTCTACGACGTACTCGGCGACGTGGTGTGCGGCGGTTTCGCCATGCCCATCCGCGAGAACAAAG
Source organism: Pseudomonas sp. XS1P51 (assembly GCF_054897845.1). Classification (NCBI taxonomy): domain Bacteria; kingdom Pseudomonadati; phylum Pseudomonadota; class Gammaproteobacteria; order Pseudomonadales; family Pseudomonadaceae; genus Pseudomonas; species Pseudomonas sp. XS1P51. The sequence continues at coordinate 1,933,015 of NZ_CM142707.1, read as the reverse complement.
CCCAGGAAATCTACATCGTTTGCTCCGGCGAGATGATGGCCATGTACGCGGCCAACAACATCTCCAAAGGCATCGTGAAGTATGCCAACTCTGGCAGCGTTCGCCTGGCGGGGTTGATCTGCAACAGCCGCGAGACCGACCGTGAAGATGAGTTGATCATCGCTCTGGCCGAGAAGCTGGGCACGCAGATGATCCACTTCGTACCCCGCGACAACATTGTGCAGCGCGCTGAAATTCGCCGCATGACGGTGATTGAGTACGACCCTACCTGCAAGCAGGCTGACGAGTACCGTTCGCTGGCGAACAAAATCCTGCACAACAAGAAAATGATCATACCGACCCCGATCACCATGGACGAACTCGAAGCGCTGTTGATGGAGTTCGGCATCATGGATGAAGAAGACGCTGCCATTGTCGGTAAGACCGCTGAAGAAATTGCCTGATAGCTCTGCCATGAACCTGCTCGTGTTCAGGCATGCGCAGGTTCAGAACCCGATCACGGGCTGCCGATAGTTCAGGCCAGGCATGCCGTGAGGGTTCATCGGACGGGGCAGGGCAGATTAGCCCTGCCGGAGATCCGCGTTGCGTCTGGCGCAATGCGGGGCCTCCGTTACCCGCACACGAACGCAAGGCAAGAGGAGTTCATACCATGTCCGGTATGTCACGCGAGGAAGTCGAATCCCTTATCCAGGAAGTCCTGGAGGTTTACCCCGAAAAAGCGCGCAAAGAGCGTGCAAAACACTTGGCGCCCAATGATCCAACGCTGGAGCAGTCCAAGAAGTGCATCACTTCCAACAAGAAGTCTCTGCCGGGGATGATGACCATCCGTGGCTGCGCCTACGCTGGCTCCAAAGGGGTGGTGTGGGGGCCCGTCAAGGACATGATCCATATTTCCCACGGCCCGGTGGGCTGCGGTCAATATTCGCGTGCCGGTCGGCGTAACTATTACATCGGCACCACCGGCGTGAACGCCTTCGTGACCATGAACTTCACCTCGGATTTCCAGGAGAAGGACATCGTTTTCGGGGGGGACAAGAAGCTCTCTACATTGATCGACGAAATCCAGACCCTGTTCCCGCTGAACAAGGGCATCTCGATCCAGTCCGAATGCCCTATCGGCCTGATCGGCGACGACATTGAAGCGGTGGCCAAGAAAAAGGCCATCGAGCATGAAACCACCGTGGTTCCGGTGCGTTGCGAAGGTTTCCGTGGCGTGTCGCAATCGCTCGGTCACCACATAGCCAACGACTCGATCCGCGACTGGGTACTGCCCAATCGGGACAATGACGACAGCTTCCAGAGCACGCCTTACGACGTTTCTATCCTGGGCGACTACAACATTGGCGGTGACGCCTGGTCGTCGCGCATCCTGCTCGAAGAGATGGGCTTGCGCGTCGTGGCCCAGTGGTCCGGCGATGGCACCCTGGCAGAGATGGAGCTGACCACCAAGGTCAAACTCAACCTGCTGCACTGCTATCGTTCGATGAACTACATCTCCCGCCACCTGGAAGAGAAGTACGGTATTCCGTACCTGGAGTACAACTTCTTCGGCCCGACCAAAACAGCCGAGTCGCTGCGCGCCATTGCTGCGTTTTTCGACGACAGCATCAAGGCCAAGTGCGAAGAAGTGATCGCCCGCTATGAGACTGAATGGCAAGCGGTGATCGCCAAGTACCGGCCACGTCTGGAAGGCAAGCGCGTCATGCTTTACGTCGGCGGCTTGCGCCCACGTCACGTGATCGGCGCTTATGAAGACTTGGGCATGGAAGTGGTCGGCACCGGCTACGAGTTCGGTCACAACGACGACTACGACCGCACGCTCAAGGAAATGGGGAGCGCCACGCTGTTGTACGACGATGTCACCGGCTACGAATTCGAAGAGTTCGTGAAGAAGGTCAAACCTGACCTGATCGGCGCTGGCATCAAGGAAAAGTACATCTTCCAGAAAATGGGCGTGCCCTTCCGGCAGATGCACTCCTGGGATTACTCAGGCCCGTACCACGGCTTCGACGGCTTCGCCATTTTCGCCCGTGACATGGACATGACCCTGAACAACCCATGCTGGAAAAAACTGCAAGCACCGTGGCAGAAACCGGAGCAGGTCGCCGAGAAAGTCGCGGCCAGCGCCTGATTCGCCCATTGGAGTGCAACATCCGCTGCGGGCTCGCCCGCAGCCGATTTCCGTGATCGCCGTTCACAGATGAGTGAGGCGAAGGAGAGAATCATGAGCCAGCAAGTCGACAACATCAAAGCCAGTTATCCCTTGTTTCTGCAAGACGAATACAAGGACTCGCTCGCCCGCAAGCGGGATGATTTCGAAGAGAAGCACCCCCAGGAAAAAATCGACGAAGTCTTCCAGTGGACCACCACTCAGGAATACCAGGAGCTGAACTTCAAGCGCGAGGCCCTGACCATCAACCCGGCCAAGGCTTGCCAGCCACTGGGTGCGGTGCTCTGTGCCTTGGGTTTTGAGAAGACCATGCCGTATGTGCATGGCTCGCAAGGTTGCGTGTCGTATTTCCGCACTTACTTTAACCGTCACTTCAAGGAGCCGATTTCCTGCGTCTCCGACTCCATGACTGAGGACGCCGCGGTATTCGGTGGTCAGCAGAACATGAAGGACGGCCTGCAAAATTGTCGGGAAACCTACAAGCCCGACATGATCGCGGTCTCCACCACCTGCATGGCTGAAGTTATCGGCGATGACCTCAACGCCTTCATCAACAACTCCAAGGTCGCAGGCTCAGTTCCCGAAGACTTTGCCGTACCCTACGCCCACACCCCGAGCTTCGTTGGCAGCCATGTCACCGGCTGGGACAACATGTTCGAAGGCATCGCCCGCTACTTCACCCTCAAGACCATGGACGACAAGGTGGTTGGCAGTAACCACAAGGTCAACATCGTGCCGGGCTTCGAGACTTACCTGGGCAACTTCCGGGTAATCAAGCGCATGCTCAAGGAAATGGACGTTGGCTACAGCTTCCTTTCCGACCCGGACGAAGTGCTGGATACCCCGGCTGACGGGCACTTCCGCATGTACTCAGGCGGCACCACCCAAGACGAGATGAAGGACGCGCCAAACGCCTACACCACCTTCTTGCTGCAACCCTGGCAGTTGGACAAGACCCGCAAACTGGTCGAAGGCACCTGGAAGCAGGACGTGCCCAAGTTGAGCGTGCCCATGGGCCTGGACTGGACCGACGAATTCCTGATGAAAGTCAGCGAAGTCACCGGCCAGGACATTCCGGAAAGCCTTAGCAAGGAACGCGGTCGGCTGGTCGACATGATGACCGACTCGCACACTTGGTTGCACGGCAAGCGTTTCGCCCTATGGGGTGACCCGGACTTCGTTATGGGCATGGTCAAGTTCTTGCTGGAGTTGGGCGCCGAGCCCGTACACATCCTGTGCAACAACGGTAACAAGCGTTGGAAAAAGGCGGTCGAAGCCCTGCTGGAAACCTCACCGTATGGCAAAAACTGCACGGTCTACACCGGCAAGGATCTGTGGCACATGCGTTCGCTGGTCTTCACCGACAAGCCGGACTTCATGATCGGCAACAGCTACGGCAAGTTCATCCAGCGCGACACCTTGCACAAGGGCAAAGAGTTCGAGGTGCCGTTGATCCGTCTCGGCTTCCCGATCTTCGACCGGCACCACCTGCACCGCCAGACCACCATGGGTTACGAAGGCGCCATGCAGATGCTGACCACCCTGGTCAACGCCGTGCTTGAGCGTCTGGACGAAGAAACCCGTGGTATGCAAACCACCGACTACAACTACGACCTGGTTCGCTGAGTCGTCGCTGTCCGGTATGTGCCGGGAGGGCTCGCCCTCCCGCATTTTTCGTTGGTCGCAGCCACTTTTCATACAGCGCCAGGCCAACTCTTCGCCCATGGAGCAACACCATGCCGAGCGTCATGATCCGTCGTAACTCGCAAGGTCAACTGACCTTCTACGTTGCAAAAAAAGACCTGGAAGAAACCATCGTCAGTCTTGAGCATGACAGCCCTGACTGCTGGGGCGGAAAAGTCACTCTGGGCGATGGCAGTGCTTATTACCTGGAGCCCATGTCTATCCCGCCGACCCTGCCCATCACCCTGCGGGCCAAGCGAGCCAGCGAGGATTGAGCCCATGGCCGCAGCCAACGCAGGACCCCGCCTGCCACCCCACCTCGCCTTGCGCATCGCTTTGGCGGCGCGCGAAATCAAGGGTATGGATAGCGCACGTTTGTTACGTGCAGTTCTTGCTGTGACCGGAGAGCCGATCACTGCTTCACGCCTGGAAAAACTACGCCTGTCACGTTTGCGCGCGCGCTTGCTTATCCCGACCGAGAGCAGCGCACAGCCGCAGGCCATTAACGAGCGTCAGCTGCAACGTGCCGTTAGCCTGTTGCGCGGGCGTGGTGTGCAAATGCCGCAGGAGCCGCTGCCAACGCCTGAGGCTTACCGCGACGGCGACCTGCGCGACTCGGTGCGCATCGCCTGTGCCTCGAATCAGGGCGAATGCTTGAACGGCAGCTTCGGTAACTGTGCGCGTTTTCTCATCTATCAGATTTCGCCCAAGGCCAGTCGGCTGATCGCCCTGCGCGAACCTGCTCCGGTGCAGGAGGAAGAGGATCGTCTGGTCCGCCGCGCCGCACTGCTGCACGACTGCCAACTGCTTTACACCCTGAGCATCGGCGGCCCGGCGGCGGCCAAGGTGATCCGCGTCGGGGTACACCCGATCAAAGTCGCCGCCCCAGTGCCAGCCCATGAAATCGTCGAAGAACTGCAACGGGTACTCGCCAGCGCACCGCCACCCTGGCTGGCCAAGGCCATGGGTGCCGAGCCCGATCAGCGCGTGCGCTTTACCGGCAATAGCAACGGATGGAAACCATCATGATCGAACAGAGCCTGCTTGATAACGTGATTAACCAGGCCGAGCGCAGCCCGCTTGACGATGCGCTGCTCGCCAGCCTGCGCGGCGCCTGGCCCGGCGTGCATTTCACCTGCTGCATGGACGACGATATTGTCGCCAACGCCCGCCCGGTTGCCCATTGCCCCGGTTTCAACGTCTATCTGGTCAACTCCAGCAGCCATTGCTCGGTGCTCACCAACGACCTTGAAGCCGCCTCCGGCATCGTCCTGGCCCAAGTGATCGAGGACTGAGCCATGGCCGACGACCCGATTGCGGATATCACCCCGATTGCCGACTGCCGCGCCTGCAGTTTTCACGGCAACCTGCTGCTCAGCGGCCGCTGCACCCCCGGCGTCACCTGTGTGGCGGTGTACAGCGGTCGGCAGATTGATCGTTTCTTTCGCAACAATCCGCAGATAGCCGTGCGTTATCTCGCCGACCCGTTTTGGGAGCGCCGGGCCATCGCCGTGCGCTACGCCCCGGTGGAGGGGCTGGTCAACCTCAAGCAGGACGAAGACGAAGTGGTGCGCCGCGCCGTCGCCTACCGTCTGCCGCGCGAACAGCTCGGCGAACTGATGCATGACCCTGACCGCGAAGTGCGCATCACCGTCGCTGACCGTCTTCCGGTCGAACAACTGGAGCAGATGGCTGGCGACCTGGACTATCTGGTTCGCGCCTACGTCGTGCAGCGTATCGCGCCGGGTCGGTTGTTTCGCTTTATCCGTGACGATGATCGTCAGGTGCGTAAATTCGTTGCCCAGCGCCTACCCGAAGAAAGCCTCGGGCTGATGAGCACCGACCCCGAACCTGAAGTTCGGCGCCTGGTCGCTGCACGCCTCAGCGGCGACGACTTGCTTGATCTGCTCCACGATTCCGATTGGACCGTGCGCCTGGCCGCCGTGGAGAACGCCTCTCTCGATGCCTTGCGCAAACTGGACGAGCAAGACCCCGAAGTAAAAATGGCAATAGCACAACGCTTAGAGGGTGTTCTCAATTAGTTGCGCAGCGGGAAACCAATCGAGACCACCTTCTGCATGCCATCTCCTGTACGGGAGTCCCCTGAGAACCTGATACGAGTACACATGAATGCGGCACAATCAACCCGTAACCGGACAGTTCATAGAGCTGCCCGCAGATGCCAATATCCTGTCTACGACTGACATTCAGGGCAACATTACCTACGTCAATCCTGATTTCGTCAGGATAAGCGGGTTTACTGAAGCCGAGTTATTGGGGCAACCCCACAACATCATCAGGCATCCAGACATGCCTGATGCGGCCTTTAAACACATGTGGGCGACCCTCAAGTCCGGGTCTTCCTGGATGGGCTTGGTAAAAAATCGCTGCAAGAATGGCGATCATTACTGGGTTAGCGCTTATGTCACGCCTATTGCCAAAAACGGCCAGACAGTCGAATACCAATCAGTGCGCACCAAGCCGGATCAGGCCCAAGTGCTCGCGGCCGAAAAGCTGTACGCGCAGTTGCGCGAGGGCAGCAGGCCCCTGAACCGGCGCCTTGGCTTGAGCCTGACGGTAAAGCTCTCGTTGCTGGTCGGTCTTGTCATCGTCCTGGCGTTGCTGGCGGGTGATGCCCTGTTTTCTCTGCCATTGAGCAGCGTCTTGTTTATGTCAGGGGTCGCGACTGGACTGAGTGCGTTGTGCATCAAGGTATTGCTGGCGCGCCTCGGCGCCTTGGTGGACATGACTCGCAGCGTTGCCGACAATCCTTTGAGTCAGATGCTCTATAGCGCCAGCCTGGATGAGTTCGGGCAACTTGATTTCGCCTTGCGCATGGCACAAGCGCAGACCGCCTCAGTGATAGGCCGTATTGCGGATTCGGCCAATGGCCTTGGGGCCCATGCCCAGTTGCTGGTGAAACAGATCGACGACAGCACCGAATTGACCGCAAGGCAGCACGCTGAAACCGATCAAATCGCCATCGCCATCAACCAAATGGTCGTTAGCGTTCAACAAGTGGCAAACAATGCCCAAAGCGCTGCTGGCGCGGCAAAAAAAGCCGACGATGAAACCCTCAGCGGCCAACAGTTGATGGCCCACACCAGCGGCTCGATCAGCGAGCTTGAGGACGATATCGAGCGGGCTGCACAGGTCATCCATGAGTTGGAAAACCACAGCCACGCTATTTCTAAAGTGCTGGATGTGATTCGAGGTATCGCAGAGCAAACCAATTTGTTGGCCCTCAACGCCACCATCGAGGCCGCTCGTGCGGGGGAGCAAGGCCGGGGATTCGCTGTCGTTGCCGACGAGGTGCGTGCGCTGGCCTCACGGACTCGGCAATCGACTACCGATATTCAACAAATGATCAGCGTATTACTGGCCGGTGCGCATAGCGCGGTGAGCGTCATGGGTAAAAGTCGCGAGCAGGCCCAGGCGAGTGTCAGTCGTGCGCAACAGGCAGCCGATGCGCTGTCCGGGATTGGCCGACAGGTGAACGAAATCAATGAAATGAACAGGCAAATAGCGGCAGCCGTAGAGCAGCAGGGAGCGGCCAGCGAAAATATCAATCGCAGTATCAGCAGCATCCGTGACGCCGCTGATATGAACGTCAAGACCGGGCAAAACAACCGCGAGAGTGCCGTAGAAATGGCCCGATTGACCGCCAATCTTGATGCCTTGACCCATCAGTTCTGGGTGAAACAGCGCTGAGTACCGGCGACCCACGCCATGCGCAAGCCTTCCCCCAAGACAAAACGTGGATGCAATCCGCCCTCGGTCTGTTGCAAACCCGACATCAGGGTATGTTCACGACAATTCTGTTTCTTTAAAACCTTATATAAAACAACAAACTAAGCGTTGGTACAGGCATTGCAAAAGGTCATTCACAGGTCGCGTCAGTTGGTTTACGCGATGCGCCAAGACCGGAGGGTGTGCGATGAAAGCCAAGAATATTGCCGAGTTGCTCGACGAACCTGCCTGCACCCATAACAAGAAGGAGAAGTCCGGCTGCGCCAAACCTGCACCGGGCGCCACCGATGGGGGTTGTGCCTTCGATGGGGCGCAGATCGCGTTGCTGCCCATTGCCGATGTGGCGCATATCGTCCATGGGCCGATTGCCTGTGCCGGGAGTTCCTGGGACAACCGTGGCACCCGCTCCAGCGGGCCAGAGTTGTACCGCATCGGCATGACCACCGACCTGACCGAGCAGGACGTGATCATGGGGCGCGCCGAGAAACGCCTGTTTCATGCCATCCGCCAGGCGGTGGAGACGTATGCGCCGCCAGCGGTGTTCGTTTACAACACCTGCGTCCCGGCACTGATCGGCGACGATGTGGATGCGATCTGCAAGGCTGCCAGTGAGCGGTTCGCAACGCCCGTAGTTCCCGTGGACGCAGCGGGTTTCTACGGCACCAAGAACCTGGGCAACCGCATTGCCGGAGAGGCGATGGTCAAGTACGTGATCGGCACCCGGGAGCCGGATGTACTGCCGCCACAGAGCCTGCGCGAAGGCGTCCGCGTGCACGATGTAAACCTGATCGGCGAATACAACATTGCCGGTGAGTTCTGGCATGTGTTGCCGCTGCTCGACGAACTGGGCCTGCGGGTGCTCTGCACGCTGTCCGGCGATGCGCGCTTTCGCGAGGTGCAGAGCATGCACGCCGCCGAGGTGAACATGATGGTCTGCTCCAAGGCCATGCTCAACGTCGCGCGCAAGTTGCAGGAGCGTTTCGGCACGCCGTGGTTCGAGGGCAGTTTCTACGGCATCACCGACACCTCGCAAGCGCTGCGCGATTTCGCCCGGCTGATCGGCGACGACGATCTGAGTGCGCGTACCGAAGTGCTGATCGCTCGCGAGGAAGCGAAGATTCGCACCGCGCTGGAACCCTGGCGCGCTCGTCTACAGGACAAACGCGTGCTGCTGTATACCGGCGGGGTGAAATCCTGGTCGGTGATTTCTGCCCTGCAGGATCTGGGCATGAAGGTGGTCGCCACCGGCACCAAGAAGTCCACCGAGGAAGACAAGGAGCGCATCCGCGAACTGATGGGCGACGACGTGAAGATGCTTGAGGAAGGCAATCCGCGGGCCCTGCTCAGGACGGTGGATGAGTACCGCGCCGACATTCTTATCGCGGGCGGTCGCAACATGTATACCGCGCTGAAAGCGCGCATTCCGTTCCTGGATATCAACCAGGAACGCGAGTTTGGCTACGCCGGTTACGACGGCATGCTGGAGTTGGTGCGCCAGTTGTGCCTGACCATCGAAAGCCCGGTCTGGGAGGCGGTCCGCCGTCCCGCGCCGTGGGCCGGTACTGCGCAGGTTCTGGCGCATCCGCAAGTCGTCAACGGTTGAGGCGCGCGACATGGCCGAGATAGTCAACCGCAAGAAAGCCCTGGCCGTCAGCCCGCTGAAGGCCAGCCAGACCATGGGGGCCGCGCTGGCATTCCTTGGCATGCAACGCAGCATGCCGTTGATGCATGGCTCGGCAGGTTGCACGGCGTTCGCCAAAGTGTTCTTCGTACGCCATTTCCGCGAACCGGTGCCCTTGCAGACCACGGCCATGGATCAGGTCAGCTCGGTCATGGGCGCCGATGAAAACATCATCGAAGCGCTGAAGACGATTTGCGAAAAGCAGCAACCAGCCATTATCGGCCTGGTCAGCACCGGCCTGGCGGAAACCCAGGGCTGCGACATGACCCGGGCCGTGCATGAATTCCGCCAGGAGTATGAGGAGTACAACGAGGTGGCGGTGGTGGCGGTAAGCACACCGGATTTCAGCGGTTGCTTCGAGAGCGGGTTCGCGGCGGCGGTCAAAGCCATTATCGAAACCCTGATTCCAAATGAGCGGGGCCGCGCCGGTCAACGCCCGCGTCAGGTCAACGTCTTGTGTTCGGCCAATCTGACGCCGGGCGATCTGGAGTTTATCTGCGACAGCATCGAAAGCTTCGGTTTGCGCCCGCTGCTGATTCCCGATCTGTCCGGCTCGCTGGACGGGCACTTGGACGATGCTGATTTCAACCCGCTGACCACCGGCGGCTTGAGCCTGACTGAGCTGGCGACCGCGCCGCTGAGTATTGCGACGCTGGTGGTCGGGCAGAGCCTGCATGGCGCGGCCGATGCCTTGGCCACGCGTACCGGCGTGCCGGATTGGCGCTTCGGTTTGCTGCTCGGGCTGGATGCGGTGGATGGTTGGCTGATGGCGCTGGCCGAGATCAGCGGCCACCCGGTCCCGGAGCGTTGGCAGCGCCATCGTCGACAGTTGCAGGACTGCATGCTCGACACTCACTTCATGCTCGGCGATGCGCGGGTGGCGATTGCCGCCGACCCGGATTTGTTGCTCGGCTTCGATGCGCTGCTGCGCGGCATGGGCGCACGCACAGTGAGTGCGGTGGTCCCGGCCCGTTCAGCCTCACTGTCGGCATCGCCCCTGGCACAGATCCAGGTCGGCGATCTCGAAGACCTCGAACACAGTGCCCGCGAGCAGCAGGCGCAACTGATCCTGGGTAACAGCCATGCACTCGATTGCGCCCGGCGTTTGGATCTACCGCTGTTGCGCATGGGCTTTCCGCAGTACGACTTGATGGGGGGCTTTCAACGTTGCTGGCTGGGTTATCGCGGCACCAGCCAGATACTGTTCGATATCGCCAACCTGCTGACCGAACATCATGCGGGCATCGCCGCGTATCACTCGATTTACGCACAGAAACCCACTGACGAACGTAACCAGAAGAGGCACTGAGCCATGGCCAGCCCTACTCGACAACTGCAAGTCCTTGGTGGCGAGGATGACGGCACGCTGCTGAAAGTGGCCTTCGCTTCATCGGACCGCGATCAGGTCGATCAGCATTTCGGCTCCTCGCGTGCCTTCGTTATCTATGGTGTCAACCTGGAGCGGGCGCAGCTGTTATCGCTCGCCGAATTCGACGATCAGGAGCAGGACGGCAACGAAGACAAACTGCTCAGCAAGCTCGATTTGCTTGATGGCTGCATCGCCGTGTATTGCCGTGCCTGTGGCGCATCGGCAGTGCGACAGCTGCTTGCCCTTGGCGTGCAGCCGGTAAAGGTCGGCGAGTCGGCGCGTATCGGCGAGTTGATCCAGGCGTTGCAAGCAGAACTTCGTGCTGGCCCTTCTACCTGGCTGGCAAAAGCGATTCGACGTACCCAACCTGGAGGCCCGCAGCGTTTCGACGCCATGGCCGCCGAAGGCTGGGATGACTAGCGGGTGTTGAACGCAGCCCTCTAGACAACAACCATCGGACGAGGAAATAAACATGTACGAAGAGCCGCAACAGCCACAGGTGGTCAGCGAAAATGATACGGCGCTGCAACAGCCGGTCATCCGTCAGATGGTGGTGCAACTGCGCGCCATGGACAGCTATGGCACCTACGACACCTGGAGCGACGCCCGCGTGCTCGACCCGATTGTCCTGACCAAGGAACGGCGGCGCCTTATTCCAGTGGTTGGCGACCCGGACGAGACCACGTTGGCGCGGGTGAAGGCTTATTACAACGCCATTGCGCAGATGATCGAACGCGAAACCGGGTTAATGGCGGCGCCAATGATCAATATCAGCCATGAAGGCTTTGGCCGGGCGCTGATCCTGGTTGGCAAACTGGTGGCGCTGGACAAGGTATTACGCGATGTCCACCGTTTCGGCTTCGAGTCCCTTGAGGCGTTGATCGTTGAGTCCGAGAAGGCGCTGGGCACGGCCACCCGGCTGATCGCTGAAAACCGTAGCGTGGCCGAACTCTGAGGACACAGGCATGAGTGAAGAAGAACTGAAAGCTTTGCACAAGGAAGTCAGCCAGAAGAAACGCATTGCCAGCGATTGGGCCGGGCAGATCCATGACTTGGTCGAGGATCGCCTGCTCAGCGCCTATGCAGAGCTACCGGAACTGGCGCAGCACACCCATCAGGCGTGTGTGGACTGGGCAGACGCCAAAGCCCGGCTGGACCGGGCCACGGCGTCCTGAGATAAAAAATACAGGCAGCAGTACAACCGTTGGCCACCAGCGCTCAAGGCGTCGGGAGGAGATAAGGCATGACTGGAACAATCACCGGGCTTACCCGGGGCGGGGCCGAGTGGACGCCGCAATTCATTACCGCTCTGGATGCACAAAAGTGCATCGGTTGCGGACGTTGCTACAAGGTCTGCCCACGGGACGTCTTCACTTTGGTAGATCGCGGCAGCGTGGTCGAGGCAGACGATGATTACGACGACGATGACGAAATGCAGGTCATGAGCATTCAGAACGGTCTGGATTGCATTGGCTGCACATCGTGCTCCAGGGTCTGCCCGAAGCAGTGTCATTCCCATCAATTCGCAGCGGCCTGACGGTCTGTTGAGGAGTGAGGAAGCGATCATGGCCAAACCCGATTTCCATATTTTCATCTGTACCCAGCACCGCCAGGAGGGGCATCCGCGTGGCAGTTGCGGCGCCAAGGGCGGCGAAAAGGTGTTTGATGCTTTTGCTCAGGCGTTGATCCGTCGCAACCTGCAAGGGCGCATGGCGTTGACCGGCACCGGGTGTCTGGGTCCGTGCCAGGCGGGTGCCAATGTGCTGATTTATCCCGGCTCGATCATGTACAGCTGGGTCGAGCCGCAGGATGCTGAATTGATCGTGCAGCAGCACTTGCTGGGCGGCGAACCCTACGCGGACAAACTCACTCCAGCGCAGATCTGGTAACGCAATGGCTGACGTGTCGCTGCTCAGTTCCCGGCGTGCGTACTTCTCCAGCAAAACACCGCAGGGGCTGCGTTATTTGCTTGACCATGCGCTGTGCGCCCAGTCGCCGCTGGTCATCGAGACCTCCTTGCTGGAAGCGCGCAGGCGCTGGCCCAAAGAGCCGGACGCGCATATCGGTCTGTACAAGTTCTACTTCGTCGCCAGCCGTTACGTTGAGGCTGAAGCGGCGGTGTGGGCGGCGTTGCGCATCGCCGCCACGAACGCCGGATTCAGTCGCAACTACCGTCGTTTGGGGCCTGACAGCGCTGATTGGAGCCGCCGCGATGGCGCCGAACGCTTATACCTGTTCAGCCTTAAAGCACTGGGAGTGATCCGCCTGCGTCGGGCAAAGGTTGCGGGCGCGCGGCGGGTGCTGGAAAAACTGCTTGAGCTTGACCCGTTCGACGAAATTGGCGGTGCGGCCTTTCTGCGGATCGCCCAGTCTTTCGATGAGGATATTTTCTGATGATGCTGCTCGACCACATGCTGCAAAAGGCCCAGCCCTTGTTCGCGGAGACCTGGACCGCCTTGCTTGGCTGTCTGCAACGGGCCGGTATCGAGGGCGGCTTGGCCGTCGTCGGCACGCCAAACAGTCGCAGTGAGCTGCGCGAAGATCCGTTCGATCACAGCCTGGCGGTGTATGCCGAATGGCGCAGCGAGCGCAATAGTTATTTGGGCAGCATTCTGCTCACCGGCGATGGTCAGGTGTTCGCTGAATTCGACATCCTGTTACCACACCCGGCCAAGCCGCAATGGGTCATCGAAGCCGTCACTGCCTGGGGCAAACCCGGCGCGCTGAAAAGTGAGCTGCGTCTATTGCCGGCGCTGGGCGAATGAACGCGCTCTACGATTGGCTGCTGGGCAGCAGCACACACGTCGCGCCGGTGCAGCGCGTTTGCCTGGGTTTGAACTGGACGTTGGCCGAAGTGGCTGATCATCAGGGCTTCGCCTTCAGCCCGCGACAGGTGCCGCGCACCCTGAGCTGGGCAGGCACGCTGCGGGGGCAGCCCAGTGAGCAACTGCGCCGCTGGCTGTTGTCGTGGAATGACGCGGAGGCGGCCATCGGTCTGGCAGTGCTCAATGCCTGCATCAATACCGCCGATGGCTGCGCCGGGCAGGCCACCCCGCTGCGCAGCGACACAGTGCCCGGTCATCTGCGGGTGTTCAGCCATTTCGGTCCACGCCTGCAGGGGCAGCAGGTCGCAGTGATCGGCCATTATCCCGGCCTCGAACAGCTGTGGCGGGACGTCGCCTATGACTGTCTGGAGCGTCAGGTGCAGGAGGGCGATCTGCCGGACAGCGCCGCTGAATACCTGCTGCCGCAGGCGGATTGGGTGTTCGTCAGCGCCAGCAGCATCGCCAACAAAACCTTGCCACGCCTGTTGGAGCTGTCGCGCCATGCCCAAGTGGTGTTGATGGGGCCGAGCCTGCCATGGCTTCGCGAGTGGAGTCTTTTCGGCGTTAACTACCTGGCCGGTGTGCGCGTGCTGGACGGCGCGGCCGCGCAGCAAGTGGTCATGGAAGGCGGCGGCACCCGGCTATTCGCAGGCCCCGTCGAATACGCCTTGCTTGAGTTGTGACCATGAGCCAAGAACATCCTCTGAATTGGCGCATGTTGCTGTGTCACAAGCATCCGGTCAGCGCGCGTCTGCACTTTCTCATCCCGCAGCGCGAGGGCGTGGTGTTGCCGCTGCCTTTACCGCCCCTTGCCGTATTTGCCGAAGGCAGACCGGACAACCCGGTACAGACCCATCCCGCCAGTGCCTTGTGTCATCTGCAACAGGATCTTGGCATTACCCAGGCCCTTGAACTGGTCAGCGAGTTTCAGGTCAGTCTGGAAGTCCCGCGCATGCTCATGCCGGTCTACCTCGCCGCGCTGACCGGCTACGATCTGTGCCCGGCACCTACCGGTACCTGCTGGATCGAGCTGACGAAAAGCATCGGTATGCCCTGGCTCGATCGCGAACTGCTGCGTCGGGCCTATGAGGTGCTGATCGGGTAGTGTTGGTAGGGCAGCTCAACCTGGACAGACTCCCGTGCAGTCTGTGGACTCCATCCAGGCTGGCGGTGGTTGTTCTCAGACGCGCAGCAGCGCCTTGCCCAGCTTGAGGGAGAGCTGGTCTTCGGTGAACTGCGGCTCGTTAGGCGGATAGAGCTCAACTTCGTCGATGGCAAAGCCGTGCTCTTTGCCCAGCGCAATCATCTCGCGAACCTTCTCACAGGTTTTCAACTTTTCGGCCAGATCCTGATCCGCTTTGGCGTGTTCGGAAAACGCTTTTATTTCCTTGATGGACATTACTGTTCTCTCTGTTGCGGTTGACGGAGTGCAAGGTAAAACGGCGCCTCGCAGTAGTCTCTTTGCAACATTGATGCCTCACAGTGGTCCTGTTAAATCAATGAGTTACGTGAAAATTATTGTCGTATTGTCGACAATCGAACAAAGCCCGATACGACAACCGACAGCCAGGGAAGCCAGCCCTGACCTACGTCTGTGCTTGATCCATCGACGACATAAAATCCTGATGACGAACGACATGCTCAAGCCAGACCCCCCGCAGCGATAAAGCAAAAGCACTTTGTAGGTATGCAGACAATTGCGTCTGGTCGTTATGGTCTTATGTATATAAATAAACAATCATGCCCTTAAATATCGGCTCAATACCCATGAATCATTGATCATGGCGGACTGGCATGAGAAGTGCCTGTCGAATATATCTGTATACGGTCTTATATAGATTGGCCGCTGGAACAGATTTAAGTGAAAGTGCTTGTATTTATCTGAATGATAATTATTCTCAGTAAATGGATTCTGCCAGCCGAGGTAAACGATCATGCTTCACTCCCTATCCTCTTCAGCGCCGCCCCTGGACAGTTTTGCCTTCGCTCGCGATGGCTTTCTGTTGCTACGCGATTGTTTGTCACCGACGCTGATCGATCAACAGGCCGCCACCGTGGCGACTTACCTATTGCGCAGCGACCCGATTCGCAAGTCTGGCGCCCGTGCCCATCCGGAAATCCTTCGCCGTCGCCAAGCCTACGAGTGCCGCACCAGCGGCGTGATGACGCTGGTGCATCACGAGCGTTTGCTCGCGACGCTGCATATGCTGGCAGGCGAGCGCAGTTACCCGGTTGGCATCGGTTCGCCGGAAAGCACCCAGGAGTTGCGCACTTGTCATGCTTGCTCGGCCAATGGCGGCAGCCCGCACATAACCGCCTGGATTGCCCTGCGGCCGATTACTCTGGAGGCCGGTTTGAGTGTCTTGCCGGGTAGCCACACCGACAACCGGCAATGCCTGGAACGCCTGCTGGCCGAAGACCCGGAGCTGGCCGGGACTCTGCAACAGATGCGCGAAGAGGGCGCCAGCCTGGAGCAATGGCAAGCACTCGAAAGTCGCCTGTTGGAAGGCATGCACACCCGACAAACCCAGGCTTCGGGTCAAGGTCTGCGCTTGCTGGCGCTGAACAAGGGCGACGTGCTGATTCAGCAGCAAGGCTTGCTGGTCAATGCCCAACGGCTCGACAGCCGCAGTTGTCTGGTGGTGCGTTACAGCGCTACACAGCTGCACCGTAATCACTATTTCAGCGACAGCGGTTCGCTGGTGGGCTGAGCCGGGCATATGCTCGGTTTCGGTAGCCAGCGCAACAACAGTGCCGAGAGGATCAGCATGCCCAGCCCGGCAATGGCGAACGCCGCTGGCACCGATAGCTGGGCCGCCAGGCCACCGGCCAGCAAGCTACCCAACGGCATACTGCCGACGTAAGCCATGCCATGTAAGGCCATCACCCGGCCGCGCAACGCATCCGTCACCAGGCTCTGCAACAGAATGCCGCTGGACGTGACGCAGGCGACCAGACCGGCACCGGCGGCCACCATCAACGGCCAGGCCAGCCACAGGTGCCGATTGCAGGCGAAGCCCAGGCAACTGAGGCCGAACAGCAACGCGCCGCCCGCCATGAAGGTTTCCAGCCGCCACTGATTGCGTCGCGAGGCCAGCAGCAGGGTTGCCAGCAGCGCACCGAGCCCGGAAGTGCCGAGCAATTGGCCAAGCCCGGCGGGATCGAGTGCGAAAATATCCCGTGCATAAACCGGCAACAGCGCCATAAAGGGCGCCAGACACAGGCTGCTGATCCCGGCCGCGAGTAAAAGCCAGCGCGCCGGATGCGTATCGCGCAGCCAGCGTAACGCTTGATCGAGTCCGGCCCGCGCATGGGGATTCACCAGCGCAGGCATGACCGGCATTCGCCGCAGACTGTAGAGCGCGGCCAGATAACTCAGGGCGTTCAGGGCAAAGCACAACGCCGCGCCATAGTGCGTGAACAGCAGCCCGGCCAAGGGTGGGCCGATCAGCCGGGCGGCATTGAACGACAGCGCGTTCAGGGCCAGCGCATTGTCGCGCAGGTCGCGGTTGCCGATCAGGGCGCCGAGCAGGGCCTGACGCACCGGCATTTCCAGGGCATTCAACAGGCCCGTCCCCAAGGATGCGGCCAGCAGCAGGCCGACTCTCGGTTCAGCGCTGAGGCTCGACAGCGCCAGGCCGCTGGCCAGCAGTAAGCCAAGCACCTGACAGGCCAGCAGTAAAGGGCGCCGCGGATGCCGGTCGGCCAGCACGCCCGCATAAGGGCCCAACAAGAGCAGCGGCAGTTGGCCGAGCGCGACCACCAGCGCCAGGGTCCAGGCCGATCCGCTCTGCGCGTAGGTCAGCCAGGACAGCACAATTTGCTGAGTCCAGTTGCCGATCTGGGAAATACCCTGACCGATGAAGTAGCAGCGATAGCCTGCGTGGCCAAGCGCGCGAAAGGTATGACGGAGCATGGCTGACCCTGGCAAAGGACGGTTCGACCTCGATTGCAACATCGAATGCAAAGTGCGCGCCAGAGACTAGAAAAGGCTGTGCCACGCGGGCTCGCGCCGAGCCTTGCGCTGGACTGCGCCGTGGACCTCCTGGATTTGTCACGAAGCCTACATGAAGGGTCGGTGGTCTTGTTCGCTACAGCCCGATATCCATCTTGATATTTTTCATCTCATTGATATCTAACCGATTATTCGTTATTTCCCGGCGTGGCACCGGCTTTGCACTTGCTGTTTCGTGAGATTGGCCCAAGAGCAACGCAAGCCGAGGAGATACGCGAATGATCACTATGACAGACAGCGCAATGGCCGCCGTCAGCCGCTTCATCAGCAGCAACGCCAAGCCGGTCGCCGGACTGCGTATCCGTGTCGAAGGCGGGGGCTGCTCGGGGTTGAAGTACAGTTTGAAGCTTGAAGAGAACGTCAGCGCCGAGGACCAGAAGGTCGACTGCGGTGGTATTACCCTGCTCATCGACGAAGCCAGCAGCACATTGCTTGGCGGGGTGACCATGGACTTCATCGAGGGCATGGAAGGTAGTGGTTTTACCTTCGTTAACCCGAACGCCAGCAGCAGCTGCGGCTGCGGAAAATCCTTCGCCTGCTAGGCGCCCCTGAGGCCGTCGGCGGTGCCGGCACAGCCCAGGACTCACCGGGAGATTAGCCGTTATGTGGGACTATTCGGAAAAAGTCAAAGAGCACTTCTACAACCCGAAAAATGCTGGCGCGGTGGTTGAATCCAACGCCGTTGGCGATGTCGGCTCGCTCAGTTGCGGTGACGCCTTGCGCTTGTCGCTCAAGGTCGACCCCAAGACTGACGTGATTCTCGACGCCGGTTTTCAAACCTTTGGTTGTGGCTCGGCCATCGCGTCCTCGTCGGCACTGACTGAAATGGTCAAGGGGCTCACGCTCGACGATGCGCTGAAGATCAGCAACCAGGACATCGCCGATTACCTCGACGGCCTGCCGCCAGAAAAAATGCATTGTTCGGTGATGGGCCGTGAAGCGCTGCGCGCGGCGGTGTCCAACTACCGTGGCGAGGCGCTGGAAGACGACCACGAAGAAGGCGCGCTGATCTGCAAGTGCTTTGCGGTGGATGAGGTGATGGTGCGCGAAACCATCCGCGCCAACCACCTGTCCAGCGTCGAGGACGTGACCAACTACACCAAGGCAGGCGGCGGTTGCTCGTCTTGCCATGAAGGAATCGAGCGCATCCTCAGTGAAGAACTGACAGCGCGTGGCGAGTCCTTCGTGGCGGCACCGACCAAGGCCAAGCAGCGTAAGAAAACCCAACTGGTTACCCTGGATGACGCAACGTTTGCGCCTGCCGCAGCGGCGCCACAGGCCGAACCTGTGGTCACCAAGACCAGCGTGCCGGACGCGGGCAAGATGACCAATTTGCAGCGCATCCGCCGTATCGAGAGAGTGCTGGAATCCATCCGGCCGACCTTGCAGCGTGATCATGGCGATGTCGAATTGCTGGATGTGGACGGCAAGAACGTCTACGTCAAGTTGACCGGCGCCTGCACCGGTTGCCAGTTGGCCAGCACCACCCTGAGCGGTATCCAGCAGCGGCTGATCGAGGAACTCGGTGAGTTCGTCAAAGTGATTCCGGTCAGCGCCACGACCCAAATGGCGGAGGTGTGAGATGAACGATGTCTATCTGGACAACAATGCGACGACCCGTGTGGACGATGAAGTGGTGCAGGCGATGCTGCCCTACTTCACCGAGCAGTTCGGAAACCCTTCCTCGATGCACAGCTTCGGCAATCGCGTCGGCCTTGCGTTGAAGCAGGCCCGGCAGAGCGTGCAAAAGCTGCTCGGCGCCGAGCACGATTCGGAAATCATCTTCACCTCGTGCGGCACTGAGTCCGATTCGACCGCCATTCTCTCGGCGATCAGGGCTCAGCCGGAACGCAAGACCATCATCACCACCACCGTTGAGCACCCGGCCATTCTCAGCCTGTGCGACCACCTCGTCACCGAGGGCTACACGGTCCACAAGCTCAAGGTCGATAAGCGCGGACGCCTGAACCTGGACGAGTACGCCAGCCTGTTGAGCGACGATGTGGCGGTGGTCTCGGTGATGTGGGCCAATAACGAGACGGGCACGCTGTTCCCCGTCGAAGAGATGGCGCTGATGGCCGATGAGGCCGGTGTGATGTTCCATACCGATGCGGTGCAAGCGGTTGGCAAGGTGCCGCTGGACTTGCAGCATTCGGCGATTCACATGCTCTCGCTGTCTGGCCACAAGCTGCATGCGCCCAAGGGTGTCGGCGTACTTTACCTGCGGCGCGGCACGCGCTTCCGTCCGCTGCTGCGCGGCGGGCATCAGGAACGCGGTCGCCGTGCGGGCACCGAAAACGCCGCCTCTATCGTTGGCATGGGCGTGGCTGCCGAGCGCGCCTTGCAGTTCATGGCCCACGAGAACACCGAGGTCAAGCGCCTGCGTGACAAGCTCGAAGCCGGCATCCTGGCCGTGGTGCCCTATGCCTTCGTCACCGGCGACCCGAGCAACCGTCTGCCGAACACCGCGAACATCGCTTTCGAGTTCATTGAGGGCGAGGCCATTCTCTTGCTGCTGAACAAAGTCGGTATCGCCGCTTCCAGCGGTTCGGCCTGCACCTCAGGTTCGCTGGAACCTTCCCATGTCATGCGCGCCATGGACATTCCCTACACAGCCGCCCATGGCACCGTGCGCTTCTCGCTGTCGCGCTACACCACTGAAGCGGAAATCGAGCATGTGATCCGCGAGATGCCGCCAATCGTGGCCCGGCTGCGTGCGTTGTCGCCGTATTGGAGCGGTAACGGCCCGGCGCAAGAAGCTGATCAAGGTTTCGCCCCGGTCTACGCCTGACCCAGACCGGGTCAATCCATAACGGCCCGTGGGTCGGAGGATGTTATGAGCAGCGTGATCATAGATGACACCACATTGCGCGACGGCGAGCAGAGTGCCGGCGTGGCCTTCAATGCCCAAGAGAAGATCGCCATCGCTGTTGCCCTGGCCCGTATCGGTGTGCCGGAGTTGGAGATTGGCATTCCGAGCATGGGTGAAGAGGAGCGTGAAGTCATGCGTGCCATTGCCGGGCTGGGTCTGCCGGCGCGCCTGCTGGCCTGGTGCCGACTGTGCGACACCGATTTGCAGGCTGCTCTGGCCAGCGGTGTGGGCATGGTCGATCTGTCGCTGCCGGTGTCCGATCTGATGCTGCAACATAAACTCGCTCGCGACCGTACCTGGGCCCTTGATGAGGTGGTGCGGCTGGTCGGCGAGGCACGCGCGGCCGGGCTGGAAGTCTGCCTGGGATGCGAGGACGCTTCGCGGGCCGACCCGGAATTCATCATCAGGGTCGCCGAAGCGGCCCAGATAGCAGGGGCCCGACGCCTGCGCTTTGCCGATACGGTCGGGGTGATGGAACCCTTCGCCATGTACGAGCGCTTCAGCTTTCTGCGTCAGCGCCTGGACATGGAACTGGAGGTACACGCCCACGACGACTTTGGCCTGGCCACCGCCAACACCCTGGCCGCCGTCAAGGGTGGGGCAACGCACATCAACACCACGGTCAACGGCTTGGGCGAGCGAGCGGGCAACGCGGCGCTGGAGGAATGCGCCATGGCACTGGAGCAGTTGCACGGCATCGATACCGGTATCGACATGCTGGGTCTTGGGGCGATTTCCGCACTGGTGGAACAAGCCTCGGGGCGCAAGGTGGCCTGGCAGAAGAGCGTGGTGGGTGCCGGGGTGTTCACTCACGAGGCGGGTATTCACGTCGACGGATTGCTCAAGCACCGCAGCAACTACGAGGGCCTGAACCCGGACCGGCTTGGCCGTAGTCACAGTCTGGTGCTCGGTAAGCATTCGGGCACGCGCATGGTCGAGTCCAGTTATCTGGCCCTGGGCATCGAGTTGGATGCCGGGCAGAGCAATATGCTGCTGGGGTGCATTCGTGCCTTTTCCACCCGGACCAAGCGCAGCCCGCTGACCAGCGATCTGTATGCCTTGTATCGCCAGGTTTGCGAAGACGGCGCGCTGCTGTTTGGGGCGTTGAAGTGAGCCTGTTCAGCGAGTGGCACGAGGATCTGGCTTGCGTCTTTCAGCGCGACCCGGCAGCGCGCTCGACGCTGGAAGTGCTCACTACTTATCCAGGGCTGCACGCGATCATGCTTTACCGCATAGGCCATCGCCTGTGGCTGCGTGAATGGCGCTATCTGGCCCGGCTGCTGTCGTTTTTCGCACGGCTGATCAGCAATGTGGATATCCATCCGGGGGCGCACATCGGTTCGCGTTTCTTCATCGACCATGGAGCGGGTGTGGTGATCGGTGAAACCGCCGAAATTGGCCAAGACGTGACGCTCTACCACGGCGTCACGTTGGGTGGCACCAGTTGGCGCAAGGGCAAGCGTCACCCGACCTTGGGCGACGGCGTGCTGGTCGGCGCCGGGGCGAAAATCCTCGGGCCGATCAGCATCGGCAATAACGCCCGGGTGGGTGCCAATTCAGTGGTGGTCGAGGATGTGCCCGATGGCTGCACGGTGGTGGGCATTCCCGGCAAGGTGGTTCGCCTGCGTGAAGCCGGACGGCTCAACCCGTATGGCATCGACCTCGACCATCATTTGATCCCCGACCCGGTAGGCAAGGCCATTGCCTGTCTGCTGGAGCGCATCGACAGCCTGGAACGCAAAGTCGAGGCCGGTGGGTTGCTGGCGCCGGGTTCTCAGGAGCAGTTTTACCAGTGTTGTGAACCGGACAACGAGGTCTGTGAAAGCGACTGTCCGGGTGCTGCCGTTGCGCTGGCCAAGGTTTCGGTCGGCCGACGCGTGACTGTCAGCCCGTTGGCCGAGTGAGGGCTGCGCCCATGGACCTGCAAGATTTTGATGGCGCCGGGCTTTACTTCGACGAGCCGCAAAGCGCTGAAGTTGCCGACTGCCTGAAGGCTGCCGCCGAGCAATACAGCGAGGGCTCGGGCGAGCAGCCGTTGTTGCGGGCGCAGGCGCTGGCACCGCACGACCTTAACGTGCTAGTCGGGCTGTACCGTTTTTATTACTACCAGCATCGTTATCAGAATGCCCTGGGTATCGCTGCACGGGTGATGGCTTGCGTTGGCCCGCGGCTGGCATTGCCGGCGCTGTGGCGCGACATCCAGCCTGCGCATCTGGTCACGGCGGCGCAGAACGGCATTGGCTTGTTGCGCTTCTACCTGCTGGCGCTCAAGGGTGCCGGTTACCTGTGCCTGCGCCTGGGCCATTTCGAGCACGGTAAAGCGATGCTCACCAAGGTTGTCGAGCTGGACGCCGAAAACCGCCTCGGTGCCCGGTTGCTGCTTGAGGTGCTGGAGGCGCGCAATGCTCAGATCATCCCCTTTCCCACTGCGGCCACCGCGGAGATACGACCATGACCCAAGCCTTTGATGCAGCTGCCGGACTGACCCTTGATGAGGCGATGGAGGAGTTGGTCTCTGCAGAGGATTTCCTCGATTTGTTCGACGTGCCCTATGAGCAGAAAATCGTGCACGTCAATCGCTTGCACATCATGCAGCGTTACCACGACTACCTGAGCAAGGCCGGCGAGCTGGACCACCACGACGATAATGTGCGGCTGGCCGTTTACCGCCAGTTGCTTGGCCGCGCTTATGAGGACTTTGTGGCGTCCGATGCGCAGACCGAAAAAGTATTCAAGGTGTTCCGCATGAATGAGCCGCAGACGACTTTCGTCTCCATTGATCAGTTGCTGGGGTGAACCTAGTGGCCTGTGTGGCTAATTCTGTTAGTCAACTTCGGCGCCACACGCCCCTATCCTGCGTTGCTGTTCCTCGCCATAGCGGGCTATGACTCGTCACAGCGCCTTGGCTAGGGACGTGCGGCATCCGAATTTGAGGTAACGAATTAACCGTACAGGCCACTAGTGTCCTGTATTGGAAATAGGAGGAGAGCATCATGAGCCTTCCGCTATTTGAGTATGGCGACGAAGTCCGTCTGATCCGCAATGTGCGTAACGACGGCACCTATCCGGGCCTGGACACCGGCACGCTGTTGATCCGCCGCGGCGCGGTGGGGTGTGTCTACGATGTGGGCACCTACTTGCAGGACCAGTTGATCTACCGCGTGCATTTTCTCGGGGACGGGAAAATGATCGGTTGCCGTGAAGAGGAGTTGATTCTGGCATCGGCCCCGTGGGTTCCAAACCTGTTCGAGTACCGCGACTCGGTGGTTACGCGCTGCGCCTTGTCGTTGCGCGGCGAGGTGGTGGTCGAGGCCGGGCGTGGCGGCAACATCGAGAAAGTCCTGCGCGACCTGCCGCAGGGCATCCAGTACCACGTGCATTTTGGCAATGGCTATGTCTTGCAAGTACCCGAGCAGAGCCTGGCGATGGCCGAATCGCCAGTGGAGGTTAGCGATGAGTAGTCACAACCGGCAATTGTCTTCCGGGCAAAGCCGTTATCAGTTGCTGAAGGTCGCTCACGAGCACTTCGGTTGCCCGCCCGCCGCGCTGAGCAACGAGCAATTGCTTGAAGCCGAGCGCATCGTCAGCCGTCAGATCCAGATCGAAGAAGCGGTGCTGCACAGCGCCGAGGCGCTCGGCGTGATGATCCCGCCGGGGCAAATCGATGATGCTTGGGCACGTATCGCCAGCCGCTACGACGACCCCGAAGCGCTGCGTCTGGAACTCTTCGACAGCGCGCTGGACGAGGCGCGTATTCGCCCGCTGCTGGCCCGTGAACTAAAGGTCGAGACGGTGCTGGACCGAGTGTGCAAAGACCTGACGGAAATCGGCGACGTCGAAGTCAGCCTTTACTATTTCAATCATCTGGAACAGTTCATGCGGCCTGCCTCGCGTCAGGCCCGGCACATTCTCATCACCATCAACCCGGAGTTCGCAGAAAACACTCGGGAAGCCGCTCTGGCGCGGGTCGAGTCCATTGCCAGGCGCCTGCACGGCAAGCCGGGGCGTTTCGCCGAGCAGGCCCTGAAACATTCCGAATGCCCGACCTCGTTACAAGGCGGGCAACTGGGCAATGTCAGGCCGGGGGTTCTTTATCCGGAACTGGAGGCCAGTCTGTTCGCCCTTGAGGTGGGACGCATCAGTGCGCCGGTGGAGTCGCCGCTGGGTTTTCATTTGTTGTTCTGCGAGTCGGTCCAGCCATCCATGTGCGCGCCTCTGGACGCCGTTTTGCCGCACCTGCGTGAAAAACTCCGGGATCGTCAGCGCAAGGCCCATCAACGGCAATGGCTGGAGCAGCTGTTGCAACACCCCCCATCAATGGAGAGCCGCTCCCATGGCTGATACTCAGAAACCCTGCTGCTCGTTCTGCGGCGCGGAAAAAAGCTCCACGGTGCCCTTGATCGCCGGTAACGAAGGGCGGATCTGCGAGGCTTGCGTCACCCTGGCCCATCAGGTGGTGAACAGTTGGGGGCAGCGCCGTAAACACCAACAATTGGTGCCCAAACTCAGTACGCCCGCCGCCTACAGGGAACACCTGGACGGCTCGGTGATCGGCCAGGAAACGGCCAAGGAAACCCTTGCGGTGGCGGTGTATAACCACTACCTGCGCTTGCTCAACAGTGACCGCGAGCCGGTCTGTCAGCTGGGCGACCGGGTCGAACTGGAAAAATCCAATATCCTGATGGCTGGCCCGTCCGGCACCGGCAAGACCCTGCTGGTGCGCACCCTGGCGCGTACGCTTGGGATGCCCTTCGCCACGGCCGACGCCACCACGCTGACCCAAGCCGGGTATGTCGGCGACGATGTCGACAGCATCATTGCCCGCTTGCTCGAAGCCGCCAACGGTGACGTGCAGCAGGCGCAATGGGGCATCGTCTACATCGACGAAGTGGACAAGCTGGCGCGGCGCAGCGGTGGCGGTACGGCGGTGCGTGATATTTCCGGGGAGGGCGTGCAACAAGCCCTGCTGAAGATGATCGAGGGCAGCGAAGTCCGCATTGGCAAGGCAGGGCGGCGCAGCGAGCAGGGCGAAGAGCAGGTGGTCGATACGCGTAATATTCTGTTCATCGCCGGGGGAGCATTCGCGGGCCTGGAGCAATTGATCAGCAGCCGTATCCAGCCCAAGACCAGCAGCATCGGTTTTCATGCACCGCCGCGTTGGCAGCAACCCTCGGTCAACGAGTTGCTGACCTCGCTACTCCCGGACGACCTGCACGAATACGGTCTGATTCCTGAGTTTATCGGGCGCTTTCCGATCATTACCTTTCTTCAGGAACTGGACCACGACACGTTGCTGCGCATCCTCACCGAGCCGCGTAATTCGCTGATTAAACAGTACCAGCAGTTATTCGCTTATCAGGGAGTGAGCCTGGATTTCACCCCCGAGGCATTGAGCTTCATTGCCGATCAGGCACTGCAACGCAAGACGGGCGCCCGGGGCTTGCGTGCCGTATTGGAAGCCGCGCTGCAACCGACCATGTTCAGCATGCCGTCGCGTCCCCAATTGCGCGGCTGCACCCTGGAGCTTGATCAGGGCGATGTCGATGGCAGCGACTGTTTGCGTGTCGCAGAGCGGCTGGCGGAGGAAGACGAAGAGATGCCTCAAGCGCATCAATCGGTCGGGGAGGCCAGCCCTGAGCCGGTGCGCCTGAGCGTTGATGTTTGAGTGTCGCAAAACCGACAGAGCCTGCCATCGCGTGCGAAGCGCCACGTCGGTTTTGCGACATGCACTTCAGAATATTATAAAAATTCTTTAAGTATCAGTTTGTTATGTCGATATTTCGAGCGTCCGGCATGGCTCGTTTCGTGCTCTTGTCTTGGTGAGCCGGGCTTTGAAGGGTGCCGGAACGCTTTCTTATTTATGCAGCAGCCAGAGGTGAGTGAACTATGGCCAGAATTGGAATCTTCTTCGGCACCAACACGGGCAAATCCCGCAAGGTCGCCAAAATCATCAAAAAGCGCTTCGATGACGAGACCATGGCAGACCCGCTGAATGTTAATCGCACCACACCCGAAAACTTCGCCAGTTACTCGCACTTGATCCTCGGTACACCGACCTTGGGCGATGGTTTGTTGCCGGGCCTGTCCGCCGATTGCGAGACCGAAAGCTGGGAAGAATTCCTGCCCAAACTGGCAGGGCTGGACTTCTCCGGCAAGACCATCGCGCTGTACGGGTTGGGTGATCAAGTCGGCTACGGCGATGAGTTCCTCGACGCGATGATCGTCCTGCACAGCTTCTTTGCCGGGCTGGGTGCCAAACTGGTCGGTGCGTGGCCAACCGAAGGTTATGAGTTCGAGCACTCTGAGTCGGTGGTCGATGGGAAGTTCGTTGGCCTGGCGCTGGATCTGGACAATCAGAGTGGTCTCACGGAGGAGCGTCTGGATGTCTGGTTGAAGTCGATTTCGGCGGACTTTGGTCTGGCGCTGTAACCTGGCGTCTAATTCGGTATCTGGTTTGAAAGTCGTACGATTGATGGGCTCTTTCTTTTGAAAGGGCCCATCGGCTCACAGCCTTGTCAAAGACCTGATCTGGAAAAATCAGGTCTTCTTGCGGCCCAAAATGATATGCGAGGCCTTGATCACTGCCGTCGCTTGCACACCGGGCGCTATCCCGAGCTCAGCCACCGCCTCACGAGTAACGATAGCGGTGATTTGCGCACCACCCGTCAAACGCAGCGTCACCTCGCTATTTACCGCCCCGGCTTCTACCGACTCCACGGTGCCCGGTAGCTGATTGCGCGCGGACAGTTGGAAGTTGCTGGCATCGGTCATCAACATGACCCAAGGAGCCTTGATCAATGCAACCACTTCGACATCGGTGGCCAGTTGCAGCTCGCGCACACTGTCCATGGTTACTACGGCGACCAACTGGTCGCCGTTGCCCAGGTCAATATCCACCACTGCGTTAACTGCACCAGGATGGCACTGTGAAATCTTTCCCCACAAACGATTACGCGCGCTGATTTGCATGTTGATTCTCCGCGGATGTCGGCTTCGCGACACGTTGTAGTGTTTGCTACATAGAAAACCCGGATAGGGACTCCTGTTCGGTCGCTATTACTGTAGGAAAGGCTTTGATATAGGCACAACCATAGCGCCTTCATAATTGGCACGTTTATCGCTATGTATCGACGTATACAGATGGAGCCAATATGACCAATACCCCGCAGCGCTTCATCGGCCACTTGTCGCTTGAAGGCGCGGTTGGCGTTTCACTCTCCGAAATACGTATTCGTCTGCTCGAACAGATCGGCGTGTGTGGTTCTATCAGCCAGGCGGCCAAAGCGGTGCCGCTGTCCTACAAGGCGGCATGGGATGCGATAGATGCAATGAACAACATGGCGGCGCAACCCTTGGTGGTCCGGGTTACGGGTGGCAGGCAGGGCGGCGGTACTCAGCTTACCGACTACGGGCGCAGCATTGCCGCCATGTACCGGGCGTTGGAACTCGAATATCAGGTTGCGCTCGACCGGCTCAGCGTACGTCTGGGAGACGTGGGAGGGGCCGATATTCATGACTTTCAAAGCCTTATGCACCGACTTTCGATGAAGACCAGCGCACGCAACCAATTCTCTGGGCCTATTGCCGGTCTACGCGATGGGGGCGTGGACTACGAAGTGCGCCTGCGTCTAGATGCGCAGAGCGAGCTGATTTCAGTCATCACTAAAGCCAGTGCGGAGAATCTCGCGCTGGCCATTGGCAAGGAGGTTTTCGCTTTCGTCAAATCCTCATCGGTGATGCTCTGCACTGACCGCGACTTGCGTCTTACCGCACGCAACCAGTTATGGGGCGAGATCGTCGAGATTCAACAAGGCTCGGTGAACGATCAAGTCAGCCTGCTGTTGCCGTCCGGGCGCAGTGTTACCGCGGTTATCACTCACGACAGCTGCGACATCATGGGCTTGGCAGTGGGGCAGCAGGCGTGCGCTCTGTTCAAGGCTTCCAGCGTTATCCTCGCCGTATACGATTGATCACGACTCAAGGAGTTTTACATATGAAAGTCCGTTCCAGTCTGCTTGTCTGCATTGGCTTCGTGTTGATCTCGACCCTGGTGCAGGCCGAGCAAGTGCAGGTGGCCGTGGCTGCCAACTTCACTGAGCCGATGCGCAAGATTGCCGAGCAATTCGAGAAAGACACCGGCAACCAGGCGGTTTTGATCTTTGGCGCTACCGGCAAGTTCTATACCCAGATCACAGAGGGTGCGCCTTTTGAGGTGTTTCTTGCCGCTGATGACACCACTCCCGCCAGGCTGGAAAGCGAGAAGGCGGGTGTCCAGGGCAGTCGATTCACCTATGCCATCGGCAAGCTGGTGCTGTGGTCGGCTACGCCCGGCTATGTTGACGCCAAGGGGGAGGTGCTGAAGAAAGGCGACTTCAAGCATTTGTCCATTGCCAACCCAAAAGCCGCGCCCTACGGCGCCGCTGCCATGCAAACACTGGATAAGCTTGGCCTGACCCAGCAAGTCGAAAGCAAGATCGTCACCGGTGAAAGTATCTCCCAGGCCTACCAGTTCATTGCTACCGGGAACTCCGAGCTTGGTTTCGTTGCGCTGTCCCAGGTAACCGAGAACGGCAAGCTGGTCAGCGGTTCGGACTGGCTGGTGCCGGACGATCTCTATAAACCCATCCGCCAGGACGCGCAAATCCTGACCAAGGGCGAGAGCAACCCGGCAGCCAAGGCATTGATCGACTACCTCAAGGGGCCCAAGGCTACAGCGATCATCCGCTCGTATGGCTACACGCTCTAGTGTTCGGGTGTCCTGGTCTTTAAGGAGCTTCTATTGCTCTCTGCATTCGATCTTGACGCAGTCTGGTTGACCATCAAACTGGCCAGTCTCACCACGCTTATCCTATTGGTTATTGGCACGCCGATCGCTTGGTGGTTGGCCATTACTCGTTCGCGCCTGCGCGCAGTGATAGGTGCCATGGTTGCGTTACCGTTGGTGCTGCCGCCCTCGGTGCTTGGCTTTTACTTGTTGATCGGTCTCGGCCCGCACGGCCCGCTGGGCGCGCTGACTCAAACACTCGGTTTGGGCCTGTTGCCTTTTACCTTCGCTGGGCTGGTATTTGGATCTACCTTGTATTCCATGCCTTTCGTCGTACAACCGTTGCAACAAGCGTTCGAGGCTATTGGCAAGCGCTCGCTGGAGGTCGCCGCGACGCTACGTGCATCACCTCTGGATACGTTTTTCACCGTGGTCGTGCCGCTGGCGCGTCCTGGCTTTATCACAGCAGCGATCCTCGGTTTCGCCCACACCGTTGGCGAGTTCGGTGTGGTACTGATGATCGGTGGCAATATCCCACAGCGTACACGTGTGGTGTCGGTACAGATCTACGATCACGTCGAAGCGATGGAATATGCCCAGGCGCATTGGCTGGCAGGGGGCATGCTGGTTTTTGCCTTTCTGGTGTTGTTTGCCCTTTATACCTTTAACGCCCGCCTGCGGATGCTGTGAATATGACCGATCTTGCACTTTCGCCCTGCGGCATTGATCTGCGTTTGGATCACGGTTGGGGTGATTTCCATCTGCAGGTCAAAGTACGTCTGTCCGCCAATGGGGTCACGGCGATCTTCGGTCAATCCGGGTCGGGCAAGACCACCTTGCTGCGTTGTATTGCTGGACTGGAGCGGGATAAGAGCGGCTACGTCGAAGTCGCTGGTGAATGCTGGCAGGATGAGGCGCGCAGGTTCTTTCTGCCACCTGATCGACGGCCGTTGGGTTACGTGTTTCAGGAGGCTAGCCTGTTTGCGCATCTGGATGTGCGCCAGAATCTGGAATACGGCCAGCGGCGTATAGCGCCTAATGAACGTCGCGTCTCACTGGAGCTGGCAGTGGAGTTGCTCGGCATTGGTCACCTGCTCAAACGCTCGACACAACACCTGTCCGGTGGTGAACGTCAGCGGGTAGCGATTGCCCGCGCGCTGGCTACCAGCCCGCGCCTGCTATTGCTCGATGAGCCGTTGGCAGCCCTGGATCAAGGGCGCAAACAGGAAGTGCTGCCTTACCTGGGACGGTTGCACAGTGAACTCGGTATCCCAATGCTTTACGTGAGTCACTCGTTGGCGGAAGTCAGCCGCCTGGCCGATCACATGCTTTACCTGGAAAATGGCCAGCTGCGCGCCGTCGGACCGCTTAACCAGCTATTGACCCGTGCCGATCTGCCCTTGGCTCATCTGAATGAAGCTGAAACTGCGCTGGAAGGTGTGCTCGAATCGCATGACGAAACCTTCCACCTGAGCCGGGTGCGCGTGCCCGGTGGTTTGCTGGTCTTGCCGTTGAGCGAACTGCCATTGGGCCAACGCGTGCGCGTCAGCATCCAGGCCCGTGATGTCGCCCTGGCGCTGGAAAAACCGCAACGCAGCAGCATCCTCAATATGCTGCAAGGCGAAGTACTGGACCTTATCGATGACCTGCAGAGTGCGCAAACACTGGTGCGCATCAACTTGGACGGCGCTGTGATGCTTTCACGCATAACTCGCCGCTCGGCAGTGGACCTTGAGCTAAGCACAGGCATGCCGGTGTATGCGCTAGTCAAGGCTGTGGCGTTGATGAATTAAGTGCTCATCGTTGACGGTGACGATGGTTTTTCCTTCAGCGTTGATCTTCCATGAATAACCTTCTCACCCTCTTTGATCAGCGCATCAAATAGGGTTGCGCAACGTTCTATCAATGACGAGGAGATCATTGAATTCAAGACACGCTTGCCTGCGTAATCGAGGTAGCCATCCTTGAGCTTTGATGCTCTTGTGCTTTTCAGCCATTGACTCACTAAAGGGTGGGGCGCGGTCAATTGAGACGGGACTTCAATAATTCGCCGGACGGTAGGTGAGTTTGTCTCTGCGCTAGTCTCAGCGGGCGGGGGGGCAGGGTCGAGAAGCTGGAATCGGATTTTACCTTCGATTGGTGGAGGCGTGGGTTTGCGTTTTCGCCGCTTTTCCTGCTTTGCCCAATGGCCACGACCGGGGAGGGGGATGCCAGCTTTACGGAAAGCCTTGGCGACGGCGACGTCGGAAACACCAATTTCCTGAGCCAATTTGACCATGGGCGTTTCCCAAACCTTCTCGAACAGCTCCGCAACGGTGAAGCTCACGAATGTGTACATGCAGTGGGCCATCTTTATCGATCGCGAGTGAAGGTCAACGCAGGTTGAGTGGATGTTAAATTCCGGGGGAGCGCGGTGTCCAACAACTCTACGACCGGATCGTGTCTCTTTGGCAGGTGCTGGAAAACTTTCACACAGTCGGTACGTGCTCAGGCGTCGTGAGATTGCTTGCCGCCCAATTGGCTGTGGGTCGAATCAGATCGTGTAGTCCGAAGCTATCTTTCCTGGCCCTTGATACCCTTCAAAAACAAGTCCAGAATTAAGTCTTTTCCTGCTCCGGCAAGAAAATAAACCCCTTAGATTTCAATGGGTCGGACGCCAGATGCGAGTCTCGTTTCCCGCTCCAAATATTGCGCCGCAGAGTTCCACTGAATTCTGTAAGTGATTGAAATCAGGACCTTCGGGTCCTTTTTTCGTTCCAGCGGGAACCACTGAAATCCAGAGTGCTGGCAAAAGGTCCTTGTTAAAGCGTCGTTGCAACTCGGCATTGCCGTCTTTACGCGCGACGCCATCCAACAGCCAGGCCTTGACCAGATCCTGGACGGTCAGCGTTTGCACCTTCGTCGTTTTTACTTGTTTGGCCTCTACGTTAGCAGCGGCGTATGCCTGTGCCTTGGCGGTTTTCTTTTGCTCGCTGGGATTGATCTGCTCGTCAATGAGCGCCCTGGCCTGGTTACGCGCCTTGCGGATGTCAGTCAGGGATTTGCGCGGCCAGGTTCCGCAGGCGTACTCTTTGTTCTGGTCGCCCCAGCGATAACGATAGAAAAAGCTGACCGACACACCGTCCTTGCGGACTGAGATTCGACCGGCGAGATTGCCATCCTCCCTGAGGATTCGGCCGGCATCATCGGCGGTCAGCGACTCGAGTTCTTTGATGGTGATTTTGGCCATAAAATGAGTTCCCCCTACTTTTCCCCCCACAAAAACGTCGGCTCTTGATGGACGTTACTGGGCTCTCGTAGAGCAGAACACCGCTGGAACTCAAGTAAATACTCGCTTGGAAAAATCCAGAGTAAAATTTTGGAATCTTTCAAGAAGTATGAAAAAGGAGATGACAAGCAATTGCGTATTTCCCTCGGTACCTATCCCGACGTGAGTCTCAAGGAGGTTCGTCGGCGGAGAGAGGCTGCGCGTGCGCTGGTGGCCAACAATATCGATCCCCGATCCCCGATCCCCGATCGCATCGTCGCGCAGAGCGGCAGAAAGCCTCTCACGCCGTCAACAACACGTTTGAAGCGGTTTCTGATCGCTGGCATGAGTTCCGAAGTAAAAAACTGACGAAAAGCAATAAGGGCAGTGCAGGGCAAGCCAGCAAATACCTGAAGAAGGACATGCTGCCGTGTTTGGGCGATCTTCCGATCGCGGATATTTCTCGTGGTGACGTGCTGGAGCTCATTAGGCGAATTGAGCGCAGAGGTGCGCTGGTCTCTGCTCGAAAGGTGCGCACCTGGCTCAACCAGATCTTTCGTTTTGCTATGGCGGAAGGGCTCATTGATGTGAACCCTGCAGCAGACCTTGATATCGTTGCCGAGACGCCGCGGCCAGTTCGCCATAATCCTTTCCTCCAAGTAAATGAACTTCCAGGATTGCTCAGGACCGTCACCCACTATGGGTGTGCAGAAAAGACACGACTTGGCATTCGTCTATTGCTGCTGACGGGCGTGCGTACAGGAGAGCTGCGGGCGGCGACGCCAGACCAATTCGACTTCGACAAGGGGATCTGGCTGGTACCACCGGAGGGTGTGAAGCAGCTCCGAAGTCGTGTGCGAACACAGGGGAATGAGATTCCACCTTATGTGATTCCGCTTTCCACTCAAGCAATTGTAATTGTGCAGCGGATGATGAAGTTAAGGGCGCGCGGTGCACGGTATCTGCTGGTTCACCGATACGAACCGCAGGAAATGATCAGTGAAAATACCCTTAACACCGCGATCAGCCGGATGGGTTACAAAGGGAGGCTCACCGGTCATGGCATCAGGGCTACCATCTCAACGGCGCTCAACGAGGTTGGCTTTGTAGAGGAATGGATCGAGGCGCAGCTTTCTCACGCTGATGCCAACCAAATTCGGGCTGCGTACAATCATGCGGAATACGTCGAGCCTAGACGTAGGATGATGCAATATTGGGCGGATTTGTTAGATGCCCTAGAGGTCGGCGTTCCGCCGCCTACGCCCGAAGCACACATGCCGCAGCTCGGCCGAGCTCCAACGGGTTTTTCTGGGCTCGCAGCTGGACTATGTTGATTCCTAACATGGCGTGCTAGGAGGGCGAGTCGAGTGTTCGGATCACTCCGTCCCGACCATATTTACATAGAAAATCCAGCCACTTAGCGGTGGTTGGATTTTTTATGGGGGGTGATTTTTTTGTATAAATGAGTTTTGACCCCACTTTTTGCCCACTGTGAGCAAGCGACAACTATGGCACTGCTTTGTACCGGCTTTGGCACAAGCAGCAGCGACGGGCGTTAGAGCAAGATTTCTGTGCCAAAAAACCGCTAAAACAGCGTCAAAGTCACTTTTTGGGTTTGCGACACCTTTCGCACTGAAAAGTGAGCTAAATAATTGTAGTGAAAGAAAATATTCAGCGGAAACATGACGTCCTTTTGTGCCAAATGTCCCGCCAGCTCACACTGGCTTTTGGTGGAATCCACACCGCTCCCGCGCGCGTTGAGACGCATTAACGAGGCGGTGTTGGGATGGCTGTGGTTGTCTTAGTTGCCCTCTTGGCTAATCGATGACCATCTACGCAGTGGTGCGTTGTTTACAGTTCTAGATTGCCACCGCGGAGCGCAGATGCCGATCCATGTCATCTGGCCGCGCACGCGCTATATCCAGCCCAAGGTACGAATGATCTTGGATGTATTGTTGGCGATGACAGCGGCGCAGGCGGATTTGTTTCTGTCCAACCACGCTCGATATCAAATATGTGCATCAGAACGAAAATCACGCTCTTATCTAAGCTTTAGATCTGCTGGCTAATAACAACGGGCGTGCCCCTCAGATCCGCGCATCCAGCCATCCTTCGGTCATCTGCGGTTCACACGCCAGCAAATGCTCGGTATAGGCTGGATGAGGCGGGTTGAGCACCTGTTCGCGGGTGCCTTGTTCCACCACCTGGCCTTGGTGCATTACCACAATGCGGTCGGCAATCGCGCGTACGGTCGCAATGTCGTGGGTGATAAACAGGTACGACACCCCCAGTTCCTTCTGTAGGCGCAACAGCAGGTTGATGATGCCTTGCTGGATCAGCTTGTCCAATGCCGAGGTCACTTCGTCGCAGATGATCAGGCGTGGCTCGGCCGCCAGGGCACGGGCAATCGCCACGCGCTGCTTTTGTCCGCCCGAGAGTTCGCCGGGCAGGCGCGAGAGGTGATCGGGGCTCAGCTCGATCATCTCCATCAGTTCGCGCAGACGCTGCTGCAGCGCTGCCCCGCCCAGGGCGTGATAAAACGCCAATGGCCGCCCGAGCAATTCACGCACGGTCTGTTTCGGGTTCAGGGCAGTGTCGGCGCTTTGGTAAACCAACTGGATCTGCCGCAATTGCTCCAGCGGCCGTTCAGCGTAACGCGCTGTCAGGGGGTGCCCGGCAAACTGCACCGTCCCGCCGCTCACCGCCAGTAAGCCGGTGATGCAGCGGGCGAGTGTGGACTTTCCTGAGCCAGACTCGCCGATGATTGCGGTGGTGCGACCCTGGGGCACATCAATGTTTATGTCGTCGAGCACCTTCACGTGTCCGTAGTGAGCGCTGAGTCGTTCGATGCGCAAGATCTGGGAGCTTGCCTCAGGCTCCGCTGCCTTGGTCAACTGGCGCACCGCCCACAGGCTGCGCGTGTAAGCCTGGGTCGGGGCTTCAAGCATTTGCCGGGTGGGCGCCTGTTCCACCAGTTTGCCGCGCTTGAGTACCATGATGCGTTGGGCCATTTGCGCCACCACAGCCAGATCATGGGTGATGTACAGAGCGGCACTCCCAGACTGCGCAATAGCGTTGCGGATAGCCGTCAGCACGTCGACCTGGGTGGTGACGTCGAGCGCAGTGGTCGGTTCGTCGAAGATGATCAGATCGGGTTTGCAGATCATCGCCATGGCGGTCATCGCTCGCTGCAACTGACCACCGGAGGCCTGGTGCGGATAGCGCTCACCGAAGTGATCCGGGTCAGGCAGACTGAGTTGGCTGTATAGCTGCCGTGCGATGGCTTCGGCTTCGTCACGGGGTATGCCGTGCAGCAGGGCGCTTTCGATGGTCTGGTCGAGCAGGCGCCGTGCCGGGTTGAAAGCAGCGGCGGCGCTTTGCGCGACATAGGCGATACGTCGCCCGCGCAGTTGCTGGCAGTGCTTGTCGCCGGCCTTGATCAGATCGACACCGTCGAACCAGACCTCGCCTGTACGCACCCGGCAGCCGGCGCGGGTAAATCCGGCGGCTGCCAGGCCCAGGCTGGATTTGCCGGCGCCGGACTCGCCTATCAGGCCCAGTACCTCGCCACGCGCCAGAGTCAGGTCGATTTCCTGCACGATGGGCTGCCAGTCGTTACCGTTACGTGCGTCCAGGGTCAGGTTGCAGATGCGCAGCAGCTCGGTGCTCATGGTCGGTGCTCGTCGGTCGGGTCGAGGAAATGGTCGACCACCACGTTCACCGCCAGGGTCAGCAGGGCGATGGCACCGGCCGGAATCAGCGGAGTGATGTCGCCGTAGCTGATGAAGGTCGCGCCTTCGCGCACCATGGTGCCCCAGTCGGCAGAGGGCGGCTGGATGCCCAGACCCAGGAATGACAGGGCCGAGATGGTAAGGAAGGCAAAACAGAAGCGCAGGCCGAACTCGGCGATCAGGGCCGGCAGGATATTGGGGAGGATCTCACGGCGCAGTATCCATGCTGTGCCTTCACCGCGCAGCCGTGCGGCCTCGACAAAATCCATCACCACCACGTTGCGTGCAGTGGTGCGTGCCAGCCTGTAGATTTGCGTGGCGTTGATCACGGCGATGATCAGCACGATATTGGGAATCGACGGACCAAGCGCTGCCAGCAGAATCAGGGCCAGAATCAGTTGCGGTATCGCCATCAAGGTTTCGATGGCGGCGGACAGCAGGTTATCTATCCAGCCGCCACGAATCGCGGCGAACACGCCCAGGCTGGCACCGACGGAAAACGCCAGCAGGGTGGTGAGCACCGCGATGCCCACCGAGTTGCGTGTGCCGTAGATCAGGCGGCTGAGCACGTCGCGACCGATCTGGTCGGTACCCAGCCAGAACTCGCTGCTCCAGGGAGCATACGGTTGGTCGCTGATGACCTCTGCTTCGCCGTGGGGCGCAAGCCAGGGCGCCAACAACGCCACCAGCAGGTAGCCGATAACGATCGCCGCACACAGGTAGACCATCCAGGGTTTGCGCTTCAAGCGCTGCCAGCGACTGACCGTCACACGTTCGAGCGGGGCCGTATAAAGTACCGTCATGGGTGGGGTCTCGTCTGTCATCGCGGGTGCAGCAACCGTGGGTTGGTGGTGATGGCAACGATGTCGGCCACCAGGTTGAGGGCGATGTAGGTTGCGGCGAAGATCAGCGCGCAGGCCTGCACCACTGGAATGTCTCGCGAGCGTACTGCGTCAACCATGGTCTGACCGACACCGGGGTAGACGAACACCACTTCCACGACGACCACGCCGACCACCAGATAAGCGAGGTTGAAGGCCACCACCGCGCTGATCGGTGCCCAGGCATTGGGTAGGGCATGGCGCAGAATGATCCTCCATGGGGCAATTCCCTTGAGCGTGGCCATCTCTATATAGGGGCTGGTCAGCAGGCTGACGATGGCTGAGCGGGTCATGCGCATCATGTGCGCGACAATGCCCAGAGTCAGGGTCAGCACCGGGAGCGCAAGGTGCAAGGCGATGTCGCCGACGCTCATGCCGGGGGTAATGCGAGCCAGTGAGTAGAACCACGGCAGCTTGACCGCAAACAAAAGCATCAGCGTGTAGGCCACGAAGAACTCTGGAAACGAAATACTCACCAGCGTCGTCAGGTTGCACAACCGGTCGAGCCAGCTGTTACGCTTGATTGCGGCAAGAATACCGAGCAGCAGCGCCAGCGGAACCGCCACCAGTGCGGTGATGCCGGCCAGCAACAGGGTGTTTTTCAGGCGGGGTGCGACGATGCCCATGACCGGACGCGGCTCACCGGCGCGGGAAGTGAACGATAGGCCGAAGTCGCCGGTCAGCGCGCCGCCCACCCAGTGCAGGTAACGTTCGCTGTACGGTTGGTCCAAGCCCAGTTGGCGTTGGAGGGCCGCCACCGTTTCAGGGGTGGCGGAGCGGCCGAGGGTAGCCTTAGCGAAGTCGCCGGGCAGCAGCAATACCGCTGAAAACACCAGCAGCGATACCGCCGCCAGCGTTGCCAGGCCCATGCCCAGGCGTTGCACAGTGGTTCGCAATACCGGGTTTGAAAGCGCACTGTCCATGGTTATTTCCCGAGTTTTGCCAGCCGCACGACCCCATGCCGTGCAGGGTGTCAGTACAGGGTGCGCAGTCGACTCAGGCCATCCACCAGCGCTCGGCCATGCGGAAGTTGTCGCACTGCAACATATTGCCCAGCGGGCCATGGGCGATCTTGTCCGACACGGCGTCGATGAATTGTGCGTACACCATCACAATGGCCCCGCCATCGTCATGCAAGATTTGCTGCATCTGCGCGTAAATGGCTTGGCGTTTTACCGGATCGGACTCGCCGCGGCCTTGTACCAGTAACTGGTCAAAAGTCGGATTGGCCCAGCCAGTGTCGTTCCATGGGCCGTTGCTGGCATAGGACGTGGTGAACATGGCGTCCAGGGTCGGTTTACCCAGCCAGTCGCAGGCGACAAACGGCTTGTGCTGCCAGATTTTGTCCCAGTAGCTGTCATCTGCCTCGCGGATCACATTGATGGTGATGCCAGCCTTGGCCGCCGAGTCCTTGTACAACAGCGCGGCATCGACAGCGCCGGGGAAAGCGGTATCGGCGACCGATAGATCCACTTCAATGCTGTCCAGGCCCGCCTGTTTGAGCAGGGCGCGAGCTTTGTCCGGGTTATAGGTGTGCAGCGGTTTGGGTTGTGTGGCGAACTTGATCTGCGGTGCGATGGGGTTGTCGTCAGCGATTTTGGCGTTGCCCAGGAAAACCTTCTTGAGAATGGCCTCACGGTCCATGGCGTACTTCATGGCCAGGCGCACCTCAGGCTTGTCGAAGGGCGCGACTTTGGCGTTCATGTCGAAGCTGAAGTGCCGCACGCCAGCGGTGCGTAAAA
Source organism: Pseudomonas sp. XS1P51 (assembly GCF_054897845.1). Taxonomy (NCBI): domain Bacteria; kingdom Pseudomonadati; phylum Pseudomonadota; class Gammaproteobacteria; order Pseudomonadales; family Pseudomonadaceae; genus Pseudomonas; species Pseudomonas sp. XS1P51. The sequence goes on along the minus strand of NZ_CM142707.1, from coordinate 1,894,285 downwards.
CGTGAACTTTGGGGTTGCGTTCCAGCATGGCCAGGGTCTTGATATCGGCGTCAACCATGTAGTCGACTTCGCCCGTAACCAGGGCATTGGTGCGCGCCGCCACGTCGGCAATGCTGACGAACTCAACTGAATCGAACCAGGGTAGGCCTTTCTTGAAGTAGTGCGGGTTGCGCTTCATTTTTAGCACGGTGCCTGGCTGAAAGCTTTCGACCATGTACGGACCGGTAGCGACGCCCTTTTGCCAGTCCAGGCTGCCGTCAGCGTTGGCCGGCATGATCGCCAGGTGGTTATCGGACACGGTGTACGGGAAGTCGGCGTTGCCACCACTGAGGGTAAACACCACATCGTGCTCGCCCTTGGCGCTGATGTCGGTGAGGGTATCGAGTGAGGCTTTGACCCCGGAGGTGGAGTCCTTGCTCATGTGGTGACGATACGAGGCAATCACATCATTGGGGGTGACCGGGCGGCCGTCATGGAACACCAGGCCCGGGCGAAGGGTGAAGGTCCACACCGTCAGGTCGCCATTGGCCTGATAGCTCCCGGCGAGTGCCGCCACGATCGAACCGTCGACCGCCAGTTCCGTCAGACCATTGGTGAGGGTGCCGCCAAATGCAGCCTGAGCAAAAGAGGTCAACCAGCCAGCAGGGTCGTAGCTATCGCTGGGTGCGCCGTCGTTGATGGCGAAGCGGGCGTGGCCGCCAGCCTTGGGCGTCGCGGGGGCAGCGAACGCCATGCCCGGTTGTAATGCTGAAGCCATGGCGGCACTGGCACCCAGAACCGTGGCCACTTCCAGAAAGCGTCGGCGTGAAAAACCGTTGCAGGTGTCATCTGGGTCTTTGCTGTGCGTCATCTGATCATCCCCGAAAAAAATGCATGGCTGTTTTCTCGAACCCCTGACGCAGCTGACCTGCGTGCCACTCAAGCTATTCGTGGTTGATTGATTAGTCAACCACTTGATATTGATTGTCCAGTCAGTCTATCTTCTCTGGCACATGGCAACTGGGCTGCTGACGGCCCACTACAATGCTGGGGGAAATAGATTGGTTAAAGTCACTGCAAAGCCTGCCAACAAATCCGATCAGGTCGCTGAGCGCCAGGAGCAATTGCTCGCGGCGACAGTCACGGTCATCGCTCGCAAGGGCCTGTCGGGTATCACCATGAATGACATCGCCGTAGAAGCGGGTTGCAGCTACGGTGTGGTCGCGTTCCATTTCAAGAGTAAGGAACGCCTGCTGCTGGCGGCGCTCGATATGCTGGTCAAGGAATACGAAGTGCTCTGGGACAAGATTCTGGCGCCCAATACTGCCACCGTGGCCGAACGCCTGCGGCTGGTCATCGACCTGGACTTTGACAAGCGCATCGCCAAACCCAAAAACGTCGCCGTGTGGATGGCCTTCTGGGCCGAGACCTCGCGGGTATCGGCTTATCGGGCACGTTGCGGTGAGCTCAAGCGGCGCTCGCTGGCCTCCATAACCGAATTGGTTGAGGCGCTGGCCGTTGATAGACAACTGGACCTGCCGGCTGCGCAAATCGCTTTTGGCCTGTATGCCCTGAGCGACGGCTGCTGGACGTTCAACCATGTCACCGGCGAGACGGGACCTGCCCAGCGAGAGGCGTCGCGCAGGCTTTGCTACGCCTACATGGCCGTTTTTTTTCCTGACGAATTCTCATTGCCCGCGCCCTAGATGCGCCCTGATCGTTCTGCCCTTAAAGGAGTTTCGCCATGTCTGAACGCCTCAATCTCCCGCTTGACGCCACTCAACTGCGTCAGGCCGCTCGCCAACATCTGCTGGTGCCCGCCGAAGACATGACGGAGCTGGGTCGGAGCACCCGGCCTTTGCTGATGAAGGGTGAGGGCGTCTACGTGTTCGACGCTCAGGGCCACAAGCTGATCGACGGCCCGGCTGGCATGTGGTGTACGCAGATCGGCTACCAGCGCAAGGAAATTGCTGACGCCCTGGCGCAACAGGCGATGCAGTTGTGCTACAACACGCCCTGGTACTCCATGAACGGCCCCTCGGCAGAGCTTGCCCAGCGTATCGCCGAAGTGGCGCCGGGCGATCTGAACCGGGTGTTCTTTACCACCGGCGGCTCGACGGCGGTGGATTCGGCGCTGCGCTTCGTGCAGTTCTACAACAATGTGCTGGGCCGGCCGAACAAGAAGGGCATTCTGTGCCGCATCGACGGCTACCATGGCAGCACGCATCTGACTGCTGCTTGCTCGGGGCGCGCCGGTAATCGACCGAATTTTGACCTGGCACTGCCGGAGCTTTCGTTTCTCAGCGCGCCGAACCTGTATCGCCAGCCGGCGGGCACCTCTGAGGCCCAATTTCTCGAGCAGTTACTGGCTGAGTTCGAAGACCGTCTTGCGTCCATTGGCGTGGACAATATCGGCGCTTTCATCGCCGAGCCGGTGCTGGCCTCTGGCGGCATCCTGATCCCGCCCAAGGGCTACCACCGTCGCATTCTGGATATCTGCCGGCGCCACGACATCCTCTACATCAGTGATGAGGTGGTCACCGGCTTCGGTCGTTGCGGGCACTGGTTCGCCTCGCAAGAGTTGTTCGACATCACCCCGGATATCATCACCTTCGCCAAAGGCGTCACCTCCGGCTATGTGCCGCTGGGGGGCTTTGTGATTAGCGACGCAGTGCTTGATCGTGTGAGTGGCGACAATGCTAACGGCAGTTGCTACAGCAACGGCTATACCTTCAGCGGGCACCCGGTCAGCTGCGCGGCAGCACTGGCCAACATGCAGGTGTTCGACGACGACCATCTGCTGGAACATGTCCGGGACATCATTCCGTATTTTCAGGAACGCCTGCAGAGCCTGGCCGGCTTGCCGCTGGTGGGTGATGTGCGCAGCATCGGCCTGCTCGGCTGCATCGAGTGCGCTGCGGGCGAAACCACGCCGGCGGCCACGGAACTGGACCGCGAGATCGCCCAGTACGTCGACCGCCAATGCTATGAACTGGGTCTGATCGTGCGGCCCATTGGCAGCATGTGCGTGCTGTCGCCGCCGCTGATTATCACCCGCGAGCAGATCGATAGCATGATCGAGATCCTGCGCGCAAGCTTGCTGCACGCTGCCGAAAAATACGCCCGCTAATCGCCACGAGGTGGTCGATGTCCAGTTCGCCGTTGATTGTTCCGGGCCGCAAGCAGGACCCCTTGCTCGCGCCTTTGCAACTCAAGCACTTGACTCTGCGCAACCGCATCATGAGCACCAGCCACGCGCCCTTTCTGGAGGAGGGCGGGTTGCCGCTGGAGCGTTACCAGCGCTATCACGAGGAAAAGGCCAAAGGCGGCATCGCACTGACTATGTTCGGTGGTTCGTCAATGGTAGATGCCGACTCCAGTTGGGGTGGCAGCGGACAGCTGGACTTGTCCAACGATGGGATTATTGCGCCATTCCAACAGTTTTCCGAGCGTATCCATCGGCATGGCGCCGCGTTGATGTGCCAGATTTCTCACTTGGGGCGGCGGGCCGATGCCACGTCGTATAACTGGTTGCCCAGCATTGCACCATCGCGCTCCCGGGAGACCCAGCACCGGGCGTTTTCCCGTGAAATGGACGAGCACGACATCCGGCGCATCGTCAAGGCTTACGGGGCTGCTGCAAAGCGTTGCCTGGAGGGCGGCCTGGATGGGTTGGAAACCCTGACCGGCGGGCACCTGCTGGGGCAGTTTTTTTCGCCGCGTACCAATCAGCGCCATGACCGTTTCGGCGGTTCGTTGGAGAACCGTGCGCGCTTCGGGCTGATGGTCTACGAGGAAATTCGCCGGCAGGTCGGCGAGAAGATGATCGTCGGCATCCGCTTTGTCATCGATGAAGGTATCGACGATGGCCTCGGTTTTGAAGAAGGCATAGCCTTGGCCCAACTGTTCCAGCGTGAAGGGCTGGTGGACTATTTCAACTGCATCTTCGGGCGCATGGACACCGTCATCGCCCTCGCCGAACAGAACATGCCGGGCATGGCTTCGCCCAGCGCGCCGTTCCTGCACAACGTTGGCGCGTTTCGTCGCGAGGTCTGCCTGCCGGTGTTCCATGCCGCGCGCATCGCCGACCTGGCTACGGCGCGTTACGCCATCGGTGAGGGGTTGCTGGACATGGTTGCCATGACCCGCGCGCACATGGCCGACCCGCAACTGGTCAACAAACTGATGCGCGGTGAAGAGGCCAATATCCGCCCCTGCGTGGGCGCTTCGTACTGCATGCACAAGAAGGTCAACTGCATCCACAACCCGGCTTCAGGGCGCGAGACGCAGTTGCCTCAGGTGATCGAGCGGTCCCCACAGCCATCGCGCAAAGTTCTGGTGATAGGCGCCGGGCCAGCGGGGCTTGAGGCCGCACGGGTGGCGGCCGAACGTGGACATCGAGTGCTGGTGCTGGAAGCCGGTAGCCAGGCGGGCGGGCAACTGCTGTTGGCGGTTCGGGCTACCTGGCGGCGTGATCTGATCGGCATCGTCGACTGGCGTGTGGCTGAATTGCAACGCCTGGGTGTGGAGGTGCGCTATGACGTCTATGCCGGCGTCGAAGAGGTCGTGGCCGAATCGCCCGAGGTCGTGATTGTCGCCACCGGTGGACTACCGGATCTTGACTGGCTGGAAGGTGCTGAACACTGTCTCAGCATTTGGGACGTGCTGGCGGGCACGGCACCGGTCAGCGGGCATTATCTGTTGTACGACGGCAGCGGCCGCCATGAAGGCGTGTCAACGGCGCTGCACCTTGCCGAGCAAGGCGCGCAGGTATCACTGGTGGGAATCGACGAAAGTCTGGCGATGGAAATGGAGTATTCGTCCCGGGCGATCTATCGCAAGCAATATGCCCAGCACGGCATCGACGTGACCGGTGATCACCATCTGATCCAAGTCAGCCGTCATGCCGAAGGTGGCCTGATGGCAACGTTTCGTCATGAGTTGACGGGCACATTGCTTGAGCGGCGCGCCGACAAGGTGGTGGTGGAACGGGGTACTGCCCCACTGGACGAAGTGTTTGAAGGGCTTCGGGGAATGTCCTGCAACGATGGGGTGTTGGAGATACCTCAGTTTCTGCAACTTAAGCCGCAGCCTATGGGGGGGCGCGACGGGTTTGCGCTGTACCGTATCGGCGATGCACTGAGCAGTCGTAATGTGCACGCCGCCATGCTTGATGCGATGCGTCTGGGATTGGTTTTATGAGTGAAGCTAGTACGCTGCTGTGGATCGATGCGCAGCGGGTCCACCGTCTGCTGGACTATCGCCGCCTGGTGCAGGCGCTGCGCGAGGCGCATCTGCAGCCTATGCCGATCAGTGAAGACGTCTGCATGGATGAACCGGGTGCGGGGCGCGGTAATAATTTTTTGCTGCTGCCGGCCTGGAGTGGGCAGCGCATGATGGGGGTCAAGCTGCTCTCGGTGTTCCCGGACAACGTTCGGGCTCGGGTGCCGTTGCCCACGGTGCAAGGCATTTACGCTGCCTTCGACGGGCGCACCGGTACGCCCTTGTTCATTGCCGACGGTGCCGCGCTGACGTTGCGCAAGACCGCCGCCGACTCGGCACTGGGGCTGGAGCTGCTGGCGCCTATCAACGTCTCGACGCTACTGATGATCGGCGCAGGTGACATGGCCGGACCCTTGGTCGAGGCCTTCATCCAAATACGGCCGTCACTGACGCGGGTCTTGCTGTGGAACCGTACGATGCCGCGCGCCGAAGCACTAGCGGCGCACCTACAGGCGTCCGGTATCGACTGCCAGGTGGTCACTGACCTGGATCAAGCCCTACCGTTAGCTGATGTGGTCTGCAGTGCGACCATGAGCCAGCAACCGCTGATCAAGGGCGCGTTGCTCAAGGCCGGCGCCCATGTCAATCTGGTTGGCAGTTGGCAGGAAGATATGCGCGAGGCCGACGACGCGACGATTGCACGGGCGCAGATTTATGTCGATTCGCGCGAGGTCAGCCGGCACAGTGGTGACCTGTTGCAACCGGTCGTCAGCGGTTTGATCAGTTGGGCCGATGTGCGTGCCGATCTGTTCGAGTTGTGCCAAGGGTATGAAATACCTACCCTTGAGGCAGGGCAGGTGACGCTGTTCAAGAATGCTGGTGGGGCGCATCTGGATCTGTTCGCCGCGCAGTTTCTGGCGACTGAGGTGGGTGTGGAGTGGGCCTCATAAGTCCACATTGATCCAGGAGTTCTGACAAGTCCCTGATCGGTTTGCTTCACGCTTCAGTTGCCTGAAATAATCCCAGAAATAGGTGGCTACCTTCCATCAACGGCCCGGTGACACTGCCCTTCCTAATATCCAGAATCCGTCAAGAAGGTGATCGGTCGTAAACGAACGGGGATCACAGGTTGCGCAACGGCATCCGGTTATGCGGCAACAACTCGGCAATCTCACTTGCTCGCTGCATTGGCAGTCGCGCCAGAACGTCTTTCAAGTAAGCATATGGGTCATGCCCGTTGAGTTTGGCCGACTGGATCAGGCTCATCAGCGCCGCCGCGCGTTTGCCACTGCGCAACGATCCTGCGAAGAACCAGTTCTTGCGTCCAAGAGCCCATGGCCGGATCTGCTGGTCGGGTAGTCAGACGCGGTTGCTCGCGTCCAACCCCCTAAGAACCGTGCATGCGAGCTCCCCAGCACACGGCTCAAGCCTCTGCTAAGGCACCTCTAGGCACCCGGTTGCACATCATCGGCATAGGCAAATTGCACATCCCTCGGGCAGCGCAGGTGGTAGATCTCAAAATTGGCCGCCGCGTCCGTCCCGCCATGAGCTAGCTTCACAATATGGCGACTATGCCACGGTGTGTCTTTGGTCACCGGCTTGAAGCAGACGTAGCAGTGGCCGCTCTGTCGCACCCATATTCGATACAGCTTGGCTCGACCTTTTACGGAAGTGAGCATCCTCTTGCCCCAGCGGGACTCGAAGTATTCATCCCAAGCGGGGTCGTTGTAAGGTGGGCGCAGGCCGCGGCTCCCCGAGCTCGGCGTTGTCCGGCTTGTTCAAGTCCGGAAGCGGCGCGTGGACGTTTGGCCCGAGCGTCAGCCTGCCGATCTTCGATGCAGGCAGTAACCGCGCAACTCTGGACGCGGCCAAGGTCGAGCACGAGATTCAGGTGCAGACCTATCAACAAACCCTGCAGACAGCCTTCAAGGAAGTGGCCGATGCCTTGGCGGTGCGTAGCACCCTGGACCAACGCCTCACCGCTCAGCAAGCCTTGACCGACGCTAGTCGCAAAAGCTTTGAACTGGCCGACGCGCTTTACCGCGGAGGCTCGCAAAGTTACCTCGAAGCCCTGGATGCCCAGCGTTCGCTGTACAGCGCTCAGCAGGATTTGATCACACTGCGTTACGCTGGAAGATTCGCGAGGCTATTGTAGAAACCGTATCACTGAGCCGCCGTGGATGCACGCCTGCTTGCGTTGTAAATGGGTACATACAAGTCCGACATTGTTCCGTAGGATGCACTCGCCAGGAAGGCGCTGCACACCCAATAGCCGGTCTCTCGAGCTGTTAGCGCCATAGGTGCCCATGATGGGCTTTTTGGCCGACGTGTTCGCTACCAAGCGCGCTTTGATTTACTCGACGGGACCGCCCCTAAATGTCGAATCTTGAATCTGGCGCTTGTCCGGTGACCTTCAGGCAATCGAAGAAGGTGATACTGGCGACGGTCGTTGGCAATGGCCTGGTGATCTACGACTTCACGGTATACAGCTTTTCTGCCGTGATCATCGGCAAGCTTTTTTTTCCATCGGACAGCTCGTTCGCCTCGTTGCTGATGGCCTTGCTGACGTTTGGCATCGGTTTTGCGATGCGCCCGCTGGGCGCAATCGTGATCGGCAACCTGGCTGACCGCAAAGGGCGAAAAGCCGGCTTGAATGTCAGCAATTTATTGATGGCGACAGGTACCGCCTTGATCGCTTTCATGCCGACGCATGCATCTATCGGCGTCACCGCAACGTTGTTACTGGTGCTCTCGCGGTTGCTGCAGGGGGTCGCAACCGGAGGGGAGATAGGGGTGTCGTCTGTGGTGCTGATGGAGCTGGCGCCCCGCGATCAACGCTGCTATCTGGTCAGTTGGCGCTCCGCCAGCCAGGCTGCCGCGGTGTTGGTGGGTGCTGTCGTCGGTGCCGCCACGACCTCGTTGCTGACGCCCGAGCAGTTGCTGGCCTGGGGCTGGCGTATTCCTTTCGTGCTTGGGCTTTTGATTGCGCCGTTTGGGTGGTTCATTCGTCGCAATATGGTGGAGACAACACGGCGCGGTCCCCATTCACCGTCGCTGCGTGTCTTGCTGAACAGCCACCGCCCCCAGCTATTGCTGGGGATTTTGATGATGGCAACCCCCACCGCAAGCATCTACCTGATGGTGCTCTATATGCCGACCTATCTGGTCCGCACGTTAGGCCTGTCGCCGAGCATGAGCTTGCTCTCGGCGTGCATTTCCAGTGCGATGCTGTTCATCGCCGCGCCATTGTTTGCCCGGCTCGCCGATCAGCTGCCGCGACGCAAACCTACCCAATACGTGACGATGATCGTCAGCATCCTGTTGGTCTATCCGGTGTTTCTCGCCTTGACCCATGGTGTGGGCGAGCTGACTTCGTTGCTGATCATCGGCGTCTATTCGGCTGTCGCGATGGGCAACAACGGTGTCACCACCGTTATGATCATGGAGGCTTTTCCGGCGCATCATCGTGCCACGGGGATGTCGGTGGTCTACAGTTTCGGCGTGACTATCTTCGGGGCGTTCTGTCCGTTTTTTGTGACTTGGTTGATCGGTGTTACCCAGAACGCAATGGCGCCCTCCTGGTATCTGCTGGGTGCGCTATTGGTCAGCCTGTTCGCATTAGTCAGGTTTCCCGCCGGCCGGCCGACTCACTGATCGATTCGGCCGGCGACGTTACGGTTACCCTGCGCGGCTTTGCTTATCCGCTGTGCCGCCGTCAGGCGATGGTCCTGCGGAGCCAGGTCATAGCGGCGACGAAACGCGCGGGTAAAGGCCGATGCGCTGTTAAACCCCAGGCTGTAGGCGATCTCAATCACTTGCCGGTCCGGATAGCGCACCAGTTCATCTGCGGCTTCGCGCAGTCGGCAGTTGAGGATATAGCGACCCAATCCCCCCTCATGCTGGAACAGACGGTAGAGCGTGGCACGAGGCAGTTGCATGGCCATCAGCACGTACTCTGGCGTCAACCAGGGTTGGTACAGGTTGTTTTGCACATAACGCCTGGCTTTATCGAACATCGCGCTGCGCGCTGCCGCCCGCACGTGCCCGCCCAGCTTGGCCTGTTTCGAAAACGCCGCGAGCATGAGTTGAACGGCGGTATCGAATGACGACGCAGCCTCGGCGCTGGTCATGCCCGGCAGTTTTCTTGAAAACGCCGCGACATGCTCGATCATCAACTGGGTGATAGGCGTCGTATTCTCGAAGACACGCCCGTGGATCGACTCGGCATGGGGCAGCGCGGCCTCCACGACCGGGCGCGAGACAAAGAAGGTCAATACGCGGCAACATCCCCGGTTCATTCTGATCGGCTGGTTCATGTCCATGGCAACGATGCTTGCCATGGCGGATGTGCCACTGTCCTGTGAGCCGCCTCGAATCGACTCCATTGCGCCTTGGGTGAAGACCTGAAACACATAGTCCCGGACTTTGTCGGTAGAGATGCGCGCGATCGAACGGTCCAGCAACAAAGCGTCGCTTGAGCAGTCGGTAAAGACTCGATCACCCAGTTTGTAGCGGTCAATGCTCGCGTTGAAGTGCGTGGTCGTTGCGTGGGATGTCGGCAGGACGTCGATGACGTGTCCGACCCGATCACGCCACGCCAGCAATTGGTTGGCAACAGGCTCGGCGCTGACCTCAAAGCGATCATGGGCGTGCCTGGAGCCGAAGTGTTCAGGGGCGTATATGACTGAAGCTGGTTTACTCATGAATTCACTACAGCCCGCAAAGCCTATGTTATCGACCCGTGAACAGGCATTGCCTCTACCCGATATACGTCCACGCCCCTTGCCGACAGCCAGTCAGAATTCTCTGTCGATCTCCTTATAGCCGCTTTCTCCGTGAAAGTAATGACAATCCTTCTCGGCATCCAACCTGTGCACTTCCCGGCGCCGTCAAGCACGGGGCAGGGCGCCTGAAAATAATTGAAAAGTTGCAACGCAGGGTCAAGCCGTCTGCAAGACGCTTGATAGATTGACGCGAATTCGAGTTTCACCGCGTCAATGTGTTTCCACGCGTTGAACGCGTGCGCTTGTTTCTCAAATAAAGTCCCGTCGGTATTGGCCTTGTCATGTTCGCAGCGCTGATCTGAAAGGGCAGTTTCAACGGGCAAGTAATTCAGGTGTTCACCTGATGGTCCCGATGTCTTGGCTGGCACATGCTTGTCCAGCGGCTGAGTGAGCGACACCTTTGAACCTATTGAAGTATCAGGAGTAACGGATGAGTTGCCTCGACCGGGAAGTAGGTTCGTTTGCGATCAGTTTGACTCATCCTGCTGGCGCCAACCCTCGAGAAGGCGCGGCTTTTTCGCTCGCGCAAATCGAAGTGGACAAATTGAACAATATCCACGCCGAGTCCGGGGTGGATTGGCAGAAAGTCGCCGATGCCTGCGTAAAAGTGCTTCGAGAAGAGGGCAAGGACTTCAATGCCGCGGTCTGGTTGTTATGTGCCTGGACCACCCTGCAAGGTGCTTCCGGCCTGGCGAACGGCGTGCACATCTTGCGCGAAATGCTTGAGTTGTATTGGGAGATCCTGACCCCGCCGCCGGCGCGATTGCGTGCCCGGCGCAACCAGGCCGAGTGGATGCTCGAGTGGCTTGCAGCGAAGCTTGAAGGCAGCTTTGAAGCGGTGCCTGGCGAACAATTGGCGGGCTTGCTCGAAGACTGGGACGCCATCGATAGCCAGTGGCGGGATCGGGACGCCGACGGTCCGAGCTTTTTTGCGTTGCGTCGTCGTCTATCGCAGTTACCGGTGCAAGCCAGTGTCGAGCCGATAGCTGCTACGTCGCAGGAGGTTGCGCCGGCAGTCGATGCGGCTGCGGCGATCCCGACGCCGGTTGCGCACGCGCCCTCAGCCCCGGCGCCGCCTCTGGTCCTTGCGCCGGTTCAGCCATTGGGCCGTCTTGAGAGCGATGAGGCCATCGAGAACGCGGTCAATACAGTATTTGCCTCGCTTGCGCCGCTGCTGGGGTTCTGTCTGGAGTCCAGAGCGACCTTGCCGTTGCTGTTTCGCCTCAATCGCCAATTGGCTTGGACGACCCTGGAGCACGCACCTCCGGCGCAAGGCTGCACGACGCGCGTACCGCCGCCCTCGGATGCGGAACTTGAGGCTTTCAGTCGCTTGCAGAGCGTCGGGGAACCATTGGACATCGTGCGCTTTTGCGAAGGTCGGTTGACGAACTATCCCTTTTGGCTGGACCTCAATAGGGCCAGCCATGCCGCGCTCTCACGGCTGGGGTCGGAGGCGATGGCCGGTGTCGCCAGCCTGGCCCTGGAAACACGTCATTTTCTGGCGCGCTTGCCGTCGCTGGTCGAGCTGACATTCGCCGACGGCCAGCCCTTCGCCGATGGCGCAACCCGCAGTTGGCTCGAAGGATTGGCACCGGCGGCCAGCAGCGGCGCCACAAACGGGCTGCAGGCGCTGATCGACGAGGTCGGGCGTGATGCCGCTGAAGGACGTTTGAACGAAGCGTTGGCGCGCTTGCAGGTCGCCGTGCGAGAGGCCGGCAGTGGCCGCGAGCGGTTTCGCCTGCGCGCGGCCCAGTGCCATTTGCTACAGCGTTTCGACCCTCGCGCTCAGTTGCGTGTGGCCTTGGATGTGTTGCTCCAGGAAGCGACGGAGCAGGGCCTGGATCGTTGGGAGCCGGATCTGGTCCGGCCGTTGTTGGAGTCGGCACTGGCGCATGACGACGGCGGTTCGAGTGCGTTGTGGGCGCAACGGTTGGCTGCGATGGATTTGCCGGCTTTCTGGCGGTTGGCCAGCCCGCAGGCAAGTTGAATGGGCAACAGGCAATACCTGACAGGCGTGTGCATATCCATGCCATGAGTTTTCTAACGGCTGCGTTGAGCGAGTCCGCTAAACAGGAGTGAGATTTAATGGCTAGTGAAGGTTCGGTCGCGCCTAAAGAGCGCGTCAATATTGTTTACAGCTCTGACACCGGTGGCGCGCAGGAACAGGTCGAGCTGCCGCTCAAGCAACTGGTGATCGGCGACTTCACCTTGCGTGAAGACGATACGCCGGTTGAAGACCTCAAACCGATCCGCGTCGACAAAGACAATTTCACCGATGTGCTCAAGGGCCAGAACCTGAGTCTGCAGTTGGCGGTACCCAATCGTCTGGCGGAAAACGCGCCAGAGGATGAGCAGCTCCCGGTATCGCTGACCTTCCAGTCCATTCGCGATTTTGAGCCGGATGCCATCGTGGCCCAGGTTCCCGAGTTGCAGCAACTGATCGCCCTGCGTGATTCGCTCAAGGCTTTGAAAGGGCCGATGGGCAATTTGCCGGAATTTCGCAAGCAGCTTCAGGCCCTGATGAACGATGACGGTGCCCGCGAGCGTTTGCTCTCGGAACTCGGCGTAAAGGACAAGGAATAACCCATGAGCGAAGAAAAGAGTCAGGCAGCGAACACGACCGGCCAAGCGGTCGAGTCGATTTCCCTGTTGGATCAGTTGGTGGAAGCGACTCGCGTCAAGCCGGGCGACGAGGCTTATGCCGTCACCCGTCAGGGCCTCGAAGCCTTTGTCACCGAGCTGCTCGAGCCGGCCCGGCAGACCGAGAAGGTCAGCGCCGGATTGATCGACGATATGATCGCCACGCTGGATGCCAAGCTGTGTCGGCAGGTCGACGCGATCATTCACCATCAGCAGTTTCAGAAGCTGGAGTCGTCCTGGCGCTCGCTGAAGTTTCTGGTCGACCGCACGGATTTTCGCGAGAACAACAAGCTGGAAATCCTCAGCGTTTCCAAAGAGAAGCTGCTCGAAGATTTCGAGGATGCGCCGGAGATCACCCGTTCGGGTCTGTACAAGGCGGTGTACACCGCAGAGTTCGGCCAGTTCGGCGGCCAGCCGTTCGGCTCCATCATTGGTAACTACGAGTTCAACCCGGGCCCGCAGGACATGAAGTTGCTGCAATCGGTCGCCGCCATTTCGGCCATGTCCCACACGCCCTTCATCGCCTCGGCCGGACCGCAGTTCTTCGGCATCGACAGCTTTGCCGACCTGCCCAATCTCAAGGATCTGCAAGCCGTCTTCGAGGGGCCGCAGTTCACCAAATGGAATGCCTTTCGCGAAAGCGACGACTCGCGTTTCGTTGGCCTGACCTTGCCGCACTTCCTGCTGCGCACCCCTTATGGCGAAGACACTATTCCCGCCAAGACTTTCCGCTACAACGAAAACGTCGGTGGTGGTAACCAGGACTTCCTATGGGGCAACGCCGCGTTTGCCTTCGCCAGTCGCCTGTCCGACAGCTTTGCCCAGTACCGCTGGTGCGCCAACGTCATTGGCCCACAGGGTGGCGGTACTGTCGGTGATTTGCCGATCTACAACTACGAGGCCATGGGCGAAACCCAGACCAAGATTCCGACCGAAGTGCTTATTTCCGAGCGCCGCGAGTTCGAGCTGGCCGAGCAGGGGTTTATCGCACTGACCATGCGCAAGAACACTGATAACGCGGCGTTCTTCTCCGCCAACTCGTGCCAGAAGCCCAAGTTCTTCGGCAATGACAAAGAAGGCAAGGAAGCCGAGCTGAACTTCAAGTTGGGCACCCAACTGCCGTACATCTTTGTGGTCAGTCGCCTGGCCCATTACATCAAGGTCATCCAGCGCGAAAACATCGGCACCTGGAAAGAGCGCGGCGACCTGGAGTCAGAACTCAACACCTGGATTCGCCAGTACGTGGCCGATATGGATAACCCCGCGGCCGGTGTGCGCAGCCGTCGTCCACTGCGTCAGGCGGACATTACCGTCAGCGACGTCGAAGGGGATCCAGGCTGGTACCGCGTCGGTTTGAAAGTTCGCCCGCACTTCAAGTACATGGGCGCGTCTTTCACGCTGTCGCTGGTGGGCAAGCTCGACAAGAGCTGATCGGTAGCGCGAATGGGCAACGCAGCCGTTGCCCATTCAGGTGTTCACCCGAGGGTCATTGCCTCGGCGTTTCCATAAGATGGATTCAACGCAGCGAGACAGGGCCAGAGGCTCTGATCGATGCCTGAAAACTAACTGATTAAACCCGGAGTACACGTTATGCCAATGCCATGCTACTTGAGTATCGAAGGCCAGAACCAAGGCAAGATCGAAGGTTCCAGCACCGTTACCGGTCATGAAGGAATGATCCTTGTTCAGGCCGTCGAACACCTGATCGATATTCCCAAGAATCCGCAGACCGGCCTGCCGGCCGGCAAACGTGTTCACCAGGGCATGACCCTGACCAAGGAAATCGACAAGTCCTCTCCAAAGCTGCTGCAAGCCCTGACCTCCGGCGAGCAGCTCAAGTCCGTTGTACTGGAGTTCTATCGGATCTCGCCTAAAGGCACCGAAGAAAAGTACTACACCATCACCCTGAGCAATGCCGTGCTCGTTTCGGCCCACACCTGGGTGCCAAACGTATTGAACCCTGAGTTCAAGCAAATGGGCCATATGGAAGACATCGGCATCACCTACGAAAAAATCGTCTGGACCTGGGTTCCGGACGGTATCGAAGCCGAAGACTCGTGGTTGGCGCCAAAAGCGTAAGCCAGGCTCGACTGTTCAATGCCGCCCTGGTCCAGGGCGGTGTTCTTGCCATTGCAGAAGGTACACCGCGTTGAGAGAAAAGCGATTGCTGGAGCGCATCACAAGCCTGCAGGCCGAAACCGGTCGTACACACCTGACCCAGGCTGAAGTGTTGACGCAGTCGATCGTCCAGCACCTGCAACGCATTTTGAATACCCGGCGCGGCAGCGTGCCTATCGACGCCGAGTTTGGCGTACCCGATTTCACCAATCTGGCCGGTTCGTTTGCGACCGGCGAGACCACGCAAATAATCGAGAACATGACTCGCATGATCGCCCGCTATGAGCCTCGCTTGAAGTCGCCGCGCATCCTGGTCGCCGAAGGCGCCCAGGAAGTGTTGTCGCTGAGTTTCAACCTTGAAGGCGTGGTGTCGATCGACGACCGGGACATTCCCATTCACCTGGCAACGCGTGTGTCTTCGGACGGTCGCGTGTCCCTGGCGATGCACTAAGTCATGCTCAACAGCCATTATCAAAGTGAACTCAACCAACTGCGGCGTCTGGCCGATGAGTTTGCCCGTCGCAACCCGGCCCTGGCGCCGCTGCTGGGGGTGGACTCGGCCAATGACCCGGATGTCGAGCGCTTGCTCGAAGGCGTGGCGTTTCTTACCGGGATGGTTCGCCAACGGTTGGACGACGAGTTTCCCGAGTTCATTCAAGAGTTGGCGCAACTGCTCTATCCCCATTACCTGCAACCCTTGCCCTGCCTGACGCTGCTGCAATTTCAGCCCCGTACAGCATTGCAGGAGGTGTCGCGTATCGAGACCGGATGCGAAATTGCCTCGGTGCCGGTCGATGGCCAGCGGGTGCGCTTTAGCAGCACCGCGGCGGTCGATCTGGAACCGTTGCAACTGGTCGGTAGCCGCTGGGACGGCGGCGCCGGTGAAGAGCGCAGTCTGGTTCTGGACTTCGCTTTTACCACCGCCGATCCCAATAGCTGGCTGGCCGACAGCCTGCGTTTCTATCTGGGTGATGGCCTGGTCGATGGCTCCAAGTTGTTGCGTCTGCTGCAGCTCAACCTGCGTGAGATTCGTATTACTGCGCAAGAGCAGCCCATGACCGTACTGCCGGCCAGCCATTTGCGTGGCCTGGGATTCGATGCGAGCAACACCTTGCTGCCGTTTCCCGATACCGCGCACCCGGCCTATCGTTGCCTGCAGGAATACTTCGCGTTGCCCGAGAAGTTTCTGTTTATCGAGCTTCGCGGGTTCAAACAGTGGCGAGCAAGAGGCTCGGACGGGCGCTTCAGCGTGCGCCTGATGTTCGAAAACCTGCCGGACTGGACGCCGAATCTGTCGGCCAACAGTTTCATGCTGGGGGTGACCCCGGCGATCAATCTGTTCGCCCAGGAAGCGCACCCGCTGCGCATCGACCACAAGCAAGTCGACTATCGCATCCAGCCTGCCGACCATGGACAGCGCATGAGCATGCGGATTCATTCGGTGCTCAAGGTCAGTGCTTATTCCGCCGGAGGAGGGGAGCGGCTGCTGGAACCGTTCAATACCTTCTCGCAGCGCGACACTTATAACCTGCGCATCCGCCCGTCGAGCATCGATGCCCAAGGCTATGACCACTATCTGAGCCTGCCCTACAGCGAAGGCAAAGTGCCGGGCGAGATGACCTTGTCCATCGGCTTGCTCTGCACCAATGGCAAGCTGCCGGAAAGCCTGCGCCTCGGGGATTTGAACCAGCCTACCGACAACACGCCGCCCAGGGTCGAATTCAAGAGCATTCGCGGCATTACACCGTGCCAGCCGCCCAAGTTCGACGACAAGTTGCTGTGGCGCATGCTCTCGCAGCTCAATGCCAACCACTTCCGCCTGGCCGATCGCGACTACCTGCGCGGCCTGCTCGCGCTTTATCTGCCCAGTGTCGGCGAAGGTGCCCAGGACGCCAACCAGCGGCGCATCGATGCCATCGAAAAAGTCACCGTCAGCTACGAGCGGCGCTTTATTCGTGGGCTGCCGATCGAAGGCAGTGTGGTCCGGGTCGAGTGCCGGGGGGACCATTTCCTCAGCCCCGGCAATTTTTACCTGTTCGGTTGTGTGCTCGATGAGTTTTTCGCTGGCTGTACGGCAATCAACAGCTTTACCGCTTTCACGCTGTTCGACAGCGTCAACCATGAGACCTTGAAATGGCCAGCGAAGATCGGGCACCAACGCCTGCTGTGATCGATCCGCTGCTCGATGACGGCGGCGAGTTCGGTTTTTTCCAGGCCTTGCGCCTGTTGCGATTGCGGTTCCCGAACGAAAAAGATTTCGTCGAGAACGTGCGGGTCCGGCCGCGGCTGGGGCTCGGGTTTCCGCTGCGGGATATCGAGCGGATCGAGCAGGACGAAGACGGGCACTATCGGATCGAGGCCAACTTTTTCGGTCTGTATGGCGTCACCTCACCCTTGCCGACGTTTTACACCGAAGACCTGATCGACGAGCAACTGCTGGGCCACTCTGCGGGACGTGACTTTCTCGACATCCTGCATGCCTCGCTCTATCCGTTGCTGTTTCGTGCTTGGGAAAAGCACCGGATCTGGATCGATATTACCGAGCGGCGCGACGTCAAGAGCCTGCGCCAGCTGCAGGCGCTGATCGGCATTGCCGATGCGCGTCCCGAGCAGCGCGATCAATCCAACGATTTGCTGCGTTACGCCGGGTTGTTCAACCAGTACCCACGCTCGGCCCTTGGTCTGCAACAACTGGTCAAGGCCGTGCTCGATGATGTCGCGGTGGAAGTCGTGCCGTGTGTCGAGACGCGTCTGCGGATCGACCGTGCGGCGCGCACTTACCTGGGTACGCAGTGCGGTGTGTTGGGCGAAAACAGCCTGCTTGGTCGTGAAGTCATGGACCGCAGCGGCACGCTGGATATCCGCCTGACGTCACTGAGTCCCGAGCGTTTTCACGGGTTACTGCCGGGGCAAGCGCTGTATCAAAAGCTCGAACGGTTGGTAGCGTTGTACCTGCAGACACCGCTACGCAGCCGATTGGTCATGCGTCTTGCGGCAGATAAGCAGCAGTGCGCTTCGCTGGGGGGCGGTTGGCAGCGGCTGGGCCTTGATACCTGGCTCGGTGACGGTGACACACAGGACGACGTTGTATTCATGCTGACGGCCGAACACGGACCAATGCTCGAAGAGAGGGCTCGCTAGATGATTCAGGTAGAACTCAAACCGCTGTTCGCACGGCTCAATGTCTACAGCACCAAGGCCCTGGAGAACGCGGCGGGCCAGACCCTGGCGCGCGCTCACTACGAGATTTCCCTGGAGCACCTGCTGCGTCAGTTGCTGGAAGATCCGAATGCCGATACGACGCGCATCCTCGCTCGATTCGAGATTGATCCGATGCGCTTGCGTGCGTTGCTGGATGAGGGCCTGGCGCAACTGAAAAACGGCAACCCCGGGCGGCCGGTGTTCGCCGGCCTACTCACCGAGTGGATTCAGGACGCCTGGCTGATTGCCTCGCTGGTGGTCGGCACCGGGAGGATTCGCGGCGGCTCGCTGCTGCTGGCGCTGGTATCGCGCCTGGGTTATTACACCGCCGGCACCCGTTACGGCGAACTGCTCAAGCCGATTTCCACCGATGCCCTGACGGCAGAGTTTGCTCAGCTGTTGGGCGGCTCCAGTGAAGGTCCGCTGGACAGCCTGCAGACCGGCACGGCCTCCGCTTCGCTGGGCAGTGCCGGCGGTGTTGCGCCCGCTGCCGAAGACAATATCGCGCGCTTTTGCGAGGACCTGACCGCCAAGGCAGTGGCGGGGCGCATAGACCCGATTTTCGGTCGCGATGATGAGATTCGCCAGATGATCGACATCCTCGCCCGGCGGCGTAAAAACAACCCCATCGCGGTGGGCGAACCGGGTGTGGGCAAGTCCGCCGTGGTGGAGGGGCTGGCGTTGTTGATCAGCCAGAATGAAGTCCCGGACTTCCTCAAAAACACGCGCCTGCTCAGCCTGGATCTCGGTGCGCTGGAAGCGGGCGCCAGCGTCAAGGGCGAATTCGAAAACCGCCTGCGTGGCGTCATCGAAGAGATCAAGGCCTCCACCACGCCGGTGATCCTGTTCATCGATGAAGCGCACATGCTGATCGGCGCCGGCGGCGCAGCGGGTGGCTCCGATGCGGCCAACCTGCTCAAACCCGCATTGGCCCGTGGCGAGCTGCGCACCATCGCCGCCACGACCTGGTCGGAGTACAAGAAGTACTTCGAGAAAGACCCGGCCCTGGCGCGCCGTTTCCAACTGGTCAAACTGGACGAGCCGAGTGTCAAAACCGCGGTGTTGATCTTGCGCGGGCTCAAGGGGCACTACGAAAAAGTCCACGGTGTCAGCGTACGTGATGACGCTATCGTTGCCGCCGCCGAATTGTCGGATCGCTACATCACCGGGCGCTTGCTGCCGGACAAGGCCGTGGACTTGCTCGACACCGCCAGCGCCCGGGTACGGATCGGCCTGGGTATCAAGCCTGCCGAGCTGGAGCGCATGGAGCGGCAGTTGTCCGGTCTGGCACGCGAGCTGAACGCCCTGGAGCGCGACCGTGCCAATGGTTTCCCTGTGGAAGATCAGCGCCTGACGGATATCGCCGACGAGCAGGCCGACATCGACGCGCGTCGTGTTGCGCTGGAAATCCGCTGGCTGGCCGAGCGTGATGCGGCGCTACGCGTCCTTGAAGCACGCAAGCAACTGACCCTTAAAGAACAGGACCTGCCGGTTCCGGCCGAAGGCGAGGTTGCCCAGGTACTGCCATCGCTGGAGGAACGTCAGGCCGAGCTGGATCAGGCCCGTGAAACCCTGGCCGCGCTGCAAGGCGACGAGCCGCTGCTGTTCACCGAAGTCAGTCCCGATGCGATTGCCCAGGTCGTCTCCGACTGGACCGGCGTGCCGCTGGGCAAAGTGCTGCGCGATGCGGCGGGCGGCGTATTGGCCCTGGCCGACAACCTCAAGATGCGCATTCGCGGTCAGGACACCGCCGTCGAGCAGATCGCGGAAATTCTCAAGGCCGCGCAATCCGGCCTGCGCGATCCGCAACAGCCGTTGGGGGTGTTCCTGCTGGTCGGCCCCTCGGGTGTCGGCAAGACCGAAACCGCCTTGGCCGTGGCCGAACATTTGTTCGGCGGCGAGCAGGCGATGATCTCGGTGAACATGAGCGAGTACCAGGAGAAGCACACCGTCAGCCGCTTGGTGGGCTCGCCCGCCGGTTATGTCGGCTTCGGCGAGGGCGGCATGTTGACCGAGGCGGTGCGCAAGCGTCCGTATTCGGTGGTGCTGCTCGATGAAGTGGAGAAAGCCCACCTGGACGTGGTGAACATTTTCTATCAGGTCTTCGACAAGGGCAGCCTATCCGATGGCGAAGGGCGGCAGATCGATTTCTCCAACACCGTGGTGTTGCTGACCAGCAACCTGGCCACCGAAGAGATCCAGAACCTGTGCATCGACGGGCGTCCCGATCCGGACACCCTGGCGGAAAAGATCCGGCCAATCCTGTCCCGCCATTTCAAACCCGCATTGCTGGCGCGCATGACCATCGTGCCGTTCTTCACCCTGGCGGGCGAACAACTGGCGGGCATCGTGCGCCTCAAGCTGGGCCGGCTCAGCGAGCGCCTGCTGGCTTCGTCGAAAGTCCGTCTGACGTTTGCAGAAGAGGTCGCCGACGCCATCGCCGCGCGCTGCACGGAAGTGGAGAGCGGGGCGCGCAATATCGACTTCATTTTGCGTAAAAGCCTGACACCGCGTCTGTCGGACGTCTTGCTGGGGGCGATTGCCGATCAGCGCCCGCTGGCTGGGTTGCATGTGGCGGTGGATGCGCGCGGCGAGTGGATCATTACCGCGCAAGAAGCCGATGCGATCAGGTCTTTACCCGAGCGTGAAGCGCTGCTTGAACCCCTAGAGTGACCGCTCGTTTATCGACTGAAGAACAAGGATTGATTGATGGCTCTCAATGATCACGCGCTCTGCACTTTCGCCAGCCTGGCACCCTCGCTGCTGCTCGAAACATTATGGGTGCAGCAGTGGCAGGGCGAGGAAAAGCTCTCTCAGCCCTATCGCTTCGAGGTTCGGCTGGCCACGATCAATCCGTTGTTCGACGACGAAGCGCTGCTTGGCAACCGAGCGGTATTGACCCTGAGCGATGCGTTGGGGCAGCCGCATCCCTATCAGGGCGTGGTCACGGAGGTGGATTATCTCGACGCCGATTCCCTGTATTACTACTACCGGGTGGTGTTGGAGCCACGCTTCGTGCAGTTGCGTCATTTCCGTTTTTCGGAAATCTGGTTGGACAAAAGCCTGCCGGAACTGATTCGTGACGTGCTCAAGTTGGCCGACCTTAATGTCGAAGGGCCGGGTATGAACGGTTTGCCGGGGGCGGCGTATGACTTCGATATTCGCCTGCCGCTGGCCGATGATCCGCTGACTCAGGCGACGTTTACCTGCCAGTTCGAAGAAACCAGTTTCGCCTTTATTTCACGTCTTCTTGAATATTTCGGCGTGTATTACTTCTTTGAACAGGGGCCTGACGGCGAGGCGCTGGTGTTCTGTGGCGACCGACTGTACCAGCCGCAACTCCCCAGTCTGCTGACCTATCGCCGTCAAGATTCGGAACTGGATGTAGGTCGGGTCCTGGCGGTGGCGCGTACCTTCGAGCGCAAGCTGGTCCGGCAGGCGGCGGGGGTCACGCTACAGGACTTTTCCGCGAGCAACGCGCAGTTGAAGTTAGAGGTCAACGCTTCGGTGGCAAGTGCCAGCCTTGGGGTAGATGCCTCAACCGAACAACGAGAGGCAGTCTCGAGTTCGTCTGTATTTGTCGGTGGGCAAGGGTTGTATGGCGAGCACTTCGGTTCGCTCGAACAGGGGCAATGGTTGGCCAATCGCCGCGCCCAGGCCATCGGTTGTCGTCAACGGGAGTTTCATGGCAGCGGCCGAGCCACGGGGCTGCGCGCCGGCTATCCGATGCTGTTAGTGGGCCACCCGCGTCCGCTGTTCAATGCTGGTTATCAGGTTATTGAAGTTCACCATGACGGTTATCAGCCGTTGCCGGGCCTGGGTTCGGAGGGGGAAGGCCCTGGGCAGGGTATCAATACGCGGTTTATCGCCTTGCCCGGCGACGTGCAGTTCCGCGCACCCTGCGTGACCCCCCGGCCTTATGTGCAGGGCGTGCTCAGTGCGGTAGTGGACGGTGATGAAGATACCGGTCGGCCGCTGCTCAACGAGCATGGTTGCTACAGGGTGAGTTTCCCGTTCATTCGCGGTGAGAAGAATGCGACGCGTGGTTCGGCCTGGTTGCGTATGGCGACAGTCTCCAATGGCTCAAGCCATGGCATGGCATTTCCACTGCTCAAGGGCACGGAAGTGCTGGTGTCTTTTCTCGGTGGGGATCCTGACCGCCCCGTCATCACCGGCAGCGTACCCAACTCGGAAAATCCGGCGCGAGTCGCGATGGATAATTCGACACAGAGCGGTATCAATACCCCGGGCGGCCATTATCTGGCGATGGAAGACAGTGCATCAGGCCCGATGATGCGAATGGGCGCCCCCGTGGGCAATACGAAGTTGACCCTGGGGGAGGGCAATATCAGCGGCGCGCATCTTCAAACCGACAATCATATGCAGTTGGCATCCAACTCGTACAAGCACGAGGTTTCCAACATGTACTCCCATAGCATGGGAGGCGGAATCGGCATTTCGTCCAATGGCGTGAACAGTGAGGACAGTCAGGACCCGCCCGCGGCTGATCCCGCTCCGGCACCCACGCCTACACCCGCACCCGCACCCGCACCCGCATCTGAACCTGCGTCAACGACGCCAGCGGCGGCGGCGAAAAAATCACATGACTTCTTTCCTACTTTTTCGCACACAGGGAGATTCCAGGATTATCAGATCGCTCCGACTGCGACATTTACGCCGTCTTGGTCTGTAAAAATGGAAGCGACGCTGGAGCAGACCTCTGCGTCGATAGGCTTGCTGAAGCAAAGCTTGAATGTCATGGGATGGGAGATTGCCGTCAGTATTGCCGGCCCCAAAACGACATACACGCTACATCCGGGAGTAAAGGAGTTTAAAACTGGATTTGAAGAGTTAAATGAGGCGAGGAATCAAAATGCAATTAACTCTAAAAAATCCAACGTCAATGAATTGAAGGCAGCAGTGAATTCTACGGTAATGACAGGTACCCACGTTCATAACACAGTGGAGTTGGTCACTTTTAGCTGCGGGGCGCACAGTATTTCGTTAACACCGTCCGGGATATCCATTAACTCAGTGATTCCGGTTTCTATTAATGCCGATGTCAATATCAATGGAAGTCTTGTCGTTTCCGATACAGGTATTTTCAAAACCTGCACGACGGATTTTCTCAAGGTGGGTCGGTCGATGAATGCTCTAAATATAACTTGTTTATCGTTCAAAAGCATGAAGTCCCAAACACCTGCTCCGTTTGTTCCGAGTGTAGTGGTAAAGGAAGTTGCGATGATAGCGGCCGTGAACACCGCTGGTCTTGCGCAAAAAGCAACAGAGACGACGGGCAAAAACATTAATGCGGCCGCAGCGGCTGAAAATAACGCAGCCCAGATTGTTAGGGCGTTGGCAGCAATATCTGGCGCTCCCTGAGCGTGCGGCATTCATTCTTCGAGGACGCCGTATATGAACTATAAGCTGGATGAGCATTGTCTTTTGTTGACGGCCCGCTACCAGGGCCTGAAGGTGCCGTATTTGGTAGGAACTGTTTGCATTTTGATCGATGCTAGCGCAAACCCATTGTCTACCCAGGCTTGCGTTGAATGGATCAACTCACGATTTTCAGGCAAATCTTTTGATCGTGGATTGAAAAAAAGCGTCGGCACTTTTGCCGTTTATGGGCTTGCTTTTTCGCTTAACGAAAAGCAACGCGATGGTATGGCTGTCCGCGTGCGGATGGGATCTTGCGACAAAACCCTTCACGTTTTCCCTTCTCGAGTGTGGAGGCGCGAATTGACGGGCTGGAGTGGCGTTGCGACGGCTCGGCTTGATGCTGTCGCGCTGGATTTTGAACACGCATTCGGGGGCGCTGGTTTCTCAGATAATCCTGATGGAGTGGGTTTCGTAGCCGAACCGGATCGGATTGCCGGTAGCGCGCTGGCCCAAATCGAATATCCTTCACCAGGACTTCGAAGCCCTCTAGAACGTCTACCGCTGGCCAGTTTTCTGCCGCTACCGCCTCAATGCTCAGAACGCCGTTCATTCATCGGGACGGTTGATGAGCGGTGGCAGGCTGACGGTGCTCCATGGTTGCCCGCGGATACCGACGTGCGCTGGTTCAACGAAGTCGCTGAGGATCAATGCCACAATCAATACTGGCGAGGGGACGAGGCATGGTCGGTGATTGGTATGCACCCCCGATTTCCAGAAGTGAAGGGGACGCTGCCCGGGCTAAGGCCGCGGTTGTTTGTCGAGCATGCGCACTCGGCGCTAAATATTACTGAAGTATCACTCGATCTGGACACCGTCTGGCTGTTTCCAAACGAGGAATATCAGTTGCTGCTGTACCGAGCACAATTGCCGCTTCACGAAACCGATGCGCAAGACATCGCAGCGTTGGGTGTGGGATGTGAGCGGCGCAACGATCCGATTCTGAGTAAGGAAGAGTGGGTCGACAAACTGTGGCCTCAAGCGGAGGTCGAACCCCTCCAGGCAGCAATGGTTTCACTGCCAGTGGATGACGAAGTTAGCTTGAGCGCACTTGAGGCGGATGCAAATATAATTTATGCAGAAGTCGCAAATAGGCATCAGCAAGCTATCGAGTCAGCAAAGAAAATCGCCAGTCGTTTGGGTCATCCATTTGACCCGTCACAGTATCCGCCTCCGGCTCGCCCTGGTTTTGCCGCCGCCATAAGGCGAGGCGAGGTAGCGCCTGTCCCGATTTTCGATGCGGTCGCACTTGAGGCTGATCTTCGCGCATCCGTCGCAGCAGCGCTTAACGGGGCGCATCGTTATGTTGAGCAAATCGCTAAGCGCATGAACCGTAGCTCTGAATCGATTTATGGTCAGGCAGCCTCTGCTGATAGCACCGCTGCGGGCAAACAATTTGATGCGTTCTCGATGGTTTCTCGACTGCCCCTGTCGACCGCTAAAAAGGCTGAATACCAAGCCAAAATCGAAGAAGGGTTTACCCAAGCCAAATCGGTGCAAGCTGAAATCACTCATGCAATTGCTGAAATGACCTCGCAACTAACTGGGGGAACTGAGTATTTGCCTGAGGTTCTATCGACCTTACCTACTGTTAGTTGGACTCGCGAGCTTTTGGAGGCCGCTCACTCGGCCTCACAATCGTTGATCGGACAGCGATTTTTGGATATTGATCTTTCTGGTGTCGACATGAGCGGTGCAATTTTGAGCGGCGTGTATTTTGAACATTGCCAACTCAAGGATGCAAAGCTGAACGGTGCCACGATGAATGATGGAGTATTCATCGATTGTGATCTAACCCGGATCAATATGTGCGAAGCACACCTTAAAGGTGCGTTCTTCCAACATTGCAATATTGACGACGCGAAGTTCAGTGGCGCGAGGATTAGTGAACTTTACGCCACCGAGTGCAGCCTCCTGCGAACACAATTTACAGCGGCCATCCTGCCTCAAGCACAGTTCGTCGACTGTGCATTGGACAACGCCGACTTCACCCGCGCCGGACTGGCCGGTGCAAGCTTTCGCAACTGTACGCTGACGGCGGTGAGTGCCGTTGAAGTCGACCTGTCAAAATCCAGCCTGGATGCCTGCAAGGTGGACTGTTTGCAGGTTTCTGGCGCCGATCTTGAGCAAGCGTCCTGGTCGCAAGTGACCGGCACTGCAGTGGATGCCAAAGGCGCGAAGGCAGTTAATTTTCGCCTTGATCAAAGTTGCCAGTTGCCCGGTATCTGTCTGGATGCTGCGCAATTACAGCGGGCCAGTTTTCAAGGCGCGAATCTACGGGGGGCCAGTTTAAAAGGCACGACACTCAAGCAGGCGCTTATCAGTCGCTGCGATCTGCGAGACAGCGACGGTTACCACCTGAACGCGGTACAGGCTGACTTCACCGGCAGTGATCTCAGGCAGGTCCGTTGGCAAGGTGCAAACCTGATGGAGGCGCGGTTACGTAAAGTGCAACTGGATGCAGCGGATCTAACCGGGAGCAACCTATTCGGTGCCGTGACCGAAGCGGTCCGGGGTAAGGACGTTGTACTGGATCGAGTCCTGCTAGGACGGTGCCGCCTGAAAGAGGATCTCGCCCATGTCTGAGCAAACATTGACAGCTGATCAGTTGCAAATACTGGTCGCGGA
Source organism: Pseudomonas sp. XS1P51 (assembly GCF_054897845.1). Classification (NCBI taxonomy): domain Bacteria; kingdom Pseudomonadati; phylum Pseudomonadota; class Gammaproteobacteria; order Pseudomonadales; family Pseudomonadaceae; genus Pseudomonas; species Pseudomonas sp. XS1P51. The sequence continues at coordinate 1,868,273 of NZ_CM142707.1, read as the reverse complement.
GCATGAACCGTTAGTTGGCCTTGATCTGGAAGGTGGAAACTACTGCGCAATTGATCTTCGCAATGCCCGTTTTGAGCGCGTCAATGCGCGTGGCGCAATCTTTTCCCAGGCGCAGCTTGAAGGCTGTTCATGGATATCCAGCGAATTGTCCGCTGCGCAATTTGACGACTGTACGTTTACGGACGTAATGCTGACCGATTGCACGTTAAACGGTGCGAGCCTGCTAGGTGCCCGGCTGGATCATGGTCTATGGCTGCGCTGCAGTGGCAATGACTTGGATTTGCGCAAGACCCGCATCAAGGGCTTGTCGGTGATCGAGAGCGTGTTTGCCCGCGCGCGTTTCATCGAGGCAAGCATGGAGTCCAGTCAGTGGGATACCTGCACCCTGACTGATCTGCAAACCGCTCAAACTCGCTGGTCACAGGCACGCTTTATCAATTGTCTGCTGGAGCGGGCGCGTTTCGTCGCAATTGTCCTCCATCAGTGCGCCTTTGATCGTTCGACGCTGACGGATGCGGATTTCACGGGGTGCGATGCCCAGTCAGCGTCTTTCTACCAGAGCCAGGGTCAACGTGTGGTGTTCAAAGGTGCACGCCTGGACAACGCTATTTTTTCCAATGCGCAGATGTCAGGTGCCAATTTTACTGGGGCCAGCCTGAACATGGCGTGTCTCAATAACGCCGATTTATCCGATGCAATGTTGTCCAGGGCTTCACTTGAGTACGCGCTGTGCGAGGCGCTTCATGCGCCGCGGGCAAGCTTCATCGACGCCAACCTCAATGGCGCCGATTTTCACGGTGCCGACCTCGCCCATTGTGACTGGCGCGGTGCCAACTTAGACGCCATCCGTCCCGAAGACAGCGAGCGCCTGGCGGCGCAACGCTGGCTACCAGCCCTATAGGAACCAGCGATGCAAGAAGCCCTGAACTTTATCGATACTCCTGCTGTATTGCGCCATGCGCAGATCAATGCGGTCAGCGGCGAACGTTTTGGCGTCGTCAGCACCCAAGGCCATCGCTACTGGTTGAAACCGGCCATGGGGTGCCTGCTTCAGCCTGCTGTTGGCGACACGGTGCTTATTACTCTGGCGGGTGAGGACGGCTACATCCTTAGCGTTCTGGAGCGTACTCAACCGCAGCCCGCTCAACTGCGTGTAGAGGGTGACGTGCATTTCAACCTGCCCAGCGGCGCATTGAGCATTGAAGCCCGAGACGGCCTTTCGGTGGATGCGGGCACCATGCTTGCATTGCGTGCCGATCAGACGGTGGTGCATTTCGCTGAGGCTCAAGTTGGCGTCACCACGCTTAGCGTCACGGGAGAGCGTTCTGATCACTATTGGAGCGAGCGCAACGACAGTGCAATCAGGCATTGCGAAAAAGCTGCGCGACATACCGCGAACTACAGTCAGAGCCGCCGTGAAGTCAAAGGCCATGAGGAGCTCACCTCGGGGTCGCTTCGTCAGCGAGTCGACAAAGGCTGGAGCCTGCGCGGCGAGACGCTGGATTTGTTTGCCGAAGTCACCGTCGCCGTAAGCGGCGAACGAATCAAACTGGGCTAAGAGGGAAGTAGCTATGTACATGCTCAACAATGGCGGAGCGACCGCAAATTCTACAGTGCCTGATATCTGCAAAACGCCTACGCCTGCTGGGCCGGTGCCAATGCCTTATCCCAATACGGCTGATACATCCATGGCTGATCCCGGTGGCTTGGTAATGATGGTTTTGGTCTGTGGTTTGCCTGCAATGAATCTCATGAGCAAGGTTCTGTTGAGCAACGGCGACCAGGCTGGCGCGGCGGGGGGCGTGGTGAGCGGAAAAATAATGGGTTCGATGGCTTTTATTGATGGCAGCGCCACGGTCATGGTGGGCGGTATGCCCGCCGTACGGCTCACCTCGCAGACAGCTCACAACGGAACCCCGCCCAACACCATGGGTATGGTCAGCGCTCCAAGCCAGACCATGGTCATGGTCATGTCCTGATCAATGCAGCGGTGCCAGGCAATAAGCAGGCAGCGCTCCACATCCCGGTTCTAAACGGTGAAGTTACAGTCGCCCGACGGCGAATGAATAAATTGGGTTAAGGGTAGGTGTGATGATGCTTAAAAATGGAGCCGTGCCAAACAGCCTCACTGCTTTCGGAAGGTGCAAAACGCGGACACTCGTACGGGTGCTCGAATGATTAAGGTATTCGCGATACTGCTCACGCTCTGTCTGCTGCTCGCCGCCTGCAGCTCCCAGGAACTGACCCCCGAGCAAAAGGCCCTCACCGAGCTCAAATGGGACTACACCGAAAACGCCATCGAGCTGAGCTTCACCGCTGATAACGACCTCAATCAGTACGACGGCCAGGCGCATAACCTGTTGGTGGTGGTCACGCAGTTCGATCAGGTCAGTGCGTTTTCCGCCTACACCGGCAGCTCCCAGCAACTGAGCAGCCTGCTGCTGCTGAACAGCGCGCCGCCCGGGATGATCGGGCTTACGCGGCTGTTTATCGAGCCGGGTCAGTCCCGCCAGTTAAGCCTGCCGCGACTCGAGGGCGCGAAGATGGTCGGCGTCGCCGTTGGCTATGCGCACCTGGACCCGACGCGCAGCGTCAAGCTCTACCAGATCGGCGTCGACGTGACGTCGACGGGGTTCTTCAGCAAGACCTGGACCGCCACACCGCGCCCCATCGCCATTGACCTGCTCGTCGGGCCCGATGCGCTGTTGCGCGGCAAGGAAAGTCGTCTGGCGTTGCCCAAGCCTGTGCAGCCCCGAGAGGGCGAGGTGCGCCTGCCCGGCGCACAGGACTGACCTGCTTGTCGTGAGCGTTGCAACGGCCACGCTTTTTCAATTTTTTGCCTGAAACCGAGCCCTATGAATATCGATCAGTTGTTGTATTGGCACCAGGGCTTGTTCCTCCAGCCTCAGCATTTCCAACAGAACGATGCCCGTATCGAGCATCGTCTTGCCCGTACCACGGGGTTGAACCATCCTTACCCGTGGGGCCTGATCTCGCTGAAGATCAACGAACCCGCGCTGGTTGCCAAACAGTGCCTGCTGGATCAATTGTCGGTGCGCTTCGCCGAAGGCACGTTGGCCGAATATCCGGGTAATGCGGTGCTGGAGTCGCGCAGCCTTGACCTGGGCGAATTCAGTGGCGGCCGCACGCTGTTTGTGGGGTTGCGCCGCTTGTTGCCAGGCGAAGTCAACGCGCAAGTGTTCGAGACCCTCTCTGCGGGTTCCCGGGCGGAAGCGCGGTTTATCGTGGCGGCTGACCCGGAAGTGATCGGTGATCGTCTCGGCAATTCCCCGGAAGCGCGGGTGAGGCCGATGTCCTATGTGTTGCGGCTGTTCTGGGAGGATGAGCTGGAGCATTTGAGCGCCTACGAGCTGCTGCCGATTGCCCGCCTTGAGCTGGACGGTGATCGCGTCCGGCCGGCCCAGCGCTACGTGCCGCCGTCGATCAATCTGGCGGCATCGCCGATGCTCCTGCAAACCTTGCGTGAAGTCCGTGACGAACTGGTCGGCCGGGCGCGGCAGTTGTCGGTGTACAAGCAGCCGGGAGAGTCGCGGCGGGGCGATCTCGACGCTGCGCAGGTCAACCATCTGATGGCCCTGGCGGTATTGAATCGCTATGGCCCGTTGCTGACGCACTTGTTGGAAACACCGCAGGTTTCGCCATGGCAGCTTTACGGCACCCTGCGCGAACTTGTCGGTGAGTTGAGTCTGTTTTCCGATGTCTGCGACATGCTCGGCGAAACCCCGGATGGGCGTCTGTTGGTGCCACCCTACAAACACGAGGAGGCGGGCGCCGCGACGATTGCACTGGTGGCCCTGATCGGCCAGCAGCTCAATGAAATCAGCATCGGCTCAGAGTTGCTGGTGCACCTGCAACTGCAGGAAGGTTTTTATCAGGCTCCGTTACCGGACGCGTTTTTCGGCCCACGGCATCGTTACTTTCTGGTGGCGCGCAGTGTGGTCGATCCTGTGTGGCTGGCCGAGTGCCTGCCGATGGATGGCAAGCTCGGAGCGCTGAGTGTCATGCAAGGCCTGGTCAACCGCGCCTTGCCCGGCGTCGAGTTGATCTACCTGCAGGTTCCGCCCCAGGGGCTGCCGCGGGTGGCCGGCGCGTTGTACTTCCGCCTGGAAACGCTGAGCGATGGTTGGGACACGCTACAGCAGGAGCGGCAGGCGGCGTTTTTCCTGCCCCAGCCGCCGGCTGACCTGAGTATCGACCTGGTGGTGGTGCGCACATGATCAATCCCCGCCTGGCTGACTGCTGGATGTCGAGTTTCGAGGCTGCCAAGCGCGGCTTCATTGATCCGGCACAGTCCTACGAGACGCTTGCGCCGGCGCTCATCGTGCTGCTCGATGGCGCCGCCAATCGGGCCCGCGAGCTGCATTTTGCCGAAGCCGAAGTGCGTGAGGCGTTGTTCGCGGTGGTCGCCTGGATCGATGAGGCGGCCATGTCTGGCGAATGGCCCGGGGCAGCACAATGGCGGCGCGCCCCGTTGCAACGTCACTACTTTTCCACCAGTCGTGCCGGTGTCGAGTTCTTCCAGCGCCTGGAGGCGTTGCCCGAGGCGGCGGTCGGTGCCCGCGAGGTCTTCGGCCTGGCCTTGCTCGGCGGCTTCCAGGGGCGCTACGCGACCCGTCCGGGTGGTGAGTTGATGCAATACCGTCGGCTCTGCCTGGAACGGATCATTCTCGATCGGCAGATGGTCCCGCTGGATGCCACCAGCTATCTCTTTGAACAACCCGAGGCGCAGTTGCCAACACGCCTGCGTGTGGTGCGCCGGGGCTTGCCCGGTATTTCGGTGCTGCTGCTGATCGGGGTGCCCTTGATTCTGTTGACCGTGCTTTACATCAGTTTCGATCTCTCGCTGGGTCGACAAGTCAGCCAACTGCTGGAGATGCGCTGATGTTGAGGAAAGCAGGGGTGTTCTTGCTCTGGGGGCTGCTGCTGGCAGGCTTTGTGCTGTTGCTCTGGGGCCTGGCGCTCTACGAAAACTGGCCATTGTGGTACGTGCCGGTGATTTTCATCGTTACCTTGTTGGTGGTTTTTTGCCTGCGTGGTGTCAGGCGACGCTGGTATGCCTGGCGCTTGCGTCGCCGGATGAACAGCGAGTTGCCCCAGAGTCGTCGCGATGAGACGCCGGCGCTTGATCAGGACTGGAACAGCGGCGTGCAGATGTTGCGCCAGTCGCGCCTGAGTCGATTGGGGTCACCACTGTATGTGCTGCCCTGGTTTCTGATGCTGGGCGAGAGTGGCAGCGACACCCGTGCTTTGCTGGGCAACAGCGGGTTGACCTCGGCCTTGCGTTCGACCCGCGGTGGAAAGCCGGCTGCCTCGACCGGGACCCTGGATTGGTGGTTCCTTGAGCGTGGCGTGATCATTGAGCCCGCCGGGCGCATGGCCGAGGGCAACAGCGACGCGGGCCCGGAATGGCGGCGGTTGCTGTACTGGTTGCTGCGTTCGCGACGCCGCGAACCCCTCAACGGTGTAGTGCTGGTGATCGACTGCCAGCGCTTGTTGAGCGATTCTGATGCGCGCCTGGCCGAGCAGGGACACAATCTGCGCCGCCGTCTTGATGATCTGGTGAAGGTCTTTGGTGCCCGTTTGCCGGTGTATTTCATTATTACCGGTGCCGAAGCCTTACCGGGTTTCGCCCAATGGGCTGCCGCCCTCACACCACCACAACGTGAGCAGCCATTTGGCCTGCTCAGCCGGCAGCGCACGGGCGCAGCGCAGGTGTTTCTCGAAGAGATGTTCAGCGGGCTTGGTCAGCGCCTGTTCAATCTGCGCATAGAGTTGGGCGTGCGTGGCCTGCCTGATCAAGATGCCTTCAGCCTGCCGGAGCGCATCGTTGACTTACGCTCACGTCTCGAGCATCTGCTGTTGCCGGCATTTGACGCCAACCCCTACAGCGAGTTGCCGCTGCTCTGCGGGCTGTTCCTGACGGCACAAGGGCAAGAGGCAGACGGCACAAACGAAGGCTGGTTCAGTCATGAGTTGCTGGGGCAGCTTTTGCCCGCGCAACGCCACGCCTATCAACCCATCGATAGCTGGCATCGCTGGCGCAGGCTGTTGGCCCATGCCGCCGTCATCGGCTGGCTGGGACTGTGTGTCGGCTTTGGCGCATTGCTGGTGTATGCCGACCATCACACTCAGGCCGTGATCACCGAAGCGCTCGACGAGCCGCCAGCGGCCGAGGATTTCGACGGTGGGCTGGAGACCGATCTGGATGCGCTGCGTCGCTTCCGCCAAGCGTTGATCAGCCTGTCTGCCCAGCAGCAGCGCGGATGGCATGGTTTGCTGCCGTTCTCACGCCATATCGATCAAGTCCAGGCGCACTATCGCTCCGACTACGTCAGGCTGTTCGACAGCGAAATACGCACGCCGGTATTCGACGGTTTCATTTCGCAAAACCTGCGCGGCGCGTTGAACAGCGGCGATCCACGACTGATTGCCGCTTATGCCGAATTCCTCGTGCGACGGATCAACCTGCTCGATGCCCGTCTGAATAATCAGTCGATGGATAACTTGCCGCTGCCCGGTTCCGAGGTGGGTTTCCTGAACTTGACCTATGGCTCCAAGGAAGCGATCAGCGCCGGACAACTGGTCACTCTGGGGAGCAGCTATCGCTCCTATCTGGAGTGGCAAACCGATATGGCGCAGATGCAGGGCCAGCGCGCGGCCTTGCTGGGCCAGCTGGAAAGCATGGGACTTGAAGGACGTCCCCTGACGTGGCTGAATGCCTGGGCGGAACTGCAGGGTAATCTGCAGCCGATCCGGCTGTCTGAATACTGGAGCGATAGCGATAACCCGGGGCTGAGTCTTTCCGGTGCCTATACGTCACAAGGGCATACTGCGATTTTTGCTTTTATGGATGAACTCGGCCTCGCCAGCCGTGACAGCGCGCTGTGGGAGACACAGCGGGTGAAATTCCTCGATCAGTACCGAAGCGATACCCAGGAAGCCTGGTATCGGTTTCTCCAGGGCAGCCTGCTCAGTGCGCAGACACGCTTGAAAAGTCGCGGTGACTGGCAACTGGCCCTGAGTGTCGTCGGTACGCCCAACGATCCGTTCCTGAAGCTGTTGCATCGCAGTGCCGAACGGTTCGCCCTGATCCCTGTCGAGCAACGCGCACCTTGGGCGAGCCGCGCGGTGTCGCTCGATCGTTTGCTTGAACTGGCCAGTAACAACGATTTGCATGCCGAAGCGGGCGCGCTGGGCAGTCTGAAAATCACCAATGCCCTGGGGGGCGATGTGCTCAAGGGCGTGGCCAATGGCGGCTCGATCGAGAGTGGCGTCAACGGCTTGCGTGACGAGTTGGCCCAAGCCCGTGCATTGGCCAGGTTTCAGCAGTTGATGAAAGGTGTGGTGGCCGATCTGCAGAAAAGCGATGCGCAAGCGTTCCAGGTTGCCATGGATACCTGGGGCTTCGGCGCCGATCCTTCGGTGAAGTCCGCGCCGCTGTGGGAAGCCGATAGCGTGCGCAGCGCCTTGATCCAGGCGCTGAAGGGGCCTGACTCGCGTGAAGATGTGGTCTGGTCGTTGGCGACCGGCCAGTTGGATTTTTCCTCACATTACGCCTCCGAAGTGGCGGCCTGTCGCCTGCAAAGTGACTGGAGCGGGCAGTTGCTCAGTTCGATCCAGGGCGTGCAGGACCCGGTCATGCTCAACGAGCTGCTATACGGCGAGCGCGGTCAACTGCCGGCCTTTATGAGCGGAGCGGTAAAAACCTTTGTGCAACGCGATGTGCAGCGTTACAGCGGACGGGAAGCGCTGGGTGTGCAAATTCCGCTGACCGGTGCGTTCTACGCCTATGTCAGTCGTATGCAGCATGCGCGCAACGATCTGCTCGGTGCCGAGCGACAGAGTCAGGCCCAGCAGGCCACGGAGCACCAAAGTCGACAGGCACTGGAAGCCGAGCAGAAAGGCCTTGTGGCGCAACGGGCTGAGCTCAAGCAGAGCATTGCCATACTGCAGGCCACCGCGGCCGTGGTGGAATTGTCCGCCGCGCCGTCACAGGTCAACCTCGGCGCCCGTTCGCTGCCCCAGCAGACGCGCCTGACACTGCAATGCAGTGGCCGGTCGACGGTGCTGGATAACTTCAACTTTCCCACCAGCGCCAGCTTCGTCTGGGCACCGGGGGCCTGCGCTGATGTCATCCTGGAGATCAGCTTCGCCAACTTCAAGCTGACCCGGCACTGGACCGGGGACCGGGCGTTCGTGGACTTCCTGCGACTGTTCAACGGTGGGCAACACACCTTCAGCGCCGGTGATTTTCCGAGCCAGCGTAACTTGATGGGAAGCGAGAATCTGGTCGGCATTCAACTGACTTACCGCCAGGAAGGCGAACAGGCGTTGCTGGACAAGTATGCCCAGGCCGACCAATTGCAGCGCCAGGCCACCCTCATCGATGCACAGTTGAACGGCATCGCCGAACAGTTGACAGCGATGGATGCCCAGGCGGCCGCGACGAATGTCCGTCTGGCCGCTCTCGGGTCGCCCACCGAGCAAGGGGTCGCGAGTATTCAACCACCGACCCAGATTGCCTGGTGCTGGACGCCCCGGCCCGTGGCAACAGGTCTGTCGGCAGGTGAAGGGCTGCGGTTGGATCTTGGCACCTATGGCAACGAGACGCGCTTGAAGAACCTTGAGGCGCAGCTGCGCACCTTGGGCTTGACCAGCCGGCGCGAAGCCACGCAGGCGATAACGGGTGACAAGGTGACGCGGTTGCTGGTGGTGGCGCTGCGTGACGACGCGGCCGCGCAACGGGCGATTCGCGACATTGTGCGCAAAATGGGCGTGGCCGCCACACTCGACAGTGCGGTTGCCAGCAAGGTCGACCTGTGACGAAGGGCTGGCGCGCGTCACTGGCGCTGCGCATTACCGGTGTCCTGGCGCTGGTGCTGGCGTTGAGTTGGTGCGTGGCCGCCGGGCTTAGCGCCTGGCGCACTTATGAACAACTGCAAGGCAAGGCGCTGGAGGATCTCAGCCAGCGCCTTGCCTTGCTCTCCAGTGTGGACAATGACGATTTTCGCGACGCGGAGGAGGGCGCCAGACGACTGATGACGCGCTGGAACAGCGGCGCGGCTAACGAGTTTGGCGGCAATATTTTCCAGCGCAGTACGATGCACTGGGTGCTCAATCAGTCCGCACAAGACGCCTCGGCCACTGAACGGTTGTCCCGCGCCGCTTCCGCCGCCGAAGCATTCGGTACGGCCGGCCAGGCGATGACGGTCGATACGTTTTTCTATTTTCCCGACGCTGGGGCGGCGTTTTCCACGCAAGTCGATATTCCTTCGGGCTTCGCCCAGGCCCGAGCGACTCATTTGCGCGCGCTGTTCGACGGACTGCAGGCAGATGGGCGCCAGGTTGTCTGGGACGGGCCCTATTACGAGCCGTCGCTGGGCCGCCAGTTGATCAGCGTTGCGGTGGTCGCCCGGGATGCATCGGGCAAGCCATTGTTCATGACGGGCTATGAATTGAAGCTGGATGAGCGTTTGGCCCGTATCGGGCAGTTGCTCAATGGCTATCCCACCTTGTTGCTGGATGCACAAGGTCAACGCATTGCCGATCTTTCCGGCAATACGCTGGAGGCGGTTTCCCACGACAGGCTCAAGCAACTGATCGCGGATTTGCCTGTCGCGGCCGGCTTCCCACAGATCGGTCGCTTCGACGCCGACACGCCGATGGTCGTCGCTCACCTGGGGCAACCGGATTGGTATCTGTTGACGCTGTATCCGCAAGCACAGCTGCGCGCAGGCGCGTTGGGTATGATTCTCGCCGAGGTTCCTTTTGCGATTGTCGGCTTTATCCTGCTGGCCCTTGGTTTACTTTGGGTATTGCATCGCGAGTTGGCGCGGCCGCTGGCACGGTTTGCGCGGGAAATCGAAGAGACCGCTCGTGGCGACGACCTGTCCCGGCGCTTGCCGGAGGCGCGCGCGGATGAGCTGGGCCGCTTCGCCAGGGCTTACAACCGCTTGCTCGATGCGTTGCAGGCCCAGCAGGCCGGGTTGGAGAACCTGGTGGCGGTGCGCACTGAGGAACTGCAGGGCGCCCGGGATATCGCCGACCAGGCCAACCAGCTCAAGGGACAGTTCCTGGCCAATATGAGTCATGAAATCCGTACCCCGATGAACGCCGTCATCGGCATGAATCACTTGCTGGCGGATACGCCGCTCACGCCTCAACAGCAACATTTTGTCACGGCAATCCGCGAGAACTCCGAAGCCTTGCTGGCGCTGATCAGCGACATCCTGGATTTCTCCAAAATCGAATCGGGTAACTTGAATATCGAGCAGGTCGAATTCGATCTGACCGAAGTGCTGGAAGATGTTACCGAACTGCTGGCGCCGCGCGCGGCGGAGAAGGGCGTGCGCATGATCTGTCATATTGCCACCAATGTACCGGGGCAAGTGACCGGCGATCCGTGGCGACTGCGGCAGATTCTGCTCAATCTCCTGAGTAACGCTGTCAAGTTCACGGCCAGTGGCTCGATTCGCCTGCTGGTATGGCGGGCGGATGGCGACCGGCTTGGCTTTCAGGTAATCGATACCGGCATCGGCATCGCGCCGTCCGCACAGTGTTCGGTGTTTGAGGCATTTTTGCAGGCGGATGCCTCCACCACCCGAAACTACGGCGGTACCGGGTTGGGCTTGTCCATCAGCCAGCGCCTGGCCAGGTTGATGGGCGGGGGTATTGAGTTGCAAAGCCAAGCGGGTGTGGGGTCTGCCTTCACGCTGACCTTGCCCTTGCCGCAATGCCCGGCGCGTGCGGCGGATGCCCCAAGGTTGTGGGGGCTACGAACCCTGGTGGTCGATGAGCACGCTGATGAGCGTGGGGCATTGATGGAGATGCTCGGCCAGTGGCAGATGCTGTGCCAGGGAGCGGCGTCAGCCGAAGAAGCATTGAACCTGATGCGCGAGCAGGCGCAGTTGGGTGCCATGTTCGACTTGGTATTGGTCAATTGGCGCCTGCCTATGGTCGATGGCGTGGAGTTCGCCGACCTGTGCCGTGCAGCCCCGACATTGGCGACCACGCGCATCGTGCTGATGGCTTCGCACGTGGAATCACTGCCGTCTGCCGATGAACTGCGTGCCCATGGCCTCGCGGCATGCGTTGTCAGGCCACTGCGTCGGCAGCATTTCTATCGGACCTTGTGCGAGGTGCAGAGCGGCGCAACGCCGACGCTCAGCGAAACGCCGTCGCCGTTGCGCAGTCTGGAGCGGCATGACTTCAGCCTAGACGTCCTGGTGGTCGATGACATCGCCACCAATCGGGAGATTACTCAGTTGTTCCTGGAGCGTTTCGGCCATCGCGTCGTTCATGCCCGTGACGGCGTCGAAGCGCTGGAAATACTCGGCCGGAAGGTCTTCGATGCGGTATTGATGGACGGACAAATGCCGCGAATGGATGGCATGGAGGCTGTTCGTCAGTTGCGTTCGGGGCAGTGCTCAGTACTGGATGAGGATGTTTACGTCATCGCCCTGACCGCCAACGCCATGAGCGGTGACCGTGAACGGTTCATCGAAGCCGGCGCCAATGACTATCTCGCCAAACCGGTGTTACCGATGCAGCTGTTCGATGCGATCACGCGAGTGATCGTGCGACAACAGGCACGGGGGATGGAATTGCGCAGCGCAGCGTCATCGGAACCGGAACCGGAACCGGAACCGGGTCTGGCGACGTCCATGCCGCCCGTGATGCCACTCCATGAACCGGACCCGCTCCGTGCACCGCGTCTGCAGCGTTTGTTCATGGCGGACTGCCAGGACTTGCTGGTTCGGCTCAAGGAGGCGGTCGCGCAGGTCGATCATGCTGAGTCCGCGCGTATCGCCCATAGCCTCAAGGGGAGCGCCGGGCAATTCGGTGAAGCGGCTTTGGAGGCGTCGGCTGCGTTGATGGAGCGGGCCGCGTCTGAGGCGGATGTCGCCACGATCGTCGCTGCGCTGTTGCAACTGGAAATGGAAATGGAAATGGATGGTTTGACCCTGGCTGCGCGTCGGCCAGCCCTCTCTGGAAAAACTGGAAAACCTGACGATGCCTGAGTGCCGTTTACTGCTGGTGGATGATCACGCAATGATTCGCGAAGGGTTGTGTGCTCTGCTGGCCGATGTGCCGGAACTGAGCGTGGCTGGCGAGGCCGAAGACGGTCAGCAAGCCATTGCCATGTGCCGCGCCTTGCAACCGGATCTGGTGTTGATGGACCTGAATATGCCCTTGCTCGATGGCGTTTCGGCCCTGACCTTGATCGCCAGGCGCTGGCCCGCCATCCTCATCATCGCACTGACTTCCACGGTCTCTGAACATAACGCCGCACTGGCGCTGGAGGCCGGCGCGGTAGGTTATGTGCTCAAGCGAAGCCGGCGAGAGGATCTGCTCCAGGCCATCGCCGAGGTGCGCGCGGGGAGAGTCTATATCGATTCTGGTCTCGATGCCGCTCAAGTCATGGCGCTACGCGGCGGTGGGCAAACGACCAGTGGTGTCAGCCTGACCGGGCGAGAGCGCCAGGTCTTGAAGCTGGTCGCCGAAGGCGCGCGCAATCGAGACGTTGCCGAGATCTTGTGTATAGGCCTCAAAACCGTAGAGACCCATCGGCTCAACCTGATGAGGAAACTGGACGCACACAACGCTGCCGATATGACCCAGTGGGCCTATCGGCTCGGTCTACTTGGAGAGGAACAATGATCGATGGCCGCCCTTTGAGTGGGCGAGGGGCTTTGTAGAGCTATGAGCGCCTTGACTTTTTAGGTGCGCATCAACCCGGCGATACGATGTTTGCCGCAGCTTTCTCCAGCATCACGCAAGTCAGCAAACACCCGCCGTGCGCCATACACACCTCGTCTGAGGAATGGAGCGGGGACGACGCTGACGATGACCCTTACTTCGTCGAAGAGACTGAAGCCTCTTCAGAGATGGTTAATGCCTGGAGAAAAATGCAGTACAGCGTTCGGATCTTTGCCGGTGGTGTATCGGCGGCCGTGGGGCGCTATGCCTACCTGACATCGTGGCTGAAAGTACGCTTCCTGGCCGGTAAGCTTTCGGATGTGGACATAAGGTGTGTCAGATCCTGACGTCGATGGCCGACCCGCTGCGCTTCCCGTCCGACGAAATCGTCGATCTGTACAGCCAGCGCTGGGAGATCGAATTAGGGTTTTGGGAGATGAAGCAGACGCTGCTCAACAGCAGTTATACGCTGCGCAGCAAAACGCCCGAGATGATCGAACAAGAGTTGTGGGGCGTGTTGTTGGGCTACAACTTGTTGCGCTATCAGATGGTGGAAATGAGCTGCCATTGTCCCGGTATTTACCCATGCGAAATGAGCTTTACCGCGTGCACCTGGGCGATCCTCGGTTTTATCAACAGCGTCTCGGCTGATCGCTCTGGGAACATCCCCAAATACCTGGCCGAGCTGCATGCTTCAGCCACGCATTACGTCCTGCCTCATCGACGGGAGGAGCGCGTTTATCCCCGGGCCATCAGGCTTAAATCCCCGAAGTATCCGATCAAAAATAAAAATTCCAGTCAGCTTAACTGACTGGCATTAGGCACTTAGCCGGGCTTTCTGTCGATGGGGCCAAATCCCTTTTGCTGACCGCATTGTGCTTGGTGGGTGTGACGAAGGCATGACAGGGCGGATACGAAAACGCTGGCAAAAGCCCGCGTAAAGGCGGGCCTCTCCATGAGGATTGATCGGTTATCGGTTAAACCGCTCAACCAATGAGTCGCTGCGCAATGCGTTGCCGGCCGGGCAGCGGTATTCCTCAGTCTCTTCATTCCAGTGGACATCGGTGCTCGAAAAACTGTCGTTCTTGCGCTCCGTTTTGTCCCACACCGGCACGTGCGGTTCGATGTCTTTTTCCTCCACCATCCAGGCCAACATCGGCGCGGTCCCGTAAGCGGTATCGCCGATGAGGCGTTCCGGCTTGATGTCGAATTGCGCTTCAACGCGATCGATCATGGTCTTGGTGCTCTCGACCTCCGCTGTGCGATGAGCTGGGTGTGGGTTCCACATCCACAATGACGCCGTGCTCGGTATCGATCAGATAATTCGTGGAATAAGCGTAGAACGCCGGGCCGCCTGGAGCAGCGGTCCAGCGAGCCTGAGGATCCGTCAGCGACAGGCGCTTCGGTAGCGTTTCGGCCAAAGCCTCTTCATCGAGGGCTTCAAGGTACTCACGCACGGCGCGAGTGCTCAGGGCCGGATCGCTCCAGTTGACCTGTTCATCATCGGGTACGCCGCGCTGCCGACTCGCATCCGCTTTGATGATGCTGGCGTCCACGGCAAATCCTTCGCCTTTAACCAGGCCTGCGTCCATGCAGCGACGCAGCACTTCATTGAACAACCAGCGAAACAGATCACTGTCCCGAAAACGGCCGTGTCGATTCTTGGAAAAGGTCGAGTGGTTGGGGACTTCATCTTCAAGGCTCAACCGGCAGAACCAGCGATACGCCAGGTTCAGATGGGCCTCTTCGCACAACCGCCGCTCTGAGCGAATGCAGTAGCAATAGCAATAGCCCACGATCAGCATGCGAATCATTAGTTCGGGATCAATCGACGGACGCCCAATCGGGCTATAGAAATCGGCGAGGTAATGGCGCAGGTCGCTCAGATCGAGACACCGATCAATGCTGCGCAGAAGGTGATTGGCAGGGATGTGATCTTCAAGGTTGAACGAGTAAAACAGTCGCTCCTGCCCACTCGATAACTGTCCCATCATGCTGCGTGATCCCCCTCCGACCAATGCAGAGATTTTTCCGGAGGTCAGCCAGAGGAGCTACTTTTTCAACAGAATCGGCCTAAAAGCACTCAATCACCAGAAGGCGCTGATGTAATCCCTCCGGAGGTTACGGGGGGTATGTGTGGGGGGCGTTCTTCATACCACAGGGTAAACGCTTCAGCGGTTATCGGACGGCATACGTGAAAACCCTGGGCGATGTCGCAACCGTACGCACCCAAAGCTCTAATTATTTCTGCTGTTTCCACGCCTTCGGCAATGAGACGCTGGACGCTGCCCGCGAGGCTGAGCGCAAGGTGCTGGCCGGTGAACCATTGGGCTTGTTGCAGGGGTTACCGGTATCGATCAAAGACCTCATTGCGTTGGCGGACGTGTTCAACAAGACGCGTATTGCGGATCACGAATTTCTCCAGTTCCACCACGATGTACACCAGCAGTCCGGCACCGATGACTTTTCCCCACTCCAGTGGGGACAGGTCGGCCGAGCCGAAAATCTCCTGCATGATCGGCATGTGGGTGTAGACGAGTTGCAGGGGAATACAGGTCGCGATAGCGAGCAATACATGGCGGTTACCGCTCAGTCCTTCGCGGTTGGTGACGGGGGCGAGAAGAGACCGGGTATTGAGCAGATAGAACATTTCCGCGACGACGACGGTATTGACGGCCATGGTGCGTGCCGTTTCAAGGCTGCTCCCTTCGCTCAACTGCCACAGGAAAAGGCCGATGGCGCCGCACATCATCAATACCGAAACCATGAGTATCCGCCAGATGAAGAACCCGGACAGCAGCGCTTCGCCCGGTGGCCGTGGCGGGCGCCTCATGATGCCGTGCTCGGCGGGTTCGAAGGCGAGGGCCAGGCCCAGGGTGCTAGACGTGACCATGTTGATCCACAGTACCTGGGCGGGGGTGAGCGGCAGTGCCAGTTCAAAGAGGATGGCCGCAATCACGACCAGGGCTTCGCCACCATTGGTGGGCAGCATGAACAGGATGAATTTTTTCAGGTTGTCGTAAACCGCCCGGCCCTCGCGGACGGCGGTGGCGATCGTGGCGAAGTTGTCGTCGGCCAGGACCATGTCGGACGCTTCCTTGGCCGCCTCCGAGCCCTTCATGCCCATTGATATGCCGACATCCGCGCGTTTGAGCGCGGGGGCGTCGTTTACACCGTCGCCGGTCATTGCCACGACATGACCGTTGTTCTGCAGCGCGTTCACCAGCCGCAGCTTGTGTTCCGGGCTGGCCCGGGCAAATACATCCACGTCATTCGCGATCCGGCGCAGGGCTTCGTCATTCATCAGGGCCACTTCTGCACCGGTCATGGTTGGTTTGCCGACGCCGATAGCGAGCTGTGCGCCGATGGCGCGTGCAGTCTCCGCGTGGTCGCCGGTGATCATTTTTACCCTGATGCCTGCGTGGTGGCATTCGCCAACGGCCTTGATAGCCTCCTCTCGCGGTGGATCGACGATACCGACCAGGGCCAGCAGCGTCTGGCCGGACTCCGTATCCTCAAAGGTCAGGCGATCCTCCTTCGGGCTTGAGCGTTTGCAAGCCAGGGCCAGTAGCCGCAAGCCCTGGGCTGCTGTGTCTGTGGTCATGCGGCGCCAGTAATCGACATCGAGCGGGTGTTCGCCATCGTGGTTCAACTGCGTGTCGCACATATCGAGAATGCGTTCGGGGGCGCCTTTGACGAATATCCAGGACTGGCCATCGCTGTCCCGATGGTGGGTGGCCATGAAGCGGTGTTGTGACTCAAAAGGGATGGAATCCAGTCGTGTCCAGGCATCCTGGGTGAAACCGGTTTTGTCGCCCAGTACGAGCAGGGCGCCCTCGGTGGGATCGCCTTCGATGCGCCACAGGCCGTCTTCATTGCGCAGATGAGCGTCGTTGCATAACACGCCGGTGCGGATCGCCAGGCTGAGCGCCGGATAATGGCCGGGATCGATGATGCGCCCATCAATGCTGCAATCGCCGACCGGCGCATAACCCACACCGCCGACATCAAACACATGGCCGGCGCACACCACACGTTGCACGGTCATTTCATTGCGGGTCAGCGTGCCGGTCTTGTCGGAGCAGATGACCGTCACCGATCCCAGGGTTTCCACGGCTGGCAGGCGACGGATGATGGCGTTGTGTCGGGCCATGCGTTGAACGCCGAGTGCCAGGGTCACGGTCATGATTGCCGGCAGGCCTTCGGGTATCGCCGAGGCGGCGAGTGCCACGACCATCATGAACATTTCCGCCGGTGGATGGCCGCGCCACAGGGTGCCGAGCACGAAGGTCGCCACGCAACTGCCGAGAATGGTCAGGGCCAGCATCCGTCCGAACCGATCCACCTTGCGCAGCAACGGCGTGGCCAGGCTCTGGATGTCCGCCAGCGTCTGATTGATTTTTCCGAGCTCGGTTGAGGCGCCGGTGCCGATGACGATGCCAGTCGCCTGGCCGTAAACCACGACAGTGCCGGAATATGCCATGCAGTGCCGGTCCCCCAGCGGGGCATCCAGCTGTACGGCTTCGGTGCCTTTTTCAACCGGGAGGGATTCACCCGTTAACGCTGCTTCTTCGATGCGCAAATCCCTGACGGCCACCAGGCGTAAATCCGCCGGCACACGGTCGCCGGAGGCCAGTAGAACCCGATCGCCCGGTACCAGGTCCGCGGCATCGATCTCGTGGTGAACGCCATCGCGAACCACCATGGCGTGGGGGGCGAGCATGGCGCGAATCGCATGCAGCGCGTGCTCTGCCTTGCCCTCCTGGATGAAACCGATGATCGCGTTGATCACCACGGCGGCGAGCAGTACGCCGGTGTCGACCCAATGACCGAGCAGGGCAGTGATGAATGCCGCACCGATAATCACGTAAAGCAATATGTTGTGAAATTGCGCCAGCAGTCGAAGTATCGGCCCGCGGCGCTTGGGCGGAATCAGTTTGTTCGGGCCATATCGAGCAACACGGTCTGCCGCTTCGGCATCCTGCAAACCCTCTGGCCCGGTCTGCAATCTGTGCTCGACGTCTTTGACGTCGAGCGTATGCCAGGAGGTTGGCGAGTGGGGGATTGGCGGAGGGTTGAAAGGAGCTGTCATCGGGTCAGGCCTCTTCCGTGGCTAGGATCAAACGAGCGTGACTTGCACCATGGACCGAGTCACACCGACACCAGGACGTCGCACTGAGATTCGGCCAGGACATGTTTGGTGACGCTACCGATCAACAGTTCTTCGAGCGCGTTCTCGCCATGCTTGCCCATCACGATCAGGTCGCAGTCGAGCTCTTGTTCCTGCTCGGTGATGCGCCAGGAAGGATCACCATGCACCACCACTAGCCGCGCGGCATCAGGCGACAGTCCGGCTTCCTCGCGTAATGCATAAAGCTTTTCCGTGGCTTCCTTCCTGGCGAGGACCAAGTAATGATCGAGGGTATCGGAATCAATATTGGCAAAGCGCAGACTTCCCTCGAAGGGTGCCTCGAACACATGCAGCAGAATGATTTCAGCATGAGGGGCAATGGCCTGGGCGTTGCTGATCGCGCGTAGCGACGAAGGCGAGAAATCGACCGGGACAAGTAAAATCCGGTACTCGCGGCGTGGCGTCTGCTTGACCACCAGGACAGGGCAAACCATGCGACTGAGTAACCTTTGGGCTGTGGAACCCAGGAGCAGATGACGGGCCAGGCTCTCTCCCTTGGCACCGCAGACCAACAGGTTGATGGCCATCTCATCCACCTGCCTGATCAGCTCCGTGAGAACCGAACCTGGCAGAACGCGCGCACCGGCAGCAACGTCATAGCGCTGCAAGAGTGTGGCGCCAAGCTGCTCAAGCTTCTCCCGCGCGGCATCGAGCACGCGCTCAAGCAAGTCATCCTGAGGCACCATCATCTGTCTGAGTCGCTCCAGCGGCGCGAGGTTCGCCACGTAAAGCAAATCAAGTGAGGCTGACAGTTCTTTACTCAACATTGCTGCGCGCTCGGCGGCGTGGCGGGCTGGTACGGAAAGGTCGGTGGCGGCCAGTATGCGGTTTATTCGGGTCATGTCTGTCTCCCTCGCAAATACTCTCGATTCATCGGTCCTTGTGGTCTTTTACATTGAGTGTGGTGCGATCCTCCATCTGGCTTGAAAGGTTCGCGTGCGGTAACGAATCACACGGCTCATTTCTTTTTACGCCGCTGGCGGTACCTGAATATGATCTGGATCAGACTATGGTGCCGGGCCCGCTCAATCGCTTGAATTTGATGTAAATCAACCTGGAGGAGGGTGCAACAAGCGCAGTCTTGGGACATGCCGGCTCGATGGACCGGCGTCGAGCCGAGGTGTGTGATGGGTCAATATCAACGTTTACTGCTGATCGCCGACCGAACCCTGCATCAGTCCCCAGCCCTGCTGCGTGCTGTCGCACTGGCCAAGGCCAGCGGCGCGGTGCTGGATGTGCGGGCCTTTGTCGAGCCGGCGCCGATCGTTCATTTGTGGGAAGAGAAAATCGACGATGCAGGGTATCAGCGCTACCTGCGCCGCTATCGCCGCTGGGTGGCCGAAGAAGTCCAGCGGCTCGGTGGCCAGGGGCTGGAGGTGTCGATCGAGATCGTTTTCACGACTCATCCGTTGCTGGATATCTTGAAAACCGTCGAAGAACTCAAACCCGACCTGCTGATCAAGGACGTCACCCTGGAGCCGGCGCTCAAGCGAGTGTTCATCACCCCCCTTGATTGCCACCTGCTTCGCGAATGCCCGACCC
This sequence comes from Pseudomonas sp. XS1P51, assembly GCF_054897845.1. NCBI lineage: Bacteria > Pseudomonadati > Pseudomonadota > Gammaproteobacteria > Pseudomonadales > Pseudomonadaceae > Pseudomonas > Pseudomonas sp. XS1P51. Next base: position 1,848,820 of record NZ_CM142707.1, on the reverse strand, counting down.
CCGTGCACTTGGTCAATCAGGTCCGTTATGGGTTGCCGCATCGGGTCGTGGCGGCGGTGGACCCGTTTGACCCGTCGACGCAAATCAGTGGCCTGAACGACACCATCATCCAGACAGCCAATGCACTGGCGCTGCAATGCGATGCACCGCTGCATCTGCTGCACGCCTATGACCTGTCGCCAGCCTTCAATGGTGATGCACCGCTGGTCAGCGATGGCTGGGGCGTGGACGTGGTCGAAGAGCTGCGCGAATCCCTGCACCTGGCGTTCGTTACCCTGGCCGACCGCTACGGTGTTCCGCCGGAGCGCCGGCATTTCGTCATGGGCCCGCCGGTTCCGGCCATCGCTGAGTTTGTTGAGGAATACCTGGCCGATGTGGTGGTCATGGGCACGGTGCATCGGATGGGGATCGACCGGCTGATCGGCAGCAACACCGAGCGCGCACTGTATTCCGTGCCGGGCAGCATTCTGGCGGTCAAGCAGCCAGGGTCGACGCTCAGGGGGTGAGTACGATCGCGCCTTTGACCTGGCCGGCCCGCAGGCTCGCCAGTGCCTGATTGGCATCGTCCAGTGCGAAGCAGGTGACGTCACTGTGGATGGGCGTACGGCCCAGTTCTTCGAAAAACGCCGTGCCGTCGGCCCGGGTCAGGTTCGCCACCGAGCGGACACTGCGTTCGCCCCACAGCAGTCGATAAGGGAACGCGGGGATGTCGCTCATGTGAATACCGGCGCAAATCACGCAACCGCCCTTGACGGTGACGGCCAGTGCCAACGGCACCAACGCACCGATGGGAGCGAAGATCAGGCTGGCATCGAGCAAGTGAGGCGGTGGTTGATCCGAAGGGCCGGCCCACTCGGCACCCAATGATCGGGCATAGGCCTGGCCTTCACTGTCATCCGGCCGGGTGAAGGCATACACCTGCTGGCCCCGGCCCCGCGCCACCTGGATCGCCAGATGCGCCGCTGCCCCAAAGCCATAGAGGCCCAAGTGGCGTGCACCTTTGGCCATTTGCAACGCACGAAATCCGATCAGACCGGCACACAGCAGTGGTGCGGCTTCGGTGGCCGAGAGTGCGTCGGGAATCGGGAAGCAGAAGCGTTCGTCGGCTACGGTGTATTCGGCATAACCGCCATCCAGATGACAACCGGTGAATTGCGCCTGATCGCACAGATTCTCCTGGCCCGAGCGGCAGAATGTGCACTGGCCACAGGTCCAGCCAAGCCAGGGAACACCGACGCGCTGACCGATCCAGCCAGGGGCGACGTTGGCACCTGCCGCCGTGACTTCACCGACGATTTCATGGCCCGGTACGCGAGGCAACACGGCTTGCGGCAATTCACCGTCCACCAGATGCAGGTCGGTGCGGCACACCCCACAGGCCAGTACTTTGATTAACAGTTGGTGCGCCCCGGGTGTCGGCAAAGGGCGTTCTTCCCGTTGCAGCGGTTGACCGGGGATATGCAGAACCATGGCACGCATGACGACTCTCCCAAAGCCAATGCATCGCACCGGTGTCAGCGGGAAGCTGGCCGATGGCAGCCCGTGACCAGTTGCTTGAGCCCGTCGATGTTCAGGACTTTGACTTCACGACCCGATATCTCCACCAGTTCCCAGTCCCGCAGATGTGCAATGCCCCGGCAGATGGTTTCCAGCCGCAGCCCCAGGTAGGAGCCGATCTCCTCACGGCGCATCTTGAGTACAAACTCCCTCGACGAATAGCCTCGCAGACTCAAGCGTTGCGACAGGTTCAGCAGAAAGGCTGCCAGGCGCTCATCCGAGTTCATGTTGCCCAGCATCATCAGCATGTCGCGATCGCGTACGATTTCCCGGCTGAGAATTTTGTTCAGGTTGTGTTGCAGTGACGGCAGCTCCAGCGCGAGTTTCTCCAGATGGGCGAAGTGAATGGGGCAGACTTCGCTGTCCTCCAGAGCAAACGCGTTGCAGGTGTGCAGGTCGGTACTGATGGCGCCCAGCCCGAGCATTTCGCCGGGTATCTGGAATCCGATGACCTGCTCGCGACCATCGAGCGAGACCACACTGGTCTTGAATGAGCCGATGCGTACCGCATAAAGCGAACGCAGCATATCGCCTGTACGGTACAGAGCTGCGCCTTTTTTAACCTTGAGGCGCTGGACGATCAGGGTGTCCAGCCGCTCGACTTCCTGGCCGGTCAGCCCGATCGGCAGACACAGCTCCAGCACGCTGCAGTTGGCGCATGCCGTCTTGAGAGCGGGGGGTTGATACGGCCGGGCTTCAGGCATGGCGTACGTCCATTTAACGGTTGATAGAGCGTAGTCGCTGAAACTCAGTTGTTCGGGTGTTTAAAGTGCGTAGTCGACGAATGGAGTGGGCCCGGCTGCGCTGGCGTGATCGACACCTATAGAACTTTTCGCCATTCAGCTTGAGCGGTGTCTCAGGGACTTGATATAGATCAACTCTTGAGCGTTTCAGACTCCCAGAATCGATGAATGTCTATCGGTAGGCGCCCCCTGACGGAGGATTTCATGAGCGACTTTCTGAGCGTTGAGCAACTGGAAGGGCTGGATGCCTACTGGCGGGCGTCCAATTATCTGGCTGTCGGGCAGATCTACCTCAAGGACAACCCGCTTTTAAAGATGCCACTGACACTGACGCACATAAAACCTCGGCTGCTGGGGCATTGGGGCACCACGCCGGGGTTGAACCTCATCTATACCCACCTCAATCGATTGATCAACCAATATGACCTCGACATGCTCTTTGTCGCCGGCCCCGGTCATGGTGGGCCGGCCGTCGTGGCGCAGACTTACCTGGAAGGGACATACACCGAATTCAATCCATCGGTGGAGCGCAACACCAACGGTCTGATCCGGTTGTTCAGACAGTTCTCCTGGCCTTACGGGATCTCCAGCCATGTTTCGGCGCAGATTCCGGGGTCGATCCATGAGGGCGGGGAGTTGGGCTATTGCCTGGCCCATGCCTATGGCGCTGCGTTCGATAACCCGGATCTGATCGTCGCGTGTGTGATCGGTGACGGCGAGGCCGAAACGGGGACGCTGGCGGCGAGCTGGCATTCCAACAAGTTCCTCAACCCGGCGCGGGACGGTGCGGTCTTGCCGATTCTGCACCTCAACGGCTACAAGATCGCTAACCCCACGGTGCTTTCCAGAATCAGCGAGGATGAGTTGTCGGCCTTGATGTACGGCTACGGTTACGATCCGTACTTCGTCGAAGGCGACGACCCCATGCAAGTGCATCAGGCCCTGGCCAGGACCCTGGACACGATGTTGCTGAAAATTCGCGAGATCCAACGTGTCGCGCGCCGGAGTCCGAAGGGTGGCCAGACCCTGGAACGGCCCCTTTGGCCCATGCTGGTATTACGTACGCCCAAGGGCTGGACCGGGCCGACATTCGTCGATGGCCATCGGGTCGAAGGCACCTGGCGTGCGCATCAAGTGCCATTGGCCGATTTCCAGCAGCCACTTCACCTGCGTCAACTCGAGGAGTGGCTCAACAGTTACCGTCCTGCCGAGCTGTTTGACGCCGACGGTGCGCTGTTACCCGAGATCGCCGCGCTGGCGCCGACCGGGCACCGGCGGATGAGCGCCAATCCCCACGCAAACGGCGGCTTGCTGTTGCGTCCGCTGGATCTGCCGCGTTTTACCGACTATGCGGTGAAGCTCGAGGCTCCGGGGTGCCTGCGGGCAGAGGCCACGAGGGTGCTGGGTGGGTTTTTACGCGCAGTGATGAAGAACAACCTGGCGTCGGGCAATTTTCGCATGTTCGGGCCGGATGAAACCGCCTCCAACCGACTGGATGCGGTCTATGAAGTCAGTGCCAAAGCGTGGATGGGCCCGCTGGAGCCCGATGATGTGAACCTGGCGGCTGATGGTCGGGTGATGGAAATCCTCAGCGAGCAGGTCTGCGAGGGTTGGCTCGAAGGCTATTTGCTGACAGGCCGGCATGGTTTGATGTCCTGTTACGAGGCGTTCATCCACATCGTCGATTCGATGGTCAATCAGCACGCCAAATGGCTGAAAACGGCCGCCGAGGTGCCGTGGCGAAAACCGATTGCCTCGCTTAACCATTTGCTGACTTCCCACGTCTGGCGCCAGGACCATAACGGTTTCTCACATCAGGATCCGGGGTTCATTGATCTGGTGGCGAACAAGAAGGCGGATCTGGTGCGAATCTATCTGCCGCCCGACGCCAATTGCCTGCTGTCGGTGGCTGACCACTGCCTCAGAAGTCGCAATTATATCAACGTCATCGTCGCCGGCAAGCAACCGGAGTGGCAATGGCTGGATATCGATGCCGCCATCCGTCATTGCCAGGTCGGGATCGGTCGATGGGACTGGGCCAGTCGGGATGATCAAGACCCGGACGTGGTGATGGCCTGCGCCGGTGACGTCCCCACCCTGGAAACCCTGGCCGCCGTGACCCTGTTGCGTGAGTACGTGCCGGATCTGCGGGTGAGGGTGGTCAATGTCGTGGACTTGATGGTGCTGCAGCCGTCGTACCAGCATCCCCATGGTTTACCGGACAGTGCATTCGATGAACTGTTTACCGTCGACAAACCGGTGATCTTCGCCTTCCACGGCTACCCGGCGCTGATCCACCGACTGCTGTACAAGCGCAATAATCATGGCAATTTCCACGTTCGTGGCTTCAAGGAAGAGGGCGCGACCACGACACCGTTCGACATGGCGGTGATTAACAACCTGGACCGCTATCAGTTGGCGTTGGACGTTATCGGGCGGGTGCCCCGACTGCACGATCAACTGCAAACCGCGCGATCGCGTTACTGGTCAACCATGGAGAAACACAAGCTCTACCTGATCGAACACGGGCAGGACCTGCCGGAAGTGCTGAACTGGCAATGGACGCCTGTGGAAGGTTGTTGAGGGCAAACCCATCGCTTTGACAATAAAACGCCCCCTGCCGGTTTATCGGCAAGGGGCAGAACTGCCGTGGATTCAGTCGGCTTTGATCGGCACGACTTTATCCGCTTTCATGGCTTCGGGCTTTTTCGGCAACGAGATGCTCAGCACGCCTTTGCTGAAACTTGCTTCGACCTTCTCGGCATCGATCCCTTTGGGCAGGCTGAACACCCGCTCGAAGGAACCATAGTGACGCTCGCTGAGGTGATAGCCCTTCCTTTTTTCTTCCTTGTCCTCTTTCTTTCTTTTCTCCTTTGATGATCAGGCTGCCGTTGGACAGTTTGATCTCAATGTTTTTCTGGTCGATACCGGGTAGCTCAGCGGTGATTTCGTAGCTCTTGTCCTTCTCGGTGATGTCCACGGCGGGCAGGCTATGCCCCGTCAGTTCCCGACGCCAGAACGGCTCGACATCAAACAGTCCTCGACCGAATGGCGACAGCCCCGAGCCGCGAGTGAAGTCTTCGAACAGGTGATCGACCTGTTGCCGGAGTTTTTCCAGGGGCCGCCAAGGGTCTGTCGCCACCGGATGCTGACTGGTTTTGTCGTCGTCATGAACCGGCATTTTTTTCACGGAATTGGCCATTTTCATTTCTCCTCTTGGTGAATGGGAGGACTGCAGACAACCCGTATGCAGGTCCACCACGACAGCACAAAAAAACCGGCACTCGGCTTTACAGGGCCAGTGTCCCGGACCACAACATCCAGCCTGCAAAGGCGGCTGCTATCCAGATAATGATCAACAGTCCTGTCTCGGGGCCGCTGAGCGCTTGTCCCTGACGCGCTTTCAGGGTGCCCAGGTAAATCAACGAACCGGGGGCGTAGAGCAACGCGCTGAGCAACATGTACTTAGGCCCGGCGGCATACAGCAGCCACAGGCAATACAGCGTGGCGACAGAGGCGATGGCCATGTCGCGCAGTTGCAGCCCTCTGTGGCCGGCGTAGGTCTGGCCCTGCCAGGTCAATTTCAGCGCGTACAGCCCGCTGAACAGATACGGCAGCAGAATCATCGAGGTAGCGAGGGAGATCAGGGCCAGGTAGCTGGCGCTCGAATACAGCGTCAGCAACAGGAACAGTTGGATGCAGCCGTTGGTGATCCACAGCGCATTGGCCGGCACACCCTGGGTGTTTTCCACGGCGAGTGTCCCCGGCATGACCTTTTCCCTCGCCGGCGTGAACACCGATTCAGCCGCCAGCAACGTCCAGGCGAGCAGGGCGCCGCCCACCGAAATGATCAAGCCGATGCTGATCAGGACCGCTCCCCATGGCCCGACTGCCGCCTCAAGCACACCGGCCATCGAAGGGTTTTTCAGGGCGGCCAGTTCCGGTTGTTTGAGAATGCCCAGCGACAGCAGGGACACCGCAATCAGCAGCAACAGGGTGATGACAAAACCGATGACGGTGGCGCGGCCGACATTGGCCCGTTCCGCCGCACGGGCGGAGAACACGTTGGCGCCCTCGATCCCGATGAACACCCAGACGGTCACCAGCATGGTGCTTTTGACTTGATCGAGGGTGCTGCCCAATGCGGGTGAACCCCAGAAGTCGACACTGAAGGTTTCACGCTGGAAGGCCGCGATCACCAGACCGATAAACAGCAGCAAGGGCACGATTTTCGCCACGGTGGTCAGCGCGTTGGCTCGCGCCGCCGTGCGCATGCCCCTGAGGATCATCCAGTGCAACGACCAAAGCACCACGGACGCCCCGACAATCGCCGCGGTGTTATTGCCTTCGCCGAACTGCGGGAAGAAGTAACTCAGTGCGGCGAACAGAATCACCAGGTAGCTGACGTTGCCGATCCAGGCGCTGATCCAGTAGCCCCAGGCTGAATTGAACCCGAGGAATTCGCCGCCCAATGCGCGGGCATAGGCAAACACGCCGTTGTCCAGCGCCGGTTGGCGGTTGGACAGGGTTTGATAGACCAGCGCCAATGACAGCATGCCGACGCCCGTGATCAGCCAGCCAATCAGGATCGCCCCGGCACCCGCACTGGCGGCCATGTTCTGCGGCAGGCTGAAAATGCCGCTGCCAATCATCGAGCCGACCACCAAGGCGATCAGCAGGCTCAAGGACAGGCGTTTGGGTTCCACCTTTCGCAAGCTGCCGGCGAGTGGGTGGGGTGACGCCGTCGGGACTGTCGGTTGCGTGCCTTGCAGGTCAGTAGCCATGGGAAGCCTCCATGAGACGAGATGTTCTGCACTCACCGCGAATGCGCAGTTGCGAACGCTGATTCTCAATGTCTATGTGAACGTCCAGCGCCTGTTTGATTTAGATCAGAAAGAAGGCAAACATCCATCTTGTCGTTCCTCAGGGTGGCGTCATGGTCAGTCGGGGGATACCGACGCGGCTTCATTGACCCGGTTGGTCAAATCAGCGCCAGTGAAACCGGTGGTGATATCGGCATGGGCCGGGCAGGCAGCTCTAATTTCCCCGGGAAACCGCAAAGGGTCCCAGGGTTATTGGCTCAAGCAAGAAGCAAATGATTGTCCACGGTCATTACACCCGGCACCGACCAGGCCGCGCGTTCCGCAATCTTGCGTTCACGCCACAAATGAACCTTGCCTTCGAGCCTCACGGCATCACCGTCGACCTTGACGTGAATCTTCTTGGCATCCACTTCGGCGTGGCGCTTGAGCGCTTCTTCGATGCGATGCTGGATATCGTTGACGTCCAGCCGGGGACGGAGGGTGAGCCGATTGTCCACGCCGACCACGCCGGACAACTTGCGCACGGCCCACTCCACGGTTTCTTTCTGGTACTGCCAATCCACTTCGCCTTCCAGGGTGATCCACCCTTTTTGCACGATGACCTGGACGCTGCCTTCGGGCACGTCGGAACTCCAGTTGATGATGTTCAAGGCACGGGTGGCGATGGTGTCATCCGCCGTGCCAGCGCCTTTCTCCAGTCGGACCTGGATTTCTTCGGCCAGCGCCCGCACCCCTTTGATGCCTTTTACAGCGCGTTCGGCGGTGATTTTCTGGGCATAGCTGTTGACGTGACCGGAGAGCGTGACGACGCCGTTGTCCACGGTCACACCGATGTTGGCGGCATCGATTTCGGGCTGGAATTCAAGCTCTTCCATAATGGTTTTACGCAGACTCAAATCGCTCATGATGATGTCCTCTGTCTGATTCGACGTTTACGACGGACCGCGAGAGCCCGGTCAGCATTGTTCTACGCCAGGGACACGGAAAATCATTGAGCTATATCAACAAGGCTTCTGTGAGACAGAAGTCGATCTGTTCGCCGATAGATAGCCACCATTAGTTGACAAAAATCAGAGGCCCCACGGGATATCGCCAGATACTGAGGCAACAGTCTGATGCCTTCCCCCGACAGGACGTCGGGCGTGCAGTAAGGCAGGTAAAGCATTCCCGGGACGAGGTCTGTGATGCTGAAACTCAAACGTATCCTATTGATTGCTCCCAGCGAGATGATCCGCACTCCGGCGTTTGACCGGGCGCATGCATTGGCCTGCGCAACCGGTGCGTTGTTGCACATCGTCGCATTCGATTACGTCCAGGCGCTGGCGGTGGCCGGGCTGTTTGACCACGACGCGATGGCTCAGGCACGGGAGGGTTACTTGCAAGTGCACCGGCACTGGCTGGAGCAGCAAGCCCGGTTTCAACGATGCATAGGGTTGCAGGTCACCACTGAAGTGGTCTGGGCCAAATCGAGCCTGGCGCACGTGCTTGAGTACGTGAATGACTTCCATGCGGACATGGTGATCAAGGACACCCACCAGGTGCAGGCCCTCGACCGAGCCTTCCATCGACCCCTGGACTGGCTGTTGCTGCGCGACTGTCCGGCCCACTTGCATCTGGTGACCGATGCCGACAATCCCAAGCCGTTGAACATACTCGCGGCCATCGACCTGTCGCATCTGGAGGAGCTGACACAAGGGCTGAATGACCGGATTCTCGACCTGGCCTCGACGCTGGCGGCCTCCTGCGGCGCTGCCTTGCACATGCTCAATGTCAGCCGTTGGGCGGTGGTGGGCGATGTGGTCACGAGTGTGCCGACACTGACCCTGGATGACAGTTTGAGAGACGCGGTCAACGATGCCCAGGACGAAGCCTTTGATGTGCTTGCCGAACGCTACGGAATCGAGAAAAAACGGCGACATCTACTGACCGGCATTCCCCATAAGGTCATCGTCCAATTCGCACAAAGTCGTGCCTTCGACATGATTGTGCTGGGCACGATCTACCGAGGCGGGATTGACAGGTTCATCGGCAGTACCGCCGAGCGCGTATTGAATCGCGCGCCTTGCAGTTTGACGGTGGTCCAACCATTGCCCTGGCTCGACTGACAGGGCGATCGGTCTCGCCCACCGTGGATGGAAGTCAGCGGTTCGTGAGCCTGAAGACACGATCGATAGCACTTACATGAATGTTCAAGGAGACGACCATGCGAATGACCTTTCTCGGTGCGGCTGGCACGGTCACGGGCAGCAAGTACTTGCTGGAACATCACGACAAACACGTGCTGATCGATTGCGGCCTGTTCCAGGGCTATAAACAACTGCGCTTGCACAACTGGGACCCGTTCCAGCTACCGGTCCGCGACCTGGAAGCCATCGTTCTGACTCACGCTCATCTGGATCACAGCGGTTACTTGCCGGTGTTGGTGCGCAACGGCTATCGCGGCCCGGTTTACGCCACGGCCGCAACCTGTGAATTGGTGAAAATCCTGCTGCGCGACAGTGGTCGCTTGCAGGAAGAAGAAGCCGAGTTCGCCAATCGTCACGGCTTCTCGAAACATGATCCGGCCCTGCCGCTTTACACTGAACAGGACGCCGAGCGGGCGTTGAAACTGTTGCGGCCGGTGGAGTTGCACCACCGGGTCGACATCGCTCCGGGCATGAGCATCAAGTTGCGCTGTGCCGGGCATATTCTTGGCGCCGCGACGGTGGAAATCGTCGCCGACGGCATCACGCTGGTGTGCTCCGGGGATTTGGGGCGGCCGAATGATCCGTTGATGTTCGCCCCGGAATCTATCGAGCAGGCCGATTATTTGCTGGTGGAATCGACCTACGGTGACCGTCGGCATCCCGACGACTCTCCAGAGGCGCAATTGGCCGAGGTCATTACCCGCACCGCGCTGCGTCACGGCATTACGCTGGTGCCGTCGTTCGCCGTCGGTCGCGCGCAGTTGCTGCTCTACCACCTGTATCGCCTGAAACAGAAACAGGCGATTCCCGACCTGCCGATCTACCTCAACAGCCCCATGGCCACCGACGTCACGCGTTTGTACCAGCGCTTTCGCAGCGAGCACCGGTTGTCCCAGGAAGAATGCGAAGGCATGTGCCATGTCGCGCATTTTGTGCGCTCGACCCGAGACTCGATCGACCTGGACCAGCAACGTACGCCGGCGGTGATCATTGCCGCCAGCGGCATGGCTACCGGCGGGCGGGTGCTCCATCACCTCAAGGCGTTGGCACCCAACCCGGTCAATACGCTGCTGGTACCGGGCTTCCAGGCAGGTGGCACCCGCGGTGCGCAGATCGTCGGCGGTGCGCCATCGGTGCGTATCCATGGCAAAGACGTGCCGATCCGGGCCGAGGTGGTGCCGATGGAGTCCCTGTCGGCGCATGCCGACGCCGATGAAATCATGCAGTGGTTGCGCGGGTTCAAACAGCCGCCGAAACACACCTACGTGGTGCACGGGGAACCCAATGCCTCGGACGTATTGCGGCGGCGCATCAGCCTTGAACTGGGCTGGTCTGTCTCGGTGCCGGAGTACCGTGACACGGTAGAACTCACAGGTGTCCGGAAGGTAAGGGGGGAAACCTGAAAGCCCCTCAGTCAAGCCAAGGCCGTGGTGTCGAAATGGCCAGGGTCGCCCGGGCGCGCCCTCAATTGTCGATCATCTACGGTGGGCAGGGGAATCAGCCGAATTGATCCTGCGCCAAGGGCTGGAGTGGCTACCGCTGACCCGGCAGGATTTCCATACGCCACTCACACCAGCATTCCATACGCTTGCTCTGTGCTTAAAAGGCTGCCACCGCCCCGTCGGAGCGAGGATCAGAACCGCCTTCCAGGCTTCCATCGGGATAACGCAGGGCACAGCCGGCATGCCCGCACGCTTCGTCGTAGTCGGCGAGCACTTCGACGTCATGCCCTCGCTCCCGAAGCTCGGCCAGGGTGTCGGGAGCAAATCGGCCTTCCAGCTTTAGGGTGTCGGAAGCCTGGCCCCAGGTGCGCCCCAGCAACCAGCGTGGCGCACTGACGGCTGCCTGAGGATTGAGGCCATGGACGACGGTGCGCGTGAAAACGGCCGACTGGCTCTGTGGCTGGCCGTCGCCGCCCATGTTGCCGTATACAAGGGTCCGGCCGTCCGCCAGGTGTGCCAGGGCCGGGTTCAAGGTGTGGAATGGCTTATTACCGGGTGCCAGGCCGTTGATGTGTTGCGGGTCGAGCGAAAACGACGCACCACGGTTCTGCCAGTTCACGCCGCTGCCGGGCAGCACAATGCCGGAACCGAATTCGTGGTAGATGTTCTGGATCATCGAAACGGCATTGCCTTGCCCGTCGATCACACCCATCCAGACCGTATCGGCCGGACCCTTGCCGCTGCCCCATGCCGCATGCCGCAGCGACCTGCGGGTCGATGTGTTTGGCCATGGCGTCCAGCGCATCGGGGGCAAGGAACGTCGAAGGGTCGATGTTCATGTACCGCGGATCGGTAATGTGTCGGTCGCGAATCTTGAACGCCTGCTTGGCCGATTCCACCGCGCTGTGCACGTAGTCCGCACTCAAATGGTGGGCAGCGCTGCCTTGCAGCCGGTCCATCAGGCCCAGAATCATCAGCGATACCAACCCCTGAGTGGGCGGTGGCATGTTGTAGACCTTACCCTGGCTGTGGGCCAACGCCAGAGGCGTGCGGTTGCAAGCAAACAGCAAATCCCCGATCCAGGCTTGGGACTGGCCATCCAGGAGCCCTGGGCCTGCAATCGTCACCAGCCCGGCGATGATGATGCCGAGCCCGATCATCCGTGATGTTCTCAGGTGTTCGCGAAGCAGCAGGGCGGCAAGACAGACGCTCATGAGCGTCAGTACGCCGAGCTGAATGACCGCGCCGTGTGCAAGCGGCGCGAACAGGTAACCGCTCGCGCCGATCAGTACAAAGAGCGGACCGGCCAGCAGCGACAAAACGATGCCGCGTCGCCAGCCGATACCTGCCAGTGTGCGAGGTGAATGGGTCAGCACCCATGGCAGCAGGACTGCACCGGCGACGGCATAGCGAATGAACGCAAGGTCACTGGCGTGCAGTCCGGCACCGATCCCGTGGCGGGAAACGGCAAGAAATGCGCCCCAGATAACCGCCGCTATCGACCCGAAGGCAATGCCATAGTGGGTGTTACGGCGACGTGACGTTAAGCCCGATACAAGTACAGTTTGGCCTGACATTGTCTGTTCATTGCTCCTGAACGCCCTCAAAACATCATTGTTTGGTAAGGGGCGCTTCATGGTAGGAGCGGGTCGTGCGACGGATAATCCCTCTGAATGGCTATGCCCTATGAAGGAAAACTTCATAAACGGTAGAACGCGTAAGGAGGGGGTAACGATGCCTTCTCCCCGCACCACGCCGGTGCGCTGCACCATGGGAATGCGGAAAAACCAGGGTCAGCATTGAATTGCACTGCCGTGACGGTATTGCCGTCCGGAGCGCGGCGATTCAATCGAATCAATTAGTGAATCAGGCCAATCGAATTTGGGTGACAGGCACACTGAGCGGCTAACACCTGTGCCAAAAGGCTACGTCCGAATACTGGTTCATTTGAATCATTCGTTTTTTTTATGGCACATCTGTTGCAATTTAACCTGCATCTTCCGCATTCATTCGTGGTTATGCCGATGGACCGTGACCTTCTTTGCGCGCAACTGAAACAGCAGTTCGAAGCCTTCCCCCGGCAAGAGCGTGCGGCAGCCAGTTTCATACTGGATAACCCGCATGAGGTCGCGGTGATGTCCATGCGTGATCTGGCACGCCTGGCCAATGTGCCGCCCTCCACCATGACCCGACTGGCCAAGCGTGTGGGCATGGCTGGATACGACGAGCTCCGCGAACTGTTCATCGATTCATTGCGTGGGCACAACAATGCTTATGGCTCTCGGGCCCATGATCTGGTCGAACTCAAGCAGCGCGTCGGCGCGCACCGGGTGATCGAGGACATGGCCAACAACGCCATCGAGCAAATCCAGTTGATGTGCGGTCAGGAAAACCTGGAGTCGATTTCACGCGCGGTGGCCTTGCTCGCCGGTGCTCGCCAAGTCTATTGCCTGGGGATGCGCTCGTCGTTTGGCGTGGCGTTTCAGTTCTCCCACGTAGCTTCTTATTTCGCGAAGAACGTGCGCCTGGTCGAAGGCGCTGGCGAAAGCGGCGTGATGTCGATTATCAACCAGACCAGCCCGAAAGATGTGGCGCTGGTGTGCAGTCTGCCGCGCTATTCGCGACGCCTGATCACCCTGACCAATTACCTGCACCAGCAGGGCGTGCGCATCATCACCATCACAGACAGTGTCACCTCGCCAACCGCTAGGTTGGCGGCTGAAACCATCATCGTGAAAAACCAGACACCGTCCTTCTACGACACCATCGTGCCGGCTATGTTGGTCAGCGAAATTCTGGTGGCGCTGATGTCGGCCACCTCCAGCCAGAACATCGAAGCCTCGGTCACCCACACCGAAGAACAACTCCTGAGCCTTGGAGAGTGGTGGGACCTGGGGTGAACAACCGACCCGCCTTCATCCGTACCTTTTTTCGAACCTTGAGCCGCTTAACCATCGGAGCACCACTATGAACGTCAATCCGCGCCAGCCCTTTAAAACAACCCTCATCGTGTCGGGGCTCTGCGCCCTGCTTTCCAGCTCGTTCGTCCAGGCGGGTGAAGCTCTCGATCAGATTCTTAAAAGTAAAGAGCTGCGTGTCGCCGTACCGGTGGATTATCCACCTTACGGTTATGTCGGCCCGGACATGGTGCCCCAGGGCCTGGATATCGACGTGGCGAAGCTGATGGCAAACAAGCTGGGCGTGAAGCTTGAACTTGTGCCGGTCACCGCACCTAATCGGGTGGCCTACATTCAGTCGGGCAAGGCCGACTTCACTATCTCCTCGCTGGGTAAAACACCGGAACGCGAGAAGGTGATCGACTACAGCATTGCCTATTCGCCGTTCTTCGACGCGGTATTTGGTGCCTCTGCGTTACCGGTCAAGTCCCTGGCCGACATGGCCGGCAAATCGGTTTCGGTGACTCGTGGATCGATGCAGGATCGCGAGCTGACCGACGCCGCCCCACAGGCTGTGGCCAAGCGTTTCGAGGACAACAACAGCACCATTGCTGCGTTCATCTCCGGTCAGACCCAAATGGTCGCTATCGGCACCACGGTCGCGGCCTCACTCAAGCAGAAAAACCCGGACCTGGACATCGCGCTCAAGGTCGTGCTGTCCAACTCGCCCAACTACATCGGCATGAACAAGGATCAGCCTGAACTGCGTGCCAAAGTGAACCAGATTATTCGTGCTGCCAAGGCGGACGGGACACTGGATGCCATTTCGCAGAAATGGCTGGGAGCCCCTGCAGGCGAGCTTCCAGAGTAACCATGAGCGAACTTACCCCAACCCTCGTCGCGCTATCGCGCTGGAGCTCGACAGTCCGCCTGGAGCAGATTCCGCCCGCGGTCCTGCTCGCTGCCAAGCGCTGCCTGATCGATACGATCGGGGTCACGCTGGCGGGCAGTGACAGCGACGTCGCCACTCAGGCGCGAACGATCAGTCTCGCCGTCAGCGCCGCCGGAGATTCAGTATTGCTGGGGCATGCACAATGGCTCAGCGCGCCAGCAGCTGCCTTCGTCAACGCGACGGCCGGACATGCGCTGGACTTCGACGACAACTGTTATCCGGGTGTTGTCCATGGATCGGTGGTCATCATGCCAGCCGCCCTGGCCGTGACGCAGCTGCGTGACCTGGATGGCGCGGCGCTGCTGACGGCGTTCGTGGTCGGATCCGAGTGTGAATATGCACTGGCCAAAGCACTGACTCGACAGCTCTATGAACGTCGCTGGTGGACCACAGGGTTGCTGGGTGTGGTGGGGGCCTGCGCTGCGGCGTGCCATGCGCTGGGGCTCGACGCCGAACGTACGGCATCAGCGCTGGGTATTGCACTGTCCGGCACGGGCGCGATGAAAGCCGGTTTTGGCACCGACGCCAAGGCCCTGATGGCCGGGCGCACCAGTGAAACCGGGGTCATGGCCGCCTTGCTCGCCGAGCAGGGCAGTCGCGGGCCGGTGGATATCGTCGAACATGCCAATGGCCTGGCTGCGATGTTCAACGCGGGTGTACTCAAGACGCTACCGCTGCCGGGGCAGCACTGGAACCTGCTGGCCCCCGGCGTCGACATAAAGCGCATACCGCTTTGCCTGTCATCCCATGCTGCGGTGGATGCGCTAAAGGCAATGCTCGGGAGCGGCGTGGTAGCGGTTAAAGATATCGCCGAAATTATCTGCGACGTCCCACCCATCGTGATCCAGAACCTGATCCATGACCTGCCCACACAGCGCCAGCAAGCGCAGTTCAGCATGCCCTTCGCCATGGCCGGAACCTGTCTGCTGGGGGAAATCACGCTCGGTGCCTTGACCGCTGAAACGATCAATCGCCTGGACATGCAAGGCCTGATGAAGCGCGTGCGCATGTGCAGCAGCGAGCGCTGGGACACCGAACGGCTTGACTCCGCCCCTGAAGGGGCATGGGTCAAGGTGCTATGCAACGACGGCCGCAGCGTCGAGCGGTTTTGCGCAATGCCCCTTGGGTCAGCCGTCAATCCACTGTCTCAAGCGCAACTGCGCGACAAGTTCATGGGGTGCACCACCCCGGTAATGCCAGCGCTTCAAGCGCAAGGACTGTTTGAACGCCTGGAACAGCTGGAGCGTACCCCCCGTGTTCGCCGCCTCCTGCCTTACACACATCCTGTGGAACCGACCGACTCATGACATTAGATTTTTCTGTGGTACTCACTCAATGGCCGTTGTTGCTGGACGGATTACTGTTGACGGTATTCCTCACGCTGTTGTCGGCAGTTTTCGGCACCGCATTGGGTATCGCCTGCGGTCTGGTCCGCAGCAAAGGGCCGTTGTGGGCGCGCTGGACAGTGGGTCTGTACGTCGAGCTGATCCGCAATACGCCGTTCATCATTCAGCTGTTCTTCATCTTTTTCGGGCTACCGGGCCTGGGGCTGAAAATGACCGCGCTGACCGCTGCGATCCTGGCCAACGTGATTAATCTGGCGGCCTATGTCAGCGAGATCGCCCGTTCAGGTATTGAGGCGACACCTGATGGACAAATCGAGGCGGCGCAAAGCCTTGCGCTGGATCGCTGGCAAATCTTCTCCAGGGTGATCCTGCCTCCGGCAATCAAACGTGTGTGGCCGGCTCTGGTCGGCCAGATGGTTATCATCATGCTCGGGTCCGCGGTGTGCAGCCAGATATCCACCGAAGAGCTGACCTACGCCGCGAACCAGATCGCCAGCAACTCATTCCGTAATTTCGAAACCTACATCGTGGTCGCAGGCCTGTATCTGCTGCTCTCCATCGCCCTGCGCCGCCTGCTGAACTGGGTCGGTCCGCGCTTCATCTTTGGCCGCTGAGGGATAACCCCATGTTCGAATTCACAGTATGGGATATCGCACGCAACCTGCTGTTGGCCATGCGCTGGACCATTGGCCTGTCGCTGATCGCATTCATCGGCGGTGGTCTCGTGGGGGCGCTGCTGGTGGTATTGCGTCTGACCGGGAACCGAATGGTGCGCGGGCTGGTGATGCTGTATGTCCAGCTGTTTCAGGGTACGCCGCTGCTGTTGCAGCTGTTCCTGGTGTATTTCGGCCTCGCCATGTTTGGCGTCGAAACCACGCCGCTGGTGGCCGCGTCGGTGTGCCTGACCCTGTACGCCAGCGCCTACCTCACCGAGATCTGGCGCGGTGGCATCGAGTCTATCGACCGCGGTCAGTGGGAAGCGTCCAGCAGCCTGGCGCTGAGCTTCAGCGAACAGATGCGCTACGTGATTCTGCCCCAGGCGTTGCGTGCAGGCATCGCGCCCACCGTCGGTTTCATGGTGCAGGTGGTCAAGGCCACGGCGCTGACCTCGGTCATCGGTTTCGTCGAAATGACCCGCGCCGGCCAGATCATCACCAATGCCACCTTCCAACCCTTCTTCATCTATGGCTCGGTCGCGCTGATGTACTTCGCGCTGTGCTTTCCGCTGTCGTGGTACAGCCGCGTACTTGAACAGAAACTTCGCCGATAGGGGCTTGCCAATATGAATCCCTCACATACTCACGACCCCAGGCCCGACTTTGCGTTGGTCGATATCCGCGGCCTGCGCAAGCGCTTCGGCGACAACGAAGTACTCAAAGGTGTCGACCTGCAGATCGCCCGCAAAGAAGTGGTCTGCATCATCGGCAAGAGCGGTTCGGGCAAGAGCACGCTGCTGCGCTGCCTGAACGGGCTTGAACAATTTCAGGAAGGCAGCGTTGCCGTCGATGGCCAGCTGATCCGCCAGGATGACCGCCAGGCCATGCGCGAACTGCGGCAGAACGTCGGGATGATTTTCCAGAGTTTCAATCTGTTCCCGCACCTGAGCGCCGGACAGAACGTGATGCTCGCCCCGCGTCTGGTACAGAAAGCGTCCAGCGCCGACGCCGAACGCCACGCCCGTAAATTACTGGATCGCGTAGGGCTGGGCGAACGCTTCGATGCCTTCCCCGATCAGCTTTCCGGCGGCCAGCAACAGCGCGTTGCGATCGCTCGTTCGCTGGCGATGAACCCACAAGTATTGCTCTGCGACGAGATCACTTCAGCCCTGGACCCTGAGCTGGTCGGCGAAGTGCTGCAAGTCGTCGAAGGGCTCGCCAAAGAGGGCATGACGCTGATCATGGTCACCCACGAAATGGCCTTTGCACGCAGGGTCAGTGACCGAGTGATTTTCATGCATCAAGGCCAGGTCCACGAGGCTGGCGATCCCGAGACTCTATTTACTTCCCCGAAAACCGCTGAGTTGCGACGTTTCCTGTCCATGGAAAATTGATCATCCAGCCGGTGGTTTCACTCTTTCGTCCTACTTTCACTCTGCCAGTTCAGGAGACACCCATGGCTTTTCCGTTGACCGTACCGCCCTCCAAAAAACACCAGAGCTTTCTGTGGTCACCGATCTGCACTGACCTCGACCAGCTCGACGCTCATGTCGCAATTGTCGGCATGCCTTTCGGAAAGGCCTATGTGGCCGAACACATCACCAATGATCAAAGCAAGGCGCCGGACGCCATTCGCGCAATGAGCGATCGCATCTGCCGCGCACTGCACCATTACGACTTCGACGTGGGTGGACCGATCTACGACAACCGCGCGTTGAAAGTCGTCGACTGCGGCAACGTGCCTGCCGATCCGGCCGATCTGAACAGCCATGGCCTGCGAGCCGAACAAGCGATCCGCAAGATTCTGGAGGCGGGCGCCATGCCGATTATTCTGGGTGGCGACCACAGCATCCCGATCCCCATCCTCCGCGCCTATGAAGGTCGCGGTCCTATCACACTCATCCACATCGACGCGCACCTGGATTGGCGTGATGAAATCAATGGCGTCCGCGACGGCCTCTCCAGCCCGATCCGCCGTGCCTCGGAGATGGATCATATCGGAGAAATCTTTCAGATCGGCCTGCGCGCTCAGGGCAGCGGCCGGCAGACGGATTTCCAGGCGGCTGTGGACTATGGCGCACACCTGATCACGGCCTATGAAGTCCATGACAACGGCATGCAATCGGTGCTGGACCGGATTCCCGACAATGGCAACTACTACCTGACCATTGATGCCGATGGCCTCGACCCGTCGATCATGCCCGGTGTCGCCGGTCCTGCACTGGGAGGCGTCACCTACGTGCAAATGCGCAAACTGATTCATGGTCTGGTCAACAAAGGCAAGGTAGTCGGCATGGACATCGTTGAAATCACACCCACGACAGACGTTAACAACATCAGCTGCATCACCGCAGGCCGGCTGATCGTCAACCTGATCGGTGCCGCCGTGCGCGCCGATTATTTCGACGCGCCGCCGCTGTAATTCAACGTCGTTTTCGGATCAAACCCTGAGGCCAGGGAATGGCGCTTCTCAATCATTTTTATTTGTCGATAAAGCCAGGTCAATCATGCCGACTCACACGCGTATCCGAATGTTCAACACCAAGGACACTTACCCCAATCAGTCGCTGGACAATGACCTCTGTCAGGCCGTTCGCGCGGGCAATACCGTTTACGTCAGGGGGCAATTGGGCAGCGACTTCGACGGTAACCTCATCGGTCTGGGTGACGCCAGGGCCCAGGCTGAGCAGGCCATGAAAAACGTCAGGCAACTGCTTGAAGAAGCCGGCAGCCAGCTACAAGACATCGTCAAAATCACTATCTACCTGATTGACCCACGCTACCGGGAGGAGGTCTATCAGGTCGTTGGAAAATGGCTCAAGGGCGTCTTCCCGATCTCCACCGGGCTGGTGGTTTCCGCGTTGGGCCAGCCGCAATGGTTGATGGAAATCGATGTGATTGCGGTGATCCCCGGCTGACCGTCGGAGGGCCGTGAACGATCGATCCCGAACCCATCGAAAGCAGGTTTTACATGAGCGCGAGTATCAACATCCTTCGCCGTCTGATTGGCTTCAATACGGTGTCATCGGAGTCAAACCTGGCGTTGATCCAATACGTACGCGCGTTGCTGGGCAGCAAGGGCATCGAGTGCACGCTGGTGTTCGACGAGCACGGCAAGAAGGCCAACCTGTTTGCCAGCATCGGGCCAATCGACCAGCCCGGCGTGTTGCTTTCGGGTCATACCGATGTGGTGCCGGTTGAGGGCCAGCACTGGACCACCACACCGTTCAGCGCCACGGAAAAAGATGGCCGTATCTATGGTCGGGGCAGCTGTGACATGAAGGGGTTCATTGCCTGCGCCCTGAATGCCATGCTCATGGCTGCGCAAACACCGCTCAAACGTCCTCTTCAACTGGCGCTGTCGTATGACGAAGAAATCGGTTGTGTCGGGGTTCGACGATTGATCGACGTCCTGGAACTCGCGCCCGTGAAGCCTTACCTCTGCCTGATCGGCGAACCTACGCTGATGCAATTAGCCCTGGGTCACAAAGGTAAGTCGGCGATGCGGGTTCATTGCCATGGCGAAGCCTGGCATTCTTCTCTCGCACCCCTTGCGGTCAATGCCATTCACCTGGCCAGCGACTTCATCGACGTGCTGCGCAAGACTCAGGCGCACCAGGCTGACAACGGGCATCAGGACCCGGCCTACGACATCCCCTACAGCACCTTGCATGTCGGTCTCATCAACGGCGGCAAAGCACTGAACATCGTTCCGGATACGTGCAGCATGGACATTGAGATTCGCTACCTGGCCCAGGATAGCCAGGTGGCCATGATCGAAAACTTGCAGGCACAAGCTGAACGCATCAGTCAGCAGGCGCGTCGATTATCGCCGCAGGCAGGCATCCAGATTGAACCGCTCAACCACTATCCCGGCCTCGACACGCACCCCACGGTAGAGGCGGTGCGCTTTCTGCAATCGCTGGCCAGTCCCGGTACAGGCTTCACGAAAGTCGCCTTTGGCACCGAAGGGGGGCTTTTCGCGGATCGGCTGTCAGTACCGGTCGTGGTCTGCGGCCCTGGCTCCATCGAACAGGCACATAAGCCCGACGAATTCGTGAGCTGCGAGCAGTTGCGCTTGTGCGAAGAGTTACTGGATCGATTGGTGAATTCACTGCGACGCTGAAATCTGCGTCACAGGACACCGTAGGCATTAAGTGAGGCTGGGTCATCCGGCATTTTGATGTGAACAAGTGGCAGCATCCCGACAATCTGACTGCACCTGGAACAGTGATTCATGCGCTAGATTGACTATCGATAAATATTTGACGTCAAAATGCCATCATTGGTATCAAGATGTGTCTAGTCCGGTCGATATGCTGAAAACCACACTGATCTGAAGGGCATATCGTTCATGAAGCTTACAGTCAAAGGCAAGTTGCTGTGTCTGGCCATCATCCCCGCGTTGTTGTTCGCATTGATCATCAGCGGCCTCGCATCGTGGATGTTGCAGCGCACCGCCGATCAGCAAATGCAGGAAACCCGTGACAGTCTGATCAAGCGTAATCGCGACGTGTTGAAGAACTATGTCGAGGTTGCGCTGACCACCATCAAGCCCTTGCATGATGCTTCGGCGAATGGCGATATGGCCGCCCGAGACAAAGCGCTGCAAATCCTCAAACCGGTTAAGTTTGGCGATGAAGGCTACTTCTTCGGTTACGACACCAAGGGGGTGCGGATCTTCCGTGGCGACAGCGCGGCGGGTGTGGGCAAGAGTTTCTGGGACACCCAGGACCCCGACGGTTCCTACCACTACCAGACCTTTGTGGAAGTGGCTAAAAACGGCAAGCACTACATCGACTATGCGGCGCCTAAACCTGGCGAGGAGAGCGTTCAGGTCCCCAAGCTGGGCTACACGGTTTACCTGGAAAAATGGGACATGGTGCTGGGCAGCGCCATCAATATGGATGACATCGACGCCGCCATGCTGCTGGAACAGGCCTCGGTCAAACAACGCACCCGGGATCTGCTCGGCAGCATCTTTCTCGTGACGCTGTTGGTGTTGCTGGTGACCGTGACTGCGGGTATCTGGACCGCCAATGGTGTGGTGCGTCCGCTGCGTGTGCTCAAGACCAATCTGGATGATATTGCGGCCGGTGACGGTAATCTCACCCATCGCCTGGCGATCACCAGCAGCGATGAACTGGGTGATCTAGCTGGGTCGTTCAACCGTTTCGTCGACAAGATCCACACCATGGTGAGTCAGGTGGCGCAGATGACCACCCAGCTGGATGGGCTGGTGAATCAGGCGACGCAGCAAACCTTGCGCTCTGAACAGGCCATGCAGCGCCAGCGCAACGAGACCGACCAGGTCGCAACCGCCATCCACGAAATGTCTGCTGCTGCCCAGGAAGTCGCGGTCAGCGCCCAGCGTGCTGCCGAGGCTGCGGCAGAGACCGATCAGCAGGGCCACGCCGCGCGCAAGGTCGTGGGCAACAACATTATCGGGATGAGCGCGCTGGTGTCCGACATTCGCCTGAGCGGCACCAGCCTCGACAGCCTGCAGCAAGACGTGCGCTCCATTGTCTCGGTGCTCGATGTGATTCGCTCGATTGCCGATCAGACCAACCTGTTGGCACTCAACGCGGCCATTGAAGCCGCGCGTGCCGGTGAAGCCGGTCGTGGCTTTGCGGTGGTCGCCGATGAAGTGCGCGCTCTGGCCAGTCGTACGCAACAAAGCACCCAGGAAATCCAGGGCATGATCACCCGCCTGGAAGCGGGCACCACAGCGTCGGTTGTCGCGATGCAACGCTCGACCGAAGCAGGCGAGGGGGCCAACCAGCAGACCAACGAAGTCGGGGCGTCGCTGGACTCGATCTCGGGCTTGATCGGTACGATCAACGCGATGAACGCACAGATTGCCAGCGCGGCAGAAGAGCAGACCTCGGTAGCCGAAGAAATCAACCGCAGCGTGCATCAGATTGCCGGTGCGGTGGAAAGCCTTGCCGATGAGACCGAGCAAAGCGCACGCACCATGCGGGAAGTGTCTTCGCTGGGTGCCAACCTGAACAGCCTGGTGAGCCAATTCAAAATCTGATGAACCGTTTAAACCCGTCGCTTGCCTGGCAACAGGCGGCGATAGCTGTTTTAGTAACGACTTATTAGTTAGCTTGATCATGATTAGGTGGCAATCTATTTTTTTGCCGTGCGGCAAATCATAAGAAAAACCAGAAAGACAAAAGTACACCCGTGCTTAGACCCAGGAGTGAGTAACCAATGTCCGATAACGATACCTCGCCCGGGCGTCGCGACTTTTTGCGCAAGTCGTTGACGCTTATCCCTGTCGTAACCCTGGCCAGTGCTGGCCTTCCCACCGCCACATTCGCCCAGACCCCGGCCAGTGACGCCCAGTCCGGCGCGCGAGCACCGGAGAAGGCCGATGACTACAAACCCACGTTCTTCACCCCTCAAGAGTGGGCATTCCTGATTGCTGCCTGCGACCGTCTGATCCCGTCCGACCCGGTTGGCCCCGGCGCCGTCGAACTGGGCGTGCCGGAGTTCCTCGACCGGCACATGCAAACCCCCTACGCCAACGGTGGCATCTGGTACATGCAGGGACCCTTCATTGAAGCGGCGCCGGAGTTTGGTTATCAGGGCCGCCTGACATTGCGCGAAACCCTGCGGGTCGGCATCAAGGCCGTTGACGCCAGTTGCATGAAAACGTTCTCCGGCAAGACCTTTGCGCAGCTGTCGACTGCCCAGCAGGAAGAACTGCTGAAAAATGCCGAGAGCGGCAAGCTGGCGCTGGAAGACATTTCTTCGAAACTGTTCTTCAGCAACTTGCTCAACGAAGTGCGCAACGGCTACTTCGCCGACCCTTCCCACGGCGGTAATAAAAACATGGGCGCGTGGAAGATGATCGGCTATCCCGGCATGCGCGCCGATTACATGGATTGGGTGACGGTGCGTGACAAGCCGTACCCGTTACCCCCGGTGGATCTTGCCGGGCGGAGGGGTTGAGCATGGCGAACGTTAAACCAAAAGTAGATGCAGTTATTGTCGGCATGGGCTGGACCGGGGCGATCATGGCCAAGGAACTCACCGATGCGGGGTTGACGGTCGTGGTATTGGAACGCGGTGCTGATCGCGACACGCAGCCTGATTTCGCTTACCCGAAAGTGGTCGATGAACTTGAAGGTTCGGTGCATCGCCGCTATCTGCAAAGCCTGTCCCAGGAAACCGTCACCGCGCGGCATAACCTGACCTCCAACGCCGTGCCGTATCGGCAGATGGGCTCATTCAAACCGGGCACCGGCGTCGGCGGCGCGGGCAGTCACTGGTCGGGCTGTCACTTCCGCGCGCTGCCGGAAGATTTCAAGCTGCGCAGCAATGTCGAGCAGCGCTATGGCGCCAACTTCATTCCCGCCGACATGACCATCCAGGATTTCCCGGTCAGCTACGAAGATCTTGAGCCGCACTTTGATCACTTCGAATACGTTTGCGGCACGTCTGGCAAGGCCGGTGTGATTCAGGGCGCTAAACAGCCGGGCGGCAACCCTTTCGAAGGGTCGCGCTCGCGTGAATTCCCGTTGGGTCCGAACCCTAATTATCTCGGTGCGGAAATGTTTTACGGTGCGGCCCGCGAGATGGGGTGGGACCCGTATCCGATTCCGGCATCCAACGCGTCGGCGCCTTACGTCAACCCGTACGGATGCCAGATGGGCCCGTGCAACGCGTGCGGGTTCTGTAGCGATTACGGTTGCCTGAACTACTCCAAGGCCAGCCCGAACATCAGCATCTTGCCAGTCCTGCGCCAGCGCAAAAACTTTGAACTGCGCACCCATGCGCAAGTCCTGAAAGTCAATCTCGACAGCGATGGCAAAAAGGCGACCGGCGTCACGTATCTGGATGCTCAGGGACGTGAAGTCGAGCAACAGGCCGACCTGGTTCTGCTCTGCGCGTTTTCTTTGTACAACGTGCATTTGATGCTGCTCTCGGGCATCGGCAAACCGTACGACCCGCTGAGTGGCGAAGGCACCATCGGCCGTAATTACTCGTACCAGAACCTCAACCGCGTGGTGCTGTTTTTCGGCAAGGAAGTGCAGGCCAACCAGTTCATCGGCATCGGTGGCGCGGGCACGACCATGGACAACCTCAACGGTAACCAGCTGGACAATGCCAAGGCCGGGTTCGTCGGCGGCGGGATCATCTGGGCGCGACAACCGGGTGCCGGTCCGGTACGCGGGATCAACGTGCCGCCGGGCACGCCAGCTTGGGGCACGCAGTGGAAACAGGCCGCCAGCGATGCTTTCCGTCACTCGTTTTACTTCGAAGTGCAGGGCGCCTGCATGTCGTACCGTCAGCACTACTTGAGCCTTGATCCGACCTACAAGGACGGCTTCGGACGACCCCTGCTGCGGATGAACTTCGACTGGCATGACAATGAAATCAAGGCCTCGCAATTCCTGGTAGGCAAGGCGCTGGAAATGTCGAAAATCCTCAACCCGACTGCCCTGGCCGGCGACGCCAAGAAACCGGGCGAGCATTACAACATCACCAAGTACCAGAGCACCCATACCTGTGGTGGCGCGATCATGGGCAGTGACCCCAAAACCTCGGCGCTGAACCGTTATCTGCAATCCTGGGATGTCCATAACGTGTTCGCCATCGGCGCCAATGCGTTCCCGCAAAACAACGGCTACAACCCGACCGGGATGGTGGGCGCGCTGGCGTACTGGTCTGCCAAGGCCATTCGCGAGCAATACCTGAAAAATCCCGGCCCGCTGGTTCAGGCCTAAGGAGAGAAATCCATGAAAAAGTTTCTCTTGAGCCTGGTTGGGCTGGGTATGGTGGTGCTGGTTGTCGTGTTGTCGTTCGCCTTCTGGCCGACCCACACCCGTGCGTTGCAGGCGGCACCTGAAGCAGAGCAGGCGGCGCTGGTCGAGAAGGGGCGCTACCTGGCGGATGCTGGCGATTGCACGGCTTGCCACACCGCCAAGGGTGGCCAACCGTTCGCCGGTGGCCTGCCGATTGCCTCGCCGATTGGCACGCTCTATAGCAGCAACATCACGCCCGACAAAGCCTCGGGCATCGGCGCTTACTCGCTGGATGATTTTGATCGCGCGATTCGCCACGGTATCGCGGCCAATGGCGACAGCCTGTACCCGGCGATGCCATACCCGGCTTACGCGAAGATCAGCGATGACGACGTGCGGGCGCTGTATGCGTATTTCATGCACGGTGTCGCCCCGGTCAATGCCGAGAACCGCGCCAATGGGGTGCCGTGGCCATTGTCGATGCGCTGGCCGCTGGCGATCTGGCGCAAGGTGTTCGCACCCGACCCCGATGCGGTGGCATTCAAGGCTGATGGTTACAAGGACTCTCAGGTGGCGCGCGGTGCTTATCTGGTTCAAGGCCTTGGGCATTGCGGCAGTTGCCATACGCCACGGGCGTTGACCCTGCAGGAAAAAGCGCTGGATGAGTCGAGCCCGGTCTACCTGTCAGGCGGGCCGGTGATCGACGGCTGGCTGGCGGTCAACCTGCGCGGGAACCCGGCGGACGGCTTGGGCAATTGGAGTGTCGGGGACATCGTCGCGACGATGCGTAGCGCACGCAACTTGACCCACGCGGTATTGGGTGGCGCCATGGGCGATGTGGTCGTTCACAGCACTCAGCACCTCAACGACGGCGATCTGCAAGCGGTGGCCGCGTACCTGAAAACGTTGCCCCCCAGCGAGCGCCAGGTGTCTGGCTTCAAGGCCGATCCACGCACGGCTAAAGCCTTGGCCGTCGGACAGGAAGACAGTCGCGGTGCTGAGCTGTACGTCGACAACTGCGCAGCCTGTCACCGCACCGACGGTCAAGGCTACGCGCGGGTGTTCCCGAAGATTGCCGGCAACTCGTCGGTGCTCTCGGAAGACCCGGTGTCGATGATTCGTCTGGTGCTGGTAGGGAGCAAGCTGCCCGCCACCGCGACGGCGCCCTCCGAGCTCGGCATGCCGGGTTTTGCCTGGCGCTTGTCGGATGATGAGACGGCACAGTTGCTGACCTTTATCCGCAACAGTTGGGGCAATCAGGCGCCTGAGGTGAGCGCCGCTCAGGTCAGGCAGCTCAGGGATACGCTGCCGAAAGAGTCGCCTGCGGTTTCGCGGGCGGATATCGCCAAGCCATAACGCTTCGGGTAACTAAAAGGGCAGGCTGACGTGCAATGCGTCAGCCTGCCTTTTTTGGGGGGGCTTCACGGAATCCCGAAGCATCGTGTGCTGCCTAAGCCTCCCAGCCCGCCCCACTGACCGCCGCCTGCACCAGCGGATGCAAGTCTGCCCCCTGATGCGCTGTCTGCCAGGCCAGCAACTCCTTGCGCATGCCGGGCGTCCAGAACATCTGCAGATGATTACGCACACTGAGCACAGCCTGTTGGTGATCCGGTTCGCCGGCGAAGTACTGGGCGATCTGGTTGGCCATTTTGATCAGGTTGTCAGTGCTCATCGGCGTACCTCGGCTTTTGTTTCGGCGGTGCGTGCCTGGCGGCGTTCGTTGAGCAGGCGGTGTTGTTCGTCGCTGAACTCCTGGAAGCGTTTTTGCCACTCGGAAGGGTGGTAGACGCGACTGACTTCCACGGCGGTGACCTTGTACTCCGGACAGTTGGTGGCCCAGTCGGAGTTGTCGGTGGTGATGACGTTGGCTCCCGATTCAGGAAAGTGGAAGGTGGTGTACACCACACCTGGAGCGACCCGTTCGGTGACCCGCGCACGCAGTACGGTCTGCCCGGCGCGGCTGCCGATGCCGACCCAGTCACCTTCGTTGATGCCACGGCTCTCGGCGTCGGTCGGGTGGATTTCCAGGCGGTCTTCGTCGTGCCAGGCGACGTTGTCGGTACGCCGGGTCTGGGCGCCGACGTTGTACTGGCTGAGGATGCGCCCGGTGGTCAGCAGAAGGGGATAGCGATTGTTGACCTTTTCCTCGGTGGGCACGTAGCCGGTGAGCATGAAACGCCCCTTGCCGCGCACGAATTCCTCGATGTGCATGGTCGGCGTGCCGTCCGGTGCCGCGGCGTTGCACGGCCATTGCAGGCTGCCGTGGCGCTCCAGTTCGGCGTAGCTGACGTTGGTGAAGGTCGGCGTCAGGCTAGCGATTTCATCCATGATTTCCGACGGATGCTGGTAGTTCATCGGGTAGCCCAGAGCGTTGGCCAGGGCCACGGTGCCTTCCCAGTCTGCCTTGCCGCCCAGAGGTTCCATGACCTTGCGTACCCGGGAGATGCGCCGCTCGGCGTTAGTGAAGGTGCCGTCTTTTTCCAGGAACGAACTGCCCGGCAGGAACACGTGGGCGAACTTGGCGGTTTCGTTGAGGAATATGTCCTGCACCACCACGCATTCCATGGCCGACAGCGCCGCGGTGACGTGCTGGGTATTCGGATCGCTCTGGGCGATGTCTTCGCCCTGGCAATACAAGCCTTTGAAGCTACCGCCCAGCGCTGCCTCGAACATGTTGGGGATGCGCAGGCCCGGGTCGGGTTGCAGGGTAACGTTCCAGGCCTGTTCGAACTGTGCTCGTACCACCTCGTTGGAGATGTGTCGGTAGCCCGGCAGCTCGTGGGGGAAGGAGCCCATGTCGCAGGAGCCCTGAACGTTGTTCTGCCCACGCAGCGGGTTCACGCCCACGCCTTCGCGGCCGATGTTGCCGGTGGCCATGGCCAGGTTGGCGATGCCCATGACCGCGGTGCTGCCCTGGCTGTGCTCGGTAACGCCCAGGCCGTAGTAGATCGCCGCGTTGCCGGCGGTGGCATACAAACGGGCGGCGGCACGGATGTCGGCAGGTTCTACGCCGCAGATGGGGCCAAGGACTTCCGGTGAGTTTTCCGCGCGGCTGACGAGCTCGCTCCAGCGGGCGAAATCACTGCCCTCGCATCGGGCATCGATAAAGGCCTGGTTGAGCAGGCCTTCGGTGACGATGACATGGGCCAGGGCGTTGAGCATGGCGACGTTGGTGCCTGGGCGCAGGGCCAGGTGCAATTCGGCGCGGGCATGCACCGAGTCCACCAGATCAATGCGCCGTGGGTCGATGACGATCAGCCGCGCGCCTTCACGCAAGCGGCGTTTGAGCTGGGAGGCAAACACCGGGTGGGCGTCGCTGGGGTTAGCGCCCATTACCAGGATCACGTCGGCTTTCATCACCGAGTCGAAACTCTGGGTACCGGCGGACTCGCCCAAAGTTTGTTTCAGGCCATAGCCGGTCGGCGAGTGGCAGACCCGTGCGCAGGTGTCGACGTTGTTATTGCCGAACGCAGCGCGCACCAGTTTTTGTACGAGGTAGGTTTCTTCGTTGGTGCAGCGGCTGGAGGTGATGCCACCAATGGAGTCGCGGCCGTATTTTTGCTGCAACCGACGGAATTCGCTGGCGGCGTAGGTCACCGCTTCATCCCAGCTGACTTCCTGCCAAGGGTCGTTGATGTGTTTGCGGATCATCGGTTTGGTGATGCGATCCGGGTGGGTGGCGTAGCCCCAGGCGAAGCGCCCTTTGACGCAAGAGTGGCCGTGGTTGGCCTGGCCGTTCTTGTCCGGAACCATGCGCACCAGCTGGTCGCCTTTCATCTCGGCGCGGAACGAGCAGCCCACGCCGCAATAGGCACAGGTGGTGATTACGCTGCGTTCGGGCTGACCCAGTTCGACCACGCTTTTTTCCATTAGCGTCGCGGTCGGGCAGGCTTGCACACAGGCGCCGCAGGACACGCATTCCGAGTCGAGGAAGTTCTCGCCACCGGCGGCCGCGACCCGGGATTCGAAGCCGCGCCCGGTAATGGTCAGGGCAAAGGTGCCCTGGGTTTCTTCGCAGGCGCGCACGCAGCGGTTGCAGACGATGCACTTGCTCGGGTCGTAGTCGAAGTAGGGGTTGGAGGTGTCCTTCACATCAGTCAGATGGTTGTCGCCCTCATAGCCGTAACGCACTTCCCGCAGGCCGACCTGGCCGGCCACGGTTTGCAGCTCGCAGTTGCCGTTGGCCGAGCAGGTGAGGCAGTCCAGCGGGTGATCGGAGATGTACAGTTCCATGACGTTGCGGCGCAAGGTCGCGAGCTTCGGCGTCTGGGTGTGCACGGTCATGCCTTCGCTGACCGGCGTGGTACAAGACGCCGGATAGCCGCGCATGCCGTCGATCTCTACCAGGCACATGCGGCAGGAGCCGAAAGCTTCCAGGCTGTCGGTGGCGCACAGTTTCGGAATGGTGGTGCCCAGCAGCGCGGCGGCGCGCATCACCGAAGTGCCTTCGGGCACGCTGATGCTGCGGCCGTCGATGTTCAGGGTGACCTGCACCTGGCTGTCGCGGGCCGGAGTGCCAAGATCGATATCGGTTTTCGGGTCGAAAAGAGTGATCATTGCTCGGCCTCCGAGGCTTGCAGACCGAAGTCGGCGGGGAAGTACTTGAGGGCGCTGGCTACCGGAAAGGGGGCCATGCCGCCCAACGCGCACAGCGAACCGTATTGCATCGTGTCGCACAGGTCCTTGAGGATGATCGCCTGCTCATCGCGACCGCTCTGGTCCGGCGCGGCCAGCAGGCGGTCGATCACCTCCACGCCGCGAGTCGAGCCGATGCGGCAAGGGGTGCATTTGCCACAGGATTCCTCGGCGCAGAATTGCAAAGCGAAGCGCGCCATGTGGGCCATGTCCAGGCTGTCGTCAGCCACCACCACACCACCGTGGCCGAGCATCGCGCCGATGCCGGCGAAGGCCTCGTAATCCAGCGGCGTGTCGAACTGCGAAGGCGGCACCCAGGCGCCGAGCGGGCCGCCCACCTGCGCAGCCTTCAGCGGCCGGCCACTGGCGGTACCACCGCCGTAATCTTCCACCAGTTCGCGCAGGGTCAGGCCAAAGGCCCGTTCCACCAGGCCGCCGTGACGAATATTGCCCGCCAACTGGAAGGGCATGGTGCCCAGCGAGCGGCCCATGCCGTAATCGCGATAGAACTGCGCACCCTTGGCCAGAATCAGCGGCACCGAGGCCAGCGTCAGCACGTTGTGCACCAGCGTCGGCAGGCCGAACAGACCCTGCAACGCGGGGATCGGCGGCTTGGCGCGGACGACCCCGCGCTTGCCTTCGAGCGAGTCCAGCAGCGCGGTTTCCTCACCGCAGATGTAAGCGCCGGCACCGACCCGCACTTCCATATCGAAGGCCTGGCCGCTGCCGCCGACATTGGCACCGAGGTAACCGGCGGACCGGGCAATGTTCAGCGCCTGGCGCAGGGTGGCCACGGCGTCTGGATATTCCGAGCGCACATAGATGTAGCCATAAGTGGCACCGACGGTGATGCCGGCAATGGCCATGCCTTCGATCAACAGGAAGGGGTCGCCTTCCATCAACATGCGGTCGGCAAAGGTGCCGGAATCGCCTTCGTCGGCGTTGCACACAATGTATTTTTGCGCAGCTTCGGTTGCGCGTACCGTACGCCATTTGATCCCGGCGGGGAACGCCGCGCCGCCACGGCCACGCAGGCCCGATTCGAACACCTCTGTCGCGGTCTGTTCGTCACCGATGGCGACGGCTCTTTTCAGACCCTCGAAACCACCATGCTCCCGGTATTCATCGAGGTACAGCGGCTGGGTGATTCCGGCGCGGGCAAACAGAAGGCGTTGTTGCGTCTTCAGATAGGACAACTCTTCAACCAGGCCCAATGCCAGTGGATGAGAAGACGGCTCGCTCTCCAGCGCATCGAGCACGGACGGCACATCGGCAGCGGTCAGCGGGCCGAAGCCGATACGGCCTTGCGGGCTGTCCACTTCCAGCAACGGTTCCAGCCAGTACAAGCCGCGCGAGCTGGTGCGGTGCACCTCCAGGGGCACAACGCGTCCCCGGCCATGGGTGATAAGGGCTACCACAACCTCTTCGGCACCCACGGCACGGGCCAGCGAATCACCGGGCAGATAGAAAGCCGGCATCATGCGTCCTCCCGGCAAGCGTCGAGCAAGGCATCCAGACGCTCGGCGCTGAGCCGCGCATGCACCCGGCCATCCAGCTCCAGAGCGGGCGAGCAGGCGCAGGCACCGAGGCAATACACCGGGCGCAAACTGATGCTGCCGTCGGCGCTGCTGCCGTGATCATCCAGTTGCAGACGTTCGCGCAACTGCGCCGCGAGCTGCTCGGCGCCGCGACTCTTGCAGGACTCGGCCCGACACAGGCGCAGGATATGCCGGGCCGGAGGCGTGGTACGGAAGTCATGGTAAAAGCTGATCACCCCGCGAATCTCGGCCTGACTCTGGTTGAGGGCGTGGGCAATCTCGGGGACGGCGGCATCGGGGATGTAACCGATGCGTTCCTGAATATCATGAAGGATGGGCAACAGTGCACCGGGGGAGCGTTTGTGGCGCTCCAGCAGACTGTTGACCAAAGGCAGGTGCAACATCTCATCAGGCATTCAGCAATCCTCACGGTCACGGACAAACCAGATGGTTGTCGGTCGTCCGAAAGTGTCGGCTGCGGCACTCACACCACGTCACGGTATCGTGGCATTTTCAGGCCGTTGGCCAGGGCACCCTTGGCGGGCATCTTGTTGTGCCCGGCGCGGTCTTTGCCGCACCTCTTAAAGGGCATAAAAGGCAGATTGCCACGCGGCTTATGATTTAACTGCACCAAAGCGACGTGTTCAGTTCTGTCTACGACTATCCATTGAGTCTAGATGAGTGTGGCACGGGGCGTTCACTCACTGGGCTAATGCCCTGAGGGCTTGTCGATGGGTGATGTATAGCAAGCATTACAGGTAAGAAACAGCATCAGATTCGCGGGGAATTCTACGGAGCAGAAGTGCTCTATTGCGCATTTTTTCTCCGATTTCAAATCGGCGTAATCCTGGTGATACCTGTCGGTCGCCGTGGTCGTGCCAGAGGCGCACCTGGTCGGGCCTGCATATTCGGACGTGTTTGACAAGGAACGGCGTGCATCTATATTGATGATGTCAAGATGAAATCACAGGGCCTGGGCATGGATGGATATGGTTCGCGCAGGCGTCGGCTGCGCCTGGAGGCCAGGTTTCACGGACGATGGGCCCAAGCTGCGTTCATCTTGTCGTTTTTAGCCATAGGCTGGAGCCTGCCCGCATTTGCCGGGCAGAATAACGACGTCGTCGATACAACGGATGAAGACGAGCCGGTCATCTTCACGCTGCTGCCCCAGACCCTTAAAGATAATGACATTCAGGTCTTCCACGGTGTGCCGCCTCAGCGCGGCGACTGGCGCTCCATCGCGATCAGCCAGTCCAAAAGTATCGATCCGGAATCGACCTGTACTGCGACCTTCATCGGGCAGTACGTGCTGGTGACCGCCGCGCATTGCGTCGTTCTGGGCAGCAACCGTTTTGCCTCCCCCATTGCCATTGGCCCATTCAAATACCGATGCACGGTGGATCCGGCCTATCTCTCGACGAAAGACCTGCCCAGTGTGCGTCACCCTGCAGACTACGCACTTTGCCTTGCCGAGCCTTATTCGGGCCCGATTCCTGCCGATTTCAAACAGCTGCACTGGGATTCGTTGGATTTGCGCGCGGTTGCCAGGGACGACGTTTTGCTGGTTGCCGGTTTCGGTTGTATTTCATGGACGTTCAACCCGTCTACAGGAAATATTACCGTTCTCCCTATGGAGAAAAAGTTGGCTGTCGGTGATTTCAAGGTGGCCGCTTTGGCGGCGGACTCATTCTCCAGCGAGTCGGATGGAAAGACACAAAGCGCGTTGTGTACCGGCGATTCCGGTGGGCCGGCGTTCAACGGAGTGAGTGCAAAGAATCCGGGCAGTGCGCGCACTATCCGTGGTATCGCCTCCAGGAGACGCGTGGAAAACAACAAGGTGGTGTCGCATTTCGCGTCGCTCTCGACCCCGCGGTTTCACAGGTTCCTTGCATGTTGGAAAGGCGCGAACCCGAACGCGCATCTGCTGGTTGAAACGTCCGACGGAAAACCACTGGAGGGCAAGGTATGCGCCGACGGTACCTGGTGACAGCGCTCTGCGCGTTGTTGGGGACGCCTGATTCATCCAGAGGGCAGCCGAATTTACCGGCGGTCGATCTGACGGAAACCTCCTCGACGTTCCGGGCAACCCGCGCCGAGTTGCCCGATGCACTGGTGACCTATGTCGCGACTCATGCCCAACCCAGGCAACTGGACCGCGCGACTTACCCTGCCGCCCACCAAGCCAGCGCGCAGAGCATCATTGAGATACTTTGCGGCAAAAGCCAGCCGGAATATGAAGCCGTTTGGCGTGAGCAGAACCGTTTGGCGGACACGTTCGACATGAGCGTCCCTATCGGTGAACAGGTATACGGAATGAGTTGGCCCGCTTGCTTCTACGTCAGAGACGAGACTGCCGAACTCGTCGTCGAACGTGACCGTGTGCTGAGCAAGACGTTTCTCGAACAAACGGGGCGAGTGGGTACTACGGTCGAGATGCAGCAGTATTTCCAGCTCCAGGACGTGGATCAAGTAAAGCCGGGGCTCAAAGTGCCTCTATCGTTTGCCACTCAGTCCGTGACGTTCACCCCGACGGTCGACAAGACCACTTTCGAACGTGAAGTCTCCGCACTGGCGGTCAAGCCGAACGGGGTAACCAAGTTGGCCGCGATGAAGATCGTCGGCAAGCCCAAGCTTTTCGATGAGATCGTTACAGCCGTAAGCGACTCCGGGAATCCTCCGCCCGACTGCCTTGGCAGCATCACCGCGCCTTTTGATGCGATGCGGATTCGCCGTGCGCTATCGATATTGCGCCGGGACTATAAAAAGATCCGAAACGAGGTAACGGTTGCGGTGCTGGACAATGGCTTCGGCGCCGCACGTCTGGAGCACGGTCAACTGACCTTCGCCAGCAAATTTCCCAAGCAGTTGTTCAGGCTGAGCAGCCTGCCCGGTGAGGAGGAGGCACTCGAACGGCCGGTGCCCATCTCCGACAGCGCATATCTGGAGCCGTTGATCAACTTGGCGGTGGTTCAAGAGCCGCGCTACGTCGCAGGGCATGGTACGCATGTGGTCGGCACCATCATGGGGGGCCAATGGATGGATCCCGCGTCGCCACTCTTTGCTGTCAATGACGAAGAAAGCTGGCTTCGCCTGCGCATCATCCCGCTGTCCGCTGGCAGAAAACAGATATCCCGCATGGCTGTCAATGAGGCCATGTTACGGGTTGGTATGAGTCATCCACAGATAGTCAACATGAGTGTCCGTTACGGATCGGACCCGGACTTGAACCTGAGCAGAGTCATTGCCGATAACAAGGACATCCTGTTTGTTGTGGCGGCGGGTAACGACGCTCGCGATGTGGTCGCCAGACGCGGGAATGATCGCACGCTCATGCCTGCCAGCCTGGGCGGAGAGAAAAACGAGAATGTTATTTCCGTGGCCGCCGAGGATGGCAACGGTTACCTGACTCCTTTCAGTAACTATGGCGAGACACGGGTCGATATCGCCGCACTGGGTTGTAACGTTGCCTCCTGGCTGGATGGAGAGCAGGTTGAGTTGCTCAGCGGCACATCGCAGGCAACTGCCATGGTGAGCTTTGCCGCGACTTTGTTGTCGCGTCACGGGCTGGACGCCGCCAGCATAAAGCGCCGTATTCTCATCAGCGGCGACATCCTTGAAGGGGTGCTCCGACTCAATCAGGGGAAAATGCAGACGCTCGGGATGAGTGATAGCCAGCCCCTACGGATCTACTCGCGGTCTCGCGTCAATATTGAAAAGGCACTGCTGTTCCATCAGGACTATCTGCGCATCCTGGTCAAGGATGGTGACGGTGCCGACTCGCCGCGCAAAGAGGTAGAGCTGTTAGGCGGCCTGCAGGTACAGGGCGCCATCGAGTGCAGTGCGCCAACCGATGGACAGCATGTGTACGCACTCAAACGCAGTGCTTCAGGTGGGCTCTGGTGCTTCCCTCACGACGAGCTCAAACCCTACTTGTCATCACCAGGGGATGACTTCCGAGTGTTTCTCGAGGTCAAGGAGGAACTCACGACGGCCTCTGGCGTAACGCCCCGGTACTTGAAGGGCCAAACCGTTGCGGTCGCACTTGATGACCTGCAGGAATTCATACGTTCGGATTCATACATGCACGGAATCCAGGAGGAACAACAATAATGCGCCATCTCGGTACCGCCATTGTCGTTTCAGCATTCATCATAACCGCTGGTTGCACGACGTATCTTCAATCGCGCAAACCGTCCGACACCGGCACCACGCAAGGTGTGATTTACCATTTGCCGGAGCTTCATTACGATGTGGAGGTCAAGCGCACCTTGACCCAGTGCCCCGAACTCCCGGATCAGCAACACTCCCGGCCGGCTGGGCAGATAGAGTTCCAGATCAACGCAATGGCTGCGCCGCGCACGGTCGCCGGCGAAGAGGTAGTGATCGATTACGAGTCGCTGTCGGCGTTCACCAAAATCACCGATTTCAATCTGGAGCGATATTCCAGCGGCATCATTAAGTCAGTTAATGCGACGGTAGACGACCGAACGGCCGATGTGGCCCAGCAGGCGTTCAAGGCTATCGTCAGCGTCGGCAAGATTGCGATCGGTTTGCCGGTTCCGTCGGGGGTGGCGGAATGGGCAGGGGGACCGAGTTATTTTCTGGCATGCAGTTCGCAGGCCCGGCAGACGCTGTCGGCTATACCTGGCCTGCGCAAGACGGCCAGGGGGCAAGAGGCCGTGCTGAAAAAGGCAACCAAAGCGGTTTCGGATTTCGATACTGCCCACCCCGAATCGCCGCGGGACGCAGGCGTGGAGGTACAGGCCGCCGCGTTGAGGCGCAGCAAGTTGCAGGCTCAGGAAGCACTGGAGGCTGCAAACGAAGCGCTCGCCAAAAGCCTGAACGAGATCACTGTTGTTTCCCGGTTCACCTATGTCCCGGGGCAGCGCTCACCGGGTCGGGACGTTCTGGCCTATCAGCACAGGAGCAAATTCAAGTCGTGCGCAAGGCTGCCGGAAAGCCCTCCACCGTCCGGGCCCGGTATCAATGGCGTCTATAGCAGCCTTGCCGATGAGGTAGCGGGTACGACGTTGCCGCAGTCGATCGTGCAGTTGCGGTCCCTCCACACCGATGATGGCGGCAGCGCACGTTGGCTGATCCACACCTTGGGCCCTGATCTGATGCTCGATTGCGACGACTCGATCGTGGACAAGGCACGTTGGAGCGATTCCAACGGAGATCCGACGGATGTTGATACCGAGAGCGCCATCTCCACTGCGAGGGCGGCCTGGAACACAGACAATAGCCTGGCGCTGGACGAGATCGAGGACGTCACCACACGTCTACAAGGTGCAGAAGTTCTTGTTACGGCCAATACACTGTCACCTTCGCGTACACCGCTCGCGCTCGATGCGGGCGAGGCTTGCACCTCCACGGGGGATCGACGCTGCGGCATTCTCTATCGAACAAAAATGCCTGGGCGGTTGCGTATCTGTCGCTTCATCTCGGAACGGCAAGGTATTGCGAGTCCCGAACAATGCCATGGCATGAGTGGCAGTGACCCTGCGGTGCTGTTCACTGACGAGCGTCCCGTTCCACAGTTGGGGCATCTTGCTTCGTTGGGCTTGCGTAATGGGCCCTTCACCAACAACGAATTGTCGGCATCGTTCAACGAGGACGGTACGTTGATAAAAGTGGGGTACAAGAAGCCGCGCGCCGAAGCGGTCGCGGTAGGGGAAACGGTCAATGCCGGGCTCGACTCAGTGACCGCGTTGAAGCTATATGCGAACGGGGAAGAACTGCGTGATCTACAGGGTCAGAAGTCGCTCAACGACGCGCAAGTCGCCTTGCTCAACTCTCAGAAGGCACTCCTGCAGCCAAGAGAAGTCACCTCACTTGAGAACCAGGCCAGCCTGATCAAGGCGCAAAGTACGTTGATCGATGCGCAGATTCAGTTACGCAAGAAACAGGCGGAACTGGATGCTCTGAACGAATCTGTCGGAGATGACGGTTCCTAGTAGCCGGGCAGTGCAGGCTTCAGTGCCTTCTATCATTGCGCCAGCCCGCGCATAGCTGTTTGACTTCCCGACGGGGTCAGGACCATCAAAGAAGTGGACCCGCCAGAACAGCGGGTCCGAAAGGGGGATCAGAGTTTCGGCAACTGCCCGATGCGGCCCAGCATCTCGGTCACGATCTGCAGGTCCAGCAGGAACTGGTCGACGGTCTTGAACTCATTGTCGGTGTGGCCGGTGTATTTGACCTCGGGCCTGGCCAGGCCGAACTGCACGCCATTGGGCAGCTCATGGACCGAGGTGGCGCCGGCAGAGGTCCCGAACTTGTGTTCCATGCCCAGGTTTTCGCTGGCCACGGCCAGCAGGGCCTTGACCCATTCACCTTCAGGGTTGCGATACATCGGTTCGGCGATCGAGTAGTCGAAGGCCACCGCAACGTCGGTCTTCTTGCTCCACGCGTCCAGCTTGTCGGCAATTTTGGCCTTGAGCGTTTCCGGGGACTTGCCCTTCGGCACTCGCAGGTTGACCGCAAGCTTGAAGGCTTTTTCATCCATCCCGACATACGTCAGGGATGCGGTCAGCGGCCCCATGAAGGCATCGGAAAAACCGACCCCCAATTTGCCGCCCAGGTAGTCCAGTCCCCAGTTGTCGGCGGCGTAGCGGGCGGCGTCGGTAATGTGGTTGTGCTTGAGCGCAACCTTCCCGTCGAGGCTGTTGATGAAGTCCAGCATCCTGGCCACCGGGTTGACGCCTGACTCTGGCTCGGAAGAGTGGGCGGAAACGCCAGTGACCGTAAGCTTGACGTCCTTGCCGGCGACCTTGGCGCTCACCTCGAAGTTGCCGCCGTTGCGCTTGGCGTAGTCCGTGCCGGCCTTCTCCAGGCTGGCGGCCAGCTCGGCTGGCTTGTCACTCACCAAAGTGGCGACTGAAGTCGACGGAATCTGGTTGGTGGCCAGGCCACCGGTCATTGCAGTGATTTCGGCGCCTTTACCCTCTGCGGTACGCCGCGCAAAGTTGGCCATCACGGTGCCGTAGCCTTTTTCGGCAATCACCACTGGGTAGCCGCCATCCAGCGCCAGGTTGTAGTTGGGCGTCGGGTTACGTTCGAAGTAGTAGGGGATGGCGTCGCCAGTGGTTTCTTCGGTGGTATCGACCAGCAGCTTGAAGTTGCGGGCCAGTGGCAGTTTCTCTTCCTTGATGACCTTCATGGCATAGAGCGTCACCACGATACCGTTCTTGTCATCCTCGGTGCCCCGGCCATACAGGCGGTCGCCGACCAGGGTGACCTTGAACGGATCGAGTCGGGTGCCGTCTTTCAGGACCCAGTTCTCCGGCGTCACGGGCACCACGTCGGCGTGGGCGTGAATGCCGACAACCTCATCGCCACCGCCGGAGAGGGAGATTTCATAGACGCGGTTGTCGATGTTGCGAAAGTTCAGGTTGAAGGACTGGGCAAGGCCCTTGATCTTGTCGGCAATCTTGATGAATTCAGGATTGTCGTGCTGGGCAACGCCGTCCACGCGGAAGGTCGGGATTGCCACCAGCTCGCGCATAGAGGCCAAGCAGGCGATGGATCTCGTTCTGCTGGTCAGCGGAAAGGGTTTTGTTGTCGAGGAAGGCACTGATTGCCGGGCCGAGGTCGTCGTTTTTGGTCACGTCGCTCTTGGCCAGGCCTGCCAGGAACTGCCTGAAATCCGTGACCGATGCGTCACTGAACGTCTTGAGGATGGTCGCGCTCTGTTGCGGGGTGATGTTGGCGTGCGCTGGTGTGGTGAGCGACGAAAGGCTGGCCAGCATCAGGGTTGTCGCGGCCAGTTGCTTGAGTGAGAAGTCCATTGCTTGGGGCATTCCTTTGCAAGAAGTGTTTGATTAATGAAACAAAACGTTTCCAAGCTAACACCACGGGTGAGCGGTAGGGGAGCCCCAAAAGTGGGATCTGTCGCACAGCAGTGCAAAAGCGACGCAGAAACGAAAAAGAGGCTTGAACCTCATGCCGATCAATTAAGAATCGCCAGCCGCTACAAATAGCGGTTTTGGCTTGTGACGTTATAGGGTAACAATATGGCCTGCTCGGCAATCTGTTCTACGGGACATGTTTATTCACCCCTTGTGTTGCGAAACCTCCATGACCATTGCGCTTACTCGTTCCACCGGCACCGTGACTGGCCGGCTCCTTTCCATTGATGCATTACGGGGCATGGTGATTCTGTTCATGCTGCTCGACCATGTCCGTGAAACCTTCTTCCTGCATCGACAAGTGGCCGATCCAATGGACATCGCCACAACCGAACCTGCGTTGTTTTTCAGCCGGACGCTGGCCCATGTGTGCGCGCCGGTCTTCGTGCTGCTCACCGGTCTGTCAGCCTGGCTGTACGGTGAGAAATACGCCGGCAAGGCGGATGTGTGCCGCTTTCTGTTCAAGCGAGGGCTGTTTCTGGTGGTGCTTGAGTTCACCCTGGTGAACTTTGCCTGGACGTTCCAGTTCCCGCCGAGCGTCATTTACATGCAGGTGATATGGGCCATCGGCTTGAGCATGATGGCCCTGTCGCTGATGGTCTGGCTGCCGCGCCTGGTGCTGCTGCTACTGAGCCTGACGATCATCGCCGGTCACAACCTGCTGGACACGCTGCACTTTCCCGTCGAATCGGCGATGCACGTGCCGTGGGCGATTCTCCATGACCGTGGCTGGATCGAACTGTCCGAAGGGTTTCGGCTGCGTACCTCCTACCCGGTGCTGCCGTGGATCGGCGTCATTGGCCTGGGTTACGTCATCGGGCCGTGGTTCGGGCGAGCGGCGGATGCCAAGGCCCGCCAGCGCAAGTTACTGCTCTGCGGCGTCGTCGGCCTGGCGGGATTCATTGCGCTGCGGCTGCTCAATGGTTATGGCGAGAAACCCTGGAGTGTGGAGAAGACCTCCCTGCAAACGCTGATGAGTTTTTTCAACGTCACCAAATACCCGCCGTCGCTGCTGTTTGTTGCGCTGACCCTGAGTGTTGGCTGCTTGTTGCTCCTGTGGTTTGAACACCAGCAGAAGAGCCGGTGGCTGCGTCCCTTGACGGTGTTCGGGTCGGCCCCGATGTTCTTCTATCTGTTGCACCTTTACGCGCTGAAGGTTTTGTACGTTATCGCGGTTGCCCTGTTCGGACTGAACCAGGGCGCCTGGTTCGGGTTCGCCTCGGTAGGGGCGGTCTGGCTTGCGGCAGGGTTGCTGGCCATTGCGCTTTACCGTCCGGTCAACTGGTTCTCCGGGTTGAAGGCTCGACGCCGGGATATCGCCTGGCTCAAGTATCTGTAATGCCCCATGAGTGCACTTTTATAAAGCCGTGGGACGACGGTCTGCACTATGCGAAGGCAAAAACCTGGAGGTTGATCGGTGGCCTGCGTCCGACAAACGCCTCTAAAACAACGCTTTCACGATCTGGCACAAACGCTGCAAGGCACAGGGCAGGCCCACCATGAACGCAGTCGAGTGGGCAGCCCCCTCGGTCAACGACGATCGATTCGTGGGCAACATCGGTGAATCAGGCATAGACGTCTGGTGTTAACACCGCAAAAGAACAGGCAAAGACGCCTGGAACCGCAAGGTTTCAGGCGTTTTTTTTTGCTTTTTGAACCGTGATGGGCTTAGCCGGGTGCTTCTTATGAATTCCAATGTTGCCACGTTGAACAAGCTGCAAACGCTGATCGTGATCGGCAATGGCATGGTCGGACATCATTGTGTCGAACAGATGATCGAGCGCGGTGCCCTGGATCACTATCAGCTGCATGTGTTCAGCGAGGAGCCGATGCGTGCCTACGACCGCGTGCACCTTTCCGAGTATTTCTCGGGGCGTGATGCCGAATCGCTGGCCCTTGGTGAAGCCGCGTTGTACCAGACGCCGGGTGTCACGTTGCATCTGGGCGTGCCAGTGCTGGAAATCGACCGTGACCGTCGCCAGGTGATGACGGCGCAAGGCAGCGTCTCTTACGACAAATTGGTGCTGGCCACCGGGTCTTATCCGTTTGTGCCGCCGATTGAAGGCGCCGAAGGCGATTCGCGGCTGGTGTATCGAACCCTTGAAGACCTCGACGCCATTCGTGCGGCGGCGGCCAACGCCCGGCGTGGTGTGGTGGTCGGTGGTGGCTTGTTGGGCCTTGAAGCGGCCAATGCGCTGAAAAGCCTGGGCCTGGAAGCCCATGTGGTGGAGTTCGCCCCGCGCTTGATGCCGGTGCAACTGGACGAGATGGGTGGCCTGGCGCTCAAGTCGCAGATCGAAAGACTGGGTGTGGGTGTGCACCTGTCCCGCGCCACTCAATCGATCAGTGCGGGCGAGCAGTATCGCTATCGCATGAACTTTGCCAATGACGAGTTCCTCGAAACCGACCTGATCGTGTTTTCCGCCGGTATCCGCGCGCAAGATGCGCTGGCCCGTCAATGCGCGCTGGACATCGGTCCGCGCGGTGGCGTGGTGATTGATGACCAATGCCGGAGTATCGATCCGGACATCTACGCCATCGGTGAATGTGCCGCGTGGAATGGCAGCATTTTTGGTCTGGTCGCGCCGGGCTACCAGATGGCCCGCAGCGTCGCGGCTCAGTTGTGCAACGAGGTCGCTGATGCGTTCACGGGTGCCGACATGTCGACCAAGCTCAAACTGCTGGGCGTCGATGTCGGCTCCATCGGCGACGCTCACGGCAGCACGCCGGGCGCACGCAGCTATCAGTTCATCGACGAAACGAGCGCCAGCTATCGACGGTTGGTGGTGGATGCCACGGGCAAACAGGTCATCGGTGCGGTGCTGGTTGGTGACAACAGCTATTACGACACCCTGCTGCAATACATGCAGAACGCCATTGCCTTGCCGTCGGAACCGGCCAGCCTGATTCTGCCGTCGTCCGAAGGTGCACCGACCCTGGGCCCGGGCGCATTGCCCGAGTCGGCCACGGTGTGCTCGTGCCACAACGTCACCAAGGGTTCCATCTGCTCGGCCATCGACGGCGGCTGCACCGACCTGGGCCTGCTCAAGGCGCAGACCAAGGCTTGCACCGGTTGTGGTGGTTGCGCCGGTTTGCTCAAGCAAGTCTTCGAACATGAGTTGATTGCCCGTGGCGTCAGTGTCGACAAAAGCCTGTGTGAACACTTCGCCTATACCCGTCAGGAACTCTATGCGCTGGTGCGCGTAGAAGGGGTGATCACCTTCGAAGAACTGCTGGCCAGGCATGGCCGTGGCCACACCGGTTGCGATGTCTGCAAACCGGCCGTGGGCTCGATCCTCGCCTCGTGCTGGAACCAGCCGATCATGGACGCCTCGCTGGTGCCGTTGCAGGACACCAACGACACCTTCATGGCCAACATGCAAAAAAACGGCACCTATTCGGTTGTACCGCGCATTCCCGGCGGCGAAATCACCGCCGACAAGCTGATCGCAATCGGTGTGGTGGCGAAGAAGTACGACCTCTACACCAAAATCACCGGCGGCCAGCGGATCGACCTGTTCGGCGCGCAGTTGCATGAGTTGCCGGACATTTGGGCCGAGCTGATTGAAGCGGGTTTCGAAACCGGGCACGCCTACGGCAAATCGACCCGCACGGTGAAGTCCTGCGTCGGCAGTACCTGGTGCCGTTATGGCGTGCAGGACAGCGTGCAAATGGCCCTGACCATCGAGGACCGCTACAAGGGCCTGCGCTCGCCGCACAAGCTCAAGTTCGCGGTGTCCGGTTGCACCCGCGAGTGCGCCGAAGCTCAGAGCAAAGACGTGGGCGTGATCGCCACCGAGAAAGGCTGGAACCTTTACATCGCCGGTAACGGCGGCATGCGCCCGCGCCACGCCGAGCTGTTCGCCACCGACCTCGACGATGCCACCCTGATCCGCTACATCGACCGTTTCCTGATGTTCTACATCCGCACGGCCGACAAGTTGCAGCGCACCTCGGTGTGGCGCGAAAGCCTGGAGGGCGGCCTCGATTACCTCAAAGAGGTGATCATCAACGACAGCCTCGGGGTCGGTGCCGAACTCGAGTCGCAGATGCAGTTGGTGGTCGACCGCTATGAGTGCGAGTGGGCCAACGCCCTCAAAGACCCGGAAAAACTCAAGCGTTTCCGGACCTTCGTCAACGATAAACGCCCGGACCCAGACATCCATTTTGTCCAGGAACGCGGTCAGCGGCGCCCGATCATGGCCGCCGAACTCAACCTTATCCCGGTCACCGAGGAGATTGC
The DNA here is from genome assembly GCF_054897845.1 of Pseudomonas sp. XS1P51. NCBI lineage: Bacteria > Pseudomonadati > Pseudomonadota > Gammaproteobacteria > Pseudomonadales > Pseudomonadaceae > Pseudomonas > Pseudomonas sp. XS1P51. The sequence goes on along the minus strand of NZ_CM142707.1, from coordinate 1,805,139 downwards.
CTGATGAGCCAATCCAATACCCAACGCATGGATTCCCTGGCACACACCGATGTCTGGCAAACCGTGTGCGAGCAACAGGATCTGGTGTGCAACTCCGGCGTCGTCGTCTGGCTCGACGGTGCGCAAGTGGCGCTGTTCTACCTGCCCAGCGTTCACGGCAAGACCCTCTACGCCATCGACAACCATGACCCGCAATCCGGGGCGAATGTCATCGGGCGCGGATTGGTCGGCAGCATCAAGGGCGATCTGGTCGTTGCGTCGCCGATCTACAAACAGCATTTCCGCCTGGAGGACGGCAGCTGCCTGGAATATCCGCAACAGCGTCTGCGTGTCTGGCCGGTGCGGTTGAACGGCGGCGTGGTGGAAGTCGGGGTGGCCTGAGGCTGGGCATCAGCATCGCGTAACGGTATCGGAGGCACTGATGAAAACAGCCGCACAGCTACTGAAATTGAAAGTCGTGCAAAACCAGCACGTGCACAGCATCGCGCCGGACCAGATGGTCCTTGAAGCACTGAAGTTGATGGCCGAGAAGAATGTCGGCGCGCTGCCGGTCATTGAAGCGGGGCAGGTGGTCGGCGTGATCAGCGAGCGCGACTATGCGCGCAAGGTCGTTCTGCAGGGGCGTTCGTCGGTCGGTACGCCGGTGCGCGACATCATGAGCGCGCCGGTGGTGACCGCGCAGAGTCAGCAGAGCATCGAGCGCTGCATGGCGGTCATGACCGACAGTCATCTGCGCCATCTGCCGGTGCTGGAGAACGGCGAATTGATCGGGTTGTTGTCGATTGGCGACCTGGTGAAAGAAGCCATCGTCGAGCAGGCGGATCTGATTCGGCAACTGGAGCACTACATTCGCGGACACTGAGCGGATCAGCGGGTTTGTCGGTTTCTTGATTGGAGTCAACCGCAGGGACCGGTGGGCTCTGTAGTCTCCATAGACACCGACAGCCAGCGGCGCACACCAAAGGTTTGCGCCGAGCGGGTTGCCTGACTTGAAGGCGAAACCCCCATGATCTATCCGCTGATCCTGACCTTGCATCTGTTTGCCGCCCTGATCTTTATCGGCACGGTGTTCTTCGAAGTCCTGTTCCTGGAAAGCATCCGCAAGCAGCTACCCGCCAGGGTGATGTTGTTGGTCGAGCAGGGCATCGGCCGCCGGGCTCGCACGCTGATGCCGTGGGTGTTGCTGGTGTTATTCGGCGCGGGGCTGGGCATGGTCTGGCTGCGTTATTTGCCCGCCCTTGCCACGCCGATGGCTTCATCGTTCGGCACGTTGTTGATGCTGAAAATCGTGGTCGCCGTGAGCGTGCTGCTGCACTTTCTGGTCGCCATGTTTTTGTTCAAAAGCGGCCGCATGAACGCCCGATACCTGCATTTCATCCATGGCAGTTTGTTCTGCCATATGGTCGTCATCGTCCTGTTGGCGAAGGGCATGTTTTACCTGACGTGGTGACCGCTCGTGACCGGTGGTCTGCCCTTGCAAGCACTTGGCTTGTGGCTTGATGCAGGTCAAGGAGCATTGAACGCCGATCCCGGACACTGATGATCCGCAGCCTGTCTCGGAGACCCGTCATGCTCGATTTCTTCCATAACCCCGGCGAGCTGATTGCCCGGTGCGATCAGGGCGTACTCGACCCGAACTGTCATGCCGACACGCAAAAATTTCATGGCGGCATCGGCTCTCTGGATTTGCTGCGTGCGTTGCGCGTCAGCCGCCAGAAGCGCCGGCCACTGTCCCTGAACGTGCAGCTGCCTTCCAGCCTCAAGCCCTCTTTTTGTTCTGCTCCTGATACCTCCGGCGAGCACGGCGCTATCGAGCAGTACCTTCAGCGCCTGGAGCATGAGATCGACCTCGTCGGTTGTCACCTCGATGCGGAGCAACGGGTCGAGCAGTTTCATCTCGGCGGCGGCACACCCACCATCGCCCATCTTCAGCGGCTGATGAATCATTTGCGCAGCCGATTCAACTTTCTCGAACATGAGTGCGGCGACTACAGCGTCGAGGTGGACCTGCACCATACCGATTGGTCGACCATGGGCGTACTGCGCGACCAGGGCTTCAATCACGTCAGCATCGGCGTTCCGGACATCGATACCGACTGTGACATGTCGGTGGCCTGCTATCAGAACCCGGCGCCGATCAATTCACTGATCGATGCCGCACGTACCTTTGGTTATCGCTCCATCAACGTCGACCTGGGTTTCGGCCATGCCTGGCAAACGCCGGACAGTTTCGCCCTGAAGCTGGCGACGATTATCGGGCTGGAACCAGACAGACTGATGGTCTTCGACTATGCCCGGCCACCACGCCGCTATCGGCCTATACTCGGCGACAAGGTCAGAGCCCTGTGCAGTCAGGACGATAAAAGCGCGATGCGTCAGATCTGCTTCGACCAATTGCTTGGCGCGGGCTATCACTACATCGGCATGGGGCAGTTTGTCCGGCCCGATGATGATCTGGCGATCGCTCAGGAACGAGGCCGGCTGCGTCGCACCTGCGACGGTTTCACCCGCCACGGCTATTGCGACCATGTCGGTTTCGGTTTGGGCGCCATCAGCCAGATCGACGATCTGTATACGCAAAACACCGACGCGCTCGGGCGTTATCAGCATCAGTTGGACAGCGACCAGTTACCCACCTGTCGAGGCTGGCGTTTCGAGGCAGGGGATCAGATTCGGCAGATGGTCATGGAGCGACTGGCGTGTGACCAAGAGCTGGATATCCGTGCCATCGAGCGGCGTTATGGGCTGATGTTTCCCCAGTACTTCTCGTCGGTGTGGCCAATGCTCGAGCAATTGAACCGTGACGGGCTGATTGAGTTGTCGGACCGATTCATCAGCATTCTTCCCGCCGGCCGGCAGGAAGTGGATGCCATCTGCAGCCTGTTTGAAAAGGATGTGGGCAGTGCAAGGCATTAACCCACCTGCGAGTTGATTGATCATGAAGCCTTCATTCGATTTCAATCGAGCCCTGGTCGAAAAATATGACCGCCCCGGGCCGCGCTACACCTCTTACCCGACGGCACCGCAGTTTCATCAGGCGTTTGCCGTCGACGACTACCAGCGTGCCGCCCGCGACAGCAACCAGGCCGCTGCGCCGAAACCGCTGTCGGTGTACATCCACATCCCGTTTTGCAAAAGCCTTTGCTACTACTGCGCGTGCAACAAAATCATTACCCAGAAAACCCATCGCGCCGTCGAATACCTGACGTACCTCAAGCGTGAAATCGCGATGCAGGCTGCTTTGTTCGACAGCACGCGCAAGCTCACGCAACTGCACCTGGGCGGGGGCACGCCGACCTATCTGAGCAGCGAACAACTGGCCGATCTGATGGACTGCCTGCACCAGTCCTTCGACATGGACGACAGCGATGACCATGAGTTTTCCATCGAGGTCGACCCGCGCACCATCAGCACCGAGCAGATCCAGTCGCTGCGCCAACTGGGCTTCAACCGTCTGAGCTTCGGCGTGCAGGACTTCGACCCCGACGTACAAGCCGCGGTCAATCGCCAGCAAAGCGAAGAGCAGATTTATGCGCTGGTCGCGGCGTCCCGTGAGGCGCAGTTCAAGTCGATCAGCGTCGATCTGATTTACGGCCTGCCATTGCAAACGATCAAGCGTTTCGACGTCACCCTCGGCAAGATCATCGCCCTGCGTCCGGACCGGATTGCCGCCTACAGCTATGCGCATTTGCCGGAGCTGGTGCGCGCACAACGGCTGATTCGCCCGGCGGACATGCCGCCACCGGAGCGCAAGCTGGAGTTGCTCGAGCTGACCATCCGCCGCCTGACCGAGGCCGGTTATGTCTATATCGGCATGGATCATTTCGCCTTGCCGGACGACGAACTGGCGCTGGCCCGCACCCATGGCACCCTGCAGCGCAACTTTCAGGGTTACTCGACCCATGCCGACTGCGACTTGATCGGCCTTGGGGTGTCGTCGATCGGCAAGGTCGGCGACAGCTACAGCCAGAGCGTCAAGGAGCTTTCGCAGTACTACGCCCGTATCGATCAAGGCTTGTTGCCGGTGCATCGAGGTTACCGCTTGAACGCCGATGACCTGCTGCGCCGCGAGGTGATCAGCGACCTGATGTGCCATGGCTGGATCGATTTCGCCAAGTTCGAAGCGCGTCATGGCATCTGCTTCACCGAGTATTTTGCCGAGGCGCTGGCGCAACTGGACGAGCATGTGCGTGACGGACTCCTGCAGATTCACAGCAATGAACTGGTGCTGTTGCCGCAAGGGCATTTGATGATGCGCAGTGTCGCGATGGCGTTTGACGCCTACCTGGGCGGTGCACAGAAAGGTCAGTTCTCCCGCACCGTTTGAGGTGTCGGGACGCTCTGGCGCACGGATTTCCATCGAGTTGATTTCAATCAAGGGCAGGGCGCGCAACGCTCCCTAACATGACCGCAAGACCCTTTGAAATCAGCCCACTCATGACAACCCACCCGCCTTCGATACATGGCAACCTGCGCGTCTGGCGCGTGGGCTTGGTGGTGATGGTCTTGCTGGTGATCGCGATGTTCGCGGTGGTGCAGGCCAAGTCCTACGGCGACATCGAGCAGCAGCGTATCGAGAAGGTCTTCCCTCAAACCGATTCGGTTTCCGCACCGGAAGGCACGTTCAAGGTGCGCACAGTGTCTGCGGCCGGCAAGGTCATCGGTTATGTATTCCAGAGCCTGGATGTCGTGGACATTCCGGCCTACTCGGGCAAGCCGATCAATACCCAGGTGATCCTCGATACCGCCGGCGTGATTCAGGATGCCTATGTCCTGGAGCACCACGAACCGATTCTGCTGATCGGCATTCCCGAAGAAAAACTTCACGATTTCAGCGCCCGCTACAAAGGGATCAAGGTCAGTCAGCGAGTGGTCGTCGGCCATTCCAGCGACCCGAGCGCCGTCACCGTGGATGCCATTGCCGGCGCAACCGTCACCGCCATGGTGGTCAACGAGGTCATCATGCGCGCCGCCCACGAGGTGGCCGTATCGCTCAAGCTGGTCGCGGACAAGGCCGGGGTGGTGAACAAGCCCGCCACCGTGCGCCAGGACTTTTTCGAGCCCGCCACCTGGGAGCAACTGACCGGCAACGGCGCCATTCGCCGGTTGAACCTGACCCGTGGACAGGTGGACGCCGCGTTCAAGGGCACCGAGGCCGAAGGGGTCGACAACGCCGGCCCGGATCAAGTCGATGACACCTTTATCGAGCTGTACACCGCCGACTTGAACCCACCGAGCATTGGCCGTGCGCTGCTGGGCGACAATCAATATCGCTTCCTCATGCAGGAACTCAAACCCGGCGAGCAAGCCATCGCAGTATTGGGTCGCGGGTTGTTTTCCTATAAGGGCTCGGGCTATGTGCGCGGCGGGATTTTCGATCGGGTGCAATTGCGTCAGTTCGGTAATGTCATCAGCTTTCGCGACATGGACCATCAGCGGCTCTCCGACGTGTTTGCACCGGGCATGCCCGAGTTCAATGAAATGTCGGTGTTCATTGTGCGCAAACCGGCGGGATTCGATCCGGGATCGCCCTGGTCCCTGGAGTTGCTGGTGCGGCGTCAGACTGGACCGGTCAGCGGCATGTTCAGCAGCTTCGAACTGTCTTATCAATTGCCCGAGCAATACCTCGAACGACCTGCACCCAGTGCCGAAGAATTGGCGGCCATCGAAGAAGCCAACCGGCCGATGTGGCTGACTATCTGGTACCAGAAACACTTCCAGATCGCCGTCCTCGCGAGTGCATTGTTGCTGCTGACGGCCATCCTGTTCCTCCAGGACAAGTTCACTCGCCGGCCGCATTTTTTGCACTGGCTGCGTCGTGGTTACCTGATCTTCACCGTAGTGTTCCTCGGCTGGTATGCCTTGGGGCAACTGTCGGTGGTCAATGTCCTGACCTTTGTCCATGCGCTGTTCGAGCACTTTCGCTGGGAGCTGTTTCTCACCGATCCACTGATCTTCATGCTCTGGGTCTTCACCGCCGCGAGCATTCTGCTGTGGGGTCGTGGTGTGTTCTGCGGCTGGCTGTGTCCGTTTGGCGCCTTGCAAGAACTGATCAACGAAGCCGCGCGCAAGCTGAGAATTCCCCAGTACGAATTGCCCTTCGCGGTCCATGAGCGGCTGTGGGCGATCAAGTACATCATTTTGCTGCTGCTCTTCGGCATCTCCCTGGAATCGATGTCCACCGCCGAACTGTTCGCCGAGGTGGAACCGTTCAAGACCGCCATCACCCTCAGGTTCGACCGCCAGTGGTGGTTCGTGCTCTACGCGGTGGCGCTGCTGGTGATCAACATTTTCATGCGCAAGGTCTATTGCCGCTACATCTGCCCGTTGGGCGCGGCGCTGGCGATTCCGACCAAATTGCGCCTTTTCGACTGGCTCAAGCGCCGCAAGGAATGCGGCAACCCCTGCCAGTTGTGCGCCAAGGAATGCGAAATCCAGGCGATTCACCCGGATGGCCGGATCAATGCCAACGAGTGCCACTACTGCCTCGATTGCCAGATGACCTACGACAACGACGACAAATGCCCGCCGCTGATCAACAAGCGCAAGAAGCGCGGCAAACCGGCACCCGTGGCTGTGCAACTGATACCTGTCGTGGAAGTGACGGCGCCTGAATGAAGCTCGCGAGCGCACGTCCGCAGTGACCGTTTTATCCCTTCAAGGAGTACGCAACATGACTGATACAGAATCCACCAAACCGGTGCAGGAAGAAGAACAGACCGGACTCAGCCGTCGCGGTTTTCTGGGCAGCAGCGCCGTTACCGGTGCGGTGCTGGCGGGGGCCACGACACTGGGCGGCGCGGTGTTCAGCCGCGAATCCTGGGCCGCAGCGGTCAAGGACGCGCAGGCGAAAGTCCACGTCGGCCCCGGCGAGCTGGACGAATACTACGGCTTCTGGAGCGGTGGTCATCAGGGCGAAGTGCGGGTGCTGGGCGTACCGTCGATGCGCGAGTTGATGCGTATTCCTGTGTTCAACGTCGACTCGGCCACTGGTTGGGGCCTGACCAACGAAAGCAAGCGGATCCTGGGCGACAGTGCGAAATTCCAGAACGGCGATTGCCATCACCCGCACATCTCCATGACGGACGGCAAGTACGACGGCAAGTACCTGTTCATCAACGACAAGGCCAACTCCCGTGTCGCGCGCATCCGCCTGGACATCATGAAGTGCGACAAGATCCTCACCGTGCCGAACGTACAAGCCATCCACGGCCTGCGCCTGCAAAAAGTGCCCTACACCAAGTACGTGTTCGCCAATGCCGAGTTCGTCATCCCGCACCCCAATGACGGCCACACGTTCGATCTGCAAGACAAGAACAGCTTCACCATGTTCAACGCCATCGATGCCGAGAAAATGGAAATGGCGTTTCAGGTGATCGTCGACGGCAACCTCGACAACTCCGACGCCGATTACACCGGCAAGTACGCTGCGTCCACCTGCTACAACTCGGAGAAGGCCTACGACCTGGGCGGCATGATGCGCAACGAGCGCGACTGGGTCGTGGTGTTCAACATTCCGCGCATCGAGGCGGCGATCAAGGCTGGCAAGTTCATCACCCTGGAAGACTCGAAAGTGCCGGTGGTCGACGGTCGTAAAACCGATGGCAAAGACTCCGAATTCACCCGCTATATCCCGGTGCCGAAGAACCCCCACGGCCTCAACACCTCATCCGATGGCAAGTACTTCATTGCCAACGGCAAGCTGTCGCCAACGGTGTCGATGATCGCTATCGACCGCCTGGACGACCTGTTCGCCGACAAATTCAAGGACCCGCGCGACGTCATCATCGCCGAGCCGGAACTGGGCCTGGGCCCGTTGCACACCACCTTCGACGGTCGCGGTAACGCTTACACCACGCTGTTCATCGACAGCCAGGTGGTGAAGTGGAACATGGAGGAAGCGATACGCGCCTACAAGGGCGAGAAGGTCAACTACATCAAGCAGAAGCTCGACGTGCATTACCAGCCCGGGCATAACCATGCGTCGCTGACCGAAACCAGTGACGCGGATGGCAAGTGGCTGGTGGTGTTGTGCAAATTCTCCAAGGACCGCTTCCTGCCAACCGGGCCGCTGCACCCGGAAAACGACCAGTTGATCGATATCTCCGGTGAAGAGATGAAGCTGGTGCACGACGGCCCGGCGTTTGCCGAACCCCACGATTGCATCCTCGCGCGCCGGGACCAGATCAAGACGCAAAAGATCTGGAGCCGCAACGATCCGTACTTCGCCGCCACCGTGGAGCTGGCCAAGAAGGACGGGATCAACCTGGAGACCGACAACAAGGTCATCCGCGACGGTAATCATGTGCGGGTCTACATGACCTCCATGGCGCCGGCCTATGGTTTGACCGAGTTCACCGTCAAGCAGGGCAACGAAGTGACCGTGACCATCACCAACATCGACCAGATCGAGGATGTGTCCCACGGCTTCGTCATGACCAACCATGGCGCCAGCATGGAGATCAGCCCGCAGCAAACCTCGTCCATCACGTTCACCGCCGACAAGGCCGGCCTGCATTGGTACTACTGCAGCTGGTTCTGCCACGCGTTGCACATGGAAATGGTCGGCCGCATGAAGGTCGAGCGGGCCTGACGGTTGCCCATCGACAGGAGCGGGCCGATGACCGATATCAAGGGAAACCCGATCAAGGTGATCGCGCTTGCGCTCCTGCTGATGTCCGGCAGTGCACTGGCGGTGCAACCCATCACTGCGTTGCCGTTGCAGGTTGACGCTGAACAACGCTGGCACCTGCCGGCGGGCGAGTACCGTGGTTCGTTCAGCGTCGATCAACCGATGCAGATTGTTTGCGAGCCCGGCGCGGTGTTCCAGGCGCAAGGGCAGGGCAACGGGGTGATCGTCAGCGCACCGGATGTAGGGATCGAGGGCTGCACCTTTCTGGACTGGGGGCACGACCTCACGGCCATGAATGCGGCGGTGTTCCTCCAGCCCAAGGCCCGTGGCGCGGTGATCAAAGGCAATCGCATGCAGGGCCAGGGTTTTGGTGTCTGGGTCGACGGCACTCAGGACGTGAGCCTGATCGACAACCGCATTCAGGGCGATCCGGCGATGCGTTCCCAGGATCGTGGCAACGGCATTCACTTGTACGCGGTGCATGGTGCCAGGGTCATTGGCAACCAGGTGCGCGATACCCGCGATGGCATCTACATCGACACTTCCAACGGCAACCTGCTGCAGGGCAACACCCTGGAAGACCTGCGCTACGGCGTGCATTACATGTTTGCCAACGACAACCAACTGATCGGCAACACCACCCGCCGCACCCGCACCGGCTACGCCTTGATGCAAAGCCGCAAGCTCACGGTGATCGGCAACCGCTCCGAGCAGGATCAGAACTACGGCATCCTGATGAACTACATCACCTATTCAACCTTGCGTGACAACTTCGTCACCGATGTGCGCGACGGCTCGACCGGCGACAGCATGATCAGCGGCGCCGAGGGCAAGGCGCTGTTCATCTACAACTCGCTGTTCAACAGCATCGAACACAACCACTTCGAGCACAGCGCCGTGGGCATCCACCTCACCGCCGGCTCCGAAGACAACCGCATCGCCGACAACGCATTTGTCGGCAACCAGCGGCAGGTCAAGTACGTCGCCACCCGCTTGCAGGAATGGTCGGTGGATGGCCGGGGCAATTACTGGAGCGATTACCTGGGTTGGGACCGCAACAACGATGGCCTGGGCGATATCGCCTACGAACCCAACGACAACGTCGACCGCCTGCTGTGGCTGTACCCGCAGGTGCGCCTGCTGATGAACAGCCCCGGGATCGAGTTGCTGCGCTGGGTGCAACGGGCGTTTCCGGTGATGAAATCGCCGGGCGTACTCGACAGCCATCCGCTGATGAAATCCACCACGCACACCCTGACTCAGGAGCCGACCACATGAATGTCATCGACATGGAAGGTGTCAGCCAGCGCTATGGGCACGCCACCGTGCTGCATCAGTTGAACCTGAGCCTGGCCGAAGGCGAAGTGCTGGGTTTGTTCGGGCACAACGGCGCCGGCAAGACCACCAGCATGAAACTGGTGCTCGGCCTGCTTCAACCCAGCGAAGGGCAGGTCCGGGTGTTTGGCCGCTTGCCCAGTGACCCGCACGTACGGCGGTTGCTGGGCTATTTGCCGGAGAACGTGACTTTCTATCCGCAGATGAGTGGCCTGGAAACCTTGCGTCATTTCGCCCGGCTCAAGGGCGCAGCGTTCGCTCAGGTGGACGTGCTGCTGGAGGAAGTCGGCCTCGCAGGCGCGGCGCATCGACGGGTCAAGACCTACTCCAAGGGCATGCGCCAGCGCCTGGGACTGGCGCAAGCCTTGCTCGGCGAGCCGCGTTTGTTGCTGCTCGACGAGCCCACCGTCGGCCTCGATCCCATCGCCACTCAAGACCTGTATCGGTTGCTCGACCGGCTGCGCAGCCAGGGCACCAGCATCATTCTCTGTTCCCATGTATTGCCGGGGGTCGAGGCGCACATCAACCGTGCGGCGATTCTGACCCAGGGGCGTCTGCTGGCCCTCGGCAGCCTGCGCAGTCTGCGGGAAGAAGCCGGGTTGCCGACGCTGATTCGCGCCAACGGACTCAAGCACGCCGGGCCGTTGCAGGAATCCTGGAACAACGCCGGGCACGTCACCCAGCGCTGGGGCGCGGAAGGCCTTGAAGTGGCCGCGCTCAATGGCAGCAAGCTGGGCCTGTTGCGCCAGTTGCTCAATGAAGACGAACCGGCTGACGTGGAAATCGACCCACCGTCCCTGGAAGACATCTACCGCTATTACATGGGACGGGCCGGTGCGCCCCCCAGTGGAGAGATCGTATGAACCCGATCTGGAACATGGCCCGCAAGGAATTCAACGACGGTTTGCGCAATCGCTGGTTGTTGGCGATCAGCCTGTTGTTCGCGGTGTTGGCCACCGGTATCGCCTGGTTGGGGGCTGCGGCTTCCGGTCAACTGGGCTTTACCTCGGTGCCTGCCACCATCGCCAGCCTGGCCAGTCTGGCGACGTTCCTGATGCCGCTGATTGCCTTGCTGCTGGCCTATGACGCCATCGTCGGCGAGGACGAAAGCGGCACCTTGCTGCTGTTGCTGACTTATCCGCTCGGGCGCGGGCACATCCTGCTCGGCAAGTTCGTCGGCCACGGGTTGATCCTCGCGCTGGCGACGCTGATCGGTTTCGGCTGCGCGATGCTCGCCATCGCGGTGCTGGTGGAGAACGTCGAACTGGACCTGCTGCTCTGGGCATTTGGGCGATTCATGCTGTCGTCGACATTACTGGGCTGGGGCTTTCTAGGGCTGGCCTATGTGCTGAGCAGTATTTCTGCCGAGAAATCCACGGCCGCCGGGCTGGCATTGGGAGTGTGGTTCTTCTTCGTGCTGGTGTTCGACCTGGCGCTGCTGGCATTGCTGGTGCTCAGCGAAGGCCAGTTCAACCCGAAGGTGCTGCCCTGGTTGCTGCTGCTCAATCCCGCTGACGTCTATCGGCTGATCAATCTCGCCGGTTTTGACCCCGTCGCCAGTACCGCTGGCGTGCTGACGCTGGGCAGCGATTTACCTGTGCCGGGTTCGATGCTCTGGCTGTGCCTGCTGCTGTGGGTGGCGGCGCCTTTGGGCACGGCGTGGCTGCTGTTCCGTCGACGGGCGACATGAATTCATACCTTTGGAGCATCTGAAAGTGAGCACTCTGTATTCGACGACGGCACGCGCCGTGGCGGGCTTGATGGTCTGCCTGCTGCTGGCGGCCTGTGACAAACCCGTGCAAGCCAGCTACAGCGACGCCGCCGTCGCGTTTCATCCCAGTGATGAATGCCATGTCTGCGGCATGATCATCGACGGCTTCCCCGGACCCAAGGGCGAAGTGGTCGAGCGCAGCGGGGTGAAGAAATTCTGCTCCACGGCGGAGATGATCGGTTGGTGGTTGCAGCCGGAAAATCATCATGGCGATGCCCGGTTGTATGTCCACGACATGGGCCGCAGCCCGTGGAATGCACCGGATGATGCCCAACTGATCGATGCCAAAGATGCCTTCTACGTGGTCGGCACTCAGCTCAAGGGCGCGATGGGTGTGGTGCTGGCGTCCTTTTCCAGTCGGGAGGTTGCCGACAAGCTCGCCACCGAGCAGGGCGGTCGTGTGTTGCGTTTCAGCGAGATCGACCAGGCGTTGCTTCAGCAGCAACCAGCCATGTCGCACGGAGGGTGAAGCAAGATCAAAGGATCGCAGCCTGCGGCAGCTCCTACATTGGAATGATGTACATCCTGTAGGAGCTGCCGCAGGCTGCGATCCTTTGTATTCCGTCATCGAGAAAATCTGATCGCCGTCAAGTCGGTATTTCTGCGTCTGTTCAAAGATAGGGGCTTGTAACGTCCCCAGTGCTTGGCATCAACGATGCCCAGGAGAACATGATGCAAACCGAGTTTCAGGATCGTTTGGCGGTGATCACCGGCGCCAGCTCCGGGATTGGCCTGGCCTTGTGCGCTGCGCTTTTGCCGCGTGGGGTCAAGGTGCTGGCGATGTCACGTACTGTTGGTGAATTGCCGGCCTTGCAGCAGATCTATGGCGAACGGCTGCAATGGTGTGCCGGGGACGTCACCTGCGAGGAAGACCTGCAAGGGCTGGCCCGGCGCGCGGCGGCGCTGGGGCGGGTGGATTACCTGGTGCCCAACGCCGGCATTGCCGAAATGGCCGACAGCCTGGACATGCCCGCGTTCCAGCGCCAGTGGGCGGTCAACGGTGCCGGGGCGTTGAACACTCTGGCGGCGTTGCGCGGTGAGCTGGCGAGTCCGGCGTCGGTGGTGTTTGTCGGTAGTTTCCTGACCGGTTCGAGCTTTCCGGGGCTGGCTGCCTGCATCGCCAGCAAGGCTGCACTGGCGGCGCAGGCCCGCACGCTGGCGGTGGAGTTCGCCCGTTACGATGTGCGCATCAACCTGGTCTCCCCGGGGCCGACCGCCACCTCGATGTGGGACCACCTGGGGTTGAGCGACGGCGAGCTCGACGACGTCGCCGACACCCTTGGGAAACGCCTGTTGCCCGGACATTTTCTTGATGCGTCTGCGGTGGCCAATGTGATTATCTTTCAGCTGTCCCAGGGGGCGCGGGGTGTTTATGGTCAGGACTGGAAAGTTGATAACGGTTATACCCTGGGTTGAAGGGTGAACACATACCCTGTGGCAAGAGGCGCTTACCTGCGGCGAGGGGGCATGCCCCCGTTGGGTTGCGAAGCAGCCCCTCTCAGGATCGCCCCACCATGATGGTTCAGTCACACCGCAGTCTGCTGTTTTGCGACTGCTTCGTTGTGTGTCAGCCGAGTTTCTGAGGGGGTACATATCCGTTGCTGCGGTAACGGCCACTTAGGGTTCCGCTCTTACAGCGGGTCACTTGGAAAAGCGCCAAGTAACCAAACGCTCTCGCCCCTGACGTCCAGTGCCTCGCCCAGGCTCGGCATGCCCTCGCTCCGGTCCTGCTCCGTGGGCCCGCCGCCATCGGCCATCCTTGCCGCGGTAGCCCACTGTGCAGAACCTCCACTCGGCCTTCCGACGGGGCAGATCAAGATCAAAAGCAAGATCAACAGCCAAAGCAAGATCAACAGCCAAAGCAAGATCAATAGCCAGAGCCAGAACTGCGTTGAACCTGTGGGAGCGAGCCTGCTCGCGAAAAACGTCCAGACACCGCGTTCATTCAGACCGCACGCGTTATCGTTGACGCCCATCGCGAGCAGGCTCGCTCCCACAGGGGGAACACGTACGCTTGAAGTGACAGGCCGGTCGATAGGCCGCCTCGCGGAGCTTTTGAGGTGCACGCCCCCTCGAGAGGCCGGAGCGAGGGCATGGCGAGCCTGGGCGAGGCACCGGACGTCAGGGGCAAGAGCCCTTGGTTACTTGGGGCTTTTCCAAGTGACTCGCTGTAAGAGCGAAACCGCCAGCGGCCGTTACCGAAGAACCGGATATACACACAAGACCTAGTGCGAAGTCCCTTCAGCAAACTCAATCTTGTTCCCAACGTTGTACTTGCCCGACGGCTTGTTCATCGGAATGCGCTTAACCTCCTCAAGCGTATTACTGTCATAAACAATCAGCGCGCCATCGCTGGCCCAAATACTCAGCAGCAGGTAACGGCCATCACGAGTGAACTCAACATGGGCGGCCGTCTTGCCGGGCATCGGGCGCAAAGTGTGGGCGATTTCCAGGGTCTGTTTGTCGATCAGGTGGATCGCATCGTTGTCCGGCCCGAAGAACACGTCAGTCCACGCATACCGCGAGTTAACGTGACTGCGCATGAAAAAACCCGGCCCCAGGGTCGGAATTTCCTTGATCAACTTCCAGGTCTTGAAGTCGATGACCGAGATCAGCCCCTTGCTGATGTTCGGCGTGGCGAACACCCACTGACCGTTGCGCTTCCAATAGGTCCCGGACCCCAGGTGCGGCATGCCCGGCAGCGGTATGTCGGTGACCACCTTGCCACTGTCGAGGTCGATCACCTGCCCACCCTTGGCCTTGCGCGACGTGGCCAACAGTTGCTTGTAGTCCGGTGAAAAGGAAAAGTCGTCCAGCACATCCTCGGCATGGATCCGTCGCGGTTCGAAATCCGGCGTGCGGGCACTCGACAGCTCCCAGACTTCCTTCACGTCCTTGAGCGCCACGATGAAACTGTCCCGTGGCGGGGCGGTGTACACCGCGCTGACCCGTGACGCGGTGCCGTTCTGGCCGATCGTGGGGATGCTCTTGACCAGAGACAGATTGCGGGCATCGAGCACCACCAGGTTGCCCGGCAGGTAGTTGCCCACCAGCACCCATCGCCCATCTTTGCTCACCGCCAGGTTGCGGGTATTGAGCCCGGCGCGGACCTCGGCGATCAGCTTCAGGTTGTGCAGGTCGTACAGGCTGACCCAGCCATCGCGCGAGGCGACATAGACGAAGCGCCCGTCCGGCGAAAACTTCGGCCCGCCATGCACCGCAAAGTGCGAGGTGAACCGTGCCAGCACCTCGAAACGATCGCCGTCGAGGATGTTGATGTGGTGATCGCCGGCTTCCACCACCACGAACAGGTTCAGCGGATCAGCGCCATGCTGGGGCGTGGCTGGCAGCTTGCTGACGTCCGCGAGTATCGAGTGACTGCCACGAATGTCGTCGTTGTTCCAGGTCGGCGGGGTGGCGGGCGGTTGCTGCAGGTAGCTCACCAGCGCGTCGATCTGCACCGGGTTAAGTACGTTGGCAAACCCGGCCATCTGGCTCGCGGGACGACCGTTCTGGATCACGCTGCGGATTTCGTCGGGTTTGATCCGGCTCAGACTCTCAGGCAGCAGCGCGGGGCCAGTACCGCCAAAACGGTTGGCGCCATGGCAGCTTTGGCAATGCTGTTGGTAGTTATTGGCGGCGTGTTCAAGTGCTGGAACCGCAGCGCCAGCATGCACCGCACCGACCCATAACAACGGGACAAGCAGCCCGCGCTTCATAGCGCCACCTTGCCGTGGCGTTGCAGCGCCTGAACGGGGTAAAAGCGCGCCGGGTATTCCATTTGTTGCGCAGCGAACAGATCGACCACCTTGCCGATCACCGTCAACGTCGGAATGCCTGGCGGGCAATCCAGCGCCAGGGTCGGTAGCTGGTGCAGCAGGCCACGGGCAACGTGCTGGTCGGGCCGCGTGCCGTTGCTGATCAGCGCCGCCGGTGTGTCGGCGGCCATCCCGGCTTCGATCAGGCGCTGGGCGATGATCCCCAGATTCGATAAGCCCATATAAAACACCAGTGTCTGGCTACTGTCGGCCAGATCGCTCCAGGGCAGTTTCAACTCGCCATCGTGTTGCAGGTGGCCGGTGATGAATCGACAGGAGTTGACCAGATCCCGGTGAGTCAGCGGGATGCCGGCGTAAGCGCTGCACCCGGACGCGGCAGTAATGCCGGGGACCACTTGGCAGTCGATATTGCGTTGCAGCAGGTACTGCAGTTCCTCGGCACCGCGACCAAAAATGAACGGGTCGCCACCCTTGAGCCGGACCACGCGCTGTCCTTGATCGGCGAGGTCGGCGAGCAATTCGTTGATCTGTTCCTGGGGCAGACTGTGGCAGCCGCTGGCCTTGCCGACGTAATGCCGGGCGCAGGTGAGCGGGATCAGCGTCAGCAGCTCCGGGCTGATCAGGCGGTCGTAGACCACGGCGTCGGCCTGCATCAACAGGCTCCAGGCGCGCAGGGTCAGCAGGCGGGGATCGCCGGGGCCGGCGCCGACCAGGGCGACTTCGCCCGGTCTGAACGGGGACTCAAGTGTTGCCGGTATAGCAATCGATGGAGGCATGGGACGTCCTTGGTGCTTCATCAGGTTGACCGGCCCCAGCCTTTGTCAGGTGGTTGGCCGGACGGGCAATTCAGTGTGTGATGCAAGGAATGGTCGTTATCGGCGGCACGCCGATTTCTTCATCGCTGAGGTGGCAACCGGGGTCCTGTCCCCACAGATCGCCTTCGGCCCAGGCGCGGGTTCGGGTATTGCCGTTGCAGATGTTCAACCAGCGGCATTGGCCGCAGCGGCCACCGACGGCGCGTGGATGCGCACGCAGCTGCTGCAATAAGGCGTCCGGCCGGTCCAGCCACAGCGTGCGAAACGGCGTGTGCCGCACGTTGCCCACCGAGTGCTGCCACCAATAGGTGTCCGGGTGCACTTCACCGGTGTTGTCGATATTGGCGATGCCGCTGCCCGAAGCGTTGCCACCCCAGGCGCGAAGCATGTGTTCCAGGCGCGGGTAATGTTCGGGGAGATGCAGGCCCACCCATTGCAGCAGGAGAACCGCGTCGGCATCGTTGTTGCCGCTGACGAAATCGCTGTCGCGGCCGCGTTGGATGTCTTCCCAGGCCTGTTCGAAAATCAGCGTCATCGCCTCGCGGCTCATCTGTTGCCGGGCATCGAGCTTGCGGCTGCGTTTGCCGCGACCGCTGTAGTTGAGGTGCGACAGGTAAAACTTTTGCACGTCGTATTCGCGCATCAGCGCCAGTAATTGGGGTAACTGTTGATGGTTCTCCTGGGTCAGGGTGGTGCGCAGGCCGACGCGAATCCCCTGTTCGCGACAGAGCCGGATCGCCCGCATCGAGCTGGCAAAACTGCCCTTCAGTTGGCGGAAGGCGTCATGGGTGGCTTCCATGCCATCGATGCTGATGCCGACATAGTCGAAATTCGCCGCGCGGATCTGCGTGATGTTCTGCTCGTCGATCAGCGTGCCGTTGGTGGACAAGGCGACAAAGAAACCCTTGGTTCGGGCATAGGCACTGAGCACGAACAGATCGTCGCGCAACAAGGGTTCACCGCCGGAAAGAATCAGCACCTTCACCCCTGCATCGTGCAGGTCATCGATCACGGTGAGTGCGGCGGGCGTATCCAGTTCATCGCGAAAGACGCTGTCGGCTGACGTGGCGTAGCAGTGTTTGCAAGTCAGGTTGCAGCGCCGAAGCAAGTTCCAGATCACCACCGGCGGCCGGTTGCTGCCCGGTGGACTGGTTCTGGGGGCAGGGGCCTGGCCGGCCAGTGCGCGCAGGTATTGGCTGATCCTCAACATGCAACTCTCCTTGAGTTGGCGCGTGTTCAGTGCGAGGCGTGGGGCAGGCGCAAACCGGTTTTTTTCAGGATGCGGCTGCTCACCAACATCTCGTCGGCGACACAGGCATCGCCCAGCAAATAGCGCAGGTGCTCGCGGTAGCTGTCGATTTCCTCGCTGCTGCGACCATGGACCATGGCAAACAGGTTGTAGCGCCAGTCCGCTCGGCGCGGGCGTCGATAGCAATGGCTGACGAAGGGCTGCGCGCCGATCAGCGCGCCGAGGCGCTGCATGTCCGTGTCGCGCACATCCCAGACCGTCATGCCGTTGTAGCGATAGCCCAGGCGATAGTGGTTGGGGACGGCGGCGATGCGCCGGATCGCGCCCTCGGCCTGCAATCGTTTCAATAGATCCAGGGTGGATTCGACACTCAGCTCCAGCTGTTCGGCGAGCCAGGCCCAAGGGTCGTCCAGCAACGGCAGACCGGCCTGGGTCAGCTCGATCAGACGGTGGGCCAGGGTGTCTTCAGACCGGGAAATACAGACCGACATGGTAGGTCTCCTCTTTGGGCAGGTTGAGCAGCGGCAGGCCGGTCAGGGTTTCGATGCGCTGCAAGGCGTCGCTCAGGGCTTGTTCAGTGGCACAGCCGAGCACGAACCACATGTTCCAGTCGTGTTCGCGTCGATAGTTGTGCGCTACTTCAGGCAGGGCATGCAGTTGCCCGGCGACGTCTTCAAAGCGTTCTTCCGGCACGGCCAGCGCCGCGAGGGTGAAGGCGCCGCCCAGCCGCTCGATGTCGAACATCGGCCCGAAGCGCGTGAGCACGCCGTCTTCCAGCAGTGCGTGGAGGCGATCGAGCAGTTCGCTGCTGCTGCTTTCCAGTTCGGCGGCCAGCACCTTCCAGGGATGGCGCACCAGCGGCAGGCCCAGCTGCAAGCGGTTGATCAGCCGACGGTCGAGGTCATCCATGGGAGGGTGCTCCTGATGGTGGGGGGGCAAAGCGCCCGCCGCACTGTTTGAAGGCGTGGGTGCTGAACAGCAGTTGATGGGGCAGGTCGCTCAGCAGGTGTTCTTCCAGCAGCGCCTGAATCTGCGCCTCGACCTGATCACGTTGACGCCCGTGAACCATGCAGAACAGGTTGTAGCGCCACTGCGGCAAACGTCGCGGCCGTTGATAGCAGAGGTTGATGCCGGGCGCCCGTCCGAGGCGCTGGCCGACTTCGTCGATCAGCGCGTCCGGAATATCCAGCACCAGCATGGCGTTGGCGGTAAAACCCAACGCTCGGTGGTTGAGCACCAGGCCGACCCGACGGAACAGCCCTTGCGCGTGCCACTGGTGCATTTGCGCCAGCACCTGGTTTTCGTTGGCGTAGATCCGTTCGGCGAGGGCCTGATAGGGGCGCGCTACCCGCGGCAATCCGCCTTCCAGGTGCCGACGCAGGGCCAGCGCCTGTTTGGCGCTCAATGACGGGGTCATGGGCTTTCTCCCAGGGCAAAGCCGAGGTCGATGCGGTAAGCGCTCAACATCGGCAGGTCCAGCGGCATGAGGCCGGTGTCGTCCTCAAGCTCCTTGAGAACCCGTTCGATGTGGGGGCGATCAGGGCCGGTCAGCACAAACCACAGGTTGTAGAAGTGCTCCCGCGCATAGTTGTGATTGACCTCGGGGTATTGGCTCACGCGCTCGGCGACCTGTTGCAGGCGTTCGGCGGGCACGGCGAGGGCGGCGAGGGTGCTGGTCCCGGCGCGACTGTGTTCGAACACCGGGCCGATCCGTGAGAGGGTGCCGGCCTGATCCATTTCTTGCAGGCAAGCCATCAATTGCGACTCGCGGCAACCGAGAATCCGCGCCATCTCCTTGTACGGTTCCGGGCATAGCGGCATGCCATGCTGGAAGCGGTCGATCAGTTGGCGGCTGAGCAGGTCGAGGTTCATTTCAATACCCCACTTTTTGCGCGCGGCTGCTGAAGAAGATGCCGCTCGGCGCGGTGGCGGGCAGGGTGCTCAGCTGTTTCAAGCGGTACGGGTCCCAGACCTGAACCTGATCGCCATCGCGTAACGACAGCCACAACTGGTCACCGCGCGCGGTGAATTCCATGTGCAGAACGGCCGGGCCCGGTCGCAGATCGGCGACCACGGCGTGGGTTTCGGTGTCGATCACCTGAACCCGGTCGTTGTCCGGGTAGGCGAAGTTGACCCACAGTTGCCGACCGTCCGGCCGCGACGTGACAAACACCGGTTGGCCGGCCACCGGGATCGCAGCGGTCTGCTTCCACGTACGCGAATCCATCACCAGTACTTGATGGCGACCGACAGCGGGAACGAAGGCCTGATTGTCGGCGACAGCCCAGCCCTCAAGATGCGGCATCTTGTACACGGGCAGTTTGGCCTGGCCGCGTCCGTAATCGCCGAGCACTCGTTGCACCCCGCGCTCCGGATGCCAGAGGTCAAGTTGCGCCATGCCGTCTTCGCCGAACAGCCCGGCCATGTAGTAGCGGCCATCCGGGGTAATCAGCGCGTCGTAGGGTTGCTGGCCGATGTTTGTGAAACGGCTGATCTGCGGGGCGGTGCCCTGGCTGAAATCGGCAGTCCAGATCTCGTCGGTATCGAACAGGCTGAACACAAAACGTTGCCCGGGCGCGTCGACCAGGCCGACCACCCGGGAGCGCTTGGTGCCATCGGTCAGGGGGGTGGCGGGAATGTCGGCCACCAGTTGCAGGGTTTGCGCATCGAAGACCTTGACCCCACCCGGCACGTAGTTCGAAACCGCAATCAGCTTGCCGTCCTGACTGATGGCGCCGCCGATGCTGTTGCCGCCCTGGATCACCCGATGGTCGATGCGTTGGGTCAGCAGGTCGATCTTGCTCAGCCCGCCGTCGCGGCCGAACACATAGGCGTAACGCTGGTCACGGGAGAACACCACCGAGGCATGGGACAAGTCGCCCAAACCTTCGAGTCGGGCCAGCGCGGTACGGGTGTCGCTTTCGATGATTTGCAGGCTGCCAGTGGCGCGCTCCACCACCACGCCGAGATCGCCGGTGCCACGCAACGGCGGCTGGGCGCACGCAGACAACAACAGCCCGGTCGCCGCTGACAGCAGGATTGAACGGATCATGGTGCGGGGTATCCCTGGAGAAGAAGGTCGACCAGCCAGCGGATGTCGCCGGTGCTCAGTAGCGGGGCCCAACCGGGCATCGCGGTGCCGGGCCGGCCCTGGGTGACGGTGGCAATCAGGCTGTCCCTGGACTTGCCGGCCAGCGCCGTGCGAGTCAGCTCGGGACCCAGTCCGCCGGTCATGTGCAGCCCATGGCAGGCGCCGCAGTCCTGGGCCAGCAGGTGTTCGAGTTGTGCCTGACGCTGGGCGTCCGGCGCGGCAACCGAGGTTGCGCAAATGAGGAGGAGGGCCGCCACAATCACAGCGTGTCGATACACCATCATGACGCCCTCCAGGTGGTTACTTGAGTGTGAGGACCCAGGTCGCGAGGATTTTTGCTTCTTCGTCAGTCACCGGGTTTGCCGGCATCGGCATCGGCCCCCAGTTGCCTTGCGTGCCGTTCTTGATGTGGCCTGCCAGGGTGTCCACGGCCCCGGCCACGCCTGCATTCTTGGCCGCTACATCCTTGAGCGCCGGGCCGACCAGCTTGGTGTCGATGGAGTGGCAGGCCGCGCAGGGTTTGCTCTTGAACAGCTCCAGCGCGTCTTGGGCCATGGCCGGCTGCACACTCAGCGCAGCGGTCAGGGCGAACAGTGAAAACAGAGTATTTTTCATGGTGTTTCCTTGCATTGATGGAGCTCAATAGATGTCGTGTTGGGTGTTGTAGACGTTGAATTTCCCGGTGGGTGTGATCAGTCGTTTGTCCTTGATGACTGACTTGAGCTTCAGTGTTTTGTCGTCGATCACCACCAGCGCCGATTCGTCGGCCTGGCCGCTCCACACGGAGAACCAGACTTCATCGCCAGCCTTGTTGTATTCCGGTTGCACCACGCGCATGGCCCCTTGCTTGATGCCTGCGTACTCGGCAATGGGCAGCACGGTGTAGCCGGCGTCGAGCTTGTCGATGTTGAACACCGCCACCGACTGACTGAGTTTTGCGTCGGGGTTGAGGGTGGTGTCGACATACAGGTGACGGGAGTTGGGGTGGGTCTTGATGAACAGCGATCCGCCGCCCTGGCCCTTGATCGAGGTGACCTGTTTCCAGGCGTATTGCGGGTGTTTGACCGGGTCGGTGCCGATCAGCGAGATGCCGTCATCACCCAGGTGGCTGGTGGCCCAGACCGGCCCGTAGGTCGGGTGGTTGAAGTTGGCGCCGCGCCCCGGGTGCGGGGTTTTGCCGACGTCCACCAGCGCGGTCAACTTGCGCTCCTTGGAGTCGATCACGGCGACCTTGTTGGAGTTGTTGGCGGCGGTCATGAAGTAGCGGTGGGTACTGTCCCAACCGCCGTCATGCAGGAACGGCGCGGCATCGATGTAGGTGACGGTGAGGTTCTTGATGTCCTGGTAATTGACCAGCATGACCTTGCCGGTTTCCTTGACGTTGACGATGAACTCCGGCCATTCGTGGGAAGCGATGATCGCCGCGACCCGGGGCTCAGGGTGATATTCCTGCTTGTCGACGGTCATGCCGCGGGTCGAGACGATCTGCTTCGGCTCCAGGGTTTCGCCATCCATGATGGTGAACTGCGGCGGCCAATAGGAACCGGCGATGGTGTACTTGTCTTCGTAGCCCTTGAACTTGGAGGTCTCCACCGAGCGTGCTTCGATGCCCACTTTGACTTCGGCAACCTTGGTCGGCTCCACTGGCCACAGGTCGATCATGTCGATCCGCGCGTCCCGGCCAATCACCAGCAGGTAGCGGCCCGAGGCGGAAATACGCGAAATGTGCACCGCGTAACCTGTTTCGATCAGCTTGACGATTTTCTTGCTGTCACCGTCGATCAGGGCAATCTTGCCGTCATCGCGCAACGTCACCGAAAACAGGTTGGGCAGGTTGAGTTTGCTCAGTTGCTTCTTCGGACGATCCTCGGGCTTGACCAGCACTTTCCAGGTTTTCAGCGTCTCGGCCATGCCCCATTCCGGTGGTGTCGGCGGCGTGTGCTGAATGAACTTGGCCATGACCGTGATCTGATCCTTGGTCAGCGCATTGGACGTTCCCCAGTTCGGCATGCCTGCCGGTGAACCGTAGGTAATCAGCGCCTCCAGGAACGGTTGCCCGCGGGACTGGGTGATGTCTGGCGTCAGTGGTTTGCCCGTCGCCCCTTTGCGCAGAACGCCGTGGCAGCCGGCGCAGCGCTGGAAGTAGATTTCCTTGGATGAGTCGAACTCGGCCTGGCTCATGTCCGGAGCACCGGCGGTTTTGACCATGGGCGGGTTGGCCGCGGCAGCGGTGGGCTCGTCGGCGCTGGCCGCATGAGTCACCGCAAGGGCCAGCGTCGAACACAGGGTGGCGACAGTCAGAGCAAACGTTTTTCTATTGCTGATCAGCATTCCATTTCTCCTCAGGCAAGACCTTTGCGATGTGCTGAAAGGGCAGCGCAGAACGCAGGTTCTTAGTGCGCTGCAAGGCTATGCCCGAGCAGGCCAATGCTCGCTTGACGGCGATCAAGTTTGCCGGCCATGTCACTTGCCAGGTTGTCGCAGGGGCCCGTAGCGTGTTCCTCAACCCCGCTGTTGAATCAGGTGCCCCATGGACCGTAGCCAGTCTCGCGAACACAACGCCGAACCCTTCTACCAACCGCTCAATAATGAGGAGGCGCTGTTCGAGCAAGCCTGGCGACACGGCATGCCGGTGCTGATCAAAGGGCCGACGGGATGTGGCAAGACCCGTTTCGTCCAGCACATGGCCCATCGGTTGAAACTGCCGCTGTACACCGTGGCGTGCCACGACGACCTGAGCGCGGCTGACCTGATCGGCCGTCATCTGATCGGTGCCCAGGGCACCTGGTGGCAGGACGGACCGCTGACCCGCGCGGTGCGCGAAGGCGGCATCTGTTACCTCGACGAAGTGGTCGAGGCGCGCCAGGACACCGTGGTGGTCCTGCATCCACTGGCCGATGATCGTCGTGAGCTGTTCCTTGAGCGCACCGGCGAAGTGCTGCAGGCACCGCCGTCATTCATGTTGGTGGTGTCATACAACCCCGGTTACCAGAACCTGCTCAAAGGCATGAAACCCAGCACCCGGCAACGCTTCGTGGCGATGCGCTTCGGTTATCCGCCGGTGGCGGATGAAGAGCGCATTGTCGCCCGCGAGGCTCAGGTGGACAGCGCGCTGGCGGCGCAAGTGGTCAGGCTGGGGCAGGCCCTGCGTCGGCTCGATCAACATGACCTGGAAGAAGTCGCCTCCACACGTCTGCTGATTTTCACCGCGCGCATGATCCGCTCCGGCATGAGCCCGCGTGAGGCGTGCATGGCTTGCCTGGCCGAGCCGCTGAGCGATGATCCGCTGACCGTCGCCGCGCTGATGGACGTGGTTGATGTCCACTTCGGCTGAGTCCAGACGCGTTGCGCCGGGCCACTTGCCGGGCGATCTGGCGATGTGGTTTTTCATCCTGGCCGAGCTGTCGGTGTTCGCCATCCTGATTCTGGCGTTCGCCGTGACCCAGGCGATCAAACCGCAGCTGTTCGTCGAAAGCCGTCTGTTACTCAATACGTCCACTGGCCTGGCGATGACCCTGAGCCTGCTCACCGCCGGGCTGTTCGCTGCCCTGGCGCAAGAACAAGTCAGGCGCTCGCGGCCTCGCTACGGTGCGGTCTACCTGCTGGCCGCGTTGCTCGCCGCCAGTGTCTACGTGGTGTTGAAGCTCACTGAGTACCGACACTTGCTGGCCTCGGGGCTGGGCATGGAACACAACACATTTTTCACGCTGTACTGGATCCTCACCGGTTTCCATTTTCTTCACGTATTGCTCGGCATGGTCATTCTTGGATGGCTGGCCGAGCGTTGCCGTCGTGGCCTGTACGACGCCGGCAACCGCAGCGGATTTGAATCCGGCGTGTTGTATTGGCACATGGTCGATCTGATCTGGGTCGTGCTGTTTCCGCTGGTCTACGTTCTGAATTGACGGGGGTTCCGATGTCCGCTTCCAGGCTTCTGCTCGTGTGCTGGGCCGCGCTGGCCGAGTTAAGCGTGTGCACGGTAGCGCTGGCGCAGTCCGGCGCGACATGGCTGCTGTCCGTGGCCATTTTGCTGGTGGCGGTCGGCAAGGCCTGGCTGATCACCGATGGCTTCATGGAGCTGCGCCATGCGCCGCGACTGTGGCGCCGGTTGATGGTGAGCTGGGCGCTGGTGTTGGCGGCAGTGGTCGGGATGACACTGATGTCGTTCCGCTGAAGGATTGCAGTCTGTAAAACAGCGCAACCCTAATGTGGGAGCGAGCCTGCTCGCGAAGGGGCCATAACATTCAACATCTTCATTGACTGTCAGACCGCTATCGCGAGCAGGCTCGCTCCCACATTCGATCTTCGTCAGCCATACGATCTATACCTGAGCAAAACCATCGGAGTTTCTTGATCGCCATCAAGCAGGTTTCAACCCTTCGCTTCCTATCATGGACGGGCCAAGCAAAGAGGAAGCGACCATGTCAGAGACCTTCACCAAAGGCATGGCCAGGAATATCTACTTCGGGGGAAGCATCTTCTTCTTCCTGATATTCCTGGCCTTGACCTATCACACGGAACAGACCTTTCCCGTGCGCAGCAATGAAGCGCAGTTAACCGAATCAGTGATTCGCGGCAAGACGGTCTGGGAGCAAAACAACTGCATCGGCTGCCACACGCTACTGGGTGAGGGCGCCTACTTCGCGCCTGAACTGGGCAACGTGTTCCAGCGGCGCGGCGGGGAGGAGGGCTTCAAACCTTTCCTGCATGCCTGGATGAAAATGCAGCCGCTGGGCGTACCGGGCCGGCGCGCGATGCCCCAGTTCAAGTTGAGTGACCAGGAGGTGGATGACATCGCCGAGTTCCTCAAGTGGAGCTCGAAAATCAACACCAATGGCTGGCCGCCAAACAAGGAGGGCTAAGCGATGAGCATTGCTAATCCGCATCTGAAATTCGCCTCGCAAGCCGTGGCCAAACCGTACTTCGTGTTTGCCCTGATCCTGTTTCTCGGTCAGGTGCTGTTCGGTTTGATCATGGGCCTGCAATACGTGATCGGAGACTTTCTGTTCCCGATCATTCCCTTCAACGTGGCGCGGATGGTGCACACCAACCTGCTGATCGTCTGGCTGCTGTTCGGCTTCATGGGCGCCGCCTACTACTTGATTCCGGAAGAGGCCGACCGCGAACTGCACAGCCCTAAACTGGCGATCATCCTGTTCTGGGTGTTCGCCGCTGCGGGTGTGCTGACGATCCTCGGTTACCTGCTGGTGCCTTATGCCGGCCTGGCCAAGCTGACCCACAACGAGCTGCTGCCGACGATGGGTCGGGAGTTCCTGGAGCAGCCGACCATCACCAAGATGGGCATTGTGGTGGTGTGCCTGGGCTTCCTCTACAACATCGGCATGACCCTGCTCAAAGGTCGCAAGACCACCGTCAGCATGGTGATGATGACCGGGTTGATCGGGCTTGCGGTGTTCTTCCTGTTCTCCTTCTACAACCCCGGCAACCTGGCCCGCGACAAGTTCTACTGGTGGTGGGTGGTGCATCTTTGGGTCGAAGGCGTGTGGGAACTGATCATGGGGTCGATGCTGGCCTTCGTGCTGATCAAGATCACCGGGGTCGACCGCGAGGTCGTGGAAAAATGGCTCTACGTGATCATCGCCATGGCGCTGATTACCGGGATCATCGGTACTGGTCACCACTTCTTCTGGATCGGTGCCCCCGAGGTCTGGTTGTGGGTCGGCTCGATCTTCTCCGCGCTCGAACCGCTGCCGTTCCTGGCCATGGTGATCTTCGCTTTCAGCATGGTGAAGAACCGTCGCCGGCAACACCCGAACCGCGCCGCCACGCTGTGGGCCAAGGGCACCACGGTCACAGCGTTCTTCGGTGCGGGCGTCTGGGGTTTCCTGCACACCCTGGCACCGGTCAACTTCTACACCCACGGTTCGCAACTGACGGCCGCTCACGGTCACCTGGCCTTCTACGGTGCTTACGCAATGATCGTGATGACCTTGATCAGCTACGCCATGCCGCGTTTGCGCGGGCTGGGTGAAGCCGCTGACGAGCGTTCGCAGACCTTCGAAATCTGGGGCTTCTGGTTGATGACCCTGTCGATGGTGATGATCACGCTGTTCCTCACTGCGGCCGGTGTCGTGCAGGTCTACCTACAACGCTGGCAGGCGGACGGGATCGCGTTGCCGTTCATGGCCACGGTCGAACATCTGCAGGTGCTGTTCTGGGCCCGTCTGGGTGCCGGCCTCGGGTTCTTCGCCGGGCTGCTCTGTTACCTGCTCAGCTTCAAGCAACGTGGCCGCGCAGCGTCGCGCGCCCCGGCTGCCGTTGTCCCTTCATGAGCCTGCGTAACGGCTAGAAAAGGTCGGCCCGGCTGAGACAGCGGGCCGTTTTTTTGGTTTACAAAAAGGGCAAATACCATGGCCTTTACCGTCGAACTGGAAGAATGGGTAGGCAGTGTCTGGCACCGCTTCATCACCCGGCGCGCCAGCCCGGATTTCCCCGAGGCGCGTGTCGAGCTGGCCAGCCAGCAACGTCCGTTGGCGCTGTTGTTTCGCGCCATGGGCGGCGCCAATGGCATCGGCGTGGAAGCCGCCAGCGATCGCGATCTGCTGTTGCGACGCAACGTGTTGCAGCAGATCGCCGGCACCTGCAAACAAGTGCCGTTGGCGTGGTGCGACGAGGCTAACCTTCGTTTGCCGTCGAGCCTCGCAGTGTTTCCTGAAGTCGCTCTGAACGAGGAACTCTATCGTTGGCTCGCGTTGCTGGCGGCACAGTCCGGGCAGATGCGTCACTGGGGTCGGGACAACCAGCGCTGGACGCAACAGCTGTTGCGGCGCTACCCCGCGTTGCGCGCCCGGTATAAACGCCTGGTCGATGCCCATCTGCAATTGCGCCCCGATCCAGCCTCGTTGAACAGCAGCGAAGCCGCACTGGAGCGGGCGTTATGCCAGGCGTTGCGCGAGCCGGGCAGTGTCGAACATTTTCCCCGTAGCGAACGGGCCGCGTGGCCGCTACCGCTGTGGTTGTACCCGCCGCAAAACCTCGCCAGCCCGCAGGTTGCCGATCTGGGCGACGAATCCGAAGAGTCGCTGACCACGCCACCCGGCGAACAGAAAGGCGGGCGCAAACGCGCCACACGGATCGATGAAAACAGCCGTGATGGCGGGCTGTTGGTGGTACGCCTGGAGAACCTGTTCAGCTGGACCGAACACGTGGACCTGGATCGCTGGTCGGACGATAGCGAGGATCCGGATGCTGCCAGGGTCGCCGATGACCTGGACGAACTGACCCTGTCGCGCACCCGTCTGCGCAAGGGCGGTGGCCTCAAGTTGCACCTGGATTTGCCACCGGCCGATGTCGACGATATTCCCCTCGGCGAGGGCATCAAGTTGCCGGAGTGGGACTACCGCAAACAACAGATGCAGGACCGCTTCGTCAATCTGCAAATGATGGTGCCCCGGGACTGCGAGGCTCAACCGCTGCCGTCACGGCTGAAGGCTTCGGCGCATCGCTTGCGGCGCCAGTTCGAGCACCTGCGCAATGACCGTCAGTGGCTACGCCAGCAACCCCAGGGTTCAGAGCTGGACATGCAGGCCTGGCTGGATTTTCACGTAGAGCGCGAGCATGGCCAGTGTGCTGAGCGGGGTTTGTTCATGGAACAACGGCAGACCCGTCGAGACCTGGCGTGCCTGTTGCTGGCCGATGTGTCGATGTCCACCGACGCCCACCTGAACGATGAGCATCGGGTCATAGACGTCATCCGCGACAGCCTGCTGCTGTTCGGCGAAACCCTGTCGGTGCTCGGCGATGATTTCGCCTTGTACGGATTTTCCTCGCTGCGCCGCCAGCAGGTGCGCATGCAGGAACTCAAGTCCTTCAAGCAGCGTTATGACGACACCACCCGAGGCCGCATCCAGGGGCTCAAACCGGGTTATTACACGCGCATGGGCGCCGCCATCCGCCAGGCCACCAAACTGCTGGGTGGCAGCAAGCGGCGTAGCAAGTTGTTGCTGCTGCTGACGGATGGCAAACCGAATGATCTGGATCTGTATGAGGGCCGCTACGGTGTGGAAGACACCCGCGAGGCGGTGCTGGAGGCGCGGCGCCAAGGGTTGACGCCGTTCTGTATCACGATTGACCGCGAGGCCGGGGATTACCTGCCGTACATGTTCGGTGCCAATGGCTACACCTTGATCCGCCAGCCCGAACAACTACCCCTGCGGTTACCGCAGTTGTATCGCCAGTTGACCCAGCCTTGATCTCCTTGACCGTCCCTTGTAGCAGCTGCCGAGCCTGCGAGGCTGCGTTCGGCTGCGCAGCAGTCGTAAAACCATTCACCGCGGTGTTTCAGGAATACCGTGGGCACAGGGTTTACGACTGCTTCGCAGCCGAACGCAGCCTCGCAGGCTCGGCAGCGGCTACAGGGGTGTGTGCGGGATTCAGGAAATGCTGCGCGGCAGCCAGAAAAACATCGTCACGCAAAAGATCGTCAGGCCGATGCAGAACCACATGAATCGACGCTGCCGACGTTCCCCGGCGCGTTCGGCCAGTGCCGGCAGGGGCATGCCGCATTGGCGGCACTCGGTCTCTGGTGATGGGTTGGCGTGTTGGCAATACAGGCAGACGGGCATGCTGTTCACTCAAACTGTTCCAGGCGCAGACGATCCAGAATGGCGATCAGACGGCCGTCCTGGGTGATGATTTTTTCATCGATCAAGCGGCGGATAATCCGCGAAAAGGTTTCCGGCTGGATCGACAGATGCCCGGCAATCAGTTGCTTGGCCATCGGCAGCTCGAATTGGCTGTCAGTGGTTTGCTGGCGCACCAGTTGCGTCAGCAGATAACGCACGACCCGGTGGGTGGCGTTTTTCAGTGACAGGGTTTCGATTTCGTTGACCCGTTGATGCAAGCGCACGCAGAGCTTGCCCAGCAGCGCAAACGTCAGCCGGCTGTTGCTTTGCAGCAGGCGCATGTAGGTGCTGTTGGAGAGCCGGTAGAGCTGGGTGGGGCAGATCGCTTCGGCCGACGCGACATAGTTCGGAGTGTCCATCAGCATCATCGCTTCGGCGAAGGTTTGCCGGTCGCTGATGACCTCGAACACTTTCTCCTGCCCATCGGGTGTCAGGCGGTAGATCTTCACCGCGCCGGCAATCACGAAATAGAACGAATCGGCCGGCTCGCCTTGACGGAACAATGGCTCGCCTTTGTCGATGCTCAGCAAGTGGCTGGTACTCATCAATTCATCCAGCTGTTCTTCGTTCAACGGCTCGAACAAATGATGACTGCGCAGAATCTGGTGATGGACGCGATGAAGCACCATGGGAATTCATCCTGAAGGTTGAGGAGGGCTGGCGATCAAGTCAGACGAGGCCCAGGGAAACGCCGCTGGCCAATGCCAGGACGGAGGTCAACACCACAAACCAGGCCAGTGGCTGGATGACTTTTTTCATGAGGACTCCCGGGATCGAGGTTTTTACGATTTTCAGAGGCATGAGCAAGACACGGGCCATGCCTGGAGGCCTTTGTTTATTGGGTCTTTCAGGCGGCAGGGTAAAAAAGACCCGCATGAACAGGGTATAAACAACCCTAAAATGGTCATTTCTACCCTGAGCCGATCACCTTGTGGCGAGGGGGCTTGCCCCCGCTGGAGGGCGAAGCACTCCCGAAACCGGTATCCGCGGTGTGTCAGATAGAACGCATTAGCCGGTTTTACGACTGCTTCGCAGCCGAACGGGGCGGTGCGGCGGTCCGACAAGCCCCTCGCCACAGGGGGCCATCGGGTAGCGGGGGCACGGCCCTTGCACACTTGATCTGCGACAAAGGCAATTGATCGGCAATGCCCGATGATTGACCTCGGATTTACCTGGGCGCGCGCAGGTTGGCGCCAGGTCAGCAACAAGGTAAAGGAGTGGCTTTATGCAAGTGCTTGACCACCGTAAAGCGATGGCGATCCCACCGTTGTTACGTCTGGCCTTTCGGCCGTTTTTCCTCGCTGGCTGCCTCCTGGCCGTATTGGCCATTCCGTTGTGGCTGGCGGCTTTCAGCGGCTCGATAGCCGACTGGCAGCCGGCCGGCGGTTGGCTGGGTTGGCATCGCCATGAACTGTTGTTCGGGTTTGGACTGGCGATTATCGCGGGCTTCCTGCTGACAGCCGTGCAGACCTGGACCGGTCGCCCCGGCCTCAGCGGTAAACCGTTGGCTGCCCTGGCGCTGCTGTGGTTGTTGGCCCGGGTGGCCTGGCTGGTCAATGCACCGTGGCCGGTGCTCGCGGTACTGGAATTGGCGTTCCCGCTGGCGGTGGCGGCGCTCATGGGCTTCACGCTGTGGAAGGTGCGGCAGAAACGTAACTACCCGATTGCGGTGGTCCTGCTGCTGTTGGCCGCGGCCGACGGGTTGTCCCTGTACGGCCTGGTCGAAGGTCATGAAGGCTGGCAGCGCCAGGGTGTGCTGACCGGTATCTGGCTGGTGGCGGCGATGATGGGGCTGATCGGCGGGCGCGTCATTCCGTTTTTCACTCAGCGCGGCCTCGGTCGGGTTGACGGCGTTGCCGCGTGGCCGTGGTTGGATTGGCTGCTGCTGATCGGCTCGCCCCTGGTGGCGCTGTTATATGCCGCCGGTCCCGCGCTCAACGCCAATGTCTGGGTAGGCTTATTGTTCGCGGTGCTGGGCGCCGGGCATCTGATTAGGCTGGTGCGCTGGCATGACCGTGCGCTCTGGCGTGTGCCGTTGTTGTGGTCGTTGCACCTGGCTTATGGCTGGCTGGCGGTGGCTTGCCTGGGGATGGCGCTGTGGCATTTCGGTGTGCCGATCAATCCGAGCCTGGCGGTGCATTGCCTGACGATCGGTGCCATGGGCGGCCTGGTGCTGGCGATGATTGCCCGGGTCAGCCTCGGGCATACCGGCCGTGCGCTGGAGCCGCCGTCGGGCATGACCCTGGCGTTCATTTTGCTCAACCTGGCGTGCCTGAGCCGGGTCGTGTTGGTCCTGTTCTTCCCGTTGCCCGCGTTGTGGCTGGCCGGTGTGTGCTGGGCGTTGGCGTTCGCGCTGTACGCCTGGCGCTATGGGCCGATGCTGCTGCGGGCCCGGGTGGACGGTCATCCGGGATGAACAGGCGAATCGATGGAGGTGGCCGCTGATGTATCCCTTTCTACTGGTTACGCATTTGCTGGCGGCAATCGCCTTCATCGGCACGCTGTTTTTCGAGGTGGTGATTTGGTATCGCGCACGCCAGCAGTTGGCGGATACCGCGCAAGGGACGGCGGATCAGGCGATTGCGGTGCGATCGCGCAAGGTGTTGCACGGCGTGGTGTTGCTGCTGTACGGCGCCGGTATGGCGTTGGCGTGGCAACACCGGGGCGTATTGAGCCAGCCGCTGGCCAGCAGCTTTGGCACGTTGCTGAGCCTGAAGATCATCCTGGCCCTGAGCATCATCGGTCATTACTTGCTGCTGGCGTATTGGCTGAAAAGCGCGCGGCTGACCACGACCCGCGCCGCGTGGATTCGTCGCAGCATCCTCGGGCACATGGTGTTGATCGTGATCCTGGCCAAGGCCATGTTCTATTGGCACGGTTGATCACGCTGGAAAACCCGTAAATCCGTGATGGCGCCATTCGCGAGCAGGCTCCCACATTGGAATTCCGTGCCCTGTGGGAGCGAGCCTGCTCGCGAAAGCGTGTGTCGCTGGCAATTGATCAGTGGCGAGGGTTCAGGGCGTTGATGAACAACACGTTGTTTTCCAGATGGATGTGTTGCATCAGGTCGTCCTTGAATTCCAGCAACCCGCGATAGAGCGCGCGCCAGGTGTTACAGGCATCGGCCGGCGGGATGATGTGGTTGGTCAGGGCGAGCATCTTTTCCAGCGCTTCGCCATGTTGATCATGTTCGAATCGCAGCACCTGAATCGGCGGAGCGGCCTGGGGGCCGATGCCCTGTTGCAGCATCGGGAAGAGTACTTGTTCTTCCTTGAGCATGTGGCCTTCGAGTTCCTGCTGCATGTCGGTCAGCAGGTCGGCCAGGCCGTTGGGGCAGCTGCTGCGCGCACCGTGCACCTGCTCGACGCGGCGGGCCAGACGGATCAGTTCCGGCAGTTGCTCGCGGTGGCGGGCGTGGTAGCGCGCCAGGAGGTGGGCAATCAACGCCTCGGAAGGTTCGTTGCGCCAGTCGTGCTGGTTTTCACCGGCGTCTTGCAGCGTGTGCAGGGCATCGGCAATCAGCAGTGGATCGAGGTCCTTGCCAAGGGCCGCTTCACGCAGGCTTTTATGCCCGCCGCAACAGAAGTCCAGTTTGAAGGTGTGAAAGATCCGGGTGGCACCGGGAATGTCGCAGGCCAGTTGGCCGAGGCTTTGTTCCAGTAGGGTCTGGCTCATCAGGGTTCCTTGTTTGGGTTTCAACGGTTCCCCAGGCTCATTGCATCCGGCATGCCATATTTAACTGATTGATAAATATAGATTAATTTTTATTTGTGGTGATAGGCACCCTGACGCTTTAGGGTGAATCCAACCATAGAGGGTAATTACTACCATGCTGCGTGAAAGCCTGGCGGCCGACCTGATTGTCGAGTTGCCCAATGCCGTGCGGTTTCAACGATTGGTCCAGACCCTGCGCGAATACTTCAACAGTGGCGCGGTAGGCTTACTGCGTCTGGATGACGACAGCCTGAGGCCGGTGGCGACGGTGGGGCTGGTGCATGAAGCGTTGGGGCGCCGGTTCGTCATCGCCCAGCATCCGCGGCTGGCGGCGATCATGGCGTCGCGCGAACCGGTCTGGTTCGAGCCCGACAGTCGCCTGCCGGACCCTTACGATGGCCTGCTCGACAACCACGTCGGCGAACCGCTGCCGGTGCATGACTGCATGGGCGTGAGCCTGTATGTCGAGGGCCGGATCTGGGGCGCGATCACCCTCGATGCGTTGCACGCCGGGACCTTCGACAGCCGTGCGCGAGAGGAACTCAAGCGCTGTACCTTGCAGATCGAAGCCGCGGTGCGGGTCACTCGCCTGGAACAGGAAAACCGCAGTTTGCGGTTGTCCCGCAGCGATCCGCAGGATTTGCGAATGCCGGTCGAGGAGGGCGAGATCCTCGGGCAGAGCGAGGTGTTGCACCAGTTGCTCAATGAGCTGGACGTCCTGGCCGACTCTGATCTGCCGGTGTTGCTGCTGGGTGAGACCGGCGTCGGCAAAGAGCTGTTCGCCCGGCGCTTGCATCGTCTTTCACGGCGTAGTCACAAACCGCTGATCCAGGTCAACTGCGCGGCCTTGCCTGAGTCGCTGGCAGAAAGTGAATTGTTCGGCCATGTCAAAGGCGCCTTTTCCGGCGCCACCAGTGATCGTGCCGGGCGGTTCGATGCCGCCAACGGTGGCACGCTGTTTCTCGATGAAGTCGGCGAGTTGCCATTGAGCGTGCAGGCGAAACTGTTGCGTACCCTGCAGAACGGCGAGATCCAGCGCCTCGGCGCCGACAAGCCGTTGCACGTCGATGTGCGCATCATTGCCGCGACCAACCGGCACCTGCCGGACAGCATCCGCGATGGCTTGTTTCGGGCCGATCTGTATCACCGGCTCTCGGTGTACCCGGTGCCGATTCCGGCCCTGCGCGAACGCGGTAACGATGTGTTGATGCTGGCCGGGCATTTCCTTGAACTCAATCGGGCGCGGCTCGGCCTGCGCGGTTTACGCCTGTCGCCGGCGGCCGAACGCGCGCTGCTGACGTATACCTGGCCGGGCAACGTGCGTGAGCTGGAGCACGTGATCAGTCGAGCCGCGTTGAAGCAGCTCAGCCGCGGCACCAGTCGCACGTTGATCATGACGCTGGAGCCGGAAATTCTCGATCTCGACAGTGCGACGGGAACACCGGAGACCGCCGTCGAGCCGTCCGAGGATGTGACGTCGGATCTGCCGTTCCAGCCCCTGGGCGAGGCCGTCGACGATTACCAGCGCAAAAAAATCCTCCAGGCCCTGAGCCTGTCCGGGGAAAACTGGGCGAGCGCCGCGCGGATTCTCGAAGTCGACCCCAGCAACCTGCACAAACTGGCGCGGCGTCTGCGCCTCAAGTAGGCGACAGTGTTGATGGTGATCAAGGTGGCGTTACGCAGTGCCTCGCACACTGCGTGAAACCCTCCGGAGATCACCGTCATGCCCCTGTCCCTGGCCCAGATGCGCCGCAACTACACCCTCAACGGCCTGCAAGATGAGGCTGCGCTGGACGATCCGCTGGCGATGTTCCGGCAATGGATGCAGCAGGCCCGCGACACCGAGTGCGCGCCTGTCGAGGCCAATAGCATGGTGTTGGCCACTGTCGACAGCGAAGGGCGGCCGCACTGCCGGGTGCTGCTGCTCAAGGGGTTGAGCGATGACGGGTTTACTTTTTTCGGCAATTACCAGAGCGACAAGGGTCAGCAGCTGGCCGCCAATCCCTTTGCCGCCATGACCTTTTTCTGGCCGGGGCTGGAGCGTCAGGTGCGTATTGAAGGGCGGGTGTCCCGGCTCGATCCGGCGTTGTCGGATGCGTACTTCGATTCCCGCTCCCTGGCCAGTCGGCTGGGGGCCTGGGCCTCACCGCAAAGCCGTTCGTTGGCCAGTCGGGCAGCGCTTGAATCGCTGCTGGCTGAAACCACCAAGCGCTTCGTCGGCCAGACCGTATCGCGACCCGAACACTGGGGCGGCTACTGCCTGCACCCCGAGCGTCTGGAGTTCTGGCAGGGCCGCGCCGACCGCTTGCATGACCGCCTCGATTACCGCTTGCACGATGGTCTGTGGAAACGCAGCCGCCTGGCACCTTGAGCGATGAAGAACAGTGTGGGAGCGTGCCTGCTCGCGAAGGTGGTGTGTCAGTCGCAACTAATGGGCCTGACACACCGCCTTCGCGAGTAGGCTCGCTCCCACAGGTTTTGTGCCCGACAGTATGCCCCGACGAGGTACCTCCTTGGAGGAATAGGCTCGCTCGCCATTCCGGTTCAGGCTTTGGCCCATACCCTCATCTACAGGAGGCTGGGATA
Organism: Pseudomonas sp. XS1P51; assembly: GCF_054897845.1. Lineage (NCBI taxonomy): Bacteria > Pseudomonadati > Pseudomonadota > Gammaproteobacteria > Pseudomonadales > Pseudomonadaceae > Pseudomonas > Pseudomonas sp. XS1P51. Next base: position 1,769,522 of record NZ_CM142707.1, on the reverse strand, counting down.
TGGCCCATCTGGCGCAACGCACGTTTGAACCCCTGAACATCGCCGTGCTGACCATCAGCGATACGCGCACCTTTGACACCGACACCTCGGGACAGACCCTGACGGATTTGCTGCAAACCGCCGGGCATGTATTGATCGATCGTGATCTGGTGAAGGACGACATTTATCAGGTCCGCGCCACCGTCTCCCGGTGGATCGCCGATCCCAAGGTGCAAGTCGTCTTGATGACCGGCGGCACCGGTTTCACCGCTCGCGACAACACGCCGCAGGCCGTCCTGCCATTGCTGGACAAACACGTGGAAGGCTTTGGCGAATTGTTCCGCCAGGTGTCTCTGGAGGACATCGGCATGTCCAGCCTGCAGTCCCGGGCATTGGCCGGCATGAGCAACGGCGTGCTGGTGTGCTGCGTACCCGGTTCACCGGGTGCCTGTCGGACTGCCTGGAACAAAATCCTGATCGAACAACTGGACAGTCGCACCGGCCCGTGCAATTTCGCCCCGCACCTGAAACCGCAAGCGCAGCGGGTCATTGACGCCTGCGAGACGCGCTCATGACCGGCCGGGTATGCGACCTCGGTCACCTGATGCCCGTGGACGATGCCATCAGTCGCCTGCTGGATCAGGCACCGCCGCCGCCCCTGGTGCAAAAGATCGGCCTGGATCAAGCCTTGGGGCGGGTTTTGGCGGTGGACATTCAATCCCCGGTGAACCTGCCGGCCTGGGACAACAGTGCCATGGACGGTTATGCCTTCAGGGCCGCTGACCTGCCAGCGGAAGGTGGCTGGCTGGCGATTGGCGGGCGAATCGCGGCAGGGGATCAGGCGTCCTCACCCTTGCTCGCGCAGCAGGCGGTGCAGATTTTTACTGGCGCGCCATTGCCGCCGGGCGCCGATACGGTGGTGCCACAAGAGCGCTGTCGCATCGACGGTGAGCGTGTCTGGTTACCGCTCGTGAATGAGGGTGACCACGTGCGCAAGGAGGGCGAGGAGATTCGCCGGGGCCAGTTGTTGCTCAAGGCCGGCAAGCGCCTGCGCGCACAAGAAGTGGGATTGCTGGCGGGCGCGGGCATCGCGCGGGTCGAGGTCTATCGACCGTTGCAGGTGTGCTTGCTCAGCAGCGGCAATGAACTGCGTGACCCGGGCGATCCGTTGGCGCCCGGGCAGATTTACAACAGCAATCGTTATTGCCTCGCTGCGTTGTTGAGCGGCTGGGGCGTCGAGGTGCATGACTATGGCGTCATGGCCGATGAGTTGGCGGCCAGCCGGCATGCCTTGAGCCTGGCTTCTTCGGAATGCGACCTGCTGTTGAGTTCCGGCGGCGTCTCGGTCGGTGAGGAAGATCACCTCAAACAGGCGATCGAGGAACTGGGCAGCCTGGATTTCTGGCGCCTGGCCATTCAGCCCGGCAAGCCGCTGGCCTTTGGCGAGGTGGCCGGCAAACCCTGGATCGGCATGCCGGGTAATCCTTCGGCAGCGCTGATTACCGCGTTGGTGGTGGTGCGTCCGTTCCTGCTCAGAGCCCAGGGCGTGACTGACGTGCTGCCGGTGCCGTTGGCGGTACCCGCCGGGTTCGACTGGTTGCAACGCAACAAGCGTCGACAGTACTTGCGCGCGAAACTGACGCCCGGCGCTGACGGGCAGTTGAGTGTGGAACTGCATCCTCAACAGAGCTCGGCGATGCTGACCGCTGCCTGCTGGGCCGATGGCCTCGCAGTGATCGAGTGCGAGCAGCAAGTGCTCAAGCACGACAACGTGATGTTCCTGTCCTTCGCCGACCTGATGCAGTGAGGGCAATTGATTGCCGTCAAGGCAGTGCCTGCCGGTCTCGCTAGACTGGCAGCGCCTTTTTCGATGGCTCCGGACCCTCGCGTCATGGGCATCAGACGACGGTCCAGACGCGTTTTTTCATGAGGATTACCCATGCAACTGGTCTGCCCGGCAGGGAACCTGCCTGCGCTTAAGGCGGCGGTTCGCCAAGGCGCTGATGCCGTTTATGTCGGCTTTCGCGATGACACCAACGCCCGGCATTTCGCGGGGCTGAACATGGACGACAAACAGTTCGACGCCGCCGTCGCTCACATCCGCCTGCATCAGCGCAAACTCTACGTCGCGGTCAACACGTACCCGCAACCCAAGGGCTGGAAACGCTGGCAACGGGCGGTGGATCGTGCCGCCGATTTTGGCGTGGACGCGCTGATCGCCGCCGACCCCGGGGTGCTCAACTACGCCAGCCAGCGGCATCCGCAACTGGCGTTGCATCTGTCGGTGCAGGGCTCGGCGACCCACGCCGCGGCGCTGGAGTTTTATGCGCAGCGCTACGGTATTCGTCGTGCGGTGCTGCCACGGGTGTTGTCGTTGGCGCAGGTGCGCCAGGTCGCCGCCAGCAGCCCGGTGCCCATCGAAGTGTTTGGTTTCGGCAGTCTGTGCATCATGGCCGAAGGGCGCTGCCACCTGTCTTCCTACATCACCGGCGAGTCGCCGAACCTGTGCGGTGTCTGTTCGCCGGCCAAGGCCGTGCGCTGGAGCGAGGACGCCGACGGTTTGAGCGCGCGGCTCAGTGAAGTGCTGATCGACCGCTACACCCCTGACGAACCGGCCGGCTACCCGACCTTGTGCAAAGGCCGTTTCCTCGTCGATGGCAAACGCTTTCACGCACTGGAAGAACCCACCAGCCTCGACACCCTGGACTTGCTGCCGGAATTGACCGCCATCGGCGTCGAAGCGGTAAAAATCGAGGGCCGCCAACGCAGCCCGGCCTATGTTGAACAAGTCACCCGGGTCTGGCGCGCAGCACTGGACGCCCATCGTGGTGCGCCGGGCAGTTTTCGGGTCAAGGAGGAATGGCGTCAGGTGCTGGCCGGTTTGTCCGAGGGCAGCCAGACCACCCTGGGTGCTTATCATCGATCATGGCAATGAGGGACGCGACATGAAGCTCAGCCTGGGACCGGTCCTGTTTTATTGGGACAAGGAACAACTCAGTCACTTTTACGCCGAGATGTCGGCCTTGCCCCTGGACGTGATTTACCTGGGGGAAACCGTGTGCTCGAAACGCCGGGCCTTTTCACTGGATCAGTGGCTGGGGTTGGGGCGCGAATTGCAGGAATGCAGTCAGGCGCAGTTGGTGATCTCCAGCCTGACGCTGATCGAAGCGGCGTCGGAGCTTTCCAGCCTGCGCCGGCTGTGCGACAACGGCCAATTGCTGGTAGAGGCCAACGACATGGGCGCGGCGCAGTTTCTCGCCGAGCGCAAGTTGCCGTTCGTGGGCGGCCCGGCCCTCAACCTGTACAACGGCCACTCGTTGGCGCAATTGCTCGATAGCGGAATGACCCGCTGGGTGCCGCCCGTGGAATGTTCGGCGGCGCTGATCAGCGACGTGATCGGGCAGGTGCGCGAGCTGGGCCTTGCGGTACCGGAAGTTGAAATCTTTGCCTACGGGCATTTGCCCCTGGCCTATTCCGCGCGCTGCTTTACCGCCCGGGCGGAAAACCGGCCCAAGGACGACTGCCAGTTTTGCTGCATCAACTACCCCGACGGCATGGCGCTGACCAGCCAGGAAGGGCAGCCGCTGTTCACCCTCAACGGTATTCAAACGATGTCCGCCGAGGTGACCAATCTATTGGCCGATTATTCCGGACTGGTGGCCTGCGGTGCCGATCTGCTGCGCCTGAGCCCGCGTGCCCAGGGCATGGCCGAGGTGATCGCGAGCTATCAACGGGTGCGTCTGGGCGAGACCCCGCCGCTGTTTGTCGACGGCTGCAATGGCTACTGGCATGGCCAGGCCGGCATGTTGCGCGTCGAGGAGGTGGGCCTGTGTTGAACCGGAAAAAGTGGCTGTTGAAAGGGGCCGACCGACTACTGCCGCTGGTGCGCCGGGTGCCGTTTGCCGTGCAGCGCCTGGCGTTGCAGCAGGCGCTGAACCGCTGTCTCGCCGAGCCGTTGCGCGATGGTGAGTTTGAAGTGTTGCGCGGGCGTTGGTTGTGCCTGCGGATCCCGGACCTGGGTTTGTCCTGGTACTTGACGCTCAGTCGTCAGGGCTTGCGGATTGCCGAACGCGCCACGGCGGACGTGACCATCAGCGGTAACTGGCGCGAGTTTCTACTGCTGGCCAGCCGTCAGGAAGATCCGGACACGCTGTTCTTTCGCCGGCGGCTGGTGATCGAGGGCGATACCGAACTGGGGCTGGCGCTGAAGAACCTGATCGACAGCCTCGACCCTGACGTGTTGCCGGTCTGGTTGTGGCGCAATCTTGAGCGGGCGGGGAAGGGCCTGGCGGCAGGATGACCAACACAGAACACCTGTGGGAGCGAGCCTGCTCGCGATAGCGGTAGAACAGTCGACATCAATGTTGAATGTCAGTCCGCTATCGTGAGCAGGCTCGCTCCCGCAGTTGGTTTTTTGTTGTCCCTTAGGCCATCGTTTCCTGGCGGTTTTCATGCTGGCGGGCATCACTGGCAATCAACTGTCTGATCCCTTCAAACAACTCATCACTCTGCGCCTCCGTGCAGTCCTCACCATAGCGTTTGCGCAACCCGTAATGGCTGAGAATTAAGTGCACATCCGCATGCAATCCATGCTGTTTCAGGCAGTTTTCGACGCATTGCAACGGGCAACCGTCCAGCGCGAAGATCCGCCGCCCCGAGCGCGCCTTGTTGACCAGCGCTGCCACATGCCCGCCGACACCGACGATGCAGGACATCTCAGCCAGGCCGCTGCGATCCAGGCGCACGGCCAGGGTGTTGGCCAGTTGGGCCACGTTGGAGCAGCCTGAGCAGGAGTAAACCAACGGCAGGGTTGAACGGGGCATTTGCATTCTCCATGGGTGGACGCCTTCAGTGTGCAAGGCCGGTGGCATTGCGCATTGACTGCGGTCAATTCCGGCTATTGGAACGTCGCCAGATCCTCTTCCGCGAGGATGCTGATGTTGCGTCGCTCCATGGCGATCAGGCCACCTTCCACCAGGCGATGCAGAATCCGCGAAAAGGTTTCCGGCTGAATCCCCAGTTTCGACGCCACCAGGCGCTTGGACATCTGCAAGACAATCTGGCCGGTGACGGGGTTGCGTTCCTGGAACAGGAAATTGATCACCCGACGGCTCGCGCTCGCCATGGTCAAGGTATCGATGTCCCGCAGTCGCAGGTGCAGGTGAACGCTCATGCTCGCCAGGATGGCCAGGCAGACTTTCGGCTGGTCTTCCAGGGCGTTGCGGTAATGGTTGCCCTCGATGCTGACCAGCACGCTGTCCTTCAGGGCGGTGGCGCTCACCGGATAGAGCCGGGCCTGGCTGAACAGCAGGGCTTCGGCAAAGGTCTGTCCGGGTTGAATGATCTCCACCAGGTTTTCCTGGCCTTCGCCGGTGAGCCGGTACAACTTGATCTGACCGCTGACCAGCAGAAAAAAGCGCTTGGCCGGATCGCCCTGATGCATGAGCGTGCTGTGACACGGCAGACGCTTGAGCATGGCCAGGGCGCAGACTTCCTCGAAGACTTTCTCCGGCAGTTGGCTGAACAGATGATGACGGCGCAACGTTAAAACGATGGAAGGGTGGGTCAGCATGGCGTACCTCCGCTGACGGTCATAGTAGAGAGCGCGGGCCGGATGACCTATGCCTCTGCAGGCCTACCTCCAAGGAGGCATGCGCGTCAGCCCGCACTGCGCAGATGCTCCATGGCCCACACGGCCGCCTCGACCCGCGAGCGCAACCCGAGTTTGTGCAGCAGGTTCTTGACGTGAACCTTGACCGTCCCTTCGGTGATGCCCAGCTTGTGCCCGATGACCTTGTTGCTGAAGCCGCTGGCGATGGTTTTCAACACCTGGCGTTCGCGCTCGGTCAGTTCCACCACGGCCTGGCGCGGCGGCGAGCGCAGCGCCTGGGCCATGACTTGAGTCAGGCCGGGGCTGATGACCAATGCGCCGTTCAAGGCATCGCGGATGTACTGGATCAACAATTCCGGTTCCATGTCCTTGAGCAGATAGCCGTCGGCATCCAGGCGCAGTGCGTCGCGAATATCGTCTTCGGCGTCCGACACGGTAAACAGCAGCACTTTGCCGGTGTAGTGCATCGCCCGTAATCGGCGCAGGGTTTCAATGCCATTCATCTGCGGCATGTTGTTGTCGAGCAACACCAGGTCCGGTTGCAGCGGCTCGATGAGACTGAGCGCTTCTTCGCCATGGTTGGCTTCGCCGACGATCAGGAAGTCATCTTCGAGCTCGAGCATCTGGCGGATGCCGCGACGCATCATGGGATGGTCGTCTACCAGCAGGATTCGATGTTGTGGGGACGGGTTCATGTGACGCTACCTTCTGTTTGCTGCCCGAGAAACTCCGGGTGGAATTCCAGTTGGACGAGGGTGCCTTGCGGTTCCCTGGAAAATATCTGTAGCTGGCCGCGCAAGCTGCGTGCCCGCTCATCCATGATGTTCAGGCCATGGTGTTCACGCTGGTCGACGTTGCCGCTGAAGCCGCGCCCGTCGTCTTCGACCGAGAGCCTGACGGTTTCGCCGTCCTGGCGCAGTTCCAGCCAGGCGTTTTGCGCATGGGCGTGGCGCAGGCAGTTGGAGAGCGCCTCGCGGGTGATTTGCAGAATGTGGATTTGCTCGCTGGCCGAGAGCTGAAAGGCCAGTGCGTCGACGTGCAGGTGCACCTGAAATTCCCCGCGACGGGAGAACTCCTCGGCGGTGTCCTTGAGTTCCTGCACCAGGCCCGCATCGTGGATCTGCAAGCGAAAGGTGGTCAGCAGTTCGCGAAGTTGGCGATAGGCATTGTTCAGGCCTTCGCGCAGTTCGGCGGTGACGTTTTCCAGGGTCTGGACCGGTTCGCCCCGGCGCATCAGGGTCTGCATGCGACTGACTTGCAGCTTCATGTAGGACAGGGCCTGGGCCAATGAGTCGTGCAGCTCGCGGGCGATGATCGTGCGTTCTTCGAGTAGCAGCAGGCGATGATCCTGTTCCCGTTGGCGCTTGAGCGAGAGCGAGGTGCCGATCAGGTTGGCCAGGGCCTGGATCAGCTGGGTTTCCCAGGCTTGCGTGGGGTGGCCGTCGACAAAATGCGCCTTGAGTTCGCCCAACTCACTGCCCTGGTTGCTGATGCTGAAGGTCTGCGGCTTCGCTTCGTGGTGTTTCTGGCACGTGGCGCAATCGCTGCTGGCGCAAACTTCACGGATGTTCGCGCCATGCAGGGCGATCAACTGTTGGGCGGGCGCCTGCGTCTGGCCTTGCAGGCACAGCGACAGACGCAAGCCGGGCAGGCGTTGCTGGAAGCGCCGGATCAACTCATCCAGCCCTTCGGCATTGGCCAGGCGTGTGGCAAGGCTCCGACTGCTTTGATACAGCAGCTCCAGGGCGGCATTGGCCTGTTGCAGGTTCAGGGTTTTTTGCTGGACCTGACTCTCCAGCGTGCGATGGGAGTCTTCGATCGTCTCGGCCATGGCGTTGAAGCTCATGGCCAACTGGCCCAGTTCGTCCTGGGACTGATGGTTGACCCGGACCTTGAAATCGCCGCGCCGAAAACGCTGGGTTGCGTCCACCAATTCCTTGAGAGGCGTGACGACACCGTACTGCAACTCGTACAACCCGATCAGCAGGACAATCATGGTGGTGAACAAGGCCATGCCCTGGATCACCTGTTGCCAGCCTTGCTTTTGTTCGCTCTGGCGCTGTAACAGGTTGACGAACTGGTTCAGTTGCTCAACGAACGGCTGGGCCTGGGCTTGAAACGCCACGGGATCGCCGCGTACCAGTGCCGGGCGCAACGCCTCTTTCCACTGTTGCTGGATTTGCCCATAGCTGATTTGCAACGCGGTGGTCGGGCCGTCTTCCAGCACGGCTTTGAGTGACTGGCTGTTGAGGCGACGCTGCAGGCTGTCGGTGATGCCGCTGATTTCCTCATCGGTGGCACCGGCGGCGAGTTTCCAGCTCAGGTGGTAGGTCTCCATACGCACCGAGCCCGCGGTGTTGATGGCGGCGGCATCACCCTGGCTGAACCAGGCGATCAGCCCGGCGCTCAATGAGCTGGCGAGGGCGAGCACGGCGATCAGGATCACCGCCAGCCCGGCGCGCGCGGGCAGGGAGCTGCGCAACCAGCGAATCATCAGCGCAGGTCCGTAGAAAAGACAGGAAAGCAGAGCATGCACCGCTCCAGAGTGAGGTTGGCCACCGATCCCGGGGGCGCTACCTCTAAAGAGTTGTCGACGGCTCCTTGTCGACAGAATACGGGGTAGAAAAATCTAAAACTCTGATAAACAAAGGGTTTTAGGCTTTCTCTGTACTACCTCCTTAGAGGTAGGCAGCACAAGCATAGGCCTGTGTCCCCTTGGGCTTCGTTGACGTGGATCAAGTTTTTGCGGGGTTGGCCTCTCTAGTCTGCCGCCATGGCTAACTGACTGGAGAGCATTTGTGAACCAACCGCGTGTACGACAAGGCTTGGTGCTGGGCATGAGCACGCTGGCCTTCACTGTCTGTTTCATGGTCTGGATGATGTTTGCCGTGCTCGGGGTGCCGATCAAGGACCTTCTCCAGCTCAACGAAACCCAATTCGGCCTGCTGGCCGCCACCCCGGTATTGACCGGTTCGCTGGTGCGTTTGCCACTGGGCCTGCTGACCGACCGCTTCGGCGGGCGCAGCGTGTTCTTCCTGCTGATGCTGTCCTGCGTCGCCCCCCTGTACCTGATCAGCCACGCCACCGCCTACTGGCAGTTTTTGGTGCTGGGCTTGTTCGTCGGCCTGGCCGGCGGCTCGTTCTCGGTCGGGATTGCCTACGTCGCCAAATGGTTCGACAAGGAGAACCAGGGCTTCGCCATGGGCATCTTCGGTGCCGGCAACGCCGGGGCTGCGGTGACCAAGTTTCTCGCCCCGGCGCTGATCGCTGCCGGCAGCTGGCAACTGGTGCCGAAAGTCTTCAGCGCGATCCTCTTCATCACCGCGCTGTTGTTCTGGTTCCTCAGTGCCGAAAACAAGGACCACCGCAGTGCCTCGGGCGCCACGTTGCGTGAGCAACTGCGCTCGCTGAAAGATCCTGCGGTGTGGCGCTACTGCCAGTACTACTCGATCGTTTTCGGCGGCTATGTAGCCCTCGCACTGTGGATGACCAAGTACTACGTGCAGGAATACGGCTTCAGCCTGCAAAGCGCGGCGCTGCTGGCGGCCTGTTTCTCACTGCCCGGTGGCGTGCTGCGTGCCGTCGGCGGCTGGATGTCGGATCGCTGGGGCGCGCAAAGCGTGACCTGGTGGGTGTTGTGGGTCAGCTGGATCTGCCTGTTCCTGCTGTCGTACCCACAAACCCAACTGCAAGTGCAGACCATCAACGGCGCCGTGGATTTCCACATCGGCCTCAATCCCGCGCTGTTCACCGTGCTGCTGTTCGTCATGGGCATCGCCTTCGCGTTCGGCAAGGCCTCGGTCTTCAAATACATCGCCAATGACTACCCGCAAAACATGGGTGCGGTGTCCGGCATCGTCGGTCTGGCGGGCGGCCTGGGTGGCTTCGTGCTGCCGATCATGTTTGGCGCCCTGGTGGACCTCACCGGCGTGCGCTCTTCCTGCTTCATGTTGATGTACGGCGTGGTCTGGGTCTCCCTCACCTGGATGTATTTCAGCGAAATACGCAAAAGCCCGGTGCTTGGTAAAGAACCGCCGCTGACCCCGTCCCCGATTTCCAGCATTGCCCAAGGAGAAGAACATGTCCGTTCTGCAAAAGCCTGACAAAGGCCCGGTCATTCATGACTGGCGCCCCGAGGACCCAGCGTTCTGGGGAAGTAGCGGCAAACAGACCGCCACGCGCAACCTGTGGATCTCCATTCCCGCGCTGCTGTTGGCCTTTGCGGTGTGGATGGTCTGGAGCACGGTGATCGTGCGTCTGAACGCCATCGGCTTCACCTTCACCACCGACCAGTTGTTCTGGCTGGCGGCGTTGCCGGGGCTGTCCGGCGCGACCTTGCGCGTCTTCTATTCCTTTATGGTGCCGATCTTCGGTGGCCGTCGCTGGACCGCCCTGAGCACCGCGTCGCTGCTGTTGCCATCGATCTGGATGGGCTTCGCCGTGCAGGACCCGAGCACCTCGTACAGCGTGTTCGTATTGATTGCCTTGCTCTGCGGTTTTGGTGGCGGCAACTTTGCATCGAGCATGTCCAACATCAGTTTCTTCTATCCCAAGTCCCAGCAGGGCACAGCCCTTGGCCTCAACGCCGGGTTGGGTAACCTGGGCGTTTCGGTGATGCAGTTCTGTGTGCCGCTGGTGATTACCTTTGGCGTGTTCGGCTTCATGGGCGGCAATCCGCAGATCCTGCCGGACGGCGGCCAGTTGTGGCTGCAGAACGCCGGGTTCATCTGGGTGCCGTTCATTGTCCTGGTGACGGTGCTGGCCTGGTTCGGCATGAATGACCTGTCCAGTGCGCGGGCCTCGTTCAGCGAGCAAGCGGTGATCTTCAAGCGCAAGCACAACTGGCTGATGTGCTGGTTGTACCTGGCGACCTTCGGTTCGTTCATCGGTTTTTCTGCCGCGTTTCCACTGCTGATCAAAACCTCCTTTCCTGACGTCATTGCCTTGAAATTCGCCTTCCTCGGTCCGTTGGTTGGCGCGCTGGTACGCCCATTGGGCGGCTGGCTGGCGGACAAGCTCGGCGGCGCGAAAGTGACCTTGTGGAACTTCGTCCTGATGATCGTGATGGTCTTCGGCGTATTGCACTTCCTGCCGCAGCACGGTTCGGGCGGCAACTTCTACGGCTTCCTCGGCATGTTCATGCTGCTGTTCATCACCACCGGTGTCGGCAACGGCTCCACCTTCCGCATGATCCCGGTGATCTTCCGCACCCAGCATGAAAAAGCCTCGGCCGGAAAACCACCCGCCGTGCGCGAACAAGCGCTCAAGGATGCCGGCAAAGAGTCGGCCGCGGTCCTGGGCTTCAGTTCGGCCATGGGCGCCTTCGGTGCGTTCTTCATTCCCAAATCCTTCGGTACTTCGATGGCCCAGACCGGCGGTCCGGAGATGGCCTTCTACATGTTCGTCGGCTTTTACCTGAGCTGCATCGTGGTGACCTGGTGGTGGTACGCGCGCAAAGGCGCCGCGACACCCTGCTGAGAAAACCCGAATCCAACCATTGCGTGGGCGGGGCACAGAACCCCGCAGCAAGCCTGAGAGGACTACACCGTGAGTCATTTACTGGATCAATTGCGGTTTTTCAATCGCAAGCAAAACGAGTTTTCCGACGGTCATGGCGAGACCCGCAAAGAGTCTCGCGACTGGGAGAACGTCTACCGTTCGCGCTGGCAGTACGACAAGATCGTACGGTCCACCCACGGGGTGAACTGCACCGGCTCGTGCTCGTGGAAAATCTACGTCAAGAATGGCCTGATCACCTGGGAAACCCAGCAGACCGATTACCCGCGTACCCGCAACGATCTGCCCAACCATGAACCCCGTGGCTGCCCGCGTGGCGCCAGTTACAGCTGGTACATCTACAGCGCCAACCGGCTCAAGTACCCGAAAATCCGCAAGCCATTGCTCAAGCTCTGGCGCGATGCGCGGCAAACCATGGCGCCGGTCGAAGCCTGGGCCAGCATCGTCGAGGACAAGGTCAAGGCCGACTCCTATAAAAGCAAGCGCGGCATGGGTGGCTTCATTCGTTCCAACTGGGAAGAAGTCAACGAGATCATTGCCGCGGCCAACGTCTACACCGTCAAGCAATACGGCCCCGACCGGATCGTCGGTTTCTCGCCGATCCCGGCCATGTCGATGGTCAGCTACGCCGCGGGTTCGCGTTACCTGTCGCTGATCGGCGGCGCGTGCCTGAGTTTCTACGACTGGTACTGCGACTTGCCACCGGCCTCGCCGATGGTCTGGGGCGAGCAGACTGACGTGCCGGAATCGGCCGACTGGTACAACTCCAACTACATCATTGCCTGGGGCTCCAACGTTCCACAGACCCGTACCCCGGATGCGCACTTCTTCACCGAAGTCCGCTACAAGGGCACCAAGACTGTGGCGATTACCCCGGACTACTCGGAAGTTGCCAAGCTCACCGACCTGTGGCTGAACCCTAAACAAGGCACCGATGCGGCGCTGGCCCAGGCATTCAACCATGTGATCTTCAAAGAATTCCACCTGGACAAACCGAGCGCCTATTTCACTGACTACGCCAAGCGCTTCACCGATTTGCCGGTACTGGTACTGCTCAAGCAAATGGCCGACAAGGCACCGGGCGCCGGTTATCAGCCGGACCGCTTCCTGCGTGCCAGTGACCTGACCGACAACCTCGGCCAGGAAAACAACCCGGAATGGAAAACCATCGCCCTGGATGTCAGCGGTGAACTGGTGTCCCCTCAGGGCTCCATCGGTTATCGCTGGGGCGAGAAGGGCAAGTGGAACATTCTCCCGCGTGAAGGTGGTGAAGGTCGTGAGATCGATCTGAAGCTGAGCCTGATCGGTGATGACGTTGCCGAAGTGGCGTTCCCGTATTTTGCCGGTGAGTCCCAGGAACACTTCCAGCACGTAGCTGGCGATGCCGTGCAATACCGCCGCGTGCCGGTACACAACGTTGTTCTGGCCGACGGCAGCGTGGCCAAAGTCGCCACCGTGTTTGACCTGTCAGCCGCCAACCTGGCGATCGATCGCGGTTTGGGTGGCGCCAACGTCGCCAAGGATTACAACGACGCCTCAGTGCCTGGCACCCCAGCCTGGCAGGAACAGATCACCGGCGTCAGCCGTGAGAAAGCGATCCAGATTGCCCGTGAGTTCGCGGATAACGCCGACAAGACCAAGGGCCGCTCGATGATCATCGTCGGCGCGGCGATGAACCACTGGTACCACATGGACATGAACTACCGCGGGCTGATCAATATGCTCATGCTCTGCGGGTGTGTCGGCCAGACCGGTGGCGGTTGGGCGCACTACGTCGGCCAGGAAAAACTCCGTCCGCAATGCGGCTGGCTGCCACTCGCGTTCGGCCTGGACTGGAACCGTCCGCCACGTCAAATGAACGGCACCAGCTTCTTCTACGCCCACAGCTCGCAATGGCGCCACGAGAAGATGAGCATGCACGACGTGCTCTCGCCATTGGCCGATAAATCGCAATTCCCCGAGCATGCCCTGGACTACAACATCCGCGCCGAGCGCGCCGGCTGGTTGCCCAGCGCACCGCAACTCAACACCAACCCGCTGCACATCTGCCGCGACGCTGCCGCCGCCGGCATGGACCCGAAAGACTACGTGGTCAAGTCGCTGCAGGACGGTTCGCTGCGTTTCTCCTGCGAGCAACCGGACAGCCCGGTCAACTTCCCGCGCAACATGTTCATCTGGCGCTCCAACCTGCTGGGCTCCTCGGGCAAGGGCCACGAGTACATGCTCAAGTACCTGCTCGGCACCAAGAACGGGGTGATGAACGAAGACATCGGCCAGGTCGGCGACTGCAAGCCTGAAGAAGCCGAATGGGTGGACGAGGGCGCCATCGGCAAGCTCGATCTGGTCACCACGCTGGACTTCCGCATGTCCTCGACCTGCGTCTATTCCGACATCGTCTTGCCGACCGCGACCTGGTACGAAAAAGACGACATGAACACTTCGGACATGCACCCGTTCATTCACCCGTTGTCGGCTGCCATCGACCCGGCGTGGGAATCGCGTTCCGACTGGGAAATCTACAAAGGCATCGCCAAGGCGTTTTCCAGCATGTCCGAAGGGCACCTGGGCGTTGAAAAGGATCTGGTGACCATCCCGTTGATGCACGACAGCGTCGGCGAACTGGCCCAGCCGTTTGGCGGCACCGACTGGAAAAGCGACGGCGTGGCACCGGTGCCGGGCAAGAACGCACCGAACCTGCATGTGGTGGAGCGTGACTACCCGAACATCTACAAGCAGTTCTCGTCCCTCGGGCCATTGCTGGAAAAACACGGCAACGGCGGCAAGGGCATTAACTGGAACACCGAAGACGAGGTGAAATTCCTCGGTGAACTCAATCATCACGAACGGGATGCCGGCATCAGCCAGGGTCGTCCGAAAATCGACACGGCCATCGACGCCGCTGAAGTGATCCTGTCCCTGGCCCCGGAAACCAACGGCCAGGTTGCTGTGAAAGCCTGGGCCGCGCTGTCGGAATTCACCGGCATCGACCACAGCCACTTGGCGCTGTCCAAGGCCCACGAGGCGATTCGCTTCCGCGACATTCAGGCCCAGCCGCGCAAGATCATTTCCAGCCCGACCTGGTCAGGGCTCGAAGACGATCACGTCAGCTACAACGCCGGCTACACCAACGTTCATGAAGGGATCCCATGGCGCACCATCACCGGTCGCCAGCAGTTCTACCAGGATCACCCGTGGATGCAGGCGTTCGGCGAGCAACTGATGAGTTATCGCCCGCCGGTCAACACCCGCACCATCGAAGGGGTGAAAGGCAAGCGCAGCAACGGCCACAAGGAAATCGTCCTGAACTGGATCACCCCGCACCAGAAGTGGGGCATCCACAGCACCTACAGCGACAACCTGCTGATGCTCACCCTCAGCCGTGGCGGGCCGATTGTCTGGCTCTCGGAGAACGACGCGAAAAGCGCCGGCATCGAGGACAACGACTGGATCGAGTGCTTCAACGTCAACGGTGCGCTGACCGCCCGTGCGGTGGTCAGTCAACGGGTCAAGGACGGCATGGTGATGATGTACCACGCCCAGGAACGGATCGTGAACGTGCCCGGCTCGGAAACCACCAAGACCCGTGGCGGCCACCACAACTCGGTCACCCGCGTCGTGCTCAAGCCGACCCACATGATCGGTGGCTATGCCCAGCAGGCCTACGGTTTCAACTATTACGGCACCGTCGGTTGCAACCGCGATGAATTCGTCGTGGTGCGCAAAATGTCCAAAGTCGACTGGCTCGATGGTTCAAGTGGCGATGACCTGCCACGTCCGCTTCCGACCGATATCGAGGAGAACTGAGATGAAGATTCGCTCACAAATCGGCATGGTTCTGAACCTGGACAAATGCATCGGTTGCCACACTTGTTCGATCACCTGCAAAAACGTCTGGACCAGCCGCGAAGGCATGGAATACGCGTGGTTCAACAACGTCGAAAGCAAACCCGGGATCGGCTACCCGAAAGAATGGGAAAACCAGGACAAGTGGAAGGGCGGCTGGATCCGCAATGCCAACGGCACGATCAACCCGCGCATCGGCGGCAAGTTCCGCGTGTTGGCGAACATCTTTGCCAACCCGGACCTGCCGAGCCTCGACGACTACTACGAGCCGTTCGACTTCGATTACCAGCACTTGCACACCGCGCCGCTGGGCGAGCATCAGCCGACTGCGCGCCCGCGTTCGCTGATCTCCGGCAAGCGCATGGAAAAAATCGAGTGGGGCCCGAACTGGGAAGAAATCCTCGGCACCGAATTCGCCAAGCGCCGCAAGGACAAGAACTTCGACAAGATCCAGGCGGACATTTACGGCGAGTACGAAAACACCTTCATGATGTATTTGCCGCGCCTGTGCGAGCACTGCCTCAACCCGACGTGCGCCGCATCGTGCCCGAGCGGGGCGATCTACAAGCGTGAAGAAGACGGCATCGTCCTGATCGACCAGGAAAAATGCCGTGGCTGGCGCATGTGCATCAGCGGCTGCCCGTACAAGAAAATCTACTTCAACTGGAAAAGCGGCAAATCCGAGAAGTGCATTTTCTGCTACCCGCGTATCGAAGCCGGGATGCCGACCGTTTGCGCCGAAACCTGTGTCGGGCGTATCCGTTACCTCGGTGTGCTGCTGTATGACGCCGACCGCATCAGCGAAGTGGCGAGCACCGCCAATGAGCAGGATCTGTACGAGAAACAACTGGAGATCTTCCTTGATCCAAATGACCCGGCGGTGATTCGCCAGGCTTTGGCTGATGGCGTGCCGCAGTCGGTAATCGATTCTGCCCAGCGTTCGCCGGTCTACAAGATGGCCGTGGACTGGAAACTCGCACTGCCGCTGCACCCGGAATACCGCACCTTGCCGATGGTCTGGTACGTACCGCCGCTGTCGCCGATTCAAAACGCCGCAACCGCTGGCACCGTCGGTATGAACGGGGTGATCCCGGACGTCGACAGCCTGCGTATTCCGCTGAAGTACCTGGCCAACCTGCTGACCGCCGGCGATGAAAAACCGGTGAAGCGTGCGCTGAAACGCTTGCTGGCGATGCGCGCCTACAAGCGTTCCGAGCAGGTCGATGGCGTTCAGGACCTGCAAGTGCTGGCGGATGTCGGCTTGAGCGTGGCCCAGGTCGAGGAGATGTATCGCTACCTGGCGATCGCCAACTATGAAGACCGCTTCGTGGTACCGAGCGCCCACCGTGAAGATGCCATGAGCGACGCCTTTGCCGAGCGTTCCGGTTGTGGTTTCAGCTTCGGCAGCGGCTGCAGCGGCAGCTCCGACACCAACATGTTCGGCGCCAAGAAAGCCAACCGTCGCGACGTTCTGAAAACCGTCCAGTTGTGGGAGGAATGAGCATGCAAATTCTCAAAGTGATTTCGCTGCTGCTCGATTACCCGACTGAAACGCTGGTTAGCGGTCGCGACGAACTGGAACAGGCGATCCTCCAGTCCCGGGAAATCAGCCCGAAACAGCGTGGTGCGTTGTTCGAACTGCTGGAGTTGATCTGCGCCAATGACCTGATGGACGGGCAGGAGCACTACGGTGCGCTGTTCGGTCGGGGGCGCTCGCTGTCGCTGCTGTTGTTCGAGCATGTGCACGGCGAGTCCCGCGACCGTGGCCAGGCCATGGTCGACATGATGGCGCAATACGAAGAGGCCGGTTTCGCCATCGGCGTCAAAGAGCTGCCGGACTATATCCCGTTGTACCTGGAGTTCCTGTCCACCCGTGAAGACATCGAGGCCCGCGAGGGCCTGGCGGATGTGTCGCATTTACTGGCCTTGCTCGCGGCGCGTCTGGAAGAGCGTGAAAGCGCTTATGCCAGTTGCTTCCGGGCACTGCTGCAGATTGCCGGGGCCGAGCCTCATCAGGCGGTCGCCGACCTGCGTGCGCAGGTCGCCGCGGAGCCGCGCGATGACTCCCTCGAAGCCCTCGACAAGATCTGGGAAGAGGAGGCCGTGGACTTCCTCCAGGCCGAGCAGCAGGACCGTTGCAGTTCACTGCCAAGCGCACCGGGCAAGGCCCGGGAAGAAAGCGCGGTGCCGTTGCACTGGGTGGATTTTCAGCATGAAGGGCTGGCCGCCGTGCCAGCCAAGGAGGTAGGCAATGTCTAAATGGAATCTGTTGTTGTTCGGGATCTATCCCTATGTCGCGTTGGCGATCTGCCTGATCGGCAGTTGGGCACGCTTCGACCTGTCGCAATACAGCTGGAAGGCCGGTTCGAGCCAGATGCTCAACCAGCGCGGTATGCGCGTGGCGAGCAACTTCTTCCACATCGGTGTGTTGTTCGTGCTGGCCGGGCATTTCGTCGGCCTGCTGACCCCCGCGTCGATTTATCACCACGTGATCAGCACTGAGAACAAGCAGTTGCTGGCGATGGTGTCCGGCGGGTTCTTCGGCCTGTTGTGCCTGATCGGCCTGTTGATGCTGGTCAAGCGGCGCCTGACCGACCCTCGGGTACGTGCCACCTCCAGCCCTTCGGACATCCTGATTCTGCTGGTGCTGCTGGCGCAATTGCTGCTTGGCCTGCTGACGATCGTTGCGTCCACCGCGCACATGGATGGCTCGGTGATGGTGATGCTCGCCGACTGGGCGCAGAACACCGTGCTGTTGCGGCCAATGGAAGCGGCAGCGTCGATTGCCCCGGTCGGGCTGACCTACAAGTTGCACGTGTTTCTCGGCTTGACCCTGTTTGTGCTGTTCCCCTTCACCCGTCTCGTACACATGGTCAGCGCACCGATCTGGTACCTGGGACGCCGTTATCAAATCGTTCGGCAGAAATTCTGAGGAGACAATCATGTCAGGTGGATGTGGATGTGGCGGCGGTAACGGGGGCAGCGGTGGCTGCGGTTCTTCAAAAAAAGCGGAGGAAGTTCTCGACATTGCACCGGCCGGAGCAGAGCAGTTTGAAGCACTCCCGGTTGAACCCGCGGTGGCCGGTGATGCGCCGTCGCAGTTGATCGCCAGCAGCGAACAGGAGTGGCCGATCGTCAGCGTCAACGAGGTGTTGATCACCCCGGAAGCGATGGCCCTGGAGCTGCAATATCACCCGGCCGAAAGCCGCGAAGAGGCGGTCTATCTGGCTGCCAGGGCGCTGGTGATCCGCGAGCTGTTGCAGCAGCGCATTGCCGAACTTGGCGTGTCGCTGGAGATCGGCGCCGGGGAGAACGAAGAAGAGGCCGCCACGCGTTTGTTGCTCGAACGTGAGGTGCACGTGCCGCAGTGCGACGAGGAAACCAGTCTTCGCTACTACGAAAACAATCGCGGGCGCTTTCACAGCGCGCCGTTGCTGGCGGTGCGGCACATCCTGCTCGAATGCGCGCCGGACGATGTCGAGGCCCGCGAGCTGGCGCATGTTCAGGCGGAAATCCTGTTGCAGCGCCTGGAAGAGTTCCCCGGCAGTTTCGCCGAGCTGGCCGTGAAATATTCGGCCTGCCCGTCGAAGGCTCAAGGCGGTTCTCTGGGGCAGATCAGCAAGGGCCAGACCGTGCCTGAACTGGAGCGTCAGCTGTTCACCCTGGCGCCGGGGCTGGCCAGCAAACCGCTGGAAAGTCGTTACGGCTGGCATGTGGTCAGTGTCGATCAGCGGATCGAAGGCATGCCGTTGCCTTATGAAGTGGTGTCGACGGCGATTCGCACGCAGTTGCAGCAGGCTGTCTGGCAGAAAGCGCTGGTGCAGTACCTGCAAACCCTGATCGGTGCGGCGGATATTCGTGGCATCCACTTGCAGGGCGCCGACTCACCGCTGGTGCAGTGAGCATCGAGGCAAACCGGGAGATGTGATGAACGCTGTGATGCAGGATGGTTTTGGGCGGCAGATCGATTATCTGCGGATGTCGGTCACGGACCGGTGTGATTTTCGTTGTGTGTATTGCATGGCGAAAAACATGACCTTCCTGCCGCGCCAGCAGGTGCTCACGCTGGAAGAATTGCAGCGCCTGGCAACGTTGTTCGTCGGGTTGGGCGTACGCAAGATCCGCCTCACCGGCGGCGAGCCGCTGATTCGTCCGGGCATTGTCGGACTGTGTCGCAACATCGCCGCGTTGCCCGGTTTACGTGAACTGGTCATGACCAGCAACGGCTCGCAACTGGGCCGGCTGGCGCGGCCGTTGGTCGAGGCCGGCGTGAAGCGGATGAACATCAGCCTCGACAGTCTCGACGGGCAGAAATTTCGCGCAATCACCCGTAACGGCGATCTCGATCAGGTGCTGGGCGGCATTGAAGCGGCGCGGGACGCGGGGTTCGAGCGGGTCAAACTGAACTGCGTGGTGATGAAGGGACGCAACTTCGATGAAGTCCCGGCGTTGGTGCAGTACGCCATCGACCAGCGCATCGATATCAGTTTTATCGAAGAAATGCCCTTGGGCGACGTCGGCCGTTCCCGGGGCGAGTCGTTCTGTTCCAGCGACGAAGTGCGGGCACTGATCGCCACCCGGCATCGGTTGCTCGACAGCACGGAAAACAGCGGCGGGCCGGCGCGCTATGTGCGCCTGGAGCGCCATCCCGATACCCGGATCGGTTTCATCTCACCCAACAGTCACAACTTCTGTGGCAGCTGCAATCGGGTACGGATGACGGTTGAAGGGAAGTTGTTGCTGTGTTTGGGCCAGGACGATGCCCTTGATTTGCGCGGATTACTACGACGTTATCCGCTGGATGACCAGCCCGTGATCAACGCGGTGCAGAAAGCACTGCGTGGCAAACCGCTACGCCATGATTTCACCCCCGACGGAGAGGTACAGATTGTGCGGTTCATGAACATGAGCGGCGGTTGAATTGACCTGAAAACACAGAAACCCAATGTGGGAGCGAGCCTGCTCGCGATGACGGCAGCACATTCAACATCAATATTGAATGTTCTATCGCTATCGCGAGCAGGCTCGCTCCCACATTGGATCCTCGCTGGCCAACGTATTTTTTCACCGGTAAATCTTGATATCGATCAATTGCAGATCCGTTTTTTGTCCGTAGTCTTCACTGCATGTTGTGTTTTTTAGTTGTAAAAAATCTATATGTAGTGTTTGGAGGCCGAATGCAGAGCACGCTGATCTCAGTAGGATGTAACCGTTTGCACAAACGCAATGGCGATCTGGTTGCCTTCGATGCCGACAAGATCCGTCAGGCGTTGATCGCTGCCGGCAAGGCCACCGGGGAGTACACCGACGTTGAAGTCGAAGGCTTGCTCGAAGCAGTCCTCGCCCGATTGGAGGGACTGCCAAGACTGCATGTCGAGCAGATCCAGGATCGTGTCGAACGGGTGCTGATGGATGCCGGTTATTTCTTCGCCATGCGCGCCTATATCGTCTACCGCGAACAGCACGGGCGTTTGCGCCGCGACCGCCGGACCATGGTCGAGGTGGCGACCTCGATGAACGAGTACCTGGACCGCGAAGACTGGCGGGTCCAGGCCAACGCCAATCAGGGGTATTCCCTGGGCGGGCTGGTGCTGAACGTGTCGGGCAAGGTCACCGCCAACTACTGGCTGGACGAGGTGTACAGCGAAGCCATCGGCCAGGCTCACCGCGAAGCGGATTTGCATGTGCACGACCTCGACATGCTCGCCGGCTACTGCGCCGGATGGTCACTGCGCACCCTGTTGCACGAAGGGCTCAACGGTGTGCCGGGGCGTGTTGAAGCCGGTCCGCCGAAGCATTTGAGCAGTGCCCTGGGGCAAATGGTGAATTTCCTCGGCACCCTGCAAAACGAATGGGCCGGTGCCCAGGCGTTCAGCTCGTTCGACACCTACCTGGCACCCTACGTGCGCAAGGACCAGCTGAGTTTTCAGGAGGTGCGCCAGGCGATCCAGGAGTTCATCTACAACCTCAACGTGCCGTCGCGCTGGGGTACTCAAACACCCTTTACCAACCTGACCTTCGACTGGGTTTGCCCGCAGGATTTGCGCGAACAAATCCCCGTCATCGGCGGTGAGGAAATGCCGTTTGCCTATGGCGACCTGCAAGTCGAAATGGACTTGCTCAACCGTGCCTATATCGAGGTGATGCAGGCCGGCGATGCGAAAGGGCGGGTGTTCACCTTTCCGATCCCGACCTACAACATCACCCATGACTTTCCATGGGACAGTGAAAACGCCGACCGTCTGTTCGAGATGACCGCGCGTTACGGCTTGCCGTACTTCCAGAACTTCCTCAATTCGGACATGCAACCCAATCAGGTGCGCTCGATGTGCTGCCGCTTGCAGCTGGATGTGCGCGAGTTGCTCAAGCGCGGTGGCGGTTTGTTCGGCTCGGCGGAGCAGACCGGATCGCTCGGCGTGGTGACCATCAACTGCGCGCGCCTGGGCTATGTGTTCAAGGGCGATACCAGCGGCTTGCTCAAGCGTCTGGACACGCTGATGGAGCTGGCGATGGAGAGCCTGGAGGTCAAGCGCAAAGTCATCCAGCACCACATGGATGCCGGTTTGTACCCGTACACCAAGCGATACCTGGGAACCCTGCGCAACCATTTCTCCACCATCGGCCTCAACGGCATGCATGAAATGCTGCGCAATTTCACCGGCGACGAGGAGGGCATGCATACCGAGCATGGCCGTCAGTTTGCCCTGAACCTGCTCGATCATGTGCGCGCCACGTTGCTGCGTTTCCAGGAAGAAACCGGCCACATGTACAACCTGGAAGCGACTCCGGCGGAGGGCACCACCTACCGCTTCGCCAAGGAAGACCTCAAGCGCTACCCCGACATTCTCCAGGCCGGCAGCACTCTGGCGCCGTATTACACCAACTCCTCGCAACTGCCCGTGGGCTACACCGAAGACCCCTTCGAGGCCCTGGAGCTTCAAGACGAACTGCAATGCAAATACACCGGCGGCACGGTCTTGCATCTGTACATGGCCGAGCGGATTTCCTCGACCGAAGCCTGCAAGCAACTGGTGCGCAAGGCCCTCGGACGCTTCCGCCTGCCATACCTGACCGTGACCCCGACATTCTCAATCTGCCCGGTGCACGGCTACCTCGATGGCGAGCACGAGTTCTGCCCCAAATGCGACGAGGTTCTGCTGCTCAAAGAACAGCAAACCGGCACCGTTCACTAGTGCCCCTGTAGGAGCGAGCTCGCTCGCGATGGACGTTAACGATAACGCGCGTTTTCTGAATGAACGCGCCGCTCTTGAGTTCATCGCGAGCGCGCTCGCTCCTACAGTGATGACCGTTCAATGATTTCGATCCACTCAACCGCAAGGAGCTTCACCATGAATGCATCGCAAGCACTGCCCCAGGCTCAACGTCAACGCTGCGAAGTCTGGACCCGGGTGATGGGCTATCACCGTCCTGTGTCGGCGTTCAATCCGGGCAAACAGTCCGAGCACCGCGAGCGGGTGCACTTCACTGAAAAAAGCGCGGCAGTGGCCGGGCGCCAATGAGTCGAACGCTTCGGGTCGGGGGCATGGTGCCCCTGACCACTATCGACTATCCGGGACAGCTCGCCTGCGTGCTGTTTTGCCAGGGGTGCGCCTGGCGTTGTCGCTACTGTCATAACCCGCAACTGATTCCGCCTCGTGGCACTGAGGAAGTGGATTGGCGGCGGGTATTGGCGTTTCTGCAACGTCGTCAGGACCTGCTCGATGCTGTGGTGTTCAGCGGCGGTGAGCCGACCTTGCAGGACGGCTTGCGCGACGCCATGGATGAAGTACGGGCGATGGGTTTTCGCATCGGCTTGCACAGCGCCGGCATCAAGCCGGCCGCGTTTGCCAAGGCACTGACCGGGGCCGATTGGGTCGGATTCGACGTCAAGGCGTTGCCCGAAGATTGCCAGGCCATCACTCGGGTCGAGGGTAGTGGAACCGCCAACTGGCGCAGCCTCGATCATCTGCTGGCCAGCGGTGTCGACTACGAATGTCGCACCACCGTGCATTGGCATCTCTTCGAACCGGCACGGCTGTTGACCCTGGCGCAGCGATTGAGCGAGCGCGGCGTCAAGCGCTTCGCCGTGCAACTGGTGCGCACCGAGCGGATGTTCGATCCGCTGTTGCCGAGTGTTTCGGCACAAGCCTTGCTACCCGATCTGTGGGAAGCAATGCGCGAGTTGTTTCCAGCGTTCGTGCTACGGGGGTAACCGAACCTGGGATCAATGTTCAGCAGTGACATCCGCCATGAATTTCAAATGCGCTGCCAATCAGGCAGGTATCAAACGGGGAGCATTTGATATGGCTAAATTAACGACCGCACAACGTATCGTCATCGGCTTTGCAATCGCGCCGCTGGCACTGATGGGCATGGCGTTTTACGCGTTGCACGATCTGGCAACGCTCAAGGAACAGGCAGTGGTTATCGTCAAACAGGACTGGCCGAAGATCGAACCGATCATGGTCATTGCCACCGGCGTGCGCGATAACGCCAGGAACACCCGGGACCTGCTGATCAATAAAGACAATCAACAAGTTCAGCAGTCCATCGACACCACCAAAAAACGCATCACTCAGGCGCTCGAAACGCTTGAGCCGTTGTTCTATCTGCCAGAGGGTAAAGCTGCTTATGTGGCCCTGAAAAAGAATCGCGAAGCCTATGTCGCCGCGTTCACCCAAGTGCAGGTGTTGATCAGGCAAGGGGCCTTCGATGACGCCATGGCGCAGCTCAAGCAAAAGGTCGTGCCGGCCGAAGCCGAGGTGTACCGAAGCCTGGATGAGTTGATGGCGCTGCAAGGAAAAATTTTCGTCGACCGTGAGCAGTCGGCGCAAGAGCTGTACAGCGATGCCCGGCGCAACATGCTCGGGTTGTTCCTGTTCTGCGTGGCGCTGGTCATTGCCGCCGCAGTCGTCGTCACGCGCAGTGTGACCCGGCCGCTGGGTGGTGAGCCGGACGATGCCGCACGCTACTTGAGTCAAATCGCCGAGGGCGACCTGACGATTCAGGTGCCGGTGAGTTCCAGTGTCGGTGGCAGCGTGATGATGAACATGCACCAGATGCAGCAAAGCCTGAATGCCATGGTCAAGCACATCGCGAATTCGGTGGGCCGGGTGGCCAGTTCCTCCGAAGAGCTGAGCGCTGTCAGCAGCCAGACCGCCAGCAACCTGCAATTGCAGGGGCTGGAGATCGAGCAGGCAGCGGCGGCGGTGAACCAGATGACCGCGGCGGTCGATGAAGTGGCGCGCAACGCGGTCAGCACTTCCGAGGCCTCGAAGCAGTCCGAGCAAACCGCCCAGCGCGGCCGTGAACAGGTTCAGGAAACCGTGGTTTCTATCGGCGAACTGGCCGACGGCGTCACCGACACCTCGCAGCGCATCGAACAATTGGCCGGCCGGGTGCAGGACATCAGCAAGGTTCTGGACGTGATTCGCAGCATCGCCGAGCAGACCAATCTGCTGGCCCTCAACGCGGCAATTGAAGCGGCGCGGGCCGGGGATGCCGGACGCGGCTTTGCGGTGGTCGCCGATGAAGTGCGTGCGTTGGCCCATCGGACGCAGGAGTCCACCCAGGAAATCGAGCAGATGATCGGCAACATTCGCCAGGACACCGGCCATGCCGTGACGGCCATGCAAAGCAGCAGCAACCTGGTTTGGGCCACTCTGGAAGTGGCGCAACGCTCGGGGGACGCACTGGATGAGATCACCCGGTCCATCTCGCAGATCAATGAGCGCAACCTGATGATTGCCAGTGCCACGGAGGAGCAGGCGTTGGTGGCGCGTGAGGTGGATCGCAATCTGGTGGGTATTCGCAACTTGTCCGAGCAGGTCTTGCTCGGTGCGCAGCATACCGACACCGCTGGCCACGAATTGGCGCAGATGGCGGGGGCGCTGCACCAGACAGTGGCGCGCTTCAAAGTCTAGGTAATCCGGGAGGGTGGTTGTGGATGAGGGCGCTTCAGGACCAGCCCCAGAACTGCAACCACCAGCCAAACCCGATCAAGCCGTTGGCCAGTAACAGACACGCGTTGCCAGACGCGCGTCGTGCCAGGGACAGGCTTTCGCCGTTCAGCCGTTTCCATCCCAGCAGCACACTCCAGCCCATCGCCGCGACCAACAGCCAGGCCCTGGCCGGTTGTACCCATTCCAGCAACAGACCTTCATAGCGCAACAATTTCACGGTGGTTGCCGACAACCCGAGAAACAGTCCGGCACCACCGAGGGGCGTGAGCGTGAGCGCCAGGGGCCAATACAGTGCGCGATCACCTGCCAGACGGGCGGTCAGGCGCAGGAGAATCATCAACGCGGTGCCGAGCATCATCGAACTCAAACTCAGGTAAGCGACGATGCTAAAACCGTCGAGCCAACTGAAGCTGTCGTTGAGCTGCGGGTAATGGGTGAGCAGCCACCAGGGCGCGTTGTCCTCGAAGGCCCAAAACTGGTCGTGTTCGACCAGCCATTGGGCGAGGGTTTGTTTGAGGGCGACGAACCATGGGCTGACGGTCCACTGAAACGCGCCCATCGCCAGGCCGATCACACCAAACAACAGCAAGCGTGCATCCCAGCGGGACAGCGTCTGCGCTGTCGCGTGAAGAATCTCTTGATTGCTGGAACGGGCGATCAGTTGGACGGCGCCGCGTTGTCCGCTGCATCGCCCGCAGGCGTGGCAGTCACTGGCGCCTTGCAGGCGGCGGATATCGAGCAGCGGTGCGCAGTTGGGCGGTGGCAGGCGCGGTGCGGCGTTCTCTATCCAGCGCTGTTCATCGACCTGAAAATGCACCGGCGCGAGCCGGGCGAGCAAGGCGAAGACGCCGCTGACCGGGCACAGGTAACGGCACCAGACCCGCTTGCCCCGGGCGAACAACAACCCAACGACTACCGCCGCGACCGTCGAACCACCCAGAATCAGCAACGCCGCCTGAGCGTAGTCGTAGACGCTGATCAACTGGCCGTAGAGGGTCGTCAGGCAGAACGCCAAGGTTGGCCAGCCGCCCCAGCGCAACCAGCGCGGCACACCCATGCCTTTACCGTAATGGCTGGCCCATTCGCTGAGCGAACCTTCCGGGCACAGCACGCCACACCAGAGTCGACCGAACATCACGATCGACAGCAGCACGAACGGCCACCAGATCCCCCAGAACAGAAACTGCGCGAGCAAGGTCAGGTTGTCGAGCATCCGCGCCTGGCTGTCCGGCAGCGGCAACAACGCCGGGACCACCAGCAGCAACGCGTAAAACAATACAACCACCCACTGCACGGCACGAATGACGGGCGCATGACGACGCATCCCGTCACCCAGGCGCTGGAGCCATCGATTGCGCCAACTCAGCTCAGGCATGGGACTTTTTCCGCCGTCCGTTGCCGTAGCCATCCGCCGACGGCCAGCCAGTAACCGATCCACACCAGCAAGGTCATGCCGCTGGGCGTCGCCCGATAACCGGCAAAACCAGCCAGGAAACCGCCCAATCCATGGCTGTCGCTCAGCAATGCGCTGCTGTCCCACAGCGCGTCGCCAGCGATGCTGTAAACCACTTCCGGCACATCCAGGGCGAGCAGTTGGCCGCCGATCCGCTCGGTGCCGCTGACCAGCAACGCCGCGCCGAGCATGAGCAGGATGACCTCACTGATGGCAAAGAATCGTTGCCACGAAATGAACCGGCGGCTGCTGTGCAGCAGGGTAATGGTCAGCGCCGACAGCACCAGCCCTAACACGCCGCCAACGGCGAACAGACCGAGTTGCGGGCCTCGTAGTTGAGCTCCGGCGCCATAGAGAAACACCACCGTTTCGCTGCCTTCACGGCTGACCGCGAGCATCGCCAACAGCAACAACCCCAAGCCGCCTTGCCGGGCCAGATGGCTATCGGCGTGGTGGTGCAAATCCTGCTTGAGGGTGCGCCCGTGGCGGTGCATCCAGCCCACCATCTGCACGATCAACAGGCTGGCCACCAGTGCGAGTGCGGCCTGGAACCATTCACTGGCCGACCCGCTCATGGCCTCACCGGCAAACAGAATCAGCACCGCCAGCAGGCCCGAGAGCATCAACCCCAGCACCACACCGGCCCACAGGTATTTGACCAGGCGATTACCCTGGCCCTGCTGGCTGACCCAGGCCTGGAGAATGCCGATCACCAGCAACGCCTCGACGCTTTCGCGCCAGACGATGAACATCGATAGATTCATGAAAACTCCGTGTGCTGACAGGTTATTTCGCGAGGATGTCGCCCTCGGGCAATTGCGGATTGAACTCGTCGAAGAAGGGGTAGTGACCGGGCCTGAGGGGGTGAATGACCACGAAGGTCGTCACGCCCGGCGACAGCACTTTTTCCACCCGCAACGGCGTGCTCTCGAACTCGGCAGGCCCTTGCCCGATGTTTTTCAGGACGATCTTGAAGCGTTGTCCGGCCGGCACCTCCAGCACGGCGGGCGTGAAGTGACCATCGCGAAGGCTGAGTTCATAGGTCGGCAATTCGGCATGGGCCGACAACGGCGCAACTGCTCCGGCCAACATCAGCCAGGCAATCTGCAGACGTTTCATTCAGTAGCCGCCTTTTTTACCGATGCCGGCGTAGATGAATTCATAGTGCAGTTCACAGCGTTCGAACCAAGGCGCTACACCGGTCTCCTTGTCTGTGTGACGCCCAAGGGAGCCATGACCGCTGGGTGGCAGGATGGTGAACGTCAGCTGATATTTGCCAGGGCCCAGCAGCTTTACATTGTCGCCATAGTGCGGACCGTCATTGGCGACCATGGCGTGGAAATCGCCTTTGAGTTCCGGGTCGCTGCCATGTTTTTTCAGGTTGAAGGACACGTTGAGGTACGGCACGAAACTGCCTTCCTGAAAGCCCTGGCGATTGTCCGCAGTGGCCCGGATGTCGGCTTCCAGATGCACATCGGAATCCGCGGTGGCACGCATCATCCCGGCAGGCGCCATTTCGATCGGCTGCAAATACACCGCCCCGACTTCCAGTCCCGGACACAGCTGTGGTTCCCCGATCGGGTATTCCTTGGCCTGAGCCAGTGGTGCGAGCATGAGCAGGGCGAGTGACAGCGAAAAGGTCGTACGCATGATGTCTTCCTGGGCAGTGATAAGTAGGAGCCCGAGTGTAGGAAGCTTTCTTGCGAATAATAATGATTGTTATCAAGTTTTGAGCGATTAACGCCATGCCCGGACGCTTTCGATGTTGGTCCTTGATCCGTATCAAGGGCATTTTGGCGTGGGGGCGGTAGGTTGGAAGCACATCCTAGTTGCATACCGGGAATCGACATGGCCAAGAACTTTCCCATCAGCCCCAAACATCCCGAACGCATTTGCTGGGGCTGCGACAGATACTGTCCGGCCAACTCCCTGGCGTGCGGCAATGGTTCCGACAGGACGATGCATCCGGCCGAAATGATCGGAGACGACTGGTATCTGCATGGGGACTGGGGCATGGAACCGGTGATTGCGGTAGTACAAATACCGGAAGACCCCAAACCGCAGGGCTGAGCGGCTGGCTCAAAACCCTGAATCCACCAGGCAGAATTTTTTTTGAAATCAAGGGGTTGCCAGCCTCGGGAAATCAGTACATAATTCACGCCATCGAAAGCACTGACCGCTGAAAAAGCTCAATGTTTTCAAGGGGTTAGATCTAGAATCTCACTCCAAGTTTGTACGCGTTTGATGTTGTGCTACATGACATCAGATGTTTGAGGCCGAGTAGCAAAATGGTTATGCAGTGGATTGCAAATCCACCTACGCCGGTTCGATTCCGACCTCGGCCTCCACTTTAAACAAGCTCCGTAGATCTATGATTTACGGAGCTTTTTTATTTGCACTGCCTTGCAAAATTTAGTCTTGAAAAGGGCATCTGCGAACTTGCTTCACCGGGGCGGGGTGTATATATTTCCCCCTCTGTTGCACAAGCGTCAGCGCTGCCAGTTTGTTGTTTGCAGTGTTCAGACCGCTTCACCGCGCTACCGCCCGAATGGCGAAACTGGTAGACGCATGGGACTTAAAATCCCCCGCTCGTAAGGGCGTGCCGGTTCGATTCCGGCTTCGGGCACCATCTAAAATCAAGGGTTTGCGGGCGAAAGCTGATGCAAACCCTTGTTTGTTTCTGCTGATTCAAAAGGATTTGAAATAACGCTATGAAGGACGCTTTCATCATTCGAGGCAGGGCTGCGATTTGGCTGGTTGTCGTGACCTTTTTATCCATCGTGGTCGGGGCAAGGCTTGAGGGGGCCGGGGCTGTTGAAGGCTTTGGTTTAACGGTGGTCATGGTTGGCCCGGTCGTGCTCTTCGTCCTGGTCAATCGATTGTGGTTCTTTTATCGCTCGTCCAGGTCTTCATCCAAAAACTGATCCTCAATTAGGTGCTTCCTGGAGCTCTTTATCATTCGGCCGCTGATGGGATGGCGTTCGGACACCCCATCATGTGGCTTGTATGATAGTTATCTTGAAGTGCACCGGCACTTCGTGTGCGCATCTACTTTTTAGCAACTGCTGTTTGCATGGAGACGTTTTCCAAGTTCATAGACATCGCCCCTTTTGCGTGAGTCAGGACAGTTAAACTCTTTGTCTGAACGATAATGGCATTGACATCAAGCGCGTCCAGTTTCCCATTCAGCTCTCCAATACCTTCGATCGGAATTGACGTTGCAAAAGCATTGAGTTTTACCGTGGTCGCATCTATATAGTCACCGATAGAGACAGCCAGCTTCTCCTCAAATTTCGCAGTCACCAATGGTTCGATAGCCCAGGCAGCGGTGTCTACAAGCACAGATTGAGTTTGGGTGTCATAGCTCAGATTCTTGATAGATACAATTCTGGAGGAAGGGTCATAAACAGGTGTGCCGACCAAATACAGCCATCCAGACTTGCCGAGCCATTCCCCTGATGATTTCAAGGTGACGTAGAAGCCAGTGGAAAGTTCACCGGACGCGGTGCTGCTGATCTTCACGTCTTTGACTTGAATCGTGTTGCCCTTATAGTCAAACATCAGTTTATCGGTGTTCTTGCGAATCTGGTTCTCTAGTTCGGAATATTGAATTGTCAGGGGGAGATTCAGTACAAACCCCGGATTAGGTGCCTGGATGGCGAGAGGTGGCAAAGGCCCTTCGGTTTGAGCGGATGGGGGATCGCCCAAAACCGCAGAAAATTTCCCATCTATCCCTACGTTGATTAATGCAGAGTTATTTACTGTGGTGAACGGTGCAGAGTAAAGGCGTGTGACGTCTCCGACAAGCCACAGGTTGTTTTCTTTCGATATCGAGATAGGCTTCGTCGCTGTTGCCCACGCTTGCTGAGCAGCTTTACGCGCATCCACTTTGGCGGCCAACTCATTGTTAAGTTTGGCTTGCAGGGACGTGAGCTGCTTATTGATTGCATTATTAGTTTGAGAGACCAGATTTACAGTGAACGGGCCTAACGGGAAGCTGACTGGTTTGTCGAGGCTGTAGGTTAAATTTATATTAGGTTGAAATTTATAGTCAGGTGTTAGCCCCGGCTTCATGTTAACGAATACGGTAAATTCGGGCGCGGAATCAACGTGGTGACCAACGCATATTTTGATCGGCCATCCAGAACAGGTCTTCCAGCTTACATAAAGATCAGCCCGCAGGGGGATGGAAAGCTCTATTGAGTCGTTCTTTGCAGAAGCACTAACAGGCGCAGAATTTTTCAGAATGATTTGAAGGTCTGTTGCCGGTGCTATGCTGATCCCACCCTGCATGAAAAGGTAACCTTGCGCGCTATTTTCGTTGATCGCTTGCTGGAGCAGGTTTTTGATTTGATCGACAGGTATTGAGATCGGCAGCGCTATAGACGACTCTTTAATGTCTATCGGAACATCATGGGAAAGTGTTTCTGGCATTCGGGTGTTCAGGTGACAGCCAAACAACGTAAGTGAGAACAAAAGTGTCAGGATTTTTAGCTTCATCGTTTTCGCTCCGTGAACAGTTGCATACCTTGGGTTGGGGGACTAAGGAGTAATCAGAAGGCAGGTGCTTCAACTCCATCGAACTCCAAAAGTTTGTCCCTTGCGAATCATAGACGATGAATTGGGGTTGGAAGAAAAAAGGCATTAGTGCGACACGACTTAACATAGCTTGCTAATTAATTGTGGCGGGAGGCCATGAAGTTTTCAGCGTTTTGATGTAAGCGTCTGGCGAAGGCATGTAGGCCCACTGATTCAGTCTCACCAGCTCCAGGTGATCTCGAATTGATACAATTCCTACTCTTTAACTCGCTGAGATGGATTTCATGCATTTATATGTCGTGCGGCATGGGGAAACCTGGGCCAATGCCGAACAGCGTTACCTCGGATCGCTTGATCCAGAGCTTACCGAACGTGGGTGTGAGCAAGCTCAAGCGCTTGAGGCGCATTTGCCCAAAAACCTGGATGTACTTGTCGTTTCCCCACGTCTAAGGGCCAGAGAAACCGCCAATATTCTTAACGAAAGGCTAAACCTTCCGGTCGAGATCATGGACTGCTTTCGAGAGCGTGATGTCGGGGTTTTCGAGGGGTTGACCCAACCTGACGCAAGAGAGCGATATCCGCAGCTTTGGTCGCAAAATATTACTCGTCGCTGGGATGTCGGGCCAACCGGTGGTGAGTCAATTGTCGACGTTGTGGAGCGGGTACGAGACGGTTTGGTTGAGCTGAAATCAAGATACCCCTCGAAAACTGTTTTGCTAGTTGCACACGGCTTTGTTGCAAAGACAATCCGCGCGTTGGCCAAAGACGACTTTTCAGACTTCTACGACTGGCAGCTATCAAACGGCAACATGCTGGTCTTGGAAAACTGCGAAATTCCGACGCTTGATACTGATATTTTAAGAATTTCACTGCCGTTTTTGCGATGAGGTGGCTGCTATCTATGTGGCAAGCGGCGCAGGGCAGGTTGTTTCTCCAACATCCGGTCGGCAACCTTGGCGTTATGGATGAGCCTGCACAGGACTGCCACGATGACGATCGACAATAGCGGCCAGTAGATGAATATGGCTTTCAGGAGCATGGCATCACCTCGCGCTTTATTGCAGCAGACCGAATCGGCACATGATCTTGGATGCTCGTCTGTGACAGGACGAGTATCGATATCAGTTTAACGGGGATTTTTTAGAGTGTTTGCGCAGTAGACGTTCGGTTGCGGGTCGATTCGGGCGTTGGGTGCCATCTAAAGCCAAGGGCTTGCAGGCGAAAGCCAATGCAAGCCCTTGTTTTGTTTCTGGTCGGTCATGTTTGCTTTGGCGGGGTGTTATTCGTGTCTGTCGTCAGTAGCCGAGCCAGCGTCCCGTCGATCGATGCCGGAAGGATTGCCGGTATCTACGAGCCTCCTCTCTACCAAGATATTTTGAAGAGCCTGGCGGGCTGATGGGTCTAGCTGATGCTCTCTCTCCTTGAGCTCAAGCAAGATAGGGCTGGACCAGGCTCGATAGGTTTTCTCGGCCATAAGAATGGGTGTCATCTGTCTCCTCCTTGATCAGGCGCGCACCAATGAAGGTGGCGCAGTTCGATGCGATAGAACCCTAGTCCAGGAAGCTGTTTGTCGCCACCGACGAGAGGGCAAAGGGGCCGCAAGCGCTAGGCGCAGCTAATAAATTTATAGTTAAACAATATATTGCATGATTCGGACTTATCTAATCTGAATAGCTACGTTGTTGAAGTATAAAAACAATCAGAGGTGGAAGTTATGAGCAAGTTATTGACTGCCATGGCCGTAGCGCTATTGTTGGCTGGATGTTCTTCTGGCCACCAGACTCCCAATGATGCCCATACCCCCGTACCCCCAGGCGCGAAGCAATTAAGTGGAGATGAGATACAGCAGACGTTGGTGGGTCGAAAGCTCACCAGCGCCACGGAGTCGGGGCACACTTTCTGGGAAACCCTGAATCCTGACGGGACTGCGAGCCTCCAGATTAAAGGTGATGCTGTTGAAAAAGGGAATTGGGCAGTGGCTGGCGACGTCATCTGCGTCAACTATCAAAAGTATGGAAAGGAATGTAGTACTGCACACAGTGATGGTACTTCAGTCTGGTTTGTCGATCAGACGAAAAAGACAACGAACAATAAGTTCAGTGTGCATTAGTTTGGAGTTGTCCAACTAACGCACACCCCTTGCTCAATTGGACGGGAACGCCGATCAACCTTCGCGTGTCCAGATTCCCGTAGCCGCCGTGCGCCGAACATAGTCGGTAAAGTCCCGCGCCGGCCGACCCAGTGCGCGCTGGACGCCATCGGCCACCGGTGTATTGCGGCCATCGAGCACGGTGGTAAAGAGATACAGCACCAGGTCGATCAATTCTCTTGGTAACTGTGCCTGTTCCAGCACCTGGTGATAGGCGTCCGGCGGCACGGCCACGAAACCTATATCGCGTTTGATCTCGCGGGCGATTTCACTGACGGCCTCGGCAAAGGTCAGCGCTCGCGGGCCCGTCAGTTCATAGAGTTGGCCTGAATGTCCGGGTTTGGTCAGCGCTTCGACTGCGATTTCGGCGATGTCTTCTGCATCGACGAAGGGCTCGGCGATGTTGCCGACGGGGAGGGCCAGTTCTCCCAGCAGAATCGGCTCCAGAAAGTGCGCCTCGCTGAAGTTCTGGCAGAACCAACTGGCCCGCAGGATAGTCCAGTCGACTCCACTGTTCTGAACCACGTGTTCGGCTTGTTCCGCTTCGACCTCTCCGCGTCCCGATAGCAGCACCAGTTTGCGGACGCCGCTTTTGACCGCCTGATCGGTGAACGCCTCGACTGTCTCGAGCGCGCCGGGGACCGCGAGGTCCGGTTGAAAGGAGATGTAGACCGCGCGTATTCCATCCAGCGCGGCTTCCCAAGTGGTTCGATCCTCCCAGTCGAAGGGCGGGTTCGCCCCGCGACTGCCCAGGCGAACCGGCACGCCAGCCGCTTGAAGTCGTTGCGTGATCCGCCGCCCGGTTTTGCCTGTCGCGCCGAGAATGAGGAGGGGCTCTTGAGTGGTTTTCATCGCGTTCATCTCTATCGGGTTAATGTGAGTGATGCTCATGTTTAAAAGATGATAAACGCTCACATTTTGTCGTCAACCAACAGAACCGATGAAACCGACGTACGGGCAGTGCTAAGGTGAGCCTATGTCATGTTATTGATCGGGAAGCACGCCAGTGCCCAGGAAAACCACCGAACAACCCGAGCGGCCGACTTCAGAGCCGACCCGACGTAACCCCACGCAACAGCGTAGCCGTGAGCGTCAGGAGCGGATTCTGGCGGCGGCCACTCAATTGATCGCGACCAAGGGCAGCGATCAGACAAAAATGAGTGAAATCGCCGAGCGCTCCGAGATTTCCATCGGGTCTCTTTATCAGTATTTCCCCGACAAGAGTTCGGTCATCCGCACGTTGGCCGAGCGCTACAACGCGCAAAGCCGTCGCTGTATCGAAGAGGCGTTGGGGGCAGTCGAGGATGCGCCGGGGTTGCAAGCAGCCTATTCGGAGCTGCTCGATCAGTATTACGAGATCGTTCTTGAATCGCCGGCGATGCGGGATATCTGGTCCGGCATGCAGGCAGACAAGCAGCTCATGGCGTTGGAACTGAAGGAAAGTCGTGTTGCTGGCGGGTTATTGGCCGACGCGATGCTTCGGGTGTACCCCGGCAGCGATGCGCAGCAGGTTCAGGCGTCTGCGTTTCTGATCTGGCATCTGGGCGAAGCGACCATGCGGTTGGCCATCTCGTGCCCGCCTGAGGAGGGGCGAAGCTTGGTCGAGTCCTTCAAGCGCCTGTCGTTACGCGAGATCATGGCGTCCGCTTCAGCGGCTGGACCCAATGAACTCGAGCCAGCCGCCGACGTGTCGGTTAAACGAACGGTTGACCGGTGAAACCACGAGGCAATCTTTGCAGCCCGTCCATGGCGGTAAGACGCTGAACCCAGGCGGCCCGCCAATCATTGGCGGTATGGGTGACCTTGGCTTTGCGTGCGGCGCGACGAGCAGCGTTGCGCTGGTCTTTACGCGCGTCCTTGAATGCATCGGTATTACGGCAGCTTCTGCATTTCACCCGGGTAAGTTCGCTGGTTGAGGTGAGTTTGCTGCCTTTGTGACCACAGGCCAGATGCCCGCCGACTTTGAAGTGAGTGACCATTGGAACGTCTCCTTGGTGACGTATGATCGTTTGACCTCCAGCGGCCAGTGACGTTCGTTACCTTTACAGCGGACAAAAAAAGGCCCGCATGCGGGCGGGCCAAGGGATTCTTCATTAGGAGTAGGTCCACTGTAGGGCCTGAGATGTGAAGGCTGTGTGAAATGTGGGCAGGCAGCAACGAAAAAGCCCAGCGCCAGGCCGGGTCAGGGAAGTAGTTGGAGGCGATCAGGCAAGGACGCACCCGGTGACGAAATGTCGCCGTTCATGCGTCCTGAATCAGGCCGTGCTCTTGAGTCCGGAGTCCAGGTCGAATCATCTGAACTTTGGCAGGGGCGGGTCGACAGGTTTGAGCGACGACAACGTATTGCGAATCAGTGGCGCGTCCTTCTCGATGTCGTTCAATCGATCACGAATTCTGAGGGCGGTCGGATGTCCGCCTTGATGATCGACCCAGTCGGCGATTTCCTTGCACGCCGCAGCCAAGCGAGCCTGGCGAGAGTCAAGCAGGGTGAGCAGGGTGGTGATGGACTCTTTTTCGGACATGGCAAACACCTCCGTTCAAGAAACCTGGCAGATGGCAACAAAAAGCCCGCTTGGAGCGAGCTTTCTGCCGATGGGGTCGCTGGTCCTTCAGCTGCTTTCAGTATAGACCCTGACTTCAGCCTTGTCGGGCCGTCACTTGTGATCTGGCATTGAGCTGCAGGCAGGCTCGCTGGGCGTCTTCCTCAAAATCAAAACCGTCTCCGATGAAGCCGCGAGTGCGAGTATCGGCGATGCGATACCAGACAGCGGCGTCGGGAGGCTGGTGACTGACTTCCCCGGCTCGACGGCCATGAATGATGATCTTGTTGCAGCGCTTAACGACGAAAATGTCTTCCATGGCATCACCGCAGCTGATTCATGTTCACATCAACTATAGAAGCCATTTGCGATCGTGCAAAAAATGGACAGGTCAGTTCGTCGGTTCAACCACTGCGCCAGGCGCTGGCGA
Source organism: Pseudomonas sp. XS1P51 (assembly GCF_054897845.1). Taxonomy (NCBI): domain Bacteria; kingdom Pseudomonadati; phylum Pseudomonadota; class Gammaproteobacteria; order Pseudomonadales; family Pseudomonadaceae; genus Pseudomonas; species Pseudomonas sp. XS1P51. The sequence goes on along the minus strand of NZ_CM142707.1, from coordinate 1,733,499 downwards.
CGCCTCAGTCGACTCGACCATTTTCTCTAAAAACATCGCCAATCCGACTTCCTCGGCCCTCAGCCCTTTGCGTGTTCTCGGGCGTGGCAACTCGGCCAACGCACCCAGGAGAAAACCATCCAGCACCGCCGGGTGGATGTAACACTTGCGGCAGACCGCCGGGGTGTTGCCCAGTTGCCTGGCGACGTTCTTGACCATCTCCACCACATGCCGCTTCGCGTCCGACTCCGGCTCCCACTGCAATTCGCGCAATACCGACAGCGCCAGGGCACTGCCGGCCCAGGTGCGGTAGTCCTTGGCGGTAAAGTCTGCGCCGGTGAGGGTTTGTAGATAGGCGTTAACGTCGGAGGAGCTGACGGTGTGCCGCTCACCGTTTTCATCCAGATACTGAAACAGGTTTTGCCCCGGAATCTCCAGGCAGCGCTTGATGATCCGCGCCAGGCGACGGTCTTTCACGGTGATCTGATGTTCGACGCCGCTCTTGCCGCGAAACTGGAACAGGATCGCGCTGCCGTTGACCTCGACGTGACGGCTGCGCAGGGTGGTCAGGCCGTAGGAACGGTTGTCCCGGGCATACTGGGTGTTGCCGACACGGATTAGCGTCGCATCGAGCAAGGTGATGACTGTGGCCATGACCTTGTCACGGCTGAAGCCGGGGGCCGCCAGCAGGGCTTCCAGTTGTTTGCGCAACTTCGGCAAGGCGAGTCCGAAATCCCGCAGGCGCGAGTATTTGTCGGCATCGCGCACCTCTCGCCAGCGCGGGTGATAACGGTATTGCTTGCGACCCCGAGCATCGCGGCCGGTGGCTTGCAGATGACCGCGCGGGTCGGCGCAGATCCATACATCGGTGTAGGCCGGGGGCACGGCCAGCGCGTTGATGCGTTTGATCTCGTCCGGGTCAGTGATGCGCTGGCCCTTCGGATCGAAATAGCAGAACTTGCCGCGCAGTTTTTTACGGGTGATGCCGGGCACGGTGTCATCGACGTAATGCAGGTCAGGCGGCAGCACATCAAGCAGCGCGGTATCGGGCATGGCGGTAGTCCTTGGCGACGAATCAGGGGCCATTACAGCCATTGACCGCGCACCGATGCAGTCGTGCCAGCGGATTTACGCCAGCACCGCCACCGCTTTGATCTGCGCCCAGAGTTGCTGCCCGGGGTGCACGCCCAACTGGTCTCGGGAGTAGCGGGTGATCCGTGCCAGCAGCGGTGTACCGGCAGCATCCAGACGAATCAGCACGTGGGCGGCGTTGTCCGCGCCCATCTCACTGATCACGGTCACCGGCAGGCGATTGAGGATGCTGCTTTGCTCGACGCTTTGCAGGCTCAGGCTGACATCCCGCGCCTGGACCTTGCAGCGAAGCGCCTGGCCGGCGTCCATCGGCGTGTGCGCCACACGAATGTTCAGGGCCGTATCGGGCAGTTGCAGGGTCAGCAATTGATAGTCGGCGTCATAGGCACTCACGTGACCCTCGATCACCACGCCCGCGTCATCGCCCAGCGCCAGCGGCAGGTCGAGCCGCGCCAGGGTTTCGCCGATCGGGCCGCTGGCCAGTGCCTTGCCGTCGCTGAGCAGGACGATGTGGTCGGCCAGCCGCGCGACTTCATCCTGGGAGTGGCTGACGTACAGCACCGGGATGTCCAGTTCATCGTGCAGTCGTTGCAGGTAGGGCAGGATTTCGCTTTTGCGTTGAGCGTCCAGCGCGGCCAGCGGTTCGTCCATCAGCAACAGTTTCGGACTGGTCAGCAACGCGCGGGCGATGCCGACGCGCTGCCGTTCACCGCCCGAAAGGTGCTGCGGGTGGCGATCCAGCAAATGGCCGATCCCGAGCAGTTCAGTCGCGTGGGTCATGTCCACCCGGCGCTGTTGTTTCGGGATGCGCTTGAGGCCGAATTCCAGGTTGGCCAGCACCGAAAGATGCGCAAACAGGCTGGCTTCCTGAAAGACGTAACCCAACGCGCGTTTGTGCGGCGGGACGAAAATCTTCTTGTCGCTGTCCTGCCAGACCTCATCGTTGACCTGGATAAAACCCTGTTCGGCCCGTTCCAGGCCCGCAATGCAGCGCAGGCAGGTGGTTTTGCCTGAACCGGAGTGTCCGTACAGTGCGGTGATGCCGCGACCGGGCAATTGCAGGTCCACATCCAGGGCGAACCCCGAATACTTCAGTTTCATGCGCGTATGGATCATTGATCAGCTCCAGCCCGCTTTGGTTTTGCGGCTGGAGTAGAGCGCCAGCAACACGGTAAACGAGAACACCAGCATCGCCCCGGCCAGCCAATGGGCCTGGGCGTATTCCATGGCTTCGACGTGATCGTAGATCTGCACCGACACCACGCGGGTCTTGTCGGGAATGTTGCCACCGATCATCAGCACCACGCCGAATTCACCGACGGTGTGGGCGAAGCCGAGAATCGCCGCCGTAATGAACCCCGGTCGGGCCAGCGGCAGGATCACGCTGAAGAATGTGTCCCAGGGATTGGCGCGCAAGGTCGCGGCCACTTCCAATGGGCGGGTGCCAATGGCGGAAAAAGCATTTTGCAGTGGCTGCACTACAAACGGCATCGAGTAGAGCACCGAGCCAATGACCAACCCTGCAAAACTGAAGGTGAGGGTGCCGAGCCCCAGCGACTGCGTGAAGTGGCCGACAAACCCGTTGGGGCCGAGCGCCAGCAACAGATAAAAACCAATCACCGTGGGCGGCAGTACCAGGGGCAGGGCGACGATCGCACCGACCGGGCCGCGCAGCCAGGATTGGGTGCGCGAGAGCCATAACGCAATCGGAGTGCCGATCACCAGCAGGATCACCGTCGTCAGCGACGCGAGTTTCAGGGTTAGCCAGATGGCGGAAAAATCGGCACTCGTTAACGTCATTTAGAGTTGGTAACCGTAGGACTTGATGACGGCCGCGGCTTTCGGACCTTTGAGGTAGTCAACCAGCGCCTTGGCGGCCGGGTTGTCCTTGCCTTTGTTGAGGATCACCGCGTCTTGTTTGATCGGGTCGTGCATGTCGGCCGGAACGATCCACGCCGAACCGCCGGTGACTTTGCCGTCTTTGTAGATCTGCGACAAGGCCACAAAGCCGATTTCGGCATTGCCTGTGGAGACGAATTGGTAAGCCTGGGTGATGTTCTGGCCTTCGACGATCTTGTCTTTGACCTTATCGGTCAGGCCCAGCTTGGCCAGCACTTGAGTCGCGGCCAGGCCATAAGGCGCGGCTTTCGGGTTGGCGATGGACAGATGCTGATACTTGTTGTCGCTCAGCACCTTGCCTTTGGCATCGACATAACCTTCCTTGGCCGACCAGAGTGCCAGGGTGCCAACGGCGTAAGTGAAACGCGAACCCTTGACGGTATCGCCTTCGGTTTCGAGTTTTTGCGGTGTGGTGTCGTCCGCCGAGAGGAACACTTCGAACGGCGCGCCATTCTTGATCTGGGTGTAGAACTGGCCGGTTGCACCAAAGGAGGTGACCAGTTTGTGCCCGGTGTCTTTCTCGAAATCGGCAGCGATGGCCTGGATCGGTGCGGTGAAGTTGGCGGCTACTGCGACCTGGACTTCATCCGCCTGGGCAGACCCGAGGGCGAACACAGCGAGCAGGCTGGCAAGGCTTGTGAGGGCAAAACGTGAGGCACGAATGGTCATGAAACGGCTCCGTCATAGGCAAATGCAGCGAGGGGGTAAACGCTATATAGCGGAATATATAGCGAATTGCCTGCAAACGGAATGTGTTGGAACTGGAATGCATTGAACGGTGGCGAGGAGGCTTGCCCCCGTTGGGGCGCGAAGCGGCCCTGAACCCTGCAACAGCGGGTTTGTAGTCAATTTTGCGACTGCTTTGCAGTCGAACGGGGGCAAGCCCCCTCGTCACAGGTTTTCACTGGCCGAAGGTGGTTCAGCGGCGAGTCAGTTTCGCCAGACCTTCCTCGGCCAGCCGCCGCGTCAGTTCCGCCGTGGTCATTTCAACACCCAGCGTGAACGCCTGCCCGGCCCAGAGGTTGCTGAAATCCGCTTCCCCTTTGGCGCGCAACGGCATCAACGCCCCACCCGCCAACGGAAAGGCCGGCGCTTTATCGCTCATGGGGCCGAGTTCACGCATCACCCGATTGAGAATCCCGCGCGCCGGGCGTCCGGTGAAAATGTTGGTGACGGCGGTCTCGCTTTCCTTGGCCGTGCGCAACGCCTTGTGATGAGACGCGCTGACCTTGGCCTCTGGCGTGAACAAGTACGCCGTGCCCACTTGCACCGCCGAAGCACCCAACAGAAAAGCCGCCGCCACGCCTCTTGCATCGGCAATGCCACCTGCCGCAATGACCGGCACTTTCACCGCGTCGACGATCTGGGGCACCAGGGCGAAAATCCCTACCTGGCTGCTCAAGTCGTCGCTGAGGAACATGCCCCGATGCCCACCCGCCTCGTAACCCATGGCGATGATCGCATCGCAGCCATGTTGTTCAAGCCAGACGGCTTCTTCGACGGTGGTCGCCGAAGACAGCACTTTTGCCCCGGTCGCTTTCACGCGATCCATCAGGGATTTTTCCGGGAGGCCGAAGTGGAAACTCACGACTTCGGGGCGAAGCTCTTCGATCACTTCGCAGGTCGCATTATCGAACGGCGCGCGATTGGATATTGGCGTCGGTGCATCAAAGTCGACGCCCAGTTCACGGTAATAGGGCTCCAGCAGATGCTTCCAGTCCCGAGCGCGTTGCTCATCGGCGGCGGGAGGTTGATGGCAGAAAAAGTTGACGTTGATCGGGCGCTGGCTGTGTTGGCGAATCGTTTTCAGCTCCTCGCGCAACTGCTCGGTGCTCAGCATGGCAGCGGGCATCGAACCCAGGCCGCCGGCGTTGCTCGCTGCGATCACCATGGCCGAGCCGGTGGCACCGGCCATCGGGGCCTGGATGATCGGCAGTTCGATTCCAAGCAGATCAAGAATTCGGGTGTCTGGCCATTGGCTCATTTGAAAGGTTCTCCGGCGTCAAAACAGGGCAGGGTCGGTAGAGCGGGATTTGTATCAGCAAAGACGGGCGCAAGACCAATCGAGTTTTTGAATGGGGTGCGTCCCGTTCGTTAATGCCGATGCATTCTGCCACCGACCCTCGACGGTAATATTTCCAGAGGCCTTTCAGGACCGAGAAAAAAGTCTGGTCGCCGGTGATGGACGCGCCCGGATTGGCTTAAAGTCGGGTACGGCAAAATGTTGCGGTGTGCTATTTCAACGGCATGACAACTGATTGAATCCATGAGGAGGCAGCGATGTTCAAAGGCATTTTGATCGACAAAGACGACAGCGGTTACCGGGCCACACTGCAAGAGATCAATGACGATCAACTGCCCGAGGGCGATGTGACAGTGCGTGTGGCGTACAGCACGCTGAACTTCAAGGATGGCCTGGCGATCACCGGCAGCAGCCCGGTGGTGCGTAAATTCCCGATGGTGCCGGGGATCGATCTGGCAGGCACTGTCGAAGTCAGCGGGCATCCGGACTACAAGGTTGGTGATCAGGTCGTACTCAACGGCTGGGGTGTTGGCGAAGGGCATTGGGGCGGATTGGCGCAGAAAGCCCGCTTGAACGGCAACTGGCTGATTCCGCTGCCCCGGGAATTCACTGCCGCCCAGGCGATGGCCATTGGCACGGCGGGATACACGGCGATGCTGAGCATCCTGGCGCTGGAACATAACGGCGTGACACCGGAGCAGGGCGAAGTCCTGGTAACGGGCGCCAACGGCGGTGTAGGCAGTTTCGCCATCGCCTTGTTGAGCAAGCTTGGGTTCAGGGTGGTCGCGTCCACTGGCCGTACCTCCGAGCACGATTACCTCAAGCAGTTGGGGGCCAGCGAAATCATTGACCGCGCGACGTTGTCCGAACCGGGCAAACCTCTGGCCAAGGAGCGTTGGGCGGCGGTCATTGACTCGGTCGGCAGCCACACCCTGGCCAACGCCTGTGCCAGTACGAAGGCCAACGGCACCGTGGCGGCGTGTGGTCTGGCGCAAGGCATGGACTTTCCGGCCTCCGTCGCACCGTTCATTTTACGTGGCGTGACCCTGGCCGGTATCAACAGCGTGACGCAACCCAAAGCCAAGCGGGTACTGGCCTGGAACCGTCTGGCCAAGGATCTGGACTTCGCCTTGCTGCCATTGATCAGCCACGAAATCGGTTTGAGCGAAGCCATTGACGCTGCGCCAAGGTTACTCGCCGGACAATTGCGCGGCCGCGTTGTGGTGGATGTGAATCGCTAAAAAGCAAAGATCGCAGCCGTCGGCAACTCCTACAAAAGAATGCATTCCCCTGTAGGCGCTGCCGAAGGCTGCGATCTTTTGATCTAATGGCTTTCCCGCTCCAGCAACTGCCGTTTGCGTTCCACACCCCAGCGATACCCCGACAGGTTGCCGTCGCTGCGCACCACGCGGTGACAGGGAATCGCCACCGCGAGGCTGTTCGCGCCGCAGGCCTGGGCCACGGCGCGCACGGCTTTCGGCGAGCCGATGCGCTGGGCGATATCGGCGTAGCTGGCGGTGCTGCCTGCGGGAATCTCCCGCAACGCTTGCCAGACCCGTTCCTGAAACGCCGTGCCGCGCACATCCAGGGGCAAATCCAGGCCGATGGCCGGGGCTTCGATAAAGCCGACAACCTTGGCGATCAACTGCTCGAATTCGTGATCAGCGCCAATCAGATTGGCCCGCCTAAACTTGTCTTGCAGATCGCAGACCAGTTGATGCGGATCATCCCCCAGCAGGATCGCACAAACCCCGCGTTCACTTTGCGCTACCAGAATCGCCCCGAGGGAACACTGGCCAACGGCAAACCGGATGTCGTTGTTTTGACCGGCTGCACGGTAGTCACCGGGTTTCATGCCCAGTAGCTGATCCGCCGACTCGTAGAAGCGGCTGTTGGAGTTGAAACCGGCGTCATACAGCGCGTCGGTCACCGAGCCTCCATCGGTCAACCGCTCACGAACCTTGCGTGAACGGTGGGCCGTGGCATAGCCCTTGGGCGTCAGTCCGGTCACGGTTTTGAATACGCGATGAAAGTGAAAACTGCTGAGGCCCGCAGCAACGGCCAGCTCGCTCAGCGCGGGCAGATGCTCGGCGGTTTCTATCTGGCGGCAAGCGGCGGCCACGGTCGCGGCGTGTTGCGCGGCGACGTCACTTTGATCTTTCGCGGCTCGTTTACTCGGGCGGTAACCTGCTGCCTGGGCTTGCTCGGCGGTGTCAAAGAATTCGACATTCTGCGGCTTCGGCAAACGCGCCAGACTGCTGGGGCGGCAGTAGATGCCGGTGGTTTTCACCGCATACACAAACTGCCCGTCTGCCCGGGAATCCCGCGCGACGACCGCGGCCCAGCGGGGATCGTTCTCGGTCGCGATCTTTGTCGTGTGGTTTGTCATGGCTTCATGTCCGTTGACCCGTTTGATTCAGATTAACCAGCCGACAGGGTCGCTGCACTCCGGGTCTTGCGGTCAAATTCGAGGGCGTCATCCCGCGGTACGAAAGGTGAAGTTGATCCGTTGTTCGCCCAGGCGTGGGTGCTGGCCCTCCTTGATCGGCAAGACCCCGTGATAACGCAAGCGATCGACGCCACCCCAGACCACGATGTCGCCATGTAACAGCGGTACCCGTTGGCTTTTATCACTGCGCGCAAAACCACCGAACAGGAACATCGCCGGCAACCCCAGGGATACCGAAACAATCGGCGCTGCGTAGGAACCTTCGTTCTTGTCCTGGTGCAATGACATCTTTGCGCCGGGGACATAACGGTTGATCAGGCAGGAATCAGGCACGAAATCCATAAACCCTGCTTCCCGCGCCGCCGCTTGTGCCAATTCGAAAAACACCCCGGGCATCTTCGGCCAGGGTTGGCCCGTCTGCGGATCATGGCGAGTGTAGCGGTAGCCGCTGCGATCGGTGGTCCAGCCCAACGTCCCGCAACTGCTCAAAGCCACCGACATGGTGAAGCCGCCCGGCGTGATCATCTGCCGAAACGGCGCAGCCACCAGAACCGCTTCCAGTGCGGGCAGCAACTGATCCAGCCAGGGAGGGCAAAGCCTCGCAATACGTAGGACTGTTCGCCAATTTGCTCGCGCCGAGGCTGTTGTTCGGGTTCCGCGTCGGCAAACAGATCGAAGGTGGTCGGGCTCATGGGCTCATAACGCATCGTGAAAGATGATTCCAAGGGTATGCCGTTTTCCGCTGTGCAGGCGACTCACGCCGTGGCGCAGGGTCACGCGATAGTAGCCCCGGACACCTTTGACCGGTCGTTGGTTGACGGCAAAGATCAGCCCGTCGCCTTTCTTCAGACCGATCACCTGCGGACGCGACTGCATCCGTGGGCGCTGTTCGGTCAGCACGAACTCGCCGCCGGTGAAATCTGCTTCAGGTTCTGACAGAAGAATCGCCACTTGCAGCGGGAATACATGTTCGCCGTACAGATCCTGATGAAGGCAGTTGTAGTCCTGAGGTCCATATTGCAGCAATAACGGCGTTGGGCGTTCCTGACCGGCGGCATGGCAGCGTTCCAGAAAGGCTTCGTGGGTTTCGGGGAAGCGGGTTGGCAGGTCCATGCGCTCGTACCAGCGATTGGCAATCGGCACCAGGCGAGGGTAGAGCGCGCTGCGCAAACGGGCGACGAAATCCGGCAGCGGGTACCTGAAGTATTTGTACTCGCCACGGCCAAAACCGTGACGAGCCATGACCACTTGCGAGCGAAACGGCTCGGGTCGGGCGTACAGGGCGCTGATTTCATCGCAGGTCTCGCGGCTGACAAGCGACCTGATGATCGCGCAGCCATCCTGATCCAGTTGCTGTTCCAGCGTGACCCAGTCCAGCTCATCGAGGGATTGCTCGCTCATTGCTGCGCCTCGTAATCCAGCAATTGCCGTTTGCGTTCCAGTCCCCAACGGTAGCCGCCGAGGCTGCCATCCTGACGCAGTACCCGATGGCAAGGCACGATCACCGCCAGCGGGTTCGCGCCGCAGGCATTGGCCACCGCGCGAAAGGCTTTGGGTTGACCCAGTTGCCGCGCAATGTCCTGGTAGCTGGCGGTTTCACCGAGCGGTATTTGTCGCAGGGCGTCCCAGACTCGCCGTTGAAAAACGCTGCCCGCCAGGTCCAGCGGCAGGTCGAGGGCGGTGCGAGGGTTTTCGAGGTGGTGCAGGGTTTGCTCCAGCGCAGGCACCAGGCTTTCATCGCGCTGTGGCGCTGGTTTGCCGGGGAAGCGCCGCGCGAGGTCGAGTTCCAGCGTCGCCAGGTCATCGCCGAGCAGCGACGCGCACAGCCCTTTGTCGCTGAAGGCCAACAGCAGGATGCCAAGGCTGGAAGTACCACTGATGTAGTGAATCGAGGAAGTAGACATGTTCTGACTCCTTAACCCAAGGTTGAGGTGGCCAGTCTATGGAGCGGTGCCTGCGCGAACACTCCGGTGCTTGCGGTCGAATTTCAACGGCCGGAGCAGACGTCCATGTTGTCGCTCCGAATCCCGTTACAGCGCTTTGCTGACGCTGATTTCGCTGATGACGTCTTCGCCCTGGCCATGAATGACGTCGAGCGCGGCTTTGGCTTCTTCTTCGGTGCCGTTTTCAAGCTGGGCAAATTCGAAGCGGCGCTCGCCGTTGAGTTTGTATTTGATGACGTACTTGGTCGTTTGGGCCACGGGTCATGCCTGCCTGTATTCGTGTGGGAGCGTCACTCAGCTCAGTTTCGAGCTGGAGCGGCGAATGATCTTGATCGAGTGAGTCAGGGTCGGCTTGCGGGTCACGCTGATCGGCCGGCGGTTGACCGTGTCGATGGTGATGTTCCAGAAGCCGGTGCTCGGTGCAGTAATCCGCGCCGGGAAGGTGTCGAATGCACCACCGTGGTAAGTGTGGCGGCCGCCATTCTTGAAGCTGCGGAAATTGGCGTCGTTCATCAAGCGGATGTTGCACGTTTGGGAGCACTGGATGACGACGATGTCGTCTTCGTTGAGGTGCTCGCGCTGGTGGATAAATTTCATTAAGGCGCCTCCAGAAGGGCTTTTTCTACAAAATCAAAACGATAGCATGGGCGATTGGCGCAGTTTATCAGCCCGAAGGGGTTATTATCCGGTCGTCGAGGTCCGCTTTGACAATAAAAAACAGTTATTCGGAATTCTATGAGCGATAAACGCAACGAGCCTCGGAGAAAAACGGCATTTGTGCTGTCGGAGGGTCTTTATCGGAGGTTTTGTATGAAGTGGGGTGTGTGGGTCTTGCCGCTGGTGTTGACGATGAGTGGTTGTGCGAGTGTCTCGGAAATCAATGAGTCGCTGCCCACCATGAACGTAATTTCAGGCAAGAAGCCCCATGAATACGCGCAGTGCCTGACCGAAAAACTGGCCAGTAGCCGTGGTGCCCTGCAAGTTGAGCCGCAGGAGAAGGAAGGTGTGCGGGTTATCGTGCCGCAGAAATTCTCCGCGGGGCCCGCCGCCGTCTTCGACATCGAGGAGCGCTCCAGTGGCAGCAGCATCAAGCTGCATGAACGCATCTCCAATGTGCCGTTGCGCCCGATGGATGTCCGCAATGCCGCTACGGCGTGCATTTCCGGCTGATAGAATACCGACAGTCAGCATCGATGCCGTCAAAGCCGCGCTTTGACGGCATTGTCATTTCTGGAGTGAGCATGAAGCGAGAGCAGGTACGGGAGCGCCATGCAGAGGGTCAAATCTCTGCCACCCACGTGATTCAGAACCCGGCGGATCCGGAGGAATGGATTGTGTTTTTCAAGAAAAGCGCCGGGCGCAGTTACTTCCTGGTAGATGAAAACGATGAAGTCGAGTCCTTCAGTCGTCTCGACGATTTGATCGAGACCGTGCGCGGTCTGGGTATCAAATTCGCCGAAATTCACATGTAGGGCAGGGTGCCTTACTTGCAGACCACCACGACGCTGCGGTTCTTGTAGTTGCCGACGTCGACGCCCAGGGTCTTGTCGCTTTCCTTGGTCGAAGGCGTTCCGTCGGTACCCACGATTCGATAGCCGGTGCCGGCGCAGGAGGCATCGGCTTTTTCATAGCAGGTGGCCCAGGAATTGGCTTCACCCGAGCAGTCGATGGTCAGGCCTGTTTCGCCGTTGTCCAGGTAAGTCTTTTCGGAAGTGGCGCAGCCGCTCAGGGCCAGTACCGCAAACAGCGGTAAGAATTTATTCATGGTGTTGTCGTCGTCAGGATGATGGGGCAAAGGCTGTGACAGCGTTGGTGGCAAAAGGTTATAGCGAAAGGCCACTTCTTTGCAGTCAATCACAAAAAAGCCCTGCGCGAGGCAGGGCTTGGTCGAGAAAAACAGGTTCAGATCAAGTCTTGTCTTTGCCGCGGCGCTTGGTGGTTGGGTGTTCAAGTTGCAATACGGATGCCACTTCAATCGCCATCGCCTCGGTCGGGAACGGTCCGGCGATGTTCTCGCCACCGACGCTGTCTACCCACCACTGGCCGTCCTTCGCCTGATTGATCAGGTACCCGTTGACGCTTTTTGCTACCGACATCTAACTGCCTCGTTGACTGGTTCAATTGCGTAATGATAGCGCCAAATGCACGCAGAAGGTGCCGATGGGCGTATGGTGGTGCAGATTGTCAGTTCGGCTGACAGGCCGTGCAAGTCTGCCGGTCTCTGCTATCTATAAGAGCCAGCGGAACTATCCGCGAGAATATTTCTCTATGATGGCATCGGTTAGCCAGTGCGGGGCATTGTAAGGTGCGCGCCGCCTGATTAGACTGCGCCGAAACTCGTACACACAGCCCTTTCAAGGACTTATATGATCAAGAAATGCTTGTTCCCAGCAGCCGGTTACGGTACTCGCTTCCTGCCAGCGACTAAAGCCATGCCCAAAGAAATGCTGCCGGTGGTAAACAAGCCACTGATCCAGTACGGCGTCGAAGAAGCACTGGACGCTGGGTTGACCGAAATCTCCATCGTCACCGGTCGCGGCAAACGCGCCCTGGAAGACCACTTCGACATCAGCTACGAGCTGGAAAACCAGATCAAGGGCACCGACAAGGAAAAATACCTGGTCGGCATCCGCAAGCTGCTCGACAACTGCTCGTTCTCCTACACCCGTCAGACCGAAATGAAAGGCTTGGGCCACGCCATCCTGACTGGCCGCCCGCTGATCGGCGACGAACCTTTCGCCGTGGTCCTGGCGGATGACTTGTGCGTCAACCTCGAAGGCGACGGCGTACTGACCCAAATGGTCAAGCTGTACAAGCAGTTCCGTTGCTCGATCGTCGCCATCCAGGAAGTCGATCCGCAGGAAACTCACAAGTACGGCGTGATTGCCGGTGAGATGATCCGCGACGACATCTATCGCGTTCACAGCATGGTCGAGAAGCCAAAGCCTGAAGATGCGCCATCGAACCTGGCGATCATCGGTCGCTACATCCTGACCCCGGACATCTTCGACCTGATCGAACAGACCGAGCCAGGCAAGGGTGGTGAAATCCAGATCACCGACGCCCTGATGAAGCAAGCTCAAAACGGCTGCGTCATGGCCTACAAGTTCAAAGGCAAGCGTTTCGACTGCGGTGGCGCCGAAGGCTACATCGACGCGACCAACTTCTGCTTCGAGAACTTCTACAAGACTGGCAAGGCTTACTGATAGCGCCTGACCTGCTTGTACTGAAAAGCCACCTTCGGGTGGCTTTTTCATTTTCTGCCCCCAGATAGTGTGCAGCGCTTGCCCAACGGACGTCTGCGGGTATGCTGGTGGCCTGCCGAGGAGATTGAAAATGGCCTACGATTTTGACCTTTATGTGGTTGGCGCCGGTTCTGGCGGTGTACGGGCTGCGCGTTTTGCTGCCGGGTTTGGCGCCAAAGTGGCCGTGGCCGAGAGCCGCTACTTGGGTGGTACGTGTGTGAACGTTGGCTGTGTACCAAAAAAATTGCTGGTCTACGGCGCGCACTTCGCCGAAGACTTCGAGCAGTCTTCCGGTTTTGGCTGGATCCCGGGCGAGGCGAAGTTCGATTGGGCGACGCTGATCGCCAACAAGGATCGCGAGATCAACCGCCTGAACGGCATCTATCGCAACCTGCTGGTCAACAGCGGTGTGACGTTGCATGAAGGTCACGCCAGGATTGTCGATCCAAATACTGTCGAGATTAATGGCGAACGCTTTACCGCCAAGAACATCCTGATTGCTACGGGCGGCTGGCCGCAGATTCCGGAGATTCCGGGGCACGAGCACGCGATCAGCTCCAACCAGGCATTCTTCCTCAAAGAACTGCCCAAGCGTGTTCTGGTGGTCGGTGGCGGTTACATCGCGGTCGAATTCGCCGGGATCTTCCATGGACTGGGTGCCGAGACGACGCTGCTGTATCGCGGTGACCTGTTCCTGCGCGGCTTCGACGGTGCAGTGCGCAAGCATTTGCAGGAAGAGTTGACCAAGCGCGGCATGAGCCTGCAGTTCAATGCCGACATCGAGCGCATTGAAAAACTGGCCGACGGCAGCCTGAAAGCAACGCTCAAAGATGGTCGCGAGCTGGAGGCCGACTGCGTGTTCTACGCCACTGGCCGACGTCCGATGCTGGACAACCTGGGGCTGGAAAACACCGGCGTCAAACTCGACAAGAAAGGCTTCGTCGAGGTCGACGCGCAGTACCAGACCGCCGAGCCGTCGATCCTGGCCCTTGGCGATGTCATCGGCCGGGTTCAACTGACACCGGTCGCGCTGGCAGAAGGCATGGCCGTGGCGCGTCGTTTGTTCAAGCCTGAGCAATATCGCCCGGTGGATTACAAAATGATCCCGACGGCAGTGTTCAGCTTGCCGAATATCGGCACTGTCGGTTTGACCGAGGAAGAGGCCAGGGAAGCCGGCCACGACGTGCAGATTTTCGAAAGCCGTTTCCGCCCGATGAAGCTGACCCTGACCGATTGCCAGGAGCGCACGCTGATGAAACTGGTGGTGGATGCCAAGACCGACAAAGTGCTGGGTTGCCACATGGTTGGGCCGGATGCCGGCGAAATCGTCCAGGGCCTGGCGATTGCCTTGAAGGCTGGTGCCACCAAGCGCGACTTTGATGAAACCATCGGCGTGCACCCGACGGCCGCCGAGGAGTTCGTCACCATGCGTACGCCGGTGGCGGGTTAATCGGCCTTGGCTGCGTCTGGCGCTGTTGCAATGACAGCCGCCAGGCGCACGCTTTCTTCCAGGTTCGCCTGAGTCTTCAGTAATTCAACTTCCAGCGCTTTATTGATCTGCGACTGCTCCTCGACGTTCTGCTTCTGCGACTGGCTTTCCAGCAGTGCTGCGCGCAGGCGTTCCTGGAGGAGGGTGCGTTCGCTATCGATCCGGTTGACCTGTTCCAGCAGTTGATCCTGACGGATATGGGTTTGCTTGAGTTGTTCCTGCATCAGGCCCAGTTCCCGCAACGTGCCGCGGTTTTCGGTCAGCAGGCGCTCGTTGTCGCGATGCAACTGGGTGATTTCATCCTGACGTACGAGGGCGCTTTGCTGGGCCTGGCGCAACTCCATCTGAATCTGCTGCACCTGGCCTTCGTGGCGGCGTTGCTCCTGCTCGCGCTGCTCTTTAACGGCGTTGCGGTAGTGCTCCAGGGCATCACGGGCGTGCAGGTGTTTTTCTTCGAGGGAGCGGATCTGCTCGTCCTTGTCTTGCAAGCGTAATTCGAAGTCGGCCAGCGCCTGGTTCAGCCCGGCATTGCGGGTTTGCTCGGTCTGGAGCATGGAGAGGGTGTTTTGCAGGGTGTCAGATTCCTGCACCAGCGCCAGGCTCTGGATTTCGTACTGCTGCTGTAATTCGCTGTTGGCTTCTTGAGCATCGGTCAGCTGGCTTTCCAGCGCTTTTCGTTGTTGCTCGTACTGCTCGCGTGCCAGGTCGATGGGTTTCTGCGCCTGTTCCTTGAGGCGCTGAGCCAGGCGGGAAACCAGTCCTGCCAGCTCGTCATCGATGGGCTCGGAAGAGGGGGCTGTGGGTTCGACGCCATCATCCAGCTCCTTCAAGTACCGGTGAATGGTGGTTTTAGAGCCGGTATTGCCCATCTCGATCCGTACGGCATCGATGCTTGGGTGTTCGCCACGGGCGAGGATTGCCAGACGCGCCGTTTGAACCACTGCTTTGTTGATGCCGCCACGAGCCATGTTCTCTCCTACGATTTCGTACTGTGGTACGTACCACTGATATTTATAGTGTACCACGTTGAAAAGTAAGTTTAAATTTCTCAAATCGTAATACGGGATATACTGGTATTACCCCGTGTCAAAACGGTTCCGAGGTATTCCTCGTGCCATTTCCGTACGCAACACCCTGTAGGAGCGAGCTTGCTCGCGAAGAACCTGAGGGCGCTGCGTGCACCCAGGCAGATAGCGCCATCGTTTACGTTCATCGCGAGCAAGCCCGCTCCTACAGTCACAGCAAGGTCATTTCCCATGAGCGATCTGGATCGTTACCTGCAAGCTGCCACGCGCGACAACACCCGGCGTAGCTATCGGGCGGCGATCGAGCATTTCGAAGTCAGTTGGGGTGGTTTTTTGCCGGCAACCAGCGATAGCGTCGCCCGCTATCTGGTGGCGCATGCGGGCGTGCTGTCGATCAACACGTTGAAGTTGCGCCTGTCTGCACTGGCGCAATGGCACAACAGCCAGGGGTTTGCCGATCCCACCAAGGCACCGGTGGTGCGCAAGGTCTTCAAGGGTATTCGTGCGTTGCACCCGGCCCAGGAAAAACAGGCCGAGCCGTTGCAGCTTCAGCATCTCGAACAAGTGGTGGCCTGGCTGGAGCAGGAAGCGCAAACCGCAAAATCCGAAAATGACCGACCGGCTCTTCTGCGGGCAAGGCGCGACACGGCGCTGATCCTGCTGGGCTTCTGGCGCGGCTTTCGCAGCGATGAGTTGTGCCGCGTACAGATTGAACACGTTCAAGCGAGCGCCGGTTCGGGCATCACGCTCTACCTGCCACGCAGCAAGAGCGATCGCGAAAACCTCGGTAAGACTTACCAGACGCCAGCGCTGCAGCGTTTGTGTCCGGTGCAGGCGTACATCGCCTGGATCACCGAAGCGGCCTTGGTCCGTGGTCCGGTGTTTCGTGGTATCGATCGCTGGGGCAATTTGAGCGAGGAAGGCCTGCACGCCAACAGCGTGATTCCGTTGTTGCGCCAGGCGCTGGAGCGCGCCGGCATCCCGGCCGAGCATTACACCAGCCACTCCTTGCGGCGCGGCTTTGCCACCTGGGCGCATCAGAGCGGTTGGGATTTGAAGTCGTTGATGAGTTACGTGGGCTGGAAGGACATGAAGTCGGCCATGCGCTATGTGGAAGCCAGCCCGTTTCTCGGGATGACTCGCATCGCTGAGAAGTCGTTGACGCTCTAGAGACCGTTTTCTTCTATTAATACTGTCCGCTAATAGCGAAAACCAATCAGCAGCATGAGGTTTGCCAATGAGCCATACGTCCGTCGAGTGGGTAGAGTTCACTCCATCAACTTCTTAACCCCTGACGGAGAGTCAACGATGCCTATCATCAACAGCCAAGTTAAACCGTTCAAAGCTACCGCCTACAAAAATGGCGACTTCGTACAAGTGTCGGACGCTGACCTGAAAGGCAAGTGGTCTGTCGTGTTCTTCTACCCAGCCGATTTCACCTTCGTTTGCCCGACCGAACTGGAAGACCTGGCTGACAACTACGACGCGTTCCAGAAGCTGGGCGTCGAGATCTACAGCGTTTCCACCGATACCCACTTTGCCCACGCTGCCTGGCACAACACTTCGCCAGCCATCGGCAAAATCCAGTACACCATGATCGGCGACCCGACTCACGCTATCTCCCGCAACTTCGACGTGCTGATCGAAGAAGCCGGTCTGGCTGACCGTGGCACCTTCGTGATCAACCCTGAAGGCCAGATCAAAATCGTCGAGCTGAACGACGGTGGTGTGGGTCGTGACGCTTCCGAACTGCTGCGCAAAATCAAGGCTGCCCAGTACGTCGCTGCTCACCCAGGCCAGGTTTGCCCAGCCAAGTGGAAAGAAGGCGAGGCTACTCTGGCTCCGTCCCTGGACCTGGTCGGCAAGATCTAAGTCTGTGAATAGCATCATCAGGGCGGGTTTCCGCACCTAAGTAAGCTGCAACCGCCCTCAAAAACGCCCGGGCGAGATTCGCTCGGGCGTTTTTTTTCGATACGAACAAAGGAAATCGCCCGTATGTTGGACGCCAATCTTAAAGCCCAGTTGAAATCGTACCTGGAACGGGTCACCCAGCCGATCGAGATCGTTGCATCCCTCGACGACGGTGCGAAATCCCAGGAAATGCTCGAACTCCTGCAAGACGTTGCCAGTCTTTCCAGTCAGATTACTTTGCTCGACAACGGTGACGATGCACGTAAACCATCGTTCTCGATCAATCGCCCGGGTGCCGATATCAGCCTGCGTTTCGCCGGCATCCCGATGGGCCACGAATTCACATCCCTGGTGTTGGCCTTGTTGCAAGTCGGCGGCCATCCATCGAAAGCCAGTGTTGAAGTGATCGAACAGATCCGCTCGCTCAAAGGCGAGTTCAGCTTCGAGACTTACTTCTCGCTGTCCTGCCAGAACTGCCCGGACGTGGTCCAGGCGTTGAACCTGATGGCGGTGCTGAACCCGAACATCCGCCACGTCGCGATTGACGGCGCGCTGTTCCAGGCCGAAGTTGATGATCGCAAGATCATGGCGGTGCCAAGCATTTACTTGAACGGCGAGATTTTCGGCCAGGGGCGTATGGGCCTGGAAGAAATCCTCGCCAAGGTCGACACCAGCGGCGCCGAACGCCAAGCCGAGAAAATCAGCGCCAAAGAAGCTTTTGACGTGTTGGTCGTCGGCGGTGGCCCGGCCGGTGCTTCGGCCGCGATCTACGCTGCCCGTAAAGGCATTCGCACCGGTGTGGCGGCTGAGCGTTTTGGTGGGCAGGTGCTGGACACCATGGCCATCGAGAACTTCATCTCCGTGCAGGAAACCGAAGGGCCGAAACTGGCCAGTGCCCTCGAAGAGCACGTCAAGCAATACGACGTCGATATCATGAACTTGCAACGGGCCACTGCGCTGATTCCGGCGAAGAACCCCGGCGAGCTGCACGAAGTTCGCTTCGAAAGCGGCGCCACCCTGAAAACCAAGGCGCTGATTCTCGCCACTGGCGCCCGCTGGCGCGAAATGGGCGTGCCAGGCGAGCAGGAATACAAAGCCAAAGGCGTGTGTTTCTGCCCGCACTGTGACGGTCCGTTGTTTAAAGGCAAGCGCGTAGCGGTGATTGGCGGCGGTAACTCCGGCGTTGAGGCAGCTATCGATCTGGCGGGGATTGTCAGCCACGTCACGCTGCTGGAGTTCGACAGCAAGCTGCGCGCCGATGCGGTGCTGCAACGCAAGTTGTTCAGCCTGCCCAACGTCGATGTCATCACCAGCGCACTGACCAGTGAAGTGAAGGGCGACGGCCAGAAGGTGAGCGGTCTGGTGTACAAGGATCGCGATTCGGGTGAGTTCAACACGATCAACCTCGAAGGCATCTTCGTGCAGATCGGTCTGCTGCCGAACACCGACTGGCTCAAAGGCACCATCGAGCTGTCGCCGCGTGGCGAGATCATCGTCGATGCCCGTGGTGAAACCTCGATGCCTGGCGTGTTCGCGGCCGGTGATGTGACTACCGTGCCGTACAAGCAGATCGTGATTGCGGTGGGCGAGGGCGCCAAGGCTTCCCTGAGCGCGTTCGATCACTTGATCCGGACATCGGCCCCCGCATAAAACCGGACGCTGAAAACACAAAACCCCATGAGTGATCATGGGGTTTTTTGTGTCTGGATCAAAAGATCGCAGCCTTCGGCAGCTCCTACCTTGGGATGACTTACACCCTGTAGGAGCTGCCGAAGGCTGCGATCTTTTGATTTTTTGATTTACATCGGGGCTGGCTGAATGATCTCGACCCAGTAGGCATCCGGGTCCTTGATGAACGCCAGGCTCTTCATGCGGCCGTCGTTCAGGCGTTTCTGGAAATCGCAGCCCAGGGCTTCGAAGCGCTCACACGCGGCGACGATGTCCGGCACCGAGATGCAGATGTGGCCGAAACCTCGCGGGTCGGTATTGCCGTTGTGGTAGGCGAAGTCCGCGTCGTTCTCGGTGCCGTGGTTGTGGGTCAGTTCTAGAATGCCGGGGATCGACTTCATCCACTCGGTGCGCGCGGCCGCGTCGGCCGGGATCTGGTTTTTATCGACCAGCGCCAGGAAGTACAGGCTGAATTCGGCTTCCGGAAAGTCGCGCTTTTCCACCAACGAGAAACCCAGGATACGTGTGTAGAAATCCAGGGACTTGGTGATGTCCTTGACCCGCAGCATTGTGTGGTTGAAGACGAACTTCTGGGTGGCGGTGTCAGGTTGGGCGGTAACGCCTGGGAAGGTGTTCAATTCGTGCAGGCTCATGGGCCCTCCGGAAAATAAGTGGGGCTAACGAATGACGACAATGATACGCAAGGGCGCAGGCATCACCAAACCAAAACCGTCTGCTATTGCCTGACAGGCGGGCGAGGCTCAGACTTTACGGTTCAATCCGCGAGTATTCATTGCAATGATTCGATTCTGTAAGTCGATGTTCGTCCTGATCTGCGTGCTTTCAGGTGTTACCAGTGCTCATGCAGACGCACCGCTCGTGACATGGCCCGACGGCTGGGAGGTCGAAGCCGTTCCGCAAGATAACGCCAACACCCAGGTGTCGCGCCAGCGTGCGGTGAAAAACGATCAGGGCGGGACGCCGGTGATGGTGATGGAGTTGACCATGACTCAGGTGCAAAGCGGTCATCAGGTGAATCTGCAAGGCGTGTTGCTGGAGATGCGCAAGTCGGTACAGAAGGACTTCTTTCAAGGCGGCTATCAAAGTGTCTGCACCAAAATCCACCCGACCACTTTGAGCCGCTTATCGGCGCTGGAAACTACCTGCACGATCACGCAGAACGGTCGGCATGTGCTTTCTCAAACATTGGTCGCGGCCGTGGACGCCGATAAGGCCTATGTTCTTTCGTACGCGGGGCAAGCCGAGGTTTATAAGGCAAGTCAGGTTGAAATAGAGGCAGCTCGTAACAGCCTGAAACTTTAGTTGAAGGTTTGCGCCGTCGCCGATTTCAGCTCGTTGCGTAATCTTTAGATACCCAAAGGGATTAAGCACAAAGTTAATCAACAAGTAGCGAGTTGATCGATTCCATTCGTTGCATTTAGAGGGTATCCATGAAAAAAGCCCTGCATTGGCAGGGCTTTTTTTGTCACCGCGAGTGATTAGCCGCGCAGCCAGGAATCAACGGTAGCAGCGCCGTATTGTTCCTTCCAGGCTTTCAGGCCACGGTGGTTGCCACCCTTGGTTTCAATCAGTTCACCGGTGTGCGGATTCTGATAAACCTTGACCACGCGAGCGCGGCGGGTTTTAGGCGCCGCTGCCTGTTGCAGGCCGGATTTTGCCGGGTTCGGATCGAGAATGGCGATGATGTCGCGCAGGCTCTTGCCGTAGGTTTTCATCAGCCCCTGGAGCTTTTCTTCGAATTCGATTTCTTTCTTGAGCCCGGCATCGTTCTTCAGGGATTCCAGCTGCTTGAGCTGCTCTTGAAGGGCCTTTTCAGCTGCACGAAATTCAGCGAGTCTGGACAATATCTTTACTCCAATAGTGTGTTTGGCTGATACCAACCGCAAACAAAGCTATAAGCCAAGAGCCTTGAAGCGACTCGGTGATAGTGGCTCACCTGCCAATTTTGCACAGGCATGAAAAATTGTAGTAGTTAATTGGCCAAGAGTAAATCCTGACTTTTTCTTCATGTAACAAGAGTAGTCTTTTGATTCAAATTGGTGCGCCGCGCCGTGGTTCGTCGCTTAAAGCGGCTAGTTAATGGTGACTTAATGCATTAATGAAGTCTGCCCCGGGCATCGGCCGGCCGAACAGATAACCTTGCAGGAAGTTCACGCCGTGGGCCGTCAGATAATCACTTTGCTCCACGGTTTCGACACCTTCGGCAACAATACTCAGATCGAGTTTGGCCGAAAGCTCGATGATGCTGTCCAGGATGTGCCGGGACAGGGCGTCGACACCGATCATGGCCACAAAGCTCTGGTCGATTTTCAGGAAGTCCACATTGAACTGGCGCAGATAACCGAGGCTCGAGTGACCGGTGCCAAAGTCGTCGATCGCGATCATCACGCCGAGTTCATGCAGCTGCTCGAACAATTGGTGGGTGACGGGCGTAGGCTCGATGAGTTGACGCTCGGTCAACTCAAGCACCAGGTTAATGGTGCCGGGGGCGAAGGCACCGAGGAACTCACGGCAATCGGCAACCAGTTCCAGGTCCTTGCAATGGCCGGCGGTGATGTTGATACCGACGTGAAACGGCTCATCGAACAACGCCGATTGGGGCGCCAGTAACGCTGCGGTTTGTCGCATCAATGAGCGGGTCATCGGCACAATCAGTCCGGAATGTTCGGCAAACGGAATGAACAGATCCGGGCGTACCAGGCCTTCCTTGGGGTGATTCCAGCGCATCAGCACCTCGATGCCGGACCATCTCTTGGTGTCGCCATGGACCACCGGTTGAAAATACGGAACGAACTCTTCAGCTTCCAGCGCACGCCGCATTTCATGGCTTGGCGACGAAGAGCGCTTCTGCAGGAAATGACCGATCGAACCGGAAATCACCCCAAAAAAGATCAGCAAACTGAACAACGACGGATACTCGCTGGTCATGTAACGCCAGGTCGCTCCTTCGGGAAAGCCGGCCGTGACAGCAAAGGGATAGCGTGACGAAGTCAGTTCGCTTTGCGCCACCGGGAACACCGGTAGGGCGTCTTCGTGGAACTTGCCATCGGCAGACAGCCAGTGGGGGCCGACTTGCAATACCAACAACGTCTTGCGGCCGATCATGCGCAGTGCGTTGCTCAAGTGATAGCCGTCCAGGGTACTCATCGCTCCCTGTTTGCCTTCGCTGAGCCGATAGACCAACAGCGCCGTATCGGGTGTGACCGGGTTACCTTTCATCAGCAACAACTGGCCTTGGGTGTAGTCTCCCGAAACGATTTTTTCGTGATAGTCGCCAAATAACGAACTGCAATAAATGGTGTTGTCCCACACAAGGTTGGTCGAGCGCACGAAGGGGCGACGAGTGACCTGTTCACGCAACTTCAGATTGACGTCGATACAACTTTGCCCGGCCAGCGGCAGCAATTCGCGCGCGGCCTGGGCGGTGTTGTCGAGCATCAGTTCGAACTGGCGAATGGCCTCTTCGGCAGTCTGTTCGGTGCTGTGTTTGAGTGCACGTTCAGCCTGCATGTAAAGAATGGCGAACCCCAGTAACATCGGGAGTAATCCGCTCAATACGGTGACAGTCATCCTGAGGCTGCGTTTGCGGCGGGATTTGATGTTCAGTGGCATTCGCGAAACCTGTCACGATGAAATAGGGCTCTCAAATGCTGGCAGGACAACAGCGCGCCTCCCAAAAAGAGTTCAGTCAGAGGCCATGATAGTTGGCCTTCGATACTTATGCCGCTCACCGATATTCCAGACTTGAGGCCAGTTTGATAAAGGCCAGTGTGGCGGGTGAAGACTGGCGCTGGTCGAGCACCGCCAGGCCGACCTGGCGTGTGACCGGCGGCGACAGCGGTTTTTTCACGTAGCGGCTGTCGCTGTGGTCAGGCAACGAGCTTTCGGCGACCACGGTCAAGGCGTCGCCCCGGCCGACGGTATCCAGCGTGCTCAGCAGCTGCGAGCAGCGATAGCGGATGTTCGGTGTCAGTCGCGCCGCATTGAACAACCGTGAGACCAGTTCCGAGGAGCCGGCTTCGGTCAGCACAAAAGGGTCGTGGCACAACTCGCTCAAGTTCAGGCTGTCGCGACCTGCCAGCGGATGACCGATAGGCAGCAGCGCGACCATCTGGTCTTCGATCAGCGCAAAGGTGTCGAAGCGTTCCTCGGGCAACACCACGAAGCCGATATCGATACGCCGTTCCTCCAACCACTGGATCACCTGCCGGTCCGGACCTTCGTCAATGTGCACTTCAATGCCAGGGTGAGCGGCCCGGTAGTGCTGCAGGATCATCGGCAGCAGCTTGATCGACGAGGTCGGGCCGAACGAGCCGATGCGCAACGTGCCGCGTTTCATTCCGCGAGCATCCGCCGCTTCCTGGCGCAAGGTGTTGGCCAGTCCCAGCATCGCCCGGGCACGCAGCAACAGCTGTTGGCCGATGTCGCTGAGTTCAACGTGGGACTGATGTCGGTGCAGTAACTCAACGCCCAATTCCTGTTCCAGCGATTTGAGGGCGTGAGACACCGCAGATTGAGAAATCCCCAAACGATTGGCCGCCGCCGTGAAGCCGTGAAGCTCGGCCACGAGTGAGAAAATTTCCAGTTGGGTGAGGGTCATGAGTGATTACTCATTTTACGATGATCTGGCATTAGTGAAATGATACGTCATCTGCCTGATTCCGGTTCTGACGAGCTATGACTATCTATGTACAAACGACCTCATCGGATGTGCCGGTTTACCTGAAACTTGCCGCTGTCACGATGATTTGGGGCGGAACCTTCGTGGCTGGCCGGTTTCTGGCTGACAGCCTCAGTCCTTTATTTGCCGCCAGCCTGCGATTCCTGCTGGCCAGTGCGGCGCTGCTGCTGTTTTTACTGCTGGCCCGCGTACCTCTCGCCCGACCCAGTCCCAGGCAATGGCTGCAATTGGCGCTGCTGGGGTTTTTCGGGATCTTTTTCTACAACCTCTGCTTTTTTTACGGGCTGCATTACATCAATGCGTCACGGGCGTCATTGATTGTGGCGCTGAACCCGGCCGTGATCGGGTTGGCGTCGTGCCTACTGTTCAAGGAGCGCTTGAGTCGGGTGAAAGTCATCGGTATCGCAATCTGCATTGCCGGGGCGAGCCTGGTGATCGTCAGCCGTAACCCGCAGTGGCTGGCAGGTCATGCCGATGCCTGGATCGGCGATCTGTTGATTTTCGGCTGCGTACTCGGTTGGGGCATCTATTCACTGTTCTCCAAGGATTTGAATCAAACCCTGGGGCCGGTGCAAACAGTGACGTATTCGATTTTGCTGGGCACGGTGATGCTCTGGGTGACCAGTGCTGTCAGGGGAGAGTTGAGTGTCGCGGCACTCGTCAGCTTAGGGCCGCAGCAATGGCTGAGCCTGATGTACCTCGGCGTATTGGGTTCGGCGCTGGCCTACATCGCCTATTACGACGGCATTCGCAAAATCGGCGCGACCCGTTCCGGCGTGTTCATTGCCTTGAACCCGCTGACGGCGGTGATCCTTGGTGCACTGCTGCTGGACGAGCAGTTGACCCTGGCGATGTGCCTGGGCGGCGGGCTGATTCTGCTGGGGATTTACCTGTGCAACAAACCCCTTGCGCGAGCAGGGAAAAAGGGGATTTGATACAGAAGGCGGACAAACTGTTTTACGCTGTGTAGAATCGGGTTACGCATATAAGAATAATCGTCTTCTGGCAGCAGAAGCCTCGCCCGCAAGAGCCTTGGGTCGACCATGAAGATATTTGGGTTTCAATTGATCTACGGTGACTTCCTCGCCCGCAGCGTGCGGGGCATCTCCTGCGCGCCACCCGCCGGTCTCAGCATTGCTAGCAACTAACGATCCGTTAATTGACAAGAAAATGATGAGGCGCCAACCATGGCAGATTTATACGAAAACCCAATGGGCCTGATGGGCTTTGAGTTCATCGAGTTCGCATCGCCGACCCCCAATACCCTGGAGCCGATCTTCGAGATCATGGGCTTCACCAAGGTTGCGACCCACCGCTCCAAAGACGTGCACCTGTATCGTCAGGGCCAGATCAACCTGATCCTCAACAACGAACCGCACAGCGTCGCTTCGTACTTCGCGGCCGAGCACGGTCCGTCGGTGTGTGGCATGGCGTTTCGCGTCAAGAACGCCCAACAGGCGTTTGCCCGTGCCCTGGAACTCGGTGCCCAGCCGATCCACATCGAGACCGGCCCGATGGAGCTGAACCTGCCGGCGATCAAAGGCATCGGCGGCGCGCCGCTGTACCTGATTGACCGTTTCGGCGAAGGCAGTTCGATCTACGACATCGACTTCGTGTTCATCGAAGGCGTTGACCGCAACCCGGTTGGGGCAGGCCTGAAAATCATCGACCACCTGACCCACAACGTTTATCGCGGACGCATGGCCTACTGGGCGAACTTCTACGAGAAGCTGTTCAACTTCCGCGAAATCCGTTACTTCGACATCAAGGGCGAATACACCGGCCTGACGTCC
This sequence comes from Pseudomonas sp. XS1P51, assembly GCF_054897845.1. Lineage (NCBI taxonomy): Bacteria > Pseudomonadati > Pseudomonadota > Gammaproteobacteria > Pseudomonadales > Pseudomonadaceae > Pseudomonas > Pseudomonas sp. XS1P51. The sequence goes on along the minus strand of NZ_CM142707.1, from coordinate 1,708,281 downwards.
AAGGCGATGACCGCACCGGACGGCATGATCCGCATCCCGTTGAACGAAGAATCGTCCAAGGGCGCCGGTCAGATCGAAGAGTTCCTGATGCAGTTCAACGGCGAGGGCATCCAGCACGTTGCCTTCCTCAGCGATGACCTGATCAAGACCTGGGATCACCTGAAAAGCATCGGCATGCGCTTCATGACGGCGCCGCCGGAAACCTACTACGAAATGCTCGAAGGCCGTTTGCCGAACCACGGCGAACCGGTCAACGAACTGCAATCACGGGGCATTTTGCTGGACGGTTCGTCCGAGTCGGGCGACAAGCGCCTGCTGCTGCAGATCTTCTCGGAAACCCTGATGGGCCCGGTGTTCTTCGAATTCATCCAGCGTAAAGGTGATGATGGTTTCGGCGAAGGCAACTTCAAGGCGCTGTTCGAATCCATCGAACGCGACCAGGTTCGTCGTGGCGTGCTGTCCACCGACTAAGCCGTTGCAGATGTAAAAAAAACCGGTCGTTGACCGGTTTTTTTTACATCAAAAGATCGCAGCCTTCGGCAGCTCCTACAGGGTGAACACTGATCCCGTGTAGGCGCTGCCGAAGGCTGCGATCTTTTGCTTTATGGACGTCGTTGTCGCATCAAATGTTTGAACCCTTCGAACATCAGCACCAGCACCGCCAGCCAGATCGGAATGTAGGTCAGCCACTCCCCGGCCTTGATGCTTTCCCCGAGCAGCAACGCGACGCCGAGCAACAGCCCCGGCTCGACATAACTCAACAACCCGAACAGGCTGAACGGCAGCAATCGGCTGGCGATGATGTAGACCACCAGCGCCGAGGCACTGATCACCCCGAGCATCGGGATCAGCAGCGACAGCCACGGGTGTTGATCGAACACGTCGAAGCCCTGTTCACCACTCTGAACGAACCAGAACGCCACCGGTAGCGTCAGCGTCATGTCCAGCCATAACCCGCCGAGGTTGTCCGCCGCCAGACGCTTGCGCAAAATGAAATAGGCCGGATAGCCAACGCACACCAGCAAGGTCGCCCAGGAAAAACCACCGACCTGATACACCTCGTTGATCACGCCCAGGCAGGCGAAAAACACGGCGATTTTTTGCAAGTACGAGAGGCGTTCGCCATAGGCGAGCCGCCCGGTCAGGACCATGGTCAAGGGCAGCAGGAAATAGCCCAGCGACACGTCGAGGCTATAACCGTTGAGCGGCGCCCACATGAACAGCCAGAGCTGCACGCCGAGCAGGGCCGAGGAGGCGATCAGGCCGGCAATCAATTTCGGATTGGCAGCGATGCGCCGAACAATTTCGACCACGCGCTTCCATTCACCGGACACCACCATGAACACAGTCATGCAGGGCACCGTCAGCAGCATTCGCCAGCCGAATATCTCCACGCCACTCAACGGGGTGAGCAGCGAGGTGTAGTAATACATGACGGCAAACAGCACCGAGGCCGAAACCGATAGAGCGATACCTTTAGACAAACTGTCCTCGCGGAGTTGAGTGTGAAACGGGGCGCAGAGGATACGTGGCTTTCGCGTTGAATATTGACCAACTGATCAACACTGTCCAACTGTAGGAGCGAGCTTGCTCGCGATAGCGGTCTACCAGCCAACATCAATATTGAACGTGAAACCGTCATCGCGAGCAGGCTCGCGCCCACATTTGGGCAACCTCGCACATGATTTGCGGTCGACACATAACTTTTGTGGGTGCGAGCCTGCTCGCGATAAATCTTAAGCCGTACGCGGTTTGCGCCCAGACACAAAGTGACTCACGTCATTGAACCCCGGTGTCGACGCATGCCCCGGCGTCACCAGCGAATCGATGAACGCTTCATCCTCAGCCGTGATCTTCACCGCCTGCGCCTTGGTGTAGGCATCCCACTGTTCTTCGGTACGCGGCCCGACGATGGCCGAGGTGACGGCGCTGTTGTTCAGCACCCAGGCAATCGCGAACTCGACGATGCCCACGCCACGACCCTGAGTGTATTGCTGGATCTGCTGGGCAATGCGCAGGGATTCGACGCGCCATTCGGTTTCCAGAATGCGTTTGTCCTGACGACCGGCGCGGCTGTTGGCGTCCGGTGTCACATCCGGCGCGTACTTGCCGCTGAGCACACCGCGAGCGAGCGGGCTGTAAGGCACCACGCCCAAGCCATGGTTTTGCGCCGCAGTGATCTGCTCGGTTTCGGCCTGGCGGTTGACGATGTTGTACAGCGGCTGACTGATGACCGGCCTGTCGACCCCCAGTTTGTCGGCCACGCGAATGACCTCGGCGATACGCCAGCCGCGATAGTTCGACAAGCCCCAGTAACGGATTTTGCCCTGGCGAATCAGATCGCCGATGGCCGATATCGTGACCTCCAGCGGCGTGTTGTGGTCCTCGCGGTGCAGGTAATAGATGTCGAGGTAATCGGTGCCGAGGCGCGTCAGGCTGGCGTCGATGCCATTGAAGATGTGCTTGCGGCTCAGGCCGCTGCGGTTCGGCACGCCGTCCACCGGGCCGAAACCGACCTTGGTGGCGAGTACCCATTCGTGGCGGCGACTGGCGATCGCTTCGCCGACGATTTCTTCGGAGCGGCCGCTGGTGTAGACGTCGGCAGTGTCGATGAAATTGATGCCCTGGTCCCAGGCCTTGTCGATGATCCGCAGGGAGTCTTCGGTGCTGGTCTGTTCGCCGAACATCATGGTGCCCAGGGTCAGGGTGGAAACCTGCAGACCCGAATGACCCAGTGTGCGATAGCTCATGACGAAATCCTTTTACTGAGGGGAAAGGCCCAATCAAATACCAGAACAAGCGTACGTGGCAAACGCAATTGTCGACTCCTTGTCCGGCAACGCGGCGCAAATACCGAGACAGGACATGTCGGCGCGAAGGTTTGTCATGCGCAGGGTGCCTGGATCTGCAGCCGGACAAGCCCAGGTGACAGCCCGAATACCTCGATGCCTTTGAGGGTTGATCGGCCCGTGGTGACGGGCATCCGCTTGATCGGTTGATCAACACCCTCACGGTATTCCACTATTCTGTCCTGACCTTCGAGCAGGATAGCCTCCGGTGGGAGAATGATCGCCTCATCATTGCGATACGTGATGATGGTCAGGCGGGTGCTCATGCCCAAACGTACGCGCTGTGATTGCTCATGGGTCAGTTCGGGAATCGACAACGTCACCGAAAACGTTGCACTGCCGCTGGACTCCTCATCCCGCTCGGCCACGCTGCCAACTGTGCGTACGGTTCCCCTCAAAAGATCGCCTTCGAAGCCGTCACCGAGGATTTCGACCTCTTGCCCAGGATGTAGCTTGTTCACATCGAGCTCTGATACCGAAGTCGCAATTTTCAGTTCATTGATATTGGCCAAGCCGAATAACACTTGACCCCGGCCAACTCTGGCCCCGGCCTGCACCGGGCCCGTCGAGTTCGTCCCGGAGGGTTGAGAGGTGCCGGCTGGAACGACAACCCCCGTGAAAGGGGCAAGGACGTGCTGATCATCGAGCAGTGTCAACAACGTCTCATACCTCACCGAAGCGTTCTTCAACTCCATCTCGGCTATTTGCCTGTACTCGCCTTGTCCCTGTTCGAGTATCTGTTGCAGTTCGCTTTGAGCGGCGAGCAGCTCGAGCTTTTGCGTCTGTATTTGTTGGTTTAAATCATCCAGCTCATTACGCGCAATGATTCCCCGGTCAAACAATGTCTGGCTGTCGCGAAACGCGCGTTGCAGATTATTCATAGACAACTCGGATGTCCGCAGCGTCCGGCGTGCCCGTGCGACGGACGCACTGTTGGTCCAGTCGTTGAACTCCTGCACTGCGCGTCGTGCTTTCAGTTGTGCCGACAGTGCATCGCGCAGTTCTATTTGGATAAACGCGGGATCCATCGACAGCATCGTCTGGCCTTTTTCCACCCGTTGACCCGGTTCCACCAGCTTCGCTTGAACATTGCCCTCGAAGGGTGCAGTCAGGATCACATTCCTGTGTGGTTCGATCTTCCCCACCAGGCCGATTTTGTGGACCAGTAATTCGCTCTGTACTGACACCCACTGCTCAGCATTCGGCTGACAGGTCCCCGAGGCTTGAAAACGGTCAACGGCGATGCCGGAAACGACCAGCAAGGCGACGCCAATGCCTGCTCGCAACTTGCACGAGCGCCGGATTGGCTGGCTAGCTTCATTAATAATCATTGAGCGCAATTTCCCAATTTTCCAACATCACACCGAGGATCAAATCGAGTTGGGCTTGTGTGTTCAGATATGCAATGAGCGCATTGATCTGAGCGTTCTGGGCATCTCGCATGTCCCCCTCGAAACTGATTATCTGAAAGTTACTTGAGCGCCCGGCGCCCAGCTTTTCCTGTTCGATGTCGAGTTTTCGTTTAGATAATTCACTGGCGCGCTGAGCAATTTCATATTGGCGCCAGCGAGTTCCGAGTTCACGCACTACGTCGTTGACACTGCGTTCCAGTTCCTGGCGAGCGTCGGCGAGGGTGATTTGATGACTCTCAATGTTGATCCGCGCATGCACCTCGGCCCGGCGCGTTGCAAGTTCACCCAGTGGTATTTCCAGCTGCACGCCAGCGTAGCTGTCCCAGCGTCGACCAGTACCTGCATCATTGCGGCCCTGAAGCTGATTGGCCCCAGCTACAAGTGAAACATCCCAGCGTGCCTGGTCTTGGGCGATGACCAGGTCCAAATCAATCCGTTGACTATCCAGCAACGTGGAAAGATATTGCGGCTGTTGGGCCTGTGCCACGCGCAGGGCTTCATGCTTGTCGATAAGGGTAGGGGACGCTACCGGCACTTCAGCCGCGTAGAGGGTCGTCGAAAGATCCAGCGCGAGCAGCTGCAGAAGTGCCAGGCGATTTCTGTGCACCTGGTTTTGCGCCTCTTCCACGCTCAATTCCTGTGTGGCGATATCGGCTTGCGCCTGAATGATTTCGAACGCGGCCATGCGCCCGGAACTGATCAGTGCCTTATTTACCTCCAGTAACGAATGGCTCCGTTCGAGTGCCTCCTGGACAATGATCAGTTGCTGTTGAGATTTGAGGAGCTCACGGTAAGCCGTAATGATGTCGAAGATGGCCTGAGAGACGCTGGCCTTGAGATTCAACCGGTTGGACTGTTCCGAAATTTTTGCCAGGCGCAAGGGAGCAGTGGTGATGTCTCGTCCCGCGCCACGTAACAAGGGTTGAATCACCGTCAGGTCCAGGCCATCACTGCGAGTGCGCCCGGCAAGTTCGGCACTGCTCAGTTGCCGGGTCCAGCCCAGGCTTATGCGCGTTCCGTACTCTCCAAGTAAACTAGCCGTGGGTGACAGCGTCGTGTGGCTGGCCTGGTCCTCACTGCCCTGAGTACCCTGATATTTGGCTTTGAGAAGTAGTTTTGGATTAAACGCATCTTTGGCTACGCGCAAGTCGAACTTCTGCCCCACGCGCTGCAGGTAAGCACTTTTGATACCCCGATGGTTACGCAAGCCCAGGTACACCGCGTCATCCAACGTCAGATGGGTCGACTGCTGACTCAACAGTACGCTGCGGTAATGGTCACGTTGAAGCGTTGGCGCCGATAAGGGATCGGTGAGACCTGCCAAGGTGCTACTGCTTTGCACCAGGCACAGTAGAGAGGCCACCCGGACTCGCCAGCTACTCATCGCGCAACGCTTCTACGGGTTGTAGTCGAGAAGCAAGGATCGCGGGGTACAGTCCGAAAAACAGACCCACCATTAGTGTGCTGGTTAATCCGAGTGGCAGGGAAACCGGCGCCAGGAAAAATTTCCAGCCTGAAAGATTGGCGTATATGAGTGCGAAAGTGATGCCGATAGCTCCGCCGCAAAGTGCGCCCACTGTTGTCAGTGTGAGGGCTTCCAGCATGAACAAATTACGAATGTCCCGCCGCCGCGCACCCAGCGCCATACGAACGCCTATCTCTCTTCGTCTTTCTGAAACATTCATGAGCATGACATTCATTACGCCGGCACCGCCGCCGACCAGAGAAATACCGCCAAGTGCCATTAACAAGTAGGCGAACGTGCGATTTTGATGAGACATTCCATCAATGATCTGCTGCGGGACAAGGACTGAGGCTTCCTTTGCGCCCAGCATTTTTTTCAGCATGTCGCCCAGCGCAAGGGCCACGGCACTCATGTCCTGATGCGGTTTCACCCGAACAATCACGTCACGTATTTGCGTCGAAGCATTCAGGCGAATCATCCCTTCCAGAGGGAGAAATATCGACTCATTGACCCTTATCGGAATGAACATCAAGTCGGGTTTCTTTTGCAGAATGCCAATGACCTGAAACAGGTAGCGGTTGATGCGCAACCGGTCACCTACCTGTAATGGACCCTCTTTCCCGTTCAATGCTTCGGCGAGTTCGTGTCCGACTATCGCGAATGTTTCATCCTTATCGAAGTCGGACAGAAATCGTCCTTCGCGGAGCGTTAAATCCAGTGCTTGCGCCAACTCGGACGTGCTGCCGATCAGGTCGGCATCCACGGTGCGACCGTTAAGTATTACTGAGCCACCCGTTTGGGTGGTCGGCGCAATGCTCAGGAGACTGGGCATGACGTTACGAATCCGATGAGAGTCAAAGGTTGAAGAAAGGGCGCCGTATTCGGGTGTATCGGAAAGCTGGACGACCAGCGTATCGACCCCCATTGCGTTGAAGATCATCGACGCATCTGTGGCAGCGTTGCTTCCGATGTTGATCATTGCGACGACCGATGAACTGCCGATAGCGATGCCCAACACTGCCAGAACGGAACGCTTGCCCAGCGCGTGAAGGCTGGCGCCGACATCGTGCATCAGCATCAGGACGAACTGCCCGGTGCCGGCAATCATGTGAGGCACGCTCCGAGCTCCTGTACGCTGCCGTCTGCAACGAGAATCTGTCGGTCCAGAAGCGCGGCGACGGCCCGATCGTGTGTGACGACGATCAGCGTTACTTTGCGTTCGCGGTTGAGGGATAACAGGAGGTCCATGATGTCGCTTGCAGTGTCACTGTCGAGGTTACCGGTAGGTTCATCAGCCAGTATTAGTGACGGCTCACCGACCAGCGCCCGGGCAATTGCAACGCGCTGCCTCTGACCGCCCGACAGGTCAGCGGGGCGGTGATGGGCGCGCTGCTCGAGACCGACCCGGGAAAGCATGCGCATGGATCGTTGCAGCGCGTCATCTCGTCCGACACCGCGATACCTGAGGGGCACGGCGACGTTGTCGAGGGCGCTTAATCTCGGCATCAGGTTAAAGCTCTGGAATACGAATCCAATGTGTTGATTGCGAATCACAGCCCGTTCATCGGCTGTCGTAGTAAACATATCGTGGCCTGCGAATCGATACATACCGGCATCGGCACTGTCGAGTAGGCCAAGTAAGTTGAGTAATGTACTTTTGCCGGATCCCGAACTTCCAAGAAGTGCGCAGCTTTCACCTGCACTTATTGTCAGTGATACTTCCCTTAGAATGGGCAGGTGTTGGCTGTCAAGCCGATAGCTTTTACTGATGGCTGACAGTTGGATCAGGTTTTTAATAGGGGTAGTCATTGCTGTTCGGTGTGGGGCGTGAGTGCTGCTTGAGTGGAGTTTTGAAGAGGTTGCTGAAGTAGTAAGATGTTCTGGTGTGGACGATTTTATCAGCGGGTCAAGTTGCTCGCCGCTTAATGGGCGGCGAGCGAAGTTAAAACCTATAAAAGCTTTTATTGTTATTTTTATGTGGGGTCAAGTAACGAAAAAATACCGTCTTGGAGGGGGTTAGATGTTGGCGCGCCCGATACATTTTGGATCTGACCCGGATTTGTCAAAAACGAACTCAACCTGGATCTGCGTGGAACTCCAAGGGGCGTAAGTTATACTCAGGTCTTGAGAGTGCCACTGGCCATCTTGCTTCATACTGTCGGGAGACTTGACCTGTTTGCTCCCGCTACCGCTTGCATTAAAAGCGCCCAAGTTTACGTTGGCTTTATTACCACCCTGCTGGTCGTTGCTTTTAGTGATTCGGTAGTATTTGAGATAAATGCTTTTGCTGCTGCCATAATTATAGTAATGCCCTGTTGCTTCTCCTTTGAAATTGCCACTAGTGCAGGAAACCGAAAAAGGCTGGGAAGCTGCTTTGGCAGTATTTGCAGCAGACGAAGTCGCTGCATTGCCCATCAGCGGAAAGCAGGCTAGTGATAGAGATAGCAATAGTAGGCGTGCAGGAGATTTAAGCATTAATATGAATCCTTTTCAGTTTCTGTTTGTGGCCTCTTTCAAGTGGGTTGTTCCAACTTGGGTGAAATGAGGCGATCGCAGACTATCGCCTCTTCAGGGGTATTAATGTAGGACCCTGCTACAGGATATGTAGGAAACTATATACTTAACCTGTAGTTCTTTAATTGCTGCTGTTGTGACACAGGCCTAAACCCGCAACTTCCGCGTCATCCTCAACGCCAGCAAACTCCCGCAAACAATCACACCCGCCAGCAGATACAACGCCGCATCGGTCGAGCCGGTACTGTCCTTGACCCAACCCACCAGATACGGGCTGAGGAACCCGGCCATCTGCCCCATCGAGTTGATCAACGCCAAGCCACCGGCAGCGGCGCCGGCACTCAGCAGCGCGGTCGGTACCGGCCAGAACATCGGCAGACCGGTGAGGGCGCCCATGGTGGCGATGGTCAGGCCGAGGATGGCGATGGCCGGGTGGGCGGCGAAGTTCACGGCGATCAGCAGACCGACCGCACCCATCAGCATCGGTACAACTAAATGCCAGCGGCGTTCTTTGCGCAGGTCTGCCGAGCGGCCCACCATCAACATGAACACGGCCGCCAGCAGGTAGGGGATCGCACTCAACCAGCCGATCACCAGGTTATCGCTGAAACCGAGGTTCTTGATGATCGACGGTAGCCAGAAGTTGATCGCGTAGACGCCACTCTGGATGCAGAAGTAGATCAGGCCGAACGCCCAGATCGCCGGGTTCTTGAACACGGCCAGCAGCGAGTCGGTGGTGGTTTTCGGCTTGTTGGCCAGGTCTTCTGCGTGGTCGGCCTCAAGCACTGAACGCTCGAAAGGCGTGAGCCACTTGGCATTGGCATAACTGTCGCTGAGCAGGAAGTACGCGAGGGCGCCGAGGATCACGGTCGGAATGCCTTGCAGCAGAAACATCCACTGCCAGCCGGCCAAACCGCCTTGGCCAGCGGCGAAGTGGTTGAGGATCCAGCCAGAGAACGGGCTACCGAGGAGGCCGGACACCGGGATCGCCGACATGAACAGCGCCATGATGCGGCCACGGCGGAAGGTCGGGAACCACTGCGAGAGGTAGAGCACCACGCCCGGGAAGAACCCGGCTTCGGCCGCGCCGGTGAACAGGCGCAAGGTGTAGAACTCGGTCGGGGTGGTGACGAACAGCAGGCAGGTCGACAGCGTGCCCCAGACGATCATCATCAGCGCAATCCAGCGGCGCGGGCCGAATTTGGTCAGGGCCAGGTTGCTCGGTACGCCGCACAGCACGTAGCCGATAAAGAAGATCCCGGCCCCGAGGCCGTACACGGTTTCGCTGAATTTCAGTGCGTCGAGCATCTGCAGCTTGGCAAATCCAACGTTCACCCGGTCGAGGTAGTTGAATAGGTAGCAGATGAAGATAAAGGGGATCAAACGCAGGGTAATGCGTTTGTAGACGGCGTTTTTTTCGTCAACGATGGCCTGAGTAGCGGCGGCGCTCTGTGACATGGCGGGCTCTCTCTTTATTATGATTTTTTGCGATGCAAGGGTAACGTTGATCGCCCAGTGAGTCTCGGCCACCCTTTGGGTCGTTGTCTTTGTGCTTGCGCACAGGGTTTGCAACCAAGGCCTGTGCGGGTGAACAACCCGCCCCTTCACGCTTTCAAGGATCCCCGCTATGTTCGAACTCGATCACGACCTGGCCCAGGATATCGTCGACCGGGCGATGGCCATCCTGCCGTACAACGTCAACGTCATGGACAGTCAGGGGCTGATTCTTGGCAGCGGCGAACCGGAGCGGGTCAACACGCGGCATGAAGGCGCGCAACTGGTGTTGGCCAATGGACGCGTGGTGGAAATTGACGCCCAGACCGCCATACATCTCAAGGGTGTGCAACCGGGCATCAACCTGCCGTTGTTGCTCGATCAGCGTTTGATTGGCGTGCTGGGCATCACCGGTGAACCCGAACAATTGCGCACGTATGCCGAACTGGTGCGGATGACGGCGGAGATGCTGGTGGGCCAGCGTAACCAGCAGGCCGAGCAGCAATGGCGGCGCCAGCGTTGCGATGATCTGCTGGCGTTGTTGCTGAGCGAGGCGGGGGATTCGCCTCGATTACTGGACGAAGCGCAACAGCTGGGGCTCAAGCCGCAGATGACGCGAGTGCCTTACCTGTTCGAATTGGGGACGGAACACGGTCCGGGGCAAACCGTCGAGGCACTCAGCGCCTGGCTGATTTCGCGTTATCCGGACAGTTGGTGTGTGAGTTCGGCCAAGTCCTCGTTGCTCTGGTGTCGGCCGGCGAGCCAGGCGATCGAGCATGATCGGCTGCTGGAAAAACTCGATGGCCTGGGCTGGAACATCCTGCGCATTGCCGTGGGCGGGCAGGCTGATGGCCTGTCGGGGCTGCGCCGTTGCTATCGGCGGGTCGGAGACTTGCTGGCCTACGGGCGTGATGTCCTGCCGCATTCGCGCTTGTTGACGCTGACCCGCTATCGGTTGCCGGTGATGCTCTGGCGCCACCGCAACGACGATGCGCTGGACGAGTTGCTTAAGCCGCTGCGCAAAGTCATCGCCAAGGATGGCAACGGTCAGCTGCTGGCGACCTTGCGCAGCTGGTGCGACCACGACGGCCAGAGCCAGGCCTGTGCCGATGCACTGGGCATCCACCGCAACAGCCTGCGTTACCGGATGGAGCGGATTGCCGAACTCAGCGGCGTGGACCCGTTGCGGCTGGACGGGATGCTGGCGCTGTACCTCGGCGTGCAACTCCTCCCTCAGACCGACTGATGCACACGATCCACTTAGGAGCTGCCGAAGGCTGCGATCTTTTGCCTTTGCTTTTCCAAACAAAATCAAAAGATCGCAGCCTTCGGCAGCTCCTTGTATCTCGACTATCGCTCCGTCAGGAGCGATAGTTCTCGACTGATCATCGAGGGAGGGATCTGGAAGACGCGCAGCTCCTTAGGCGTTATGCCTGCAATGTAGATGGTGCTCCAACCCTCCACACTCACTCGTATAGTTCGAACGGTATCTTGGGCCCGTCTTCGGCGAGAGCCCGCATTTGCAAGGTTGGACAGAGTGCAGTGATGATCGCAATTGATCTGATTGGAGGTATTCATGTCCAGTTTCGTTGGCGTCGATGTCGCAAAAAATACTTTTGATATCGCCACTCATCTGCCTAATGGCAAACACAAAACCAAGGCCAAACTCGCTAACGATGCCAAGGGCTTCAAGGAACTTGAGGCTTGGTTGCACAAGCAGGCCGAGCCTTCGGCCCTGATCGTGATGGAAGCCACCAGCGTCTACCACCTGGCGCTCGCCGAGTTTGTTTACAACAAGGGTTATCGGGTCTGTGTGGTCAACCCGGCTACGACCCATGCCTATGCCAACAGCGAACTGCGTCGAGTCAAAACCGATAAAAGCGACGCCAAGCTGATCGCTGACTTCGCCAGAGAAAAACATGAAAAACTGTCGCTCTGGGCCCCGGAACCGCTGAAGTTTCGCCAACTGAAGGCGATGGTTCGCCGCCTCGATGATCTTCAGGAAATGCAGCAAATGGAGCGTAATCGTCTGGACGTGTCCGACGAAAGCGTCAAAGACTCGATCCAGTCGGTACTGCGCCACGTCGAAAAAGAGATCGCTGAGACGCACAAGGTAATCAAGCAACACATCGATGACGACCCCGACATGCGTCAGATGCGCGACTTGATCGTGACCATCGATGGCATCGGCGAAAAAACACTTGAGAGACTACTGGCCGAACTGGGCGACCTGCGCAAATACGACGATCCGCGCAAACTGGTGGCTGCTGCGGGACTCAACCCGAAGCTGCATGACTCGGGCATGCTCAAGGGCCGCACCCCGATCTCGAAAATCGGCTCGGTACGACTGCGCGCCAGCCTCTACATGCCAGGAATCGTGGCGCTGAAACACAACGAAGCAATCATCGCTCTCAAAGACCGCCTGAAGGCCAACGGCAAGGCTCCCAAGCAAATCATCTGTGCCGCGATGCGCAAGCTGCTGCACTTCGTCTATGGCGTGCTCAAGTCGGGTCAACCCTTCGACCCGAAACTTGCGCTTGCTCGGTGAGAGTCAAGACGGTATCTACATGGATAGATGTGAATGTCCTGGTTTTGTGGGAATGAACAATAATCCTCATTGCCGCTTGTGCAGCGGACCGGCGTTATTGTTCATGGCTGCTGGCAGCATGAGGGCATTGGAACTGGAGAATTTGCATGAAAATCGTCATCGCCCCCGATTCGTTCAAGGACAGCCTGAGTGCCCAGGGTGTGGCTGACGCCATTGCCCTTGGCCTGGCGCAAGTCTGGCCCGCTGCGCAGTTGGTCAAATGCCCGATGGCTGACGGAGGAGAGGGGACGGTCGAGTCGATTCTGGCCGCGTGTGAAGGTGAACTGCATCGGACCAACGTTCGTGGCCCGCTCGGCGCAAGGGTCGATGCCGCTTGGGGCTGGCTGCCCCAGAGCCACACCGCAATTATCGAAATGGCCGAAGCCAGCGGTCTGCAACTGGTTCCGCCAGGCCAGCGCGATGCATGCACCAGCAGCACGTTCGGTACCGGTGAATTGATTCGCGCCGCCCTGGATGCGGGCGCGCAACGGGTGATCCTGGCGATTGGCGGCAGCGCCACCAACGACGGCGGCGCGGGCGCCATGCAAGCCCTGGGTGTGAAACTGCTGGATGCACAGGAGCAAACCCTGGCGCCGGGTGGTCTGGCCCTTGGGCAACTGGCTCGCATTGATCTGAGCGACATTGATCCGCGTCTGGCCGAGGTGCGTTTTGACATCGCTGCCGACGTCAACAATCCACTGTGCGGGCCTCACGGCGCCTCAGCGATTTTCGGCCCGCAAAAAGGCGCATCGCCCGAGCAGGTCCAGCAACTGGATCTTGCCCTCGGGCACTTTGCCGAGCGGTGCGCCGAGGTTCTGAATAAAGACGTGCGCGACGAGCCGGGCAGCGGTGCAGCGGGTGGACTGGGGTTTGCCGCCAAGGCGTTTCTTGGCGCGCAATTCAAGGCCGGTGTCGAAGTGGTCGCCGAGCTGGTCGGCCTCGCCGATGCGGTCAAAGGTGCCGACCTGGTCATCACCGGCGAAGGCCGTTTCGATGCGCAAACCCTGCGTGGCAAAACGCCGTTTGGCGTAGCGCGTATCGCTCGACAACACGGTGTGCCGGTCATCGTCATCGCCGGTACGTTGGGCGAGGGTTATCAGGCGCTGTACGAGCATGGCATCGATGCCGCGTTTGCCTTGGCGAGCGGGCCGATGACACTGGAACAGGCGTGTGCCGAGGCGCCACGATTGTTGCAGGAGCGGGCCAGCGATATCGCGCGGGTGTGGCGGATGGCTGCGCGCAAAGCCTGACTCAATCCTGCGAACGGCAGCACTTTTGTGGCGAGGGAGCTTGCCCCCGCTAGACTGCGCAGCAGTCTCCGAAGGCATCTTGCGATTTGTCAGGTTGATTTCGTTGTCTGGTTTGCAGCTGCTGCGCAGCCGAACGGGGGCAAGCCCCCTCGCCACAGAAGCTTCGATGGCTTCCTTCTGCGCAGCATGTGTTTCATGGGTGAAACACATGTAACCCCTTGAAATATTTTTCTCAAAACCCCGCAAAAATCCTCAACTCCCGCCGATACAGATAACAGGCGCACACAAACCAATTACAACAGTGGCGCCACGCTGAAACGGTGCGCGCCAACGCCCGCCCTACAGCGATCACGGCAAGGACGCTCGAAGCCTCAATCACCCGAGTATCGTCCTATGTCCCTGCGTAATCTGAATATCGCGCCTCGAGCTTTCCTGGGTTTTGCCTTCATTGCCTTGCTCGTCATCGTGCTGGGTGTGTTTGCCGTAAACCGCATGACGATCATTCGCCAGGCTTCTGTTGAGATGGGATCGACGCAACTCCCCAGCGTCGGATTCCTGGGCAACATGACGGAAAACGTCTTGCGCATGCGCATCCTCTCGTTCCGGGTGTTGGTCAACCGCGATCCGGCCGCGTTGCAGGAAGCCCAGGCGCGTATCGGCGTCCTCATCGACAAGCTCCGCAGCGCCCAGGCCAGTTACGCCGCCTTGCCGGCCCAGCCTGAAGAAGTCGCGCTGTACAAGACGTTCACCGCCACGCTCGACAACTACATGCAAGCCCAGACTCAGATGATGGAGCTGTCGCGGCAGAACAAGCTCGATGAGATGCGCACCCTGATCAATACGCGGATCAAGGACGGCACGGACCAGATGGGCGAGCAGCTCAATAAGCTGGTGGCACTCAACACCAGCTATGCCAAGGCTGCCTCGGCCGAAGCGGGCGAGGAATACAACAGCGCCATTACCGGCATCGTCGCCGTGGCGGTAATGGCTGCGCTGATGACCGTGTTGCTGGCCTGGCTGCTGACCCGCAGCATCGTCACGCCGTTAAATCGCGCGCTGCAAGCGGCCCAAACCATTGCCGGCGGCAACCTGAGCAAAGTCATCGAAGTCGACGGCAAGGACGAACCGGCGCGTTTGCTCGAAGCCTTGTCCACCATGCAGACCAGCCTGCGCAAAACCATCGAACAGATCGCCGGTTCCGCCACTCAACTGGGGGCTGCTGCCGAAGAACTGAGCACCGTCACTCAAGAGGCATCCCGTGGCCTGCAACAGCAGAACAACGAAATCGAACAGGCCGCCACCGCCGTCAACGAAATGACCGCCGCCGTGGAAGAAGTGGCACGCAACGCGGTATCGACTTCCGAGGCCTCGAACCAGTCGACCCAGGCGGCTCGCGAAGGTCGCGACCGGGTGGTGGAAACCGTCGACGCGATCCAGACCATGACCCACGACGTGCAAAAAACCTCGGTGATGATCGAAGGCCTGGCCGCTCAGGGGCGCGACATCGGCAAGGTCCTCGACGTGATCCGCGCCATCGCCGAACAGACCAACCTGCTGGCGCTGAACGCCGCGATCGAAGCCGCCCGTGCCGGTGAAGCCGGGCGTGGTTTTGCCGTGGTGGCGGACGAAGTCCGGGCGCTGGCTCATCGCACTGCGCAATCGACTCAGGAAATCGAGAAGATGGTCGCCGGCATTCAGAACGGTACCGGTGAAGCGGTCTCGTCGATGCAACAAAGTAATCAGCGCACGCAAAGCACCCTGGAAATGGCCCGCGCCGCCGGTGTTGCACTGGAGCAGATCACCCAATCGATCCATTTGATCAACGAACGCAACCTGGTGATCGCCAGCGCGTCGGAAGAACAGGCGCAGGTTTCTCGGGAAGTCGACCGCAACCTGGTGAACATTCGCGACCTGGCGACTCAGTCCGCCGCCGGTGCCAACCAGACCAGCGCCGCCACCCACGAACTGTCACGCCTGGCCGTGGATTTAAATGCCATGGTGGCGCGTTTCGTGATTTGAGATAGGGTTGAGGCTTGGAACCCGCGCGATTGGAGAAATACATGCGCTACTCAGCCTTGACCAAACGAATCGCCGGCGACGGCGCTGCGGCCTGGCAAATTCATTACCGCGCACTTGAATTGCGCGAACAGGGCGTCGATGTGCTGCTGTTGTCGGTCGGCGATCCGGACTTCGATACACCGCAACCCATTGTCCAGGCCTGCATCGACAGCCTGCTGGCCGGCGACACGCACTACTCGGAAGTACGCGGCAGTCGGGGGTTGCGTGACAGCATCGCCCGCCGTCATCGGCGTCGAAGTGGTCAAGGGGTGGATGCCGATCATGTGATCGTGCTGCCCGGTGCGCAGTGCGCGGTGTATTCGGTCGCGCAATGCCTGCTCGATCCGGGAGATGAAGTGATCGTCGCCGAACCGATGTACGTGACCTATGAAGGCGTGTTCGGCGCCTGCGGAGCCAAAGTGGTGCCGGTGGCGGTGCGTCCCGAAAACGGCTTTCGGGTCGACCCGGCGGATGTCGCGGCACTGATCACGGCTAAAACCCGAGCCATTGTGCTCAACAGTCCGAACAACCCTTCCGGCGCCAGTTTGTCGCTGATGATCTGGCAGGAACTGGCGTCACTGTGTATTCGTCATGATCTGTGGCTGATCAGCGACGAGGTTTACAGCGATCTGTTGTATGAAGGCGAGCACATCAGCCCGGCCAGCCTGCCGGGTATGGCCGAGCGCACCGCGACGATCAACAGCCTGTCCAAATCCCACGCCATGAGCGGCTGGCGAGTGGGCTGGGTGATCGGGCCAAAAACCTTGGCCGAGCATCTGGTGCACCTGTCGTTGTGCATGCTGTTCGGCATTCCGGATTTTATTCAGAACGCCGCGCAACTGGCGCTCGATGAGGATCTGCCGGAAGTGGCGCAGATGCGTGAAGAGTACCGTCAGCGTCGCGACCTGGTGTGCGCGAGTCTGAGCAATTGCCCGGGTATTCGGCCGATACGGCCGGATGGCGGGATGTTCGTGATGGTCGATGTGCGCCAGACCGGGCTTTGTGCCCAGGGTTTTGCCGAGCGTCTGCTGGAAGGGTATGGCGTGTCGGTGCTGGCCGGTGAAGCGTTCGGGCCGAGTGCGGCGGGGCATATTCGCCTTGGGTTGGTGGTGGATCAGTTGAAGCTGGCCGATGCGTGCCAGCGGATTGCGCTGTGTGCGGCGGACCTTCTGGAGGCGCGGCGGGCCTGAAGGTTTTGTGTTGTTTGTGCCGGCCTCATCGCCGGCAAGCCGGTCTCGCTCCCACATTTGATCTGCGACGTACACAGCGTTTGTGTCCATAGCCGATCCCCTGTGGGAGCGAGCCTGCTCGCGATAGCTATCTGACAATCACCAAATCCCTCACTTCTTCCACGCTTGAACATTCACCAGATTCACCGGCCGCTCACCCGCCAGCGCCGCCAGCAGATTATCCACCGCACATTTTGCCATCGCCTCCCGAGTCTCATGAGTCGCCGAGCCAATGTGCGGCGTCGCCACCACGTTGTTCAACTGCAACAGCGGCGAGTCATGGTTCAGCGGCTCACGTTCGAACACATCCAGCCCCGCCGCGCGAATCTGGCCGTCACGCAACGCCTGGATCAGTGCGGTTTCGTCCACCACCTTGCCCCGGGAAATATTGATGAAGATGGTCTCGGGACGCATCAGGGCAAACTGTTTCGCGCCGATCAACCCTTCGGTTTCAGCCGTCAGCGGCAACGTCAGGCAAACAAAATCCGCCTGCTGCAACAGCTCCGGCAGGCTGCGGTACTGTGCATTGAATCGCTGTTGCACCGCCGGTTTCGGCGAGTGGCTGTGATAGATGACCGGCATGCCAAAACCGAAATGCCCGCGCTGGGCCAACGCCTCGCCGATCCGCCCCATGCCGATGATCCCGAGAGTCTTGCCGTGCACATCGCTGCCGAATTGCGCGGGGCCGATGTTGCGATGCCACTGACCGGCGCGAACCATGTTTGCCAGTTCCACCACGCGTCGGGCCGTCGCCAGGATCAGCGCGAAACCGGTGTCGGCCGTGGTTTCGGTGAGCACATCCGGGGTGTTGCTGAGCAGGATTCGCCGCTCGGTCAGGTAGTCGATGTCGTAGTTGTCGACGCCCACGGAGACGCTGGCGATGGCTTCCAGGTCGGGTGCCAGATCAAGCAGTGCGGCGTCCAGTTTCAGGCTGGCGCCGAGCAGGCCATGGGCGCGGGGCAGGGCTTCGCGCAGTTGCGCAAGGCCTTCTGCATCGAGGTTGTCGATCAGCGTCACGTCGGTCTGCTCATGCAGGCGAGCCATCAGCAGCGGCGAGAGTTTTTTGTACAGCACAACCTGCTTTTTCATCGTCGTCCTCTCAACATCAATTCAGGGTGAGTAACCACTGGGCGTTGCACAGCGGCTTTGGCCACAACCCGGTCACTGGCGCCGGGCTTGAGGCAAATCGTCAGCACCACCGAGAGCATCAACGCACCGCTCATCAACAGGTACGACGCGCCGGGCGAACCGGTGGAGCTGTTCAGGTAGCCAACCAGATAGGACCCGCCAAACGAACCGAGCGCGCCCATGCTGTTGATCAACGCCATGGCGCCACCCGCCACGTTGGCCGGAAGGATTTCCGGGATGATGGCGAAGAAGGGGCCGTAAGGCGCGTACATGCAGGCGCCGGCAATCACCAGCAAGGTGTAGGACCACCAGAAATGTTCAGCGCCCAGGGCGTAGGAACCGTAGAACGCAATCGAGGCGATCAGCAGCGGCGGCCAGACGAAGCGTTTACGCTTTTGCAGTTTGTCAGAGCCCCAGGACACCAATAGCATGCCGATCACTGCGGCCAGATACGGCAGCGCCGAGAGCCAGCCAGCCTCGACCATGTCCATCTGCGCGCCGGCCTTGAGGATCGACGGCAGCCACAACACGAAACCGTAGACACCAATGCTCCAGCAGAAAAATTGCAATGCCAGGAGGATGACTTTCGGTGAACGGAAGGCTTCGGCGTAGTTTTTCACCGCTTTGATGCCGACCTGTTCGGCGGCCAGGGCGCTTTCCAGGTCGTGCTTTTCCTGGTCGGTGAGCCACTTGGCCTGGGCCGGACGGTCGTCGGCCAGACGCCACCAGATAAACGCCCAGAGCACCGCCGGCAAGCCTTCGATGATGAACATCCAGCGCCAGCTGTAATGCTGCACCAGATAACCCGACACCACCGACATCCAGAGCATGGTCACCGGGTTGCCGAGGATCAGGAAGGTATTGGCCCGCGAGCGTTCGGCGCGGGTGAACCAGTGGCACAGGTAGATCAGCATCGCCGGCATCACCGCGGCTTCGACTACGCCGAGCATGAAGCGGATGACGATCAGCCAGTAGGCGTTGGAGACGATCCCGGTCAAGGTCGCCAGGCCGCCCCAGAGAATCAGGCTGACGAAAATCAGCTTCTTCACGCTGTGCTTTTGCGCGTAGATCGCACCTGGCACCTGGAAGAAAAAATAGCCGAGGAAGAACAGCGCGCCGAGCATCGACGACAGGCCGGGTGTGATCATCAGGTCGGCAGCCATTCCGGAGGCGGCAGCGAACCCGTAGTTGGCGCGATCCAGATACGCCAGGCTGTAGGTGATGAACACGATGGGCATGATGTACCACCAGCGGCGGGCGGCGAGCGTTGCGGTTTTCATGGTGGTGCTCCTGAGCTTGTTGTTTTTGTCGCAGCAGGTAACGGTTTGAATCTTCGGTGACTAAGCTGGCCTCATCGCGAGGAGGCTCGCTCCCACAGGGGATTTTGTGTCCGACTCTGAACCAGTGTGGGAGCGAGCCTGCTCGCGAATGGCGGCCTCAAACTCGACGGCCATTTCGGATCGGGTCGGCAACCCCTCCATATCCCCCCGGCTCTGCACCGCCCGGCTGCCAATCCAGTTGGCGCGCTTTACGGCGTCGGCAAATCTGTGGTTTTCCAGCAGGGCGCTGATCATGCCGACGGCAAAGCCATCGCCGGCACCGACCGTGTCGACTACGGTTTCCACGGGCACGCCCGCCACGAAACCCTGGTCCAGATGGGTGCGGTAATAGGCACCGTGCGGACCCAGTTTGATCGCCACGGCTTCGGCGCCCTGGTCGAGGTAAAACGCCGCGATGTCGGCGGGGTCTTCGAAACCGGTCAGCAAACGACCTTCGCTCAAACCCGGCAGCACCCAATGGGCGAGGGCGGCGAGGCGGTTGATCTCGGTAATCATCTGTTGCGTGCTGGCCCACAGGCTCGGGCGCAGGTTCGGGTCGAAGGACACGCTGCGCCCGGCCTCGCGCATGCGAGTCATCAATTCGAAGGACATTTCCCGTGCGGACGCGGACAGCGCCGGGGGAATGCCGGTGGCGTGCAAGTGCCGAGCGTTCAGCAGTTCGGGAACGATCGATTGCGGCGACAGATGACTCGCCGCCGAACCGCGCCGGAAATACTCGACCATCGGATCGCCGCCATCGTCAGTGCGCGACTTGAGTTGGAACCCGGTCGGGTGTGCGGAGTCGATGGCAACGTTACTGCAATCCAGTCCTTCTTTTTCCAGCGTGTCGATCACGAACCGGCCCAGGGAATCGGCGCCGACCCGGCTCAGCCACGCCACCTTGAACCCCAGTCGCGAGAGACCGATGGCGACGTTGTTGTCAGCCCCGGCAATGCGTTTGTGGAAGTGGTCGACGTTGGACAGTTCACCGTTCTGCTCGGCGACGAACATCGCCATGGTTTCGCCGAACGACAGAATATCGATCTCAGACATGAGCGCTCTCCAGGCGGGATTGACCGAGGCGGGCGAGGGTCGCGACATGTTCGGTGGTGAGTTGCACCAGGTCGTCGCCTTGCAGCGGATATTCCGCTGCTCGCATGACGTTTTGGGCCATGTGCCGCAGCAGTTGTTCCCACAGATGCAGGTCGCTGGCGGCAGGCGGTATGGCGACCAGCTTGCCGTCGGCCCGGCGTGATACGGCCTTGCAGTGCACATAACCCACATGGCGGCCGAGCAGCCGCGCGGCGCTGGCGGCCGATTGGTCTTGCCAGTGCCAGTTGCCGATATCGAAGGTCATCTTGATCGGCAAGTTGTGTTGCTCGACGTAAGCGAAAAACCGTTGGAACGGTTCAATGCGACCGCCGTGCAGGGTCTGATCGTTTTCCACCAACAGATGCACCGCACTTTTGCCCAGCACTCGGGCCAGGGTCTGGAGGTCGCTGGTGTCGGTGAAATAGCCCAGGGATACTTTCAGCCATTTGGCGCCGAAGGCTTGGGCGCGTTGCAGGGTGGTGGTCAGTTCGGGATTGGGTTTCGACTGGCCGGCCAGCCATAATTCCATTGGCGAGGAATACACACTTTCGAGGCCCTGGGCCTGGGTGGCGTCAGCCAGTTGTGCAGGGTCTTCGACCGTCAGCAGTTCTTCGCGCCATTCAATGCGCGTGGCGCCGGCGGCGGCCAGCACTTCAATGAAACTGCCTTGGCCACGTTGGCGCACGAGGTCGGCACCGTAGCTCGACAGGCTGATGGAGACGGGTGGTTTATTCATTGTTCTCTACCTCTGAAACCGGTTTCATTTTTGTTCAAAAAAAATGTCTGGGTATTTGTGATGAGCTTTAGGGCCTCATCGCGAGCAAGCTCGCTCCCACATTGGAATGCGGCGCACGTGTGGGAGCGAGCCTGCTCGCGATGGGGGCATAACAATCACCGAGAATCGCCAAGAGTCGACCCCCGCACAATCAACCGAGCCGAAAAATCCAGCCTCCGCGCCGGCCCGTCATCGCCACGCAAGCGCTTGAGCAAACACTCGAATGCACTCGCGCCAATTTCCGCCGTCGGCTGGGCGAGGGCGGTGATGCCGCTGCCCACCAACGGGTACCAATCCAGATCATCGAGGGCGATCAGGCCGACATCCTCGAACAGGTTGCACTTCAATTCCCGCAACGCATGGGTGCTGGCCAGCGCCGCAATTCCGTTCGCGCAGAACAGCGCTTTCGGGCCGGGGCCGGGTGTATCGAGGAAGGATTTCAGGTTCGCAGTCAGTTCGCTGCCGGTTTCAATGAGGGTGCCTTTAAGCGCAGGCCGCTGTTCAATCTGTGCCTTGAAGCTGCTGACCCGCTCGATCCGCGAGCTGGTGCCGTCATACGGCTCGGTGACCAGCAACACATCGCGGTAGCCGCGCTCTTCAAGGTGGGTGAGGGCGATCTCGACCGCCGCCGGGTTGTCCAACCCGACCAGATCACTCTCGAGTTGCTCGACCTTGCGGTCCACCAGTACCAGGGGCATTTCCCGATGCAGTTCTTGTAATTCGTCGCGGTGGTGACCGAGGGTGTTCACGATCAGCCCTTCGATGTTGTAGGAGCGCAGCAGGGCCAGGTGTTGGCGTTCCTGCTCGTCATCGCGGTCGGTGTTGCACACCACCAGGCTGTAGCCGTGCTGACGGCAGGCGGTTTCCACCCCGTGCATCACGGCAATCGAATAAGGGTTGCGGATATCGGCGACCAGCATGCCGATCAGGCGGGTTCGCCCGCGTTTCAGGCCGCGGGCCATCTGGTTCGGACGATAGCCCAGTTCGGCAATTGCCTGCTCGATGCGCAAGGCAATCGCATCGGACAGCAAGGCGCGATCATCGCCGATGAACCGCGAAACGCTGGCCTTGGAAACCTTGGCGTGTTCGGCGACATCAAGCATGGTCACGCGGCTGCGTTGGGCGGCGGAGAAATCGTTCACGGTCTGAAACCTTCTTATTGGATTTATAAGGTCTGTGCTGTTCAGGCAGCACTGAAACCGGTTTCAGAAGACACCAGAAACGAATCCCTCGTCAAGTGCCCGATAGGCCGACGAACGAGAAATGCCGACAGGTGGCGTTCAGGCCAACACACTCAACCACGCGGACCCCAGCAACAGCAGGGCCATGCAGCGATTGAAACGTTGCATCGCCCGGGGTGAGCGCAACCACCGCGCGGAGCCAGCGCCAAGCAACGCCCAGACGCCCAGGCAAGGCAAGGAAATCAGGAAAAAAGCCAACGACAAATACATCACATGGACCAGGCGCTGTTCGCCGACTCCGGCGAACACACTGACGACAGCGAGCGCCATCATCCAGGTTTTCGGGTTGATCAATTGCAGGCTCGCAGCGCCCACCAGCCCGAGTCGGGCGTCGGTGTCCCGAGTGTCGAGGGCAACGGTCGGTGCGCTGAAAATCTGCCACGCCAGGTAACTCAGCCAGGCTACGCCGATCCACTGCATCGCGGTTTGCACGATGGGCAACGCGGTCAACGACGAACCGGCACCGGTGCCGACCAACAACACAAGGGTGGCCGCGCTGGCACAGGCACCGAAGATGATCGGCACGGCGGCCACCAGTCCGTATCGGGCGCTGTTGCTCAACACCAGAATGTTGGTCGGACCGGGGGTGATCGAAGCCACAAAAGCGAACAACAGAAAAGGCAGCAACGTCGGGAAAGAAGAGAACATCGCAGGCAAACTCCGGTGAGGATCATTGAAGTCGATCTTCACAATCCGCGGGTTACCTGTCTGGAAGATTTGAGCAGCGCTTGCGATACAGCGCCGGCGTCAGGCCGTAGGCACGCACGAACCAGCGGCCCAGATGGCTCTGGTCGGCAAACCCCAGCTCCATGGCCACCGTCGCCGGTTGCTCGCCATGGGCCAGCATTCGACGGGCCGTGGCCAGGCGCAATTGCACCAGATAGGCGTGGGGCGCGATGCCATAAGCGGTTTTGAAGGCGCGGGTCAGGCGGAAGCGATCGACGCCGGTAGCGGCGGCCAGTTGGTCGAGACCGATGTCATATTGAGCGTGGGCATGCAGATACTCGCGAGCCTTTTGCGCCACCAGCGGCAGGCGCGGATCTTCACTGTAGCGAGCGCGCCAGTGCAGATGGCTGGTCAGGCGTTCGAGCAAACCGTCGAGGGCAGTCTGGCGGACGATTTTCAGTTCACCGTGATGCAGGGATTGAAACGCGAGGCTGGTGGCGTGAGCCAGGCGCACATCGGTCGCCAGGGTGTTGGCGAAACTCAATTGACTGTTGTCCGGTGCATTGTCGAACACGGCGCTGAGTTCACGCTTCAGCCACTGCGGGTCGAGGTACAACATGCGATAGGTGAAGCCGTCTTCGGTCGGTGCTTCGCCGTCGTGGATGTCGCCCGGTTCAAGCAGAAACACCTTGCCCGGCGTGCTTTGGTGTTTCGCCCGCCGACAGTTGAACTGCTGGACCCCTTGCTCGGTGACGCCCACCAGATAGCTGTCGTGCCAGTGCGGGTCGTAGGCGTGGCCTTCGAAATGCGCGCGCAGCGTCTCGATGCCGGTGTCGGCGTCCTGGGCCAGGTCGATCCAGTTGTGAGTCGTCATGCTGCACCTGTGAGGCGGATTGCCGACCTATTTAACGCCTGCGCCGAGGGCGATGACTAGAACGTTTGTGCACGATCAGTTGAACAGACCTGCGGCGATGTTGATCGAAAACCCGAGAATGGCCGTGTTGAACAGAAAGCCGATCAGCGACTGCGCCAAAACAATCTTGCGCAAATCCCGAGTCGCCACGCCGACATCGGACGTCTGTACCGCCGCGCTGATGGTGAACGAGAAATACAGGAAGTCCCAGTAATTGGGGGTTTCCAGACCTTCAGCAAAGCGCAGCGCCAGGTCTTTGCCGTCCCAGGTGTAGAACAGGCGGGCGTAGTGCACGCTGAAAATCACCCCGATCAGCAGCCATGAACCGATCACGGTCAACGCGGTAAAGCCGTAGTGCAGCAGCTTGCGGGTGGTTTCCAGGTCCCGGCTGCCGGCCAGTTCGAAGGCGATGGTCGCCAGGCTCGCAATCGCGGCGATGCACACCACGAACAGCACCAGCCCGGCGTTCTCGTCTTCGACTTCGGCAATGCGCTTCACGTCCGGCGCTTTGGTGCGCACGGTGAGCCAGAGCATCAGGACCAGGTAAGTCCAGACCCCGGCATTCCAGCCGAAGAGGATTTTGCTGATGATCGAGTCGGCCGGAGCCAGAATGCCCACCGCGATGCCAAATGTAGCTGCGGCGGACAGGCGTGGGTGGGTGCGGGCGAGGAAGGGCATGTGGACTCGATGCGTCAGGGCTTTGCAAGCACCTTAGCCCAGCGCACTCCGTTGTGACCACAACCTGAGATCGATGCAAACCCCTGTGGGAGGTGTTGCGGGTTAGATTTTGTTATGCCGCTTGCGCACCAGTTTCATCACCACCACAAAAAACACCGGCACAAACACCACTGCCAAAGTCGCGGTGATCATCCCGCCAATCACCCCGGTGCCGATGGCTTGCTGGCTCGCCGAACTGGCGCCGGTGGCAATCGCCAGCGGCACCACGCCGAGGATGAACGCCAGGGACGTCATGACGATCGGCCGCAGTCGCAGGCGCGCGGCTTGCAGGGTGGCGTCGATCAGGTCGTGGCCTTCGTCATACAGGCTCTTGGCGAACTCGATGATCAGGATCGCGTTCTTCGCCGATAGCCCGATGATGGTGATCAACCCGACCTTGAAGAACACGTCATTCGGCATCCCGCGCAAGGTCACGGCCAGCACCGCACCGAGTACACCGAGCGGCACCACCAGAAGCACCGAGGTCGGTATCGACCAGCTCTCATACAACGCCGCCAGGCACAGGAACACGATCAACAGCGACAACCCGAGCAGGATCGGCGCCTGGCTGCCGGACAAACGTTCCTGCAACGACAACCCGGTCCATTCCTGACCCAGCCCCGCCGGCCCTTGCGCCACCAGCCGTTCGATTTCGGCCATGGCTTCGCCGGTGCTGTGGCCGGGCGTCGGTTCGCCGGAGATGCTGATCGCCGGGTAGCCGTTGTAACGGGACAACTGCGCGGGGCCCTGGGTCCATTTGGCCTGGACAAAGGCCGATAGCGGTACCATTTTCCCGGCGTTGTTGCGCACGTGGATCTTCAGCAGATCCGCCACCTGGCTGCGCTGATCGCCTTCAGCCTGAACCACCACCCGCTGCATCCGCCCCTGATTGGGGAAGTCGTTGATGTAGGCCGAACCGACGGCGGTGGACAGCACGTTGCCAATGTCGGCAAACGACACACCCAGCGCGTTGGCCTGTTTGCGGTCCACGATCAGTTGCACTTGCGGTGCTTCGGCCAGGGCGCTTTCGCGCACGTTCATCAGGATCGGGCTTTTCTCGGCGGCCGCCAGCAACTCGCTGCGCGCCTGCATCAACGTGGCATGGCCGAGGCCGCCGCGATCCTGCAAGCGGAACTCGAAACCGCTGGAGGTGCCGAGCCCGTCCACCGGTGGCGGCAGGACCGAGAAGGCCACGGCGTCCTTGATCTGGCTGAACGCGATGTTGGCCCGGTCGGCAATCGAACTCGCCGAATCGTCGCTGCCGCGATCAGACCAGTCCTTGAGCGTGGTAAACGCCAACGCCGCGTTCTGGCCGCTGCCGGAGAAGCTGAAGCCGAGAATCACTGTGCTGTCGCCAACGCCCGATTCTGTGGCGTTGTGCGCTTCGATCTGCTCGACCACTTGCACCGTCCGGTTCTTGCTCGCGCCCGGTGGCAGTTGCACGTCGGTGATGGTGTAACCCTGATCTTCAACCGGCAGGAACGAGGAGGGCAGACGACTGAAGCTCACGCCCAGGCCGATCAGCAGCACACCGTAGATCAACAGGTAGCGACCGCTGCGTTTGAGCGCATAGGCGACCCAGCCTTGATAACGCACGGTCAGTTGCTCGAATCGGCGGTTGAACCAACCGAAGAACCCGCCCTTGGCGTGATGGTCGCCCTTGGTAATCGGCTTGAGTAACGTTGCGCATAGCGCCGGGGTCAAGGTCAGCGCGAGGAACGCCGAGAACAGGATCGAGGTGGCCATGGACAACGAGAACTGCCGGTAAATCACCCCGACCGAGCCCTGCATGAACGCCATAGGAATGAACACTGCCACCAGCACCAGGGTGATGCCGATGATCGCCCCGGTAATCTGCTTCATCGCCTTGCGCGTCGCTTCCTTGGGCGACAGGCCTTCGGTGACCATGATCCGCTCGACGTTTTCCACCACCACAATGGCGTCGTCCACCAGAATCCCGATGGCCAGCACCATGCCGAACATGGTCAGCACGTTGATCGAAAACCCGAGCGCCAACATGGTCGCAAAGGTGCCCATCAGCGCCACCGGCACCACCAGCGTCGGGATCAGCGTGTAGCGGATGTTTTGCAGGAACAGGAACATCACCGCAAACACCAGCAACATGGCTTCACCGAGGGTGTAAACCACCTTGGTGATCGAGACTTTGACGAAAGGCGAGGTGTCGTACGGGATCTTGTATTCCACGCCCGCCGGGAAGTAGCGCGCCAGTTCATCCATCTTCGCCCGCACCAGGGTCGCGGTGCTCAGGGCATTGGCGCCCGGCGACAGCTGCACACTGACGGCAGTGGACGGCTTGCCGTTCAGGCGCGTGCCGAACTGATACTCCTGGCTGCCGATCTCGACCCGTGCCACATCGCCGATGCGCACGGTGGAACCGTCGGGATTGGCCTTGAGCACGATGTCGGCGAATTCTTCCGGGGTCGACAGCTGACCTTTCACCAGAATGGTCGCGGTGATTTCCTGGGTGGTGCGGGTCGGCAAATCGCCAATGCTGCCGGCCGAGACCTGAGCGTTCTGCGCGACGATAGCGGCGTTGACATCGGCCGGGGTCAGGTTGAAACCGATCAGTTTCTGCGGGTCGATCCAGATGCGCATCGCCCGTTCCGCACCGTACAGTTGCGCCTTGCCGACACCGTCCAGACGCTTGATCTCGTTCATCACGTTGCGCGCCAGGTAATCGCTGAGCGCCACGTCGTCGAGCTTGCCGTCACTGGACGTCAGGGTAATCAACAGCAGGAAACCGGCGGAGACTTTCTCCACCTGCAAGCCTTGCTGGTTCACCGCTTGCGGCAGGCGCGACTCCACGACTTTCAGGCGATTTTGCACATCCACCTGGGCCATTTCCGGGTCGGTGCCTGGCTGGAAAGTGGCCTTGATCGTGGCGCTGCCAAGGCTGCTTTGGGACTCGAAGTACAACAGATGATCGGCGCCGTTGAGCTCTTCCTCGATCAGGCTGACCACGCTCTCGTCCACGGTCTGCGCCGAAGCGCCCGGGTACACGGCATAGATTTCAATTTGCGGCGGCGCGACGTCGGGGTACTGCGCCACCGGCAACTGCGGAATGGCCAGGGCACCGGCCAGCAGGATGAACAGGGCGACCACCCAGGCGAACACCGGGCGGTCGATAAAGAACTGCGGCATAAAAAAGCGTCCTGCTTACTGACCAGAAACCTGGGCAAGTGGAAGAGGGGTGTCGTCGATCTGCACTTTCTCGCCGGGGCGTGCGTGTTGCAGGCCTTCGATGACGATGCGGTCGCCGGGCTTGAGGCCTGCGGTGACGATCCATCGATCGTTTTGCACCGGGCCCAGTTCTACTGGCTGTTGGCCGACGCGTTGATCCGCATCGAGCACCAGCACCTGAGCAATACCGGCGCTGTCACGCTGGATGGCCCGTTGCGGCACACTGATGCCTTGCTGATTCACCGCTTGCTCCAGACGCACACGCACGAAGCTGCCGGGCAACAGGTCGAGATCGGGGTTGGGGAACTCACTGCGCAGGATGATCTGGCCGGTGCCCGGGTCGACGGTGATGTCGGTGAACAGCAGCTTGCCCGGCAGCGGATAGAGGCTGCCGTCATCCTGGATCAGCGTGGCTTTGGCCTGGCCCTGACCGACTTGCTGCAACTGGCCGGAACGGAAGGCGCGGCGCAGGTCGTTGAGTTCGCGGGTCGATTGGGTCAGGTCGGCATGGATCGGGTTCAGTTGCTGGATCAACGCCAGCGGCGTGGTTTCGTTCTGCCCGACCAGCGCGCCTTCGGTGACCAGCGCGCGCCCGATGCGCCCGGAGATCGGTGCAGTGACGGTGGCATAACCGAGGTTCAGTTTCGCCCGCTCCACGGCGGCCTTGTTGGCGGCGACGTCGGCGGCGGTTTGCCGTACGGCAGCCCGGGCGTTGTCGTAGTCCTGGCCGCTGATGGCATTGCCTTCGATCAACTGCGCGTAACGCTGCTCTTGCAAGCGCGCCTGGAAGGCATTGGCTTCGGCTTTGCGCAGGTCTGCTTCGGCGCTGTCCAGGTCAGCCTTGAACGGCGCCGGGTCGATGCGAAAGAGGATATCGCCTTTTTTCACGTCGCTGCCTTCACGGAACACCCGTTGCAGCACCACGCCGGCCACTCGGGCGCGGACTTCGGCGATGCGTGGCGCGGCAATCCGCCCGCTCAACTCGCTGGTGATCGACAGCGGCCGGGCTTCGAGTGTCTCGATGCGAACCGTGGCCAGAGGCGCCTGCTCTTCGGCAGTCGAGGCCTTGTCACAAGCGCTCAGCGTCAACGCCAGTGCAATCAGGCTGAGCTTGGCAAGCAGGTTCTTTGACATGTAAATACCCCAATAATGAACTCCCGCATCCTACGGGGAGCCAACGAGGGTAGCGGTGAAGCTTTGTAGGCGCTGTGTGAAATTGTGTAAGGGTTTTGCTCAGGTAGGGGTGAGGGCGTATATCCTTGGCCGCTTGAAACTTTTTGCGACTGTCAGGCCGCTATCGTGAGCAGGCTCGCTCCCACAGGGGGGATCTCATGTGGACACAGATTTTGTGAACGCCGCTAATCCACTGTGGGAGCGAGCCTGCTCGCGATAGCGGCTGATCAGGCGCCACCGCACTTTCTGGAACACCCCATGCCCAACATCCTCCTGGTCGAAGACGACACCGCGCTCTCCGAACTGATTGCCAGCTACCTGGAACGCAACGGCTATTCCGTCAGCGTGATCAGCCGTGGCGACCATGTGCGCGAGCGCGCGCGGGTCAATCCGCCAGACCTGGTGATCCTCGACCTGATGCTGCCGGGGCTCGATGGCCTGCAAGTCTG
This sequence comes from Pseudomonas sp. XS1P51, assembly GCF_054897845.1. Taxonomy (NCBI): domain Bacteria; kingdom Pseudomonadati; phylum Pseudomonadota; class Gammaproteobacteria; order Pseudomonadales; family Pseudomonadaceae; genus Pseudomonas; species Pseudomonas sp. XS1P51. The sequence continues at coordinate 1,678,749 of NZ_CM142707.1, read as the reverse complement.
TCGCTTGCTGCGCGCCGACTCGGCGACGTTGCCGATCCTGATGCTCACCGCCCGCGACGATAGCCACGACCAGGTGCTGGGCCTGGAAATGGGCGCCGACGACTACGTCACCAAACCCTGCGAGCCGCGCGTGCTGCTGGCCCGCGTGCGGACCTTGCTGCGCCGCAGCAGCCTCAGCGAACCGCAGACCGCCAACGACCGCATCCTCATGGGCAACCTGTGCATCGACCTGTCCGAGCGCACCGTGACCTGGCGCGATCAACTGGTAGAACTGTCCAGCGGCGAATACAACCTGCTGGTGGTGCTGGCCCGGCATGCCGGTGAAGTGCTGAGTCGCGACCAGATCCTGCAACGCCTGCGCGGCATCGAATTCAACGGCACCGATCGCTCGGTGGACGTGGCGATTTCCAAGCTGCGTCGTAAATTCGACGATCATGCCGGCGAGGCGCGCAAGATCAAGACCGTGTGGGGCAAGGGCTACCTGTTCAGCCGTTCCGAATGGGAATGCTGACGTCATGTTCAGAATCCTGTTTCGCCTCTACCTGGTGACCATCGTCTCGTTCAGTGCGGCGATCTACCTGGTGCCGGACCTGGTGATCAAGGTCTTCCATGAGCGCTTTATCACCTACAACCTCGATTATTCGCGAGGGCTGCAAACCCTCATCGTCAAACAGTTTCACGCGGTGCCTCAGGAACAATGGCCGGCCCTGGCGGCCGAGATGGACAAGGAATTCCAGCCACTGCACATCGTCCTGAGCGGCAACGACGATGCCGATTTCACCCTCGACGAACAGAAACGTTTGCAACGTGGCGAGAACGTCGTGCGCATTGGCGACTGGGGCTGGCGCACCCTGGCGGTGTCGCCGCTGAACGAGCAGACGGTGGTGCAAATGGTCGTGCCGCCGGACCCGATGGACGTCAGTTTGCTGTACTGGAGCATCAACGTGCTGATCGGCGCGACCATGCTGGCGTGTCTGTTGCTGTGGCTGCGCCCGCACTGGCGCGACCTGGAGCGCCTCAAAGGCACCGCCGAACGCTTCGGCAAAGGGCACTTGAGCGAGCGCACGCAGATTTCCGCCCACTCCAACATCGGCAGCCTGGCCAACGTCTTCGACACCATGGCCGGCGATATCGAGAACCTGCTGAACCAGCAGCGGGACTTGCTCAATGCCGTCTCCCACGAATTGCGCACGCCGCTGACACGCCTGGATTTCGGCCTGGCTCTGGCGCTTTCCGACGATTTGCCGGCTGCCAGTCGCGAACGTCTGCTGGGATTGGTCGCCCACATTCGCGAGCTGGACGAGCTGGTGCTGGAACTGTTGTCCTACAGCCGCCTGCAAAATCCGGCGCGGCTGCCGGAGCAGGTCGAGGTGTCGCTGGATGAATTCATCGACAGCATCCTCGGCAGCGTCGATGAAGAACTGGAATCGCCGGACATCGTCATCGACGTGCTGCTCCACGGTCAGCTCGAACGCTTCAGCCTCGACCCACGCCTGACCGCCCGCGCCATACAGAACCTGCTGCGCAATGCCATGCGTTATTGCGAGAAGCGTATTCAGATTGGTGTGCAGGTGTGTGCGAAGGGGTGTGAGATCTGGGTGGACGATGACGGGATTGGTATTCCGGATGATGAGCGGGAGCGGATTTTCGAGCCGTTCTATCGGCTGGATCGCAGCCGGGATCGGGCCACCGGCGGGTTTGGGCTGGGGCTGGCGATCAGTCGGCGGGCGCTGGAAGCTCAGGGCGGAACGCTGACCGTCGAGCCATCACCGCTGGGCGGGGCGCGATTCCGTTTGTGGTTGCCGACCTCAGCCTGAGTCTGCGCAATACCTGTGGCGAGGGGGCTTGTCGGAACGCCGCCCGCCCCGTTCGGCTGCGAAGCAGTCGTAAAAACCGGGAACCGGGTTTGACAGAAAGAATGCAGGGGCCGCTGCGCGACCCAGCGGGGGCAAGCTCCCTCGCCACAGGGGGAACTCCAGATGCCGAGTTGGTTACCCTTTCCCTTCAGGCGCTTAGCCGGCTTCTTAGCAGCTTCGCCATGTCCTCCAGTTCCGCCGCCGGGTTATGCCCGATCAGCATCCACGCATGTTCCATGTCCGCCCAATAGACCACATTCATCCCATGCCGACGCTCATGGGCAAAATGCCGGCTGCCGCTGTTGGAGCGCGTGACGCACAGCGCTATCGGCCCGTGCGCCGGGTCCAGGTAGGTAATCTGGGCGATGGGCACACCATCGTATTCAAGGATTTGTGCGCGCTTGAACACCGGGCGCGACAAGGCCAGTTTGGCGGGCACCAGATTGAGGCCCAGACGCGCGTCGATGGTCCGCAGTTGCGCGCGTTGGGCGGCATCGTCGCTGGGCAGATGGTCGAGGGTTTGCGGGACGTAGAGCGACATATAGTCCGCGACCAATCCGCGCCAGTTGCTTTTCTGCTGGCTCAATTGCCAGCCGAGAAACAACCGGTCCGCCACGACGCCACTCACCACCAGGCCCGCCGCCGCAGCGAGGAACCAGCGCCGGTTCAGGGTCGGGCTTGCAGGCGCGGGCAGGGTGTCGAGCATGGCTTGCAGCCGATCCACGGGGGCCTGTTGCGCCAGTTCATCGTAGGCCTCCTTGAACGGCAGGCTGCTGCGGGCCAGCCATTGCAGGCGCAGGTTGAGCGTCGAGTCTTCGGCGATGGCCGCGTCGATACGGGTGCGCTGGTCGATATCGAGTTGGTCGTCGAGGTACGCCACCAGTTGCTCATCCGAAGGTATCGCGTGATCGTTCATCAACGTTCTCCTGTGGAGGGGTTCGGCACGGCGTGCAACGGCGGATACTCCGCAAGTTTCGCGCGTGCGGCGGCGAGGCGGCTCATGACGGTGCCGATGGGCACCTGCAGCACCTCGGCGACTTCGCGATAGGACAAGCCTTCGACATAGGCGAGAAACACCGTTTCCCGCTGGGCTTCGGGCAACGCGTCGACGCGCCGGATCACCTGCGCTGCGAGGACATGGGTCTGCGCCGCGTACTCACCGTCGAACGACAAGGCATGATCGGCCTCCACGAAACCCTGGCCCTGACGCACCCGGCGCGAGCGAACTTCGTTGAGCCAGATCGAATGCAGAATGCTCATCAGCCAGCGATCCATGCGGGTGCCCGGAACAAACTGCCCTGCACGTTCAAGCGCTCGCACGCAGGTGGCCTGCACCAGGTCCTCGGCGACATGCCGTTGCCGGGACAACAGCAGGCCGTAGCGCCATAAACGCGCCAGATGCTGGCCCAGCTCTGCCCGTATTGCCTGATCGCTGGCGATGGCGACCTCCGTCCGCTCTGGGTGTCAGGTTTTCGATGAATCGGCGATGGCTTCGGCCAGGTCCTGGTACTCCTCGCAGGTATTGCCGCAGATCGATTGGATCTGCTGCAACTGCTCCTGAGCGAGATCCAGTCGACCTTTGATCACATAGGCTTCGCCGAGGTATTCGCGGACTTGTGCGTACTGCGGGTCGAGTTTCACCGATTGCAGGTAATAACCGATGCCTTCGTCGGTACGCCCCAGTTTACGCGTGGCGTAGCCGCGATAGTTCAGCGCCTTGGCGGTGTTCGGTTCCTTGAGTGTATCCAGCAAGGCCAGGGCTTCTTCATAGCGACCGTCCTTGGCCAGTCGATAAGCGTAATCGGTGCGGTCGGCGTCCGGCACCAGGCTGCTGTTTTGCATGAGGCATTTCTGCTGCTTGCTGTCCCAGACCTGGCCTTTGGGGCAGTTGGGTTTGGCCGGTTCTTCTTCGTCACCGTCGGCCAACGCAAGGGCGCTGGACAGCGCGACAGCAAGCAACAGCGGGGTCGTGAAAACAGCTAAACGGATGTTCATCGGCGATGCTCCACAGGTTTATTCGTTTCAGTTCGAACCACGCCCCGGCAACATGCGGCGCAACGTGTTATCCCGCAGGCCGTAATGGTGAACGAGCGCCATGACCGCATGCAGCGCGGCCAGAATCACGATGGCCCACGCCACTTGTTCGTGCAGGCCGCCGAACACCGACTTCATGCTTTTATCGAAGGTAATCAGGGTTGGGACATCGAACAGGCCGAAAAAGTTGAACGGTTCAGCCTGGGCCCAGCGAAACAAAAAGCCCAGCACGATCTGGCTCAGCAACAGGGCATACAGTGCGAGGTGCGCGGTCTTCGCCAGAACGTTCATGACGCCCCGATTGGCGGGTGGCAAGCGACGACCGTGAGACAGACGCCAGAGCAGTCGAGTAATAACGATCACTGCCAACAGGATGCCGCAGGAAATGTGTAACGCCTGCAATTCCTTGCGCAGCGGCGTGCCCTTGGCCAGTTGCTCCCAGACCTGGGCGCTGGCGAACATGCCAATCACCAGCAGGGCGGTCAGCCAGTGCAGGCTCATGGTCAGGCGGTCGTAACGTGACGGCGAATCCAGGTTCAGGTTGTTCACGGGTAATCCTCAAGGGTGATGGGAGGTGAACACCCTGGCGTGAACAATTATTCATTTTTTCTGCCGGTTTTTTCAGGGAACGCGCAAATCGAGGCGCTATGCTCGACAGCATTCGTCGTCGATCTGGAGCACTGCCATGAAAGATCAGGTCCATCACGCTGCGGCCGCCGGTTATAAAACCGCTGCCGATACTTACGTTCGCGGTCGCCCGGACTACCCGCCGCAGGTGGCCGACTGGTTGACGGGCACGCTCGGTTTGAACGCGGATAAAACCGTGATCGAGTTGGGTGCCGGCACGGGCAAGTTCACTGGTCGACTGGTGGCGACCGGGGCACAGGTGATTGCCGTGGAGCCGGTGGCGCAGATGCTCGACAAGTTGTCCGAAGCCTTTCCCGACGTGCTGGCCGTGAGCGGCACCGCCATGGACTTGCCGCTGCCGGATGCTTCGGTGGACGTGGTCGTCTGCGCCCAGGCCTTTCACTGGTTTGCCAGCAACGAAGCGCTGACAGAAATCGCCCGGGTGCTTAAGCCCGGCGGCAAGCTGGGGCTGGTGTGGAACCTGCGCGATACCCGGGTGAGTTGGGTGCCGAAACTGGACGCGATCGTCAATGCGCTGGAGGGCGATACGCCGCGGTTCTACACCGGGGCCTGGCGCCGGGCATTTCCTCATGCGGCGTTCGGGCCGATGCAAGAGCAGCAGTTCAGCCATGGTCACACGGGCTCTGCGGAGGATGTGATTTTCAACCGTGTGCGCTCCACCAGTTTTGTCGCGGCATTGCCGGCGGCGGAGCGGGCGAAGGTTGATGAACAGATACGCGCAATGATCGCCAGGGAGCCGGAACTGCGTGGCAAAGATGTGGTGACGGTGCCTTATGTGACGGCGGCGTTTGTGGCGGTGAAGGGCAGTTAGATCGGGGGTGGGTCAATCGCGAGCAGGCTCGCTCCCACAGGGATCTGCATCAGGCACAAATTTTGTGACCGTCGCAGATCATGTGGAAGCAGGCTTGCTCCGGGCGGCGTTCCGACGATGAACGATGAAGCGGTATCAGCTCAACAGGCGAATCGGTTCTCCCGCTGACCAGGCCTGAATGTCCTCGATCATTTGCGAAAAGAACTGATGATAGTTCTGCTGGCTCACGTACCCGACATGCGGCGTGGCCAGCACATTCTCCAGCGTCCTGAACGGATGATGAGCCGGTAGCGGTTCATGCTCGAACACATCCAGCGCCGCGCCGGCCAGTCGCTGTTTCTGCAGCGCCTTGATCAGCGCCGCCTCATCGACAATCGGTCCGCGAGCGGTGTTGACCAGCAACGCTGTGGGCTTCATCCAGTCCAGTGCCTGGGCGTCCACCAGGCCGCGGCTGCGATCGCTGAGCACCAGATGGACCGACAGCACATCGGCCTGTTCGAACAGTTCCTGTTTGCTGACATACGTCACGCCGACTTCGGCAGCCCGCTCGGCCGTGAGGTTCTCGCTCCAGGCGATCACCCGCATACCAAACACCTGACCGAACTGCGCAACACGCTTGCCAATGCTGCCCAGACCGAGGATCGCCAGGGTCTTGCCGTGCAGGTCGCCGCCCAGGCCTTGCTGCCACTGACCTGCGCGCAGCGCGTTGGCTTCGAGGACAAGGTTGCGGGTCGCGGCCATGATCAGCGCCCAGGTCAGCTCCGGGGCGGCGTGTTTGTAACTGTCGGTGCCGCAGACCTGAATGCCCAGCCCGGCAGCGGCTTTCTGGTCCAGGGCGGCGTTGCGCATGCCGCCGGTGACCAGCAGTTTGAGTTTCGGCAGCCGCCGCAGAAGTTCCTCGTCGAACCGGGTGCGCTCGCGCATCACGCAGATCACCTCAAACCCACCCAAGCGTTCCGCCAGGGTTTCATTGTCGGCAGGGTAGTCGTGGATAAAACTCACCTGGCCAATGGCGTCCAGCGCCGACCAGTCCACCACGTTCCGGGCCACATCCTGCCAATCATCGATTACCGCAATCTGCACTGCCATCAGCCTTACCTCATCAACGAACGGGGTTGGTTTTGTTCAGCCAGGCGAGCAGGGCCTGGTGGAATTTCGCCGGCTCTTCCATTTGCGGCGCGTGGCCCATGCCGGGAAATTCGACCAGCGTCGACTGGGGAATCAGTTTCGCCACTTGCTTGCCGAGTACGTCGTAGTGACCGATTTTCGCCTTGACCTCGGGCGGCGCAATGTCCTTGCCGATGGCCGTGGTGTCGGATGTACCGATCAGCAGCAGCGTCGGCACCTTCAAGTCCTTGAACTCGTAGTACACCGGTTGGGTGAAGATCATGTCGTAGATCAACGCCGAATTCCACGCCACCTGAGTCTTGCCCGGGCCTTTGCTCAGGCCTGCGAGCATGTCCACCCAACGGTCGAATTCGGGTTTCCAGCGGCCGTCGTAATAGGTGTTGCGTTCATAATCGCGGATGCCTTGCGCGGTGACCTTCAGTTCGCGCTCGTACCATTGATCCACCGTGCGGTACGGCACGCCGAGGGCTTTCCAGTCTTCCAGTCCGATGGGATTGACCAAGGCCAGTTGTTCGACCTGATCGGGATACTGCAGCGTATAGCGGGTAGCGAGCATGCCGCCGGTGGAATGCCCGAGCAGGGTGGCCTTCTGGATGCCGAGGGCCTTGAGCAGTTGTTGGGTGTTGGTCGCCAGTTGCTGGAACGTGTATTGATAGTTGTCGGGTTTGCTTGAGGTACAGAAACCGATCTGGTCCGGGGCGATAACCCGGTAGCCGGCGTCGCTCAGCGCCTTGATCGAGGCGTCCCAGGTCGCGCCGCAAAAATTCTTGCCGTGCATCAACACGATGCTGCGCCCGTTGGCCTTGCCGTGGGCGGCGACGTCCATGTAACCCATTTGCAGGGATTTGCCCTGGGACTCAAAGGCGAAATGCTTGACGGTGTAGGGATATTCGAAGCCTTGCAGCTCCGGGCCGTATTCCGGGCCTTCGGCAGCGATGACGGGCAGTGCTGCGGTCAGCAGCAGGCTGGGCAGCCAGCGGGAAAGCGTCAGGGACATGGGAGAACTCCATAGGAAATCCGCCGATGCTGGATCGGCATGATTAGGGCGACATTAAACACAGGCAATCGTGGTGAATGCTCGTTCAACCCATCCAGCCCAATGTTGCCAGAGCCAACGCGCCATAGCGGACGCCTTTGGCGAGGGTCACGATCAGCAGGAAGCGCCCGAGCGGCTCACGCATCACGCCGGCCACCAGCGTCAGCGGATCACCGATCACGGGCACCCAGCTCAATAGCAGTGACCAATGGCCGTAGCGTTGATAGTGGACCCGGGCTTTTTCCAGATGATGAGGGCTGACCGGAAACCAGCGCCGATCATGGAAACGCTCGATGCCGCGCCCCAGCCACCAGTTCACCAGTGAGCCCAGGACATTGCCCAACGTTGCCACGACGAGCAACGACCAGAGCCAATACTGGCCGCTGAGCAACAACCCCACCAGCACCGCTTCGGACTGCAAGGGCAACAGGGTCGCAGCACCGAATGCGGCGAAGAACAGCCCGATGTACGCACCGAACATCAATGGGCGGGGTAGTCCGCCACCACCACGTCAGTGCCATCCTTTTTCAGGCCGATCACCTGGTACGCATCGCTCATGCCGTCCATTTCCATGCCGGGCGAGCCCATGGGCATGCCGGGGGCGGCAACGCCCAACAGATCATCGCGTTTGCTTAACGCCAGAACCTGATCGGCCGGCACATGACCTTCGACGAATTTGCCGTTGATCAGGCCGGTGTGACAGGACGCCAGGCGCGGAGGCACGCCGTGCTGTTGCTTGAATTCGCTCATGCTGGTTTCGACGTGATCCTCGACCTTGAAGCCGTTGGCCTCCAGGTGGCTGATCCATTTTTTGCAGCAGCCGCAGTTGGCGTCGCGGTGAACTTCGATCGGGATCAGATCGGCGGCCTGGGCGAGGGAAGAAATGAACAGGGCGCTCAGGGCGACCAGACGCAGGTGGGTTCGCATGGGGAATCTCGTCTTGGATTGCGGCCAAAAAATGCATTCTGACCGGTTTCTCCGGCAATGAGGTATGAGATTGTTTCGAGGTAATACATCAAACGCACAGCTTTTTGTGGCGAGGGGGCTTGCCCCCGTTCGGCTGCGAAGCAGTCGCAGAAATGGGTATGCGGTGTTTCTGGTAGATCGAGGCGAAGAATTGGGGTCGCTGCGCGACCCACCGGGGGCAAGCTCCCTCGCCACAGGGAGCTGCGTTCACATATCAGCGAACCTTGAAACGCCCCATGATCGCACTCACGCGGCTGTTGGCTTCCAGCAGTTGTTGGGTGTTGAGCTCGCTGGCCTGACCGCTTTTCACCAACTCATCCACCATGTGGCGGATTTGCACCATGCTGCGGTTGATCTCTTCGGTCACTGCGCTTTGCTGCTCGGCGGCCGTGGCGATCTGGGTGCTGAGGCCGTTGATGTGGCTGACGGAACCGGCCATTTCATCCAGACCGGTGTTGACCCGCGCCGTGGCATCGGCGGCCGACTGGCAGCTGGCTTGAGTGTTTTCCATGGCGCTCACCGACGAACTCACGCCTTGCGTCAGGCGGGTGAGCATTTCGTTGATTTCCGAGGTGCTGGCCTGAGTGCGGGCGGCGAGGGCGCGGACTTCATCGGCCACTACCGCAAAACCGCGACCCTGCTCACCTGCGCGAGCCGCTTCAATCGCCGCGTTGAGCGCCAGCAGGTTGGTCTGCCCGGCAATCGCGCCGATCACCCCGAGAATCTCGGTAATGCGCTGGGCGTCCTGCTGCATGCTTTCGACTTTATGGGTGGCGCTGGCCACTTCTTCGATCAACGCAATCACGCTGCTGGACGCTTCGCCCACCACCACCCGCGACCGGTCGGCGTTTTCGTTGGCGCGTTGGGTGAAGGCCGCAGTTTCGGCCGCATTCTGCGCAACGCTTTCGGCGGTCGAACTCATCTCGGTGATGGCGGTGACGGTCTGGTCGGTTTCCGAGGCGTGGCGCACCAGAATCTGGCTGGTGTGGGCGGAGGTGCGTTGCAGGTTGTCCAGGCTGGACGCCATGGCGCCGGTCGCCTGGGTGACTTCGCCGATCATGTTCTGCAGGTAGGCGATGAAGGCGTTGACCGAATGGCCGATGGCGCCCAGTTCGTCTTCGGCGCGGATGGTGATGCGCTTGGTCAGGTCGGCGTCACCGGCCGACAGTGCGTCGATGTTGGCTTTCAGGGCTTTCATGCGCTGGATCAGTTGGCGAATCGCGTAGATCTGCAGCAACACCAGCAGGATCACCATCGGGATTTGCAGCAGGCTCAACGTGCTCAGCACGTCGTCGCGCTGGGCGGTGATCAGTTTGGTCGGCAGGGCCGTGGCGAGGAACCACGGCGTGCCTTCGATCGGGCGCATGAAGAAGGTGTTGGCTTCGCCGTTGTTGTCGAATTCGACCCGCTGCGACTGGTCACGGTTTTGCAGGCCGGCTTTCACTTGACTGGCGAACGGCGAGTTGCCGGCCAGTTCGCTGATGTTCTTCAGCACGATGGGCCCGCTGATGCGCGAGCTGTTGCTGATGATCTTGCCGTCGGCCTCGACGATCATCATTTCGGCGCCGAGGTCTTTTTCCTTGCGCGCCACCAGGTCGTTGAAGAAACCCAGGGTCACGTCGATGGTCGACACGCCGTACGCCGCGCCATTTTTCTGGATGGCCATGGCGCAGTTGGTGCGTGGTTCGGCGCTGGCGTCATCTTTATAGGCGGCTGCCCAGGCACATTGGCCGCGCGGGGTTTGCATGCCGCCCTTGTACCAGGTCTGGTCGTAATAGTTGGGCGCGGCGTCGCTGTTCCAGAAGGTGTTGACCGCCAGTTTGCCCGAGGCGTCGCGGTGCCAGAAGGTGCTGAACTTGTTGCGCCCGGCTTCACGCTGGCCGGGCAGCGGCCAGATCCCGCCGCCGAAGACTTTCAGTTCGCCGTACTGGTCGACCAGACCCGGCAGGACGGTGTCGATGGCGGCGCTGTCGAGCAGGGGAATGGTCTGGGTGATGCTGCGCTGTTGCGCCTGAACCTTGTCCAGTTCGCCCTGGATTTGCTCGGCGACTTCGGCGATGCGGTTGAGGGCCACTTGTTCTTCGGTGTGGCGTAGCTTCGGTGCGACCAACTGGCTGATGCCGACCACGGTGAGGATGGACAACAACAGAATGAACAGGACCAGAAACAGCGTGTAGCGAGCCTGAATGGTACGAAATGCGGGCATGGGGCCGGTCCTTTAGCTGCGATCTCATTATGGTTAGCGGTATGAAATTCGGCGCTTCCATTGGGCTATCGGCCTGGAAAGATCGAGCTTTAGGTACGACCGTGCAAGAACGGGACGGGGTGACGGACGGTGGTCTTTGAACGTGGGGATACACATGAAATGGTCCACTCGAACCCTCGAGTGGACCTGGTACTGTTTACCGGTCGAGCAGCTTCATGACCTCTTCCGGGTAACGCAAACCTGCGGTGGCATTCGCCGGGAAAATCGCTTCCAGCGCTTGCAACTCTTCACGGCTGAGTTTGACCTCCAGTGCCGCCACGTTCTCCTCCAGGTATTTACGCTGTTTGGTCCCAGGAATCGGGATCAGGTAATCACCCTGAGCCAACACCCATGCCAACGCGAGTTGGCCCGCCGTCACGCCTTTTTCCGCCGCCAGGTCCTGAACTTGCTGCACCAGCAATAGATTTTTCGCGAAGTTGTCTCCCTGAAAACGCGGGCTGAACCGACGATAATCGTCTGCCGCGAAATCATCCGGGCTTTTCAGCGCGCCAGTCAGAAAGCCCCGGCCCAACGGGCTGTAAGGGATAAAGGCAATGCCTAGCCGCTGGCACGCTGCCAGACAGCCGTTTTCTTCCTGGTCACGGCTCCACAACGAATATTCGCTTTGCAGGGCGCTGATGGGATGAACCTGGTTTGCGCGTTCCAACGTTGCGACCGATGCTTCGCTCAATCCCAGGTAACGAACCTTACCGGTTTTCACCAGTTCAGCCATGGCGCCGACGGTTTCCTCGATGGCCACTTGCGGGTCGATACGGTGCTGGTAATACAAGTCCAGGGTGTCGACACCGAGGCGCTTGAGGGTGCCGTCGATAGAGGCACGGATGTATTCCGGGCGGCCGTTGACGCCGCGGGCGCCCGGGTTCGCCGGGTCGCGGACGATGCCGAACTTGCTCGCCAGGAACACTTGATCGCGTTTGCCGACAATGGCCTTGCCGATCAGTTCTTCGTTGGTGTGCGGGCCGTACATGTCAGCGGTGTCGAGCAGGTTGATCCCCAGCTCCAGCGCGCGATGCAGGGTGGCCGTGGCTTCGCGGGTGTCCACGCCGGTGGTGTAGAAATCGGTCATGCCCATGCAGCCCAGACCGATCGCGGAAACCTGCGGACCGTTTTTGCCCAGTTGTCGTGTTTGCATGAAATCAGCTCCCTGTGAATGTGAAAGCCCATTGTTGACCTCGACAGAAACAAGATAAACCGGCTAAAACTGCTATCACTGTTTGCAATTTCTAAATAATCAGCCGGTACGACAAAACAATGGACCGTTTCAACGCCATGCGCGTGTTCACCCGAATCGTCGAGCTGGGAGGCTTTGCCAAAGCGGCGGACAGCCTGCAATTACCCCGTGCCTCGGTGACTATTCTGATCAAGCAACTGGAGGCGCATCTGGGCGTGCAATTGCTGCAACGCACCACGCGCCAGATCAGCCTGACGCTCGACGGTGCCGCCTATTACCCCCGTTGCGTGCGGTTGCTGGCCGACCTGGAGGAAACCGAAGCGGTGTTCTCGGCGGCGCGCCACAACCCAAAGGGGTTGTTGCGCGTGGACATGCCGGCAGGCGTAGGGCGCTTGATCGTGATCCCGGCATTGCCGCAATTCACGGCCCGCTATCCCTTGATTGAACTGGAAATCGGTTTGAATGACCGGCCGGTCGACCTGATTCGCGAGGGCGTCGATTGCGTGCTGCGCGGCGGCTTGTCGCTGGACGATTCACTGGTGGCGCGGCCGCTGGTCATGCTGGATCAAGTTACCTGCGCCAGCCTCGACTATCTGCAACGTCATGGCACACCCCGGTGTCTGGCGGACCTGCAAGGGCATCAAATGGTCGAGTACGTTTCCAGTAGCAGCGGCAAGCGCTTCGGGCTGGAGTTTGTCGTCGATGGCCGAACCCAGCCGATCGATCTGCCCAAGCAGGTCTCGGTCAACAGCGCCGATGGTTATCTGGCGGCGTGCGAGGCCGGGTATGGCTTGGTCCAGACGCCGTACTATCACGTTGCCCGGCGCTTGAAGGAGGGAGGTTTGATCGAGGTGCTGAGGGAAGTGCCGCCACCGGCTATGCCGTTGACGGCGCTCTATCCTCCTCATCGGCAGCTGTCGCGACGAGTGCGGGTGTTCGTCGACTGGATGGTCGAGCTTTGCGCGCAACCGGGAAATGACTTTTTCAGGGATCAGTCAGGTCGCTGAAAAAGCATCAGCGATGTTGGTAGTAACCCGGTCCGCCACGGTCGTCGTAATGGTGGCCACCGTGCCATCCGCCGTGGGGGAAAATAATGCAGCCGCTCAGGGAAAGCAGGACAAGCAGGGGAATCAGCAGTGTGATTCGACGGAACATTTGAAAATCCTCATGGTTGTGCCGCAATGAAGCCAAAACTCTTCATCGGCTGTAACATGAGACCCCGTTTGCAGCGTCCCATCCCCGGAAAACAGTAGGGGCTTGGCATGCATTCGGATACAAACCGGATACATTTTTCAGGTTCAGGCTCACATTCAGGAAATGGCAATGACCCAGTCGCAACGTTTGAAATACTCGATTCTGATCGCCCTGGTGGTACTGGGGATCATGTTTGGCCTTTCCTATTTGCAGAATGCCGGCGTCATCAGCGAAAAGCTGTTCCAGTACATTGCCATTGGCGTGGCGGTGATCGTGGTGGTGGTCAATGGCGTGATGCGCCGCAAGGTCAAGCCCTGAGACGCACCAGGGCCCGATTACTCGTTGTGAAGCACGGCGGCAGCCTGCGGGTGCAGGCTGTAGCTTTTGTCCGGGTTCAGGGTAATCACACCTTCGCCGCACAAGCGTTTCAACACTTCACGCACGCTCAGAAAGGACAGGGGAATATCCAGGTCCAGCAGATGACTGTGCACGCCACGCACTCCCAGGCTGCGGTCGCTTTCGGCGGCTGTCAGCAAGGCGTCGATGACTTTCAGGCGAATCAGACTGGTCCGCAGGCCAAAGCTCTTGAGCAGAACCCTGATGCGCTCATTACCGTGGCGCTCGGTACGTTGATTGAACACGCCAGAGCCCAGGGTGGTGCCCATTGGCGCAGTGCTACCGTCCGTTGGCAGTTGCGAGTTGTACATTGCAAAAACTCCTTTTCAGAGCCTGAACCGGAAAATGTGATGGGTGCTCTCAATCAATAAGACGTACGAGCAACACAAATCATGAAGGCTCGAATGTAGAAATTTTGTCGCGAGCGCGTCATGAACCTGTAAGACCCCGCAGAAACGCTGTTCCGGGTCCTAAATTTTTGTCGTTTATTTCGTTCCTAGGGGGAGGCGCATTGCGTGTAACGACGCAGGGTGTGACCTTCGTTTTTTCGATCAGGAGCGAGCGTGATTATTTCCAGTCAGTTAACCAGGTTGAGCCTTGCGGGTGTGTTGCTGGGGTTGAGTGTTGCGGCAAACGCGCGCAGCCAGCCGGAGCCGGCGACGGCCGAGATCCGCCGGACCAGTTTCGGCGTGCCGCATATCCGTGCCGACAGCGAGCGTGGGCTCGGCTACGGCATTGGTTACGCCTACGCCCAGGACAACCTGTGCCTGCTGGCCAATGAGATCACCACGGTGAGCGGCGAACGTTCACGGTATTTCGGCCCGGACCAGTTCACGGTCGAAGAGCGCGAAAATTTGGTCAGCGATCTGTTTTTCAACTGGCTGAACACCCCGCAGGCTGTCTCCGCTTTCTGGAAGGCACAAACGCCGGAAATCCGTGATCTGGTTGAAGGTTATGCGGCGGGCTACAACCGCTCGCTGACAGAACGTCGGGCGCAGGGTCGGCCGCAGCAATGCCAGGGCGACTGGGTGCGCGAGATCACCGCACTGGATTTGGTCAAGCTGACCCGTCGTCTGCTGGTCGAAGGCGGCGTAGGGCAGTTTGCCGAAGCGTTGGCTGGTGCCACGCCACCCAAAGCCGTCGCTCAAACAGCAGGCGCCCCGGCGTCGTTCCAGGTGGCGGCTTCGCGCATGCAGCGCTTTGCCCTGGATCGCGGCAGCAATGCGGTCGCAGTGGGCAGTGAGCGTTCTTTCAATGGCCGCGGCATGTTGCTGGCCAACCCGCATTTTCCGTGGGTGGGCGGGATGCGTTTCTATCAGATGCACCTGACCATTCCCGGCAAACTGGACGTGATGGGGGCCGCATTGCCCGGTCTGCCGATGATCAACATCGGCTTCAACCAGCACCTGGCCTGGACCCACACCGTGGACTCGTCCAAGCATTTCACCTTGTATCGCCTGCAACTCGATCCCAAGGATTCGACCCGCTACCTGCTCGACGGCAAGTCCTTGCCGATGAAGAAACAGACCGTGACCGTGAACGTGAAACAAGCGGATGGCCAGACCCAAGCGGTTTCCCATGTGGTCTACAGCTCGCAATTCGGCCCGATCGTGCAGTGGCCGGGGAAACTCGATTGGGACAAGCAGTTTGCCTACAGCCTGCGCGACGCCAATCTGGATAACGACCGGGTGCTACAGCAGTGGTACGCCATGAACCGAGCCGTCAGCCTCAAGGCGTTGCAGGCATCGGTTCACAAGATCCAGGGCATCCCGTGGGTCAACACCCTGGCGGCGGACGATCAGGGCCAGACGCTCTACATGAACCTGTCGGTGGTGCCGAACGTCAATGCCGACAAACTGGCCAAGTGCAGCGATCCGCGGGTCGGGTTGCAGATGATCGTCCTCGACGGTTCCAACAGCGAATGTGCGTGGGACATCGACCCGAAGGCGGCGCAAAAAGGTATCTATGCGGCAGATCAGTTGCCGCAACTGTTGCGCAAGGACTTTGTGCAGCACTCCAACGATTCGGCGTGGATGGCCAACCCGGCGCAACCGCTCAGTGGTTTCTCTCCGCTGATCAGCCAGGACAGCCAGCCATTGGGGCTGCGTTCACGTTTTGCACTGGATCGCCTGGGAACATTGAACAAGGCTGGCCCGATTGCGGCGGCGGATCTGCAACGGATGGTGATGGACGATCAGGTGTATCAGGCGGCTCAAGTGATGCCGGACTTGCTGCAATTCTGCGCGGCGGACCTGGGCGCCGATGCGCCAGCGCTCACGCCGCTGTGTGCCAGTCTCAAGGCCTGGGACCGCAGTGCGAATCTGGACAGCGGCCTGGGGTTTGTCCATTTCCAGAACATCATGGAGGCGCTGCAGGAAACGCCTGATGTCTGGCGTGTCGGGTTCGATCCGAAAGATCCGCAACACACCCCGCGTGGCCTGGCGGTGGATCGCCCGGAAGTCGCCAAGGTTCTGCGCGAGGCGATGTTGGCGTCGGTTGAGCAGGTCAACAAGACGGGGCTCAAGGCTGATAGCCGCTGGGGCGATATTCAGGTGGTCAGCAGTGGCGGCCAACAGACGCCGATTCACGGCGGACCGGGCACGCTGGGGGTTTATAACGCCATTCAAAGCGTGCCGAGAACCGATGGCAAACGCGAAGTGGTCAGCGGCACCAGCTATTTGCAGGTGGTGACCTTCGATGACAAAGGGCCGCAGGCTCAAGGGCTGCTGGCATTCTCGTTGTCCAGTGATCCGACCTCGAAGTACGCCACGGACCAGACGCTGGCCTTTTCGAAGAAACAGTTGAGCGTGTTGCCGTTCACCGAGCAGCAGATCACGTCTGATCCGCAGTATCAGGCCCAGACCATCCGCGAGCAGGATGAAAAGGCCGGGAAGGTGGCCAAACAATAAAATGGCTGGTGCTTGAACCAACAATGAAGGCCGCGCCCGCAAGGGTGGCGGCCTTCAGCTTTTTGGGGTTTGCTGCGGAATGGAGTTGAGAACCGGGTTGCCGTCCTTGTTGCGGGTCAGGTAGACCGGCAGCACTTTGGGCAGGGACGCCACCAGGCTGTTGAGCTCTTTGATGTTATAGATGCCGCCGATGCGGATCGAACCGGTGCTGTTGTCGGCGACCATGAGCGGGTTTTCCAGGTAGCGGTTGATCAAGGGCAGCGCATCGTTCAGCGCCAGATCATCGAGTACCAGTTTGCCGCTGCGCCAGGCCAGTGAGTTGTCGTTGTCGTAGGTCTGACTGATCCGGGGCGTGAAGTCGCCTTGTTTATAGCTAGCCTGCATCGCAGGTCCGAGGCGCAAGCCATCACCCGGAAGGTCATCATTGCTGGTGACCAGCACCGACCCTTCGATCAGGTTCACTTTCACCTGATCTTCATACATCCAGACGTTGAACTTGGTCCCGGTCACCCGAATCCTGCCATCTGCCGCTTTGACGATGAAGGGATGGGCCGTGTCGTGGCTGACACTGAAGAAGGCTTCGCCTTTTTTCAGTGTCACTCGACGATGATCCTTGTAATTGCTGAATGTCAGCTCGCTGCCCAGGTTCAGTTCTACCTGACTGCCATCGCCCAGGGTGACGTGGCGGACATTGTCGCTCGCCTCGAAGTGCTGGTACGAATTGGGCAACCAGCCGAGGTTCCAGCCACTGTAGGCCGCCAGTGGCAGCGCCAGGGCACACACGGCGGCAGCGATGCCGAAGGTGCGCCAGGGCGTTGCAGGTTTGATGCGAGCCATCGGCACGACGGATTCAGGACGAGGCAAATCCCCTGCGATATCCCAGATCTCCAGCATGGCCTCGTACTCGAACGCATGAAGCGGATGAGCATCAAGCCATTGCTCGAACGCCTGACGTTCTTCAGCTGTGCAGTCGGTGGCGTGCAGACGCATGCACCAGTGCGCAGCGGCATCGGTGATGGCGTCATATTGGGCTTGCGAGAGAGGGTTGTCGGTCATTGACTCATCCTGATTTCCTGCATTCTAACCTTGGGGGAAGTCTGCGAGAACATCTGTCATGGCAATTACCCATCAAAGTGTCACTTATTTTCTGATTCACGGGGTGCTGGTGTGCAATTGGCGCCCCAGATGGGTGATCAGCCAGGTAACGCTGTCGGCGTTAGCCAGTTGTACCGCCAGCCTGATCAATGGATTTTTTTTGAAGGTTGTGCGGGCACCGCTCAGGTTGTCGTCGCCGGTCAAGGTCAAAATACGTTCCTTTATCCGATCAGTATCTTCATGAAGCGTACTGCCTAAGTCCTCCCACATGCCGTCATCAGGGTTCTGGACCTTGAACAGCTGTGTATAGGGCGTCTTGATTGACAGTGCGCTGTCCTGAAGGTCACCCAAAGCTGCCTTGAGATCACTGGCGAAAGCACTCGCCGTTCCTATCAGGTCGACGAAGGGTCTGCCTGCGTCGAGATAAGAAATGTCCTCGGTTTTGCCGTCAAGGTGCGAAACCTCATGGATCATGGTTGCCGCCCGGGCATGAGTATTAATGGGGAAAGCAGCGTCGGAGAGATGTTTGCGGTAGTAGTCATATTGGGGGGAGAAGAATTTCTCTGTCAGGTAAATTTTCCACTTTGTATCCTTTGGAATGGTGAAGCCAAAAGTGTTTTCTGTTTGATTCAGGAGTTTGCCGACCACAAAACGCTTGGAGTTCGGCTTTCTGAGTGAGGGGTCCAACAGCGCTGCAAAAATGTCACCCACTGCTTTTTCGAGCTTCTCCACGTGCGCGGGCAACACTGCAGCCACATCAATAAAATCCATGATGAGCTGATGCACGGGGGTGATCGTGCTGCCAGAAGTCTTCAGCAGTTGCAGGTTCCGAACGCTGTTCCAGGCATAGGTGGTTGCCAGATCCAGCGCCTCGTCAATCTGGCGAGCCTTTTGCGGGAAGAATTGGCGGATCTGGGGCATTCCATGTGCTTCGACATTCATGGTTTCCCAAATCGTCAACGCGGTCTTCATCCGGTTGACGAGGCTGAAGCGGGGCGCTGGTGTTTTCCTATCCAGAACCCATTGCTTCGATGCGTTCTGACGCAGGTAAGGGCCACTATTTTTTGTGTCGCTGATACGCCACCGCTTATCGTATTTTGCGATGGGATACACTTTGCCCTCCACCGGCCCGTAGTGTTTTTTTGTCGACGCATGAGTGTAGAGCCCAAGCCCGGCGTCGAGTGTCAGCGAACCCAGATCGATATCGACGCTCTCATGACGCTTCAACTGCGTGCGCTCGGGTGCAGTGATGTCGATGTCCTGCCATTTGAATCGGGTGTCGGGCATTTGCGGCGCCGGCGTGCTGGTCGTCGAAGACTGCTGCACTTGAGCCTCCAGCGATTGGCGCAACGTGGCAAGTTGTGCAATGCCGCTGATGAAGGCTCTGATTGCAGCCCCCCATTTGTGCGTTTGAAGGTCCTCGGCGGATTGCTTGATGTCGCGGTAACTGCGCCATACCGTGAGCGGGTAGGCAAGCTTGGCCGTCAGGAACGTAAACGCCTCATGCAGGTCTTCACCCAGCACATGCTTGATGGTTGCCCATTCGCTGTGCTTTTTGTCATCGGACTGACAACCGAGCAATCGGGCCAGTAACTCGGCATTGTCATTGAACAAGTGTTTGAACAGATTCCCCTTGATTGGATTGGACGCCAGCGTCACTTCGGTGAGGTGGTTACTGGTGGTCGCCATCCGGTATTTAACCGATGTGCGATCAGGCAGCGGCAGGTTCATGAGTACCCAGTCGAGCAGGCCGCCGCGAGTCTTCAGTTCTGTCAGCAGTTGTGTTTCATTTTTATATTCCTTCATCCCGTGCCGAGGGCTGTGAGGCGCGATAAGGACCTGTGGCGCTGTGCTATCGGCCGATGAGCCGACCAGATAAACGCCTGGCACTTTGATCGCTTGTCCGCTCTTGATACCTGTGAACTCAAGTGGGCGGATGATCGCGTGGGCACCGTCGACTGCTGCACGGGCTATGGCGTCGGGCATGTCCATGACTTGACGAATCAAATCAAACCCGGTTTCGCTCAGGCGTTCTTGCAGTTTTTCCGTGTGGGCATAGTGCATCAGCTGCCAGGGCAATTGGGCGTAAAAGCGCTTCCTGCGGTCCGTTGCGTTTGCCTGGGTGTCTGCAAAGGCTTCGTTCAATGTTTTCTGTTGATGTTCGCCCAGCTTCAGGTTTCGTATCAGGTCTCTGATATAGCTTTGGTCCATTTGCGCGGGAATCACGGTGGTATCCAGCGACACCAGTTTGAAATGGGTTTGGTCCAGATCCTTGAAGTGAGTCAATGCGAAGTCGGTCAGGGTTTGGGTGCTGGCCGCAGACCTTGAGCGTTCGCTGATCCGGATCTGGACCTTGTCCGGATCGATGTCGAAAGCGTCTGCCTTGAGCTGTTTTTCAAGTTCATGGTGCGCCGTACGCGCCAGGGAGCGTATGCCGGTGAGATAGTCCTTATCGTCGGTGACATTGTTGAGGTATTGCTGAAGCAGCTCCCCATGCAGTATCAGATCGTTGATGGACGCCTTGGCCAGCCAGGCCGGCAGCTTTTGCTGGGTCGTCAGGGACTGGGCAATGTCCGTCGCACGGTCTAGACCTGTCATCGGTTGACGCAGTGCCACCAGCTTCAGAAGACTGGCCCGGGCCGTCTCGGGCAGTTTCGTGGCCAGCGCATCGGTGACGCACGCTTGGTCCAACTGGACATAGGGCCTTTGCACGTGATCGAGAAAATACTCATCTATTCGCTGCAGCGGCGCCAGCGTGTAAGTCCGGCCGGGTAATCGCTCGCTACGTCCAAGGTTTTGCAGAAGGGTGGTGCGATCATCGTGGTTCTTGAGGCGTCGCTCTAATTCGGTCAATAACGGTGTCAATGCCTTATAGGCTTCAAATCCCGATGCAGGCGTCCACAAAATCGCCCTGCCCGAGTGCTCAGGGTCCAGACCTCCTCGTTCAGTCAGCACAAAACAACTCGCCAGTTTCAACGGATCCTCAGCATCGCTTGCCTTCAACGCCAGGGGAAATACGTCCGGAAAAAAACCGTTCAATGCCGCTCGCTGCAAGCGTACCGGGGTATCAAGCACGGTGTTGATGATCGCCTGTTCCGTCGCACCCAGGGTGCGCATGACGGCGTGCAGCTTCAATTCACTGCGCAATGCCGTTGACAGGGTGTGAGTGAAACTCGATTGCAGGCTACCGAGCGACGAATTGAGGAGGGACTGCGCCTCGGCAATCGTGCGGGTTGTTGCGGGAATGACCGGTTGGTTTTCGAGGAGTTGGTCGAGCGCCTGCTCAACGGAGGAGAGTCGTGCCAGTTGTTCTTTGGCCGACTCGGCGCGCACGGTGGCCGGTTGCGCGCTCCAGCGCTGGTCTGCGTGTGTACTCCAACGTTCTGCGGCATCGGCAGCCAGCAGTCGATCGTCAATCAGTCCCCGGACATCCAGTGCCTTGTCGAGCAAGGCATAGGGATCCTGGGTGCCTTCGCTTTCACGGTAACGGTTCAGCGCATGGGACAGATTGTCCCGTTGCTTGCCAAGGATGTCGGCCATCAACTGCGCAAACACCGGGCCGACGACGGGTTCGCCGACAATCACGCGCTCATCCGGCTCCAGTGATAGAAATGTGCCGCGTTCGTCCAAAGACATGAAATTGAGCAACGTGTCTTCATGCCCTTCGTTTTTCATCATCTCCAGGACGATTTTCCTGACCGCGGGCAGGTCGCTCGTTGCTTCGATGCCTCTGGACTGGGTGTACAGAAAACCCAGCGTGTCGCTGCTGCCGATCATCACGGTCGAGGCCAGCTCCGCGTAATGCTTGAAGGGCGCAGTGACACGCACTTTTTCGATGCGAAGAGGATTGTCGGAGTCAGGCTCGAGGCTGACTTTCATCAGTCGCAGGTATTCCTGCGTTGTTAAAACACCTTGCTGGCGCTGAAGCAAAAGCTTCACGTGAAAGGTGTCGCGCAAGCCCTCGGCAAAAAACTCCGAGCGTGACTGCCCATGGCTCATCGGTGTGTTCCAGAACGTCTTGAGCAGGCTTTGCAAGTGCGGTGTAAAACTTTGCGCGATCCCTTCGACTGCGCTTTCCCAGGCCTGATTATCGGCGTCGCTGCTCACATTGTGTTCGGGATTGGAAAAGACCCTGGAATCACCCGTCGGCCACTGGTTGGTCAGGTAGTAATGCAGCAGGGCCTCGCTCAGTGAATGCGAGGAAAGCGTGTGCTGGTGATCGCTGTCGTCGAAGGCTGAAATCGTGCTGACAAAGCTCTTGAGGCGAGTCAGGCGCTGGTCCAGTTTGGGGAACGGCTTGCGCAACACGTTCGTGAGGGTCTCCTCCAGCATCGATTGCAGTGTTGGCATTTTCACCAGCTCACCCATCATCGTCTTGATGTTCTGCGCCTGATTGCGCTCGAGTGTGAGCTCCTGGTCCTGGAACACCGCTGCTTCGATGGCCTGCGTGGCAATGTCTGGTGCCGTGGTGGCGGGTAAAGCGCTGCGTTGTTCGATGGAGAGAAAGCGCAGTAGCTCACGCTTTCCGGTGGTGTGCGCCAACCATTCCTTGATTTTGCTTTTGAGGTCGTCCATGCCCGCAAATTTGATCAGGCCTTTCCACGGCGTGTAGAGCGTGACTTCTCCATCGTCGGGCCGGCTCATGACAAAGGCACCGGCGAGGGGGATGTCCGGTTTATCAGGCACGCTTAAAAGCAACTGATCAACGTGCATGGGGCTGGTATGGGTCGTACGGGCATGATGGGTGGGCAGATAAACCACTTTTAGCCATTTCAGGTCATCAAGCGTGAGAACCAGTGCTTTTTCGCGATCACCGGGCTGTTTGGCATAGGCTGCACGGTCTGCCTCGTCGAAAAAATACGGCAGTGATGGATTACTCATGTTTTTTCCTCGATGTGCTGCGATCGGCGGTTAATCGCAGGCCGTTGGATTGAGGAAAAACAGTACGGTCCGTGAAAGGCCCGAGTGCGGTACATATTGCTTGATACGAACAGGCTGTCGAGACTTGACAGGACGCCGGTAAAACAGCGCTTAATCGGCGATTGTTTTTGGTTGCGCTGCAACCTCGTTCCACCCTGTTGCCCGTACTCAATAATAAAACTGGAGCGTCAGATGACCGCTACACCGGAAATGGCTACGCAAACCCTCGATTTTGACGCACTCGTTCTATTGCTTGAGCAAATTTTCCTGCGCCACGGCACGTCCGCCGATGTCGCCAGAACGCTGGCCCTCAACTGCGCCGGCGCCGAGCGCGATGGCGCCCACAGCCATGGCGTGTTTCGCATTCCCGGTTATGTCTCCACGCTCAAGAGCGGCTGGGTCAATGGCCGTGCCGTGCCGGTGGTTGAAGACGTGGCCTCGGGTTTTGTCCGGGTCGATGCCGGCAATGGTTTCGCCCAACCGGCCCTTGCGGCCGCACGCGCCTTGCTGGTGGAGAAGGCCCGCAGCGCCGGCATTGCGGTGCTGGCGATTCGTAACTCCCACCATTTCGCAGCCTTGTGGCCGGACGTCGAGCCTTTCGCCTATGAAGGGCTGGTGGCGCTGAGTGTGGTCAACAGCATGACCTGCGTGGTGCCTCACGGTGCCGATCGTCCGCTGTTCGGGACCAACCCGATTGCCTTCGCTGCCCCGCGGGCCGATGGTGAGCCGATTGTCTTCGACCTGGCCACCAGCGCTATCGCCCATGGCGATGTGCAGATCGCCGCGCGCAAGGGTGAGCGCTTGCCTGCGGGGATGGGCGTGGATGGCCTCGGCCAGCCGACCCAGGACCCGAAAGCGATTCTCGAAGGCGGGGCGTTGTTGCCGTTTGGTGGGCATAAGGGTTCGGCGCTGTCGATGATGGTGGAGCTGTTGGCTGCGGCGTTGACCGGGGGAAATTTTTCCTTCGAGTTCGACTGGAAGAATCATCCCGGCGCCAAGACACCCTGGACCGGTCAACTGCTGATCGTCATCGATCCGAGCAAGGCGGCAGGGCAGAACTTTGCCGAGCGCAGTCAGGAGCTGGTGCGGCAGATGCACGGTGTGGGGCTCAAGCGTCTGCCGGGTGATCGACGCCATCATCAACGGGCAAAGGCTGCGACTCAAGGGATTGCGCTCGATGCGCAAACGCTGGCGAATCTGCGGGAACTGGCGGCTTTTTGATACGAAAGTGAACCCCTGTAGGAGCGAGCGTGCTCGCGATGGTCGTTAACGAAAACGTGCGTTTACTGGGTAAACGCGGTGCTCAGGCGTCCATCGCGAGCACGCTCGCTCCTACAAAGGCAAATCAACTTAACGACGGCCCAGCAATAACCCGACCATCAAACCGAAACCGGCGGAGATGGCCACGGTTTGCCATGGATGACCGCCGATGTAGGTTTCGGTGGCTTCGACCGCAGGCAGTGTCCGGTCACGAACGCTGGTGACCGAGTTCCGGGCCTGCTGGAGCTTCTGGGCGATTTGCCCACGAAGTGTGTCCGCTTCCTCACCGACCAGTGAGGCGCTGCTTTTAAGCAGTTTTTCCGACTCTTCGATCAGAGCCTGAAGTTCGCTGAAAGCCTGATCCTTGATTTGATCTTCGGCGATTTGTGCGGCGGTTTTCCGGGCCATTGGGTTACTCCTTGCAGGTGAATGGGCAGTGAACAATGGAGTCTTTCGCCATTGAAAAAGTTGCAGCGAATGTGCGGGCTGACTCAATCCCGCATAAAAATCCAGCGCGGGACATTTCCTCCTACAGTGTAAGATGTCGCCTATTTTACGCAGCAGGTACTTCCCATGAGCTTCAATCTGGCCGACAAACCCCTTGCCGAGCGCGCTGCGCTTGAAGACGAGAAATCCCGTCTGTTCGAACTCTGGCAAAACAACCTGGGTAAAGCCAAAGGCGAGGCCGCCCGGTTGTTTGGCGAACGCGCCAAGCGCAAAGGCAAATGGGCCGAGTGGGTCCGTTCCGAGCTCGACGGCATGTCCCCCCCGGAATTCGCGAACATGGTGCGCAGTGAAGTGAATCGGCTGATGGCGGCCAAATAACCTCAGCCAGACCCCCATCCCTGTAGGAGCCTTCGGCAGCTCCTACGCGCTCGCAAAGCTCGCGACAATGGCCTCGCGCACTTTCAATACCACCGGATCAAGCTGCGTGCTGGTGCGCCAGCCCAGTTCGATCGGGTAACGCGGCAACGCCAAGGGGCAGGGCAGCAGCGCCAGGCCGCTGAGCGCTGCAATGCTTTGCGCGGCGTGTGCCGGAATGGTCGCCACCGCCTGACTGCCCTTGAGCAAATGCGGCAACGCTGCAAAGTGCGTGGTCGAGGCGCATACCCGCCGACTCAACCCCAGTGCAGCCAACCCTTCATCGGTGATCCCGATAAATCCTCCGGATGACACCAGAATGTGCTCGCGGGCGACGAACTCCTCAAGGCTGAGGGTCTGCTGGCCTTCGGTCAGGCTCCGCGGATCCACCAGACACAGATAACCCCCTTCACCCAGCACCTGGCGGCTGAGTAGCCGTTCGGCGAACCCGCCTGCGGTAATCGCCAGATCGATGCTGCGTTCCATCAACGCCTGGGCGACGATCTGGCTGTGGGTCTGCCGGAAGATCAGTCGCAGCTTCGGTGCGCAGACAGCGATGTGTTCGATCAATCGCCGTCCGTAGGCGATCTCGAAATCATCCGACAAACCGACAGTGACCGAGCGTCCGTCGTATTGATTGGCGGCCGGATCGACCATCGCCAGGCTCTGACGGCATTTGTTCAGGGCGTCGCTGACCACCGGTTTCAACTGATTGGCCTTGAGCGTCGGGGCCAGGCCCCGGCCAGTGCGCACGAATAGCTGATCGCCATACAGCTCGCGCAGACGACGCAACGCCGCGCTGACCGCCGATTGCGTCACCCCCAGACGCAGTGCGGCACGGCTGGCGCTGGACTCTTCGTGCAGGGCTTCGAAGACTTTGAGCAGGTTGAGGTCGACGGTGGCGATATTCATTGGGTTCATATCATTCAGCAGCGAATCGGGCTTTATTCATGATCCCGTGGCGCCTGAGAATGAGCAACACCTCATTAACTTCCGGAGTGACCGCCATGCCCAAGTCAATTGTTGCTGCGCTGCAAATCGGCGCCTTGCCCGGTGGCAAGGCCCAGACTCTGGAACAGATCCTGTCGTATGAAAACGCCATTCTCGAGTCCGGTGCCGCGCTGGTGGTCATGCCCGAAGCGCTGCTCGGCGGTTACCCCAAAGGCGAGGGCTTTGGCACTCAACTGGGCTATCGACTGCCGGAAGGTCGTGAAGCCTTCGCCCGCTATTTCGCCAACGCCATCGACGTGCCAGGGGCGGAAACAGAAGCGCTGGCCGGGTTGTCGGCGCGCACCGGGGTGAACCTGGTGATTGGCGTCATCGAACGTTCCGGCAGCACCTTGTATTGCACCGCGTTGTATTTCGATCCGCAGGCCGGACTGGTGGCCAAACACCGCAAGTTGATGCCCACCGGCACCGAACGGTTGATCTGGGGCAAGGGCGATGGCTCGACCCTGCCGGTGATCGACAGCCAGGTCGGGCGGATCGGCGCGGTGGTGTGTTGGGAAAACATGATGCCGCTGCTGCGCACCGCGATGTACGCCAAAGGTATAGAGGTCTGGTGCGCGCCAACGGTAGACGAGCGGGAGATGTGGCAGGTCAGCATGCGCCATATCGCCCATGAAGGACGCTGCTTCGTGGTCAGCGCCTGTCAGGTTCAGGATTCACCGCAAGCCCTGGGCGTGGAAATCGCCAACTGGCCGGCGGACCGGCCATTGATTGCCGGCGGCAGCGTGATCGTCGGTCCGATGGGCGACATTCTGGCGGGTCCGCTGCTTGGCGGTGCCGGTTTGCTCACGGCACAAATCGACACCGACGACCTGGTGCGCGCACGTTACGACTATGATGTGGTCGGGCACTACGCGCGCCCGGACGTGTTTGAGTTGACAGTGGATGAGCGTGCCAAGCCCGGCGTCCGGTTTGTCTGACATATGACCCCCTGTAGGCGCTGCCGAAGGCTGCGATCTTTTGGCAATTTTGAATAGGATCAAGATCAAAAGATCGCAGCCTTCGGCAGCGCCTACAGGGGGTCATTTGTTTCTACTTTGGAGCCACTCTTCACGGGTGATTTCCCAGATATCTCTCGGGAATCGCCC
The DNA here is from genome assembly GCF_054897845.1 of Pseudomonas sp. XS1P51. Taxonomy (NCBI): domain Bacteria; kingdom Pseudomonadati; phylum Pseudomonadota; class Gammaproteobacteria; order Pseudomonadales; family Pseudomonadaceae; genus Pseudomonas; species Pseudomonas sp. XS1P51. The sequence goes on along the minus strand of NZ_CM142707.1, from coordinate 1,652,102 downwards.
GCTGACGAAGTTGCCCTCATCCGTGCGGATCAGGCGCATGCCGGTACGCTCCGAGAGTTTGCGCGAGCCGATGTTGGGTGTCGCTTTCGGCACGCGCAGCACCGACCGGCCAAGGGTTTCGAACCAGTACGCGGTGACGGCTGCACTGGCTTCGGCCATCAGACCCTGGCCTTGCCATTGAGGGCTGAGCCAGAAGCCCCGGTTGTTGTCCTGCTCGTTCATCAGGCTGACATTGCCGATCAGTTGATCGGGTGCCGATTTCAAGCGGATCGACCAGTGCCATTCCTCGCCACGGGTAATCGCCGGCAGGGCGTTATCACGCAGGTAGGTCAGCGCACCGTCGGCGGGATAGGGCCAAGGGACGAAGGCGTTCAGATAGCGCACCACTTCCCAGTACGGGAACTGCTGCTGGATCGCCTCGGCATCGGCCAACTCCAGCGGGCGCAGGATCAGGCGTTCGGTGTGGAGCGTGGGGGTTGCTTCCATAGTCAGTGTTGCCTCCTTGTGCATCCCTAATAAACGTTAGCGCCAGCCGAGAATTTACCGAGTTGTGGCGTTCGGCCCCGGCAGGCTGAGCTTACCACTGTCGACAAACCGCATCGTGCCAAACAAGCCGCCGGCCAGTTTACCCCGCAGGACGTAAGGCAGGTTGTTCAGGGTTTGCGTCTGGCTCAGGCCCAATGTCTGGCGCAGCACCGAGAACGCCGAAACGCTCACTGGCACTGTCAGTACGGTTTCCGAAAAGCGTGCAATCGAGCCCGCCTGGTCGCTGACGCCCGAGGCGAGTGGCTGGCCGTTGACCTCCAGGTCCAGGGCCACGCCGTTGTAGTCGATGGCGCTTTCATTGGGGTTTTGCACGCGTATTTTCACGGCAAACCGCACTTCCATGTCCTGGCTTGGCAGCGGTTCGAAACCGACCACGTTGATGTTCAGCGGATCACGATTGGGGAGCAGGGCGCAGGCGCTCAGGGAGAGCAGCAGCAACGAGAGGGGTACAGCGAGGAGTCTGCGCATGACGGGGCTCTCGACAGAAAAAGGGACCGAACAGCTGACGGCTCGACCCTTGAGTAACGTTCAGCGGTTCACCTGTGCGACTCCATTTACTGTGAGGGGTTCGCTGCAGGCTGTCACTTGTTCATGATCGACGCGACCTCAGGGGCCCTTGATCGGCGTCGGCAAGGTCACCAGGCTCACGTAATGATCCCAGAATTTCTTCTGGTCGATGGCAAACACCACCTTGGCTTTTTGCGTGCCCACGGGCGGGCTTTTCTTGTAACCCAGGGCCCGGCCGTAATCGGCGCCGAACTGGGCATTCACATCGACCCACAGCTCGCGGGATTCGGTGACGATACCCGGCTCGACCAGAAACAGCGCGGGCAGGCTGTCCCAGGTGAAACTGTGATACGCCGGGTCCTTGCTGAACAACGGCGCGAACTCGTGTTTATACAGATCGGCAATCGGACCCGGGTGGGCGATGACACGCTGATAGACCGAGGCGTCGAAGGTGACCTTTTCGCACACATCGTTGGGGAAGATCACATGCTCGATGGGCGAGCGCAGGACGATCTTCGCGGCCTCGGGGTCGAACCACCAATTGAATTCGGCGGCCGGTGTGGTGTTGCCCGGAATCTCGATGGCCCCGCCCATGTACACGATGCGTTTGATCAGCGGCACGATGTCGGGAGCGGAGCGGATGGCCAGGGCAATGTTGGTCAGCGGACCGACCGCCAGCAGCGTCACTTCATGGGGATTGGCGCGCACACTGTCGATGATGAACTGCGCGGCGGTTTCCTTGCGCAATGGGGTGTGGGTCGCGAGGCCATCGGGTGGGGCGATCAATTGCGCGGCGGATGTCGGTCGCGGCGCTTTGAACGCACCCGGCCAACCGGCACCGAACAGCGCCTGTTCCTGCGGGTAGGTGGCGAAGTCATGCAGCAGCGGATAGGCCGCGCCGGAATACACCCCGACCTCCTTTTCCACGCCCATGCGCTCCACCGCCTTGAGGGCATCGACCTGTTCCTGGTCGACCCAGGCGTTGCCGCTGACCAGGGTCATGCCGAGCAGGTCGATGCGTTTCTGGGCGTGGAGCTGGGCGAGCATGATGAAGGCCTGTCCGTCATCGTTGAGCACGTTGAAGTCGGTGTCGAAGATGACTTTTTCCGCCGCTTGCAGGGAACCGGCGCAGAGGCCGGCAGCGACAAGCAGGGCGCAGCGTTTGATGAAACCTTGCATGGAAATTCACCTGAGCATTTAGGTTCAAGGGCTGTTGTAGAGGTTGCTGGCCCACCGCGTGCAATGTAGGAGCTGGCGAAGCCTGCGATCTTTTGATCTTGTTTTTTTATGGCCCAATGTCAAAAGATCGCAGCCTGCGCCAGCTCCTACAGAAGCGGTGTGTGGCGTCAGCGGTTGACCAGTTTGGCCGGCAAGGCGATCACCAGGAAACTGCTGAGAATCAGGCAGCCGGCGAAAAACCACAGCGCGCCGGCGCTGCTGCCGGTGACGTCGATGGCCACTCCCATCAGCGAGTTGCTGACCAGCCCGGCGATGTTTGCCAGCGAGCAGGCGAGGGCGAAGCCGGTGGCCGCCGCGGTGCCCTTGAGAAAGGTTGCCGGCAGGCTGAAGAACACCGGCACTGCGCCGATGATCGCCGCCGAAGCGACGGCGAACAGCGCCACGGTCGCGACCACGTTGTGGACGAAGAACGGCGCGCTGGCCATGGCCGCTGCACCCACCAGGAACGGCACGATGATGTGCCAGCGGCGTTCGCGGTGCTTATCGGAACTGGCGCCGATCAACAGCATGCCCAACAACGCGGCGATGCTCGGCAGCGCGGTGAGGACGCCGATGTGGAACGTATCGACGACACCGGCGTTGCGAATGAAGGTCGGCATCCAGAACCCCATGGCATAGGCGCTGAGCAGAATCGAGAAGTCGATCCCGCCGAGCATCCACACTTTCAGGTTGAAAAAACCGTCGCGGAAACTGTGTTTGCTGCCACTGCCACTGGCACTGGCCTCATCGGCCTGCAGTTCCTGGTCCAGCAGGGCTTTCTCTTCGTCGTTGAGCCATTTGGCCTGGCGATAGTTGTTAGGCAGCGCCCAGAAGGTCAGCACACCGAGCAAGACGCTGGGTACCGCTTCGATCAGGAACAGCCACTGCCAGCCATGCAGGCCGCCAAAGTTATCGAAATAACCCATGACCCAGCCGGACAGCGGGCCGCCAATCACGCTGGACAACGGCAGGCCGATCATGAACAGCGCGATGATGCGGCCCCGGCGATAGGTCGGAAACCACGTCGTCAGGTAATACAGCACGCCCGGCAAGAAGCCGGCTTCGGCGGCGCCGAGCAAGAAGCGCAGGATGTAGAACTGCGTCGTGGACGTCACGAGCATGGTGCAGGCCGAGAGCAGGCCCCAGGTGATCATGATGCGGGCGATCCAGATCTTGGCGCCGACTTTTTCCAGGACCAGGTTGCTGGGCACCTCGAACAGGATGTAGCCGACAAAGAACAGGCCCGCACCCAGGCCGAAGGCGGTTTCGCTGAAGTGCAGTTGGTCGAGCATCTGCAGTTTGGCGAAGCCGATGTTGATCCGGTCGAGGTACGCGGCCAGGTAGCAGAAGCACAGGAAAGGGATCAGCTTCCAGGTGATCTTGTGGTAAAGCGCTTGAATCGGGTCGGCGACCGTGGTCGCAGGTGCTGCATTCGCAATGGGCATTGGGTGTCTCCTGGCGGTGACTTATGGTTTTTATACTGCCGCTTTTTTCCAGCGCTCTGGCGCGCTGTAGCAAGCGACATCCAAAGGCAGTGTCAGAAGACTGAGGACCCGCTTTTGCAGGAGCGAGCTTGCTCGCGAAAAACGTCAAGGCCCCGCGTTCATCCAGGTTGGGGTTATCGTTGACGACCATCGCGAGCAAGCTCGCTCCTACAGGGGGAGCTCCTCAGTTTTTTCAAGACCACGCTCTCTGTCGTGGTTCTTTGTGCAGCCTTATTGCTCCTTGAAACGGGCGATCGCCTCCTGCTTGCTGACGACATCGCCGTATTTGCTGTCGATGTCGAACAGGTTCGCTTCATGGGGCGCCGGATGCCGGTCGCCGACGCACTCGCGCACGACGATGGTGCGAAAACCGTGTTGCACCGCGTCCACCGCGGTCGCCCGAATACAGCCGCTGGTGGAGCAACCAGCCAGCACCACGGTATCGATGCCTTGGGCGTGCAGCATCGAGGCCAGGCTGCTGCCGAAAAAGGCACTGGCGTACTGCTTGCTGATCACCACTTCATCCTCACGGGGTACTACTTCTTCGCAAAACGCCGCCAAGGGGTTGCCTTCGACCATGTCTTTCATCACCGGGGCCTTTTTAACCCAGATGCCGCCGTCGGCGAAATGGCCGGGATGGTAGCGGATATTGGTGTGCACCACCGGGATGCCATGACGCCGGGCGCTGGCCAGCAACTCGACGCTTTCGGCCACGGCACTGACCACGCCGGGAGCAAACAGCGGCGCCCCTTCGGTGGTGTAGCCGCGCATGAAATCGATCATCAGCAACGCGGCTTTCTGGCCGAAACCGATGCGCTGGCCCCACACGCCCTGGTAATTGTCGTTGGCGGTTTGTTCGCTCATGTCGCTCACCTCTTAATAAGCGCCGGAGAGCAGGGCACCGGCACCGGGAACGATGGGTTCCAGGTCCAGGGCCTTGAGCATGGCGTAGGTGGTGGCAATGGCGGCGGTGAGCACCGGTTTGCCGGTTTGCGCTTCGACTTGCGCCACCACCGGCAGCGACTGCATCTGCACGCACGCCGAGAGCACGATCACATCGACGCCTTCCAGGTTCATGCCAGCAACGATGCCTGGCAGATTGGCCGGGTCGTGACGGGCCACGGCGAGGTTGTCGGGAATCTCCAGTGCGCGCCAGTCCACGACTTCGAAGCCTTCTTCGCGAATGTAATCCACCACCAGTTCGGTCAGCGGCTTCATGTACGGCGCGACGATGGCGATGCGTTTGGCGCCCAGCACTTTCAGGCCTTCGATCAAGGCGCCGGCACTGGTGATCACCGGGGCGTTGCCGTCGTTATCGGCAGTGGCCTTGCGCAAGCGCTGCTCGGATTTACGGTGATAACCCAGACCCATGGCCATGATCGCCACCAGGCATGCGTAACCGAGCACGTCGACCTTGGCGTCAGACAGTTCCACGGCGCAGCGGTCGGATTCGCCATCCATCGCCGCCAATTCTTCCTTGCGCACTTGCTTCATGCGCATGCGGCTGGAGTGAAAGGTAAAGCGCTCCGGACGGATCAACTGACGCGCAGTGAGCATCGCCGGGATCTCGGTCTCCATGGTGGTGTTGGAGCTCGGCACGATCTGGCCGATGCGGTAAGGCTTGAGCATAAGAGTCTCCGAATGCATTTAATTCAGGCGTGGGCCGAGGAAGTCACCGAATGCCGCGAAGAAGCCTTCGAGGTCATCCCAGGGAATCATGTGCCCGGCGTTTTCCACGTGGACGCTGCGAATGTTCGGTTGCAGGTCGAGGATTTCCGCTTCGTCTTCGGGCTGAATCACGCCGCCGCGTCCGGCGATCATCAGCAGTGCGGGCGCCTCGAGTTTCGGCAGGTCCTGGTGGAAGTCCACGTCGTGGAAATCGTTGAAAGCCCTGACGATTGCCGGCTCGTAGCAGGTGTGCAGCCACTCGGCGCGCAGTTGCAGTTGCTCATCGGTCCAGGTGGCGCAAAAGGCGCGCATCGCCTCGGCATCCATTCCGATCAATGACTGGCGGATCGAGTCCACGTACCACGGCAGTTTGCTCGGGTATTCACGCCGCCCGGGGCCGGACACCGGCGGATCGATCAGCACCAGGCGGTTCACCCCGGCCGGATGACGCACGGCGCTGCGCACCGCAAACCGCGCGCCCATGGAGTGGCCGACCAAGTGGTAGCCGTCCAGCTTCATGGCTTTGGCGAAAGCACCGATGTCGTCGGCACAGGCGTCAGCGCTGTAGTCCAGTTCCGGGCCGGTGGAAGAGAGGCCGCGACCGCGAACGTCGAGCACATACGTGTCGAAATGCTCGCCAAGACGCTCCGCGACAAACCCCCAGGTAATCGCCGGGCTGGTGATGCCGGGAATCAGAATCAGCGCCGGGCCTTTGCCGCCGTAGCGCAGGTAGTGCTGGCGAATGCCATTGGCCTGGACGTTGCCGCCATGGACGAAAGTACTCACGCGGCCACCCCCGATTTCAGCGGTTGGGCGTACAGGTCGTAACCGTAGACCCAGGCCGGATCTTCCTGGGTGCGCAGCCAGGTGTTGGCGTTGGACACCGATTGCACCCGGGAGGCGCGTTCCTTGCGGTTGGCTTCGTAGAGCTGGAACGCGGTGCGGTAGTCGCCGAGCCCGGTTTCCTGCAGGCAGCGAGTGAGCATCGCGGCGTCTTCGATGGCCATGCCGGCGCCCTGGGCCATGTGTGGTTTCATTGGGTGGCAAGCGTCACCCAGCAGCACCAGTCGACCACGGCTCCACAGCGGCAGCGGATTACGGTTGCGCAACGGCCACTTGGTGACGCTGTCGGTGGATTCGATCAGCGCCTGCACCGTCGGGTGATAACCCTCGAACGCCTCGAACATTTCTTCACGGCTGCTATCCACGAACGCGCCCTGGAAATCCCACTCCGGGTGCGGCACGCCGGTGACGTAGTAGTACTCGTCGCGCTTGCCGGTGGTGTAGTAGACCATCATGTGCCGGTCCTCGGTCCACCACTTGATGCAGTCCTCGAACTTCAGGTCGTACTTGGCCAGTTGCTCGCCACGGATCAGTGCGCGGTGTGCCACCCAGCCGCTGTACAACGGTTTTTCCGCGCCGAGCAACTCTTCGCGAATTTTTGAATTGATGCCGTCGGCGCCGATGACGATGTCGGCGTAGGTCACTTCGCCGTCACTGAAGGTCAGGCGCACCTGGCTGTCGGTTTCTTCGAGGGTTTCCAGACGCTTGTTGAAGTGCACGGTGCCGGGCTTGATCGTCGACATTTGCAAGGCGTGCAAATCGCCGCGGTGCACGGTGATGTAGGACGCGCCGTATTCCTTGCGAGCGAAATCTCCCAGCGGGATGCGTGACATGTAATCGCCACTCAAGCCGTCACGGCTGAACCAGTGATCCGGGTGCGACCCCATCAGGTCGAGCTGCTGCTCGATGCCCATGCGCCGGAAGATTTTCATGATGTTCGGGCCCATGTGGATCCCGGCGCCGAGGCGGGAGAACTCCGGGGCCTGTTCGTAGATGTCCACCTGGAACCCGGCTTGTTGCAGCAACGTCGCAGCGGCTGCACCGCCCAGACCTGCACCGACGATGGCGATTTTTTGTGTACTTGCCATGGGGCTTGTTCCTCTTCTTCGAATGGTCGCTGGCTGTGTCGCCGCAAGATTTTTAAAGTGTATACGCTGTATTTTTGAAAAATAAAGAGCCGCTTTGAAAATTTAATTTTCAGCGGTTTTGCTTGGCGGTCACTGAATGTAACCTTGTTTATTGGGTTTGTGTGGGGTGGTAACGTTATGGTCTGGCTCTTGCAGTTCGCTCGCATTTAAGGTCTTATCGCCATCAAATGGCGTACACACTATAAATATGCACTGGAGTGAGGCGGGGCGCCTCGACTTGGTGCGCAGCAGACGATCGAGGAGACAGGAAATGCCGGTAAGCGATTGCGAATTGACCCAGATGTTCGAGCACGTGTTGAAGCTGTCGAAGGTCGACCCGACCCAGAGCGTCGCCGTGCTCAAGAGCCACTATTCGGACCCGCGCACCGTGCGCGCGGCGATGGATGCCGCGCAACGGCTGGGGGCCAAGGTGTACGCGGTGGAATTGCCGTCGTTCAACCATCCGACGGCCATGGGCAACGACATGACCGCCTACTGCGGCGACACCGCGCTGACCGGCAACATCGCGGCGCAGCGGGCGCTGGAAGCGGCGGACCTGATCGTCGACACGATGATGCTGCTGCACTCGCCTGAGCAGGAGCAGATCCTCAAGACCGGCACGCGGATTCTGTTGGCCGTAGAGCCGCCGGAAGTGCTGGCGCGGATGCTGCCGACCGAGGCCGACAAGGTGCGAGTGATGGCGGCGGAACAACTGCTCAAGCAGGCCAGGTCAATTCACGTCACCTCCCGCGCCGGCAGCGATTTCCGCGCCGCGCTGGGGCAATATCCTTCCGTCACCGAGTACGGTTTCGCCGACGAGCCGGGGCGCTGGGACCACTGGCCCAGCGGCTTTTTGTTCTCCTGGCCCAACGAAGAAACCGCCGAGGGCGTGCTGGTGCTGGATGTCGGCGACATTCTGCTGCCGTTCAAGAACTACACCCGGGAGAAAATCACCCTGGAAATCGAGAAGGGCTTCATCACCTCGATCCACGGCGGTTTCGAGGCCGAATACCTGCGTGATTACATGAAGTACTTCAACGATCCGGAGGTATACGGCATCTCTCACATTGGCTGGGGATTGCAGCCACGGGCGCAGTGGACCGCCATGGGCCTGCACGACAAGAACGACGGCATGTGCATGGACGCCCGGGCGTTCTATGGCAACTTCCTGTTTTCCACCGGACCGAATACCGAAGTCGGTGGCACCCGCAAAACCCCGTGTCACCTGGATATTCCGTTGCGTCATTGCGATGTGTACCTGGATGACCTGGCGGTGGTGATCGGCGGTGATGTGGTCGCACCCGAGGCCTCCCGGGTTAGATAAACCACAGATCCCTCCTGTAGGAGCTGCCACAGGCTGCGATCTTTTGACTTTGCTTTTTAAAATCAAGATCAAAAGATCGCAGCCTGCGGCAGCTCCTACACGGGTTGCGGAAGCCTGCAAATGGGTCATCTCTTGAGTCCAGTCGCCAACCTGTCCATCATGCCTTCCCACCACTTTTCGCCTTTCGAGTCTGTCGTGTCACAAACTCCTGATTCTTCCTACGTTTTCTCCGAACAAGTCGGGCATTTGCTGCGCAAGGCCTATCAGCGGCACATGGCGATTTTTCAGCAGAACGTCGGCGACTCCCAGCTCACGGCGGTGCAGTTCGTCACGCTCTGCGCCGTGCGTGATCACGGCCCCAGCTCCCTGACCGAACTGGTCAAGGCCACCGCCGTGGACCAGGCCACCATTCGCGGCATCGTCGAACGGCTCAAGGCCCGGGAACTGATAACCCTCGAACCCGACCCGCAAGACCGGCGCAAAGTCATCGTCGGGCTCTCTGAAGCCGGCGACCGCCTGGTGCAGCAAACCGTGCCCTGTGCCGGCAAGATCACCGAGCTGACCATGAGCAACCTCAACCCCGCAGAGCAGGTGGCCGTGCTGTTTTTGCTGCGCAAAATGATCGACGACCCGCAGGACTGATCAGCGTATCCGGTTGCTGGCACTGTTTTTGCTCTCTTTTCATGTAGTAACCACTTCACCATTCGAGTGTGTCGCGACGCCACAAACCTGGTTTGGGCTGCGACCTTTTCTTCGACCTTTTGGTGTAGTGGATACTTCATTAACTGAAGCGGGCGAAGCGAATGACAAGCCAGGAAATCACGGTTGCGCTTGAGGTCAACGGCCAAACCACCACGGTCACCGCCATGGCGGATACGCCGTTATTGCTGATCCTGCGCAATGACCTGCACCTCAATGGCCCCAAGTACGGCTGCGGCCTGGGCGAGTGCGGCGCGTGCACGGTGATCATTGACGGCGTGGCGGCGCGCTCCTGCGTCTTTCCGCTGGCCGGCGCGGCCGACCGGCAGATCGTCACCCTCGAAGGGCTCGGCACCCGCGCCGATCCGCACCCGGTGCAACAAGCCTTCATCGATGAGCAGGCGGCGCAATGCGGCTATTGCCTCAACGGCATGATCATGACCGCCAAGGCCTTGCTCGACCGCATCCCGCACCCCAGCGAAACCCAGATCCGCAACGAACTCTCGGCCAACCTCTGCCGTTGCGGCACCCATATCGAAATCCTCCGCGCGGTGCTGCGTGCCGCCCGTCAAATGCCTTGAACGTGGATCGATGACCATGACTGACGCAATCCCTACCCGCGACCAATTGCTGGCCAAGACCGGCGTTCTGCTGATCGTCGATGACATCCTGCCGCCTTCAGGGCCGGTGGCCAAAGGTGGCACGCCGCTGATCAAACCCAAGGAACTGGGGCTATTCATTGCCATCAGCGATGACGGACGGGTGTATGCCTTCAATGGCCACGTCGACCTCGGCACCGGCATCCGCACCTCGCTGGCGCAGATCGTCGCCGAAGAACTGGACCTGCAACTGGAGCAGGTGTGCATGGTGCTCGGCGACACCGAGCGCGTACCGAATCAGGGCGCGACCATCGCCAGCGCCACCCTGCAGATTTCCGCGGTCCCGTTGCGCAATGCCGCTGCCGAGGCCCGGCGGTTTCTGCTGCAACGGGCGGCTGAATGCTGGGCGGTGGAGGCGGGCAGCCTGACGGTCGAGGCCGGGGTGATTCGATCTGAAGAGGGTCGCACTTCAACCTACGCCGAGTTGGTCAGCGGCGATCACATTGAGCTGCGCATCTCCGGCAACGCGCCACTCAAATCCGCCAAGGACTATCGGCTGGTGGGCAAGGGCGCCGCCCGGGTGGACATTCCGGCCAAGGCCACCGGCGAACTGACCTACGTCCATGACATGCGCGTGCCGGACATGCTCCATGGCCGGGTGATTCGCCCACCCTATGCCGGGCTCGATTGTGGCGACTTTGTCGGCAACAGTTTGCTGGAGGTCGATGAGTCCTCCATCGCCCATATCCCGGGGATCGTCGCCGTGGTGGTGATCCGCGATTTCGTCGGCGTCGTGGCCCTGCGTGAAGAGCAGGCGATCAAGGCTGCCCAGGCGTTGAAAATCACCTGGAAAGCCTGGAACCATAAATTGCCGGACCTGAGTGATGTCGAGCAGGCGATCCGCGATAACCCGCGCGTGCAGCGTGTGGTGCTCGATCAGGGCACTGTTGACGAAGCCCTGGCCGATGCCAGTCAACGCCTGTCTCGCACTTATCTGTGGCCCTATCAGATGCACGGCTCCATCGGCCCGTCCTGTGGGCTGGCGGACTATCAGCCGTCGGGCACTCGCGTGTGGTCCGGTAGCCAGAACCCGCATTTGCTGCGCGCCGACCTGGCCTGGTTGCTGGAGTGTGAAGAAGAATCCATCGAGATCATTCGCATGGAGGCGTCGGGCTGTTACGGGCGCAATTGTGCCGACGATGTCTGCGCCGATGCCTTGCTGTTATCCCGCGCCGTGGGCAAGCCGGTGCGGGTGCAATTAACCCGGGAGCAGGAGCACCTGTGGGAACCCAAGGGCACCGCGCAACTGATGGACGTCGACGGCGGATTGAACGCCGATGGCAGCGTCGCCGCCTACGACTTTCAGACCAGCTATCCGTCCAACGGCGCGCCGACCCTGGCCTTGTTGTTGACCGGGCGCGTCGAGCCGGTGGCGGCGATGTTCGAGATGGGCGATCGCACCTCGATCCCGCCGTATGACTTCGAACACATGCGCGTGACCATCAATGACATGGCACCGATTGTCCGGGCCTCGTGGATGCGCGGGGTGTCGGCGTTGCCCAACACCTTCGCCCACGAGTCGTACATCGATGAGCTGGCCTTCGCGGCGGGCGTCGATCCGGTGGAGTACCGCTTGCGCTACCTGCGCGATGAGCGTGCCATCGACCTGGTGAAATCCACCGCCGAACGCGCCGCCTGGACACCCCGCACCGCGCCGATGCAAACCCCGAACGACGATCAGTTCTTGCGCGGTCGTGGCTTTGCCTATGCGCGCTACATCCACAGCAAGTTCCCCGGTTTTGGCGCGGCGTGGGCGGCGTGGGTGGCGGATGTGGCGGTTGATCGCCAGACCGGCGATGTGTCGGTCACGCGAGTGGTGATCGGGCATGATTCGGGGATGATGATCAACCCGGCGGGCGTGCAGCATCAGATTCACGGCAACGTCATTCAGTCCACCAGCCGGGTGCTCAAGGAGCGGGTGACCTTCGAGGAGTCGACGGTGGCCAGCAAGGAGTGGGGCGGCTATCCGATCCTGACCTTCCCCGAGGTGCCGCAGATCGACGTCATGATGATGCCGCGCCAGGACCAGCCGCCCATGGGAGCCGGTGAATCCGCCTCGGTGCCAAGTGCGGCGGCGATTGCCAACGCGATTTATGACGCCACCGGGATTCGTTTTCGCGAACTGCCGATTACCCCGGAGCGGGTGCTGGCGGCGCTGAACGCCGGTTCTTCTGACGAACCGCCGACGTCGCCAGCCAAGCGTTCGAAATGGCTGTTTGGCTCACTGTTTGCCGCGTTCGGCGCGGTGCTCGGCATGGCGGCCACCGCGTGGCCGTTTCACGGCGAAATCGCGCCGATTGCGCCGCCGAGTGCCGGCACCTGGTCGACCGCGACCCTTGAGCGCGGACGTTTGCTGGCGGCCGTCGGGGATTGCGCGGTGTGCCATACCGCGCCCGGCGGCGCGACCAATGCCGGTGGGCTGGCGATGCAGACGCCGTTCGGTACGCTCTACAGCAGCAACATCACCCCGGACGTGAAGACCGGCATCGGCAACTGGTCGTACCCGGCGTTCGAGCGGGCAATGCGCGACGGCATCGGCCGCGATGGGCGCAACCTGTACCCGGCGTTTCCCTACACCGCGTTTCGCAATATCAACGATGCCGACATGCAGGCGCTGTATGCGTACCTGATGTCGCAAGCCCCGGTCAGTCAACCGGCGAAAGCCAATGACATGGGGTTTCCGTTCAATCTGCGACCATTGATGGCCGGGTGGAATGCGTTGTTTTTGCGCAAGGGTGAGATCAGCGTGCAACCGCAGCGCAGCGAGCAATGGAATCGCGGTGCGTACCTGGTCAATGGTCTGGGGCACTGCGCGGCCTGCCATTCACCGCGCAACCTGTTGGGGGCGGAGAAGGGCGGTGCGTCGTTCCTCGCCGGTGGCAGGGTCGATGGCTGGGAGGCGCCGGCGCTGACCGGCTTGTCCAAGGCACCAACGCCGTGGACGGAGAATCAGCTGTTCGACTACCTCAGCACCGGCTATTCCGATGCTCACGGTGTGGCGACCGGACCGATGGGGCCGGTGGTCAGTGAATTGGCGAAACTGCCCAAGGCCGATATCCGGGCGATGGCGGTGTACCTGGCGTCACTCAACGGCGCGCAGGCTGAAGCGCAAGTGGTGGAGAAAGTCTCCCGGCCGACGCCGGTGGCGAGCCTGTCGCTGAGCAACGGCCAGCGGGTGTTCGAAGGTTCGTGCAAGGCCTGTCACGCCGATGGCCTGGGGCCGAAACTGTTTGGCGTGAGCCCGTCGTTGGCGAGCAACACCAACGTGCACAGCGATCAGCCGGATAACCTGATCAAGGTTATCCTGCAGGGCATCGCTGTGCCGGCTACGAAAGATTTGGGCTACATGCCTGGGTTCAAGGACAGCCTGTCCAATACCCAGGTGGCGGAACTGGCGGCGTATTTGCGGAGTCGGTTTGCTTCGGCGGCACCGCAGTGGCAAGGGTTGGAGCAGAAGGTGGCGCACCTCAGGGCCAATCCCGGTAGCCATTAAAAGCATCGCGAGCAGGCTCGCTCCCACATTGGTTCTGTGTCAGTCACAAGTTATGTGCGCGCCGACAATCAACTGTGGGAGCGAGCCTGCTCGCGATGGGGCCGGCCCGGTCACCCCTGAATCTGGTCGGGCAACTTCATAACCCCCCGCACCACCAGATCCTTGATAAACCCCAGCCAATCCTCCCGCTGCCCCTTATCCGCCAGGTCCTCCCCAAGAAAGGAACTGAGGGTATGCCGGTTGGAGTTATAGAAGTAGCAAAGCGAGGCAATCATCAAGTACACATGCTTGATGTCCAGGTCCTCACGAAACAGCCCCTGAACCTGACCGGCCTCGATGATCGGTCGCAACACCCCGACCGCTTCTCCCGACAGTCTGCGCAGCTCGCTGGACTGTTGGGCGTGCTTGCCGTTGTGCAGGTTCTCATTGCTCAGGATGGCAACGAACTCGGGGTGTTCGACGTAGTAGTTCCAGACGAACGCCACCAGATCCTGCAACGCCACCAGCGGTGTGCTCAGGTCCAGCTTGAGCTGGCTTTCGGCTTGGTTGAACTGTTCGTAGGTGTGTTCCAGCACGCAGACGAACAGTTGCTCTTTGCTACCGAAGTAGTAATAGAGCATGCGGTCGTTGGAATCGGCCTCCCGGGAAATGCTCTCGACCCGCCCCCCGGAGTACCCGTCGCGGGTGAACACTTTCACGGCCGCTTCGAGAATCCGTGTACGGGTCTGATGGGCCTGAGCGGCCCGAATGCCGGTTTTCTTGTTCAACGTGCGGTCAACCTTCTGCCAAACGGGGTCCAGGCGAATGTAGCACGCTCCCTTCAGCGGTTCAGGCTGGCGGTTGCTTCAGTGGCCGGTGGATTTTCCATGACCTGAAGGATCGAGGCTTCCGGATCGAAGTCATCCTCTTCAAGCTCGATGAATTCCTCGGGCAGGAAAATGTTGAGCACAATCGCGCACAACGCACCGACGGTGATCGGCGATTCGAAGATGTTGTGCAGTGCTGTTGGCAACTCGCGCAGGACTTCCGGCACCGCCGCGACACCCAGGCCCATCCCCAGCGAAATCGCCACGATCAGCATGTTGCGTCGGTGCAGGCCGGCTTCGGCGAGGATCTTGATTCCGGCCACGGCGACGGTGCCGAACATCACCAGCTCCGCGCCGCCAAGCACGGGTTTGGGCATCAATTGCAGCACCGCGCCGATCATCGGGAACAACCCTAGCACCACCAGCAGGCCGGCAATGAAGAACGCCACGTAGCGACTGGCCACTCCGGTGAGCTGAATCACGCCGTTGTTCTGCGCGAAGGTCACCATCGGCATGCTGTTGAACACCGCCGCCATGGCCGAGTTGAGACCGTCGGCGAGCAACCCGGATTTGATCCGGCGGATGTAGAGCGGGCCTTTGACCGGCTGCCGGGAAATCATCGAGTTGGCAGTCAAGTCACCAGCAGCTTCCAGCGGCGATACCAGGAAAATCACCGCCACCGGCACGAACGCCACCCAGTCGAAGGAAAAGCCGTACTTGAACGGCACCGGCACGCTCATCAACGGCACGGCGGGCAGGCTGGAGAAATCCACCTGGCCCATGAGCCAGGCCACGGCATAACCGAGGGTCAGGCCGATGACAATCGCACCAAGGCGCAGGAACGGCACGTCGACCCGGTTCAACACCACGATGGTCCCCAGTACCAATGCCGCCAGGGCCAGATGGCTGGCCGCGCCGAGGTCCGTCGCACCGAAGCCGCCGGCAATGTCGGTCATGGCGACCTTGATCAGCGACAGGCCCATCAGCGTGATGATCGTCCCGGTCACCACCGGGGTGATCAGCATGCGCAGTTTGCCGATGAACTGGCTCAACACGACCTCGATGAACGCGGCGAAAAAGCACACGCCGAAGATCGTCGAGAGGATTTCATCGGTACCGCCGCCTCGGGCCTTGACCATGAACCCGGCGCTGAGGATTACACTGATGAATGAGAAGCTGGTGCCTTGCAGGCACAGCAGACCGGAACCGATCGGGCCGAATCGTCGGGCTTGAACAAAGGTGCCCAGGCCCGAGACGAACAACGCCATGCTGATCAGGTACGGCACTTCGCTTTGCAGGCCGAGGGCGCTGCCCATGATCAGGGTCGGGGTGATGATGCCGACGAAGCTCGCCAGTACGTGTTGCAGGGCGGCGAAGACGGTGGCCGTCAGGTGCGGACGGTCGTCGAGGCCGTAGATCAGGTCGCTGTTGCGCGGGGCAGGGGCTTTTTCAGGGGCGGTCATGGTTGTGTGCGTGCCAGGAGGCGGGCCGGGTCAAAAAATGGAGGCGCAGGATGCCAGAACGGCCCGCCTACAGCAAAAAGAACAACCGAAACAAGATCAAAAGATCGCAGCCTGCGGCAGCTCCTACGCTGATCTCAGTAGGAGCTGCCGCAGGCTGCGATCTTTTGATCTTCAGGCAAACGCCGCGAGCAGATCTTCTTCAAAGGCCTTCTGCGCATCCCCCGGCACCTGCGCACGATGGCGGGTCAGATGAAATGCCACGTCGAAACTCATGTCCTCTCGACGTACAGCCCTGAGCAACCCTTTGTCCTCCCAGCTCCGGGCAAAGTGACTGGGCAAATAGCCGACGTGTTTACCGGAAAGAATGAAGGCGAGGGTGCCTTCGACCTGCTCCGACCGCGCCGAACACATCTTCCCCTGGAATGGCTCGTCGCTACGCAGGAAGCGGTAAGGGTGATCGACCCGATCGCAAGCCTGTAGCGCTTGATCGTCAGGCGCATCTTGGGTGAACAACGGATGTCCGGCGGCGCAGTACAGGTGCTGGGTTTCGGTAAACAATTCGCGGTAGTCAAAAGCGCTTTGCACCTGTGAGAAATAGCCGATCGCCAGGTCCAGCCTTTGCTGCAGCAGCAACCGTTCCATTTCGCCGGGCATCGCGCTGATCAACTCGATACGCACCGATTCATCCCGTTCACGGAAACGCCGGATCGCCTCGGCCACCTGCTGCAACACCGATTGATCGAGCGCCTCGGACAGCCCCAGGCGCACTTCGCCGATCAAGCGCCCGGCCACGCCGTTGGATTTATGACGAAACGCTTCGATGGACTCGAACAATCCACGAGTCGCCGTGAGCAGTTGTTCGCCCTTGGGGGTGATCTTGAATCCGCCCTTGCCGCGACTGCACAAGCGATAGCCGAGCCGGGTTTCGAGCTTGGCCATTTGCTGGCTGATGCTCGACTGGCTCAGCCCCAGTTCGCCCTGGGCCGCGCTGAAGCCGCCGCACTCCACGACACTGATAAACAGACGCAGCAGTTGCAGGTCCAGATCATGCAGTTGGCCGAGCATCAAACATTACTCCGGGATAAAGTCAGGATAACTAACTTGGTATTTTTCCAATGTAACCGACGATGCATCCTGCAACCACTTCCTCTGGTCAGGTGTTCGTCATGGCTCCCGTCTTCAAGCTGTGTTTCCCCGCGCTGTTCCTTGCGATGGTCGTGTCGGCCCAGGCCGAGGAAAAAGTCGTCAACCTCTACAGTTGGGCCGATTACGTCGCCCCCGAAACCTTGCAGCGTTTCGAGCAGGAAACCGGCATTCACGTGCGCTACGACACATTCGACGCGCCGGAGGTGCTCGAAACCAAACTGCTCACCGGTGGCAGCGGCTATGACGTGGTGGTGCCGTCGTCCAGCGTTCTGGCCCGTGGCCTGGCGGCCGGCGCGCTGAAGGCTATTCCTCGTGAAGGCCTGAAGGGCTACACCAATCTTGACCCGGATCTGTTGGAGAAACTGGCCGCGGTCGATCCCGGCAATCGCTACGGTGTGCCCTATACCTGGGGCACCCTGGGGCTCGGGATGAATGTCGACGCGGTGCAACAACGCCTGCCGAACGTGCCGCTCAACAGCCTGGACCTGCTGTTCAAACCGGAATACGCCAGCCAACTGAAGGACTGCGGCATTGCGATCATTGATTCGCCCCAGGAGGTGATCGGCCTGGCGTTGCACTATTTGGGTAAAGATCCCTACAGCACCGACAAGCACGATCTCGACGCCGCGCAGGCGTTATTGCATCAATTGCAGCCTTCGGTGCTGTACGTCGCCAGTGGACGGCAGATCAACGATCTGGCCAACGGCAGTGTCTGTCTGGCGTTGACTTACAACGGTGATGCCAGCATGGCTGCCGATCAGGCGCTCAAGGCCGACAAACCGTATCAAATCGCCTACCGGATTCCCAAGGAAGGCACCCTCGTCTGGCAGGACAACCTGGCGATCCCCAAGGACGCGCCACACCCCGAAGCCGCCCGCCAGTTCATCGAGTTCATGCTGCGCCCCGAATCCGTCGCGGCGCTGACCAACACCTTGTTCTTTGCCACCGCCAACCAGGCAGCAACACCTCTGGTAGATGAGGCCGTGCGCACCGACCCGGACATCTACCCACCCGCCGACGTTCGCGGTCTGCTGTACGCCGACCGCAGCATGAGCCTCAAGGACATGCGTCAGCGCACCCGCGTGTGGACCACTTTCCGTAGCCGCCAATAATAAGGAACCCACCATGGACGTCCCTGTGCAAAACGATCAGGCCATGACCCGCGACAGTCTCTTTGGTACTGCCGCAGAAAGTACCTACGCCGGTATCACCAGTTTCATGCGTCGTCGCTACAGCCGCGACTTACGGGGTGTCGACGTAGCGGTCAGCGGTGTCCCGTTCGACACCGCCACCAGCAACCGTCCCGGTGCGCGTTTCGGACCTCGCGGCATTCGTGCGGCGTCCACCGGGATTGCCTGGGAGCGGCACTGGCCGTGGACGTTCGATCCATTCGATCACTTGGCTGTCATTGATTACGGCGATTGCGACTTCGATTACGGCACGCCGCACTCGGTGCCGGAAAGCATCGAAGCCCATGCCGAGCACATTCTCAGTGCCGGCAGCGCGATGCTGACGTTCGGCGGCGATCACTTCATCACGTATCCGCTGCTCAAGGCGCATGCCCGTCAACACGGGGCGCTGTCGCTGATCCACTTCGATGCCCACAGCGACACCTGGCCGGACGAAGAGGGCAAGCGAATCGACCACGGGACCATGTTCTGGCACGCGGCGAAGGAAGGGTTGGTGGACCCGTCGCGTTCGGTGCAGATCGGATTGCGCACCACCAACGATGATCATCAGGGCTTTCAGGTGCTGGATGCGCGGCAAGTGCATCGACGGGGCGGCGATGCCATCGTCGAGGCCATTCGGGCGCGGGTGGGTGATAACCCGGTGTACCTGACGTTCGACATCGACTGCCTCGACCCGGCCTTCGCGCCCGGCACCGGAACGCCGGTGTGCGGTGGCTTGAGCACGGTGCAGGCGCTGGAGATCCTCGGCGGCTTGCGCGGGATCAATCTGGTGGGCATGGACGTGGTGGAAGTGGCGCCGGCCTACGACAGTGCGGACATTACCTCACTGGCGGCGGCGACATTGGCGATGGAAATGCTGTGTCTGTATGCGGCCAGGCACAAGGTGGATCGGTAACACACAGACCAATGTGGGAGCGAGACCGGCTTGCCGGCGAAAGCGGTCTGACATTCAACATTAATGTTGACTGGAAGGCCCCCTTCGCGAGCAGGCTCGCTCCCACAGGTGATGGGTGTCAGGCCACTGGAATGATTGGCAGATCCAGCGTCTCGGCCCCGGTAAACCGCGCGATCGACCCGGCAATCGACTCATGGGGCACACCCATTTCCACCCCGCTGACACCCTCGAGTCGCGACAACTGGTCCGCACTCAATTGCACATTCAACGCGCCCAATGTCGCATCCAGTTGCTCGCGAGTCCGTGAACCCAGAATCGGAATCAGCGCGGTGGTTGAACGCTTGGCTTTTTCCCGCAGCCAGGCAATGGCGACGTGAGTCGGGCTGGCCGCCAGTTCCGCGGCGACGGCGAGCAAGGTGTCGAGCAGGGCGGTTTCCCGGGCACTTTTCTCGGCGTGCACCAGCATGCCCAATTTGGCGGCGCGGTTGTTATCTCCGCTGGTGCGGTACTTGCCGGTGAGGAACCCGCCGCCCAGTGGTGACCATAACGTCGCGGCCAGCCCCAACGCTTCGGCCATGGGCAGTTGTTCGCGTTCGGCCGTGCGTTCGGCAAGGCTGTATTCCACCTGGATGGCGGCAATCGGCGCAAAACCGCGAACCTCGGCCAGCAGGTCGGCCCGGGCGATGCGCCACGCGGGGAAGTTCGACAACCCGGCGTAGTGAATCTTGCCGGCGCGCACCAGATCGTCGAAACCACGCAGGATCTCTTCCATGGGCGTCACGCCGTCGCTCATGTGCGCCCAGAACAGGTCGATGTGATCGGTCTTGAGCCGGGTCAGGCTTTCTTCCACGGCGCGAATCATGTTCTTGCGGTTGTTGCCGGTGTGGGAAATGCCCGCAGCCGGTGTAGTCCCCAAGGTGTATTTGGTGGCGATGACCAGTCGATCCCGTTCCGCGGCGATGAACTCGCTGAGCATGGCTTCCGATTGGCCGCCTTGATAACCGTTGGCGGTGTCGATGAAGTTGCCGCCGGCCTCAAGGTAGCCATCAAAAATACGCTTGGCTTCGTCACGTTCGGCGCCGTGGCCCCAGCCCGTGCCGAAGTTGCCGGCGCCCAGCGCCAGTTCCGAAACCCGCAAGCCGGTTTTTCGGCCGAAGACTTTGTAATGCATGGGATGACTCCTTGAAGGAAAAAACGCTGGGACTGAATATAGATGTCGTTAGACATGTATTTAATATGATGCTAGTCATATATCCCGTCAAGACGCTTTTTCATGTGAGGTAAACGGTCCGACCACCGGGCCCGTCACTGCTGCCACTTTCTGACAGGGGTCTCTGCTAATCTCCGACAACTTTTCCGGACAGAGCCTGCCCATCGTGTCGCGTACCACTCGTTTACTGACCCTGTTGCAGGTGCTGCGCGGCAAAAGTCGCCCGGTCACGGCGGCGACGCTCGCCGGCGAACTGGAGATTTCCGAGCGCACGCTGTACCGCGACATCGCCGAACTCACCGCGCTGGGTGCCCCGATCTACGGCGAAGCGGGGGTCGGCTACGTGCTGCGCAGTGGCCTGTTCCTGCCGCCCTTGATGCTCAATGCCGATGAAACCGAAGCCATCGTGCTGGGTTTGCGCTATGTGGATCAGCGCGGGGACGAGGTATTGAGCAAAGCGGCGGCGGATGCGTTGGCCAAGATTGCCGCCGTGCTGGCGCCCGAAGCGCTGGACGCGCTGCGCAACCCGACCGTGCTGCCGGGCCCGCCCGGTTATGGCTTCGCGCCAAATGCGGTGCCTCTGAATGTGTTTCGCCAGGCGATCCGCGATCAGTCAAAGCTGCACATCAACTACGCGGACGCCCATCAGGTGCCCAGTCAGCGACTGATCTGGCCGTTGGCGCTGGGGTTTCTCAACGAGGTACGGATCATCGTCGCCTGGTGTGAATTGCGCAGCGCTTATCGGACCTTTCGCACTGACCGGATCTCGGCCGCGAGCGAGCAGGGCGAGCGGTATCCGGGGCGACGCAGCGACCTGTTGCGCACCTGGCGCAAGCAGATGCAACTGGATGAGGCCGGGCGTTTCACTCCTGACAAGAACTGACACAAGCTTGTTTTAGCATAGCTCCAGAATCAATAAACAAGGAGCTGCAAACATGTCCAATCCCGCCTCTTCACTGGCACCCGCCATCGCCGCCTACATTGCTGCCGCCAATGCCCGGGACACGTCGAGGGTCGCCAGTTTTTTCGCTGAGGATGCCAATGTGTTCGATGAAGGTCAGCATCAGATCGGCACCCAAGCCATCGCCCAATGGATGCAAGACACCGCTCAGCGTTTCCAGCCACGGGTCGACGTGCTCGACGTGCAACTGCGCACTGGCAAAGTGCTGGTGCACAACCTGATCTCCGGCACGTTTCCCGGCAGCCCGCTGGAACTGCGCTACATGTTTCGCCTCAATGAACAGGGCAAGATCGCCCGGCTGGACATCTCTCTCTGATCGGGCCGCGTGGCATACTGCGACGCATGAAAATTGACTCCCCCTTAAGCGCCTGGCAACACGCCATCGAACAGAAGGGCTTCGTCCAGGACGAGGCCCAGGAACATGCCGTCTGGGCGCTGCAGAAATGCTACGAAGCGTTGCATGAAGGGCGCACATCGGTCACCGGTGTTTACCTGTGGGGGCCGGTCGGGCGCGGCAAGACCTGGTTGATGGACCAGTTCTACCAAAGCCTTCAGGTCCCGGCCCGGCGCCAGCACTTCCATCACTTCATGGGATGGGTGCATCAGCGCTCGTTTCAGCTGACCGGCACCGCCGATCCGTTGAAGGCGCTGGCCCGCGAGTTGAGCGAAGAAGTGCGCGTGCTGTGTTTCGATGAGCTGTTCGTCAATGACATCGGTGACGCGATCATTCTCGGGCGCTTGTTCCAGGTGATGTTCGATCAAGGCGTGGTGGTGGTCTGCACCTCCAATCAACCTCCGGATCAGCTGTACGCCGATGGCTTCAACCGCGACCGGTTCGTGCCCGCCATCGAGGCGATCAAGCAGCACATGCAGGTGATTGCGGTGGATGGCGGCGAAGACCACCGCCTGCACCCGGGCGCCGGTTTGCAACGTTATTGGGTGACTGCACCCGGACAGCCCGGCGCGCTGGGCGAAGTGTTCAAGGCGTTGACCGTCGGCCAAAAGGTGTCCGGTGAGCCGATCAAGGTCGGCTACCGATCACTCGATGTCGTGCAGGCCAGTGAAACCGTGCTCTGGAGCCGTTACGCCGATCTCTGTGAACAGCCCTTTGCCGCCATGGACTTCATGGCGCTGTGCGACACCTTCAAGGCTATTCTGTTGAGTGACGTGCCCAATCTCAGCGCGCAAAAACGCGAAGGACGCATCGCCCGCGGCACTGAAGACGGGGTCGAACGGGTGGTGGCGGGTGATCGCGAGTTGCCGCAATTGTCGGTGCACGACGACGGTGTGCGGCGTTTCATTGCCCTGGTGGACGAATGCTACGACCGCAAGGTGCCGCTGTACCTCCAGGCGCAGGTGCCGATGGAGTCGCTCTACACCGAGGGTTATCTGGAGTTCCCGTTCCGCCGCACCCTCAGCCGTCTACAGGAAATGCAACTGCAACGTTTCGCCGAAGCCTGACCCCAAGGAGCCGCGAACATGAATCAGCCCTTGTCCCACCATTTGCTGACCATGGCCTATCAGAACGCCTGGGCCAATCATCGACTGGCCAAGACCTGGCGTCAGTTGAGTCCGGTCGAGCTGGCGGCACCTCGGGTCAGCTTCTTCCCCAGTATCTGCGCGACCCTCAACCACATTCTGACCTGCGACTGGTTTTACGTGGACGCCCTGGAACGGGAGTTGCGCGGTGATGAGCCGCACCCCGATTGCTACGTGTTTTTCAACAAAGACGAGCCGTTCACCGCCGCCGTGGACCTCAAGCGCGAACAAGCCCTGGTGGACCGTCGACTGATCGCCTACTGCGAGCAAATGCGCGACGCCGACCTGGGCAAGATCGTGACCATCGCCCGGGACACGCCGCAACATGACAGCCGCTTGCGTCTGCTGTCTCATCTGTTCGAGCACGAGATTCATCATCGCGGACAGGTTCACGCCATGCTCAGCGGCACCTCGGTCACGCCGCCGCAACTGGATGAGTTTTTCTGTTCCGGCGAGGTGCGCCTCAGGGCCGAGGATTTTGCCGAGTTGGGATGGACCGAAGGGTTGATCTGGGGCCATTAAGATCAAAAGATCGCAGCCTTCGGCAGCTCCTACAGGTGCACACAAAATTCCATATAGGCGCTGCCGGAGGCTGCGATCTTTTGATCTACAAGTGGTTGTCGGCACCACAGCGCTCGCGATAGGGTGGGTCGGCTTTCCAGTGCGAGGTCCGCGCTGGGGCTACTTTATGTGTGATTGAGGATGGAAATGGAATCCGCAGAAATTCTTGTGCTTCAGGCCAGCTACACCAATCCGGTGCATGCCGAGGCTGTTGGTCTGGTGTTGAATGCTTACGCCGAAGACCCGATGGGTGGCGGCCATTCCTTGCCCGCCGATGTGATCGAGCAACTCCCGGGGGAGCTGGCCAAGCGTTCCCATGCGTTCAGCGTCCTGGCCTTCGTGGATGGCGAGCCGGCCGGGCTGGTTAATTGTTTTGAAGGGTTCTCGACTTTTGCCTGTCGGCCGTTGGTCAACGTGCATGACGTCGTGGTGGTGAACAAGTTTCGCGGGTTGGGCTTGAGCCAGAAAATGCTGCAAAAGGTCGAGGACATCGCCCGACAACGCGGTTGCTGCAAGATCACGCTGGAGGTCCTGGAAGGCAATGCGGTCGCCCAGGCTTCGTACAGCAAGTTCGGATTCGCCGCCGGCATGTTCGATCCGGCGCATGGCCGGATGCTGTTCTGGACCAAGGCGCTGTAAATCGCGGGCAAAAAAAGGGCGTCCCTGAGGACGCCCAACTGTCATCTTCGATGGCTGAGCAAGCCGTCAAAGGTCCATCGGTCATTTCGGTTTGTAAGTCTCGGTCACTTGTGCGGTTTGATCGTCAGGAACCCGCAGTTCAGAGCTTTTGCCTTCGGTGGTATTGCCCAGGGCCTGCTGTTGGTTGAACCGCAAGGTCTCGTAG
Organism: Pseudomonas sp. XS1P51; assembly: GCF_054897845.1. NCBI lineage: Bacteria > Pseudomonadati > Pseudomonadota > Gammaproteobacteria > Pseudomonadales > Pseudomonadaceae > Pseudomonas > Pseudomonas sp. XS1P51. The sequence continues at coordinate 1,627,919 of NZ_CM142707.1, read as the reverse complement.
TAATGCCGCATGCGTTCGGCGCCACCTTCGGCAAATGCGCTGGCCGAGACGAACGTCATGAGGCCGGCGATGATCAGGGGTGTACGTTTCATGGTTTGCCTCCCACTACGGATGTCGGATGCCTTTCGTCCATGAACCAATGTCGAGGGCACAGTGTCCGGCGATTCCGTTAAGTGGGAGTTAACAAATCTAGAGTTTCCAGTCCAGGCTCAGGGTCACGGTGCGCGGTTCACCCCAAAACACGCCGTTGTAGAACCCGACATTGTCGTAATACTTCTTGTCGAACAGGTTATCGACGTTCAACGACGCTGACAGGTGTTTGTCGAACTCATAGCGCGACATCAGCTTGACCACGGTGTAGGCCTCCTGACGGATCTTCGCGCTTTCAGTCATGAGCTCGCCACCGGCGTCACGTCCGACCGGGCGTCTGGAGTTGCCGAAGACATCGCTCTGCCAGTTCACCGCGCCACCCACCGTCAGTGCATGCCAATCGCCTGGCAGGCGATAGGCCGTGGACATCCGGAGCATGTTCAATGGCTGGTTGGTGTTGCTGCGCTGCTTTTCGCCATTGGCCGAGTGGGTGTAGGTGTAACCGGCGGTCATGTTCCAGCCTTCCATCACCTCACCCGACACCTCGGCTTCGAAGCCCTGGACCTTGCTGCCTTTGCCGCCCGACTTGAAGAACTCCTCGCCGGTCACCGGGTCCGGTGGCACTGAGTCATCGAGTTCGGCGACGTTGTCCTGTTTGCTCCAGAACAGCGCTGTGGCGAGGTTGAGGCGTTCTTCCAGCAGGCTGCCCTTGAGCCCCAGTTCATAGTTGCTGCCGACCACCGGTTCCAGGTATTTGCGATTGGCGTCGCGATTGGACTGCGGTTTGAAAATGTCGGTGTAGCTGACGTACACGGTGTATTCGGGGGTGAGGTCGTAGAGCAGGCCGGCGTAAGGCGTCCACATGTCGTTGTGTTGCTGGTTACTGGCATCCACGTTGGTCAGCTGCAGGTTGGCGTCGTAGCTGTAGGCTTTGCTCGAGGCTTTCCAACTGCCGTAGCGACTGCCGAGCACCGCGTGCAAGTCGTCAGTCAGGCTCAACCGGGTCGCCAGGTAACCGGCTTTCTGTCGGGTACTGTTTTGTTCGCCTGGAAGGCCGGAATCGCTGTCGGGAAACTTGGCGATGTCACCCATGTATTTCCAGTCAGGGATGTTCAGGTAATTCGCCGCCCTGGGTCCCTCCACCATGTGGGGTGCGTCTTCACTGCGTTCGGCCTCGCCATAACCCACCATCAATTCATGCTCGCGACCGAGCAGCGAATAGGGGCCGGCCACGTTGAAGTCATAGGCTTTCATTTTTTGTGTGCCATTCATGTGGCCAAGGAAGGCGCTCATGCCACTGCGGTCTTCGTTGGGGAAGCCGCTACCGCCGTAATACAACTTGCCGTCCGTATCGCTTTCGCGGTGAGTGTAGGCCGCCTTGAAATGCCAGCCGGCGCCCAGTTGTTGATCCAGGGTGGCGAACGCCGTCTTGTCCTTGAGCGGCCAGGAACTCCAGGGTGTTGCCATGTTGGTGGAGCGCCCCAGGCCGGCCTTGCCGCCCGAAGAGTTCCAATAGGGCGTGGTGCCGTAGGACGAACCCTGAACGTGTTTGTTCTGATAGTCGTAACCCACGGCCAGCACGGTGTCGTCGGTCAGGTCGGCTTCGAGAATCCCGTAGCCGACTTCACGTTGCTGCTGATATTTGTCGCGGATCGAATGAGCATCGCGATAGGCCAACACGCTACGCCCGCGCAGGCGTCCGTCGAAAGCCAGCGGACCGCCAACGTCCAGATAACTGGAGTAGTCGTCATAACTGCCACCGCTGACGCCGGTCTGGGCTTCCCACTGCGCCGTCGGTCGTTTGCGCACCATGTTGATGGTGGCCGAAGGGTCGCCTGCGCCCGTGGTCAAGCCGGTTGCACCACGAACCACTTCGATGCGGTCGTAGATGATGGTGTCGGAATCGGACTTCATGTAGCTGAAGGTGTTCAGCATCCCGTCGACCTGGAAATTGCTGATCGTGTAGCCCCGGGACGAATAGCTGACCCGGTCCGAGTCGTTGTGCTGAACCACCACACCGGTGGTCTGGCTCATCGCCTCGGAGAGCGAGCCGAGTTTGAAGTCATCCATTTGCTGGCGCGTGACCACGGAAACCGATTGCGGCGTTTCCTTGATTGACAGGTTCAGGCGGGTGGCGGTGCTCATGGCGCCGGTGGTGTACGACTCGGTGTTTTCGGTGGTGCTGCCCAGGCCTTGGGCCGTGACGCTGGTGGCTGCCAGTTCCAGGGTAGGCGCCAAGGGCTCCTTGTCCGGGTCGGTTTCGGCTAACAAATCCGGGCTCAGCGCTGCACCGCACAGGCCAAGGGTTAAAGTCATGGAACGGGTGATAGGCGCGAACATCGCAGCCGACTCCTTGTCGTCGAGGGAAAAATTCCGTTTGTTCAAAGACGAAGGAGGGCGGGGAGATTTAGCGCTAAACGAGAATAATTATTATCTTTAGGAAGTGGCTGACAGCAAAATCCATGTGGGAGCGAGCCTGCTCGCGATAGCGGTGCAATAGGCGACATCAATATTGACTGTGCCGCCGCTATCGCGAGCAGGCTCGCTCCCACAGGTTCTGATCCCTTGGAAAGGATTACTGCTGAACGATGTTCGGGGCGGCTGGCACTGCCTTGGGTTTTATCAGGCTGAAGTCGATCAATGCCTTTTGCTGGCGCTCATAAGGATTCCCGATCAACAGTGGCCGGCGCAGGAAGCTGTCGCTGACCAGGCTTTTGCTGTGATCGAGTTCATCGAAGCTCAGGCCCGCCAGGTCAGCCCAGGTATGGATCAGATGCGAGCTGCTGTAAGGCCGCGTAAGTTCGCCGGCGAAGTTCCAGTCATGGTTTTCGCGCCATTTCGGCGAGGCCCAGGCCATGAACGGGATGGTGTACATCGGCGCCGTCGGTTTGCTTTCGTTGCGGCCCAGGGTGTTATGGCCAGGGGAATCGAAGACGTCTTCACCGTGGTCGGAGAGGTACAGCAGGAAACCGTTCGGATCGGACTTGGCGTAGCCCTTGATCAGGCTCGACACCACGAAGTCGTTGTAGAGCACCGCGTTGTCATAGCTGTTGTAGGTCGGCAGTTGATCGTCGCGCACACCTTCCGGCACGCCGTTGCGGTCCTTGAACTTATCGAAGGTCGAGGGATAACGGTATTGGTAGCTCATGTGTGTGCCGATCAAATGCACGACGATGAGTTTGCGTGGTGCCGCGTCGGTCAGCGCCTTGTTGAACGGCTCGATGACATCGCCATCGTACTGGGCGGCGTTCTGGTTCCGGTTGTTGTTCAGGTACACCTGCTCGTCGGCCTGCTCGGAGAAGGTCGTCAACATGGTGTTGCGCTTGGTCAGGGTCTGTTGGTTGGTGATCCAGAACGTCTTGTAACCCGCCTGTTTCATCATGCTGACCAGCGATGGGGTCGCGAGGTACGCCTCCGGGTTTTCTTCGTCGGCGAAGGTCAACACCTGTTGCAACGCCTCGATGGTGTAGGGGCGCGGGGTGATGACGTTATCGAAGATCGCCAGTTGATCCTTGAGTTTGTCCAGCTCCGGGGTGGTTTCCCGAGGGTAGCCGTACAGGCTCATGCGCTGACGGTTGGTGGACTCGCCGATCACCAGCACCAACGTCGCCGGTTGATTGGCCGCTGAATCCTTGAGGTTGTGCAGCGGTGCAATCTTGCTCGCGCTGGTGAGCATGTCTTGCATGCCGGCCAGGGTATCGAGGTAGCGGTGATAGGCCACGGCCATCTGCCAGGGCACGGCAGGCTCGATGCGGGTTTCGAACTTTTCGAAACCGTCGGCAAGGCTACCGGTGCGCAAGGTCTGTTTGATCAGCGGATAACCGATCACGGCCACCAGAATGGCCGTTGCGGCGACCAGCGCCTGACCACGGGGCATGTACACCGGACGCAAACGAGTCCACAGGAAATAAGCGAATAGCGTGTGGGCGAGAAATGCCGCCACCATCCACCAGGCAAAGTACTGGGTCATGTACTCGCCAGCTTCAGAGATGTTCGATTCGAACATGATGAAGATGACGCTTTGGGAAAATTCCTGCTGATAGATGAAGAAATAGCCCAGGCTGGCCATTGAACAAGCCCACAGCACCACGCCGATCAGCGCGGCCATGACACGGGTCTGTTTAGGGAACAGCAGCATGGGCGCCAGCCAGATGGCACTCATCACGAAGGCCTGGCGGAACCCGGTGAACCCGGAGGTGCCCGTCAGCTGGATCAGCAGTTGGGTGATCCCGGAAAAGTACCAGAAGAACACGAACAGCCAGAGAAACCCGGCCCAATCGAAACCTTTCGCAGACGTATTGCTGCTGCGTTTAAACAAAGCCATTCAGCGCTCCAGCCAAAAATCACTTCCACCGCCGGGACTGGAATGTCGCCGACGAACGGGCGCCGCGCGGATACCGGGCGACCGTAATGGGCCGGAGTATCGACAAGGGCGTGTGAAAAGTTTGTGAGCTGCGAAGGCTTATGAAGCCGGATGACGTGTCGGAAACAGCAGGGGGCTGCTTCCGATTCAAGCGAGGGGTTCAGGCGTGGGGAGCACGCTGTGTAACAGGCATCGACTGAGTCTGACTGCCTTGCGTCAGCATGCGCAATTGTGCGACTTCCTGCTTGAGCTGATCGCGTTCGTCTTTCAACTGGCGCAGTTCATCACGACGGATCGTGACGTAAAGGGTTTGTGCTGGCCGTGCTGCTTGTACTGTGCCCATTGCTCACCTCGCAAATGGCTGCCTCAACTGTAAATCCGCCCCGAAATCGGATGCTGACTTACTATCGGCGCCGATTTTGATTTCTTTTGCCCAGGAAGGGAACTTTTTTATTTTTCACGGTCGTTGTGTCTTCGGCACGATTCCTGACGTTATCAATCGGGATCGGGCACAATGCCCGGAAACTTCACGCCAACGCTCTGGACTAACCCTCATTAGTCGCGTTGGGCTATAACCTTTGACACACTTTATTTGTAGTAGGGAGCATCAGCACATGCAACTCGGGATTATTGGACTGGGCCGCATGGGCGGCAATATTGCGCGGCGCCTGATGCTCAACGGGCACACCACCGTTGTTTACGACCGCAATACCGCCTTCGTCGAAACCTTGAGCGAAGAGGGCGCCACCGGCGTCGCGGACCTGCCGGCTCTGGTCGCCGGCCTAAGCAAACCGCGAGCGGTGTGGGTCATGCTGCCGGCCGGCGCGCCGACCGAAGGCACCATCGACACCCTGAGCACTTTGCTTGATGCCGGCGATACCATCATCGATGGCGGCAACACCTTCTATAAGGATGACATCCGCCGGGCGAAAACCCTGTCGGAAAAAGGCCTGCACTACATCGACGTTGGCACCTCCGGCGGCGTCTGGGGCCTGGAGCGCGGTTATTGCATGATGATCGGCGGCGAAGCCGAGGTGGTTAAACGCCTGGACCCGCTGTTCGAAAGCCTGGCACCGGGCCTGGGCGACATCCCGCGCACCAAGGACCGCAAGTCCGAAGACGATCGCGCCGAGCGCGGTTACATCCACGCCGGCCCACCGGGCGCGGGGCATTTCGTGAAGATGATCCACAACGGCATCGAATACGGAATGATGCAGGCCTTCGCCGAAGGCTTCGATATTCTCAAGACCAAATCCAGCACCAACCTGCCGGAAGACCAGCGCTTTGACCTGAACGTCGCCGACATCGCCGAAGTCTGGCGTCGTGGCAGCGTGGTGTCGTCCTGGCTGTTGGACCTGACCGCCGATGCGCTGGCCAGCGATCCCAAACTCGACGGTTATTCCGGCTCGGTGGCTGACAGCGGTGAAGGTCGCTGGACCATCGAAGCGGCCATGGAACAATCGGTGCCGGTACCGGTGCTGTCGAACTCGCTGTTCTCCCGCTACCGTTCGCGCGGGCAAGGCACCTTTGGCGACAAGATTCTCTCGGCCCAGCGCTTCGGCTTCGGCGGCCATGTGGAGACTGCTAAAAAATGACCCGATTGATCCGCAATAAATCCAAGGCAGAACCCGCACCACCGACCACGCTGTTCCTGTTCGGTGCCCATGGTGACCTGGTCAAGCGTCTGCTGATGCCGGCGCTGTATAACCTGAGTCGCGACGGTCTGCTCGGGGATGGACTGCGGATCATCGGCGTTGACCACAACGCCATAACCGATGAAGCCTTCGCGAAGAAACTTGAAGACTTCATCCGCACCGAAGTGGCCGCCAAAGTCGGCAAGGGCGATCAAGCCCTTGATCCGCACGTGTGGGCGACGTTGGCCAAAGGCATCAGCTACGTTCAGGGCGACTTCCTGGACGACAGCACCTACCAGGCCCTGGCGGCAAAAATTGCCGCCAGCGGCACCGGCAACGCGGTCTTCTACCTGGCCACCGCGCCGCGCTTTTTCAGTGAAGTGGTGCGCCGTCTCGGCGCTGCCGGTTTGCTGCAGGAAACACCCGAGGCGTTCAGAAGGGTGGTGATCGAAAAACCCTTCGGCTCCGACCTGCATACCGCCGAAGCCTTGAACGCGTGCCTGCTCAAGGTGATGTCGGAAAACCAGATCTACCGGATCGATCACTATCTGGGCAAGGAGACGGTGCAGAACATTCTGATCAGCCGGTTCTCCAACAGCCTGTTCGAAGCGTTCTGGAACAATCACTACATCGACCACGTGCAAATCACCGCCGCCGAAACCGTCGGCGTGGAAACCCGTGGCAGTTTTTATGAACACACCGGCGCCCTGCGGGACATGGTGCCCAATCACCTGTTCCAGTTGCTGGCGATGGTGGCAATGGAACCGCCGGCAGCCTTCGGCGCCGATGCGGTACGCGGCGAGAAAGCCAAGGTGGTCGGCGCGATTCGCCCCTGGTTGGTCGAGGAGGCTCGAGCCAATTCGGTACGCGGCCAGTACGCGACCGGCGAGATTGACGGCAAACCGTTGCCCGGTTATCGCCAGGAAAACAACGTGGCGCCCGACAGCAACACCGAAACCTACGTGGCCCTCAAGGTCATGATCGACAACTGGCGTTGGGTCGGCGTGCCGTTCTACCTGCGCACCGGCAAGCGCATGAGCGTGCGCGACACCGAGATCGTCATCTGTTTCAAACCGGCGCCTTACGCGCAGTTCCGCGATACCGAGGTCGACGAGCTTGCGCCGACGTATCTGCGAATCCAGATTCAGCCCAACGAAGGCATGTGGTTCGACCTGCTGGCCAAACGGCCTGGGCCGGCGCTGAAAATGGCCAATATCGAACTGGGTTTTGCCTACAAGGATTTCTTTGAAATGCAGCCGTCCACCGGCTACGAAACGCTGATTTACGATTGCCTGACCGGCGATCAGACGCTGTTCCAGCGCGCCGACAACATCGAGAACGGCTGGCGCGCCGTGCAGCCATTCCTCGACGCCTGGCAGCAGGACGCGAGCGTGCAAAGCTACGCGGCGGGTGAAGACGGGCCTGAAGCTGCAGAAGATTTGCTGACCCGCGACGGTCGCGTCTGGCACAGCCTCGGATGAGTGATGCGACGCAACAACCCATCCGTTTCCTGCTCAGTGACATGGACGGCACTTTGCTGCTGCCCGATCACAGCCTCAGTCAGCGCACCATCGAAGCCGTCCGTTCGTTGCGCGAGGCCGGTGTGCTGTTCAGCCTGGCCACCGGCCGTCCACCCAAAGCCATGTTGCAGCAGATCGAAGCCCTGGGTGTCGATCTGCCGACAGCGGCTTTCAATGGCGGCACGATCGTAAACCCCGACGGCAGTTTGCTGGTCGCGCATTACTTGCCGGCAACGGCTGCGCTGATCACGCTGGCGTTGTTTGCCGATCAGCCAGACATCGAGGTCTGGGTGTTCAGTGGCGGCGATTGGTTAGCGAAGGACCCGACTGGCCCAATGGTTCCTCGGGAGCAGCATGGCCTGGGGTATCCGCCAGTGGTGGTGGAGAGTTTCGAACCGTATCTGGAGCGTATCGACAAAATCGTCGCTGCCAGCAACAACACGCAGCTGCTGATCGAACTGGAGGCGCAGTTGCTGCCCAAGGTCGAGGGCCAGGCTCAGGTCTCGCGTTCGCAGCCGGTGTTCCTGGACGTGACCGCCATGCAAGCCAACAAGGGCGATGCGCTGGCGACGCTGGCCAGGTTTCTGGGGGTGTCACTGGAGCAGACTGCGGCGATGGGCGATGGCGGCAATGACCCGGCGATGTTTCATCGCGCCGGGTTGTCGATTGCCATGGGGCAGTCGGAGGAGGCGGTGAAGCGCCAGGCTGATGTCGTCACTGGCACCAACACCGAAGACGGTGCAGCCCAGGCAATTGCACAGTACATCCTGAAGCGCTGAGTCCGTGTAGGAGCTGCCGAAGGCTGCGATCTTTTGATCTTGCTTTTGATCTTCGGTGGCTTATCAAGATCAAAGGATCGCAGCCTTCGGCAGCTCCTACAGGGGGAGCGGTGTTACAGCCAGTAGCTTACGGCGTACCAGCCAAGAGCCCCCATCACCACGGTGTACGGCAACGCCATCCACACCATCCGCCCGTACGACAGGCGAATCAGCGGCGCAATCGCCGACGTCAGCAGGAACAGGAAAGCGGCCTGACCATTGGGCGTCGCCACACTCGGCAGGTTGGTACCGGTGTTGATCGCAATGGCCAATGTCTCGAAATGCTCACGGCTCATGTGGCCGGAGAGGAAGGCCTGTTTCACTTCGGTGATGTAAATGGTCGCGACGAACACGTTGTCGCTGATGGCCGACAGCAAGCCGTTGGCAATAAACAGCATGCCCGGCTGTTGATCCGCCGGCAGGGCCAGTACCCACTGGATCAGTGGCGTGAACAGCTGCTGATCGTGAATCACGGCGACCACGGCGAAGAACACCACCAGCAACGCCGTGAACGGCATGGCGTCCTTGAACGCGTTGCCGATGCGATGCTCGTCGGTGATGCCGGTGAAGGCGGTGATCAGCACGATCACCATCAAACCGATCAGGCCGACTTCAGCGATGTGAAACCCCAGGCCGGCAATCAGAATCAGCGCCGCCAGCCCTTGAACAATCAACGCCGCGCGTTGGCGCGAGGTGCGTTCGGCGTTGTCTTCGGCTGCGTAATTGGTCAGCACTGCGCGCACGTTGTCCGGCAGCAGCGTGCCGTAACCAAACCAGCGCAGTTTCTCCAGCAGCACGCAGGTCACCAGACCTGCCACCAGCACGGGTAACGAAACCGGAGCGATTTTCACAAAGAATTCCGCGAAGTGCCAACCCATCTCATGGCCGATCAGCAGGTTCTGCGGCTCGCCGACCAGGGTGCAAACGCCACCGAGTGCGGTGCCCACGGCACCGTGCATCAGCAGGCTGCGCAAGAAGGCGCGGAACTGTTCGAGGTCGGCATGATGGAGTTTTGGCAGTCGCTGGTCATCGCTGAAGGCGCTGTCCTGACGCGGATCGTTGCCCGAGGCGACGCGGTGATACACCGAGTAAAACCCGACGGCGGCACTGATGATCACTGCCGTCACGGTCAAGGCATCGAGAAACGCCGACAGAAACGCCGAGAGGAAACAGAACATCAACGCCAGCAGGGCCTTGGATCGAACCCCCAGCAACAGTCGCGAGAACAAAAACAGCAGCAGGTCTTTCATGAAGTAGATGCCCGCCACCATGAACATCAGTAGCAGGATCACCGGGAAGTTATGCACCAGTTCGTCATAAAGTGCCTGGGGCGTGGTCATCTTAAGCAGCAGCGCCTCGACCAACAGCAGGCCGCCGGGCATCAAGGGATAACACTTGAGCGCCATGGCCAGGGTAAAGATGAACTCCAGCACCAGCAGCCAGCCAGCTGCTACCGGGCCGACGGTCCATAGCACCAGGGCGTTGAGCATCAGAAAGCCGACAATGCTCGCCTTGTACCAGCGGGGTGAATGCCCGAGAAAATTGTGCGCGAACGCCTGGGTCATTGAACCGGACATCGGCTGCTCCTTGTTTTAAGAAGCACGCAACTTGCCGTAAGCGGAAGGGAAGATCAAGTGTAGGAAAAATACATTGGCCTACCCCAGATAGCGTGCGACGACCGCCCGATAGTTGCCATCCAGTGAGTAGCCGCCTACAACAACGTTGCCGTCGGCCTGCACGGCCAACGATGTCGCGGTATCCAGGCTTCGACCGAGGCGGGTGCGAACCCAGCCGATGCCATTGCCGAAGCTGCAATCGAGCTGTCCGTCGGGCAGATGCCGGGCCAGAATAAAGTCGGCTTCGACCCCACCGATGGTGGCACCAACAGTCAGCACGCCACCGTCCGCAAGCGCCTGGGCGGCGGTCCACTGGCAGCCGCTGTGGCCGATTTCCAACAATTGCGGCTGGCCACCGTTGAAATGAATATCCGGGCGACCGTTACCGTGGACTTTCAGTGCCATGCAATGCATCGGGTTGCGGCTGCTGCCAAAACAGTGCAAGTCGCCATTGTCCTGCTGGACGATTTGGCTGACCTGAACGTTACGTCCCTGAGCCATGAAACTCATGAAACCATCCACGGCGAAACTGTCGTCGAGCCTGCCGTCGGTGTGATAACGCGCGATCAGGCCTTCTTCCGGGAAGTTAATCGAGCCGCCCACCAGGATCCGGCCGTCGCGCAGTACCAGCAGACTGCTGAGCCAGGTGTTCATCAGCAGGTGCCTGACGACGACGAAGCCGCGACCGTTGAAGGAATCGTCCAGCGAGCCATCGGCGTTGAGCCGTATCAGCATGCCGACGTGATCGGCCAGTTCGAAATGATGATTGGCCAGCAGCAGGATTCGACCGTCCTCCTGCACAAAGACATCACAGGCTTCGGCGCCCGGTACGCCGGGTGGTAACCAGGCATCGCGCACGCCCTGGGACAGGTTGCCCGGCAGGCGTACGACGCAGCGTCCGTTGTCGCCAAAACCTGGAACCGGTTTGCCTTGCTGATCAAACAGTGCGAGGGCGGGCAGTGTCCGGTGCGCATTTTCATAGTGCAGGCCGGCTACCAGAATGCATCCGTCGGGCAGTATGAGCACTTTATCTGCCATGGCTTCGAAGCCGTGTTCGAACTTGCCGATGACGCTGCCTTGATTGCCGAATGCCAGATCTGCCGAGCCGTCCGCCAGCAGGCGAGCCAGGCCAAGACGACTACCGCCTTGGGCTCCGACCTTCGCTGCCACCAGCAACCGGCCACATGAATCAATCGCGACCCCATTGGCCATGCTTGAGGTGCTGCCCGCGAAATACACCTGGGTTTTGCCACTGCCGGCAAAGGTTTTATCGAGGTTTCCGGCGTCGTTCAGCGTTGCAGCAGGTAAGGCGAAAGCGGTCTGGATTGACATGCACGCATCTCCTTGCGAGTCGTCCCGATCCAGGAGTTGGGGTGGCGACTATTTAGGGAGATCATTCAATCCCTGAACGACTGCATGCACAACTGTCAGAACTAACAGGCGGAGGGTCGTTTTGTGCCAGAACAGTGTCTTTTCGAACCACTGACAAGTCTGCCAAGTAGTTGGAGGCGTAAACGTTCGAATAAACAGAGGTCGCAAGTTTGGATGGCGTGAAAGCCAGCTAACTAACGATCTAGGGGAGGGTGCGGATTACTGTGAAGTAATCCGCAAAACGATTAGTGCGGCATGGACCACGATTGCAGCGTGTAGCCTTCTTTGCTCAATTCGTCACGTGCTTCGTTGAGCACGCTTTCAAGTTGTGCGGGGTCGGTATAGGCACTGCTCGGGATCTGCTTGCGACCTATACTGTTACTGGTACGGTCGATGACGGTCAGGTTGAGTTCACCGTTACCGTCCTGTGGTGCCCAGGCCACGCACTGGAAAGGCCGGAATGCGCGGTCGGCAATCAAAAGAGCTTCGTTGATACGGAGCGGGGCGTTCATCAGGGTCTTCTCTCTGTATGCCCAATCAAGTGATGTGCCGACGGTTGGGCTTACCGTTCGGCTGGTTACTTGTACTGATGCCCGCAACCGGGGTTCGGGTCACACATAATCAAAAGAAATTTCAACTTTCTTTCATTGATTCAACATTCAGGCCGGTAATGAAAGCGGAATGAAAGGTTTGACTCGTTAGGTAACTAACAAAGCCGTTTCTTATAACTGCTTACGCGTCATCCCTATAGTCAATCGGTACAAGCTCACGTCAAATTCTTGCTAATGTTACAGCCAGGTCTGCCAAATGACTGTTTTTAATAAAATTTCCTATAATTTGGCGCCAAGGAACAGTCATGAACGAAGCGCCCGCGTTACGACGTTTGTTAGTAGTGGATCCTTGCGACGACTGCCATCGTCTGCTGCCCGGTTTGCGCTCTATAGGGTGGGACGTTGACAGCTGTACCCTGGAAAATGCCGCCGACCGAACCTGCGACGTGGGCCTGTTACGTTTGCAGCCTTTTCATCTGGAACGCCCGGAAGCCGTCAAAGAGCTGATCAGCCGCAGCGGCACCGAGTGGATCGCCGTACTCAACCAGGAAGTGCTGCGGTTGCAGAATGTCGGCGACTTTGTCTGCGAGTGGTTTTTCGATTTCCATACCCTGCCGTTCGATGTGTCCCGAGTTCAGGTTACGCTGGGGCGAGCGTTCGGCATGGCACGCCTGCGCGGGCAGGGCACGGTTCACATTGATCAGCCCGAGCACGAGTTGCTTGGCGACAGCAAGCCCATTCGCGAACTGCGCAAGCTGCTGAGCAAACTGGCGCCCACCGAGTCCCCGGTATTGATTCGTGGTGAAAGCGGGACCGGTAAAGAACTGGTCGCCCGCACGCTCCATCGACAGTCCCAGCGTCACAGCAAACCCTTTGTCGCCATCAATTGCGGCGCGATCCCCGAACACTTGATCCAGTCCGAACTGTTTGGCCACGAGAAGGGCGCCTTTACCGGCGCCCATCAGCGCAAGGTCGGGCGGATCGAAGCGGCCAACGGCGGAACGCTGTTTCTCGATGAAATCGGTGACTTGCCCCTGGAGCTGCAAGCCAATCTGCTGCGTTTCCTGCAGGAAAAACACATCGAGCGTGTCGGCGGCAGTCAGCCGATTCCGGTGGACGTGCGGGTATTGGCGGCGACTCACGTGGATCTTGAGGCCGCCATCGAGAAGAAACGCTTTCGCGAAGACTTGTACTACCGCCTGAACGTACTGCAAGTCGTCACCGCCCCGTTGCGTGAGCGTCACGGCGATTTGTCGATGCTGGCCAACCACTTTTCCCATTTCTACAGCCATGAAACCGGTCGCCGTCCTCGCAGTTTCAGCGAAGACGCGCTGATTGCCATGGGCAAGCATGACTGGCCGGGCAACGTTCGTGAGTTGGCCAACCGGGTACGTCGCGGGCTGGTGTTGGCCGAAGGACGGCAGATCGAGGCGCGAGACCTGGGGCTGATCAGTCAACAGACCATCGCCACACCGATGGGCACCCTCGAAGACTACAAGACCCGCGCCGAGCGCCAGGCGTTGTGCGATGTGTTGAATCGCCACAGCGATAACCTGAGCGTCGCCGCCCGTGTATTGGGCGTGTCGCGGCCGACCTTTTACCGATTGCTGCACAAGCACCAGATCCGCTGAGCGCAAGATCAAAAGATCGCAGCCTTCGGTAGCCCCTACAGAGTGAACGCATCCCACCGTAGGAGCTGCCGAAGGCTGCGATCTTTTGATCTTCATGCAATAAAAAGCCCCGCTACGATCGAAATCGTAGCGGGGCTTCGTTATTGTGGATCAAAAGTAGTACGGGAATTTCAGGCTGAAGGTGAAGTCCGGAGCATCGTCCGTGAGGCCGATGGACAGGTTGGGTACGATGGTCAGGTTGTCGGTGGCCGCAACGGTCATGCCGATGTTGAAGTAACCGGCGTTGGCATCGCTGGAGGTAACCGATTGCCATTCCCCGCCGTCTTCCTTGATCTTGCTTTTACGTTGCACCAGGTCAGACACCGAGAACGACATACTCATCTTTTCGTTCAGTGCGAACGCAATACCGGCACCGATCTGGAAGCTGTCGCCGATCCTCACCTTGCCAGGCGTTTTCTGGTTGACGGTGGAACTGATGTCGTCGAAAGACTCCTCGAAGTTGTGGGTGTAGGACAAGCTACCGAACAGCACGGCCGGGTCGAAGGTTTTGACCAGCGAGATGCCAGGGCTGATCGACCAGACGCCGTTACCGGTGGGCAGGGTGTCAGGCACGAACAGGTTGGTGTTCTCGTCGGTCTGGCGCAGCTTGATACCGAACGGATCCTTGCCGGTAGGCGCCTTGACCCGCAAGGTGACCACGGCATCCGGGGTATTGACCGATTCGTCCAGGAATTTGTAGGCGATACCGAAGTTGACGTCGCCAATGGTTGGATCCCGGGTGACAGTATCTTCGGTGGTGACGCCTGCGGATCCGTCGTTGCCCCCGCCGGACTGGTACGTCGATTCGCGGTAGATCACTGGCACGTTCAGGTCAAACTGCCAGCGGTTGTCGAAGTTATAGCGGCCGGTGAGGTCAAGCGTCCAGGTATCGGCCTTGATCCGGTCGAGGTTGATGTTGCCCAGAAAGATCGAGTCCAGTGCGAGGAAGCCGTTGAGAATCAGCTGGCGGGTGTCGTATCTGGAGTAGGTGATTCCGGTTTCGAAACTGAATTTGCCGCCGCCGAAGAATCCGCTGGCCTCGTCATAGAGGTTGGAAACGCTTTGTGCCGGTTGTGAATCATCTGCCAGCGATTGCCCGTAGGAACTGCCACCCCCGGCGGCTCCCCCTGAAGCGGCCGCGGCGCCGGTACCGGTAGCCACCTGATTGCCTTTCATGTCCGCTGGCGATTTGGCCAGGCGTTTGGGTTGAGGGGTTGCCGGTTGATCTTCGACCTGGCGGACCCGTTGCTCGAGTACCGCCAGGGCTTTTTGTTGTACTTCGTATCGTTGCTTCAGCTCCAGAAGCTCTTGTTTCAGAAGCTCTACATCCGCATCGGGCGCTGCTTGCAGCATCGCCGCCGGGAAGAGAGTGCTCAAACATACAACTGCGCGCAGTGATACTGATCGATACATGAAATAAGCCGTCCCTTTAAGCCCAATGATCGAGAGTCAGCGTAGTTCAATATCCCAAGGTGCGTAGTGCGGTTAGTTGAGAAAGATTGCAATCCAATGCACCGGCACTTGGCCCATTATTATTGAGTACCACGTTGAGTTGAGTCATGTTGCTGACCATGTTGCTGTTACCCAGTAACTGGGTGTTCTGCAGCAGCCCGCCCCGGCCAACTTGTTGCATGGTCGAGCCTTGGTTGTTGTTGGCTGCGATGGCCATGCGGATGCCGCCGCCCGTGGCGGATACGGCAATACTTCCAGCGGCATTGCTACCGGAAATGGTTTGTCCGCTCATCAGCAGCTGACCTTGACCAGGGCTCAGGGCAGGGGCCCGACCTTCTCCGACGTTGATGGAGACGTTGTTGTAGGCGCTGTTGCCATCGCCAGCTGCACGTACGCTCTGGATGACGCCCTGGGTGCTGTTCAGGCCAGAGCCGCCCACAACATTGCCGGTACCTTGACCTGGCGTACTGCCGTCGCCGGTCTGGCTGTAGGTTGAAACATAGAATTCGGGTCTTACGGTCGATGACTGGATCTGCATCGAGCTGGTCGCACCGATCAGATCACCACTGGCGTTGCGCCAGGTACTGCTCATGACAATGCCGAAGCTGATGATCCGGCCCGGCATGACGTAACGACCGCGCAACTCGCCGAGCTGCTGATCGCTGATTTCGATGGGTTTAAATCCGTTGGCGAAACTTGAAGCGCTCGCTGCCATGCAGGCGGCGGCCAGCCAGTATGAGGTTTTCATCTGCTGCTCCCAGGGCGTCCAGCCCCAATAACATCTTTTTGGCGATTAAAAGAAGTCGCTCTGTATGAAACCAAAGTCCATCAATTCAGCATCTTTGACCGGGTTGAAGTTATCCAGCTTGTTCTTGGCTGTCAGGGGGACCGGTGGACTGCGTAGTGCATTAGTTTTTTCATAACCGGGACCTACGATAGCGAAGACAATGCCGTTCCAACCTTTGACAAAGTCATCATGGGAGTAGCGTTTGTGACCGAGTACCGGGTCGCCGATATAGACCCAATCCTTGTCTGCCCGCTGCATCACCACGAAATGCTTGTAGCCGCGAATGTCCATCAGTACCACCACCGGAATCGTTACTGCGTCCAACTTTTCGGGTGGGATTTTGTAGCCCCGGGCGCGCATGCCGATGCTTTCTATGTAGCGCTTCATGTCCAGCATGGAGAAACCTTGAGTACGAACAAGGTCCTGGTCAGCGTTGACCAGCATGCCTTTGATGACGTGCTCCTCATCGACATCGAGCCAATAGGCCTGGCGTAATATCGTTGCCAGTGCGGCGGCGCCGCAGCTGAAATCGGTTTTCTGTTCGACGATGTCGCTGAACTTGCGTTCACGCACACTCTGTACTTCCTTGTAGACCAACATGCCGCCAGGCAGGGCGGCAACCGGCATCTGTGCGGCCTGAGTCAGGCCAGACAGGCAGAGGAGGGCGAAAAGGGCAGTCTTACGCATGATCGATACGCCTTTGCGGACTGTGGAAAAGCCCCGTTGCCGGGGCTTTCATTTCGATCGCGATTACAGGCAGACTTTGCAGCCAGCAGCGATGGACAGCGAGTTGCTTTGTTGGTTGCCTACACCAGCCGATACGTTGGCGCCGCCGTTGCCGGAGAAGCCGTTCAGCGAGTTGCTCATGTTGGCAGTGTTGGTTACAGGGTTTTTCCAGCCATCTGCGGTCAGCACTTGTTGAGTGGTTACGCCAGCCAGGCCGAATACGCCAACTGCAACGAAGTCAGAAGTGGTGCCGTCATCATGACCGCCGCCATGACCACCGCCATTGCCGCCTCTGTTGTCATTGCCATGGCCATTGCCGTGCCCGTTATCATCATCTTGGGTGGTGGCAGTGCCTGCGGCTACGAACACGCCAGCAGCGTTAAAGGTACCGACCAGAGTATCTTTTTTCCAGGTCTGAGTGCCGTAGTTGTTGACAACCAGCCCACTGGAGGTTTGGTTAGCCGCAGCAGCAGCTGTTGCCACACGACCACCCGATACAGCGATAGCCAGGTTGTTTTTCTGTTGGTTGAAGTTGCCGGCTGTCAAGTTGACACCGATGTTGCCGGAGCCGTTGTTGGCCGCATTGGTCATGTTTGCGCTGTTGGTATTAGAGTAGTTGGCAACAGCGTTGCCGGTGTTGGTTTGTGTGGCGCTGGAAGCAGCGACTGCAGTACCGAAGATGAAGCTTTCGTCAGCAGTAGCCAGTGCCGCGGCGTTGTCTTGTTGGTTGCCGTCGCCAGCTGCAACGTTGGCGCCCATGTTGCCGTTGGAGCCATTGAGCGAGTTGTCGATTTTGGCGTCGTTTTTGGTGCCTTGGTTCAACACGCCGTTGCCCGAGCTGCTTTGTACGTCGATGACGGCGGCCCCGGCGCCGGCAGTGATTTGCAGCAGTTGTTCCAGGGTTGGGCCTTTAGGGTCATGGTTGTTGCCATGACCGTTACCATTACCATGCCCATTTCCATGATCGTTATCACGACCGCCTGCTTGTGCTGCGATTGCCATCACTGCTGCGAGAGCGAAAACCAGTGGTTTTAAGGCCATTGTAGGTTTCATGGTGTTTCTCCGTGCTTAATTAGTTGGTTAAGTGTTGGTACTTTCTAATCGCACTGCGTTTGGGTCAGTCAGCGACCCGGATGCTCAGGGTGTTAGCCATTCGGTTCCCCACCCCGGCACTCTGGTTCACCTGAATCACGCCCCGGCTGCCGGTGAAGGCCTGGTCGCTGGTAACGACCTGGCGACTGCCGATTGGGGTGCCAGTTGCTCCTGAGCTTGGTAGCAACGCCACGTTCTGTTGAGAAAGGGCGCTATCGTCAACGGCTTGCGGTGCAGCACTGATGCTGATGCGCATGACGTTGGCCATCTGGTTGTTGGCCCCGGCACCCTGGTTCACGCCCAGTACACCGTTGCCATTACTGAAAGAGGTGCCGCCAATGGTGGCCGTCGCGTTCATCGACGGATTGGCGGGGGTATCGATTCTCTGGATGACGGTGGTGGTCGCGCTGGCTTCGGTGCCAATGGCGATCGCACGAACGTTGGTTTGTTGCTGTTGATCACCGGACGCCTGGTTGACGTTGAAATTGCCTCTGTATTGCGTGCCGGAGTTTTGAATGGTGGCGTTGTTCACTGTGCTGACACTGGAATCAGCCATGACGCTGGTGCAGGCGAACAAGGCGAGGAACAGGAGGGAACGATTCATGTCATTTGCCTCCAGCCAGTCTGCCCAGTGGGGCGAGGCCGGAACTCATGGCGCGGTTGATGGTTCCCGAAATCGCGCCACCACCGCTGCCGCCGTGGCCTGCGCCCATGCCGGGCATGCCATTGGGGTTGGTGACGACGTTGAGGCCGTGGATGCCCCCGTTCGGGGCGATGGTGTTGCGAATGGACGAGCCGCTGGCCACGCTGGCGAAGTCACCGTCGCTCAACTCGTTGTTGGCAATGTTCTGATTGATCCGCGCAGAAGGGTTGGCATTGACGGTGGTCGGGTTGGGATCCGTGCCACCGTTACGGCCAAAATGAACAGGCTGAACGTCACGAGTAAGAATAATGGTGCCGTTGCCATCTGCTTGAGCGGTGAAGCTGAGTACCGAGCTGGCGGCACATCCAATCAGGAGGAGGCAGGTCAAGCCTTTATTGATAGTCCCCACGGCGGCAATTCCTTCTTTTGTGGGCTGGCCCTAGTCAGCGTTGTGAAGGAGAGAGCGAAAGCTGTGCCGGTTTTTAAATAGTATTTTAATTCAATAGGTTATGGATTTTTTCCGGGAGCACTGTGTCAGCGTTGTTTCATGTTTGAGACACCCAACAGCGCCCACAACCGTCTAAAACGGTCGCGAAGCTCTAGATCAAGGGTTTGCGGTATGGTGTATCACGTGCTTAACAAGTGACATGCCAAGGGCGCGAAGGCCTTTGAAACGGCCTGTTTGGAGCGGGAAGGGTGTTTCAGGAGTGGACACTTTTCCCCAAAAACAGGGGGAAACGCTGGGGAAAACACCCCAAAAGCAGGATCAGTTACCGAGCAGCACCGTAACGGCTTGCAAGGCCTGACTACGGCGTTCTGCCCAGTCACCCTGCAGCACTTGAAAGGGTTGTCGATGTTGTTTCAGCCAGGCCAGGGTCGTGTTGAAAAAAGCCAGGCGCTCACTCAGTTCGGGCTGGCAACGCTGGCCATCATCCGCCCACTCCACGAATTCTGGAGACAGCAGCAAATGCAGGTCGTAGTGCCGGGCCAGCAGCGCTTGTTCGATCCAGGCCGGGCAATCGCCAAACAAGTTCTGGCTCCAGAGAATGTTGCTCAGCAGGTGAGTGTCAAGAATCAGCAACGGCGGCTGCCGTGCGCGGGCTTCGTCCTCCCATTGCAGCTGCCCGCGGGCGATATCAGGAATATCGGCCAGGCAGGTGTCTCGTGGGTTCTGCTCGACGAACCAGCGCACATATTCGTCGACCAGGACCCCGCCGAAATGCGCTTGCAACTCGGCCGCCAGCCAACTCTTGCCGCTGGACTCGGGGCCGGTGAGCACCAGGACTTTCATGTGCGCAACGCCGGATCGGCGCGCCATTCCCGCCAGCCTTGCACCGCAATCAGGGTGAATAGCGTGTAGAGCCCGGCGGTCAGGTACATGCCTTTATAGATAAACAGACCGACGAAGATCACATCCAGGACGATCCACAGCGGCCAGCATTGCACGCGCTTCTGTGCCATCCATAACTGCGCCACCAGGCTGAATCCGGTCAGCGCCGCATCGAGCCAGGGCTGGGCGGCATCGGTCCAGTGCGCCATTGCAGCGCCCAGCAACAGACTGCCGACGGCGCCGATGGCCAGGCTCAGCCCTACTGATTTTCCATCGAGCTGGCTGACCTGGCGCCCCTGATGCGCATCACCCGCACGCGTCCACTGCCACCAGCCATAGAGCTGTAAGGCGGCGTAGATCACTTGCAGCAGCATGTCTGAATACAGCTTCACCTCGAAAAAGATCCAGCTATAAAGCAGCACCATGACCAGGCCGATCGGCCAGCACCAGGGGTTCTGTTTGACCGTCAACCAGACGGCAGTGACACCGAGGGCGGCGGCAAACAGCTCAAGCCCGGACATGGAGGTTCCTTGGGGGAAATCGAAGAGGGGGCGATTGTAACGGGTAGGCGCGAAGTTTGAAGATCAAAAGATCGCAGCCTGCGGCCGCTCCTACAGGGGTATGCGGTCGGCGTAGGAGCTGCCGCAGGCTGCGATCTTTTCGGGCTACACCCGGAACTGCTTGAGCAACCCGTTCAACTGCTCGCTCAATTCCTTGAGACGAACGCTGGCCAGGCTCGACTGTTCCGCCGCCAGCGCCGTGCTGTGAGACAAGCCGGCCGCCTGGGTGACGTTCTGGTTGATGTCCTCGACCACATGGGCCTGTTGCAACGTTGCGCTGGCGATGGAGGCGTTCAGGCCGTTGAGGTTGCGCAGCGCCTGGCCAATGGCGTTCAGGCTTGCACCGGCAAGGCCGGCCTGCTCGATGGTCAGTTGAGAGGCCCGGCTGCTGTCGCTGATCACCTTGACCGCCGCTTCGGAGTGACTTTGCAGGCGCTCGATCATCGCCTGGATTTCAGCCGTGGATTTCTGGGTGCGCTGGGCCAGTAGTCGGACCTCATCAGCCACCACCGCAAAACCCCGACCTTGCTCGCCGGCACGGGCGGCTTCGATGGCCGCGTTGAGGGCCAGCAGGTTGGTTTGCTCGGCGATGGAGCGGATCACTTCCAGGACGCTGCCGATCTGGGTGCTTTCAGCGGCCAGGGTGCGAATCACTTCCACCGCCTGATCGATGGTGGACGACAACTTGTCGATCTGTTGCAGGCTACCATCGATGTTGACCTGGCCTTGCTGCGCCTGAGACTCGGCATCGCGCATTTCGCTGGCGGCATGCTCGGCATTCTTCGCGACGTCCTGCACGCCATAGGTCACTTCATTGATGGCCGTAGCGACCAGTTCCATCTGCTGGGACTGTTGCTGACTGCGTTGCTGTGCCTGGGCGGCGTCGTTGCCCAAGTCGCTGGACGACTGGCCCAGGGCGCTGGCGGACACCTGCAACTCGCTGATCACCAGCCGCAGCTTGGCGGTGAAGGCATTGAAGTGCCGGGCCAGTTGCGTGACTTCATCCTGGCCATGGGTGTCGAGGCTGCGGGTCAGGTCGCTCTCGCCGCTGGCGATGTTGGCCATGGCGTTCACGGTTTCCTGGAGCGGACGGACGATACTGCGGGCAATCAGGATCACCAGCAACGCCATAAACAGGGCAATCACCAGCCCGACAAACGTGGCCTTCCAGACCTGGTCATAAAACTCGGCCTGCACGTCATCGATGTACACCCCCGAGCCGATCACCCAGCCCCAGGGTTCGAACAGTTTGACGTAGGAGGTTTTTTCTACGGGGGCGTTGGCACCCGGTTTTGGCCAGCGGTAGTCAACCGTACCGGCACCTTTGGCCTTGGCGATGGCGACCATTTCATTGAACAGCGCAAAACCATCCGGGTCGCGGATCGTCGAGAGGTTCTGGCCTTCAAGTTTCGGGTTGGCCGGGTGCATGACCATCACCGGCGTCAGGTCGTTGATCCAGAAGTAGTCGCTCTGGTCATAGCGCAGGCCGCGAACGGCACTCAGTGCCTGTTTCTGCGCGGCTTCGCGGGTCAGCGTGCCGGCGGTTTCGAGGTCGTGGTAATAGTTCAGAACGCCACTGGCGGTTTGCACCACGTGCTCGGTTTTCTGGACCTTGGCGTGGTAGAGGTCATCGTGTATCTGCTTGAGCATCAACACGCCCAATGTCAAAAGCATCATGACGGCCACGATCAAAATGAGCCACAAACGGCGGCTGATCGACATATTGCGCAAGCTGTTCATAACGCTGTCACTCCAGTTTCTTTTTCTTGTAATAAACGATCGCCAGCATCCAACCACACTTTGCCGATCGGGCATATCCGACCCAAGTCCAATAACGTGGCAGCGTTAATCAGCCTTGTCTGATAGGATTTCGGCCCCGCATGGAAAAACCTGAATTCAAGTTTATCTTTCACGAAACTTTTACGGTTTCGTCCGGATTCTATGCGCGCGGTGCAGCAGCGACGCTGACCGCAGTCAACGTTCTGAAAAAAATATTAACGGGGCATGCCGTGGCGCATTGCTTCTTGGGGGATTGATGGATCTTTGGACTGCTTTTTCGGCATTGATTCTTGGGGTTGTAGAAGGGCTGACGGAGTTTTTGCCGATTTCCAGTACCGGTCACCAAATCATCGTGGCCGACTTGCTCAACTTCGGTGGTGAGCGGGCCATGGCCTTCAACATCATTATCCAGTTGGGGGCGATCCTGGCGGTGGTGTGGGAGTTTCGCCGCAAGATCTTCGACGTAGTCATCGGTTTACCGACCCAACCAAGTGCTCGACGCTTTACCGCGAACCTGCTGATAGCCTTCCTGCCGGCCGTGGTGTTGGGGGTGATTTTCGCTGATCTGATCCACGAGTATCTGTTCAACCCGATCACCGTGGCCACGGCGTTGGTCGGGGGCGGTATCGTCATGCTGTGGGCTGAGCAGCGTCAGCATGAAGTGCATGCCCACACCGTCGACGAAATCACCTGGAAAGACGCCCTGAAAGTCGGCTTTGCCCAGTGCCTGGCAATGATTCCCGGGACATCGCGTTCCGGCTCGACGATCATTGGCGGCTTGCTGTTCGGCTTGTCGCGCAAGACCGCCACCGAGTTCTCGTTCTTCCTGGCGATGCCGACCATGGTCGGCGCGGCGGTGTACTCGGGCTACAAGTATCGCGACCTGTTCGTTCCGGCTGATTTTCCGGTGTTCGCGATCGGTTTCGTCACGGCATTCATCTTCGCGATGATTGCCGTCAGAGCTTTGCTCGTGTTCATCGGCAGCCACAGCTATGCGGCGTTTGCCTGGTATCGCATCGCGTTTGGCCTGGTCATCCTGGCCTCCTGGCAGTTCGGCTGGGTCGACTGGACTTCGGTCAAACCATGAATGATGGCAGCGCACGCAACTACCCCGGACGCGGTTCCGGGGGCGGGGTACAGAACCTGCGGCTGAAATTGCTGGTGTTTGCGCTGCTGTGCGCGCTGCCGTTGTTGGGTTCGATGTCGTTGTGGCTGCGTGGGGTTTCGGTGATTCCCCTGGCGGCCTACGGCGTGGTCAGCGTGCTGGCGTTCTTCCTTTATTGGCGTGACAAGCACAAGGCACGCACCGACCGTTGGCGTACGCCGGAGAACGTTCTGCACGCAGTGGAGTTCGCCGGTGGCTGGCCGGGTGCGTTGCTGGCCCAGCAGGTGTTTCGGCACAAGACGCGCAAGGTGTCGTTTCAGCTGCTGTTCTGGATGATCGTGCTGCTGCACCAAGTGTTCTGGATCGACCAGATGTTCCTCGGTGCCAATCTGCTGGCGCTGTTTTAAAGCAGCAATCCGACTTGGGTGCGCTTGGGTAACTTGCTCACCACCAGTTGATGGGAGCGCTGCAACAAGCCTTGCAGTTCTTCGGCGCCCAGCGGGTAGGGCGTTTCCATGATGATCCACTGGGCCCGCGCCAGATAAGGTGCCGGATGAATGCCCGGACGATCGCAATGGCCGAGAAACAAATCCTTGTCGACCTTGAAGGCCAGGGACTCGCCCCGCAGGTTCTGCAAGGCGAACATCTTGTTGCCGGCAATCGAAAACACCCGCACACCTCCCCATTTATAGTCTTCCCGCGCGCCGGGCAGCGCGAGACAGAATGTCGCGACGTCCTCTTCGCTCATGCGTCCAGCTTTCATATCAGTCGGTCCCCACAGGCATTGAATGACTCGACCAAATGGTCGATCCAGGCGCGTACTGCCGGCATCACCCCGCGCCGATGAGGGTAGACCGCTTGCAGCCAGCCGCCAGGCAATGACCAGTCGGGCAGCAATTGCACCAGCGAGCCGTCTTCCAGCTCCTGCTCGCAATACATCATCGGCAGCATGGTAAAGCCCTGGCCGGCGAGGGTGCAGGCTCTGCGCACGATGAAGTCGTCGATGCCCAGCCGCGCTTCCAGTGCCAGGTCGCAGCTTTTGCCCTGTTGATCGAGCATGCGTATGTGCACCATGCGGTCGGCTTCCAGGGCGCCGAGCACCGGCAGGCCCTTGAGGTCCTCGGGATGATTGATTTGCCGGCCGTGGAGAAAGTCCGGGCTGGCGACCATGAGCATCTGCGCCTGGCGCAGACGCCGGGTGACTAGCAGGGGGTCTTCATCACCCAGCTCGCGGACCCGCAGGGCGACATCGACGCCTTCGGTCACCAGATCGACCCGGCGGTTGAGCAGCATGACTTCCAGTTGAACCTGAGGGTATTTTTCGAGAAATCGGCTGATCACCGTCGGCAGCATCTCATGCGCCAGCCCGACAGGGCAGGACACCCGCAGCCGCCCGCGAGGTTCGCTGGACATGCTGGCCACCGCTTCGTCGGCCATCTCGGCTTCCAGCAGCATTGCCTGACAATGCCGCAGATAGCGCTCGCCCACGGCGGTTAGCTTGAGTTGCCGGGTGGTGCGTTGCAGCAGGCGCGCGCCCAGGCGTTCTTCCAGCTCGGCGATCCGTCGTGATAAGCGCGACTTGGGGATCCCCAGCAAGCGCCCGGCCGCCGCGAAACCACCGGCTTCAACCACCTTGGCGAAGTAGTAGAGGTCATTGAGGTCTTGCATGGTGTTAGCTCGATTGTTCTATCAGTGGGACGAACTATCGCATTGTTGCCGTCTAATCAGCTATTGGTTTCGTCTGTAGGATTGTCTCCATTAGATCGCCTCGTAGCGATCCTCACCTGGAGATCCCATATGAAACTGCTGCATATCGATTCGAGCATTCTTGGTGACAACTCGGCGTCCCGTCAGCTGAGCAGCGAAGTCGTTAAAGCCTGGCAAACCGCCGAGCCGACTGCCGTCGTGACCTACCGCGACCTGGCCGCCGATGCCATCAGCCATTTCTCCGCCACGACCCTGGTTGCCGCCGGCACCACCGCTGAACTGCGCAATGCCGCCCAACAGCATGAAGCCGAGCTGAGTGCTTCGACGCTGGCCGAATTCCTCGCCGCTGATGCCGTCGTGATTGCAGCGCCGATGTACAACTTCACCATCCCGACCCAACTCAAGGCCTGGATCGACCGCATCGCCGTTGCCGGCCAGACCTTCCGTTACACCGAAGCCGGCCCTGAAGGCCTGTGCGGTGGCAAGAAAGTCGTGATCGTTTCGACGGCTGGCGGTCTGCATGTCGGTCAGGCGACCGGCGTTGCTCACGAAGAATACTTGAAGGTGATGTTCGGCTTCCTCGGTATCACCGACATCGAGTTCGTCCGTGCTCACGGCTTGGCTTACGGTGACGAAGTGCGCACCAAAGCCATGAGCGACGCGCAGACGCAAATCAGCGAGCAATTGTTCGCCGTTGCGTAAGGCTTGTGTAAAAAAAATCACACAGCTCAGGCAATACCCCAAAAACTCTGTATTCTGATCACGCAAGTGCCAGATATGGAGTTTTTTGTTTCTGATCATTGCAGATTTTTTCAGAGTGTGGCCCAGGTTATGCAATCGAGGGTTAACGTCCCCGTTCAGCAACGACCTTGGCGGCAGCAATCACTGGCACAAGGCCGCGTCCTCGGTATCCGAAGGAGAACGGGCTTCCCGGTCAAGTAACAAAGGTGGGGCATCCCATGGTGCGTCTTTGGGCAACGTTACTGGTTTTCCTGCTCAGCAGCCTGAATTCAGTGCACGCCGCGCCTGCGCCGCATCCTCACTGGAGCGTCGGTTTCCATGAGATGAGTTTTCTCGATCCGCTGGACCTGCAACCGATGCGCGCCATCGCGTTCTATCCCTCCAGCGACAAGGAACACTCCAGCAAACTTGAGGGCTACACCGTCGAAGCGGGCGAAGACACCCGGGTTGCCATCGGCCGTTTCCCGATGCTGATGCTGTCCCACGGCAACACCGGAACCCCGCTGGCCCTGCACGACCTCATGACGTCGTTGGCGCGCAAAGGGTTTGTGGTGGTGGCGGTGATCCATCCCGGCGACAACTCCAAAGACCACAGCCGTCTCGGCACCTTGAGCAACCTTTATGGGCGGCCGATCCAGATTTCCGAAGCCATTACCGCCACCTTGGGCGACCGCATGCTGGCGCCTTTCGTCAATGCCGAACAGGTCGGTGTGATCGGTTACTCGGCGGGCGGTGAGACTGCGTTGATCCTGTCTGGTGCGACACCTGACCTGGATCGTCTGCGTCGCTATTGCCAGGAGCGTCCGGATGACCGCGATGCCTGCAATACTCAGGGCGAATTGATTGTCGATCGTGATGATTTGCAGCCGGTGGCCGATCCACGCGTCCATGCCTTGCTGCTGATGGCGCCGCTGAGCCTGAAGTTCGGCCGCCATACCCTGGCCGACGTGCATGTGCCGGTACTGCTTTACAGCGGGGACGGCGACAAACTGGTGGCGTTCGACAAGAACGCCGCGGCGCTGGCGCGCAAACTGCCGATCGCACCGGACTTCAAATTGCTGGCCGGGGCAGGGCACTTCGTGTTCCTGGCACCTTGCAACGAAGAGCAGATCATCGCCATGCCGGCGCTGTGCACCGATGCCGATGGGGTCGACCGTGAAGACATTCACCGCAACCTGATTTCCGAAGCCGGACGGTTCTTCTCACATGCTCTGGGTAAACTGACCCGGGCCGGTATGCAGACCGCCGATCAATAAGATCCAACGCAACCCCCTGTAGGAGCTGCCGAAGGCTGCGATCTTTTGATTTTGTTTGGAAAAGCAAAGGCAAAAGATCGCAGCCTTCGGCAGCTCCTACAGGGATGCAGTGTCAGGCCATCGCGCGGCGTTTCAGTAACAGGGTCAAGCCCAGTCCGGTCACCGACAACAGCGCCGCGCTGAAGAAAATCCACGAATACCCCAGGTTCAACGCCACCGCGCCCATCAACGGCCCCGCAATTGCCAGCGCCAGATCGAAAAACACTGCGTAAGCACTCAGTCCCGCGCCACGACTGGAATTGGGCACCTGTTTGATCGCCTCAACCCCCAGCGCCGGGTATACCAGCGACAGACCGAACCCGGTCAGGCCCGCGCCAATCGACGCAAAACCGGTCGAAGGCGCGAGCCACAGCAGCACAAGGCCTGCTGTTTCAATGCTCATGCAGGCAATCGCCGAGGTAAACCCACCGAAGCGGCTGATGCTGGAGATGAACACCAGCCGCGCGAGAATGAAACACACCCCGAACACCGTCAGGCAGTACGCGGCGTCGGTCCAGCCGCGGCTGAGGTAGTACAGGGTAATAAAGGTCGTCAGGGTGCCGTAACCGATAGAGGCCAGGCTCAAGCTCGCACCAAACGGTGCAATACGCCCGAACACCGCCCAGAACGGCAGGCGTTCACCGCGAATCACCGGTACCGAAGGTTTGTTACGGATCAGCAGCAACGCCGCCAGCGCCAGCAGCGACAGCGCGATCCCCAGGCTGGCAAACCCCAGTTCACCGACCATCACCACCCCCAACGGCGCACCGATGGCAATGGCGCCATAGGAGGCGATGCCGTTCCAGGAGATCGAGCGCGCGGTGTGTTCTGCGCCGACCTGGCCCATGCACCAACTGATGGTGCCGACCCCGATCAGGCCCTGGGCGATCCCCAGCAATAAACGGCCGGCGATCAGAATCAACAGGCTCAGCAGGGGAACGCTTTGCAGCAGCGTTGAAATCAATGTCAGCACGCCACTCAACACAATCCCGGACAACCCGTAAACAATCGCTCGCTTGGTGCCGATGGTGTCTGACACGCGCCCGGCCATGGGGCGGCTGAGCAGGGTCGCGAGGTACTGGGAGCCAATCGTCAACCCCGCCACGACGGCGCTGAAGCCGAGCTGTTCGTGGACATAGCCCGGCAATACCGCAATCGGCAGGCCGATGCAGAGGAAGGCAATAAAGGTATAGAAAACGATGGAGACGATCTGCAGGGTGATCGCCATGGAGCTTTGCGGTGGCAGCTGCTGCACAGACATGAGGGCTCGTTCGCGGGCGGCGGTGGGAGAACTGCATCATGGCGCGGGCATGGAATAAAAGGAAGCAGGCTAACGATCAAAAGATCGCAGGCTGCGCCAGCTCCTACAGGGGTACGCATTCCAAAGTAGGAGCTGGCGCAGCCTGCGATCTTTTGATCTTCAGACAATAAAAAGCCCCGTCACCAGGACGGGGCTTTTCAGTTGCAGCGGGCGTTTTAGAGCACAACGCCCTGGCTACGTAGGTAGTCGTCATAGGTCCCGCTGAAGTCGATCACGCCGCTGGCGCTCAACTCGATGATGCGGGTGGCCAGGGACGATACGAACTCACGGTCGTGGCTGACGAAGATCAGCGTGCCCGGATAGTTCTCCAGCGCCAGGTTCAGCGCCTCGATGGATTCCATGTCCAGGTGGTTGGTCGGTTCGTCCATGATCAGCACGTTCGGTTTTTGCAGGATCAGCTTGCCGAACAGCATGCGACCTTGCTCGCCACCGGAGATGACCTTGACCGACTTGAGGATCTCGTCGTTGGAGAACAGCATGCGGCCGAGGGTGCCGCGAACCAGTTGCTCGCCGCCCTGGGTCCATTGGCCCATCCAGTCGAACAGGTTGCAGTCGTCTTCGAAATCGTGCGCGTGGTCCTGGGCGTAGTAGCCCAGTTCCGCGGCGTCGGTCCACTTCACGGTGCCGGCATCCGGGGTCAGTTCGTTGACCAGGGTGCGCAGCAGGGTGGTTTTGCCGATACCGTTCGGGCCGATGATCGCCACGCGCTCCCCAGCTTCAACCTGGAAGCTGAAGTCCTTGAACAGTGTCTTGCCGTCGAAGCCTTTGGCCATGCGCTCGACGATGACCGCTTGACGGTGCAGCTTCTTGGTTTGTTCGAAACGGATGAACGGGCTCACGCGGCTCGAAGGCTTGACCTCGGCCAGCTGGATCTTGTCGATCGCCTTGGCGCGGGAAGTGGCCTGCTTGGCTTTCGAGGCGTTGGCCGAGAAGCGGCTGACGAACGATTGCAGTTCCGAAATCTGCGCTTTCTTTTTGGCGTTGTCCGACAGCAGCTGCTCGCGGGACTGGGTCGCCACGGTCATGTACTCGTCGTAGTTGCCCGGGAACAGACGCAGCTCGCCGTAATCCAGGTCAGCCATGTGGGTGCACACGCTGTTCAGGAAGTGACGGTCGTGGGAGATGATGATCATCAGGCTGGAGCGCTGGGTCAGAATGTTTTCCAGCCAGCGGATGGTGTTGATGTCCAGGTGGTTGGTCGGTTCGTCGAGCAACAGCACTTCAGGATCGGAGAACAGCGCCTGGGCCAGCAATACGCGCAGTTTCCAGCCTGGGGACACTTCGCTCATCGGGCCGAAATGCTGCTCGATGCCGATACCCAGGCCCAGCAACAGTTCACCGGCACGGGATTCGGCGGTGTAGCCGTCCATTTCAGCGAACTCGGTTTCCAGTTCGGCCACGGCCATGCCGTCTTCTTCGGTCATTTCCGGCAGCGAGTAGATGCGATCGCGCTCGGCTTTAACCTTCCACAACTCTTCGTGACCCATGATCACGGTGTCGATCACGGTGAATTCTTCGTAGGCGAACTGGTCCTGGCGCAATTTACCCAGACGCACGTTCGGCTCGAGCATGACCTGGCCGCCCGACGGCTCGAGGTCGCCACCGAGGATTTTCATGAAGGTGGACTTGCCGCAACCGTTGGCGCCGATCAGGCCATAGCGGTTGCCCGCGCCGAATTTCACCGAAACGTTTTCAAATAGCGGCTTGGCGCCGAACTGCATCGTGATGTTAGCTGTAGAGATCAAAGGTTTTTCCTGCGAAGCATTCAGAGTAGCTTGGGTTGCGGCAGTACCGATTCAGTACCCGTTTCCGGTATTCAAACCATGGGAAATGCATCCCGGTCAGAAGCGGAAGGTCCATCTGGCAATAAGTGGACAGCAGCATGTGGAGCGCTTGGCCCGAGTCGAAGTGCGCTGAGACGGGGTTCATTCCCGTCATCAACCAAGGGGGGCGCGTAATGTTTGGCGGCGATTGTACTGGTCTGGCTCTTTAAACGATAGGGCGTTGAGGCCCCACGGGCACTTTGGCAGTATCAGCGGACAGATTTTCACACCTGAAAGCTAACTATTTGTTACAAATAATGGCTAATATGCCATCTTTCGACCTGATGCCGACCGGCGGCATAGCTCAGGACGCTGTTTCGTATTCAGACGCTGCACAAGACCCTTGGGCCGCCTGGCTGGCAGGGAACGCAGTTTGTTCACTTCTGACGTGTGACGATCTCCGTGAAACTCATCATCGCCGCTATTTATGTTGTATCCATTACGTATGTTCATCTGCGCGGTCGGGTGCGCCACAAACTGGGTCGTCAATTGAGCGACCACTCGACGTTTCTCGCGCCGATCAATTGCTTCCTTTACCTGTTCTCGAAAATCCCCAACAAGCCTTACCTCGATCCGGCCGATTTTCCCGACCTGAGTCCGTTGCAGACCCACTGGGAAGAAATCCGCGCCGAAGGCCAGAACCTGCTCAAGGCTGGTGAGATCAAGCGATCGAACCAGTATGACGACGTCGGTTTCAACTCGTTCTTCAAAACCGGCTGGAAGCGCTTCTACCTCAAGTGGTACGGCGACAGCCACCCCTCTGCGATGAAACTCTGCCCGCGCACCACCGAACTGGTGCAGAGCATCGGTTCGATCAAGGCGGCGATGTTCGCGGAGCTGCCGCCGGGTTCCAAACTGGTGCGTCACCGCGATCCCTATGCCGGTTCGTATCGCTATCACCTGGGGTTGGACACGCCGAACGATGCCGGTTGCTACATCAATGTCGATGGCGAGAATTACCACTGGCGCGACGGTGAAGCGGTGATGTTCGACGAGACTTACATTCATTACGCCGAAAACACCACTCAGCAGAACCGCATCATTCTGTTCTGCGACATCGAGCGGCCGATGAAGTATCGCTGGGCGACGGCCTTCAACGGCTGGTTCAGCCGTAACGTGATGTCGGCGGCGGGCGCGCCGAACGATGGAGGCGACAAGACCGGTGGCATCAACCGCCTGTTCGCCAAAATCTACAAGATTCGCCTGCGGGGCAAGGCGCTCAAGAAGCGCAACCGCAAACTCTACTACCTGGAAAAATGGGCGATTTTCGGTGGGTTGCTGGCGATTTTCGTACTGATCTGATTTTTTCGTTGTGGCGTATGGCGCCATCGCGAGCAGGCTCGCTCCCACATTGGAACTCGGTCGACTGTGGGAGCGAGCCTGCTCGCGATAGGGTCTTAACCTTTACTGCAAAACCCACAATCAGCCACGAGATGCCTTCGTGGCTTTTTTGTGTGCGGCCGGTTTGGTTTTATCGGCACCCTTGCCGCCAAGGCTACGTTTGAGCAGTTCCGTCAAATCAATAACGTCCGCAGTCTTACGCTCCTCTTCACCGGTCGCCGTTTCCACATCCTCGATCTTGCCTTCATTCGCCTTTTTCTCGACCAGCGCCATGATCTTGTCTTCGAAACTGTCGCGATAATCCTCGGGTTTCCAGTCGGCGCTCATGTCTTGAACCAGGCGCTTGGCCATATCGAGTTCGCCCTTGGCCAGTTCCGGTTTGGTCACCTCGCTGCCCAACTCCAGTGTGTCGAGACTGCGTACCTCCGCCGGCCAGCGCAGCATTACCAGCACCATGGCCGATTCCAGCGGCATCAGCGCGGCGAGATGCTGGCGGGTATGCAAAACCACATGGGCGAGGGCAACCTTGTTGGTTTTGCTGAGGGTTTCGCGCAGTAGCGCATAGACCTTGCCACCGCGTTTATCCGGGGCCAGGTAGTAAGGTGTGTCGATGTTTTGCAGGGGAATTTGTTCGGCGTCGACAAAGGAAAAGATGTCGATGGTTTGCGTGGATAACGGGTGCGCCGATTTGATTTCCTCTTCGCTGAGCACCACGTAGCGACCCTTTTCGTACTGGACCCCTTTGACGATGTGCTCTTTGGTGACTTCCTTGCCGGTGACCTTGTTGACGCGCTTGTAGCCCACCGGGTCCATGCTGCGGCTGTCGAGCCAGTCGAAATCCACGCCTTGGGAGGACGTTGCCGAGACCAGCGCCACAGGGATATGCACCAGCCCGAAACTGATTGCGCCTTTCCAGATTGCCCGTGCCATCGTCGTCTACTCCCGCGTGATGATCAGGTGACCTGTGGCCCGGTGAAAAAGTTTCAGCGGCTTGTGGCCCGGAGCTGCCGGCGGATCAACTTCGTGTTACATCTTGCCGGGGAGGTTTTGATTAACAAAACCGAACCCTGGGCGTAGCGTGATATCGAAGACCCTATCCAGGCTTACGTGAAGAGGCTCCCCATGAACCGATTTATGCTTGGCCTCACCGCGTTGGCATTGAGCAGCCTGGCCCAGGCCGACGCGGCATTGCCATCATCCCCCGTGCTGCTGGCCCAGAGCCCGACGGGCAACGCCAGTAATCCTTACAACAGCCCGATTCGCCGGGCCAATCCCAATAGCATGCAGGGCACGCAACCCAGCGCTCCGGCCATTCACGGGCCCAACACCGTACCCGTTCCGCGCCCGCCGACCCTGGACAATGGTGGCATTGGCAACCGCTATCCCCAGGATCGATCGGCCCCCGTCAGCCCGCCGAAATTCATACCCAATCCGCCTCATCGAGACGCAGACACCAGCAACCGTTGAGCGGCAAGGCTCAAGTACTGCCAGCCATTCTGACCACAAAAGGAATCGTGCATGTTGCGTAAAAAACTC
Organism: Pseudomonas sp. XS1P51; assembly: GCF_054897845.1. Taxonomy (NCBI): domain Bacteria; kingdom Pseudomonadati; phylum Pseudomonadota; class Gammaproteobacteria; order Pseudomonadales; family Pseudomonadaceae; genus Pseudomonas; species Pseudomonas sp. XS1P51. The sequence continues at coordinate 1,595,048 of NZ_CM142707.1, read as the reverse complement.
CTGGCCACGCTCTGCGCCAGCGCACTGATCACCACGGTGGCACCCGTTTTCGCGGCGCCGACACAAGAACTGAAAAGCGAACAGGGCACCCTTGAGGTCACGCCGATCGTCAAGGGGCTGGATCACCCCTGGGCCTTGGCGTTCCTGCCCGATCGCCAAGGGATGCTGGTGACCGAGCGGCCCGGCAACCTGCGAGTGGTCAGCGCCGATGGCAAGCTCTCGGCGCCGCTCAACGGCGTGCCAAAGGTCTGGGCCAAGGGGCAGGGCGGTTTGCTGGACGTGGTGCTGTCGCCCGACTTCAAGCAGGACCGCACGGTCTATCTGTCCTATGCCGAAGGCGGCGGTGAGGGTGGTAAGGCCGGCACGGCGGTCGGTCGCGGACAGCTGTCGGAAGACCTGACAGCCATCAGGAATTTCAAAGTGATCTTCCGTCAGGAGCCCAAGCTTTCGGTCGGCAATCACTTCGGTTCGCGTCTGGTGTTCGACCGCGATGGCTACCTGTTCATCACCCTCGGCGAGAACAACGACCGGCCAACCGCCCAAGACCTCGACAAGTTGCAAGGCAAGGTGGTGCGGATCTATCCGGATGGCAAGGTGCCTGACGACAACCCCTTTATCGGTCAGGCCGGCGTGCGCCCGGAAATCTGGTCCTATGGCCAGCGTAACCCGCAAGGTGCGGCGCTCAATCCCTGGACCGGCGTCCTTTGGGAAAACGAGCACGGCCCCCGGGGCGGCGACGAGATCAACATTATCGAGCGTGGCAAGAACTACGGCTGGCCGATGGCAACCCATGGCATCAACTATTCAGGCCAGCCGATTCCGGAAGCCAAGGGCAAGACTGCCGAAGGCACCGTTGGGCCACACCATGTCTGGGAAAAATCCCCCGGGCTGAGCGGCATGGCGTTCTACGACGCTGACCGCTTCAAGGTCTGGCAGCACAACGTGTTTATCGGTGCGCTGGTGAGCCAGGAGTTGATTCGCTTGCAGTTCGACGGCGATAAGGTGGTTCACGAAGAACGCTTGATGGGCGAGCTCAACAAGCGCATTCGCGATGTGCGGCAGGGGCCGGATGGGTATTTGTATGTGCTCACCGATGAAGATGATGGCGTGCTCTACAAAGTCGGACTGAAGTAACGCAAAGAGCAAAGATCGCAGCCTTCGGCAGCTCCTACAGGTGTACGCCGATCCATGGAGCTGCCGAAGGCTGCGATCTTTTCAGGCATAAGCAAATTCAGTTGTGTGCATACAGAATCACTGCCGCCCTTAATTTGCCCCGCCCGAAGCTGCTCATTTTCTCGAACTCCCCATGGCTGACCGGCAAATGCTGGCAATCCATGGGCTGACGATGCTGGCTATGGTCGACATCCGGGTCGTGCAGGTAGACGAACTCTTCATCGCAGTCGGTGACGATCACCCAGTGCGGCGATTTTGAACGGGTCAGCCGATAGCTGCTGATCAGCACCAGCGGCTGCCCGCCATCAGCCAGCAAGCGTGGCAGATCCAGCGGCCCGCCAATCACTCGTTCAACGTCAGTGGCGAGCAATTGTGTTGTGAACTCTTCATGCACCAGGCGCATTACGTCTTTTTTATGCGTATCGCGCACGCCATCGAGAAACAACGGCCCGGCCATGCTCACTTGCAGGCGCACCCGAAACCCGCGCCGCGATGCCGCCAGTGCCAGGCCTTGAGGGCTGCACCCCCCGTGGCCGGAGGTCATGAACACGGTGGTCGCTTCGCGCCAGATCTGCAGTTCCTCACGGCGCTCCAGCACTCGATCCCCTTGCAGCGCGCCCATGGCCATCAGCAGGCAGGCCGGGCCGCAGGTGAAATCGGTTGTCTGCGGGTAATACGGCACCTTGATATTGCGTGAGTCGCGGTGCTGGAGGATGCGTTTCTCCAGGCGCAACGCATCGGCATGGTCCTGGTAATAGTCGTGAATCCGCGCGAAACGCCGATAACCGTTGCGCTCATACAGGGCAATCGCCGCAGGGTTGTCGATGCGCACCTCAAGGCGCAGGTAAGCGCAATCGTGCTCAAGGGCGCAGGCCTCGATGCGTTCGAGCAATTGCTTGCCCAGCCCGCTGCCGCGAGTCTGCTGGGCGATGGCAATCGAGTAGAGCCGGGCCAAAGAGGTCCCCCGGTGAAACAGCACCACCGCGTAGCCCACCAATTGCTCGCCATGTTGGGCCACCAGCAGTTGCCCGTGAGCCCGAGTGATCATCCAGTGAAAGCTGCGATTGTTGAGCCGGTCCGTGGTGAAACATTGTTGTTCGAGTTCCAGCAATGCCGGTAAGTCTTCAACTACCGCCAGGCGAAATACACTCTTCATATGACCGCCGTAAAAGTTACGTAACGAAACGGGACTTTCGAAAAAGTTCGTGCTTAATAGGAAAGGTCTTGTTCTCCAACGGATCAATCACTATGTCAGCGGTACAGGGTCATTGGCGCGAAGTATCCGAGCAAACTTTGCCGGTAGCAACTTATTTAAATGACACGGTCAGAACTTCAAGTCAGTTGATTATCATCGTCGAACGCAAGGAAGACTGGGCCTCCTACTTCCCCAGCGAGGACATCGTCAGCGCGCAGGAATACCTCGAACAGACCCGTGACAACGAGCAGGGCAAACGGGTGCAGGTCATCAACCTGTGCCGCAGCTACAAGTACCTGGGGCATGGCTATTACTGCTCGCTGCTGGCCGAAGCGCGGGGGCACAAGGTGATTCCGTCGGTGCGGACCATCAGCGAACTGACCCGCAAATCCCTGTACAGCCTTGCCCTGGATGACCTGGATAAAACCCTGGAAAAAGCCCTCAGCCATCATCTTTACAGCGATACCGAAGGTTTTACCCTGACACTTTACTTTGGTAAGACGAATATCGAGCCGTTGCAGGATCTGGCCCGGCAATTGTTTGAAGTGTTCCCGTGTCCGATATTATTAGTTGAGTTTCGGCGAACGAATGGCTGGCACATCGAAGGCATAAAGTCTGGCGCCCTGCATAAGTTGCGCGAAGATCAGGAAGATCAATTCGCCCACTCACTCGACAGTTTCAGTCGCAAGATCTGGCGCATGCCGCGTTCACGGCGTTTAGCCCGTTATGACCTGGCCATCCTGCACGACCCGCAGGAAGCATTGCCGCCGTCCAACCCCAAGGCGTTGGACAACTTCGTCAGGGTCGGCAAGACCTTGGGCATTGATGTCGAACTGATCGAGCGCAAGGACTATGCGCGTATCGCTGAATACGACGGGCTGCTGATCCGCGAGACGACCAGCGTCGACAACCATACCTACCGCTTCGCCAAGAAAGCCGAGAGCGAAGGGCTGGTGGTGATGGACGACCCTACGTCCATCTTGCGCTGCACCAACAAGGTGTATCTGACCGACCTGCTGAAAAGCCATCAACTGGGCATGCCCGCCACCGAAATCCTCTACAAGGAGCGACCGGAGGACTTCGAACGCGTCGGCGAGCGCTTGGGCTTCCCGCTGGTGTTGAAGATCCCCGACGGCTGTTTCTCCCGGGGCGTGATCAAGGTCGAAAGCCAGCAAGCCTTGCTCGAAGCCACCGCCGAACTGTTCGAACACTCGGTGCTGTTGCTGGCTCAGGAATTCTTCTACACCGAATACGACTGGCGCATCGGCGTGCTCAACCGCAAACCGATCTTTGCCTGCCAGTACTTCATGTCCAAGGGCCACTGGCAGATCTACAACCACAAGGCCAAGGGCCAGGACATCAACGGCGAATGCCGCACCCTGGCGGTTCACGAAGCACCGCGCGCGGTGGTGGAACTGGCGGTGAAAACCGCGAATCTCATCGGCGACGGCCTGTACGGCGTCGACCTCAAGCAGTCCGGCGACAAGGTGGTGGTGATCGAAGTCAACGACAACCCGAACATGGACGCCGGCATCGAAGACGCTTATTTGCAGGACGATTTGTACTCGCTGGTGCTGGAAGAGTTTGTCCGTCGACTGGAGCTCAAGCGCCGCGGCCAGGCCTGGTGAACGGCCGATGATCAAGAGCTTTCAACTGACCCACGGCGCGCTGCACAGGGTCGAACGGATGGACGCCGAGGTGATGCTGTTCAGCAACCCCGACGCGGCCGAGCGGGACCTGCTGCACAGCCATTTCAAACTCGATGAACACGCCCTGGCCTCGGCGCTGGACCCTGACGAGGTGTCGCGTATCGAGTTCCATCCCGACAACCTGTTCCTGATCTGGAAGCGCCCGGAGAACTATTCCGGCGCCGGCAGCCTGGCCTTCGAAGTGTCTTCGTGCGGTTTGTTGTTTTGTCCGCGCCGCCTGCTGGTGATCGCCACCGACGACTCGCCCCTCAGCGGCCTTGGCATGCGGCAATCGCTGAACACGCCACTGGACGTGTTGCTCGACCTGCTGTTCAACAACATCCATCACTATTTGGGCCACCTCAAGGTGATCAAGATGGTCGCCCGGGAGTTACAGCAGAAATTCAATGCGTCGATGCAGAACCAGCACCTGATCCAGATGTTCAACCTCAGCGAAAGCCTGATCTATTACATCAACGCGATTCACAGCAACGGCGCCGTCCTGACCCGGCTGCGCAATCACGCGGAAAAGGAACACTTCAGCGTCGAAGCCATTGCCCTGATCGACGACCTGATCATCGAAAACAACCAGTGCTACAAACAGGCGGAGATCTATTCCACGGTGTTCTCCGGGCTGATCGACGCCCGGGGCAACCTGATGAATAACAGCATGAACAACCTGCTGCGCAAACTGACGCTGATCAACGTGGTGTTTCTGCCGCTGAACCTGATTGCGAGTATTGGCGGGATGTCCGAGTTCAGCATGATGACGGCCGGTACGCCGTGGTGGGTTTCGTATCCGTTTTTTTTGAGCGCGATGATGTTGGGGGCGGGAGTGATGGTGATTGGGCTCAGGCGGTTGGCGAAGTGAGTTTTGTGTCTGTCAGACCGCCATCGCGAGCAGGCTCGCTCCCACATTTGCTCCGGGTGTACTCAAGTTCCGAGCCCGCCACAGAACCCTTGTGGGAGCGAGCCTGCTCGCGATCGCTATCTCGGGACGATGAGCAGAATCGCCAGCCTATAGAGGCCTCCGGAAATTGGCCATTGACTTGCTATCAATGCCCGGCTAATTTCCAGCCATGACTTCCACCGTATTGCGCTGCCAGCCAAGCATTATTACCGCCATTCCTTATTTGGCGGGCTAGCTCACGACTGCAGCACCCAACCCGCCCTAGAGGCGGGTTTTTACTTTCTGTCTCCTGGGTTTTGAACCAACACACGGTCGGTGTAGGAGCTGCCGAAGGCTGCGATCTTTTGATCTTGAAAGCAAAAAGATCGCAGCCTCCGGCAGCTCCTACACCGACCGTGTACAACAGGATATAGCCATGAGCACCACCACCCAGCAGACCCTGCTTGAGCACTACGTCAAAAAGATCCTCGCCGCGCCGGTGTACGAACTGGCGGTGCGCACGCCGTTGCAAGCGGCACCAGCGCTGTCCGAAGCCTTGGGCAACCAGATCCTGCTTAAACGCGAGGATTTGCAACCGACCTTTTCCTTCAAGATCCGTGGCGCCTACAACAAACTGGTGCAACTGAGCGATGAGCAAAAGGCACGCGGCGTGATCACCGCATCCGCAGGCAATCATGCCCAAGGCGTGGCGTTGGCCGCGCGTGAGCTGGGTATCGCCGCATCTATCGTCATGCCGCGCACGACCCCGGAATTGAAGGTGCTCGGGGTTCGCAGCCGAGGCGCCGATGCCGTCCTGCACGGCGAGAGTTTCCCGTTTGCCCTGGATTACGCGTTGAACCTGGCTGAACAAACCGGCCGCACCTTTGTTTCGCCCTTCGACGACCCGGACGTGATCGCGGGGCAGGGCACCGTCGCCATGGAGATCCTGCGCCAGCACCAGGGGCCGCTCGACGCGATCTTTGTTCCGGTGGGAGGTGGTGGCTTGATCGCGGGCATCGCCGCGTACGTCAAATACCTGCGACCTGAAGTCCGCATCATCGGCGTCGAGTCGGAACATTCTGCGTGTCTGTACGCAGCGTTACAGGCCGGTGAGCGAGTTGTCCTGCCCCACGTAGGCACTTTCGCCGACGGCGTCGCCGTGGCTCAGATCGGTGCTCATGGTTTCGAAGTCTGCCGATTCTGTGTCGATGAAGTCATGACGGTCAGTAACGACGAGCTTTGCGCCGCTATCAAGAACATCTACGACGATACCCGCTCGATAACAGAACCTTCTGGTGCGTTGGCCGTGGCCGGGATCAAGAAGTACGTGGCTCAGACCGGCGCCCGTGGTCAGACGCTGGTGGCGATCGACTCGGGCGCCAATATCAACTTCGACAGTTTGCGCCATGTGGCCGAGCGCGCTGCGCTAAGCAGCGCTCCAGCATGAGCTGTCTGCCCAGACAGCGACAGCATCAGTCCACAGTAATAATCAGCCCAACGGTCGTGTTTACAGGCAAGAACCCATGATGCGTCCTTGCGTGTGAGTGGGGTCAGCGGATACTGGATTGATCGGTCGCATTTTGTTGCCGAGCGCGGCAAACGGAAACAGGTTGCGCAATGTGTGCAAATTGCAGGGCCTTCACATGCCTTTCTTGCATATTGCATGAGGCCATTTACTTGCAGACACACTAAACCATTGATTTGCCGATGAGCTGCACGGCGAAATTCAAGGCATGTTTTATGCTCTAGCTGGTCTTGAACTGGCCACGGTTTATTGAGCCAGCGTTGATATTTGATTGGCAGTCTCACAATCAGGAGAGGGTCGCCATGTTTCTTTCTGCCTTGGAACTCCGCAACATCATCGAAAGCAGTTTTCTACCGAAGCGCTGTCAGTGCACGCTATCCCCGGATTTGTCAATGACCATCAAGGTGTATGCAGACGGTCAAACCGATCAGGTTGACCTGTTGGTAAACGGCATTGACGCCGCACAACTCAATGGATGTCGGGAAATAAACGAGCTGATTGCCGGGCTGCGTTCGGACATTCAGCGGCAGTCTGAAAGGCGTACGCTGCATCCGGACAAGCAAGCGCTTTAACCCGGCGGCTCGATTTCTACCGATACATGCCGGGCCTGAAACGTCGGACCCGGCGCCCGTTCTATTCCATCAACCCTGATTAGTGCACGCGTCGGACAGCTTCCGATACGTGATCTCTGCAGGCTTGCCCGTCGTGTCGATGTACTTCATCTCAGCCGTAATGACTTTGCATTCCAGGGTCGTGGGTTCGCTCAGCGAAACGACCTTGGCCACGTGCAGTGGCATCCCGTACTGATAGGGCACGGCCTGAGAGGAAGAGGTGTCGCTGGCCTGGGCCAGCCCGGTAAAGGCAGTGCAGGCGAGGGCGACGGTTCCCAGCAAAATGCGCATGTTCATGAACGATCTCCAGTGCGGACGGAAAGTGAGCTCGACGTAATGAACGTCGAACCTGCCGCACTGGGCGTCAGAAGAACCTGAGGGCGTGCGGTCCAGTAAAGTTTTGGACCGCAGCGTTAAGCGATGGTTAACCGGGCTGAATACCGCCTGTCGTGAGGGGTGATGCTGTCAGGCGTTTCGTTGGGGTCAGAATCTTCGGTAGCTTCGGCTTCGTCCTACAAGGATGGATGCTTTGTCGACTTTCAACTGATGGAGCGTTGCGACTACTGTTTGGGCTCGCTGCAAAATCAGCGAACAGGTTTGGTCACCTGAGAATCACACATGTGCCATCATGCGCACCGCGGACTCCTTCGTCCTCGTATTGCGGTTTAATGGCGGCTGTGTGCTGGACGCCTTCGGGCGAGCCGGTTTGTGTGGTTATCGGTTGACCAAGCCTGTACACAGCCGCCTCCCATCGTTTGGTCACGGTGCTGGCGTTACTTTTTCTAACGTTTGAGTAACCACTATGCCAACGCTAAATCCTTTCCCCGATCATTATCGCTCAATCAAAAGCAACGTCGCCGATACATCTCCCCTGGTTATCGACACAGAAGCCAACCCTCAAGACATCCTCGAAGCCGCCCTCCAGCGCATCCGCGCCTCCAGTGATTTACTGGAAACGCTCCATATCCAGTGTTTCAAAGACGGCGACGTGCAGGACATTCCACACATCACCCACGCGCTTTACCTGCTGACGCAGGATGGTTGCGATCTGCTGAAGGTTGCTCAGCAACGGATGCTGGGCTGGAAGGCGCCGGCCTGACCCCGCACAAACGCAAAATCCAGCCGATAGGGCTAATGCCAGTCAGTTAAGCGCGACACCGAACCTGTGGCGAGGGAGCTTGCTCCCGCTGGGGCGCAAAGCGGCCCCAAAAAAGACTGCTGCGCAGTCCATCGGGAGCAAGCTCCCTCGCCACAATTTACTCAGTGCCGGCTCTATCTCTTAACTGATCGGCATTAGCCAATAGGGCTGGATTTTTTAATGGAATGAAGATGCCAGATCTCGGCCCAAGATGGTTCGGAAGTACTGCGAGTGGTTGCCTACTTTAGGCGTACGACCTTAAATCCACGCCCGTTTGGTACGACATTACTGCCCGTTGCCTCATTCGGTTGGCCTTTACCCGAAAAATAGTCATAAACCAGAAACTTTGTGGAAACCTCATTACCGATATTTGGAATGACTAGCCGCATCTGCTTTTGCCCCAGGTAGAGGTAACGCGGCAAGGCTTTCTCGGCAAAATTTATTCTCTCGACTGTATGACTGATCGGGTTTTTGCGTAAGACGACGCCCTTCAAATAGGGCGAGCCGTAGTTCATCGCAAATACCAAACTGGAAGAGGCGCACTTGGCTAAAGCAATTTCTCCCAAAAAGTCGGAATCAGGCATGTCTGTAAATGCGGTTTCTATTTTTTGATCGAGCTCGACGAATAGACGCTGGCCCTCCGGGGTTGGCTCAGCCAACAAAGATATCCGCGTTCCGTCAGCCAAGGGGCAGCTGAGGATTGATTTGCTCGGTTGCGCATAGGCGGAAGTCCCAAGCAACGCTGCGATCAAGCAGAACCATGCCTTCTTCACTTTAATGTATCCCTCAGCACCTGCATTGAATCGGGGTTGGCTGCGAGCTTTTCTGCGCAAGCACTTATTTTTTTGTAATAAGCCCTATTGGAAAGGTCACGGTATTTTTTGTACGCCTCCTCAATAGAGTTGGATATGTCTATCCAATACTGCATGTATTCAGCGCCGAGTTGAATATTAGTAAGGCATTGAATGACTGTTGGCGAATGTGCATCCACTGAGCAGAAAAGCGACAAGAGCGACACGTATAAAATTACTCATATGGATGCACCGTACGCACAGAGTTTTCAATAGCGGCTCTGTAAACGCCAAAAGACCCACAATCGGACTTGATTATGGGGTATGCGCCCCTTCTCTGAACTGTTCATGATACCTACTGAGGCCCATGTTCAATGGGAGGAGTGTGGCGCGCTAGCCCTTCGCATCCAGGGTACTTAAAGGGCCTGTTCTGACCTACTTCCAAGAGTCGTACGGCACCCCAAACTTCTCGACATAGGCTTTGGACACATCAGAGAGTGAGTCGTACTCACCGCCAGACTTACCTTCATACGGGCCACGCGGATCAATCACGGCTTGTACCGTAGTCACCTCGATCGGTGTCATGCAAGGACCGGTTACCCAGACTTTGGCAATGCCTCCGGGAACCAGCCTTATACCGATTGCCTCACGATAGCCGGTGATCCATTGCCCGTCGGCAGCGCAGTACACCTTTTCCCCCTTGCGCATAATCTCCCTGGTCGCCTCGGGTATGTTAATCACCATCTGGTAGGTTTGCGGCTCGACCAGTGATTGCCAGCGGACATAGATCTGTTTGGGCAAGTCAGCCCCTGTCACGTACTTACCCTTACCCCAACCTGCTCTTTTCGGCCAGCCTCGGGGATCGCCGGCGTTGTTGGGAGGCGTTAGTATTGACGCGGTGCCACTCATCGCACGTGGATATACCTGTTCCTGTATATCGACCACATCCGCCGACTCGATCCAAACTTCCATGTAAGCGGGAGCCGAAAATCCCAAGCGCCAGGCTTTATAGGGCATTGACTGGCTATTGGCGAATGTGCAGCCACTGAGCAGAAAGGCGGCAAGAGCGACACGTATAAAATTACTCATTCGGATGCACCGTGCGTACAGAGTTTTCGTCTGGTCGATTGATGAAGACGATGTTCAGGTCGCTATTGTTGCGATTTTTAGCGGCGTTCCAGTTATCGGAGATATGAACATAACGCTGGAACAGCACTTCCTCCTCCTGCGAGGTTAGCCCAGCTGTTTTGCTTTTCCCCTGAGCGTAGGCCATCAGTTTTTCGGAGATGGGAACGAGGTCCGCGGGTAACGCAAGTCGCGGACTTTTTTCGGGGATCTGTCGAAAAGGCACTCCATTTTCCACGGCCAGTTCGCGCATGATCCGAAAGTAGATCAAGGACAAATCACTGCGGACTTCGCGCTGACTGCTGACTGCTGCATACACGTATTTCATGTTTTTGCGGTTGTCTTTGTCAGTGCCACGAAACGGCACCACCCACGTCCGGATCTCCAACGAAAGATTATATTGGGCCAGTTGATCTTGAAGCCGACTCAAGTCTTGCTGGGCACGTTTGTAACTGTTGGCTTCAGCGAAAGACGTCCTTTCTTCGACCGCGCTTTGACGCGGTTTACTGAGCAGGATGCGCTCCATCGCCTTAGGTAAATAGCCGCCGCCCAAGTCTGAATGCACGCCAGGCAGGACAATATCGGCCGACCCGAGACTGTTGAGGGCAAAGTTATAACGGCGTTCATTTCGAGCGACCAATTGGACGACTTTCTTAGCCGCGTCTGGCGCCAGATGGATATTGATCCCTGGGTTATAAGCGTTATTACCAGTCCAGTCCCCCACCAGCGGATTGGCAATAGCCGCAACCGTGTCGTAAACGCCAATGAAATTTATGGACACATCAGAATGCGGCGTCCAGGAAAAGCTGTCCGACAATATCGGAGAACCCATCGGCAACACTTTTGCGAGGATACTTTGGTTCCCCTTTAATACCTCATTGGCAAAATCCCTTGCCGCTGCGGAGCCACGGCTGAAGCCGAAAATATCGAATTCGATTTTCGCCACGCGCTTATCGGGGTTGTTGTCTTGAAATGTTTGCATAGCCTTGAGAATAAGTGGCGGTGTTTCTTCAACTCGCGCCCTGACACCCTGCACACCTATACCGGTACCTTGGGAAAAAGTGGAATCTTCTCCTGTGCTACTGGTTCCGATCCCGTCCACATAAACGGACAGGCTGACCGTCTTGGCATCGATGGGCAGGGTTTCATCCGCTTGGTCTATGTAAAGGTCATAGAGCCGGGCCACGTTACTGACATCATTGCCATAGCTGTTATCCGGGCTACTCCCCTTACCGTCATAACCGTAAGAGGCGCAGTACTGACGGATATCTTCTGCCATGTCCTCCAGATTTACATCCGGCGCAAAGCAGCCAAACACCCGCTCGCTGTTGTTGCGGTTGTTGCCCGTCCCATCGAAGAACACCCCAACCCGTAAGGTGATGTCTTCCAGCTCGACCTCTTCTTCCTCTTCCTCAAGCTCTTCTTCCACCGCAGGTGGCGCCGAATCAGGGGCGGCGTTAAATTTTCCAACCGGTGGGCTGCTCAATAGTTGCCCCGCAATGGCGGCTGCCGCTGCACCTGGGATAATCGGGGTGAGGATTGCGATCCCGGTCCCCGCACCCGGCGCACCTCCCGAATTCGCCTTAACCTCAGCGCCACTAATCGTCACGCCACCGGCATCCACCTTGACGAAACTCCCACCAGCCTTGGCCGTGAGTTCCATCCCGCCTTCAATAACGACCTTGTTGCCCGCGTGGTAGTGAATCTCTTCACCGGCCTCAACAAACTGCGCCGTCCCAACTTTCACATGCTGAGTCACGCCGACAGTGAGGTGATCATCCGCCCGCGCCTCGGTCTTGCGATCCAGGTGCGTGATCCGATGTTCTTCCACCTTGAACTCACTGAAAACCTTCGCCTCGACCGTGTCATGCCGCTCATTGCCGATGCGGATCTTCTGGTCATGCTCAATGTTTTCATCCCAATCGCGCTGGGCGTGCAGGTAGATCTGTTCCGCACCTTTTTTGTCTTCAATCCGAAACTCGTTGTAGCCCTTGCCGCCCGGGGAACTGAGGGTCTTGAAGGTGCTAAGGGTTTTGTTGGCTGGCAGGTCGTAGGGGACGACGTTTTCCTTGTGGTACAGGCAGCCGGTGATCAGCGGTTGGTCGGGGTCGCCTTCGAGGAAGGTGACGAGCACTTCCATGCCGACGCGCGGAATGGCGATGCCGCCGTAGGCACTGCCGGCCCAACCGGTGGTGACGCGCAGCCAGCAACTCGTGTTGTCGTCGGCCTGGCCGTCGCGGTCCCAGTGGAATTGCACTTTGACGCGACCGTACTCGTCGCAATGAATTTCTTCACCGGGAGGGCCGGTGACGATGGCGGTCTGGCTGCCGAGAACTTGCGGTTTCGGGTGTTCGAGGGCAGGGCGGTAGTGCGCGTCCCACGGCGTGGCGAGGAAGCGGTTGCGATAACCCTGATGGAAGTCGTCCTTGTTCTGGGTGACGTCGCTGGTGACGTTTTCGCCCAGCACTTGCGGTTGCTTGCCTTCGTGGACCACTTCCAGCAGCAGCCAGAGGTCGTTCCATTCGGCGCGCGGGTGTTCGCTTAAAGCCATGAAGTGGCCGCTGACCAGCGTCGGCTGATCACCTTTGCCTTCAGCGAGTGTGTAGTCGCTGCGGTGACGTTCGAGGGCGCGGGTTGCCAGTTGCTTGCCGCGGGCGCGGTCGGTGAAGCGGCCAGGGTAGTCGTAGTCTTCCAGGTCTGGAGCAAATGCGCTGGAAGCGGCACCTTCGGGGAGGATGCGTGGTTTTTCGAAATCATAGTCGCGACGGCTGACGCGGCTGGTGCGGGTTTCCAGGCGCAGGTTGAAGCGCTTGATCAGCGGTTTCTCGGCGGCCATGCCGGAGTCTTGCTGATAGCTGACGGGGGCGAGTTTGCGGAACACCGTCTGATCATCGCCGAACACCAGTTTGTGACCGCTGGCGCTGTGCTGGAAGTGGAAGTGGATGCCTTCTTCTTCGCACAGGCGCTGGATGAAATGCAGGTCGGATTCGTCGTACTGCACACAATAGACGCGTTCCGGGTAGATCGCGCCGAGCTGGAAGCTATAGGCGTCGCCAAGGATGCCGCGGGCTTCAAGTACCTGGGCGATGATCTTGGGGACGGTCAGGTGCTGGAAGATCTGCTGGTCATGGTTGTGGCGCAGGTAAGCCAGTTGCGGCACCAGACTGATGCTGTAGCGGGTCAGGCTTTTGCCGGAGTCGCCTTGCTTGATTCGATAGACCAGACCGTGAATGATGCCTTTACCGGTAGCGCCAAAGGTCAGGCAGCCAGGCTTGTGCAGCAACTCTTCGAGCTTCAGGTCGGCGCGGTTGCTGACCAGTTCGATGTCAAAACAGAAGGGCTGATTGAGGGCTTCGCGACCGACGAAACTGAGTACCTGAAGGTCAACGGAAACGCCGTGCAGCGTGAGGGAAATATGGGTTGCGTTTGCGTCCAGCATGCCTTGAATTCCATCCTTTGGATAAGCTGGGGCGGATGGTGCAGGATTAAACCGGCTCGTTCAAGGCGCAAATGGCGTAGGGGTGAATACGGTCAGCTATCGGGAAAACCCCTATCGATAGGGTTTCGGCCAACGTATACGGAGTGTTGTCGCTCGGGGTGTCACGGCGGAAGGGGGGCGCTACAACTTTTTGGTGTTGTGACAGTGAAACGGGTGGCGTGAGTTACCCCGCCATCGCGAGGAGGCTCGCTCCCACAGTAGATCTTCAGTGGACACAGGTTTTGTGTTTGACAACGATCCAATGTGGGAGCGAGCCTGCTCGCGATGAGGCCCTGAAACTCAGTGAAGCTCTAACTGATGCCGATACGGCAAATCCGGCCCGGTCTTGCTGCATGTCAGGGCTGCAGCCTGCACCGCAAACCTGACCATGGCATCAATCTGCTCACGGCTCAGCCGCTGCACCCCCTCAACCGAATCCAATTGCTGCTCCGTCAGCCACGTAATCAACGCCGCCTGGAACGTATCTCCAGCCCCCACGGTATCGGCAATCTTCACCGAACAGGCCGGCACCGACCACGAACCATGTGCACGACTGAACACCGTTGCACCCTCGCCACCACGGGTGAGGAACACCAACTGACAACGATGTTGCAGCCAGCCTTCGATCACGCGCTGTGGATCCTGCTCCGGATACAACAGACTCAAATCCTCATCGCTGACCTTGATCAGGTCGGCCAGCTCAACCAGGGTCGCAATCCGCGAACGCCACAGCTCGATATCCGGCTCAGGATTGAGCCGCACGTTCGGATCGAGGCTGATCAAGCGCTGGCCGCTTTCCCGGCGCACCAGTGTCAGCAGCGTGTCGGCAATCGGCTGCACCACCAGCGAGAACGAGCCGATGTGCAAACCGCGCACTTCAGGTCCGAGTTCCGGCAGGTGCTCCAGGCCCAGTTGCCGATCGGCACAGCCTTCACCACGGAAGCTGTACTGCGGCGAACCATTCGCGCCGACGGCAACCATCGCCAGCGTGGTCGGCGCAGGGAAATCCACGAGATAGTCCGCTCGCACGCCTTCATCCTGCAGCACCTGCTGCAAGCGCCGGCCAAGGTAGTCGGTGGACAGCCCGGCAAACAGCGCCGACTCCACACCCAACCGACGCAAACCCACCGCCACGTTGAACGGCGAACCGCCGGCAATGGCCTTGAAATTCACTTTTGAAGCCAGGCCGCTGGCGTCGTTTTCACTGAAGAAATCGAACAGCGCTTCGCCACACACCAGATACATAGTTACTCGCTCTTTAAAGGGTTGCGACATGCCGTTGATAACGTTCATAGGCCTGCTCACAGGCCGCCACATTGTCGGCGATCGGCAGGGTTTCGCTGGCCGGATCGAGCTTTACGCAGCGCTCGCAAAGATCCGCCAGACTGTCCTCATGCCCGTTTGCCCAGGACTTGCACCACGCCGCCTGAATCGCCGCGCCCAGGGCGGCGGCTTCGCTTTGCTCGGTACAAATCACCGGCGTGTTCATGATGTCGGCAACCATCTGCCGCCACACCGGGCTTTTCGAGCCGCCGCCGGTCAGGCAGATGCTGCGGCTTTGTAAGCCATTCTGGCGCAGCAGGTCCAGTCCATAACGCAAACCGAAGGTCGTGCCTTCCACCACGGCGCGGCACAGGTTGGCCTGGGTCAGGTTGGTCATGGTCAGGCCCAGCAGGCTGCCGGTGGCGTGGGGCAGGGCGGGGACGCGCTCACCGTTGAGAAACGGCAGCATGCACACGCCTTCAGCGCCGATTGGCGCTTGCGCGACGAGATCGTTGAACCGCTCGATATCCAGCTCGAACAACTCGCGAATCACCCCGGTGGCGTTGGTCAGGTTCATGGTGCAGATCAGCGGCAGCCAGCCCCCGCTGGAAGAACAGAACGTCGCGACCGAGGCATCGGGGCTGACTTTAGGCTGCTCGGCATAGGCGTAGACCGTCCCCGAGGAACCGAGGCTCATGGTGATCGCGCCAGGCTGAATATTGCCGGTGCCGATGGCGCCCATCATGTTGTCGCCACCGCCGCTGGACACCAGCGCCTGCGGGTTGATGCCCAGGTGTTCGGCGATGCTCGGCAGGATCGTGCCGACTGCTTGATGCGCATCGATCAGCTCCGGCAGCGCAGCTTGCAGCCGGCCGGTGGGGTCGATGTCGCGCAGCAGTTGCAAGTCCCACTGGCGGCTGCGCACGTTGAAATACCCGGTGCCGGAGGCATCCCCATACTCACTGCAACTGCGGCCGGTGAGCCAGTAGTTGAGGTAGTCATGGGGCAGCAGGATGCGTGCGATGCGGGAAAAAATCTCGGGGTGCTGTTCTTTGGTCCACAGCAACTTTGAAACCGTGTAACCCGGTGCGATGACCACGCCGAGGCGTTCCAGCGAGCCTTTTTCACCGCCCAGATGAGTCAGCAGGCGGTCGTTCTCCGGGGTGGTTTCGGTGTCGCACCAGAGCTTGGCCGGGCGCAGCACCTGACCCTGATCGTCAAGCAGCACCAGACCGTGTTGCTGGCCGGAGACGCCGATGCCAAGGATCTCCTGGCCATCGACGTTGGCTGCAAGCAGGGCGCGGCGGGTGGCAAGTGTGAACGCTTCCAGCCATTGCGACGTGTCCTGCTCGCGTCGGCCATTGGCACCACTGATCAGACTGTGCGCGGCGGCGCCCAAGCCAAGTACTTCGCCGCTGTTCGCATCGAGGATGATTGCTTTGGTGCCTTGCGTGCCGCAGTCGATGCCCAGGAATAATTGTTGGTTTGTCATGGAAGATCCTTGGTGTTTCAGGTCGATCTCAGTGAACACAATCGCGAGCAAGCCCGCTCCCACATTAAATCTTCAGTGAACACGGATTTTGTGCTCGACACCGATTCCCTGTGGGAGCGAGCCTGCTCGCGATGACGGCAGTCAATTCACCCTCGTGCTTACGCCAGCACACGCTCCAATGTCCGCGTGACCCCGACATCCCGCAAACTGTTGCAGCACCACTCAAACGCCGCAACGAATTCCGGCGAATGAGGAATCGCCGTGCCAAAGATCTCCTCAACCTCCAGCAGCCGCTGAGTGATCAACGCATCATCCGTCACCAGCGCCTGACAGAATGTAGCTCGCGGATCCGGAATGGTGTAGGTATCGCCATTCTCATCCACACCCTTCAAGTACAAGGCCCAGGCAGCCACGACCAGTGCGGCACGCTTGGTTTCCTTCCCGTCGGCAATCAGTCGGTTGATCGTTGGAATGGTGAACTTGGGGAATTTCGACGAACCGTCCGAACACACACGCTCCAACTGATCGGCAATTGCCTGATTGGAGAAGCGCGCCACCAGCGTGTTTTTGTACTCGGTCAGGTCGATCCCCGGCACCGGCGACAGTTGCGGGGTCACGTCCAGGTCCATGTAGGCACGCATGTAACGCACGAACAGCGGATCATTCATGGTTTCGTGAACGAAGCGATAACCCTTCAAAAACCCCAGATAAGTCAGGGCCAGGTGACTGCCGTTGAGCAGTTTTATCTTCATTTCTTCATAGGGCGTGACGTCGTCGGTGAACTGCACGCCGACCTTTTCCCAGGCCGGGCGACCGTTGACGAACTTGTCTTCCAGCACCCACTGCACAAACGGTTCGCAGACCACCGGCCAGGCGTCGTCGATGGCGTGTTGGTCGTGCAATTGCAGCTTGTGTTCGGTGCTGGTCATCGGTGTGATGCGGTCGACCATGGCGTTGGGGAAGCTCACATTGTCGGCGATCCAGTCCCGCAGGTCGGCATCGCGCAGGGCGGCGAAGGCCAGCAGGGCTTTGCGGGTGACCGCGCCGTTGTGCGGCAAGTTATCGCAGGACATCAAGGTGAACGCCGGTGTACCCGTCGCACGACGTTTGGCCAGCGCGGCGCAGAGAAAACCGAACACGGTTTTTGGCGAATCCGGATGGGCCAGGTCGTGCTGGATTTGCGGCAAGTGCGCCATGAATTCGCCGGTGCTGTCGTCGATGCAGTAGCCGCCCTCGGTGATGGTCAGCGAAACGATGCGAATCTCGGGGCTGGCCAATTTGTCGACCAGCACTGGCGCACCGTCTTCGGCCAGCAACATGTCGCGGATGGCGCCGATGACCCGGACTTCGGTGTCGTCGGTGTCGCCCAGTTCGAACAGGGTAAACAGGTAATCCTGTTCTTTCAGGTCGTCCCGGGCGCGACGGTCTTCGGCGCGCAGGCCGACGCCGCAAATCGCCCAGTCCAGGCCTTCGCCAGTGTTCATCAAGGCGTCGGTGTAATACGCCTGATGAGCGCGGTGGAAGCCACCGACACCAATGTGCGCGATGCCTTGGCGGGTGTCGCTCAGGGCATAGGCGGGCAGGGCCACTTCGGGTGCGAGGTGGTGCAGGTTCTGTTTATTCAGTTTCATCACAAGATCCCGGAATCAGGCCGCGGCGCGCAGTGGGCGTGTGAGCGCCACGCCGTCGGCATCGAATAAATGGCAGTGCTCGGCGTCCAGGTGCAGGCTCAGCGCCTCGCCATAACGGCTCGCCAGGTCACCGCGAACGCGCATGGTCAGGGCTTCGCCGGACGAGGTCACCACGTGGCAGAACGTGTCGCTGCCCAGGCGCTCGCTGACATCGGCGGTGACTTGCAAGGTGCAGTCGCCGGTTTGCGCGAGGTTGAGGTGTTCCGGGCGAATACCCAGCGTCACCGCGCCGCCGACGCTCAGGTTGGCGCCGCTCAACGGCAGGCTGATGCGGGTGCCGGCGTCCAGCAGCACTTCGCAGCTTTGGCTTTCGACGCGGGTGACCTTGCCTTTGAGGAAGCCCATTTTCGGCGTACCGAGGAAGCCTGCGACAAACAGGTTGGCCGGCTGGTGATACAGGTCCAGCGGTGAACCCACCTGTTCAACCTTGCCGCCATTGAGTACGACCACTTTGTCGGCCATGGTCATGGCTTCGACCTGGTCGTGAGTCACGTAGATCATGGTCGCCTGCAGGTCTTTATGCAGTCGCAACAGTTCCAGGCGCATCTGCACCCGCAGGGCGGCGTCGAGGTTGGACAGCGGTTCATCGAACAGGAAAATTTTCGGGTTACGCACGATCGCCCGGCCGATGGCCACCCGTTGACGCTGACCGCCCGAAAGCTGCTTTGGTTTACGTTCGAGCATCGGCCCGAGCTCAAGGATGCGTGCCGCTTCGCCGACTTTCTTTTCGACTTCCGCTTTCGGTACGCCGGCCAGATCAAGGGCAAACGACATGTTTTTGCGCACGCTCATGTGCGGGTACAGAGCGTAGGTCTGGAACACCATCGCCAGATCGCGCTTGGCCGGGCTGACTTCGGTGATGTCGCGACCATCGAGTTCGATGGTGCCGCCGCTGACTTCTTCAAGGCCCGCGATCAGTCGCAGCAGCGTGGATTTGCCGCAGCCCGACGGGCCGACGAACACCACGAACTCCTTGTCGTTCACTTCCAGGTCGATGCCTTTGATGATGGAAAAGCCTTCGAAGCCTTTTTGCAGATTCTTGATTTTCAGGTTGGCCATGATGATGGGCCTCCGCTTGTCGTTATTCAGTTGGGCGCGCCTTGAAGATCAAAAGATCGCAGGCTGCGCCAGCTCCTACAGGGGGATCACATTGGCCGGGCGCTCTGTGTAGGAGCTGCCGCAGGCTGCGATCTTTTGATTCATTTCACGGCTCCGAAGGACAGGCCGCGGACCAATTGTTTCTGGCTGATCCAGCCGAAGATCAGGATCGGCGCGCAGGCCAGTGTGGACACCGCCGACAACTTGGCCCAGAACAGACCTTCAGGGCTTGAGTACGAGGCGATTAATGCGGTCAGTGGCGCGGCTTTGGACGAGGTCAGGTTCAGTGACCAGAACGCTTCGTTCCAGCACAGGATCAGCGACAGCAGCACCGTGGAAGCCAGGCCGCCTTTGGCGATCGGCAGCAGCACCCGGACCATTTCCTGCCACAGGGTTGCACCGTCCAGACGCGCGGCTTCGAGGATGTCCTTGGGGATGTCCTTGAAGTAGGTGTAAATCATCCAGACCACGATCGGCAGGTTGATCAGCGTGTAGATCACGATCAGTGCGATGCGCGTGTCCAGCAGGCCAAAGCTCTTGGCCAGCAGATAAATCGGCATCAGCACCCCCACCGGCGGCAGCATCTTGGTGGAGAGCATCCACAGCAGCGTGCCCTTGGTGCGCTGGGTTTCGTAGAACGCCATGGAGTAGGCCGCCGGCACCGCGATCAGCAGGCACAGAGCCGTAGCGCTGAACGAAATCACCACGGAGTTCCAGGCGAAGCTGAAGTAATCGCTGCGCTCGTTGATGTGCAGGTAGTTCTCCAGCGTCGGCATGAAGATGAACTGCGGTGGTGTGGCGAACGCATCGATTTCGGTTTTGAAACTGGTCAGCACCATCCAGAAGATCGGGAAGAAAATCAGGATCGCAATGGCCCAGGCCAGGGTGCCCAGCAGCAGGCTTTGCAGGCGACGGGATTGTTGAAGGGTCATGGCGCAGGCCTCAGGCTTTGTCTGTCAGGTTTTTGCCGATCATCCGCACCAGCACGATGGCCGCGATGTTGGCAATGACCACCGCGATCAAACCGCCTGCGGACGCCATGCCGACGTCGAACTGCACCAGCGCCTGGTTGTAGATCAGGTAGGCGAGGTTGGTCGAGGCGTAGCCGGGGCCGCCGTTGGTGGTGGTGAAGATTTCGGCGAACACCGAGAGCAGGAAGATGGTTTCGATCATCACGACGACAGCAATCGGGCGTGCCAGGTGCGGCAGGGTCAGGTGCCAGAAGATCGCGATCGGGCCCGCACCGTCCAGGCGCGCGGCTTCTTTCTGTTCCTGGTCGAGTGACTGCATGGCGGTCATCAGGATCAGGATCGCGAAGGGCAGCCATTGCCAGGAGACAATGATGATGATCGACAGCAGCGGGTAATGGGCCAGCCAGTCCACCGGCTGCGCGCCGAACAGTTTCCAGATGTAGGCGAGAATCCCCGACACCGGGTGGAAAATCAGGTTCTTCCAGATCAGCGCACCGACGGTGGGCATGATGAAGAACGGCGAGATCAGCATCACCCGCACGATGCCGCGACCGAGAAACTCACTGGCCTCAAGCAGCGCGCTGATCAACACCCCGAGTACCACGCTGATCAGCAGCACGCTGCCCACCAGCAACAGGGTGTTGGTGGCGCCGGGCATGAAGCCCGAGTCGCTGAGGAAATAGGTGAAATTCTCCAGCCCCACGAACTGGTTTTCACCGGGGTAGAGCAGGTTGTAGCGGATCATCGAGAAGTAAACGGTCATGCCCAGTGGCACGATCATCCACAGCAGCAACAACGCCACCGAGGGGCTGACCAGAAACCAGCCGGGATTGGCCAACCGGTTTTTACGCACCGGTTGGGGAATGTCCATGTGAGCTTTGGCAGTTGAAATATTCATGGCAATCAGAACCGATTAAGAACAGATATACGAAGATCCATTGTGGGAGCGAGCCTGCTCGCGATAGCGATTTATCAGCCAACAACGAGGTTGAATGTGATGGCTTCATCGCGAGCAGGCTCGCTCCCACAGAGGTTGCGGGGCTACTTGGGGTAACCGGCGCGCTTCATCTCACGTTCGGTGGTTTGCTGGGCGGCGGCCAGCGCCTGATCGACCGTGGTCTGGCCGATCAGCGCGGCCGAGAACAGCTTGCCGACCTGGGTGCCCACGGCCTGGAACTCAGGAATGGTCACCAGCTGAATGCCGATATACGGCACCGGTTTGAGGGTCGGTTTGCTCGGGTCTGCCGCTTTCAGCGACTCGAGGGTCACCTTGGCGAACGGTGCTGCGCTCATGTAAGCCTCGCTGTAGGTCGAGGCCCGTGTGCCTGGCGGCACGTTGGCAATGCCGTCTTTCTCTGCAACCAGCGCCCCGTACTCCTTGGACGTGGCCCAGGCGCTAAAGGTTTTCGCTGCATCTTTGGCCTTGGAACTGGTGGGGATCGCCAGCGCCCAGGAATACAGCCAGGCCGAACCTTTGTCGGTGGTCTCATGCGGCGCGTAGGTGAAACCGACGTGGTCGCTGACCTTGCTTTGGGTCTTGTCGGTGACGAACGAGCCCGCGACGCTGGCATCGACCCAAATGGCGCACTTGCCGCTGTTGAACAGCGCCAGGTTTTCGTTGAAACCGTTGCTCGAAGCCCCCGGCGGGCCGGACTTCTTCATGGTGTCGACGTAGAAGTTCAGGGCGTTTTTCCATTCCGGACCGGTGAATTCCGGCTGCCATTTTTCATCGAACCAGCGCGCACCGTAGGCGTTGGCCACGGTAGTGATCAGCGCCATGTTCTCGCCCCAGCCGGCCTTGCCGCGCAGGCAGATGCCGTACTGTTCCTTATCCTTATTAGTGAGTTTGCTGGCGAACTCGCTGATCTGGGTCCAGGTCGGACGTTCGGGCATGGTCAGCCCGGCGTCCTTGAACAGATCGGTGCGGTAATAGGTGATGGAGCTTTCGGCGTAGAACGGCAGGGCGTAGAGCGAGCCCTTGACCGACAGGCCTTCACGCACCGAAGGGAACACATCGTCGAGGGCGTAGCTGGCAGGCAAGTCCTTCATCGGCTCCAGCCAACCCTTGGCGCCCCAGAGTGCGGCTTCGTACATGCCGATGGTCAGCACATCGAACTGGCCACCCTGGGTGGCAATGTCGGTAGTCAGGCGTTGGCGCAGGACGTTTTCTTCGAGTACCACCCAATTGAGCTTGATGTCCGGGTGCTCGGCCTCGAAGGTTTTCGAAAGCTTTTGCATGCGGATCATGTCGCTGTTGTTGACGGTGGCGATGGTCAGTGTCTGGGCACCGAGGCTGACGCTGCTGAGGGTCATGCAGGTGAGGGCAAGCAGAGCTTTTACAGAAGGTTGCATCGTGCACTCCTTTTCTGCACCCGGGGGGTTACAGAAGGACAGTTATTGTTTTTGTGTCTTCCGACGGCAGGAAGAATATGCACTGATTACAGCCTTCAATTGATGACGTGACAAATCATCCATCGCACTTGAATCGATACTATTTTGCACTGGGCGTCAGTGCGGGAAGTGCAGCGCATGGTGTTTTGGCGATTAACCCTGATTGAATCCGTACAGGTTACAGGGGCGAAAATCAAAAGATCGCAGCCTTCGGCAGCTCCTACGGAAAGAATGCGATCCCCTGTAGGAGCTGCCGAAGGCTGCGATCTTTTGATCTTCTAACCCAGATTCTGTTCGGTCAACCGCTGCACCGCCAACCGCCGGTAGTGCGATGGCGTCATGCCCTTGAGCTGCTGAAAACGCCGATTGAAGTTGGAAATATTGTTGAAACCCGACTCGAAACACACATCAGTCACCGGTTTATCGCCGTCGGCCAGCAGTTCGCAGGATTTGCTGATGCGCAGACGATTGACGAACTCGATGAAGCAGCGCCCGGTGGCCTGCTTGAACACGCGACTGAAATAAGTCGGCTTCATGCCCAGATGCCCGGCGACTTCCTCCAGTGGCAGTTCACGGGCGTAGTGGGCAAAGATGTAATCCACGGCGCGGTTGGTGCGGTCGATATTGTGTTCGTCGGCCAGTTGTGGCGTCGTGGCACCGGACAGCAACTGGTAGTCGTCGGACGCTGCGAGCAACTCCAGCAGAATGAAAAAATGCCCGAGCCGGGTCACGCCTTTTGTATCGGCGATACGCTGCATCAGGGTCATCGCCTGGCGAATGGTGCGTTTGCAGCGAAACTCGATGCCGTACTGCGCGCGCTCCAGCAGCGGTGCAAGCGTCTTGAGTTCGGCGAATACCTGGTGCCCGCCCTCGAACAGCTCGTCAGTGAAATTGACCAGCATGTCGCGCTTGGGGACCACTTCGTCTTCGGCCACCTGGCTGATCCAGTTGTGGGGCAGGTTGGGGCCGGTGAGAAACAGGCTTTCCGGGTAGAAGTTGCCGATGTAGTCGCCGATGAACACCTTGCCGGAGCTGGCGACGATCAGGTGCAGTTCATATTCCTTGTGGAAGTGCCAGCGCACCAACGGGCAGGGGAATCCGTGCTGGCGATAGATGATCGACAACCCGTTGTGGTCGTCCATCAGTTCGTAGGAAGGATCGGTAACTTTGGCAGTCCGGGTCATATCAGGGCGCTTTTTTTGTTATCGCACCCTGATCATGCCCCTTTCCGGGCCGGCAATGCCAGCTTGTGGCATGTTGAACCGCTTTACGCGTCCACTGGCCGGTGCAAGGCGCTGCCGTAAACCGCCTTCATGCTCGTAGCGCTCCAGCAATAGCGGACGATTTCCGATTCGTCGAAAAAGTCGGTGTTGATAATGCAGCAGCGCGTCACCCAGTCCCGGGTGGGATTGAACCAGGTGTTGATCTGGTTCTTGATGTGCTGAGGCCCGCCCAGAACCCCATAACTGGTGGCCGACAACGACCATAGAAAGGTTTCGAACGGTGCATCTTCCAGCGTGCTGGAAATGTGGCGTTCCAGTTCCGCGGTGTCAGTGAAGACCTCGCCGCTCCACTTGTGGGGGATGCGCGACCAGAAATAATCATCGTCCAGCCCCGGTACAGGTGGAGCCGCCAGTACCAGCCTTCGGCGGGAGCTGGTGCCTTTGAGTTCCCCCACCGTTTTAGTGGCGTCGGAGGGCGGTATGATCCGTTGTCCGAGCCGGCTCACCAGCACGTCATTCAGCTTTTTATAGGCGAAGGGTTTTTCTCCGTCCCCAAGCTGGTGGAAGTCGAGAACGATGAATTCATCCGGATTTTGATCAAGGAAGGTCGATACCGCGCTCATCAGCTCGTCGAGGATGCGATGAGACTGGTAGCCGTTGTGATGAAAGTAGAAGATCGATTGGTCGCGGCCCTCGGTGTAGCCGAGGCGGATATCAAATGCCCGTGCGCCGTTGGACAGTTGCCAGGCAAATGAATCGTTTTGACAGGTGGTCCAGTTGCCGATGACCACCTCATAGTTAGGCGCTTGCTTGTCCATGCCGGCGTTATGTACGCCGGGCCAGATAATGTCAGTCAATTTGATGTGGTTGATGTCGAGGACATCGCTCATCCACTTGCGTTTGTCGAGAGTCCCTTCGGTATATCGTGTCATTGTCACTCCTGTCAGTTGCTTCGCCCCGTCCGTGGGGTGAAGAGGAGTTTAATGATCATGCCTCTTCTTTAAAGCGGTTTTTCGCTTCAATCCATTGCGCCATGTATTGAGTGCTCTTGTGCTGATGATGGCGCAGCATGCTGCCGGTGAAGTTGTCCCTTCTGATTTGCGACAAGTGCTGTTGGCAAAACTCGAGCTTCGTAATCAACGCCGGGCCGTGGACCTGGGTTTGATACCGATCGGCCAGCAATTGCAGACCCAACGCCTGAGCGTTCGACCATTGCGCCTGGTCTTTATAGAGTTGCACGGCGCAATCGGCGAACTCGCGCGCCGTGCGGGTCACGGCTCCCGGCCATGGTCGCTGGCCATGCATGGCCTCGGCACCGATCGGTGTGGTGACACTCGGCGTACCGCAGATCATCGCTTCGACGAGTTTGCCTTTGATGCCGGCACCGAAACGCAACGGCGCCAGACATACCCGGGCGGCCGACATGACTTGCAATGCATCTTCTGCCCAGTTCATGACATGAAAGCCCTGGGCCGCGTTGTGCAGCGCGGTGGCCTTGGGCGGTGTGTAGGCCCCGTAGATGTGCAGCCGGGCGCTGGGCAGTTGCTCGCGAATCAGCGGCCAGAGGGTGGTTTTCATCCAGAGCACCGCATCCCAGTTCGGCGCATGGCGGAAGTTGCCAATACTGACAAAGTGCGCGCGGTCTTCAAAAGGGATTGGCGGCTCGCTTGGCGGCTCGACCATCAGCGGGCACCAATGCAGCAGGCTGCGAGGCACCTTGAATTGCTCGACCAGCAACTCGATTTCCACTTCGGAAATCATCAGGTTCAAGTCGCAGCGATACAACGCAGCGATCTCCCGTTTGGCCAGATCGGTATCGGCCATGAGTTCGAACTCTTCACGCAACGCCGGCGCGAACAGTTCGTTGAAGTCATTGTCATCGTCACTGGCCTTCAATCTATCCTTGAGCCGTTGATGCCGGGCATGGCGCAGGCTTTGCAAATCCTGGGTCCCGAGCACGCGCAAGGCAGTCGGGCAGTGCTTTTCGACTCGCCAGCCGAACTGCTCTTCCATCATGAATTGTTCGAACAGCACGATATCCGGCGCCAGTTCGCTGATGAACGTGTCGAAGCTGCTGTTATTCAGCTCGATCGGCACTTCACGAATGCCCAGCACCGTCAGGTCTTCCTGATGTTCGCCAGCGCCGGCGGGGCTGCTGAAAGTGACGTCCCAGCCTTGCTGCAAGAAAGCCCCGAGCAGTTGCATGACGTGCCCACCCGCCGCAGACGAGCGCGGCTCGGGCCAGACATAACCAATGACCAGGACTTTGGTTGCGCGGGGCTGACTCATGAACGGAGATTCCTTGAAACGGGCAGAGGGCAGGGGACAATCGCGGGGTGGCAATTAAACCACAGCCGAGGGCGATTCCTGTGCCCGTACTGACCGATTTCAGGCGCCTGCGAGAATGCCTTTGACCTTGTCCCGCAACTGATCGATGGAGAACGGCTTGCCGATCACATGCATCCCTTCGGGCACCTCAATGCTTTCGGCATAGCCACTGGCAAACAGGATGGGCAGCTCGGGGCGCAGCATCCGGGCCTGGGTGGCCAGCTCTCGACCATCCATCACGGGTAAACCCACGTCGGTCATCATCAGGTCGATGTGCTGGTCTTCATCGTTGAGAAACTCCAGTGCCTTCTCGCTGCCGTCGGCCTCCAGCACGTTGAACTCCAGTTCCTCCAGCACATCGACGATCAGCATGCGCACGATGGCATCGTCTTCAACGACAAGGATGATGGACGCGTTGGCGGACATAGTGGGGCTCTCAAAGGTTGGAAATCGCGGTGGCCGGTCGATCAAAATCGCCGGGCTCTTGCTTGAGTAAGTGGCGGCACCCGACAAGTTCCCGACGCGGTAGAAAAAGAATAGCCGCACAAGCGCCGGCAAGGATAACCGCTCCTTTGCGCCGGGACAGCTGAATGTAGGATTTTGCGCGCAAATAGTCAGATAATTGGATCGATGCGGCCGTTTTGGGGCAAACTCCTTGGTTTTCAACAGTTCGATAAGGCTTCCACCATGACCTCTGCGTCTTCGGTTGATGAGCAACGATTTCGTAAGCTTCTGAGCCGCAATATCAGCCTGCCGCTGGGTGTGGGTGTGCTCAGTGCGGTGTTCTTTGTCTCGCTGATCACTTATCTGTTGTCGGTGATCCAGTGGGTCGAGCACACCGACCGGGTGATCAATAACGCCAATGAAGCGGTGAAGCTGACCGTCGACCTGGAAACCGGCATGCGCGGCTTCCTGCTCAGTGGCGACGAGCAGTTCCTCGAACCCTATGAAACCGCCAAGCCGAGAATCGCGGTTGCGCTCAAGACCTTGCTCGAATTGACGGCGGACAATCCGGTGCAGACCGACCGTCTGCATCGGCTTCAGGGCTTGCAGGATGAATGGGCGACCTACGCACAGACAATGATTGATTTGCAGCGCGCCAGTGGCGACTACCGTGGCGCGGTCAAGGTCGGACGCGGCAAGCGGCTCACCGACGAGATCCGCAAGCAATTCGAAGATGTGATCGACATGGAGCAACAGTTGCGCGCCGCGCGCAATGAAGACGTGCGCCGCACCACGATCTGGAGCATCAGCCTTTATCTGTTGTTCATCGTCGGTATCAGCGGGTTGCTGGCCTACATTGGCCGGCGGGATTTGCTCAACCTTTCGCACAGTTACAGCGCCAACCTCGCCGCGCAACAGGCCAGTGCCCATCGCCTGGAACAGCAGGCCTGGCTGCGTAACGGTCAAACCGAACTGGCCGAACAAGTGCTCGGGCAACTGTCCCTTAATCTGCTGGGCCGTAACATCCTGCAGTTTTGCGCGCAGTACCTCGACACGGCAGTGGCGGCTATTTATGTTCGTGAAGACCACGGCGGCCTCAAGCGCATCGCGTCTTACGGGTTCTCCCGTGAACAGGAAGCACTTGAACAACAGATTTACAGTGACGAAGGGATTGTCGGCCAGGTGGCACAACAGGCGCGCCTGATCCGTCTCGACGCCGTACCGAGCGACTACTTCAAGGTCAGTTCCGGTCTCGGTGAAGGCCTGCCCCATAGCGTGCTGGTGGTACCGACCAGCGATGATGACCGGGTCAACGGTGTGATCGAACTGGGCTTCCTGCGTCCGCTGGACGACCGCGACATCGAATTGCTCGAGCTGATTGCCGGCAACATCGGCACGTCCATCGAAGCCGCTCGCTATCGCCAGCGCTTGCAGGAAGTACTGGCTGAAACCCAGCAGCTCAATGAAGAGCTGCAAGTTCAGCAAGAAGAGCTCAAGACCGCCAACGAAGAGCTGGAAGAACAGTCGCGGATTCTCAAGGAGTCCCAAGCGCACCTGGAGACCCAGCAGGTCGAGCTGGAACAGACCAACGAACAGCTCGCCGAACAGGCCGGAATCCTCGCCGAGCAGCGCGACGCGATGGACCTGAAGAACACCGAACTCAATCAGGCTCAGATTCAGCTCGAAGAGCGCGCCGAAGAGTTGCAGCGTTCCAGCAAGTACAAGTCCGAATTCCTCGCCAACATGTCACACGAATTGCGCACGCCGCTGAACAGCTCGTTGATCCTGGCCAAGTTGCTGGCGGAAAACCCTCAGGAAAACCTCAGCGCCGAGCAGGTCAAGTTTGCCGAGTCGATCTACTCCGCCGGCAATGACTTGCTCAACCTGATCAACGACATTCTCGACATCTCCAAGGTCGAGGCCGGCAAGCTTGAGATGCGACCGGAGAACACCAGCGTCGCCCGTCTGGTGGACGGCTTGCGCGGGATGTTCCAGCCACTGGCTACGGACAAGAAACTGGACTTCCAGATCGAGCTGCAGGCCGGTGCGCCGATGATGATCTTTACCGACCGCCAGCGCCTGGAGCAGGTCATCAAGAACCTGCTGTCCAACGCCGTGAAGTTCACCGAAAAGGGCAGCGTCAGCCTGACGGTCGCCAGTCAGCCGGGCGACGGGATTGCCTTCATCGTCCGCGATTCCGGGATCGGCATTGCACAGGATCAGCAGGAAAGCATTTTCGAAGCCTTCCGTCAGGCCGATGGCACCACCAATCGCCGTTACGGCGGCACTGGCCTGGGATTGTCGATTTCCCGCGACCTCGCTGCCTTGCTCGGCGGCTCCATCAGCGTTACCAGCGAGCTGGGGCAGGGCAGTGTGTTCACCCTGGTGTTGCCGCAACAATACGTCGAACCGGGTGAGGAGCCTGTCGAGCCGATGAAGGCTTCACCGGTTGCCGCGACACCGAGAGTGGCGCCGACTGCGGTGCCACTGATTGCCGAAGTCGATATCCCGCGCTTCGACGACGACCGCACCAAGGCACCGTTCGCCACTCGCTGCATTCTTGTGGTGGAGGATGAGCCGAACTTTGCGCGCATTCTCTACGACCTGGCACACGAGCTGGGTTATCAGTGCCTGGTGGCGCACGGGGCCGACGAGGGCTATGACCTGGCCAGGGAATTCATTCCGGACGCCATACTGCTGGACATGCGCCTGCCCGATCATTCCGGACTCACCGTGTTGCAACGTCTGAAGGAGCACGCTGAAACCCGGCACATTCCGGTTCATGTGATCTCGGTCGAAGACCGGGTCGAAGCCGCCATGCACATGGGTGCCATCGGTTATGCGGTCAAACCGACCACCCGCGAAGAACTCAAGGACGTGTTTGCCCGCCTCGAAGCCAAGCTGACCCAGAAGGTCAAACGCGTGCTGCTGGTGGAAGACGACGACCTGCAGCGAGACAGTATTGCCCGCCTGATCGGCGACGATGACATCGAGATCACCGCGGTCGGCCTGGCGCAGGACGCGCTGGACCTGCTGCGCACGACGATTTTCGACTGCATGATCATCGACCTGAAGCTGCCGGACATGCTCGGCAACGACTTGCTCAAGCGCATGTCCACCGAGGACATCTGCTCGTTCCCGCCGGTGATCGTCTACACCGGGCGCAACCTGACCCGGGACGAAGAGGCCGAGCTGCGCAAGTATTCACGCTCGATCATCATCAAGGGCGCACGCTCGCCCGAGCGTTTGCTGGATGAGGTGACACTCTTTCTGCACAAAGTCGAATCCCGGTTGTCCCATGAACGGCAGAAGATGCTCAAGACCGCGCGCAGCCGCGACAAGGTCTTCGAGGGTCGCAAGGTGCTGCTGGTGGACGACGATGTACGCAATATCTTCGCCCTCACCAGCGCGCTGGAGCAAAAGGGCGCAGTCGTGGTCATCGGCCGGAACGGTCGTGAGGCGATTGAAAGACTGAATGAAGTCGAGGACATCGATCTGGTGTTGATGGACGTGATGATGCCGGAGATGGATGGCTACGAGGCCACCACCTTGATCCGCAAGGACCCGCGCTGGCGCAAACTGCCGATCATTGCGGTGACGGCCAAGGCCATGAAGGACGATCAGGAGCGCTGCCTGCTGGCCGGTTCCAACGATTACCTGGCCAAGCCCATCGACCTGGATCGCCTGTTCTCGCTGATTCGTGTGTGGTTACCGAAGATGGAACGTATCTAAGTGGAGAGAAACACCGAAATCGAATTGCGGTTGTTGATCGAGGCGATCTACCTCAAGTACAGCTACGACTTTCGCGACTACTCCGGTGCTTCGATCAAGCGCCGGGTCCAGCACGCCTTGAGCCAGTTCGAATGCGCGACCATCTCGGCGTTGCAGGAAAAGGTCCTGCACGATCCGACGGCGTTCATGCAGTTGCTGCAATTGCTGACGATCCCGGTCAGCGAAATGTTCCGCGACCCTTCGCACTTCCTGGCCATGCGTCAGGAAGTGGTGCCGCTGCTCAAGACCTATCCCTCGATCAAGATCTGGATCGCAGGCTGCAGTACCGGTGAAGAGGTCTATTCGATGGCGATCCTGCTGCGCGAAGAAGGCTTGCTCGATCGCACCATCATCTATGCCACTGACATTAATCCGCGCTCGCTGGACAAAGCCAAGCAAGGGATTTTCTCTATGGAGAATGTCCGCGCCTACACTCATAACTACCAGCAGGCAGGTGGCCGGCACTCGTTTGCGGACTACTACACGGCGGCTTATGGGTACGCGATTTTCGACAAGAGCCTGTGTGAGAACGTGACGTTCGCCGATCACAGCCTGGCGACCGACAGTGTCTTTTCAGAAACTCAATTAATTTCGTGCCGTAATGTTTTGATTTACTTCAATAAAAAACTACAAGATAGGGCATTTGGACTGTTTCACGAATCCCTTTGTCATCGCGGTTTTTTGGTGCTGGGCAGCAAGGAAACCCCGGATTTTTCGGCCTTCGGCAACCAGTTCGAGCCTTTGGTCAAACAAGAACGGATCTACCGCAAATCATGAGTACTGCAACGGATTTGCCTTATGTAGAGGCTATCGTGATCGGCGCCTCGGCTGGCGGTGTAGAGGCGTTGCTGAACATTCTCGGCCCCCTGCGCGAAGGCTTCGTGCTGCCGATCATTGTGGTGCTGCACCTGCCTGACGCGCATCGTAGCCAGCTGGCGGAAGTGTTTGCACGACGCGTTTCACTGCCGGTGCTGGAAGCCCACGACAAAACGCTGATTGAGGCCGGAACACTGTATTTCGCCGGGCCCGGTTATCACTTGTCGGTGGAGCGGGACCGCACCTTTTCCTTGAGCCTGGAAGACCGTGTGCATTACTCGCGACCCGCCATCGATTATCTGTTCGAGTCAGCTGCCGATGCCTACGGTCCGACCCTGGCCGCGGTCTTGCTGACGGGCGCCAACCGCGATGGCGCAAGCGGACGGGCCCATGTCAAGCAACGTGGCGGCCTGACCATCGTGCAGGACCCGGGCGAAGCCCAGGTCGCGACCATGCCCCTGGCGGCACTGGATGAACATCAGCCAGACCACATTCTCCCTATACGCGGCATCGGCCGTCTGCTTGTCGAGCTGGAACGAATAGCATGCTAAGTAACATTCAAGCCAAACTGCTGATCGTCGACGATCTGCCGGAGAATCTGTTGGCGCTCGAGGCGCTGATCAAGCGCGAAGACCGTGCGGTCTACAAGGCGCTGTCCGCCGACGAAGCCTTGTCGCTGCTGCTGCAACACGAGTTCGCCATGGCCATTCTCGACGTGCAGATGCCGGGCATGAATGGCTTCGAACTCGCCGAGCTGATGCGCGGCACGGAAAAAACCAAGAACATCCCGATTGTGTTTGTCAGTGCGGCCGGCCGTGAACTGAACTATGCGTTCAAGGGCTACGAAAGCGGCGCGGTGGACTTCCTGCACAAGCCGCTGGATATCCACGCGGTCAAGAGCAAGGTCAATGTGTTCGTTGATCTGTTTCGCCAGAGCAAGGCGATGAAACAGCAGGTCGAGGAGCTGGAGCAAAGCCGTCACGAGCAGGAAGCGCTGCTCAAGCAGTTGCAGAGCACCCAGCTGGAACTGGAGCAGGCGGTGCGCATGCGCGATGACTTCATGTCGATCGTCGCCCACGAAGTCCGCACGCCGCTCAATGGCCTGATCCTCGAAACCCAGCTGCGCAAGATGCACCTGGCCCGGGATAACGCCGCGGCGTTCACCCTGGACAAGATGCACGCCATGGTCGACCGCGACGAGCGGCAGATCAAAAGCCTGATCCGCTTGATCGAAGACATGCTCGACGTGTCACGAATCCGCACCGGCAAGTTGTCGATCCGACCCAGTCGCTTCGATCTTTCAGCTCTGGTTCGCGGCTTGCTGCAAAACTTCGCCCCGCAGATCGATGCCGCCGAGTCTTCGGTCACCCTGGAGGCAGAACAGCCGGTGGAAGGCAACTGGGATGAATTTCGCATTGAACAGGTGATCTCCAACCTGTTGACCAACGCTTTACGTTACGGCGCCAAGAGCCCGATCACCGTGAAGGTGTACAGTGAGAACGGCCAGGCGCTGGTGGAAGTGCGCGATCTCGGGATCGGCATCAGTGAAGAAAACCAGAAACGTATTTTCCAGCAGTTCGAGCGGGTGTCGGCCAAGCATTCCGTCGCTGGGTTGGGCCTGGGGTTGTTTATTTCAGAACAGATCGTGACCGCCCATGGCGGTTCCATTACCGTCGAAAGCCGGATTGGCGAAGGCGCCTTGTTTCGCGTTTGTCTGCCGCTATAGGAAAACAGCCCGATAAACGCAACCTCTGATCGACCCCACGGTCGTATCAGCAGCTATTGACCGAACAAAGGCTTCCCATGAGTGAAGATGCACAAGATGTCGTATTGATCGTCGAAGATGACCCCTCGATTTTGATGGTGCTGTCGGCTTATCTGTCAGGTGAGGGTTACCGGGTGTTGCAGGCCGAAAACGGCGAGCAGGCCTTCGAAATACTTTCGAGCAAACCGCACCTGGACATGATGATCACCGACTTCCGCCTGCCGGGTGGAATCTCCGGCGTGCAGATCGCCGAGCCTGCCGTGAAACTGCGACCGGAGCTCAAGGTGATCTTTATCAGCGGTTATCCGCAGGAAATCCGCGAGACCGACAGCCCGATCACGCGTAAAGCGCCGATCCTGGCCAAGCCGTTTGATCTGGATGTGTTGCAGGAGTTGATGCAGGAAATGCTGTCGTAAGCCGGAGTCGTGAGGCGGCACCTGTAATTTGTGACAGTTGACGATAGCGCGGCAAAAGCGAATAAAGGTCCCGGGAATATCCTCGCTTGCGGCGCCTTGCACCGGCAGGCCAAACCCAGGGACTGGTCGCCATGCACCGAAGTACGCCGACACTTGGAGTGATTGATTCCCGTGGCTTCCCGGTGCGTGAAGTCGCCTATCATCGGCGATCGGACAAGGATGCCCCCCAGGCACGCATCACTCAGCACGTCCATGACACGATGGCGCGTGTCAGCCACAGCCGCGACCCACGGTTGTTTGCGCTCTATCAAAACGATGCCTCGACACCCTCCAATCAAACTTCAATCATCAGCCTGTCCGGGGTTTCGGTGCTCTCTCTCAATGTGGACGCCGGTTGGCGGCTGAGCCTTTACGGTACGGCCGGGCAGCGGCTGGAAGATTGGGATCAGAAGCTTAATCACCTGCGAGTGGCCTACGATTCATCAATGCGCCCGGTGGCCGTTTTCGAACCGACAGCCGGTGAAGAACATCGATCCGGGTGTTTTACATACGCTGGCCCCTCCGTTGAATCCGCCCGACACAATCGCTGCGGTCAACTGATCCGCCATGACGATAGTGCCGGTACCCAGCACTTCAGCGAGTTCAGTCTTCTCGGTGCACACCTCGAACAGGGCCGGCGTTTTCTTGAACGGATTGAGTTGCCCGACTGGCCACAGAGCGAAACCGAGCGCGACAAACTACTTGAGCCGCAATTGGCAATCACTCGGATGAGCTACAACAGCGTTGGCGAGCTGATACGCCATGTCGACGCATTGGGCAATGAGCAAATCCAGCGTCAGACCGTGGCCGGAGAGCTACATGAAACACGCATGAAGCTGGCGGGTGCCCATGAAGAAATAACGTTGGTCAGTGACATCCGCTACAACGCCTTCGGACAGATAGAGCAGCAAATGGCTGGTAATGGTGTAAAAATCCGCAGCACATTCGACTCCGCGAATGGACGGCTGAATACACTTCGAGCGCAAGTGGCGAGTGAGCCGCCGTTGAAGAATCTGGTGTATGCCTATGATCCGACAGGCAATCCGATCCGCATCACTGACGATACCCAATCGATCCGCTATGTGCGCAATCAACGGGTCGCGGCGATCAACACCTATCAGTACGACACGCTCGGCCAACTCATCGAAGCCCGTGGCCGGCAGCGGGTCAACATGCCCGGCGGCCCTCATTTGCCAGGGTTCGTTTCGCCACCCGACTCGAGTCAGTTGGAAAACTACCTTCAGACGTTCGATTACGACGCCAACGGTAATCTGGAAACCTTGTACCACCACGCCGACAGCGGCAATCGAACCGAGCTAACTGCCGTTGCGACCTGGAGCAACCGAAGCCTGCCCTGTCTCAATGATCGCGAACGAGCGGGAGACAGCGAAATCGATTCCCGTTACGACGCAAACGGCAATCTCAAGGAGCTTCAGCGAGGACAGACGCTGCAGTGGGATGCACATAACCGCTTGCGCCAGGTTGATCAGGTGATTCGGGAGGACGGGCCTGACGATGTGGAAAACTACGTTTATGACGGCGGTGACCAGCGCGTGCGAAAAATCCGTACGGCTTACACGGGAACATTGAACCGTACCCATGAAACCCGCTACCTGCCAGACGTAGAGATTCGTACAACCCCCGATGAAACACTGCATGTCATCAGCGTTCAGGCTGGCCGATGCACCGTGCGGATCCTGCATTGGGAGGAGGGGCGACCATCGGATATTCCCCAGAACCAGCTGCGCTACTGTCTCGCCGATCACCTGGACTCCAGCACGCTTGAACTGGATAGAGACGCCGCACTGATCAGCCAGGAAAGCTACTACCCCTACGGCGGCACAGCCCGGTGGGCGGGGCGGGAGAAGGTTGAGGCCAGCTACAAGACGATTCGTTATTCAGGGCAGGAGCGAGACGCGACGGGGCTGTATTACTACGGTTTTCGGTATTACATGCCATGGCGGCAGCGCTGGTTGAGTGCGGATCCTGCCGGGGTGGCGGATGGGTTGAATTTGTATCGGATGGTGGGTGGGAATCCTGTCAGCTACATTGACGACCTTGGTCTGGCCCGTAAGCGGTTTCGCGCAGCAAAAGCGACGTTCATTCGCGGAGCCATTAAAGGCATCGTAAAGGAATCTGCAAAAAATTTGAGTGCTGCTGCGTTGGTCGCGCATGTTTCGAATAAAGCCCTTACGGTTGGAGGTGCTGCTATAGGTGCATTGGCGGCCGGCATCACGGTCGGGGCCATTACCGAAATATTGTGGCCAGGCAATATTTCACGCAGAACGTTTTTCAGGAATATGGCGGCAGGAATTGTTGCGATGACGATACTCATAGGCCACTTCACTAGTGGTGAGTCCAACAAGCTGGCGGTAAAAGTAATGGCGTTGGCATTTGGCAGCATAGCCGGCAGCATCGCCAAGCAGCTTATCCGCGCAGTAGGACCTTCGAATGATGAAAAGAAAGGTCCAGCGGGGATTGTTACAAATCTGGTAATCAAACAAGGACTCGGACAAGGGCTAGAGGTAGCAGCTCCCTATTTACCGTCATTCGTAACAGCCCTGATCGGTACTTTGAAATCCGGTGCCACCAAAGCTATTACTTCCTCAGCTCGCGAGTTAACCGGTGCGCCAACCAAGGAGGGCAAGGGGGGCTCAGAGATTGATACAGGAAAATTTATCAAACCCATCGCATTGAGTGTCTCTACGAAATTAATGCCGGGCATCGACTTTTTTTCTACGGTTGTTTCGCTGTTCGCTGAGCCTTATGGAGTTGCAAGACGGATAGCCACTGCCGGGCTCACGATTGCCAAAAAACTAACAAAAACCACGATCGGACAACAAATCAGTCGATCATGGAAATCCGGAACTGGCGAACGACCTCCACGGATTAGCCTAC
Source organism: Pseudomonas sp. XS1P51 (assembly GCF_054897845.1). Classification (NCBI taxonomy): domain Bacteria; kingdom Pseudomonadati; phylum Pseudomonadota; class Gammaproteobacteria; order Pseudomonadales; family Pseudomonadaceae; genus Pseudomonas; species Pseudomonas sp. XS1P51. The sequence goes on along the minus strand of NZ_CM142707.1, from coordinate 1,558,829 downwards.
CGACTGCTTACCGCTGGTGAGCAAAGCGGCAGTTGAGGATCTCAGGTCGAAACTCGCTTAGTGGCAAATCATCTCCCGCACCTTCGCCGTCAACAGGTCAAACGTAAACGGCTTGGTGATCATCTGCATGCCCGGATCCAGGAAACCGCCGCGCACCGCCGCGTGTTCTGCATAACCGGTGATGAACAACACCTTGAGGTCGGGCCGGTATTGTCGGCCGATTTCCGCCAGTTGCCGGCCATTCATGCCGGGTAATCCGACGTCGCTGATCATCAGATCGATACGCTGCCCGGAATCGAGAATCGGCACTGCGCTATCGGCATCGCCGGCCTCGACGAAGCAATATCCCAAGTCACTCAGCACCGTACTGACCAGCACCCGTACCGCCGGGTCGTCCTCGACGATCAATACCGTTTCGTCGTTCTGCGCGAACGGAGCGTGCGGAATGTCTACCGGATTGTCCTGAGGCAGATCGCCGCCGAAGCGCGGCAGGAACAGACTCACGGTGGTGCCGTTGCCCACTTCGCTATGGATGGCGACGTGGCCGCGCGATTGTTTGCTGAAGCCATAAATCATCGACAGTCCAAGGCCTGTGCCCTGGCCGATGGGTTTGGTGGTAAAGAAGGGATCGAAGGCGCGGTTGATGGTGCTTTGCGGCATACCGCACCCGGTGTCCGTGACGCTCAGCACCACGTAGTCGCCTGGATCGAGGTTGCTGTGGGCCTCGGTGAAGCCGGCGTCCAGGTGCTGGTTGCGGGTGTTTACCACCAGACTTCCGCCATTGGGCATGGCATCCCGCGCATTGATGACCAGATTGAGCAGGGCACTTTCCAGTTGATTCGGGTCAGCCTCGGCCACCCACAGTTGCTCGCTCAGCTGCATGTCCAGATAAATGCTTTCGTTGATGCTGCGCTGCAGCAATTCGCCCATGGAAACCACCAGCGTGTTCATCTCCACGGGTTTGGAGTCCAGCGACTGGCGCCGGGAGAAGGCCAGCAAGCGGTGGGTCAGGCCTGCCGCGCGATTGGCCGACGTCACCCCTAGGTCGATCAGGCTGTCCAGATCTTCAATGCGGCCACGGGCCAGGCGCCGGCGCAGCAATTCCAGGCTGCCGATGATGCCGGTCAGCATGTTGTTGAAGTCGTGGGCAATACCGCCGGTGAGCTGGCCGACCGCTTCCATTTTTTGCGACTGACGCAGGGCTTCTTCGTTGTGGCGTAACTGTGCGGTGCGTTCCTCGACCTGCTGTTCGAGGGTTTCGAGGGTGTTTTGCAATCGCAGTTCGCTTTGGCTCAGATCGATCAGCCGGTCCCTGGCTTCATACTGTCGTCGGCGTCCGCGCAATGCGGTGGTCACCAGGCTGATCAACGTCACCGGATGAAAAGGGCGTTCAAGGAAGGTGACGTTGCCCAATTGCGGGCCGAATCGCGAGGCGGGGTTCTGTTCCGGGCCACCATGGTAGGTCAGCAATACGATCGGCAGGTCCGACCAGGCCGGCTGTTGCTCGATCAGACCGAGCAGCGGCTCGATATCACCACCCAGCAAGGCCTCGGAAGAGATCAGCAATAATCCCGCGCCTTGCTCCAGTTCGGCACAAAGTCCGAGCAGGTTCCGGGTGATGACCCCTTGGTAACCCGCCTCGTTAAGCATCATCAGTGCAATCTGGCTGTCACGTCCCAGCGGCGCGAGAATAATCGCGCGCTCGGACATCGGTTCCGCGACCGTCACGGGGTTTCATCCCCGAGCAATGGATTACTCGCACCCAGATAAGTCGGCACGCCGCGCAATACGCCCTGGAACGCGTCAAGCGGCTCACCGATGGTCATGCCCTGCGAGCTGATGCGATATTCGCGAATGGTCGACTCATGACTGCCCGTGCGTTTCTTGATGATCGAGATCGCCCGGCGAACCTTGCCCAGAGCTTCGAAGTAGCGCAGCAAAATGACCGTATCGGCCAGGTAGGTGATGTCCACGGGGGCCTGCATGTCCCCGACCAGCCCGTGCTGGGCGACGGTCATGAAGGTCGCGGCGCCCTGGCGATTGAGGTACAGCAGCAACTCGTGCATATGCAGCACCAGGGCGTTTTCTTCAGGCATCGCGGCTTGATAGCCGTTGATGCTGTCGATCACCACGGTCTTGATGTTGCGCTCGTCGACGCAGCGGCGGACCCGGTGGGAAAACTCGCCGGGCGACAACTCGGCAGCATCCACTTGCTCGATCAGCAGATTGCCGGTGCCTTGCAGGGCCTTGAGATCGATGCCCATGTTTTTCATGCGTTCAAACAGCAAGCCGAGTTCTTCATCGAAAATGAACAACGCGGCTTTCTCCCCACGGGCCACCGCGGCGGCGGCGAAGATCATCGAGATCAGCGACTTGCCGGTCCCGGCCGGGCCGAGGATCAAGGTGCTGGAACCGGTCTCTATGCCGCCGCCAAGCAGGGCATCCATCTCCTTGATGCCGCTGGTGAGCTGCTGACGGACATAACGACCACGGTGCTCGGCGGCCACCAGACGCGGAAATACGTGCACACCGTCGCCCATGATGGTGAAGTCGTGAAAGCCGCCACGGTACTTCTGACCGCGGTACTTCACCACGCGGATCCGCCGCCGCTCGGCGCCATAGTTGGGTGTCAGTTCCTCCAGGCGAATCACCCCGTGGGCAACACTGTGAACGGTCTTGTCGAGGGATTCGGTGGTCAGGTCGTCCAGCAGCACCACGGTGGCGTCGTAACGCACGAAGTAGTGTTTGATCGCGAGGATCTGGCGCCGGTAGCGCAGGGAGCTTTGGGCCAGCAGGCGGATTTCGGACAGACTGTCGAGCACCACGCGGGTCGGCTTGACCCGTTCGACCACTTCGAAAATCTGCCGGGTGGCTTCACCCAGTTCCAGGTCCGAGGAGTACAAAAGACTTTGTTGATGCTCGGCATTGAGCAGGCTTTCCGGGGGCGTCAGCTCGAAGATGTGGATGTTTTCATCCAGCTCCCAGCCATGGGACAACGCTCCTTGGCGCAGCTCACGTTCGGTTTCCGACAGCGTGATGTACAAGGAGCGCTCGTCGGCTCTGGCGCCGGCCAACAGAAAATGCAAAGCGACGGTTGTTTTGCCGGTTCCCGGTTCACCCTCCAGCAAAAACACATGGCCGCGGGACAATCCACCGGCCAGGATGTCATCCAGACCTTCAATGCCGGTGGCGGCTTTTGCGCTGATCAACTCGTTGGATGTAGACAAAAAATGCCCTCTCATGACTAGGGGAAACGAGGCAGCAGGCCTGAAGTGCCTGAATGGGCTGCCTGATCACTTGACCCTTGGCCGCGAAGAGCGTTCACACTTTTTTGGTGGTGAAAGCGAAAGATCGAAGCCTGCTCTACATGGGAGTACGGTCGCCCTGTAGGAGCTGCCGCAGGCTGCGATCTTTTAAAGCCCCTGTTGCAGGGCGGGATCGTCAGGATTGAGCTGTTCCAGTTGCGCCAGCAGGATCTGCACGTTCTGCAGCTGCCCGCTTTCCTTCCAGTAATTGATCAACAACACCCGAGCCTTGCGGTCGGCCGGGTGGCGCTGGACGATTTCCTGCAACTGTTTCTGCGCCGCTTCCAGTTCTTGTTGACCGTGCAGCGTGGTGGCCAGATCGTAGCGATAATCTTTGTTGTCCGGCTCCAGCTCGACCGCTTTGGAAAGGCCGAGCAGGGCGAATTCACTTTGACCGTGATGCAGCAACCACAGCCCCAATGCATGTTGCAGGTAGGCCGAATCGGGCTGGGCCTTCAATTGCCTGGCCAGCAGCAGGCGGGCGGCATCGCTTTGGCCCTGTCGGTCCAGCACGTCGATCTGCATCACCAGCGCCGGCAGGTTGCCGGGGTCGAGACGCAAGGTGTTATCCAGCGCCAGTTGCGCCTCTTTCAATTCGGCATTGTGCAAATGAAGCCTGGCCAGTTGATATTGGTTTTCGGCGCTTTGCGGCGCGCTGTTGAGCACCTGCTCCCAGGCGTCGATGGCTTGCTGCAAAGGCCCGAAGTACAAACCAAGATCGTCCGGCGAAAGCCCCAGCAGCGCGTTCACCGTAGCAAAACGCACGCTCTGTTCGCTGTCGTCGAGCAACGGTCCCAACAGCAGACTGCGCTGACCGCTGGGTACCAGGCCGCTGATGCTTTTGATTGCGGCGATGCGCACGTCCGGGGACTCATGCTGCAAGTCCGCATCCGCCAGCTTCAGGGCCACGGAGCTGGGATAGTTGGGCAGTTCGGCATGCAGCCAGATGCGCCGTTTGGGCGAAATATCGGGGCGGGCCAATTGCTGGTAAAGCACCCGTGCGGCGCCCGGTTGACCTGCCCGAGCCTGAGTCAGCGCTTCACTGTAGCCGCGCCTGATCGCTTCCGGCACCACCGGGGTTGTGCTGCGCAGGAAAAGCCAGGCGAGGCCGATGGCAAACAGGACGCAGAGGCTGATGATCAGGTAGCGGCGGGACTGGGGCATGCAGGAATCCGGGAGCTGGCAAGCTTTTGCAAGGCTGCCAGCTTCGGTCAGGCAGGGCTGTGAGTCAAACCCGGACTCAGTTCCGTACGTCGTCAGACGGTTCTACGCATTCTCGTCTGTCGGTGATTTTGCCTACAGGTTGTGTCGACACTGAAACCCCGTCGAGGACCCGAAGCAGTGTCTACGCTTGCTGGAGATGTCTCTATGAGCGCTCCCATGCAACCACTGCTTCAGTATTTCAAGGCGATACTCAACCCCGGGCCAGGGGTGCTGTTGTTTGCCTTGAGAACCATCGTGGCCGGATTGTTGACGCTGTACCTGGCCTTCCTGTTCGACCTCGACCAGCCCAAGTGGTCGATCATGGCGGTGGTCATCATCAGTCAGCCATTGGGCGGCATGGTCCTGGCCCGAAGTTTCGGCCAGGTCATCGGCACCACCCTCGGGGCGGCCGTGGCGGTGTTGATCATGGCGATCTTCCCCCAGGCGCCCGTGCCTTTCATCCTCACCCTGGCCTTGTGGCTGGCGTTGTGTACCGCCGGCGGCACCTTGTTGCGCTATACCAGTTCCCAGGCGTTCGTTCTGAGCGGGTACACGGCAGTGGTTGTGGCGCTGCTGGCGGTGCCCGATCAGGAGGGCACGTTCCTGCTGGCCGTCACCCGGGTTACTGAGACATTGCTGGCGGTTGCCTGCGTCTGCGTCGTCAGCCTGCTTACCGCGCGCCCGGAAACCGTGGCCCGGGACTACTTCGCCAAGATCGATCAAGTCATCAAGCTGCTCGCGACCCACGCAGCAGCCGTCATCCGAACCGAAGAAAGCGAGGCCGATTTCCACCGGCGGCAAATGCTGCTGCTCGGCACTATCAGTGCTCTGGAGGGTGTCCGTCGGCATTTGTATTACGATGCGCCACGTTTGCGCAGCGCTAACGGGTTGGTGCAGTTACTGGGCAATCAACTGGTGCTGCTGACCTCGCGGCTGACAGCGCTGCGTCATCAGCGGGAACTGCTGACCGAGCGTTGGAAAGGTGCGCTGCCCGAAGAAATACAGCTTTTACGAACCGAAGAGCTGGCCTTTCTCGATGAGCTGGCCCGACAGGGGCGTTCGTTATCGACCGAGGCCCGGCACCATTTCGCGGCGCTGCAACAACGTTTCGATGACCAGGCCTACAAGGCCGAACAGCTCACCGAGACGATGCCCGCCACATTGCGTTCACTGGCCTGGGCACTGCGCTGGGAGCAGGCGCGGATGTTGGAGCAGATGGGGCAGGTTCTGGAACTGAGCGACGCGATCCAGGAGGGGCGCGAAGCCAGTTGCGTGTTCCGCGGCCAGGATAATCCGTTGCACCTGGACTTCACCTTGGCGGCGATGAACGCGATTCGGGCATTTACGGCGTTGCTGGTGGCCGGTCTGATCTGGATCGAGACCGCATGGGACGGGGCCCGTGGCGGGATGATCGTGGTGGGGGTTCTGTGTTCCCTGATGGCGACTTTTCCGCGACCGCTACTGGCCGCTCAGAGTTTTGCCAGGGGGCTGGGGCTGGCTCTGGTGATATCCGCGTTCTATCTGTTCATGCTGGTGCCAATGATCAGCGACTTCGAGCTGCTCGCCTTGCTGTTGGCGCCGTTGTTGTATGCCGTCGCGGTGGGGCTGGCCAGTCCGCCAACCACCGGCACGGGCATTGGCCTTGGGTTGCTGACGTTTCTGCTGCTGGGGCCGCAAAACGTTGGGCTCGGCCAGGCCACGGCGACCCAGTGGTTCGAATTTGCTGGCGCCTATGTCTACGCCGCCACGCTGGCGTTGAGTGTCTACGCCCTGATCTTTCCGTTCAGGCCCGCGCTTCGGATACGTCGCCTGTTCAATGAGAACCGTGAGCAGGTCTACGCTTTGCTGAAAACGCCAGCCACCGATGAGCAGCAATTCGCGTTTGAAAGTCGCATGGTCGATCGCCTGACCATGATGTTGGGATTGTTGCCGGCCATCAACGACAAGCATTCCAGCGAGCTGTTCGAAGTCAGCCTCGGGTGCATGGCGCTGGGTGTGGCTTTGAACCAGCTCAGGCAACAGGGGCAAAGCAACACCTTGCTGAGTACAGAACAACAAAACCGTTTGCTGGCAGCGGTCCGTGAGACAGGACGATTGGTGGCCGGGCGGCCCGGGATTGACCTTGAACAGTTGCTCGGAAACCTGCGCGTCCTGGGCGATGAAATGGACGACTTGCATTTGGACGTACATGAACACCTGTGGTCGGTATTCAGGATGCGCGTGGCGTTGCTGATCGTGGTGTCGTTTCTGGAGCGTCATCGCGAACACTTTCAACCCGACGACGTGGAAGGAGTGCCGACCCTTGCCCATTGATCTGGAAGTAGGTGGCGTCTATTTACCGCCGATCGCCCAGGCGCTGCTGCTGGCCTTGCCGATTTTTCTGCTGCTGGACTGGACCTTGCGCCGTCTGGGCGTGCTGCGTTTCGTCTGGCATGAAGCCTTGTTCGAGGGCGCGTTGTACGCCTGCGTTTGCGCAACGCTGATTCTGGTGATGGGAGCCTGATGCCTTGAAGAAGATCCTTGCCCGACTCGTAACCGTGGCGGTGGTAGTGCTGGCCTTCGTTCTCGGCGGGTTCGCCTGGGAGCATTACACCCGCGCACCCTGGACCCGGGATGCGCGCGTGCGTGCCGATGTAGTGACGTTGTCCGCCGATGTCTCGGGGCGCATCGTCAACTTGGGCGTCCAGGACAACCAGCATGTCGAGAAAGGTCAGTTGCTGCTGGAGATCGACCCGGCGCGCTACGTCCTGGCCGTGGAGCATTCAAAGCGCCAGGTGGAAGTTTCCAAAGCCGCCCTCGGTCAATCCGAAGCGACGATTGTCGCCAGTGAAGCGCTGCTCCGGCAGCGTCAGAGTGAAGAGCGTCGACGGCGTACCCTGAAGCAACGGTTCGCGATCTCGGGCGAAGAATGGGAGAAATCCAGCACGGAAGTTGCGGTGGCGCAGGCCGAGTTGTTGCGCAACCAGGCGAATCTGGGTTTGGCCCAGGCCAACGTGCAGTTGGCCATCGCGGCGTTGACCCAGGCCGAACTGGACTTGCAGCGCACGCGGGTTCAGGCGCCTGTCAGCGGTTACGTCACCAACCTGCTGACCCGTCAGGGCGACTATGCCGCAGCCGGTGGTGCGCTGTTGGCGCTGGTGGACAGCGATTCGTTTTATGTCAGCGGCTACTTTGAAGAAACCAAGCTGCCACGCATCGAGGAGGGCGACCGGGTCAGGATCGAATTGATGAGCGGCGAGACCTTCGGCGGTACGGTGCAAAGCATTGCCTTCGCCATCGCCGACCGGGAGAACCTGCCGGGTGGTCGATTGCTGGCCAACATCAACCCCAGCTACACCTGGGTCAAACTGGCGCAACGGGTACCGGTGCGAATACAGATCGATGCTGATTATGCCGCGAAAAACCGCCTGCGCGCCGGCACCACGGCCACCGTAACCGTTCAGGAAAACCGCAATTCTCAAGATCACCGCTGATCCCCTGTGGGAGCGAGCCTGTTCGCGATAGCGGCGGCTCAGTCACCACCATTATTGAATGTGCATCCGTCATCGCGAGCAGGCTCGCTCCCACAAGGATCCACACTGCCTTCTGGACAGGCAAAAAAAAGCCCCGCGACCGAATGAGGCGCGGGGCAAAAAAAATTGGTTGGTTGCGGCCAACCAAAGGAGCTCTTGCAACCGTTACTTGCTGGCGACCGTCTCCGGCTGCCAGCCGCCACCGAGGGCCTTGTAGATCGCGACAATGCCGCGATACAGATCGACTTCAGCCTGGGCCTGGGTATCTTCGGCCGCCAGGCGTTCGCGCTGGGCATCGAGCAGGACGAGGAAGTCCGCAGTGCCTTCGCGGTAGCGAATTTCAGCCAGGTCGGCAGCGGCGCGGCTTGATTCACTCTGACGAATCAGCGAGATCAGGCGCTGCTGACGTTTGCCGTAGTCGCTGAAGGCGTTTTCCGATTCTTCCAGCGCCAGCAGCACTTGCTGCTCGTAAGTCGCCAGGGCGCCTTCGGCTTCAGCATCGGCGCCGCGCAAACGGGCGCGCACGCTGCCCAGGTCGAACGCAGCCCAGGTGATGCTTGGGCCCAGTGCCCAGGCGTTGGCCGCCGAGGAACCGATCTGCGAACCGCGCCCTGCGGTGAAGCCAAGGAAACCGCTGAGGCTGACACGTGGGAACAAATCAGCCTTGGCCACGCCGATACGGGCGGTGGCAGAGGCCAGTTTGCGCTCGGCGCTGAGGATGTCCGGGCGACGTTGCAGCAATTCACCCGGATCACCGATCGGCAAGGCCTTGGCGATCGCAGGCAAGTCTTTTGGACTCAGGTCGACGGTCAGCTTGTCCGGCCGCTCACCCAGCAGGGTGGCGATGCGGTTTTTCTGCCGAACCTGTTCGGCCTGCAATTGCGGCACGCTGGCTTCGACAGAGGCCAGGCGTGCATCGGCGCGGACCACATCGAGCTGATCGCCGACACCGGCATCACGCAGGCTTTCGGTGATCTTGCGCGATTCCTGCTGGTTGTTAAGGTTGGCCAGGGCAATCTTTTCACGCAGCTGTGCACCACGCAGTTGACCGTAGGCGTCCACCAGTTCGGCAATCATGGTGACTTGCAGTTGGTACAGATCGGCTTCGGCAGCCTGCTGTTCGGCATCGCTGGATTCCAGATTGCGCTGGATGCGGCCGAACAGGTCCAGTTCCCAGGCCATGTCCAGACCCAGGTCGTAGCGTTCGCTATTGACCCGTTGGGTGGTCTGGCCAGGAATCTGGCCCTTGCCCAGATCACTGCTGGCGCGGCTGGTGATGGTCGGCATCGCGTCATTGCTGGCGTCGTCGCGAATCGCCCGAGCCGCTTTCCAGCGCGCGAAGGCGACGCGTAAATCACGGTTGCCTTGCAGCGATTGCGTCACCAACTGGTTGAGGGTCGGGTCTTCGAACTGCTGCCACCAGATGCCTTCGAAGCGTGCGCGGTCGAAGTTCTTCTGACCGGCGGCGCCATCGGTGGCGGTGGTGATGTTGGCCGGCTCAGTGGCTGGGGTCTTGTAGTCCGGGCCGACGGCACAGGCGCTGAGGGCCAGTACCAGCAGGCTCGGCAGGAAGGCTTTCAGGCTCATTGTTGCGCCTCCAGTTTCAGGGCCTTGGCCGCTTTGCGCTTTTCACCGCGCTCCACAAAGTTACGAATCAATACGTAGAACACAGGCGTCAGCAGCAGGCCGAAGAAGGTCACTCCGAGCATCCCGGAGAACACCGCCACACCCATGGCGTGACGCATTTCGGCACCGGCACCACTGGAGAACACCAGAGGCACAACACCCATGATGAACGCGAAGGAAGTCATCAGGATCGGCCGCAGACGCAGACGGCAAGCTTCCAGCACCGCAGCCAGCGGGCCCATGCCTTCTTCCTGTTTATCCTTGGCAAACTCGACGATCAGAATCGCGTTCTTACAGGCAAGCCCCACCAGTACGATCAATCCGATCTGGGTAAAGATGTTGTTGTCGCCCCCCGAGGCAATCACACCGGTGATGGCCGACAGCAGGGTCATCGGTACGATCAGGATCACCGCCAGTGGCAGGCTCCAGCTTTCGTATTGAGCCGCGAGTACCAGGAACGCCAGCAGTACGCAGAGCGGGAACACGAACAGCGCGGTGTTACCGGACAAAATCTGCTGGTAGGTCAGGTCGGTCCACTCGTAGGTCATGCCGTTCGGAAGTTCATCCTTGAGCAGTTTCTCGATGGCCGCCTGAGCCTGGCCGGAGCTGTAGCCTGGGGCTGCGGCACCGTTGATTTCAGCGGTGATAAAGCCGTTGTAGTGCATCACGCGGTCCGGGCCCGAGGTGTCGCTGACCTTGATGAAGGTCGCCAGCGGGATCATCTCGCCTTTGTTGTTACGCACTTTCAGCTGACCGATCTGGTCCGGCTCGAGACGGAACTGCTGCTCAGCCTGAACGTTGACCTGATAAGTACGCCCGAAGCGGTTGAAGTCGTTGGCATACAGCGAACCCAGGTAGATCTGCAGGGTGTCGAAGATGTCACTGACGGCCACGCCGTGGGTCTTGGCTTTTTCCCGGTCGATGGCGGCATCGACCTGCGGCACGTTCACCGTGTAGCTGGTGAACAGGGCGGCCAGTTCCGGCACGTTGTGGCTCTTGGTGATGATGTTCATGGTTTCTTTGTACAGCTCGTCGTAGCCCAGGTTGCCCCGGTCTTCGATCTGCAGGCGGAAACCACCGATGGTGCCCAGGCCTTGTACCGGCGGCGGCGGGAAGATCGCCATGTAGGCTTCTTGAATCCCGGCGAACTGGCCGTTCAACGCACCGGCAATCGCACCGGCGGACATGCCCGGGTCTTTACGCTCATCGAACGGTTTCAGGGTCACGAACACGATGCCGGCGTTAGGACTGTTGGTGAAACCGTTGATCGACAGGCCAGGGAAGGCCACCGCACTTTCCACGCCAGGCTGTTTCAGGGCCAGGTCGGACATGCGTTTGATCACGTCTTCGGTACGGTCCAGGCTCGCCGCATCCGGCAGTTGCGCGAAGGCCACCAGGTATTGCTTGTCCTGGCCGGGTACGAAACCGGTCGGGGTGCTGGAGAAACCAAAGAACGTCAGCACCATCAGGCCTGCGTACAGCAGCAAGGCGATACCGCTGCTGCGGATGACTCGGCCTACCGTGCCGACATACGTGTGGCTGGCCTTGTCAAAGAAGCGGTTGAACGGACGGAACAACCAGCCACCGAAGATCTTGTCCAGAACCCTGGAAAAACGGTCTTTCGGCGCGTCGTGGCTTTTGAGCAATACCGCAGCCAGTGCAGGCGACAGGGTCAGCGAGTTGAACGCGGAGATCACTGTCGAAATCGCAATGGTCAGGGCGAACTGCTTGTAGAACTGCCCGGTCAACCCGGAGATGAACGCCGCCGGGATGAACACCGCACACAGCACCAGCGCCGTTGCGATGATCGGACCGGTCACTTCACGCATGGCGCGCTTGGTCGCTTCGACCGGGGTGAGCCCCAGTCCGATGTTCCGCTCGACGTTCTCCACCACCACGATGGCGTCGTCCACCACAATACCGATGGCCAGTACCAGGCCGAACAGCGACAGGGCGTTCAGCGAGAAACCGAACAAGTGCATCACTGCAAACGTACCGATCAGCGAAACCGGCACCGCCACCAACGGAATGATCGAGGCACGCCAGGTTTGCAGGAACAGGATCACCACCAGAACAACGAGGATCAACGCTTCGAAGAGGGTGTGAACCACCGCCTCGATGGAGCCGCGCACGAAGATCGTCGGGTCATAGACGATGCTGAAGTCCATGCCTTCCGGGAAGTTCTTCTTCAGTTCGGCCATTTTCTCCCGAACGTCGTTGGAGATCTGGATCGCGTTGGAACCAGGGCGCTGGAAGATCGGGATCGCCACCGCCGGTTGGTTATTCAGCAAGGAACGCAGGGCGTACTGGCTGGAACCCAGCTCGACGCGGGCGATGTCTTTGAGGCGAGTGATTTCACCGTTGTCGCCGGAGCGAATGATGATGTTCTCGAACTCTTCTTCAGAGACCAGACGCCCTTGGGTGTTGACCGACAACTGGAAGCTGGTGGCATTCGGCGCAGGAGGCGCGCCCAGGGCACCGGCAGCGACTTGACGGTTCTGCTCGCGAATGGCGTTAACCACATCGGTCGCGGTCAGGTTGCGCGAAGCGGTCTTGTTCGGATCGAGCCATACCCGCAGGGAGTAGTCGCCCATGCCGAACAGCTGCACATCACCGACACCGCCCAGACGCGCCAGCTCATCCTTGATGTTGAGCAAGGCGTAGTTGGACAGGTAGAGCATGTCGTAGCGTTTGTCCGGCGAGGTCAAGTGGACCACCATGGTCAGGTCCGGAGAGGCCTTGTCCACGGTGATACCAATGCGCGTCACTTCCTCGGGAAGCTTCGGCTCGGTCCGGGTTACACGGTTCTGAACCTGTACCTGCGCGTTATCCAGGTCAGTACCCAGGGCGAAGGTGATGGTCAGGGTGATCTTGCCGTCAGCGGTGGACTGCGAGGACATGTACAGCATGTTCTCGACGCCGGTGATGGCTTGCTCCAGCGGAGCGGCCACGGTTTCACCGATGACTTTAGGGTTGGCACCCGGGAAGTTGGCACGGACCACAACGGTCGGTGGCACCACTTCCGGGTATTCGCTGATCGGCAACTGGAACAGCGAGATGGCGCCGGCGATCAGGATCAGCAGCGACAGCACCGCTGCGAAGATCGGCCGTGAAATGAAGAATTGGGAAAAATTCATCGTAGAGATCCCTTAACCGCGTGGGGTCGCAGCAGCCAGTTTCACAACCGAACCCGGCGCGCCTTTGGCAGGTGCGACTTTGGGCAGGTTGCTGGCTTCCAGCGCTTGTCGTTGTTGAGCCAGAGCGGCGAGGGTTTGTTCGCTGGCCATCGGGATCACTTCAGGGGTGACCGGCGAACCAGGACGTACACGTTGCAGGCCCTTGACGATGACGGTGTCGTCCTTGTTCAGGCCGCTGCGCACGATGCGCAGACCTTCGATTTTCGGACCCAGCTCGACCGCGCGGTAGGCCGTTTTGTTGTCGGCATCCATCACCAATACGAACTTTTTACCCAGGTCGGTACCGACCGCTTCATCGTTGATCAGGACGGCAGAATAGGTGCCGCTACCGACCAGTTTCAGGCGGGCATAAAGGCCTGGGGTGTAAGCGCCGTCGCTGTTGTCGAACACCGCACGACCGCGAATGGTGCCGGTTTTCGGGTTGACCTGGTTGTCGACGAAGTTCATCACGCCCTGGTGCGGGTTGCCGTCTTCGTTGGACAGGCCGAGGTAAACCGGGGTGGTTGCACCGCGTTTGCCCTGGCGAGCGAGCTGGGTGTACTTGAGGAACACACGCTCGTCGGCGTCGAAGTAGGCGTAAACCTTGTCGGTGGAAACGACGCTGGTCAGCGCCGTGGTATCGGCGGTCACCAGGTTGCCGGCGGTGATTTCCGCGCGGCTGACGCGACCGCTGATCGGCGCGGTAACGCGGGTGAAGCTCAGGTTCAGTTTGGCCAGGTCCAGTTGCGCCTGAAGGGCGCCGACAGCGGCACGGGCTTCTTGAGCCGCGCTGGTGCGCGAATCGGCCAACTCGGCGGAGATCGCGTTGCTGATGCGCAGGCGCTCACCGCGCTGGGCTTCGTTTTCGCTGCGGGTGGCATTGGCGCGGGACTGGGCAACCAGGGCTTCGAGACGACGGACCTCGGCCTGGAACGGACGCGGGTCGATCTGGAACAGCAGGTCGCCTTTCTTGACCAGTGCGCCTTCAGTGAAGGCCACTTCATCGATCTGACCGGAGACCCGTGGACGGATTTCCACGGTTTCAGGCGCTTCAAGGCGCCCGGTGAATTCGTCCCACTCGTTGACAGGTTGCTCCAGCACCTTGGCCACGCTGACCTTGGCTGCGGGCATAGTGGCGGCCGTGTCCGGAGTCTTGCCGCAGGCGCTCATCACCAGCACGGCCAACAGGGCCAGAGGGAAGCGCAAATGTTTGAGTGATTGTTCCATGGATGCATCCGCCAATGTATTGAGAATGGACGGATGATGCTCGGCGAGGTGGTATGGCACGAATCGAATGAAGCGAAGGTAACTATCATTCGGAATGATATAAGCGCCAGGCAAGCCCTCTAGCATGCGCCTGTCGTTAGGCGGCTATCAATTGAATTGATGACAATTCAGTGTTGCTGTGGATGCAAAAGTAAGGAGTGAAATCGAGTCGTGGCCATCGCGAGCAGGCTCGCTTCCTTAGGGGATTTGCGAACACCACAGATCCAATGTGGGAGCGAGCCTGCTCGCGATAGGGCCAGAAGCCCTCATACAACATCAGGATCAGGCCAGACTGTCGGGATCCCCGAAGAACATCTGAATCCTAGACCGCAACCAACGCTCCCCAGGATCATTATCCTGCGACCCACGCCAGGCCATGTGCAATTCAAAGCTGCGCACCGGCAACGGCGGATCTTCAGCCCGCACACCACCGGCCGCCGTCAACGCTTCAGCCGTGTAGTCAGGCACGGTGGCGACAATATCGGTCCCGCTGATCAGCGTGCTCAGCCCGTTGAACTGCGGCACTGCAAGCACCACATGCCGTTTGCGCCCGAGTTTTTCCAGCTCTTCATCTATAAAGCCGCTCAGGTCACCGGCGAACGACACCAGCGCATGGGGGCGGGCGCAGAAATCATCCAGGCTCAACGGCCCCGGCACGGTGTCGGCGCGCAGCAGCTTGGGCATGCTGCGGCGCAGCACTTTGCGCTTGGCGTTCGCCGGCAGGTCGGTGGTGTAGCTGACGCCGATGGAAATCTCGCCGGACGCCAACAATCCCGGCATCAGGATGTAGTTGACCCGACGCACCACCAGCACAATCCCCGGTGATTCGGCGCGCAGGCGCTTGAGCAGCATCGGTAGCAAGGCGAACTCGACATCATCCGACAGGCCGATGCGGAACACCGCGGTGCTGGTGGCCGGGTCGAACTCCGCCGCGCGGCTGACGGCGGTGGAAATCGAATCCAGGGCCGGGGAGAGCAGGGCGAAGATCTCTACTGCCCGGGCGGACGGCTCCATGCTGCGGCCGGTGCGCACGAACAATGGGTCATCAAACAACCCGCGCAGGCGCGAGAGCGCCGCGCTGATGGCCGGCTGCCCGAGGAACAGTTTCTCCGCAGCGCGGGTCACACTGCGTTCGTGCATCAATGTTTCGAAAACGATCAACAGGTTCAGGTCGACACGACGCAGGTCATTACGATTCATCTGGAGTCCTGGCAGAGTCATCAAGCTTGACGAGAGCGGCCATATGAGAACAATGGCCGGCATGAATATTACGGGGAAAGGCTGGTACTCTGCACCGAGTAATTCAGATTTCCTACCAGGGCTGGTACGGCTTCCTACGACATTTGACGATGTTGCCGCCGATGCGGAATCAATGACAGGCATGTCGACTATTAATAGCCACTGATAGTGTTGGGTAGAAAGCCCAGCTAGAGTTCAGGGCATTAGAGGTTTCTTTGGCGAGGTTTGCGATGTCCCGCACGATTCGTTTTCACAAGTTTGGTCCAGCCGAGGTGCTCAAATGCGAAGAGCATGCGGCCGTTCTGCCTGCACCGGGCGAAGTGCAGGTGCGCGTCGAGGCAATCGGCATCAGCTGGTACGACATTCTCTGGCGCCAGAACCTGGCCCCGTCCCAGGCGCGTCTGCCTTCAGGCCTTGGCCATGAAATGTCCGGCGTTGTCACGGCGGTCGGCGAGGGCGTCGATGACCTGAAAATCGGTGACAAGGTCGCCAGTTTCCCGGCAGAAAGCCCCAACGATTATCCGGTCTACGGCGAGCAGATCGTATTGCCGCGCTCGGCGCTGACCCGCTATCCGGACGTGCTCAGCCCGATCGAAGCCAGCGTGCATTACACGCCGCTACTGATCGCCTATTTTGCCTACGTCGATCTGGCACGGGTAAAACCCGGGCAATTCGCCCTGGTGACCGACGCCAGTCACTGTGCCGGTCCGTCCTTTGTACAGCTGGGCAAGGCCCTGGGTATTCGGGTCATTGCCGCCACCAAAACAGCGGAAGAACGTGAATACCTGCTGTCCCTGGGTGCCGAGAAAGTCATCGTCACCGAAGAACAGGATTTGCTGATGCAGATCAACAAGATCACCAACAACCGCGGCGTGGACGTTGTGTTCGACGGTCTCGGTGGTCCGCAAATGTCGTTGCTCGGCGATGTGCTGGCGCCTCGTGGCAGCCTGGTGCTGTACGGTCTGCAAGGTGGCAACCAGACGCCATTCCCGGCCTGCGCGGCGTTCCAGAAGAACATTCAGTTCTTTGTGCACTGCATCGGCAACTTCACCGGCAAGCCGGAACTGGGCATCATCCAGGACCAGGTCGCACTGCAACGTGCCTTGCGCGACATCAACCAGCTGACCGCCGACCGCGTGCTGCTGCCGCTCAATACTCGGGTCTTCCCGTTTTCCGAGTTTGTCGAAGCGCACCGCTACATGGACGAATGCCCATGCCGCGAACGGGTCGCCCTCCAGGTCGAACCTGCGTAACCCCCCCTTGAAGAGTCCGTGTCCCCACGGACTCTTTTGCTTATGTCCTTCCCCAAAATGAGACGTTCCGTCGACCTGTCGATGGAGCCGTTCAGCAACTGAACTGGTTTTTGCTCTCGATCTGTATCTTCTAATCAGCAAGTAAGCCCTGATAATTGAATGATTACTTTCATCTCAAGGAATGAGTCATGGCTGGGTATCAGGCTGATACTTTTCAATGCGCATTGTTGATAAATACCCGACAAACAGTTCGTCGTTTCGCAGTTGCCAAAAAAATACGGGCAACTTCTTTCTTTATTTCTTGTGCTACATGTCTGTGGGACGCTGTCGGACATTTCCTAGGATGCCGCACGCAGACGCAAGAGGCCTGTGCCAGCGGGTTTCAAGGCGATCTGCCTCCGTCTGGAATACAGGCCTCGATCGAACATTTCAAATAATTACCAAAAACTTAAGTGTTAGCATTTGGCAATAAAGTCCGGCACTTCAAGCGTGATGGACAATCAATTGCGCAGTGCACGTCATTGTTTGCGCACTATCGAACTTACGCGTATCAGGTAAATAAAGATGACCAATATCCATGACCAAGCGATGAACTATGTCTATCAGCAAGTGCTGCAGCGCTTGCTGAGTTTTTTCTCCCGGGCCGAACGCACGGCATTGCAGCTGATGATTCAGCGCCTGATGGTCGCCGCCGGCGGCATGGAACGTATGGGTGATTACAAGGTGCTGGCAATCCAGTCCGGCTCCCGTGACAGTTGCTACACCCTGGCGCTGCTGCGTGCCGCCCAACTGAGCATTGCCGGTCGGGCTCCCGCGACGTTCCAGTTGCGTGTGGCGTCCTTGCGTTTGAACGGCGCAAGCGCGAAGGCCCTGGAAAACATCCATCGCAGTTACAGTGCCTTGTTCCTCTACGACGATCCCCGGGTCGAAGTGTTGATGGTCGATAATCGGGA
This sequence comes from Pseudomonas sp. XS1P51, assembly GCF_054897845.1. NCBI lineage: Bacteria > Pseudomonadati > Pseudomonadota > Gammaproteobacteria > Pseudomonadales > Pseudomonadaceae > Pseudomonas > Pseudomonas sp. XS1P51. Next base: position 1,541,296 of record NZ_CM142707.1, on the reverse strand, counting down.
AGTCTTGCCGTTCAGCCATCTGGCACCAATCTCCGACGCTGGCCGTGAAGCCAATCGGTTCAACCTGCTGATGGTGGGCCATCGTCGGGTCTGGAACGGGCCGATTGATCTGTGGGACGACGGGTATCTGGCCACCGGCGAGTTCTATGGGCAAATCGCTCGCTGGGACAGCGGCGTCGACGCTTTTATCAGTGGCGACAGTCCCCGCCAGCAGAAGCATTTTCTCGAAGGATTGAAGCGTGCCGCCGCCAAGGCCGGGTTCCAGCCATCGAATCACGTTGAAACGGGCTTTGATGGGCTGTTTGCGCTGCTCGACGAACTGGGCAGCGATTGCTATCGCACGTTTTATGCCGGGCATGACCAGGCGCAGTGGCGGCCCGCCGAACGCTTTGAGGCCTGCCGCCGCACCACGTTCATCGACATTCACGACATGCTGGTCAGCAACCTGGAAGAGCGTTGGCCGCTGCTCACCGAGTTTCTTGGTTTTCAACCGGACGAGCTGGCTGCTCAACTCAGCGACAACGACTACGTCAGTCTTTCGGTCTCCGCGCACGTCAGGGGGTTGCGAGCGTGTTTCGTGCACGGCCGCAGCTACGAGGCGGGTGTCGCCGAATACCTGCAACGGGCCTTGGTAATGATGCGCCGCAAACAACTCCCTGAGCGTTTGTGCGAGCAGGCGGTGGAGGCGTTCGGTAACCCGGCGGCGATGGCCGGGCAGCGCGCGCTGGCAGCGCTCGAGGCCCAAAAAAACCTTGGTTTGAGCGAGGCTCAACTGGTGTGCCTGCTCTTCGCGCCGTTTGTCGACAAGGGGGCGGGGCTGGAGCGGTTTCTGCGCCAGTGCCACCCCGGCATGCTGGTAGCGATGCCCGACCTGCACCGGGCAATGCAGGGCAATCCGGTGCCTGAACAGGTTCTGCAATGGATGGTCGACGTCAGCGGATTGCCTGTCAGCCTGATCGGCCAGCTGTACCGCATGGACCCGGTATGCGGGGTTGAGGGCAGAGGGACTGACCTGGAAATCGGCGGCGCGGGCGTGCAATCCCCAGCACCCGAGTATGGCGATGATGCAGCGGTGGCGGGTGAATGGTCAGCGGGACGTTGAAAGGACCGCGAGAAACCGACTTCGCGTATCAGGCGGTTTACCGCTACCTGACCCACCTGATCAACGAGCCGGTCAGTGACACGCGAGTTCGCCTGCCTTCTTTGCGACAGCTGGCGGACCGTCTGAACGTGTCGATCTCGACCATTCAGTACGCTTACTCGCTGCTGGAGAAGGAAGGGCGTGTCTATTCGGTCGCCAAGTCCGGCTATTACGCGCTGCCGGTGTCCACCATCAACACGCCCGGCAGCGGCAATGACCTGCTCGAAACCGTTTATGTCAATGCCAGGCGTCCCGGAATGCTGGTCTTGAGCGCGGATGAACCGGCACTGCTAAAGCCTCTCGACAGTCCGCTGCTGCTGCTGGAAAGAGAGCTGCTGCGCCAGTACCCGCGCCAGCCGCAAGCGCCTTCGCAACCGTGCGGCGAACTGGAGCTGCGAACCGCTCTGGCGGCGCGCTACACCCGCTCACCGGTGCGCTGCTGGCATGCCGACGATGTCTATATCGGCGCCGACCTTCGCGGTGTCCTGGAAATACTGATTGCCGTGCTGTGCCTCAAGGACGCCACCGTGGTGGTCGAGTCGCCGTGCGACTGGACGATTCTGCGTTTGCTCCAGGCAGCGGATGTGCAGGTGATCGAGTTGCCGGTGCAAGCCAACGACGGTCTGGACCTCGAGCAGCTCAAGGAACTGCTGGAGACCAGGCCGGTGCGACTGGTGATGCTGTCATCCGGGTTGAACATGCCCCGGGGCAGCCTGGCGCCCGACGACAACCGGCAAGCCATCGCGCAGTTGCTGGAACGGCACGGCAGCTGGGTGTTGGAAAACGACTGTTACGGCGAACTCGGATTCGAGCCGGATGGCCTGCGGTTCCGCGATCTGCTGGACCCGGACCGGCTGATCGTGTTTTCCACGTTCGAGAAAACCATCGGGCCGGAGGCACCATACGGCTACCTGCTCTCGCGGCATTTCCGCGCCGAACTGCAACGGCACTTTCTGCTGCGTTCGTTCCGTCTGTCACCGATTCGCCAGAAAGCCATCGCACGGTTGTATTGCAATGGCCGTATCGACCAGCACCTTCAGGTATTGCGGCGGTTGCTCAAGGACCGCAAGGTGCAGATGACACAGCTGCTGCAGGAACGTCTGGGCGATGCTTTGCAGTTCGTCGAACCTCAGGGCGGAGCGACGATCTGGGTGCGCTCGCTGCGCCAGGTTGATGTGCGTCGGGTGTTCCAGCGCTTGCTCAAACACCATGTGGTGATCGCACCGGGAGAACTGTTCAGCCTTCAGGGGCTGCATGCGCAGCACTTGCGACTGAGCCATACGTTTGGCGGCGACCACGACCTCGGCGGCGCATTGAGCTTGCTGGGGGATGCCTTGCGTCTGGAGTCGCTCGACTGAGCATCGCCGCGAAACCTCCTTGGCCACTGGAGATTTATAACGTCGCGCTCTGGGATCGATAACATCGCGCTATGGTCAAACTGCCAGTAAACTGCGTTCCAATTCCTGAACCACTCTATTCCAGAGGTTTTGCAATGACACTCAGTCCTTTTGCGGGCAAACCGGCACCGGCAGAATTGTTGGTCGACATCCCGCGACTGGTAACGGCTTATTACACCGGCCAGCCTGATGCCGCCATCTCCACCCAGCGCGTTGCCTTCGGCACGTCCGGGCACCGAGGCAGCTCGTTCGACTTGAGTTTCAACGAATGGCACGTTCTGGCGATCAGCCAGGCGATCTGCCTGTACCGCGAAGCCCAGGGCATCGACGGTCCGCTGTTCGTCGGCATCGACACCCACGCGCTGTCCACGCCGGCCGGCGCCAGCGCTCTCGAAGTACTGGCTGCCAACGGCGTGACGGTGATGATTGCCGAAGGCGACGAATACACGCCGACGCCGGCGATTTCCCACGCGATTCTCTGCTACAACCGCGGGCGTACCTCGGGCCTGGCGGACGGCATCGTCATCACGCCGTCCCACAACCCGCCGCAAAGCGGTGGCTACAAATACAACCCTACCAACGGCGGCCCGGCCGATACCCACATCACCAAGTGGATCGAAGCCAAGGCCAACGAACTGCTGAGCAACAAGCTCGCCGGCGTCAAACGCATCAGCTACGAACAGGCGCTGAAGGCCAGCACCACCCATCGCCACGATTACCTCAATACCTATGTCGCCGACCTGATCAACGTGATCGACTTCGACGCCATCCGCGATGCCAAGCTGCGTCTGGGTGTCGATCCGCTGGGCGGAGCAGGGGTGCGCTACTGGTCGGCGATTGCCGAGCATTACCGCCTGGATCTGGACGTGGTCAATAAACAGGTCGACCCGACGTTCCGCTTCATGACCGTCGACTGGGATGGCCAGATCCGCATGGACCCATCGTCCAGCCACGCCATGCAAGGCCTGATCGGTTTGAAAGAGCGTTTCGACGTGGCGTTCGCCTGCGATCCGGATCACGACCGTCATGGCATCGTGACCCCGTCCGGTGGTTTGCTGGCGCCGAACAGCTACCTCGCCGTGTCCATCGACTATCTGTTCCAGAACCGTCCGCACTGGCGCGCCGATGCGGCCGTGGGCAAAACCGTGGTCAGCAGTGGTTTGATCGATCGTGTCGCCAAGCGTTTGGGTCGTCGCCTGTACGAAGTGCCGGTCGGTTTCAAATGGTTTGCCGACGGTCTGTTCGACGGTTCTTTGGGCTTTGGTGGCGAAGAAAGCGCCGGCGCGTCGTTCCTGCGCAAGGATGGTGGCGTGTGGAGTACCGACAAGGACGGCTTGATTCCGGCACTGCTGGCCGCTGAAATGACCGCTCGTACCGGTCGTGATCCAAGCCAGGCTTATCGCGCCTTGACCGATGAACTGGGCGAACCGTTCTCGGTCCGGGTCGATGCCAAGGCCAACCCGGAACAGAAAGCACTGCTGAGCAAACTGTCGCCGGACCAGGTCACTTCGACCCAACTGGCAGGTGAAGCGATTCAAAGCATCCTCAGCCACGCACCGGGTAACGATCAGGCCATCGGCGGCCTGAAAGTCATGACCGAGAATGGCTGGTTTGCGGCGCGTCCGTCGGGCACTGAAGACATCTACAAGATCTACGCCGAGAGCTTCGTCAGTGACGAACACCTCAAGCAACTGGTTGCGGAGGCCCAGACCCTGGTGGATAGCGCGATTTCTGCAAAGTGATTGAGGGCCCTGTAGCGAGGGGGCTTGCCCCCGCTGGGTTGCGAAGCGACCCCATCCCGGTCATTGCGATGCTGCAGACAGATTGCAAGCGCCGCTTTGCGACTGCTTCGCAGCCGAACGGGGCGGTCCGACAAGCCCCCTCGCCACAATGGCTACGTATACAAAAGGGGCGACCACTGATGGTCGCCCCTTTTTTGCCCTGCATTTACCCGATCAAGCCACATCCACCAGTACGATTTCACTGTCCTCAATGGCGGTCACCCGCAACACCTGCTCATCGGCAATCGCAATGCCGTCTCGAGCTTGTGCGCGCAACCCATTGACTTCAATGACACCCGTCGCCGGAACCAGGTACGCACGGCGGCCATTGTCCAGGCGATACTCGGCGGACTCGCCGGCTTTCAGGTTCGCCGCCACCAGCCGTGCATCGGCACGAATCCGCAGGCTTTGATCGTCGCCAGCCTTGCCGCTGGCCAGAGTCACGAACCCTTCGCGCTGGCCTTTAGGGAAAGGCTTGGCGCCCCAGGACGGTGCCAGACCGGATTCGTTGGGGATGATCCAGATCTGGAAAATCTTGGTCGGGGTCGCTTCCAGGTTGTATTCGCTGTGGGCAATGCCGGTGCCTGCACTCATGACCTGAACGTCGCCCGCTTCGGTACGACCCTTGTTGCCGAGGTTGTCCTCATGGGTAATCGCACCTTCACGCACATAAGTGATGATTTCCATGTCCCGGTGCGGGTGTTTCGGGAAACCGGTGCCAGAGGCGATCACGTCATCGTTCCACACTCGCAGGTTGCCCCAGTTCATGCGGTTGGCGTCATGGTACTCGGCGAACGAAAAGTGGTGATGAGCATCCAACCAGCCATGGTTGGCGCCGCCCAGGGAGGTGAAAGGTCTGAGTTCAAGCATGATCGTCTCCGGAAAGGGTTGGTTAATGGCGAGCATCATCTATCAGGCACTCATCGATAAAAAGCGTAAAAAATGCCTCAATACAATCGAATTAACTGATATCAAATAACCTCGAAACTTTCTCATCCAGCCTTCACTTCATCGCATAAGCCAATGACCTGTAAGCATTTCACTAGAACTGAACGGCAAATGCAGACACCATAGCCCTCAACAGCCTCACACCCTGGAGACAGTCCGCGTGCCGCAACACACCCCCGATCTTCCTCCTGAACTTCGTCCCCTGGCCGAGATGCCACTGCTCAAGCGTCTGGCTGCCAGGTTCTTTGGCCACGGCCTGACCCGCCTGCGCGCGCAGCACCGTGCGTCGTGGCTACATGGGCAAGCCGATGGCTTCCGCAGCGGTCACAGCGCCGGGGTGGATTACGGCTACAAAGAAGGCAAACTCGAGGGGCTGGAAGAAGGTCGGCAGGTATTGCTGATCCGCGACTCGCGGTCCACCGAGCACCGGCCGCCCAACGTCGACGATCATCTGTTCGACGACTGGCGCCTGCCCTTGAGCGCCGAGGTGAAGAAGCGCATGAAGGCCGATGTCGCCCGGTTGTTGGCGCCTCACGCCCAGCCCAGCGCCGCACAATGGAAAATGATCTTCAGCGATACGCCGTCGACTTCGGTGATTGCCGGCGCAGGTGCCGGCAAATCAACCACGTTGGTGCTGCGCATTTTGCTGCTGACTCATTATCTGGGCTTTGAGTTGAGTTCGATGACCGTGGTGACGTTTACCAGGGAGTCGCGCAAGGACTTCATCAATAAGTTGATCGAGTTGTTTGCACTCTGGGGTCGGGCGCTCAGCTTTAAGGAGGCGCGGGATCTGGTGCGCACCTTTCATTCGCGAATCCTGCCGATGGTCCGCAGCCTGCCGGGTTTTGAGCGCCTGCAAGCCTTTGAAAACCTCAGTAACCGGGTGCAAGGCAGCGACGAGGAGGTCGACAGCAATCCGTTCGACCTGCGAATCAACGACACGCAGCGTCAGCAACTCAATGCCTGTTATCACAGCCTGCACACGCGTGATGAGCGTTTTCGCGAACTGATCAAGCCTTTGTCCCGCCACGCCTTGCAACTCAAGGAGCTGGAGCGCGATCACCCGGACGTGCAGAAACGTATGGCCGTGACCGAACTGGCGGCCAAACGCGATGAAGAACTCTGCGACACCATCGAGGATTTGTGGTTTCGCGCAGGGGCCTGGCCCATCAAAGGCATCGAGCCCAATCGCCAGTCATTCGATATCAACGGTTCCACCTTTCATTGTCATGGCTATATTCCGACTCTGGATGCCTGGGTGGTGCTGGGTTTCGATCCGCGGGAAAACCCCCAGCTCAGCCGCCCCAACGCCAAGTTGAGCGTGCGCGCGGAGTGGGCGGTAAAGCGCACCCTGTTTCAAGCTTTCTGTCGTAAGTCACTGATATGGCTTGATAGTTATGAGTCGTCAAAGCGTGTATTGGCGTCTCTGGCAGGCGATGCCAGCGCGGGTCCGGGCTTCGATTACAAGGTCAAGGGCGAGCTTGCTTCCGCGCCGCTGCTGGATTGTTTTGTCGCCGCAGCGGGGTTTATCGAGAACCTTGGCCTGGATGTTCCGAATGCCGTGGGCCAGATGAGCTTTGCCAAGGATGATCCGGACCGGTTTTTCTTCGAGGCCTTGAGCCTGTTCTGGCGAGCACTGGAAGATCATCTGCTTGACCAGAAGCCGCCAGTGATGACCTACAACCGGATGTTCGCCCTGTTCAGCGAGCATTCCCCGGAAAACCTGAAACTGCTGAGCGATGAACTGCTGCGGCCGTTGTCGCACCTGATGATCGACGAATTTCAGGACGTATCACCGCAAATCGTTTCCTGGATTCGTGCCAGCCTGGCCGAGATTCGCCGTCGCGGCCCCGCCATGCACGTCGGGCGCGCCGCCCAGCGTTCGTCATTGCTCTGCGTGGGTGATGACTGGCAATCGATCTACGGCTGGCGGGGTAGTTCGCCGACGTATTTCATGGAGTTCAACAAGGAGTTCCCATCGCCGAGCACGACCAAAGTCATGCTCAGCGACAACTATCGCAGCCATCAGCACATCATCGATGCTGCCGAACATATCGTTCGGGCGGCGCCGGCGATTGCCGGCAAGAAAGCCAAGGCCAGTGGCGAGCCGAAGGCGTTGCTGCCTGTGAATGTGCTCGATCGGGACGACCAGGGCATGGCGAATCGCTTGATGGAGCATTACAGACGGGGTGATTCAATCTTGATGCTTTATCGAAAAAGTAGCGATAAGTTATTGATAGAAGATCATATTAAGTCTGTAGTTAATGTTGATTCTAGTTTGCCGTACGACGCCCGGCGGTTGAAACAACTGACCTATCACAGCGCAAAAGGCCTTCAGGCCGACGCCGTGTTTCTGCTGGGTGATTGTCAGCACCTGACCAGTTCACCTTACAAGAATCAGGTTTACCGCATGGCGGGACTGGGCAAGGCTGGCGACAGCGAAGCTTACGACAGCGCACAGAAAGACGAGATTCTGCGACTGGCGTACGTTGGTATTACCCGGGCAGTCAGTCATTGCTACTGGTATGTCGATGGCCAGGACACCCAGGCGGCCAACATGCCCAAGGCGTCTGACCGCATTGGCAAGGGCAAGGCGTTTTTTGCCGATCATCGACAGGGGAAAACGTTGGCGTGAACCTTAAAGGATCGCAGCCTCGTTTCACTCGACAGCTCCTACAGGGAAGCGCCAAACCCATGTAGGAGCTGTCGAGTGAAACGAGGCTGCGATCTTTCGATCTTCAGGACGAGACACTTGCCCATAAAAAAGCCCACATAAGTGGGCTTTTTGTTGAGTGTTGCGCCTTCAGGCAAAACTCCTGAGGGCCACTGGCGGAATAAAAGCCTCAAGCTCATCCTCCACCGCTTCGATTATTCGCTCCACATCCGCGGCATTCATGACCGTCGCGCAAGGAATACCGGCGATGGCGATCATGGTCTCGCCACTGGCACGGTCAAACAGACGGGCAATCATGCTGCCCGGGGCGTCCATGCTCGCCTCAAAACCCATGGGATGAAAATGCCAGCGCATCAGCTGGCAGGCGTTTGGAAAGGTGACCTTGCTAAACCCTTTATTCATGTGTAGCCCGCCTTCTTCATCGAGCGCTTCCGTTAGCTCATGTTAGGAGGGAAGAGCCTTCAATGGCTCAACCGGTGACTGCTTTAAAAGTAGCATCCAGATGTGAAAATCTTGTTTTTTTTTCAGTCCGTTTAGCGATTGGTTCAGTTTTTTTTGATGCAAGTCACCGCGAGGCGGTTTTTCGGCAAATGGCCAGTACTGCTTGGCCATTCTTTCGCCATTGAAGCCGAGGCAGAACTTCGGCAAGCTCGGCTTTTTCTCGTCGAGTCCTTTATGCACGCCGATGATGATGGTCCGCTGCAAGCCCAGGCCACGGGCGAGACGGTCATGCGCTACCACTTGCGCTGGAAACACCGGGATCTGGACGGTGTCATGGCGTTGTATCACCCCGACGTTCAATACAACGACTTCTTCCAGAACCGTGTGATGGGGCTGGATGAATTGCGTGAGTACGTGCGCAGCAGCATGCCCCGCGACCCGGATGAAGCCCTGGAGCACTCGGACCGTATTCGTCTGGACGGCAACACCGCGTTCATTCAATACCGCATCACCCTGCGCGGCGGCGAAGGGCTGGTGTCGTTCCGGGCCAGCGAGGCGATAACCGTACGTGATGGCCTGATCTGGCGGGTCAACGAATACGCCTCGCTTATGCATGAGCAGCCCCCCCGCAAAACCGCCAGCAACCAACGCCCGGCAGTCAGTCGGCTTGGGTTGTCGCCGCGTCAGCTGAGTTTCATGGCTGAAGACTTGCAGCAGTATTTTCAGCGTCAGCAACCTTATCTGGACCCTGAGCTCGACCTGCAACGGGTGGCGAAGGAGTGCGGGTACAGCCGCAATCAGATTTCCTATCTGCTCAATCAGGTGCTCGGTCAGAGCTTCTACCGCTACGTTAACCAGGCGCGGTTGCAGCATTTGCTCGCCGCGCTGGACAGCGCCACGCTGCCGTTGCGCATCGATGAACTGGCCTTTGCCGCCGGCTTCAACTCGCTTTCGGCGTTCTACAGCTGTTTCCGCCAGCATACGGGCCTGTCACCGAAGGCCTACGCCAAACAAATTTCTTTGCGTGCACGCGCGCAAGACAGCCGCTGAGGCCGCGCACTAGGATCAACGCCATCGAAGTTTGAGTGGCGGAGTCTTGCATGCCGGCGTGGCGCACGATCAGTTTGTGGATGGATCAGCTCGACGAGCCCTTGCTGGCGCGTCCGGCGCTGGAACAGGATCTGGATATCGACGTCGCCATTATTGGCGCGGGGTACACCGGGCTCTGGACCGCGTACTACCTCAAACGCCTGGCCCCCGGCCTGAACATCGCTATCGTAGAAGCGCAGACCGCCGGTTTTGGTGCCTCCGGGCGCAATGGCGGCTGGCTGATGGGGAACATACTGGGCGAAGATCGCCTGCTTGCCGATTTGCCACCCGAGCAGCGCCGGGCTTCTTTCGATCTGCTGCACGGCATTCCTGATGAAGTCGAAATTGTCCTCGAACGTGAAGGCATCGACTGCGATTACCGCAAAGGCGGGGCGTTGTATTGCGCCGCGCGTTATCCAGAACAGGAAGCCAGCCTGCGGCACTACCTGGACAAGCTCTACCGCCAGGGCCTGACCGAAAGCGATTACCGCTGGCTCAGCCCCGAGCAGTTGGCGCAACAGATCAGAGTGGTCAAACCTTATGGCGGTATCTATGCACCGCACGTCGCAACCATTCACCCGGCAAAGTTGGTACGAGGTCTGGCCCGGACGGTGGAGCGCATGGGCGTCAGGATTTACGAGAACAGCCCGGTCACCCACTGGCAGTCGGGCAGTCTGCGCACGGCGAAAGCCGAGGTACGCAGCCGCTGGATCGTACCGGCGGTAGAAGGTTACGCGGTCACCTTGCCGCCGTTGGGGCGTTATCAGTTGCCGGTGCAGAGCCTGATCGTGGCCACAGAACCTCTGTCCGCTGCGACCTGGGACGAAATCGGTCTGAATCGCGGCCAGGCATTCAGCGAAAGCAGTCGCCAGGTCACTTATGGCCAGCGCACCGCTGACAATCGCTTGGTGTTCGGCGCACGGGGCGGTTATCAGTTCGCCGGCAAGCTGCGCCATGACTTCGACTTGACCACCAGCGAAGTGGAACTGCGACGCTATCTGTTTGGTGAGCTCTTCCCGCAACTCAAGAGCGTACGGATCACCCATGCCTGGGGCGGAAACCTGGGCATGTCCCGGCGATTCAAACCGCACATGCTCTGTGATCACGCCAGCGGCATCGCCTTGTCCGGCGGCTATGGCGGGGAGGGCGTCGGTGCCAGCAATCTGGGCGGACGGACCCTGGCGGACCTGATTCTGCAGCGCGACACCGAGCTGGTGCGCCAGCCGTGGGTCATTCCCCAAGGTGGTCTCGACGCCCTCAGGGCCTGGGAGCCGGAACCCTGCCGCTGGCTCGGCTACAACGCGATCATCCGCAGCTTCGTCCACGAAGACCAGACCCTGGCCAACCCGGCCACCGCGCCGTGGCGCCGCAAACTGGCCAGCGGTGTGGCGGGGTTCATGGAAGGTTTCATGCAGTAAACCGCGCACTCTTCATCGACAGGCTTCATCGACAGGTAATCCCATGAGCATCACCCAATTCAAGAACACTGCAGCCCTGAAACTGGAAGAGTCGAACCCGGTCGCCGTGCCGTTGGGTACGCCGGTGGCGGTGGCTTCGACCACCAGCGTCGAACGCGACGACGGCGTCGAAACCGGCGTCTGGGAATGCACCCCCGGCCGCTGGCGCCGGCAGATCGTTGCCCAGGAATTCTGTCACTTCGTCCAGGGGCGCTGCACCTTCACCCCGGACGACGGGGAAACCCTGCACATAGAAGCCGGCGATGCACTGATGTTGCCAGCCAACAGCCTCGGTATCTGGGACATCCAGGAAACCGTGCGCAAGACCTACGTTTTGATTTTTTGATCCTCTGATTGCCTGCCAACAAAAACAACCCATCCAGGAATCGACTCATGATCCGAAAGACACTGACTCTGGCACCGTTGATGCTCGTCGCTTCACTCAGTCAGGCGGCCGAGACCGTCAAGATCTACAACTGGTCGGACTACATCGCGCCGGACACCACCCAAAACTTCCAGAAAGAAACCGGCATCGCTTTCAGCTACGACGTCTACGACAGCAACGAAACCCTCGATGGCAAGTTGATGACCGGTAAATCCGGGTACGACGTGGTATTCCCGTCCAACCACTTCATGGCGCGACAGATTCAGGGCGGAGCCCTGAAGAAACTCGACAAAAGCCAATTGCCGAACTGGAAAAACCTTAATCCGGTGCTGCTCAAAGCCCTGCAAACCAACGATCCGGGTAATGAACACGGCTTCCCGTACCTGTGGGGCAGCACCGGCATCGGCTACAACATCGCCAAGGTCAAAGCCGTGTTGGGCGACAACGCTCCGGTGGATTCCTGGGACCTGATCTTCAAACCCGAGAACATGGCAAAACTGCAGAAGTGCGGCGTAGCCATCCTCGACAACGGCCCGGAACTGTTGCCCGCAGCGCTGAACTACCTGGGGCTGCCGCATCACAGTAAAAACCCGGAAGACTATAAAAAAGCCGAAGCGCTGCTGATGAAAGTCCGGCCGTATGTCAGCTATTTCCACTCGTCCAAGTACACCAGCGACCTGGCCAACGGCGATATCTGCGTTGCAGTTGGTTTCTCCGGCGACATCCTGCAAGCCGAAAACCGCGCCAAAGAAGCCAAGAACGGCGTCGACATCGGCTACTCGATTCCCAAGGAAGGCGCCGCCATCTGGTTCGACATGGTCGCCATGCCCGCCGATGCCCCGGACGAAAAGGCCGGCTACGCGTTCATAAACTACCTGCTGCGCCCCGACGTCATGGCCAGCATCAGCAACTACGTGCACTACGCCAACGGCAATGAACAGGCTGACAGCCTGATCGACCCGGCGATCAAGAACGACACCAAGGTCTATCCGAGCCCGGAAATGATGGGGAAATTGTTCGCACTGGAGGCGATGCCGTTGAACATTGACCGGATTCGGACGCGGGTGTGGAACAAGATTCGGACGGGGAGTTGATGGGTCATATTCTGTAGCCATTGGTCCCCGTCAGACTGGCTAGTAACGCTGTAGATTCCAGGCCTCCGTTCGATGGATCAGGAGGCAATGGAATGCCGGTTTGTTCAAATGCGGGTCACCTGCGAATTGGTCGCGTCTCTGAGTCAGGACGTATTTATCTGCTAACGGCTGTCGTTGACCAACGGCAACCGTTTTTTTCTGATTGGCGACTGGGGAGGTTGGTCGTGCAGCAATTACGTCAGGCAGAGGCAGAGGCAGAGGGCTGGGTCGAGTTCTTGACGTGGGTTGTGATGCCAGACCATATGCAGTGTCTGGTGCAGCTACACGAGAAAACGTTGGCCGAGGTGATGTGCCGAATCAAATCCCGGAGCAGTCTGGTGGTGAATCAAGCATTAGGACGGCGAGGGCGACTGTGGCAGAAGGGCTATCACGATCGTGCGGTCCGACGGGAGGAAGACGTGAAGAATCTTGCCCGATATGTAGTGGCCAATCCGATTCGAGCTGGACTGGTTACACGCGTTCATGATTATCCGCTGTGGGATGCGTGTTGGCTGTGATTGTTGACGACTGCTGCGCAGCCGAACGCAGGCTGCGCCAGCTGCTACAAAAATTGCGGCGTTCGCGAAACCTGTAGCAGCTGCCGAAGGCTGCGTTCGGCTGCGCAGCAGTCGTAAACCCTGCAACCTGGTATTTGATAGATTTAACAGTGATGCCAATTCAATGGCACTTACATGAGTAAGCCCGCGAGAGGGCGGCACCTTCAACAGCAAATACTTACTCTTATTTAATATTTAAATTGCCAATTGTCAGACAATTAGGCGGACTCCTTCGAACTGTAAATAATATTTTCGACAGCGCACGCATTGTTTTCGGGCACATGCTGGAACAACCCAATTTGACGTCAAAAAAACACTAGACGTTTGATTTCAAATTGTGTCAGTTTTCTTTCGCCTTCATTGGGCGAGTGATAGGACGATCTCGCCAGAGATTGTTGCTATTAAAAAAACTGTTCCATAGCCAAACAAGGAAGTGTGTTTATGTCGAAAGTAAAAGACAGCGCTATTGATTCCGCCGAACAGGCATTCCAGCCGTTGCAAGCACTGGCAGCCCCCAGTTCCGCGTTCAACCAGATCAATAGCTTCAGCCATCAGTATGACCGTGGCGGTAATCTCACAGTCAATGGCAAAGCCTCCTTCTCCGTCGACCAGGCAGCGACCCAATTGCTGCGCGACGGCGCTGCCTACCAGGACAAGGACGGCAGCGGCAAAATCGAACTGACCTACACGTTCCTGACCTCGGCATCGTCGAGCACCATGAACAAACACGGGATTACCGGGTTCAGCCAGTTCAGCGCCCAACAGAAAGCCCAGGCCGTGCTTGCCATGCAATCCTGGGCCGATGTGGCCAAGGTCACCTTCACGGATAAGGCCAGTGGTGGCGACGGTCACATGACCTTCGGCAACTACAGCGGCGGCCAGGATGGCGCGGCGGCATTTGCTTACCTGCCGGGGACGGGCGCGGGTTATGACGGTACTTCCTGGTACCTGACCAATAGCAGCTACACACCCAACAAGACGCCGGAGCTGAACAACTACGGCCGTCAAACCCTGACCCACGAAATCGGCCACTCTCTGGGCCTGGCTCATCCTGGTGACTACAACGCCGGCGAGGGCGCTCCGACCTACAGCGACGCGTCCTACGGGCAAGACACCCGCGGTTACAGCGTCATGAGTTACTGGAGTGAAAGCAACACCAGCCAGAACTTCAGCAAGGGGGGCGTCGAAGCCTATTCGTCGGGCCCGCTGATGGACGATATCGCGGCCATCCAGAAACTCTACGGTGCCAACACCACCACCCGTACCGGTGACACCACTTACGGCTTCAATTCCAACGCCGGTCGTGACTTCCTGGGCGCGTCTTCTTCGTCGGACAAGGTCGTGTTCTCGGTCTGGGATGCGGGCGGCAAGGATACCCTGGATTTTTCCGGGTTTACTCAAAACCAGAAGATCAACCTCAATGAAGCCTCGTTCTCCGACGTTGGTGGCCTGGTGGGCAACGTGTCCATCGCCAAGGGTGTCACCGTCGAAAACGCCATCGGTGGTTCGGGCAACGATTTGTTGATCGGTAACAACGTGTCCAACGAGCTGAAAGGCGGTGCCGGCAACGACATCCTCTACGGCGCGGGCGGTGCGGACAAGTTGTGGGGCGGCGCAGGCTCGGACACGTTCGTGTTCGCGGCCAGCAGTGACTCCAGACCCGGTGCAATCGACCAGATCCTCGATTTTGTCAGCGGCCTGGACAAGATCGACCTGACCGGCATCACCAACGGCTCAGGGCTGCACTTCGTCAGCGTGTTCTCCGGTGCTGCGGGCGAGGCGGTGTTGAGCAACTCCGGCGGCAACAGCCTGTTGTCGGTGGACTTCTCCGGACACGGCGTGGCTGATTTCCTGGTCAGCACCGTGGGCCAGGCGGCGTTCACCGACATCGCGGCGTGATGTGAAAAAAGGAGGGCGGCGCTTGATGCGCCGCTCTCTTTCCTTGCATCGCCGCACGCTGCGAGTAAGGCTACTTACCGGAGCTCAACGCCCTATGACCCAAAATACCTTTACCTACAGAACGACTGCGTGGCTGTTGGCGACGCTGATGATGTTTCTTGGAGACGTAGCCATGGCAAGCAGCCTGAAATTAGCAGACCCCTCGGAACTGGCCGGCAAGTGGCAGGCCACCTTGAATTCCGCGCCGGACCAACCCTCAAATGTTTGCATGATCAAGCTTCAACCGAACCAGTCTCTGGGCGAAGGTGCCGATTGCCTTGCAGCCTGGCTGGGCGAGCAGGCCATCGGTTGGTTCCCTGAACCGGACGGCATCGCGATCACCGGTAAAGAAGGCTCAAGAATCGTGTTCTTCAGCCGAGAGCATGAGGGGCTTTATAAAAGCACTTTGAGGTCAGGGCTGATCATTACGCTCCAGCGCGCTGCGCAATAAGCGGAAAATGACAGCCTCTTACAGGGCCGAATATAAATCCCTTGATCGCAGTTATAAGCGGCGGATCAATAGTCGGGCTCTTTGTTGAAAAAAAGTTGTTATTAATGTGTAAGCGATAAGCAACTAAGACTGTATCGGCCCGTGTGCGGGTAGTTAATTGGAATCTCGCCAAAGTATGGCGAGTAATATCAGTTCAGGAAAAACCAATGAAGATGGCGAAGGCCCCAGTCACCGCACCGTTAATCAAGGCACTGGGTGACTATAAAAGCATCTTGATCAGCGTCGGTTGTTTTACCGCACTGATCAACGTTCTGATGCTGGTCCCGTCGATTTATATGCTCCAGGTCTATGACCGGGTGCTGTCCTCGCAAAACGAAACCACATTGGCCATGTTGTCGCTGATGGTCGTCGGGTTCTTTGCCTTTATCGGTTTGCTGGAGATTGTTCGCAGCTTTATTGTCATCCGTATCGGCAGCCAACTGGAGCGTCGCTTCAACCTGCGGGTCTATCAGGCGGCGTTTGAGCGCAATTTGTTCAAGAGGGAGGGCAACGCCGGCCAGTCCCTCGCAGACCTGACCCACATTCGCCAATTCGTCACGGGCCCTGCGTTGTTTGCGTTCTTCGATGCACCGTGGTTTCCGGTTTACCTGTTTGTGATTTATCTGTTCAACGTCTGGCTCGGGGTGTTTGCCACTGCCGGTGCGCTGCTGCTGATCGGGCTGGCCTGCCTCAATGAGGCCATGACCAAAAAGCCTTTGGGCGAAGCCGCGCTTTTTTCCCAGAAATCCAGCCAACTGGCCACCAGTCATCTGCATAACGCTGAAACCATTCAAGCCATGGGCATGCTCGGTGCCTTGCGCAAACGCTGGTTCCAGGTCCATTCGCGGTTCCTCGGCTTGCAGAACCAGGCCAGTGATACCGGCGCAGTCATAAGCTCCCTGAGCAAAACCCTGCGGCTGTGCCTGCAATCCCTGGTGCTGGGCCTTGGTGCCTTGCTGGTGATCAAGGGTGACATGACGGCCGGGATGATGATCGCCGGTTCCATCCTGATGGGCCGCGTACTGAGCCCCATCGATCAATTGATTGCCGTGTGGAAGCAATGGAGCGGCGCCAAACTCGCCTACCGGCGTCTCGATGCGTTGCTGCAAGCCTTTCCACCGAGTGACGAGGCCATGGCGTTGCCGGCGCCGAAGGGGCAGATCACGTTCGAACAAGTCAGTGCCGGTCCTCCGGGGCAACGTGCGGCGACTCTGCACATGGTCAACTTCAGCCTTGGTGCGGGGGAGGTGATGGGGGTACTCGGCGCTTCGGGTTCGGGTAAATCGACGTTGGCCCGAGTGCTGGTCGGCGTGTGGCCGACCCTCGGCGGCACCGTGCGGCTCGACGGCGCGGACATCCATCGCTGGAATCGTGATGACCTCGGCCCCTACATCGGTTATCTGCCGCAGGACATCGAACTGTTCAGCGGCAGCATCGCGCAAAACATCGCCCGATTCCGTGAGGCCGATCCGCAAAAAGTGGTGGAAGCCGCGCAACAGGCCGGCGTTCATGAACTGATCCTGCGCATGCCCCAGGGCTACGACACCGTACTCGGGGAAGACGGCAGCGGTTTATCCGGCGGTCAGAAACAGCGTGTGGCCCTGGCCCGCGCCCTGTACGGAGCGCCGAGCCTGGTGGTGCTGGATGAACCGAACTCCAACCTCGACACCGTGGGTGAAGCGGCGCTGGCCAGCGCTATCGCGCAAATGAAGGCCCAGGGCACCAGCGTGATTCTGGTCACCCATCGTTCCTCGGCGTTGGCCCAGGCCGACAAATTGCTGGTCCTCAACGACGGACGTTTGCAGGCCTTCGGCCCGAGCCAGGACGTGCTCAAGGCGCTGTCCGGTGCTGCTGCGCAAGCACCGGCGGGCCTGAGCATGAGCCGACAGTCTCAGCCGTCGACAAGGAGTTCGGGTGTATGAGTAGCGCACAGATGAACAGTCAAAACGAAGCGACGATGGAACACGACTACATCGCCGAACGCCCTGAGCGCGATGCACGTTATTTCGCCCGCATGGGCTGGATTCTGGCGATCGTCGGCGCTGGAAGTTTCTTCACCTGGGCCAGTCTGGCGCCGCTCGACCAGGGCATCCCGGTACAAGGCACGGTGGTGGTGTCGGGCAAGCGCAAAGCCGTGCAGTCGATGAGCAACGGCGTGGTAAGCCGGATTCTGGTACGCGAAGGTCAGGTGGTAAAACAGGGTCAGCCGCTGTTTCAGCTCGACCGGACTCAAGTCGCCGCCGACGTGCAATCCCTGCAAGCGCAATACCGCATGGCCTGGGCCAGCCTGGCGCGGTGGCAGAGCGAGCGGGACAATCTCAAGCAAGTCAATTTCCCCGCCGAGCTGAGCAACGATCCCGACCCGCGTCTGGCGTTGGTGCTGGAAGGCCAACGGCAATTGTTCAGCAGTCGCCGCGAAGCGTTTTCCCGCGAACAGGCCGCGTTGCGCGCCAGCATCGAAGGCGCCGGCGCGCAACTGGCCGGCATGCGCCGTGCCCGCACGGACCTGGATGCCCAGGCCAGTTCCCTGCAACAACAACTGAGTAATCTTCAGCCCCTGGCGGACAACGGCTACATCCCGCGCAACCGGCTGATGGAGTACCAGCGTCAACTGTCGCAGGTGCAGCAACAATTGGCAGAAAACACCGGCGAAAGCGGCCGGGTGGAGCAGGGCATCCTCGAATCGCGTCTGAAACTGCAACAACATATCGAGGAATACCAGAAAGAAGTCCGCACTCAACTGGCCGACGCGCAGCTCAAAAGCGTGACCCTGGAAGAGCAACTGACCTCCGCCGGGTTCGATCTGCAACACAGCGAAATCATCGCTACGGCCGATGGTATTGCGGTCAACCTCGGGGTTCATACCGAAGGCGCGGTGGTGCGCCAGGGTGAAACCCTGCTGGAGATCGTTCCGCAAGGCACCCGTCTTGAGGTGGAAGGGCACCTGCCGATCAATCTGGTCGACAAGGTCGGCACGCACCTGCCGGTGGACATCCTGTTTACTGCGTTCAATCAGAGCCGCACACCGCGCGTTCCGGGTGAAGTCAGCCTGATCTCCGCCGACCAGATGGTCGACGAAAAAACCGGTGCGCCGTATTACGTGCTGCGCAGCAGCGTCAGCGAGCAGGCCATGGAAAAACTCAACGGCCTGGTGATCAAGCCCGGTATGCCGGCAGAAATGTTCGTGCGCACCGGCGAGCGTTCGCTCCTCAACTATTTGTTCAAGCCGCTGCTCGACCGGGCAGGCTCCGCGTTGACCGAGGAATAAGGATGTTCCGCTGTATGAATAAGCTTTCCATGCTCGCGGCGAGTGTCGTATTGCTGACCTGCAACAGTGCGCTGGCCATGGGGCCGTTCGACATCTACGAACAAGCGTTGCGCAATGATCCGGTGTTCCTCGGCGCCATCAAGGAACGCGACGCAGGCCTTGAAAACCGCGCCATCGGCCGCGCCGGGCTGTTGCCGAAACTGGGTTACAACTACAACAAGGGGCGCAACACCTCCAAGGTCACCTACCTCAATGAGCGCGGGCAGAACCAGAGCGATGATCGCAACTACAGCAGCTACGGCTCGTCATTGACCTTGCAGCAACCGTTGCTCGACTACGAAGCGTACGCGGCGTATCGCAAAGGCGTGGCGCAATCACTGTTCGCCGATGAGAACTTTCGCGGCAAGAGTCAGGAATTGCTGGTGCGGGTGCTGGAGAACTACACCAAGGCGCTGTTCGCTCAGGATCAGATCGACATTGCCCTGGCCAAGAAAAAAGCCTTCGAGCAACAGTTCCAGCAGAACGAGCAGATGTTTCGTCAGGGCGAGGGCACACGCACCGATATTCTCGAGGCCGAGTCGCGCTACGAACTGGCGACCGCCGAGGAAATCGAGGCGCGCAACGAACAGGATGCCTCCCTGCGGGAACTGGGGGCGCTGATCGGTGTGCCGGCCATCGACATTGCCGACCTCGCGCCCCTCGATCAGAACTTCCAGACCTTCACCCTGCAACCAGCCAATTACGACACCTGGCATGAGATCGCAGTGGCCAACAACCCGAACCTGGCTTCCCAGCGTCAGGCGCTGGAAGTGGCGCGCTACGAGGTTGAGCGCAATCGTGCCGGGCACCTGCCCAAAGTCAGCGCCTACGCCACGGTTCGGCAGAACGAGTCGGAGAGCGGCAACACCTACAACCAGCGCTACGACACCAACACGATCGGTATCGAAGTCAACGTGCCGCTGTATGCCGGCGGCGGGGTTTCGGCCTCGACCCGTCAGGCCAGCCGCGCCATGGAGCAGGCCGAGTACGAGCTGGACGGCAAGACCCGGGAAACCCTGATCGAGCTGCGCCGGCAGTTCAGCGCCTGCCTGTCGGGGGTGAGCAAGCTGCGGGCCTATCAGAAAGCCCTGAGTTCCGCCGAAGCCCTGGTGGTTTCGACCAAGCAAAGCATCCTCGGTGGTGAACGGGTCAACCTCGATGCGCTGAACGCCGAACAACAACTCTTTACCACCCGCCGGGATCTGGCCCAGACCCGCTATGACTATTTGATGGCGTGGACCAAGCTGCACTACTACGCCGGGACCTTGAGTGAACAGGATCTGGCCAAGATTGACGAGGCGTTCGGACAGGGACCTAGGACGCCGTAACCCCTGAACATCGCAGCCCTGTAGCGCGGACTATCTCTGACAATTCCAACAAAGAGAGAGGCAATACCCATGGGTGTGTATGACTACAAAAACCTTGGCACAGCAGATTCCAAAGCGTTGTTTACCGACGCCATGGCCATCACGCTGTACTCCTATCACAACCTCGACAACGGTTTTGCCACCGGTTACCAGCACAACGGCTTTGGCCTGGGCTTGCTGGCGACGCTGGTGACGGCACTGATCGGCGGCGCCGACTCCCAGGGTGTCATCCCCGGCATTCCATGGAACCCGAATTCAGAAAAAGCCGCGCTGGAGGCCGTACAGAAGGCCGGCTGGACGCCGATTACCGCCTCGCAATTGGGCTATGACGGCAAGGTCGACGCGCGCGGAACGTTCTTCGGCGAGAAGGACGGTTACACCAGCGCCCAGGTGGAAATCCTCGGCAAGTACGACGCCCAGGGCCATCTCAGCGAAATCGGCATTGCTTTTCGTGGCACCAGCGGCCCTCGGGAAACGCTGATCAGCGATTCGATCGCCGACGTGATCAACGACCTGTTGGCGGCGTTGGGCCCTGAGGATTATGCGAAGAACTACGTGGGTGAAGCCTTCGGTAACTTGCTCGGCGACGTTGCTGCATTTGCCCAAGCCAATGGCCTGTCGGGCAAGGATGTGCTGGTCAGCGGCCACAGCCTCGGCGGGTTGGCGGTCAACAGTCTGGCGGATTTAAGTAACGACCAGTGGGCCGGGTTCTACCAGGACTCCAACTACATTGCCTACGCGTCACCGACCCAAAGCGGCACCGATAAAGTGCTGAACGTCGGCTACGAAAACGACCCGGTGTTCCGCGCGCTCGACGGTTCCTCGTTCAACCTGTCGTCGGTGGGTGTGCACGATGCCCATCAGGCGTCGGCGACCAACAATATCGTCAGTTTCAACGATCACTACGCTTCGACGGCGTGGAATGTGTTGCCGTTTTCCATCCTCAACATCCCGACCTGGATCTCACATCTGCCCACCGGTTACGGCGATGGCATGACGCGGGTACTGGAGTCGAAGTTCTACGATCTCACCCGCAAAGACTCGACCATCGTCGTCGCCAACCTCTCGGAATCGGCCCGCAGCAACACTTGGGTCCAGGACCTCAATCGCAACGCCGAAATCCACAAGGGCAGCACGTTCATCATCGGCAGCGACGGCAGCGACCTGATCCAGGGTGGCAAGGGCAATGACTACCTGGAAGGTCGCGATGGCAACGACACCTTCCGTGACGGTGGCGGTTACAACCTGCTGTTGGGCGGCAAGGGCAGCAACGTGCTCGATTTGCAGCAGTCGGTGAAGAGCTTTGATTTCGCCAATGACGGCGCCGGCAACCTGTACGTCCGCGACGCCAATGGCGGCATCAGCATCACCCGCGACATCGGTAGCATCGTCACCCGGGAACCGGGATTTCTCTGGGGACTGTTCAAGGATGACGTGACCCACAGCGTTATGGCGAATGGTTTGGCGGTCGGGGGCAACCTGACTCAGTACGCATCGACGGTGAAGGGCAGTGCGGGCGTCGACACGCTGAAGGCACATGCCGGCGGCGATTGGTTGTTCGGCCTGGACGGCAACGATCACTTGATTGGTGGCAAGGGTAACGATGTGTTGGTCGGCGGGGCAGGTAATGACCTGATGGAGTCGGGGGGCGGGGTCGATACGTTCCTGTTCAGTGGCGCGTTTGGCCATGATCGGGTGGTGGGCTATCAGGCGAACGACAAACTGGTGTTTATCGGGGTTCAGGGTGTGACGCCGAATGATGGCTACCGGGCCCATGCCACGGCGGTAGGGCAGGACACGGTGCTGACGTTTGGCAATGACTCGGTGACGTTGGTCGGGGTTGGGCTGGATAGTTTGTCGGGTGCGGGGATTGTTATTGCCTGAGGGTGATGTGGCGCCAGTAAGGGCCTCATCGCGAGCAGGCTCGCTCCCACAGTGGATCTCCAGTGAACGCAGATCTGTGTGGGAGCGAGCCTGCTCGCGATGAACGATAACGCGGTCCTCAGTCCTCCTTGCGAATCGTGGACACGTCGTCGGCCTTGACCTTCACTTTCGCCCCGGAAATATCTTCGAACTCGAAAAAGCCGTCATCGGTCCTGGTGTTCGGCATGTCCTTGGTCAAATACTGGGTGCCGTTCTGCAGCGTCACGACCGTTGGCGTCGAGCAACCGGCCAGGGCCAGGAAGGCCGCTACCGCCAGGGGCAGGCCCAGAGTCTTGATATTCATAACCACCTCTCATCCTTCAAAAAAACAGCGCGACAGCCTCGAACTAAATCCATCGTCACTGTACGTCTTACGCGATTGGTGCGATGGAATGGCAGAAAGTTCGACAGTCACCCGAAAAATGATCGAATAGCTTCGCCACTTATCCTTTTCCGTTTGCACCGGACGGGTCGTAGCTGGTATCTGTACGCATAACCAGTATTCGTTCGCCATGGCCCTGTTTTCCTGTGACCGCTAATCCTCTCGACGATCCGTTCTATTACTTGAACAACTTCATGCAAGTGCTTGATTGGCATGAGCATCGCTATGCCGATGTATTGAGTGTCGAAGAGCAAGGCTTCATCCGCGAATTCAATCGCCTGCCCCGGGAGTCCAGGGCGTTGCTGGTCCGGATGGTGATGCGCAAGGGGATTCATTTCAGGGCGAGCAAACTGCATTACGTCGAGATCGGTGACACCGCCATCGCCGCCGCTCCCTTGCTGGAGCTGGGCTGGATCGACGAGCAAATGCCACTGTCGCTTGAAACGGTGTTCGAGGTACTGCTCAAGTCGGAAGTGCTTCAGTGCTTTGGCGACGCCATCGATCAACCCAAGGGTAAAAAGACCGATTGGCTGCCGGCGCTGAGCGAGCAGTTTTCCGAGGCTTGCAGTTTCGCCCACTGGTGCCCGGCGTTGGCCGATCGGCTGTTCAGCCTGACCATCATGGGCCTGTGTGATCGCCTGCGGTTGATGTTTTTCGGCAACCTTTATCAGGACTGGTCGGAGTTCGTGCTCGCCGATCTGGGCATCTTCACCTATGAAAAAGTCGAGTTTTGCGCCGATTCCCGAGGCTTGCGCAGCCGCGAGGATGTGGATGCCTGCCTCTTCCTTCACACCTGTCAGCAACTATTTGAGGCCGGCGAAGCGGTGGCGGACATTGTCGAGCAGATCAACGGGCTGGCGCTGACCAATCCCTGGCTGCAAAAGCGTCGCGCAAAGCTGCTGTTCCAGATCGGTCAATATTGCGAGCGCATGGCGGACTTCTCCACGGCCCTGAGCCTTTATCGCGATTGCGCCTGGCCCGGTGCGCGGACGCGGCTGATTCGCGTGCTGGAGCGCTGCGGCGAGTATCAACTGGCCCTGGACCTGGCCGTCCATGCCGAGCAGTCACCGGAAAGCGCCGCCGAGCAGCAACAACTGCTGCGCGTGCTGCCCAGGCTACGGCGCAAACTCGGCGGCCCGGCAATGAAGCGTTCGTCTCCTCGGGAAATGCTGCGCCTGGACCTGCAACTGCCTCGAACCGACCCGGCGCTGTCCGTGGAGTTCTACGTGCAGGCACACCTGACGGAAGAGTCGGCGCCGGTGCATTACGTCGAGAACAGTCTGATCAACTCGCTGTTCGGGCTGCTGTGCTGGCCGGCGATCTTCGCGCCCTTGCCGGGAGCGTTTTTTCACCCGTTTCAGCGGGGGCCGGTGGACCTGCTCAATGAAGACTTCCATACCCGCCGCGCCGAGCTGTTCCGGGATTGCCTGGCCGAACTCGATGACGGGCGTTATGTCCAGACGATCCGTGAACGTTATGCCGCCAAGTGGGGCGTGCAATCACCGTTCGTGTTCTGGGGCGTGCTGAGTGAAGCGCTGCTGGATCAGGCGCTCGATTGCCTGCCCGCCGAACACCTCAAGCACTGGTTCAACCGCCTGCTGCTGGACATCAAGGCCAATCGCGCGGGCATGCCGGACCTGATCCAGTTCTGGCCGCAGCACAAGACCTACCGCATGATCGAAGTCAAAGGCCCCGGCGATCGGCTGCAGGACAACCAGTTGCGCTGGCTGGAGTTCTGCCACGAGCACCAGATGCCGATTGCCGTCTGTTACGTGCAATGGGCGGAGCAGAGCGCTTGAGCTACAGCATCGCAGTGCGGGCGTTGTGTGAATTCACCGCCAAGGTCGGCGACCTCGACCTGCGCTTTACCCCGTCGCCGACCGCGCTGGAAGGCATCGTCGGGCACCGCACGGTGGCGTCCCGGCGCAGTGAGGGTTACCAGAGTGAAGTCGCGCTTGAGGGCTTGTATCAAACGTTGAAAGTAAAGGGCAGGGCAGACGGCTACGACCCTGCGCAAAACTGCCTGGAAGAAGTCAAAACCTATCGCGGCGACCTGGGCAAGCAACCGGCCAACCATCGTCAGTTGCACTGGGCCCAGGCGAAGATCTACGGCTGGTTGATGTGTCAGAAGCTGAATCTGGCGCAGATCAATCTGGCGTTGGTGTACTTCGACATCGTCAGCGAAAAGGAAACCTGTCTGGTCGAGGCCTTCAGCGCTGCGGAGCTGGGGCAGTTCTTCGAACTCCATTGCGGTTTGTTCCTGTACTGGGCCGAGCAGGAAACGGCCCATCGCGAAGGACGCAATCGGGCGGCGCAGCAATTGGCGTTCCCCCATGCCAACTTTCGTCCGGGACAGCGCCATTTGGCGGAATCGGTGTTCAAGGCCGTCAGCACCGGCCGTTGCCTGATGGCACAGGCGCCGACCGGTATCGGCAAGACCGTCGGCACACTGTTTCCGATGCTCAAGGCCCTGGCGCCGCAGCAACTGGACAAGGTGTTTTTCCTCACGGCGAAAACCCCGGGGCGCAAACTGGCGCTCGATGCGGCGCAAGTGATCCTCGACAGCGCCGATGCGCCACCGCTGCGAGTGCTGGAGCTGATTGCCCGGGACAAGGCATGCGAGCATCCGGACAAAGCCTGCCACGGCGAGTCCTGCCCGTTGGCGCAGGGTTTCTATTATCGCTTGCCCGCCGCTCGCCAGGCCGCCAGCGAGCTGACGTTGCTGAACCAGAATGCCTTGCGCGAGGTTGCCCTCAAACACGACGTCTGCCCTTACTACCTAAGCCAGGAAATGGCCCGCTGGGCAGACGTGGTGGTCGCCGATTACAACTATTATTTCGATTTCAGCGCGCTGTTGTTCGGGCTGGCTCAGGCCAACAACTGGAAAGTCGCGGTGCTGGTGGACGAAGCCCACAATCTGGTGGAGCGCGGTCGGCAGATGTACAGCGCCAGCCTCGACCAATCGACCCTCAACGGGGTGCGAAAAACCGCCCCTGACGCATTGAAAAGACCCTTGCAGCGGGTCAATCGTGAGTGGAACGCCCTGCATGACCTGCAACTGGGTCCCTATCAGGCTTACGACACCCCCCCGGAAAAACTGCTTCAGGCATTGTCGTCTTGCAGCGCCAGTATCGGCGACTACCTGAACGATCATCCCCAGGGGCTGGACAGCGCACTACAGAACGTCTACTTCGACATGCTGCAATTTTGCCGGGTGGCCGAACTCTTCGATGAGCAGTTCCTGTTCGACATCAGCAAGCGCGACCTCGACCGCAAGCGCAACCTGTCGCAGCTGTGCCTGCGCAACGTGGTGCCCGCCGGTTTCATCCGGCCGCGCCTGACGGCTGCGCGCAGCACCGTGCTGTTTTCCGCGACGCTCAGCCCTCGCCATTACTACGCCGATCTGCTGGGGACACCGGTGAACACGGTGTGGATTGACGTGGAATCGCCGTTTCACGCTGACCAGCTGCAAGTACATATCGTCAGCCAGATCTCTACACGGTTTGTCCATCGCCAGTCGTCCCTGGCGCCGATCGTCGAGCTGATCGCCCGGCAGTTCAGCCAGCGCCCCGGTAACTACCTGGCGTTTTTCAGCAGTTTCGATTATTTGCAGCAAGTGGCGCAGTTGCTGGCCGAGAAGCATCCGCACATCAATCTGTGGTCACAGTCCCGAGGCATGGGGGAAGGGCAGCGTCAGGACTTTCTCGATCAGTTCACCGCTGACAGTCAGGGGGTCGGTTTTGCAGTGCTGGGCGGGGCGTTTGGCGAAGGCATCGACTTGCCCGGCGCACGACTGATCGGTGCGTTCATCGCGACCTTGGGATTGGCTCAACTCAACCCGGTCAACGAGCAATTGAAACATCGCATGGCAGCGATTTTCGGTGCCGGTTATGACTACACCTACCTGTTTCCTGGCGTGCAGAAAGTGGTTCAGGCGGCGGGAAGGGTGATCCGTACCCAGCAGGATCAAGGGGTGGTGATGCTGATCGATGACCGGTTTGGCGACAGCAAGGTCAAGCAATTGCTACCGCGCTGGTGGTCGGTTGCTCCGACGTTTTTGTACTCCGTTGAGTAGGATTTTTTACTTTAAAAACATCGATATATCTTGAAAGATACGGCCATTTGAACAAACCGCCAAAGCACACTTTATTCAAAGGGCTGGTTATCACTTTCTTTCGATTCTTTGATAAGGAAATCAAGGTATGTCAGAAGCACCGAAATATTCGTACACCCCTGAGCAGGTCACGGCCGCATTCGATGAAATAGCAGCGACGCTGTTCAGCGGCAAGACTGCCGAGACAATCCCCAAGATGCTGGTCATTGCGGGATTACAGGGTTCAGGCAAAACCTATCTGCTGGAAAAGGCGCTTTTGCCTTCGAAAAGCTACGACAATTATGTTCGTCTGTACCTGCCCGAATACCGAAAAAAACATCCCCAATACGAAGAGATGATCAAGCTCGGTGTCTTGCATGCGTACGAGCATACGGAAGCCTTTGTTCGGGAAGTCAGCACGAAGATCCATGCGCAGGCATTCACTGGCAAATACAACATCATCATGGAATGTGCGTTCGACAGTATCGATTTCGCAGCCTTTCCACCGTTGGCGACCGCCGCGGGCTATCAGTTCGAGACCCACATCGTCGGCTGCACTCAAGAGTTTGCTCATGTGTCGAGCATCAAACGAGCGCTCAAAAGCCTGGAAGACCAGGAAATGGAAAGGTTTGTCACGGTATCGAAGCTGGATGCGAGCATGAGTAATGCGCAAGCGATTATCCTGGCCTTCGAAACGGCGGCAAAGGCAATCAGTGGCTCGCAAATCACCCTGTACGAACGCGGCTTTGGCGCGTTGAACGAGCGAACCTTGCTTGCCCAGAGCACTTACTCCAAAGCTGCCGACGGTTCCGTCACCACAACGACAACCAAGATAGATTTTGCGTACAACGTTTACTCCAGCATTATCGATAATCATGTCTTCGCAATTCGGGACCGCGACGAGGTTTTAAAAGAATGCCACCAGGCGTTGCATAAAACCCAGACCCACGCCCGGCATGTCCCTGGCGTTGTCTACAACGACCTTTACGCCTATATCATCAAATACGTAAACCGATAACGCTTTGCATCGAGATGCGCTTTGCGACTTTCCAAAAGTCCGGTTTGTCGCATACTCCAGAAAAACAATCATGACGTGAGGGATCAATGAGCGAGGATCGAAGCAAAGCCACCGCCATCGATGACAGTCGTTTTCGCCTGTTGATCGATGCAGTGATTGACTATGCGATCTACATGATTGATCCCGACGGCATCATCACCAGCTGGAACACGGGTGCCAGGCGTTTCAAGGGGTATGAGGAGGCCGAGATTCTCGGTCAGCACTTTTCGCGCTTTTACACCGAAGACGATCGCCGTGCCGGTTTGCCCCAGAAGGCGCTGGACACGGCGATTCGGGAGGGGCGTTTCGAGGGTGAAGGCTGGCGGGTCCGCAAGGACGGTACGCATTTCTGGTCCCATGTGGTGATCGATCCGATTCGCGATTCGTCGGGCACGTTGCTGGGGTTCGCCAAGATCACCCGGGACCTGACCGACCGCAAGATGGCTGAAGAAACCCTCAAGCAAAGCGAGCAACAATTCCGGCTACTGGTTCAAAGCGTCACGGACTATGCGATCTACATGCTTGCCCCGGACGGTCGCCTGACCAACTGGAATCCGGGGGCTCAGCGCATCAAGGGCTACTTGCCCGAAGAAGTCATCGGCCAACACTTTTCGCTGTTTTACACCCCGGAAGACCGCGAGGCCGGCGAGCCGCAACGGACGCTGGACATTGCCGTACGTGAGGGGCGATTCGAAAACAAGGGCTGGCGAGTCCGCAAGGACGGTACGCGATTCCTGGCACATGTCGTGGTCGACCCGATTTGGGGCGACACCGGCATGTTGCTCGGTTTTGCCAAAATCACCCGTGATATCACCGAAGTCACACAAGCCCAACAGGCCCTGGAGCAAACCCGTGAAGCACTGTTCCAGGCGCAGAAAATGCAGGCCATCGGTCAACTCAGCGGAGGCATTGCCCACGACTTCAACAACTTGCTGACGGTCATCCTCGGCAATCTGGAAATCGTCCGCAAGCGAGTGGGGGACGATTCGAAAATTACCCGATTGGTGGACAACGCCACTCAGGGAGCCTTGCGTGGCGTAACCCTCACCCAGCGCATGCTAGCCTTTGCCAGGCGTCAGGAGCTCAAGACCGAATCCGTTGAAATACCGTCGCTGGTGCAAGGGATCAGCGGTCTGTTACGTAGCTCCCTTGGGCCTTCCGTGGTACTCGAAACCCGCTTTTCACCCGCACTTGAACCGGTCCTGGCCGACATCAATCAGCTGGAGCTGGCGGTACTGAACCTGGCGACCAACGCCCGTGATGCAATGCCCCATGGCGGGAAAATCGTTATCAGTGCCCGGACGGAAGAAGCCGGCGAGCAACCCCGATCCACCCTGAAGGCCGGCCAATTTGTCTGCCTGAGTGTCAGCGATACCGGGGAGGGTATGGATGAGGCGACGCTAGCCTCGGCGATGGACCCGTTCTTCACCACAAAGGGGCTTGGCAAAGGCACGGGCCTGGGGTTGTCGATGGTTCATGGCTATATCGAACAACTGGGCGGGAGATTCATTCTAAAGAGCCAGAAGGACAAGGGCACAACCGCCGAGCTGTGGATACCCATCGCCACGTCGGCTTCGGTTGCCAAGGCCCTTGCCGAGAAAGACACCGCACCGCGTGTGCCTCGCCTGTGCGTGCTGGTGGTGGATGACGACAGCCTGGTGTTGACCAGTACCTGCCTGTTGCTCGAAGACCTGGGCCATCGAGTGATCAGTGCAGTGTCCGGGGCGCAAGCGCTGGAAGCGCTCGACGACGGACAAACCATCGATCTGGTCATCACCGACATGGCCATGCCGCAAATGGATGGCGCGCAACTGGCGCAGGCTATCCGGAGCATGAAGCCGGACTTGCCGATCATCCTGGCGACCGGTTATGCCGAGCGACTGGAAGGCTTCGCTGCCAGACTTCCGCGCCTTTCCAAACCCTTTACCCAACTCAATCTGGTGGAGATCATCGGGTTGGCGATGAAATGACCGATGCGTTTAATGGTCCGGCGCAGACCCTGCATTCTTCTTGAAACCGCGTAAGTTCATGGCACACAGGCAAAACTGCAGGACGATCAGCGCGTAAGCGTGCGTGTGGTAACCCCAGATCACCCACAAGATATTGCTGGCGATGAAACAACTGAAGCCCAATACCCTGCGCGACGGCTGTTGCGAGCCAATCCACCATGCCGCCAGCACCGTGACCAGCATTGCCGGCCATTGCACCCAATCCAGATAGTCCATTGCAGACTCCTTGTAGTGCCCATTCAGTTGTTGTTTTCGGTACGCCAGATACCAAAAGGCCCGGCAGATGCCGGGCCTTCTGCTATCCAGCCTTAAGCCGCCAGATTGGCCGCGCTCATTTCTTTTTTATACCGGGCTTTCAAGCTTTCCATTTGCGCGCCCAACTCGTCCAGAGTGGCTTTACCCAGACGTTTTTTGGCCTGAGGAAACATTTCCGTTTCTTCCTCTTCGATATGGTGCTCCAGCAGTTCCTTGACCACTTTCACGCGACCGGCAAATTCCGGGGTCGACGGGTCAGTGACTTTCAGGTCTGGCAGCACCAGCGAATCCACGGTGCGGTGTTCTTCCTTGGCTTCGTAGTACATGACGTCCTGCTCCTTGCCCCCCGCCTTTTTATACGCCGGGTACAAGACTTCTTCTTCGAGACGGGTATGGATAGCGATCTCCATTTCCAGCTTGGCCAGCAACTCCCCGCGTTTTTTAACACCACGCTCAGTGGATTCGCTCAATTGGGTCAGGATGCCTTTCACACGTTCATGGTCAGCTTTCAACAGGTCTATGGCGTTCATGGTCGAGTCTCTCAACTAGTCAGGGGTGAGCGCGAACGGTCTCAAGGCCGAAAGTCGCTTCTGGTCCTGGAGCATTTGTCGTGCCGGGTTCAACCCTCCGATGGTCTCTATATAAATCAATGAGTTGAACTCGCTGATGGCGAACTGCGGTCGTGCAGGCTGCATGAGTCTGGAATTTGACTCATGCAGTTCGCAGTGACGTTATAGGGGGCTGGCAATGAAAAGCCCGGCGACTGGCGCCGGGCTTGTAAGGTCATGCCCTGGATTCGACGGGCTCGCGCAAATGATGTGTGTTGTTGATGGACATCGGGATCGGTGGGAAATCCTCGTTGAGCAGCCGCAAGTGCTCGATCGCTTCCTCGAACTTCAAATCGGCCTTCCTGCGCATCGCCTGATAGCGATCAAACAGCTCCACATCCATATCGCCGCTCTCGAGCAACTCAAAAGCGCAGCGGCTCAGCGCCTGGGCTTCTTCGAACATCCGACGATTACCTTCCAGGGCGAATGCCCGGCAGGCTTTGATTTCATCGGAAGTGGAATATTGAATCATGACCAGCGCCTTATTTTTCGAGGTTCCTTTTCATAGGCATCGACGCCGCAGGGGAACCGAACCTGGCGAGTCCCACCGTGCAAATTCAGGGTGGGATTAAGCGTGTGACTGGCCGGATCGCCAAAGAATTTCAAATTTATGAGAGGGGAAAATCGATAGGTCCAGCGTTAAAAGCGCTGGTTAAAAATCAAATACTTTGTTTCTTCCGTCGCTCATACCGGGCGAGAACAGGTTGCGTACTGATCCCGTGGAGCAGGATGCTCAGCGCGACCACGGACAGCGTCAGGTCGGTACACAGGGTTGCCACTGACTGACCCAAGCCGTGATTCACGGCATAAAACAGGTAATACAGGCTGCCTATACCGCGAATGCCGAACCAGCCGATCAACATCCGTTGCCGACCATCCATCAAACCACCCCACGGGAGGGCAATGACGCTCAGCGGCCGGATCAGGCAAAACAGCACGCCACCGATCGGCAGGGCTCGCCAGTCCCAGTGAGCGATCAGCACCACGCCGAGCAGCGTCACCAGAAACACCTCCATCGCCCGTTCCACGAGGCTGCCGAAGGCAAGCATGTCGCCCATCATGATTCCCGCGGCGACCTGAGTGTCTTCAAGGTTGTCGGTATCACCATGAACGGCGTGCTGCGGATCGACGTTCTGATGACCGACAACCGGCTGAACCAGGTGTTCGGCGGGTGGTTGCGCGTGGCCGGTGGATTTGGCCTCTTCCTGGCGCAAACCGAGGCCGGCGGCGAACACCGACAGGAAGCCGTAGGCGTGAATCGACTCCGCGCCGACATACGCCAGGGCTATCAATGCGAGGGCGAGGTAATCGTTTGGAGAAAGTGTGCTGTCATCATTTTTGATCCGCAGCGACAACGTCAGGCGGCCAATGCCACGCCCCATCCAGTAGCCGGTGAGTAAACCGGCGGGCACGGCCCACAGCAGGCTGCGCAGCGCCCAATCGCCCAGCCAGCCGGGATTGCCGTCGTGCTGCAGCAGGAGCAACCCAAGGATCACGAACGGGAAGGCGATCCCGTCATTGAGCCCGGCTTCACCGGAGAGGCCAAACCGCACGCTGTCGTCATCCCGGGCGTCGTTGACTTGCACCAGGGCCGCCAGTACCGGGTCGGTGGGCGCCAGAATCGAACCGATCAGCACGGAGGCGCCCCAGGACAACTCGAAACCGTAGTGCAACAGCAGGCTGACGCCAGCAATGGTCAACACCATTACCGGACCGGCCAGGCCGAATGCGATACGCCAGTTTTTATCCCTGAGCGGCAAGCGCAGTTTCAGACCGCAGACGAACAGCGAAAACAGCACCGCGACTTCTGTCAGGTGCTCCATCCAGGTGGAGGCGTCGGCCATGTCCAGTTTCAGCAGCCCAAGCCCCGCCGGCCCGATGGCGACGCCCAGCACCAGACACACCGCCGACGTGGTCACCGGCATCCAGCGCAGGTACGACGAGGTCAGCGCCAGCGTCAGCAGCACCGCACCCAACACAGCCACCCATAAAATGAAACTCATGCTCTGTACTCACCGGGTGGGTGCCGCGATGTAGGGCCTCTGGCGATCAACCGACGGTCGCGCGCAGGTATTCAGGGGGCCGCACGTTGACCTCCAGATATCGAAAGGCCCGCCACAAGTGGGCCTATAAAATGTGGAGTTCTGGAACTGGCGCTGGGTTCAATTTAAAGCATCGGTTTTCCGCCGGTGATCCCATACCGCTGACCCGTGATGTAGCTGGCTTCATCCGACGCCAACAGCACATAAATCGGTGCCACTTCTACCGGTTGCCCCGGCCGCCCGAGCGGGGTCTGTCCACCAAAGTTCTGCACTTCCTCATCGGGCATGGTCGAGACGATCAGCGGCGTCCAGATCGGCCCTGGCGCCACGCAGTTCACCCGAATGTTCTTCGGCCCCAGCATTTGCGCCAGGCCGGCGGTGAAGTTGGCGATCGCGCCTTTGGTGGTGGCGTAAGGCAGGAGAGTAGGTTTGGGCGTGTCCGAATTGACCGAACTGGTGTTGATGATCGAACTGCCGGGTGTCATGTGCTTTAGCGCGGCCTGACAGATCCTGAAAATGGCCGTGATGTTGACATCGAAGGTCATCACCCACTCTTCGTCCGGGATGTCTTCGAAGTTTTCGTGGGTCATCTGGAACGCGGCGTTGTTGACCAGCACATCGATCCGGCCGAAGCGTTCGACCGTCTTGTCCACCAGGGCCTGGCAGTGCGCTTTCTGCGCCAGGTCACCGGACAGCAACAGGCACTGACGGCCGGCCTGTTCGACCCAGCGCGCGGTTTCCTGTGCATCTTCGTGTTCATTGAGGTAAGCAACGACGACATCGGCGCCTTCGCGGGCGAAGGCAATGGCGACCGCGCGACCGATGCCGCTGTCGGCGCCAGTGATCAGGGCGATCTTGCCGTCCAGCCGGCCCGAGCCTTTGTAGCTTTGTTCGCCGCAGTCCGGGTAGGGGTCCATTTTCTTTTGAGAGCCGGGAACTGGCTGGCTCTGTTTCTTGAAGGGGGGTTTCGGATAGTCAGTCATCGGGAAATCTCCGATCTCAAGGCAGAGGAGTCAAAAGGGTGGACCCCGGTCTTTTGCCTTGAGTTCGGTTGGATTTCATGTCGCGAAAAATCAAAAGATCGCAGCCTTCGGCAGCTCCTACACAAAATTGCATACACCTTGTAGGAGCTGCCGAAGGCTGCGATCTTTTGATCTGGATTCAGATTTTTCGATTACGCAAACTGCGCTCCATCCGCGCAATCCCTTCCTCAAGCAACGATCGCGGGCAGCCGAAGTTCAGGCGCACGAACTGTTGGCTGTCATCGCCGAAATCCAGGCCAGGGCTGAGCCCGACCTTCGCCTGCTCCAGGAAGAACTGCTGCGGATTCTCCAGTCCCAGCGCCGAGCAATCGAGCCAGGCCAGATAAGTGCTCTGCGGCACGTTCATGGTGACGCCCGGCAGCCGCGTGCGAATCGCGTCGACCAGGTAATCACGGTTGCCTTGCAGGTAGGCCATGAGTTCGACCAGCCACGGCCCGGCTTCGCTATAGGCAACGCGGGTGGCTTCCAGCCCCAGCGGGTTGACGCTGTCGACCAGACCGCAGCGGGCATGGTTGACCCGCTCGCGCACGGCCCGATCCTGAATGATCATGAACGACGTTTTCAGGCCGGCGATGTTGTAGGCCTTGCTCGCCGACATCAGCGTGATGGTGCGTTTGGCGATCTGCGGGCTCAACGAAGCGACCGGCACGTGCACGCGCCCGTCGAAGCACAGTTCGGCGTGGATCTCGTCAGAGACGATCCAGGCATCCTGTTCCAGGCAGATTTCGGCCACCGCTCGCAGTTCTTCCCGTGGGAACACCTTGCCCAGCGGGTTGTGCGGGTTGCTCAGCAGCAGGGCGCCGCCGCCGGCCAGCGATTCGCGCAAGGCATCGAGCGGGGTGGCATACGTACCGTCAGTCATCGTGTCGAAATTCAGTTCAACCTTGTTCAGCCCCCAATGACCCGGTGCATGGCGCAGCGGCGGGTAGTTGGGTGTCTGAACCACAACGTTCTGTTGCGGCTGGACCAGTGCATGCAGCGCCATGTTGAAACCCGACTCCACGCCGGGCAGGAAGATCAGTTCCTGAGGTTCGACGCGCCAGGCGTACTTGTTCCAGAGATCGGCGACGATGGCGTTGCGCAAGTCATCCTGAGCCACGCTGTAGCCGAGCAACGGGTGTTCCAGACGTTTTTGCAGGGCCTGGATGATCACCGGCGGCGCGGCGAAGTCCATGTCCGCGACCCACATCGGCAACACGTCGGCCGGGTACCGGCTCCACTTGGTACTGCCAGTGTTGTGGCGGTCGAACACCTGATCAAAATCGAAAGTCATGCTCATCTCATAAAGGCCGGGATTAATTCGGCAGACATGATAAGCGCCAAGCCCTGTGGGAGCGAGCCTGCTCGCGAAAGCGGCTTTCCAGTCGCGATTGATGTCGCCTGATACACCGCGTTCGCGAGCTGGCTCGCTCCCACAGGGTGTGTGCGTTGGCGGGTATCGGGGATTGTCCGGCGGTCGGTTTTCACACAGTCCGTAACAGCATTGTCTACAGTTTCAAGTGTCGGTAGCCAAGCTGCCGTCACCGTGATCGTCCAGAAAACCCCGGCAAAAGTACCGGGTCTCCACCTGATCAGGAGTGCACGATGGACCTCAACCGTCGTCAGTTCTTCAAGGTCGCTGGTATCGGCCTTGCGGGCTCGAGCCTGGGCACGCTGGGCATGGCCCCGGCGCCGGCCTTCGCCGAGCAGGTGCGCCACTTCAAGCTTGCCCACACTCATGAAACCCGCAACACCTGTCCGTACTGCTCGGTCGGCTGTGGCGTGATCATGTACAGCCAGGGCGATGCCGCCAAGAATGTCGCGCAAAACATCATCCACATCGAGGGCGACGCCGACCACCCGGTCAATCGCGGCACCCTGTGCCCCAAAGGCGCCGGCCTGCTGGACTTCATTCACAGCCCTGGCCGCCTGCAATACCCTCAAATGCGCAAGCCGGGCAGCACCGAATGGACGCGCCTCTCCTGGGATGAAGCGCTGGATCGCATCGCCGACCTGATGAAGGCCGACCGCGACGCCAACTTCATCGAGAAAAACGCCCAGGGACAAACGGTGAATCGTTGGTTGACTACCGGTTTCCTCGCGGCGTCCGCGGCGTCCAATGAAGCGGGTTACATCACCCACAAGGTCATTCGCAGTCTCGGCATGCTGGGGTTTGATAACCAGGCGCGTGTCTGACACGGCCCGACGGTGGCAAGTCTTGCCCCGACGTACGGCCGTGGTGCCATGACCAATACCTGGACCGATATCGCCAACGCGAACCTGATCCTGGTGATGGGCGGCAACGCAGCAGAAGCGCACCCGTGCGGCTTCAAATGGGTGACCGAAGCCAAGGCGCACAACGCGGCGCGGCTGATCGTGGTCGACCCGCGATTTACCCGGACGGCCTCGGTGGCCGATTATTACGCGCCGATTCGCACCGGCACCGATATCGCCTTCATGGGCGGGCTGATCAACTACCTGCTGACCGAAGACAAGATCCAGCACGAGTACGTGCGCAACTACACCGACGTGTCGTTCATCGTCAAGGCAGGGTTTGGTTTCGAGGACGGCATCTTCAGCGGCTACGACGCGGCCAAACGTATCTACGCCGACAAGTCCGGCTGGGGCTATGAACTCGGTGAGGATGGCTTTGTCAAAGTCGACCCGACGTTGCAAGACCCGCGCTGCGTCTACCAACTGATGAAGCACCATTACAGCCGCTACAACATCGAACTGGCGAGCCAGATTTGCGGCATGCCGGTCGATGCCATGCAGAAAATCTGGGAAGAAATCGCCACGTGCTCGCAACCGGGCAAGACCATGACGATTCTCTATGCCCTGGGCTGGACGCAGCACTCGATCGGCTCGCAGATCATTCGCAGTGCGGCCATGGTGCAACTGTTGCTGGGCAACGTCGGCATGCCGGGCGGCGGCGTCAACGCGTTGCGTGGGCACTCCAACATCCAGGGGCTTACCGACCTGGGCCTGTTGTCCAACGCGCTGCCGGGCTACCTGACGCTACCGGGCGACGCCGAGCAGGATTACGCCGCCTATATCGTCAAACGCACGCAAAAACCGTTGCGTCCGGGGCAGCTGTCCTACTGGCAGAATTACAGCAAATTCCACGTCAGCCTGATGAAAGCCTGGTACGGCGCCAATGCCACGGCGGACAACCAGTGGTGTTACGACTATTTGCCGAAACTGGACATCCCCAACTACGACATCCTCAAAGTCTTCGACCTGATGGGCCAGGGCAAGGTCAATGGCTATATGTGCCAGGGCTTCAACCCCATCGCCGCGTTGCCCGACAAGAACCGCGTCATGGCGGCGCTGGCCAAGCTGAAATGGCTGGTGGTGATGGACCCGCTGTCCACCGAAACCTCGGAGTTCTGGCGCAATGTCGGCCCGTACAACGATGTGCAAACCGAGGGTATCCAGACCGAGGTGATTCGCCTGCCCACCACCTGTTTCGCCGAAGAGGACGGTTCGCTGGTCAACAGCAGCCGCTGGCTGCAATGGCACTGGAAAGGCGCCGACGGCCCTGGCGAGTCGCGCACCGACGTGCGGATCATGAGCGAGCTGTTCATCCGTCTGCGTCAGCGCTACCAGGCCAATGGCGGCGCGTATGCCGAGCCGATCCTCAAGCTGTCGTGGCCGTACAAGATCGCCGATGAGCCTTCGCCGGAAGAGCTGGCCAGGGAAATCAACGGCTATGCCACGACGGACTTCACCGATGCGACCGGTGCGGCCATCAAAAGCAGCGCGCAACTCGCTGGTTTCGGCCAGCTCAAGGACGACGGCAGCACCGCTTCCGGATGCTGGATTTTCTGCGGCAGCTGGACCGAGACGGGCAACCAGATGGCCCGGCGCGACAACAGCGACCCCTACGGCATGAAGCAACACCAGGGCTGGGCCTGGGCCTGGCCAGCAAACCGACGGATTCTCTACAACCGCGCCTCTTGCGACCCGCAAGGCAAGCCGTGGGACGAGAAAAAACGCCTGGTGTGGTGGAACGGCAAGGTCTGGGGCGGTACCGACGTGCCGGACTTCAAGGCCGACTCGCCACCGGAAGCCGGGATGAATCCGTTCATCATGAACCCCGAGGGCGTGGCGCGTTTCTTCGCCGTCGACAAGATGAACGAAGGCCCATTCCCCGAGCACTACGAACCGTTCGAGACGCCGATCGGCATCAACCCGCTGCATCCCGAAAACAAGAACGCCACCAGCAACCCGGCGGCACGGATCTTCGATTCGGTGTGGGACTCCCTCGGCGTGGCCAAGGATTACCCGTACGCCGCCACCAGTTACCGCCTGACCGAGCATTTCCACTTCTGGAGCAAGCATTGCAAGCTCAACGCGATTTCCCAGCCTGAGCAGTTCGTCGAGATCGGCGAGGTGCTGGCGAAAGAAAAAGGCATCGTCGCAGGCGACAGGGTGCGGGTCAGTAGCAAGCGCGGGCATATCGAAGCAGTGGCGGTGGTGACCAAGCGGATCCGTCCGCTGCAGGTCAACAATCAGGTGGTGCACCAGATCGGCATCCCGTTGCACTGGGGTTTTACCGGCCTCACGCGTCACGGTTACCTGACCAACACCTTGGTGCCGTTCCTCGGCGATGGCAACACCCAGACCCCGGAATCCAAGTCATTCCTGGTCAACGTGGAGAAAGTCTAAATGGCCAGCCAAGACATCATCGCCCGTTCGGCCACCACCACCGTTTCGCCTTCGGTGCGCAATCAGGACGAAGTGGCCAAACTGATCGACACCACCAAATGCATTGGTTGCAAGGCCTGCCAGGTCGCCTGTTCGGAATGGAACGAGCTGCGCGATGACGTCGGTCACAACCTCGGCACCTACGACAATCCCCAGGACCTGACGGCAGAAACCTGGACCTTGATGCGTTTTACCGAGCATGAAACCGATGCCGGCAATCTGGAATGGTTGATCCGCAAGGACGGCTGCATGCACTGCGCCGAGCCCGGTTGCCTGGCAGCGTGCCCGAGTCCGGGGGCGATCATCAAGCACGCCAATGGCATCGTCGATTTCGACCAGGACCATTGCATCGGCTGCGGTTATTGCATCACCGGTTGTCCGTTCAATATCCCGCGGATCTCGCAAAAGGATCACAAAGCCTACAAATGCACGCTGTGTTCGGACCGGGTGGCCGTGGGGCTGGAACCGGCCTGCGTGAAGACCTGCCCGACCGGTGCGATTGTGTTCGGCACCAAGGACGATATGAAGGTGCACGCTGCCGAGCGCATCGTCGACCTCAAGAGCCGGGGCTTTGAAAACGCCGGTCTGTACGACCCCGAGGGGGTTGGCGGCACGCACGTCATGTACGTGTTGCACCACGCGGACACGCCCGTGCTCTACGCCGGTTTGCCGAACCACCCGGCGATCAGCCCGTTGGTGGACCTGTGGAAAGGCGTGAGCAAACCCTTGGGGTTACTGGCCATGGGCTTGGCGGTGCTGGCCGGGTTCTTCCACTACGTGCGCGTCGGACCGCAGTTGGTCGAAGAGGATGAGCTTCCCGGCACCGTCGATCCCGCGGTACATGAAGTCGATCCATCGGTACACATTTACGATCCGAAGGGCGAGGACAAGCCATGAACGACAAACCGATCCTGCGCTACACCTCAAACCAGCGCACCAATCACTGGCTGGTGGCGATTCTGTTTTTCATGGCGGGGCTGTCGGGGCTGGCGTTGTTCCATCCGGCGCTGTTCTGGCTCAGCAATCTGTTTGGCGGCGGACCGTGGACGCGCATCCTGCACCCGTTCATGGGCGTGCTGATGTTTGTGCTGTTTCTCGGGCTGGTGATTCAATTCTGGCGCGCAAACTTCTTCATCAGCAACGACCGACTCTGGCTCAGGCGCATCGACCGGGTGATGCGCAACGAAGAGGAGGGCGTGCCGCCGATCGGCAAGTACAACCCCGGGCAGAAGTTGCTGTTCTGGACCTTGCTGGCCTGCATGCTGGTGCTGCTGTTCAGCGGGCTGGTGATCTGGCGCGCGTACTTCAGCGAGTACTTCGGCATCACCAGCATTCGCTGGGCAATGCTGCTGCATGCGTTGGCGGGATTTGTGCTGGTACTGAGCATCATCGTTCACATCTACGCCGGTATCTGGATCAAGGGCTCGGTCAGCGCCATGTTGCATGGGTGGGTCAGCCGTGTCTGGGCGAGGAAGCATCATGCGCTCTGGTACCGGGAAGTCACCCGCGACGAGCATCCTGACCGCCCGATCAGCAAAAAAGGATAATCCCCTTGGCGACAATTCTTGAGCCCGGAGAGATCGAAGCGGCGGCGAGTTCACCGCCGTTTCTGTACCTGCCGCCGCACAACCTGTTCACCTTGCGGGCGCTGCGCCTGGAAAAACTCGCTGACGGACATCCCCTGGCCGATTACCTGCGTCTGGTGGCCGGTCTCTGCCACGTGCAGCAACGTCTGCTGGATGATCCTCCCGTGACCACGATGCCGGCCCCTGAACGACTGAAGGTTTGCCAGCAGCACGGCTTGCCACCGTTCGCCGCCGACAGTCTGGTGCGCGAGGAGGCTTGGTTGCCTTATCTCGACGCGCTGTTGCAGCGTTATCAGGCACCGCCGCAACCCGCCGTGGAAAACGCCGTGGCGACCTTGCGCAGTGCCAGCGTCGGGCAGCGCAAGGCTTGGGCAATTGCCTTGGTCTGCGGCCAGTTCACGCTGTTGCCGAGCGCATTGGTGCCGTTTCTCGGCGCTGCGTTGCAGGCCGCCTGGAGTCACTGGTTACTCAGCACACCGAATCTTGAGCTGAAGCCCGGCAACAGCCTCAGCCAATGTCCGGCCTGCGGTTCGCCCGCCATGGCCGGGGTGATTCGCCACCGTGGCAAGCACAATGGCTTGCGCTATCTGGTGTGTTCGCTGTGTGCCTGCGAATGGCATGTGGTGCGGGTCAAATGCGTGTATTGCGAACAAAGCAAAGGCCTTGAATACGTCAGCCTCGATGACGGCCGCCACGCTGCCAATCAGGCCCCATTGCGCGCGGAAGTCTGCCCCGGCTGCCGCAGCTACCTGAAATTGCTGTACTTGGAAAACGATGCCGAAGCCGAGGCGTTGTCGACGGACCTGACCAGCTTGATGCTGGACATGCGTCTGGAGCAGGAAGGTTACTTGCGCCCGGCGCCGAATCTTCTGCTCGCACCCGCAGGTGATTGAGCTTATCCCTTCGAGCTCAACGGCTACACTCAGGCGCGACGGTCAACGTTTGCAGGAGCGCCTGATGTCCTCCACCTCCGCCAGCCAACCCCTGCGGCTGCCTTCCATCGACAGTTTGTTGCGTCATCCCGCTTGCCAACCCTTGGCTGAACGCTATGGGCGTGACGCGCTGCTGGCCAGCCTGCGGCAATTGCTCGATGACTTGCGCGAACCGGTTCATAACGGGTTGGTCAAGGGTGCAGAAGTCACGCCGCAAGTCCTGGCCGGGCGGGTCGGCGAACGCTTGGCCATCCAGCACCGCAGTAACGTGCGCCGGGTGTTCAACCTCACTGGCACCGTGCTGCACACCAACCTCGGTCGGGCGTTGCTGCCGGACGAAGCCATCGAAGCGGTGCAGCTCGCTGCCCGTTATCCACTCAATCTGGAATTCGATCTGCACAGCGGCAAGCGTGGCGACCGTGACGATCTGATCGAAGGCCTGATCCGCGAGCTGACCGGCGCCGAAGCGGTGACCGTGGTCAACAACAACGCCGCCGCCGTGTTGCTGACGCTCAACAGCCTGGGCGCGCGCAAGGAAGGCATCATTTCCCGGGGCGAACTGATCGAAATCGGCGGCGCTTTCCGGATACCCGACATCATGGCCCGGGCCGGCGTCAGGCTGCATGAAGTGGGGACCACCAATCGCACGCATGCTCGTGACTACGAAGCTGCCATCGGTCCGCGCAGCGGCCTGGTCATGCGGGTGCATGCCAGCAATTACAACATCGAAGGTTTCACCGCCCGGGTGCCGACCGCCGAGTTGGCGCAACTGGCCCATCGACACGGCTTGCCGCTGCTCGAAGACCTCGGCAGCGGCAGCCTGCTGGACCTGACCCGCTGGGGCTTGCCCGCCGAACCGACGGTGCGCCAGGCACTGCTCGATGGCGCGGACATCATCACCTTCAGCGGCGATAAATTGCTGGGTGGTCCGCAAGCCGGGCTGATTGTCGGCCGCAAGGACCTGATCGCGAAGATCAAGAAGAATCCGCTCAAGCGTGCGTTGCGCGTCGACAAACTGACCCTGGCCGCCCTCGAAGCCGTGCTGGGCCTGTACCGCGACCCGGATCGACTGGCCGAGCGCTTGCCGAGTCTGCGGCTGCTGACCCGACCGCAGGCCGATATCCTCGCCCAGGCTGAGCGTCTGCAACCGTCACTGGCCCACGTGTTGGGCGAAGGCTGGCAGGTCAGCGCAGTGCCAGCGCTGGGCATGATCGGCAGCGGCAGTCAGCCGGTGGCTCGATTGCCGAGCGCTGCCTTGTGCCTGCGACCGCACACGTCCAAACGCCTTCGCGGACGACACTTGCACGGCCTGGAAGCCGCCCTGCGTGCCTTGCCGATTCCGGTACTCGGGCGCATCGATGACGACGCGCTGTGGCTGGACCTGCGACAACTGGACGACGAGGCGGCATGGCTGGCACAACTCGATCGATTGCAGGAGCCGTAGGGTGATCGTCGGCACCGCAGGGCACATCGACCACGGCAAGACGTTATTACTCCAGGCGTTGACCGGCCAGACCGGTGATCGTCGCCGCGAAGAACGCGAACGGGGCATGACCATCGACCTCGGTTACCTCTACGCGGCGCTGGAACCTGGCTCAGCCCTGACCGGTTTTATCGATGTGCCCGGCCATGAACGCTTCACCCACAACATGCTGGCCGGGGCGCAGGGCATTGATCTGGTGCTCCTGGTGGTAGCGGCGGATGACGGCGTCATGCCCCAGACCCGCGAACACCTGGCCATTGTCGAATTGCTGGGCATTCCTCGGGCACTGATCGCAATCACTAAATGCGACCGGGTTGATCCGGCCAGAGTGCAGACTGTCCGCGAACAGATTGAGACGTTACTGGCGCACGGACCATTGGCTGGCGCGCCCCTGATCGCACTGTCGAGTGTGACCGGGGAGGGTGTCGAGACACTGCGCCAGGCCCTGCTCGATGCACAAAAAGAAGTCCTTCAACGCAGCACAACCGGCGGCTTTCGCCTGGCCATTGATCGGGCTTTCAGCGTGGCCGGCGCCGGTATCGTGGTGACCGGCACGGCGTTGTCCGGGCAGGTTGCGGTCGGCGATACGCTGCTGCTCGGTCCGCAGGGCAAGCCCGTAAGGGTGCGAGGCTTGCATGCGCAGAATCAGCCCGCCGACGCCGCATTTGCAGGCCAGCGAGTGGCGTTGAACCTGAGCGCCGAGCGCCTGGCACTGGAGCAGATTCACCGTGGCCACTGGCTGTTGGCCGAATGGCTGTATGCACCCACCCAGCGCGTGGACATCGCGATGCAATTGCTGGCCAGCGAACCCAAGCCCTTCGAGCACTTCCAGCCCGTGCATGTTCACCTGGGGACTCAGGACGTGACGGGGCGGGTGGCGTTGCTGGAGGGTTCCAGCCTGGCGCCGGGTGAGCGGATGTTCGCGCAACTCCTGCTGAATGCGCCGGTGCAGGCGGTGAAGGGCGATCCCTTGATCCTGCGCGACCAGAGCGCCCAACGCACCCTCGGCGGTGGCCGGGTGCTGGACCCGTTCGCGCCGACCCGACAGCGCCGAAGTTCCGAGCGATTGGCGCAGCTACAGGCACTCAACATCACCGGCAACCTGGAGGAGGTCCTGCCC
This sequence comes from Pseudomonas sp. XS1P51, assembly GCF_054897845.1. NCBI lineage: Bacteria > Pseudomonadati > Pseudomonadota > Gammaproteobacteria > Pseudomonadales > Pseudomonadaceae > Pseudomonas > Pseudomonas sp. XS1P51. The sequence continues at coordinate 1,497,969 of NZ_CM142707.1, read as the reverse complement.
GCGCTGCTCGCCCACAGTGACACCGGCCTCGATCCGCAGCGACTGGAGCGTCAGTTCAACCGTCCTCGTGAGCGCTGGGTTTTACCCGACGATGTACGGTTGATCAATACGCGCCAAGGGTCGTTGCTGTTCAGCGCGGCTCGTTGGGAAGCCCTGAAAGCACCGCTGCTGGAGCAACTCGCCCGTTTTCACCAACTTGAACCGGATCAAATGGGGCCGGATAGAGATCGCCTGCGCCGATTCGCCGGTACTGCGCTGGACCGCCCGACATTCATCAGCCTGCTCGACGAATTACTGGCAAGCGGCGCCCTGGTCGCCAGCGGGCCGTGGCTGCATTTGCCCGATCATCAGGTGCGATTAAGCGAGGAGGACGAAGCCCTGTGGCAACAATTGCAGCCGTTGTTCGAACAGGCGGGTTTCAATCCTCCGTGGGTGCGCGACCTTGGCCACAACGAGACGACGGTGCGCTTGCTGTTGCGCAAGATGGCGCGGTTGGGACTGCTGCACCAAGTGGTCCGCGACCTGTTTTATACCGACGCGATGTTGCGTCGATTGGCGGCTATGCTAGTGCAACTGGCCACAGAGAACCCGGTGATTCAGGTTTCGGCGTTTCGCGATGCGGTGGGCCTCGGTCGCAAGCGCAGCATCCAGATTCTCGAATACTTCGACCGGCTCGGCCTGACCCGACGCATTGGCGACAAGCGCCAGATACGTCTCGACAATGCGCTGGCACAACGCCCAGATCACTGACTTCAAGGAAGGCAATCGCGCCCGGTGGCGCGGCCGGGCTTCAAACCCGGTGGGGGACGGCATCCGTTCCCGGGCAGGTTCGACTCCGGCTGCCTTCCGCCATTTTTCTTGTCAGAGGTGCCCGAAGGTCAGCGGGTACTGGATAACGACGTAGATCCTGTCGATGTCATCGCCGGCCTGGGCGCTGTTGGCCCGATGCGAGACATGGGACAGTTGCAAAGACAACCCCTTGGCCGGTCCGGATTGCACGATGTAGCGCAGGTCTATGTCCCGCTCCCAATGCCGCCCGCCGTTGCCTTGTTGAGGCACGTACTCACCGAGCGTCGCGTCGAATGGGTTGTAGGCCCCGCCCTTGGGCGCATGGGTGCCGTCGACCTGGCTGCCTTTCACATAACGGGTCATGAAGTTCAGACCGGGAATCCCGTAGGGACCCAGGTCGAGGTCGTAGCGTGCTTGCCAGGAGCGTTCGTGGGCGCCGTTGAAGTCGGCGTATTTGATCGAATTGGCAAGGTAGATGGAGTCGCCACCGACGAAATCGAACGGTGTGTCGCCATTGATTTTTTGCCAGGCCAACGTAAAGGCGTGCACATCGAGGGTGAATTTGCCCGACAGGCTGAACGCCGTGTTGGCGATGGCGCCGGCCTGCGCTTGGCCGGTGTCCCGCGTGTGATAAGCATTGGCGTCGAGGAACACGCCGGATTGTTTCAGGTGCAGGTTGCCGTAGTACTGATGCCAGGTGTCGGTCAGCTCGGAAGCATAGAGCGCTCCGCCAACGGGACTCTGGGTGAACAGGTCAGCACCGAGAAACGAGATGCCGCCCGCTTCGGTGTTGGCGCCATAGCCGTAAAAGTCGTCCTTGCTCGAAGAACTGTCCTGGCTCTTGAACGCCGTGAAGTGACCGGCCACCAGATTCATACCGTCGATTTCGCGGCTGTTGAACAGAAAGCCGGTGGCGTACTCCGGTTGCAGGCGTTTGTCCGCGGTGTCGAACACCGGCGTTTCCACTGTCATTTCACCGAAGGCCAGTGTGGTTCGAGAGGTCCGGATTTTCAGCGCCGCACCGCCGCTGGAGTAGTTGTCTTCGCTGCGGCTGTCCGCATCCACCGGCAGCAGTCCCGTCCCGGAATGGCCCTTGCCGCCATCCAGTTTCAATCCCAGAAAAGCGTGCGCATCGAGGCCAAAACCAATTGCTCCGGGTGTGAAACCGGATTCAAAAGCGCTGATAAAGCCTTGAGTCCATTCCTGTTTATAGTTTTTGTTCGCGGGTGAGGGCGATCGATAATCACTGTTGAGGTAGAAATTTCGGCTGAGCACCGACAACGATGCGCCGTCCAGAAAACCCTGGGGGATTTGCGTCGACTCGTCAGCCAGGGTTGTCCCGACCGTGCCCGCGAACAACAGCGACAACCAGATCGGCAGCGCGGGTTTCAGGTCTTGCGAGGAAAACTTCATGGATCAATCACCACGGGGACAGCGACTCCGGAATGTCCGGAGTCGCTTGTTTTTAGAAGGCGCTTAATGGCCTTCCGAGGCACCGAACATGGTTTTGGCATAGATCAGGCCCAGACCGTAGGCACCGCCATTGGCAATCGAGGTTTTCACGGTTTCCTCGTAAGTCTCGCTACGAGCCCAGTCACGCTGCAGTTCCAGCAGGTATTGCAGCGAGGTCATGGGCCGCGCGCCAATCTGGATCATGCGCTGCATCGCCATTTCATGAGCCTCGGTGGTGACGTCGCCGCAGGCATCGGCAATCACATACACCTCAAAACCCTGGTCGATGGCCGACAGTGCCGGGCCGACGATGCACACGGAGGTCCACAGGCCGGCCAGGACGATTTTCTGTTTGCCGAACTTGTTGACCTCGACGGCGATGCGCTCGTCTTCCCAGGTGTTCATGCTGGTACGGTCGATCACGTTGTGTTCCGGGAACACCGATTTGATTTCATCGAAGATCGGCCCGGAAAAACTCTTCTCGGCCACCGTGGTGAGGATGGTCGATACCTTGAACCCGCGCGCAGCCTTGGCCACGAGCGCAGCGTTGTTGCGCAAGGTGACGGCGTCGATCGACTTGGTCGCAAAGGACATTTGTGACTGGTGATCGATCATGATCAGCGTGTGGTCGGTCGGGGTCAGCAGGGTTTTGCCAGGAACAGCTTTTGCGATGGCCATGACGATGTCCTTACGGGGTGAGTGAGGAGGACATGGTTGCCGGGATTGCCACGAGGATATTGAGTGTATGTGCTGTGTTTGGAATTTTTGCGGGGATGGGTGAAGAGAGGGAAGCCCGCGCCATAGAGGTTATCGCGCGGGGTTGTCGATCATTGCATCACGTAACGCCCAGGCGCCGACTCAATCGCCGGGTACTGGGCGTTGCCGGTGTGCAGCACCGAGGGCTGACGTTCGCCGGCGTGGTCAGCCAGCCAGACGAACCAGTCGTTCCACCAGCTGCCGGGATGTTGCTGGGCATTCTTGAACCAGGTTTCAGGGTTCTTGGTGACTCGGTTGTTGGTCCAGTAGTGACGTTTTTCCTTGGCGGGCGGATTGATCACCCCGGCGATATGCCCCGAGGCGCCCAACACAAAGCGCTTGGTCCCGGACAGCAGCTCGGTGCTGGCATAGGCGCTGCGCCACGGCACGATGTGATCGTCATGGGTGGCGAGGATGTAAGCCGGGGCGTCGATGGCGCGCAGGTCCAGCTTGACTCCGCAGCAGTCCAGCTCGCCGGATTTCAGGTCGTTCTGCAAATAGGTGTGGCGCAGGTACCAGCAGTACATCGGCCCCGGCAGGTTGGTGCTGTCGTTGTTCCAGAACAGCAGGTCAAGGGCGTTCGGTTTCTGACCCTTGAGGTACTTGTCGACGTTGTAGTTCCACCACAAGTCGTTGGGGCGCAGCAACGAGAAGGTATTGCCCATGTCCTCGCCCTTGAACAAGCCGATGGGGCCGTTCAGGCCACCGATGGTGCGCTCGCGGTAGGCCACCAGTTGCTCGTCGACGAAGATGTCGATGGGGCCGGTATCGAGGTAGTCGAGGAAGGTCGTCAGCAGGCTGACGCTGGCAATGTCCTTGTCGCCGCGCGCCGCCAATACCGCCAGCGCCGAGCTCAACAGCGTGCCGCCGATGCAGAAACCCACGCAATTGGGGCGTTGCTCGCCGCTGATCTCGCGGGTCACTTGCAGGCCTTTGATGATGCCGGTTTCGATCAGGTCATCCCAGGTGGTGCCGGCGTGTTCCGGGTCGAAGTTGCGCCACGACATCAGAAACACCGGATGACCCTGCTGCAACAGATGGCGAACCATCGAGTTGTCCGGGCGCAGGTCGAGGATGTAGTACTTGTTGATCGACGGCGGTACGACGAATACCGGGCGCTGGTACTGGGTTTCGCTTTGCGGGTAGTACTGAATCAGCTGGAACAGCTCATTTTCGAAGACCACTTCGCCGGGGGTGTTGGCCAGATCGACGCCGACCTTGAACGCGCCGCTGTCGCATTGGCGCATCTTGCCTTCCTGCAGGTCGCTGGCCAGGTGCAGCAGACCTGAAAGCAGGCTGCCTCCCTGGGTATCTGCGGCTCGCTGCAGGGCATCGGGGTTACTGGCGAGGAAATTGCTCGGCGCACCGGCGGCAATGGCTTGCTCCACCAGATACAGCAAACGCTGACGTGGTTTTTTGTCCTTGATCGGGAGTTTGTCGAGCAGTTTCAGGAGAAAGCCTGCGTTGAGCAGGTAAAACGCCGCGAGGGAACCGAACAGCGGCTGGCTCCAGTTGCCGCTGGCGAAACGTCGATCTTCGAAGCTGAAGGGCTGGCCGGTCAGCAGACGCTGGCCGAGGTCGCCCCATTGTTGCTGATAGTCCGATTGCAGGCTGTCGAGGGTGCCGCGCGGCAGGTCAAACCACTCGTTGTATTCCTGCCCGGTAAACCACGGATTGGTGCTGACCCAGAGACGTAATTGTTGCACTGCAAAGGAGGCAATGAACGGTACCTGGCCTGACCAGAAGGTGTTGAAGGTATGCGCGTTGTTGTCCATGGAACTCCTTGCCCACATAAATAAACCGGGCAGAAAAAAAACCGCGGCGCCGGACTTCGGCACCGCGTCAGCAGTCAAGCAAGCAGCCCTGTGTTTCTTCTATCGTTCAATGACCAGGCTGACGCCCTGACCGCCACCGATGCACAATGTGGCCAGGCCTTTTTTGCCGTCGCGACGAATCAACTCGTGCACCAGCGACACCAGAATCCGCGCCCCCGATGCGCCGATCGGATGACCCAGCGCAATCGCGCCGCCATTGACGTTGACCTTGCTGGTGTCCCAACCCAGTTCCTTGCCGACCGCCAGTGACTGCGCGGCGAACGCTTCATTGGCTTCGATCAGGTCCAGGTCGTCCAGGCTCCAGCCGGCTTTCGCCAGGACCAGGCGGGTGGCCGGCACCGGGCCGATGCCCATGATCGACGGGTCCACGCCCGCGCTGGCATAGGCCTTGATGCGTGCCAGCACCGGTAAACCGAGGGCCAGTGCCTTGGCGGCGCTCGCCAGCAACAACACGGCGGCGCCGTCGTTGAGGGTCGACGAGTTGCCGGCGGTCACGCTGCCGGTTTTCTGGAACGCCGGTTTGAGGTTGCCTAGGGCTTGTAGCGTGCTGCCCGGGCGCGGCTGTTCATCGGTGTCGAAGACCAGCGGATCGCCCTTGCGCTGAGGAATCAGGATCGGGGTGATTTCACGCTTGAAATAACCGGCTTCGATGGCCGCGGCGGCTTTCTGTTGCGAGGCCGCGGCGAAGGCATCCTGATCTTCGCGACTGAGCTCGTACTGACTGGCCAGGTTCTCAGCGGTGATGCCCATGTGGTAGTCGTTGAAGGCGTCCCACAGTCCATCCTGAATCACGCTGTCTTGCAGTTGCGCATGACCTAGCCGCAGGCCGGTGCGTGCCTTGGGCAGCACATAAGGCGCCAGGCTCATGTTTTCCTGACCGCCGGCAATCACCAGTTCAGCGTCGCCGCAACGGATCGCCTGGACCGCGAGTTGCACAGCCTTGAGCCCCGAGCCGCAGACTTTGTTCAGGGTCAGGGCAGGGGTGGTATGGGGCAGGCCGGCGTTGATCGCCGTCTGGCGTGCCGGGTTTTGTCCGGAGCCTGCGGTGAGTACCTGGCCGAGGATCACTTCGTCGATCTGGGCCCCGTCGAGACCGGTCTCTTCAAGCAGGCGGCGAATCACCGCTGCGCCCAGCTCGGTGGCTGGAATCGCGGACAAGGCACCCTGGAAACTGCCGATGGCGGTACGTGTAGCGGCAACGATTACGACTTCGTTCATGCGTGACCTCATTAAGATGTTGTCGAGCGGGATCAGGGCTTCCATGCCCTGACAGGCCTATTGCATGTTCATGCCGCCGTTGACCGAGAAATCGGCCCCGGTGCTGTAGCCCGATTCATCGGAAGCCAGCCACGCCACGATCGAGGCGATTTCTTCGGGTTGGCCAAGGCGCCCGACCGGTGTGGCCGCGATCATGGTGTCGAGAATGTCCGGGCGGATGGCCGCGGTCATGCTGGTCTGGATATAGCCTGGCGAGACGGTATTGACGGTGACGCCCTTGCCCGACACTTCCCGGGCCAGTGCCATGGTGAAGCCATGGATGCCGGCTTTGGCCGCGCTGTAGTTGGTCTGGCCGAACTGGCCGCGCTGACCGTTGATCGAGGAGATGTTGATGACCCGACCCCAGCCCTTGGCCAACATGCCTTCAATCACCTGCTTGGTGGTGTTGAACAGGCCGGTCAGGTTGGTGCCGATCACGGCATTCCAGTCTTCGGGGGTGAGTTTGCGGAAAGAGGCATCGCGAGTGATGCCGGCGTTGTTGACCAGTACATCGATGGGGCCGAATTGTTCACGGGCCATCTCGAAAGCCTTGCGGGTCGACTCCCAATCGGTGATGTCGCCGTAGATGCATTCGAACTGATAACCCGCTGCCAGTTGAGCGGCAATCCAGTCGTTCTTGCGGGCGGAATCGGAGCTGCAACCGACGATGACCTTGAATCCTTCCTTGTGCAGACGTTGGCTAATCGCAGTACCAATCCCACCCATACCACCCGTGACCAACGCAATACGACCAAGCGACTTCATACACTTCTTCCTTTTTGTATTTTGCGCTGCAAGATGGGGGATTGTTCGGTATCGGGGCGGTGTGCGGAAGTGTTGGGAGGTGACTGTCTGGTGTCCAACGGCGCCATGCCCGGAATGAAACTGAACTGTTCACTGCTTCTTGGCGTCGCGTTGCGTCATGTCGATGTTGCTACGGGGCGACGACCGGTCTGAAAAAGTGGTTAAAAGCCAGGAGTACCTATACTGGGATCAATATTGGCAACTGAAGAACCCGTTAGCATTTGATTCACTGCAGATCAGTCATGGCTCCGGACAGGATGTTCGGTTCCACAGGTCATTGAGGACGCCATGTATAGAATGAGTTCAGGCTATGCCAGCGTGCTGGTAAATACGCTCTCGGCTCAAGGACTGGATGTTGCCAGTCTGTGTCGGGAGGCTGGACTAGACATTGATCTCGCGAACAAACCAGGAGCGTTTTGCGAGCGAAGGTTTATCTATCGACTATGGGATCTGGCCGCTCAGACCTCGGGTGATCCGGACATTGGCTTGAAGGCCTATGGCAGTTTCCACCCCGGCAGCTTTCAGATCGTCGGCTACACCATGATGTCCAGTCTGAATCTGAAAAAAGCCCTTGAGCGCCTGGTCCGTTTCAGTCCGTTGATTGGCACCGGATTCAGCCTTTTCTTTACATCGGAACAGCAGAGTTACCGACTGTCCGGGCTCGATCATCAACAAAATGGATCGGTCAAACCCCGCCAATACACCGATGCCGGGTTGGCTTCATTGCTGGGTTTCTGCCGTAAGCTGGCGGGCGGCAGCTCACCGCACCCCTTGAGCGTGGGATTCACCTATCCCGAACCTGAAGACACCTCCGAGCATCGACGATTGTTTGGTTGCGATCTGCATTTCGACGCCGCTTACGACAGCATTTTGTTTGACGAGCAGGAGCTGCTGCGTCCGTTGAGCATGGCCAACGAAGCGTTGGCGGTACTGCATGACAGTTTTGCCGAGGCTCAACTCGATCTGCTGTTTGGTTTCTGCATTGTCGGCAGGGTTCGTGCGCTGATTACCGAGCGCTTGAGTCAGGGCCAGGGGCAATGTGACATGGAGGCGATCGCGGCGGCATTGAACATGAGCAAGCGGACGTTGCAGCGCGCCCTGGAAAAGGAAGGGACGCAATTCAAGGACGTGCAGAACGCGGTGCGTCGGCAATTGGCCGATTTCTACCTGCGCCATTCTCACTTCAACATGAAGCATGTGGCGTATCTCCTTGGTTTTCATGACCACAGCAGCTTCAACAAAGCGTGCAGTCGCTGGTTTGGCATGACACCCGGTCAGTATCGGTCCGATGAATCGTTTGAAATCGAGGAAACCGCGCCGGTCTGACGCGGTTCTCGTTACCGATTCAGCGTCATTTCACCCGTGGAGTCTTCACGCCTTTTTTGCCCTTGGCGGGTTTGCGCGCTGGGTTCGCAACCTTGGCGATGGGTTTAGGAGGTACCACCGGGGCTTTCTGCTCGGTCGGCTCAGGGGTTTTCGGCTCCGGCGTTACGACCGGGGCCAACTGCTTGATGGGCTCAGGCGTTACCACGGGAGCTTTTCGCTCAATCACCTTTGGGGCTTTCGGCTTAGGCGCTACCAGCGGGGCTTTCTGCTTGATCGGCTCAGGCGTGACGACCGGGACTGGCGCCTTGACGGCATCGGCTTCACTGGGCGGTTGGGTCAGGCTGAAACCCGGCAGAGAGACGTCAAGCAGTGTGTGCAGCTCACACCAGAACGGGTTTTCAGCTCCTTGGGCAGTCAGCAGTTCCGGCAGCAAATTGGCCACGGCGGACAGCACCTGCTGGCGTTCCTCGGTCTCGGGAAGCATCAGGGTCAGGCTTTGCAGGCTTTCTTGCGGGTAGGTGGCGACCAGCAGTTTTTGCAGGCTCAGGGTTTCGCGAAGATCAAGCGGCTGCGCGCTGTAGTCCTTGAGCAATACCTGCATTTGCTGGATCAATTTTTCGACGCTTTCCTTGCCGGGTTCGGTGCTGTCGCGGCCCAGCAGGAACAGGATGCGTATCAAGGCTTCCATCAGACCGCCAAGGGGCAGGGCATCCTGCAGGCGTTCGATCAGGACCTTGTCATGCAGCTCGGCGTGTTCCTGGAGATTTCGCCCCGTTGCATTGCCGGCCAGGTTATTGAGTACGCCATACACGCCGTAGAAACACATTTCCTGAGCGGCATCACGCAGATCCCGGTAGCCGTTCAAGGCATCCTGCAGCTGGTTGGAAAACAGTTCCTGCCAGGCCAGCAGCGGGTTGTCCGGGCTTGCGCGATGACGATCCTTGCTCACCTTGGCGGCGCTGTCCGCCAGCCACCACAGCGCCGGGTTCAAGCTGCTCCACATCACTTGCTGCTGATGAAAAGGATGTGCCTTGCGCAACAATTCAGCGCTCGGTTCGTTGACCAACTGGCGTAACCACGGGCGTACAAATCCGTCATAGAGACCGTTGTTGATGACCGATGCGCGCTCGACCAAGGCAAATTCACGATCGTCATCGCGGGGTGGTTTGGCATCGCCATGGATATCGGCGATACGCCGGGGTTCGAAGCGCACGGTGTACGGTGTCTGTGAGTTTTCCGGCAGATCGTCGATCAGCATTTCGTACAGCCCGGCCGGCAGGGCATTGATCGCATCGACCGCACCGAGCAATTCACGGTGTTCGCGCCTGGCCACTTCACCGGAAACGAAGATGCCCAGGTGACCGATGCTGGCGTGTCGCAGGTAAACGATGGTGCGTCCGGCGCTTTGCAGGGCGAGATCGCTGGGATAAACGTCGGTGATCCAGTCCAGCGCCTGTTGTGGAGAGGTGATGTTGTCGCCATAGGAGCAGAAGACCACCACCGGGACTTCGATCAGTTTGAGGTCAAGCCCGCTGCTTTTGCGTCCCAGGCCGCCGGACAACTGATTGCCGATGAACAGGTCGTCGACAATCATCTCGATTTCTTCGCCATTGAGCAGGGTCGGGCTGCCCCACCAGCGTTCGAAGTCCAGAAAGCGCGCGGCCTCGCTGTCGACTTCACTGAACAGGTGGTAGTACTTGCCCCAAAAAGTGTTGGCCGGGTCCAGGTTTTCGAAATTGCTGACCAGCCAGGTGCCGTCGAAGCGGCTGTTACCGAGGTCACTGCCCAGGCGTGCCATCCAGCCGCCACCCAGCAAACCACCGGTGTAGCGCATCGGGTTACGGCCATTGACGCCGGCCCAGTACGACAGTGGCGCACCGTTGACGATGATCAACCCCGGCAGTTCCGGGCGTGTGGCCGCAAGGCCCATCAATGCCCAGCCTGCCTGGCAGTTGCCGATCACCACCGGTTTGGCGCTGTCGGGATGTCGTTCGCTGACGACTTCAATAAACCGGGCCTGGGCCTCGCTGATGTCCGCGAGGGTTTGCCCGGGGCGTGGCGAATGACTGAAGGAGATGAAATAGGTGGGGTGACCGGCTCGCAGACTTTCACCGATGACCGAATCCTGTTTGAAACCGCCGATGCCCGAGCCGTGGCCGCCACGCGGGTCGATGATGACCACCGGTTGTTTCTTGTTGTCGATCCGTTGCCCGGGACCCGCGAGAATCTGCAGCAGCGAGTAATTGACCGGGCGAGGCAGGTCGGCGCCTTCGACCAGCAACTCATGGTTGAACTTGAGCAGCAACGGATACCCGGCGCGTTCGTGAGCCAGCGTATTGTCGCCGCGCTGACGCAGGGTGTCCCAGAACAGCACGCTGCGTTGGGCCACGTCGGTGAAGTATTCCTGCCAGTCAGCGGGGGTGGGTTGTCTGAGTTGCCCAAGACTCAAAGGTGCGAAGGTTTTTGCCTGGCGCTTCTGCACGGCGTCGAGGACGTTACGGGTATTGAGGCGTTGCAGATGATTGAGGTGTTCGAACAAACTGGCGGGTGCGGAAAGCTCTTCATCTTGCAGCGCAATATTTTCTTCCTGACCCATCGTGAACTCCTGACGCCATGCGTGGGAACCTGCCCATCTAAACCCTTTGACTTAACAGGTTAGGCTGGCTGTTCGATAGGCTGGAGTTTATAGCGAAGAGGGGGGGCGTGAGCAAAGTTTATTTTGCACCGCACAAAAATAGGCGTTGCCAAATTTTTTTGTGCACTGCAATATCAAGGCTAACGCGATGACTGGCCGGATCGCTATCGCGTCCTCAGGTCCATCAGGGCCTTCCAGTACCAGGAGATTCAAGCATGTCTTTTTTCAATTCGGAAAAACTGCAATCCGCTCAGAAAGCCAACCTCGACCTGCTGCAGCAAATCAGCGGCAAAGTCTTCGCCAGTGTTGAACAGCTGAGCCAGTTGCAGTTCAAGGCACTGCGCGACTCCACCGAAGAGCATTTCGAAGGCGTTCGCAAGCTGTTGGCCGTCCGCGATCCACAAGGCTTCGCTGAACTGCAGGCTTCTTTCACCCAGCCGAGCGCGCAAACCGAACGTCTGGCCGAATTCAACCGCCAGGTTCAAGCGCTGATCGTGGGTACGCAATCGGACATCGCCCAACTGACGTCGAGTCAGGTCGAGGCGGGCACCCAGCAGGTGCAGGCGTTCGTTGAAGAGATCAGCAAGAATGCACCGGCCGGTTCCGAGCCTGTTGTGGCTGCGTTCAAGTCGGGCCTGGCGAATGCCGGTACTGTGTTTGAAAGCGCACAGAAAGCCGTGAAACAGGCTTCCGATGTGGCTCAGAGTGGTTTCGATGCAGCGACTGCCGCGGCCACCAAGGCAGCCCCGGAAGCAGGCGCCAAGGCCACCAGCGGTAACAAGTAAGTCAAATGGGTAGCGTTACACCAATGGCGATGGGTTTATTCCCCATCGCCATTTTTTTTCGTTCCGCCATCGGCACCCGGCTTGCCGCCGAACAGGCCAAACATGTTCTGGGTATTGAGATAAAGCGCCTTTGACTGGTCGACATACTGACGCATCAGGTCCTGCATCACCGGTGCCTGCTGGTGCATGAAGGTGCTCCAGGCTTCGGACGACTGCGCGCCGGTCTGGGACTGGATGTCGATCACGGTCTGAATGCTCTTGTCCAGGTAACTGCCGAGAACGCCCTGATAAGGGCCGTAGAACTGGATGATCCCCATCAGCATTTCGCTGGTGAAGATCGGCTCACCGCCGCTTTCCGCTTCCAGAATCACCTGCAGCAGGATGCTGCGCGTCAGATCCTCGCCACTCTTGGCATCGACCACCTGAAATTCAATTTTATCGACGACCAGCTGGCGTATGTCCGCCAGGGTCAGGTGACTGCTGGTGTGGGTGTCATACAGTCGGCGATTGGGGTATTTCTTGATCAGGCGGGGAGTGTTCCGACTGTTATCTGGCATGCGGGGCGTCTCGTGGCGAGCCTAGTTTGCAGGCATCTTATCCTACTCTGATCTTTGGTGCTTTTGAGGCCGCCTTCGCGAGCAGGCTCGCTCCCACAGTTGTCCGAGTTGTTCAGATAGACACGGTTTAATGTGGGAGCGAGCCTGCTCGCGAAGAGGCCCGCCATCAGGGCGAAAGTCCAGCAGCAAAAAAAGAGGGACTGCGCCGCCAAGCGAGTCCCCCTTGTGAAACCTGACTCTACTTACCAGATCGGCAAGGTGTAGCTGACGATCAAACGGTTTTCATCCAGGTCGCTGCCAAAGTGAGTCGAGCGCACGGTCGCGTTGCGCCATTTCACCCCGACATTCTTCAGCGGACCGCTCTGCACGACATAACCGATGTCGGTATCGCGCTCCCATTCCTTGCCTTCGGGGCGGTTGTTGCCCAGATCGATATCGGAACCGCTGATGTAGCGGGTCATGAAGGTCAGGCCAGGCACACCTATCGCAGCAAAGTTGTAGTCGTAGCGAGCCTGCCAGGATTTTTCGTCGGTGTTGGCGAAGTCGCCGATCTGCACGAAGTTCACCAGGAACGCATCGGTACCGTTGACGTAGGCGTAGCCGGTGTCGCCGCTCATGCCTTGATAACCCAGGCCGAACGCATGCCCGCCGAGGTTGTAGGTGAACATCGCGCCAATTGCATTGTTGTCGACGTTGCTGCCGCCATCGTCCGTGGAACGGGCGAAGCGCAGGTCCGTCTTGAGCGACTGCCCCGCTGTGACCGGCAACACGTAGGTCAGGTTGACCAGGTGCTGGCTGTAGAAATTGTCGAGGTGACCGTAGCTGTAGCCGGTGGCGAGGTTGCTGGTCCATTTGTAGTTCAGGCTGGCGAAGTCGAAGCTGTCGCTATCGAGATGGCGGCTCGTGATGTTCTTGGAGCCGGTTCGGGTAATGCCCATGTCCTCGTAGTCCGAGGAGTCGCGCTGGTTGACCTGCGTCAGGCGCCCGGCATCCACCGTCAGGCCTTCGATTTCCAGCGACGTCAACTGACCGCCCTTGAAGGTTTGTGGCAACAGCCGCGAATCGTTGGCCAGCAAAGTCGGCAGTTTCGGCAGCAGCGTGCCGAGTTTCAGCGTGCTTTTGGAGGCGCGTACTTTGGCGGTCAGGCCCAGTTCGCCGTACTCGTCCTGGGCACCTTTGCGGGTGTCGCGATGGCGCTGGAGCAGGCCGGAGCCCGCACGATCGGGGCTGGAGTCGAGTTTGACGCCGACCAGGCCGATGGCATCGAAACCGACACCGATCAAGCCCTCGGTGTAGCCCGACTCATAACGCAGCAGGAAACCCTGGGCCCATTCCTCTTGTTTGGATTGCGCGGCGTTGTCCTGGCGATAATCACGGTTGAAGTAGAAGTTACGCAGCTCGAGGCTGGCCTTGCTGTCCTTGATGAAGTCAGCAGCGGCGGGGGCCGAGAGGCTGATGACGCCGCCGGCCAGCAGCAGTCGGGTGGCGAGAGTGCGGGTGTTGCGATCCATGGTGAAGCCCCTTTGTTATTATTTTGGAATAGCGGTTCACGCGCCCTCGCCAGGTGGGCGAGGGCTTGTCGATAAAAAAACGCGAGCGCCGAATAGAGAGGAGCGTGGCGCCGCGTGCGGTTCAATCGTTAGAACTGTTCGGCGCGCAGGCCAAACAACGAGGCGCTGCCCGCGCGAATGGATTGCTCCAGACTCAAAATGCGTGGCAGCAAGCGGTGGATGTAGAAATCGGCGGTGGCGATCTTCGTGCCATAAAACCCTTCATCGTCACCGAGCTTTTGCTGGGCAACCCGGGCCATGCGTGCCCAGAGCCAGGCGTAGGCGACGTAACCGAACAGGTGCAAATACTCCACCGACGCGGCGCCGACTTCGTTGCGATCGGTCGCGGCCCGATCCTGCAACCAGTCGCTCAGGTCTTCCAGACGCTGGACGGCATCGAACAGTTGTGCGGCGTACGGAGCGTCAGGCTGATGGGCGAAATGGCGGATCTCACCGGTGAACTGGCGCAGCGCGACGCCGTTATCGGCCAGCACCTTGCGCCCGAGCAGGTCCAGCGCCTGAATGCCGTTGGTGCCTTCGTAGATCTGTGCGATGCGCACGTCGCGGACCAATTGCTCCTGGCCCCATTCGCGGATGTAGCCATGGCCGCCGAACACTTGCTGGCCGTTGATGCAGCTTTCCAGACCGGTGTCGGTAAAGAAGGCCTTGGCCACCGGCGTCAGCAGCGCGACCAGGGTTTGCGCGTTGTCCCGTTCCTTGACGTCGTCGGAAAACTTCGCCAGGTCCAGTTGTTGCCCGACGTAGCTGGCGAACGCGCGGCCGCCTTCAGTCATGGCTTTCATGCTGAGCAGCATGCGTCGCACATCGGGGTGGACGATGATCGGGTCAGCCACTTTGTCCGGGGCGATGGCGCCGGTCGGTGCGCGGCTTTGAACGCGTTCGCGCGCATAGGCGACGGCGCTCTGATAGGACGCCTCGGCGCAGCCGATGCCCTGAATACCGATGGACAGGCGTTCGTAATTCATCATGGTGAACATCGCCGCCAAACCCTTGTTGGCTTCGCCAACCAGCCAACCGCTGGCACCGTCGAAATTCATCACGCAGGTGGCTGAGGCCTTGATGCCCATCTTGTGTTCGATCGAACCGCAACTCACGGCGTTGGCGTTGCCGAGGGAACCGTCGGCATTGACCAGCACCTTGGGGACCACAAACAGCGAGATACCTTTTGGACCCGCCGGCGCGTCCGGCAATTTGGCCAGCACCAGATGAACGATGTTTTCGGTCAGGTCTTGATCACCACCGGTGATGAAAATCTTGCTGCCGGTGATGCTGTAGCTGCCGTCGGCCTGAGGCTCGGCGCGGGTGCGGATAATCCCCAGATCGGTGCCGGCGTGGGCTTCGGTCAGGCACATGGACCCGGCCCAGCGGCCTTCATACATGGGCGGCAGGTAGAGGCTTTTCAGGGTGTCGCTGGCGTGGGCATCCAGCGCCAGGCAGGCACCGGAGCTCAACGCCGAATACAAGGCAAAGCTTGAATTGGCGCCGTAGAGCATTTCTTCGAACTGCACGGCGAGCATCTTCGGCATGCCCATGCCGCCGAAATCGGCGTTACCGGACAGGCCTACCCAGCCACCTTCGGTGTAGGTGGCATAAGCCTGTTTGAAACCGATCGGCGTGCTGACCTGACCGTCGGCCCACTGGGCGCCTTCCTCGTCGCCGCTGCGATTCAACGGCGCAATCAGGTGCGAGGTGACTTTGGCCGCCTCCTCGAGAATGGCATCAGCGGTGGCGGCGTCGACGCTGTCGGCCAGGGCCGGCAGACGCGCCCACAGGGCCGGGGCGTCGAACACTTCGTGCAGGACAAAGCGCATGTCGCGCAGCGGGGCGTTGAATTCGGGCATAACGTGAACCTCAAAGTGACGGTTGTACGGTGGGCACGGCGCCGCAACGGCGGGCCGTGCCCTTTCAATCAATGAGCGGAAGCGCTGGCAGCACCGAGGCCGGTCTGGGCGCGAACGAACTGGTCGGCGTAAGCGTCACGTTCCTTGTCGGCCCGTACGCTGCGATCGAGACGGGACACCACCACGATCACCAGGAACGCCAGCGGCATGGAGAACAGCGCCGGGTGGTCGTACGGGAAGATCGCCTGGGCGTGGCCGAGCACGGTGACCCAGACGGCCGGCGACAGGATCACCAGCATCAGCGCACAAATCAGGCCGGCGAAACCGCCGATGATCGCGCCTTTAGTGGTCAGGCCTTTCCAGTACATGGCCATGATCAGCACGGGGAAGTTGGTCGACGCGGCGATGCCGAAAGTCAGGCCCACCAGGAATGCGACGTTCATCTTCTCGAACAGAATGCCCAGCAGAATCGCGATGATGCCCAGGCCGACGGTGGCCATGCGGGTCACGCGCATTTCCTGTTTCTGGCTGGCTTTGCCTTTCTTGAATACGGTGGCGTAGAGGTCGTGGGAAATCGCCGACGCACCGGCCAGGGCCAGCCCGGAGACCACCGCGAGGATGGTGGCGAAGGCCACGGCCGAGAGGAAACCGAAGAACAGGTTGCCGCCCACCGCTTTTGCCAGGTGCATCGCAACCATGTTGCCGCCGCCGATCAAGGCACCGCCGACCTCGCCATTGACGTAGTACTGCGGATCGGTGCCGATGATCACCATCGCGGCGAAGCCCAGGGTGCAGACCACCAGGAAGAAGAAACCGATGAAACCGGTGGCGTAGAACACCGATTTACGGGCTTCCTTGGCGTTAGGCACGGTGAAGAAACGCATCAGGATGTGCGGCAGACCGGCAATCCCGAACACCAGCCCGAGGGACATCGACGCGGTGTTGATCGGGTCGGCGAGCATTGAGCCCGGGCCCATGATGTTCCAGCCACTGGCATGGGCCTCGACGGCTTTGGTGGCCAGGGTTTCGTAGCTGAAACCGAACTGCGACATGGCCATGAATGCCAGGGTCGTGCCACCGGCGAGCAGCAGCACAGCCTTGATGATCTGTACCCAAGTGGTGGCGATCATGCCGCCGAAAATCACATACACCAGCATCAACGCGCCGACGATCACGACGGCTACTGGGTAATCGAGACCGAACAGCAGCTTGATCAACTGGCCGGCGCCGACCATCTGCACGATCAGGTAGCAACACACCACCGTCAACGAGCCGAACGCGGCGAAGATCCGCACTTTGTTCTGGTCCAGTCGATAGGAGACGATGTCGGCGAAGGTGTAGCGCCCCAGGTTACGCAGGCGCTCGGCCATCAGGAAGGTGATGATCGGCCAGCCGACGAAGAAGCCGATGGTATAGATGAAGCCATCGTAGCCCTTGGCGAACACCAGGCTGGACAGCCCCAGCAGTGTGGCCGCGGACATGTAGTCGCCAGCAATCGCCAGGCCATTCTGGAACCCGGTGATGCCACCGCCAGCGGTATAAAAGTCTGACGTGGATTTGGTCTGGCGCGCGGCCCACCAGGTGATTGCCAGCGTGCCGAGCACGAACACAAAGAACATGCCGATGGCGTGCAGGTTGAGCGGTTGTTTTTCCACTGCGCCCACTGCGGGCGCGGCCAGCACAATGGAGGCCGGTAACAGGCCTGCAGCCACGAGGACGAGTTTACGGAGCAGGGTCATCACTTGCTCTCCTCGAGAATGGCGGCACCCAGTGCGTCGAAGCGCGTGTTGGCGCGGTAGACATACCACCCGGTGAGTAACCAGGAAAACACGATGATCGCCGCGCCAACCGGCATGCCCAGGGTCAACATCCGATGTTCGGCGAGCGGTGCATGCAACCACTGCGGGGCAAACGCCACCACCAGCATGAACGCGTAGTAAGTGCCCAGCACCGCAGCACTCAGCGACCAGGCCAGGCGCGAACGGCTGCTCACCAATTGAAGGAATTTCGGGTTGGTCCGAATACGTTCACAGCGTTGGGTATCGGTTGAATGGATGTCGATCATGGGTGGCTCCACGTTGTTTTTGTTATCGGTGTGTGGGGGCAGGGCGGGGCCGAATTCAGCCTGCACGAGCCCGAAGCGGCAGGCGAGAGCACCTGCCGCTTGATGGGGACGACGTTGGTTCGGTTAGAGTGCCTTGGCCCTGTCGCGCAGCACGTACTTCTGGATCTTGCCGGTGGACGTCTTCGGCAACAGGGTGAAAATCACCGTGCGCGGGACTTTGAATCCGGCCAAGTGTTCGCGACAGAAACTGATGATGTCGGCCTCGCGCACATCCTGGTGATCAGCCTTCAACGTGACAAAGGCGCAGGGGGTTTCGCCCCACTTCTCGTCGGGACGGGCAACCACGGCGGCTTCCATCACACCCGGATGGCGATAGAGCACACCTTCGAGTTCGATGGTGGAAATGTTCTCGCCGCCGGAGATGATGATGTCCTTGAGCCGGTCCTTGATCTCGACATAACCGTCGGCATGACAGACCGCCAGGTCGCCGGTGTGGAACCAGCCGCCCTCAAACGCTTCGGCGGTGGCGGTCGGGTTCTTCAGGTAGCCCTTCATGACGGTGTTGCCGCGCATGAAGATCTCGCCGATGGTCTGACCATCTCGCGGGGTTGGCTCCAGCGTCTTCGAGTCAGCGACCATCACGCCTTCGAGCGTCGGGTAACGCACACCCTGACGGGATTTGATTTGCGCCCGTTCTTCCAGTGGCAGCTCATCCCATTCGGCATGCCAGGCGCAGAGGGTCACCGGGCCATAGGTTTCGGTCAGGCCATAGACGTGCGTGACCTTGATACCCATTTCTTCCACGGCACCGATCACTTTGGCCGGCGGCGCGGCACCGGCGACCATGGCATTGACCGGGTGGTCGATGGCCGCTTTCGCCGACTCCGGCATGTTGACCAGGGCATTGAGCACGATCGGCGCAGCGCACAGGTGAGTGATCTGATGTTCACGAATCAGGGTGAGGATTTTCTGTGGATCGACCCGACGCAGGAACACATGCACACCGGCCAGGGAGGTGATGATCCACGGGTAACACCAGCCGTTGCAGTGGAACATCGGCAGCGTCCAGAGGTACACAGGATGGTTGCCCATGGCCCAGGTCATCTGGTTGCCGAGTGAGTTCAGGTAAGCGCCACGATGGTGATACACCACGCCTTTCGGGTTACCGGTGGTGCCGGAGGTGTAGTTCAGCGAGATGGCTTGCCATTCGTTGACCGGCCATTGCCAGGCGAACGCCGGATCGCCTTCGGCCAACAGCGCTTCATAGTCCAGATCGCTGACAGCCTGGCCTTCACCGTACTCGGGATCATTGACGTCGATGACCAGCGGTGGGTGGTCCAGCATGCCGATCGCCGCGTGAATCACGTCATGAAACTCGCGATCGGTGATCAGCACCTTGGCCTCGCCATGCTGAAGCATGAACGCAATGGCTTCGGCATCCAGACGCACGTTGAGCGGGTTGAGCACGGCGCCAATCATCGGCACGCCGAAGTGCACTTCAAGCATCTCGGGAATGTTGGGCAGCATCACTGCAACGGTGTCGTTCTTGCCGATGCCGCGACCGGCCAGCGCCGAGGCCAGTCGTCGGCAACGGGTGTAGGTCTGCGCCCAGGTACGGCGAATGGAGCCATGGATGACGGCGGGGTAGTTTGGATAAACGCTGGCGGTACGCTCGATGAAGCTGAGTGGCGACAAGGCAATATGATTGACAGCCGCAGGGCCTAGCCCTTGTTCATAGATCGACATGTACGGGTACTCGGTGGCTGATTGTTAGCTCTATAGGTGGCCTTTCAGCGTAGCCGCTGAGGTCACCTTTTATGTCCGGTCTGCTTTATATAACATTCAGCTACATATATGGAAGTACAACCTACGTCATATAGTATAACTACTATAGTTGATTCTTACTGATCCAAATGAATACAGCCATACCACTGAGGCCGGTATATCCTTGGTTTCCCCAACGAAGCGGACCCGTGATGACCCTGACTCCCGTTCGATTGCACAGCTGGCTGCGCCTGCAGCGCGAGGGTGTCTGCCTGGCCGCTCGGGCCGATGCCTTGTGTCGTGCGTTGCAGGATTGCCCCGAGGTGCGCCGGGCGGTTTACCTGAGCTGGCAACCCACTGCACGGATTTACAGCCACGAGGGCGCCGCCCAGCATTTTCCACCGGGCCTGGGCGACCCTTCACTGGCCAGCGATCAGTTGCTGTTTGACCAACTGGCGGAGGCGGGGCGCCTGGATCTGGCACAACTGCGGCAACTCGACTGCTGGTTGGCCGGCCGGCTGCGCCGGGCCGCCATCAGCCATGGCCAGGTGTTCGATCTGGAGTTGACGCCGGGGCAGGCAGGGCTGCTGCTGGTGGAAGTGTGCGACGGCGTGAGCCTCGATTGGCTGGGTTGGGTGCAGGACTTGTTGACGACCTTGCTGAGCAGCGTCAACGGCATGCTGCGTGGCTCGCCGCTGTTGGGCCACGACCCGCAACCGAGTCTGCTGCTCGATGCACAGGGGCGGCCGCTGGAATTCAACGCCGCATTGTTGGCCTTGCTGGCTGAGAAACCGCTGACCGATGTACTGGGTTTTTTGCCGGTCAATCATCGGGTGCTGGTACGCGCCTGCCTTGACCAGCAACGCGCCATTGAAGGGGTCGAGGCGCAGTTCGAAGCGCAGATCCTGATCTGGACGTTTATCCCCGACCCCCAGGACAACCGCGTGCTGGCGCGCTGCCGCGACGCGACGGCGCAAGTGTTGGCCGAGCGCGAAGCAGCCAAGGCCCGCAGGCTGTACCGGCTGATCATCGAGAACACCACGGACCTGATTTCCCGACACACACCGGACGGGCGTTTTCTCGATGCGTCGCCGGCCTCCTGGACATTGCTCGGCTACTGGCCGGAAGAATTACGCGGGCAAATGGCCCAGAGCCTGTTCCATGGCCAGGACCTGGCCAGCCTGGTGCAGCATGCGCGGGACTCGCTGGAGCAGGACGGTTATCTGACCATGACCTATCGCATTCGCCACAGGGACGGACATTACCTGTGGTTCGAAACCGCCAGCCGGGCGATTCGTGAAACCTACACCGGCGCGGTGGTCGAAGTGGTCAGCGTGTCCCGGGATATCACCGCTCGGGTGCAGGCCGAAGAGAACAAACGACGCCTGGCCGAAGTGGTCGAGGCCAACACCGATCCGGTGTTGTTCATCGACCCTGACGGGCAGGTCACCTACCTCAATCCGGCGGCGCGGCGCATTCTCGGGATCGACGAGCAACAATCCATGCCGACCCTGGCTCAGTTGTTCGCCAGCACGGACCTGGCCCGCCTGCAACGCGACGGCTGGAGCGGCGCCGAGCGCAACGGCGTGTGGAGCACCGATGCGCGCTTGCAACCGCCGGGGGGCGGCACTTCGGTGCCAGTGTCCTTGGTGCTGCTGGCGCACCGTTCGGCCGGTGGCGAGCGCTATTACTCACTGGTGGCGCGGGACATGACCGAACGCGAACTGCGCGAAGTGCAGCAGCGCCGTCATCAGGACGAACTGGCGCACACCGCGCGGTTGGTGACCCTGGGCGAACTGGCCTCCGGCATCGCCCACGAAATCAACCAGCCGTTGGCCGCCGTGGTCAATTACGCCAATGCCAGCCAGCGCTATCTGCAGACTCTTGATTCCAACCCCCAGGCCGCCGCCAGAGTGGCGCAAGGACTCGAACGCATTACCCATCACGCGACGCATGCCTCGGAAGTGATCAGGCGGTTACGGGCGTTTCTGCGCAAGGGGCAGCGGCGCATGCAGGCACTGAATTTCACCGACGTCGCCCGCGAAGCCGTGCGTTTGTGCGCCTGGGAAGCGAGCAATTGCCAAGTGACAATCGAGGATCGCCTGCCGGATAATCTGCCGCCCGTTTATGCCGATCGGGTGTTGCTGGAACAAGTCCTGCTCAATCTGTTGCGCAACGCCATCGATGCCAACCGCGAACAACATCCGGGCCAGCCTTCGCTGATCGTGATGGCGGCGGAGCAGGGCAGTGCTGCCTGCGTGGAAATCAGTGTGCAAGACCAGGGACCGGGCGTCAGCGAGCCCGAACTGGAGCAAATATTTACCCCGTTCTACACCAGCAAGGCCGATGGCCTGGGGCTCGGACTGTCCATGAGCCGCAGCATTATCGAAGGTTTTGGCGGCGAATTGCAGGCCCGGCGCCAACCGGTCGGGCTGCTGATGTGCTGCCGTTTGCCGCTGGCCGGTCCAATAAAACAACAACAGGAATAATGCAATGGCAGGTGCGACAGAGCACGTGGTGTATGTGGTCGACGACGATCAAGGCATGCTCGATTCAACGGTCTGGCTGTTGGAGTCGGTCGGTTTGAAAGCCTTGCCGTTTACCAGTGGCGTCGAGTTTCTCAATGCCTGTGATGCCAGCCTCGATGCCTGTGTGCTGCTCGATGTGCGCATGCCCGGCATGGGCGGGTTGAACGTCCAGGAAGAAATGCGCACACGTGAACTGAACCTGCCGATCATCTTCGTCAGCGGTCATGCAGATGTGCCGATCGTGGTGCGCGCCTTCAAGGCCGGCGCCCATGACTTCATCGAGAAACCCTACAACGAGCAATTGTTGCTCGACAGCGTGCAACAGGCCCTCAGCAACTGTGCGGCCAACCGCTCGGGCAATCAGGGCCATGACGAGTTGCAGGCACGCTTGCTGACGCTGACCCCACGGGAGCGCGATGTGCTGTTGCCGCTGGTGCAGGGTTACACCACCCGTGAAATCGCCGAGCAATTGGGCGTGAGTGCAAAAACCGTCGATCTGTACCGTTCGCGGGTGATGAAACGCATGCAGGCCAATACCTTGCCGGACCTGGTGGGCATGGCCATCGCGGCTGAACTGGTTGATCCACTGAGGCTGCGTTGAGGCCTCGCGTTTTCCATTGAGCGTCTATGCTGGGCTTACCGAATCGCTACCGTTGCAGTGATCTGCAAGGAGGCATCCATGGAGCCCACGTCCCTCTCCGAGAAGACGCTCACTCGTACGTTGCTTGATGTCCTGATTCGTGCCGGATTGATCGCCGTTCTGGTGCTGTTTTGTTTCGAAATATTTGCCCCGTTCCGCGACCTGATGCTGTGGTCGCTGATCCTGGCGATCACCCTTTACCCGCTGCAAGAACGTCTCAAAGGGCCGCTGGGACAAAAAGAAGGGCGCCTCGCGACGCTGATCATTTTGATCGCCATCATCATCCTGATGGTGCCGATCTACCTGCTGGGCACCTCGATTGCGGATTCGGTCGAGCACGCCATGAATGTCGTCAAGAATGGCGGTTTTCATATTCCGCCGCCTGCCGCTTCAATTGCCGATTGGCCGTTGGTGGGCGAGCCTCTGTCGGCGCTTTGGCTGCAGGCTTCCACCGATCTTCCCGGTCTGACAGAGAAGTACATTCCGCAAATCAAAGGTGTCAGCCTGACCCTGTTGAGCAAACTGGCCGGCGTCGGCATGGGTTTTCTGATGTTCATTTTCGCCTTGATCATCGCCGGGATCATCATGGCCCATGGCGAAAGCGGCAGCCGTAGCGCGGTACAGATCGCCTCGCGCATCAGCGGCCCGGAAAAGGGGGCGAAAATCGCCGGGCTGTGCACCGCGACGATTCGTGCGGTCGCGCTGGGGGTGGTCGGCATCGCCTTCATCCAGATGCTGCTGGTGGGCCTGGGTTTTGTGTTCAAGGGGGTTCCCGGCGCCGGGTTGCTGGCCCTGGTGGTGCTGCTGCTCGGCATCATGCAACTGCCGGCGACGCTGATTACCATTCCGGTGATTGCCTTTGTCATCGCCACCGAAGGTGCCAACACGGCGACCATTGTCTTCGCCATCTATGTCTTCGTTGCAGGGCTGGTGGATAACGTACTCAAGCCATTGCTGCTGGGTCGTGGTGTCGACGTGCCGATGCCGGTGGTGCTGATCGGCGCGCTGGGCGGCATGGTCACCAGCGGTATCATCGGGCTGTTCATCGGTCCGGTGGTCCTGGCCGTCGGGTATCAATTATTCTGGCAGTGGGTGCAGGACAGGCCGCAGGCAGGAGGAGGGCAGGAACCGTGAGTGGGCAGAATCATGAACTGCTGGACCAGGTGCTGATCGCCCATGGTGGTCTCGAATGCTGGAACAGGTTCACCCAGGTTCGCGCCACGATCGTGACCGGCGGCTCGCTATGGGCCATGAAAGGGCTGACGCAGGACAGCGCACCACGCCAGATGACCGTTTGGCTGCATGAGCAGCGAACCTCGGTGACGCCCTTCGGTGCACCTGATCAATTGACCGCCTACACACCGGATCGAATTGCCATCGAAAAAACCGACGGCAAGGTGATCGCCGAGCGATCGGCGCCCAGGGAATCCTTCCGCGATCACGGGGAAAATAGCCCTTGGGATCCACTGCACCGCGCGTACTTCAACGGTTACGCGATGTGGAATTACCTGACCATGCCTTTCCAGTTCACCTTGCCCGGTGTCACAACCGAGGAACTTGAGCCCTGGCAGGAGGGAGCGCGCCGCTGGCGACGATTACGGGTGACCTTTCCCGACAACATTGCCACGCACTGCGCGGTGCAGGATTTCTACTTCGGTGACGACTTCCTGCTTCGTCGACACGACTACAACGTGGACGTGAGCGGTGGCCTGCCGGCCGCCCAGTACGTTCATGACTATGCTGAAACAAATGGACTGCGTATGCCCGGCAAGCGGCGTGCCTATCGACGCAAGGCCGACGGCCAGGCCGACACGGAGGCGTTGCTGGTGGCAATCGACCTCAGCGAAATCGGCTACTCGTAATACCAAGCGGAGGCATGAATCATGACCGTGCATTCCTGGGAAAAACTCTACCTCGATGACCTGAGCCTGGGTCAGGAATTTGAAAGCGACACCGTTCGCGTCGACGAACAGGCGATGTTGGCGTTTGCTCAAGCGTTCGACCCGCAACCCTTCCATCTCGATCCTGAAGCGGCCAGCCTGAGCCTGTTCGGCGGCCTGGCGGCCAGTGGCTGGAACACGGCGGCCCTGACCATGAAAATGCTGGTTTCCAGCGTGCCGTTGGCGGACGGGATCATTGGCCTGGGCATCGAATTGAGCTGGCCGACGCCGACGTATCCGGATGACGAGTTGCGCCTCAAGTGCACCGTGCAGGCCATTGAACCATCGGCTTCCAAACCCGACCGGGGCGTGGTGACGATGCTCATGGAAACGTTCAATCAGAATGACAAGGTCGTTCAGCGTGCGACCGGGAAGTTGCTTGTATTCAGGACACCGGCGCCTGATTGAGAGATGGGGCCCGGGTGTGTGAAGCGTGCGTGATGGGCTCTGCCGATAGCAGGGGCCGGAGGAGGCGATTTGAAACCATTCCTGCTCAGGCCTAGTGCCGCCACGCTGAATATGTTGCGTCAAGCGTGCCTGCAACGCCGTGATGCGGTGCCGCCAACGTTAACGGAACAAGCGCTTATCCCTGGCATTCCAGATGCTCGCTACTGGCTGGACCAGGACCTGACTCCGTTCATTCGGGATGTGAGTCAGGCCAACCTTCGAGAAGCCGAGGCACTCGCCAGCGCTGGGCTACCGAACGACATCCTGCCGCTGGCGAGTATGTTGGCCGTTTCGGGGGGCGGCGACGCAGGCACCTTCGCGGCGGGAATCATTGCCGGATGGACCCTGCATGGGACTCGCCCGGTGTTCAAAGTCGTCACGGGCATTAGCGCTGGCGCCCTGGTTGCCCCGTTCGCCTACCTGGGGCCTGAGTATGACGGCTTCATTCTGCGAATCTGCCACGCAATCGGTCCAAAAGACGTTTTCCGTTCGCGCAATATGCTGACCCGCCTTGCCAGCGACGGTATTGCGGACAGCAAGCCACTGTCGCGACTCATTGCCAAGTACGTCACCGCCGAGACGCTAGCGGCGATTGCATCGGAATACGCCAAAGGACGACTCCTGATGATCGGCACCACCGACCTTGATTCAGGGCGCCCCGTCACCTGGAACATGGGCGCTATTGCCACCAGCCAGGCACCGGGAGCACTCGACCTGTTTCGCAACATCATGGTCGCGTCGATGAGCATTCCCGGCGCCGTTTCACCCGTCATGATCGATGTTGAGGTTAACGGCCTGCTGTTTCAGGAAATGCACGTGGACGGCGGCGTCATCACCCAGGTGTTCCTTTATCCGCCTGGCACCGTGGTGGCGCTGAACCGGGTGACCGGGGCGCGTTTGCGTGGTGAACGGCATTTCTATGTCATTCGCAACGGCAAACTGGAGCCGCAATGGTCCGGAACGAAGCGCCGCACCTTGAGCATCGGAGGTCGAGCCATCAGCGCATTGATCCAGACTCAGGGGATCAGCGATCTGGATCGAATTTACCGAATTGCACAGCAGGATGGGGCGGACTTCAATCTGGCGTACATCGGCGCCGACTTTGATAGTTCTCGCAATCATAAATTCGATGGCGAGTACATGAAGCGCTTATTCGATTACGCCTTTCAACTCAGCGCGAAGGGCTATCCGTGGCATAAATCGCCGAATACGTGAGAGCGGGCCGAGGACTCAGCCGACCGGTTCAGCCGCACAACTCATTTCCCCTGAGCCGGGTTTCTGGAAAAAGACCATGTCGCCGTCTTGCCGGAAGCTGTAGTTCCCCTGGTCATCCTTGCCCGTGTAGTGGGTTCCCGAATCACTCTGGATCTGGCTCAGGGTGATCGAAGTGTTCGCCCATTTCAGGTATACGACACTAGGCTGCGTAGTAAAGAAAGTAGCGGCAATCAGCGTGTTGAGCCCAGTACAACGAAAAGCCAGGGGGCCTTCGGTGAGTCTGTCGGGATCCTTGGTCCTCACAATGGCCGAACCCTGGCGTAGCTGGTGCGCGCGTTCGGCATAACGTTGGATCGTGCATGCCTTGGGCGCAGGCTCGGAGGCACACTGATTGCGGGCATCGATCCAGAACTGCTGGTCGATCATGACTTTATCTGGCGGCGGTACGGAACGTTCATCCGTCAGCGCCAGACGATAAAGGCGCGTCAGCTCAAGATCCATCTGCGCCAGTTGCGGATCGCGACAGATAAGCTTTTCGATGGATGCCTTTGTGTTGGCGCAGTCGAAGCTGGTCTTGAACAGAGACGCAGCATTTGCACAGGTGCTCGTCGCCGCGCACACGCTGGCAGCGAGCAGACAGGTGAAAAGGGCCGTGACCGTTTTCATGTTGGCTTCACCCAGATCATTACGTGATGCCCGGATTGCCGTGGGATTTATCGATCCGTTGAACAGCCATTCGTTTGCAGTGGGTGTATCGCAGTGTAAGTCAGTGCTCGAAACTTGCCACGATTTCCAGCCTCCTGACTGAGGTGTCGAGCCCTCTCGCTTGCCTGCCCAGTGACGTGGCCTGCTTCAGTCCATAGGGCCGCAGCACTCGCCATCGATATGGCCCCAGCAGTACGTCTGGTTCTCGTGGGTTACCTTGAAGCGCTGTTGCGAGAGTCGGTCATGGCCGACAAGGCCACAGAGGTTGCCGCCGTACGCGTTTCTACACCTAACTTCACATACACATGTTCCAGATGCTTGTTCACGGTGCGTGGGCTCAGATCAAGAATGGTGCCGATGTCGCGGTTGGTTTTGCCGCAGGCCACCCAGCGTAGAACCTCGACTTCCCGACCGGTGAGCTGAAAGCGTGCCGACAGTACCCTGTGCGCCGGCTCGTCGTCCAGGCTCGGCGCGGCTGGCTGTGACGCCGCGCGGGCCGACAGCAGGATGCGCGAGGTGCGCAGGTGCGCGGCGACCCGGGCCAGCACTTCGTCGGTCTGGATCGGCTTGGTCACGTAGTCGCTGCCACCCACTTCAAAGCCCTGGACCACATGCCTGCTTTCCGTCAGCGCGGTCATGAACAGCACCGGAATATCGGCGTTGGCCGGTTGCGCCTTGATCCGCCGACAGGTCTCGAAGCCGTCCAGGCCCGGCATCATCGCATCCAGCAGGATCAGGTCCGGACGCCGGCGTTCGATACGGTTCAGGGCGCTGAGCCCGTCGAGGGCCACCAGCACCATGTAGCCGGCATCGTTGAGGGCGTCGGAGAGCATGGCGAGGTTGTCCGGGGTGTCGTCTACAATCAGCACGACACCGGGTTCAGCGACTGTGGTCAGTGCATTCATCTTCTGCCTCCTTGAGGGCGCGGTTGATTTCGTCCAGGCGAAAGTTTTTCAGCAGCTTGCGTAGCGAACGGATGAAAGGGGCGGTGGCTGGCGTCTCGGCCTGGATGGCGTCGAGTTTTTCGTGCAGGCCGCGTACGTAGCCGATGGCGCTGAGTTCGCCGAGGGCGATGAGGTCAGGCTGTGAGGGCAATATCCCCGGATCGGGAAGTGACACAGGGGCCGGTTTTTCGCGGCGCAGCCAGTGCAGGTCAAGTTGCTTCTGGATCCGTTCCAGCAGCTCCGGGGTGCGTACCGGCTTGGCCAGGTAGTCGTTACAGGCACTGGCCAGGCTGCGCTCGCGTTCGTCGTTGAACGCATTAGCCGAGATCACGATGATCGGTGCCGTGGACAACGCATTACGGCGGATCAGCCGGCTGGTTTCCCAGCCATCCATGGTCGGCATCGACAGGTCCATGAGGATCAGGTCCGGCCCCAGCAGGGCGACCTGACGAATCGCTTCCTGGCCGTTGCTGGCCTGGACCACTTCAAAGCCCAGGGGCGTGAGCATGCCGCTGAGGACCTTGCGATGGTCCACATGGTCGTCCACCACCAGCACCAGACGCCGCGGCCCCTGGTAGCCGATGATGTCGTGTTCGACATGGATCACCGCTTGCGGCACCCGTACTTGCGAGAGAAACAGGCGCACCTGGAAACAGGTGCCCTTGTCCTGCTGACTCTTGACCTGCAACTCGCCGCCCATCAACGAGGTGAGCATGCGGGTAATGGTCAGGCCCAGGCCAACGCCCTTGTCCTGACGCATCAAATCACCGCGCTCGAAAGGCTGGAAGATTCGCTCGATGTGCTCGGGGTCGATGCCGATACCCGTGTCGATGATGTCGAAGGTGGCCGTCTCGCGCATGTAACTGACCCGCAGGCAGACCTCGCCGCTGTCGGTGAAGTTGACCGCATTGCCCAACAGGTTGATGAGGATCTGCCGGACGCGCTTTTCGTCGCCGCGCACCACCGCCGGCATCTTGCCGATCAGCTCCAGGCGAAAGCGCAGCCCTTTGTCCCGGGCTTGTGGGGTGAACATCAGCTCCAGATCATGGATCAGTTCCGGGAAGGGGATTTCTGTCGATTCCAGGCGCAGTTTGCCGGCCTCGATCTTGGCCACGTCGAGCAGGCCATCGATCAGCGACAGCAGGTGCGAGCCGCTACGCAGGATGGTCGCCAGGGCATCCTGATGCTGCTCCGGCATGGCCGCGTCGCGCTGCAGGATCTGGGTAAAACCGAGGATGCTGTTCAACGGCGTACGCAGTTCGTGGGACAGTCCGGTGACGTAGCGACTCTTGGCCGCGTTGGCCGCCTCGGAAGCCTCCTTGGCATCTTGCAGGGCCTGGTCGGTCAAGCGGTGGGCTTCGATTTCCTGCATCAGCAGCAAGGTCTGCCGGTCCGATTCTTCCTGGGCCACGCGGCGGCTTTCCCGCGTCAGGACCACCCACCAGGCGAGGATGGCCGCCAGTACCGAGAGCGTCAGGAAGGCCTTGAAAAATGCCTGGTACAACGTCGCCTGGGCTTGCGGCGAGTGGGGCAGCCCCTGGGACGCCTGGCCATAGATCAGCGCCAGGGCACCGCTGAGCATCAGGATCAGCGCGAGCAGCAGGCCCAGGTAATGGACTAACCGGGTGTGCAGGCGTGGCACCGTGGCATTGGGCAGCAACCAGTGCAACAGCGCTTCGAACTGCGCCGACAGACGCCCGTGGGGTTTGCAGCGATCGCCGCAACGCGCGTCCAGCGAACAGCACAGTGAGCAGATGGGCGTGCTATAGGCCGGACAGAAAGCCATGTCGGCGGTTTCGAACGGGTTACTGCACAGGCCGCAGGTGATCTGCGTGCTCGGCGCCACCGGTTGCAGCCGCAACGGATCGCTGGTGCGGGCGATGTAATAGCGGCTGCGGGTGGCCCAGGCCAGCAGCGGGGTCATGACCAGCGAGGTGCCGAGGGCGACGAAGGGCGGCGCAGCCTGGGCCAGCGCACCAAATAGACCGAAGTGGGCGAGGACCGACAGCAGCGAGGCAATCAGCATGGAGCCGACGCCCACCGGGTTGATGTCGTAGAGGTGAGCGCGCTTGAACTCGATGTGTTTCGGCGACAGCCCCAGGGGTTTGTTGATCACCAGGTCGGCGACCACCGAGCCGATCCAGGCGATGGCAATGTTGGCGTAGAGGCCGAGCACCTGGTCGATAACATCGAATACCCCCAGTTCCATCAGCATCAGGGCAATGGCCACATTGAACACCAGCCACACCACACGGCCGGGGTGACTGTGGGTGACCCGGGCAAAAAAGTTCGACCAGGCCAGGGATCCGGCGTAGGCGTTGGTCAGGTTGATCTTCATCTGCGAGACGAAGACGAACAGCACCATAGCCGCCAGGGCCCATTCCGGCGAGGTGAACACATAACCGAAGGCCACCAGGTACATCTGGGTCGGTTCCGTAGCGCGCTCGATGGGGATCTCGTGTTGCAGGGCGAGAAACGCCAGGAAGGCACCAGCGAACATTTTCAGGGCGCCGGGCAGAATCCAGCCGGGGCCGGCAAAGAGCAGGGCGGCCCACCAGCGCTTGCGGTTGGCCGCGGTTTTTTCCGGCAAGAAGCGCAGGTAGTCGACCTGTTCGCCGATCTGCGTCACCAGGGACAGGGCCACGGTACAGGCCGCGCAAAACGCCAGCAGATTGAAGTCGCCACCGCTGGCATCACGGCCCTGGAAGCTGGTCCAGTCGCTGAAGGCCTCGGGGTTTTTCAGCAGCACAAACAGGTAAGGCAACACCAGCAGCACCAGCCACAACGGCTGGGTCCAGAGTTGCAGGCGGCTGATCAGGGTCACCCCATACGCCACCAGGGGGATCACCAGCAGGGAGCAGATCACATAGGCGAAGGCCAGTGGGATATGGAAGTACAGTTCCAGCGCCAGGGCCATGATCGCCGCTTCCAGGGCGAAGAACAGAAAGGTGAAGCTGGCATAGATCAGCGAGGTGATGGTCGAGCCGATGTAGCCGAAGCCGGCACCGCGGGTCAACAGGTCCATATCGACGCCGTAGCGGGCGGCGTAATAGCTGACGGGCAGGCCGGTGAGGAAGATGACCAGGCTCACGGCGAGAATCGCCCAGAAGGTATTGGTGAAACCGTAGCTCAGGGCCAGCACCCCGCCAATCGCCTCCAGGGCCAGGAACGACACCGCGCCCAGGGCGGTGTTGGCAATGCGCAGTTCCGACCACTTGCGAAAGGACTTCGGCGTGTAGCGCAGGGCGTAGTCCTCCATGGTTTCGTCGGCGACCCAACTGTTGTAGTCGCGACGGATCTTGGCAATGCGCTGGGTGCCGGGTGGTAGCACGGAGAAAGACTCCTTGAGAAGGCAAGGCGCTCCATGCCTGGCGGGTGTATCGGTGGCGGATGACAGAGCAATTTTCATGCCCCGCACCACGCCGCCATGACCGCGGCAGCCGTAGCCTGCGCGCGCGTCTGCGCAGTGCCGGCCGGGTGGGGCCTGGGGCGACAGCTTGCGCCGCCGTGGTGCATTTTTCCCTACGTCAAATGACGTATGCGCTTACGTCAGGCTGCGTATACCCGTCCTCAATACGTACCGCCATGCTGATGCCACCACCGTTGCCGGCCGCCCCAGGGCGTACCGCCAGCGTCACCGCAGAGGAGTAGCAGCATGGAACCACGATTGATCCGGACTAAAGGCCTGTTGCCGCGCCGCCTGGCGCTGGGGGCGGCGGCCCTGTCGTTACTGGCTGCCAGTGTGTTCAGCCAGGGTGTATGGGCGGACGAGGCCAATAGCACCGGCCTGGCGGTGACCGCCACTGAAGTCACGGTCGGCCAGTTGCACTCGGCCACCGGCACCATGGCGATTTCCGAGACCGGCTCGATCCAGGCCGAGCGCTTGGCCATCGAGCAGATCAACGCTTCGGGCGGCATCCTCGGTCGGCAGATCAAGGTCATTCAGGAAGACGGCGCCTCCGACTGGCCAACCTTTGCGGAGAAGGCCAAGAAACTCCTGGTCAACGACAAGGTGGCCACAGTGTTCGGCTGCTGGACCTCGGCCTCGCGCAAGGCCGTGCTGCCGATCTTCGAGAAGGAAAACGGTCTGCTCTACTACCCGACTTTCTATGAAGGGCTGGAGCAGTCGAAGAACGTGATCTACACCGGTCAGGAAGCTACCCAGCAGATCCTCGCCAGCCTCGACTGGATCGCCAAGACCAAGGGCGCCAAGACCTTCTACCTGGTGGGTTCGGATTACATCTGGCCACGCACCTCGATGAAGATCGCCCGCAAACACATTGAAAACGTGCTGCACGGTACCGTGGTCGGCGAAGACTATTACCCCTTGGGCAACACCCAGTTCGGCTCGCTGATCAACAAAGTCAAACTGAAGAAACCTGACGTGGTGTTCGCCGCCGTGGTGGGTGGCTCCAACGTGGCCTTCTACAAACAACTCAATGCGGCGGGCGTCAATTCGGCCAAGCAGACGTTGCTCACTCTCTCGGTCACCGAAGATGAATTGCTGGGCATCGGCGGCGAGAACATGGCCGGTTTCTATGCCTCGATGAAGTACTTCCAGAGCCTGGACAACCCCAACAACAAGGCCTTCGTCGAAGCCTTCAAGGCCAAGTACGGCAAGGATTCGGTGATCGGCGACGTGACTCAGGCCGCCTATCTGGGTCCATGGCTGTGGAAGGCTGCGGTGGAAAAAGCCGGCAGCTTCGATATCGACAAAGTGGTTGCAGCCTCACCGGGCATCGAACTGAAAACCGCGCCTGAAGGTTACGTCAAAGTGCATGAAAACCATCACCTGTGGAGCAAGACCCGCATCGGTGAAGTGCTGCCCGATGGCCAGTTCAAGGTGGTGTTCGAGTCTGATCTGATCGAACCGAACCCTTTCCCTAAAGGCTACCAGTAAGGGCTGGCGCCATCCCTGGCAAGCCAGCTCCTACAGGTGTTGTGTAGCAGCTGGCTTGCCGGCGATGGGGCCCCAACGGTTTTCCACATCCTCCTTCCAAGCAGGAGTCCATCATCATGGAATGGCTATCGGAATTTGGTGCCATCGCGGCGATGCAGGGGTTCAACGGCTTGTCCGTGTTCTGTGTGCTGCTGTTGATGGCATTGGGGCTGGCGATCATTTTCGGCCAGATGGGGGTCATCAACATGGCCCACGGCGAGTTCCTCACGATCGGCGCCTACACCACCTATGTCTGTTCGAGCCTGACCAGCCATTTCGCCCCGTGGTTTCAACCCTATTATTTTTTCATTGCCATCGCCCTGTCGTTTCTGGTGGCCGGGGCCATTGGCTGGCTGGTGGAGTGGGCGATGATCAGTCGGCTCTACAAGCGTCCGCTGGACACGCTGCTGGCGACTTGGGGGCTGTCCCTGGTGATGCAGCAGACCTTCCGTTCGGTGTTCGGTGCCCGTGAAGTCAGCGCCACGCCGCCGGAGTGGCTGATGGGCTCGTTCAACTTCACCGAGTCCATCGAGATCCCGCGCAACGGCCTGTTCATGATGGCCCTGACCCTGCTGCTCACCGGGGCCATTTTTCTCTTGCTCTACCGCTCACGCTGGGGCCTGCAAGTGCGGGCTACGGTGCAGAACCGATTGATGAGCCGTGCTGTGGGCATCAACACGCGCAAGGTCGACCGCATGACCTTTGCCCTCGGTTGCGGTGTCGCGGGGGTGGCCGGCGCGGCCTTTACTACCATCGGCTCCACCGGACCCACCGCGGGCTCGCAGTACATCGTCGACACGTTCCTGGTGGTGGTCTTCGGCGGCGCACAAAGCCTGTTCGGCACCATTGCGTCGGCGTTCGTCATTGCCCAGACCCAATCGATCTCGGAGTTTTTCCTCAGTGGTTCGATGGCCAAGGTGCTGACCCTGTCCGGGGTGATCCTGATCCTGATGTTGCGCCCTCAAGGGTTGTTCTCCATCAAAGTGCGCAAATAGAGGCAAGCCGATGAAGCTTTTAGACAAGATGCTGGCGGGCAAGCAGAACCTGTTGGGCGTGGCCCTGTTGGCGCTGCTGATTTTCGTGGTCTTCCCGCTGACCCTGGATGCCTTTCGCCTGAACATGGTGGGCAAGTACCTGACTTATGCCTTCGTCGCTGTCGGCCTGGTGTTGTGTTGGGGCTACGGCGGCATTCTCAGCCTCGGGCAAGGGGTGTTCTTCGGCGTCGGCGGCTACTGCATGGCGATGTTTCTCAAGCTCGAAGCCTCCGACCCGCAGAGCACCAAAATCCAGTCGACGCCGGGCATTCCGGATTTCATGGACTGGAACCAGATCACCGAACTGCCGTGGCTCTGGGTGCCGTTCCACAGTTTCAGCTTCACCCTGTTAGCGGTGATCCTGGTGCCGGTGGTGCTGGCCTTCATCATCGGTACAGCGCTGTTCAAGCGGCGGGTGGGGGATGTGTATTTCTCCATAGTCACCCAGGCCATCGCGCTGATTCTCACGGTGCTGATCGTCGGTCAGCAGGGCCTGACCGGCGGGGTCAACGGCATCACCGATCTCAAGACCCTGCTCGGCTGGGACCTGCGCAGCGACAGCGCCAAGCTGCTGCTGTACTTCATTAACGCGGCTTTGCTGTTCGGCTGCATTTTCATCGGCCGCTTCGTCCTCGCGTCGAAGCTCGGGCGGTTGCTGATGGCGATGCGCGACAAAGAGGAGCGGGTGCGCTTCTCCGGTTATGACGTGGCCAGTTTCAAGATTTTCGTGTTCTGCATCGCCGCTGCCTTCTCGGCCATTGGCGGCGCCATGTTCGCCTTGCAGGTGGGCTTCATGTCGCCTTCGTTCGTCGGCATCGTGCCGTCCATCGAGATGGTGATCTTTGCTGCCGTCGGCGGGCGCATGTCGCTGCTCGGCGCGGTGTATGGGGCCTTGCTGGTGAACTACGGCAAGACCTATTTCTCCGAGTCCTTCCCCGAGTTGTGGCTGTACCTGATGGGCGGGCTGTTCATTGCCGTGGTCATGTACTTTCCCAATGGCCTGGCCGGACTCTGGGACAGCCATGGCCGCCAGGCCCTTGGCCGATTATTGCGGCGTCCCCCGCAGCAAGCTGCCGTTGCCGAGCCCCTGCCGGAGGCGCCGCGCACTGCGCCGCCAGCCTCGGCCCCTGAACGTCCTTCCCTGGAGACGCAGCCATGACCGCCGTGGGTTTTCAAATGAACAAGCCGGTGCTGGTTATCGAGGGGCTGACGGTGTCCTTCGACGGTTTCAAGGCCGTCGACAACCTCAACCTGTACATCGACCGCAATGAAGTGCGGGTGGTGATCGGGCCCAACGGTGCAGGCAAGACCACGGTGCTCGACCTGATCTGCGGCAAGACCCGCGCCACCAGCGGCAGCATCCAGTTCGATGGAAAGGAACTGACCAAGATGCGCGAGTACAACATCGTCCGTGCCGGCGTCGGGCGCAAATTCCAGAACCCGTCGATCTACGAAAACCTCACGGTGTTCGAGAACCTGGAGATGTCCTATCCGGCGGGACGCAAGGTGTTTGGCGCGTTGTTCTTCAAACGCAGTGCCGCAGTGATTGCCCGGGTAGAAGAGGTGGCACGGGAGATCTTTCTCGGCGAGCTGCTGCAGCAACAGGCCGACCTGCTGTCCCACGGCCAAAAGCAGTGGCTGGAGATCGGCATGCTGCTGATGCAGAACCCCGACCTGTTGATGCTCGATGAACCGGTCGCAGGGATGAGCGTCAACGAGCGCGTACAGACTGCGGAACTGCTCAAGCGCATCAGCCAGGGACGCTCGGTGCTGGTGATCGAACACGACATGGAATTCGTCAAGAGCATCGCCCATAAGGTCACGGTGCTGCACCAGGGCAAGGTCCTGGCCGAGGGCAGCATGGAGTCGGTGCAGAACAACCCGAAAGTCATCGAAGTCTATTTAGGCCATTGAGGAAGCAGGCATGTTCAACGTAGACAAGCTGTCCTGTGGTTACGGCCAGAGCCAGATCCTCCACGACCTCGACCTGGCCGTGGCCAAGCGGGAAATCGTCGCCGTGATGGGACGCAACGGCATGGGCAAGACCACGCTGTTCAAGAGTCTGATGGGCATCCTTCCGCAGTGGCGGGGTCAGGTCAGCGTCGATGGCCAGGACGTCTCGAACCTGGAAACCCACGAGCGGGTGGAGCACGGCATCGCCTATGTGCCCCAGGGGCGGATGATTTTCCCCAGCATGACGGTGTTGGAAAATATTCAGACCGGCCTGCCGGCATCGGCCAGGGGCCAGGTCCCCGAAGATCTTTATGCGTTGTTTCCGGTGCTCCACGACATGCGCTCGCGCAAGGGCGGCAATCTCTCGGGCGGACAACAGCAGCAACTGGCCATTGCCCGGGCGCTGGCGACCAATCCCAAGGTGTTGTTGCTCGATGAACCCACCGAGGGCATCCAGCCGTCGATCATCAAGGACATCGCCCGCACTTTGAAAGAGATTCGCAACCTGCGCGACCTGACCATTGTGGTCTCCGAGCAGGTGCTGTCATTCACCCTGGAAATCGCTGACCGCTTCCTGGTGATCGAGAAGGGCCGCTTCGTGATTGAAGAGACCCGGGACAAGGTCGACGAAGCCACCATCAGTCGCTACCTCTCCGTGTAGGCGCGGCCGGGCGGCGCGATGGTTTTGTCTGACCTCCCTTTGCTGGCGCTGGCGTGCCGGTCCCCACAGTAGCCGTTGTTGCGTGGCGTCGATTGGGGGTCGGTCAGCAGCGCTGTGAGAGGTACGTCATCCAACGTATTGGCCGATTCGTGCCGCCATTCGAGACTGGTTCCAACGCGGTACATCCCTAATGTTCAGGAGCTTCGCCATGACCGATACCTTGATCAAAGTCGACCTCAACCAGCCCGCCACCGAGAACGAACAGATCCATAACCGCTGGCATCCGGACATTCCCATGGCCTGCTGGGTCAAGCCGGGGGATGACTTCATTCTCGAGACCTATGACTGGACCGCCGGCGCGATCAAGAACAACGACGACGCCTCGGATGTGCGAGACGTCGACCTGTCCACCGTGCACTACCTGTCCGGCCCGGTGGGCGTGCAGGGCGCCGAGCCGGGGGATCTGCTGGTGGTCGACCTGCTGGACATCGGCGCCAAGGCCGAATCCATGTGGGGCTTCAACGGTTTCTTCTCACGGCAGAACGGCGGCGGATTCCTCACGGACCACTTTCCCAGCGCACAGAAAGCCATCTGGGATTTCAAAGGCATGTTCACCAGCTCGCGGCACATTCCAGGGGTCAACTTCGCCGGCCTGATCCACCCCGGATTGATCGGTTGCCTGCCCGACCCGGTAATGCTCGGCGACTGGAACCGCCGCGAGCAGGAGCTGATCGACACCAACCCGACCCGCGTGCCGCCCCTGGCCAACGCCCCGCTGGCCGCCACCGCGCACATGGGCAAGCTCAAAGGCCAGGCCCGGGATGATGCCGCGGCCACCGGCGCACGCACCGTGCCACCGCGCGAACATGGCGGTAACTGCGATATCAAGGACTTGTCCCGGGGCTCGAAGATTTTCTTCCCGGTCTACGTCAACGGCGCCGGGTTGTCGGTGGGAGACCTGCACTTCAGTCAGGGCGACGGCGAGATCACTTTTTGCGGCGCAATCGAGATGGCCGGCTGGGTGCATATGAAAGTCGAGCTGATCAAGGGCGGCATGGCCAAGTACGGAATCAAGAACCCGGTGTTCAAACCCAGCCCGATTATCCCGACCTATCAAAACTACCTGATCTTTGAAGGTATCTCGGTGGATGAAGCCGGCAAGCAGCACTATCTGGACGTCAATGTCGCGTACCGCCAGGCCTGCCTGAATGCCATCAACTACCTGACCAAGTTTGGCTATTCGCCCGCCCAGGGTTATGCACTGCTGGGCTCTGCGCCGGTGCAAGGGCATATCAGCGGCGTGGTCGACATTCCTAACGCCTGCGCCACCCTCTGGTTGCCCACCGAAATCTTCGAGTTCGACATCAACCCCAACGCCAACGGCCCCATCAAACACCTCGACGGCAGTATCGATCTACCGATCGCCCCGGACCTTTGAGACACGCCTGAGCCCGATCAATGTCTGGAGAGCGCCATGCCGACCTATGAGTACGAATGCCAAACCTGTGGCTCTTTCACGATGTTGCGGCCAATGGCCCAACGGCACGAGCCGTGTCAGTGCCCGTCATGCGCGGGCCCGGGAGGGCGATTGCTGTTGTCTGCGCCCGCACTGACGACGTTGTCGAGCGGTCAACGCCAGGCCATCGCCACCAACGAGCGAAGTGCTCACGCGCCGCAGACCCTTGGCGAGTACCAGCAGAACCGTCGTCACCCCAGCGGGTGCAGTTGTTGCGCACCGAGCAAACCGCTGGCCCCGACCAAAGCCAATCCAGAGGGACTCAAGAGTAAAACCGGCTCCAGACCTTGGATGATCAGCCATTAACAGAGGTAAATTTCATGCGTCATGGTGATATTTCCAGCAGCCCGGACACTGTAGGTGTCGCGGTCGTCAATTACAAAATGCCGCGGCTGCATACAAAAGCCGAGGTCATTGAAAACGCCCGCAAGATTGCCGACATCATCATCGGCATGAAACGCGGTCTCCCCGGCATGGACCTGGTGGTGTTCCCTGAATACAGCACCATGGGCATCATGTACGACCACGATGAGATGATGGCGACTGCCGCCAGCATTCCAGGCGAAGAGACCGCGATCTTTTCCGCCGCGTGCCGTGCCGCCGACACCTGGGGAGTGTTTTCACTGACCGGTGAGCGCCATGAGGAACATCCGCACAAAGCGCCTTACAACACGTTGGTGTTGATCAATAACCAGGGCGAAATCGTCCAGAAGTACCGCAAGTGCATTCCCTGGTGTCCGATAGAAGGCTGGTATCCGGGCGATCGGACCTATGTCTGCGAGGGGCCGAAGGGCCTGCAGATCAGCTTGATCATTTGTGATGACGGTAACTACCCGGAGATCTGGCGCGACTGTGCAATGAAAGGTGCGGAGTTGATCGTCCGGTGCCAAGGCTATATGTACCCGGCCAAAGAGCAGCAGGTGATGATGTCCAAAAGCATGGCCTGGGCCAATAATTGCTATGTGGCAGTGGCCAACGCTGCCGGCTTCGATGGGGTTTACTCCTACTTTGGTCACTCGGCGATTATTGGCTTCGACGGTCGCACACTGGGCGAGTGTGGTGAAGAAGAAATGGGCATTCAGTACGCACAATTGTCCGTTTCGCAAATCCGCGATGCGCGAGCCAACGACCAATCACAGAATCATTTGTTCAAGCTGCTGCATCGTGGTTACACCGGGGTCTATAACTCCGGGGACGGCGACAAGGGTGTGGCTGACTGTCCGTTCGACTTTTACCGCACATGGGTACTGGATGCGCAAAAAGCCCGGGAAAACGTCGAAAAACTTACCCGTAGCAGCATCGGCGTGGCTAGTTGCCCGGTGGGAGAACTTCCCCACGACGGTAAAGAAAAACACGCAGGCTGAACCATGCCTTTCGTCAATGATCGCATCGACCAAAACCACCCGCAGTCAAGCCTGCCGGGGGCATCACCGGCAGCAGGCTTGTTGACCTCACGCTTCGTCTTCAATCCCGCTCAAGTCATGGCGTTGTTGCGCAGTCGAATTGTCGGCCAGGAGCAAGCCTTGAGCGCCGTCGAGGCGTTGCTGAAGGTGATCAAGGCCGATATTGGTGACCGGGACAGGCCGTTGACGGTGAACCTGTTCATGGGGCCGACCGGTGTCGGCAAGACCGAAATCGTCCGCCTGCTGGCGCTGGCCATACACGGTCGCGCCGATGCTTTTTGTCGCATCGACATGCACACCCTGGCCCAGGAGCATTACTCGGCGGCGCTCACCGGCGCGCCACCTGGTTATGTGGGGAGCAAGGAAGGCGTCAGTCTGTTCAACAGTGAATTGATTCAAGGCACCTACAGTCGCCCGGGCATCGTGCTGTTCGATGAGCTGGAAAAGGCCGGCAAGGAAGTGGTGCGCAGCTTGCTGGGCATTCTTGAGAACGGCCAACTGACCCTGGCGGGCGGTAGCCGAACGCTGGATTTTCGCAATAGCCTGGTCTTCATGACCAGCAACATCGGGGCCCGGCAAGCGACCACCTACCGGGAGCGGTTTTCACGCGGCTGGCGACGCTGGCTCGGCATCGCCCCACAAGGTGAGCGGGCCGTGTTAGAGCAAGCGTTGCACGCCTGGTTCGAACCGGAATTCCTGAACCGTATCGATCGCATCCTGGTTTTCCAACGTATCGAGACCCAATGGCTGGAAGCGTTGTTGCAGATCGAACTGATCAAGCTCAACCAACGTCTCGATCAGCATCGCCGTACGCTGGTCCTGGACGCTGCGGCAAGCGCCTGGCTGTGCCGCAAGCATGACCCACGCTTCGGTGCACGGGCCCTGACAAGGCGAGTGCGGGTCGAGCTGGAGCCTGCCATCGCTGAGTGTTTGCTGGCTTATCCGCAGGCAATGCAGATGACTGCGACGGTCGAATCAAACAGGCTAACGGTTGTTCCATTGTCGTCGTCTCATTAAGCATGCGAAATGCCTCCAGGCTGGACTCGATCAGCGCCGCCCGGTCCGGGTGCTCACATCTACCCACACGGCCAATACCAGAATGCTGCCTTTGACGATCATCTGCCAGTAGCTGTCTACGTCGAGCATGGACATGCCATTGTCCAGGCTGGTGATGACCAACGCGCCGAGGAGGGCGCCGTAGACGGTGCCGGAGCCGCCGCGCATCGAGGTGCCGCCGATGAAGCAGGCGGCGATGGCGTCGAGTTCGCCCATGCTGCCGGCCGATGGTGAGCCGGCGGCCAGGCGCGCGGTGTTGACCACGCCGGCGAGGGCGCACATGACGCCCATGATGCCGAAAATCCACAGCTTTACGGCCTGTACGTTGATACCGGACAGGCGCGTCGCCTCCATGTTGCTCCCCACTGAATACACACGTCGTCCGAATACCGTCTGGCTGGTCACGTAACTGAACACCCCCAGTAGCGTCAGCAGAAGCAGCACCGGCACGGGGATACCGTCGTAGCTGTTGAGGGTCTGGACGAAGCCGGCCAGCACCGCGCCGATCAACACCACGCGCAATACGTCACGCACCAGTGAATGTGCCGCCAGACCGTGGAGGGCGCGATTGCGGCGTTGTTTCCATGTCAGGAAAAGCGTCAGTGCGAACAGCAGAACGCCCAAGCCCGTGCCGACCGTGTGCGGCAAATAACCCTGGCCAATGTAGACAAGCTCCGGTGATACCGGGGCGATGGTCGTGCCGCCGGTAATCCCCAGCAAAATGCCTCGAAAAGCCAGCATGCCCCCCAGCCCCACAATGAAAGACGGGATGCGCAGGTAGGCGGTCATGTAGCCGTTGGCGAGGCCGATCATCAGTCCGCACAGGGCGACAAGGCTCAGGTTCGCCAACAGCGGTATGTGGTAGATCACGTCCAGGATCGCCGCCAGTCCACCCAGCAGGCCCAGCAGTGCGCCGACCGACAAATCGATCTCGCCGCTGATGATGACCAGCACCATGCCGCAGGCGAGAATCCCGGTGATGGACATCTGCCGCAGCAGGTTGGAGAGGTTGCGCGGGGTCAGAAACCCGCCCTCAGTCTGCCAACTGAAGAACAGCCAGATAATTGCTACAGCGATCACCAGCGCGAGCATCTTGTAGCGGGTGAAGAGTTGTTTGACGTGATTCATCTACGCGGACTTCCGATCATTATTGTTATGGCCAGCGGGTTGGCTGAGCGCGGCGGCGAGCACCTGTTCCTGGGTGAGTTCGTGATTGACGAAGTCGCCGCGCAACTGGCCTTCGCCGATCACCAGTACGCGGTCGGAAACACCGAGCACTTCGGCCAGCTCCGAGGACACCATGATGATCGACACGCCTTCGGCCGCCAGCGCGCCCATCAACTTGTAGATTTCATACTTGGCACCGACGTCCACCCCTCGGGTCGGCTCATCGAGAATCAGTACCCGCGGTTTTGTCAAAAGCATCTTCGCCAACACGGCTTTTTGCTGATTGCCGCCAGAGAGGCTGGTGATGGGCAGGAACGGGCTCGCCGTCTTGAGGTGCATGCGCGAGATTTCCCTGTCGATGCTGCCCAATTCGGCTTCGGCGTCGATGCGGGTCAATTTCGAGTAATTGCCCAGAACGGCCAGGGTGATGTTCTGGCCGACTCCCAGGTCCGGAATGATGCCCTGGCGCTTGCGGTCTTCGGGCACCAGGCACAGGCCCGCGCGGATTGATTTGAGCGGCGTGCGTGTGTCGATCAGTTGGCCGTCCAGCCAGACTTCGCCTTCGTGGTGACCGGGGTAAGCGCCAAACAGCGCCGTCACCAGTTCGGTGCGACCGGCGCCGACGAGCCCGGCGATACCGAGGATTTCGCCGCGTTTGAGGACAAACGAAATGTCGTCGACCCGTTTGCGTTTGGGCATGTCGACGTCGTAGCAGGTGACGTGGCGCGCCTCGAAAATCACGTCGCCAATGTCGTGGGGCTCGGTGGGGTAGAGGTTGCTCATTTCCCGTCCGACCATCTGGGTGATGATCTTTGGAATGTCCATGTCCGCCATGGCGGTCGTGGCGATGTGTTTGCCGTCACGGATCACCGAAATGGTGTCGCACACGGCGGCCACTTCATCAAGCTTGTGGGAGATGTAGACGCAGGCAACGCCCTTGGCCTTGAGGTCGCGGATGATGTCCAGCAGCACTTCGATTTCCGAGCGGGTGAGGGCGGATGAAGGCTCGTCGAGGATCAGCAGACGCGCTTGTTTGTTCAACGCCTTGGCGATTTCCACCAGTTGCTGGTAGCCACCGCCGTACTGCGAAACCGGCAGCGACACGTTCATGTCCGGCACTTTCAGTTCACGCATCAGGGCTTCGGCGCGGTGGATCATTGCCGGGTAATTCATGCGCCCGCCGGGCAGCGTCAGCTCATGGCCCATGAAAATGTTTTCGGCCACCGACAGGTCGGGAACCAGCGTCAGTTCCTGGTGAATGATGACAATGCCGGCGGCTTCGGTTTCGCTGATTGATTGCGCCTTGAGCGGCTGGCCATCCCAGAGAATTTCACCCTCCCAGGTACCGTGGGGGTAGACCGCCGACAGAATCTTCATCAGCGTGGATTTACCGGCGCCGTTCTCACCGCAGAGTCCGAGGCATTCACCGGACTTGACCTTGATATCGATGCCATTGAGGGCTTTGACACCGCCGAAGGTTTTGACGATGCCGTTCATTTGCAGCAAATAGTCGGACATGGCGAGGGCTCACAAAAAAGGGCTCACACACAAGCAGCAGGCTGGAGGCCAACCGCGCGGGACCGGACTTTCCCGGTCCCGCAGGGTCGCATCAGGCTTGCAATCGAGTTCGTACCGCTCGATGGTTCACTGTCCGGCAATCTGCGCCTTGGTGTAGAACCCGTCCTGTTCCAGCAGGTCGATGTTGTCCTTGGTCAACGGGGTCGGGGTGAGCAAGATGGTGTCGACTTTTTTGCTGCCATTGTCGTACTGCGAGCTGTAGGTGGGTTTCTCGTTACGCGCCAGTTGCACCGAGAGCTTGGCGGCTTCGGAAGCGATGAGTTTCAGTGGCTTGTAGACGGTCATGGTCTGAGTGCCATTGATCACTCGCTTGACCGCTGCCAGGTCCGCGTCCTGACCCGAGATCGGCACCTTGCCGGCCAGTTTCTGCGCGGCCAGTGCCTGGATGGCACCGCCTGCAGTGGCGTCGTTGGAGGCGACGATGCCATCGATTTTATTGTCGTTGCGGGTCAGGGCATTTTCGACAATGCTCAGCGCTTCGGTGGGGTTCCATTCCTTCACCCATTGTTGGCCGACTATCTTGATATCACCCTTGTCGATGGCCGGTTGCAGTACTTTCATCTGGCCTTCGCGCAGGACTTTTGCGTTGTTGTCGGTGGGCGCGCCACCGAGCAAAAAGTAATTGCCCTTGGGCGCTGCTTGCAGCACGCCGCTGGCTTGCATCTCGCCGACCTTTTCGTTATCGAAGGAAATATAGGCATCGATATCGGCGTTGAGAATCAGGCGGTCATAGGACACGACCTTGATTCCGGCCTTCTTGGCTTCGGCGACTGCGTTGGTCAGTACGGTGGCGTTGAACGGCACGATGACGATCACATCGACGCCACGGGAGATAAGGTTTTCGATTTGCGAAATCTGCTTCTGCTCATTGGCATCGGCCGATTGTACGAAGACCTTGGCGTCCATTTTTTCCGCTGCCGCGACGAAATAATCCCGGTCACGTGACCAACGCTCCAGCCGCAGGTCATCAATGGAGAAA
The DNA here is from genome assembly GCF_054897845.1 of Pseudomonas sp. XS1P51. Classification (NCBI taxonomy): domain Bacteria; kingdom Pseudomonadati; phylum Pseudomonadota; class Gammaproteobacteria; order Pseudomonadales; family Pseudomonadaceae; genus Pseudomonas; species Pseudomonas sp. XS1P51. The sequence goes on along the minus strand of NZ_CM142707.1, from coordinate 1,453,827 downwards.
CCGATTTTCGGGTGGGCGGCATCGGCCATGACCGGGAGTGACAGCAGGGCCAGGGCGCCAGCGAGTAACGTGCGTTGTACTTTCTTCATGGTGGTGCGTCCTTTTATTGTTGTTTGAAAGACACTGCCTGACGATGAGTATCGGGCCGGTAGAACTGTAGAGAGTCGCCAGGCGCCGCGGGCACAGATTTGTCGCGCGAATGTAACCGCATCGCTGCGCCAGCGGACTGGGTTGACCGTCAGCTATAGATAAACCGGTTGACGACGTTTTCGAGCATCTCCTGCCGGCCGCTGACGGCCTGCGGATTCAGTTCGTTGGCGAAGGCATGTTCGGCCAATGATTGGAGGCTGAACTCACCCGCCAGCACCGCCTGTCCCAACGGCTGCTGCCAGCCGGCATAGCGTTGATCCTTGAATTGCTGGAGTCGGTCGTTCTGCACCATGGCCGCCGCGCGCTCCAGGGACTGGGCGAGGACGTCCATCGCGGCGACGTGACCATAAAACAGATCGATCTCGTCGAGGCTCTGCCGGCGAACCTTGGAGTCGAAGTTGAACCCGCCATTCTTGAAGCCACCGGCTTTGAGAATTTCGTAGGTGGCGAGGGTCATTTCTTCGACGCTGTTGGGAAACTGATCGGTATCCCAGCCGTTCTGTGGATCACCGCGATTGGCGTCGATGCTGCCGAAAATCCCCAACGAAGCAGCCGTTGCGATTTCGTGATGGAAGCTATGACCCGCGAGGGTCGCGTGGTTGGCCTCGATGTTGACCTTGATTTCGTTTTCCAGGCCGAACTGATGCAGAAAACCAAAGACGGTGGCGCTGTCGTAATCGTATTGGTGCTTGGTTGGCTCCTGCGGCTTGGGCTCGATCAGCAGGTCGCCTTTGAAACCGATCTTGTGCTTGTGTTCGACCACCATGCGCATGAACCGGCCCAGTTGTTCGCGCTCGCGTTTCAAGTCGGTGTTGAGCAGGGTTTCGTAGCCCTCGCGGCCGCCCCACAACACGTAGTTAGACCCTTTGAGGCGTTGGGTGGCGTTCATGGCGCTGAACACCTGAGCGGCGGCGAAAGCGAACACTTCCGGGTCCGGATTGCTGGCGGCACCTGCGGCAAAGCGCGGGTTGCTGAAGCAATTGGCGGTTCCCCACAGCAACTTGACCCCGCTTTGTTCCTGATGGCGCTCCAGGTGGTCGATCATCTGCGCGAAGTGGTTACGGTACTCCTTGAGCGAACTGCCTTCCGGGGCGACATCCGTGTCGTGGAAGCAGTAGTAGTCGATTCCGAGCTTGGAGAAGAACTCGAATGCAGCCTCCGCCTTGCCAATGGCCAGTTCCATCGGATCTGCAGCGCGCAGCCACGGTCGCTTGAACGTACCGGCACCGAACACATCGGAGCCTGGCCAGACGAAGGTGTGCCAATAGCAGGCCGCCATGCGCAGATGCTCGCGCATGGGTTTGCCGAGGATAAGCTTGTTGGCATCGTAGTGGCGGAAGGCTAGGGGAGAATCGCTGGCGGGGCCTTCATAGCGAATCTTGTCGACATCGGGGAAGTACGGCATTTGGCAATGTCCTTGTTGTTCTTGACGGTGTCCCGATACTAGCAACGGCCCTGCGGGTGATGATTATGAAAGTCACCAACACAGGGTTCGATTTTGAGTATTGAGATTCGTCGTATGCACGCCTAGTCTGTGCTGACCCCCTCGGTATTCACCGGCCCAAGACAAGAACAATGAAAACCGTACCGCTCGTTCACCGCATTGCACTGTTGTTCAACGGCAGCAAGATCTACGATCGCGGCATCATCAGCGGCATCGGCAACTACCTGAGCAGCACTCGCGCATCCTGGGACTTGTTTCTTGAGGAGGACTTCCACTGTCGGTTGAAAGGGATCGAGCGCTGGCAGGGGGACGGGATCATCGCCGACTTCGACGATCCGCTGATTGGCGAGGCGCTGGCCGGAATCAAGTTGCCCGTGGTGGCGGTGGGTGGTTCCTATCAGGATGAACGAGCCTATCCGAAAGGTATCCCGTACGTCGCCACCGATAATGAGGCGTTGATAACGCTGGCGTACGAGCACCTGATTGAGGCCGGACTGACGCGTTTTGCCTGCTTCAGCCTGCCTGAAGCACAAGCCAATCGTTGGGCTCAAGAACGGGAAAAGGTGTTTCGCCGACTGATGCAACGCGATGGCTTGCACGCCGAGGTCTATCGCGGGATGGGTACCAGCGCGCCGCTCTGGGACAGCGCCGTCGAAAAGCAGATCGCCTGGCTGCAAAGCCTGCCAAAACCCATTGGCATCATCGCTGTCAGTGATGCCCGCGCCCGGCAACTGTTGCAAGCCTGCCTGACCGCCGGGATCGCGGTGCCGGAGCAAGTGGCATTGATCGGCATCGACAACGACCCGCTGACACGCAGCCTGACCCGGGTGCCACTGAGCTCGGTCATCCAAGGCACCGAAACCATGGGCCGGACCGCCGCGCATCTGCTCCATCAGATGCTGCACGGCATGCCGTCCGCGGGCACGCACATTCTGATACCCCCTGATGCGATCAACGTGCAGGTATCGAGTCTGCATCAACCATTGGGTAACCCGTACGTCATGCAGGCGCTGCTGTTTATCCGCCAATATGCCTGCCAGGGCATCAAGACGGCGCAGGTGGCGGCTTATGTGGGTGTGTCGCGTTCATCGTTGGAGGCGCACTTTCGCAAAGTCCGAGGTTGCAGCGTGCATGACGAGATCCTGCGTTTCAAACTGGCGGCCGCGACCAGCGGGCTGGAAAACACTGATTTAGCGATTGCGGACATTGCTCAAAACTGTGGTTTCAAATCTGCGCAGTATCTGCATACCGTGTTCCGTCGCGAGTTCGGATGTACGCCCCGTGAATACCAGCAAAAGGCGCCAACGTAGCGATGCAGTGAGCCAAGTAAGTAGATTTCCCTATGGGCACCAGGAAACCGCTTACATACGGAAGATTTTGATCTCCGTATGATTTTTTTGTTCATCCAATTGGGGCTCTTTACCATGCCGGATGCATGGCCTCAGTTGGGTGAACCTGGACTTTTGGAGTGACGGTGCTCCGTTCTATTCAGCACAGGATCGCTGGCCTCAATACGGTTTATCTGGATCGGGTTGTCAGCAGGCTTTGGTCAGCACTCACCGCGTAGAAAGTCGCCGGACAAGTCCACATGCCTTTACTCCACCTATCGTCCTCGCTGCAGCGGGTGCTCCTTCTACCCTACATTTTTCTTGTACTGGTGCTGTCGCTGGTTATCGGCCTTTTTTCCTACCAGTCGGGCAGTCAGACCGTGGAGGTGGTGAGCCAGCATCTTGTCCAGGAAATAGGGGAACGTATCAGCCTTACGGTACATCAGCATTTGAGCAGCGCCGCAGTGGTCCTGGATGCCGCCTTTCCTGAAAACATGCCGGCACCGGCTAATATTCGCGAAAACCAACAGCCTTTGATTGAGCGCTTCTGGGTCGCCACTTCATTGTCGGATCTCAATCATTTCGTCTATTACGGTAATCGCCAGGGCCTGTCCTTCGGCCTCTTGCGGCTAACTCCCGAGGAGGTGGAACTGCGCATCAAGCCGGGCCCAAGCGAACATCGACGCATCTATCGGCTCAGTGGGATGTTTGGCAAGCCGGAGCTGAGTAAGGTCGAAGAGTCCAACTTTGCCCCTCGCGAAAGGCCTTGGTACGGGGCAACCATGCTCACCAGTAAAGATGTCTGGACGCCGGTCTATATCGACTTTGTTACCCGTGACCTGGTGCTCACCCGGGCGCATAGCGTGCTTTCGCAGAGTGGCGAACGCGAGGGCGTGGTCGCCACCGATGTATTTCTCAGCATGCTCAATACCTTTGTCCGCCGTCTGGACATCAGCCCCAACGGACTGGCCTTCATCATTGAACCGGACGGCATGTTGATTGCCTCTTCGAGAGGGACGAACGTCATCAGCGATCGTTACATCGGCCCGCAGCGCCTGAATGCCAAGGATGATCCAGAGCCTTTAGTCAGGGATACCTATGAACAATTGCGCAAACGCTTGCTGGCTGGCGGCCCCGTGCAGCAGGCCGGCACCTTCCGCTTCGAGAGCAGTACTGGGGAAACCGTGCATGCTGCGTTCAACTGGATCAAGGATGACGCCGGGCTGGCTTGGCTCACCGTGGTCGCGGTGCCGCGTAACGACTTCATGGGCGACCTCACCGACAACGTGATCCGCACTGTGCTTGTCGCGCTCTTCGCAGTGATCATCGCCGTGTTGGTGGGGCTATACATCGGTAACTGGATACTGGGGGATATCACCCGTCTGTCCATTGCCGCCAGCAAGATCGGCAGGGGGCAGCTCGATGTCAAAGTGCGCATTAACCGGCGCGACGAGATTGGCCAGCTAGCCCGTGCCCTGGAGAACATGCAGATCGAACTGGGTACGGATCGCCTGACCGGTCTGAGCAACCGGACTTCGTTGATGCGTCGGATGACGCTAGCCATTCTCCAGCGACAGCAAGGCACGGAAGTGGGGCCGGGGCAGGGGTTTACCTTGCTGTTTATCGACCTGAACCGGTTCAAGGCAATCAACGACATCTATGGTCACGAAGCGGGCGACCAGGCATTAATCGAGGTGGCGGAACGTCTACGCGAATCCGTGCGCCAAGGCGACCTGGTGGCGCGATTGGGAGGGGACGAGTTCGTCATCATCCTTTGGCGCACCGCCAGTCGCGAAGTGGTGGAACAGATACGTGGCAAGCTGGAGCAACTGCTGGGCGCCCCCCTCACACGCTTGGCACACCTTGCCGGTAGCCGGGAGGTCATCGTCGGCGCCGCCATCGGCGTGGCGCTTTATCCAGAAAACGGCGAGGACGCAGAGAGCTTGCTCAAGTACGCCGACCAGCGCATGTATCACGACAAACAGGGGAGGGCCGGCGCTGAAGAGGGCTCGGGACACGGCCCGGATCGGGCACAAATTGGGGCCAGCTAGCGGGTCAATGCACGCCTTGGTCGGGCTGCAGGAACGATCAGAGTACCAACAACCGGTCATTGGGCGTGATCGCCGGACAAATAGAACATATCAGTGACCTGAATCAACAGGTGGCAACGGCCACTGAAGAACAGTCCTCTGTGATCGAAGAGATCAACGCCAATTTTTCGCCTGTGAGCCCATCGCGAGACACCTTAAATGCAAACTTGGCGTGTTTTTTGAAGAAAAACCCGTAACTTAGTGTGTCTTTTATAAAAAATATCGTGATGCCACAGGGTTTTCCCTGGCGTCCAAGACGATGAACGCGGAGATGGTTCAGTGATTCCCCTACTGGTGTGTGACGATTCCAACATAGCCCGTAAGCAGGTGTTAAGGGCGCTGCCGGCTGACTGGCCGGTTTCGGTCACCGAGGCCAGTGATGGTCGCCAGGGAATGGATGCCATCCGCCGGGGGCTGGGGCAGGTGGTGCTGCTTGACCTGACCATGCCGGAAATGGACGGTTACCAGGTGCTGAGTGCGCTACGGGCCGAAGGGCTGAAGGCGCAAGTCATCGTGATCTCCGGTGACGTTCAGGAAGAAGCTGTGCGGCGGGTGCGTGAATTGGGCGCCCTGGCGTTCCTGAAAAAGCCCTTCAACGAAAGCGAGCTGCGCCAGACGCTTAACCAGCTGGGCCTACTGACGGAAGTCGGCCAGCCAGCGCCGTGGAGTCGTCAGGCCGCGGACACGGTCATCAGTTTTCGCGATGTATTCCGCGAAACGGTCAACGTCGCCATTGGCCGGGCGGCAGCCTTGATCGCCAAGGTATTGGGGGTCTTCGTGCAGTTGCCGGTGCCGAACGTGAACATCCTCGAAGTCGGCGAATTGCACATGGCGTTGATCGACGCCGGCAGTTGCAAGCAGCTCACGGCCATCTGTCAGGGGTTTATCGGCAGTGGTATCGCCGGCGAAGCGCTGCTGATATTCCACGATTCGGAAATCGCTGACATAGCCCAACTGATGCAGCGTCAGAGCGCCGAGTATTCGGACCTGGAAATGCTGCTGGACCTCTCCAGCGTTCTGATCGGCGCCTGCCTGAGCAGTATTGCGGAACAGATCGATGTGGTGTTTTCTCAAGGTCACCCACAGGTCCTCGGCCAACACGCGGCCATCGACGAGCTGATCCGGGTCAACCGCAAGCACTGGAAAAAGACCTTGGCGGTGGAGATCAGCTACAGCCTGGAAGGGCACGATATTCGTTTCGACTTGTTGTTACTGTTCACCGAAGACTCGATCGAACGGTTGACCCATAAACTCGCCTACCTGATGAACTGAACCATGAACGTCTCTATCGATCTGAACGAATTTCACTGGTTGCTGGCCATCGTCCAGAGCATCGACGTCGGGGTGGTGGTGCTTGACCGCGATTATTGTGTGCAGGTCTGGAACACCTTTATGGAGAACCGTTCCGGCGTGCAGCCCAAGGATGCTCACAATCAGTATTTCTTCAGCCTGTTTCCCGAAGTCAACCGCGAATGGTTCACCCGCAAGGTGGAAAGCGTCGCCACCCTGGGCACGCCAGCGTTCACTATCTGGGAACAGCGTCCTTATCTGGTGCGGTTCAAGAACTACCAGCCGATCACCGGCCAGGAAGACTTCATGTACCAGAACACCACGCTGTTGCCGCTGCGCTCTATCGACAGCAACATTAACCATATCTGCCTGGTGATCTATGACGTCACCGATGTCGCCACCAACCGGCGCCAGCTCCAGACCGTTAATGCCCAATTGCAACAACTCTCCAGCACCGATCGGCTGACGGGTCTGTACAACCGTGGCCATTGGGAGGAAAGCCTGAAAGTCGCCTATGCCCGGCATCAGCGCCATGGCAATGCCACCAGCCTGGTGATGTTCGATATTGACCACTTCAAACAGGTCAACGACACCTATGGTCATCAGGCTGGCGATCAGGTCATCGAGCAAGTTGCCAGGCTGGTCCGCGAACATGTGCGCGACAGTGACGTGGCGGGGCGCTACGGCGGGGAAGAGTTTGCGGTAGTGCTTTCGGACACCGACAAGGTCGGTGCACGTTTTTTTGCCGAGCGGCTGCGCGAGTCGGTCGCAGCGCTGGAAGTGCTGCACGATGGCCGAAGCATCCGTTTCACTATCAGTCTGGGCGTCGCCGACCTGAGCAAACCCTCGGTCAACCACGCCGACCTGATCGCCTGGGCGGACCAGGCGCTGTATGCATCGAAGAACGCCGGGCGCAATCGGGTGACGGTGTATGAGTAGGTAGAACCCTCTATTTGGGAAGCGGGGGCCGCGGTCCGACGAAGAAACCGCGGCGGCCGATCAATCAGGCGGCGGGGAGCAGGCCTTTCTGTTTGGCAACATGAGTCGCCATTGCGTCCATCAAGTCCGGGGACAGGCAGTCATAGGGCTCCAGGCCGATCGAGCGCAGGCGCTCACGGATGGCCTTCATTTGTGCTGGCGGTGTGCCGGTTTCGATGATGGAGGACACGAACGCTGCGAAGCTCGGTGCAGCCCATCCGCGCTGGGGAGAGAGCTCGGTGTGGACGAAGTCCAGGCCATAAAACGCATGGTCCTTGTTCTCGATGCGCCCGAAGAGATGGGCGTGGCACTGCTTGCAGGCGTGTCGCTGGATGGTGGCGGTTTCGTCGACGACTGACAGTTTTTCACCGTGGGCCGTGACGCTGACCTTATCCCGAGGTACTACGGCAATAACGGCGAATGTCGCGTTTTGCGGTTTCCAGCATTTGCTGCAGCCGCACGCGTGGTTATGCAGGGTTTGTGCGTCGATCCTGATCTCGACCTTGTCGGTCGCACACAGGCATTGCAGGGTGCCACCTGTGAAATTCGCGGCGGCGGGTTGGATGCCATTGTCCAGTGCAGGGTGAAGTTTCAAGGTGCTCACGTTGGCTTCTCCGTTTCGGGGTGTTAGACGAAAGTGCCTGGGGCCGTGCGCCGTGCGCCATGCGACGATGTAGATCGATTGCCTTCATGCATCAGGTCGAACGCTTCGTTGATTCGCTCGAGTGGGTACTGGCCAGGGCCAGGCGACTACGGGGAGAAAGGGTGGCTGTCGCCTCCAGGTATACCTGATAAATCGTAGTTCAAAGACGCCCTGAAAACCGAGTAGCAAGCGGTGAGAACTAAAACTTAATTTCTGAAGCGTCGATGGCAAATCTACAATGTCTGTTCATAAGGGCCCTCCACTCGATTCGCGTAGTCGCGCCAAGCGGTTCCAGCGAACGAACAGGGCAAAAAAAACCGTATATCAATCGTTATGTGAAGAATGAATCGTCCGCTGTTTGTTTCTCTAGATGGGCCCAAGGGAACCGGCAAAACCACACTGTTGGAGGCCGTTACGAAAGTACTGAGGGCAGACAACAAAAAGGTGATCCGACTTTGCGAGAAGAAAAGCGATCCCTATCGGGGTGAAACAATGGCCCTCGTTAACAAGCTCGTCAGAAATCCCACCCGGGATTTGGAGTTGGGGGTTTGTGAGCGCTTTGCTGATAGCCGTACCTGGATTTCCCAGCACGTGCTGGCTAAACAGCCACCAGGCAGCATCATCTTGATCGATCGCTGGTACCCATCTGATGCCGCGTTTCGCCGGATAATCCCGTTTTCAGAGATTCTACAGTTGAACATTGATCGAAACGTGCGAGTGCCAGACCTGCATGTCGGGGTTGTCACCGCCCCTGATATTTCATGGGCGAGGGCAGCGGCACGACGGCGTGGGCTGAGCAGTACTGTGATCCATAAGCTGGAAGAACATGTCGCTTGCACCAAGGCGTTCGAGCGAGCGATTGCAGATCACGGCTGGGTTTTATGCCGGAATGAAGGAACGATCGAAGACGCAACGATGCAGGTGATTTCTGAGATCTATAGAGTCCTTCGATGCCCCGTAGGCGAAGTTCGCTGCGGCGGCCTTGATGCGGTTGAGATAGCCGTAGATATAGATCGTTAGCAGGATCGACGGGGTCGATTAGGGGGGCTTACATGATCAGACGGAGCGTCGATTGATTTTTACTTCCGGGTACTCGAAAGAGCCTTTGGCAGAAGTTCCGCCCTGATACATGATTTAACATAATATACATTACACGTAACAACGTATTTCGAGATTAGCCCGGTTGCACGCAGATTTTGAAGCCCTCACATCACCTTCAGCACTCATTCTCGCGTCAGCTTCTCAAACAACGCCGCATGGTCGGGAAACTGTTCACTGAGCTGCCGCCGACGGCCCAGCTCCATATCCGCATAATCAAACCCTGGTGAAACCGCTTCACTTATCAGCCCGTATCCTGCCGGTCCATCCATAAGCTGCGAAGCTTTCCAGACGCCACCAGGCACGTGCAGCTGTAAACATTCGCTGGCGATGACGTCACTGCCCATCACCACAGTTTTGAATGTGCCGTCAGGAAAGATGAGGCTGTACTCGATTGCGTCTCCCAGATGGTAGTAATGCACGATGTCGGACTGGTTCAGATGAAAATGGCCAATGGGAGAATCCTGGGTCAACAGGTAATAAATGGAGGTCATCAGAAAACGCGGACCACCAGCGGTCTCGGCCATGGCATGTTGATCCGACTCAAAGGTTCGGCGGTAGTAGCCACCTTCCAGGTGGGATTCCAGTTTGAGCGCATTGACCAGGTCTTGAGCACTGGGAGTATGTTTGTCGCGCATGCTTGCCCTCATGTTAATAGCCACTTGTTATCCATAAACGGTGTTCGAAATGACCGCCACCCTTACCTGATTGCATTGCTTTATATAGCTAATAATTATAACTACACTAAATAGCCGTTTAGTTAAGCTATTAAAAAGCGTTTTTTGGATCACGCCCTATCGGTATTCACCACCCGTGCAGTACGAATGAACAATGCGCGCACCTTTTCCCAGAAGTTTGCGCCGAGCACGAAGAAGCTGCCGATCAGCATGAGGTCGCCCAGCGCTTGAAGTTGCCATAGGTTGGGTCTGAGCCCTGGCCAAATATTGTCGACGTAGGGTTCAATAAATGACGAGATCAACGGCACACAGAACATGACAATGCCGATTCGATGGCGAGTCGGACTCACTTCCATCTCTGCAGTTGGCGCCAGTGCGGACACGTAACCGAACATACTGCGCTTCAACTGCTGGAACCCGGACTTGCCCATGATGCCGATTACTAGGATCAGCAGGATCTTGTTACTGATAAACAAGACGCCTGTCAGTGCTGCAATCTTCGAACCTGCCACCCCGGCCGCCGCAGCGACTGGCACCAGCAGCCACGATCCCAACATTAAACAAATAATGGCTATTCCCAGTTTAAAGCGCCAACCGGCTGAATGAGGTTCAACTTTAGCCTGGGGTGAGCTCATGACTGTCGTACCTTTATTAGTTGGTCATAACCGATTTGAGTGGTGCGTAAGAAGCTTAGCAGCCGGTTGTTCATTCGGGCGTCTATGCTCCCAGTGATTGTTATTAAACTGGGAAATGCTCAATGCATTCACGTACATCCGGCCAACTTCTCATGCTTGCCGTAGCCCTCGGTGGCTGCGTACGGCTGGGTCCGGATTTCCAGTCACCGGGTGAAGAGTGGGTCAAACAGTGGAACTCCCCTGCCCTTGAACAATCCAGTCAGCGCGGGCTTAACCCGGATATTCGTCAGTGGTGGCTCGTCTTCGCCGATCCGGTCCTCGATCACCTGATTGCCGAGTCGGATGCTCACAACTCCAGCCTGAAAATCGCCGGTCTGCGTGTGATGGAAGCCCGCGCCCAGCTGGGCATCGCCCAAAGCGGACGCTACCCGCAGCTGCAGCAAGCCAGTGCCGACAGCTTCTACTTCAACCGCAAGCAATACGGCGGGACCAATCCTCAGGACAGCCATTTCTGGCAATACAGCGCCGGGTTCGACGTCGGCTGGGAGCTGGATTTCTGGGGGCGCTTCAGTCGCGCTATCGAGTCGTCCGACGCCAGCTATTTTGCCGCCCAGGCCAACTATGAAGATGTTCTCGTACTGTTGCGTGCTCAGGTAGCCGATACCTATTTTTCGCTACGGACAACCGAAGCACGTTTGCGCGTCGCCCGGAAAAACGCCAAACAGCAAAAGCGCAACTTCGAAATCACCGAGAAGCTGTTCAACAGCGGCCAGAATGCGGAGCTCGACCTGCAACAAGCCAAGACCCAGTACCTGGGCACTTTGAGCACCATTCCCGACTTCGAAGACCAGGTCCAGCGCACCCGGAATGCGCTGGCCGTATTGATCGGCCAGCCACCCGGCGGCCTGCCGCAGTTGCTCGAGAATGAGGGGCTTATCCCGCTGGTCGACCGTGCCGTTCTCCAAGATGTACCAGCCAACCTGTTGCTGCGGCGGCCCGATGTGCGCGCCGCCGAGCTTAATGTCGCGGCCCAGTCGGCGTTGATCGGCGTGGCCGTAACCGATTTCTATCCGTCGCTGACCTTGCTGGGCAGCATCGTCTGGTCGGCCGATACACTGAATGGCACCTCTAACAGCCTGGACCTGATCGGCGGCCCCAGTCTGCGCTGGAATCTGTTCGACCATGGCCAGATCAGCAACAACGTGCGCGTGCAGGACGCTCGTCTGCAGCAGCTGATCGAGGCTTACCGCGACAAGGTGCGTCAGGCCGCGCGTGAGGCTGATGATGCCGCCAGCGGTCTGATCAAATCGCTGGCGCGCGAACGTATCCTGCGTGAGGCTGAAGTCGCCGCCAAACGCTCGCTGGTGCTGGCCAACGCCCAATACCGCGAAGGTTACTCGGACTTTCAGCGGGTACTGGATGCGCAGCGCGCGCTGCTCGAACAACAAGACAATTACCTGGTTAGCCGCAGCAATGCCGTGAGCAATGCGATTGCCTTGTACAAAGCCCTGGGCGGCGGCTGGTACAGCGCCCAGCCAAAAATTGACCGTGTCACCCGCCAACAGATGGAAAAACGCACTGACTGGGGCGATCTCCTTGAGGAGCCGTCCGCCGCGCAGCCCAAGAAGGTAAATGACCATGAGTGAAGCGCCGCCGCCCTCCCCCAAGGCTTCTGAGCCGCCCGCCGATCCAGCCAGAAAAGGCATCAAGTGGGTGCTGCTGCTGATCGTCCTGAGCCTCGCCTGGTACCTGTTGGCTGACCGTTTCACGCCCTATACGCAACAGGCCCGGGTGGGTGCCTTTGTCATTCCGGTGGCCTCGGAAGTCGCGGGTCGGGTAACCCGAGTCAACGTGCGTAACAATCAGGACGTCAAGGCGGGTGATGTGCTCTTCGAAGTTGATCCGCAGACGTATCAGATTGCCGTCGACCGTGCCCGAGCAGACCTTGAATCGACACGCCGGCAGATCGGTGCCAGCACCGCAGGCATTGCTTCGGCGCAAGCCAATTTGCGAGCGGCCCAGGCCAATGAACTCAAGGCGCGGCAGGACAATCAGCGTCTTGAAGGTTTGTATCGGGAAGACCCCGGAACCATTTCCGTGCGCCTGCTGGAAGTCTCACGTGCCAATCGCGAACAGGCTGTCAGCCAGGTCGCCGCCGCCCGCGCCGAAGTGCAGCGTGCGCGTGAGCAAGAAGGCGGTAGCGAGGAAGACAACGCCTTGCTGCGCAGCGCTGCCACTGCTTTATCAAAAGCCGAGCTGGACCAGACCAACACGCAGATCCGCGCGCGCTCGGCGGGCCTGATCACCGATTTGCGCACCGACGTTGGACAATTCGCCGCTGCCGGCACCCCCGTAATGACCCTGATCGCCATCCACGATGTGTGGATCAGTGCGGACATGACCGAAAACAACCTTGGTCTGGTCAAGCCCGATACCCCGGTTGCGATCGTACTGGATGCGCTGCCGGGAGAGGTGTTCGCGGGACGTGTGCGCAGTGTCGGCTACGGTATCAGCGTCGGCCAGACACCAGCGCCCGGTACGCTGCCCAGTGTGCAAAACAGCCGTGACTGGTTGCGCCCGGCCCAGCGCTTTCCAGTGATTATCGAGTTTTCCGAGGACTCAATGAGCACGCTGCGTGACAGTCGCGCCATCCGTGCCGGTGGCCAGGCTGAAGTCATGGCCTTCCCCACCCAGGGTAATCCGCTGAACCCGCTCGGTCGATTGTTCCTGGGGCTGATGAGCTGGTTGTCGTATGCCTACTGAGCGCACGCCCCGGGCTCAGCGCTCACTGCGTCTGGCCACCGGCACCGCGCTGTGCCTCGCCGTCAGCTTCGGCCTGGGGCTGCCGATCCCCTTTCTCGCGCCAGTGCTTTGCCTGTTGCTGCTTGCCACGCTCAACCGTCCGTTGCCATTCAAGGCCGGATTGATGCTCGCCCTGGCCGCGATGTTGACCACCGGTGTCGGCTTGTTGTTGATCCCGATCCTGCGTTACTACCCCATCAGCGGTGTGCTGTTGATCGGCGTGAGTATGTTCCTGGCCTTTCGTTTTGGTCTGCGCGGTGGCAACAATTTGATCGTCACTTTTCTGGTGATCGGCCTGACGATGATTTCCTCGGCCGGCATCGCCGATTTCGATCTGGCGGCGATGGTCATCGGTGCGCTGGTCAAGGGGTTGATCCTCGCCGTCATGGTGCTGGCGGTCAGTCATTGGCTGTTTCCCGAACCGGCCAACGCACCATCGCCACCCGCTGCCCCGGCCCTGCCGGCCGATGAAGTCAGCCGGGTGGCGCTGCGTGCAACCCTGATCGTGTTACCGGCGTTCCTGCTGGCACTGATCGATCCGGCGAGTTATTTGCCGATTATCCTGAAGGCCGTGAGCCTGGGTCAGCAAAGCTCCACGACGACAGCCCGCAATGCCGGCCGCGAACTGGTCGGCTCGACTCTGCTCGGCGGTCTGTTGGCCATCCTGTTCTGGTGCGCGCTGAGCCTGTTTGTGCATCTGTGGATGTTCTTTCTGTGGATGCTGCTGTTCGGCCTGGTGCTGGCGCGCAAGTTATATGCCCTGAGCCCGACCCGATTGAGCCCGGGGTTCTGGCTCAACAGCTTTATCACCCTGATTATTCTGTTGGGCCAATCGGTTCAGGACAGCCTCGCCGGCAAGGATGTCTACACGGCCTTCGCGGTGCGGATGGGGTTGTTTATCGTCGTGACGCTTTATGCCTGCCTGATGGTTCATCTGCTTGACCGGCACCAGCCAAATGACGCTCAGGGATTAACCTGATACCCCTTGCCCTGCAGGCAACTGGTATAGGCCGTCGAACTGGTCGATGCACTGGTTTTCTGCTGCGCCCGGCGTTCCTGACGCTGACGCGCACCACCCACCACCACGCCCGCCGCCGCCGTTTCTTTTGCGCGATTCTGGCGATAGTCCTGCTTCACGTCGTCATCGACGCGATCATAAAATTCGTCATGCTGACGCCCACGCACCTGAGCCCCCGTCGCCCCGGCGGCAGCGCCCACGGCGGCACCGCGCAGCCTTCCGCCAGAAGGAGGCGGTGCTGCCGAAGCGCTCTGACTGGCTGCCACGTTGTGACAGTCATCGATATCCAGCTGGGTTTGTTGTGAATTCTGCCCCTTCATCGGGACAACCGTTTCGGCCCATCCCTGGGTCCATGAAACCGACAATGCGACGCACAGGCTTATGGATGAAAACGTATTCATGATGACCTCCGACAGCGTCCGGATCGCGATCCCGAACCTGGATCAGCAACAAGAATTGTAGATCACCCTCCAACCCGCACTCCTGCGGGTGATGACTGACACAGTCCCTTTTCTGCGTGATGACCTAACCTCATAGGCTGGGTGACCCACAACAGAGTCGAATACTCCTATGCACACTGCATTGAAGTTTCTGATTTTCGTCGCTTTAGCGCTGCTCGGACCGATTGGCGGAACGCTGGCGGCCGCCGACTTGCCGGATGCTTCGACATTCAGGGCAGGAACCTCAAGCGTTGCGGTTTCCCAGAGCGATCTCCAGGCGTTACAACTTCGACTGGACAGCCTCAAGCAGCAGGTTTCGCGGGTTAACAACTACAACCAGCTGGAGGGTCCGCAGGATTTGGTCCAGGCGTTCATACTTGAGGTCGATCGCCTGTCGACGTCGCTGCTTCCTGAACAGGCTCAGTTACGCACCCAACTGGGTGTGCTGGGGCCTGCACCGGTCGACAATGTAGCGTCGGAGAAACCCGAAATTGCAGAGCAACGGTCTTTTCTCACCGGGCAAAAAAACAAAATCGATGCCACATTGAAAACCCTCGAAGCGCTGAAGCTAAGTGCTGCCGAGCTCATCACGCAGATTGCCGGCATTCGACGCAGCCTGCTGGAAAGCGAATTGACCCTGGGGACGCGGAGCATCCTGAATCCGGGTTTCTGGTCACCCTTGTTCAAGCTGACACTGGACGATCGGCAGCGACTGAAGTCTTTCTTCGATCAGGCTGCAGATACCGTCGACGCCGTTTGGCAGCCAGGCCAGCGTTTCTACACCATCGTACTGTTCCTGCTGGCACTGATCATCTGGACACTGGGCCGAAGGCTCGCGGAGAGAGGGTTAACCTGGTTCTGTATTCATCGCATGCCAGAAGGACGCCTGCGCCGAAGCTCACTCGCCATGGCCTCGGTGCTGGCTACCGTCCTGACCACCGGTCTGGCGCTGCAATTGCTGTTTTATGCCTGCACCCGCCATCTGCCGTTGACACCGATGTTGAGCACCTTTTCCCAGGAGTTCGAGAAAGTTGCTTATACCTGCGTCCTGATAACCGGTTTAAGTCGCGCCCTGTTGTCCACGCAACATCCCTCATGGCGGCTACCGACGATTGCTGATCCGGTAGCGTTGGTGCTGGCGCCTTTTCCCAGGATATTGGCCGGCGCCCTGCTGATTCTGGTGACGATGGCGCAGATTACCAATGCCTCCGGCATGAGCAGTCAATTCGTCACCGCCGGCCGGGGGGTCGTCGCGCTGATCGTCACCTTGATCATTGCGACCTTGTTATTGCGCGCCAGCAAAGTCCGCAAAGCTCTCGCGGCGGCCGGTGAAGCCCCTGAAGCGGGCACCACGTTTGCCGGCCTGATTTATACCGTCGCCAGCTTCGCCGTATTGGTTTCTTTGATCGCCTTGCTGACGGGGTACGTGTCCCTGGCAAGGTTCGTCACCTACGAACTGGTCTGGGTATTCATTATCCTTTCCGGTTTCTACTTGCTGATGCAGTTGCTGAAGGACAGCTGCGAGTACCTGTTCTCGCCCAGACACCCCAGTGGCAAGGCGCTCAAACAGTTACTGGGCATTGGCGACAGTCGCCTGGAACAGATATCGATCATTCTATCGGGCGCCGGCCGTGCCGGATTGTTGCTGCTGGCAGTGATTACCCTGTTTGTCGGCGGTGTCGGAACAACCCTCGGGCAACTGATCACCAGCACCATGGCGATACTCGGGGGCGCCGGGCTGCGCAAACTGAATATCATCCCCGGCAACCTGCTCAATGCCGTGCTGGCCTTGCTGGTGGGGATCTACCTGATTCGATCGCTGCGAAGATGGCTGGATGACGAGTTCCTGCCGAAAACCGACATGGACCCCGGCATGTGTGCCTCGCTCAGCACACTCTTTGCCAACATCGGCTACGCCCTGGTCATTCTGCTCACGCTGTCATCACTGGGCGTGCGTTGGACCAATCTGGCCTGGATCGTCAGCGCCTTGTCCGTTGGTATCGGTTTTGGCTTGCAGGAAATCGTCAAAAACTTCGTGTCCGGCCTGATTCTGCTGACCGAGCGCCCGGTCAAGGTCGGCGATCTGATCAGCATCAGCGGCGTCGAAGGTGACATCCGGCGAATCAACGTCAGGGCCACCGAAATACAACTCAGTGACCGCTCGATTGTCATCGTTCCGAACTCTCAATTGATCTCGCAAAACCTGCGCAACGTGACCCTGGGCGGTAGTGCGCAAGGGGTGGCGACACTCGAACTGATGTTCCCGCTGGACATCGACCCCGAGCAAGTCCAGAACCTGCTGTACGACACCTATCGCGAGCACGAAACCATCCTCGAGAAACCCGCCCCTTTTGTTCGATTCAGCAAACTGACCCCGGAAGGCATCACGCTCACCGTCACCGGATACGTCAGCAGCCCGAGAATCGTCGGCACGACCAAAAGCGACCTGCTGTTTGAAATTCTGAAGCGTTTGGGGGCGGCAGGCATTGAGCTGGCCAAACCGGCGCCTGCCGTATGAAACATATGCTTAACAGCCAATGGCAACGCATCCATGTAGCAGCTGGCGAAGCCTGCGTTCGGCTGCGAAGCATTCATCAATCCTGCCACCTCGGCTTTCCTGAATGACCGCGTTGACCGATTTTACGACTGCTTCGCAGCCGAACGCAGGCTTCGCCAGCTGCTACAGTTCGCGTTGCATCTCGACGACTGACGGTTATCTGTTTGTGCGGCCGGAACGCTTCAGCGTTTCGCTCGGCAACTCTTTGAACAACGCCCGATAGCTGCTCGAAAACCGCCCCAAATGCCAGAATGACCACTGCATCGCCACCTCGGCGACCGTTGTTTCCATGGGCGAACGGCTGAGCAGTTCACGGTGGGCGCTGTTGAGGCGGCGCAAGCGTAGCCAATGGGTCGGGGTCATGCCGGTGTAGGCCTTGAACGCATGCTGCAACTGACGCAGTGATACCCCGGCAACACGGGAAAGCTCCAGCAGGTTCAGGGTTTCTTCCGGTGAGTCGGCGGCCCATTCACCGATGCGTTTCATCACCGCCCGCTCCTCGGCCCGGCGCTGCAAACCTCCGCGATCCAGGCAGACGCAGGCGTTGTCGAGGATGTACAGGCAGTCCTCCAGCAACTGCTGCGTCAACGCCTCCTTGCTCGGCGGATCGAGCGTCTGCGCCAGACGGGTCAACGTGCCGCTCAACCAGCGACTGAACAACGCGTTTTGTCCCGAGTTCAACGGCGCCATGAACAGCCCTTCAAGCCTCGCGACATTCAACCCGTGACGCTGAACGAACTCGGGACCGAACACCACGGCGATTTCCTGGTAGTTCTCCGGGGTGATCCAGATGTTGCGGCTTTCTTCGTTCAACACGTACAGCGCGTTGTCGCTGCGATCGAAACAGAACGCCAGCGAGCCTTCGGGCGCGCTGAAATTCTGTTCGACGCGGGTGTTCATGTGTTCTTCGTAAATCTCCACGCCTTGCAGGTCCAGATAGCGCACCCTTCCGGCGAAATGCCCCGGCGACATCTGCTGGTAATGCTGCACCCAGCCAGGTGTGGCGCGGATTTGCTCGGCCACATCGGCGGTGTTGAACGCTTGGACTTGTAGAGGATTGGACGCTGTCATGGGATGACCTTGCGCACTCGTTTGGTGCGTTTTGGTGCTGCTGAAAGTGGATAGATGGAACCGCAAGGCTCGCCCAAGATAGTCGTCAACGCGCCACAGGGGAAGTGTGTGGTGGATGAAACCACCCTCCCCGGCGTTAATAAAACCAATAATGAGGTCTTTATGAATGTCCCTTTCGATCAGCTGCTCACGTGGCTGAAAGATCACAAGATTACCGAAGTCGAGTGTGTCGTCAGCGACCTGACCGGCATTGCACGCGGCAAGATTGCACCCACCAACAAGTTCCTGCATGAGCGAGGCATGCGCCTGCCGGAAAGTGTGTTGTTGCAAACGGTAACCGGGGACTTTGTCGACGACGACATCTACTACGACCTGCTCGACCCGGCCGACATCGACATGGTGTGCAAGCCCGTCTCCGATGCGGTTTATGTGATTCCATGGGCCATCGAGCCGACCGCCATCGTGATCCACGATACCTTCGACAAGTTCGGTAACCCGATCGAACTGTCGCCGCGCAACGTGCTGAAGAAAGTCCTGCAGCTCTACACCGACAAGGGCTGGAAGCCGATCGTCGCGCCGGAAATGGAGTTTTACCTGACCCAGCGTTGCGAAGACCCGGACTTGCCGCTCAAGGCGCCGATGGGCCGTTCGGGACGGGCGGAAAGTGGCCGGCAGTCGTTTTCCATCGACGCCGCCAACGAATTCGATCCGTTGTTCGAAGACGTCTACGACTGGTGCGAGCTGCAAGGCCTGGACCTCGACACGCTGATCCACGAAGACGGCCCGGCGCAGATGGAAATCAACTTCCGCCACGGCGACGCGCTGGACCTGGCTGACCAGATCACCGTGTTCAAACGCACGATGCGTGAGGCGGCACTCAAGCACAACGTCGCGGCGACGTTCATGGCCAAGCCGATCGGCGATGAGCCAGGCAGCGCCATGCACATCCACCAAAGCGTGGTCGATATCGCCACCGGCCAGCCGATCTTCGCCAATGCCGACGGGCAGATGAGCGAGCTGTTCCTGCATCACATCGGCGGCCTGCAAAAGTACATCCCCAAAGTGCTGCCGATGTTCGCCCCCAACGTGAACTCGTTCCGCCGCTTCCTGCCGGACACCTCTGCGCCGGTCAACGTCGAGTGGGGCGAGGAAAACCGCACCGTCGGCCTGCGTGTGCCGACTTCCAGCCCGGACGCGATTCGCGTGGAAAACCGTTTACCGGGGGCCGACGCCAACCCGTACCTGGCCATCGCCGCCAGCCTGTTGTGCGGCTACCTCGGCATGGTCGAACGCATCGAACCGAGCGCGGCGGTACAGGGCCGTGCTTACGAACGCCGCAACTTGCGCTTGCCGATCACCATCGAGGACGCCCTGACGCAGATGGAGGAATGCGAAACCATCGGGCGGTACCTGGGCAGCAAGTTCGTCCGGGGGTATGTCGCGGTCAAGCGGGCCGAACACGAGAACTTCAAACGGGTGATTAGCTCCTGGGAGCGAGAGTTCCTGTTGCTGAGCGTCTGAGATCTGTGCTGTCCGTAAAGGCCCCTTCGCGAGCAGACTCGCTCCCACAGGGATATGCATTCAAAATGTGGGAGCGAGCCTGCTCGCGAAGGGGCCTTTACGGACACCGAAGAAACGCCTGAAAAATCCAATAACTCAAGAGGTGTCGATATGCGTCTATTGAAATCCGTGGTCCCGGTCGCACTGGCCATGCTGTTCAGCGCCGTTGCGCAAGCTCAGCCAACCGTCAGCGTCTATAACTGGACCGATTACATCGGCGAGACCACCCTCGCCGACTTCCAGGCGAAAACCGGGATCAAGGTGATCTACGACGTATTCGATTCCAACGAAACCCTGGAGGGCAAATTGCTCGCCGGCCGCACCGGGTATGACGTGGTGGTGCCGTCCAACCACTTCCTCGCCCGCCAGGTGAAGGCCGGGGCGTTCCTCAAGCTGGATCGTTCGCAGCTGCCCAACTTCAAGAATCTGGACCCGAAACTGCTGGCGCTGCTGGAGAAAAACGACCCGGGCAACGAGCACTCCGTACCATATCTGTGGGGCACCAACGGCATCGGCTACAACGTCGACAAGGTCAAGCAAGTGTTGGGCATCGACCGCATCGATTCCTGGGCCGTGTTTTTCGAGCCGGAAAACCTGAAAAAACTCAGCCAGTGCGGCGTGTCGATGATGGATTCGGCGGACGAAGTGTTCCCGGCGATCCTCAATTACATGGGCATGGACCCTCGTAGCGAGAATCCTGAGGATTACAAAAAGGCTGAAGCCAAGCTGTTGACCCTCCGTCCTTACATCACCTACTTCCACTCTTCCAAATACGTCTCGGACCTGGCCAACGGCGACATCTGCGTGGCCTTCGGTTATTCGGGCGACGTGTTTCAGGCCGCGAACCGGGCCAAGGAAGCGAAGAACGGCGTGAACATCGCCTACTCGATTCCCAAGGAAGGCAGTAACCTGTGGTTCGACCTGCTGGCGATTCCCGCCGATGCCAGCAATCCGAAAGAAGCCCACGCCTTCATCAATTACCTGCTGGACCCGCAAGTGATCGCCAACGTCAGCGCCTCGGTCGGTTACGCCAACCCGAACCCGGCCGCCAAGCAATACATGGACGCTGAACTGGTGAACAACCCAGAGGTTTACCCGCCTCAGGAAGTGCTCGACAAACTCTACATTTCGACCACCCCGCCCCAGGCGATCATGCGTCTGATGACCCGTTCCTGGAGCAAAGTGAAGTCCAACAAATGAATCAGTACACCCACGAACACGCGCGGTCCTATTACGCGGCGACGGCGAAGACCATGGCGCCCTACCCCACGCTGGCCTCGGACCTGGTGGCCGATGTCTGCGTGATCGGCGGCGGTTTTACCGGGGTCAATACGGCGATCGAACTGGCTCAGCGCGGACTTTCGGTGATTGTGCTGGAAGCGCGGCGAATCGGTTGGGGGGCCAGCGGGCGTAACGGTGGTCAGTTGATCCGTGGCGTCGGCCATGACGTCAGCGGTTTCGCCCGTTATGTCGGCGCAGAAGGCGTGCGCTATCTCGAGCGCGCGGGGATCGACTCGGTGGCGCTCGTGGGCAACCGCATCGTCGAACACGGTATCGATTGCGATCTTCGCTGGGGCTTCTGCGAACTGGCCAATACCAAGGCGCAGTTCGCCGCGTTCAAGGCTGAGCAACAAGGCCTCGCCGAGTCAGGTTATGCCCATGAAACCCGCCTCGTCGGGCCGGAGCAGATTCGTCAGCAAGTGGTGAACTCCGGCGTGTATGCCGGTGGCCTGGTCGACATGGGCTCGGGGCACTTGCACCCGCTCAATCTGGTCCTTGGCGAAGCGCGACTGGCGCAATCCCTTGGCGTGCAGATCTTCGAGCAAAGCCCGGTGCTGGAGCTGATCCATGGCAGCACCGTGCAGGTACGTTGTGCCGGTGGCTCGGTGCGCGCTGGCAGTCTGGTGTTGGCCTGCAATGCGCACCTGGAAGAACTCGAACCGAACCTGAGCGGCAAGGTCCTTCCGGCGGGCAGCTACATTATCGCCACCGAACCTTTGGCGCCGGAGGTTGCAGCGCAATTGATCCCGCAGAACCTGGCGCTGTGCGACCAGAAAGTCGGCCTGGATTACTACCGGCTCTCGGCGGACCGGCGCTTGTTGTTCGGCGGGGCCTGCCATTACTCCGGGCGCGATCCGGCGGACATCGGCGCCTATATGCGGCCGCAAATGCTCAAGGTGTTCCCGCAACTGGCCGATGTGCGCATTGATTACCAATGGGGTGGCAAGATCGGCATCTCCGCCAATCGCTTCCCGCAGGTCGGGCGCTTGAGCCAGCATCCGAACGTGTTCTACGCCCAGGGTTACTCCGGGCATGGCCTGAACGTGACCCACTGGTGCGCCAAACTGTTGGCCGAAGCGATCCATGCCGGACACAGTCAGGGCTTCGACGTTTTCAGCGCGGTGCCGCACATGACCTTCCCCGGCGGCCCCATGCTGCGCTCTCCCCTGCTGGCGCTTGGCATGTTCTGGTATCGCCTGCGTGAATTGCTCGGCTAAAGAACGACGGTAGCTGACCCACCGCTTTCGCGAGCAGGCTCGCTCCCACAGGGATCTGCGTCGTCCACAAATGCTGTGTTCACAGAAGATCAAATGTGGGAGCGAGCCTGCTCGCGAAGAACGATGATGCGGTCAATCAGGCAATTGGGCCTTTCGATTTGCTCAATCGCGAGGCACTTCTATATTGAGGGGGTGCTCTGACTTTCCTGTGTCCTGGCGAGTGCGGCCTATGGCTACGACTGACCAACTGATCATCTGCGAGCACTGCGACTGCGTGTATGAAAAAGTCACGCTCGCCAAACATCAAAAAACCCTGTGCACCCGCTGCGGCGGCGTGCTCCAGCGCTATAACGGCCTGACGGTAGAACAGCGGCTGGCATTGAGTTTCACAGCGGCGGTGTTGTGGACGTTCGCCAATTTCTATCCGGTCATGAGCATCAGCCTCAAAGGTCTGAAAAACAGCGCAACACTCTGGGATTCGGTGCTGGCCCTGAGTCACGGGCCGATTACGTTCATTGCCATGGTGGCGGCGATCTCGATGATCATCGCGCCGGTGTTCCAGTTATTACTGCTGATCTGGGTGCTTAGTTTCGCCCTGGTGAACCGGCGCTCACCCGCCTTCAGGTTCTGCATGCGCTGGCTGGAAACCCTCAGGCCCTGGAGCATGCTGGAAGTCTGTCTGCTTGGGGCGATGGTGGCGGTGTTCAAGCTTGCCGGGTTGCTCGATGTGTTGCCCGGCATCGGCCTGTTTGCCCTGGCTGTTCTCAGCCTGATGATGATCCGCATTGCCGGGCGCGATGTCCGTGACCTGTGGGACATCTTATGAAGACGCCACCGGTCGCGAGCGAACTCAACCTGTGCCTGTGTCACAGCTGCGGCCTGGCCTGTGACATGACCCACGAACCTCATGAATGCGAACGCTGCGGCGCACCGTTGCATCGGCGCAAGAGCAACTCGCTGGCCCGGACCTGGGCCTATCTGCTGGCATCGCTGGTGTTTTATGTGCCGGCCAATCTGCTGCCGGTCATGAACACCACGATGCTCGGCTCCGGTTCCGACAGCACCATCATGGCCGGTGTGCTGGAGTTCTGGCAGCACGGTGCCTGGGACATCGCCCTGATCATCTTTATCGCCAGCATCGCGGTGCCGGGGATCAAGTTCGTGGCCTTGACGATGCTGTTGGTCACCGTGCAGCGCGACAGCCTGTGGGCGCGTAAAGAGCGCTCGAAACTCTACCGCTTCGTCGAGCTCATCGGCTATTGGTCGATGCTCGACGTCATCGTGGTTGCCCTGGTGGCCGCGCTGGTCAAGTTCCAGGCGTTGGGCGATATCGAACCGCGCCCTGGCATTCTGTTCTTTGGCCTGGTGGTGGTGTTCACCATGCTGTCGGCGATGAGTTTCGACCCGCGCCTGATCTGGGATAGAACGCGGGATGAAGAGCGCAATAACCCACCAAACGAGGAGGTCACGGATGAAGTCGCAAGCCACTGACGGGCCGCAAGCCCCCGGGCAGGCCCCAGTCAAGACCCGTCGTTTTAGCATTTCGCTGGTATGGATCGTGCCCATCGTCGCTGTGCTCGTGGGGATCTCGCTGGTGGTGCACAGCATCTTGCAGGAAGGGCCGACCATCACCGTCACGTTCAAGACCGGCAGTGGTCTGACGGCCAACAAAACCGAGGTCAAATACCGCAACGTGGTGATCGGGCAAGTCACCGACGTCGAGCTGAGCGATGACCAGAAGAGCGTCAACGCCACCATCAAACTGGCCAAGCAGGCGGAAACCTTCACCCGCGAAGATTCGCAGTTCTGGGTGGTGCGACCCCGTATCGGGGCCGGCGGCGTGTCGGGCATCGATACCCTGCTGTCCGGGGATTACATCGGCGCCGACATCGGCCAGGCCAATGCCCGGGCGAAGAATTTCACTGGCCTGGAAAACCCGCCGCCCATCACGTATGGCGAGCCGGGCAAGCGCTTCACGCTGCATACCCAGGACCTGGGTTCGCTGGACATCGGCTCCCCCGTTTATTACCGCAAGATTCCGGTCGGCCAAGTGGTGGCCTATGCCCTGGATGCCGACGGCAAAGGGGTGAACATCGAAGTGTTCATCCACGCGCCCAATGATGCCTACGTCACCGAAAACACCCGGTTCTGGAACGCCAGCGGGGTCGATGTGAATGTCGGCGCCAACGGCTTTTCGGTGAAGACCGAGTCGCTGTCTTCCATCCTGGTGGGCGGTATCGCCTTCCGCGCGCCGGAATACAGCCCCAACGATAAACCGGCCGGCGAGGAAAAAGCCTTCGACTTGTTCGAAGACCAGCAAACCGCCCTCGCCCCGCCTAACGGCAAGGCGCAATACCTGAGTTTGCGTTTCGATCAAGCCTTGCGCGGCCTCAAGGTCGGTGCGCCGGTGGAATTCCTTGGCATCGAGTTCGGCAGAGTCGTCTCGGTCAATCTTGATTTCGACGCGAAAAAACGCAGTTTCCCGGTCAATGTCGGCATCGTGATTTATCCGCAACGACTCGGCCAGGCACACGAAAAAATGCTCGTGGCCTTGAAGCATGATCCCAATGACGAAGCCGCTGGTATACGGCTGATGGGCACCTTCATCGAAAACGGTCTGCGGGCCCAGGCCCGGAGCGGCAATCTGTTGACCGGCCAGCTGTACATCGCGCTCGACTTCTACCCTAAAGCGGAGAAAGTCGTGTTCGATCCGACTGCCCGTCCCGTCAGTATTCCCACCCTTCCTGGCAGCCTCGAGCAATTGCAGGAAAAACTCGAAGGCATGGTCAACAAAATCAATCAGCTGCCGATCGAGCGCATTGCCGGCAACCTCGACAGCAACCTCGTCGAACTGCGCAAAGGCCTGGCACAGTTCAATGCCAAGACCCTGCCTGGCGTGCAGACCACCCTGGCGGATGTCAGCAAGACCCTGCAATCGGCCAGTTCGACCCTCGCCGAAGACTCCCCGCAACGGGAACAACTGACCCAGACCCTGGACGAACTTGGACGCATGTCGCGCTCCTTGCGTGAACTCTCGGATTACCTGGGACGACATCCGGAATCGCTGATTCGTGGCCGACCCAACAACGCCGCGCCGATGGATCTGCAGGCGCCACCGCGCAACTGACCACAGGAGCAACACCCATGGCTTTTTCGCTGAAGATCACCTTGGTCACGGCGTCGTTACTGCTCGCGGCTTGCCGCAGTGATCCTATTCAGTTCCATACGCTGGTCCCGACCCAACCGGGCGGCAATTCAAGGTCTGCGGTTGCGGACATCCAGATCGAGGCCATCAGCGTGCCGCCTCAGGTCGATCGCCCGCAGATCGTCATCCGCCAGGGCAACAGTGGCCTGGCGATTCTGGAAACCCAATGGTGGGCCGCGAGCCTGGTGGATGAATTGCGCAGTGCCTTGGTGGATCAGATGGTCAACAGCAATCCCCAGCGCAAAGTCTCGTTGCGCCTGGACGTGCAGCGTTTTGATTCCATTCCCGGCCAGTACGGGCTGATTGACGTCAAATGGCGCCTGCGCAACCTCGGCGAAAGCGATAACGCGCTGGTCACTTGCCGCAGCACCTTGCAGACACCTTCAGGGCCGAGCATCGATGATCTGGTGGCGGCACAGCAGAACAACGTCAAACGCCTGGCCGCGTTGATCAGCCAGGCGGCGGGAGGAACACAAAGAACTTGTCCGTCGGCCCAGTGACTTGACGCTTTTTTCTCATTCGACCCATTACATTTACCGCGCCTTAAACCTGCAAATGATTCGTATTGGCCTACAATAATTGACGACCATCCCGGTCGAGTCTGCGCGCACGATTCTAAAAATACAGGAGCTGCCCCAGCATGATTCCGCGTATCCCTTCTTTTCTTAAACATGCAGTGCTGGTGACCGCGCTATTGAGCACTGGCCACGTATACGCAGCCGATGCCGACGGCATCGTGGTCTACAACGCCCAGCACGAAAGCCTGACCAAAGCCTGGATCGAGGGCTTTACCAAGGAAACCGGCATCAAGGTCACCGTACGCAACGGCGACGACACCGAGATGGGCAATCAGATCGTGCAGGAAGGCGCCGCCTCCCCGGCGGACGTGTTCCTGACCGAAAACTCGCCGGCCATGGTGCTGGTCGACAACGCCGGGCTGTTCGCACCGGTGGCGCCGGCCACCCTGGAACAAGTCGACGCGGCTTATCGTCCGGCCCATGGAAAATGGGTGGGGATTGCTGCGCGCTCCACGGTCTTCGTCTACAACCCGGGTAAATTGCCGGAAGCCGAGTTGCCCAAATCGCTGATGGACCTCGCCGACGCGAAATGGAAAGGCCGCTGGGCTGCCTCACCGGCCGGCGCCGACTTCCAGGCCATCGTCGCCGCCGTGCTGGAACTCAAGGGCGAGGCTGCCACCCTTGAGTGGCTGAAGGGCATGAAAAGCAACTTTACCGCGTACCGGGGCAACAGCTCCGTGCTTAAAGCGGTCAATGCCGGGCAGATCGACAGCGGTGTGATTTACCACTATTACCGCTTCGGCGATCAGGCCAAGACCGGCGAAAACAGCAAAAACACCGCGTTGCACTACTTCAAGCACAAGGACCCGGGGGCCTTTGTCAGCATCTCCGGTGGCGGCGTTCTGGCGTCCAGCAAGCACAAGGAACAAGCCCAGGCGTTCCTGAAGTGGGTCACCGGCAAAGACGGCCAGGCCATCCTTAAAACCGGCAACTCGTTTGAATACGCCGTGGGCAAGAACGCTGAATCCAACCCGAAACTGGTGCCTCTGCAACAGCTTGACGCGCCGAAAGTCGACGCCTCGAAACTCGACAGTAAAAAAGCCGTGGAGCTGATGACTCAGGCCGGACTGCTCTAATTGATGCCTGAAACGCTACCGGCGGGTGTCGCTGCGGCGATCCCCCCACCGTTGCGCCGACGATCCCGCGGTCTCTTCGCGGGCCGCGGCGGCGCGTGGGTGATCGGTTTGTCGGTGTTGGTGTCGCTGCTGGCGTTGCTGCCGATCGCCTTCGTCATCGGCGTGTCCTTTCAGACGGGCTGGGCAACCCTGGTGCCACTGGTGTTCCGGCCACGGGTCGGCGAGTTGTTGATCAACACGGTGTTGCTGGTGGTGATCACGATTCCCTTGTGTGTCACGCTCGGCGTGGCGCTGGCCTGGCTGACAGAGCGCACCGACTTGCCGGGACGACGCGGGTGGTCATTGCTCGCCACCGCGCCGCTGGCGGTACCGGCCTTCGTTCACAGCTATGCGTGGGTCAGCCTGGTGCCGCCGATTCATGGATTATCTGCCGGGGTGCTGGTCTCGGTCCTCGCTTATTTCCCATTTCTGTACTTGCCGATTGCGGCCACCCTGCGCCGGCTCGATCCGGCCATTGAAGATGTCGCGGAATCGATGGGGCTCAAGCCCTGGGCGGTATTCTTCCGGGTGGTGCTGCCGCAATTGCGGCTGGCCATCTGCGGCGGTGCCTTATTGGTGGGGCTGCACCTGCTGGCCGAATACGGCCTGTACGCGATGATCCGCTTCGACACCTTTACCACGGCGATCTTCGATCAGTTCAAGTCCACCTTCAATGGGCCCGCCGCCAACATGCTGGCCGGCGTGCTCGCCCTATGTTGCCTGGCAATGCTGACCGTCGAATCGGCCGCCCGTGGCAATGCGCGCTACGCCCGAATCGGCTCGGGAAGTGCCCGCGAGCAGCGGGTCGTGTGCCTGAATACCGGGTCAACCGTGCTCGCGCTGACCTTGCAAATCGTGACCTGCGCACTGGCGCTGGGTGTGCCCTTGATCACCTTGGGCAAGTGGCTGATTGCCGGGGGAACGCACGTCTGGAAACTGACCGAGCTGCTGCCGGCACTCGAGCAGACATTGCTGCTCGGGGCGGCCGGTGCAGTTCTGACCACCTGCGCGGCCATCCCGATTGCCTGGTTGTCGATTCGCTCGCCGGGCCGGCTGCAGCGGGTACTGGAAAGCTGTAACTACATCACCAGCTCGTTGCCGGGGATTGTCGTTGCGTTGGCTTTGGTGACGCTCACGGTCCATTTCGCCCGGCCGATTTACCAGACCACGATTACCGTGCTGCTGGCTTATCTGCTGATGTTTTTGCCCCGGGCCCTGGTGAGTTTGCGAACGGGCATCGCCCAGGCGCCGGTGGAGCTGGAAAACATGGCTCGCAGCCTCGGCCGTTCGCCCGGTCGTGCGCTGTGGCTGATTACCCTGCGGCTGGCCGCGCCCGGTGCTGCCGCTGGCGCGGCGCTGGTGTTTCTGGCGATCACCAATGAGCTGACCGCTACCCTGCTGCTCGCCCCGAACGGCACGCGTACCCTGGCGACCGGCTTCTGGGCCTTGACCAGCGAAATCGATTACGCCGCCGCAGCGCCGTATGCCCTGCTGATGATTCTGCTGTCGCTGCCGTTGACCGGGCTTCTTTACCACCAATCCAAACGTACGGCGGGCCGATGAACGCACTTGAACTGCACTCGATCTGCAAATCCTACGGCGCCCAACGAGCCCTGGAAAATATCAGCCTGTCGGTGCCCACGGGCAGCCGCACGGTCATCGTCGGCCCTTCAGGTTCGGGCAAGAGCACCTTGCTGCGAATGATCGCCGGTTTCGAATTCCCGGACTCCGGTCGCCTTACGCTCAATGGCCAGACGCTAGTCGACGACACTCACGAAGTACCGGCGCACCAGCGCCAGATTGGTTATGTCCCTCAGGACGGCGCCCTGTTTCCGCACATGACCGTGGCCGCCAACATCGGTTTCGGGCTGTCGACCAAGGGCTTAGAAAAAGAACAACGAATCGCGCAACTGATGGACAGCGTTGCCCTGGAGGCGAACATGGCCAATCGTTGGCCCCACGAACTCTCCGGCGGTCAGCAACAGCGTGTGGCCCTGGCGCGAGCGCTGGCGCAACAGCCGCGTTTGATGCTGCTGGATGAGCCATTTTCAGCGCTCGATACAGGCTTGCGCGCCGCCATGCGCAAACTGGTCGCCCGGTTGCTGGCCGACGCGGGCGTCACCACGATCCTGGTCACCCATGACCAGAGCGAGGCGTTGTCGTTTGCCGATCAACTGGCGGTGATGCGCCAGGGCCGACTGGTGCAGTCAGGCCATCCGCTGGACCTTTACCGCTATCCCGACGACAAACAAACCGCCCTGTTTCTCGGCGATGCCGTGGTCATGCCGGCCAGGATCGAGGCCGGTTGGGCCCATTGCGATCTCGGGCGGATACCGGTCAACAACCATCGCAACAACAACTGCGCGCAGATCATGCTGCGGCCCGAGCAATTGCAGCTGATCAGCATCCAGCCCAGCCCGGTAGAGACCGCCGGGTGCCGCGCCGTGGTGACCGAACGGGACTTCAGCGGCAATACCTGCACGTTGACGGTGGAACTGGAATCCGTGGCCTGCGGAGAACAGCCGGGTCGATCATTGATGGTGCGCAGCTCGGGCATGTATGCGCCACCCGCCGGCAGTGCGGTTCACGTCTCGACGATCGGCCATGCCCACGTCCTGAGCGAACCCTGAACCCGGTCCATCAAAGATCGAAACGGTCCACCGCCCGCCGCCGCTCGTTGTCATCGCGCACGTCGTAGTTGGCCGTCGTCTGGATGTTGCTGTGGTGGGCGAGTTTCTGGGCGATCGACAGGTCATGCTCCTCGATCACCCGGGTAATGAACGAACGTCGAAAATCGTGCGGCATGATCTTCACCCCCACCTGCGCGCCACGCTGCCGCGCGATGTAATAGATCGCGTGTTTGGTGATGCGCTCGCGGGTGATGTGGCTGCCGCGACGGATGCGGTTGAACAGGAACGGATCGTCCACTTCGCCGTCCTTGAGCTGCGAACGGCGCAGCTCCAGCCACGCGTCCAGTTTGGCGAACGCCCAGGCTGGTGCGTACTTGACCAACTGTTTGTTGCCCTTGGCAGTCACCCGCAGGCTGCGCTCGGTGAAGTCGACCTGATTGAGGTCCAGGTTCACCGACTCTGACTTGCGCATTCCCGAGCCGTACAAAATCCCGATGATCGCCGCGTCCCGCAGGCCTTGTGGCCGTGGATCGGCCGCACAGACCGCCATCAACTCCTGGATCAGCGTGCGCCGCAGATTGCGCCCCTGGGACAGCCGCGTGCCGGCGATGCCCTTGACCGAGCGCATTTTCAGCAGATGTTCCTGACTGATCAGGCTCATGCGCCAGGCTTCGTTCATGACGCCGCGCACGGCGTTGACGTACAACGAAGAGGTATTGGGCGCGTAACCGTCCGCGCGCAAAGCCGCCACCAGCGCAATCACATCCTCTGGCTGAAGTTCGTGCCAGGGAATCTCCTCGATGTTCATGTCTTCGAAACCAAGGCGGTCGGCGGCGTCCTGCAACACGTAACGCATGGTCAGTTGGCTGGACGGTGCCAGTCGCGCCAGATACACGGTCAGTGGGTTGGTCCTTGAAACACTTGAATCAGCAACAGGTAAGTCAATCAAAACTAAACGGCCTTGAGTGGAAACAGATCATTAAAACAACTAAGGATTGAAACATTCTTCATATAAATCGGAATACTTCTGCAGGACTTTTCTTCTAGAAAACACGATGAACGGCGCCAGTCTGAACAGCGGCTGTATGACTTTCAGATAAACGATTCGCCGGCCGTTTTTTGATGTTCCTTTCACCGAATCGGGCATAACCTTCAATCAACCCGACGAGCCCCAATGGGGGCGTCACGCTGCCGGTCGTGGCCCGGAAAGTCAATTGATGGCTTCCTGTACTGGCAGTCAAACCCTTGAAAACACGCTTCTTTCGGTTATTTCGCTGAAGGATGCCGTACGCCCGGAGTTTCCTATGAGTGAGGCGTTTCTCCCCTTCTCCCGCCCCAGTATCGGTGATGAAGAAATGGCCGCCGTAGAGCAAGTATTGCGCTCCGGCTGGATCACTACCGGGCCGAAAAACCAGCAACTCGAAGAGCACTTCGCCAACTACGTGGGTTGCCGCCATGCCGTGGCATTGTCCTCGGCCACCGGCGGGATGCACATCACATTGCTGGCATTGGGAATTGGTCCGGGGGACGAAGTGATTACCCCGTCCCAGACCTGGGTGTCGACCGCCAACATGATCTGCCTGCTGGGCGCGACGCCGGTGTTCGTCGACGTTGACCGCGACACGCTGATGAGTGACCTCGCGAGCATCGAAGCGGCAATCACGCCCCGCACCAGGGCAATCATTCCCGTGCATTACGCCGGCGCGGCGTTCGATCTCGATCCGCTCTACGCACTGGCCGACCGGCACGGTATCGCCGTTATCGAAGACGCCGCCCACGCGGCGGGCACCTTCTACAAAGGGCGTCACGTCGGAGCCCGAGGCACAGCGATTTTCTCCTTCCACGCCATCAAGAACATGACCTGCGCCGAGGGCGCCATGTTCGTCACTGACGATGAAGCCCTGGCCGTTCGGGTGCGCATGCTCAAGTTTCACGGTTTGGGTGTCGATGCCTACGACCGCCTGACCCACGGCCGCAAACCCCAGGCCGAGGTCATGGCGCCGGGTTTCAAATACAACCTGGCCGACATCAACGCCGCCATCGCGCTGGTGCAACTGGAGCGTCTGGACGAGATCAATGCCAAGCGTACCGCGCTGGCCAGAACTTACCTGCAACGCCTCGAAGGCTCCAAGGTACAACCGCTGGCGATTCCGGCCTATCCGCAACGGCACGCCTGGCACCTGTTCATCCTGCGTATCGACGCCGAGCACTGCGGCCTCGACCGCGAAGCGTTCATGAAGGCCTTGCAGGAGCAGAACATCGGCACTGGCATTCACTTCATCGCCACTCACCTGCACGCGTACTACCGCCAGCGCTTCCCCAACCTCCACCTGCCCAACACCGAGTGGAATTCCGCGCGGCTGTGCTCGATCCCGTTGTTCCCCGACATGACCACCGATGACGTCGATCGTGTCGTCGGCGCCATTGAAAACATTATGGACACTCGCCTGTGAAACCTTATCCGATTCGTTGCGTATCAATCGTCATCCCGGTCTACAACGAGCAAGACAGCCTGCCCGAGTTGCTCAGGCGCACCGAAGCGGCATGCCGGCAGTTGCGCCATGACTACGAAATCGTGCTGGTCGATGACGGCAGTCGCGACAACTCGGCGCAGATCCTCGAAGAAGCGGCCAGTCGCGAGTGCAGCCCGGTGGTGGCGGTCATTCTCAACCGCAATTACGGTCAGCACGCGGCAATCATGGCCGGTTTCGAACAGTGCAAGGGCGATGTCGTCATCACCCTCGACGCCGACCTGCAAAACCCTCCCGAAGAGATCCCGCGACTGGTGGCCCAGGCCGAACTCGGCTATGACGTGGTCGCCACGGTGCGCAACAACCGTCAGGACTCGGCCCTGCGGCGCTGGCCGTCGAAGCTGATCAACCTGGCGGTGCAGCGTTCCACGGGCGTGGCCATGAGCGACTACGGCTGCATGCTGCGTGCTTACCGGCGGTCCATCGTCGACGCCATGCTCGCGTGCCGCGAGCGCAGCACGTTCATCCCGATCCTGGCCAACAGTTTTGCCCGGCACACCACGGAAATTCCGGTGACCCACGCCGAGCGCGAACACGGGGAATCGAAGTACAGCCCGATGCGCCTGGTCAACCTGATGTTCGACTTGATCACCTGCATGACCACCACCCCCTTGCGTCTGCTGAGCATCGTCGGCTTCGGCATGGCGGCGCTCGGCGTGCTGTTCGCCATGGCGCTGATCGTCCTGCGTCTGGTCTTCGGCGCCAGTTGGGCCGGTGACGGGATGTTCGTCTTGTTCGCGGTGCTGTTCGTCTTCACCGGCGGCCAATTCATCGGCATGGGCCTGTTGGGCGAGTACCTGGGCCGGATGTACAGCGACGTTCGCGCCCGCCCGCGGTTCTTTGTCGAAAAGGTCCTGCGTAGCCAACCGGCCTCCCCTGTTCTCGCGCTCACCTTTGACGGTCTCACTTCCACTTCTTCAGATCAGGTTCTCTCATGAGCGCAAAAGCTGTTGTCTTCGCTTATCACGATATTGGCTGTGCCGGCATCGAAACCCTGCTCAATAGCGGTTACGAGATTGCCGCCGTGTTCACCCACGCCAATGATCCGCAGGAAAACGCCTTCTACGCCTCCGTCGCACAACTGTGCGCTCGCAGGGGCGTCCCGGTGCATGCGCCGGAAGACGTCAACCATCCGCTGTGGGTCGAGCGCATCAGCAAACTCAACCCGGATTACCTGTTCTCGTTCTACTACCGCAACCTGCTCAGCGAACCGCTGTTGGCTACCGCCCGTAAAGGCGCGTTCAACCTGCACGGTTCGTTGCTGCCACGCTACCGGGGGCGCGCGCCGGCCAATTGGGTGCTGGTGAACGGCGAAACCGAAACCGGCGTGACCCTGCACCGCATGGTCAAACGTGCCGATGCCGGCGCCATCCTCGCCCAGCATCGGGTGGCGATTGAGCGCAGTGACACGGCGCTGAGCCTGCACGGCAAATTGCGCGTGGCCGCCACCGACCTGCTGCGCGATACCTTGCCGGCGTTGCTTCAGGGCAAGATCAGTGAAGCCCCTCAGGACGAATCCCGGGCCACGGTGTTTGGCCGGCGCACCCCGGCCGACGGCAAACTGCTCTGGAACAGACCGGCCGAAGAACTATTCAACCTGGTCCGCGCCGCTACCCAGCCATACCCGGGCGCTTTCTGCGCCGTGGGCGAGCACAAGCTGATTGTCTGGAGCGCCGAAGTTGCCAAGGGCAATGAAGGACAGGCGCCGGGCCGGGTGATCAGCGTCGATCCGTTGCGCATTGCCTGCGGCGAAGACTCTTTGCTGATCATGTCCGGTCAGCGTAACGACAACGGCTTGTTTCTGAGTGGCCCGCAACTGGCCAGTGAACTGGGACTGGTGGATGGCTCCGTGCTGCGTGGCGCCGAGTCTGGCCGCGCCCCGCGTCGCACACGCGTGCTGATCCTCGGCGTCAACGGTTTTATCGGCAATCATCTGTCCGAACGCCTGCTGCGTGACGACCGATACGAGGTGTATGGCCTCGACATCGGCTCCGACGCCATCGAGCGCTTGCGCAGCCATCCGAATTTCCATTTCGTCGAAGGCGACATCAGCATTCACTCCGAGTGGATCGAGTACCACATCAAGAAGTGCGACGTGATCCTGCCCCTGGTCGCGATTGCCACGCCGATCGAGTACACCCGCAATCCGCTGCGGGTGTTCGAGCTGGACTTCGAAGAGAACCTGAAGCTGGTCCGCTACTGCGTCAAATACAACAAGCGCGTGATCTTCCCGTCGACGTCCGAAGTCTATGGCATGTGCCAGGACGCCCAATTCGATGAAGACACCTCCAGCCTCGTGGTCGGGCCGATCAACAAGCAACGCTGGATCTACTCGATCTCCAAGCAACTGCTCGACCGGGTGATCTGGGCCTACGGCCAGAAAGGCCTGAATTTCACCCTGTTCCGTCCCTTCAACTGGATGGGCCCGCGCCTGGACCGCCTGGATTCGGCGCGCATCGGCAGCTCCCGCGCCATTACGCAGTTGATCCTGAACCTGGTGGAAGGCACACCGATTCGCCTGTTCGATGGCGGTGAGCAGAAACGCTGCTTCACTGACATTGCCGACGGCGTAGAAGCCCTCGCGCGAATCATTGATAACGAGAACGATGCCTGCAATAGCCAGATCATCAACATCGGTAATCCGGACAACGAAGCCAGCATTCGCCAGTTGGGCGAGGAACTGCTGCGTCAGTTCGAGGCGCACCCGTTGCGCGCCAACTTCCCGCCGTTCGCCGGGTTCCGCGATATCGAAAGCAAGGCGTTCTACGGAAACGGTTACCAGGACGTCTCCCACCGCAAACCGAGCATCGCCAACGCCAGGCGCTTGCTGGACTGGACGCCCACCGTGCAGATGAGCGAAACCATCGGCAACACGCTGGATTTCTTCTTGCGCGAGGCCATGTTCGAAATCTCGGATAAACATTAATGCTGGCAGGCCTTCGGATCGATGTCGACACGTACCGAGGCACCCGAGACGGGGTGCCGCGACTGCTGGAAATACTCGAGGAAGCCCAGGTCAGGGCGACGTTTTTCTTCAGTGTCGGGCCGGACAACATGGGGCGTCACGTGTGGCGCCTGATTCGCCCGCAGTTTTTCTGGAAGATGCTGCGCTCCAACGCCGCCGGCCTGTACGGCTGGGACATCCTGCTGGCCGGCACCGCGTGGCCGGGCAAACCCATCGGCCGCGACCTTGGGCACGTGATGCGCCAAACCCTGGCGGCCGGGCATGAAGTCGGCCTGCACGCCTGGGATCACCACGGTTGGCAGGCTCATGCCGGACGCTGGAGCGACGCGCAGCTGATCGAGCAGATCCGCCGGGGCGTGGACAGCCTCAGCGACATCCTCGGGCAAAAAGTCGAGTGCTCGGCGGCCGCCGGGTGGCGCGCAGACGAGCGTGTGATCGAGGCCAAAGAGGGTTTCGGCTTTCGCTACAACAGCGATTGTCGCGGCCAGAGCCTGTTCCGGCCGACATTGACCAAGGGTGGCCTGGGGACGCCGCAGATTCCGGTGGACTTGCCCACCTTCGATGAGGTGGTCGGCGCGAACGTTGCGGCCAAAGACTTCAACGCCTTCATGCTTGATCGGTTTACCCCGGCAAAACTCAACGTCTACACGGTCCATGCCGAAGTGGAAGGGATGCTGATGGCCAGCGACTTCCGTCAATTGCTGGCCGATGCGCGTCAACGTGGTATCCGTTTTCAACCTCTTGGCGACCTGCTGCCCGAGCCCCCCGACACCTTGCCGACCGGCCGAGTGGTGCGCGGCATGCTCGCAGGCCGCGAAGGCTGGCTGGGAGTGCAACAGGCATGAGCAAACGCTGGGCATTGCCGTTACTGCTGGCCATTTTTGCGCTGGCGTATGTGCTGCCGCTGGGCAGTCACGGCTTATGGATTCCTGACGAAACTCGCTACGCCCAAGTCAGCCAGGACATGCTCCTGAGCGGCAACTGGGTATCGCCACACTTCATGAGCCTGCGCTACTTCGAAAAACCGGTGGCCGGTTACTGGATGATCGCCCTCGGCCAGGCGCTGTTTGGCGACAATCTGTTCGGCGTACGCATTGCCTCGGCCGTCAGCACCGGGCTCAGTGTGTTGTTGTGTTACCTGCTCGCCCGCAGGCTCTGGAACGAACTGCGCAAGAGCTTCGCCTGCGCGTTGCTATACATGAGTTTCACGATCGTTGCCGGGCAAGCCGGTTACGCCAACCTCGATCCGCAATTCACCTTCTGGGTCAATCTGAGCCTGGTTGCTTTGTGGTTTGCGCTGGACGGCACCCGTCGTGGGCAGCGTCTGATCGCTTGGGCGGTGCTGGGGCTGGCGTGCGGCATGGGCTTCATGACCAAGGGCTTTCTGGCCTGGCTGCTGCCGGTGCTGATCGCCCTGCCCTGGATGATCTGGCAAAAGCGCTGGCGTGAACTGCTGGTCTACGGCCCGGTGGCGATTGTCGTCGCCATCGCGGTGAGCCTGCCGTGGGTCCTGGCGGTGCACGCGCAGGAGCCCGATTACTGGCGGTTTTTCTTCTGGCACGAACACATACGTCGCTTCGCCGGGGACGACGCGCAGCATGACGCGCCGTGGTGGTTCTATCTGCCGTTGCTGGTGGCGTTCAGTCTGCCGTGGGCGGCGTTGTTGCCGTCGGCGCTGAAACAGGCGTGGGGCACACGACGCCAGGCCAGCATCGCGTTCCTGTTGCTGTGGCTGCTGATGCCGCTGATTTTTTTCAGCCTGAGCAACGGCAAGCTGCCGACCTACATCTTGCCGTGCCTGCTGCCGCTGGCCTTGCTGCTGGGCCACGCACTGGCGGATCGCTTGCGGCTGGAGCAAGGCCGGGTACTGGGCATCAATGGCCTGCTGAATTTGCTGCTGGGCCTGACCATCCTGCTCGTCCTGGTTTACCTGCAATTGAAAAAGCCGCTGTACAACCATGAGCTGCATAACCTGGTGCTGGTGTTC
The DNA here is from genome assembly GCF_054897845.1 of Pseudomonas sp. XS1P51. NCBI lineage: Bacteria > Pseudomonadati > Pseudomonadota > Gammaproteobacteria > Pseudomonadales > Pseudomonadaceae > Pseudomonas > Pseudomonas sp. XS1P51. The sequence continues at coordinate 1,416,537 of NZ_CM142707.1, read as the reverse complement.
ATCGGCCTGATGGGCTGGATCATGGCCAACCTGCTGCAAGCCTTCCGGCCCCTGCAATGCTGGGCGGCACCGGCCATTGGCAGTCTGCTGCTGATCGCGTTGCTGCCGGCCGGACTGCCCAACTCGGTGGTGGCCAACAAGATGCCCGACCAATTCATCCTCGAACATGCCGGGGAACTCGGTCAGAGTGGCCGGTTGTTGAGCAACGATATGGGCGCCGCCGCTGCGCTGGCCTGGCGTGTCAAACGCCCGGACGTGGCGTTGTACAACACGATAGGCGAATTGAAATATGGCCTTGCCTATCCTGACGGGGTCAAGCAGCGAGTCGATCCCGACCAGGTGCAAGAGTGGATGCGCGAAGCCCGCCAGAACGGCTCGGTGGGCGTGGTCATGCGGGTCAAGGGTGACGACGAGCTGCGCGAAATCGAACGGTTGCCCAAGGATGGCAAACGCTATGAGCAAGGCAATCTGGTGATTCTGATCTTTCCTCAGGGGGCGTTATGAGCCTGTTGCTGCTATTGGCCACCTGCCTGCTGACCTGCCTGGGCCAGATCGCCCAGAAGTACGCCGTGGAGAGCTGGCGCGGCAAGGCGTCGGGCTGGGGCGAAAAACTGCGCTCGCCGTGGCTGTGGCTGGCCCTCGCGTCGTTGGGGTTGGGCTTGCTGGTGTGGCTGCTGGTGTTGCAGCGGCTGGAAGTCGGCATCGCCTACCCGATGCTGAGCCTGAATTTCGTGCTGATCACCCTGGTCGCGCGTTTTGTCTTCCACGAAACCATCGACCGTCGACACTGGCTGGGTGTGGCACTGGTGATCGGTGGTGTGGTGCTGCTGGGGCTGCACACATGAACCGGCGTCGCGGCGTCACCTTTGCCCTGGGCAGTGTGCTGCTGGGCAGCGCCGCGCAGTTGGGCATGCGCTGGAGCATGACGCGGCTGCCGTCCCCCGAACACTGGCTCACCGCCAGCGTCGATCTGACAGCCGTCGTCGTGGTGCTGACCGCCATCCTTGCCTACGCCTTCTCGATGCTCAGCTGGCTCGTCGCCCTGCGGGATCTGCCCTTGGGTCGCGCGTATTCGCTGCTGAGCATCAGCTACGCGCTGGTGTATCTGCTGGCCGCCGCCCTGCCGCTGTTCAACGAAGATTTCAGCCTTTCAAAAACCCTCGGGGTGGCCTTGGTCATCCTCGGCGTCATCACCATCAACTCTCGACCTGCTCGCGCGCCCGAGCTCAGGAGTGGCCTATGAAAATCAGTGTATTTGGTAGCGGTTACGTTGGCCTGGTGCAAGCCGCGGTGCTGGCTGAAGTCGGCCATGACGTGGTCTGCATGGACATTGACGAGAAGAAGGTCGAGTTGCTGCAACAAGGCCACGTGAGCATTTTTGAGCCGGGGCTCGCCAGCCTGGTGCGCGAAAGCCTGGACGCCAATCGGCTGCAGTTCACCACCGATGAAAAGTTCGCCGTGCAGCATGGTCAGGTATTGTTCATTGCGGTCGGCACACCGTCCCGGGACGATGGCTCGGCGGACCTGCGTTACGTGCTGTCGGTGGGCGAAGCGGTCGCCCGTCATCGCGAGCAACCGGTGATTCTGGTGGAGAAGTCCACGGTTCCGGTGGGCACCGGCGACACCTTGCGCGCGCACATCGACAAGTGCCTGATCAAGGTCGGTCGGTTGCTGCAGTTCGATATCGTCGCCAACCCGGAGTTTTTGAAAGAAGGCTCCGCCGTGGCCGATTGTCGGCGCCCGGACCGCATTGTCATCGGCTGCGAACGCGATGACGTGCGCGATGTGATGCGCGATCTCTACGCGCCGTTCAACCGCAACCATGACCGGATCATGTTCATGGACCTGCGCAGCGCCGAGCTGACCAAGTACGCCGCCAACTGCATGCTGGCGACCAAAATCAGCTTCATCAACCAGATCGCCGAACTGGCCGAACACCTGGGTGCGGACATCGAGTCGGTGCGCCTGGGCATCGGCGCCGACTCGCGCATCGGCTATCACTTCATCTACCCCGGCTGCGGTTATGGCGGCTCGTGTTTCCCCAAAGACATGCGCGCCCTGATCCACAGTGCCGAAGAAGCGCATTGCTCCAGCGACCTGCTGCAAGCGGTGGAAGCGATCAACCAGCGGCAGAAACACAAATTGTTCGACCGCATCAACGCGTTCTACAGAGGTGATTTGCGCGGCAAGACGTTTGCCCTGTGGGGGCTGGCGTTCAAGCCCAACACCGACGACATGCGCGACGCGCCGAGCAGGGTGTTGCTGGAGTCGCTATGGGCCGCCGGGGCTAACGTCCGTGCGTTCGACCCGGAAGCCATGCAGGAAACCCAGCAGCTGTATCCCGATGAATCGAAGTTGATGCTCATGGGCACCCCGGAATCGGTGTTGGCCGGTGCCGACGCGCTGATCATTTGCACCGAGTGGCAGCAGTTCAAGGCGCCGGATTTCAACCTGATCCAGCAGCGGCTCACTGCGCCGGTGATCTTCGACGGACGAAACCTGTACGACGCCGAGCGCCTGGCTCGCAGCGGATTTTTGTACTTCCCGATGGGCCGTGGCGAGTCGCGCAAGTTGCCGATTCCGCTGCTGCGCTTGCCTGCTGTGTCAGTTGCCTGAAGTCACTCTTTTGTAATAACCGCGACTCGACTTGAAAGTTACTGTTTGCTTGTGGATGCGTAACTCGTTCGCGACTAATACCGGTCTGCCAATCGCAGATCCCGTGGGAGCGAGCCTGCTCGCGAAAGGGAGTGTCAGCCAACATTTATGTCGATTGACGCACCGCTTTCGCGAGCAGGCTCGCTCCCACAGGTTTTGCGTCATATCTATTCATCAACGGAGTGTCCGAGATGTCCTCCTCGCTGCAACCCACCTGGCCCGACCAGCACAAAGCCTGCCTCGCCCTGGCCTTCGACCTCGATGGGCCGACCGGCGATGCCATGCTCAACGGCTCGATCTGGCGCAAGCCCGAGTACTTCGGTTTCGGTGGTTACGGCCCCTATCGGGCGCTGCCACGGATTCTCGATCTGCTCGACGAGTTCCGGATCCCGACGACGTTCTTCGTCCCAGCCTGGGTCGTGGAGAACTGGCCGAAACAGTGCCAGGCGATTGTCGAGCGCGGGCATGAGGTGGCCTACCACGGCTACAAACACGAATCGTTTTACGCCCTGACGCTGGAACAGCAAAAGGACGTGATGAACACATCCCGCGAAGTGTTCTGGAAGCACCTGAACATCCGCGCCGAAGGTTTCCGCACCCCGTCTGGCGACTGGCGGGCCGAGACGCCGGCCATGCTGGTCGAAGCGGGCGTCACGTACTCCAGCAGCATGCGCGGCGATGACCGACCGTACCTGGTGAAAGTGCCCGGCTTTGATACGCCACTGGTGGAAATCCCCGGCCGCTGGGAAATGGATGACTACGCCTCCATCGCCTATACCCGCGCGCCGGACTTTCCTTCCGGGCTGGACCGCACCGCCAGCTACGCGCTGACGCTGGACAACTGGTGCCGCGAGTTCGACGGTGCCATGAATGAAGGGTTGTGCCTGACCACCCTGTTCCACCCCAAGATCACCGGTAAACCGGGGCGCATCCTGCTGCTGGAAAAACTCTTCGAACACATGCGCCAGCGCGACGACGTGTGGTTCGCCACCTGCCGCGATGTCGCCCAGTGGTGGCTGAAGGAGCATCACCATGGCTGATTCCACTGTCTGGCCCAAAGGTTACCGCTGCGCCGTGGTGCTGACCGTCGATTACAACGACATCCACGGCATCCTCACCCAGGCCCCGGAAGTCGCCGGGCGCGACAAGACCCTGTCGGTCTGGCGCTATGGCACCCAGCGCGGCGTCGACCGTTTGCTCAGATTGTTCGCCGAGCTGGGGGTTGCCAGCAGCTGGTTTGTTCCGGGCATCGTCGCTGAGGAAAACCCTGAGCACCTCCGGGCGATCCAGGCCGGCGGGCATGAAATCGCCTGTGCGGGCTATCGCCATCAGAACTACGACACCCTGGATCTGGCCGCGCAGAGCGCCGAGATCGCCAAGGGCTGCGCGGCGTTGACGGCGCTGACCGGCCAGCGACCGACAGGGTTTCGCCTCCCGGCCGGTAACGGTGCGCCGGGGTTCATCGAGGCACTAAGAGATCAAGGCATTCGCTGGTCTTCGTCGTGGCGCGGGGATGATTTGCCGTTCGCTCACCCGACGGCGCCCGCCGTGATCGAACTGCCGCTGCACTATGAACTGGAGGACGAACCCTACTTCGCCTTCAACCTCAGCCCGGCCGTGCCGCCGGCGCAATCGCGGATCGCTTCTTACAGCCACACCCTGGGCAACCTGAAAATGGACTTCGCCGGATTTCACCGGTTCGGGCTGTGTTATGTGCTGCGGCTGCACCCCGAGATCATCGCCACGCCAGGGCGGATCGGCGTGTTGCGTGAGTTGCTTGAGGGCATCCAACAGCACGACGACGTATGGATCGCCACGGGTGCTGAAGTCGCTCAGTGGTGGGCGGATTCGGCCGCACCCGTAGCCGAGGACCATCCGGCGTCGGTGTATGAGCGGCATTATCGGGATTACCTCGTATGACGGAGCCCATGCAGCGACTGGCGCAGTTCTGCGTCGACACGCAGTTTGAAGACTTGCCCCCGGCATTGGTGGCGCAAGCCAAACGGCACATTCTCGATACCTTTGGCGCGACGTTGGCCGGAGCCGGTAGCGATGTGGCCAGGCAGGCTCGACTGATATTCGAGGACGAGGCCGGTAATACGCTGGTCTGGGGCACTGACCTGCGGGTCGGCGCCGCCCAGGCTGCGATGCTCAACGGTGTCGCCGCCCACGCGCTGGAGCTGGACGACACCGGTGGCTGCGATCACTCCGGCGCGGTGGTGCTGCCGGCGGTCATGGCCGCTGTAGCGATGTCGGCAAAACCGGTTTGCGGTCGTGAATTCATCACGTCCGTGGTGATCGGCTACGACGTCGGCCGTCGGGTGCTTGAAGCTTGCGGCGGTTATTCGGCGCACAACGGCGCCGGTTGGCACTCCACCGCCACCTGCGGGGTGTTTGGTGCGGCGGCGGCCTGTGCGCGGATTCTCGGACTGGATACCGCGCAAACCGTGTCGGCACTGGGCATCGCTGGCAGTTTCAGCGGCGGCCTGTGGGCCTTCATTCATGACGGTTCGCAGAGTAAAAAGCTGCACAGCGGTCGCGCGGCCGAGGGCGGATTGCTGGCGGCGCGGTTTGCCCAGCAAGGCATCAGCGGGCCGACAAAGTTGTTCGAGGATGTCTGGGGCGGATTTCTCAGAACCCTGGCTGGCGTGACGTCAGACCCGAACGCGCTCGATGCCGAATTGGGCCACGTGTGGAAACTCGCCCGCTGCTCGATCAAGCCTTACGCCGCGTGCCGGGGGACTCATTCGGCAATCGATGCGCTGGGTCTGTTGCTGGACCAACTGCAGGTCAGCATCGATCAGATCGAGGATGTTCAGGTGTCGCTGTGCGGTTTTCTTCAGGACATGTGCGGCGGGCGCGACGTGGCCAGTCTGGCGGCGGCGCAGATGAGCCTGCCGTATGCCCTCGCGGCGCGGCTGGTGCATGGTCATTGCCGGTTGGAAGCGTATGACGATGAGCAACGTAGCGATCCGCGTATTGCTCAGTGGATGTCGCGCATTCGCCTTGAAGTGGACCCGCAACTGTCAGAGGATGGCGAGCCTGTTGTCAGCGTACGGACCGTGGACGGTCGGCAGGCGAGTCTTTGCGTTGACGTGCCCCTGGGGGCACCGGGCAATCGGTTGAGTGATGAAGCGCTTGAGGAGAAGTTTTTCAGTCTGGCGCTGCGGGGGATGCCGCGGCGAAAGGCGGAAGAATTACTGGAGCAGTTGTGGCGGCTGGATGCGCTTGAATCGGTTCGTTCGCTGGATCGGTGGCTGACTTGAGTCTTGTGTTGCCTGATCCGGCCTCTTCGCGAGCAGGCTCGCTCCCACAGGGAAACGCATTTCAAATGTGGGAGCGAGCCTGCTCGCGATCGGCGGCGACACGGTGTCGCGATGAACACTACACCATCTGAATAAGGACATTTGCACCACCGTGGCCACCTACTCGCTCGTTATCCGCCGGCTGATGATCTGCTCGCTGACCATTGTCGTCAGCCGCGCCATCACCAGCCCGCTGCTCACCCTGTTCCTGAGCAACAAGCTCGGCCTCAACCAGCAGGACGTCGGTTTGCTGCTGGGCATTGCGGTGTTCATTGCCACCCTGCTCGCCCTTTATGGTGGTTACATCATCGACCGCCTGGAGAAACGTCGGCTGTTGATCCTCGCCATGCTGTCGAGCGCCATCGGCTTCGTGTTGCTGACCTTCGCCGAAAACCTCTACCTGACCACCCTGACCCTGGTGATCACCGAAACGGCGTCGGCCTTGTTCCTGATCGGCTCGAAGGCGACCCTCAGCGAAAACCTGCCTGTCGGTCAGCGCGCCAAGGCCTTTTCCCTGCGCTACACCCTGACCAACATCGGCTATGCCACCGGCCCGATGCTCGGCGTGGTGATAGCCGGCGTGTATCCGATTGCGCCGTTCCTGATGGCCGGCGGCATCGCGTTCTTCAGCATCTTCCTGATGAGTGGAATCCCGAAAGACTCGGCCCAGGTCCCGTTGATCGGCCAGCCGCAAAGTTTTCTCAGAACCCTGATCACCCTGAAAAACGATCGCACCCTGATCATGTTCACGTGTGGTTGTTTGCTCAGCACCGTGGTCCACGGCCGATTCACCCTGTACCTGTCGCAATACCTGCTGGTGACCCAGGATTCCAAGCGTGCCCTGCAAACCATGGCCGCCCTGCTCGCCTGCAACGCCATCAGCGTGATCCTGCTGCAATACCAGATCGGCCGCTTCCTCAAGCGCGAGCAACTGCGCTGCTGGGTCGCGGGGGGGACCAGCCTGTTCATCCTCGGGCTGATCGGTTTCAGTCTGGCCGACAGCCTGGTGTCGTGGTGCGTGGCGATGTTCATCTTCACCCTCGGTGAAATGATCATTTACCCCGCCGAATTCCTCTTCGTCGACACCCTGGCCCCGGAAGAACTGCGCGGCAGTTACTACGGCGCACAGAACCTCGCGGCCCTTGGCGGTGCGTTGAGCCCGGTGATTTGCGGCTTCCTGCTGATGCACACGCCCGCACCCACGATGTTCTATGCCCTGAGTGCGTTGACCGCCATCGGTGGTTTCCTGTGCTTCATGAGTGGCCGTCGCGTGGCCATACAGCAAAAATAATGCACTCAAGCTGCATTAATATGAATTTGTCATTATCTGGAATGAACGGCACACTGTGCCTCGTTCCTCCCCCAATTGTTGGAACTACTTCAAGGGCTTTCTGGGTATCCCCAGCTAAGCCTTTTTTTTGCCTCGATTTTTGTAATGGAACGTTCGCCTCATGTTCGCTCGCTGGTTTCCTGCTGCCATTAACACTCGCCCCTCGGAATGGAGCCGCGCCGCCATCGGCATGTCCCTGGGCACGATGTTCAGCGTCTGGCTCTGCAGCCTGGTATTCGGCATGGAAGTGGCGCAGCACCTGATCGGTCCGCTGGGGGCGTCGGCGGTGCTGTTGTTCGCGGTGTCCTCCGGGGCCCTCGCCCAGCCCTGGTCGATTCTCGGCGGCTACTTCAGTGCCGGGGTGATTTCGCTCCTGGTCGCTCACGTGCTCGGACGCACCCTCGGCAGCGCCTGTCTGGCGGCGGGCATGGCGCTGATTCTGATGTGTTGGCTACGTTGCCTGCACCCGCCGGCCGGGGCGCTGGCGCTGCTGCTGGTGTTGGCCGACCCGGCCACCATTGCCCTGGACTGGAAAGCCCTCGCCCCGGTGATGCTCGGCGCATCGAGCATGCTGCTCAGTGCCGTGACCTATAACAACCTGACGCGCATTCGTTACCCAAAACGCGCCAGTGAACCGGTGGCGGTCGTGCCGGCCGATCATCCTCCTGTCGATAGCCAGGCCATCACCGCCCAGGACTTGAAGCTGGCCCTGGCGGACATGGAGGCGTTCTTTGATGTCACGCCCGAAGACCTTGAGCAGTTGATTCACGCCAGTGAGCTGCATGCCAAGCGCCGCAGCATTGGTGATGTTTTTTCCAGTAAGGGTTGAAAGATCAAAAGATCGCAGCCTTCGGCAGCTCCTACATCTGGAACGCGATCCTCGGTCGGAGCTACCGGAGGCTGCGATCTTTTGATCTTGCGTTAAGGCAAAAACGCAGACGAGACCTGCACATATCTCGGTTGTACATGGCAAATTTGCACTGTTACGATCCAGCATCGCTCGCGCGCGAGCTTCTCTATAAAGAACAATAAAAGCAGGGAGTTAGTGATGACTGCTCAGGTTTCATCGAAGGGGACTTCGTCCATGGATGCCACGCAAAACCACGTGCTGGCCGAGGTTCGCAACCACATTGGTCACCTGACGCTGAACCGCCCCGCCGGCCTCAACGCCATTACCCTGGACATGGTCCGCAACCTGCACCGTCAGCTTGAAGCCTGGGCGCACGAGCCGCTCGTGCATGCGGTGGTGTTGCGCGGTGCTGGCGAGAAGGCTTTCTGTGCCGGCGGCGATATCCGCTCGCTGTACGACAGCTTTAAAAGCAGCGATACGTTGCACGAAGATTTCTTCGTCGAGGAATACGCCCTCGACCTCGCTATCCACCATTACCGCAAACCCGTGCTCGCCTTGATGGACGGTTTTGTCCTGGGCGGCGGCATGGGCCTGGTGCAAGGTGCCGACTTGCGGGTGGTCACCGAGAAAAGCCGTCTGGCGATGCCGGAAGTGGCCATTGGTTATTTCCCGGACGTGGGGGGTAGCCACTTCCTGCCACGGGTTCCCGGTGAACTGGGTATTTACCTCGGCGTCAGTGGCGTGCAAATCCGCGCGGCCGATGCGCTCTATTGCGGCCTGGCCGACTGGTACCTGGAGAGCGCCCAACTGGGCACGCTCGATGAACAACTCGATCAGCTCGAATGGCATGAAACACCGCTGAAAGACCTGCAAGGTCTGTTGGCGAAACTCGCGGTGCAGCAACTGCCTGATGCGCCACTGAGCAAACTGCGCCCGGCCATCGATCACTTCTTCGCCCTGCCCGATGTGCCGAGTATTGTTGAGCAACTGCGTGAAGTAACGGTCGCCGACAGCCATGAGTGGGCAGTCACCACCGCCGACCTGCTGGAAAGCCGTTCGCCGCTGGCCATGGGCGTCACCCTGGAAATGCTGCGTCGCGGTCGGCACTTGAGCCTGGAAGACTGCTTCGCCCTGGAGCTGCACCTGGACCGCCAATGGTTCGAACGCGGCGACCTGATCGAAGGCGTGCGCGCCTTGCTGATCGACAAAGACAAGAACCCGCGCTGGAATCCGCCGACCTTGCAGGCGCTGGACGCCGAACACGTCGCGAGTTTTTTCACGGGTTTTGAGCGGAGCGGGAGCTGAGCCATGCACGATATCGAATTGAGCGAAGAGCAAGTGATGATCCGCGACATGGCCCGGGACTTTGCCCGCGGCGAAATCGCGCCCCATGCGCAAGCCTGGGAGAAGGCCGGCTGGATTGACGACGGTCTGGTGGCGAAGATGGGCGAACTCGGCCTGCTGGGCATGGTGGTGCCCGAAGAATGGGGCGGTACTTATGTCGACTACGTCGCGTACGCCCTGGCGGTGGAAGAGATTTCTGCCGGCGACGGCGCCACTGGCGCACTGATGAGCATCCACAACTCGGTGGGCTGCGGGCCGGTCCTCAACTATGGCACCGAAGAACAGAAACAGACCTGGCTGCCGGATCTGGCCAGCGGCCAGGCCATTGGCTGCTTCTGCCTGACCGAACCGCAGGCCGGTTCCGAAGCGCACAACCTGCGCACCCGCGCCGAACTGCGCGACGGCCAGTGGGTGATCAACGGCGCCAAGCAATTCGTCAGCAACGGTAAGCGGGCGAAACTGGCGATCGTGTTTGCGGTGACCGACCCGGATCTGGGCAAGCGCGGTATTTCAGCGTTCCTGGTGCCAACGGACACGGCGGGTTTCATCGTTGATCGCACCGAACACAAGATGGGCATCCGTGCTTCCGATACCTGCGCGGTCACCCTGAGCAACTGCAGCATTCCCGAAGCCAACCTGCTCGGCGAACGCGGCAAAGGCCTGGCCATCGCCCTGTCCAACCTCGAAGGCGGGCGCATCGGCATCGCGGCGCAGGCGTTGGGCATTGCGCGTGCGGCGTTCGAAGCGGCGCTGGCCTACTCGCGGGATCGGGTGCAGTTCGACAAGCCGATCATCGAGCACCAGAGCATCGCCAACATGCTGGCCGACATGCACACCCGCCTGAACGCAGCGCGGTTGTTGATCCTGCATGCGGCGCGGTTGCGCAGTGCCGGCAAACCGTGTCTGTCGGAGGCTTCACAGGCGAAGTTGTTTGCGTCGGAGATGGCCGAAAAGGTCTGCTCGTCGGCGATGCAGATTCATGGCGGGTATGGGTATCTGGAGGATTACCCGGTGGAGCGTTACTACCGGGATGCGCGGATTACGCAGATTTATGAAGGGTCGAGCGAGATTCAGCGCATGGTGATTGCCCGGGAACTGAAGCACTACCTGGTGTGATGCCCTAAAAGCATCGCGAGCAGGCTCGCTCCCACAGTAGATCTCCAGCGTTCATGAGATCCCTTGTGGGAGCGAGCCTGCTCGCGATAGCGTCAGCGAAAACGCCGCATTACTTACCTTGGAACTCAGCCTCACGCTTGGCAATAAACGCCGCCATCCCTTCTTTCTGATCCTGCGTCGCAAACGCCGCATGGAACACCCGACGCTCAAAGCGCACGCCTTCCGACAGGCTCACTTCAAAGGCGCGGTTGACGCTTTCCTTGACCATCATCGCAATCGGCAACGACTTCCTGGCAATCGTTGCTGCGACTTTCAGCGCTTCTTCCAGCAACTCATCCGCCGGCACGATCCGCGCAACGATTCCGCAACGCTCCGCTTCCACCGCGTCGATCAGTCGACCGCTCAGGCACATTTCCATGGCCTTGGCCTTGCCCACCGCGCGGGTCAGGCGCTGGGTGCCGCCCATGCCCGGCAACACGCCGAGATTGATTTCCGGTTGGCCGAACCTGGCGTTGTCGCCGGCCAGGATGAAGTCGCACATCAGTGCCAGTTCACAACCACCGCCCAAGGCAAAACCGTTCACCGCCGCGATGATCGGCTTGCGGCGGTTTGCCACGCGGTCGCTGTCGCTGAACAGGTCGTCCAGATAAATCTGCGGATAGGTCAGCTCGGCCATTTCCTTGATGTCGGCGCCAGCGGCGAAGGCTTTTTTCGAGCCGGTCAGCACGATGCAGCCGATGTTCGAATCGGCTTCCAGGCCATCGAGGGCGTGGTTCAGTTCGCTGACGATCTGTGCATTCAACGCGTTCAGTGCTTGCGGACGGTTGAGGGTAATCAGGCCCACGCGGCCGTGGGTTTCCAGCAAAATCGTTTCGTAACTCATAAATAACTCCTGTTTTGCAAAAAAGCTCGATCCCCTGTAGGAGCGAGCTTGCTCGCGAAGGACGTGAGAGCGCCGCGTTTTATCCTGGCCCCCGTCATCGTTAACGTTTATCGCGAGCAAGCTCGCTCCTACAGGGGTTCCTTTTTAGAGATTGCGCGAAATGACCATGCGCTGAATATCGCTGGTGCCTTCGTAGATCTGGCAGACCCGTACGTCGCGGTAGATCCGCTCCAGCGGGAAGTCGTTCAAGTAACCGTAACCGCCGAGGGTTTGCAACGCCGAGGAACAGACCTTTTCGGCCATTTCCGAGGCGAACAGCTTGGCCATGGACGCTTCGACCAGCGCCGGTTTTCCGCTGTCACGCAGCGCCGCCGCGTAATGCACCATCTGCCGGGCAACGGCGATTTGGGTCGCCATGTCCGCCAGACGGAACGCTACCGCCTGGTGCTCGATGATCGGCTTACCGAAACTCTCGCGCTCACGGGCGTAATCACGGGCCGCTTCGAACGCCGCACGGGCCATGCCCACCGATTGCGAGGCGATACCGACACGCCCGCCTTCAAGATTGGCCAGGGCGATTCGGTAGCCTTCGCCCTCCTCGCCCAATCGGTTGGCCACCGGGACCTTCACGTCTTCGAACAGGATCTGGCAGGTGTCGGACGCGTGCTGGCCGAGTTTGTCTTCAACCCGTGCGACTTTGTAACCCGGCGAATCGGTCGGCACGATCAGCGCCGTGATGCCGCGCTTGCCGGCACTCGGGTCGGTCACGGCGAACACGATCACCACCCCGGCATTCTGCCCGGAGGTGATGAACTGCTTGCAGCCGTTGAGCACGTAGTGATCGCCGTTCAGCTTGGCGCGGGTTTTCAGGCCACTGGCGTCGGAGCCGGCCTGCGGCTCCGTCAACGCGAAGGCGCCCAGCATCGAGCCACTGGCCAGCGGCTTGAGGAAGCGCTCTTTCTGGTCGTCGTTACCGTACTTGAGGATCGGCACGCAACCCACCGAGTTGTGCACGCTCATGATGGTCGAGCAGGCGCCGTCGCCAGCGGCGATTTCCTCCAGGGCCATGGCGTAGGCCAGGTAACCGGTGTCGCAACCGCCCCACTGCTCCGGCACCAACATGCCGAAGAAGCCCAGTTCGGCCATCTCGCCGATGGCTTCCTTGGGGAAACGGTGCTCACGGTCCCACTCGGCGGCGAACGGTTTCAGCCGTTCCTGGGCAAACTGCCGGGCCGCTTCGCTGATCTGAAGTTGTTCGTCATTGGGAATCATGCCAAGTCCTTAAAAATACAATTGACCTTGTAGGAGCTGTCGAGTGAAACGAGGCTGCGATCTTTTGACTTTGATTTTTTAAAAACAAAGATCGCAGCCTCGTTTCACTCGACAGCTCCTACATGGCACCTACACAGCTCCTACAGGAACCGTGCGGGGCTTAGTAGAGACATTCAACGGCCATGGCCGTCGCTTCACCGCCGCCGATGCAGATCGCCGCAACGCCGCGTTTCAGGCCTTTCTGGCGCAGGGCCGAGAGCAAGGTCACGAGGATCCGCGCGCCGGACGCACCGATCGGGTGGCCCAGGGCGCAAGCGCCGCCATGCACGTTGATCTTCTCGTGGGGGATTTCCAGTTTGGTCATGGTGACCAGGCTGACCACCGCGAACGCTTCGTTGACTTCGACCAGATCCACTTCGTCCAGGGACCAGCCGGTTTTCTTCATCAGTTTCTCGATCGCGCCCACCGGTGCAACCGGGAACAGGCCGGGCGTATCGGCAAACGCTGCGTGGCCGTGAATCACTGCCAGTGGTTTGAGACCGCGTTTTTCGGCTTCGGAGCGCCGCATCAGCACCAGTGCCGCCGCACCATCGGAGATCGAACTGGAGTTCGCCGCCGTGACGGTGCCGCCCTCGCGGAACGCCGGTTTCAGCGAGGCGATCTTGTCCAGTTTGGCTTTCGGTGGCTGCTCGTCGTTGCTGATCAGCACCTGCTCTTTGCCGACGGTCACGGTGAGCGGCACGATCTCGTCTTTGAAGCTGCCGTCCTTGATCGCCTGTTGCGCGCGGGTCGTCGAAGCAATGGCAAATTCGTCCTGGGCTGCGCGGCTGAAACCGTTGGTTTCGGCGCAATCTTCGGCGAAGGTGCCCATCAGGCGACCCTTGTCGTAGGCGTCCTCCAGGCCGTCGAGGAACATGGAATCGAGCACGCGACCGTGGCCCATGCGGTAACCGCTGCGTGCGCGGTCCAGCAGGTACGGCGCGTTGGACATGCTTTCCATGCCGCCCGCGACGATCACGTCAGCGCTGCCGGCGATCAGCATGTCGTGGGCCAGAATGGCGGCTTCCATACCCGAGCCACACATCTTGTTCAGGGTGGTGCAGCGGGTCGATTTATCCAGCCCGGCACCCAGTGCGGCCTGGCGCGCAGGGGCCTGGCCGAGGCCGGCGGACAGCACGCAGCCGAACAACACTTCTTCGACGGATTCAGGCGCCACACCGGCGCGTTCAACCGCAGCGCGAATCGCCGCAGCGCCCAGTTGTGGCGCGGTCAGGCTTTTCAGTTCGCCCTGGAAACCACCCATCGGGGTGCGGACGGCGCTGACGATAACAATGGGATCGTTGGAAAGGGTCATGACAAATCCTCCTTACTTGGCGGCCATGCGCAAGGCACCGTCGAGACGGATCACCTCGCCATTGAGCATGCTGTTTTCAATGATATGCCTGACCAGCCCGGCATACTCGCCGGGTTTGCCCAGGCGCGGCGGGAATGGCACGCCAGCGGCCAGGGACTCGCGGACTTCCGGGGTCATGCCGGCCATCATCGGCGTTTCGAAAATGCCCGGGGCGATGGTCATCACCCGGATGCCAAAGCGCGCCAGTTCCCGGGCGGCTGGCAACGTCAGGCTGACGATTGCGCCTTTGGACGCCGCGTAGGCGGCTTGACCGATCTGGCCGTCATAAGCCGCCGCCGAGGCGGTGTTGATGATGACGCCGCGCTCGCCGTCGACATCTGCTTCGGTTTCGGCAATCGCCGCCGCCGCCAGTCGCAGCATGTTGAAGCTGCCGATCAGGTTGACGTTGATCACCTGACTGAAATTGGCCAGCACATGGGGGCCGTTCTTGCCGAGGATCTTCTCGCCACGAACGATACCGGCGCAGTTGACCAGGCCATTGAGGCCGCCAAAGGCTTTGACCGTCGCCTGCACGGCCGCTTCGGCCGCGGCTTCGTTGCTGATGTCGGCCACCACGCTCTGCGCACCGAGGCGTTGAGCCTGGGCTGCGACCGCCTCGGCGTTCATGTCCACCAGCATCACTTTGGCGCCGGCCGCGACCAGCATTTCAGCCGTGGCCGCACCGAGACCGGACGCGCCGCCGGTAACGAGAAAAACCTTGTTTTCGATCTGCATCATTGTTTCCTTGGATTCAAGCTGAAACGTTCTTCGCCGCAGCCTCTTGAGCCTTGGCGATTTCCTGGTTGCGCAAGATAAAGCGCTGCAATTTGCCGCTTGGGGTTTTCGGCAACTCACTGACAAATTCGATTTCACGGGGGTACGAATGCGCGGCCAGACGCTTGCGCACGTGTTGGCGCAGTTCTTCTGCCAACTCGGGCGCGGCGCGGTATTGCGCGCTGAGCACGACGAACGCCTTGACCAGCTCGGTGCGTTCCGGATCGGGTTTGCCGACCACGGCGGCTTCGACCACGGCCGGGTGTTCGATCAACGCGCTTTCCACATCGAACGGACCGACGCGATAGCCAGACGTGGTGATCACATCGTCACTGCGGCCGACGAAGCTGATGCTTCCGTCCGGGTTCCACTCGACAGTGTCGCCGCTCAGGTAGTAATTGCCGACGAAGGCCTTGGTCGGCGCCCCTTCGTAACCACCGAACCAGCACATCGGCGACTGGGTACGGTCGATGGCCAGAATGCCTGGCTGACCAACGCCGAGTTCCTTGTACTCATCGTCCAGCACCACGATGCGGTGGCCGGGCGAGGCGAAACCCGCGGCCCCCATGTGGATCGGGTGTTCCAGCGCATGATGATTGCACAGGACCATGCCCAGTTCGGTCTGGCCGTAATGGTCGTGAATGACCACGCCGAGGTTGTCGGCAAACCAACGGATCACTTCCGGGTTCAACGGCTCGCCGGCGCTGCTGACGATGCGCAGCTTGCCTTTGATCGACTTGGCAAACTCGTCGCCGCCCGCGATCAACAGGCGATACGCGGTCGGTGATCCGGTGAGGTTAGTGATCCCGTATTTGTTGATCACCCGGCAGGTGCTTTCGAGGGTGAACGGGCCATCGTAAAAAGTGATCGGATGCCCCATGGCCATGGGACCTGTCACACCGAAATAGATGCCGTAGGCCCAACCCGGATCGGCCACGTTCCAGAATGCGTCGTCGGGGCGCAGGTCCACGGCGTCACGGGTGTAACTCTCGAAGGCGACGATGGCCTTGAGCGGCACCGACAGCGCTTTCGACGGGCCGGTGGTGCCCGAGGTGAACATCAGCAGGAACGGGTCTTCGCCGGTCAGCAGGACCGGTTCGCACTCAGGGGAATAATTGGCCAGTTCGGCCCAGAAGCTGTAATCGCCACGAACAATGCCCTGCCCCTTGGGACCGGCGACGGTGACGATGGTCGGGCAGTCAGCGACTTCAGTGAGTTTCGAGCGATTGACCGCGTCGGTCACCACCACTTTGGCGCCGGAGCAGCTCAGGCGATGTTCGATGGCTTTGGGGCCGAACGCGGTGAACAGCGGCTGATAGACCGCGCCGATGCGCCAGGTGGCGAACACGGTGATCAACAATTCGATGTTACGCGGCAAGAGGCCCGCGACCTTGTCGCCTTTCTTCACGCCCTGGGCCAGCAGGAAATTGGCGAAACGCGCGGCTTTGTCCTGCAAGTCGCTGAAGGTGTACGTCGCACTGGCGCCGTCGCGGCCTTCCCAGAACAGCGCAATGCGCCCCGGCAAGGCGTGCCGGTCACAACACTCGATACAGGCGTTGAGGGCAGTCAAGTCGCCGGCGAGCGAGGCGTCGACGGTGTGCTGATAATTGAACTGAGATGTAGCAGACAAGTAGTCGCGCATTGCCAGAATCCCTCTGTATTTTTATTAGGTTGGGGGAACCGTAACTAACAGGGAAATACTCGCTCTGCGCGGGGGGTGGGGCAATGGTCAAAGCTATCAAGTTGCGTGACTGGTTTGGCCAAGATCCGAGAGATGTGGCGCCTGGGAGGGCCTCATCGCGAGCAGGCTCGCTCCCACATTGGATTTTCAGTGCGACAGAGATCAACTGTGGGAGCGAGCCTGCTCGCGATGAGGCCGGCTGCATCAACATAAGGTCTGGATCAGTCTGGATCAGTCAGCCTCATTCAAAATCAGGCTGCGGTAATGCCCCGGATTCGACCCGGACCACTTGCGAAACGCCTTGTAGAACGAACTGGTATCGGCAAACCCCAGCCGCGCAGCAATTTCGGCAAAGCTGATGGCGGGTTCGGCCAGCCAGACGATGGCCAATTCCTTGCGCACGCTGTCCTTGAGCCCTTGATAGGTTTGCCCTTCCTCCGCCAGGCGCCGGCGCAGGGTCGAGGCCGACATGCACAACTGTTGCGCCAGGGCCTCGGTCTCCGGCCAGTGTTCGGCAGGCAGTTGCCGCAAATCGTGCTTGACCCGGCTGGCCAGACTCTCTGGATCGCGGTACTTCACCAGAATGTTCGCCGGCGCATGGGCCAGGAAACGCTTGAGTTCTTCAGCGCTGCGCTTGATCGGTAAATCCAGGCAATCGGCCGAGAAAATCATCCGGGTGCGCGGCCGGTCGAAGCGCAGGTTTTCCGAGAACATCACCTGATAGTCATCGCAGAAGTCCGGCGCCGGGCATCGCAACTCGATGGCCAGGATCGGAATCCGCCGCCCTGCCAGCCAGCAGGCCACACCATGAACGATCATCCAGTAGGTGAAATAGGTGAAGGCGCGGCGCGGATCCTGGTCGTCCTCCAGCAGCACGATCTCCGCGAGGCTTTGCTGACGAACCAGCTGCGCCGGCAGGTGTTCGAGCATCAACGACAGGAAACCCAGCCCGGAGATCAGCCCCGCAGCAAGGCTCGGCTGGACCATGGAGCAACGACAGAGAAACTCCAGACTGCCGGATTTGAGCTTGCGCGGGTCCATGCCAAAAAATTCATCGTCCCTGCGTCGGGCCAGCAAACGCCACAAGCGTGCATAAGCCGTGGCCGCGACGCGGGCATCGGGGGTGGCCAGCAGCGTCGGATCGATGCCGACCTTGTTCAACACCTCTTCGGTGGCGACGCCCGGGGCACAGCTTTGCAACAGCGCTTCACGCACCAGTTGAATGGAGATGGTGTCTTTTTCCGACATTGAGCGAGGCAAGCCCTGTTCTTGTTTGAAGTGGTGGGCATATTAGCGCAGCCGCTCAATCAACACAGATTCCTTGTGGGAGCGAACCTGCTCGCGATAGCAGCGTGTCAGGTGACATCAACTTCGGCTGACAGTCCGCTATCGCGAGCAGGCTCGCTCCCACAGGGGACACGGGTGATCTTCAGGGTTGTTCAGGCTAGGTTCAGGTAAATGTCAACTATTGCCATTTGGGAATGAGTGTCATTATGTTACAAATTAGCACCCTATCTAGTTCTGCGACGGTGCTGAATGCTTGTTCCTTTTCTGATCATGCTGCGCGAAGGCATTGAAGCCGCATTGATCGTTGGCATTATCGCCAGTTACCTCAAGCAGACCGGCCGTGGCGAGTGGATGCCCGCCGTGTGGATCGGCGTATTCCTCGCCGCGGCCCTGGCGTTGCTGGTAGGCGGTGGCCTGGAACTGGTCAGCGCCGAGTTCCCGCAGAAACAACAGGAGTTGTTTGAAGGTGTGGTTGGCCTCGTCGCTGTCGGCATCCTCAGCTCCATGGTGTTCTGGATGCGCAAAGTCGCGCGTTCGATCAAGCATTCGCTGCACGTTTCCCTCGATCACGCGTTGACCGGTTCCAGACACCAGGTGACGGCGCTGATCGCCATGGTGTTCTTCGCCGTGGCCCGCGAAGGCCTGGAAACCGTGTTCTTCCTGCTCGCGGTGTTCCAGCAAAGCGAAGGCCCGGCCGCCCCCATCGGTGCCCTACTCGGGCTGATCCTGGCAATCATCGTCGGCTTCCTGATCTACACCGGCAGCATGCGCCTGAACCTCGGCGCGTTTTTCCGCTGGACCGGCCTGTTCATCCTGGTGGTGGCCGCCGGGATTCTGGCCAATTCCGTGCAAGCGCTGCATGAAGCCGGGGTCTGGAATCACCTGCAAACCGTGCTCTTTGACTTCAGCGCGACGCTGCCGATGGACGGCCCGTTGGGCTCGGTGCTGGCCGGCATGTTTGGCTATCAGGACGCGCCGACCGTCAGCACCCTCGGGGCGTACCTGATTTATCTGGTGGTGGCGCTGGTGATGTTCTTTCTCCCGGCCCCACCCTCCCGTAGGAGCGAGCTTGCTCGCGATGGTCGTTAACGATAACGCGCAAAACCAGATGTACAGCGGCGCCTGTGGTGTTTTCGCGAGCGAGCTCGCTCCTACAGGGTTGCGATTTCCAGCAATGATTTCCAGCCAGTAAGGGCACCCATGCCAAATCAAGCCCCTCCTCAGGCCTCCCCTCCCCGCGCCTTGCGCTGGGCGGTGGCCGGTTCGGTGATCGTGATGATCGCCGCCGGCGGCCTGTTCTATTACGCCTCGAAAATGGCCGCGGCCAAGCGACAGGCCAACCATGACGAAGTGCTGGTAACCATCCACCCGCACAGCTGCGAACCGAATGCGCTGACCGTCCCGGCAGGTCGTGCCAGTTTCCGCATCGTCAACCGCTCGGACCGGGCCGTTGAATGGGAAATCCTCGACGGCGTGCTGGTGGTCGAAGAACGGGAAAACATCGCGCCCGGCCTGAGTCAGGTAATCAACGCCAACCTGTTGCCCGGCGACTACGCGATCACCTGTGGCCTGCTGAGCAACCCGCGCGGCACCTTGCATGTCACGCCGACCGCCGCATCCGATGCGGCCGCCAAGGCCAAGCCTTCGATGGTGGCGTTCGTGGGTCCGTTGTCGGAGTTCCGCGTTTACCTGAGCAGCCAAGGCACCGCGCTGATCAAAGCCGTCACCGCCCTTGAGCAAGCCATCGAAGCCGGTGACCTGAGCCAGGCACAAGCCTTGTACGTACCGGCCCGCGCCGCCTATCAACGTATTGCGCCGGCCGCACAGCGTCTGGCCGAGCTGGACAATGGAATCAACGCCCGTGCCGATTACTTCGAAAAACGCGAGCAGGACCCCGGCTTCAGCGGTTTCCATCGCCTCGAATATGCGCTGTTCCAGCAACGCAGTCTCGACGGTTTGACACCGGTGGCCCAGCGGCTGATTGCCGACGTCACCACGCTCAAACAACAACTGCTGGCCCAATCGCTGCCGCCGGAGCAACTGGTGAGCATTGCGGTGCGCAACCTCAACAGCATCGCCGAGGTGCGCGCCAGCAGCGGCGAAGAGGAACGCTATAGCCACACCGACCTGAACGGTTTTGCCGCCAACCTGGAAGCCGCCCGCAAAGTCGTCGATCTGTTGCGTCCGCTGCTGACCAAGTCTGCCGCCGAGCTGCTACCGAAGATCGACAGCGCTGTCGCCGGCCTCGATGCCGAACTCAACGGTTTCAAGGTCAACGATGGCTACGCGAGCTACGACAGTGTCAGCGCCGAACAGCGTAAACAGATCGCCGACAAGGCCAAGGCGCTGGCCGACGCACTCGATGGAATCGATCCCGCCCTTGGCCTTTCCGGCCTGTAAGCAGAAGACGAGTTTTAGATGAACGAATCAGAGCAATTCAACCTTCAGCGTCGCCGGGTATTGATGGGCATGGGCGCCGCCGGTGTGGCCCTGGCCGGTTCGGCACTGAGCTGCCCGGCGATGGCCGCCAGCCCGGCGCAAGTCACCGAAGCGCCGAGCAGCGACAAGACCGAAGACCGTCACGAGTTCCACGGCAAGCACCAGACCGGCATCGTCACCCCGCGCCCGGCGTCGGGCATGCTCGTGTCGTTCGATGTGCTGGCCAGCGACCGCGACGATCTGGAACGGCTGTTCCGCACCCTCAACGAGCGCATCGCGTTCCTGATGAAGGGCGGCCCGGTGACGCAGGTCGATCCGAAACTGCCGCCGGTGGATTCGGGCATTCTTGGCCCGGTCGTCACGCCAGACAACCTGACCATCACCGTGTCGGTGGGCGAGTCGTTGTTCGACGAGCGCTTCGGTCTGGCCCACGCCAAACCCACGCGTTTGATCCGCATGGTCGGCTTCCCCAACGATGCGCTGGAAGCCGACTGCTGCCACGGCGACTTGAGTTTGCAGTTCTGCTCCAACACCACCGATACCAACATCCACGCCTTGCGCGACATCGTGAAAAACCTGCCGGACTTGCTGCTGGTGCGCTGGAAACAGGAAGGCAGCGTGCCGCCCCAGGCTCCGGTGAAACCGGGTGTACCGGCGCAGAGCGCGCGTAACTTTCTGGGGTTTCGCGACGGTTCGGCCAACCCCGATTCCAACGATGCCAAAGCCATGGACAGCATCGTCTGGGTCCAGCCCGGCAGCGACGAACCGGCCTGGACGGCCAATGGCAGCTATCAAGCGGTGCGGATCATCCGCAACTTCGTCGAGCGTTGGGACCGCACGCCACTGCAGGAACAGGAAAGCATTCTGGGTCGCATCAAAAGCACCGGTGCGCCCATGGGCGGCGCCCACGAAACCGAGGTCCCGGATTACGCCAAGGACCCGGAAGGCAAGCTGACCAAACTCGATGCGCACATTCGCCTGGCCAACCCGCGCACCGCCGCGACCCAGGCCAACCTGATCCTGCGTCGGCCGTTCAACTACTCCAATGGCGTGAACAAGAACGGTCAGCTGGACATGGGCTTGTTATTCATCGGCTACCAGGCCGATCTGGAAAAAGGCTTCATCACTGTGCAAACCCGACTCAACGGCGAGCCGCTCGAGGAATACCTCAAACCGGTCGGCGGCGGGTACTTCTTCACCCTGCCGGGTGTAACGGGCGACGAGGATTTCATCGGCCGCTCGCTGCTTGACGCTGCATCTCCAAAAACAACTGCATAAACCAACCCCCACACGGAACCGTCCCATGAAAAAGTCGCCACTCGCGTTACTGCTGACCCTTGGTTTGCTCAACACCCCGCCTTCGGCTTTCGCGGCGACGGCGCCGCTGGAGTTGGTGGGGCCGATCTCGGACTACAAGATTTACGTCACCGAACAGCTGGACGAGCTGGCCAGTCACACCCAGCAGTTCACCGACGCGGTGAAAAAAGGTGACCTGGCCACCGCGAAAAAACTCTACGCCCCGACCCGGGTTTACTACGAGTCGATCGAACCGATTGCCGAACTGTTCAGTGACCTGGACGCGTCCATCGACTCCCGTGTCGATGACCACGAAAAAGGCGTGAAAGCCGAAGACTTCACCGGTTTCCACCGCATCGAATACTCACTGTTCTCGGAAAACAGCACCAAAGGCTTGGACGAACTGGCCGATGGTTTGAACAAGGACGTACAAGACCTGCAAGCCCGCGTGGCTGGCCTGACCTTCCCGCCGGAAAAAGTGGTGGGCGGTGCTGCCGCGCTGCTGGAAGAAGTCGCCGCAACCAAGATCTCCGGTGAAGAGGACCGTTACAGCCACACCGATCTGTATGACTTCCAGGGCAACATCGACGGCGCGAAGAAAATCGTTGATCTGTTCCGTCCGCAGATCGAGAAACAGGACGCGGCGTTCATTGCCAAGGTCGACAAGAACTTCGCCACGGTGAACAAGACGCTGGCCAAGTACAAAACCAAGGGTGGCGGTTTCGAGACCTACGACAAAGTGAAGGAAAGCGACCGCAAGGCGCTGGTCGGGCCGGTGAATACCCTGGCTGAGGATTTGTCGACGTTGCGTGGGAAGCTAGGGCTGAACTGAGTTTTATAGCGTCTGAGCGGGCCTCATCGCGAGCAGGCTCGCTCCCACATTGGATTTGTGGTCGGCACAGATCCCTTGTGGGAGCGAGCCTGCTCGCGATTGCTTTCTCACCGGCGACACATTTTCCTGATGGATTGCACAGGCCGCGCTAACATCCCTCGCCAATAATAATGTTCACGAAAGACTCACCCCATGCCTGCCCCCACCTTCGACCTGCGCCCACTCATGATCGCCAACATGGCCTGCACCATGGCGATGATGGCGTTCGTCTCCCTGATCGGCCCGATTGCCCGGGTGCTGGGTCTGGCCACCTGGCAGGCGGGTGCGGCGGTCACGGTGTCCGGCGTGATCTGGATGGTGCTGGCGCGTCCCTGGGGTCAGGCCAGCGACCGCTTCGGGCGGCGACGGATCCTGCTGCTTGGCACCGGTGGTTTCACCCTCGCCTACTGGGCCTTGTGCCTGTTCATCGACACGTCATTGCGAATACTGCCTTCGGCGCTGCTGGCGTTTATCGGGCTGATGCTCGGACGCGGGCTGATCGGGATGTTCTATGCCGCGATCCCGGTAGGTTGCAATGCACTGATTGCCGACAACGTCGAACCCCAGCACCGCGCCAAATCCATGGCCGCACTGGGCGCCGCCAACGCTTGTGGGCTGGTGATCGGCCCGGCGATAGCGGCCTTGCTGTCTCGTTACAGCCTGAGCCTGCCGTTTTACGCGATGGCCTTTCTGCCGTTGCTCGCATTCCTCGTGCTGCGCTACAAGCTCAAGGCTCAGGAACTGCACCTGCGCCAGGCGCCGCGCAAGGTTCACCTGAACGATCCGCGTCTGTGCCGGCCAATGGCGGTGGCGTTTGTGGCAATGCTCTGTGTGTCCATCGCACAGATCACCGTCGGCTTTTTCGCCCTCGACCGACTCGGCATGAACCCGGCAGACGCCGCGCAAACGGCCGGTATCGCCCTGACCATGGTCGGTTTTGCGTTGATCTGTTCGCAGTTGGTGGTGCGTCGACTGGAATGGCCACCGCTGCAACTGATCCGGGTCGGCGCACTGGTGGCTGCCGCAGGGTTCTCCGGCAGCATGATTGCCGACACCGCGTGGGGTTTGTGGCTGTGCTTCTTTGTTTCGGCGGGCGGCATGGGCCTGATTTTTCCGTCCTTCGCCGCGCTCGCCGCCAACGCGGTCGAGGCTTCCGAGCAAGGCGCGACGGCCGGTTCGATCGGTGCCGCGCAAGGTTTCGGCGTGGTGATCGGGCCGCTGGCGGCGACGCTGATTTACGGCATCGATCCGCGTTTTCCCTACCTGGTGGCCGCCGCGTTGCTGCTGCTCGTGGCCCTGTGGCCGGCCCCCAGGCAGCGCCAGGCTTTATAGAATGCGATAGAGCAAGCGTTCGATCCGCACACGGCTGACGCGCTTGAGGAATTTGGCCACGCCCGCCGGGTAATCCGGAAGGGTTTCCAGGTCCTGGTAACGTTCGATGCGGCGGGTGTGCTGGAAGATCTCGGCCAGTTCTGTGCGCCGCGGTTCCAGCAGTTCACCTTTGGGGTCATCAATCAGCAGCGCATTTTCAAGGTCGAGACGGAACGCCCGTGGATTGAGGTTGTTGCCGGTCAACAAGGTGTAGCGCTGATCGATCCACATGCCTTTGAGGTGATAGGTGTTATCGCCGTCCTTCCACAGGTGCAGGTTCAACTGACCGCTGTCGACGCTGCGGTGATGACGCTTGGCAAAGCGCCGCAGGCTGATCTCGTAGAGATACGGCAACGCCGCGATGACCTTGAACGGTTCGCTTGGCGGGATGTAGAAGTCGTTGGCCGTCTTGTCGCCGACCACGATATCGATCTTCACGCCTCGTGCCAGCGCCCGGTTGATTTCCCGGGTCACCGCCAGCGGCAGATTGAAGTACGGCGTGCAGATCGTCAGTTGATGCTGGGCGCTGGCGATCAACTCGCAAATCACCCGGCTCAACGGGTTGTTCTTGCCCACACCGAGCAACGGGCTGACCGACAAACCACCTTTGGCGGTGGTGCCCGTCGTGGTGTCGTACGTCGCGTGCTTGAGGCGGCTGCGCAGGTCGCCGATATCGTTGCGCAGGCTGCGGGTGGTTGGCAGGTTCGGCAAGTCGAGGCGATGCACCGCTTTGGAGGCGATCAAGCCGTGCTGAATCAGGTGCTGCATCGAATCGGCCAAAGCGCGGTTTTGCAGCAGGTGATAGCGGTCGTAGCGGTACTTGTCGAACTTGTGCAGATAGACGTTGTTCAGACTCGCGCCGCTGTAGATCACGCAGTCATCGATCACGAAACCCTTCAAATGCAGCACACCGAACAACTCGCGGGTCTGCACTGGCACGCCGTACACCGGGACAACACTGTCGTGAGTGCGGGTGGTTTCCTGATACCAGGCCGAGTTGCCCGGCTGCTTGCCTGCACCGATCAAGCCACGTTGGGCGCGCAGCCAGTCGACGACCACCACCACGTCCAGTTCCGGGCGGGCCAGTTTGGCGGCGTGCAGGGCATCGAGAATTTCCTGGCCGGCTTCATCCTGTTGCAGATACAGCGCGACGATGTAGATGCGCTGGGTCGCCTGGGCGATTTTTTCCAGCAGGCAACGGCGGAACTCGGCAGCGCCAGAGAGGATGGTGACGGCATCGGCGGTCAGCGGAAAACTGCGCAGTTTGGGCAGCAGAGAGCGTTTGAAAAGCGACGGCATAGGGCTCGCAATGGGTCGAATCCGAAGAACCCGAGAGCTTACACCATGGATGGGCTTGGGTCTTGTTAGTGTCTGTAATGGCCCATCGCGAGCAGGCTCGCGCCCACATTTGAAATGCATTCCCCTGTGGGAGCGAGCCTGCTCGCGATAGCAATTTCACAGGCGAATAAAATAGATGCTTGACCAAGGAGAACGATCGTTCTACTGTTGGCCGCATGAACGAAATCACTAGCAACGACACACGCGACATCATTCTGGATGTCACCGAAAAGTTGATCTACAAAAGTGGCATCGCTGCCACCGGGATGGATCTTCTGGTGAAAACCGCCGGCGTCTCCAGAAAAAGTATCTACCGCTACTTCGCCAGCAAGGAGGAGCTGATCGTCGCGGCCCTGCAACGCCGCGACGTGCGCTGGATGCACTGGTACAGAAGCGCAGTCGACCAGGCCGAAACCCCGGCCGACCGGCTGCTCAACCTGTTTACCGTGCTCAAGTCCTGGTTTGCCTCCGAAGGTTTCCGTGGCTGCGCATTTATCAACACCAGCGGTGAAACCGGCGATCCGCAAGACCCGGTTCGCCTGGTCGCCAAAGAACATAAACAGAAGCTGCTCGACTACGTGTGCGAGCTCTGCACCGAACATGGCGCGACAGACCCGGAGACGCTGGCCAAACAGCTGCTGATCCTGATCGACGGCTCCATTACCGTGGCGCTTGTCATGGGTGATCACAGTGCCGCCGATAATGCGCAATGCATGGCGCGAACGTTATTGGACCTGTAACACTTTAACCAAGCCCGACAACTTGCTTGAACTTTAATTTGATAGGGAGACTTTAAATGTCTAACGCCGAAGTTCGTCCGCCATTGCCGCCATTCACCCGTGAATCGGCCATCGAAAAAGTTCGCCTGGCCGAAGACGGCTGGAACTCCCGCGACCCGGAACGGGTGTCGCTGGCCTACACCCTGGATACCAAATGGCGCAACCGGGCCGAGTTCGCTTACAACCGTGAAGAAGCCAAAGGTTTCCTCACGCGCAAATGGGCCAAGGAACTGGACTATCGACTGATCAAGGAACTCTGGGCTTTCACTGGCAACCGCATCGCCGTGCGTTACGCCTATGAATGGCACGACGACTCGGGCAACTGGTTCCGTTCCTATGGCAACGAAAACTGGGAGTTCAATGAAGATGGTTTGATGGCCAACCGGTATGCCTGCGTCAACGACATGCCGATCAAGGAAAGCGACCGCAAGTTCCACTGGCCGCTGGGCCGTCGCCCGGATGATCATCCGGGGCTGTCTGACCTCGGTCTGTAAACACAATCCCCCCTGTAGGAACTGCCGAAGGCTGCGATCTTTTGATCTTAAAAGAGCAAAATCAAAAGATCGCAGCCTTCGGCAGCTCCTACAGGGGTAGTTCGCCGTCACGCGACAGCGGCGGTCTGCTTCAACTGAGCCTTGGCCTCAAGCTCCCTCACCAACGGCAATACCCGCTTGCCGAAATATTCCACCTCTTCCTGAAAGTGCAGAAATCCCGCCAGCACCAGATCCACGCCCACCGCTTTCAGCGCCACGATCCGCTCGGCAATCTGCTGCGGCGTGCCGATCAGGTTGGTCTTGAAGCCGTCGTTGTACTGCACCAGGTCTTCGAACGTCGATTTGGCCCAATTCCCCTCGCCTTCAGGTGACGCCCTGCCCGCCTGTTTCGCGGCATCGCCAAACGCATTCACCGCCTCCGGATCGGCCTGGTCGATGATCTGCGCCAATACCGCTCGCGCCTCTTCTTCCGTGTCACGGGCGATGACAAATGCGTTCACACCCACCTTCACCGAATGATTGTTCGCAGCGGCCTTGATACGGATATCGTCGACCTGGGCCTTGATGCCTTCCGGGGTGTTGCCGTTGGTGAAATACCAATCCGAGACCCGCGCCGCCATGTCCCGGGCTGCGCGGGAACTGCCGCCCTGGAAGATTTCCGGCTGGCCCAAAGGCTTGGGTTTGAGGCTGTAGTTGTCGAAGCGGTAGAAGTCGCCGCGAAAGGTGAAGTTGTCCTGGGACCAGATGCCCTTCAACGAGCGAATGAACTCTTCGGAGCGGCGATAGCGTTCGTCGTGTTCCAGCCAGTGTTCGCCAATGGCCTGGAATTCGCCTTTGAACCAGCCGCTGACGATGTTCACCGCTACCCGACCATTAGTTAGTTGATCAATCGTCGCCAGTTGCTTGGCCGCCAGTGCCGGTTGCCATGGGCCAGGCAGGATCGCGGCGATCACTTTCAATTTTGTGGTAGCCGCCAGCAGCGCGTGGCTGAAGGCGACCGATTCATGCTGGTACTCGGCCCCATAACCGGCGGTGAAACGAATCTGCGTCAAGGCGTATTCAAAACCCGCCTCTTCGGCCAGTTGCGCCAGCTTGCGGTTGTAGTCGATGCCCCAATGGGTGCGTTGCTCGATCTTGCTGACCACCAGCCCGCCGCTGACGTTCGGCACCCAGTAGGCAAATTTGACGGCTTGCTGACTCATTGGCATGTCCTCGGGACTTTTTGGAAGTCCTTGGGTGAGAGCAGCAACCGTGCCAGCACTTGACACGACTGTCTTGACCCGAGCGAGAACCCCTGTGGGAGCGAGCCTGCTCGCGAAGGCGGTGTGCCTGCCAACATCAATATTGAATCTGATGGCCTCTTCGCGAGCAGGCTCGCTCCCACACTGATTCGGGTGTGTCAGGGCAATTTGCTGCTGCACTGTTGGTACAGCAACAGTTCTAGCGGCATCGACATCCACACTTCCCAGCAAATCATGGCCGCCCCTGTCCGGCATGGACCGTGCAATCCCCCTTGGCACTCACTGCCGACCCAAGGAGCCATCCCATGACCGAACACCAGGTAATCAACCCGCTGTCCATTGGCACCGACTATGAAGCGCTGGCCACAAAATTCCGCCCGATCTTTCAACGCATCGCCGCCGGCGCCGTTGAGCGCGAACAGTCTCGCAGTCTTCCGTTCGAGCCGATTCAGTGGCTCAAGGACGCCGGGTTTGGCGCGGTGCGGGTGCCCGTTGAATACGGTGGTGGTGGCGCCTCCCTGCCCCAGTTGTTCGAGCTGCTGATCGAACTGGCCGAAGCTGATTCCAATGTGCCCCAGGCCTTGCGCGGGCATTTCGCGTTTGCCGAGGATCGCTTGAACGCTGCGCCGGGGCCGGCCCGGGATCTGTGGTTCAAACGCTTCGTCGACGGTGACATTGTCGGCAACGCCTGGACCGAGATTGGCAACGTGGCGATTGGCGACGTCATCACCAAAGTCTCGCCCCACGGCGATCAGTGGCGACTCACCGGCGAAAAGTTCTACAGCACCGGCAGCCTGTTTTCCGACTGGATCGACGTCTACGCCCAGCGCAGCGACACCGGCGGCGACGTGATTGCCGCGGTCCGCACTCGCCAGTCGGGGATCGTGCAGAGCAACGATTGGGACGGTTTCGGCCAGCGCACCACCGGCAGCGGCACTTCACGGTTTATCGATGCCGAAGTGGAGGCCGAAAACATCATCGACTTCGCCACCCGCTTCAAATACCAGACGGCCTTCTATCAGCTTGTCTTGCTGGCGACCCTGGCCGGGATCGGTCGCGCGGCGTTGCGCGATGTGGCGCATCAGGTGCGGGAGCGCAAACGCATTTACAGTCATGGCAACGCCCAGCACGTCAGCCAGGATGCGCAGGTGCAGCAAGTGGTCGGTGAGGTGGCGGCGTGGGTGTACGCCGCAGAAGCCAGCGCAGTCAGGGCGGCACAACCGGCACAGCGGGCTTACCTGGCGCGGTTCTCAGGGGATGAAACCCTGGAGCGGGCGGCGAATGTCGCGGCGGAAATCGAATCGGCCAAGGCTCAGGTGGTGGTCTCGGAGTTGATCCAGCGTGCGACCACTGAGCTGTTCAATGCACTGGGCGCTTCGGATACGCGTGAGGGTAAAGCGCTGGACCGTCATTGGCGCAATGCGCGGACAGTGTCGTCGCACAATCCGGTGATCTACAAGGCGCGGATTGTCGGGGACTGGTCGATCAACGGGACCGAGCCGCCGTTTGTGTGGCAGATCGGGAACGGGCCACAGGTTAAGTAATGTAGCGCCTGGAAGTCAGTCATCGCGAGCAGGCTCGCTCCCACATTTGATCTATGCCGCACCGGAGATCTCTGTGGGAGCGAGCCTGCCCGCGATGGCGTCAGACCAGTCGCCGCAGAAGTTGGATATAGGTAAGATATCGGCCCTCCCCCAGCAGCCCTGTTCTGCACCCCGCCGAATAAGCCGATTCCATGCCTTTCGAACTCAGCGTTGACCTCACCACCCTGGCCATTCTGGCCCTTGTTGCTTTCATTGCCGGTTTCATTGATGCCATTGCCGGCGGCGGTGGCTTGTTGACGACCCCGGCGCTGCTGACCGCGGGCCTTCCGCCGCATCTGGTGCTGGGCACCAACAAACTCAGTTCGACCTTCGGCTCGGCCACCGCCAGCTTCACGTTCTATCGACGCAAGCTGTTCCACCCCCGGCAATGGATGCACGCCATCGTCGGCACGTTGGTCGGTGCGTTGACCGGTGCAGTCGTCGCTCATTACCTGCCCGCCGAATGGCTGAACAAAATGCTGCCGGTGATCGTGTTTGCCTGCGGTGTCTATCTGCTATTTGGCGGCACGCCGAAAGCGCCGCTGGACAGCGATGCACCGATCAAGAAAAAGTGGCAATCGACCCAAGGCTTCAGCCTCGGTTTTTACGACGGTGTGGCCGGCCCCGGCACGGGTGCGTTCTGGACCGTCAGCAGTCTGCTGATGTACCCGATCGACCTGGTGAAGGCCAGCGGCGTGGCACGCAGCATGAACTTCGTCAGCAACATTGCGGCGCTGTCGGTGTTCGTGTTTTCCGGGCAAGTGGACTGGATCATCGGCCTGAGCATGGGCCTGTCGGTGATGGTCGGGGCCTTCTTCGGGGCTCGCACCGCCATCAGCGGCGGCGCGAAGTTCATTCGCCCGGTGTTCATCACCGTGGTGCTGGGCCTGACTGTACGGTTAGCCTGGCAACACTGGTTCAGCGTGGCCTAAGCGCCGCGCCACGTAGACGTCGATCAGGTAACGGGCAATCGAGCGTGACGCCGGCAACGGCGGCAAGTCGTGAACGTTGAACCACTGGGCGTCTTCGATCTCGTCTTCCTGACACACGATCTCGCCACCGGCGTATTCGGCATGGAAGCCGAGCATCATCGAATGCGGGAACGGCCAGCATTGGCTGCCCATGTACTGAATGTTCTTGACCTCGATCCGCACCTCTTCGCGAACCTCGCGAATCAGGCAGTCCTCGGCCGACTCACCCGGCTCGGCGAACCCCGCCAGCGTGCTGTAGACCCCGATGACAAAGCGCGGTGAGCGCGCCAACAGGACTTCATCGCCACGGGTGATCAGCACGATCATGCTCGGCGCGATACGCGGGTAATAGCGTATTTCGCAAGGCTCGCAATACATCGCCCGCTCCCGCGGCACCTGGTGCGTTGCCTGCCCGCAGTTACCGCAAAAGCGGTGTTCGCGGGCCCAGGTGCCTATCTGCGCAGCATAACCGAGCATCCTGTAAACCGTGTGATCGCCTTCGAGCATGAACGCCCGCAGGCCTTTCCAGTTGCAGCCCGGTACTTCGCTGTGGCTGCGCAGCTCCAGCAAGTAGACCGGTTCGCCATCCAGATGACCGATGCCATGTTCGGCAAGGATCGACAGGTCCTGGCGCTTGAGCCATTCGCGCGGGAACAGCGCGCCATTGTCATCGAACAGAAAGCCCTCGGGGCTGCGTGCTACAGCCCAGCCGCCGGGCTGATCGGTATCCAGTACTGCAGTGGTCCAGCGTGAAGTCATTTTTCATTCAATCCAGAAATTCGGGTTTCTGTTTGCTCATATGGGCGGCCATGGCCACGCGCAGATCGGTGGATTGCAGCATGGCGGCGTTCCAGGTGGCGACGTATTCGAGGCCGTCGTCGATGCGATGGTCACGCATGTAGCTGATCATCTCCTTGGTGCCGGTGATCGCGATCGGTGACTTGCCGGCAATCTCGCGGGCGATGCCCATGACACCGTCGAGCAGGCTGGCGGTGTCGCTGTAGACGCGATTCACCAGGCCCATGCCACGCGCTTCGTCAGCGCCAAAGGTGCGACCAGTGTAAGCCAGTTCACGCAGCATGCCGTCACCGATGATCCGCGGCAAGCGTTGCAAGGTACCGACGTCGGCGGCCATGCCGATGTCGATTTCCTTGATCGAGAATTGTGCGTCTTCAGCGGCGTAACGCATGTCGCACGCGGCAATCAGGTCGATGGCACCGCCCAGGCAATAACCCTGGATCGCCGCGAGCACCGGTTTGCGGCAGTTGTCGACGGCGTTGAAGGACGCTTGCAGGGCGAGGATCTTGCGCCGCAGCAGGCGCGCGTTGCGGCCAACGTCCTTGCCCAGTTCATTGGCCACACCGGCCAGCATCATCAGGTCGATGCCGGAGGAGAAATGCTTGCCGGCGCCGCTGAGCACCACCACCCGGACTTCGTCGGTGTCATCGATCCATTGGAAGATCTCGATGATCTCGCTCCAGAACGCAGCGTTCATCGAATTGATCTTTTCCGGGCGGTTGATCTGCACATGGGCGATTTTGTCAGCCAGTTCGACGGTGAACGCGGTGTACTGAGACATGGTAGTGATCCTTTACCGGGTAAAAATGAGGCCCGAACTATAACAAGGCATGCCGGTTGGCAAAGGCAGTGGTTCGGCCAAAAGCGGGACGCCAAGAGCGCACCTTGATGGTGCGTCAGTGCTGCCACGCTTCGCACATTAATGTGACGTTGTGAATATTTTTTGAGGCGCAACCGTAGAAAAAACTGCCCTTCGTCGGTGCGTTTCGTTCTCCAACCGGGACGTTCGTACCTCTTCAAACCGATTGTCGAACAATTTTGCCATTTGACCTGCCCCGCTCTAACTTCTGGCCTAGACTCATTTTCGCGGGGCAAAACCGGTCGGTCACAAAGTGGAAAAAAAGTCGAAACTTTTACCCACCGCGACGGGTCACCTGAAAGGGAGGTGCGTTGCGACTGGTGCAATCCTTGCAATGTCCACTTCAAGCCTTTCTGCATCAACGCATGGGCAGCGTTTGCTCACCAATGCGTAGCGCGTTTGCGCCCGGCCACAGGAATTGGCCACGGAACACCGTTTGCCAGACCTAAGAATTAGATCAACAACACGGGAGATTCATATGATCAGTACGGCTTTAGACATTCAGGGAGAACGTGCTCATCAGCAGGTCGGCGAATCGAGCGCCGTGAGTGCCCCCAGTGCCCAGTCGATCAGTATCCCGGGCACGAAGACGATGGCACCGATTGCCAGACAGAATCCCAACCGAAAGAAAGTGTTGTTCGTCACCTCCGAGATTGCCGACCTGGTGAAGACCGGAGGCCTGGGTGACGTCTCGGCAGCGCTGCCCCGGGCCATGGCTCAACTGCACGATGTGCGGGTGCTGATCCCCGGTTACCCGCAAGTGCTGCACAGCGAAAACCCGATTCATATCATTGGTGAGCTGGGTGGTCACGCCGCGTTGCCTCCCTGCAAGATCGGGCGCATGGACATGCCCGACGGTCTGGTCATTTACGTGTTGATCTGCCCCGAACTCTACGAGCGCGAAGGTTCGCCCTACGGCGCCAACAACGGCCGCGACTGGCCGGACAACCACATTCGTTTCGCCCGCTTGGGCCTGGCGGCTGCCGATATCGCCGCCAACCTCGCACAAATTCACTGGTGCCCGGACCTGGTGCATGCCCATGACTGGCCTGCCGGTCTGGCGCCCGCTTACATGCACTGGCGTGGACAGCGCACCCCGACGCTGTTCACCATTCATAACCTGGCGTATCAAGGCGTCACCAGTCTCGGCTCATGCCCGGAACTTGGTATTCCCATGCATGCCTTGCAACAGGAAGGCATGGAGTTCTACGGCAAGATGTCGTTCCTCAAGGCCGGCATGGCTTACTCGAGCCACATCACCACGGTCAGCGCGACCTACGCCCAGGAAATCACCACCCCGGCCTTCGGCTGCGGCCTCGACGGTTTTCTCGCCGCCAAGACCCAGCAAGGCCTGCTCAGCGGCATTCCCAACGGCATCGACGAAAGCTGGGACGCCGCCACCGACCCGCACCTGTTCTGCCCCTTCAGCATCGGCGATTGGGAGGGCAAAGCGGTCAACGCCGCCCACGTCCGTGATCTGTTTGGCCTGGAAGGTTCCGAAGGTCCGCTGTTCGCGGTGGTGTCGCGACTGGTCTATCAGAAAGGCCTGGACCTGACCGAAGCGGTCTCCGAGTACATCGTCAAGTCGGGCGGCCAGATCGCGATCATCGGTCGTGGCGAGCCGGAAGAAGAACAGGCCATGCGTGAACTGGCCCTGCGCTTCCCTGGCCAGATCGGCGTACGTATCGGCTTCAACGAAACCGACGCCCGTCGCATGTTCGCCGGCAGCGATTTCCTGCTGATGCCTTCGCGTTACGAACCTTGCGGCCTGAGCCAGATGTACGCCCAGCGCTTCGGTTCGTTACCGGTGGCACGCAACACCGGCGGTTTGGCCGACACCATTGAAAACGGCGTGACCGGTTTCCTGTTCGACGAATCGACGATGGAGAGCTACCAGGAAGCCCTGAGCCGGGCATTCAAGGTGTTTGCCTTCCCCGACCTTCTCAACGCCATGCGTTGCCGAGCCATGGCCGCACCCTTCAACTGGTGCAAGGCGGTCGAACCCTACGCCGAACTCTACGAACAACTGGTGGCTAAAGCCCTGGGTAAATCGGGCCATAAATAAATAGTAAGAGGTTTTCAACGATGCCGTTACGGACCCTTGAGACCTGGCCCCACGGCGCAATCATGCTGGACGCAGAGCACACGCGTTTTGCCTTGTGGGCGCCAGATGCGTTTTACGTCAGCGTCGAACTGGAAGATGGACAATCCTTGCCGCTACTGCCTCAGGCCGATGGCTGGTTCGTGATCAACACCCGCTGCCCCGCTGGCACGCGTTACCGCTACAACATCGATGGCGAGCTGGACGTGCCTGACCCCGCCTCCCGCGCACAGGCCGGCGACATCGATCGGCACAGCGTGGTGGTCGATCCCCTCGCCTACACCTGGCAACACAGTACCTGGCTGGGGCGGCCATGGAATGAGGCGGTGATCTACGAATTGCACGTCGGTGCGCTCGGCGGCTTTACCGAAGTCGAGCAACACTTGGCGCGCCTCGTCGAGTTAGGCATTACAGCGATCGAGCTGATGCCGCTGGCGCAGTTTCCCGGTGATCGCAACTGGGGCTACGACGGGGTTCTGCCCTACGCGCCCCAAGCCTCCTATGGCACTCCCGAACAACTCAAGCACCTGATCGACACCGCCCACGACCATGGCCTGGCGGTGATTCTCGACGTGGTCTACAACCACTTCGGCCCGGACGGCAATTACCTGCATCGCTACGCCAAGGGCTTCTTTAATGAAGACAAGCACACGCCGTGGGGGGCGGCCATCGACTTCCGGCGACGCGAGGTGCGCGACTTCTTCATCGACAATGCGTTGATGTGGCTGCTGGAGTACCGCTTTGACGGTTTGCGCTTCGACGCGGTACATGCCATCGAAAGCCCGGACTTTCTTCAGGAACTGGCGCAACGGGTTCGCCAGCAGATCGATCCGGCGCGGCACGTGTGGCTGACGGTCGAAAACGAACACAACCAGGCCAGCCTGCTGCAAGAAGGGTTCGACGCGCAGTGGAACGACGACGGCCACAATGCCTTGCACGTGCTGCTGACCGGCGAAACCGACGCCTATTACGCCGACTACGCCGACAACCCCACTGAACAACTGGCGCGCTGCCTGAGCCAGGGGTTCGTGTTCCAGGGCCACATCAACCGCCACGGTGAAGCCCGGGGCGAGCCCAGCGGCCACTTGCCACCCAGCGCGTTCGTGCTGTTTCTGCAAAACCATGACCAGATCGGCAATCGCGCCTTTGGCGAACGGCTGCACCAACTGACCCACCCCGACGCCTTGAAAGCCGCGACAGCCCTGTTGCTGTTGTCGCCGATGATCCCGCTGATGTTCATGGGCGACGAGTTCGCCGCCGAGCAACCGTTCCTGTTCTTCACCAGTCATCACGGCGAACTGGCGGAGCTGGTTCGCGAAGGACGACGTAACGAGTTTGCCGCGTTCAGCGCCTTTGCCGATCCCCATAAACGCGAAAGGATTCCCGATCCAAACGCGCGGCAGACCTTTGAAGACTCCCGTCCGAACCTGACGGCGAGCCGACAATCGGCCATTTACGCGCTGTATCGCCAACTGTTGCAGATCCGCCACCAGCACATCATTGCGCGCCTGCCCGGTGCCCATCCGCTGGGCGCGGAGGTACTGGCGCAAGGCGCGGTGTCGGCACGCTGGCAACTCGGCGATGGCAGTCAGTTGCGCATTGACCTGAACCTCAGCGACACGCCCGTGGTCCACTCCCCACAGGTCGGCGCTGCGTTGTTGTTCGAACACCCGCCGAAATCAGCCGGCCTGCTGGAACAGGGCACGCTTGCCCCGTATTGCGCGCTAGTCAGCCTCACGGCCGCAGCCCCTTTGCTACCCCCGGATGGAGAGCGCCAATGAGCGATGCGCAACTGGAAATACTGGCCAGCCGAGCCGGCCTGGCCGTCGACTGGATCGACGCCAATGGCCGCCCACAGAAAGTCGCTCCATCAGTCTTGCGCGCCGTCCTCACCGGACTCGGCCACCCGGCCGGCAGCGCTCAGGAAATCGACGCCAGCCTGCTCGAACTGCAACAGGTGCAACAGACCCGTCACCTGCCGCCACTGCTGACCGCAGACTTCGGCGTCGGCCTCAATCTGGCGCATTACTTTGAGCCTGAAACACCCTGCGAGGTCCACCTCGAAGATGGCTCGCGACTTAACCTGAAACTGGATGCCGAGGCGATTCTGCCGGGCCTGATTCCGGTCGGTTATCAGCACGTCAGCATCGACGGTCAGACATTCACCCTGGCCGTTGCACCGACCCGCTGCTACAGCGTCGGCGATGCCGTCGACAGCCCGATCCCACGTGCCTGGGGCCTGAGCGTGCAGCTGTATTCGCTGCGTCGTCCCGGCGATGGCGGGTTCGGCGATACCCAGGCCCTGGAAGACCTCGCCCGCGTGGCCGGCGAACGTGGTGCCGAAGCGCTGGCGATCAGCCCGCTGCATGCGATGTTCAGCAGCGACACCCAGCGCTACAGCCCTTATTCACCGTCCAGTCGTTTGTTCCTCAACAGCCTGTATGCCGCGCCCGGTGCCATTCTCGGGGAGCGTGCGTTGCGTACCGCGATTGATGCCACCGGGCTGGCGGCGGAACTGAAACACCTGGAAGAGCAGCCATTGATCGATTGGCCAGTCGCCGCCGAGGCCAAACATCGGCTGTTGCAGGCGTTGTACGAAGGGTTTGTCCAGGGTGAACACCCGCTGCACGCTGACTTCAGCAGCTTCCGTCACGCCGCCGGCGAAGCACTGGAAAACCACTGTCGCTTCGAAGCCATTCAAGAAGCCCGCGCCGCCAAGGGTGAAAGCCTGGACTGGCGCGAATGGCCCGAGCAATGGCGCGACCCGCGCGGCGTTGCCCTGGCCGAATTCGCCGAAGAAAACGCCACACGCATCGGCTTCTTTGCCTTCTGCCAATGGTTGATCACTCGCTGCCTGGAGCGCGCGCAAACCGCCGCCCGCAGCAGCGGCATGAGTATCGGGCTGATCGCCGATCTGGCGGTCGGTGCCGACGGCGGCGGCAGCCAGGCCTGGAGTCGTCAGGACGAACTGCTCGCCTCGCTGACCGTGGGCGCACCGCCGGACATCCTCAACCGCAGCGGTCAGGGCTGGGGGATTTCCGCGTTCTCCCCGGAAGGCCTGGTTCGCCACGGCTTTCGCGCCTTCATCGAAATGCTCCGGGCCAACTTCGCTCACGCCGGTGGCCTGCGCATCGATCACGTCATGGGTCTGCAACGGCTGTGGGTGATCCCCAACGGCGCATCGCCCGCTGACGGTGCCTACCTCTATTATCCGGTGGACGACCTGCTGCGGTTGCTCACCCTCGAATCCCATCGCCATCAGGCCATCGTCTTGGGCGAAGACCTTGGCACCGTGGCGGACGGCCTGCGGGAGAAACTCATCGCCCGTTCGATCCTTGGCATGCGCGTGTTGCTGTTTGAACAGGACAACACACACTTCAAACCGATTCTCGATTGGCCGGACAACGCACTGGCGACTACCAGCACCCATGACCTGCCGACCCTCAATGGCTGGTGGCATGGCCGCGATATCGACTGGAACGCCCGACTCGGCCTGGTTGACGCCACGGGTGAAATCGAATGGCGCCATCATCGCGAACGGGAGCGTGAAGGCTTGCGTCGGGTGTTGAGCGAAGACCCGCAGAACTTCCGCGAAGAGTCCCATGAAACCGATCAGGTGCTGGACGCCGCCATTCGCTTCCTCGGCCATACCCGTGCGCCGCTGGTGTTGCTGCCGCTGGAGGATGCCCTGGGGATCGAACAGCAGGCCAACTTGCCCGGCACCACCAACACCCATCCCAACTGGTCC
This sequence comes from Pseudomonas sp. XS1P51, assembly GCF_054897845.1. NCBI lineage: Bacteria > Pseudomonadati > Pseudomonadota > Gammaproteobacteria > Pseudomonadales > Pseudomonadaceae > Pseudomonas > Pseudomonas sp. XS1P51. The sequence continues at coordinate 1,378,758 of NZ_CM142707.1, read as the reverse complement.
CGACGCCTGCCCGGCGACAGCGAAGCCCTGCTCGATGACCCGGACGCCGCCCGACGCCTGGAACTACTGGCCTGTGCGCGACTTCAGGCGGCCGAGCGTGACCAATGAATCAAGCGCTTATCCAACCGCTGCGGGCGACCCTGCGGCTGCAATTTCATAAAGGCTTCACGCTGGATCAAGCGGTGCCGCTGGTGCCGTATTTCGCCAGCCTGGGCATCAGTCATCTCTACGCTTCGCCATTGCTTGCCGCACGTGCCGGTTCCATGCATGGCTACGACGTGGTGGACCCGACCACGGTCAACCCCGAGCTGGGCGGCGAAGCGGCGTTGCGTCGTTTGGTCAGCGCCTTGCGCGAGCAGAACATGGGGCTGATCCTCGATATCGTTTCCAACCACATGGCGGTCGGCGGTAGCGATAACCCCTGGTGGCTGGACTTGCTCGAATGGGGGCGCCTGAGCCCTTACGGCGAGTTCTTCGATATTCAGTGGCATTCGCCCGATCCGTTGATGGAGGGCCAGTTGCTGCTGCCGTTCCTCGGCAGCGATTACGGCATCGCGCTGCAGGACGGCACCCTGCCCTTGCGGTTCGATGCGCAGCACGGTGCTTTTTTTGTCGAGCATTACGAGCATCACTTCCCGATCTGCCCGACCAGTTATGGCGAGTTGCTCAAGGCAGACGATCAACTGGACGCCGAACGGGCTGAGCAGCTCAAATTCCTGGCGGACCGCTTCAGCACCTTGAGTTACCAGACCGACGCCCACAGCCTGGCGATCCCGTTGAAAGAAGAGTTGCGTGAACTGGTCACTGATCCGGCCATTCTTCAAGCCATTGAACAAAACCTGAAAGGCTACGACTCGCTGACCCTGGAAGGTTTCCAGCGCCTGCACACGCTGCTGGAACGCCAGAGTTATCGCCTCGCCAGTTGGCGCACCGCCGCGGACGACATCAATTGGCGGCGCTTTTTCGATGTCAATGAACTGGGCGGCCTGCGGGTCGAGCGGCCTGCCGTGTTCGAAGCGACGCACGCAAAAATATTCGAGCTCATCAGTGAAGGGCTGATCGACGGTCTGCGCATCGACCACATCGACGGCCTTGCAGACCCACGCGGTTATTGCCGCAAACTGCGCCGGCGGGTCGACAGCCTGTCTCCGGGCCGGCACCTGCCGATCTACGTCGAGAAGATCCTCGGCGAAGGCGAAACCTTGCACCGCGACTGGTCGGTGGATGGCACCACCGGCTACGAATTCATGAACCAGTTGTCGTTGCTGCAACACGATCCCGAAGGCGCCCGAACGTTGGGCGAACTGTGGAGTCGCTACAGCGAACGGCCTGCCGATTTCCGTCAGGAAGCACAACTGGCGCGCCAGCAAATACTCAACGGTTCCCTCGCCGGCGATTTCGAAAGTGTCGCCCAGGCCCTGTTGCAAGTGGCCCGGGATGACCTGATGACCCGCGACCTGACCCTCGGCGCGATCCGTCGGGCGTTGCAGGAACTGATCGTGCATTTCCCGGTGTATCGTACCTATATCAGCCCTCGAGGCCGCTCCGCTGAAGACGATGTGTTTTTCCAGCAAGCCATGGACGGTGCAAGACAAACCCTCGGCGAGGCCGACTGGCCGGTGCTCGATTGCCTGGCCGGCTGGTTGGGCGGCGAGCCCTGGCGCAAACGCCCGGTCGGTCGGCCACGCAAGATGCTCAAGCACGCTTGCGTGCGCTTTCAGCAACTGACGTCTCCGGCGGCGGCGAAGGCGGTGGAAGACACCGCGTTCTATCGCTCGGCCGTTTTGCTGTCGCGCAATGACGTGGGTTTCAGCACCGAACAGTTCAGTGCGCCGGTTGCCGATTTTCATGCGGTCTGCCTCAGTCGCCTCGAAGCATTCCCGGATAACTTGCTGGCCACCGCGACCCACGACCACAAACGCGGCGAAGACACCCGCGCACGGCTGGCGGTGTTGAGCGAGCGCAGCGCCTGGTACGCCGAGCAGGTGCCGTTGTGGCAGGCGCTTGCCCGGCCTCTGCGCAACGACGACCAGATGCCTTCGGCGGGTGATGAGTTGATCCTGTACCAGGCGATCCTCGGCAGCTGGCCGCTGGAACTGCGCAGTGACGATCAGCCCGCACTCGAGGAATACGCCAAACGCCTCTGGCAGTGGCAACAGAAAGCCTTGCGCGAAGCCAAGCTGCAAAGCAGTTGGGGCGCGCCGAACGAGGCTTATGAAAATGCGACGCAGGAGTTTATCCAGCGTCTGCTGTTGAGCCCTGAGGGTGAACTGTTGCGCGTGGCCCTCGGCAAGGCGATCAAGTCCATCGCCACCGCCGGTGCCTTGAACGGTTTGGCGCAAACCTTGCTGCGCATGACGGTGCCGGGCGTGCCGGACCTCTATCAGGGCAACGACTACTGGGATTTCACCCTGGTCGATCCGGACAACCGCCGGCCGGTGGATTACGTCAGCCGACAACACGCACTGCGGCTGCCGTTGAACCTGCCCGATCTGCTGGCGAACTGGCGTGACGGGCGCATCAAGCAAACCCTGATTGCACGCACGTTGAACCTGCGTGCCGAGCATGCCGAGCTGTTTCGGCGAGGGACGTATCAAGCCCTGGAAGTCGTTGGCAGCGAAGCTCACCGGGTGTTGGCATTTGCTCGCGAGCAAGGAGGAAAACGGGCCATCGTGATCGTCCCGATACGTTGCGCCGAACTGCTGAAAAACAGTGCCGACCCGCAGATCGGCGCGCTGCTGTGGGGCGATACGCGGGTCAAATTGCCGTACGCCGCCCCTGATGAAAATCTGAAGGGACTTTTTTCAACCGTCGCAGTCACAAATCACAAGGAGCTGATGATTAGCGCCGCGCTGGGGGATTTCCCGGTCAATCTCTTTATCCAAACTACCCACACTTGAGTTCAGTTCAGGAGTATTGCGATGAGTACCGACGATAAACGCGTCCGCGAATTTGCCTATCAGATCTGGGAATCGGAAGGAAAACCCGAGGGCCAGGAAGCCCGTCACTGGGAGATGGCACGCAAACTGGCCGAAGCCGAAGCGCTCGCCCCGAGCAAGTCGCCGAAAGCGGCTGGCAGCAAAACCGCCGGCACCAAGGCCCCGGCCAGCAAAGCCCCGAACGGTAAGGCCGGCGAGCCAAAAACCAAAGCCAAAGCCAAGCCAGCCGAGGCCTCAAAGGTCATCCCGCCGGGCGAAAAAGCCACCGAGAAAAAGCCTCGGGCAGCGCGTAAACCACCCGCTGTCTGACGCTTCTTATCTTTGTCCTGATTTGATTCGTGGCGAGCCCTCTCGCCACCGAGGGCTCGCTCGTCCTCGAAAAAAACCAGAGCCAAGCAGTAAGCCATTGTAGGAGCGAGCTTGCTCGCGATGGACGCTAACGATAACGCGCATTTTCTGAATAAACGCGCCGCTGTTGAGTTCATCGCGAGCAAGCTCGCTCCTACAGAGGCGCAGCTTTGTCCCCCTATTGCAGGAGCACCTATGACCAGTCCAAAGAAAGCCGCGCCAGAACCTCACGTCGAGGCCTCGCGAATCCGTGAAGGATTGCCCTTCCCGCTGGGCGCGACGTGGGATGGCCTTGGGGTCAACTTCGCCTTGTTTTCCGCCAACGCCACCAAGGTCGAACTGTGCATCTTCGACGATGCCGGCGAGGTGGAGCTGGAACGCATCGAGTTACCCGAATACACCGACGAGATCTACCACGGCTACCTGCCCGACGCCCATCCGGGGCTGATCTATGGCTACCGCGTCTATGGCGCGTACGACCCGGCCAACGGTCACCGCTTCAACCCCAACAAATTGCTGATCGACCCCTACGCCAAACAACTGGTCGGCCAATTGAAATGGTCCGAGGCACTGTTCGGCTACACCATCGGCCACCCCGATGCCGACCTCAGTTTCGATGAGCGGGACAGCGCGCCTTTCGTGCCCAAATGCAAGGTCATCGACCCGGCCCACACCTGGGGCCACGACCATCGGGTCAGCGTGCCGTGGGACAAAACCATTATTTATGAGACTCATGTGCGCGGCTTCAGCATGCGTCACCCTTCCGTCCCCGAGAACGTGCGTGGCACCTTCGCCGGGTTGATGGTCGATGACGTGCTGGAACACATCCGCAAGCTTGGGGTGTCGAGCGTGGAGTTGCTGCCGATTCACGCGTTCGTCAACGACCAGCACCTGCTGCACAAGGGCATGACCAATTATTGGGGCTACAACAGCATTGCGTTTTTCGCCCCCGATCCGCGTTACCTGGCCAGCGGCAAGATCGCCGAATTCAAGGAGATGGTCGCGCACCTGCACGAAGCCAATCTCGAAGTGATCCTCGACGTGGTCTACAACCACACCGCCGAGGGCAATGAACAAGGGCCGACGCTGTCCATGCGCGGCATCGACAACGCCTCCTATTACCGCTTGATGCCCGACGACAAGCGTTACTACATCAACGATTCCGGCACCGGCAACACCCTGGACCTGAGTCACCCGTGCGTGCTGCAAATGGTCACCGACTCCCTGCGTTACTGGGCGTCGGAAATGCACGTGGACGGTTTCCGCTTCGACCTGGCGACCATCCTCGGCCGCTACCACGACGGTTTCGACGAGCGTCACAGCTTCCTCGTGGCCTGTCGCCAGGACCCGGTCCTGCGTCAGGTGAAGATGATCGCCGAGCCCTGGGACTGCGGCCCGGGCGGTTACCAGGTCGGCAACTTTCCGCCGGGCTGGGTCGAGTGGAACGACAAATTCCGCGACACCGTACGCGCGTTCTGGAAAGGCGATGACGGCCAACTGGCGGACTTTGCCAGCCGCATGACCGCCTCCGGGGAGATGTTCAACCAGCGTGGCCGTCGGCCGTATGCGTCGATGAATTTCGTGACTGCCCACGACGGTTTCACCCTCAACGACCTGGTGTCGTACAACGACAAGCACAACGAAGCCAACGACGAGAACAATCAGGACGGCAGTAACAACAACCTGTCCTGGAACCACGGTGTCGAAGGCCCGACCGACGATCCCGAAATCAATGCGCTGCGCCAGCGGCAGATGCGCAACTTCTTCGCCACGCTGCTGCTGTCCCAGGGCACGCCGATGCTGGTGGCCGGCGACGAGTTCGCCCGCACCCAGGACGGCAACAACAACGCCTATTGCCAGGACAGCGAGATCGGTTGGGTCAATTGGGACCTGAGCGAAGACGGCAAGGCGTTGCTGAAGTTCGTCAAGCGCCTGATCAAGTTGCGCCTGACTTACCCGATCCTGCGGCGCGGGCGGTTCCTGGTGGGCAATTACAACGAGGACATCGGCGTCAAAGACGTCACCTGGCTCGCGCCCGATGGCAGCGAAATGAGCATCGAGCAATGGGAAGAAGCCCATGGCCGCTGCCTGGGCATGTTGCTCGACGGGCGCGCACAGGAAACCGGCATCCGTCGCAAAGGTGCCGACGAGACGTTGCTGCTGGTGGTCAATGCCCATCACGACATCGTCAATTTCCTCCTGCCGGAGGTGCCCGATGGCGGTTTCTGGACCTGCATGATCGACACCAATCAACCGTCGATCCGTGGTCAGGAGCGTTTCGAGTTCGGTCACGAATATTCGGTCACCGGTCGCTCGCTGCTGCTGTTCGAATTGCAGCATGAGGAAGAAGAGTGAAATGGACCTCCAGGCGTTTCTTCATCGCCAGTCACCGGACTACGCCGACACTCAGGCGTTAGGCCGGTGCCTGCGGGCGCTGGTGGAGGCCGGTCTCGATCAGCTTCCACTGCCCGGCAGTGGCCAGACGCTGGAGCGGTTTCGGTGTCTGGCTGACGTTGGCGGTCATAATCTGGGGTTGTGCAAGTTGTATGAAGGCCATACCGACGCGCTGGCGATCATCCAGCAGCTCGGCGGTTCGCCCACGCCTTCCAGCACGTGGGGCATGTGGGCCGCCGAACCGCCCCAGGCTCGGGTGCGGGTCAGCCCCCTGGGCCAACTGGTTGCGCTGAATGGCCGCAAGGCCTGGTGCTCGGGGGCTGCAGTGTTGAGTCATGCATTGCTGACCGCATGGGATGGACAGAACCGTCAGCAATTGGTGGCGGTGGCGCTGGATCAACCCGGGGTGACCATCACGGATCAGGGCTGGCAAGCGATTGGCATGGGCGCGACCGGTAGCGTCGAGGTGCTGTTCGACGGCGCTGAAGCGCAAGCCATCGGTAACCCCGGCGATTACCTGCAACGTCCCGGCTTCTGGCAAGGCGGGATCGGCATTGCCGCCTGCTGGTACGGCGCCGCGCAGAGCATCGCCGAACGTCTGCGCAGTCACTGCGCGCACCACGAAGAACCTCATGCCCTCGCCCACCTCGGTGCGGTCGACAGCGCATTGCATGCCGCTGCCGAGGTGCTGCGGGTCAGCGCACTGACCATCGACGCCGCGCCTCAGGACAACGCAGAACTGCTGGCCCGACGTGTCCGGGCGGTGGTTGAACACTGTGCTGAACAGGTCATCCAGCACGTCGGCCACGCACTGGGGGCCGCGCCCTATTGCAGGGATCGGCAGTTTGCCCGGTTGATCGCCGACCTGCCGGTGTTCCTGCGTCAAAGCCATGCCGAACGGGACCTCGCCGCCCTTGGGCAGACCGTTATCACCGGGACATGGACGTTATGAAAACCAATCCGATCGTTGGCCAGGGCACCCCCCTGCATTTGTGGCAAACCTCCAGCCATCTGGCGCAACTCCCCGTGATCGACATTCTGACCCTGGTGCCCGAAGGCTCGCGAGCGGTGATCGTCGCACCGCACCCGGATGACGAAGTGCTGGGTTGCGGTGGTTTCCTGCCAATGCTCGCCGCCGCGGGTCGTGCGCTACTGCTGATCTCGGTCACCGATGGCAGCGCCAGCCATCCTGGCTCCGGGCGCTGGCCGGTGGAACGCCTGAGCGCGGTGCGCCCGCAGGAATCCGTCGAAGCCCTGCGACGACTCGGCCTGCCGTTGCACAGCCTGAAATGGTTGCGCGGAGGATTCGCCGACAGTCAGGTGGCGGCACGGGAAACCGAGTTGAGCCAATTCATCGAACGCCATCTGCGCCCCAACGACGTGGTGTTTACCACGTGGCGCGAGGATGGCCATTGCGATCACGAAGCCGTGGGGCGTGCCAGTGCCGAGGCTGCCCGGAAAGTCGGGGCGACCCTGCATGAACTTCCCGTCTGGACCTGGCACTGGGCAACCCCCGAAGACAGTTTTGTACCTTGGCACCGGGCGCGGAAAATCCTGCTGGAGCCGCATCAGGTAGCCCGCAAGCGGCATGCCATTCACGCCTTCGCCAGCCAGTTGGAAGGCGACCCGCAAATCGGCTTGCCGCCGGTATTGGCGCCTTATGTACTGGACCGATTGCTGCAGCCGTTCGAAGTGGTGTTTCTATGAGCGTCGAGGATCGCTACTTCGATGGTTTGTTTGCCGGCAGCGACGATCCCTGGGCCTTTCGTCAACGCTGGTACGAACAACGCAAACGCGCGATCACCGTCGCCGCATTGCCCAGGCCCCACTACCGCGCCATCTTCGAGCCGGGTTGCGCCAACGGCGAACTGAGCGCTGACCTGGCCACCCGCTGCGACCGCCTGTTGTGTTGCGACACCGCCGCCGCTGCCGTGGCGCTGGCCCGCACGCGGTTGAGCCTGTTCGATCATGCCGAAGTCCGCCAAAGTCGTTTGCCGGGGGATTGGCCAAACGAACAGTTCGACCTGATCGTGCTCAGCGAGGTCGGTTATTACCTGGACGCCGATGACCTCAAACGCCTGATCGAACACGCCGCACAATCGCTGACCGCCGATGGCCAACTCCTCGCCTGCCACTGGCGTCCACCAATTGATGGCTGCCCGCTGAACGCCCGACAAGTCCATGACTTGCTCCACGAGCACTTGCACCTGCCGCGCCTGATTCTGCATCAGGAAGCCGATTTTCTGTTGGAGGTCTGGAGCCGCGAACCGCGCTCCGTGGCGGCACTGGAGGGCTTGCGATGATTGGCATTCTGATCCCGGCGCACAACGAAGAAGACTTGCTCGAAGACTGCCTGCAAGCCGCCCTGCGCGCCGCGCAACATGAGCTGTTGGGCGGTGAAACGGTCGAAGTGCTGGTGGTGCTCGACAGTTGCACCGATCGATCGTCAGAGATCGTCGGCAGTTACCCGGTGCACAGCCTTGAGATCGAGGCGCGTAACGTCGGTCGGGCTCGCGCCGCCGGTGCGCGGTTTCTGCTCAACCTCGGGGTACGCTGGATTTCCTGCTCCGACGCCGACAGCCGGGTGGCCCACGATTGGCTGGTGGCGCAACTGGCGCTCGGCGCCGACGCAGTGTGCGGCACGGTGACCGTGGAGGTGTGGCACGAGTCGTTCGATGAGTCGGCGCAGATTCGCTATCACCGGCATTACCAGGCACGCGAAGGTCATCGGCACATCCACGGCGCCAATCTGGGTATCAGTGCCGACGCTTACCAACGCGCTGGCGGGTTCGAACCGCTGGCGTGTGACGAAGACGTGCAACTGGTGCGGCAACTTGAACGCTGCGGTGCGACGATCGCCTGGAGTCAGCGTCCTCAGGTGCTCACCAGTGCCCGGTTGGACAGTCGGGCACGGGGCGGTTTCGGTGACTATTTGCGGGACTTGGTCCAGGCCGGATAAAACCACGAACGGGATGGAACATCGACGCGACGAATAACGTTACATGAGCAATACTCTGCACGCGGCAATCCAGGGTTCGGAGCGCGGCACATTGCTATCAACCAGAACAAGGACGTAGCCCGATGAAACCTGTTTCCATCAGCGAAACCAGCCTGTCAGCACAGATCTGGAACAACGCCCCTCAGCTGGACAATATTCCTGTCATCAACACCCAGACGTTGGTACCGACGGGCGCGCGCGCCGTGGTGATCGCGCCGCATCCCGGCGATGAAGTCGTGACGTGCGGCGGCCTGCTGCAATTGCTCAGCTCCCTGGGCCACCCCCTGCAATTGATCTCAATCACCGACGGCAGCGCCAGCCATCCGGGGTCACAGCAGTGGTCCGAGAAACGCCTGAGTGTGTTCCGCCCCCAGGAAAGCGTCGAAGCCTTGCGCCGGCTCGGGTTACCGATGCACAGCCTCAAGTGGATTCGCGGCGGTTTTACCGACAATGCCCTGGCGGAGCGGGAGGTTCAATTGACTCAATTCATTGCCCGTTACTTGCGCCCCGGCGATGTGGTGTTCAGCACCTGGTGCGAGGACGGCAATGTCGACCATGACACCGTCGGCCGGGCCAGCGCCAAGGCGGCGGCCATGGTCGGTGCGGCGTTCAACGAAGTGCCGGTCTGGGCCTGGCACTGGCCGACGCGCGATCGCGGGCTGATCCCCTGGCATCGCGCACGCAAGGTTCGCCTCGACACCTGGACCGTCGCGCGCAAAAGCCACGCCACCCACGCCTATGCCAGCCAGCTCGACGGTGAACCGGCCATCGGCCTTGCCCCGCTGCTGCCACCGGTGCTGCTGGAACGTATGCGGTTGCCCTATGAAATCGTGTTTGTCTGAGAAGATCAAAAGATCGCAGCCTTCGGCAGCGCCTACAGGTGTACACCGTTCAAATGTAGGAGCTACCGAAGGCTGCGATCTTTTAACATCACGACGAATCACGCTGAACTGCACGTGCCAACATCAGTCGCATACTTAAGCAGGCCCCCGATACAGAGGAGTGAAAGTGACCTGCACGAAGCCTTCGAACGCCACCATGGCCGCCCCGCGAAGACCTATCCGGCGCGGTTTCCGCTGCTGCGTCTGGACCGGGTTTATCTGCGTAACGCGAGTAGTCATGACCCGCGAATATTGGGGCATAAGCCCTGGACGCACCTGTCGGACCATTTGCCGTTGGCCGTTGAAGTGCGTCTGTGACACGCTACGCGTGAGCGGGAAAGGCATCGATTCTGCATCAGTATTGACAGCAATCCTTTACGAGACGGCATTGGTAATCCGACGATTCGGACAAATACCAATACCGATTGTCGGTTGCCGAACGCCTCTGGCACACGGTTTCCACTGATGATTTTTCGTACAAACAAGAACTTAGATAATCACAGAAAAACAATCAGTTGCATCGGCTAATTTAGCCATACCGCTCATCGTTCATTTTCTTGACGCGACGCCATCAGTCTTCTTAGCTTCACGTTACTACCCCCGGAATCACCATCAGGGACAAACCCCCAGACACCCGCGAAAACGGGCGGGCAGAGGCTTGCCCCAATCCATTCGGTCGCCCCTCATTCGGGGTAGGAGAGACGCCAGAGCGAGATACCGCATGCGACTGCAAGGTAGACCTCCATGAAAACATCACTCACCCCACAAGAGATCAAAGTTACTTTTTGCACTGTCTCGAGCTCCCTCCTGCTGTGCTCCTCCATGGAAGTGCAGGCCTCGCCTGCCGAGGAAGAAACAGCGCCCTGGTACGACCAGGAGATCCCGGTGCTCACCTTGCCCGCCCTTGCTTCAACCTACCCCGGCCGCTTCAGCGCCAACCCTGACTTGCGAAGTACACGCCTGACGGTCGAAGACGCCGCGCCTTCGGCCTGGGATCAGCTCTATGGACAGGCTTCGCGGCAGGCACAAACCGACTTTCAGGCCCAGGGTTCTTCCGTCCCCGGCGTCAACGATCTCAAAGGCCCGGCGATCCTGACGCTGCAAAGCGGCAGTGGCCATGTTCAGCGGGTCGGGCTGGTCGGCGGCACGAGTCACTTTCAGGGCAACAGCAACGGTTTGCTGACCAGTCGCGCCCTCGCTGACCCCACCACCGACACCCTCAACCTTGAAGGCCAGAGCCTCGGCGCCTACTGGAGCCTGACCGGCCCCCAAGGCTGGCACGTGGATTTGACGGCCAGTGGTGGGCGCGTCAACGGTTACAGCCGCAATGACCAGGGTGCCCGGCAGGTCACCGAGGGCAGTGCTGTGACGCTGTCGGTAGAAGGTGGATTCCCCATTGGTATCAGCGAAAACTGGGTCGTCGAACCTCAGGCGCAGTTGATCAATCAGCGGATTACCCTGGACACCCCTTACGCAGACTCGGGCAATGCGTCGTCCAGCGACCTGACGTCCTGGAGCGGACGGGTCGGTGCACGATTGAAAGGTAGCTACGACATCAACGGCCTGGGGGTCGAACCTTACGTGCGGACCAACTTGTGGCACACCGTGTACACCGGCAATACCGTGACCCTCGATCAGGTCGACAAGATCAGCAGCAGCCGTAATTCATCGACGGTCGAAGTGGGGTTGGGGCTGGTGGCCAGAGTGACGCCCGCCGTAAGCCTGTACATCAGCGCCGATTACAGCAGTGACGTGGATGACAATGACTTGAACGGGTTGATTGGGAGTCTTGGGGTACGGATGCGGTGGTGAAAAAAACTGCCTCCACCTGTTAGTTTTTACAGTATCCAGGATTCTGGTGGTCATGCATTGTGGTGAGCAGTCCACTTTGATCAGGGTCCGCAGGGATGCCAGCAGAGGCTTCGTCACACGTGCATGCCGACACACCGACCCTGGTGGTGTCGGATGCGCGTGGCCTGGTGGTTCGCACTGCGCAGTTTCATCGGCGGGAGACTGTTGATCCGCTTGAAACACGGGTGACCCAGCAACGCTTCGACTCGCCTGGCCGGTTAGTGGGCAGCCGTGATCCGCATTTGTTTGCGCTGGCCCAAACCGAGGAGCGCGTTCCCGAGAACCTGAATCAGAGCTTTAGCCTGTCCGGTGTTGCGGTGCTGACTGACAGTCTGGATGCCGGGTGGCGACTGGCGTTGCCGGGTAGCGCTGGCCAGATCGTCGAACGCTGGGACGGACGCGGCAGCCACTCACTGACCGAATACGATCCGCTGCTGCGCCCGGTGGTCTTGCGCGAAAGCAGTCGGGACGTGACCGAACATACGCTTGAACGTTTTACCTACGCCGGGGCCGAGGCTATCGCGCACAACTTGTGTGGTCAGTTGATGCGCCATGACGACCCGGCCGGCACCCTGCGTATCCTCGACCTGGGTCTCAGCGGTGCGCTGCTGAAACAGGCTCGACAGTTCCTGCGCAACACCGATCCCCCGAATTGGCCGAACAACGACGTCGAGCGGGATCACCTGCTCGAACCCGGCGATGGTGCGATTACCTGGAACGCTTATGCGCCCACCGGCGAACCGCTCCGGCAGACCGACGCACTGGGCAACATCCAGGCTTTCGCCTACACCGTCGATGGGCAACTGAAAGACACCCGCCTGACGCTGGCCGGCGATGGACAGGTCGAGAAAATCCTGGTCAGCGCTATCCACTACAACGCCAAGGGGCAGATTGAGTCTGAAACGGCAGGCAACAAGCTCATCACCCGTCATCACTACGACGAGGCCAACGGCCGGCTGACGGAACTGAGCGCGCACAAAGCCGATGGCACGCCACTGCAAGACTTGAACTACCACTACGACGCCGTGGGCAATGTGCTGAGCATCGAGGATGCGGCGCAACCGATCCGCTACTTCAACAACCAGCGTATCGAGCCGATCAAGACCTACCGTTACGACACGCTCTACCAGTTGATCCACGCCACGGGATGCGAGGCCAAAAACGGACGCGGCGGCCCCGCCCTGCCCGACTTGCAACCCCTGCCCCCCGACCCCAACCAGATCGCCAACTACACGCAGACCTATTACTACGACGCCGGCGGCAACCTGCTGGATCTGGTGCATGTCGGCGCGCAAGCGCATGGCCGCACCTTGACCCGTGCCCGCTACAGCAACCGCTGTTTGCCCGAGCGCGACAACCGGCCACCGACCGAGGACGAACTGGCCAACGGCTTCGATGCCAATGGCAATTTGCGTGAACTGCAAGTCGGTCAGTCTCTTGGCTGGGACCTGCGTAACCAACTGCGGGAAGTACGGCCCGTTGTGCGCGAGGATGAGGAAGACGATTGCGAGTGCTATATCTACGATGGCAGTGGCCAACGTGTACGCAAGGTCCGCTCAAGCCAGACCAACGCCCGCACCCTTGTTAGCGAAGTGCGTTACCTGCCCGGCCTGGAAATCCGCAGCCACAGCAGCACCGGTGAAACCCTTCACGTCATCGCTGCCAGTGCCGGCAGCAACAGCGTGCAAGTGCTGCATTGGGCAACCAGACAACCGGAGAAAGCTCCCAAGGAGCAGGTGCGCTACTGCCTTGGCGATCACCTGAAATCCAGCACCCTGGAACTGGACCAGAATGCCGGCCTGATTAGCCAGGAATGGTATTACCCGTTCGGCGGCACGGCTTACTGGGCAGGTCGAGACGCAACCGAGGCCAACTACAAAATCGTGCGTTATTCCGGCAAGGAGCGGGATGCAACGGGACTTTATTATTACGGTTTCCGCTATTACGCGCCGTGGTTGCAGCGGTGGATCAATCCGGATCCGGCAGGATATGTGGACGGGATGAATTTGTTTTCAATGGTCAACAATAACCCTGTTACTTATATTGACATGCTGGGAAAAGTTGGAGATGACTTCAACCACAAACGTTACCTAGAAGAGTTTAAAACGCTATTTGACAAGTTTGAACCGGAAAACCTAGTCACGCTTGATCCTAACAAAGTAACATATTACCGAGATAAAATATCTAAAATAGAAAGTATAAGAAACAGGAAAGAACGCGAATATTTTAATAGGCAGATTCGCAAGCTTGGCAAACATCTTCCAACTCAGGAAGCAGTTTACGCATCCTCAAAACTCACCAACAACGACAAAGATAGTAATTTCATTTTTTTTGAGATTCTCATTCGCGCTAAAGACTTTAAACCTTTTGATAACCTTTACCAACAAGGGTATCGGCAAGATCGAGCAACTGGAGCCACTCCGAACACTAGTGGTTCAGATCGTTTTCATAGAGATCAAAGACCAAGGGATTCAAGCAGTTCGCAGCAGTCACGCCGCGGTAACAGATCTGGAAGTAATGGCCCAACCTCAGATCGCTCAAATACTGGCTATGCTGCCGACCAACCGAATCAAATGGCGTATACGGTACCACTCCCATTGGGTACTGACACTAGGATAATCCAAGGGTATGAGCTTTCCATCAATATCATTAATAACCCGGCTACCACGAGCACTATGTTGCCTGAGGAGAGCGAACACGAAACAACAACTCGTTATCGGCGTATCGCTCTACTTATTCATCCCGACAGACTGCACTTGGACAGCACACCTGATGTTGCGGAAAGAGCCACTCAAGCCTTTCAGATAGTTGGACAACGGATGGCGCATCTAGAGACACTCCGTGTGCGCAGACAATCAGCTGCAACTCATCAACGCTCATAAAGAGCCACTTAACAATTGAGCGTAGACATGTGACGAAAAAAAATAATGGGCACAAACCAAGCGAATTATCGAGACAGTTTTCGCACACGGGCATTGACGAGTGCTTATCTGGCGACTTTTTACATATCGCCGGATATTCACACGATGCAATCACACTTCCGACCGCAACATCAAAACCGCCAACGGCGACAAATTCAGCACCAACGACAATACCTGCCCATGACTCGCCTCTTCCTCGGTAAACGCCCCACTACTGTTTCCATAATTTGACCCAGCATAGATCGCAACATCACTGTTAATCACCTAAGTCCAACGCCCCGCAACCAGCCTCTCCCAACCCGATAAGCCTGACACGACACCTCCGACCTGTTAGTTCTTACAGTATCCAGGATTCTGGTGGTCATGCATTGTGGTGAGCAGTCCACTTTGATCAGGATCCGCAGGGATGCCAACAGAGGCTTCGACATACGTACATACCGACACACCGACCCTGGTGGTGTCGGATGCGCGTGGCTTGGTGGTCCGCACTGTGCAGTTTCATCGGCGGGAGACTATCGATCCGCTTGAAACACGGGTGATGGAGCAACGGTTCGATGCGGCTGACCGGTTGGTGGGCAGACGTGATCCGTATTTGTTTGTGTTGACCCAAACCGAAGAGCGCGTTCCGGAGAACCTGAATCAGAGCTTTAGCCTGTCTGGTGTTACGGTGCTGACTGACAGTGTGGATGCGGGGTGGCGACTGGCGTTGCCGGGACACGCTGGGCACATCGTCGAACGCTGGGACGGACGCGGCAGCCACTCACTGACCGAATACGATCCGCTGCTTCGCCCCGTGGTCGTGCGCGAAAGCGGTCGGGACGTCGCCGGGCATACGCTGGAGTGTTTTACTTATGCGGGCACTGACGCTGGTGCTCATAACCTGTGCGGTCAGCTGATTCGCCATGACGACCCGGCCGGCACCCTGCGTATCCTCGACCTGGGTCTCAGCGGTGCGCTGCTGAAACAGGCCCGACAGTTCCTGCGGGAAACAAATCCACCGAATTGGCCGAACAACGACGTCGAGCGGGATAACCTGCTCGAATCCGTCGACGGTGCGATTACCCGGAATACTTATGCATCCACCGGCGAACCGCTCCGGCAGACCGACGCACTGGGCAACATCCAGGCTTTCGCCTACACCGTCGATGGGCAACTGAAAGACACCCGCCTGACGCTGGCTGGCGACGGGCAGCTCGAACAAGTGCTGGTCAGCGCTATCCACTACAACGCCACGGGCCAGATTGAGTCTGAAACGGCAGGCAACAAGGTCATCACCCGCCATCACTACGACGAGGCCAACGGCCGGCTGACGAGACTGAGCGCATACAAAGCCGATGGCACGCCGCTACAAGACTTGAACTACCACTACGACGCCGTGGGCAATGTGCTGAGCATCGAAGATGCCGCGCAACCGATCCGCTACTTCAACAACCAGCGCATCGCAACGACCAAGATCTACCGCTACGACACGCTCTACCAGTTGATCCACGCCACGGGATGCGAGGCCAAAAACGGACGCGGCGGCCCCACCCTGCCCGACTTGCAACCCCTGCCCCCCGACCCCAACCAGATCGCCAACTACACGCAGACCTATTACTACGACGCCGGCGGCAACCTGCTGGATCTGGTGCATGTCGGCGCGCAAGCGCATGGCCGCACCTTGACCCGTGCCCGCTACAGCAACCGCTGTTTGCCCGAGCGCGACAACCGGCCACCGACCGATGACGAACTGGCCAACGGCTTCGATGCCAATGGCAATTTGCGTGAACTGCAAGTCGGTCAGTCACTTGGCTGGGACCTGCGTAACCAACTGCGGGAAGTACGGCTCGTTGTGCGCGAGGACGAGGAAGACGATTGCGAGTGCTACCTCTATGACGGTGGTGGTCAGCGCGTGCGCAAAGTGCACTCAAACCAGACCAACGCCCGCACGATCATCCGTGAAGTACGCTACCTGCCCGGCCTGGAAATCCGCAGCCACAGTGGCACCGGTGAAACCCTCCACGTCATCATCGCCAGCGCCGGCAGCAATAGCGTGCAAGTGCTGCATTGGGCCGTCAGACAACCGGAGGACATCCCCCAGGATCAGGTGCGTTACAGCCTTGGTGATCATCTGAAATCCAGCACGCTGGAACTGGACCAAAACGCCGACCTGATCAGCCAGGAATGGTATTACCCATTTGGTGGCACGGCTTGGTGGGCGGGTCGAGATGCCACCGAGGCCAAATACAAGACCGTGCGTTATTCCGGTAAGGAACGCGATGCCACCGGGCTTTATTATTATGGATTGCGCTATTACGCACCGTGGTTGCAGCGCTGGATCAATCCAGACCCCGCGGGACCAATTGACGGTCTCAATTATTATTGTATGGTCAGCAATAATCCAATTACCTTACTCGATGTACAGGGAGAGAAAGGCGAAAAGTACAATGATGAAGATTTAAAAAACTTCAGAGAAGAGCTTGAAAAATCCACCACAATAACAAGCGCCATTAAAGACTCTAAAGAAATACAGAAGATTCTTAAAAAAATAAACAAGATGAAGTCGGTGTCAAAGCCCGAACAATATGGGAAATTTGCAACAAGAATACTTCTGTTGCGCGCAGAGCTGAAAAATGAAAAAGAACAGCTTGGTACGGATATATATAGAATGGCTGACGAGTTTTTCCAGTCTGCATTAGGCTTTAATTCTACAACTAGCGGATCTTATGTACCCTGGAAGGCACCTGTTTTCGATTTATTTAAAGGAACTGGCAGGGGCGCACCCCATTTTTCGAGGAGTGGTAGGCCGAGTGGCTCTCATCGAACCCAGTCACGACCGCAGCAATTCGAATCAAATCATCAGCCTGGTGCGTTCCATTCGCGCGGCAGCCAGAGACCGATGGAGAGTACGCTTATAACTCCAATAACGTTGCCATCGCAAACGGATGAAAAAATTATCGAAGGATATAATAAGGCTGTCGATATCATTAATAACAAAAGCAATATCAGCGCTATTTTTCCTGACGAAGACGAAAAAAGTAGAAGCAGAAGATTCAAGGACCTTGCACTGCTTATTCATCCAGACAAACTAAAACTGGAGAAAGTGCCTGAAGTTGAAAAAATGGCCGGCGAAGCCTTTAAGATAATTTCAAATTGGAGAGAGAACGGATATCCCGGAGCAACAACACTTCATCGATAATCTCGAAGCCATCAAACGCGAGCCCCCCTTTCCTAAAGATCACCATCTGTAGAAAAGGGCCAGCCCGCAATCAACGATCCAGGATCACCCCTCCGGCCGCAACATCAACACCGCCAACGGCGGCAAATTCAGCACCAACGACAATGCCTGCCCATGACTCGCCTCTTCCTCGGTAAACGCCCCACCACTGTTCCCATAATTGGAACCCGCATAAGTCGCAGCATCACTGTTAATCACCTCAGTCCAACGCCCCGCAAACGGCACGCCAATCCGATAACTCTCACGCGGCACCGGGGTAAAGTTAGCCACCACCAACACCGGCCGGCCGTCCTTGCTCCAGCGCAGGAATGCATAAACGCTGTTGATCGCATCATCCCCAATCAACCACTGGAACCCCTGCGGCGTGTCGTCCTGGTCATGTAGCGCCGGTTCTTCGCGGTACAGCCGATTCAGGTCGCCGACCAGTTTCTGCACACCTTTGTGTTCCGAGTACTGCAGCAAGTACCAATCCAGCTGCTGATCGTGATTCCACTCGCGCCACTGGCCAAACTCGCACCCCATGAACAACAATTTCTTGCCCGGGTGCGCCCACATGAAGCTCAAGTAGGCGCGCAGGTTGGCAAATTTCTGCCAGCGGTCGCCGGGCATTTTGTCGATGAGCGAGTGCTTGCCGTGGACCACTTCGTCGTGGGAGATCGGCAGGATAAAGCGCTCGGACCAGGCGTACACCAGGCCGAAACTCAGCTCGTTGTGATGATGGGCGCGGTAGACCGGATCCTGCTGGATGTAATGCAGCGAATCGTGCATCCAGCCCATGTTCCACTTGTAGTTGAAACCCAGGCCGCCCTGCTGGGTGGTTTGGCTGACACCGGGCCATGCCGTGGATTCCTCGGCGATGACCAGCGCACCCGGCGCTTCCAGTGCGACGACATCGTTGAGATGGCGCAGGAAGTCGATGGCTTCAAGGTTTTCCCGACCGCCATGACGGTTCGGCACCCACTCGCCGGCCTTGCGCGAGTAATCGCGATACAGCATTGAAGCCACCGCATCGACCCGCAGGCCATCGACGTGAAAATGCTTGAGCCAGTGCAACGCCGAAGCCAGCATGTAGCCGTGTACTTCGGTGCGGCCGAGGTTGTAGATCAGCGTGTCCCAATCCTGGTGGAAACCTTCCATCGGGTTGCCGTACTCGTACAGCGCGGTGCCGTCGAACTGTGCCAGGCCGTGGGTATCGGTGGGGAAATGCGCCGGCACCCAATCGAGGATCACGCCGATGTCGGCCTGGTGGCAGGCGTTGACGAAAGCGGCGAAGTCATCCGGCGACCCGTAACGAGCGCTCGGGGCGAATTGCGAGAGCAGTTGATAGCCCCAGGAGCCGCCGAACGGATGCTCCATGATTGGCATCAGTTCGATGTGGGTGAACCCCAGATCCTTCACGTACGGGATCAATCGCTCGGCCAACTCGTGCCAGGTGTACTGGCGGGCCACTTCGCCCAGATCATCCAGCTCGCACTGCCAAG
Organism: Pseudomonas sp. XS1P51; assembly: GCF_054897845.1. Taxonomy (NCBI): domain Bacteria; kingdom Pseudomonadati; phylum Pseudomonadota; class Gammaproteobacteria; order Pseudomonadales; family Pseudomonadaceae; genus Pseudomonas; species Pseudomonas sp. XS1P51. Next base: position 1,359,728 of record NZ_CM142707.1, on the reverse strand, counting down.
AGCCGGCGTGCAGTTCGTAGATCGATAGCGGCGCGCTCGGCCGATGGCGCTCGACACGGGATTGCATCCAGTCCTGATCCTGCCAGTCGATCTTTAGCGGTGACGCAACTTTCGAGGCCGTGTCCGGCGGCAGCGAGGTGGCCAGCGCCATCGGGTCGGCCTTGAGTGGAAGAATGCCGTGGGCACCGAGGATTTCGTATTTGTAGGCCTCCCCCGCTTGCATGCGTGGGATGAAAACCTCCCAGACCCCGGTGGGATGACGCAGACGCATCGGATGTCGACGACCGTCCCAATTGTTGAAGTCACCGACCACCGACACCCGTTTGGCGTTCGGTGCCCACACGGCGAAACGCACGCCGTCGACACCGTCGACTGTCTTCAGCTGTGCGCCGAGGCAGGCGCTGAGATCGCGGTGATTGCCTTCGGCGAACAGGTATAAGTCCATCTCACCGAGCAACGGGCCAAAGCTGTACGGGTCTTCGGACAGTTGTTCGCCGCCAGCCCATCGGGTTCGCAACAGATACGGCTGCGCCCGCTCGAAGTGCCCGACAAACAACCCAGGCGTTTGGGTGGCCTCGAGGTTACCGAGTTCCTCCCCGGAGTCCTTGGCCACCACCTGCACGCTCAAGGCGTCCGGCAGATAGGCCCGAATGAATTGCCCGTCGGCGCCATCGCCGTGGGGGCCGAGAATTGCAAAAGGGTCGTGATGTTCGGCGCGTACCAGCGCGTCGATGTCCCGCGATCTGGGCAGCAGCGCCTCTTTAGCGTGACCCTGTTCCTTGTTCGAGAAACTCATGACTACTCTCCACCAAGATCGGAAAAGGGTTTAAGCCCACTCAATAGCCCATACAAACCGTGCAACGGCACGGGCAGCCATGTGGGGCGATTTTCAGCCTCATACGCCACCTCATAGGCCGCCTTCTCCAGACCGAACAACGCCAGCGCGGCGTCCTCGCCTTCCGGATCTTGCCACGCATGAGCAAGACTAGCTGCCGCCAGCCGATAAGCGTCGACAAATGCTTGTCTCGCTTCACTTAAATAGCGATCGGCGACGCGCTGACGAGCGGCCCGGGCTTCGGCGGTGTTGTCGACGTTCTGAACGTTAATCGCCATGGCGGCCGCGTAGTCGAAGGAACGCAACACGCCGCTGACATCTTTGTACGGGCTGTGTTTGCCCCGACGCTCGTGTAACGGCCGCGCCGGTTCGCCTTCGAAATCGATCAAGTAGGCATCGCCCTTGATCACCAGCACCTGCCCCAGATGCAAGTCGCCGTGGACACGAATACGCAAGCCGCCGGCAGCCTTTTTACCCAACTCCTGAACATGGCTGAGGATGGCTTTTTTGTTGTCCAGTAAACGAGTGACCAGGACTTTGTCTGCCGGGTTCAGTTCGTTTTGATGCTGCTTGAGCAACTTCAGTGCGTGTTCCAGTTGTGCCGCCACATCCTTGGCCGAGGCCAAGGCATCTTTTTGCGCGGTGACTTGAGGCGCGAAATCCGGGTTGTCGCTCGGCGCTGCCAGCACCTGGTGCATTTCGCCCAGACGCTGGCCGAGCATGCCGGCGAAGTCTCTCAACTCAGCGAGGGCGTTGTAGTGCTGCTCCTGCTCGGACATGGCGTCGGCCAGTTCATCACGCAATGCCCGTTCGAGGTTGTTTTGAGTCCATTCCCAGGCGTCGCCCTGATTGCTCAAGTAACCCTGGGCGATCATCAACAGCGTGTCCTCACCCGCCGTATCGTGGCGAACCACCGAGCCCAGTAACGGCGAAATATTGCCGAAACCGGCGTTGGTCAGGTACGCGCTCATCTCAAGTTCCGGGTGCACGCCAGTCGCAACTTTGCGGATCAGTTTCAACACCAGGCTGTTGCCGATCACCACCGAACTGTTGGATTGCTCGGCAGACAGATAACGAACTTCCGATTCCCCGGTCAGGCCGAGCTTCGCCAGTTCCGCCGTCGGCTCGAAACGAATCTCGCCTGCGCTGGACGGCAATGCGGAATGGCTTTGCATACCTTGCAACACCGCATGCACGAAGGTTTCGAGACTGAACGCATCCGTGATCAAACCGACCTGGCGCACGCGCCGCACACGGGCCAACGCCAATTGTTGCGGCAATGCCGCCCCGACCTGATCTTCGGAAATAAAGCCGAACGGCAACTGGTAGCGGTGGGTCTGCCCGCCACTGGTGACATCGATTTCACTCAACAGCACCGGGTGCAGCGGATCGCCGAAGCGCACGCCGTAGGCGATGTTGACCTGCTCGATGGCTGCATCCTTGCCGGCAAACCAGCGGCGGTTCTGCAACCAGCTCGGCAGGATGCCCTGCTCCAGCGTGCCGCGCGACGGCGCTTCGAGCAGTTCTTCCATGCGTTTTTTCAGCACCAGCGTGGTGAAGTCCGGCAGGCTTTGCGCCGGTTCGACGTGCCAGCTCGGCATCTGGTTTTCCGCCGCCAGGACGAACCAATAGAAGCCATAAGGCGCCAGTGTCAGGAGAAAATTCAACTGGCCGATGGGCGGGAAGGCGTTACCGCCGAGCATCTCCACCGGCACCATGCCGACGTAGGCCGACAGGTCCAGTTCCGCCGCTTGCGCACTGCGAGAGACGTTGGCTACGCACAGGATGATTTCGTGTTTACCGTCGGCCCCGGTGAATTCACGGGTGTAGGCCAGAATCCGCCGATTGCTCGGCGACAGCATTTTCAGCGTGCCGCGTCCAAAAGCCTTGGACTGTTTGCGCACGGCGAGCATGCGTCGGGTCCAATTCAGCAGCGAATGCGGGTCGCCAGCCTGGGTTTCGACGTTGACCGACAGGTAACCGTATTGCGGGTCCATGATCGGCGGCAGCACCAGGCTGGCCGGATCGGCGCGGGAAAACCCGCCGTTACGGTCGATGGACCATTGCATCGGCGTGCGCACGCCGTCGCGGTCCCCGAGGTAGATGTTGTCGCCCATGCCGATTTCATCGCCGTAATACAGCGTCGGAGTCCCGGGCATCGACAGCAGCAGGCTGTTGAGCAGTTCCACACGGCGGCGATCGCGTTCCATCAATGGCGCAAGGCGCCGACGAATCCCCAGGTTGATTCGCGCCCGACGGTCGGCCGCGTAGTAATTCCACAGGTAATCGCGCTCCCTGTCGGTGACCATTTCCAGGGTCAACTCATCGTGGTTGCGCAGGAAAATCGCCCACTGGCAGTTGGCCGGGATCTCCGGGGTCTGGCGCAGAATGTCGGTGATCGGGAAGCGGTCTTCCTGGGCCAGCGCCATGTACATGCGCGGCATCAACGGGAAGTGGAATGCCATGTGGCACTCGTCGCCGTTCAGGCCCTTTTTGTCGGTGTCACCGAAATACAACTGCGTGTCTTCCGGCCATTGATTGGCCTCGGCCAGCAACATGCGGTCGGGGTAGTTAGCGTCGATTTCGGCACGGATCTGCTTGAGGACATCGTGGGTCTCGGGCAGGTTTTCGTTATTGGTGCCGTCGCGCTCGATCAGGTACGGAATCGCGTCCAACCGCAAACCGTCGATGCCCATGTCCAGCCAGTAGCGCATCACCGACAACACGGCTTTCATGACTTGCGGGTTATCGAAATTGAGGTCCGGCTGGTGGGAGTAGAAACGGTGCCAGAAGTATTGGCCGGCTACCGGGTCCCAGGTCCAGTTGGACTTTTCGGTGTCGAGGAAGATGATGCGGGTGCCGTCGTATTTTTGATCGTCATCGGACCAGACGTAGAAGTCCCGCGCCGCCGAACCGGGCTTGGCCTTGCGCGCACGCTGGAACCAGGCGTGCTGGTCCGAGGTGTGGTTGATGACCAGTTCGGTAATCACCCGCAAGCCACGTTTGTGGGCCTCGGAGATAAAGCGCTTGGCATCGGCCATGGTGCCGTAGTCGGCATGCACGCCACGGTATTCGGCGATGTCATAGCCATCGTCGCGCCGTGGCGAGGGGTAGAACGGCAGTAGCCAGATGGTGTTGACGCCCAGATCGGCGATGTAATCGAGTTTGGCGATAAGACCGGGAAAGTCGCCGATCCCGTCATTGTTGGAGTCGAAAAAAGACTTAACGTGAACCTGGTAGATCACCGCATCCTTGTACCAGAGCGGGTCCTTGATGAAGGTGGCTGCCTTGGGTTTCTTCGCCATTTGAAACTCCTGTTGAATTTGATAGAACCCTCAAACCCGCGAAACCTCCGTAGGAGCTGCCGAAGGCTGCGATCTTTTGATCTTGAATTTTGAAAAGCAAAGTCAAAAGATCGCAGCCTTCGGCAGCTCCTACAGGGCTATTCACCTGCCCGCAAAAAATGTGTCGTCACAGGATGCACGGTGTGTTCAAGAGGTTGTGATCCGCCAGATCCCGAATGGCTGATGCGCCGGGTCGATCCGCATGAACTGGTACTTGCCGTGCCAGGTCCAGCGATGACCGCTCATCAAGTCTTCACCCTGGCTGCTGGCATCGTCGGACAGACCCATCTCCCATAGCGGCAATTCAAAATTCGCTTCCTGCACGTTATGCGGATCGAGGCTGACGGCCACCAGAATGAAATTGCTGCCGTCCGCGCTGCGTTTGCCGAAATACAGAATGTTGTCGTTCCAGGCGTTGTAGACCTTCAGGCCCAGATGCGTGTGCAGCGCCGGGTTCTGCCGGCGAATGCGATTGAGCTGCGCAATCTCGGCAATGATGTTGCCCGGCGCAGTGAAGTCCCTTGGACGGATTTCGTACTTCTCGGAGTTGAGGTATTCCTCTTTTCCCGGCACCGGTGCCGCTTCACAGAGCTCGAACCCCGAATACATGCCCCACAGGCCGGAGCCCATGGTCGCCAGCGCCGCGCGGATCAGAAAACCGGCGCGTCCGGATTCATGGAGAAACGCCGGGTTGATGTCCGGCGTGTTCACGAAGAAGTTCGGCCGGTAGCATTCGCGCCACGGCGACTCATTGAGTTCGGTGAAATAGGTCGCCAGTTCGGTCTTGGTGTTGCGCCAGGTGAAGTAGGTGTAGCTCTGGGAATAACCGACCTTGCCCAGCCGCGCCATCATCGCCGGGGTGGTAAAGGCTTCGGCGAGGAAGATCACTTCCGGGTACAGCGCCCGCACATCAGCGATCAGCCATTGCCAGAACGGCAGCGGTTTGGTGTGAGGGTTGTCGACACGAAAGATCTTCACGCCCTCCTCGACCCAACCCACCACAATGTCGCGCAATTCGACCCAGAGACTGGGAATCGCGTCGGTGGCATAGAAGTCGACGTTGACGATGTCCTGGTATTTCTTCGGCGGGTTTTCGGCGTATTTGATCGTGCCGTCCGGCCGCCAGTTGAACCAGCCTGGATGCTGTTGGAGCCACGGGTGATCCTGGGAACATTGAATGGCAAAGTCGAGGGCGATTTCCAGCCCATGGTCCGCTGCCGCTGCAACCAGGCGGCGGAAGTCTTCGCGGGTGCCCAGTTCTGAATGAATCGCTTCGTGCCCGCCCTCTTCACTGCCGATGGCATAGGGGCTGCCCGGATCGTCGGGGCCAGCCGTCAATGAGTTGTTCGGTCCTTTGCGATAACTGCGGCCGATCGGGTGGATCGGCGGGAAGTACAGCACGTCGAAGCCCATGTCCTGGATCATCGGCAGCCGCGAGTGCACATCGTTGAAGGTGCCGTGGCGGGCCGGGTCGTCGGTGATCGAGCGTGGAAACAACTCATACCAACTGGCGAACTGGGCCAATTCCCGTTCGACGTCCAGCGGATATTCAGGACTCAGGCTCAGGTAGGCGCGATGATCGGCCTGGGCCATCAGGTCGGCGCTACGCGGGTGCAAGAACAGCGCGACCTGCTCGGTTTCGAGCAACCCGGTCAACTCATGGTGCAGCGCCGCCAGTGCTTCGCTCAGCTGTCCGTCCGTGCGCTCGGCCGCCTGTTGGACCTGGTTGCGCCCTTCTTGCAACTCAAGACTGACCGGCACCCTGGCCGCATGCTTCTTCTCCAGCTCATAACAGAAGCTGGCGAACTGATCGATCCAGGCTTCGATGCAGAACACGTAGCGGCCCTGACGCTCTACACGGAACTGTCCCTGCCAGCCGTTATTGCCCAGATCGGTCATGACCTCGGTCTGCCAGGTCTCGTCACCCTCGGCACGCCAGCGAATGCGCACGGCGAGTTTGTCGTGACCGTCGGCAAACACTTTGCTGGTCACCACCACGTCCTGACCCACCACGGCCTTGACAGCGAACTGCCCGCCATCAAGGGTCGGCATGGTGTTTTCGATTGCGATTCGCGGTAGCAATAAAGCCTGCGACAGCGGCATATGAGGGTTGTAGTTCAGCTCTGTGGGTTTTTCAGCAGTCATCGAGCATCTCTCCTTTACGCCCCATGGACGCTCTTGTGCTTGATATTCATCCCGTAGGACTGTCTGCCCCGGAATGAACTCACTTAGGTTCCGAGCGGCGAGTGCCGGTAAAAGTTCACGGGCATTTGCCTGGGTTGCCGGTGGAATCAAATCCCTTGCGCGGTGGTCAACCAACTTAAGCACGACTTACGCCATCTGCCACCGGAGGCTTGAACGATGAGTATTCCAATTCCTGCCGAAACGCCCGATCCGAACATCGACAACCCGACGATTCCGCCAACCGAACCGGAGCCGGTGCCCGAGCAGGAACCGCCCGGCACCACCCCGCCGCCGCGTGAGGATCCGCCGGGGCCCCCGCCGCCGGTGATCGTCAGCCCCTGAGTTCCCCACTGTAGGAGCGAGCTTGCTCGCGATAAACCCAAGAGCGCCTCGGTGTATCGGGCTCGCAGCGTTATCGTTGACGACTTTCGCGAGCAAGCTCGCTCCTACAACGGATCTTTGTCCTTGTCCAGCATCTTCACGATCATTGGCATCACACCCAAAATCACCAGCGCAAGCAGCGTACTGAACACCGCCGTCGCCTCACGTCCCAACCCGGCTGAAACCCCAATGGCTGCAGTCATCCACAACCCGGCGGCGGTGGTCAGGCCTTTCACATGGCCTTCATCGCCTTCCTGGTTTTTCAGGATGGTCCCGGCACCAAGAAAACCGATCCCGGCAATCACGCCCTGCACTACCCGGCTCATCGCATCGGCCTGGGCGCCGGACATTTGCGGCACCAGTACAAACAGCGCCGCACCGAGGGCTACCAGCATGTGGGTGCGCACCCCGGCGGCCTTGCCCTTTTGTTCGCGCTCAAAACCCAGAATCCCGCCCAATAACGCAGCCATCAACAGACGCACCGTAATGCGCGTCAATTGCGACGCGTCGCCAATGTCGGCGAACTCCGCTTGCAAGGTCACCCAAACCTCATGCCACCAAGCGTTCATGGTGCAGTCCTTGTGATGATGGGAGAGAAAACCGCTCGATAAAGGATGGACCGCACCGACCATTAATCGGTTGCACAGAACGATGGCCGACGCCTGCGTCCTAACACTTTAGAACCCGCAGAAAAAAGGACCCTGACATGACTGTGCGCATCGAAAACCAGACCTGCTTCTTCACGACCGAGAACGGCGAGGAAATCCGCCTGTGCCCCGACGTCACCATCGTCACCGACGGGGAAAAATCCATGTCGGCAGTGGACCTTAACGGCCAGCGCATCTACATCACCGAAGCAGAAGCCGATGCATTGACCGTAGCAGGTGCCGTGGACGGTCGCCGGCATTTGAAGGCAACCGACAGTGATTCGGTGATTTGACTGACCCGGATCAACAACCCCCGCCGACGCCTGATATAGGCACCGACGTCCCGCTGCGCCGGGTGCTTCAACTTGTCGCAGGCTGTGGCTAAAAGTCCATCTGATCCGCTTTTTATTGCAATAGCTGAGTCTGTTATGCAAACAGATCGCCGCTCATAGTGCTCGTGCCTGATGGAGGCTGATGAGCGAAAGACCATGAGCGATAGAATCCCCGTTCGAACCGTTGAAACATTCGAGCCTTCACGCCCAAAGATGAAGGCCAAGTCCAGCGACAACCTGATCCACACCCGCAGTTTCACCGGCCTGTTCCGCACCCTGCGCATGAGCGGCGCGGGGATTCTGTTTCTGCTGTTTTTCGGCACCGTGTGGTTGAACTGGGGTGGCCGTCAGGCGGTGCTCTGGGACCTTTCCGAAAGCAAATTCCACATCTTCGGCGCGACCTTCTGGCCGCAGGACTTCATCCTGCTCTCGGCGCTGCTGATCATTGCCGCGTTCGGTTTGTTTGCGATCACCGTATTCGCCGGTCGGGTCTGGTGCGGCTACACCTGCCCACAGAGCTCCTGGACCTGGATCTTCATGTGGTGCGAGAAGATCACCGAGGGCGAACGCAACCAGCGGATCAAGTTGCAAGCTGCGCCGTGGGGCCTGAACAAACTGATGCGGCGCTCGGCCAAGCACACCTTGTGGCTGGCGATCAGCCTGTTGACTGGCCTGACCTTTGTCGGCTACTTCACCCCAATCCGGCCTCTGGCCGAAGAGCTGCTGACCTTGCAGATGGGCGGCGTCAGCCTGTTCTGGGTGTTGTTCTTCACCGGCGCCACTTACATCAACGCTGGCTGGTTGCGCGAAGCGGTGTGCATGCACATGTGCCCGTATGCGCGGTTCCAGAGCGTGATGTTCGACAAGGACACCCTGACCATTTCCTACGACGTGGCCCGTGGCGAAAACCGCGGCCCGCGCAAACGTGACGTGGCGCCGGCGGAAGTTGGCCTAGGTGACTGCATCGACTGCCAACTCTGCGTGCAGGTCTGCCCGACCGGCATCGACATCCGTGATGGCTTGCAAATGGAGTGCATCGGTTGCGCCGCGTGTATCGACGCCTGCGATTCGATCATGGACAAAATGGGCTATGCCCGTGGGCTGATCAGCTACACCTCGGAGCATGAGTTGCAGGGTGGCAAGACGCATTTGCTGCGACCACGGCTGATCGGTTACACCGCCGTGTTGCTGGTGATGATCGGCGCCCTCGCCCTGGCGTTGGTGGAGCGGCCGATGGTCTCGCTGGACGTCAGCAAGGACCGTGGCCTGTTCCGCGAGAACAGTCAGGGGCAGATCGAAAACATCTATAGCCTCAAGGTCATCAACAAGACCCAGCAACGCCAGGACTACCGATTGACCCTGGTCGATGGCGACGGCTTCCAGTTGCAGGGCAAGACCGAGCTGAGCTTGGCGCCGGGTGAGATTGTCGACGTGCCCGTGTCGGTGGCCATGACGACTGAACGGCCGAGCAGCAGCTCGCAGAGCATCAGTTTCAAGATTATCGACAGCGATGAGCCAGACATTTACAGCGTGGCCAAGAGCCGGTTTGTTGCACCGATGAACCGTTGATCCCTTAGACTGCGGTGCTGCCATGCGCGAGCAGGCTCGCTCCCACAAGAATAATGCGATACCTGTGGGAGCGAGCCTGCTCGCGAAGAAGTCACCTCGATTTTTCTGAACGAAACCAATCCAGGCACTCGATGAAACGCTACGAAAAATTCGCCGACGACATCGCTGAACTGATCCGCTCCGGCGTCCTTGGCCCCGGCCAGCGCGTCCCGTCGGTGCGCTACGCCAGCCAGACCTACGGCGTCAGCCCGTCCACGGTGTTCCAGGCCTATTACCTGCTCGAACGCCGTGGACTGATCCGCGCGCGTCCGCGCTCCGGCTACTTCGTCAACGCCCATGCGCCGAGTCCGTTTTCAGAGCCGGTGATCAGCAGCCAGGTCAACGAATCGACCGAAGTCGACGTCAGCGAACTGGTGTTCTCGGTCCTCGACTCAATCAAGGACCCCAACACCGTGCCCTTCGGCTCGGCGTTCCCCAGCCCGACCCTGTTCCCACTGCAGCGGCTGTCGCGCTCCCTGGCCAGTGCAGCCCGGGAGATGGACCCGCGCATGGTCGTCACCGACATGTCGCCGGGCAACCCGCAGCTGCGCCGACAAATCGCCCTGCGCTACATGGTCGGCGGCCTGATGCTGCCCATGGAAGAACTGCTGATCACCAACGGCGCGCTGGAAGCGCTGAACCTGTGCCTGCAAGCCGTCACCGAACCCGGCGACCTGGTGGCCATCGAAGCCCCGGCGTTCTACGCCTGCCTGCAAATACTGGAGCGGCTGAAACTCAAAGCGGTGGAAATCCCAGTGCATCCACGGGACGGCATCGACCTCGGCGTACTCGCGCAAACCCTGGAACGCCACCCGATCAAGGCCTGCTGGTGCATGACCAGCTTCCAGAACCCCATGGGCGCGACCATGCCCGAAGCGAAAAAACGTGAACTGGTGGAATTGCTGCGCGTTCATCAAGTGCCATTGATTGAGGACGACGTCTACGCGGAACTCTATTACGGGCAGCAGGCGCCGAAACCGGCCAAGGCCTTCGATACGGAAGGACTGGTCATGCATTGCGGCTCCTTCGCCAAGAGTCTGGCCCCCGGTTATCGCATTGGCTGGGTGGCTGCCGGACGGTATGCGCAGAAGATTGAACGGCTGAAACTGATGACATCGCTGTGCGCTTCGATGCCGGCTCAGGCGGCTATTGCTGATTATCTGCAACATGGCGGCTATGACCGGCATCTGCGCAAATTGCGTTATGCATTGGAGGAACAACAGAGCGCGATGCTGGCTGCGATTGCACGCTACTTTCCGGCGCAGACTCGGGTCAGTCAGCCAGCGGGCGGGTACTTTTTGTGGCTGGAATTACCGGCACAGATGGATTCGTTGAAGTTGTTTCAGATGGCGTTGGCGCAAGGGATCAGCATTGCGCCGGGGCCGATTTTTTCGCCGACACAGCGGTTCAGGAATTGTATTCGGTTGAATTATGGGAGCCCTTGGAGTGAGGCTGCGGAGAAGGCGATGGAGACGTTGGGGCGGATTGTGCGGTCGTTTTGAGGCTAGAACCCAATGCTGAAAGCTGGCCGTACATGTACCAAGCTGGCTATCATAGCGCCATCACCCAATCTTCTCGAATCGCTAAATCCCAGGAAGCATGGACCATCGCATGAAGGACGCTATTCACCTTAAGGGTTTACAACTGGCAAGCTTCAAAGGCATCGGGCAAGAAATTCAGACCATCGCCCCCTTCAAGCAATTCAACTTCTTCATTGGTGCCAATAACTCTGGGAAGTCCACAATAATTGAATTCATCGCACGATATGCAGAGGATCTTAAAAACTGCAACAGTTTAGACTATGCAGGCCTAAAGCTAAAAACCGAAAAAAAAGAATTAAATATTGACTCTTCCATAGCAGACTTCAAAGCAAATATCGGCATAAAAAAAGATGGCATGCTAAAGGCGTGCCTGGATATACCCCGAATCAATAGTGACGCGCCGACAACCTCATTAATTCAGCTACTAATTGAAAAACTGGAAGATGAAAACGACCTCATCTGGGTAGAGTCAGTTGTAAAGCCCTACCACAAGTATACTCAATTCTGTAGAAAACTTAGAATGGAAGAAGTTGACACCTTTCCGGACTTTGAAAAAATAGTCACTCGCTTGTCAAAAATAGTTGGTTCCGGAGAAAGTCCTCGACTCGAAAACAGACTGGAAATGTGTCTAGACTTTATTTTTAGAAGGATACAGATAACCCTACCCGCCGCTCAGTTGATTCCTTCGATACGCCAAGTATCCCGCAACGGCGAACAGTTTACTGACTGTTCAGGAAAGGGACTGATAGAGAAACTTGCTGAACTACAAAATCCAACTGACCATGGAAAAAATCGGCACCGACGGTTCAACAAAATAAATAATTTCCTGAAAGCCGTTCTAGGCAAACCAGATGCTGCCATTGAGATCCCTCACGACAGGCAAGAAATCCTTGTCCACATCGACGACAGAGCATTTCCTTTAGAGTCGTTGGGCACAGGAATCCACGAAGTTGTAATGTTGGCGTCTTTTTGCACATTAGTTGAAAATGAAATTATATGTATTGAGGAACCGGAAACTCACCTACATCCCTCTCTGCAGCGAAGGCTGATTAATTACCTACAACTTGAAACGACTAACCAGTACTTTATTGCTACCCATTCAGCTTCCATCATCGACACGCAGAATGCCGCCATTTTCCACGTAAAAAACGTGGATGGCGCGACTACGATAGCCAATGTTAACTGTGAGACAACAAGGTTTGGGGTGCTGCAGGATCTTGGCTACAAAGCTTCCGATCTGCTTCAAACCAACTGTATCATCTGGGTCGAAGGCCCTTCGGACCGAATCTATTTAAACCATTGGCTACACAACAAAGATGCAGACCTGGTAGAAGGCGTTCATTACTCAATCATGTTTTACGGTGGCCGCTTACTTAGCCACCTGTCTGCCGACAGAGATGATGACATCAGTGAAGATATCAACGCACTAATTGCCGTACATAAACTTAATCAGCACCTGGCGTTCGTTATTGACAGTGACAGACAGGAAGAACAGTCAACCATAAACAAAACAAAGACCCGTATAGAAAAAGAGATTAAAAAGCATCAGGGCGTTTGCTGGATTACGGCAGGACGTGAAATAGAGAACTACATCCCGCAAACCACGATGGAAAATGCGCTGGGAAGTATTTACGAAAGCTTCCTAAAGCAAAATAAAACAGGTCAATTCGATCATGTTTTGCCGTTTCAGAAAAAAGATCAAAAAGTTCATGAAACCGTCGACAAAGTAAAAGTTGCTCATGCTGTAACCCAGCAACCAGTAAACTTTAATGTATTGGACCTCGACAAAAAATTAACGGAGGTCATCAACCTCGTTCATCGTGCCAACCACTTGACCAAGCTGTAGCGCAGAAGAGTGGTGCTCCGCTGATTACAGCATTGGCACTGGCCACGAAAAAACTCTGGTGGTCAGCGACCACCACCCAAATCAACAAACGTCCCGGTCGCATAAGATGCCTTATCCGACAACAACCACACAATCGCCTCCGCCACTTCATCCGGCCGGCCACCGCGCGCCATCGGAATCGCCGATTCCAGTTTGGTGACCCGATCCGGATCACCGCTCAGCGCATGGAAATCGGTGTAGATAAATCCCGGCCGCACGGCGTTGACGCGAATGCCTTCACCGGCCACTTCCTTGGACAGGCCGATGGTGAAGCTGTCCAGCGCACCTTTGGAGGCTGCGTAATCCACGTATTCGTTGGGAGATCCCAGGCGTGAGGCCACCGAGGACACGTTGACGATGCTGCCGCCCTGCCCGCCGTGCTTGGGCGACATGCGCAGGATCGCGTGCTTGGCGCAGAGGATTGGCGCCAGGACGTTGGTTTTGAGGACTTTGAGAATGCGGAATTCGGACATTTCGTCCACCCGGGACTTGTGCCCGACGGTGCCGGCGTTGTTCACCAGTGCCGTGACCCGGCCCAGTTCGGTGTCCACCCGGTGAAACAGCGCGATCACTTCATCTTCGATGCTGACGTCGGCGCGTACCGTGATGGCTTGGGCGCCGAGGGCGCGGACTTGTTCCAGCACGCGATGCGCCGCTTCTTCATCGGACTGATAGTTGATGCAGATCCGATAGCCCTGTTCGGCGGCCAACAAGGCTGTGGCGGCACCGATGCCGCGGCTGCCGCCGGTGATGACGATGACTTTGTCCATGCGAGCGTTTCCCCTTTCCAAGCGTAAGCAGTCGGGGGCAAGAATAACCGTCATTGGCGGGTTTTGCATGAAGTCTGTGGTGTCTTGTGGCGAGGGGGCTTGCCCCCGTTCGACTGCGGAGCAGTCGTCAATCCAGGCAACTCGGTGAAGCTGAAAATTGTAGGGCCGCTTCGCGACCCAACGGGGCGATGCGGCGTTCCGACAAGCCCCCTCGCCACAGGAAGCGCCGTTCACCTTAGACAGTGCGTCAACCCGCGGCCAATTGCTCCCCGCGAAGAATGTCCACCATGAACTGCTCCGCCGGCAGCGGGTGCCCGAGCAGGTAACCCTGCAACGAATCGCAACCCAGTTGCGTCAGGAAGTCTTGCTGCACACCGGTTTCCACGCCTTCGGCGACGATCCGCAAACCCAGCGCCTGACCGAGGGCGACGATGGCGGAAACGATGGCGGCGTCGTCGCTGTCGTGTTCCAGATCGCGGACAAACCCCCGGTCGATCTTCAGTTCATTGGCTGGCAGGCGCTTGAGGTACATCAGACTCGAATAGCCAGTGCCAAAGTCATCGATGGACAAATCGACACCCATTTCCGATAGCCCCTGAAGCACCGTCATGCTCGCATCGGCGTCGCTCATGGCCGTGGTTTCAGTGATTTCCAGGGTCAGGCTGTTGGCTGGCAAACGGTGAGTGGCCAAGGCTTTGGCAACGCTCTGGACCAGGCCGACATGACAGAACTGCAAGGCCGACAGGTTCACCGCGATGCGCCAGTCGGTGTAACCGAGGACATACCATTCGCGCATCTGCCGGCACGCTTCGTTGAGCACCCAATCGCCAATCGGAATGATCAGCCCGGTCTTCTCTGCAAGGTCAATGAACTTGTCCGGCAACAGCATGCCCTGGGTCGGGTGCGTCCAGCGCAGCAACGCCTCGGCACCGACCGGGCGGCCATTGCTGGCGTCGAACTTGGGTTGGTAATAGAGGCTGAACTGTTGCTGGTCCAGTGCATTGCGCAGGTCTTGCAGCAATTGCAGCTGTTTGCGCGCGTTGCTGTTCATCGAGGCGTCGAAGAAGCTGTAGCCGTTTTTGCCCGCGCCCTTGGCGTGATACATCGCCGCGTCGGCGTTCATCAGCAGCTCCTCGGCGGTCTGGCCGTTGCCCGGATAGAGCGCAATGCCGACGCTGGCGGAAATTTGCAAATCATGTTCGGCGACGCGGAACGAGCGCGCGATCAGTCCGACCTGACGGGCTGCCAGACTCAATGCGTCATTCTCCTCGCCCAGTTGCACCAGTAATACGAATTCATCGCCGCCGATTCGCGCCAGGGTGTCCTGGCTGCGCAAATCCTCGCGCAGGCGCAGGCCGACTTCGCGCAGCAACTGATCGCCCATGTGGTGACCGAAGGCATCGTTGACCGGTTTGAACCCGTCCAGATCGATGAACATCAACGCAAAACAGCCGCCCTGCTCCTGCACCCTCGACATCGCCTGATCGATACGGTCCGCCAGCAGCACCCGATTCGGCAGACCGGTCAGGGTGTCGTGCAGGGCCAGTTGGGTCAGTTCGCGGTTGGCCTCGGTCAGTGAGTGGGCCAGGCTGGCGGTGCGGGCTTCCAGGCGCGCATCGAGGATCGAAGTCAGCAAGGCAATGCTCAACACCGCGAGCGTGGTGATCAGCACCAGGCTATCGAGACCTTTGCCGTTCAAGCCGTTGACGGCTGCGCCACAGAAGCTGCCGTCCGGGAAACGCGCCGCCGCCATGGCGGTGTAGTGCATGCCGACGATGGCGATGCCCATGATCACCGCTGCGCCACCACGGATCAGGCTGACATAGGGCGTGTGCTGACGCAGGCGGAAAGCGATCCATAACGCGGCGCCGGAGGCACCGACTGCGATAAGCAGAGAGGTGCCAAACAGCGTCGGGTCGTAATCGATACCCGGCTGCATGCGCATGGCAGCCATGCCGGTGTAGTGCATGGCACTGATGCCCGCGCCCATCACCAGCGCACCGAACGCCAGTTGCCAGGCCGGCAATCGCGGCTGACTGACCAGCCACAGGGCAAAACCGCAGGAGAGGATCCCGATCAACAGCGATAACAACGTGAGGGGGGTGTCGTAGCCGAGGTCGATGGGCAGTTTGAACGCGAGCATGCCAATGAAGTGCATCGACCACACGCCAACACCCATGGCAAAGGCACCGCCAACGGTCCACAAATGCACCGCGCGGCCCTTGGCGGTGGCGATGCGGCCGGTGAGGTCGAGCGCGGTGTAAGAGGCGAGAATCGCTACACAGAGCGAAACGATAACCAGCGTGGGGGAATAGCTACCGATGAGCATGGGACTTCTCGCGACTACCCCACCGTACTGCTTCCGTTCTCGGGGGGACAAATCGGGCGATTGTACTGATTCCGTAAACGAACGCACTGACAAAAATTAGCAAAGGGCCATCAACCCGATGAAACGCTTGTTTGATTGCTAGCAATTACTCTGAATCGTTGCCGGTGAGCCCCGCTTCCCCCTGTAGAAGCTGGGTAGGAGCTGTGTAGGAGCTGTCGAGTGAAACGAGGCTGCGATCTTTTCTCAAGCAATCAAGATCAAGATCAAGATCAAAAGATCGCAGCCTCGTTTCACTCGACAGCTCCTACAGTCCCAGGGGAGGCGTGCATCAGTTGCGCTGAGGGTTGTCGCTAAGTTCGAGGTGCCCATCCCACCCGCCACCCAGCGCCGCAATCAGCTGCACACTGGCGATCAATCGGCTTTGCATCAAGTCCAGCATGGTGCGTTCGTTGTTCAGCGCTGTAGCCTGCACCACCACCACATCCAGGTACGCAATCAACCCGGCCTTGTACTGGTTCTGGGTCAGACGCAGGGATTCACGTGCTGCATCCAGCGCCTGTTGACGCACGGCGGATTCGTTTTCCAGCACCTTGAGCTGGACCAGGTAGTTTTCCACCTCCCGGAAACCGTCGAGCACCGTCTGGCGGTACTTGGCCACGGTCTCGTCATAAGCCGCTTCGCTGCGGTCGACTTCCGCCGAGCGCTGGCCGCCGTCGAACAGGGTCATCGCCAGTTGTGGCCCGACCGACCAGAAACGGTTCGGCACGCTGATCCAGTTGTTCGAGGTGCTACTGCTATAACCACCGTTCAGGCTCAGCGTGAGGTCCGGGTAGTAAGCGGCCTTGGCCACGCCGATATTGGCGTTGGCCGCCATCACCGAGCGCTCAGCGGAGGCAATGTCCGGGCGGCGTTCCAGCAACTGCGAAGGCAGGTTCAGCGGCACTTCGGGCAATACCGGGATGGCCTTGGATTCCGCCAGCGCAAACTCGGCTGGCGGCAGCCCGATCAGTACGGCAATGGCGTTTTCGAACTGGGCGCGCTGCCAGATCAGATCGACCAGGTCAGCCTCGGTACTCTTGAGCTGAGTCTGTGCCTGAGCCACCGCGTCCTTGCCGGAAACACCGGCGCGGTATTGGTTTTCAGTCATTGTCAGCGAGCGCCGATAGGCCTCGACCGTTGCTTCCAGCAGACGCTTCTGCTCATCGATCACCCGCAATTGCAGGTAGTTCTGCACCAGTTCCGACTGTTGACTCAGGCGCATCGCCGCCAGATCGGCAAAACTCGCCTCGGCGTTGGCGGTGTCGGCTTCAAGTCCACGACGCAGCTTGCCCCAGACGTCGGCCTCCCAACTGACCCCGGCCTGAGCGGTGTAGGTGTCGCGAATACCGCTGGAAGAACTGGTCAGGCTCGAACTGCTGCTACCGGTGCCCTGACTGGAGCGGTTTTTCCCGACGGTCAGGTCCACGGTCGGGAAAAACGCCCCTCGGGCACTGCGCACCAACGCCTGGGCTTGACGGTATTGGGCTTCGGACTGGGCAACCGTCTGGTTGGCGCTGTTGAGTTTTTCGATCAGGCCATTGAGCTGCCGGTCGCCATACAACTCCCACCAGGCTCCGCGGGCCAGGGAGTCACTCGGATTGGCCTGACGCCACCCAGATGCTTCCTTGTATTGCGCAGGTGCAGCGGCTTGCGGGCGCTGGTAATCCGGGCCGATGGCGCAGGCGCTGAGCATCGCCACGCACAGCGACAGGCTCAACAAACGCGAGCCTCGGGCCGTGACCAGTGGTGCAGCCAGGTTGATAAGCGAACGGTCAGTCATAGCGGAGTTTCCAGAGCAGCATCAGTACGCACCCCACGCCAGTGGTTGAAACGATGGCGCAGTTTGTCGAGATAGAGGTAAACCACCGGGGTGGTGTAAAGGGTCAGCACCTGGCTGAAGATCAGCCCGCCGATGATGGTCAGGCCCAGCGGTTGGCGCATTTCTGCTCCTTCGGCGCGGCTCAGCAGCAACGGCAAGGCGCCGAGGATCGCCGCGAGCGTGGTCATCAGGATCGGCCGCAGACGTTGCAGGCAAGCGCTACGAATCGATTCCAGCGGTTCCAGCCCTTGATGTCGTTCGAGCTGCAAGGCCAGGTCGATCATCAGAATGGCGTTCTTCTTCACCACCCCGATCAGCAAAAACAGCCCCAGCAACGAGATCAGGCTGAACTCGCCGCCCAGCGCATAGATCGACAGCAACGCGCCGACCCCGGCCGACGGCAACGTCGAGAGAATGGTCAGCGGATGAATGTAGCTTTCATACAGCACACCCAACACCAGATACACCGCCACCAGCGCGCCGAGAATCATCCACGGCTGGCTCTTCTGGGTGGCCGCGAAGGCGTCGGCGGTGCCGGCCATTTTCGCGATGACACCTTCCGGCAGACCGACCTTGGCAATCGCCCGTTCGATAGCGGCCGTGCCCTGCTCCACCGTCACCCCGTCGGCCATGTCGAAGGCAATGCTTTCCGAGGCGAACTGACCTTCGTGGCTGACCCGATCGTCTTCCAGGCTGTTTTCGTAATGGGCGATGGTCGACAGTGGAATCCGCGCGCCGTCGGCGGTGATCACCTGGACCTGCTTGAGGGTGATCGGGTCCTGGGCGTATTTCGGGTTGACCTCCATCACCACCTGGTACTGGTTGAGGCTGTCGTAAATCGTCGAAATCTGCCGCTGGCTGTAGGCGTTGTTCAGCACCGCGGTGACCATGTCCATGTCGACCCCCAGGCGCTTGGCCTGATCGCGATCGACAATCAACGTCACTTGCTGCGCGCCACGGCCTTCGCGGGCGTCAATCGCGGTCAGCTCCGGCAAGGCCTTGAGCGCGGTGACAACTTTCGGATACCACTCGCGCAACGCCCCCAGGTCACCGCTTTGCAGGATGTACGAATACTGCGACGTGCTTTGCTCACGACCGCCGCCAAATTGCAGGTCCTGATCGGCCATCAGCATCAACTGAGCACCGGCGACCTTGGGCATTTCCTTGCGCAGGCGTTCGATGACTTTCTGCGCGGAAAGATTGCGCTCCTTGATCGGCTTCAGGCGTACCAACATGAAGGCGTTGTTGGTGCCGTTGGTGCCACCGATGAAACCGGCCACGCTTTCCACCGCTTCGTCCTTGAGCACGGCACGGCGGAAGATTTCCATCTTCGGCTGCATCACACTGAATGACAGCCCGTCGTCACCGCGCACGAAACCGATCAACTGGCCGGTGTCCTGCTGAGGCATAAAGGTTTTAGGAACAACAACATACAACGCAATATTCACGCCAATCGTCACGAGCAGACTGAGTAAAGTCAGCCGCCGGTGACGCAGCACCCAGTCGAGGCTGGTGGCGTATTTGCCGACCATCCACTCGTTGGCCCGCTGACTCCAGCGTTGCAGACGGTTTTCCTGACCCGGCGTATGTGGCTTCAGCCAACGGGCACAGAGCATCGGCGTCAACGTCAGCGAAACCACCAGCGACACCACGATCGATGCCGCCAGCGTGATGGAGAACTCGCGGAACAGGCTTTCGACTATCCCGCCCATGAACAGGATCGACAGGAACACCGCCACCAGCGAGACGTTCATCGACAGCAAGGTAAAGCCGACCTCCTGGGCCCCCAGGTAGGCGGCCTTCATCGGTGGCACGCCTTTGTCGATGTGCCGGGAAATGTTCTCCAGCACCACGATGGCATCGTCCACCACCAGCCCGGTGGCCAGAATCAGCGCCATCAGCGACAGGTTGTTAAGCGAAAACCCGTAGAGGTACATCACCGCAAAGGTGCCCACCAGCGACACCGGCACGGCTAACGTCGGGATCAGCGAGGCACGGAAGTTACCGAGAAACAGAAACACCACCAGAATCACCAGCGCCACGGCGATCAGCAGGGTCATTTCCGCTTCGTGCAGTGTCGCCTTGATCACCGGCGAGCGGTCCATGGCCAGATTGAGTTTGACGCTTGCCGGCAATACCGCCTGCAACGCTGGCAGTTGAGCCTTGATCTCGTTGACCGTCTCGATGATGTTGGCGCCGGCTTGCCGATTGATCACCAGCAACACCGCTGCGTCATCGTTGAAAAAACCGCTGTTGTAGCGGTCCTCGACGCCGTCGCTGACCTTGGCTACATCCTTCAACCGCAGCGCCGCACCGCCGTTGTAGTGAATGATCAGCGATTCATAGTCCTTGGCTTTTTCCAGTTGATCGTTGGCCTGGACCTGCCACAACCGCTGGCCGTCTTCGACCGAGCCCTTGGGCCGGCGCACGTTGGCATTGGCGATGGTGTTGCGCACATCGTCCAGGGCCACGCCGTACTGGTTGAGTGCCTGGGGTTCGAGCTCGATACGCACTGCCGGCAAGGAGCTGCCGCCGATTTGCACTTCACCCACGCCCTGCACTTGGGACAGGCTCTGGGACAGGATCGTCGAGGCCAAATCGTAGAGCTGGCCTTTTTCCAGCACGTCCGAGGTCAGCGACAGCACCATGATCGGTGCCTGGGACGGGTTGACCTTCTTGTAGGTCGGCATGCTGCGCATTCCGCTCGGCAGCAAGTTGCGCGAAGCGTTGATCGCCGCCTGCACTTCTCGGGCCGCGCCGTTGATATCACGGTCGAGGTCGAATTGCAGGATCACCCGGGTCGAGCCCTGGCTGGAGCGGCTGCTCATGGTGTTGACCCCGGCGATGGCGCCGAAGGAACGCTCGAGCGGCGTGGCCACGGTCGACGCCATCACCTCGGGGCTCGCACCGGGCAGGCTGGCCTGAACCACGATCACCGGGAAATCCATTTGCGGCAGCGGAGCCACCGGCAACAGACCGAAGCTCACACCGCCCAGCAGCATGATCGCCAGGCTCAGCAACATGGTGGCGACCGGGCGCTTGATGAATGGGCCGGAGAGGTTCATCGACGGCAGCTCCCGACATCAACTCCTGTGGGAGCGAGCCTGCTCGCGATGAGGCCAGTACATTCAATATCGATGCTCACCGGCCTGCCGCTTTCGCGAGCAGGCTCGCTCCCACAAGAGGCGAGCCTTGCAGGTACAAGGTTGCCGTTACAAGCCGTCATACCGCCACCTCTTGGGCGTCAGACTTTCCGAAACGGCGTCCCAGACGGTCGAAGTACAGGTAGATCACCGGCGTGGTGAACAGGGTCAGCACCTGACTCACCAGCAACCCGCCGACCATCACCAGACCCAGCGGTTGACGCAGTTCCGCGCCGGAACCGGTGGCCAGCATCAACGGCACTGCACCAAACAACGCGGCCAGCGTGGTCATCAGAATCGGTCGGAAACGCAGCAGCGCCGCCTGATAGATCGCCGTCTCAGGGTCCATGCCCTGATTGCGCTCAGCGTCGAGGGCGAAGTCGATCATCATGATTGCGTTCTTTTTCACGATACCGATCAGCAGGATGATGCCGATGATCGCGATCATCCCCAGGTCATTGCCGCTCAACAGCAACGCCAGCAAGGCGCCGACCGCCGCCGAGGGCAAGGTCGAGAGAATGGTGATCGGGTGGATGTAGCTCTCGTACAGCACGCCGAGCACGATGTACATGGTCACCACCGCCGCCAGAATCAGCAGCAAGGTGCTCGACAGCGAGGCCTGGAAAGCTTCGGCCGCGCCCTGGAACTGGGTCTGCACGCCGATCGGCATGCCGATGTCTTTCTGTACCTGCTCGATGATTTCCACCGCATGCCCCAGCGCCACGCCGGGCGCGAGGTTGAAGGACATCATCACCGCCGGGAACTGGCCAATGTGAGTGATCGCCAGTTGCGCCTGACGCTCCTCGATGTGCGCCAGGCTGGACAGGCGCACTTGCCCGCCGTCGGTGGTCTTGACGTGAATCTGGTTCAGCGCATCCGGGCCGACCTTCTCGCCGGACTGCGACTGCAGCACCACGCGGTACTGGCTGGCCTGGGTGTAAATGGTGGAAATCTGCCGTTGCCCGAAAGCGTCATATAGCGCGTCAGTGATGTTCGACACCGACACACCGACCCGCGACGCCGCATCGCGGTCGATCACCAGATACACCTGCAAGCCTTTGTCCTGCAAATCGCTGGCAACGTCAGTCAGCTCCGGCCGTTGGGCCAACGCTTCCACCAGACGAGTGCTCCACAGGCTGAGCAATTCGGAATCCGGCGACGACATGCTGAACTGGTACTGCGTACGACTGACGCGATCTTCGATGGTCAGATCCTGCACCGGCTGCATAAACAGGCGAATGCCGGTCAGCTTGTCCAGCTCGGGTTGCAGGCGGGCAATCACTTCGGTGGCGCTCAGGTCGCGGTCGCTGTGAGACTTTAGGTTGATCAGCAGACGACCGCTGTTGAGCGTCGAGTTATCGCCGTCGACTCCGATGTAGGACGACAGGCTCTCCACGGCGGGATCGGCCAGGATCACTTTAGCCAGTTCCTGCTGCCGTTCGCTCATCGCGGCAAAGGAAATCGACTGCGGCGCCTCGGAAATCCCCTGGATCACCCCGGTGTCCTGCACCGGGAAGAAGCCCTTGGGCACCACCATGTAAAGGAACACGGTCAGCGCCAGCGTGCCGATGGCCACCAGCAGCGTCAGCGGTTGATGCTTGAGAACCCACTTTAACTTGCGCCCGTAAGCCGCGATCATCCAATCAATTGCTGCGCCGCTGGCCCGGTAGAAACGGCCCTGCTCTTCTTCCTTGGGCTCACGCTTGAGCAGCCGCGCACACATCATCGGCGTCAGGGTCAGGGACACCACCAGGGAGATCAGAATGGCCACGGCCAAGGTGATCGCAAACTCGCGGAACAGGCGCCCTACCACGTCGGCCATGAACAGCAGTGGAATCAGTACCGCAATCAGCGACAGGGTCAGGGAAATCAGGGTGAAACCGATCTGCCTGGCGCCTTTTAGCGCCGCATTCAGCGGGCTGTCACCCTCTTCGATAAATCGGGAAATGTTCTCCAGCATGACGATCGCATCGTCCACCACGAAACCGGTGGCGATGGTCAGGGCCATCAGGGTCAGGTTGTTGACCGAGAAACCCGCGAGGTACATCACGCCAAACGTACCGATCAACGACAGCGGCACGGCCACCGACGGAATGATCGTGGCACTGGCGCGACGCAGGAACAGGAAGGTCACCATGACCACCAACGCGATGGCGATCAGCAGCTCGTGTTGCACGTCAGTAACGGAAGCGCGGATGGTCTGGGTGCGGTCGGTGAGTACCGTAACGTCGAGGCCGGCCGGCAGGTTGTCGGTGATGCTCGGCAGCAAGGCCTTGATCCGGTCGACCACTTCGATGACGTTCGCGCCCGGCTGGCGCTGGATGTTCAGCAGCACGGCCTGGTTTTCATTGGCCCACGCTGCAAGGCGTTCGTTCTCGGCGCCGTCGACGATTTCCGCCACATCCTTGAGCCGCAACGGCGCGCCGTTGGCGTAGGCCAGGATCAGGTTGGCGTAGTCCTTGGGCGAGGTCAGTTGATCGTTTGCATCGAGCATCGAGACCCGGGTCGGGCCGTCGAAGTTGCCTTTGGGCTGGTTGACGTTGGACGCGCCGATCAGAGTGCGCACGTCCGACAGGTTCAAGCCGTTGGCCGCCAGGGCTTCGGGGTTGACCTTGATCCGCACCGCCTGACGCTGGCCGCCGGCAATGCTGACCATGCCAACGCCGCTGATCTGGGCGATTTTCTGCGCCATGCGGGTGTCGACCAGGTCGTTGAGCTTGGGCAACAGCATGGTCTTGGAGGTGATGGCCAGGGTCAGTACCGGGGTGTCCGCCGGGTTAACCTTGTTGTACACCGGCGGTGCGGGCAAGTCCTTGGGCAGCAAATTGGTCGCGGCGTTGATTGCGGCCTGCACCTGTTGCTCGGCGACGTCCATGTTGATGTCGAGGCTGAAACGCAGGGTCAGCACCGAAGCACCGCCGGAGCTGGTCGACGCCATCTGCGTCAGGCCGGGCATCTGCCCGAACTGCCGCTCAAGGGGCGCGGTCACAGCACTGGTCATGACGTCCGGGCTCGCGCCGGGATACAGCGTCATGACGCGAATGGTCGGGTAATCGACCTGGGGCAAGGCCGACACCGGCAACAGCCGATAGGCAATGACGCCAGCCAAAATAATGGCCAGCATGCTCAGGGTCGTGGCGACCGGGCGAAGGATGAACAGCCGCGAGATGTTCATGCGCTGCCCTTTTTCGCCTTGTCGGTGGTTACCGGCTCAGTCGCGTTGGCCGCCGATTTACCCTGCAGGTGTCCGGTCGGGGTGGTCGGCACGTCCTTCGTGTCGTTGACCACTTCCACTTCACTGCCTTCCTTCAGGCGGTCGGTGCCTTCCAGGACAACGCGATCACCCGCAGCCAGGCCTTCGGTAACCACGGTGTTTTCGCCGTCACTGGCGCCGACTTTCAGTTGACGGATCGTGACCTTCTTGTCGCCCTCCATGGCGTAAACAAACGTGCCGTTGGTACCGAACTGGATCGCTGCCGAAGGCGCGAGCACGACATCCTTGAGGGTGTCGGCCAACAGGTGGACGTTGACGAACTGATTGGGGAACAGCGCTTGATCGCGGTTCTCGTAACGCGCCTTGAATTTCAGGGTGCCAGTGGTGACGTCGATCTGGTTATCGAGGCTCTGCAACACGCCAGTGGCCTGTATTTTGGTGTCGCCACGGTCCCAGGCTTCGGCGGGCAGTCTGGCGCCGCTGCGATAGCGGGCCAGCACCACGTCGAGGCTGTTTTCCGGCAAGGTAAAGGCTACGCTGATCGGCTGGGTCTGGGTGATGATCGCCAGCGCCGTGGTGTCATTCGCGGCGACAAGGTTGCCGACGTCGAGCTGACGCAAGCCGACACGGCCGGCAATCGGCGCACGGATTCTGGTGAATTCGAGATTGAGCTTGGCGTCGTTGACCGCCGCCTGATTGGTCTTGACCGTGCCCTGATACTGGCCCACCAGCGCTTCGGCGGTGTCCAAGGTCTGCTTGGCGATACTGTCTTCGCGGTACAGGCCGCGATAACGCTCGACATCGACCTGGGCGTTTTTCAGTTGCGCCTGATTCTGCAGCAAGGTGCCTTCAGCCTGCAGCAAGGCGTTTTGGTAAGGGCGCGGGTCGATTTCAGCCAGCAGGTCGCCCGCCTTGACCATCTGCCCTTCTTCAAACGCAATCCTGATCAGTTCGCCGCCCACCCGGCTGCGCACATTAATGGTGTTCAGCGCGGTCACGGTGCCCAGTGCCTTGTAGTACAGCGGGAAGTCGCCCTTGACCGCCGGCGCCACACGTACCGGGACCGCCCCCGCCGCCCCGCCGAAACCCGGACGCATTCCGCCGGACCTGCCGGTGTGCCCGGCCACGGCTTTTTGCCCTGCACCCTCTTTTGGCGCAGCGCTGCCGGGCCAGAATTTCCAGCACAGGCCAGCGATGACCAACAGGACGAGCAGGCCGAACAACCAGCGACGGGGACTACGGGAAACGGAGGATTGCATTGAATGATCAACCATTGGGCGCGTGGGCTTCTTCTACGGGAGGCTAAACGATAAGCACTGGCGGGTATTTAGCAAAGCGCCTTTACCGGCAATTTACCTTCGGCTTACGTAACAGGAGGTTTGTCTAAGACACTGAAGCACAAATGAAAACGGCCTGGACAGGGCCAGGCCGTTAACAATTGTAAAGGTATGCTTATTTCAGAACAGCAAGTGCGGCTTCGTAGTTCGGTTCTTCAGCGATTTCCTTGACCAGTTCGCTGTGCAGAACGTTGTCGTTTTCGTCCAGAACCACGACGGCACGGGCAGTCAGGCCCTTGAGTGGACCGTCGGCAATCGCCACGCCGTAGTTCTCGATGAACTCGGAACCGCGCAGGGTCGACAGGTTCTGCACGTTTTCCAGGCCTTCGGCGCCGCAGAAACGGGCTTGAGCGAACGGCAGGTCAGCGGAGATGCACAGCACGACAGTGTTGGCGACATCGTTGGCCTGGGCGTTGAACTTGCGAACCGACGTGGCGCAGGTCGGGGTGTCGACGCTTGGGAAGATGTTCAGCACTTTGCGCTTGCCGGCGAAGCTCGCCAGGGTCACGTCGGACAGATTGCCGGCAACCAGGGAAAAGGCTGGCGCCTTGGAACCGGCTTGTGGCAGTTGGCCGTTGACTTGAACCGGGTTGCCTTTAAGAGTGACTTGAGCCATGAACGGAGTCCTTCTGAACGTTGATGTGGAAAATTTTGAAGAGGTCGAAGTTAACCACGAAATGGGTCGACGACCTATGACAGTAGCTTCTTCAAGCAAAAAAATTCAACCCGCTGACGCGAACCTGCTTTGGATTGACTTCCGCCATTCATTGCCCCAGGTTTGAGTCCCGCTTTCAACACACAAAAAATCACGCGCAAGGGCGTTTTATGGACAATGAAAACGTAATCTTTATAGATAAGCTCGGGCGAGAAATCGAAATCATCAGCGATGATGATTGGCCTTTTACTATTTTCGCGAAGCATTCAGGTCGTGAGGTTGGGTCGCTGGTGTTTACGGACTACAACGATGCAAATTTGCTAGAGCATGCAAACGTCTTAAGCGCCTACCAAAAAGCAGGAATCGGCACCCGGATGTTTAAGGAAGCAATTTTAACGGACCCTGCTCTGTTATACCCCAATCGTGCTTGGAGCTCCTCAACCGGGCATCAGTACTATCTGTCCACGGAAGGCGCTGCACTGATTAACGCGTGCCTAAGAGAAAAGCTGCTGACTACCAGCAATGAAGCTGATTTCTGACAATGAATTCCGGAAATACGCAGCCCGAATGAAGGTTGACCGCTTCGATTGATAAATTTCAGCCCATCAATCGAAGCATATTGCGATGCCGCGCCTCGAAAATCCGCCGCATGTATCCATCGACCAGCAACCATTCCAATGGCGCACCACCCATCGCTGCATAAGTGACACGGTCGGTGTACAGCGTACCGCCCTCTCCCGCCGCCACCCGGTGTTCGTGACGAAAGGCTGCCATTGGCCCCTTGAGCATTCGTCGATGAAATGACGGTCGCTGACCTCACGAATCACGACCGTCCAGTTCGCAGGGATGACACTTGATCACGCGCTCCCCTGTAGGAGCTGCCGAAGGCTGCGATCTTTTGATCTTGAAAAACACAAGCAAAAGATCGCAGCCTTCGGCGGCTCCTACAGGGATATGAGGTGCCAGAAAAATTTACAGTGATCTTTAATCAGCAGCGTTGTCGATTCAGGACACGGTCATTCGACTAGACAGTGAGTCATTCATATCCAGCGGAGACAAGACCATGCGATTCATGATCATTGTAAAGGCCAGCTCGGATTCCGAGGCCGGTGTCATGCCCAGCGAGGAACTGCTGACTGCAATGGGCAATTACAACGAGGAGCTGGTCAAGGCCGGCATCATGCTTGCCGGCGAAGGCCTGCACCCCAGCAGCAAGGGCGCCCGCGTGCGTTTTTCGGACGATCAGCGCACGGTGATCGACGGCCCGTTCATCGAAACCAAGGAGCTGATCGCCGGCTACTGGCTGTGGCAGGTGAAGTCGAAAGAGGAAGCGATCGAGTGGGTCAAGCGCTGCCCCAATCCGATGCCGGGTACCGAGGCCGAGATCGAGATTCGCCAGGTGTTCGAGGCCGAAGATTTCGGTGCCGAATTCACGCCGGAACTGCGGGAGCAGGAGGAGCGGCTGCGGGCGCAAGTGAAGAAGCGCTGAGCGGCGATTGCGCAAGTCATCATGCTCGGTGAGCTGGCGGTAAACCGGGCGCTGGATCAGCTCGCCCCCCCGTAGTAGCCAAAGATCATTGTGGCGAGGGGCTTGCCCCCGTTGGATGGCGCAGCCGCCCCAGAACCTGGCACTAAGTTCTTACAGGTGAACCGGGTCTTCCGTTGTTGGGGCTGCTGCGCAGCCTGACGGGGGCAAGCCCCCTCGCCACAGGTTGTTTGAAACCCGCTTTCTGTGTTCACACAGAAAGAGGGTTTTTCATTGTCTGAATCCGACTCGCAGATGCGTATTTAACTTTTAGTACACAAAAACAAGGCCAACGTGATCACAAAACCAAGGAAATAGTCCCCTCGACTGGATAACCCGTATTTAGCTGCTAAGTTCTACAGACGTGTCCCACAGGCTTGATAGGAAAGAGATTACGCAGTAACGGCCGCCAAGTGCCGAGTCGTCCAATGAGCCACCAAGGGATCGGGGAATCATGTCGATAAAAACTGTCACACACGCCTTGTTATTGGCGGCATCGTTTGCGCCTGTAGTTTGTGCCATGGCCGACAACGCCGACACGGCCAACAAAAGTAACAACCCGCTGAACCTCGCGCCGGGGATGAATTTGCAGGATTACTACACCCCGAACTACTACGACTCCAATATCCATACCAACGACTTGCTGGTGCGCGGTACGTTGCCGATTGCGCCCAACGATTTCATCGGGGTTGCGCAGTTGCTGCGCGCGACCGCGCCAATCAGCACTCACCCCGATCCAAACGGCGGCTACAGCACCGGTGAAGGCGATCTGAACCTGCTCGATATCTTCCTGCTCAAGACCGATGGCGTGCAGCTGGGCATCGGCCCGCAGATCACTGCGCCCACCGCCGATCAGGACGAGCTCGGTACGGGTAAATGGCAGGCTGGCCTGGCCGCCATTGCCGTTGATTCATCGCCCCGCGGTTTGCTCGGTGCACTGGTGCAATACCAGAGTTCCTTCGCCGGCGACCACGATCGCGCCCACGTCGAAACCGCGACCTTTCAACCGTTCGTGATTCATAACCTGGACAAAGGCTGGTACCTGCGCTCCACCGGTACCTGGACCTTCGACCTGAAGAACGACACCCATTACATCCCCATTGGTTTGGGTGGCGGCAAGGTCTGGAAAGACGGCCCCAATATCCTCAATGCCTTCATCGAACCGCAGTGGACCGTGGAGCGCAAGGGCGATGGCCTGCCGCAATTCACACTGTTCGTCGGGCTTAACGCCACCTTCGGTAAATAAGGAGTTTTCCATGCACGGTGTCATTCGCGCAGCCGGCTACAGCCTGATGACGATGTTCGTCAGTTGCGGCGTCGGTGCTCAGGATCTCGATACACGCATCGGCAAAATCGCCATGGAAGGCGAACTGCCGGCCCATGAATCCATCGTCGGTGGTCAAAGCCGCGCCGATGTTCAAAGGCAACTTCGAGGCTGCCGCCGATCCGGGCGTTGACATACGCCTGCGCGATGGACGCCAGGAACTGCTGCGCAACCCGCAACCCTACGACTTGATCACCCTGAACCACCACCGCCCTCCACTGCCGGGGTGGTGAATCTGTATTCCCGGGACTTCTACCAACTGGCCGCCAGTCGCCTGGAGAAAAAGGGCCTGGTCGCCCAGTGGTTGCCGCTACCCACCCAGAACATCGACGACTCACGCTCACTGGTGCGCAGCTTTCTCGATGTCTTCCCGTACGCCACGTTGTGGACCAGCGAGTTCCACGAAATGCTGCTGGTGGGTTCGATGGAACCGATTGAGCTGGATGCGGCGAAAATCAGCAAACGCTTCCAGCAGGACTGCGTGCGCACCCCCTTGCAGGACGTGGGCATCGGCTCGGCTGCGGCGTTGCTTGCGACGTGGGTCACTGATCGTGCGGGACTTGAACGTTTCGCCGCTGCGGCACAACCGGTGACCGACGACCCGCCGCGTATTGAATATGCGCCATGGGTGCGGGCCAAGGAGATCAGTCGCGTGCTACCGGCCTTGCTGGATTTGCGAGTAGCGCCACCGTTGGTGAATGCCGATGCGGGGTTGGTCGAGCGGATGAATGCGCACCAGCAACGTCTGATGCAGTTTTATCGGGCGAGCCTGCATGCGTATGACGGCGACCGTGATGCGTGGGCCAGGGATATTCGCGAGGTGATGCGCGGGGATGGGGGGAATCCGTATTTTCGGTGGTTTGTCGGGGAGTGATGCTGCGCCTTCAAGACCGCCTTCGCGAGCAGGCTCGCTCCCACAGTGGATTGTGTGTACGACACAGATCAAATGTGGGAGCGAGCCTGCTCGCGATGGGCCATCAGCCTCGGTAAATCATTTGGATTTAAGCTTCAGATACGACTGATGCAGGTCCGAAGCCCAGCCATCGATCACACCTTTCACGTCATCCGTCTTCATCACCTGAGACTCGTTCTCCAACGGTTTGCCGGTGCCTTTGCGCACGACCTGGGCCAGGACTTTGTTGTTGCCGCCATCGAGAAATACCGCTTCCGTGGCCAGATCGGTTTCCTGATCGCGAATCCCGCTGGCCGTGCTCACCGCCGCTGCCACCAGCGCAATCGGGATCACTTCATAGGGCTTCAGGCTTTGGGTTTTGCTGCTGACCGCCGTGATCGCTGCGCGCACTACGAGCACACCGGGACCCGGGCCTGCCGCCAGTGGCAGGGATCTGCTGATTTCGCGCTTGAGCGCCTGATCGTAGTAACTGGTGATTCCGTTCAAGGTGGCCTGAGGGATTTTCACGGTCGGTTGAGGCTTGGGATAGAGCTGGGTCGGTTCGATGTAAACGGATTTGTATTTGTTGATATCGAGCTTGGGATCCACCCAGCGCATCACGGTGGCACCCGAGGGTGACTGGGCTTCCTTGAGCTGGCTGTAGTCCTTCAGGAATCCAGAATACTGGCCGGGCTCCACCACTTTGCTGGCGCAACCAACCACCCCGATCGAGGCAATGCACAGAGTGCTCATCATTAACGCAAGCTTCATGCTGTAACTCCTGTAAGTCGGACGACAACCGTTTGGACATGGGTGTTACAGGTATAGCCAATGCCGCGCGTCTCGTTCTGAAAAATCACAATATTCATCCATGGCTGCGGGATCATTCACAACGGTCATTTGACAGACTCAGGCCATCCGGCAAAGCTGCATCGAGCATGAACGCGCGCCTGACGGCAAACGCACCCGGACTATGGAAGTCGCGCGAGCAGGCTCGCTCCCACAGTGGATCTGTTTTTGGTCACACATTCTGTGTACACCAGAGATCAAATGTGGGAGCGAGCCTGCTCGCGATGAAGCCGGTGCAGCCGACAACACTCTCAGTGCGGTATTACCAGGACGACCCACTCCTGGCCGCCAACTCCCGCCGGCTATTGGCCCGCATCGCTTTGATCAACGACACCGTCCCCACCAGCAAAATCGCGGCGCCGAACAGGAAATCGATGTTGTACAACCGAAAGTCATCCAGCGGCCCCACCAGAAACACCCGGATCGCCCCGATACTCACCAGCGTGGCCAGAAAATCGATGCCCGGCTCGTCGCGATAAAACACGTGCATCAACGGCAGGCAGATCACCAGCAACAACAGCAGGACAATCACCTTGAACGAGCCTTTGCGCTCGACGCTAAAGGCGCACTCATTGGCCGCGTAGGGTTTGTAATCTTCTTCGCGAACCAGTGAGTTTTTCTCGTTGATGTACTCGACCCGGTTGTACTTCTGAATCGGCGTGAAGGTGTTGGACATCTCCATGCTGGCGATGATGTGCCTGAACTTCAGGTTGATGCGCTCGTTGCCCTTGAGGATGTACAGCACCGGTTTGTAACCGTAGCGATAGGTATCGAACGGAAACGCCGTCGCCCTGCCCTGAACCCCAATAGGCCGGGACTCAAGCTCGGCGTAGGCGCTCTTGTCGATCGAAGCGAGGTTGCGGCTCAGCGGCTTGACCCTGACCTATTCGAGGAACACCGGCGTGGCACCGTAGGACCACTGCAGGGGCTCCATGCGCAGGCGCAATTCGTTGCGGCCCAGGTCATAACGATCAAAGGTGCGCTCGGACACGATAATCGCCCCCGACAGCATGAACTCGCCATGCACATTGTTGGTGACGCGCAGTGTCAGCCGATCCTTGCCCAAGGCTGCCGCATCACTGGCCGGTGGCGTGCCGCACCAGGCGTAACTGTCGAACGACTCCCCGAGTCGGCCGTCACGGTTTTCCTGAAACAGATAAAAATAACTGCCCCACAGGGCGGTCATCAGCAACAGCGCCACCAGCCCTAAAATCTTCTTGCCCACACTCAAACCAGACTCCTTTCTTTACCAGCTCCCTTTATGAGGCGCGGACTCTATCAAAATGGCCTCACGGCCCAAAGTAAAAAGATCGCAGCCTTCGGCAGCGCCTACACCGGTCGCATACACCCGCGATGTTTCAGGTGTACGCAATCCCGCGTAGGAGCTGCCGAAGGCTGCGATCTTTTGATCTTTCGGTTTTAGCGCCGTCGAAACAACGGCCGCGGCTCAATCACCGAGCGCCCATACAACACGCTCATCCCGGCCAGCCCCTTGAGCGCATCTTCAGCGGACTTGTCTTCGCGCACGGCGAAGCTGTCAAAACCGCATTGGCGCATGTGGCTGAGTTGATCGCGCAGGACATCGCCGACCGCACGCAATTCGCCCGTCCAGCCCAATCGCGTGCGCAGCAGGTACGCCTGGCTGTAAGCGCGTCCGTCACGGAAACTCGGAAAATCCAGTGCAATCAGCGGCAGTCGGTCAAACCAGGGCTTGAGGCTTTCCACCTCATCGTCCGGCCCCAGCCACACCCCGTGCCGTTGCGGGTCCTCCAGCCAACTGGCCAGCGGCAGAATCAGCCGGCCCGCGGGCCATCCTGCCTCGAGATCCCTGATCAGCGTCCACGGATCGTCAGCGACAATCCGCGCTACCCCCTCATCCAGTCGCAGCAGATTATTCATGCCGACACCTCCAGCAGCTTCGGGTAAACCTCTTCCTTGAACGGCTCCAGGCCGATGCGCTGCAAGGTGTCGACGAACAGTTCTTCGCTCTCGCGGTAGCGTACGAACGTGGCGATGATCCGCTCGATCACCTCGGGCACTTCGGCGGCGCTGAAGGACGGGCCGATGACCTTGCCCAGGGCACTGTTCTTGCCCTGTGAGCCGCCGAGGGTGATCTGGTACCACTCGCTGCCGTTCTTATCGACCCCGAGAATGCCGATGTTGCCGATGTGGTGGTGGCCGCAGGCGTTCATGCAACCGGAAATGTTGAGGCTGATATCGCCCAGATCATGCAGATAATCCAGGTCTTCGAAACGCGCCTGAATGCCTTGCGCGATCGGGATCGACTTGGCGTTGGCCAGCGCGCAGAAGTCGCCGCCGGGGCAGGCAATGATGTCAGTCAGCAAACCGATGTTGGCGCAGCCCAATCCCTGCTCGCAAGCCAGGCACCACAGCGCGTAGAGATCGGACTTGGGCACGTCCGGCAGGACGATGTTCTGCTCATGGGCGATGCGGATCTCGCCGAACCCGAACTGCTCGGACCACGTGGCCACGGCGTCCATTTGCTCGCCCGTGACATCACCCGGCGGCGAGGCGATGCCCGGTTTGGTCGACAGCACCACGCTGGCGTAACCCGGCACTTTGTGCGGCTGCACGTTACGCGAAACCCAGCGCGCGAAAGCCGGGCTCTCAGCCAGGCGTGTGCCGAACTCCAGGTCGGTATCAGACAACGAACGGTACTCGGGTGGCACGAAGGCACTGGCGACACGCTCATACTCGACCTCGGTCAATTGCGCCGGACCGTCCCTCAGGTACTGCCACTCCTCCTCCACTTCCCTGGCGAAGGCTTCGATGCCGAGCGCCTTGACCAGAATCTTGATCCGCGCCTTGTACTTGTTGTCCCGTCGACCATGGCGGTTGTAGACCCGCAGCACCGCCTCGACATAGGACAGCAGATGCTCCCACGGCAAACCTTCGCGAATCTGCAAACCGAGGATCGGTGTACGCCCCAGCCCGCCGCCGACGATCACCCGCAACAGCATTTGCCCATCGGCACCGGGGTAAAGATAAAGACCGATGTCATGCATCATGATCGCCGCCCGGTCCTGCTCTGCCGAGCAAATGGCGATCTTGAACTTGCGCGGCAGGAACAGGAATTCCGGGTTGATCGTCGACCACTGACGCAGGATTTCAGCCAGCGGCCGAGGATCGATCAACTCATCCGCCGCGACCCCGGCGAAGGCTTCGGTGGTGATGTTGCGCACGCAGTTGCCGGAGGTCTGGATCGCGTGCATTTCCACCCGGGCCAGGCGTTCGAGGATCTCCGGCACCTGGGCCAGTTCGATCCAGTTGAACTGCATGTTCTGCCGGGTGGTGAAGTGACCGTAACCGCGATCGTAATCCCGTGCGATGCCCGCCAGCGTACGCATCTGCTGCGCGCTCAACGTGCCGTAAGGAATGGCCACGCGCAGCATGTAGGCGTGTTTTTGCATGTACAGGCCGTTCTGCAAGCGCAACGGCAGGAATTCCTCTTCGCTCAACTCGCCCGCCATGAAGCGTTCGACCTGATCACGAAACTGCGCAACCCGCTCGAAGACCAGGGCCCGGTCATAGTCGTCGTACTGATACATGTGGCTACCTCATCAGGATGGATCGGGCTCTGCGGCTAATGCCAGTCAATGTGGGAGCGAGCCTGCTCGCGAAGGCGGAATGTCAGGCGACATGAATGTTGACTGTGCTGGCCTCTTCGCGAGCAGGCTCGCTCCCACAGGTTTGATCGGCATCAGGCTCTATGGCTCGTTATCGAGGTTGCGACTATGGACCTGCGGCGCAGCGCATTACAGATTCACCTGAATGCTAAAAAACCGTATCAGAGCGCGGCTGAGAACCGCAGGCAAGGTGCCGTATCTGATCCGCATAAATGAAGTTTTCCTGAGCCTGTTTTGTTTACAGCCATGTTTCTACAGTTTATGAGCATGTCAGACCGGGTGGTCTGGCGAGACTTTGCAACCGTGGAAGCATTGACCATGAGCACAGCAACAATCGGACAGGCCTATAACTACAAGGTCGTCCGCCAATTTGTCGTGGCAACCATCGTCTGGGGTGTCGTGGGGATGGCGATGGGGGTGTGGATCGCCTCGCAACTGGTGTGGCCCGAGATGAACCTCGACCTGCCGTGGACCACCTTTGGCCGCTTGCGCCCCTTGCACACCAGCCTGGTGATTTTCGGCTTTGCCGGCAGCGCACAGTTCGCCGCCAGTTACTACGCGGTGCAGCGCACCTGCCAGGTGCGGCTGTATTCGGACAAACTCGCCGCGTTCACCTTTTGGGGTTGGCAGTCGGTGATCGTGGTGATGCTGATCACCCTGCCGCTGGGCTACACCACCACCAAGGAATACGCCGAGATCGAATTCTCCGGTGCGGTATGGATGACAGTGGTCTGGGTCGCTTATGCCATCGTGTTCTTCACCACCGTGGTGCAGCGCAAGACCAAACACATCTACGTCGGCAACTGGTTCTTCGGCGCGTTCATCGTGGTGATCGCCATGCTGCACGTGGTCAATCACCTGTCGATTCCAGTGGGCTGGTTCAAGTCCTACCCGGTGTATTCCGGGGCCACCGACGCCATGGTGCAATGGTGGTACGGGCACAACGCGGTGGGCTTTTTCCTGACCACCGGGTTCCTGGGGATGATGTATTACTTCGTGCCGAAACAGGTCGGGCGGCCGGTGTATTCCTATCGGTTATCCATCGTGCACTTCTGGGCGCTGATTACCCTGTACATCTGGGCCGGCCCACATCACTTGCACTACACCGCACTGCCGGACTGGGCGCAGTCGCTGGGCATGGCGATGTCGCTGATCCTGCTGGCGCCGAGCTGGGGCGGCATGATCAACGGCATGATGACCCTCTCGGGCGCCTGGCATAAGTTGCGCAGCGACCCGATCCTGCGTTTCCTGGTGCTGTCCCTGGCCTTCTACGGCATGTCGACCTTCGAAGGGCCGATGATGGCGATCAAAACGGTCAACGCCCTCTCCCACTACACCGACTGGACCATCGGCCACGTTCACGCCGGCGCCCTCGGCTGGGTGGCGATGATCACCTTCGGCGCGACCTACCACATGGTTCCGAAAGTCTTCGGCCGCGAACAGATGCACAGCACGCCGTTGATCAACCTGCACTTCTGGCTGGCGACCATCGGCACTGTCCTGTACATCGCCTCGATGTGGGTCAACGGCATCACCCAGGGGTTGATGTGGCGCGCAATCAACGACGACGGCACGCTGACGTACTCCTTCGTCGAAGCCTTGCAGGCCAGTCATCCGGGCTTCGTGGTGCGCTTTGCCGGCGGGGTGTTCTTCCTCAGCGGAATGTTGCTGATGGCGTACAACGTCTGGCGCACCGTGCGGGTTGCGGACGTGGCAATGGCCGAGCGCGAAGCGCAGATTGCCTGAGGCGAGGAACTTGAGATGATCGAGATTGTGCTGAATGTACTGGGGGTAACGGGGCTTTGGCTGGCGGTCGAATACTGCCTGAAGCACCAGACGGCTGAGAGCCTGGAGGATGCGAGCCTGATTCCGTTCGCCGATGACCCCGAGGTGGCGCGACGGGTGGAACTGGCGACCGGGAAAACCGTGAAAGCGGTGGCGCCGGAAGTGATGAAGCCTGGGTGGGGCAACCTCGATATCTGAAGCACCACTCATCCACTGTGGGAGCGAGCCTGCTCGCGAGGACGGAGGGTCAGTCGACATCAATGTTGACTGATAGACCGCTTTCGCGAGCAGGCTCGCTCCCACAGGGTAATGTGCAGTACCCGGAGAATTTAGCTGCGTTCGCGGGGGATCAGGCTCTGCAACTGCTGCGCCAGGAAATTCGCATCGAACGCAAAGGTATCCGGGTCTTTCAAGCCGTTGGTCTTGCGCCATTGCCAGCTACTCGACGGTGGCAGGCAAACCAGCGAAATGCTGCCGTACCGCGCGGCCGTCAGGCCCATCACGGCCAGTGAAATCTGACCACCGGCGCCCATCACATCCGGCACGAACTCCACCGGTTTACCGGCGATCACGATGCCCAGCTTCTCGGTCTTGAAGGTCGAGGTCTCAACCGGAACGCTCGGCCCCGAGGCAACATACGCTTCGCGGCTCACTTCCAGGAGATTCGGCGCCTGGACCGGTTCCAGCCATTGCTGGATCTGATCGAACAGCTCGCCAATGCGCGTCGCCCACACGGCCGATTGCGACTCAAACAGTTGTTTCTTGTGCGCTTCGCTTTCTGCGTAGTGGCGAAGCATCTCGCCCAGTTGCTGTACGTCGCTCATTGCGGTGTTCCTTTGGTTGAAGCAGTGCTGCGGACTTTGAGCATGGCAGATGCGGGCTGCCGGCGTACGACTAAAAGCGTGAGCGGTACTGGCTGGGGGTCATCGCCAGGTATTTTCGAAAAGCGCTGCCCATGTGGGACTGATGGGCGAAGCCCGCCTCCAGCGCGATGCTGGCCAGCGACAGGTCGGTGTGTTCAATCATCCGCCGGGCCGCCTGCAGTCGCATTTCGACGAGATAAGCGTGAGGTGTCAGGCCGATGGCGCGGGTGAAGTCGCGCAGAAAACGCAGCTCGTTTTGCCCGTAGGCCGCGGCCAGCTGTTCCAACGTCAGGGACTGATGGAATTGTTCGGCGATCAGGTCCAGTACGCGGATGAAAGTCCTGGGTGTGGTCCGGTAAGCCATTTCGGCTTTCGGGTGAGTCAAATTCACGAATCCCAAGGCACATTGCTCAAGCGCCAGAAGGTCGGGTTGCGGAGCAAGCAGCAGACGCCGCGCCTCGCGTGCCAGGGCCAACGCCTGTCGATTGCCTGAAGACTGCATGCGATGGCCGACGGCGGGCAGATGCTCGCTGGCGAACGGCTCGGCCAGGCGCATCAGCAGGTATTCCCCGCCGCTGGCCGATTCGGAAAACACTTCCACGCCAACCGGGGTGTAAGCCAGCACGCCGGGCAGTGTGTCGAAATCGACCCGATGGTCGGAATCGATCGAGTGAACGCCCTGCTGGCGCTCCAGCGTCACCCCAAGGGTTTGCGACTGCGCCGGATCACGCGCGCTGTAAGCGGCACGGGGCAAGAGTTGCATGCTCACTTTATCGCCCAGCAGAGGCTGACTCAGCATGTGAAATTTCCTGATAGATGGCCGCAAGATCCACCGGATACTCTCCAATAAAGGCATTCTCACTCAAAGAACTGCCATCAACAGGAGCACACCATGCGCACCATCGGCCTTATCGGCGGCATGAGCTGGGAGTCCAGCGCCGAGTATTACCGTCTCATCAACCAACAGGTGCGCGATCGCCTCGGGCCGTTGCGTTCGGCGAAATTGCTAATGTACAGCGTCGACTTCGGGCCTGTCGAACAGGCTCAGCATGCCGGCCGCTGGGACGATGCGGCGCTGATCCTGGTGGATGCCGCGCGGCGGCTGGAGGCTGGCGGCGCCGACTGCGTGGTGCTGTGTACCAACACCATGCACAAGGTCGCCGGGCAGATTCAGGCAGCGATCGACATTCCGTTCCTGCACATCGCCGACCCGGCCGGTCGGGCTGCGGTCGATGCGGGGGCGTTGCAGGTCGGATTGCTGGGCACTGCGTTCACCATGGAACAGGATTTCCTCAAGGAACGCCTGACGTCGATGGGGCTGACCGTGCTGGTGCCGGATGCCGAGGAACGGCAGGCCGTGCACCGGATTATCTATGACGAGTTGTGCGTCGGGGTGATCAGCGACGCGTCGCGCCAAGTGTATCAGCAGATCATCGAATCCCTGACCCGACGTGGCGCCCAGGCAATCATCCTCGGCTGCACCGAAATCGGCCTGCTGATCAAGCCCGAACACAGCGCCCTGCCCCTGCTCGATACCACCGAACTGCATGCGCAGGCGGCGGTGGCGTTTGCGTTGGGCGACTGAGTCAACCGGCCTTGGGCGTCAGTGACGGGCATGGGTGATTCATCCTTGAGACAGACATGGCCGCTCACTCTACAACGCATTCTTTTGGTATAGCGAGAACCAATGTGGGAGCGAGCCTGCTCGCGATGGGGCCATAACAGTCAACAGTGATGTCGACTGTCGGGCCGCTATCGCGAGCAGGCTCGCTCCCACATTTTTGGGCAGTGGTCAGCCTTCGAACCACTCCCGCCGCTCATTGAAAGTGTTCTGGATCAACTCGACGATCATCTGCACCTGCGCTTCACCCTGAGACTGCGCATTCACCGCCATCCACACCTGGCGCTGCATCGGTTGATCGAACAACCCCGGCAACGCGATCAGGCCGCGGTCGAAGCGGCTCATATAGCCGGGCAGCAGGCCAATGCAGGCGCTGCAACGGATCATCTCCAGCATCAGCTCATAGGCATGCAATTGCACCACCCCGGCCAGGCGCTGTTCCACCAACGCATTCCACGGCACAAAGCTGTCGACCTGGCGGTCATGCTGCCATTGCACCAGCAGGAAATCGGCCAGGTCATCGAGGCTGTCCGGGCGTGATGCCACCCGTGAATAACGCTTGGCGATGTGCGGCCGGTAGTCGAGAAGCGCCAGGCGCCGGGGCTCGCTGACGGCAAAACTGGGGCCCGGCAACGGCGTATCGGTGCCGGCCAGCCACACCACCACATCGGCACTGACCGCTTGCAGGGACAGTTCGCTGTCCAGGGTGATGATGTCCAGGCGCACACTGGCATTGCGCCGAAGCAAGGCCACCAGGTCGCGCCCCAGAATGTCATGCAGGATCGATTCGGCGACCGCCAGGCGAATCAACGGCTGTTCGATTACCGGTAAGTCGCGCTCATGGGCCAGTGCGATCAACTGCGCCTGAAGCTGCAACCCTTCACGACTGAGGGCAATGCCGTTGTCGGCATGGATGAACAGCGAACACTGCAGTTGAGTGTCAAGCTGCGCCAACTGTTTGCGCAGCAGGGTCGCCTTGATGTTGAGACTGCGGGCCGCCTGCATGAAACAGCCGCAGCGGGCACTGACCGTGAACGCCTGAACCAGCTGCGGATCAATCGCGGCTGCCAGCGCACGCCAGGACAGTGTTGTTTCTACAGGCGAACGGTACTCGGCAAGGCCCTGACGCCCTGTGGTTTCCATGAATGACATCGATGACTCCCTGTCGATCTGTCCTTTGAAAGCTTCATCCTGCGCACCGTTGATGAAACTGGTGTGACAACGGCATCAAGCGCTGGGCGCTTGTCGAAAGCTCACTGCCAGGCGATTCCAGCTATTGATGGTGGTGACAGCGATGGTCAGGTCGACCATCTCGCCTTCACTGAACTGCTCCCGGGCCTGAGCGTAGACGTCATCCGGTACGTGGCTTTGGGAGAGCAAGGTCACCGCCTCGGTCCAGGCCAGCGCCGCGCGTTCCCGAGGGTTGAAGAAGCCGCTGTCGCGCCAGACCACGATCGAATACAGGCGCCGGTCGGTCTCGCCCAGGCGCCGGGCGTCCACCGAGTGCATGTCGGTGCAGAAGGCGCAGCCATTGAGCTGCGAAGCGCGGATCTTGATCAGGTGCAGCAGTGCGGGCTCGATACTGAGGTTGCTGGTCAAGGCCTCCATGGCAATCATCGCTTTCATCGCCTTGGGCGATGCGCTGTAGTAATCCAGACGGGAATTCATGGAGTGCCTCGTGGATCGATAGTTAATCCTTAAGTTAGGCGTTGATGCGCAGGCGTTACAGATCCAATTCTGCGAAAAAACCGTGGACCAACGTGATTGCAGACCAATCCCGGGTTTTTCGCCCACGCAACTTCTGCGCAGCAACGCTTGCGGGTAATCTGGCGCGACGCACACGCGCCTCAACCGCCCCAGGAGCCTTGCCGGTATGGAACTTCATGTTGTCATCAACGGCCGCAAGGACCTGGCAGGCCAGTTGTACAACCAACTGCGCAGCGCCATCGAATCCGGTCGTCTGGCAGCCGGGACACAGCTGCCGCCCAGTCGTTTGCTGGCGGAACAGTTGGGCATCTCGCGCAAGACCATTTCCGACACCTACTCGCAACTGACCTACGAAAACTTCCTCACCGGGATCATCGGCAAAGGCACCTACGTCAACGCCCGGCCGGCGCAAATCACCCGTAAACAGAGCCATACCGAGCTGGCCAGTGCCGAGATCATTGAGTACTGGCGCAATCTGCCGGTGTTTCTGCGCCATCCCACCCTGGAGGGCTCGTTGCGTTACGACTTCATCGGTGGCGCCACCAGCAAGGGCCAGTTTCCCCAGGATGACTGGCGGCGCTGTACCTCCCACGCCTTGCGCCAGATCGCCGGTTCCAAGGGTTTCTACAGCCTGCCCGAAGGGTTGCCGGCGCTGCGCAACGCGATCGCCCGGCACATCGCATTCTCGCGCGGGGTCAACTGCCAGGACGAAGACGTGGTGGTGTGCAACGGCGCCCAACAGGCGCTGGACCTTATCTCGCGGGTGCTGACACAGCCAGGCAGCCTTGTCGCAATGGAAGACCCCGGTTACCCGCCGGCGCGCCTGTTGTTCGGTAGCCACGGCGCTACGGTGGTCGGGGTGCCGGTGGATACCGAGGGCATTGAGGTAGACAAAATCCCCGATGGCACGCGGTTGATATACGTCACGCCGTCCCACCAGTTCCCGCTGGGCATGCCCATGAGCCAGGCCCGCCGGGTGGCGCTGCTGGAGCGGGCGCATGAGCTGGGCGCGATCATCATCGAGGACGATTACGACAGCGAATTCCGCTACGAGGGCCGCCCCACCGACTCCTTGCAAAGCATGGATGAGCGCGGGATCGTCGCCTATGTCGGCACCTTTTCGAAAACCATGCTGCCGGAGTTGCGACTCGGTTATGCGATTTTGCCCCCGGCGATTCTTCAAGCAGTCATCCGCGCCAAGCAGCTCACCGACCTGCACACCTCGACCCTGCCCCAATGGGCGCTGGCCAAGTTCATCGCCGAAGGCTGCCTGCTCAAGCACATTCGGCGCTGCCACACGGTCTACGCCGGTCGCCGCGAACGCATCCTCGCGCGCATGGCCGGCGACCTCTCACCCTGGCTTGAGGCCGTGCCCTCCACCGCCGGGTTCCACATGGTGGTTATGTGCAAAGTGCCTATCGATATTCCATTGGTGATCGAACTGGCCAAAAAGGTCGAAGTCGGGCTCTACGCCATCGACAGCTTTTACTACCAGCAGGCGCCCCGGGCCGGGCTTTTCCTGGGTTTTGGCGCCATCGAAACACTGGACATCGATATCGCTCTGGACCGCCTGCGAGACATTTTGCAACAAGTTGCCTGACGGATTGGTCTGCGTTTTTATCCGGCGATTGGCTATTGGCGGCCCAAGGGTGCAGGCCTATCCTGCATAGGCGTTATCCCTCAATGAGCAGGATTCGTCCGGCTTGATTCAGGAGTGTGAGTAATGTCCAACGAAGTGATCAATACCGTAAAGGTGCAGGCTGTGGCCGGCCGCTCGGATGAACTGGGTAAGCAACTGCAAAAGATTGTCGAAACCCTGCGCGAACTACCGGGCTGCGATTCCTATATGGTCGACCGCTGCCCTGAGGACGACCACCGCTGGACTGTCAGCGCCCGCTGGCAATCGGAAGCGGCCATGCAATCGCATTTCAACTGCCCCGAAGTGCAAGGCTTTATCGGCCTGATCGACAGCCGCCTGGCCAACGCCGTCGACTTCAACAGCTTTCCTATCGTCTAGAAAAATTAGATCGCAGTCTTCGGCCACACCTGCAGGGAATGGGTACCTCTGCAGGCGTGGCTGGAGGCTGCGATCTTCTTTTTTAACCCCCTTGATTGGTCCCCTTGCCTTCACGAACATTGGCTGTTTGCTTGCCTATGGATGAGACTTACTGTGGTCCCTGACGACTAACCACAGCAGGTGATAACCATGAACGCCTTACGCTACTGTGCAGCTCCCCTCGCCGCCCTTGCCCTGACCGTTTCAGCCTCGGCATTCGCCCACGAAACGGCCCCTTCGGAAAAGGTCACGGTGTTGCAGGACCAGATGTTGAAAAACGTGCCCGATAAAAAGGCGCTGATGATCGAAGTTGACTATCTGCCCGGCCAATCGTCCATCGCCCACATGCATGAAGGCACGGCCATGGCATACGTCATTTCGGGAGAAATCATTTCCCAGGTCAAAGGTGAAAAGGCGATCACTTACAAGGCCGGTGAATATTGGTACGAGCCGGCCGGGTCGGAGCATCTGGTCTCGAAAAATGCCAGTGCGACCAAACCGGCCAAACTGTTGGTGTTTATGGTGTTGTCGCCGAACGAACAAATATTGATCCCGTTAAAAAACTGATAGCTGTTGCGCCAGCCATAAATAAACAGGCCCGAATCTGCCATTCGGGCCTGTTTATTTCTCTGCGCAATTAACCGAAGACTGTTAAACCAAACAAAACTATTGGTCACCTGACAAGAGCAGCAATTGGCTATTTTATTCAACGACGACAGGTTTAGTCTGGAATCACTGCCGAATACTTGCGACTACTTAAACTTTCCAACTGAAGTTGTTTCACTGGAGAAACACCATGAAACTTGCGCTTGTCAGCACCCTGTCGCTCACAGTTCTGTTAATGGGTTGTTCGGTGCCCACCGCGCCCAAGGCAGTGTCCTCGCTGGACGGCCTCTTCACTGAACCCGTCGGCCGCAGCAGCGCCACGAGCGTTGCCAATGGCAGCGATGTATCGCTGGGCATTGTCTACAGCCGAAATACCCAGACCAATCGCGCGTACCTGCAGCATTATCAGGCCAATGCCGGCACCGGTTTCGGCCAGAGCCTGCTGGTGCAGTCGATTCACGATGCCTACGTCACCACCTCAAAACCTGACCTGGCGGTGGACTGGGTCAAGGCGTCCTTGCAGCGTCAGTTTGGCTCGGTGACGGTGTATCCGGACATGCAAAGCCTCAGGGCCGCGAAACCGGATGTAGTGGCCGTCGTCGACACTCGCAGCCAACTGATGACATCGCGCAGTTCGGATATCGAGGCGGATGTCAGTGCGGACTTCTACGATTCTAACTTCAATTACATCGGTACTGCTCAAGGGCATGACGCCAGAGCATTAAGTCCGTTATGGGCGGACTATAAACGCAGCGAAGAGATAGTGGCGGACATTAATGAACAACAGAATGTGCAAGTTCGGGCGCTGCAGAAGTTTGACCAGTCGCTCAGTAATTTATTGACCAGGCCGACAGATAAAGTGTCGATGGCCGATAATAAAACTGGCCGGAAGTTGTATTGAGGTTCTGGCCCTATCGCGAGCACGCTCGCTCCCACATGAGTTCTGTGGACGACGCAAAACCAATGTGGGAGCGAGCCTGTTCGCGATGAGGCCCGACCAGACACCCCAAAACCTTCAGATAAAAAAGCCCCGCCTCTCTCGAGACGGGGCTTGCTCATTCAACGCCTGATCAGGCCGCCGGTTCCAACTCGGCACTGACAGTCGCGGTCGCAGCCACTACCGCTTGCCCGCTCAACGCCAGGTCCAGCAGTTCGCGGTTGGCCACCGCGTACATGGCGTAATCGGTGCCGCTGGCAGCACGGATTTCCACCAGCATGGCGCGCCAGCGTTCGATCATGCCTTCGTGCTCTTCCATCCACAGCGCCAGGCGTGTTTCCACGTCCTGGGTGCCGTCGCCCTGTTGCAGGACCGAGATGGTGATCGCACGTTGTTGCCAGTCGACGTCATCACGGAACGCTTCACGGGCCAGGGCCTGCCAGTTGTTTTCAACCGGCAGCGCGCTGATCTGTTGCAGGTACCAGGTGATGTCCAGCGCGCTGCCGACGGCGAAGTAAGCCTTCGCGACGTCTGCTGCGTTC
Source organism: Pseudomonas sp. XS1P51 (assembly GCF_054897845.1). Taxonomy (NCBI): domain Bacteria; kingdom Pseudomonadati; phylum Pseudomonadota; class Gammaproteobacteria; order Pseudomonadales; family Pseudomonadaceae; genus Pseudomonas; species Pseudomonas sp. XS1P51. Next base: position 1,315,311 of record NZ_CM142707.1, on the reverse strand, counting down.
TGGCCGGTCACGTCCGACGCTTCGATGATCGGCAGCAAGGTGTACAGGTGAGTGGTGCCTGCAACCATGCGCGCCAACAACTCAGGTACGCCAGCGGCGACGTAAGCCTGATAGCGGGTCTGCCAGCCTTCGCGGGTCGGGCCTTCCAGCAGTTCGTCGAGCTTGAGGCCCAGCGCGGCCAGATGCGGACCGAAGTGCGCGACGTCACGGGCAGCGTTCTGCTCGTTGCGGCGACTGCGCAGGAACCAGCGCGTAGCGCGACGGCCCAGACGCATCAGCTCGTCCATCAACTCCAGTTGGACGTCGGCCGAGACCTGGTAATCCAGGGCTTCGATCTGACGGAACCAGTGCGGGAGATGGAAGATGTCACGCACGATCACGTAGGCACCGGCCACGTTCGCCGGGCTCATTCCGGTCGACTCTTTGAGTCGTTGAACGAAGGTGATGCCCATGTGGTTGACCAGATCGTTGGCGATCTGGGTGCTGACGATCTCACGCTTCAGACGGTGACGGCGCATGGCATCGGAGAACTTGCTCACCAGGGTCGGCGGGAAAGCGGTCTCCATGTCGCGGGTCAGGTAGTCGTCGTCCGGCACCAGGGAATTGAGCAGCGCTTCCTTGAGGTCGATCTTGCTGTAGGAGATCAGCACCGACAGCTCGGCACGGGTCAGGCCATGGCCTTCCGCGAGACGCTCGTTGATCGCTTCTTCCGACGGCAGGAACTCGATGGCGCGATCCAGCTTGCCGCGGCCTTCCAGATCGTTCATCAGACGCTTGTATTCGGCAATCCGCACAAAGGCACGACGGGCCGCCAGGGACAGGGCCTGAGTCTGCTTGTAGTTGTTGCCGAGCACCAGGTTGCCGACTTCGTCCGTCATGCTGCCGAGCAACTGGTTACGTTGCTTCTCGGTCATGTCGCCGGCGTGCACCACTTCGTTCAACAGGATCTTGATGTTCACTTCGTGGTCGGAGCAGTCCACACCACCGGCGTTGTCGATGAAGTCGGTGTTGGAACCACCGCCATTGAGGCCGAATTCGACACGACCCAGCTGAGTCATACCGAGGTTACCGCCCTCGCCCACGACTTTGCAGCGCAGCTCGTTGCCGTTTACGCGCAATGCATCGTTGGCCTTGTCGCCGACATCGGCGTGGCTTTCGGTGCTGGCTTTGACGTAAGTGCCGATACCGCCGTTCCACAACAGATCCACCGGTGCCTTGAGCAAGGCATTGAGCAGTTCGGTCGGGGTCAGCTTGTCCGCCTGAATGTCGAAGCGCTCTTTCATCTGCGGGGAAATCGCGATGCTTTTCGCGCTGCGGGAGAAGATCCCGCCGCCTTCGGACATGATGCTGGTGTCGTAGTCCGACCACGCCGAACGCGGCAGATCGAACAGGCGCTGACGCTCGGCGAAGCTGTTGGCAGGCTCCGGGTTCGGGTCGATGAAGATGTGCAGGTGGTTGAACGCTGCGACCAGTTGCAGCTTGTCGGACATCAACAAGCCGTTACCGAACACGTCACCGGCCATGTCGCCGACGCCCACCACGGTGATGCTGTCTTCCTGGACATTGATGCCGCGCTCGCGGAAGTGACGTTGTACGCCCACCCACGCGCCTTTGGCGGTGATGCCCATTTTCTTGTGGTCGTAACCGGCCGAGCCGCCCGATGCGAAGGCATCGCCAAGCCAGAAGCCGTAGTCGATGGCGATACCGTTGGCGATGTCGGAGAAGGTCGCGGTGCCCTTGTCCGCAGCGACCACCAGGTACGGGTCATCGTCGTCATGACGCACGACGTTGGCCGGCGGTACCAGTGCGCCGTCTTTCAGGTTGTCGGTGATGTCCAACAGGCCCGAGATGAAGATGCGGTAGCAGGCAATGCCCTCGGCCGCGATCTCGTCACGGCTGCCGCCCAGTGGCAGGCGACGCGGCAGGAAGCCGCCCTTCGCACCCACCGGCACGATGACCGAGTTCTTCACTTGCTGGGCTTTTACCAGGCCCAGGACCTCGGTACGGAAGTCTTCTTCACGGTCAGACCAGCGCAGGCCACCGCGAGCGACGTTGCCGAAGCGCAGGTGAACGCCTTCGACGCGAGGCGAGTAGACGAAGATTTCGAACTTCGGTACTGGCTTCGGCAGCTCGGGAATCTGGTGCGGGTTGAACTTGAAGCTGAAGTAGGACTTGTTCTGACCATGGGAGTCGGTCTGGTAGAAGTTGGTCCGCAGGGTCGCCTTGATCAGGTCCAGGTAGCGACGCAGGATGCGGTCTTCGTTCAGCACCTGGACATCGTCCAGAGCCGTCAGAATCGCGTGTTCCAGACGTTGCTGCTTGTCTTCCAGATCGTCGCTGGTCAGCTTGCGTGCCAGGTAGAAACGGGTCTTGAACAACCGGGTCAACTCGCGAGCGATGTCAGTGTGGTTGTTCAAAGTGCTGGCGATGTAGCCCAGGTCGAAGCCCAGACGGATCTGCTTCATGTAGCGGGCGTAGGCACGCAGCAGCGCCACGTCGCGCCATGGCAGGCCGGCCGTCAGCACCAGGCGATTGAAGGCATCGTTTTCGGCATCGCCACGCACGATGTGGACGAAAGCGTCCTGCAAGGTGTCGTTGAGTTGCTGGATGTCGAGTTCCAGGCCTTCGGCAGCGGTGAAGGCGAAATCATGGATCCAGAACTCGCGGCCACTGTTGTGGCGCAGGCGATACGGGAATTCACCCAGCACGCGCAGCCCGAGGTTTTCCAGGATTGGCAACACGTCGGACAGCGCCAGCGGCGTATCGGCGTGGTACAGCTTGCAGTGCAGCATGCGCTGACCGGAGACCTGGGCCAGCGGCTGATAAAAGCTCATCACCAGTGGATTTTTTTCGCTCAGGCTCAACAGGTGCTGCATGTCGACCACGGCCGAGTGGGCGGCGAAACGCTCACGGTAACCGGCCGGGAAGCCTTTCGGGAAGTCGGCCAGCACGTTAGTGCCGTGGGCTTCGCCGAAGCTTTCCACGACCAGGCTCGCGTAGTCGTCCTGCCAGCTGCGGCAGGCCTGTACCACTTCTTTTTCCAGCAGAACCGGGTCGATATCCAGACGGTTCTTCGGATCGACGCGCAGAATCAGCTGCACACGGGCCAGCACGGATTCGGAGAAGAAGGTCCAGAACTCGCAGTCCGAGGCTTTCAGGCGATCCATCAGCACTTGCTGGATCTTCTGGCGCACTTCGGTGGAGTAGATGTCGCGCGGCACGTAGGCCAGGCAGTAGCAGAAACGGCCGTACGGGTCTTTGCGCAGGAACACGCGAATCTTGTTGCGTTCCTGGATCTGCACGATCGACATCACAGTGCTGAACAGCTCATCGACCGGGGTCTGGAACAGATCGTCACGCGGCAGCACTTCGACCACCTGCGCCAGTTCCTTGCCCAGGTGGGCCTTGGCCTGGAAGCCGGAACGGCGTTCGATTTCCTCGACCTTGCGGCGGATGTACGGGATGACCCGAACGCTCTCGCCATACACCGACGAGGTGTACAGGCCCATGAAACGGCATTCCTTGATAACGTTGCCGTCGGCGTCGATTTCACGGATCGACACGTAGTCCGGGTAAGCCGGACGGTGTACACGGCTTGGGTGCGCGGCCTTGGCGAACGACAACAGGGTCGGTTCGCGCAGGTAGTTCACGGCGTAGTCTTCGATGCGCAGGTCATCGTAGGTCAGGCCGGTGCGCAGCAGTTTGGTCAGACCCAGGAAGGAATCCTGGTCATAGACGATGTGGCCGCCGTCGACCTCATCGCGAACCACGAATTCTTCATAGCCCAGGAAGGTGAAGTGGTTGCCCACCAGCCATTCGAGGAAGCTTTTGATTTCGGCTTTTTCTTCGGGATCAACGGCGAACTGGCTGCTGTCCAGGTGGGTCAGGATTTCCTGGACCTTGGCTTTCATCGGCTCGAAATCGGCGACCGCGACGCGGACTTCACCGAGAACCTGCTCCAGCTCTTTGCTCAGGACATTCAGTTCGGCCGTGTTGGCGCAGCGGTCGATTTCCAGGTACATCAACGACTCTTGCAGAATGTCGTCGCCCTGGGTGCCTTTTGGCAGGATTTCCAGCAGCTCGCCCTTGCTGCCGCGACGCACGCTCAGCACAGTGGTTTGCAGGGTGTGGATGCTGTAACCGCGACGGTTCAGCTCGGTACGCACCGAATCCACCAGAAATGGCAGGTCGTGGTGCAGCACTTCGACCGCGGTGTGGGTCGACTGCCAGCCGTGACGTTCGTAATCAGGGTTGTAGACGCGCACTTGCGGTTGCGCGTGATCGAAGCGCTCAAGCAGGCGCCACGCAGAAAGGGTGCAGCCGGCGAGGTCGGACAACCGACGCTGGGTCAGCTCGTCCAGGGAAATGATGCCGAAAAATTGTTCAGCGAACAGCGCCACTTGTGGCAGTGCCTGTTCACTAATGTGCTGGGCCAGTGCCGCTTGCAGTTGGTGCTGGAAGTCGGCTTTGCTGGCTGCGGTGAAGAACGCCATCTGTGGTACTCCGCTTGGGCTTGTTATTGATGGAAGCGTCGCGTGCAAAACCCCTTTCGGGGCGATCCGTCACCCTGTCCTGATTCTCGGGCAGAGGAAACAGGATGACAGGTGGGTGAAGCTGGACGAGACACTCAGGTCACATTCACCTTCCATGAATGGGCATCTGCAAAAACGACTGGACTGCGTGCAGCGCAATGTCTTTACAGGTACTCATCCGTTGCGCAGCTTAACGAGTGCGGCAAGGCCCGTGCTTGCGGCGCTGCGACATATTCGGTCATCGGTACGCAGCTCGCGGCATACACCTCGAACAACACTAGCAGCCATGCAGAAAATCGGGCGGTTTATGCCCGGTTTTACGGCACATCCGTACCAGAAATGACCAGTAACACTCCAAGTGTTCACAGCACATCCTCTGACACTCAGCCGAGCAGAAATTCCCGGGGGCTGGCAGAATCGCTCCTTGTTCGTTTTTACAGCGCTCGCCGAGCCAGGAATTCCCCATGCAAATGACCACCTCCCTCTTGATCGTCAACCCGTGCGACGACGAAGAAGACAACATGGCCATGCTCTGCTGCCACAGCAATCAGGGCGACATGTTCCTGATGACCCGTTATCCGGATGAAGACGAGCTGGAAATCACCCTCGACGGCGAGCCTTCGACCCTGGATGGCGTGAAAGTCACCCTCAGCCCTACCCGCCTGCTGATCGAAATCGCCGCCGCTGACGCCGATGCGCTCAATGGTGATGATTCCCTGGAAATCATTCACAGCACCGATGCCGGCGATCTGGCGGAAGTGGAAGAAACCTTGCAGAACATCCTCAAGGGGACAGGCACCTACATCAGCCAACTCTGAATTTCGGGCCTTAGCGACCGCCATCGCGAGCAGGCTCGCCCCCACAATTGATCGCATTTTCATGAAAGAACCCGGTCACCTGTGGGAGCGAGCCGGCTCGCGATGAGGCCCTTAAAGAACGAAACCACCCTGCGCCCCACACAAACTTCCAACAATTTTGCTAATCATTTCCCGCACTTTGCACAAAATGCCGTTAGTCGCCGCCCCCCGCGATGGATTAAAGTAACGCCCCCAGCCCTGGCGTTATTCGAACGTCTTCGGTCACCCTTTCCAGGAACAGTCATCGATGGAACATCGTGAAGCGCTGCTCGCGCTGCGAACCTTTCTTTCAACGCAGATTCTCGGCCAGGAAAAACTCATCGAGCGCTTGCTCATCGCCTTGCTTGCCGACGGCCACATGCTGGTCGAGGGCGCTCCGGGCCTGGCCAAGACCAAGGCCATCAAAGAACTCGCCGAAGGCATCGAGGCACAGTTCCATCGCATCCAGTTCACCCCCGACCTGCTGCCGGCCGACATCACCGGCACGGAAATCTATCGCCCGGAAACCGGCAGTTTCGTGTTCCAGCAAGGCCCGATCTTCCACAACCTGGTGCTGGCGGACGAAATCAACCGCGCCCCGGCCAAGGTGCAGTCGGCACTGCTCGAAGCCATGGCCGAGCGCCAGGTCAGCGTCGGGCGCAGCACTTACGAGCTGTCGCCGCTGTTCCTGGTGATGGCCACGCAGAACCCCATCGAGCAGGAAGGCACCTACCCGTTGCCCGAAGCCCAGCTCGACCGCTTCCTGATGCACGTGAAAATCGGCTTCCCGGATGCGGCCGTCGAACGCCGCATTCTGCAACAGGCCCGTGGCGAAGCCCTGAACGGCGAAACCAAACCCGAGCGCCGGGTCAGCCAGCAGGCGATCTTCGCCGCGCGCAAGGAAATCCTCGGCCTGTACATGGCCGACGCCGTGGAGGAATACCTGGTGCAACTGGTCATGGCCACGCGCACCCCGGCCAAGTTCGACCCGGAGATGGCCGAATGGATTGCCTACGGCGCCAGTCCTCGCGGCTCGATCGCCCTCGACCGCTGTGCCCGGGCCCACGCCTGGCTGGCCGGGCGCGACTTCGTCAGCCCGGAAGACATTCAGGCCGTGCTGTTCGACGTGCTGCGCCACCGCATCATTCTTTCCTTTGAAGCCGAAGCCGCTGGCATCGACCAGGACCGGGTGGTCCAGCGGATTCTCGACGTCGTAGCCGTCGCTTGACCCCGATGAACGCCCTCCTGCCGCCCGAGCCGGGCATCCGTGTCAGCCTCGCCGAGCTGATCGAGATGCGCCATCGCGTGCGTGAAGTGCGGTTGTTTTCCACGCCGAGCCAGCGCAGCCCGCTGATCGGCCTGCACCACTCCAAGCTACGTGGCCGCGGCGTGGATTTCGATCAGGTGCGGGTCTATCAGGCCGGCGACGACGTGCGGACCATCGACTGGCGCGTCACGGCCCGCACGCAGGAGCCGCACACCAAGCTGTTCCACGAAGAACGCGAACGACCGATTTTCATCATGGTCGAGCAAAGCCGTCGGCTGTTTTTCGGCTCCGGACTGATGTTCAAATCGGTCCTCGCCGCCCAGGCCGCGAGCCTGATCGGCTGGGCGGCGCTCGGGCATAATGATCGGGTGGGCGGGTTGGTGTTCGGCGACAACGAGCATTACGAGATCAAACCCCGGCGCAGCAAACAGAGCCTGCTGCAATTGCTCAACCGCCTGGTGCGGGTCAATCAGTCGCTGCACACCGAAAGCGAACCGGACCGCGACGCCTTCGGCATTGCCCTGCGCCGTGCCCGTGAGGTGCTACGCCCCGGCAGCCTGGTGATCGTGATCTGCGACGAACGCGCGCTGACCGAGGGTGCCGAACAACAGTTGAGCCTGTTGTCGCGCCATTGCGACCTGTTGCTGCTGCCGGTGTCCGACCCGCTGGATCACGCCCTGCCCGCCGCCGGGCTTTTGCGTTTTGCCGAACGCGGCGCGCAACTGGAACTCGACACCCTGAATTTCGACCTGCGCCAGACGTACCGCGCCCAGGCCGAAGCGCGCATCGCCCGCTGGGAACTGCTCGCACAGAAGCTGCGGGTGTTGCTGATGCCACTGAGCACCCAGAGCGAGATGGTCGAACAACTGCGCGAATACCTGAACCCACAGAAACCGGGGAAAGGTCGATGAGCAGCCTCGATCAACTGCAACCGCTGATTTCCCCGCCGCCCATCGGTTTCTGGCCAGTGGCGCCGGGTTGGTGGCTATTGCTGTTGTTGCTGCCGCTGATCGGCTTCGGCCTCTGGAAGGCGCGGAAACTCCTGCCGAACAAGCGCCCGATCGTGCGCGCCGAACAACCGCTGGACCCGGTGCGCCTGGCTGCGCTGGCCGAACTGGCGCTGATGCCCAAACCCTACGACGGCGCGCCGGCCGGTGCCTGGCTGCAGCAACTCAACGGTTTGCTCAAGCGCCTGTGCCGCAACCATTACCCCTACAGCCAGAGTCACACCCTGAACGGGCGCAAATGGCTGGCGTTTCTCGACAACCGTTGCCCGGCCGCTGGCCTGACGCGCTGGATGGTGCTGGTCGAAGGCGCCTACAAACCCGAATGCAAACTCGACGACAAAGCCATCGCCGGCCTGACCCAAGCCGTCGACACCTGGATTCGCAAACATGTTTGAGTTCGCCTGGCCGTGGATCTTCGCCCTGCTGCCGCTGCCCTGGCTGATGCGCCTCGTGTTGCCCGTGGCGGACAGTGGCGAACCGGCGCTCAAAGTCAGCTTCCTCAGCGACCTTGAAGGCCTGGCCCGACGGCGTGCCCGCGCCAACCTGCCGGCCTGGCGTCAGCAAGCGCCGTTCATGCTGTTGTGGTTGTTGTTGCTGATGGCCGCGGCGCGTCCGCAATGGCTGGGCGAACCCCTGCCGATTGCCGCCAGCGGCCGTGATTTGCTGGTGGCGGTGGATGTCTCCGGCTCCATGGATTTCCCGGACATGCAATGGCAGAACGATGACGTCAGCCGCCTCTCGCTGGTTCAGCATTTGCTCGGCGACTTCCTCGAAAAGCGCGAAGGCGACCGTGTCGGCCTGATCCTTTTTGGCAGTAGGGCTTACCTGCAAGCGCCGCTGACGTTCGACCGGCGCACCGTGCGTGTGTGGCTCGACGAAGCGCGGATTGGCATCGCCGGCAAGAATACCGCCATCGGCGATGCCATCGGCCTGGCACTCAAGCGCCTGCGCATGCGTCCGGCCCAGAGCCGTGTGCTGATCCTGGTCACCGATGGTGCCAACAACGGCGGCGAAATCGACCCGCTCACGGCGGCACGACTGGCGGCTAAAGAAGGCGTGAAAATCTACCCGATCGGCATCGGCGCTGATCCCGAGCAAAGCGGCACCCTCGGTTTCCTGGGCATCAACCCGAGCCTGGACCTCGACGAGCCTGCCTTGAAGGCCATCGCCGAAGCCACCGGCGGTCAATACTTCCGTGCCCGCGACGGCAAGGAACTGCAAACGATCAAGGACACCCTCGACCAACTGGAACCCGTGACCCAACAACCGACCCAGGCCCGCCCGGCCCAGGCGTTGTACCACTGGCCTTTGGCGATGGCGTTGTTGTTGAGCATGCTGCTGGTGGTGCGCGAGCGCTGGCCGGACAACCCGTTGCAGCGGCTGTTTACCAAGGATCTGTTCTTGCAAACGCAACTGCCTGACTGGCGCCAGCGGCTCAAACGCCTACGCCTGCGGAGGCGCCGATGAGTGCGCTCTGGCCGTACTGGTTCCGCCCCTGGTGGTTGCTGTTGTTGCCGTTGCTGGGCTGGTTGCTCTGGCAACTCTGGCACCGGCAGAAGCGCGCCGGGCGCTGGCAGATGATTCTGCCGCCGGCCTTTCACGCGGCGTTGCTCAGTGGCGGCAGCGGTCGTGACAGCAAACTGCCGTGGATCGCCTTGGGTGTGGCGTGGGTGCTGACCATTCTGGCGCTGCTGGGGCCGAGCTGGGAGCGTGTCGAGCAAACCAGTCAGAAACCGGCCGACCCGCTGGTGGTGATCCTGGAACTGACCCCGGAAATGCTCGCCACCGACGTTCAACCCAACCGCCTGGAACAAGCCCGGCGCAAGCTGTTCGACCTGCTGCAAAACCGCAGCGACGCCCAGACCGCCATCGTCGTCTACGCCGGCAGCGCTCACACGCTGGTGCCGCTGTCGGACGACCTCTCCACCAGTCGTAATCTGCTGGATGCGCTCAAGCCGTCGCTCATGCCCCAGGCCGGCCATCGCGCCGATCTCGCGGTGAGCAAGGCCCTTGCACTGCTCAATCAGGGCGCGCTGGGCGACGGCCGGATCCTGCTGATCGGTTCGTCCCTCACAGAACTGGAACGCCAGGGGATCAGTCAGGTGCTGGACGGCAAAGCGACGCAATTTCTGATGCTCGGTATCGGCACCGCCGAAGGCGCGCCGATCACTCAGGAGGACGGCAGTTTTCTGAAGGATGATCAAGGCGCGATTCTGGTGCCACACCTGGACGAACCCGGCCTGAAAGCCTTCGTCAACGATCGGGATGGACGCTATCGCCATGCGCGCCTGGACGATGCCGACCTGCGCGGCCTCGGCCTGCTCGACGGTCCACGCCATCTGCGCAACGACGGCCAGACCCTGCGCCTCGACACGTGGGCGGACCAGGGTTATTGGCTGTTGTTGCCGTTATTGCTACTGGCGGCCTGCGCCGGTCGTCGAGGCTGGTTGTTCTGCTTGCCGCTGCTGTTCCTGATGCCCCAAAAAAGCTACGCCTTCGACTTCGAAGACTTATGGCTGCGACCCGACCAGCAGGGTTTGCATTTGCTCAAACAGAAGCGCCCGGCCGAGGCCGCCCAGCATTTCGAAAACCCGCAATGGCAAGGTGTGGCGCTCTATGAAGCCGGCGACTACAGTGGCGCCGCCCAGCGGTTCGCCGAAGGCAATGACGCCCACGCCCACTACAATCGTGGCAATGCCTTGGCCAAAAGCGGGGAGCTGGAAGCCGCGCTGGACGCTTACGAGCAGGCGCTGGAACGTCAGCCGGATTTACGCCCGGCCCTGACCAACAAGGCCTTGGTGGAAGCGCTGCTCAAGCAGAAAAACACACCGAAGCCCGCTGAGCCGGACAAAACAGAAGGCAGCGAGGGCGAAACCGGCACGCCAGAACAGCCTCCCGGCGCAGCCACTCAACCGTCGAGCAAGGGCGATCCGAAAACCGATGCCCAGTCGACCTCGCCGGACACCGAAGCACCTGCCACCAGTGCGCCGCAACCCGGCAGCAATGAGGTCCCCGGCAGCGAACTGGGGGACGAGCAAAGCACCAAACCACCCTTGCGCCCGGCCAGCGACTCCATCGATGGCGAGCAGCGCCAGGCACTGGAGCAATGGCTGCGCAAGATTCCGGACGATCCGGGCGAATTGCTCAGACGCAAATTCTGGTACGAACAGCAACAACATCAGGATCAGGGAAAAACTCGATGAGCCGCTTCACCTCCTTCTTGCTCGCACTGCTGCTCTGGACCGCTCAGGCCCAGGCCGCAGGGCTGGTCGCCAGTGTGGATCGCAGTCGCCTGAACTCCGGCGAGACGGTCGAACTGATCCTGGAGTCCAACGACGTGACGCTGTTCGGCAAGCCTGACCTGACACCGCTGGAGCCACTGTTCGAAGTGCGCGGCACCCGCCAGGTCAACCAATTGACCACCATTAACGGCGACAACCGCGCCACCACCCGCTGGATCATCACCCTGCTGCCTCGCCAGAACGGCAGCGTGGTGATTCCGTCCCTGCAACTGGGTGACTTCCAGAGCCAGCCGATCACCGTACAAGTGGTCGAAAGCGAAACCCAGGACAGCACCAACAAACTGGCCCCGGTGTTCATCGACGCCAGCCTAGACCAGAACAGCGTGTATGTGCAGGCCCAGGCGATCCTGACCTTGCGCATTTACCATTCGGTGTCGCTGTACGACGACAGCAGCCTGACCCCGTTACAGATTCCCGATGCGCGCATCGAACAGCTGGGTGAGTCGCGCACTTACGAAAAAGACATCAATGGCCTGCGCCATGGCGTGATCGAGATGCGCTACGCGATCTACCCGCAACACAGCGGCCAATTGATCATTCCGGCGCAAATCTTCAGTGCCACGCTGGTGGACGCACAGCCCACCCAGGACGTCGAATCCCAGGTACCGAAATCCGGCAAACTGATGCGCGTCAGCTCGGCCGAGATCCCGTTGACGGTGAAGGCCAAACCCGCAACCTATCCCGCTGACGTGCCGTGGCTGCCGGCCCGCAGCCTGAGCCTGAGCGAAAGCTGGAACCCGGAACCGGATCACACTCAAGTAGGCGATTCCCTGACCCGCAGCCTGACCGTGAAGGCCGAAGGCCTGGCCAGTTCACAATTGCCACCGTTGCCGGCGACCGACGTCAATGGCCTGCGGCGTTACCCGGATCAACCAGTGCTGGGCAACCAGAACAGCGAGCGCGGCCTGATCGGCAGTCGCGAAGACCGTGAAGCCCTGGTGCCTACCCGCATGGGCTCAATCGAGTTGCCGGCGGTGGAAGTGGTCTGGTGGAACACCTTCGAGGATCACCTGGAACACAGCAGCCTGCCGGCCCGGACCCTGCAAGTGGCGAGCAATCCGAGCCTGGCGGTCGACACTCCGGCCGGCATGCCTCCAGTCATTTTCGCTGCCGACAACGAAGCCCTCTGGTGGTGGAAGCTCAGCACCGTCATTCTCGCCTGCACGACCTTGCTGGGCTTCGGTCTCTGGTGGCGCGCCCGCTGGCAACCGGCGATCCTGCGTGCGGCGCAGACCGGCCCGAGCCCGCGCACCGTGCTCGACGACCTCAAGCGCGCGTGCCAGGCCAACGATTCCCACGCCACCCGCCAGGCCCTCGACGCCTGGGCCCGGCAACAACCGGAAACCCTCGCCGACATGGCTGCACGATTTGTACCGTTGTCCGATGCGCTGGATGGTTTGAATGGGGCGCTGTACAGCGAAACTGGGCAGCATTGGCAAGGTGAGGATTTGTGGCGTGCGATTCGGGCCATTCCAATCGCCGAGCGGGTTCATGACCCGGTGGGCGACAGTGGCTTGCCGCCGCTTTATCCGAAATGATGCCGGCCGGGCTTAAGATTACAGGGCAAACCAGCGCCTTTGCCTGGGGCAAGGCGTCGCCGGTCATCATCACTTCCCGGACACCGACGGCTCGCTATCGAAATGAAACTCGGCGTCCATATGAATGGCCTGTAAAAAAGAGCTGTCGTGGGAGACCACTATTAATGCCCCTTGGTACTGATTAAGCATCTGCTCCAGCGCGACTCTACTGGGCAGATCCAAATGATTATCCGGTTCGTCCAGCAACAGCAATTGCGGTGGCCGCTGTGCATACAGCTGCGCAGCCAAGGCTATTTTCAGGCGTTCACCACCACTCAACTGACAGGTCTTAAGCATCGCACGATCCGTATCAATCCCCATCTGGGCCAGGCGGGTCCGCGCCTCGGCCTCAGGCAACTCCTGATTGCTCTCGTAGAGCCATTGCACCGCCGTGCGTTCGGGGAACTGCAACCCGGCGTGTTGGTCCAGCCAGCCGACATGGCAACTACGGATGAGTTCGCCTTCGCGCACAGGCAGTTGGCCGGCGATTACTCGCAACAGGGTCGACTTGCCGCTACCGTTGGCGCCCAGGATTGCCATGCGCATCGGCCCGGTCAGCGTCAGATTGACCGGCGCCGCATAACCGAACGGAAGAATGACGTCGTTGAGCTGCACAATCAGCTTGCCATTGGTCACTACGCTTTCCGGAGACAACATCATGCGTTGAATGTCCGGAGCACACCGCGCACGGGCCTCGGCGATCCGTTGTTGCTGCTGCTCCCGGGCCACCTGTTGATTGAGGCGCAATTTTCCCTGACTGTTTTCACTGCGCTCTTTTTGGGCGTTGGTGATCAGCTTGGTCTGATTGCCGTCACGGGCCTGACGGTCGCCGCGCGCATTACGCCGTTGCTGACGCTCCATCTGCACGACCCTCTCACGTTGCTCACGCTTGGCCTGCGCCCGCTCCCCTTGCAATGCCAACTGGAACGACTGCTGTTCCTGCTCGCGTGCCGCCGCATACTGACTGTAGTTGCCGCCATAAACCGCCAGCCCCAAGGGTGAAAGCTCGGCAATTTCGTTCACGTGCTCCAGAAGGCCCCGGTCGTGGCTGATCAACACCAGGCCGTTGGGCCAGCGATCGATCTGGTGCGCAAGCTTGTGTTGCTGATCAATATCCAGGTGGTTGCTGGGCTCATCCAGAATGAGCCAGTCGGCCCTGGATAACCACGCCCCCAGCAGCGCCACCCGTTGCCGTTCTCCACCACTGAGTGCGTCGGTGCGCGCGTCGGCATTCAAGTGACCCAGGCCGATCTGCTGCAGTTCCGCCTCAAGGCGTGTGGCGCAATCCCATTGGTCGACCGCCAGCGAATGGTCGTCATCGTCGACGCTGCCTTGGGCAATGCGCTCCAGCGCCGCCAGAATATGGTCGACCCCGGCCAGCGCGGCAACGCTGGGATAGCGCTCAGGTTCCAGCAACTGCGCCACGGCGTAAACCCGCCCTTCGCGACGGACGATGCCGCAGGTGGGCAGTTGCTCCCCCGTCAGGAGCCGGCCAAGCAAGGACTTACCACAGCCATTGGCGCCCACGATGCCGGTGGCTCTGGTACTGAAGGTGTGGTTCAAGTGATCGAACAACACGCGCCCGTCGGGCAGGTTGAACGACACTTGATCAAGTTGAAGTAACCGTTGAGTCATGACGCTTCCTTAAACAATCGGCCCGATAGGCACTGAACCACTCCCTGATGGTGCGCAACAGCACCCGGCGGATGGGCAATGACCGTGAACACGGCGCCAGCCCACATTTGAAAATGACCTTCGAGCAGCATGCCGGCCCTGATCGACGCCGAAAGATCTTGTATCACCCTCAACACCAGACGTCCCGAGGGCCAATGTACCTCGACCAGGCGCGCCGCATCGAAATCGAAATAGCGGCCAACCTGCGGATAAACGGCCTTGAACAGACTTTCCTTGGCGGAAAAAGCCAGGGTCAACATGTGCTCAAAAGGTCCCAGCATTCCAAGGTAGCGGGCTTCCCGGCGGTCGACGATGGTGGCGCTGATCCTGTCGGCGACCTCTGGTGCCAGCCAGTCCTCCAGGTCCAGGCCCAGCAGTCCGACCTCGCAAGACTTGGCCAGGCAACTGACGGCGATAGTCGATGTGTGACTGATGGAACCGACCCAACCGCTCGGCCATATCGGCTGACGATGCGCCCCTGAATGAACCTGCACCGGCGCGAGATTGCGCTTGGCCCACAGCTGCCGGCTCAGCCAGCGCCCCGCCAGGTATTCAGCCTGGCGGCTTGGCACAGCCCGGACAATGGCTGGCGGACAGTCGACACCCGCACGGATGTACAACCCAGGATCGAAGCGTTCCAGGTTGAAGCGCCCCGACACCGCCGTGACTGCCGCCAGGACCGTGTCTAGCGACTCGATGCCGGTGAGGAACCCGTCCAGTGCGCATTGGCCCAGGTCCTGTTGGGTACAGGTCGGGTTATTCAAGGTTGCCGAGCCTGTACAAAGTCGAGCAGCAGTTCATTGAAGCGCCGCCCGGCGGTCAACGGAATGAAATGTCCCTGATCGGCAAACACTTCCAGTCGGCTGTTGGGCAACTGCTGTAACAGCTTCACATCCGCTCCGGCGATGACCACATCCTGCTGACCATGAACAATCAACGTCCGCACAGCAATGCTGGGGAGTTGCGCACTAAAATCCAGTTGCACGAGCATCTGGTAGTAGCAGCTCAGCGTGCTCATCGACGCTCCGGCCCCGACCTGCTCGACGATGCCCTGCCGAGGTTCAAGCAAGATATCCAGGTAATCGGCATGGGTTTGCAGTTCAGCATTCAACTCGATGGTTTTGCCGAAGATATCATCGCCAAAACGTGCGGCGGTGCTGATCAGGATCATCGACTCGACCATTGCCGGGGCTCGGCGGCACAGCGCCAATGCGAGACAGCCGCCCAACGACCAGCCCACCACGGGGACGGGCCGGCCTTCGAGCTGTTCATTAATATAGGCCTCGATTTCCAGCACCAGCCCTTCCAGGCTAAAACGCCCCTCATCAAGCGGGGTCCCCTGATGACCGGGATACGACGGGATATGTAGGGCGAAACCCTGGCGCGTCAGGACATTGGCTTGTTGCATCCAGGCCTGCGCGCTCATGTTCAACGGTGGCAGCAGCACGATGGCGCGCCCTTGCCCTGTTTGTGTCCAGGTCATTGGCGTCCGGCCGACCGGCGCGACAGCATCCTCCCTGGAGGCGACTGGTGAAACGGGTTGTAGCCCCTCCAGTGCCTGGGCCAGTGCGGCAATGGACGGAAAATCGAAGACGTCATGAGGCTGCATTCGGCTGGCACCGGCACCCAATCGGCTCAACAGCTCAATCAACGAAATCGAATCGACCCCGTAATCGCGCAGCGAACGGCTGGTATCAATGTCGGCCTGATCGAAACCGAGTAAGCGCGCCAGATCAATTTTCAGCGTGTCCAGAACATTGCCTCGCCGCGGGCTCGATATCGCAACGGGTGCTTGGGCAGCGATCAGTTCGGTCCCCACCCAGTAGGACTTGCGATCAAACGGGTAACCCGGCAGTTCGATTCGCGGGTATCGAGCCGCGTGCTCGGTGCCGTACAGCGGCAGGTCGATACCCGCCAACCATCGCTGCAAGCGTTCGGTGAGCACGGCGTCGACCAGGCCCTCGACCTTTGAGCAGCCGACGTCGAGTTGCCCTGCCGGTGTCGCCAGCCATTGCTGCAATTGCGCCATCAGGGCCTCACGAGTCGAAGCCGTGACAGCCAGACGCAGACGGTACGGCTGGCTTCCTTTGCCAAGCGCCACGCTGAGCGCCACCAATTGATCGTCCGACAGCCCATCGAGAATTCCGAGCACCTGCCGGACACGCGCATGAAGGCTGGCAGAGGATTGTGCGCTGATCAAAAAAGCCCAGGGGCCCTGGCTGTTCTGCGGCTCAAGCTGGCGCCGTTCCGGCTTGCCGAGCACGAGGTGAGCGTTGCTGCCGGTAAAACCGAAGGCACTGACACAGGCATATGTCTTGTCGGACGGCCAGGGGACGGCCTGCTCGCTGACCTTGAACCGATCAAGGTCCAGCGCGCTATTGAGGGGACCCGCCAGAGGCTGGCCCGGAATAGTGCTGTGACGAAAGATCAGCAGGGTCTTGATCAAGCTGGCCAGCCCGGAACACACCAGCGTGTGGCCAATGACGCTTTTCGAGGCGCCCAGATAGACGTCGTAAGGTTGCGCCTGAGCACGAAAGCCATTCACCAGCCCCGCCACCTCAATCGAATCCCCCAGGCGTGTGCCCGTACCGTGGGCCTCGACGTAGCCGATACGCCCCACTTCAATCCCGCTACGCTCGTAGGAACCGGCGATCAACGCCGCTTGAGCCTGGCTGTTGGGCGCCATCATGCCATTGCTCATGCCGTCGTGATTCAGGCTGATCGCCTCGATGCTTGCCAGGACTTCCAGCCCCAGTTCCCAGGCCTTGCCGGCGTTCATCAACATGATTGCCGCCACGCCCTCGGCCGGGACGAAACCGTCGGCTTCGTCACCGAAGGCGTCACAGTGCCCCCGCGCCGACAACATGTTCGAGCGCTGGGCAAACTCGAATACCTCCGGTGTGGCAAACACCGAGACCCCGGCCACCAACGCAGCCTCGCATTCACCGGCACGCAGCTGTGAAACGGCAATCTGCAAGGCTGTCAATGACGATGAGCAAGCGGTATCAAGGCTCACCGAGGGGCCATGGAAATCGTAGAAATAAGACACTCTGCCCGCCAATGACGACGTAGCGTTGCCAAGAAAGCTGTGGCTGCTGAAAGCCGCTTCAGGCTCCTGGGCAAACAGAAACTTATAGTCCCCGGGCAGACCGGTGCAAAACACCCCGCACTGCAAGTCGCGCAAGGTCTGGATCGGCACACCGCAGTCATCCATCAGATGTTGCACGGTTTCCATCAGCAACCGTTGTTGCGGGTCCATGCAGCGCGCTTCGTTGGGCGAGATGCGGAAAAACCCCGCATCGAACTCGTCCACATGCGCCAGCAGGCCACCATGCACCGCCGTCCCGCGCAGAGACTCCCATCGCGTGACCGGGGCAACGCAACGCTGACCGGCCATCAGGTTCTGCCAATAGGCCGACAGTGACTCGCTGCCGGGCAGGCGACAAGCAGCCCCGACAATCACCACTTTTTCGGCCGGTTGCGGTTTCAGGTGTGCTGTCATGTTGTGTGTCTCGTCCGTGTGCATGTTCTGCTCCTGTGATTTCAGCGATTGCCCGGGTGAACCTGTGAATCATCGTCAAACCAATACCGGCGCGTATCGAAGGCATAACCGGGCAAATGGAGCCGGCCAGCCTGCGGGTACAAGGTCGACCATTGCACCGCCCCCCCATGCAGATACTGTTCGCGAAGGTCCGGCCATTGCCTGTCGATTTCGGCCGGCTCGGTGCCTCGTCCAACGTGGTGAACATCCGGTGTCTGCTCCGCGCGCAAGGCATGCAACAACGCATCGACGGTTGGAACGCTCCAGGCCAGGCGATATTCAAAATGCTCGCGCCCGGCCCCAAGGGTGAGCGCGATGTCAGCCAAAGCCTGTGACCGACCCAGTGGCGAATCAAGGTGACGGAACAAGGCTTCCTTCATTGCCAGCAGCGAGTTATGACTGCGCGCAGACAAGACGATCAGGTGCTCCTCGTGTGTCGACGACGTCTGTACGGCGAAGGCCGGTGGTTCGGACAGGACCACGTGAGCATTGGTCCCACCGAAACCGAACGAGCTGATACCGGCGACGCGATCGTGCCCCTCCCAAGGCGTATTGCGATCCAGCACCTGGAACGGCGAATGCTCGAAATCGATGTAAGGGTTGAGCGTGCGCAAATGCAGGTTGGCCGGCAGCACCCGGTGTTTGAAGGCCAGAATCACCTTGAATAGTGACGCAATGGCGGCAGCCGGTTCCAGATGACCGACATTGGTCTTGACCGAACCGAGCAAAACCGGCTGCGTCTGGCCTGGTGCCAGCGTGTGCCAGGCGCCCTTCAAGGCATCGATTTCCACCGGATCGCCCAAGCGGGTTCCCGTGCCGTGGGTTTCGATGTAACTGACTCGGGCTGCCAGCGGCGGCGTATAGGCGGCAAGCAACAGACGCTTCTGCGCGTTGGGGTTGGGCGCCGTCAGCGAGTTGGCCCGCCCGCCGTGATTCTCCTCGGCGGCCTCGATCACCGCATGAATGCTGTCGCCGTCGCGGCGAGCATCGACCAGACGCTTGAGCAACAGGCTGCCAACCCCCTCTGCACGAACGTAGCCATCGGCTTCGCTATCGAACGTGGCGCAACGAAAGTTCGGCGATAGCACGCCCATGCTCTGCGCCGCTTCGGTCATGTCGCTGTCGATCAACAAACTGACCGCCCCCGCCAGCGCGTAGTCGCACTCCCCCCGTTGCAGCGACATGACGGCACGGTTGACCGCCACCAATGCACTCGAACAGGCGGTATCGATGGACTGGCTCGGGCCTTCGAAATCGAACAGGTAGGACACCCGATTAGCCAGCATCGCATGGGCATTCCCGGTGGCGGCAAAGGGATGAAAACTCTGTCCGGAACGCTGCAGCAGAGTCTGGTAATCGCTGAATTGAACGCCAGCGAAAACCCCCACACGCTTGAGCGAAGACGGCGCGTAACCGGCATCTAGCAATGTGTTGTAGCACGCTTGCAAAAACAGTCGGTGTTGCGGGTCCATCAGCATCGCCTCGCGCGCCGATATCCCGAAAAAGCGAGCATCGAAGTGCCCGATCTCAGGGATGATCCCGGCATGGCGGGCCTTGTCGGGCCAGCGTTCCACTGCTTTGATCGCACTGCGATTGGCCATCAGCCCTTCCCAGAATCCGGCCAGGTCCTGGCCGCCGGGCAAGCGGCCGTCCATGCCGATGATCGCAATCCGTTGGTCATCGGCGCCTGCAGCGCCTGCAGCGCCGGCCGAAAGCGCCATTGGTGCCGACGATAGGTGTGCTTGCAGCTCCGGCGCCGAGACGGGAGCCGCCGCCTGCGCGCCCCGCTCATGCAGGTATTCGATCAACTGCGCGACTGAGTTGTAGGTGAACAGCGTGCTGGGGGCCATGGGCACCTTGAACTGTTCCTCAATGTCTTGCGCCAGTTGCTGCAACATGACCGAGTTCAAACCCAGGTCACCAAAACTGCATTGGTCATCAATATTCTGGGGGAGTAAACCGGTCAACGCACTCACCAGTGCCTTGAGCCGAAGCTTGAGTTGCTCCAGCGTAGCCGATTCGCTGATTGTTTTAGTGGCGTTCACTGCACCGGGTTTCAGCGCTGAGTGGCTGCGCAGTCCGTCGGGAGTGACACTGCGACGGATTTTCTCGCTGTCGCCTACAAACGGGGCAATCTGCGTCATGCTCCCGTCCACCCCATCAATCAGCCTCACCAACAGGTCGACGCCTGCGGCGGGGGTCAACGGCTGCATGCCGTAGTTATCGTGAAAATAGCGCCCAAGGGCGACCAGGACCGGGTCGTCGGTGCCTTGCCACAAAGGCCAATTCACCGACAGGCTCAAACCACACCGACGACCTCGGGTGACTTGCCGCTGACGACCGAAGGCGAACAGGTCCAGATAATGATTCGCCACGGCGTAATCGGCCTGGCCGACATTGCCGAACAATCCGGAGATCGAGGAAAACAACACGAAGAAATCCAACGCCACATCGGCGGTTGCATTATCGAGATGACGCGCTCCGTTGAGCTTCACGGCTATCACTTTCTGGAAGTCTTCCAGCTGTTTGTTGCGCAACAGCCCGTCGCAGATGATGCCGGCAGCATGCAGCACTCCGTGCAATGCACCATGTCGGGCAATGACCGACTTGATCAAATCATTCACTGCAACGCTGTCGCCGATGTCAGCGCTGATGTAGTCGACGTTCGCCGGTGCTGCCAGTCCGGCAAGTTTGTCTCGGGTTGCTTCCCCGGCGGCACTGCGACCGACCAGCACGACCGTGGCGTCGAACTGCCTGATCAAGCGCGCCGCGACGGCCAACCCGATCAGCCCCAGACCCCCGGTGATCAGGTAGACGCCCTTGTTACGAAAACGACTGCCGGCCGCCACAGGCCAAGGAACTTCACGAATGCGGGCCTGCCAGCGTTCACCGGCCACGTGCCGAGTGGCGTTGAAACCGTCAGCGACATTGGCCAGTTCACTCAGCACAGATACCAGCAGCTCAGGTACATGCTCGAAGTCCTGGGATGCAACGGTCATCGACAGCAGTTCGAATTCGGGTTGTTCCATTTGCAGCACGCGAAACAGTCGGCTCACGGCCCCGGCTGCGGGCATCGGCCACACCTCCAGGCCTTCTTCGTGGACAAACGCCATCCGGTATCGCGCCCCGGCAGCACTGATTGCCTTGGCCAGCGTGAACTGCCAGCGCGCCCATGCAGCCTGCATGTCTTCAGCGGAACTTTGCAGCAGATTGATCAGCCACGGTCGCAGCGATCCATCACCTGGGGCATAACGCTGCAAGACTTGTTGGCAATCGTCGATCGAATCGCTGCGCACTTGGGCGAAATGTTCGTCCAGACGCAGGCTGTCACCGAGTGTGACCACCACGATGTGCGGTTGGCCGATCAACGCCCGGGCCTGTGACGGGTTGCAAAAGACAATGGCGCCCTGCCCTCGCGCACCGCCCGATGCCTGAACGGGCTGGGATTCCCAAACGGCTTGAAAACACACGGGCACCGAGGCCTTCGCCAGCGCCGGAACGTCCTCGCCCTCAGGTTTGAGAAGGTCAGCGCCCGCCGGCCCGGAGGTAACGAGCTGGTCGTCCCAATACGATTGTTCTTCGAACGGATAATGCGGCAACGAGACCAGTCTGCGGCTGTCATGCAACGCCGCGAAATTCAGTGTTTCCCCCGCCAGATAGGACGCTTGAAGGGGCTGCAGGGTAGACCGCGATTGAGCCACGACAGACACGCCCGCTGCGGCATCCAGCAGCTGTTGCTTGAAGCGAGCCAGGCTGTCGCCAACGAAACAGGCACGGTGCCCAAAGTGTTCACGTGTGACGCCCAGGGTATAGGCAACCGCTGCTAGACTGGCCTGCGGATGTTTGTCGATCCAGGCGAGCAAATCGTTGATCCGGGCCTTCAACGCCAAGGGTGTGCGCGCCGAAACAGGCAACAAATATTCCGCCTGTGGCGCCGGCGCGAGCGGCGCATCGATGTACTGCTGAACGATGACATGCGCATTGGAGCCCCCGGCGCCGAACGAACTGAGCCCGGCCAGCAGCGGCGTGTCAGCGGTCCAGGGTTCGGTGGTCCGCGGCAAGCGCAAATCAGTGTCGCCCAGGTTCAACCAGGGGTTTTCGATTTCACAGTTGAGCGTCGGCACCCGCGACTGATGCTGGAACTGCAACAGGATTTTGACCAGGCCGGCCAGCCCGGCAGCCGATTCAAGGTGCCCGATATTGCTCTTGATCGAACCGATGCAGCGTCGCTCGCCCTGACGCGTGCCATAGGCCGCACTCAGTGCGTTGATCTCGATCGGATCGCCCAGTCGAGTGCCGGTGCCATGGGCTTCCACATAATCGATCTGGCTGGCGTCCACGCCGGCCTTGCTTAACGCCTGGCGTATGACCTTTTCCTGAGCTCTTGCCGAGGGCACGGTAAAACCGCTGGAGCGCCCGCCACTATTGAGCGCAGTGGCACGAATGACCCCGTGTATCCGGTCACCATTGGCTTGCGCCTGGGCCAGCGGCTTGAGCATCAGAGCGATAGCCCCCTCACCCGGCACATAACCGTCGGCTTCGATACCAAAGCTGTGGCAACGTCCGCTGGGGCTCAGGAAACGTCCCGCCGACAGCAGTTTGAACTTGCCCGGGTGAGGCATGATGTTGACCGCACCGACCAGCGCCTGGGTGCATTCGCCACTGCGCAGACTGTTGATCGCCAGATGCAGGGCAGTCAGCGACCCCGAACACATGGTATCGACACACAGGCTCGGCCCCTGGAGGTTAAAGGTGTACGAAATGCGGTTGGCGATCGAGGCAAATGAACTGCTGACTGCGTTGGCGGCGTTCAGGTTTTGATAATGGCCGAACATCGCAGCGGTGAAGACCCCGGTGTCCTCCAGCGGATCGGCAAAATGCCCGGCGTCTTCCAGGGCATGGTAGGCCATTTCCAGCAACCGCCGTTCCTGAGGATCAATACGCGCCGCCTCGATCGGGGTGATGGAAAAAAACGCCGGATCGAACTGTTTGGCTCGCCGCAGAAAACCGCCATGACGGCCGTAGCTCGCGCCCGGTTGTTTCGGGTCGGCTGAGTAATCGAGCTGCCAGTCCCAACGTTGCGCGGGGATGACGCTGATCGCCTCGGCCCCGGACTCAAGCAATACCCACAACTGGGCGAGGTTGTCCGCCCCCGGAAACTCGCCCGCCACGCCAACAATCGCGATGTCATCAGGCCGATAGTGAGCACTGAAACCCGAGGCAACATCGACCACGGGACTGACCGCCACCGTCGCCGTCACGGCGGCAGAAGTAACGCCCGGCACCGTCCGGGCCACTGCAGTGTCCAGCACGGCGGCAATCTGCGCCGGATAGCGATCTATCAGGAAACGCACCATCTGACTGATGCTCGAGTATTCAAACAACAGCGTCTTGCTGAAGCTGACCGGGGCCTGGGTCGACAAACGTCGAGCCAGTTCGGTGGCAATGTTGATACTGGCCACCGAATCCAGGCCACGCTGAAGCAGGTTATCGTCCAGCGACGGATCGGTTATCCCGCTGAAGCGCCGAACCACCTCTTGCACCCACTGTGTCAGACGGTCCTCAAAGTTGATGTGCGCGCCAGGCGTGGGCGCAATCGTCTCGATGGCCGGCAAAGGCCGGGACGGATCTGCCCCTTCACTGGCAAATGCCGCAGCGAGCGCCTGGGGCTGGGTGCCGAGCAAATACTCACTCAACGCCGTCACTGATGAGTAATCGAAAATCAGCGCCTTGCTCAGGGACACCGCGACTCCGCTACCGTTCAATCGATGCTCCAGGGCCGAGACAATGCTGATCAGCGTCGAAGACGTCACGCCCAACGCCACCAGCGATGCGTCATGTGCCACATCGCGTAAGCCGCTGAAGGTATAAACCAGTGAACCAATCCACTCACTGACCTGACTCAGGGATGGCAAGCTCACGGCCGCGGCTGCATCTTTTACGTCTTTCCCGCCACTGGAGGTGTTCAGTGCGCCGAGTACTGCGCGGCTACCTGCGAAGGCCACCAGACGCGGCGCGGCCTGGTCGAGGATGGTGCGCAATGCCGCCAAACCCTGCTCATCCGACAGGGGCAGTAACTCACTGCTCCCTTCAGCCATTTGCATGCCCTCGGAAGCCCACAATCCCCAGTTAATCGACTGCCAGCAAGCGCGACCGGCTGGCGCCTGGCGACTGACAAAATCGGTCAGCTCATCGATAAAACCATTTGCAGCGGCGTAGTCAGCCTGACCAACATTGCCCACCAGCCCACTGAGGGAACTGAAGTGGCATACAAAGCCTGGCTGTATCAATGAGTCCAGGGCCCAAAGATTCAAGCTGCCGGCAATCTTGGGCAGCAGCACCCGCTCTATATCTGCACTGTTTTTGTTGATCAGCAAGCGATCGGCCGTCGTACCTGCCAAGTGAAAAACGCCGTCGATCGCACCATAACGATCCTTGAAATGATTCAGTGCCCCCGCCAGTGCCTGCCGGTCCGCCACATCGGCCTGCACATAAGAGGTCACTCCGTGCGCCAGGAGCATGGCGCGTCGTTCGTCATCCACCGAGGATCGTCCGACCACACAGACCTTGGCCTGGTACTCACGAGCCAGCCACTGACAGAGCAGCCGCCCAACACCACCGCCGCCGCCCGTGACCACGTAACAACCGTTGTGTCGCAAGGTGGATCTCGGACTCGACTCAACAGGATTGCCCACTGGCTCAAGGTGCTCACGGGCCAGGGTTTGCCCGTCAAAGCGATGCCTTACGCCGGGCTGGTCCAACACAGTGGCAATCGCCTGGGTCAACCTCGACGTCAGCTCACCCTCAACAATTAGCGAGGCATAACTTAGGCGTGTCGTTTCCTGGCACGCGGACAACCCCAGGCCATCGAGCACACTGGCCGCCAAGGCGTCGCGACGACGTAGCCCCACCAGCGCGACGGCTCGGGATTGGCCGATCAGGCCTTGGAGCAACGCCCAAAAAACCTGCGCACATTGACTGACCGCGGGGTATTGCTCAATCGCTGTCGGGCATTCGCCAGACAATGCACAAAGGACGGTGTGCGCACGGCTCGCATCGAGGCGCGACAGGAGTTTTTCCAGTTCATCCGGCGCGGCCAGACGTTCAATGTCCATCTGAATGACCACCAGCCCAGCGGTGCTGCCCCAGCGTGCAAACTCATCACGGTCAGTCAACAGGACGCTGGTGCTCAACACTGAGTCAGAACCGGAAGCCATCGGTGTAGGGACGAAATGACGCTTGAAAATATCCATATCAAAGAATCTCTCGGGTAAGCATCGAAGCAGGCGTGCAGGCAAGCCCTTTGTTCCCTTAGCGGATGTACCGCCCATCCAGGTACTTCATCGCCAGATCGATGTAATCGGGGCGCGTGGAGTGGCGTATGCATTCGAAGAAAAACATTTCCCGACTCAGCACGCGTATGCCTGCCTGCGCCAGATTGGCCAGCGCGTGCTGGTGATCGAAAAGATTACGGGCGCTGCAAGCATCCGCCATCACGCTGACCTCATAACCCAATTCACGCAGCCCCAGCGCCGACTGCAGCAGGCACACATGTGACTCCGCCCCCGCCAGCACCACTTGCCGCCGACCGGTGGCCTCTAGCCGATGGGCAATCGAGTCATGGGAGCTGCAGTCGAACCAGGTCTTTTCGAGGTAAGACGCGGCGCCCGCCACCTCTTTCAATGCCTGGGACGGTGCGCCGAGCTTGCTGTGTTCGATAATCAGCGTCGGCAAGTCGAGGGTCTGTGCCACATCGGCGAGCCAGCAGCAGTTGTTGAGCACTTGCGTGCCTTCATGCAGCAACGGAATCAGTTCCAGCTGCATATTGAAAATAACCACGCATACGTTGTCGGCCTTGATCAACATAATGAAACTCCCTGTCAGATGATGTGTTCGACAAGCCCTTGGTGCGGCTTAAACGATGACGTCCTTGATGAACTTATGCGACTGGCTCTTGTGCAGCGAGGTGCCTTTGGCGGCAGCGAACAGCAGGTTGCCCAATGTCGCCTTGAAGCGTTCGGAGGGTCGGTGTACCCCCATCAGGTCCTTGATGACATTGAACTGAATGGCGGCCAGGTTGTTGTCGGCATAGGGATGGTCGGCACCCAAACGGTGGGCAATGACCATCCCCGACACCACCGCCCCCTCGTGGCCGGTCAGTGAGGTGTCAGTGCCGCAATACCAAAGTTTTCCAAGCCCTTGAATGCGTCGAAAGCGCGATTTCTGGTAGAAGTCGATCGGACGCAGTTTCGGCAACTTCCAGTGCTGTTCATGAACCTGCCGCTCAGGGACGATCGCTTGTTTGGGGTCGAACGTCACCAGCACCGGTTCACGTACATGGGCATAGGGCGCCAGGGCATTATTGATTCGCGTCAATTGCCCATGGTCCGTGCCCTCGAGGCCCGAAGGTCGGGAAAACTCGCAGTACTCACCGCACCCGCCTTCGACCAGCACCTGTTCGTCGGTGTGCAGCACACTGCGGGTTGGCACATAGTCGAAACGCGAAAGAATGTCCCGTTGTTCGGCGGTCGGTGCTTCAAGCAACTGGAGAGTGACATCGGCGTGCGTGGCAAATACCACACTATCGAACTGTTCAATGTCACCCTGTTCGGTCTCGACCAGCCAGCCGCGAGTGGTGTCCTTGCGCACTTGCCGTATTGGACAGGCAAGGCGCACCCGCGCGCCCAGTAACTCGCCGAGTAGCAGCAGGTAACCATCAATGCCACCCCTGGCTTTACGCCAGACACCCGGCGTAAAAAACGACAACAGACTCATGTTGAACGAGATCGCCACGTACATGAGCGTGTACTCCAGCGAAGGCGCATTGCACCCGGAAAACGTCGTCAACAAGGGCAGCAACGCCTGCTGCTTGAAGGCTTCCGAGTAGTTGCGCTCACTCAGAAATTCGCCAATGCTGAGTTTCTTGTAACGCGAATCACCGCCACTGAGCACCTGGGTCATGTCCAGATGAAAACGGTCGATCTCATCGGCCAGTTCACCCCGTAGTCGCCCCCTACCGTGGAGATTGCTCCAGGCATTGTCACCCCCAGGAAATGCCGCGCGAAATGACATGGGCGCGATGTAGGTATCGATGCCCAACTGCTGCAACATCGCGAACAGGTTAGGGGCCAGGCGCTCGTTGAAGTACTCCACACCCATGTCCACGTGGAGCGTGTCCTCACCCACATTGAAATGGTGGGTATAGGCATGGCCGCCCAAGCGTGGCCCGGCTTCGAACAGGGTGACATCGTGCAGTGTGCGCAGCTGCCAGGCGGCTGTCGTACCTGCCGCGCCACCACCAATAATTGCAATCCTTTCGCGTTTCATATCGACCTCGTCCGTGTCTGTAAGCGCAGTTCAGTTGTGCGCAAGCAATTGAGCGTTAAGGCGGGTCAAGACCTGGCCCGGTCCGATTTCCTCGAAAGCAATCTCGTCAAAGCGTGAACACAAAGCCCGAATGCTTTGGGTCCAGCGCACCGGGCGAATAAGCTGAAAGCCCATTTCTTCGAGCAAATGCGCATCGCCGAGACACTCGCCACTGGTGCTGGAAATAACCTGTGTGCCGGGAGAACCCAGGGTCTGTTGTTGCAGGAACGCGACATAGCTCAGCCGGGCCGGTTCCATGTAGCGGGAATGGAAAGCCCCGCTGACGGGAAGCCGCACACAACGCAGGCTGTGCTGCTCCAGCGCTTTGCACGCCGCGTCGATATCCTCGGACTTGCCACTGATCACTGCCTGCACCGGGCAGTTGTAGTTAGCGATATCAATTTGATGAAACTGATGTTCAAGCAGTAACTCGGGCAACCGTTCGACGTTCTCGCCAATGATCGCCGCCATCGCCCCACCCTGCATTGCCGCCATCAACTCGCCCCTTTTGGCCACCAGCCGCAGGCCGGTCGCCAGGTCAAAAGCCCCGGCGCTGAACAGTGCCGCATACAAGCCCAGACTGTGGCCGATCAGCAGTTGCGGCAGGTCACCGGCTTGCTGTTGACGTTCAAGCCAGGCCAGGCAACTGACGAAAAAAATCGCCGGTTGGGTGTAAGCCGTTGAGTTCATGCGCGGGGAGTCTTCACCCTTGCACAAGGCGGTTATCGAGTAACCGAGAATGTCGCCGGCGATTTCGCATTGCAGCGCATAGCGGGCGAACAACTCCCGCCCCATGCCAGGGAACTGTGATCCCTGGCCGGGAAACATACCTATCAACATGAGCGTTCCTCTCTTAGTCCAGGTCGAAGGCCACGATCCGCGACGGTCTGTGAACCGCCGAAAAGGCGCGATCGATGCCCGTGGGCGGCTCAGTTTTAAATGCCCTTTTATGCACCACCACCGACGTCAGCTCACGCATGACAATAAGGGGTCGACCCTGGCCGTCACTGAAGAGCAAATCAAAGGTCACCGATCGATCACTGGGCTGCGCCGGGCGCATGACGCAGTGGCAGAACACCGCTTCATGCTCCGGAATGCGCAACACCCGGCACTCGCCCAAGTGGTAAGGAACCAACAGTTCGTCCGCGCCAAGACCTTGCAATTGCGGGATCAAAATGGCGGTTTGCAGGCCCCCGTCGAGCAGTGCTGGCGATATCCGGTAACCCCAGTCGCGCCCCGCATCAAGCAATGTCCTGACACTGGTCTGCCCCACCTTTGCCCAACGCAGGGGGCGCAAATCCTCGCCGTACTGGTAACCCAGCCGAATGAACTGCCGGTAAATCTCCTGATGCCCCAGAAAGGTTGACGAGGGTTCGGGAGCCGGCCAGTTCACCAGCGTGTTTTCGTCAGCGGGTTGCAACAGCCCTTCGCAGTAAATCTGTGCGTGATCCTGGGAGCGCAATTCGAATCGCTCACCGTTGATGTCCAGCAGCACGTCATCCAGATCACGAATGACACTGCGCCATAGCACGGCCTTCAAGGTCACGTCGCGGCAGTTCTCCAGGCAGTGCGCTAGCGCCCAGGCGGCCGGTGCGATCTCAGTGCCAAGAATCGAGTGTTGGCGTACCAGATCATTGGCGTGATGGAACGCACTTTGTGTCGACTTGACCCACGACCGGGTTTTCTCGAACGGATAACCGGGCAGTGAGATGACCTCGCGCTGGGGAAAGAATGCAGACCATGCAATGTCCTGCCCCGCCCTGAACGCCAAGACCAATTCTGCAGCCTGAGCCGCCTGCAGCCGACCGGTGCCGGCCACCGCTTGAGCAATCGATGGTGCATTGACCGGATCGGCCACCGCAGGCGCACGCTGCTGCAAATCTTCACACAGCAGGCTCAACAACTGCGCCTTGCTTGAGAACACGTACCCTTCGCGATGGGCGAAGTGTTCCCGCGCACAACACAGGGTGTAACTGATCGCGGTGAGTGACGGATCGTGCTGCTCCAGCCAGTCGTGCAGCGCGTCGATTTGACGTTGTAGACCCGCCTCGGTACGCGCCGACAAAAGCGCGATGTTCAACTCGATCGTCGGCTGTGCCACTGGCGCCGGCACCGACTGCAACACCGCGTGAGCATTGGCCCCGCCCGCACCAAAAGAACTGACAGAGCCGTACAAGGTTCCCTTGGCCGGCAAGGCCTGGGGTTGCTGAATCAGGTAAAACGGCGTGTCGGCAAGATTCAGCAATGGGTTGATCTGCTGCGCATTGATCGAGGGGGCCAACGTACGAGCCTGCAACTGTTTGAGAACCTTGATGACGCCGGTCATCCCCGCCGCCGACTCTAGGTGCCCGACGTTACCTTTGACCGAACCGATGGCGACGGAGCCGGCTGCCACTCCTTTGAACACGCTGCTCAGGCCACGGATCTCGATCGGATCACCCAATTCGGTGCCGGTGCCGTGAGCTTCGACAAAATGGATGTCGGCGGGCGTCAGCCCGGCACGTTCAAGGGCTTTACCGACAACCCGCGATTGCGCTTCAGGGTTGGGGGCCGAGTAACCGTTGGATTGACCACCGGCATTAATGGCCGTCCCGCGAATCACACCGTAGATACGGTCATTTGCACGGATCGCATCGGCATAGGGTTTGATCAGGATCGCGCAGATGCCTTCGCCGTCAACGAAACCGTCCGCCGCCGAGCCAAACGGGCTGCAGGTGCCCGAACGCGACAGCATGTGCAGGCTGCAGAGCTGCTCGTAATGACGCGGGTTGACGATCAAGTTGACTCCACCGACCAGCGCCTGGGTGCAGTCGCCGCTGCGTACCGCCTGACACGCCAGGTGCAGCGCGGTCAACGACGCCGAACAGGCGGTGTCGATGGCCATGCTCGGCCCCTTGAGATCGAACAAGTAGGAGACACGATTGGCGATAGACCAGAACAGCGACGTCGGCGTCGGATCCGTCGGTTCTTCGGGCCGATGCCAGGCATAACCCCCATTCATCACCCCGACAAAAACCCCGGTTTCACTGCCCTTCAGATCACCGCGCCGGTACCCGGCATCGGCGAACGTCTGATAAGCGTTCTGCAGGAACAGGCGCTCTTGGGGGTCCATCCGCTGCGCTTCAAGCGGCGTGATATTGAAAAACTGGTGATCGAACGCGTCGACATCCCGCACAAATCCACCGATTGAGGTGTAGCTCCCCCCTTCGAGCGGACTGCGCGGGTTCTCAAAGCCTTCCAGCGGCCAGCGCTGGCCTGGAATAGAAGAGGTGCACTGACGCCCGGCCTGCAAACTGGCCCAGAATCCCTGCACATCATCGGCATCGGGAAACTGCCCCGCCATACCGACAACCGCCAGATCATCGGTACGCGCCGGCGACGCTGCGTCCATGCCGGCGCCGGCGGAAAAAGGTTGCGCGGGCTCATTCAGTGACTCGTTGGCCACCGGCGCAGGCTCTGAAGCCTGTGGCCCGACGGCGTTGGGGTAATGCTGCTCCAGGTAAGTAGCCAACCGGTCAACGGAGGGGTATTCGAACAGCAACGTCGCCGGCAAGTAACCAAACCGTTCACGCAACGGTTTGAGCAACTCCAGTGAAATGATCGAATCGATACCGTATTCCTTGAACGGCACCGTGTCCTCCAACTCATCGGGCTCCATCAACATGGTTTCGGCAATCACCTGACGCAGGAGCGCGCAGGCCGGCCGCTGCGAGGTAGGCGCTGCTGCGACGGCAGTGACGGCTGGCGCGAGCGAAGGCTGCGCTGGCGGCGTTACTGCGGTTGGAAGTTGCTGTGCTCCAGCGGTGAGCTGCGGCATTGCGCCGGCTGCACGCTGCACCACCTCGCCGAACTCCGTCAGCAAGTGCCTTGCCAGACGCGCGATGGTGGGATGTTCGAACAACACGGTGGCCGGCAGATACCCAAGGCTTTCCTTGAAGGGTTTGAGCAACTCCATCGCAATCAACGAATCGACGCCGTACTCGTTGAAGGGCTGATCAATATCGATTTCGTCTTCATAGGCGTGCAGCACATCGGCGATCACCCGGCGTACCCAGTGTTCTACCGAGGTTTGGCAATCCCCTGCGACGCCCGCGTTCGAGGTGGCGCCGACCTCTGCCGCAGACGCGACGGCAGCGGGCTCAAGCCTGGCAACGATCACCTGCTGATCCTCGGAACCGTGGCCGATCGTTGCGCTGAATCCGGCCTCGCTGAGCAACGAGCGCCAAGTCGCGGCAGCCACCAGCGGGCTGTTGGGGATCCGGTAAGGATCAACGCTCAACCACCAGCCTTCGGTCAGGCCAAAGGTCAGCGTGGCGTAGTCCTGGCAGGACGTTATTTCATTGAGGATGAAAATGCCTCCGGGCGCCATCCGATCACGCACATTGGCCAGGGTTGCCGGGAGATCGGCGGTCGCATGGATGACGTTCGTCGCGATGATGACGTCGTAACGCTGATCGCTGGTGGTCGGTTGGGCGATATCGCAGAACTCGTAACGCAAGAATCCGTACTCGGAAAAACGGCTGCGCGCCTTGTTCAAAAAGGCATGGGACAGGTCAGTGAAGGTGTAAGTAGCCTCCCGCCCTTGCAATACCGGGAGCACGAATTGACAAGTACTGCCGGTGCCGGCGCCCACTTCAAGCAACTGCAAGGGTCGCGCTTGTTGACGGGCAAACCGGTCGACGACCTGTGCCACGATGTTGTTGAAATAATCCGCCAGGGGATTGTCCCGGTACACCGGTTCGACCAGCGCGAAACTGCCTTCGGGAAACAACACGGTCAGCGGGTCGATTTCACCACTGAGTATTTGCGGATAGCGGGCCAGGCAAGCGTCGAGCAACGCGACATGTCCGGCGCTTTCCGGAAACTCGCTCAACAGTTGCTCACGACTGGGGCCGTGGTTCTGAGCAATGGCCTTGATGGCGGCCACCAGTTTGGCGTGTCGGGGCACCGTCACCGCTGGAATCGTGGTCTGCGCCAAGCGCGCACGTGCGTAACTTTGCAGTCCCAGGGACAAGCCAATATTGCGGCGCACGCTCTCACTGTCGGGGTCAAAGGCCGGAACGACTGCAGCCAGCAGCGATTGCGCAGCGCTCACCGGGGTCTCTATCCAGGCCTCGGGATGAGGGCTGATACGCAGCCGCTCCAGCGCTTGCGGCGACGCCTTGACCACACTGATTTGGGGGACGGCGCTGTGCAGCAATGCTTCGATGATCGCCAGCCCTTCCGGCGCCTCGATCGAACCGATCTGCAGCTTTTGCATGCGTTCACGGTAGAGGGGCGAGGCGACAATGCCGATAGACCCCCAATACCCCCAGTTGATGACTTTGGTGTTGACCATCAGTACGTCACGCAGCAAACCACCCAGCGCGTCCTTGCTGACACAGGCCGCCGTGTAATTGGCCTGACCGGAGTTGGCAATGTAGGACTGGATCGAGGAAAACAGCAGGACGAAATCGAAGTCCCGACCACGGACTGCATTCAACAGATTGACCATGCCGTGCAACTTCGGCTCCAGCACACGCATCAATGCCCGCTCGGTCATGTTGCTCAGCACCGCATCATCGAGCACCATCGCTGAATGAATGATCCCGTCTATTTCGGGATAACGCGCCAACAGTGCCGCGACCGCAGCCGCATCAGCCAGGTCAGCCTGTTCATACACCACACTGGCGGCCAAGGGCCGCAGATCAGCGAGCAGTTCATCGGCGCTGGCGCGACGGCCGACGAGAATCAGACGGGCCTGATAACGACTGGCCAGGTAGTCAGCCAGCATGCTCCCCAGACCACCGGTAGCGCCGAATATCAGGTAGGTGCCACCTTGTTTAAAGCCCTTGGCTGTATCGACCGGCGCCAGCGGTTGCGCGGCCAAGGTCGGTGTCCACCACTGATGGTCATCAAGGGTGATCGGTTGGCCGCTCTCGACCGGGAATTGCCCCTGCACGGCCGCCCGGAAATGCTTCTGGGTGAACGCCGCCAACGAGAAACAGCGCACGTCCCAGCCGCTGAACTCCTTGGCCGCCGTCTGCCCCAGACCGATGTAGACACTGTCGACCGGATGGGTCGGCGCTTCGGCAGCCGGTGAAACGATCGACTTGACCGTCACGATATCCAGCCGCAGAAGCGCCAGTTTGGCCAGCCGCTTGTTCATCTGCAGAAAGACTTTTATCGCCTGATCATCGATGCCATCGCGCCAAGGCGTGACCGACATGAAAACAATGCGCGAAACCGCACCGTTCTCGACCAAGTGCCCTATCCGCTCGACGTTTTCGGCATTGAGCAGCAGCGACTGTGCATCGGGCAACCACTGTTTGAGCGCTTCGAAAGTAGCGACCTGCCTGGCCGGAACCACGACCAGAATGTCACGCTCGATGCAGGCGCGAGTGTCGGGTTGAAGCTTCGAACACTGCCACCGAGGCGCATATACCAATGATGCAACCTGGGAGAACGGAAGAACGGGCTGGCTCATGTTTCACCTCCATATGAATATGATCTGCGCTTTACAGAAGAGACGGTTTGACGCCCAGGTCGCGAACCGATATCAGCGGGCGGCCGTCATGGCTGAGCACGCAAATGTCGGTTCGAAACTCAGTGTTTTTCTGGGTGGTGACCCAGTATTCATTCGTGTGGCTGAAGTCGATGGGTGCATGCAGCACCAGCGTGCCCAGCGAGAACGGCATCAGGCTGCCACGCTCGGTGCCAATGGAAATGGCCATGCCCGATTGAAACGCGCAGTCCAGTAGATTACTGAAGCAAAATCCGGCGCCGGCCTGTCTTGAAAGCAACGCCAGGGACTGTTGCTCATGGATGCGCACTTCACTGATCTTTTTGAAGAACGGGCCGTAGTCGATCCCCATGCCGGTGAACTCGGCGTACACCTGCTGATGGTTGAAACACCGGCTGAAGTGCAGCCCCAGTTGCTCGCGAATACGTTGCCCCTGCGCAGGAACGTCCGTTTTTGCGGGCTTGGCGCAGAGGCAGCCCAGAGCATAGGTATGTTGCTGGTCACCGACGGTAAACGCCAGACGCTCATCACCGACCGGCTTGAACTCGATGTTCAGTCGCGGGGACGGGACGTTGCCAAGAAACGGCCGCAACCACAGGCAGTCTTCCAGCGTGCTTGTCGTGAAGTGCGGAAAGAGCAACTTCGCGGCATTCAAGACCAGCTCCAGATAACTCACGCCGGGCAAGACCGGCATCGAGCGCACCTGATGATCGGAAAAGCATGGATGATGGGGCGGCACGCAGAGTGTCGCAGCGTGGCCCCGGGCCTGAATGAAAGGGGCAAAAATACCCTCCCCGATCATCTAGCCGATTCCTGCACGGCACGGTTCTGGCGTACCTGGTCAAACCAGTAGTCGCGCTCGTCGAAGCGATAAGTCGGCAGATGTACTCGTTGGCCGCTTTCGCCCCGATGTACGCTCGCCCAATCCAGTGTCTCGCCCTGCAAGAAGCATTCTCTGAGGGCTGACAACGCCTCGTGCCGGGGCAAGTCTGCGAGCAGCGATACAGCAGCGTCGCCATTGGCTTGTGCGGCGGCACGCCATGAGGCCGACGGCAGTGCCAGTTGCTGCACCAGATCGGCGAGACTGCTGGCCACCCAGGCCAATCTGAATTCCGCCTGAGCACGACCGCTGTTGCACGTGTAAGCAACCTGTTCCAGGTCGAAGCGCGACGGATCGGTCTGCAATGTGTCGGTCAAAAAGTCCTTGAGCTGTTCACGCATGGCCTGCAAGGCTTTGTCGCTAGCAGCGGATAACGTCACCAGATAACAGGTGTGAAAATTGGCACATCGCTCACGGTGCGGCGCCTGGCCAACGACCAGATGAGCATTGGCGCCACCGAAACCGAACGAACTGATACCCGCCACCTGCGGCGAAGGCCACGGCCGTGTTTGGGTGAGGATCGAGAACGGCGACTGCTCAAGGTTGATCAGTGGATTCAACCGGCTGAAGTGATGGTTCGCCGTCAGGGTGCTGTGTTGCATGGCCAGCAGCACCTTGGCCAGCGACGCAGCTCCGGCGGCCGGCTCCAGATGACCGATATTGGACTTTACGGCCCCCAGCCAGACCGACTGCTCAGGCTGGTTCGGGCACAGTTCGCGCCAGGCGTCCTTGAGCGCATCAATTTCAATCGGATCGCCCAACAAGGTGCCGGTGCCGTGGGTTTCGATGTAACTGACCTGCGCGGCGAGCCCGGGACTGTAGACACGGGTCAACAGCGCTGCTTGAGCCGCCGGGTTAGGCGCGGTCAGGGAGTTGGCCCGCCCGCCATGGTTTTCACCGTGTGCCAGTATCACACCATGAATGGCATCCCCATCCTGCCGGGCCTGACGCAAGGGTTTAAGCAAGAAACAGCCCACGCCTTCTGCGCGGACATAGCCGTCGGCAGACTCATCGAAACTGGCACAACGAAACCGCGGCGACATGAAGTTGCCGGCCTGTAGCCCCAGGGAAATCTGATCATCGGCAATCAGGTTGATGCCGCCCGCCAGCGCCACTTCACACACACCCGAAGCCAGATCCTGACACGCCTTGACCAGTGCACTCAATGAACCTGAGCAAGCGGTATCCAAGGTGAAGGAAGGGCCGCGCCAATCAAAAAAACTCGACAGACGATTGGCCAGGATACTCAACGAGTTACCGGGCAAGGTGTACGGGTTCGGTGACGTGGAGAACCTGGCCTGCAGCGTAGCGTAGTCGGCGCCTGTTCCTGCGATATAGCAGCCGGTTCGACTGCCGGCCAGGGCTTGCGGCGCATAGCCGGCGTCTTCGAGTGTGCGCCAGGCCGTCTGCAAGAGCAGGCGCTGACGCGGATCCATGTAGTTGGCTTCCAGCGGTGAAATAGCAAACAGCCGGGCATCGAATGCCTTGATGTTGCTCAGGAATCCAGCCTGAAGCGGCGCGGTAAAACCGGGACGCGAGGTACTGGAGATCAGGTTTCGATTATCCAGCAACGCCTGCCAGAACCCCGGTGCCTCGAGGTCTTCAGGCATCAATATGGAATAACCGATGATCGCGATCTGATCGTCCTGTTCAGTTCGGGTCGCTGACTGCGGCGTCTCACACGCCTGTTGGCTGTCGGCATCACCGTTTCGCGGCTGGCGGTCCGCCAGCTCTTCGCTGATGGCGGCCAGCGTGTTGAGGGCATAGAAACGATGCGGGGTGATACTCACCCCCAGTTCATCGAACAGCGCCTGAGACAACAGGTTGTAGGAAATCGAGTTCAGCCCCAGCCATCCCAGCGGCAGTTGTCGATCGTGGACATCCACCCCCAGACAAGAAAGGATAATGGCCCGGACTTTGGCCTCGCGGCCCTCAGATTCGCAGGTTGATGACCCCTGCGTTGAAACAGGCGTGACGGCGCCAGTGGGCAGGAGGCTCAGCAGCGCCAGCGGTTCGCTGGCCAGGCGTCGCAAATCGACTTTGCCACTCGTGGTCAGCGGGATCGCCTCCAGGCGCAACAGAGCGGCCGGGACCATGTAAAGCGGCACGACTTTTTTCAGGTCAGCCAGGACGCGCGGCTCATCCACTGCATCGCCCTGCCCGGACCAGTAAAAGCTGCACAAGTGAGGGACGGTGCCGGAACGCACGACAGTGAACACCTCCACCGGCCCCAGCAACGCCGCGAGACGCAGGTTGATTTCGTCAAGTTCGATCCGATGACCATTGAGTTTGAGCTGACTATCGGCCCGCCCCAGATACGCCAACTGCCCCTCGCCGAAATGTCTGACCCGATCGCCGGTACGGTAGACCTTGCCCTGTATGCCGGGCACATCGATGAACGCGTTGTGACTGTCGACATTCAAGTAGCCCGGAGCCACGCAGGCACCGCTGATCAGCAGTTCTCCTGCCTGGCCGTTGGCGACGGTTCGCAGGTGTTCGTCAACGACGTAGAAGCGACTGTTGAGTACCGGGCGGCCGAGGTAAATGATATCGGGATCTTCGATGCGCGCACAGGAAGCCCAGATCGTTGCCTCCGTAGGGCCATACACGTTGTACAGCAGGTGCTGGTCCCGGAGCAGGAACTGCGCGATGTCAGCCGTCAATGCTTCCCCACCGCAAACAATCGTCAGCCTGCGGGGACAGGACCATCGAGCATTCTTGAGCAATCGCCAGGAGGCGGGAGTGGCCTGGATCACCGTGGCCGCCGAGTCATTGATGTGCCGGGCGAGTGCCGTCGCCGAGCGACGAGTCTCATCATCGACAATTTCCAGTGTGCCGCCGACGAGTAGTGGCAGCAGCAGTTCGAGGATCGAGATATCGAAACTGATGGGCGTCAATGCGAGGAAATGATCTTCCTCACAGAACCCCGGTTCAAACGTCATGGCCATCAGAAAATTCGACAGGTTGTCTCGGGTAGGTGCAACGCCCTTGGGCACACCGGTCGAGCCCGAGGTGAACAGGATGTAGGCCTGATCGCAGCCCTGCTCCCGAAGCGGTTCCTCACTGACACTCGACAGCAGCGTGGCGGCGTGCGGCAACTCGATCACCCGCACGCCGGGATGGCGCGCCTGTATATCCGCGACATCCGTCTGTCCGTCGCTGAGCACAACCGCCAATCGCGTCGTGACCAGAATCGCGTCCAGCCGTTGTTCCGGCAATGCGCTGTCCAGGGGGATGAACGGGACCTGCAGCTTCAATGCGGCGAGCATCGACACCGGCAGCCAGGAGGAGCGTCCCAGCATCAGGCCGATACCGTGCTGCAGCGCAGCCCCCTCGACCACCGCTTGAATCTGACGGGCCAGATACAGGGCCTGGTCCGACAATTGTGCATACGTCAGTACCTGTTGCGGCGACTGCACGGCGATTTTTTCCGGGCGTAATTGCACCTGTTCACGAAAGCGTGCAACCACACTCTCGGCCTCGGTCAACGCCATTGCATCGCCGCAGGCCGCCGGGCGCAAGGGCTGGGCAAACTCGATGGCGTCGATGGCCGTATCGCCGTCACTCACGAAGCGATTCACCACTAGCATGAGGTTATCGGCCCACTGGTTGACCAGAGCATTAGTAGCAAGGCTGCGGGGGATGTCGACACTCAGGGACAGCCCTTTGGCATCGTGATGGAAATTCACCCCCAGGTCGTATGGCCCCCCGGTCGATGGCGTTTCGATCAATTCGACCTTGAGCCCTTCCAGCTCAGGGCAGACGCTTGGTAACAGCCCTTCGGACTCATTGACCACGACGTTCAGGACCGGACGATTGCGATTCAGGCGCTCATCCGCCAGCCCCAGCAGCTTCTGGGGTGCAAGCCGTTGATGCGGCCTGACCGCTCGGCGCTCCTGATTCACGTGGCTCAGGTACTGGCGAGGCGACCAATCCGGGTGGTGTGGAATCCACAAGGGAACCAGACTGGTGAAGCATCCCAACGCATCAGGCCGCTGCCGAGCGTCGAGCGTGTGGGCAATGCTGACTCCATCAAGGTCCTCATCATTGCTGTAGCGGGCGATCGTCACCGCCGTCGCCGCCACCATCAACCTGAACAACGTGCTGTTTGATGCTTCGACAAAAGCCTGGAGGGCAGCATAGGACGACCCAGTCAGCGATCGTCTGACCGTCACAAAGGGGGATGCACCTCGATAATGCGCCTTGAGAAACGACAGCGTCTGGCCGAGCGGATATCGGCTCAGTCGCTCCTTCCAGAAGGCAACTGTGTCAGCCGATTGAATGGGCGGCGCGCCGGGAGGCAGGCGCCGGGTACGTTGAGCGTCACTGAGCGGGGCGAGCCGGACACGCTTTTGCCCGTAAAGTCGGGTCAGTAATATACAAAAAATCGGGTAGCACTGCCCATCGAAGATCAGATGACTGAACGTCAACCGAAGATGGTGAACCTGCTCCGACACCTTCGTCAGGACAAAGCAAAAGAGACGGCTTTCAGGGAGCGACGCCGCAGCAATGTCTAAAGTATGGGAGAGGCGATGTGGGGCCCTTTCAATATAATCGAGCACATTCTCTGGCATCGCCACAGAGAACACATACAAACCTGATTCTTTCCTAACAAACTTACTCATGGCAACTTCATAGTTGTTAAAAATCAACGTATGCAAAGCATCTCTCAGCTCGCCCACCATTAACTCGCCACGAATCAAAAATGCATAGGAAAGCCTGCAGCCTGGATCATTCGGATCCTTCTCTATTCGTTCAAATACAAGCTCCTCATGACAGTTAGCACGCCTAAACATTTTTCTTTACCTTCCTGGCGATTTTAGATCCCAAACCAATCCCGCACCCAATCGACTGACCAAATTGAATTAACAAACAACAACGCTCATCCAATTCAAACTCATCTGCTAAAACGAAAGAAACAACCTAGCTTGCAAATAAAAAACAATCAATTACTCTGGCCTCGCCACCAAGACAAACTCACAACTTTCCGACAAGTCCGTAATACACATCCTACAAACTCATCGCCAATACACACTAAACAGCTATCCATTCAACCCTAAAAACCAGCAAAGGCGTTAGCTACGTACGCCCTTCAATAAAATAACTTTCAAAACGGATATCTCTTATGGATGATTTAAACCTAAGTTCAAACAATTGGTCTCAGGGCCGAGACGCTTATCGTGAAAAACGTTGGCAGGCATTAATTATTGTCTGCCTGGCGACATTGATGATTGTGCTGGACACAACGATTGTGAACGTCGCGTTACCTTCGATAAAAATGGAGCTAGGGTTCAGCGATGCTTCGTTGGCTTGGATCATTAATGCGTATTTGCTGACGTTTGGCGGCTTCTTGTTGCTCGGCGGTCGTTTGGGCGACTTGTACGGACACCGTAATCTTTTTATCAGCGGAGTCACCCTCTTTACTCTGGCGTCATTGGCCTGCGGACTGGCATCGACTCAATGGAGTCTAGTCGCCGCACGGGGATTTCAAGGCCTAGGCGGCGCACTGGTCACCGCCACGGCGCTGTCGCTTATCTTTCATTTGTTCACCGACCCAATCGAGCGGGCGAAAGCTATCAGCGCCTACAGCTTCGTGTGCGCCGGCGGTGGCAGCATCGGTGTATTGTTGGGTGGCGTTCTGACCAACACCTATGACTGGCATTCGATTTTTCTGGTCAATCTGCCCCTAGGGATCATCGTTCTCGGCCTGACCTGCCGATTACTTCCGCCCGCCGAAAAAACCAAAAGAGGCACGCTCGATGTAGCCGGCACCATCACTATCACTGCGGCACTGATGCTGGCGGTATACGCGATCATGAATGGCAACTACGTCGGCTGGAGATCCACGGAAACACTCGGGTTGCTGGTGCTGGCAGCCTCGTTATTCATGCTGTTTTTAGCGATAGAGATTTGCGTGAAGGAGCCATTGGTCCCCCTGCGTCTGTTCCGGTTGCGAAACCTGCGCACAGCCAACCTGATCGCTATCCTCTGGGCAACTTCAATGTTCGCCTGGTTTTTTCTTTGCGCGCTCTACCTTCAACAGGTTCTAGGTTATACCCCCCTCGAAGTAGGACTTGCATTTCTGCCCGCCAACTTGGTGATGGCCGTGTGCTCATTGAGCCTGTCCTCAAGACTCATCATTCGTTATGGCATCAACCCCCCGCTGGTGCTGGGCCTCGCACTGGCCGCCGGTGGCCTTCTCCTGCTAGCCAGAGCACCCGCCGACGGTGATTTCCTCTTTGACATCTTGCCAGGCATGCTTCTACTGGGATTCGGTGCAGGAATGGCATTTAATCCGGTGCTGGTGGCCGCGATGAACGATGTGGATCCCAGTGAATCAGGCCTCGCCTCAGGCATTGTCAACACCTCCTTCATGATGGGAGGGGCCCTGGGTCTGGCTATCATCAGTAGTCTGGCTTCGTATCACCGTGACTACCTCGTAGACGCCGGTCTCGCACCACTTGCAGCGTTGAGCGGAGGTTATGGAATAGCATTTTTAGCCGGCGCACTGCTTGCCCTCATCGCCTCGCTGATTGGCGCAGTGTTCCTGCGCAAATGATTTCTGGGACAAAAGCGGCGGAAGAAATCGCCGCCTCAGAGCCTGATCCTGACCGCCCAAGAGGGGCCGAGGCAACCAGAACAGCGAGCGCGGCCTGATCGGCAGTCGCGAAGACCGTGAAGCCCTGGTGCCTACCCGCGTTGGCTCAATCGAGTTGCCGGCGGTGGAAGTGGTCTGGTGGAACACCTTCGAGGATCACCTGGAACACAGCAGCCTGCCGGCCCGGACCCTGCAAGTGGCGAGCAATCCGAGCCTGGCGGTCGACATCCCGGCCGGCATGCCGCCCGTTATTTCCGCTGCCGACAACGAAGCCCTCTGGTGGTGGAAGCTCAGCACGGCCATTCTGGCCTGCACGACCTTGCTGGGCTTCGGCCTCTGGTGGCGCGCCCGTTGGCAACCGGCGATCCTGCGTGCGGCGCAGACCGGCCCGAGCCCGCGCACCGTGCTCGACGACCTCAAGCGCGCGTGCCAGGCCAACGATTCCCACGCCACCCGCCAGGCCCTCGACGCCTGGGCCCGGCAACAACCGGAAACCCTCGCCGACATGGCTGCACGATTTGTACCGTTGTCCGATGCGCTGGATGGTTTGAATGGGGCGCTGTACAGCGAAACTGGGCAGCATTGGCAAGGTGAGGATTTGTGGCGTGCGATTCGGGCCATTCCAATCGCCGAGCGGGTTCATGACCCGGTCGGGGACAGTGGGTTGCCGCCGCTTTACCCGAAATAAACACTGGTCCTTGTGGCGAGGGAGCAAGCTCCCTCGCCACAGGCTTCGCCAGCTGCAACTAAAGGCGATCTGGAACAACCTCCCTCGGGATGATTGTTCCAGTGCAAAGGTCAGGTTATTTTTTTCCAAAGCACATTGTCACCCTCCCCCGGCGCCCACTCCGCCACGTAGGAAATATGCGCCTGAATGCAACTCCAGATGCTCCCGGAATGACTGACCCGCGCATTTTTTTCATACTTGGCATTCAGCTCCCACGCCGGATCCTGAC
Organism: Pseudomonas sp. XS1P51; assembly: GCF_054897845.1. Taxonomy (NCBI): domain Bacteria; kingdom Pseudomonadati; phylum Pseudomonadota; class Gammaproteobacteria; order Pseudomonadales; family Pseudomonadaceae; genus Pseudomonas; species Pseudomonas sp. XS1P51. The sequence continues at coordinate 1,273,273 of NZ_CM142707.1, read as the reverse complement.
CACTACCACTTAGTGTCTTGACGGACAGGACGTTACTGGGGGGGGACAGCTTTCCGTTCAGATCGAGCGCTTTCACAGAATACTGGTAGGTGGTATCCGGCGTCAGACCCGTATCGTCAACCGAGGTCTGGCTTCCACTCACGGATTTGACTTCTCGACCGTCACGGTAAATCAGGTAGTTCACAATCGGTGCGCTACCGGTTGAGACGCCCCACATCAAGCTGATGCTGGTCGATGTCTGGCCCATGCTATGCAGGTTCAACGGCGCGGTGGGAGCCCCATCTTCTGCCAACGTACGTACTTGAATGGCCCGACTAGGCATAGAAAAATTGCCGCGAACATCGACTGCACAGATGAAGTACTCATATAGGGTTTCGGCAGCAACGCTACGATCAGTCCACTCTGTAATCGGCTCCTTGATATCAACCGTGCTCGTCCCATTACACGTAATACGGTAAAAGTCGATGGGGTAAGGACCAATCGCAAGATTCCAGGTCAACTTCACTTGTTTGTTCGTTATGTCGCTGGCTTTCAGGCCGGTAGGTGTATCGGGACGTTCAACTCCGTCGGGCTTCTTGAAATCCAGATCAACGACCTGATAGAAAGCCATCCCCGTATCGGCAACGACATAAATAGCCAGTAACACGTGGTAGCCCTCACGCTTGGGGAGCGGGACTTCATGTTCGGTGGGGGAAGGTGGCATCAATTTATCTGGATATTTCCAGAATGGTTGCCAATTGTTTTGCACCGTATAAAACGGCTTCGCGCCGAACTGATTACGCGCCAGGGGCTTGCTGGAGTCCCAATCTTCCTCGGTTATGAAGTAGTCCCAGCGCCTGGCGGGGTGGTTTGCAGTAAAGCTCCATGAGACAGGCAAAGATTCGCCACTACTCACTTAGTGCTTTTGCCAGTGGTCACCGGGCTCATCAAGAAACGCACCGGTCAGTTGGCCCGCGCTGGCAATCTTTCCATCCAGAGGTGGCATGGCGCTGAGCACATCGTCCGGAGCCAAAGGATCCTTCAAGCCGCCAACGGTCTGCGGGAAATGTTTTCCGGACTCCCGCTGGTTCAGCGCGCCTTCATCCAGCTTCCCTTCCAGCCAGGCAAAATAGGCCCGGGAAGAGGGAGAAAAGACGTGACCGTGAAAGGGGGTGATGCTTCGGCTGTTCGTGTTCGGATTACGCTGTGACATAGTATTTCTCCACGTTTGTTTAATCGCTGCAAGGGATCCATACCCTCCGCAGCCATTAAACGCCCAGCCCTCAGCCGCTAATACTGTCAGAAGTAACAGGTCGTCCCGTTGTTGGTCGGTTTCCCAATGTTCGGAGCTCTGCAAGAACCCCTTCAGCAACCCAAAGCATTTGCCAGTAAACTCTCTCCCCTTTCGCCGCATTCATTTCTCTCGCGGCCATCACCTGATTATTCATTGCGGAGTTCGCCTTGCGTCTGTTTCACACCTCCGATTGGCACCTTGGGCAGAACCTGCACGGCCAGGAACGCGATTTCGAACACGGTTGTTTCCTCGACTGGCTGTTGCGTCAGCTGAAGCTGGATCAGCCCGATGTGCTGCTGATCGCCGGCGACATCTTCGACACGGTCAACCCACCGGTCAAAGCCCAGGAACGCCTCTACGATTTCATCGTCAGCGCCCATGAGCAGCAGCCAAAGCTGACCATCGTGATGATCGCCGGCAACCATGACTCCGGTTCGCGTATCGAACTGCCCGCGCCGCTGATGCGCCGTTTGCGCACGCACGCATTGGGTCGTGTGCTGTGGCTGGATGACGGACAACTCGACGCCGAGCGCTTGCTGCTGCCACTGCCGGACGCCAAAGGCAAAACCGTCGCGTGGTGCCTGGCGCTGCCGTTCCTGCGCCCCGCCGAAGTGACCGGTGCGCATTTGGGCGATAACTATTTGCGTGGCATCGGTCAGGTTCACGAATGGCTGATTGAAGCGGCCAACGCCAAGCGCAAACCGGGCCAGGCGCTGATCGCCATCAGTCATGCGCACATGGCCGGTGGTTCGGTGTCCGAAGACTCCGAGCGCAGCCTGATCATTGGCAACGCCGAAGCCCTGCCCGCCAGCCTGTTCGGGCCGAGCATCAGCTATGTGGCGCTCGGGCATTTGCACAAGCCGCAGAAGGTCAACGGCGAAGAGCGCATTCGCTACAGCGGTTCGCCGATTCCGTTGTCGTTCTCCGAGATCGGTTATCAGCACCAGATTCTCGACATCCAGCTCGACGGTGAAACCCTGGTCAGCGTCGAACCGAAACTGATTCCACGGGCGGTGAATCTGCAACGTATCGGCCCGGCGCCGCTGGCGGACATCCTGCTGCAACTGGCCGATCTGCCCAACATCGATCTGCTGGCCGACACCCTGCGCCAGCCGTGGCTGGAAGTCCGGGTGCGTCTGGACGAGCCGCAACCCGACCTGCGCCATCAAATCGAAACCGCCCTGCAAGGCAAAGCCGTGCGCCTGGTGCGCATCGCTGCCGAATACGCCGGCAACGGCAGCCGCGATGGCATCGAAGACGGCGCGACGTTGATCGAGCTGGACCAGCTCTCGCCTCAGGAGCTGTTCAGCCGCGCCTGGCAGGACAACTACGGCAGCGAGGTCGATGAGCAAACCCTCAGGGACTTCGCCGAGCTGTTGCAAGACGTGCAGATGGAGAGCGAACAGCCATGAAGATCCTCGCTATCCGCCTGAAAAACCTCGCCTCACTGGCCGGGCCTTTTGAAATCGACTTCACCGCAGAGCCCTTGGCCAGCGCCGGTTTGTTCGCCATCACCGGTCCCACCGGTGCCGGCAAAAGCACCTTGCTCGACGCCTTGTGCCTGGCGTTGTTTGGCGCCGTGCCTCGGCTGAGCAATGCTCAGGTGTCTGCCAAGGCGCCGGACGCCGACGGTGAAATCGGCACCGGCGACCCCCGCACGCTGTTGCGTCGCGGCACCGGTGAAGGGTATGCCGAAGTGGATTTCGTGGGCATCGATGGTCGTCGCTACCGCGCTCGCTGGGAGGCCAATCGCGCCCGTGAGAAGGCCGGCGGAAAACTGCAAGCCAGCCGTCAGAGCCTGCGCGACATCGACCTGGATCAACTGCTGGCCAGTCAGAAAGTCGAATTCAAAACCCAGCTCGAAACCGTACTCGGCCTGAACTTCGAGCAGTTCACCCGTGCCGTGTTGCTCGCCCAGAGCGAATTCAGTGCGTTCCTCAAGGCTAACGACAACGAACGTAGCGAACTGCTGGAAAAACTCACCGACACCGCGCTCTACACCCGTCTCGGTCGCCGCGCTTTCGACAAGACCAAAGAAGCCCGCGAAGCCCACAAGCTGCTGCAGGATCAGGCCACCGGGGTCACGCCGCTCTCGCCCGAAGCCCGCGCCGAACTCGATGAGCGCTTCAACGAAGCCCAGCAACAACTCAAGAACCAGCAGGCGCAGCTCAAGCAACTTGAGCTGCAAAACACTTGGCTGAAAGAGTTACGCCAGTTGCAGGACGAGCAACAGAGCGCCGCCGAGCAACTGACCAGCGCCCGGCAGCAGTGGGACAGCCTGGCCAGCGAACGCTTGAAACTGATGCGCCTGGAGCAACTGGCGCCGCAACGACACCAGTTCGCCCGCAAGACCGAGCTCATCGCCCGGCTCACCCCGCTGGCCGCGCAGATTCAACAGCACACCCAACAGCAAACAGCGTTGAGCGAGCGCCAGACGCAACTCGAACACAGCCTGAGCGCTGCGCAAACCGCGCTGGTCGAAGCCCAGGGCCAGCTCACTTCAAGCGTTCCGCTGTTGCGTCAGGCCTTTGAAGCGCAAAGCACCCTCGCCCGTCTGGTCAAGGAAACCAGCCTGAGTGCCGAGCTCAAGCAGCAGGCTGAACTGGCCTGCACCCAGGGCCAACAGACGATTCAAGGTTTGCTCGACCAGCAGAAACAGGTCGCGGAACGCTTGCAGCGGATTGTCGGGGAGCTTGAGCAAAGCGCCCCTCTGGCGCCATTGAGCGATGCATGGAACGCCTACCGTGATCGCCTGCAACAACTGATGCTGATCGGCAATCGCTTGAACAAGGGCCAGGCAGAAATGGCCGCCCTGGAACAAAACGCCACCCGTGCCGCCGAAGAACTGGTCGCGCAAAAGCAGCATCTGGAAGTGCTTTACAAAGAGGCCGGTGCCGAGCCCGAGGCAGTGGCCGAACAGATCCAACTGCTCGGTAACCTGTTGCAGGACAACCGCAAGCAACTGCGAGCCTTTGAAGAGTTGACACGACTCTGGGCCAGCCAACAGGAGCTCGACAAGCGTGCCGCCGAGCTTCAACAGCGCCAGCTCACCGCCCAGCAGGAACGTGATCGCCTGACCCAGGACGGCGTGAAGGCCAAGAACGAATTGGCGGTCGCCGAACAGACCCTGGCCGTCACCCGCGAACTGCTTGAGCGCCAGCGTCTGGCACGCAGCGCCAGCGTCGAAGAACTGCGCGAGCAGTTGCAGGACGATCAGCCATGCCCGGTTTGTGGCAGCCCGGACCATCCTTACCATCAGCCTGAAGCACTGCTGCAAAGCCTCGGTCGTCACGATGAAAGCGAACAGGCCAACGCCCAGAAAGCCGTCGACCTGTTGAAAGAAAAACTCACCGACCTGCGCGGTGAAGTCGGCGGACTGATTGCTCAGCAAAAGGAATTTTTGCAGCAGCAGGAACAACTCGCCACCCAGCAGCAGAGCCTCGCGCCGAGCCTCGAAGCCCACCCGTTATCGACGTCGTTGCTGACTCAGGACGAAGCCAGGCGCGATACCTGGCTGATGCAGCAAAACAGTCAGTTGAACCAGAGCATCACGCAGGACGAACAACGGCAAACCGCCCTGCTCACCCTGCAACAGGATGCCGCGCGCCTTCAACAGCAGCTGCGCAACGCCGAAACGGCGAGCCTGCAAGCAACCCAGCACCTGGCCAACCAGCAACGTGAGCTGAGCAATGATCGACAGCGCCTGGACGAAGAGCTGACGGCGTTCAGCACCCTGCTCCCGGCCGATACGCTGGAGGCCTTGCGCAACGAACCTGCCGCGACCTTCATGCAGCTCGACCGGCAGATCGCCCAGCGCCTGGAGCAACTCGACCAGCAACGCGACGAACTCAGCGAACAGCAGCAGCGCCAACAGACCCTGGAGAAAGAACAGGATCGCCAGCAGACCCGCGTCCAACAACTGGAAGCCACCCTGCAGCAGTTCAATGCACTGGCCGAGCAGCAACAGGCTTGCCAACAAAACCTCACGCAATTGCTCGGCGAACACAGCAGTGCCGAACAATGGCAGCAGCAGCTGGATCAAGCCGTCGAACAGGCGCGCCATGCAGAGACCACAGCCAATCAGGAACTGCAACGCGTGCGTACCGGACTGGTGCAACTGGCCGCCGAACTCAAGGCCCAGCAAGAACGCCTGCTCGCGCTGGAAACCGAAGACCGTGAGCTGAGCGCCAGGATTGCCGACTGGCGTGCCTTGCACCCGGAACTGGACGACGGCGGCCTGGAAGCACTGCTGAGCATCGACGACCAGCAGGTCAGCGAGCTGCGTCAACACTTGCAGCAAAGCGAAAAAGCCATCGAACAGTTCAAGGTGCTGTTGCAGGAGCGAGATCAGCGTCTGCTCAATCATCAAGCTCAACACAACGGCAATCTCGACGTCGATCAACTCGCGGCGAAGCTCACCGAATTGCAAAACCTGTTCGCCGCCAGCGAACACCGCTGCGCCGAACTGCGTGCCGAACAGGCTGAGGATCAGCGCCGACAAAACGCCAATCAGGCGTTGGCGCAACAGATCGCTGACGCCTACACCGAGTACCAGCGCTGGGCCCGCCTGAATGCGTTGATCGGCTCGGCCACTGGCGACACCTTCCGCAAGATCGCCCAGGCCTACAACCTGGACCTGCTGGTGCATCACGCCAACGTCCAGTTGCGGCAACTGGTGCGGCGCTATCGCTTGAAACGCGGCGGCAGCATGTTGGGGTTGCTGGTGATGGACACCGAGATGGGCGACGAACTGCGTTCGGTGCATTCGCTGTCCGGTGGCGAGACGTTCCTGGTATCGCTGGCCTTGGCACTGGGTCTGGCGTCGATGGCTTCGAGCACGCTGAAAATCGAATCGCTGTTCATCGATGAAGGCTTCGGCAGCCTTGATCCGGAATCCCTGCAACTGGCGATGGACGCCCTCGACGGTTTGCAGGCTCAGGGTCGCAAGGTCGCGGTCATTTCCCATGTTCAGGAAATGCATGAACGGATTCCGGTGCAAATTCAGGTCCATCGTCAGGGCAACGGGCTGAGTACCCTGGAGGTGAAATGAATACGTTGTATTCCTTCCGCCGCTGCCCTTACGCGATGCGGGCGCGCATGGCCCTGCGTTACTGCGGGGTTGCCGTGCACATCGTCGAGGTCAGCCTGAAGGCCAAGCCGGCCGAGATGCTCGCGCTGTCGAGCAAAGGCACGGTGCCGGTGCTGAGCGTGGACGGTCAGGTGATCGATGAAAGCCTGTCGATCATGCACTGGGCCCTGGCGCAGAACGATCCGCAAGACTGGTTGCTCAAGGATGATCCTGCCGGGCAACAGCTCATCGCCGAGCTGATCGAAGAGAACGATCAGGCGTTCAAGGTGCATCTGAATCGCTACAAATACGCCGAACGTTATCCCGAGCAACCGATGGCGTTTTACCGCGCCGAGGGCGAAGTGTTTTTGCGCAAGCTCGATGAACTGCTGGAGGGCCGCGACTATTTGCTGGCGGCGCACCCGAGTCTGGCGGATGTGGCGCTGATGCCGTTCGTGCGGCAATTCGCCCATGTCGATCGCGAGTGGTTCGGGCAGACGTCCTATCGGCGTTTGCAGGGGTGGTTGCAGCGGTTTATCGAATCGGAGCTATTTAGCGGCGTGATGCACAAGTAACTACTCACGTCCCGTAGCAGCTGGCGAAGCCCGCGTTCGGCTGCGAAGCAGTCGTAAAACCAGAGCATGCGGTCTTCCAGTTATATTTGACATACCGGATAGGCGACTGCTTCGCAGCCGAACGCAGGCTTCGCCAGCTGCTACAAATAGCAGCGCTGCTTAGAGTTATGCCAACACTTCACACATCTCCAGCATTGAGCAATCGATATGGAACGGCCCGAAGAAATCTTCCTGGCGTTTCATTGGCGGATTGCCGGCCAACAAGCCAAGTGCCTTAGCGGTTTCGATGTTACGGGCGAGGTTGTGATTGGCTTCGATAGCCCGTGCCACCGACCCGGCCGAGGCCTGCCCGATGCCCAACAGGGAAGATCCATTGGTCATGAATGCCAGGAAAGCAATGACCCAGAGTTTGCCTCCTTTCATGCTCCGACCGCTCCCGCCACGTCTGCGTAATCGACCATCGCGTTTTGAGCGCGGTGTTCGAACTGAATGCCGGGATGAACGACTTGAATCGGCGCGTCGAGGGTTTGTTGCGATTGAGGCGAGAGGCTGACAACCAGCACCAGGACCACGTAAAGACCGATGGCCAGGTAGGCGCCGTATTTGGCAGAAGTGAGGATTGAGCTGGCCATGGTGATCTCCGTGGGCATGTTTCAGTGCCCACAGAATCGATCAAAGAAGCCGTGATAACCACTCAGGGTTATCCATAGTAACCATCAGCTTCGTTGATCATTAAGCCAGTCTATTTCAGTCTTCAATAATACTCATCATGCGCTCGTGCGCCGCGTCCGGTTCACCAGGAATGGACGGAGCAGCCGATAAAATAGGCGTTGAGTAGAGAAACAGAAGAACCACGGCCAGACGCATCGCCATGTTGTCGATCCTTTTTATTAGAGAAGGAGTCAATAACGTAGCGTCAAATTTAAACTCATGGCCATGTGATATCAAGCGCTGCATTGATAGCAATATGATGCTGTCGTAAACGCGTTATGCAGGAGCGACATCACTCAGGGTTTCTCGAAGCTTTTCAGCTTGATCCACGCAAGTGACTTCGCTCCTGCATAAAGGGTGCAGGGCTTACATTTCAGGCTTGGGTTTTGTGATCCAGGGCGGCGTAGAAGTTGGCGCTCTGTTGCAGGTATTTCTGGGTGTAGCTCTGGGTGTGGGATTTTTTGTCGCTGATTTCAACGTTGGCACTGGCTGGCAAAGCCACGGTGGCAGAGATAGCGGAAGCGGCGATGACAGAGAAGAGATTGAAGTTCATGGCGTATTCCTCGGATTCAGTTGGCTTGCTTGCCCGGTGGGGCCGTGAAGCAAACTTAACCTCCGAGGGTCAGCGCCTTGAAATGCTTTGTAGCACTTCCAAATATCAGTCTCATTGATAGAGGGACGCAGGCCCCATCAACCGGGGCCTGCGGCCTATTGACGCACCAGGAACTTGAGGTCGCTCGGCGCATCCATCGACAGTTTCTGCACCGTTTTACCCAGCAGACCGCTCTTCGCATCGCGTTCGACCACGACAATCTGGTTGCTCTTCTGGTTGGCGATCAACAGGAATTTGCCACTCGGATCGAGGCTGAATTCGCGCGGGTGATCACCGTCCACCGAACGGCGCTGCAGCTCCTTGAGGTGGCCGGTCGCAGGGTCGATGGCGAACACCAGCAACTGATTGGCCGTGCCACGGTTGCTGACGTAGAGGAACTTGCCATCGGCAGACACGTGCAGCGCCGCGGCAGCCTTGTCCGACGCGGGCTGCCCCGCCGCCAGATCGACCATTTGCGTTTGCTCAAGCTTGCCATCCTGGTAATTGAACACGGCCACTTGTGCGCTCATTTCCATGGTCAGCCAGGCGTGCTTGCCATCGGCGCTGAACAGCAAATGCCGCGGCCCGCTGCCGGGCGGTAACTGAACGGACGCAGGTGTAGCGGCGGTCAACGGCAGCTCCGGATTGGCCTTGGGGTCGAAGCGATAGACAAAGATTTTGTCCGCGCCCAGGTCATTGGAAAACACGTACTTGCCGTCCGGCGACGAGATCGTCGAATGCACATGGGCCGACATCTGCCGCTCGAGGTTGACCCGGCTGGCCGGATGGCTGCTCATCTGTACCACGGGTGTGAGACGGCCGTCCGCGCCCACCGGCAACACCGCCAACGTGCCGCCCGGATCTTCAGCCACCGAATAATTGCTGACGAACAGGTGGCTGGCATCACCGCTGAGGCTTGAATGGGTCGGCTCGTTGCCCAGGCTCTGCACCTGATTGATCAGGCTCAGCTCCCGGGTCTTGGGATCGATCGCATAACTGCTGACGCGCCCTACCGGATCGACCTGCCCCGGGCCGTTTTCGTTGACCACGAACACGCGATGCTGATCCTTGGACAGGGTCAGCCAGGACGGGTTTTCACTGTTGATCACTTGCAGGGGTTTGGCGGCGATCTGCCCGGTTGTGCTGTCGAAGTTCAGGCGATAAATCCCCTGGCTCTGACCGGCGGTGTAGGAGCCGACCAGTAGCTGATAGTCGGCGGCGGACGCCGTCTGAAAGCCCATCGCGCCAATGCTGCCGGCCATCAACAATGGCCAGAGCTTATGCATCCTCATTCACTTCTTCATCGTCGTTATCACCGCGAAACGCGGTCATGCACACCAAGCGGTGTTCGCCGGAATCACCGGTGATCAGCCAACTTTGCAGGGTGGGATCGAAGGTTGCCGCCTGAATCTGCGCAGGGGTGAACTCCCAATGTTTGGACACGCGGCCGTCAATGCATTCGATGTGCAGGTTGTCGTCTTCATCAAGGGAGAACTCGAAGGCGTGCAGCCCGTCGATTTCCACCATATCGCAGTGTTCGAGGGTGTCGAGCAAGGTGTCGGTTGCGGCGGTCATGGCAGTCAATCTTTGAAGGGGGGAAAGCCGTCATGATAACTCATTGCGGCTCAGCCCAATGTGGGGGCGAGCCTGCTCGCGATGATGGCAGCGCATTCAACATCAAGGTGACTGTCGGCCCGCTATCGCGAACAGGCTCGCTCCCACAGGGGATTGCGTCGTTAGAGGGCCTCGCGGGATGGTTTGCCATCCACCAGTCGCTGGATTCGCAACGGATTCGCATTCTTCAACGCCTCCGGCAGCAAGCTGTCGGGGTAGTTCTGGAAGCACACCGGCCGCAGGAAACGGTCGATCGCCAAGGTGCCCACCGACGTGCCGCGCGCATCGGAGGTCGCCGGATACGGCCCGCCGTGCACCATCGAATCACAGACATCTACGCCGGTCGGATAACCGTTGAGCAGGATCCGCCCGACCTTCTGTTCCAGCAACGCCGTCAATTCGCCGAACTGTTCGAAGTCCGCCGGCTCGCCAATGACCGTCGCCGTCAGTTGCCCGTGCAACCCCTTCAACGCAGCACTGAGTTGTGCCTGATCCGCGACTTCCACAAACACCGTCGTCGGGCCGAAGACTTCTTCCTGAAGCACTTCATCGCCGTTGATCAACAGGCTGACATCGGCTTTGAACAGTTGCGGCTGGGCCTGGTTGCCTTGTTGCGGACTGCCGGCCAAATGTTCGATGCCAGGATGAGCGTGAAGCGTCTGCAAGCCTTTGCCATAGCTGCTCAAGGTCCCGGCATTGAGCATGGTTTGCGCCGCCTGATCGCCGATCATACCGGCCACTTGCTGCACGAACGCGCTGAACTGCAGTGAGCGAATCCCGATCACCAGACCAGGATTGGTACAGAACTGACCACAGCCCTGTACCACCGAAGCAGTCAGGTCACGAGCGACCGTTTCAGCCCGGGTTTGCAGCGCCTGCGGCAAAACAATCACCGGGTTGATGCTCGACATCTCGGCAAACACCGGGATGGGCTGGGCACGTGCGGCAGCCATGTCGCACAACGCCCGACCGCCCTTGAGCGAACCGGTAAAACCGACCGCCTGAATTGCCGGATGCTTGACCAGCGCTTCGCCGACCCCACCGCCGTAGATCATATTGAACACACCCGCCGGCATGCCGGTTTTTTCTGCGGCACGGATGATCGCATCAGCGACCCGTTCGGCCGTTGCCATGTGGCCGCTGTGAGCCTTGAACACCACCGGGCAGCCGGCGGCCAATGCCGAAGCGGTGTCGCCGCCCGCCGTGGAAAATGCCAAGGGAAAGTTACTGGCGCCAAACACGGCCACCGGGCCGAGACCGATGCGGTACTGGCGCAAGTCGGGACGCGGTAACGGCTGGCGATCCGGCAGTGCCTGATCGATCCGTGCACCGTAGAAATCACCACGACGCAGCACTTTGGCGAACAGACGCATCTGGCCACTGGTGCGACCGCGTTCGCCCTGAATCCGTGCCGCCGGCAACGCGGTTTCGCGGCAAACCACGGCGACGAACTCATCGCCCAGGGCGTCCAATTCATCGGCAATCGCATCGAGAAACTGCGCACGACGTTCCGCGCTCAGGCTGCGATACGCCGGATAAGCGGCTGCGGCAGCGTTGGCGGCGGCATCGACTTCTTCCGGGGTGGCCTGGTAGAAGTCGTGGGGCAACGCCTCGCCGGTGCTGGCATCGACACTCTGAAGTTTGACGGTGCCGGCGCCGCTGCGCTGACCACCGATGTAATTGTGACCAGGAATCTGGCTCATGGGTATCTCCTTAAAGGGTGCCGATGGTGCCCGGTTCGAAGGCGGCTTCAACCGGCGCAATACCGTTGATCAACGGTGCGCCAAACTCGGCCTGGCTGATCTCGAACACATCGCCCGGTCGGGTGCGAATGCCGTCGGCGAAAGACAGGGTCGCGGTGCCGAAGAAATGAATGTGCACGTCCCCCGGCCGCAGGAACTGGCTGTACTTGAAATGGTGGTATTCGAGGTTCGCCAGGCTGTGGCACATGTTGGCCTCACCGCTGAGGAACTCGTTCTGCCACAGCACTTCACCGTCGCGCAGAATACGGCTGGTGCCGGCCAGGTGTTGCGGCAACTCACCGACCCGAAGCTCCGGACCGTAACTGCAACTGCGCAATTTGGAATGGGCCAGGTACAGGTAATTCTTGCGCTCCATCACGTGGTCGGAGAACTCGTTGCCCACCGCATACCCGAGGCGATAGGGTTTGCCGTCATGGCCGATGACATACAGGCCACTGAGCTCAGGCTCTTCGCCGGCGTCTTCGGCAAACGGCGGCAGCGGGAACGGCTGGCCGGGACGCACGACGATGCTGCCATCACCCTTGTAGAACCATTCCGGTTGTACGCCGGCCTGCCCCGCTACCGGTTTTCCGCCCTCTACGCCCCACTTGAAGATGCGCATGGTGTCGGTCATCGCGGCTTCATCGCCGGCCTGCTGATGCATCTTGTCCCGGGCAGAAGCGCTACCCAAATGGGTCAGGCCGGTGCCGCTGACCAGCATGTGCGCCGGGTCCGGGTGATCCAGCGGCGGCAGGATGCGCAGCTTGGCCAGCAACTCCGCATAGTCGTGACTGATGCCCAGCCCCAGCGTGTTCACCTGTTGCTCAAGGTTCACGCCCGCCTCGATCGCCGCCAACGCCAGGTCGCGCACCGTGCGCGCGTCCTGCACTTCGCGCACCAGGCCCCCCTCGACCACGCCGACCCGGCGCTCGCCGTTACTCAATTCGAACTGAACTAAACGCATGATTTTCTCCTGTAAACAGCTTTGAAGTCGGCATTGCACCCTGTGGGAGCGAGCCTGCTCGCGATAGCGGTGTGTCAGTCGCCAATAATGTTGAATGTGACGGCCCCATCGCGAGCAGGCTCGCTCCCACAAGGGATCTAGTGTCAGGTACGGCTGGCGCCCCGCGCACTCGCCGCAAACTGATCCGCCGGCAACACGTGCTTGCGTTCCAGCAACCGATAGACCACGCCGGTCAAAATCAGCCCGAACACCATCACGCCGCTCAAGAAGTACAACCCCGAAGCCAGATTGCCGGTGTATTCCTTCAGCGCACCAATCACAAACGGCCCGATGTAGCCGCCGAGGTTGCCCACCGAGTTGATCAAGGCGATCCCCGCCGCCGCACTGGCGCCAGCAAAGAAGCGACCCGGCAAGGTCCAGAACACCGCCGTGCAGGAAAACAGTGCGAACGCCACCAGGCACAACGCCGCCAATTGCAGCACCGGCACCGTCAGCCAGGCACTGAGGAACAGGCCGATGGCGCCCAGCACGTAAAGCACTGCCAGGTGGCCGTAGCGATCATTCAGGCGGTCGGAACTGCGCGGGATGATCAGCAAACCGATGATCCCGAAGATGTACGGCACCGACGACACGAAGCCGGTCACCAGATCGGTGCCACCGAACTGCTTGATCAAGGTCGGCAGCCACAGGCCCAGACCATAGATGCTCAACGTCACCGGCAGATAGAACAGCGCCAGGAGCAAGACGCGTTTGTCTTTGAGGGCGTGCAGCGGATTGCCATGGCGGGTCTGGCCGTATTCTTCGAGGTCCTTTTTCAGCTCACCGGTCAGCCAGTCCTTCTCGGCCTGGTCCATCCATTTCACCTGTTTCGGACCGTCCGGCAGAAAACGCAGTACCGGCCAGGTCAACAGAATCGCAGGTGCACCGATGACGATGAACAGCCATTGCCAGCCATGCAGCCCGAGGATGCCGTCCATGCCGAGCAAGCCGCCGGACACCGGGCCGGTGATCAGCATGGCGATGGGTTGGGAAAGGATGAACAACCCGAGGATCTTGCCGCGATGGCGAACCGGAAACCACTGGGTGATGTAGTACAGAACGCCGGGGAAGAACCCGGCTTCCGCTGCACCGAGCAGAAAGCGCATCACATAGAAGCTGTGCGGCCCCTGCACGAACGCCATGCCGATGGTGATGGCGCCCCAGGTGACCATGATCCGCGCGAACCAGCGTCGCGCGCCGTAACGTTCGAGCATCAGGTTGCTGGGGATTTCCAGCAGGAAGTAGCCAATGAAGAACAGCCCCGCACCGAGGCCGTAGGCGGCGTCGCCGATACCGAGGTCCGCGCCCATGTGCAGCTTGGCGAACCCTACGGCGGAGCGATCCACATAGGCGATCAGGTACAGCAGGATGAGGAAGGGAATCAGTTTCAGCGTGATGCGACGAATAAGCCGCAATTCCTGGCTCATGAGATCGGTCTCCGATTGTTGTTGTTATAGAACCTCGGGGGACGCCTCTCACGGAAAACCGTCAGGGCTATCCCTCCGTTGGAGCCGACTATATAGTAATACTATTTAATCAACAACACTTCCAAACAGCCGGATTTTCGCCTATGTTACGCTTCAACTCGAACAATATAGTCATACAATAAGAGAATCGATTATGTCTGATAACAAACCCACCCTGCGCTCCGCCCAATGGTTTGGCACCGCCGACAAGAACGGCTTCATGTACCGCAGCTGGATGAAGAATCAGGGCATCGCCGACCACCAGTTCCATGGCAAGCCGATCATCGGCATCTGCAACACTTGGTCGGAACTGACCCCGTGCAACGCGCATTTCCGCCAGATTGCCGAGCACGTCAAACGCGGGGTGATCGAGGCTGGGGGCTTCCCAGTGGAATTTCCGGTGTTCTCCAACGGTGAATCGAACCTGCGCCCGACCGCCATGCTCACCCGCAACCTGGCGAGCATGGATGTCGAGGAAGCGATTCGCGGCAACCCAATCGACGGCGTGGTGCTGTTGACCGGTTGCGACAAAACCACCCCGGCGTTGCTGATGGGCGCGGCCAGTTGCGACGTGCCGGCGATCGTCGTCACCGGCGGACCGATGCTCAACGGCAAGCACAAGGGCCAGGATATCGGCTCGGGCACCGTGGTCTGGCAGCTCAGCGAACAGGTGAAAGCCGGCACCATCACCCTCGACGATTTCCTTGCGGCCGAGGGCGGCATGTCCCGTTCGGCCGGCACCTGCAACACCATGGGCACTGCCTCGACCATGGCGTGCATGGCCGAAGCACTGGGCACGTCCCTGCCCCACAACGCGGCGATTCCAGCGGTCGACGCGCGCCGTTATGTGTTGGCGCACATGTCCGGCATGCGTGCGGTAGAGATGGTTCGCGAAGACTTGAGGTTGTCGAAAATCCTCACGAAAGAAGCCTTCGAAAACGCCATTCGCGTGAACGCCGCTATCGGCGGTTCGACCAACGCCGTGATCCATTTGAAAGCCATCGCCGGTCGCATCGGCGTGGAACTGGACCTGGACGACTGGACCCGTATCGGTCGCGGCATGCCGACCATCGTCGACCTGCAACCGTCCGGACGCTTCCTGATGGAAGAGTTCTACTACGCCGGCGGCCTGCCAGCGGTGCTGCGCCGCCTCGGTGAAGCCAATCTGATTCCCAACCCGAACGCCTTGACCGTCAACGGCAAGACCCTCGGCGAGAACACCAAGGACGCGCCGATCTACGGCCAGGACGAAGTGATCCGCACCCTCGACAACCCGATCCGCGCCGACGGCGGCATCTGCGTATTGCGCGGCAATCTGGCGCCACTCGGCGCCGTGCTCAAACCGTCCGCCGCCAGCGCCGAGCTGATGCAGCATCGCGGCCGTGCGGTGGTATTCGAGAACTTCGACATGTACAAGGCACGGATCAACGATCCGGAACTGGATGTCGACGCCAACTCGATTCTGGTGATGAAGAACTGCGGACCGAAGGGTTATCCGGGCATGGCCGAAGTCGGCAACATGGGCTTGCCGGCCAAACTGCTGGCCCAGGGTGTGACGGACATGGTGCGTATTTCCGATGCGCGCATGAGCGGCACTGCGTATGGCACTGTTGTGCTGCACGTCGCGCCGGAAGCAGCGGCCGGCGGGCCTTTGGCCACGGTGAAGGAAGGCGATTGGATCGAACTCGATTGCGCCAATGGCCGCCTGCACCTGGACATCCCGGACGCCGAACTGGCGGCGCGCATGGCGGATCTGCAACCGCCGCAGCAATTGATCGTGGGTGGCTATCGTCAGCTGTACATCGACCATGTACTGCAGGCGGATCAGGGCTGTGATTTCGACTTCCTGGTCGGCTGTCGTGGTTCTGAAGTACCGCGCCACTCCCACTAACCCCATCAACCCCATGTGGGAGCGAGCCTGCTCGCGAAAGCGGAGTGTCAGCCACCATTGGTGTCTGATGTGACGGCCCTTTCGCGAGCAGGCTCGCTCCTACATTTGATTTTTATCTGATTCAGGACCGTGCTTGCTCTGGCGACCGTCCTCGCCGCGCCTGCTATCATGTGCGGCACCCCATCGCACAGGATCGCGCCGTTCCCCATGGATTACCGCAAACCCTCCGACCGCAAAAGCATGCACTCGCGCATCGTCCAGGAACTGGGCATGCAGATCGTCTCGGGACGCTTCAAACCGGACGACAAACTGCCCGCCGAAGCCCTGTTGTGCGAGGAGTACGCGGTCAGCCGGCCGGTGCTGCGTGAAGCCACCCGGGTGCTGGTCGCCAAGGGCCTGGTGTATTCCCGTCCGCGGGTCGGCACGGTGGTCAAGCCGCGCAAGGAATGGCACATGCTCGACCCGGATGTCTTGCACTGGCTGATGCAAAGCAGCCCGCAGAATCAATTCTTCGATCTGCTGACCAGTGTGCGCAGCATTATCGAGCCGGCTGCCGCTGCGCTCGCCGCGCAATTCGCCACCGACGAGGACATCGCCTCCATTGGTGAGGCCTACCAACGCATGGAAGCTGCCCCCACCCCCGAAGCGCTGTTGCAACCGGACCTGGATTTCCACAGCCGCATTGCCGATGCGACCCACAACGACTTGCTGGCGAACCTGTGCAACATGCTGTCAGTGGCGATTGCCGAAGCGTTGAAGCATTCCAACCAACGGCCAAACCTGCATGAACTGGCCTTGCCTCGGCACAAGGCGATCCTCACCGCCATCGAAAACCGTGATGCATTAGGCGCGCGGCATGCCACCCTCGTACAGCTCGATGATGCGCGAAGTGCACTGAACGTCGTACTCGGCACCGATCCTTCCTGATCACCGCTCCCACAGTGGTTGGTGTGAAATTAGAGATGTAACCAAGCCGCAACCTGGGTTGCGGCTTTTTCATGGGCGATCCGAAAGAGCCTTAGCTCATCGAATCGTCTGATGTGCGGTATCCGGCTACCGCACATCCAACACGCCCTGGTTATATTTTTTGCGCAATTCCCATGCAAAGGATTGCATCATGCCGACATCTGCCTCACCACCCACCACGGACTACACCGACCTCATCGCGCGCGCGGTCAGGACTCGATTCGATACCCGACCGACATTACGCTCGCAAACTGCTCGCATGCTCAAGGACGGCATTCTGGAAAAATACCCGCAACTGGCGTTCGATCCTGACCGAACCAAAGTTGCCCAACCGATCCCTGGCGGCGCCTGGAGCCTCACGCCGCTAGTGGATGTGGTACTCGACTATCTGGCCAACGGAGCGTTTCCCGACCTTGGCGAGCAATTCGGTCGAAGCTGCTTTCTGACAAACCGCGCCCCTGCGCAACTCACCGTCGACAATACAACGTCTCTTCTGCCCGACATGCAACAGATTGCGGATGTCATCCGTGAACTGCCCGGTATTCTTTACATCGGCGCTCAGGAAACATTGACGACCTGCTGGAACGAAAAAGACCAAACCGGCGTCAGTCGCTGGCAATGGCTGGGGGATCTGCTCGCGAGCCTGTTGAAAACGTCCGCTACGCGCCTGGCGACGAGCGATACGTTACAGGCCGAGATCCTCACGCAATTGACCCGCCAACCAGACAACCGGGAACGCCTTCAGCGCCCTTGGGCGAAAGGCGCAATCGAAGCCTGCACGCTTCAAGCCACGCTGACCAAAGGCGAAGTGTCCATCACGCTGCAAACGCCCGATATTCTGGTGATTTGTGGTGACACCCATTTATTGTGCAGCGTCACTGGCGACATCGAGTCCTTCCCGTCCCTGCAAGCCTTCGGTCAAGCGTGGGGCGGGCGACTTCAACAAGATTTCATGGTCGATTCCATTACGTGGAAACGTTTTAAACCGGACGGCAATATCTTTGACACCCAGGCCGCCCTGCTTCTGAACCAGCAACTGGAAGACCTGGAGTCGCTCAAGCTGCCTGCATTTCAAAGCCTGGCCGACCTTGAAAAGCGCTTTGATTCGATCACCGATGTGGCTGCCCGTTTTATCGGCAGCGACATCCACCCGGCGCACCTTCAATCCCTACAGGCAACGATCCCCGAGTGGTTGCAGGGTGCGGGAAGCACCGATCGTATGGCGTGGCGCAAACACACGTTGTCGATGGCCAGTGTCAAACAGCAGACAGAGGGACGCTCGCTGCGCGACGACGTGGTTGACCTTCGCACGTTCGCCAGAAATGCGCTGCATGAGCAAATGCTCAAAGACCAGCCCCTGGCGCCCGGCTACAAGTCCGATGAGCTGGAACTGACCTTTCATGTGCCTGTCGGTGATTTGGGCAGCGGCTATCTCGAGCCCGTCAAAATGTCCCTGACCGATCTGGCGATCAACAATCTCGCCAGCAAGCCCAAAGGCCGGATGACCATCCGCCACACCGGGAACCAGCTGATTCAAGACTGGACCACCGAGGCGTATTTGCTGGATCTGGTGAGCCGGATCGATGTCGGAAAACATTACCCCGAATACATCGAGACGCAGTTGCTTGGGGATAGCCCCGAAACCAGGGAACGTCTGCGACTCTTTGGTCTGGAACTGGGCATACATTTACCGCTGCGTGCCCTGGAACACTCGATCAAGGGTGAACAGGGCTTTGACCTCCTGGGCTATCGATATGTCGAAGCATTGTTCCATCCACTGGCTGCCGAGCGAATCGTTGAAGAGCAGTCGATTGTCATCAGGCCTTTGGCATTTCAACGCAAGGCCGGCGCCACGTGTGATGTGGTCAGCAACATGTTCATCATCGAACCAAAAGACCTGGACGCAGACGGCCCCCATATTCTTTACCGACCGCTGTACTCAGAATCCCTTCACCAGTACCCCAGTCGTCAGGACTTGCTGGATGCGATCGCTCAAGCGGGTCAGTTGCAAACCAGCGTGCTGACCTGGCTGCCGGATCGCGCACGGCCGATCTACGACAATAACGGATTCAATGAACCTCACATTGTCCACTTCCATACCGGTGACGAGTTCACCCACCCGGAAAAACCGAAGCCAGCGATTCTGGCGGGCGACGAGGCCGTCGGTGACTGGCTCACAGCACTGGAAGAAGGTCGATTGCTGGCCAGTCTGTTCACCAGCAACGCACGCGCACTGATCGATCTGGCTGACCGGCAATCGGTGTCTAATGTCGAGAGCCGTTGGGCAATCATCCTGGAAGGTGGCTGGCTGGTGTTCAACAACGTGATTCTGCCGTTGTTGCGCGGCCCCGCCATGGTGGTGGGCTGGATGCTGCAAATTGCCCACAGCCTGATCAACGATCTGCCAGCGCTGGACAGTGATGACCCGAAAGCGCGGAACCTGGCATGGATCGATGTGCTGTTGAACATTGGCCTGCTGGTTCTGCATGTCGCCCGAGAGGAAGGAGCCCCGGCAGTTTCCGACAACATAACGACGGCCGTTCCGGACGCCCTCGCCTCCTTGCGTCGTCCTTCGCAGACGTTCTCATGGCCCACCGAATCGACCATCACCCAGGATACGCCGGGCCTGCCCTCCGAGCCGCCGGGCAGCGGCAATACCCTGCTGGACTTCAACCTGTCGAGCGCTCGCGATTCGGCTTCCGCCCGTATGTTCAACACCTTGCGGGAGGTTCAGGTGCCATGGCCGACACCGCTGCCCGAGCCCGTTGCCACCGGTGCCTTCAAAGGCTTATACCTGATCGGCAACAACTGGCACGCCACCGTCGCCGGCCTGCTGTTTCGCGTCAGTATCGTGCCCGGGTTCGGCGAGGCGTATCTAATACATCCGGAGCACCCGGATCATCCGGGGATCAAGCTCAAAACCAATGGAAATGGCCACTGGACGCTGGATCAGGGGCTGAAGCTGCTCGGCGGCGGACGCAATGCGCGAATCAACGCCCAACGAGAAATGACGCAGCAACGCATCAGCCTGCTGGAACTCAATCGTCAGGAATTCGTGGACCAGCAAGCGCGGGTGCAGAAGCGTGTCGACATTGCTGAGAACCTGATGCAACTGAAGAAAAACGATCCCGCCAGCACCGAGCCCGAACGCGCCACGTACAGGCAACGCTTCGTTGATGAGTTGGACAAACAGACGGAAAACTACGCCACGCTGTTGGCCGAGACCAGGGAGTTGAGCGAATTGCGCAAATCCGATCCGGATCCTGTGCAGTTGTGCAGCCTGTCGGAAAATCTCATCAACAATACTCGCAAACGGATCGTCATCGCTGACTGGGAACGCGAAGCTACCGAGCTCAAGTACGCGGATTTGAGAAATGGCGTTGAACATTTACACGAAGCGATAATCAGCGAAGGCGACGTGGTGCTGGATCGATACTTTGAATTCATGCGAAAAACCGCTGAAATCAACGAAACCATGATCAAGCTTTTTGAACAGGTAGACACTCGGCTGCAGGAGCTCAAGCAGATCCCTCGCCTGGGCAGCGAGTACTGGAAGCGACTGACCGGCAACAGGCCTGAAAATGAAATGACGGCACTGCGAGTCAAATGCTATCAGTTGAGCGTCTTGCGCCTGCTCAGTCTCAAAGCCCTGGGAAGCAACACCATGGGTGTGCTTGAACGAACGCTCAGCCCATTGCTGCTGCTGTCTCGCTCGCATGCCGAACTGCAAACGGAGCACACCTATACCGACCGCGACCGGATTGCCGTATTGGAGAATCTGGTCGATCAGTACAACAAGGCGCAGGACGGTCTTGAGACGATCAGCATTTTCAGTACCGATGAATTGCAGACACACCCCTTCAACCGTCTGCGCGAGCTCATTGATCAACTGCGTATCGATGCCGAACAACGTCTGGCCGACACGCTGCAACTGCTGCCGCAAACAGAGGAGCCATCAACCTCTGCATCAGGCTCCAGCAAGCCACCGGTGAAGCGTCCTTATTCATGGTCCAGTCGCAAGCGGGTTATCAAAACCGCCAAAGGCGCGTTGATCGGTGATCTTCGCCAACGAGTCGCCAACCAGGGAGGCGACATTGTCGACATCAACCACCCGTTCGAAGAAAGGCCACTGGCTTCGTTCCACGAACACGAGCCCAATGTCTGGGTAGAAGTCGTCGATGTCAAACCCGTATCGCCCAGGGCCCCGCGCTCCTATCAACAGATCAAGGGTGATGCCCGCAAAGCGTTGGCCGATGTCGATAAGCATGTGCAAAAGATCGAGGGTTACGCGCAACGCGCCAGTTCGCCCAAGGAAATCGAAGAGCAATTGCAACGTGAGGCACAAAAACTGATCGGGTACGCCGATGGCCTGGAACAGCACGAAAGTCCTCCGGCCAACCGCGATCCAGACGCCTCGCTGATCAGCGAACTCCGGGACAAGGCGCACGTCCTCGACACTAAGGCGAGCGAGCTTCGCACTCGCATGACCCTCGCCCGGCCGCCCAGTAGCGAGGGCGTGGAGTATCTGCTGAGGCGCAATGCAATTTTTGCACGAATCATCGGTAACCGGGTTCAGTTGAAAACCGGACGCAAGGATTTCATGCAGGAATACGTCTTGTTGAATAATGAAAATCAACCCTGGTGGTATGCGCATTTTCACTACGCCAACGCAGAGGATGCCAAGGCTGACTACACCCAGACGCATCTGAAAACCAGGGAACAACGTTTCGAAACCTACGAATCGGCCATGGCCAAGGCTAAAGATCCGAAGCAACAAATTGCTATCTATCATGGAATCATCAGCAAGGCGTTGGCCAGCAGCGATTTCTTGCCGTTGCAACCGCGCTGAGCTTTTCAATCGTGCATAAAAAAGCCGCAACCAGAGGTTGCGGCTTTCGTGTCTGCAAGAAGTTAGTGGGCGAACAGCGAATTGCCCTTCTGCCCGGCCAGTTTCTCCGGTTTGATCAGGAACCGCGCCAGCGCTGGCAACAGCCACAGCGCGCCGAACATGTTCCAGAGCAGCATGAAGGTCAGCATCAGGCCCATGTCGGCCTGGAACTTGATGGCCGAGAAGATCCAGGTGCACACGCCGATCGCCAAGCACAGGCCGGTGAACAGCACGGCTTTACCGGTGGACTTCAGCGTCTGGTAGTAGGCCTCTTGCAACGGCAGGCCGGCACGCAGGAAGCTTTCCAGACGGCTGTAGATGTAGATGCCATAGTCCACGCCAATCCCGACCCCGAGCGCCACGACCGGCAGGGTCGCGACTTTCACGCCGATGCCCATGAACGCCATCAGGGCGTTACCGAGCACCGAGGTCAGTACCAGCGGCAGCACGATGCACAAGGTCGCCGCCCAGGAGCGGAAGGTGATCATGCACATGGTCGCGACGCAGATGTACACCAGGATCAGGATGGTCAGCTCGGATTCCTTGATCACCTCGTTGGTGGCCGCCTCGATCCCGGCGTTACCGGCGGCGAGGATGAATTCCAGGCCTTCCTTGTTGTTCTCCTTGGCGAAGTCCTGCACCGCATGGACTGCGCGATCCAGCGTTGCGGCCTTGTGATCGTTGAGGAACACCAGCACCGGTGCCAGGGAGCAACTGTTGTTGTACAGACCGTCGGCCCGGGCGATGGAGTTGTTCAGCACGTCGGGGTTGCGCGACAGGGTTTCCCATTTCAGGTTGCCCTCGTTCATGCCCTTGATCATCTGCTTGGACACGGTCACCAGCGAGATCGTCGATTGCACGCCCTCGGTGTTCTGCATCTTCCACATCAGTTCGTCGATCGGCGCCATCGCCTCGTAGCGCGAGCAGCCTTCGGACTTGGTCTTGACCATCACCACCAACACGTCGGAACTGGTGGAATAGTTGCTGATGATGAAGTTGTTGTCCTTGTTGTAGCGCGAATCCGGACGCAGTTCCGGAGCGCCCTGGTCGAGGTCGCCGATTTTCAGGTTCTGGCTGTACCAGAGACCACCGCCGAAGGCGATCAGTGCCAGGGCAATAGAGACCGGGGCGACTTTCGGGCTGGCAAAATTCGACAGCAGACGCCAGAACGGATGCTCGCGGTGCGCGTCTTTCTTGCTGCGTTCGACGGCGCGTTTGCTGATGCCTACGTAGGAAATCGCCACCGGCAGCAGGATCAGGTTGGTGAACACGATCACCGCCACGCCGATGGAGGCGCCGATGGCCAGTTCGCGAATAACACCGATGTCGATGATCAGCAGCGTGATGAAACCCACCGCATCCGCAAGGATCGCGATCATCCCCGGCAGGAACAGCTGGCGGAAGGTGCGCCGCGCCGCAGTCAATGCGTTGTCTGCCTCACTGGACTGCAAGGCGATACCGTTGATTTTCTGTACACCGTGGGAAATACCGATGGCGAAGATCAGAAACGGCACCAGCATCGAGTAAGGATCAAGCCCGAACCCGAAAAAGTGCATCAAGCCAAGCTGCCAGACCACCGCCACCAGCGTGGTACTCAACACCGCCACGGTACTGCGCATACAGTTGGTGAACCAGTACAACAGAATCAGGGTAATGACGAAGGCGACGCCGAAGAACATCACCACCATGACCAGACCATCGATCAGATCGCCGACCTTCTTGGCGAAACCGACGATGTGGATCTGCACGTTGGGGTTCTGCGCTTCGAACTTGTCGCGGATCTTCTCTTCCAGCTCGTGGGAGAATTTCCGGTAGTCCAGCGCCAGCAACTTGCCCTGGTCTTGCGGGTCCGGGTAGGACTCCAGCAGCGGGATATCGACGATGCTCGACTTGAAGTCGTTGGCCACCAGACGCCCGACCTGGCCGGACTTGAGTACGTTGTTGCGCAGCAGGTCGAGGCTTTGCTGGGAACCGTTGTAGCTCTGCGGGATCACTTCACCACCGGCGAAGCCCTCCTCCGTCACCTCGGTCCAGCGCACGCTCGGGCTCCACAGCGACTTGAGGCCGGAACGGTCGACGCCGGAGATGTAGAACACCTCGTCGTTGATCTGCCGCAGGGTCTCCATGTACTCCTTGGAGAAGATGTCACCGTCGGTGGCCTCAACCGAGATCCGCACCGTGTTGCCCAGGTTCGCCAGATCGTTGCGGTGCTCCATCATCTTTTGAATGAACGGATGCTCGAGCGGGATCATTTTTTCGAAACTGGTGGACGGACGGATCAGCGTCGCCTGCCAGAACAGGAAGATACTCACCAGCAGGCAGATGGTGATCACTGCCGGGCGGTTGTTGAAAATCAGGCGTTCAAGAAATGTCGCCTTGTCTTGATGATGACTGCTCAAGGATGTCATAGACCCGCCTTCTTATTATTTGCCCGGCTCATTTGGACGACCCGTTTTTTCCATTTTCTGCGCCGGTTGACGAAGTGACGCGAACGCCGCCCTGTCCTGCCAGAATCAGATGACCATTGCCTGTCGCAGTGACCGCCGAGATGGAAATGCGATCCGGGCGGTTGAACACGCTGAAGGTTTCGCCGTTGTCGTTGCTGCGAATCACGCTGCCGCCATTGCCGACGATCACGATGGAACCATCGTCAAGCAGCGTAGCGCCCGACAGACCGAACTCCAGCGCGCCGCGGGTCGCCTTCAACTCGACCGGCTCCCAGGTGCTGCCGAAATCGGTGGAGCGGAACAGATTGCCTCGCAACCCGTAGGCCAGCAGCGTGTTGGCCTGACCGGTGCCGATCACGCCAAACAGCGAGCCTTCGTACGGCCCTTCAAGCTTCTCCCAGGTCTGGCCCCAATCGGCGGAGCGGAACATGCTGCCCTGCTCGCCCACGATGAACAGCCCGGCATCCTTGACCGCGGCAATGGCGTTGAGGTGGTACTGGTCTTCGTTGTCCAGGCGATCGCTGACGTCTTCCCAGTTTTTGCCGCCGTCGGTGGTCGCCATCAAGGCGCCATAAGCCCCCACGGCAAAACCGCTGTTGACGTCCTGGAACCAGACGTCGAGCAGCGGCGATTCGCGATTCAGGTCTTCGAATTGTTTAGTCCAGGTGACACCGCCGTCCTCGCTGGCGAGGATCTGTGCGTCATGACCAACGGCCCAGCCGTGTTTGTCATCGACAAAAAATACCGAGGTCAGCAGTTGCCGGGTCGGCACTTTGGCCTGGGTCCAGGTCGCGCCCTGGTCATCGGAATACAGGATATGCCCGCGATCCCCGACCGCCACCAGGCGTTTGCCTGCGTGCACGACGTCGAGCATCAGGCTTTTACTGGCCTTGGCGGATTCAACGGAATAAACAACGTCGGATGCTGGCGCCGCAGCGGCCAGCGCAGGTGCCGACAACACGGCACAGCCCAACAGCGAGAGCGCTGTAGCCAGCAACGCGAATTTGCGTAGTGCCGGCGGGCGGCAGATACCCACACCCATGACAGGCTCACTCATAGACCTTCCCCCATTATTATTGTTAGGTCGTTCAACCTTTCAGGGCGCCGTAAGGGGTGCTCGCTGGGATTGACTGTCAGAAGCATAGTCCTGAAACCCGCAATCCAGAGCCCCTTCGGAAGCTGGCTTATCCTATCGGGGTTTGGAAAGGTCTGACAATCGACGCCACGTTATCTTTTGTTAACCTGGGAGGGATTGGGGTGGGTGAATGATTGGGTATCAGGTGGGGTGATTGGGGTGGGTGGTTGGTGGTGTACATATCCGTTTCTGCGGTAACGGCGGCTGGCGGTTCCGCTCTTACAGCGGGTTACTTGGAAGAGCGCCAAGTAACCAAGCGCTTTTGCCCCTTTCGTTCGGCCCTTCGCCTAGGCTCAGGGTGCCCTCGCTCCGGTCCTGCTCCGTGGGGGCGACTACCGCAACAGCACCGCGAGGCGGCCTACCGGCCGGCCTGTCACTTCAAGCGTACGTGTTCCCCCTGTGGGAGCGAGCCTGCTCGCGATGGACGTCAACGATAACGCGCGCTGTCTGGATGAATGCGGTGTCCGGACTTTTTTCGCGAGCAGGCTCGCTCCCACAGGTTCAATGCAGCTCTGGCTCTGGCCGTTGATCTTGCTTTGGCTTTGGCTTTGGCTTTTGATCTTGATCTGCCCCGTCGGGAGGCCGAGTGGAGGTTCTGCGCAGTGGGCACCGCGGCAGGGATGCCGCGGTAGCCGCCCCCGGCCATGGATGGCCGATGGCGGCGGGCCCACGGAGCAGGACCGGAGCGAGGGTACCCTGAGCCTGGGCGAGGCACCGTACGTCAGGGGCCAAGCGTTTTGGTTACTTTGGCGCTTTTCCAAAGTGACCCGCTGTAAGAGCGGAACCGCCAGCCGCCATTACCGCAGAAATGGATATGTACTCAGACCAAAATACAGGTCGGCTATCAGGCCGTCTTCGCGAGCAGGCTCGCTCCCACAATGGTTCCGAGTACATCCGCAAGAGCAGGTCGGCTCTCAGGCCGCCAGCGCGAGCAAGTCAGCTCCCTCCCTCCCTCCAGGGTCCGAGTGAACCCTGGAGGGAGCAAAGCCAAACTCAGGCCAGGCTCTTGCTGACCACCTCAAACACATCACTGGACAGTTGACCCGAAGCACGAATCCGCTCCAGTTCACCTTTCATCAACGCCTGACGAGCATCGTCGTATTTGCGCCAGCGAGTCAGCGGCGCCAACTGGCGAGAGGCGATCTGCGGGTTGAACCCGTTCAGCTCGATCACCAGATCCGCCAGGAAGCGATACCCGGAACCGTCGGCCGCATGGAAGTTGATCAGGTTCTGCCCGGCAAACGCACCGACCAGTGCCCGCACCTTGTTCGGGTTCTTGATGTTGAACGCCGGGTGCTGCATCAAGGCTTTGACCCGCTCCAGACCACCCGGCAACGTGCTGCCCGCCTGAACGCTGAACCACTGATCCATGACCAGCGGGTTGTCCTTGAAGTGCTCGGCAAAACTCGCCAGCGCCTTGGCTTTCTCGTCTTCAAACGACGAGTTCACCAGCACCGCCAACGCGGTCAGGCGCTCGGTCATGTTGTCGCTGGTATCGAATTGCTCAAGCGTCGCCGCCAACACTTCCGGTTTACCGCTGAGCATCAGGTACGACAGCGCAATGTTCTGCAACGCGCGACGAGCGAAATGCTCGGCCTCAGCCACATACGGCGTTTTCTTCGAGAGATCGCGATTGGCCTGATAACGCAGCCACAACGCCTCGAACAAACCTTCAGCCAATTGCTTGCGGGCAAACTCTCGAGCCGTGTGAATGGCATCTACGTCAGCCACTTCACTGATTTCCGTCAGATACGCCTCGCCCGGCAGCGAGAGCATTTCCGCGACCATGGCCTGATCCAGCGTCTCGTCGGACAACA
Source organism: Pseudomonas sp. XS1P51 (assembly GCF_054897845.1). Taxonomy (NCBI): domain Bacteria; kingdom Pseudomonadati; phylum Pseudomonadota; class Gammaproteobacteria; order Pseudomonadales; family Pseudomonadaceae; genus Pseudomonas; species Pseudomonas sp. XS1P51. The sequence continues at coordinate 1,246,085 of NZ_CM142707.1, read as the reverse complement.
CGGTGCGCAGCGCAGAAATCAGTCGCTGGTCCAGCACCAGCTTCTCGCCCTTCTGCTGCTGGGTGATCAATTCTTGCAGCACCTGCACCGACAATTGCTGACCGGCATCCCAGCGGTTGAAGCCATCACTGTCGTGCTGCATCAGGAACATCAGCTGATCGCGGTTATACGGGAAGCTCAGTTTCACCGGTGCAGAGAAGCCGCGCAGCAAGGAAGGCAAAGGCTGCTCAGCGATGTCGAGGAAGGTGAAGGTCTGCTCGGCCTCGGTCACCGACAGTACGCGGGACGTGGCGCCGGCAGCGACTTCACCGTCCAGGCGCAGGGCAATCTCGCCGCCCTTGCTGTCCAGCAGGCCCAACTCCACGGGAATCACGAACGGCAGTTTCTCAACCTTGTCCGGGGTTTCCGGGCAGCTTTGACGGAACGTCAGGCTGTAGGTTTTCGCCGCGGCATCGTAGGACTCGCTCACCGCCAGTCGCGGTGTACCCGCCTGGCTGTACCAGCGTTTGAACTGGGTCAGGTCGACACCGTTGGCGTCTTCCATGGCCTTGATGAAGTCGTCGCACGTTACGGCCTGGCCGTCATGGCGTTCGAAGTACAGGTCGCTGCCTTTGCGGAAGCCTTCGGCCCCGAGCAAGGTGTGGATCATGCCGACCACTTCCGAACCTTTTTCGTACACGGTCAGGGTGTAGAAGTTGGAAATCTCGATGAAGCTGTCCGGGCGCACGGCGTGGGCCATGGGGCCGGCGTCTTCGGCAAACTGGTGGGTACGCAGGTAAGCCACGTCCTGGATGCGCTTGACCGTCGCCGAGTTCATGTCGGCGGAGAACTCCGAATCCCGGAACACGGTGAAGCCTTCCTTGAGCGACAGCTGGAACCAGTCGCGGCAGGTCACTCGGTTGCCCGACCAGTTGTGGAAGTATTCGTGGGCAACAATCGCTTCAACGCGCTGGTGCGCGGCGTCGGTCGCCGTTTCGGCCCGGGCCAGCACGGCGCTGGAATTGAAGATGTTGAGGCCCTTGTTCTCCATGGCGCCCATGTTGAAATCGTTGACCGCGACGATCATGAAGATGTCCAGGTCGTACTCGCGACCGTAGACCTCTTCATCCCAGCGCATCGACTTTTTCAGGCTGTTCATCGCGTGCTGGCATTTGTCGATATTTTCCGGCTCGACATAGATTCGCAGCGCCACGGAACGCTCGGTCATGGTGGTGAACGTATCTTCGACACACCACAAGTCACCGGCGACCAACGCGAACAGGTAAGCGGGTTTCTTGAACGGGTCTTCCCAGGTTGCCCAGTGCCGACCGTCTTCACCCGGACCGCTGGCAATCGGGTTGCCGTTGGACAGCAGCACCGGATAGCTGTGCTGCTCGGCGACCACCGTGGTGGTGAACGTGCTCATCACATCCGGGCGGTCGAGGTAATAGGTGATCTTGCGAAAGCCCTCGGCCTCGCATTGGGTGCAGAACATCGTGCCGGACTTGTACAGGCCTTCCAGCGCGGTGTTGGTTTCCGGGTGGATTTTGACGCTGGTGTCGACCGTGAAGCTTGTGCTGGTCGGGTGCAGGGTCAGGTGATTCTCGGTCAACTGGTAGTCAGCGACGTTCAGCTCACGGTCGGCCAGGGTGACCGACAGCAACTCGAGTTGCTGGCCGTCCAGCACCAGCGGCGGCAGGCCCGGGCCACGTTCAGGATTGCGGCGCATCACCAGTTGCGCATGGACCAGGCTGTGGTCCTCGAACAACTCGAAGGTCAGGTGCGTCTCGTCGATCAGGTACTCAGGCGCCTGATAGTCCTTCAGGTAAATCATCTTCGGTTGTTCGGTGCGCATGCTGGAGTCCTTACTGATGCACGGCGAGCTGATAGGCCGTGTATTTACGAATATTGATCACGCCGGTGTCGAAAATCAGGTATTGGCCTTTGATCCCCAGCAGCGTGCCTTCGGCAATCGGGTTCTTGTCCAGGTTGAAGCTGACAATCTTCGCCGGGTATTGCTCGACGGGATAGCGGATTTCGAGCGGTTCTACATCGGCAATAGTCTGGATCGCGTGTAGGCCGAATCGTTCCTGCAAACCTTGCAGACCTTCGGCGCAGCTGTCGAACAGCTGATCGCGAACCTGCGTCAGATCCACCGACACCGCATCGCCCTTGAGTAAAGCACGCCAGTTGGTCTTGTCGGCCACCTGACTGCGGAACAGGTCTTCGACGAAGCCCGACTGCTGACGGGTCGAAACGCGCATGATCGGCAACGCCTGACGGGCGCCCTGATCGATCCAGCGGGTCGGCAGCTGGGTGGCGCGGGTAATCCCGACCTTCACCCCTGAGGAGTTGGACAGGTACACGATGTGATCGGTCATGCAAAACTTCTCGCCCCACGCAGGCTCCCGGCAGGTGCCAGCGTCGTAGTGGCAACGCTCCGGGCTCATGATGCAGAGGTCGCACTGGGCCAGTTTGGTCATGCACGGGTAGCAGTAACCCTGGCTGAAACTGGTTTTGGTCTTGCGCCCGCAATGGGAGCAATGGATCGCTCCCAGGTATTCCAGGCGAACGGTGGTTCCGATCAACGGGTTGACCGGCACCTCGGCGTCGCCCAGACGAAAAGCGTACTGAACGTCAGGCCCGTCAAGACGCGCCGACATTTTACTGATTGCACCGCGGCCGATCTCGATCAATGGACGGCGTCCGACTTAAACAGGATGTTCGGCACTTCAATCGACTTGGAGCCGCACTCCTGCACGCCCATGTAACCGGTGCGCTGGTCTTCGGGCAGGTTCTGGATTTCCCAGGCGATCATCGCTTGCAGCGACAGTTCGCGTTGCTCGGCGGTGAGTTTACCACCGTCGGACCATTTGCCGATTTCCACCGCCAGCTTCAGGCTCTGGTAGATATCGGGGGTGATGTTTTTGATCATTTCGTTGAAAGAGGACATCAAGGTCTCCGCTCTTTAATTACATAACTGTTTTAGGCGGCCAGTTTACGGCGGTTGTACAAACCGCCCAACAAACCGCTCAGGCATCCGACGAGCAACCCGCCAACGTGGGCCGCATTGGCAATTTCACCGAAACCGATCATCGAGACCAGCCCGGACAGGCACAGCAGCAGCCACACCAGCATCATCACCAGCACCCCACGGGGCAGGCGATAAGCCGGGTTCGGCGACAGAGTCTGGAAGATCCAGCAGTGGCCGAGCAGGCCGTACAGTACCCCGGACAACCCGCCGAACAAGGTCGGGCCGCTGAAATAATACTGGGCGTAGTTGGACACCAGAGCGAACAGCAAGGTCAGGCCGATCAGGTTGATACTGCCCTGACGCGACTCGATGCGCCGTCCCAACTCCCAATACCACATGCCGTTCATGGCCAGGTGCAGGATGCCGAAGTGGATCAGCATCGGCGTCACCAGACGCCACCACTGCCCCGCCGCGAGACTGTCGGCCAGAGGCGTGAAATACACATATTCGCCAGCCACCCGGAAATCGAGGAAGGTCAGCCACCGCATCGTTTCGAGATTCTCGCCCAGCAGCGTCACTGCGCCGACGATCAGGCTCAGCACCAACACCAGCGCGGTCGCCTTGGCGTAGCGCAATTGCTCGACGAAACCGGGGCGACGCGTGGTCTGCGCCACCGGAATGTCCAGCTGTTGATCGGGGTCACCCGCCGGAAAACGTTCGTACAACGAGCGTACGTCTTCGCTGATGTTGGCCGGCACCCACAGCACCTGTTCACCCGCTTCTTCGCTGACCCGATGCGGCACCTGCATGCGTTGCAGCAGTTTGACGAACCCGCTCAAATCCACCGCCAGAGGCAAACGCAAAACGGCAACGGCACTCATCGCAGCACCTCCGGCCGCTCGACATCGACCCAGACAAATTTATGAGGGTCGAGACGGGTTTCCTGATCCAGGCGATAGGCGACCAGCTTGCCGTAGAGCACCGCGCTGTAATCCAGGCACGCCAGGTTCGGGCGGATTGGCGCCGGTTTGCCGCTGCGCCAGTAATGGCCGACGAACAGCAATGGCTCATCGACGCCGTAGCGCAGCAAGGTGTTTTTTTCCGTGGACGACAGCGGCGTCTGGGCCACTGGCTCGGGCAAGGCGTCGGGCTGGAACACGATGTCTCCGTAGGTTTGCGGGTCGTCTTCCCAGAACTTGGTGCGGAAGAACGAACGCGTCAGGCCATCGCCGCTGGTCATGGTCAATCCGTGCGGCAAACGCATGTCGGTGCCGCGCAGCAGCCGATCGAACACAGTGCAGGCAAAACTGCCTGGCACCGCCGAGGCCTGGAGAAAATGCTCATCGACGCAACCGTCGGGAAACAGCGCCCGCAGCGGTTCGATCAGACCGGCATCCCAACAGGCATGGACCACCCGGAAGCGCCCGGCATCGACAAACAAGGGCAATTCATAGAACCATTGCAGGAAGTCGTGCCAGTCGGCGGGATGGTCTTCGAACTGGGTCAGCGTTTCACCGAGCAGGCGGCCATGGCGCGGGGTGTGTTCACGCACGAACTGCTTGCCGCTGCCGGGAGGCGCCGGGGTGCTCCAGCCCAGGGCGTTGAATTCATGGTTGCCCATGATGCACAACGCCTGGCCAGCCTCGACCATGTCATGGACGATGTGCAGCGCTTCGCGAATCCGCGGGCCGCGGTCGATGATGTCACCGACGAACACCGCCAGGCGCGACGGATGTCGCCAGACGCCACCTTGTTTGTGATAGCCGAGCCGGTCGAGCAAGTGCTCAAGGGTCAGAGCGCAACCGTGCACGTCACCGATCAGGTCGTAGCTACGCGCGGGATCGAGCATCAGTCGCCTCCACCACCCAACCGACTACCCCAGCCGAGCTTGGTCCGGCAGACTTCGTAATAGTTGTGGTCGAGCGGGTGGATCAGCCGCAGCTTCTGCGCTTTTTTGCTGATGGTGATGGTGTCACCCGGCGCGCAGGTGAAGTGGTTCTGCCCGTCACAGGACACTTGCGGGTAGATCTGCATATCCTTGGACACGACGATTTTCAGCTCACTGTTGCCATCGACCACAATCGGCCTACCCGACAAGGTATGGGGGTACATCGGCACAATCACAATAGCGTCGAGCTTGGGATGCATGATCGGCCCGCCCGCCGACAACGCGTAGGCGGTCGAACCGGTGGGCGTGGCGACGATCAGGCCGTCGGCCTTCTGGCTGCAGACGAACTGGCCGTCGATGTACAACTCGAACTCGATCATTCGCGTGGATTTGCCGGGGTGCAGCACCACGTCGTTCAGTGCATCGCCCTGACCAATGGCCTCGGCGTGGCGACGGACTTCGGCCTGCAACAGGAAGCGGTTTTCCACCAGATAGTGGCCGTCGAGCACTTCGGCGACTTTGACTTCCAGTTCATCAGGGCGAATATCGGTCAGGAAACCGAGGCTGCCCCGGTTGATGCCGAGTACCGGAATATTGTGTCGGGCCAACGCGCGCGCGGCGCCGAGCAGGCTGCCGTCACCGCCGACCACAATCACCATGTCACAGACTTCGCCGAGCATCTTTCGCGACGAAGTCTGCAAGCCATGACCCGGCAACACTTCGGCGATAGTGTCTTCGAGGATCACGTGCAGGTGACGATCGAGCAGAAACCGTTTCAGTCGGCGGACGGTATCTAGCACCTGCGAACTGCCCAGGCGACCGATGATGCCGATATTACGAAATTGCTCCATGGGGCCCCTAAGGTCTGCGGCGGCGAAAAACACGATTATGGGCGAAAGCGCGGGATAGACAAAATCCTTTCAGCCACAAGGGTGTACTCATGTTTAGGGCTATGCTCGCAAGATGATCCTATTTCCCGATTTGCTCCAGTTACCCCACCAGTTGCGCCACCCTGAAGTGCGCGACCTGGCCTGGGTCATCCTCGCGCCGCCGATGCTCGACGTCACCCCGTGGCCGCAGCGCCATCCGCTGGCCGGCAGTGACTGGGTGCAGGCGCCGGAGCGGCTGGAGCGGTGGCTGCGGCAACTCGACCGCGACAGCTATGACTTGCTGCACTGGCTGGCCCAGGCCCGGACCCGGCGCCTGGGTTTGTATTACGAACGCCTGTGGCAGTACGCCGTACGGCACGCACCGGGTATCGATTTGATTGCCGCCAACATGCCGATCCGCCGCGAAGGCCACACGCTGGGCGAGTTGGACATGCTGCTGCGCGATCGCGACGGCGTGCATCATCTGGAACTGGCAATCAAACTCTACCTCGGCCCGCAAAATGGCGACGGACATGACACGGCGCAGTGGCTCGGCCCGGGCTGCCACGATCGACTGGACCGTAAACTGGCGCACCTTTGCCAGCATCAATTGCCGATTTCCGCCCGGGCGGAGAGCCGCGAAGTGCTGGCGGCGCTGGACATCCAGCAGTTCAGTGCGCATTTGTGGCTGGGCGGCTATCTGCTTTATCCGTGGCCAGGACAGGCTGAGCCACCGAACGGCGCGCATGCGCAGCATTTGCGCGGTAGCTGGTTGCATCAAAAGGACTGGGCGGATTTTGTCGTGCAGCGTCCGTTCGGCCGCTGGCAACCCCTGCCCCGCCACGCCTGGCTGGCGCCGGCGCACTATCCCGTGGAGCAGACCTGGAACACTGAACAGTTGAATGCCTGGCTGAGTGACCTGGAACCGCTGGCGCCGGCGCAGTTGCTGGTGCGATTGATCGAAAATGCCGACGGGGATTGGGAAGAGGCCGAGCGGTTGTTTCTGGTGGCGGACCTTTGGCCGAATGTGCCGGGGAATGGCTGAGTTGTTGTATCGCCTGGGCTGCCCCCATCGCGAGCAGGCTCGCTCCCACATTTGATCTCCTTATGACGCAGAGTCAGTGTGGGAGCGAGCCTGCTCGCGATGGGGCCGACCCGGTCTAAACGGACAACCGCAACGCCAGCGCCGCCAACGTCACCAACAAAACAGGCACCGTCAACACAATCCCGACCTTGAAGTAATACCCCCACCCAATCCGGATATTCTTGCGCTGCAGCACATGCAGCCACAGCAACGTCGCCAGACTGCCGATCGGCGTAATCTTCGGCCCCAGGTCGCTGCCGATGACGTTGGCGTAGATCATCGCCTCCTTCACCACACCCGTCGCCTGACTCGCATCAATCGAGAGCAAACCGATCAGCACCGTCGGCAGATTGTTCATCATCGAGGACAGCAGCGCCGTCAGCACGCCCGTGCCCATGGCCGCGCCCCAGACGCCGTAACCGGCAAACCCGTCCAGCCAACCGGCCAGATACCCGGTGAGCCCGGCGTTGCGCAGACCGTAGACCACCATGTACATGCCCAGCGAGAAAATCACGATCTGCCATGGCGCTTCTTTCATGACCTTGCGCGTGGAGATCTTGTGGCCACGGGCGGCGATGGCCAGCAACAGCGCTGCGCACACCGTAGAGATGGCACTGATCGGAATGCCCAGCGGTTCCAGCGCAAAGCAGCCGAGCAACAGAATCACCAGCACGGCCCAACCGGCAAAGAAGGTTGCCTTGTCATGGATAGCACTGGCCGGCTCTTCCAGTTGTTCGGGGTCGTAATCCTTGGGAATGTCACGACGGAAGAACCACATCAGCATCGCCAGCGTCGCCGCGACGCTCACCAGATTGACCGGGATCATCACTGCCGCGTACCGGTTGAAACCGATGTTGAAGAAGTCGGCGGAAACAATGTTCACCAGGTTCGACACCACCAGCGGCAGGCTCGCGGTGTCGGCAATGAAGCCCGCGCCCATGACGAACGCCAGGGTGGCCGCCGGGGAAAAGCGCAACGCCAGCAGCATCGAAATCACGATGGGCGTGAGGATCAGCGCCGCCCCGTCATTGGCGAACAACGCCGAGACCAGCGCACCGAGCAGCACCATATAAGCAAACAACTTGCGCCCGCTGCCCCGTCCCCAACGGGCCACGTGCAGCGCGGCCCAGGCAAAGAACCCTGCCTCATCCAGCAGCAGACTGATGATGATCAGCGCGACAAAAGTTCCGGTGGCGTTCCAGATGATCTGCCACACCAACGGAATGTCAGTCAGGTGCACCACGCCGAAGATCAGCGCCAGCACCGCGCCGAGTACCGCACTCCAGCCAACGCCAAGGCCTTTGGGTTGCCAGATCACCAGGGTGATGGTCAACAGGAAAATCAACGACGCTATGAGCATGAAAAGCAGCCTTCAGAGAAAGGTCGGAACGAAAATCGGGATTTAGCAGCAACGTGCAGGTCGATCAGTCATGGCTTGAAGTCGCACGACATCGGGCGCCAGCCAGTGTTGATGATCGGCCAGCGCCCCCTGCAACAGCGTAATGACCCAGGGCGACAAGTCCGGGTGCAGGCGATAAAACACCCACTGCCCCTGCCGACGATCCGCCAGCAGGCCGTTGCTGCGCAGTTGTGCCAGGTGACGGGAAATTTTCGGCTGGCTGAGGTCCAGCCCGGCGGTCAATTCACAGACACATAACTCGCCTTCACGGGCGATCAGCAGCGCGATACGGCTGCGTGTGTCATCGGCCAGGGCCTTGAAAATATCAACGGGACTGCGGGAGTCGGACATGAGGGAGCACGCCTCTGGGCAAACGAGGCGTGAATATATGGAATTTCGAATATTCAGTAAAGCAGAGTCTGGAAAACGCCGTTTTATAGGGTTCATGTAGCAGCTGCCGAGCTTGCGAGGCTGCGTTAGGCTGCGAAGCAATCGCAAAACCTGCTCTTGCGGTCAGGCAGATACACGGCATCGTCTGAATTCACGACGGCTTCGCAGCCTAACGCAGCCTCGCAAGCTCGGCAGCTGCTACAGGACAGGTTGAACTCACAACCGAATCACATGCCCCTCCACCGGTGCGACCTGCCCATGAAACAAGCGGGAAATAACGCTCTGTGCCGCTTCATACCCCTCGCTCTCGACCACTTCCAGCAACGGGCTTTCAGTCCCGGTCACCTGCCGATAGAACCGCTGCAAGCCCTCCCCAATATGTTGACTGACCCCTTCCGGCCCCCACTCGGCATTGCGCTTGCGGATCTGGATCGGGGCACGCGATCACGTAAATCCAGATCGCCGGAAAAATCCACGTACAGCGTCGGACGATCATTGGCCAGGCTCGCCAGCTCTGCGTAGGACAACGTTCGCTCGTAACAACCGAGCTTCTCGACAAAGGCCTTGTTGCCGGCGGAGGTCAGCGCTACCCGTTCCAGTTCAGGATGATTGTCCAGGCAGACCACCGTGCCGTAGGCGGTTTTGCTCGATGCGCTGGAAAACACCAGCCGGGTTGCGCCGAAGAACTGCTGGTCCTGAAGAAAGTCCGCCAGCATCGACGAGGTCAGAAACAACGGCTTGAGCAAAATCTGCAGGTTTTCGGTTGCAGGGCTGTAGTACGAATCCCAACTGCAACGGGTGTATTGGTTGTAAGCCGACGTCAGTGCCAGCCGATGCTCGGCCGCGTCGTAGAAACCACGCTCGGTGACCCGCTCCGGGCGCATCCACAGGTGGCTGGCAATCGGAAAATACCCGTAGAAGTGCTCGCCTACCGCAATGCCTGCAACATCGGAGGCCACGATATCGGCAAAACCCCATGCAGGGACGTGGCCCCATTCAGCCAAGCCTGTAGGAAAGAACCCCCAGTAGTTCATCGAATGACCGTAGGCGGCGTAGGTAATGTTGTTAGTGGTCAGTGCGCAACGGTCGATCTTCAAAATCACCTCGCCGGTCGCCGGAATCAGGCTACGTTGTTCCTGCTCGATTCGGCTTTGGTCGAGGGCGTTTTGGCACGCTGTACGACTATTTCCCGAGCAAGGAAGCCTTGCTGTCAGGCTACATTCGGCACTGTCTGGACGCTTTGTTACTACGTCTGGATGAACACGTCGTGCAGGCCAAAGAGCTGAGCTGGCCTATCCGTATCAAACACCTGATCCGCCTGACCTGCGACCCGAACGATGCGTTGCACCCCCTGTTCAACGAGCAAGTGCTGGCGATCGAGCACCAGATCGCCGAGCCCAAATATCACCGGCGGGTATTCCAGGAGTTGTCGCAGAAATGGCGTGAAGCTTTCGCGGCCTGTGAAGATTTGCCCAGGCAACCGCCGGTAACGGCCATCGATGCCTGGGTGATCATGGCGTGGGGTGGTCGGCGTTATTGCGTTGCCGCACAACCGGCGGCGGAGCAAACCGCCGCTTGGCTGTCGGAAATGGAATTGATGATCTGCAGCCGGCTTGCCAGCACCGGGTAATTCCCTGTGGGAGCGAGCCTGCTCGCGAAGGCGATCGCCCATTCACCTTCTCAGTGACTGACAGATTGCTTTCGCGAGCAGGCTCGCTCCCACAAGGTACGCACTCTGACAAAAGTCGTTTGATGTCACACTTTCTTGTGCTGCTCGACCCACTTCCCATAAGCATCAATGAATTTCTGCAAGAACGGCTTGACCGACTCCGACAGTTTGCCGGCCTCGTCGAACGCCGATCCCGCCCCGCTCAGGTAGGCTTCCGGCTGCTGCATGCACGGCACATCGAGAAAAACCATGGACTGGCGCAGGTGGTGGTTGGCGCCAAATCCGCCGACCGCACCCGGCGAAGCGCTGATCACCGCACCCGGCTTACCGCTCCAGGCGCTCTTGCCGTAGGGACGCGAACCCACGTCGATCGCATTTTTTAACGGTGCCGGTACCGAACGGTTGTATTCCGGGGTCACGAACAGCAACGCGTCGGATGAACTCACTTGTTGTCGGAAAGTGCTGTAGGCTGCCGGCGGTGAAGCGCCATCAATGTCTTCGTTGTAGAGCGGCAGGTCGCCAATTTCGACGATGGTGAGCTTGAGATTCGCAGGTGCCAGATCGGCCAGGGCCAGAGCGATCTTGCGATTGATCGACTCCTTTCTCAAGCTGCCGACCAGAACGGCGATCGTATAGACGTTGCTCATGGAAGATTCTCGACTGTCCGATGGAAAGAGCTTGTAGTTATAGATGACGATTCAAGCAGTGGGCGACTGAAATCGCCGCCCCTGACTATTTTTTTCCTGTAGGAAAACTTACCTCGCCCAACCACGGTCTACAGAACCGCAAATTGAGTGATTTATCTCCAGAGGTTCTAAGCAGATGGCAGCAGTACTCGTCGGTCAGTTCCATGCAAGAGACGCGGAAGGCCGCGTTTATTCCGTGCATGAGTTCCAGGAATCCACCCCGTCGGCAGACGGCCTTACCGGCTCGGTGCCTGTTACCACCTATAAGCTGGCCATTGGCGATCGCGTCAACAAACTCGATGACAACGAGTTTCTGCTGGTGCAGTCGGGCGTTACCATTACCCGTGAGCCGGAAACGAACGTCGTTTCATAACTCGATGTTATGAGCAGAAGTCATATGCGCGGACTTGGGTTAGGATTCAGCCACTGACTCCCTCACCTGCTGAACATGGACTTCACGCATGCGTTTACGCCATATCGAAGTGATCCAGGCGCTCCTGCAGACCGGTCACCTGGGCACCGCCGCCGAATGGCTGCAGTTGCCAGTGGCCGAGGTCGAAAGCATTCTGCGCGACGCTGAGGGTCAGTTGGGTTTCATGCTGTTTTCCAGCGTGCGTGGACGCTTGCAGGCCACGCGCGAGGCGCGGGAGCTGCAGGTCGAAATCGCCCACGTCTACGAAGCGCTCGAGCCGGTCCAGCGCCTGGCCAGCAGCCTCAAGCAATATCAGGCTCCCCCCCTTCGAATCATCTGCACGCCGCCCTTGGCACAACAGTTATTGCCTCAGAGCATCGCGACCCTGCGCCGACGCCTTCCCGATGCACCTTGCACCCTTCTGAGCCAGCCCACCCGCGAGATCGTCAGAAGCCTGCTGCTGCGCGAAAGCGATCTGGGCCTGAGCCTGCATGATCCCGATCACGCCGACATTCATTGCCAGGTGATTGCCCAAGGCAAACTCCAGCTGCTGGCCCCCCATGGCTGGCTGCAACCGAAGCAGAAGTACATCTCGTTGCAAGATCTGGCCGGCCAGTCGATGGTCGGCCTGGAAGGTCATGATCCGCTAAGCCCGGCGCTCGACAACAAACTGCATGCCCTGCGCCCTGCCCCGGTCATCCACACTCGGGTTCAGACTCACCAGATGATGCGCAGCATGGTCGAGGCCGGTGAAGGCCTGGCGATTGTCGACCCCTTCACCGCCCTCGGTGCCAAATCGGCAGGCCTGGATGCCTGCCCACTGGCGCCCGCCGTGCCGATCAGCGTCTATGCCCTGACCCTGAAGAACGGCGAGCCCTCCCCGGCGGTTCAGGCGTTGCTGGATATCGTCACGGAACAAGCCGCGGCGATGTTGGCGAGCTAAGCGGCCTTTCCAGCGGATTATCGAACAATCGATACCAGAACAACGCAATTTCGGCGGTGTTCGGATCGATTCCGCGATAACGCAGATGATCGACGCCACCAATCACGTAACCGCAGCGCTCATAGAGCCGGCACGCGCCCAGGTTGTTGTTCTGGGTCTCCAGCATGATCCCCGGCAGTTTTTTCTTGCGGCTCCAGAACTGCGCCACATCCAGCAGCGCCTTGGCCACGCCATGCCGGCGAGCTGGCGCATGCACCGCCAACTCATCGATATGGGCAAAGCCGTTCCAGTTGGTGCTGACTACTAGGTGACCCACCGGCTCATCATCGAGATAAGCCATGAAAATCGCGCTGTCAGCCGCATCGCGGTAACTGCTGAACTCCTCGGGATCAATTCCGTAGCACTTGCGATAAGGGGTGATCGGCGTCACCGGCCATTGCTCCACCGGTTTGCCGATTTCGGCTGCGCCATAGGCCGCGACTTCAAAACTGAAATCACTGCCCCAAATGTACGCCGCGAAGCCATCATCGGCCACGCGAACGGACAGCCCTGGGTATTTCGGATTCATGACCGGTTGCATACTGGGAAAGGTCCTCACTCCTTGATGCAATCGACGGTGTAGTGCCGTCCATTGCCCTCGTCTTCGTGTTGCAAGCCGTGCACATCAGCGACAAACCCCGGAAAGCTGCTGTCGAACGTACGGGCAAACGCCAGGTAATCGATGATCGAGCGTGTCGACTCGGTGAACCGCTCGCCGGGCATGATCAACGGGATCCCCGGCGGGTATGGCACCAGCATCACAGCGGCGATCCGCCCATCCAGGGCATCGATCGATACCGCCTCCACTTCGCCACGCACCAATTGATCATAGGCGTCAGCTGGCTTCATGGCGATTTCCGGCAGCACCGTATACATCCGCTTGAGGTGCTTGGCCGTGGCATTGCTGCGGTAACAGGCGTGCAGTTGATCACACAGATCGCGCAGGCCCATGCCCTGATAGCGCACGACATTTTCTTGCGCCACGCACGGCAGGCACGACGCAAGACTGACGTTGGCATCGTAGCTGCGCTTGAACTCCAGCAACTCGGTCAGCAGCGTGCTCCATTTACCTTTGGTGATGCCCATGGAGAACAACACCAGGAACGAATACAACCCGGTCTTCTCGACCACCAGCCCGCGCTCCCAGAGAAATTTACTGACCACCGCCGCCGGAATCCCGCGCTCACTCAGGGCGCCGCCCGCTGTCAGGCCTGGCATCACCAGGGTGACCTTGATCGGATCGAGCAGCACGTAGTCGTCGGTCACGCCGCCAAAGCCGTGCCAGTCCGCGTCAGGCTGCAGCAGCCAGTCTTCGGTCACCACGCGATCAATACCTTCCACCGACGGCGGCTGCCAGATGGAAAACCACCAGTCATCAGCGGCAATGTGCTGACGCAGATTGGCCAGGGCCCGACGAAAACTCAGCGCTTCATCGAACATCTCCTGCAACAGTGAACGCCCGGCCGGGCCTTCCATCATGGCCGACGCCACATCCAGCGAAGCGATGATGCTGTACTGCGGCGAGGTGGAAATGTGCATCATGAACGCTTCGTTGAAGCGATCGCGGTCGAGCTGCCGCGCGCCGCCGTCCTGCACGTGAATCATCGAGGCCTGGCTGAACGCCGCCAACAGTTTGTGCGTGGAATGGGTGGTGAACACCAGCGGGCTGTCTTCACTGCGGGAAGTGCCCATGCCATAGCGCCCGGCAAAGAACTCGTGGAACGCTGCATAGGCGTACCAGGCTTCGTCGAAGTGCAGGACCTCAACGCTGTTGCCCAGACTCTGCTTGATCAGTTCGGCGTTGTAGCAGAGGCCGTCGTAGGTCGAGTTGGTCACTACCGCGAGTTTGACTTTGGGCGCTCGGCCCTTGGTCAGCGGGCTGGCGTCGATCTTGGCCTGAATCGATTCGCGGCTGAATTCACTCAACGGAATCGGGCCGATGATCCCTAGCTCATTGCGCTCCGGGCACAGGTACAGAGGGATGGCGCCGGTCATGATGATCGAGTGCAGCACCGACTTGTGGCAGTTGCGATCCACCAGCACCAGGTCATCGCGGGCGACCATGGAATGCCAGACGATCTTGTTGGCGGTCGAGGTGCCATTGATCACGAAAAAGGTGTGATCGGCACCGAAATTGCGGGCGGCACGGGCCTCCGCTTCTGCCAATGGGCCCGTGTGATCGAGCAGCGAACCGAGCTCCGGCACCGACACCGACAAATCCGAACGCAGGGTATTTTCCCCGAAGAACTGGTGAAACGCCTGCCCCACCGGGCTCTTGTGATAGGCCACGCCACCACCATGGCCGGGGGTGTGCCAGGAATAATTGGAGTCGGCAGTGTGCTGCACCAGCGCCTTGAAAAACGGCGGCAGCAAGCCATCCAGGTATTTACGCGCCGCTCGGGCAACTTGCCGCGCCAGAAATGGCACGGTGTCTTCGAACAGGTAAAGAATGCCGCGCAGCTGATTGAGTTCAGCCATGGCGTCGGCGGGGGCGTTTTCCAGCGTCACTTGCTCGCCCAGAGCAAAGATCGGCAGGTCCGGTGCACGCACCCGCGCCAGGCCGATCAACTCCGCCATATTCTGTAACAAATGAGAGTTCGTGCTGGCGTCTTCGGAGGCGATCAACATGCACGAGAGGCCATGATGAGTCGAGGCGACCAGGCGCCCTTCGGTGTAATCGACTGCCGAGACAATGCTGAAACCTTCCTGCTCCAGCTCCCGGGCGATGCCACGCACGCGATCACCGGCCACGGTGTCGGCCTTGATGTCGCGATGGACGATCAGGACCGGGAATTTCAAATCTTTATACATGGGGCTCAGTGTCCTGAGGCGGCAGACCGGAGCCTGCCAATACGCTCAGGGTAGAGGGTTGAGGCGGATGTGGCGAGTGTCATGCCCTGAAATGGGTCATCGGGCGCGGTACGCTTTATTAATGATCAAAAGATCGCAGCCTCGTTTCACTCGACAGCTCCTACAGGGTTACGCATTCCGTTGTAGGAGCTGTCGAGTGAAACGAGGCTGCGATCTTTTTCGAAGGGCCTACGCCTGAGCCTTGGCCTCGGCCAGTTGCTGCCACAGCGACGGGGCGCCGGCGGATTTGGCGATGGCTTCCAGGCGTGCCACATGCTGGGCCAGGTCATCTTCGCTGGCGCGGATGATCCGTGTCGGTTGACGGTCGGCCGGCAGGCGGCGGATTTCGGTAGCGGAATTGTCCGCGCCTTCTCCGGAGCCATTGCCGTCGGACGCATTACCGGCCAGTGACAGGCTGGTCTGGCCGCCGGTCATGGTCAGGTAAACGTCGGCAAGGATCTCGGAGTCGAGCAAGGCGCCGTGCAGTTCACGGCCGGAGTTGTCGACGCCATAGCGTTTGCACAAGGCATCGAGGCTGTTGCGCTGACCCGGGTGACGTTCCCGGGCCATCATCAGGGTGTCGAGGATCGAGCAGTGTTGCGTGATGTCCGCACGGTCGTGCTGGCCCATCAGGGCGAATTCGTTGTTGATGAAGCCAACGTCGAACGCCGCGTTATGGATGATCAGTTGCGCGCCCTTGATGAACTCAAAGAACTCATCGGCCACCTCGGTGAAACGCGGCTTGCCCACCAGGAACTCGTTGGTGATGCCGTGGACGCCGATGGCGCCTTCGTCACTTTCGCGGTCCGGTTGCAGGTAAACGTGAAAATGCCGGCCCGTCAGGCGCCGACCGATCAACTCGACACAACCGATTTCGATAATCCGGTGGCCGTCGGTCACCGGCATGCCGGTGGTTTCGGTATCGAGTACAACGGATCTGGTGGCCATCAGTGCTCAGCTCTCAACGGGTCATTCGTGCAAAAGCGGCGATGTTAACACGCTCGCGGTTTACGTCGTGAACACGGTCCCTGTAGGAGCTGCCGAAGGCTGCGATCTTTTGATCTTGTTTTTTTGAGATCGCAGCAAATCAAGAGCCAGATCAAAAGATCGCAGCCTTCGGCAGCTCCTACAGGGAGATTGTGTAGTTTTAGGCCTGCTTGTACCCGCGCACTTCATCCACGCCACGGTTGGCCAATTGGTCGGCCCGTTCGTTGCCGTGATGCCCGATATGCCCGCGCACCCATTTCCAGGTGACGTTGTGGCGATTGACCTGCTCGTCCAGCAACTTCCACAGGTCTGCGTTTTTTACCGGTTCCTTCGCGGCGGTTTTCCAGCCGCGCTTCTTCCAGTTGTCCATCCACTCGTTGATGCCTTTCATCACGTACTGGGAGTCAGTCACCAGCAGCACGTCGCAGGAGCGCTTGAGCTCTTCCAGGCCACGGATTGCGCCCATCAGCTCCATGCGGTTGTTGGTGGTGTTGGCTTCGCCACCCCAGAGTTCTTTTTCAACGCCCTTGCACACCAGCAATGCGCCCCAGCCGCCTGGGCCAGGATTGCCTTTGCAGGCGCCGTCGGTGAAGAGTTCTACGCTATCGCTCATGCCAATCTATCCAGAAAATGCGGTGGCTCGCCGATCCGCGATCGACGATGCCCGAGGCCGGGACAAACCCGACCGGGAATAAAAACAGGGTATTACGGTTCGATATTGCGCCGGTTGACCTTGGCCATCGGCAGGGGAATCAGCTTGCCCATCGGTTCGCGACGTTCCTGACGGACCGGTCGCAGACCCACCACGATCTTGCGCGCCACCAATAAATAGAAGCCGCCACCCGACAATTGCCAGTCACCGGCCTTGCGCTCCCAACCGGCCAGACGGGCCTGCCAGGCGGGGGATGCAAGCGGCGGACGATAGCATCCGAAGCGGCGTTTCTCCAGCGCGAAGCCGAGCAGGTTCAGCCAGTCGCTGACCCGGGACGGGGAAATGCAACGCGCCTTGCGCAAGGCGTCGTGCGCGAACATATGGCGCAGCCCCCAACTGCTCCAGGGGTTGATTCCGATGATCAGCAGGTGCCCGCCGGGCCGCACGCTGCTCGCCGCCTCACGCAGCAAGCCGTGGGGTGACAGGCAGAAATCCAGCCCGTGCTGCAACACCACCACATCGGCGGCATGCTCGCTCAACGGCCAGGCCTGTTCTTCGCAGACGATCTCGACACCCGGCAGCGGTGCGCCGAGGCGCACATTGCGCTGGACCTGCGGCGCCGACGGCGGTGTCTGGGCCGACGGACCGTAATGCACCAGGTAGCCGCCGAAAAAACGCCCCAGCTCGTCTTCGAGCATGCGGCGCTCTTCGTCGAGCAGAAATTGCCCGATCGGGCCCGACAGCCATTCACGGGCCGCGCTGATCAACGTAAGCCACTCAGGATCGGCCTGAGCGAACGCTTTATCGGTCATTGCATTCTCCAAAGCGCCAGGAAGTTCTAAGATGCGCCATTGTTTTCCGCTTGGCGAATCCGACGATGATACAGATCACTGCCCTGCCCGCCTTCACCGACAACTACATCTGGTTGTTACAAGACCCGCACACCCGGCGCTGCGCAGTCGTCGATCCGGGCGATGCGGCGCCGGTCCAGGCCTGGCTCGCGGCGCATCCGGAATGGGTACTGAGCGATATCCTGATCACTCACCATCATCATGACCATGTCGGTGGCGTCGAGCAGCTGAAAAAAGCCACCGATGCCAAAGTCTACGGCCCGGCCAGCGAAAATATCCCGGCGCGGGACGTCGCTCTCAAGGACAACGACCGCATCAGTGTGCTGGGCTGTGATTTCAACGTCATCGAAGTACCCGGTCACACCCTGGGGCATATAGCCTTTTATCATCAGGGCCTGCTGTTTTGCGGCGACACCCTGTTTGCTGCCGGTTGCGGACGGCTGTTCGAAGGTACGCCGGAGCAAATGCACACCTCGCTGACACGCCTCGCGTCCCTTCCCGAGGATACGCTGGTCTACTGCACGCATGAATACACCCTGAGCAATCTGCGCTTTGCCGTCGCGGTCGAACCGGGCAATCCGGACACCGCCGAACGGCTGGCCAAAGTCATTGAACAACGGGGCGCCGGGATCATGACACTGCCTTCCAATCTGGCGCTGGAAAAGCGTACCAATCCGTTTTTGCGCACCGGCGAAACATCCGTTAAAGAAAAAGTGGACGAACGGAACGGAACCGAAATCCGGGCGCCGAGTGCGGTTTTTGCTGCCCTGCGCGCTTGGAAAGATAAGTTCTAACCAGGAACGCCGTTGGTACAAAAATTCTGAATGGTTGACCGCAGGGGGTACGCTTTCTAGAATCGCCCGACATTTTTGCCCGGAATTACTTCCAGCCAATGTCGTCATCTATTCGTAAAGCCATCAATTCAGACGCATTGACCCGCTTGGCTCAAGCCATCGCGGTGGCTGTGTCCGCCACCCTGGCGGGCTGTTCCAGCCATGTGCCGCAGACCGAAGCGACACACACACCGAATATTGCCGCTCGAGCCAAGCAAAAACCTATCTGGCTCAGCGAAAAGCCAACCCCACAAATTCCACAGGACGTCTGGGAACGCATGCGACAAGGCTTCCAGTTGCAGGACGGTCTGGGCGTCAACCCGCGCATCGAGCAACAGCGCCTGTGGTTCGCCAGCAACCCGTCCTTCCTCGAAAGCGCCGGCGAACGCGGCAGCCTCTACATTCACTACATCGTCGAACGCCTTGAAGAACGCAACATGCCGCTGGAGCTGGCGCTGCTGCCAGTGATTGAAAGCGCCTACAACCCGATGGCCTATTCCCGGGCCGATGCGGTTGGCTTGTGGCAATTCATCCCGTCCACCGGGCGTTACTTCAACCTGCGTCAGACCCGTTTCTACGATGGTCGTCGTGATATCACCGCCTCGACCACGGCGGCGATGGATTACCTGACCCGCCTGCATGACATGTTCAACGGCGACTGGTTGCTGGCCCTGGCGGCCTACAACGCAGGCGAAGGCACGGTCAGCCGGGCCATCGAACGCAACGAAAAGCTTGGCCTGCCGACCGACTACTGGAACCTGCCGCTGCCGGCCGAGACCCAGGCCTATGTGCCGAAGCTGCTGGCCTTGTCGCAAGTGGTGCTGGCGCCGGAAGCCTACGGGGTGAACCTCAACCCGATCGCCAACGAACCGTACTTCCAGGTCGTCGAAATCAACCAGCGCATGGACTTGTCCAAGGTTGCCGCGGTGGCGAACATCGACGAAGACGAACTGTTCCAGCTCAACCCGGCCTTCAAGCAGCGCACCACCATCGACGGCCCTCAGCATTTGCTGGTGCCGACCTCCAAGGCGCAGCTGCTGACCACCAGCCTTTCGACCATGCGTCCTGAAGAGCTGATCAGCAAGAAGCCGCTCAAGCCGGTATTCGAAGGTGCGGACGACGCCCAGATCGCCAGCCTCAAACGCGCCTATCGCGTTAAACGTGGCGACAACCTGGGCACCATCGCCAAGGCCAACAAGGTCGACGTCAAGGACCTGCAGCGCTGGAACAAGCTGACCGGCAAGGACCTCAAGGTCGGCCAGACGCTGGTGATGCAGGACAAGACCAAACGCAATGCCGGACGCGTCAACTCCGTGGTGGCGGCCAACAGCAAGAAGCAGCAGACCCAGTACAAGGTCAAGCAAGGCGACTCACTGTACATGGTGGCCAAGCGTTTCAACGTTGAAATGCAGCACCTCAAGCGCTGGAACCCGCGCGTCGGTCAGGCGTTGAAGCCTGGACAGATGCTGACGGTTTACTCCCCGCACTGATAAGAAGCCGAAAAGATCGCAGCCTTCGGCAGCTCCTACAGATAGGCGTACATCTGATCAATCGCAGGTGTACACGATCGGTGCAGGAGCTGCCGCAGGCTGCGATCTTTTTTTATGCCCCGGCGCGGCTTTCGAGCCCTGTCTTTTTCCTGTCCATACAAGCTGTTACTGTACGGCCCACAAAGCCCAAGCCGCCTGGATCGGATCTCTGACTTGAAGCGTCCCCTCCTCCTGTTCCTGATCAGCCTGGCCTTGAGCTCCCCCGCAAGCGCGACGATCAGCGAAAGCCATGGTTATGCGCAGTTCGGCACGCTCAAGTACCCGGCCAGATTTACCCACTTCGACTGGGTCAACCCGCAAGCGCCCAAGGGCGGTACGTTGCGGGTGATGGCGTTTGGCACCTTCGATACGCTCAACCCGTATACCTTCAAGGGTTCGAGCCCGGTTTCCACAGCGAATTTCCTGCAGTACGGCATCAACGAGCTCAACGAACCGTTGATGGTCGGCACCGGCCAGTACGCGCCGTCCGGCGATGAGCCGACCTCCAGTTATGGTCTGATCGCCCAATCGGTTGAATACAGCGAAGACCGCAGCTGGGTGGTGTTCAACCTGCGCCCCGAAGCGCGGTTCCACGACGGCTCGCCGATTACCGCGTACGACGTCGCGTTTTCCTACCGCCTGCTGCTCAAGGAAGGTCATCCGCAGTACCGGACAAACCTTCAGGAAGTACTGCGGGTCGACATCCTCAACCCGCACCGCATCCGTTTCGTCTTCAAGCGCGCCGGCAATCCGTTGCTGATCCTGCGCCTGGGCGAGTTGCCGGTACTGCCCCAGCATTACTGGAAAGGTCGTGACTTCAAGGCCACCACCTTCGAACCGCCGCTGGGCAGCGGGCCGTACCGCATCACGTCGGTAACGCCCGGGCGCCAGATCGTTTTCGAACGGGTCAAGGATTACTGGGGCAAAGACCTGGCCGTCAATCGCGGCAAGTACAACGTCGACCGCATGGAAGTCGAGTTCTACCGCGACAGCGACGTCGCGTTCGAAGCCTTCAAGGCCGGCGAGTTCGATATCTACATCGAGCATCAGGCGAAGAACTGGCAAAACGGCTACAGCTTCCCGGCGGTACGACGCGGCGACGTCATCAAGGCGCAGATCCCGCACCAGATCCCGACCCAGAGCCAGGGTCTGTTCATGAACAGCCGCCGTGCGATTTTCTCCGAGACCAAGGTCCGTGAAGCGCTGGGGATGATGTTCGACTTTGAGTGGACCAACCGCACGCTGTTCAGCGGCGCCTACAAACGCGCCATGAGCTACTACCCCAACAGCGAGTTCTCGGCCACCGGCCTTCCGGTCGGCCATGAATGGCTGATGCTCAAGCCGTACCGCGAGCAGCTACCCGCCAAGCTGTTCACCGAGCCGTTCAGCCTGCCGCAGACCCAAGGGCGCGGCATCCCCCGGGAAACCATGCGCAAGGCCCTGAGCCTGCTTGCGGAGGCTGGCTGGAAGCTGAGTGGCCAGCGCGTGCAGAACGCGGCCGGGCAACCGTTGCGTCTGGAGATCCTGCTGGTCAACCCGAATCTTGAGCGCATCCTTCAGCCCTACGTCGAGAACCTCGCCAGTATCGGCATCGATGCCCGGCTGCGCACGGTGGACCGCGCCCAGTACAAACAGCGCCTCGACCAGTTCGATTTCGACATGATCCTGATGACGCTCAACCAGACCCTCAGCCCCGGCCTGGAGCAATGGCAGTACTTCCATTCCAGCCAGGTCGGGGTCAAGGGCAGTAAAAACTACGCCGGCATCGCCAACCCGGTGGTCGACCACTTGCTTGAACAATTGCTCGCTGCCCAGACCCGCGATGAACAGGTCGCCGCCGGCAAGGCCCTGGACCGGGTACTGCTGTGGCAGCACTACATCATTCCCAACTGGTACCTCAATTATCACCGCCTGGCCTACCGCAACCGGTTCGCCTTCGTCACCACGCCGCCCTACACCCTGGGCCTGAGCGCGTGGTGGCTGAAATCTTCGGAGAAAGATCGATGAAACCTGTACGCGCCCTGCTCTTGCAGGCCAGCGGTCTGTTGTTCGCCGGACTGGCCTGCGCCGCGCCGCAACATGCCGTCACCCTGTACAACGAGCCGCCGAAATACCCGGCCGATTTCAAACACTTCGATTACGTCAACCCGGACGCGCCCAAGGGCGGGATTTTCCGTCAGGCCGGTTTCGGTGGCTTCGACAGCCTCAACCCGTTCATCAGCAAGGGTGTCGCCGCCGACGACATCAGCATGATCTACGACACCCTGGCCAAACAGGGCCTGGATGAACCGTTCACCGAGTACGGGCTGGTGGCCGGCAAGATCGAAAAAGCCCCGGACAACAGCTGGGTGCGTTTCTACCTGCGCCCCGAAGCACGCTTCCACGACGGTCATCCGATCCGTGCCGAAGACGTGGTGTTCAGCTTCGAGACCCTGATCAAGGACGGCGCGCCGCTGTATCGCGGTTACTACAACGACGTCGCCGAAGTGATCGCCGAAGACCCGCTCAAGGTGCTGTTCAAGTTCAAGCACAACAACAACCGCGAACTGCCGTTGATCCTCGGCCAGTTGCCGGTATTGCCCAAGCATTGGTGGGCCACCCGCGACTTCAACAAGGGCAATCTGGAAATGCCATTGGGCAGCGGCCCCTACAAGGTCAGCGAAGTGAAGGCCGGGCGTTCGGTGCGTTACGAACGGGTCAAGGACTACTGGGGCAAAGACCTGCCCGTCAACCGCGGTTTCTACAACTTCGACGTGATGACCACCGACTACTACCGTGACAACACCGTGGCCCTCGAAGCACTCAAGGCCGGGCAGTTCGATTACTGGCTGGAAATGACCGCGAAAAACTGGGCCAACGCCTACAACATCCCGGCGGTCACCGAAGGCCGGTTGATCAAGGAACAGATCCCCAACGGCAATCCCACCGGCATGCAGGGGTTTGTGTTCAACCTGCGCCGCCCGGTGTTTCAGGACGTGCGCGTGCGTCACGCCCTGACGCTGCTGCTGGACTTCGAGTGGACCAACAAGCAACTGTTCAACGGCGCCTATGTGCGCACCCGCAGTTACTTTGAAAACTCGGAAATGGCCGCCTCCGGCCTGCCGGACGCCGATCAGCTGGCGATCCTCGACCCGTTCCGCGGCAAAATCCCGGATCAAGTTTTCAGCGAAGCCTTCCAGAATTCCTTCTGTGACGGCAGCGGCATGATTCGCGCCCAGCAGCGCCAGGCCTACCAACTGCTGCAAGAGGCCGGTTGGCGGATCGTCGACGACAAGATGGTCGATACCACCGGCAAGCCAGTGACCATCGAGTTCCTGCTGGCCCAGACCGAATTCGAACGGGTGCTGTTGCCGTTCAAGCGCAACCTCAGCGACCTGGGGATCGATCTGGTGATCCGCCGCGTTGACGTCTCGCAGTACATCAACCGCGTGCGTTCACGGGACTTCGACATGATCGTCGGCAGCTTCCCGCAGTCCAATTCGCCGGGCAACGAACAACGCGAGTTCTGGATGTCCGCCGCGGCTGACAAACCCGGCAGCCGCAACTCCATGGGCCTGAAAGACCCGGCGGTGGACCAACTGGTCGAGCAACTGATCAACGCCGATTCGCGCAAAAGCCTGGTGGCCCACGCCCGAGCGCTGGACCGGGTGCTGCAATGGGGCTATTACGTGATCCCCAACTGGCACATCAAGACCTGGCGCGTGGCGTACTGGAACCACATCGGCCATCCGAAAACTTCACCCAAGTACGACATCGGCATCAACACCTGGTGGATCAAGCCCGATGCGAAACCGGCGGTAGAAGTCGAAACCAAACTGCAAGCCGACCCTGCGGGCACGGAGTAATCAGATGCTGGCGTATATTTTTCGGCGACTGCTGCTGATCATCCCGACCTTGCTCGGCATCTTGCTGATCAACTTCGTGATCATCCAGGCCGCGCCCGGCGGGCCGGTGGAGCAGATGATCGCCAAACTCGAGGGCTTTGAAGGCGCCACCAGCCGTATCGCCGGTGGCGGTGCCGAAGTGTCGGTGGCCGGTTCCGCCTATCGCGGCGCCCAGGGCCTGGACCCGATGCTGGTCAAGGAAATCGAGCACATGTACGGCTTCGACAAATCGGCGCCGGAACGCTTGTGGATCATGGTCAAGAACTACGCCACCCTGGATTTCGGTGACAGCTTCTTTCGCGATGCCAAGGTTATCGACCTGATCAAGGAGAAGATGCCGGTGTCGATCTCCCTCGGGCTGTGGAGCACCCTGATCATGTACCTGGTGTCGATCCCGCTGGGGATCGCCAAGGCCACGCGACACGGCAGCCACTTCGACGTCTGGACCAGCTCGGCGATCATCGTCGGCTACGCAATCCCGGCGTTCCTGTTCGCCATCCTGCTGATCGTGGTGTTTGCCGGCGGCAGCTATTTCGACTGGTTCCCGCTACGGGGCCTCACCTCGAACAACTTCGACGAACTGAGCATGGGCGGCAAGGTGCTCGATTACTTCTGGCACCTGGCGCTGCCGGTGACCGCGCTGGTGATCGGTAACTTCGCAACCATGACCCTGCTCACCAAAAACAGCTTCCTCGACGAAATCAACAAACAGTACGTGGTCACCGCCAAGGCCAAGGGCCTGACCAATCACCGCGTGCTGTACGGCCACGTGTTTCGCAACGCCATGCTGCTGGTGATTGCCGGGTTCCCTTCGGCGTTCATCGGCATCTTCTTCACCGGCTCGTTGCTGGTGGAAGTGATCTTCTCCCTCGACGGCCTCGGGCTGATGAGCTTCGAAGCGGCGATCAACCGCGATTACCCGGTGGTGTTCGGCACGCTATTCATCTTCACGCTGCTGGGGCTGGTGGTGAAACTGATCGGCGACCTCACCTACACCTTTGTCGATCCGCGCATCGACTTCGAAAGCCGGGAGCATTGAGATGAACCTGTCCCCTCTCAATCGCCGACGTTTCGAACTGTTCAAGGCCAACAAGCGTGGCTGGTGGTCGCTGTGGCTGTTTCTCGTGCTGTTCGGCCTGAGCCTCGGCGCCGAGCTGATCGCCAACGACAAGCCGCTGGTGGTGCATTACGACGACGGCTGGTATTTCCCGGCGCTCAAGCGCTACCCGGAAACCGCGTTCGGTGGCGAATTCCCGCTGGAAGCCAACTACAAGAGTCCGTATATCCGCGAACTGCTCAAGGCCAAGGACGCCTGGGTGCTGTGGGCGCCGATTCCCTACAGCTACCAAAGCATCAACTACGACCTGAAAGTCCCCGCCCCGGCACCGCCTTCGACCGACAACCTGCTGGGCACCGACGATCAGGGCCGAGACGTGTTGGCGCGGGTGATTTATGGCTTTCGGATTTCGGTGCTGTTTGCCCTGACCCTGACCATTCTCAGTTCGATCATCGGTGTGATTGCCGGTGCCCTGCAGGGTTTCTATGGCGGCTGGGTCGATCTGGCCGGGCAGCGTTTCCTGGAGATCTGGTCCGGGTTGCCGGTGTTGTATCTGCTGATCATCCTCGCCAGCTTCGTCCAGCCGAACTTCTGGTGGCTGCTGGGGATCATGCTGCTGTTTTCGTGGATGAGCCTGGTGGACGTGGTGCGTGCCGAGTTCCTGCGCGGGCGTAACCTCGAATACGTGCGCGCGGCCCGTGCGCTGGGGATGCAGAATGGTGCGATCATGTTCCGCCACATCCTGCCCAACGCCATGGTCTCGACCATGACGTTCATGCCGTTCATCCTGACCGGCGCCATCGGCACCCTGACCGCCCTGGATTTCCTCGGCTTCGGCCTGCCGCCCGGCGCGCCGTCCCTCGGTGAGCTGGTGGCCCAGGGCAAATCCAACCTGCAAGCGCCCTGGCTCGGCATGAGCGCGTTTGCGGTGCTGGCGCTGATGTTGAGTTTGCTGGTGTTCATCGGCGAGTCCGCTCGCGATGCCTTCGACCCGAGGAAGTGAAATGAATCAGGACAATCTGATCGAAGTGCGCGACCTGACCGTCGAATTCGTCGTCGGGGATCGCTGTCAGCGGGTGGTCGAGGGCGTCAGCTTCGACATCAAGCGTGGCGAAACCCTGGCGTTGGTGGGCGAAAGCGGCTCCGGCAAATCGGTGACTGCACACTCGATCCTGCGACTGCTGCCCTACCCGCTCGCCCGGCACCCATCCGGGACCATTGAGTATTCCGGGCAGAACCTGCTGAGCCTGAAAGAGAAAACCATCCGCCACATCCGTGGCAACCGGATCGCGATGATCTTCCAGGAGCCGATGACCTCGCTCAATCCGCTGCACTCGATCGAGAAGCAGATCAACGAAGTCCTCGGCATCCACAAAGGCCTGATCGGCAAAGTGGCGACCAAACGTACCCTGGAACTGCTGGAGATGGTCGGTATTCCAGAACCCGAGAAGCGCCTCAAGGCCCTGCCCCACGAATTGTCCGGCGGCCAGCGTCAGCGGGTGATGATCGCCATGGCCCTGGCCAACGAGCCGGAACTGCTGATCGCCGACGAACCGACCACCGCCCTGGACGTGACCGTTCAGTTGAAAATCCTCGAATTGCTCAAGGAATTGCAGGCCCGGCTGGGCATGGCGTTGTTACTGATCAGTCACGATTTGAACCTTGTGCGAAGAATTGCGCATCGCGTATGTGTCATGCAGCGCGGTTGCATCGTCGAACAGGCATCGTGCGAAGAGTTGTTCCGTGCGCCGCAGCATCCGTACACTCGGGAACTGCTGGCAGCGGAGCCCAGCGGCACACCGGCGACCAATGTGATTGGCCCGCCCTTGCTGCAAGTCGAGGACCTGAAAGTCTGGTTCCCGATCAAGAAAGGCTTTCTGAAAAAGACCGTCGACCACATCAAAGCGGTGGACGGGATCAATTTCAGCCTGCCTCAAGGGCAGACCCTGGGGATTGTGGGAGAAAGCGGCTCCGGCAAGTCGACACTGGGTCTGGCGATTTTGCGGCTGATCGGCAGCAAAGGCGCGATCCGTTTTGAAGGCAAGCAGCTAGACTGCCTGACGCAGCAACAGGTTCGGCCGCTGCGCCGGGAGATGCAGGTGGTGTTTCAGGACCCGTTCGGCAGTCTGAGCCCGCGGATGTGCGTGAGCCAGATCGTCGGCGAAGGCCTGCGGATCCACAAGATGGGCACCGAGGCGGAACAGGAACAAGCGATTATTGCAGCACTCAAGGAGGTAGGCCTGGATCCGGAAACCCGGCACCGCTACCCCCACGAATTTTCCGGCGGGCAGCGGCAGAGAATCGCCATTGCCCGGGCATTAGTGCTAAAACCGGCGCTGATTCTGCTGGACGAGCCGACTTCGGCCCTCGACCGGACAGTGCAACGCCAAGTGGTGGAGCTTTTGCGTTCACTGCAAACCAAGTACAACCTGACGTATCTGTTTATCAGCCATGACCTGGCTGTCGTCAAAGCGCTGAGCCACCAACTGATGGTGGTCAAGCATGGTCAAGTGGTCGAACAGGGTGACGCGCAAAGTATCTTTGCCGCCCCCCAACATCCGTATACACAGCAGTTGCTGGAAGCCGCTTTCCTGGCACCGGCCACTGCGCAATAACCTGAAAGAGAGGAGCAACACATGGGTTTTCTCGCCGGTAAGCGCGTACTGATCGTCGGTGTCGCCAGCAAGCTGTCCATCGCATCCGGCATCGCTGCCGCCATGCATCGCGAGGGCGCTGAGCTTGCCTTCACTTATCAGAACGACAAACTCAAGGGTCGTGTCGAAGAGTTCGCACAAAGCTGGGGTTCCAACCCGGACCTGTGCTTCCCGTGCGACGTGGCCAGCGATGAAGAAATCGCCAAGGTCTTCGTTGAGCTGGGCAAGAAGTGGGACGGCCTGGACTGCATCGTGCACTCCGTCGGCTTCGCCCCGGGCGACCAACTGGACGGCGACTTCACCGAAGCCACCACCCGTGAAGGTTTCCGCATCGCTCACGACATCAGCGCCTACAGCTTCGTGGCCCTGGCCAAGGCCGGTCGCGAAATGATGAAAGGCCGCAATGGCAGCCTGCTGACCCTGTCGTACCTGGGCGCCGAGCGCACCATGCCGAACTACAACGTCATGGGCATGGCCAAGGCGTCCCTGGAAGCTGGCGTTCGTTACCTGGCCGGCTCCCTGGGCCCGGACGGCACCCGCGTCAACTGCGTATCGGCTGGCCCGATCCGCACCCTCGCCGCTTCCGGCATCAAGAACTTCCGCAAGATGCTGGCCGCCAACGAAGCGCAAACCCCGCTGCGTCGCAACGTCACCATCGACGAAGTCGGCAACGCCGGCGCCTTCCTGTGCTCGGACCTGGCGTCCGGCATCAGCGGCGAAATCATGTACGTGGACGGTGGTTTCAACACCACGGCCATGGGCAGCCTCGAAGAGTAATTTTCGGCTAGCCAAACAAAAAACCCGCCTCTTCAGGCGGGTTTTTTATGCCTGCGATTCCAGACCTAATGCAATCCCCCTGTGGGAGCGAGCCTGCTCGCGATAGCGGTGTGTCAGTCAACATCAAACGTGGAGATCAGTCCGTCATCGCGAGCAGGCTCGCTCCCACAGGGGATTTGTGTTTAGTCGGCGAGCGGTGTCAGGCACCGGGCAAAGAGCTGATGAATCGGCTGCATGCGCTGGCTGTAACGCTGCAACAGCACAATCTCCCGGTAAAACGTCGCCTCGCCCAACCGGATGATCCTGACCTTCGCCCCATGCTCAAGCCACAGCCCTGCCTCGGGTGCTTGGCCAAATAAAGAACCCGCCTCCAGAGGCGTTTTTTTATGCCTGCAATTTCTGCCTTGATGCAATCCCCTGTGGGAGCGAGCCTGCTCGCGATAGCGGTGTGTCAGTCAACATCAAACGTGGAGATCAGTCCGTCATCGCGAGCAGGCTCGCTCCCACAGGGGATTTGTGTTTAGTCGGCGAGCGGTGTCAGGCACCGGGCAAAGAGCTGCTGAATCGGCTGCATGCGCTGGCTGTAACGCTGCAACAGCACAATCTCCCGGTAAAACGTCGCCTCGCCCAACCGGATGATCCGGACCTTCGTCCCATGCTCAAGCCACAGCCCTGCCTCGGGCAGCAGCGAAATGCCCAATCCGCATTCGACCATTTTGACGATGGCTTCCAGTTCATCCAGCTCCAGCGCGACGTGCACGTCGATCTGCTGTTCGCGCAGAAACCGTGTCACCAGACGGCCGCCGAATGAGTTACGGTCGTAGCGCACATGAGGATGGGCCGCCAGCAACGGCAACGGGTCATCGCCTTCAAGATCGGCCGGTACGATCAACACGAACGGTTCCTTGCGGATCACCTGCGCCGACAATTCCTTGGGCAAGTCGAACGGCGGCTTGATCAGGATCGCCAGATCCACTTCACCGGTGTCGACCTGGCTCAGCAGATTCAGCGACACCCCCGGCACCAGTTTCGGCTCCAGCAGCGGCGCCTGTTGGCGCAATCGCAACAACGCCTGGGGCAACAGCCCGGTTTGCGCCGTAGCCACCGCGCCAATTTTCAACTCGCCGCGATACTCGCTGACGTCATCGCTGACCGCCATGCGGTTGAAGGTTTCCAGCATTTGCCTGGCCATCGGCAGCGCACGTTGACCCGCCGCATTGAGCAGCGCCTGGCGTCCGGTGCGATCGAACAGGCGAATGCCAAGGGCCGTTTCCAGATTGCGAATCTGCGCGCTGACCGCCGACTGAGTCAGGCCGATGTGCATCCCGGCCGCGGCGAACGTGCCATAGCGCGTCACGGCGATGAAGGTTTTCAGTTCCCGCAGCATGGCGTTCTCGATTGATCGAAATAATTTGTGCTCGGTGCAAAAATTATCGTCTTTTAATCAAAAAGCACAGGACTAAACTCAGCCTGAATCCCCGACAACCGAGGCACCTCGATGCAACTCTCCCCTTTTCATCTGGCCATTCCGGTCTACGACTTGCCAGCCGCGCGTAACTTCTACGGCGCCGTGTTCGGACTTGAGGAAGGTCGCTCCAGCGATCATTGGGTCGACTTCAACTTTTTCGGCCATCAACTGGTGATTCACCTGGCGCCGAAAACCCCGTCTCAAGAAGCCGCCCACACCAATGCCGTCGATGGCCATGACGTGCCGGTGCCGCATTTCGGTGTGGTGTTGGGGATGCAGGAGTGGGAAGCGCTGGCCGAACGCTTGAAATCCCTTGGCACGCGTTTCGTGATCGAACCGGGCATTCGTTTTCAGGGATTGGTGGGCGAGCAAGCAACCATGTTTCTGTTCGACCCTTGCGGCAATGCGCTGGAGTTCAAGGCGTTCAAAGACATCAATCAGCTATTCGCCAAATGATCAGCACGGCCACGCTCAGAACCGAATCGCCCCCTGATGTCGCGCAAGGTCGATGGCGGCCATAAGTCCTTCCATCGTTTTGTGACGGGCGAGATCGAACTCGACCTGGTCGATGCTGAAGCGGATGTCATAGGCGCGATGCACCGTGGCGTTGCGCTCGTCGAGCATCTCTTCGAGCCGCGCCCTGACTCCGGCAACTTCCACAGCGGTCGAGCCGGTCAGCAACACGGCGAACTCATCACCGCCTACCCGTCCGACGACATCGCTCTCGCGAAACGCAATACGCAACACGTCGGCGAAGGTTTTCAGGGCCTCGTCGCCTTCGCCACGGCCATACAATTCGTTGATGCGTTTGAAATGATCCAGATCGAAAAACAGCAGGCTCGCCGGTTTCTCCAGCTGCAGGCAGGCATCCAGCCACAATTGGGCCAGCGCCAGGAAACCATAAAGATTGGTCAACAGCGTCAACTCATCCATGCTCGCCATCTCTACTGCCATCAGCTGTTGATCGAACTGGCGTGCGAGGTCGCGCATCATTTCGCGCTCCTGCACAGCTGTATCGAGGACATTAGGCCCGCGCAAGGTGTCTGCGCAAGCGCCAGGTTTGACCGGTTTACCGGGAACCAACATTACTCACTCCTGTGATGGGTATAGACGTTAGAGGCGCCAATACCCGGTTTGACTCCTTATAAAGCTGCCGTTGGTCAGATCCCCTCCACGGGGCACGGCCCTCCAGCGTCTGCCCAAAGCTTGAACTGAGCTACAAAAATGTCATGCGGCACCGGCACCGGTGCTCGACCCGTCCCCGGATTCCAGCCCCAAAGCACCAGTTTGTCGTCGCTGACATGCTTGATCAGCGCCGCGAAATCCCGATCGCCATTGCTGGCGCGGTCCTTGATCATTGCGCACAGTTTGTCCGCCGGCAGACCGATCCAGGCCATTTTGTGCGCGGCGGGCGGCAGGCTCCAGTGCGGCGCACCCGGCGGAGCGTTGGGGCCGTAGCTGGCCGGCGGATTGCTTTCGGCGTGGCAAGTGGCACACGGCAAACCGGCCGCACCCTTGCCGTCCAGGCCGCGCACCACGCTCATCGCGTGGGGAACCCCGGCGTCGAACTGCAACGGCGAATCGCCGGGGATGTGGCAGTTCTGGCAGCGCGGGCTCTGAAACACCTTTTGCACGGTAGCGAACGCCTTGATCGCCTCCTTATCGTCAGCAAACAGGTCCTCGGCGTAGCCGACCAGGCCGATCAACACCACCGCGCCAAGAATCAGATGTCGTCTCATCTCACACCCCCGACAGTTGCAGCGGCAGCTCCCGCAAGCGTTGCCCGGTCAGGGCGAACACCGCGTTCGCCACTGCCGGCGCCGTCGGTGGCACACCAGCCTCGCCAATGCCACCGGGTTTGTCGCTGCTGGGCATGATATGCACTTCGACCACCGGCATTTCGTTCAACCGCAGCACTTGATAGTCGTGGTAATTGGACTGCACCACCTGCCCGTCCTTGATGGTCAGTTTGCTGTGCAAGGTAAATCCGAGGCCAAACGTGATGCACGATTCCATCTGTGCGGCGATGCTTCGCGGGTTGACCGCGATCCCGCAATCCACCGCACACACCACCCGATGCACGCGAATCGCCAGGTTGTCCTGAGACACCTCGGCGACCTGAGCGACGTAACTGCCGAAAGATTCATGCACCGCGACACCCAACGCGTGGCCGTCCAGTAGCGGCGCGTTCCAGTTGGCTTTCTCGACGGCCAGGTTCAGTACGCCAAGATGCCGTGGATGAGCCTTGAGCAAGGCGCGCCGGTATTCCACCGGATCCTTGCCGGCGGCCGTTGCCAGTTCGTCGATCAACGATTCCATGACGAACGCCGTGTGGCTGTGCCCCACCGAACGCAGCCAGAGCACGCTGATACCGGTTCTCGGGGAATGCAGGTCGACTGCGTGATTGCTCAGGTCTTTGATATAGGGACTGTCCGACACGCCTTCGACCGAGGTGTGATCGATGCCGTTCTTGACGAAAGTCGCTTCAAACGAGGTGCCGGCCATGATCGATTGCCCGACCATCACATGCTTCCAGGCCATGGGCATGCCGCCGACATCCAGGCCGATGCGCGCCTGATGCAGGAACGCCGAGCGGTAATAGCCGCCGCGTATGTCGTCCTCTCGCGACCAGACGGTTTTCACCGGCCCGCCCGCTGCCTTGGCGACCTGCACCGCTTCAGCAACAAAATCCGAGGTCGGATTGGCCCGGCGACCGAAACCGCCGCCCAAGAACTCGGTATGAATCTGCACCTGCTCAGGTTTGAGCCCGGTGATTTTGCCGGCGATCATTTGATCCAGTGTCTGAAACTGGGTGCCGGTCCAGATCTCGCATTTGTCCTTGGTGATGCTCACGGTGCAATTGAGTGGCTCCATCGGCGCGTGAGCCAGGTACGGCACGCTGTACTCGACGTCGATGGACTTCGCCGCTTTGTCCAACGCGCCCTCGGCATCGCCAGCCTTGCTGGCCGAAGTGCCGGGGGTGGCGGCAAGTTTGCGAAAGCTATCGAGCAGCGTCTGACTGTCGAGCCCGCTGTTCGGTCCCGGATCCCAATCAACCTTCAGCGCATCACGCCCCAGTTTCGCCGCCCAGTAATGATCGGCGATGACCGCCACGCCGGTGGGCACTTGCACCACTTTATGCACGCCCGGTATCGCCAGCGCTTCGGCGCCTTCGAAGGATTTGACGCTGCCACCGAACACGGGCGAACGGGCGACCATGGCGGTCATCAGCCCGTCGAACTGCACGTCCATGCCAAACTTCGCCCGGCCGGTGATTTTCTCGGGTGTGTCCAGGCGCTGGGTGGGTTTGCCGATCAGTTTCCAGTCCTTGGCCTCCTTGAGCTTGATCGAGGCCGGATCCGGCACCGGCAGCTTGCCGGCGTCATCGGCCAGTTCGCCGTAGGTGGCACGTTTGTCGCCAGCAATGACCACGCCCGATTCGGTGCGAATCTGCGAAGGCGCCACACCGAAGCGCTTGGCGGCGGCATCGATCAGCATCAAGCGCGCCGCAGCGCCGGCCTGGCGGTAGCGATCGAACTCCATCCAGGTCGAGGTCGAACCGCCGGTAATCTGCATCCCGCCAAACCCGGCCAGCCCATAATCGGCAGCGGACGCGGGCGAATGTTCGACACGAATTTTCGACCAGTCGGCGTCCAGTTCTTCGGCGATCAACATGGTCAGGCCAGTCCAGATACCCTGGCCCATCTCCGAATGGCCGAGCAGCACGGTGACGCTGTTGTCATTGCCAATCCGCAGGAACGCATTGGGTGCGAAGACGTTGCCCTGATTCTCGGCGCCGATGGCAAAGCGATGGGCACCGGGGATGACAAACGCCACCACCAGGCCACCGCCCAGCAACGCACTGCCCTTGAGAAAACCACGGCGCGACAGAGGATTGATGCTGTTCATTGCTCAGACTCCCATCCACATGGCATCAGCCGATTTCGGCGGCGCGTTTCACGGCGGCACGAATTCTTGGATAGGTGCCGCAGCGGCAGATGTTGCCGGAGAGCGCCTGATCGATGTCGCTGTCAGTGGGTTTGGGGATCTTGGCCAGCAAGGCCGCCGCCGACATGATCTGCCCGGACTGGCAGTAGCCGCACTGGACCACATCCAGCTCGGCCCAGGCTTGCTGCACCGGGTGCGAACCGTCGGTGGACAGGCCTTCGATGGTCAGGATTTTCTGACCATGGGCCACGGCCGTGGCGGGGGTGACGCAAGAACGCAGCGGCGCGCCGTCGATGTGCACGGTGCAGGCCCCGCACTGGGCCATGCCGCAACCGAACTTGGTGCCGGTCAAGTGCGCAACATCGCGCAGCACCCACAGTAGCGGCATGTCCGCGGGGACATCCAGCTCCTGGTCCTTGCCGTTGATGTTTAGGGTCAACATGACGAACGTCCTCAGACTCACGGTGTTCTGAAGGGGCGTCACTGTGGCCGTGCGGAGCCTACGCGCGCCTCGGGTTATCCCTACAGCTAAGCGCAATTTGACCCATCGGCCATGTTCATCGACCACCGGTCGCTAAAAGGGCCGCTGGCACACGGTATGTCGCAGCTGCCTTCAGGCCGCTACGCGGACCAGGCCTTTACCCAGCCGGTGTTGCGCCAGCAGACGCATCACATAGCCGATTTTGAGCAGGGTCGGGCCGATGATGGTCATGGCATGCATCGACACCAGCACCACGATGGGCAGATGCCCGTCGTAGAGGTAAGCGCCGTAGATACCGGCCAGCAGCAGCGCCAGGCCAGCGCCGAGCACTCGGCTCGACAGGTGCAGAACGTTTTGAGGATTGTTGAAGAAATCGAACATTTTTCCGTACTCCTGAAGCGGTTCAGTGGTACGTGTGATGTATCAAGTCTCGTGCCAGATATTTAGCCCATAAAAATCAATGGGTTGACTCCATCTGCGTCATTACGACTACAGCCCGCATTAGTCGCAATGACTCATAAACAGGTCATATTGACTGCATTTACCTCAGATGATCGATTGCACTTGTCGATCTACGGTACGTCCCGGCGACAACAGGCTGACTACGCTGAAAGTCCAGCCTGAGTAATCCGTAGAGGAGCTGCGCCATGCAACGCGTTCAAAAACTCACGCCCTGCCTGTGGTTCGACGGTCAGGCGGAAGAGGCTGCGAAGTATTACTGCGCGATCTTCGATCATTCGAAAATCACCGCCACCACTCACTATGGCAAGGCTGGTTTCGAGTTCCATGGCCGGCCCGAAGGCTCAGTGATGACGGTGAGTTTCGAACTCGATGGGCAAAGTTTCACGGGCCTCAACGGCGGCCCGGCATTCACGTTCAGCGAGGCGATCTCGTTCCAGGTCAATTGCCACACTCAGGAAGAGGTCGACCACTTCTGGGGGCGCCTGTCCGCCGGTGGCCCCGTTGAGGCTCAACAGTGCGGCTGGGTGAAGGACAAGTTCGGCGTCTCATGGCAGATCGTCCCGGTGGTCTTGATGGACATGATGAAAGACCCCGACACGGCAAAATCCCAGCGCGCCATGCAAGCGATGCTGCAGATGAAAAAACTCGACATCGCTGCACTGCAACAAGCCTTTGACGGCGAGAGCTAAGTACACTGCGAAGCTGACCTGCCGAGGACTGACCCTTGAAGCACTCCGTTGCCAAAGACGCCGACAAGGCCCCGCGCTTCTGGCGCGACGACGCCCTGCCCTTCATCGAAGCCCGCTCCATCGCCGACGGACGCGAGGTCTGCTACACCCGGCACTCCCACGAGCATTTCTCCATCGGTGCGATCACCGCCGGGCGCAGTACATATCTGCATGAGCAATCGCAATGTCAGGTCAGCGCCGGCACGGTGGTGTTGATGAACCCCGGCGACGTTCACGCCTGCAACCCGATCGACGATCAGCCCTGGTCGTACCTGATGTTGTACGTCGATACGCCGTGGCTCACCGATTTACAGCATCAGCTCGGCTTCAGCCACGATCTGGCGTTTCGCCGATTCGCCATCACGCACAGTGACGACACCAGCCTGTTTACCGGCCTGAAAGCGTTGTACGAGGTGTTGGTTGACGGCGAGCAGGACGTGCTGTGTAAACAGAGCGCAGCGGTGGAGTTTTTCACCGAGGTGCAGCAACGGCTCAACCCTGTCGATCAACCGCTGCGCGAGCCCAATTTCAAACTGGAGCGAGCGGCGGACTACATCCGTGACAACTGCACGCAAATGCTCAAGCTCGAAGACATTTGCGACGCCGCTCAATTGTCGCCGTCGTACCTGATCCGCGCCTTCAAACAGCATTACGGCATGACGCCCCATGCGTTTCTGGTCAACCGGCGCATCCAGTTCGCCCGCGATCGGCTGCGCAGCGGCAAGCTGATCGCCGATGTGGCCCTGGAAGCGGGGTTTGCCGATCAGGCGCATTTCCAGCGCGCTTTCAAGCAGCACCTGGCGGCGACACCGGGGCAGTATCGCGGCTGAGACGACCACAAAAGCAACGCTACAGCACGAGGTAAATCGCGCTCACCGCCAGCAGCAACGCCATGATCCGGTTGAACAATCGCATGCCCGCCGGGTTGTTCAGGTAGCCGCGCAAAAAAGTCCCGGCATAGGCCCAGCAGCCAACGGACAGGTAGCAGATCACCAGGTACACCGCCGCAAACTGCCAGACCAGCCGTGCCTCGCCGTCCGCGACAAACGCGCCCATGCCCGCTACGCAAGCCAGCCAGGCTTTCGGGTTGAGCCATTGCATGACGGCGCCGTACAGCATCGACGGTGCCCGCCCCGAGTCCTTCGCATCGAGATGACCGTCGTCTGCGGCCAGTTTCCAGGCCATGAACAACAGGAATGCCACGCCCGCCAGTTGCACCACTCGCGTCAGCGCCGGCCAGACCTGCAAAACTTCATGCAGGCCCAGCCCCATCAAGACCAGCAACAACACGAAGCCCAGTGTCGCTCCGGCCACGTGGCGTTGACTGGCGCGAAAACCGAACTGCGCGCCGGAACTCAACGCCACAATGTTCACCGGCCCCGGCGTGATCGACGCCACCAGGGCAAACGCCGCCATCGAAATAATCAGACTCATCGCAAACCTTCTTCAATTCAGTTGAACCAGGCCTCAAGGTAACGACCGGCCTGGCCCGCGTATTGAAGAAAACTACCCACCCGCGCTAGGAGTAAGCGCCCACCACCCGCTTCACTTTGATCAGCGCTTCTCGAAGCGACGCCATGTCCACCGACCCCAGTGCCAGCCGGATTGCATGCGGTACATGGACAGAGGTCGCAAAAGGTTCGGCGGTGGAGACGGCGACTTGCTCGTGCATCAACGCCACGGCGATCTGGTCCGCTCTGGCGTCTTCCGCCAGCGGTAGCCAGAGAAAGTACGAAGAAGGATGAGTCATGCAGCGCAGCCCTTTCAACAAGTCGGCGGCCATGGCTTGCCGGGCCTGTGCGTCTGCGCGTTTTTGCGCTTCCAGTTTGCTTACGGTCCCATCGTCGAGCCATGCGCAGGCGATTGCCGTCATCACGCCGGGGGTGTTCCAGGTGGTTGCCCTGATTGCGCGTTCCAGTCCAGGGACTTTCTCGACCGGCGCAGCAACGAAGCCGACGCGCAGCCCCGTGGCGACATTCTTGGAGAACCCCGAAACGTAGACGGTCCGCTCCGGCGCCAATTCGGCTATCGGTGCCGGGGCGTCTTCGACCAGAAAAGCGTACGCAGCGTCTTCAATGATCAACAGGTCATGTTTGCGCGCAATCGACACAAACTGGTTACGCCACTGCGCATCCATGACCCAACCCAGCGGATTATGCAGCGTCGGCATGCTGTAGACGGCCCGCACCGATCGGCGCCGACAAAGCGCCTCCAACGCATCGAGATCAGGCCCGGTATCCGTCGCCGGAATGGGCACGATTTCCAGGTGCAGCGATTCGGCCAGCACCTTGAAACCGGTATAGGTCAACGCATCCGCCGCGATCACATCGCCCGGTTTCAGCAACGCCATCATGGTCACCGCCAATCCATGTTGCGCACCACTGACGATCAACACCTGTTCGGCCTGTACGCTCAGCCCACGTGAACCCAGATGGTTCGCAATCGATGCCCGCTCATGCAGGCGCCCGCCATGGGGCTGGTAGCGCAGATGGGACTCGAGGTCGCCGGACAACGCGAGCTGACGCAAGGCGGTTCGCAACAGATCGGCCTGGCCGGGCAATGACGGGTAATTGAAGTTGAGATCGGCCATGCCCACGGCAACCACGTGCTGGCTGACGCCCTGACCGGGGGGAAGCGACGTCTCTCTGACGAACGTGCCCCGCCCCGTTTCGCCACTGACCAGGCCCATCGCCTCCAGCTCCGCGTACACCCGGCTGGCCGTGACCAGCGCCAGCCCATGGGCGGCGGCGAGCTGGCGATGGGTCGGCAGGCGCGTACCGGGCGGCAGGCGACCCGAGCGGATGTCGGCTGCAAACGTGTCGACCAGCGACTTGTAGCGCAAGCGAGGCATAGGGCGATGTATCCATGACAATTTTTTGATTGTCTCAATAGTCGGTCATACGATGCGCTCAAGGCAACCCGCCGCCCATGCAACCCGTCGAGAGTGACCCTGATGGAACGAACATCGAACCTGAACAGCCAGACATCGGCAAACACCACCAGCGGTTGGATCAACGGGCTTATCGGCGTGCTGATCTTCAGCGGCTCGCTGCCCGCTACCCGGGTCGCAGTGCTGGAATTCGATCCGGTTTTCCTGAC
This sequence comes from Pseudomonas sp. XS1P51, assembly GCF_054897845.1. NCBI lineage: Bacteria > Pseudomonadati > Pseudomonadota > Gammaproteobacteria > Pseudomonadales > Pseudomonadaceae > Pseudomonas > Pseudomonas sp. XS1P51. Next base: position 1,207,493 of record NZ_CM142707.1, on the reverse strand, counting down.
GGTTGCCCGGGCCACCATCGCCGGGGTTCTGGCGTTGTGCCTGCTGATGCTGTTCAAGGAAAAACGCCCTGCGCGAAACCAATTGCTGCCGCTGGTCATCGTGGCCATGGGCGTGGTGGTCGGGTTTCCGCTGCTGACGGCGCTGGCCCTGCAATACGTGACCTCGGCGCACTCCATCGTCTTCGTGGGTCTGTTGCCGCTCGCAACCGCCGTGTTTGGCGTGGTGCGCGGGGGCGAGCGTCCCCGGCCGGTGTTCTGGTTGTTCTCGGTCCTGGGCAGCCTGCTGGTGGTGGGTTTTGCCGCCTCCCAAGGCCTGACCGCCTCGCCGGAAGGCGACATTCTGATGCTGCTGGCCATTCTCGCCTGCGGTCTCGGTTATGCCGAAGGCGCAAAGCTTTCCAGAACACTGGGCGGCTGGCAGGTGATTTCCTGGGCATTGGTGTTGTCGCTACCGGTGGTGGCGCTGCTGACCTTGCTCCTCAAACCCGCTTCCTTTTCGGGGATCAGCACGCCCGCCTGGTTCAGCCTGGGCTACGTGTCGCTGTTCAGCATGCTGATCGGTTTCGTCTTCTGGTATCGCGGACTGGCGCAGGGCGGCATTGCTGCCGTGGGGCAGCTCCAGCTGCTACAGCCGTTCTTTGGATTGGCGCTGGCGGCGACGTTGCTTCACGAGCAGGTCAGCATCGGCATGCTGGCGGTTACCGTGGCGGTGATTTTCTGCGTGGCAGGAGCGAGAAAATTCGCGAAGTAGTCGACTGTACGGCGCCTCACGTCCATCACTGTATAGGTCGAGCCGCACGGCACCTGTGGTAAAAATATCGAACTCGCTTCTGGAGCCGGTCATGGACCTCGCCACCCTCACCCTCTTCCTCCCGGCCTGCTTCGCCCTGAACATGGCGCCCGGCCCAAACAACCTGCTGTCGGTCAGCAACTCGACGCGCTATGGCTATCGCACCGCGTGCATGGCCGGTATCGGTCGACTGCTGGCGTTCGCCGCAATGATCGCCCTCGCTTCGGCGGGATTGGCGGTGGTGCTGCAAACGTCGGAGTTGTTGTTCTACGGGATAAAGATTGTCGGCGCGGCGTACCTGTTCTACCTCGCGTGGCAGTTGTGGCGCGCGGCCCCCGGGACCGAAACGGTTATGGCAGGCGCGCCGGCGGGGATGCTGACATTGGCGCGGCAGGAGTTTCTGGTGGCGGCCGGCAACCCAAAGGCGATCCTGATTTTCACCGCGTTCCTGCCCCAGTTCGTCGACCCGACTCAGGCGGTGACGCCGCAATTTGCAGTGTTGGGTGCGCTGTTCCTGATGCTGGAATGGATCGCCATCGGCGCCTACGCCTACATGGGCCTGCACATGCGTCGCTGGTTCGCCAAGCCTCGGGGCAAGCGGATTTTCAACCGATGCTGCGCGGGGTTGTTGTCGGCGGCGGCTTCGGTGTTGCTGATGGCGCGGCGCGCTTGAGTGGACGATTAGCTACTTGTGGGAGCGAGCGGCTCCGGGCGGTATTCCGATGAAGCGGCCATGACAGCCTACATTGATGCCGACTGACACACCGCTTTCGCGAGCAGGCTCCTTCTTTGTGATATGAGGAGTTCAACAACTTGGTCAAAGTAACTCCCAACCCACCGACACCCGATCCGATATCGCCCTCCGGAAATTCTGGCACATTCCCACACAACGAGGCAGCTGATCACGACCCTCATCACGACCACGCTTCGATTGCAGACATCAAAGCCATCCCGAAAACGCTCTGCACGATATGCTTCGCCAACCCGTAAATCGATGTCCAGACCCTGCCCGGGAGCGCGTGCGAGTCACCGGCATCAGCCAGTGTCATGACCATGGATGTGGCGGATCATACAGAAGGAACCAACTGCAGTACCCTGTTGGGTATTACGCAAGTCATCATGCTGACGGAACTCGCCGTCAACGAGGCGCTGGATCAACTCGATCTAATCGAATAGTCGCAGTGGGAACGATCAATATTAAGTGTCTAGAACGGTCGAGCCGCACGGCGTCTGCGGTAAACATATTGCTCTCGGTATTGGAGCTGAATCATAAACCCCGCCAGTAGCAACTGGTGGCGGGCTGCGGGCGGAATCACTCCGTCACTTTTGATTGAACTACCGCTAACTGATCTTTAGGCAGAACCGCTCCAATGGGCGCGTGGTTAGTGGTTCTCACCATCAAGGCCGAACCGCAATATTCCTCCATCTACACGATCTCGAGGCAACCGACCGCCACATTCCTGATCGAGCCAAGCCGTGACGACAGAGCGTACGAATTCACGTGCCTCCGTCAAATTCATCAAGTCCTTTTGCTGAATTCTTGCGTCCCGCTTCGACGCGCCATGTCGCCCGTACATTCGATTATTCGCCGCCATCTTGAACCCATCAAGTGACTGGCGCTTAGCGATGCCAATTTTCGTCAGTTTATCAAGCGTAGTTCCGCGATGCCCCGCGATATCCTCAAGCAAGCGATAGTAGTCCGCCCAAGACGGCTGGCCAGCAATAACTGCGGCTGCGTAAGCGGCAAGTGGATTCCTTATCATGAAGTCGACACGACTAAACATTAACTGGCGAATCAAATCATGTCGGTTAGCGCTGATAGTCCCGGATTTTCGGATAGTTGAGCCAAAGGTCGCGCCACCAAAGCACCCACCCCCTTCCCACGAAACGGAGACTGGTACAACAGGTTCATAGTTGCTGTCCGCAAGTGCAGCATACCCGTTGAGTGGCGCCATAATCTCATGCGCGACCCAGCCCATTTCTTGCACTCCGCTCGCTTCAACCAAAGGTAAACAGCCGTCGCCCGTCAGATATGTATGTCGATGCTCTACATTTAGTACTCGATCATACATACCGTCTTTGGCGCCGACTAGCTGAGTCACGATATGAAAATTTGGATGCGCACCTTCTGGAAAAAGCAAGCTGAGTGCATATAGGTCATCGACGTGGCCATCTAGGATGATATTAGCTGCAATTTTAGTCATCTGACTTTCCTTAGTTAGGTTCCCTAGCCTTTCGAATGCTGGGGAGGAGGATGCTGGATGCTCATGAGAAAAAGTCGAGAAAAAAATCAAAATCAAACTAATACGTCCATTTTTAAATTTTGATTACTTTTCTTTTCCCGACTCCAGAAGCCCCTCTACTTGGTCAAGAAATGCGGCGAGTTCGCTTTGATTGCTAGCCCCTTCTGACCGCCATTCCCCCATAGGCCTAACGAGTACAAGCCGTTGAGTAATAAGCACCAAATCTTCCAACTCGACATTTACCCTGCCGATATCTCGCAAATAATACTGACTCCATCGAGAGAAGGTCAGGAGCCACATCGAAATCATCAACGCATCGTTCCACCGAGTCCAATTTGACGTGCTGGCGAGCGGTTGTTGCACGACCCGCTGCTGTCGCCTGATGATCGCTTTAAATATCTCAAGGCTGGTCTTTTGTCGCATAGGTCCACTATGTGCAAAGAGAAATGCCGCAACGTTTGTCGTTCGCCCTTCACGCTCGCGGACAAATAACCGAACTTGCTGCTCTCCTTTGAGGGAGGCAACCAGTTCTTGAATCCAGATTTCACAAGCGTCATCGGTGTCCACACGGTCATTTCGCAAAAGCGGAAAAACCACTTCTTGAGAAAGCCATGGCTCGGCCCAAGCTATTTCCCGCATATGCCCACGCATCGAATCGACCAAAAACTTCAGTTCACTTGCGGGGATCGTCGTCGGCAGTACCCCATGCAGAGCACTTAACAAACCTTTGTAGATTTCACCTGTCTCAGCTTTGCTCGCGGCACGATTGACCATCCACCCAAGAGCCTGAACTTGCTTCATATAGGGGAATCCAGCGACTAATTGCAAGACGATGGTGAGCCCATTTGGCGCGTCCAGTTGTTGCTCTATCGCATTCAGACCTATCCATTGCAGTAAGCCATTACTGCTGCGAAGGAGGCGGTCACGTTGCCCCGCACTGATATCGAACTGCGTCGATAATGAAATCTCACTAACAACCTGGCTTAACAGTGATAGCCGCACTGCGTCCGAAATTTCAGGCTCAAGTGGGACGTTGGCCATGTGTGCCTCTATGCTCGATAGCAAAGCATCCGAAGAATATTTCCAAAGAAACTTGATTGCAAAGTACTCGGCCCAAGTCAATGCTGCGTATTTTATTGGTTGCGACAAGTGATATGGGTGGTAGGAACTATGTAGCAGCGCTTCAACAGGCCTCTGAAAAAGCTGAGCATCCATGATGGATAGTTCCCTGCCACCTCCTTGATGGATGCGATTGAATGATGCATCAAGAAAATGCATCAACGAATCTAGAAAATCATCTTTAGACTCAAACTCGTATGCGTCATAGTTTTCAGAGCGAGAATATGCGATCACATCGCCGAGCACATCCCAGTCTACTGAAAGTCCCGCGAGGCTACCCATTTTCTGGTCTAGATAAGTGCGAAAGCCTGCGAACTCCGGAAGCCTGAGCGAGTCGCCCACAAGCATACTTAACTCTGTCATTTGCTCCTTTAACAGATCTCCGCTGAGCCCTTTTAGCGACGACTCTCCAGTCCACAAGCTAAGTACATTGCCAGCTTGAGCCTTATCTAGGAATCGAAGTGGTTCATAGCTTTGTCGTACTGTTGGCAGCGCCAAAGTGTCGAAGATTAGCCGCATATGTGGATTCTCGGCCCCATCTTCGGATTGCAGAGCCCAAGCCTCTTGAACCAACCCAGACTTATATCGCTCCACTTTAAGCAATACATCCGCCGGAATCGGCGTGATCAACAAAGGGTAATTCTCGGCAGCTTTTTGCAACGAGTTTGACAAATGGAAGCCTGCAACTGGCAATCTGTCCGGCCCAACGATCAAAATATAGCGATCATGTAGACGGCCTTCTTTCAGAGCATAGATACGCAGATTAATGGATTTAAGTAACTGTTGGTTGTGCTCACAACTCGCCAACAGGTTGTTAATCCGATCCGGAGTAAAACTGTCAGTCTCCCTCGTTGCTTTTCCGCTTTTTTTTGATGGTTTCACCAGGGACGTAAAGATCACATAGCTTGTGTTCGGCATTGCACAGAGCAGTAACAAACCTAGGCCAGCATCCTCGAAATATGGATCGAAAACGATCAATTGATGCTTTGGGTACTTACTCAGCAACGCCTTGAACCACTCCACCAATTGTAGCCGCCCCTCACCATCGCCTTGGCCCCAACGTTGAAAAAAACGCCCTTCAGACTTTGACGGATGAAGCCGCCTCAATAGGGATGCAAGCTCGCGATTGACCGGAACCCAAGGGTCGCCCTCACGCCCACCTACTAGGCTATCGAATCCCGCATTACCCCGTTTAATAGTCAGGGCTGCTTTTACACGCGGCAATGCTAAAGGTCGGGTGGTTTTCTCCAGCCAATCGAACTTTACCGGGCTAACACCATGGCCAACTACATGCATCTGCGTACTGATTTCCCGCACGTACCCGATTCGCCACCGGCAGCAAAGAGTACCTTCCAGAGCATGCTCGCCTTGGAAGCCGAAGACCTCAAGCTCGGTACTATCAGTGCTGGAGCGCAGCTGGGTGTTCAGCGGAAACTTGCATTCAAACTCGCCATCCTCATTGCGTTTTGCTGTGGCGATACCAGAGAAAACAACGTGGCCGTCATTCTCGATTTTTAGGTGGAACTGGAACCCGACAAAGTGCGATACCTGCATTGGATTAAACCGGACGACAAAGGCGGACGACGAGCCGATCCAGTCCACGCTCAGTAACTGGCGTTCCAAGTCGTCCAACGCGGGGAAAACCAGCAGTTCGAGATCTCCAAACCGCGTTTGATCAACTCCACCGAAGTCTAGGCCGGTATCTGAGTTAATACTGCTAACCACGGAGGCGGTTAAGTCGACATCGTAGTCCTGACCTAGACGGAACAACGCTGTCTTTTCGGACTGGGTGATTGAGGCACTGAAAGCTCCCGCCCCACCGTGCGGGCTAGAGAGTGACTTTCGTTCATGCGCGTCGCGGTTAAGTAGGTAAGCGACGGGACGATAAACCAGCCCGTCAATGTTGAGCGCGGTATCTCCAAATCGTACTTTCAATGGCTTCGAAAGTACGAGCGTCAGTTCTTCACTGATTTGTGAGATCGTTCGGCCCGAGCAAAGTTGCTGCAGGAGCTCCACGCAACGAGAACTTTTTACATACAGGTTGAGCCGGACAACTTGGGTATGAACGTCTCCCGAAGTCTGAAATTTATTGTCATCGCTGGCAGACCATCGGTCGGTGGAGTGGCTGTACGGCAGTAGCCGGCCGTAGACGACACGATTTTCAATTGACTGCCCAGATTTAATCTGCAGGATCCATAACTGCAATGCGCAGTCCCGAGCCTCTTTCGAGAAGAGACGCATCAAACGCTCGTCGTTGAGCAAAGTACCCAGTGTATGAGCCATAGATTCTTCGAAATTGCCTTTTCGCATTTTCAGGTGCGGCTAGAGATGCCAACGGATGATCGAGATTGCTGCTCCTGTGGAGCCGGAAGAGGGCTGAGCTACAAGGAGCGTAACAGTAAACTTCTCGGTGTGCGACGTGGCGGCGCGTTTGGCGACGGTCGCCCCTTTAGCGTGTAATAAAAGCGATAGATTTATCGACGCAAGCCTTAAAAGCTGGAGTTCATTCGAAGCACAGTTAATAAAGAGTTCTTTAACACAATTGAAGAGCTTTTAGCTCGCTCTAACTTTCAGTGCCTTATCGCACCCTGCCACAGAGAACGCCCCATATTGGGAAATTCCCTGTCGATTTTCCGGTGGAGACGCCAGGCAACGCGCTTTATGCTCAGCCCATGAACCTACAAAACGCTTTGCTTCCGCCCCACGCCGAGATGGTTCGCGCCATGCTCGAACGAGACACCGCCTACGAGGGGGTGTTCTTTACCGCGGTCAAAACCACCGGGATCTTTTGCCGCCCCAGTTGCACGGCACGCAAACCGAAGCCGGAGAACGTCGAGTTTTTCGCCCATGCCGATGAGTGTATGTCGGCCGGCTACCGCGCCTGCCTGCGCTGCAAACCGCTGGATGCGGCGGCTATTGCCCCGGACTGGGTGCAGGCGCTGCTCACATCGGTGGACGCCGATCCCGAGCGGCGCTGGACCGACGCCCACTTGCTGGCCGAAGGCGTCGAGCCGCTGAAACTGCGCCGCTGGTTCAAGCAGCATTTCGGCATGACCTTCCACGCCTGGCTGCGCACCCGCCGCCTCGGCATGGCGCTGGGCGGGATCAAACAGGGCGATTCCATCGACAGCGCGGCGTTCGACTCGGGCTACGAATCCCTGAGCGGTTTTCGCGATGCGTTTCAAAAGTCGTTCCACATCACGCCGGGCCGCGCGGCCAACAGTGAACCGTTGCTGTTCACCCGACTGACCACGCCGCTGGGGCCGATGATTGCGATGGCCGAGCGTCGCGGGCTGGTGCTGCTGGAGTTTCTTGATCGGCCAGCGCTGACCAGGGAGGTCGAAGAATTGCAGAACCGCCATGGCTATGCCGTGGCGCCCGGACACAACGGGCACTTGCGACAAATCGAAGAGGAACTGGCCCAATACTTCGCCGGCAAACTCACCCATTTCAGCGTTCCATTGCACTTGCCCGGCAGCGAGTTCGCCCGGCAGGTCTGGGCCGAGCTGGCGCAGATCCCTTACGGCCAGACCAGCACCTACGGTACCATCGCCGCGCGACTGGGCAAGCCTGGCGCCAGTCGCGCCGTGGGTCTGGCGAACGGGCATAACCGTCTTTCGATTGTCTTGCCCTGCCACCGGGTGATCGGTGCAGACGGCTCGCTGACGGGCTATGGTGGAGGACAACCGCGCAAGGCGTTTTTGCTCAGGCTGGAAAAGGCCGCGGTGCAGGTCACTCAGCAACTCGCATTCTGATCACTCAAAAGGTCATAAGGAAGGACATTTGATGGACACGCTTGACAACCAGTTTCACCAATTGCACCACGATGGTTTGCTGATCCTCACCAACGTCGCCGATGCCGCCGGGGCGCGGCTGGTGCAGCAACTGGGCAGCAAAGCCGTTGCCACCAGCAGTGCGGCGGTGGCCTGGGCTCACGGGTATCAGGACGGCAATGCCCTGCCCCTCGAACGCCTGGTGTCGACGGTCGAGTCCATCGCCCGGGTGATCACGGTGCCCTTGACCGTGGACATCGAGGCCGGCTATTCCGATGACCTGACGCGAGTTGCAGACGTCATCAATGCCGTGATAGCCGCAGGCGCCGTGGGGATCAATATCGAGGACGGCGCTACGCCGCCTGAATTATTGGCGCGCAAGATCGAAATCGCTCGTCAGGTGGCCGATCGTTGTGGGGTAAAGCTGTTCATCAATGCCCGCACCGATGTGTACCTGAAGGGACTGGTTCCCGCCGAAGATCGCGTCGCCGAAACGCTCAAGCGCGCAGCGCTGTATCAGGCGGCGGGCGCCGACGGGCTGTTCGCGGCGGGCGTTACGGCGGAATATGAGATCGCTGCGCTGTGCCATGGCACCCCACTGCCACTGAACGTTCTCGGGTTCCCGGGCCTGCCGTCGCCTGAGGCGTTGCAAGCGCTTGGCGTGCGGCGCTTGAGTGCCGGTTCGGGCATCGCAGAATTCCTGTATGGCGCCATGGCGTCCCTGGCCAAGAGCTTTCTGCAAACCGGCAAACTCGACAGCAGCAACCTCAAGACCATGACTTACGGGGAAGTGAACGCCCTGTTGGCACCCACCGGGAAAGTTTGACCGCCATGCCCGATCCGTACTTGCCTGCCACTGAGTTTCTATCGTCCATCGATGACGACTGGCGGCGCCATATCGCCGCCATTGGCCCCTGCCTGCACCAGCGCCATGCGGCTCGCGATCCTTATGAGTCGCTGGTGCGGGCGATTGCCTACCAGCAACTGCATGCAAAGGCCGGGGATGCGATTGTCGGTCGGTTGTTGGCGTTGTTTCCGTCTGACGGGTTCCCGAGACCCGAACAGATTATCGCGACGGACTTTGACCAGATGCGCAGTTGCGGTTTTTCCGCCAGCAAGATCGCAACCATTCAAGGCATTGCCCAAGCGGCGCTGAGCGATGTGGTGCCGGACTACGCCACAGCGCTGGCCATGGAGGATGAGGCGTTGATCGAGCGCCTGATCACCTTGCGCGGGGTTGGGCGCTGGACGGTGGAGATGCTGCTGATTTACAGCCTGGAGAGGCCGGATATTCTGCCGGCCGATGACTTCGGGGTGCGTGAGGGGTATCGGCGACTCAAGGGGCTGGAGGTGCAGCCGACTCGAAAGCAGATGATTGAGATCGGGTTGGCGTGGAGTCCATATCGGACCGTCGCTTCCTGGTATTTGTGGCGGATGACGGGCAAGTAGATCGCGTTATCGTTCATCGCGAGCAGGCTCGCTCCCACAATGTTTACAAACCCCTGTGGGAGCGAGCCTGCTCGCGATGAGGCCAGCCCATTCACCACAAATCCACCCCGCCATCACCCCGTCTTATCGACCATGACTTCCCCCTGAACCGGGAGCATGTTGAGTCCCTCAACCGGAGGGATTCGCCATGTTCAACACACTCAAACAGATCAACTCGACCTCGGCCTTCAACCGCTGGGCCGGTTTCGAAGTCACCCGCGCCGAAAGCGGCGAAGCAGAACTGTCCATGGCTTTTCGCGACGCCGACATGGCGCAATACGCAGGTTTCCTGCATGCCGGATTGATCGGCGCACTGCTCGATACGGCATGCGGCTTTGCTGCCGGGACGGTGGCAGGCAACGTGTTGGCATCGCACTTTTCAGTCAACTGCCTGGCCCCCGCCATCGGTGAAGTGTTCATCGCTCGGGGCCAGGTGGTGAAGGCTGGCAAGAAGCAGGTCTTTGCCCGCGCCGAGCTGTTTGCGCAAACCGGCGATCAGTTGAAGCTGGTGGCGACCGGGGATGCGATTCTGGTGCCCGTCGAAGGGCGCTGACGGTCTAGGCTGTCTGGGGTAAGTTCCTGACCTGTCGGAGGGTCCCATGCAGCTCGAAGGTTCCTGCCATTGCGGCGCGGTGTCGTTCAGTTTGACCAGCGCCCATCCCTACCCGTACCAGCGTTGCTACTGCTCGATCTGCCGCAAGACCCAGGGTGGCGGCGGGTATGCGATCAACATCGCGGGCGATGCCGCCAGCCTCAAGGTGCGCGGTCGCAAGCACATCGCGACTTACCGCGCTCTTCTCAAGGATGACGAAGACAAACGCGCCCATCGCAGCACTGCAGAGCGGAATTTCTGCTCGCTGTGCGGTTCCGGCCTATGGCTGTTCAGCCCTGAATGGCCGGAGCTGATTCACCCGTTCGCCTCGGCCATCGACACGGCACTGCCGGTGCCGCGTGAGCACACGCACGTGATGCTCGATTCGAAAGCCCCGTGGGTGGAAGTTCAGGCGCAGCCCGGTGATCGACGGTGCGATACCTGGCCTGAAGAGTCCATCGCCGAGTGGCATGAGCGCCAGGGTCTGAGCCGCTAAGCCCATTCACAGTCTTTGACAGTTTTGCGACAAAGCTGTCAAAGATTGCGGGCCGGCACCCGCCTAGCATGGGCGCATCCAACCTCCCCTCGGGTGCTCCCATGTTTCGTTCGCTGTGTCTGTCGTTGTCTTCATTCTGCCTGCTTCTCCCCGCCGACTCATTGCACGCCGAAGACTGGCGCTACAGCCTGCGGGCCGGCGCTGCCAGCGTGCCCCGTTACAGTGGCAGCGATGAACACGTGGTGGCGCCGCTGCTGGGTGGTGAAATCGTCATTTGAGTGAAGTGGGCGGCATTATGGCGCCAATCGATGACGGGGCGGCTGTCGCAGGCAGCAAAAACCGGCCTCAAGGGCCGGTTTTCAGGGATCTTTCATACTCTTAAGCGTTTTTTACAATTCAAAAGATCGCAGCCTTCGGCAGGGATCGTGTTCTACCGTAGGAGCTGCCGAAGGCTGCGATCTTTTGATCTTTACGCTGCTACCGGCACACCACTGTGAAAACGGAACTCCACGTCCGGCGACTCGATCAGCTCCTGTTCGGCGGCACGAACCCTGTCGATCACCTGGGCGATGTCCTTGGCGTCACCGTACTGGTAGGCCAGTTTCAGGTAGCCCTGGAAATGCCGGGCCTCGCTTTTCAGCAGGCCGAAATAGAACTTGCCCAGTTCTTCGTCCAGATGCGGCACCAATGCCTCGAAACGCTCGCAACTACGGGCTTCGATGAAGGCGCCGACCACCAGGGTGTCCACCAGTTTCACCGGTTCGTGACTGCGCACCACTTTGCGCAGCCCCGAGGCGTAACGCCCGGCGGACAGCTGACGCAGCTCGATCTTGCGCTTTTTCATCAGACGCATGACCTGTTCGTGGTGCACCAACTCTTCCCGGGCCAGGCGCGACATCAGGTTGATCAGATCAACATGGCCGTGGTATTTGGCTATCAGGCTCAGCGCCGTGCTGGCGGCCTTGAATTCGCAGTTCTTGTGGTCGATCAGCAGCGTTTCCTGATCGGCCAGCGCGGCCTGGACCCAGCCGTCGGGGGTACGGCAACCGAGGAACTCGTGAATTTCGGGAAGGATCATGGGGCTCACGGATAAATAAAAGGTTCAAAACGAAGGGCGCCGATTATACCGGCCTGCCGGCAGACCACCAGTCGCGACCGTTGATATGCATCAAGTCCCGAATGCGCGACCAGCAACTATAGTTGTCCAACGCAGTATTTTTACTTCCTGGAGATCCCGATCATGCAAGCCATTCGCAGCATCCTGGTGGTTCTCGAACCTGAACACTCGGAAAGCCTGGCGCTCAAACGGGCCAAATTGATTGCCGGTGTGACCCAGGCTCACTTGCACCTGCTGGTCTGCGATCCAAAGCATGACCATAGCGGCATGTTGGGAGTGCTCAAGGCCGCCCTGCTGGAGGACGGTTACAGCGTGACGACCGAGCAGGCCTGGAACAAAAGCCTGCACGAAACCATCGTCGATGTGCAGCAGGCGGAAGGCTGCGGGCTGGTGATCAAGCAGCATTACCCCGACAGCCCGCTGAAAAAGGCCCTGCTGACCCCGGCGGACTGGAAACTGCTGCGCTATTGCCCGACGCCGGTGCTGCTGGTCAAGACGTCGAAACCCTGGACGGGCGGCGTCATCCTGGCGGCGATCGACGTCGGCAATACCGATGGTGAACACCGCACCTTGCACGCCTCGATCGTCGATCACGGCTATGACATCGCCAGCCTGGCCAAGGCTCATCTGCATGTGATCAGCGCCCATCCGTCGCCAATGCTGTCGGCGGCCGACCCCACGTTGCAGCTCAGCGAAACCATCGAGGCCCGCTATCGCGAACAGTGCAAGGCCTTTCAGGCCGAGTTCGACATTGATGACGAGCACCTGCATATCGCGGAAGGTCCGGCGGATGTGTTGATTCCGTTCATGGTCCATAAGCTGCAGGCAGCGGTGACCGTGATTGGTACCGTGGCGCGGTCCGGGTTGTCGGGAGCGTTGATCGGTAATACAGCGGAAGTGGTGCTGGATGCGGTGGAGAGCGATGTGCTGGTGCTGAAGCCGGATACGATCATGGATCATCTGGAGGAGATCGTTACCCAGCATTAGCCAAGATCAAAAGATCGCAGCCTTCGGCAGCTCCTACATGAGGTCGCATTTCCCTGTAGGAGCTGCCGAAGGCTGCGATCTTTTGATTTTAAAAAATCAGGCGCCAAAGGCGTCTTTCAAGAAGCCCGGCGCAATGTAGCGCTGGTAATGCGCCTCGGAGAGCAAAAAGAATTCCCGATCAATGGCATCGCGCAGTTCCGGCAGGTTCCAGTCGCGAAACTCCGGCAGCAGCACCATCCCGTAGGCTTCCAGGTTGTTGATCACCCGCGCGCCCCGGGCGATCAGCTGATAGGCCCAGCAATATTCCGATTGATGCGGCGCGAAGCGAATCTTGCGCTGCTCCAGCTGCATTCTGAGCTGCGCGGGATCGAAAATTTCCAGTTTGCCGGCCATCACTTGCGACAACAGCTGCTCCAGCCGCAGCCATACCGCCCGCTTCTCTTCCTCGTTGTAACCATTCCAGTTGATCACTTCATGGTGGAAACGCTTGCAGCCACGGCAGACCAAGTCACCGTAAACAGTGGAGCAAAGGCCGACGCAGGGGGTCTTGATGGTCTGATTGGGCATAGGTAAGCAAAGCACGGGAAAACAGGACAGGCCGGCATGTTAGCCCTTTGTCTAACATTCATCACCCCTCAAAGTTCAGGGGCTAACTTACCTTAAAATTATTTTTGCCGTAGAATCAGCCAGCCTTTTAAGGCGCCAATGTCCGTTAGAAGCTGTTTTCAAAGCGTCACGAGCACAGTCGTTCCTTCAGAGCGGTGTTGGCGAAGGGTTTTTCCAGCGGGGAAAAGCCCAACGCCAACCCTCATCAGCTCCCCGTTCTGCAGGCGTAAAACTTTGAAAGCAGCTTCTGTAAGGAATGGTCGGTAATTCTGGCTAAGTGGCCCACAACGCCACGCAGCGCATGAGTACGGCCATTTCGGGATGAGCGTCCCGGACACCCATTTGGGACCACTGATGAGGGTAATAACTGTGCTTGAAGCCTACCGCAAACATATCGAAGAGCGTGCAGCACTGGGTATCGTTCCCCAGCCGCTTAACGCCGAACAAACCGCAGGCCTGGTTGAGCTGCTGAAGAATCCCCCGGCTGGCGAAGAAGCTTTCCTCGTTGACCTGATCACCAATCGCGTTCCGCCAGGCGTGGACGAAGCCGCCTATGTCAAGGCCGGTTTCCTATCTGCCCTCGCCAAAGGCGAAGCAAAATCCCCTCTGATCGACAAGAAGCGCGCTGTTGAACTGCTCGGCACCATGCAGGGCGGCTACAACATCGTGACGCTGGTCAATCTGCTGGACGACGCCGAGCTGGCGCCAGTCGCCGCCGAAGAACTCAAGCACACCCTGCTGATGTTCGACGCCTTCCACGACGTCGCTGAAAAAGCCAAGAACGGTAACGTTCACGCAAAAGGCGTGCTGCAATCCTGGGCTGACGGCGAGTGGTTCAAGAACCGCCCGGTGCTGGCCGACAAGATCAGCCTGCGCGTGTTCAAGGTCACCGGCGAAACCAACACCGACGACCTGTCCCCTGCCCCTGATGCCTGGTCCCGCCCGGACATCCCGCTGCACGCCCTGGCCATGCTGAAAATGGCTCGCGACGGCATCGTGCCTGACGTACAAGGCGTCACCGGCCCGATGAAACAGATCGAAGAAATGCGCGGCCAAGGCTTCCCGATCGCCTACGTTGGCGACGTGGTCGGTACCGGTTCTTCGCGTAAATCGGCGACCAACTCGGTGCTGTGGTTCTTCGGCGACGACGTTCCTAACGTGCCGAACAAGCGTGCTGGCGGTTTCTGCTTCGGCAGCAAGATCGCTCCGATCTTCTACAACACCATGGAAGATGCCGGCGCACTGCCAATCGAATTCGACGTTACCAACATGAACATGGGCGACGTGATCGACCTGTACCCGCATGCTGGCAAAGTCTGCAAACACGGCACCGACGAAGTCCTGACCACCTTCGAAATGAAGACCCCGGTGCTGTTGGACGAAGTCCGTGCTGGCGGTCGTATCCCGCTGATCATCGGCCGTGGCCTGACCGAGAAGGCTCGTACCGAGCTGGGTCTGCCACCTTCGACCCTGTTCAAGCTGCCGGAAGCACCGGCTGAAAGCGACAAGGGTTACACCCTGGCGCAGAAAATGGTCGGCAAGGCCTGCGGCCTGCCAGAAGGCAAAGGTGTTCGTCCAGGTACTTACTGCGAACCGAAGATGACCACCGTCGGTTCCCAGGACACCACCGGTCCAATGACCCGTGACGAACTGAAAGACCTGGCGTGCCTGGGCTTCTCGACCGATCTGGTGATGCAGTCCTTCTGCCACACCGCGGCCTATCCAAAGCCGATCGACGTGACCACCCACCACACCCTGCCAGACTTCATCATGACCCGCGGCGGCGTTTCCCTGCGTCCGGGCGACGGCATCATCCACAGCTGGCTGAACCGCATGCTGCTGCCGGACACCGTCGGCACCGGTGGTGACTCGCACACCCGTTTCCCGATGGGCATTTCGTTCCCGGCCGGTTCCGGTCTGGTTGCGTTCGCCGCAGCCACTGGCGTTATGCCGCTGGACATGCCTGAATCGATCCTGGTTCGCTTCAAAGGCAAAATGCAACCCGGCGTCACCCTGCGCGACCTGGTTCACGCCATTCCTTACTTCGCGATTCAGGCTGGCCTGCTGACCGTCGAGAAGAAAGGCAAGAAGAACGCCTTCTCCGGCCGCATTCTGGAAATCGAAGGCCTGGACAACCTGAGCATCGAACAGGCTTTCGAGCTGTCCGATGCCTCGGCCGAACGTTCGGCTGCCGGTTGCACCATCAAGCTGTCGAAAGAGTCGATCACCGAGTACCTGAACTCGAACATCACCCTGCTGCGCTGGATGATCGGCGAAGGCTACGGCGATGCCCGTACCCTGGAACGTCGTGCTCAAGCGATGGAAGCCTGGGTCGCCAACCCTGAGTTGATGGTTGCCGATGCTGACGCCGAATACGCTGAAGTCATCGAAATCGACCTGGCCGACATCAAGGAGCCTGTGCTCTGCGCGCCAAACGATCCGGACGACGCCCGTCTGCTGTCCAGCGTTGCTGGTGAGAAGATCGACGAAGTGTTCATCGGTTCGTGCATGACCAACATCGGTCACTTCCGCGCTGCCGGTAAACTGCTGGATCAGGTCAAGGGTCAGCTTCCAACCCGTCTGTGGCTGTCGCCGCCGACCAAAATGGACGCTCACCAGCTGACCGAAGAAGGCTACTACGGCATCTACGGCAAGGCCGGCGCACGCATGGAAATGCCAGGCTGCTCGCTGTGCATGGGTAACCAGGCACGTGTAGAGCCGAACTCGACCGTTGTGTCGACGTCGACCCGTAACTTCCCGAACCGTCTGGGTGACGGCGCGAACGTCTACCTGGCTTCGGCCGAGCTGGCGTCCGTTGCGTCCATCCTGGGTCGCCTGCCGACCGTCGAGGAGTACATGGAATACGCTGGCAAGATCGACAGCATGGCGGCCGATGTTTACCGCTACCTGTCCTTCGACCAGATCGCCGAGTTCCGTGAAGCTGCTGCGAACGCCAACATCCCGGTCGTTCAAGCCTAACGTTACGACGCTCTGAAAAACGCCGCCCATCGTGAGATGAGCGGCGTTTTTTTTACGCCCTAATATTTGCACTACCCCCCTGTGGGAGCGAGCCTGCTCGCGATGGCGGTACCACATTCAATATCAATGTTGACTGATACACCGCCATCGCGAGCAAGCTCGCTCCCACCAGGTTATGCGGACGGCTTGAGTGCTTGTTGCACCGCACCGTCGACACTCAACCCACTCAGAATCACCTGCGCCAGTTCCTGCGCCGGTAGAAGCGAGAGCACCGCTTTAGCCTGGTGTTTGAGCCGCGCCAGGATCAGCAGTTTGTCCTCGGCCCGCACCTGTAAAAAAAACGCTTCCAGCGCTTCGATGCTGGTGCCATCGAGATCGGGCGACTCTTCGAGACTGAGAATAATTGTATGGATGGGTGGCGATGCATGTCGGGCCAGGTGCAATGCCCCGCCGAGAATGCGCTCCACGTTGGCGAAAAACAGCGCCTCGCTCGGCCGCACGATCAACACGCCAGGAATTTCCCGAGCCTCGGGATGGCGTTGCAGGTCGACGAACTCATGACCGCTGCCTATTTGCCCGAGCACCTGAATATCCGCCGACGACATCTGCTTCAACATCAGCACCACGCTGATGACAACGGCCACCAACAAGCCATCAAGCACACCCAAGACCAGCACCGCCGCCACCGCGCAGATCACCAGCACGCGGTCGCGACGCCAGATGAAATAGCGCCCCAGTGGCTGCAGGCTCAAACCACGGGCCAAGGCATGAATGACGATGGCGGCCAGTACCGGCTCGGGAGTCAGGGCAATGTAAGGCAACACCGTCAAGACGATGAGCAACACCACCCCCGCCGCTACTGCGCCGGCCAGCCGTGAACTGGCACCCGCCGCCTCGTTGGCCGAGGTCGCGGAGTAACCGGCGCCTGCCGGCATCCCATGGAACAGCCCCGACAGCAGATTGGCCGCACCGAGTGCCAGCAGATCACGGTTCGAAGAAACCCGGTCGCCATGTTTGAGTGCGAACGAAGTGATCGATCCGTAGGATTCGGCATAGAGGATCATCAGCATGGCAAACGCCAATTCTCCCAGGCGCAGCCAGTCGGTAAACGGCAACACCGGCAGCCGGGGCACTTCCAGGCTCAGATCGATCACGCCAATCAGTTTCACCCCGTACGCCGGCAAATCCAGCCATTGGCCGGCGGCAATGCCGAGCGCCACCACCAGCAAACCTCCCGGCAAACGCCTGACGCGCGCGCACAACCACAACACCAGCAATGACACCGCCGCCACCAGCGCACCGACCCGGTTCCACTGCGGCAGTTGCTCCAGCAACTGCGGCAAGAACCGGATCAGGTTGCCGTTGCTCAGGTGCACATCAACGATGCTCGCCACCTGCTTGAGAATGATGGTCAGCGCCAGGCCCAGCGCAAAGCCGCGCAACACCGGTTTGGCAATGAACGACGTCACGCTGCCGAGCTTGAACAACCCGGCCAACAGGAAAAAGCCGCCGGTCACCAGCACCAGACCGACCGCCAGGGACATACGCAGGGCTGAATCACCGTCGGCCAACGTGGCGGTGGCGGCGGCCAGTACCGCCGCCGAAGACGAGGTCGCAGAGACGATGGCGAAACGGCTGGTGCCGAACAGCCCGTAGCACAGCAGACCGGCAAACAGTGCAATCACACCGGTCTGTGGCGGCAGCGCGGCAATGCTTGAATAGGCGACCGCCTCAGGCAACAACAAACCGGCAATCGATAGTCCGGCCAACACATCCTGCCAACGGTTAGGCGTATCGACACGCAGTTGCGCCGATGTACCGTGAGCCTGAGCCATGAAGTGTCTCCGAGAAAGATGGACTGGCCGGGAAAAGTCCTCGGCAAACGCTCTACAACGCGTTTATGCAGCCTCAAGCTTAATCGCTGAGCGCACGAAATGTCGGCTCTGGGTCAGGTATCGAGCGTTTTTTTGTGCCTTAACCAATGAGGGACTCACTGCCTGGCTTACCTGAGGACCGAGTCGCCCTAATCGCGAGCAGGCTCGCTCCCACACGGACCGCACAATCCCTGTGGGAGCGAGCCTGCTCGCGATAGCGGACTCAGAG
The DNA here is from genome assembly GCF_054897845.1 of Pseudomonas sp. XS1P51. Classification (NCBI taxonomy): domain Bacteria; kingdom Pseudomonadati; phylum Pseudomonadota; class Gammaproteobacteria; order Pseudomonadales; family Pseudomonadaceae; genus Pseudomonas; species Pseudomonas sp. XS1P51. The sequence goes on along the minus strand of NZ_CM142707.1, from coordinate 1,189,200 downwards.
CCCCACAGAAACATTAGTTGTCATTCAAACTCAAGCTGTCAGCGAATAGATCAACGCCGAAATCGCCACCAAGCCCACCGCCGTCACGAAGACATTGGACGCCTGCCCGCGATAACGGGCCATGGCCGGCACCTTGCGGATCGCGTACATCGGCATCAGGAACAGGATTGCCGCGATGATCGGGCCACCGAGGGTTTCGATCATCCTGAGAATGCTCGGGTTAAGCGTTGCAACGATCCAGCAAACCACCAGCATGAAAGCCGCGGTCATGCGGTCCAGCGTTTTCGGCGCCGGGCGCTTTCCACTTTTCACGATCAGGCCTTTAAGGCCTTCGCTGGCACCGATGTAGTGCCCCAGGAACGACTTGGAAATTGCCACAAAAGCAATCAACGGCGCCGCGAACTCGATGGTCGGGTTGCTGAAGTGATTGGCCAGGTACGACAGAATCGACAGGTTCTGCGCCTTGGCTTCGGCCAATTGTGCCGGCGACAGGGTCAGCACACAACTGAAGACGAAGAACAGCACCATCACCACCATCAAGGCGTGGGCGCGGGACAGGATCTGCGAGCTGCGCTCTTCGGCGTGATCGCCGTAGCGACGCTTCTGGTCCACCGCGAACGCCGAAATGATCGGCGAGTGGTTGAACGAGAACACCATTACCGGGATCGCCAGCCACAGGGTGTGCAGCAGCGCCGACGGCTCAGGCAGCGTCGAAGCGGTGGCCAGGATGCCGCCGTTCCAGTGCGGAATCAGGAACACCGCGAGAAACAACAGCGCAACGATGAACGGATACACCATCAGGCTCATGGCCTTGATGATGGCTTGCTCGCCGCAACGCACCACCGCCAGCAGGCCGAGGATCAGAACGAAGGACAGCACGGCGCGCGGTGGCGGCATGATGTGCAACTGATGCTCGAGGAAACTGCCCACGGTGTTGGTCAGGGCCACGCTGTAGATCAGCAGGATCGGGAAGATCGCGAAGAAGTACAGCAAGGTGATCAGCGCACCGGCCGTAATCCCGAAGTGTTCTTCCACCACTTCGGTGATGTCCGCGCCCTCGCGTCCGGACAACACGAAGCGGGTCAGGCCGCGGTGCGCGTAAAACGTCATGGGAAATGCCAACACCGCCAGGATCAGCAACGGCCAGAAGCCGCCCAGACCCGCGTTGATCGGCAAAAACAGGGTGCCGGCCCCGATGGCCGTGCCAAACAGGCCCAGCATCCAGGTGGTGTCATGGCGATTCCAGCTCTCAAGCGTCGCTGGTGTCGTCGCTACATAGCGTTCGTCGACGCTATTGGCCTGATCATTCATCCGGTGGGATCTCCGCATTCCGGTCAGTTGCTACCCGGTCAGGACGAGTCGGAAAAATCCGACAGGCAGCGCCCTGGCCGAAACAGGGGCGCGATTGTCCGGGATTAATGAGCAGAAGCAAAGACTTAGCTGAAGAGTGGTTGTACGGATCAGATGAGCCACCACATTTTTGGCGTGCTTGCCTGAGTCACCTGACAGCTGCCAACACTTGATAAGTTCTCCCATCATCTATCTTGAAGTGACCTGCATTCCAACCGGAGCCCCCTCATGCCACTGGTTCGCGTCGACATCAAAAAACATCAGGACCCTACTTTCGCCAAACGTGTCGGCCAGTTGATCTACGCCGCCATGCACAGCGCCATCGGCGTGCCGGATCACGATAATTTCCAGATCCTGGCGGAGCACGATGAGCATCACTTCATTTATGACACCCAATACCTGGGCATTAAGCGCACGGACAATCTGGTGGTCATTCAAATCACCCTGAGTGAAGGCCGCACTGTCGAGCAGAAAAAACGGCTCTACAAAACCATCGTCGATAGCCTGAATGCCAAACTCGCAGTGCGCTTGGAGGATGTTTTCATCAATCTGGTGGAAGTGAAGAAAGAGAATTGGTCGTTTGGCAACGGCGTTGCCCAGTACGCCACCTGATCGCCTCTAAATGCCAGCCAGTTGTGGCTTATGGCTGCGACTTCATCAGCATCGATGCCGACTGACCCACCGCTATCGCGAGCAGGCTCGCTCCCACCCTGAGTATTGGCGCCCTTGCGTCCGAATTAAATAGATGTTTTAAAAAATCTATTTAATAAAGGATTAACGCCATGTATTTTCGATACACCTGCTGACCGGCAGCCCTCATCCCGCGGAGCCACTCATGCCACTCGTTCGCATCGATATCAAAAAGAATCCCGACCCGAGCTTCGCCAAGCGCATCGGCAAACTGATCTACACTGCGATGCACACCACCATAGGTGTCCCCGAGAACGATAACTTCCAGATCCTCGCCGAACACGACGAGAGCCACTTCATTTTTGACCCGACCTTCATGGGCATCCGTCGCACGGACAACCTGGTGATCATCCAGATCACCTTGATGGAAGGTCGCACCACCGAGCAGAAAAAACTGCTCTACAAAACGATCGCCGAAAGCCTGAACACCGAACTGGCCGTTCGCCTGGAAGATGTCTTCATCAATCTGGTGGAGGTCAAGCGCGAGAACTGGTCGTTTGGTAATGGCATTGGGCAGTTCGCTGGCTAATCGTCGCCACATTGTCCTTGGAGGACAGCTCATGAAACAGGCCGCGTATATCGCGTTCGCCCTGCTCGGACTGATCTGGGGCACCAATTTCATTTTCATGAAGTGGGCGGCCGAATGGATTACGCCCACACAAATTGTATTTCTGCGGGTGCTGTTCGGGTTCCTGCCCATCCTGGCTTTCGCGTTCTATCGTCGAAGCCTGAGCTGGTCGCACCTGCGGCACAGTCATCACTTTCTGGTCATGGCGCTACTGGCGACGGTGATTTACTACTACGCCTTCGCCAAAGGCACCTCGCTGTTGCTGTCCAGCGTGGCCGGGATGCTCAGTGGCGCGATCCCGTTGTTTTCCTTCGTGACCGCGTGGCTGTTCCTGCGCGCCGAACCACTGAACTCCCGCACAGCGTTCGGCATTTTCCTTGGGTTTATCGGGGTGATTCTGATTGCCCGGCCCTGGAACAGCCTGACCGCCGGCGTCGATGTCAGCGGCGTGCTGTACATGATTGCCGGTTCGCTGAGCGTGGGTTGCTCGTTCGTTTACGCCAGGCGCTTCATCATGCTGCTGGGCCTGTCGCCACTGGCGCTGTCGACCTACCAGATCGGTTTCGCGTTGGTGCTGATCGCCTTGATTACCGACATGCACGGCATGTCGCACATCACGTTCGACCCGGTGGCGCTGGTCGGCGTCGTATTGGGCCTGGGGCTGGCCGGAACCGGCATCGCCTACATCCTTTATTACTTCATCGTGCAACGGCTGGGCGCCCTCACCGCTTCGGGCGTCACTTACATCCCGCCGGTGATCGCACTGTTGATTGGCACGCTGCTGGTCGGCGAACCGATCAAGAGCCTGGACTTGCTGGCGATGCTGCTGATTCTTGGTGGGGTCTACGTCCTGCAATCGGGCAAGAAAAATCCTACGGTGGGGCCGACAGTCGTAGCGAAAGCGGCTACCTGACACGCACCCCACAGTTCCCTATGATGGCAGTCATCTATCCACCTCTACCTCTGTGAGCCGCCATGCCTCGAGTCTCCCGCAAACAAGCCGAACTCAACCGCGAGATCATCGTCGAGGCCGCCACGCGCCTGTTCCGCGAACGCGGCCTGCACGGGATCAGCGTCGTCGATGTGATGGGGGCGGCCGGCCTGACCCATGGCGGTTTCTATGGCCACTTCGAATCCAAGGAAGCGCTGGCCCAAGAGGCGTGCGCTCGGGCGTTCACTCAATCGATGGAGCGCTGGAAGCAGAAAATCGAAGACAACGACGACAGCCTCTCGGCACGTGAGCGCATCATCGCGCCGTACCTGTCGGCGGCCAATCGCGACAATCCGGGCGAAAGTTGCCCGGTGACGGCGTTTGCCGGCGATATGTGCCATGAAGCGGCTGAAAGTGGCGTGCACCAGACCTACACTCAAGGCCTGGAGGCGTTGCTGCAGATGCTGGTCCCGCTGATGGGCTCGGACCAACCCGAGATCAACCGGCAAAAAGCGCTGGTCGATTATTCGTTGATGGTCGGTGCGCTGACCCTCGCCCGCGCTACCCGCGGTGACGCCCTGTCCGATGAAATTCTCGACGCGTCCCGGAAATTTCTGACATCCGGGGATGCAACAGTCTGAACAACAGCGTGTACGACTCTTGGTCATTGCCAAATCGTTGCGTAATCAGCAATCTGAAGCGACGTTCGAGCCTCGACATTCCGTTGCCCACAGGAGCCCAGCATGCCCGCAACCGTTCTGGTACTGGTTGAAACCATCAATGATTACCTGCCGATTCTCGAACATCAGGGTTTTCACCTGATTCTCGCCCCCACCCCCGCCGAGCGCGCCCAAGCCATCGCGACCCATGGCGCGAGGATCGACGCGGTACTGACCCGCGGTCCGTTAGGGCTGTACGCCGATGAAATCGCTGCACTGCCCGCGCTCAAGATCATCTGCGTGATCGGCGCCGGTTACGAACACGTCGACCTGCAAGCCGCCGCCGACCGAGGCATTACGGTCACCAATGGCGCCGGCGTCAATGCCTCCTCGGTCGCCGACCATGCCATGGCGATGCTGCTGTCGCTGGTGCGTGACATCCCTCGTTGCGACGCCGCCGTGCGCCGGGGTGAATGGCCGAAAATCATGCGCCCCTCCCTGGCTGGCAAGCGCCTGGGCATCCTCGGCCTCGGCGCCGTCGGCATGGCCATCGCTAAACGCGCCGCCAACGGTTTCGACATGACGGTGAGCTACCACAACCGCCAGCACCGCAGCGACATCCCCTACAGTTTCTGCTCGACCCCCACCGAACTCGCACGCGCCTCGGACTTTCTCGTGGTCGCCACACCTGGCGGGCTTGGCACCAAACACCTGATCAACCGATCGGTGCTGGACGCTCTGGGCCCTAACGGATTCCTCGTCAACATCGCGCGGGCCAGTGTCGTCGTGACCGCCGATTTGATCAGCGCGCTGGAGCAACGCCGAATTGCCGGCGCGGCACTGGATGTCTTCGATCACGAACCTCAGGTACCGGACGCGCTGAAGGCCTTGAGCAATGTGATCCTGACGCCCCATGTCGCAGGCCTGTCACCGGAAGCAACCAAGGGCACGGTCGAGCTGGTCGGCCGTAACCTGATGGCGTTCTTTTCTGGCGAACCGGTCCTCACCCCTATCGACCTGCCAACCTCGGCGAACCAGGCAATGCTGTGAGGAAATTCAAACAGGTGTATCAAAAGCAATGATTGCCCGGCAACACGCTCACCTATAAGGGCCGATCGTGGTTGTGGGTGCCGGGTGCGCGCATTAGATTAGCCAATAGTCTCAGGCCTCCAGAATAAGCAGAAGGGATAAGCATGGCGCTTACTGACCAGTCCACCCGTATCCGCACCGGCGAAGAACTCGATGCCAGCCTGATCGATCCGTACCTCAAGGCTCACATTCCGGGCCTCAGTGGCTTGCCGCAGATCAGCCAGTTTCCCGGCGGTGCATCGAACCTCACCTACTTGCTGGAATACCCCGAACAGGAGTTTGTCCTGCGTCGGCCACCGTTTGGCCACAAGGCCAAGTCCGCCCATGACATGGGCCGTGAATTTCGCATTCTCAATCAACTGCGCGAAGGCTTTCCGTACTGCCCCAAGGCCTACGTGCACTGCACCGACGAGTCGGTGATCGGCGCCGAGTTCTACGTGATGGAACGGGTCAAGGGGATCATCCTGCGCGCCGAACTGCCACCGGAGCTGGGTCTGGATTCGGCGAAAACCGAAGCCCTGTGCAAGAGTTTCATCGACAAGTTCGTTGAACTGCACCAGGTCGATTACAAAGCCTATGGCCTGGGCGACCTTGGCAAACCCGAAGGTTATGTGGCGCGGCAGATCAAAGGCTGGAGCGACCGCTACGAAAAAGCCCTGACTCCCGACGCACCGCAGTGGGAAGTGGTCAAGGCGTGGCTCAATGACAAGATGCCGGACGATCACCCGACGTCGAGCATCGTGCACAACGACTACCGCTTCGATAACGTCATCCTCGACCCGAACAACCCGATGCAGATCATCGGCGTGCTCGACTGGGAACTGACCACCCTCGGCGATCCGCTGATGGACCTGGGCAACACCCTCGCCTACTGGATCGAAGCCGGCGACCCGGCGCCGGTGCAACTGATGCGCCGCCAGCCGAGTCACGCGCCGGGCATGCTGACCCGCCGTGAATTCGTCGATTACTACGCCCAACGCGCAGGCATCCAGATCGACAACTTCGACTTCTACTACACCTACGGCCTGTTCCGCCTGGCCGGCATCGTGCAGCAGATCTACTACCGCTTCTTCCATGGTCAGACCCAGGACAAACGCTTCGCGCAGTTCATTCACATGAACAAACTGCTGGAGCAGATGAGTTTGCAGGTCATCCAGAAATCTACGCTCTGATCGCGTCCTGATTGCCTCAACAAAGGCCCTCCAATAACAAGGAAAACCCATGTCCAAGACTCAGTTGTTCGACCTCGACGGCAAGATCGCTTTCGTCTCCGGCGCCAGCCGCGGCATCGGCGAAGCCATCGCAAAACTGCTGGCCCAGCAAGGCGCGCACGTGATCGTCTCGAGCCGTAAACTCGACGGCTGCCAGCACGTCGCCGACGCCATCATCGCCGCCGGCGGCAAAGCCACCGCCGTCGCGTGCCACATAGGTGAAATGGAACAGATCAGCCAGGTCTTCGCCGGCATCCGCGAACAGTTCGGCCGCCTGGACATCCTGGTCAACAACGCCGCGACCAACCCGCAATTCTGCAACGTGCTGGACACCGACCTCAGCGCCTTCCAGAAAACCGTCGACGTGAACATCCGCGGCTACTTCTTCATGTCCGTGGAAGCCGGCAAGCTGATGCGCGACAACGGCGGCGGCAGCATCATCAACGTGGCGTCGATCAACGGCATCTCGCCGGGAATCTTCCAGGGCATCTACTCGGTGACCAAGGCTGCGGTGATCAACATGACCAAGGTCTTTGCCAAGGAATGTGCGCAGTTCGGGATTCGTTGCAACGCGTTGTTGCCCGGGCTGACGGATACCAAGTTTGCTTCGGCGCTGGTGAAGAACGATGCGATTTTGAAGACGGCGTTGGCGCAGATTCCGCTGAAGCGGGTGGCGGATCCGAGTGAAATGGCCGGAGCGGTGTTGTATCTGGCGAGTGATGCTTCGAGTTATACGACTGGGGTTTCGTTGAATGTGGATGGGGGGTTCTTGTCCTGATTCGTTTCGCCGGATGAACAAAAGGCAGCCGTGGGCTGCCTTTTGTTTCCAGACGAATGGGATGCCTGTATTTATATTAGCCCCCTGTATTGTCATCCTCTTGAGAACTCACCGGGTTCACAGTTACATCGCCATAAACAAAAGTAACACCTATGCTTCCACCAAAACCAGGAGCAGTCACAGTAACACTCACATCCCGACTCATTCGAGTAAAGTCAAAAGACCAAAACGTTATGTCACCTAGAGGTTGGCGTACACCGACAACTGGAAGCGCCCCATCACTTTCACATAAAATATTAAAATTATTGTTAAATATTTTTCCTTCGTCCAGCAACACGAAATTGTAGGGTCTTGAGCGAATAGGCGTAAAAACCCCTCCATTAGGAATTAATTGCTCCACAAACTCCGCCCAGATGACAGACATCCTTACCGATTCCAATCGATTATCAGCTACAGTAACTTTCCCCGTCGCCGAAACAGTTTTTCCATTCCCGCCTGTAGTTGCAACACTTAGATCAATCGGCCCCAAGGGCTGTGCAATAACATTAAACTCCGCCTTACCGCCCGCGACAGTTTTCTTGGTCTGCGGAGCCACCGCACCGAACTTGAAATTTACGTCCGCACCTACAATTTTTTCGTTGGGCAGTTTGGCGGAACTGACAACAGCAACAAACTTCGCATTCGAGCCAAAAACCGGACTGACATCGTACGATTCCAACGCAATGGCCAATTCGTTATGCGCCAGCTTCATCAGAACTTCCAGGGTCCCGACTGTTACACCTGCAACTTTCGCTACAACAATGAAATCCCCATCCTTTAGATTCCCACATACCAGTGTCCAGTTAGCACCCGCCGGCAGGAGGGGCTGGGAGTTACCTGGGCTGAGCGTTACGCCTAACCCGGTGGGCGGCGCCTTAAATTCCAGGGTCACCTGTTTGCCTGCTATCGGGCTTGAGCCCTTGGGTTTCAGCGTAACTCTATAAGTGCCCCCTCGCGATGGAAAGGCAGGAGGTGTAAGGGGAGCCCCCTCGAACTCAAGAAGCATCTCGTCGGCCAACGTAGTCGACAGCAACGTACTACGTGCCACCATGATCGGGATGGTCATGCCCGCACCCACCAAACTCAGCTGGAAGGTTCCGCTTCTGTTTGACCCGGTGACGCTCCATTTATGTTCGGTTTGCGCCACGTCGAACGCCGGCACACTGATTACGTCAGTCAGGAGCAGTGGACTGTTAACCGTACGTTTCAGTGTCACCGGATATCCGGCGATCGGGCTGCCAGGTTTGGGGGTCAGCGTAACGACCTGAGCCTGCCCCCTGAAGAACACGTTGCCTTCAGCAGGAATGTCTGCCGCGCCGATCTTGACCACAACCTCGTCGGCCAGGTTGAGCGACAGCACCTTGCTGACGGGCAGCCGTATGCCAGCAGTCATGTTCGTCCCCGTCAAATCCAGCCTGAAGGTGCCGCTCTTGGTGATAGCTTTGACCGTCCAGGCATGAGGTGTGGTGGCGGTCACCACCAGGTTGGTGGCATCCAGTCCGGTGAGCACCGTCCCTTTCAGCTCCAACGGGTAGCCTTGCAGCGGGCTGCCCGGCTTGTAGGTCAATGTGATGCTTTGCGGGAGATCTCTGAACAACACAATGCCGCTAAGCGGGTAGTCGACACCTCCCACTCTGACGTTATCCACCTCATCCGCCAGATTGCGCGACAGCACCTTGCTCTTGGGCAGCGTCATGCCAGCGGTCATGTTCGCCCCCGTCAGATGCAGCCGGAAGGTGCCGCTCTTGGTTGAGGCCTTGACCGTCCAGGCATGAGGTGTGGCGGTGGTGCTCACCACCAGGTTGGCGGGATCCAGCCCGTCGATCACCTCCCCTTTCAGCTCCAGCGGGTAGCCTTGCAGCGGGCTGCCCGGCTTGTAGGTCAATGTGACGGTCTGAGCCACATCTCTGAACAACACAATGCCGCTAAGCGGGTAGTCGACACCTCCCACTCTGACGTTATCCACCTCATCCGCCAGATTGCGCGACAGCACCTTGCTCTCGGGCAGCGTCATGCCAGCGGTCATGTTCGCCCCTGTCAGATCCAGCTTGAAGGTGCCGCTCTTGGTTGAGGCCTTGACCGTCCAGGCATGAGGTGTGGTAGCGGTCACCACCAGGTTGGCGGGATCCAGTCCGGTGAGCACCGTCCCTTTCAGTTCCAACGGGTAGCCTTGCAGCGGGCTGCCCGGCTTGTAGGTCAATGTGACGGTCTGAACCACATCTCTGAACAACACAATACCGCTGGCCGGGTAGTCGACCCCTCCCACTCTGACCTCATCCACCTCATCGGCAAGGTTGGCTGATAACACCAGGCTTCGGCGCTCCCACGGCAAGAGCACGTCCAGGCTCAAAAAAACCAGGGTGACACGGCCACTCTTGCCATCGGCCGGCGTGACTTTCCAGTTGAACTTGTCATTGACTGGATCGACCCAGGCATCAGGAGACACCTCGATATTCAGGTCACTATCCTCAACCAATTCCAGTTTTATCTGCTTTGCGATTGCCGGTGCGGCTTCCACCATCACGTCGTTTACCTGTCCACGAAACAACGCAATGTCCGAGTTCCATTGCACTTCATTACCGTTGATGAACAATTTGGCCTCTTCCCAGGGGCTTTTCTCATAAACCGTGACTTTAAACGACTCCTCGACCCAAGTGTCGTCATACGGGCTATGGAAGTTGGCCGTGATCGTCTTCTCGCCCGCAGTAGTGAATGTGTAGTCGAACTGACTAATGCCTGAGCTCGATGTGGGAATGGTTTCCTCCGTATTTCCGTCAATTTTCCACACTACCTCAACGCCTTCCAGGCGTGTTTTTGTGTAGAACGACCCCACCGTAATTTCTGCGGTCACTTGGTCCCCCTTCACCGGAGCACCGATCGGGGCACGTCTGGCCTGAATCTCACGACGATAGTGCCCCAATCGCATCGGGATCTTGTATGGCACGGCCGTGAACTCACTTTGTACCCAGAACTCGAAATCGCGATCCGTGCCATCGACTGGACAGTTGAGCTTCCACTCGGCGCCGTCCGTTTTGAGTTCCTGGGGATCACCGTATTCGGGATCAGCGATGATCAGCGACGATTCGCCGGTAGCGTGATTTAGGCTCACGCCATGATTCACCCAAGGGCTGTCTTCTATACCTGCAAATTTGAGTGTATGACAGCGGTCACCCTGAGCACCGTGGCAGATGTACACAGGACCTACTTCAGCTAATCCGGTTTTGAGTTCGATGGTCATGGCGTTGTCTCGATAATCGGCGGTGGCATTGATAAGACTGACCACTCGACTATCATCAAAACGCCATTCCCATGGAACTGTCAGAATTGACAGTTCTTCTAGAACAAATCGCTATAAAAATCTCAATTACGCGTAGAAAACACAAGCTGGAATATTTATTCCATATATTGATTTATAGATATTTATATTCTATTAATAGCCCTTCTGAAAACAATAAACCAAAGGATCCCCGCTATGCGTGAACTCGGAATCGGCCTCATCGGCACAGGTTTCATGGGCCGCGCCCATGCCCTGGCGTTTCGCAACGTCAGCGCCGTTTTCGAACTCCCCCTGAAGCTCAAATTCGCCGCTTTGGCCGACGCCGATCCACAGCGCGCCCGTCACTGCGCCGACGCCTGGGGTTTCGAAACCACCCACAGCGACTGGCAGCAACTGATCGATGACCCAAAGGTCAACCTGATCGCCATCACCACGCCCAATCACCTGCACTACCCCATGGTCATGGCCGCCCTTGCCGCCGGCAAACCGGTGTATTGCGAAAAACCTCTGGCGGTGAATCTCGAACAAGCCAACGCCATGCGTCTGGCGGCCAAAGCGGCGGGCGTGGTCACGCGGGTGGGTTACAACTATCAGCACAACCCGATCATTGGGCAGGCTCGAGAACTGATCGAGAACGGCGAACTGGGGCAGATCATCAGTTTCCAGGGTGAGTTCAGCGAAGACTTCATGGCCGATCCTGCGTCACCCTGGTCCTGGCGTTGCGACGCCGAGCATGCTGGCGGTGCGTTGGCAGATCTGGGCAGTCATTTGCTGGCCATGGCCCGGTATCTGGTGGGTGATGTCGAAGCGGTGTGCGCCGATACCCAGACCGTGCACCGGCAGCGTCCTGCTACGGTTGGCAGTCAGGAACAACGCACCATCGCGGTCGACGATCAGGTCCACGCCCTGCTGCGGTTTGCCAACGGCGCCCGAGGGACGTTCAGCAGCAGCTGGCTCAAGCACGGTTACAAGAATCACCTCAGTTTCGAAATCAGCGGCACCCGAGGCACGCTGGCGTTCGATCAGGAACGTTTGAATGAGCTGCGCCTGTTCCGTGCCGGTCAGGACGGTTTCCAGCGATTGCTGGCAGGCCCGAGCCTGCCGGGTTATGCGGCGTTCAGCCCGGCCGCAGGTCATCAATTGGGTTACAACGAACTCAAGACGCTGGAAGTGCATGATCTGGTGATGGCACTGGCAGGCTCATCTCAGGGCGGGACGGATTTCGAACAGGCGTGGGAAGTCGAACGCCTGGCGACGGCGATTCGCCTGGCGGCGCAGGAATCGCGATGGGTCAGGATCGAGGAAGTCTGAACCGCCACTCAGTAGGTGCCGCCAGCAGCACAGAGCCGCTGGTGGCATGCGCAAACTGTTGGCGCTTACTGAGTGATGCAGCGGGTCGCCGTCGTGACCCGTGTCACCTGCCCTTCAGCCCTCATATCGCCTTGCACATCAGTGTTTTCACTGGTCTGGCAGGTGCGTACTGGGGGTGGTGGCGGTGCGGCGGGAGGGGGTGGCGGCGGACTGGCACAGCCACCGAGAATCGCCGCGCAGAGTACGAGCGGCAGAGGTGCGAAAACGCGTTTCCCAAGACTTTTCATAGGTTGACCCGCGATAAGTGATGTACACATTCGTGTGACAACAAAACAACGCTGGAAAGTCCACGGGAGTTGCGTGCATCAGTCAGTGATCAGCAGGTTTACGACGTCTCGGGGCGATGCAGGGTGTTGCTCTCCAGTTCATAGCGCAGCTCTTCAACCAAAGCGGTCACCGCTTCAGGCGTACGCAGCGTCGCCACGTTCAAGCCGCTGACCACCAGGTCCACCTGCCCCGACACCGGATGATAGAGTTTTACCGTCAATGAGTTATCACCCGTCACACTGCAATCGCAGGCCAGCGGCGAGAAACTCCGCTCAAGTTGAGTGCGCAATTGCGCCAGATAAATCATCCGGTTCACCGTGGCCGCGGCGCAAAAGCGACCGCACCCTTGAACTGTTCGTTACTCATGTGACTGTTCCTTGGCTGTTTCAATGAGGACGCAATAACGATTCGAATGCTCGTATCGCACCCTTACAGCCTAAGAACCGACGCCCCCGACCAACACATGAATTTGCACCGCCGCCACTAGTGCATTTGCACCTTACCGTTGCCCCTTGGGTCGCCATTCACTGGAGAACAAACCACGTTCACGAGCCCAGACAATCGCCTCACTTCGACTGTGCACATCCAGCTTGGAATACACCGTCGACACATGATTGCGCACCGTGTTGGGCGCCAGTTTCAGTCGCGCGGCAATTTCCTTGTCAGCCAGGCCTTCGCAGATCAGGCCGAGCACATCGCGCTCCCGGGCCGTCAGGTCAGTAAAGGACACGCTGGGCAGCTTCGGCGAGTTGACGCTCTTCACGTTGGCGAGCTTTTCAATCAGCGTTCGGCTGAACCAGGAGGCATCCTTCATCACTTCTTCGATCGCCGACACCAGCTCCAGCTCGGTGCGTTTACGTTCAGTGATGTCCATCAACACAATCAGATAACAAGGATCGTCCTGAATGTTCACCGTATCCGCCGACACCGCGCAGTCGATCAGTTCGGCGTCCTTTTTACACACACGAACATCGATGCGATCCAGGCTCCCGGTTTTCTCAAGCGCCGCGAACAGCCGTGTACGTGCGCCTTTGTCCTGGATGAAATCGATCTCCGCGATGGTCTTGCCGAGCACTTCCTCACTGGGATACGCGAAGGTGCAGAGAAAGGCCTCATTGACGTCCAGCACCACCTGATCACCAGCGCTGCACACCAGAATGGGCACCGGGGTCAGGCGAAAGGCCTTGGCAAAACGCTCCTCACTCTGGCGCAGGGCGACTTCAGCCTTGTGCCGAGGCTCAATGTCCACGAAGGAAAACAGCATGCAAGCTTCATCGTTGAGCTCAAGGGGCTGACCCGCGACGATCACCTGTTTGCTGCCGCCCCCAAACAATTGCAACTCCGCCTGCATTTGCGGAATGGTCGCCCCGTCACGCAACCGCTGCTTGGCCAGGTCCCTGTTTTCGGCGCCCTCCAGCACGTCCAGTTCATAGGTCGAACTGCCGATCACCTGATCACGGGCATAGCCGGTCATCTCCAGGAAGCCCGGGTTGACCTTGATGTAGCGCAAATCGCTGAGGCGACAAATCACTGCAGGCGCCGGGTTGGCATTGAAGGTCTTTTCGAAACGCTGCTCGGCGCTGGCCCACTCCGTGACATCGTCCATGATCAACACCAGCGACTCCGGCTCTCCGCCACTGTCGGCCAGCACCATGCTGCGTATGCTGTGAACCCAGGTGCGCTCTTCGTCGTCTGCCGGCGTCACTTCCACCAACACATCGCTGAACGTCTCGCCACGGGCCACGCGGTTGATCGGGTAATTGTCGGCCGGCACGGGATGATTATTGCGATAGCGCAAGGCGAAGCGCTTGGCGTATTCCCTGGCATTGGCGCCCAGCTCGCTGATCTGCCCAACGCCGTGCATGGCCAGCGCGGCGTCATTGGCCCAGAGAAGGGTTTGGTCGAGTTCCAGCAGAATCACCCCGTCGGACAGACCGGCGATGATCTGCTGCAACTGACGGCGATTGGTTTCGGTGGTCAGGACGTCCTGGCTCATTGGGTCTCCACGTGTACGGCGGCGCAGTCATGCGCCGGTCTGTGAAGATTACGACCACGAACGCTCATGATCGTGCAGATAGGCCGGGGAACACGGTCGGCGTAGGAGCTGCCGAAGGCTGCGATCTTTTGATCTTTAACCACTCAACTGACGTCGAAAATCAAAAGATCGCAGCCTTCGGCAGCTCCTACAGGGGTTGTGTACACCCGCGTAAGCGCGGGGGTACCGCGATGGTTTCAACTCATTCGAAATATTCCGTAAATCCTTTCATCCATGGCTTGCGCGCTAACGACTAACGTTCATCTACCAATACATTTCAAGGAGGGCAAGGAATGCCTGTCGCTGCAAATGGATGTCGTCTGCGCAAAGCTCGATTTTCGGAATCTGGTCGTATTTATCTGCTGACCGCTGTCGCTCATCAACGAGAGCCGGTGTTCGCCAATTGGCGGTTGGGCAGGTTGGTGGTTGATCAGTTGCGTTGTGCCGATAAAACCTCGGCCATCACATCAATGGCCTGGGTGGTGATGCCAGACCATCTGCATTGGTTGCTGGAACTGCACAACGGAACTTTGGCCGAACTGATGTGCCGCATCAAATCCAGAAGCAGCCGTTCGATCAATCTTATGCGCGGCGATCAAGGTCGCCTGTGGCAGCGAGGGTATTACGACCGGGCATTACGGCGTGATGAAGACCTGAAGGATGCCGCACGTTACATCGTCATGAATCCGTTGCGTGCGGGACTGGTGAAACGGGTGGGTGATTATCCCTTGTGGGATGCTATTTGGCTTTGAAGGGTCAAGATCAAAAGATCGCAGCCTGCGGCAGCTCCTACGCCGACCGCGATCTCCTGTAGGAGCTGCCGCAGGCTGCGATCTTTTGACTATTGCACTTGCAACGATGCTTCCAGCTCCGCCAACTTATCCGGGTTACGCATGATAAAAATCCGGCTCACCCGCCCTGCTTCATCGAAACCGAAGGTCAACGACGCGGTGATGTCGCCGTCGGCCTTGATGATCACACCCTGGGCACCGTTGATTTCAGTGGGCAGCCATTCACACGCCTGCCAGTAGGCATGCAACGATCGACCAATGAAATCCAGCACGCGGCTAATACCCGTCAAGGTGTCGCGGATAGCCGCTGCCTTACCGCCGCTGTCGGCGCAGAGTTCCACGTCTTCGCTCAGCATCGCCATCAGCGAGTGGGTCGAGCCGATGGCGATGGCGCTGTGGAAAGCGCTCAACAGTTCGGTCTGACGGGCCGGTTCCGCTTGGTAGCGGATTTGTCCGCTGCCGAGGCTGGCCTTGGCCCGGGATACCAGTTTGCGACAGGCCACTTCTTGAACCCCGACCGCTTCGGCGACTTGCGCGTAATCCATGTCGAAGATTTCGTAGAGCAGATACGCCGCGCGTTCCTTGGGGGTCAGCCGTTCCAGCATCAGCAGGAACGCGGTGGACAGCGACGAGGCCAGTTCATGCATGTGCTCGGGTGAATTCTGATGGGTGGTGTGAATCGGCTCCGGCAGCCAGGTGCCGATGTAGTCGACCCGCGACTTGTGGGCCGAACGCAGCAGGTCGATGCAGTGCCGGGTGCAGGCCGTGGTCAGCCAGGCGGCCGGCGTGGCAATCGATGCCCGGTCGGCCTCCAGCCATTTGATGAACAGTTCTTGCACCACATCCTCGGCTTCGGCGCGGGAGCCGAGAATGCGATACGCCAGACCGAGCAAAAAGGGCCGCCGCTGCTCGAACACAGCGGCGGCATTTTCAGCGCAACTCATCAATCAGTGCCTCGACACCTGCAAACGGTTCCACAGGTTGATCATGCCAATCTCGGCCGTCAAGGCGCCGATCCGCGCGTCGTCGAAATGCTCACGCAAGTCGCCGCGCAGGTTGGTTTCATTGGCTTCACGGGCCTCGCGGGTGTGCATCTTCACGCAGAACCCGCACTGGTTGATCTGCGAGGCACGCAGGTGGATCAAGTGTTTCAGGCTCGCCGGCAGGTCGTGGCTGTCGAGAGTGACATGGACCTGGGTCAGGCTTTCGAAGACCTGAGGGATGGATTGCAGCAAGTTGGTCGGTTGGGTGTTGAACGACATCGTGTTGCTCCACTGTTTGAGGGATTCAACGAGATGACGATCCAGCATTATGGTTTGTGACGCGACGACAAAGGCTTTGATCTTTTGGTCGGGCGTTCGCGCGTGGACTGCCCTAAGCTCAGGGAAACAATGTTTCAATACTGTCCTTTACCTGCCAGGAACGTTGCCATGATGTTGGATTCGTTGCACTTCACCCCTTGGTCCGCCTTGACAGGTGGTGTGCTGATTGGTTTGGCGGTCAGCGTGATGGTGGTGGCCAATGGACGGGTAGCCGGGATCAGCGGACTGCTGGGCAGTTTGTTGGAGCGTGGTGATTCGGGACGCGGCGAAAAAGCCTTATTCATCCTCGGACTGCTGGCGGCCCCCATGTTGTGGGCGTTGTTTCAGGCATGGCCGGCCATCGAATTCAAGACCGGTACCGTGGGGCTGATCATCGCCGGATTGTGTGTCGGGATTGGCACCCGTTATGGCTCTGGTTGCACCAGTGGCCACGGGGTGTGCGGTATCTCGCGGCTGTCACCACGCTCCATCGTCGCGACGCTGAGCTTCATGTTCGCAGGCTTTGCGACTGTGTTTGTGCTGCGTCATCTGCTGGGGTTTTGAACATGAAAAAACTGACGGCTTTCCTCGCCGGCCTGCTGTTCGGCATCGGTCTGCTATTGGCAGGCATGGCCAACCCGGCCAAGGTGTTGGGTTTTCTCGATATAACCGGCCTGTGGGATCCCTCCCTGGCGCTGGTCATGATCGGGGCGATTGCGGTGGCCTGGGTGCCGTTTCACTGGGCCATGAAACAACCGAAGTCCTTGCTCGGTGCACCGATGCAGTTGCCTGTCAGTCGTGAGCTGGATAGACGCTTGATAGGTGGCAGCCTGCTGTTCGGGGTTGGTTGGGGTATTGCGGGCATCTGCCCTGGGCCTGCGCTGGTGTTGCTACCGACGGGCCATTGGCAGGCCTGGGTATTTGTGATCGCTATGCTGGCGGGGATGTTGATATTCAGAGCGTTGCAGGCGCGTCGTTGAGTTTCCTCGTAAGGTCAACGGCAAGAAGTAACCGTCATCGGCGGGCGCCCGCAAACGCGCAGGCGCTGCCAGAGTAAGCGGTCTTCTACGATTCAAGCCGCCAATTGACCACTGGCAATCGCCGCCGAAGCCGCCAGCATTGCCCGCA
Organism: Pseudomonas sp. XS1P51; assembly: GCF_054897845.1. Taxonomy (NCBI): domain Bacteria; kingdom Pseudomonadati; phylum Pseudomonadota; class Gammaproteobacteria; order Pseudomonadales; family Pseudomonadaceae; genus Pseudomonas; species Pseudomonas sp. XS1P51. Next base: position 1,171,715 of record NZ_CM142707.1, on the reverse strand, counting down.
ACAACACCGCACACCCGGCCGCCAGGTCATCCGGCGCGGCGTTTTCGATTTCGTTGTGGCTGATGCCGCCTTCGCACGGTACGAAGATCATCCCGGCCGGGCCGAGTTCAGCAAGGAAGATTGCGTCGTGCCCTGCTCCGCTGACGATGTCCATGCGGGACAAGCGAAGACCTTGAGCCGCACCGCGTACGGCTTCGACGCAGCCCTTGTCGAAGTACAGCGGCGGGAAGTCGGCAGTGGGGGTGAGTTCGAAGGTCAGGCCGTGTTCCTCGCAGGTGGTTTCGATGACTTCGCGGACTTCGGCGATCATCGAGTCCAGCCGCGCCGGCTCCAGATGACGGAAGTCCAGGGTCATGCGCACTTCGCCGGGGATGACGTTGCGCGAGCCGGGGTAGGCTTGCAGGCAACCGACGGTGCCGCAGGCGTGGGGTTGATGGCCGAGGGCTGCACGGTTGACGGCGCCGACGATCACTGACGCGCCAACCAGGGCGTCCTTGCGCAGGTGCATGGGGGTTGGGCCGGCGTGGGCTTCGACGCCACGCAGTTTCAGGTCGAACCATTTTTGCCCGAGGGCGCCCATCACCACGCCGATGGTTTTGTGTTCGTCTTCGAGGATCGGGCCTTGCTCGATGTGCGCCTCGAAATAGGCGCCGACGGCGTGACCACTGACCTTGCGTGAGCCCGCGTAGCCGATGGCGTTCAGTGCTTCACCCACGGTGATACCCTCGGCATCGACCTTGGCCAGGGTTTCTTCGAGGGTGAATTTTTCCGCGAACACGCCGGAGCCCATCATGCACGGAGCGAAGCGCGAGCCTTCTTCGTTGGTCCAGACCACCACTTCCAGCGGCGCTTCGGTTTCCACGCCGAGGTCATTGAGGGTGCGCAGCACTTCGACGCCGGCCAGCACGCCGAAGCAACCGTCGAACTTGCCGCCGGTGGGCTGGGTGTCGATGTGGCTGCCGGTCATCACCGGGGGCAGGTTCGGGTTGCGGCCGGGGCGGCGGGCGAAGATGTTGCCGACGGCGTCGATGCTGACGGTGCAGCCTGCGTCTTCGCACCACTTCACGAAAATGTCCCGGGCCTGACGGTCGAGGTCGGTCAGGGCCAGGCGACAGACGCCGCCCTTGACCGTGGCGCCGAGTTTGGCGAGGTCCATGAGCGACTGCCAGAGACGGTCGCGGTTGATGTGCTGATGGGTGGACTGCAGAACGTCTACGGCAGCGTTCATGATGATCTCCTCAGGCAGTTGTTATAGGTTTCTTCTGGTATTTCTTTGGTGCTTTGGAGGCCGCCATCGCGAGCAGGCTCGCTCCCACATTTGAAATGCGTTCCCTCTGTGGGAGCGAGCCTGCTCGCGATGGGGCCAGTGCTCACACCGGGGATTTGGCGATTGACGGGCTAGGCCGCATCGAGCACAACCCGTAATAAATCAACCCACCCAGCGCCGAGCCGGTGAACCAGCCATAGCTATAGAACCAGCTGAATGCATCGCTACCCAGCGACAGCAGCGTCAACGCCACCGGCACACCAAACGCGATAAACCCGAACCAGTTCCACGCCGGGTAAACGTCATCGCGATAGAGCCCGGCCAAATCCAGTTGCTGTTTCTTGATCAGGAAATAGTCCACCACCATGATCCCGGCGATCGGGCCCAGCAGGCTGGAGTACCCCAGCAACCAATTGGAATAGACGGTTTCCAGGCTCACGTCGGAGACGATCAGCCCGAGTTTTTTCAACAACTCATGCCCCATCAACACCAGGCCGACCAGCCCCGTGAGCAACACCGCTTTGGTACGGTTGATCACCTTCGGCGCAATGTTCTGGAAGTCGTTGGTCGGCGAAACGATGTTGGCCGCCGTGTTGGTGGACAGCGTGGCGATGATGATCAGCGCCATGGCCAACGCGACCCAGACCGGGCTCTGAATATGTCCGATCAGGGTGACTGGATCGGAGACAGAGACGCCGACCAGTTTCACTGATGCAGCCGTCATCACCACGCCAAGAGCCGCAAACAGGAACATGGTCAGCGGCAAGCCGAAAATCTGCCCGAGTATCTGGTCCTTCTGGCTTTTCGCGTAACGGCTGAAGTCCGGGATGTTCAGGGACAGCGTGGCCCAGAACCCGACCATCGCGGTCAAACCAGCAGCGAAGTAACTGACCACGCTCGCCCCTTCCGGACGCTTGGCCGGAATCGCCAGCAACTCGGTCATCGACACATTCGGCATCGCCCACACCAGCAGGCCCACGCCGACCAGCACCAACAGCGGTGCCGACAATGTTTCCAGCCACTTGATAGACTCGGCACCGCGCAGCACCACCCACAGGTTGAGCGCCCAGAACATCATGAAGCCGATGACTTCACCGGTGCCGCCGAGGGACTTCCAGCCCTCGAATACCGAGCCCAGAAACAGATGAATCGCCAGCCCGCCGAACATCGTCTGGATGCCGAACCAGCCGCACGCCACCAGGGCGCGGATCAGACACGGGATGTTGGAACCGAGCACGCCAAAGGACGAGCGCAACAACACCGGAAACGGGATGCCGTATTTGGTGCCGGGGAATGCATTCAGTGTCAGGGGGATCAGAACGATGATGTTGGCAAACAGAATCGCCAACAGCGCCTCGCCGACGCTCAGACCGAAGTACGCGGTCAACACCCCGCCAAGGGTATAGGTCGGCACGCAGATCGACATGCCGACCCACAGCGCGGTGATGTGCCATTTGTTCCAGGTTCGTTCGTGCACCTTGGTCGGTGCCATGTCGTGGTTGTAACGGGGACTGTCGAGCACGTCGCTGCCGGCTTCCAGCTCAAACAAGCCGTCGCGCTCGGTCACTTGCGATCTGATCTGTTGCATGGCCACTCCACTGTTCTTTTGATTATTTTTGCTCATCAGGGGCTGGCGCAAAGCGCGCGAGCCGACGATGGCCGGAGGAACTGACAACTTTTACGGACCGGCCAAGGTGTCAGCGGCGGCATCAATAAACGTGCCGGGTATCCCGCTTGCGCATCGGGCAGTGCCATAAAGCTTTGTAAATAACTGATGTTTATCAGTTTTATATATTCAACTTCTGAGTTCCCGGTTACTTGCCACGCCACTCAGGCCGAATGCCAGGCAAGTTGTCCGAACAGTCAGGACTCAATCTGGTGCATACCTCTTTTTTTCAATGTTGCGCATCAACCATAGACCATCCTCAAGCGGCTGATTTCACATAAGAAATCTCGTTCATTTTTAGAACCTGTCAAGTGCGTCAAAATGGTGAGGGGCCTCACCGTTTTGGTGATTTTCAGTTTTAATCGTTATATTTCAATAAGTTAAAACAGACACAGGCTTATAAAAAATATTCTTGCTCATTCCCAAAACTCAGACTAGCTTCTATTCCTGACAGTGATGACAGGAATACACCTGTTTGCGCTGGCTTCATATAAAACATTTAGAACCGGCACAAGTCGGTCATTGCCTGCGAGGAACTCGGAATGTCTCTGTTGATCCGTGGCGCCACCGTTATTACCCACGATGAAAGTTATCGCGCCGACGTCTATTGCGCCGATGGCGTGATCAAGGCCATCGGTGAAAACCTTGATGTTCCGGCGGGCGCCGAAGTGCTCGACGGCAGTGGCCAATACCTGATGCCTGGTGGCATCGACCCGCACACGCACATGCAATTGCCCTTCATGGGCACCGTGGCCAGCGAAGACTTTTTCAGTGGTACGGCGGCGGGACTTGCCGGTGGCACGACGTCGATCATCGACTTCGTGATCCCCAATCCGCAGCAATCCTTGATGGAAGCGTTTCATCAGTGGCGCGGCTGGGCGGAAAAGTCGGCGTCGGATTACGGTTTCCACGTCGCGATCACCTGGTGGAGCGAGCAGGTCCGCGAGGAAATGGCCGAGCTGGTCAGCCACCACGGGGTCAACAGCTTCAAGCACTTCATGGCCTACAAGAACGCGATCATGGCGGCCGACGACACCCTGGTGGCGAGTTTCGAGCGCTGCCTGGAACTCGGCGCGGTACCCACCGTGCATGCAGAAAACGGCGAGCTGGTCTATCACCTGCAACGCAAGTTGATGGCCCAGGGCATGACCGGCCCGGAAGCACATCCGCTGTCGCGCCCTTCACAGGTTGAAGGCGAAGCGGCGAGCCGGGCGATCCGTATCGCCGAAACGTTGGGCACACCGCTGTACCTGGTGCATGTCTCGACCAAGGAAGCCCTCGACGAAATCACCTACGCCCGTAGCAAGGGCCAACAAGTCTACGGCGAAGTGCTGGCCGGGCATCTGCTGCTGGACGACAGCGTCTACCAACACCCGGACTGGCAGACCGCCGCCGGCTACGTGATGAGCCCGCCGTTCCGTCCTCGCGGTCATCAGGAAGCGCTTTGGCATGGCCTGCAATCAGGCAACCTGCACACCACCGCCACCGACCATTGCTGCTTCTGCGCCGAGCAAAAAGCCGCTGGCCGCGACGACTTCAGCAAGATCCCCAACGGCACCGCCGGTATCGAAGACCGCATGGCCGTGCTGTGGGATGAAGGGGTCAACACCGGGCGATTGTCGATGCAGCACTTTGTGGCTCTGACCTCCACCAACACCGCGAAGATCTTCAACCTCTACCCGCGCAAAGGGGCGATTCGCGTCGGTGCCGATGCGGATCTGGTGCTGTGGGACCCGGAGGGCACGCGGACGATTTCGGCGAAGACTCATCACCAGCAAGTGGACTTCAACATCTTCGAAGGCAAGACCGTGCGCGGCGTGCCGAGTCATACCGTGAGCCAGGGCCGGGTGGTCTGGGCGGATGGCGATCTACGGGCCGAGCGGGGTGCCGGGCGGTATGTCGAACGGCCGGCGTATCCGGCGGTGTTTGATTTGCTGAGCAAGCGGGCTGAGTTGACCAGGCCTGTTGCCGTGAAACGCTGAGAGCGGCCTTCGGCCTATCGCGAGCAAGCTCGCTCCCACATTTGAAATGCATTCCTCTGTAGGAGCTGCCGAAGGCTGCGATCTTTTGACTTTGCTTTTTAAGATCAAGATCAAAAGATCGCAGCCTTCGGCAGCTCCTACCGGGAGGACCGTGAACAAACCAATGCCCATCAGAGGCAGTACCTCAATAACCGTGAGGCCAACCCCGTGATCAAGACCCTGAACCACCTTCCGCATCCCTATGAGAATGCGGCCGCCCTCGCCGGCCACTTCACCGATCTGGCACCGCCGCTCAACGATCGTCAGGCGCATCTGGAAGCCTCGCGCTGCCTGTATTGCTACGACGCGCCGTGCGTGAACGCCTGTCCGAGCGAGATCGACATTCCGTCGTTCATCCGCAATATCCATCAGGAAAACGTTCAGGGCGCCGCGCAAAAGATCCTCTCGGCGAACATCCTCGGTGGCAGTTGCGCCCGGGTTTGTCCGACGGAAATCCTTTGCCAGCAAGCCTGTGTGCGCAACAACGACCACGAGTGCGCACCGGTGCTGATCGGCCTGCTGCAACGCTACGCCGTGGACAACGCGCACTTCAGCGAACACCCGTTCCAGCGCGCCGCGGCCACCGGCAAGCGTATCGCCGTGGTCGGTGCCGGCCCGGCCGGGTTGTCCTGCGCTCACCGCAGTGCCATGCATGGGCATGACGTGGTGATTTTCGAGGCACGGGAAAAGGCCGGAGGCCTCAACGAATACGGGATCGCCAAGTACAAACTGGTGGACGATTACGCGCAAAAGGAACTGGATTTCCTGCTGGCGATTGGCGGCATCGAAATCCGTCACGGCCAGAAACTCGGCGAGAACCTGACCCTTAGCGAACTGCATCAACAGTTCGACGCGGTGTTTCTTGGCCTCGGTCTGGCGGCCAGCAAACAATTGGGCTTGCCTCACGAAGAGGCGCCCGGCCTGCTCGCCGCCACCGACTACATCCGCGAACTGCGCCAGACCGATGACCTGAGTCAGCTGCCGCTGGCGGACCATTGCATCGTGCTCGGCGCCGGCAACACGGCCATCGACATGGCCGTGCAAATGGCCCGTCTCGGTGCGCATGACGTCAATCTGGTGTACCGCCGCGGTGTCGAGGACATGGGCGCCACCGGCCACGAACAGGACATCGCCAAGGCCAATCAGGTGCGGCTCTTGACCTGGGCACAACCGGAAGAAGTGTTGCTCGATGACCAGGGCAATGTGCGCGGCATGCGTTTCGCCCGCACGCACCTGGTAGAAGGTCGCCTGCAAACCACCGGGCAGACCTTCGAACTGGTCGCCGACGCGATCTTCAAGGCCATCGGCCAGGCCTTCGACTCAAGCGCCCTCGCCGACCCGCTGGCCCGGGAACTCAAGCGTCAGGGTGAGCGGATTCAGGTGGACGAAAACCTGCGCACCAGCATCCCCGGCGTGTACGCCGGTGGCGACTGCACCAGCCTCGATCAGGACCTCACCGTGCAAGCGGTGCAGCACGGCAAACGGGCTGCCGAAGCGATCAACGCCCAACTCATGCTCAACGTGGAGGCTGCGTAAATGGCCGATCTCTCGATTGTCTTCGCCGGCATCAAAGCCCCCAACCCGTTCTGGCTGGCCTCCGCGCCGCCCACCGACAAAGCCTACAACGTGGTCCGCGCCTTCGAGGCTGGCTGGGGTGGCGTCGTCTGGAAAACCCTGGGTGAAGACCCGGCGGCGGTCAACGTGTCGTCGCGCTACTCGGCACACTTCGGTCCCAACCGTGAAGTGATGGGCTTCAACAACATCGAACTGATCACCGACCGGACGCTGGAAATCAACCTGCGGGAAATCACCCAGGTCAAAAAGGACTGGCCGGACCGTGCGCTGATCGTGTCGTTGATGGTGCCGTGTGTCGAAGCGTCCTGGAAACACATCCTGCCACTGGTGGAAGCCACCGGCGCTGACGGTATCGAACTGAATTTCGGCTGCCCCCACGGCATGCCGGAACGGGGCATGGGCGCGGCGGTCGGCCAGGTGCCGGAGTACGTCGAACAGGTCACCCGCTGGTGCAAGACCTATTGCTCGCTGCCGGTGATCGTCAAGCTCACGCCGAACATCACCGACATCCGCGTCGCCGCCCGCGCGGCCCATCGTGGCGGTGCCGATGCGGTGTCGCTGATCAACACCATCAATTCGATCACCAGCGTCAACCTGGAGCGCATGGTCGCCAATCCCGCCGTGGGCAGCCAAAGCACCCATGGTGGTTATTGCGGTTCGGCGGTGAAGCCGATAGCCCTGAACATGGTCGCCGAGATCGCCCGCGACCCGCAGACCCAAGGCCTGCCGATCTCCGGCATTGGCGGCATTGGCAGTTGGCGCGACGCCGCGGAATTCATCGCGTTGGGCAGCGGCGCGGTGCAGGTGTGCACGGCGGCCATGCTGCACGGATTCCGGATTGTCGATGAAATGAAGGACGGCTTGTCACGCTGGATGGACAGTCAGGGTTATGCCAGCGTGTCGGACTTTTCCGGGCGGGCGGTAGGCAATACCACGGACTGGAAGTACCTGGACATTAACTATCAGGTGATTGCGAAGATTGATCAGGAGGCGTGCATTGGTTGTGGCCGTTGCCATATCGCCTGTGAAGACACCTCCCATCAGGCGGTTACCAGCCTCAAGCAGGCGGACGGCACGCATAAATATGAAGTGATTGATGATGAGTGCGTGGGCTGCAATCTATGCCAGATCACGTGCCCGGTGCAGGATTGCATCGAGATGGTGCCGATGGAGAACGGGAAGCCGTTTCTGGACTGGAATCATGATCCGAGGAATCCCTACCATGTCAGCCCCTGAAACCAGCGGTGCCTGAACGGCAGCCATCGCGAGCAGGCTCGCTCCCACAATGGATCTTCAGCGTTCAACAGATCCCTGTGGGAGCGAGCCTGCTCGCGAAGAGGCCCGTCGATACACCACAAACCTCACGGTTCCAACCCAATCCCGCGCAATATCACACTCGTCACCGTCTGCACCGCCCGCTCAAACTGCATGTCCGACAGCGGCTGATGATCATTAAGGATGTTCACCTGGTGATCGAAGTCAGCGTAATGCTGGGTCGAGGCCCAGATCATGTACAGCAGGCTCGAAGGCTCCACCGGCAGGATGCGTTTGTCGTCCACCCACTGGCGAATTTTCGCTTCTTTCATCTTGGCCCAGTCGTACAGGCTGACGTCCAGTTTCTCACCCAGCGTCGGTGCGCCGTGGATGATTTCGTTGGCCCAGACCTTCGAACCGTAAGGCCGGCTGCGGGAGTGGTTCATCTTGGCGCGGATGTAGCTGCTGAGCACCACGCGCGGGTCGTCGAACATTTCGAAGCACAAGGCGTCCTGTTTCCAGACTTCCAGCAAACCGAGCAGCACGGCGCTGTACAGCTCGGTCTTGGTGCTGAAGTAGTAATGCAGGTTCGAACGTGGCAATTGTACTTCTGCGGCGATGTCAGCCATGGCGGTGCCACCGAAACCTTTTTCGGCGAAGACCTTTTCGGCCCCCAGCAGAATTTTCTCGACGTTACTGCGGCGGATCTCGATCTTGTGATTGCCCATGAGGGCTCCCTGACAACAGCGTTGGTCAAGACTAGCACCCGCTCTACGTCGCGGCGACAGGGGAAAACCAAACTTCGTACAACAAGGTTCTCGCAGGTAAACTGCCCGATTCTTCGAATCTGCCTCTGAGGTATCCACGATGCTGCTCAAGAAAACCCTGACTGCCGCCGCCCTGCTCGGCTCTCTGCTCGCCGCTTCGTCGGTGTTTGCCCACGCCCATCTGAAAAGCCAGACCCCGGCCGCCGACAGCACCGTGAGCGCACCGTCGGACTTGCGCCTGGTGTTTTCCGAAGGCGTCGAAGCCACCTTCACCAAAGTCACGATCAGCAAGGACGGTGCCGACGTCCCGGTGAAAAGCCTGGCCACCGAAGGCAGCGATAAAAAAACCTTGATCGTTACGCCGGCCGCACCATTGGCGGCGGGCGCCTACAAAGTGGAATGGCATGCCGTGTCGGTCGACACCCACAAAAGCGAAGGCGCCTACAGCTTCAAGGTTGGCCAGTAATTCATGACGAGCGCGATGGTGCTGTGCCGCTTCCTGCATTTCACCGTGGTGCTGATGCTGTTCGGAGCCTGGGTCTTCAGGCCGCTGCTGTTGGGCCGTGAGACGTTGCTGGACAAGCCTTTGGCGCGGGTCACCCGCTGGCTCGCGGCGGTGGCGTTGGTCAGCGGCATCGGCTGGTTGCTGCTGATCACCGCCAGCATGGCCGGGGCCTGGGAGGCAGCATTCGATCTGTCGACCCTGCGGCTGGTGTTGGGCAATACGTTTTTCGGTCAGGTCTGGAGCTGGCACCTGCTGCTCAATAGTGTGCTCATGACGCTACTGCTGATACCGTTGCGCTCCAGCCTGCCCTTACGAATAACCCTGAGCGCTCTGTTGCTGGCGACGCTGGCCCCGGTCGGTCACGGCGCGATGCTCGATGGCCTCAACGGCCAGCTGCTGATCCTCAATCAGATCATTCACCTGACCTGCGTCGGCGCCTGGCTCGGTGGGTTGCTGGTGTTGGTGATGATCCTTCGGCAACCCGCCGGGCAGGCGGTCAGCGCGATACTGCAGCGTTTCAGCGGTATCGGATATGTGTTGGTGGCGGGGTTGGTGATCACGGGCCTGATCAACGTGCGGGTACTCACCGGGACTTTTTGGCCGACGCCATTGCTGTCCGGGTTTGCGTTGATTCTGTTGATCAAGGTGCTACTGGTGGCCGCGATGCTGGGGTTGGCGCTGTTCAATCGGTTGCGAATCAAGGACTGTGAGCAGCGGCTGACGACATTGCGCGCCAGCGTGATCTTGGAATGGCTACTGGGTATCGGCGCAGTGGCGGCGGTTTCGCTGCTGGGCACCCTGCCGCCAATGATCACCGGCTGAAACCTGCCCTGAACCCACCGCTACCCCAGCATCTGACTCAACACCGCACGCAACTTGCCGGGTTTCACCGGTTTGTTCAGCAGCGGTGCATCGAGTCGCTGCAACGAGCGCCGACACTGATCCGTGCGATCCGCGGTAATGATGACCGCTGGAATCACCTGGCTGAAATGCTCACGCAAATGCCTGACCACCTCACAGCCCACCACCCCGTGATCGAGGTGATAGTCCGCCAGGATCAGCTCCGGTGCCTGGCCCTGCAAGGCCACCAGCGCGGAGGCTTCATCGGTGGCGATCACCACTTCGCAACCCCACTGCCCGAGCAGCGCGCTCATGCTTTCCAGAATGCTCACTTCGTTGTCCAGCACCAGCAAGCGCCGGCCCGGCAACGGATTGCCTGTACCCGGCAGGGGCGCGACCTGACTGATCGGCAGCGGAACCTCATGGGAAATCGGCACCTCGATGCTGAACATCGAGCCTCGCCCCGGCAGCGAATGCACCTGAATCCGGTAGTCGAGGATCTTGGCGATGCGTTCGACGATTGCCAGCCCCAGGCCAACGCCCTTGCGGTCGGCGGCGCGGCCGACGTCCAGTTGGTTGAACTCCAGGAAGATCGAATCCAGCCGATCCGCGGCTATCCCGCGCCCGGTGTCCCAGACTTCCAGACGCAGCATGTCACCCCGACGCCTGGCCCCCAGCAGGATGCTGCCTTCGTCGGTGTAGCGGCAGGCGTTGCTGAGGAAGTTACGCAGAATCCGCGTCATCAGGCGCAAGTCGGTGCGAATGGCGAAATCGCCCATGTGCACCCGCAGGTTCAGCCCGGCCGCTTCGGCCACCGACTGGAACTCCGAGACCAACGGCCCGAGCAACTCGTCGAGGCGGTACAACGCGACATCCGGTTTCACCGCGGCCTGATCGAGCCGGGAAATATCCAGCAAATCGGTGAGCAAATCTTCCGCCCCTTCCAGGGCCTGGTGGGTGCGTTCGACCAGCACCTGTTCGACTTCGGGCAGTTTGCGTTCGCGCAAGGTCGAGATCAGCAAACGTGCGGCGTTGAGCGGTTGCAGCAGGTCATGACTGGCGGCGGCGAGGTATTTGTCCTTGCTGCGATTGGCGGCCTCGGCGGCGTCACGGGCATCGCGCAAGGCCTCGGTGATCTGTTTGCGCTGAGTGATTTGTTGTTGCAGGTTGCGGTTGGCTTCGAGCAATTCGTCGGTGCGCGCGGTGACGCGTTGCTCCAGTTCGTCGTTGAGCTGTTGCAGGCGCTGCTGGGCCAGTTTGCGTTCGGTGATGTCGGCGACAAACCCTTCTACCAGCCCTTCCTGATCAGGCTTGAGCAGCAAGTTCATCAGCACGTCGAGGCTGCTGCCATCCTTGCGCCGCAACTGGGTTTCATAGCCGTGCAGACTGCCCTGATGCCTGAGGATTTCGCCAATGTTTTCCAGCTCCCGCGCACCACCGACAAACAGGTTGCTCGCCAGGTCAGCCAGGGAAAACAGCACGTCCTGCGGGTCCTGATAACCGAGCATCCGCGCCAGCGCCGGGTTGGCGGCGCGCATGCCTTCCAGCAGGCTGGCCTGGAAGATCCCGTGCACCGCGTTTTCGAACAGCCATTTGTAGCGATTGCGCTCGGCTTCCAGCTCGTCGAGGCGAGCGGCCAGTTCCGGGTAGTGACTCTTGCGCGCCGAATGGCTGCCTAACCCCAGTAACCCGGCCAGCGCCCGTTGCTGTTCGTCAGAGGGCTTCGCCATAGACGACCTCGACATCACGCTGACTGGATTCGCGCGGATTGGTAAGAATGCACGGGTCGTGCATGGCGTGTTGCGACAGGAACGGAATGTCCGCGGTGCTGACCCCATGCAAACCGAGGGTTTCATGGAAACCGATCGCATGTTTCAGAGCGATCAGATGCTCCACCAGACGCCCGCAAATCTGCCGGTGATTGAGGCCACGGCAATCGATACCGAAGGTCTCGGCAATCACCTTGAAGCGATCCGGCGCCGAGCTGTAGTTGAAGGCCACCACGTGCTCCACCAGCACCGCGTTGCACAAGCCGTGCGGCAAGTCGAGAAACCCACCAAGGCTATGGGACATGGCGTGTACCGCGCCGAGGATCGCGTTGGAGAACGCCAGCCCGGCCTGCATGCTACCGAGCATGATCTTCTCGCGCAGGGCGATGTCGTTCGGGTTGGCGATCATTTGCACCAGGTTGCCGTTGATCAGACGCATGGCTTCCAGCGCATGGGGGTCGGTCAACGGTCCGTGCCCGGTAGACACGAAGGCTTCGATGGCATGCACCAACGCGTCGATGCCGGTACACGCCGACAGGAACGGGTCCATGCTCAGGGTGGTTTCCGGGTCGATCAGCGATACGTCCGGCACCACGGCCTTGCTGACGATGGAGAATTTCATGCGTTCTTGCTGGTTGGAGATGATCACGAATTGCGAGACGTCCGCCGAGGTGCCGGCGGTGGTCGGGATCAAGATCAGCGGCGGGCTGGGCACGCGGATGGTGTCCACGCCTTCGAACTCGAGAATGCTGCGCCCGTGGGCGACGACGATGCCGATGCCTTTGCCGCAATCCATCGGGCTGCCGCCACCGACGGCGACGATCACATCGCAGTGGTTTTCGCGGTACAGCTCGGCGCCGAGCATGACTTCTTCGACCCGAGGGTTGGGCGAAACGTCGCTATACAAGAAGTAGTCAATGCCCTGGGCTTGCAGGCTGGCTTCGACATCGGCGACCCAACCGGCGGCAATCACCCCGGGATCGCTGACCACCAGGACCTTGCGGGCACCGAAGGTCTTGGCGTAGTTGCCGACGTTGTGCCGGCAGCCGGCACCGAAGATGATTTCAGGCGAAACGAATTTACGCAGCTGGCTGAGACTCTGGCTCATTGGAAAGCCTGTTTTTATTGTTTTGGAAGGTAGAACCCACACTAAAGCATCCGGCTGCGAATGCAATCAGACCAATGGGGTAGCACGGTTCGGGGTGTATCCAGACTCTGCATTCACTGAAGATCCCTGTGGGAGCGAGCCTGCTCGCGAAAGCGGTGGGTCAGTCGACATCTATATTGAATGTGATGCCGTCTTCGCAAGCAGGCTCGCTCCCACAGGGGATTTGTGTCGTTCGATTCATCCGCGGTAGATCAGCCGAGAAGCCTTCTCGTTGCGCAACGTCAGGTGTTCCATGCCCTGCCCCGGCGCGTCGGCTTCCTCGCGCGCCTTGAGGATCACCCCGTGGTGCGGCGATTTGCTGCACACCGGATCGGCATTGGCGGCATCGCCCGTGAGCATGAACGCCTGGCAGCGGCAGCCGCCGAGGTCCTTGTGCTTTTCATCGCAGGAGCGGCACGGCTCCTTCATCCAGTCATCGCCCCGAAAACGGTTGAAACCGAACGAATCGGTCCAGATGTGCTCGATGCTGTGCTCGCGCACGTTGGGAAACTGCACCGGCAGCTGCCTGGCGCTGTGGCAAGGCAACGCGGTGCCGTCTGGCGTGATGTCGAGAAACAGGTTGGCCCAGCCGTTCATGCAGGTCTTGGGGCGTTCTTCGTAGTAATCCGGGGTGACAAAGATCAGCTTGCACGGATGGCCCTGGGCCTCAAGGCGCTCGCGATATTCGTTGGTGATACGTTCGGCGCGCTGCAATTGTTCGCGGGTTGGCAACAGGCCTACGCGGTTGAGTTCGGCCCAGCCGTAGAACTGGCAGGTCGCCAACTCGACGAAGTCCGCTTCCAGCTCAAGGCACAGGTCGATGATCTTCGCGATCTCGTCGATGTTGTGCCGATGGGTGACGAAGTTCAGCACCATCGGGTAACCCTGGGCTTTCACCGCGCGGGCCATCGCCAGTTTCTGCGCGAAGGCCTTGCGCGAACCGGCGAGCATGTTGTTGACCGCCTCGTCGGCGGCCTGGAAGCTGATCTGGATGTGGTCCAGGCCCGCGACCTTGAAGTCGCGCACCTTCTGCTCGGTCAGGCCGATGCCCGAGGTGATCAGGTTGGTGTAGTAGCCCATGTCCCGGGCAGCCTTGATCAGCTCGGCGAGGTCCTGTCGAACCAACGGTTCACCACCGGAAAAGCCCAGTTGCGCGGCGCCCATGTCCCGGGCCTCGCGGAACACGCGAATCCATTCTTCGGTGCTCAACTCTTCACCTGATTTGGCAAAGTCCAACGGGTTGGAGCAATACGGGCATTGCAGCGGACAACGATAGGTCAGCTCCGCCAGCAGCCACAGCGGCGGCCCCGGACGCGCGTCATTCGATCCAGTATTGAGCATGGGCCACCTCCAGAAACGCCAGCACATCTTCGTCGATCCCCGGCACGCCAGGGAAACTCGACGACAGCTGATCAATGATGGCCGCGACGCTGCGCTGGCCGTCCACCAGATCGAGGATCTGCCCGGCGCTGGCGTTGAGTTTGATCATGCCTTCGGGGTACAGCAGCACGTGGCAATCCTGGCGGGGTTCCCATTGCAGGCGAAAGCCTTGGCGCAGCGCCGGTGATTGCTCACGGCTGATCAGGCTCACAGGGCGATCCCCCGGTGCCAGACGTTGTCGCGGGTGACGGTGTGATACGGCGGGCGTTCCAGTTCGTAGGCCATGCTCATGGCGTCGAGCATGCTCCACAGCACGTCGAGCTTGAATTGCAGGATCTCCAGCATGCGCTGCTGGCCCTCGACCGTGACGTAATGCGCCAGGGTGATGCGCAAGCCATGCTCGACATCACGCCGCGCCTGACTCAGACGCGTGCGGAAATAGTCATAGCCGGTGACGTCGATCCACGGGTAATGGGTGGGCCAGGCGTCGAGTCGGGATTGGTGGATCTGTGGCGCGAACAGTTCGGTCAGGGAGCTGCTGGCCGCCTCCTGCCAGCAGGCGCGGCGGGCGAAATTGACGTAGGCGTCGACGGCGAAACGGACGCCGGGCAGCACCAGTTCCTGAGAGAGGATTTGCTCACGCTCCAGCCCCACCGCTTCGCCCAGACGCAGCCAGGCCTCGATGCCGCCTTCACTGCCGGGGACGCCGTCGTGGTCGAGAATCCGTTGCAGCCATTCCCGGCGCACATCGCGGTCCGGGCAGTTGGCGAGGATGGCGGCATCCTTGAGCGGGATGTTCACTTGGTAGTAGAAGCGATTGGCGACCCATCCCTGAATCTGCTCCCGGCTGGACCGGCCGGCGTACATGGCTTGGTGGAATGGGTGGTGGATGTGGTAGTAGGCGCCTTTGGCGCGCAGGGCCTGCTCGAATTCGGTGGGGGTCATCGGGGTGTCAGTCATTGCGGTTCTCCGGTGAACAACCGTTGGGTTCTGCGGTGTCGGGTCTGGCCTCATCGCGAGCAGGCTCGCTCCCACAAGGGACTTGCGGTGTACACAAAACCCTGTGGGAGCGAGCCTGCTCGCGATGAGGCCAGCAGCTACAGCTCAATACTCATGCCGTCATAAGCCACTTCGATACCCCGCCGCTCCAGCAACGCCCGCTCAGCCGAGTCCTCATCGAGGATCGGATTGGTGTTGTTGATGTGGATCAGCACCTTGCGCTGGCGGGTGAAGTCTTCAAGGATTTCGAGCATGCCGCCGGGGCCGCTTTGCGACAGGTGCCCCATTTCACTGCCCAGGCTCTGGCCGACTTCGCAGATCCGCATCTCGTCGTCGCGCCACAAGGTGCCGTCCAGCAGCAGGCAATCGGCACGCTGCATCCAGCTCAGGACTTCGTCGTCGACTTGCCCCAGGCCCGGCGCATAGAACAGCGCTGCGCCGCTGCGCCGGTCTTCGATAAACAGGCCAATGGTGTCGCCCGGCTGTGGATTGCCGCGATTGGGCGAATACGGAGGTGCGTTGCTGACCAATGGAATCGCGCGAAACTGCAAGTGTTCGCAGGCCGCGATGCTGAACGGCTCGTGGTCCAGCCCGATGGGCCGCCACTGCAACCCGCCGTTCCAGTGCTTGAGCATGGTGAACAACGGGAAGCCGCTGCTCAAATCCTCGTGAACCCGCTCGGTGCACCACACCGAATGCGGGCACCCTTCGCGCAGGCTCAACAGGCCGGTGCAATGGTCGATCTGGCTGTCCATCAGGACGACGCCGGCAATGGCCGTATCGCGCAGCCAGCGTGCGGGTTGCAGGGCCGGAAAACTCTCCAGCTGTGCACGAATGTCCGGTGAAGCATTGCACAGCACCCAGTCCACACCGTTGTCGCTCAGGGCAATGGAGGACTGCGTGCGACGTTGCGCTCGCAGGCTGCCATTGCGCATGGCAGCGCACTGGCGGCAATTACAATTCCACTGCGGAAAACCACCGCCAGCGGCGGAGCCGAGAACACGGATGTGCATGAGCAATGCTCCAGAAGGCAGGCCCGGCCAACGCAACGGCTGGCCGGGTGAACAATCAACGGTTGGCGAAATACATCGTCACTTCGAAGCCAATGCGCAGATCGGTAAACGCGGGTTTAGTCCACATGGGTCAATCCTCTTCTTGTGCCGGACGATTCCGGTAAAGCCATTAATGCACGGGGCGCCAGGCACCCGAATGCTACTTTCGAAGGAGGTAGCGGCGTGCGTTGGTAGGGGGTGTGCGCGGTCTTCAAGTACACACCAGATCAATGTGGGAGCGGGCTTGCTCGCGATGGCGGTGTAACAGTCAACTGAGATGTTGAATGTACTGGCCTCATCGCGAGCAAGCCCGCTCCCACAGGGTTTTGCGGTGTTCTTGCGGGGGTTAGAAGAACCCCATCGGATTGATGTCGTAGCTCACCAGCAGGTTTTTGGTCTGCTGATAGTGATCGAGCATCATTTTGTGGTTTTCACGGCCGACACCGGATTTCTTGTAGCCACCGAACGCGGCGTGGGCCGGGTACAGGTGGTAGCAGTTGGTCCAGACACGCCCGGCCTTGATCGCCCGGCCCATGCGGTAGGCGCGGTTGATGTCGCGGGTCCACAGGCCGGCACCGAGGCCGAACTCGCTGTCGTTGGCAATGGCCAGGGCTTCGGCTTCGTCCTTGAAGGTGGTGATGCCCACCACCGGGCCGAAGATTTCTTCCTGGAACACGCGCATCTTGTTGTGGCCCTTGAGCAGCGTCGGCTGGATGTAATAGCCGCTGGACAAGTCGCCCTCAAGACGCTCGGCCGCACCGCCGGTGAGCAGTTCGGCGCCCTCCTCCTGAGCGATTTTCAGGTACGAGAGGATCTTGTCGTATTGCTGCTCGGACGCCTGGGCGCCGACCATGGTTTCGGTGTCCAGCGGGTTGCCGCGCTTGATCTTGACGATCTTCTTCATCACCTCGACCATGAACGGCTCGTAGATCGATTCCTGCACCAGGGCCCGGGACGGACAGGTGCAGACTTCGCCCTGGTTGAAGAAGGCCAGCACCAGGCCCTCGGCGGCTTTCTCGATGAACTGCGGCTCTGCGTTCATGATGTCTTCGAAGAAGATGTTCGGCGACTTGCCGCCCAGCTCCACGGTGGACGGGATGATGTTCTCGGCAGCGCATTTCATGATGTGCGCGCCAATCGGGGTGGAACCGGTGAAGGCGATTTTGGCGATGCGCTTGCTGGTGGCCAGCGCCTCACCGGCTTCACGACCGAAGCCCTGAACGATGTTCAGCACACCGGCCGGCAGCAAGTCGGCGATCAGCTCGGCGAAGACCATGATCGACAGCGGCGTCTGCTCGGCGGGTTTGAGCACCACGCAGTTACCGGCAGCGAGGGCCGGCGCGAGTTTCCACGCGGCCATGAGCAGCGGAAAGTTCCACGGGATGATCTGACCGACCACGCCCAGCGGCTCATGGAAGTGATAGGCGGTGGTCAGCTCGTTGATCTCGGCGGCGCCGCCTTCTTGAGCACGGATGCAGCCGGCGAAGTAACGGAAATGGTCGGCGGCCAGCGGCACATCGGCGTTGAGGGTTTCGCGCACGGCCTTGCCGTTGTCCCAGGTTTCGGTGACGGCGAGGATTTCCAGGTTCTGTTCGATGCGGTCGGCGATTTTCAGCAGCACCAGCGAACGGTCCTGCGCCGAGGTCTTGCCCCAGGCATCCGCAGCGGCATGGGCCGCGTCGAGGGCCTTGTCGATGTCGGCGGCGCTGGAGCGCGGGAACTCGGCGATCACTTCACCGGTGACCGGCGAGGTGTTGGTGAAGTACTCGCCGTTGACTGGCGCGACGAATTCGCCGCCGATGAAATTGCCGTAGCGCGCCTTGAACGTCACGACGGCGCCTGGTGTTCCGGGTTGTGCGTAGATCATGGTGGGCCTCTGTCTGGGTCGATGCCTGTCGGGCAAACAGGCGATGAACCGATAGTAGAGAGCCCCGCGCGCCAGACGAATGCGCCGTTGGCAGGAGGACTCTCGTTATTTGGTCGTAGGTTTTGCACAAACCATTGTGGGAGCGAGCCTGCTCGCGATAGCGGTCTGACAGTCGACATTCATGTTGAATGTGCTGACCTCATCGCGAGCAGGCTCGCCTCCCACAGGGTTATGCGGTGGTCTGAGGGTTAGTGTTTGGCCACTAGGTCTTTCGGCAACTTGAACGTCCAGAGCATGCCGCCCTGGTTGAAGTCCTTGATGCGCTTGGCCACCTCACCACCCCACAGCGGTACTGCGCCGCCCCAACCGGAGAGCACCGAGACGTACTGTTCGCCGTCCATTTCCCAGGTCACAGGCGAACCGAGCACGCCGGAACCGGTCTGGAATTCCCAGACTTTCTCGCCGGTCTTGGCATTGAACGCCTGCAGGAAACCTTCAGGCGTGCCGGTGAACACCAAGTTGCCCTTGGTGGTCAGCACCCCGCCCCACAGCGGCGCGAAGTTCTTGTGGCGCCAGACTTCCTTGCCGGTTTTCGGGTCGATGGCGCGCAACACGCCGATGTAGTCTTCGTTCAATGGCTTGATGGTGAAACCGGCACCGAGGAACGCCGCGCCTTTCTTGTAGGCGATGCCTTCGTTCCAGATGTCCATGCCCCACTCGTTGGACGGCACGTAGAACAGGCCGGTGTCCTTGTTGTAGGCCATCGGCATCCAGTTTTTCGCGCCGAGGAACGCCGGAGCGACGAATACCGAACTGCCTTTGGCTTCGCTGCCCGGTGCACCTGGACGGCTGGCTTCGTTGTAGATCGGCCGACCATCTTTATCCAGGCCGGTGGCCCAGGTGATTTTGTCCACGAACGGGAAGCCGCGAATGAATTTGCCGTTGGTGCGGTCCAGCACGTAGAAGAAGCCGTTACGGTCGGCGGTCGCTGCGGCTTTGATCTCTTTGCCGCCTTCGGTGTAGTTGAACGAAACCAGCTCGTTCACGCCGTCATAGTCCCAGCCGTCGTGGGGCGTGCTCTGGAAGTGCCACTTGATGGTGCCGTCGTCCGGGTTCAGCGCCAGGCGCGATGACGAGTAGAGGTTGTCGCCAGGACGCAGGTGCGAGTTCCACGGTGCCGGGTTGCCGGTGCCGAACAGCAGCAGGTTGGTTTCCGGGTCGTAGTAACCACCGAGCCAAGGCGCCGCGCCGCCGGTTTTCCAGAGGTCGCCGGGCCAGGTCTTGCCGGCTTCGCCACCGGAGATGCCGTTTTCTACAGCCTTACCGCCCTTGTAGACATAGCCCATGTGGCCTTCGACGGTGGGCCGGGACCACAGCAGGTCGCCGTTTTTCGGGTCATAGGCTTCGATCTTGCCGACCACCCCGAACTCGCCACCGGCCACACCGGTGATCAGTTTGCCGTTGATCACCAGTGGTGCGGCGCTGATCGAATAACCTTCCTTGTGGTCGGCGACTTTCTTGCTCCACACGACTTTGCCGGTGTCCTTGTTCAGGGCCACGAGCTTGGCGTCGAGGGTGCCGAAGAACACCAGATCGCCGTACAGCGCGACGCCACGGTTGATCACGTCGCAGCACGGGCGGATGTCATCGGGCAGGCGCGCATCGTATTGCCAGAGTTTCTTGCCGGTGCGCGCATCCACCGCAAACACCCGCGAGTAGGAGCCGGTCATGTACATCACGCCGTCCTTGATCATCGGCTGCGCTTGCTGACCGCGTTGTTTTTCACCGCCGAAGGAGAACGCCCAGACCGGCCGCAAGTCCTTCACGTTGTTGACGTTGAGGGTGTCCAGCGGGCTGTAGCGCTGACCCTGGACGCCCAGACCGTTGGTGACGATCTGCTCCGGGTTCTTGGGGTCCTGGAGAATGTCCTGGTCGGTGACGGCGGCCAATGCCTGGCCGGACAACAGCATGGCACTGAGCAGCACGCTCAAGACGAAGGGTTGGCGACGTGCGGGTTGGGTCATGACGGCTACCTCTGCGGTTTTTGTTATACCCGGGAAATTTTCCCGGTCTGGTGCAGATTCTTGGGCGCCGCCGCCCTTCCAACAATTGCCCGCAGTGCTGAGATTGCTAGTCCCTTAGTACAGGGTCGGAGGGGATGAGTACGGATTTTGTGCCCGACACCGGCCCCTTGTGGGAGCGAGCCTGCTCACGAAAGCGGTCCATCCGTTACATTGATGCTGGATGTGCCGCCGTCTTCGCGAGCAGGCTCGCTCCCACAGGGGGTTTGTGTTGGTCATTTGCTTGCGGTGGAATCGACTCGGGTCATTTGCGCGCGTTCGTAGCGCGGATACAGATGACTAACGCTACGAATCAGCTCATACCGACTCAGGCTGATCCCGGCAAACCGCTCGGGAATGGGGCTGCGGATCATCTCCACCATGTCGCTGCCGTTGGCGGCGCCGTCGCGCATCAACTGGTCGAGCCAGGTGAGGTAGTCGCGCATTTGCTCGAAGGGTTGTTGATCGCTGGCCACAGGGCCGTGACCGGGCACGATCAACGTCCAGGGCAAGGCTTGAAGCGTGGCGATGTCCGCCAGCCACACCGATAGCCCGAGGCTATTGGGCGTGGTCAGGGCCCGTTGATAAAACACCAGATCCCCGGCAAACAGCACGCCGGTTTTCTGGTCGAGAATAGCCAGATCCGCGCCCGTGTGCCCACCCAGGCTCATCAGGCGCAAATCGTGATTCCCGAAACTTTGCACGTCGGGCGTCAGCGTCTGGGTCGGCAACACCACTTCGGTGCCACGCATCCAGTCACCCACCAGCCGATACATGTTCTCGGCCATGGCGTCGCCCTGCTGCTGAAGCAACTCGGTCGTGCCGGCCAACGCGCCGATCGGCACGTCACTGAAGGCCTGATTACCCAGCACATGGTCCGGGTGATGGTGCGTCAGCAATACCTGGATCACCGGTTTATCGGTGGTCGCGGCGATCACTTTGCGCATCGCTTCGCCGTAGCGCTTCGACGGTCCGGTATCGATCACCACCACGCCGCGCTCGGTGACGATGAACGCCGTGTTGACGATGTTGCCGCCGTTGCCCTTGGTAAAATTGTCGGTGCTGCCTTCCAGCAACCAGGTGTCTTCGGCGATCTGCCGGGGCTTGAGCGAATAGTCGAGGTCTGCCGAAGCGGGAAGGCTCAGGCTCAGACACCACAGCAGCATCCAGCGCATGACGCGCTCCTTGGGGTCAGGGTATGGCCGCATCGAATTGATTGCCGCTGTTATCGCGCAGCAACAGCCGCGTCTGCCCCGCGCCTTCGATGTCGAAGGCCAGGTTGGGGTTTTCACTGACAGCGGGAAACAGCTCAAGGCGGGCCAGCACTTGATCGTTCTGGTCCCGCAGCTCGGCATGGTTGATGAAGAATTCCGGGATGCCGCTGACCATGCCGTTGTCCATCGGGTGCGCCACCTGCATCCGCACGCGGCTGAACTCGCCACGGGGATAACGCCCGCCAAGCACTTCGCCGATGTGCTCCTCCCAACCCGGCTGGGTACGCACCACGCTCGGCGCGGTGCAACCGCCGCCCGCCGCATCGATCAGGGTCGAACCGACATGCCACACCCCATCGCGGGTCAGCACCGCCGCGCGCAAGGGCGTGGCCTGTTCGATACGGATGCGGATCGACAGCCACGGCAGCACCCGGTCCAGCGGTTGGAAATCGACGATTTTCGGTAACGGGTTGAGTTCGGCCCAGGCGAGTATTTTCACCACCTCGCCCTTGAATGCCCGTGCGTCGATTTCCAGCGGCACTTGCCGGGCATCTTCGGCGAACGGCGGCGCGAGCAGTTTGACCCGCTCGTCGAACACGAACGGTGCGTCGCCGAGCATCTGCTTGTGATAGAAGGCCCACATCACCGACGGCACCGGATCTTTGCCCGGTTCGATGTTCGCCGCGTGCGCGGCCATGGGTAACCAGCAGGCCAACAGACAACTCGCTCGCCAGTTCACTATTGGTACATCTCGGGCACGTCATAGCGCAGGCCGTAACGGGCATAAATGGCGTTTACCGAGCCCTCGCGGATCAACGCTTCCAGCGCCTCTTCCACCGCGTAAGCCAGTTGCCGGTTGCTTTCGTGCACCGCCATGCCGATTTCCCAGCGTTGCTTGCCCATGTTCGGGTAGGCGTTTTCCGCCAATACCACTTGCGGGTCGGCGGCTTCATGCACTTGCCAGTCGATCTCGCCACGCATGGCCATCACCGCATCGACTTCACCGGCCTTCATGGCCGCAAACGCCTGGGGCACGCCGGGATAGTGGTGGGTTTTGCCGGCGAGCATGCCGTTGAATACCGACGTCAGGTAGAACGACGGCACGCTGTCGACCTCGACGCCGATCGGGTGGTGCTCGAACACCGCGACGCTGCCGACCTTGTCCAGTCGGCGGTGGTCATAAGCAACCTGCCATTGTTCGTTCTGGTATGGCCCGAACATCACCACATGCCCGTTTTCCAGTTCACCCAGTTCGTTGCGTTTGCGGGCGTAGTCCTGGTCATAGGGCACGCGCATCATCAGGTCGGCCAGCTGCAGATCGTGCAACTGACTGGCCCGCCAGATGTAGTCGCGCAAGTCGTCGTCGAGCTTTTCGCCAGCGGGCGCCCAGATCAGCGTCAGGTGCACGCCAAGGGCCTTGGCCAACGCCTGGGCGAGTTCGACATCAACACCACGGGGCTGGCCGGCGTCTTCAAAACTGTAGGGAGCGAAGTCCTTGTAGACCGCCACTTTCAGCTCACCGGCGGCGATCATTTCGTCATAGGTACGGACCTGCGCCTGCACCACCTGGCAGCACAGCAGCACAGCGCTGATCAACACAGCGAGCAGGCGCATCGGTTACTCCTCGACGTGGACGCTATCCAGATAAGTACGCACCGCCCACAAGGCTTCCTGACTCAGATAGTCGGCCATTTTTGGCATGTAAACCCGGCCGTCCCGCACCGCGCCGTGGCGGACCCGTTCGACGAACCATTCATCACCGGCGTCGCCGACATCCAGCATGCGCAAATCGGGGGCGATGCCGCCGGACTTGGCTTCCAGGCCATGACAGGCCGCGCAGTTCTGGTTGTAGGCCGAGGAGCCGATTTCCACGGCCTTGTCGTGTTCCGGGGAGGCGCGGTAAGGGTTCACCGCCGCCCAACCATCGGCATCAACCTGTACGCCGGCGTCCTTGATCGGGGTCAGTCCCTTGGTTTCCACGGCTTGTGGCACCACGTTGCCGTGGGCCCAGACGGAACCTGCACTGATAAAGCCGGCCAGCAGTCCGGCAACGAGCAAGGCGTTGCGTTTTGTTGTCATTGTTATGCCCTCAAGATTGCACGCAAAACCTCTTGGCAGAGGCTATGGCAACCATCTTGGGACCGGCTTCGCGCAAGCCCCATGCTGCTTTGGTGGCCGCCTTCTAGTCCCTTGGTAGTAGGGCTTGTGGCGCACACCCAAATCAGGTGCCGTACGGGAAGTATTCCCGGCAACAGCGGGACTTTTTCCGTATCCGGCAACACGTTGCGCGCACCAACCTGTGAAGGCCAAAACCTCCACTGGGAACTGCAACCATGACAATAAGATCGCTACCCGCCCTTTCCCCGCTGACACTTGCCGTGCAGGCTTTTCTGCTGGTGGGCAGCTTGTCCTTGAGCGCTGCCAGCCATGCCGCAACAGCCCCCGCTGCCCCCACGCGAAACGTGAGTTGGGAAGACATTGCCAATGATCACCTGACCACCAAGGACGTGCTGCAATACGGCATGGGCACCAACGCCCAACGCTGGAGCCCGCTGGCCCAGGTCAACGACAAGAACGTGTTCAAGCTGACCCCGGCCTGGTCCTACTCGTTCGGCGACGAGAAGCAGCGCGGCCAGGAATCCCAGGCCATCGTCAGCGACGGCGTGGTGTACGTCACCGGTTCGTATTCGCGGGTATTTGCCCTGGACGCCAAGACCGGCAAGCGCCTGTGGACCTACAACCACCGCCTGCCGGACAACATTCGCCCATGCTGCGACGTGGTCAATCGCGGCGCAGCGATCTACGGCGACAAGATCTACTTCGGCACCCTCGACGCGCGGCTGGTCGCGCTGGACAAGAACACCGGCAAAGTGGTCTGGAACAAGAAGTTCGGCGACCACGCCGCCGGCTACACCATGACCGGCGCCCCGGTGCTGATCAAAGACAAGACCAGCGGCAAGGTGCTGCTGATTCACGGCAGCTCCGGCGATGAGTTCGGCGTGGTCGGGCAGCTCTTTGCCCGCGACCCGGACACCGGCGAAGAAGTCTGGATGCGGCCTTTCGTCGAGGGTCACATGGGCCGCTTGAACGGCAAGGACAGCACCACCACCGGTGACGTCAAGGCGCCGTCCTGGCCGAACGATCCGACCACCGAAACCGGTAAGGTCGAGGCCTGGAGCCACGGCGGCGGTGCCCCTTGGCAGAGCGCCAGTTTCGATCCGGAAACCAACACCATCATCGTCGGCGCCGGCAATCCTGGCCCGTGGAATACCTGGGCGCGCACGTCCAAGGACGGCAACCCCCACGACTATGACAGCCTCTACACGTCGGGCCAGGTCGGTGTCGACCCGAGCACTGGCGAGGTGAAATGGTTCTACCAGCACACCCCGAACGATGCCTGGGATTTCTCCGGTAACAACGAGCTGGTGCTGTTCGACTACAAGGACAAGGACGGCAAAACGGTCAAGGCCACCGGCCATGCGGACCGCAACGGTTTCTTCTACGTGGTCGATCGCAACAACGGCAAATTGCAGAACGCCTTCCCCTTCGTCGACAACATCACCTGGGCCAGCCACATCGACCTCAAGACCGGCAAGCCGGTCGAGAATGCCGGCCAGCGTCCGGCCAAACCACTGCCGGGCGAGACCAAGGGCAAATCGGTTGAAGTGTCGCCACCGTTTCTCGGTGGCAAGAACTGGAACCCGATGGCCTACAGCCAGGACACCGGCCTGTTCTACATCCCCAGCAACCAGTGGAAAGAGGAATACTGGACCGAAGAGGTGAACTACAAGAAAGGTTCGGCCTATCTGGGCATGGGTTTCCGCATAAAGCGCATGTACGACGATCACGTCGGCACCTTACGTGCGATGAACCCGACCACCGGCAAAGTGGTTTGGGAGCACAAGGAAGCGCTGCCACTGTGGGCCGGTGTGCTGGCGACCAAGGGCAACCTGGTGTTCACCGGTACTGGCGACGGCTTCTTCAAGGCCTTCGATGCGAAAACCGGCGAGGAGCTGTGGAAGTTCCAGACCGGCAGCGGCATCGTCTCGCCGCCGATCACCTGGGAACAGGATGGCGAGCAGTACGTCGGCGTAACGGTCGGTTATGGCGGCGCGGTGCCGTTGTGGGGTGGCGACATGGCGGAGCTGACCAAACCGGTGGCTCAGGGCGGATCGTTCTGGGTGTTCAAGATCCCGAGCTGGGATACGAAAACCGCTCAGAAGTAACGCCACCTACCTTGCTGAGATCGCATTACGTAGCAGCTGTCGAGTGAAACGAGGCCGCGTTGGCGATGAGCCTGACACAACGCCAACGCAGCCTCGCCGGGGCTCGACAGCTGCTACGTGAAGCCGTATCGAGGCCCATTTAGAGATCTCGTGATGAAATACCTGCCTTTTTTGCTGCTCTTGAGCCTACCCTCCGCCTACGCCGACGACGGCGAAGACACCCAGTTGATCATCAACGGCTGCACCATCGCCGAACACAGCCAATGCCCCGGCGCCAATCTCAAAGGCGCCAACCTGAGCAATCAAGACCTGCGCAGCATGAACCTCAGCGGCGCCGACCTGCGCGACGCCGATCTGCGTCACGCCCGCCTCGACCTCGCCAACCTGGAAAAAGCCCGACTGCAAGGCGCCAACCTGACCCGCGCCAGCCTGCAACAGAGCAACCTGCGCCTGGCCGACTTCACCGGCGCGACGCTGATGGCGATTCAAGGGTGGGGAATGTTCGCCCAGGGTGCGCAATTCGAGGACGCCAACCTCAGCGGCGCCTACCTGCAATTCGCCCGGCTCTCCGGCGCCAAACTGCACAATGCCAATCTGCGGGCCGCCGACCTGGAAATGACTTGGCTGAGCAAGGCCGATCTCAAAGGCGCGAACCTCGGCGATGCCAATCTGCAGGAAGCCAAGTTTGGGGAAAGTAACCTGGAGAGTGCCAACCTCAGCGGTTCGCGCCAGCACTATGCAAATTTTCAGGATGCGAACATGGAGGGGTGCACCGGTTGCCCGACGACGTGGAACAAATGAGCCCCGAATCGACAATGCAACACAGAACTCCTGTGGGAGCGAGCCTGCTCGCGATGACGGTCTGACAGACAATATCAATGTTGAATGTTATGTCCTCATCGCGAGCAGGCTCGCTCCCACAGGGTCTTGCGGTGGATAGCGTCAGCTCGCCTTTCGCACCACTCCCATATCAATCCCCAAATGCACCAGCTCGGTATGGGACGTGACCTGCAATTTGCTCTTGAGCAAAGTCAGGTGATTGGAGACGGTTTTGCTGCTGATGCTCAACTGCTCGGCGATCAACCGTGCCGGAGTACCTTTGGCAAGCATCACGAAAATCTCCAGCTCGCGCTGGGTCATGCTCTGCAAGCGAGGATCGCTGGCGTCCTGTTGCGGGTGGCACGCCAGTTGAGTGGCCAGGGGCTGCTCGATATAAGCGTGGCCCGCGAGAATGCGCCGCACCGCCTCGATCAGCACTTCCGGCGCCGAGCTTTTGGTGAGGTAGCCCGAGGCTCCCGCGTCCAGCGCTTGGCGCACCAGCGGCAGTTCATCGTGCATGCTGAAAAACAGCACCCGCAACTGCGGCAAGCGCTGACGCAAACGCCGGGTGGTTTCCAGCCCGCTGATGCCGGGCAAGCCGAAATCCATGATCACCAGGTTCGGCACGGCTTCCTGAACCCGAATCAGCGCCTCCTCGCCCGTGGCCGCTTCACGCACTTCCATCGCCGGCAGCAGCGCCCGCAACAGGCTGGCGTAGCCCTGACGGACCACCGCATGGTCATCGACCAACAGAATATTCATGACGCCTCCAAAGGCATGTTCAAGGCCAGCGCCCAACCGGCGCCGGGGTGGCTGATGATCCGCAGCTCGCCGCCCAGGCTGCGGGCGCGTTCGAACATCGAATACAAACCGACACCCGGCCGCTGTGGCTGCTCTGCACCGCGACCGTTATCGCGAATCAGCAAGCGCAAATGTCCGCCGTGATGTTGCAGGCGAACCCGCACCTGACTGGCACCGGCATGCCGGGCAATGTTGGTCAGGGCTTCCTGCAACAACCGGTAGAGATGAGTCTTGTCCGGCCCGGATAACAGCGGTAACTGCGCGCTGACCCGTAACTGGCAATCGATCCCCTGCCGGCCTTGCCACTGCTCGACCAGCAAACCAAAGGCTTCGGACAACGGCAGGTGTTGCAGCACCACCGGATAGAGGTCGTGCACCAGCGCCCGAAAGCCCTGTTGCAGGTGTTCGCAGTTGTGCTCCAGCTCGCGCACCGTGTGCTCGACCACCACAGGTTGATCCGCCACCAGCCGCAACAGGCAGGCCTGGGCGCGAATCCCCGCCAGGTATTGGCCGAGATCATCGTGCAGGGTCTGCGCCAGATGGGTGCGTTCCTGCTCCTGCACGGCCAGTAACGTCTGGGTCAGTTGGGTGTTGTCGGCGCGCGCCTGCTCCAACGCCTCGGTCATGCGGTTGAAGTGCGTAGCCAGTTGCCGCGCCTCGGGCAGCCCTTCCGCGCGCAATCGCACCTTGAGCTGGCCGCCGGATACCTGCTGCAAGGCGCGCAGCAGTTCATCGAGCAGGCCCATGCCACGGCGCACGGCCCAGCGGATGGTCAACAGACTCAGCAGCAGTGCCAGGCCACAGAGGCTCAGCAGTTGTTGAACGGAATCCCAGACTTCGTCGATTTCATCCCGTGGATCGACCGCGATCTGTACGCGCCGGCCATCCTGCAAATCCAGCACCCGCGCACTGTGCCGGGCTTCGGCGAACAATAGACGTCCGAGCCAGGCGTCGAGCCCCTCCTGGACCGGCAGCCGCGCCGCCTCGCCCGGCTCCAGCCAGCGCACCCGCACATGACGCAAGCTGCTCGTCAGCCTCGGTTGCAAACTGACAGGATCACGCTCGGCGGTTTCGCTCAAGTACTCGACCACCGCCTCGGCGGATTGCAGCTCGCGCTCCACGTCCTCCACCGCCTGATGCACCAGCAACCCCATGCACGCCAGGGTGACCAGGGCGAAAAAGCCGCAGACCCAGAGGTTGATCCGCCACAGGGCCGACACGCCTAGCGCCCCGGCGTCGCGGGCGTCACCAGCAACGGCGCCGGGCGCGGGCCGTGGAGTTTGTCGACGCCGATGAGGGTCAGGATCAGTAACAACGGCAGGAGCAGCGCTTTGAGAATACGCATGATTGATCTCCTCCAGAGTGATGGCCGTTATTGCCCATGCTAAAACCGCGCCGCCCGGAGCGAGTTACTACCTTGGTACTGCCTCACTGGTACTTTCTGCATATTTCCTTCTGCCTCGCAGGCTTCCTATGCTGGCGCTACCTGTAATGGAGTGCCTTATGCGCCAGCTTGCCCCTTACGCCCTGATCTACCTGCTGGCGATTGCCTGCGCCGCCGGTCTGGCGACCCAGAGTCAAGCGGCCGAGGCGCCGCTGCAGGTGCAGATCGGCTATCTGGGCTACCGCCCCGACCCGGGCCCGCTGCTGTCGAACATCATTCCCGAACCGGTCGACGCCGGGCTGCGTGGCGCCGAACTGGCGATCACCGACAGCAACAGCACCGGGCGCTTTCTCAATCACAGCTACACCCTGGCCAGTGCCAACGTCGACAACCCGGACGCCTTGCTCGAAGCGGCGAAAGCCCAACACGCTCAAGGCCTGCGGTTGTTCGTCGTGAATGCACCCGCCGCCAGCCTGCGCCAACTCAGTGCCGCTCTGCCCGATAGCCTGCTGGTCAACGCCGGCAGCCCCGATGACAGCCTGCGCACCACCGACTGCCTGCCGAACGTGCTGCACAGTCTGCCGAGCCGGGCGATGCTGGCCGATGCGCTGGCGCAATTTCTGGTGGTGCGCAAATGGCAACGGGCGCTGCTGATCGTCGGCCCGACGCCGGACGATCAAGCCTATGCCGCCGCCCTGCGCCGCGCCGCCAAACGCTTCGGACTGAAACTGGTGGCGGAAAAAGCCTGGAGTTTCGACAACGATCAGCGTCGCAGCGCCCAGGCCGACATGCCGCTGTTCACCCAGACCGCCGAGTACGACGTGGTACTGGTGGCGGATGAACGCGGCGACTTCGGCGAATACGTGCCCTACCAGACCTGGTATCCCCGTCCGGTCGCCGGCACTCAGGGCCTGACCCCGGTCGGCTGGCACAAGACCGTGGAAACCTACGGCGCCGCCCAATTGCAAAAACGCTTCGAAGCCCTGGCCGGGCGCTGGATGAATGATCGGGATTTCGCCGCGTGGATCGCCGTGCGCAGCATCGCCAGCGCGGTGAGCAAACTGCGTCAGGTCGATCCCATGGCGATCCGTACGCTTGAAATCAGCGATCAATTGCCGCTGGACGGTTTCAAGGGTCGCAAGCTCAGTTATCGCCCGTGGAACGGCCAGTTGCGCCAGCCGATTCCCATCGTGCAACCCCGCGCACTGGTCAGCACTTCGCCCCAGGACGGTTTTCTGCATCCCTTCAACGAAATGGACAGCCTGGGCTACGACAAGCCCGAGGTCAGCTGCCGCTATCCCTAATCCCTGATCCGCCACAAAAACTACAACAACAAGGAATCCGCCATGCGCCGCACCCTGCTCTCTTGCGCCTTGCTGCTCGCCGCCGGACACGTCGCGGCCAGCACCGCCTGGGTCTCCAACGAAAAGGACAACAGCCTGAGCCTGATCGACCTGCAGACCCTGCAAGTCACCGACACCCTGCCCGTCGGCCAGCGCCCACGCGGCCTGCTGCTGTCCCACGACAACAAGCTGCTGTACATCTGCGCCAGCGATTCGGACCGGGTCCAGGTGATGGACGTGGCCACGCGCAAGATCATCAAGGAACTGCCCTCGGGCAAGGACCCCGAGCAGTTCGCCCTGCACCCCAACAATCGCTGGTTGTACGTCTCCAACGAAGACGATGCGCTGGTGACGGTGATCGACACCGAAACCTCGAAGGTGCTGAGCCAGATCAACGTCGGCGTCGAACCCGAAGGCATGGCCGTCAGCCCCGATGGCAAGTGGGCGGTGAACACCAGCGAAACCACCAACATGCTGCACTGGATCGACACCAGCACCCAGACCCTGGCCGACAGCACCCTGGTGGATCAGCGGCCGCGCTTCGTCGAATTCACACCGGACGGTTCGAAGCTCTGGGCCTCGGCGGAAATCGGCGGCACGGTGACGATTCTCGACGTCGCGAGCCGCCAGATCCTCAAGACCCTGACCTTCCAGATCAAGGGCGTGCACCCGGACAAGGTCCAGCCGGTGGGCATCAAGCTCAGCGCCGACGGCAAGTACGGGTTCGTCGCGCTCGGCCCGGCCAATCATGTGGCGGTGATCGACGCCAAGACCTTCGAAATCCTCGATTACCTGCTGGTGGGTCGGCGTGTCTGGCAGATGGCATTTACCCCGGACCAGAAGCAATTGCTGGCGACCAATGGTGTCAGCGGCGATGTCTCGGTGATCGATGTTGATAGCCTCAAAGTCACCAAATCGGTCAAGGTCGGGCGCTATCCGTGGGGCGTGGTGGTGACACCATGAACGCACTGGAAGTCAGCGAGCTGAGCTTTGCCTATGGGGCGCGGGAGGCGTTGCGGCAGGTGAGTTTCTGCCTGGAGCCGGGGCGTTTCGCGGCGCTGCTGGGGCCGAACGGCGCGGGCAAATCGACCCTGATCGCCCTGCTCACCCGGCTCTACGATTTGCAGCGCGGAGACATCCGCGTCGGTGGCTGTTCGTTGCGCAACGCGGCGCGTCCGGCGCTCAGGCAATTGGGTGTGGTGTTTCAGCAAAGCACCCTGGACCTGGACCTCAGCGTCGAGCAGAACCTGCGTTATCACGCCGCGCTGCACGGGATGTCGCGGCGTCAGACCGGCCTCCGGGTCGACGCCGAACTGGCCCGTCAGACGCTGACCGAACGCCGCCGCGAACGGGTGCGCGAACTCAATGGCGGCCATCGCCGCCGGGTGGAAATCGCCCGGGCGTTGCTGCATGAGCCACGCCTGTTGCTGCTTGACGAAGCCAGCGTCGGCCTCGACCCGGCCAGCCGCCTGGCGCTCAATCAACACATCCGCAATTTGTGCCGCGAGCAGCACATCAGTGTGCTCTGGACCACCCATCTGCTGGATGAAGTGCAGCCCAGCGATGATTTGCTGATTCTCCATCAGGGCCGATTGGTGGCCAGCGGACAGGCCGACGCCCTGAGCCTGGAACACGGTGGCGATCTCGGTTCCGCCTTCGCGCGCCTGACGACCTCTGGAGTTGCCCGATGAATGCTTACTGGCAGTGTTTCAGCGGCATCGTGCTGCGCGAATGGCTGCGTTTTGTGTTGCAGCGCACGCGGTTTCTCAGTGCGCTGGTGCGGCCGTTGCTGTGGCTGCTGGTGTTCGCTGCCGGTTTTCGCGCGGCACTCGGGATCGCGATCATTGAGCCCTACGACACCTACATCCCGTACGAGGTCTACATCATCCCCGGCCTGGCCTGCATGATTCTGCTGTTCAATGGCATGCAAGGTTCGCTGTCGATGGTCTACGACCGGGAAATGGGCAGCATGCGCGTGCTGCTGACCAGCCCCCTGCCCCGGACCTTTCTGCTGTGCAGCAAATTGTTGGCGACGTCGTTGATTTCGCTGTTGCAGGTGTACGCCTTTCTGGCGATTGCCTGGGTGTACGGCGTGCAACCACCGGCCATGGGGCTGTTGATTGCGCTGCCGGCGTTGTTGCTGGTGGCGTTGATGCTCAGCGCGCTGGGGTTGCTGCTGTCGAATGCCATCCGCCAGTTGGAGAACTTTGCCGGGGTGATGAATTTCGTGATCTTCCCGTTGTTTTTCCTGTCGTCGGCGCTGTATCCGTTGTGGAAGATGCGTGAGTCCAGCGAGTGGTTGTACTGGTTGTGTGCATTGAACCCGTTTACCCATGCGGTGGAGCTGGTGCGGTTTGCGTTGTATGAACGCTTCAACCCGTTGGCGCTGGCAGTTTGTGTAGGGCTGACGCTGGTGTTCGCGCTGCTGGCAGTACTCACCTTCAACCCGCAACACGCCGCCTTGCGCAAAGCCAACTAACACACAACGCCCCCTGTGGGAGCGAGCCTGCTCGCGATGGCGTAGTGTCAGCCGACATCAATGCCGGATGTGATGACCTCATCGCGAGCAGGCTCGCTCCCACAGTTGATTCTCATTGTTCGCGGAATATCTGTACGACGCGGATCCAGTGTGGGAGCGGGCTCGCTCGCACAATAAAGCAGGCAAAATTACTACTTTAGTACTGGTTTTCCTGTCTATCGTCGCATTCCCAACGCACCGAGACTGGCATGTAATGGGTTCATAACTATAAGGACCGAACCCCATGCCGCGTGCCCGACGTGTTCTGCTGTGCCCTTCCCTCGCTGTGTTATCGCTGAGCCTGTTACTGGGCGTCGCGCACGCCGAAACACCGCTGTTCTCCGCCGACGGCTATCGCATCGGCCTCTACCGCAGTCCGACCCCGAATCAGCTACAGGGCGCGTCCATCATCGATACGCCGGCCCTGCAAACCCTGCTTACCCAAACGCCGCGCCCGGTGCTGATCGACGTCTACCGCCGCCAATGGCTGCAAGGGCGCTTCATCGAAGACCAGCCCCACGAGAACCTGCCCGGCAGTCATTGGCTGGCCAATACCGGCGATGGAGACCTGACACCCGACTGGCAGGACTATTTTGCGCGTAACCTGAACACATTGACCGCAGGCGATCTCGCGCAACCGCTGGTCTTCTACTGCCGCTCCGATTGCTGGTTGAGCTGGAATGCGGTCAGGCGCGCCGCCGCCATGGGCTATAAGACTCTGTATTGGTATCGCGACGGCCTGGATGCCTGGCAAGCGGCGAACCTGCCGGTGATGCCCGCCCAGCCAGAACCCTTTCCCTGACCCTTTACGCTTGTGTGTTGTTGCCACACCCTAAATCAAAATAATGAGGTGAAAGGCTATGTACAAAATTCTGATTGCCGATGATCACCCGCTGTTTCGCGAAGCCATTCATAACGTCATCAGCGATGGTTTCCCGGGCAGCGAGGTCATGGAAACCGCTGACCTCGACAGCGCCCTGGCGCTGACCCAGGACCACGACGACCTGGACCTGATCCTGCTTGACCTGAACATGCCCGGCATGCACGGCCTCAACGGCCTGATCAACCTGCGCAACGAAGCGCCGACCATTCCGGTGGTGATCGTTTCAGCCGAACAGGACAAGCAGATCGTGCTACAAGCCATCACCTACGGCGCAGTAGGATTCATCACCAAATCCTCGCCGCGGGTGCAAATGACCGAGGCGATCCAGCAGATTCTCAACGGCAACGTCTACCTGCCGCCGGACATCATCCGCACGCAAAAAAGCACCACCCACCGCCGGATGAACGACAACCCGAGCTTCCCGCCGGAACTGCTCCAGGCCCTGACCCGCAAGCAGTTGCTGGTACTGGAACGCATGACCAAGGGCGAGTCGAACAAACAGATCGCCTACACCCTGGAAATCGCCGAAACCACGGTCAAGGCCCATGTCTCGGCGATCCTGCGCAAACTGAATGTGCACAACCGGGTGCAGGCGATTCTGAGTGCCGGGGATATTGATTTCGGATCGTATTTGCGGCGTTGAGATTGGTCTGGAAGACCGCATCGCGAGCAGGCTCGCTCCCACATTGATCTGCATTGATCACAGAATGTGTGAACGACGCAGTTCCACTGTGGGAGCGAGCCTGCTCGCGATGAGGCCAGCACAAACACCCAAAGGCTCAAGGCCTGCCGAGCAAATGACTCATCGCCGTCTTGAGCTTCATCGGCCGCACCGGTTTGTGCATCAACGTATGCCCCAATTCGCGGATCTGCAGTTTGAGCTCGTTGCTGTAGTTGGCGGTGATCATCATCGCCGGGATCGCTGAAGCGCGCCGCGCATTGATTCGGGCCACGGCATCCACGCCGTTCTGATCGTCATCCAGGTGATAGTCGGCGATCAGCAAGTCCGCTTCTTCATGGTAGTTGTCCACCTGCCGCGCCAGGTCCTGCTCCGACAGCGCCGTCACCACCCGGCACCCCCAGCCTTCAAGCAAGGTGCGCATACCGGCGCAAATGGCCGCGTCGTTGTCCAGCACCCATACCCGCGCGCCACGCAGACGCTCCAGCATCGGCTCACTCATGACCAGGCTCGGCAGCGCCTTGGGTGCCGTGGCGCTCAAAGGCACCTCGATGGAGAACATCGAACCCTTGCCCGGCCACGAACGCACGTGAATCCGGTGGCCAAGTATCCCGGCAATTTTCTCGACGATCGCCAACCCCAGCCCCAAACCGCGATCCTGATCCGGACGCTGCACATCACCGCGCTTGAACTCCTGAAAAATCTCTTCCAGGCGGTTTTCGGCAATGCCCATGCCGCTGTCCCAGACTTCAATCGACAGCCGTTGGTGATGACGCCGGCAACCGAGCACCACCCGACCGCTGTAGGTGTAGCGAATGGCGTTGCTCAGCAGATTGCGCAGGATGCGCGCGAGCAATTGAATGTCACTGCGCACCAGCGCCGAACACGGGATGAAATGCAGCTCCAGCCCTTCGCTGCGGGCCACCTGGGTGTACTCGGCCGCGAGGTTTTCCAGCAATTCGCTCAGGGCGAATGGCGCAATATCGGCCTTGATCACCCCGGCATCGAGCTTGGAAATATCCACCAGGGTGCCCAGCAGGTTTTCCACGTCTTCCAGGGAATTGCTGACATTACGCACCAGAATCTCGTTGGCCACCGGTTCCCGGCGCTCCAGCAAGGCACTGGTGAACAGCCGTGCGGCATTCAGCGGTTGCAGCAGATCGTGGCTGACCGCGGCGAGAAACTTGGTCTTCGACAGGTTGGCCTGCTCGGCTTCGAGCTTGGCTTCGCGCAGGCGTGATTCCGCGCGACGGCGCTCATCGATTTCCCGCAACAACTGATCGTTGAGGGTCGTCAGTTCTGCCGTGCGTTCCCGTACCCGCAGTTCAAGATTCTGGTAGGCCTGATGCAATGCCTCGGCGGTGCGGCGGCGCTCGGTGATGTCGCGGATCAACACGAAAATCCCCACCACTTCCCCGGTGGCCAGTCGATTGGGCACGTAGGAGCGCAGCATGTAGCGTTCCTGATTGTTGATGTTGGTTTCGGCAAACTCGAACGTCACGCTCTCACCGGCCAGGGCCCGGGCCACGTAGGCTTCCAGGCGCTGGTAATGCTGCTCGCTGTGAACCTCGCGCAGGCTCTGCCCGAGCATGACGCCGCGCGGCCAGCAGTACCATTCTTCGTAGACCTTGTTGGTGAACTCGTAGACCAGATCGGCATTCAGGTAAGCGATCAACGCCGGCACATGGTCGGTGATCAGGCGAATCCAACGCTCGCTTTCGCTCAGCGCTTCGGCGTGCTGGTAGCGTTCGGTGATGTCGGTGAAGGTATTGACGAAGCCGCCGGTAGGCAACGGATGGGTGCGGATTTCCAGCACCCGGCCATCGTAGAGGCGCTGCTCGCATTCCTGCACGGGCCGCCCGTTGCCATCGCGACTGGCCGGGGTCAGCAGGTTCAACTCGCTGTCGGCGATCACTTCGGCAAATGGCCGATGGGCCGCCACCGGGGCCAGGCCGCTGAGTTCGAGGAAGCGCCGATTCCACAATTCCAGAATGCCCTCGGCGTTGACCATGGCCACGCCTTGGGAAAGGTTGTCGACCGCCCGTTGCAACAAATGGGATTTCTGCGCCACGGCTTGCTCGCGGCGCACGGTTTCACTGAGTTTGACGTCGGTGATGTCGGTGAACAGGATCACCCGCCCGCCTTCCTGGGTCGGCCGTTCACTGACTTGCAGCCAGCGACCGTTCTGCAGGCGAAACAACAGATTTTCGTCGGCCTGCCCGCGGGGTTCCTCGGTGAACAGTCCGGTGGCCATCATCAGCCGCTTGACCTCGGACAGGCGCATGCCGGCGTTGATTCGCACCCGACTGTTGCCCCAGAACGCCTTGAAGCGGCTATTGAACAGCACGATCCGCTGATCGGCATCGAACAACACAAAAGCGTCGGAAATGCTCTCGATGGCGTCGATCAAGTGTTGGTGCGCGGTTTCTGCCCGCAGGCGGGCTTCGCTGAGCAAATGATTGCCCGACTTGAGTTCGGCCATGGCCTGGTTCAAGGCGTCGGTGCGCTCACGCACCTGTTCGGCCAGCACCACCGAATGCTGGAATGCCGCGTACGGGTCGTTGCCGCGAGTGATGCCGGACTCGATCCGTTCGATCAGCGCGCCATTGATGCGCTGCAATTTGTGATTTTCGTGCCGCAGGCTGGCGAGTTGCGCCTGTAGCTCAGCGATGTCCAGGGGACCGGCCTCGGGCAATGGCAACCCCGGTGAAGGTCTGGTTGATGTGCATGCCATTGAACTGTTCTCCGTAGGTGTTGAAACCCATCACCCGCTGGTCGCGCAAAAACGTTCCGATCTGCTCCAGGCTGCCGCCGTCTTCCAGTTCCAGACGCCTGAGAAAACAGTCGCAGCCGATCGTCAGCAACAGATCCCCGAGGCGCTCCTGCAAACCTTCGAACAGGTTTTGCAGGTTCGGCAGCATCGGGCCGGGGGTCATGACCGTGAGGACGATGCCGTTTTCCACCGCACAGTAGAAACTCAGGCTCAGGTCCGGATGAACCTGCTGGATGGCCCGCACGTAATACTGATCGTTGATCCGCACCGCCAGCGGGTGCGCAGCGAAGACCCGGTGATCGAGCTCGGCCACCGGTACGCCGATGTGCCGGGCGTACTCCTCGGCGGCGGGTTCGGCATTAAGCTCGAAGACCCGGCGCGAGGCGCTGTCGGCCCCGGTGACCACCAGTTTTTCCGCTCGCGGCAGGATGTGGTGGGTGGTGAACACCTCGAAATCCAGCCAGGTGTTGACCAGTACCACCACCGCCGCGCCGCTGTGGAATTCGCCGCCGAAATACACGTGGGTGTGGGTCAGGTAGTTGTCGTCGCCCGCCGAACCGCCGAAATGCGGGATGTCGCCCAGCGCCGCGCTCAAGGCGGCGAGGACCATTTCTTCCCGGCTGGACAGGCCATCGAGCAGGGTCAACGCAAAGCTGTTGCCCTTGATCGGCGCCAGGGTGTTGCTGCGACAGCCACTGACCAGGCGCTCGACCATTTGCTGGGCGTCGATCAGGCTGAAGCGCTCCATTTCGCAGATCAGTTCGGCGTCGATGGAAAAATGCCGATGATCGAAACCCACCGCCGTCACACAGTTGCGACCGTAGCCCAACGGCGTGATTTCCCCGGCGCTGGTGCAGCCCACCAGGCGGATGCCGCCGAAGCTTTGTTGCAAGGCCTGGCCCAGCGCCTGCAAGTCGTACTCGGCGGAACAGAAAAACAGCACGAAACCCAAATGCGGGTGCAATAGCTGCCGCGCCAGTTCCTGGGCTACTTGCTGGGCATCGGTCGCCTGGGACATTGCACTGACGACACCTTCACTCTGGACCTGCTGCATCGTCGCCTCCCGCAGGTGCGCATGTATGAGGTTCGAGTGTACGAAGGCTGCGGGCTGCTACGTATGCTACTTGGGTAGCGGGTAGCCGCTTCGATGGGATGAGAGGGGTACGTGGATCTACAAACCATCACACACCCCCTGTGGGAGCGAGCCTGCTCGCGATAGCGATCTAACAATCAACATCTATGTTGACTGACATTCCCTCATCGCGAGCAGGCTCGCTCCCACATTGGATCTGCGCGATGCCGACGCCTTTATTACCAGGTCAGCACGGCCCCCACCGCAAAGGTATCGGTGTCTTCGTTCTGGGCACTGGTGTCATGGCCATTGATTTCGAACTGGTTGTACTCGGCCACCAATTTGAGGTTGTCATTGACGTCATGGAACAGCGCAATGCCGCGAGTCTCATAGTCCGCGCCGCTGCCGACCACGCCGTTGCCGTCGTCCTTGGTCTTGCCGTAGGACAAGGCCAAGCGGTTTTTGCCCAATTTGTAGGAGCCCTGCAACAGGTAACCGTCGCTGTCGACGTTGCGCAGGGTCGGTTCGCCGGCGTTGTTGGTGAAGAACGGGTTGATGCCCTTGGCCTGGAAGCCGGAACCGGTCAGCGACAAACCGCCCATTTTCGCCTGCACACCGTAGCCGACACCTTTGGACGTGATGGATTCGACGGTGGAGTCGGTGTTGTCCGAAGTCTGGTAGCTGCCGTTGACCCAGCTGTAAATCTTCGCCCCGGCGAGGTCGAACTGATAGGTGATCTCGCTCTCGGTGCGCGGGTTCTCCTGATACGCCTTGCCCGTCGGGCTGCTGTCGTTGGTGTCCACCGGGTCCATGATCCCCACCGCCACCCGCAAGCCGTCCATCACCGGCGTGCGGTAGGTGATCTGCGAGGTCGGAAACGGATACGGATAACCACTGCCGATGTTGCCGAACGACACGCCGCCACCATCCACCAGCCCCAGGGTATCGCTGACCTGGCCGTAACCGGTGAGCAGTTCATCCAGCAAAATGTTGGAACGAGCAAACAGGCCGAAGTCCTTGCCGATCAGCACTTCGCCCCACTCAGGATTTGCCACCGTGCCGTAGAACTGCCGCACGTCGATGGCGGTGTCGGTGCCGTTGGTTTCGCTGTCGTTGATGGTCACCCAGAACGAGGACCGGGCGCCGAGCTTGAGGTCATCGACCTGTTTACTCATGTTGAAACCGAGGTAGTTGGGCAGAAAACCCATTTTGACCCGTGCCTGCCGACGGTCGAACTGATCGCCGGCACGGTCCACGTCGCTGTTCACATAGAAGGCGTTGATGTAGCCGTCGGTGGAAAACGTGGTCTGGTCCTTGTCGTACAGCATGATTTCGGCTTCGGCCATTGAGCTCAAACCGAGGGTCGACAGACTAGCGATAAAGGCTGGCAAGTAACGATGCTTGAAATTCTTATTGTTGTGCATGACGCGCTCCGCAGCGGGGGACTGGATGTCGGAGGCGATTATCGAAAGCTGACCGGCGGCGTCATACGCTGCCTTGGAGGCGGTTTTGAAGTGCTTTGGGCTGGCCGGCAGCGCGCGGCAAGTTCGGCGTAAGACCGTCCGTCGACCCGGCTCGGAACTTAGGGTGTACGCCTGTGGAACGGAATGGCGTCCACAGGAACCGGTACCCGCTAGACGCCCGCTCTAAACAGCATGTACGCGGCGACCACGACGCAGATGCTGGCGAAGCCGACCTGCAATCCCCGGGCCGGTACTCGTGCGCAAAGCTTGCGGCCAATGACCATGCCGACGATGCTCGCAGCGATGAACGCCACGCCCAGACTGTCGATTCGGACCCCGGCATGAAACGCGCCGATCACCCCGATGGCAGAAATAAGACTGATCACCATCAGGGACGTGGCGACAATCCCGCGCATCTGCACATCGGTCAGTTGCTTGAAGGCCGGGACAATCAGGAATCCGCCACCTACCCCGAGCAGCCCGGATACCACTCCGGTCACCGCGCCGAGTGCCGCCAGGGTTGCGGTGCATTTGGCCGTCCAGGAAAAGCGCCCGGTCTGCTGATCGAGCATGCAGTTCTTCTGGCCCCAGTTGGCGTGGCCGTGATCGCTGGGCCCTTCGTCCTGCCGCTCACGGCGCAGCATCCGCCAGGCCACCATGACCATCAGCAGGCTGAACAGGATCATCAGGATTTTTTCTGGCAACTGGTGAGCGAAGTAGATGCCCACCGGGGAAAAGATCGCCCCCAGCAAGGCGATCAACAGCGCCGCGCGATAGCGCACCAGACCATGACGCAAGCCGTCAATGGCCCCTATCGCCGCCGCGCTGCCCACCGCAAACAAGGCGACGGGTGCGGCCTGAGTCATTGTCCAGCCCAGTCCCAACACCAGGGCCGGTACCGCAAGAATGCCACCACCGGCGCCGGTCAATCCGAGGACCAGGCCCATGACCACGCCAAAAAAGCTCGCCAGCAACATAAAACACTCATGATCCGCGAAAAAAGGCCGGGGACGCCCGGTATCGATTGAATGACAGGATAGAGCCCGTACAGTTTTTTTCATTAATTGAATTGATGCGGGGCTGGTCAACGCAGGGAAAATGAAACTACCCTCACAGCTTGTCCCAAAAGAAACGGCCACTATGCCCGCCTTGATTGAAGCCTTCCTCGACCCCGCTTCCTCGACCTACAGTTACGTGATCTACGAAACCGATGGCGGTCAATGCGCGATCGTCGACCCGGTGCTCGACTACGACCCGGCCGCCGGGCGCACCGCCACCATCCAGGCCGACAAGATCATCGCCTTCGTTCGTGAACATCAGTTGCAAGTGCAATGGCTGCTGGAAACCCACGCCCATGCCGATCACCTGTCCGCCGCGCCTTATCTGCGTCGGGAACTGGGCGGCAGGATTGCGATTGGTCAGTCGATCAGCAAGGTTCAGGGGGTGTTCAAGTCCCTGTTCAACCTTGAGCCGCAATTTGCCGTCGACGGTTCGCAATTTGATCATCTGTTCGCCCCGGACGAGTCATTCCGGATCGGCAACCTCAAGGCCATGGCATTGCATGTGCCCGGCCATACGCCGGCGGACATGGCCTACCTGATCGACGACCATGCGATTCTGGTGGGCGATACGCTGTTCATGCCGGATGTCGGCACCGCGCGTTGCGACTTCCCCGGCGGCAACGCCAACCAGATGTTTGCTTCGATCCAGAAGCTGCTGGCATTCCCGGCCAGCGTGAGTCTCTACGTCTGCCACGACTACCCGCCCGAAGGCCGTGAACCTCAATGCCAGACCACCGTGGGCGAACAACGCAAAAGCAACATCCACGTCCACGACGGCATCGACGAAACCGCGTTCGTCGCCATGCGCACCCAGCGCGATGCGGGGTTGGGCATGCCGACGCTATTGCTGCCGGCGATTCAGGTGAATGTGCGGGCGGGGAATTTGCCGCCGGCCGAGGATAATGGCACCACCTACCTGAAAATCCCGATCAATAAACTTTAAGATCAAAAGATCGCAGCCTGCGGCAGCGCCTACATTGACCGGGTACGACCGTGATTTTGCGGATGACCCCAAACCCTGTAGGAGCTGGCGAAGCCTGCGATCTTTTGATCTTGTCTTTAGGCAAGCGTCAAACCATTGGCCGGCAACGGCAGCGCCGTCTTGTAGCGCACCTGCTTGAGCGCAAAGCTCGAACGGATATTCGCCACCCCCGGCACCTTGGTCAAAAAATCCATCATGAAGCGTTCCAGCGACTGGATAGTCGGCACCAGTACCCGGATCAGATAGTCCGGGTCGCCGGCCATCAAGTAGCACTCCATCACTTCCGGGCGATCCGAGATCGCCTCTTCGAAATGCGCCAGCGCCTCCTCCACCTGCTTCTCCAGGCTGACGTGAATGAACACGTTGACGTGCAGCCCCAGCAGGTCGGCATCCAGCAGGGTCACTTGCTCGCGAATCAGTCCCAGTTCCTCCATCGCCTTGACCCGATTGAAGCACGGCGTCGGCGACAGGTTTACCGAGCGCGCGAGGTCGGCGTTGGTGATCCGTGCGTTCTCCTGAAGGCTGTTGAGAATGCCGATATCGGTACGGTCCAGTTTGCGCATGAGATAAAACCACCTGTTTTTTATGTTTATGAAGATTTTTTATCTTCAAATGATCGGCAACGCAATAAAACAGAGAGAAATATTCTTCTTCGGCCGGCCTATGATTGTTGTAGGACAAGATTTCTTCCATAGAAGAATGACGGTCAGCTCACTACAAGAAATTCACAAGATCGAGCGTAGAAGCCATGAACCAAGCGTACGAACCGCTGCGCCTGCACGTTCCCGAACCTTCGGGCCGTCCCGGCTGTAAAACCGACTTCTCCTACCTGCGTCTGACCGACGCCGGCACGGTGCGCAAACCCCCAATCGACGTTGAACCCGCCGACACGGCCGACCTGGCCAAGGGCCTGATTCGCGTGCTCGACGATGAGGGCAATGCCCTCGGTCCGTGGGCCGAAGGCGTGCCCGTCGAGATCCTGCGCAAAGGCATGCGTGCCATGCTCAAGACGCGGATCTATGACAACCGCATGGTCGTCGCCCAGCGCCAGAAAAAAATGTCGTTCTACATGCAAAGCCTCGGCGAAGAAGCCATCGGCAGCGGCCAGGCCTTGGCCCTGAACGTCGATGACATGTGCTTCCCGACCTACCGCCAGCAAAGCATCCTGATGGCCCGCGAAGTGCCGCTAGTCGATCTGATCTGCCAACTGCTGTCCAACGAGCGTGATCCGCTCAAGGGCCGCCAGTTGCCGATCATGTACTCGGTCAAGGATTTCGGCTTCTTCACCATTTCCGGCAACCTCGCCACCCAATTCGTACAGGGCGTGGGCTGGGGCATGGCCTCGGCGATCAAGGGCGACACCAAAATCGCTTCGGCCTGGATCGGCGACGGCGCCACCGCTGAATCCGACTTCCACACCGCCCTCACCTTCGCCCACGTTTACCGTGCACCGGTGATCCTCAACGTGGTCAACAACCAGTGGGCCATCTCCACGTTCCAGGCGATTGCCGGTGGTGAAGCCACCACGTTCGCCGGTCGTGGCGTCGGTTGCGGCATTGCCTCCCTGCGGGTCGATGGCAACGATTTCGTCGCGGTCTACGCCGCCTCAGCCTGGGCCGCCGAACGCGCCCGCCGCAACCTCGGCCCGACCATGATCGAATGGGTCACCTACCGCGCCGGCCCGCACTCGACTTCCGATGATCCGTCCAAATACCGTCCTGCCGACGACTGGAGCTACTTCCCGTTGGGCGACCCGATTGCACGCCTGAAGCAGCACCTGGTGAAAATCGGTCAGTGGTCCGAAGAGGAACACGTCGCCGTCAGCGCCGAACTCGAAGCCGAAGTCATCGCCGCGCAGAAAGAAGCCGAACAGTACGGCACCCTTGCCGGCGGCCAGATTCCTAGCGCTGCGACCATGTTCGAAGACGTCTATAAAGAGATGCCGGAGCACTTGAAGCGCCAGCGTCAAGAGTTGGGGATCTGACATGAACGATCACAACACCCATATCGAGCTGGAAACCGCCATGACCACCACCACCATGACCATGATCCAGGCCCTGCGCTCGGCCATGGATGTGATGCTTGAGCGTGACGACAACGTCGTGGTGTTCGGCCAGGACGTGGGCTACTTCGGCGGCGTGTTCCGTTGCACCGAAGGCTTGCAGAACAAGTACGGCACCTCCCGCGTATTCGATGCGCCAATCTCCGAAAGCGGCATCGTCGGTGTCGCCGTAGGCATGGGCGCCTACGGTTTGCGCCCGGTGGCCGAGATCCAGTTCGCCGATTACGTTTACCCGGCGTCGGACCAGATCATTTCCGAAGCCGCCCGCCTGCGTTATCGCTCGGCCGGCGAGTTCACCGCACCGATGACCCTGCGCATGCCTTGCGGCGGCGGCATCTACGGCGGCCAGACCCACAGCCAGAGCATTGAAGCAATGTTCACCCAGGTTTGCGGTCTGCGCACGGTCATGCCGTCCAACCCTTACGACGCCAAAGGCCTGCTGATCGCCTCCATCGAAAACGATGACCCGGTGATCTTCCTTGAGCCAAAACGCCTGTACAACGGCCCGTTCGACGGTCACCACGAACGCCCGGTGACTCCGTGGTCGAAACACCCGGCCGCGCAG
Source organism: Pseudomonas sp. XS1P51 (assembly GCF_054897845.1). Lineage (NCBI taxonomy): Bacteria > Pseudomonadati > Pseudomonadota > Gammaproteobacteria > Pseudomonadales > Pseudomonadaceae > Pseudomonas > Pseudomonas sp. XS1P51. The sequence continues at coordinate 1,127,701 of NZ_CM142707.1, read as the reverse complement.
GTGCCGGACGGTTACTACACCGTGCCGCTGGACGTTGCCGCGATCACCCGTCCGGGCAAGGACGTGACCATCCTGACTTACGGCACCACCGTTTATGTGTCGCAAGTCGCCGCAGAAGAAAGCGGCGTCGACGCTGAAGTCATCGACCTGCGCAGCCTGTGGCCGCTGGACCTGGACACCATCGTCAAGTCGGTGAAGAAAACCGGCCGCTGCGTGATCGTTCACGAAGCGACCCGCACCTGCGGCTTCGGCGCCGAACTGGTCGCCCTGGTGCAAGAGCACTGCTTCCACTACCTGGAAGCGCCTATCGAGCGTGTGACCGGTTGGGACACTCCCTACCCGCACGCACAAGAGTGGGCGTATTTCCCTGGTCCGTCCCGAGTGGGCGCGGCTTTGAAACGGGTTATGGAGGTCTGAATGGGCACGCACGTTATTAAAATGCCGGACATTGGTGAAGGCATTGCAGAAGTTGAATTGTCGGTGTGGCACGTCAAGGTCGGCGACATGGTCGTCGAAGATCAGGTGCTGGCCGATGTGATGACCGACAAGGCGATGGTCGACATCCCTTCCCCGGTCAATGGCAAGGTGATTGCGTTGGGCGGTGTGCCCGGCGAAGTCATGGCGGTTGGCAGCGTGCTGATCAGCATTGAAGTCGAAGGTGCCGGCAACGTTAAAGAGTCGGCGCAACCGGCTGTTATTAAAGAAGCGCCGGTTGCGGCACCGAAAGTGGCAGCCGTTGTTGAAAGCAAACCGGTTGCGGCGCCTCGTCCGGCCGCAGCCTGCCAGGGCCCGATGGTTGCTCGCCAGGCCGATGAACGCCCGCTGGCCTCCCCGGCCGTGCGCAAACATGCGCTGGACCTCGGCATCCAGTTGCGCCTGGTGCGTGGCACCGGCCCCGCCGGTCGTGTTCTGCACGAAGACCTCGACGCCTATCTGGCCCAGGGTCAGCAGCCGCAATCCACCGTGGCTGCTGCTTACGCCCAGCGTAACGACGAAGAGCAAATCCCGGTGATCGGCATGCGCCGCAAGATCGCCCAGCGCATGCAGGACGCCACTCAGCGCGCGGCTCACTTCAGTTATGTCGAAGAAATCGACGTGACGGCCGTGGAAGAACTGCGCGCTCACCTGAACGAAAAACATGGCGCCACTCGCGGCAAGCTGACCTTGCTGCCGTTTTTGGTCCGAGCCTTGGTCGTGGCACTGCGGGACTTCCCGCAGATCAACGCCCGTTACGACGACGAAGCGCAGGTCATCACCCGCCTCGGTGCGGTGCATGTGGGCATCGCCACCCAAGCCGACATCGGTTTGATGGTGCCGGTGGTACGTCACGCCGAAACCCGCAGCCTGTGGGACAGCGCCGCAGAAATTTCTCGTCTGGCCACGGCTGCCCGCAACGGCAAGGCCAGCCGCGACGAGCTGTCTGGCTCGACCATTACCCTGACCAGCCTCGGTGCGTTGGGCGGCATCGTCAGCACGCCGGTGCTGAACCTGCCGGAAGTGGCGATCGTCGGCGTGAACAAAATCGTCGAACGCCCGATGGTCGTCAAAGGCCAGATCGTGATTCGCAAGATGATGAACCTCTCCAGCTCCTTCGATCACCGTGTGGTCGATGGCATGGACGCGGCGCAATTCATCCAGGCCATTCGTGGCTTGCTCGAACAACCCGCTACCCTGTTTGTGGAGTAAGGCATGCAACAGTCTCTGAACACCACGCTGCTGATCATCGGCGGCGGCCCTGGCGGTTATGTGACGGCGATCCGCGCCGGTCAGCTGGGCATTTCGACCATTCTGGTGGAAGGCGAATCGCTGGGCGGCACCTGCCTGAACATCGGCTGCATTCCGTCCAAGGCACTGATCCACGTCGCCGAGCAATTTCACCAGACACAGCACCACAGCAAAAATTCCGCATTGGGTATCAGCGTTTCGGCGCCGACGCTGGACATCAGCAAGAGTGTTGAGTGGAAGGACGGCATCGTTGATCGCCTGACCACCGGCGTTTCGGCGCTGATGAAAAAGCACAAGATCCAGGTCATTAAAGGCTGGGCGAAAGTGATCGACGGCAAGACGGTCGAAGTCGGCGATACGCGCATTCAGTGCGAGCACCTGGTGCTGGCCGCCGGCTCGAAAAGCGTGAACCTGCCGATGCTGCCGATTGGCGGGCCGATCATTTCCTCCACCGAAGCCCTGGCGCCGACATCCGTGCCCAAACGCCTGACCGTGGTCGGTGGCGGTTACATCGGTCTGGAGCTGGGCATTGCCTATCGCAAGCTCGGTGCCGACGTCAGCGTGGTCGAGGCGCAGGATCGCATCCTGCCGGCCTACGACGCCGAACTGACGCAGCCTGTGCACGACGAACTGAAAAAGCTCGGCGTGAAGCTTTACTTGAAGCACAGCGTGGAAGGCTTTGATTCAAAAGCAAATACCTTGAAAGTTCGTGACCCGAACGGCGATACCCTCAACCTGGAAACCGATCAGGTGCTGGTGGCCGTCGGGCGCAAACCCAATACCCAGGGCTGGAACCTCGAAGCGCTGAACCTGGACATGAACGGTTCGGCAATCAAGATCGACAACCGCTGCCAGACCAGCATGCGCAATGTCTACGCCATCGGCGACCTGAGCGGCGAACCGATGCTCGCGCACCGGGCCATGGCCCAGGGCGAGATGGTGGCCGAACTGATCAGCGGTAAATCCCGCGAGTTCAACCCGACCGCTATCGCCGCCGTGTGCTTTACCGACCCGGAACTGGTGGTGGTCGGCAAGACCCCGGACGAGGCCGCGACTGCCGGGCTGGACTGCATCGTTTCAAGTTTCCCGTTCGCGGCCAATGGCCGGGCGATGACCCTGGAGTCGAAAAGCGGCTTCGTGCGGGTCGTGGCGCGGCGTGACAATCATGTGATTGTTGGCTGGCAAGCGGTGGGCGTGGGCGTTTCGGAGTTGTCGACCGCGTTTGGCCAGAGCCTGGAAATGGGCGCCCGGCTGGAAGACATCGCCGGCACCATCCATGCGCATCCGACGCTGGGCGAAGCAGTGCAGGAAGCGGCGTTGCGTGCCTTGGGCCACACGTTGCACCTGTAAAAATCAAAAGATCGCAGCCTTCGGCAGCTCCTACGAGTGTTCGCCGATCCTGTAGGAGCTGCCGCAGGCTGCGATCTTTTAGCGTTTTTACACTGCGAAACAGCCCTGGAATGAAGTATTGTTGTCCCCATCCAGAAAAACGTCAGAAGCCTTGAACCGTTTCGGCGGTTGTTAAGTGATAGAGGGTGTCATGGGTAACGAAAGCATCAATTGGGACAAGCTGGGTTTTGATTACATCAAGACAGACAAGCGCTATCTGTCGCACTGGCGTAATGGCGAGTGGGACAAAGGTACCCTGACCGAAGACAACGTGCTGCACATCAGCGAAGGCTCCACAGCCCTTCACTATGGCCAGCAGTGCTTCGAAGGCCTGAAGGCCTATCGTTGCAAGGACGGCTCGATCAACCTGTTCCGCCCGGATCAGAACGCCGCACGCATGCAGCGCAGCTGCGCCCGCCTGCTGATGCCACAGGTGCCCACCGAGCAGTTCATCGAAGCGTGCAAGGAAGTGGTCCGCGCCAACGAGCGTTTCATCCCGCCTTACGGCACCGGCGGCGCGCTTTACTTGCGTCCGTTCGTGATCGGCGTGGGTGACAACATCGGCGTGCGTACCGCACCCGAGTTCATCTTCTCGATCTTCTGTATTCCGGTCGGTGCCTACTTCAAGGGCGGCCTGACCCCGCACAACTTCCTGATCTCCAGCTACGACCGCGCGGCCCCACAAGGCACCGGTGCGGCCAAGGTCGGTGGCAACTACGCCGCCAGCCTGATGCCTGGCTCCCAAGCCAAGAAGGCGCACTTTGCCGACTGCATCTACCTCGACCCGATGACCCACACCAAAATCGAAGAAGTCGGCTCGGCCAACTTCTTCGGGATCACCCACGACAACAAGTTCGTCACTCCGAACTCGCCGTCGGTGCTGCCGGGCATCACCCGTCTGTCGTTGATCGAGCTGGTAAAATCCCGTCTGGGCCTGGAAGTGATCGAAGGCGACGTGTTCATCGACAAGCTGTCCGACTTCAAGGAAGCCGGTGCTTGCGGTACTGCGGCGGTGATCACCCCGATCGGCGGCATCAGCTACAACGATCACCTGCATGTGTTCCACAGCGAAACCGAAGTCGGCCCGGTCACCCAGAAGCTCTACAAAGAGCTGACTGGCGTACAGACCGGCGACGTCGAAGCGCCAGCGGGCTGGATCGTCAAGGTTTGACCTGACGCCTGCAACATCGAAGCCCACCCATTGCCCCGGCGATGGGTGGGCTTTTTCATTAAAGTCTTAATGACAACACTTGCAGTCATAAAGACATCGCCAGCATCTAGTCAAAATAACCACCCTACCTTTCAAGCGCCCTGTTTGCGCCTGGCCCGAAACTTGACTGCAACCATTCCGCTTTTCAAACGTTATCCCGCCATCGACTGATGTCGATCCGGCTAATTTCAGAAAAAAGGAATGACTCCATGCACACTGTTTTCCAGGATCGTCTGGCCGTCGTCACCGGAGCAAGTTCAGGCATCGTCCTGGCAGTCACCGAACGGCTGCTGTCCCAAGGCGCGCAAGTATTGGCCCAGTGAGTTACCTGGTGCCGAATGCAGGCATCGCGGAACTGGCTGATGGCCTCGATGTGTCGGCATTTGACCGGCAGTGGGCAGTCAATGGCGCAGGTGCGCTCAATACCCTCGCCAGCCTGCGCGGGCACTTGGCGGAATCCGCCTCGGTGGTGTTCATCGGGACCTTCCTGGCGCAAGTGACCTTTCCCGGGCTGGCCGCCTATATCGCGTCGAAAGCCGCATTGATTGCCCATGCGCGCACCCTCGCGGTGGAACTGGCTCCCCTCGGCATCCGCATCAACACCGTGTCCCCTGGCCCCACCGCTACGCCGATCTGGTCGACGCTGGGATTGAAGAATGAAGCGCTGAACGAAGTCGCCAACGCGGTGAATCTACGCCTGCTCGATGGTCAGTTTCTGGAAGCGGGCGCCGTCGCCGATGTGATCCTGTTTCAACTCGGCAACGGCGCACGTAACGTCTTTGGCCAGGACTGGGTCGTCGATAGCGGCTATACGTTGCGCTAGCCACGGAACATCAAAAGATCGCAGGCTTCGCCAGCTCCTACCCGGAATTGCGTCTACGCCGAATTTGTAGGAGCTGCCGCAGGCTGCGATCTTTTGATCTTGAACTGCTCGATGTCGGCAGGAAGAAGCAACTCAAACCGCGCGTTGATCTCCTTGCGGCCCAGCGCCGTCAACGCCAACGCGCGGCTGTCCAGGTCCTGAGTCAGCCATTTACGCTTGATCGCCGTTTGCAGCAGCGCCGCCCCCAGCGATCCCCCCAGATGCGGGCGGCGCATGCTCCAGTCCAGGCACGGGCAGGCAAAACGGCGGCGCATCACGATTAAATCCTTGACCTCGATGCCCAAACCTTCAAACAACGCTTCGCCGCTGTCGCTCATCTGATAAACCTGCTGATCGGTTTCCAGCAACCAGCCTTTTTCCAGCATCCGGTCGTGCAGCAACACCGCCAGCGTGCCGGCCATGTGGTCGTAGCAGGTGCGGGCGAATTGCAGGCGATCCGGGGTGCGCGAGTTAAAGGTCGGGGCGCTGTTCTGGCCGATCACCATCAGTGCCTCCAGTGCCTGGGCCACGCGCTTGTCCGCGAGGCTGTAATAGCGATGGCGGCCCTGCACATGCAAACGTACCAGCGCCAGCTCCTTGAGCTTGCCCAGATGCGCGCTGGCGGTGGACGCCCCGACCTCAGCAATCGCCGCCAGCTCGGTGCTGGTGCGAGCGTGACCATCCATCAATGAACAGAGGATTTTCGTCCGGGCCGGTTCCGCGATGGCCGCGGCCACTTGAGAGACGCCGATGTCGTGTTGTTCTACGTTCATATTTCGCTCCCGGACGAATCAAGGCCCTTTCGGACTGGAGATAGTAGCAACACTTTCCCGACCACGAACAAGGCTGCGACCCATGGACCCGATCATCGCTGCGACTCATGCCGATCCTTATGCCTATTACACGCAATTGCGCGCTGAGGGCGGGCTGGTTTTTCACGAAGGACTGAAACTGTGGGTGGCGAGTAGCGCCCGCGCCGTTGCTGGCGTGTTGGCGTGTTGGCGTGTTGGCGTGTTGGCGCATCCTGACTGTCATGTGCGGCCGTCCCATGAGCCGGTGCCCAAGGCGATTGTTGGCGGTATGGCCGGCAAGGTGTTTGGTCAGTTGATGCGGATGAATGAAGGCGAACGGCAGCGCTGCCCGAGGGCGGCGATTCAGCCGGGGCTGGCGTTGATTGACGCGACTGAAGTCAATGCGCTGGTCGGAGCGCGGTTGATCACTGCGGACGCTGACGGATTGAACAAGGCAATGTTTCGTGGTCCGGTGAGCGTGGCGGCGGCGTTGTTGGGGTTTACGCCCGCTCAAGGCCGACTCATCAGCGAGCTGACCGCAGACTTTGTAGCGTGCCTGTCGCCCCTGGGCAATCAAGCACAACTGGATGCCGCGCATGCGGCGGCGGACCAGTTGCGTGGCTATTTCATTGAGCTGCTGGATGACCCCAACAATCAGAGCGCCCTGCTCGCCGGTATCCGCCAGCGCTTCGCGGCGACCGCTGAGGACTCTGAAGCGTTGATCGCCAACCTCATCGGCCTGTTCTCCCAAACCTATGAAGCCACCGCCGGGCTGATTGGTAACGCTTTGGTGGCTCTGATTCGAAATCCGCCGTTGCGCTGCAATTCGATTCGCATTGACGACCTGGTGGCCGAAACCCAGCGCTTCGACCCGTCGGTGCAGAACACCCGTCGCTTCGTCGCTGCGTCTTGTGAAATTGCCGGCACGAGCCTGAATCCCGGCGATGTGATTCTGTTGCTGCTGGCTTCGGCCAATCGTGATCCGCAACTCAATGATCGTCCCGACGCATTTCTTCTGAATCGCCCGGACCGCCACAGCTTCACCTTTGGCGCAGGTCGCCATCAATGTCCGGGGCAGATGTTGGCGATGAGCATCGCCAGCGCCACGTTGACACAGATCCTGGCGATGAAACCGGCGCTGGAGCGATTGGCCTGGGGTTACCGCCCTTCCCTCAATGGGCGAGTTCCGTTATTCACCGAAGCTCAGGACTAAGCGATCAGCCCCACGCCACCGCAGCGGACCGTAACTACTCAGGTGGATCAATTTGATCCAGCACTCGGTTCGCCGTGATTTCTGCCAGCATGATGCTGTTTGAAATGCCCAGCAGAGCATTGCGCGATCCACCATTCAGAAGATCCACCAAGTGATGAACCATCACATCAACGGAGGCTAGCGTCTCGACCAGATAAACCACCAGGGTTTCGGTCGTGGCGTCTGGGTCCACGGTAAACAGGGTGCTAGGTGTGCGCGGCGTGGCTTTGATGTCGGCAGTCGACGGGAAGTGGAAATCGAGGGCCCGTTCGGCGGCTTCGTTGAGTTTGTTCGAATCGGGTTCGTACGGGGATACCGGATCGTTGTCCGGCGGATTGGGTGTGACCTTGAACATAGATGGAACTCCAGATAAATAAAGTGGAGCCATCACCTTCGCTACCAAACGAAGGTGGCGGCCATACGAAGGTTGGTAGACCGGTTACCTGGAAACCCGGCGCACCCGAAGGTGCCCTACGCATGGCCACCATAAAACAGAGGGCGAGAAAATCCCCTGCACTAGGTCGCGCTACGCATCAGGTATACGGGCTACCAAACCCCATCGCTGTTTTTTCAGCGACCAGGAAACGATAGAGCCCAGACCTAAGGCGCACAAGCCGGCGGATTCTGGCGTAATCGTAGGCAACGACGCAAGGATTTGTAGCCTTTCAGGAAGTATTTTTGATGACACTTAAACACGCACTCTCAGCCGCTGTTTAAAGGGCGACGCGCACTGATAAAGGAGGCTGAAAGATCCGTGACGCCCACAATCCAGACAACAAAAAAACCGCAATCTCATTCCACTGAGATTGCGGATTTTGTCGTTTCAGATAACAGACGAAATTGCGTAAAAACTGACTCATAGAGACTCCCTAATTTGTAACGTCATACCGAGTTTCAGACCTGTCCTACAGCGTCAGAATACTTTTTTGAGATAGCGTCTGCATCGCCTTCAAAAGATGGAACAAAGACGCTCATGTCTCGCAAAACAGACATCCCACGGATTCAAAACCCACCGTCAGGTGACGGGCACCACGTGACCACTCGGTACCTGACTGCAACCGAGCTGGCGGAGCGGGATGCCAGACAAAAATCCTATGACGACATGATGGCCCGACAGCAAGCATACGAAGATCGTCTTGTCAGGCAGCCTTTTCGAAAAAATCAGAACGCCAAGGGCTGCGTGTTCGTCAAAAGCTGCAACCTCCCGGACGGCGTAATCAACCACGACAATCCAGCCGGGTTTGTCCCTGTCGAGAAACTGGCCGACTACGGAAAGTTCTCTCTCTTGGGTGGTCGCGAAAGGGACACAGCCGGAAATATCCCTCTTAAAAGAATCAGCGGTAGCGCGTTACCTGGTTCCCTGGGAACGCTTCTCTTGGGCGGGGCTGGAGCTGCTGGTTCCGGAGCGACTGTTGCAAGTGGTACAGGTGCAGTGACGGCTGGTGTTGCTGCCGGTGCTTTGGCGGGCGTAGTTGCACTGCTCTGGCCGTCGAGCCTGGGGGACAGTTCGCTTACACAGAAGAACAACTCAAGTCACTTAAGGAAGGTCGTACACGTGTCCGGCTGCATGTAGAGCAACAGGCCGATGGCACCTTGAAGGGCTATTGTAGTGGTCAACTAATCCCGGACACGACGTTAAGTTTTTTCTCAGCCTGAGCTGGCGCGAGCCCAGCGTTGAATTGATGGGGCCGAATCCAGTTGTACCGATGCATCAAAAAATGACTGATGTCGCGCTGGGCCTCTTGGGCCGTTCGGTAGCCCGTGGTTGGTATCCATTCGATTTTCAAACTCCGGAACACACGCTCCATCGGCGCATTGTCCCAGCAATTTCCCCGGCGACTCATGCTCTGGCGCATACGGTAACGCCACAGCCGCTGACGAAATAAACGACTCGCATACTGCGACCCTTGATCCGAGTGAAACAGCAGACCCTGAGGTCTTCCACGTAGCTCGTAGGCCATGTCCAGAGCCTTGATAACCAGCTCGGCGTCCGGCTTTTCCGACAATGCCCAGCCCACTATCCGACGCGCACAAAGATCCAGCACAACAGCCAGGTAGTGCCATTTGCCCTGGGCCCAGATGTAAGTAATGTCGCCGCACCAGACCTGATTGGGCGCTGGGACATCGAACTCCCGATTCAACGTATTCGGGATATCCAGACGTTCAACCGTCGCTCGTTTATAGGCGTGAGAACCAGGCTGTTTGCTGACGAGGTCAAGCTCACGCATCAAGCTGCGCACTTTGAACCGACCGAGTTGCTCACCATCGTCACGCATCAACGAGAGGATGCTACGGCTGCCGGCAGCACTGCGACTTTGTGAAAACAACTCGCTCACCCGGCTGCGCAACCGAAGTCGTTCGACATCCGGCGTTCGGCGCTTTAGGCGGTGGGCGTAGTAACTTGAGCGGTTGATTTCAAATACGTTGCATAGCCAATCAACCGGCTCATGGACGCTCAGCTGATTGATCAGCGCGTACGCTCGTGATCTTCCGACATCAAGAGCGCGGTAGCCTTTTTTAGGATGGATTTCTCTCGCTCAAGTCGAGCGATACGAGCTTCCAGTTCCTGGATTTTCTGTTGTTCTGGGGTCAGCGCTTTGCTCTGCGGGGTAACACCTTGGCGTTCCTTCTGGACTTGATCGACCCAACGTCGCAAGGCCGATTCGCCGACGCAGAGTGAACGACTGGCTTCGATGAAACTGTAGTTTTGCTTGAGCACGAGGTCGGCAGCCTCGCGTTTGAATTCAGCAGAAAAGGAACGGCGTTGTTTGGTCATCTGACACCTCGATCTGGCGAGCATTCTCGCCTAAATGGGTGTCCGGTTTCATTAGACCACTACATATGGGTACAACACCCAGAAGCGCAGCGACTGGGAAATGATTCCTGTGGTGCAAGATTCTCAACAGGTGGCTGACTTTGGTAACGGGATAACACTGATATGGACACCAGCCATAGATCCGTCCACCACTTCGGGAATCCCACCGCTAGAAGCTGCTCCACAAGCGCCGCAAATCTGGATTTATCCGCCGACACCTGCCGCTGACAGCATCATCGTCAACCCGATTTATCCGCCTGAGTATAAGGACTTCATTCTCGTATTCCCGGCTGGTTCCGGCATCAAGCCTCTTTATATTGTCTTAACACTGGAATTCGATGCAGCCAGCTACCATGGAAAGACGGATACACCGGTGAAAAGCAAGGGCCCCTCCAATGGACAAGAAGCACTCGACAACTCGGTGCAGGTAAAACCTACATCGGCACGCCGGATTGGTGTTGATCCAGAAACCAAGGAGTTTGTCGTCTTTGATCGTACGGGAGGGGACGTTTACCACGGTCATGTCAGGCCTTGGGATAAACTCCATCAAGATATGAAAAATGCTCTGATCAAGGCTAAAAAAACCGACAACAAAGGAAACATTCTGGGAGCTAAAAAGTGAGTCTTCTCTACCAAGATCCATCAATGAGCCACGAGGAAGCAGTTCATCTTCTTGATAGCGGCGTAGAGACGAATATTGTCGCCGCGTTGCTTTCCATTGGTTTGAATGAGCAGGACAGAATCTGGGCTCAGACCATTTGCTTGAAATACCTCGACAGAGGCACCGAGCAGGTCGTGGCAGCGGCTATCACCTCGCTTGGCCATATCGCCCGCAGACACGGAGAATTGGATATGAACGCGGTAATGCCTGCCCTCAATACTGCGAAGATAAAATTCCCGGCACTTGAAGCCATTGTTGCTGACACGCTTGATGATATTGAAGTGTTCATCTGACTCGCTAAATCAAAATCAGAAAAACTTCATCCCAAACATGCGAATCCGCAATCTCTTCTAACAGAAATGGCGGGTTTCTCACTTCAGGCCACGGCCTACAAATCATGATCCCGCGCCCACATTTCCAGTCGATCACGCTCAAAAATAAAATCGAATTGGGCGTGATTGGCCCAATCGAACACTCGCCAAAGTCCAGATGCGGGCTCAGACCAATTCAGCGAGTAACCGGAGGCTGTCAATCGACCCGACCAATGCGCTGCGCATCCGGCCAGAACAGCGCGGCCTGCCCCCGATGCAAGCCGCGCTCATCGATCAACGTCCAGACCTTGCCCTCGTAAATCATGAAGGCATGGCCATCCCGGTCCACCCGATAGCCACTGTAACCATGAGCGATGCCGTTGGCCGTGACCTGTTCAAGCAACGTCTGGCGCATGGCGCGGTCCAGTGGCGAAGCGCTGAACCTCGACGGCATGCCCAGGAACTGCGAGCGAGGGTATTTGAAGCAGGCCAGCGTCTGTTCATTGGCGTAGAAGAAACAAGGGTCGTCTTCCGTGCCGTGGGCCAGCAGGCTGTAAGGTGCGTGCGCGTGCAGCCAGTGCAAGCGCTCAAGTCCGGCCAGCGACTCGGGGGCTGGCAGGCTTTCGCCGGTCCAGCGACGATAAGCCTCGTCCAGCAGTTGAACAGACGCGGCGTATTCGTTGATCGGCGACATGCGCCCTCCCATGCAATGGAGCGGGTTATCCGGCGCGACGTAGCCTATCGAAACCCGCCTGAAAAATCCGCATCCTGAAAACTGACCCACCTTATTAGATACATCAGGTAACAGGAGTAATACCCGGCGATGCGTTTATCTCGAGGGGCTTTCCCCATAGAGTCACTTTGATAAGAATGAACAACGAGGCTCCGTTGATGCAAACCCTACTGGACAAGTCGCTGAGTTCTTTTGCGCGGGCAGACTTGCTGCAAGGTCCCACTCCCATTCATCGGGCCGAACGCCTCGAACAGCTACTGGGCTTGGATACACAGGGAATCGGCCTTTATCTCAAGCGCGACGATCACATGTTGATTGGCGGTGGCGGCAACAAATTGCGCAAACTCGAATTCCATATCGGAGCGGCGCTGGAGACCGGAGTCGACACGGTGATTACTGTGGGCGGCCTTCAGTCCAACCATGCGCGACTGACCGCCGCCGTGTGTGCTCGCCTGGGCATCGCCTGCGAACTGATCCTGACCCGGTCAGTGCCCAAAACCGAGGTGGATTACGAATTCAACGGCAACGTTCTGCTCGATCAATTGTTCGGCGCACACCTACAGGTGCTTGCCGGGGGCAGCGACTCACTCGCCAAGGCCGACATTCGCGCCGCGCAACTCCGGGACCTGGGACGCACCGTGCTGGTCATTCCTACGGGCGGCTCAACACCGCTGGGCAGTCTCGGTTATGCGCGCTGCGCGGCGGAGATCGCACAGCAGGAAACGGAGCTCAGCCTTACCTTCAATCAAGTCGTGGTGCCTAACGGCAGCGCCGGCACCCACGCCGGGCTCGCGGCCGGATTCCAGTTGCTGGGTCGGGGCACATCGATCGTCAAGTCTTACTCGGTTTTATTCGAGCAAGACACATCAGCAGCCAGAACCCTGCAATTGACCCAGGACGTACTGACATTGTTGGGCAGCACCACCATCGTGCAGGCTGAAGAAATTGTCATAGACGGCAGTCAACTGGGCGACGGTTACGGCCTGCCGACGCAAGCCATGCAGGACGCCGTGCGCCTGATGGCTCGCGCCGAAGGCTTGTTGATCGACCCGGTGTATTCCGGCAAAGCGTTCGCCGGGCTGTTGGCCGATCTCCGGCAAGGACGCTTCCGTTCCGGGGACGATGTGCTGTTCGTGATGACTGGAGGAACACCGGGCCTCTACGCCTACCGGGAAACCTTTCAGCCCTGACAATCAATCATCGCGCGTCAGCACCTCCAGCAATTCAATCTCGAACGTCAAATTCGAATGGGGAGGAATCGCTCCCATTGTCCGCTCGCCATAGGCCAAATCCGCCGGCACCAGCAACTTGCGCTTGCCGCCCACCTGCATGCCGATGATTCCCTGATCCCAGCCCTTGATCACCCTTCCGGTGCCAATCACGCACTGGAAAGGTTTCCCACGGCTGTAGGAAGAATCGAATTCAGTACCGTCTTCCAGCCAGCCGCGGTATTGGGTGGTGATCAGCGCGCCTTTGACAGCGGCTTTGCCGTCGCCCGGCTCAAGGTCGATGATTTGCAATTCGTCGTTCATACTTCTTACTCGTTCACTGTCGCCCGGGTCTCGAGGGCGCGGACGGAGGTTTTCGCAGAATCCGGCGTGGATGGCAATCCATGGAACCGAAACGCCACCCGCCACCTCACATAGGTATCGACTTCGTACTCAGGAAAGGATGCTCTGATGACCGACTCACGATCACTGCGCAGTTTTATTCCGCCCTACATTCTCAACCGAATCATCGCACACGGTTCCGAGCATCAGCGCTCCAGCGCGTTGACCACACTGACCCACGTACGCACCCTTCGGCACACGCCGGCCCCACCGCAGCGCCCTCCTGCTGCCTCGATCCTGCCGCAACCCGGTCAACCGGGCCTGGCGCAGCGCAGCATTCATGATGCGCAGGGCAAAATGCTCTTGCCCGGCATGCCGGTGCGATTTGAAGGTCAGGCGGCGACCGGCGACCCGGCGGTCGATGAGGCCTACGACGCACTGGGTGCCTGCTATGATTTCTTCTGGAAGGTGCTCGGCCGCGACTCCATCGACAATCAAGGATTTGCCCTGATCGGTAGCGTGCATTACGGCCAGGATTACGAGAATGCGTTCTGGAACGGCGCGCAAATGGTCTTCGGTGATGGCGACGGCGAAATTTTTGAGCGTTTCACCCGCTCGCTGGATGTGATCGGTCACGAATTGACCCACGGCGTGATCGAAAGCGAAGCCGGTCTGGTGTACGCCGACCAGTCCGGGGCGCTGAACGAATCGCTGTCCGACGTGTTCGGCGTGCTGATCAAGCAGCATGTGCTGGGACAGACCGCCGACCAGGCGGACTGGCTGATCGGTGCGGATTTGCTGACGCCCCGCATCAAAGGCCGCGGCTTGCGCTCGATGGCCCATCCGGGCACGGCCTATGACGACCCGCTGCTCGGCAAGGACCCGCAACCGGATCACATGCGCAAGTTCGTCATCACCCAGGAGGACAATGGTGGCGTGCACATCAATTCGGGCATACCCAATCGGGCCTTTTATCTCGTGGCCAAGGCACTGGGCGGGTTTGCCTGGGAGAAAGCCGGGCGCATCTGGTACGACACGCTGTGCGACAAGCGCCTGAGCAGCGAGGCGACATTCAGTGACTTCGCCCAATTGACCCTCGAACAGGCCCGACAACGCTTCGGCGCCCCTGAAGTCAGGGCGGTAGAACACGGCTGGGCCGAAGTGGGTGTCAAACCGACTCAGGAGGAACGATGAAAACCCTGCCGATACTGGGCGATGATGCCGTGGTACGTCTCTCCCGCCAGGGCGGTGTGGCGGCGATCCACGCCTTGACCCGCCCTCGGGAGATCGAGTTCGCGCAATGCGATCCCGACCAGCGCACGCGCATTTGTTCGTTACTTGAAGGTTGTCTGCCACTGGCCAGCGCCTCCCCCGGTCGCGGCGATCAGCGTTTCTATGAAATTGAGGTGCGCTACCGCATCGACCAGCAGGACGACAAGATGGTGCTGAAGGTGCCTGAAGACCAGGCCCCCGGTGAACTGGTGCGCCTGTGGGATAAAGGTGAAGTGCTATAAGCGTGATGCTCCGGTAATGGAGGCTGCTCATTGAAAGCCGGGTGAACTAACATAAGCACAACTTCCCCGTAACGGCTGATCCGCCACGATGGCAACTCCTGAATGAATTTCGTCTGGACCAGCGCAGCCCTCGGCTCAGTGGTGCTTGCCCTGATCGCCGCGCTGATCTGTCGCGAGCGCTCGCTGCAAAAGCAGTTGGCCGAGTGTCGCGCGTTGATAGCCGATTTGTCCGAAGGACAGAACATCCGTCAGGACGGTGACGCCGAACGCTTCAAACGCAGCCAGTATTTCGCCCGTATCGGCACCTGGGATTGGGATGTCGACACCGACAAGCTCTACTGGTCGGACGCGATCTACGGCATGTTCGGCTTCAAGATCGGCGAAGTGTCGCCCTCCTATGCCTTGTTTTGCGCCTGCGTTCACCCTGATGACCGGGCCAAGGTGCGGGCCGGCGAACTGCGCTGCCTGGAAACCGGCGAAAACCACGACGAGGAATACCGGGTCGTCTGGCCCGATGGCAGCATCCACTGGCTGCGGGAAACCGGCAATGTGGTCAAGAACGACCATGATGCAACCATCAAGATGATGGGCGTGGTGCGCGACATCACCGAGGAAAAAGCCTCCGCCAGCTACCTGCAACACCTGGCCCATTACGACCCGCTGACCGGGCTGCCCAACCGCCTGGTGCTCGAAGAACGCCTGTCCGATGCGCTGGAACAGGCCCGCATCACCGCCACGCGGGTGGCACTGGTCTTTGTCGACCTCAATGGTTTCAAGGCGATCAACGACCATTACGGCCATGCGGCGGGCGACCGCGTACTGGTCACCACCGCCACCCGCCTCAAGCGGATCCTGCGCTCGACCGACACCGTGGCCCGGATCGGTGGCGACGAGTTTGTAGTGATCCTTCAGGGCCTGCCCCAGGGCATCAACCTGCAAGACGAAGCCCGCAGCATCTGCCAGAAAATCTTCATCGAACTGTCACCGCCCGTGACCATCGGCAACGACCAGCGCCACATCGGCACCAGCCTTGGGGTCGCGGTGTTCCCGGACCATGCACCGAGCATGGACCGCTTGATTCATATTGCGGACTTGGCGATGTATGAAGCCAAGCGCAGTGGGAATAATCAGTATCGGCTGGGTATACAAAACCCGGTGCGTGCTCACAGCCAGTAGCGCCAGGCACATGTCAGGCCTCTCGCTTGTGGCTTAGCGCTCCACTGGCGTGATTGCCAGAATCCTTCCGGTGGAGATCTCCACCATGGCGTACTTGTCATTGATCTGCACCCACCGAGCCTGATTCTTCGGCGCTTTCAAGCCTTTGGCTTTCCAGTTGGCCAGGGCTTTTTCGCTGCGTTGGTAAACGTCAGGGGCGCGGTCGCCGACCATCAGTTCACGGGAGTTGTTGACCCCAGTCTGGACGGTCTTCTGAGGGAGGTCATCCGCCTGAACGATGGGGTTGATACCGGCGAGGCCCGCGACGAGGGCGAGGCTGGCAATAAGTGTCTTGTTGTTCATCGGTGGACCTCCAGTCAATTCGTGGTTGGCTGATCTGGGACCGCGGTGACGTCCGATCATTCGAAAAACTATCAGCGCACGCACTCGATGTAGCGGCTGCCATGACCGCTGCAATGATCCGTTTAACACATCAATGCATGCCAACAATGCGCCGCCAGCGCGAGCAGGCTCGCTTCCACAATGGATCTCCAGTGGGGAAAAAATCTGTGCACACCTCGATCAAATGTGGGAGCGAGCCTGCTCGCGATAGAGGTGTGTCGGTGAACATGACTCCAGCTCGGTGCTGACGCCTGCGGCTCAAGCCCTTATCCTTGTCGCCCCGCCGTATCGAGTTAATGGAGTTTTTGTCATGCCCCATGAAGGCAACCTGTTGCAAGCCGCTGTCGTATTTCTGTTCGCGGCCGTGCTCACCGTCCCCCTGGCCAAGCGCCTGCAATTGGGGGCGGTGCTGGGTTATCTGTTTGCCGGCGTCATCATCGGGCCTTCGGTGCTGGGCTTGATCGGCAATCCGCAGAGCGTCAGCCACATATCCGAACTCGGGGTGGTGTTGCTGCTGTTCATCATCGGCCTGGAGCTGTCGCCACGACGCTTGTGGGTGATGCGCAAATCGGTGTTTGGCGTCGGTCTGGCGCAGGTGTTGCTGACAGGCTCGGTGATCGGCGTACTGGCGTTGTTCGTGTTCGGCCAGCCTCTGAACAGCGCGATTGTGTTGGGCCTGGGTCTGGCGCTGTCGTCCACTGCGTTTGGCCTGCAAAGCCTCGCTGAGCGCAAGGAACTGACCAGCCCCCATGGGCGCTTGGCGTTCGCAATTCTGTTGTTCCAGGACATCGCGGCGATCCCGTTGATTGCCATGGTGCCGCTGCTGGCCGGCGGTGATCACACCACCAGCGCGGCGGAAAACCTGAACCACGGTTTGCGGGTGCTGGGCAGCATCGCGGTGGTGGTGATCGGCGGACGTTATCTGTTGCGGCCGGTGTTTCGCGTGGTGGCCAAGACCGGTTTGCCGGAAGTCTCTACCGCCACCGCGTTGCTGGTGGTGATCGGCACCGCGTGGCTGATGGATCTGGTCGGCGTGTCCATGGCGTTGGGGGCATTCCTCGCCGGGCTGCTGCTGGCGGATTCCGAATATCGCCACGAACTGGAAGCACAGATCGAACCGTTCAAGGGCTTGCTGCTGGGGCTGTTTTTCATCAGCGTCGGCATGGGCGCGAATCTGAGCCTGTTGCTCACCGCCCCCATCGTGGTGCTGGGACTGACCCTGTTGCTGATCGCCATCAAGCTGCCGCTGCTGTTTGTCGTGGGCCGACTGGCCGGTGGTTTGGGCAAGGTCAGTGCGATTCGTCTCGGCATCGTGCTGGCAGCCGGCGGTGAATTTGCGTTTGTCGTGTTCAAGATCGGCCGGGATCAGGGCTTGTTCGAGCCTCGCCTGTACGACTTGCTGGTGCTGACAATCACCCTGTCCATGGCCGTGACGCCGCTGTTGCTGCTGGTCTGCGCGCGACTGGTCAGCCCGAAGGTGCAGCCGGTGGAGGTGCCGGAAAAATTCCGCGAAATCGACACCGACACACCGCGCGTCGTGATCGCCGGCATGGGCCGGATGGGGCAGATCGTCGCCCGTATCCTGCGGGCGCAGAACATCAAGTTCGTCGCCCTCGACACGTCGGTGGAAACCATCGAACTGTCGCGCAGCTTCGGCGGCGTGCCGGTGTTCTACGGCGACCCGATGCGCCCGGAAATCCTCAGTGCAGCCAAGGTCGAGCAGGCGGAATACTTTGTCATCGCCACCGATGATCCGGACACCAACATCAAGACCGCCGAGCTGGTGCACAGGCTTTACCCGCACATGAAAATCATCGCCCGTGCGCGTAACCGTCAGCATGTGCACCGTTTGGTGGACATTGGCGCCGAAGCCATTCGGGAAACCTACTATTCGAGCCTGGAAATGAGCCGGCGCACGCTGGTCGGGCTGGGACTGACCCAGGCTCAGGCAGATGCGCGGATCAAGCGCTTCAAGCATCACGATGAGCAGGTGCTGGAAGCGCAGCATGCGGTGTATGACGATGCGGCGAAGGTGTTGCAGACCGCGCAGGAAGCACGGGCGGAATTGGCACGGTTGTTTGAGTCGGATCAGTTGGAAGAGCAATCGGGCAAGGCTTGAATTCTTGGGTGACGGTCAAGTCCTCTTCGCGAGCAGGCTCGCTCCCACAGGGGCTTATGTACGACGCATACCCAGTGTGGGAGCGAGCCTGCTCGCGATGAACGATAACGCGGTGTGCTGGACAAACAACAACTTCAAAGGAATCCACAATGGCTGCTGACCCATCCTCCCCCGCCCTGAAGGAAATCTTCAACGCCGACCGCCTCAAGCACATCGCCGCCGAGATGACGGCGGTCTACCCCGAGTTCAACGCCAAGGCCTTCCTGAAAATGGCTAACGACGGGCTTGCCGATTTGTCGATCATGCAGCGCATGGCCCGCGTCAGCGAGTGCCTGCATGCGGTACTGCCGTTGAGTTATGAAGAGACGCTCGAGGTGCTTTACGCCCTTGCCCCGCGCCTGAACAGCGGCTTCGTCAGCATCTCGTTACCCCATTACGTCGCGACGTATGGCGGACATGCATTCGAGCGATCCATGGCGGCGCTCAAATACTTCACCGCGTTCGGCTCCTCGGAATTCGCGATCCGTCATTTCCTGCGCAGCGACATCAAACGCGCCCTGGCGGTCATGCACGACTGGTCCCTGGATGACAACGAACACGTCCGGCGCCTGGCCAGCGAAGGCAGCCGACCGCGCCTGCCCTGGTCGTTTCGCCTGGAGCAAATCCAGGCCGACCCGACCCTGGCGGTCGCGATCCTCGACAACCTCAAGGCCGACGACAGCCTTTATGTACGCAAGTCCGTGGCCAACCACCTCAACGACATTACCAAGGACCATCCCGAGTGGGTGCTGGACCTGATCGAAAGCTGGTCACTGGAAAACAGACACACGGCCTGGATCGCCAAACACGCCCTGCGCAGCCTGATCAAACAAGGTAACCAGCGGGCACTGGCGATCATCGGCGCGGGCGGCAAACCCGAGGTCGAGATTGTTGATGTGAAAGTCGAACCGGCCGTGATTGGCCTGGGAGAGAAAATCACCCTGTCCTTTACCGTCAAATCCACGGTCCAGACCAGCCAGCGACTGGTGATCGACTATGCGATCGATTACGTCAAGGCCAACGGCAGCACCTCGGCGAAGGTGTTCAAGCTCAAGGCGCTGACACTGCCCGGCAAGGCCACCGAACTCGTCAGCCGGGGTCAACACATCAAGGAACTCACCACCCGCAAGCACTACCTCGGCACGCATGCCGTGCATGTGATCGTGAATGGTGAACGGCTGGCCAGCACACAGTTCGAGATTACTTCTGACGCTGATTGACCCCATTGCCGGATCGACCGGGGAGCATGCGCGTCAGGGTGTTATCGCGGACCCAATAGTGATGGAACAACCCCGCCGCCGCATGCAACCCGATGAGCCAGTAACCGCTGCTGCCGAGCAGTTCGTGCCAATACTTGAACTGCTTGGCCAGGTCCGGATTGACCGCTACCGGCGATGGCAGGAAGAAACCAAAATAAGGCATTGGTTTGCCACCGGCCGACAGCATCAGCCAGGCCAATAGCGGTGTAGCGATCATCAGCCCATACAACGCCAAGTGCATCAGGTGCGAAACGCCGGTCTGCCAGGCGGGCAGCGCCGGTGTGATGGATGGACGCGGAGTAAGTCGCCCGAGCAAACGGACCCAGACCAGGGCAAAAATACCCAGCCCGAATATCCCGTGCAACCCGAGAAACAGGCTCCTCATGCTGTCGCCGCGCGGTAGCAACCCCTTGATTTCGATGCAGGCATAAACCCCGACAAACAGCGCCAGCATCAGCCAGTGCAAGGTGATCGACAGTTTTCCGTACTGCTGTGTTGTTGAATCGCGGGTCATCGTGGGCCTCGTAAAGGTCATAAGCGGCTGCCGACTCATTCGCGCAGCCCCGGGCCGGTGGGTAACCGAACCGACGGCGCCACCCTGCCCGTCCAGCCTTAAGGCAATCTGAAGACAGCCCCGGCCGATCTTTTTGTCACCTTCAGACTCCGTTAAGAAATGCCTCTGATACTCCTCCCACACTTAACCCGGGAGGCGTCTTCCAATGCCCGATTTCGACTGGAACATTCCTCTACCCCTGCGCTTCGGCCAAGCCGAAATACCGCATATGAGCCTGGCCCGAGCGTTACCGGACGAGCCCCAGCGTCCGGTCTTCGAAGCCTTTATTCAGCAACGTTTCCGCAAGGCCCACGGTGCCGACATACGTCATTTCATGCCGGAACTGTTCGGTATGAACAATGCGTCGGGTGAACTCTGTGCAGTGGCCGGTGTACGTCTGGCGAGCAGCGAACAGCTGTTTCTTGAGCGTTACCTGGATGAACCGATCGATCCACTGATCAGCGCCGCGGCCGACCGCCCCGTGGACCGCGCCGGCATTGTCGAGGTGGGCAATCTGGCTGCCAGCGACACCGGCAGTGCGCGAATGAGCATCATCGCCATCACCTACCTGTTGGCCATGGGCGGCCTTGAATGGGTGGCGTTCACCGGCAACATCGGTCTGGTGAACAGCTTCCATCGCCTGGGCTTGAAACCGGTGACCCTGTGCGCCGCCGACCCTGCGCGGCTGGGCGACGACCGCCATAGCTGGGGCAGCTATTACGAGAGCAAGCCCTGGGTGCACGTTGGCAATATCCGCGCCGGCTTCATCCATTTGAGCAATGTCGGGATGTTCAATCGCCTGGGGTTGCCAACGTCCATCGAGGATTCCAGCCATGTCGCCTGAAATGGAACGTTTCAAACAGACCCTGCGCAGCCATGCCGAACGCAAGACCAACGCCATCGCCTTATGGGGCGATCATCTGAAACTGGACTACGCCACGCTGTACGCCGAAGTGGTGTATCGCCAGCAGCGCCTGCGCGATGAACACGTCAAGGTGGTTGCACTGGCGCTCGACAATGGCGTCGACGCCATGCTCTGGGACCTGGCCGTGCTGTTCGAAGGCCTGACCTGCCTGACGTTACCGCCCTTCTTCAGCCCGGCACAACGCAGCCATTGCCTGGAGCAGAGCCAGGCCGGACTGGTGATCGCCGAGCAGGCGCTGGAAACCGAACTGCAAACGGCCGGGTACGAGAAAACCGGTGAGTTCTGGCGCCGCACCTTCAGCGGCCCGAGCAGGATGCCCGAAGGCACCGCCAAACTGACCTTCACCTCTGGCACTACTGGCACGCCCAAAGGTGTGTGTCTGAGCGCCGAGAGCATTTTGAGAGTCGCCCGCGAGCTGGATCAGGCCAGCAAACCCACCGATCCGCAGCATCACCTCGCTCTTCTTCCGTTGGCGATACTGCTGGAAAACCTCGGTTGCTATGCCACGTTGTATGCAGGTGCGACCTTGAGCCTGCCCAGCCAGAAAACCCTGGGCATTCAGGGCGCCAGCGGTGTTGATGTGCCACGCCTGCTTGGTTGCCTGGCCACCCGCGCACCCGAGAGTCTGATCCTGGTGCCGCAGTTGCTGCTGATATTGGTCAGCGCCGCCGAGCAGAAAGCCTTCAGCCCCTACGCCCTGCGTTTTGCAGCGGTGGGTGGCGCGCGGGTTTCCGAAGAATTGCTGCATCGTGCGCAACGTATCGGCCTACCGGTCTACGAAGGTTACGGGTTGTCGGAGTGCGCATCGGTCGTGTGCCTGAATCGGCCAGAAGCACGCCGCCCCGGCAGTGTCGGCCGGCCCCTGCCCCATGTGGAGATTCGCCTGGCCGACGACGGCGAAGTGATGATCAAGGGTTCGACCTTGCTCGGTTACCTGGGAGAAACACCGCACGCCAACGAATGGTGGCCCAGCGGCGATCTCGGCGAGTTCGACCCCGAGGGTTTTCTCTACCTCAAGGGGCGCAAGAAGCATCAATTCGTCACCAGTTTCGGCCGCAACGTGAACCCTGAATGGGTCGAGGCCGAATTGACCCAACGCCGTCATATCGCCCAGGCCTTCGTCTACGGCGAAGCCCTGCCGAGCAACCACGCGCTGCTCTGGCCCCATCGCCCGGACTGCACCGACGAAGAACTCGCCGCCGCCGTGGCCCAGGCCAACGAGGCCTTGCCCGATTACGCGCGGGTCCATCACTGGATCCGCCTGGACCAACCCTTCACCCCTGCCAATGGCCTGCTGACCGCCAATGGCCGCCCGCGCCGCGACGCCATCGTCGAACGTTACCGCGAGCAACTGACTGAATCGGCACTTTTCGAGGAATCCGCATCATGAGTTTTTTCGACACCCTACAAGAAGCTACCCAGGAAGAACGCATTGAGTTGTTCAATCTACCGATCATCCGCGATGCCCTGGAGGGCAAGGTCAGCCTGGAAAGCTACCGGGCCTTTCTGGCCCAGGCTTACTACCACGTGCGCCACACCGTGCCATTGATGATGGCCTGTGGCGCGCGCCTGCCACAGCGTCTGGAATGGCTGCGTGAAGCAGTGTGCGAGTACATCGACGAAGAATACGGCCACGAACAGTGGGTGCTCAACGATATCGAGGCCTGTGGCGGTGACAAGGAGGCAGTACGCGATGGCCGACCGTCGTTGCCGATCGAGCTGATGGTCAGCTTTCTCTACGACCTGATAGCCCGCGACAACCCGGTTGGCCTGTTCGGCATGGTCAACGTGCTGGAAGGCACCAGTATCGCCCTGGCCACCCTCGCCGCCGGCAGTATTCGCGAACGCCTGGACTTGCCGGAAAGTGCCTTCAGCTACCTCAGCTCGCATGGGTCCCTGGATATCGAGCACATGCAGACCTATCGCCGACTGATGAACACCCTCGACGATCCGTCCGACCAGGCCGCCGTGATTCACGCGTCCAAGGTGGTGTACACGCTTTACACCGACATGTTCCGCGGCTTGCCGCGCGACGGGGAGAACCTGCATGCGCCTGACTGAGGCTCGCGTGGTACTGACCGGTGCCAGTGGCGGCATCGGCCTGGCGATAGCCACTGCCCTGTGCGCCAGTGGTGCCCGGGTACTGGCGGTGGCTCGACATCGAGAACCGCTGGAGCCATTGCTCGAACGCTATCCGCAACATCTGTGCTGGATCGGCGCGGACCTGACCTTTCTGTCCGACCGGCGCAAAGTGCTGGCCGCAGCCGAGGCCATTGGCGGCATCAACTTGCTGATCAACGCCGCCGGCGTCAATCACTTCGCCATGCTCGAACAGATGGAGGACGGTGACATTAACGCGATGCTGGCGGTGAACATCAGCGCACCGATCTGTCTGACCAAAATCCTGCTGCCGTTGCTCAAGCAAGCCGAGAGCGCGATGGTGGTCAACGTCGGTTCAACTTACGGCTCGATCGGATACCCCGGTTACGCCAGCTATTGCGCCACCAAGTTTGCCTTGCGCGGGTTTTCCGAAGCCCTGCGCCGGGAACTGGCGGACACCCGGGTCGGTGTTTTGTACGTCGCGCCGCGCGCCACCCGCACGAGCATGAACAGCCCGGCGGCGCAGGCCTTGAATGACGCGCTCAAGTCCAATGTCGATGACCCGAAAACCGTCGCTTCGGCGGTGATCCACGCCATTGCCGGCGACCACCGCGACCTGTACCTGGGCTGGCCGGAGCGCTTCTTCGTGCGCCTCAACAGTCTGCTGCCCCATCTGGTGGACCGGGGTTTGCGCAAGCAATTGCCGCTGATCCGTCGCCTGAGTCAAAAGCCCGACAACGAGGACCTTAAACCATGAAAAAATTCGCCGTTTACCTGCTGCTGGGAGCCCTGAGCCAGAGCGTCTGGGCCTTGGAAAACGCTGACCAGCAACGCCTCAATGGCATCCAGCAAAGTTGGGCACACATTCAATACGAACTCCCCGCGGACCAACGCACCGCGGCGTTCGAAAAACTCGCGGCCCAGGCCTCGGCGTTCACTCAGGAACGCCAATCGGTGGCCGAAGCCTGGATCTGGTCCGGCATCGTCACCAGCAGTTGGGCCGGCGCCCAGGGCGGGCTCGGGGCACTTAGCAAGGTCAAGGATGCCAGGGCCGACCTGGAGAAAGCGCTGACCCTGGACCCCAAAGCCCTGCAAGGCTCGGCCTACACCAGCCTCGCTGCGCTGTATGACCGGGTGCCCGGCTGGCCCATCGGCTTCGGCGACGCCGACAAGGCCGAGCAATTACTCAAACAAGCCTTGCAACTCAACCCGAACGGCATCGATAGTCTGTACTTCTGGGGGGATCACCTCTACCGTCAAAAGCGCTACGGTGAAGCCAAAGCGGCGCTGCAAAAAGCCCTGCAAGCGCCACCACGGCCGGGTCGCGAAACCGCCGATGCCGGGCGCCGCAAGGAGATCGATGCGTTGCTGGTGGACGTGAACAAGAAACTCAACTGACAGGAGTCAGCGTGCGCTTATTACTGATTGAGGATGACTTGGCCCTGGGTGAGGGCATCCATCAGGCCTTGGGCCGCGAAGGCTATACCGTCGACTGGTTGCAGGACGGCAGCAGCGCCTTGCACTCGCTGCTCAGCGAAACCTTCGATCTGGCGGTGCTCGACCTTGGCCTGCCACGCATGGACGGGCTCGAGGTGCTGCGTCGCTTGCGTGACAGCGGCTCCAACCTGCCGGTGCTGATCCTCACCGCCCGGGATGCCACCGAGGACCGCATCGCCGGGCTGGATGCCGGAGCCGACGATTACCTGATCAAACCCTTCGATCTGGCCGAACTCAAGGCGCGTCTGCGGGCCTTGTTGCGGCGCAGCGCCGGTCGCGCCCAAGTGCTGATCGAACATGCCGGCATCAGCCTCAATCCCGGCACACAGCAAGTCAGTTATCAGGGCGAACCGGTGGCACTGACACCCAAGGAATATCAGCTGCTTCACGAATTGCTCTCGCCGCCGGGCCGGGTCATGACCCGCGATCATTTGATGCAGTTGCTGTACGGCTGGAACGAAGAAGCGGAAAGCAACACCCTGGAAGTGCACATCCATCACTTGCGCAAGAAATTCTCCAGCGATCTGATCCGCACCATCCGCGGTGTCGGTTACCTGGTGGAGGAGCTTCGATGACTTCGATCCGGCGCCGCACCCTGACGCTGATCATCGGACTGATGCTCGCCGGGTTGGCAGTGATCAGTGTGTTCAACCTGCACGACAGCAACCACGAAATCGCCGAAGTCTACGACGCCCAACTGGCCCAGAATGCCCGGCTGCTGCAGGGTGTGATGCGCATGCCCATGGCCAGCAAGGAACACACCGAGCTGTATCAGGCGTTCAACAAGGCCCTGAGCGAAGCGGTGCCAAGGGTCGATGGCCATCCTTATGAAAGCAAGATTGCCTTTCAGGTCTGGAATCGTCAGAACGAAGTGCTGGTGCACACGGCCAGCGCGCCCTCCTTCACTGCGCCCCCGACGAAGCCCGGTTTCAGCGAGGTAGTGGACCTGAACAGCCGCCACTGGCGCGCGTTCATGCTGGAAGACAAACAGAATGATCTGCGGATCTGGGTCGGCGAACGGGATGACGTGCGCTCGGACCTGGTGGATCGGATCGTGCGCCATACCCTGTGGCCCAATGTACTGGGCAGCCTGATTCTGGCGGCGATGGTCTGGCTGGCCATTGGTTGGGGCCTCAAGCCCCTGGCCGATATGGCGGCGACATTGCGGGCGCGGCACAGCGGGTCGCTGGAGCCGCTGCAACTGACCCCGCTGCCCAGCGAACTGGAACCGATGCAAGCAGCGCTTAATCGCATGCTTGCGCAGATTCAGGAAGTGCTTGAGCGAGAACGTCGCTTCATTGCCGATGCCGCCCATGAAATGCGCACGCCCCTGGCGGTGTTGCGGGTCCATGCACAAAACCTGCTGGAGGCCGGTACCGAACAGGAACGCCGGGAGTCTCTGGAGTTCCTGATCGCCGGTGTCGACCGTACCAGCCGCCTGGTCAATCAATTGTTGACCATGGCTCGCCTCGAACCTAAAGCCGTGGCGCCGGTGCTGCACACCATTGACTTGACCGAAACCGTACGCGACTGCCTGGTTCAGCTCACACCCTGGTTGCTGAGTAAAAACCTTGAGCTGGCCTTCGACGTCAACGACCGTCCCTTTAAAGTGGTCGCGGACGCTGCCGCCATCGACATCGCCCTGAACAACCTGGTCAGCAACGCGGCAAACTTTTCCCCCGAACAGGGCGTTATCACGGTGCAGTTAAGTCAGGCGGACGGGTTCTATTCGCTGAGTGTCGAGGATCAGGGTCCGGGTATCGACGAAGCAGATCGCGGGCGATTGTTCGAACGTTTTTACAGCCGTGGCAATGCCCAGGGAGCCGGATTGGGGCTGACGATCGTCAATACCATTGCGACCCGGCTGGGTGGACGGATCACGCTGGTCAACCGGCCTGAAGGCGGGTTGCGGGCGACCCTGTCGATTCCGGACGGCCAGCCCCACGGCCCGTTGCAGCGAACCACCCGCGAACCACCGCCAAAGGGTTGAGTCATTGCGGTCCCAGCAGTAAATCCTGCTCACGCTCACACAACTGCACCACGTAATCCCACAACACCCGCAGCCGCACGGATTTGTGCAACTCGCGGCGGGTGCTGATCCAGTAGCTGCGCTGGATGCTCTCATCCGGCAACAGCGGCACCAGGCCTGGATCGGCGCTGGCCATGTAGCACGGCAGAACGGCGATTCCCAATCCTGAACGCGCCGCCTCTTGTTGGGCGATGACGCTGGTGCTGTGAAAGACCACCTGCGGGTTGCGGCAGAAGCTGTTGAGGAACATCAATTCCTGGCTGAACAGCAAGTCGCCGACGTAGCCAATCCAGGCGTGACGCCCGAGGTCTTCGCGGCTGTGCAGCGGTGGTGAGCGATCCAGATACGCCTGGCTGGCATACAGTGCCAGGCGATAGTCCGTGAGTTTGCGGGTGACCAGCATGTCGGCGGCCGGGCGTTCGAGGTGAATGCTGATCTCGGCTTCGCGGTTAAGGATGCTGACAAAGCGCGGCACCGCCACCAGTTCCACTTCCAGCCCGGGGTAGCGCTCGAACAGGCCGTTCATGCGACTGGCGAGGAACATGATCCCCAGGCCCTCCGTCACGCCGACGCGAATCTTGCCCAGGGGCGCCGTGGACTGAGTGATCTCTTCCTGAGCCAGCAACGCGACGTTTTCCATCGCTTCGGCGTGTTTGAGCAGCGCCTCTCCGGCCGGGGTCAGTTCATAACCCTGGGCGTGCTGAACGAACAACGCGGTACCGAGGCTCTTTTCGATGGCTTCGATGTGCCGGGCCACGGTGGCGTGGGTGGTGTTCAAACGGCGGGCAGCGGTGAGCAAACGCCCGCTGCGCTGCAACTCGAGAAAAAACCGCAGGTCATTCCAGTCGAACATGAATCGTCCTTTGGGCTTCGCTATTTAAGGCGCTGTCTAAAAACGCACAGCGGCTGCGTAAAAACTAACATTCTTTTGACGAAAGCTAACAACTAGGATGGCCAACAACAAGAACAACAATACGAGGTCAGGGATGCAGACTTCCCTTGATGAATTCGACTACATCGTGGTCGGGGCCGGGCCGGCCGGCTGTTTGCTGGCCAATCGGCTGTCGGCCAACCCGCAACACCGGGTGCTGCTGCTCGAAGCCGGTGGCCGCGATAACTATGCGTGGATTCACATCCCCGTGGGTTACCTGTTCTGCATCGGCAACCCGCGTACCGACTGGTGCTTCAAGACCGAAGCGCAACCCGGCCTGCAAGGCCGTGCCCTGAGCTACCCGCGTGGCAAGGTGCTCGGCGGCTGTTCGTCGATCAACGGCATGATCTACATGCGCGGCCAGGCCGGTGACTATGACGGCTGGGCGGCTGACGGCAATCCCGGCTGGAGCTGGAACGACGTCCTGCCACTGTTCAAGAAAAGCGAAAACCACTTTGCCGGCGACTCGGAATTTCACGGCGCCGCCGGGGAATGGCGAATCGAACGCCAGCGTCTGTCGTGGCCGATCCTCGACGCCTTCCGCAGCGCCGCCGAGCAAAGCGGCATCGCCAGCATCGATGACTTCAACCAGGGCGACAACGAAGGCTGCGGCTACTTCCAGGTCAATCAGAAAGCCGGGATCCGCTGGAACGCAGCCAAGGCGTTTCTCAAACCGATCCGCCATCGGCCCAATCTCACCGTATTGACCGATGTCGAAGTGGATCGCGTACTGCTGGAAAACGGCCGCGCCTCAGCCGTCAGCACACGCTGGCAGGGTCAGGCGAAAACCTTCAAGGCGCGCAAGGAAATCGTGCTGTGCGCCGGCTCCGTCGGCTCACCGACCATCCTGCAACGCTCCGGCATCGGCCCTCGCCCGCTGCTGGAAAAACGGGGGATCGGCGTTGCCCATGAACTGGCCGGCGTGGGCGGCAATCTGCAGGATCACCTGCAACTGCGGCTGATCTACAAACTGGAAAACACCCGCACCCTGAACCAGATCGCCGGCAGCCTCTGGGGCAAGATGGGCATGGGCCTGCGTTACCTGTACAACCGCAGCGGCCCGCTGTCCATGGCGCCAAGTCAACTCGGGGCCTTCGCCCGTTCAGGGCCGGAACAGACCTCGGCGAATCTCGAATACCACGTGCAACCGCTGTCGCTGGAGCGCTTCGGCGAACCGTTGCACGCCTTTCCCGCGTTTACCGCGTCAGTCTGCGATCTACGGCCGCACAGCCGGGGCCGAGTGGAGATCCGTTCGGCGAATCCGCAGGAAGCGCCGCTGATCCAGCCCAATTACCTCAGCCATCCAGAAGACCTGCGGGTCGCCGCCGATGCCATTCGCCTGACCCGGCGCATCGTTGCCGCCCCCGCTCTGCAAGCGTTCAAACCGGTGGAGTACCTGCCCGGTGACCGCTTGCAGAGCGAAGAGGAGTTGCACGAAGCCGCCGCCCGCATCGGCACCACGATATTCCATCCGGTCGGCACCTGCCGCATGGGCAACGACGCGGACGCGGTGGTCGACGCCGGGTTGCGCGTCCACGGCATCCCCGGCCTGCGCATCGCCGACGCCTCGATCATGCCGCGCATCACCTCGGGCAACACCTGTTCGCCTACGTTGATGATTGCCGAAAAAGCCGCACAACTGATCCTTAACCCAACGACAAGGAGCCTGACCTCGCCAATGGAACTGGTTACGAATGCCTGAACTCCATACACGAACACTGTAGGAGCGAGCTTGTTCGCGATGAACCTGAGAACGCCGCGGAGTATCAGGCTTGCAGCGTTATCGTTGACGACCATCGCGAGCGAGCTCGCTCCTACAGGAACACGTACACCCGATGCATCGACAGTAGCGGCACCCGCCCACAAGGCTGGCGCCGACAGTGGAACAACAAAAACAATCACTGTGAGGGACACCGATATGTCAGAACATGTTCAGCCTCTGGAAGCCGTACGCAGCGCGGGCACTAGCCGCGAGACCCAGAAAGTCATCTTCGCCTCGTCGCTCGGGACGGTCTTCGAGTGGTACGACTTTTTCCTCTACGGCGCCCTCGCGGCGGTCATCAGCAAACAGTTTTTCGCCGGGGTCAACGACACCACGGCGTTCATCTTTGCGCTCATGGCGTTCGCCGCCGGCTTCATCGTGCGGCCATTCGGCGCGCTGGTGTTCGGGCGACTGGGGGACATGATCGGGCGCAAGTACACCTTCCTCGCCACCATCATCCTCATGGGCGTGGCGACTTTCTGCGTCGGGCTGCTACCGACCTACGCCAGCATCGGCATCGCCGCGCCGATCATCCTCGTGGTGCTGCGCATGCTTCAGGGCCTGGCCCTCGGTGGCGAGTACGGCGGCGCCGCTACGTATGTCGCGGAACACGCGCCGATGGGCAAACGCGGTCTCCACACCAGCTGGATTCAATCCACCGCCACCCTCGGCTTGCTGCTGTCGCTGCTGGTGGTGCTCGGTTGCCGCTACTTCACCGGTGACCAGTTCGAAGTCTGGGGCTGGCGGATTCCATTCCTGCTGTCGATCGTGCTGCTGGGCATCTCGACCTGGATTCGCTTGAGCCTGCACGAATCGCCCGCGTTCGTGAAAATGAAAGAAGAAGGCAAGCTCTGCAAATCGCCGCTGCGTGATTCCTTCGGCAAATGGGAAAACCTGAAAGTCGTGTTGATTGCCCTGTTCAGCATCAACGCCGGGCAAGCGGTGACGTTTTATGCGGCGCAGTTCTACGTGCTGTTCTTCCTCACTCAGTTCCTGAAGATGGACCCGGCCCTGGCCAACAGCCTGCTGATCGTCAGCGTGATCATCGGTGCGCCGTTCTTCATCTTCTTTGGCTGGCTGTCAGACAAGGTCGGGCGCAAACCGGTGTTGATGATCGGCCTGCTGCTGGCCACGGCGCTGTACTTCCCCATCTTCAAGTCCATCGCCCATTACGCCAACCCGGCCATCGACCAGGCCAGCCGCCAGGCACCGATCACCGTGCTGGCCGACCCGGCGACCTGCACCTTCCAGTTCGACCCGGTGGGCAAGGCGAAATTTGACAGCCCATGCGACAAGGTCAAGGCCTTCCTGGTCAAACAAGGCCTGCCCTACAGCAGCGAAGCAGCCCCGGCCGGAAGCGGCGTGCAGGTCAGCGTCGGCGAAGTGAAAATCGATGGCTACGACGAAGCGGCCCTGCGTGGCGCGGTGACATTGGCGGGGTATCCGTCACAAGCCGATACGCAACAGGTCAACAAGTCCATGATCGTGGCGCTGATGGTGGTGCTGATCATCATTTCCGCCATGTGCTACGGCCCGCTGGCAGCGCTGATGGTCGAACTGTTCCCGACCCGTATCCGCTACACCTCGATGTCCCTGCCCTACCACATCGGCAATGGCTGGTTCGGCGGTTTCCTGCCGACGGTGTCGTTTGCGTTGGTGGTGTACACCGGGGACATCTTCTACGGGCTGTGGTACCCGGTGGTGATTACCGGGGTGAGCCTGGTGGTGGGGATGATCTGTCTGCGTGAAACCAAGAATGTGGATCTGGATAAAAACTGACGGTAACGCCCAAAAAAGCGCCCCGCGAATGTGATAATGCCGTTCCCCTGTAGGCGCGAGCTTGCTCGCGATGGTCGTTAACGATAACGCCTGTTTACTGGCTAAACGCGGCGCTCTTGAGTCCATCGCGAGCAAGCTCGCGCCTACAGGGGACCGGTATTACGGCAATGCGGGGCGTTTTCATTTCCTCGCACGATCACCTGGCAAGCATTCGCCTTGCCTGCTGGCTCGACTCACTGTGCGAAGCAGCAATGTGATCCACCAGATACCGCGCATCCTGTGCAACCCCGGAAAAACGCCCGGAGCCCCAGGTGTACAACCACGGCAATCCAAGGAAGTACAAACCAGCCTGCGCCGTTATTCCACGCTGGTGGCCAGGATGACCGCGACCATTGAAGACCGGTGCTTCGACCCAGGTAAAGTCCGGGCTGAAACCGATGCACCAGATAATGCTGGTGATCCCTTCGGCATCAAGGTCCAGCTCGCTGCGCTCTCGCTCAGGCACCCAGATCGGCTCGTAACGCGCACCCAGCGGGGCGTCAATCCCGTGCTGCTCGATGTACTTGTCGATGGACGCATTGATCCGGTTGTAGACCGCATCGGCACTGTCCAGGCTCTCGCCGAGGTTGTCGACAAACTGCAAGCGAGTGCCCTGCAACCCGTCCAGGCGACCGAATAATTCCATGCCCTCGCGGGCAAAGCTGCGCAGGTCAATGTCACGGCCGCCATCGCGACCGGTGACGTAGTGGTTGGTGTTATCGCGCACACCTTCACGCAGCGGATGAGTGTCCACACCGATGTCGTAGTAACCCATTTCCGCCAGCCAATCGACCACGTCCTTGCCCCGATAAAAGCGAGCGCAACGCGGCGCATCACCGACCGCCAGATAGACCTTGCGACCGGCCAGGTGCAGGTCTTCAGCAATCTGCGCCCCCGATTGCCCAGAACCGACCACCAGCACGTTGCCAACGGGCAACGCTTGTGGGTTGCGATATTGCTCGGAGTGAATCTGATGAATGCTCGCCGGCAAACGCTCGGCCAGGCGCGGGATGATCGGCGTGTGATAGCCACCGGACGCGACAATCACCTGATCGGCGCTGAACTCGCCTTGAGAGGTGTGCACCTCGAAACCACCGGCGGCACGAGGGACCACGCGCTGCACCGCAACGCCTTCGCGGACCGGCGCGTTGACCGACTGGACGAAGCCGGACAGGTATTGGTTGATCTCGTCCTTTTTCATGAAGCCGTGTGGATCGCTGCCCTTGAAATCGTCGATGTAGGTGTAACCCGGCAATGCGCACTGCCAGTTGGGGGTCACCAGACTGAAGGCGTCCCAGCGCTGGTTGCGCCAGGTGTGAGTCACGCTGTGCTTTTCCAATACCAGATGATCGATGCCCTGTTGTTGCAGGTAGTAACTGGCGGACAACCCGGCCTGGCCGCCGCCGACGACGATCACGCTGTGGTGGGGAGGTTTGATAGAAGTGAGATGGCTGGTCATGGGGCGCTCCGGTATTCGGTGACACAAGGGTTAGAGGAAAAAACAATCAATCAGAATGAGCCCCAGCCCGCGCCGAGCACCTGGCCGGCGCCTTCGGTACGCATGCTGAGAACGTCCACCTGCCCGGTGGCGTGGGTTGGTTCGACGAGATAGCTGGCCTGCCCCTTGAGCGAGCTCAAGGTGTCCATGGCCGAACTGCAATAGAAGCCCTTGACCTGCTTGACCCGCTCCGAGGCATTGTTCAAGGCGCTTTCGACTCGTTGCAGAAAATCCGCCAACGGGTAACTCGCGCCCTCCTCCAGGTATTGATAAATCACGGTCGAGGGTGAATAGCCGGTCGCTTCCTTGCCATTGGGCCAACGAATTCTGAAATTGACGGCGGGCATGTCAGTGCTCCTGTTGATCAAGGTTTAAAGGGGTCAGGTCGAGATGGGGGTAGCTGAAGCCGGTAAACGCCTGCTCACGCAGGTTCCAGAATTCGCCGCGTTGCTCGCCGACCCGCACGCTGAGCACGCCGCTGGAATCGACCTGACCGATGCGCTCGCAACGCACACCTTCGAAAGCAAACGCGGTCTGCACGTGCGCCCAGTCGCGCTCATCCAGCGTCATCAAAAAGCCGTAGCTGGGGAACACCTGCAACCAGCGAGCGAGGTCGGCCTCCGGCGGACACGGCAGCGCATTCAAATCGATCGTCGCTCCGCAGCCGGTGGTTTCCAGTAGCATCAGCAGGCTGCCGAGTACGCCGGCGTTGCTGATGTCCTTGGCCGCGTGCAGCAGCTCGGCTTCGGCCAGTCGCGGCAGCACTTCGAGTTTGCTGCGCAGGCGTTCGGCCGGTACACCTTCGAAGGCTTTCCAATACGTACTGTCGGCATGCCAATAGCCTTCAAGGTCCACCGCCATGGCGATGACCTGGCCGGGAGCGACATGCAAGGTCGACAGTAATGTGTGGGCAATGCCGGTAATCGCCACCGCCAGCGTGGTCGGGTTACCCGCCACGAGACTGGTGTGCCCACCGGCCAGCAACAAGCCATAGGCTTCGCAGGCCGCACGGATACCCGCCAACAGTTCGTCTGCGGCAGCGTTGTCGTGATGCCAAAAAGCGTTGACCACCGCCGTGGCACGACCGCCCATGGCGGTGATGTCGCTGACATTGGCCATCACCGCCGACCACCCGGCAAACCACGGCGCCACCTTGACGAAGGCCGGCAACATGCCCTCGATGGCCAGCAGCTGAAAATGATCGCCACAGGCAATGGCGGCCGTGTCATCGCCGGGCAAGGCGTAAAGCTGCTCACGGGTCAGCGCTGGTTTTGCGCCACCGATCACGGCGGCAGGCTGCTGGATCGCCTGTTTCGAACGCATCGCCGGCGTGTTGCGCAAAGTGTCGAGCAGCGCCGCCAAATCAAAAACGTCATTCATGGCGAGCCACCTTCAGCGCACGTAATGAAACCTGACGCGGCATCAATGGGTAGTTCGGCAAATCAGCCTGCATCAAACAATGGGGCTGCCCGAGCAACGCCAGTTGTTCAAGGGTGTGCCAGTGCAGCGCATGAAAATATCCTTCGTTCTGCGCCTGCACGGTCGCGCGAAAAACCTCGCACCCCAGCTCCTTGGCCCGCGACACGGCTTCGTTGACCAGCGCCTTGCCGATCATGCTGTGCCGCCGATACGCCGGGGCCACACACAACCGACCGCCAAACCACAGGCCCGGCTCTGGCTGATAAATGCGCACCGCGCCCACCACCTGATCGGCGATCCCGCAGTTGCCGGCCAGGGCGACGATGGCGATGGCCTGGAAATCATGGCTGTCCTTGTCCTGCAGCAGCAGTTGTTGCTCATCGGAGAACACCGAGCGGCGCAGGGCGAAATAGGCCTGCTTCTCCCAGTTTTCGCTGGCGGGCTTGACCGCCAGTTCACCCGCCCGAAACGGTTCGAAGGTGCTGTCGACCAAAGCAAAAGCGAGATTCGGCATGGGAGTTCTCCGGCTTATTCGTAACTTTTCAGGGCCGAGCACGCGCCGCATTTGGCGCAGCCGGCGTTGATCCGGTCGGAGTGCAGACCGTGACGGCGCAGGCTGGCGCCGATCTGCGGGTAAAGCCGGGCCATCATCGCGCTGTCGGGTTTCGGGTGATGGGCCAGCGGCGTGCCATCAATGGGCACGAATGGCACCACGAACGGGTACACACCCAGTTCACACAAACGCTCGCTCATCTCACTGATTGCCGCTTCGCTGTCGCCCAGGCCGGCCAGGATGTAGGTACTGACCTGGCCCCGACCGAAGACCTCGACTGCCGCGCTGAAAGCTTCGAAATAGCGGCTCAGCGGTACTTCGGCCTTGCCCGGCATGATCCGTTGGCGCACCTCGTCGGTCACCGCTTCCAGGTGCATGCCGAGAGAGACCACGCCGCTGTCGGCCAGGCGCTGGAACCAGCGATCGTCGTCCGGCGGCTCGCACTGGGCCTGAATCGGCAGATCGACCGCAGCGGTCACCGCAGCGGCGGATTCACACAAAATCGCCGCGCCACGGTCCGGGGTTTGCGGCGTGCCGGTGGTCATCACCATGTGCTTCACGCCATCAAGCTCCACCGCAGCTTTCGCCACTTCCGCCAGTTGCTGCGGACGTTTGCGGGCGATGGTTTTGCCCGCTGCCAGCGACTGGCCGATGGCGCAGAACTGGCAGGAGGTGCCGCGATCATTGAAGCGGATGCAGTGCTGCAACACCGTGGTCGCCAATACATCACTGCTGTGCAGCGTGGCGATTTTCCAATAGGGAATGCCGTCGGCAGTGCTCAAACCGTAGAACTTCGGCACGCCGGGCATCTGCACCTGACCGACCTGTAAGCCTTCGCGAAAGATCAGCGCTTGGCTGCCATCGGCGCTGGGTTGCGCTTGATAGGGTGAATCCTGCGAAGCTTGATTGAGGATCGGCACCATCAGGGTTCGGCTGCCGACACTCAGCGCCTTGTGGTCGGACGGCCCCGCGCCACCTTGTCGCGACAAGCCGTTTTGTGCCGCCGGCCAGCGCACGCCGTGGCATTGCAGCTCGGCCAGCAATTCATTGGTTTGCATGATCGGGCTCCTCGGTGGCAACCGCTACCACGTGGGCGCCGCGTTCATGCACGTGCGCCGTGGGCGTGCGGTCGATCAACAGGCTGAGCAGTTCCGGACGGCTGTAGTGCCCGACCGAATCCATCATGCGTTTGCGCTTGTCGATCAACGCCAGATCAAGGTCGGCAATCACCACGCCTTCACCGGAACGCAGCGGTTCACCGAGCAATTTGCCTTCG
Organism: Pseudomonas sp. XS1P51; assembly: GCF_054897845.1. Taxonomy (NCBI): domain Bacteria; kingdom Pseudomonadati; phylum Pseudomonadota; class Gammaproteobacteria; order Pseudomonadales; family Pseudomonadaceae; genus Pseudomonas; species Pseudomonas sp. XS1P51. The sequence goes on along the minus strand of NZ_CM142707.1, from coordinate 1,091,553 downwards.
GGCGACACGATGGCGGTGAAGCAACCGCCCGAGATCGGACCGAGGCCACAACCGGTGTCCTGCATGATTTGGCCCTGCTGATCCGCATCCAGCCACGCGGTGGCATTGACCACGAAGCAACCGGATTCCAGCGCGTGATGGCGAATGGTGACTTCGATCTGCTCGGCAAAAATGTCGCCCACCAGGGAGCCGGGAAACATGGCGACGTGAATCTGCTCGCCGTCGGCCATCAAGGCATAACGGGCCAGCGGGTTGTAATGCTCCCAGCACGCCAGCGAACCAATGCGCCCGACCGCACTGTCGATGGCACGCAAACCGGAACCATCACCCTGCCCCCAGACCATGCGCTCGTGGTAGGTCGGGGTGATTTTGCGTCGATGCTGAATCAGGCTGCCGTCGGCATCGAAGAGTAATTGCGCGTTGTAGATCGTACCGCCATCGCGTTCATTGACGCCGATGGAGACGACCATCCCCGCTTGCTTGCAGGCTTCGCCAATGGCCAGCGTCGCGGCGGACGGAACGGTAACGGATTGATCCAGCAACTTGAGGTGCTGTGCGCCCATGGCAAACGCCGGCTGCACAAACGAAAAGTACGGGTAGTAAGGCACCACCGTTTCCGGGAACACGGCGAACTGCACGCCTTGTCGACCGAGGACGATGATCTGTTGGCAGACCTTGTCCACGGTGCCTTCGCGACTGTAAAGCACCGGGCTGATCTGTACGGCGGCGGCGCGAATGATGGCCATGAGCGGTCCCTGAAGTAAGTAATGTTCGAAAGATCGACAGCGGTCCTGTGGAAGCGAGTTTGCTCGCGATGACGGTGTGCCTGAACCGCCGCCATCGCGAGCAGGCTCGCTCCCACAAAGGCTTTTGTGCTGTCAGGCGGTCCAGGTATCGATGATCATCGCGCCTTCACGGCGCATCAGCAGGCGCAGGTCCATCACGTCCAGCGGGTTGATCGGGCGGATGCCTTCGATCAGGGCTTTTTCGGTCTGGCCATACAACGCTTGCAGGGCGAAACGGCAGGCGTAGACCTCACCGCCCTCTTCCATGAACTGCATGAGCTGCTTGTTCACCGCCAGGTGACCGGGAAACGCTTCGGCACCCAGGGTCGGGAAACCACGCTGCACGCCCAGTTGCACCCCTGGCCCGTACAGCAGGATTTTGGTTTCGAACCCCTTGCGCAGCAGACGCTTGGCCTGAAGCATGTTGACCAGGCCGATGGAGCCCTCGAAGGCGATGGTGTGGAAGGTGATCAGGACTTTTTCGCCGGGTTCGGCTTTGACGTCCTCGAAGACTTTCTCTTCGTAATTGACCAGGAAGTCGCCGTCTTTGTAATGGGGGATGTCCACGCTTGGCATAGTGTCGCTCTCCAGTTTCTTTTTGCTTGAACGTCAGCCTGAGTGGGCTGCCGGGTTACAGGAGAGAGAGCGAACGCCGTGCCAGGAAATAAAATAAATTTTCCTGCGCAGGTAACTGTTTGATTTATTTGAGAATGCCCATCTGATCCGCTTTTTAATGATGTATCTGATGCTATCGGTGAATCACGCATTCCCGTAGAAATACGAGTATTCGTAGCAGCAAATCACGAGATCTCGTAGTCATGAACGAATCAGACTCACTCAGCGGCTGGGCCGATCTGGCGTATTCGTCGCGGCACATGGTGTTCGAGCATTGCGCCGAAGCCATCGCCCTGCTCAACCCGTTTTCCGATCGGTTGGGCGACTTGAACATCGCGGCCTGCAAACTGCTCGGCTACCCGCGCCAGGAGTTGCTGGAGCTGCCGGTGAGCAAGTTGTTCGGCCACCAGTTGGCGGACCTGATCGTGTTCACCCAAGCGGTGATGGACAAAGGTCGCGGCTGGACCGAAGAGCTGAGCTGCAACTGCAAAAGCGGCGAACGCATCGAGCTGGAAATCTCCGCCACCACGCTGCAGATCAAGGGCGAGCAACAACTGATTCTGGTGATGCGTGAGCTGAGCCATGAGAAATACCAGCGTGACCAGGCCCACACCGAGCGCACCATGCGCGGTGGGTTGATCGAGTGGCGCAACATTCTCAACCTGTTCCAGGAAAGCGAACGCGATAACCAGCTGTTGCTCAGTTCGGTGGGCGATGGCATCTACAGCATCAACAGCGAGGGCCTGGCGACCTTCGTCAACCCGGCCGGCGCGCGCATGCTGGGTTGGGAACCGCAGGACATGATCGGCAAGAACATCCATCGCATTCACCACCACACCCACGCGGACGGCAGCCATTACCCGGTCGAAGAGTGCCCGATCTACAAGGCCGTGCGCGACGGCGTGGTTCATGAGGGTCGACAAGAGGTGTTCTGGCGCCGTGACGGCAGCTCGTTTCCGGTGGAATTCACCAGCACCCCGGTGATTTCCGATGGCCAGATCGTCGGCGCCGTGGTGGTGTTTCGCGACATCACCGAGCGGCGCAGCACCGAAAACCAGCTGCAAAGCGCCCTGGCAGAACTCAAGGTGCTCAAGGAGCGGCTCGAAGAACAAAACGCGTACTTGCAGGAAGAGATTCACATCGAACACAACTTCCGCGAGATCGTCGGCCAGAGCGAGCCGATCATCAAAATCATCAAGCAGATCGACGTGGTCGCCCCCACCGATGCCAGCGTGCTGATCAACGGCGAGTCGGGGACCGGCAAGGAGCTGATCGCCCGCGCGATCCATCAGGCCAGTCGCCGCAACGCCAGCCCGCTGATCCGGGTCAATTGCGCGGCAATCCCTGCGGAGTTGTTTGAGAGCGAGTTCTTCGGGCATATCCGTGGCGCCTTTACCGGCGCCGTGCGTGATCGAATCGGTCGTTTCGAGCTGGCCGACGGCGGCACGCTGTTTCTCGATGAAATCGGCGAAATTCCCCTGGAGTTGCAAAGCAAACTGCTGCGGGTTTTGCAGGAAGGCCAGTTCGAACGGGTCGGTGAAGAGCGCACCCGTAAAGTCGATGTGCGGATCATTGCCGCGACGAACAGAGATCTTCGCCAGGAAGTCGCCGCGAAGCACTTTCGTGAAGACCTGTATTTCCGGCTCAACGTTTTTCCTATCCAGTCTCCGGCGCTGCGTGAACGTCCGATGGATATTGCGCCCCTGGCGGCGCACTTCCTCAAACAGACCGGCAAGCGCCTGAACATGCCAGGGCGGCGCCTGCGCAACAGCGACATCGAACGGCTGCAACGGTATTCGTGGCCGGGGAATATTCGCGAGTTGCAAAACGTCATCGAGCGCGCGTTGATCACCTCCAACGGCGCGGACCTGAACCTGGACTTGCCGGATGAGTCGACACTCGCTCAGAGCAGTACGCCCCTGAACCCGACCAGCCCGTCCATTTTGACCGACGCACAAATGCGCGACCTTGAGCGCAGCAACATGCAAGCCGCACTGACGGCGACAAAGGGCAAACTCTTTGGCAAGGGGGGTGCGGCAGAAATACTGGGCATCAAACCCACGACGCTGGCTTCCCGGCTCAAGCGGCTGGATATTTAGAGACGGTATGAGCCTGTCGCTGCATACGCTAACCTGATCCCAAGGCTCCACGGAGCCACTGCCCATCACTTCTCAGAACGAGGCATCATGATCATTTCATCTGCATCCGACTATCGCGAGGCGGCACGTCGCAAACTCCCCCGTTTTTTGTTTGATTACATTGATGGAGGGGCTTATGCAGAGCATACGTTGAGGGCCAACAGCGCCGATCTGACCGGCATCAGCCTGCGTCAGCGCATCCTCAAAAACGTCGAAACCCTGAGCCTTCAAACCACCCTCTTCGATCAGCCACTTTCAATGCCGATCATATTGGCGCCGGTGGGCCTGACGGGCATGTTCGCCCGTCGCGGTGAAGTGCAGGCTGTGAGAGCGGCGGAAAACAAAGGCATCCCTCTTTGCCTGTCAACGGTTTCGGTATGCTCGATCGAAGAGGTTTCGGCACAAAGCCAACAATCCATCTGGTTTCAGCTGTATGTGTTGAAGGACAGGGGCTTCATGAAAAATGCGCTGGAGCGTGCCAAGGCCGCCGGCGTGAAGAACCTGGTGTTTACCGTCGACATGCCCACGCCCGGCGCCCGGTACCGGGATGCTCATTCAGGCATGTCCGGTCCTTTTGCATCATCGCGGCGAATGCTTCAGGCCATGACCAGACCCGACTGGGCGTTCAACGTCGGCGTCATGGGGCGGCCACACGACCTGGGGAATATCTCGAAGTACCTTGGCAAAGCCGTGACGCTCGAAGACTACATGGGTTGGCTGGCGAATAACTTCGACCCGTCGATCAGCTGGAGCGATCTGGAGTGGATTCGTGATTTCTGGAAAGGCCCGATGATCATCAAAGGCATCCTCGATCCCCAGGATGCCAGAGACGCGGTCAGCTTTGGCGCGGATGGCATTGTCGTGTCGAACCACGGCGGGAGGCAGCTGGACGGTGTGCTCTCCACCACCAAGGCCTTGCCGCCCATCATGCAAGCCATCGGCAATGACCTGACGGTGCTGGTCGACTCGGGAATCCGCTCGGGGCTTGATGTCGTGCGGATGCTGGCGCTGGGCGCAAAAGGCGTATTGCTGGGGCGTTCGATGGCCTATGCGCTGGCCGCCGATGGTCAACGCGGGGTGGAAAACATGCTGGATATTTTCGCCAAGGAAATGCGCGTAGCGATGACCTTGACCGGGGTGACCTCGATTAGTCAGATTGATGAATCGACGCTGGTGGATGTTCGATCTTTTGGTTGAGCATTCCGGTGCAGTGCCTGGGAACAATCAACATCAAAAGATCGCAGCCCTCGGCAGCTCCTACAGAGGACGCACATTGCATTCGGTCAATGTAGGAGCTGGCGCAGCCTGCGATCTTTTGATCGTTTTTGAAGGTATCAGACCAGTGTCAGGCTTGAGCAGGGACAACAGCCGTATCTTCCTCGGTGCGAGTACGACTCAGCAGACTCAAAACGACGACCGCCGACAGCACGGTAATCACCGTCAAGACATGCAACAGGTACTGAAACGCCTCGGCATACCCGGCCACCAGTAACGGCTTGGACACTTCCGGCAGCAGATGCGCCGCGCCAGCCATGTCCCCGGTAGTCACCCGCTGCGCAGCTTCTGCCAGCCGTGCCGGATCAGCCAACACCGCAAGGCCGCTCAGATTGGATTGCACCAGGGACGCCAATAGCGCCGCGACGATCGCCAGCGTAATCCCCTCGCCCGCTACGCGTGCCGTGTTGAAAATTCCCGCGGCCATGCCCGCACGTTCTTTCGGCACGACACTCACCGACAGCCCGTCCATCAAGCCCCACGGCAGGCCGGCACCCACACCGATCAACAGCATCGGCAGGATCAGCGCCAGTGTCGGCTCGCCCGTTTCGTACAGGCTCAGCCAGTGCAGGCCCACCGCGGCAATCAGGAAACCGATCCCCGACAACACACCCGCGCTGACCCAGCGAGTCAGCGTCGCCGCCACGATCGGCACCACCAGCATCGGCGCCGACAAGGCCACCAGCAACCCACCGGCATCAATCTCGCTCAGGCCTTCCACGCCGATAAAGCGCAGCGGCAACATCACCACCAGCACGATGTAGCAATAGCAGGTGCCGATCGGCAGGATTTGCACGCCGACGAAACGCGGGAAGCGGAACAGCGAAAGATCGAGCATCGGGCGTTCGACGTGCAATTCGATCAGTACGAACGCAGCCAGCAACAGCGCCGACGTCGCCAGCAGACCGACCACCCATGGGCTGCTCCAGCCGCTTTCCGGTGCCTGGATCACGCCGAAGGTGAACAATGCCAGGGTGGCGCTGAAGGTCAGCGTGCCGGGCCAGTCGATGCCGGTGGCGTCCGGGTCGCGGGTTTCACGCATGCGTGGCAGACCGAAGAGCATGGCAATCACACCGATCAGCGCGGTGAACAGGAAGATGGCCCGCCAATCGAACCACTCGATCAGCACACCCGCCACCAAAGGACCGAACGCCAGACCGATACCGAACGTTGTGCCGAGCATGCTGAAGGCACGGGTGTGGGCATGCCCTTCAAACTCCTGGGCCAGTGCCGCCGAGCCCGCAGCCAGGGCCGCCGCCCCCGCCACGCCTTGCACGGCGCGCATCACGTCTAGCCAGAACACCGAAGGTGCAAAGGCCTGAGCCAGTGAAACCACTGTAAACAGCAGCATGCCGAGGCTGAACAAACGCTTGCGACCGTAGACATCGGCCAGCGCGCCGGCGGCCATCAGCAGGCTACCGAAGGTCAGCATGAAGGCGTTGGTGATCCACGTCAGCGCCACCGGGCTGCCGCCCAAATCGCGGCCAATGGCCGGGGTGGCCACGGCGCCGCCGGTGAAGCTCAAGGGCAACACCAGCGCCGATAAACAGATCGCCAGCAGGATAAGCAATTTGCCACGGTCGGAGCCGTGGGCGGATGAAGTCGTCATGGGAAATCCAGAGTGTCCAGGTGAGTTGAAGGACATTCTGGATTTTGCCGGTCAGGGGATAAACCGCCAGATCGTGGCTTCTTTATCTCCCGGGGAACGACAATCAAACATCTTTGAGCAGCTCAAACGTCACTTGATCGGGATAAAACGCCAGGTAGCCGCGAATCTGGTCTACCGACACCTTGGGGTCCTCATAACTCCACACCGCGTTGGCGCCTTCATGCCCCGGAATTTGTAAGCTGAAATAGCTGGCATCGCCCTTGTAGGGGCAGTAGCTGGTGTGGTCGGTGCGGGCAAAGTACTTTTCGTCGATATCCTCCCGCGGAACGTAATACACCGGAGGATAGTTGGCCTCGAGCAACACCAGCGCCCGTGCGGACGCGGCCACCTGAATACCGTGAAACTTCACCAGCAGGCAGCCTGGCTGCTCTGCGATGGTGATGACGGGGCTAGGACCGGAGCTTTTCATCGGATTCTCCTGGGTTATCGGGAGCGCCCACTCTCCTGTGGCGAGGGAGCTTGTCGGACCGCCGCACCGTCGCGCCGGGCTGCGCAGTGGCCCAAATTCTGAGACTGCGAATTTCAGGTATAACCCAAATTTCGCGATCACGACGGCTTCGCAGCCGAACGGGGGCTTGATCCACTTCGCCACAAAAATCAAAAGATCGCAGCCTGCGGCAGCTCCTACACTGGACCCTGTAGGAGCTGCCGCAGGCTGCGATCTTTTGGGGGCACCTCATATTATTTACCTGCGACGTCACTCCCCCAACCACCACCCAACGCTCGAATCAGGTTCACCGTCGCCACCGCCTGCTGCCCGTGCAGCTGCACCGCGGCCCTTCGTGCCTGCAACACGCTGCGCTCGGCATCCAGCACGTTGAGGAAGATCACATCGCCCTCGCGGTATTGCGCCTGAGACAATCCGGCCGCCCGTGCCGACGCTTCGACGGCTTGCCCCTGAGTCCGGGTCTGTCCCTGAAGAATCCGCAGCTCCGAGAGGTTGTCCTCCACTTCGCGGAACGCCACCAACACTTGCTGCCGATACCGGGCGACATCCTCCTCATACTCGGCCCGGGCATTGGCCAGATCGCCCTTGCGTTTGCCACCGTCGAAAATCGGCAGATTCAACGCCGTGCCGGTCAACGGCCCAAGCAAAAATGTACGGCTACTCCACTGGAACAGATTGCCCAGCGAACCCGATTCAAAACCACCCGAACCGGTCAATGTCAGCGAGGGAAAGAACGCCGCCCTGGCCACGCCGATCCGCGCATTGGCCGCCGCCATCGAACGCTCCGCTGCCGCGATGTCCGGACGTCGCTCCAGCAGCGACGAAGGCAACCCGGCCGGGATGCGTAAATCGATCGGTTGCAGCGGATTGGTCGCCAGGTTGAACTCGCTCGGGTTCTGGCCCAGCAACACCGCCAGGCTGTGTTCGGACGCCGCACGCAAACGCTGCACGCTCATCGCATCGGAGCGCGCCATGGCCAGCTCCGCCTCGGCGCTCGCGACGTCCAGCTCACTGATGTCGCCCAACGAGTAACGTTGCTGCACCAGTTTCAGCGCTTGCTCACGCAAGTCCACCGCCGTGGCAAACACCGCGGCTTCGGCATCCAGTTCCCGCAGGGCGAAGTAGTTTTGCGCCACGTCGGCCTGCAAGGTCAGCAGCACTGAACGCAACAGTGCTTCACTGCGCTGGGTGTCGGCACCGGACGCTTCGACGGTATTGGCCACGCGACCAAACAGATCGACTTCATAGGACAGGCCCATCTGCGCCCGCCACATCGTTTGCTGCGCACCGTTGCCACTGTCGGACTGGAACTGCGAGGCCGGCGAGACCTTCTCCCGGGTCGGACCGAACCCGGCATCAACGGTGGGGAACAACGCCGAGCGTGCGGACTGGTTCAACGCCCTCGCCTCCTTCACCCGTGCCGCCGCAGCCGCCAGGTTCTGGTTGGCGTCCAGCGCCTGGCGCTCCAGATCGTTCAGCGTCGTGTCGTTGAACGCCGTCCACCACAGCCCTCGGGCAACCTCTTCCGAGGGCTGGGCGGTTTTCCAGCGGCCCGCTTCGGAGGGCTCCAGCGGCGCCTCGGTGCGCTCCTCCTTGAAGGCCGGTGGCATCGACAACGAAGGTTTTTCGTAATCCGGCGCCAGGGAGCACGCGGCAGTCGCCAGCAAGGTCACCAGCAGCAACGGGGCTTTCAACAAACGCTGTGCAGATAGATATTTCATGCGGTGCTCCTCGTTATGCGGCGGTGGTTTCGTGTTTGTTCACCAGATGCTTCACCCCCGACAGCTTGCGCAACAGCACATAGAACACCGGCGTCAGCATCAGCCCGAACAGGGTCACGCCGAGCATCCCGAAGAACACCGCGATCCCCATGGCCTGGCGCATCTCCGCGCCGGCACCGGTGGAGAACACCAGCGGCACCACGCCCATGATGAAAGCAATGGACGTCATCAGGATCGGCCGCAAACGCAGACGGCTGGCTTCAATCGCCGCCTCGACGATGCCGCGCCCCTGCATCTCCAGTTCGCGAGCGAATTCGACGATCAGAATCGCGTTCTTCGCCGACAACCCCACCAGCACCATCAAACCGATCTGGGTGAAAATGTTGTTGTCGCCACCCGTCAGCCACACGCCCAGCAACGCAGAGAGAATGCTCATCGGCACAATCAGGATGATTGCCAAGGGCAACGTCAGGCTTTCGTACAGCGCCGCCAGCACCAGGAACACCAGCAGCACGCTGATCGGGAACACCCACAACGCCGAGTTACCCGCCAGTACTTGTTGATAGGTCAGGTCGGTCCACTCGTACTTGATGCCGCGCGGGAAGACTTCCCGGGCAATCCGGTCGACGGCGGCCTGCGCCTGATCGGACGAATAGCCCGGCGCCGGCCCGCCGTTGATGTCGGCCGCGGTGTAGCCGTTGTAACGCACGACCATTTCCGGGCCGTAGGTGGTGGTGACTTTGAGCAGCGACGACAGCGGCACCATGTCACCGGCAGCGTTGCGGGTTTTCAGCAAGCCGATATCGGCCGCGGTGGCACGGAACGGTGCATCGGCCTGGGCCCGCACCTGATACACGCGACCGAAGGCGTTGAAGTCGTTGACGTACATCGAGCCCAGGTAAATCTGCAGGGTGTCGAAGACGTCGGTCACCGACACGCCCAGTTGCTTGGCCTTGACCCGGTCGAGCTCGACGTTGAGTTGCGGCATGTTGATCTGGAACATCGAGAAGGTCGGGCCAAGCTCGGGCGCTTTTGCCGCAGCGGCCAGGAACGCCTGCGTGGCATTGTTCAGCGCTTCATAACCGAGCGCACCACGGTCCTCGATCTGCAATTTGAAACCGCCCACGGTGCCGAGACCGGACACCGGCGGTGGCGGGAACACCGCAATGGCGGCTTCCTTGATGCCAGCATATCTGGCGTTCAACTGCGCGACGATGTCGGCAGCGGACTGATCCTTGGTGCGGTTTTTCGACGGTTCCAGTACCGCGAACACCAGCGCACTGCTGGGCGAATTGGCCAGGCTTACCGACAGCCCGGGGAACTGCGGCACGTTTTTGACCCCGGGAATCTGCAGGGCGATTTCACCCATCTGCCGGACGACTTTCTCGGTGCGCTCCAGGGTCGAGCCACTGGGCAGTTGCACGATGGCAACCACATAGTCCTTGTCCTGACCCGGCACAAATCCGCCAGGCACGATCTTGCCCATGTACACCGCACCACCGAGCAGGATGCCGTAGATCACCAGCATCACCAGCTTGCGGTTGACCACCCGGCGCACTCCTTTGCCATAGGTGTCCGAGCCACGGTTGAACAGCCGGTTGAAGGCCGTGAAGAAGCGCCCGAACGCGCTATCCATGGCACGGGTCAGCCAGTCTTTCGGCTCGTGATGCCCCTTGAGCAACAGCGCGGCCAGCGCCGGTGACAGGGTCAGCGAGTTGAACGCCGAGATCACCGTGGAGATCGCGATGGTCATCGCAAACTGCTGATAGAACTGCCCCGTCAGGCCGGACATGAACGCCAGCGGTACGAACACCGCCACCAGCGTCAGAGCGATGGCGATGATCGGCCCGCTGACTTCCTGCATGGCTTTGTACGTCGCGTCTCGCGGCGAAAGGCCGGCGGCGATGTTGCGCTCGACGTTCTCCACCACGACGATGGCGTCGTCCACCACGATACCGATGGCCAGCACCATGCCGAACAGCGACAAGGCGTTGATGGTGTAGCCAAAACCCAGCAGCAACGCGAACGTGCCGATGATCGAGACTGGCACCGCCAGCAACGGAATCAGCGAGGCGCGCCAGGTTTGCAGGAACACGATCACCACCAGCACCACCAGGGCGATGGCTTCGAGCAGGGTCGTGATCACCGCGTTGATGCTGTCACGCACGAACTGGGTCGGGTCGTACTTGATGCCGTAGTCGACCCCGTCGGGCATGTCCTGTTTGATCTCCTCCATGACCTTGCGCACGTCATCGGAAATCTGCAACGAGTTGGCGTTGGGCTGCTGGAAAATGATCATCTGCACGGCAGGGTTGTTGTCGAGCATCGCACGCAAGGTGTACTCGGCGGCGGCCATCTCGACCCGCGCCACATCGGACAGACGTGTCACCGCCCCGCCGCTGGTCTTGAGAATGATGTCGCGAAATTCCTGCTCGGTTTTCAGCCGGCCCTGGGCGTTGACGCTCAGTTGCATCGGCACGTTGCTCATCATCGGCGCACCGCCGACGATCCCCGCCGCCACCTGCACGTTCTGCTCGCGAATGGCCTTCACCACGTCGGAGGCCGTCAGGTTCAGCCGCGCGACTTTCTGCGGGTCGAGCCAGATGCGCATCGAGTAATCACCGGCGCCCCACATCACCACTTCACCGACACCGGGGATGCGCGCCAGGCGATCCTTGACGTTGATCAGCGCGTAGTTGCGCAGGTAAGTCAGGTCGTAACGCTTGTTCGGCGAAACAATGCTCACGCCCATGGTCAGGGTCGGCGACGACTTGACCGTGGTCACGCCCAGGCGCTGCACGTCTTCGGGCAAACGCGGCAAGGCCTGGGCCACGCGGTTCTGCACGAATTGCTGGGCCTTGTCCGGGTCGGTGCCGAGCTTGAAAGTCACGGTGGTGGTCATCTTGCCGTCGCTGTTGGCCAGCGATTGCATGTAGAGCATGTCTTCGACGCCGTTGATTTGCTCTTCAATCGGCGAGGCCACCGTTTCGGCGATGACCTTGGGGTTGGCGCCCGGATACTCGGCGCGCACCACCACCGACGGCGGCACCACTTCCGGGTATTCGGCGGTTGGTAACTGGGTCAGGGCAATCAGCCCGGCCAGCAGCACCAGCACCGACAGCACACCGGCGAAGATCGGCCGGTCGATAAAGAATTTCGAAATGTTCATGAGGTGCCGCTCCCCTTAGGCCGCAGGTTTGGCGACGGCGGACACGTCGGCCATGTCGATGCTGTTGGCGCGAACGCTGTCGTTGGGGCGGGCACGCTGGATGCCGTTGACGATGATTCGCTCGCCGGCCTGAAGCCCGTTGGTCACCACGCGCAGACCTTCGTGAAGGTCGCCCAAGGTGACTTCGCGGTAATGCACGCGATCTTCGCCATCGACCACCAGCACGTACTTTTTCGCCTGGTCGGTGCCGATGGCCGAGTCGTCGACCAGGATCGCGGCGTGGGGTCGGTCGCCACCGACCTTGATCCGCGCATACAGGCCGGGCAGCAAGGTGCCTTGCGGGTTGTCGAAACGGGCGCGGACGCGAATGGTCCCGGAGCCGCTGTCGAGATGGTTGTCCAGCGAGTCCACCAGACCTTCACGGGAGTAACCGTTTTCGTTGGCCAGACCGAGGGTCACCGCAATCTTGCCGTTCGCAGTGCTGAGGTTGTTGAGGTAGGTCTGCTCGTCGACATCGAAGGAGGCATAGATCGGCGACACCGACATCAAGGTGGTCAGCAGGGGTGCACTGGCCCCGGCGGAAACACTGTTGCCGACGGTCAGTTCAGCGCGGGAAACCCGGCCGCTGACGGGCGCGGTAATCGTGGTGTACCCCAGATTGATACGGGCGACTTCCAGTGCAGCCCTGGCGGTTTTCACCTGAGCCACCGCTTCCCGGGAAGCGTTTTGTTTTTCATCGAAATCCCGTTTCGACACGGCGTTGGCTTCGATCAGGCGCGCGGCACGGGACGCGTCGGTGGCGGTGTAACCGGCCCGGGACTCAGCGGCGGCCAGTTGCCCGGCGGCGCGATCGACTTCGGCCTGATACGGCCGTGGATCAATGCTGAACAGTGGATCGCCCTTCTTCACCAGCGCGCCGTCCTTGAAGTACACGGCGACGATAGTGCCGGACACCAGCGGCCGAACATCGACCCTGTCCACCGCTTCGAGGCGCCCCGAATAGCTCTGCCATTGCGAGATCTGGCGGGACACCACCAGGGCAACATCCACTTCGGTGGCCGGTGCAACACCAGCCGCGACCGCCGAACTGACGGGGCTCAAGCCGTAGCCACGATGGACAGCAAGGCTGGCACCGAGGCCGACCACAACAAGCGCACTCAGCGCGACGGACAGATGTTTGCGGGAGGTGGACATGCTGACAGGCCTCGTATTTTTGTTGGTTCTGTAGAGATCAGAACCGGGTGAGGCACAGTGTGACTTTCGCCTCTAACTGGATAAATAACCGAACTGGCGACGATTTGTAGCTCGCGAGGCGACAATCAATGTGTGGGAGCGAGCCTGCTCGCGAAAGCTCTGAATCTGTCGGCATCAGTAGTGAATGTGATGGCTTCTTCGCGAGCAGGCTCGCTCCCACAGGGGGCGGCAATGGTTGTGGTAATGGGGGCTCGAGTTCGAATTGCTCGGTGCCTGCGCCGGTGCAGATGTCTTGAGTCCAATCTCGGTGTCCGGGCGGCGAACAGATGTACAGCGGCGCATGCACCGCACTGGTGATGACGACGAACTTCATAAGGAAGGAATTACCGATCAGAAAGACGCTGCAATTCGCAGGTCAAGGCATCGACGCAAGCATCGCGATCACCGCGTTGTTCCAGCGCCGTCGAGAGGTTGAATACGTACTCGGCGTTGCTGCCGAACTGGCCCGAAGCGCTGGCCACCAACGGGGCGATCACGGCAAGCGTGGAGTCGGTTTCGTAATGGATATGATCCGGCTCGGCGACAAACACAATCGCGCTCACCTCACGGCCATCGTTGAGCGTCACCGCTGCCCAGATCGGTCGATAGGCACCGGTGGGCATTTCGCGAATCCACAACAGCAGCAACTCTTCATCGGCACTGTCGGGGCACAGTTGGAACGCCTGCCCTTGAGTCACTCCACCGGGTTCCAGGGCAAGCATCCGCCCCGGCGCGTGTTCCGAGCCACGGCCAAAAATCATCCGCAGGCAAAAACTTCGGTGCCAACCATGGAGCGTCGCGGGTTGCTGGTCGATGAACTCAAGCACCGGGTTCCACAGCAACGAACCGTAGCCGAAGACCCAGATGTCCTTCGAGGCCGGACGTGTGTTCATGGTGGCCCGGAATGACTGTTCGATCCGTTCGCGGGTCCAGAGCACGTCCTCGGGCAGCGAGTCGAAACAGGCCAGGTAGGCCCCGGAACTGAGCGACTGTCGGGTCAACATGTGGGCATCCTCATGGCCTGTTCAGGCTTGACTTGCCTGACCATGGGCGCAATTCTGACTGCCGCATCCTGCTTGATAAACCGACCAGCCCGAGACACTTAGTAGCCCCGGCGGAGACAATGATCGAACGCACAGACACCTCGATTCCCGACATCGCCGCCTTCGCCGCCGTGGCACAGACCGGCAGTTTCACCAAGGCGGCCGAAGGTCTGGGCAGCAGCAAGTCGAACATCGGCAAGGCGGTGCAACGGCTGGAAGCGCGGCTCGGCACCAAGCTGTTCCAACGCACCACCCGCGCGGTGCGCCTGACCGAAGACGGCGAGACTTATCTGGTGGCGGCCCAGGCTGCACTGGACGGACTGCGCGAAGCCGAGCTGTCACTGGCCGCCCGACGCGAAGAACCGATCGGCCGGGTAAGGCTGGATTTACCAGCCGGCTTCGGTCGTCTGCTGCTGCCGACGTTCGCCGCCATGCGCCAACGCTATCCGAAGGTGACCCTGGAACTGGCGCTGACTGACCGCATGTCCGATCCGGTGGCCGAAGGCTGGGACATCGTGGTGCGCATCGGCGAACTGCCTCAGGACAGCGACATGACCGTGCGCAAGTTGTGCGACCTGCGCTTCGGTCTGTACGCCTCTCCCGACTACCTGGCCCGTCGCGGGCCGGTGAATGCGGTCAGCGAACTGGCCAGCCATGACGCCATCGTCTTTCGCGGTTCGACCGGACGCCTGCGTCCCTGGACGTTGCTCGATAACGGCTTTGTCCGCGACATCGCCATGGACCCGGTCATGGTCATGAGCGACGGGCAAGTACTGATCGAAGCCACCGTGCACGGCATGGGCATCACGCAGATTCTCGACCGGGTGGCGCAGCCCTATGTCGATGCCGGAAAACTGGTGCATGTGCTGCCGGGCGCCGATGTTGACGGCCCGCCGGTGCATGCGCTGATCCCGTTAGGGCAGCGCATGGGGGCGAAGACCCGCGCGGTGCTGAATCACTTGGCGGACAGTTTGCGCGGGGACGAGGGCTGACTTGCGTTCAACGCTTCAACCATCCGTAGACCGGCTCACTGCCTCCCACGCGTCAATTTCCCGCGCCATCGTCGCCAGCCGTTCGCGCACCAGTTGCAAGGCATCGCTGCCCAGCAACAGGTGGGCTGGCGGTGCGTCGCTGTCGATCAACGTCAGCATGGCTCGGGCAGCTTTCACCGGGTCGCCCAACTGTTTGCCGCTCTTGCTCTGCCGCGCGCTGCGGATCGGGTCGAATGAAGCGTCGTAGTCGGCGATGCTGCGTTCGGAACGCCGCATCGAGCGCCCGGCCCAGTCGGTGCGAAACGATCCCGGCGCCACGGCGGTGACCGCGATGCCGAAGGGTTTGAGTTCCTTGCTCAAGGTGTCGGAAATCCCCTCCAGCGCAAATTTGCTCCCGCAGTAATAAGCGATGCCCGGCATGGTGATGAAGCCACCCATGGAGGTGATGTTGATGATGTGCCCGGCCCGGCGCTGGCGGAAGAACGGTACGAAGGCCTTGGTCATGGCCACCGCGCCGAACACATTGACCTCGAACTGCTGACGCATTTCCTCAAGGGCCGATTCTTCGAAAACGCCTTCGTGGCCATAACCGGCATTGTTGACCAGCACATTCACCGGGCCGAGGCTCGCTTCGATCTCGGCCACCAGCGCATCGATGGCCGCAAAGTCGGTGACGTCCAGGCACCGAGCGAAAGCCTGGTTCGAAGCATGCTGCTCGAACTCGGTACGCGCCGACTCACTGCGCACGGTGCCGATCACCCGATGCCCGGCGGCCAGTGCCTCGTTGGCCAATGCCTTGCCAAAACCGCTGCTGACGCCGGTGATGAAGAGGGTCTTTTTTGCATTCATGTTCTCGCTCCGCCATGGGTTCCGCTGCCGCACAACACGGCAGTCCCGTTGAAGGCCATGGTAGAAGCGTGACGGTCATGGATGAACGCCCAATGCTGTCGGTCTTTTGCCTATTCCTATGAAGTGATTGATTTGCAGCGCCGACCAGCTCACATTCAAGGCCTGTGATAACAGGCTGGATGAAGCGTTGAGCGATTCACACTTTGATCAAAGCAATGAGCAGCAGAAGATGATCGCGCTGCTGACGCGTCTCGCGCCGGATGAAGGCTACAACCTCACGGCGCTGGCAGACGTGCGCCTGCTGCGCTCAAACCGTGCGTTGGAACGCACGCCGGTGCTCTACGATCCGGGCATCGTCATCGTCTGCCAGGGACGCAAACGCGGTTATTGGGGGAAAACAACGTACCTCTACGATGCCCGGCACTATCTGGCCGTTGCGGTCCCGGTGCCTTTCACCATGGAAACCGACGCCAGCGTGCAGGAACCGCTGCTGGCGATCTATCTGCACCTGGACTTCAACCTCGCCGCCGACCTGATGCTGCAACTCGACGATGAACCCGGTGCCGAGCCCCTGGGCATGTACGCCTCGCCCATGGAGCCGCAACTGAGCCAGTCGGTGCTGCGTTTGCTGGAAGCCCTCGATTCGCCGCTGGACAGTCGCATTCTCGGGCCAGCCCTGGTGCGGGAAATCTATTACCGGATCCTTACGGGCGCCCAGGGCGGATCAATGCGCGCCGCCCTCACCGCCCGGGGCCGCTTCGGTCGAATATCCCGAGCCCTGCGCAAAATCCACACCAGCCTCGGCGAACGGCTGGAAGTGGAAGACCTGGCCAAGGAGGCCAACATGAGCGTGCCGACCTTTCACGCCCATTTCAAAGCGATCACCCACACCTCGCCGATGCAATACCTGAAGTCCACGCGTCTGCATCAGGCTCGGCTACTGATGGTGCGCAACGGCTACAGCGTCGCGCTCGCGGCCTCGGAAGTCGGTTATGAAAGCGGCTCGCAGTTCAGCCGCGAATTCAAAAGGCTGTTCGGTCGTACGCCGACCGATGAAGTGACGCGCATGAAAGGCTCGTTTGCGCTGCCGCCGCCCATGGAGAACGCGGTGTTTGTCTCTTCTCATTGAATGCGTCGACGGCATACGCCCGTACGCTCTCAACACTCACGACTGAGCCAGCAGACAACCCACGATGCCCGCCCACAACAGGCCGGCGATCGACCAGCGCCCTTTCGGCCCTGAACACGCATCGCCCACCGCAACCGGGCGTTTGGAAACCGCCAGATGTGCCGCAAAACACTCGGCCGTTTGCTCAAGGTTGCTACCGAAAACTTCAAACATAAGCGTCGCCCCACTGGGTATGGCCATCGGCGCAAGACGTTTCGCAGACAGGCCGTTCGACCTTATGCCACTCATTAATCATGCCAACCCTCAACGGGCTATTAATCAAAACATTGGATTTGGCTGGGTCATTTGAACCACAGAGCATTGGTTAAATTTACCCTGATGCAGGGTAGTAAAGACCATGAGTATCAAAAGCCCGATTGCGGTCAGCGCGTCAACGGCATGTGCGCCGCCACAAACTCGATGAACACCCGCAGCTTCGGCGGCACCTGTCGACCGGACGGCCAAAGCAGATTGAACTGCCCTTTCTCCCTGGTGAAATCCTCGAGCACCTCGACCAGTCGTCCATCCGCCAACGCCTCGCGAACCACAAAGTCGGCAGAGTAGGTAATGCCGAGCCCCTGCACGGCGAGGTCCATGCGCCCTTCCACCGAATTGCAGATCATCGAACGTGGCAGTTCCAGCTCGACGGGCTGATCGTCCCGCTTGAACAGCCACGTCTGCAACTTTCATCGAGAACGGCGAGGCGTCGTTCGCCGACATTGGCGCCGCCCTCGCCGAACGCATGGAACTGGGGCCGGTCCAGTCGTGGTCAGTGGAAGAAGCGGACCAACACTGGGACCCCATGCACGTGCATTACACCTTCGGCACCAATAGCCGGGCGATCGCCAAACGCGCACGGGCGGAACTGGGCTGGGCACCACGGCATAGCTCGATTCTGGACTGGATCAAAAACCAGATGCCGCTATGAACGGACCAACGGCTCAAACCCGCAGAAACATCGTCTACGATCAATAGCACCGTTGACATCCCTGCTTCGCAGTCAGGCAGTCGTGGCGTGGGGGTTCGAGTCTCAGAACTTGAGGGTCACCAAGATGCCCGCTTCAAAGTTTTCCCTCGACCAAACCGTCATCACCCTGGACGCGCGTCCGGATCGCCTGGACTTGCGCGATCGCATCTTTACCCCGCGAGTCCAGTCACTGCCGCCCTCCTGGCCTGCCGACAAGGACATTGCCTCCGAGCTCTCGGGTTACCTGAGCCGAGACATGGTGCTGTTCCAGGGCAACGAGGGGGCATGCACCGGGTTCGGGCTGGCGGCGGTGGTCAATTTTCTATTGTGGCGGCGAGACAAGGCGTCCACCAAAAGCAGCCCGCGCCAGCTCTATCACCTGGCCAAGTTGTATGACGAATGGCCCGGCGAGGATTACGCCGGGTCCAGTTGTCGCGGTGCGTTGAAGGGATGGCACAAGCACGGCGTCTGCGCGCAGGAGCTGTGGCCCTACACCGTCAAGCCCGATGGCTCGGTGCCGGCGTTTGAAGCGCCGGTCGAGAATTGGGCCATGGACGCCGTGACCCGGCCGCTGGGGGTTTACTACCGCGTCGAGAAAGACGATGTCACCGCCATGATGGCCGCGCTGTACGAAACCGGGGCGCTTTACGTCTCTGCCAATGTGCATCAGGGGTGGGCGCTGATGCGGCCCAAAAGCAAAAAAAACCCGGCGGTGGCGTTCGAGAGCATCGCCCAGCTCCCCGTCATCAAGTGGCCGACGAACAGCCAGGGCGGTCACGCCTTTGCCTTGATCGGGTACACCAGCCAGGGGTTTATCGTGCAGAACTCCTGGTCAACCGACTGGGGATTTTCGGGCTTCGCCATCCTCACGTTCGAGGACTGGCTGGCCAATGGCACCGACGCCTGGACCGTGGCCCTCGGTGTGCCGATCGAACACGGCGGCTTATCACACAATTCGCGCCCGTCCCGCTCCAGGGCCGATGTTCAATCACCGTTTCGCAACGCGTTGTCGAGCTCCAGCGCCAAGCGTGAAGGCTTCTCGCTGTTCACCGCCAGCCCCCGCGACCCTGACCGCAAAGGGCCTGCCCCGCTGACCAACGATCAGGCTTACGGCCTGACCATCGTGATGGAAAACAATGGCAGCATCGGCCCCCGACTCACCGACGTGGAAAACGTCCGGGCGGGCGTCAAGCGCATCGTCTACGAGGCACCGCGCGCCTGGTACGACAAACTGCCGGCGGCCAACAAGCCCGCCGTGCTGCGCATCGCCATTTATTCTCATGGCGGACTCAATTCAGAGCAGGACTCCATCAATCGAATTTGTGCGATGGCCCCCTACTTTCTGGAAAACGGCATTTATCCGCTGTTTATCACCTGGCGCACCGGGGTTCTCGAAACCCTGGCGGGCATCGTTCAGGACACCTTGCCAGGGGTGTTCGAGGCCGGCGGCATCAGCGACGTGTTGAAACTGATCAAAGACAAAACCGTTGAAGGCCTCGATCGCACCGTGGAGCTGGCGACGAAAAAACCCGGTGGCGATCAGTGGAGCCAGATGAAGCAGAATGCCGAAGCCGCCGCCGCGACGGGCTTCACGCCGCGCGGCCTGGTGGAAATGGCGGAGGCCCTGAAAAAACTCGCCGACGACCTGGGCAAGAAAAAAGTCGAACTTCATCTGATCGGCCACTCGGCGGGTTCCCTGGTCAACGGCCACTTGATCCGGCTGCTGTGGGCCCGAGGCTTGCCCATCGAGACATCGACGCTGCTGGCCCCGGCGTGCACCCTCGATTTCGCCAACCAGACCTACCGCAAAGTCATCGAGGACGGTGGACTCAAGCGCAAGGACTTCCACATCCACCTGATGTCCGACCAGCGTGAACAGCAGGACAACGTGATTGGCGCGTACCACAAATCGCTGCTTTACCTCGTGTCCCGCGCCTATGAAGAACTGCAACGCATGCCGCTGCTGGGCATGGCCAGCAGCCTGGACGGGAACTGCCAGGACTTCAGCAATCCCGACCTGGCGCTGTGGAATATTGCCGCCAGAAATATGACCGAACAGTGGAATCGGTTCTATTGGGGCAACACCATTCCCGCCGGTTTTGCCGCAACGGGGCGCGGACTGCCCGAAGAGTTCGCGAAAACCCTGCACATCTTCAACGACCCGAAAATGAACTATGGCGCGGGCACCAAAGCGGACACCTCCCACGGCGGGTTCGACAATGACGTGAATGTCATGACTGCAACGTTGCTGGCCATTCTCAGGCTGGCACCCGACGCGAAGCTGACTCAACCGGTGGTTAACCTGAACTACTAAATTGTAGGAGCGAGCCTGCTCGCGATGGCGGCGGCACATCAACACATGGATTTGCCTGTGCTACCGCTTTCGCGAGCAGGCTCGCTCCCACAGGACCGTGGCAACCGGGACAGTCTGCAATGAATCGCAACTCACACGCTGTACATCCATACAGATAAAGATTGCCCCATCGTTCATCAGCCGCCATTCTGTCAGCCTCTCGGCAGTTGATGAACGATGGTGGTTATGCGGCTGTACCTCTGTGAAAAACCTTCCCAGGCCAAAGACATTGCGGCCGTGCTCGGCGCCAGGCGTCGAGGCGATGGCTGTTGGCTGGGAACAGACGTCACGGTGACCTGGTGCATCGGTCACCTGCTGGAAACCGCACCGCCGGACGCCTATGACGCGCGCTACAAACGCTGGGTGCTGGCGGACCTGCCGATCATTCCAGAAAAATGGAAGATGACCGTCAAACCGCGCACGGCCAGCCAGTACAAGGCGGTCAAACGCCTGCTCGGCGAGGCCGATGAACTGGTAATTGCCACCGACGCCGACCGTGAGGGCGAGATGATCGCCCGGGAACTGGTGGAGCATTGTCGTTATCGCGGACCGATCCGGCGGCTATGGCTGTCGGCGCTGGACGATGCATCGATCCGCAAGGCGTTGGCAGCCCTCAAGCCGGGGGCGGAGACGTTCAGCCTCTACCACTCGGCACTGGGACGTTCACGGGCCGACTGGCTGATCGGGATGAACATGAGCCGCTTGTTCACGTTGTTGGGCCGTCAGTCCGGCTATCAGGGCGTATTGCCGGTCGGTCGGGTGCAAACGCCGACCCTGCGCCTGGTGGTGGATCGCGACCGCAGCATTGCCGATTTCGTGCCGGTCGCTTATTGGGCCATCGACGTACAACTGCTGCACGACGGCACCGCGTTCACCGCCCAGTGGCGTGCGGCCTCCGAGGTTTGCGACGATCAGGATCGCTGCCTGAATCAGGCGCTGGCCCAACAGGCGGCTGCAGCGATTGGCGGCGCAGCGAGTGCCCGGGTGATCAAGCTGCGCACCGAGCGCATGCGTGAAGTGGCGCCGCTGCCGTTCGATCTGGGCACCCTGCAGGAAGTCTGCTCGAAGAAGCTCGGGCTCGGCGCCCAGGAAACCCTCGACATCGCCCAGGCGCTCTACGAAACCCACAAAGTCATCACTTACCCGCGCAGCGACTGCGGTTACCTGCCCGTGAGTCAGCACAGCGAAGCACCGAGCATTCTGGCGGCACTTAGGCAGGCTGACCCGGCCCTGAACGCCTTGCACGATCACCTGGAGCCTCAGCGGCGCTCACGGGCGTGGAACGATGCCAAGGTCAGCGCTCACCACGGCATCATCCCCACGTCGGCAGCGAAAAATCTCGATCGACTGGTGGGCAAGCAACGAGCGGTCTACACCTTGATTCGTGCGCGGTATCTGGCGCAGTTTCTGCCCAATCATGAATACGACCGGACCCAGGCCGACTTCGATTGTGCCGGTGAGGCCCTGCGCGCCGTCGGCAAGCAAATCGTCGAACCCGGCTGGAAACGCGCCTTGCCCGAGGCCCTTGCCCCGGCCAAGGGCCGCGAGGCACCGGCACCGCAAACCCTGCCGGCGTTGGCAGAAGGACGTGACTGCGCGGTGGCCGACGTGAAGCTCAAGGACCTCTGGACGCAACCGCCCAAGCCGTTTACCGAAGGCGATCTGATCAAGGCGATGAAGAACGTCGCCAAACTGGTGGAAGATCCGCTGCTCAAGCAAAAACTCAAGGACACCACCGGCATCGGCACCGAAGCGACCCGCGCCTCGATCATCCAGGGCCTGCTCGACCGCGGCTATCTGATAAAGAACGGCAAGGCCCTGGCCGCGACGCCGGCCGCTTTCAGCCTGATCGATGCCGTGCCGCGTGCCATTGCGGACCCTGGGACCACGGCGATCTGGGAACAGGCGCTGGACATGGTGCAAAGCGGTGAAATGAGCCTGGAAGAATTCGTCACCAAGCAGGCCGCGTGGATGAGCAAGCAGGTCGCCCGTTGCGCCGGTCTGAGCCTGACCATCAGCGGCCCGGCAAGCCCCGCCGGCCGTGGCGCTACGCCGTGGAAAAACAAACGCAAGCCCGCCAAGCGCAAACCCTCGACCGGCACCAAACGCGCGGCAAAACCGGCGAGCAAGGTTTGATCGAACACGTCAAATGGACAGCGATGGTCTAGTGTTCTCAAACCGGCGACACCAGGAGCCAACCCGCATGCCTTCGATAGCACTGCACGCCGCCCAGCGCGACGAACTGGAAACGATTGAAAACCTGATGCAGTTCTACATGTACGACTTCAGCGAATGGCTGCCGCTGAAATTCGGCGGGCATGGTTTCTTCAACATCCAGCCCCTACAGGATTACTGGCGAAACCGCGCCACCCACCCCTATCTGATCAACGTCGACGCAGAGCTGGCCGGTTTCGTGACCGTGGATGACAACACCCATCTCGACGGTGCCCAGTACAACATCGGCTATTTTTTCGTCAGTCGACGCTTTCGTGGCCAAGGTGTCGGGAAGTTTGTCGTTTCCACCCTCTTGAACCAGTTTCCCGGTCAATGGCAGATTTTCCACATCGACGCGAACCCGCCTGCGCGGCTGTTCTGGGAACGGGTCATACCCGAGCTCACCGGCGGCGAGTTCACCCGGCAACTGCTGCCGGTGGACGGTTATCCCTGTACCTTTTATCGCTTCCAGGCCTCGCAGTCATCGCCCTGACCGGCGCTTTCCAATTCTCCTTTCTAATTCCAAACGGCTTTGTCCGACAATATGTAGTGACTGAAAATAATCACTACAAAACCGTTGACGCCTCCGATTTGCCCTTGCATGATGCAGACGTCTCCCCGATCGGGAGTACAGGCAACATGTTTGAGCAAGCTCGTCTGACCGCCGAGCTGTTTTTCCCGGATACGCGCTGCCCACAAGGCAGATTGAAGAAGCTGACCTGGCCTGAACGTCCAGTACAAGGACGAGAAGCGCTGGCGAGCAATCCTCATGAAGCTTGTGGCCGACCCTGAAAACGTCGGCAGTGGCCTGAAGGTTTTCGCCGCTTCTCTTCGTTGTGACGCTATTGCGTAGCAGTTATTCAACACGACTACATGCAACAGACGCGGGACCCCGTCACATTCGACGGCCGACCGCTGACGTCCTGGTTTCGGTGCCAGGGATCAACTAACCGATGGGCTACCTGTATTAGCGAATCAACTTTGAAAGATCACCAAATGGTCAAGGGGCTTTATTATGAATCTGAACAATCAACCCACTATCGATGAACTGGCTCGTATGTTCGCTGCGCAAAAAGACAGCCACGACAGCCATATTCTGTGGATCAGCAAATCGGGCCAGGTTCATATCGACTGCCTGTCGCCACACGCTCATGAAGCGGAGTTCGACCAGAACAATCAGAACCTGCTCGCCCGACTGAAGATGTACCGTCGCGGCCAGGGCTACGTCGGCAAGAAAGCCGCGGCCGACAAGGACTTTATCGGTAATGTTCTGCAAACGCTGAAACAGGCCTGGGCCTCGATGCAGAATCAGAACGAAGTTCGGGTGATTGATCGTTTCTACTGATAATCCCTGACAATTTGTCCCATCATTCATCGCAACAAAAAAGGCCCCGCTCGAATCATCGAGCGGGGCTTTTTTGTTTGTCTCGTGTGTACCAAACAAGGCTATTGTTAACCGTATCCGCTGTTGGTCCCTTGGAGACTTGCGATGAAGAAAACGCTGACATTGACGTTGTTGCTGGCAATGACATCGGTTGCCCAGGCCAACAGTATTCTTGGCGTTCCCTCATTTGATGTGGACTGCCCCGGAAAAGTCGTCGTCCACGCGGATCAGGACGGGCCGGTGTTGATTAACAACAAGGAAGCTGAAACCAAAGCCATCAATGACCGCAGCTTTGAAGCAAAGGGCTCGGGCATCACGCTCTCGATCGTCCTCGCCGAGGATGACTCGGTGGCCGTGACCTCCACGGGCAAGACACCCAACGGTGTATGCCAATCAGTGGATGACTGACCTGGCCGCTCCCGACACCAGGTCCATAAACGCCACCGACGCCGCGCTGTGATAATTGTTTTTGCGTCGAAGCAGCGCGGCCCCTCGCTTGGGCGCCTCCCCTTGCAACGGAATCTTGCGTAACGCGCGATCCTGAGTGGCAATGGGTTCTGGAAGGATGGTGGCGATGGCCGTGTGCCGAATGACTTCCAGCAACGTGCTCACCGAATTGACCTCGATCACGACCTTCGGCGTGATCTGCTCCTGGGCGAAGTACTCATCGATCAGGGTGCGGGTCACGAAATCCTTGGCCAGCAACGCAAACTCCAGTTGCGCCACTTCCTCAGCGGACAATGCGGCCTGGCTTTCGTATAGCGGGTGATCGCGCCCCACCATCACGCCCAACGTCTCGGTAAACACCGGGATCGACTCGATGTCGGCATTCCTGACCTGGGTAAACGCAATGGCGATATCCAGTGAGTCATCCACCAGCCCGGCCTCGATGTCGTCCATCGACAACTCGAAAATCTCCAGGTGGATGTTTGGAAACCGCGCCACGTAGTCGCGCACCAACGGTCCCACCAGGTACGCCATGAATGTCGGCGTCATGGCCAGCCGCAAGGTGCCGCGGGACAAGTCCTTCACGTCATGCAGCGCACGCTTGCCCGCCTCCAGTTCCACCAGCACCCGCCGGGCGCATTCGATGTAGGCCTCGCCCGCATCGGTCGGTTTCACCGTGCGTGAGGTTCGGTCGAACAGGCTGACGCCCAGGGTTTCCTCGAGTTGCCGGATCTGCTGGGACAGCGTCGGCTGGGACACATGCAGCGCCTCGGCGGCGCGGGTGAAGCCGCCGTGGTCGGCGACCGCCAGTAAATAGCGCAGATGTCGGAGCAGCATGGAGGATCACCATCCATAGGCTGTACTTATGCTCCGCATTGTATATCGGTCTTGGACGCTATGGATCAATCGACAGAAGATTGCTCCACACCCCAGCAACACCACCCCGACAGGAGAAACCCCATGCAACAGTCCCACGCCTATAACGACCCAAGCCTGGCCCTGACCACGTCGGTTCTCGACGCCAAGGCGCGCAAAAACCTGTCCTGGCAGGATCTGGCTGACGGCACCGGCCTCGGCCTGGCTTATGTCACCGCCGCCCTGCTCGGTCAGCACCCACTGCCGGAAACCGCCGCCAAAGTGATTGGCGAGAAACTGGACCTGGACGCCGACGCCGTGGCCCGCCTGCAGATCATCCCGCTGCGCGGCAGCCTCTCGGGTGTCCCGACCGACCCGACCATCTACCGCTTCTACGAAATGATCCAGATCTACGGCACCACCTTAAAAGCCCTGGTTCATGAGCAATTCGGCGACGGCATCATCAGCGCGATCAACTTCAAGCTCGACCTGAAGAAAGTCGAAGACCCGGAAGGCGGTTCCCGCGCCGTGATCACCCTCGACGGCAAGTTCCTGCCACTGCGTCCTTTCTAAGTGGATACCGGCCCGCACGTGCGTGCGGGCCAACCCCGCGCCCCCTATCACTTTGTTCACTCACCACGTTCGTGTGGAGGATGCCCCATGAAAGCGCTCATCGACGGTTTTTTGAAATTCCAGCAAGAAGCCTTTCCACAACGGACCGACCTGTTCAAACACCTGGCCACCACGCAACACCCCGGCACCTTGTTCATCACCTGTTCCGACAGCCGCGTGGTGCCGGAACTGCTGACCCAGCAAGAACCCGGTGAACTGTTCGTCATCCGCAACGCCGGCAATATCGTGCCCTCCTACAGCCCGCATCCGGGCGGTGTTTCGGCCACGGTCGAATACGCTGTTGCGGTACTGGGTGTCACCGACATCGTGATCTGCGGCCATTCGGACTGTGGCGCCATGACCGCCGTCGCCTCGTGCAAATGCATGGACCACCTGCCGGCCGTCAGCGGCTGGTTGCAACACGCCGAGTCGGCGAAAGTCATCAATGAATCTCGCCCGCATGCCAGTGACGCGGCCAAGGTGAGTTCGATGGTGCGGGAAAATGTCATCGCCCAACTGGCCAACCTCCAGACCCACCCGAGCGTGCGACTGGCTCAGGAAAAAGGGCAACTCAACCTGCACGGCTGGGTCTACGACATCGAGACCGGCTCGATCGATGCCCTGGAGGGCAGCAGCCGCCGCTTCATCTCGCTGGTCGAGCACCCGACCACCTGTGCCGTTTATGGCAAAGCGGTGCAAGCCGCGTGAGGTCGCCGATACGGCAAGGATCAAGGCACCTGAGGTGTCTCGTACCAATCGCGATCGGGTGTGGCAAAACGCATTTTCTTGCGGACATGCGCCGCGTTGGCAGCGCTGGTGAGTTGCTCCAGCAGTACAAAGGCAACTTCGGTGGCGGTGCCTGGCCCACTTGAGGTAATGAGGCGGCCATCGACCACCACGGGGCGGTCGACAAAACGGGCACCGGTTTCAACCAGTTGGTTTTTCCGTTTGCCGCCCTCCTGGTGATAGGTCGTCGCGTTCTTGCCTTGCAGCACGCCGGCGGCGCCAAGGCACACCGACGATACGCAGACACTGGCAACGGTTTTACCGGACTCGACAAAGTGACGGATGGTCGCCAGAAACGGTTCACTCAAGGCCTCTTCATAAAAGCCTGCCGGCTCAAATCCGCCGGGCAGTGCCAGGGCATCGAAGCTGTCGAGGTCGAGTTCGCTCAACAGATGTGAGGGATTGAGCGTCAGACCGAAGGTCGTCACGATTTGAGCCCTGAGGCCAGCGTTGACCAGTTCCAGGGGTTGGTCACCGAGCAAATCGGCCCAACCCAGCACATCGGTAAAAGCCGCCATCTCAAGCGGCTCGACACCGTTGGCCAATAACATGAGGATGCGTTTCATCGGTTAAACCTCGGCGGGTCAAGGAACAAAACACTCATGCTCCGCTTTTGCTTCAACCGAGAGAATGACCAAAAAACACAATCCACTGTTGCGTGCGCTGAAATGACGATGCGGCTGGACGGCAGCCAGCAAGAAAACGCGAGATGATCGATGCCACGCCCCCGGTTCACGGGAGCGCTGCATCACTCATGGCGTGTGCTTTATTTGTCGTCCGGTTTGGCTGACGGTGGTGACCGACGCTCAGTGTTCTCTTCGGCGTCGGGCGCTGTTGGAAAACTGCCTGGGGTGAATACGTGAGTCAGCAATTCCCTGGCATCGATCTCAACGACACCAGGAACCGAACGGGTCAGAGCAATCGCCTGTTCACATTGTTTATGGGTATTGACGCGGCCGCTCAACGCGACTGTACCCCCATGGGTTTTGACATGGATCTGCAGGCCAAGGCTGGGTTCGGCCATTGCCAGGGCCGACTTCACCCTGGTGGTAATCCATGCGTCGTGAACGACCATTTCCAGATCGTGAGAGTAATGTTGAAAGGAATGAAGTTTCATGGCGCAACCCTCTCTCGGAACACAAACGCAGACACACCCCTAATTATAGTGCGGCGTTTGCCTGCGGTCGGGGCGCTGTCCCCGTGACCGTCCGCCTTGCAGCTGACGGTCAAGGAGACCTTCTCATTCTGCCGTCTCAGCGTTTGACCGACAGATCCGTCTGCGTCATGCGACTGCGAATCGTGAACACCCCATCGCCCGAGAGAATCGCGCTGCGAGCAAACAGGCGACCGCTCTCCCAGTTCGAAAGCCCCAGCTCCGGCTTGTTCAGCGCGTACTGTCCGTCGACCCAGCGGGTAATCCCGTTACCGACAAAAGGCGCGTTGACCGCGTTGTAAAAACGCTCCTGTGTCTCGGCATCTTCGCTGATCAACGACACGGTGAACTGTGGGCTGTAGCGGTTGAACAAGGCAATGGCGCTGTCCAGATCGTCGACGATCTTCAGGCTGACTTCCGGGGTTTCTTCCCATTCCCACTCGCGACCCAACTGATCCTCGGGCAGCGGTTCGGCCAAGGGTTCGGTCTGGTAGCCTTCGGCGCGGTACACCTCGACGCTCGCGGTCTGCCAATCGGTTGGCAAGTACGCTTCGCTACCCTCGACGATGTGCAACTTGCAGCCCTGGCTGCGCGCGGTGCCGGCCTGTTGCAGTGCGTCGAGAAACAGCGGCACCAGCTCAGAAGCGCGGTCGCGGTGGATCAGGCAGACGTTCAGGGTGTTGCAGACTTTGCGGTCCAGGGAATTACGCACCACAGCCGCAAAACGCGTGGCGTCGGCGTCCTTGTCGGCGATCAGCCAGGCGCCACCGGTGCCATGCAGGCTGACGGCGGTGCCGGCCTGTTGGGCGATGCTGCCCAATTGGCTGACGGCGCGCCCCGAACCACGGGCCACGGCCAACGACAGGCGTCGGTCGGCGAACATCGCCCAACCGGCGGCGTGATTGACGCTTTCGACCAGCGAGACCGCACCCGTCGGCAACCCCGCCTCGGCCAGTGCCGGATTCAGCGCATGTGCAACAATCGCCTGCGCCGTGCCCAACGCATCGCTGCCAATGCGCAGCACCGCAGTGTTGCCCGTGCGCAACACACCCGCGGCGTCGGCGAAGACATTCGGCCGGCCCTCGAACACGAAAGCGACGATGCCCAGCGGCGAAACCACTTGCTCGACTTTCCAGCCGTCATGCTCGACACAGCTGATCACTTTGCCGCGAGTGGCGGACGCATCGCGCCAGGCGCGCAGGCCGGCGATCATGTCGCGGCGCATGCGCTCATCGGCCAGCAATCGTGTGGTGGACCGTCCGCGCGCCTTGGCCCGTTCGATGTCCGCCAGGTTGGCGGCCTCGATCAAGGCCCAGCAATCCGGATTTTCCAGGCGTTGGGCAAAGCGATCGAAGAACTCGTTGATCGCCAGATCCGACACACCGGACATCGCCGTAAACGCCGCTTCGGCGCGCTCGATCGCGACAGCGGCCGCCTGCTGGTCAGCCACCGGAATCAGCAACAACTCGCCACTGACCTGCTCCACCAACAGGTGGTCCCCGGGCTGGAAGCGCGCCGCCAGTTCGGGGCTGACCACAGTGACGCGGTTACCAGCGAAAGGGATCGGCGTGCCAGCGACTAGACGTTCGAGCGCGAGAGACATGAAGCGGTTTCACCATGCAATGGGCGGCCGGAAAATGTATAGGAAAATCCCGGGAGCGTCATTAACCGCACGCCTGACCGGTGATCGAAAACCCGCAGGCCCATAACCCGGCCCTCCTACGCTAAAAGAGGTACAGCAGCGTTCCCTGTTTTCCAAGGAGGCCGTCATGAGCGATGAATTCAGAAGTCATGGCGCGGCCCTTGACGATGGAGGTCTGGCGGATGCGCTGGACCTTGCCAACATCAGTGCCGCGCAACTTTGGGCTGTTCTGGCAGTAGAAACCTCCGGCAACGGGTTCTTTACCGATCGCCGTCCGAAAATCCTTTATGAGCGGCATGTATTCAGCCGGCTCACCCAGCGCAGGTTCGACGCGCAACACCCGGACATCAGCAACAAACAACCCGGCAATTATGGAGCCTCGGAATCCCATCAATATGACCGTCTGAAACTGGCCATGAGCCTGGACAGGGACGCGGCCCTGCAAAGTACCTCGTGGGGACTGGGGCAGACGATGGGGTTCAATTTCAGGCAAACAAACTCGGCGGACGTCGAGGCCATGGTCAAGCGGATGGTGGCCGGCGAGAACGAACAATTGCTCTGCGCCATGGGCGAGCTGATCGAGGGCGGTTCCGTGAAGCCCTTGCGCGCAAAGGACTGGGCCAACTTCGCCCGCCTCTACAACGGGCCCAATTACGCCATCAATAATTACGACTTGCGGCTCAGTGCCGCGTATCAGAAGTTCTCCTATGGCGGCACGCCGGACCTGAGAATCCGCATGGCACAAGCCTATTTGACGTACCTCGGCTGGCATCCCGGCCCTGTCGACGGCATCGTCGGCAAACGGACCCGGGATGCAATGAACCTGTTCCAGGCAAGAGAGGACCTGGATCTCACCACGGTGCTGGATGAAGGAACGCTGGAGCGTTTACGCATGCGCGTCGAAGCATTGCCGCTCTGACTCGCCGGCACACGTCTAGAACACCGACCAGCCAATCCGCTGGCTCAGCAACTCCAGCGCGGCCATGCCCGCGAGGGAGTTGCCGGCGGTGTTCAGTTCCGGCGACCACACGCACACCGTGAATTGCCCTGGCACCACCGCGACAATCCCCCCGCCCACGCCGCTTTTGCCGGGCAAGCCGACGCGATAGGCGAAGTTGCCGGCCTCGTCGTAGAGGCCGCTGGTGGCCATGATCGAGTTGACTTGCTGGGTCTGGCGGGCCGTGAGGATCTGTTCGCCGCTGTGCTTGCAGAAACCGTCGTTGGCCAGGAAACAGAACGCCCGGGCCAGGTCCACGCAGCTCATGCGCAGGGCGCAATGGCTGAAATAACTGCGCAGCACCGCTTCGACATCGTTGTGAAAGTTGCCGAAGGACTGCATCAGATACGCCATGGCGGCGTTGCGCGCGCGGTGTTGGTATTCGGACTCGGCGACCTTGCCGTCCACCATGACCTGCGGGTTACCCGACAGGCGCCGGACAAAGTCGCGCATCGACAAGGCCGGTGCGGCAAAACGGGACTGGTTGATGTCGCAGATCACCAGCGCCCCGGCATTGATGAACGGATTGCGCGGCCGGCCGCGCTCGAACTCCAGTTGCACCAGCGAGTTGAACGGCTGGCCGGAAGGCTCGTGCCCCAAGCGCTCCCAGATGGCTTCGCCGGAGTGTTCGATGGCCTGCACCAGGCTGAACACCTTGGAAATGCTCTGCACCGAAAACGGCGTGTGGGCGTCGCCGGCACAAAACAGTTCGCCGTCATTGCCATACACGGCAATGGCCAACTGACTGGCCGGCACCGTGCCGAGGGCGGGGATGTAATCAGCCACCTTGCCCTGGCCGATCAGGGGACGAACTGCGTCAAGGATCTCGTTCAACAGCGCTTGCATGCCGGGTTCCGAAGTCTCGCCCCATGGGTTTGCGGGGACACTGTCGCTAGACGCCGCTGGTCGGGGGCGGATCACAGTTTTCGATGGCATTGATATCCCAATCCTCCATACACCACTGCCCCCTGTAGGAGCTGCCGAAGGCTGCGATCCTTTGATCTTGATCTTCGACACCCCTGAACAAAATCAAAAGATCGCAGCCTTCGGCAGCTCCTACACCAACCGGGTTCGTCAGTGCGGCTTTGGTGTTTTCCAGGGCCGGCATGTATCGGAGTGTGTACAGCCCCACTTCGGACACACCCCGCCCATAAAACCCCGCACCAACGACACATCGCAGATACACCCGCTTGATGAACTGTGCCTGTCGATTGGCCACGCCGATCAAAGCGCTCAACTCACTCAACGCTACGGAGTATCACCATGTTCAAGCTCTCGACTTCTTCCCTGACCCTCGGCCTGATCATCGCTGGCGGCCTGGCCCTGTCCAACGTGGCTTCCGCCTCCGAATCCGAAGCGTTCAGCATGAAACAACTGGCCCACGGCTACAGCCAGGTCCAGGCCGACACCGCCGAGAAACCGGCCGAAGGCAAATGTGGCGAAGGCAAGTGCGGCGCCGGCGAGTAACCCCTTGCGCGGGGCACGCCGTTGCCCCGCATCCCTGACTGAACGGAGACCAAGCCCATGAACACCTCACTCTCATCGGCCGTGAAAGGCCTGCACCTGAACCTCGACCGTGCCGGCAGCTGGATCGCGCCCCTGACCCTGCGGGTGTTCCTCGCCTGGGAATTCTTTGAGTCCGGCCTGGAAAAATGGACCGGCCGGAACTGGTTCGCCGACATCCAGGACCGCTTCCCGTTTCCGTTCAACCACGTGCCGGCCAACCTGAACTGGGAACTGTCGATGTGGGCCGAGCTGATCTGCGCCCTCGCCTTGCTGGCAGGTCTGGGAACGCGGGTTTCGGCGATCATTCTGATCGTGGTGACCATCGTTGCGACCGCTGCCGTTCATTGGCCGGCCGATTGGTCTACATTGAGTGAGCTTGCTCAGGGTTACGCCATCAGCAACAAGGGGCACGGCAACTTCAAACTGCCGCTGATCTACCTCGCAGCCCTTATGCCGCTGTTGCTCTCGGGTGCCGGCAAGCTCAGCGTCGATGCGCTGCTGGCTCGATTCTTCTGGCGTCGCCACAACCGCTGATACGCCAGCGTTTCGATAACGTCCCTCACTCTAGGAGCAAACGCCATGAGCCTCACCCTCTACGGTTTTGACGGCAGCACGTATGTGCGCACAGTGAAGATGCTGCTT
The DNA here is from genome assembly GCF_054897845.1 of Pseudomonas sp. XS1P51. Taxonomy (NCBI): domain Bacteria; kingdom Pseudomonadati; phylum Pseudomonadota; class Gammaproteobacteria; order Pseudomonadales; family Pseudomonadaceae; genus Pseudomonas; species Pseudomonas sp. XS1P51. The sequence continues at coordinate 1,058,890 of NZ_CM142707.1, read as the reverse complement.
GCGGAAAAAGAAGCGGATTTCGACCAGGTGCCGGTCAATGTGATGAAAGGTGAACCGCACCTGCCTGAACACCTGGTGCGCCATCCATTCGGCAAGGTTCCGGTCATCGATCACGACGGGTTCCGGGTGATCGAAACCGGCGCGATCATGGCGTATCTGGACGAAGTCCTGCCCGGCCCGTCGCTGCTGCCTGACAATGCCCACGACCGCGCCCGTGCCCACATGGTCATGGGCATTTACGACTCCTATGGCTATAGCGCACTGGGCTCGGTGTTCGGTTATCACCTGTTCCCCGACTTCATCGGCGGGAAGAACGAAGAGTCGCGCCGCAAAGGCATCGAGAACTCGAAAATGGTCCTGCGCGAGCTGATGAAAATCAAGGGCGACGATCCGTTTGTCGCCGGGCAAGACCCAAGCTTCGGCGACTTTTACCTGGCACCGGCCTGCGCCTACATGGCAATGACCCCGGATGCACCGCAAGTGTTTGCCGTCAACGGTTTCGATGACTGGTGGCGGCGGGTCCAGGCATTGCCAAGCTTCAAGGCGACACCGCCACAATAGGCTTCACCCCCTCCTCACTTGCGTAGACAGGAGCCACCATGAGCGTGACCACCCAATGGATCGAGATCGACAGCCCCGACGGTAAATTCGGCGCTTACCTGGCGATTCCGCATACCCTCAAAGGCCCGGGGATTGTGCTGATCCAGGAGATCTTCGGTGTGAATGAACACATCCGCTCGGTCGCCGAGCAATACGCCGCCGACGGTTACCTGGTGATCGCACCGGACCTGTTCTGGCGCAGCGGCGAGCGTATCGAACTGACCTACGACGAAGCCGGCTGGAAACGCGCCGTCGAGCTGATGAATGCCACCGACGTCCACAAGGCGCAGGCCGATATCAAGCTGGCCATCAACGCCCTGAAGGCTCAATCCGGGCTGGACGGCGGGATCGCCTCCATCGGTTACTGCTATGGCGGCCTGCTCTCGTACCACACGGCGGCCAACGGTCTGGTCGACGTGGCGATCGCCTATTACGGCGGTGGCATCCAGAACCAGTTGCAGCGGGCCGATGAAATCAAGGTGCCCTTGCTGATGCACTTCGGCGAACAGGACAGCCACATCTCCATGGATGCCGTGAAGAAAATCGCCGAGCGTTTCGAAAGCAACGACAAGGTGGATATTCAGGTGTATCCGGGGGCGGAACATGGCTTCAACTGCTCGCACCGCGACAGCTACGACCAGCGGTCTGCGGCTGAGGCGCATGGGAATACGTTGATCTTTCTGAGCCAGAACCTGTAAGGCCTGACGAGCAAAGGGGGGCTTCCATCCCTGCAGTGGAAGCCCCCTTTTTTCTGCGCCGGTGATGGCCTCATCGGGGGTAAGCCACGCTCCCACAGGGGAATGCATTTCAATGTGGGAGCGTGGCTTGCCCGCGATGGGGGCGGCGCGGTCTCAAGCCAGTTAACGACTGATTTCAGTTCAAAATGATCCGCGAGCGTGTCACGACGATCACGACCGGCTCGTTCTCACGCTACGCTGAAGATCCGCTGATCAGGGCGCTGCTGCTGTCGCTGACCGGTATTGGCGGCTCGGCCATTGTCGACGCGTTGAACCATGCGAAGTTCTAGCGCGGGCCCTGTCAGGACAAGGATCGGGTCAGGCGGCTGCCCGACATCAGTCCTTCGGTGAGCAGTGCAACCAGGGGCTGGACAAGGTGCTCGGTGCGGGCGTCGTCCCCGATCACGGCGACTTCAGTGGTGGGCAAGGTCGGCAATTTTTCAGACGGCTCCAGAATGCGCATCCCTTCCTGCAGGAACGACGTGCCCAATGCGGTAATCCCCAACCCGCCGGCGACGGCCGCCTGCACGCCCATCAGGTTGCTGGCCAGACACGCACAAGCCCACTCCCGCCGCACGGACGCCAAGGCTTCGACCATGATTGCCCGGTATGCGCAGGGTGGCCGCATCATCACCAGGCGTACAGGTCTGGACGATTCAATGTCGTAGTCCTTCGCGGCTATCCAGACCAACGGCTCGCGCCAGATGATTCGACCCCTCTGGGCGCTGGTAGCGGTTTTTTGCTTGGCGATCACCACGTCCAGTTGCCCGGCTTCGTAGTCGGCCAGCAAATCGTTGCTCAAGCCCGTGGTGAGCTCCAGTTGAATGTCGGGATAGGCCTTGCAAAAGCGCGACAACAAACCGGGAAGCTGAGTGGGTACCAGGTTTTCCGAGATCCCCAGGCGCAGGAGATTCAGCGTCGCCGGCGCCTTGATGTCACGCACGAAGGTGTCGAAATGCACCATCAATTTGCGCGCACCCACCAGCAGCCGTTCGCCGTCAGGAGTGAGAGTCAGCGCGCGGCTGGTGCGCTCGAACACGCGCAAACCGAGGATGTCTTCCAGGCGAATAATCTTCTGGCTCACCGCCGATTGCGAGCGTGCAATCACAGCGGCAGCCGCGGTAAAACTGCCGGTTTCCGCCACCGCAATGAATGCTCGCAGCAGGTCGATCTCAAGGTCACTGGCTTGCATGATGAATTCGCTTTTCAACTGGATGCCATTAAATTTATGCGTTTGAGTTCTGGATAGCAAACGCCGAACATCGTTTTATCGGGCATTGAAAGCCCTTCAAAACGAGGTATTCAACATGGCAGGCACAACAGCAGTAGAGATCGTCGAGAGCTTCTGGCGTGAAGTGTGGCAGGCAAAAGACCCGCAAGCGGCAGCGCGCTTCGTGGCCGAAGACTTCGTGATTACCTCCGGCGGCGCCGACATCGTGGGCCGCGAAGCCTTTATTGAATGGATCGGCGTTTTCCTGGCAAAAATCGAAGACTTCGGATTTAGCTGTATTGAAACGTTCCAGAACGCTGAAGGCACTCGCGTGGCCTCCCGCTGGAAACTGACCGGCAAGAACAACGGGTTTATCGGCGGCCGTTCGTGCAAGCGCCCTTTCGAGATGCTCGGTACCGCGGTCTGGGAAATTCGCCCGGATGGCTTGCTGGCGCACAACTGGGTGGAGCGTAACGCCCTGGAAGTGCACCGGGACATGATCGGTCTGTGACGATGCATCATGAATCCGACGGCTTTTCTCATACTGATCTTGCAAGTGATCACCCCGCCTCACGGTGCACGGCCACCTGAGATCGTGATGGACATTCGCTATCGATTGCATGAGTCCACATTGCACTAAATACCCGACTTTCAAATCCAGTCACGGCAGACGCTAACTCTGATCACTCATGATCGTCATCACTGGAGACACACCATGAACACTCATGCATTGCTCGCTTCCGCTGCTTTCGCCGTTGCTGCACTCATCGGTAACGCGCAGGCAGACACACCCAACGTGACAGCTCAGCCTTATCACTACGGCATGCCGATAGACGTGGTTAAAGTCATCGCCATTGAGGAACCTCATCCCGCCGACTGTGAAATTGTTAAGGCCAAGCTCACTTATCTGAATTCCGCTGGTGTTGTGCAGGCAATTACTTACGCCAAGCTGGACCAGGCCTGCGAAGAGCAGAACTGAGTATTGGCGCTTGATCAAGCGCGGCTGATCCCTTGGGGAATGGCCCTGCCCGGGCCGAACACCAGGCCCGAAGCAAACAGCACCCCAAGGATCACGCCACCGGCGCCGAGCAGTTGCCAGACATTAGGCAGCACACCCAGTATCGAGGAAACGAGCATGGTGAATACGGGCGCCAGGTTGAAAAAAATCGACGTGCGCGCCGCACCGATCGCATGGATGCCTTTGAACCACAGCAAGTAGGCAATCAATGAACCGCAGACCGCCAAGTAGATGACAGCGCCATGAATCGACAGTGAAACAGCGCTGATGTCGGCCAGCGGATGCTCGTAAACGAAGCCCAGCACGATCAGGCCGATGACACCGAACAACATGGAGAACGTGGTGGTTTCCAGCGGCGTTGAGTCCTTGACGAATCGGCGGGTGCCGACCATGTTCGCCGCCCAGGCCATACTGCCGGCCAGAATGAACGCGTCGCCCGTGGCCACTTTCAGCCCGAGCAACACCTGAATATCGCCACGGGTAATCACCAGGCCGACACCCAGCAAACCCAGGACCAGCCCGATGGCACGGCCGCGATCAATGCGCTCGCCTTCCAGCAGCACCGCAAAGATCATGGTCCACAGCGGTGTGGTCGCCAGGATCAGCGCGCCGTTGATGGGCGTGGTGGTTTGCAGACCGAAGAATGTCGCTAGGCTGAACGCGGTAAACCCCAGCAGGCCCAGACCGATAAAGGCCAGCAGATTGTTCTTCAGCGTCGCCAGACGCAGCTTGCCGGCCAGACCGAAAATCAGCACGAGCAACACGGTCGAAATGGCAAAACGCTCAATGGAAGCGCTGATCGGTGCCATGCTCTTGATGATGTAGGCACCGGCGTTGAAGTTGGTGCCCCAGAAAAACGTGGCACCCACGATGCCGGCATACGCGAGAGGCGTTGATTTGGTCATGGTCATTTCCTCGACAAGTCGTGCGATGAACGCTCGGTACACCGCTGAACGCTTTAAACCTGCCCATCAGGTTTTGAAGGATTCTTGCAGCCTTACCGACAGGGCAGAATTCCCCATTTATTCACTCTCCATATGAGAAAACGCCCATGTTCGACTGGGAGGATTTGCGCTACTTCATCGTCTTCGCCCACGAGCAGTCGCTGTCGGGGGCGGCACGCAAGCTCAAGGTCGACCATGCCACCGTGGCGCGACGCATCAGCGCCCTGGAGAGTTCGCTCAACCTCAAATTGGTGGACAGGCGTCCTCGCGCGTACGTCATCACCGAGGACGGGGAACGTATCGCCCAATTAGGGCGACGCATGGAAAGTGAGTCTTTCGCGGTGCAGCGCACAGCGTTGGCCGGACAGGACAGCTACACCGGCGAAGTCACCGTCAGCGCCCCGCCCGCGCTGGCCTGCGCGTTGATAGCGCCGCGGATCAATGCGTTGCGCACGAAACATCCGCAGCTGTCGTTGCAGTTGATTGGCAGTCTGGGCAGCGCTTCGTTGTCGCGACGGGAAGCCGATATTGCCGTGCGCCTGAGCCGCCCCAAGGAGCCGGACCTGGTGGCCCGCAAGGTCGCAACAGTGCCGTTCCACCTGTATGGTTCGGCGGACTATTTATCCACGACCGCTGCGCAAGACCTGGCCTTCATCGCGTATGACGAGACCATGGAACATTCCCCGCAACAGATCTGGCTCAAGGCGCAAGCAGGTGATCGACCGATCCTGCTGCGTAGCAATGACTTGAACATCCAGGCGACCATCGCGAAAACAGGGGCCGGGATCGCCGCACTGCCCTACTTCCTTGGCGAGCACTATGGCCTGCAAAGGATGGAGGCCGTGGGTGAGGGTCTGATGCGTGAGGTGTGGTTGGTGGTGCACAGCGACATCCGGCACACCCCCTCGGTGCAGGCGGTGATGAGCTTCCTCGTGTCGTGCTTCGAGAACTGAGTCAGGGACGACTACTTCGCATCGCCGCCATGCGGCTTGTAAAACCGGAACAGACCGATATCCACCGTTCTGATGTACTCATTGGACCAATCCGGTTTCACGGTGCGGTCATGGAAATACAGGGCGCCGCGTGTGCGATCCGGCAGTTGTTTATTCAACGCCTTGCGCGCGATTTCCTTGGCGAGCGCGTAAGGAACCTCTTCCTGAACCGAATCAGAACGCCCGTCACACCACCACGAGAACTGGCAACTCTTGGTTTCGGAGCCTTGCTTGACCACACCACACACGGTATCCGGAAAGCCCTCGTGACCCAGTCGATTCATGACCACATTGGCGACCGCTTCCATGTCGGCGGAGTCCTTGCCTTTGGCTTCCCAGTAAATGGAACGGGCCAGGCACGTGATCGCATCGTCAAGCGGCGCGGCCCCTGCGGGGTCCACGGCCTGGACTTCGGACTGAGTAATGGCCTCGGCTTTGGATGCCGACGCGGGACTGCTGTTCTCTGCGGCTTTTTGTTCAAGCACTTCGGCCTTGTTCTCGGCCGATTCTTGTTTTTGCTCTTGATCCGTGGCGATTGCCGGGCCGGCAAGAAGCGTCATGGCGAGACAGGTGGCTATCCAGACGAGGCGCATGGTCGAGATTACTCAGTGGGGCAGTATCGCTTCAGTGTAGTAGTGAAATGATGGCAGCCACACCCGCGCCTTCTGAAAAATCCATTGCCTTTGAGGGGGTCACTTCGCGCATTATGGCCGCAGTTCGTTCAAGGGGGATTTCCATGCGTTTCATATCATCCGCTATGCGTCTTGCCACGCTGTCACTGGGTCTGTCGTTCGCCATGAATGCGCTGGCGGTCGACGAGAAACAGCTGATCGACTCGATCAACGCTTACCGCAGTGAGGTGCAGCGGTGTGGCGGTGAGGTCTCGTCCGAGCTGCCGCCGCTGGCAGGCGATCCACGCCTGGCGCTGTCCGTCACCAGCATCGGCAATCTGCAGCAGGCCTTGGCCACCGCGGGTTATCCGATGGTCAATGTGCAGGCGATCAGCCTGTCCGGGCCGCGGGATGCGCAGTCCGCCATGACCGCGATTCGCGAGAGCTTCTGCAAGGTGGTGCTGGACCCGCAATTCGTCGATATCGGCGTGAGCCGCCAGGACCGTGAGTGGCGCATCGTGCTGGCACGTCCACTGTTGAGCGCACGCCTGGGCGACTGGCAAGCGGAAGGTCAGAAACTGCTGGCCGAACTCAACACCGCACGCAGCCGGCCACGCCAGTGCGGCACGCAATCCTTTGCTGCCGCCACGCCGCTGACCTGGAACGCCACACTCGGGACTGCGGCCGAAACCCACTCCCGGTCGATGGCCAACAACAACTACTTCGATCACAAGGACCGCGATGGCCGCACCCCGGGCGACCGGGCGGAACTGGCGGGCTATAGCGGCCAGCAGATCGGCGAGAACATCGCCGCCGGGCAAGACACCGTGCGCAAGGTGGTCGATGGCTGGGTGGCCAGCCCCGGTCATTGCGCGAACCTGATGAACCCGCAGTTCCAGGAGCTGGGCGCGGCGTATGCGGTTGATCCGAAGAGTGACTCGGGGATTTACTGGACGGCGATGTTCGGCACGCCGTGAGTACGCGGTACCGGCGTCAGGACTCCCATGTCCCGACGCACCGAGTCCCTAATCATCATTGGTGTCGATCATTTAAATCATGAAGCCGAATTTTTAATTTTTTTGCGAAGTGGGCATGATGGCGCCACTTTTAATCGTTCGGACGAAATTTCATGAATCTCAATTTTGCATTCGCGTGCATGATCGTGGTGTCGTTTACGATTGCGCTGGTCCACGGCTGATCAACCGCGCTCGCTCAAAGCGCCCTGATCCAATGTGGGAGCGAGCCTGCTCGCGATGAGGCCGGTGCAGTCAACACAGAGTCATTCACATCGCTTCATGCCTGCGACTGCACCACCTCGATCCCCTGCTTCCGATAATCCCCGATATCGCCCGACGCCACATGACGCTCAGTGATCAGCGTATGGATGCGGCTGCAAGGTGCAACAACGAACGGCTCCACCGCCCCCAGTTTGTCCGCCGTGGTCACGGCCACCACGTGCGAGGCACTGTCAAGCATCGCCTGCTTCACCGGCACCTCATCGAAATGCAACGAGCTGATACCGACTTCCGGGTGAATCGCGCAGACGCCAGTGAACAGCACGTCAGCCTTGATGCCCTTGATCAGCCGCAAGGTTTCATGTCCGCTTGCAGACAGCGTTGCGGGATTCAGTTGTCCGCCGGCCAGAATCACCTTGATGCCTTTGTACTCGGCCAGGGTGATCGCGATCATCGGCGACGCGGTGACGGCTGTGATGGAAATGTCCGAGGGCAGCGAGCGGGCGATCTGCAGCGTTGTGCTTCCCGAATCGAACATCACAATCTGGCCGTCTTGTACGCGGTGTGCGGCGAGTCGGGCGAGGTGGGTTTTCACCTCATCGGTTTCGCTGACCCGGGTGAAAAAATCCTTGCCGGTGTCCTTGGGACGCGGCAGCGCCCCACCGTGCACGCGTTGCACCAGCCCGGCCGTGGCCAGCTCCGACAGATCGCGGCGAATGGTGTCTTCGGAAACGGCGAAGTGCTGGCTCAGCTCGGAGGCCATGACCTTGCCGTCACGTTCGAGGATCAGGAGGATTTTTTGCCGGCGTAGATGAGGGAGCTCGGCTGTCGAGTGCTGATCTTGCATGTTTATGCCTGACTGTGCGGGTTTATGCGAGATTAGCCAAACCTCCACACAAACACAATCGAGACGCTGACTGACGCCTTTCTGGCAAACTCCCCCGGCACCTCTGTCCAGAGCAGCCACCCATGCGTTTTTCCCTTGTATCAAACGGTTTCCCCCTACCGCCTGAACAGCCCGATACGATGGTTCCCTGGTGGAGTTTTACCAAGACGGTGCTGACCGGTGCCGCCCTGTCGCTGGTGCGTGACGGGTTAATCCGTCTTGATGACCCTGTGCCTGAAGGCCCTTTCACGTTGCGCCAATTACTGCGGCATGAAGCCGGGCTGGCGGATTATGGCGAGCTCGCCGACTACCACGCTGCCATTAACCGCAATGAGGCACCTTGGTCGGCCGACGAAATGCTGCAACGGCTTGATGCAACCCGGTTGCGCTATGCACCGGGAGACGGCTGGCGATATTCGAATGTCGGCTATCTGTTCGTCGCACGGCTCATTGAACGCATGACAGACCTCGCGCTTGAAGAGGTACTGGTTCAACGCGTCTTTTCACCCCTCGGTTTATCCGGCGTACGCCTCGCAGAGACACGCGCCGATCTGGAGGGTGTGAACATGGGCGCCGCCTCAACCTACGACCCGGGTTGGGTCTATCACGGCTTGCTGGTCGGTCCGCTTGAGGATGCGGCCCTGTGCCTGGATCGCCTGCTGGGCGCAGACTTCCTGCCACGCTCATTGCTGCAAGAGATGAAAACGGCACGCACACTCGGCGGCCCCATACCGGGACGTCCCTGGGTTGCCCCCGGTTACGGCCTAGGCATGATGCAGGGAACGGAAGCTGGCGGCCTGACCTTGAGCGGTCACACCGGGGCGGGACCGGGCAGCGTCGTGGCGGTCTACCGCAGCACTTCTGACGATGACACCGCGAGTTGCGCAGTCTTTTGTGAAGGCGGCGACGAAGGCACTGTCGAAGCAGAAGCCGTGGGGCGTTTGTCGGCCATCCTGATGAAAAAACCCACGTAATAGAAACGCAAAAACCGGGACAAGCCCGGTTTCTGCGTCAAGGGTATTTAAGCTTTGATATCAGTGGAGAACGCCAGCTCCCGCCACTCGGCCAATTCCTTGGCCACCAGTTGATTCTTCGCCTCGATGCGCGCCACGGTATCGCTGCCCAACGCCAGGCGCTGTGGCGGGTTCGGGGCGTTGACCAGTGCGAGCATGGCCTCGGCGAATTTCACCGGGTCACCCGGTTGAGCGTGATTGGCGCTCTCGGCATAGCGACGCATGGCGCCAACGGTTTCGTCGTAATCCTGCAACTCCAATGCGGTCTTCACCAGCGACTGCTCGTCGAGGAAGTCGGTGCGGAAGAAGCCCGGCTCCACCACCGTGACATTGACGCCCAGCGGCGCCAGCTCTTGGTGCAACGCTTCGGAAATGCCTTCCACCGCAAACTTGGTGGAACCATAGACACCCCAGCCCATGTAGGCCTGGTAGCCGCCGATCGACGAAATGTTGATGACGTGCCCGGAGCGCTGGCGGCGCATGTGTGGCAACACCGCACGGGTCACGTTGAGCACGCCGAAAACGTTGGTGGCGAACAGGCGCTCCGTCTCGCTGGCACTGGTTTCTTCTACCGCACCCAGCACGCCGAACCCGGCATTGTTGATCAGCACGTCGATTTTACCGAAGCGCTTGATGCCTTCAGCGACCGCCTGGTGGGCCTCTTCTTCGCGAGTGACATCCAGCTTTACCGCCAGCAGGTTTGGATAGTGACCCAGGCGGGCCTGGATTTCTTCGGTTTTGCGGGCAGTGGCGATGACGGCGTCACCGGCACGCAGGGCGTGTTCAGCGATGAGAGTACCAAAACCACGGGATGCACCAGTAATGAACCAAGTACGCATAGCAGCTTCTCCAGTCATCGACCCCTGCACGGTGCCGGGCCTTGTTGATGAGTTGACGCCACTTTAAAACTCCACTACTGATGTGATAATCCCAATAATTTTTCATGAGCTTGTGAAAGGATTTCATAAATGAAATCGCCATCCGCTGCTGACCTTTCGATCTTCCTGAGCGTCGCCGCCCACCTGAACTTCAGCCGCGCCGCGATCGAACTGGGGCTGACGCCCTCTGCGCTCAGCCATTCGGTGCGGGCCCTGGAAAACCGGCTCGGAGTGCGGCTGTTTAACCGCACTACGCGCAGCGTCGCGCTGACCGAGGCGGGAGAACGGTTCTACACGCGCTTGAAGCCGGTGTTTCGCGACATCGACGACGCGCTGGAAGACCTGAACAATTTTCGCGATAAACCCTCGGGCAACTTGCGCATCACCACAGGTCGCACGGCCGCCGAACTGGTGTTATTGCCCATCGCCAGCAAGTTTCTGGAGGTTTATCCGGACGTGAAGCTGGAGGTGGTGACGGACGACGCATTAGTCGATGTGGTGTCCGCCGGATTTCACGCTGGCATACGCTTTGGTGACCGCCTGGAAGCCGACATGGTCTCGTTGCCCATCGGTTCGTACATGCGCTCGGTGGTGGTGGGTTCGCCGCAATTCTTCGAGCGTCATCCCGTCCCGCAAAAGCCCCAGGACCTGCAAGGCTTGCCGTGCATCCGCCATCGCTTCCCCAGTGGTTCGGTGTATCGCTGGGAGTTTGAACGTGGTGGCATCAGCCAGGAAATCGAAGTAGACGGGCCGCTGACGCTCGGCGACGTCGACCTGATGCTAGGCCCGGCGCTTCGGGGTACGGGCCTGGCTTACGTGTTCGAAGACATGGTCAAGGCGCAGGTGGCCGACGGGCGTCTGATCCAGGTGCTGGAAGACTGGTGCCCCTTCTACCCCGGCTTGCACCTTTACTACCCCAGTCGTCGACATGTGCCGGCGGCGCTCAAGGCCTTTATCGAGTTTGCCCGCGCCGCCCGGGAGCAAAGCAACATTCAGTAAAGATGTCGGCTGATACGTTCCGGTTACGTTGCCCAATGCAGGCGTAACCGGACTGTTACCTCAGCGGCCGTGTTGTCACTTCTGCGATGCCGGGCAGGCCAATAAAGTATGGCCTTCGGTGTGTTTTCAGGGGCGCGAATGGCGCCCCTGTTGCCCACCGATCCCCCATCACGGAAGAGGTGAAATCATGAGTTTCGTAACCATCGAAAAAAACCAGAGCAGCGTTCCGTCGGAAGCCGATCTGAAAAAAGCCATGGTCGAGTCAGGCGGTAAACCGGGCGAGGTCACCGGGACCAACGCCGCCCGGAAACTGACCTACACCGGCACAGTCAATCACACCACGTATGAGAACAAGCTGATCGAGATTGCCAAAGGCAAACGAACCAGCTGGAATTTCGTCTGGGCCGACGCGAAGGTGAGTACCGCGGCGCATTGAAGCGACAGCGGGGCTGCCGGACGGCCGCCCCGCTGTTTCACTTCGCAGAGCCCTCTTGATACAACCCCGTTACGCAGGCTGTTACCTTCCTGATCGGTACAGGGTCCATGGCCCCTCCCGCCTGTAACGCCAAGACACTTCGCTGCCCTGCACCGCCCGCCTAGAGTGAAGCCGTCAATGTGCTTACAGGGTTGTGACTGCACTGCCCGCCTCTCATGGAGGCATGGAAGACTCGTTACGGGTGCTGCCTGATCGTTATGCCCGCTGCCCATTGATTGCCCAACACAACCAAGGAAGAGGAAAGCCATGAGTAAGTCGAGCGCTGTAAGCAATCAAAGCCTGCAACTTCAAAATGACGTGCAAGAGGCCGTCAAGGAGATCCTGGGCGCCACCAAGGCCCTGAGCCCCGCCGACTACAGCAAAGTGTTGAGGTCGACCCTGGCAGCCACCCAAAAGTCGGTCACGATCGAGATCGCCGATGCTGATCTGACCCTGCTCAAACAGGCCAAATACAAGCTGTGCTTTGCGAAGAAGGTTGGTACCGAAGCCTACAACGTCGTCTGGCAGTCTTATGACAAGTATCTGAGCAACAACGGCTTCAGTTGGACACCTCAGTATCAACTGTTCGGGTCCAATAGTTTTCAGGACAACGTGACGGTCAAGGTCTCGACCAACATCGTCACCATCGGTCTGGGGCAACAATCGGAACTCAGCCCCGAAGGTCTGCTGGGCAAGGCGGTAACCGGTGGCCCTGACATCTCCATCACCCTGGTCAACGACTACGGCCCGATCCACCCCGGCATCAATCAGTTGTCCACCGGCATCGACGGCAAGCAGGTCAGCACCCCCATCTACGTCGCCACCAACCAGGTGGTCTCCGGCGATACCGTTTTGACCCCTGTCGAGACCATTCTCGTGTGGTTCGAACAGAACGTGCAGACCAGCACCATGTTCAGCACCTCGCGATCCAAGGCCATCGAAATCGACCTGACATTTGATAACAGTGCGAGCCGCCTCTACGAAGACGGTAAATGGAAAACGGTGTAATCGTCACAACGAGGGGCAACCTTGCGGTTGCCCCTTCTGTTCACGAAACGTCACTGCCGCCCCGGGCGAAATAGCCGGTCAACGACCGACAAATTGACTGCGCCAGATCTTCCTGGGTAGCAATGCCGTAAGGTCGATTGCGATCGAACTGCTCTGACCAGCGAATCCGGCCCTGGGCGACATCAATCAGGCGCACCGAGGCCCGGACACGGGTCGGCTCCACCCGCACGCTGCCCTCCAGGAAATAGCTGCCGCGTCCCGCCCGCACGGGTTCCGGTGCTTTTACAGGGTTTCGCGCCACCTTCATCAACACATGGTTTGCACGGGTCTGCGTCTGTTCGAACGACTCGAACAGCCTGCAACTCAACTCTTCGCACAACCCCCGGGTAAAGTCGTCACCATCGCGGGTGATGCAGGTAAACGGCTGGATCTGCAAGACAGGATGGCGGGGGCCGGTCGGCCTGGGCATGAGCCGCTCGTACGCCAGCCGATAACAGCCGGCCGGCACGCTCAGGCGTATCGGGTCTTTCTGGCCAATGGTGGCGTAATGACTGGCGAGCTTGCGCCGCAACCGGCCGACCTGTACCCGCACCACGGGATCATCGCCGGTGCAGTACACCGCCGGGTCACGGCGAAACACCGCAATGCCGATAGCGTGCTCAGTCAGGGGAGTGTTCGATAATTGACGGTCGTGCTCGACCATGAAGCGCAGCAGACTGCCCATCCGCCTGGACTTGGCGAACAAGGGACTGGCCAGCAACAGCGCCAGCGCGCGCTCCACTTCTTCCCGGTCGGGTGGCTCAGGAACCGTCTGCGCACTCGAATTGCCTATGCCCTTGATCACCATCGCCTGCCTCCGTGCAGGTTACCGACAGCCGCTCGCCCCTCGATGGAAACACAGGTTGAAGCTGAAGTCGTACTCGGTCGCCGGCTTCACGTGCCGGCCATGGACTGGCTCGAGGCCATCAGCTCCAAGCGTAGCAGTTGCAACAGCGTGGGGAAGATTTTGTAGGGGCTGAAGCGGTCCTTGCTACCGTTCCCGTTTCAGGTCAGTTGGCCGCCACATGAGCGACGTTGCCGGACGTTACCAACGCCTTCAACGACGCATCGAACTGTTTCAGCGCACTGCGTTGCAGCTCGGTTTGCTGGTCAATTTGCGCGGCAATTTCGGGGGCCGCTTTTCCGTGAACCCAGACCGAGGGCATCTGCTTCTCACGTGAACCTTCGGCCTTGCCGATGTATTGCAGGTTCGAATCGTAAAACTTGGCCAGGAAACGCGCTTCGACCTGATTGTTGCGCTTCGACACCAGGCGGCTGTAGGTGTCCAGCATCACCACCACGTCGGGATGGGCTTGCACCAATGCGTCGAGGTTGTCGTAGACGGTCACCGAAGCGAACTCTTTCTGCAGCGAACCCATCAGCCAGTTGATCGCGAGTTTCGGATCGGAGCTGTTGACGAACGCGTTGCTGATGCGCGAATCCAGCGCAGGATTCTTCGCACCGTTCAGCGCTACCGAATGGTACTGCTCAAGGTATTCGAGGGTGTTGAGGGTGTTTTCGCTGTAGAGCACACCCACCGATTGGGCATGCTGCAGGCCGGATGCGCTGTCGGCTATCGGGAGAAAATGGCAGGACTGCTCGGCCGCGTAGGCCGGCACCGTGGCGGCAACACTCCCGGTCAATACAGCTACAAGCGCCAGCAAGGTAGACATTCTCATCGCGCAGGTTCCTTCAGAGGCGAGTTCGGTATGACGCTATCCTCCTCTCATGACAAAAAAACTGAACTTGCATTCCTTGATGGTGATTATTGATTAAACGAATGGTTGGAAGACGAGGCCGCTTGACGCCGCATTGAGTGTGAAACTCCCAGAACAGCACGGTTTGATGGCGAGAAGCGGCGACGACATTAGCGGGAAAAGTGCTGATTTATGCCAGTATTCCTGCCTCTCGCTGACACCGGAAAGCCCGACCCTACGCCGGCTCACTCGTTCCATTTTTCGCTCGACCGCAGCCCATAAAACCACTATCCGACACGCTGCACGTCTTTTTTGAAATACGCGTTAATTTTTTCATCATCGCTGCCGATGCCTCTAAATTAGGGCATAGGAGCAATACAATGAGAAACAATCAACCGGTTACGCAACGCGAGGTTGCTCTTGGACCTCAACAAAAACTCATCTCGACAACGGACGCACGCGGCGTCATTACGTACTGCAACGACGCCTTCGTAGAGATCAGCGGTTTCGACAGGCCTGAATTGATAGGCGCGCCGCAAAATATCGTTCGGCACCCCGATGTGCCTTCCGCCATATTTGCCCACATGTGGGGCGCTCTCAAGCAAGGCAAGCCCTGGATGGGGATCGTCAAGAATCGCTCCAGGAATGGCGACCATTACTGGGTCAATGCTTATGTCACACCTGTTTTCGAAGGCAGCCAGGTCGTCGGGTACGAATCGGTCAGGGTCAAACCGACTGCCGAACAGATTCGTCGCGCCGAAGCCCTCTACACGCGTATAAGCCAAGGAAAGTCCGCCATCCCAGGCAGTGATAAATGGCAACCGGCCCTCCTCGATTGGCTGCCGGTCCTGGCGATGGGCCTGGTGGGTACGCTGGGCGGTGTCCTGCTCGGCACTACGGAGGCGATAATCCTGGCGGTAGGCGTATCGGTTCCTGCTGGGCTGCTTGTCTCGCGCCGACAAAAACGCGGGGCGCTGCATCTGCTGGAAATGGCCGAACCCACCACCTCCGACCAGTTGATCGCGAAAATGTACAGCGATGCACGTGGCCCTCAGGCCCGCCTTGAAACGGCCTTTGTCAGCCAGGCATCGCGCCTGAAAACTTGCCTGACCCGGCTACAGGACACCGCAGAGCAACTTACCGGCCTCGCCGGAAGATCCGACGGCCTCGCCTCCGACAGTTCGCGCGGGCTTGAACGTCAACGCGTCGAGACCGAGCAAGTGTCGGCAGCCGTCAATCAGATGGCCGCAACCACACAAGAAGTCGCAAGCCACGTCCAGCGCACCGCTGACGCCACTCAGGAGGCCAATGTGCTGACGGGACGCGGACGCGATGTGGCCCGAGACACCCGGGAAGCCATCCAGCGCCTCTCGGTTGTTGTGGGTGAAACGGGGCTGACGGTCGCGCAATTGGCCAAGGACAGCGATGAAATCGGGACGATGGTCGACGTCATCAAAGGCATCGCCGATCAAACCAACTTGCTGGCGTTGAATGCCGCCATCGAAGCTGCACGCGCGGGTGACATGGGTCGAGGCTTCGCCGTCGTCGCGGATGAAGTGCGTCAGTTGGCCCAGCGCACCACCCAGTCCACGACCCAGATCCATAGCCTGATTTCCAAACTACAGATCTCGTCCAATAATGCCGTGAAGACCATGGAAAGCGGCCATCGTCAGGCCGAAGAAGGCGTCGCCTGGGTGCTTGAGGCGGATAAGGCACTGGTGGGTATCAGTGAAGCCGTCGCGAACATTACTGACATGACCACCCAGATTGCCGCGGCAACAGAAGAGCAAACCGCCGTGGCCGAGGAAATCAGCCGCAACATCACGACCATCGCGAATCTGGCAGATCAAACGTCTGAACAAGCCAGGCACTCGGCAGAACTGAGCAAGGAACTGACCCAGACAGCTAAAACCCAGTATTCACTGGTCGAGCGATTTAACCGATAGCTGATCAGACCTTAGACCTGTTTCACCCCAACGCCCGATGCACCGCATCGGGCGTTTTGTATTTTAACGACAGGTGCGGCACGTTCTCATCGTGGTTGATGAAAACTCCGACGCGGCACTGATTACCAGCCGGTTAGTGGGCTGGGTCTGGTCTACGGTCGCCTGTCAGTAAGCGCCCAGTTTTCGTTTACCTGGATTTCCGAGGCCAGGGTTCGTCTCATACGATTATTTGACCAGCCGCGTTTCCTTGGACGGTCTGTAGCCAAAATACGAGCTATAGCACTTGCTGAAATGACTCGGCGAGACAAAGCCACAAGCAACCAGCACGTCCACCTGGGACAACTCTGTGTGCTGCAGCAACCGGCGCGCCTCGGTAATGCGCAATTCCATGTAATACCGTTGCGGCGTCGTGCCCAGTTGCTCCTTGAACAAACGCTCCAGCTGACGACGGGAACGGCCGGCGTAGACCGCCAGTTGTTCCAGTTCCAGAGGCTCTTCGAGGTTGGCATCCATCAGCTTCACCACCTCGCGTAATGGCGCGCTCACACAGACATTTTCCGTCGGTTTTATGCGCCGGTAGCGGGACTCCTCGAAAGCCAGGATGTCCTCAATACCCTCGACGAGGGCTTTGTCGTGCAAGCCCTTGATCCAGTCCAGCGCCATGTGGAAGGCCCCCGAAGGACTGGACGCCGTAAGCCGGTCTCGATCAATGACGAAGGGCTCGCTGGTGACATGTGTCGCCTTGGAGATTTCCGCGAGTGCGGGGCGATGTTCGGGGTGAATCGCGCAACGATAGCCGTCAAGCAAACCTGCGCTGCCGAGGAACCATGCGCCATTCCACAAACCAGCCAGGCTGACGCCATGATCGGACGCCGCTCTCAGCAAGCTGATCAACTCATCAGTCGCCTTCAGCTCTGTCCGGTAGCCGCCACAGATCACCAGCAGATCCAGGTCTTGAATCGCTGAACAATCGATACGCACATCAGGCCGGATGACCAGCCCCAGATCGCTGATGACCTCGCCGTCGTTCAAGCCGAAGGTTCGGGAAGAGAACAACCCGGGTCGTAGAAGATTGGCGGTGACAATCGTATCCAGCGCCTGGGTGAACGCGGGCAGCGAGAAATGCTCGAGCAGCAAAAAGCCTGTGCGAGTCATTCGCCCAGGCTCGCCGGAGTTTTCATTCAGATAGCGGAGGTTTTTCCCCTTCATGCCTCCGCTGAATTGACGTCGTTCGATCAATGTTTGACCCACTCGGTTACGTAAACGAACCTATAGTTTGGCACATCAGGACGTCGCAAAACGGTCTACGCTCCTCCGATCAGTGCCTTGTTTTGTCTCGGACAACTCGCCCTGTCGAGTGTGATGTTTGCCGGCGAATGCGGTACGTGACTTTCCACGCGTACCCTTGGGGACACGACATGATCCGCCTCCTGCGGACCGCTTCCCTGCTGCTTGCACTAAGCCTCCCGGCACAGGCCGAAGTGACGCCATTTCTCAATTCCTTCCGTACCCAAGACATCCCTGTAGAAGGCGTCACACTGCATGTTCGCGTCGGCGGCAAGGGCCCCGCCGTGGTGTTGCTGCATGGTTTTGGCGACACCGGCGACATGTGGGCGCCACTGGCCGCCGACCTGGCCAGGGATCACACGGTGGTGGTGCCGGATCTTCGTGGTATGGGTTTGTCGTCGATCCCGGATGGCGGCTACGACAAGAAGACTCAGGCGGGCGACATCCGTGGAGTGCTGGCCTCTCTGGGCATCGAACACTCGGTGGTCATCGGCCACGACATCGGCACCATGGTCGCCTTCGCCTACGCCTCGCGCTATCCGCAGCTGACTGATCGCCTGGTGGTGATGGATGCGCCCGTGCCGGGCATTCCGCCCTGGAACGACATTGTTCGCTCGCCGATGCTGTGGCACTTCGACTTTGGCGGCCCGGATGCCGAGCGCCTGGTCGTCGGTCGTGAGCGCATCTACCTGGACCGCTTCTGGAACGAGTTCGCCGGCGACCCCGGCAAAGTGGATGAAGCCACCCGTCAGCACTACGCCGCACTCTATGCCCGCCCCGGCAACATGCGCGCCGCCTTCGCCCAGTTCCGCAGCATTCGTCAGGACGCGGCGGACAACGAAGCCTCGATGAAGACGCGGCTGACGATGCCGGTACTGGCCATCGGGGGAGAGAAATCCTTCGGCAACAATGAAGCGATCGTGATGCGCAATGCGGCGGACAAGGTCACGGAAGTGGTGATTCCCGGGGCGGGACACTGGCTGATGGAAGAAGCGCCGACCCAGACTATTCAAGCGATTCGCGACTTCATTTCGCAGTGAAGAATGACGCCCCTGTAGCAGCTGGCGAAGCCTGCGTTCGGCTGCGCAGCGGTCGTGATATCAGGCGACGCGGTGATTCAGGAAAATCATGCAGGCAGGTTTCACGACTGCTGCGCAGCCGAACGCAGGCTTCGCCAGCTGCTACGCGGTGGACGTTGCAGTTCAGGTCTTGATTTCACCCTGCTGGCAGCGGATCAAAACGGATTGAACCCCACACCTCATCGCGTTTTCGAAACTCTATCAGCGCCGACCTTTGACCAGGCAAGGCGCCATTGGAGAGGAAATCCCGATGAACAGTAGACTTCTGCTTCTGATCGCCAGCCTGAGCCCCACCCTGGTATTTGCTGAAGGCTGTGACGTGCTGACCCGATCCCAAAGCCCTTCCGTGCCGGTGGTTGAATCCCATAGCTGCTATGAGTACGAAGGCATGCCGGTGAACTCAATCGACTGGTCTTGCAGCAACGAGAGCAAGGAAATGCTCACCAGCACCAAGAAAAAAGTCGAACAGTGCGACGATCATTATCAAGCCACCTGCATCGCTACGTTGACTCAGGAATCGCTGGCCAACCCGCACTCCACCAGCAAGGACAAGAACAGCAACGCGATTAACATTCCCGACAAGGCTCAGGTCACCACCTACTACTACAGCGCAGAAAACCTCACTCAATCGAAGATTGATTGCGAGAGCGGCGGTGGTCACTGGAAAGCCCGGTAACGGGTCAGGGTCAGCGCTGGCGCCTGCAAGTTCGGTACTGACCCGCATTTTTCCCGGTTTCCTGCCCCTGTACCGAAATCACCTCGCGTCAGACAATGAGCGACGCACGGCAACAGTTTGTTAATATCCACGCGCTTTTTTCGTCTGATTAGTCAGCTGCGATCGATCTCAAGTCGCTACACAGGATTTTTCCCCATGAGTACGTTGTTCACCCGTCGCACGGTCCTGCGCGGTATAAGCCTGTTGAGTCTTGGTCTGCTCACCGGCTGCGATGACAGCAGCAAGCTGTCGTTCAAGTACGGCAAGGATCTCAGCGACAAGATCATGGGGCGTACCTTCAAGCTGCAAGACGCCCAGGGCGAAACGAAGCTGCTGAGCAGCTATCGCGGCCTGATGCCGATGATCTTCTTCGGTTTCACCCAATGCCCGGCAGTCTGCCCGACGACGCTGGCCCGTGCGGCGCAGGCCAAGAAGCTGATGGGCCGCGATGGCGAAAAACTGCAGGTGATCTTCATCACCCTGGACCCTGAGCGCGACACACCGCCAATGCTCGACGCCTACGTCAAGTCGTTCGATCCGAGTTTCGAGGCGCTGCACGGCACGCTGGAACAAACCGCCGCCACCGCCAAGGAGTTCGGCGTGTTCTTTGAAAAAATCCCGAGCGGTTCGAGCTACACCCTTTCCCATACCGCGACCAGCTTTGTCTTCGACTCCCGGGGCAACTTGCGCCTGGGGCTGTCCGCGTCCCTTACCGCTCAAGAGTGCGCAGAAGACCTGCTCACCGTCATGGAAGTCTGCTAATGAATTCGATACGCGCAAAAAGCGCTTTCTCGCGACGTGTTAAACAACTGGTCCTGGGATGCACCCTGATCGGCATGGCCTGTCAGGTATCCGCTCAGACCCGAGTGGACGACGCCTGGGTCCGCGCGACAGTTGCCGGCCAGCAGTCGACCGGAGCCTTTATGACCCTGCAAGCCGACAGCGACAGCAAGCTGCTGCGCGTACAGTCGCCCGTCGCCAACACGGTGCAAATTCACCAATCAAGCATGAAAGACGATGTGATGAGCATGCGTGAGGTCGAGTCCGTCGCGCTGCCGGCCGGCAAGCCGGTGAGCTTCGATCCCCATGGCTACCACGTGATGCTGATTGACCTGACGGCTCAGGTTAAGGAAGGCAGCAAGGTGCCCCTGACGTTGATCGTGGAAAACGCCAAGGGCGAGAAAGAAACGATAGAAGTGCAAGCCGAGGTTCGGGCTCTCGGCATGGCTGATCACAGCAAGATGCACTAACAGCCGGATTGACTTTGTGCAGCGTGGTCCAGGCCCCGCTGCACACACCAGGACAACGGCAACGTCAGCAACAAGATCGCCGCCAGCGTCATCACGGCGACGGGGATCCCGGTGGCGTCCCCCAGACGACCAAACAGCACCGGCGCCAGCGCCCCACCACCGATGGTGCCGGTGTAGAACAGCGCGAAAGCGTGCTCGCGCTTCTCTGCACTGGATAATTCCGGCACCACGCCGTAGAGCACGGACGATGTGCCGTTCAACGCCAGCCCCAACAGCGGCAACATCACCATGACGCCGGTCAGCGGCAGATACACCGCCAGAATGATCAACAGCGCGGTCGCGGATTCCGTCAGCCACACCGTCTTCATCATGCCGATACGCGCGCCCAGATAACCGCACAGCAACTTGCCGAACGCACCGCCGACGAACAACAGCGCCAACGCCAGACCGATGCCCGCCGTCCCGGCACCTTTGCTCGTCAACAGGAAGGGCAAGAAGGTGAGAAACCCCATTCGCACCGCGCTGTCCAGCACGCCGGTCATGAGCAGCGCACGCAGCCCGCTGACGGAGGCGGTTCCGGTCGGCGCCCTGGAGGGGTTCTTCAATCGGAAAGTCGGCACGCTGCGCGACGCGATCAACCACCCCAGCAACCCCGCAGCGACCAGGCCCAGCAAGCCCAGCAGCGTGACGCTGGTACGCCAAGTGACGACGGTCAGCAATACGCCGACCAGGGCCGGGATCAGCATCTTGCCGATGTCACCGGCAAAGTTGTATTGCGACAACGCCTCCTTGACGCCGCCGCCCTCCTCATAGGCATCGCTGACCATCGAAGACGCCAACGGATGTTGAGTACTGGCGCCCAACCCGCCCAACATCAGCGCCAACAACAGCAACGGCAACCCGTCCGCCAGCCCCACAAACAGGTAGGCCAAACCGGCCAGCGCGGTTCCTCCCACCAGCATGCGCTCACGCCCCCAGCGCTTGGCCGCGCGACTCGCCAACAGCTGGAAGCCAGCCATCGTTCCCGAATAGGCACCGCGCAACAGCCCGACCTGCGCGAAGCTCAGGCCAAATTGCAGCTGCCAGATCGGCAACAACACGTAGATCACGTCGGTCAGACCATCATGCACGGCGTGCACACTGCAAGCCGCCAGTAAAGAACGGCGACGCGGGGAGGCCTCAACTGGCTGCGGCTCGCTTGTGGAAATCCTGTCGTTCAGATCGGTCATCGTATTGGGCGCACTAAAGAGTGTTGTTGAAGGATGAAGGTAGCAGGCTCGGTTTTCCATCTTGAAAAAGTCGCGTCACCCTCGGGATGCAAGCGAGCTGCAGACCGGAAGTTGAATGGTAAATCGCTGTCTGCTCCCCCACGAATCCGACCCCTGTTCAGACCTTAAGCCAGCTCAATGGACCACAAACCCTTCTTGTACTCGTTGCCGTAGCGCTGGGACCACTCGCCATCGTAGAAGTCGCTGGTTTCCCGGCGCAGCGTAGCGGTGTAGAGATAATCATCGTCCTCAAGCTCTTGCCGTATCTCGAACTGTCCTTCGGCGACCTGTCGAGCGTGATAAGTCGCGCGGTTACCGGCCCCGTCGACGTACTCGACGACCATTACATCATCGCGCAGCACCACCTGGCAGGGGCTGAGTTGCTCACCCTCAATGCCGTCGGTGCTGTGGTACATGCGAGAGTTCGGGAAATTCATAAATGTCCTTTTAAAGTTGTTGCGCTCAGTGATGGCACTTTACCTTCAAACCATTTAACCGAATACCGGCTTGATGAACCCGCGACGCGTGGACATGTGCTGATCCCTGGAAGATGAAGTCATTTCTGCCCTGCCCACCGATCCCACAAAACCCCGAAATTTAATGAACCCCACCCAAACCCACTCACCTAACTGAATGACTATCAGGAGGTGACTAATGCCAATCGAAACAATCTGGATCGTACTCGCGGCAGTTCTGGTACTGGTGGAGTTATGGGCGATCAACCGGGTGCGAAAGGCCGAAGGCAAATCGAGCAACAAACTGGTGTGGATGGTGGTGATCGTGTTTGTGCCACTGTTCGGGTTGATCGCGTGGGCAGCGGCTGGGCCGAAGCACACCGATCACAACCCGCATTCACCGCAGGCCAGACAATGACGCTATGCGCCCCGCAATAACAATTTGAAAACTGCACGATCAGTAACGACAAAGCCCCGGTGATTCGGGGCTTTCCCATTTCTGCCTGACACACCAAATCATGAAGCCATCGCCGAATCCATGTAGGAGCTGCCGAAGGCTGCGATCTTTTGATCCTGACGTCCGAAAATCGTGTAGGAATTTACCTTTCGTGGCGAGGGGGTTTACCCCCGTTGGGCAGCGAAGCGGCCCCCAAACCTACCCCCCCATTTCCCATGGCACTCCGCACCACCCGGAATACCGCGAGAAGCCCGAAAACAGTGGCGATCCGCCTTGCTGCAAGGATCGAAAAAGCGTCCTACAGGCCAGTTGCGAGCACCAAAATGGACGCCTATATTCGGCCCGTCGCTGACATAAGTCGGCGATGGGGTTTCGCAGCCCTTAAGATACGTGTAGAACCCAGCACCATAATTTGAATGAAGGTCGCAACAGCGCCCGGAATCCGCTTTATGGTGGCTGTGTGTGGGAGACCTTCGGGTCTGCCGGGTTCCTCGTATCCTCGGTCTGCGAACCCGCACACAGCTACCACCCATTCGAATCGCAGCGAACGGCAGTAGCTCTTCTTTCAGATACGAGGAAGATTTACTTATGACAACGAACAATCCGCCCCGCCGCTTCACCCCCATGTCCCAATTCGCTACCGACTACCCCGTCCTCCCCTACCTCCAGCTCATGGGCTGCACCAGCCTCCCTGACTACGCCGAAAATGACATCAACACCGTCGCCAACATCGCCCGGATTTTGCTCCAGGACGTAAGCGATGTGTTTCGGGTGATTGAGCAGCGTGGGTTTGATGTGCCTGAGCCGCAGTGACCCGCATTTCAGCCATAAAAAACCCGCATCTTTTTGCGGGTTTTTATTGAGTGATCATATTTGGCAATTTTGGGTGTTTGGATTGAGTGAACCGGGGTGCATTAAATTGTGAATGGCAAATTTAGCGCAACTGCTGCCGTTCGTGACTGGCAGTAGGCGACCCATAGCTGACTGTGGCGACAGGTTGAATCCACAGCTGATTGCTGCCCTTGACCTTTGCAATCAAATGCAGCTTTTTCTTCGCTTCATAGTGAATTCTTGGTTCAAGCGCTGATCATTGCATGCGCCCATCACCACGGAGATTTCTATTGGGCGATCTGGTCTGGTAGGTTACGACGCTCACACGGATTTGACAGGAGGTCATAGTGGCTAGGCCAGCAGCGCGTAAGAGTGATCCATACAGTTGCCCGTTGCCGGGGCACGGTACTAATCCCATTGGGTAGCCTCTCCCGACGTGTTTTTCGACGGACTTTCCGCAGCACGGCAAGGCGACACCTGCACGTGCGGCAGTGCGCTTTCATCAGGGCTGTCTTCGACTGTGTTCATCAACGGCAAGAATGCCGCAACCATCGACACTGGTGGCACCCACGGCGGTGTTGTAGTTGGCGGGTCGGGGACGGTGATAATCGGCGATACCCATACACCCTGCGAGTTTGTTCCTCCCACACCCTTAGCGGGTTACGCCCGCTGGATCGGCTTCAGAATCCCCTGCTGAAGAAAGCTATGAGGGCTTATCGTGCTCCGCGCATTTTGAGGATGGCTCATCGCTTCCCGGTGTATTCGATAAGGACAACGCCGTTAAATTTTCGAATCCATCGGGCAAGACATGCGTGATGCTCAAGTTTGAAGAGCGAGCATCCGCAGAGGCCCCCTCCCTCACCGAGAGCCTATTGAACACAATTTTAGGATAAGGACCATCCTATGACTGAGCCGTACATTGTCACCGGCAGCTATGTCGTTCAGCGTGAGCACGCCTTGCAAGACTCTCCCCTCGACAGGGCGTTAGAACTGATGGAGGGCACTGCGCTGAGGTTTTCGCTGGATGCCATCTCTGATGAAAAAATCAGGGCAAGCTATACCAAGAACATTAAACGCATGTCCCAGCAACCCCGCGATGACGTGAAAGCTGGAAAGATTACGGCGCAAGAAGGTGTGAAGTTCAGTCATGAGATGCGAAACAAAATCATGATGGAGCATCGCAAATTCACCTCTGCGCAGGGTTTGGCAATCGTCCAAAGGAAGAAAAAAGAAGGACGGGGGCTCAAAACGCTTTTAGATATGTACTCTGAAAGCCTATTCCAAAAAGGTTACGACAGCCTTTCAGAAGTAGAAAAGAACAAGGTCCACTACACCATTCTGGAATCTGCGGGCCGGGATAATGCCAGATTCACGGCCGGCACAAAAAAAAATCCTGATCATGGGCAAACTCGGCGTTCTCGTGACGGCGGCTCTGGCGACCTATCAAATATTGAATGCTGAAAACAAACCCAAAGAAACGGCGCGCCAAGGCATCATCGTCGGTGCTGGTGCGGTAGGCGGTATCCTTGCTGGGATGGGCGTCAGCGCGATTTGTGGTCCTGCTGCCCCTATTTGCGCGATTGCAGTTGTCTTGGCTGGGACAGTCGCCGGTGGTGTCGCAGGCGAAGCGGTGGCGAGCTCACTGGATGAAGAGCTGGAGGAATTCACACATTGGGACATCTTCTGACTGAACCACAACTGACAAAGGTCAGAGCCGCACTCTCCGAGCCATTCAACGATTTCCCAGTCGAATATGACTATGTAGCGAAAAAGGTCAGAGGCGTCGACCCTGACATTCTGTACGAAATCCTTTATTCAGAGGTCGCACCGGTGTGTTTCACCAATCTTGTAGCAGCTGTGCCTCCGGTATGGACGGGCTTTGATCCTGACATACTCAGAGTCTCGATAGAGGAAAGGCTGGCAGCAAGAGAACGAAATTGGTTTCGCAGACAGTTCGATAAAGTGCTGGTTCGCTGGCTGAAATACAACTACGCCTACATATGGAAGGAAATCGCCAGCAGGCTTTGAACCCGAACGCACAATGGACTAGCGACTCGCTGAGCAATATGAAAAACCTCTTACCATTTCTGGCTGCTTTCTGCTCAGTATTGATTAGCAGCTTTTGGCCGCTTTCTGCCCGTGCTGACCGACAGCGTTTGGCCGAAAGCGGCCCCATCACCGCCCCCCATCAAAAGTTAGCCGGCGTATTCGCACTAATAATCTCCGCCTCATCCGCCCCAATATTCCGAAACCGATGCGGCAGCGTCGTCGGAAAGTAATACCCATCCCCGGCATTCAACACACTAATCTGCCCATCAACCGTCAGCTCAACCGTCCCCCGCGTAACCAGCCCACACTCTTCCCCCTCAGAATGCACAATCGGCTCTTCCCCCGAGCTCGCCCCTGGCGCGTACTGCTCGCGCAAAAGTCGCATCTGCCGACTCGGCACCGACGCCCCAATCAGCAGCAACCGCAACCCATGACGCCCGAGATCAGGCTGTTCATTGGCGCGGAACACGTACTGATGCTCACGCGGCGGTTGGTCAAAGGTAAAGAAATCCGCCAAAGACATCGGTATGCCTTCGAGCAGTTTTTTCAGGGAGCTGACGGAGGGACTGACGCGATTCTGTTCGATCAGGGAGATGGTGGCATTGGTGACGCCGCTACGCCGGGCCAGCTCGCGCTGGGAGAGTTTGTAGCTTTCGCGTACTAATTTGAGTCGTGAGCCCGTGTCCATGACAGCCTTATGCGAAGAATACTTAAGGGTTATGGGGGTGGATGGCGGGCGACTTTTGGCCGCGAAAGTACCGCTTCCCTGTCCCAGGATTGTGAAAGGCGGGTATTAAATCACGTTTGTTCGTGTTGCTCAGCAGGTTCGATGAGTGGGTGGGTGAAAAGGTTGTCGGGGATGCTTTTGAGGTGTGGGGTTGCTTGTGATGGCGGGGTGTCAGGTGATGTTGGTGGTAGCTGATATGGCCCCTTCGCGAGCAGGCTCGCTCCCACAGTTGGGTCCCGGTTGGTCACAGATTTTGTGTACACCTTGGATTCCTTGTGGGAGCGAGCCTGCTCGCGAAGGCGGTGTGTCAGGCGGCATTGATGGTGGCTGATACGACCTCTTCGCGAGCAGGCTCGCTCCCACAGTTGGGTCCCGGTTGGTCACAGATTTTGTGTACACCTTGGATTCCTTGTCGGAGTGGGGTTGCTTGTGATGGCGGGGTGTCAGGGGATGTTGGTGGTGGCTGATATGGCCTCTTCGCGAGCAGGCTCGCTCCCACAGTTGGGTCCCGGTTGGTCACAGATTTTGTGTACACCTTGGATTCCTTGTGGGAGCGAGCCTGCTCGCGAAGGCGGTGTGTCAGGCGGCATTGATGGTGGCTGATACGGCCTCTTCGCGAGCAAGCCCGCTCCCACAGGATTGTGCGTCGGGGTTAGATGCCGAAACGATCACGCAGTGCGTAGTACGCGGCGCCCATGGCGGTGAGTGGGGCCTGGAAGGTGCGGCCTCCGAGCATGGGCATGTGCGGGAGCGAGGCGAAAGCATCGAAGCGTTCGGCGTCGCCGCGGATCATTTCCGAGATGAGTTTGCCGGCCAGGTGCGAGCAGGTGACGCCGTGGCCGCTGTAGCCTTGCATGTAGTAGGCGTTTTTCTCGATGCGGCCGAATTGCGGCATGCGGGACATGGTCAGCAGGAAGTTGCCGGTCCAGCGGTAGTCGATTTTCACGTCCTTGAGTTGCGGGAAGGTCTTGAGGATTTTCGGGCGGATCAGTTGTTCGATGTCGTCCGGTTCGCGGGCGCCGTAGACCACGCCGCCGCCGTACAGCAGGCGGTTGTCGGCGGTAAGGCGGTAGTAGTCGAGCAGGTAGTTGCAGTCTTCGACGCAGTAGTTGTTTTTGATCAGGCTGCGGGCGACTTGCTCGGACAACGGTTCGGTGACGACGATTTGCGAGCCGCACGGCATGCTTTTTCGCGTGACGCGGTTGTCGAGGTCTTGCGGCAAGTAGGCGTTGCCGGCGATCAGCAGGTACTTGGCGCGGACCAGGCCTTTGGCGGTGCGCACGGTGATCGGTTCGCCGTAAGTGATTTCCACGGCGGCCGATTGTTCGTAGATTTTGCCGCCCAGGCCGATGATGGCCGAGGCTTCGCCGAGGGCCAGGTTCAGCGGGTGGATGTGGCCGCCCTGCATGTCGAGCAAGCCGCCGACGTAGTTGTCGCAACCGACTTCGCGCTTGATGTCCGCCGCGTCGAGCATTTTCAGATTGTTGTTGCCGTAGCGCTCCCAGTTGCTCTTTTGCTCGGCCAGGCCTTTGAGCTGCTTTTTGTTCAGCGCGGCGAAGATTCCGCCGGGCTTGTAGTCGCACTGGATGTCGTAGTGTTGTATGCGCTGACGGATGATGTCGGCGCCTTCGAAGATCATGCTGCCGAGGACTTCGGCGGTCTTGTCGCCGTAACGTTCTTCGATGACATCGACGTCGCGGCTGTAGGAGTTGACCAGTTGGCCGCCGTTGCGACCGCTGGCGCCGAAACCGACTTTGGCGGCTTCGAGCACGGTCACGCTATAGCCGGCCTCGGCGAGGAACAGCGCCGAGGATAAACCGGTGTAGCCGGCGCCGATGATGCAGACGTCGCAGTCCACCGCGTGTTCCAGCACCGGGAAATCGCCGGTGAAGTTGCGGGTGGCGGCGTAGTAGCTGTTTACATGTGTTTGCTTCATAAAATTCTCCGATGGCCGCCGACACCTGCCGGCGACCGCCGTTGTAGAAGTATTAGAGCTTGATCCAGGTCGCTTTGAGTTCGGTGTATTTGTCGAACGCGTGCAGCGATTTGTCCCGACCGTTACCCGATTGCTTGTACCCGCCGAACGGTGCGGTCATGTCGCCGCCGTCGTACTGGTTGACCCAGACGCTACCGGCACGCAAGCCGCGCGCGAAGGTGTGGGCCTTGCTCAGGTTGCTGGTCCAGACGCCTGCGGCCAGGCCGAAGATACTGTCGTTGGCAATCGCCAGTGCTTCTTCAGCGGTGTCGAAGGTGATGAGCGACAGCACCGGGCCGAAGATTTCTTCCCGGGCGATGGTCATGGCGCTGGTCACGCCGTCGAAAATCGCCGGTTCCACGTACAGGCCGCCGGTGGCTTCGAGGGTGCGGTTGCCGCCCGCGATCAGTTGCGCGCCCTGGTCCTTGCCGACCTGGATGTAGCGCAGCACGTTGTCCAGTTGACGCTGATCGACGACCGCGCCGACGGTGGTTTCCGGGTCCAAAGCGTATCCCGGTTTCCAGGCTTGCAGCGCTTCCACCAGCAGCGGAATGAATTGCTCGCGGATCGAACGCTCCACCAGCAAACGCGAACCGGCGGTGCAGACTTCGCCCTGGTTGAAGGCGATCGCACTGGCCGCTGCCTGTGCTGCCGCGCGCAGATCCGGCGCGTCGGCGAACACCACGTTCGGGCTCTTCCCCCCTGCTTCGAGCCAGACGCGTTTCATGTTGCTTTGGCCAGAGTAAATCAGCAGTTGCTTGGCGATCGCGGTCGAGCCGGTGAAGGCCAGCACGTCGACGTCCATGTGCAACGCCAGCGCCTTGCCGACGGTATGGCCGTAGCCCGGCAGGACGTTGAACACGCCTTTCGGGATGCCGGCATCCAGCGCCAGTTGGGCGATGCGGATCGCGGTCAGTGGCGACTTTTCCGAAGGCTTGAGGATGAAGGAGTTACCGGCCGCGAGGGCCGGGGCGAATTTCCAGCTGGCCATGATCAGCGGGAAATTCCACGGCACGATGGCGGCGACAACGCCTGCAGGTTCGCGGGTGATGAGGCCGAGTTGGTCGTGCGGCGTGGCGGCGACTTCGTCGTAGATTTTGTCGATGGCTTCGGCGCTCCAGCGGATCGCGTTGGCGGTCGCCGGGATGTCGATGCTCATCGAGTCGCTGATCGGTTTGCCCATGTCGAGTGTTTCGAGCAGGGCGAGTTCTTGCTGGTTGGCCAGGATGAGATCGGCGAAACGGATCAGAGTGCGCTTGCGTTCGGCCGGGGCGAGTCTGGACCAGATGCCGGATTCGAATGTTTGGCGTGCGACGGCGACTGCCGCGTTGGCATCGGCTTCGTCGGTGCTGGCGACGTTGGCCAGGAAACGGCCGTCGACCGGGCTGATGCATTCGAAGGTGTCACCGCTGAGTGCCGCGCGGTATTGGCCGTCGATGAATGCTCGGCTTTCGATTGTTAAGGACTGGAAGCGTTGTTCCCAGTCGCTGCGAGTGTTTGTCATGGTTGTGACTCGACGCAGAGGAATAAGTGATCGTTAGCCCGGCGCCCTGTAGGAGCTGCCGAAGGCTGCGATCTTTTGATCTGGCTTTTGACGTCAGGGATGCCGCCGAAGATCAAGATCAAAAGATCGCAGCCTTCGGCAGCTCCTACAGGGTTATTTGTCCGCCATCAAAGATGGGGGTTGGCCCATCAGACGGTGTGCAAGTACCAGTTGTACTCAAGGTCCGAAATGGAGTTCTCGAACTCGGCCAGCTCGCTTTCCTTGCACGCCACGAACACGTCGATGTACAGCGGGTCGATGTAGCGCGCCATGACTTCGCTGTCGTCCAGCTCACGCAAGGCATCGCGCAGGTTGTTCGGCAGGCTCTGTTCGTTTTGCTCGTAGCTGTTGCCTTCCACCGGGGCGCCCGGTTCGATCTGGTTGGTCAGGCCGTGGTGAATGCCGGCCAATACCGACGCCATCAACAGGTACGGGTTGGCATCGGCGCCGGCAACGCGGTGTTCGATGCGTACCGAGTCCGGCGAACCGGTCGGCACACGTACCGCCACAGTGCGGTTGTCGATGCCCCAGCTCGGCGAGTTCGGAACATAGAACTGCGCGCCGAAACGACGGTACGAGTTGACGTTCGGGCAGAGGAACGCCATCTGCGCCGGCAGGGTCTCGAGCACACCGCCGATCGCGTGTCGCAGCGCGGCGTTCTGCTCGGGATCCTCGCTGGCAAAGATGTTGTTGCCTGCTTTGTCGAGAATCGAAATGTGCACGTGCAAACCGTTACCCGCCTGGCCCGGATATGGCTTGGCCATGAAGGTGGTGTCCATCTCGTGGTCGTAGGCGATGTTCTTCACCAGACGCTTGAGCAACACCGCGTAGTCGCAGGCCTTGATCGGGTCATTGACGTGATGCAGGTTCACTTCGAACTGCGCCGGGGCGCTTTCCTTGACGATGGCGTCCGCAGGAATGCCCTGCTCTTTCGCGCCTTCGAGGATGTCTTGCAGGCAATCGACGTATTCGTCGAGGTCGTCGATCAGGTACACCTGAGTCGACATCGGACGTTTGCCGGACACCGGCGAACGTGGCGATTGCGGACGACCGTTCACGTTGTCCTGGTCGATCAGATAGAACTCGAGTTCGAACGCGGCGCAAATGGTCAGGCCCATGTCATCGAACTTGCTCACCACCTGACGCAGCACTTCGCGAGGGTCGGCGAAGAACGGTTGGCCTTCGAGTTCGTGCATGGTCATCAGCAGCTGCGCGGTCGGGCGCTTTTGCCAGGGTTCTATGCTTAAGGTATCTGGGATAGGGAAGCAGATCCGGTCCGAGTCGCCGATGTCCAGACCCAGGCCAGTGCTTTCCACCGTGGAGCCGTTGATGTCCAGAGCAAAGAGTGACGCCGGGAGGTTGATGCCTTTTTCGTAGACCTTATGAAGACTGGTGCGCTCGATGCGCTTGCCGCGCACCACACCGTTCATATCCGCAATCAGAAGGTCGACGTACAAAACCTCAGGATATTTCTTAAGGAATGCGTTTGCTTCGTTGAGTTGAACGGTACGCAGAGGGACCGACATGATGCACCTATTAGCTGTTAATTATTATGTTCACTGCTGTTTCGCCGAGCCAGTCAACCCGAACGGCAAAGTGAAGTCAATAGCGAACACTCGGCCTCTCATCCTTTATTTTCTGGCCTTTTTTGGGCACGAGAGTGCCAGATCAGGCTTGCGCGCCGCGAAAATCCTCAGCATCGGACGTGCGGCGTTTAGAATTTTTTACATGAGAGTTGTTAATTAAAATCAACAAGGCTAAGCTCCGGAAAAGCTCGTTCAAGTGTGAAACTTCGAGGTGATAAAAATGGCATTCAAGCCATTGATCGGCGTTACTGCGTGCGTCAAACAGATTGGCCTGCACCCCTACCACGTCAGCGGCGACAAGTACTTGCGTGCTGTCAGCGTCGCGGCTTTGGGGCTGCCTGTGGTCATTCCTTCTCTGGCTGAACTGACCGAGATCGCTGATGTGCTCGCGCATCTCGACGGTCTGCTGCTGACCGGCTCGCCCTCGAATGTGGAGCCCTTCCACTATCAAGGCCCGGCCAGCGCTCCCGGCACGGATCACGATCCGGCGCGGGACGCCACCACCCTTCCCTTATTGCGTGCAGCCATTGCGGCGGGCGTTCCGGTACTCGGCATCTGCCGTGGCTTTCAGGAAATGAACGTGGCGTTTGGTGGCAGCCTGCATCAGAAGGTGCATGAACTGCCCGGCATGCTGGATCACCGTGAAGCGGACAGCCCGGATCTGGCGGTGCAGTACGCACCGGCGCATGCGGTGACGGTGCAACCGGGTGGCGTGTTTGAATCGCTGGACCTGCCGTCGGTGTTCCAGGTCAATTCGATTCACAGTCAGGGCATCGACAGACTCGCTCCCGGCCTGCGTGCCGAAGCGATTACGCCAGACGGTTTGATCGAGGCGATCTCGGTGGAACACAGCCCAACCTTCGCCGTCGGCGTGCAATGGCACCCGGAATGGCAGGTGCTTTCGAATCCTCCTTACTTGAGTATTTTCCAGGCGTTCGGCGATGCATGCCGGCGACGGGCCGCGCAACGCAATAAGCGCTGACTTAAACCACAAGCACTCAATTTACTGCCCCCGTGAGTCAGGCGGGCGTGCCTTTGCGCGCCGGTCGCTCACGTAATAGATGAACCGCAATAACAACAAGTACGACCCAGGCAGCCAGGACGGCGGTGCCGAATAAGCCCGAGCCGGGCGATGCCAGTGAAGCAAGCGCAAATCCCCCTGTGGGAGCGAGCCTGCTCGCGATTGCAGTGTGTCATGCGACATCAAGGGTGACTGATCCACCGCAATCGCGAGCAGGCTCGTTCCCACAGGGGGCGCCGCTGAACTGACTGACACCGTACGGCTCTGGCCTGGAATCCACTCTTAAGTCAGGCCGCGTTGGCCCGACGACTGAAACCTGTTGGGAGTTTCACATGGCAAATGCCTCCAGCATCTACAGGAAGGCTCTTGAAGGTCACCAGTCACCGAAAAAGGTGTTGGTGAAAGTCGACCGCGTCACCAAGAAATTCGACGAAACCACGGCGGTGGACGATGTCTCGCTTGAGATTCATCAAGGCGAAATCTTCGCCCTGCTCGGCGGTTCCGGTTCCGGCAAATCGACCCTGCTGCGCATGCTCGCCGGCTTCGAGCGCCCGACCGAAGGGCGGATTCTGCTCGACGGCGTCGACATCACTGACATGCCCCCGTACGAACGGCCGATCAACATGATGTTCCAGTCGTACGCCCTGTTCCCACACATGACCGTGGCGCAAAACATCGCCTTCGGCCTGAAGCAGGACCGTTTGCCCGCCAGCGAAATCGACGCCCGTGTTGAAGAGATGCTGCGTCTGGTGCACATGACCCAGTACGCCAAACGCAAACCCCATCAGTTGTCCGGCGGTCAGCGTCAGCGTGTGGCGTTGGCCCGTTCCCTGGCCAAGCGTCCGAAGTTGTTGCTGCTCGATGAACCGATGGGCGCGCTGGACAAGAAACTGCGTTCGCAGATGCAACTGGAGTTGGTTGAAATCATCGAGCGCGTCGGTGTGACCTGCGTGATGGTGACCCACGATCAGGAAGAGGCCATGACCATGGCCCAGCGCATCGCAATCATGCACCTGGGCTGGATCGCGCAAATCGGCAGCCCGGTCGACATTTATGAAGCGCCGGTCAGCCGCATGGTGTGTGAGTTCATCGGCAACGTGAACGCCTTCGACGGCACTGTTGTGGAAGACCTTGAAGGTCACGCAATCATTCACAGCCCGGACCTGGAGCAGAAGATTTACGTCGGTCACGGCGTCAGCACCTCGGTGCAGGACAAGTCGATCACCTACGCCATCCGCCCGGAAAAAATGCTGGTCAGCACCACCCAACCGGAGACCCGCTACAACTGGTCCCAGGGCAAGGTGCATGACATCGCTTACCTCGGCGGCCATTCGGTGTTCTACGTGGAATTGCCGGGCGGCAAAGTCGTGCAGTCGTTCATGGCCAACGCCGAACGCCGTGGCGCACGACCGACCTGGGACGACCAGGTTTACGTGTGGTGGGAAGACGACAGCGGCGTGGTACTGCGCTCATGAAAACACTCAATCAGCAGTTCATGCGGCTGATGCCGAGTGGTCGAAAGCTCGTCATCGGGATTCCGTTCCTGTGGCTGTGCCTGTTTTTCCTGTTGCCGTTCTTCCTGGTGATGAAGATCAGCTTCTCGGAAGCGGCCCTGGCCATTCCTCCTTACTCCGAGATCTACACCTTCGCCGAGCAGAAATTTCAGCTGCTGCTGAACATCGGCAACTACTCGCTGCTGACCGAGGATGAGTTGTACATCTCGGCCTACTTCGGCTCGTTGAAGGTCGCGTTCTTGAGCACGCTGATGTGCCTGGTGATCGGTTTCCCGATGGCCTATGCGGTCACCAAGGCGAGCAAGGAAACGCAAAACGTTCTGCTGTTGCTGATCATGATGCCGACCTGGACCGCGATCCTGATCCGCGTCTACGCATGGATGGGCATTCTCAGCAACAACGGTTTGCTCAACGGGTTCCTGATGTGGACCGGGCTGACCGACCACCCGATCGAGATCCTCAACACCAACACGGCCGTGTACATCGGCGTGGTTTACGCCTACCTGCCGTTCATGGTGTTGCCGCTGTATGCCAACCTGGTCAAGCACGATCAAAACCTGCTGGAAGCGGGTTCGGACCTGGGTTCGAGCAACTTCAACAACTTCTGGAAAATCACGGTGCCGCTGGCCAAGAACGGGATCATCGCCGGTTGCATGCTGGTGTTCATTCCGGTGGTCGGCGAGTTCGTGATTCCGGAACTGCTGGGCGGCCCGGAGACGCTGATGATCGGTCGTGTGCTGTGGCAAGAGTTCTTCAACAACCGCGACTGGCCGGTGGCGTCTGCCCTGGCGGTGGTGATGCTGTTGATCCTGATTGTGCCGATCTTGTTGTTCAACCGTAGTCAGGCCAAAGAGATGGAGGCACGGGGATGAAACGTTTCGGATTTTCAAAATTGATGCTGGTGCTCGGCCTGTCGTTTATCTACCTGCCGATGCTGATCCTGGTGATCTACTCGTTCAACGCCTCGAAACTGGTGACGGTGTGGGGTGGTTGGTCGTTCAAGTGGTACGCCGGCTTGCTCGACAACACCCAGCTGATGGGCTCGGTGGTGCGCTCGCTGGAAATCGCCTGCTACACCGCGATTGCCGCCGTAGCGCTGGGGACGTTGGCGGCGTTTGTGTTGACTCGGGTGACGCGCTTCAAGGGCCGCACGTTGTTTGGTGGCTTGGTGACGGCGCCGTTGGTGATGCCGGAAGTGATCACCGGTCTGTCGCTGTTGCTGCTGTTCGTGGCCATGGCGCAGTTGATCGGTTGGCCACAGGAACGCGGGCTGGTGACGATCTGGATCGCCCACACTACGTTCTGTGCGGCGTATGTGGCGGTGGTGGTTTCGGCACGTTTGCGTGAGCTGGACCTGTCCATCGAAGAAGCGGCCATGGACCTCGGGGCGAAGCCGTTCAAGGTGTTTTTCCTGATCACCATCCCGATGATCGCGCCGTCACTGGCGGCCGGCGGCATGATGTCGTTTGCGTTGTCGCTGGATGACCTGGTGTTGGCGAGCTTCGTGTCCGGCCCGGGTTCCACGACCCTGCCGATGGAAGTGTTCTCGGCGGTGCGTCTGGGTGTGAAGCCTGAGATCAACGCTGTGGCCAGCCTGATTCTGTTGGCGGTTTCGATCGTGACCTTCATGGTCTGGTACTTCAGCCGCCGCGCCGAAGCCACCCGCAAACGGGCGATCCAGGAAGCGATGGACCAGACCGCCAGCGAATCCTGGCAGCCACCTAAAAAGCAAATGGTGGAAGCGACGGCGTAGTGCTCTGTGAACACCAACCTGTGGCGAGGGGGCTTGCCCCCGTTGGGCTGCGAAGCGGCCCCTGCGTTGTTTCAGGCCCACCGAGTCGCCTGGATTCACGACTGCTTCGCAGCCGAACGGGGGCAAGCCCCCTCGCCACGGGTTTTGTGTTCACTGCATTTTTGCTGTGTGATTTTGAATAAAAAAAGAAATGGAGTTGTACCGATGAAAATGTTTGGCAGGACTCTGCTGACACTGTCCTTATTGGGCGCAATGGCTACTGGCGCCCAGGCCAATGACAAGGTACTGCGCGTCTACAACTGGTCGGATTACATTGCCCCGGACACCGTCAAGAAGTTCGAAGACGAGACCGGCATCCGCGTGACCTACGATGTGTTCGACAGCAACGAAACCCTTGAGGCACGCCTGCTGGCGGGAAAATCCGGCTATGACATCGTCGTGCCGTCCAACAGTTTCCTGGCCAAGCAGATCAAGGCTGGCGTCTATCAGGAGCTGGACAAGTCGAAGCTGCCGAACTGGAAGAACCTCAACCCGGTCCTGCTGAAAAACGCCTCCGCCAGCGACCCGGATAACGGTCATGCCTTCCCGTACATGTGGGGCTCGATCGGCATCGGTTTCAACCCGGCCAAGGTCAAGGAAGTGCTGGGTGCCAATGCGCCGATCAATTCCTGGGACTTGCTGTTCAAACCGGAAAACGCCGAAAAACTGAAAGCGTGCGGCATCAGTTTCCTCGATTCGCCGACCGAGATGCTCCCGGCCGCCCTGCACTACCTGGGCTATCCGGTGAACTCCCAGGACAAGACGCAGATCGCCGAAGCTGAAGCGCTGTTCATGAAGATTCGCCCGTCGGTGGCTTACTTCCATTCGTCGAAATACATCTCTGACCTCGCCAACGGCAACATCTGCGTGGCGGTCGGTTACTCCGGTGACGTGCTGCAAGCCAAGGCTCGCGCCAAGGAGGCCGGGGACAAGGTGAAGATCGATTACAGCATTCCGAAAGAAGGCGCCGGCAGCTTCTACGACATGGTCGCGATCCCACGGGACGCGGCGAACGTCGACAACGCGTACCTGTTCATGAACTTCCTGATGCGCCCGGACATCATTGCCGAGATCACCAACAACATCGGCTACAGCAACGCCAACGCAGCGGCGACGCCGTTGGTGGATGAGGCAATTCGGGATGATCCGGGGTCGTATCCGCCGCAGGCCGTGATGGCGACGTTGTATGCGATTCCGGATATGCCGATTGGCGTTCAGCGGGTGATGACGCGCGGCTGGACGCGGGTGAAGCTCGGCAAGTAATGCACTCGGATTTACCGCTGAAGCTGAAATTGCTTCGCGAGCAGGCTCGCTCCCACAGTGGGCCGTGGTGGAACACGGATTTGTGTGCGACGCCGATCCCTTGTGGGAGCGAGCCTGCTCGCGATGAGGCCTTAACATTCAACACAGAAATCAGCATTAACCTTTTCCGTTCACGCAGCGCCTTACCACCGCTGCACTCCTCTCTGAAGAACGGCCTCACCCGGCTCCCTCGGTCAAGGTGAAGTTTGGCGCCCTCGGGCGCCTTTTTTTGTGGCTGCCATTACGGAACCAGCGGCCACTGCGCCAATGCCCGATAGCGCCCTTTATGGGACTCGAACAAGGTGAAGTCATCGGCGCGCAGGAAGAACTCCGGTGGGGTGGGAGCTTCAGGCACCGGCACTCGATAGTCACGCATCAAGGTCAGGTGCGGGCGGAATTCCTTCGGTGCGTCTTCAAACCCGAACGGCAACATCGCCTGCTCCAGCGCGTAAACCAGACGCAACAGCTCCGGCGGCGCCTGCTCTGGCGCCAGCACCAACACTCCTGCCCTGCGCCAGACATCCAGGCGATCAAGCACAACCTTCAAAGGCACACCGGGCACGCGAATGTTCGCGGCGGCCGTGCAGACTTCCGCGATCTGCGCCACGGCAACAGCGCCCAGAAACTTCAGCGTCAGGTGAAAGTTTTCCGCCGGCACCGGGCGCCCGCTCCTGAGCTGAAGATCACTGCGCCATTGGGCAATCGCCTTGCGCTGGGCAGGCGCGCAGTTCAGGGCGAAAAACAGTCGTTTGACGGGCTCATGGGATTCGTCGCTCATACATGGCACCTCCTGACATCCAAGTTATAGTTCATGCAACCGATTCAACTGGAGGGGGCCATGCGAGAGATCATCAGCAAAGAGCCATGGTGGGCCGTGCCACCGAAACCCGGCCAGGATGAGTCCGAGCTGGAATGGGGCTGGCTGGTTCATTACAACGAAGGGGAACCGCGCTTAGAGTTCGTCAAAGAGCGACCGACGGACAGCGAGATTCGTAATCGCAAGAGTTGCAGGACCGCCCCGACGCTGGAGTGATCCTGCCGTGGGTGTCACGCCTTCACGATCATTTCGAAACCGCCAAAGATCAGCCTCTGGCCATCGAACGGCATGGGATTGACGTCCGGTTGCATGCGCGGATCGGTCATGAGTTTGTCCATGCCGGCATTGCGGGTGGCCTTGTCGGGCCAGACGATCCAGGAAAACACCACGGTTTCGTCGTCCTTGAGTTTGACCGCCATGGGGAACGAGGTCACTTTGCCATCAGGGACGTCGTCGCCCCAGCATTCGGCGACGCTGAGGGCACCGCTTTCCTTGAAAATGACGGCGGCGGTTTCGGCGTGTTTCCTGAATTTCTCGCGGTTGGCGGTGGGTACGGCAGCGATGAAGCCATCAACGTAAGACATGGTCGTTCTCCTTGGTTTATGGGGCGATCTGCTGGTTAGTCGATTCGGTCGGGCTCCAATCGACAGCCCCACTGCCCGAACTGACCGACGGTACTTCGGCGCTTCCCGCCAGGTTGCCTTCGATCTGTGCCGCCATGTACAGCGTGCCGGCCATCACGCCGGTGGTCGGGTTCTGCACCAGTTTCAGCCAGGCCTTGTCGAACGTGTTGCCCAGGCTGCTGCGAATCAGCGCCTCGCTGTCCGGCCGGTCGTTGGCCTGAATCATGGCGCGAATACCCGCCACGCCCACGGT
Organism: Pseudomonas sp. XS1P51; assembly: GCF_054897845.1. Classification (NCBI taxonomy): domain Bacteria; kingdom Pseudomonadati; phylum Pseudomonadota; class Gammaproteobacteria; order Pseudomonadales; family Pseudomonadaceae; genus Pseudomonas; species Pseudomonas sp. XS1P51. The sequence continues at coordinate 1,020,058 of NZ_CM142707.1, read as the reverse complement.
AATCAATCCTCCCGCCAGTCTCCCTGCCGCCGCGGCCACCGCACTGGCTGCTCCCCGCGGCGCCATTTCGGCCTCCATCCGTTGGCTGGCGCGCTTGGCCACTGGCGCCATAGCGGTGTCGGTCGAATCCACCCCCCTGTCGCCGCCGGCCTTGTGGATTTTGTCGATCAACGCCGCGTAGGCCGGCAATGTGCTCAGCGGTTGGGTGTGCACGATCTGATACAACGACGCATCGCGCGCGGGCGGTGGTCCCAGGGCGATGGCGGGAATTTTCTGGATACGGCCGTTGAGCTGAGCCATCGGCACACCGTGGCGTTGGGAGATCCGCTGCAGTTCTTCCTGAAGAATATCCACGTAGAACACCGTTGCCAGACCGAGAATCTGGTCGGGATCAATCTCCACCGCGACCGGTGCCAGCACGCGCTCCTGGTATTGCTCCAGCAGATAGGCCGCCAGGCGCTTGGCCGAGGCATCCTGCTCGCCTTTGGCGCTGAGGGTGTACCAGCTGACTTTCATCGATAGCCATTCCTGGGTCCAGTAACTGCTGAACCATGGAATGAAGTTCTCTTCGGTCAGCTGATAGACCCGCGTTCGCCAGTAATCCATGGCGCCGCGCGCGTAGATTTTTGTCTGCTCGGTGGCCGATTGCGATGCGGCGACAATCTCTCGGTCCACCTGCTGCCAGGTGCTCTGGGAAATGACCACCGGCGTGACTTCCACCGGGGCGCGCGCAGGCGTGACGCATCCCGCCAATACCACCAACGCGGCGACGATCAGCGAACGCAGGTTCAAGATCGCGGTGTCCTACAGTCTTCCCCGAACAGGATATTCGGTGGTCAGAAGCCTTCTGATTTGAGTATAGGTGGCGCTAGGCGCCCGTTCGTCTGGAGATCGAGGGTGGGCTCAGGACCCTATCGCGAGCGGGCTCGCTCCCACAGGGGATCAGCGTTCATTCACAAAAAATAGCGCTTCAGCACGGACCACTGTGGGAGCGAGCCTGCTCGCGATGAGGCCCCCGAAATCACCCAAAAAACCGACCATCACTGATGTCGATATTCACCATCGCCGCGAATGCCTTCCGCTCAAAAACCGTCAGCGTAGGATCAATCTCAACCCAACGTAAAACCCCGCATCGGAGGGGCGAATCATGATGATCCATCTCCTGACCTGCCTGGCCCTGACGGCCGTCACACTGAGCATTTTTTCCTGGTACGTCCTGTCCGAGGAGTGCTCGTCATGATCCACACCGTCAGCCTCGCCGTGAGCTTCCCGGTGTTCGGCAACAACTACTACGCCCAGTCATTCGTTTCCCGCAAAACGTTCGAACTGGTGTTCGACAAAAACTTCGAGGCGCTGCTGATGCCGGCCGCCACCAACCATTTCAGCAATGAAGTGGTCGGGCTCAATGATCAGTTCCGGTTTTTGAATGATGTGCTGGTTGAGCATCTGCTGGATGTCGAACTGGCCCGGAACGCGTCCCGCTCGTTCACCTTCTAAAACGCGTCAGACCCATTCAGTCACATAGGCCGGCGCGGCCATTCCGCTGTCCTCCGGCACCGGAGGCAGTGGTGCCAACTTGATGGGCAGCACACCCGCCCAGACCGGCAAATCCAGATCAGCATCTGCGTCCTTCGGCCCTCCCGTGCGGATCTTGCAGGCAAACTCGCTCAGCAACACACGCAACACCGTGGTCGCGGCGATTTCCTGCGCGTTGCCGGGGCGTGCTTCCCGGGATCGCCCCGGTGCGATCTTCTCCACCAGGGCATCCAGCGACTCGGCTTTGTGTTCGCCCTCCACCGGCTCACATACGCCATAAATGATCGCCGAACGAAAATTCATCGAATGACTGAACGCCGAGCGCGCTAGTACCAGGCCATCAAGGTGGGTAACGGTGATGCACACTTGCGCGCCCTCGGCCGCAGCCTTGAGCATCTGGCTGCCATTGGAGCCGTGAATGTACAAGTAGTCGCCCTCACGCCAGCATGCCGTGGGGATACAGTGCGTGCCGCGCTGATCGGCAAATGCCAAATGACAAACGTAGGCAGCGTCGACGATGGCGTTGAGCGTCGCACGCTCGTAATCGGCCCTCGCAGGGGCTCGTCGCACTCGAGAGCGATCCGACGACGGGCCTGTTTTTTTCAGTCATGGGACATTCTTCCGTAGGGATGTCCGGGCAGGATAGGGACTAATTGGCCCCATCCCTAGACCCACTTACAGATCATTTCATAGGTCCATTGAGACTACTGCGCACAGACCTCCCGAAGGTAGCCGCGTAACCAGCGGTGCACGGGATCGGCATCCAGTCGTGGGTGCCAAAGCATTGCAACGGTGAATGGCGGCAACGGCAGCGCAAGCTCAAAACTGTGCATTCCCGCACGCAGGTTGGCGGTATGCCGTTCTGGAACGCTGGCGATCAGGTCGGTGGCCCGGGCGAGCGCCAGGGCGGTCGAGAAGCCCGCGACGATGGTCACGATCTGCCGCTCCAGTCCAAGCGGCTCAAGGGCTGCATCGATCGGCCCCTTGTCGAGCCCCCGCCGGGAAACACTGATGTGGCGGCCCGCCGCATAACGGACGGGGGTGACCTCGCCCTGGTTCAACGGGTGCCCCATCCGTACAACCCCAACGAAACGGTCGCGGAACAAGCCTTGCGTGCGCAACTCCGGACCCGCGGATTTCCCCACCACGCCCGTTTCCAGGTCGACTGTCCCGTCGCGAAGTGACGTGCTGTCTTTATCAGGCTTGTGCATGAAACGCAGGCGCACGCCGGGTGCTTGTTCGGCGACGCGGGCAATGAGGTCTGCACCAAAATTCTCGACAAACCCCTCACTGGTGCGCAGCGTGAACGTTCGGATCAGTTGCTTGAGGTCGGGTTGCTCAGCCGGGCGCAACACCGCTTCCGCCTCCTGCACGAGCTGACTGACCCGCTCGCGCAGTTCGAGCGCCCGGGGCGTGGCCACAAGGCCCCGTCCGGCCCGCACCAGCAGCGGGTCGCCCGTCGTTTCACGCAACCGCGCCAACGCCCGACTCATCGCCGACGGACTCAGCCGCAAGCGTTTGGCTGCACGCGCAACGCTGCCTTCTGCAAGCAGCACATCAAGGGTGACCAACAAATTGAAATCGGGAGTAGACATGCATCGCCTCGCAGCGTTGGTGACATGGCGTTTAGCGCACGAATCAACTGCAACTGGTGCGCCTTTCGCCATGCTAGGCCCGGGCGTACATTTCTGACAGCTCCATTTCGGGAGTGGCCAGAAAAGAGAGACAGGATGAAATCAACCATTGCAGTAGCAGACACCGCGCAACCGACTGCTTCAGTTCGCTGGGCACTGGTCAGTCTCTCGCTGTCGATGTTGCTGTCTTCGCTCGGCACCAGCATCGCCAACGTCGGCTTGCCAACCCTGGCACAGGTATTCAACGCGACCTTCCAGGAAGTCCAGTGGATCGTCATCGCTTACCTGTTGGCCATCACGACCCTGATCGTCAGCGTCGGTCGACTCGGTGACTTGATTGGTCGTCGGCGGCTGCTCCTCGGCGGAATCGGCTTGTTCACGCTGGCCTCGGGCCTGTGCGGCCTGGCGCCGACGCTGTGGCTGTTGATTAGCACCAGGGCGCTGCAGGGCCTCGGCGCGGCAATCATGATGGCGCTGACCATGGCTTTCGTCGGTGCAACGGTGGCGAAGGCAAAAACCGGCAGCGCCATGGGTTTACTCGGGACGATGTCGGCGATTGGCACCGCGATGGGGCCGTCGCTCGGTGGCCTGCTGATCGCCGGATTCGGCTGGCGGGCGATTTTCCTGATCTCCGTACCGTTGGGCCTGGTGACGCTGCTGCTCGCGCATCGCTACCTGCCCGCAGACCGACCGTCGCCCACAACCAATCGTGCCGGTTTCGACTCGCTGGGCACGTTGCTGCTGGCGCTGACGCTCGCGGCGTATGCCCTGGCCATGACGATCGGACGCGGCAGTTTCGGGCCGCTCAATATTGCCTTGCTGGTGGCGGCGGGCTTCGGCGCCAGCCTCTTTGTGTGCACAGAGGCGAGAGTCGCCTCTCCGTTGATTCGCCTGGCGATGTTTCGCGAACCGGAACTGAGCGCAAGCCTTGCCATGAGCACACTCGTCGCGACGGTGATGATGGCGACGCTTGTAGTCGGGCCTTTCTATCTCGCCCATGCCCTGGGACTTGATGCCGTTCTGGTCGGACTGACCCAGGCAGTCGGGCCGTTTGTCGCGGCACTGACGGGTGTGCCCGCAGGCAAAATTGTCGACCGTTTCGGCGCCCGACGCATGACGCTCGCAGGACTCACCGCCATGGCAGCCGGTTGCCTCACGCTATCGATGCTGCCGCAGACGTTCGGCATCGGCGGCTATGTCGCGCCCATGGTCGTTATAACGCTCGGTTATGCCCTGTTCCAGACGGCCAACAACACCGCGGTCATGGCCGATGTTTTGCCAGATCAGCGAGGTGTGGTTTCCGGCCTGCTCAACCTGTCGCGAAACCTTGGGCTCATCACCGGGGCATCCGCATTAGGCGCGGTGTTCGCACTCGCCTCGGCGTCGGCTGACATCACCATCGCGCAGCCCGAAGCCGTTGCTTACGGGATGAGGACCACCTTCGCCGTGGCGCTGGGCTTGATCGCTGTCGCACTGGGCGTTGCGCTGGGAAGCCGGGTTTTGGGGAAGCATCGCGACCCTCGGTAACGGGCCTCCCCACCACGCGGGCTTACTGCTTGATCACGACCAGCGGCTCGCCTTTTTTCACAATGTACGTCGCCAGCTCGGATGCTTTGCTGGTACCGACGTTCTTCGCGATATGCGGGGTGCCGGCAGGGATGTACAAGGAGTCACCAGCCTTGAGCGTTATAGGTGGCTGCCCTTCGAGTTGATACTCGAACGTGCCATCGATGACGTAAGCGACTTCCACGCCGGGATGAGAGTGGTTGGGGGATGTGACACCTGGCTCGAAATCAACGCGAACCTGGATCACCTCACGCCCGGAAACGTCGAGATCCTTGCGCAGCAGATCAGTGCGGTGAAGCCCGGCCTGCCAGTTTTTTGCTGGAGCCGCCTCGGCGGGAGCCTTCACTTCCCCGGCTTGAGAGAAGCCCGAAAATGCAGCCACCGCCGCAGAAACGGCTAAGGCGACGCCGAGCATGCTGGCAGTGTGGATATTGATACTGGACATGGCATTTCTCCGATGAGTGCGCGGCGGTTGCCGCAGCTACAACGCCCTCATTACGAGGCCACTGTGTATCGCGCAGGTGTCGGAAAACCATGGATTTGTATGCGCAGGTAGCTTTCGAAGCGCTTTATACGTTCAGATACAAACTGGACGGTTGGACACGCCAGCTTCCCGTTTCAGTGATAGTCCTCCCCCGCTACCGAGCGCAGATACGCCTGATCAGCCTCGATTCGCAGGTCCCGCCACTCTTCCCAGCTGACGAATCCCTGACGATCCATTTCATCCGTCTGGCGAAGCAGTTCTTCGTGATAAGCATCAGGAGATTCCCGGCGCAGCGCGATGTCTTCGAGCGCCCGATGCCAAAAATCCAGTGCACGAAGTCTTCGTTCCTGGGCCGGTGTCAGCAGGTTTTTGAATGAGTTCATGACAGTGGAATCCCGGCGCTGTTTTTGAATGGATCGATCGGGTTCGACAGATGTTCATGAGGGCCGACGAGAGGTGTGACCGCGTAGCAACCGCGCTTGTGGGAAATGATTTGCAAAACTTTCTCATTCCCCTCGTCCCTGCATGTCCGCACCCTGCGCTTGAATATGCTTCTATCGTTCACACACTTGTCATTCACGAACGAAAGGAGTCTTCGCATGCCAGCCCACTCGTTCAGCCGTCGCGATTTCATTCACGCCAGCTCCGCCGTCGCCACCATGGCGGCGCTGTATCCGCTGCTCCCGGCTTTTGCGGCCAACCCCCTGCTGATGCGCAAGATCCCGGTCACGGGCGAAGACTTGCCGGTGATCGGCCTGGGTACTTCACGAACGTTCAATATCGACATCGCTTCCAGCGAGATGAATGCCGCGCTGGACGTGGTGAAGACGCTGTTGAACGGTGGCGCAAAAGTGATCGACACCGCGCCCAGCTACGGCGATGCCCAGGCGGTGACCGGCGAACTGCTGACCCGTGCCGGGGCTCACGCCAAGGCGTTCATTGCCACCAAGGTTTCCTCGACAGGTCGCGAGGCGGGGATGCGCCAGATCGAGCAGTCCTTCAAGGAACTGCAAACCGAGCGCATCGACCTGATCCAGGTGCATAACCTGCAAGACACCACGACCCAGTTGCAGCTGCTGCGGGAACTCAAGGAGCAGGGGCGCATCCGCTACATTGGCGTAACCCATTACGTCGAATCGGCCCATGACGACCTGCTCGCCGTGCTGCAAAAGGAAAAAGTCGATTTCGTTCAGGTCAACTATTCCGTCGATGCGCGCAATGCCGAGAAACGCCTGCTACCGTGGTGCGTCGACAACGGCGTGGCCGTGCTGGCCAACCGCACATTCGAAGCCGGGCGCCTGTTTGCCAAGGTCAAGGGCAAGCCGCTGCCGGGTTGGGCCGTCGCCGAGCTGGATGCCAGTTCGTGGGCGCAGTTGATGCTCAAGTTCGTGCTCGCCAACCCGGCCATCACCACGGTTATTCCGGCCACGAGCAACCCGAAGTATGCCGCCGACAACTTGCTGGCGGGCCAGGGTCGCCTGCCGGACGCGGCCCAGCGCGAGCGCATCGTCGGCCTGTTTGCCTGATCACTTCATTGCAGGAGCTTGCCCTTGTCCTTTGTCGACCACCGGCTGACGCTCCGGGCTGCACGGGCCATCAACGCCCAGCCAGATGAACTGCTGCCGGCACTGGCGGGCTTTGCCCTGTTCTTCTGCCTGTTTTGTGGCTATTTCATGCTGCGCCCGATTCGCGAGGCCATGGGCATCCAGGCCGGTGTCGAGCACCTGCAGTGGTTGTTCACGGCTACCTTCGTGGTCATGTTGATCGCCGTGCCGTTGTTCGGTTGGCTGAACTCAGTGGTGCCGCGGGTGCAGTTTGTCGATTGGGTGTACGGATTCTTCAGCGTCAACCTGCTGCTGTTCGCGCTGACCTTTGCCCTGCACGACGACAGTGTCTGGGTGGCGCGAACGTTCTACGTGTGGATTTCGGTCTACAACCTGTTCGTGGTGTCGGTGGCCTGGAGCCTGATGGCCGATGCTTTCGATGGCGCCCAGGCACGGCGCCTGTTTGCCTTTATCGCCGCCGGGGCCAGTGTCGGCGGGCTGGTGGGGCCGGCAATCAGCGCGTTGTCGATCAACCTGCTGGGTCAAGCCGGATTGGTATTGCTCAGCACCGTGTTGCTGCTCCTGGCGTTGGTGCTCAAGCACTACCTGATGGCCTGGCGCGAGCGCGGCGGTGCTGGGCGGCCGGGTGCAGTGCCCGCTGAAAGCCCGCACCGCCCGGTGGCCGGCAATCCGTTCAGCGGCATGATGCGGGTGCTGCACTCGTCGTATCTGCTGGGGGTGTGCCTGTTCGTCGTGCTGTTGGCCACGGCCAGTACTTTTCTGTATTTCGAACAAGCACGCCTGGTGGCCGAATTGTTCAGCACACGCGAGGAGCAGATTCGCGTGTTCGGCCTGATCGATGTCGCGGTGCAGGCCGGCGCGCTGGTTTCGCAACTGTTCATCACCGGGCGCATCGCCCAGCGCTTTGGTGTGAGCGCCCTGCTGGCCGCCGTGCCGGCGCTGGTCTGCGTGGGCTTTATCGGGCTGGCGCTGGCCCCGACCTTTGCCATGCTCGCGGGGCTGATGATCGTGCGACGGATCGGCGAATACGCGTTTATCCGCCCCGGCCGCGAAATGCTGTTTGCACCGCTGGACGCTGAAACCAAATACAAGGCCAAAAACTTCATCGACACCGTGGTCTATCGCGGTGGCGACGCGATCAGCGGCTGGGCCAAGAGCCTGCTCGACATGCTCGGCCAAGGCACCGTTCTGGTAGCACTGGTGGGCGCGGCGTGTGCGGCACTTTGGGGGCTGACGGGCTGGTACTTGGGCCAACGCACCGACCGCGAAGCTACCCGTGCTCACCGCGAATCGCCCCCCGCGACGTGAGTGGCGCCCGCTATTGGCCAAGGCAACGATTGCAGTGGCGATCAACACACGGCTATTATTGAGAACGATTCACACTAACATCTGGAAAGCCGACCGGTGCAACCTCCTCCGACCAGCAAGCTGGGCTTCTTTTTCAGCGACCATCATCGCTGGCTGCTGCAGCATATTCAGCAACGCCTGCGCAATCACGCGGACGCCGAGGACACCGCCGCCGATACGTTTTGCCAGATACTGACAGCCCGCGTTGATCCCGACAGCATCGAGCAACCTCGCGCTTACCTGTCGACGATTGCCCGACGGCTGATCTTCGATCGCCATCGCCGGCGCAAGCTGGAGTTGGCCTACCTGGAACGCCTGTCCACACTGCCCGAATCGGTAGCCCCGTCTCCCGAAGAACAGCTGCAGCTTATCGAAGCGCTGGTCGCCATCGACCGGGCGATCGACGGCTTGCCGATGGTCGTCAAGGCGACCTTCCTTTACAGCCAACTGGACGGTCTGAGTTACGTGGCGATTGCGCAAAAGCTGGGCCTGTCGGAACGCACGGTCAGTCGCTACATGAAACAGGCGTTGCGTCAGTGCTACCTGAGCGAGGTGTTGCCATGAGCAAGCCGCGCCTCGACCCCGTCAGCGAGCAGGCCATCGACTGGATGGTCAGCCTTCGTGCCGGCAAGCCCGATGCCGCACTGCAAGAGCGCTTCAACGCGTGGCTGGTCATGGACCCTGCACACGCCCAGGCCTGGGCCACCTTGCAGGAACGTCTCGGTGGTTCCTTCAACACGGTTCGCGCCCTGGATCGACGTGTGCCCGGTCAGGCCGGCGAAGCACGGCAACTGCTGCTGCAACCCCATGGCTCGCGGCGTGATGCGCTCCGTGTGATTGCCGGTCTTGGCCTGCTCGGTGGCGGCTTGTGGCTGGGGGCCCGCAGCCCGCTGGGTGACTCGCTACTGGCTGACCTGCACACCGGGCGCGGCCAGCGTCAGGACTTCACACTGGCGGACGGCAGCCGTTTGAGCCTGAACGCCAACAGCGCGGTGGATCTGCGCTTCGATGACAAGCAGAGGCTGGTGATTCTGCGTCACGGCGAACTGGTGATTCAGGTCGCGGCCGATCCTCTACGCCCACTGCGCGTGCGGACCGCCCAAGGTGAAATACGCGCGCTGGGCACGCGTTTCCTGGTCGCTCAGGAGGCAGACGCGAGTCGCGTGGTGGTCTTGCAGCACTCGGTCGAGGCCCGGTTGTTCGACGGCACGACGCTTGATCTGCAAGAAGGTCAGTCAGCGTTGCTGTATGCCGGGAGAATTGCCCCGGTTGCTGGCGACCAGCGCCATCGCGCGGACTGGCTCAGCGGACGGCTGAACGTGCTGGACGAGCCACTGGAACAAGTCGTCGACGCGTTACGCCCTTACAATCGCGGCTTTGTGCGCGTCGCCCCCGAGGTTCGCAACCTGCGCGTGCAGGGTGTGTTCCCGCTCAACGACCCCGATCGAACCTTCACCGCACTGGCCGAAACCCTGCCCATTCGGGTGGATCGCTACAGCCCCTGGTTGACGCTGATTCGTGCGAAATAGTCCTGCTGAAGATTTTTTTTGAAAATCACTCTCATTCGTGTCCGGTTTTCATTTCTCATCCCACCTATCTCCTGACACTTCCACACGATCAGGAGAATGCTGTGTTCAACCCGTGGCCCCACCCCCTTTGCGTCGCCATTGCATTGGCAACTCTGGCGAGCCCTGCCCTGGCGCAGGCGCAAAACCTGACCTTCAACCTGCCGGCCGGGCCCCTCGCCAACACGCTGAATGCCATTGCCAGCCAGAGCGGGTATATCGTTTCACTGGAACCTTCGCTGGTGCAGGGCAAACAGGCACCGGCGGTGATCGGCCAGATGCCCGCCGAACAGGCAATGCACCAGGCACTGTCGGGCAGCGGCTTGCAGCTGCGGGTGACGGAGCAAGGCAACTTTAGCGTCGAGCCGGCTCCCGACAGCAACGCCGCACTGCAACTGGGCGTCACCAACATCGTTGAACGCAGCGCCGACGCCACCACCGAAGGCTCGGGTTCCTACGCCGCGCGGGCGGTGACGATCGGCAAGGGCACCCACACGCTCAAGGAAATTCCGCAGTCGGTCACGGTGATGACCCGCAAACAAATGGACGACCAGGGCCTGACCGATCTCAAGGACGCGGCCAACCAGACCACCGGACTGGTGGGGGTTCAAGGGGTGGGCAAAGGCATGATCCTGACCTCGCGTGGCTTCCAGATCGACGACTGGCAATACGATGGCGTGCCGATCCCGCGCAACACCTACGCGCTGGGTAACTGGGCCACCCAGGACCTGATTTTCTTCGATCGCATGGAAGTGTTGCGTGGCGCGTCCGGGTTGCTTCAGGGCACCGGCAGCCCGGGCGGTGCGATCAACCTTGTACGCAAACGCGGTCAGAGCGCACCGACCGTGACCCTCACCGGCAAGGCCGGCTCCTGGGATCACTACGGCCTGCAACTGGACGCTGGCGGGCCGCTGAACCAGACCGGCACCGTGCGTGGACGCTTCGTGGCCGACGAAGACCAGAGCGATTCATTCATCGACTACGAATGGAGCAAGACCCACTCGCTGTACGGTGCGCTGGACTTCGATCTGCGCGAAGACACCACCCTGGGCCTGGCCGTCAGCCACTCCGACGCAGAATCGCGTCCGATGATCCGCGGCCTGCCCCGCTACGCTAACGGTGACCCGATCGACGTGTCACGCTCGACCTACACCGGCGCTCGCTGGAATCACTCGCAAATCGACGTCACCACCGTCTATGCCGATCTGGAACACCGTTTCAACGACGACTGGGCCTTCAAGATCGGTGCTGTACGCATGACTGAAGACAACAGCGCGAAAAACCAACGCCTGCAAAGCATCGACGACGGCCTCAACGCTGACGGCAGCGGCGTGCAATACGCTGACTTCGTGACGGACTTCGACTCCACCAAGGTCGGCCTCGACATGAACCTCACCGGCCGCTTTGAAGCCTTGTCCATGCAGCAGGAAATCATGGTTGGCGGCAACTACGCCAAGCTGACTTCGGACGACAAATTCGCTCGAACCTTCAACGACAGTACCGACACGATTTTCGGCATCGATCACAACCGTCCGGAAATCAGCTACGACGGCTTGCTCAATACCCCCGGTGGCCGCGCGACGCCGAGCAAATACGACATCCGTCAAAAAGGCCTGTACGGCAGCTGGCGGGTCAAGCCGTTCGAGCCGCTGACCCTGGTGCTCGGCTCGCGGGTCAGTTGGTACGACTACAGCTACAAGTCGTGGACCCAGGAAGCGTTCAGCAACGTCGTGACCCCCGATACCCCAAGCACCACGAACGAAACCGGAGAAGTCACGCCCTACGCCGGCATCGTCTACGACCTGAACCGCGAATGGGCCGTGTATGCCAGCTACACCGACGTGTTCGAACCACAGACCTCACGCACCGCCAGCGGCACGGTGCTCAAGCCGGTGATCGGCAGTAACTACGAAGTCGGCCTGAAGGGTGAGTTGCTGGATGGCCGGGTCAACACTTCCCTGGCGGTGTTCCGTTATGACCAGGAGAACCGTGCCGTCAACGACGTAGCCTCGGGGTTCGCCTGCGACGGTTGGTATTGCTCGACGGCATCGGGGAAAGTGCGCAGCCAGGGGGTCGAAGCCGAAATCAGCGGCGAAGTACTCAGTGGTCTGCAAGTGTTTGCCGGCTACACCTACAACACCACCAAGTACCTGGAAGACCCGGTCAACGAAGGCCGAGTGTTCAGCCAATGGACGCCCAAACACATGCTGCGGGTCTGGAGCGACTACCAGTTCAGCGGCGACTGGAACCGGGTCAGCACCGGTGTGGGCTTCACCACCCAAAGCCATACGCTGGGTTATGAACGCACCTACGACGTGCCGGGTTATACGGTGTGGAACGCCCGTGTTGGCTACCAACTCACGCCGGAGATCGGGCTGGCGCTCAACGCCAACAACCTGTTCGACAAGCACTATTACACGGCGGGCTACGACCAGCTCAATGGCAACAACAACTTCGGTGACCCGCGTAACCTCATGTTCAGCGTGAAATACACCCCGACGTTCTAGCATTGAAAAACGGGGCGGCCGCTTTAGCGTGAGCGGCCGCTCGTATTGAGTGCCACGGCGGCGCGGATGAGCGCCTTCAATGCCGGTTCATTAATGCGCTCACCCTCATGGAGATCGATGGCCCTTCGGGTGTTGCCTTCGAGGCTGGCGTTGAAAAGACCTGAAGGATCGTCCAGCGAGGCGCCCTTGGCGAAGGTCATCTTCACGACACTCTTGTACGTCTCCCCGGTGCAAAGGATTCCGGCATGTGACCAAACGGGAACGCCTCTCCACTTCCACTCCTCGACCACGTCCGGGTCGGCCTGCCTGATGAGCGCCCGGACTCTGGCGAGCGTCTCGCCCCGCCAGTCACTCAGCTCCGTGATTCGCGCATCGATCAGCGCCGAGGCTGATTCTGCCTTTGCATCCGTGTTCTCTTTCTTCATGGCTGCCCCCTTCGTCATGGTTGTCCTTCGACCGACGCTTGAGTATTGCCGACTTGCGAAATCTCTCCAGGTTTTGCTGTTTCGGCGGCGACGCTACCGGTTGGCTGTGGACGGTTGCGGATGATGCAATCGCGGCCTATGGTCCAAGCGATGCATTACTCGCGACTGGCGCGCGATGACCTGGCGCCGGTTGCTGTCCATCCACAGCGGATGCTCGCAGAGAGGTGAAGACATGCCGAACGACTCCCGCCCCGCCGTACTCGAACTGATCGGCAATACGCCGCTGGTACGCGTCAGCCGCTTCGATACCGGCCCGTGCACGCTGTTCCTCAAGCTCGAATCGCAGAACCCCGGCGGCTCGATCAAGGATCGCATCGGCCTGGCGATGATCGACGCCGCCGAGCGTGATGGCCGCCTCAAACCGGGCGGCACCATTGTCGAGGCCACTGCCGGTAACACCGGCCTCGGACTGGCCCTGGTCGGCCGCGCCAAGGGCTATCGGGTGGTGTTGGTGGTGCCGGACAAAATGTCCACCGAGAAGGTTTTGCACCTCAAGGCGATGGGCGCCGAGGTGCACATCACCCGCTCCGACGTCGGCAAGGGCCATCCCGAGTATTACCAAGACGTCGCCGCTCGGCTGGCGCAGGAAATTCCCGACGCGTTCTTCGCCGATCAGTTCAACAACCCGGCCAACCCGCTGGCCCACGAATGCAGCACCGCGCCGGAGATCTGGGCGCAGACTCAGCACGATGTGGATGCCATCGTCGTCGGCGTCGGTTCGGCCGGCACGCTGACCGGGCTGACCCGCTTCTTTAGCCGTGTGCAACCGAACCTGGAAATGGTGCTGGCCGATCCGGTCGGTTCGGTGATGGCCGAATACAGCCGTAGCGGCACCCTCGTCACGCCCGGCTCCTGGGCAGTGGAAGGTATCGGCGAAGACTTCATTCCGTCGATTGCCGACCTTTCCAGCGTGCGCAAGGCCTATTCGATCAGCGACGAGGAAAGCTTCGATCATGCCCGCCAACTGCTGCGCGCCGAAGGCATTCTCGGCGGCTCTTCGACCGGCACCTTGCTGGCAGCGGCCCTGCGTTATTGCCGCGAGCAAACCGAACCGAAACGGGTGGTCAGCTTCGTCTGCGACACCGGCACCCGCTACCTGTCGAAGGTCTACAACGACCAGTGGATGAACGATCAGGGCCTGTTGAAGTACAAGCACTACGGCGATCTGCGCGACCTGATCGCGCGGCGCTTCGAGGATGGCCGGGTGATCAGCGTGGGCCCGGACGATACGCTGCTCACTGCTTTCCAGCGCATGCGCCTGGCGGATGTGTCGCAACTGCCGGTGCTGGTGGACGGGCAGCGGCTGGTCGGCGTGATCGACGAGTCCGATATTCTGCTGGGCGTGCACCAGGACGCCAAGCATTTCAGCAGGACCGTGGCCAGTGTCATGACGGACAAGTTGCAAACCCTGCCACCTGGCGCCAGTCTGGCTAAACTGCAGGCCGAACTCGACCGCGGGCTGGTGGCGATCATCGCCGACACCTCGGGATTCCATGGCCTGATTACCCGCGTCGACCTGCTCAATCACTTACGGAGATCCCTTGCATGAGCCAGCACGATGAAACCGCCCCGCCACGCGCCTTTGGCACCCGGGTGATCCACGCCGGACAGACGCCGGACCCTACCACCGGGGCGCTGATGCCGCCGATCTACGCCAACTCCACCTATTTGCAACAGAGCCCCGGCGTGCACAAGGGCTTTGACTACGGGCGCTCGCACAACCCGACGCGCTTTGCCCTGGAACGCTGCGTGGCGGACCTTGAGGGCGGTACCCAAGCCTTCGCTTTCGCTTCGGGTCTGGCGACGATCTCCACCGTGCTCGAACTGCTCGACGCCGGTTCGCACATCGTCTCTGGCAACGATCTGTACGGCGGTACGTTCCGCCTGTTCGACAAAGTGCGCCGGCGCAGCGCCGGGCATCGCTTCAGCTTCGTCGACCTGACCGACCTGTCGGCCTTCGAAGCAGCGCTGCAGGACGACACGCGGATGGTCATGGTCGAGACGCCGAGCAACCCGTTGCTGAGCCTCACCGACCTCGCCGCCATCGCACGCATCTGTCGCGATCGAGACATCATCTGTGTGGCCGACAACACCTTTGCCAGCCCGTGGATACAACGCCCGCTGGAGCTGGGGTTCGACATCGTCCTGCACTCGACGACCAAGTACCTGAACGGCCACTCCGACGTGATCGGCGGCATCGCGGTGGTCGGGCAGAACGCGGAACTGGCCGAGCGCCTGGGCTTCCTGCAAAACGCGGTGGGCGCTATCGCCGGGCCGTTCGACGCGTTCCTTACGTTGCGCGGCGTGAAGACCCTGGCGCTGCGCATGGAACGCCACTGCAGCAACGCGCTTGAACTGGCGCAATGGCTGGAGCGTCAGCCGCAGGTCGCGCGCGTCTACTATCCGGGGCTGGCGTCGCACCCACAGCACGAACTGGCTCGACGGCAGATGCGCGGTTTCGGCGGGATGATTTCCCTCGACCTGAACAGCGACCTGGCCGGCGCCAAACGCTTCCTCGAAAGTGTGCAGATCTTCGCCCTGGCCGAGAGCCTGGGTGGAGTGGAAAGCCTGATCGAGCATCCGGCAATCATGACCCACGCCACTATCCCGGCAGAAACCCGCGCGCAGCTCGGCATCGGCGATGCGCTGGTGCGTTTGTCGGTGGGCGTCGAGGATGTCGAAGACCTGCGCGCCGACCTGGCCCAGGCATTGGCACGGATTTAAGCTTGGAATTTGCAGAACAATAAAAAAAACAGGAGTTGAACATGTCTGAACTGAAACTGCATCCCAACGCCGCAGCATCCTTGAACCAGTGGCACGAGATGATCAACAAGGGCGACTTGCACGCATTACCCGAATTGCTGGACCCCAAGGCGGTATTCCGCTCACCGATGGCTCACACGCCCTACCCGGGGGCGGCGGTGGTTTCGATGATTCTCACCACGGTGTTCGACGTGTTTGAGGATTTTACGTACCACCGCGAATTGTCGACCGCGGACGGGTTGAATGTCGTCCTGGAATTCAGCGCCAAAGTCGGTGGAAAAGAGTTAAAGGGGATCGACATGATCCGGTTCAATGAACAAGGAAAGATCATTGAGTTCGAGGTAATGGTCCGTCCCTTGAGTGGTTTGCAAGCCTTGGGCGAGCAAATGGGACAGCGTCTTGGCGCTTACCTGGCGGCCAGCAAAGCCTGAGCACGGCGCCTCACTCCGGGCTCCCGACGGCCAAGCGCTGCGTAAATGCAAGGTGGTAGCCATTGCAATCGCGGACGCCAAATTCCCTTGATCCGTAAGGCATATCCTGAAGCGGCCAGACGATGGCCGCTTTGGAATAAGTGAGCCGTCTCGCGATCCTTCCGCCGTCCGCGGTGGGTCGTTAGCGGCCCTTTAAAATGTACACTCGCAGACAAAAAAAAGCCCCGCAACCGAATGCGGTGCGGGGCAAAAAATTGGTTGGTTGCGGCCAACCAAAGGAGCGCTATGAAAAGCGTTTACGGACGGGGTCAGATGCATTCCTGTGCGGCACGTTCAAAACTCGAAGGCAGGAAATTCGAGGCCAGCAAATGCCGCTCGTAGATGAATACCTTGCCGCCGTTCCCGGCCTTGTAGGCTTCCAGCACGTTGTCCGCCGAGACTTTGCTCGGCACCACGATCCGGTAGCTGCGTTGAGTCTGCGAGACAGTCGGGTTCAACGCGCTGCGCTGCAATTTCGGTACGACGCAGTCGGCGTATTGGGCTGGGGTCTTGCTGGTCTGCAAGGTCAGGGTCGGATCGTTCGGCGTGGAGGCACAACCGGCGAGCAACAAAGAGGCAAACGCCATGACAGGCACGAATAAAGGGCGCATCAGTCTCATCCTGAAAATAAAAGGTTCGGTTCATTCAGCAACGGAATTGCGTCACGGACGCCGCCATTGCCATTTGTGTTGTCTGTGTTCAGTCAGGTGCAGTGACCGATCCGCCCGTCATCAGGACTGACCAGAGCCAGTCGGCTCACTGCCTTCATCGCGCTACTTCTTGAGCCGCGCGTTCGATGGAGGTGATTTTCCGACTATTACCGGCAAAGTAGAACTTGCGTTTCGTAATGGTCACTATTACTTCTAGCAATAGTTGCGCGCCGTGCAGACGGCTGCACACTCAATCACAACTAGAGAAGATTAATGAGGATCTCTCCTTGAGAACTTTTGACCTGATCCGCGACGCCGTTTTGCCTGATTTCCGTGACCGGGTGGCCGAGTACCTGGTCCAGTACGAAACCGTACTGTTGTGCGAAAACGCGCCCGACCCGGAGCTTGCGCGGGCCACCGCCAATCAGTTGCGCGGTTATTTGCGCGGGTTGAACACCACACGCGTGTTGGGCATGGCGGATTGGGAGGAGCTGGATCGAAGAGTGGTAAATACGTGGCTTTAGCGCCCGATCACACACAGGCTCGACCTCCCCCTGAACTGCGCCGCAGCATTGGTCAAAAGTGGGCGTTAGCTGCAATCGGCCATAAGCAGCAGTTCGAGAATGCCCATGAACCCACAGAAAATTCTCCCCACTAGTTTTACTGACTCTCTGGCAATGCTTTGCCGCTCTCGGCAAGCGAGTGCCTCCGACTCACCTCAGCGACCCACCAACGCCCTGAAGAACAAGTACTAAGCGAATGGCCTGACTTTTGCGTTGCTACTCGGTTACCAACCAAGGAGTGTCAAAATGATCGGAAGCAACTTACCTCCTCTGCAGTACGTTGATGGGCTCAGAAGGTCTTTGGAGAGTGGCAAGGTGACCGCCGGCAAGATCCAGGTCGCCAATGCGACAGCGGAAGTCCAGGCACAGATCGATGAAAGTTTTCGCGAGACAGAACGCAATCTGGAACAGCTGACAGCCCGCTATAAACCTGATCCAGGCCGGGCAACGTTCGACGCGAAAAGCAACTCTATCGAACTGCCCGATGTGCAGGCCCTCAGCAAAAGCGACGCTTCGCATGTGCAAGAAGACCTCCAGCCTATGATCGATATCGGACGTTTTGAAGAGAAAACCATCAACGCTAACGATGGCGATTTATCGATTACCAGCGCTGCGGTCTATCAGGAGTGGCTGCTGGCTCGTGTGGGTGTTGATGTATCTGTGTAGGCAGTAATCAATCGACACGCTTCACAGCGTGTCGAGAAAATCGCTCAGGGCCCGTCGCTGGTCCAGGTCCAGGCCCAGAGGTTTCAAGCGCTCACTGGTCTTGGGAAACCGCGGATCGTTTTTCTGTTGTTCGGCGGGTTGCGGGTGGGGCATGCCGGTGTTGTACAAGGCAATCGTGCCCTCCATGTTGACGAACAGACCGTTGTGCATCCACGGCCCGCTCTTGCTGATCAGGCGTAGCGATGGAGTGCGGAAGGCACCGACATCCTGCGTTTTTCCTGTCACTTCGTAGCGTCCAAGGTCTTCATATCTGCGGCCGTAATAGGTCAGCCCCAGGTTGTGAAATTGATCGTCGCTCAGGGTCGGGCCGAAATGACAGTTCATGCAGCGGGCCTGAGTTCGGAACAGGTGCAGGCCATGTAACTGCCGATCACTCATGCGTTGCAGGCGACCGCGCAGGAGCTGTTCGAATGCGGTATTGCGGGTGGCTGTCACCAGTGTGCGCTGGTAGGTGGCCAATGCCTGGGCAATTTGTTCAACCTTTATCGGCCCCGTCAACGCAAAGGTCTGCTCAAACAGCTTGGGGTATTGGGCGTCAGCGTTCAGTCGCGTGAGGAGTTCGTCGGCGGTGAACGCCATCTCCGTGTGGTCGACGATAGGGGCCAAGGCCTGGGCCTCAAGGCTGGGGCTGCGACCGTCCCAGAACAGTTGCCGGGCAAAGCCACTCATCACAAGGCTCGGAGCATTGCGCCGACCGGCTTGACGGTCGTGTCCAAACGACACCCGGCGTCCGTCAGCGAACACTTCGTCGGGTTCGTGGCACGAGGCGCAGGCTATCTGGCCTGAACGAGATAACTTGGGGTCGTTGAACAGGTGCTCACCCAAGGTGGCTTTGGCCTCCGTAAACGGGTTTTCCGCTGGTGACGGTGCCCGCGCCGGCAAGGGTCCCATTTCTTGCCAGACCACATCCGCGTCAATCTGTGGCGCAGGCCATTGCGCGACAGGCTTGCGGTACATTCGGGCGATACATGCTTGATAAGCGGCCAGTTCCGCAGCCTCTGCTTCACAAGGTTCGCCCGCATGGGCCTGTGCCCCGGTCAGCGAACAAGCCAACCAGGCAGCGATCAGAATGGCGTGTTTCAACGGCCTCACGTTAAACCGGCAGCCGGATCCTGGCGTGTTCAAAACCGGTAACCCACTTCAACCATGAATTGGCGGCCGACCTCGTAGGTGGCTTGGTTGTCGCTGTCTGTGCTGCTGACGATGGCTTTGTCCAACAGGTTGCTCACGTCCAGATTGACGAACAGTGCCTGATCCCTGGCGGTGGGCAACTCCCAGGCCAGTCGGGTGTTCCAGGTCAGCGCACCCGAGTAATCGACTTCTTCCCAGACGCGCACCTGTTGGCCGTTGTAGGCGACCATTTTGCCGGTTGGGCCAATACGTCGATAGCCATCGCTGTAACGTAAAAAGTTGCTCCAGTTCAAGTTGAACCTGGGGATTTCGGTGAGGGTAGTCAGGCGCGCTGTCCAGGGGCGGTTGTAATTGTCAGCGGGACGCTCCGAGTAATTCGTGAATGTGCCCTGGTACTGAATGATCGGATCGTCGACATAGAGCAAGCCAATGCTGGTGGTGTAGTCGGACAAGCCCGAGTTCTGCACATCGGTCCAGTCCAAAGCCAGTTGCCCGTTGGTGCGAGTGCCCCAGAGCGAGAAATCGCGCAACGGGGTGATGGTCAGGGTGTAGATGTCTGACTCGCTTTCACCACCGTTGTAGTACGTGAAGTAATTGCTGGCCAATTCCTTGGTGTTGGTACTGGGTTGGCCAATCTGTGAACCCCAGGCACGGGAGATTTGATCGCGCCCTTTGCGGTTGACGTATTTCAGCGCGAACTCGGTGTTCCACTGGATGTGCGTCAGGCCCAGGGTCAACTCATCGTCGTAGGGAATTTCCAGCTCGTTGAACTTGGCACCGTTGGCCACGCGGCCGCTGTAGACCCAGTTCGAGGTCTGGCTGGCCCGGCTGTAGTTGCTCTGCAGAGCGGCAACACCGTCACGCAATCGGTAGGCCGAGAGGTTGCGCCCGTAATAACGGTTGGCACCGCCGATCAGGCGGGTCTGGCCGTCGCCGAACACGTCCAGCTCCACCGCCAGCCGTGGGGCAACAGTGGTCTTGTTCATGTAGTCATCGGCATCGACACGCACGCCCGGCCTGACTTTCAAGCGCCCCCAGCGCATGTCGTCCTGAAGGAATACCGCCCAGGACTGCGTATCGAACCCGATTTTGCCCTGGGTGACGGTTTTGGTTTTTGCGTACTGCCCATTCCAGCCGTTGACTGTTCTGCCGACCGAGCACAATGGGTCGCTGCCCACACAGGTAGAAGTCTGAGCCATCCCCGCAACGGAGTAGCTGGTGTAGGGTGTGGATCGGTCATAGAAGGTCGAACTTTGCGACAGCTCCAGGCCGGTTTGCAGGCTGTGTTCCAGACCATAGGTGCGAAAGCTGTTCCAGTCGGCCTTGAGCTTGTAACCCAGACTTTTCTGCTCTTGTTCGATGTCCCCCATGCCGCCTTCACTGGCCGTGGTTGAGCCGCTCCAGTTCTTGGTGGTCGAGGAACGCCAGGCGATCAGGTAATCGGATTCTGATGAGCGGGAATTTTCCAGCTGGCTCCAGCTCAGGACCTGCTCGACACTGGCCAACGGCGCGTTCCATAGCAGACGTGCGCTGACGCTGTCGCCACCGGCGGTGGTGTCCCTGCCCGAGTACAGTGCATTGCTGCCATAGGTGTGTGCGGTTTCCGGGGCGTGGGTCAGGCTGACATCCAGGCCCCAGTCATCGTTGATTTGCCACACCGACTTCAAGAAATAGTTGTCGATGCGGCGGGTCTGTTCATGTTCCTCGTTGGCCTGAACTGTGTTGTGGCTCAGGGCAAACGTGCGCGTCGGGATGGTGGAGTCCTTTCGCGAGAAACTGCCCATCAAGCCAAAATTATCGGTCAGGTAGCCTTCCAGCGTGGCGCGGGTGATGAGCTTGTCGAATTCAGGCTGATTGCCAGTGCCGAATCCTGCCTCGAACTCCTCCAGGGCCGGGTCGTCCTTATCCACGTGATAGCGGGTCCAGGACGAGCGGGTCATCTGGGCCGAAACCTTGCCGTGCAGGTCCCGACT
The DNA here is from genome assembly GCF_054897845.1 of Pseudomonas sp. XS1P51. Lineage (NCBI taxonomy): Bacteria > Pseudomonadati > Pseudomonadota > Gammaproteobacteria > Pseudomonadales > Pseudomonadaceae > Pseudomonas > Pseudomonas sp. XS1P51. The sequence goes on along the minus strand of NZ_CM142707.1, from coordinate 999,093 downwards.
GGGGTTGCGGGTGTTGGCCTCGATCACCCCGCCGTTGAAACCGCCGTAGGAAGCAGGCACGTTGCTGTCGTAAACCTTGATCTCTTCAAGCAGGTCGGTATCCAGGGCCAGCCCTTGGCTGCGGCCCGCCACCTGGTCATAGCTGTCGGTGCTCGAACCGGGATCGATGTCGTTGTTCATGCTCATGCCGTCGACCACAAACAGGTTCTGCCAGTAACGTGCACCGTTGATGCTGACGTTGGCCGGGCTGATTTCACCGGGGGTCTTGCCACTGAGCTGGCTGTCGTCGAACTGCACGCTGGGGTTGGTGCGCAGCAGGCTGGTGATGTCGCCGTTACCGGTGGGCAGCGACTCGATCGTGCGCCGATCGATGGTCCGTTCGGCCTGATACTCGACGGCCTGGCTGTTGATCCGGGTGCTGTCCAGTTGCAGCACATCGACGGCCTCGCGCTTGTAGATGGAGATGGCGTTGTCATTGCTGTACTGCCATGTAAGGTCGCTGTCATCGAGCAGCCGGGCCAGCGCTTGTTCCAGGCTGAGCCGACCTTTCACCGCTCCGGTCGAAAGCCCTTGCAGCAACTCGCTTTCGACGCTGACTTGCACCCCGGACTGCAGGGCAAACATCATCAGGCCCTCGGTCAATGACCCGGCAGGAATGCCGAATGAATAGGTGCGTTGTGCCGAAGCCGCATGCGGTTGCGAAGTGGCTTGCGGGGCGGCGCCATACCCCAGGCACGGCACGGCGATCAGCAAGGCGAGCACACTGGATTTGGGTAAGGGGAACTGCGACGTTGTGTCGGCGAAACGCTTCGAACGGGCCATTCGGTTACCTGAAGAATGAAGTTCAGACCCGCTAATGCGAATCCTTATCAGTAGCTTTCATGGGTAACAACGAACGGGGTTTCAGGATTTCCAGAAATAAACAAAAAAACGTGGAGTCGATGACACGGCGACTCCTGGGTTATGCATTGGCAGAAGGATTGGAGCGCAGTGCTCAGTCGGCAGAAACCGTCAGCACATAGGGGCTCAGCTCTTTCACCTTGCCGCCCAGCGGCGCGATGGCCGCCTGCAATGCTTGCCGGGGCGAACGCAGATCGAGCGCGGCGGTGATTTTGCGTCTGCCCAGCGCTTCGTCATTGAGCACGATCAGCCCGGATTGGTACTGGCGCATTCGCGCAACGATTTCACTCAGGGGCTGATCGATCGCCAGCATCTGCCAGTGGCGCCAGGCAGCGATCTGCTCCACGGGAATTTGTGTGCGCTGGATGCCCTCGCCCTGCCGCAGGAACCGGATGCCCTGCCCCGGTTTGAGTGGTTCCAGCGCGACGTTTTGCCGACGCTTGTCTGCAACCTTGACCGAGCCGTTTGCCACGCTGACGTCAATGGTGTCGGGAGCTAGCTCTACGGCAAAAGCAGTGCCGGTGACCGTGACCGTGATCGCTTCTGCCGCCACTTCGAAGGCTCGATCAGGCTGTGACTTCACGGAAAAAAACGCCTGCCCGCGCAGCAACGTTACCCGGCGTTTATCGGGTGTGAACTGCACATCAATCGCGCTGCCGCTGTCCAGTTCCACCACGCTGCCATCGGCCAGGGTCACCTCACGGTGTTCGCCGACCGGGCTGCGGTAATCGGCATTGATGCCTCGCCAGTCCGGCAACACCATCACGATGGCGCAAGCTGCCACGGCGCTGCTGATCACCACGCGGCGTAGCCATTGGCGTCGCCTTACCGGGGCCGCTGTCGGCGCAGGCAGGGGGCAATCGAACGTCGGGTGGTCCATCAATTGCCCGCTCAGCCGCCATACTTTCTCGGCCTTGCGATACGCCCGCAGTCGATCAGGAGAGCCTTCAAGCCAGGTTTGAAGGCCTTGTTGCAGCGCGCTGTCGTGCGGATTTTCTTGCACGCGCAGCAGCCAGTCCAGTGCCGTTTCCCAGACTGGATCCTTGGGGCTAGAACCCGCCGATGCGGGTGTTGCAGGGTTTGAGTTACGCACCCGGGCGTGCCTGTGGAGTGTTTTCAGTCATCACTCAATTGCTCCGAGCAGTAGGTGAGCGCGTCACGAACAAGTTGATGGGCAAGGCTCAATGAAATGCCCAAGCGTTGCGCGATGTCCTTGAATGTCATGCCGTGCAACCGGTGCATGACAAACGCCTGGCGAGACCGCTCCGGCAATCGGGCCAAGGCATTTTGCAGCTGCTGCAATTCGTCGCTGTAAAGCGCTTCGCATTCTGGCGAAGGATTTTCAGAAGGCAACCCCTCGAGTTCGTCCTCGCTGGCCGGGTGTCGGTTTTCCAGGGTGAGGCGCCTGTTCAGGTCAAAGGCGAGATTACGCACGATGCGGTACAGGTAGCCCACCGGCTGAGCCAAAGGTATGCGGTCGGTGGTGGCTTCATTGAAGCGCAGCCAGGCTTCTTGAACCACGTCTTCAGCCTTGGACCTGCAGCCCACGATCGGCGACGCATACTCCACCAACGCTTTGCGATGGGAGAGATAGAGTTCAAGTTTTTGACTGTGTTCTGACACAACGACCACGCTTGTAAACACGATGACTGCCTGACAGGCGCGGCGATCTTAAGTCAATTGAGAAGCATTAACAAATGAGACTTAAGTTTATTATTGGCGGCTACACATGCTGAGTGATGGTGTGCCCTTCTCCGCGATCCGCGGCTATCGACCAGAAGCGGGCGTTCAATGTGGACATGGCTGAGGCGAGTTCTTGTCCTCTTCAGGAAGCGCAGTAGCAACGCAAATTTCATTCCTGGGGTGCGGTTGCCCCACCCGTCAGCCTTTAACTGGCTCTCCAAAACTTGCATAATTGCCGGCTTTTTTCGCGACAGGAAGTCCCCATGCAACGGATTGTAATTCTGGGTAACGCCGGTAGCGGCAAATCTACCCTCGCCCGCATTCTCGGCAAGCGCCTGAGCCTGTCCGTCGTGCACCTGGATACGCTGTTCTGGGAGCCCCGCTGGGTCGAACCCGACGCTGAGCAGTTCCGCGAAAGGGTTCGCGAAGCGATCGCATCGGATGCCTGGATTTGTGAAGGCAACTATGCCCGGCGTACCTTCGACCTTCGCCTGCCCCGTGCCGACCTGATCATCTGGCTTGATACGCCGCGGTTCATCTGTTTGACCCGGGTAATCATGCGCAGCGTGATGAACCGTCCTCGGCCTGACCTTGCCGCAGGCTGCACAGAAAAGCTTGATCGGGCGTTCCTGACCTTCCTGAACTTCGTATGGAATTTCGATCGTGGCTACCGCCCGGGTATCGAGGCGGTGCGCCTGGCTATAGGCCCGCAGATTCCGACGGCGCACTTGCGTGGTCCCCGGCAGATTGCGGCATTTCTCGATAGCTTGTCCGCAACGCCTGGAGCCTGCCTTGAATAGACGGATCGTAATTTTCGTTATCCCGGCATTTACCGACGGTCAAGGTCCGCTCCGGGTCGATTGCTACCCCGCAACCATTCTCTGCTAATGTCTTTCAACCTTGTCCGACCGCTCATGGAACGCTCTATGACACCGCTAACGCCAATGGATAACCCAACTCCTGAGCCGCAGTCCGTCTGTAACCCCATCACCAGCAGTGCGATTTTTATCGTTGCAACGTTAGTTCCCGGCAGTGAGGCTGCCAGTCAAGTGCGTGCCTGGTGCGCAGACGTCGCGGCCCTCACGCGATCGGTGGGCAAACGTGTTCCCTCCGGCAATCTGTCGTGTATCTGCGGCTTCGGTTCCACCGCGTGGGACACCTTGTTTGGCAGCCCGCGCCCTGCTTCACTGCATGCGTTTCGCGAGTTCGGTGCAGAGGGACGTCGAGCTATGGCAACACCCGGCGATATTTTGCTGCACATCCGTGCAGACCAGATGGACCTCTGTTTTGAATTGGCGACGCAGTTACTCTCATCACTTGGAGAGGCGATTTCGGTCGTCGATGAAGTTCAGGGTTTTCGCTATTTCGATATGCGCAGCATGATCGGCTTTGTTGATGGCACCGAAAATCCAGTCGGCCGCAAGGCGGTCAACTTCACGATTGTGGGCAATGAAGATCCATCGTTTAGCGGCGGTAGCTATGTGCTGGTGCAGAAGTACCTGCACAACATGACCGCCTGGAACGCGTTATCCGTCGAGACTCAGGAGCGGATTATCGGGCGGACCAAACTGTCCGATATCGAACTCGATGATTCGGTTAAACCGACCTCTTCGCACAGCGCTTTGACGACGATCACCATAGACGGGCAAGAAGTGAAGATCTTGCGCGATAACATGCCTTTCGGCCGACCTGGCGCAGGAGAGTTTGGCACTTACTTCATAGGCTATGCGCGCTCACCTGACCCCATTGAACAGATGCTCGAGAACATGTTTGTCGGCAAACCACCGGGTAATTATGACCGCCTGCTTGATTTCAGCACGGCGGTCACCGGTGGTTTGTTCTTCGTTCCTTCATCAGACCTGCTGGAAGAGCTGGCTGATCGCAAACCTTAGGGTTTGTACATGAGCATTACTTGTCTGACTTGATGCTGGTCCAGACGCGAGTACGAACCCGCTCAAGTTTTTGCGGTAACGGTTGCACCACATAGAGTGTCTTCAACGCCTCGCTGGTCGGCGTCAGGTTCGGGTTGCCCGTGATCTCTTTGTTGATCAGCGCTATCGAATCCTTGTTGGCATTGGGATAACCGAGAAAGTCACTGATGGGGGCGATGACTTTCGGGTCCAGCAGGGTGTTAAGAAACTCGTGGGCCTCGTCAACATTCTTCGCGCTTTTTGGAATGGCAAAGGTGTCAAACCAGATCGGCGCGCCTTCCTTGGGCAGGCGCCAATCAACAACCACGCCGTTGCCGGCTTCCTTGGCGCGATTGCCAAACTGGTAAAAGCTGCCGGAGTAGCCGATGGCCACGCAAATATCGCCATTGGCGATGTCGGTCATGTACTTGGCAGAGTTGAAGTAGGTGACGTAGGGACGAATCTTCAACATCAGCGCTTTGGCTTTTTCGTAGTCGGCCGGGTTCTGACTGTTAGGGTCCAGCCCCAGATAGTGCAGAGCCAGCGGCAGGATTTCCGAGGGTGAGTCGAGCATGGCCACGCCACAGGACTTGAGCTTCTCCATGTTCTCGGGCTTGAACACCAGATCCCAGCTGTCCACCGGTGCATTGTCACCCAACGCCGCTTTGACCTTGGCCGGATTGAAACCGATCAGCACGGTGCCGTACATGTAAGGCACGCCGTACTGATTGCCGGGGTCGTTCTTGTCCAGCAACTTGAGAAGCGCAGGGTCCTGGTGTTGCCAGTTCGGCAGCTTGGACTTGTCCAGTTTCTGGAACACCCCGGCCTTGATCTGGGTTTCGATAAACTGGTTCGACGGCACGACCAGGTCGTACCCCGAGTTACCGGTCAGCAGCTTGGCTTCCAGAGACTCGTTAGTGTCGAAGGTGTCCCAGGTCACTTTGATGCCGCTGTTTGTGGCGAAGTCCTTGGGCACGGACGGCAGGATGTAATCCGCCCAGTTGTACACCCGCAATTCGCGTTGTTCGGCGTGCACTGCGCTGGCCAGTAGCGTCAGCCCACAAACTGTGACGCCCAGTATGCGTTTCATAGTGACCATGGATTATTTCCCCAAGTGTGTAGCTCGATGGTTTTTATGTTCTGTACACGGCAGGCGGCCTTCAAATCAGCCAAGGGCAAGGAAGATCAAAATTCTGTTTGTGGTTTTTTCTGAATCAGTAGCGCTGATCTGATTCTTGCTGACGGACTTGTGAGTTCATAGTGTGAGGTCGGCCAAAAGGAGATCGTAATGGCCAATATGAATGTCCGGATGTATAGGCATCACAGGGAAAATACCCCTTCGATTATCCATGCACATGAACAGTGATGGCAGAAACCAGGGATTTTGTTCCTCTACTCGCTCCCCTAGCATCAGGTCCACAACGTACTGAATAGAGGAACACCATGAACACGCCCGATTTTTTTGTGACTCCCGGTTATGGGGAAACCCTGCGCAACGCATCGCACTACTCGCAAGCGGTAAAGATTGGCAATCGAGTGGAGACCTCAGGCCAGGGCGGCTGGGATGACGAGCTGCAAATTCCCGAATCGCTCGCGGATGAAATTGCTCAGGCATTTCGCAACCTGGAGCGAACCCTGGCGACTGCGGGCGCGGGTTGGGAGCATGTCATCCACGTCAATTCCTACCATGTGGGAGGTTTCCCCCCGGAGGTTAACGAGGTGGTGACCAGGCTCTATCGCCATTACATGCCCGATCACGCCCCGATCTGGACGCAAGTCGGGGTCGCGGCGCTTGGTCTTCCAACGATGCGCATTGAAATCCGGGTGACCGCCATTGTCCCTGAATGACCCCACCAATCAGTTAATGGACGACACTTCGCCGAAGGTCTGAATCACCCAATCGATAAACACTTTTAACCTGGCGGTTTGATGTCGATTGGGTGGATAGACAATATGAAGCGCCATGGCCGGTCGCGACCAGTCTTCCAGAATCGGGACTAACCGGCCCGCGTCCAGATAGGGCTGAACAATGTGCCTGAAGTGCTGCCCGATGCCGACGCCCGCGAGCATCATTTCCTTCAGGCCATTACCGTCATTCGTCGAAAATACGCAGTGATTGATTTCATATCGATCAGTCCCACTTTCGAAAATCAGCGGTTCGGGCTTCCCCGTCACGGCAAAGAAGTAGCCTGCCTGAACGTGGTGTGTCTGGAGGTCGATGGGCGTGGAAGGCGTCCCCATGCGCTCAAGATAAGCAGGTGCCACGCATGTGACGTACTGAAGTTCGGCGACCTTGCGCCCGATCATCATGTCATCCAGTCGGCCGGCTCGAATCACGCAGTCCACGCCCTCGCCCACGATGTTTACCGGTCGGTCACTGATTCCCAGCGCGAGGGTGATATCGGGATACTCGCGATGAAAATCCGGTAGCGCGGGTATCAGCAGGCAATTGGCGAAGGATGCCGGCGCATCCACTCTCAGGTGTCCGCCCGGCTTGAGCTCTTTCCCACGCGCCGCGTTGTCGACCGAGTCCAGTTCGGCAATCAGACGCATGGCGTGACTGTAGTACTCCAACCCGTCCGATGTGGTGGTCACCGCGCGGGTGGTGCGATGCATCAGTTTGATGCCCAGATGCTTTTCGAGGTCGGTGATCAGCTTGCTGACCGTCGAGCGTGGAAGCGCCAACTGGTCGGCTGCGCGGCTGAAAGAGCCTGTCTCCACAACACGCACAAACGCTCGCATGGCCAAAAGTTGGTTCACTGTCGTCTACCCGCCTGGTGATGAACGTGCGGCCTTATTATCCATGGATCTGCACAGTAATGGCTGGCTCTTCATTTTTTGCTCGAAAACGCGTCTATTCAATGTTACATCCCTGCTGCATAGCATTTCGATACGCGCACGGGCGGGCAAATCCCGTGCTGAATTGACGGAACTTGCCCGCAGTGCAGTCAGCGTGATTTGCGGTGTGTGAGGTTTAGGGTGGGCGAACGACTTGAAGACATTCTTGCTGAAGATCTTGCAGTGATTTTTTGCGGCATTAATCCGGGCATGACTGCTGCCGCCGAAGGGCATCACTTTGCGGGCAGAAGCAATCGTTTCTGGCGCACGCTGCATCTCGCCGGTTTTACCCCGGAGGAAGTGCACCCGGAAAACGATCGGACGATCTTGCAGTATCAGTGCGGGTTAACGGCCGTGGTTGAACGGCCTACGGCGCGAGCGGATCAGCTGTCCTCCCATGAGTTCATCGCTGCCGCTGCAGACTTTGAACAAAAGATCGCGCGCCATGCGCCGCGCTTTGTGGCGTTTCTCGGTAAAGCCGCCTATTGCGCGTTATCCGGTCAACGAGACATCACGTGGGGGCTTCAATCAAAGACCTTTGGTAATGCCTCGGTCTGGGTCCTGCCCAATCCCAGCGGGCGAAATCGCGCGTTCACCCTTGATCAACTGGTGGACGCGTACCGCCAACTCTATCTGGCAGCCGGCGAGCATCGGATTTAGCAGGCGTGGTGCCTTACTGCTGGATTCGATTCCCCTTGAAGGCCTCGCGCCGTGCCTGTCGTTCTGCGGTGTAGCCGTCGCCGGGTGTGCTGATCAGTTCGTCACGGCGCAACAGTTCGCCGCAATGTTCGCAAAGCGGGCCTAGCCCGGCGGGCTCGCCACAGGTTTTGTGGGTATACACGACCGCCAACTCTTCCTCCTCCGATTTGCACCAGGTTTCTCCCCAGGCCCGCAGCGCCAGGACCACCGAATAGAACGCGTCCCCTTTCGGGGTCAGGTGGTACTCGTAGCGTGGCGGCCGCTCGCTATAGGGGCGGCGTTCGACAAGCCCGTCAGCCTCCATGTTTTTCAGACGCGCGGCGACCATTTGCGGGGTTCCGCCGGTCTGTGCCTGGATCTCGTCGAAACGATGGGTCCCCATGAACAACTCACGCAGGACCAGCACGGTCCAGCGGTCGCCCACGACTGCCTCGGCCCGTGCAATCGGGCACAGGGTTTCAGGAGCACGGGTGTTTATCGACATACGGACTTGCCTCTTTCACAGTTACTATGATTATCATATCAATAAGGTGCCGAAGCAAGCCACCGGCACTCTTCACTCAAAACCCGTGGAGAATATCGCATGTCGAACGCACTCTATCCCCTCGACAGGACCGCCTACCTGCTGGTCGATCCTTACAATGATTTCCTGTCGGAAGGCGGGAAGGTTTATCCCCTGATAGAACCGATTGCCGAGCAAGTCGGCCTGCTCGACAACCTGCGCGCCCTCGACCGCGCCGTCCGCGCCCTCGACATTCCGGTGGTCATCGTACCGCACCGCCGCTGGGAGCAAGGCGACTACGAAGACTGGAATCATCCAAGCCCCACGCAGTGCAAGGTCATGCACATGCATCACTTCGCTCGCGGCGAATGGGGCGGCGAATGGCACCCCGATTTCGCGCCAAAGGACGGCGACATCGTGGTCCAGGAGCATTGGGGTTCGAGCGGTTTTGCCAATACCGACCTTGATTTCCGCCTCAAGCAAAAGGGCATCACGCACGTGATCATTGTGGGCCTGCTGGCCAATACCTGCATCGAGGCAACCGCCCGTTACGCGGTAGAACTCGGCTATCACGTCACACTGGTGCGTGACGCGACCGCCGCGCTCAAGCCGGAAATGATGCATGCCGCCCATGAACTGAACGGCCCCACGTTCGCCCACGCCATTGTCGCGACGGACGAACTCATCGCCTCCCTGGCACAGCGGTGATACCCGATGAAACTGACAGGAAACCTCATTATCGGCGCTAACGATGTCCCGGCCACTGAAGGGACCCTGAAGGCGCTCAATCCCGCCAGCCATCAGTTTATCGAGCCGGATTTCGCCTTGGGTGGCGTCGCAGAAGTCGACCAGGCGGCAACACTTGCCGACGCGGCGTTCGACAGCTACAGCCATACCTCCCTCGCCCGGCGCGCGGCGTTCCTCGACAGCATTGCCGACAATCTCGAAGCGGTTCGTCAGCCGCTGGCCGCACGGGCCGCACTCGAAACGGGCTTGCCTGAGGCCCAGCTCGAGGGCGAGGCCATAAGAGCCGCGACCCAGTTTCGCCAATTCGCGGAGGTCGTGCGCAAAGGCCGCTTCCTGCAACTGTCCGTCGACCCTGCGCAGCCGGATCGTCAGCCACGTCCACGCATGGATCATCGATTGCAGAAAATGGCGATCGGCCCGGTGGCTATTTTCGGCGCGAGCAACTTTCCCATATCCTATTCGGTCGCCGGTGGCGATACCGCGTCGGCATTGGCGGCGGGCGCGACCGTTATCCTGAAAGCCCATAACGCTCACCCGGGCGCCTCGGAAATTCAAGCGCAGGCCATCCGTAAAGCGGTGCAAGAACACGGACTGCCAGCGGGTGTTTTCTCGATGGTTCGCGGTGCCGGCAACACAATCGGCGAAGCCCTGGTCGATCATCCGTTGATCAAGGCCGTGACATTCACCGGCTCCGAGCATGGCGGCATGGCGTTGTATCGTCGTGCGCAGCAACGTCCCGATCCCATCCCTGTCTTTACCGAGATGACCAGCGTCAACCCGACGTTCATCCTGCCCGATGCGCTGGCCGCACGTGGTGCGCAGATCGGCGATGGCTTTATCGAGCGCATGCTGGTCAATGTCGGGCAGGCCTGCCTCAGGCCCGACATTCTGATCGCAATCAAAGGGCCTGGTTTTGAAGCACTGCGTGCCGCCATGGTGAAACGCGTGACCGAGGCGGCGGCGCGAACGATGCTGACGCCGGGGATTCATGCGTCCTATTTGAGCGGGCTGGCCGCCATGGAGAACGCCGGCGCAAATCGTGTCGCCGAAGGCTCGGCATCGACTGCGGCGTTTGATGGCGGTTCGGTGTTGCTTGAAGTCGACGGCCAGCGTTTCCTGGCCGAACCGCTACTGGCCCAAGAAGTCTTCGGTCCGTCGGCGCTGCTGGTGAACGTCACGGATGAGAATGAGCTGCTCGCCGTCGCACGCTCGCTCAAGGGCCAACTCAGCGCCGCCATGCACCTGGAAGAAAGCGATTTGCAATTGGCCCGGCGCTTGCTGCCCGTCCTGGAGCGGCGCACCGGGCGTATCGTCGTCAATGCCTTCGCGCACCCACAGGAAGTGACATTCGCCACCGTTCACGGCGGACCGTTTCCGGCGACGTCAGACAGTCGCTTCACCTCGGTGGGCATGACCTCGATTGACCGCTTCCTGCGCCCGGTGGCCTACCAGGGTTTTCCGGATGCGCTGCTGCCTGAGTCATTGCGCGAAGCCAACCTCCTGGAGCTGCCTCACAGCGTCGACGGTCAATAAAAACCTCACGCGCAAACGATGGCCGGATACTCATCGGACGTGTCCGGCCACGGGGACAATACTTCGAAGCCGTCGTCAGTGACGGCCACCATGTGCTCCCATTGGGCGGAAAGGGAGTGATCCTTGGTGACCACCGTCCAGCCATCGGCCAGGGTTTTCACATGGCGTTTGCCGGCGTTCAGCATGGGCTCGACGGTGAAAATCATCCCGGTCTTCAGCTTCAGGCCCTGGCCCGGATAGCCGTAATGAAGGATCTGCGGCTCATCGTGGTAGACCTTGCCGATGCCGTGACCGCAGTACTCGCGCACCACGCTGAATCCAGCCTTTTCGGCCACGCTCTGAATCGCGTGGCCGATGTCACCCAGGGTTGCGCCTGGGCGGACCAGCCGAATCCCGGCGCACATGGCTTCGTAGGTGGTCTTTACCAGGCGTCGGGCCTCTGGGCTGGGTTCACCCACGAAGTACATGCGGCTGGTGTCGCCGTACCAGCCATCCTTGATGACGGCGATGTCGATGTTCACGATGTCGCCATTTTCCAGCGCCCTGGCCGAAGGAATGCCATGGCAGACCACCTGATTGACCGAGGCACATACGGTTTTCGGGAAACCGTGATAGCCGACATTGCCGGGGATGGCTTTCTGCACGTTGACGATGTAGTCGTGACAGAGCCGGTCGAGTTCGTCGGTGGTCACCCCCGCTTTGACGTGGGGCGTAATCATCGCCAGGACTTCGGCGGCCAGTCTGCCCGCCACGCCAGACTGGGCGATTTGTGCAGGCGAATTGATCGGGACGTGCGCCTTCATTGCTTGGCTCCCGATACCGCATGAGCCTCGGGGCTTTGCGAAAGGTCAGCGAGTGCGCACAACCGTTGCAGATCCAGGCCACCCGCCTGTTCGGCACGGATCAGCAATCGGCAGATGTCGCTGTGATCAAGATTGGGATGTAACTCCGTCAGCATCCCTATGCGCATCCAGTGCTCGGCCTGCGCATTGATCGAGCGACTGAGCGCGTTGCTGGCGACACGCAGATTTTCGTGCATGCCTTCTGAAATTTTTACGATACCCACAGAACCATCCGATATGAAATGCATATGAAACGTATATTATCTGATAGTGGTATGGAATCGCAATTTCAGCTTTCATGGACCCTTTACTCACAACGTTCTCTGGCTGTTACCGATGCCTTTGGCGATATCGATGCCCCAGTCCAGCGCGGCCTCCATGTCCAGCAGATGCGGTCTCGGGTCGTGGTTCTCGGACACCGCCGTGCCATCCGGGCGGTAAACACCGATGAACATCTTCAGCGAACCGTCCCTCAATATCTCGGCTTTAACCTCGATCCTGCATCCGTTCGAAAGCGTCTCCGTGTGGACCATGTGGCGTTCAGTCATTGCTGCATTCCTCTCGTCGTTGAGTCCGAGTAGCGCATTCACCTAGTGGCCATGTTAGCTCAGTACGGACCACTGAAAGGCCCGACAGGACAGCGGCGTAATGCCACCTATACTAGAAGCCACCGCCCCTCCGGGGTCTGCACTCCCAACAAAAAAGCAGAGGTGGAACATGGTCTGGCAGCAAATCTACGATCCGTTCGGTAACCCGGTGCTCTCAACCATCATGGCGGCAGTGCCGGTCGTGGTGATGCTGGCAGCCCTGGCGTTTTTCCATATCAAGGCGCATCTGGCAGCACTGATGGCGCTGGCCTCAGCCTTGCTCATTGCGATCTTCGCCTTCGGCATGCCGGCGAACATGGCCGGCTCGGCCGCACTGTACGGTGCCGCCAACGGCTTGTTGCCGATTGGCTGGATTGTGCTCAACATCATCTTCCTCCATAGGCTGACGACGGAGAATGGTTCGTTCAAGGTGCTGCAGGATTCCCTGGCGCGCATCACCGACGATCGACGTCTGCAATTGCTGCTGATTGCCTTCTGTTTCGGCGCCTTCTTTGAAGGGGCCGCCGGTTTCGGTACACCAGTTGCGGTAACCGGGGCCATTCTGATCGGATTGGGCTTCTCGCCTCTGGCCGCGTCTGGCCTGGCATTGATCGCCAACACCGCGCCCGTGGCGTTCGGCGCTCTCGGCACACCGATCATCACACTGGCCAAGGTCACCGGGCTGGATGAAATGGAGCTGTCGATGATGGTCGGTCGGCAGTTGCCGTTTTTCTCGGTAATTGTGCCGTTCTGGTTGATCTGGGCCTTCGCCGGCTGGCGCAAGATGCTGGAAATCTGGCCGGCGATTCTGGTGGCCGGGGTCAGTTTTGCCGTGCCGCAGTTCCTCGTGTCGAACTATCATGGGCCGATGCTGGTGGACGTGATCGCCGCGCTGATTTCCATGGCCTGCCTGACCGGTTTCATCAAGGTCTGGAAACCGGCCACCATCCACACCTCCGCCGCGCTGTCAGGGCGGGTAGACAACTCAAAAATTGACGATGAACACGACGTACAACCCACGGCGACCGCCAACTTCAACAGCGAAAACCGCTCGGCCGTGATGCGTGCCTGGATGCCGTGGATCGTCCTCACGGTGTTCGTCTTCGCCTGGGGCACTCAAAGCTTCAAGAACATGTTCGATACCCGTGCGGCAATCGATCCGGTCACCAGCTCGGCCAAACTCGACCCGCAAGGCAAACCGATGCGCGAGGCCAACCCGATTTTCGCCCCGACGCTGACCTTCACCACCCTTCACCAACAAATCGAGAAAGTTCCACCGGTGGTGCCTGCGCCGAAAACCGAAGAGGCGATCTACAAGTTCAACTGGTTCACGGCCACCGGCAGCGGCATCCTGCTGTCGGCGATCCTCGGCGGGTTGCTGATGGGTTACTCGATCCCGCAACTGATTCACCATTACCTGCGAACGATCTGGCTGGTGCGTTACTCGCTGATCACCATCGTCGCGATGCTCGCCCTCGGTTTCCTCACCCGCTATTCAGGGCTGGATGCGACCATGGGCCTGGCGTTCGCCGCGACGGGCATCTTCTACCCCATGTTCGGCACCCTGCTCGGCTGGCTCGGCGTGGCCCTGACCGGCTCGGACACGGCCTCCAACGTGCTGTTCGGCGGTTTGCAACGGGTGACGGCGGAGCAACTGGGGCTCAGCCCGGTCTTGATGGCCGCCGCCAACAGCTCCGGCGGGGTCATGGGCAAGATGGTCGACGCCCAGTCAATCGTGGTGGCCTCGACCGCCACGCGCTGGTACGGCCATGAAGGGGAGATCCTGCGCTACGTGTTCTTCCACTCCATCATCCTGGCCATTCTGGTCGGTGGCCTGGTGACGTTGCAGGCGTATGTGGAGCCGTTCAGCAGCATGGTGGTGGGCGGGAAATAATCGACGCAAACCTGTCAGCCATGCCCGGGTTTATCGCCCGGGCAGGGCTGCAATGCTGTTCACGTCAGCTCATTTTTGGCCAGTGAGAATCCTGTGGCGAGCTTAAGTGAACATACCTGGGCCTTACGCCCACCCCTCAAGCCGCAGCGTGGCCCGCACCAGACGTTGCTCTTCGCTTTCGATTTCCTTGAGGTTTTCGCAGATGCTCTGGATGTGCGCGATGGCCGCCTTGCGTGCCTGCTCCGGCATACGACCGGTGACGGCGTTATAGAGCCGTGCGTGGTGACGGTCGATCTGACGTTTTTGCGGTTCGCGGTGATAGAGGTTGTTGACCGAGGCAAACACGGTGCTGAGCAGCAAGTCCGTCAACGAACGCAGGGTCTGCACCAGCACCGGGTTGTGCGAGGCCTCGCAGATGGCCAGGTGAAACGCATGATCGAGCCGGGCGTGAGCCGCCGCATCCAGCGAACGGCTGTGGGCATCAAGCAACGCCTCGTAGCTGCGGGTGATCAGGATGAAGTCGGCGTCGGTTCCGCGCAAGGCTGCCAGGCGCGCAGATTCGCCTTCGAGCAGGCTGCGGACTTCGAACAAATCGTAGAGCGTGCGGGGTTGCGAGCTGAACAAGTGCATCAGCGGTGACGTGGCAGCATGACCGGAAAGGTCGGCAACGAAGGAACCCTTGCCCTGCTCCGTTTTGATGATCCCGCGAGCACGCAGCAGCTTCAGCCCTTCGCGAAGTGCGGTGCGGGACACGCCGAGTTTTTCGGTCAAGCGACGCTCCGATGGCAACAGCTGCCCGGTCTTCAGCACCCCATCGACGATCAGCCGTTCGATGCGCTCACAGACCACGTCGGCGACTTGCGGGTTACGGCCCGTTTCTACGCTGTCCATTGAACCTCCAACTGGTACGACCAGTTCCACGAGAAAAATCAAAGACGAGCACTAACAAACCTATCCAATTGTTTTAAATGTTCTTTTTGAATCGATAAAAAAAATGGCGATTAAGGAACTGGTTCGACCAGTCAAACAACGCATAGACAGTAGAACGCCCCAGGCCAATGATGCAAGTGAGCAGTATCCGGAAACAGACCTCTAATAAGAACAAGCGAGGGTCGTGCACCGATATGAACATTCTCTACGACGAACGCGTCGATGGCGTCCTGCCTGACGTCGACAAAACCGCGCTGCTGCAGGCCCTGCAAACGCGGCTGCCGGATCTGGAAATCCTGCATCAGCAGGAAGAACTCAAGCCGTACGAATGTGACGGTCTCTCTGCCTATCGCACCACGCCCCTGCTGGTGGTGCTGCCACGCCGCCTCGACGAGGTGCAAGGCGTGCTTCGACTCTGCCATGAACTGCAAGTGTCGGTGGTCGCCCGCGGTGCCGGCACCGGTTTGTCCGGCGGTGCATTGCCGCTGGAAAAAGGCGTACTGCTGGTGATGGCGCGCTTCAACAACATTCTGCACATCGACCCTGCCGCCCGCACCGCACGGGTTCAGCCGGGCGTGCGCAATCTGGCGATTTCCCAGGCGGCGGCACCGTTCGGCTTGTACTACGCGCCGGATCCTTCCTCGCAGATCGCCTGTTCAATCGGCGGGAATGTGGCGGAAAACGCCGGCGGCGTGCACTGCCTCAAGTACGGTTTGACCGTACACAACCTGCTCAAGGTCGACATCCTGACCGTCGACGGTGAACACCTGACATTGGGTTCCGATGCGCTCGACTCACCCGGCTTCGATCTGCTGGCGTTGTTCACCGGCTCCGAAGGCATGCTCGGGGTAATCACCGAAGTCACGGTCAAACTGCTGCCCAAGCCGCAGACCGCCAAGGTGCTACTGGCGGCGTTCGATTCCGTTGAAAAAGCGGGTCGCGCGGTGGGTGACATCATTGCCGCCGGCATCATCCCTGGCGGTCTGGAAATGATGGACAACCTGGCCATCCGCGCCGCCGAAGACTTCATCCACGCCGGGTATCCGGTCGACGCCGAAGCCATTCTGCTGTGCGAACTCGATGGGGTTGAAGCCGACGTCCACGATGACTGCGACCGCGTGCGCCAGGTGCTGGAACAGGCCGGTGCCACCGAAGTGCGCCTGGCCAAGGATGAGGCCGAACGTGTGCGTTTCTGGGCCGGACGCAAGAATGCCTTCCCGGCGGTGGGTCGTCTCTCGCCGGATTACTACTGCATGGATGGGACGATCCCGCGCCGCGAACTGCCCGGCGTGCTGCATGCCATCGCCGCGTTATCGGCCGAGTACGACCTGCGGGTGGCCAACGTGTTCCACGCCGGTGACGGCAACATGCACCCGCTGATTCTGTTCGATGCCAATCAACCAGGTGAGCTTGATCGCGCCGAAGCCCTGGGCGGCAAGATCCTTGAACTGTGCGTGAAAGTCGGCGGCAGCATTACCGGTGAACACGGCGTGGGCCGCGAGAAGATCAATCAGATGTGCGCGCAGTTCAACAGTGATGAGCTGACCGTGTTCCATGCCGTCAAAGCCGCATTCGATCCGAGTGGCTTGCTCAACCCCGGCAAGAACATCCCGACCCTGCACCGCTGCGCCGAGTTTGGCGCCATGCACGTTCACATGGGTCAGTTGCCCTTCCCTGAACTGGAGCGTTTCTGATGCGCGGAGAACACGATATCGATGACAGCGGCGCACTGCTGGAGCAGGTCAACCAGGCGCTGCAAAACGCCACCCCGCTGCGCATCCAGGGCTCCAACAGCAAAGCATTCCTGGGGCGTATCGTCGCGGGTGAAGTCCTCGACACGCGTTCCCACCGGGGCATCGTCAGCTATGACCCGACCGAACTGGTGATCACCGTCCGCTGCGGCACCCCATTGGCGGAGCTTGCTGAAGTGCTGGACGAGACGCAGCAGATGCTGCCTTGCGAACCGCCGTCCTTCGGTGAGGGCGCCACCGTGGGCGGGATGATCGCCAGCGGGTTATCGGGACCACGGCGTCCATGGTCAGGCTCCGTTCGGGACTTTGTCCTCGGAACACGGGTCATCACCGGGCACGGCAAGCAATTGCGCTTCGGTGGCGAAGTCATGAAAAACGTCGCCGGCTACGACCTGTCGCGCTTGATGGCCGGCAGCTACGGCTCGCTTGGCGTGATCACCGAAGTCTCCCTCAAGGTCCTGCCCAAACCGCGTCAATGCCAGAGCATCAGCCTGGACATGGACAGTGATCGCGCTTTGCTTCGCCTCGCGGAATGGGGCCAGCAACCGCTGCCGATCAGCGCCGCATGTCACGACGGCCAGCGCCTGCACCTGCGACTTGAGGGTGGCGAAGGTTCAGTGGCGGCGGCCCATGACCGCTTGGGCGGAGAGCTTCTGGATTCATCGTACTGGGCGGATCTCAACGAACACCGGCTGAGTTTCTTCGACGAGGATCAGCCGCTTTGGCGCCTGTCCGTCCCGCACAACACACCGCGGCTTTCCCTGCCCGGCCGGCAACTGATCGATTGGGGTGGCGCCCAGCGCTGGCTCAAGTCCACCGCCGAAGCGGCCTTCATTCGCCAGGTTGTCGAAGAGGTCGGCGGGCATGTGACCTGCTACAGCCACGGCCTGATCGACAGCCCGTTCCAACCGCTGCCAGCCGCACTGATGCTCTACCACCGGAACTTGAAGCAACAACTCGATCCCCGGGGCATCTTCAACCCCGGTCGCCTGTACGCGGAGCTTTGACCCATGCAGACCACCTTGAGCGAAACCGCACGCCAACTGCCCCGCGCCGAAGAAGCCGAAAGCATCCTGCGCACCTGCGTGCACTGCGGTTTCTGCAATGCCACCTGCCCGACGTATCAATTGCTCGGTGATGAACTGGACGGACCGAGGGGTCGCATCTACCTGATCAAGCAGGTGCTGGAAGGCAATGAGGTCACTCAGAAAACCCAACAGCATCTGGATCGTTGCCTGTCTTGCCGCAATTGCGAAACCACCTGCCCCTCCGGCGTCGACTACCACAACTTGCTGGACATCGGCCGGGCGGTAGTCGATGCGGCGGTGCCGCGTCCACTCGGCCAGCGCTTGCTGCGCGAGGGATTGCGTAGCGTCGTGCCCAATCCGGGGCTGTTCAAAGGCTTGGTCAGCAGCGGCCAGGTTTTCCGCGCGGTGCTGCCCAACACCTTGCAGATCAAGTTGCCTCGCCGCCTCTACCCGGCCAAGCCGCGCCCGACCACTCGCCACGCCCGCCAGGTGTTGATGCTTGAAGGCTGCGTGCAGCCGAGTCTGTCACCCAATACCAACGCGGCCACGGCACGCGTGCTGGATCGACTGGGGATCAGCGTCACACCGACCCGCGAGGCAGGCTGCTGCGGCGCCGTGGATTATCACCTCGACGCCCAAGCGGCCGGCCTTGATCGCGCCCGTCGCAACATCGACGCGTGGTGGCCGGGCATTGAAAGCGGTGCCGAAGCCATCGTACAAACCGCCAGTGGTTGCGGGGCCTTCATCAAAGACTACGGGCACCTGCTCAGTGCCGATCCGGCCTATGCCGAGAAGGCGAAAAAGGTCAGTGCGCTGGCCAGGGACCTGGCTGAAGTGCTGCGCGACGAGCCGCTGGAAAAACTCGGCATCCACAGCGATCAGCGCCTGGCCTTTCACTGCCCCTGCACCTTGCAGCACGCGCAAAAACTCGGCGGCGCGGTGGAAGCTATTCTGACGGGCCTGGGTTTCAACCTGACGTCCGTGCCCGACAGTCACCTGTGCTGCGGCTCGGCGGGCACCTATTCGCTGACCCAACCCGAACTGTCCCGGCAACTGCGCGACAACAAGCTGAACGCGCTGGAAAGTGGGCACCCCGAAGTCATTGTCACGGCCAATATCGGCTGTCAGTCCCACCTCGACGGTGCGGGCCGAACCCCGGTCCGGCACTGGATCGAACTGGTCGAAGCCGCATTGCCCTGACCAAACACTGGAGAACCGCCATGAAAAGCAAAGCCGTATTGAGCCAGACCGAAGTCAGCCAGATCCTCACTGCCGCACGCACCGAAGCGCAGAGCAATCAGTGGGCCGTGACCATCGTGATTGTCGATGACGGCGGCCACCCCCTGGCCCTCGAACGCCTCGATGGTTGCGCACCGATTGGCGCCTACATCGCCACCGAAAAGGCCCGCACGTCCGCGCTGGGTCGGCGCGAATCCAAAGGCTATGAAGAGATGGTCAATGGTGGACGCCACGCCTTTTTGTCGGCGCCGTTGCTGACTTCCCTGGAAGGTGGCGTGCCGATCATCGTCGACGGTCAGGTGATCGGCGCGGTCGGGGTGTCCGGGGTGAAAGCCGAGCAGGATGCACAAGTGGCAAGGGTTGGGGCGCAGTGTCTGCATTGATGGATCGTTCCGATGCCCCGCGTCACCCGCTCAAACCTTTCAGGTCAACGGTCGAGGTCGATCGTTGAAAACGATGTAAAGCGGGTCAAGCCCTGACTCAGTGGGGAATACCAGGATGTAGTCGTCAAACCGGTCGTGCGCCTGCTCTGCATTGACCTCAATTGTCGGCACTCGCGCGGACTGAACAAACCCCGCACGACGCTGTTGGGTCGGTGTTGCGCCCGGACCGGCTTCAAGGGAAATCGGCGCAGCCCAGTGGATAGCGACTGAAGAACCCTCAGGAGAAAAACTGAAACTGTTCCTGTGCCGATCTTGTTTCACCTCTCTGACCCTGACGCCAGAGATCGAACGACAGCCACTGCACGCCATGACGTACACCTGCGACAGCATTTTAATCTCGCGCAAACCCTGGAACATTTTGCCGGGTTTGGCGGGGACTGCCGCAGTGCTCATGCGAAAAGGTACATCGACCTCGGCCTGGTTCGCAGCCAGGTGCTGCCAATCCTGTCCTTCGATGGGCAGAAGCTCGGACAAGGGGACGCTAACACCGAAAAGCTGAGTATCTGCCCGACTGGAAAAGGCAAAACTCAATACGCCAGCCTGCTGGTTTCCAGTGTCCGGTTCGCCTGAGGTGTTCTGCCAGGAAAACTCGGCAACAGCCGAGCGTAGCGCTTTTAGCAGATCCGCCTGCTGAGACGCCAGCAGCTCGGGTGAACCGCCCGTCAGCAAAAGGTCGGGACGTTTATCGGCGAAAGCGAGCGAAGTGCTGATCGTGTGCATCGTTTGTGAAGAACTACGCGCATGAATCAAGTGTTGTTGCGCCTCCATTAGCAATGCTTCCGCTTCATCATGCAGAACGCGATGTCGTTGGGAAACGCTTGCCAGCCGAGAGATGTAGCGATCATGGGTGGCGTTGATCAGCTGCACGATACTCTGCCATTGCGTTTGGTCGGATCGTGCATAGGTCAGGTTGCGCTGAGCGCCGCTTTGGAGGAATTCCACTCTCATTTTCCAGGACTCAAACTGTCTGACGGCTATCAGTGCTTCATGCTGGACATGTTCCAGCGCGCGCATGCCGGTTTCCTGATGGGAGATTTCCAGACGAGTGCTCTTTTGACTTTGAAAGTTCCTGATCTGTAGCTCGAAATGGCCGAAAGCCTCTTCAACGACCTGACCTGAGACAGCCACATCCGCCGCGATTTTTTCGACCTCGGCCAGGCTTCTGGCCAAAGGGGTTAGTGGCGCAACAGGTGGTTTGGCGACAGGAATGTCCTCGCCTTTGAACGCTGGCATTCCTTGTTGGTGATGCCATGTCCTGACGTGGTGGACAACGGCTTCCGGACTGTTAGTGTTCGACTTGTCCGTCGAGTAGAACAGCAGATCGGCCCCTCGGGGATGACCGACGATCCGGTCGAAATGGTTGATCAGTCGGTCATGTTCCGGTTTCGGTAGGTCAACGGCCCAGATTTTGTTGACCAATGCCTGGAATTCCGGAGCGGTGTAATCCTTGAGTGTGTTTTTAAGTTCCATCTTGGGTTCTTCCTTGTTTCTATCGAGTCGCGGAATGCGAAGGCACCTGCTCGTTCCTTATGAGCAAGTGCCTGTTGGAAATTACTCGTGACCTTTGTCAATCAAGGTAAAGACCAACGTTTTCACTTCCATCGCAGCGGTGTATTGAAATACAACTTTCTTGCCGGGATGAACTGCCGGATCAAGGGGATAGGATTCCCATCCGCCGGTTTGACCCATCGGTTGGGGCATTTTGATGGGGCCTCTGACTCCATTGGTTCGCCGAAGAGTGCGTGGACATCGGATTGAGTGATTAATTTCTCATATGGTTCCGGCATACCTCCTTCATAAATGGTGATACCAGGCATTGTTTCCATGCAAGTTACAAACACCTTCTCCAACCTGCTCGTCTCTGCCCAAAAGCTGAATTCCACACCTGGAACCGGAGAAATATCGAGCCAATCTCGGCCCGAATAGAGCTCCTGCAAGGGCATATTAGGAATTACCGAGCTTTCAACTAACGCCCTGTATGACTGACCTAACCCCTTAATCCAGCGACCTATGGTAATAGCATCCATTAGTACCACCCCTGCTCTTTGCTTAAAGAATGTAGCTGCTCGAGTGCCTTATCAAGCTCAACCTCTGAAAAACCTTCCCTTTCCTTATGAGCAAGTGCCTGTTGAAATTTACTCGTGACCTTTGTCAATCAAGGTGAAGACCAACGTTTTCACTTCCATCTCAGCGGTGTATTGAAATACAACTTTTTTGCCGGGATGAGCCACCGGATCAAGGGGATAGGATTCCCATCCGCCGGTTTGGCCCATCGGTTGGGGCATTTTGATTGGGCCTTTTGATTCCATTGGTTCGCCGAAGAGTGCATGGACATCGGATTGGGTCATTGCCAGCTTATATGGCGTTGGAAGCTCACCCTTGTACTCGACGGTTGAAGGTGTGGATTTTTTAAGAGTGACAAATAAGGTTTCAAGACGCTTGGTTTCTGCCCAAAAGGTCAGGCTCAGACCAATCTCAGGTGCCATATCCAATAGATCGCAATCGGGATACAACGCCTTCGGTGATTGATTGAAAGCAATACCTTGAGCAATCAATTCATCATGAGTTGCCCCTAGCGCTTTTATCCATCGTTCTATCGTTACCGCACTCATAAGTACCATCCTTGTTCACTGTGGAGTTCATGTAATTTCAAGCGAGCGGCATCGACGTCTTTTTCATCAAAACCTTGCTCAAGCAAACCAACTTTGACAGCGTCGAAATTTCTATCCACTGCAATCCGCAGATTTTCTGCGTCTTCCAATTGTCTGGATGCTTGATTTCGACCTCCGTAGGTTTCGCTGAATCTTCGATGGACTTCAGCAGGTATCGCGATGCTCGGAGCTTTTTTTAGAAAATCTTCGCGTTCGTACATATCAATATCGGGGAAATTCCGCTTTATGTACCTATCCAGCGCTCTCCGCGAAGGAATATGGTCAATATCCAACCCATCTCCTCTGCTCCGACCACTGAGCTCGTTATACGGCCCCACTTCCAGCGGCTCAACCGGCGGACCAACAAAAACCAGTCCGGGCGAAGGCAGTTCCATATCCCCCGGGAACCCAGGAATAATCGCACCAATCTCCCCTTCGTCAACCGCCGGAAATGTCTCGTTTTGTGGTAGGACCGGGATGGCCGGGTTGCCGGGATAAACCACCGGTGGGATCGACGGGATTGGCGAAGTCGTCGAACCCAGATCTTCACTGCCCGGCGGCACCAAAGGTGTCCAGGTGCCAACAGGCGGAATCGGCCAAGGCACAACCGCCGGTACGATGCCCAACCATCCTTCGGCACTTTGCGGTGTTTTGATGCTGACTTTGTCGAGGTTGAACGGATCGGCCCAGAACTCCGGCCGCTCCTGATATCGCAATTCGTATTCGCGGCTTGCACCCACCCAAGTGCTTTTCGGCGCGTACGGGGCGAAGCCTTGTTCAACTCGCTTTTTGTTCACCTCATCGAGTGGATGGGTCAGGGCCGAGTGTTCACCGATCGTTCGCCACAACGCCTCATCGAACGCCTCGAACGACTTGAATTCCCTACCTCGGAACTGGTCGCCAATCTGACTCGGGATCGCTGCTCCTGCTGCCTGGCTGACGCTCTTCCACCAATCAGCCGTCGCCACTTGACCGGTTCCGTTGACAACACCTGTGCCCATGGGCGGAACGTTGAAGGACAGGTAGGTCGGTGGCAGACCAGGCACACAGACAATGCAATCCTGGATGCGCCAGTCAACACCCGCCGGGATGTCCTGAACCTGCGGTTCCGTGACGGTCAGTCGAGCCTGGCTGGTGATGTCCGCTTGAGGCGTGGCGTCTGGCGTGAATTGCACATGTCTGGTCGGTGACCCGGGGATCTCGGCGGTGTAGATGCCTGTCTGCGGATCAAGCACTGCATTCACGACCGGGACGCGAGAATCGATATCGCCACCCGAACCGACAACGATGATCGCGGTACCTTCCGGCGCGGCCACGGGTTTGAACCGGTATTCAACCTCCACCGAGTCGCCTGCGTCGGCAGCGGCCTGCAGTTCTTGACGGTCATGAAGTTCCAGGGCTTCAGCCGGGACGGCCACGGACAATTGATGTCGTTGTTCAGGGGTCAACTCGCCGTTGCCCAACTCGCTGGGATAGGCGATCCCCGCCATGAATATCGCGGTTTGCCCTACCGTGAGCGTCGCTGCGACGGAGCCCAATGCGGTGACTGCACGCGAAACGGCTATTACCAGTTTGTCGGAATCAATCCATTCTCCGCCGTGGCTGGGTATTACCCCGGCAGAAAGCGATGACGATGTGACAGGCAAATGAAAAGTGTTGGCCTGCTTGACCCGTTCAAGGCGTGCATCCTCATCAACCTGTTGCTTGAACCGAATGCGCGCGTCACGCTGTTGGGCGTACTGACGATGACGCTCCCAAAGTGCCTCACGCTCGCGCCAGACGATGGTCTGCTCGGCATGATGCGTGGCCAGCGCGTTGGATTTGTCGTTGAGCGCATCGAGTTGCGCCGACAGCAACCGGGCTTCATGAGCCGCGTTGTAAGCATCCTCCCAGAGCTGATGGCCACTCATGAGCGCATCACCGAACTGCTTGAGTCGGGTCAGGTAGTCGTCAGCGGTGCGGGTGAGTGGATCGTGCCCGTCGAATGCGGTGGCAATCGCGTTTTTGTCGTTGAGCTGCGCGTTTTTTTGGGTGATCAGCCCATCGATTTCGCTCTTGTCTTTGGTGATGAGATACAGCTGCCAGCGTTCGCTGGACTCACCAGTATGTGGGCGTCCGGCAGCAGCGATTTCATGCTCGATTGATTGCGTGAGTTGCTCGGCCCTGACCGCAAAGCGCCCGTCGAGCTCGGTTCTGAAGGTGCCATGACGCTGGGTCAGTACCGCGAGCAATTGCTGCCGCGCCTGGGCACGTGCCAGTTCCTGAGCGCGTGCCGCCGCGTCTGCCTTGTCCTTCGCAGCCTTGGCTTCCCGTGCCCTGTTGGCCGCCTTCCTGAGCGCGATGGTCTTGGCACTAGGACCACCAAAATTGCCGGACGCCCCGACCCGATTACCGCCACCGCCGCCACTACCGCCACCCCAACCGCCGCCAGAAGCAGGCGGGCCGGACCTGATGACGACATCTCCTGACGTTCCATCGTTGAATCGTTGTGCCATACAGTCTCTCCTTGTCTGTAGGGGCACAGCATGTCGATGGGGTGATAATCAGGTGCGGTACATATTTATCGCGCAGCAGACTTTTTCAAGTAACGGGGGGTGTTGAACCGTCTGCATGGGCGATCACTCGCCGGCCATTCGCGGGCCTACAAAAAACCTCCTCATGCGCTTAACTGACAGGGAACAACCGCCGCCCAAAAGGAAGCGCACCGATGCCCCGTCTGACTGCGAAAGACTTTGCCCCGGAACTGCTCGAACTGTACGACTACTACGCCCACGGCAAGATCAACCGGCGGGAGTTTCTGGACCGTGCGACGTTGTTCACCCTGGGCGGTCTGACGGCCAGCGCGCTGCTTGCCGCGCTCAGTCCGAACTATGCGCTGGCCGAGCAAGTGGCATTTACCGACCCGGACATCATCGCCGAGTACGTCACCTACCCTTCCCCCAAAGGTAACGGGCCGGTCCGTGCTTATCTGGTACGCCCGGCCAAAGCCACCGGCAAGGTGCCGGCGGTGATGGTCGTGCATGAAAACCGCGGGCTCAACCCTTACATCGAGGATGTCACCCGGCGTGTGGCCAAGGCCGGTTTCATCGCGCTCGCCCCCGATGGCCTGACGTCGGTCGGCGGCTATCCCGGCAACGACGACAAAGGTCGGGAGCTTCAGGCGACTGTCGACCCTGAAAAGCTCATGAATGACTTTTTTGCGGCCATCGAGTGGCTGATGAAACATGATGCGACCACCGGAAAAGTCGGCATCACCGGGTTCTGCTATGGCGGCGGCGTCGTCAATGCCGCGGCGGTGGCTTATCCGGAACTGGGGGCTGGCGTGTCCTTTTATGGCCGACAGGCAGAGGCCAAGGATGTCTCCCGAATCAAGGCGCCGGTGATGCTTCACTACGGCGAACTGGACACGCGCATCAACGAAGGCTGGCCCGCCTATGAGCAAGCGCTGAAAGCGGCGAGCAAGACGTATGAAGCCTACATTTACCCCGGCGCCAACCATGGGTTTCATAACGACTCTACGCCCCGATACGATGAGGCCGCGGCCAAACTTGCCTGGGACAGGACGCTGGGCTGGTTTCGGCGATACCTGGTTTAGCGCGGCTGCGCGCCTACCCCACCAGATCAATCAACTGTTCGCGCTGCGCCCCCGTCAGCATCGGGCCGAAACCCGCACCGGCATTTTCCGCCATGTAACGCGGGTTGCCGGTGCCAGGGATGACGCAGGTCACCGCCGAATGCGCCAGCAGGAACTTGAGCGCCAGTTGCGGCCAGCTGTTGACGCCCACTTGCGACGCCCATCCCGGCAGAGGTTTACCCTTCAATCGGGCGAGCAAATCACCGCCGCCGAAAGGCCGATTGCAGATCACCGCCACGCCCCGCTCGCGGCACAGCGGCAGGATGCGTTTCTCGACGCCACGATCATCCAGCGCATAGTTGATCTGCAAAAAGTCCAATGGCTCGGCCTTGAGTACCGCTTCCACTTCATCGTAAGCCGACGCGGCGTAATGGGTGATGCCGATGTAGCGAATGCGCCCTTCTTCCTTCCATTTGCGCAAGGTGGGCAAATGGGTTTTCCAGTCCAACAGGTTGTGAATCTGCATCAGGTCGATACGATCGGTCTGCAGCAGTTTGAAGGAATGCTCCATCTGCGCGATGCCTTCCTCGCGACCACGGGTCCACACCTTGGTGGCCAGAAACGCCGGCGAACGCGGGCGATGTATCGACAGCAGTTCACCCGTGGTCTGTTCGGCGCGGCCATACATGGGCGAGCTGTCGATCACCGTCCCGCCCTTCTCGAACAATGCACTGAGAACGGCGGGCAGGTTCTTGTAGGCAGGATCGGAAGGCGCAACATCAAAGCCGCGATAAGTGCCCACGCCGACGATGGGCAATGGCTCGGTGCTGGAAGGAATGGCGCGGGTCAGCATGTTCTTGCCTCCTGTTTCCTTCGACGGCGCGGATGCTGCAAAGGCCGGATCGAAGGTGAAAACCGCCGTAGCACCGGCAGCCAGCGTGAGTATTTGTCGACGCGTGTATCCATCAGTGTGGCTCATGGCATGGCCCTTCCCCCTCGATGCACTCCTCCGCCGTCCAGGGTCGGCGCGTGCGGCCATCGTTCAGCTACACTCTGACATCGATCAAGCGATAGCAGTCTTCAGGCCAGACCCGTCAATGCCCCCCACTAACGTTAGCCGAATGTCGCGCACCCTGGTGTATCTCATCGTCATCGTTGCCGCGTTGTACCTGACGCTCTGTGCCGCGTTGTTCGTGTTTCAGCGCGCCTTGATCTACTTCCCGCAACCCCGCGCCGTCGGGACACCCGAAACGCTGCTCAGGCTGTCAGTGGCCGATGCGCAGGTGCTGGTCAGCGTCAGACCGCACGACGGACCCAATGCGCTGATTTATTTCGGGGGGAATGCCGAGGACGTGTCTCGCAACTTGCCGGAGTTCTCGCAGGCGTTCCCGGACCATGCGCTCTACTTGCTTCACTACCGAGGTTTCGGTGGAAGCTCCGGTTCGCCTTCCGAGGAAGCGATTTCGCGCGATGCCATGACCTTGTTCGACAAGGTCTACGACACCCATCCCCAGATCGCGGTGGTCGGTCGCAGCCTGGGCTCGGGCGTCGCCGTGCGCCTCGCCAGCCAACGCCCGGCAGCGCGCCTGATCCTGGTCACGCCCTACAACAGCCTTGAAGACCTCGCCGTGCGCCAGTACCCGATTTTTCCGGTGAAGTGGCTGCTACAGGACAAGTTTGAATCGTGGAAGTACGCTGCTCACATTACGGTGCCGACGCTGTTGATCACGGCGGAGCACGACGAAGTCATACCGCGCTCAAGCACGGAAAAACTCTACAGGCACTTCGCCAACGGTGTGGCGACCCTGAAGGTCATACCGGGTGTGGGGCACAATTCGATATCCGAGAGCCCCGAGTACCTGAAGCTGATGGGAGATGGGTTGTAAGTGGCCGCTTTCGGGCCACCTCATCATTTACGCGCCAACTTATACCGGACGCAATCTTCGTAGAAGCTCTGCCGCAGCGCAGCGGGCTTGATTCGCGACGGGCTGTCATAGGTTTGCTCGGTAATGCCCATGGCCATCATGCGCATCCACGACTTGTTGAACTTGTAGGCCTGTATTTTCTGGCGCGCGGCATACAACGAGACCCCCGACAGTTTGAGTTCCTGGGCCCTGGCTGCGGTACCCGCGCCCCAACTGCACATGAACTGGTCATTCGACTTCAGTTCTTTGGCCTGGACAGAAACGGCGACACTCGCCAGGCCCAGCGAAATCAGCGTAATCCATACATTGCGCATTTAAAGTCCGCCCTAACCACCTGAAAATGAAGTGATTTTGGCGACTACTTGGTGCCAGCGGGGCCAGCAAAATGCCTTATATCCGGGATATCACGCTGGCATCAATTCCCTGAGACCAGTTTGAGTCCGATAACACCGCCCAAAATGACAACAATGCACAGAATCCGCAGCAGCGTGGTGGCGTCGCCCAGCACCGCCATTCCCAGAATCGCGGTACCTGCCGCGCCGATACCGGTCCAGACCGCATAGGCAGTCCCCACCGGCAGTGTTTTCAGCGACAGGGAAAGCAAAAAGACACTCGACAGGCCGGTAACGGCCGCCAGTAATCCAGGGGTCAATCGTGTGAAACCGTCAGAACCCTTCATGAAAAAGGCGAAAGCGATTTCGAGAATGCCCGCCAGGCCAAGCAGTGACCATGCCATGGTTAAAAGCTCCGTTGGTTGACTCGCCAGGCGTTGCAGCCCGGCGAGACATGATGAGAGTTCTAATGACTCAGGGGATTGTTCAAGCTTTGCCGGCAGCAGCGGGGATCGAACGGAACGTGACGCCAAATCGGTTGAAGGCGTTCATCAGGCCGATCGCATAAGTCAGATCAGCCAGTTCTTTATCGCTGAACTCGGCAGCAGCAGCTTTATAGTCCGCATCGGGAACACCGGTTTCGGCGACGCGAGTGACCGTTTCTGCCCAACTCAGTGCGACACGTTCGCGGGCACTGAATACGTCGCCTGCGTCGCGCCACACAGGGACCAGGACAAGTTTTTCTACCGTAACGCCGAGTTTGACCAGATCCCGCGAATGCATATCGATGCAAAAGGCGCAGCCGTTTATTTGCGATACCCGCAGATAGACCAGATCGATCAGTTCGTGGGACAAACCACTGTTCTGTAGATAGACATAAACCCCTCCGAAAGCCTTGTAACCTTCAGGTGAAGCCTTGGCGTAGTCGAGACGAGTACTCATGATGAATCCTTGTGTTTACGGGTTGAGGGACTCCATCGTGCTGTCTCTTGGCCTGGTTGATAAGGTCCATGATCCATCTTCAGTTGCAGGCCATGATCTTTGCCTGCCGACAAAAATCATGGACCAGTTGAAAGCCTGATTCATGGACCTTTGGCATGGGTCATAAGCTTCCTAGAATGATTGCCTGTCCCACGCTGCAGATCAGCGAACCGGAAATAGGTGAATCATGAACATCCTGCACGTCAGTTGCAGCCCTCGCGGGCCAGCCTCCGAGAGCCATCGGCTCTCCCAGAACATCATTGGTTTTTTACTCAAGAGCGATCCAACGGCAACGGTCATCAGCCGGAGGGTGGGCGATGGCGAGTTATTGCCTGTCGATGAGCCTTACGCGACGTCCCAACAGTCTGCTGCAGACGTCTCTCAGGAGGGGTCCATCGCCCGATCGGAAGCACTCATTCAGGAACTGGACAGTGCCGATGTCGTGGTCATCGCTACGCCCATGCACAACTTCACCGTACCTTCTACGCTGAAGGTCTGGATCGATCATGTCGCTCGGGTTCGTCGCACGTTCAATGTGGGTGCGGATGGAAAAACAAGTTTGCTGCGCGACCGCCCGGTCTTTGTCGCCATTTCCTCGGGCGGAAGATTTTCAGGGGGCAACCCACGTCAGCCAGACTTTCTGACACCGTATCTGAAAGCCGTGCTGGGCATGATCGGACTGCATGATCTGACGTTCTTCACCGTTGAAGGAACAGCCTTTGGCCCGGAGGTTGTCGCCCAGACCCGGAGCAAGACCGATCAAACGCTGCAAGCGCATTTCTCTTCGATTCAATGACCATAGGGAGACAACGATGAACCGATTCCTGGCTGCAGCTTTGCTGTGCATGTGCTTTTCGATGGCCCAGGCTTCCGAGCGCTGGGAAACACTTCCAGCGACGCCGCAGGTTACGACGGCCGCTAAATCCGGGTACCTCGACGCCAACGGCGCCAGGCTGTTCTACCGCGTCGTCGGCCAGGGATCACCGGTGATCCTGTTGCATGGCGGCCTGGCCAACTCCGATTATTGGGGCAATCAGGTCGACGTCCTTGCCCCGCATCACACCGTCGTTCTGCTGGACAGCCGTGGCCATGGTCGCAGCAGCCGGGATGCGCAAGCCTATGGCTACGATTTGATGGCCGATGACGTCGTGGCCGTGCTGGACCATCTGAAAATCCCCAAGGCTGACGTGGTGGGCTGGAGTGACGGGGCGATCCTGGGGCTGGACCTGGCGATACGTCACCCCGAGCGCGTCGGGAAAATATTCGCCTTCGCCGCCAACTCGACCACTTCGGGTGTCATCCCTGGCGTTGAAAAAAACCCGGTGTTTGCGGCCTATATCGAGCGTGCCGGACAGGAATATAAAAAGCTGTCCCCGACGCCAGACAAGTTTGATCAGTTCGTTGAGCAAATCAGTCATATGTGGGCAACGCAGCCTGAATGGAGCGATGCCGACCTGAAGAAAATCAAAACTCCGGTGCTGATTGTCGACGGGGACCACGATGAGGCGATCAAACGTGAGCACACGGAGTACATGGCAGCCACCATCCCGGGAGCCGGCCTGGCCATACTGCCCAACGCCAGTCATTTCGCGTTCATCCAAGCACCCGCTGACTTTAATGCCATCCTGCTGAACTTCCTTGGCGAACAATAACGGGACGCACGTACTGGCGAGAACATGACAACCAAGATCAACAGCTTCTCACCCCTCGATCCAGACTCTCCGGAACCGATTTACCGGCAAATCTACTGGCGGTTCCGAGGCGCGATCAGTGACGGCTTGCTCACACCGGGTGACCGGATACCTGCGGCTCGGGCACTGGCCAAAGAACTTGGCCTGGCCCGAGGCACCATCGATACCGCGTATTCACTCCTGACGGCGGAAGGCTACATCCTTCCTCGTGGCCAGGCCGGCACGGTGGTGGCGCCGGGTATCAACATCAGGCGACCCTCTGCCCGCGCGGAATCCACATTCAAGGGGGCTGCCAGCACCTCGATCAGGCATAAGGCGCCGGTCCTGCCCTTCCAGATGGCCCTGCCTGCGCTGGATGCCTTTCCACGGAAAATCTGGTCGCAAATCGGCGCACGGTGCGTTCGCGCCACTCGGATCCCGGACATGGCCAATCCGTCGGTACTGGGGCTGGATTCGTTGCGAACCGCGATTGCCACCTATCTGCAAGTCGCGCGGGGGATTACCTGCTCGCCTTCTCAAGTGTTCATCACGTCGGGATACCGCAACACACTGGCCCTGATCGCCCACGCGCTTCTCAAACCTGGAGACCGCGTGCTCGTTGAAGACCCGGGATACCTGCCCACCCGGCAGTTGCTGGCACACCTTCAGATAGAGGTTGCCCCCGTTCCGGTCGACCAGGACGGCATGCGGGTCGCGCAAGGAGTGAACAGTGCAATGAACGCGCGGGCGGCCGTCGTCACGCCGGCCCATCAGAGCCCTCTGTGCGTGTCGCTGTCGCTGCCGCGACGGCTGGAGCTGCTTGAATGGGCAACCCGGCAGCAGGCATGGATTGTCGAAGACGACTACGACGGCGAGTACCGCTACATCAGCCGCCCGCTGCCCGCGCTCAAGAGCCTGGATCGCGATGGCCGGGTGCTCTATGCCGGTACCTTCAGCAAGGTGCTGTTCCCCGGAATCCGGCTCGCGTACCTGATTGTGCCGCCCGCGCAGGTTGAGCGATTCGAACACGTCAGCCAGGTATTCCTCGGAGGCTGCCCGGAACTCACGCAAGCCATCGTCGCAACGTTTGTGACAGAGGGCCATTTTGCCCGCCATATCCAGCGCATGAGAAAACTCTACGGCGAACGCCGGGAGGCGACCGCGAGGGGGCTCAAGAAAGCGCTGGGCGAGCGCATCCGCATTGATGCCCAGCCGGGAGGCATGCACCTGATTCTCCGATTGACGCCACAACAGTCCGATCACGCGCTGGTCGAGCGCCTGCAACAAGCGGGCATTTACGCAGAGGCCCTGAGCGACTGGAGTATCGGGGCACAGACAGACTCCGCGCTGCTGCTCGGTTTTGCCAATATCGACTCGGAAGACACCGCCGAACAGCTTGGAAAACGCATTCTTGAGCTGATGTGAAGGGATAGCTCGGCCAACCTGACGAGGGTCATGGCTCAATCAAAAAGCCCATTCTTGGACCTTTTTCGCGAATCCAAAGAGACGGACCATGGCCGCTTTGCCAACCCTCAAGCGGAACCGTCCAATGCCCACGCCTTCCCCACTTCGAAGCATTGCTGTCTTTTCTGGCTCCAACTACGGCTTCAACCCCGAATACATGGCAGGTGCCCAGGCCTTGGGTCGGGAAATCGCAAAACGCGGAATACGCCTGGTCTATGGCGGCACCGACAAGGGCCTGATGGGCGTCATGGCCGATGCCGTACTCGCCGAGGGCGGTGAAGTCGTTGGCATCATCACGCGCCTGCTGTTCGACCTCGGGCATCTTCATGGCGGGCTCACCCGACATGAAGTCACGCAAGACATGCGCAGCCGAAAGACGCGCATGAGCGACTGCGCGGATGCCTTCATTGCATTGCCCGGTGGCCTGGGAACATTTGAAGAGCTGTTTGAAGTCGCGACCCTGACGCAACTGGGCGAACACCACAAAGGCGTCGCCTGCCTGAACATCAGCGGCTTTTTCAATCCGGTTCGCAGCCTTCTCGACCATGCCGTGAACGAAGGCTTCATGAAAACCGAACACAACCAGATGCTGATCTTCGATACCGACCCGTCGGCACTGATCGATGCGCTGGAGCAGTGGCAAGCCCCCACGGTCACGAAATGGATCGGTCCTGCGAGTTCTTGAGCCGCTGTTTATCGACTACCGATGCACCTGGTTACGCCCGTTGCGCTTGGCCTGGTAAAGCGCGTCATCCGCACGAGTCAACAGGCTTTCCAGATTCTCACTGGGTTGAGCGAGGGCAACACCGAAGGACGCCGTGATCGTATCGAGGACCTTGCCGTTGACACGCGCCTTGATCCGTAACGACTGGATCTTCAGGCGCAGCTGCTCAGCGAACGCCCCGGCAGTCGTGAGGTCGGGGCATTGTTCCAGAATGACGCAAAATTCCTCACCACCGTAGCGCGCCGCAATGGCATGGGGTGGCAGCGAACTGCGTAACACCTGGCCGACATGTTGCAGCACGCGGTCGCCTAACGGGTGGCCGTATTGGTCATTGAACAGTTTGAAGTGATCGATATCCAGCATGACCAGCGCCACGCCCTGGGAGGCATTGCTCAGTGCCTGCTCCAGCAAGCGAGTGAAGGCCGTCCGGTTGAGGAGCTCGGTCAGGCCATCGAGTGTCGCGGCCAATTGTGCACGTTCAAGCTTGCCGCGCAGGCTTTTGATCTCGTTTTGAGCGGAGTGCAGCTGGGTGAGGAAGCGTTCTTGCTGAGTCTGCATGAGCTGGGTGCTCTGTTGCAGTTCGCTCAAAATGTCCGGCAAGCGCTCGTTGACGGGCGCTTCGAGCATTTCCAGGCAACGTCCCAGACTGTTCTGAAAGTTGAGATTGCCTTCCACGCTGCGTGAAACGTCGCGCTGCATGTCATCGACCAGATTGATTGCCTGTTGCTGCCCGGCCCGGGCGTCCTCCAGCTCGTCACGAATGATGTAGTCGCGAAACAGTTTGGTGGCAGATTCAGGAGGAAAGCTCTCGAAGTCCTTGACCACCCTGTCCAGGTGACGATTGAGCTCTGGCTCCTGACCTTTGCTGTAGGTGTACCAGAGCGCGTAGTGCACGGGATTGGGCGGAATGTTGTGACGAACCATCAGGGGTACGGCTTGTTTGAGCAGCGCCGCGGCCTCGCGGGAATCTTCCGGGTACAGCGCTAGGACAGTCGCACGCGTCTCTGATTGGCTCATAACATCACTGTGGTTGTTAATGATTGGCAAATGCAAAACGCTGCGAGCATAACCATCCGCATGGAAAACGGCTATCCCGACGTGCACGGCAACGCAATTTGACGGGTTTGCCCATCCATTGCCGACGTCGATAGTCACCATCATTTCAATGAAGTTCTCTTAAAAATTCCGCGGCGTAACATCGCCTCCATACCCAACAACTACACCCCGGAGCACATCATCATGAAACGCCAAGTCCTTCTCAGCATCGCTTTCTCGGTTTTTGCAGTTAACGCTTTCGCCGCTACCTCTGCTCACCCGGTTGTCGCTGAGGGCGGCTCGGATCGTCTGATTGAAAGTCGTGTGGCTGAAGGTGGTTCCGATCGTCTGATCGAACGCCGTGTGGCTGAAGGTGGTTCCGATCGTCTGATCGAACGCCGTGTGGCTGAAGGTGGTTCGGATCGTTTGATCGAACGCCGTGTGGCCGAAGGTGGTTCCGATCGTTTGATCGAACGTCGCGTTGCATGAATGAATGCCTTTAAAGCAGCACCCAAAAAAGAGCCCGGCCTGAAAAGCCGGGCTTTTTCGTACACACGATAAATCAGTCTTCGCCCAAGGTGCAGCGCCAGCAGACGAAGTGATCGTCCATCCGCTGACAGGCTCGAGGACACACTCTATCCTGTGCCCCCTGATGCCAGGCATGACGCAACGGCACCTTCACCCATCGGAGACATCTGTGCCAGCCCTGACCGCCCGCGAGGTTTACCAGCTGTTGCGAGACGCTGCCCTGGGCATTTATCCATTGCGGCGCCTCGACGAACTGTCCGAACCCGACCGGGTTCAGGTCGAAGTCGAAGGCTGGCACCTGACCCTCGATTTCGACGGTAGCCACCTGCGCCATTGCCAACGTTGCCTGAGCCCGGACGGCCGCGAGGGCGTGTTCGACAGCTGGCAACGTTACGGCACCGACCCGGTCAGCCTGCTCAGCACCTGGGAGCTGGCGCAGATCGAGCGCCTGCTGACCGGACTCAAAAACGCGGTTTGACCGCCTTCCACTCCGGCTTGTAACGCTGCATCTGTTTCACGTCATCGCGCTGGCGAATGCCGCAGGTCAGGTATTGATCATGCAGCTTGCCCAGTTGATCGCGATCCAGCTCCAGGCCCAATCCCGGGGCGCGGGTGATCTTCACGCAGCCATCAACGATGGGCAGCTTGCCGCCCTTGATCACTTCTTCATCCGGTTCCTGCCAGGGGTAATGCGTGTCGCAGGCATAGTCGAGGTTGGGCACCGAGGCGGCGACATGGGCCATGGCCATCAGGCTGATGCCCAGGTGCGAGTTGGAATGCATGGACACGCCCAGGCCAAACGTCTGGCACATCTTGGCCAGTGCCTGAGTGTCACGCAGGCCACCCCAGTAATGGTGATCCGCGAGGACGATCTGCACGCTGTTCAACGCCACGCTACGACGGAACTCATCGAAATCGGTGACCACCATGTTGGTCGCCAATGGCAGGCCGGTACGCTTGTGCAGCTCGGCCATGCCATCGAGGCCAGGCGTCGGGTCTTCGTAATATTGCAGGTCGTCGCCCAGCAGCTCGGCCATGCGAATCGAGGTTTCCAGCGACCAGTTGCCGTTCGGGTCGATGCGCAACGGATAACCGGGGAAAGCCTTTTTCAGCGCCTTGATGCACGACACTTCGTGCTCCGGTGGCAGCGTGCCGGCCTTGAGCTTGATGCTCTTGAACCCGTAGGTTTCGATCATGCGCCGCGCCTGGGCGACGATCTGCTCTTCGTTCAGGGCTTCGCCCCAACTGTCCGGCTTGTAGGGCGAATCAACATGCTGGGCGTATTTGAAAAACAGATAGGCGCTGAACGGAATCTCGTCGCGGATCGCACCGCCCAGCAAGTCCACCAACGGCACGTTCAACGAGTGTGCCTGCAAATCCAGGAACGCCACTTCGAACGCCGAATACGCGTTGCTCACTGCTTTGCTGGCATGGGAGCCCGGTGCCAGTTCTGCACCGGCGATACTCACCGGTTTGTTCGCCGCCACGGTGGCTTGCACGATGCTGCGCAGCTGATTGAGGTTGAACGGGTCGAGGCCGATCAGTTGGTCTTGCAGTTGCTGCTGGATCAACAGCGCCGGGGCATCACCGTAACTTTCACCCAGGCCAATGTAGCCATTGTCGCTCTCGATCTCGATGATCGAGCGCAGCGCGAAGGGCTCGTGAATGCCACTGGCGTTGAGCAGCGGTGGATCACGGAAGGCAATGGGGGTGACGGTGACTCGTTTGATTTTCAAGAGGCAGCTCCCTTTGGATCAGATTTCAAAGCTGTGTTACGGATAGATTTTTGTGGCACAGAGTCATCGGCAGGTTTGCCGGTCAGCGCACGAAGTGCGTCACCACGGGGTGCTGTGCGAGCGAAGAAGATCACCACCGCCGCCACCAGCGACGTGGCCGCCAGACCGTACAGACCGCCCTCGATGGAGCCGGTGGTTTGCTCCAGGAAACCGAACGCGGTCGGGGCGACGAACCCGCCGAGGTTGCCGATGGAGTTGATCAGCGCGATCACCGCTGCGGCGATGCGGGCGTCCAGATAGCCTTGTGGAATCGGCCAGAACAACGCCGAGGCAGCCTTGAAACCAATGGCAGCAAAACAGATGGCGACGAAGGCGAAAATCGGCCCGCCAGTGGTGGACATGAACATGCCGAAAGAAGCGATGACCAATGTCACCGCCACCCAGGCCTGCTGGTATTTCCACTTGCTGGCCATGGCGGCAAAGCCATACATCGCGACGATGGAGATGATCCACGGAATCGAGTTGAACAGGCCGACCTGGAAGTCGCCGAGGTTGCCCATCTTCTTGATCATGCTCGGCAGCCAGAACGTGGCGCCGTAAATGGTCAGGGCAATGGAGAAGTAGATGAAGCAGAACAGCGCAATCTGCTTGTCGGCCAACAACTTGAACATTGACGGCTTGACCGTTTGCGAGGCTTCGCGAGCCTGCTGCTCCAACGCGATGGCGCCTACCAGCGCGCCTTTTTCTTCGACGCTCAGCCATTTCGCTTCGCGCGGATGGGACTGCAACCAGAACCACACAAAGCCGCACAGCACGATGGAAGCAAAACCTTCAATCAGGAACATCCACTGCCAGCCGTGCAGGCTGAACCCGCTGACGTGCAGCAGCGCGCCGGACACCGGACCGGAAATCACCGAGGCAATGGCCGAGCCGCTGAGGAAGATCGCCATGGCCTTGCCCCGTTCGGTCGACGGTAGCCACTGGGTGAAGTAGTAAATGATGCCGGGGAAGAAACCCGCTTCGGCCGCGCCGAGAATGAAGCGCAGCACATAGAAACTGGTTTCGCCGCGCACGAAGGCCATGGCCATGGCGGCCGCGCCCCAGGTGAACATGATGCGCGTCAACCAGGCGCGGGCACCGTAGCGTTGCAGCAGCATGTTGGAGGGGACTTCGAAGATCGCGTAACCGATGAAGAACAGCCCGGCACCCAAGCCATAGGCTGCGGCGCCAATACCGAGGTCGGTTTCCATGTGACTGCGCACGAAACCGATGTTGACCCGGTCGATGTAGTTGACGATGAACATCACCACGAACAACGGCAGCACATGGCGCTTCACTTTGGCCGCTGCGCGGGCAAGCACAGTCGGGTCCGGATTCTGGAGGGTATTCAAAGGGCAAACTCCCGATCATTGTTTTTTTAGGGACGGGGCGATCATGGACGCGGGCATTGATCCCGTCTAATCTAACTTGGCATTCGATTGATACCTGGATTAGATCAATGTTTGAACTGACGCAACTGCGCTGCTTCACCACCGTGGCGACCGAACTCAACTTCCGGCGTGCCGCCGAACGCCTGAACATGACGCAACCGCCCCTCAGCCGACAGATTCAACTGTTGGAGCATCACCTGGGCGTCGAGCTGTTCACCCGCACCACCCGCAGCGTCGCCCTGACCGCCGCCGGCCGCGCGTTCTTCATCGAAGCGCAGAACCTGCTGGAGCGTGCCCAACAAGCCGCCGTGACGGCCCGTCGATTCGCCGAAGGGGACATCGGCTCGGTCAATATCAGCTTCGTCGGCAGCGCGGTGTACGAGTTCCTGCCCAAGGTCATCGCCGAAGCGCGGCTCAAACAGCCGCACGTCAAAATCGACCTGTCGGAAATGAACACCTACCAGCAGCACGAAGCCCTGCGCGCTCGTCGTATCGATCTGGGGATTGTCCGCGCACCGCTGCTGGAGCCGGGCTATGCCACCGAGTGCCTGGTGCGCGAACCGTTTGTACTGGCCGTGCCCAGCAACCATCGATTGGCCAGCACACCAACCGTGTCGGTCAAAGACCTCGACGCGCAACCGTTCCTAATGTACTCCCACGCCGCCTACCCGCCCTTCAACGAACTGCTGACCGGCATGCTCCGCTCTGCCCGAGTGGCGCCGGAATATGTGCAATGGCTGGGCTCGTCACTGACGATTCTGGCGCTGGTCAACGCCGGAATGGGTTTGGCCCTGGTGCCGCGCTGCGCCACCAGTGTGGTGTTCAAGAACGTGGTGTTTCGCGATATTGATCTGGGCGAAGGTGTGCAGAGCGAGCTGCACTTGATCTGGCGCGAGAACAATGACAACCCGGCGTTTGCGATGTTGCTGGAGGGGATTCGCACGGCGGTGCGGGAGGGATGGGGGGGGTAGAGGGATTGAGCGGACTTTTATTGTTCAGGAGTGAGATAAGTGCACAGCCTAGGGCGAGATAAACCAGGGCGACTCCGGGACAGGCTGACACAACCACAAGGAGCGTCAGGCCGCACTTAACGCCTCATTTTACGAAGCCCCCCAAGGCTCAAGTACAGGTGTTATCAGGGGTATTCCTGCCTGGCATGCAAAACGCTCAAGATCTCGATTCGGTCCGTCACTTGATAAGTTGGGATGCACAACAATTTCCCGAGTATCGGGTACTCGACCAAATCGATAGAGGTAGGGATGCTCAGGAAGGGCTGATGTAGCGGCCTCTATGGCTTGGTACAGCTCACTAGCTGCTACAAGGTTACGGTCGCCAATATAATTTAGGATTTGCCAGAGTTCAGCCCGCGCTTCGGGCCGCCACTCAACCAGCATCGTGCTTGTTGCGCTTTGATTCGATGAGGGCTCGCATATCAGCCATCACCTGATCGTGCGGAATACTTGGGCGAGGATCATCCAGCGAAGCCTGTACCTTGGCACGGAACCAACGGTCATAGCTGGCGGCTTGCTCTTCGGTTTCGAACTCTGAAACGATAGGGGAAAGTCGGGCGCTCATCGTAGCCTCCGGGGTCAATGCGTACCAGTCTAATCGGTATATGGCTCGTTGTCGTCGCCGTCTGGATGAAGTACACCTCGCCAGGCGCCGGGTTGGCTACTCCACTCAGATCAGAATAGTAAACGCCATGCTTCCGACGGCCAACCCTAAAAAACCGTCAGAAAATTCCTCAATCCTTTTACGAATTTATTCGCTGCAGCACTCGTGTTTAAAGGCACTCAACGTTACTTCTAGAAAGCTACAACGCGTTGCGCCGTTGCCTACAGGTGCTCAAGCATCCGCCGGCTTGTGCGCCTTGGGCCTGGGTTCTATCGTTTCCCGGTCGCTGAAAATCAGTGATCGGGTTTGGTAGCCGGTAACTAGTCACAGAGCGCTACCGTTTGCAGGCCTTATTAGGCCTATGTTTTGTAGCCACCGCCCCCTGTGGCGAGGGAGCTTGCTCCCCCACACAGTCTCTGCATTTGTTACTTAACGGGTGTCGCATTCACGTGCTTCGAAACAGACGTCATTAGTTGAAACTTTGAAAATTAGCCGCGACAAATCGCCCGCGCCACTTTAGTCCTGGGCAGAAATAACCAACTCAATAAACTTTATTAAGCAACCTGTACAACCAGCACAGGCGAAGTGCGGCATCTATGGATTAACGACGGTCAAGTCGTGGCAATAACCAGCCAATGGCAAGACTGCCCAATACCAGCACACCGGACGCCAGGTAAATACCGGCGGACATATTCTGCGTCGCACTGGTGAGCCAACCAATCGCCGAGCCGGCGGTGAGTGAGCCGATCTGGCCAATACTACTGATCAGCGCGATGGTGCCCGCCGACGCAGTGCCCGCGAGAAAGCGCGTAGGAATGGTCCAGAAAATCGCCATGCAAGCGAGGTAACCGGCCGCCAGTACCGTCAGGCTGGCGATGGCCAGGGTGACGCTCGAATGCATCATCGCCAGGCCGATGGCACCGGCGGCGCAGAGTATCTCCAGACCGCTGAAATGCAGGACGCGCTCTTTGCGCAGGTCGGAATGACGACTGGCCAGGATCATGAACAGCGCCCCGCCCGCATAGGGAATCGCCGAGAGCAGACCGACATGCAGAAAGTTGGTGATGCCGGCATCGCGAATGATCGCCGGCGCCCAGAAGTTGAGAATGCTTCCGCCCCAGGTCAGGGAGAACCAGCCGAATGCGCAGACGTACACCCGCGGGTTTTTCAGTGCGGCGGTAAAACTGTGGTCAGCCTTGGTGGCATGGGGTGCGGGAGCCTCCAGTTCACAGATCAACAGTTCCCGCTCCTTGCTCGACAGCCACTTGGCTTCGCGGGGGTGATCAGGCAGATACCAGAACGCCCAGATGCCCATCAGGATGGGCGGCAACCCTTCGAGCAGGAACAGCCATTGCCAGCCACGCAGGTCGTGGAAGCCGTCGAAGTGCCCCAGAATCCAACCGGAAACCGGCCCGCCGACGATGCCGGACGCGGCAATACCCAGCACGAAGAACGACATGATCCTTGCGCGATGACGATCCGGGAACCAGGACGAGATGTAATAGACAATGCCAGGGAAAAAACCCGCCTCGGCAATACCCAGCGCCAGCCTGGCCACGTAGAAATGCGTCTCGGACTGCACGAACATCATCGACAGCGAGATGGTTCCCCACAGCACCATGATCCGGGAAATGGTTCTGCGCGCGCCGATCTTGCGCAGCAGCAGATTGCTTGGCACCTCAAACAGGATGTAGCCGACAAAGAAGATGCCCACGCCGAACCCGTACGCGGCCGCACTCATTCCCAGGTCGGCCTGGAACTGCAGGTGCGCGAAGCTGATGTTGACGCGGTCAATGTAGTTGAGCACGTAGCAGACAAATAGAAAGGGCATGAGGCGCAACGCCACGCGTTTGAACAAGGCATCGACGGCAGCCGGCGAACGCTCCGGGGTGTTGGGCTCGGCATCGGATAGCAACGTGCTACCCGCGATGAATTTGGCCTGATCTGTCATTTTTTTGTTATCTCCTGCCAGGATTTTTGGGTGTGGCAATGGCATCGCCAACGGGCGGTGACATCCCACGGGAATGAGGCATTCCAGGTGGAGATTTATGGTTGCGACTGCAACGGTATATAAATGACCACCTGCTTGGAAATTCAGAATTCAACTGCTCCTGATCGACGGCACCGATAAGGAGTTTTTTTATTCGATAGAGAACCCTCTCGCGGTTTTAAAAAATGCAGACACTGGACTGATCAACCAGGCGACAACCAGGGTCGCAACTGCCGCCGAAGTGTTTCGTATGAGCGAATGTTTTCGGCCTGTTTAAGCGTCAATTCAATATCGTCCCAACCGTTGAGCAACTTCTGGCGAACACTTGATTCGATATTGAAATTGAATGTGCCGAGCGAACTTCTGACCGTGCACTCATCCAGGTTCACAGCCACTTGAAACTCAGGTTGCGCTCTGGCCGCGCTGAACATTCGATCAATGATGTGTTTATCCAGCGTCAGCGTCAGGATCCCGTTCTTCAAACAGTTCGCCCGAAAAATCTCGGCAAAACTCTCGGCGATGATGGCTTTGAAGCCGTACTCGAGAAGCGCCCATGGCGCGTGTTCCCTGGATGAACCGCAACCGAAATTGGCCCGCGTCAACAGAACGGATGCGCCCTGATAGCGCGGCTGATTCAGCTCGAAATCCGGATTGAGTGGCCGTCTCGAACAGTCCATTCCCAGCTCACCGGCATCCAGATATCGCCACTCGTCAAAGGCGTGCTGGCCGAAGCCGCTGCGTTTTATCGACTTCATGAACTGTTTGGGCAGGATCGCGTCCGTGTCGACATTGTTGCGATCCAGCAAGGCAAGCAGGCCTTGCTCTCTGACAAACGGAGTCATGGCGAGACCTCCACGCCAGGCGTCAGGCGGCCGGTCAACGCAGCCGCAGCCGCCATGGCCGGGCTCAACAGATGACTGCGTCCGCCCATGCCCTGACGGCCTTCAAAATTGCGGTTGGAGGTTGAGGCGCAACGCTCGCCGGCCATCAAGCGGTCAGCATTCATGCCCAGGCACATCGAGCAGCCCGGCTCACGCCATTCGAACCCGGCGGCCAGAAAAACAGCGTCGAGCCCTTCCGCCTCCGCCTGCCTTTTTACGCTCCCCGACCCCGGCACGATCAAGGCCTGGACAATGCTGCCTGCCACTTTCCTGCCCTTGATGATGTGCGCGACAACACGCAAGTCTTCGATACGGGCATTGGTGCACGAGCCAATGAATACTTTATCGATCCTGATATCGCTCATGCGCGTACCGGGAACAAGATCCATGTAGCGCAGTGCGCGCTCCATGCCCTGACGCCTGATTGGATCCGCTTCACATTGCGGGTCGGGGACCAGGCCCTCGATGCTCACCACCATCTCCGGCGATGTCCCCCACGTCACCATTGGCCGCACATGGCTGGCGTCGATGCGCACGGTTCGGTCGAAAACGGCTGACTCATCGGAAAACAGGGTTCGCCAGTACTCGACAGCGGCCTGCCATTGCGGTCCCGGCGGGGAAAAGCGCCGGCCCTTCAGATAGTCGATCGTCACCTCATCGACCGCGACCAGCCCTGCTCGCGCGCCCGCTTCGATGGCCATGTTGCACAGGGTCATCCTGGCTTCCATCGACAGTTGCCGAACGGTGCTGCCCAGGAACTCGATCACGTGGCCGGTGGCGCCGGCCGTGCCGATTTCGGCAATGATCGCCAACGCCAAATCTTTTGCATAAACACCGTCGGGCAACTGGCCTTCGACGTGGATGGCCATGTTGCGCGACTTGTGCAGCAACAGCGTCTGAGTCGCCAACACGTGCTCGACGTCCGACGTGCCGATGCCGAACGCCAGTGCGGCAAAGGCACCATGAGTCGACGTGTGGGAGTCGCCACAGACAATGGTCATGCCCGGCTGGGTGGCGCCCAGCTCTGGCCCGACGACGTGAACGATCCCTTGGTCCGCCGCCCGGAACGGGAAGTAAGCCAGGGCACCGCTCTGCCGAATGTTGCTGTCGAGCGCTTCGACCTGCTGACGGGCGAGCGGGTCTTCAATCCCTCGCTCCCAGTGCTCGGTCGGCGTGTTGTGATCGGCCGTGGCAATGATGCTGGTCGGGTCCCACGCGGTGCGACCCACCGCCCGCAACCCTTCGAATGCTTGAGGGCTCGTCACTTCATTGATCAGATGCCTGTCGATATAGAGCAGGCATTCACCGGCGGTTTCCTGGTGCACGACATGGCTGTGCCAGAGTTTGTCGTAGAGGGTGGCGGGCATGGTCTTCAAGCCTTCTGGCAATCGCCAGCGGCGTACTGGCGTCGGATCTCGGCGTCGTACTCGCCCAGGACCGGCGGCGCGGTCACGTCGAGGGAACGTTGACCATCAAACGTCACCGGCGAACGGACCGTCCGCCACTGGCCGTGAACCGGATGCGGTGCACTGATTTCCAGCTGCAGATGCCGGGCTTGCGGGTCCTCCAACGCTTCGCTGGTGTCGTACATCGGCGCGTGAGGCACGTCCTCCAGTTCCAGGCGACGGCACCATTCGGCACGGGGGAACTGCTTGAATGCCTCCCCGAGCAGATCAATCAGCAGCTCCTGATTCTTGATGCGCATGTCCCGGTTGCAATAGAGCGGGTCCTGGAACAGGTCCGGGCGCTCAATGGCATTGGCCAGCCCCTGCCAGAACTTCTCCGGCGACGACATGTGCAACGCCACCCATTTGTGATC
Organism: Pseudomonas sp. XS1P51; assembly: GCF_054897845.1. Classification (NCBI taxonomy): domain Bacteria; kingdom Pseudomonadati; phylum Pseudomonadota; class Gammaproteobacteria; order Pseudomonadales; family Pseudomonadaceae; genus Pseudomonas; species Pseudomonas sp. XS1P51. The sequence goes on along the minus strand of NZ_CM142707.1, from coordinate 955,213 downwards.
GGCACACTGCAACACGTAGGACTGGGAAACACTGGGACGACTGTAGGGCCCCATGACTTCGTCGGCCGCGAAGTAATGGGTGAAAGCATCCAGGTTGAAATGACACATCGACTCCAGCATCGACACTTCGACAGTGCGGCCGACGCCGGTCATGTTGCGTTCGTACAATGCGCCGAGGATGCCGTAGGCGGCATAAAAACCAGTCAGCGAATCTGCCATGGCCGGGCCGACCACTCGCGGGTTGGCCGGGTTTATCAGCAAGTTCAAAAAGCCGCTCGCGGCTTGTGCGACGGTGTCGTAGGCAGGACGTTTGGAGGCCGGCCCGTCCTGTCCAAAACCGCTGATCGCGCAGTAGATCAGCCGGGGGTTGATCTCGCGCAGGCGCTTTTCGCCCGCCCCCAGGCGTTCCGCTGCACCTGGCCGAAAGTTCTGAATGTACACGTCGGCATCGCGGATCATCTGGTCGAAAATCGCCAGGTCTTCTTCCAGTTTGGTGTTGAGCGTGACGCTGCGCTTGTTGCGGTTATACGTCTGGAAGTGAGGGCTGTAGAGCCCACCCTGGAAGGCGCGGAACGGGTCGCCGCTACCGGGCTGCTCGACCTTGATCACCTGCGCGCCCAGATCGGCGAGCAGCATGCCGGCGTTCGGGCCGGTGATGAACGTACCTTGCTCGATGACGCGAATGCCCGAGAGAACCTTGGTCATTGTTAAAACTCCTGGCGCGGCCCGACGGGACGCAAAAATCTTGAAAGGCGTGTGTCTCGCAGCGGGGTCACTACGGTTCAATCGTGGGTTTTGAACCCGGCTGGAACGTCGCCGGTGTACTGGTATTCGCGAGTCGCCTGGTAAGACAGGGCAAAACCGATCGGCGTGTTGATCTCTTCGTAGAGGTGAGCAACCAGACCGGCACTGCGCGCCAGGATAGGAACGCCGCGCAGCGCCTGGAGCGGGAAGCCTGCGCCCAGCAGCACCGACGGGATGGCGGCGGAGACGTTGAGTTTCAACTCCCGACCGACAATGTCCGGAATGACGCTTTCTATGGCCTCGGCAATGTTTACGTAGGTCAGGCCTGAACCGGCCTTTTCAGCCACGCTGAACAACGCCGCCACCCGTGGATCACGCTCTTTATGCAGCGGATGGCCGTAACCCGGCAGTGGACGTTTCGCCGACCGGTAGTCCCACACGACGGTCTGAGCGGCGGCCTTCATCGATTCGCCCTGATCGATACGCTGCTTGACCTGTTCCAGCAGCATACCCGCATCGGCGGACGCCCCCAGGATCACTGACCCACACCCCAGCAAGCCGGCAGCGACGGCGCCTTGCATGGCTTCCGGCGAAGCGGCCAGGGTCATGCGCGCGGCTTGCACGCTGGGCACCAGGCCGTGCTCGGTAATGGCAACCAGTGTCGCGTCCAGCACCGCCAGCGTGGCCGCACTCGGTTTCTGACCGGTGAGCAGCGTGAAGAAGTATTCGCTGAAGGAAAACTGGCCGATCACGTCGCGACAAAGGTCCATTCCACGGACGACGATGGTCTCTTCGTTGGAGGTGCAAATGGCACTGCGTGGAATCGTTTCTTTACCGATTTTCATGGGGTTGTCCTAAAAGCGGTTGAGCAAAAAAGCCCTTGAGCGAAGGCGAGAGTGGCTTGAGTGATTTCAGGTTAATGACTATCAACGTTGCGTAAAAATGATAAATTCCCATAAAAACCATCGATGCCATCACTGGTTAGGTCACCCATGGAACTCCGTCACCTGCGTTACTTTTCGGCCCTGGCTGAAACACTGAACTTCACTCGCGCTGCTGACCGGACACACGTCACGCAATCGACGCTGTCCCATCAGATCAAGCAAATGGAGGATGAGCTGGGGGTTCGGCTGTTTGATCGTGTCGGCAAACGCGTGGTGATCACCGAGGCTGGGGATACGCTGCTGGCACAAGTCGCACCGGCACTCCGGCAGATCGACATCGCGGTGAACTCACTCAGCACGCCAGCGGGTTCGATGGTGGGAAGCGTGCGCATCGGTGCGACTTACAGCTTCAACACACGCCTGGTGCCTCAGTGTGTGGCGAGCTTTCTATCGCGCAACCCCGGAATACGGGTGACTGCCGAAGAGCTGTCCCAGGCCAAAATTGTCGAAAGGCTTGAATCGGGGGATCTGGATCTCGGTATCGCCTACCGCCCCGAGGGTGAGCATGAACTTTGGTTCGAGCCGCTCTACAACGAGGAAATGGTGCTGGTGGTGAACAACGAACACCCGCTGGCCAAGCGTCGTTGTGTGCGCATGCTCGAGCTGCATAACGTGCGCATGACGCTGCTGCCCAAGACGTTCAGCACCCGCCAGCAGCTGGATGAATGTTTCCGTGCGGCAGGTGCGGAACCGCTGATCGTCGCGGAAATGAACACGATCATGCCGATGATCGAACTGATCCGGCAGACAGACCTGGCCGGGATCGTCGGGGAGAAATCCATCCAGTTGCCCGAGGGCCTGAGTGTCGTCGCGCTGGAAAACCCGACCCCGATCCGCACACCGGGGCTGCTGTGGAAACGGGGCGGCTCGGACGACCTGGCGATTAAACAGTTTGCCGCGATTGTGCGCCGGGCAACGGAGTCAGGTGCCGGGGGTGTCAAACCTCAGGCAAAATCCTGAGAGGCTGATCCGGCACCTGACCGTTCTTTCATGAGGGCCGGCGAACCGCCCTCACCTTCCCGCTGCCACCGCCGCCGCAGAAGAACCGATCACGGCCATCCGATTCAAGACCCGAAACGCCGACACCGGCCGGCATCCTGACGCTCTCAAGAACCTCCCCGGTTTTCGAATCGACCCGCCGCAGCTCGCTCTCGTCTCCTTCCCAGGTGCCATGCCAAAGTTGTCCTTCGACCCAGGTCACGCCGGTGACAAAGCGGTTGGACTCGATCGTGCGCAGCACCTCCCCGGTCTCGGGGTCGATCTGATGAATCTTCCGGCTCCGGTATTCGCCGACCCAGAGCGTGCCTTCGGCCCAGGTGAGTCCCGAATCGTTGCCGCCACCGGGTGCCGGGATGCTGTTGATCACCCGCCCCGTCCTCGGGTCGATTTTCTGAATACGCGCCTCGGCGATCTGGAACAGGTGTTCACCATCGAAGGCCGTGCCTGCATCGGCGGCGACGTCGATCGAGCGCAGGGTCTTGCCGCTCGCCGGGTCGAGGGCGTTGAGTTTTTCGCCACTGGCGAACCAGACGCGCTGACCGTCCCAGGTCACGCCGTGCACGTTGTCGACACCGGCAAAGGGGCCATACTCACGGAGGACTTCAGCGGTTGAACGTTTCATGTGGGCTTCCTCGTCAGGGGGTAGTGGCGTTCATCCTAGTCACTCGGCAGTGGCGCCGGGAGTAACAAGGTCGTCGCGAAACCCGGCACCGGCGGCGTCATCCAGCGACACGCACGCCCACGGCCGAACGACTGCACCTTGCCCGTAGCCGCCAGTGTATCGAGTGTCCGTTGCACGGTTCGCTGGCTGGCACCCAGGGCCAGCGCCAGGGCCGAACTCGACCACGACTCACCCTCCGCGAGGAAAGCGAATACCGCCGCATGCTTCTCGTCGACGGGTGGCGCCAGCACCACAACATCGGACGAAACCAATGCCACCAGCGCAAAGCCGTGTTGGGTTGCGATGATGCCGGCCAACGGTTTCAGTGCCGCGCGCAGCCGTCCTATTTCGACGCGCAACCGTGCGCGATGGGACTCATCAGACAGTTTCAATCGGAAGGCCCGGGCGATCAGCGTTTCCCTCGATACGTCGGCGGGCCAGACTTCGGCCAACATCCGTGCGAGGACGAACAACACCGGGCGCGTGGCCAGGGAAATCGACATACCGGCGCCTCGCACGCAGTACCGACACCCGTCCACGACCAACGACCTGGAGGCGAGCAACGCTTCAACCTCATCCAGCAACACTGGCCGCTCTTCGCCATGGGCAATCAGGCGCGCCGCGGGAGTGTCCAGGATGAGCGCCGCGTTTTCGACCTCGGCGGTCAGTGCCGGGATACCGGCCAGACCGGCAGCATGCTCGGCCCTCGTGAGTGCATCGCGTGCCGCTTGCGATTGCAGGCGTCGGATGGCGATACCTGCCACGACCAGTTCATGAGCAGCGCGCAATGCCGGTGGCAAGGGGGCGGGGTCGAGCTCGGCCAGCCTTTGTTCTGCCTCGTCGAGCTGTCCGATCAGCAACAATCGCCGAATCTGCAGATAGCGCGCATGAGCGGCGTTCACCCGATCCCCGTGAGCCTCCAGCGTCAACCGCGCCGACTCAAGCGCCTTCACCGGCCAGCCCAGATCCCGCGAGGCCAGTGCGATCTCGGCCTCGGCGACCACACACCGCGCCCGGGCCAATGCCTCTTTGGGGCCAAACGCCCGCGCCGCACGTTTCACCAGCGCCGTCGCCCGAACCAGATCGCCGAGCTGCGCCATCGCGATGCCCCGCAGCGCGAGCGCCGGTGCGTCGTCGCGCAAGGCGATCCGGTCCAGTGCGCCGAGCGGATCGCCGGCTGCGAGGGCTCGTGCCGCTGCGGTGATCAATGAGTCCATAGGAGTGGCGTCACGGTTGTTGCTCCTGCCGTTGGGTAACTCTGGGTAGTCTAGTCACGTGGCAGGATGAGGACTGGGCCGGGGTTTTCTGCGTTTGATAGGGCCCCATCGCGAGCAGGCTCGCTCCCACAGGTTTTGTGTAGCTCGCGCGATAGTGATCCAAAACACAAATCCCTGTGGGAGCGAGCCTGCTCGCGATGAGGCCCTATCAAACACCGCTTTACTCAATCCTCTGTGGTCTGGGGCAATTGATGCTCCCGACAAATCAAATCGATTTCCCTCGACTTCAGCGGTTCCTGGGTCAACCCACAAAAAGCCGCCCCTGCCACCTTCTGATGAAAACGGCAGGTTCGGCAAAGCCCGAAACCCGGCACGTCTTCCCCTTGCTGAATGTTCCTCAACAGCTCCAGCAGCAGCCCTTCCAGATCCTGTGCACGCGCGCCCATGCGCCGGGCGGCGGCGACCAGGAAATCCGGTGGTGTCACGGCATCCAGCAGCGTTCGGGCCGGTGCGGTCAACTCCAGGTGCACGCTGCGTTTGTCCTTGGCGTCCTGGGTTTTTATCAGCAGGCCTTTGCTTTCCAGGGCCTTGAGCGATTGCGACACCGTGCCCTTGGTCAGCCCCAGGTATTCAGTGACCGCCAACGGCGTATTGGAGTAGCGATTGCAGCGCCCCAGATACATCAGGGCACTCAACTGAATCGGCTGCAGATCCGTCAGCTTGGGGTGCTCGCGGAACCAGACGCGCGTCAGGCTCGACAGTCTTTCCAGCAGATCAAATAACACGGGTATTTCCTGATCAAGAGCGTTGATAAATAGTATCGAATAAAAACCATATTGACAAAGGCCGGCTTTACCGTAGGCTTTGTGGTATCGATTCGAAACAACAATTCAACGCATTTTGAGATGGAGGCATCCATGAAAACCGCACTGGCACTGACCATCAGCACCCTTCTCGCCTCACAGGCGTGGGCTCACGGCCCGGAAGGCATTCACAGCGAGAAAGGCAAAGCCGACGCCGCGTTCGACCTCGTGCAGACCCGCGTCTTCAAGGACGGCAGCAACCTGGTGTTTGAACAATTGGTCGACGGCAAGGCCGGCAGTCGAGTGCCTGCCCCCAAAGGGGCTTTCGCCGGTGCCGAGGTTTACAGCTATGTCTGGCCGACCAGCCTGGACAGCTCGGCGGTCGGGTTTGAAGCGAAATCGGGCATTCTCGCCCTGGCGCTGACGTCGCACCCGGACTTCGATGACACCCCGCAACTGGACGAAAACAAGGACGGCAAGAAGGACAACGACGGTGGCCTCTGGCATTCCCACTGGGTGGTCCTGACCAAGGACGAAAGCTGCGGGCCCGGTGGCCTGAAAGTGCGTGACATCCCTAAGGATGCGAAACCCAAGTTGCCAGCGACGTGGCCGGGCGCGCCCATCTACATCGACTCCCCCGGCTACGACCTGAGCGTCGCAAAAAACGCCGCGCAGATTCGTGTGCCACTGGCGGCCGTGGGTTTCCCCGAAAGCTTCAACTACGACGGCGTCACCGCTGCACTGAAGGTCAACGCCGACCTGCACAACCCGCTGCTGTGCGTCAGCAGCGTCTATGACATCGCCTCGGGTGACCTGTCCCTGCCCGGCACCTGGAAACTGAAGGAGAGCAAATGATGACCATCAAAATATTCGACACCCACGTGCGCACCAAAGACGGACGTTACCTGCATTTCGATGTGCTGATCGACAGCAACGACGCTGAACTGGCGAAGTCGTACGCACGCCGGTTCCTTGATGAACAGGGCGTTCAGGACGAAGATATTTCTCAGAATATTTGCCGGTTCTGCCACGTTGAACCGACGAACCCGGTGGTGGCCGAGGCGATCAGCAAGCAAGGTCACTACATCATCAAACTGCAAGGTTGCCAGGAGTAACGACATGAACGCGTATCAGCCTTTGAACTGCGATCTGCACGACTATCTGGAGATCGCCTGCCTGCGCGGATATCGACTGGATGTCGAGTTGATCGACGGTGAGCGCCTGGTCGCCAAAGCGCTGACGACGCGAACCGCTAGCACCAAGGAAGAATTCCTTGTCGTTGAAACGGCAAACGGCCAACAGGAGATCCGCCTGGATCAACTACTGGCCGTGACGCCGCTAGACGATAATGCGCAGTTTGGACGCGTCGTGCTTCAAGGTGCGGCCTGCTCTTTCTAGCCCTGTCAGTTGGGGTCGAGCATCACGTCCGCCGTGGCGGCCAGTTGCATCAGGCTTTTTTGCCATTGCTGGACATTGGCCGAAGGCAGGGCCATCGCGGCCGACTGGTCGAACGAGCGGCTGAAGTTGTGGCCGGTCGCGTCATGAAAACGCCCGAGAATCCCCTTGGTGGGCGAGAACAGTCCAGAGGCCATTTAAAACACCGCACGCTCAACGCATGCGCTGCCTTAAAAACGCCAGGGCATCCTTAAAGATCTGATGCCATTCTTCACTGGGCTCGCTCGCCAACGGATGCCAGAAGAACGCGAACAACTCCCGGACAGCCGCTGCGCCAGTCAACTCTCCCGGCTCAACACTGCCCTTGACCAGTTGCAGACCTGCCAACGGATGACGGAACGCCAAGATCTCCAGCTGCTCGATGTTGCGCAGCACTACCGGACAAGCCTTGTCTACGCGCATGGAATGTCCATCGGCTGGGCTTGGGTGAGTAACCTCATGTTTAAAAGCGCTACCCGACGACCGTCTGACGACAGCCGTTCCTCAATCCCAAACGGCACAAACCCGAGCTGCGGATACAACAGCAACCCCGCCGTGTTCTCGTTGAAGCACGAAAGCTGCACTTCACTGGCCCGGTGACGGTCAAACGCCAGCGCCACCATCGTCTCCACCAAAAACTTCGCCACTCCCTTTCCCCGGGCCCTGGGGGACACGATCACGTTGCCGATCGCGCAAACACCCTCACGCTCAACCTTATAAAAGTTCGCAAAACCAACAACGGAACCGTTCTCCTCAACCACCGTTGAGTCAGAACGCTGGGCAATCGATGCAAGCAGTTGGGCGTCCGTCAGCGGGTACTGCGCCTTCGGAAACATAAAAAACAGCTCTTGAGGGTTTTGAGGGAAGTTGCAGATCGCCAGAACATCTTCAGCCCTGACAGGGCGGTGGGTGAGTAGCATGATTTGGCTCCATCCAAATGTCGGTGTGACAGATTACTGATTGCAGGCCCCGGATAAAAGCGGTCGCATCCGGACGGCCTTCCGGTCTCGAAAACGAAAAAAGCCCCGCCCTCTGGAAAGGGACGGGGCTTTTTGGGTGGCTGCCGATCAACCGGCGTTCAGCAGCACCGCGTCGTGCAGGTCCGGTTGCCGTAGCGTGCTTCCTGACGTTCACGGAAAAACGCTGAATAGCTCATGACCGGCTGGTCTGGATGATTCAATGCCATTTGCGCGACGTAGTTGTCGTAATCCGGGACGCCCACCATCAAGCGCGCGCTCTGGCTGAGGAACTTGGCGGCATGCTGCAGTTTGCGGTACATGGCAGTGTCTCTCTGTGGTGTTGGACGGTCCCATGTAACCGCGCTCATGTATCTGCAATGTGTCAGCGCCCGGGCAATTTGTATTCCCAAGTATCCCCGGCAGAACTGCAGGAGCTGTGTAGGAGCTGTCGAGTGAAACGAGACTGCGATCTTTTGATCTTGCTCTTTAAACACAACATCAAAAGATCGCAGCCTCGTTTCACTCGTCAGCTCCTACAGGGCGAGCCTGCGGTAATCCGCCAGGACACTGCTCAGATAGGCATTGAACCGCCCCGCTGCGGCACCATCGATGACGCGATGATCCCAACTCAGGCTCAGTGGCAGAACGGTCCGCGCAACGACTTGCCCGCCGTCCAGCGCGAGTCTCTCAACACTTTTACCCACCCCCAGGATCGCCACCTCGGGCGCATTGATGATCGGCGTGAAATAAGTCCCGCCGATCCCGCCCAACGATGAGATGGAAAAGCACCCGCCGCTCATATCGGCACCGCTCAACTTGCCCGCACGGGCCTTGGCCGCCAGCTCCGACATTTCCCGGGCAATCGCCAGCACGCCTTTCTGGTCCACATCCTTGATCACCGGGACGACCAATCCCTCTGGCGTATCGGCGGCAAAACCGATATGGAAGTACCGTTTGAGTACCAGTTCATCGCCATTGAGACTGGCATTGAACTCCGGAAATTTTTGCAGCGCCGCCGCACAGGCTTTCATCAATAACGCCAGCAATGTCAGCTTTACCCCGCTGTCCGCTTTTTCCTTGTTCACCTGCACGCGGAACTGTTCGAGCAGCGTGATATCCGCGTCGTCGTGATTGGTGACGTGAGGGATCATCACCCAGTTGCGATGCAGATTGGCCCCGCTGATTTTCCTGATCCGGGAAAGTGCCTTGCGCTCCACCGGCCCGTACTTGGCGAAATCAACCACCGGCCAGGGCAGCAACCCGCCCAGCGGCTGAGCATTTGCGGCGGGCACCTGGGAGGTCAGCGCACGTTTTACATGGGCCAACACATCCTCTTTGGTGATGCGATTACGCAGCCCTGTGCCCTGAATGGCCGTGAGCGAAACACCCAGTTCCCGAGAGAACTTGCGCACCGAGGGCGATGCCAGCGGCGACTCCGTGGGTGAATCATTCGTGTCGGTGGGCGACGGCGCTGAAACGACCCGCTCGGGTTCGGCAAGTAGTGCAACGGGTTCGGCGATTGGCGCCGCAACAGGTTGCACAGGAACCGCCGATTGCGCGGGCTCCAACGGTTGCTGAACGCACTCGATAAAGGCAATCGGCGAACCTTCACTGACTTTGTCATCCAGCTTCACCGCCAACGATTGCAGGACGCCCGTTTGCGGCGACGGAATTTCCATGGACGCCTTGTCGGTCTCGACAATGATCAGGGTCTGCCCTTCGACCACCGCATCGCCCGCCCTGGCGAGGATTTCTATGACACCGACATCCTTGGCATCGCCGATGTCGGGCATACGAACTTCATGCACATTCTTCATAACCATTTCCTGAAAATTCGACTCTGCCGCGAATCCGGCTTCAAGCTTCCCAAGGGGCCGCGGTGTCAATGTCGATGGCGTACCGTGCAATCGCCTCGGCACAGACACTGGCGTCGAGGCGCCCTTCGTGAACCAGCGAGGTCAGCGCGCTCAAGACAATCTGATAGCGGTCCACTTCGAAAAACCTGCGCAGCTGGCTGCGGGTATCGCTGCGTCCAAAACCGTCGGTGCCGAGCACGGTGTAACGGGCCTTGAGGTAACTTGAGATCAACTGCGGCAAGGCACGGACGTAATCGGTGCAGGCAATGATCGGTGCCGAGTCGTTGAGCGACTCCTGCACATGGCTGCGCCGCGCAGGTTGTTCTGGATGAAGGCGATTCCAGCGCTCCACTTCACGGGCATCACGCGCCAGCTCGGTGAAGCTGGTGACGCTCCAGACCTCGCTGTCGATGTTCCAGTCGCTGGCCAGCAACTCGGCGGCGGCGATCACCTCACCGAGGATGGCGCCGGAGCCCAGCAACTGGACGCTGCCCCGTGCGTCTTCGACTTCATGCCGGGCGAACAGATACATGCCCTTGATAATCGCTTGCTCAACGCCTTCCGGAAGGTTGGGCTGCGGGTAGTTTTCGTTCATCAAGGTGACGTAATAAAACTCGTCGACCTGACGCTCCAGCATCTGGCGCATGCCGTGATCCAGAATCACCGCAAACTCACCGGCGAACGCCGGGTCGTAGGCGCGGCAGTTGGGCACCATCGAAGCCATCAAGTGACTATTGCCATCCTGGTGCTGCAAGCCTTCGCCGCCCAGCGTCGTGCGCCCGGCCGTGGCGCCGAGCAGGAACCCCCGCGCCCGCTGATCCGCCGCCGCCCAGATCAGGTCGCCGATGCGCTGGAAGCCGAACATCGAGTAGTAGATGTAGAACGGCAACATCGGCAGGCCATGCACCGAATAGCTGGTCGCGGCCGCTACCCAGGAACTGATGGCGCCGGCCTCGCTGATGCCCTCTTCGAGAATCTGGCCATCCAGTGCCTCTCGATAACTGAGGATCGAGCCGATGTCCTCTGGCTCGTAGCGCTGCCCCACGCTGGAGTAGATGCCGATCTGCTTGAACAAACTGGCCATGCCGAAGGTGCGCGCCTCATCCGCCACGATCGGCACGATGCGCGGCCCCAGTTGCTTGTCCCGGAGCAAACCGCTGAGCATCCGCACGAAGGCCATGGTGGTGGACATTTCCTTGCCTTCGGCGGCGATGGCAAACCCGGCGTAGCTGTTGACGTCAGGTACGGCCAATGACTCGGAAGTGACGGGCCGCGATGGCATATACCCGCCCAACGCACGGCGGCGCTCATGCAGGTAACGCATTTCGGCACTGTCGTCGGCGGGCTTGAAGAAGCTCAGCGAGGCGGCCTGTTCATCGGTCAACGGCAGGTTGAAACGGTTGCGGAACGCGATCAACGCTTCCCTGTCGAGCTTCTTCTGCTGGTGCACGGTCATCTTGCCCTGCCCGGCGTCACCCATGCCGAAGCCTTTCTTGGTTTGCGCCAGAATCACGGTGGGCTTTTTGCCCTCAAGCATCGCGCTTTGATACGCCGCAAAGATCTTCACCACATCGTGGCCACCGCGCTTGAGGCGATCGATCTGCTCATCGGTCAGGCCTTGGGCCAAATGCGCCAATGCTTCGTTCTGGCCAAAGAATTGATCACGGTTGAAGCGCCCGTCTTTTGCGGCAAACGTCTGGAACTGGCCATCGACGGTTGCGGACAAGGCCTGGACCAGCGCGCCGTCTTTATCCCGGGCAAACAGTCCATCCCAGTCGGAGCCCCAGACCAGCTTGATGACGTTCCAGCCAGCACCACCGAACAGCGCCTCAAGTTCGTCGATGATGCGACCATTGCCACGCACCGGACCGTCCAGGCGCTGGAGGTTGCAGTTGACCACCCACACCAGATTATCCAGCCCTTCTCGGGCCGCCAGTGTCAGGGCCGACATGCTTTCCGGTTCGTCCATTTCACCGTCGCCAAACACCCCCCAAACGGTGCGCCCGGCGGTGTTTTGCAGGCCGCGATGCTCCAGGTAACGCATGAAGCGCGCCTGGTAGATCGAACTGATCGGACCGATGCCCATGGAACCGGTCGGGAACTGCCAGAAGTCCGGCATCAGCCAGGGGTGCGGGTAGCTCGACAATCCCCGGGCGCCATTGGCACGCGCACCGATCTCTTGCCGATAGTGCTGCAGATCTTTTTCCTCAAGGCGTCCCTCAAGAAAGGCGCGCGCATAGACGCCTGGCGCCGAGTGCGGTTGGTAGAACACCAGGTCACCGCCGCTGGTTTCGGTGCGTGCCTTGAAGAAGTGGTTGAAGCCCACTTCAAACAAGTCGGCGGCGCTCGCATAACTGGCGATGTGACCGCCCAGTTCGCCATAGGCCTGATTGGCCCTGGCAACCATGGCCAAGGCATTCCAGCGCATGATCGAGGCCAGGCGTTCTTCCATGGCCAGATCACCCGGAAACACCGGTTGCTGCTCGACACTGATCGTATTGATGTAGGGCGTGCCGTGGTTGGGCCGCCAGCCCATATCGGAGGCGCTTGCCAGCGTGACCAGCATGTCCATGATTTGCTTGGCCTGCCCGGCTCCACCATGGGCAATGACGGATAGCAACGCATCGCGCCATTCAGCGATTTCCTGGGCGTCTTCCGTTGTCTGGCCCGGCAAGTGGGCGTGAAGATCGGACGGGTTCATGGGCATCTCCTGCAAAGGGCTGTTTCGATATCACCGCGAGGTGGCGGGGTAGCTCGGGCAAGGCTTTTAACGTGCTCCACCGCTTCAATGACCGAACGCTCGGTCGTGGCGTCCTCGGCGATCGGGTAAATACTGATTCTGCGCTTGGGCAAATGGCGTAAGTAGCGTTTATCCAGTTCGCCGACCACGACCAGACAGTAATCACACGTGGCTATGGGCGCTTCAAACACTCCGACGTTAATAGGCGCAGCATCAATCTGCATCAGTGCAATGTTTTCAAAACAACTGAAACTGTGGTGAATCAAATCGATATGTTCACTGTCGAGTCCTGCGGCGATCACAACGATGCGCGTGCAACTTGACGGCTCGCGCATCCACTTCCGGGCGGTGTTACGACGGTCGGCAGTTTGGCTCATAGGCGTTGCCTTTCTTATTGGAGTGGTTGATTCAGCAGGACAAGGACATTCACTAAATGACACCGCGCTCCTGCAGCACGCTTTTCGCCAGACGTCGGGTCACCGATAAAACTTCTTCAACCTGTCGATCCATCGCCGCGCTGGATGACGCGACTGTTCCCAGTTCGACGACGCGCAACGGGTGGCCGCAGACGGACCCCAGCCACGTCAGGCCAGGCACCGCGCCGACTTCGACATCCAGTAAAAAGCTGCCTTTGGAGACGGAGCACAGCAATTGGCTGGCATCACACCCATCGACCAGACTTGATTGCTCCGGATTGGAGCCGACCCGCAACCAGTCGAGCATCAACGCCCTGGATTGCGTGACGACCAGGTAAGCCACCTGGTCCCAGTCGTCGATCGCCACGTGCAGCTTGTCGATCATGTATTTGGGCAACGCGGCGCTGGTCACGATGACCACCCCGGCATCCGCCGAGGGTTCCTTGATCCAGACTGCGGATTGCGATGTCGCCTGCATGGCGGTACTCCCGGCGGTTTGAAGGGTTTGATCCTGATGTCATGGCCCCTGTGGGAGCGTGCCTGCTCGCGAAAGCTGTGGATCAGTCGCCATCAATGTTGCCTGTGATAGCGCATTCGCGAGCAGGCTCGCTCCCACAGTTTTTCAGCCGTTGCGAAACAGGAAGCTGTAGGCATTCAGCGCAGGCGCCCCGCCCAGGTGCGCGTAAAGCACTTTCGAGCCTTCAGGGAATTCACCACGACGCACCATCTCGATCATCCCGTGCATGGATTTGCCCTCATACACCGGGTCTGTCAGCACGCCCTCAAGGCTGCCGCAAAGGCGAATCGCTTCCAGCGTCCCTTCGTTGGGCAAGCCATATTCCGGATAGGCGAAGCGCGTATCGAGAATCACGTCGTCCTCCGTGATCTCGCGGCCCAGTTCCACCAGATCAGCCGTGTGTTGGGCGATGCGCAGGATTTGTGCCTTGGTCTTCTCGGGCTTGGCCGAGGCATCGACGCCGATCACCCTTTTCGAACGGCCGTCCGCAGCAAACCCGACGACCATGCCCGCCTGGGTACTGCCGGTCACGGAGCAGACCACGATGTAGTCAAACTGGAAGCCCAGTTCTTTTTCCTGTTGCCGTACTTCCTCGGCAAAGCCGACGAAGCCAAGGCCGCCATAGGGATGCTCGGAACAACCCGCCGGGATCGGGAACGGCTTGCCGCCCCGCTCCACCACGTCGCTCATGGCCTTCTCCCAGCTAGGTCGGATGCCGATGTCGAACCCGGCGGCGTCAAGTCGTACATCGGCGCCCATGATGCGCGACATCTCGATGTTCCCTACCCGGTCATACACGGCGTCGGAGTAGTTCACCCAGTTTTCCTGTACCAGCACGCACTTCATGCCCAGGTGAGCGGCGACGGCCGCCACCTGGCGGGTCTGGTTCGACTGGATGCCACCGATGGAGACCAGGGTGTCGCAGCCCTGCTCGATCGCCTCGGGAATCAGGTATTCGAGCTTGCGCGTCTTGTTCCCGCCGAAGGCCAGGCCACTGTTGCAGTCTTCACGTTTGGCATACAACTCGACCTTGCCGCCCAGGTGTTCACTGAGGCGTTTCAGGGGGGTGATGGGAGAAGGACCGAAGGTCAACGGATAACGTTTAAAACGATTCAGGTTCATGACGCTGCTCCTTAAATGGTGGGATATCCAAGCTCTTTCAGGGGGGCTTCGATGCAACCAATATTAAGAAGAAACCTGAAAATATGTGTTGCAAGTTTCCATCAATTAAAGAAGCATAATTTCGAATATAAGAATCAGAACATAACTTTATTGTGTAGAAACCCATATGAAAGCAACAAACACACATAAAAAATCCGGCGCCTCAGCCGCAGAGCCGCACCCGCTTGACCGGACCGACCGCGCCATTCTCAAGACCCTGCAGCGCGATGCTTCCATCTCCAATGTGGCGCTCGCCGAGAAGGTCAAACTGAGTGCACCGGCCTGCCTGCGGCGCGTCGAACGCCTCAAACAGGTGGGCCTGATCAAGGGCATCGTGGCGTTGCTGGACAATCAAGCGCTGGATGCGGGAATGGTGGTGTTGATCGGCGTGGTGCTGGATCGCTCCACGCCAGAATCCTTCGCAGCCTTCGAAGCAGCGGCACAAAAGGTCTCCGGCTGCATGGAATGCCATGTGGTGACGGGGGAATTCGACTACTTCATGTTGTTGCGAACCAAGGACAGCAATAGTTTCAACCGGCTGCACGCGGAGCAGTTGCTGTACTTGCCCGGGGTTCGGCAGATCCGTTCGTTCATGGGTTTGCGCCAGGTCGTGTCGACACCACACATACCCATTTGAGGCTCATATCAGCCCCAGGGTCAGCGCCTTCAGCGTCGCAGCCGCGCGGGTGGTGCACTGCAATTTGCGGAACACGCTCTCGACATGGGTGCGCACCGTGCTCGGGCTGATGCCGAGCTGGCGCGCCACCTCTTTGTTGCTCCCGCCCATGCTGATGCCGCGCAGGATTTGCGTCTCACGCTCGGTCAACGGGCTGCTGCTTTCCTTACAGGCCGCCACAGCGCTCTCGCCTCGCGCCGCAGCGATGACCGCCTGGCAGGCCCGAGGGTCGAAGCGCCCCTGAGCGGCTTCGTCGAGCAAGACACGCGCCGCGTCATTTTCACTGAAGGCCGGTCGCCAAGGGCGCCCGGAGCACAACGCCTGCCAGGCCAGGGCTGCCGCCAGCAAACGATGTTCGGGTTGCAGGGCGTCGCCATCGAGACCGCGAAAGTAGCCGCTGCCATCCAGTCGTTCGTAAGCGTTGGAAGCCAGTCGCCCCGGTACCGCCAGCTCGGGTATCTGGCTGCATGCGCGCGACGTCCAGTAAGGTACCAGGCGTACTTGTTCGAGATCGCCATCCAGCAGAGCGCCTGCCGTGTTCCAGATTCGGTTGGAAACCGCCGCCCGACCGATGCCATGCACCAGCGCAGCCTTCCCTGTCTGCTCGGCTGACTGCTCCGAAAGCCCCCAGAGCCTGGCGGCTTCCCGTACAAGCTCGGCCGACCGACGCGAGTAACCCGCCAGCCAGGGCAACTTGAGGTCGATCACGTCGCCTACCAGCGTGAGCGGTACTTTCACTGCGTCTTCACGGGGCTCGGCAAGAGCAACGTCTGGCTCACGCAACGCTTGCAACCAGTCCTCGGCATTTCGCGAGAGCTCGGCGGCCAGCGATGCCGGATAACGGCGATTACCCTTGGTCGCAATCCATTCCAGTGCAGCGTCGAGTCCGTGAACCCGCGAGAGGATTTCCAGGTCCCCCGCCAGCAACACCTGATACACCACCTCCGGCACTTCGGGATGGCGCAAACCAAAGGGTTTGCCTTCACCGTCGAACTGCTCGAACACATGCCGCAGCCCCAGTTCGACCGGCGCACTCAGGCCCAACGTATGCGCGATGTCACCCGACACCTCGCAATGCACCTGAGCCAGAGGCGCCGACTTGCGCATGGCACGCAGGCCGGCTGCCCCCAGCGTCTGGCTGAGCATGGCGTTGCGGCCCTCGACATCATCGCCCAGCAGACGGGTGAAGCCTTCGGCATTGGCGGTACACCCCGACCAGCGCAGCAAGGCCACTTGCCGCGCGACCTCGGTGTGTTCACCCGCACCGTTGCAGGATTGTGCGAGCAACTGCACCAGCCGCGCCGTGCGGCGTGACTGGTCGAAGGGCTGCCCCATGCTCAGGTCGCCCACCATGGACAACGCCAGGATCGCACTCTCCAGCTCGATGCCGTCATTCCCCACCATAAAGCGCTCCATCCCTTCGCGTGAATTTTGCCTGGCCTCGGATAAACGACCGATACCGGAACATCCGAGTATTGCTGAAACTGGGCTCACCAAACACAGGAGATCTCACCATGTTCAAACCCAAGGCTATCGCCCTCGCACTCGCCATGACGACTTCACTGTTCACCGTCGCCAGCCATGCCGCCACCCCGCAACCCTCGGTGGTGATCGTGCACGGCGCCTTCGCCGACGGCTCCGACTGGGCCAAGGTCGTACCGCTGTTGCAGGCCGAAGGCATCAAGGTCACCGTGGTGCAGAACCCGCTGACCTCCCTGGCCGACGACGTGGCGGCCACTCAGCGCGTCTTGAATAACCAGGACAACGACGTCGTGCTGGTTGGACACTCCTGGGGTGGCACCGTGATCAGTCAGGCCGGCACCGACAAGAAAGTCCGTGGCCTGGTGTACGTCGCCGCCTTCGCCCCGGATGCCGGTCAAGCCAGCAAAGAGGTGGGCAAGGACTACCCCGCGCCGTCCGGCGTGAGCGAAATCGCCCCCGACAAAAACGGCTATCTATACATGACCGCCAAAGGCATGGCCACCGGCTTCGCTCAGGATCTGCCGCCTGAACAAACCGCCGTCATGGCCGCCACACAAGGACCGATCCGCGCCTCGGCATTCGACGACAAAACCACCGTCGCGGCCTGGAAGAACAAGCCGAGCTGGTTCGTCGTCGCCCGCGAGGACCGCATGATCCAACCCGATCTGCAACGTGCGCTCGCCAAGAAAATCGGTGCACAAGTCACCGAAGTCGAGGCCAGCCATGTGCCGCAGCAGTCGCGCCCTGGCGACGTGGCCAAGGTCATCATCCAGGCGGTCCACAAGACCCAGGACAAGACCCCGGACGTGGCGGATGCAACGTCGCAGCCACGCGGCCCGCAAAACACCAAGAACGGGGTTTGAGCCGACCGCCCAAATACCCTAAAACCGAAAAAGGCGCGCGCCGTTATGGCGCGCGCCTTTTTGCATAATGACTCGGCGGCAGGCCCACATGCCGACTGAACGCCGTACTGAATGCACTCGCTGAACGGTAACCGACCCGCTCGGCCACCTCGTCCATGCCGATCTCCGTGCGGTGCAGCAGATCCTTGGCGACGACCATCCTCCAGGCCAGCAGATATTCCATCGGCGCCTGGCCGAGGGTATACGTGAAGCGCTTGAAGAAAGCCGAACGCGAAAGCGCCGCGATGTCCGCCAGTTGAGGCACCGTCCACGCCTGCGAAATATTGCCATGCATCTGCCGCAGGGCCGCCGAAAGACGCGGATCAGCCAGCCCGCGCAGAAGCCCCGGCGGCGTGTGCTCATTGGATGTCGAACGCAGCGCTTCGATCAGCAGCACCTCCACCAAGCGGGTGAGGATCAGTTCGCGCCCGGAGCCTTGCTCCATCGACTCCTCGCGAACCAGCCGCACCAGTGTCGAAAGACGCTCGACGCCCCGCACATGCAACCGCGCCGGCAGCATCGCCGCCAGCAAATCGGCTTCGGCGGATTCGAAGACGAAATGGCCACCGAGCAGGCGCACGTCGGGCGGCCCTTCAGGGTTGCCGTGGCGCAGCTCGGCGGTCTGCGTGGCACCTTGCAGCGGATCGATAGGCACGGGCTCGACCGGATCGAAGCCAGACAGGGTGAATCCGGGTGTCTTCGGCAACAGCAGGAAATCACCCGCTTCCAAGGTCAGGGGTTCTTGCCCGTCTACGGCGAGACGACAGCTTCCTTCGAGGACGGCGCAGAAGCTCGGCAGGCCGAACGCCGAGTAACGCACACCCCAAAGACCGGCGCCGCTGATGCCCTTGGAGAACACGGCCCGAGGCTTGAGCAATGCGATGACATCGGACAGAGGATCGCTCATGTATGGACTAACACGAATGAATGATGGACTGGCGATTATAGAGAGTCCTGCCTACGGTCGCTATCGTGGCTGCCACATAAACCACCCGGAAGATATCCAATGAAGACTGTTCTGATCACCGGTTGCTCGTCCGGCTATGGCCTTGAGACTGCGCGTCATTTCCATGCCCAGGGCTGGAACGTGATCGCCACCATGCGCACGCCGCGCGAAGACGTCCTGCCTCAGTCCGATCGCCTGCGAGTGCTGGCGCTGGACGTGACGAAACCTGAAAGCATTGCTGCCGTGCTCGAAGCCAGCGGCCCCATCGACGTGCTCGTCAACAACGCCGGCATCGGCCTGTTCGGTGCGTTCGAAGCTACGCCCATGGCGACCACGCGCGAGCTGTTCGAAACCAATACCTTTGGGGTGATGGCCATGACTCAGGCCGTACTGCCCCTGTTCCGTGCCCGGCGTTCCGGTGTCGTGATCAATGTCACCTCCAGCGCGACGCTCGCGCCGATGCCGATGGTCGCCGTCTATACGGCCAGCAAGCAGGCCATCGAAGGGTTTACCGGTTCACTGGCCCTCGAACTCGAGGCTTTCAATGTGCAGGTAAAACTGGTCGAACCGGGTTATGCCCCGACCACACGCTTTACTGCCAACGGCGAGGCACGCATGGCGGGGCTGATTCCGGAGCGCTATGCGCCGATTGCGCAAGGTATCTTCAGTTCGCTCGGTGGTTCGGCGGTCACCACTGAGGGTGACGTGGCCGAGGCCGTGTGGCGTGCGGCAAACGATACGACGGGACAACTGCGCTTCCCGGCCGGTGCAGACGCAATCGCGCTAAGCGAATTGCGCTAGCCACGCCGAACGGGATAAACATCACCTTGTAGCCCGCCTGTAGGTTACGGTTCCACGAGCCGTGTTCGCCGACGAACACGCCATTGGCGAAGCTGGCCGGCATGCCACACGAGTCAGAGAACGCCAGGCCCGCCCAGCCCCTTGCTGGCACCGACCATGTTCTGCGCCGTCAGTGCCTCGCGGAACCGGGCCTCGGTCAGCGGGAACTGCGAGCCTTGCATGTTAAACGCTTGCAGCGCTTTGCCGTAGATGACGCGCACCTGGTCGAACGGGATGTCGGCAGGCTTGATCTTGTTCAGACGCCCGTAGCTGACCAGGTCCGAGGCAAAGTGATGACCTACGCGAAACGGTACATCAGACTCGCGTTGCAGCGTATCGGCCAGCTCGGTGGTGGTCGAGTAGTCGGCGTCGACTTCCTGCAAGGCGCGCTTCTTGTCGATGATCAGGTTGCCCAGCATATCAGTCATCAAGTCGAAGGCCTGGGTGGTCTGGTCGAGGGTTTTCTCCACCTGGTCACGCTTGTAGTCCGGCATGCCCGACGACACGTTGTGGCCTTCAAATTCGTACGTGACCGCTCCACCGACGATGTCACTGGCTTGCAGGCGCAGGCGGTTGAGCACATACGGGTTGCGCTTCTGCGGCATGATGCTGCTGGTGCCGGTCAAATGGCCTTCCTGGATCATGATCCACGGATAAGGCTGGTGATACTGGATGTGCATGTCCTGCACCATCAGGCCGATGGTTTGTGCGGCGCTGCTGCACACGCCGGTCAGCTCCATGCCGGTGTCGAGGGCCGCCAGTTGCGTTGCGTCATAGGAGTTTTCAACCGGCGCATCGAAACCCAGCAGGTCCGACAACCGCTTGCGGTCCACCGGAAAACTGGAAGTGCCCAGCGCCGCGCTGCCCAGCGGGCTCAGGTTGAGGCGCGCATAGGCCTGTTGCAGCCGCTCGGTGTCGCGATCGAACACCGAGGTGAAGCCCAGCAGGTAATGGGCATAGGTGGTGGGTTGCGCCTGAACGCCATTGGTGTAGGCCGGGACGATGGTGTCGATGTGGTTCTGCGCCAGATCGAGGAACGCGGCCCGCGTCTGATTCATCGACTCCAGCAGGTTCAGCGCACGCTCACGCTGCATCAGGCGACGCGTCGTCGATAGGATGTCCTGACGGCTGCGGCCCGAATGCATGCGCGAGCCATCGGGGCCGGCCAGTTTGAGAATCAGCGGCTCGTAGTCCAGATAGTCCGCCGGACGCTCGGCCCCGGGCTTGTCGCCGTCCTTGATCACCTGATCGACCGCCGAAACGATCTTCTTGCCCAGGTCCTTGGGCACGATGTTGTTTTCGATGACCATCACCGTGGACGCCTTGTTCATTTCGCCCAGGTAGTAGAAGTAGTCGTGGACTTCTTTCTTCTCGGCTGCCTGGACGCTGCCCAGGGAAATGCTCAACGCCAGCGGCAACAGGGCCATGCGAATAGCCAGACGCAGAGGGGTTTGGGAATAGTTCATTGGGGGGGTTACTCTCGCTCGGTTTTGCTGGAAGAACGGGGACCGGCCGTGTCGGCGGCAGCGATGTCGGGCCATTGCGCAACATCGATATTCACCTGGTCGGCAACGCTGCCCATGGCTGTGAGGTGGTAATCGGGGTTCAGCGGCTGGCTCCAGACGCCCTGGGCCATCTGCATTTGCATGTATTGGGTGGTCGGCGCGGTGGCGACGTCGAACAGGCTGCTGTTGACCAGGCCACCGCGTGAAATCACCACGGCGCCGCTGCCGCTGGCGGACAGGTTGGTGGTGTCGTCCGTGTGGGTGATGTAGTTGCCGGTCGGCGTATCAACATCCACCAGCAACAAACCGTCGGCGACCTGCAGGTTGTTATTGCCGTCGTCGAAGCTCAACGCCGCGCCGCTGGCGCTTCTACCGATGAGGCTGAGGTTGCCGTCGGCCCCCGTGGCCACGCTGTTGTAGCCGTTGGCACTGGAAGCACTGAAGGCAATCCCGTCGCCGCTGCCTTGCGCGGTCCCCGACAAGCGAATGTCGCCACTGCCGGACAGGATTTTCACCCCGTTGGCCGGCCCCGAGGCGCCGCTGCGAATACTCAGGCCAGCCCCAGAGGACGTGGCCGCACTGGTGCCAGTCAGGGAAAGATCACCACTGACGGTCGACAGCGTCAGCGAACTGCTACTGCCTGACGGGTAGATATTGAGGCCGACCCCGCCACGGGATTGCCCGGTGAGTGCGACCGAACCGGTGCCGGTTGCCTGGATCACGTTTTGCCCGGTCAACAAGCCGATGCCATCGCCCGCACCGCTCCTGCCGGTGATGCTCAATGCGCCGTTTTCGACACTGAGCTGCGCCTTGCCATTGCCGTAGACCTCGACGCCGCTGCCCGCATCGGTGGCATTGCCGATCAGGGTCAGGTTGCCGTCGCCGGTGGTTTGCAGGATGTTGTTGACGGCGAGGATGGCGATGCCGTGGTCCAGCTCCGCACTGTTGGGCGAGTGGAAGTTGCCGATCAGGGTGATGTCGCCGCCCTGGGAGGTAATCCGGTTGCTGGAAACACCCTTACCCGTGCTGCCGCCCAGCGCGATGGCATCCGAGGTCCCCACCGAATCACCGCGCAAGGTGATGTCGCCGGAACCGCTGCTGACGTTGACGCCTTTGGAGTTGCCGGTGGAGTTGAAGAAAATCCCGTAGCCACCGAAGGACGTGGTGCTTTTGCCGATGATGTTGATGTCGCCGCTGCCGGTCGACAGGTCGATGGAGGCGTTGGCGCCCGACGGCGCAATGTCGACACCACGCCCGGACACGCTGGTGCCATCCAGGGTCAGGTTACCCGTCTGGGTCGAGACGCGGATCGTCGAATAATCACCACCGGCATCCAGCGACAAGGCCTTGAACGAGCCACTCGAGGTGCTCACGGTATTGTGATTGGCCTTGAGCAGGACATCACCACTGCTGCTGGCAATGTTGATACCCGCGCCCGGCGTCGTCGCCGTGCCACTGCCCGATGCGATCAGCGCCAGGGCCGGTGTGGTGCCACCCTCCGTGGTACCGGAAAGAGTGATGTTGCCATCGGTGGTGAGGTTGATCGACGACGTGGCGCCGGTGGAGTTGAGGATCGTGCCGTAACTCGCGTTGCTGTGGCCGTCCAGAACGATATCGCCGCCCTGCGCGGAACTCAGGTTGACGGCGCCGTCACCCGACGCGGCCAGGTAAACGCCCCGGCCCGTTGCGCTATTGCCCTGGACCGTCAGCGTCCCCGTGCCGACGCTCAGGCTCTGCGTGGAGGACGCGCCCGTCGCGCAGACCAGCACGCCATAACCTGAGGAGGCATTGCCGCGCAGGGTCACATCCCCGGAACCGGTGGCGGCGATGCTGTTGTTGGTGCTGAAAATTCGTGTCGCGTTGCCGCTGCCCAGGTTAGTGCTGTCGACCGTGATCGAACCGATGCCCGTGGTGAGCAGGCTGCTGCCAGCGGTCAGGACAAACGCATCGCCGGTTCCGCTGGTGCTCGCTTGCAGCGCGGTGATGCTGATGTTGCCGCCACCGGCATCAATGCTGCTGCCGCGAATGTTCACCGCCGTCGCGGTGGAGCCGGCCGCCAGGGTCGACGATGTGGCGCCGCGCAGCGTGACGTTGCCGCCGCTGGTGGTGATGCGTGTGCCGTTGCTCAGGGAAATACCGTTGCCATTGCTGACGTTGGTGCTGGCCCAGGACTGGTTCGGCTGCACCGCACCGCTGATGGTGAGGTTGCCGCCGTTGGTGCTGATGGTGGCATTGCTCAACGCCACCGAGCCGTTGCCGGTGTTGTTGTAGTTCGAATACAGCGACACATTCAGCGTCTTGCCGTTGCCGTTACTGATGCTGGTATTGGTCATCACGATGTTGCGGTGGGCCTGCAACGTCAGTGTCGCGTTGCCGACGCCCTTGACGTTGTCCAGCACGTTGATATCGCCGGACGTACCGCCCACCGATGTCGTTTGCACAATAACGTTCGCCCCTTCGGACAACGACGCGTTCAGTACCGCCGAGCTGAGGTTGGAACTGCTGGCGCCACTTGAGGTAAACGGGCTGGTGCTGGTGGCGCCGCCAGCACTGGCGGGCGCGGTGATATTGATGTTGAACGGGTCAATCAGCCAGGTGCCGCCCTTGCCCGACACCGCACTGAGGTCAACGATGCCGGTGACTTCCAGGGCATGCCCGGAGGTTTCCACCAACCCGCCACGGCCCTGGCTGCCAGCGCCTTTGACGCTGATGCCACCATGGAACTGCGTACTGTCCAGCGACCAGAGAATGACTTTACCGCCATTGCCGTTGCTCAGGGCATCGGCACTGATGCGGGCGTCGCTGCCCACGAAGGTGGACGTTGCCTGGTGAACGCCGTTGCTGCCCTGATAGTCGCCGCCCAGCAGCACGGTGCCGCCCGCCACATCACCATCGGCGTTGATCCGGCCGCTGTCGAACAGGCCGACGTATTCACCGGTCATGCTGACATTGCCGCCCCGCTCGCCGCTGTTGCGCCCGGACACGTCCAGGGTGCCGCTGTTGACCACCACGCCGTGGCTGCCGCCATCGAGCACGATACGGCCATTGCGTTGCTGCAGACTGCGGGCCTCGATCACCCCTTCGTTGTTCACCACGTTGCTGAGCATGGCCTGGGAATCGCGGGCACTGAGGGCCACCAACCCGCCGTTGGCCTGCAACAGCCCCCGGTTAACGACACTGGCACCGATTGCCGGGTCGTTGACTTCCAGGTTGATCAAGCCGTCGCCATTGAGGTCCAGGGTGATTTTTTCACCGCCGCCCAGCACCACCGAACCCAACCGGGCAACCTCGGTGCCTTCGTTGCGCACCTGGGCACCGAGCAGTGCGACACTGCCGCCGTCACCGGCGGTGATCACGCCCTGGTTGATCACGGCCCCCTGGCTTTTGCCGGAGAACACGTTGCGTCCGGCCAGAAAATCGCTGCTGGAAATGTCCAGCGAGCTGGCCACCAACCCGCCAACGTTGACCATCGAACCGGCACCGAACAGCACGCCGGACGGGTTGATCAGAAACACCTGGCCGTTGGCATTCAACTGGCCGAGGATCTGCGAGCCATCGCTGCCGGTCACCCGGTTCAGGGCTACCGACGAAGTACCCGGCTGGTAAAAGTTGACCTGTGCACCACTGCCGATATTGAACGTATTCCAGGTGATGATCGCGCGATCACTGCCCTGGTTGACGTTCATCACGTTGCCGTTGCTGCTGACGGTGGCGCTGCCGGCAACGACCTGACCGTTCGTGGGCAGCGCGTTGCTGTCCAGCGCCAGGGCCGGCAACGGCGCCAGGCTGTAAATCGCGCACAGCACGGCATGGCTGAGGGGTTTGAGACGCGGCAGCCTCTGGCGACTGGTGCGGTTTGATCGAACGTTGCTCACAGCCTTCTCCTCAGAATGAATAGTTGATGCCGGTGCCGATGGCACTGATGGTGGTGCCGGCGCCAGGCGCGTAACCGCTGGCGGCGTAAACCCCGGTCAGCGCAAAGTTGTAGTTGGCCAGGGACTGGTTTTTCAGCACCACGTACTGACCGAACAGATCGGTGTTCTTGGTCAGTTTGTAAGTGGCACCCACGGCGTATTGGGTCGCGCCCATGCCGTGGGTGTCGCAGTCGATTTCGCGGGCGGCGATCATCGAGCACTCGCCCGGCAACGCCTTGGCGTAACTGGCCCGCAACTGCCACGCGCCGATGTTGTGGGAGATACCGACCAGGTAGGCGCGGCGGCGGTATTCGGACAGGTCGCTGGAGGTGGTGCTGTTGTTGATCACGCCGTCTTCGGAATAGGACAAGTCGTCGGCGATCAGCGACAGCTTGGTGTCGCCGAAGTCGTAGGCCAGGCCATAACGCAAACTGAAGTCGTCTGAAGAAGTACCGTCGGTGACATGCGTGGTGCTGCCCACCCCCCGGGCATTGCGCCCCAGCGAAGCGACGCCGAAATAATCGACGTGCCGTTCGGCGGCGACAATCGCGGTAAAGCCGCCATGGGTGTAGGTCAGGCTGCCGCCATAGATGTAGCCGTTGCCGACATCGGCGGCGGAACGGGTGCCGTTGTTGGAGTACGCCAGTTTCAGTTGCAGGCCATACCACTCGGGCGTCCAGTACTGCACGACACCGGCCTGGCGCCGGTTGAACGCGGCGTCATCGTTGTTCGACTCATCAGCGGTGCCGGCCGGCCCGTTGACGTTGGTGGCCAGGCTGGTGCTGAAGCCGGGAGAGCCGATGATGTTGTAATACGCAGCACTGGTCTTGCCATGGAACGGGTCCAGGTCGGTGGTGCTTTCTTTCAATGGCATGTCCCAGATGCCGTACAGCAACGTACCGAACTGATCATTGTTGAACGCCGCGCCGGAGTTGCGCAGCTTGGCGCTCGGGGACGCCGACTGCACCACCGAAGGGTCGTCGCTGCCGGTGTAGTTGAGGGAAATCCCGTACTCCAGCTGCCACAGCAGGTTCCAGTCGTCGGTCAGCGCATAACCGCTGTGCACACCGACGTTGGACACATTGTCGCGAGCCCGCCAGTAGCTGGCCATGTTGCGCCCGTTGGGGGTGGCCAACCGGCTCTGGTTGGCGGGCGCGGCCGCTGTCGCGCCGTGGTGGGCGACGTATTCCGGGACGATACCCAGCGAGCCGTAGAACACCGTTTGGGTTTCGGCCACGCCGAAATCCTCGCCCTTGGAACCCAGGTCGCTGGCCAGCCCGGCGAAGGCCTGGGGCGAGCCGGAAATCGAGAACCACAGGCGTCGCGCCGCACGGTCGTCGCTGGTCGGATTGTCCCCCGGCGAAAACGCCAGGCTGGCGTTCATCACCAACTCCTTGTGATACAGGTTCACGCCCACGCCATAGCCGTAGCGGGTCAGGTCGTTTTCGCTGTTGTCCCAGGGATTCTTGTTGACGCGGACCTTGCCGCCGTCGGCGAACAACGCGCCCTCGGCAATCGCGCCGTGGAACGTGCCGAGGAATTTACGCAACTCCAGACGCCCCAGGACTCCCTCGTCCCCCGCTGCTTCGCCGACCGGGTAGGCACGCACGCCATTGGGTCCGCCGAGGCTGAGTTTTTCCGAAGAGTCGAGGTTCTTGTCGGCCCACTGCCCGGCGATGGAGCCGTACAGCGAATAGCCGTAACCCAGGGTCTGCAGGCGGCTGAACGATGCGTTGGTTTTCTTGTAGGTGCCGGCGGCTTTTGCCGTGAAATCGTCCAGCGCAGCATCGACGGCGGTGTTCTTTTCCAGATCACCCACACCGAAGGCGAGGCTCCACAGGTTGCTGCCGTGCCAACCGTCATTCCAATTGCCATAAAGCGCGGCGCTGCGGAACACTGCCGACTTCTTCACCATGAAATCACCCGCCTCGTCCTCGAAATGACGATGTTCCTCGGACAGGTTGAGGCTGATGTTGGTATCCCGCGAACGCAGCAGCGAGCTGTTGAGAAATACCGAAGACACCTTGGCGGTGCCGTCGGCATTGATGGCTTTGAGGTTCTTGCCGATCGAGTATTCCAGTTCCGCGTAATTGGCCCCGATGGACACGCCGCTGGCACCCAGCGGTTGCTGGAAGCCCACACCCTTGATCTCCAGCCCTTCGAACGAGTTCTGCGAGTTGACCGTGAAGGTTTCACCCAGCCCGAAGGCATCGTTGAGGTTGACGCTGGACGTCAGCCGATTGGAGCCGGTGAAATAGTTGCCGTAGTTGTCGATGGCCGCGCGAGCAGTGAAGGCCGTCATCTCACTGAGTTCAAGCACGATGTCCGCAGCGCCCGGCTGCTGTGACGGTCGTAAAATGGCACGCACCGAGACACCGGCGATGTCGGACAGACGCAACAGCACCCGCTCCAGGTCCTGCTCGCGAATGATCGTGCCCGGCTGCAAGGCATCGACGAAGCGCTGCTGCATGCCGGGGCGCAGGCGTACGTTCGGTCCCGGCATGGCGACGACCGAGCCGATCACGCCTTCCTGAACACCGATAGTGACCTGACCGTTCTGGATTTCCTGGGCCGGCAGATACGCCCTGGCCACCAGATAACCACGGGCACGGTACAGCGCAGTGACCTGCGCCGCCGCTTCCCGCAGGCCGTTGAGGTCCATGACCCGTTGGGTGTAGGGCTTGAGCTGGGCTTGCAGTTGAGCGTCGCTGACTTCACGGTTGCCGCTGAAGGTAAATCCTTTAACCTCAAGCTTCATCGATGAGGCGGCACCCGCGTCAGCCTGGGTTTGCGGCTCAGCGTCCTGGCTTTCGATACGCACGCTGCCTGGTGTCGCGGGCTGCGCGCTATCGGTCGGCCGCAGGGCGTCGCGGTTGGCATCGAACAGGGTGCCGGAGGACGGCAGCGTATCGGCCTGGGCCTGGGCGGCGATCAAGGCCGCCGCGAGAAAGGTCAGACGGCCGGGCCCAAAGGCCCGCGACGCCCTGCTGAACAGATCGTTTTTGCTCATACATCACTCTTATTATTTTTATCGAGGACGTGCATGTCCGACTCGCACAGCCGTGACGAGTCAGCGTTGAATCAATAAAGCCGCGTGTTCAGGGGAAAATGATGCGGGCGACTTTTTCGTCGCGAAACAATTGAGGCGCGCTATGCCCCAGCCCCTGGATCGAATGTTGTGGATGGTTGATGGGCGTTTGCCATTTTTTCGCCAGGAAGCGTTCGTAGGCGATGTACACGAGCTGGCGTTCGACCCGTGTCTGCCCCTGGAAATTGGCGCCACAAGAACTGTCCATCACCCGGCTATTGGGGTTGTTGTCCTTTGCCCCGACCAGATAAGTCACGTCGCGAGCGGCGTACCGGGCGAACAGTTGCTGATCCGACAAGTGCTGTGCCTGCAAGTACGCCGGGGCACCTTCCAGGCCATAACGATAGCGACCGTAGCTGGGGCAGATCACCGTGACCACCGGTGAAAATCCCCCTGCTTGCAGGCGGTTGTCATCGAAGTACAGATAGCTGGACGGGCGGGCGATGATGTAACGAATGTGGATGCCACTGATCCTGAGCCCGGCGTCCAGATTGTTGACCACCGCGTAGCGTTGCATCAGTTGCGCACCGGCCGAGTGGCTGACCATGACGATTTCTTTCAGCGCCGGGAAACGCTGGCGGTCGGACAAGTAACCGACCAGATCGTCCAGCACTTTAAAACCCGAAATACCGGTATGCCCCGACTGTGATTCGATGCCATGCATCCATTTATCACGAGGCCACATGGGCATGTCATCGCCAACACCCGGATCGGTCGGGGTCAGGAAATTGGGCGCCAGCAACAGCGTCCGGTCGGCTGACAGCCCGGCATTGTCCAGCAGCTTGCGGCCGGTCTCGAAGTACTTGTCGGCATCACGCTGCACACCGTGCAGGATCACCACCGCGCGCTCGATGCTTTTCGGTGGTTGATACAGATCAGCGTTGGCGTAGACCCGGAAGGGATAGGCACCACTGTCGCGGCCCAGTCGCAGAATCTGCGAGGATTCGTCAACGCGCTTGCCGACGACTTCGCCCTGGGCTTCAGAGATAGGAGAGGATGTGATCGCCCCGACCAGGGTCACGGTGCCAAGCACTGAGGCCAGGGATTTGGTAAAGGTGAACGACGATTGCTGGCTTTTGAAAATACAGAACATGGCACCCTCTGCGCTAATACTCCGAACGGTGCGGCATCGGTTCGATGCAACTAACCCTTTCGTTGTACGGCTGTTCGGAAACAGGATGGGCATGTGTTCGCGGCGGAGCGTTATCACCCCACTGTTTGTGGGATCTCCCGGTCGCGAAGCCAGGCACTTCTCTTGTTTTTTTTGAATCCTAACAGCGGTGCCAATCGATGAAAAATACATAAAAAAACGATCTCGATACTTTAAAAATATCGAGTTTCGACGCATTGCAGGGATTGCTGCGTCGAAGGCATCAGGGACTGCAGCCGCTCGCCTCTGTTCGGGCCCGACTTTGCGACCAGCGGCGCGATGACCGATAAATTCCGCAGAATTCGAAACGCAATCCGTCTAATGCGGCCGCCTCAGCCTCCCAATCGGATGTTGCTCGCCGACGCCGCAACGAGCTACACACATTTGCTTACAAATTAGGCAGTCATAAAACCCGATATTGGTCTACCGAGTGTTACGTTACGCGGCTTGATCGAGCCATGAGATGTTCAGTCTTAACTATGCGCATCACACTCGCCAGCCTTCCTGCCTTCGGTGCATACCTCGCCCTTTCCTGCCTCTTTGCGGCTGCCTGGTTCACCCACCCTGCCCCTGTGCATTCTTCCTTTGCCCTGATGAGTCCGGTGATGGCCGTGGCTGACAAGGTGGCCAAGCCTATTTATACCAGCCGTTTCGCCTCATCCGGGCTGGTGGACTTCGTGCACTCCTCAGCGGTAACCGCCTTGCCTGACGGTAGCCTGATGGCGGTCTGGTTCGCCGGCACACGCGAAGGTGCAGCCGATGTTCAGGTGCGTTCCGCACGTTTCGACGCAAGCAGCGGCGAGTGGGGAGCGGAACAGGTATTGGCGACTCGGGATTCGACCCAACAAGGCACTCGACGATACATCCGGAAACTGGGCAACCCGGTCGTTGCACTCGCGCCGGACAATCGCCTGTGGCTGTTCTATGTATCCGTGTCCATGGGCGGCTGGGCCGGTAGCGCAGTCAATGTGATGGTTTCAGACGACTTTGGTGGCCATTGGTCCGCTCCGCGCCAGCTGATCACGTCCCCCTTCCTGAACATCAGCACCCTGGTCCGGTCGGCACCGGTGTTTCATGCCGACGGCTCCATCGGCTTGCCGGTCTACCACGAATTTCTGGGCAAGTTTGCCGAGTACCTGTACTTGAGCGCAGACGGTGATGTGATCGACAAATACCGCATCAGCCATGGCAATAACTCATTGCAACCCACGGTCGTTCCGCTGGATGGGCAGCGCGGCATTGCCTTGCTGCGTTATGCCGGCAACATCCACCACCGTGTGCTGGCGACCCGCACTGAAGATGCCGGGCAAACCTGGAGCGAGCCCTACCCGCTTGATCCATCGAATCCGAACTCCTCGCTGGCAGCCGTCGCGACGCCGGAACATGGGTTGCTGGTGGCGCTCAATGACCTGCAGGAAGGGCGTTTCAAGCTGAGTCTTTATGGCACCGACGCCAAAATGGATGACTGGCGCTCGTTGCGGGACCTGGACAAATCACCCGATCCGCTGGGCGCTCCGTTTTCACCCGAGGCCTATAAGGAAATCATCGGCAATGAATTCCGCGGTTCCAGTGGCGCATTGCGCCAACCGCTGGAGGCACAGTTCCTGAACAACCTCGACGGCCGTGTCTGTAAAAGCCAAGGGTGTGAGTTTGAATTTGAGTATCCCTACTTCATCCGCAGTCCCGACGGGATGTATCACCTGGTTTATTCCTGGAACAACACTTTCATCAAGCACGTCACCTTCAACGATGCGTGGCTGTCCGAGCGTCTCAAATGATTAATCTATGGCAAGCCCACGTCAGCTTCGCGATGATCATTTTCCTGTTGCTGCCCTCTTTCGGTTTGAACAAGGCCTTGCGTATCGCGCTGTTGGCCGCCTTGCTGGCCGCCAGCTTCATACCGCTGGACGGGTTGTCGTTGGCCGCTTACTTGCGTAGCCACATTGATGACCTTGCGGTCACCACCCTGGTGTTCATGGTGTGGGGCTGTTTGTATCGGCTGGGTTTCCTCCCGCCGGCGCAACAAGGTCACACCGGCGTATTGATCATCTTCGCGGTCATGGCCCTGGTGCTGTACCCGGCGACCCTGGGCTTGAGTGACCTGGACCCTTACCGGTTTGGTTTCAGCCCACGCCCCCTGTTGATTGTCGTCGCACTGCTCACGCTGGGCCTGTTTTACCTGCGCAACGGCCTGGCGGTGGTGATGTTGGCCTGCGCGACCCTGGCCTTCATCGCCGGGATAAAACCTTCGCACAACTATTGGGATTACCTGGTTGATCCGCTGCTGGGTCTGTATTGCTGCCTGGCATTGCTGGTGCTTGCCACGCGCTGGACCTATGGTCGGCTAAGCACGCTGCTCGGCTCGGCGCGCCACAGATCCGTTTAAGATTTAATGACTTTTTGACAGGGGAACATGGATGGGTTGGCTGCACTCGAGACGTTTGCATTACTGGCTAGGCGCAACAGCGATTGCGTTTGCGCTGTTTGCCCTGCTGCGGGTGGTGTTCTTTTTCGGCTTTTCCGGTTTCGACGCCAAAGCCCTGACTGACGAAAATGCCGTCATGGAAACCCTGGGCATCGGCTTTCGTTTCGATCTTCGCCTGGCCATCCTCGTCATGCTGCCGTTGGCGTTGCTGGCCTGGATCCCTCGCTGGAATCTTATCGGCAGCCGCCTGCTTCGCCGCATCACACGGGTGTATCTGCTGGCCATCCTGAGCGTCCTGCTGCTGGTCTATATCATCGACTTCGGCCATTACGCCTACCTGGGCGTGAGGATCAACGCCACGGTGCTGCGCTTCATCGAGGATGCGCAGATATCCCGTGACATGGTCTGGCAAACCTACCCGGTCATCTGGATTTCACTGGGCTGGCTGGCAACGGTCGCGCTGGTGACCCTGGCGCTGGTGCGCTGGGAACGCCTGACGCTGGACCGCCCCCGCAAACGCATTCACCCACTCGCCGCGACGTGGGGTGGCGTGGTGATGGTCGTGGTGGTGCTGCTGGGCATTTTGGGTCGTGTCGAGAACATGAACCTTGAAAACCCTGTGCCGTTGCGCTGGAGCGATGCATTCTTCTCGGGCAATAACCAGATTGCCGCGCTGGGCCTGAACCCGGTGATTTTCCTCTACGACACGGTCAAGGTCGGCCAGTCGCGCTATGACGAAGCGCAAGTGCGCGAACTCTATCCGGTCATGGCCAACTACCTGGGCGTCGACCAGCCCGATCCGCAAACCCTCAATTTCGTCCGTCACCAGGCGCCACAACCCTACATGGTTCCGGGTAACCGTCCGCCGAACGTGATGTTCGTCATGCTTGAATCGCTGGGCACCAGCGCCGTCGGGGCCTATGGCAACCCGATCAATCCGACGCCCAATATCGATCGCCTGGCCACCCAGAGCTGGTTCTTCGAGCACTTCTATGTTCCGGTGACCGGCACGGCAAAAACCGTCTGGGCCAGCATTAGCGGAGTCCCGGACGTCACGCGCCAGGAAACCGCGACGCGTAATCCGCTGATCACCCAGCAGCACACGCTGATCAATGCCTTCACCGGTTACGAGAAGCTCTACACCATTGGTGGCAACTCCGGCTGGGCCAACATGAATGCCTTGATCCGGCAGAGCATCGACGGGGTTCGCCTGTTCGACGAGCGGGACTGGAAATCCCCGGTGGTGGACGTCTGGGGGATTTCAGATCTGGATCTGTTCAAAGAAACCGACCAGATCCTGCAAACGCTGCCCAAGGACAAGCCGTTCTTCGCGTATGTACAGACGGCCGGCAACCATCGCCCCTTCACGATTCCCAAGACCAATGATGGATTCGAGGTCAAGCACCCTACCCTGGCGGAAGTCCAGGCCGCCGGGTCGCGCAGTGTCGAGCAGTACAACGCCGTGCGCCTGCTGGACTTCAACATCGGACGCCTGATGGAAATCGCCAAGGCAGGCGGCTGGTACGAAAACACGATTTTCGTGCTGTTCGGCGACCACAACACCCGTATCGCGCAGATCCCGTTCCTGGCACCGGCCTATGAACAGCTGGGTCTGGAAAGCAACGCAGTACCGATGATCATCCACGCACCGGCCTTGCTCGGCACGCGTACGGTCAAGGAAGCGGTCGGCCTGGTGGACTTGCTGCCAACCGTGGCGGGCATGGCCGGCCTTGAGTTCCGCAACAGCGGTATGGGCCGGGATATTCAGCAGCCAGCGCCCGAGGGCGAACGCGTGGTGCCGCTGGTACTGCGTGAAGGTACGTTCCCGATCATTGCCGGTGTTACTCAGCACTACATGGTGCAGATGCAGCACGACGGCAGCTCGCCGACCCTGCACGACCTGGCCTCGATGACACCGCTGGACAACGTCGCCGAGAAAAACCCGGAAGAGTTCAAGCGCCTGACCCAGCTGACCCGGGCCATGCATGAAACCTCACGGTTGATGCTGTACCAGAACGTGCGCAAGTAACGGCTTGTTCCAGCGAGGCCGCGTCTAGGGTTCAGATAGACGCGGTGCCTCTGACGAACCGGCCTGGCGCTGAAATTGACGCGGGCACACGCCAAATCGGGCGCGAAACTCACGAGAGAAATGCGCACCATCAGAAAAGCCGCAATCCATGGCGATCTGAGTGATGCTGCTGTGACTGTTCACCAGCAACCAGCCGCCGTACTCAACGCGCAACGAACGTTGAAACTCCATGGGCGATATCCCCAGCGACTGCTGGAATGCGCGTGTCAACTGCCGCCGCCCAAGCCCTACATACCGCGCAATCGCGTCCAGCGTGGGCAAACTGTCCATGCGTTGCTCGATATAGTGCGCGGCCTGTCGAACGCGCTCATCCTTGATATCCGCCAGGTTTGCATAGAAATGCGCCTGTGGCTGCCGCCCTTGGCGAATCCCCTGCAACATCATGTGCCGCACCGCCTGCTGGGCTTTTTCACGCCCGCAATGCCGGGCCACCAGATACAGGCCCAGGTCGATCGCGGCGGTTGAGCCGGCGCAGGTAATCAGGTCACCCTCGTCGATAAACAGATGATCGACCGCCGCAGGCGTCTTCGGGAAGCGTGCGCGGAACGCATCCAGCACATTCCAGTGCACGCACACCGAACGATTGCCTACCACCCCCGCTTGCGCCAGCGCGAACGTGCCCGTGCAGATGCCCAATAACCGTGTGCGGCTGTTCGCTGCGCGCTGCAACCAATCACGCAAGTTATTCGGCAAATGGGTATTGGGGTAATCGTTGCCGCCACAAATGGCCACATAGTCGAACTCCCCGAGGTTCTCCGCCAGCCCCCCGGACACCTCAAGCACGATGCCCGCGCTGGAAGTTCGCGGCAATCCGTCAACACTCATCACACGCCATGCTGTATGGATCTGCCGACTGCCGCCCCCCAGGTCACCGGACAAGCGCAGGACATCCACAAAACCTGAAAACGCTGCCAGCGTGAATTGATCCAGCAGGACCAAACCTACCGACAATTGCGGACGACTACCCGCCTCGGCTCCGGGCCGATCGGGTGCAACGTGGAAGTCGTGATGGTTCTGAGTCATTTTGGGCATGACCTAACTATTCAACTTTAAGACCCCAGAGTGCAAGCGCTCGCATCGACCTTACGAGCAAGATGCAGACACGGGGAACATTAAAACAACGCCCCAAGAGGACATGAGATGAGAACGAAGACTCGTAATGAAATCACAGTCGCGCTCGCACTGGCCGGCTGCATCTCCTCACAAGGCGCCATGGCGGAACAGCAAAAGCTGACCGTCGCGTTGTATGGCGGCAACTGGGGTGAGGCGTTCCTCAGTTGTGTTGCAGAACCTTTCACGAAAGCCACCGGGATTCCCGTGGCTGCGGAAGTCGGCACCGCAACCACCACCCTGGCCAAACTCCAGCAGCAAAAATCCAGCCCGACAATCGACGTAGCCTGGATGGACGGCGGCATCAGCGAACTCGCCTATGCCGCCGGCGTTCTCGCCGATCTAGACCCGGCTGCGATTCCCAACCTGAAGAACGTCGTGGATAAAGCGGTGTACTCCGATGCGGGCCACACCTTTGCCGTCAGCAGCGGCTACTACTCCCTTGGACTGACCTACAACACCAAGGAAGTCCCGGAAGCGCCCACCAGCTGGAAGGATTTGTGGAAGCCGGAGTACGCCGGAGCCATTGCCCTGCCCTCGCCGGCCAACTCCTCCGGGGTGCCGTTCGTATTCTTCATGGCTGATGTGTGGGGCATAGACCGAGCCGATCTGGCGCCGGTCTACGCCAAGCTGGGCGCACTGGACACCGCGCTCTTCTTCGACAGCTCAGGCGCGGCGACCAATGCCTTCCAGAGTGGCGAAGCGATCATCGGCGCGCACTTCAACGTCGGCGCCTGGGACTTGATCGATAAGGGCGCGCCCATCGGTTTCACCATTCCCAAGGAAGGCGCCTGGGCCACTGACGCTCGCCTGCATCTGATCAAGGGCGCGCGTAACAGCAAGGCCGGCGAGCAATTCATCAATACCGCGCTGACCAAGGAAGCGGCGTCCTGCCTGGCCGGCAAGCTTTACCTGGGGCCGGCGGTCAAAGGCGTGGAAGTCTCCGCAGACGTGGCCCGCAAGTTGCCGTGGGGCGCGGGTGGCTCGGTTGCCGACTTGCGCCTGTTCGATTGGGCCCAAATCAACGCGCAGCGCGCGAGCATCACCAACGACTGGAACCGCAAAGTCTCCGCCAACTAGCTCAAGAGGTCTGCAATGTCAGTTTTGTTGAGCATAGACAGCGTCTGCAAAAGCTTTGGGCCGTTCCAGGCACTGGACAACATCCATCTGGATATCGAGCAGGGCGAGTTCATCGTCCTGCTCGGCCCCAGCGGTTGTGGCAAGACCACCTTGCTGCGCTCGATCGCCGGCTTCATGCAGCCCGACTCCGGCACGATAGCGATCGATGGTCAGGACGTCAGCCGACTGCCCCCGTACCGTCGACCGCTGAATACCGTGTTTCAGAACTACGCCCTGTTTCCGCACATGACCGTACTGGAAAACGTGGCCTACGGACCACGGCGCCAGGGCGTCAATCGCAGCGAAGCACGGCAACAGGCACGAGAGGCACTGGCGCTGGTCGGTCTGGAAGCGCTGGAAGATCGCTTTCCGCGCGGCATGTCCGGCGGACAGCAGCAGCGTGTGGCGCTGGCACGCGCCATCGTCAACAAACCCAAACTGCTGTTGCTCGACGAACCGCTCTCGGCGCTGGACATGAAACTGCGCAAGCGCATGCAGCTGGAACTCAAGCATCTTCAGGCGAAGCTCGGCATCGCGTTCATCTTTGTCACCCACGATCAGGAAGAAGCGATGACCATCGCCGACCGCATCGTGGTGATGAATGCGGGGCGCATCGAACAAACGGGCTCCAGCAGCGAGATCTACAGCGCACCCGCTTCGCGCTTCGTGGCGGACTTCATCGGCGAGGCCAACCTGATCGGCTATCAGGCCAGCGACAACGGTGAAATTCGCCTGGCGATCCGGCACAAACCGATGTTGAGCAGCGCAAAGAATCTGTTGCCACGCGGGGTGGCCGTGCTGCGCCCCGAGCATCTGCAGGTGCTGGATGCATCGAGTCCCGAGACCGCCAACTGCTACGAAATCCACGGGACCGTGACCGATATCGTCACCGTGGGCAGCCACACCCTGATCCATACGCAGATTGACGGGCAGCCGATCGTGGCTCGCACCATGGGCTTCCCCAGCGCCGACCTGATGGCCGGCAGTGTCGTGCGCCTGGGCTTCAATCCCGCTCATCTGCACTTGATCGGGGAACAAGTATGAAACGCAAGACGCTGGCTCCGCTGCTGATGCTCTTTGCAGCATTGGCGTTTTTCACGGCGTTCTTTCTTGCACCGTTCGCCGTGGTGATCTTCGCCAGTCTGACCCAGGGCGCCGATCAGACTTTCACGCTGGACCACTACATCAGGGTGCTGGGCGATCAATATCACTGGGATGTGATTCTGGTGACCTTCCGCATCGCCGCGCTGACCACGTTGATCTCGTTGCTGCTCGGCTACCCGTTGGCGTGGTACCTGGTGCGCGTCGTGAAGTGGCGCGCCTGGCGTCGGGCCTGTGTGATCTTGCTGGTGGTGCCGATGTTCACCAGCAACATCGTCCGCTCGTTCGGCTGGATGGTGCTGCTGGGACGCAAGGGGCTGGTGAACCAAAGCCTGCTTGAAACAGGCCTGATCGACACACCGGTACGTTTCCTCGGCACTGAACTGGGCATCCTGATCGGTATGGTTTACATCCTGCTGCCCTTCATCGTGCTGGCAGCCGGCAACGCTCTGGCGCAGGTCGACCCGGCCTACGAACAAGCCTCGGAGGATCTCGGCGCCAGTCCTCGGGCCACCTTTTTTCATGTGGTGTTGCCGCTGACCATGCCCGGGATCATCTCCGGCTCAATCATGGTGTTTACCCTGGCGGCCAGTGCCTACGTCACGCCTGCCCTGCTTTCGGGGGGCCGCATTTCCGTGCTCTCGATGTTGATTTTCCAGCAATACAGTTCGGTCTTCGACTTCAACTACGGCGGCGCACTGAGTGTCGTGCTGCTGATCTTTACCCTGGTCATGGTCGGGCTGGCCGGACGTGTCGGCAGCATCCGAGGGAGCAACCAATGATGACTCGAATGCTGGTTCGACTGATTGCCTGGGCCGTGCTCGGTTACATGCTGCTGCCACTGGTGGTGATTCTCGGCACCTCCTTGACCGCCTCGTCATTCCTCGCGTTTCCGCCCCAAGGCTGGACGCTGGACTGGTACGGCAAAATGCTCAGCGACCCGAGCTATGTGGCCTCGTTCGCCACCAGCACCGTGCTGGCCCTGGCGGCGACAGGCGTTGCGGTGCTGCTCAGCGTACCGGCCGCCCTGGCGATGGCGCGTTACAACTTTCCCGGTAAAGGCGCGATCCTCGCCGCCCTGACTTCACCGCTGGTGTTTCCGCACATCGTACTGGGCGCGGCACTCTTGCAGTTCGGCGGTTACTTCGGCCTGACCCGCAGCTTTCTAGCGCTGCTGATCGGCCACACGGTCATTATCTCGCCCTTCGTGCTGCGTTCGGTGCTGTCCATGCTGACGCCGGAGCAGCGCGCACTGGAAGAAGCCTCCAGCGATCTGGGCGGCACACCCTGGGCCACCTTCTTCTTTGTGGTATTGCCGCAGATCCGGCCGGGGATCGTCACCGGGTCGATTTTTGCCTTCATCTCGTCCTGGATCAACGTGGAGTTGTCGATCTTCAACACGACCCCGGACCTGAACACCATCCCGGTAAAGCTTTTCAACTACGTGCAGTACACCGTCGACCCGACCATCGCCTCCGCCTCCGGCGCAACCATCGTCGTCGTCGTGATTGCCGTGATCATTCTCGATCTGTGCATCGGTCTCGACCTTTTGTCAGAACGCAAATAACCCCCCTCGTACATCCCGTAAGCCAGGAGTTCAGTCATGCGCATGCAAGACACGTTCGATGTCATCTATACCCACACCGAAGGTGAACCACTGTGCATCGTGCACAGCGGTATTCCCTACCCCGCCGGTTCCAGCATTCTG
Source organism: Pseudomonas sp. XS1P51 (assembly GCF_054897845.1). Lineage (NCBI taxonomy): Bacteria > Pseudomonadati > Pseudomonadota > Gammaproteobacteria > Pseudomonadales > Pseudomonadaceae > Pseudomonas > Pseudomonas sp. XS1P51. The sequence goes on along the minus strand of NZ_CM142707.1, from coordinate 916,707 downwards.
GCCAAGCGTGCCTTTCTGGAGCAGAACTATGACTGGCTGCGCAAGGCGCTGATGCAGGAACCTCGCGGGCACAAGGACATGTTTGGCGTGTTTCTCACCCCGCCTTCAAGCAGTGAGTTCGATGCCGGCCTGATCTACATGGACGGCAGCGTGTACTCGCACATGTGCGGTCACGGCACCATCGCCGTGAGCATGGCGATGGTCGCCCTGGGCCTGGTGCCACGCGGCGCCGATGGCATCACCAAAATCCGCTTCGAAACCACCGCCGGGCTCGTCGTGGCCGAGGTCGCCTCGGAAGGTGAAAACGTACTCTGGACCCGCTTTGAAAACGTGCCGGCCTACGTTGCCGCGCAGGATATTCCGGTTCATCTGCCCGGCTACGGCGACCTGAAAGCCGACCTGGTCTGGGGCGGCAACTACTTCGGCATCGTCGACCTGACCAATTGCGACCTGCGTATCAGCCCGGAAAACGGCAGCGAGCTGTCGCGCCTCGGCCTGCTGGCCCGCGACCAGATCCAGAAACAGCTGAAAATCCAGCACCCCACCGAGGCGCACATCAACGACCTCAACTTCATCACGTTCTGGCACCCAGCGACCATCGAAGGCGCGTTCTACAAGAACGTTCACGTCTTCAGCGCCGGCCAGCTCGATCGCTCCCCTGGCGGCACGGGCACCAGCGCGATGATGGCGATGTTCGAGGCACGCGGGAAACTGGGCCTGAATCAACCCATTCTGTCCGAAGGCCTGCTGGGCAGCGGCACCTTCGAAGGCTGCCTGCTGGGTGAAGTGGACCTGAACGGCACACGTGCGGTGCGCCCGACCGTCAAGGGCACGGCCAGCATCCTGGGAACGTCACGCTGGGTGATTGAGCGTAATGACCCGGTTGGGGCAGGCTTCGTGGTCAACTGATCGACACTGAACGGCTGATCCTCGACTAAAATCTTATTGGCTGTACCCAAACGCCCGCTGCAGCGCATCGGGCGTTTTGTTCTGCGCCAATCCCGAGCGCACGAGTAAAAGATTCTGCCTATCAGGCTCCAATACTCCTCCTATTAGCTGACTCCCCTACTGGGGTCTAACCTTAATCCAGCGCTGGCGTCATAAGCTGGCCGGTTTAGTGCTGATAAGGAGACAGGAATGAGTCCGAAGCTTGACTAGGCCTTCCGTGGGCCACCGCGCAGGCAACTCGATTGCCGCTGTTCAGAATTCCCGTGTGGTCAAAACAATCAGTTGATCAAACTGCTGGCCCTGCAGCCTATGTCATTGATTCCACTCGTTGCTATTCAACGCCCATCCCGGGCCGGATAGCCGGATGAACACGACCAAAGGTAGCTCACACATGGCAAATGAATCGAAATGCCCGTTCAATCACGCCGCTGGCGGTGGCACGACGAACCGCGATTGGTGGCCGAACCAACTGAATCTGAAGATCCTGCACCAGCACTCGTCCCTGACTGATCCCTTGGACGAGGGCTTCAACTATGCCGAAGAATTCAAAACCCTGGACTTTCAAGCACTCAAGAGAGACTTGAATGCGCTGATGACCGATTCGCAAGACTGGTGGCCGGCAGATTTCGGTCATTACGGGCCGCTGTTCATTCGCATGTCCTGGCACGCCGCCGGTACCTATCGCACCGGTGACGGCCGTGGCGGTGCAGGCTCCGGTCAACAGCGCTTCGCGCCGCTCAACAGCTGGCCGGATAACGTCAGCCTCGACAAGGCGCGTCGGCTGCTCTGGCCGATCAAGCAAAAATATGGCCGCAAGATTTCCTGGGCCGACCTGATCGTCCTGACCGGCAACGTCGCGCTGGAGTCCATGGGCTTCAAGACCTTTGGTTTTTCCGGTGGTCGCAAGGACGTCTGGGAACCGGACGAAGACGTTTACTGGGGCTCGGAAAACAAATGGCTGGGTGGCGACACGCGCTACGGCAAAGAAAACAAACCCATGCAAGAGCCCGGCGAAGGTCCACTGGTGGCTGAGCCAGGGGAAAATGAGGAGAGCCGTACCGACCAGGGGCGCAATCTGGAAAATCCGCTTGCCGCAGTACAAATGGGTTTGATCTATGTGAACCCGGAAGGCCCGGAAGGCAACCCGGACCCGGTCGCTGCGGCCAAGGACATCCGCGAAACCTTCGCGCGCATGGCAATGAATGACGAGGAAACCGTGGCACTGATCGCCGGCGGCCACGCCTTCGGCAAGACCCACGGCGCAGGGCCTGCCGACAACGTCGGGGCCGAGCCCGAAGCGGCGGGCCTCGAACAGCAGGGCCTGGGCTGGAAGAGCACCTTCGGCACCGGTAAGGGCGGCGACACGATCACCAGCGGCCTGGAAGTGACCTGGACCACCACGCCCACCAAGTGGAGCAACAACTACCTGGAAAACCTGTTCGGCTTCGAGTGGGAACTGAGCAAAAGCCCGGCCGGTGCGCACCAGTGGATCGCGAAAAACGGCGCCGGTGCCGGCATCATTCCCGACGCTCACGACCCGTCCAAACGTCGTAATCCGACCATGCTGACCACCGATCTGTCGCTGCGATTCGACCCGATCTACGAGCCGATTTCGCGGCGTTTCCTTGAAAATCCGGATCAGTTGGCCGACGCCTTCGCCCGCGCCTGGTTCAAGCTGATCCACCGCGACATGGGGCCACTCTCGCGCTACCTCGGCCCTGAAATGCCGAGCGAAGAACTGCTGTGGCAAGACCCGATTCCAGCGGTCGACCATCCTCTGGTCAACGACAGCGACGTCGCCGCACTCAAGAGCAAAATCCTCGCTTCGGGCCTGACCGTCTCGCAGCTTGTGTCTACTGCCTGGGCGGCGGCTTCCACCTTCCGCGGCTCCGACAAACGCGGCGGTGCCAACGGCGGCCGCCTGCGTCTGGCCCCGCAGAAATTCTGGCAAGCCAACCAGCCTGATCAATTGGCGAACGTGCTGGCTAAACTCGAAGGCATTCAGAGCGAGTTCAACAACAGCGGCAAGAAAATCTCCCTGGCAGACCTGATCGTGTTGGCCGGTAGTGCCGGCGTCGAGCAGGCGGCGAAAAATGCCGGTCACACCGTCACGGTGCCTTTCACACCGGGGCGGATGGATGCGAGTCAGGAGCAGACGGACGTTGAATCTTTCGGGTTCCTCGAACCTATCGCCGATGGCTTCCGTAACTACCTCAAGACCCGCTACCGCGTCCCCGCCGAGCAACTGCTGATCGACAAGGCGCAACAGCTGACACTCACGGCACCAGAAATGACGGCGCTGATTGGCGGCCTGCGCGTGCTGAACACCAACATCGGACAGACCAGACACGGCGTGTTCACGAAGCAGCCGGAAGCGTTGACCAACGACTTCTTCAAGAACCTGCTGGACATGGGTGTGGAATGGAAACCTGTATCGGAGGCTAATGAAGAGTTTGAAGGAAGGGATCGCAAAACCGGTGAAGTGAAGTGGACCGGTACGCGTGTCGACCTGGTTTTTGGCTCAAATTCGCAGTTGCGGGCATTGGCCGAATTCTATGCAAGCAGCGACTCGAAGGAGAAGTTCGTTAAAGACTTCGTAGCGGCCTGGACCAAGGTGATGAACCTGGATCGTTTCGATCTCAAGTAACGCAGGCGATACTGCTGAAACCCGCAACGCCTCCCTGTGGAGGCGTTGTGCTTTTTGCTGATCGCTGGAAGTGGCTAAACGGGCGAGATCGTGGCAAGAACACCAATCAAAATGGTCAACACCAGAAATCCACCCAGGAAAATTGCCATCTTAGCCATGGGGCCTCCGAAATAATGAGTTGGCGGTGCAGTTGTTTATGGAACTGCCGACCGTGCTGTCATTGTGAGGCGAAGGCTGTGTGCATTACAGATGCAGATGGCGAAGGAAAATACGGATCAGATCCCTACATCTCCACCTGAGTCCCCAGCTCAATCACCCTGTTCAGTGGCAAGTTGAAATACTTCAGGTTGCTGTTGGCGTTTTTCAGTAGAAACGCGAACAAACTCTCACGCCAGCGCGCCATACCCATGCGCTTGGTTGGGATCACCGTCTCCCGGCTGAGGAAATAGGTCGTGCGCATCGGGCTGAAGTCCAGCTCATTCAAGTGACAGAGACTCAACGCTTGGGGCACATCAGGTTCCTCGATAAAACCAAAGTGCAGACTGACTCGGAAGAACCCTTCACCATAGGTTTCAACCTCAAACCGCCTGTCAGCACTCACGCGAGGACTGTCTTCGGACACCACGGTGAGCAGCACAACTTGTTCATGCAACACTTGGTTATGCAGCAGATTGTGCAGTAGCGCATGCGGAACAGCATCTGCCCTGGCCGTCAGAAAAACCGCCGTGCCCTGCACGCGATGGGGAGGCTGCGTACGGATGCTGGCGATGAACAGTGGCAGTGGAAGCGCGGTTTCATCCAGCCGCTCAACAATGATCTTCCTGCCCCGCTTCCAGGTCGTCATCAAAATGAACAGACCAATGCCGGCGATAACCGGGAAGGCACCGCCCTGAAAAATCTTCGGCGCGTTGGCCGCGAAATACAGACTGTCTACCAGCAGAAAACCGAGCAGCATCGGGATGGCCAGCCAGCGCGGCGTTTTCCAAAGGAGCAGCACGACAGCCGAAGACAAGAGCGTGGTAATCAGCATGGTGCCCGTCACGGCGACCCCATAGGCAGCGGCCAACGCACTGGACGACTCAAAGCCGATAACAAGCAGCACGACACCAACCATCAACGCCCAGTTGACCGTGCCGATGTAAATTTGCCCCTGTTCCTGGCTGGAGGTGTGCTGGATAAACATGCGAGGGACGTACCCTAACTGGATGGCCTGGCGCGTCAGGGAGAAAGCGCCAGAGATCACGGCTTGAGAAGCGATGATGGTGGCCAGGGTGGAGAGCGCGACCATCGGCAGCAGTGCCCAGCCAGGCGCGAGCAAATAGAACGGGTTGCGCACGGCCTCGGGGTTCTCCAGGATCAAGGCGCCCTGGCCAAAATAATTGAGTACCAGCCCCGGCAACACCAAAATGAACCAAGCACGAGAAATCGGTTTGCGACCAAAGTGGCCCATGTCGGCATACAGCGCTTCAGCACCGGTCAGAGCCAACACGACAGCGCCCAAAATTGTCACCCCAATTCCTGGATGAGCCACGAAGAACTGCGCGGCCCACGCGGGGTTGAGCGCTTGCAGCACTTCGGGGCGCTGAAAAATACCGTAGATCCCGAGCGCACCCAACACCACAAACCACAGCACCATGACCGGGCCAAACAGGATGCCGATTCGAGCCGTGCCATGTTTCTGTATCAGGAACAGCGCCACCAGCACGATCACTGACAAGGGCACAACCCAGTGCTCTATTCCGTCAAACGCCAGTTGCAATCCTTCAACCGCCGAGAGCACCGAAATAGCCGGGGTGATCATGCTGTCCCCGTAAAAAAGTGCCGCACCGAACAGGCCGAGCAGAACCAGTACCTTGCTCATGTGCGGATAAGGTGCTGCCGCGCGGCGGGCCAACGCCGTCAACGCCATAATGCCGCCTTCACCCTGGTTATTGGCACGCAGGATGAACAGCACGTACTTGATCGAGACGACCCAGATCAGTGACCAGAAAATCAACGACAGAATGCCCAGTACTCCGTCGTGGTTCACCTGGACTCCGTAGTGGCCGGAAAATACTTCTTTCAGCGTGTAGAGGGGGCTGGTGCCGATGTCCCCGTAAACCACGCCGACAGCAGCGACGAGCAAGCCCACTCCTGACGTTTTGGATGGGGAGGCTTCATGTGTACCGATCGCTGTTTCACTCAAGGGTCGCTTCTCTCAACGCATGGACGATCAAAAAATCGCGGCCAGTATCGTTGGGGACAGAAACACCTACCGTAAAGAAAGCGTAAAAATTTTACGGCAGATTTCCTGATCCGTTCGAACAGCTACACATCAGGCCAGGTCTGGCGGGAGGGGGCTCGCTGCGTATGTAGCGTCAGCGTTTTAAACTGAAAATCTGAGCCACACCACTCTAAAACTTTTATGCAAACGACACTCCGACAATAGACAGCCGTATATTTTCGTATTGTTAATCAAAAGAACGTAAAGAGATCGTAGTGAACCTTGAGTTTCGCAGAAGACAACTTATCCTTCAGTCCAACTTTAGGCGGGAGATAAGTATGAGCAGCTCGGACTTGGGAATCATGATCATTTCAATAATCGGGCTATTCGGATTCGCTTCATTCATTTTCGAGTACTTGAGCACTAACCACCCCACTAAAAACAAGCAGCGGAGGCTTCCCGCAGAAGGCTATCGAAGAGAAAACAAAAAATAGAAAAGTGTAAATACAACCACAACACTAAAAAGCGTGGGTCTCGATCATAGACAATATTCAACAACTAAAAAACGCCACCACTGATGCGCCGACGACATTGTTTATCCCCGCCTGATATCGACGTAACTGCAGAGTGTTAGCGGGCTCACTGCGGCCACTGGTCACCTATAGGTGTCGGCTTCTCGCAGTTGACCGAAGAAGAGGCCAGTGCGGGTTTCAATCTCCTCGATGGCTGTCTGCGTATAAGCGCCAAAGGAGATTTCCTCGGTGATGGGCCCGTGTTTTCGTATCTCGTCCGACTGGTCGAGCACAAAGCCCGCAGCGTGAAGATGTCCATCCTCAACCCACGCTACGATCTTCCAGAACCTGGAAGGTACACGCATCCCCTTGCGCCGGTTTGGCGCCGGTACGGCTGCTTTCAATTCGTTGAAGTACTTGTCCTCCACATCGAAAATCGGCCCGGCGAAATAACTCACACGATTGCCCTCTTCAAGGTGCCGGGTGATAACGTCTTCGAGGTCTCCCCATTCGACGTTGTTGAAATTGGCAATCATCGGGGTTGCGTTGGTGATGACGAACGAGTGCTGGTCGGCAAGATCCAGCGCGGCTTCGTCAGCCCCTTGCACCGCATCTTCACGCTTGAACAGATGTCCCCGCTGCATGGAATTGCTGAATATCAAATCGTCAGGCTGGTACTGATCGTCCAGTCTGGGATCGAGGGTCCAGCCAGGTCGTCTGGGCATCGCGCCTTGCATGACCTTTTTCCATAGAAGCGCGCCATTCACATTGCCCGCGGCGTAGATCGCCGTGCGCCTTCTCGCGTGCATGACCACCGAATAATTCAGGTACTTCAACACGTACTCGTCCAGCTCGCGCAGTTTTGCCACCTCCTTGACGACCTCGTGAGAGAGCTCTGGCAGAGCCACCTCAAACCCGTCGCCGAGAAAACCTGGCTGATAGCCTGTCGCCCCGTGGAACAGTGCAGGCTCACGGCGAACAAGTTTCTCCTCTATGTCTTCCCAGCCTGGCGCCAGTGGTCCGGGTGTTATCAGCGCGGCGATAGACCTGTCCAGCGGTCCAAGCTTGGGGTCCCGGGATACAGCCAGTATGCGATCCAGAGCCGCTTGCGCAGGCGCGGACATTTCATCACCGAGCGCTGCTTTCTGCCTCAGGGAGGCATAGATGCGGCTCACGCGCGTACCTTCATTGGTCACATAGGCAATGCTGCTTTTGGCATCGCCATCGCGGGCCGGCGTGTCGTCCAGGCGCATGACGCGGGACTTGCCATCCACCAGTTTTATCAGTGGAACGCCGCCTCGATGCAAGGCCACAACGAACCATTCATCAGTGCACACTGGCGCCCCGGATGAGCCCTTCAGCGTGTCTGAACCATAGAACAGCGAGTTCAGCGCTCCCGTAGGGTCCAGCCGGTCTTTCGGGGCTTCCATGAAATAGTTGTCGCGAAGGACGATCTTCTTTCCCTGGCCAAGAGGGTGCTGAATGATATTGGCAGCCTGTCTGCGATTCGGATCGAGTTTTCCTGTCTGCTCGAACATCCGAAGAAAGCCATATTGCGACAGCTCCTCACCTTGCCCGGTAGTCGCGCTGACAGCAACGAAGCAGTAATCCAGCTCCTTGTCCGCGATATAAAGTTCTGATGGCAGGAGGTCGAACAGCTTCGGGCTCTTGGGCTTGCCATCGAGGCCGTCCTCCATGTCAAAGGCTACGAAGGAGGTGTCTGCAAATTCCTTTGTCGGCAGCACGTGGTAATTGGTCAACAGCAAGCCGGGCGCGACCAGAAATCCCGTCGCGTCCCCCTCCGTATCGACATACCCGCGAACCGTGATTTTCCCGACAGCCCGGGCGGCCAGAAGTGCGACATGAAGGTAGCGAATGGGGCGCAGATCATTGTCACCAAAGGCCGCCTCGTTGCTGGCAGCGGCGATGTCCAGCAGCTCGGGCACTTCAGGCGGGAGAGCTGCGTCAGGCTCAAGCTTGGGCAGGTTCGCCTTCAGTACATTGGCGAGAACACTGAGGCGATCTGTCGTCGACGTGAAGAGATTGGCGTTGCGCAAGCCAAGCTTCAGACGCTCGGCGGCAATGACAGGAGCCGGGGCCTCGGTTTGTGCATTAACGAACGCTTTGAAGCGTTCAACGGCCTTCTCAAGGTCTGCAAGAGTGACTTTCATCCACCAACCTCCTGTGTCGGTCAGAAACTGATCCCTAGAATAGACGCTCGATTCAGATACTGCCGGGGCAAAAACGCAATGAATCATCGGGATGCAGTGGCGCTTCCCTATGACAACATCGGTTGCACCAGGCACTGCGCACCCAGCGCATCCACCTGCGGACGGCCGAACAGATAACCCTGCCCCCACTCGCTGCCACAGGCGGTAGCGAGGGCGCGGTCGGCTTCGGATTCGATCCCTTCGACGATCACGCACGGCGCCAGGGTCTTGCACAGCTGCACCAGGTGGCCGAGGGTCTGCGCGTTGTTGGTCTCCAGGCGTGCGCGCTGGATGTAACCCTGATCGATCTTGACGATATCCGGCCGGGTCTGACGAATGAATTCCAGGGTGCCCAGGCCCGCGCCAAAGTCGTCGATAGCCACCCGACAACCCAGTTCACGAAGGCACAGAACGAATTCGATCGCTGCTGAAGTGCTGGGTGGTGTGGCGCTTTCGGTGACTTCAATCACCAGTCGCGCGGCCACCGAGGGGGCGTCGCGCAATAGCATGATTATCGGCTGCCAGTAGTGGTCGACGATGGCGCTTTGCGCGGAGATGTTGCAGCCCAGTCGCAGGTGTTCGTTTTGCAGCAGGCTTTCAATCACGCTGTGCACCACGCAGCGGTCGAGCTCACGCATCAATTGATGTTTTTCCAGCATTGCAAAGGGATAGACCCCTTCTCCCCGTGCATCGATATGCCGCAACAACCCTTCCTGGTACAGCACCCGGGTGCTGTCGGGCAACCAGACCACCGGCTGAAACGCCAACACCAATTTGCCTTGCGCCAACTCGTTATAAAAATTTCTGACTCTGTGCATGTCACATCCGTAGACAAGGCGGCGTCCTGCCGCCGGTTGAGTGTGGCTACGCCAAGCGGGCGCCCCTGCAACTGCAGCGTTGACTGCCGGCCATAATCGACCCTCCCCCAGCCGTCAGGAAGTGTTCCCGGATACCTTTCGCTTGTCCTTGGAAACGCGTCGGGCCTGTTAATCGACTGCGGCCATTTGTTTATTGCGATCATGCGCCGGCTTGCGCGACATCAATTAGCCATCACCCCGGGAAGAACCATGCACAGAATGACCAGCGCCAGTTTTCGGGTGCTTGCCGATGTCTTGACCGACGGCGGTGCAAACGTAGAAGCCTTGCTCAAAGCGTTCGACAGCAGCAGCGAGGAGGTCTTTGCAACCCCCAACGGTGTCAGGCTGGAGCTGGTCTATAAGGTGATGGCAGAAGCGGTCAAGCGCACCGGCAATGCGGACATCGGCCTGCTGGCCTATACCCGCGCGCACCCGGCCAATCTGGAGGTGCTGGGTTACGCGGTGATGTCCTGCGCCAACCTGGGTACCGCGCTGCAACGTCTGGTGGACTATCACTCACTGATCTGCAATGGCATCTGCATGTGCCTGGAGCACGAACCGCGGGCAATGAAACTGATCGGCTTCGACATCAGCGTCCAGCCGTCGCTGACACCCCGCGCCTTCATCGATGCCGGTGTGGCGCAAACCCTGGGGCTGGTCCACTGGCTGCTGCCCAAGCATAAACCCCAACCCCTGGCAGCGACCTTCACCTACCCCGAACCCGCCGACACCACTCGGCTGGAACGATTGCTGGGCAGTAACCTGTTGTTCGGCGCGTCGTACAACAGCCTGACCTTCAGCATCGATGATTGCTCGATCGCATTGCCCTCCGCCGACCCGGCACTGGATGTCCTGCATGTCGAGTACGCTCGCACACGCTTGAACCTGCTACTCAATGGTTCGATGACCGAGCGGGTTCGACGGGTGCTGTCCGAGCGCCTCGCCCAAGGCGTGCCCAGCGACCTGAACAGAATCGCCCAGGCAGTCGGGGTCAGCGCGCGTAGCTTGCAACGGCGCCTGAGTAATGAAGACATGCACTTCTCGGCGCTGCAGGATGAAGCGCGGCTGATGCTCGCGCACAACTTCCTGCGCAACTCGGTGCGCAGCGTGAAGTACATCGGCGCGTTGTTGGGGTTTCGCGATCAGAGCAGCTTTCACAAAGCCTGCATCCGCTGGTTTGGCATGACGCCGGGACGCTATCGCGAAGAGTCCTGAGACGGGCTTGTCTCATGGCATCTGGAAGCCATAAGGCCGTGTGCGGCGATATCGGAACCGTCCGCCGGCTTACTCGGAAACCGCGACTTGATTACGCCCGCGCGCCTTGGCTCGATACAACGCTTTATCGGCGTTGTTCATCAAACTGTGCAGGTCTTTGTCGTCGGTATCCATGGACGCAACACCGATGCTGGCCGTTATGCGGTGAACAGGCCCGGTCATCAGTCCGGCGATAGACTGGATGAGTTCCTCGGCAATATTCAGGGCAACCTCTATGGGCGTGTCCGGGAGCAAAACAGCGAACTCCTCACCCCCCAGCCTGCCGTAGACGTCCGTTTCGCGAAAGGACGTGCTGATGACCGCACCCATTTGACGCAGAACCTGATCCCCGACCTGATGACCGTAGGTGTCATTGATATGTTTGAAGTGATCCATATCCAACATCACGGCACACAGCGGCAACCGGTTGTCTTTACAGTAGCCATACAGCTGCTGGGCATGCTCGAAAAAAGCCCTGCGATTCTTCAGGCCCGTAAGTTCATCGGTCTGCGCGGCACGGGTCGAAACACTGTGCGCCAGCTCCATTTCACGGGTTAACCGAAAGGCTGTTTCCAATGCATCGGACAAGTTGCGTGTAGCGCTGAACACAAAAGACGCAAACACTAAAACAGCCAGCCCAATACCGAATTGCATGGCTGACGGCTGGAACAACAGCCACAAGGTACAGGGCAACAAAACCAGAGAAATGGACACGATCGTCATGTATCGATAGGCCGAGTAGCAGGACACCGCGCTGACAGACATCCCTACGGTAAAGAGCATGACCAGCGCCTGGGCCAACAGATCATCGGCCGGCATGACCGCCAAAGCGCCGCCACCCCAGATACTGGCGGATAGCACGAGCGAGCTCCAGTACTTGCGCTCCCAGCGTCGAGGGGTGCGCTGACTGTGCGGACTGCGGAAATAGGCGATAAACATCGAGAGGCGCAACAACGACGACCCCGTCAGTATGGCCAACCACCCAGCAATGACGGTGTGATCAAAACGGTCCCAGCACAGCCAGCACAACATGAGCGCGGCCAGGAAACTGCCAAAAACCGCTGAAACTGATTGGCGAAACAGCTGGTGCAATCGGTCCGTGCGCACCTGCCTTGCAATAAAACAATCCTGCTCGTACCGCAATCCAGGGCCATCCATTTAATCCGCCTGATCATTGAGCTGCAACGAAACGCTATTGTGGCACATTGCTCACAGGCGCTCGCAGACTCCTTGTTCATGCAAAAACGTGTCCCGTTCGGCACACGGCAGCGGCTTGCTGAAAAGATACCCTTGGATATTTCCCTAAAGAGTTGCCGGCCGCAGATACGGCTCAATGAATCCGCAGTTCAGGATCAGGTTCAGGCGTTGCGCATCGCTCATTCGGCGAAACAGCCCGAGGGTCTTCCATGGTGCGTGACCGTCAACATTGGGCGCTCCCAACCCGGCCATCACATCGGCGATCAAAACTGATCGGGTTTCGAAAGAGATGCGGGTCAACCCGGTGCGATTGCCAACTCCGGCATGGGCATGAGCCCCGGAAAAAGCGATAAGGCTCCCCGGCGTGATATCAACGGCAATCCCCTCCTCCGGCGCAATCGCTTCCATCAGATGCGGAATCGCCTCATCGGCATCCACGGCATTGCGCCCGTCCCGATGCGATCGCTGCAGAACCTCGCGCATGTCGAAGTCTGCACTCGAATTGAGCAGCGGTCGCTGCCATAGGTTCGGATACAACGCGAAGGTACGCCCCGTCGTGACGGGATAAACCGGCGCCCACCAGTTGGTTTGCGCATAGACATTCGACCCCCAGGTATCGCGGTGGAAAGCGATGGTGGCTGTGGTGCGGGCTCGCGGCTGGTGTTGTTCGGGTTCGCGATGGGGTTGGAAACGCAGATGCAGGCGATCGCACGCCAGAGCATCCGGATCGAATCCAAGACTTTCGATGACGTCCTGCCATAGACGCTGGATCTCGGCCGAGCCCGCGAAATCGTTCTGACACTTTGCGAAACACGCGGTCTGTTCGTCGTGGCTCAAGTAGCGATGGATGTGTTGTGGTTGCCAGGGGTGTAGCGCGTCTTCGAGAAATGCACGGGTGTGCTCGACCAGTGCCGTCATGGGCAGCAAGTCAGTGAGGTGAATGATCTCGCCGGCGTAGATGCGGTCGTGGAATTCGCGAACGGTGCTTGGGATGAGGAGTGGGCTGTACATGACCTGAAGCTTCCTGAAGCGGCGCCTTCGACAGTAGATGCACGACGGTGGCAGCGAAAGTGGCAGTTCGGGTGGAAAAACACGGATCAGGCCATTTATTGCAATGCTGTCCACTTAAGAGAGTCTCAAGACGAACGAACCTGTGGCGTGTTGCCTGGCTTTTTATCGCACATCACGCTGAAGAAACGCCCTCGCCTACTCCTGCGGATCTACCTGGTCCAGCACTCGATTCACCGACAACTCTGCCAGGGAAATCATTTGCTGAATCCCTAATGCCAGATTGCATTTTGGACCGCTGAGGATGAAGGCCAACTCGCTGGCCATGACACTGGCTGAGGCAAGGGTTTCGCAGGCATGAGCCAGAAGGGTTTCAGTATCCGCAGTGGACAGCATAATGGCTAAATAGTAGCCTACCAAAAAATGTAACGCGAAAAATGAACAGGCCATTTAAAAATCCCGCCACACAAATAAAGGGGGGGGACTTTTTTGGACGTTTTTCTTCCACTTTCCACCTTTTACACAGAGACACTTAAATAAATGAATATCCCGTCTTTAAACTCCAATACAATCAAAGAAACATTTGACAGCCTTCGAAACGTGGGGATCTCTGCTGCAATTTTTTATGCTGGTTACACAGTACTGAAAATTCCGGCAACAAAACTTGAAAATCCGACGTTTGCTCACACAGTTGGCGCAGGGTTAGTTGCGCTCAGCATTCTCTTACTAGCGCTTTGCGTGCTTTATTTTTACGAAAAAATAAAAGCCGCACCGAACTTAAATAAGGCAATCGCTGTCAGCTTATCACTTGTCTTTTCAGCCATCATATGCATGATTTTTCTTACAATACCCATGTCTCATGGACTAATATACTAGGCCACCACATATTCAAGAACAACGGAAAACGGATTTATTGTAGAAGCCGTTTACCCCGTTACAAACCTAATTCATATTTCCTCACCGCCAATTTTCAGAAAAACAAAACCTTGGAAGTAGCAATGTTTTTATCGAAATTAAAAGTAATAGATCCAGAAAACGGCCCATACCAGTACGGCCACTACGCACAAATAAATTATAAAAATATAGCAATTGCAGACATTGAAAGCCAAAATAATGACACTACTGAAAAAATGCTTTCCTACAATCACTTCGCAGTAAAACGTCAATACTTAGGTAAGAACCTAGGCAGGCTTGCCATACTTACTTTTGCAAAGCACATTTCCAAAAACCACCCTAAAGTGCAAACATTGAAATTTGATTTATATAGACAAAAAGAAGGTGATGACCCAGTAAAACTACGAGAAGCAAGAATAAAAATGTTCACCGAGCTAGGGGCAAAATGTACCTACAAGCAAATAGAAGGCAAACGATTTGATCCACCACGATGGATTGTTTCGGTACACTGGTCAAAAATACACTGGTCCCACGCAAAGACGTTCCGACTTGGAAAGCGTCTTGCGGCAAAAGAACTTAATAATAAAGGCACTAGAACAGCTCTCTTTCTGAGACGCATCTTTACTTTCAAAAAATAAACAATGGATGTATTTATCTTTCGGCAGCCAAACGGAAACAAACTCCCTCACCACCAAGGCGCGTCCGTTGGTGCTTTGCGCATACCATTTGCACTGAATCCCAGGCACAAAAAAGCCCACTGACCGTCACCGGTTCAGTGGGCTTTTGATTGGGCCTCTAATTACAGAGCCATATCACTTGCAGCATTCTCTTTCACTGCCTTAGGCTTTTCCGCAGCGGCAGGTGCAGCAGGAACAGCAACCTGACCAATCACCGGCGGCGGAGTCAGCTCCAACACCTTCGCGGTGTAAGCCCACTCTTGTGCCACTTTCTCAGGACTGGCATTCAACTGAGTGCCATAGCTCGGCACGATCTGGTGCAGCTTCTCCTGCCAGGCTGGCGAAGCAACCTTGTCCTTGAACACTTTCTGCAGCACGGTCAGCATGATCGGCGCAGCCGTCGATGCACCCGGCGATGCGCCCAGCAGACCAGCAATGGTGCTGTCGGCAGAAGCCACAATCTCGGTACCCAACTTCAGCACGCCACCCGCAGCTTCATCACGCTTGATGATTTGCACGCGCTGGCCGGCTTGCCACAGGCGCCAGTCTTCAGCCTTGGCGTTCGGGAAGTATTCTTTCAGGGCGTTGAGGCGGTCTTCGTCAGACAGCATCAGTTGGCTTGCGAGGTACTCGACCAGCGGGTATTCCTTGATGCCGACTTTGGTCATTGGCCACACGTTGTGCGTGGTGGTGGTGGTCAGCAGGTCCAGGTACGAGCCTTCTTTCAGGAACTTGGTGCTGAAGGTCGCGAATGGGCCAAACAGGATGACGCGTTTACCATCCAGAACATGACAAATTCAGGGCAACACTTTTACAAGCCATGGTTGTCGGCAGATTCTTCGTGTAACAATTGCCTACTATTCATTTTACAAGGATGTTAAAAATGGCTGGCAAACCTGCTGCCCGTGTCACGGATCCTACTACCTGTCCGCTTCCCGGCCATGGCGTTAATCCCATCGCCGCTGGCTCTCCCGATGTTTTCTTCGACGGTTTGGCCGCCGTTCGTCTAGACGATAAAAGTGCGTGTGGCAGTCCGATTGTCGGTGAAGTCGCCTCTACCGTTCTTATCAACGGGAAACCAGCTGCAACGGTGGGCAGCATCGGGGCTCATGGCAATAACGTGGTGAGTGGTTCCGGAACGGTGATCATCGGCAACTCCCACACCCCGGCAGAGTTCATCGCACCGTTACCGATGCCGCTTTGGTTACAGCCATTCAATGAGCAGTTCCGTATTCTCGGAAGTGATGGCCAGCCTCTCGCCCATGTTCCCTATCACATCAAAGATGAAGCCGGTCAGGTTTACACCGGCTTTTCTGACGAGTCAGGGCATACGCCACGAATTTCTACCAAAAAATAGGAAACACTGGAAATTACCACAGGCGTTGCCGCTCTTGAAAAGTGGAGTAATGCATGACCGAGTTTTCTTGCAAAGCTCCGACTAATCAACAAGCCGGTTCAATAAGCAATGTGTCTGGCTATCCAATGCCAGCCAACATCCATATGTTTGTTGTCGTTGAGGAAATTGGTAAAGACGGTTTTTTGGTAAGAAGGATTTATGCCTCGCCGGACAACCCACATCTGATCTCAAAAAATCTCCCGGAATTTCAAATCAAGCATGAAATCCGGCCCGAAAAATTCGGGATAATGCCTATTGATCCAAAATCAAACGCCACCGTAGCCGAACATGTATTTAGCAGCAGGAAGTATCCATCCAGCTACGTATCGACCAGCTCTATTTTCCCTGATGGTTCACCACGATTTGAAGGAAAGGCAGTTTACATAGATGTTGCGAAAGCTAAGGCGGCAGGAGCAAAACTGGTTACCACCGAGGAGATCTTAAAATCCTTAGAGGAGTATAAAAAAATCGCTCCTAGAAACGTCGCCAAGATTGATCAAATCTCGGAATGGGTAAAAAACATTGACAAAGAGGTCCTGATTCAAGCTGAAAAGATACCTCCGAAAGCAATTTTTACACCTGGCTCATACAAAACCACATCCGTACTGATCAAAGGTGCGAGAGTGCTTAGAGTTTTTGCCATTGGCTTCACCGCATACGATCTGAAATTGGCCGCAGACGAGTCCATCAAGCAGAAAAGCATAAAGCCGATATCTATTGAGGTGGTTAAGCAGGCAGGTGGTTGGGGAGGAGCAATTGCCGGAGCAAGGATCGGTGTCGTCGCGGGTGCTGCAGTTGGTATTGAAACGGGCCCCGGAGCAATCGTTAGCGGTGCTGTGGGAGGGATCATATTTGGTACCGCAGGTTATTTCGGAGCTAGTTGGCTCACCGAATATCTACAGGATTGAGGTAGGTCATGAACATTTTCGGTCGCATTAAAGCTTTCATAAAACAAGAGCCAGAAGAGCAAATCGTCGGGCATTCCATACGAGAACTTAAATCGATTTTTTCTGAATCCCTTTCAAAAAATGATGATTCACTGTCCGAGTATCCTCGAACCACATCTTTGGAGAGCGTAGGAGTTCAAGCTTATTACTCCTCACTTTTAATCGACCACGAAGACAGTCATAAAATTTTTACGCTCATTAAATCAAGCTTCAATTACACAGCCGAAAAAACATTCAACGAACTACCCGTAAAGCAATATGCAAACACCCAAAAAAATGAACACTTAGTTTTTTTCACATCGTCTAGAGAATTCAACTCCGTGACTGTACGACTGGTCACCAATAGCGTTGATTTTTTGGTCATCATTGCTTGCGAAAAATTCTCCGTACCCCCTCCATGGATAGTTTTCGAGGGGTACAACCCTTCCTGGTGGGGTAGCGATATGCAAGGCGCTCAGGGGTACTACAGCGAAAACTACTTCGCTCCGTTTTTCACTAACTTAAGTGGAGCAGAAAGGAAAACTTATTACGCTAGATACAACGCTGCAGATGAATGGATAAAAAGCCTGGAACTGATGTACGACGTTAAATGACCTAGTTCCTTTCCGGGGTTGCTTCGCGGCCCAACGGGAGCAAGCTCCCTCGCCACAAAGGCACGTCTGTTGGCGCTTCGCGCAAATCATCTGCACTGAATCCCAGGCACAAAAAAGCCCACTGACCGTCACCGGTTCAGTGGGCTTTTGATTGGGCCTCTAATTACAGAGCCATATCACTTGCAGCATTCTCTTTCACTGCCTTAGGCTTTTCCGCAGCGGCAGGTGCGGCAGGAACAGCAACCTGACCAATCACCGGCGGCGGAGTCAGCTCCAACACCTTCGCGGTGTAAGCCCACTCTTGTGCCACTTTCTCAGGACTGGCATTCAACTGAGTGCCATAGCTCGGCACGATCTGGTGCAGCTTCTCCTGCCAGGCTGGCGAAGCAACCTTGTCCTTGAACACTTTCTGCAGCACGGTCAGCATGATCGGCGCAGCCGTCGATGCACCCGGCGATGCGCCCAGCAGACCAGCAATGGTGCTGTCGGCAGAAGCAACGATCTCAGTACCCAACTTCAGCACGCCACCCGCAGCTTCATCACGCTTGATGATTTGCACGCGCTGGCCGGCTTGCCACAGGCGCCAGTCTTCAGCCTTGGCGTTCGGGAAGTATTCTTTCAGGGCGTTGAGGCGGTCTTCGTCAGACAGCATCAGTTGGCTTGCGAGGTACTCGACCAGCGGGTATTCCTTGATGCCGACTTTGGTCATTGGCCACACGTTGTGCGTGGTGGTGGTGGTCAGCAGGTCCAGGTACGAGCCTTCTTTCAGGAACTTGGTGCTGAAGGTCGCGAATGGGCCAAACAGGATGACGCGCTTGCCGTCCAGGACACGAGTGTCCAGGTGCGGAACCGACATTGGCGGTGCGCCAACGGAGGCTTTGCCGTAGGCCTTGGCCAGGTGTTGCTCGGCGATGGCCGGGTTTTCGGTGACCAGGAACGAGCCGCCTACCGGGAAGCCTGCGTATTCCTTGGCTTCAGGAATACCGGACTTCTGCAGCAGGTGCAGTGCACCGCCGCCGGCGCCGATGAATACAAACTTGGCGTCGGTTTCGGATTTTTTGCCGTCTTTCAGATTTTTGTAGCTGACGCGCCAGCTACCGTCGTCGTTCTTGGTGATGTCTTGCACTTCGCTAGACAGTTTCAAGTCGAACTTCGGTGTGGTTTGCAGGTGCGCAACGAACTGGCGGGTGATCTCGCCGAAGTTGACGTCGGTGCCGATCGGGGACCAGGTGGCCGCGATCTTCTGGTTCGGGTCACGCCCTTCCATCATCAGTGGAACCCACTTCTTGATGACAGCCGGGTCTTCGGAGTACTGCATGCCGGCGAACAGCGGGCTTGCTTGCAGGGCTTCGTAGCGTTTTTTCAGGAACTTGATGTTGTCATCGCCCCACACAAAGCTCATGTGCGGTGTGGAGTTGATGAACGAACGCGGGTTTTTCAGTACGCCTTGCTGAACCTGCCAGGCCCAGAATTGACGGGAGATCTGGAACGCTTCGTTGATTTCAACGGCTTTCGGAATCGAAACGTTGCCCTTCTCGTCTTCCGGGGTGTAGTTCAACTCGGCCAGGGCGGAGTGACCGGTACCGGCGTTGTTCCAGCCGTTGGAGCTTTCCAGGGCGACGCCGTCGAGGCGCTCGACCATTTCCATCGAAGTGCCGGGTTCCAGTTCATTGAGCCACACACCCAGGGTTGCGCTCATGATGCCGCCGCCAATAAGCAGCACATCGACTTTCTTTGCCTCTTCCGCGTGAACGGAAGTGATCCCCATCGACAAAGCCAGCCCCAGCAGGGCCGTGTTCACTTTTTTAAACATCTGTAGCACCTATGATAAAACGCCATCCGCCCTTCCATCTTCACTTCACGAGCCCCTTGTTTCACGGCATACAGGCAGATGTCGCGGGTGCTCGCACATGACGATTGGAGGGTGGGCACACAAGGCCGACGTGTTCCATCGACCTCAGTTTATATGTCCCTACTGAACTGACTTTTTATCATTATTGGCTTCAGCTACTTGAGCGACAGTGATTCTGTTGGCGGGTCTCAAGGACACGCGAACTGAATAGGTCAAAGCAAGTTGGTGCGAAGAATATCACGACATCGCAAACCCGCGCGTCTGTTCCCGACTTGATAGTCCGAGCGCGGGCGCCGGGCCCACTATACTGATCCTGATTTTTCTCGATGAGCCGGTGAGGAGCAGTCATGAGCGACAAAGACGATCTGCGCAAATATTCCTCTCAAGTGGTCGACGGCGTGGAGCGCGCGCCCGGCCGCTCCATGCTGCGCGCCGTGGGTTTCACGGACGAGGACTTCAAGAAACCGCAGATCGGCATCGCCTCCACGTGGGCGATGGTCACGCCCTGCAACATGCACATCGACAAACTGGCGATCGAGGCCGAAAAAGGCGCGAATGCTGCCGGCGCCAAAGGCGTCATTTTCAACACCATTACCATTTCCGATGGCATCGCCAACGGCACCGAAGGCATGAAGTATTCGCTGGTGTCGCGGGAAGTAATCGCCGATTCCATTGAGGTGGTGGCCGGTTGCGAAGGCTTCGACGGCCTCGTGACGGTCGGCGGCTGTGACAAAAATATGCCGGGCTGCCTGATCGGGATGGCGCGGCTGAACCGCCCTTCCATCTTCGTCTACGGCGGCACCATTCGGCCGGGTGCCGGCCATACTGACATCATTTCCGTGTTCGAAGCCGTCGGCCAGCATGCCCGTGGCGACATCAACGAGATTCAGGTCAAGCAGATCGAAGAAGTGGCGATTCCCGGCCCCGGTTCCTGCGGTGGCATGTACACGGCCAACACCATGGCGTCGGCCATTGAGGCGTTGGGCATGAGCCTGCCCGGCTCCAGCTCTCAGGATGCCGTCGGCAGCGACAAGGCGTCGGACAGTTTCCGCGCCGGTCAGCAGGTCATGGAGCTGCTCAAGCAGGACATCAAACCGCGGGACATCATGACCCGCAAGGCCTTCGAAAACGCGATTCGCGTGGTGATCGCCCTCGCCGGCTCCACCAACGCCGTGCTGCATCTGTTGGCCATGGCCCATGCCGTGGAGGTCGAACTGACCCTGGATGACTTCGTCGAACTGGGCAAGATTTCCCCGGTGGTGGCCGACCTGCGCCCCAGCGGCAAATACATGATGAGCGAGCTGGTGGCCATCGGCGGCATTCAGCCGCTGATGAAACGCATGCTCGCCGCCGGCATGCTGCACGGCGATGTGCTGACAGTCACCGGCAAGACGCTCGCAGAAAACCTGCAAAGCGTGCCTGACTACCCCGAAGGTCAGGACGTGATCCTGCCATTTGACCAACCGATCAAAAAGGATTCCCACCTGGTGGTGCTGCGCGGCAACCTCTCGCCCACCGGCGCGGTGGCCAAGATCACCGGCAAGGAAGGCCTGCGCTTTGAAGGCACGGCTCGGGTCTACCACGGTGAAGAAGGCGCGCTGGCCGGCATTCTCAACGGCGAAGTGAAAGCCGGCGACGTCATCGTGATCCGCTACGAAGGGCCCAAGGGCGGCCCTGGCATGCGCGAAATGCTCTCGCCCACGTCGGCGGTCATGGGCAAAGGGTTGGGCAAGGAAGTCGCGCTCATTACCGATGGCCGCTTCTCCGGTGGCTCACACGGCTTTGTGGTGGGGCATATCACACCGGAAGCCTTTGATGGCGGCCCCATCGCACTGATTGAAGACGGCGACCGAATCACCATCGACGCCGAAACCCGGCAGATCACGGTCGATGTCTCCGACGCCGAGCTGGCCGAGCGCAAGACCCGCTGGGTACGCCCGCAATCCAGATACAAACGCGGGGTGCTGGCCAAGTACGCGAAGACCGTGTCCAGCGCCTCGGAAGGTGCCGTCACGGATAAATATCTTTAGCAGGAGAGAGCTTGTCCGGGAGTAAGAAGATCTATAGTTCTGCGTTGCCTGATCTGGCGTATTCGCGAGCAAGCCCGCTCCCACATTTGACCGAGTTGTTCAGACGAATGCGGTCTAGTGTGGGAGCGGGCTTGCTCGCGAAGAGGCCTTCACAATCACCAAAAACCAATTGCTCGTACACCAGCCTCAAAGCCGAAACCGGTCAACCGATTGCGAGAGCTTGCCCGCCAGCGTGGACAACTCATCGGTGGTCGAGGCGGTCCGGCCAATGACCTTGCTGTTGCCTTCGGACATGCCGGCAATCATTTCCACCTGATGGGCGATTTCGTTGCTGGCCAGGCTCTGCTCACCGATCGTGCGGGTGATGTCATTGACCAGTTGAGTCGTGTTCAGCGTGGCGTCGAGGATTTCCCGGATGGCGCGCTCGACATCGGCCGTCACGGCCATGCCTTTGTCGACCTGCGCAACGCCCGCCTCCATGCTGGTCACCGCTTCACGGGTACTTTGCTGGATGCGCGAGACCATGGTGGCGATTTCCTGGGTGGAGGCGCTGGTGCGTCCCGCCAGGCTGCGCACCTCGTCGGCCACCACGGCAAACCCACGCCCCTGCTCACCGGCACGGGCAGCCTCGATGGCAGCGTTCAGCGCCAGCAGGTTGGTTTGATCGGCGATACCCTTGATCACCTGGATGATGCTGAAAATCCCTTCGGACTCCTTGTCCAGCGTGCGGATCACCTGCGCCGATTGCTGCGCCGAACGCGCGATGCCGTCCATGTCGTTGACCACCTGGTGAATCACGCGGCCGCCATCCTTGGCCAGCGCCTCGGCCTGGTTGGCCATGTTCAGCGCTCGCTCGGCATGCCGGGTGATTTCCTCGATGCTCGCGGTCATTTCGCTGGCCGCCGCGGCCATGGTGCTCGCCGCTACGCTTTGCTGCTGACTGCTACCGGCCACTTCATGGCAGCCATTGCTCAATTGCGTGCTCATGCCGCTCACGCCATGGGCATTGCTGCGCACGACTTCGATCATGCCGCGCAAGTCGCGCTGCATGGTTGCCAGGCTGCGAATCAACGCGCTGGCTTCGTCCTTGCGAGTGGGCTCGACAATCGGTTCGCTCAGGTTGCCATGGGCGATGCTGTCGGCAATGCGGCTGGCGGTCTGCAACGGCCCCATGATGCTCAAAATCACCCAGAGGCCCTGGACGAGCAGCAATAACAGGCTGGCGATGAGCACGCTGCCAATGACGAAGTTGGCGTTGCTGATGGCTTTCTGGGTGCCGGCGCTGGTGTCTTGGGTGTTGGTTTCGATCAGCTCGCTGAGGGCGGCCATCTGGTCTTCCAGTTGGCTGAACGCGGTATTGAAGGTACCCAGCTCTTTCTGAGCCGATTCCGGATTTTGCAGGCCCAGCCCGACGATGCGTTCGGCGGCGCTGATGTAGGTATCGAGGCTCGGCTTGATCTTGTTCAGGCCCGTTTTGATGGTGTCGTTGACCGGCAGTTTGAGGTTCTCACCGAGCACTTCACGAAAGTGCGACGCATGCTCCTCAATAGAGCTGCGCACCTCTGTCTGGGTGCTGGTGCTTTTACCCAGCCCGACCAGCATCGCGGAGAGCACGTCGGCACGTAACGCGTCGTGCATCATGTCGGCTTCCAGGTGATTGCGCAGCGCGGTCATGCTGACCTCGTTGTCATTCACCGCTGCAGCCATCTGCGTGTTTCCCAGATAACTGACCAGGCTCATGATCAGGGCGGTAAGCAGGCCGGTGCCAATCAGCAAGATCAAGCGTAATTTTATCGACACGTTGTGTTCCCCTGTCAGTTGGGTAAAGCCATACAAAAATAGCTTTGCTGTACAGGGTATCGACTACGCCAAGCGCTTATTGAAGCCTATTTCCATACGTTCGTTTCTTTACGACCTACGGTATGCCCGGCCCTTTTTTCCACTTGCCTGAAAAGGGACACCAGCAACAGGCTGACCAACGCGCCAGCCACAGCCAGCGCCATGTCTTTCTGTGAATCCCATGGATCGTTTTGCGCACCCACGAACGCACGCGAAGTGTCATCGCCCAGATAAGCGCCGCCGATCCACTCCACCAGTTCATAAATGGCCGAGGTCGACAGCATGATGTTCAGGGCGATGAAAACCACCCAGAAACCGCGCAACGGCGTCAGTCGCAGCAGCACTTCCCGAATCGGGTAAACCATCAATAGCCCGTAACTCAAATGGACCAGCCGATCAAACTGATTGCGCCGCAGCCCGAGCGTTTTATCGAGGCTGATACCGGTCAAGGCTGAACACCAACGGTCGTAGGGCACCAGGGAATAGGTGTAGTGGGAACCCAATTCGTGAATACACAGGAAAACGAACACCAGACTGATGGAAACGGCAGATAAACGAAACCGACGGGAGACAGCCACAAGCGTGCCCACCAGCAACAGCACCAACAGGTTTTCCAAGGCCCAATCGACTCGGCTGCGGGGTGAAACGCCAAACGCCACGACGATCAAAAGAAACAGGATCAGCAGCGCCAGGTCGTATCGCGGATGCTCCTTTGGCTGCATGGTTTGAGTCCTCGAAATCTGAGCAACCTTGTATCAGGTAGCTTGGGCTTTGCAGCCCATAAGTTCTCGCAGGGTCAGCGCGTTGCGTAATGCAAAACCACTGGCGGTGTTATCGAAGATGCACCAGGTGGCGATGCTCGCCTGCGTAGGGTTCAGCACTTGTCGCGCCAGCGCCTCTAATCGGCCTTGACCATAGTCACTGTGATAAATGCGCGGCGAGCCGTGCCATCGCCAGTATTGGATCCCGGGCCAACCGCCCGGCGTGTCGCCACAGGTAATGGGCGATGGATCGGCGGCTACCCGCCCGATTCGCTGCTCGACCAAGAGAGCGTCTGCGTCCAGCCAGCTTTCATGCCGGGGTTCAAGTACCACCGGCCCGGCATAACGTTGCCGCAGTGCCAGGAAAAACGCCGCCGCGATACCTTCTTCGTAAGCCAGCGACGGCGGCAACTGAACCAGAAGACACCCCAACGAATCGCCGAGCGCCGTGCATTGGCACAGAAACTCGTCCAGCAACAACTCGCAACTCTGCAAGCGCTGAACATGGGTGATGAGCTTGGGCATCTTGACCGAGAACCGAAATGACGCCGGCACCGATTGCGCCCAACGCAAATACGTTGGTGGCCGATGCGGGCGATAAAACGAACTGTTGATTTCAACCGCCGTCAGTTGCGAGGCATACCGCTGCAAGTGCGTGCCGCGCACAGGAAACAACGGCCAGTGTTCACGAGGCAGGCTCCAGCCGGCACACCCTACGTAAACCTGTGGCACTGATTCGCCCCCTTCCTTTTCCGAAACACGCTTCGGGCCTTTAACTTCGAGAAAAACCCGCGACACAAGTTCGTTTTTTTCTAGGCGCATGCTAGGTTGTACGATGACCGATGAGCTATCTCTTTTGCTCTTCGTTCAGACCACCCACAACAACAAGGAAACACCCATGAAAAAAGTGAAACTGCTGATTGGTTTTCTGTGCATCTTCAGTGGATACGTGGCGGCAACCCCTTCCTCAGGCGAGAACGACGTCGCGCAAGCCGTCGATCACCTGACTCAAGCCATGTTGAAAAAGAACATTCCAGAACTGAAAGCGCTGACCGCCGAGAACCTCACCTACGGGCATTCCAGCGGGAAGATCCAGGACAAAAAAGCGTTCATCGCCGATATCGAAACCGGAAAAAGTGCGTTCAAGACACTGGAGATGCAAAACCAGACCATCACCGTGTCCGGTGACGTCGCGCTGGTTCGCCACCACTTCTCGGCACAAGCCCTCAAGGGCACCGAAGTGGTTCCAACGGAAATCGAGAACTTCCAGATCTGGCAAAAACAGAAAGGCAAATGGTTGTTGGTAGGTCGGCAGGCGTTCAAGTTCTGACTGTTACGTAATGAAGGGGACGGGGTTGTCAGAACGCCGTCCCCTTCTTCTCAAACCGCAGCCGTGTCATCGTCGATGATCTTCAGCCACGGCCAGCGCTCCTGATAACTTCGCGCCTTCTGAACAAACAGATCATGCTGCTTGTTGAGCGGATTGTTCCGCAACAGCCCTTCTTCGACATCGCTCAAACCGTAAGGCGCATACACCTCGCCCGACACTACATCCAGGCCGATGCACGTACCTGCAATCAAATATCGGTCGATGCCATCCTTTGCCCTCAGAAGCCTGGGATACGCCCCGCCAAATCGCTGACCGTACCAAAGGTGAACCCGCGCCTGATTCTTGATTTCGACCTTCACATCGAGGTCGTGAAAGAGGTGGCGCGCGAGCTCGATGACTTCGTTCTCCGCCTCCCACGACACGTCTTCATCAAAGTAGAAAACGTCGTAATCCTTGACGCCCCAAGCGGCGGGAAGGCCGGTTTGATGATTCCAGACCGCCTGAAAAAGGCAGCCTGCCGTCAGCATGCATTGGTTCAGGCCGAGTGAAGGCAAGCGGCGGGCAATCTCGGCGTTGGCCGGATTGGTCATCGCGATCTCAATCAAACGTTCAGTGGTCAACGTCATGCTGGCTCCCTGTGTGGCGTCAATATCCTGGGACTGACGATACATCAAAAAGGCTGCCGAAAGACCGCATGCGTGTGTTTCCCTCAACTCGCCAGCCCGCTACAGTGCCGCGACCAGAAACACGTCTGACCCGAAAGCGTCGTGGTACGAAATAGAGAATCGCTGAACACGAAAAAGCCCGCACAAGGCGGGCTTTGAAAATCGAGTAGGTGGCCAGCGCTGGTCTCTGGCTTACAAGGTTTATCAGGAGTCCCACAGAACAGTTTTGTGCTCTTCTGCTTCACACGGCATAAGGGCTGGATCTCAGCGCGGAGATCTTTCTAACCGTGTACCCTTTGGAACGCGCCCCACGTTTCCTCGCTATCCGCTTTGCGCATCAGTCTGCGTCTTCACCTACAAGTTCAAGCCTAGCAAAAAGCTCGAAGCGCTGGCCGGTATTTTTAGACCGATTTCATTCTTGCGCAGGAGCGGCAGGAATGAAAAAGCCTATCGATCGCCGGATACTGGTCTGCCCTTGGCAAGGATGAAATTGACGCTCACGCGAGCACGGGTAAATACTCGAATGCCACGTGAGGCCATCCCGGCGGGTGGCGCGTTCACGGGCAATTCACTGATGGAGGACCGCACCATGACGACGCGAACTGAAACGGCCATTCTGGCCGGCGGCTGCTTCTGGGGCATGCAGGATCTGATCAGGCGCCAGCCCGGCGTGATTTCCACTCGGGTGGGCTACTCGGGCGGTGATGTGCCCAACGCGACTTATCGCGACCATGGCACACACGCCGAAGCCATCGAGATCGTGTTCGATCCGGACCGGACCACCTATCGCCAGATCCTCGAGTTTTTCTTCCAGATCCACGACCCGACCACGAAGAACCGTCAGGGCAACGATGTCGGGACAAGCTACCGCTCGGCGCTCTTCTATCTCAATGACGAGCAAAAGCGCGTGGCCGAAGACACCGTGGCCGACGCGGATGCCTCCGGCCTCTGGCCCGACAAGGTCGTCACTGAAGTCACGCCCGCCGGCCCGTTCTGGGAGGCAGAGCCGGAACATCAGGACTATCTCGAACACTACCCCAACGGTTACACGTGCCATTTCATCCGGCCGAACTGGAAGCTGCCCAAACGAGGCTGAGCGCGATTGGCGTGGGTCTGTCCGACAACCATGGCTCCACAGCCGGGATGCGCACGTCCTGGCTGATCCCGTGCGTCACTCATGTTCACTTATCGATGGACATCCTCTAGGCTTTCGCACTCGCTTCGCCCAACAATACGGAAATCCGATGCGCGTCGAGAAAGCCTGCCAACGAGAACCGATATGAGAACCCATTTTGAGACAAGTGATGCCTCTGAACCCAAGATCCAGCGTGATGGAAATTTTTACCGCATCTCCCATCAGCAGCCGGCGGTGACAGCATGATCGAAGTCACCGAGGTGTCCATCGCCGAACTGCGTGCTGCGCTCGAATCTGGCCGAACAACGGCGGTTGAGCTTGTCCAGGCTTACCTCGCCAGGATCGATGCCTACGACGGCCCCGACACGCCCACTGCCCTCAACGCGGTGGTGGTTCGAAACCCCGAGGCACTCAAGGAGGCGCAGGCGTCCGATGCCCGTCGGGCCAAAGGCGAGACGCTGGGTCCGCTCGACGGCATCCCCTACACCGCCAAGGACAGTTATCTGGTGAAGGGGCTCACCGCCGCCTCTGGAAGTCCCGCCTTCGCCAACCTGATTGCTTATCGCGATGCGTTCACGATCGAACGGCTGCGCGCCGCTGGAGCAATCTGCCTGGGCAAGACCAACATGCCGCCCATGGCGAACGGCGGCATGCAGCGCGGGGTCTACGGCCGTGCCGAGAGCCCATACAACGCCGACTACCTCACCGCCCCCTTCGCATCGGGCTCATCGAACGGCGCGGGTACGGCCACCGCTGCCAGTTTCGCGGCATTCGGCCTCGCGGAAGAAACCTGGTCGAGCGGACGCGGTCCTGCCTCGAACAATGGCCTGTGTGCCTACACGCCTTCGCGCGGGGTGATCTCGGTGCGCGGAAACTGGCCGCTGACGCCGACGATGGACGTTGTCGTGCCGTTTGCCAGAACAATGGCGGACCTGCTCGAAGTGCTCGACGTGGTGGTCGCGGAGGATCCCGACACACGGGGCGATCTGTGGCGGATGCAACCCTGGGTGCCCATTCCGAGTGTCGCCTCGGTTCGTCCCGCGTCCTATCAGGCACTTGCCGCGAAGCCCGATGCACTCACCGGCAAGCGCTTCGGCATCCCGCGCATGTACATCAACGCCGATCCCGAAGCAGGCACCTCTGATGCGCCTGGTATTGGTGGCCCGACAGGGCAGCGAATCAACACGCGCCCCTCCGTGATCGGGCTGTGGGAAGAGGCGCGCCGGGCACTCGAAGCCGCCGGTGCTGAAGTGGTCGAGGTCGATTTCCCGCTGGTCTCCAATTGCGAGGGTGATCGTCCTGGGGCGCCGACCGTGTTTAATCGGGGCCTGATGTCCAAAGAGTTCCTTCATCATGAGTTGTGGGACCTGACGGCCTGGGCATTCGATGATTTTCTTCGGGCCAACGGCGATCCCGAATTGAATCGCCTGGTGGACGTGGACGGACCTCTGATCTTCCCGCACGACCCCGGCACCCTGCCCAACCGTGAGGGGGACCTTGCCGCAGGCATGGACGAGTATGTGCGGATGGCCGAGCGCGGCATTACGCCGTGGGATCAGATCGTCACCGTGCCGGACGGCCTGCGCGGTCTTGAGCAGACGCGTCGAATCGATCTTGAGGACTGGATGGATCGGCTGGGACTCGATGCCGTGCTGTTCCCGACAGTCGCCGACGTCGGGCCGGCGAACGCCGATGTCGATCCGACGTCTGCGGATATCGCGTGGAGTAACGGCGTATGGGTCGCCAACGGCAACCTCGCCATCCGCCACCTGGGCGTTCCTACGGTCACGGTGCCGATGGGCGTCATGGCGGACATCGGCATGCCGGTCGGGCTGACATTTGCCGGTCGTGCCTATGACGATTCGACGCTGCTGCGCTTGGCCTCGGCGTTCGAGTCGATCGGGACGAAGCGGTTGATTCCGCCTCGAACCCCTCCCCTGTAGCCTTTCATGCCCCATAAAAAACCCGAAATCATTCGGGTTTTTTATGGGGTGATTGGCGGTTAAAGCAGCGAGAGTGTGTAGTTAACGATAAAGCGATTTTGATCGACATTGCGACCTGCGTCGGTGTTCGACTTGCCGTTGCGCACGCTGAAACCAAGCCCCTTGAGCGTGCCCGATTGCAGCACGTAGTCCAGGGTCATATCGCGCTCCCATTCGGACTGATCGCCGGCGTTGCGGACCTTGATGTCCGTACCCTTCAGATACACGATTGAAGCTTTCAAACCCGGCACGCCCAACGGCGCGAAGTCATAGGTGTATTGACCGAAACTGGTCTGCTCGCCTGCACGCGTAAAGCTCTGGATCATGCGGTCAGTGGGCAGGTAGACGCTGCCGCCACCCGCACCTTTGTCCGTCAGGCTGCCCTGGTTGGGCTGGACGAAGTTGCTGCCCTCACCCACCCGTTGATGTCCCAGCGAAACCGAGTGGCCACTGTTCGCGTAGGTGATCATCGCGACCCAGGTGTTATTGTCGATTTCACCGTTGTTGTCATCGGTATAGCCCGAGACGCGGTAGCCTTGCGCTCTGCCTGCGGCGGAGCTGTTTGCACCGGTCGACGTTGTGCGGAAGTACCGCAGGTCGGTGGTGAACGAACTTTTGCTGTCGATCGGCAGCACGTGTGTCAGACCGAAGAAGTTCTGGTTGTAGAAATCTTCCATCTGCGCGAAGTAGTACTGAGCCTTCAGGTCCTTGGTGATGTTGTAGTCACCGCCGGCGAAGTAGAACTTGTTGCTGTCCTGAGTGCTGCCTGCGACCGACAGACCGGTACGGTCAGTCGAGGCACGACCGACAGCATGCTCAAGCACACCACTCGTCAGCATCAGGCCATCGATGTCGTTCGAGGTGATCTGGGCGCCGGTGAACGATTGCGGCAATACACGGGCATCGTTCGAAATCAGGATCGGCAGTTTTGGCAGCAAGGTGCCGTAGCGCAACTCTGTTTTTGCAATGCGCATCTTCGCCGTGGGACCGAAGCTGCTCCAGGAATCGGCAGCACCGTCGCCGTCAGTCGGGATCATGCCGCTACCGACGTGGCGGCCGGCACCGCTGTCCAGCGTGATGCCGAGCAACGCCTGCGCATCGAGGCCGAACCCGACAGGGCCTTGAGTAAACCCAGACTCATAGCGCAGCACAAAACCCTGTGCGGCCTCTTCGGTTTTCGAAGGGTCATCTGTGCCGTCGCGGTTATCGCTGTTGAAATACAAGGTGCGCATCGAGAGCGTGGCTTTACTGTCCTCCAGAAAACCGTGCGCCGCAGAGTCGGCTGCCTGTGCGCCCATCGAACCGGTGGCCAGCAAGAGTGCTGTGGGGATTGCTCGCTTAAACATACGGTGCTCCTGTGTGATTTTTTATCGTTCTTTGCAGGTTTTAACGATCGCAACCTGCCGGTGGCCCCCAACACCGGCGCGCACAATGACGCGCCCAATGAGCGACCATGAGCATTGAAATGTCGGAAGCGATCGAAGTGTTTGAGCGGCTGGCGCTCTACGGTTCGGGTCAGATCAGGTAAGAAAGACCCACGGTCAGACCGAAGGCGACCACCGAGATGATGGTTTCGAGCACGGTCCAGGTCTTGAAAGTCTGGGCGACGGTCATGTTGAAGTATTCCTTGATCAACCAGAAGCCGCCGTCGTTGACGTGGGAAAAGATAACCGACCCCGCGCCCGTCGCCAGCACCAACAACTCCGGGTGCGGATAACCCAGACCAATGGCCACCGGCGCGACGATGCCCGACGCGGTGGTCATGGCCACGGTCGCGGACCCGGTGGCGATGCGCATCAACGCGGCGAACAGCCAGCCCATGATCAGCGGCGACAGGTGGAATTCATCGGCCAGGCTGACGATCTGGTTGGTCACGCCGGCGTCCACCAGAATCCGGTTCAAACCGCCACCGGCGCCCACCAGCAAGGTGATGCTGGCGGTCGGCGCCAGGCATTCGTTGGTGAACTTGAGGATCGATTCGCGGCTGAAACCCTGGGCGATGCCGAGGGTCCAGAAGCTCAACAAGGTCGCCAGCAGCAAGGCGATCACCGAGTTGCCGATGAACAGCAAAAACTGGTTGAAACCGCTGCCCGGCGTGGAAATCAGGTTGGCCCAGCCGCCGATCAGCATCAGCACCACCGGCAGCAAAATGGTCGCCATGGTGATGCCAAAACCCGGCAGGCTGTCGCGCGGTTCGCGGTCGAGGAACTGATGCTCCAGCGGGTTATCCGCCGGCAGTTGAATGCGCGGCACGATGAACTTGGCGTACAGCGGGCCGGCGATGATCGCGGTCGGAATGCCGATCAGAATCGCGTAGAGCAAAGTCTGCCCGACCGACGCCTGATACACCTGCACCGCCAGCATCGCCGCCGGGTGCGGCGGCACCAGCGCATGCACCACCGAGAGCCCGGCGACCATCGGCAAGCCGACCATCAGGATCGACACCCCCACGCGTCGCGCCACGGTAAACGCGATCGGCACCAGCAACACAAAACCGACCTCGAAGAACAGCGGCAGCCCGACCAGAAACGCGATGCAGACCATCGCCCAGTGCGCGTTTTTCTCGCCGAAGCGGTCAATCAAGGTGCGCGCCACCTGCTCGGCGCCGCCGGACTCGGCCATCATCTTGCCGAGCATCGTCCCCAGCGCCACCACCAGCGCAATGTGCCCCAGGGTTTTGCCGACCCCCGCTTCGTACGCGCCGACCACGCCGGACGGCGGCATCCCCGCCAGCAGCGCCAGGCCGATGGACACCAGGGTGATCACAATGAACGGATTGAGTCGGTAACGGGCGATCAGAACGATCAGCGCGATGATGGCAATGGCGGCGTACACCAGCAGCCAATAGCCGAAAGACAGGGTCATGCGGTACTCCTCGAAAGGGTCACGTCGAATGGGTTGTGAAACTCATAAAACATTTCGAGAGGTGATTTTCAAACGAGGAGAAAGTAATTTTCGTAGAGGGATAAGGGTTGTCGTGCAGAGGTATGGGCAGTCGCTGTTTTTGAAACTCGGTCAGGCGGATTTTCATCATGTCTGACCTGCGGAGTCAGCCCTTGACCCCCACAGCGGTCACGTGAACCGACCTGACGTGGAGCGACATGATGTCGCAATGGCCGGTTTTATACGGAAGAGACATTGACCACAAATTTTTTGTGTCTATAAGATTGATCCCTGTGCACCTGTCGGCCAACCGGCGCGCCACACCAATAAACCCTGGCGATCAGTTTCGCCAGTTATTGAAGATGGCGCTCCTTGGGCGCCGAACGTGTGGAGTGAGCGTAATGCCAGCTGCATCCCTGAGTTCTGCTACCAGCCACAACCCGTCGCAAGATTTCGATGTCCGCCCCTTGGCCGCCCCACTGGGTGCTGAAGTCTTGGGTCTCGACCTGGGCCGTCCGCTGAATGACGCCGATTTCGCCCGCATCCATCGTGCCTACCTCGATCATGGCTTGCTGATCTTCCGCGACCAACGCATAACACCCGAGCAACACATCGCCTTCAGTCGTCGCTTTGGTCCGCTGCAGATTCATGTACTCAAGCAGTTCCTGCTGGCCAACCACCCGGAAGTGTTCATCATTTCCAATATCATCGAGAACGGCCAGCCGATCGGCCTGGGCGATGCCGGAAAGTTCTGGCATTCGGATCTGTCCTACGTGGAATTACCCAGCCTGGGCGCCATGCTGCTGGCGCAGGAACTGCCGGAAGAAGGTGGCGATACCCTGTTTGCCAGCCAGCAATTGGCCTACGAAACCCTGCCTGCCGAGTTACGCCAGATCATTGATGGAAAACGCGCGGCGCATTCCTACACGGCTCGATACGCCGATGAGGTGTTCAAGGGTATCCGCCGGCCCACGCTGACTGAAGCGCAATTGGCCGAGGTCAAGCCCGTGGTGCACCCGGTTGTGCGCACCCACCCGGAAACCGGGCGCAAGGGGTTGTTCGTCAATGAGAACTTCACCACGCATATCCTCGATCTCCCAGAGGATGAGAGCAAACAGATCCTCGCCGAACTGTACGCGCACAGCATCAAGCCTGAATTCCTCTACCGCCACCAGTGGCAACCCAATGACCTGCTGTTCTGGGATAACCGCGCACTGGTCCACCTGGCTACCGGCTGCCCCAGCCACCTGCGTCGGCGCATGCACCGCACGACGATTCAGGGTGACGTGCCGTTCTGATCACGTGCCCTCATGGCACTGGCGATCAACATTTGCACGCAGCCTTGACCTACGCCTCAAAGCGCCCCGTGGCGTCACGATCGCGCTCGTATCGTCGCGTGAGCGGAAACGGCGGTAACCAGGACTCGCGACGGATGATCCAGCTTTCGTAGGTTGGTATCAGCTGGTCAGGGGCATCCAGGGAGCCCAGGTTCACTTCGATTTCGTCGGCGGTGCGGGAGAAAACGGACGAGCCGCAGCGGGGACAGAAAAACCGCCCGGCGTAGTCGCGTGTTTCGCCGTGGATCGTCACCGCCTCCTGAGGAAAAATCGCGGAAGCGTGGAAAAGCGCGCCATGATGCTTGCGGCAGTCGAGACAGTGACAAAGGCCAACCCGGTATGGGAGTCCCGCCGCCTCAATCCGGACGTTGCCGCACAGGCAACCACCCGTGAATCGGTCCATTCTGCGTCTCCTCTAAAATCAGGCGATCGGAATAAAGCGGCGTCCACGATGCTATGCCCGCCCGAGTGACTCGCCGGCATGACCTCGCAAACGACCATTATCGGTGGTTGTGAAAATAGCAGCTAAACGACTGCCAAGGGGTAAGCGGGACACGAGTGACTTATCCGGCCCTCATTACGCACAAACCAAAACGCCGCTCAAAGAGCGGCGTTTTTGCGTGTGGAGCGGGCGAAATTCACCTGTAGGTGGCGAACCTCAGGCGTTTCAGCTCCACGGACGGTCTCCATTCTCGTCCTTGATGCGGGTCGGCAGGCCCATCACATCCAGCGCCTTGAGGAACGGCTCAGCCGGCAGTTCCTCGACATTGACCATACGTCGCACGTCCCACTCGCCACGGGCGACCAGCAGGGCAGCAGCCACGGGCGGCACACCAGCGGTATAGGAAATGCCCTGGCTGTCAGTTTCCGCGTAAGCGTCTTCATGATCGGCCACGTTGTAGATGAACACCTCGCGCGGCTGGCCATCTTTGGTGCCCTTGACCAGATCGCCGATGCAGGTCTTGCCGGTGTAGCCGGGCGCCAGCGAGCTCGGATCAGGCAGCACGGCCTTGACCACTTTCAGCGGCACGACTTCCAGGCCTTCGGCGGTCTTGACCGGTTGCTCGGAGAGCAGGCCGAGGTTCCTGAGGACGGTGAACACATTGATGTAGTGTTCACCGAAGCTCATCCAGAAACGCACGTTGGGCACGTCGAGGTTCTTCGACAGCGAGTGCACTTCATCGTGGCCGGTCAGGTACAGGTTCTGCGCGCCTACGACTGGCAGGTCGTCGGTGCGTTTGACTTCGAACATCGTGTTGCTGGTCCACTGACTGTTCTGCCAGCTCCACACTTGTCCGGTGAATTCGCGGAAGTTGATTTCCGGGTCGAAATTGGTGGCGAAATACTTGCCATGGGAACCGGCGTTGACGTCGAGAATGTCGATCGAATCAATGCGGTCGAAATACTGTTGCTGCGCCAGCGCCGCATAGGCGTTGACCACACCCGGGTCGAAACCCACACCGAGAATGGCGGTGATGTTCTTCTCTTTGCACTCTTCGAGGTGGTTCCACTCGTAGTTGCCATACCAGGGCGGCGTCTCGCAGATTTTGCCCGGTTCTTCGTGAATGGCGGTGTCCAGATAGGCCACGCCGGTGTCGATGCAGGCACGCAGCACCGACATGTTGAGGAAAGCGGAACCGACGTTGATGACGATCTGCGATCCGGTTTCGCGGATCAGCGCCTTGGTCGCCTCGACATCCAGAGCATTCAGCGAGAAAGCCTTGATGTCGGCGGGCTGCTTGAGGCTGCCCTTGGCCTTGACGCTGTCGATGATGGCCTGGCACTTGGAGATGTTGCGCGACGCGATAGCAATACGACCGAGTTCATCGTTGTGCTGCGCGCACTTGTGGGCCACCACCTTGGCGACACCTCCTGCACCAATGATAAGCACGTTCTTCTTCAATTTTTCTCTCTCTCCTTCTCTGCCAGCTTACGAAAGGCTGGACATGTAGTCGTTGTAACCAAACTCACGAACCACCTCGACGCTACCGTCGAGTTGTTTCACTACGATGGACGGCATTTTCAGGCCGTTGAACCAGTTCTTCTTGACCATGGTGTAACCCGCTGCGTCGATGAACGACAGCCGATCGCCGATGGCCAGCGGACGATCAAATTGATACTCACCGAAAATGTCTCCGGCCAGGCAGGATTTGCCGCACACCATGTAGGTGTGTTCGCCCTCGCTGGGCGCCAGCTTGGCATTCAGGCGATAGATCAGCAGATCGAGCATGTGGGCTTCGATAGAGCTGTCCACGACGGCCAGGTGCTTGCCGTTGTAGAGAGTGTCGAGCACGGTGACTTCCAGCGACGCGCTCTGAGTGATGGCCGCTTCGCCCGGTTCCAGGTAGACCTGCACGCCGTATTTTTGCGAGAAGGCCTTGAGGCGCGCGCAGAATGCGTCCAGCGCGTAGTCCTCACCGGTGAAGTGGATGCCGCCGCCGAGGCTGACCCACTCGACCTTGTGCAGCAGATGACCGAATCGTTCTTCGATGGTGCACAGCATCTGGTCGAACAGGTCGAAATCGCCGTTCTCGCAGTTGTTGTGGAACATGAAGCCAGAGATCTGCTCGATGACCTGCTCAATCTTCACTGGGTCCCACTCGCCCAGGCGGCTGAACGGCCGCGCGGGGTCGGCCAGCAGGTAATCCGAGCTGCTCACCTGCGGATTGACCCGCAGACCGCGCACCTTGCCTGCTGAAGCCTCGGTATAGCGCTGCAACTGGCTGATGGAGTTGAAGATGATCTTGTCGCAGTTGGCGAGCATCTCTTCAATCTCGTCGTCGGCCCAGGCCACGCTGTAGGCGTGAGTTTCGCCCGCGAACTTCTGTCGACCGAGCTTGAGCTCGTAGAGCGACGACGACGTGGTGCCGTCCATGTATTGCTCCATCAGGTCGAACGCCGACCAGGTGGCGAAGCACTTGAGTGCCAGGAGGGCCTTGGCCCCGGACTGTTCGCGCACATAAGCGATCTTCTGCATGTTCGTCAGCAGCTTTTGTTTATCGATGAGGTAGTACGGCGTTTTGATCATTTCGAGGCGCCTCCGGCAAGGCCAGCCAAAAAAGGATGCGCATTGTGCCTTCACTGGCTACATATCGAAAGAGCAGAAAGCGCTCTCCACGCGAAGCGCGGCTCACTTGAGGTCGCAAGCACCTTGAGCCGGGCCAGCGTCAACGGCAGCTTTAACGACCGTCGGTCCCCTCAGCCTCCTCAAACAGCCACGGCAGCTTTACCAGGGCTGCCATGGAACGCACCGATCGCTTTAACGACCCCCACGACAATCAGTGTGATGCCGATCGCTTCAGGCGCCGTGGGCCAGCGGTAGTAGAACAGCAACCCCAGGCAGATAGCGAAAACCATCTCCATTGACAGCAACTGGCTGGCCAGTGTCATGGGAAGGCGTTGGAAGCCGCCGTCGTGCATGACTCCGATGCGTCGAGGGGGACGTTGAAGGTGTCTGCGCCCAATGCGCTCGGCCAGTACCATGTGGTGCCTGCCGAACCTGGCGAACTGGCCGACCACTCATGCTTGAAACTCAATTTTGAAAGCCGCTTCAACGACTGGGAGTTTTCCGCTTCCACCAGCAGGTCGATTCCGATCGAAGGAAGTTTTACCTGCAACAGTCTCGACGCAATTCGCACGCTATGCCTGGCAGGTACGGGCATCGCCCGCCTGCCCAAGTACATGGTGAACGAGGATGTGCATGCCGGACGACTGATACCGCTGCTGCAGGCGTTTTCGCACCCGACCACCTCTGCCATTTATGCGCTCAGGGCGGCTGGCGATTATGTTCCGGCCAGAACTCGCGTGTTCATCGCATTTCTCGCCGAACGCCTCACGGCAGCTTGCTTGAATGAACACCGCGCCTCACAAAAACCCTGGTGCCCTCAAGACCTGCGGTGAGACAAGACGATCTGCACAGTTCTCAATACGTTCAGAACCCAAGAGCGTGGAATCAAGGACAACAATATCTGCACTCCCAACGTAAACCGCGTCGGGGTGTTGAATAGCGTTCGTCACCCACACTATTGGAAGCCTATGTCATGAAAACCTTAAGCATTGAGAACTACAGACCCAACAACGCCTCCGGAAAATTATCGCTCGGGGTTAAAACCACTGCGATTGGAACCTACGGCGCCTACTTTGCGCTCGCCGTCATTTACTTCTGGTTCGGCGGCATGAAGTTCACCCACTATGAGGCACAGGGACTGGTTCCGCTGGTCAGCAACAGTCCTTTCCTGGGTTGGGTCTATGACATTTTCAGTGTCGATACCTTCTCCAGTTTACTGGGCATCCTGGAGGTTTCGATCGGTGTTCTGATTGCAGGTCGCCTGCTGTCACCAAAGTTTTCATTGATCGGTGGCGCGTTGTCTGCCGGACTGTTTTTCACGACTTTGAGCTTTATGTTCTCGACACCCGGCGTGATCGAACCAGGCCTCGGTTTTCCAGCGATTTCGGTTGCGCCGGGCCAGTTTCTCCTGAAAGACATAGGGTTGCTTGCCGCTTCCATATTCGTGGCCGGCCATTCTCTGACTGAGTTGGAAAACCGTTAAACCGATGACTCTCCTCCCGGGATGGCCTGAAACAGTTCGACGTTTTCAGGCTATTACCCCATCAAGAGAGTTCGACCCCCTCGCCTGCCAGATCTTTCATCCAGTCCCGAGGGCTGTAGCCCGTCTTGCGACGAAACGCACGAGCAAGCGCCGAAGGGCTTTCATAACCGACCTCGGCGGCGATGAGCGTAATCGGCCGCCCTTCACGCAGACGCTTCTGCGCCAGGCTGATACGCCAACTCAACAGATAATCTGCAGGTGTCTGCCCTATAACGCCCCGGAAATGCGCGGCATAGGCCGCCCGTGACATGTTCGACTCGCTCGCCAGCTCCGCAATCGACCAGGCACGATCAGGTGCGTCATGCATCTGTACCAACGAGCGCGCCAGCCGCGAATCGGCCAGTCCGGCCATCATGCCGGTACGCAACTGGTGGTGGTCGAGGAGATGTCGAAACAACAATATGATCAGCAGTTCGAACAAGCGATTCAGCGCTGCCTCCCTGCCACAATGTCCGGCGGCCGCCTCAACGAACATCCATCTGAGTGTATCGGCCAGCTGCGGCAGCTCATCCAGGGACAGCACCAGAACGTCGGGTAACGAAGCCGACAACGGGTTATCGACCCCGCCCTCAAACTCCATTGACGCACACAATAGTTGAGCGCCCTCGGGCTCACCGGCGAACAATTGATGCCGGCTTGGGCGTGGCAGAAAAATCAGACTGGGCCGGGTCAGCAGCAAGTCCTTGCGATCGGGCCCCTGCAACGTGACGGTACCTGCCTGCAGCAGGTGAATATGACCGCGATGGTCAGCGCCATCGTATGCCGCTATGCCGCAAAGCTTGCCGTTGTAAAACAGGTTGGCGCGCACGCCGAACTGCGACAACAAGGTAGACAAGCGATCCATGGGCAATCTCGTGGCGAGATAGAGACGATCAGTATCCTATCACCGACGGTTTGCGGTCCAATTGAACGCCTGCTCCATCGCTGCCTTTATCGAAAAGCCCGGCCTGAACCGCCGGGCTTTTTTCGTGCGCAACATCAGGTGTGATGAATTTCCCGATCCTTGGTTTCCGGCAGGAAGAACGTGCCCAGAATGGCCGTCATCACCGCGATGACGATGGGGTACCAAAGCCCGTAGTAGATATCACCCGTGGCCGCGACCATGGCGAACGCCACGGTAGGCAGGAAGCCGCCGAACCAGCCATTGCCGATGTGGTACGGCAGCGACATCGAGGTGTAGCGGATGCGCGCCGGGAAGAGTTCCACCAGCCAGGCGGCGATCGGGCCATAGACCATGGTCACGTAGATCACCAGGATGGTCAGGAGCAGCAGCACCATCGGATAGTTGGTCTTGGCCGGGTCGGCCTTCTCGGGGTAGCCGGCTTCCTTGAGGGCGGTGCCGAGGGTAGCGGTGAAAGCGTCGTTCTTGGCCTTGAAGTCGGCCGCCGGCATGCCGGTGCCTTCGAAGCTCTGAATCACCTTGTCGCCGATGCGGACCTGAGCAACTGCACCCGGCTCGACTTTCTCGTTCTTATAGGGGATGGCCCTCTTCGCCAGCACGGTCTTGGCGAGGTCGCAGGAACTGGTGAATTTGGCCTTGCCAACCGGGTCGAACTGGAACGAGCACTGGTCCGGATCGGCCACCACCGTGACCGGATTCTTCTCCTGCGCGACGAACACTTCGGGGTTACCGTATTGGGTCAACGCATGGAAGATCGGGAAGTAGGTCACCGCCGCCAGGATGCAGCCGGCCATGATGATTCCCTTGCGGCCGATACGGTCGGACAGGCTGCCGAAGATGACGAAGAACGGCGTACCAATCAGCAGGGAGCCGGCAATCAGCAGGTTGGCGGTCTGCGGTTCGATCTTCAGCGTCTGCAGCAGGAAGAACAGCGCATAGAACTGCCCGGTATACCAGACCACGGCCTGGCCGGCAGTGCCGCCGAGCAGGGCCATGATCACGATCTTGAGATTGTCCCAGCGGGCGAAGGACTCGGTCAGCGGCGCCTTGGACGACTTGCCTTCGGCCTTCATTTTCAGGAACACCGGTGACTCGCTGAGCTGCAGGCGGATGTAGACCGAGATGATCAACAGCAGGATCGACAGCAGGAACGGAATCCGCCAGCCCCACGCCTCGAAGGCTTCGGTGCCGAGGATGGTGCGACAAGCGAGAATCACCAGCAGCGAAAGGAACAGGCCGAGGGTAGCAGTGGTCTGGATCCACGAGGTGAAGTAGCCGCGTCTGCCTTTCGGTGCATGTTCGGCCACGTAGGTTGCCGCGCCGCCATACTCACCGCCCAGGGCCAGGCCTTGCAGCAGGCGCAGGGTGATCAGGATGATCGGTGCCGCCACGCCGATGGTCGCGTATCCGGGCAGAAAACCCACGATGGCCGTGGAGATACCCATAATGACAATGGTGATGAGGAAGGTGTGCTTGCGTCCGATCATGTCGCCCAGCCGGCCGAACACGATGGCACCGAAGGGGCGTACGGCGAAACCCGCGGCGAACGCGAGCAGTGCGAAGATGAAGGACGTTGTCTCATTCACGCCGGCGAAAAAGTGCTTGGCGATGATCGCGGCGAGGGAGCCGTAAAGATAGAAGTCGTACCACTCGAACACAGTGCCCAGGGACGAGGCAAAAATGACCTTGCGCTCCTCCTTGGTGATCCCGTGGTTGGGCGCGCTGCCCGTGGTTGTATTGTCGATTGCGGCCATGAGTCTTCTCCGTCTTGCTCTTGTTGTAGGCCGGAGTACCTCATTAACATTTGCCGCACCCAGGCCCCGGGGCTGATGTCATCGGATTACGAATCGCGCAAAGCATGGAAACAGGCTGACGGCCTCGCATCGCTGCAAGGTCCCTTGAAGCATAATCACCTTCGCGCAGATATCCACTCGCTATCACACTCAAACCCGGGCTGACGCGGAGAATCCGCCATGAACCAGCGCAAACCCGCTATCCACACCGGCTACGCCCCCGTCAACGGCCTGCGTATCTACTTTGAGATTCACGGCGTCGCGAACTCCACGCAACCGCCGCTCGTGCTGCTGCATGGTGGCGGCGACACCCTTCAGACGTCTTTCGGTCAGATCCTGCCAGTGCTGGCGGGCGAGCGGCAGGTCATTGCCTTCGAGCAGCAGGGCTATGGGCACACGGCGGACATCGCCGAACGGCCGTTCAGCTTCGAGCAGTCGGCGGATGACACCGCGGCGCTGCTGGCGTATCTGCATATCGAGAAAGCGGATCTCTTCGGATTCAGCAATGGCGGCACCATCGCGTTGCAGGTGGCGATCAGGCATCCGAATGTCGTGCGCAAGCTGGTGACGGCGTCGACGCTTGTCAAACGCGAAGGCGCCTATCCATGGCTCTGGGACGCAATGGACAACGCCACGCTGGAAAACATGCCGCAGGAACTGCAAGAGGAATACCTCAAGGTCGCGCCGCAGCCCAAAAACCTGCGGATGATGCACGACAAGGCAGCCCGGCGCATGCGCGACTTCAAGGACATCCCGACCGAAGCAATCCGTAGTATCAGCGCGCCGACGCTCGTGGTGGTTGGCGACACCGATGTCATCCGCCCCGAACATGCCGTAGAGATGTTCCGGCTCCTTGCGCATGCGCAGCTCGTCGTGCTCCCCGGCACCGATCACATGCAGGTGACGGCGCGCACCGGTTGGCTGGTGCCGATGATCAACGGGTTTCTCGATGCGCCGGCGGCTCGCTGAGCGGGGCCGCCGGATAAGTCCGCGGACTCAGCCCTTGGCCGCCATCGCAGTGACTTCCACGCGCATGCCTTCGACCGCCAGGGCCGCCACGCCAACGGCGGCGCGAACCGGCCAGGGCTTGGCGAAGAAGCGCTGATAGACCTCGTTGAAAGCAGCGCGGTCGGCCATGTCGGTGAGGTAGATGGTCAGGTGCAACACCCGGTCCATCGAACTGCCGGCGCGCTCCAGCGCTGACTTGAGCGCCTGCAGGGTGCATTCGCTCTGCTTGACGATATCGCCCAGCTCCAGGCTACCGTCGGCGCGGGTGGGAATCTGAGTGGAGACCAGCAGGCCGCCAAAACCGGCGACGTCGGAGGAGATGGATTCCTGGTCGGGGTCGGGGAGAAAGGTGAGGTCGTGGTTTGCCATGGGGATCTCTTGCTTGAGGGGGTAAAGGGGCGGTCGCGTATGGTGCGGCCGGCTCGCTGCGGCATTCAATTAGGCAGCGCCGTTTGCGCGGCCAGTTTACAGCCCCATCGTCGGGCCGTTCGTGAATCAGCTCGAAAAATTCGCAAGGCAAGCAAATGGCCGCTCCCCCCGTGGCATGCCGACGACCGACGCGCTGCGGATTCGAGCAAAGCAAACCAGCGACGCACGAACTCATACAATCGCGCCGTTTCGTCTACCCTCACAATGCGCCACTCAGCAATCAGCGTGTGCCAGGCGCATCGACATTCTTCCGCTAATGAACCGGAGAACCTCCATGCTCAAGCGTACCCTGGCATTGGCCGTCGGCTTGACCCTGTCTTTTAGCACCCTGCTCGCGCATGCCGCCGATACCCTGAAAGTCAGCGCCATACCTGATGAAGCCCCTACCGAACTGCTCCGCAAGTTCAAGCCGCTCGGCACTTATCTGGAACACCAATTGGGCATGAAGGTCGAGTTCGTACCGGTCAGCGACTATCCGGCCGTGGTCGAGGCGCTGGCCACGGACCGAATCGACCTGGCCTGGCTGGGCGGCTTCACGTTCGTGCAGGCACGCCTGAAAACCGGCAATGCCATTCCGCTGGTGCAGCGTGAGCAGGACGCCCAGTTCACCAGCAAATTCATCACCGCCGACCCGGCCGTCAAGTCCCTCGCCGATCTCAAGGGCAAGACCTTCGCCTTCGGTTCGGTGTCTTCCACTTCCGGCAGTCTCATGCCGCGCTATTTCATGCTCCAGGACGGCATCAAACCGGAAAGCTACTTCAGTCGCGTAGGCTACTCCGGCGCCCATGACGCCACCGTCGCCTGGGTTCAGGCCGGCAAGGTGGACGCCGGGGTACTGAACGCCAGCGTGTGGGAAAAACTGGTCGCCGCCGGTAAGGTCGACACCGACAAGGTCAAGGTGTTTGCCACCACCCCGGCCTACTACGACTACAACTGGACCGTACGCGGAACGCTCGACCCGGCGCTGGCCGCCAAAATCAAGGCAGCCTTCCTTGCGCTCGACCCGGCGAACCCCAAGGACAAGGAGATTCTGGATCTGCAGGCCGCCAGCCGGTTCATCGAAACCAAGCCTGAGAACTACAAGGGCATCGAGGAAGCCGCACGCGCTGCCGACCTGCTCAAATGACATTGCATCTGACCCGGATCAGCCTCACCCACACCAATGGCGTCCGCGCGTTGCAGGGTGTGGACTTGCACATC
The DNA here is from genome assembly GCF_054897845.1 of Pseudomonas sp. XS1P51. Lineage (NCBI taxonomy): Bacteria > Pseudomonadati > Pseudomonadota > Gammaproteobacteria > Pseudomonadales > Pseudomonadaceae > Pseudomonas > Pseudomonas sp. XS1P51. The sequence continues at coordinate 873,609 of NZ_CM142707.1, read as the reverse complement.
GGTGCCAGCGAACAGGTCGCCATCATCGGCCCGTCCGGCGCGGGTAAGTCGAGCCTGCTCAACCTGCTGGCCACCGCCCTGCGACCGAGCAGCGGCGAGCTGCAGGTGCTCGGCGAACGCGCGTGGCAGCTTTCTGCCCGTCAGCGGCAGCGTCTGCGCGCGCGCATTGGCCTGGTGCATCAGTCGCCACCCCTGCCACCCCGCCAGCGTGTGGTGACAGCGGTTCTGGCCGGAAAGATTGGCCAGTGGGGCCTGGGCAAGAGCCTGCTGAATCTGCTGCACCCGCTGGATATTCCGGGTGCTCGCGCGGCATTGGCCAGGCTGGACCTGAACGACAAGTTGTTCGCGCAGTGCCAGCAACTGTCCGGCGGTCAGCTACAACGCGTGGGCGTCGCTCGCGTTCTGTATCAGGCGCCCGAGGTGTTGCTGGCCGATGAGCCGGTATCGGCCATGGATCCGGTGCTGGCCGAGCACACACTGTCGGTTCTCTGCCGTCATGCGCGAGAGCACAACGTCACGCTGGTCGCCAGCCTGCATGCGGTGGAACTGGCCCTGGCGCACTTTTCGCGCATCATCGGGTTGCGTGATGGACAGATCCTGTTCGACCTTCCGGCCAGCGAAGTCGACCGCGAGCTGCTCGACAAGCTCTACGCCAATGAACAGCTGCAATCCGCGCCGGTTCCTCCGACACCCTTGAGCGTGCAGATTCCCCGATGCTGACGCGCGATACCCGAGATCCCGCCGCCCGCCCCCGCCTGCTGCTCAGCCTGCTGGCCCTTGCCCTGCTGTGGCCAGGCATTCGCTTCAGCGAGCTGGACCTGAGCGTCCTGGTGGCGAGTGACAGTCAGAGCGAGATGGGTCGGTTTGTATCAGCCTTCTGGCCACCGGCCCATGGTGAGGAGTTCATCCAGCTGCTGGCGCAGGCCACCTTGCAGACCCTGGCCATCGCCACGGCCGGCATGGTGCTGGCGTTGCTGTTGGCCGTTCCCGCCAGTCTGCTGTCCAGTCGGGCCCTGTCGCTGTCTGCTGCTTCCCGTGCCGGTCATCCGAGCTACTGGGGGCAACTGCTGCGGTGGCCGGTACGCGGTTTACTGATCTTCCTGCGCAGCGTGCCGGAAATCGTTTGGGCCCTGCTGTTCGTGCGCGCTGTCGGCCTCGGCCCGACGGCCGGGGTCCTGGCCATTGCCATTACCTACAGCGGCATGCTGGGCAAGGTCTACGCGGAAATTTTCGAGTCGGTCGACCAGCGCCCGGCCCACGCGCTGCTGCAAGCGGGCAGCGGTCGGCTCGCGGCCTTTTTCTACGGGATCCTGCCCAATGTGGCTGCGGAGCTGCTGTCGTACACGGTGTACCGCTGGGAATGCGCCATCCGCGCCTCAGTGGTGATGGGATTCGTCGGTGCTGGCGGTCTGGGCCAGCAAATGGATCTGTCGCTGCGCATGTTCGCCGGCGGTGAAGTGGCCAGTCTGTTGCTGACCTTCCTCGTACTGGTGCTGCTCGCCGATCAACTCAGCCGCCTGCTGCGCTGGAGGCTGGCATGAATCGCCTGTTCAACCTGGCACTGCTCCTCTGCATCGGTGCTGCGGTCGCCGCCTCGTTCACCTACCTGGGCATCGACCTCGCGGAGCTGGGCGCCGACGGCAACCTGAACCGGATGGGGGCCTATGCACAGCGTTTTCTCAGCCCGGACTTGAGCACCGGTCATCTACAAGCCATCGGCTATGGCGCGCTGGAAACCATCGCCATGTCCGCCCTCGGCACCCTGCTCGCGGCAGTGCTCGGCCTGCTGTTGGCATTGCCCGCGGCCGGGCGATTCGGTTGGCCTCTGCAGAGCGCATCGCGCCTTGTGCTTAACGCCCTGCGCGCGGTTCCGGAACTGGTGTGGGCCGCACTGATGGTCCTTGCCGCCGGGCTCGGCCCGAATGCCGGCACCCTGGCATTAGCCCTGCACACCACCGGCGTGCTCGGTCGGCTGTTCGCCGAAGCGCTGGAAAACACCCCACCCGAACCGGCCGAAGCGATCCGCCTCCAGGGCGGCAATGCCGTGTGGGCGTTCTGTTACGGCACACTCCCCAACCTGTTGCCACAGCTCCTGGCCTACATCCTGTACCGCTGGGAGAACAATATCCGCATGGCCAGCGTGCTCGGTTTCGTCGGCGCGGGTGGTTTGGGGCAAATGCTCTATGTCAGCCTCAGCCTGTTCCAGGAGGCTCAGGCCAGCACCGTGATTCTAGCCATGCTGTTACTGGTATTTGCCGTCGATACGCTGAGCAGCTGGAGCCGCCAGCGCTGGGTCAAGGCCTGACTGTTTTCGCGTCATTCCAATAGCGAAACCAGGCGCGGCTCAATGGAGGTCTCAAGCACCTCAAGCAGCGCCAGCGTCACCGGCAGCTTGAAGCGCCGCCGTCCAGCGCTGCCAGGATTGAGGTAGAGCTGTTCGCCGCGCCATTCTATGCGTGGCTTGTGCGAATGGCCGGTGATCACCAGCCTGATACCTGCATCGAGCACGGCTGGAGCATCGGCGATGTCATGCACCAGCAGCGTCTGCCATCCGTTGAGGTCGAAGCGTAGGCAGTCGGCAAGATGTTCAGCCCAAGGGGCGTCCAGGTCATTGTTGCCGCGTACTACGTGCAGCGGAGCAATAGACTCCAGTTGATCGAGAATTTCGGGATTACCGATGTCGCCCGCGTGAATGATCCGCTCACACCCCTCCAGGGCAACAAGGGCTTCGGCGCGGAGCAAGCCATGGGTATCGGAAATCACGCCAACTTTCATGCAAAGCTCCAGACAGATTCAAGCATCGGAACACAGTGTAACGAAGCAAGCGCCCTCGACGTGCGCGGTCAGGTCGCAACGTCATAGTTTGGCCACCGGCGCCGGCTCAATCATCCTCATGCAACTTGATACCCCTGGCATGAAGCAGATGTGGCACCAGCAAAACCAACAACGTCAGCGCAAGGAGCGCCGCCGAGATAGGTTGTGTGACAAACACCATCCAGTCCCCCTCGCTGATGGACAAGGCGTTACGTAATTGCTTTTCGGCCATCGGGCCCAGCAGCATGCCCACGATCACGGGGGCAACGGGAAAGTCGAAACGACGCATCAGCACCCCTCCCCAACCGATCGCCAGCATCAGCAAAAGATCGAAGGAAGAATGGCGCATGCCGTACACGCCGATGGTGGCAAACACCAGAATACCGGCGTTCAAGTAAGGCCGGGGAATCTGCAGGAGCTTGACCCAGAGGCCCACCAACGGAAGATTCAACACCAGCAGGATGACGTTGCCGATGTACAGCGAAGCCACCAGCGTCCAGACCAGTTCTCCCGAAGTCTGGAAGAGCAGCGGCCCCGGTTGCAGGTTGTAGTTCTGGAACGCGGCCAACAGAATCGCCGCCGTGGCGGACGTCGGGATGCCCAGCGTCAGCAGTGGTACCAAAGAACCCGTCGCGCTCGCGTTGTTGGCGGCTTCAGGACCGGCGACGCCCTCGATGGCGCCCTCGCCCTTGTTGCCCGCAAATTCTTTGGGGTACTTGCTCAGTTTGCGTTCCGCCGAATAGGACAGAAACGTCGGGATTTCAGCGCCACCTGCCGGTATGGAGCCGAATGGAAAACCGATCAGCGTGCCCCGTAGCCAGGCGGGAACCGATCGCTTCCAATCGGAGCGTGTCATCCACAATGAGGTCAAGCGGTGCCGACCGGCTGTTTCCTCCTTTTGATACAGCAGGCTGTACAAAGCCTCGCCCACTGCAAACAACCCGACGGCCACGAGCACCACTTCGATGCCGTCGACCATTTCGGGAACGCCCAAGGTGTAGCGGGCAATACCCGAGGTGGAGTCCAGACCGATCAGGCCAATGGTCAGGCCAATCCCCAGCGACACAAAACCCCGCAACATCGAAGCACCGAGTACCGCCGACACTGTCGTGAAGGACAACACCAGAATCGCGAAATACTCCGCAGGACCAAACTTGAGCGCCAGTGTGGCAACCACGGGGGCAAAGAGGGTCAGCAATATCGTCGCAATGGTGCCGGCCACAAATGACCCTATTGCCGCCGTTGCCAGGGCTGGCCCTGCCCTGCCGTTGCGAGCCATGAGGTTGCCTTCCAGGGCCGTGACCATGGAGGACGATTCTCCCGGGGTATTGAGCAGGATAGAGGTGGTGGAGCCACCGAACTGAGCGCCGTAATAGATACCGGCGAACATGATCAGCGCCCCGGTGGGATCGACCTTGGCCGTAATCGGCAGCAGCAAGGCCACCGTCAGTGCCGGTCCGATCCCCGGCAACACACCAATCGCAGTGCCCAGCAAACAGCCGATAAATCCCCACATCAAATTGATCGGCGTCAGCGCTTCAGAAAAACCCATTGCCAGGCTTGAGAGGATGTCCACCTTGTTGATCTCCTTCGGCCCGGGTCAGATCCAGGCGTTGACAAGGGGCGGAAGGGAAACCCCTAGCCCGGCGTTGAAAAGCCAGTAGATCGGCAGGGTCAAGGCAATGCCGATGGCGAGGTCGCGCACCGGACGAGCACTGCCGAAACCGCGTGCCGAACAGGCAAACAGCAGCCCGGCCGCCAGCACGAATCCGATGAGGTTAATGAGCAAGGCCACCCCCACCAGACCTGCCGTCACCCAGGCTGCACCGGCTTTGCCACCGGGTAGCACTTTGGCACTCTCGTCACTGTGATCTTCCAGTTCGCGAAAACCACCGGTGACCGCCTGATAACTCAGCAAAACGCCAACGATGCCAAGGAACACCGCGACGCCATAGGGATAGACGTGCGCCCCCAGGATGACGAACCCCATCTCGGGTGGAAAGCAAAATGCGCCGTACGCCAATACCGCGCTGATGACGACCACACCGACGCCAATCGCCAGTTGGGGCGGCACGACTCTGCGTGGCTGAGTCATTTCGCAACCAGCCCTACCTCGACCAGCATCGCGCGCAATCGCACATGCTCTTCGTCGACGAACTTGCCGAATTCATCGCCGGTCAGAACGTTGGGTGACCATTTGTTGGTTTCAATGTTTTCTTTCCAGAGTTTACTGTCGGCGGCGGCCACCACGGCGGCGGTCACTTCTTTGCGCTGCTCGGGTGTGAGATTGGCGGCACCGTAAACGCCACGCCAATTGCCGATGGTCACGTCGTAACCTTTCTCCTTGAGGGTCGGTGCATCGATGCCTTCAACGCGTTCGGGGGCGCCGATGGCGAGTACACGGAACTGGCCGTTTCTGATGTATTGGCCAAGCTCGGCATAACCACCTGTGATCACCTTGATCGAGCCGCCCAATGCCTGGGCAACGACCTCACCCCCACCCGCGAAGGCCACGTAGTTCACCTTGTTCACCGGGACACCCATTTTTGCGGCCAATTCAGCAATGCCGATGTGATCGATCGACCCCTTGGAGCCACCGCCCCAGGAGATGCTGGTCGGTTTGTCTTTGAAGACTGTCAGCAAGTCCTCCAGGGTTTTGAACTCGGACTCCTTGCGGACGGCAAGCACGTTGTATTCGGTAAACAGCCGCGCGATCGGCGTGACATCCTTCAAGGTAATCTGCGGTTTGTTCTGTTCTATCGCGGTGACCATGATCGCGCCGACCACCAGCAACGCATTCGGATCGCCCTTGGTGCTATTGGCAAATTGCGCCAGCCCCAACGTACCGCCGGCCCCGCCCTTGTTCTCGTAGGTGGCGGACTTTGCCCCTTTGGCCTCGACCAGGGCTTTGCCCAGAACCCTTGCGGTCTGGTCATAACCGCCGCCCACGGAACCTGGGGCCATGAACTTGACGGTGTCCAGCGCAAAGGCAGGTGTCGCGAGCGCAGCAGCGGTAATGGCTGTTGCGATGCAGCGGCTGAATCGACGGAACAAAGCGGACATGAGTGGTCTCCCATTGCATTGTTTTTATAGGTGCCGGTGAACGTCGATCAGGGCGCAAACCCTGCTCAATGAACATTGGCCTGCGAGTAAGCGTAGGCCATGGTTAGAATGACGGCCTGCAACGTTGAATCTGTTCATTTCAGGAAAGCATATACATGGCCAACACGAGTGCCGATGTCCGCAGCAGCGCATGGTCGGTGTTTCTCATCTTCTTGCGCCTCGGCCTGACCTCGTTCGGCGGCCCCATTGCACACCTGGCCTATTTTCGCGACGAGTTCGTCACACGACGGCGCTGGCTGACCGAGCGCAGTTATGCGGACCTGGTGGCGCTCTGCCAATTTCTGCCGGGGCCGGCAAGCAGTCAGGTCGGCATCGCGTTGGGGATGTCTCGGGCGGGATACGGCGGGGCGCTCGCTGCATGGGCCGGTTTTACCCTGCCTTCGGCCATTGCGCTGATCCTGTTTGCCCTGAGTATTTCCCACGGCACCGCCCTCTCGCCCGGCGCACTGCATGGCCTCAAAGTGGTGGCCGTCGCGGTGGTTGCTCAAGCGGTATGGGGCATGGCGCGAAACCTGTGCACCGACGTGCCGCGAGTCACCCTCATGGCGATTGCCGCCTGCGTCGCCCTGCTGGAACCCTCCGCGTGGGGCCAGGTCGGCGTGATTGCCGCCGCTGGCGTTGTCGGCCTCCTGTTATTCAAACCCAGGATGAGCGCCGAGCACGATCCACTGCCGATCACCATCAGCCACCGGGCCGGGGCGATCTGGCTGTCGTTGTTCCTGGTATTGCTGGTTGGCCTGCCGCTCTTGAGCCAACTGCGGCCCAATCAAACCGTGGCGCTGGTGGATGCCTTCTACCGGTCCGGCTCACTGGTGTTCGGTGGGGGGCACGTTATTCTGCCGCTGCTGCAAGCCGAGGTGGTGCCCTCCGGTTGGGTCAGCAATGAAACCTTCCTCGCCGGGTATGGCGCCGCACAGGCCGTCCCCGGCCCTTTGTCCACGTTCGCCGCATTCCTCGGCGCGTCGATGAATCCCGCCCCTTCGGGTTGGGTCGGGGGCATGATTTGCCTGCTGGCGATCTTCGCACCGTCCTTTTTGTTGATCGTGGGCGCCTTGCCGTTTTGGGAGCAGTTGCGCCGCAGTGTGCACACACAGGCCGCACTGATCGGGATCAATGCAGCGGTGGTCGGCCTGCTCTTGGCAGCGCTTTATCAGCCGGTATGGACGAGCGCCATTTTCAAGCCGCAAGACTTCGGTTTGGCACTGGTTGCCCTGGTGGCGCTGATGTTCTGGAAGCTTCCGCCGTGGCTGGTGGTTGTCGGCAGCGGGGTCGCGGGGTGGCTTTTGAGTGTCATGCAGTGAACAGGCAGGCAAGCAAGCTGTTGATATTCAAACGTCTACTTTTTCAGAAACACTTCTCCTGATTGCCCGGCGTAACGCCGAAAAATGCCGGGCTATTCTAAAAACCATCTGCGGTAAAAAACCGATCTCCAAGCCCTATACGTACGGTGTGCAACAGGAGACTTGTCATGAAAGGCATGCTCGGCTGCATTGGATTGTCACTCTTACTGGCGGTAACGGCGGCGTTCGCTCACCACGGCTGGAGTGAATACGACTCCAGCAACGCCTTGCAGTTGAACGGCACGATTGAAGAATCCGGCTACTCCCACCCACACGGTTTCGTTCGCCTCAAAACCGAGGACAAGACCTGGAACGTCGTCCTGGCACCGCCCTCGCGCATGGAGAACCGTGGTCTTTCCCGGGACATGCTGAGCGTTGGCAGCACGGCCACCGTGGTCGGCTATCAGAATCGAAACAAACCCGATGAACTGCGCGCCGAACGCATCACGGTCGGCGGCAAAACCACCGAGTTGCGATGATGCAGGCCACTGATACCCGCGGTGGAGCGGGCCCGGAAAGCTGGCTGGACTGGTTGGACGGATCGCAACTTGGGGCGACGATGCGCGGTGACCTTTGGCTGTATCCGCTGGTCGAGGTGGTTCACATCATTGGATTTTCGGTACTTGTCGGCTCTGTCGTGATGTTCGATCTGCGGGTGCTCGGGCTGTCGAAAAGTATCGAAGTGACAGCCTTGGCTCGACACCTTCTGACCTGGTCCATTGCGGCCCTGCTATTGATCGTGCCCGCCGGGCTGATGATGTTTACTGCCCATCCCCATGACTTCGCATCGAACAACATTTTTATCCTGAAGCTTTGCCTGATCGCGACTGCGGGGCTCAACGCCGTCATTTTCCACGTCGGGGTCTACCGCTCGGTAACCCAATGGAACACGGGCGCAGCGGCGCCTGGAATTGCAAAGATCCAGGCGCTGCTTTCGATTGCGTTATGGTTCAGCGTGGTGTTGTGCGGCCGGCTGTTGGCGTACACCTGATCGTCAGGTATTGGTTTTCAACTTGGTCCACAAGCGGGTCGTCAACCGGGCGATGGCAGCCGGGAGTTCCTCGACGGTAAACAACTTGTCCAGCACACTTTTCGGCGGGTAGATCGCCAGGTCCTGCTTCACGGCCGGGACAACATATTCATCCGCTGCAAGGTTGGGGTTGGCGTAATGGATGCTGTTGCTGATGTTGGCAATGACCTGAGGCGTCAGCAGGTAGTTCATGTAGGCGTAGCCATTTTCTCGTGCGGCGCGCTCTTTGGCATGACCACCATATCGAACCACAGGGTCAAGCCCTCATCTGGAATCGAATAGGCGATGTTGATGCCATTGTTGGCTTCTTTTGCGCTGGCAGCCGCCTGAACAATGTCGCCATTGAAACCGATCACCGCGCAGACATTGCCGTTCGCCAGGTCGCTGATGTACTTGGAGGCGTGGAAATACTGGACGTAAGGTCTGATTTCAAGGAGCGCCTGCTCGGCTTTCTTGTAATCCGCCGGCTCATGGCTATGCGGCGGCAGCCCCAGGTAATTCAGGGTGATCGGCAGAATCTGCGTAGGGTTATCGATAATCGCCACGCCGCACTGGCTCAACTTCTTGATGTTGTTCTCATCGAAAAACAGACTCCAGGAACGGGTGACGTCCGTGTTGCCGAATATCGCTTTGATCTTCTCGACGTTGTAGCCAATCCCCGCCGTGCCCCACATGTACGGATAGCCGTACTGGTTGCCCGGATCATTGACCTCCAGTTTTTTCATCAGCGCCGGATCAAGGTTTTTCCAGTTGGGGAGCTGGCGCTTATCAAGTTTCTGAACCGCCCCGGCTTTTATCAATCGGGACAGAAAATGGTTCGAGGGGCTCACCACGTCGTAGCCGGTGTTGCCGGTCATCAACTTCGACTCCAGCACTTCGTTGCTGTCATGGATGTCGTAAGTTGCCTTGATTCCCGTTTCCTTGGTGAAGCTGGTCAGGGTGTCATCAGCGATGTAGCCGTTCCAGTTTGAAATGTTGACGACTTCGTCGGCGTAAGTGGCTGCCGACACTGTTGTCAGCAAAACCATCAGGGAAACTTTATTGACGTGCATGTTCAATCACCGTGTAGTTGATGAGCTTTTATTCTTTTTGGATCGCCGGATTTTCTAGACTTCTGTTCTGGCCCTGACCGCCTCCACGCGCATTCGAAGCATGGTCCCGATATCAAGCAGGGGTCGCGGCGGGAGCCAGCCGGGCTGAGCCCTGTGCATGACCGATTCCAGGATTGGCGAGCGGACACCCGAGGCCAGTTCGGCAAGCAAGCGGCCCCAAAGCGTGCCGCGCGCCACGCCCGAGCCGTTGTATCCGGCCACGGCAAACACACCCTCTTCGACCTTGGCAAAATAAGGCTGCCCGGAGCGTGAGGCGCTCAAGTGTCCGGTCCAGGTGTAGTGAATGTCCTGCTCGGTGAGCCACGGAAAACGGCGTTGCAAACCAAGCACATGGTGTTGGCGCCGATGCAAAAGCTCACTGTCGGACAAATCACGGGAACGGTATTCCGCGGTGTTGCGGATCATCACGCGGCGATCCGGAGTGAGTCGCACCGTGGCACCCAGTGGCCGGGTGGAGAGCACGCCCCAAGGCTCGACAGCGCCAATGGCGGCGAATTCGTCGTCGCTGAGCGGCCGCGTGAGGCTGGCGCTGAGTTCCATCGGGAACGTTCCGCTGTCTGCTATCCCCGCGCGGGGGATGAAGGCATTCAGGCAGACCAGGACCTGCTTCGCTTCGATACTGGCGTTGACTGCATTGGCGCGAAGGCCTCCGCGACTCAAGCGCTCCAGACCGGTGATGTCGGTATTTTCATAAAGGGTCACATTGTCCGGTAGCGCATCCAGCAAACCCTTCACGTATTTCGCCGGTTGCAGCAGTGCGTTGCCATGACCGCACCAGATCGCGGCGCGGTAATGCCCGGTTCCCAGCTTTTTGCTCAGTTCATCCCCTTCCAGGAACTGCGCAGAGGCTCCGACGGCACGCAATGTCACCAGTTTTGCCTCGACATGGGTCAGCTTGCCTGGATCGCTGACGGCGAAGAAGTAACCCCAATCCCGGAAATCGCACTCGATGCCGTGACGAGCAATGCGCTTGCGGACCTCTTCGCTGGCGACCCGTGAAATCTCGGTGTCCACTTCAAAATCAGCGAACCCCTGACGGCCGATAAGCTCATCATCGCCAGGGTGTTCGTGGCCCGCCACGAACCCTGAGTTGCGCGCCGAGGCCCCTTGCGCGGCCCGCTGCCTGTCGACCACCACGATGCGTGCCTCAGGGTGCATTTCAGCCAGCGCATGAGCGGCACAAAGGCCGGTGATACCAGCCCCCACGATCAGCCAGTCGGCTTTTTTCGCGCCGGTCAGCCGGGCGCGACCGGGTGAATGTCCCGCCTGCGCAATCCAGCCACATATATTTTCCATGCGTCACCTCATTCGACTATCGCTCTGCAAGCCGCCTCTGTTCAAAGCAGGACTTCATGCAGCAATCGCATGAGTAGTTTGAGATGACGGTAGCTAGAGCTAGAATCTATAAGGCCTTTAGCAATACAACCAACGTTATAAAATCATCGAGCCATTCAGAAAACGCATGGATAAAATTCGTCACGTTCCCTCTCTTCAGGCCTTGCAAGCACTGGTGAAGGTCTCCGATTCCGGCAGCTTCACGCAGGCGGCGCAACGCTGTGCCTGACCCAAAGTGCAGTGAGCCGAAAAATTCAGCAGTTGGAGGGTCACTTTGGCTTGCCGATGTTCGTCCGCAATAGCCGCAGTGTTCGCCTGACGCCGGAAGGCGAACAGGTGCTGGGGACCGCGCGCAATATCCTGGCGCAACTGAAAACACTGGAGGATCGGCTTGCCTCGACGAGTTGGCGCTCGACGCGGCAGCGCGAGGAATGGGGGTGGCCATGACGGACATGACCCTGGCGGGGGAATCCATTGAACGGGGTCTGCTCGTCATCCCGTTCGGGCAACCGTTGAAGACCCGCGGGATCTATTCGCTGCACCTGCAACCTTCGGCAGCCTCTCATCCGGCGTGCGCGCTGATCATGCAATGGTTCGCCCAACAGGCCGAACGCACAGCTTGACCCTCACGTACCACGGTCCACGCCTTCTGTCGCGTTGGCGAAAGCGACACCCGCCTCGCGCACCAATCCACGCCATTCTGTGCTGCTGATCAGCCCCTGGCGTTCCATCTCATCGGCGACCTTCAGCAGTTCGTCGTACTGCTCTTCTGCATCCATGCGGATTTCGGGCTCTTTCAGAAGCTGATACCAGGCCGCCAAGGCCTCCTTCCTTTGATCATCATTCATGGCCAAACACCCTGCGAAGGACTGTCTTCGTTTGGAAGTCGGGTCATGGATGGCGGTTCATCGATTCCGACATACGGCGTTGAGGCCACGGAGACAGACTTGTCTTGCATTACAAACTTGTCATCGAGTTGTCAGCGTAGCCAGCACCCTCGCTTCATACAGTGAAGTCGTCAGTCACCCACACCGGGTGACACACCTCCCACTGATGATGACAAGGGTCGATACCATGAAACCATTGAGCAAACTTTGCCTGATCGCCGCCAGCCTGTTGATGCTGGGCACCGGTTCCGCCATGGCCAGCGACATCGCGCCGGTCAAGGCCAATAACGTCGTGCTGGTGCACGGTTCCTGGGCCGATGGCTCAAGCTGGTCGGACGTGATCTCGCGGTTGCAGGCTGCCGGCCTGCACGTTACCGCCGTACAAAACCCGCTGACTTCGGTCGCCGACGACGTCGCCGCCACTCAGCGTGTGCTCAATCAACAAGACGGCCCGACCGTGCTGGTCGGCCACTCCTACGCCGGCACTGTGGTCAGTGAGGCCGGGGTCAATCCGAAGGTCAGCTCGCTGGTTTACGTCGCGGCACGAGCGCCGGATGCAGGCGAAGACTTCGTCGCGCTGTCGGCCAAATACCCGACCATGCCCGTGCGCGCCGGCACCGAAGAACACGATGGTTTTGTCAGCCTGAAACAAGACGCCTTCCTCAAGTACTTCGCCAGTGACGTGCCCCACGACAAGGCCATGCAGTTGTTCGCCGTCCAGCAACCGATCGCCAAGACCCTGTTCACCGACCGCACCACTGCGGCGGCCTGGCACACCAAACCGTCCTGGTACGCGGTCTCCAGTCTCGACCAGACCATCAACCCGGATCTGGAGCGTTTCCTGGCCAAACGCATGGGCGCCACCACCATCGAGCTACCGTCGAGCCACTTGTCCCTGGTCTCCCACTCCAAGGAAATCGCTGACCTGATCCTCGAAGCTTCCGGCCGCCAGCCATAACTCTGGCCGCCGCTGCATTACAACTTTGTCATTGAACTGTTGGTCGGCTGTCCGGATCGCCTGGTTAACCTGAACTCACTGCCAGGCGAACCCGACGGCAGCCATCCCAAACCCTGAATAGAGAGACTCATCATGAAAATGTTTATCCTCGGTTTCGCCGCCCTGCTCGCCACCGGCTCGGCGTTTGCGGATACTCAGACCGCCACACCCGTGATCCATGACCAGACCGGTTTCTTCGTGCACCTGGACGTCGATAAAGTCCTGTCCAGCACCGACATTTCACAGCAATGCGGCGTGATCCCGGCGCGGCTCGACTACCTGGACCATCAGGGTCGCGAGCATGTGCTGGATTACCAGGTCGCCGGCACGGGCTGCACCAATGATCATTGATCGGGCTACACTGGCGCCAACTGACTGAGGCAGATTTCCATGAACATCCTCGTAGTCGAAGACGAACCGAAGGCAGGCAACTATCTGCTCAACGGCCTGCAGGAACTCGGGTACTCGGTCAGCCTCGCGCGCGATGGCGTCGATGGCTTGCACCTGGCCCTGGAGAACGATTTCGACGTCATCGTGCTGGACGTCATGATGCCGAAAATGGATGGCTGGGAAGTCCTGCGCCGCCTGCGCAAGGAAGCCGACACACCGGTGCTGTTCCTCACGGCTCGTGATGACATCGCCGACCGTATCAAGGGCCTGGAACTGGGCGCCGACGATTACCTGATCAAACCCTTTTCCTTCGCCGAACTGGTCGCGCGGCTGCGCACCCTGACCCGCCGCGGTCCCACCCGCGAAGAAGAGCAGCTGCAAGTCGAGGATCTGCAGATCGACGTGCTCAAACGCCGCATCACCCGCGCTGGCGTGCGGATCACCCTGACCAACAAGGAGTTCGCCCTGCTGCATTTGTTCGCCACGCACCAGGGCCAGGTCTTGTCGCGCTCGATGATCGCGTCACGGGTCTGGGACATGAATTTCGACAGTGATACCAACGTCGTGGATGTGGCGGTGCGCCGGTTGCGACTGAAAATCGACGACCCCTTCCAGCTCAAGCTGATCCACAGCGTGCGCGGTATCGGCTACCGCTTCGATACGCAACCATGACCGCCCGCCTTCGCCACTCCTTAACGCTGCGCCTGGCGCTGGTGTTTGCCTTGCTGGCCTTTGTCTCACTGGCGCTATTGGGCGTGGCACTGTATCGGGATCTGGAACGTGAACTGATCCGGCGAGACGATGCCGCGCTGGTGAACCGTATCGATCAATTGCGCACCTTTCTCAACGACAGCAACACCCTGGAGCTGATCAGAACCAAACCGGCGCTGTTTCAGAATATGCTCGGCAACCGCGAATCTCTGCTGACCATCGGCGCTCCCGGACAAAAACCGTTACTGGTGGTCAACCCCGGAAACCTCGCGGTGCCATCGCTGGCGCCAGTGGCCATGGACCATCCGCTGAATCTGGCTGACGTGCAGCATTACCCGAGTGTGGACGGCGTGCCCTTCGCGGCGCTGGCGGCGACCATTGATTCCGGCGATCTGGGCAGCCTGCAAGTGGTCACCGGGCGCCTGATGACCGAGCGCACCGCGGTGCTCGCCAGTTACCGGCTCAACGTGTACCTCTTCGCCAGCGTGGCGGCGATCCTGCTGGCGCTGTCCGGCTACCTGCTGGTTCATCGCGGGCTGCTGCCGTTGCGGCGCCTGGCGAGGCACGCCCAAGGCATCGGTGTCGGCAACCTCACCGAGCGCCTCGACAGCCAAGGCGCGCCACGGGAATTGCTGCCAATGATCGAGGCGTTCAATGCGATGCTCGATCGTCTGGGCAAGGGCTTCGTGCAATTGGGTCAGGTGTCGACCGACATGGCCCATGAGCTGCGCACGCCGATCAACAACCTGCTCGGCGAAACCCAGGTCGCGCTGCAGCAGAACCGCAGCATCGAAGCCTATCAGCAACTACTTGCCTCCAATGTGGAGGAGCTTGAGCGCCTGGCGCGGATGCTCGACAACATGCTGTTTCTGGCCCGCACCGATCCGGCCAGTGCCCTGAGCCAACGCCAGGAACTGGATGCCGCCGACGAAATGGAACGCATGGCCGACTACTTCGAAGGGCCCGCGGCGGATGTCGGGATCAGCATCAACGCCCAGGGCAGCGGCGTGATCTGGGCAGAGCCGATGCTGCTGCGCCGTGCCCTGGCCAATCTCTGCGCCAACGCCATCAAATACGGCGCGCCGCATTCCGAGCTGTTCATCCGCGCCACCCCTTCGGCCGAAGGCATCCGCCTGATCGTGCGCAACCACGGCCAGACCATCCCCGCCGAACACTTGCCCCGGCTGTTCGAGCGTTTCTACCGCGTCGACGAATCCCGTGAGCGTTCGGCCCACTCCAACGGCTTGGGCCTGTCGATCGTGGCGACGATCATGCAGTTGCATAACGGGGCTTACAGCGTCAGCAGCAGTGAGGGCGTTACGTGCTTTGAGCTGTTTTTTCCGGCGCGAGGGGTGGATGAATGACAGCGCACAGGACGAATTGAACCCACCCGCCGTCGATTGGCCCTTCCATGGCTCCCGCAACATGTCTCATTTTATTTCCCTGCTTTGACAATCAGCGCTTGAGCTTTAGTCTGCCGCAACCTATAAATACTATAGATAATCATGAGCGACCTACTGCCGTTTCCGCTGTCGAAAAAGAAAGCCTTGGAAATCATTAGGGAGCTTTCACATCGATCCGAGCGTGTCTTTTATTCAAAAACACGCACGGTCCCGCATGATTGAGCGTGAGATATCCATGCCTGATGTCATGGATTGCCTGCGCAGGGGACAGGTCACTGATGGCCCCTATCAAGCACCGGGGGGAGATTGGAGATTTACTATTTCATGGTTCAGGGCTGGGTCACCCCTCCAAATTGTCGGCGCAATCGATGTCGACGAAGATGGAAAATATCTCGTCATAGTGACCACGATGCAAAGGGAGAGATAATTTTATGTACCACTACGTTGAAAGCGGCCTACCGAACGTCTGGCTGAGCAACGGCTACGTGGTGAAAGAGACCGCCTATGGCGAGTCTGTTGCTATCACCGATGTCGAAGGTCTTCACGACTTTATCGGCAAGACGATTGCGGAAAAACCGGCTGCTCTTACCGGCGCGGAATTTCGATTCCTGCGCAAAGAGCTGGGTTTGTCTCAAGAAAGACTGGCCAATATTGTCGGGCTTACCTCCCAGGCAGTGGCGATCTGGGAAAAGACTGACAAGATTCCGACAGTTAATGACCGCTACCTGCGCGGCCTCTACCTGGAAGCCAAGACTGGCGAGGCGGATCTGATGGCTGCCATTAACTCGATCAACGAACTGGACCATGACCTTCACAAGCTCAACCTTCAGTTTGAAAATGGCTGGCATAAGCAAGACAAAACTTGCGCCTGACAAGAATATCTATGGCAAAGCCCGGACCTGCTCCGGGCTTTTTTATGCCGCTTCAGCCCTTCCAGCCGCCTCAGGCGGATCTAAAATGTCACCAAGTGAAATGGCAAAAAATGCCAATCCCGTTGAGCAGTTTCGACATAGGCCAATAACACCGCTATCCCTAGACTCTTCCCCCCACTAACAGTGCTTACGCGCACTCGAATCCAGGACTGAACCAGGGGAATCTCGCCATGAACCCATCCGATATTTTCGTCATCAGCGCCGTCCGCTCTGCCATCGGCAGCTTTGGCGGTTCGCTCAAGGATGTGCCGCCCATTCAACTGGCCACCGACGTTTGCCGTGCCGCCATCGAGCGCTCGGGGCTGGCGCCTTAGCACATTGGCCATGCGGTGATGGGTCATGTGATTCCGACTGAAGCGCGGGACGCCTACATTTCCCGCGTCGTGGCGATGAATGCCGGCCTGCCGAAAGAGACGCCGGCTTTTAACGTGAACCGCCTCTGCGGTTCGGGTTTGCAAGCGATTGTCAGTGCCGCGCAAAGTTTGATGTTGGGCGATGCAGGCGCTGCGCTGGCCGGTGGCGTCGAGTCCATGAGCCGCGGCGCCTACCTGTTGCCGCAGGCGCGCTGGGGCGCACGGATGGGCGACATGCAGGCCATCGACTACATACTCGGCGTCCTGCAAGACCCGTTTGCCGGTTTCCACATGGGCATCACCGCGGAAAACATCGCCGAACGCTATGGCATCACCCGCCAGGCTCAGGACGAGCTGGCGTTGCTCAGCCAGCAGCGAGCTGCCCGAGCCATTGCCGAAGGCCGGTTTACCGGTCAGATCGTGCCGATTGAAGTGGCGTCCCGCAAAGGCAGCGTGACGTTTGCCACGGACGAACATGTCCGCGCCGAGGTCAATGCCGAACAATTGGGCAAGATGAAACCCGCCTTCAAAAAAGACGGCAGCGTCACCGCCGGCAACGCGTCGGGCCTTAATGACGGTGCCGGTGCGCTGATCCTGGCCACCGGTCAGGTGGTTCGCGAACAGGGCCTCAAGCCGATGGCCCGACTGGTCGGTTATGCCCATGCGGGTGTTGAGCCTGAACTGATGGGATTAGGGCCGATTCCGGCCACCCGCCTGGTACTCAAACGCGCCGGCCTGACCGTCGCCGACCTGGATGTCATCGAATCAAACGAGGCCTTCGCCGCCCAGGCGTGTGCCGTGGCGCAAGAACTGGGCTTCGACCCGGAGAAAGTCAATCCCAACGGTTCCGGGATCTCTCTGGGCCATCCGGTGGGTGCCACTGGTGCGATCATCGCCACCAAGGCGATTCACGAACTGCACCGGGTTCAGGGCCGATATGCCCTGGCGACCATGTGCATCGGCGGCGGCCAGGGCATCGCCGTGTTGTTCGAACGCGTCTGATTGCCCCAAACGCCGACGGCGCCCATTGCGGGCGCCGTCTCGTTTACCGTGATGGAATCAGTGCGCGATGCACACCGATTTCAGTTCGGTGTAAGCCTCGATGACCGCGCGACCAAACTCGCGGCCCATGCCGGACTGCTTGACGCCGCCGAACGGCATCGCCGGGTCGAGCAACACGTGGGCGTTGACCCAAACCGTACCGGCTTCAATGCGCGGCACCAGGTTCATCGCTTTGCTCAGGTCGTTGGTCCACAGGCTGGCGGCCAGGCCGTAGCGGTTGTCGTTGGCCAGGGCAATGACGGCGTCTTCATCGTCGAACGGCATCACCCCCAGCACCGGACCAAACACCTCTTCACGGGCCACGGCCATGCTGTGGTCGATGTCGGCCAGAATGGTCGGCTGCACGTAGAAGCCCTCGCCTTCCAGCAACTCGCCGCCCGACACCACCCGCGCACCTTGCTGGCGAGCCAGTTCGATGTGTTTGAGCACGCCTTGTTGTTGCTTACGTGACACCAACGGGTTGATCGCCGCTTCGCAGTTCATGCCCGCACCGATCGGCATGGCCGAAACCGCTGCCGCGAGGCCTTCGACAAATTTGTCGTGGATCGAGCGATGCACATAGAAGCGTGACGCCGCTGCGCAGACCTGGCCGTTGTTCAACAGACCACCGAGGATCGCCCCCTGAATGGCTTTGTCGATGTCGGCATCGGCGAGGACGATCATCGGGTTTTTACCACCCAGTTCCAGGGAAAAACGCGTCATGTTTTCCATGCATGCCACACCGACACTTTTGCCCACCACGGTGGAGCCGGTGAAGGACACTTTGCTCACCAGCGGGTGCGCCGTCAGCACGCCGCCGACCGAGGCGCCGCCACCGGTCACGACGTTGAACACGCCTGCCGGGATGCCCGCCTCCAGGGCCAGTTCAGCCAGGCGCATGGCGGTCAGTGGGGTTTCCATCGCCGGTTTGATGATCACGGTGCACCCGGTGGCCAGCGCGGGCATGAGCTTCCACGCGGCAATCAGCAGCGGGAAATTCCACGGCACAATCCCGACCACGACGCCCACTGGCTCACGCTTGGTGAACGCAGTGAACCTGGCACCCGGTGGCAGCGGAATCGACACATCAAAGGTCTGCCCTTCGATCTTGGTCGCCCAGCCGGACATGTAGCGCATGAACTCCACGGTGGCGTTCAGGTCCAGGGCGCGGGACATGTTGATCGACTTGCCCTGGCTCAGGGTTTCCAACTGGGCCAGCTCTTCGGCATGCGTCTCAACCAGGTGGGTGAAGTTCAGCAGAATGCGTTCGCGATCCGCCGGACGCAGCCCCGACCACACGCCGGATTTAAAGGCTTTATGGGACGACTGCACGGCTTGCTCGACCACTTCCAGCGGCGCGTCCAGGGTTTCGCAAAGGGTTTTTCCGGTGGCCGGGTTGACCACGGCGATGCTTTGCCCTTCGGCGAAAACCCACTGGCCGTCGATGAAGCAGCCGTGGCGGCGGTCGAGGAATGCAGCAACCTGCGGCAGAATTTCAACGTTGCTCATAAATCACCTTTCGTTCAGACGAGTTGTTCAGCCAGAAACCGGCCGATTACTGTTGTTCTTTGAGGAAACACACGACCGCCTGGCGATCGTCCGCAGAGGCCAGCCCCATGTAGGGCATGTAGGTCCCGGGCACGAAAGCCTGGGGTGCAGTGATCAGTTGCGCGATGTTCTCGGCCTGCCAGTTGATGTCTTTGCTGCGCATGGCCTGGGAATAGTTGAAGCCTTCCAGCGAACCGGATTTGCGCCCGAGCACGCCCGCCAGGTTCGGTCCCATCATCCCCGTCATGCCCTTGGTCACTGAATGGCAGACCCCGCATTCATTGGCAAAGACCTGGGCGCCATGGCCCTGGTCCGGCGCGCAATCGGCCGCATGTGCGGCTTGCGCCAGCGTGAGTGACAGCAGGCCGATGAGGGAAAGTCTGTGCGTAGTGAACATAAGAAACCGACCTTGAAATCCGCGGGTTCGCAAGCAACGAACGCCAACACTGAAAACACCGAGTCTGGGGAACATCGGCAGGGTTGGTACGGATTGTCGGGGGTCAGTGACGCGCCGGGTTTGCCCTGCGTGCCAGTCGTGTTTGCCGGCGTGCCAAACCGCGCATTCTGGCAAGCACAACCAACTCTTTGGCAACCACACAAAAGGGCGAAAAAGTTCCGCGCCTTAGTATCGAAACAGACCTCAACCCTGTGGTCATGAACAAGAATGGATGCCACACCATGCTCAAGTCCCCCTTGCTTCGTCTCTCTACTCTGGCGCTGATGATCAGTGCCGGCCAGGCTGGCGCCTACGAACTGTACGCCGATGACGACAGTCATTTGAACGCCACCCTGGAAGCGGTATTCGGCATTTTCCACAGCCAGGAAAACTACGCACTGTCCGGCCGCCTCGACCCAGGCTCCTCGTCGTGGCGCGAGGGCTACATCAAATATGGCCTGAGCTTCGACAAGGGCCTGGCCGGTGTGGGTACCGCGTATGGCGCGGCGAACCTGCTCAGCTCCGGCACCTGGGGTGACGGCGATGCCGCGGGCTTCAGCGATGGATCGGAACGCACCACCAAGTTCGAAGACGCCTACCTCGGCTGGCGCTCGGGCAAGCTTTTCGACGTGCTGGGCGAGGATGGCGTCGACCTGTCCTTCGGCCGCCAGAACATCGTGATCGGTGATGGTTTCCTGATTAATGGCGACGCGCTCAACCTGGGCAAAGGCCTGGCCGACGGTGAGTTCAACCGTGGAGGTGCCTATTGGCTGGCTGCGCGCAAAGCCTTCGACGAGACCGCGGTGTTGCGCCTGGGCGGCAAGGAAGGCTGGCGTGGCGACCTGATGTGGTTGAGGTCAGATAACCGTTCACAAGCCAAAACCGAAATGTACGTTGGCACGCTCGAACACGTCGCCGAAGCCGGTACGGTCGGTTTGACCTACATCGACACCACCGATGTCGACGAAGAATTCGCCTCCCCTGCTCAACTCGAACGCGACGGCATGAAGACCTACAGCCTGCGCGCGACAGGCAATGCCGGGGTGAAAAACCTGTTCCTCTCCGGTGAATACGCCAAACAGGACAAACCCCACACCGCTACCGAAGACGCCTGGTACCTGGAAGCCGGCTGGACCTTTGCCGACGTGGCCTGGACGCCGTATGTCAGCTACCGCTACAGCCGCTTCTCGGAGGGTTACGACACATTGTTCTACGGGTTCAACCGCGGTTACGGCACGTGGTTCCAAGGTGAAGTCGCCGGTAACTACGCCGGCCCGTTCAACACCAACTCGCGCATTCAGAACGTCACCTTCAAAGTCTCGCCACTGGAGAACCTGACGGTGGGCGCGATGTACTTCAACTTCGACACCATCGACCGCAACCTGGGCAATACCGATGGCCATGAGGTGGACCTGTATGCCGAATGGCACGTCAACGATCATCTGACGGTGATGCCGCTGATCGGTCTCTACCAGCCGGACAAGAGCGCCGATGAAGGTGGCACACAGCTGGGCAGCAACGACAAAAACCTCTACAGCCAAGTGGTGTTCGCCACTACGTTCTAAGCCCGAAAGCCGCACTGGCCGCCACACGCCTCCCCTGTAGGAACGGCCGAAGGCTGCGATCTTTTGATCTTGATTTTAAAAGTCAAAGTCAAAAGATCGCAGCCTTCGGCAGCCCCTGCAGGATCGCGTTTCGGCGGCATTGCTTTTCAAGGAAAAAGGCCTTTGCAATGCACAAGAAATTCCTGACGATTCAGAGCAAGATCGCCCTGCTCGCCGGCCTCTGCCTGCTGTTGGTGGTGGGTTTGCTGATGGGGTTGTCGCTCTACCAGACCCATCAAAGCAGCCAGCAAGTGGCCGAGGCCAGCAGCGAAATGCTCGCCAGTGCCGCCAAGGAACACATGCAAGCCCTTGGCAAAGTGCAGGCGATGCAGGTGCAACGCACCTTCATGCAAACTCACGAATACGGCCAAGGATTGTCGCGGTACTTGCTCTACCTGAGGCAGCTGCAACATCAGGGCAACCTGACCCGCCCGCAACTGCGCCAGGAGCTGAACACACAGCTTCACCAAGCGCTGATCGACAAGCCCGACCTGCTCGGGCTTTATGTCATTTTCGAACCCGATGCACTGGACGGCGCCGACGCCAGCTTCGTCGACCAGGCCGCCCTGGGCAGCAACGAGACCGGACGCTTTTCCCTCTACTGGGTGCAAAGCAAACCCGGCGAACTGCAAGCAGTGATCGGCGACGAATCGTTGCTCGCCAACACCTCGCCCGGCCCCAGTGGCGCGCCGTACAACGCCTTCTACACCTGCGCTCGCGACACCCGAAAAGCCTGCGTGCTGGAACCGTATTTCGATGAGGCGTCCGGCAGCCGAAAACTGGTCACCAGCATCGCGTTTCCATTGATCGACAATGGCAACGTCATCGCCGTGGTCGGCCTCGACATCAACCTTGCCGCCCTGCAACAAAACAGCGAAGCCAGCGCGCGCGAACTGTTCGATGGCAATGGGCAGATCAGCATCGTCAGCCCAAGCGGGGTGATTTCCGCCAACAGCCAGGACGTCAGTCGCCTCGGACAACCGTTGGACAACACCGAGGTGATGAACACGCTGCACCAGGGTCAACCGAACGTGTTTGTCGACCCGCAACAGATCAAGGTACTCGAACCGCTGGCACCGATTGCCGGTGCTGCGTCGTGGGGCGTGCTGGTAGGTGTGCCGCAGAACGTGTTGCTGGCACCGGTCACCACGCTGCAAAAGGAACTCGATGCACAAGGCGTGCAAAGCACGGCGCTGGAGTTGTTGCTGGGAGGCGGCTCCGCCCTGCTCGGCCTGCTGTTGATCTGGTACACGGCGTTTCGCATCACCCGGCCGCTGCAAGTGCTGACGCGGGTCATGGAAGATATCTCTCTCGGCGAAGGCGATTTGACCCGGCGCCTGGCCGTGCAATCCCGGGATGAAATCGGCCAGTTGGCGACAGCGTTCAACCGCTTTGTCGAGCGTATCCACCACTCGATTCGCGAGGTGTCTTCGGCAGCGCTCGGCGTCAATGAGGGGGCCAAGCGGGTGCTGCTGGCGTCGAACTCGTCGCTGAGCAATTTCGACGAACAATCGACCCGCACCAACAGCGTCGCCGCCGCCATCAACGAACTGGGCGCCGCCGCCCAGGAAATCGCCAACAACGCCTCCGACGCCTCGCAACAGGCCTCCGCTGCGCGCGAACAAGCCGAAGACGGGCGTCAGGTGGTGGAACAGACGATTCAGTTGATGAACGAACTGTCCGGTAAAATCAGTGCATCCTGCGTCAACATCGAAGTGCTCAACGACAAGACCGTGAACATCGGGCAGATCCTCGAAGTCATCAAGGGCATCTCCCAGCAGACCAATTTGCTCGCACTCAACGCGGCGATCGAGGCTGCGCGGGCGGGTGAAGCGGGCCGTGGGTTTGCGGTGGTCGCCGACGAGGTGCGCAGCCTGGCCGGGCGTACGCAGGCGTCGGCGGCGCAGATTCAGCAGATGATCGAAGAACTGCAAGTGGGTGCGCGCGACTCGGTGATCACCATGACCGAGAGCCAGCAACACAGCGAGGAAAGCGTCAGCATCGCCAACCTTGCCGGCAAGCGATTGGGGAGCGTGACCCAGCGGATTGGCGAGATCGACAATGTGAACCAGTCGGTGGCTGCGGCTACCGAGGAGCAGACGTCGGTGGTTGAGGCGTTGAACGTGGACATTACCGAGATCAACACACTGAATCAGCAAGGGGTGGAGAATCTGCAATCGACGTTGCGGGCGTGTACCGAGCTGGAACGAGAGGCTGGCCGGCTTAATCAGTTGGTGGGCAGTTTTCGGATCTGAGATGGGTGTTGCCTGACATATCGCCTTCGCGAGCAGGCTCGCTCCCACACTGAGGTCCTGCGAACACAAAATTTGTGTACGACTGAAATCAAATGTGGGAGCGAGCCTGCTCGCGAAGAACGATAACGCGGTCTCTCAGCAATGCGCGCCAGCATGTTCGAGCCGGTGAAACAACCGGTTGAAGTACACCAGGCTATCGCCCTCCCCACGCACAGCGACCTTCTCAAGCTCGACAAACATCACCGAGTGCGAGCCCACTTCCTTGCACTCACTGATCCGCCCTTCCAGTTGCACCAGCGCATCACGCAGCACCGGCACACCCGCGTCGCCGCCATCCCACAAGTCCCAGGCAAAACGCTCCGCCATCGGCACCTGGGTCATGCCCGCAAGGTGCCGGGCCAGCTCTTCCTGCTCGCCACACAGCACGTTGACGCACAGACGGCCATTGGTGCGGAACACGTCGTGGGTGGCGCTGTTGCGGTTGACGCACACCAGCACCGTGGGCGGTGAATCCGTCACCGAACACACAGCGCTGGCGGTAATGCCGCAGCGCCCGCCCGGGCCATTGGTGGTGATGATGTTCACTGCGGCAGGCAACTGCGCCATGGCGTTGCGAAAG
Organism: Pseudomonas sp. XS1P51; assembly: GCF_054897845.1. NCBI lineage: Bacteria > Pseudomonadati > Pseudomonadota > Gammaproteobacteria > Pseudomonadales > Pseudomonadaceae > Pseudomonas > Pseudomonas sp. XS1P51. The sequence goes on along the minus strand of NZ_CM142707.1, from coordinate 849,679 downwards.
TCGATTTGCTGCTGGCTCAGGTCGGCCATGTCGGTGCCCCTTCCTTCAGGAGGACCGCCGTTGGACGGTCCAAAGTGATGGAACAAGACTAAGGCCCGGCGCAGCGCGCAACTATCCTGACGATCCCCATGCCGAGGTTGGCTTTCCGCTAGTCGACTAGGTGGTTTCTTTATCGTCAGGGCCCGCCGCAGTGGGTATTCTGCTAACTGGCTCCAATGAGAGCTGATGTCCGCCGCAGCGTGCACGCGTGCGAAAACAATAATTAGAAATTCTCGTGGCAGTCCCTGATGGAAATCCGCAAACCGATTGTTTATATCGTTGATGACGACAAAGACCTGCGCACTTCGCTGGCCTGGTTGCTGGAGTCGGTCAGCGTGCAAGCGCAATGCTTTGCCGGCGCTGAAGAATTCCTCAGCCAATACGACCCCAGGCAGCCGGCGTGCCTGGTGCTGGATGTGCGCATGCCGGAGACCAGCGGCTTCCAGTTGCAGGAAATCCTCAACCAGCGCGGCAGCTCCTTGCCGACCATTTTCGTGTCCGCCCATGGCGACATTCCGATGTCCGTCACGGCGATGAAGAACGGCGCGCTGGATTTCGTTGAGAAGCCCTATAACCCGCAGCAAATGATCGACCGTATTCAAGCGGCGCTGAAGGTGGCCGTGCATGCCCAGGCCGATCAGGAGCAACGCCAGCACCTGCAAAGCAAGCTCAAGTTGCTGACCAGCCGCGAACGCGAAGTGTTGATGCTGGTGGTGGACGGCAAGGCCAGCAAGGTCATCGCCCAGGAGCTGAACATCAGCGTGAAAACCGTTGACGTGCACCGGACCAAGATCAAGGAAAAGATGGGCGTGACCAGCATCGCCATGCTGGTGCGCGAAGTGCTGCACCTGCCGGCGGATGAGCCGGCGCGGCATTGATCCCCGGCCCCCCCCCTGTAGATACCGTCTTGACTCTCACCGAGCAAGCGCAAGTTTCGGGTCGAAGGGTTGACCCGACTTGAGCACGCCATAGACGAAGTGCAGCAGCTTGCGCATCGCGGCACAGATGATTTGCTTGGGAGCCTTGCCGTTGGCCTTCAGGCGGTCTTTGAGGGCGATGATTGCTTCGTTGTGTTTCAGCGCCACGATTCCTGGCATGTAGAGGCTGGCGCGCAGTCGTACCGAGCCGATTTTCGAGATCGGGGTGCGGCCCTTGAGCATGCCCGAGTCATGCAGCTTCGGGTTGAGTCCCGCAGCAGCCACCAGTTTGCGCGGATCGTCGTATTTGCGCAGGTCGCCCAGTTCGGCCAGTAGTCTCTCAAGTGTTTTTTCGCCGATGCCATCGATGGTCACGATCAAGTCGCGCATCTGACGCATGTCGGGGTCGTCATCGATGTGTTGCTTGATTACCTTGTGCGTCTCAGCGATCTCTTTTTCGACGTGGCGCAGTACCGACTGGATCGAGTCTTTGACGCTTTCGTCGGACACGTCCAGACGATTACGCTCCATTTGCTGCATTTCCTGAAGATCATCGAGGCGGCGAACCATCGCCTTCAGTTGGCGAAACTTCAGCGGTTCCGGGGCCCAGAGCGACAGTTTTTCATGTTTTTCTCTGGCGAAGTCAGCGATCAGCTTGGCGTCGCTTTTATCGGTTTTGACTCGACGCAGTTCGCTGTTGGCATAGGCATGGGTCGTAGCCGGGTTGACCACACAGACCCGATAACCCTTGTTGTAAACAAACTCGGCGAGCGCCAGGTGGTAGACGCTGGTGGCTTCCATCACGATCAGGGCCGAAGGCTCGGCCTGCTTGTGCAACCAAGCCTCAAGTTCCTTGAAGCCCTTGGCATCGTTAGCGAGTTTGGCCTTGGTTTTGTGTTTGCCATTAGGCAGATGAGTGGCGATATCAAAAGTATTTTTTGCGACATCGACGCCAACGAAACTGGACATGAATACCTCCAATCAGATCAATTGCGATCATCACTGCACTCTGTCCAACCTTGCAAATGCGGGCTCTCGCCGAAGACGGGCCCAAGATACCGTTCGAACTATACGAGTGAGTGTGGAGGGTTGGAGCACCATCTACATTGCAGGCATAACGCCTAAGGAGCTGCGCGTCTTCCAGATCCCTCCCTCGATGATCAGTCGAGAACTATCGCTCCTGACGGAGCGATAGTCGAGATACAAGGAGCTGCCGAAGGCTGCGATCTTTTGATCTTGATCTGTTGGCGGCCGCAATGCCGCCGAAGATCAAAAGATCGCAGCCTTCGGCAGCTCCTACACGGACCGCTGTGCATCAGTTCTGGTTGTAACGCTTGCGATACGCACCCGGCGACACGCCAAAACGCGATTTGAACGCCGATGAGAAGTAGCTGGAGTCGGAGAATCCCCAGGCGTAACACAGTGCCGAAAGCTTCTGCTCAACATGGGAGCGGCGCAGGTTTTCTGCGCAGAAATCCAGGCGTCGGTGCTTGATGTATTGCGCCACCACCAGGCCGCGCTTGGAAAACATCCGGTACAAACCACGCACCGAAATCCCCACCTCCCGGGCAATCAGCTCGGGGCACAGTTCTTCGGCACTGAGGTGTTCGTCGATGTAGGCGATGATCTTGCGAAACTGCCGCTCGTGGGCATCCCCGCCGCTGTCGCGGACGCTGATGCCCGGCAACAGCAGGCTGACCAGTGCGTCGAGCACGGCCTCGCTTTCCTGCATGTCCAGGCCTGGCTGCTGCCGGGTGTCCAGCACCAGTTTGTTGGCCATCGCCGCCAGTGGCGTGTTGGCCGCAATGCGGGTGGCGCAGTTGACCGCATTGAAGTGCGAACCACGCTCAACCACCTGACGCGGCAGGATCAGTGACAACTGTCGGGAGTCATCGTTGTAGGTCATGTCGCTGGGGCGGCAGGCGTCGATCAAGGCGATGTCGCCAATGCCCAGCTGAGCCCGGTTATCGCCCTGCTCCAGCTGCGAGCTGCCGCGCATCTGGAACACCGCGTAGTAATGGCCGTCGCTGCTGACGCTGACGTCCTTGCTGGTGCGGTACAAGTGCACGTGCGCCATGTCGACGACGCTGAGGTTGATGGCGCCGCTGCGATATTCCGCCAGCTCACCGTAAAAATCCGCATCCAGTGCCCGGGCATCGAAGCGCCCGCAGGCCTGGTTGACCTGGCTCAGCCAGCTTTCGAACGCCTCATTGCGAACCGCCGAAGAAGTCATCATCACTGCAAAGCCTCACGCGTGTTTTATTGTTATTTTTCGACCGCTTCGTCGAGCGGTTCGGCAAATGTGTCGTACCTGGCTGTCTCCTCCTTCGACGGCCGCCGGGGCCTATTCAACAGGCTCCGGCGTTGGCTTGCCAGCCTTCCTTGTCGTTAGATGTCCAATACCAGACGAGCGGAAATGGCGCGCGAAACACAGGCACAAATCTGCTTGTTGGACGCCTTTTCCTTGTTCGACAGACAGTTGTCGCGGTGCTCCGGCACGCCGTCGAGCACCTCGACGATGCAGGTGCCACAGAGACCCTCGCGGCACTCGGTGTCGATGTCACAGCCATGAGCCTGCAATACGTCGACCAGACTTGCGTGGGCGGGCACCTGGAGTACTACGCCGGAGCTGGCCAGTTCAACTTCAAAACCGCCACTCGGGCCGGCATTGGCGGCCGGGTCGGCCTGGAAATGTTCGAGGTGAATGGCGTCGTCGGAACAGCTGCGCGCCGCCACTTCCACCACTTTGTTCATGAACGGTGCGGGACCGCAGGTGTAAACGTGCGCGGCGTTGCCCGCCCGGTCCAGGCAGTCCGTCAACGCGGCATCCATATCACCCGGTTCGACGCCGTAGTGGAACTGCACATGGTCGGCGAACGTACTCGCAAGAAGGTCGGCAAACGCGGCGTACTCCGGCGAGCGGGCAAAATAGTGCAGGCGATAAGGCTGACCACTTTCCGTCAGCCGATAAGCCATGCTCAACATCGGCGTTACACCGATACCTGCCGCGAACAGCACATGTTCGGTCGCCGTCGGGTCGAGGTGGAACAGATTGCGTGGCGCGCCCATTTCCAGCTCCATGCCCTCTTGCACCTGTTCGTGCAGCGCCAGCGAGCCGCCCCGCGACTGCGCCTCTTTTTTCACCGCCACCAGATACGCGCGACGGTCCTGCGGCGGGCTGCACAGGGAGTACTGGCGAGTCACCCCGGTCGGCCCGGTCAGGTCGACGTGTGCACCCGGTTCATAGGTGTCGAGCGGCTGGCCGTCACTGCGCACGAGGCGAAAGGAGCGGATATCCAGCGCTTCGTCGACGATCCTTTCGATCTTCACCTTCATCATTGCATCACCTGAATACAGTTGTTTTGGTTTAACAGTACGGCGTGGCCAACCTTGTAGGAGCTGTCGAGAGAAACGAGGCTGCGATCTTTTGATCTTTGGTGGTCTTGAGTCACCAGAAAATCAAGATCAAAAGATCGCAGCCTCGTTTCACTCGACAGCTCCTACACGAGGGTCTCAGCTCTTGATTAGCGCATGAACAAACCACCATTGATGTCCCAGCACGCGCCAGTCACGGAGGCGGCATGGTCGGCGATCAACAGCAACACGCTGTCGGCGATGTACTCGGGCGCTCCGAGGGTGCCGGTCGGGATCATTTTCAGAATCTGTTCCAGTCGTTCCGGGGCCACGGTTTCGCGCACCACCGGCAAGTCCAGCGGGCCCGGCGAAATGCTGTTGACCGTCACACCTTGCGGGGCCAGTTCTCGGGCGAAGACTTTGGTCAGCGTTGCCACGCCGCCCTTGGCCGCCGCGTAGTGCGCCCCCGTGGCGGTGCCGCCGTTCTGTCCGGCGAGCGAGGCGATGTTGACGATGCGACCAAAGCCGCGCTCGGCAAAGTGCGCGCCGAACACCTGGCACGCGACAAACGTGCCGCGCAGGTTGATCGCCATCGACTCGTCGAACTCCTGCGGCGTGATGTCCATCAGCGCCGCGACTTTCGACACGCCAGCGTTGTTCACCAGAATGTCGGTGCCGCCCCAACGCTCGGCGAGCAGGTCGCGGGCCCGCACAAAATCGGCTTTGTTGCGCACATCCAGCTCGATGGCGACGGCACTCGCGCCACTGCTATCAAGCTCAACAGCAAGACGTTGCACGCCGTCGAGGCGCACATCGGCCAGACCTACGCGATAACCCGCCGCATGCAAACGGCGGGCGATGCATTCGCCAAGACCGCGCGAAGCGCCGGTGACAAGGGCTACTCGGTTCATGGTGTTGGCCCTCACAGCAGGAAGCCGAGCGCGCTCAGGCTGTCGGTGGAATTGATCAGCCGCACGACCTTGCGTTCCAGCGTCGCTACACCGTCGGTGAAGCGAATGCGGTGATTCAGGTCGGCCACGAACGGCGTGTGCACGCCGCGTTTGTAGGCGTACAGCAACTGCGCGGAATTGACTTCAACGATGTCACCCGCGGCTTCCACCAAGCGAAAACGCGAGACGCTGCGCACGGTTTTCGCCGCGTCCACCGCCGACGGCGAATACCCGGCGGTCAGGCGTTCGATGCGCAAGTCACGCATGCGCGCATCGTCGTAGGCGTAGTTGAGGTTCGCCTCAAAATCCTCGGTATCCGGGTCGATCGGCACAATGTACAGGCCGCTCTCGCTCCACAACGTTGCCCACTCGGCGTAGTGCTTGTGGTCGAGCAGTTCGGCTTCGCGCCAGATGAATTCGATGGACTGGGCCAACGGGCCGGAAAAACCGTTCAGGGTGTCGTGAGTGCTCATTGGCTCATCATCCTTTTCCACATGGCGTAGGCACCGCGCATGCCACCCTCGTCGGTGGCGTGGGACACCTTGTCGCCGTTTTCGGCGATGGTTTCGCGATTGAGGCCGCGGTTGACCAGGATTGGCGCATCGACGCCAGCGTACGAACCGCGCTGCACACGGTCCCAGGCCTCGGCATCGTCAGGGCTGCCGAAACCGAACGGGCCCTGGAAGTGCTCGTGAATGCGCATGCGTTCGCGGTTGGCGATTTCCGGGCCCCCGTCCATGCCGAGGGCGACATGGCGGATCTCGGTTTCAGTCACCGAGACCGGGCGCAACACGCGGAAGAACGACATCGACATCGCGACGTTAGGGAACAGGTTCAGGTTGAAACCGGCACCGTGCAGCGAACGCACGATGCGGCGCACCTGTGCAGGCTCCATGGTTTTCGACAGTTGCGCAGTCACATGGGCGAAACGCTCTTGCAACTGTTCAGTGCCGTCGTCGTGATCCAGATCGACGTGCTCGGGCACCATCACCATCACGCTGTGGCCGTTGCCCAGGGAGTGGGTGATGGCTTGCTCGTCGGTCATGAACGAGAGCATTTTCGAGGTTTCCTCATCCACCGACGACATGAACGACTTGTGCACGATCGGGAAGTGGTAACCGTCGGTGGTGTTTTCCAGCTGGATCTTCCAGTTGCCCTTGAAGCTGAACTTGTGTTCGCCCTGGGTCTTGATCGGGTAACCGGCGCCCTGCTTCATGAACAGGTCCATCCAGTGTTTGGCACCGCCGAGGAAATCCACCAACGGTTCGATTTCGTCGTTGTAACTGGCGAACACCATGCCGGCGTAGCGCTCGACCCGCAGGCTGGTGAGCGGCAGTTCGGACTTTTCCAGAATGCCTTCGTAGCCGTCCGGGTATGGCAGCGCACGCAGCTTGCCGTCCAGCCCATACGACCAGCTGTGATACGGGCAGGTGAAACCGGTGGCGTTGCCTTTGTGCTTCTCGCACACGGTGGCGCCACGGTGCCGGCAACGGTTTTCCAGGACGTTGATGTGGCCCTTCTTGTCGCGCACCACAATCACCGGGCGACGGCCGATGGTCGCGGTTTTGAAGTCGCCGCTGTTGCGCACTTCGCTTTCGTGGGCGACCCACACCCAGGTGCGGTAGAAAATCTTCTCCAGTTCGGCTTCGAACAGCGCCGGATCGTTGTACAGCGAGACGTCGACACGGTCGTGGCTGACCAGTTCGTCCGGGCTTTTCGATGATGCGATCAGCCGGTATTCATGAGTGCTCATGCGGTTCTCCTCATGGCTTTTTCTTCTGATTAGGCCGTTCACCGGCCATGCTCTGTTGCAGCTGTGCACCGAAGGCGCAGACCCATTCGTCCTGGCCCTTACGACCGACGATTTGCAGGCCGACTTTCAGCCCGCCGCCTTCCAGTTCCACTGGCACCGTCAACGCCGGATGGCCACTGAGATTGAAGGGGCGTACCAGCGGAGTCATGCCGGCCACGGCTTTGCTCGCGCTGCGGGCTTCGTTCAATGTGGGCGGCAGGCTCGACATCGTCGGCAACAGCAGCACGGCGAACTCGTCCAGGGCGGCATCCACTTGCTGGCTGAAACGCGCCCGCACCTTTTCGGCTAGCGCCAGGTCAGCGGCGCTGGTGCGGCTGGCGGCCAGCAGGCGCTGTTCGACATCCGCGCCGATCAGGCCCTTGCCGGTGAGGTGGCCGAACGCGGCCCAGTTTTCAACATTGATCACGGTCAGGCCGGCGGCGAACGCGGCTTCGAATTCACTCAGGTGCAGGTTGCTGCGACGCCAGCCCGCGCGGTCGACGGCGGTGCCGAAGCACGCTTGCAAGTGCGGGTCGCAGGCGACCTCGAGAAAGCCCACTCGTGCATCACCCGATGGCAAACCCTGCACCTGAAAATCGGGGCAAATCACCTGCATCGCGGCGATCAGATCGTCCATGTCTGCCGCAAACGGTCCCACGCAATCGAGACTGGAAACCGCCGGATGCGCGCCGACCCGGCTGACTCGCCCATAAGTCGGTTTCAACCCGGCAATGCCGCAGCACGCCGCCGGCACTCGCACAGAACCGCCGGTGTCGGTGCCGATGGCGATGTCCGCCAGGCCCGCCGCGACCGCCGCTGCCGAACCGCTGGACGAACCACCCGGCACCCGATCCGGGGCTTGCGGGTTGATCGGCGTGCCGGTCCAGTCGTTGATGCCGGTGACGCCAAACGCCAGCTCATGCAGGTTGGTTTTGCCGACGATTTGCCAGCCAGCAGCAAGGACCGCATCCACCACTTCGGCATTGCGGGTTGCCGGTGCCGCGTCGGCAAACGCGCGGCTGCCCGAGCGGGTCGGATAGCCGGCAATGTCGATCGAGTCTTTGATCGCAACCCGTTTGCCGCTGCCGCCGAGTAAAAATTCGCTGATAAACGTACTCATGCACCCGGCCCCGTGTTGAACAAACGTTGCGTGCGGAAATGCGCGATCAACCAGATACCCTCGACACAGCGAAAATCGATGTTCAGCCGCGTGCCGAACAGCTCGCTGCGCCCGTCGGCGTAAGTGGAAATCTGCTGCATGATCCACTGCCCCCGAGACATGCTGCCGTCGACCATGATCGACTCGCTGGTGAGGTAATGCAGGTTCAGGCGAAAGTGATCCGACGGCGGCAAGTACCCCCCCACAAACGCCGCCACCGCATCACGCCCGCGGTGCTGACCGAAAGTCTGCGCAGTCTGGCTGCCGATGCCTTCCCAGACCGCATCGACGCAGAACAGCTGCGCTAACTCGCTGACAGGGGGGGCAGCCCTGGGCACATCGCACAGGTCCATGTAGCGCGCCATCAAGCGGCGCACCTGACTCTCCCCTTCGAGCGTCTCCAGACGCTGCAACAAGGCCTCGTTCATGACTTACACCTTGGCTGCATCAGGGATGGTCAGCGGACGGCCGATACGCGCTTCGACCCTGGCGTAGCGCCACAGGTTGCAGGCGTCGATCACCGACTGGTGGCAGTCGACGTCGGCCATGATGTAGACGGTCCACGGCGACGTGGTGGACGGGCCGACCATCAGCCGGTCATCGTCCATCGCGCCCAGCACGGTGATGCCGGGCATGGCGCCAAGGGAGCCCATCATCTGGCTGAAGCCTTTCCACACGCTCAGGCCTTCGCCGGTGGGCAGGTCGAAAAAGTTCTGGGTGATACCGATGCAAAAGACGACGCGCAGGGGTTCTTGGGTGGTCTGGGACATGGGGGTTGATCCTTGAATAGAGGGTTCAGATGTAGCCAGGAAATGGCGGCACGCCGAGGAACACCGAGCCGGCGCCGTCGTACAGGCCTTCACTGAGGAAGGCGTGCTGGGTGACCACCATCGAATCGCGCAGGTAACGCTGCAGCGGGTGGCGCAGGTAAATCGCGGTGGTGCCGGCGAGGCTGTAAGCGCTCTGCACCACGGCCGCACCGGCCTGGGAAACGTGGATGGCGGACAGGCGCAACAGGCTGGTTTGTTCGGCGCTGACCGGATTGCCGGCCAGGATCGAGTTCCACACCTGCTCGGTGGCGCTGTAGAAGAAGCCGCGCGCCGCCGCCAGTTGCGCTTCGGCCTTGGCAATCTCGATGCGCACATAGGCGCGGTCGGCCATCTTCGGTGCGCCGGTGATGCCACTGCCGGCGGCCATGCGGCTGACTTCATCGAGAGCCGCGCGGGCCAGCCCGAGGTTGACCACTGCCAGCACTTGCGCGGCGTAGGCAATCGACGGGTAGCGGAACAGCGGTTCATCAATGGTCGAGGCACCGCCACGGATGAAGGTCCAGCGCTCATCAACGCGTGTATCTGTCACACGCAGGTCATGGCTGCCGGTGCCCTTGAGGCCGACCACGTCCCAGTTTTCGACGATGTCTACCTGATCTGCGCGGAATACGGCGGTCCGTGGCTTGCCGCCAGCGGCGCCGATACCGACACCGATCAGGTCGGCGCCTTTGCAACCGCTGGCGAATTTCCAGGTGCCGTTGACCTGCCAGCCGCCGTCGACCGCTTCAGCGGGTTGCAAGGGAAACAGGCCACCGGCGAACACCAGATCGGGGCTGTGTGCGTAGATGTCGGCGAGGGTTTCTTTCGGCAAAGCCGCCAGATAGACACCGGCGCTACCGAAGCTGGCGACCCAGCCTGCCGAGCCATCGGCTTCGGAGATGCGTTCGATCATCTGTAGAAAACGGGCCGGTGCCAGCGCGTCACCGCCAAAGCATCTCGGCGTGGCGGCGCGATAGATGCCCACTTGTTTGAAGCGTTCGATCATGTCCCGTGGCACGTGGGAGCCGACGTCGAATTCGTCCCGACGTTGGCGCACTTCATCCAGCACCTGCTCAAAGGCCTGAGTGTCGACGGTGTTCTCGTCGACGCCTGGCAGAGGGTCTTTCTCCGCGACAGCTGAACGCAGCATGGGCTTCTCTCCGTTTATTTGTTATTAGCCGGAGCCTGCCTGGAGGCGTGGCGACGGTTGATGGGCTCAGTGTAAAAACCGCATCCGCTCGCCACTATTGGGGCGTGCAGCCCACCGACTAAAGAAATCCCCTAGCCCTCCCCCGGTTACTTCTGAGCGCATCCCCACGCGCAAGCCGGTATAAAAAGCCATACTTCCACTTTCACCCGTAGTGGAACCCTCTGCCGCCAAGGGCTGTGCGATGTATCTGCCAAAACCGAACGATTTCCTCACCCTTATCGAAGCCATGCCGCTGTGCATCATTCTTCACGATGCGCAGAGCAAGGAGATTCTCTGGGCCAACGCCGCAGCGTTGAAGGCGCTCGGTTTTACCCTGGAAGAACTCACGCCGCTGAAAGCCCCGGACATGACCCGCGACGCGCCGAAGTACCGGCGCTCGATCGGTTTGCGCTGGCTGGAGGGCGCCGCACGCACCGGTCAGCGCGCCATCGAGTGGTGTTATCGCTCCAAGCAAGGGGTAGAAATTCTGTCCGAGGCGGTCGCGACCCTGGTGCACCTGGACGGCCGCGATGTGCTGATGGTGCAGTTCCGCGACATTTCCAAGGAAGACAAGGTCAAGCGCGACCTCAAGCGTTTCGAGAGCCGGCTCAAGGCCTTTATGCAGGACCTGGCCGAAGGCGTTGCGGTGCTTGGGCCGGAGGGTGAGATCCGCTTTATCAGCGACTCCGGCGCGCACCTGCTCAACAGTGAAGAACACCAGTTGATCGGCAAGAACTTCCTCGCCTGGTGCGACGACGCCTCGCGTCAGCGCCTGCTGCAACAGCTCGCCAGCGAACAACCCGAGCACGCGCCCTTCAGCGTTCACTACCACGTGCAACGGCGTGACGGTGAGTGGCGTTGGCACGATGCGACGTGCCGTTTCATCGAGATTGAAGACGACCTGGTGGGCCATCTGCTGCTGTTTCGCGATGTCACAGAGCAAGTGCAGGCCGAAGAAGCACGGCGCGTGAGCGAGCAAAAACTCGAGTACCTGGCCCGCTACAACGCAATGGGCGAAATGGCCGTGGCCATCGCCCATGAGCTGAGCCAGCCGCTGGCCGCCACCCGCAATTTCATCGAAGGCGCGGTGATTCGCCTGGGCAAGGATCAAACCGACGACCAGGGCGTCGCCTGGGGTTTGCAAAACGCCGTAAGGCAGATCGAGCATGCGTCGCTGATCATCAAAAGCGTGCGCGATTACGTGGTCAAGCTGGAGCAATCCGAAGAGCTGATCGACCTCAACGAGCTGCTGCACGAAACCCGCTACTTCATCAGCCTGCGGGCCGACCCGAGTCTGGTTCGCGTGGACATCGTCACCAGCCCCGCGCCCCTGCGGGTGAGTTGCGAGAAGGTGTTGATCGGCCAGGTCATCCTTAACCTGGCCTTCAATGCGATTGAAGAGATGAGCGATCTGCCCGTCGAACGACGCGCACTGCGCATTCAGGCCAGCGCTGACAACGGGGTGGCGCTAGTGCGAATCGAAGACTGCGGTCGCGGCATTCAGGCCCAGGCGCAAGAAAAGCTTTTCGACGGTTTCTTCTCTTCCAAGGTCAGCGGTAACGGCATCGGCCTGGCCCTGTGCAAAAACATTATCGGTCGTCATCGCGGCGATATCTGGGCGCAAAACCTGGAACCCTGCGGCGCCGTTTTCACCTTCTCCCTTCCGCTCGCTCGCTAAAAAAGCAACGTCAAAAGATCGCAGCCTTCGGCAACTCCTACAGGAACCGCATTCCTCTGTAGGTGCTGCCGAAGGCTGCGATCTTTTGATGTTTCCCATGACTGGCACAGACACACAAACAGTTGGCAGGCAGGGCAATTCCCGGGATTGCGGGGCAAGGCAGAATCAAAGGGTAAAAATCTGCCAAAGCCCCGCGATCCGCATTACCAACAATTCAGGAAGTTCCCCTTATGCGAACAAACAGGATCTCCGTACAGTCAGCGCTAGGCCTGAGCCTGCTTGTACTTGGTTTGAACAGTGCCCACGCGGACTTGCCCGCTGACACGATCGGCCAGACCACCTTGGCGTTCCCCGCTGAAGCTCACCGGGCGTTCGTCGTCGATGTCGAATTCGAAAGTTTCGTGGCGGGCCGGATCACCGTGGTCGACCCCGACAAGAAACGCGTCCTGGGCATGGTGCCGACCGGCTTTGCCGCGCCCTCGACCCTGAGCCATGACGGCAAGCTGATTTACAGCGCCGACATCTGGTATTCCCGTGGCACCCGCGGCACCCGCACCGACGTGCTGACCGCCTGGGACAGTTCGACGCTGTCGCCGGCCTGGGAAGTGCTGATCCCGAACAAGCGCGCCGAGTCGCTGACCCAGCGCTACGGCCTGAAGACCAGCGGCGATGACCGCTTCGTCTACGTCTACAACTTCACCCCGTCGACCTCGGTGACAGTGGTCGACACCCAGGCCAAGGCCGTCACCACCGAAATCGCCATTCCGGGTTGCGTACTCAACTACCCGGTCGGCACTCGTCGTTTCGCCTCGCTATGTGGCGACGGCAGTCTGCAAGTGGTCACCCTCAACGACCAGGGCCTGGAGGCCTCGCGCAGCCGCACGCCGTTCTTCGACCCGAACGCGGAGAAACTGGTAGAGCGCGCGGTGAACGTCGGCGACACCTATTACTTCACCACCACCACGGGGACCGTTCGACCGGTGGACTTCTCCGGTGACGCACCGAAAATCCTGCCGAGCTGGTCGCTGACCACCGACGCAGAGAAGAAGGCCGGCTGGGCACCGGGCGGTTGGCAGCTGATGGCCGTCGCGCCCAAGCTCAACCGCTTGTACGTGCTGATGCATGACGCTCACGAACCGATGAAGTGGGAAGACCCGAGCACCTTCATCTGGGCGTATGACCTCAAGACCCAGAAAAAAATCGCGACCCTGGAAGCACCGGCACCGGTGTGGAGCATGCAGGCAACAGGCGACGACAAGCCGCTGTTGCTGGGTGCCGACATTGAAGGCGGCTTGCAGATTTTCGATCTCAAGACCAACCAGCACACCGGCAGCATGGCAAAAGTCGCAAAAACCGCGACTCAGGTCATGAGCTACTAAGAGGTTCGGCCATGCACATCGATCCGATCTTCATCATTGCCAGCGCGCTCGCCATTGCGGTGTTGCTGGCCAGTGCCGCGACCCACAAGTTGCGCGCACCGGCACGCTTCGCCAGGCAATTGGCGGACTACCAATTGCTGCCCGATTCGCTGGTACGTCCGAGCGCCAGGCTGATTCCGGTGCTTGAGCTGGCAATCGCCTTCGCGCTGCTGGTTCCGGCCAGCCGTGCCTGGGCGGCGGTGAGTGCCGCCAGCCTGATCGCGCTGTACGCCGCCGCCATTGGCATCAACCTGTGGCGCGGCCGGCGGGACATCGACTGCGGCTGCGCCGGTCCGGACCAGGCGCAACCGTTGCGCCCGGTGTTGCTGCTGCGCAACAGCGTGCTGGTGGGCCTGGCGTTGCTGGCCAGCGTGTCACCGCTGGCTCGTGACCTGAACGTTTTCGACGGCTTTGTAACCCTCTTCGCCAGCGCGGTCGCGCTGCTCATTTACGCCGCAGCCGATGGCTTGCTGGCGAACTCCCCTCTTCTGCTCAAACTGATTGGTAGGTGATCAATGGAAGGCTTAATCGTTTCCAACGTGCTGCTCTGGATGTTGCTGCTGGCCCTGGCGTTTGCCGTCATGGGTCTGGTTCGTCAAATTGGTGTGCTGCATGGCCGCATCGCCCCGGCCGGTGCACTGATGGTCGACAAAGGCGTGGCCGTCAACGAACCCGCGCCGCAAGTCACCGCCACCGACCGTCACGGTCGCCCGGTGAACTTCGGTTATGCCGGTGAAAAATCCCAACTCTTGTTCTTCCTCTCGCCGACCTGCCCGATCTGCAAATCGCTGCTGCCGGCGATCAAGTCGATTGCCAAGGAACAGGCTGACCGCCTCGACGTGGTGTTCATCAGCGATGGCGACATGGAGGCCCAGCAAGCGCTGATCCGCGAACACAAACTGGACGACGCCACGTATGTGGTCGGGCCGGAAGTGGGCATGACCTATCAGATCGGCAAGCTGCCCTACGCCGCACTGATCGACAAGGCCGGCACCCTGCGCGCCAAAGGCCTGGTCAATTCCCGCGAGCACCTGGACAGCCTGTTCGAAGTCGAGCACCTCAAAAGCGCGACGCTTCAGGAATACCTGAACAGCCAACCCCGTCCGCACGACCACAGCCACGGCCATAGCCACTGATTAAGGCAGGGAGACTTTTATGAAACTGCTGGATCTGTTGTTCGAGCGCTCGACTCGCCGCGTTGCCGACACTACCTCGCGACGCAAACTGCTCGCACGCATGGGCTCGTTGATGGTCGCCGGTGCCGCGCTACCCCTGCTGCTTCCGCTGGATCGCACCAGCAAAGCCCTGGCCGCGGACAATCCGAAAGCCGGGGACCCGGGTGATCCGAACAGCTGCGACTACTGGCGCTACTGTTCCATCGACGGCTTCTTGTGCAGCTGCTGCGGCGGGTCGGTCACCTCCTGCCCTCCGGGCACGGAAGCATCGCAAGTCACCTGGATCGGCACCTGCCGCAACCCGGCCGATGGCAAGGACTACATCATTTCGTACAACGATTGCTGCGGTAAGCAGAGCTGCGCGCAATGCGCCTGCACCCGCAACGACAGTGAAGAACCGGCCTATCGCCCGTTCAACAACAACGATGTGAACTGGTGCCTGGCCGCCAAATCGCACATTTACCACTGCACCGTTTCGATCATTCGCGGTGTCGCCGTCTAACGCGCATTTGCCGTCGGTTGCTCGCGCAATCGGCGGTTTTTTTATTTGGGCAATGTCTGTCAGATCGCCAGGATCGCAGCCTGCGGCAGCTCCTACGCCGACCGCGATCTCCTGTAGGAGCTGCCGCAGGCTGCGATCTTTTTTTTCGGCCACCCAGTGCTCAACTGAATAAACAAAAGGTGCTCGTCATGCGTAGGTTGCTATTCCTCGGTCTTGTCTGCGTCATGACCGCCCCGCTCGTTCATGCCAGAGCCATTCCCGACCCGGCGCAGCGTCATGCACCGGGCAACGAAGCACCGCAAACGCCCATTGCCCAGGCCGGTTACAGCGTTGGCGTGAATTACCAGCTGCAATGCGCCGGCTGCCATCTGGGCAATGGCATGGGCTCCCCGGCCAATGACACGCCGCGGATGGCAGGGTTTGTCGGCAATTTCCTGAAAGTACCGGGCGGTCGCGAGTTTCTGGTTCGCGTACCGGGCATGTCGCAGTCCGCGCTGAACAACGCGCAACTGGCTGAATTGCTCAACTGGCTGATGCGTGAAGATGGCATGGCGGGCAACAGCATGCCCGCGAATTACCAGCCTTACAGCGCCGAAGAAGTCTCGGCGCTGCGCCAGGAAACCATGCTCAATCTTCCTGGCACCCGCGCCGAGCTGATCAAGGCGATGCGCGCAAAAGGCATCGCGATTGATGACGGGATGAATTACTGACGGTTACTTCGGTTGCGCCACCGTGCGCAAATAAGGTTTCACGGTCTTGTAGCCGTCCGGGTATTTCTTCTTCGCGTCCTCATCGGAGACCGACGTGGGAATGATCACGTCCTGACCCGGACGCCAGTTCACCGGGGTGGCGACGGTGTGCTTGGCGTTCAGTTGAATCGCATCGAGCAGACGCAACACCTCATCGAAGTTGCGCCCGGCACTCATCGGGTAGATCAGCATCGCCTTGATCTTTTTGTCCGGACCGATAATGAACACCGAACGCACCGTCGCGTTATCCACGGCGGTACGTGCACCGCCACTGGCATTCGGGTGAATCATGTCGTAGAGCTTGGCCACCACCAGGTCCTCGTCGCCAATCATCGGGTAGTTGACCGCATGCCCCTGGGTTTCTTCGATGTCTTTGGCCCAGGTTTTATGGTTGCCGACGGGGTCGACGCTGAGGCCGACGATCTTGGTGTTGCGTTTGTCGAACTCCGGTTTCAGTCCGGCCATGTAGCCCAGTTCAGTGGTGCAGACAGGCGTGAAATCCTTCGGATGCGAGAACAGGATGGCCCACTTGTCGCCAATCCACTCGTGGAAATGGAGCGTGCCCTCGGTGCTTTCGGCGGTGAAATCCGGTGCTTCGTCGCCAATACGAATGGTCATGTTCGTTCTCCTCACTGTGAAGGGTTGGGAAACTCTCGGAGCGTTCCAGTATAGGAGACCTTGAAGACTTCGCTCTGCGCACCGCCCAAGGGCTGGCGACAAGATGTTACCTGGGCTTCCCGACCTGCAGCCATTCCCGCGGACTGGTGCCGGTCTTGCGGCGAAACGCCCGGGCCAGCGCCGAAGGGCTTTCATACCCCACTTCATCGGCGATCAGCGCAATGGACTTGCCTTCACGCAAGCGCTTCTGGGCCAGGCTGATGCGCCAGCTCACCAGATAATCGACCGGCGTTTGCCCCACCACCAGGCGAAAGTGTTCGGCGAAACTGGCACGCGACATATTGGCCGCCGCCGACAACTCAGCCACGGTCCAGGCCTTGCCGGGCGTGTCGTGCATGAGGCTCAACGCACGCGCCAGACGCGGATCGGCGAGGCCGGCCATCATTCCGGGGCTTTGATCACGGTCGCTCAGAATGTGCCGCAGTAACTGAATCACCAACACTTCGAACAGGCGGTCCATCATCGCTTCGCGCCCACAAATGCCGCCGAAGGCTTCGTTGAACAACCAGTCCAGCGTACCCGCCATAGCCGGCACTTCATCGAGGTCAAGCACCAGGTAATCGGGCAAGGCCGCCGCCAGTGCATTACCGGCACCGCCATCGAAGGTCAGCGAGGCGCACACCAGTTGAGTGTCGGCCGCATCAGGTGCAAACAACCGATGGCGGTAAGGCCGAGGAAAAAAAATCAACGTTGGCCTGTCGAGCTGGATGTCGCGCTCATCGGCCAGTTTGAGGGTCAGTTCGCCGGCCTGAAGCAGATGAAGGTGCCCACAGGCCTGATCACCGTCAAAGCCCGTGGTGCCGCAAAAAGTGCCGCTGTGGAAGGTTCCGGCACTGACGCCGAAATGGCTGAGCAACGTGGACAAGCGATCCATTGGACAGGCTCCCGAGGCATATCTGGACGATCTGTCGCATATCCTCGACGATTTGCACCCAATAGACCAGCGCTCGTCACTAGCATGGACTCCGTACCCAGCGCACACCGCGCAGTTATCAACGGAGAGTTGCCATGAGCCGCATTACCACCCTGAGCCTTGAACACGCCACTGACACCACCCGCCCACTGCTGGAAGGCGTGCAGAAGAAAATCGGTTTTTTACCCAATGTCTTCAAGACACTGGCCCACGCACCCGCCGTGCTTTCGTCCTATCTGCAACAGTCGGTGGCCCTCGGTAAAACGTCCCTGAGCGCCACCGAGAAAGAAGCCATCTTCCTCGCCACGTCCCAGGTCAACGGCTGCGACTATTGCCTGGCGGCCCACACCCTGTTTGCCGGCAAGGCCGGGCTGTCTGCGCAAGACATCCTCAGCGCCCGCCAGGGTCAGCTCAATGCCTATGCCACCCTCGCCCGACAAATCACCGAAAGCCGCGGCCACCTGCGCAGCGAGCAGATCGAAGCGGCACGGGCAGCAGGCATCAACGACAGCAAGATCATCGAAGTGATCGCCCATGTGGCCTCGCAGACCCTGACCAACTACCTCAACAACGTCGCCCTGACCGAGATCGACTTCCCCGCAATCGATGCGTGATCGAAACATTCAACTTCGGGAGTACAAGCCATGAATACTGTGACCCTCTACACCACCGACACCTGCCCCTATTGCCGCAATGCCAAGGCGCTGCTGGCCAGCCGAGGGATTGAGACCCAGGAAATAAACGTTCAATCCGAGCCTGGAAAATTCCAGGAGATGCTCAGCCGAAGCGGTCGTCGCAGCGTGCCGCAGATTTTTATCGGCGACACCCATGTCGGTGGCTTCGATGATCTGGCGAAACTGGATCGTCAGGGTGGCTTGCTGTCGATGCTGGCCTGAAGCCGTCGTCAGGCGTCCTGGAGTTGCTCACGCAGGAACTCGATGAAACGCTGGGTCTTGGCAGGCAGTAGTCGTGTCTCGGTGAGGGCATAAACCGAGATGGGCGAGCCCTGCCTGCTTCACTCGATCAAAGTTGCCTGCCCCATCCGGTTGAAAGCGCATCCGCGCAGTCCTGACGGAAAACCCTATGGGCAAACCCGATCCGGGCACTCTATGATTGATCACCATGACGACTTCGCCTCCGATCCGCCAACCCTGCCCGCCCGGCGCTTGCGACTGCGGGCGTGACCCGCTGCTGGAAACACCGGGCGCGGACGTGCGCATCCTGTTTCTGACCCGTGCGGAGGAGAAACGCCTGATCGAACGCCTGGAAAACCTCCAGAGCCTGAGCGACCTCGAACGGCTGCAGCAGCGGATGTACGAGCAACTGGGCATCCGTGTGGAGATCGCCCCCGGTTTCAACGAAGTACGTACCATGCGCGGCATCGGCATCTCCATCGCAGAGTTCCCCGGGCTGTGCCGCAAAACCCGTCAGTCGATCCCGGCCGCGATCCGCCGCGGGCTGGAGAAGCGCCCGGAAGTTGCCTTCGCACTGCTCAATGCCAACGACCTGTTGCGCGACGCGTGAGATCCGCCCCCATGAACCTCGTACGCGAATTCCCCGTCACCGACGAAATACTTGCGTCATTCGCCCAGGTGATCGGCGCTGATCTGCCGGGCTACCGCAATCACATTTATCGGGTGCTGAACTTCTATATCGCGATCAGCGGCATCGAAGGCCTGCCGTCCGAGGCGGTGCAGATCGCGGCGGCTTTTCATGACCTGGGTATCTGGACCGACCGCACCATCGACTATCTGGATCCATCGGTTCGCCTGGCAGAGGATTATCTCGCCGGCCGGCAACAGTCGCATCTGGGCAGCGAAGTGACGGCACTGATCCTGGAACACCACAAAGTGCGGCCCTACGGTGCCGCCCATGCGCTCAGCGTCGAGCCTTTCCGGCGATCCGATGTCATTGATGTATCCCTCGGCGTGGTGACATTCGGCCTGCCACGGGCCTTCGTCAAAGCGGTGAAGTCGGCGTTTCCCAATCGAGGGTTTCACTGGCTGCTGATCAGGCTGACGGCGCGGCAACTCCTGCGCTCTCCGCTGCGACCGTTGCCGATGTTTCGCTGGTGAAACAGGCGCCGTCCAAGGCCCGATGCAAGTGCACGAAAGAGGATCAGCGGTCATACGCGGAGTCTAGACCGCTGCTATGCCTTCTCATGGGAGAAATCGTTTCACGCCAGCCAGGATGACGCTGGACACGCAAGCGTGACCGTGGTCCCGGCGCCAGCCAGGTGCGCGAAGAGAGACAGGTGCCAATTCCATCGCAGGAGGTGGCAAATGTTATTCATGGTCAGTTGGTCAATTAATCCGCAAAACCGAAACAGCGTGATCAAGCGCTTTCTCGAAACCAAAGGCGCTCCACCCGAAGGCGTCAAGATGGTGGGGCGCTGGCACGCCGTCGGTGGCTCCAACGGTTTTGGCATCGCAGAAACCAATGATGTCGTACAGATTCAGAAGTGGGTGCTGCAATGGAGCGACCTCATGAGCATGGAAGTCCATGCGGCGCTGACCGATGAGCAAGCGGCGCCGCTGCTGGCAGCCGCTGTCGGCAAACAATAGTCGTCGGGGCGGCGAGCGCTGCTCGCCGCCCGCCTGTGATCAGCGCTTCCAGCACTCCGTGTAGCGCTCGCACACCTTGTATTGCCGATCCATCTGCGCCATCCGGTCGAGATGGTGGTTGATGGTTTCAAGCAGCACACTCTTCTTGGTCTGGAAGTAATAGATCGTCATCGACTTGTATTGCTCGAGCGCCGCCTTATTGGGTTTGGCCGACTTGTCTTCCGGGCGGGCCCAAAGCTCCAGTTGCTGATCGTCCAGGCGTTGCAGGCGCAGGCGATATTCATCGGTGTAACGCTTATAGGTCTGGGTCTTGCCCTCAGCCGCTTCGTCGTCGAAGGCAATAAGGTTCTGGCGATACAACGCCCAGTAGTCGTCCGGCAGGGTAAAACCGAGTTTGCCTTTGCGTTCGGCAATCAGGCTGTCGAGTTTTTCCGGGGTCATACGGGAACTGGCGTCCTTGGCCGGGTCGGGCTTCATGGCCGAGATAACCGAGCTGTCGATGATCTGGTCGATCAACGTCACGCGATGCGGTGTATCCGGCAACGCGGCCGCCACTTTCGGGAACATCGGGCTGCGACCGGCGCAGGCGGGTAAACCGTTATGCACGATGGGCATGGGCGTGCGCACATCTTTGCCATCAATCCGCTGCAGGCGTTGCAACAACACCGTGCAATACCCTCGGGCCGAATCAAGTGTCACCTCGTATTCCGCGCCCCGTTCGGGGGTGAGATTGAGGCTGTTGCCACACACCGAATAACTGCCAAGGGTCTGGATGTGCAGGTAGGCGTCCTGTTCGGGCTTGAGTTTGATTTCCAGGTAGCCCTTGGCATTGTCCGGCGGCGCAACGCTCATGCCAACCCGGCGTTGGGTATCGCCCGAGAACAGGTTGTTGAGGAGGCCAGTGGTCTGGCCTTCACAATGTGCGCCATCGAAATAGTCAAGGGTGGCGTTTTCGGTATTGGAGACGAAGCGCAGCTTGGCAGCGTCGGGTTCTATGGCGTCGGGATAGTTGCCGTTGAAGCTGCAACCGCTGAGCAGCGAGGACAGCAGCACCGCCATGGCGACGGCGCGTGATGAGCAAAACAGGGAAACCGGCATGGATCGTCCTTGACGCGCGTACGCGATGGAAAGCGCGAAAGGCTACTAAAGTGCCACTACGCTGTCCATTGGTGACAACGGTATATTTCAGGACATTGATAAAGAGATTTCTCATTTACATCACACACTGTGGGAGCGAGCCTGCTCGCGAAGGCGGTATGTCAGACCGCATCAATGCTGAATGTCATACCGTTTTCGCGAGCAGGCTCGCTCCCACAGTGGGGCAATCCCGGATGATGACCCGCTACTTTTTCATCCCGACCCGCCGTCGCATCTCAGCAGTGATCGACTGCCGGGTTTTCTTCAGATCGGCCCAAGGTTCATCACCGACCTCGGCCAGGCGCTCATGCACGGTGTGGATGTTCCACTGGTTCCCGCCTTTGAGTTCGGCGACCTCGTCGCGAAAGATCGGCACCGACACCGGCAGCCCTTCGCGGGTGCGCGCGGCGTAGGCGCAGATAGTGGTGGCGCCCAGACCGTTGCGCAGGTAATCGATGAAGATCCGCCCTACCCGGTTCTTCGGGCCTGAAACCGCGGAAAACCGCTCCGGCAACAACGTGGCCATGTGGCTGACGATCGCGTGGCTGAAGTCCTTGACCTCATCCCAGCCGAGCTTGCGGGTCAGCGGCACCACCAGGTGAATGCCCTTGCCGCCGCTGGTCTTGAGGAACACCTTGAGCCCCAGTTCATCGAGCACCGAGAGCGTCAGTTGCGTCGCCTCGACCATGCTTTTCCAGGGCAGCGCCGGGTCCGGGTCGAGGTCGAGAACGAAGCGGTCGGGTTTATCCAGGTTGTCCGAGGTGGCGTTCCAGGTGTGCAGCTCCACGGTGCTCATCTGCACGGCGCCGATCAGGGCTTCGGCATTGTTGATGATCATCACCGGTTGGCCGGTGAGTGCCTTGTCCAGCGTGGTGATCCCGGGAATGGCCAGGCGCTCGGCGTTTTTCTGGAAAAACAGCTCGCCGGCAATGCCGTCCGGAGCGCGAACCAGTGCCACGGGACGGTCCTTGAGCTCGGGTAAAATCCATTCGGCGACGCTGGCGTAATACTCGGCCAGTTGCACTTTGGTGGTGCCACTGCTGGCGTCGATCACCCGGTCCGGATGGGTGATGCGCACCTTGCCCTCGCCCAGGCCGATTTGTGACGGCGCGGGTGCGGTTTTCTTTTTCGACGCGTCGGCCGGTTTTTCTGCGGCGGTCTTTTTAGCGGCTTTGGGTTTCACGGCTTTCGGACGCTCCTCAGTAATGTCTTTGGCAGGTTTGTCGTCACGCAGGCCATGGAACACCGCATGGCGCACCGCACCGTCCTTGGTCATCTCGGCATAGGCAACTTCTGCGAGCAGGCTGGGTTTGAGCCAATGCACACCCTTGGCGTCAAAACCGGTCGGTGGATTGACCACGGACGGCTTCTTCGCTTGCAACGGTTTGAGCTGTTCATGGATGTGCTTGAGCGTCGTCTCGTTGAACCCGGTGCCGACCTTGCCGGCATAGCGCAGTTCGCCGCTGTCACGGTCATGCAACCCCAGCAGCAACGCGCCAAATGCGTTGCGCGAGCCTTTCGGGTCGGTGAAGCCGACAATCACGAATTCCTGCCGATGCTTGCACTTGAGCTTGATCCAGTCGCTGCTGCGCCGCGACACATAAGGCGATCCCAAGCGCTTGCCGATCAGCCCTTCCATCTGCATCTGGCAGGCACTGTTGAGCAAGGCGTCCGGTTCTTCGCCGAAGGCGTCGGAGAACCGCAGCAGCGGATCTTCATGGGCTTTGAGCACCGTCGCCAGCGCGGCCCTGCGTTCTTCGACCGGCACTTCGCGCAGGTCCACGCCATTGAGGTAGGGCATGTCGAACAGGTAATACACGATGTCGCCGCTGCGGCCCGAATCGAAGGCATTTTGCAGGGTCTGGAAGTCCGGCACGCCCTGCTCGTTGTCGACCACCATTTCACCGTCGAGCCAGGCAGATTCGAGGCCCAGCGCCGCCAACATCTCGGCTTGTCCGGGCAGCTTGTGGGTCCAGTCGTGGCCGTTGCGGGTGAAGAGTTTGACCTCGCCGTGGTCGATGCGCGCCATGATCCGATAGCCGTCGAACTTTAATAGGCACCTCTCTGCCTGTTGCGATCTAAGCTGTTTGGAAAGCTTTTTCTTACTGTGATTCGCACCTAACAATCGGGGGCATTCATGATTCTTAAAACAGGAGCGGTGCCCGACCTTGTCATCGTTGATCCTCATCGCATGCTCCCTAGGTTCTGGGCAACCGCCTGGTCTCTGAGTACTCAGGGGCATGCCCTTGCGGAAAACACTCGTAAGACAACATTGCGTCATATAGACGCTTTCTACTCTTTCTGTGATAACCGGTACGGGGTTAATTCGTTCGATTCAGCTGTAAGTGAGCTGGATGCCGTCAAGACTCAGGAGCTAGTGGAGGCGTTTTATCTAAGTCTCACATCCGCCGCAAATTACTCAGCAACGGCTGTGCAGAGATGGGACGCTGTCAGAGGTTTCGTGAAGCACTTGGCTTCCCACCGAGCAGCCTCGAGTGAGGCATGGCGCTCACTTAAATCAACCTTGTCTGTGATGGGAAGGATGAGAAAGCCTCGTAGGGGGCGCGTAAGATTCATCCGCTCGATTCCAGCGAGCACCCTGGTTGATCTGCTAGAGGTTGGGAATCCAACCTCTGATCGCAACCCCTTCCAGGGTGAGCGTATTAGGGAAAGGAATTGGCTAATCTTAAATATGCTTCTACTGGTAGGGCTGAGGCGCAGTGAGCTGATGCTGCTGACGTGTGATGCGCTTAAATCTGACGTAGATATTCAGTCACAAATGCTTGTGTATTGGCTGGACGTTTCGACCACCGAAGAATCTGAAACCCGTTCTACTGCCCCAAGCATGAAAACAGAGCAGGCACATAGGCAAGTACCCATTTCACCGGAACTTGCGAACCTGTATCAACAATACATAGCCGAGTGCAGGTACGACTCGACAGAGCATGGCTTCGCGTTCACAGCGTCTACTGGAGCACCTATATCCGCTGAAGCTGTAACCAAGATTTTCCATGCACTGTCTCGCGCAATCTCTCCCAAGGCACTCAGAAGATTTAGTGATAGCGCAGGTGGAAAGGCACATATTTCTCCCCATGATCTCCGGCATACCTGCGCAACAGCAAGTTACGAGATGTTCATGGCTCATGATCAAAACAGGGAACTGACATTCCAGCGTATGCGTGCCTTTTTTGGTTGGTCCGTAAAGTCGACAATGCCAGAGCACTACGCCCGAGCAGCAATTCAGGAGGACCTCATGCAGGCATGGGGACAGTTGTTTGACTCGAAAGTGAACATACTGCGAGGTTATCAGCATGAGAGCAGGTGATAGCAAGGCAGCTCCATTAACCATACGTTGTTCAGATATCAGCATGGATACGTCTATTTACGAATGGATGTGGCCAGTGGCACCGGCAACGCTTTCCCTTTATGACAAGTACTCCGACACGACTTATATCATTAGCGCTGACGAAGATAAGTGGAGATTCAGCTACAACGGCTACCCTGAATCAATTGTATTTGCGAGCGGTTCAGTGGGTGCCTTGCAGAGGCGGCTGGCTATGCTGACGTCAGGGCGTCTGAGCCTAGCCTGCCTCCACCGAGCAGCGAGGTTGTTGGTTCGAAATTGGGAAAGTGTTAGCAAGTTACTAACTACCTCTGCAGAGGAATTAAAGGAGGCTTGGGACGAGCATGTCACGGACGCAAGATTCTCAGCAGTTATGAAGGGACTCCTTAAAATGGCTTGCGACGCTGAGGTGGGGCCTTGGAGTAGGAGAGCCCTCAGTGTAGTGCGCAGTTTGGAAACCTATGCGAATACCGGAATGGCACGTAGGAAAAGTTTATTAGTAAGTCGACAAAACCTTGTGAATACCAGTCTGCAGGCAGACATCGTTCGGTTGCTGGATGCGAGTGCATGGAACACTCATATTGAGCCTGAGCACCTTGAGGGTGCGGTCGCTTTGGCTCTTATCTACCAGCACGGCGTTCGACCTGTACAGGTATTGTGCTTGGATGTTGAGCATGTGAAGTTCTTCAAAGACGCTAATGATGAGAGTGCTTGCATTGTATCGTTTCACGCAGCGAAACAACGAGATGAGCAGCAATTTGAAATTGTCCGCCAAGTTAAGCCGGAGTGGGTACCCATGGTAGAGAGACTCTGGGAAGCTGCTACAACTGCAGGCAGAAAGCGACTATTCAAAGCTCCCAACTCTTCGGTGCTCTGGAAGAGAGCGAGAGCTTTATGCGAGCTTTATAGCGTTGATTTGAACTGTACAGCTCCACAGCTACGTAATACCGCGGCTCAAGCATTGGCGGATGCTGGTCACAGTCGCCAAAGCATTGGCAAATTCTTAGGTCATGTCTACGCACACACCGCTTCAGTTTATATACACGCCAGCATGCAGCAGGTGGACCTCATCAATACGGCGCTTGGAGCTTCCAAGCTTTATACGAAAATTCAACGCATCGCTTCAGGTGAATTTGTTTCCCTCGACGAACTGCTAGGCGCAGAAGAAGATCAGCAGATCGGAGGTGTCGTTGGCAGCTCCCTCCTTGCAGGTCTAGGACTCTGTCAGTCGGGCCAAAGCCATTGTGTCTACAATCCCGTCACTTCATGTTATGGGTGCGCAAAGTTTTTGCCTTCTTTGGAGAAAGAGCCGCATCTGGAAGCCGTTGAGGGTATGCGCCAACAGGTACGCATGTTCTTGGCGATCGGGATTGCAGCGGAAAGTCCAGCTTATTTGCAACTCACTCGTGCGCTCTCAGGGGCTCAACAGACGTTAGACGTTATCGATCAGGTGATTGAGGGAAAGAAAAATGGCCGTAGTTGATTTAGCGCACAGCGAGACATCTTCAAATCACCTATTTGAAAAATTTATCGCCAGTGTGCGTAGAGCGGTTGAAGCAAAAGGGCTAGTCTGGGACATTCTTTTGGATGATTCTGGTAAACCTATACAAGGCCATGATTGGGATCTTCGAGTCCTCAACGGAAGTTACGATAGGCAGGCATACGGGACCGTTGGCTTCAAAGTTGATGATGAAATTCGCCAACTGGCCTTAAACGCCGGCTGGCCTGCAGTACGCCTTCCTACGGGGAATGTGCTTCCGACAATTGCCCAAGATTTTATTAAAGCGCTAATAGGGAGCCTTTGCTTGAGTGGGCGCACAGGGGATTGCGCACAAGTGGTGGCTAAGGCGGCAAGGCGAATTTTCTCGAGCACTGTAGTTTCTCCTTATGAAATTTCGCGGGAAAACTTTGAGGCACTACTCTCCCTGAAGACGTGGAGTGAAAAAGCTGAAAGGGATATAGCAGCGGTGGCCAAAATTATTGACGAAAACATGATTTCAAAAAACTGCCCCGTTCGGCCAGCTTTAAAGCAAGAAAGACGGCCGGAGCTATTGGCTGACTATCGGGCTCGCAAAGATGCATCTAAACTTCCTGAAAAAGACTCACTATTCGAATTGACTCGGATCGTATTTCATGAGAATGCAGAAACGTTCAATGACCTTATTTGCTTTCTAATGTTCAGGATTTTAATACTTACAGGTTTGCGCATCAACGAGGTACTGACATTACCCGAGGACTGTATGGTATGGGATGAACATGTAGATATAGTTACGAAAAAATGTGCATCCGATATTGGTGGTGTAGGGCGCTCGCTGCGGTTGCGTTACTATTCAGAGAAGCAAAGGAGTAGAGCCCCTGACACTTTAATTGAGAGATTTTACTTTGTACCGAGTAGATTTGAAAGTCTCGTCGAAAGTACGATACGCGAGGCGAAACGAATCACGGAGCCATTCAGGGAGATTTTAAAAGCTCAATACCTGAATCAGCACCAGAATTTTGGGTCCGACCTGCGAGTATTTAAGACTGAGTCGGGGAGTATTGTTGGAACTTGGCAAAGACTATTTCTCACTACCGGGTATATTCAGAAATTACCCTTAACGAGCACTGTAATTCCTGCCGACACTGTAATCAGCACGCCGTTCCTGCCTAAAATATACACTGCTCTTGGCAGAGCAGTCGGCAGTGGTTCTCTTTCCTACTTCAAGAAGTATGGTGCCACCCCTGAGATGAACAACTTATCTATCAAACCTCACTCACTGCGTCACTTGATGAATACTGAGCTGTTCCGTCAAAACGTTTCAGACACAGTCATAACACATCAGTTTGGCCGAGTCTCGGTGGCTCAGACTTATGAATATGACCATCGTAGTCTTGCTGAGAAGCTCAAATTCGTCGAACTCCCTACTGTGGCGCAGCAATTTATTCCACCAGGTAGTACTCACGAATTGGTAGCAAAAATGATCGTGAGCGGCATCGCCAGAAGTAGCCATATCGGAAAATCTTTCAAGCGTATTCAATTAGAGCATGGTGATGAGGCTGCATTTGCCTACCTTGTAGCGAACTCAGATGGCTTTCATGTCACTCCGTACGGATTCTGCACCAACAGCTTCTCGCTTAATCCTTGTTCGAGACATCTTAAATGTTTCGATGGTTGCATACATTTTGCAGCTAGTGGCCAACCGTCTCATAGGAAAACCCTGCTCGACTTGAAGGAAAGCTTAGTGATCATGCGGTGCTCCGCAGAAGGCAAGCCGGTGAAGACAATAGGCCGAGCAAATCAAATTGCTCATGCAACGAAGCTCATTGATGGCGTGCAGGCTGCCCTGGAGGCTCAGCCGAATGAAAACGTTTTTCCCAATGGTGTCGATTACTCACAGCTTGAAAAAAAGGACCTCTTCTCATGAGAACTTTGCAAGATCCTTCAAATATCGAGTTGAAAAAAATCATTGATCAATTGACTCTAGAGGATCTCGACATCACTGCACGTGCGATCGCTCGACGCCATTCCGTGCTCAAAAACGCCTCAGCATTCACGCGCAATCCTTCACGAATGAATGTCATCACCGAATGTCGTCAAAAGCAGCTCGAAGCGCGTGCGATTGCAGCAAAATTGTCACCTTCTGCCGTACAAGACAGAAAACGGGAACGCTTGATGCTAGACAATAAGGTATTGGCGCTGCAAGTAAAAAGGCTGATAGCTGCCCATGCTGGTCTTATCCGCGCAGTTCAGTTGGCCGGTGGAATGAGCGCACTGGAGCGATTCTGGAAGGAATATAAAGAGGTGGGTGATGCCATACAAGCGCTTGATGCCTTTCCTCAAAAGACTGTAGTTGTCGATATATAATCTGATCACTCGCGGAAAAAATATGCAACTGCAGCGTCACGCTCAAAAAACTTGAGGCTATGTGCTATGAAATATAGTCATCACCAAATTGATAACAACTCGGCCCGAAAATGGGTCGAAACTTCTATTTCGAAACTGCCATTGTTTTGCCTGCTGCTGTTCTTCAGCATTTCTTCTTCCAAATCTCTTGTCAATGCAGTTAGGGAAAACGCAGTGCAGTCCTCCGACTCGAAGGATTGGAATTGTTGCTCTGACTGGTTAACATTGGAGGTAAAGCTAGAAGAATTGATATGCAGAACTGCAACATCTTCAGGTAAGTCATCAGCAACCCGCCGAGAATATTCGACTAATTTCGGTTCAGCTAAAACGTATAACCAAGCTTGATTATCCAAGTCACCGGTACGGCGGAGGATTCTACCTAATACCTGACGGTAGTGCAGTTCGGTTCGGATGCGGCTTAGGTAGCAACATACCTGTAGCCTTGGGATGTCCGTACCCTCGCTGATCATTCCCACTGCCACAATCCATCGCCCTTGCCCCACTCGAAACTCGTTGATGAGTTGCTGAGCCCCCGGAGTTTTCGTAGTGACCACACTACAGCTTTCACCGCGGCTGATTAACTTTGAGGCAATCTGTTGCGCGTGGTTAGTATTTGTAGCAACTATCAGTCCACCAGCGGAGGGATTCAACAACCGCACGCTATCGAGCTTTTGGCAACCAAGTTCGATTACCTGCTCGAGGATTTCATCCTGGTGCAGCACGTCTTCGAAAGAAACAGGCGAACTTGACAGTAAATGAGCAATGTCTTGATACATTGACACCTGCACCCCTTTCTCAAACTGCTCGGTGAGCTTCAGGCAGCGGTTATCAACGACAGTAATCCGCGGCGAGCGACAGACCCTGTCGCTGATGGCTTCACGAAGGCCGTAGCGGTAGTCGCAGATCAGTCGCCCCTCCGGGGAAGAGTAGCGAGCAAGTGCAATGGCTTTGTCATCCGAGCGCCAAGGAGTCCCGGACAGTGCAAGAGTATACGCCGCTCGATCCTGAATTTTTTGAACAATGGTCTGCCCCCATGCATTACTCAACAAAGGATCCTGCCCAGCACAATGGTGAATCTCGTCAAATACGGCGAATACTCGGAAGTAATCGAACAATTCCCAGAAGGAGTCGCCCCGGAACTCCATACCCTGATAGGTAGAAACGTCACCAATGGCACCTACGAATCCATCCATGCGTCTATGCAGAATTCGAGCAAAGGTTGCTCGAAGCCCCTCAACAACTTGGCACGATGGGGCAAAACACAGAACGAGATCGACCTTATTCGCGACGATCAGTTGGCGTGCAATCTCACCTGCCATCCAGGTTTTGCCCGCACCTGGAGTAGCTTGACAGAAGAAATGGGGAAAAGATTCATAGTGCTCTACTGCCTTCTCAACGCACTCAGCTTGCCAAGCTCGCATCACACCCGTCATTCAGCCCCCAGCGTTTTGAGGGTTTTTTCTATGGCTCGGAGATGGCCGAGCAAGCGAGAGCTACGATCGCGTGCCTCGATGTAGTCGCCTTCAACCTTAGATTTGAGCTGCGGCAGTTCTTCTAGGAGCTGCTTGTAGCATTCCGCTTCGCCCATCGAAGAAAGGAAGTCGAGGCGGACTTCCTTCACCATTGCCTGGAGCTGAGTGGTGGTGGAATCTCCGGTGGCGTCCGTAGACGAAGTCATTTCTTGCCCAGTTAGAAGTGGTAGATCGAATGCTTCACTTGAGGGGCGGTATCCTTCCTCAGTGAGACGAAGGGTGACCGAAGGAGGCTGCGCGAGCAATTGGTAGACCTGATCACGACTTTTCCGCTCAGGAACTTGCGTCACCCATCCGACCTTCTGAAGACGAAGTATCTGCCTGAAAACGTATCGACGGAGATCCGACATGTACGCACCGGGTACCGCGAAGGCCTGAGCGTACGCATCGCGCAGACCTCTCGGTGTGAATCGATCGAACCTACCGCTTTGGAAAAGCTCGAAGATGCGCCTGTCGAGTGCGAATGAAGCCGATTTCATGCAGGCACCTGAGGTTCGCCATCAAACAATAATTGCGGATTATAATCCGTCGCCGATTGCGCCGCAAACGCAGATAGTCCCGCCTCATGTACACCGAGGCGGATATGCAACAACTGGCGAAGACCCTGGGTCACCGGATCCGGGAGCAGAGACTTGCGTCGGGTCTATCCCAAGACGCGCTAGCGTTTGCATGTCAGATGGACCGTAGCTACGTTGGCCGCATTGAGCGGGGCGAAGTGAACCTGACAGTGGAAAAGCTTTACCGAATCGCCCATCACCTCGATTGCCAACCGGAGTCGCTCCTTCCTCCTCTTTGACTGACGGGTTCTGCGCCACTGGTCAGTGTTAGCAAAGAGGCAATCCACACTCCATTAGGCAGTCCAGTCGGTTCGACGATACCCAGAAAAAGCAGCCATTTTCCGTTGGGGGTATCACTGATAATTTCACTAATTGAATGGAGAGTTATCGCTAGTTTTCCTTTCACAAAACTGCTTCAGTGCAGCGTCAGTCTGGATCAGCCCTTTTTCATCCCTACCCGCCGTCGCATCTCTGCCGTGATTGTCTGCCGGGTTTTATTCATATCCGCCCAAGGCTCATCGCCCACCTCGACCAGGCGCTCATGCACATTATGAATGTTCCACTGGTTGCCGCCCTTGAGCTCCTCCACCTCTTCACGAAAAATCGGCACCGACACCGGCAGCCCTTCGCGGGTGCGCGCGGCGTAGGCGCAGATGGTGGTCGCGCCCAAGCCGTTGCGCAGGTAATCGATGAAAATCCGCCCCACCCGGTTCTTCGGCCCCGATACCGCGGAAAAACGCTCCGGGAGCATCTTGGCCATGTGGGTGACTATGGCGTGGCTGAAGTCCTTGACCTCATCCCAGCCGAGCTTGCGGGTCAGCGGCACCACCAGGTGGATGCCCTTGCCGCCGCTGGTCTTGAAAAACGCCTTGAGCCCCAACTCATCCAGCACTGTCAGCGTCAATTGCGTCGCCTCAACCATGCGCTTCCACGGCAGGGCCGGGTCAGGGTCGAGGTCGAGGACAAACCGATCGGGCTTGTCGAGGTGGTCGGAGGTGGCGTTCCAGGTGTGCAGTTCCACGGTACTCATCTGCACCGCGCCGACCAGCGCTTCGGCACTGTTGATGACCATCATCGACTGGCCCGTGAGTTGCTGGTCCAGGGTGACAATGCCGGGAATGGCTAGGCGCTCGGCGTTCTTCTGGAAGAACAGCTCGCCGGCAATGCCGTCCGGGGCCCGAACCAGTGCCACCGGGCGATCCTTGAGCTGCGGCAGGATCCACTCGGCGACGCTGGCGTAATACTCCGCCAGTTGCATTTTGGTGGTGCCACTCGTGGCGTCGATGACCCGGTCCGGGTGAGTGATGCGCACCTTGCCCTGATCCAGCCCGAGTTGCGACGGCGAAGGGTCAGCTTTCTTTTGCGTGAGGGATGACTTGGTGGAGGCGTGTTTTTTCGCGGGGGCAGTTTTCACGGCAGTCGGACGCTCCTCAGTGATGTCTTTGGCGGGTTTGTCGTCACGCAGGCCATGAAACACCGCATGGCGCACCGAACCGTCCTTGGTCATCTCGGCAAAGGCCACTTCCGCCAGCAGGCTGGGTTTGAGCCAGTGCACGGCCTTGAACTCGGCTCCGCTGGGCGGGTTGACCACGGCGGGTTTCTTCGTCTTCAGGGGCTTGAGTCGTTGATGAATGCTGTTGAGGGTCGCCTCGGTAAACCCGGTGCCGACCTTGCCGGCGTAGCGTAACTCGCCGCTGTCGCGGTCATGCAGCCCCAGAAGCAACGCACCGAAGGCATTGCGTGAGCCCTGGGGATCGGTGAAGCCGACGATGACGAATTCCTGTCGATGCTTGCACTTGAGTTTGATCCAGTCACTGCTGCGCCGGGAGACATAGGGCGAACCGAGGCGTTTGCCGATCAGGCCTTCCATCTGCATTTGGCAGGCACTGTTGAGCAAGGCCTCCGGGTCTTCGCTGAAGGCCTCGGAGAAGCGCAGCAGAGGGTCTTTGTCGGCCTTGAGCACCGTCGAGAGCGCAGCCCGGCGTTCCTCGACTGGCACCTCGCGCAGGTCCACGCCATTGAGGTAGGGCATATCGAACAGGTAGTAGAGAATATTCCCGCTGCGGCCGGCCTCGAAGGCGTTTTGCAGGGCCTGAAAGTCCGGCACGCCCTGCTCGTCGGCCACCACAATTTCACCGTCAAGCCAGGCCGATTCCAGGCCCAGGGACACCAGCGCCTTGGCTTGGCTGGGCAACTTGTGGGTCCAGTCATGGCCGTTTCTTGTAAAGAGCCGAACCTTTCCATTTTCTATCCTAGCGAGCATCCTAAAACCATCAAATTTGCACTCATAGCTCCATTGACCGGCCGGGGCCTTTTCCACCAGGGTCGCTAGTTCCGGTTTAATCTGGTCTGGCAACTCGGCCTTGCGCGCGCCGGTGAGTGGCGCGGACTGTTCTTTGCGTACTGGCGTTGCGAGCTGCTTGATGGCCTTGGCTTTGGCTGTCCTGGGTACTTTGGGTGCCTTGGCTGCTTTGGCGACGATAGTCCGTTCGCTGAGCACGCTGTCGGGCTCGGCGGCAACTACGTCGTAAACGTCTTCAGGCCGAGCGGCACCGTCCTGATGCTTGATCAGGAACCACTGCTCCTGCTTGCCTGGCATGTGCGTGCGAACCAGGTTCCACAGGCCGCCGAGCTTCTCACCTTGAAGTTCGAACTTGAGCCGGCCTTTGGCATAGGCCTCGACCGGGTCGTCCTGGGGAATCCACACACCACGGTCCCAGACGATGACATCGCCCGCACCGTAGTGGCCTTCGGGGATGCTGCCTTCGAAGGTGGCGTAATCCAGCGGATGGTCTTCGACATGCACCGCCAGACGCTTGACCTTAGGGTCCAGCGACGGACCTTTGGGTACCGCCCAGCTCTTGAGCGCACCATCTAACTCCAAGCGGAAGTCGTAATGCAGGCGCGAAGCATCGTGCTTCTGGATGCAGAACTGCAAGGCGTGTGCTCTACCCTTACGTTTGCCTTTCGCAGATTTGGCGACGCCAACAGGTTCTGGGCTCTCTTCGAAGTTACGCATACTGTTGTATTTTTCGAGTTGCTTTTCCATGGTGCCCTCCCCAAAGTGCAGACAACATCGACCTGCTGTTGTCTTGAGACATCGAATAGGTGTGAGAAGGTTCACTTAGTGCGCCGCGCTGGCCGAAATCTGCTGAGTTGATGGCACTGCAGGCCCGATTACCTCTCCGTAGTGCCCCTCCGGAATGGTCCCCTCAACGTCGAATACCCATATTTAGCAAGCAAGCCGTTCAACTTCGTTTCGAATTCAAGTTCTGTTTAAAGCCAGCGTCACATTTCAAGGCTTCGAGAGCTTGCAGCTGCTCGGCCTAATCAGCTAATACCACCATCAACCCTCACAAGACTGCCAGTGACAAAGCTACTGAATGGGCTCGCTAAATAAAGCGCAGCCGTAACAACCTCGTTAGGTTGGCAGGGCCTCCCCAAGGCATTGTCGAATTTTTCACGTGCCTCGACAGGCCAAGCCTTAGCCACATCCGTCAAGAACGGTCCTGCCGACAACGTGTTGAACCTAACCTTCGGTCCATATTCTTTGGCCATGGATTCAGTCATTGCATTCAGCGCCGCCTTGGCTCCGCAATAAGGCACTACTGCCGGCCGCGGCCGCAGTGCCCCAGTGCTGCTGACGTTAATAACGACACCGCCATCTCCCTTGGCCATACGAGACGCCACCAGTGAGCTCAAACGGAATGGCCCCTTGAAATTGACCTCCAGCACTTTGTCGAACAAGGCTTCACCTGTTTCATGGGAGGCTGGCGCCAGGGGAGACATTCCTGCATTGTTGACCAAGATGTCGATACGACCGAACTCGGCATATACGGTCTCGACCAACGTTTCAATTTCGGCCCACTTCCCCATGTGACAAGAAAAGGACAATGCTCACTACGAAAGTCGCCATCGATTAACCGAAAATTCCGGCCGTATGCCTTGCGCCGTAAGGCGTCTAGGTTGGTTTAGACCAAAACAAAATTTGATTCAGAACGAGGAAGGAACCTATGCCTTTTAGTGACTACTGGAAAGGCCCCGCCCACCGGCAACGGGCGGATGATTTGGAAGGCCAGCTGACAAGTCTCCAAACGCAATACGCGCAGTTGCAAGCGCTTACTACAAAGATCGGCGCCATGGACGTCATAGAAGTTCGGAGGCTGATCGAGCTTGAGAAGGAGAAGCTTGCTACTGTCCGCCAAGAAACTCAGCGCGCTGAACGGGAGGTAGCCACGCTCGCGCAACGTTCCTCTGATTTGCAGGGGCAGATACTCGTGTGGGAAGAGACGTTGCTCCTAGAAAGCTTTGCGCTCTATGAACCCAAGTTCAAGCTCATCACCAGCCAAGAATACAAGGCCCGACTGGACAGTGTCCGCGACCGCCAGAAAACGATGATTAAGGGTGGTGACGCAGCGACCGGGAACATGGACTGGACGGTCAACGACAGCAAGG
Organism: Pseudomonas sp. XS1P51; assembly: GCF_054897845.1. Taxonomy (NCBI): domain Bacteria; kingdom Pseudomonadati; phylum Pseudomonadota; class Gammaproteobacteria; order Pseudomonadales; family Pseudomonadaceae; genus Pseudomonas; species Pseudomonas sp. XS1P51. Next base: position 814,886 of record NZ_CM142707.1, on the reverse strand, counting down.
CCCAAGGTCGCAAACTCGTGAACGACATGATCAAACTGGTGATCCGTTCGTTCAACAACGAAGCCGATGCCTGTGTGGACAACGTAAAATTCGACAACGTCGAACTGGGTGAGAAACGAATTCTAAAATCGTTCGAAACCTGCAACCGTCTTGGCAAGATTATGAGCGTTGAGATATCACGCACTTACCTCAGTCTCAAGCTCGATGAACTACACCTCGCTCATGAGTTTCAGATCAAGAAGCAAGAGGAAAAGGAAGAGGCTAAGCGCGCCCGGGAGGAGCTGCGGGAACAGCAGAAACTTGAACAAGAAATTCGCGCAGCCCGAGAGAAGATCGCCAAGGAGCGCAAACACTTCACCACTGCCATGTTTGACCTCCAGGCTCGCTTGGACAAAGTAGAATCTGAAGAAGAGCGTGCTGCCCTGCTGGTGAAGCTGGCCGAGGTTGAAGCGGGTCGAGCCGAGCTGGAGAGCGAAGAAAAGCTCATTGACTATCGCGAACAGAATGCCAAAGCCGGATATGTGTATGTAATCTCCAACCTAGGGGCTTTCGGGGCAGGCATTTACAAAATCGGTATGACCCGCCGTTTGGAACCCATGGATCGGGTTGATGAACTGGGGGATGCGTCGGTGCCGTTTTGGTTTGACGTACATGCGATGGTCTTCTCGAATAACGCTCCTGCGTTGGAAGCTAGGCTTCACGAACGCTTCGCCGAAGGTCGTCTCAACAAGGTCAACGGACGCAAGGAGTTCTTCCGCGCAGACATTGCTGAGATCGAGTCGGTCATTAGAGAAAATTACGATGCTGTTGTGGAGGTCACCCACGAGGCGGCTGCAGAGCAGTATCGCGAAAGTCTGCGCATGGCATTGCCCAAACCAGCTATCCAGCAATCGGAACGGATGGCAGCACAGAGTTAAAAGTGCTGTCTGCGCATGCTTGTTGATTGGCCTCGATTTACCAGGGGCCATTCCAAAAGGATAAATGCGGAAACGTCCACAGCCAAAAGCAGACAATCGATGTCTGGTTTCGCCCGCTCCGTAGCGCATGCAAGCTTTCGCTATAGGTGGCTATAGCTAGCGTTAGAGTCTGGTGCCTGATTAAGGCATTCACTTCCGCGATAATTTTAAGCGAGCAGTTTTGTGAACCCAGTCTTCATGCTATCGCTTTCCAATAAACGAGCGTTCAAATAGATGGCTTTTGGCCGCATGGCTGATTAACATCGGGATGCCTCGCCTGCTTGCTGGTGCAGCCGCCTCACCGCACTGAACCAAGTTTGACAGACGCCAGCCATCTCTCTTCGGAGGTTGCTGTCCGGGTCGCGACCAAGATCGCCGTTAAGGCTTCGCGGTCTCCCGAAGGTAAAGAGCACCGCTCGACTGCTGCGTCAATAACCGTAACTCTGTCTGTACGTTGGGGTCACCAGACGGTTAGCAGCTTTATTTTCAGCGCGGTATTCGATGTTCAGCCGCACGACGCGCGCTTGACCGAGAAACCTAAAAAGGTACGATTTGCACCTTGGCGGGGCCTTCGGAGGACAATATGCGGTCTTGCAAAAACGTGCCAACCTGGCGCATAGCGCGAGCTTAACCGCGAGGCCCAAAAAGCTACGATTTATCGTATTTTGACGGAATCTTTGGGGGTAATCATGCGTTTATGCAAAAACGTGCCAGTTTGGCGCTCGCCGCATCACGGAGTTTCGTGACCGCATTCAGCCTCGCCTGCTTGCTGGTGCAGCCGCCTCACAGCACTGAACCAAGTTTGACAGACGCCAGCCATCTCTCTTCGGAGGTTGCTGTCCGGGTCGCGACCAAGATCGCCGTTAAGGCTTCGCGGTCTCCCGAAGGTTGAAGATCCCCTGTAGCAGTTGGGTGAGAGTTCACTGGTGTCTCCCAACAAACAAGGAGTTTTTGTGGCCTCGTCGCTTTACCGTAGGATCTACAGCGGGGATTCGTTGTATTCGGCCTGGAGAAAGGTCAAAGAAAGCGCCTTTTCTTCATCATCCGAAACTATCAGAAACGAAGCCAAGGATTTCGAGAGCCAACTCCCCAAGTCGCTTTCCGACATCCAGCGCGCGCTATCCAAGAAGACCTTTACCTTCCAAAAGCAGACCGGCGTGGCAAAAACCAAAGCCAACGGAAATCCTCGCCCGATTGTGCTTTCACCTTTACCCAACCGGATCGTCCAGCGGGCTCTACTCGACGCCTTATCCCGTATTAAGTTCGTGAAAGAAGCGCTGGCTACCCCTTCGAGCTATGGGGGCATAAAAAACAAAAGCGTCTCGATGGCGATAGCCGATGCCAAAGCAGCCATTGCCAAAGGAGCCGCCTTCCATATCAGGTCAGATATCGCCGAGTTCTTTACTAGAATTGACAAAACCCGTGTGATGACACTCGTGGCCCCTCACATCAAATGCCCAGACACAGTTGCTTTATTTCAAGCTGCGATCACCACAGAGCTTGCGAACATTGACGTGCTTCGGCTGCAGGGTCTCGATGAGATTTTCCCCATTGGGGTGGAGGGTGTAGCCCAGGGATCACCCCTGTCGCCACTCATAGCCAATTTGTACCTCCGCGATTTCGACAAAACCATCAACGATGGAGAGGTCACTTGTCTTCGGTACATCGATGACTTCCTGATCCTCGGGAAGGACATGGGCTGTGTGGACCGTGCTTTTAGCAAAGCACAGACTGAGCTCAAAAAACTCTCACTTGAAGCATACCGGCCCTTAGCAACAAGCGACAAAGCTTCAAGGGGCCTTACAGCTAAAGGATTCGATTTCTTGGGTTGCTTCGTTTCGGCAGGATTGGTCCAGCCATCTACAGCTACCAGGGAGCGATTCAAGAAACGGATAAAATCTGATTTAGACGCATCGATACGCATGATGAAATTCAGTGTCGAAGCTGGAGATATATCCCCAAAGGGGTCCTACTCTGGCGCGCTACAGAATCTCGACCGAGTAATTTTGGGTTGGGGAAAAGCCTTTTCCTTTTGCAGCAATGGCCAGTGGATAAAGAGCTTGGATGACTACATCACAAGTACATTGGCGCAGTATGAAATAGAGAAAGCAAATCTCTTTCAAAAAACAAATGGCACGGCTCAGCGTAGGATGTTGGGGGTAAGGCTGCTTGCAGCGGTCCACTCGGAGCGCCCTGAGCCAGCGCAGGGCATTTGAATGCAGAGCCTAACCTCACCGGTGACGACATCCTGGCATGAGCTTGCCTCTTTGCAGCGTGATTTGCCGCCTCAGGCCTAGGAAAAGCCGCTCATTTGTACCCCAAGCCCCGCCGTCAAACGTGGGGCAAGGTGCATAGAAGGACGCCCATTTTGCGTTCGAAAAAAACACAGGGAAACACGCAGTCAATGCACCCGACGCCCTATATTCCCCAAGACCAAGCTCCGAGCGACCTTCAGAGTATGGTGGTCGATCTCGCAAAACTCGATGCCCAACTCTATAAGTTGATTCCGGCTCCGTTGCGACAGCCGATGATTGATCTTCTGCGTCAGGTGAATTCGTTTTACAGCAATAGGATTGAAGGTAACCCGACGTTGCCGGCGGACGTGCTGCGCGCTCAACAGGAGGCAGCTGCACCAGATGCAAGTGAGGACATTTTAGAAATCAAGCGTCTCATTGATGCTCAATGCAGGCTCTCGAACGATCCGATCGACCCGGTTGCCATATGTACTAGGGCCTCGATCGCGCGCATGCACCGTGAGTTTTACAATGGCATGCCCGAAGAGCATTTGAATCTAAGGTATGAGGGCGGTGAGGTTGTTCGGCTTGTGCCTGGTGAGTTTCGCGAGCGAGAGGTAATCGTAGGGAAGCACCGGCCGCCGTCAGTAGCCGATATGCGCTCTCACATGAATTGGTTTGAAGGGGCTTACCGCCTCGACTGGATTAAAGGCGCAGTATCACCGATTCTAGCCGCCGCCGGCGCGCACCATCGGCTAATGTGGATTCACCCGTTTCTAGACGGAAATGGCCGTACCGGTCGGTTATTCACCGACCAGTACCTGCGTGCCGCCGGTCTAGGTGGATATGGGTTGTGGTCGATCAGTAGGGGCTTCGGTCGGAATGTCGATGCCTATTACGAAGCGCTCAAATCCGCCGATCGAATCCGGACTAGCGACTACGATGGTCGCGGCCCGCTCTCAGGCGGAGGTCTGTTGACTTGGACAAAGTACTTCGTAGAGACGGCTTATGATCAAGTTGTCTATTTCACCTCGATCCTCGAGCCGAAAAAGCTGCATGCTCGTGTCCTCGCTTACTTTCTCATGCGCGAATCTGAGTCTTGGGCTACCCCTACCGGTGAGACATTGCCTAAGTTGCGAATTGAAGCTCATAAGATCTACTCCGCTCTGCTTACAGAAGGCCCAAAGGAACGCAGCGAGATCATGGGCTTGACGCACTTGACCGAGTATCAGACGCGTTCCCTTCTGACTCAGATGGCGGGTGAGGGCTTGATTCACTTGGCACCGCGTCGGCCGGTCTCGATTCAAATATCGCCCGATGCAGTCCAGACGTTCTTCCCTCACCTGTTCGCAACCTCCTAGGAAAGTCATGCTCGCGAAAATCAGGCTCTGTTCAGAGCCCGATTTATGACACTGTTTGCTGACTGCAATGCCTCATTTGGCATGCTTAATCATTGGAACTATCGAGGGTAGCTATGCTGATACTCCCGTGTTTGTTCGCGATGAGTTGCAAACAGAATCGGACACCATCAAGAACCTCCCCTATGTGCGAAATTGCATCCTACTTGACCACCCGTTTGCGTTGCATGTGACCACCTATTTGCATTGGACCTGACCAGCTGTTTGCATGGGACTTGACCAGATGCTTTGAATTAAATCCTCAGAGCATGAGAGTGTTGCATTCGACCATTTTCAGATCACAGTTGGGTAATTGCACGGGCATGCCCCCGCTTGCCTTAACCTGATCAGTCATATGCTCAATGCTTGACCAACAAGATTCGTGGAGTCATTAGCAGCAGAGAACGGCCAAAAGCTGCTTGTGGTAACGGGCAGAAAACGGCCATGAGCGGACGGTGGACACAGTGATGGCAAATGGGTAGCGTCATCGATGCTGCTTTCGAATCTAGAAGGCCGTAGGGCTTGCCGTCACCCTCGTCGTGTTTCTCTCTGGGCGATGTCGCGTTTACCACGACCACCTCTAAGCTAGACAACGACTTACAGGAAGACAAGGAACGTTATCCGACACTCCATCACGACAAGAAGCCCGACATAACAGGTTGCCTAATAGTAGTTAGATCAAAAAAACAAGGAGTTAACTTTGAAAGTATTTTTAAGTTGGTCGGGGAAAAAAAGCTTGGCCGCCGCACAGCTTTTTTCGGAATGGCTGCCCTGTGTTATCCAGAAAGCACAGCCTTGGATATCTTCGAAAGATATCGACAGAGGAAGCATCTGGTTTGGTGAAATTTACTCTCAACTTGCGGAATGCAATCAGGGGGTGATTTTCGTAACAAAAGAAAACCAGGTAAAACCTTGGCTTCTATTCGAAACAGGTGCCTTATCAAAAGGGATATCCGAAAATAGAGTATGCACGTTCCTTGTTGACCTCAATGTTAGAGATATTGAAAGTAGCTCACCACTAAGCCACTTAAATCATACCAACACAACAAAAGATCAAGTCCTTGAGCTTATCAAGACAATTAACAAGCGACTTCAGGAGCAAGCAGTTTCCGAAGCCGTACTCCAGAAAACATTCGACGCAATGTGGGAAGAGTTTTCTGAAAAGCTTGAAGAAATAAAATCTGCGCCTGAGGAGATCAACACGCCAGACCGGACTGACAATGATGTCTTAAATGATATCCTAGAGAATGTTCTAAACATTCACAGAAAAGTTTCTCGCCCAATCGCAAGGGGTAGTCGATATATCGTTCCAGAAAAAGCAAGAGAGGTAATCAAAATTCTTTCAAGTTTAGATGTTGATAACGAAGTTATTTTGTCAGTGCTTTCTGGTATAACCCCATTAAATTGGGCAAAAAAGGAACTCCTAGAAACGCACAACGATAAAGAGGATAGCGATTTCGAAGAACTAATCTAACAATAGGTTCAGATCGTTCGCTGCGCTCGTTGGGACGGGCTGAAGCCCGCCCCTTAACCTGAACGCTGGGGGTCACAATAGGCACAGGAGAATAAATGGAAGGCCAGAATAGCAAACACTACCCAAAGTGTGGAGAAGCTGTAATGCCAACCAGCTGCTTTTTGCCAAGCTTGTGGGGGTAGACGGCCATGCAACATCTCCTCCGCTTTTGTAGCTTCGGAGGTCGCCGTTCAGCTTAGATATCCGACCGCGCCCGTACAGGAGTTCCGAAAGTTACGCGTTATGAACTGGGCCATCGTCGCGCTAATCTCAGTTGGTGCGGCGTTGATGCTCTTTAAATCAAAGTCCTTTACGGGCGTATTAATTGTTGCAGCATTAATGGCCTTGATAGTTGGCTCGTACCTGTTAACGGCCGTTGTGCTATCCAGAGAAACCATCTTCTTTGCCTGCATTCCAGTGGCCGCACAAAGAAGGAAACTCAAGAAAGTCACTGTCGTGTGCAATGTCACCTTGGGCGTGCTTGGCACGCTAGGCCTAATCGCGTGCATGGTTACCGGGCAAATCGCGCCAATGGTGGCAATGCTTTTTTCATGTGATTCAGCCCGTCCTAAACGTCCGGGCTCTGGTCTTGCCCGGCTAACCTAAACGTTATTAATGTCTGCAAAGCGCCGGTAACTGCCTTTCACTGAGGGCTGCTATCCGCCAAAGGTGGACGTTTGAAACAATCGGCTTCTGACTCAGAGTTGCCCATAGTAATGCTAGTCATCCGGAAAACAGTGGGCACGCGTCTATGAGATTCCTAGGAGCTTTTTTGCAATCTCATCAGTTTTCTCAACCGATATTTCTTCGACTGGTCCGAACTCAGTTCCACCGCCCTTAAGAGTCCCAGCGACATGAAAATGAACGTGGCTGATTGCTTGCCCGGCAGGCACGCCGTTGTTCTGCCATACCGCAATACCGGGTTTAGAATAGGCCAGGTCTATTAACCTGGCCGCATTCCGCACCTCAACAGCGATAGCGGCAGCTTCAGAATCTGTTAGTTCGAGAATGGACGGCACATGCCTCAGCGGCAATACGAGTAGGTGCGGGTGTCCTCTCTGCTCACGCGTCACAAAAGTGGCCGTATCTGCCGTTCGAGATAGAATCGTATACGGGCGCTCCCCTCGAAGATAGGCGCAGAACGGACATCCATCATTTTTAGGAAGATCAATACTTGATTCGTTGCTCATGATGATCGCAGTGATGACAAAAATGATTGGAGTTCAAGTCGATCAAGCTTTTTGTAGTCTTCAGGCCTGACGATGATTCGAAGCTCATCGCAAATTTTTGAGCTGCGAGATGCGAACATAAAAGAAAGAATGGTTAAGCGGATCGCATCTTGTGCGGGGACAATGCTGGAAAGCCGGGCTTGCCCACCGCCGATGACGGGCACGGAGACAGCCCCCCCATTACCCTTTTTAGAAACTTCATCCCACAGCAGAAGAAGGCTTTTCCATACTTTATCGGGCGTTGAGCGAGCCGTGTTATGGGTGTCCATTTCGCAGTAGGCAAGAAAAAATATCAACCTCGCAGATTGCTTGACAGTTGCAATAGTGCCTACTCCATACTGTAGCTGCTTCCCACTTTTATTAATGTTTCCTACCGTCGGCTTGCCATCCAAGGCGCTCGCTAGCTGCGCGTCTAACTCTTTCAGGTCGCCGCCGTACAGTCTATGTAATGCTTGCCCCTGTAAGCTTTCTTGGGAAATGATCACTGGTGTTTCAGTGTCGAAGGTGTCATTCGTACCGATAACAATGTGCTTCGTTTCATCGAGTATATTGCCCTTGACGATCGTTATCTTGGTATTGGGCACACTGTAGTCCTGGGCTATTGGCCTAGGCCATGACCAGATAAGCCCTGCTATCACAGACATAGCAACAGTCAAGACCAAGAACGGACCGCCTTGAAAAACTGTGAACGTCGGTATAGTCACGTTAAGCGTTTGTAGGACGGTCGACAGTCCTCCGAAAACTGCAAACGACATTATTAAGAAATGGCGCCAGAATCGCCAAGTCCTTAAATCCTGGAAAATTGCCACTTACAACCCCTGCTCTTTGTAGACTTCGGGTTTGTATTGATGCGGTCCTTTCTTGTCGCTAGATCCGAATGTAGTAGCATAGTTATTCAAGGCGTACATGATGATTTTTGGTTGATATGATACCGAGAGGGTGTAATATTTTTTGGTCAGCAGTGGATCGGGAATATAATTTTCGTCCACATTTCTATCTTGATCCAGGTTGACCACTAACACTGGAAGGTTGAACTCAATAATAACGTCAATTTCGTAAGCCAAGAAGGACGCACCGTCGCTCCCTTTGCACTTTCCATCTTTACTCCCCAATAGTACCACCTGTTTTGCATTTTTCATCCGCTCTCGCAGATTCCGTTTTATAGTTTCTGGCTTACTGGTGTCGCGAGCAATGAAAAGGTCATGTGCATCAAAAAAATCGAACTCTATATGTTCGCTCGCTTTCCATGCCTCCATCATACGGTACTTACCGATATCTTCACTGGCAAAAGCCACATATGTCTTGTTTCGATAGCTCATAAACTCTCCGTGTTACGCAACAGCTAATAGGGAAGCAATTTAATATCAAAATCTAAAAAACACTTCAGCTCTTGTTGATCCTGAAACGCGTCCGAGTTGTCGACAACGTTAGCCATACATTGCCGGATCAAAACCGGGTGCCTCAATATCATACCCGTACGCCTTGCATAGCTCTATCAGCCTTTCACGCTGCCCAGTGACTAGGCGGATCTCATCATGACTCCCGTAGTACAGCGCTTTTACGACCTCTAGAATAATCTCTTTTCTGCTATGCGGTTTGTCGTAGACATACAGAGGATAATAAGTATCTGGAAACTCTGCAGCTTCAAATAGGTTGAATGCCCCGCCATTGGTCGTGTTCGCAAAAAGCTCTCCACGACCTTGCAAGAAACGCCACTGAGGATTTTCGTAACACGGAGAAATCCCTCGGACTGGACATCCTTGATAAACCACATCTGCGATTTTTCGAGAAATAGAACCTGCATCTTCGGAACTTCTCAATGCGACAATTCCTGATAAGCCGGGATTCCATTCATCTATTTGCTTTTTATCAACGCCGTGCCATAGCGGAAAGAGCTTTTTGTCGTTCTCGATATGCTGTCTATGTAGCACATCCAGTTCATAACCTGTCCAGGACTTGGATATGTAGACCGGCGAAAGGACGATCAAACCATACTCCGAAGCCATTAAGCCTGCGTTTATGGAGTCAAGTAATTTGTCGCCAATTTTCAACGACAAAGGAGCGAACCAAACTTGAAGCCCTAGAAATGTCAGCGACTTGGATAACTCACTGACATAGACCTCATCCTCTGAAGCATAAGAAATGAAAAGATGATATGGCTTGATCATTGATTTAGGTTAAGTAATAAGACCGTATTCGGCGATAACGTAATAATAGAGAATTCTAGATAACTCCGCCCCACCCTCATCAAAATAATTTTAAATTCCTTATAAATCAAAGGTATACAACCTGATTAGGTGTCTCGGCCGCTTTCGGTTGACTTACGATATCCGTAATTCATCATCAGCCATTGATCCCACGGACAGCATTCAAGGTTGGCATGAATTGGTCATCTCGAAAAATGTTCCGGGAGGGCCGTTTCATAAGGTCTAGCGTATGTGCACTTTTCCAAGTGGCTAGATTCAATAGGTGCTTTGAACGGCCTCTTTTGGCCGATTGTGTTGAAAAAGTCGGTCATGGTTTCCTCAGCAGAAAAGTACGCGTCTGAGATTGAAATCTTTACTTTTGGCAGAGGCTTCCGGACTCGGATTTCACATAGCAGCGTGCAAAAAAGGCGTTTTCACTAGTCAATGAACAGGCAGTTTTGGCAGACCGACTTTTTCAACAGAATCGGCCATGACCAGTCATTGACGAACGGCAGCTTCCTGGCATCCCGACGAGATCGGAAACGGATCACCCACACGTGGCAGTGAGTACGTCGGAGCTTTCAGGTGGGCGATAGCCTGATCGATTGAGGCCCCGGTGCACGGCTTGAGACCGTGCAGGTTCCCTCCACCGGGAGCCCATCGTGCGCGCCACCGGCCGGCCGGCCCAGCAGGCGCGCGATGGCGCCCCGCTCCACTACAAACGCCATCGCCCCGAGCAGACCACACTGTATCGCCTAGTGCAGCAACATGCAGCCAGCTTCATCGCCTACGTCGAGGCCAGCAACGTATAGGAGCTGCCGCGGTTCATCAAGTACGAGTACGAGTACGATACCTTCCACGGGTGCGGCATCCAGGCGCACGATACCCTGAGGCTGCGCTGCGAGGAGGCTGCCACGCAAGCTGCGGGCCTACAGCTGCAAGCGCCGCGGACTCTGCTGCACGAAGTTGCGGTCACCAATTCAAGCACCTCAAAGCGCCCCGGAACCGCCGCAGGCTTGCCCTTAAAGTGTTTGAGACTACTATTCCCCTATTCTCGGATCGAGGATCGGCCAGAGGCGTGCAACCGGTTCCAGGGTTCGCGATCCGGTCCGATGGGAAATTGGAGGGGCTTGATATGGGTTTCGATCTGAGCGGTCGCTCTCTCACTCCCCTGTCCGAGCTGATCTCCGAAGCCGAGTTCCCTCTTTCCGATCTGCTTCCACTCGACGAAGTCGCGGACCTCTTCGCCTCGCTCTACGTGGCAGATCACAGCACCATGCTGGTGGGCGACAACCTTCTGATCGACTGCCTCCTTGCGATGCCCGGGCAGCTCTCGTTTTCATTGCCGGGCGCAGACAGTTTCGCCTTCGTGTTCGGCTCGGCGGGGCCGGGCTGGACCGCGATCAAGATGCACCTCTCAGTCGGGCCGGACTACGCGCTGGAGTTAAGCGGCCTGACCATCGCCTTGCGCTTCGACCCTGCCGTGCTGCGCGAACCGACGACCGGTGCCGGAACCGAGATCGGCTTTTCCTGCTCGCTGACGCTCGACGCGGACGGCCTTCGGATGAGCAACCGTTCCGGGCTAAACCTGCCGAAATCGGCAGTCGGCGGCACCGCAGTCCTGATCGAGGCCAACGACGTCAAGCTTGTGCTGGACGGCGACGAGCTGCCACCCTTCATCGCTGGCCAGGAGGGCTTCCGCGGGGTCGTCTTTTCCTCCCTCGGGGTTTCTATCCCGGCGGAGTATCTCTCGCTAGGCCCCGACCAGACGCTAAGCCTCACAATTAAGGATGGGGCCGTCGGCACCACTGGTTTTACCGGGCAAACCTCATTCTCCTCGGGCTCCGGCCAACCGGTTACGGGTAGATTCCTTGGCTTCGACTGCCGAGTCCGCGAGGTCGAGGTCGATCTGATCGAAAACTCCCTGATCGCAGGACGGCTTGAGCTAGATTTGCGCTTGGAGGCCTTGGAAGAGGGCGGAAACGAGAAATGGGTAGGGCTCGACGTGAACCTCGACCAGTCCAACGGCTTCTCCGCCAAGGCTTCGGCGGTCCAGCCGCCTGATACTTCGGATACGCCTGACGCGTTGGTGACTTTTAACTTCGCCGGTGCGTTGCGGCTGGAGCTCTCAGGCCTGAGGATTGAGCGACAGGCGGCAAACAACGTCTGGGCAGTCTATTTCTCCGGCGACTTACAGGTGCAGATCCCGGGCGCCAATTGGCCAAAGATCGGCTTCGACGAACTCGGCGTCAGTTCGGACGGCCAACTGCTACTGCCCGAAGGCGGAGGCATCACCTTCGAGACTCCGCTGGTGGTCGAATGGTACTTCGTGCGCCTTCAGATCCCGAAGTTCCGTTTCGGTCGCCCCGAAGGCTCGGACACGTTGCTGCAGGTTCGGCTCAACGCCGAGGTCCACCTGATCGAGGGCCTGCCCGCCGGCGCCAGCGTCGAGGGACTGACGATCACCTGGGACCCGGCCGGCGGTTCGGCGCCGGACGTGTGTTTCACCGGTATCGGGGTGGAATTCTCGACCCCCGGCGTCTTCTCGGCCGGGGTCGAGGTCGGCTTCATACAACAGGGCGCCTTGGTCGAGTTCCGCGGCCAGGGCCATCTGACGCTGAATGCAATGGACATGGGCTTGGAGATCGGCGTGATCGTCGGCTATGACCAGCCGCAAGATTTCGCCTACCTCTACCTTTTCGCCGATGCCAAGCTGCTGCCCACGGGTATCCCGATCGGTAACACGGGGCTCTCGATCTACGGCTTCCAGGGACTGATCGCTTACAACATGGCGCTGAAACTCGACACCGCCCTGTCCGAAGACGAGCGCTACTACGAAGTTTTCGTGAGGCGCCCTACTATCGGGGTCACCGACATCGGAAAATGGGGCGCGCACAAGGGCCAAAACGCGCTTGGGGTCGGCGTGGTGCTGGGCACGGCGGACAAAGGATTTTCGTTCAACGTCAAGGGGCTCATCGCCGTCGCCTTCCCCGATCTGGTGCTTATCCTTCAGGCCAAAGCAAACTTCATCAAGCTCAAGCCCGATCTCTCGACCTCCATCGAAGGCACGATGGACGCGCTGATGGTCTACGACAGCGTCCAAAACACCTTCACCTTCGACGTCGTCGCCAAATGGGGTATACCCAGCATTGTCGAGGTCAGCGGCTCGGCCAAGGTGTACTTCGACTTCGACGACCCTGGCGCCTTCTACCTGCGGATCGGCCAGGACATCGACGGCAAGCGGGTCTCGGCCAACGTCATCCGCTGGGGTAGCACTTGGCTCTTCAGCGCAGGCTTCTGGTTCGAGTTAAACACCAAGGGCGTCATCACCAGGGTGCTGATCGAGGTCGGCGCGCGGTACGAGGAGGGCGGTTTCTGGATAGAGGCCATCGGACGCGCGCAGGGCAAGATGAAGCTCTCCTGGGAGCCGTCGCAATGGGAGGGCTCGCTAGCGTTGGAGGGTCGGATCGGCGCGGGCTACCGGGGGATCTCAGTCGGGATCAGCCTCGGCGGCTCGGCCACCGTGCGCGTGGTTGGCCCGACCGAGGTCAGAATCCACGCCGCTGCCTGTTTCAAGGCACTTTTCTGGAAGGTTTGCATGGGGCACACCTTCAAGTGGGAACGCCTCGACCCGCCACTACTGGAACGCCCGATCCGCGATATCGCGGCAACGCCGCGCAACTGGACGCTGCGGGTCGGCACGGCCCCCTCGCCCGGCACGGGCGGCGCGGCTTCCGCCGACGACGGTGTGACCGCGCTGGTCGAGGTCGCGACCGCGCGCGCGGTGCAGCCGCACAGCTTCATCGTGATCAATTTCGCCAAGCCGATGATCGACAAAACCGGAAAGTTTAGCGAAGTGGTGCAATTGCCGAACGAGGGTTTTCTGACGGTCGGCGAGAATTCGGGCTTCGCCGCCTCCTACGAACTTCTGGGCGTCACCCTCCTGCGCGACCCGGCGGGCGCAGCCGAAGCCATCGACATCTGGGGAAGCTGGGCTCTGGAGACGCCCAACTACAACTCCAGCCTGCGGCTTCTGTCCTCCGAGCGTTTCGGCCACGACGGCAGCCTTACCGAGAGCTTCGTCGAAGGCGTCGACCTCAATTACTGCGGCGCTCCCAAGGACCGGCGGATTTGCCTGCCGCTCGCCGGGCTGACACCCGGTTACGGCTGGATCCAAGGCCGCTACGCCTACTTCTGGGACACCTCGCAAAGCGGCCTGCCTTTCAGCGACCGCCGCAATGATCCCTTCATCGAGCTTCTGCCGGGCGACCGCCTCTCTGTCTGGCTCGACGGCGGCGAGAGCGGCGTCACCTTCACCGAACGCCAGTGCCCGCACCGCGATCCGCCCGACGGGGACAAGACACCCGAGGGCGCGGACCGCCCGGTGATCCTGCCCTTCCTTTGGCCGCTCCGGCCGCTGCTGGTGCGGATCGCGGATCTCTTCGGCCGCTTCGGGTGGCCCGCGGGCAGCACCAGCGGCACGACGGTCGACTTGCCCGTATCACCGGTCCCGGGTGAGCCCCGTGAGCGGGGCGAGGTCGTCGTATCCGCGGGCGACCGCGGGTGCTGTCTCGAGAAGATCTGCTTCACCGTCGGTCACGACGCACCAGAGTACGTGATCGGCAGGCGGCGCGGTGGTACCCAAACCGCGAACGAGGAATGGACCGTGCCCGACAGTGCACGTCTAATGATCCCAGGCCATACCTACGAGCTGACCGTGGAGCTGCGCACCCAGCTGCGCGCGCCAAACGGCTCGGTCTCGGACCAGCCTGCAGCGCAGCAGGCCTGGCGGACGCGTTTCACAGTGGACCGCCCGCCGCTCTACCCAGGCGCACTCGACAGCTACGTCGCGGCGACCTATCCCGGCCGGGGCGCGCGGCCGGTCTATACCGGCTATGACTTCGCGCTGCGCTTTGTCGATACCTACATCAACTTCCTCTACTCCGCCGCGCAGCAGGCGCTGCTGATCCGCCTGTTCGACAGTCAGGGCCGCCCGGTCACAGACGGCGCGGGCAACCCGGTGCTGCTGCCGGCGACCCGCGACGGCATGCCCGAGAAGAGCCTCTCGCAGAGCTACTGGGAGAAGCAATACCTGATCAACAAGGACGGGCACTGCATTGTGCGGGATCTCGGTGAGCAACGAGGTAGCACGACGCTGGTGATCCCGGCATGCTCGGTCACGCTGACTGCGAACTCGCAATACGTGGCCGAACTGGTCAGCGACGCGGATCTCGGCATCGCGCTTCACACCTGGACTTTCACCACCTCGGGCTTCGCCACCTTCACCGAAATGCTCACCGCCGGGCGCAGCGTCTTGCCGCCGAAACCGGTGCCGGGCCCTGCAGCAGGTTTGGACTTTGCGACCGCCTGCCGCCAGCTCGGGATTGACACTGTGGCCTTCGCTCCGGCGGCCCGTCTGACCCCGCTGGTTTCGTTAGACAGGGCAAGGCTTTACGCCGTGCTTCTGGAGGCGCCCGAGCCAATGGATCCCGGTACGCGTTTAAGCCTGACGCTCGACGGAGAGGTGGAAGTCTTAGCCAACCTCGACGGCACCCGGCTTATCCTGCGGCGTGCGGCCGGCGACTGGTCAACCGGCGAGCATGAACTGATCCTCACCTGGTCTCGAGGACTAGACGGAGACCCGGCCGAAACACTGCGCGCGGTCGCCGGCAATACCGGAAAAGAGGAGGTTACCATCTTATTTTCGAGTGGAGGTATTTGATGGTCTTCCCCGTTCCCCCGCTTCCGAACGACGTGCTGATACAGCCGCGTGATCTGGACATTATCGCCTGCCGCCGACCATCGCCCCTCGTGGCGACCGACAATGCCGAGGTCTTCGGCGTCAGATGGGCCTCGCGCCCGGATCTCGACTGGCCGAAGGACGGCTATCTTGTCGAGCGCCTGCTCGGCGGCAGCGCCGTCCCCGTCGGTTCGAACGGCGGCGTCTTCCACTTGCCGAAGACCGATACGTGGCCCGACTTCGCCCAGGGGACCGAGAACCGCCGTCCGATTGCCGGGCCCTATTTCCCCTCCGCCGACATCACCGAGGCGAACCTCGGCTATCTCCTGCCGATCGTCCGCCTCGTTGATCCTCGCACCGATCCGGCCGAGCACGGGGCCCTGACTGAAATCGTCGCAGCCGCCTTAGGCTTCACCCATGCCGAGGACGCCGAACTGACCATCGCATTCTGGCCCGGGGGCGAAGCGCCACCGCTGACTGTGCTGCTGGGCAATTCGGCGACCTCAGGCCCGGTCATCGCCTATTATCGGCGTGAGGCGCGAGGCTACCTGCTGGCGCTCGCGGTGCGCTTCGAATACGCGGTTCTGCTGGGGCTCGGCACCGACGACGCGGTGAAGAAGAGCGACCGCGACCTGAGCTATTGCGTCAAGACCGCGCTGACCCATGGCAGCGGCTCGGCGGTAACCGATCCGATCCCCACGAACCGGACTTGCGCGCCTCCCGCGCCGAAGACCTTTACGGCAGCCCGCGTGCCTGGCTCGGTCGGCCATCCCGCCTTCAACGACTTCGCGGGATGGGTGCCCGCGGCCGAGCTTCTGGCGGTCGATTCCAACGGCAACGCCCAGCTCCCCGAGGCGCTGATCCCCCGCGCTCCCGCCGGGATCACCGCGCTCACTTGGTCGGCCCCGTCCCACACGGGCCGGATGCTGGACCACAACCCGGTGCTCTACGAACTCGGCCGCTTCGGCCACGGCGCGGCGACCGCGGCGCTTTCCAGTCCGCCCCCCGCTCCGCACGAGACGGCCTATGCCCCACTTTTCGAGGGCGAGCAGATGCTGCGCTCGGAGGACTCGCCGCAGGCGCTCGACGCGGCGGGCCAGCCCTGGCCGGACATGGAGGGCTATTATCACTACCTGATCCGGGGCATCGACCTTCTAGGCGAGAAAAGCACCGCGCCCGCCGTGACCTCGGTTCGCCACTACGACGATCTCGCCCCGCCGCCGCCTGGTCTGCGGCTGGTCGCGGGTCAGACGATCGACTTTCAGGACGCCTCGCAGACGCAGGATGTCGCTCTGGATATCGACTGGTCAGGCCCGCAAGACTTCGTCGGCCCCGACGCCTCTGAGTTCCGCATCGCTGCCCGCTGGCGAGCCCGCCGCCCGGTGCATGTCGAGGTGCAGAGCGTGGCGCCGGTTCCGGGCGACATCTTTCAGGGCGACGTGATGCTGAACGCGCTGGCTGAGGTCGCGAACAGTCTCGCCGGCATGCGACTCATCCTGCCCGACGGCGAATACCCGATCGTCAAGCATGGGTCCGGGGCAGGCGCGTCCATGCGCATCCGCCGGGTGCAGAACCGCCTTCCCGCGTCCGGACAGGACGGACTGATCTACGCCGCGAGCGAACTGCTAGCGCACCAGCGCATCGCCCGCCTGCCACGTCGCCCAGCGGTCTCGACTTGGGTTTCGGATGTACTTAATACCGACCCGATGCGGATTCGCCTCACGCAGGCTGGAGCGCAGGCCCTGCCCGCCGACGCAACCGTCTCGGCCTATGTCCACATCCTGCGCGCCAGTTTCCGCGCGACCTTCGAAGGCGGCGACATCTGGCGGATCGAGCGCCCCGCGCCCGGCGACATCCGCCGCGAAAGCTGGGAAGGCTGGCTGGCGCTCTCCGACCCGGCTGGCGTACTGAGGGACGCACCGGTGATCCTTTTCCCGCCGCACGAGGTGAGCGTCACCGTCTCTCCGCCCGCGGGCTTCGGCGCGGGCGTGCTGATTCTTGACGTCACCGCCGCCGACGACACGAGCTATGTGGCGAGCCCCGCTCTGCCCGGCACGTACTCATCCCTGACTAGTCTTACCGGGAACGAGAGCGATCCGGCCACAGCGACGATCTCGGCCCGGTTGCTCACCCCGCCGGACGCGCCGGTGGTTCCTACCTACGACCCGAACCGGTTCATCTGGGCCGAGACGGCGGCGAAATACGCCGAAGAGGCAAGCTACCGCTTGACATGGACCGTGAACGGGGCTGCGCATTACGAGGTCTGGCGCGTGCTCGAAGCCGCGCTACCTGGGGCATCGCCCGGGAAGGGAGACGCGCAGCTTCGCGCGCTGGCCTTGGCCAACCCCGGGAAATTCGCCATGCGTGATCTGCGGATCTTCGGCGGACACTACCGGGACAGTCTGCCGGGCCGGGCGCCGACGCGCGCGCTCTACCGGGTGCGCAGCGTCAGCGAGGCCGGTATACCCGGTGCTTGGTCCGGTCTGATCGGCCCGGTCCACGTGCCCGACATCCGCCAGCCCCCAGCCCCTAACCTGACCCGCGTTGCGGCGCCGAAACCGCTTGCGGACGACCCGGTCGCCGCCGAACGCAAGCTGAACGTCGAATGGGCCCAACCCGGCCCAGATGCCGACCTGCGCTTCGAGATCGAGGCGCAGGACCCCGCGACACTCCGCTGGCGGACTGCCGCGATCCTGCCGCGCGGCACGTTGCCGCAGCCCGGACCGGGTCGGCTCTTCCGCACGGTGCTGGACGGGCTTGTGCCGGGCGCGAGGCTTTCCCTGCGGGTGACGGCGGTGCGCGAGGCACGCGACCCGGTCGATCCCTTCGGCCAGGTCCGGCGCGACATCCGCAGCCTGCCGTCCGAGGTCCGCGCGGGCGTGCCCCTCGGCCGGCTGTCAGCGCCCGCGAACCTGACCGCCCTGCCCTCGGGAGCGGGTCCTGCCGCGCAGGTAGCGCTCAGTTGGTCCAATCCCGACCCCTACGAGCGGATCGAGGTGCTGCGACAGGGCCCCGATGACAACCGGATGCTGCGGGTCTCGGCGTTAGAGGGTGCGGAGGCCGCTTTCCAAGACAGCGGGCTTGCGGCGGGCAAGTGGAGATACCAACTGCGCGCTCTCGGCCATTCCCACTGGGCCGAAACCGTGATCGTGGAGGTCGTCGCATCATGACCGATTTTCTGCGCCTTCTACTGACGCCTACCGACCTCGCCCGAATCGACGCTGCCAGCATCGTCGTGACCGAGACCCCGTTCCGCCCGGCTCCTACGACAGCCACGGACCCGCGCCCTCAGAGCCTGCGGTTGCAGTTCCGCATCACCAACCCGTCGGCGGGCGCGCCGCAGTTGCGGATGATCTTCCCCGGCGAGGTTTGCTTCCAGCCCGTCGCGCCGACAGGCGAGCAGCAGATGCCTTCGGCTGACAACATCACCTTCACCGGCCAGGATGTAGACCCAGCGGCCTTCGCCAACTGGCCCGGCCGGGGAGTGTTGCGGGTACAGGCCAATGCCACGAAGATCACCAAGGAGCTGACTAAGGACAACAAAATCACCGGGATCGGCGCTCCCCCGTTGATCGCCTGGTTCGATCCGGTGGTGATGACACGCGACTTCCTGAACGATGCCGTACTGAACGGGATGACCCGACGGAAAATCGTCATCACCAACCCGCCGAACCCCGACCAGACCTTAGAGGGCACGACGGCGGGATGGAGCACCCACGCGGTCGAGCGGTTCTACCAGGGGCTCTACAGGCCGCTCCTGGACGTCAACAAGTCGACCCCTCTCAACCGCAACCTCGACGACGTGATCCGTTTCCCGATGCCGGAAATGCCGATGACGGCGACAGGCGACGTCGATATCCGCATCACGCTCGGCTGGCCCCGGAGCCACTCGGAAGTCGTCGAGTTCGTCATCCCCAACCCCCTGAACCTGCCCGAGCTGCATCCCGGCCATCCGAATGTCGAAACCCTGCCGACCCGCGTCTTCTTCCAACAGCACCGGACCCAGATCATCGGCGCGTCTGCGGGCAATGCGGTGGCTGACGCGATAATCGGCGCCAACACTTTCGCCCAGACCGTAAAAGCGAACCTGACCGCCTGCGGCTTCGGCAACCTCGGTCCGGACAACTCCTTTGACCGCCGCGCCCAATGGGCGGTGCGCGAGTTCCAGATCTACTCGAAGATGCAGAACGTCGCGACTGAGCCTGCGGTGTCCGTCGGTGAATACGCGAACCGGCTACAGCAGGCCGTCAACCCGATGCGCTACACCGGACCGATCAACGGCTTTCTCAATGCGGCCACGCGCGAGCGGCTGGCGCTCTGGGTTGACCCGGGCCAGCGGCTGCGCTGCCCGGTTGTGGTCACGGCCCGCACAAGCGCATCCGGCTTCGCGACGACGGCGGCGGGCGGCGACAACCTCTGGGCCCACAACGACCTCGCGGTCGAGGCGCCTCGAGTCTTCGTGCGCGACCTCTCGAGTTACTACGCGAACCTGACGCCAATCGACGCCCGCGACGTTTCTGTGAGCGGCAACCGCTTCATCGTGCTGGGATATTTCGAATCGGACGGCCAGGGCGGACCCGAGATGGACGCCTCGCATTCCTGGAGCAACATGGGCATCGACGCGGTGCGCCTGACCGGCGTCACCCAGGCAGTGATGTTCGGCGCGGGCGGCAATGCCGCGATGCGCTCGACCTACCTGACCGTGATCCCGACCATCGAGGAGGAAACCTCGTCGCGCTTCGACGTGGTCAACGCCTGGGACAACAACGCCACGATCTCGATCCCGCTGTTCCACTACACCTTCCACTCGGGCGAGCTTGGCGGGCTCCTGTCCTACATGGACGACCGCGAGCCCGCGACCTTCGCCACGGCGATCTCGTTCTTCGGTGTGAAGCCGGGCAAACTCTGGGCTAATATCCACCACGAGCAGGCCAAGCGGACCTCGCCCATGCAGCATATCCGCGAGGCGGGCGGCACCTGGGCGAACGTGCCGGGGAACCAGACGGACGAAAACTACTTCAAGAACTGGCACTGGTTCTACCGGATGGTCATGGCCAACCGCCTGAACGACAACTGGAAACTGCGGGCCTACGAGTACGCCCGGATCAGGATCCAAGACCTGCTCGGCGTGGCGATGACCCATAGGCCGAACGGCCATCCGGCAATCCCGCCGGTCGCCGCCGAAGGCGCGGCGGCCACGCTCGGCCAGGTCTTCACCTCGGAGGCGGCGATAGCGATCCTGTTGCGCTGGCACGTCAACCGCTCGGCTCACATCGCCGGCGGCGGGGTGGCGCCGCACGCGGCCGATCGCCTCTGGGACGTGATGCGCCGGGCGCAGGTGCCGGCCCAGAACGGCGGTTACAAACTTGTCTGGAACACCGATGTGGCCACCTGGGGCAATAACCACGAGGCCGCGCTGATCGAGGCGATCATCGGCCATGTCGCGACCTTCGACGCCAACTTGAGCGCGCGCCTGGTCGCGATCCGCGACACCGCGCCGGTGGTCGGTCACAACCTGTCACGGGACCGGGGCTCGCTGCAGTTCCACGCGCCTTGAGCGCGGGCGGCCCCGCCTGATCTCTGGGCCCTCGCGTCTGCCCCGCCAAATGACCGCTTCTGGCGTTAGACGCTAAGCCGGCTAAAGGTCCGCAATGGGTCGTTCTCTGCCGGTCATGTCGACGGCTCGTACTGGTCAAATCCGATGCAAATGACTGGTCAGGTCGAATGCAAATGGGTGGGCAAGTCTGTGCAATTGCCCAATTGCCCAATTGCACTGGTGAACTGTGAGTTCACCCGGTTCACCTGTTCACTAAGATGGGTACCTTTTCGCTAACACAGTCCCGCGGGTTTCCGACCCCGTACCTACCGAACATTCCCAGGGTCCCTGGCTATTTCGATACCCCGGTTGATTCATCTCACCTTTTGGTAGACGGCACCTCCCGTGCGTCCTGGCATTCGGCGACCCAGCGTTCGAATTCTGCATCAGTCGATACCAGTCAGTATTGCACTCGCTGGAGGCGTTATCACCGATGGGGTGTGGGGGCTCGAAAAGACGTGTTACAGGTGTTGCGGGTGTTGCGAGTAACATTAAGTTATTGAATTTAAACGATTTTATTGGTGTTACACACCGCTAATCTTTCACGTGCGTTGGGTGTTACAAGCCAAATAGGTGTTACAGCAGCGTTCACAAATTTGGGTAAACCGTAGGCCAAAATCGGCCATTAGTTGCCGTTCGTGATGGAACAGCTTTCGGCCAGGAGCAGCAGTCGGCTGGGTTTAGATAGCACTGGGCACGCTCGGTAAACCCTTGATGCCCCAAAAACATGTTCATGTCGACTCCTCAGTCCAGTGGAACACGCCATCCAAATTATGTCCCTAAGTTGCCCGCACAGCCCTACCTTGCTGTCATCCGGTGATGAAACGGAAGTGGGACTCCTCATCCATGACTACTTTTGGAGCCGATCAAAGGCTGAAAGCGTGAAGCCGGTAAACACTACTCGCCATGGCGATCTGTACCTACGCTCGCATTTTACTGTTAAGAGGCGTTAGAGCTGCGGTAGATTCCCTTAGAATACGAAAAATCGAGCTGCCAGAGAAAGGGAGTGTCACATGGCGAATTTTCTAAACCATACGGCTGGCCTGTCTAAAAAAGACGGAGCCAAATCTGTTCTTAAAATTGCTGACCTCGCATTCAAGATGGGTATTAGCCTTGCACCAGGAGCCAATGCCGTATACGAGGCTACGAAAATCGGCCTAGAAGCTGCTCGTGATTATGTGCAGGTACGGAACGAAAAGCGGATCGTAGCATTTCATCGCACATTGCTCTCTAGAGATGGAGTTATTGATCAAAAAATGATCAATGCAGAGTTGAATGCGGCCGATTTTCATGCTTTGCTTGACGCTTGTGTTTCAGATATTGAGGAAGAAAAAACCACTCCCTATGCGAATCTCACCCGCTCAATAGCACTTGGCTTAGTACCAGTTACCCATAGACGTCACTTCATACACTCTCTAAAAGAGTTAGCTTTTGAACACCTGGATATCTTGCGAGAAACCTACACACTGACAAGATATTCATGCATTTCTCAAAACAAGCTAATCGATCCAAAACACTTTCTCACTAATCTCCAGACCGAAAGCATTTCTCAGTTGGCCTTGAAAGCGCTAATTGCACGCGGGCTAATCAGTGAAGTAAAAATCACCGCGCTGGGCGTCAGATTTATTGAATCATGCTATCCGACAAAAGATCTAGATCCTTATAATTTCAATTACAAAACCTCAAAGCAAGAACGCGGTGTAATTATTAAGCTAGGAGATAGTAAAGAAATTAAAGCAATCGAAACCTCATTGATCAACGAACTAAAAAATAGGCAAATACAGACAGAAACGGGGGACATGATGAAGTTTGATGGATCGAAGTCTGATGACCCCTACGTAAAGTTTGCAAATTATGCTTTTGTTATTGCATTCCGAAACAGTGTTTACTCTCAGGGAGTCAGCGACACTCTCAATAGTTCCCTTTCGGGGAAAAAGTCCATGCAGATTTTTTTCGACGATAGCCTATTCGTGGAAGAGGAACCAGCCAGCTTTATGGATGCACCATCAAAAATTATTAGTAAGGACAGAACTGCTCAGTCAGCATCTGAAGCGGTAGAGTTTATCTTGAGTTTAAAGTGAAGCCTAAACTCTAGCAGACACCAAAACCTTTAACCTTCCTAAAATATCCCCCTCAGACATGCCGCTAACAATAGCGACATGAAAGCTCAATCAACTCGCCTTGGAAGAGGCCATCATAGGACATAGACGAAGATTGACTTGTCCTAATTGCTTTCCCAGATTGAAAAGTCGAGCGTCACTAGCGGTAACGGCTCAAGTGCTACTATCGCTGCGAAGTCCTCTGCTCGCCCCCACCACTCATTGATTTCAAGTGCAGGCTGATTACCGAATTTAAGCCAGTAGCCAGCGGGGACTGACTGCTTTGAGTTAATGGGTGAGAAAACCGCTACGGCCAGAAGACCGAAAATAATTCGATCGCTTAACCGAACCTTCCCGCGTTCAATTTCCATCCGAGTAACTTGAGTTGGGCCTGCTGAGTTGGAGACGAGCTCAAATCCCTCCGGTAGTTCATCCCCGTGTCCGTGACTGCACCGGTGAATTCCATATACAACGTCAGCTAAATCAGGTTTCCCGCCAGGTGCTTTCGGATTTTTTACAACAACTGGAAAACGCGTATTCACTAAGTCCACTCCTGGAGCACCCATTGGGCCGAGAACTGCGTAGTTAGCTCTCAGCAATCGGGTGAAGGCAGCAGCATCTCCTAGCGTTGGATAGGCTTTCTTCGCCGTGCCATTCACTGCATTGCAAGCATGAATCATTGCTGCTTCGACTTCGCCTTGGTCCCAATCAAGAAGCGTCTTACGTACTGACTCGCCGACTTTCATTCGTAAATCTCTCGCGTTGTATACGATGTCTCGACTCTAGCAGCTGTCAGGAATGGCTGCTTCGGGTCGACTTTTGCCGGTCGTCACCCTCAGATATGTGGCTTGGGGTTGGCGACCAGTTAAACATTGAGAGTAGGATGGAGCGATAGTGTTAAATCCAGTCCAGGACACGACTAACGGCCCTAATATTTGAGGCTTCATTCGACACGAATCTGTTGGATGACCCGCGGTAAGTGAATGCGGCTTTAATGCCCAGCGGGCGAAAAGTGAGGGTACCCAGTTACATCGATTTGACCGAGACTACTTCCACAAACCTGAATTTTTTTCTGGCCGTCTTAGTAGCTTCTTGTTCTGCAACTATGGAGCTCAGCGTATCGGCCTCATGCACCATCTCGTGCATCTCGCCTTCAAATTCGTTTCCCACACGGAGCGTAACTCTCAACCTAGGTGTGAAGCCATTTGATACTGCCTTTTTCTTCGCTGCCTTCACCGGTTGCAAGATCACAACATCCGGGACTGTGTCCTGCACGTCTGAGTTAATTGTCGGCGCAGAGGGCTCAGAATCACCGAATAGGGCCCGGCGCATCTCATCTTCCATCAATTCCGTATTCATACCATTTTCTCAGAAGGGTGTTATCTATAACCTGATCGATTCTATCAGGATGGCCGGACTCTGCAGTAAAGCATCCCAGGGTCTGACCTGAAGGCCACCAAAGCAGATACCAGCGAGCGTCAGCATCTGTCTATCTGCCGCCTATCATAGCGGGCAGCTGTCGGCCAGTCTCAGCCAAAGACGAGATGAGCTAGGCTTCCGGTATCATTCCTCAAGGACGACCGCCATGCCAGATAACTCAGACTGCAAGATCGCCACGGCGGACGCTCTGACATTGCTCCTCCACAACCAGCACGCCTTAAGTGCAGCTATAGAAGAAATAACCAAGTGGCTCTCAGAAAACGGGGTAGGCAGTGTCGCCGCAAATGCGATGTCGGCCATGGAAACGCTGGACACTAATGCTCAAGCCATTACAGATTCCATTTTGAGGATACGCCAGTCATAAATTACTCAGAGCAAGACTGCCCTCTGATTTGAATGCCCCCCGATTTTGTAGACACAATTGACTAGCGGCTATGGGACGGATAACGACGGTCTAGCATCGACCGTCGCAGTGAATGGTCAGACTTCCGTCTGCTCCGCCATTTCCAAGGCATCATCGACCTCGATGCCCAGGTATTTAACAGTGCTTTCAAGCTTCGTATGGCCAAGCAGGAGTTGTACGGCTCTCAGGTTCTTCGTCCTGCGATAGATCAACGAGGCCTTAGTTCTCCGTAGCGTGTGGGTACCGTACATGGTTGGGTCAAGGCCGATGGCTGTCACCCACGCTTTGACTATTCGAGCGTATTGCCTGGTGGAAAGATGGTCTGAGGCGTGCAACCGGCTCGGGAACAAGAAGTCCTCGCTGTGAAGACGCGCCTGATGCATCCAAGCCTCCAGAACCGTTCGGGTTTGCTCAGTGATTTCAAATTGCACTGGATGCTGAGTTTTCTGCTGCATCACGATCGCCCGTGACGACACATGCTCCCCATGGGCGATATCGCGGACTCGCAACTTGGTTAAGTCACAGGCACGCAGCTTGCTATCGATGGCCAAGTTGAAGAGCGCCAAATCACGCGTCTTCTCAGCAAGCTGAAGTCTTACGCGGATAGCCCAGATATCTCTGACTCGAAGCGGAGCTTTCTGCCCGACAAGCTTTCCCTTGTTCCAAGGCTGATGTTGGTATCTAGCAATAGTGTTCATGGCTCGTCCTCCACGTGAGGGGAGGACAAGAGTGGATCAGTCACAATCGCTGATGGTCGCTATCCGACCCAAAGCTGCCTGTCTTAACAAGAAGTTTAACTTCCTGAGAAAGTCATCCGTGACAGGCAGAAGGCGTTTGCTGCCCTGCTAGTAATCACAGTTTGTATTGTTTGTGCCCTGTGTTGTCGGCGCTGATGCCATTCAACTGAAGATGATGGTTTCTCATGTACCAGTTATTTTTCTCGACCGATTCTAAAGAAGCCCAGCCAACTCCGCTTTTTTTTACTTTCCGTGGGCACCCTGTGCGTGCTCGGACCATTTGGGCGCAGCAAATCGCCGGGATAATGTGGATGACCCAAACACTGACTGTCATCCAGCTTGAAAACCTCCACCGCAGCAACAGCCTCAATGCACCATCGTCCGAAATAGCTGCCCATCTCAAGAGGATGCTTTTCTGGGTCACCGTAGTGATACCACCAGGGCTGCTGCTTGCCACGGCGATTGAGTTCTGGATACCAAGCGTCTACGAACGCTCGCAGAAGCTTTGCTTGTTGCTCTTTGGGTGCATCAATGGTTTCAAGCAGTCGGGTGTAGGGCTTTGGATGCAGGAGAACTGCTCCTATAGCACGGGAATGCTGACGCCTGGCGATCACTCGGTCCAGCAAGATGTCCTGCCCCTCCTGACCAATGAGGGCAAGCAGTCGGTTCCATTGATCGTCAGGAATGTGGAGGACGAGCGCCAGCCCCACCAGCCAGAAGCACCAGATGTAGTGGTTGAGGTCCGATAGATCGAATACCCAATCGCGGCAGGTTTTGAGATTGTGTTCGGCACACACCCTATCTGCTAGGTCATTCGACAACTCCCAAGTATCGAGAAGTCGGGGGAACAACTGATCAATATCGAGAACAGAATCGCCTTGGGAATAGCGCCGGAGAATAAGACGCAAAATATCCCTTGAAAGATCAAATGAGAATTGAGGGTCGTATACTGGATTCTGTGATGGCTCAGATAAAAGTTTTTCCGCTTTGCCTATCCATGCAAAATCTTTAGCCACTTGCTCACGCCAGTAGCTTCCGCCCGCGACTGAGTCCCGGATCATGGCTGTGCTCCTGAAAGATTTGTTTTTGAAGCCAATATTTTTGACGTATCGACGGGCTTTAGCTTGCCCAGAGAATCCAGCACCTGGATTTCAGTCGACCCATTTGCTCCAGTGGTCACAACCCATGTCTCAGTACGGCCTGTCTTGATGGCTGCGGCTATATCACGAGCTGAGTCAATTCCCACAGCTTTTTCCAACCGACCGCTTCCCAGTGACCAGCTTTCACTTCCCTGTTTACCATCATTCGTATTTATCAGACTCGCATTGCCGCCCTTTTTGGGGTCACCAACAAATTTATACTCGATAACCACATAATCTACATCCGGACGATTGACCCGGAACAAGTCGTCAATACCGGTCTCGCCCACCCCTTGCATTCTCGCCAGTTTTTCGCCCTCAGGCACTATTTGTCGCACGGTCGATTCACCGAACACTTCTCCGATGACTCGTTTCTGATCATTGCTGAGGGATTTCAGATCGATCAGCGCATTGCCTTTGCTATCAACAATGCCTCCACTTTTTATAAAGGCCTGCTCCGCCAAGCGATCAATGACCTCATCCAGTTTTTTGCCAATAACCTCAGCGGCCTTTTCGGATAGCTTGCCTCCAACCTTCGCGGCGCCTCCCGCTCCAGATACCGCCAAAAGTGTACGGATGGCCAGCAGCGTGGTTTGCGCCGTATGGACATCCTGGCCGTAGATCGCATTGAGTTTTTTTGTCAGATCTTCATTGAGGCCTACTGCGGCGCCTTCCCCAAGCGCGTGACCGCTCTCAACGAACCCATCCATTATGCTTTTGGGTAGGCCTTTGGCACCTTCAAGCAACCCGTCCAGCACAACGCTAGGGTTCTCAGCTGCTAGCTTTGCGAGATCTACGGCGCCATCTTTTATGGCAACCCCAGAGTCCTTGAGCTCTTTGAGCAAGCCTGCACTCAGTTCACGACGGACTCCGCTTTGGACGAATTGTTGATAGAACTTTGGGTCAGCGGTATCCGCAAACATCTCTGGCCGGAACAACTGCTGACCCTCAGCGGTGAACAGCGCCTGTTGACTGCCTAGGTCATTGATAAACGTCTTCCCGGATGTACTCAAAAACGCTTGGGCTGCGCTGTTATCGCCGTCACTCAAAATAGATCGCCACAGGAAGTCGACATTCTTGAGCGCTTGCTGACTCAAATCCTTCAGGGCTTGCTCTTCACTGATACCGTTTTTCTCGGCAAACTCTTTTGCATGTTCTTTGATCCAATCTTGCTCTTCCGCATGTAGCTGACGGTTGTACAGTGTTCCGTTTTGCGCGACCCAAGCCCCGAGTTGCAGCTTGCCAGTGTCGGCATCCGGATCCTGAACCGAGGTCGACAACACACCGATCAATTGAGAGTTCATGGCCAGCAGCCGATCACGCTCCTCCTTCGGCATCCCGGAATAAACCGATGCCAACTTGTCGACCAATGCCTCGTTAACGCCAGCTGCCAATGCGCCTGTCTTGAAGTCTCCGCCCGCAGCAAGCGAGGCCAGACCGCCCATAAGGGCGTGCAGTCCAATTTTGGCGAGGCCGCCATTGGGTAGATTATTCGCGAGGCCAATGTCCCCAATCAGATTGAAACCATAAGCGGCAAATGCATTCACCAAGCTACTTTGCAGGGCATCTCCCAAGCTACCTTCACGGCCCAAAGCCTTGTTTAGCAGCGCAGCGGTACTATTTTGCAGCGCCTGATTGGCTGCAAATTTAGTGATGCCTTCCAGACTACTCAGTCCACCGCCGTTATTTACGACTACCTTACCGGTGTTGGCTAGAACGCCATTGGTGGAGTCAGTCAGAGGAAGACCGGGATCTGTCTTAGTGCTAGTCCATTCGTTGAAGATGCCGGCAGCAAGGCCTGCCACAGCACCGGACACTATGTAGTTCTTCATGTTTTCGGCGCTGAAGGTCTCCCGGAGTGCGGCGCCGATATTGCCTCTGTTGTTGATCGTACTTACTGCACCGGTGCCGGCAGCCGAGGCAGCTATAGCGGAAAGAGCAGCATTTGCCCAACCGGCAGCAACAGCCTCTGTCGTTGCGGTTGCAGCTACACCCGTTGCCAGCGCAGAACCTGTGGCTGCTCCCGTACTGGATGCAATAAGGCCAGATGCTGCACCCGCCGTAAAATACGCAACGATGATCACAATAACGATCATCGCCGGTCCTCCTAGCCCGGAATGACTTTCATCCCAACTGTCGTGCAGTTCTTTTACCCGGCGCCAATCCACATCCCCCCGGGCTTCAACCTCTTTGAGCCAGGCCATACTCGGGTCAGCCTGAACCATGGCATCGATAACTTGGCTGACACTTTGTTGGTTGATGTCTTTGATATCGATGTGTAATCCATCAACCGCTTTGATTAGGGTCTGACCTTTAGCCAGCAACTGACTCTGACGCAGTGTTTCGTCGACCTGACCTTTGCTTTCCATGCTGGTCCAAGCCCAGCTACTGCTGCTCTTGTCGTGACTTTCCTGATGGGAGTCCTTCACCGCTTCAAAAGTAATACTCCCACCACTGTCGAGCGTCAGATCTTTCCCACTATCGAGCCTGGCGACCTGATAAAGCTGATCCCCACCACTCTTGAGTATCAGGTTTCCACCCGAAGAGATTTCGCTCCCGATGTTCTTCACATCTGTCACTTCATCTCGCTGGGTTTCCTTCGCGCCAAAACCGCCCTTCTTCTTTTTGTCGAACAGTGAGTAATCCGTGTCCTGCGCTGCGAGAATGTCGAGCCGGTCACCTGCCACCAGATAAGCTTCATCGCCAGCATTAATCCGACTGGAGATCACGGCCATGTTCTGGCCGGCACTCAACTTCACATCCCCCCCCGCCGTGACGTTGCTCATTACCTGGCTGACGTGGTCTTCCTGAATCTTCAATTCTTTGCTTTTGAACAGTGAGTGTTGTTCGTTCGCGGCGGAGCTGATGGTGAGGTTTTCGTCGGCGTCGAGACTCAGATCGCGCTCGGCATCGACATCACTGGCGATGACCGCTATGTCGCGCCCAGCGTCGGCCGTCAGATCACGCCCGGCGTCAAGGCGTGAGCCGAGCTGCGTGGTGTCGTCGCTGGTGTATTTGCCACCCTGCGCCACGCTGTTGCTGACCTGAACGGAGGAAACATTGATGTCTCGCTCCGCGCTCAAGCTCATGTCCTGACCGCTTTGCAGTGCACCACCGATGATGTTGATGTCCTGCCCCGCCTTCACGGTCAGGTCATTACCCGCCTCGATCCGCGCAGCGCTATCCGCAAAATCCCGCTGCTCCTGCCGGGTGTATCCACCACCGCTGCTCTGATGATTCGTAACGGTCCGTTCGTTGACCACGTCTCCAGTGATCGCGGTAAGACCAACATCGCGCCCGGCAATAATGCCGCCAGCACGGTTCACCAGATTGTTCCCCGCCAACAGATCCAGCCGTTTTTCCGCTTCCACCAGGCCGCTGTTGACGATGTTTTCACCCGCCACCGCCGACAGGTTGTTGCTGGCCCGCAAGGTGCCGACGTTGTTGAGGTTCTGCCCGGCGATCAGGCTGACGTCGTTGCCCGCAATCAGCGCCCCCGTAGGAGCGAGGCGGTTGTCGGCGTGGGCCATGTACAACACGGGCACCAACACTTGCTCGCCGTTCACTTCGTGGTTTTCCAGCCAGACGATGTCGTGGGTCAGGGCGGCGACCTGTTCCGCCGTCAGGCTCACGCCGACCGAGAGGTCGAGTTGCTGCTTGCTCTGAACGGCGTTGTCCATCAGGTACTTGAACAGTTTTTCGTCGCTGTCCTGGCCGTCGATGAAGCGCTGGCCTGTCCGGGCAAGCACAGCCTGTTGGATCATGCGTTGTTCGTAGAAGCCATCACCCAGGCGTTTGGCGCTGGTGTCCGGGTCATAGCCGAGGTTGCTCAGCAGGTAATCCGAACTCATGAACTGCTTGAGGTCGGTCAGCGCGGGGTTGGTTTCGATCAGGTATTTGTGCGGTTTGGATTGCGCCGATTTGTCAGGCAGACCCGCAATCGCCAGAGGGCTGGGTGCGGTGGTTGCACTGGAGCCCTGGCTGCTCAAACGGAACAATCCGTTCTGATTGGTGGGCAAGGTGAAACCCGGCAAGGTCACCGGGTTGACCTGCTGTTGAGCCACTTCCGGGGGAAGCTGGGCGTTGATGAAGACAGGTGTCGAGTAGCCGCTGCCGGCGCTGGTGTCGGCCTGGGTTTGACCCGCCCCTACGTAGGCATAGAACGATCGCACCACACTGTTGTTGAGCGTCTGACCGGCATTGAGATTGGCACTGCCGCCTGCCTGAATGACCGCAGCGAAAGACTGATCGCCATCGGTGACGGTACTGTTTTGCGCCAGCAACACGCCCATCCAGCCGAGGAAGGCGCTCAGGTCCGAGGCAAACGAGGCCGATGGATTTGGGTTGTTTCGAGCGTTGAAGACGTCTGCCAGGGCTGCGGCATTGCCGGTCTCGTTAACGAAACTCCAATAGCGCCGAACGGTGTGGATTTCCTGGTTTTGCAACCCTTGGTTTTTGATGGTGGTCGCATTGACCTGAAGGTTACCGGCGGCCGCCACGGTGCTACTGGTGTTGGTCAGCGTTTGGGTGTTGATCAACAGGTCCGCGCCGCTGCTCAAGCTGGACGCAGCACTGCTTTTGGTGACCTTCAGGCGATCGGTTTCATAGATTTCCCAAAGGCCATTGATACGACCACCGCCGCGAGCATCGCAGCCAGCGCCTGGAATCTGCTCACACGGTAGACGGATGATACTGGTCGCCGTTTTTTCATTCGGGGTGTATTCCAGCACGTCCATCACGTTGTTGATGGTGCTGGCTGCAATCGTCATCGCCCCCAGGCTTTCGATGCCTCCCGAGCGGTTATCCAACAGATCGGCCTGGGCCTGGGCGGCGTCCTTGGCAATCAGTATCGAGCCCAGGCTGTACACCTGGGCATAGCGGTTGGTGAAACTTGTGGCCAGCAGCTGCGCGTTACCACCGCTGGAGATAAGCCCGTGGTCGTTGAGAAGCGTCGCGGTGTTGATGAACAGGTCTTTACCGCTGCCCAGGGTGCCGCTGTTATTGATGTCGCCGCCCTTCAGGGTTAGGTTGTTGCTGGAGGTGATGCGTCCGGCGTTAACCAGTAAGGCATCGATATCGATCTGGGTGTCATGGCCACCGGCGACGCTGCCATTGGCCTGCAGTTCCAAGGTGTCTGCGTGCAGCTTCAGGTCGCCGAGACTACTGACGCGTCCTTTGCCCGCATAGCTGCCCGTCAGGTCGATATTGAGGGTACCGTCACTGCCGATCAGCCCATCGTTTCGCCAATCGGTGCCTGTCCCTTCAAGGTGAGTGGCAGCCAGCAACTGTCCCGTGCTGGTCTGGATCAAGTGCTTGACGTTGACTGTCAGGCGCTCGGCCTGAATCGAGGTGCTGTTGGTCCACGTGTCGGTGTCCAGGGTCAGGTCGCCCTGCGTCACCAGACGACCGCCAACATCATTGAGGTTGGCCATCGAAAGACCAAACACGCCATTACCTGCATGCAACAGGCTCCCGCCCTGATTCTTAAAGCCAGTGGCCTCGATACTCAGGTCGGTGTTGGCGGTTTCCAGGCGACCGGCGCGGTTATCGAAGGTGCCACCGATATTGAAATGGGTTTTGTCGGCAATCCCTAACGCGCGCAACTGACCGTTCTGGTTGTCGAGGCTGGCGGCGGTGGTCGCCAGGGTGCTCAGGCTTTCGATCAGGCCATTGCGATTGTTCAGGGCGCCTTGCAGGTTCAAGCCAATCTGACTGGCGCTGATCTGGCCGTCACTGTTGTCCAGATCCTTGGCGTCGACCTCGAGCAAGGTTTTCGCATACGCCGAGCCATTTCGGTTGTCGAACGTGCCGTTGACGGCGGTCTCGACACGAACCTCATCGTTCAACGCGGCGAGGCGGCCACGCTGGTTATCAAGGTTGGCTGCCTTGACGGATAGCTTGCCTTCCTTGGCCACGATCTGGCCGTCCTGGTTGCCAACGTCTGCCGTTACCTCCACGTGCAGCGTTTGCTTGGCTTGCAACTGCCCCTTGGCATTGGCGAGGCTGCCGGCATCCAACTCCAAGTCGCCATTGCGACTGGCGATGAGCCCGTCGTTTGTATTGTCGACATTACCGCCGGCGGTGATCAGCAGTTTGTCACCGGCGGCAACCGTGCCCTTGCCGCTGTTATTCAGCTCGCCCGTGAACAGGCTAAGCCAGCTCTGACTGGACAGCTCACCACCCTGGTTATTAACCTGAGTACTGCGCTGAATCAGCAAAGGCCCTGAACTGGACATTCGTCCCTGGGTATTGATGAGCGCGCCCAAAAGATCGAGGGTGATCGCCTGTTGACCAGTAAAGGTGCCTTGGCTGTTATTGAGTTCGGTACCATTGAACGCCAGGTCGCCGGACGCGTTGACCGTACCGCCGACGTTGTTCAACGCCATGGCATTTAAGGTCATGGCCACGCCGCTGCTCAGCAGCCCTTCTGCCGAGTTGTCGAGCAGACCGCTGACGGTGATCGTCTGGTCAGTGGTGCTGGAGATGTTGCCCTTGGCGCTGTTGTCGAGACTGCTCGCGGTGATGATCAAGGCTTTCTGACTGACCACAGCACCTGCGGCATTGTTGACCAGGGCGCCGCTCAGCCGGATACCGACATCACCACTTCGGCTGGACAGCGTACCGCCGTTGCTGTTGTCCAGATGCGTGCCTGTGATGGTCAGCCCTTGCCAGCCGGAAACGAGCCCGCCCTGGTTTTTAATCGCGGCGCTCGCGCTGAGGTCGAGCCCCATTTGCGCCATCAGTGTGCCGCTGCTGTTATCCAGTGAGCCCAAGATCAACGTGGCGTTACCCTGGCTGGACACTTCGCCAGCGTTGTTGCTCAGGTGCCCCAGTGTGGCTTCGACCTGGCCCTGCGCTTTGATCAAGCCACCCTGATTGTTGAGTACCTTATCTGCGGTAAGACTGAGGCGGTCTGCGCTAAGCACCCGGCCCTTACTCTGGTTGTCCAAGGTGGCGGCATTGACGGTGACCTGGCGCTGCCCGCTTAACGTGCCGCCCTGGTTGCTCAGCAACTGCTGGGCAGTGACTGTGAGGTCGCGACTGGCGATCACACTTTTACCGGTGTTGTTAATCGTCTGCGCGCTGAGGCTGACATCCCCCTTGGCATTACGGCTGTTGTCAGCATTGACCCCGGCCTCGATGACGCCGTTATTGGTCAAGGCTCTTCCGGCATTCAGGGTCACGCTGTCCCGGGCAGCGATGGAATTGGCGTTGTTGAGGTCAGTCTGGGTTTGCATGTCGACACGGGTGCCGGCATACACCGCACTCTGCGCGTCGAGGCTCACTGCCTTGACATTGACTGCGCCCGCCGCCGACGTCTGCGCCAGGCTCAGATGACCGTTGGCATCGATCTGGATATCACCGCCACTGGCAGCCAGGTTGCCAGCGACTTTCACCCCAACCCCGGCCTCGGTGCCCACCAGTTTGATCGCCCCGGCGTACATGCCGCCCAACGCGGACGAGTCGATAGCCAGTTGCGGTTTGAGGCTGCCATCGTCGGCACGGGCGGTGGCGTTGAGGGTCTGGGCATTGACGTCGTTACGGCCGGCGACAATGGTCAGGTTGTTGGCCTGGATCTCGGCGTTGATTTTCGCGCTGCGAGTGATGATCTCGAAGCGGTCGACGTTTCCTGCGTTGAGCCCTGCCCCCTCAATCGCGACGCTGCCCTGGTCGACCTGAAAACGCTCCAGGCGACCACTGCCGTCAATCACCGGTTTACCTGTGGTCAGCGTCGCACGTGGGGTGTTGATGAAGCCGCAGCCGTTGCAGGTGATGCCATAAGGGTTGGCGACGATGACCCGCGCCGACTGCCCCGCCACCTCGGTGTAGCCGCGCAACTGACTTGGGCTGCCGCCGACCACTTCGTTGAGGATGGTCTGCGCCGAGCCGCTGTTTTTCAGGTGCGGGTTGCCGATGATGATGCCGCCCAGTTGTGTGGCCGAGGTCTGGGTGGAACCGTTGTTAAGGATCACGCCTTGGGCGCCGACGTTGTAGTCGACAAACTGGTTGTGCGACAGACCACTGCCATTGGGTGTGGCGATGTTGACGATCGGCACGCCATTGCCGGCATGATCCAGCGTGGTGCCCGGCGTGGCGACCACAATGCCGTCGGCCTGGGCCCACAGCGGCTGCCAGAACATGACGTTGGCCAGCAGGAACGCCACTCCACGCTTGGGCATGCCCCAGAAACGTTCGCGGTTGTTCACCTGCGCTGAAGGCTGACGAGCGAGGTAGGCGAATTGGCGAACGTCCATGTAGGTGATCTCGTGCAGCGACAGTTAGAGAAAGAAATCCACGCGAAAATAGATCGGCGCTTCGCGCTCGGTCAGGACCGCCGGACGTTCCAGGGAATGGGCGAAAGTGACGCTGGCGGCCAGATGCTCACCACGGGCGAACACTTCCAGCGAGTTGCTCGACATCCGCCCATGCTGGTCGCCGTTGTAGCGATCGCCACGGATAACACCTTGGTCGTAACCCACGCTGGTGCCGTATTCGGCGAAGGCCGGACGCAACCAGGCCAGCGTCACAGGACGACTCCAGCGCAGGTCGTTGCGCCAGTAGCCGCCGCTGTCGCCGGACAAGGTTTGATCCTTGTAGCCACGAATAGAGGATTGGCCGCCCAGGCTGGTGCGCTGCGGGCTGAACAGCACGTCTTCGCTGCGTTGGCCAGTCATCAGGCTGGTGAAACTGAAGGATTCGCCCCACAGCTTGAACGGCTGCAGGTAGGTCGCGGTGGCGGTGTACTTGCGATAACGCGCGTCCGGTGCACCCGGGAACTCATCGCCCTTGCCCTGGGCATCGAAGGCGCCGATGCCTTGCTGCATGCCGAGGTCGAGGTTGACGAACGCACTGCCGACGCGCCGACCGTGGTTGATGCCGAACTGCGCTTCGCTAATGCGGTTGCTGCTCAGTTTGAGTTGGCTGTCTTCGATGAAGTTGTTGGTGCGCAGGTACGACAGGTCGCTGCTGAGCGAGGTCTTGCTCACGGCATCACGATGGATGACCCGCTCCACACGCAACTGATGGTTTTCACTGTCGCCGGTCTGCTTGAAGTTGTAACCGTTGGCGGCTATCTGCGAGCGGTACTCGCTCTGGCTGTAGGTGTAACTGAAGTTCCACCAGCCCCACGGCAGGTTGTAATAGAGCATCGCGTTGTTGGAGGTGTGCTGGTGATCGGTCATCGCATCGTGGCCGCCGCGCAGCATCAACTGATCGGCCAAACCCAGCGGATTGTCCCAATCCAGCGTGGTGTTCCACTGCTGCTCGCCAGTGCTGCGCTGACCACCATTGTTACGCGACAACCCAACACGCCACGGCTTCTGCGGGCTGTTTTTAACCAGAATCTCGCTGCCCCCCACCTGCTCGCCGGGCGCCAGTTCCATCTGTGCCTGATTGGAGGGCAAGCGATTAAGCTGATCGACCATCTGCTCGATTTCACGCAGGTTGACTAACTCTCCCGACCTGCCAGGGAAAGCCATGGCCAGTTCACGGCTGGACAATTGGCTGCCGTCCGCGCCCTTCAGTCCCTCGAGTTTGCCCTCGACCACCAGCACCTGCAGACGCCCGCCGGACAAATCCTGCTGCGGCAGATAGGCGCGGCTGGTGACCAAGCCTTTTTCGATGTAGTGGTTGGTGATGGCTTTCAGCAGCTCATTGAGCTGGGTAATGCCCAGGCATTGGCCGATGTAGGGCTTGAGCAGGAGGTTTTTATCGCTGTCCGAGAGGCTGTCGGCGCCTTTAAGTTCGATGTCCTTGATCGGGAAACAGCGAGTGTCCGCAGGCGTCGACGGAGCTGTGGGCGTGACTTGCTTACCGGGTAATTCCTTCAGCTCCTCGAGGCGCCGACGCTGCTCTTCGAGCAAGCGGTCCTGGCGTTCGCGGATAAGGTCGGCCTCACCGGGTGTTGGCGCGGCATAGGTGAGGTTCAGCGGAGAAAGGCACAGCAAAACCAGGCACAACCTCGCCACGAGGGCGGGTGAAGACATGTTCGATCCCTCGAAACAGAGAGTGATAGCAAAATAGCAGCTTGATGTTAAATGGCCATTATTCTGGCGTCAACATTCCTTGGTTATCGCCGACTACGAGGCATTCAGATTGCATATGATGATCCCAGCTGTTTAAGAGCATGCTGAGGATGTTTGAGGCTTTGCATTCACCTGAACAATACGAAAGAGGGGTGCCTTATCGCCCACGCAGACCGTTTGGTCTGTATATGCCGATTCAGGACCTCATAAGGAACCCTATGTAAAAAAGTAACAGCATTACGATCACCATTGAGCGAGGAAAAAGGAATGGCTGACAAAATGCGGGTCCTGTTTGTCTGCGCCAAAAACGATGTCCGCTCCTTGCTGGCCGAAGCCGCTGCTTCGTCACACTGACTCATCAAACTTCGAAGCTTTCAGTGCTGGCCTTGAACCCGGCGAGGTTGATCCTCGAACCCTGGAGTCTCTCGAACACATCGGCATAGAGACCAACGGCCTGCGTAGCAAATCGATCAATGAATTTGAAGGGCAGGAGTTTCATTACGTGATCACACTGTGTGATAAGTCTTCCGAAGAAGCTTCACAGATGCCGTCCTCCGGTGAGGTGATCGTATGGAGTTTTGAAGACCCGACAACCAGAGAGAAACATGAGCCTTTCCGCCATGCCCTCCAAGAGATTCACGACCGCATCAAAATGTTCGTCACAGTGAAGACAAGGCAGTGAACTTGGATTCCGTGATAACGACTAGAAGCGGTTGTTAGACGTGCATCCAATTGACCGCTTCTGGCCGATTCTGTTGAAAAAGTCGGTCTGCCAAAACTGCCTGTTCATTGACTAGTGAAAACGCCTTTTTTGCACGCTGCTATGTGAAATCCGAGTCCGGAAGCCTCTGCCAAAAGTAAAGATTTCAATCTCAGACGCGTACTTTTCTGCTGAGGAAACCATGACCGACTTTTTCAACACAATCGGCCGTTTTCTGCCTGTCGCGACCGACTGAAACCGACCCATTGCGGACATTCCTTTTTGATGGAAATATCCATAGCGCGCTCAATGTGATGGCCCTTGCTAGGAAAGCGCTGTGGAGCTTCACGAATAGTTGGATGAGGTCAGAAATGTCTGAACCTTTTTGAGTTTTTCCGTGCTTTGGCAGCAAACCAGGCTCAGCAACGACTGGGAACGATCCAAAGTTTTTGCCTAATATGGATCATGATCAATGACTATGGACAGAGAAGCGATCAAGCACGCC
This sequence comes from Pseudomonas sp. XS1P51, assembly GCF_054897845.1. Taxonomy (NCBI): domain Bacteria; kingdom Pseudomonadati; phylum Pseudomonadota; class Gammaproteobacteria; order Pseudomonadales; family Pseudomonadaceae; genus Pseudomonas; species Pseudomonas sp. XS1P51. Next base: position 776,987 of record NZ_CM142707.1, on the reverse strand, counting down.
AGGACTCTGAAGCTCTCGCTACAAGCGGCGATTGACTTGGGCGAAATCACCAGCAGAGAACACCTGCTTAACCTGGCTGCCGGGTACGGATTGACAGTTACGAGAAATGGGAAGGACTACGCTGGCTTTCGTTGTGAAAGCGGAAAACGGCTACGCGTACACTTCAATTTTGGAGGCCACCCAGTTCGGAGATCCAAAGAGCGTAAATCTAGAAAATCCACGCTTGGAGGCACTTGGATTTATGCCCTCACCGCTCAGAGCCAAGATGGCACACGCAAGGCCTGTTACGTCGGACAAACCGTCAATCTGAGAAAGCGCTTCAAAGACCATTTCATGCGGCCTCGTCCTGGCTACTCCTCATTTGCTTTGGTTGAATGGGCCGCATTAGAAAAAGTCGATATTCGAGTAACGGTGTTGAGCTGGATTGTGGGTAATCAGTCGATTAGAACTCGATTTGAAGGCTACTGGATTAGCCTGGCCTCCCAAGCTGGCTTCGAAACACCAGATGTCCATCGCTGGGGAAACCTCCCTGCATCGGACAACCCGATCGGCCAACCAAAAATCTGGCCCGCCGCAGACATCGTTGCAGCGTCAATTCCACTCGCCATAGCAGCAAAGGAAAAGCTCGATTTCTACCCGCTTTTCTCTAATGAGGAAGTGTCTGAATTAGATTCTGGGGGGCAACTGGATCTACATCTGGGGTTGGTCGAAACACCAGACCACACCATAATTTTTTAAGATTTTTGAAGTTGAAGCGCACCCATTTTCCTGGCCAGATGTCGTGACCGCTTTTGGCCCAGAGTGTGTAAAAACCCTTAGCCGCTTCCACTCCGGAATGTTTTGTCCTACTCAGCCTAGGTCAGACATCAGTTGCTCAGATTCAGTATAAGATTCCGGAGATCAGCAGGCACGGCGACAACGTGGGCTAGAGGCTAGAAATCTGGGGGTTGGATGATTGCAGGCAACGTTTCATATCTTTGTCCGGTTTGTGGATACGACGGGCTTGAAGAGCCTCCATACGACGACGTTGGTTGCTCTTCGTTTGGCATGTGCCCGTCCTGCGGTACGCAGTTTGGCTATGATGACGCGACATCTGCTCATGCTGATTTGCGCAGATTATGGATCTCTAAAGGAATGCTTTGGTGGAGCAAAGCTCAAGCGTCGCCGAGTGGTTGGGACCCGGTAAGGCAACTACAGGCGGTCGAAAAACGCATCAATGTCTGAACATAACGCCGCCGTTAGTCCTGCTATGATTTCTGAGGATTTCATCGCAGGGATCGCCCATGAAGCGCTTCATCCAAGGTGAACATCGAGGGCAAAGCACCTTACTTCCCGAAAGCCTCGACGACTACGTCAACGATTCCAATCCGGTGCGCATAGTCGACGTCTTCGTCGATGAACTCGACCTGGTCAATCTGGGTTTTGACGGTGCTATTCCTGCTGACACAGGCCGGCCTGCTTACCACCCTTCGATCCTGCTGAAGATTTACATCTACGGCTATCTCAACCGCATTCAGTCGAGCCGACGGCTGGAGCGAGAAGCTCAACGCAACGTTGAGCTGATGTGGTTGACCGGGCGTTTGATGCCGGACTTCAAGACCATCGCCAACTTCCGAAAAGACAACAGCAAGGCCATCCGAGGCGTCTGTCGCCAGTTCGTTGTGCTGTGTCAGCGGTTGGGATTGTTCGGAGAAAATCTGGTGGCCATCGACGGCAGCAAATTCAAGGCAGTCAACAACCGTGACCGCAATTTCACCAGCGCCAAACTGAAGCGGCGAATGGAAGAAATTGAATCGAGCATCAACCGTTACCTGACGGCACTCGATGCTGCCGATCGGCAAGAACCCACAGCTTCCGAGCCCAGTGTCGTGCGGCTGGAAGAGAAAATCGCCAAGCTGAAGGCGCAAATGAAGGAGCTTCAAGCGATTGAAATCCAGCTCAACGAGTCGCCGGATAAACAGGTCTCACTGACCGATCCAGACGCTCGCTCCATGATGACGCGCGGCACCGGAATCGTCGGCTACAACGTGCAGACAGCGGTCGATACGCAGCACCATCTGATCGTTGCGCACGAGGTGACCAATGCCGGTTCCGACCGCGATCAACTCAGCTCGATGGCCAAGCAGGCCCGCGAGGCGATGGCGTCAGAAACGCTGTCGGTAGTGGCTGATCGAGGTTACTTCAAAAGCGAACAAATCCTGGCTTGTCACGATGCAAATATCACCGCCTATGTGCCCAAGCCGATGACCTCAGCAGCCAAAGCCGATGGGCGCTTCAACAATGATGTCTTCATCTACGACGCTTCAAAAAATGAATACATTTGTCCGGCTGGAGAGGTATTGATTTGGCGTTTTTCCAGCGTTGAAAAAGGCCTGAAGTTACACCGTTACTGGAGTTCGAATTGCCAAGGCTGCGCCATGAAGCCGCAGTGCACACCGAGCACGCAACGACGAATTCGCCGCTGGGAACATGAAGCCGTATTGGAGGCAATGCAGCTTCGGCTGAGCAAAGCCCCGGAGATGATGCGAGTCCGAAAACGGACGGTTGAGCATCCCTTCGGGACGCTCAAACAGTGGATGGGTGCAACGCACTTCCTGACGCGGAAGCTGGCCGGGGTGAGTGCGGAGATGAGCTTAAATGTGCTCGCCTACAACCTGAAACGGGTCATGAAAATCATCGGTGCCAACGGTTTGATGAAGGCGCTGCTGGCCTAAAAAAAGGCTGATTTTGGCCCATCCCAGAGACTGTAAAAACGACGTTGACGTGTTCCAGGTCACGACTGATACGACACGCAGCATTTGCCTTGTGATCGTTCCGCCAATAACGTCGATGATCCAAGACGATGAGGCCATGAGCGTTTTTACACACTCTGGGCCGGTTGCTGTCTATCACGAAGGGCAGCAACCGGCCCAAAAGCGGGCATTCGAGAATCGTGCGCTCGCAGTCATGTTATGGTTAGAAACTGAAAGGTAACGTACGAAAATCAAACATGGATCTGGTTCAGCTCGCGCCGGCGACATATCACACAACGGACGACTACTGGCAGCTTCTTCGCGCAGGAGATGGCTCAATCTATGTCCTCGTCAACTGCGAGGCGTCTTTTGTGAGTTACGAATGTCTGATTAAGCTCAACGACGAGGAATTGCGCGACTACCGAGGCTTGGGCTGGCTATCCATTCAGCACCTGGCTAACCGAATCAATTACTTTGTCGATGATTACAATGGCCGCCGGATCACGGGCCCTTTGCTCGAAGCAGCCATTCAGGCTTCGAAGCCCTAAACATCCCAAGACATCTGGGTAATGTTCGTCAGTCCGCAGCCGAATGACGGCTAAGGGTCGATTCTGTTGAAAAAGTCGGTCTGCCAAAACTGCCTGTTCATTGACTAGTGAAAACGCCTTTTTTGCACGCTGCTATGTGAAATCCGAGTCCGGAAGCCTCTGCCAAAAGTAAAGATTTCAATCTCAGACGCGTACTTTTCTGCTGAGGAAACCATGACCGACTTTTTCAACACAATCGGTCGTTTTCTGCCCTTCTCAACAGGCAGCAATCTACCGATATCCGAAAGTAAAGAAATGTTGTCTTTGCGGGTATTTTCAGCACTTAAAGGAAACTTTTCTTTTCCTTGCTGCTGGCATTTTTGGACAGCAATGAAGCGCGGGACAACAATCGCACCTGCGACCATGAACATTCACCCTTCAGCTTTGACCAACGCGTCTCGTTCTCACCGGCAGAAACATCCCGGAGGCCTAGGATCTAGGATATCGAGAGACGGCTTTATCCACCCTTCACCTGCCTCCTGCACTCTTGTTTTTTTCGTTGCCAAATCCTGCCTTCAAGCAAATTATGAATTTTTGCATAATTGCGCATAAAACAAATTTTATAGATTTTTATGACAATTATTTGGCGTTAATTGAAAGAATAATCTACAACTTTTAACCGCTAAACTATTCTGGCATTCGCCTTTTTGCTACCTAATGCTCTGGCTACGGCAGTTTTAATCTTGCCGACTACGACCAGCCGATAGGGGTCGTTATCAACTCTTCGCGAGGCTAGCCATGGCCAGGAATAGTCATTCAGATGTGCCTATGGGGCCGGGATCGATTCACTATGCTTGGTGCTTTGAATCAGTGAGCGCGCATTGACTTGCAAATGAATGTGCGAATAACCTCCGCATCGGCCGACTAGCCTCAAATGCAACGGTTTGCAAATCTCCTTGGCTCGCTCTTCCCTGATGGAGGCTACCGAAAAGCAACACATGCAACCTTTCAATTGCAACACCGCAAACGCAAGAGCCACATTCTATAGGGCTCTTGAAAAGCAACACAACACCGGTGCCTATTTGAGTTTGATCTCATAGCTCCACTCGCCGCCAGGGGCTTTTTCCACCAGCGTTGCCAGTTCCGGTTTGAGCAGTTCCGGCAGTTTGGCTTTGCGCGCACCGGTGAGTGGCGTCAATTGTTCCTCAGCAGCGACCTTGCGCGCCGGTTTCTTGATGGCTTTGGGTTTGCTCGTCGCTTTCGACTTGGGGACGATGGTCCGATCACTGAGCACACTGTCGGGCTCGGCGGTGACCACGTCGTAGTCACTCTCGGGTTTGGCGGCGCTGTCCTGATGTTTGATCAGAAACCACTGCTCCTGCTTGCCCGGCATGTGCGTGCGCACCAGGTTCCACAGGCCGCCGAGTTTCTCGCCTTGCAGCTCGAATTTCAGTTTGCCCTTGGCGTAGGCCTTGGCCGGATCGTCCTGGGGAACCCACACCCCGCGATCCCAGACAATCACGTCACCGGCGCCGTAATGCCCTTCGGGAATGCTGCCCTCGAACGTCGCGTAATCAAGCGGATGGTCTTCGACATGCACCGCCAGGCGCTTGACCTTGGGGTCCAGCGACGGGCCTTTGGGCACCGCCCAACTTTTCAACGCGCCATCGAGTTCCAGGCGAAAGTCGTAATGCAGGCGCGAGGCGTCGTGCTTCTGGATGCAGAACTGCAAGGCATGGTCTTTGGTGTTTTTTTTGCCTGAGCGTTTGCCGGCTGCCGGTTCAGAGGTCGCCGAGAAATCGCGCATGCGATTGTAATCGTCGAGGTTCTTGTTCATGACGCAGCAGCTGCCGACTCAAGGATTCCGCCGATACCGGGGCCGATGCGCGTGACGATCAAGGCAACGACCGCAATCCGTTCCACCCGTTGATAGCCTTGGGTCAACAGCTCTTCGCCGAACACGTCGGGATCGAGTTCGCGGTAGGTCCAGGCGAACATCGGTGCCTCCAGGCGCGGGATCAGTGCGTCCAGAAACGGATCGCGCCCCTCGATCATTGCCACACCGGTGTACAACACCAGCGAGCCGCCGGGGGCCAGGCGATACAGGGCCTGCTCGACAATACGCAGCGACAATTGCGCGCCGAATGCGCCACCGCCATGCCGGTAGGCACGCTCGGCGGGATCGGCCATGTAGGGTGGATTGGCGACGATCAGGTCGAAATTGCCGTCGACGTCCTGCAGCACATCACTGGCCTCGATGCTGAGGTTGGTCACTTCGGCCAGCGCGGCGTTGACCGCCGTCATGCGCAACGCCGCCGGGTTGATGTCGACCGCCAGCACTTCGGCGTCACGACGGGCGCGGGCAATCACAATCGCCCCGACGCCCGCCCCGCAGCCGATGTCCACGGCGCGCCTGATCGGCGCGAAGCTCTGTTGCAGGTGGGTATGAATCAGTTGGGCGAAACGGTAGGTGTCCGGGCCGAAGAACACCGCGTCAGCCGCGTCGGTGGGGAATCCCGAATGCACGAACAACAGATCGTCCAGGCTGGACCAGCGCACGTGGCTTTTCAGCCGTCCGTTGCTTTCCTCGAGGACGCCCGCCTGATGCAACTGGCGCTGTTCATCCACGGACAACAGGCCGGGTTCGAACGACCGCGACCAGCCAAAAACGTCGCGCAAGGTCCGGGCGCTTTGCCCGAAGGCGCGGTCATTGACCCGCTGATGGGTGAGTGGCGTCGGCGTGATGAAACGGTAGCCATCGGCCTGCAAGCGCCGCCCCAGTTGCAGCAAGGCCAGATCGGCGGCGCAAAGGTGTTCTTCCTGGTTCATGGAGGGCTCCCTATCGAAAACCGGTTTTGAGTTCGATGAACCGACGCGTGGCCATCAGGCCAGCGGGGTGAGCGTGTCGATGGGCAGACAACCACGGGATCAACGCCTGCATCTGCTCTTCGGCGGTATGCCCTTTCAGTGTAGCTTCCAGGCTTTGCACATCCGGATCATGGCCAGGCACCGGCGGCTCCGCTGCGACACGGGTGCCACGACGAACAGCCGTCGGCGACCGCTCAGGGCTCCAGTCGCCGACGATCCAGTCATGCAGCAATTGTTTTTCGTAAGGGCTGAATACCCCGAACATCGCGGCGCCGTCACCGTCGACCAATTGCCAGAAACGGCTGGCTTGCGGGTCCTGGTGACGCTTGATCCAGCCCTTGTTTTCCAGGGCTGCGAGGAAACCGGGCAGTTGCTCCGCCGACGACAACCATTGATTGACCGTCTTGCCTTCGAAGCGACAGTAGTCGGAATGCATGTGCTGGCCAAACGGGCGTTTGCGTTCAAGCATGTTCAGCACTTCGCCGTGCAGGTCGAACGATTCGATGATCGCGCGACTGCCCTGCCCCAGATCGTTGAGCCGATAACCCAGCGCGACCCTGCGCAGAAACGCCTCACGGTCGCCTTCTATCGGCAACAGCTGCAACACCGACTGCACAGCCTTGTGCGCGTGACCGGTGCTGGCATTGTCGATGGTGACGTGCAGGGTGAAGTAATACGGATCGATGCCCAATTCGCCGAGTTCATAGGCACTGATCAGCAGGTGCAGCGGCAGTTGTTCGTAGCCGAGGTTGTAGCCGATCACCTCCGGCAAAAATGCTTCGCTGCATTCGCCCAGCGCCAGTTGTATCGTGCCTTGCAGGTAATGCTGATCGGCAATCACGCCGCTGTCCTGCAAGCCGTGTTCGGCGAGCAGCTTGCGGTAGATCACCACATGGTTCTGCGCCGGATTGCCGTCGCCCAGCTCTTCCAGATAGGTGCAGATCAGCCCTTCGAAACGAGGGTCGCGCCAGTGTTTCAGCAGGCCATACAGCCACGCGCCGTCGACCATTTTGGTCGGCGCAACGGCTTGCAGGAAAAACAGCGCGTGCGCCTTGTTGCTGAAGAACTGCCGCGGGCCGCCTGCCTTGCGTTGTTGCAGGTAGTCGGCGTACTGGCGAGCCACGTCGACGCTGTGTTGTTCGACAAAGGATTGCAGCGACGACAGATCGTGCGGCAGGGCTTCAGGCAGGTCCGCCGCGTGCTGGAGCTGGGTTTTCAGGAAGGTTTGGGCGAGTGCATGCCTTTGCCCGGCATCGTCGCCCAGGAGCAATTGCTCGTAGGTCTGCTTCATGCCGCCGATGCCAGACATCGGATGTTCATGGACGGGCTGCGATTCAAGTCGGGTCTGGGCAGTCATGAAAATATCTCTCGGTCTGAGGCCAGTGGCAGGACGCTGGATCAGCACGTCTCTACATCAGCAGAGCAATACCTGCGGAGAAAAATTCAATCGGCGTTGAAATTGCCCTGACGGACGGGCGTGTGCCGCGGCACCGGGGCCAGGTTCGAGTGAATATACTCAACGGGGGTGGACTCATCCTTCGGAGAGCAGTCATGCGAACGGTTCACGTCATCGAGTCGGATAAAGTCCCCGGACCGGTCAATGTCGTGGGTGAGAGGATCACGATTCTCGCCGGCGGAGACATGACCAAACCCTTTGAAATGCACATTCAGGAAGGCGTGCAAGGGGGCGGGCCGCCACCGCACTTTCACCCTTGGGATGAAGCGTTCTATGTCGTTGACGGGCAAGTGCAAGTGACGGTCGAGGGCACGTCCACCACTGTCTCGCCCGGTGGCTACGTGCATATCCCTGCGGGCTCCATCCATGCCTACAAGAACATCAGCGCCACGGCGAAAATCATCGGCGTGGTTTCCGATCCCCGTGGCGGCCAGTTTTTTGCGGCCATGGATCAGCTCAAAGTCCCCGAGGACTTGCCGAGGATATTTGAGGTTGCCGAGCGCTATGGCGTTACGTTTCTGGTGCCGAAAGCTTCCGGCACCCCGTAACAGGATTTCAGCAGGTTGACCGCGTTATCGTTCTTCGCGAGCAGGCTCGCTCCCACATTGGATCGTCGTACAGAATTTAAACTGTGGGAGCGAGCCTGCTCGCGAAGGCGTCCTGACAGCCAACCTTATTTTTTACTGATGCACCTCAAGCACCGCCGCCCTTGGCCTGTTGCTCCAGATGCACTTGCAAATCCGGATCGATATTCAGCGCCGCCGCCAGTTCATCCAGATAGCTACGCTCGGCGTCCTGCTGGTCGTCCACCAGCATCACGCTGGCCAGGTACATTTCCGCAGCCATGCCTGGGTCCGTGGCCGACTGCGCCACATCCGCCGCATCCAGCGGCCTGGCGACTTCATCGTCCAGCCATTGCTGCAATTGCGGATCATCGGTGTGGCGGCCGATTTCGGTGCTGATCATCTGTTTCTCGGCATCATCGATCCGGCCATCGGCCTTGGCCGCCGCGATCAATGCGCGGAGGATCGCGTGGCTGTGGTCCTCGACTTCCGGGCCGGACAACAAGTCGACCGTACGTGGCGCCTGTTGCGGTGCCGAAGCCTGGCTGCGTTGCCAGGCCTGATACGCCTGGAACGCCATCATTCCCAGCGAAGCCAGCGCCGCGTAGTGGGTGCCGCCACCCGACCGGGTCCGGGTCGCACCGGCCATGGGTGAGCCGCCGCCCAACAGACCACCGAGCAAACCGCCCAACCCGCCACCGCCGCTGCTTGAACCGGCGCCACCGCCCAACAGGCCGCCGAGCAATCCGCCGAGGTCGCCGAGCCCGCCCTGGGCCGAAGCGCCACGGCCACCCTGTTGCGACATCGAGCCCTGGCCGGCCCGCAGGAGTTGTTCGAGCAAATCGCTGGTGTTCATGACGACGTCCTCATTGATAGGCGTAACTCAGTCAGGCAACGATAGTCCTCGCCAGTAAATGTGCCATGACCGTTTGGCTGACATGAAACCGATACCGGACAGAGTCCGATGACCCTTTGTCGCCCGGGTTGGTAATCGCGCCGCAGACAACCATAGTTAATATCCCGCGCCCCTCTGAATAGCCTCGACTCTCGGCGGTGTTCGCGTGGGCACTTCGCCAGGAGGTAAGCCTCATGTCCGACACCACTGCGTCTACCGAGCAGTTGTTCAAACCCATCAAGCTGGGACGTTACGTACTGCCGCACCGCATCGTCATGGCGCCGTTGACCCGCTCCCGCGCCGGCCAGCCGGGCAATGTGCCCACGGCACTCAACGCCACTTATTACGCGCAGCGCGCCTCGGCGGCGCTGATCATCACCGAAGCGACGCAGGTGTCGATGCAGGGCCAGGGTTATGCCTGGACGCCGGGCATCCATAGTCACGAACAAATCGAAAGCTGGCGCCGGGTCACCGATACCGTGCATGCGGCTGGCGGCCTGATCTTTTTGCAGCTGTGGCATGTGGGGCGCATTTCCCATCCGGCGCTGCAACCGGACGGCATGTTGCCGGTGGCGCCTTCGGCCATCAAACCCGCGGGTTCGGCGTTTATCGAAAATGAGGCCGGTGAAGGCGAACTGGTGCCGTTCATCACCCCCCGCGCGTTGCAGATCGAAGAAATGCCTTACCTGATCAAGCAATTCGAACGCGGGGCCAAAAATGCCCTGAGCGCCGGTTTCGACGGCGTCGAGGTGCATTGCGCCAACGGCTATTTGTTTGATCAATTCATCAATTCCGGCAGCAACCAACGCACCGACGAATATGGCGGACCGATCGAAAACCGTGCACGGCTGCCCTTGGAAGTGATCCAGGCCGTCTGCGAAATCTGCGGACCGGACCGGGTCGGCGTACGCCTGTCGCCGTCGAGTACATTCAATGACATCAGCGACGACAATCGCGAGGAAACGTTCGGCTATCTGGCCGAGAAGCTCAACGACTACAAACTCGCCTACTTGCACCTGGTCAATCCGGCGATCGGCGCGCTTGAGCAAAACATACCGCTCTCCCCTGAAGCACAGCGAATGCTGACGCTGATGCGCGAGAAATATCGCGGCACCTTGATGCTCGCCGGTGGCTTCAATCACGACACGGCAGAGGCCTGGCTTGCGCAGGGCAAGGCCGATCTGATTGCCTTCGGCCGCAAATTCCTGGCCAACCCCGACCTTCCTGAACGCTTGCGCCAGGGTGCGCCGCTCAATCCCGAGGATCAGACAACGTTCTATGGCGGCGGTGCCAAGGGCTACACCGACTACCCCAGCCTGGCCGGAGAGCATTGCGATGAAGCCAAACCCTGTGTCGACGAAAGTTGGCGCTAGGCCGAAACGCAGGCTCGCTCAGGCTTCATTTAATACTCCGGATTTATCCGGGGTATTTTTTTGCGGCCCAGCTAAGATTCATGAGTGGTGAACCTTATTCCCGGATTCCCGGTCGATACCTGCAACCCGACCTGGTTTGCCGCCGCCCCCGATGATGAGGGTGATGACTGGCTTGCTTCACTTTCTGGAGAACGCCCCCGTGATTTCGACCGTACACATTGCCAGGCTCAAAGCATGGGGCGCCCATGGTTTTACCGCCACCGGCGTGGTCACTGCCTTCCTCGCCACCCTCGCCCTGCTCGAGAACCAGCCCACCAACTGCCTGCTGTGGCTGGGCGTTGCCCTGATCGTCGACGGACTGGACGGCGCGCTGGCGCGCAAGGTCAATGTCCAGTCAGTACTGCCGAGTTTCGACGGCTCGATCCTCGATCTGGTGATCGACTACCTGACGTACGTGTTTATTCCGGCGCTGTTCATCTATCGCTACATCCCGTTGCCGGACTACACGCTGCTGCTGACCGTGTCGCTGATTCTGGTCTCGTCGCTGTTTTGCTTCTGCAACGTCAACATGAAGAGCAAGGACAACTACTTCCAGGGCTTCCCCGCCGCGTGGAACGTGGTAGCACTGTGCCTGTACATCATTGCCCCGACGCCATGGATCACCTTTCTCACCGTCATCGGCCTGGCGCTGTTGACCGTGACGCGGATGAAGTTTTTGCACCCGTTCCGCGTACGCAAGTTCATGCCGATCAACATCGCCGTGACGGCCATCTGGCTGCTGTGCAGCTTGTCGCTGGTGGTCAACCACCCGGTGATCAACCCGATGGTGATGGGGCTCTGGTTACTGATGTCGGCTTACTTCCTGGGGATTTGCATCTGGCGTACGGCGATGGAGTGGTTCGACGGCTCGCGGCACAAGTAACCCGCCATGCCCATTCATATCGTACGACTCGGCTCGCCCCGCCTGCCCGATGAAGGCCTGCGAATAGGTACGGTACGCCGTCCGCCCCGGGGTGTGCCGAAGGCTGAGTTTGCCAGTCGTGATTTTTATGATATCTGGCAGCCGCTGCTGTCGCCCAGTGCGGGGCTGGTTGCGCAAGCCCAAACCGCAGAGGATGAGAAAGCCTGGGAGGCCTTCAGACGCAAGTTCAAGGCTGAAATGAAGCATCCCGCGCCCAGCCATCTGCTGGACCTGTTGGCTGCGCTGTCCCATCAAACGTCGTTGGCCGTTGGGTGTTATTGCGAGGTTGAGGCGCATTGTCATCGTTCGGTGTTGCGCGAACTGCTGGAATCACGCGGCGCCCAGGTTGTATAGGCGGCGCGAACAATAAAAAGCCTCTGTGGGAGCGAGCAGGCTCGCTCCCACATTACTTGAGCGAGTCCGACGCTGTTTTCAAGGCGTTATCGCCACCTTCATCACCCCATCCCGCTGATGCGCAAACAACTCATACGCCGCTTCAATATCGTCCAGCTTGAACCGGTGGGTCACCAGCGGCGACAGGTCCACCCCGCCACTTTCCACCACCGCCATCAGCCGTCGCATGCGTTCCTTGCCGCCCGGGCACAGGGTGCTGAGGATGCTGAAATCCCCCAGCCCGGCGGCAAAGGCTTCGAGGGGAATGCGCAGATCACTGGAGTAAACCCCCAGGCTGGAGAGACGGCCGCCCGGACGCAGCACCCGCAGTGCGGATTCGAAGGTGCCTTGGGTGCCCAGCGCCTCGATAGACACATCGACGCCGCGGCCATCGGTCAGGGCCATGATCTGTGCCACTACATCGCCATCTTTGAAGTTGATCACATGGGTCGCCCCCAATTGCCGGGCGACGCTCATCCGTTCAGGCACGGCATCGACGCCAATGATGGTGGTGGCTCCCTTGAGGCGTGCGCCGGCCACCGCACAGAGGCCAATCGGCCCGAGTGCGAAGACCGCGACGGTATCACCGATGGTCACCTCGCCCCGCTCCGCCCCGGAAAAACCGGTGGACATGATGTCCGGGCACATCAGCACCTGTTCGTCGCTGAGGCCATCGGGAATCGGACACAGGTTGGCCAATGCGTCCGGCACCAGCACGTACTCGGCCTGGCAGCCATCAATGGTGTTGCCGAACTTCCAGCCACCGGCAGCCTTGAAGCCATGGCGGGTATCGGGGCCATCCTGTGAGCCGCAGCCGCACAGGCAGGCGTAACTTTGTCCGCTGGGGGTAATGGCGCCGGCAATGACCCGTTGCCCTTCGACAAAGCCGCGCACCTGCGAGCCAAGCCGCTCAATGATGCCCACCGGTTCGTGACCGATGGTCAGCCCTTTGGCCACAGGGTATTCGCCACGCAGGATATGCACGTCGGTGCCGCAGATCGTGGTGGTGGTGATGCGGATCAGCGCGTCCAGCGGGCCGACCTCGGGGATCGGCTTGTCGTCAAGCACAATGCGGTTTTTCTCAACGAATATCGCGGCTTTCATGGTTGCCATGGCGGTTCTCCTGAGTGTGCACGTGCGCTTGAGTTCAGCACGAATGTCAGCCTGCGCCGGCCTGACGGACGGAAGGTTGATCATGGTCAATACTTAGGGGATTGAATGCCTTCGAATGACCGCACGTCGGGCGGCAAGGGCAGTCTCTCTGGACGGTTATAGAGGGGCCGCAATCTGCCCGTTAACCCACGGGAGATTTGTCATGTCTGAGCAATCACGTTTCATGCTGGTCGCCTCGCCCCTGATGGAACACAGCCCGGCCTTCGACAGGGCCGCGGCGCTGGCGAAGGCCGAAGAGGCGGCGCTGCACATCGTAGCGTTCGATTATCTGGAAGGCCTGGCGACCGCCAGCCTGGTCAACGAAAAAGCCCTGGAACAGATGCGTCTGGGCTACGTCGATCGCCACCGCCAATGGCTGGAGGAACAGGCCCGTCCCTTGCGCAAGATCGGGGTGCAGGTCACCACCGAAGTGGCATGGGTCGAACGCCCGCTGGAGGAAATCCTGATTCACCTCAAAGAGCAGCCGATGGACGTGCTGATCAAGGCCCTGGAGCACCAATCGATGCTGTCGCGGCTGATGTTTACCCCGCTCGATGTGCATTTGCTGCGTGAATGCCCGGTGCCGTTGCACTTCGTCAGCCATGCCGTTCATGCCCTGCCGCGCAAGATCGTCGCGGCGGTCGACCCTTTCCATCGCGATGATCATTACAAAAGCTTCAACGACCGGATCCTGCACGAAGCCTCAAAACTGGCGAGCGCCTGTAACGCCGAGCTCGATGTGGTCTACGCCTACGACCTTTCATCCATCAGCGCCGACGAATTCGGCTTCGATAACGGGTCGGCGTTTTTCTCTTCAGGTAAAGCCCGGACCCTGTTCGACTTCCAGGAAGATGCCTTCAACGAACTGGCCGAGCGTAACGGCATCGCGCCAGAGCAGCGGCACATGATCATGGGCAATCCGGCCAAGGTCCTGACCCGCTATGCCGACGCCTATGACGTCGACGTGCTCGTCATGGGCCGGGTCGGCCATCGCGGCCTGGGCCGACTGATCGGCAGTACGGTGGAACACCTGCTGTACAAAATGCCGTGCAGCGTGTGGGTGGTGTATACCGAGCGGCTGGATGAGTGATTGCGCCGGTGAAAGTCCACCCCCACTGTGGGAGCGAGCCTGCTCGCGATGGCGGTCGTTCATTCAACATCCGTGTTGAATGTAATGGCCTCATCGCGAGCAGGCTCGCTCCCACAGGGGTTTTGTGTTGGTGGGTCAACGCCGTGTGATCACCACCTCAAGGTATTCACTCGGCACCACCAGCGACTTCTCCCCCGCCCGGTTCAAGCGGTTCAACAGTTCGGTCATGTCCTTTTCAAAGGCCTGGGCGCCTTCGGGGGGCAGCGCCGCGAACGCCTTGTGGACAGGGCCGTACCAGTTGCGGAACGTGTCGATGAAATGCGCGGCCGAGCGGTAGCGGAAGTTGAAGGTCTTGCGCGTCACCTGGACCAGAAAGTTGCGCTCATCGAAGTGCTCATGCAGCCAGGCCTCGGTGCCCCAGTTCGAAGGCGGTTGGGCCCCAGGCGGTGGCGGCAAGTGGCGGCCGAGGGTCTTGAACATCTGGCCGACGAAGCCTTCGGGCGTCCAGTTGGCCAGGCCGATCCGCCCGCCAGGACGGCAGACGCGCGCCAGTTCTGCAGCAGCTTTTGACTGATCAGGCGTAAACATCACCCCGAAGGTCGAAAGCACGACATCGAAGCTGGCATCCTCAAAGGGCAGTGCCTCGGCGTCCGCCACTTGAAAGGTCACTTCCAGGCGCTCTGCCCTGGCCCGGTCTTCGCCGCGTTCAAGCAGCGCGGCCACGTAGTCGGTGGAGGTGACGTGGCCGCCGCGGCGCGCAGCAGCAAGCGTCGCATTGCCGTTGCCGGCGGCGACGTCGAGCACGCGTTCATCGCAAAGCAGGTCGCAGGCTTCGGCGAGCTGCTCGCCAACGATCTGCAAGGTGGTGCCGATCACGGCATAGTCGCCGCTGGCCCAAGAGGCCATCTGACGGTTTTTCAGGGCAGTAAGATCAATGGGTGTACTCATGGAGACTGTCTCTTTCGGGTTGGAACACGGACCAGAAACGGGCAGACGATTACTCCGCCGTTGTGGGATCGATGATGTTCATGACCTGGGAAACGCTGTTGGCCGGGAAACCACCCTGCCTGGCGTGCTCCCTGATGAGTTCTTCGTTCGGCGCGATGTACACGCAGTAGATCTTGTCGCCGGTGACGTAACTCTGAAGCCATTGCACCTCTGGCAGATCGCGCAAAACCCTCGCGGATTTTTGCGAAATGGCTTTCAAATCCCTTTCTGACAGTGTTCCGGCGCCCGGAATCTCGCGTTCTATGACGAACTTCGGCATGGCAACCTCTCTTTCTTGTTATTGATGACAGGGTCGGCAGACCCTGTTCGTCAACTATCGCGCCGAGCAAGGCCGGCGTCCTGCCCGATCGTCGGCCAACCCTGTCCGATCGTCCGGAGATTTCACGTTACGCCGTGACGGGCTCACAATCACAAAGCCTCCCCGAACACACGGGAACACCACCATGGACGCCCTGTCCCAGACCCTGCGCGTCGTCCGCCTGGTCGGCGCGATCTTCATCAATGCCAGGTTCACCGCACCCTGGTGCTACCAATCACCCAGCGCCGACACCGCAGCGCCGTTCCTGGAGCCCGGCGCCGAACGGGTGGTGATCTTTCACTTGATCACCGAAGGCGGGTGTTACGTCGAACTGGGTGATGAGCCACCCCTACTCCTGACGGCAGGTGACGTGGTGGTGTTCCCGCAGGGTGATGCCCATCGCATGGGCTCAGCCCCCGGACTCGCACCCGCCACCGGTGCGCGACTGGATGTGGTGCTGTCGCGCCGTCCCCGGCAGTTGAGTTATGGCGGTGGCGGCGCGGTCACGCGCCTGGTGTGCGGTTATCTGGCGTGCGACACACGATTGGCGGGCATGTTGCTGACGGGGTTGCCGGCCGTGGTGCGGGTCAATGTGCGCGGCTCGAACGCCGGGATCTGGCTGGAATCTTCGGTGCGTTATGCGCTGGCCGAAGCACGCTCGCCTCGCCCCGGCGGCGAAGGGGTGCTGGCGAAACTGGCCGAGGTGTTGTTCATCGAGGTGTTGCGCCTGTATATGCACGAACAGGGTGAAGGCCGCACCGGTTGGCTGGCAGGCGTGGGCGACCGGATTGTCGGTGCCGCCCTGAATGCGTTGCACAAAAAACCGTGTCACGCCTGGTCCCTGGATGAACTGGCGCGCACCGCCGGCACGTCAAGATCAGTGTTGGCGGAACGCTTTCAGCAACTGGTGGGGATTTCGCCGATGCAGTACCTGACGCAATGGCGCATGTTGCTCGCGGCTAATCTGTTACGCAGCAGTAACAGTTCATTATTGCGGATTGCCGAAGAGGTGGGCTACCAGACCGACACGGCGTTCAGTCGGGCGTTTCGGCGAGAGTTCGGGGCGCCACCGGCGGCATGGCGGCGCAGTCAGGAGAAAAAAACAATGGCCCACGGCGCGGTGCCTGTGAGCCATTGATCCATCGATTTACTTACGCGGCAGGAGTTGGGGCTTTGGCGTCGGCCTTGGCCTCTTCCAGCAACTGCTGAATCATCTTCTCCTGAGTCTCGTAGCGGCCTTCACCAAAGTGGGTGAAACGCACCTGCCCCTTGGCGTCGATCAGGTAGTGAGCGGGCCAGTACTGGTTGTCGAAGTTGCGCCAGATCGCATAGTTGTTGTCGATGGCCACCGGGTAAGTGATGCCGAGCTTTTTCACCTGATCCTTGACGTTGTCGATGATGCGTTCGAAACCGTATTCAGGGGTGTGGACGCCGATGACCACCAAGCCATCCTTCTCGTATTTCTTCGCCCAGTCCTTCACGTAAGGCAGGGTGTGCTGGCAGTTGATACAGTCGTAGGTCCAGAAGTCCACCAGTACCACTTTGCCTTTCAGGGATTCGTTGGTCAGCGCTGGTGAGTTGATCCATTCGACGGCACCGGAAATCGACGGCATCGCGCCTTGGGCGTTATCCATCGACGAGTCAGCCTTGACCTTGCTGACGAAGTAATCGACGACTTTCGGTACGGTTTCCAGCACGCCTTTCTCGAGGCTGCTGACGCCTTCGGACGAGGTGCCAGCCAGCAGTGTTTTGTCGGCACCGGTGGAAATCACCGCCGCAGCGGCCAATACAGCAACACCGGCACCACGACGCAGCCAACCGGTGACCGGGATCGACGACTTCAAACGATTGACCAGGCCGCGACCGGCGAAGATCAGGGTGCCCAGGGACAACGCACTGCCCAAGCCGTACGCCACCAGCAACAGACTGGTTTGGGCGTTGGCGCCTTGCAGCATGGCGCTGGTGAGGATCACGCCGAGGATCGGCCCGGCGCACGGCGCCCAGAGCAGGCCGGTGGCGACGCCGATCATGATCGAACCCAGCGGGCCGGACATTTTGCGAGTGTCCGGATCCAGGCGGTTGCCGAGCAATACGAATGGACGGGCCAGCCAGCCACCGATCCGCGCGGAAATCAGCGACAGGGCGAACAGCGCCATCACGATCAGGGCCACATGGCGACCGGTGTTGTTGGCTTGAACCACCCACTCGCTGCTGACCACGGCCAGGCTGGAGATCAGGGCGAAGGTCAGGACCATGCCGCCGAGGGTGAGCAGGATCGAAGACCGCGTGCGGTCGACACCGGCGAACAGGAACGGCACGACCGGGAGGATGCAGGGGCTGAGGACGGTCAGTATGCCGCCCAGGAATGCGATGAGTAACATGGGATCACCTTGAAATACGGGGGTGGCGGTTAACACACGTCCCCTGTGGGAGCGGGCCTGCTCGCGATGAGGCCGGTACATTCAACATTGATGTCGACTGACAGTCCGTCATCGCGAGCAGGCTCGCTCCCACACTGGAACCGTGGTGTTTACAGAAACAGTGTCTGGCTTCAGGCCGTTTGGTCATCGGCTGCAACCAACTGACCTTGCGGCGTACGGCTCGAACCGTCCTGGGCCAGGAAGGCGTTGGCGCCCTGCTCGTTCACCGGGGTCAGCTGGAAGCAGGTGCTGCTGCCGCAGGTGTTTTGTTCCACGGCGGCGTTGGCATGGGCGGCGGCGTTGGCATGGGCGGCGGCGCCGGCAAGGGCGAAGGCTGCGGCGGTCAAGAAGCGGGTTACGTTGTTCATGATGTTCTTCCTGTTTCAAATGGGATGGGCATTGGGCGAGCGAAGCACTCAGTTGTCTGAGTTGCAGTCAGCAAATTTGCGGTAGTCCAGGACCTGGGTTTTGTTCTGGGAATCCAGGTAGGTCAGCTGGGCATCCACAATCCCGCAGGAAGTCGTGGCGTCCTGTTTCAACGACACCACTTTCTTGATGTCCAGGTGCGAGCCGTAGGTGTAGGTTTTAGGGGTGATGTCTGCTTCGGCGCGGGCCGACAAGGTGCAGATATTCAGTGCGGCAAACAGGCAAGCGGCGTAGACGGCTTTAGTATTCATGGTGGTTTCCTCAAGGCTTCAATAGGTCAATCGTTTATTGGGCCGAGGCGTCTTGGCTTGCCTCGATGGAACCTATTAGAAGCCCCCGAGGTATCCCGTCTGTGTCGAAAACAGGCGCGTGTAAATCGGTACGTATCAAAGACGGGTCCTGATACACAGCGATACAAAACCACCAAAAAATCACGTTTTTGCGTCTGCATGTATCCGCCGACACGCCAGATACACTGCAATACAAAGGGCTGCGGGCGAGCGGGCCAAGGCTCGATAGACTGCACGACAACCCCCATCTACAGAGGCTTGGCCCAATGGAACACGTCGATCACATTCTCATCGTGGACGATGACCGCGAGATTCGAGAGCTGGTAGGCAACTACCTGAAGAAGAACGGCCTGCGCACCACCGTCGTCGCCGATGGGCGACAAATGCGCGCTTTCCTGGAGTCCACGCCGGTGGACCTGATCGTGCTCGACATCATGATGCCGGGCGACGACGGGCTGATGCTCTGCCGCGAGATCCGCGCCGGCAAACACAAAGCCACCCCGGTGCTGATGCTCACCGCCCGCAACGATGAAACCGACCGCATCATCGGCCTCGAAATGGGCGCCGACGATTACCTGGTCAAGCCGTTCGCCGCCCGCGAGTTGCTGGCACGGATCAACGCCGTGCTGCGTCGCACGCGAATGCTGCCGCCGAACCTGGTGGTCACCGAAAGCGGTCGTCTGCTCGCCTTCGGTCGCTGGCGCCTGGACACCTCGGCCCGGCATTTGCTCGATACCGACGGCACCATGGTCGCGCTCAGCGGGGCGGAATATCGCCTGCTGCGGGTGTTCCTCGATCATCCCCAGCGGGTACTCAATCGCGACCAACTGCTGAACCTGACCCAGGGCCGCGACGCCGACCTGTTCGACCGCTCCATCGACTTGCTGGTCAGCCGCTTGCGTCAACGCTTGTTGGACGATGCGCGGGAACCGGCCTACATCAAGACCGTCCGCAGCGAAGGTTATGTGTTCTCCCTGCCGGTGGAAGTTCTTGGTGCGCCATCATGAAGCTCTCGATGCGCTGGCCTCGCACCCTCGCCTCGCGGTTGTCGCTGATCTTCCTGATCTGCCTGATCCTCGCGCAGGCGCTGTCCTTCGGCGCGCAGTACTACGAGCGTTATGAAAGCGCGAAAAACACCATGCTGGGCAATCTGGAAACCGACGTCTCGACGTCCATCGCCATCCTCGACCGCTTGCCGGCCGACGAACGCATGAGTTGGTTGAAACAACTGGACCGCCGCAATTACCACTATTTGCTAAGTGAGGGCTCGCCGGGCACGGCGATGAGCGATACACCCATCGCGATGACCTCGATCAAAGACGCCATCGGCAAGGATTACCCGATGACCGTGACGGACATTCCCGGGCCGCAGAAGCACTTCCAGGTGCACCTGAAGCTGGCGGACGGCAGCCCGGTGACCATCGACGTGCGGCCGGCGATGTTGCCGTTGTCGCCGTGGTTGCCCATCGTGTTGCTGGGCCAATTGGCGCTGATGATTATTTGCACCTGGCTGGCGGTCAGAATCGCCATCCGCCCCCTCACCCGCCTCGCCCAAGCCGTGGAGACCCTGGACCCCAACACCCACGCGGTGCATCTGGATGAAAAAGGCCCGACCGAAGTCGCCCATGCCGCCATGGCGTTCAATGCCATGCAGGCGCGCATTGCCGCCTACCTGAAAGAGCGCATGCAACTGCTGGCGGCCATTTCCCACGACCTGCAAACCCCGATTACCCGCATGAAACTGCGCGCCGAATTCATGGACGACTCCAACGAGAAAGACAAACTCTGGAACGACCTTGGCGAGATAGAACACCTGGTGCGCGAAGGCGTGGCGTATGCCCGCAGCATCCACGGCGCCACCGAAGAGAGCCGTCGCACCGATCTGGATTCATTCCTCGACAGCCTGGTGTTCGACTATCAGGACATGGGCAAGGACGTTCAGCTCGGCGGCAAAAGCGACGCGGTCATCGATACCCGGCCGCATGCGTTACGACGGGTGTTGGTGAACCTCACGGACAATGCGCTCAAATTCGCCGGAGCCGCCGAATTGCGGGTGGAATCAAAGGCCGATGGCAGCTTGTCGGTCAAGGTGATGGACCGCGGCCCCGGGATTGCCGAGGAGGAACTGGCCCATGTGATGGAACCGTTCTACCGCGTCGAAAACTCGCGCAACCGCAGCACCGGCGGGACCGGGTTGGGCCTGGCGATTGCGCAGCAATTGGCGCTGGCGATTGGCGGGTCGTTGACGTTGAGTAATCGTGAGGGCGGCGGGTTGTGTGCGGAGCTCAAGTTGCCGACCCGATCTGCGTAGGAGCGAGCTTGCTCGCGATGGACGTCAACGATAATGCGCTTGTTCTGAATAATCGCGTCGCTATTAAGTCCATCGCGAGCAAGCTCGCTCCTACAGGAAGCTAAACTGAGCGGCATACAGCCAAGGAAAGCCTCTATATTGTCGGACGCACCCAATCGACTTGCGGAGTGCAACCAGCAGTAACTCATCTTTGATATGGACATTGGCGAATGGATGAAAACAGAAGACCCATCAAGACCCGCTCTGCGGGCTGGGCAAAGCGCATCACCGAAATCCTGGTAAAAAGAGACATCTCCCCCAATCAGATCTCCGTCGCCAGCATCGCCTTCGCGCTGGCTGGCATCGTGGCGCTCAACATTGATAACGGCGTCATTGGATCGATCTTCTGCGCTGTCGGCATTCAGTTGCGCCTGCTGTGCAATCTCTTCGACGGGATGGTGGCGATTGAGGGCGGCAAGCAATCCGACATCGGCAGTCTCTACAACGAATTCCCGGACCGGATTGCCGACAGTCTGCTGATCGTCGGGCTCGGGTATGCCATCGGGTATTCGGACCTCGGATGGTTTGCCGCCCTGGCCGCTGCACTGACGGCTTACGTCCGGGTGTTTGGCGGTTCGATCGGTCTCAAGCAGAACTTTATCGGCCCCATGGCCAAGCAGCACCGGATGGCCGTGATGACGGCAGCGCTGCTGGTGAATGCCGTCGAAACCAGCATTTATGGCAGTCACTACGTGCTTTGGGTATCGCTGGCTATCATTGCCATTGGATCAGTCGCCACCTGCGTCACGCGAACGCTGGCAATCGCCAGGCAACTGAAGGATGCCAACCATGTGGATCAGTAATGCGCTGATTTCTGTTCTTCGATTCCTCATCGGTGTCACGGCCAGGTGGGAGAGCCCGCCGGATCTCACGCGCCAGCGCATCTATTTCGCCAATCACACCAGTCATATGGACACGCTGGCAATCATCGCCGCCCTGCCCCCCGAAGCCAGAAAGAATGTGAAGCCGGTCGCCGCTGCCGATTACTGGGGCAAAAACAGGTTTCTGTCGTACATCTCCCAGAAAGGGCTCAATGCCGTGCTGATCGAACGTAACCCGGCGCCCGGTCAAAACGTTCTGGAACCTATTTTCGATGTCGTACGGGCCGGCCATTCGATCATCATTTTTCCAGAAGGCACGCGATCCTCCCAAGCGTTGCCCGGGGCATTCAAATCGGGGTTGTATCGACTGAGCGAAACCTTCCCCGATGTCGACCTGGTGCCCATCTATCTGGAAAACCTGCATCGCTCCATGCCTAAAGGCAAACACGTCCCGCTGCCCATTATCTGCACGATCCGGATCGGCAACCCGATGGAAAGGATTGCCGGCGAGGAAAAACAGCTGTTCCTGGAGCGGGCGCGTGATGCGATTGTGAGGTTGTCGAAATGAGTCTTGAAGACAAGTTCTTGTGGTTCTTTTTTGCAATCGCCTGCCTGCTGGCAATTGCTTCACTCATTGGCCGGCTACTGGCCAGGCGAGCAAAAACGGAAAGCTCGGTCTCGACCATCGAAAACCTGAATCAGCGAGTGAATGCCTGGTGGGGGATGGTGATCATCTTCTTCGTGTCCTACCAGCTTGGCGGCAACGCAACGGTCGTGCTCTTTGGCTTCATCTCACTGTTCGCGCTCCGGGAATTCATTACGCTGACCCCGACAAAACCAGGCGATCACAACGCGCTGTTCTCGGCGTTTTTCATCCTGATTCCGCTGCAATATGTGCTGATCGGCACTCACTGGTATTCGATGTTCACGTTGCTGATTCCGGTGTACGCGTTCCTGCTGTTACCGGCCATTGCGGTGCTGAGTCAGGACACGGAAGGCTTTCTGGAAAGAACGGCAAAGATCCAGTGGGGCGTGATGATTTGCATCTACTGCATCAGCCACGCGCCCGCGCTGTTGCTCCTGGACCTGGAAGGGTTCCAGGGGCAAAACGCACTGCTGCTGTTTTACCTGGTGTTTGTCGTTCAGTTGAGTGATGTGTTGCAGTACGTGTTCGGGAAGCTCTTTGGCAAGCACAAAGTTGCGCCGCTGGTGAGTCCGTCGAAAACCGTGGAAGGTCTGGTCGGTGGTGGCCTGTCTGCAACGCTGATTGGCGGTTGCATGTTCTGGATGACGCCCTTCAGTTTCTGGCAGTCGCTGATGATGTCCTTCGTCATCGTGGTCATGGGTTTTCTGGGTGGCCTGGTCATGTCGGCGATCAAACGCAGCCTGAGCGCCAAGGACTGGGGAACGATGATCAAGGGGCACGGCGGAATGCTCGACCGGATGGACTCGATTTGTTTCGCGGCGCCGATCTTCTTTCACCTGACGCGGTACTTCTTCTCCGCACAGTAAAGAACGGGCACCACCAACCTACTGTGGAGCGAGCCTGCTCGCGATGAAGGTGTGTCAGTCAACATCAGTATTGGATGTGCTGGCCTCATCGCGAGCAGACTCGCTCCCACAGGGGGGATGGCGTTTGGTCAGGTGGTTACGCCGACCACCCCTTCCCCATGCATCTGCCGCAACAACGCCGCACCACTCTCCATAAACTCCGGCGACCCGGCGCTACCCGCCTCCACTGCCAATCCTTCCAACTGCTCGCGCCCGTTCAGTTCGGGAAATTCCTCGATCCACTGCAACAAGCGCCACGCCAACGGGCTCAGCTCGGAAAATTTCACACTCCAATCCTCCGACCGACGCACCAACAACAATGTCGGCTGAGCCGGTGGTGCTTCAGGTCGATAATCCGGCCCTATCAACTGCACCGGCCACGCATACGCCAACGGCCAGGCCAGCGGCGAAACCTGCAACGATCGATCCAGCAGTAACCCGACATCACTCGATGCCAACGGCTCGGCCTCGGACTGTTGCAGCACCATCTCGATCCACTCGTAATGCGCCAGCTCCACCATGAACGGCGGCCACGGCCCTTCGCTCAACGCTGACGGTTGCGACGCCAGGAACTCGACAAACTCCCTGGCGATCTCGCCGAATTTCGGCGTGCGCGCGCGGTAGTCCCGCAGGAAGATCCGCACCAGCGAACGCCAGTGCTCATCGCCCAGAATCTTGATCAACACGGGAAAGGTGCCGCTGAGCAGCGACGACAGATTCGCGAAAATCAGGTCGCGGTAAACCTCGGCCCGCGCCACATTCATCCCGGCCGGCGGCGTGCAGTGATCGGGGTCGCGCAGGTAAAGACCCAGTGTGTTCTGCTGCTGAAACAGGCCTGGCTTATCCACGGTTCACCCCCTCGGCTTGCAGACGGCGAATGGTCTGCAATTCAGCGACCAGTTCCGCGAACGCCGGAAAATTGAAGTCCCGCTCCAGCAGCGTCGGTTGCGCGCCGAACCGGGCATAGGCCTCGGCCAGCAACGACCAGACCACCGGTTTCACCGAGGCGCCATGGGTGTCGATTTTCAACGTATCCGACTCATCGAAGTGCCCGGCCACATGTATCGCGACCACCCGGCCCGAGTCGATGCCCGCCAGAAACGTTTGCGGATCGAAACCGTGGTTGATCGAGTTGACGTACACGTTGTTGACGTCCAGCAGCAGGTCGCAATCGGCTTCGCGCAACACCGCGTTGGTGAACGTCAGCTCGTCCATGTCCTGCTGTGGCGCGGCGTAGTAGGAGACGTTTTCCACCGCCAGACGCCGACCGAGAATGTCCTGGGACTGGCGAATTCGCGCGGCAACGTGATGCACCGCTTCTTCGGTAAAGGGCAACGGCAGCAGGTCGTAAAGGTGACCGTCATCGCTGCAATAGCTCAAATGTTCGCTGTACAGCGGCACGTTGTATTGATCGAGAAAAACCCGGACTTCCTGGAGAAACCCGACATCCAGCGGTGCCGGCCCGCCCAACGACAGGGACAAGCCGTGACAGGACAACGGATAACGCTCGGCCAGCGCCCGTAGCGCCGCGCCATGGGCACCGCCGATGCCGATCCAGTTCTCCGGCGCAACTTCCAGGAAGTCGAAATCGCCCACACGGGCAGCTTGAAGGTCTTTCATTAAACCGCGACGCAGGCCGAGCCCGACGGTGGCCTTCGTTGATGTGAGGGAGGTCTGCATGATGTCGATCTCAAGGGTTGCCAGAACGGACTCACAGTTAACCGAAGCGGTGTATCGGGTCTGTGTTCCGCTCCGGCAGAAAACCGCAGCGGTTGTATCGCCAGCGGGTCTGTACACACTTTGGTACAGACCCGTTGGATAGCCTTACGCCAAGTCGTACTTCTCGCGCACCAGATGACCGATACCGATGCGATCGAGCACGTTCATCGGGCACAGGAACGTCACACGCACGGTGCCCGGCAAGCGGCTGATGTCGATCGAGCCGGTGATGGTGGCGCGGTTGAGCACTTCGTCATACGGCAGACCGGTGACCGAAGCGGCGCGCTTCAAGCCGTTCTCCACGGCCACATTGAGGTTCTTGCCGCTGCCGATGAAGGTGATCGGGCCGCTTTGCTCGATCTCGGTCTGGCCCCAGCGCTCGCCCAGCTCGCGGACTTTCTGACGTTGCTCGGCATTCATCGGGCGGGCCATCGGCGGCAAGTCGTCGAGGTTTTGCAGCAGGATCGGTCCTTTCAGCGTCAGGTGCTTGATGACTTGCACCTGCACTTCGGTTTCCCCGGAGCAATCGGTGGCGTGCCCGGCGATCTCGCCGTTGCCTTGCTGGGCGTGCATATCGCCCATGTACACCCCTGCCCCCGGCACCTTGACCGGGCAGATCAAGACACAGCCTTCGCGGATCGAGTTGGTGTCCATGTGACCGTCGGTCTTGGCCGCGTGCAGTTCCTCTCGGGTCATGCCGAAACGGTGTGGCGCGCCGATCAGGTACTGGCCGAAATCCGCGCAGTTGTGCGAGTCGGGCAAGTCCCGGGACGGCGTGGTGCCGATGTTGCCGAGGAACGGCCGCATGTGCGCGGCCACGCCTGGAATGTCGGCGCGGGCCAGGGACAGGATCGAATGCTGGGCCGCGAATTCCGGCAGTGCCGACATCTCGGAGGCCTTGCCGGCCAGTTGATTGGCGATGTCCTGATTGACCGTCAGGCTGACCTGATTCTGCGCATCGAACACGATCACATAGCCGTGGCTGAAGCGAAAGGCACTGACCTCGGCGCCGCAGTTGTTGCAGCGAATCGAGTTCTCGCCGATGCCTTCGACATAGCTTGCCGGGTGTTCGGTGCCGCACTTGGAGCAGAATTTGGAGACGAACGGATCGCCGTGATAGCGACCTTCCACGAAGCTCATCACCCCAGACGAGGTGGCCAGCGACGTGACGCGCATGCTTTTGATCTTGATCGCCACGGCGTCGCCGACTTCGGCACCGGCAATCGCCACCGGTTGTGTCACTTCATGCCCCCCTTCGAAAACCGGCGTGATCATCGGCCCCCAGCAGCCCGGCGGCGTGCCGGTGATCAGGGTACCTCCGTCGGCCAGCGGACCCAGCATCGGCTGGCTCGGGCCGATGATGCCGCTGGTGTAATGGTCGACGCGCAGCCGATCCACGGGAGAGGGTTTCAAGGCAGGTTCAGACAGGAGCGTTGTCATTGTGTCCCCTTGTCCGCAGCAGCTGCGGAACGGTATCAGGAGGGAAACGGCCGCCTGCTGCGGCGACCATGAAGTGACGTTGGCGGCCCGTTTCCGGGGCGCCAAACAGCCTTCGCAGTTCATCGCAGGTTTGTATCTCGTCTGTGTTCGGCAGTGCCTCGAAGTGGGAGGCTCTGTATCGAGAAGGGGGTTAGATACAGTGGGATACACGCGGTACCACTGGTAACGGTGCGCTGCTGTATCAAGTCGATCAAGCCTACAAACTCCAAACCACCACCCATACCCTGTGGGAGCGAGCCTGCTCGCGATGGCGGTGTGACAGTCAACATCAATGGTGAATGTGCCGGCCTCATCGCGAGCAGGCTCGCTCCCACAGGGTCCGGTGTAGGCAGGGAGATTTGGCCCACAGGGACTTTCGTCGCTCCAGCCTGCGCTGCACGGCCCCCGGACTAAACTTAACGCACGCAGGACGGGCTTATCGTCCTGATCATTCCCACGACCACCGCCCAGGGCTGAAAACCTCGAAAAACGGCGCCTCTGGACCGTGATCCTGCTGAAGGAGCACACGTGATGGACGAGGCCAGACTCAATGATTTCATGGGCAAACTGGTGAACGACATGGGTGGCGCGGCGATGCTCGCCAACGTCATCCTCGGCGAAGAGCTGGGACTGTATCGGGCCATGGCCGACAGTCAACCGATCACCCCTGAAACACTCGCCGACAAGACCGGCTGCAACACCCGCCTGCTGCGCGAATGGCTCAGCGCCCACGCCGCCTCCGGTTACATGGAACACCGCGACGGCCAGTTCCGCCTGCCCGAAGAGCAGGCCCTGGCGCTGGCAATCGAAGACTCACCGGTCTATGTGGCGGGCGGTGTCGGGGTGGTCGCGTCGTTTTTCCATGACAAGGACAAACTGGTCAAAGCCATGCGCGGCGACGGTGCCCTGCCCTGGGGCGATCACCATCCGTGCATGTTCAATGGCACGGAGCGGTTCTTCCGGCCAGGGTATAAAGCGCACCTGGTTGCCGAATGGCTGCCGGCCCTCGAAGGCGTGGTTGCCAAACTGGAGGCTGGCGCCAAAGTGGCGGACATCGGCTGCGGGCATGGTGCGTCAACCGTGATCATGGCCCAGGCGTTCCCGATTTCGCGATTCGTCGGGTTCGACTACCACGCCCCCTCCGTCACCGTCGCCACCCAGCGCGCCGAAGAAGGAGGCGTGTCCGGGCGAGCGCGATTCTTCCAGGGCACCGCAAAAAGCTACCCCGGTGACGACTATGACCTGGTCTGCTACTTCGACTGCCTGCATGACATGGGCGACCCGGTGGGTGCGGCGCGCCATGCCTATGACTCGCTGAAACCGGACGGCACGGTGCTGCTGGTGGAACCGTTCGCCAATGACTCGCTCGACGACAACGTCACCCCCGTGGGCCGGCTGTTCTACGCCGCCTCGACGTTCATCTGCACCCCGAACTCGCTGTCCCAGGAGGTCGGCCTCGGGCTCGGCGCCCAGGCTGGCGAGGCGCGGTTGCGCAAAGTGTTCACCGAGGCGGGCTTCAAGACGTTCCGTCGGGCCACGGAAACGCCGTTCAACCTGATTCTGGAGGCGCGTAAATAATCACCGGTGACCGCTGACTGCGAACGGCTTACTGTAGGAGCTGCCGCAGGCTGCGATCTTTTGATCTTGATTTGACGATGCTTAAATCGCTGAAGATCAAAAGATCGCAGCCTGCGGCAGCTCCTACAGGCCCACCGGAGTGTTGAACATGCTCGACAGTCTCATCCGCGAACAACTCGACCGGCTCCAGCAGCTGATGGCCGATCAACCGTTTGTGGTCCTGACCGGCGCCGGCATCAGCACCCCGTCGGGCATTCCGGACCACCGCGACAACCAGGGCGTGCGCCGTGGCCGGCAACCGATGATGTATCAGGAGTTTCTCTGCGCCCCCGAATCCCGGCGCCGCTATTGGGCGCGGGCGATGCTTGGCTGGCCGCGGGTGCGTCAGGCTCAGCCGAACGTGGCTCACGAAGCCTTGGCCAGCCTGCAAAGTTCGCAGCAGATCAGCGGATTGATCACCCAGAACGTCGATACCTTGCACGACCAGGCCGGCAGCCACGACGTGATCGAACTCCACGGCAGCTTGCACCGGGTGCTGTGCCTGGACTGCGGGCAGCGCAGCGAGCGGGATTCGATCCAGCAACTGATGGAAGCACAGAATCCTTACCTGGCCGGCGTCGATGCGGTACAGGCGCCGGATGGCGATACCTTGCTCGACCCGGCATTCGAAGCGCGCTTTCAGGTGCCGCATTGCCCGCATTGCGCAGGCGAGCGGATGAAACCGGATGTGGTGTTTTTTGGCGAGAACGTAGCGCAGGCGACGGCGGCCAAGGCGATGGCAGCCGTGGAAAAGGCTGCGGGGTTGCTGGTGGTCGGGTCTTCGCTGATGGCGTATTCGGCGTTTCGGTTGTGCCGGGCGATGGCGGATCAGGGGAAGCCGTTAATGGCGATCAATCTGGGCAATACGCGGGCAGATGACATCCTGGATCTGAAGATTGAGGCTTCGTGCGAGCGGTTGCTGCCATTACTGGCTCAACACCTGACCACTTAGCAACTGAAGAAACCCAAACCCTGTGGGAGCGAGCCTGCTCGCGATGGCGATATACCAGGCAACATCACTGCTGAATGTGCCGGCCTCATCGCGATCAGGCTCGCTCCCACAGGTGACCGCGCTCAGTGCACCGACATTTGTTGGCCGAAGTTTTCTTCCTTGAGAATATCGAACAACGCCTGCGCCGCTGCCGACAGTTCCACCCCAGGCTTGGTCAGCACCCCGATCGCCCGTTCCACCACCGGGTCGCGCAGGGTAATGCAACGCGCGCCCAGCTCCCGCATCTGCCCGGCGCACAAGGCCGGCACCGCGCTCACCCCCAATCCGCTGGCGACCATCCTTCCGACCGTCGCCAACTGATGGCTTTCAAACTCCACCGGCAATTTCATCCCCCGCGCCTGCAAGTGCTCTTCCAGCATCACCCGCACCGTCGACGGTCGCTGCAAGGTGATGAACGGCTCCTTGAGCAATGTCTGCCAGTCGATGTCGCCCAGGTCGGCGAAGACCGAATCATGGGGCACCACCGCCACAAACCGGTCCATGTACAGCGGCGTGAATTCCAGCGACGAACTCTGCGTCGGTTCAAACGCCACCCCCAGTTCCACCTGACGATCACGCACCATTTCCAGCACTTGCTCGTTGATCACGTCATTCACCGTGACGTTGACCTTTGGGTAACGAGCGCGGAAAGTCTTGAGGATCGGCGGCAGCAGGTTGCCGGCAAACGACGGCATCGCCGCCAGGGTCACGCGCCCGCGCTGGAGGGTGAAGCGTTGACGCAGTTCATCCTCGGCATTGTCCCAATCAGCAATCAGTCGACGGGCCAGCGGCAGCAGCGATTCGCCCTCGGGCGTCAGCGCCACGTTGCGGGTGTTGCGGGTGAAGAGTCGCCCGCCCAGGCCCTCCTCCAGGGCCTTGATGGTCAGGCTCAACGCCGATTGCGACAGGTGCAACCGCTCGCAGGCCACGGCAAAACTCAGACTCTGGGCCACGGCCAGGAACGCGCGGATCTGCTTGACTGTCATGACCGGTGTCTCCAACGTAATACGCATTCGGTGTAGGAGCTGCCGAAGGCTGCGATCTTTTGATGTTGGCAATTTCAAGGCTGTTGAAATTCAGAATCAAAAGATCGCAGCCTTCGGCAGCTCCTACATTGGTGAGTTTTATCTATTAATCAACCTTAAAAATCAACTTAACAAATCAATACTCCGGCGAGACACTCAACCCCCATACGGCTAGCCAGCCGCCCACAAAGAATAAAAGAGGTGCATATGGCAGGTTTCGACAAGCGCGTGAGTTCCTATGAGGAAGCTCTGGCAGGTCTTGAAGACGGCATGACGGTGATCGCCGGCGGCTTCGGTCTGTGCGGGATCCCGGAAAACCTCATCGCCGAAATCAAGCGCAAAGGCACGCGTGACCTCACCGTGGTTTCCAACAACTGCGGCGTCGACGGTTTCGGCCTCGGCGTGCTGCTGGAAGACCGGCAGATCCGCAAGGTCGTCGCGTCCTACGTCGGCGAGAACAAAATGTTCGAGGAGCAACTGCTCAGCGGCGCAATCGAAGTGGTCCTGACGCCCCAAGGCACCCTCGCCGAAAAAATGCGCGCTGGCGGCGCTGGCATCCCGGCGTTCTTCACCGCCACCGGCGTCGGCACCCCGGTCGCCGAAGGCAAGGAAGTACGCGAATTCCATGGCCGCAAGTACCTGATGGAAGAGTCCATCACCGGTGACTTCGCCATCGTCAAAGGCTGGAAAGCCGACCATTTCGGCAACGTGATCTATCGCCACACCGCCCAGAACTTCAACCCGCTGGCCGCCACTGCCGGCAAGATCACCGTGGTCGAAGTCGAAGAAATCGTCGAGCCCGGCGAGCTGGACCCGTCGCAGATCCACACCCCTGGCATCTACGTCGACCGGGTCATTTGCGGCACGTTCGAGAAGCGCATCGAACAGCGCACCGTGCGTAAGTGATCCCCTGCCCCTGGACCGAATGAAGGAAAAACAACAATGGCACTTTCCCGCGAACAAATGGCTCAGCGCGTCGCCCGCGAAATGCAGGACGGCTTTTACGTGAACCTGGGCATCGGCATCCCGACCCTCGTTGCCAACTACATCCCCGAAGGCATGGAAGTCATGCTGCAGTCGGAAAACGGCCTGCTGGGCATGGGCCCCTTTCCTACGGAAGAAACCATCGATGCCGACATGATCAACGCCGGCAAGCAAACTGTGACCGCGCGTATCGGCGCGTCGATCTTTTCCTCGGCAGAGTCCTTCGCGATGATTCGCGGTGGTCATGTCGACCTGACCGTGCTGGGCGCCTTCGAAGTCGACGTTGAAGGTAACATTGCCTCGTGGATGATCCCCGGCAAACTGGTCAAGGGCATGGGCGGCGCCATGGACCTGGTGGCCGGCGCAGATAACATCATCGTCATCATGACCCACGCGTCCAAGGACGGTGAGTCCAAGCTCCTGTCCAAATGCAGCCTGCCGCTGACCGGCGCCGGTTGCATCAAGCGTGTGTTGACCGACCTGGCGTACCTGGAAATCGAAAACGGCGCGTTCATTCTCAAGGAACGTGCACCGGGCGTCAGCGTCGAGGAAATCGTCGCCAAGACCGCCGGTAAACTGATCGTGCCTGATCATGTACCGGAAATGCAGTTCGCTGCTCAGTGAGGAATCATTCCATGCAAGAAGTCGTCATTGTCGCCGCCACCCGTACCGCCATCGGCAGTTTTCAGGGTGCCCTGGCGAATGTTTCTGCCGTTGACCTCGGCGCTGCGGTGATCCGTCAGTTGATCGCGCAAACCGGCCTGGACGTGGCTGAAGTCGATGAAGTGATCATGGGCCAGGTATTGACCGCCGGCGCCGGGCAGAACCCTGCGCGCCAGGCCTCGATCAAGGCCGGCCTGCCCTTCGCTGTCCCGGCCATGACCTTGAACAAGGTTTGCGGCTCGGGCCTCAAGGCCCTGCACCTGGCCACCCAGGCGATTCGCTGCGGCGACGCCGACGTGATCATTGCCGGCGGCCAGGAAAACATGAGCCTGTCCAACTACGTCATGCCCGGTGCCCGCACCGGCCTGCGCATGGGTCACGCGCAAATCGTCGACACCATGATCAGCGACGGCCTGTGGGATGCGTTCAACGATTACCACATGGGTATCACCGCCGAAAACCTGACTGAAAAGTACAACCTGACCCGCGAACAACAGGACGCCTTCGCCGCGGCCTCCCAGCAGAAAGCCACGGCCGCCATCGAAGCCGGGCGTTTTGCCGATGAGATCACGCCGATCCTGATTCCTCAGCGTAAGGGCGATCCGGTCGCTTTCAACGTTGACGAACAGCCACGGGCCGGCACCACCGCCGACTCTCTGGGCAAACTGAAACCGGCCTTCAAAAAGGACGGTTCGGTGACCGCCGGTAACGCCTCGTCGCTGAACGACGGCGCCGCCGCCGTGATCCTGATGAGCGCCGAAAAAGCCAAGGCCCTCGGCCTGCCGGTGCTGGCAAAAATCGCTGCTTACGCCAACGCGGGCGTGGACCCGGCAATCATGGGCATCGGTCCGGTATCGGCGACTCGCCGTTGCCTGGACAAGGCCGGCTGGTCCATTGATCAACTGGACCTGATCGAAGCCAACGAAGCCTTCGCCGCACAATCGCTGGCAGTGGCCAAGGACCTGGAATGGGACCTGAACAAGGTCAACGTCAACGGCGGTGCTATCGCCCTCGGCCACCCGATCGGTGCCTCGGGTTGCCGGGTGCTGGTGACGTTGCTGCATGAAATGATCAAGCGTGACGCCAAAAAAGGCCTCGCCACCCTGTGCATCGGGGGTGGTCAGGGCGTGGCATTGGCGATCGAACGGGCCTAAAGCGTTCAACAGACTGCGCGGGGACCCACGAAGATCCGCTGCAGTCTGGCAACATCCCCGGTGCGACTCATGTCGCATCGGGTCATCTACATCACTGAAAACTGCAACTGTGAACCCGCTCCCCGTAGGAGCTGCCGAAGGCTGCAATCTTTTAGCGCGTCACAGCAAAAACTGGAAAATCAACCAGCTATTCGCCCCACTGATCACCGTAAACAACCCCCACGCCAGCACTCGCGTCGGCAGCCGATTCACAAACGGCCCCATCAGCTGGTGATCGTTGGTCATGCGAATCAGCGGGTACAACGCAAACGGCAATTGCAGACTCAACACCACCTGACTCAACACCAGCAGCTTGCCAATCGCGTTATCGCCCATCAGCCAGACGCCGATGAACGCCGGGATCAGCGCCAGCCCGCGCGTTATCAAACGCCGTTGCCAGCAGGGAATCCGCAGGTTCAGGTAACCCTCCATGATCACCTGCCCGGCGATGGTGCCGGTGAAGGTCGAGCTCTGACCGGAGGCCAGCAATGCGACGCCGAACAACACGCTGGCCAACGCCCCGCCCACTAATGGATCAAGCAGATGATAGGCGTCCTGGATATCCACCACGTCGGTATGCCCGGTCTTGTGAAACGCAGCCGCCGCGAGGATCAGGATCGCCGCGTTGACCAGCAGCGCCAGGGCCAGGGAGCCAATGGTGTCGATGCGCGCCAGTTTCACCGCGTCCTGCTTGCTGGCCACATCCTTGCCAATCAGCCGGGTCTGGACGATCGAGGTGTGCAGGTACAAGTTATGCGGCATCACCGTGGCGCCGAGAATCCCGATGGCCAGGTACAGCGGCGCGGCATCGCCGATGGCGGACAGTGACGGTGTGAAACCGCGGGCGACGTCCGGCCAGTACGGCTTGATCAACAACAGTTCCACGAAGAAACACACGCCGATGGTGCTCACCAGCACCAGCATGATCGCTTCCAGTCGGCGAAAGCCACGGTTCTGCAAGGCCAGCACCAGCAGCGTGTCGAACGCCGTGAGCGCGATGCCGACGGTCAGCGAACAGCCGAGCAACAGGTGGAACGCCAGGGCACAGCCGAGCACTTCGGCGAGGTCGGTGGCGATGATCGAGATTTCCGCCAGCACCCATTGGGTGCGCGCGGTCCGCTTGCTGTAGCGCTCACGGGACAACTGCGCCAGATCCCGCCCGGTGGCGATGCCCAGGCGCGAACACAGGCACTGCACGACCATTCCCGCCAGACTCGCCAGCAGCACCACAAACAACAGGCTGTAGCCAAACCGCGAACCGGCCTCGATGGCGGTGGCCCAGTTGCCGGGGTCCATGTAGCCGATCGAAACCAGCAAGCCGGGACCGGCGAAACGCAGGATACGTTTGAAGAACGAGGCGCGGGGGTCGACGGTAACGCTGCCCGCCACTTCCGGCGGGCAAAACGGTGCAGTGCCGACTTTGGGCAAACTGAATTTCACGCAAAACATCCGTCAATAAATGGGAGGGGCCAGCTTAGACGTTTCACTCGTTCCGGTGTATAGGCAAACCCCGTAGGAGCTGCCGCAGGCTACGATCTTTTGATTTTCAGCAACGTCAGCGTCGCCGAGGATCAAGATCAAAAGATCGCAGCCTGCGGCAGCTCCTACGGGGACCGTTTGCATCTGGATTGAAACGCTCGACTTGTATACAAAATTACGACATCTACAGAGCAATCCATCGCCCGCAATGCTAACGTTGCCGACTCACACAGGTCGGAGGTGCGTGCGTGCTGTTGCTCAAACTGCTGGTGATTCCCGGATTTCTCTTGCTGATTTCCCTGGTCGGTAAACGCTGGGGCCCTAGCGTGGCGGGCTGGCTGTCGGGTTTGCCGGTGGTGGTCGGGCCGATTCTGTTCTTCCTCGCCATCGAGCAAGGTGAGGTGTTCGCTGCCCAGTCGGCGACGGCAGCGTTATCGGCCATGTTCGCGATGATTGCCTTCTGCGTGACCTACGCCCAGGTCGCACAACGCGCCGGTTGGCCGTGGGCACTGCTGATTTCGTTAACGGTCTGGGCCGCGGCGGCCGTTGTGCTGTCGTTGATCCCGCCGTCGCTGGTGTTCTCGGTGATCGCCGCCGCGACCGCGCTGCTGGCAGCGCCGTATCTGTTTCCCAAGGTGCAGCCGATCGTTTCAGGCCCGGCACCGAAGTCCGACAAATTGCTGTTGCGCATGATTGCCGGTGCGCTGTTGACCCTGGCCGTCACGCTGTTGGCCAGCACCGTCGGCGAACGCTGGAGCGGCCTGCTCGCGGTGTTCCCGGTTCTGGGCAGCGTGATGGTGGTGTTCTCGCAACAGACCCGCGGGCCAGCGTTTACCGCGGCGTTGCTGCGGGCCACGGCGACCGGGATGTATTCATTTGCCGCGTTCTGCCTGGTATTGGCACTGACCTTGCCCGACTTGGGCCTGACCGGATTCGCCCTCGGCGTTGCGGTGTCCGTGGCCATGCTCGGGGTCACCAAGCGTCTGCTGGCAAAACCCGGCCAGGCAAAACTCCCTGCAACACCTTCGATAATTTCGAAAGAGTAAAGCAACAGCCTCGCACGTCAATCGAACAGGTTTCCCGCAACATCAGCCTCAGTTCACGACCAACCACTGACTGAGGCCTACACCATGAAATTCTTTTTCCACCCTTCGCCCAACCCGATGAAAGTCGCCCTGCTGCTCGAAGAACTGCAAACGCCCTACGAATTGATCGGCGTCGACACCTTCAAGGGTGAGCAACACCAACCGGCCTTTTTGGCGATCAACCCGAACGCCAAGGTGCCGGCCCTGGTTGATGGCGACGCCACCGTGTTCGACTCCCAGGCGATCCTGCTGCACCTTGCGCAAAAACGTCAGCGCTTCCTCCCGACCACCGTGGCTGGCCAAGCCGAGTTGCTGTCATGGCTGATGTTCATCGCCACCGGCCTGTCGCCATTCTCGGGGCAAGCGGTGCATTTCCTGCACCACGCGCCGGAAGACCTGGCTTACGCGAAGAACCGCTATCTCAAGGAAGTCGAACGCCACTACCGCGTGCTCGACCAGCGCCTGGCCGACCATCAATACCTGGCCGGCGACACCTACAGCATCGCCGACATGGCGCTTTGGGGCTGGGCCAGTTACGCGCCGTACATCCTCGGCGAGAACGGCCTGGCGGCGTACCCGAACGTCAAGCGCCTGTTCGATGAGATCAGCGCCCGGCCTGCCGCCCAGCGTGCCCTGGGTCTTAAAGAGAAGTTGGTGTTGAAGGCCGAATTCGACGAAGAAACCCGTCGCAATCTGTTTCCGCAGAACCAGGTGCAGTAAACCCTTGTAGCAGCTGCCGAAGGCTGCGTTCGGCTGCGAAGCAGTCGTTAAATCGGACACTGCGGTCTGTCAGGTAAACCGCGTGTGCAGGTTTTACGACTGCTTCGCAGCCGAACGCAGCCTCGCAAGCTCGACAGCTGCTACGGATTGCATTCCATGGGATGATCGCACTCAAAGCGCAACCATCCCTGGAGATTCAGAATGTCTTTGTTGAGTAAAAAAGCTATCGTCCTGTTGCTGACGACGGCGACGTGTCTGGGGGCTTTGAATGCCTACGCCGCCAAGGCCGTTGCGAGCGATACCGCACCGGCTCAAAACGTTTCGATGCTCGGTGGCAAGTTCAAATTCACCCTGCCCAAGGGCTTTATTGCCAACCCGTTGCCCGCTGGCGACGCGGCCACCGGTACTGCCGGGGCGACGGGCACCATGTACACCAATCAGGCCACCAAAACCGTGGTGATCGCCGCTGAGAACACCATCCCCGGCGGCGTCAACGCCAAGGACAACGACGGTCCGTTCCTCGACTCGGCGGCGTCCGACTTCGCCACCGAACAAGCCAGCGCGCTACCGGACTTCACCAAGCTCAGTGAAAAGAGCATGACCCAGAAAGGCACAGGCCTGGGCCTGCGGCAGATCGACAGCACCGCCACCCAGGGCGGCGGCAAGACTCTCGATACCACGCTGATGGCCGCCTCTGGCACTCGTATGGCGATCGTTCAGGTGATTTCCCGTCTCAGCGACAATGCCGGCCACGAAACGCTGGTCAAACAGATCGTCACCGGCAAGTAAGACTCAAGGGTTGAGACGCTGCAACCAGGTGCGCAAGTCCTGCATCTCGGCGGCATTGATGCTGTGACCGACGCCAGCGTAGGCGTGAAATTCAGGCTTGAGTGACAGGCTCTGCAACAGCGTGTCGGCGTCAGTGCCATCGTTGTAGGGCAGGCGCTTGTCCTCGGTGCCATGCCCGATGAAAATCGCCAGCGCCTGGCGTTTTTCATCGGGTTTGAGCTCGGATCTGAGCACCGGCAGAATCCGCCCGCTCAACGCCGCAATCCCGCCCACCGCGTCGGGATGACGCAGCGCCACCTCGTAGGACATGATCGCGCCCTGGCTGAAGCCCACCAGGAAGACCTTGTTCGGTTCGGTGTGATATTTCTTCGCCGCTTGTGCAACGAAATCCAGCAACACCTGGCCGCTGGCCTTCAGATCATCCGTCTCGCCGTTGTAGGCACCTGTTCCCTTCTCGCGAAACCACTTGTAACTCCCCTCCTCCATCACCATCGGTGCCCGTACCGACAGGTAGTTGTACTGCGCGGGCAACTCATCCTTGATGTCGAACAGGTCCTGCTCGTTGCTGCCGTAACCGTGGAGGAAAATCACCAGGGGCTGATTGCGCGATTCGGGGTTGGCCTGCTCCAGGTACTTGAGCGGCAGATCGGTGTGCAGCGGGGTTTGAGCGTGGACGGCGGTGGACGCCAGGAGTGTCAGCAGAGCGAGAAACTTCAACATAAACCTTCCTTCACACGTGCAGGATTCGGGGAAGAGCCTAACACTGTGAAGCGGGATGTCGATGATGGCCCGGGTATCGGCCTCGCTTCTGAGGCCGTCATCGCGAGCAGGCTCGCTCCCACATTGGATTGGGGCGTACACAGATCTTGTAGTCACAGGAGATCAACTGTGGGAGCGAGCCTGCTCGCGATGAGGCCCTCAAGCTCGCTCAAGACTTTCTATCAAAAACCTCAATCGTTAATCAGTTTCCCAACCCGAATCGGCTCACGCCCAGCCACTTTCGCCTGCCAGGTCCCCGGCTGGGTGTAACGCCCGCGGTCGATGGCGAACAACACCCCACTCGTCCCGGCCCGCACAGTGGTGACCCGGTCGTTCAACGGGTCGACCACTTCAAACAGCGCATCGCCCTGCTCCACCCACTCACCGGCCTCGCGCAGGAAACTGACCACCCCGTGATGCGGCGCAAACAGGTATTGGGTGCCTTCGAACGGCATGCCTTCACAGCACTCGCTCGGTGCCGCCGGCCAGGTGCCTTTGATGAAACCCTGCTCGGCGAGAAACCCGAGAATCGCCTCGCAATTGGCCTGGGCCTGATCGACCCGCGTATCGCCCATACTGCCCAGCTCCAGCGTCGTCGCCAGGTTGGCCGGTGGAATCGCGGCCTCAGGGAAGGCCCGTGCCAGACGCAACCACGGCGAAGAACAGGATTCGTCGAAAGAGCTGCCGCCGGAATCTTCGCACAGCAACGCGACACCGGCCTTCAAGCGAGCCGCCAGCGACTTCCACTGCGACCAGTGCTGCGGCAACGCATAAATATGAATCGCCGCGTCGAAATCGCAATGCAGATCGAGGGTAATGTCGGCGTCGCAGGCGTGGCGCAGCAGCAAGCGGTGCATCGCTTCCAGTTGCGAAACCGGGGCCGGCAAACCGTCGAGCACCTGGCCCATGGCCTGGCGAATCAGGGCAATGTTGACCTCGGCGTCGGTACCCAACCGATCACCGATCAACTCGGCCACCGGTGTGCTGAGTTCAACGAATGAGCGGTTGAAATTCTTGCCGCTGCCGAGTTCGAAACGGCCCATGTGGCTGCCTTGCAGGTGCTGATCGAGGCCGATCGGGTTGGCCACCGGCACCAGATCGATCACGCCTTGCAGCTGACCCTGGGTTTCGAGTTCAGTCAGGCGCTTCTTCAGCTCCCAGGCGGTGCGCATGCCTGGCAACTCATCCGCGTGCAGGCTGGCCTGGATGTAGACCTTGCGCGTGCCCGCGCCATAACGAAATACGCTGAGGGTGCGTTCGGTGCCCAAGTGGCTCCAGGGCAGTGAGTGGTCGATGCGTTGCATGGGTAACTCCTGAAGGCATGTGGATCTGGCGCAGCACTCGGGACCGCGCATGTCCAATGTAGGAGC
Source organism: Pseudomonas sp. XS1P51 (assembly GCF_054897845.1). Classification (NCBI taxonomy): domain Bacteria; kingdom Pseudomonadati; phylum Pseudomonadota; class Gammaproteobacteria; order Pseudomonadales; family Pseudomonadaceae; genus Pseudomonas; species Pseudomonas sp. XS1P51. The sequence goes on along the minus strand of NZ_CM142707.1, from coordinate 737,940 downwards.
TGCCGCAGGCTGCGATCTTTTGATCCTGGCGGCCGAAGATCAAGATCAAAAGATCGCAGCCTGCGGCAGCTCCTACAGGGGGAAATGTGTTCGCAGGATAAATGATGGGCGCATAAAAAAAGTGGCCACCGCGTCAACGGAGGCCACTTTTTTCTACGGCGTATTAATGGCCGTAAACGTCAAAGTCGAAGTACTTGTCCTGCACTTGCTTGTACTTGCCATTGGCGCGGATTTCGGTGATGGCGGTGCTGAATTTGTCTGCCAGCTCTTTGTCACCCTTGCGCACAGCGATACCGGCGCCGCCGCCGAAGTACTTGGCGTCTTCGTAGGTCGGGCCAACAAACGCGAAGCCTTTACCCGCGTCGGTTTTCAGGAAACCGTCGTCCAGGTTGACCGAGTCGGCCAGCATCGCGTCGAGGCGGCCAGCGACCATGTCCAGGTTGGCTTCCTGCTGGGAGCCGTAACGCACCAGGTTGATGCCGGCCGGCACCAATACTTCAGTGGCAAAACGGTCATGGGTACTGGCGCGCAGCACACCGACTTTCTTGCCTTTGAGTTCGGTCAGCGGGTCCTTGATGTCGGAGCCTTCCTTCATCACGAAACGCGCCGGGGTGTGGTAGTACTTGATGGTGAAATCGACGTTTTTCTTGCGATCGTCAGTGATGGTCATGGACGACAGGATCGCGTCGATTTTCTTCACTTTCAGGGCCGGGATCAGGCCGTCGAACTCTTGCTCGACCCAAGTGCACTTCACCTTCATCTGTTCGCACAGTGCATCGCCGATGTCCACGTCAAAACCAGTGAGTTTGCCGTCAGGGGTTTTCATCGAAAATGGTGGATAACCGGCTTCGATCCCGAGGCGGATCGGCTTGGCGTCATCGGCCACAGCGGTCAGGGACAACATCGACAGTGCCAGGGCACCGAACATCACTAGCTTCTTCATTTATAACTCCTGTGTGCGGAGGCTTTTATTGGCAGCGTTCGATTGGTAGCTTTCGGTCATCGCTTTTTTGTTGGAGAGGACCGAAGTGGCGGGCAGTCTAGAGCGGCTTCAGGAGTTCAAATTGTGCATATGCGACAAATACTTATATAAAAGGCGAGCTGAATGAACGATGCGATCCGCACCTTAAACCTGATCCAGCACCACCCCGCCGAAGGTCCCGGTGCCATTGCCGAGTGGGCAATAGCACGGAGAGTGACGCTGAATGTCTTTCGCGCCGACCTCGGTCAGTTGCCGCCCGTGAGTGCGGCACCGGTAATTCTGTTGGGCGGGCCTTATGAATCCAACGCCGGGCCGGCATGGCTGGAAGCCGAACGGCAGTGGCTGGCGGGCAGTCTGGATCAGGGCGCGGCGGTGTTTGCAATTTGCCTCGGCGCGCAGTTGCTGGCGTTGAGTCTGGGCGGGAATGTACGGCGGATGGCTCTCACCGAAACCGGCTGGACCTGCGTGACGTTCGCCGATGGCCAAAAGCTGAAAGTGCTGGAATGGCACGAAGACGCCATCGACCTGCCGCCCGACGCGCAGTTACTGGCCAGCAGTGATCAGTGTGAGCAGCAGATGTATTGCGTCGGGCCGACGCGGGTGGGGTTGCAGTTTCATCCGGAGTGGAATGCCGAGTCGGTGGCAACGCTCAATGCACATTTTGCCGACGAGTCGCCGTTGCCACGCGGTCAACCGGACAGCGTCGCCTACGCGGCCGTTTTTGACTGGTTGCAGGCGACGCTGGATGGGTGGTGGGTGGAAGTTTAGAGAAGCAAGATCAAGAGATCGCAGGCTTCGCCAGCTCCTACAGGGGATTGTGTTCACCCGCAGAGTCACGGCTGACAAGGGACCTGTAGGAGCTGCCGCAGGCTGCGATCTTTTCTGGCTACTCCATCAACATGCGCAGCCGATCACGGCATCAATCGGCCGTTGCACCTCAACACTCAACTCAAACCCTTCATCCAGCCACCCGGTCACCCCGCCGATCATTTCCTTGACCGGGTAACCCAGCGCCGCCAGTTTCACCGCGGCCTTGTTGGCGCCGTTGCAATGTGGCCCGGCGCAATAGACCACGAACAAGGTGGATTTCGGATAAACCGCCAAACCTTCGGCAGTCAACAATCGCCCCGGAATATTGATCGCGCCTGGTACATGTCCACGCTCGAATGCCAGCGGACCTCGTACGTCCACCAGGACAAAATCCACATTGCCGGCCTGTTGACTGCCATAGACGTCGGAACAATCGGTTTCGAAGGTCAGACGATTGCTGAAATGCATCAGGGCGATGGCCGATGGGGCGGCGGGAATCTCGCGGACCAGGCTGGTCATGGGCTGTACTCCAAAGTCTCGGTGGGTGTGAGAAGACTTTATCCGCCACACGCTTGCGGCTACAGTGGCGCACAAGACACTCACCGGGAACTTTCCGCCAAATGCAGCCCACCCCTGGCTTGGTCGCGATTCTGGTCTACGACGGCCTCTGTACGTTCGAATTCGGCATCGCCGTGGAGATCTTCGGCCTAGCCCGGCCGGAGTTCGATTTCCCCTGGTATGAGCATCGGATCGCCGCCGTGGATCAAGGCCCGATGCGCGCCATGGGCGGCATTCAGGTACTGGCCGATGGCGGCATGGAACTGCTTGAGGACGCACGGACCATCATCATTCCCGGCTGGCGCGATCGCAACGCCCCGGTGCCCGAAGCGTTACTCACGGCCCTGCGCCAGGCCCATGCCCGGGGCGCGCGGTTGCTGTCGATTTGCTCGGGCGTGTTCGTGCTGGCAGCCACCGGGTTGCTCGACGGGCGCGGCGCCACCACCCATTGGCGCTACACCACCGAACTGGCGGAACGCTTTCCGAATATTCTGGTGGACCCGGACGTGCTCTATGTCGATTCGGGTCAGTTGATCACCTCGGCCGGCAGCGCTGCCGGTATCGATGCCTGCCTGCATCTGGTGGCGCGGGATTTCGGCACCCAGGTGGCCAACTCGGTGGCGCGGCGGCTGGTGATGTCGCCGCAACGCACCGGGGGTCAGGCGCAGTTCATTCCGACACCGGTCAGTCCTACGCCGCGCAGCGATCTTTCGCGCGTCATGCAGTGGGTGCGCGAGCGCCTGCATGAACCGCTGGAGGTTCGCGACCTGGCCAGCGAGGCGGCCATGAGTGAACGCACGTTCCTGCGTCGTTTCACCGAAGCCACGGGCATGCCACCCAAAGCCTGGTTGCAGCATGAACGCCTGGGGCGGGCCCGTGAACTGCTGGAGAGCACAAGCCAGAACACCGATCAGATTGCCGAGCACTGTGGTTATCGCTCGGTGGAGAGTTTTCGGGTGGCGTTTCGCAGCGTGGTCGGTGTGCCGCCGTCGGTGTATCGGGAGCGGTTCGGGCGGGAGGACAAGGCCATAATTTGAGCTGGTTTCGAGGGCTCCATCGCGAGCAGGCTCGCTCCCACAGGGGTCTGTGAACATTGCAGATCTACTGTGGGAGCGAGCCTGCTCGCGATGGCGTCCGCCCCGTCACCCAATCCCTCAAGGCTTGCGCAGCAAATAGGTATCCATAATCCACCCATTGCTCAACCGGGCCGCCTTGCGCACCCGCTCGATTTCATCCGCTACATCCTTGAGTTTGCCGCTGATGAGGATTTCATCCGCAGTCCCAAGATAAGCCCCCCAATAGATCTCGGTGTCCCGATCCGCCACCTGATGGTAGGAATCTTGCGCATCAAGCATCACCACCAGGCTATCGGCATCGCTCACCTGCCCCGCTGCCAGCCGCCTGCCCGTGGTGATTTCAATGGAGCGACCGATGCGATTCAGCGGCACCTTGTGCTGCGCCGCCAACGCCTGAACGCTGGTGATGCCCGGGATCACTTCAAACTCGAACACGCACCGGCCTGAAGCCAGAATCGCCTGCAGGATCCGAATGGTGCTGTCGTACAACGCCGGGTCGCCCCACACCAGGAAACCGGCGCACTGGTCGTCGGTCATTTCCTCATTGATCAGTCGTTCGAAGGTCAGTTGCTTGGCGAGATTCAGATCTTCCACGCTGGTCTTGTAGTCCACATCACCCCGCTCGCGCTCCGGGCTGTGGGCTTCGACAAAGCGGTAGTCGTGACCGGTGATGTAGCGCTCGCAGATCTCCCGGCGCAGGTCGATCAGTTTGTCTTTGCTCTGGCCCTTGTCCATGAGGAAAAACACGTCGACAAGGTTCAGCGCCTTCACGGCCTGCATCGTGATGTAGTCGGGGTTGCCGGCACCGATGCCGATGACCAGAAGTTTTTTCATGAAAATTCGCCCTCGGGGTCAGTACCCGGCAAACGTAGACGCCAGCGACCATTGAACCGTAACTCGATGGCCGACAGCGGTTCGACGTCGATCAGATTAAACGCCGCGCCTTGCAGCACCTGTGTCAGCGCGGCGCGAATGACAAATGGATGGGTAATGGCAACGATGTGCCCCGGTGTTGCCTCCAGCGTCGCCAGCCAGGCGGCCACCCGTTCACCGAGTTGCGCCACCGACTCGCCACCGTGGGGTGCCGAACGGGGGTCATCGAGCCAGGCTTGAAGCAATTCGGGTGCTGATTTCTGCAAGTCATCGATTCGCGTGCCGCACCAGCGCCCGAAATCGCAATCCCTCAGCACAGCGACTATCGCCGCGTCGCTACCGAACAACTCAGCGGTTTGCCGGGTCCGCAGTTCCGGCCCGCAGAGCAGGCGTGGCGTTCCCTTGAACTGCCCACGGCGAGCCCCCCTCGCTGATTGCCAATCCATCTCCAATGGCTCATCCGTAGGAAAACGCGCAAGTTTTTGTGCGACGGTTCGGGCGTGGCACATCAGCGTCAAACGGGTCGACTGCACGAAGGATCACTCTGTCGAAGGGAATGGAAAACGGCGTTACGCCGCCAGTCATCGCGCAATTGTGCCGTAAGAAGCGTTATCGGGGGCGTTTCGTTTCAGCCAGCAGTGCCGGCTCGCCAACTCATTTAATCCTTGAGAAACAGCTATCTCCGACCACTCTATAGGCGATGACCTACAAGGTCTGTCGATATCAATGTAGCCCCCGGCATACGGGTATTTATCCTCATTTTGGAGCAAGGAAAAACCGCATGAAAATTAAGTGGACAGGTCGCAGGCGTTAAATAAATACTGCCTTCAACGGATCATGATTAAAAACGCCGCCATCCAGCAGGAGCCCGGATGCCCTCTCTCAGCAACATGAACCACCGCCTCCGTTCCCCAAGCGCTGATCCGCACGTCAATAGAATGGACGTCGGCACGACGCTGCCCGTTCCGAGTAAAGGCTGACTAGAAAAAGAGTGGCGCCTGACAGCAGTTCATGCGACCGCCAATTCAATGCGTGGAACCGACAGTGATAGTCAGGTTCGGCACCAACCGCCGAACCCTTTGATACAGGAGTGCATCCATGCTGGTCTTACGTCCAGTCGAGTTAACCGACCTGCCTCAATTGCAGCGACTTGCCCGCGAAAGCCTCGTGGGCGTCACGTCCTTGCCGGACGACAGCGAACGCTTGCGTGAGAGGATTCTCGATTCCTGCGCCTCGTTCGAAAAAGACGTCCAGGGTCATGGCCCGGAGAACTACTTCTTCGTGCTGGAGGATCTGACCAACCAACGCCTGGCGGGCTGTTCGGAAATCCTCGCCACCGCCGGTTTCAGCGAGCCGTTCTACAGCCTGCGCAACCGGCATTTCACCAGTGCCTCGCGGGAGCTGAACATCGAGCACGGTGTGCCGGCGTTGTCGTTGTGTCACGACCTCAGCGGCCACACCTTGCTGCGGGGGTTTCATATCGACGCAGCGTTGGTGCGAACAGCGTTTTCCGAGCTGCTGTCACGGGCGCGGCTGTTGTTCATCGCCGCGCATTCGAGGCGTTTTGCCGAAGCGGTGATTACCGAGATCGTCGGTTTCAGCGACGATGAGGGACGGTCGCCGTTCTGGGATGCACTGGGCAAGCATTTCTTTGACCTGCCCTACACCGAGGCCGAGCGGCTATGCGGTCTGGAGAGCCGGACGTTTCTTGCCGAACTGATGCCGCAATATCCGATCTACGTGCCGATGCTGCCCCAGGCCGCGCAGGACTGCATCGGCCGCATCCACCCCGATGGCCAGGAGGCCTTCGATATCCTGGAACGCGAAGGGTTCGAGACCAACAGCTACATCGACCTGTTCGACGGCGGCCCGACGTTGTATGCGCGCCTCGCCAGCATCCGCTCCATCGCGCAGAGCCAGACCGGCACGGCGAAACCGGGTTCGTCCATCGATGCCCGAGGCCGTTACCTGGTAAGCAACGATTCGCTCAAGGGCTATCGCGCCATCGTCGCCGAACTGGACTACACCGCCGGGCAGCCCGTGATCTTGAGCGACGAGATGTGCATGGCCCTGAACGTGACCGAAAGCAGACCGATCCGGCTGATCGCCCTGTGAGCATCACCCGGCCCCGTGCCCAACGACAGCGCCCGAGCGTGCGCGTAGAAGGAGCTGCATCATGATTGTCCGTCCGGTTCACGTCACCGATCTGCCCGCCTTGCTGGCACTGGTGCGGCAGGCCGGCCCCGGGTTCACCACCCTGCCGGCCAACGAAGAACGCCTGGCACACCGGCTGCGCTGGGCCCAACGGACCTTCGCCGAACAGGTCGAGCGCGCCGATGCCGACTACCTGTTCGTGCTTGAAGACGACGATCAGCAAGTGGTGGGTGTCAGCGCCCTCGCAGGGGCGGTCGGACTGCGAGAGCCCTGGTACAACTACCGGGTCGGACTGACGGTCAGTTCTTCACCGGACCTGGGGATCCAGCGGCAGATTCCGACGTTGTTCCTGAACAATGAAATGACCGGTCAATCGGAAATCTGCTCGCTGTTCCTGCGACCCGATCAACGCCATGGCAGCAATGGTCGATTGCTGTCGTTGGGGCGTTTGTTGTTTGTGGCCGAGTTTGCGCACCTGTTCGGCGACAAGCTCATCGCCGAACTGCGTGGCAGTGCCGACGAACAAGGCTGTTCACCGTTCTGGGACAGCCTGGGCCGGCACTTTTTCAAGATGGACTTCAGCCATGCCGATCACTTGTCGGGGCTGGGCAGCAAATCGTTCATCGCCGAACTGATGCCACGCCAGCCGCTCTACACTTGCCTGCTCACCGAACAAGCCCAGGCGGTGATCGGCAAGGCGCATCCAAACACCGAGCCGGCGTTGAAAATCCTCACCGCCGAAGGTTTTGCCCACAAGGGCTACATCGACATCTTCGACGCCGGCCCCGTCATCGAAGCCCCGGTGTCAAAAATACGCATCGTGCGCAATAGCCAGGCGCTGGTGCTTGCCATCGGCGCGCCGGACGATCAGGCCCCGGTCTGGCTGATCCACAACCGCCGCCTGGAAAACTGCCGTATCACTGCGGCTCCGGCCAGGCTGGTGGGCAACAGCCTGATCGTCGACCGCCTCACCGCCAAACGCCTGCAACTGCAACCCGGCAACTCGGTACGCGCCGTGCCACTGCTCAACCAACAGCAGCAGGCCGTGGCGGCGTGATCCATCAGTCCAGTTTGAAAGCGTCATCCAGCGGCACCCGATAACCGTTGGCCAGTCGATTGGTTTCGTTGGCCATGCCAACCACGGCCTGCAACTCGCCGAACATCTCATCGGTCGTCCCGGCCTTGCGCGCGGCGGCCGTGTGGGAACCGATGCAGTACGGGCAATTGTTGGTCACGCTCACGGCGACGTAGATCAATTCCTTGGTCAGCGGGTCGAGCGCTCCCGGCGCCATGATCTCCTTGAGACTCTCCCAGGTCCGACGCAGCGTCGCCGGATGGGCCGCCAGGCACTTCCAGAAATTGTTCACCTGATCCACCTGACGTGTGCGCATGATGTCGTCGTAGACGGCACGGACTTCGGGGCTGGCATCGGCGTATTCGGTGAGATGGCTGATGGCCATAGGCTTTGCTCCAGGTAGATTTTCAGCGCCAGAGTATAGGCCCGATCAAAAAGCTCTCCGACCAAAAGACCGCATGTCCGGTAAATTCGTCATCATTCTCTGCCCGTCCACGTGATAGCCTTTTGTTCCTTCGGCGTTGACACTTTTGCTCAAGCCCTTCCATTCCATTGGTGGAACTCATATGTCCAGGCTTTCTCATCAAGATTTGCGCCGTAATTTTCGTGAACTGTTCGCTTCCAATACCTGCTATCACACGGCGTCGGTTTTCGACCCGATGTCGGCACGGATCGCTGCGGACCTGGGTTTTGAAGTGGGGATCCTGGGTGGTTCGGTCGCGTCGTTACAGGTGCTTGGCGCGCCCGACTTCGCCCTGATCACCCTCAGCGAGTTCGCCGAGCAGGCCACTCGCATTGGCCGTGTCGCCCAGTTGCCGGTTATCGCTGACGCCGACCACGGCTATGGCAACGCGCTCAACGTGATGCGCACCATCGTCGAGCTTGAACGCGCCGGAGTGGCCGCCCTGACCATCGAAGACACCCTGCTGCCGGCCCAGTTTGGCCGCAAGTCCACTGACCTGATCACCGTCGCCGAAGGCGTCGGCAAGATTCGCGCAGCACTGGAAGCCCGTGTCGACTCGGAGATGGCGATCATCGCCCGCACCAACGCGGGGATCCTGCCGATCCAGGAAATCATCAGCCGCACCCAGCATTACCAACAGGCCGGCGCGGACGGGATTTGCATGGTGGGCGTGCAGGACTTCGACCAGCTGGAGCAGATCGCCGAGCACCTGAGCGTTCCGTTGATGCTGGTCACCTACGGTAACCCGCTGCTGCGCGACGACAAACGCCTGGCCGAACTGGGCGTGCGGGTCACCATCGATGGGCACGGCGCGTACTTCGCTGCGATCAAGGCGACTTACGACAGCCTGCGCGAACAACGGCAGATCTTTACCCAGGCGTCGGATTTGAGCGCTACCGAACTGACGCATACCTATACGCAGCCTGAGGAATACATTCGTTGGGCGGAAGAGTTCATGAGCGTCAAGGAATGATGGTTCGGTGCGTTTGACGGTGTGAACCGATCTGACGCCATCGCGAGCAGGCTCGCTCCCACATTTGATCGCTGGCGTACACAGGTTATGTGTCCACCGAAAATCCACTGTGGGAGCGAGCCTGCTCGCGATGCCGTCAATGATCGTTCCACTCTGCGTGGGAACGATCGGCAGGCTGCGTGGCTTACTTCTTGGCCAACTCCATAATCATCCGCGACAACAGATAAATCCGCGGCGCCACGCTCTCCACCTCCGCGTACTCTTCAGGCGTATGAATATTGCCGCCAACAATCCCGAACCCATCCAGCGTCGGCGTACCCACACCGGCCGAGAGACTGGCATCCGCCGCCCCACCGCTACCCTCTTCCGTCAACTTGCGCCCGATTTCACCGTAGATACCCTGAGCCATCGCCATCAACCGATCCGACTCCGCCGTTTGCGGCATCGGCGGTAACCCACGCTGAAGTGTGGTGGTGACTTCAGTTTCAGGAATCAGCTTGTCCCTGGAAACCCGCGCCAGATCCTTCTCGATCCGATCAAACTCCTCGGGCACCGCCGCCCGCACATCAGCCTTGGCGGTGGCTTGATCGGGAATCACGTTGGTGCGGTCGCCGGCCTTGATCACGGTGAAGTTGATCGTGGTTTTCTTTTCCGCATCACCCAGTTTGCCGAGTTGCAGAATCTGGTGCGCCGCTTCCATCGCGGCATTGCGACCCAGCTCCGGCGCGACACCGGCGTGGGCAGCCTTGCCTTTGACTTCCACCACGGCGGTGGCGCTGCCCTTGCGCCACACCACCAGGCCATCCGCCGGGCGGCCCGGTTCGAGGTTGAGGGTCACGTCGTGGGCCTTGGCGGTTTTCTTGATCAGGTCGGTGGCGATGTCAGAGCCGGTTTCTTCGCTGGCGTCGAGCAGGAAGGTGATCTGGGCGTAGTCCTTGAAGTCGAGGTTTTTCAGGACTTTCAGCGCGTAGATGCCGGCGACGATGCCGCCCTTGTCATCCATGACCCCTGGCCCGTAGGCGCGACCGTCCTTGATGTGAAACGGGCGTGCTGCGGCGGAGCCTTCCTTGAAAACGGTGTCCATGTGCGCCATCAGCAGGATTTTCGCTTTGCCGGTGCCTTTCAGGGTGGCGATCACGTGGTTGCTTTTGTCGGGCGTGTTCGGCACGAGTTCGATGGTGGCGCCAAGTTTTTTCAGTTCATCGATGGCGATGTCACTGACTTGGGTCAGGCCCGGTTCATAGCCGGAACCGGAGTCGATGTTCACCAGTCGTTCCAGCAGTTTCAGGGCTTCACCCTTGTACTGTTCGGAATCGGCGAGGACTTGTTTGTGGGGTTCGGCGAACGCGGTGGGAGCGAAGGCGCCAAGGGCGAGGGTCAGGCCGAGGCTGGTGGCCAGCAGGGAGCGAGGGAGGTTGAGCGTCATGAATCGATCCTTGTTTCGTGTCGGGGGAGCTGAAACCCTACCTGACTGCGCTGCAAGGCTCTACACCGAATGCGACACCTACAAACCTGATTGACCGAAGATCCCTGTGGGAGCGAGCCAGCTCGCGATAGCGGTGGGTCAGGCAATATCGTTGTCGACTGGAAAACCGCCATCGCGAGCAGGCTCGCTCCCACAGGGAATGGTGGTGAAGAGTCAAACCGAGTCGAGCAGTTCGTGATAGGGCCTGCCGTCGCCGCAACAGATGACGCGGTTACGGCCGGTGGTCTTGGCTTCGTACAACGCCTGGTCGGCGTCGTTGAGCCACAGGGTGGCGTCGGTGTGGGCCGGGTTGAAGGCGGCCAGGCCGATGCTCAGGCTGACTTTCAGTGCCGGGTTCTGCTCGTAGCCCAGCGTGGCGAAACGATCCCGCAGGGCATCCATGGCGGCGGCGGCGCTGTTCAGTGGCAGATCCGGCAGGATCACGCAGAATTCATCCCCCCCGTAACGCCCGGCGACATCGGCCGCCCGCAGGTTCTGTTTGAGCAACTTGCTCAACTGACGCAACACAATGTCCCCGGCGACATGGCCGTAGGTGTCGTTGATGGTTTTGAAATGGTCGATGTCGATCAGTGCAATCGCCCCGCCCTGAGGCTGGCGTTGGCAACGCTGGAATTCAACTTCCAGCTGATCCTTCCAGGCGCCGTGATTCAGCAGGCCGGTGAGGCTGTCGGTGCGGCTCAGGGCCAGCAACTCACGTTTGTGCCGGCCAAGGGTGGTGGCCTGACGGAAGCAGATCCAGCCCAACGCCAGTGGATAAAGGGTCAGCAACGGCAAACAGGCATACAACTGCAACGGGCTGGTTTGCGCAATGAAGACGGGGCTGAAAATCAGCATGCCGACACCGACCCCGAGAATCTGCGCGACGGCTCCCGCCAGCAGGAACCGCAAGCCGCCAATGGCCACGTTATTCATCGCCATCATGGACAGGGTGGTTGCGCTGGGCAGCGGATTGAAGTGCATGGCGGCGACCCAGAAGCCACCGAGAAAGGCATCGACCAGCAGATTACGATGTTCGGCGTGATAAGGAATCTGCGCCCGCCGCGCCCATTGGTAAGCAATGTGCGGCCAGAGGATGGCGTTGAGCAGCATCATCACCCAGACCCACGGCGCCGGGTCGAGCGGGTACATCGCTGCACCCACACACAACAAACCCAAGACTAAACCCAGGGTTCGCGATGTATAGAGCCTCCTGGCCAGCGAAAGTCCTTTTCCTCCCGTTTTTCCCATAGGGGCCTCTGTGCCACTGAACGGAACCTGATAACACCGGGGTTGCGGGTGTGCTGGGAGTCTATCAGGGCAACGTCAAATAGCCATCACCGGCTGGCGGTCTGAATACCTTGGCATAGCCATGAGGCGAGCGCCCAATGTTTGGCTATACATGAAGGGAGGGTTCGATCAATAACGATAAAAAAGGAGGCCCATGCAGACCTTTCAAGTGCTGATCATTGGCAGCGGTTTTGGCGGCCAGTGCGCGGCGATCAATTTGCTCAAGGCCGGTATCGACGATTTTCGCCTGCTGGAACGGCGGGATTTTTTCGGCGGCACCTGGTGCCAGAACACCTACCCCGGCGCTGCGGTCGACGTGCCCTCGCCGCTCTATTCGCTGTCCTTCGCCCCTTACCGCTGGACCCAAATGTTCGCCGAACAGGCCGAACTGCACCACTACACCCACTACGTGGTGGAGCACTTCGGCCTGCGGGACAGGGTGGAACTGGAAGCGAACGTCGAACGCATCGAATGGGATGACGACGCCAAACACTGGGCGGTACACACCGCCAGCAAGGGCACGTTTTACGCCCAGTTCCTGATCAACGCGACAGGGCCGCTGAGCCAGCCCGTGATTCCACACTTCGAGGGTCAGGAGCGCTTTCAGGGCAAGACCTTTCACACCAACAACTGGGATCACGCCTACGATTATCGGCAAAAACGCGTGGCCATCGTCGGCAGCGGCGCCAGCGCGGCCCAGGTCATTCCGGCGATTGCCCCGGAGGTTGCACACCTGCATGTATTCCAACGCACGCCGCACTGGGTGCTGCCTCGGGCCGACCGCGCCTTCGGGCCTTTCCAGCGCTGGTTGCTGGGGCTCAAACCGGCCTACAAACTGCTGCGCTGGCTGATCTATTGGCAGTTCGAAACCCGGGTGATCGCCTTCAAATACTCGAAACCGGCCATCCGCCTGGTTCAACAACACGCCCTGCGCTTTCTCAAACGGCAAGTGCCCGACCCTGCACTCAGACGAAAACTGACGCCGGATTACGCCATCGGCTGCAAACGGGTGATTATCTCGAGCACCCTGTACCCGGCGCTCGGCCGCAGTAACGTGACGCTGCACAGCCGCGAACAAGGCATCGCGGCCATCGATGAAACCGGCGTCGTCACCCAGGACGGCCAGCACATCGACCTGGACCTGATCGTCTGGTCCACCGGCTACGACGCCACCGACGGGGTGATTTCCTACCCGGTCAGCGGAAAAAACGGCAGGCAACTCAGAGACTTCTGGGCCCAGTACCCCCGAGCCTATCTCGGCACCAGCCTGCCGGACTTTCCCAACCTGTTCATCGTCACCGGCCCCAACACCGGTATCGGCCATACCTCGGCGCTGTTCATCATCGAATCCCAGATGAATTACATCCTCGACTGCATCCGCACGTTAAAAGAACTGGGTTTGAGCAGTATCGAAGTACGCCCCGAAGCAGAACGAACCTACACTGAAATGATTCATAGAGAGATGGAGCGCACCGTGTGGAAGTCCGGAGGCTGCCACAGTTGGTACCAAAGCAAGAGCGGTCATGTGATTGCCATGTTCCCGGGCTTCAGTTTCAGCTATCACCGGTTGACCCGGACGCTGAAACCCGCGGACCACATTCTGTCCTGATCACATAGAAGGAAGATGCCTGATGCTTGTGTTGGTTGTCGCAATCGCGGTTTTCGTGGCCTGGAGCTGGTTGAGCTACCCGGCCATCGGTCACTGGCTCTATGACTTGAACATGGCGGCAGAAGCCAAGCTGTATCGCCTGCACAAGATCGTCGTGCCGATCGCGGAAATGACTGTCTCGACCTGGCAAGGCGGGCCGTACGAGGCGTCAAGCAGTGTGCTGATGCTTCACGGCTACAGCGCCGACAAGAACATCTGGCTGCGCTTTGCCCGGCATTTTGTCGGCAACTACCGGGTGATCATTCCCGACATCGCCGGGCATGGCGAGACCGGCTTCAAGGCCGGCGGTGGTTACGACATTCCTTTGCAAGCCAAGCGAATGATCCAGTTGCTCGACGTCTGTGGTGTCGAGAAAGTCCATGTGATCGGCAACTCGATGGGCGGTTACATGGCGGCGTGGCTGGCGGCCACTTACCCGGATCGAATTGCCTCGCTCGCCCTGATCGACCCGGCCGGTGTCACCGCCCCCGAGGCCAGTGACATGGAGCGGCATCTGGCCAAGGGGCATAACCCGTTCCTGATTCATTCACGGGAAGAATTCCAGCGTTTCTACGCCATGACCATGGCCCAACCACCGTGGGTGCCCGGCGTGGTGCTGGACGCCATCGCCCAGCGCTATGAGCAGCAATGCGAGGAGCTGGAAGAAATCTTCAGGGACTTGCGTGCCAGCCCGCCGATGGAGCCGATTCTCCCCGACATCAGGTGCCCGGCGCTGTTGCTGTGGGGACGCAAGGACCGTTTGATCGATGTCAGCAGCGTGGCGATCTGGAGCAAAGGCATCGAAGACCTGCGGGTGGAGATCTGGGAAGGCATCGGCCATATGCCGATGGTCGAAGCCCCCTCGGGCACGGCGCGGTTGTATCGGGAGTTTTTGGCATCCCAGCGCTCCCAACTTCCCGTGTAGCAGCTGCCGAGCCTGCGAGGCTGCGTTCGGCTGCGCCAGCAGTCGTAAACCCAACGTGTGCGGACGTCCTGACACACCGTGGCGCCTGATTTCACGACTGCTTCGCAGCCGAACGCAGCCTCGCAGGCTCGGCAGCTGCTACAGCAGTCCTTTGCAGAATGAAGTTCGTAAGATTCTTCGTTTGTCGGCGTCGCTGAAGGCTGCGATCTTTTCCCACATCCTTTACGTCACCGCGCCAGGAATTTCTTCATGAACCACCCGAACTTCGTCAGCCCCGACCTGATCCGCCAACGCTTCTCCAAAGCGATGTCCGACATGTACCGCGAAGAAGTGCCGTTGTATGGCGCGCTGATGGAGCTGGTGGAACAGACCAACCGCCATGTGCTGGACAGCGATCCGCAGATCGCCCGGCAGTTGAACGCCACTGGCGAAATTAAACGCCTGGACCTGGAGCGCCACGGTGCGATCCGCGTCGGCACCGCCGATGAGCTCGCCACCCTCGCCCGCTTGTTTGCGGTGATGGGCATGCAGCCCGTCGGCTATTACGACCTGACCCCGGCTGGCGTGCCGGTGCATTCCACCGCGTTCCGCGCCGTGCATGAAGCGGCGCTGCAAGTCAGCCCGTTTCGGGTGTTCACCTCGTTGTTGCGCCTGGAACTGATCGAAGACCTGGAACTGCAAGCCTTCGCCCAGTCGGTACTGGATAAGCGCTCGATCTTCACCCCTGCGGCGTTGACCCTCATCGAACGCGCCGAAACCGAAGGCGGTCTCACCGAACAGCAAGCCCGGGATTTCGTCGAACAGGCGCTGGAAACCTTCCGCTGGCACCACAGCGCTACGGTCACCGCCGAGCAATACCGGAAACTCAGCGCCCAGCATCGCCTGATTGCCGACGTGGTGGCGTTCAAGGGACCGCACATCAATCACCTGACACCGCGCACCCTGGACATCGACATCGTCCAGGCGCAAATGCCCGCCCACGGCATCACCCCCAAAGCCGTGATCGAAGGCCCGCCTCGCCGCCAGTGCCCGATCCTGCTGCGCCAGACCAGTTTCAAGGCGCTGGACGAGCCTGTCGCCTTCACCGATCAAGCCGAATCCCGCGGCAGCCACAGCGCCCGTTTTGGTGAAATCGAGCAGCGCGGTGCCGCCCTCACCCCCAAGGGCCGGGCACTTTACGACCGTTTGCTCAACGCCGCACGGGACGAACTCAAGGACTTCCCCAACGAGGCCAACGCCGCCCGCTACAACGAGCTGATGGCACAACACTTCAGCGAATTCCCTGACACCCTTGACGGCATGCGCCAACAGGAACTGACGTATTTTCGTTACTTCGTCACGGAAAAAGGCCTGGGCGCGGATGAGCTGAAATCTTCAACTTTGGAGGATCTGCTCAGCGGGGGCTATTTGCGGGTGGAACCACTGGTGTACGAAGATTTCCTGCCGGTCAGCGCGGCGGGGATTTTTCAGTCGAACCTGGGGGATGCCGCACAAACCCACTATGGCGTGCATTCGAACCGACAGGCGTTCGAGAAGGCACTGGGGCGGCCGACTATTGACGAGTTGGGGTTGTATGCCGAGACACAGCGGCGTTCGATCGAGGAGTGTTTCGCTGCGCTGGGCGATTAATCATTAACAATGCAAAAAGATCGCAGCCTGCGGCAGCTCCTACAGGAGTATGCGTTCCCATGTAGGAGCTGCCGCAGGCTGCGATCTTTTGATCTTATTTCAGCTGCGCCAGCAGCGCTTCAGCGGTCGCCTCGGACGAGGCCGGATTTTGACCGGTCAGCAGCAACCCATCAGTGACCGTGTAACTTGCCCAGTCATCGGCCCTGGAGTAAATACCGCCCTTCTCCTTGAGCATGTCTTCCACCAGAAACGGCACAACATTCGTCAGTTGCACCGCCTCTTCTTCGGAGTTGGTGAAACCCGTCACGCGCTTGCCTTTGACCAGTGGCTGGCCATCCGCACCCTTGACGTGACGCAACACTCCCGGCGCGTGGCAGACCGCCGCGACCGGCTTTCCCGCCTTGTAGAGCGTCTCGATCAACGCGATCGAATTCTTGTCTTCAGTCAGATCCCACAGCGGGCCATGGCCGCCCGGATAGAAAACCGCGTCGTAATCGTCGGCTCTCACGCTGCTCAGCAGCGCGGTCGACGCCAGTGCGGACTGGGCAGCGGAGTCCTTGCGAAAGCGGTCGGTCGCCGCGGTTTGCGCATCCGGCTCGTCGCTTTTCGGGTCCAGCGGTGGTTGGCCGCCCTTGGGCGAAGCCAGGGTCAACTGAGCGCCGGCGTCCTTGAAGACGTAATACGGCGCGGCGAATTCTTCCAGCCAGAAGCCGGTTTTCTTACCGGTGTCGCCCAATTGATCGTGGGACGTCAGAACCATCAGGATTTTCATGTCGCGCTCCTTGAATTCGGGGGATGTTCAGTCATCTCGACGCAGGGTTTGACCTCCAGGCTGCGCTGTTCGTTGCACCCCGTTCGGCGACCGCTTTCGACCAATGACTGCCTAAGTGATGGCCAACCGCCTTGATGCGCAAGAAGTTGCGCAGTCGATCCGTTGAAACGTCCTGTTTCAGTGCTGAACAGCCGGCTTATCAGGCCTTCCAGCCGGGTGCGCAAGAAGTTGCGCAGTGGTGCGCAAGTTCTTGCGCACATTCAGTGGAGATCGCTGCCGAGATTTTTTAACGCGCCGAAAAATCCAACTCAACGCCATGATTTATATAGGTTTAATCGTGTATGGCATGGACCTTGATAACAGTCAGGCACCCACCGGGCGATACCGCCTCCCGGGCACCCTCATTTATTCAGCAAGGAGAGCATCCATGGCAACACCAGCGTACATGTCCGTTACTGGCGAGAAACAAGGCCTGATCACTGCCGGCGCATTCACTGCCGACTCCGTTGGCAACACCTACCAGGAAGGCCACGAAGACCAGGTCATGGTTCAGGCTTTCAGCCACGACGTGATCATCCCGCGTGACCCGCAATCCGGCCAACCGACCGGTCAGCGCGTACACAAGCCAGTCGTGATCACCAAGGTATACGACAAGTCTTCGCCACTGCTGCAAGCGGCGCTGACCTCCGGCGAGCGCATGAGCGAAATCGTCATCCAGTGGTACCGCACCTCGGCTCAAGGTACCCAAGAGCACTACTACACCACCAAACTGGAAGACGCGATCATCGTCGCCATCAACAACAAAATGCACAACTGCCAGGATCCGTCGAACTCGCACTTCACGCACCTGGAAGAAGTGCAGTTCACCTACCGCAAAATCACCTGGACCCACGAAGTATCCGGTACTTCGGGTTCCGATGACTGGCGTCAGCCGGTCGCCTGATCCAGGCCGACCGTCTAAAACATCGGCCAGCTCTGCTGGTCGATGTTGTTTACGCTCTTCCAGCATTTTCGCGTCCACAAGCTCCCTGCCCGGGTGCCGGCGAACGCCGCAGTACTGCACGAGGAACAAGGGATGTTCGCGCCGGCCAATCAGACTCACTTTGCCCTGACCATAGAAGGTCTTGCCAACGACTTCCAGGTGTTTTCCCTGCAAGGTCGGGAAGCCATCAGCCAGCCTTTTGTGTTTGAGGTGGAACTGGTCAGTGAAAAGCCGTCCCTGGACCTCGAAAGCCTGCTGCACAAACCAGCCTTCCTGCAGCTCTCGCCCGACGGCAGCGGCATCCATGGCCAGATCTATCGCGCCGACCAGGGTGATTCCGGCAAACGCCTGACCCGCTACGCGGTGACGTTGCGTCCGCAGCTGTCTTACCTGGCCCACCGCATCAACCAACGCATCTTCCAGAACCTCACGGTGCCGAAAATCATCGGCAAGGTCCTCGAAGAGCACGGCATCCAGAGTAATGCCTACGCATTCAAAGTCGGGGCGATTTATCCGGAGCGCATTTATTGCGTTCAATACGATGAGTCGGACCTGCAATTCATCCAGCGCCTGTGCGAGGAAGAAGGTATCCACTACCACTTCCAGCACAGCGCCACGGCCCACAAGCTCGTCTTCGGCGATGACCAGACGGTGTTCCCGAAACTCGCACCTGTGGCCTATCAGCAAGACTCCGGCATGGTCGCCAACGACCCGGTGATCAAGCGCTTCGACCTGCGCCTGGAAACCCGCACCAGCCGCATCATCCGCCGCGACTACGACTTCGAAAAACCGCGCATCACCCTTGAAAGCGAAAACCGTGGCGACGCCCTGCCCGATCTCGAAGACTACGACTACCCCGGTCGCTTCATCGACCGTGAACGCGGCAAACACCTGGCCAAACGTGCCCTTGAACGTCACCGCAGCGACTTCCAACTGGCCGAAGGTAAAAGCGATCAGCCGTTGCTGGTCAGCGGCCACTTCCTGGCCCTGACCCAACACCCCAAGCCTAAATGGAACGACCTGTGGTTGCTGACCGAAGTCCTGCACGAAGGCAAACAGCCGCAAGTGCTGGAAGAGTCGGTCACCAGCGACACAACCAGTCTCAAGGGCGATTTTCACCAGGGCTACCGCAACCGCTTCCAGGCCACCCCGTGGGACGTGCCGAACCGCCCGCCCCTGACACAGAAAAAGCCGCGCATCCTCGGCAGCCAGAGCGCCGTGGTCACCGGGCCGAAAGGTGAAGAGATCCACTGCGACCAGTACGGTCGCGTCAAAGTGCAATTCCATTGGGACCGCGACGGTCAGGCCGACGACAAGACCAGCTGCTGGCTGCGGGTCTCCTCTGCCTGGGCCGGCGCCCACTACGGTGGCATCGCCATCCCGCGCATCGGCATGGAAGTGCTCGTCACGTTCCTCGAAGGCGATCCCGACCAGCCGCTGATCAGCGGTTGCCTGTACCACAAGGAAAACGTCGTCCCGTACGCCCTGCCGGCGAACAAGACCCGCACCACCTTCAAGACCCTCAGCTCGCCGGGTGGCGCAGGCTTCAACGAACTGCGCATCGAAGACAAGAAAGGCCAGGAACAGATCTTCCTCCACGCCCAGCGCGACTGGGACGAGAACGTCGAACACGACCAGAAAATCCGCGTCGGCAACGAGCGCCACGACACCGTCGAGAAGAACAGCTACAGCGAATTCAAGGCTGAAGAACACCACACGGTTTATGAAGACCGCAAAGTCGAAGCGCGCGCTAACGACCACCTGACAGTGGGCGTGAATCAGCACATCAAGATCGGCACGGGCCAGTTCATCGATGCCGGCCAGGAAATCCACTTGAGCAGCGGCATGAAGGTCGTGCTGGAGGCCGGTAGTGAACTGACGCTGATCGGCGGTGGCAGCTTCATCAAGATCGATGCAGGCGGCGTCACCCTGAGCGGGCCGGTGATCAACATGAATTCCGGTGGTGGGCCGGGTAGTGGGACGGGGGCGGCGCCCTTGTTGCCGGGGCTGTTGAAGCAGGCGGATGCGGATAAGGCGGGAGCAGTGCTGACGCCGGCCCAGATCAACACCCTCAAACGTAACGCGCCATTCTGTGAAGAGTGCGAAAAATGCAAGGCAGGTGCTTGTGCGATCTGATTTGTTGACGCCTCAGGCATGGCTTGCAGGGCGGCCGTTACAGGCCAATGAGCGTCTGTATTTGGTTGTCAGTGCTGCCAGCGATGCCGAGCCACTCAAGGCGTTCTACCAGCAAGAGATGGCACCGGAACTGATCCCGATCTGGAATGGCACTCCTTACGCCGATTGGCAACCAGTCATGCCCTACCTCGCAGAGTTGAAAACCAACGCCGGTTTTCTCCAGTGGATTGCCGAAACCGATGCCCGGGACTGGGGTTGGCTGGCCGTGTCCACCAGCCCGCCGGACGTGGTGTTCGAGCATCTTCGCAGCCTGACCCAAGTGCGCATGCCCGAAGGGACCGAGGTGTTTTTCCGGTTCTGGGACGGGCGGCACATTTACTCGATCCTGGAAGGGTTGAGTGCCCGGGCAGGCGAGGTTTTGCCGGTATTTGACCGCTACCTGATCAACGGCCAAAGCCTGGAGGTGGGGCCGAGGGCGGTGCCACCGGCGCAGGCCTGGCCTTGGTGGGAAGTGCCGCAGATGTTGCTCGATACGCTGGCGGAAAAGGACCACTCCACCGTCGTCGACAACCTGATGCAATGGCTGGGCGAGGACTGCCCGGAACTGTTCTTCGCCTTCCCCGAAAGTAATTTGCGCCACAAGGTCGAGCGCTTCGTCCGCCAACAACCCAATACAGAAGATATGGCAGAGCGTCTTGCTGCTCAGCTGACAAAGGAAGTCACGTCATGAATACCCCGATTGGTACCTTGGTCTTGCGTGTGCTGGACGCCAAAACGCCTGACGTGAACCTGATTCTCAAAGACTTCAAGAACTGCCTGAGCGATTACAAGGAGTGGGCCAACGGTTTCCTGACCAGTTGGGCACTGGATGTCGACCAGACCTTCAAGGTCGGCAATGAAGTCAGCGTGACCAAACGCAAGACCAAAACCGGTGCGGTCGAGACCTACGCGACCTGCCCCCTAGCGGGCGACTTTACGCTGATCCATATGTTTGAGTCAGCGCGTTTCGTCCCCATCGGCAACACGCACGTGAAACTGGAACCCGTCACCAAAGGCACTTTCTACGACGACGTCACCGGTGCGGTCATTGAAACCACTATCGGTCCCAGCGGCATCAAGGTGATCGACGGTTGCAAGAAAGGCCAGATGTACCGCATCACCTTTTTCCCGAACGTATCCCAGAGCAACGTCAAAGCTCTCTACGACTCCTACCAGGGCGTGATCGGCAATCTCGAAGGCTGGTTGCAAAGTGAGTGGTCGGGCAAGTTCCAGCCACAGTGGGCCAGTTACTCGGCGGCTGACCGCGCGGGCCGCTCGGTCATTTTGTTGAAACGCGCAATGGATGGCCTGGAGAAAGCGCTGCTCAGGCTGTGGGACGACATCAAAAGTCTGTTCGAACTGCTCGCCCACCCAAAGGAAAACCTCGAAAAACTGCGCAAATACCTGTCGGACGTCGAGATCGACAAGCTCTATGCCGCGTCGAAGGAATCCATTGCTTCGGGACTGCTGATCCTCAGTGACGAACCGCTGATGTTCATCTACGTCTCGGCGATTGTCGCGTGGGTCGGGATGCTGCCTCCCCAGGTCGTTGTCGACGTGGTGACGGCCGTTGCTTCGGAGTTCCTGATCAACGTGGTGCTGGGCATTTGCCTCACCGGTGGTGCGGGGATCGCGGTGCGGGTGGGGACCAAAACCCTGTCGACGGTCAAGTCCGGCACGGCGATCAAGTACCTTGAAGAGCTGGCCGCGAAACTGATGACCCTGAGCGGCAAGCACAGCCTGCCAGCGCACGCTGAAGTGTCCAAGCCCTTGATTGCCAGCGCCCAGAATGTGCCGATGAAGCCGACCAAAACCGCGGCGATCAAAATCGACGAGGCGGCCGCCAACGGTTCCAAGAGTCAGGTGCCGAAAACCACTGATACGCCGAAGCAGGAAGTGAAAGATGCTTCTTCGTTTCCGCGCGGCAAGAAAGCCAAACAGACCACCCTCACCCCCAAGGAAAAGGTCGACGACGTTTCTACTCAGTCGAAAACGCCTGACGATAAAAGCGCCACCTGTGCCAAGAAAACCTGCACCAATGGCTGCCCGGTATCGATGGTCACCGGCGAAGAGCTGCTGACCCTCACCGACGGCGAGCTCGGTGGTCTGTTGCCCTTCAGCTGGACGCGTCTCTATCGAACCAGCGCCGCAGAGATCGATTGTGGCCTCGGCTACGGTTGGAGCCATGCCTTGGCGCAACGCGTTGACATCAACGACGACGAGGTGATCTGGACCGACCACGAGAACCGCGTCACCACTTTCCCGCTGCCAAGCGTGCAGCGCCCGGCGATCACCAACAGCCTCTCGGAAGCGGCCATTTTCATCGGCGACGATCCTTCCGAACTGGTCCTCACGCAGGCCGGCGAACGCAAGCAGTTCTACCACTTCCGCTACAACAGCAAGGGCGCGACGCTGATCGCCATCAGCGACGATTACGGCAATCGCCTGCACATTACCCGTGACATCCACGGGCGAATCAAGCGTGTCGATAACGGCGTCGGTCGCGCCCTTCTCGTGCGTTACGACCGCAAGCACATCGTTGCCATCGACTATCAGCAATTCAATCCCGCAGACAATCTGGAAGATGCCTGGAGCACCGTTCAGACCCTGGTCACCTATGGCTATGACGCCCAGCACCGCCTGATCGAAGCCCGAAACGCAGCGGGCGAAGCAGAACGCTACGCCTACAACGAGCAGAACGTCATTCTTGAGCGCCAACTGGCCGGTGGCGCGAGTTTCTACTGGGAATGGGAAAAGGAAGGCAAGTCGGCACGCTGCATCCATCACTGGGCAAGCTTCTCGCAGATGGACGCGCACTACGCCTGGGATGACAAGGGCAGCGTCACGGTGACCAACGCCGACGGCAGCGAAGAAATCTACACCCACGACGATCAGGCCCGACTGGTCGGCAAGGTTGACCCGGATGGGGCCGAACACCTCAAGGCCTACGACGACAAGGGCCGGCTGATCGCCGAAAAGGATCCGCTCGGCGCGGTCACCGAATACCAGTACAACGAAGCCGGCCGACTGGTCGCGGTGATTGCACCGGAAGACGCTCCCACCACTTACGAGTACTACCACGGGTTTGTCCGTGTAGTGAATCGTGGGCCAGCGACCTGGACCTACTGGCGCAACGACCAGGGCGACATCACCGAGCAAATCGACCCGGACGGCAACTCCACCCACTACAGCTACAACCGCCACGGCCGTCTGCTGGAGATCCGTCATCCGGATGGCAGCCGCCATCAACTGGGCTGGAACAACCTCGGCCAACTGCTCGAAGAACAGCTGCCGGACGGCGGCCAGCGCAAATACCGCTACGACGCCTTGGGTCGGCAGATCACTCGTCAGGACGAAAGCGGCGCGATCACCCACTATCAATGGGACGCGGCGAACCGCCTGGCGCAAATCACCCTGCCCGGCGGCGCCACCCGTGCGTTCACCTATAACGCTTACGGCAAAGTCACCGCCGAGCGCGATGAACTGGGCCGCGTCACTTGCTACGAATATGCCGACAACCTGCACCTGGTCAGCCGCCGCATCAACCCGGACGGTAGCCAACTGCGCTACCGCTACGACAATTCGCGTCTGTTGCTCAGCGAGATCGAAAACGAGCGCGGCGAGCACTACCAACTCGATTACTACCCTAACGGCCTGATCCAGCAGGAAACCGGCTTTGACGGTCGCCGTACCGCCTACGAGTACGACCTCAACGGCCAACTGCTGAAGAAAACCGAATTCGGCGACAACGGCAGCGAACTGATGACCGAGTACCAGCGCGACGCCGCTGGGCGCTTGCTGGTGAAAACCCTCGCCGATGGCGAGGAAATTCACTACAGCTACGACGCACTCGGTCGCCTCGTAAACGTCGACGACGGCCACTGGCCGCTGGCTTACGAATACGACCTGCAAGACCGCCTCATCACCGAACACCAGGGCTGGGGCACCACCCGTTACGAGTATGACCAACTCGGCCAACTGAGCCACTGCCGCCTCCCAGACGGCAGCAAACTCGACTATCGCCACCAATCCGGCGGTCGCCTGAGCAGCATCGACCTCAATGGCTCGCGCCTGACCACCCACCAGTTCAGCGCCGGTCGCGAGCAGCAGCGCCAGCAAGGCTTGCTGCTCAGCCAATACCAGTACGACGAACAAGGCCGACTGCAAGCTCACACGGTGGGACAGCAAGATCGCAACCTGCTCCAGCGGCGCTACGCCTACGATGCCAATGGCAACCTCGCCGGTATCGATGACAGCCGCAAAGGCAACCGCAGCTTCCATTACGACCCGCTTGATCGCCTGATCAACGTTCGCGGCACCACCCCGGAAAGCTTTGCCCACGACCCCGCAGGCAACCTCCTGGGCCAAGGCGATCTGCCAACCGCGAACCTGGCCAACGTCAAAGGCAACCGCCTGCTGATGCAGGGAGACCGGCATTACGACTACGACGCCTACGGCAACCTGGCGCGCGAACGTCGGGGAACAGGGCACAAACTCGTCACCGAATACCGTTACGACTGCCAGCATCGATTGATCGGCGTCAGCCTCCCCGGTGGCAGCACCGCGAGTTACCAGTACGACGCCTTCGGCCGTCGAATCGAAAAAACCGTCGACGGCAGCACCACCGAATTCCTGTGGCAAGGCGAACGCCTGATCGCAGAAAGCGCCGACAACCGCTATCGCAGCTACATCTATGAACCCGGCACCTTCCGTCCATTGGCCATGCTCGATGGTGAAGGCCCGCTCAATGCCGAGCCGTTCTACTACCAACTCGACCACCTCGGCACCCCACAAGAACTAACCGACTACAGCGGTGAGATCATGTGGTCGGCCAAGTACCGAGCCTATGGCAACCTCGCCACGCTGGACGTCGCTGAAATCGACAACCCGCTGCGCTTTCAGGGCCAGTACTTCGACGCGGAAACGGGCTTACATTACAACCGGCATCGCTACTACAATCCGGGAACCGGGCGGTATCTGACGCCGGATCCGATCAAGCTTGCGGGGGGGTTGAACAACTACCAGTACGTGCCTAACCCTATGGGGTGGGTGGATCCGTTGGGGTTGAGTTCGGGGTGTCCGGGGACTGATTGCAAGATACCTACTAACTCTGCGAATGCGACCAAGCCTGATCATTTGCCAATGAGTCAGGAAAAATTCGACGAAATTATTGACATGAATAAGGCTGACCGACCGCCGAATCCTGGTGATTACCTACCAGACAATTACATATCGGCTCACCGAGAGTTTTTTGCAAAAGAGGGTGGATCTTTCATCGCGATCAAAAGTTGGGTCGAAGGCGGTCACACAAATCTGCCGCCGCGAAAGTTCGTAGGATTGACATCCGAAATGGACGATGTAGTTGCCAAATATCGAGCCGCAGGCAACGACTGGAAAGTACTAAACAAAGAGCTAAATCTTGGATCAAACGACCTGTCGCGCGACACTATATATATAGTAAGGATCAAACCTAACGATCCACGATTCAGATATGAAATGCCGAATGGGCAGGAACGTGGCGCCTATCCAAATGAATGGGTTCCAGGAGGACAAACCAAAAGCGGAACAAAAGAAGCAGCTTTAATCGGATCAGAGAGCATCACGCACAATAGCAATCTAGACACATTACTTAGCAACTTCACGGACCTTGAAAAACTCCAATGAAAACTACATTCGAAACCGCTTTGGACCAACATGAAATTTCCGATTTTTTTAAGGGAAATGGCATCTACTTCGCTCGAGGATCCGAATGGGGCGACCATTTACATATAAATAACTGGCAGGGAATGTGCAGCGTTCTAGAAACACAGAAGTCCGCACAAAGCCTATTAACAAATATATTTGAAGAATATGTAAAACACCTCAAAGAAAACTTTGAGGATGCAGCCGGACTACTTGCAAATATATCAGCCTACTACTCAGCAAAAAGCATGTATCCTTTTTTATCAGCGGACAATTACGAGCTGATTGACGAGATCAATAACGAAAGCAAGAAAAACGTAGGAAAATTAATAAGACTATTAAGAAGCGAGTACGATATAAAAACCAAAGACTTACAAATGCTTTCATTCGAGCAACAGCTTCAAAAACTAAAACGAAATGGCTGCTCTATTGATCTTGAAAATCTTTAAATTACAAAATGGGACAGATTTATTTTCTGCACTCGAAAATAAATCTGTCCATTTTTCTCGACGCTGCAGGCCGCCTGCTGGTGAAAACCCTGCCTGATGGTGAAGAAGTTCACTACAGCTATGACGCCCTCGGGCGCCTGGTAAACTGACGACGGCCACTGGCCGCTCGCCTACGAGTACGACTTGCAGGACCGCCTGATCACCGAACACCAAGGCTGGGGCACCCTGCGCTACGAGTACGACAAGCTCGGTCAACTCAGCCACTGCCGCCTGCCCGATGGCAGCAAACTCGATTACCGCCACCAATCCGGCGGCCGACTGAACAGCATCGACCTAAACGGCTCGCGCCTGACCACTCACCAGTTCAGCGCCGGTCGCGAACTACAGCGCCAACAAGGCCTGTTGCTGAGCCAATACCAGTACGACAAACAAGGCCGATTGCAGGCGCACACCGTCAGCCAGCAGGAGCGCAACCTGTTCCGCCGTCGCTACGCCTACGACGCCAATGGCAACCTCGCCGGCATCGACGACAGCCGTAAAGGCAACCGTAGCTACCATTACGACCCGCTTGATCGCCTGATCAACGTTCGTGGTGTTACTCCGGAAAGTTTCGCCCACGATCCTGCCGGCAACTTGCTAGGCCAAGGCGACCAAGCAACTGCGAACCTGGCCAACGTCAAAGGCAACCGCCTGCTGATGCAGGGCGACCGTCACTACGACTACGACGCCTACGGCAACCTGACCCGCGAACGTCGCGGCACCGGGCAAAAACTTGTCACCGAATACCATTACGACTGCCAGCACCGCTTGATCGGCGCCAGCCTGCCGGGTGGCAGCGTCGCAACCTACAAGTACGACGCCTTCGGCCGCCGAATCGAAAAAGCCGTCGACGGCAGCACCACCGAATTCCTGTGGCAAGGCGAACGCCTGATCGCCGAAAGTGCTGATGACCGCTATCGCACTTACATCTATGAGCCGGGCAGCTTCCGCCCGTTGGCGATGCTCGACGGTGAAGGTCCGTTGAAGGCCACGCCGTTCTACTACCAACTCGATCACCTCGGCACCCCACAAGAACTAACCGCCTACAGCGGTGAGATCATGTGGTCGGCCAAGTACCGCGCGTACGGGGGATTGAGCTAAGTGCAAACACTATCCATGGCCACCCTATTTCCGAAGATGCATTTAAAAAGCTCACAAAGGCGAAGAGAAACTAAATGGACACCAAAAAAACAATTGAGCTTGGCGGAACAATCACATTTGACGACATATCCCACCTGGATCAACTTAGTGACATATCAATGATTGTTAATGATTTAAAGGAGGACCTATTCCAAGCTGTCTTCCCTCATGAGCAAATTATTGATATCGGTTGGTATCCTGAATTCTGTGAAAACGGTACGTTTAGGGTCTCTTTGATTAAAGCCTATGATTGGGAGCACCCTATTTTCAGCGACAAAGCAAAAAACTGGAAAGAGCTGCACCAGGTAATCTTCAACACTTTAAACAAACTAGAAATATAACATCTAAATCCATTAACCGATCTCAAAGTACCCAAGAGCACTACTACACCACGCCCCACCACTTACGAGTACTACCACGGGTTTGTTCGTGTAGTGAATCGTGGGCCGGCGACCTGGACCTACTGGCGCAACGACCAGGGCGACAAAGTCACCGACGAGCGCGATGAACTGGGCCGCGTCACTTGCTACGAATATGCCGACAACCTGCACCTGGTCAGCCGCCGCATCAACCCGGACGGTAGCCAACTGCGCTACCGCTACGACAATTCGCGCCTGTTGCTCAGCGAGATCGAAAACGAACGTGGCGAGCACTATCACCTCGATTACTACCCTAACGGCCTGATCCAGCAGGAAACCGGCTTTGACGGTCGCCGTACCGCCTACGAGTACGACCTCAACGGCCAGTTGCTGAAGAAAACCGAATTCGGCGACGACGGCAGCGAACTGATCACCGAGTACCAGCGCGACGCCGCGGGCCGCTGGCTTACGAATACGACCTGCAAGACCGCCTCATCACCGAACACCAGGGCTGGGGCACCACGCGTTACGAGTACGACCAACTCAGCCAACTGAGCCACTGCCGCCTCCCCCGACGGCAGCAAACTCGACTATCGCCACCAATCCGGTGGTCGCCTGAGCAGTATCGACCTCAATGGCTCGCGCCTGACCACCCACCAGTTCAGCGCCGGTCGCGAGCAGCAGCGCCAGCAAGGCTTGCTGCTCAGCCAATACCAGTACGACGAACAAGGCCGACTGCAAGCCCATACCGTCGGGCAGCAAGATCGCAACCTGTTCCAGCGGCGCTACGCCTACGATGCCAATGGCAATCTCGCCGGTATCGATGACAGCCGTAAAGGCAACCGCAGCTTCCATTACGACCCGCTCGATCGCCTGATCAACGTCCGTGGCACCACCCCGGAAAGCTTTGCCCACGACCCCACGGGCAACCTCCTGGGCCAAGGCGATCTGCCAACGGCAATGAAAAATTTCTATGTAATTGGAAAAAAAGATTTCGAGCCTGAGATCCCGAATAGCCCAGACTGGCCAAAAATCATTGGTTACTGCTATGAAAACAACTCATTCCTTTTTATTGAAGGCAACGGTCACGGATTCAACGGCATTGTTTTACCCGAACTCATCGCAAGAGAACCTCGACGGGATAGACTATTTACAATACTAGACGCCCATTGGTTTCTGCACCTCATTGACAACACCCAAAACCTAGACAAAATATCCTTTGAGAATCATATAAAATCAAAAACCAACACTATTGAGATTATAAAATCATAGAACGCGAGTTCCCCTCAAATCATGAGAAAAACAAGCCGCCTTATGCCGATCTACAAAGCGCGGTTCAGCGTGCTGGATTCACCATCACCGAATTCTCAGACCAGCGAGCCTACTTCGGCTGTTGGTCTCTGGCTGTCGAAAGTCATGGACACACCTACTTAATCGTCAATGAAGGACGAGACGGTTGGATGATGTTTTATCGCAAAGCAGCGGCCGGGAAATTTACTGTGATGGGTTCACAAAAAAACTTTCCATGGGCGAAAAATGCTGAACGCTCTGGATTCATCCAAGGGGCTTTACCAGTAATTTTTCAACCTGGTGGAGAGGCTAGCCGGCCCCTCCTGCCTAAATAACCTTCTCCAGCCGCTGTAATCTCAGTGAGCGGTTTTGACAGACTGAACAAGATCAAGGCATGTACATTCCGCTTTACGGCTCTGTTGGTTCAGGCGCTTCACCATGAAAAATTTTCCACCCGAAACCTTCGGCCCCGTGGAACTCAGCGGAGCAATCAACGCCACGTCAGTGCCCGCCTCCATAATCCCAAGCGCTCCGACTCCATAACCCGACAACGACACTGAAGCACCTCGCCCAAGGCTCTGACCACCAACCTCGTCTATGAACTCGAAAGCCCACGGCGCAGTCCCGTGATGGCCGAGATTTTCCGACTGTGCTCGGGAGGCGATTGCAGCCACAGCTTTCACCCACCCAATAAAAATGGGCGACTATCACGGTCGCCCATTTTTCATATCTGAAACTTTTAACATTGCGCTCCAGAGTAGGTGTTCGCCCAGTGTAATGGCCTTGGCAATCCATGCACCGGTAAAGAGCCCACACTGGGCGAACGGGAAGTATTTTAATGGAAGTTGGCGAATATGTCCGCGTATTCGAACATGAAATTTATCGAAATATCGTTCATTAAATGTCAGCCAGAATATGATTTACATACACCGATCAAACTCACCAGTTCGACCATTAGAACTGATTATTCTTGTACAGAAAGTTGTACAAAAACAATCAACGCATAGAGCTAATGCTCAACTTTCGTGTTGGCGGGTCACTTTCAGTATGTCGGTGTAGGTCACTACAACGCTCTGCCCTACTTTAAAATCCTTCAGTTTTTTCTGAACTTCAGGTTTTTCGACGGTGACCGTTTTCGATTGGCCAGCCGGGTTTTCAAAGGTCACCTGGTTTTTCTTCACGTCGATGTCGGTGATTTTCAGTTGGACCTGTACCTGCCGGAAGGCTTCACCACCGGGGTTCGGGTTGTCTTGTTTGATGGCAGCAGACGGCTCTGAATCAAGGTTCAACGCCGTCCGTGCCGATGAGCATAGACGCTGCTCAGGGCGTGTTCGCAGTTTCTTGTGCGGTGGATTCGCCGCTGTCTGTGCCTTTGCCGCTTTCCTTGCGTCGGGTCGGATCGGTGGGGCGCAGGGCGTCGTTGTCGCGTTCGACTTCTCCGGGTGGGCGCGGTTCGTCGGGGTGTTCCGAGGTATCAGGCTGCTTGGGATTCATCGTGGTGTCCTCAGGCTTCGGGATCGTCAACCTCTTGGGCGACGTTCACCGCGGGCGAGTCTTTGTGGGATTGGTCGGCCTTGGTCCTCAGGGCCTGCCACTGCTCTAGATCAATGGCGCCCTGCCCCAGCAAGTCGTCAGCCAATCGCAACAGTTCGGTGTAATGGGCATCGGGGGATTGCTGCCAATAGGCCTTGTCGTCGAACAGGCGCTGCCATGAGGCAAGGTCGGGGGCTTTAAGGTCTTCGCTCATGGCGGGCTCCAGAAGGGCGTTCGTACGGTAGAGGGTTGAGTGGCGTTCGGAGTTCCTGCGGGTTTGGGTACAGATCAAAATCAAAAGATCGCAGCCTGCGGCAGCTCCTACCTATGGAACACGGTCTCCTGTAGGAGCTGCCGCAGGCTGCGATCTTTTGATCTTAATAACCGGTCATTTCCAGATACCCCTGCCCGCCATGGCTGCCGCTCAACTGCACCGGGCCTTCCCAATAGGGAATGCGCAAATCCATCCAGGCATTCGGATTGAGAGCCTGGATCACGATGTCGAGATGTTTGCCGGGGATTTTGATCGACCAGCGGATGGGCATCGAACGTCCTGCCACTTTCGCGGTGTCCCCGGGTGTGAGGCTGATGTCGGCGGCGTGCAACAACTGCGTCTGGCCTTGGGCGTCGATCCAGGTGCCGGTGAGGTACGGCTCGCCGTCCTTGTGCCGCATGCGGTAGAGCATGACCTGTTCACCGCTGTCCAGGTGCAGGGAAAACCAGTCCCAGCCGGTTTGATTGGCGGTCAGCGGTTGGCTGCTCCATTCGCGGTCGAGCCAGGCGGGACCGCTGACTTGATAGCTTTTTCCATCGATTTCCAACGAGCCACGGGCCTGAAAAAAGGGCTGGCTGTAGTAGTACGACGCCTGGCCTAGTTCGGATTTCTGGCTGAACCCCTTGTCGCCCTGCAGCACCAGCGGACGTGTGGAGGTCAGCCGCAGTTGGTAGCTGAAAGCCTTGTCGCGGGCGCTGAGTTGCAGGTCGGCCAAAGGATTGGCATCGGTTGCCTGACTGCTGAACCGCCAATCATCGATCCATGCATTGAACGGCGTCAGGCTCACCCCGGCCTGACCGACGCCGCCACGGGCATAGCGTTCGGCGGCGTGATGCACCGTTGCCGAAGTCACGGCCGCGTGACCTAGCCAGATCGTTTGATTGCCCCAGCCGGGCTGTTCGGGAACAGCCTTCAACGCACTGCGAAACAACGTCCATTGCGCACCGAACTCGCGCCCCTGATCGTCCTTGAGGTTGGCAGTGACGTACCACCATTCGATGCGGAAACCATCGTGGGGGCCGTGATCCGCCGGGAAGCTGAACACCCGGCCCGGCACCACCGGCGTGAACGCGGCGGCTTGATTGCCGAGGCCGGCGAAGCCTTTTTCCTCGGGGACCGAGTTATCGCAACCGCCGAGCAACGCCAATAACAACACGCCGGCCTTAATCCTCATGAGCAAACGTCCTCAGCAGATCCGCCGGTTGCGTGCGATACAGCGAGTACAGCGGCCACGCCGACGCCAGTAAAGTCGCGAACAACGCCAGCCCCATCAACTGCAACAGCTGGAGCGGAAACACCCGCAACGGCAGGCGCCAACCGAAGGCCTGGACGTTGATCACGGTGTCCAGGCACCAGGCCAGCGCGATGCCCAACGGCAACGCCAGCACCAACGTCAGCACCGCCAGCAACCAGGTCTGGCCGAGGTTGAGCAACATCAGTTGCCGACGGGTTACGCCCAACGCCCACAGTGGCGCGAGTTGTCCGAGACGGCTCTGACTCTGGGTCAGCAGGCTGATGAACAGCGCCACGCCCGCCACGCAGAGGGTCAGGCTGTTGAGCGCGGCGGTGGCGGCGAAGGTGCGTTCGAACACTTGGGTGGACCAGCCCTTGAGCCGAGCCTGATCGACGATGCGGCTGTCGTCCAGGGCGAAGCGTGCTTGCAGCGCGGTCAGGAACGCGGGGATCGACGCCGGTTCGATGCGCAGGTTGAAACGGTTCGGCGTCAGCTGCGGCCAACCGCGCAGCAAGTGGTTGACGTTGACCAGCACGTGGCCCTTGGGATTGCCGTAGTCGGCGTAGATCCCGACGATTCGTGGCGACCATGGGCCGCTCGGCGTGGGAATCGTCAGGTGATCACCGAGGCGGACGTTCAATCGACGGGCCAGTTGCTCGCTGAGCATCAGCGCGTCATCGGTGGCCAGGCGATCCCACGGTTTGTCGCCCAACGCCTCCAGCAGCGGCCAGTGCTGTCGATAGGTCGGGTGATCGATCACACCGAAGACGTCCGTCGGCCAGCCCTGCAACTGGATCGGCACCTGCCAGTTAGGCAGCACTGCCGTGAGTGACGGCTGCTGTTTGAGCCAGGTGTGCAGCTCCCTGGCCTGCGCCGGATTTTGCGGATTGATGTAGAGCTCGGCGGTCAGGCGTTGTTCGAGCCAGTTGCTGAAGGTCTGGCGAAAACCGGCGGTCATGCTGCCAGCGCCGATGTTCGCCGCCAATGCCAACAACAGCGCCATCAGCGCCAGGCTAAGCGCCGGCAATTGCTGACGGCAATCGGCGAGAAACCATTGCCCGAGCACCGAATGACTGCGGCTCAACGCCAGGTTCAATACCGTATTCAGCACCACCGGCAAAGCCAGTGCGGCGCCGATCAACAGCGCCGCCATCAGCACGAATCCGCTGGTCAGACTGTCACCCCAAATCAATGCGATGAGTGCGATGACAGCGGCAATTGCCGCGACCCAACCCTGACGCCGTAACCAGCGCGCGTGAGCCTGATGCCAGGCTTGCGGGTCGGCCAGCGCCAGCAACGGCAGACGCGCCGCCCGCACCAGACTGTTGGCACCGGCCAGCAAGGCACCGAGCAAACTCAGGCCGATACCGCTGAGCCACCACCACGGGCTCAGGCTCAATTGCCCCGCCACTTCGGCACCGTACAACCCGCGCAAACTGGCGGCGACATCCGGCAACAGCACGCTGGCCAACAGGTAGCCGCTGGCAACCCCGACAAGCCCGCCGATCAGCGCCAGACCACCCAGTTCAACGGCGAGGCAACCGATCAGCATCCGCGCACTGACACCACACGCGCGCAGGGTTCTGAGCAGTCCTCGGCGTTGCTCCAGCGCCAGCCCGATCGCGGCGTGAACGATGAACAGGCCGACGACGAATGACAGAAACCCCAACGCATCGAGGTTCAGGTGAAAGCTCTCGGTCAGGCGTGAAAGATTGTTCTCTTCGCCGCTGGTCTTGAGCTGGAGCTGACCTTTGAATTGATCGGGCAGTGTCGCAGTGAAACCTTTGGGCAACAGCAGGCGCGACAGTTGATCCGGCAGGCCCAGAATCTGTTGCGCAAAGCCAATGTCCACCAACAACACGCCGGGCGCCATGTCGGTTTGAACCTGCAGCGGCGGCAATGCCACACCGCTCAAGCTCAATGGCTGTTCACCTTCGCGCAAGCCCAACGCCTGTAAGGTCTGCGGCGAAATCCAGGTGCTGCCCGGCGGGCTGAAAAACGCGACGACCTGTTCGATGTCCAGCGCCTGCCCGGCCACTGCGGAACCGGCCGGCAACGACACCGGCTCGATGCCCATCAGTTGCAGACGCTGGTCTTCATGCCCCTTGAGCGTCACCCGGCCTTGCAGCACCGGCGACACCGGCCACCCCGCACGACGCAGGTCGACAAACACTTGCTGAGAGAAGGTCATACCAGTGGGCGAACCAAGGCTGGCCTGGGGTTCGCCGCCGATCAACTGACTGGCCCGGGCATAGCTTTCCCGCGCCTGGCTGTTCAGTGCTTGCACGCCGGCCAGCAGGCTGGTGGCGAGCCAGAGCCCGGTCAGCACACTGAAAAACTGCACCGGGTGGCGCCGCCAATGACTGAGCAGCGCCCGCAACGTTTCGCGAAAGACCCGCACCTCAGCGCTCGTCCGCGCCAGCCAGGCGGCCACCCTGAAGCACCACTTTTTCCGCCAGCCGAGCGGCGACGCGTGGACTGTGGGTGACCATCAACAGGGTCGTGGGGCTGTCATCGAGCAGCTCCAGCAACAGCTTCAACACGTCATCGCTGGTGGCTTCGTCAAGGCTGCCGGTGGGTTCGTCGGCCAGCAGCAATGTGGGTTGCGACGCCAGGGCACGTCCCAGCGCAACGCGCTGCTGTTGTCCGCCGGACAACTGCTCCGGATAGCGCCCCAGCAAATCACCCAGGCCCAGTCGCTGCACCAGATGCGCCTGCCAGCGCGAATCATGCCGCCCGGCCAGGCGCGCCTGGAACGCCAGGTTGTCCTCGACCCGCAAACTGCCAATCAGGTTGAACTGCTGGAACACCAGGCCGATTTCGGTCCGCCGCCAGTTCGCCAGTTGCCCTTCGTTCATCTGCTCCAGCCGATGCTCGCCGCTGCGGATGCTGCCGCGATCGACCTTGTCCAGTCCGGCAATCAGGTGCAGCAAGGTGCTTTTGCCGCTGCCCGACTCGCCCATCAGCGCCAGGCTGCTGCCGGGTTTCAAAGTGAGGTCGACACCTTGCAGCACCGGCAATGGCCCTTGGGGAGTGGCGTAGCTTTTGAAGACGCCTTGGACCTGAAGCATGAGGAGAGGCTCGTTGAAGTCAGTGAGCCTAGGATAGCGGACGGCAATGGCAGCGCGTTATCGTTCATCGCGAGCAGGCTCGCTCCCACAGGGTCTTGCTTACGCCGCAAATCCAATGTGGGAGCGAGCCTGCTCGCGAAGGGGCCCGCTCAAACACCAGATCACTTCACTGCCCCACCGCCACATTCGCAGGCGCCTGCGAAGGCGTCACGATGCTGCTCAGATCAATATGCTTCCACTCAGGCTTGGCCCCAAGCCGCGCATTGAACCGATAGTTAAACGTGAACTCATCAGCCGTCGGCACACTCAACGGCTTGCCATACACCGCCTCAACCCCCGCCAGGTCATACCCCATCAACTGCAACAACGTCGGGAAGATGTTGTAGTGGCTGGAACGATCCTTGTTGCCCGCCAGTTGCGCCTGCCAGTCCAGGGTCTTCAAACCGCTGCCCTGAATCACTACCAACGGCACCAACCCCTCTTCCTCCACCGGATCACCGCCGCAGTGCGTGTTCAAACCGGGGTTGCCCCGTTCATGCAGGTCCTGCCCGTGGTCCGAAGTGTAGATCAGCAACGCGTTATTCAGATTCCCCTGGGCGAAAACCCGTGAGAAAAACTCCCCGACATTCCACAACAGCGTGTTCTTGTAGGCATTGCGGTACAGCACCCAATCATCTGGCTGCCCATCGAAACCATCACGCTTGCCCGTGTCCGCCACCTCGACAAACTGCCCGCGAGGCAGGGTTGGACGATAGGCCATGAACGCATCCGGGTACTTGTCGTGCACCGGAAAATGCGCGCCGACTTTGTTGATCACCACCAGTTGTGGCTGATCGTCGTTGAGCAGTTCGATCAGCTTCGCCGCCGCCGCCATGTCGCGCTCGCGCACGCTGGTCTGGTCGAATTGCACGAACGCATCGATGTCCTTTTTCTCGGCATCGTTCATCAGGTTTTGCAGGTTGCCGCCGGTGCGCTGTGCGTCGATGTAGACGGTGTGCAGACCGGCCTTTTTCGCGTATTGCCAGATCGACGGCAGGGTCGTATTGATGCGCATGTAATCAGCGCGGGTGCCGCCGTAGCGCAGGGTGACGTTGGTGTCAGCGCTGCAATTGGCGATAGAGGCGGCATAGCCGTAGTTGAAAATCTCGATGCCCGCACGCGCTGCCTTGAGGTTGCTATGCACCCCGAACGGCGCATTGATGTCCAGGTAATTGCCGGAAATGCTTTCGTCGATGATCAGCACAATGTCGTGGCCCACCGGTTGGTCGTTGCGCGCCAGCGTCACGGGTTCGCGGGGGCCGACGGTGTTGTGCAGGGCTTCATAGGTGAACAGGTTCAGGTAGGCCAACGGCGTGTACATGATCGGCAGGCCCCGGGCGCCCTCGCCGGCCCGCACGAACAGCACCGCACTGAGTAGCAGCACCCCGAACACCGGCGCCGCCACCAGCAGCGCACCCGGCAATGGCAGGCGCCGACGCGGCTTGAGCCCGATGCCGAACAACAGCAGCAAACCACCGACCACCCCACTGATGATCGCATCGCGATACTGATACGCCGCTTCCTGAATGAACCCGCCGGAATACACCAGCGACACGAAGCTGCTGTAGGTCAGGTAATCAGCCGTGACCCGCGTATAGACATCGAAGAACACCGCCGAGGCAAACATTGCCAACGCAAACAGATGCCGGATCAGGGTCTGGCGAATGTACGCGGTCATAAACAACGCGACCGTCAGTACCACGAACATCCCGCCAAACAGCAACACCGGAAAACCGATGCCCATGGCACTTAAACGTTCAAGGTAATAGTCGTAATTCTTGAGCAAGTAGAGAACTAACAGCAGTTCTTTGATATATCGAATCATTGTCTTCCGGTGCTCGCCGAGGGCATTTGGCCAATAGATTGTCGGCCATTTTTTGACACTAGCACCGGGCCATCAAAGCGCAAGAAATGTCGGACTTTTACACAAAGCGTCAAAAAATTGTTGACTCAAAACTGACACACTCAAAGCGCTGCAACCCTTGTACTTTGCGGCCTACGACCGTTTATCGTTTTCTTTTAAATGTGAAAAACCCGTCAAAACCGCGGCAAATCCAGCAGCGGCAAGCACTTGATGGCCAATCGCCCCCAACAATGGGTCTGTCTTAGCAGAGCAACATGTCATTTTGCTGACACGGTTTGCTGTGGCTGGGCTATACCCCTTTTGACAGTCTCATTTCAGATCTCCCACCGTCTTACGAGGCACGCCAATATGGACGTGAGCGTATTTGGTACGGGCTACGTTGGCCTGATACAAGCAGCGGCACTGGCCGATGTTGGACATCGCGTCCTGTGTGTCGACATCGATCCCAACAAGATCAAACAGCTGCAACAAGCCGTGCCTCCGATCAGCGAACCGGGTCTTTCCGGCACGCTGGAAGAGAACATCAAGGCCGGCCGCCTGCTGTTCACCACCCAGGCCAGCGACGCGGTCGAACATGCCGGGCTGATTTTCATCGCGGTGGGTACGCCCGCCGATGAAGACGGTTCCGCCGACCTCAGTCACGTGCTGAATGTGGCCCGACAGATCGCCAGTTTCATGGAGGCCGATCGCACGCTGATCATCAAGTCCACCGTGCCGGTCGGTACCGCGGACCAAGTGGCCGCCACGGCCAACGAAGAGCTGCAGCGCCGGGGCAAATCGGCGCTGAAGGTCCGGGTGGTGTCCAACCCGGAATTCCTCAAGGAAGGCAGCGCCCTCGCCGATTGCATGCGCCCGGACCGGATCATCGTGGGCACCAATGACGAGGAAGCGCGCGAACAGTTGAGCGAACTCTATGCGCCCTTCTGCCGTAACCGCGAAAAGATCATGTTCATGGATAACCGCAGTGCCGAGCTGACCAAGTACGCGGCCAACGCGATGCTCGCCACCCGCATCAGTTTCATGAACGAACTGGCCAACCTCACCGAGCTGCTAGGGGCCGACATCGAAGCGGTGCGCAAAGGCATCGGCTCGGACCCGCGCATCGGTTACCACTTCATTTATCCCGGTTGCGGTTTCGGCGGCTCGTGCTTCCCCAAGGATTTGCGCGCCCTGCTCCACACCGCCGAGCACAACGGCATGCCGATGCGCCTGCTGCGCAGCGTCACCGATGTGAACGACAGTCAGCGCCATATCCTGTTCAGCAAATTAAAAGCGCAGTTCCCCAATGGGCTGGCCGGAAAATCCATCGCGATCTGGGGCCTGGCATTCAAACCCAACACCGATGACATGCGCGAAGCACCCAGCCGTTACCTGATGGACGCGCTGTGGGCCGAAGGCGCAAGCGTGCAAGCCTACGACCCGGAAGCCATGTCCGAATGCCGACGCATTTACGGCTACCGCAGTGACCTGCACCTGTGCGCCACCCGCGACGACACCCTGGAAGACGCTGACGCGCTGGTGATCTGCACCGAATGGAAAAACTTCCGGGTGGTCGACTTCGACCTGCTGGCCAGCAAACTCCGTTCGCGGGTCATCGTCGACGGACGCAACCTGTACAACCCGGAACACGTGGCGGCGGCGGGTCTGCACTACAGCGGCATCGGTTTGCGCCACATCGTGCCCGAGGCGCCGCGACCATGAAGATCCTCGTCACCGGTGCGGCCGGATTCATTGGTGCCCATTGCGTGTTGCGTCTGTTGCGCGACGGGCACCAGGTGTGCGGGCTGGACAACTTCAATGATTATTACGACCCGCAACTCAAACATGATCGCGTGAGTTGGGTGCAGGAGCAGGTCGGCCCTTTCCAGCTCGCGACGGTTGACCTGGCCGATGCGTCGGCCATCGAGGCGCTGTTTGTCCGGGAACGGCCTGAGGTGGTGATTCACCTCGCCGCCCAGGCCGGGGTGCGGTACTCACTGGAGAACCCTCGGGCCTACCTCGACAGCAACCTGAACGGATTCCTCAACATCCTCGAAAGCTGCCGCAACCACCCGGTCAAGCACCTGATCTACGCCTCGTCCAGTTCGGTGTACGGCGCCAATCAGCACACACCGTATTCGGTCCAGGACGGCGTCAACCACCCGCTGTCGCTGTACGCCGCAACCAAGAAAGCCAACGAGTTGATGGCCCACAGCTACAGCCACCTGTTCGGCATTCCTTGCACCGGCCTGCGGTTTTTCACCGTGTACGGGCCGTGGGGTCGGCCGGACATGTCGCCGATCCAGTTCGCCCGGGCGATTGCCGAGGGGCGGCCGCTGAAGCTGTTCAACTACGGCGAGCACCAGCGCGACTTCACCTACATCGACGACATCATCGAAAGCATCGCCCGGCTGATCGAGCGTCCACCGCAAGCCAATGCCGAGTGGGACCGCGAGCAACCGGACCCGGCCAGCAGCATGGCGCCGTGGCGGATCTACAACATCGGCGGCCAGCACCCGGTGGAACTCAAGGACTACCTGGCGTTGCTGGAAAAACACCTCGGACAAAAAGCCCTCGTCGAGTTGCTGCCCCTGCAGCCGGGCGATGTGCTCAACACCTGCGCCGATGCCAGCGACCTGGCTCGGGCCACCGGTTTCCAGCCTTGTATCGAGCTGGATGAAGGACTCGGGCGCTTCATCGCCTGGTTCCGCGATTACTACCCACTGCCTATCGCCCACGCGCCGCTCGCGGTTGAACTTCAGCGGAGGATTCTATGACTGGACATGAAAAAGGTGTGCCGATCAAACAGATGCGCCGTGACAAGCGCCTGGACCCCGAGCACCGAATGCGCCTCGACGCAGCGATCCACATGCAGGGTCGCGGCTGGTTGACGGGCCGCGATGGCGGTCGCCCCTGGACGCTGTCGCGCACCAATCGGGTCGTCGCCTGCCTCGGTGCGCTGATGATCCTGGTGCTGATCTCCCCTGTGCTGTTGGGCCTGGCGCTGGCGATCAAATTCAGCAGCCCGGGACCGGTGATGTTCGTGCAGAAACGCACGGGCTACCGCGGCCGCAAGTTCGGCATGTACAAGTTCCGCACCATGGTGGCCAACGCCGAGGAGCTCAAGGAGTCCCTGCGTCACCTGAACAAACACGGTGCCGACGCCATCGATTTCAAGATCGACAAGGACCCGCGCATCACCGGCATCGGTGGCTTTCTGCGGCGCAGCAGCCTCGACGAGCTGCCGAACCTGATCAATGTAGTCATGGGCGACATGCGTCTGGTAGGCCCCCGGCCGACCTCGTTCAACGCTTATCGCTACAAGGACAATCATCTTGCACGCCTGAGCATCTACCCCGGCATGACCGGCCTGTGGCAGATCTCCGGGCGCAGCAATATCGACTTCGACCAGCGCGTTGAGTTGGACCTCAGCTATATCGCCGAGCAGAGCCTGCTGCTTGATCTGAAGATCCTGTTGAAAACCCCCTTCAAAGTATTCAGCGGCCACGGAGCAAGTTAAATGGACGGTTCATCCACCAAAAGCCTGACGATAGCGAACCCGAGCGAGTCCAACCTGACTTCGACCGTGCTCGATCAAGATCTGCGGATCCTATTCCTGACCGCCGCCAACCCCGGCGCGGGCACCACCACCAGCGCCCTGGCGCTGGCCAGCCAACTGGCACAAATGAGCAGCGGCCAGGTGCTGCTGGTCGACGCCAGCCAGTCGGCGACCAACCTCACGCAGCAGCTGGGGCTGACCAAGGAACGCGGTTTTCGTGACCTGTTGTTCAACACCCAGAGCCCGCCCCTGCTGCAGGACTGTGTAGTGAACGTCTCGAGCCTGCCGTTCCACATCCTGCCCAACGGCCGGTTCGTGCGCGGCACCGAACACCTGACACCCGAACGCCTGAGCCCGTTGCTCGATCAACTGGGCAGCCAGTACCGCTTCGTGGTGATTGACGGCGACGCGGTGTACTCGGCGGCGGACACCCTGGTCATCAGCACCCAGGTGGACGGCGTGATCATGGTCGTGCGCGCTGAAGACACGCGCTGGGAAGTGGCTCAGGCCGCGGTTCAGCGCCTGACCCAGGCCGGCGCGAAACTGGTCGGCAGCGTGTTCAACCGACGCAAGTACTACATGCCCAAATGGCTCTACAAAAACCTGTAAGCAACCAGAAAAGGATGACGCCATGAACGCCAAAATGCTTGTCCTGCTGTTGCTGCCGCTTGCAGGTTGCTCCAGCACCTCTGAAACCCAAAACATGCCGGTGAATATCCTCACGGCCGCACCGGCCAATGCCCAGGCCACCGACATGCCCAAGGTCGAACAGACCT
Organism: Pseudomonas sp. XS1P51; assembly: GCF_054897845.1. Classification (NCBI taxonomy): domain Bacteria; kingdom Pseudomonadati; phylum Pseudomonadota; class Gammaproteobacteria; order Pseudomonadales; family Pseudomonadaceae; genus Pseudomonas; species Pseudomonas sp. XS1P51. The sequence continues at coordinate 696,805 of NZ_CM142707.1, read as the reverse complement.
TGCGGCCACAGGATGTGCTGGATGTGATTTTCCACATCAGCACCAGTGGCTCGTCGGCCTACCGCATACAGTCCGGAGACCAGATCGGCCTGAACTTCACCGCCGCCAGCCAGCTCAACGGCAATCAACTGGTGCTGCCCGACGGCAGCATCGAACTGCCGGGCGCCAACACCTCGGTGAAAATCGCCGGGCTGACCAGCGACGAAGCGCGTCAGGAAATCCAGCGCGCCTATCAGCGCAAACAGCTGTTCCAGCCCAACCGTAACCAGCTGTCCGTGCAGATCATCAGCCCGCTGACCAATGAGCAAAACCTCAAAAGTGCCCTGAACCACCCGGCGACCGGCATGAGCCGGGAGATCACCGTGGGCACCGACGGCTACGCGAGTTTCCCGGAAATCGGCGCCGTGCCGCTGCAAGGCATGACCGTCAACCAACTGGAAACCTTCCTCAACAAACGCTACGCGCAATTGCCGGGGCGGATGACGGTCGACGTGCTGCTCAAGTCCACTGCCGGTAACGAAATCTACGTGCTGGGCGAAGTTGGCCAACCGGGTTCCTACCCGATCCGTCGACCAGTCTCGGTGCTCGAAGCGCTGACCCTGGCCCGTGGCACCAACGTCAAGGCGCGCCTTGATTCGGTGGTGATCATGCGCCGCAACGGCAATCAGGTTCAGGCCCAGCGCTATGACGTGGAAAAAGCCTTGTCCGGCGATGCGTCGCAGATTGCGTACCTGCAACCGGACGACATGCTCTACGTGCCCAAGACCAAACTGGCCAGCGCCGGCGAGCTCGCGCGGCAACTGGCGGACGTGGTGTTGTTCCAGGGTGTGGGTTTCAGCTTCGGCTACCGCGTCGACAACAAAGACAGTGACAGCAACTAACTCTCAGGTGACCTGACATGAATCCAAAGGAAAACTACCTGCACGAGTTCTTCAGGATCTTCTTCGCCAACAAGCAAATGGTGAAGCGAGTCTTCCTGGTCTTTACAGTGATCGCACTGGTCTTGCCGCTGATGCTCAAACAGAGCTTCGATATCACCGCCCAGGTGATCGTGCAGTCCAAAAAACTGTCCCAGGGGGACGCCACCACGTCCCTCAACCAGGAGAACGCCTCCTTCATTCCACCGTCCCTGGCGGACATGGAAACCGAGAGCAATATCCTGCGCTCGCCAGCCTTGATCCGGCAGACCATCAGCGAATTGCGCGACAAGGGTGAATACACGCCGCCCCCAAGTGCCTTCAACAAACTGGTGACTCAGCCGTTCAAGCGCTACGTGACCACGCCACTGCGGGAAAAGGTGATCAATCCGGCACGCGATGCACTCGGGTTCGAGACCGATCCGGTGCGCGATACCGCGCTGGATGCCCTCACTCAACAGGCCATCGATAGCTTGAAGATCGAAACCCTGCCGGGCTCCAACGTGATCTCTATCATCTACAGTTTTGGCGATCCGGCCCAGGGCACGAAGTTTGTCGCGGCGCTGCTGCAAAACTACCTGGCCAGCCGTCAGGCCCTGCAATCGATCGACCTGCCGCAGAGTTTCTACGAAACCAAGAAGACGCAATATCAGGTGCGCCTCGATGGCCTGGAAGGCAATCGGCTGGCGTTGCTCGAAGCGGTCGGCTCGTCCGATCCCAAGGAAGAGATCACCTTCCGCCTCAACGCCATCAACACCGAGGAGCAAGCGCTCAACCTGTATCGCGACCGCCTGCTGCAAAGCCAACGCTGGCTCGAGTACCTGAAAACCAGCCTGGCGACCGCCAGCAACTCCAAGCTCAACGACTACACCTTCCCCTACACCTTCACCACCACCGTGGACAACGTGGCGTTCGAAGATCGCGAGATCAAACAGATGGGTGAGGCACTGACCACTCAGGTCAGCCGCTACATGAACGACCTGGCGATCTTCCAGCCCAGCAGTGAACCGATGCTGCTGACCCGCGAGCAAATCGCCCGCACCCGTCAGCAGTTTCTGAAAGTGGTCAGCAACCGGATTCAGGAGCGCACCAACGACCTGGTGATTGTCAGCTCGGTGATCGACCAGAAGACCGCGCGCATTGCCGAGTTCAAGAACCGCATCCACCAGTTGCAGGAAACCCAGAGCAAACTGCGGCAGATGGACACCGAGATCAACGCGTTGCACGCGGCGTTCTCCACCTACGCTCAGCGGTTCGCCGAAAGCAGCAGCGCCCGTTCGCTGGACAACGACTTGTCCAACGCACGGATTCTCAGCCCACCGTACGAACCGACCGAAGCGGCGTTTCCCAAGCCAATGCTGATCATTCCGTTCGGGTTGTTCACCGGTCTGCTGCTGGCGATTGCCCTGGTCTACGTGCGTGAGTTCTTCGATCACCGTTTCAAACACCCTGCGCAAATCACCCATGAACTGGGCCTGCCGGTGCTGTTGGTGATCAATGATCAAAACGTGGAGCCGATCAATCCGCACAGGAACCTGTCCATGCGGGGCATCGTGCATTGGGTGCGCAATTGAACGCGCCGCTCACCCCTTCCCTGCCGATCATTCATTTGCTCAGCAGCGGCGGCTTCTATGGGGCTGAGCGGATGCTGCTGGACCACTGCCTGGCGACGCCGGGGCAGCATCAGGTGCTGTTTCTCGATGCACCCTACGCGTTGATCGCGCGGTTTCGCGAGGCTGGGGTCGACTGTCGCGGCTGCACGGGGCTGGGGGCGTTGCTGGCGCATTTGCGTCAGCGGCGGGCCGAGCGGCCGCTGATCAATACGCACAACTTCAAGGGCCTGGTGTTTGGCTGGGTCGGCGCAACCTTGTTGCGCCTGCCGCTGGTGATTACGCAGCATGGTTTTACGCCACGCAGTCGCAAGCAGAAGTTCTACACCTGGCTGAGTCTGCAACTGTGCCGCACGGCCTCGGTGGATCGCGTGGTGTGCGTCGCCGAAAGCATCGCGGCACTGCACCGCAAGGCCAGTGTCCGGGCCGACAAGCTGCAAGTGATTCCCAATGGTCTGCCGGCGGCCAACGGCCTCCTGCCCCCCACCACCGAACGGCAGCGTTGGCTGGCCGGTTATGTCGGGCGGCTGAGCAGTGAAAAAGGTCCGGACCTGTTTCTCGATGCACTGATTCCGCTCTGCCAGCAATACCCGCAACTGGACGCCGTGATGCTCGGCGACGGCCCGGAGCGGGAAAGCCTGATGGCGCGGATCATCGCAGCGGGGTTGCAGGAGCGCATTACCCTGCCGGGCTACCAGACGGACATGGGTGTGTGGTGGCGGCAGCTCGATGCGCTGGTGATCAGCTCGCGCACCGAAGGCACGCCGATGATTTTGCTCGAAGCGATGCAGGCCGGCGTACCGGTGGTGGCATTCGGTGTCGGCGGAATTCCCGATGTGCTGGCGGATCGGCACAACGGCTTGCTGGCGACACCCGCCGACAGCGCCGCCCTCGCCCGCCAGATCGGCACTTTGCTGACAGACCCGGGCCTGGCTCGCGAACTGATCGACAACGCAAAACGTACGCAACTGGATCGCTACGACCTCAAGGCCCTGGCCGAACGCTGGTCGCAGCTTTATATCCGTACTGCACGGGAGGCACGCGCGTGATTTTTCCGCTCTCGATCGTCAGCCTGCTCGCCCTGGTCTGCCTCGCTTTGCTGGCCAGTCCTTATCCCTATCTGGCACCGGGTGCGGTGCTGGGCCTGGTCGGTGTCGCGGTGCTCTACCGCAAACCCACCTGGGGTTTGCTCGGGATCGCGGCACTGGTGCCGTTCGAAGGCTTCTTCAAGGAAAGCGCGTTTTCCGGCACCAAGTTCATCGGCGCGTCACTGGCGCTGATCCTGATGTTGCAACTGGCCCTCCACCAGATCCCGTCCGAACGCCTGCGCAGCAACACTTGGCGCTACCTGATCGGGTTCATGGTGCTGTACCTGCTGAGCCTGCTCAACACCGATAACATGGGCATGTCGATGGGTCATCTGCGGGAGCTGAGCGTCGGCCTGATTCTGTTTGTGATTACGCTGCTGATCGGCCGCGAATTGAACCTGGACCTGTTCGCCAAACTCATCACCCTCAGCGTCACCCTGACGTGTGTGCTGGCGATGTTCTCCAGCAAGTATCAGGACCAGGGCCGCGCCGCCGGCCTGCTGGAAGACCCGAACGCCTTTGCCATGCTGATCGCCTTCGCCGTGCCGCTGGCCCTGCTGCTGGTGATCCGCAGCCCGCACCTGTTGCACCGGTTGTTCTGGCTCGGCTGCTTCATTTTGCTGCTGGGGGGCATGACCAAGACCGAATCCCGTTCGGGACTGGTGGTGTTGTTTCTCAGCCTGATGATCGGCGCCTGGCACTACCGCGCGCACATTCCGCGGATCCGTCCGCGGCATCTGGGCTTTGCCATGCTCGGCATGGCGATCGTGATTCCGCTGGCCATTTATGCGATGCCGCCCGGTTATGTCGAACGCATTCAGTCCTTGAGCATCTTGAGCTCGGGGGCCAAGGCTCAGGACGAATCCCTCGGTCGCCGCGCCTCGTACATCGTGGTCGGCAGCCAGATGATCCGCGAAAACCCGCTGCTGGGAACCGGCCCCGGGACCTTCCCGCTGCATTACGCGACCACCGGTTATGCCAAGGCGTTTTCCGCCAACCGTAAAGTCGGCGACCTGTACCGCCGCGCCCACAACACCTACCTGGAAATCTTCAGTGAGCTGGGGATTCCCGCCGGCCTGTTGTTCGTCGGCATGCTGGGCCTGGGGCTGTACAACCTGACCCGCGCCCGCCGCGCCTGGATGCTGCGAAGCAACGGGGAACAGGCCGATATGTTGACGCACCTGAGCATGAGCTTTCTGTCGCTGACGCTGTTTTTGATGTTCCTCAGTGCGCCGAACCAAAAGTACGTGTGGATCATGCTCGCCCTGACCAGCGTGCTGCGTTTGAAAGCCGAGGAAGCACCCCTGACGGAGGCCAAGGCATGAGCCGCATCAGTATCGTCATCCCGATGTACAACGAAGCCCAGCACATCGCCCGCACCCTGCTGGCTGCGCAACGCGCCGCCAATGCCGCCGGGCTGGAATGCGAGTTGATCGTGGCCGACAACGGCTCCGAAGATCAGGGACCGCATATCGCGCGGCAACTGGGTGCGCAGGTGCTGGTTTTTCCGGGCTTGCTGATCGGCGCGCTGCGTAATCGCGGGGCTGCCGTCGCCACCGGTGAGTGGCTGGCCTTCGTCGATGCCGATATCGAGATGCCCGAGGACTGGCTCACGCTGTTGTTGAAAATCGAGCCCGCGGTTCAGGTCGACATACTGGGGCTGGATCTGCACACCCCGGCCGAAGCCCCGTGGTATGCCGATGCCTGGCAACGTCGCACGTTGCGTCCGAACGCTGACACGGTACAAACGGTGCGATGGCTGCCCAGTTCCAACCTGTTGATGCGTCGCCCATGGTTCGACAAGGTCAACGGCTTCGACGAATCCCTGCGCACCGGCGAAGACAAGGATTTCACCATGCGTCTTGTCCGCGCGGGCGCACGCCTGCTGTCGGTCAACCAGAGCGTCGCCCTGCATTGGGGTTATGAGGGCAGCTGGCGTGAATGGATGGGCAAGGAATTCTGGCGCCAGGGCAGCCATCTACAATTGCTGCGCACCCACGGCATGAGCATGCGCCTGCTGCGATTCCCGATGCTTTCGATGGGCGCCTGGGTGCTGGATTTCATGGCGATCTCCGCCCTGCTCGATGGTTTCCCTCATGCAGCGTTGTTCATGCTGTTCGTGACCAGCATACCGGCGCTCGCCCTGAGCCTGCGCCAGAGCCTGAAACACCGCGATATCGCCCTGACGCTGCAACTCTGGTGCCTGCATTGGGTGCGTCTGCACCTGGCCGGCGCCGCGTTCATCCTCAGCCTTTGTCATTGGAATGCCAGGAGGCCCGCCCGTGGCTGAATTCATTTTCTGGTTGTGCCTGTTATTGCCGGTTTACGCCTACCTCGGCTATCCGCTGCTGCTGACGCTGCTGGCGCCGTTGTTTCCTGCGCGGCGCCATGCGCCACCGCAACCGATGAACGTCAGCATCGTGATTGCCGCGCACAACGAGGCCCGGCACATCGAAGACAAATTGCGCACCTTGCTTGCCCAGGACTATCAGGCGCGCTCGCTGCAAATCATTCTGGCCAGCGACGGCTCCACCGATGACACCGTGGCGTGCGCGCACAAAGTCATCGACCCGCGCATCACCGTGCTCGACCTGCCCCGCCAGGGTAAGGCGGCGACCCTGAACGCCGGCGCGGCATTGAGTACAGGCGAGATTCTGGTGTTCACCGATGCCGACAACCAATGGTCGACCGACACCCTCGGCCACTTGCTGGCGCCGCTCGCCGATCCAGAGGTCGGCGCCTGCGCCGGGCACATGGTGATCCCGGTCACGGGCAAAGGCCTGAGCATCGGCGACAGCCTCTATCGGCACTACGAAGGCTGGCTGCGCAAGGTCGAGAACCGCACCGGTTGCATGGTCTCCGCCGACGGCGCCCTGCTCGCCTTGCGCCGCGAGTTGTTCGAGAACATACCGGCGGAGGTCAACGACGATTTCTTCATCAGTACCTGTGCACCGGTGGCGTTCAAACGCATTGTCTATGCGCCCAAGGCCCAGGTGATCGACCACGGTGTCGATGAAGCCGACAAGCAGTTCCGTCGCCGTCAGCGGGTCACCGTCGGTGGTCTGCAAAGCCTGGCCCAGCGCCGCGAGCTGCTCAATCCGCTGAAGCATGGCCTGTATGCGATTGCGTTGATCAGCCACAAGCTGATCCGTCGACTGGCGCCGATCCTGTTGCTGCCGTTGCTGCTGAGCAATTTCTGGCTGTGGGAAGAACACGGTTTCTACCGCCTGAGCCTGGTCGCACAACTGCTCGGTTACGCGGTCGCCATCGCCGGGCTGCTGGATTCGCAACACCGCTTGCCCAAGCCCTTTCGCCTCGCCGCCTTCCTGCTGGTGACCCTGGCCGGTATGAGTATCGGCCTGTGGCAGTTCCTGCGTGGCCAGCGGTACGCCCAGTGGAACCCCGAGCAAAATCGTTGAGAGGACTGAGCCATGGCGATCAAACAATTATTAAAACGCACCAGTGGCTGGCTTTATCTCAACTCGCCGGTGGGACGCAATCAGTTGCACGGCGCCGGGGTCATCCTGATGCTGCACCGGGTGCTGGCCGACGACCGCGCTGCCGAGCTGCCCCATCGCAATGAACTGTGCGTCGGGCCGAAAGCCTTCGAGCATTTGCTGGGCTGGCTCAAACGGCATTTCGACTGCGTGCCCCTGATGGATATCCTGCAGCCCGGCACCCAGCGCTCGGAGCGGCCGAAAGTGGCGCTGACGTTCGACGACGGCTGGCGCGACAACGCGCTGAATGCCTTCCCGCTGCTGCAAAAGTTTCAGGTGCCGGCGAGCATTTTTCTCTCCACCGATTTCATCGGCAGCCGCCAGCGGTTCTGGTGGGAAAGCATCGGCGAAACCCTCTGGGGCAGCCAGGGTGAAAAGCCACGGCTGCACATGATCAAATGTTTGAAACAGGCCGGTCGAGCGCTGCCGGCACAGTTCGATGATCCAGATGGACAGCGCCGCAGCCTGGCGCTTCTGCATTTTCTGCAAAGCCTGAAAACCCTGGCGCCCCACGACCTGAGTCGACTGACCGATGACTGTCCGCAGGAATCGCTGCCACAAGCGCTGGACTGGCAGCAGGTTCGCTCGCTGGAAGCGTCCGGTCTGGTGCGTTTCGGCCCCCACGGCGCCAGCCATGCCATCCTGACCGGCCTCGACGATCAACGCCTCGATGAAGAACTGAGCCGCAGCCGCGATGCGCTGTTGAATGGTTGCAACCGACCGCTGCCGGTCTATTGCTACCCCAATGGCGACAATGACGCGCGAGTTCGCCAACACGTGGCCGAACACGACTTCCCGTTTGCCCTGGGCACGGGCACCGGTATCTATCGCGGCGGCGTCGACCCATTGGCCTTGCCACGCTTCGGCGTCAGCCAGCGCACGGCGCGCAATCCAGAGTTGTTGTCCTGGCGCATTTACCGCGGGGCACGGCCATGAGCCGCAGCCATTACCTCAAGCATCTGGCCCTGAGCATGGGCACCAAACTGGCGATGATCGGTTTGCGTTTGCTGCGCAACGTATTGCTGGCGCGGATTCTCGGCCCGAGCGAGCGTGGGCTGTTTGCCCTGCTCAGTACCCTGCCCGACCTGATCAGCGCTGCCACCAGCGGTGGGCTGAATTCGGCCGTCGGGTTTCAGGCCGCCAAGCAACGGCCCATGGGGTTGCTGCTGAGTCAGGTGCTGGTGTTCGGTTGCCTGCTGGCTGGTTTGCTGACCTTGTTGGTGGTGGCGCTGACACGCGAGTTCGGCACCGAACTGGACATCACCACGCAACTGGGCCTGCTGGCCTGGCTGCTGTTGTTGGCGGTGCCACTGACCGTGCTCAAAAGCGGATTGCTGACCTTGCACAACGCATCGGGCGGCGTGGTGGCGTTCAATGCCCTGCGACTGACTGAGTCGCTGGCGCCGCTGCTGCTGTTCCTCGCGCTGTTCTGGATGTGGAAAGACGCTGCCCTGGAAGCCGCGCTGATCAGCTGGCTGGCGGGCATCAGCCTGGTGGTGCTGGCCGGCTGGTTCTGGCTCAAGCGCGCTCAGCCGCTGAAGCTGCAATGGGACCGCGCCAGCCAGAACGAACTGCTGCGCTACAGCGCCCGCAGCCATCCGGACCTGCTGTTCCAGCAAGTGATTCTGCGCTCCGATTACCTGTTCATCGGCGCCCTTCTCGGCAGCACGGCGCTGGGTCATTACGCCATGGCCAGCGCCGCCGCCGAGCTGCTGCTGATCGTCCCGGAAGCGGTGACCACGCCCCTGATGAAACGCCTGCTGCAACAGGAAGAAGGCATCGAAAAAGTGACCCCGTTGGCCCTGCGCCTGACCGCCACCGTGATGCTCGGCGCCTGCCTGACCATGGCCGTAATCGGCGAATGGCTGATCGTCACGCTGTTCGGTGTCGCCTATCAGCCTGCCTACCCGGCCTTGTTGGCCCTGCTGCCGGGCCTGCTCGGCCTGTGCTACGCGAGCATCTTGCGCCTGGACCTGCTGGGCAAAAATCGTCCCGGCACGATTTCGCTGTTGATGGGCCTCGGTGCCTTGCTCAACCTGGCGTTGAACCTGTTGCTGATCCCGGCTTACGGCATCGTCGGCGCGGCGGCGGCATCGTCCATCGCCTACCTGGCGGTGACCCTTGCGCTGCTGGTGATGTATTGCCGGCTGAGCCACGTACCGCTCTGGCAAACCCTGATCATCCTGCCCAGTGACCTGGCACCGATGCTCCTGATGCTGCAACGGAAGTCGGCATGAAACGCCTTGCGCTGCTGTTGAGTCTCGGCCTCCCGCTCAGTGTGCAGGCCGCGCCGATGCGCTGGGCCGACATTCGTGACGGCAGCCTGTACCTGCAAGCGGATCGTCCCGACACCCTGACCATCCGCTGGACGCCGGCGTGGCAGGCGGACGCCAATGAAGAACGCCTGTACCTGCTCGATGGCCAAGGCAAACTTCAGGGCGAACGACTGATCGCGGCCAGTGAATCCCGCGGCAGTCAGAGTTGGCCATTGGCCCCCGGCGCCGCCAGTTATCAACTGGAAATTTCGGGATACAGTTTCCGTCGCTACAAGGTCGAACACGACGAACGCACGGTGGCGCTGTTCGCCCCGGCCAAGGTGCATTTCAGCGCCGAAACCCGCGACGGCGATGAGCTGTTTTTTAAAGTGGCCGCAGGGGAACACGCGATCCTCGCCGGTAAGTTCCACGGCGGTGTCAGCACGCTGCAAGCGCAACGGGTGGGCGACGGCAAACAGCTGTCGCTGGCCCTAAAACCCTACCGCGCCTATTGGCAGTTCGATCAGGTCGCGCTGCCCGTCGCGCAGGACGAACAGGTCTGGCGCCTGCGCCTCCAAGGCAGCGGCAAAGTGGCGTTCTGGCTCGACGGCACCGCCAACCTGTTCGCCCAGAATCCGCAGCAGCTCAAACCGCTGCGCAAAGACGACGGCCAGACTCGCCTGACCCTGCACCAAAAAGTGCTGGGCCCGACCCCGAACCTGGGCATCGCCCTGCCCTACGTGATGCCGCCGCCATCGAGCTATGCCGTGCTCGATGCCCTCAAGCCCCAAGCGGCCACGTATTACAGTTTCGTCGACATCACCGCGAAGAATCCGCACTACGAAGACGCTTTCCGGCAGCTGTACCAGGACCGCTTCGGCATCACTCAGGACCTCACCCTGCTGGCCGGCAGCCAGCGCCAGGCCGACCTGCGTGCCGACACCACGAGCAACGCCGGCCTCGACGCCTGGCTCGCCGCAACACGTGCACTTGGCGGCAAGGGCACTCATTACATCGGTTTTGCCGACGAGCCGAATCTCAACTACCCGGACTACGCCAGCTACCAAAACATCTTCAACAGCATGGCCCGGCAAGTACGCAGCAACGCCGACAACGCCAAGGCCGGCGTGCGCATCGTCATGCCGGCCAGTTCGAGATTGATCAACGGCCCGTTCGCCGACAACGGCGCCGACAAGCGCGGCATCGATTGGGCAAAACGTCTGCTCGCGGAATCCGGCGACAAGGTCGACGCACTCGCCTGGCACGAATGGATGATCCGCGACCTGCTGGCGACCCGGGTCTACCGCGACAGCGTGCGCCGCGCCGCCGATCTGGTCGGCCTCGACGACAAGGGCCGGCCACGCAAAGCCTTGTTGCTGGATCAGACCAACATGTCCAGCGGTTCAAGCCTGAGCCCTTACGATCAGGAAACCCACTACGCCGCATTGTGGTGGACCTCGGTGGTCATCAACTCGGCCCAGGACGGCTTGCTGGAGATGCTGTCCTGGTTCCAGGCCGCCGACGAACCGAACTACCCCAAGGGCATGTTGCGGGTATTGGACGACGATCGCTTCGAACTCAAACCCGTGGGGCTGGCCCAGCAGTTTATCCAGCAGCATTGGCTGCACAACGTGATGTGGCTGGAGAACGACGCCTTCGAGGTCGACGTGCTGGCCATGGCCGAAGACCTCAAACGCAGTCTGCTGGGGGTCAACAAGAGCAAGCGCCTGCATCGTGTGGCGCTGACCGGAACGACGTGTCCGTTGACCAACGGCTCATTGCGCTACTTCGGCACCGACAACCGCAGCCGCGACGCGCCGTTCAACTGCCAGAACGGACGCGTCAGCTTCGATCTGCCAGGGGAAACCCTGTTCGCCCTGAGCTGGAGCGCCTCATGACCGCCCAACGAATACTTTGCCACGCGGGCCGCTCGCCGTGCGTTGCATCACTCCATCCACGGCCCATGCCGTCAGGAGTCAAAGACATGAGTATTGTGAAAAAGCTCATCGAGCACATCAGACAAAAAGGACTGCGCGCCACCTTCAAAAAAGCATGGAAGCATTACGTGTTCTCCCACGAAGAACTGCTGTGGATGGAGCGCGACCTGGTCAGCCCGGTACCACCGCATAAACTCAAGCCCTACCCGCCACTGCGCGTGGTCACTATCACCCCGGAGAACGCCGGGGCCTTCACCCGCTACTTCGGCGACCACGTGGAGACCATGGCCGAACTGGCCCGCGAGGGTCACACCGGGCAGATGCACCTGGACGACAAGGGTGACGCGGTGGCGTTCATCTGGGGCGCCGCACGCAATTACCACGACCGGCATTACTACGGCTGCTGGTTCCCGGTGAAGGCAGGCGAGTTCTTCGAGTTCGGTGGCGAACTGACCCGGGCCTACTGGGGCACAAAACTGTCGATGGACCTGCAAACGGAGCTGTGGAAAGCCATGCACGCCCAAGGCTGCAACAAAGTGGTGGATGTGTGTGAGTGGCACAACATCGCGGCACTCAAGCTGCACATACGCACGGGGTATCAGGAACAGGGACGGATCATGAACGTGTACGAATTGTTTGGTCGCTGGCGCTTCTATCGTGAAACCCGCTACACCGGCTCGCGCCTGGATGCCTTGCGCAAACCGGAACGCTCACCTGTTCCTGCGTCGGTGACCTGACCTATGACAATGCGTTTTGAATGGCGCACTTCACTGTGCGCAGCAGACTTCCCCGCAGCGGCTTACGAAGCGCTGCGCCTGCATGTGACGGACCACACGCCATTCAACGCGCTGGCCTGGATGTCTGCGTCGGAACAGGCGCTGACGGCCGACGAACGCTTGCATGTTCTGCTCGGCTGGCAGGGTGATGAACTGCTGTTGTGTCTGCCGTTGGTGGCGTCCGTCGAGCGTTTCGGCGGGCTGCCGTTTCGGGTGCTGCATCACCTGGGGTATCCGCTGACCGACCGCCTCGCGTTGCTCGCCTGCCTGGACGCCGACAACATCCGCAAGGCGCTGATCGAGATCCGCCGCAAGCTCCCCCATGCCCTGCTGCAACTCAACGAACTGTCCGAACCTGCCGGCGAAGAAAGCGCCCTGACGGTCTGGATGGCTCACAGTTCGACCGGCGAGCGACGCTTGAGCTGTCGAGTGCCGGTGCACCTGATCAGTGAGGCTGACCACCAGGAAATCTCCGGCGATCCGCGTTACAAACTGCGTCGTGCGCGCAAACGCATCGCGGCCTGTGGTGCCCAAATCCGCCGGATCACTCCCGACGCGTCGACCATGGGGCCGTTGTTGCAGGCCATCAGCGAAGTCGAAGCGGTGAGCTGGAAAGGTGACGAAGGCGTCGGGATTTTTTCCGATGAGCGCCACCGACAATGGATGGACCGCGCCTTCACCGCCCTCGCCGCTCAGGGGCTGGTGCGGGTGGTGGTGCTGGAACTGGACGGGCGCTGCATCAGCTATCGACTCGGGTTGCTGGAACAGGGCCGGCTGTACGATTACAACCTGGCGTTCCTGCCGCAATATGCCGATCTGGGCAGCGGCCGCGTGCTGCTCGAAGAATGGATTCGCTGGGGTCTGGACGACCACTGGCGCTGGATCGATGCCTCGCGCGTCAGTCTGGAAAACTCCAGCCATCAACTCCATGAGCGCATGACCGGGCAACTGGAACACTGGCGCTGGAGTTTCTATTCCTGGCGCCCCAGCGGCCTTGCGCTGGGGCTGGCCCTGCGAACCTGGCAGCGGCTCAAACCCTGGCTACAAAAATGGCGGGCCAAGCGTGCGGCGGCAGCCGTTGCTCCCACGCCTGTCACGCAAGCCGCTGTGCCCATCGAAAAAATCATGGAGGGCAAACATGCCTCGCCAAGTCATAGTCAACGCTGACGATTTCGGCCTCAGCCCGAACGAAAACGCGGTCATCCTGGGCGCCTTCCAGGCCGGGCTCATCAGCTCCGCCACCGCCATGGCCAACATGCCGGCGTTCGAAGCGGCGTGCGTCATGGCCCGGCACCCGCTGCTCGAGGGGCGGATCGGGCTGCACTTCAACCTCACCTATGGACGGCCGTTGAGTCAGAGCATTCTCGGGCGCACAAACTTCTGTGACAGCGCAGGCGTCTTCGACCTCAACCTGCCCCGCCACCGCCTCTGGCTCGGCCGCCGGGACCGTGACGCAGTGCTGGAGGAGCTCGAAGCCCAGTGGCAACGCTGCCTCGACAACGGCATGCGCCCCAGCCATCTGGATTCCCATCAGCACGTGCACAACATCTGGCCCATCGGCGAGATCGTGGCCCGCTTCGCCGCCCACCAAGGGGTGGCCGTGCGGCTGGCGCGCAACCTGGGGCAAAACCTGAGCCTGCCCAAGCGGGTTTTCAAGGAATTGCTCAATCGTCGTTTGCGCAGCCTGGCCGGCATCACCGCCGATTATGTCTGCACCCCGGTGGACCTGCGCGACCTCGATGTACCGACCGACGGTGTGCTGGAAATCGTCGCCCATCCGACCCAGCTCGGCGCCGATTTCGGCGACGCCTATTTGCCCCCCGATGAGTCGCTGACAAGCGTGCTAGAGAGGCGCCTTCAGGGTGTGCCGCGTATTTCCTACGGGGTTGTCAGCCAGGATAGGCAGACCGGTGCAGCGGCACTCGAATAAGTTACATAAGTTGCAACACATTCAGAACTGGCGCTTTGACATGAATTTGAAACCTTGATCTATACCCATCAAAAGCGTCCCCACCACACCCTGGCCTTGGCTAAGGAGAGCGTCATGAACATCATCGACAAACTGCGCGAACGAATCAAACAAAAAGGCCTGGGCCGCACGTTCAGCACACTGTGGAAACGCTACGTGTTCTTCCACTGGGAACTGTTGTGGATGGAACGCGACCTGGTCAGCCCGGTGCCGCCGCACAAGCTGCGTCCCTATTCGGGCGTGCGCCAGGTGACCATTACACCGGAAAACGCCATAGCGTTCGCCAAGCACTTCGGCGATCGCGTCGACACCATGGCCGAACTCGCCGCCGAAGGTCACACCGGGCACATGTACCTGGACGACGAAGGACATGCCATCGCGTTCATCTGGGGCAGCACCCGCGACTACCATGACCGTCACTATTACGGCTGCTGGTTCCCGGTCAAGCCCGGTGAGTTCTTCGAGTTCGGCGGCGAAATGACCCGAGCCTATTTCGGCACCAGCCTGTCGGTGGATGTTCAGGTCGCGCTCTGGGAGGCCATGGCCGCCCAAGGTTGCAACAAAGTGGTCGACGTCTGCGAGACCCACAACATCCCGGCGCTGAAACTGCACATCCGCATGGGCTACCACGAACAGGGCCGCGTCACCCACGTCTATGGCCTGTTCGGACGCTGGCGCTTCTACCGCGAAAGCCGCTACACCGGCTCGCGCCTGGAGCCACTGCGCAAACCGGGCCGGCCGGTGGTGACGGGGGCGGCGAACGCTTGAGTACTGACTGAGAGATCGAGTCGCTGCCATCGCGAGTAGGCTCGCTCCCACAGGAGATCTCCAGCGCACACAGGCGTTGTGTTCGATGACGATCAAATGTGGGAGCGGGCCTGCTTGCGAAGGGGCCAGTGGAAACAACACAAATTTCAGTCGAAAACTCAGCGCTTCCCCGCCACCAAGGTGAAGCACAACGGCAACTGCGCCGTCTGCTGCTGATAGCGGTCATAGAGTTCCTCGCGGTTGGAATGCGCGTACTCCTTGAAGTGGCTGATCTGCAATCCCGCGTCGATAGCGCCGGTGAAGATCGCGCCGAGGGTGTGGACGAACCAGTACGATGGCGCAGCCGGTTGTTCGACCTTGCCTTCGTAGACGATCGGTTCGTTTTGTACAAAAGGCTCGCGGCGAAAGTACGCGCTGTCCAGGCGAAAGGGATCGGCTGACTCGGGGTCGAACATTTCCAGGAAGGGGTGGGTTTCATACACCAGCAACGCACCGCCGGGCCTGAGGGTTTGGGCGACGTGGTGGAAGAATTCGCCGATGTCCGGCATCCAGTTCAACACGCCGATGGTGATCAGGGCCACGTCGAAACGGCCATGAAGCTCACGTGGCAGATGATGAATGTCGGCCTCGATGAATTCGGGTTCATGGGGTGAACGGGACGCCAGGTCTCGCGCCTGATCGAGAAACGCCTCGGACTGGTCGATGCCCACCACGCTGCAGGCACCCAGCGCAAACAGCGAAAGGCATTCACGACCGTTGTTGCAGCCCAGCTGCACCACGTCCTTGCCGTCGACACCCACCTGCTCCAGCAAACCGCTCAGGGTCTCATCCAGGCAGGAAAAATCGCCATGAGCGACCGCCGTCAGACGCGCCTGCCATTCAGGGGTGTCCTTGTGGTGTCGGGCGGAGTCGTTCCACGCATCGCGGTTGCTGGCGATGGCTTTTTCTTTTGTCGGCACTTCCATTGCGCACTCCAGAACTCGGGTCTTGATTGACCGGCACGAGTCTAGATCAGCGTTCTGGAAAAACCCATTTGGCGCGTGTTGGAAACTTGTAATCCGGGCTCGCGAACGCAGCCCCGTATGGCAGCTATAGTTAATGACCTTGGGGACACGCGGGAAAACCGATTTCGCAGGTGCTGCCATGAAACAAACCGAGCTGACGCTGTTGTTCGCCCTCTGCCTGACCCTCACCACCGGCGCTCACGCGGACGAGAGCCTGACACCCACGTCCGAGTACAGCAGTGAGTTCAACTATTACGGGGAGGACCAACCCTTCGCCCACCCTGTCCCTCCGTCCCTGAGCACGGTTCCGCCGCGCTCGTACATCCCGACACCGCCTCTGGATTTCATCCCGATTGCCAGCCAGCACGAGTTCTCGGACTCAAGATTGCCGACCGTCGCGGATGCCACCGTTCGGGTGTTCATCCGTTCCTACGATGCGGAACGCGGCGTCTACGTGAACGAAGAAGTCATCGACCCCACCTGCCTGCTGGCATGCCTCAGTCGCCAGAGTCAGTCGAATGCCGTCTACCATTGACGTTTGTCCGGGCGTGCGAGGCCGAGTTTTTCGATCCGGTAACGCAGCATGTCGCGGCTCAGGCCCAGCAACCGTGCAGACTTGGTGACGTTCCAGTCGGTCTTGTCGAGCATCTTGCGCACCATGTCGCGCTCCACTTCCGGCAGGTTCATGGACTCGGTGCCGTTGTAGACTGGACGCGGCTCGCTGTGTTGGGGTTCCTGCTGAAACACCAGCGGCTCATCCACCAGGCTCAGGCAGACGTTCAACTGGTGGGCGGCGATGGTGTCGGTCTGGGCCAGCAGCACGGTTTGCTCCAGCATGTTGCGCAATTCGCGCACGTTGCCCGGCCAGCTGTAGCTGAGCAGCAACTCTTCGGCCTGATTGCTGAAATGCAGGTGCGGTTTGCCATAGCGCTTGCCGTGGATTGCCAGGAAATGTCGCGCCAGCAGCAGGATATCAGCGCCTCGGGCATACAGGCGCGGCACCTTGATCGAGATGATCCGTAAACGGAAGAACAGGTCGCGGCGGAACTTGCCCTGCTGGACCATCTGTTCGAGGTTGCAGTTGGTGGCGCTGATCACCCGCAAATCGACTTTGCGTTCCTTCACCGAGCCAACCCGGCGAATGGTCCGGTCCTCCAGCAACTTCAGCAGTTTGGCTTGCAGCAGCAGGTCCATTTCACCGACTTCATCAAGAAACAGCGTCCCGCCATCGGCCGCTTCCACCAGGCCCACGCGACGGTCCTTGGCATCGGTGAACGCGCCCTTCTCGTGGCCGAACAGTTCCGACTCCACCAGGTTGGAAGGAATCGATGCGCAGTTGAATTCAATGAACGGACCCTTGGCGCGCGGACCGTCAAAGTGCAGCGCCCGGGCCACCAATTCCTTGCCGGTGCCGGTCTCGCCTTCAACGAGTACGGGCGGCAGATCGGTGTTGGCCATCCGCCGCTCGGCGTCGAGCAACTGACCGATGGTGTTTTTCAGATAGAGCATGGGCGCCGATTCGCCGATCAATGCCTGCACGCCTGACTTCTGTGCTTCGCGCTCCTGATAGAACGACAGTGTGCGTTCCATCCGGTCAGTGGCCAGGGCCTTGTCCAGCAGCAGCTTGAGTTCCGGCAGCGCCACCGGTTTGGTGACGTAATGGAACGCGCCCTCTTTCATCGCCACCACGGCGTCTTCGACGTTGCCGTAGCCGGTCATCATGATCACTTTCAGATCCGGCGCGCTGATGCGCAGCTTCTGGATCAAGTCGTGGCCGCTCATGCCCGGCAGCGAGTTATCGGTCAGCACCACATCAGGAACGAAAGTGCCCAATTGCTCCAGTGCATCCTCAGCCGAGTGGCAGACTGTCACCTCGAAGTCCTTGCGCTCCAGGTAGGTCTGAATATTCTCGGCAAGGAGTTCATCATCCTCGACCAGCAGTATGCTGTGCTCCATATTCCCCTCCCGTTGCCACTATAAAGTTGAGACTGACGCGGGTTCCTTCCTGCTCCTGGCTGGTCAGTACGACCGAACCTTCGAAGCGCTCCATTATTCGTTTGACCAGGGCCAGGCCCACGCCCAACCCGCCTTGTTTGGTGGTGAAAAACGGCTTGAAGACCATTTGTTGTTGCTGCTTGGTCATGCCCTTGCCGGTATCGCTCAGGGTCATGCACAACTGGCCGCAACTCGACGATTCGATATCGATGCTCAGCACGCCGCCCTTGGACATCGCTTCCAGGGCATTGGCAAACAGGCTATTAAGAATCTGCGTGAGCAGCACCTGTTGGCTGACGACTGGCGGACAGGTCTGAGGCGTGAAGCGCACCTCGACGTTGCACCGTTTGATCAGCGGCTCGAAGGCACTCAGGGTGTCGTCGATGGCCAGCACCAGGTCCACCGCTTCATAGTTGTCATTCATCGGCCGCAGCGATACCAGCAATTCACGGACCCAGCGCGACATGCGATCGACCTGGCTGATGATGTCGCCGATATTCTTCTGCGCACTCTGGCTGGCGATCTCCTGGGCCAGTTCGGCACTGGAGCGAATATTCGCCAACGGATTGCGCAGGCTGTGAGCCACCGCCGAGGACATTTCCCCCAGTGCCACGAACGTCTCATTGGCAATCAGCTGTTTCTGCTGGCTCTGCAGCAACATCGCCGCGCGCCGGACAATCCAGAACAGCCCCAGGTAGATGACCGCCCCGCCGAGCACGGTCGCCAGCCAGATCGACTTGAAGCCTCGCTGGATGCGTTCCACCAGGTCAGCCGGCTCCTTGTAGATTTCCACCATGGCGATCACTTTGCTTTTGTCGGCATTGAACATCGGGATGTAGTTCTCGATGAACAAGTACTTGGGTTCGCGCAGCAACATCTGCTCGGGACGTTCCTCGTCGACCTTGTGGTAGCTGGTGGACACCGGTTCCTTCATGTCAAAGGATTCGTCCAGTTCCGCATCGCCTTCAATGCGCACGCCAATCAATTCCGGGTTGGTCGACCAGACCACGGTGCGGTCCAGCGCGTACACCGTGGCCAACAGAATGTCCGGCAGATGTTCCACATGATCGAGGAACTCGATGCGCGCGGATGCACGGGTGGCCGGTTCCACATCGGGATAGGCATTGTCCTCGCGCGGGTCGAGCATTTCGCCCATGGTTCTGTTCGAGGAAATCGAAGCGTGGCGGATTTCGCCTTCGCCAATGGCCTGGACGAACTGCGCGGTCAGCATGGAATCGCGCTCGATGCTCTCGGTGACCACAAAGCGCGTGGAAATGTAGCCGAGGCCCAACGCCACCACGGCGATGATGAAAAAACTGCCCAGGGAAAACCAGCGAAGCAGATTGAACTGTCCGCGCCAGCCCTTGCCTTCTGCTGCCGGTGTATCCGGCGCAGGTACTTTTTGTTGTTCTAGTATCTGCATGGGATTGTCCTGGTGGATTGCATCAAACCTTTAGCCTGGCAAGCCTTCTCAGCCGTTGTCATCGATCAGTGTAGGTCGCATTGTTCGCGACAGTTCGACCAATGATAGTATTTAGCCGCTATTGCACCCGCGCCGCCTGCAACGGTTGCTGACGATCGGTTTCTTCCTGCAAAAAATCCACGATGGACTGCGCCGCGTTCTCATCCAGGCGCAGGTTCGGCATCGGGATCTTGTCAAAGCGCTCAAACAATTCCATCGCAATCGGGTCCTTTTCCGCGAGCATGCGGTCCGGCTCGCGGATCCAGCGGCTGAGCCAGGCCGGATCACGCTGACGGGTCACACCGATCAGGTCCGGGCCGATGCTGCGCATGCCGATGCCCTGCCCGTCCAGCGGCCCGAGGCTGTGGCACGAGGCACACCGGGTGCGAAACAGTTCTTCGCCATTGCTCGGCGGGCGGATCTCGGGCGCATTGGCGTAGCTTTCTTCAACACTGGGTTGCTTCCAGTTCTGCAAGGTATTGGCCAACTGATCGGCCAGGATCCACGGGTTCTCGAAGGGCGAGGCTTTCATCCAGCGACCCGTGGCCTGGTTGCCGACGATCAGGCTCAGGTTGTGGTCTTTGTTGCGCCCGTTGTCGACACCTTCGATGAACAGTCCGAGTTTGTGCCGCAGTTCAGTGACGTCGGCGAATTCGCCGGTGAGAAACAGCCATCCCGGCCCGACCTTGAAGCGTTGCGAGTAGGCCTTGAGCACGTCGGGTGTATCGCTCAAGGGATCGATGCTGATGGAGTAGAAAAAGATGTCCTGCCCGACCCGCTCGCCCAACAGTTTTTGCACCTGACGCAGGCGCGCGGTTTCCAGCGGGCAGGAGTCGCTGCACGAAGTAAATATGAAGTTGATCACGACCACCTTGTCCTTGATCAAGTCATCGAAGAAACGCACCTGCCGACCGTCCTGGTCGGTCAGCAGGATATTGGGAAAATAATCGCCGCCCCAGGGAGTCGCCGACGCCGAAACCGGCGCCGCCACCTCGTGAGCCACCAGCACCCGGATGCCCAGCAGACAGGTGACCAGCAGCAAAATCAGGTGCATGCCCAGGGCGCGGGAGCGCGGCGTATGCAGGGTCATGTCGGCTCCCTCCCTTTTCATTTTTTCACCGTCACTTGTGGGCCCAGGCCATCGCCCGTGCGGAAGGTTGGCAGCGCGGCGGAATTGACGTAGCGCACGCCGTCCCAGCTCGGCAACGGTGTCGGCATCAACTGGAATTGCCCGGGCTTCTCGATGTCCCAGCGCAGCAACATGGAGTTGTCTTCATGCTGAGTGTTGTGACAGTGCTCCATGTACGTGCCGGCGAACTCGCGGAAGTTGATCGCCATCTCGACACTGTCCAGGCCATCGTCTTCCGAACCGATGCGGTACACGTCCTTGCGTGCCCATTTTTCCCATTCCGGTGGCGCCTTGCCGCCGCGGCTGAGGATGATCCCCTCCTCGAAGTGCACATGCACCGGGTGGCTCCAGCCCTTGCCGCCCGCCTTGATGTTCCACACTTCCAGGGTGCCGAAACCGGCGACACCGGCATCGGTGGGACCGCTGGCCAACTGGGTCGATGCGTTCAAGCGACGCGGGTCCATGTGGAAACCGAAACCGCCATCGGTCTTGACGGTCCAGGGCGCCTCATCGGTGCCATCGGAACGCCCGAAGGTGAAGGTGCGGTGACGGGCCTTGGCCAGCAGCGCCTTGTCGGCAACGTTGTCGCGATGAATTTTCAGCGGGATCATCACCAGGCCTTCGGCCTTGCCGGGTTTGGCTGGTTCATAGGCGGCGGGGTCCATGGCCAGGTCCTGACCGGTGTAAGGCTTGACGTTGAGTTGCAGGATTTTGCCCACCACCGGGTCGCCCTTGTCCCACTGCGGTCCTTTACTGGTTTGCTTGAGCACCGCCAGGTATTTTTCCGAGAGCACATCCGCCAGCGCCACGGGTTCTTTGGGCCCCTTGCCGTCGTCATGCACCAGCAGGTTGACCACGAACACCTTGTCCCCGGGCTTGATCCCGTTTTTCGCGAAGTTGACGATGATGTCGAAGCGCTCGGCGATGCCCTGGGTGGGCAGGATCGCGTTGTGATTCTTTTTATCGCCGTCGGCATCGAGGTCCATGGTGCCGTCGAACGGCACGCTGTGTTCCATGATGTTGCCGTCGTTGGCAATCATGTGGAACGGCACGCGGCTATAAGACACACCGGAGTTTTTCGGTCCGGGGAACTCGCCGCTGTTGCCCTTGATCTCGCGCACCAGTGCCAGTTTGAAATAACGCGACACCGAGCCGTTGAGAATGCGGAAACGGTAGCTACGGGCGCGCACGTCCAGGGTCGGTTTCCACTGCCAGTTCACCAACACCTGATCACCGATAAAGCCATCAGTGTTGAACGGGTTGAACCACAGCTGACCGCCCTGATCCCAGGCCTTATCGGCGATCACCAGGTTGACGTCGTAGTCGCGGTTGCCCCAGGGCAAGGCGCTGCCGCTGGGGAAACGCAGGTTGACGCCATCGTTCACCGACTCGTTGCCGCGGTCCAGGGCGCTGTAGTAGTTCATCATCGCCGCGTTGCCCTTGTAGACGTTCTGCGCGGTGAAATCGAGCATGTGGTCGTGGAACCAGTGGGTGCTCATGGTTTCGCGCCAGTCGCCGCGGATCTTGATGGTGCCGTGGTCGCAGGTCTTGCGGCCGGGGTTCATGTCGTTGACCCAGAGGGTTTCCCCCGGCGAGCAAGGAAATGCCGCACGCGGGTCTTCAGCGCGAGTGTTGATGCTGTCGTAGCCCGCCAGCTGGATCGGCCAGCGATAGTCGTAATACTGCCCCGGGAAGAAAAACGCGTTGGCATAACCGTCGCTTTCCGCCGGTGCGTGACCGTTGTGTTCGTGGGTGCTGATGGTGTGCAAACCAAAGCCCTGGTTGGCGGACGGGTCGATGGGCAAGCCGTTGTAATGGCGCATCAGCACCGGCTGACCATAACGCACCATCAGCAATTTGGGCGGCAAGGTGCCGTCGAAGGTCCAGACCGAGTTGTGGTTCTGCACCGGCATGTTCGGGTGGAAGCGCGCATCGACGCCCTTGGCGGTGCCATCGGTCAGCGGTACGCCAGCGGTGTTGTGATAGAGGCCACCGGGGCCGAACTCACCCAGTGCATAGCCATGCATCTGCCGACTGTCGCGCAGGCCGCCGTTGGTTCGAGCACCGGTCTGCACGGTTTTGTAGGCCGCTTGCGGATAGAACTCGTTCCAGCGCTGATGGGACCAGCCCTTTCCTGGCGGGCGGCCTTCAGCGGACGAACCGATATGGCGATTGAGGAAATACTCGATCTGCGCCTGCCACGGGTTGCGGTCGACCACGTTGGAGAACTGACTCGGGAACGGCGTCAGCCCCGGTTGGCGCAAGAAGGCATCGAGGGCCGCACTCGGTGGCGCGCTGCGGGCCGCACTGGTGGGGTCCTGCTGGGGCGCCGGGCCAATGGCCGCCGGTGGAAAACCCAAGGGTGCCGCCGGTGTGGTGGGGTCGAGTTTTTCCGGGCCGAACTCTTCGAACAGCACCAGTTGCTGAGTGAACGGCTGAGCGCCGAACAGCGGGCTGGGCTTGCCGTTGGTGGGGTAGTTGAAACTGGTCTGCACCGCCGGCGGCAGGATGTTCTCCTTGCGCGGAGTGTCTCGGCTGCCTTTGACCCCATCGGGTAAATCGAAGGAATCTTCGTTGGCCTCCGGCAGGGTCAGGATGGCATTCAGGGCCGCCGGCTTGTCTGCCGGTTCGTCGTAATACGCCGAGGGGTCGGACGGTTCGGGCTGTCGTTCGTCGTCGATGGGGCTGGCGCGAACGCTCGCCGTGCCCAGCGTCATCGTCAGCAGGACGCTCAAGGGCGTCAGGAGGCCAAACCACTTGAAGGGGTAACGCGCTTTACTGTCCATCACCAGCCGCCTCGAAGTCATGAAGGGGGTAGTGGTGGTTTTGCAAGGACCTCGCCAGACTTGTAACAACTTTATACAAAAGTATTAATACCAAATAAAACAATGGCTTATCGACATAATTGCGCCATGACCGAAAAAACCGGGTGGGGCATGACACCCGCTAACGGGGAAAGTTCACACCCGTTTTCAGGGAACCCGTTTGAACGACAGGCGGACACACGTGCCCTCACCCTCACGACTGTCCAGGGTCACCGAACCGCCACAACGCTCCATGGTCCGCTTGACCAGCACCAGCCCGACGCCGAGCCCGCCTTGCTTGGTGGTGAAAAACGGCCGGAACGCCATGTTGCGCTGTTCTTCGTTCATGCCTTTGCCGGTGTCGCTCAACACCACACAAACGCCTTGGCCATCGGTCGATTCCAGCGCGATGCTCAGCGTGCCACCCTTGTCCATGGCTTCCAGCGCGTTGGCCAGCAAACTGTTGAGGATCTGCGTCAGTTGCACGTGCTGGCTCAGGACCATTGGTGTCTCTTTCGGCTCGAATACCACGTCAATCCCGCCCTTGGCGATCTGTTGCTCGAAGGCCATGAGGCTGTCGTGCAACGCCGCCACCAGATTCACTGGCTCGGCCTCGTCGTTGAGCGGGCGCAACGATTGCAACAGCTCCCTCACCCACTTCGACATGCGATCGACCTGCCCGATAATGTCGTTGATGTTCTTGTGGGCCGCTCCGCTGTCGAATTCCAGGGCCAGCTCGGCGCTGGAACGAATGGTCGCCAACGGGTTGCGCAAACTGTGGGCCACCGCCGACGACATCTCGCCCAGGGCGACAAAGGTTTCGTTGGTGATCAGTTGCTTTTGTTGCGCCGCCAGCAGAATCGCCGCCCGCCGCACGATCCAGTACAGCCCCAGATAAATCAGGCCACCGCCCAAGGCAGTCGCCAGCCAGATCAGGACCAGACCTCGCTCCATGCGACTGATCAGGTCCTTGGGTTCCTTGTAGATCTCGACCATCGCCGTGACGTGGTCGCCGTCGGCATCGAACAGCGGAATGTAGTTTTCGATGAAGATGAAGTCCGGCGGCGTGACGAACTTCTGCTCCATGCGGGTCTTGTCGACGTTGTGATAACTGGCCGACACCGGAATCTTGGAGGCGAACGCCTGGTCCAGATCTTCGTCGGAATGGATCGTCGTACCCATCAAGGCTGGATTGGTCGACCAGATCACCATGCGGTCGGGGGCATAGATGTTGGCCAGGATCACGTCCGGCAAATGCTCGATATGGTCGAGGAATTCACCACGGGCACTGGCGCGGGCCAGCGGGTCGACCTCGGGAAAGTCCCTGTCCTTGCGCGGGTCCAGTAACTCACCCATGGTCCGCACATTGGGAATCGACACGTGGCGCACCTCGGCCGAGGCAATCGCCTGGATGAACTGGGACGTCAACAACGCATCGCGCTGCACGCTTTCGGTAATCACGAACCGTGTGGACACTGCCCCCAGCGCCACCGCCACGGTGCCGATCACCGCCATGCTGATGAGCGAAAACCAGCGCAGCAGATTGAACGGCTGCCTGCGCGAGCTCAGGCGCACATCGCCCTCCTCGGTGTGGAGCGTTTGTGTAGGCATGTTCATGGACGTTCTTCCCGACGATTCCCCTATAGGTTTATAGCCCACTCAGGGCCGTTTGCCCGACCTTGGGTCTCGTTTCCCTCTCCTTCCCCGGTATCCCCACCTACCCCCAATGCTGGGGACAGTGGCCCGTTCGCTTGAACGTCGGTCTGACGGCGTTTGTGTGTGACATGCCGGTGCCTAGGGCCTCTCAAGGACGTTTTCGCCGGTTGGTATGGAAGTTGCCGAACCTCTCTCAACTGACCCATCCCTACGGGGCAGGTACTCTGATAGAGGGAATACTCATGCACCCTTTACTGTCCAAAACCGCGACCGCACTGGTCGTGACCGCACTGGCCCAAGGTGTCGCACAGGCAGCGCTGTTTGCTGTCGACCCTGGACCTTACCTGCCCGCCAACGGTGGTTTCGCTTCCTGGTATCAGGACTCCCACGGTCGAACCCTCGACCTGTGCCTGTCAAAGGCGGTCAGTTCCAGGGTCCCCAGTACGCCCGGTGCGCCGTCCTACATGTGCCTTTTGAATCCGACTCCCGGCGTTTTCGACGACACTCAGCCGATCGTTTTCCCGACCAACTTTCCCGATGAATCGTTCTGGTTTACCGGCGACGGATCCATCGTCGATGCGACACGGGGCATCGACCTGACCTATGTCAGCGCCGTCGAAGCAGCCTTCGCCGCTGAAGATCCGGTCGAAGGCGACCAGGTCAGTTTTGGCCGTATCCGTATTCGGGTCGACGTGCCCACCGCTGGCACCTATGTCATCACCCACCCCTACGGCGTCGATGTCTTCAACGTCGATACCCCCGGGCGCCGCGCGATCAACATGACCCGTGACATTGGTATCGGCTCGCCGAAAACCTACGACGGCGCACTTAAAAGTGACCTCGGCCCCTTCCTGCGCAGCATCAACGGCCCCTACACCGAGACCAACCCGGTCACCGGTTCCGCCGATCGATTCGTGGGTGATCCAAACCTCGAAGAGGCCTTCACTGGCAGCCCTTTCAATACCAACTACATCCGCATTGAAGGACCTAACGGGCTGGACTTGCGCACGACGGTGATGGCCATCTCCGGCAAGCTCTCGACGGTGGTTCGACCCACCCCGATTATTGCCGAACGCAGCACTTACTCGCGCAAGGCCGGCAGCAGCGCGCCGGTGGCCCAGCAGGATGTTTTCGTCCTGGCTCCACCACCACCGGCCACCGTGACCCTGGACAGCAACAGCCCGGTGCTGAACCTGACCGAGGCCAACACCACCGGCCACTGGTATGCCCAGTCAGCGACCAACCCGACGTTACCGAGCAGCTTGCTGGTGACAGCCGACAATCATCTGGCCATCCCGAGCAGCACGCCCACCTCCTTGCCCATGCCGCTGACCGACCTGGTGGTGATTTCACGGGCCGAGTACAGCCTGAGCAGCGGGCAAATCACCGTAGTCGCGTCTACCAGCGATGAAACATCGCCACCGGTACTCACCGTCACCTCCGGCACGGGTGTCGCCATCGGCGCCCTCAGTGGCAACGGCGCAGAGAAATCCCTGTCGACCGGCATCTCGCCGATTCCACCGGCCAAGGTTCGGGTGACGTCATCCAATGGCGGCAGCGATACCGAAGAAGTGGTCATCGTGCAATGAACGCTCTCATGCCCAGATCCGCATCAGGAGGCATCATGAACAAGTGGCCACGCTTCGCGCTCAACGCGCTCGGGCTGACTCTCTCGCTGTCCGGCAGTGCGTTCGCGCAACTCGCCGCCGTCGATACCGGCCCCTACACCTTTGCCACGGGGAAATTCCCCATGTGGTATCAGGACAGCAATTTGCTGTCGCTGGAACTGTGCCAGTCGCGGGCTACCAGCTCGCGCGCACCGGGTGCTCCTGGCGCGCCCTCCTACATGTGCATCCTGAATCCGGAACCTGGCGTCTTCGACGACACCCAGCCGATGGTGTTTCCGGATAACTGGCCACCGGAAGCGTTCTGGTTTCTCGCCGAAACCAGCATCAACGATGTCGGAGGCTATGGCGTGGATGCCTACGTGGCCGGGATCGAAGCGGCATTCGCCTCGGAAAACCCTGTCGACGGCGATCAGGCAAGCTTCGCGCGGATTCGTCTGCGGGTGAACATACCTGTCGCGGGGACCTACACCATCACCCACCCGTATGGCGTGGAAACGGTCAACGTCACCACCCCGGGCCGTCGTGCGATCAACATCACCCGTGACATCGGCATCGGCGCACCAGGCAACTTCTCGGGTGCACTCAACGGCGAGGTCGGGCCATTCCTGCGCAGCGTCAACGGCCCGTACACCGAAGTGAATCCGGACACCGGCGCCATCGAGACTTTCGTAGGTGATCCGAACCTCACCGAAGCGGTCACCGGCAGCCCGTCCAACAACAACTTCTTGCGCATCCAGGGGCCGGCCGGGACCATCCAGACCAACCTGTTCACTGTGTCCGGCAAAGTCCTCGATAACCGCGCGCAAACGCCTGTGGAAATCGGCCGGGCCACTTACCGCCGCACCTCTACAGGTCCGGGCACGAGCAGTACCCGGGTAGAAGTCTTTGGCAAATCAACCAACAGTTCGAGCCTGTGCTTCCGCGAAACCGTGGCCCTGGTTGCCGGACCACCGCAGACGCCCTGCCTGATCACCCTGCTCGGCGACAACACCGGCCAGTTCTTCGGCCATCGTCTGACCGGCAGCACCGTTCCTTCGGTGGTGGTGGTCACCGCTACCGACCCGAGCGGCACCAGCCGGCCAACGGCGGTATCGAGCAAAGTCACCGACGTGGTGAAAATCCAGACAGCACGCTACAACTGGAGCAATCACAGCCTCCTGATCGAAGCCACTTCGTCTGACGAAGTGCAGGTGCCGGACATGGTCGCGCAGGGCTACGGACGGCTGTCGAAAACCGGCACCTTGCAGCGCCTTACCGTTGCCGATCTGACTCAGCCACCGGCCAGCGTCACCATCAAATCCGCCGCTGGCGGCAACGATACCGAGCCCGTCGTAGTGGTCGGTGCTGCACCGGAAATCGGCGAGAACCAGCCACCGCTGGCCGTGGCCGACAGCGGCAGCACCAGCTTCGGTGTGCCGATCACCCTCAACCTGCTGACCAACGACAGCGACCCGGACGGCAACACGCCACTGAGCATCACCGCGTTGACCCAACCGGCCGCAGGCCAGGGCACCGTGGCATTGAGCGGGGCGGCAGCGGTGATCTACACCCCGCCAGCCGTGGTCAATGCACCGCTGACCACGACCTTCACCTACAAGGCTCAAGACGTCAAAGGCCTGGCCTCGACCGCTGCGGCGACCGTGACCATCACCGTGGCGCCTAACCAGTCTCCGGTGGCTGTCGTCGACAGCATCGCGACCCTGGGTGTGGCGGTTCCGATCAACGTGCTGGCCAACGATACCGATCCGGAAGGCAACGTGCCGTTGGCCGTCGCCAGCCTGACCCAGCCTGCGGCAGGTCGCGGCGCCGTGAGCACCGACGGCACGGTGATTACCTACACGCCACCGGCCACGGTCACCACGGCCTTCACCACGACCTTCACCTACGTCGCCCGGGACAGCTTCGGCGCCCTGTCGGCACCGGCCACGGTCACGGTGCAAGTCTCGCCAAGGCCGGCTGCGGAAACCTTCGCAGTCACCGCCGCCACCGTGACGGCCCGTTCCAACAACCGCTTCAACTGGGACTTCACGGGCACCTCATCGGTGACCACCGGCAACACCATCACCATCCAGGTCACCACGCCGACCGGGCTGGTAACCCTGGGCACCACCACGGTGCCGGTGACCGGTCGCTGGCGGCTGACGGTGAACAACAGCACCACGGTGATTCCGTCGGCGAACCCGACCGCGACCATCCGCTCGTCCCAGGGCACCGTGCGCACGGTGTCGGTGATCTCGAACTGAGCCTTAGCCCCACTGGCCCGAAACAGGGTCAGTGGGGCGGGTCTCTACCCACAGGACAACGCCATGAAAACGCCGACCGCCGCCCTGCTCTGCCTGCTTCTGCTCTGCAGCAGTGCGGGCGTGCGCGCCGACGATTTGATGGAGAACGACGACCTGGCCCCCGGCGCGGACCTCGGCGAGTTGCCACCGCCGATTGGCCAGCAAGCGCTGATCGACCAGAACGGCCAGGCCAACATGGCGCTGTTGCAACAGAACGGCCAGTCGCTGCTCGGCACCATCGTCCAGTCGGGAAGCAATCAGGAAGCCTACATCCTGCAACAAGGCAGCTACCTGATGGCAATGATCACTCAGCAAGGTTCCGGCAACGCCGCTTCGATCACGCAGGACGGCAGCCACAACCGCGCGCAGATTTCCCAGAACGGCAACAACAACGACGCCAGCATCGACCAGGCCGGCACGGGGCTTTCAAGCGCCGTGACCCAGTCGGGAAACGGCATGAGCGTTTCGGTCAAACAATATCGCTAAAGCACTGCACCACTTGGAGGTTTCATCATGTTCAAACTGACGCCACTTACCGCCGCCATCCTGGTCATTGTCAGTGCCCAGGCGATGGCCGACGACAGCGTGTCCACCCAGAACCAGGTCGGTACCGCCAACATCGCTGATGTGAAGCAGAGTTCGGCCCCTTTCAGTACCGCCACCCAACAGCAACTCGGCCAGGGCAACGACGCGGCCGCGGTGCAGGACACGGCGACCAGCACCATCGAGCAGAACCAGCTCGGCGACTACAACGCCGGGTACGCCGAGCAGTTGTTCGAAGACAACAGCACCATCACCCAGCAACAAGTCGGCAGCTTCAACACCAGCCATGCCAGCCAGTCGATCGGCGTAGGCGGCAACGAAGCGCTGCAACAACAGCAAGGCACCGGTAACTTCTCGTTCATCTATCAGGACAGTCAGGAAGGCAGCAGCGGTCAAACCTTCCAGTTCGGTGACAGCAACGAGGCCAATATCGAACAGATCCAGCTGGGCATCGGCAACAACGCGACGGTCATCCAATACGGCACCGCCAACTACGGCACTGCCGAACAGTTCGGCCACATGGCCGGCCAGATCAACATCAACCAGGCGGGCACCAGCAACTACGCCTATGGCGACCAGAGCTTCGGTGACGGCGGAACCGTGACCATCAACCAGTTCGGCGACTTCAACGGCACCGAAGTCTGGCAAGACTCCCAACTCGCCAGCGAGGCCACCGTCAACCAGTACGGCATGACCAACGAAACCGTGGTCGACCAGAGCTTCGGCGAAAACAACGTGGCCCAGGTGCTGCAAGTCGGCGACCTCAACGCGATCTACGCCGACCAGTTCGAATCCATGGGCTCGACCCTGGCGCTGTACCAACAAGGCACCGGCAACGTGCACTTTACCTATCAGACCGGCGACAGCCATGTGCTCAACGCCACGTCAGTGGGTAACGACAACAAGGTCTACGCCAGCAACTGGAAAGGCCCGCAAGCGGGTGGCCAGTTCGGTAGCAACCAACGCGCAACCATCACCCAGGTCGGCACGGCCAACATCGCGAGCTTCACCCAGGATGGGGTCGGCCACATCATGACCACCCACCAGACCGGTACCGGCAACAAGACCACCGTCAGCCAGGCCGAGAACTACAACGAGTTGTACTTCGACCAGAACGGCAGCGACAACATCCTCATCGCCGACCAGCGCGGCACCACCAACCTGGCCCAGGGCAGCAGCAACGGCACTGCCAACACCACCGAGTTCAACCAGTCCGGCACCGGCAACGAGGCCTACACCACGCAGTGGGGCAGCGACAACCAGATCATGGTCAAACAGGCTGACACCATGAACGTGGCGTATGTGACCCAGGGCGGCAGCGGCAACATTGCCAGTGTGGATCAGAGTGGCGTGACGCAAATGGCGACTGTTCAGCAGTTGGGTACGGATAACCGGGCGACGGTGTTGCAGCAGTAATCGTGGGCGCAAAAAAACCGCGGCCCTGGGTCGCGGTTTTTTTATGGGTTTGGCCTGTGTGAGATCGGTTGGTTGTGAGGCCGTCATCGCGAGCAGGCTCGCTCCCACAGTGGATTGTGTCTGGACATGGATTTTGTGTACGACGCCAATCCCATGTGGGAGCGAGCCTGCTCGCGATGAACGATAACGCGATCCACCCTGACGAACTCATGTGGCGAGGGAGCTTGCTCCCTCGCCACAGTGGTTCACGCCTACTCCTGCGGATCAATGTTATCCAGCGCCCGGTTCACCGCCAGCTCACCCCGCATGATGATCTGCTGAAGCGCCAGCATCATGTTGCGATGGGGGCCTTCCAGAAACCCTGCAAAATCACTCGCCATCACACTCGCCGAGGCCAAGGATTCACAGGCGTGGGCCAGCAGGGTGTCGATGTCGGGGGCGATGATGAAGATCGTGCTGGGCTTGCGGTCAGGGGTGTCTTTATGGGGATTGAGGTAATGATCGAGGGCGCGGTCGGCGGCTTCGTGGAGTTTTTTTGAGTCGATGGACGCGTAGGGGGAAACGTCGTCGGTTTCCGGAGGGGTGGGTGTTGCCTTGAACATAGTGAAACTCCGTCTACGAGTTGAAGCTGCTCCATTCGGTACCAAGCGAATGGGTGGCAGCTGTACGCAGGTTGGAACCCGGGGCAAACGGAAAACCCGGCCGGACCGAAGTCCGCCCGCGCACAGCCGCCATAACGGCGTGCACACATTAAAGGTGCGCAAGCATACGTTATGAAGGGCGCTTTTGCGCCGTTTACACCTCGGGGTTCCACGCCCGGACGCTGAATTGGCAGCGACGTTCAGAGGCTAGACGCCGCGCTTCCGACGGACAACCTTAAAAACCTGTCGGATATTTCCATGATTTTCTTCTCCTGATGATCATTCCCACGCGCCCGTGTGGGAACGATCCTTCGAATACAGCCAAGAGAGATTGCTCGGCTGTCAGGCCGTCTTCGCGAGCAGGCTCGCTCCCACATTTTGATCCGGGGACATCTGTGAGAAATTGGTCGGCTGTCAGGCCGCCATCGCAGCGATGCGACGACCCGACAAGCCAGCTCCCACAGTTTGATCCAGGGACATCTGTGAAAAATTGGTCGGCTGTCAGGCCGCCATGGCAGCGATGCGGCGACCCGACAAGCCAGCTCCCACAGTTTGATCCAGGTACATCTGTGAGAAATTGGTCGGCTGTCAGGCCGCCATCGCAGCGATGCGGCGACCCGACAAGCCAGCTCCCACAGTTTGATCCAGGTACATCTGTGAGAAATTGGTCGGCTGTCAGGCCGCCATCGCAGCGATGCGGCGACCCGACAAGCCAGCTCCCACAGTTTGATCCAGGTACATCTGTGAGAAATTGGTCGGCTGTCAGGCCGCCTTCGCGAGCAGGCTCGCTCCCACAATGGATCGGCGTCCCCCACCAAACAATGAGGTCGAGCGTTAGCTCGCCTGCTTTTGATCTTGATCTGCCCGCCCCTTCGGGAGGCTGAGTGGAGGTGTTCATCCGGGGATTGGCGCGTAGCGCCGTTCGACGCAGTCGAACACGCTGCATGTAGGTCGTCGCGATATAGGTGATCTGTTCCTTTCTTCCATACTGATGCTGCACGAAATCAAGGAAGGAACATGCACCTGTGGCCTACGAATAGCGTCGCGAAACACTCGATGATTACGGCTTCACCTTCGAGACCACAGGTGCGCTTGCGCCCTCTAACGAACTCTCAGGGAAAGCCACGCACGGCTCTCTATATCGCCTTCGCTGGACGCAAGCATGCATGTCCCTGCATCTACTTTAGCGTCTGTGGAGGCTTTCCATGCAAACGCTCCTGGATCAAGAATTCACTGCTTATATCGGAATTGATTGGGCTGATACCAAGCACGACATTTGCCTGCAAATCGCTGGCGAGACTCAGCGGCATTTCGATGTCATTGAACACAAGCCAGAATCGATTGATCGCTGGGCCAAGACTCTGCATCAGCGTTTTGGAGGAAAGATCGCGATAGGCGTGGAGTTGAACAAAGGGCCGTTGGTTGCAGCGCTTCAAAAATACGAGTTTTTTTGTGTGTTTCCGATCAATCCGAGCACCTTGGCTAAACACCGCAAAACCTTCGTCCACAGTGGCGCCAAGGACGACCCTACGGATGCTCAATGGGCACTTGAGCTGCTGCTCAACCACCCGAAATGGTTTCCCCAACTTATTCGCCAAAGCTCAGCGATGCGTTCACTCGCAAGCTTGACCGAACATCGTCGAGGGCTGGTGGGTGACCGAGTCAAAATCAGCAATCGCATCGTCTGCACGCTCAAACAGTACTATCCATTGATGCTCGATCTGTTCCATGACCATGACACGCTGGTGTTTTGTGATTTCCTAGCGCACTGGCCAACCTTTGAAAAACTTAAACATGCTCGGCAAACCAGCATTTTGAAGTTTCTCAACGAGCACAATGTCCGCCGGGCTCAGCTCAATCAGGCACGTTTGGATCTGATCGCCAAGGCCATGCCGCTAACCGAAGACCCAGGAGTAATTCGGCCCTCAGAGCTGTATGTTCTAACCCAGGTAGTGCAGTTGAAGGGGATCATAAAGTCGATCAAACAATTTGATAGCCAGATCGAAAAAACCGCCAATAGCTTGGCTGACTACAGCCTTTTCAAGACTTTACCCGGCGCAGGCCCCCAACTTGCTCCACGTCTCATGGTGGCTTTTGGGGAGCAACGTGATCGCTTCAAGGATGCGAATAGCGTGCAGAGATATGTCGGAATCGCTCCAGTAACAGAACGCAGTGGCAAGAAGAAAGTTGTTCATTGGCGTTATCGATGCGCGACGTTTCTGCGCCAAACATTTGTGGAATGGGCTGTGCATAGCGTCCATCAATCGACCTGGGCAAAGGCTTATTATCAGCAGCAGAGGGCTAAAGGTTGCTCATACCCGGCAGCCATCAGAGCATTGGCATTCAAGTGGATCAGGATCGTTTATCGGTGTTGGAAGAACAGTACGCCGTATGACGAAACAACCTATTTAACGGCTCTAGCCCAGCGAGGCTCTTCCCTCCTAAACGTAGTGGGGACGGCAAAACCGTGTTGACGGAAAGCCTCAGGGCGTGAAGCAGACCGGAGGGCAGTGTCCCCGGATGGATACCGGAACGAAGGAACGCCGAGCCTTAGCGAGGGGCCGGACGCTTGGGGCGAGCGTTTTTTGCTTCCTTTTTTAGGCGCTTGTAAAAAAGGGAGTCGCCGTAAGGGCGAAACCATAAGCGGCCGTTACCGCAGGAATGGATATGTACTCAGTCAACAAAATATAGGTCGGCTACCAGGCCGCCTCGCGAGCAGGCTCGCTCCCACAGTTTGGACCGGGTACATCTGCGGGAGATTGGTCGGCTATCAGGCCGCCAAGATCCGCAAAAGAAACCGGTCAGCCCGAAGGCCAACCCGGCTCACTCCTCCTCACCCTCAGGAACAACCTTGTTCTGGGTCAGATAACGGTCAAGCGTCTCACTGCTCTGAGGTGAATTATCCCCGGCCACCGCCCACAACCGCCGCTCAATCCCCTGCGCCAGCAAATGCCCCACCGCCGACTCGATCGCCGACAACACGCACAACTGCGCCGGCTCGTTCGTGGTGTAGCCGACCTCAGCCTCGAGCAACTTCTTGAACTCGATAAACTTGAACACCCCGGCACTGCGGCCCACGGAGTAAATCGTCTTGCTGGTCATCACATTCGCCAACACCTGCCCACTGCGCACATCCACCGCACGCAGATTCACCGTAACCTGATCCACGCGATACTCCCGGGAAATGTCGATGCCCAGGTAGCGCGCCCCTTCTCCGCCGCTGCGCACATTGGTGTCGTACGCAATGATCCCGCCCTCGAGCATCATATTCGCCGCTTGCAACGGCGGCAGTTCGCCCTGGATGTTCACCGGCGTATTCGGTTTTTTCTGCGAAGCGCGGATGATCTTGCGCTCGGTCAGCAGGTTCTGCAGCCCTTCCCGTTCCAGCACCACAAACCAGCCACTGGCCTGCAACGCATCCATCAACATGCTCGCCGCGCCCTGGGTCACGCTGGTGGAAAACGAACTGGCCGGCGTCGGTTTGTACTGACCGGTCTGGTCCCGAAAACCGTACACCACCGCCATCAACCGGCCCTTGGGTCGTGGCATGTTCAACAAGTCGTAATAGGTCGAAGCCCTGGGGGTCAGCGTCGGGGTTTCGGTGTCCTGCTCGGCCCCGACAGGGTCGCGCAGACTGCACCCTTGTAAAGCCGCCAGCATCAGCCCTAGCACAATTATTTTTTTCATGTCCTTTACTCCCCATCAACCCGAATCCCCGTCAAGGGGCCAGGCCGCTTACCTGAATTTCGGAGACTTCACCGGTCGCTCGGTCGGTCACGACAATGGTCAATTGGCCGGAGTCGTCGATGACGTTGACGATAAAAGCGTCGGTGGTCAGGCTCCCCGTATTGCCCGCAGAGATGTTGTCCAGCAATTGCCCCAGCAACCGCGACTGCAACTGACTGGTGAACCGCTCCAGTGCTGAAGTCCCGGCCGCGGCCGTGCGTTTCTTCAAGTCAGGATCGTCGTAGTCGTTCTGTGCCTGGGCATTGTTGAGCAGCCAGGTCCCGTTCAACGGGTTGCCGCCAAACGACGGGTTGATGGGCGTGTAGACCAGCTCCGTGGCCTGGACCAGGCCGCAACTTCCGAGCCCGAGCAACCAGATGCCCGCCAGTGAAAGCCCGGGGCGCTGCGAGATTGTTTTCGTTTTCATAATTCGTCCCTCTCAAGGTCCGTTGTGTCCTGCAACAAGGCTTCCAGCTTGCGCTGGACAATCTGTCCGCGAACCCAGTCGGCGGCGTCATAGGCCTCGTCCTTGAGCTCCACGGTGTTCGGCGGCAGAAAACGCCGATAAACCAAACGCTGCTGATATTCCACGGTGACCAGGGCGCCCCAGCGAGCCGAAGGTCGTTCGCGCACCACCAGGTTGAAATCCATCGGGCTGGTGGCACGCAGGCGTTCACTGAACGAGTAATAAAAGTCGTGGCCGATGTGCGAGATCGTGTCATCGACGATAAAACCCATCATTTCGTCCTCTTCGCCGGCCACGGCAAAAGGCGTCGTCAGCAGCAGGATCAAAGCCAGGCACCAGCTGTTCATGGCATCACCCCTTGCGCAGCCCGGGACGGACTTTTCGGTCCGGACGCGCCATCGAGGAAGGCCTTCTCGGCCACGAACTGCCAGTCCTTGTAACTGGCCATGCCGGTGAAGTCCGACCACTGACTGGGGAAGTCCGCCTGCTTGAGCGGCTTGTCCGTAGAGGGGCTGTACAGGCCGGTGATGCGTCCGTCGAAACCGCGCATCAGCATCCATTCGCCGCCACCGATCGGGTCCAGGTACAGCTGGCGAATATGGTGTTTGGCATTGGGAAAACGCTCGTCCTGCAACAGGTCCGCCAGTTCTTTCGGGTACTGGGCCAGGCCCGGCGAACTGCGGTAGTAGCTGCGCAATGCCTGGGCATACTGGGTACCGACCCAGAGCAACTGGCGTTCGCGGTCCCGGCGCGAAGCGGTCGACCACAGTTCGCCGGCACTGGCCAGGCCCATGCCCATCAGCATGATCAGGAACAGCACGCCCAGGTACGTGAAACCGCCCTCGCTCGAAGGCTTACCACTCGGAATAAAGGCTGCCATCACGCGCCCTCCCTGTGGCTCCGCTTTTGATATCGGCGACCCCGCCCGGTACACCCTCAGGCGGCGCGACCAGAACCCAGAGGTCCTTGCGTTCGGCAATCGGGTCCATCGGCGGGTTGCGCAGGTAACGCTGCTCCACCAGTTGCTCGATGGAATCGGGATAGCGCCCGGTATCGCCGTAGTAGTGATCCAGTGCTTCGCGCATCGCCGACAGGCTCTGGCGCAACGTGGTCTCTTTCGAGGCCTCGAGGCTGTTGAAATAGCGTGGCAAGGCGATGGTCATCAGGGTCGCGATGATTGCCATGACCACCATCAGTTCCAGCAGGGTAAAACCCTTTTCCCGACGCATAATTTCACCACTCCCGGTAGGCGATGCCGTTGAGGCCCTTGCCCCGGACCTGGGAATAAACGTCAAAGACGTCTTCGCCCTCCCGCGGGTTTTGAGCCGTGCTGTCATAGGAGCGCAAGCCCCAGCCGCCTTCGTCGTCACGCTTGACCGGTGCCAGCGGGTCATGGGGCACGCGCCGCAGAAAATAGAACTTGGCCCCCTTGGCGCTGCGCACATCGCGCACGCCTTCGACCAGCACTTTCAGGTTCGGCGGATAGCCGCTGCTGTTCAGCGACTTCTCGATGTAACCGGCGTCGAACGCGCGTTTGTAGGCATCGATGGCATCGCGAATCTGGTACAGCGCGGTGCGCAGTTCCTGCTCTTTGCCCCGGCGCACCACGGTCTCGGTCAGCGGCGCGGCCATGCCGGCCAGCAGGCCGATCAGGGCCATCGTCACCACGACTT
This sequence comes from Pseudomonas sp. XS1P51, assembly GCF_054897845.1. NCBI lineage: Bacteria > Pseudomonadati > Pseudomonadota > Gammaproteobacteria > Pseudomonadales > Pseudomonadaceae > Pseudomonas > Pseudomonas sp. XS1P51. Next base: position 659,563 of record NZ_CM142707.1, on the reverse strand, counting down.
CGATCAGGGTAAAACCGCGCTGGGAGGCGTTCATGATCAAGGCTTCCCGATAACGACTTGGGTGGTGGTGGAAGCAACCGGCCGATCGATGTGCTCGTTCTGGATCGGCGCTTCCATCCGCCGGTCCGGCGCCTGGATGTGCATGCTGGTTTCGGTGCCGGTGGGGAACTCCATGTCCGACGGGCTCTGGTAAGGCAGGTTGCGCACGATCCGTGGCGTGATCGACAGCACCAGTTCCGATTTGCTGACATTGTCCTTGTTGCTGCCGAACAACCGGCCCAGCCCGGGAATGTCGCCAAGGCCAGGGATTTTGTTGCCGGTAGCGCCATGGTCGTTGCGCATCAGGCCGGCCAGGATCTGGGTTTCGCCGTCATGCAAACGCAAGGTGGTCTGGGCGTTACGGGTGTCGACCTGAACCGGAATAGTGCCCTGACGGGTCGGCTCCAGCGGCGTGGCGTTACTGACTTCCAGTGCGATCTTGATCGCCACTTCGTTGTTCAGGTGCACGGTCGGCTGCACTTCCAGCTTCAGGCCGACGTCCAGGTAAGTGACGCTTTCGGTGATCACCGGGCCCTGGGTCGACGGCACAGAAGTGGCGCTGATGATCGGTACCCGCTGACCAATGTGGATGCGCGCCTGTTCGCGGTTGCTGACGCGAATCACCGGGCTGGCCAGGGTGTTGATATCGTTGTCCTGGGCGTTGATCTTGAGCTGGGGCGATGGGTTGATGGTGATCCGGCTGGAGTCGATGCCTTTGAGCTGGTTGAGCAGCGACACCGGGGAACCGTCGCTGTTGACCACGCCGAAGGTGTTCGGCCATTGCAGGCCGAGGTCGAGAATCCGCTGGGTGGCGACTTCCATCACCTCCACTTCCAGCACCACTTCCGGGTTGGACTGGTCTTGCGACTGCATGAGTTTTTCCGCCATGCGGATGGCGTCTTCGGTGTCACGCATGGTCAGGGTGTTGAGGCGTTCATCGACAAACACGTCGCGGGTCTTGAGCATGGTTTTGATCATGTTCAGCGCGGTGTTGGCATCGATGCTGGTCAGGTAAAAGGTGCGCATCACCAGCTCTTGATAATCCTTGAGCTTCTGCGGTGAGTCCGGGTAGATCAGCAAGGTGTTTTCGTTCACCACTTTCTGGTGCAGCTGGTTCTGTTGCAGCAGCAGTTCCACGGCGTCTTCGATGCGCACGTCACGCACGAAGATGGTGGCTTTCATGTCCGGGCGCAGGTCCTTGTCGAAGATGAAGTTCAACCCGGCAACCTGGGACAGCACTTCGAAAATGGTTTTCAGGTTGGCGTCGCGAAACTCCAGGGTCACCGGCCGGTCCAGGCGGGTGCGCAGCTGTGGATACGGGATCACGTTGCGGCTCTGGACCAGACGGATGTTGCTTTGCAGTTCCAGGGCACCTTCATTCTTCGGATCCAGTTCGAGGATCTGTTTCACCTGGCGGTCGGCGCCGTAGATGTCGCCGCGACGCAGGTCGCCACGGGCCAGTTCGAGCTTGTCATCCATGCTTCGCAGGTAGTCGAGCTGACGCATGGCGTCCTGGGCGCGGCGGTTGTTCGGTTCGATGGTGAGCACCCGGCTGTAACTCATCCGTGCCGCGGCAAAGTTGCGGCGCGCACGATCGGTGTCAGCTTCGGTCAACAGTGCCGTAATCGCCTTGGCGCGGGCGGTATTGAGGGCCATGTGCAGTTCGGTATCGCGAGGGTTGTCGCGCAATCCCTCCTCGATACGCGCCAGGCCGGCTTCGTATTGTCCCTGCTCCATCAGCTCGGACGCTTCCTCGTTGGCGACCCGCGCGGAACTGCACGCGGCCAGCCCTGCACAAAGGCAGACGAGGCCCATCAGCAAACGGAATCTGTTCATTGCGTGCTCCCCACAGACAAGGTCTGGGACAAATGCAGAGGCAGGTAGACAAAGCTCAGTTCCACATCGGAAATGCCCTCGATCCGCCAGGTTTCGTCGATCACATCCCCTTTGCGCACGACGTATATTTTTTCGCCGTTCTGCAAAAACACTTGCAGGTCGGAACGGTCATCCAGCCTGCCGATGAACTGGAAGGGCATCGGCGGTGCAGTGGGGGCTTGCACCACCGGGGTCGCGTTGACGGGTTGTTCGATGACGGCGGCGAGCTTGGGCGCAGCCTTCCAGCTGCGGGCAGCGAACAGGTCGCCCGCCGGGCTCAGGTCCTTGACCACCGTCGGTTTGCCAGCGGCGGGCGCGGACTGCAGCGCACCTCGGGTTTTGCTTTTGGTCGGGGTGGTCACGGCGGCGACGGACGCATCGTCCTCCTGCGACGGCATGAAGTAATCGGGCAACCAGGTCAGCGCCGCAGCCACGCCGAAGAACCCCACCCAACCCACTACGCGTTTGGTATTCATCATGACCTCGACAGATAAAGGGTCATGCGGATCCGTCCGGTCAGGTCGGTGTCGGCGATCTTTTTACGCTGGAACTCCACGTCCTCCACCACCACCGCCGGCAACTGGCCAAGCAAGGCATGCAGGAAGCGCCGCAGTTGCGGGTAGCTGCCGCGTACCGGCAGCAGAATCTGATAACGGGCCAGGTGCGTCTTGGGGTCGATGCCCAGGGAGTATTCGCCACGGGCCAGGGTGATGTGTTCCTGGGCGGCCAGCGCGTAGATCTTGTCGATGGCCACGGTGGCCTGAGGTTGGGACGGCAACTTGCTGCGGAAATCGTCGAGCTGACGTTGCGGCACCACCGGCGCGGCGACACTGCCGTCTTCAACCCTGGCCAGGTACTCGCCGGCTTCGCGGGTCTGCTGGCTGAGCTGTTGCAGCGACTGCCAGTCCGGCATCAGGCCCGCCAGGCCATACACCAGCGCCAGCAGCACCATCGCCAGCCCTGCCAGACCGGGCATGCCCAGGCCTTGCAGGTATTCGTGGACGATCAATCTAGGGATTTGCATCGCCAATCTCCCAGGTAGCCGACAAGTTGAATTGCACCGGGTGTTCCGGCACGTTGGCGACGATTTCGTGGCTGAGCAGCGACACATCGGACAGCTCGTCGCTGGCTTCGAGGCTGCGGTGGAAGTCGAGCATGGCTTCCAGGTCCTTCGCCTCGGCGCTGATCCGTACCTGGCCTTTGCGGGCGTCCGGGGTCAGGGTCAGCAAGGCAATGTTCTCGCGCGGCATGGCTTCGAGCATGGCGAACAGGCGTTCCCATGGCCGACGCAGTTGCTGGGACACCTTGCGCATTTCGGCCAGGTTCTGTGCCTGCTCGCGGGTTTCTGCCGGGGTCAGGCCGACCTTGGTCCCGGTGTCGCCGGTGAGTTCACGCTGGGCGTGTTGCAGGTGGCCCTGCTGTTGCGCAGCCTGTTCACTGAGGTGCTGCTGAACGAAGAAGCAGCCCAGCGTCAGCACCACGCCACCGGCCAGCAGGCTCCAGCCCAATGGGCCCGAGCGGCGGCGCGGCTGGAAGTCGAGCATCAGGGCGCGCATGTCAGGCCACCGCCCGGGACATGACGTACAAACCATCGCGTACGGCTGTCCGGTCCTCTTCGAGGGTGCGCAACTGCACACCGGGTACGTCAGGCTGTGCATCGAGACGCGCTGGCGCATGCAGGTAAACGCTCAGTGGCCGTTCGCTGGTGGAGGCCTGCAGTTGGCTTTCGCGGCCGATCAGCGCGGTCAGTGCGGCATCGCTGTCGCTGGTGCCCACCGAACGTACCGACGTCCAGCGCCCTTCCCGCGCCAGCAGCAACACACTGCGCACCGGCTCGGCGACGACAAACAGGAAGTCGCCGGCGTCGAGGCTTTTATCGAAGTGATTGAAGGCGGCCATCAAGTACGGTTGCACCGACCGCAAGCGCAGGCCACGGCCGCTGACCAGGCTGCGCAGGCGCGCCAGCAAGTCTTGCGGCAGCGCGGTGGCGATCCGGTCGTAGCCTGCCGGCTCGGCCGAGAGCACCAGGCTCCAGGGTTGCGTCGGTACGCCGTAGAGGTCTTCGAAACACAGCTGGGCAAACCCGAGCAGTTCGTCGGGGCTGCTGATCTGCTCGCTCCAGGGCACCAGGCAAAACCGGCTGAAGTGCCCGGAAATCACCACGCTCAATTCGACACCGGGACGGGTGTGTTCGGCCAGCAAATGGTCGAGGGTGTCCAGGGCCACGGCCCAGGCATGGAAGCCTTCGTCGATAAAACCGACGCTGCCCAGCCACAGGGTTTCGCTGCCACGGCGCTGGCCCAGGCCGACACCACTGGCACCGAGCACGGCGACAAAACGATCACGAGACAAAAGTGACACGATTGATCTCCTCGAGCGTGGTACGCCCTTCCTGCACCAGTTCCAGGGCCGACTCGCGCAGCAGGCGCAAGCCACGTTTGCAAGCGTGTGCCTTGATTTTCGAAATGGGTTGGCGCTCGACGATCATCTGCCGCAGTTCGTCGTCCAGGTGCAGCAGCTCGGCAATCGCGGTCCGCCCTCGGTAACCGGTGCCTCGGCAATGACCGCAGCCTTTGCCGTGGACGAAGCGGTAGTGATCGACCTTTTGCGGATCGAGTCCCGAATCGCGCAGTTCTTCGTCAGTCGGGTTGCTCGGCGCGCTGCAACTGGCGCAGACCAGGCGGATCAAGCGCTGGGCCAGCACGGCATTGAGGGCGGAGACGAGGCTGTAAGGGTCGATTTCCATCTGGGTGAACCGGCCGATCACGTCGAACACGTTGTTGGCGTGGATGGTGGTGAACACCAGGTGACCGGTAAGCGCCGATTGCACGGCGATCTGTGCGGTGTCGGGGTCACGGATTTCACCGACCATGATCTTGTCCGGGTCATGACGCAGGATCGAGCGCAAGCCACGGGCAAAGGTCAGGCCTTTCTTTTCGTTGACGGGAATTTGCAGCACGCCCGGCAGTTGGTATTCCACCGGGTCTTCGATGGTGATGATCTTGTCCACGCCGTGGTTGATCTCGGTGATCATCGCGTACAGCGTGGTGGTTTTGCCGCTGCCGGTGGGGCCGGTCACCAGCACCATGCCGTAGGGTTCGGCGGCCAGTCTGCGGAGCTGGCGCAGGGTTTCGTCTTCGAAGCCCAGGGCTTGCAATTGCACGCCGCAGACCTTGTCCGCCAGGTCCTGTTTGTCGAGCACCCGCAGCACCGCGTCTTCACCGAAAATGCTCGGCATGATCGACACCCGGAAGTCGATCTGCCGGCCGCTGATGCCGATCTTGAAGCGACCGTCCTGGGGCACGCGTTTTTCGCCGATGTCCAGTTCGGCCATGACTTTGACCCGGGAGATCACCTGCTCGGCGAACTCGCTGCCCTGGATCTTGCTGATGTTGTTCAGTACGCCGTCGATCCGGTACTTGATCACCAGGCCGCTGCCGGTGGTGCCCAAATGGATATCGCTGGCGTGCATTTTCAGCGCGTCGTACAGGGTCGAGTTGACCAGTTTGACGACGACACTGGCGTCTTCGCTGATGCTGGTCAGGGACAGGCTTTGCAGGGTATCGATTTCGACATTGGCGTCGGCCTGGGCGTTAAGCGACTCCACCGCGTGGAAGCTCTCTTCGTGGCGCGCCAGATAGGCTTTCAGGTCATCGGCATGCACCAGGTACAGCGGCGCGCCGTGCAGGCAATCATCGATCCAGGCCAGGCGCGAGGCATCGAAGGGGTCGGCAAACACACCGATGACCGCATCGTCGTGGCGCAGCAGGATGAATTCGCGCTTGAGGCATTGGGCCAGCGTGACCCGATCGAATACCGGGGTGGCCTGGAACAGGTTGTCGGTGTCGAGCACCGGATAATGCAGGGTAGCGCCGAGGCACTGGATGAAGGGCATGGGGGCCAGTTCGCACAACACCCCGAGGGCTTCCAGGATCCGTTCGCCGGAACTGGCGGCCCGGGACCGTGCCTGGGCCAGTTGCTCACTGGAAAAACGTGACGGTACACAGTCCAACAACGCCGGTTCGACGGCAAGGGATAGACGGTCCATGGCATGCTCTCCAACGCCGGGGGCTTAAAGCCCTGTCGACGCGGCGAGCAATTACGGCGGTGCCGGAACGTCTTGTCGCGCCACTACTCCCCGGTGAGCAATTGTTCGTCGTCTGGTGCCTTGGAAGTCGATGTACTTCGTCGACGATCTGCCAGCACCCAACTGCCGTCGTACAACTGCAGCGGGAAACTCTCGGTCCTGCTCTGGCGTCGTTCGACAAAACCTTCGGAAGCGCTCATGCCTGCTTTGGGTTCGCGCTCTATCCCCAGAAGGTCGCAGACTGCCCGGGCCAATTCCGCCAATGGAAACGGTTTGAACAGGATATGACTGACTCCAAGTTGCCGGGCCCGCTCACAGACTTCAGCGGTCGGGTGCCCTGTGATCAGTACAAAATGACACTTCCTGTTCTGGCGGACAGCATCGAGCACCTCAAAGCCTTCCATATCGGGCAAGCGGTAATCGAACACCATCACATCAGGTGCAAACTGTTCGGCTTCACCGATACCCGTCACACCGTCATGTGCAATCCGGACGTCCAGCGCTTGGGCCTGAAGGTAATCCTTGAGGTTTTCGGCAAGGAGCTGTTCGTCTTCGACAACCAGTACTTTGTTTAACAAGGTGGACTCCTTGAAACCGCAGGTCCGATGTTTCAACCCTGGGAGTGCGCGCCTTACTGAGGCTAACGCACACTTCATGCCAGGCTGAGCGCCGGTTTTTTCACCACTGCATGTGTTTGATTTTTATGGAAAAGCCTTTTCGTCCAGGCACCCCGTCCCCCAAAGGCGGGGAAGCACACGGATGAACCCTGAAGCTTTCCCCCATTATTGGGGGGGAACCTTCAATCATCGTCAATCCGTTCGATCCGGTTGCTTGCCCGCAGCTGTGCCAGAACCTGTAGACGAGCCTGGGCCTGTTGCTGTCGGGCAAGGTAAGCCCGGACCATTTCAAGCCCCTGCTGCTCTGAGACATCGGCCGCCTCCAAGTGGTTCTGTACGTAGATCAAATGCCAGCCAAAAGGCGTGCGTACCGGTGCACTGACAGCCCCCGGCGCCAGGGCAAAGGCTGCCGCTTCGAACTCAGGCATCATGCGCCCGCGAGGAAAGGACCCCAGATTCCCGCCTTCGCTGGCGGATGCATCTTCGGAGCCGGCCCGGGCAACGCTGGCAAAGTCTTCACCCTGGCTGATTTTCACACGCATCTCCTCTAAGCGTAGTCGCGCGGCTTCGACTGTGGAAGCGTCTGCATCCTTAGGCACTTTGATCAGGATATGCCGGGCCTGGACTTCCTCGGGCCGGCTCATCTCGGCGCGATGCTCTTCGTAGAAGGCGCGGACCTGTTTTTCGTCCGGCCCGGCGACCTTGGTCAGGTCGGCGAACACCTGCCGGGCGGCGAGTTCACGGCGGGTGTACTCGATAAAACCGGCGTCGTCGAAACCGGCGTCTTCCAGGCGCCGGGCGAACTTCTCGGCACCGCCGATGGCCTGCCGGGTCTGAGCGACCTGGTCTTGCACCTCGGCATCGCTGATCACCACCCCGCGCTTGACGGCTTCCTGCCACAGCAACTCCCGGTCGATCAACGCGTCGAGGGCGGCCTGGCGCAGTTGCTTGTACGCCTTGGGATTACGAATGTTGCCCACGGCGCGCCCCTGATCTTCCAGGTATTCGGCGAAGTAGCGCTCCAGGCGAAATTCGGAAATTTCCTCGCCGTTGACCCGCGCGGCGACCGGGCCATTGCTGCAAAACGCCACGGGGATCCACATCGTCAGCAGAATCAGCAGAGTGTTGAGCTTCATGATCGGCCTCGCGTCAGGGGGTAGCGGCAATGGGTTTGTAGGGGGCGACCAGATAAAAACGCTGGTCAGGCAGTTCCACGGTGACGATATGCGCGCCACTCAAGCCCAGGCGACGGCCCGGACCGAAGCTGATCAGCGGGGTCAGCCCGGTTTCAAAATCATGCAGGCCTTCCAGGGCACTGATCAGTTTCTCGCGACTGGCGTCCCGCCCGGCCTGCTTCATGCCTTCGCTGAGCAGCAGCATCGAACTGAACGCGCCGACTTGCAGCACCGCGTGCTGACCGCCGAGCCCCTGATGCTCGCGCAATTGGGTCAAGGCCAGGCGCCCGGCCAGCGTCCAGTCACTGGGCACGAACGGATAAGCCAGAAACACTCGCCGGGAAAACCCGCTGGGCACCTGCAACAGGTCACCCCCCACCTGACTCGACGTGGCAAACAGGTAAGGCACCTGCCCTGCCGTCTGCAAGCGCTCGGCGAGGCGACTGAACCCGCCGCCGCTGCCCAGGTAAAACACCGACCGCGAGCCCAGCGGCAGCTCGTCTTGCGCCGAGTCGTAGGCTTGCAGACGCACCTGCTGCCAGGCGTGATCCTGCAAGTACTGGCCGAGGTTCTGTGCCGCCAGCCGTTGGCTCGGCTCATCCGGATAGGTGATCAGCGTCGGCCCCTGAAGCACCCGCAAGCTGTCGGTGGCGTAGTCGGCCAAGGCGATCAGTTGCTCGCGCAACCCCGGCAGCGGCTCGAAAATCTGCCGACTGGCCTGGGCCGGCCCCAACAACGACAGCGGCCCGATCAGCGCAATACCGGCCCGCTCCAGGCGCGCGGCCAGGTCCGAGCCCAGCGCCGGTGCCAGCGGCGCGATCAGGGCGAACACTTGTTCCTGCCCGATCAACCGGTCCAGCGCCCGTTCGGCACTGGCGCGGTCGGGCCCCGGATCGAGAATCGTCAGGCGCAACTGCCGGCCATGAATCCCGCCCGCCTCGTTGATCCGCACCACGCTGCCCTTGAGCACCGCCGCCACGGTAGCGCCCTCCTCGCTCAACAGCCCATGGCTCGGCAACAAGGTGCCCAGGTGCAGACTGTCCGGGGTCAGGCCGGGGTCGCGGTCATCGGCCAGACGCTTGAGGTAGGCCGTGAGGTTGCGCTGATCATTCATCGACAGGACAAATCGCGGCATCGCCGTGTCCAGCCGATTGTTGCCGGGATCACGCCCTTCCTGGATGGCCCGCGCCAAAGTGCCTTCGGTGTACGCCGGATAATTGCGGCCATTGATTTGTTGCTGGCCGTAAGTGCTGGTCAGCCGCGACCAGCTCAGATTCGGCGGTCGAACCCCGCCTTCGGGCCGTCCCAGGCCATCGTCGCCGTGGCAGTTGGCGCACGGCAGGCTGGTGGCCGGCAGCAACATCCCCGCCGCGCCGACCCGGGCCATGATCGGCTCACCGCTCCCGGACACGCCCTCGCGATACAGCCGTTTACCGGCACTTTCGCTGGGGCTCAGGGGCAACGCGTGGGCGGCAAGGCTGATGCCGCCAACGAGTAGCAGGCCGAGGACGAGTAAGGTTTTCATGGCGCGGGCTCAACGACCGACCACGGGCATTGTCAGCAACTGCAAACGCTGGGCAATGGCGGCGGCCGGGGCATCGGGGCGAATTTTGCTCCAGCGTTTGTTGGCCACGTCACCGACGATCAACTGGGTGGAATGCTGTTCGGGGGTCGGCACGATCTGGCCGATGCGGCTCAGCACAAGGTCCATCTGCGCCTTGTCACCCGTGAGAAAAAGCCAGTGGGGCCCATCGACGCCCTGTTTCAAGGTGTAAGCCTTGAGCACCGCCGGGGTGTCCCGCAGCGGATCACTGGTAAGGGAGATAAAGGTGATGCCGTCGGCCTTGTCGCCCAACACTTCGCGAACCTCCTTGAGCTTGCGGGTGATCAGTGGGCAGGCATCGTTGCAACTGGTGAAAATCACGTTCAGCAGCACGATGCGGTTTTGCAGCGCATCGCTGTAGAAGCGCAGCGTCTGGCCGTTCTGGTCTTGCAACGGCGTGTCGGTGAACCAGGTTTTCGCATCGCGCGTTCCTGTGGCGGGCTGGGCGGCCGCCACCGTAGGCGCGGGCTCTTCGTGCCCTTCGTGGGAAAACGCCATAAAACTGATAATACAAAAGCACATTGTCAGGAAGATCAAAGCGAGGGCTTTCATGGCTGATGCTCCATGGCAATGGCAGTGTGCTTGGCGTGGACATTGCGCTGGCCGCTGAGTTTCTCTACTTCACGGGTCAGCACGGTCGGGTCGGTGAAGCCGTAATAGCGGGTCCAGTGACGGCTGTTGCCGTCCCCCACCAGGATCAGCGGCTGATGACTTTTGAAGTCACCGCTGAACGTGCCGAGGCCCTTGAGGGTGTCCTTGATCGACTGCGAGCTGCCAGTGAGCCAGCTCCAGCCCGGCCCGTTCTGGAAGTTGCGGGCATAGTCATTCAGGCGTTTAGCGTCATCGCGCTGGGGGTCGATGCTGATCGACACCAGTTGCACCTCGGTGCCGACCCGCGCCCCAAGCTGTTTCTGCACCTTGCCCATGATCGACGACACCACCGGGCACACCGTGGTGCAACTGGTGTAGATGAAACTCATGACCACGATCTTGTCGGTCACCAGGTCTTTTTCCAGGCGTACCGGTTTACCGTTCTGGTCCACCAGCGCCACGTCGGCGAACTTGACCTGGGCGCTCTCCGAACTGGCGCTCTTGGCCGGCATGTCGTGCCCGGCGTGTTCATCCGCCGAGTGCGCCAGGGCCTGGCCGATACCGACAGCCAACAGGTAGAACATCAGCAGTCCACGGTGTACGAATCGGTTCATGTCGATTTCCTCTTCAGTGGGCATCGCCGGGGATGACCCGGACGCTGGCAAAAGTCTTGTCGTCGAAACTCGCGCCGAGGGATGCGGCACGCACGTGCAGGTACCAGGCACCGTTCTGGTCGAGGGTCACCGGGGCTTCATAAACCCCGTTGCCGACTTCCAGTGCGGCGACGGCCTGAGCCCGGGAAGTCGGGGCGCGGAAGTAGCGCACCTGAACGTCCTTGACCCCACTGCGCTGCGCTTTCTGCTTGCCCTCGACGATGCGAAAGCGCACCACGTAAGGACTGCCGAGGGCGGCCGTGGACTTGTCGAGCATGAACTCCACCTTCGGCATGCCCAGGTGTGGGTTCAGATTTTTGTCGGGCTCAACCAATGCCGTGAAGCAATGGATGATGTTCGGCTGATTGAGCAGGAACGCCACGTCAAAACGCCCGGCCGGCGGCAGTTTGATCCGCGCGCTGTACAGCCCCGGCTCGACTTCGCGCAGGCTGCGGTCGATGACCATCGCCGCGCGCGCCACTTGCCCGCGATTGGGGTAACCGGACATCGGCGCATTCATGCCTTCAGCGTAGAAGTAAGTGGTGTTGTCCACCGGGTTGACTACAAAGACCGCGTTGTCGTCCCGCGACACCGCCAGGCTCGAGGCCAGCGGCAAATCACCGGCCAGCCGTGGTGCCTGGGGCCCGGCTTCGAAACCCTGGCTGATCGGCGTGCGGCCCTCACCCAGCGACGACAGGTTGATCATCGTGACCTTGGCCGAGGCCAGTCCACGCACGTAGGCGTAGGCTTTGGTGAAGACCACTTGATAAGGTTCGGCAGACACGTTCAGGTCATGGATCAACGCATCGGTGGCCGCGTCGATCACCGAGGCCTGGTTCTCCAGGGTATTGAGGACGATGCCGAAGCGACCGTCAGCGCTGAAGCCCATCGGGCCGAGGCCCTGCTTCACCTTGATCACCCGGCGCACCGCCAGGCTGGCGCTATCGACCACCGTCACCGTACCGTCCTTGCCATCGGCCACATACACCGCCTGGGAGAGCGAAGAGTACGCCACCGACAGCGGGTGCGAACCGGTCTTGAGTTGCTTGCTGATGGTCAGGCTGGCGATGTCGATGATGCTCACCGTGCCGTCGTCGCGGTTGGTGACGAAGGCGTAACGGCTGTCCTTGCTGAAGGCGATTTCGTGATGCCCGGCCCCCGTGGCCAGGTGTTTGAGAGGCTTGAGGCTGCGGGCGTCGATCACCGTGACCCCGGACTCCGCAGCCGCCTTCGCATTGTTGCCGACCCACAGCAAACGCTCGTCCGGTTGCAACACCACCCGCACCGGGTTGCTGCCGGCGGCCACCGAGTCGATCAACTTGAACTTTTCGCTGTCGATCACCGCCACTTCCCCGGCGGTCGGCATCGAAACGAACACCCGCTTGTTGTCCTTGGGTGTCACCCAGTCCATCGGGGGTTGCTTGATGTCGATCCGGGCCATGGTGCTGGTGATGCCGCCGACGGACACCGATGGATCGACCACCGAGACGCTGGCATCACGATTCATCACCAACAGGAAGTAGCTGTTCAGATCGAGCAGCGGCCGCGCACCGATACTCGATTTGAGAAACACCCCGACCCGTGACTTGCAACTGCGTTCGCGACCCTGGGCCTGGTCGGCGGCAACGGCTTCCGGGTCCAGCCAGGCGCCGGGATTGACGCCCGACAAGGGCTGGCCCGAGGCGCTGTCATTGACCCGGAAGCGCACGTCGGCAAACTCACCTTCGCGCAGTACGCCGTCCTCGGCCAACGGCCGCACCTCCAGCGCCACCGACACCCCGTCACGCACCAGCGTGTTGTTGCTCCAGGTGTTGGGCAGCGCCACCTCGCTGAGCATGTCCGGCGGCGTCGTGCGCCATACCCCCAGCCAGATCAGCGCCACCCCGACAACCAGCGCACAACTGGCCACTTTGATGGTCCTGTTCATAATGCATCTCCCCTTCAGATCTGTGTCTGCTATGGCTCAAGGTGCCGGAGCCGGTTCAGGTTCATTGGTCACCCGCAGCAATCCCCACAGCCCGGCGGTGTTGCCGTAGGCGCCGTAATCGCGGAACAGGTAGTCGCCCGGTATGGCGTTGCTGCCCCCGGCGCTAGGGTGCATGAAGCTGAAGTGCGCCGCCGGCAGGATGCTTTCGTGGGCGCCGATGTACATCGACATCGGGTTGTAGCCGAACCGCACCGAACCCACCCCGGGTGTACTCATCGGATAACCACCGGTATCGCTCTTCTCCGACTGGAACGGATTGACCGACCAGACGTGACCATCAAGCTGGAAGGTCGTGCCGCGGCTGCCGCCGGTGGGCATCATGATGTGGGTGCGGAACGGTTGACCCGGTTTCACATACAGCACCGGCGTCTGCGGATCGCCCCCCACCAGCGCATTGCTGTAAGCCATGTACGCGTTGGGCACGTCACCGTAACCATGGCCGTCGGCGTGACCGAACGGCGCATCCGGCGCCAGACCGAAGCGGAACCACAGCGGCTCGGCCTTGTAGTTGATGGCCATGCTCGAGTTGTCCTGTGGATCGGTCGGCACGCCCAGACCTTCCGCGGCAATGCCTTCTACTGGCCGGCCGTTGGCCCAGCGGATGTTCAGGGCTTTCTGCCAGACCATCGCGAAGTCACGGTAGGGGGTCTGCCCCGGGGCGGTGACCGTCGCTGTCACTTTGCGCGCATCGTCAACCCAGGTCGCGCCGATCGGCAGGATGCTCATTGCACCACCCAGGCCTTTTTGCGGCTGTTTGATGACGTCCGCCGGGGTGAAATTCAGCCCGCCGAACTCCACCGCCGTGGCGTTGATGTTGTCGACACTGCGACCCAGTTGCGTGATCGGCTTGCCTTCACGCTCCAGGTGCCCGGCGTAGTACTGATAGGTACGCGTCGGGTATGCACCGACGTTACCCACCCGCGGTGGCACGGTCTGGATCGGGTTGGCGCCGACGTTGGCGCCGTCGGATTTAGTGATGTCATACGCCAACAGTTGCGCGTGCAGGCCAACGTGACTGGACGGCCGCATCAGGTTATTGCTGAAGGTGGTCGCGCCCAGGCCGCTGTTGCGATCACGCTTGACCATGCCTTGCATCACCGCCGTCTGAGTCAGGTCCGGCATAACCATGGGCAGACGGTTTTCCAGGGTGATGTTGATGCAATCACCAGCCGCCGCGCGAAGTACCAGCGGTTCGACAGGCACACCGGGTTTGAGCTTGCCGGTGATTGGATCGAGGTCACCCTTGCGCACGTACAGGATCGCCGTCGGGTCATGCAGCGGCCCGCTTTGCCCGCCGATGGTGAAGGTTTCGCCATCTTCAGGATCGGTCACAGTGACCTGCGGAATGCTCACGGTCCGCGAGTTGAACACCAGGGTGCCGCCCGCCGGATTCAACAGCCCGCCGACATGTTGCCCGAGCCCCGCCGAATCACCGATGGACAGGTTCAACGGATTGCCGAGGATGTCGTTGGCCAGTGCCGCGACCACTTCATAGTTGCGCTGCACGGTTGGCCGGGTGCCGATGCCATTGGGGTTGGCGCCGATTCGTGGGCAGGTGCCTTCAAACGCCACGGTGTTGCGCATACCGGCCGGTTTCGGGTTGTTCGGCAGCGCGAACAGATCGCTGCGCTGGGCGGTGTAGTTGCGCATCACCCCCCAGATCCCGCTCCAGTAACCTTCCAGCGAAGCGTCCATCGAGTACAGGTAATCACCCGTGGTCGCCGCCGAGCTGGACATCATCGAGACGGGCGCAATGAAGCCCATCTGCTCGGAGATCCCGATCATCTGCGACGCACGCCAGCCGGAGTTGGAGCTGTTGCCGAAGCCGGAACCGCTTTGCAGCCACTTCACGCCGTGCAGGGTCACGTTGTGCTCTTCTTCGTGACCACCGGCATGCACCCGCAGCCGCACGTTGTCACCGGTGTAGGTGCGCAGCATCGGGGTGAACGGGTCACCCGGCTCCGCGCCGCCACGGTTGATGTGCGGTGGAAACAACGTGGTGCCGCCAGTTGGGCCCGTCGCTGCGGTGACCAGGTTCGGTGCCAGGTTCATCGCCGGGATGGCGCGGTCGGTACGGCTTTGCATGGCATAGGCCAGGTCGCCGCCGAGGCCGTCAGCCTGCATGCCGCGCTTGCCGTCCGGGCCGACCTTGTTCGGGTCGTACACCCGCAGGGCCAGCGGTTCGTTGCGGTAATTGACCACGAACATGCCCGGATCATCCACCGAGATCGCTTGCGGGCATGGCCGGCTTGGGCAACCGGGAACCTGTCCGCCCTGAACTTCGACGACCCCTTCGAGCAGGGTACTGGCGTTATTGCGCACCGGCGGGTTGATCGCGTAGCGGAAGCTGTCCGCGGTGGCCGGGAAGGCTTGTGGATTGGGCACGCCATTGGGGCCGGCGCCGACGTACACACCGGCTTCATAGGCATGCTGGAAATCGCTGTACTCAAGGAAGAACTCACGGAAGCTGTCGTTCTTGCCGTCACCGTCCAGGTCACCGGTGGACACCACCGCCTGCCACGAAGTCGGCCCGCCGTCCTGCCGCGCGCCGCTGTACAACGGCTCGCCGGTTTCGGCGTGGAACCAGGTGGAACCGGCCGGCTCGGCCAGCACGGTGGCATACAGACCAATCTGTTGGTGGGTCGATGGGCCGAGGTGGTCGTGGGTGAAAATGGTCCCCAGGCCACGATCGACACCTTTGGCGTTCACCACCGGATCGACAAACCAGCGCTGCATCGCCGTACGCGCCCCGACCCAGTCGGCCCGACCGTATTGACCGAAGAACGGGTGAGTCTTGGCTTTCGGGCAGGCCGGCGTTCCGTCACGCGGATCGGTGCCTTCGCATTGGTTGAACTCACGGATGGCGTGGATGCGCTCTTGCACCGCACCAGGGGAAAGCACGCCGTCTTCGTAGTTCCAGCCGTTGGCCGAACCGTCGGCCGCCGTCAGATCCCATTTCGGCAGGTGAATGTGCTGGCCGATCACATCAGTCGGTGTGCGCACCTGATAGTCGTCCATCTCATAGATGGCCGGTACCAGGTTGGTTTGCTGGTACTGCACACAGTCGAAGGTGTTCATGCGCATTACCAAAGGCTCTGGCGGACGCTGCTTGGTGATCACTGGCCAGGCGTCTTCCCACAGGGCGAGGATGCGCGCTTGCGGGAAGTGGTAGCCGACCTTGTTGTACACCGCGTCGAACTGGATGTTCGCGGCTTTATAGATGCGCGGGCGGTCGGCGGTGAAGGCCGAGGAACCGGTGAACGACATGCCGTCGAGCCGTTCGCCACTGGCAAACTCGCCGGTGCCTGCACTACTGCTCAGGCGTTTTTGCCGGTCATCCATGCACGGTTCGTAAAACGGGGCGCCGGCCATTGGCAATGCGCCGTTGGTGCGGAAATTGCGCGCCACCACTTGATTACCCGGCAGCACGGCAAAGCTTGGGTGGTCCTTTTTGGCGTGGAAGGCCATGGCCGCCTGTTCGACTTCAGTGCCCTCTTCCGGCAGGTAAAGCGGTTTGGCGCGCGTCACTTCCTTGGAGAAATCCAGCGACGTGGTAACGGTGTGCGCCTGGCCACCGGAGGAGAAACCGTCCAGGGAATGACGCCCCAAACCGCCGTCCCAGCCACCGGATTGAGCCGGGTCAAGGTTGGCCCACAAGGCGTTGCCGCTGGTTTTCAAGGCCTGGGCCGTGGTGGCGTCAAGCATGTCCAGCGGAGGAGTCGGCGGACGTTGGCCGACCGAACTTTCCATGCCGCCGATCCAGAATGGATAGCCCGGGTTTTTCAGGCTGCCGTCGGCATTGCGGTTGGCTTCGCTGCGATCCACCAGGGCCAGGGAACCGATGGCCTGAGCACCGCCGTTACTGCCATGGTGTTCACCGTCGTCATCGCCATCTTCATCGTCGTCATCACTACCGGCGACCAGGGTCTCGCCGATTTTCGGCACGACCGCGACCTTGCCCGGCATCGGCGCCATGGCTTTGCCCGGCAGCGGAACGACGGCTGGAATCGGTGTACCGGCAATGATCTCGCCATCGGGCAAGGCCCGTGCGCCCGCAGCCGGTTTACCGCTGCGCAGTGCATAAGGTTCGCTGTGGAAACCGTCGTCACCCTGCTGGGACACCTCAAGCTTAGTGCCTTCTTCAAACACATCGTGAACCCGCCACATGCTCCACATGCCTTGGGCAAAGTGCGGGTAGAAGTGGCAGTGGTAGATCGCATCGCCGGCTACGCGGTTGCGGTTGCCCGAACCGCCGTTGGCGATTTCATAGGTGTAGCCGGCACCCGGGCCAATGCCCTGGGCGTCCACATAGTCGGAGTTGTCGTCGTTGGGGTTGAACAGCCACTGATGCCCGTGCAGGTGGAAAATGTGCTGCTCGTGGCCGTTGTGGGTGTTGCGGAATTTGACGAAGTCACCGATGTAGCTGTGGTTGACGTTCGACGGCTCGGACGGGTACAGCGCCATGGTCGCCTTGACCCCGACCTGATCGGCGCTCGGTACCTGACCCGGCAGAATGCCTTCCAGGCCGGCGTTGGCCGGCACGTCCACCAGCATCGCAACGTCGCCGACAGTGTGGGAACTGAGGAAGAATTCTTCATAGGCGCAGGACAGGCAATCGTGCATCGGCCCGACGCCCAAACGGTTGGCCACCACTTCGGCACCCATGCCGCCGGAGCCGTAGTTGATCATGAACGAGTCGCGGGTCGGCTCCAGCACGTGGGCCATCACCGGGTCCGCCCAATAGGCGGGGAATGCCTGGGTCGCAGCGGTTTCATCCTGGAACTGGGACGCGAAATCGCGGAACGGCTCCAGTCGATTGGGGATCGCCGGGTTGCGTTTGCCGATGGCTTCCAGCGGATAGGTCGACGGCGGGAAGCTGCCGTCGGCGTTGCTGCCCATGACGATTGCGTCGCTCTCGCTGGAAATGATTTCATTGCCATCGACCATGCTGATGATCGGCGTGCCGGCCTTGCCTTCACGGATCCATGGCTCGCGTTGCGGGTAGCGCGCCTGATAGTCGACGATCGGCTGACCGGCCGGGGTGCGACCGACACTGGCCAGGCGCATTTCTTCTTCGGTCACCGTATTGCGATAGGTGCGGCCGCCCTTGGGCACCACCACCACCTGGCCGAACAGCCCGTTGGCCACGTTACCCGCATCCCCTTCACCGCCGAAGGTCGCACCACGGCTGCTGGCGGCAAACGCGCCTTCGCGCTCGCCGTACAAGGTGTAGGAACGGGTGGCACCTGGGGCAATCAAGGTATTGGCATTTCGTCCGGTATACGAAGCAATGTCGTCGATACTGTTGACCGCTTGCATGCCGTTGACCTGGAAGCCGACGTGGCGGTCGGTAACCTGCTCATCGACCTTGAAGTCGTCCGCGTTGCCGATTTCGACTTCCCCCTCAATCTCACCCTCTTCTTCCTCCCCACTCTCGTGACTGCCAGGATTCGCCTGGTAAGCCAGCAGGTTCTGCAGGTTGATGGTCAGGCAATCACCGGCGGCGACACGCAGTACCAGCGGCCGCGGACGCTTGTCGGGCCGCAGCGACACTTTGCCCGGCACCGCCGCTCCGCCCAGGGCCAGGGACCGGTCATGGTCGTCGACCACATCACGCCGCAAGGCGAACATCATGCCATTGACGTTCTGCGCGCCGAGGCGGTTGAACATCAGCGGCTGATCCAGTGCCACGACGTTGGCCACCAGGTTGCGTTCGCAACGCAAGGCAGCCTCGGCCAGCTCGATGCCAAACATCGACGCCACTAGCAGCAGGAACTTGAAAAAGGACTGAGCGTGTATGCCGGTCATGATCACGGGCCTCGCTGTGGGTGCTCACAGAGAATAATTCTCGACAAATCCCTTTGAGCAATCCGCATGCCATAAATAATGTATTTGTTTTTCAATCATTTACTTAAACGACTTGATAACTCCGGGGATATTCCCCACCCATTCCCCACTTTCCGGGGCGGGCCTTTTTGCCCCACTGTTGGGGAAACCTGCCCCACTGCTGCCGATCACAACGGCGCATCCACGGCCAGCCCCTGCAAGCGTCGGTATTGGCGCAACACGCTGGGCACATAACGCTGGGTTTCGGCGAACGGTGGAATCACCCCGCCACGGCTGAGCACCGCTTGCGGCCCGGCGTTGTAGGCGGCCACGGCGAGGGCGATGTCGTTGTCGAACAGGGTCATCAAACGCTTGAGATATTTGGCCCCGCCCTGGATGTTGGCCTTGGGGTCGTAGACGTTGGTCACCCCCATCTCTCGGGCGGTGTCAGGCATCAATTGCATCAACCCTCCCGCCCCCTTGGGTGACCGTGCGCCGGAGTCGTAGGCGGACTCGGCCTGGATCACCGCATGCAACAGCGCCGCCGGCAATTCATTGGCCGTGGCGGCGGCCGACACCAGCTCGGCATAGGGCTGGCGGGCAATCATCTGCGGTTGCTGATCGATGCTGACCTGGGCTGATTCTGGCTCGTGAATCACCCGTTCATAGGTGCGGCCGGGACGGTGGACATTGGACAGGACGTAGCTGCCCTTGGTGTCCACGGAAACGAACACATCGGCCTCGGCGACGCCGGTCAGCAGTAGCCAGCCGAGCAGTCCTGTGGTGAGTGTTTTCATTTTTCGCCTCCCCTGACCGGCCCCGAAAAATGGGGCTAATGCCCCAATGGCCGGTAGTAAACCAGCCATACGCAAGCACTGTGCCGGATGCGCGAAGGCCCGTAATTCAGGGGTTGCAGAAGGATGTCCGGGGGTGAGCATGGCAATTGCATAAGCCTTCGTGGCGACCCTTCTGCCGACTGTGTGAGGTCATCATGAATCAGCGTCTGTGTTGTGCCCCGCGTACGCAAAGCGGGTTCACCCTGCTCGAACTGTTGGTGGTGCTGGTGGTGCTGGGGCTGTTGGCCGGCATCGTCGCGCCGAAGTATTTCGCCCAACTGGGCCGCTCCGAAGTGAAGGTGGCCAAGGCGCAAATAGAAGGCCTGGGCAAGGCACTGGATTTGTACCGTCTGGAGGTCGGTCACTACCCGTCGACCGAACAGGGGTTGCAGGCGCTGGTCACCGCGCCCAGCGATGAGACCCGCTGGACCGGCCCTTACTTGCAGAAAAAACTGCCGCAGGATCCGTGGGGCCGTAACTACACTTATCGCTACCCCGGCGAAAACGGCGAGTACGACCTGCTGTCCATGGGCAAGGACGGCCAGCCCGGCGGCGAAGGCGAAAACGCCGAAGTCACCAGTTGGCAATGACGGGAGAGTCGACCATGCGCTTTCATCTCAAGGCCGTCGGCAAGGCCGGCGTGGTCTCGATGTCCGTCGAGGCCCCCAGCCACAGCGAAGCCCGGCGCATCGTCGAGGACCAGGGCTTGCGGGTGGTCAGCCTGCACGCCGAGCGGCACTGGCGGGCGTTGCGTTTGCACAAGCGCGAGACGTTCAACCTGGTGTTGTTCAGCCAGGAACTGACCACGTTGCTCAATGCCGGCCTGCCGCTGATCGATGCGCTGGAAAGCCTGGCGGAAAAAGAGAACGCGCCCCAGGCGCGTAAAACCTTGAGCGAACTGGTGCGCCTGCTTTATGAAGGCAAGTCGTTCTCCCAGGCACTCGGGCAATTGTCCGCCGTGTTCCCGCCGCTCTACGTGGCGCTGGTGCAATCCAGTGAAAAAACCGGCGCGGTGGGTGATGCCCTGGGCCGGTATGTCAGCTACCGCCAGCGCATGGATGAGGTTCGACAGAAGATCGTCAGCGCGTCGATCTATCCGTTGCTGTTGCTGGTGGTCGGCGGTGGCGTGGTGCTGTTTCTGATGGGCTATGTGGTGCCGCGCTTCAGCCTGGTGTTTGAAGGGCTGGGCTCGAACCTGCCGTGGCTGTCGCAGGTTTTGATGAGCAGCGGGATGTTCCTGCATGCCCATCAGGGTGAATTCTTCGGTGCATTGGCAGCGATCGTCGTCGCCCTCGTCTTCCTTCAGCGCCAACCAGCTTTTCGCCGGGGCGTGGACCGGGTGATTGAAAAACTCCCGGCGGTCCATCAACGCATCTTCATGTATGAACTGGCGCGGTTCTACCGCTCGCTGGGGATTCTGCTGCAAGGCGGCATCCCTCTCGTCACCGCCATGGGCATGGTCCGCGGCCTGCTCACCGTCGCCTCCCGCGTGCGGCTGGACCAGGCCTGCGAACGGGTGCGCGAGGGGCAGTCGCTGTCGGCCGCGCTGGAACTCAATCATCTGGTGACCCCGGTGTCCCTGCGCTTGCTACGTGCTGGCGAGCAGTCCGGCAACCTCGGGCAAATGATGGAGCGCAGCGCTGATTTCTACGATGAGGAAATCAGCCGCTGGATCGAATGGTTCGTGCGCTTGTTCGAACCGTTGCTGATGACCTTCATCGGCCTGCTGATCGGGGTGATCGTGATCCTGATGTACATCCCGATTTTCGAACTGGCTTCGAGCATTCACTGACCCTTTGGAACAGGGTCGAGCCGTACGTTGCAATGTTCATCGACGTGACCACTGAATAAATCGGCAGGTTGGCGTGTTTACCGACTGAATGAAGCAGCACGTTGCATTGTTCATCAACGTTCCAACCTGAATAAGAAGACGGAGAACGACATGCACATCAACAAGCTTTTACTTGCCGTAGCCATTGGCGCAGTTCTGTCGGCGTCTACCGTATTGATTCCGGACAGCCTGTCCGGTGTGTCGAGCGCACAGGCCAAGGATGGTGGGAGTGGCGGTGGATCCGGCGGTGGCGGCGGCAGTGGTGGAAGCGGTGGTGGAAGCGGTGGCGGTGGCAATGGCGGTAGTCACGGTGGAAACGGCAGTGGTGGCAACAGCAGTAGCGGTCACAGCGGCAGCGACCATGGCTCGGGACATTCCGGGAACACAGCCTCCTCCGGACGCAGCGGCACTCACGCCGAACCGGGTGACGATCATGGGGTTCATCGCTCGGGTGAAATCGGTGATGACCACGGTGTCCATCGTTCCGGCGAAATCGGTGATGACCATGGCGTGCATGTCGGTGGCGAACCGGGCGATGACAAAAGGTCCTGACCACCGCTGATGCCCTCAACCCCCTGTAGGAGCAAGCTTGCTCGCGATAGCGGAGTGTCAGACGAGATCAATGTGAATGACACGTCGCCATCGCGAACAAGCTCGCTCCTACAAGGAATCGCGTGAACCGTCAGTCTGATCCAGCCTCTCGCGCAAAAACTCGATCAACGCCTGCACCGGTCGCGAACTCTGGCGATGCTGCGGATACACCGCCGATAACGTCAGCGGCTCAGGCCGAAAATCCTCCAGCACCGGCACCAGCCGCCCATCCTTCAGCGCCGAACCGACAATGAACGTCGGCAGATACGTAATCCCCATCCCGGCAATCGCCGCGTCCTTGAGCAATTCCCCGTTATTGACCCGCATCCGCCCGGTGACGTTGACGGTCAGCGGCTTGCCCGGACCTTCGAAACGCCACTGCACCTGACGACCATGGCCGTAAGGCAGACAGTCATGCGCGTGCAAGTCGTCGGGTTTGAGCGGCGTGCCGCGCTCGGCCAGGTAAGCCGGACTGGCGCAGTAGACGCGCTGGATGGAAGCAATACGGCGGGCGATCAGCGTGGAATCTTCCAGAATGCCGATGCGCAACGCCAGGTCGTAACCCTCGCCGAGTAAATCCACCGGTCGATCGCTCAAGTCCACTTCCACCGTAACGTCACGATACCGCTGCAAGAACAACGGCAGCAGGCAACCCAGATGCGCCAGTGCAAACGACAACGGTGCACTGACGCGAATGGTGCCCCGCGGCTCGGTGGTCTGGCCGGCGATGCCCTGCTCCACCTGCTCGACTTCGCCGAGCAGGCGCAAGGCCGACTCGTAATAGCTCTGCCCCAATGGCGTGACGTCCAGCCGCCGGGTCGAGCGGTTGAGCAAACGCACACCGAGACGCTCTTCCAGTTGCATCAAGCGACGGCTGACGAACTGCTTGGACAGGCCCAATTGATCGGCCGCCGCGGTGAAGCTGCCGGAGTCCATGACCTGGCAAAAAATACGCATATCTTCGAACGGGTTCATTGTCACAACCTGGTTGACAGTTAAACGTTTTATAGCGGCTTTTTCGCTTCAATACACCCTATTAATCTGTGTCCACGGTGTTGCTGAGGCCTGAAACCCGGACAGCAACCTGACCTCCTGTCTGCAATAAACGACCTCATCCATGCCGGAGTTTTCCATGTCCTTCCTCCTCGCTCATCTGCTGTCCTGGAGTGCCCTGCTGCTGGTGATCGACACCGTGCTCTGGCATCTGGCGCCGTTCAAGCATCGCGTCACACGGATCGGTGTGCGCCTGACGCTGTTCCTGATGTTCAGCGCGCTCGTCATCAACGCCGGTGTCAGCCCGCTACAGGCACCGCTGTTTGCCGAGGACCGCGTGGCGCAGTTGGGCGCCACGGCGCTGGGGATTCTCTGGTGGCTGTACACCGCGCGTGTGTTCACCGAAGTCGTCGGCTTGGTGCTGATGCGCCGCATCGGTCACAGCGGGCGATTGTTGCAGGATGTCATTGGCGCGCTGGTGTTTCTGATCGCCATCGTCGCGGCGGCCGGTTACGTGCTGGAACTGCCGGTGAAAGGGTTGCTGGCGACGTCCGGCGTCGTGGCAATCGTCGTGGGTCTGGCGTTGCAGAGCACCTTGAGCGATGTGTTTTCCGGGATCGTGCTCAACACCACCAAACCGTATCAGGTGGACGACTGGATCGTGATTGATGGTGTCGAAGGCAAAGTGCTCGACATCGACTGGCGCGCCACCCACCTGCTGACCAGCGCCGGCAGTACCGCGGTGGTGCCGAACTCGGTGGCGGCCAAGGCAAAGATCGTCAACCTGAGTCGGCCGAACAACATGCACGGCGTGTCAATCAGCATTCAGGTGCCCAACCACATTCGTCCGCGCCGGGTGCTGGATGCGCTGGATCGCACGCTTCAGGGCAGCAGCAGTTTGCTGCTGAGTCCGCCACCGAAAGCCGTGCTCAAGGAGGCCGGCGAAAGCATGTCCGAATACGTGGCCAGTGGGTTCATCGCCGAGCTGGGCAAAAAAAGCGACGTGCGCAATCAGCTGTTCGACCTGGCGCATCGGCACCTGGAAGCGGCGGGTATTTCCCGGCAGCTCGATGGGGTGATTGAACCGTCGACACGCGCACGGGCATTGCTGGATGAAGTGAAAGTCTTCCGCTCCCTGAGCGAAGATGAACGCGATCAAATGGCCCGGTCCATGGTTGCGCAGCAGTACGCGGCCGGTCAGGTGGTGCTGGAATCGGGTGAAGTGCCGGACAGCCTGATGGTCATCGCCACCGGAGTGGTCAGCGCGACCGTACCCGATGGCGCCGGGCAGACTGAAGCGGGTCGCATGGGGCCGAGCGAGGTCATGGGCGAGCAAAGCATCCTCGCCGATACACCGTCACAGGCGACGTTCACCACGTTGAC
Organism: Pseudomonas sp. XS1P51; assembly: GCF_054897845.1. Lineage (NCBI taxonomy): Bacteria > Pseudomonadati > Pseudomonadota > Gammaproteobacteria > Pseudomonadales > Pseudomonadaceae > Pseudomonas > Pseudomonas sp. XS1P51. The sequence goes on along the minus strand of NZ_CM142707.1, from coordinate 635,476 downwards.
CTCGTGCATCATCTACCGTATCGACAAATCCCTGACCCGCAGTTGCATGGAGCAACGTGTCGAAGTGGGTCAGGCGTTGAACAAGTTGCAGGCGGTGCGGCAACAGAACAGTCGGTTGGCGTTGATGGCCAAACCGGAGTCGATCAAGAAGGGAGGTTTTTTGGGGTGGCTACAAAAACGTCAGGCATAACGCGAACCCTGTAGGAGCAAGCTTGCTTGCGATGGTCGTTAACGATAACGCGTGTTACCTGGATAAACGCGGTGTCCTGGAGGCCATCGCGAGCAAGCTCGCTCCTACAGGTCGAAGCATTACTTCGCCGTCAGCACCGAATAGCTGTTCATCAGGTTGCGATAGTTCGGAATGCGCGGCGACAGCAGGTTCGCCAGGCCTTCCATGTCGTTGCGCCAGTCGCCCTGCAACTCGCAGGCCACGGAGAACCAGTTGACCAGCTGAGCACCGGCCGCCGCCATGCGCGCCCAGGCCGCTTGCTGAACGGTCTCGTTGAAAGTGCCCGAGGCGTCGGTCACCACAAACACTTCAAACCCTTCAGCCAGCGCCGACAGCGTCGGGAAGGTCACGCAAACGTCAGTCACCACACCGGCGATGATCAGTTGTTTGCGGCCGGTGGCTTTTACCGCCTTGACGAAATCTTCGTTGTCCCAGGCGTTGATCTGGCCTGGGCGCGGGATGTACGGCGCGTCCGGGAACTGCTCTTTGAGCTCAGGCACCATCGGGCCGTTAGGGCCGTTTTCGAAACTGGTGGTGAGAATGGTCGGCAGTTTGAAGAACTTGGCCACGTCGCCCAGGGCCAACACGTTGTTCTTGAATTCGTTCGGCGAGAAATCCTGAACCAGCGAGATCAGACCGGTCTGGTGGTCGACCAACAGCACAACGGCATCGTCTTTGTTCAGGCGTTTGTACGGAACGTTGCTCATGTGAAACTCCTCGATGGATGGGTATTACGCAAGGCGCCGACAGGCGGGGTCGGCGCTGTTGTTGTGATCTTCAGAACGCGAAACACGAGCAGCCAAAGGCCCCCCAGAAGCCGGCGAAATCGCTGACCGGCGCGTTCGACAAGCGAGCCTTTTCGTGGCGGTGGGCATGCACGCCACACGGTCCGCTGCAATGGTGTACCTGCGCCTGCATCGGCGAGGCCGGGCGCCAGTGCCCCGGCACCTTCACCACCGGCGACCAGTCCGGCAGCACCGGCACACTGGCCGGCCCGAGTTTTTCGAAGTCACCGGCGGCGTACACCACCTTGCCGCCCACCACGGTCAACACCGATTCGATCCACTTGATCGCTTCTTCCTCGACATTGAAAAAATCGGCGCTCAGGGCGGCCACATCGGCCAGTTGGCCGATCTTGATCATGCCTTTCTTGCCCTGCTCGGAAGAGAACCAGGCGCTGCCGTGGGTGAACAGCTCCAACGCGGTCTGCCGGGAAAGCCCCTCCGCGTGCAATTCCAGACCACCGACCGTGCGGCCGCTGACCATCCAGTACAACGAGGTCCAGGGATTGTAGCTGGACACACGCGTAGCATCGGTGCCGGCGCCGACCGGTACGCCTTCGGCCAACATGCGTTTGATCGGTGGTGTCGCTTCGGCCGCTTTGGCGCCATAACGCTCGACGAAGTACTCGCCCTGGAACGCCATGCGGTCCTGAATCGCAATACCACCGCCCAGCGCCCTCACCCGCTCGATGTTCTGCGGGGTAATGGTTTCGGCGTGGTCGAAGAACCAAGGCAAGCCGTTGAACGGAATATCGCGGTTAACCTTCTCGAACACATCGAGCATGCGGCTGATGGATTCGTTGTACGTGGCGTGCAAACGGAACGGCCAGCGCTGCTCGACCAAGTGGCGCACCACCGGTTCGAGTTCGTCTTCCATGGCTGGCGGCAGGTCCGGTCTCGGCTCGAGGAAATCCTCGAAATCCGCCGCCGAAAACACCAGCATTTCCCCGGCTCCGTTGTGCCGCAGGAAGTCGTCGCCCTGATGCAAGGTGACGCTGCTGGTCCAGTTCTTGAAGTCAGTCAGCTCTTCCTTGGGCTTTTGGGTGAACAGGTTATAGGCGATACGAATCGTCAGTTGCTGGTCCTTGGCCAACTGCTCGATCACCTCATAATCGTCCGGATAATTCTGGAAACCGCCACCAGCGTCGATGGCGCTGGTCAGGCCAAGACGGTTGAGCTCGCGCATGAATTGACGGGTCGAGTTGACCTGATACTCCAGCGGCAGCTTCGGCCCCTTGGCCAGCGTCGAGTACAGAATCATTGCGTTGGGCCGCGCGACAAGCATCCCGGTCGGGTCGCCGTTGGCATCACGCACAATCTCGCCACCCGGTGGGTTCGGCGTGTTGCGGGTGTAACCGGCAACACGCAGCGCCGCACGGTTGAGCAAGGCGCGGTCGTACAAGTGCAAGACAAACACCGGGGTATCCGGCGCGGCCTGATTGAGTTCTTCCAGGGTCGGCATGCGTTTTTCGGCGAACTGGAATTCGTTCCAGCCCCCTACCACTCGCACCCATTGCGGGGTCGGCGTGCGGTCGGCTTGCTCCTTGAGCATCCGCAGGGCATCCGCCAGCGACGGCACGCCTTCCCAGCGCAGTTCGAGGTTGTAGTTCAAACCGCCACGGATCAGGTGCAAGTGCGAGTCGTTGAGGCCGGGAATGACACAACGGCCCTTGAGGTCGATGACTTGCGTGCCCGAACCGCGCAGGGCCATGGCTTCGGCGTCGGTACCGACCGCTACGAAGCGGCCGTCACTGATAGCGACGGCGCTGGCGCGTGGGTTTTCACGGTCAACGGTATGAAATTGGCCATTGAATAAAATCAGATCGGCGTTCATCGCGGCTCCTTGGGCACAGTGGAATGGGATAGCCAGGGCGCGAACAAGCGCGTCGCCATCGGCATGAACAGGTACACCACCGAGACGACGATGGTGAGGGTGATCAGGAAAGTCGCGACCACATAATTGGAGAGCAAGGCATTGAGCCGCAGCAGCGGCCCCCAGATCAGCGGCACCAGCAAGGTGTGCGGCAGAATCACCAGTAACGTCACCGCAGCCTGCTTCCAGCGCGGCGGCGGCGAACTGGTTTCTGCCTGCGGCGCGAACCAGAACTCGTTGACCGGATTGACCTCGGTCTGGTCGCCGTCCGCCAGCATCGGCGTGGCTTCGTTGACCAGCTCAAGCCGCTGCGGCGAATCGAGCCAGCGTTGCATGGCGTCGGTGGAGCAAAAGCGCAGCACGCAGGTGTACATGTCGAGGCCGGCGTTTTTCCCGCGCATCACGTCCACGCCCAAGTGGCCCTCCTGCTGCCCTGCGATGCTGACAATGTTGCGCAACCAGGCTTCGTAGGGCACTTCAAAACCGGCCTTGATCCGGTGCTTGATGACCAGGGTCACGACTTCCTCGAAACGATTGGATTCAGGCATAACGCAAAGCTCCGGCAAATCGGACATTGAGCGCCAGCCGTCCCGGCCCGGCGATAAGAATGCTGGTGAACAGCATCAACAACAGCCAACCGAACTGCCCTTCTTCGATGCTCCATTGCGGATGCACAACCAGCAGCGCGACCAACAGCACACACAACACCGGCAAGCACGCCAGACGCACCAACACCCCGACGATGATCAGCAACGGACACAGCACCTCGGCGAAAATCGCCAGCACCAGCGTAACGTTCGTCCCGAGGTGAAAAGGGTCTTCGATGTTTTTCAGTTGCGCGCTGTAGTTAAGCAGCTTCGGCAAACCGTGCACCCACAGCAGAAACAAACCAGCGCTGACCCGCAAAAAAAACAGCCCGAAGTCCTGGGCTCGTTGGTCCCGTCGCGAAGCGTTCATGGGCTACCTGCACGAATGAAAAACCACCGGCGCCAATGCGCCGGAACGTCATTCGATAGTGCCGGTGTGGGGGAGGGAAAAATTGAATGTACGTGCTCTTTTTGATGGCCGTCGCGGGTCCATCACTCACCGAAGATCCCTTGTGGGAGCGAGCCTGCTCGCGAATGCGGTGGGTCATTGAAAGCGATATTGACTGGCACGGCGCATTCGCGAGCAGGCTCGCCCCCACAATTTAACGGGGTACATCTGGGGGGGATTATTGGCTGTCAAACCGCTATCGCGGGCAAGCCCCTACAGAGGGTCGGCGCGCGGTGTTCAGCCCGATACAGGCAAAGGCCCCGACATGAACTCACTGATCCGCGACCGCAACCAGCGCTCCGCCGGATCATTGTCATGCACCCCGCTCCAGGCCATCGACAGCTGCGCCGCTTCAATCGGAAACGGTGGGTCTTCGGCGCGCAATGCACAGCCCTCGACCAACGCACACGCTGCATAATCCGGGACAGTTGCAATCATCTCGGTTCCGGCGAGCAACGCCCGCAATCCACTGAACTGCGGAACGCCCAATACCACCCGGCGATTGCGCCCGATCCTGGCCAGGTCCAGATCGATATTGCCGCTCAAATCCCCGGAAAACGACACCATCGCATGCGGCCGTTCACAGTATTCATCCAGCGTCAGTGGTCCCGGCCGTTTGTCACCGCGCAGCACTTTGCAGGGGATGTCCCGCAACTTTTTGCGCTTGGCATTCGCCGGTAAATCCGTGGTGTAGCTCACCCCCACAGAAATTTCTCCCGAGGCCAGCAATGCTGGCATCAGCAAGTAGTTGGCGCGACGCACCACCACCACGATGCTCGGAGCGTCTTCTTGCAGTTGCCGCAACAACGGCGGAAACAAGCCGAACTCGGCATCGTCCGACAGGCCAATGCGGAACACGTCGCAACTGGTCGCCGGATCAAATTCCTTGGCCCGGCTGACCGCTCCGGAAATGGTGTCCATGGCCGGTTGCAGCTCTTTGAGAATCGCCAGTGCCCGCCCCGTTGGCTCCATGCCGCGGCCATTGCGCAACAGCAACGGATCGTCAAACAGATCCCGTAGCCGCCCCAGCGCCGCACTCACCGCCGGTTGGCCCATGAACAGTTTTTCAGCGACACGGGTCAGGTTCTTTTCGAACATCAACGCCTCGAAAATCACTAGCAGGTTCATGTCGACGCGGCGCAGATCGTTACGGTTCATAGGCACGGCTCCCTTGTGTATGTGTGCGGCGGACTTTACTCGATCAGCGGCACGTGGGCCGCACGTTTGTAAGGACCGTATTCGACCGGTACCCATTGGAAGTGCTTGCCCTCTGCGGCGATATGGCCGATGCCCGGGAACGGCAAGTGCGCAGCGGTGACCCAGGTCTTGCTGGCGGCTGCGTCGCTGAACACCTTGGCGCGACTCTTGATCGCCTGCTGACTGTTGACGTCAAAACCAATCGACACTTGCGGGTGTTCGAACTGCACCGCGAGGTTATGCACCAGATCGCCCATGAACAAAATGCTTTGTCCTTGAGAGGTGAAGCGGTACGTGGTGCTGCCCGGCGTATGGCCCGCCTCGAGAACCGCATCAACACCCGGCACCGGCGACTGACCGGCGTCGAACGTCTTGAAACGTCCCGCCACGACGTACGGTGCGGTGGAGTCCTGGGCAATCTTGAAATATGGCTTGGCTCCCTCGGGGGCTTTGGCGAGCGCCTGAGGATCGAGCCAGTAATCGGCTTCTGCCTTCGCCGCATAGACCGTGGCATTGGCAAATACTGGTTGCTGCTGGCCATCGACCAGCCCGCACACATGGTCCAGATGCAGGTGCGTCAACAGAATCGTATCGACCTGCGAAGGCTCATAACCGGCCGCTTTCATGTTGTCCGACAGCATGCCCGCCGTAGCGCCGATACACTGACCGGCACCGGTATCCACCAGGATCAGTTGCTTGCCGGTATTGACCAGAAAGGCATTGAACGCGGTTTGTACGCCCGGTGTTTCAATCGAGCGACGGGCCAGCAGCGCGCGGATCTGGCTCTGGGTCAGGCCCTTGAGCAGTTTGGGGGACAGGTCGTTGTAACCATCGAACAACGCCGTCACTTCGTAATCGCCGACTGCCAGGCGGAAGTAGCCCGGCGCTTGTGTGCCAACCTGCGCTGGTGCCTGTGTCAGGGAAACGCCGGACGCCATTGCCATCGCGAGGCTCAGCGCGCCAACCAGAGAATACTTCATGCAGTCACCCTTGATCGAATCAGAAAAAGCGGCCACGCAAAGGCCCGCCACATGACGTCAATCATGCACCGGCGCCCTACCGAAAAATTGCAGCGATGTGCTGAGTCAGTGCCGGCGCCCGCCAATACCAAACAAGAAATTAACAACGTTTAACTCGCTAGCCAGAGCCTCGCGCCCAAGAATGAATCCCACCGACACGGACATTCGCCATGGCTCACGTTCAGCAAAACGCCGCTCACGCGTCAGCACCTGAAACGCAAAAAAAATGTACCGGCGGCCTGAGCCCGTGGCGTGAAAGCCTGGCCAGGCAACTGATCCTCGAACGCCTCGGTGAAACCATTGAAGTGAGCGAATTGGCCCGCGCCTGCGCTCTCTCTCGCAGTCACTTCTCCCGAGCGTTCAAGTGCAGCACCGGCCTCTCGCCCCAGGACTGGATTCGTCACCAACGCATTGCCCGCGCCAAGCAGCTGATCCAGAGCACCGACCTGAGCCTTACGCAAATAAGCCAGGAATGCGGCTTCTGCGATCAGGCGCATTTCTGCCATATCTTTACCCGCAGCGAAGGCATCAATCCGTTTGCGTGGCGTTGTCAGGTTTTTAACAGCAAAAGATCGCAGCCTTCGCCAGCGCCTACACGGTTATGCGTACACCCGTAGGAGCTGGCGAAGCCTGCGATCTTTTGATCTTGCTTTACTCCAGCGGAACCAACCGTTCCAACGCCTCGGCCACCCCAAACCCGTATGCCGGATCAGCCTTGGTGCAATTGTCGATATGGCGCTGACGGATCGCCTGCGGCACGCCATTCATCGCCCGCGCCGTGTTGTCGAACAGCAGTTGTTTGCGCACCGGATCGAGCAAGCGGAACAGGTTGCCCGGCTGCTCGTAGTGATCCTCTTCCAGTCGATGATCATAGTGCTGGGCAAAGCCTTCGAGCGGCAGCGGCGGCTCGGCCAGTTCCGGCGAGTCCTGCCATTCGCCCACGCTGTTGGGGAAATAGCTGGCCGTGCCACCCAGGTTGCCGTCGGTGCGCATGGCGCCGTCGCGGTGATAGCTGTGAGCCGGGCAGCGTGGTGCGTTGACCGGGATGTGGTTGAAGTTCACCCCCAGGCGATAGCGCTGGGCATCGCCATAGGAAAACAGCCGCGCCTGGAGCATGCGGTCCGGTGAAAAACTCACACCCGGCACCACGTTCGCTGGCGAAAACGCCGCTTGTTCGATTTCGGCGAAGTGGTTTTCGGCGTTGCGATTGAGCTCCATGATGCCCACTTCAATCAACGGAAACTCACCGTGTAGCCACACCTTGGTCAAGTCGAACGGGTTGTGCCGATAGTGGAGCGCCTGCTCTTCTTCCATCACCTGGATGCACAGCTTCCAGCGCGGGAAGTTGCCCTGCTCGATGACCTCGTACAGATCCCGCAGATTGCTTTCGCGGTCCTTGCCGACCACCTCGGCGGCCTCGGCATCCGACAGGTTCTGGATGCCTTGCTGGCAGACAAAATGAAACTTCACCCACACCCGCTGGTTGTCGCGGTTGATCAGACTGAAGGTGTGACTGCCAAAACCGTGCATGTGGCGGAAGCTGGTGGGGATCCCGCGATCGCTCATGACGATGGTCACCTGGTGCAGCGCCTCGGGCAGCAGGGACCAGAAATCCCAGTTGCTGGTGGCGTTGCGCAAGCCGGTGCGCGGGTCGCGCTTGACCACGTGGTTGAGGTCGGAAAAACGCAACGGGTCGCGAAAGAAAAACACCGGCGTGTTGTTGCCGACAATGTCCCAGTTGCCTTCGTCGGTGTAGAACTTCACCGCGAAGCCACGGATATCGCGCTCGGCATCCGCCGCGCCGCGTTCGCCGGCCACCGAGGAAAAGCGCACGAACAGCGGTGTTTGCTTGCCCACTGAGCTGAAAATGTCGGCTTTTGTGTAACGAGTAATGTCATTGGTGACGGTGAAAGTGCCGTAGGCGCCCGCCCCCTTGGCGTGCATGCGGCGCTCGGGGATCAGTTCGCGGTCAAAGTGGGCGAGTTTTTCCAGCAACCAGATGTCTTGCAAAAGCGCCGGACCACGAGGACCGGCGGTCTGAATATTCAAGTTATCGACCACCGGGGCGCCAGTGGCGTTGGTCAGCTTCTTCATGGTCATGTTCTCGATTGATTGCCGCTCATCAGGAGCAAAAAACCGGCGCGAATCTACGCCCGCGCCGGGGTACATCAACCCTTGAGGAACGCCAGCAGATCAGCGTTGAGTCGATCCTTATGGGTATCAGTCAAGCCATGAGGCGCGCCGGGGTAGACAATCAGCGTAGAACCTTTCACGAGTTTTGCCGAAGCGATGCCGGCGGCGTCGATCGGCACGACCTGGTCGGCGTCGCCATGCACCACCAGCGTCGGCACGTCGAATTTCTTCAGGTCTTCGGTGAAGTCGGTTTCGGAGAACGCCTTGATACAGTCATAGGCATTCTTGTGGCCGGACGTCATGCCTTGCATCCAGAACCAGTCGATCATGCCCTGGGACGGTTTGGCGCCAGGTTTGTTGAAGCCGAAGAACGGGCCACTGGCAAGGTCGATATAGAGCTGCGAACGGTCGGCCAGGGACGCCTGACGAATGCCATCGAACACCTCGACCGGCAGACCGCCGGGGTTGGCTTCGGTCTTGAGCATCAGCGGTGGCACCGAGGAGATCAGCCCGGCTTTTGCGACCCGGCCAGTGCCATGGCGACCGATGTAGCGCGCCACTTCACCACCGCCGGTAGAGAAACCGAACAGCACCGCGTTTTGCAGATCCAGCCGCTCAATCAACTGCGCCAGGTCGTCGGCGTAGGTGTCCATGTCATTGCCAAACCATGGCTGGCTGGAGCGGCCATGACCACGACGGTCGTGGGCGATGACGCGATAGCCCTTGGAAGCCAAGAAGATCATCTGCGATTCCCAGCTGTCGGCATTCAGCGGCCAACCATGACTGAAGACAATGGGCTGGCCGGTGCCCCAGTCCTTGTAGTAAATCTCGGTGCCGTCTCGGGTCGTGAACGTACTCATGCGATGTCTCCTTAGCGAGGGTCAGGGGTGAATCAAACCGGTGAGTGGCTCATGCGTTCGGCCAGCCGCGCGACTCGCTCGCCCAGGTGCGCGGCGGTATGGCGGTCTTCGGCAGGCGGGGCAAAATCGGGAGACTGTTCGACATTCGACTGGGCCATGGCGCCCAGCGAGCTGCCCAGGCGATTCAGTTGCCCATCGAACAGGCCCGTACCGGACCGTGCCGGCAGCAGATCGAGACCGACCCAAATCATCGAATGCTGCGCGGCGAACACCGCCATCTGCAGCAAGGTGTTGAGCTTGTCGCCGCACAGGCAGCCGGAATTGGTAAACCCGGCAGCCAGCTTGTCGCGCCAGGGCTGAGCCAGGTAGAACGTGGCCGTGGCCTCCATGAACCCCTTGAAGGGCGCGGAGGCGCTGCCCATGTAGGTAGGGGCGCCGAAGATGATTGCATCAGCGTTGTGCAAACGGTCCCAGTATTGATCCACGTCCTCGACCGCAATCAGTTGGCAAATGCTGCCCAAGTGACGTTGCACGCCTTGGGCCACGGCTTCGGCCATGACCCGGGTGTGCCCGTAGCCACTGTGATAGACCACCACCACGTTGCTCATCGCGTCGTCCTTTCTGGCAGCGAGCCGGCTCCCACACTACGGCTGACCGGTGGAAGTTGAAGAAGCAGAGTTTTGGGCGTAGACCAGACGCAGGACGAGTTAAACGTTGTTAATTTTCCATGGCGCGCCAAAAAACCTGACGCTCCTGTTACGCCCCCTGCGCCCAATAAAAACGGACTTGCCAATGACACTCGGCAACCGGCAGTCGTGACGAACACCCGAGAGTCACCGGACCATCGCATTGCACTGACGAAAAAACCTGACGAATATGCTCGGAAAGCGCGTATTAGACGGATGCAAGCAGGAGTGACCCGTTGATCCTTTCCCTCGAACAGGCCATCCATTTCGGCCCCTACCGGATCTATCCCGGTCAACGCCTGATAATGGAGGCCGGCCAACCCCTGCGGCTGGGCCGGCGTGCCATGGACATTCTGTTGATCCTGCTGGAGCACGCAGGGAATGTGGTCAGCAAACAAGAGCTGATTGCCAGGGTCTGGCCCAAAAGCGTGGTCGAAGACATCAACCTGCGAGTGCACATGGCGGCATTGCGCAAAGCCCTGGGCGACGGCCAGGCCGGCCAGCGCTACATCATCACCGTAGCCCAGCGTGGCTACAGCTTTGTGGCGCCCTATTCGCTGGAACAGGTCGAGCAACATCCCGTCAGCGAAGCCCCCCAACCGAGCGGCCATAACCTGCCCGTGCGTCGAACCCGCCTGATCGGGCGCCAGCCCCTGGTTGACAGCCTCGTGGCCCAGCTGACAAGCCAACGCTTCATCACCCTCGTCGGCCCCGGTGGGATTGGCAAAACCACCGTGGCCCTGCGCGTCGCCGAACAGCTGATCGGCCGCTACCGGGACGGCATTCGTCTGCTGGACCTGGCACCGATCAACGATCCGTTGATGATCACGGCTCACCTGGCGACGCTACTCGAACTGTCCTTGCACGGCGCCGAACCGATGAACAGCCTCGCCACGTTCCTGCGCGACAGGCAGATGCTGCTGGTGATCGACAACTGCGAACACCTGATCGATGCGATTGCGCTGCTCAGCGAAAGCATCCTGCGTGCTGCGCCGCAGGTGCACATTCTGTCCACCAGCCGGGAGAGCCTGAGGGCTGAAGGCGAGTTCGTTCAGCGTCTTGAGTCGCTCGACTTCCCTCCCCCTATCGCCGTGCTCGACCGCGCTCAGGCCCTGACCTTTTCGGCCCTGCAATTGTTCGTCGAGCGGGCCATGGCCAGCCACGACAGCTTCGAATTGACCGATGAAGAGCTGCCACTGGCCATTGAAATCTGCCGTCGTCTGGACGGTATTCCATTGGCCATCGAACTGGCGGCGGCGCAAGTGGGTGGCCTTGGATTGAGCGGATTGCTGACGCAACTGCAAGGCAGTTTTCGCCTGCTCACCCAAGGCTGTCAGACGTCACTGGGACGACACCAGACGTTGCGCGCCACGCTGGACTGGAGCTTCGAGCTGCTGAGTGCCTGCGAGCAGACCTGTCTGCGCCGACTGGGTGTGTTCAGGGGCGGCTTCACCCTGGCGTCGGCGGCTGCGGTCATTGTCGGCGAACATATCGAACCCCAAGCGGTGTTTGGATCGATCACGCAACTGGTGGCCAAGTCGCTGCTGAACGTGGAAGTGGGCGACGAAGAAGTGTTCTACCGTCTGCTCGACACTACCCGCAGCTATGCCCTGGAAAAACTCGATCAGGCCGCCGATCTGTCGAGCACCCGCGAACGCCATGCCGAACGCTGCCTGGCCTTGATGCATCAGGCCCAACACGACTGGGAGTTGATTCCGACGGGGATGTGGATCGAGCGTTATGCCCGCGGCCTGGAAGATGTTCGCGCCGCCCTCGACTGGGGCTTGAGCCCTCAAGGTCCGCAGGCACTGGCGATCCGCCTGGCCGCGACATCGGCACCGCTCTGGCAGGAACTGTCGCTGCTCAAGGAGCACGGCGTGTATGTGCGCAGGGCATTGGCGTTGCTGGAGTCAGCGCCCGAGCCCTGCCCTCGTTTGAAAATGGCCCTCAAACTCGCCCTCGGCAGCGCCTGCTATCACACCCAGGGCGGCACAGCGGAAACCATTGAAGTCTTCGTCAGCGCCAGGACCCTGGCCAGACATTGCAACGACATCGCCGGTCAGCTTCGGGCGGTGTCCGGGCACATGGCGGTCAATCTCAGTTGCGGCAATTATCAAATGGCCCTGGAGCAGAGCCTGCAGTTCGACAGGCTGGGGCTGAACGGCGACGCGGTGCTGTCCCTGAGCACGCACCGCTTGCGGGTGCTGGCCCTGCACTTCGCCGGGGACCAGCATCTGGCGCGGGTGAATGCCGAACAGGTGATCCAGCGCATGGCCCAGAGCGGGCACCTCAACCGGTTCACCCACGGTTTTGGCGTGCAATACGACCAGAGCGTTGCCGCGCTGACCATCCTGGCGCGCATCCTCTGGTTGCAGGGCCAACCGGAACAGGCCTGGCGCACCGCCCGGCAAGCGCTGGACATCGCAATCCAGATCAATCACGGCACGTCCATCTGCTACACCCTGGCGGTGGCCGGTTGCCTGATCGCCCATTACAACGGCGACACCCGCACCGCCCGCGAACTCTTGCGCCTGCTGCTGGAACAAACGCAGAAACATTCGGTGCTGCTGTTCTACACCTGGGCGCGGCACTACGCGCAGGTGATCGACCGAGCGCAAGCACACCCGCGCCCTCAACCGGGTACGGGGCTGATCAAGGACCTCATGGTCACGCTGGATACCCGGTTCGTCGATGATGCCTTGTTGCAGCGCGCGGACACCGGCACGGCGGGCTGGAGCACCGCGGAAATTCTACGCGCCCGGGCGGACGCGCTGCTGGCAGAAAACTGCCCCTTGAAAACCGACGCCGCCGAGGCTGTGCTGATCAGGGCCTTGAACGTGGCAAGACACCAGGGCGCCCTGGCCTGGGAACTGCGCAGCGCCACCTCGCTGGCACAGCTTTGGCAGCGTCAGGGGCGCCACCAGCAAGCACACACACTGCTGGCGCCGATCTACAACCGGTTCACCGAAGGCTTTGCCACCCCGGACCTGACCAAAGTCCGCCGGCTACTCGACGAGTTGCAGCGCCACCTGCCCGCCTGACGTCCGGCGCGGGTGGCTGATGTAGCCGGCATAGCGCATTTCAAAGGCGCGCAAGTCACCGCTGTGTTCGAGTTTCTCCAGGGCGTAGGTGCGGGTGGTGTTGAGGAAACGGTAACGGGTCACACCACTGCCCTGCTCCACCATCAGTAACGATTTGAGCGCCAGGCTTTCCACCACGCCCACCAGCCGACCGGGCAACAGCCGCGCGCAACTGATCACACCCATCGCCGCGTCCAGGGTAAAGGCCATTTTGAACACCGCCAGGCGCTGCAACACGGTTTGCTCCAGCGGACTGAGCTGTTCATAGCTCCAGTCCAGCGCCGCTTTCAAGGTTTGATGCCGGGGTACGGCGGTGCGCCGGCCTTGGGTCAGCAGCTGAAAACAGTTGTCCAGTTGCGCCTGCAAACCCACCAGCGCCAGCGCATCGATCTGCGCGGCCGCGAGCTCGATGGCCAAGGGCAAACCATCAAGCCGCCGACAGATTTCGCGCACGGCCTTGAGGTCTTGCTCGCGCAGGGCAAACCCTTGCTGACGAGCACGGGCACAACTGACGAACAGCTGCACCGCCGAATACCCCATCGCCTCGGTCACGCTGCGCAGCGCCGAAGCCGGTGGCACCGCCAGGCCCGGCAAACGCTGGACCGTTTCTCCCATCGCCTGGAGCGGTTCACGGCTGGTGACCAGGATCGACAAGCGCGGCGCGGATTTCAGCAGATCCTCGACCAATGTCCGGCAGCGCTCGAGCAGATGCTCACAGTTATCGAGGACCAACAACGCATGCCATTGCGCCAGTGCATCCAGGGTCGTACCGATGTCCAGTTCAAGGGCACGGGTCAGGTGATCGACCACCTGCGTGGGGTCGTCGATCGTCGCCAGATCGACCAGCCAGACGCCGTCCTCATAATGCTGCAAGAGCAATTCGGCTACGCGTAACGCCACGGTGGTTTTGCCGATACCACCGGGACCGACCAAGGTCATGAGCCGCCGAACCGGCAACTGCCGGACCAGGCTGCCGACGATCGAATCCCGACCGGTTACCGGCGTGAGCCGCGCGGGCAAATTGTGCTGAAACTTCTGAACGGTCTCGATAGGAACCAGCGTCCCCTCCGGCACAGCGTGCACCGGAGCAATAAAGCTATAACCGCGTTGGGGCAGGTTGACGATGTAGCGCTGCCCGTTCTGTCCGTCACCCAGGGCGCGACGCAGCGCGGCGATGTGCACCCGCAGATTGATGTCTTCGACCACTGATGTCGGCCAGACTTGAGCAATCAACTCGTCCTTGCTCACGACCATGCCGGCACGCTCGACCAGCACTTGCAAAATATCCAGAGCGCGCCCGCCCATGCGCAGCGGCCGATCACCGTCCAGGATCAGCCGTTGTCGCACATGGAATGCGTAGGAGCCGAATCGCACCACCGTATCGCTGTTTGAATGTCTGACGCTGTTCATACACATGCACGTGCGCAAACCCGGAACAGCTCAAGGGACTGCAAAACCCATGGCGCGTCAGGCTTGCGCCACCTCCATTGCAAAGAGTTCACGGGTATCTTGGCAGGCATCAGTGACGGAACAACAGCCACGGTGGGAGCGTCACGGCCATCAGAGTGCGCATAACGGACAAGAAGGCTCTAGCTGAACTGTTCGCGGTATTGGGTCGGGGTCAGACCAAGCTTTTCACTGAACAGAAAACGCATATGCCGCACACTGCCAAAGCCACTTTTGAAGGCCACGGTCTTGAACGGCAAGTCAGTGGTTTCCAACAGACGCCTCGCACAGTCGATGCGTGCGCGCTGCAAAAACTCCATAGGCGTCATGTTCACTTCCCGGGCGAAAACCCTGGCGAAATGACGTGGGCTCATGGTGGCCAGGCCGGCCATGCGGTCGATGCTGAACACTTCATCGAGGTGTTCGAGCACATAGTTCTGCACTCGGGTCACCGGTGTTTCATGGGCCGCGACGACGGCCATCAACGGACTGAATTGCGCCTGCCCGCCCTGACGTTTCGTCACCACCAACAACACCTTGGCCACGTCCTGGGCGACTTTCTTGCCATGGTCTTCGGCAACCACCGACAGCGCGAGGTCGATACCGGCAGTGACGCCGCCGGAAGTGATGAGATTGCGGTCCTGCACGTAAATCTGATCGGTCTCCACCATCGCCTTCGGAAAGCCTTTGATCAGCCGTTCCGTGTAGTGCCAGTGGGTGGTCACGCGATAACCGTCCAGCAAACCGGCATGTCCCAGCACGAACGCGCCGGTGCAGATCGAACCATAGCGCCCCGCGCGCGAGACGGCGCCCTGCAGCCAGCCGAGCAGTGGCGGATGTTTTTCGTTGTAGGCACCCGGGCCGCCAGGCACCAGCAACAGGTCGTAGCTTTTATTCGCCTGATCGATGTGCAGATCGGTCTGCACGCTGACGCCGTTGGAAGCACGCAGCGCGCCATGCGCGGTGCCAATGGTCGACAACTCATAGCGCTGGTCCGCTCTCAGATAACGATTGGCGATGGAAAACACCTCCATGGGCCCGGCCATGTCGAGCAGGAGAAAGTCGGGAAACAGCACCATTGCCACGGTTTTCATGGTTTCAAAATCACTGAGATCAAAGAAGGAGAGTCTGCCGTACACAGAAACCTGTGTGGAGCCTGCTCGCGAAGGCGATGTGACATTCAAACCTGATGCCATCTGACAGAGCGCTTTCGCGAGCAGGCTCGCTCCCACAACGGTACTCGTACGGCATCAAGGAATGGAGCGTCGGATAAGAATACCCGATCTACCGCATCTTACTGTCAATCCCAACGAGACAGTAATTCAATTTTCATCTACTTATTGCACCAACCAGTAAACATTAACCTTCTCCTCAGTCGGACGAATCAACGTCCCCACAGGAGATTCCATCATGCTGACCCTTCGCAAAGCCTCTGATCGCGGTGCCGCCAATCACGGTTGGTTGAAGTCGTTCCATACCTTTTCCTTCGCCAACTATCGCAACCCCAAGGAGCAGGGTTTTTCCGACCTGCTGGTGATCAACGATGACCGCGTGGCCGCCGGCAAAGGTTTCGGCCAACACCCGCACCGCGACATGGAGATTTTCTCCTACGTGATCGAAGGCGCCCTTGAACACAAGGACACGTTGGGTACCGGTTCGGTGATTCGCCCCGGTGACGTGCAATTGATGAGTGCCGGCAGCGGCGTGGCCCACAGCGAGTACAACCACTCGGCGACCCGGCCGGTCCACTTCCTGCAAATCTGGATTGTTCCGGAGGTCGTCGGCGCCAAACCGCGTTACCAACAAGAGCATTTCAGCACCCAGAAAAAACGCGGGCGCTTGCAGTTGATCATCTCCCCCGACGGGAAAAACGGTTCGCTGAAAGTGCGTCAGGATGCGCGGGTATATGCCGCACTGATCGACGGCAAGGAAAGCGCCACCCTGGAGCTGGCAGCCAATCGTTATGCCTATGTGCATGTGGCGCGGGGTAGCGTCGAACTCAACGGCGTGCAGTTGCAGGAAGGCGACGGCGTGCGGGTTCGGGAAGAACAGGTGCTGACCTTGAGCAACGGCGTGGATGCCGAAGTGCTGGTGTTCGATCTGCGTCCGCAGGAACTGCCGCAGATGCCGTAACGTTGATCGCAAGATCAAGAGATCGCAGCCTCGCTTCGCTCGACAGCTCCTACAGGTGCTTATCAATCCATGTAGGAGCTGTCGAGTGAAACGAGGCTGCGATCTTTTTCAACCTTTACTCACCCGTCCCCGAAAACACCGCAACAATTTCATCGATGACCGCGCGGACCCTGGCGGTATGCCGCAAGTCCGCGTGAGTCACCAGCCAGACGTCATACGGTAACGGTCGCGTGCGTTCCGGCCACAGCCTGACCAGCCCGTCCCTCTCCCCCATGTACACCGGAATTTCCCCCACCCCGATCCCGGCGGCAATGGATCGGCGCACCAGCAGGCTTGAACTCAGGCTCGACACGATCCGCCCGCGACCCAGCGGCTCCGAAACCAGCGTCATGTCCTTGTTGCCCTGCAAGTACGGCTGATACACCACCAGGTCATGCCCCTCGAACGCCGAGCCCGGCTCCGGCGCGCCGTACGCGTCTACGTAGGCTTGCGATGCAAACAGGCCCACCGGCCAGCGCGCGATGCGCCGGGCGATCAGGTCCGGGTTGTCTGGCCGGGTGTTGCGCACGGCGATGTCGGCTTCGCGTTTCGCCAGGCTGAGAATTTGCGTCGAGGCATCGAGTTGCACCCGCACATCGGGGTGCCGCTCATGCAAGCGAGCAATGGCCGGGATCAGGAAGTCGAGGGCCATGGAGTCCGTGGTGCTGACCCGAACGACACCGGTCAGGCGGTCGTCGAGGCCTTGAATCTGGCGCTCCAGTTCAAGCGCTGAATGCTCCATCTTTTCCACGGCTTTCAGCGCAGCCTCGCCGACAGCGGTCAGCGCGTAGCCTTCTGAGGTGCGCAGGAACAGCGTCGCACTCAAGGACTTTTCCAGTGCAGTGATCCGTCGACCGACCGTGGCCTGATCAACCCCCAGCACACGTGCCGCACCGCGCAGCGTCGATTCGCGGCAAACCGCCAGAAAGACCCTGGCGTCATCCCAATTCATACGGTTCTCCACCGATGCATACACGCATCACAATATCGCAAAATCGCTGCGTTAATGCATCAACAAATCTGGATAAGCTGGGCACCAGAGAAAAATCCACAGGACAACGCCCATGCTCAGTACATCAACCACTCCACGCAGCGCGATCTGGTTGCCGATCTTCGCCGGTCTCTGTGCCAGCCTGGTCAGCATTGGCCTGGCGCGATTTGCTTACACGCCGTTGATTCCTTCGTTGATCCAGGCTCACTGGTTTTCCGCCAGCGACGTGGTGTACCTCGGTGCCGCCAATCTGGTGGGTTACCTGATCGGTGCGCTGATCGGCCATCCGCTGGCCCGTCGCACCTCCAACAAAAACGCCCTGCGCTTGATGATGGTGGCGGTGACGCTGTCGTTTTTTGCCTGTGGCTTTGCGTTGTCGGTGAGCTGGTTCTTCGGCTGGCGCCTGCTGTCGGGCATCGCCGGGGGCGCGATAATGGTGTTAGTGGCCGCGACCGTGTTGCCGCATGTGCCGGCGTCCCGTCGAGGGCTGGCCAGCGGCGCGATCTTTCTGGGCATCGGTTTGGGCATTGCCGGATCGGGAACGATTGTTCCACCGCTGTTGAGCCTTGGCTTGCAGGACACCTGGTTCGGTCTGGGTGTGCTGTCACTGGTGCTGACCGCCGCGAGCTGGTTCGGTTGGCCTTCAGCCACGCACGCTGCGACCCTCACTTCATCCGTCGACGAATCAAAAGCACCGACCGATCCACGGGTTTACCTGTTGTTCGCTCAATACGCGTTCATGGCCGCCGGGCTCGTGCCCGCCATGGTGTTTCTGGTGGATTACGTCGCCCGCGGTCTTGGTGCCGGATCGCACGTCGGAGCGCTCATCTGGGTGATGTACGGCCTGGGCGCGATAATCGGGCCGGTAAGTTACGGTTTTCTGGCCGACAAACTGGGCGCACGGCTAAGCATTCGCCTGGTGCTGGTGGTGCAGGCGATTGCCGTCGGTTTGCTGTCGATCTCCAGTTCATTCACCACACTGGCCTTGCTGGCGGTGATCCTCGGCTCCTTCCCGCCCGGCATCGTGCCGTTGGCGCTGGCCCGGGTGCACGAGTTGATCCCGAACCATCACCAGCAGCAGATTGCCTGGAGTCGCGCCACGGTGTCGTTCGCCACGTTCCAGGCGATTGCCGGGTTTGCCTATTCGGCGTTGTTCAATGCCAGCGGCGGCCATCATGGGTTGTTGTTCATCATTGCGGCGGGTGCCATTGTCGTGGCGCTGCTGCTGGAACAGGGCATGCGCCTGGTCAATCGTCGTGATCGACTGGTTCGGGTGAGTTGTCCATGATGCGTGAAGACGCGGTCCCATCTACTGAATACCTCACAACAGGACGCCGACATGAATCTGCCCCCAACCATGACCCTGATCGAAATCACCGAACCCGGCGGTCCCGAAGTATTAAAGCCGCGCCAGGAGCCGGTGCCGACCGCCGGTGTGGGCGAAGTGCTGATTCGCGTGCACGCCGCCGGGGTCAATCGCCCCGACGTGATTCAACGGGCCGGCAAGTATCCGATGAAACCAGGCATGAGCTCGATCCCCGGACTGGAAGTGGCCGGTGAAGTGGTGGCGGTCGGTAAAGACGTCAGCGAATTTATCGTTGGAGACAACGTCTGCGCACTGACCAACGGCGGCGGCTACGCACAATACTGCGTCGCCCCGGCCAGCCAGACCTTGCCGATGCCTGATGGCATGGATTGGGTACAAGCGGCGGCCGTCCCGGAAACGTTCTTCACGGTGTGGGCGAACCTGTTCGACATCGGCGGTGCCAGCAAAGGCCAGCGTGCCTTGATTCACGGCGGCACCAGCGGCATCGGCACGACCGCCCTGATGTTGTGTTGCGAATTCGGCGTCAAGGCCTTCGCCACGGCGGGCAGTGAGGACAAGTGCGCGGCGATTCGCAAACTGGGGGCCGAGGCGATCAACTATCGCGATCAGGACTTCGCCCAGGTCATCCAGGAAAAAACCGCCGGCAAAGGCGTCAATGTGATCCTCGACATCATGGGCGGCTCGTACCTGAACTCGAACATCGCGGCGCTGGGTATGGACGGTCGGCTGGTGATGCTGGGCTTCCTCGGCGGCGCCCACACCAAAGACGTCGATTTGATGGCGATCATGGGAAAACGCGCGACGATCACCGGCATCACTGATGCGCTCACGCACCCGCGAAGAAAAAGCCTCGATCGCCGAACAGCTGCGTGAATATGTCTGGCCAGTACTGGCCGCCGGGCGTTGCCTGCCGATGATCGACAAGGTCTATCCGTTGGCCGATGCGGCGCAGGCTCATGCGCGGATGGAGGGTGGCGATCACATTGGCAAGATTGTGTTGCGGGTGGATTGATCCGCAACCTTGAATCGACGCGCAACCCTGTGGGAGCGAGCCTGCTCGCGAAGGCGGCATGTCAGACGGCATCAATGCTGAATGTCATGCCCCCTTTCGCGAACAGGCTCGTTCCCGCAGGGGGAAGGTGAACGATCGTCGAAATTTTCCCCATCCCCATCAGGCTTCTGTTAAAACCCGAGCTTCAGTTTTTTGTCAGTGGAGCACCCGATGCCCGCTTCCCTTCTCGCTCGTCTGCGCCGACGCTGGCTGCCGCTGCTGTGCATGGCCGCGCTGATCGTCGGTCTGCCTGCGGGTTGCGGCGCGCTCAAGTACAAGGAACGAGAGTTGCTGTTTCGTATTGAGCCAGGCACGGCCGGTTGGTATCGCGGCTTGCCGCAGGACGTCCAGGAATTCGACATCAAGCCCGCCAGCTTCAAGGCCGGGCAAAACCTGCATGCCTGGTGGTGGCCGGCCGCGCGTCGCGATGCGCCGTCGATCCTCTACTTGCACGGCGTGCGCTGGAACCTGACCGGCCAGGCGTTCCGCATCGAGCAATTGCGGGCCATGGGCTATTCGGTGCTGGCCATCGACTACCGAGGGTTTGGCCAGAGCAAGGGTGATCTGCCGTCCGAAGCCAGTGTTTACGAAGACGCTCACGCCGCGTGGGAGCGCTTCGCGGCGATGCAACCGGACGCCAACAAGCGTCTGATCTATGGCCACTCCCTGGGCGGCGCGGTGGCCATCGACCTCGCGGCTGACCTGGCTGCCCAGGCGAAAAAGGAGCATGGCACGGTGCCGGTGCGCGGTCTGGTGATCGAGTCCACCTTCACCTCACTGGGCGATGCGGTGGCGCAAGTGGCCGACAGCAACCTGCCGGTGAAATGGCTGCCCGTACGCTGGCTGCTGTCACAGAAATTCGACTCCATCGACAAGATCGTCGACATCGACATGCCCCTGCTGGTGGTCCACGGCCTGGCCGACCCGTTCATGCCCTCGCGATTCAGCCAGCAGTTGTTCAACGCCGCCAACGAACCCAAGCGCCTGTTGCTGGTGCCGGGAGGTACGCACAACAACAGCATGAGCCTGGGCGGTACACAGTATCGCCAGGCACTTGAAGGTCTGATGAAGGCAAAACCGCCGCAAATGGCCGGGCCGACAGTGACCCGGACCGCTCAGGACTCCTGAAGGCTATCGATAACCTTGGGCCTGCAAGTTGAACAGTTGCGCATAACTCCCGCCTGCCGCGACCAGACTGTCGTGATCGCCGCGCTCAAGGATCGCGCCCTGATCCAGCACGATGATGTGGTCGGCATTGCGCACGCTGGAAAACCGGTGGGATATCAGCAGCGTCATCCGGCCTTCGGTATGCTGACTGAAATGCTCGAACACCGCGGCTTCCGCCGCAGGGTCGAGGGCCGAAGTCGGTTCATCCAGAATCAGGATATCGGCGTCACGGCGCATGTAAGCGCGGGACAAGGCGATCTTCTGCCATTGCCCGCCGGACAGTTCCTGCCCACCGGCAAACCACCGCCCCAATTGCGTGGCATACCCTCGGTCCAGCCGCTCGATGAACGGCGCGGCCATACCCTCGGCGGCAGCCTCCTGCCAGCGCTGTTCATCGTTGAACGCCAGGGTGTCGCCAACGCCGATGTTCTCGCCGACGGAGAACTGGTAACGGATGTAATCCTGGAAAATCACGCCGATGCGCCGACGCAGCGCGTCTTCTTCCCACACCTGCAAGTCGCTGCCGTCCAACAGAATGCGACCTTCATCCGGACGGTAAAGACGCGTCAGTAGCTTGATCAGCGTGGTCTTGCCCGAACCGTTTTCCCCCACCAGCGCAACGCTATGCCCTGGCACCAGATGCAGATCGATCCCTTCCAGTGCGGCGCGGCTGGCACCCGGATAGGTGAAGCCGACATTCTCGAAACGCAGACCGTCGCCGGGCACCGCACCCACCGTCAGGTTACCGGTATCCGCCACAACGGGTTCGGCCAGGTATTCATAGAGACTCGACAGATAGAGCCCATCCTCGTAAAGACCGCTGATGGCACTCAGGCTGCTGCTCACCGCCGTCTGCCCCTGCTTGAACAGCACCAGATACATGGTCATCTGCCCGAGCGTGATGCTGCCATGGACGGTATCGACCACGACCCAGGCATAGGCCAGATAAAACGCGCCGGTACCGAGCAGACCCAAGGCAAATCCCCAGCCATCCCGGCGCAACGTCAGCCGGCGGTCTTCGGCATAAAGACGCGCAAACGTCTCGCGATACCGCTTCAACAGCAGCGGCGCAAAACCGAACAGCTTGACCTCTTTGATATAGCCCTCGTGGGACAGTAACGTCTCGATGTAACTCTGCTGCCGACTCTCCGGCGCGCGCCGGGTGAACAGCCGGAAGGCATCCCCGGAAAAATGCGCCTCGGCAAAGAACACCGGCAACGCACCGACCACCAGCAACACCAGCGCCCACGGTGAAAAATGCACCAGCAACACGCCGAAGCTGATCAGCACGATCAGGTTCTGGATCAGCCCCAGCGACTTCATCACCAGCGCCAACGGCCGGGTCGACGCCTCGCGCCGCACCCGCACCAGCTTGTCGTAAAACTCGGAATTCTCGAACTGCACCAGCGACAACGTCTGGGCCTTCTCCAGAATCATCGTGTTGACCTTCTGCCCCAACTGCACCCGCAACAACGACTGCTGGACCGACAGCGCCCGCTGGGTCCCGGACAGCAACGCGAGCACACCCGCCTCGAACAGCACGTAACGCACCACCGGCCACAACGGCGCACTGCCCTGTTGCGCGTGCAACTGCATGGCGAAGACCACTGCGTCGACGATGCGTTGACCCAGCCAGGCGGCCAGCGCCGGGAGGACACCGGCGATCAGGGTTGCCAGCACCAGACCGAGAAACAACCCGCGAGACGTTCCCCAGACCAGCAGCAAGGCGCGTCTGGCCTGGTCGAGCAACGAGGTGACGCGGTCAAGGGCAGCAGGCATAGGGCAATGGACTCGACGAAGAACAGACGATGATCACGACAACGCGCCATGGTACTTCAGCCGGGCAGTGGCGTGGGTGCGCAACAACTGTAACGTTTGTCCGCTTGACGCTGAGCGCACGTCCGATGAGGATCGATCAATTATCGGACCAGTGCGCAAGGAGGCCGAAATTGATCCCTGAGTGGAATCCGGAGGGGCTTCTCCCTCCCATCAATGAACAGAACCCTGCCGGGATGGATAGATCGCCCTATGAAGTCGATCTCCTGGCATTCGTGGAGCGCTTCGCAACCAGTCTGGACCGATGTGTTATTTTGGAAGGCTATCTCTCACACCGCTCCGAGCTGCATAAAATTGGCATGGCTGAAGGTTTCCAATGGCTGAACGGTAGCTTTACGGAACACATTGAGCTAACTGATCAGCGCGCCCCAAGAGACATCGATGTCGTTACCTTCACTAGTTGAAGGGGACGAGTTCTATGACGGTCTGCAGCCCGATCAACTAAGATTACTGGGTGCGCCCCCTGAGGATCAGTCCTTCATAAAACATCAGTTTAAAGTTGATTTTTATGTTCAATCTCTCCGTGATGCACCAGAGCGTTTGGTGGAAATGACATCGTACTGGTACAGCATGTGGGCCCATCGAAGATCAAAGCAGTGGAAGGGATTTCTACGAGTTGATCTTGATCCCCAGCAAGATCAAGTAACACTGGCCATGCTGGCAGCTCGAAAACAGGAGCTCACTCATGAATAGGAACGAGTATCTGCACAGATCCGCGGAGCTTCTTTTCCTTGAGAAGCAGCTGGCCAAACCAGGACTCAGCAAGCTATCTGCGATGTCTATTCGTTCTCGAATCGATGAGGCGAAATCGTATCTTGAAGCGAACGGTCAGGATACATACCAGCCCGCAAAGGTAATCCTTACCCAAGCAATCGACCTGATAACCGAATTACTCGAAGCAACCACCAAAAGTGATGAAGAGCTATCCGAACCCGTCTCGCGGCTCGCTGATAGGGCCATATCCAGCGTTTCAGATTTTTTGGCAAAGCTATCCAGCTATGATGCTTCTTGCTCGCTGACTACCCGCACCAGGAGGTTTCAGTTCGCTGATAGCGAACAAGTCCGCCGGAGCAAAGCTCGACTGAGCCTGGACAACATCAAGGAAACAACAGAGACATTTACTGGAGAGTTTATAGGAGCGCTCCCGGACAAGCGGGCGTTCGAATTCAGAACTTCTGATGGCTCGGTGATTTACGGAGGAATTCCGAGAGAGATTCCTGACCCCAATGCTGTGAATCTGCATCTCTATAAGACCTTCAACATCACATTGAGCGCCAAGAGAATTGGCTCCAGCAAACCTCGCTATATGCTGCAACGGTTTCCTTGGACAGATTGATACTGAAGCTCAACCGTACCTGTGAGAGAACAGCCCGCATTTCATTAAAAACTGTGGGCTGATTTTTGAGTCGTGGATAAAACCTGAACTAGCCAGGGCACTTGGCTCAAGTGGTAGCACTTAATCCAGTGCTTTCTGAAACCGCGCCCGATACCGCCCCGGACTCTCTCCCGTCCACTTCTTGAACGCCCGATGAAACGCACTCGGCTCCTGAAAACCCAGCTGTTCGGCGATATCGCTGATGCTCGCCTTGCTCTGGCGCAACCGTTCAAACGCGACCCCGCGCCGCACTTCATCCTTGATCTCCTGGTACGAACAGCCTTCACGCTCCAGTTTTCGGCGGAAGGTGCTGGGGCTCAGGTGCTGTTCCAGGGCGAAGGCCTGCAAGGTCGGCCATTCGCTGTAATGGCTGTGGCGCAGGCGCTGATGAACCTGCGACGCCAGGCCATGCTGGTTGCGGAATCGGATCACCAGCCATTGCGGTGCGGTGCGCAAAAACACTTTCAACGAGGCCAGGTCCTGAACCACCGGCAGTCGCAGGTAGTGGCTGGCGAATTCGATTTCGGTGCGTTCGGTGCCAAAGGTCAGGTTGGGGCCCCAGAGCAAACGGTCATCGCAGAGAGACACGCGCTCATGGCGAAAGTCCGCGCGATCGATGGGGATGCGCCGCCCACCCAGCCAGCACAGCAGACTGATCATCAACACCAGAAACGTCTCTTCGCCCAATCGACTGACCTCGTCGTTTTGCGCGTGGGTCTGCAGGCTGATGACCGCCCGTTTGCCGCGCACGGCCAGCGTGCCGCGAAAGTCGTGGAGGAACAGTGCAAAGTTGGCCAGGCACTGGCGCATGGCTTTGTGCAGATCGGGCTCCTGGATCAATGCCCGGCAGATCAGCGCAAAGCTGCCCGGCGGCATGCCGTGGGAGTCGAGGCCGAAGAACTCGTCGTTGAGCTCGCGGATCTGGATCAGCCACAGCGCGGCAAACGCACTGGCCGGAACCCGCGCCGTGGGCTGTTCCATCAACGCCGGGTCGATGCCCGCCTGTTCCAGCGCGCCCCTCAAGCGCTGCGGATTGTCCCCCAGCCCATGGATCATTGCCTGCACGAAGTAGGCAGCCACCGAGTCCTTTTCCCGCATGTGAACGCTTCTCTCCCCATCATCCGAATGGCAAAAAACACCAGCACCGTTGAACAGTTTCGGCATAGGACAACCGCCCTGCCGGTTCTAGACTCGCGGCCAATAGTACGCCTTCGGCCGTTGCGGCGGCCAAGGTATCGCAGGGTTTGACCGGAAGGATGTGTACATGAATCTGCAAAACATTGGCGTGATCGGCGCAGGCACCATGGGCAACGGCATTGCGCAAGTCTGCGCCCTGGCCGGCTTCGACGTGACCTTGATCGACATCTCCGAAAGCGCCTTGCAAAAGGCTGTCTCGACCGTCAGCAAAAACCTCGATCGGCAGGTCGCCAAGGACACGCTGACCCAGGAGCAAAAGTTCGCCGCCCTCGACAGGATTCGCACCAGCACCGATTACAGCAGCCTGCAGAACGTGCAACTGGTGATCGAAGCCGCCACCGAAAACCTCGACCTGAAACTGCGCGTGCTGCAACAAATCGCCGCCCAGGTATCTGTTGAGTGTGTGATTGCCTCCAACACGTCGTCGCTGTCCATTACCCAACTCGCCGCCAGCGTCAGCCAGCCTGAGCGCTTCATCGGCCTGCATTTCTTCAACCCGGTGCCGGTGATGGGCCTGATCGAAGTGATTCGCGGCCTGCAAACCAGCGACGCGACCCACGCCCTCGCGTTGGACATGGCCACAACACTGGGCAAAACCGCGATCACCGCCGGCAACCGCCCAGGCTTCGTGGTGAACCGGATTCTGGTACCGATGATCAACGAAGCGATCCTGGTGTTTCAGGAAGGCCTGGCCAGCGCCGAAGACATCGACGCCGGCATGCGCCTGGGCTGCAACCAGCCGATCGGCCCGCTGGCGTTGGCGGACCTGATCGGCCTGGACACCGTGCTGGCGATCCTTGAAGCCTTCTACGACGGCTTCAACGACAGCAAATACCGCCCCGCTCCACTGCTCAAGGAAATGGTCGCCGCCGGCTACCTGGGACGCAAGACGGGGCGTGGCTTCCATGCCTATGCCTGAGCGGTGCTCACGTTTCGCCGAATACCGGGACAAGGTGCTGGAGCTCTTTGCCAGCAAAGGTTTCGGTCAGGTCGGCATGCGTGAGCTCGCGACCTGCCTGGGGCTCGCTCCGGGCTCGCTGTATCACCATTACCCCAGCAAACAGCACTTACTGCTCGACCTGATCGAGGAATTCTACGAAGAACTGCTGGCCACCCTGGGGCGCATCGAGCAAAAGGCCCCGGCAAAACGCGACAGGCTCAACCAACTGATCCGCGCGCACCTCAATCTGCATCAGGAAATGCCCTGGCATTTTCGCCTGGTGGAGCGCGACAGTGGCTGCCTGAATGAAGAACAGCAGGAACGGGTTCGACAATTGCGCGAGCAGTACGAACGCAAGTTGCTGCTGATGCTCGGCGTCCGGTCCCGATTCAGCGAACAGGGCCTGTTGGCCGCCGGTCATGCCATTGGCGCCTTGCTCAACAGCGCGCCCAGTTGGCTGACGCACTATTCGCTGGATGAACGCGAACGCGATGAGCTGATGGAAAACATGGTGAGCGGCGCCATCGAGCGGTTGCTGGCGCCACGACGTACACATGAGGCGATAAGCCTCGCCCCGGCCATAGAAAAAACATCTAAAAAAACCCGGACACCCGCTGCGATTTAGCGCTTTGCTACCCGAGTCGATGCCATCGGAATTCACTGACGAACCCGTCGTCCAACCGATGTGTACCTCTCAACGACCGGGAGCCCAACATGAAAATCAATCCCTACCTCATCTTCAATGGCGACTGTAAAGCCGCCTTCACCTTCTATGCCCAAGCCCTGCAAGGCCAGATCGAAATGATGATGACCTTCGGTGAAAGCCCGGCGCGCGAGCATTTTCCGGCGGACCTGCACAACCTGATCATCCACACGCGCCTGTCGGTGGGCGATCAGGCGATCATGGGTTCGGACACCACACCGGATCGCCCCACGGATGAAATGGCCGGTTGTTCAGTCTCGCTGAATGTCGACAGCATTGCCGAGGCGGAGCGGGTCTTCACGGCATTGGCGGAAGACGGCAAGGTGCAAATGCCACTGGAAGCCACGTTCTGGGCCGCGCGTTTCGGAATGCTGGTCGATCGATTTGGTGTGTCGTGGATGGTTAATTGCGAGAAGGATCAGTGAGACTAATGCCCGTCAGTTGAGCCGTAACGCGCCCCCTGTAGCAGCTGGCGAAGCCTGCTGCTACAGGGGTTGAGTTACTGGCATGACCAGGGTTCATTTGATCCGATAGTGGAACGTATTACGCACCGCCGGCACCGCAACCACCTGACCGTCGACGACTTTCGGCTGATAACGAAAGGTGTTGGCGGCGGCCAGTGATGGACGTATGAACAGCGGATGGCAGCCGTCGAGCACCCTGGGATTTTCGACGTTGCCCTGCGGGTTGACGGTGTATTCCACAGTGCAGTCGCCTTCGATGTTCTTGTCCAGTGCGCGCTGCGGATAGTCCGGCGCTTCCTTGCTCAAGGGCAGGTACTGGCGACTGTCGGCCGTGGTTTGCGCCGCTTGTTGGCGAGCACGTTCGGCCGTCAGCCGCGCCTGTTCAGCCTGTTGCGCCTGCTGCCGGGCGAGGCGTTGTTGTTCGGCCTCGCGGTTTCGCGCCTCCATCTCCTGACGTTGACGTTGTTGCTCGGCTTGCTGCTCGCGCTTCTTGTCTTCGACCCGTTTGCGCGCCACGGTGGCCTGTTCAAGTTTTTGTGCCTGGATCTGCGGATCGACTGCGGGTTTGACGGGCGCTGCGACAACCGGTTCGGGCGGTGTCGGCTCGACCACCGCAGGCGCTGGTTCAGGTGCCTCTGGCTGGGGGGCCGGGGACAACATCACCAGTTGGGTCCTCAACACGGAGGGCTGTTCGACGGGAGGCTTCTCGATCGTCCACCCGTGCACCAGCAACGCCAGGACGATCGCATGCAACGCCACCGCCAGACTCGCCGCCAGGCTGTTCTGCCAGAACCCACTGCGAACCCGGCTCTGCAACATCATCGAGGGAGTGTGCATGATCATCGCCGTCATTGCGGGGCCTCGGTCACCAGCCCGAGATTGCTGACGCCGCCCTGCTGAAGCGCCGCCATGGCCGCGACCACGCGGCCATAACCGGCCTCCTTGTCGGCACGGATGTAAACCTGGGTGTCACGATGCTCGGCAACAATCCGGGCAACCTTCCCGCGCATATCGTCGAGCGTCACGGCGCTGTCGGTCTGGTGTTGAGTGTCGAGTTCGCCGCCAAGGTTCCAGTAATAGCCGCCTTCGGCTTTCACCGACAAGGTCAGGATTTGTTGGCGGGTGTCCGTGGCCAGGGCCTCGCTGGCGACCTTGGGCAGTTCGACCTTCACCCCTTGGGTCAGCATCGGCGCGGTGACCATGAAAATCACCAGCAGCACCAACATCACATCGATGTACGGCACGACGTTCATTTCGGCCTTGGGCCCGTGCTTGCGTTGCGGTCTGACCAGCATCTTCACGCTCCTCTCAGGCCGCAGCGGCCAGGTTCAACGGCACACCGTGCAATTTGCGATGCAGGCGCACCTGAAGCTCATTGCCGAAGGCGTAGTAACGGGTCAGCAAGGTCTGGCTGCGGGAGGAAAAACGGTTATAGGCAATCACCGCCGGAATCGCCGCAAACAAGCCGATGGCCGTGGCGATCAGCGCCTCGGCGATGCCCGGCGCCACGGTCGACAGCGTCGCTTGCTGCACCTGGGACAGGCCGAGGAAGGAATTCATGATCCCCCACACGGTGCCGAACAGGCCGATGTAAGGGCTGACCGAACCGACCGTGGCCAGAAACTGCAACCCCTTTTCCAGCCGAATCTCTTGCTCGCTGATGGCCACATACAGTGCTCGCTCCACGCCTTCGAGTACGACGTCGGCGGAGTTACCCGCGTGTTGGTTGAGATGACTGAACTCGTGAAGCCCTGCGTGAAAAATCGGTTCCACGCCGCTCTCGCTGTCAGCGGTTTCCCGGTACAGCGGCATCAGGTCCGAGGCACCGCGAAAGCGTTGCACAAAGGCGTTCATCTGCCGCTCGCGGCGTTGCAGCACACGGCTGCACTGGATGATCAGGTACCAACTGAGCAACGACGCCAGCAGCAGGATGAGCATGACCGCCTTGACCAGCAGACTGGCGTCGCTGATCAGCCCCCAGATCGTCATGTGTTCGAGTGTGGCCTGCATGGGTGAAACTCCTTGTCTGAAGCGCTCGGGCCGCCGATGCGCGACGGCCGTTGAGCTATTCGATGAAATAGAGATGACAGGTTGATGACGGGCCGGATCAAGGTAGCTTCAGGGCCTTGATGACCTCGGCCCAGGGCACGAACTTGAAATTCTGGGTCTGCTCGGGCATGCGTTTGCGGCCGTCCTGCACCACCAGCATGCCTTTGCTCCAGGGCCCGCCGAGGTTCACCGAGGTGACTTCCAGGCCGTCGGTTTCCGAAGCGCCGTCGATGCCGAGCGCGGCGTTCAAACCGACACGAAACGCGCCGCGTGGGGCGAACGGCGGCTCGGCATCCAGTACCAGGTAGCTGTCGTTGCCCTGGCTGGAAATCACCAGATAGTCGTGAGCCTCGCTTTGATAGAGCGCCAGCCCTTCCACATCGGCATGCAATTGCGGCCCGACCTTGATCACGCTACGGAGCATTGCCGGCTGATCGGCACGGGCATCCACCGCCCAGACACCAACATCCTCTTCGCCGAGAAACAGCCGTTGGCGCTGGTCATCGGCCACGCAGCCTTCGGGTTGGCTGTCGACCTTGAACTGGCGCACCAACTCACCCTGTACACTGCCGTTCGGCGCGCTCAGGCGGTATTGCAGGAAGGTGCCATCCTTGCCGTTGGCAATTGCGTAGAGCTCGCCACTGGCGGGCTGGAACAGGCAGATGCCGTAGATTTCCTTGAGCGGCGTGGGGATCTCGCCAGCTTCGCGCAGCTCGCCGCTACGACGGTCGATGCTGAACACGCTGAGACTGTTGTGATCGCGATGGCTGGCCACGGCGAGGTCGACGGTCTGGTCGCCGAGTTTGAAGTTCGGCCGCACGTCGACGTTGTTCAGACGCCCGACCGGCAACTCCTGCAGCAACTTGCCTTGCAGGTCGTACGCCAACAGGCCCTGCTTTTTATTGGTGCCCAGCACTCGACTGAGGGCCGGTTGCTGCGGGTGAATCCAGATCGCCGGATCGTCCGCGGCATCGCCCTGACGGCCGACCGGGTCGCTCTGGCTGATCGCCTTTACGTTCGGCAGCACCGGCGCCAAGGGCACCGGCGTAGCCTGCCAGTTCAATTCACCCTGATACAGGCGGCCGTCGTCATCGTCGCGCACCAGCACTTGCAAACCGTTGTCTGTCGGGCGCAGGGCCAGGTTTTCCGGTTCCTTCAAACCTGGCAGTGCCAGGGCAGCCTGAGCCTTCCAGCGTTCGCCCTGCTGCTGATAGACGTGCAACTGCGCCGCTTTCGGATCGAGCGCGACGATGCCACCCGGCACCACTGCCATGGCACCCGCCGCCTCTTTGACCTCGCCGAACGGTTGGCGCATGGCCACCGGTGTGCGCGTGACGTCGGCTTCGGGATGCGCCGGGTAGGCCCACCAACCGACGTTCTCCTCGTTGACCACCAGCTGATTGGCGCCGTCGTCGACCTGGCAATCCGTGGCCGAAGGTGGCAGCGGCAGACCGCGCACTCGTTGTGGCTGCGGGTTTAGTGTCGCGCCGTTGCCCACCAGCCATTGCTCACCCTTGCCCTCCTCGCCCACCAGGAACAGGAACAGGTTGCTGGCTTCGTCGCGGTACAGGCACAGGCCGTTCACCGGATAATCCCGCGTCGGCAGATACACCGGCTGGCCCCAACTGCGTTTGCCCGGATCGAGGCTGACCAGCAGCGCTTGCTGACGACTGTTGTCGAGGCTCGCCACCAGCACTTGCCGGTCGGCGCCGCGGCTGTCCACGCCACTGAACGATCCCTTCAAACGCGCCAGTTCCTTGCCTTGCGCATCGAGCAACAGCAAGCCGTCACGCTCGCTGGCAGCCAGGCGTTCGGGGCCCAGATTGGCTGGCAGAAAAGCCACCGCATCGACCGACAGATTTGGCCCCCAGGGTGTGAGTGTCAGGGTTGGCACGGCCGCCAGAACCTGACCGGCAGTCAGGCAGATCAATGCGGCCAGCCAGTGGCGTTTAGGTAGAAACGAAATACTCATGAACAGGCAAAGTCCTTGTCGTGCATCCAACACGGCGGCAGCACTGGGCTGCCGCCCCGGGGCTTAGAAGTGGGTGAAGGTCAGGCCGAGCTTGTAGGTCGGGCCGTATTCTTCGTACTGGCCGTTGTAGGAGCGGTGGCCGGTGTAGACGAAATACGGCTCATCGGTGAGGTTCTGCGCCTCGAAGCTGACCTGCAGGTTTTTGGTCAGCGAGTAACGCGCGCTGAAGTCAATGAAGGTCTGGGCATCGACGTGCAAGTCGTGGGCCTTGTCGTTGATCGAGGCCAGCTCAAAGAGGTAATCGGACTTGTAGTTGGCCGACAGGCGCAGGCTCAGTTTGTCGTCTTCCCAGCCGAGCATCAGGTTGCCGACCGTGTCGGACTGATTGGGCAAATCGATGCTGCGCTTGCGATTGATACCACTGGCGGCGTCGAAGCCTTTGATCTCGGCGTCGGAGCGGCTGAAGGTGGTGTTGGCGCCAATCAGCAGGCCGTTCCAGGGCGCCGGCAGCCAGTCGAATTTCTGCGAATAGGCCAGTTCCAGGCCATAGAGCTTGGCGCTGTCGCCGTTAGCGAAGGTGTGAGCCTCAGCAAAATCAACCCAGGCCCCGGTGCCGGCGAGATCGGTGTTGTAGACAAAATTCTTGATGTCCTTGTAGAACACGAACGCCGAGACGGTGCCGGCGTGGCCCATGTAGTGCTCGATCCCGAGGTCGAGGTTGCTCGACTCCAGCGGCTTGAGGTCCGGGTTGCCGAAGGTGGCCTCGTCATCGTCGATGACAAAACCCGGCGCCAGTTGGCCGAAGGTCGGGCGCACCACGGACTTGGTCCACGCCGCGCGAACCTGGGTGTTCTTGTCCAGTTGGTAGCGCGCATGCAGCCCCGGCAGCCAGTGGTGATAGCGGCGTTTGGTCTCGGTGGACTGGAACTCGCCATCGGTCACGCCGGTGCCCTTGGCTTCGAACTCGGTGCCCTCGTAGCGCAGGCCGGCGATGAAGCGCCAGTCGTCGATATCGAGGGTGTTCATCAGGTAGCCGGCGTTGATGTCTTCACTAATCTTGAAGTCGTTGACCCGCGATTCGACCTCGTCATAGAAGTCCGCTTGATTGAGGCCGCCGATCAACTGCTTGATGGCGCTGCCGCTGATACCCGGCCCGAACTGGCCGAGGCGGTAGTCGACGGTGCCCTTCTGAAAGTGCGTCAGGTTGAGCTGGTCATCGCTGAAACCCAGCGCGTCGAAATCTTCATAGACCCAGGCCTCGAGGTCGTTGTCCTTGTTGCGCCGGCTGACCTTGCCGCCGAATTTGACCTGTGACGCGTAACCTTTGAAGTCGTAATCGCGGGCCAGGTCCAGGCGCAGGTTTTTCTCGGTGTCGGTGGTGTTCTGCTTTTCCCACTCGACCTTGTCGAGGGTGAAATTGGCCGGGTCGTAGAAGCCCGGGCCAACGATCGGCCGGGGCTTGTCGTTGTCGTAGAAACCGCTGTCGGCGAAGTCATCGTTGCCGGCGAACGCAGCATTGGCGATGTGGCCCGGGCTGTCTTCGCTGGAGCGGCTGTAGCCGGCCTGGCCGCTGAGGGTCCAGAGGCCGAACATGCGCTCGCCACCCAACACGTAGGACTGGATTTCCTGCGTCTCTTCGCGCTGCTTGAGTTTGCGTGAGCCTTCGGCGTCGCCCAACTCACCCGCGGCCTGCGGGTCAGCGAATTCGAGGCTGGCGGCGTTGCGCGTCTCGCTGTCCTTATAGCGGCTGTAGAGCGTGCGCAGGTAATAGCTGCTGAGGTCATCGGGCTTGTAATCGAAGTTCAGGCCACCGCCGGCGCGTTCGCGGCTGATGTCGTAGTCGCGTTGTTCGAACTCTTCCAGTTTGGCGCCTTGCTCGAAATCCCAGGCACCGCCGGTTTCGACGTTGTCCGAACCGAAGTCGCGCTTCTGCCAGCTCAACGCGGCGGCCACACCGAAGTTGTCGATGCCGTCGCCGAGGCTGAAGCGGTCACTGATGGCGCCGGAGAACTTGGGGCTGGTCTGGTGAGTGTTCTTGTCGTAGCTGGCTTCGCTGCTGCCGGTGTAGAACAGGCCCTTGTGATCGAAGGCCGAGAGGCTTTGTACATCGACGGTGCCGCCCAGGGAGTTGGCGTCCATGTCCGGTGTCAGGGTCTTGATCACCGACAAGGATTGCACCAGCTCCGAGGGCAACACGTCGAGGGCCACGGCGCGACGCTCGCTTTCCGGCGACGGCACCAGCGTGCCGTTGATGGTCACGCTGTTGAGGTCCGGGCCCAGACCACGCACGCTGACAAACCGCCCTTCGCCCTGGTCGCGCTCGACGCTGATCCCCGGCAGGCGTTGCACCGCTTCGGCGACGTTTTCGTCTGGCAGCTGAGCCACACCGTCGGCATGCACCACGCTCTTGATGCTGTCGGAGCTGCGTTGCTCCTTGAGCGCCTGGTCAATACTCGCAGCCTGCCCCACCACTTCGACGTGTTCAGTGTTCGCGGTGGTTTCGGCGGCGCTCAGACGTTCGCTGGCCATCGCCATGGCCAATGCGGTGAGCGTAAAGCTGACGAGCCCGGCGGTACTGCTGCGCTGGTACATGATGGTCCTCCCCCAAGAGTCCGATAACGCCAGGCAAGTGGCCCGGCAACTGGGAGGGCAAGCTAGGGTCGGGGGATGACCGTTCTGTGACAGGGGTTGGCGGGAAGTGCTGTAAAACGGGGTTTTGCAGGGTTTTGGGGATGGAAGTGAGCTGAAATGACCTGTGCCGGCTGACAACGCTGTGGCCAGTGATGTCCTGTGATAAGGAGCTTGCCTGTGGCGAGGGGGCTTGCCCCCGTTCGGTCGCGCAGCGGCCGCCAATAGAATCACCGCGATGTTCAAGATGGGAGCGCTTCGCACTCCAACGGGGGCAAGCCCCCTCGCCACAGGCAAGCTCCCTCGTCACAGGTCTTCGCCAGGCAGAAAAACGCCTCTGCGCCGTGAGCTGATTCGACCTTGTACCTGCCTCCCGGCCCGGTCACCCGACTGTCACAAACATCTGCTGTGCTGACGCGCATTGCCACTTCGCCAAAGGATCGCGACCATGTTCTCAGTGCTCAAACCCCATCGCTGGAAACTCGCCCTGCTGCTATTGGCGGCGAACACGGGATTGCTGCTGCACCTGGCCTGCGGCGAGCTGAAAAGCGTCAGCGAATGGGTCTGGCTGGACATCGTCGGTGAAGGTGGCTCGGCGCTTTTGGCGCTGGTCTGGCTGGGGTTGGTGCTCAAGAGTCGTCCGGCCGGGCGCGTCACCAATTACCTGGCACTCGGCTTGAGCGGCATCTTTTTTTCCTGGTGGATCGACAGCCTCGACGAGTTCATCCGCCTGCCCGCCGGCATCACCTGGGATCACTGGCTGGAATCCGGGCCGATGCCGGTGGGCCTGATTCTGCTGACCATCGGCATCTACCACTGGCACCGCGAACAACTGGCGATCAGCGCGCAGATGGAGAAACGCGAAAAACTATTCCGCGAACACCGGTTGTTCGACAAACTCACGCCGCTGGGCGGCGCCGACTACCTCAAGCGTCAGCTGGCCGGCAGCCTTGATGAAAGTCAGCGGCAACAGCAACCGCTGTCATTGCTGGCGCTGGACATCGATAACTTCACGGCAATCAATCAGGCGTTCGGGCATGACGAAGGCGACGCGGTTTTGCAGGCGCTCAGTCATTTACTGCTGCTCAACCTGCGGCGGCAGGACTTGCTCTGCCGACTGGCCGGCGACCGTTTCGTAGTGTTGCTGCCCAACACCGGCGAGAGCCAGGCACGACTGCTGGCGCTGGAGCTGCAACAAGCCGTTCAAAGCCTGGCCCACAAAACCCGGCAGCATGGCGAGCGCGTTCACCTGTCGGCCAGCACCGCCGTGGTCATGGCTGTGAATGAGGCGCCAGATGCCCTGCTCAAACGCCTCAACCTGGCGCTGGCCCGGGCCAAGCAGCCCCTGGCAAAAACAGCCTGAGGCGCGACCATGACGCTGAAAACCACGTGGTACGAAACCGACAGCCGCTTCATTCCCGGGCATTATCAGCCAGCGACCCTGATCGATCTCGCACTGTCCCGGGACATCGACAGCCATCGCCTGCTGCGCGGAACCGGGCTGTTCCATGAAGACATCCTGGCGGGGCAAACCCGCCTCAGTCCGCAGCAGTTTTTCGGGCTGATCAACAACAGCCGGCGCTTGCTGGATGCCGACGACAGCAGCTTTTTGTTTGGCCAGCGTCTGCTGCCGGGCCATTATGGCCCCGCCAGCCATGCCCTGCGTCATGCACAAAACCTGCACCAGGCACTCGACACCCTGGTGCAGCAACAGGCGCTGCTCAGCCCTCTGGTGACACCGCGACTGGTGCTGGATGAAAAACACGCCTGGTTCTATTGGCTGGACAGTTGCGGGGCGGGCGAACAATGGCGATTTCTGCTGGAGGCGAGCATGACCTCGATCGTGGCCATGAGCCGGTCACAGAGCGGCCAACGCCTGCCATGGGAATGCAGCTTCAGCCATGCCGAGCCACGTTATGTCGAGCAATACTGGGTGCATCTGGGCGAGCACACTCAGTTCAACCGGCCACTGGACCTGATGCGCATCCCTCGGGAATATCTTGCGCTTGCCTGGCCCGCTGCATCGGCTACCGCTGGTCAAGTCGCCCGTCAGGAAGCTCAAGGGCAGATCGAACAACTGGGCTTTGCCTCAAGCTTCGTCGACTGCGTTTATCGCTACTTACAAACCCATGTGCGCCAAACCCCAAGCCTCGAACAGGCGGCTCAAGCGTTCGCCATGAGCCCCGCTACCCTCAAGCGAAAACTGCAAAAACACGACACCGGGTTTCAGCAACAGGTGGATCGGGTGCGCAAGCATGTAGCGCTGTACCTGTATCAGATCAAAGGGTTCAGTAATGAGGAGGTGGCTGAGTATTTGAGTTTTAACGATGCGGCGAATTTTCGGCGGTCGTTCAAGCGATGGACGGGGAGTACGCCAAACTTGATTCGGCAGCTCTTCAGTTCGAGCTGAGAGGTTGAATGTCAGGCATGAAAAAGCCCAACCTGAAAAGGTTGGGCCAATACATTGAAAAGCCTGATTTGTTATCTGAAGCTTGCGAGCAATGGACGGGCTCTGGTTACCCTCGAGTGTCCATCATCTTGTCAGCGAGCGCTTTGGCCCTTTCAATCAACAGATTCTGTCTGTCATCGTGAGTGGCCCCTCCTACAACCGGTGCCGTCAGATTGCTTTCCGCAATCAGCGCAGCACAGAAGTATTGATCCCACACAGCTTTGTCCTCGGACATCTGCCTGGACATTTGGTCGGCGATCATGTGCGGCTCCTTTTGATGAGGTAGCACCGCTAGTTTACGCCCGAATCGCGGGACCCATTCCCCTTACTTCGCGGTAATTCACCTCCATTGCCCGCCTGCAGTTGCACGCGCTCATCGGCGTTCTTTTCCTTGGCGGTTTCAGATTGGACTCCAGTCAGGTGTCTCCCCCGCTTCAACGTTGTATCGCGAAGGCGTTACAGCCCAAACAATCTGGCGGCGTTGCCATAGAGCACGTTGTCGAGCACCGACGGCTTGAAACCCAGGCTCAGGACGTCATCGATGGATTGGCGAATCGGGCGGAACGGATACGACGAACCGAACAGCAACTGCTCCGCCAGAAAGCCGTTGGCCGCTTGCACATAGGCGTCGCTGCCAGGCTGGAACAGGTACATGTCCGGCACCAGGTAAATGTTCGGGTAGCGGAAGGCAACGCCAAGCGCTTGCTGCACGTTTGGCCAGTAGCCGTGGTAGCAGACGATCGACAACTGCGGGAACGCCTGGGCGACCTTGGCCAGATACTCGGGGTTGTTGAAGGCGGGGTCAGGGGTGGTGGGCCCACTCATCAGGAACAGCGGAATACCACGTTCCTGCAAGTGCTCGTAGATCGGCCAATACAGCACGTCGTCCGGATGTCTGGCGGGCTCACCAAAACCCGGCTCCAGGTCGATACCGGCCAGACCCAGCCCCGATATGGCACGGTCGATCTCGGCCAGCGCACCCTCGATCCCCTGGAGGGTCGGGTCGATGCTGGCGATACCGAGTAACTCGTCATGGTCACGGACGATGCTGTGAATCAGGTCGTTGGGCAGGTGCTGGCCGGGGGTGTGGCGGCCGACCACCACTGCCCCGCTCAGCCCCGCATCCCGGACCTCGTCAAGAAACCCCTGGGGTGTGCGCGAACGGGCGAAGTGTTCGTCATTGCCGCGCGTCCCCACCCGCCGATTCAGCCAGCGAGCGGTGGCAGTCCCGGCGCTATCGGGCGTGGCCCCGAAAAAGTCGTGCAGGTAGGCCGGACGGCAGCGCATATCAATCACCTTCATGCCGCGGCCTCATCCTTGGTCGATTTTTTGCCGGCCCGAATGTCGAACGCGCCCCCGGTCAGTACCTGATCCCGGACCGTGACGGGCTGTTTGCCCAACAACGGGAACACCAGTTCGGCGAAGCGGAAGGCCTCTTCCAGATGCGGGTAGCCGGACAGCACAAAACGGTCGACGCCAAGGTCGGCGTATTCCTGCAGGCGAGCGGCCACAGTCTGAGGATCGCCCACCAGCGCCGTACCAGCCCCACCGCGTACCAGACCGACGCCAGCCCAGAGGTTGGGCGAGACCTCCAGTTTGTCGCGCTGCCCGCCGTGCAAGGCGGCCATCCGCCGCTGGCCTTCGGAGTCCATCCTGGCGTAGTTCTGCTGGGCATCGGCGATGGTGTCGTCGTCGAGGTGGCTGATCAGTTCCTCGGCGGCGGCCCATGCCTGCTCGTTGGTTTCACGCACAATCACATGCAGACGCACACCGAAATGCACGGTGCGGCCATATTTCTTCGCCCGCTCGCGGACATCGGCGATCTTCTCGGCCACGGCCGCAGGCGGCTCGCCCCACGTCAGGTAAGCGTCCACATGCTGGGCAGCCAGCTCATGGGCAACGGGCGAAGACCCGCCAAAATACAAGGGCGGGTGCGGTTGTTGCACCGGCTTGAAGAAGTTCTGCGCACCTTCGACCCGCACGTGCTTGCCGGAAAAATCCACGGTCTCGCCGCTGAGCACCCGACGCCACACCGTGAGGAACTCGTCCGCGGCTTCGTAGCGCTGATCGTGGTCGAGAAAAATACCGTCGGCGGCCAATTCCGTGGCGTCGCCACCGGGCACCACATTGAGCAGCAGGCGGCCGTTGCAGGCCTGGTCCAGCGTGGCCGCCTGACGGGCCGACGCCGTTGGGTTGCCCAATGACGTGCGCAATGCCACCAGCAGCTTTATGCGATGGGTCACCGGCACCAGGCTGGCGGCGGTGATCCAGGGGTCCAGGCAACTGCTGCCCGTGGGGATCAATAAGCCGTCGTATCCGAGACTCTCGGCGGCGACCGCAATTTGCCGCATGTACTCGTTGGTAGCCGGGCGGCCGCTGTCAGACCTGCCCAAATAACGCGTGTCGCCGGAAGTGGGCAGAAACCAAAAAATATCGAGACTCATCAACGCTCTCCTCGCTGCAAAATAAGACGCCTGCTCCCCTGGATGAGGTAAAGAGGCGACGGGTAGTGCAACGCAGGGCCGGCACGGCGCTGTAAAGCGTGCTTGTTTGAACAAGTCTGGGGCAGTGGCCGATGGCTCTAGAGAGCAAGCGCCGTACCAGATCATTAATTGATTGATTTATAACGTTTTAATTTTATTGCCAGGGCAAGGTGCTGTTGCTCAAAGGCGGTAAGTGTTGAAGTGCTGTTGCTGAGCAAACAGTTAGGCGCAACGCAAGGTTGCAGATCACCGGCTCAAGTGTGAAGCCCGGTATTGTCGGCTACCGAACGCAATAGGGCATCAACCACTGACCGGGCCAGTTCGGCATCCTGTTCAGCCTTGACGCCGGACACACCGACTGCGCCTATGCAGTGGCCTTCGTGCCAGATGGCGACGCCTCCTTCGAGCATGCCTTGCAGGTTCGGCGCACTCAGAAACGCCTGACGTCCGCCATTGATCATGTCTTCGTAGACCTTGCTATCGCGACGACCAAGCGCCGCTGTACGCGCTTTTTCCGTGGCGATGTAACCGGCAATCGGCGCCGTATGATCCAGGCGCAACAGACCCAGCGGATGACCGCCGTCATCGACGACGCAAATTGCCACGGGCCAGTTGCGACGATGGGCCAGGTCTTTTGCCGCCGACAGCATGTGCGAAACGTTTTGCTCGCTCAGTAACGCCTTGGTTTGCATCTCGACTCCAATCAATGAAAAAAACGGCCGCATGCCCAGGCATGCGTGCCGAAAGAACGCCCGGTCGTTACTCGCCGTAGATATCGAAGTCGAAATACTTCTGGCGAATCTTGTCGTATGTGCCGTTGGCACGAATCGTCGCCAGGGCCTGATTGAAACGACCGGCCAGTGGATCGCTCTTGCGCACCGCAATACCGATGCCGGTGCCGAAGAATTGCTCTTCGGTAAAACTCGGGCCGACGAACTCATAGCCCTGCCCTTCCGGCCGCTTCAACAGGCTTTCATCGATCACCACCGAACTGGCCATGGTGGCATCGAGGCGCCCACCCAGCAGGTCGAGGAAGATTTCATTCTGCGAGCCGTAGCGCACCACTTCGGCACCGGCCGGGACGAATTTCTCGGTGACGTAGCGATCAAAGTTGGTCGCGCGCTGCACACCGATCCGCTTGCCTTTGAGCTGCGCCGGAATGTCGCTGATGCCGCTGCCCTTCTTGAACACCAGGCGCGCCGGAATACGGTAATAGCGATTGCTGAAATCGACCGATTTCATCCGCTCCGGGGTCATGGACATCGAAGAAATCACCGCATCGACTTTCTTCACCTTGAGCGCGGGAATCAGTCCGTCAAACTCTTGTTCCTGCCACACGCACTGGACTTTCATCTCGGCGCACAGTGCCTGGCCGATGTCGTAGTCAAAACCCACGATCTGGTTGTCCGGGGTTTTCGAAGCGAACGGAGGATAGGCCGCTTCGATGCCCAGGCGCAGAGGTTGTTCCGCCGCCTGCACGCTGACGCCAAACGCCAGCAGTGAGACGAGTCCTACTTTCAAGACAACGCTTTTTACGTTCATTCATAGCTCCAGATGCGATGTTGTTTATGTCGGGCGCTCCGCAATCGAAGGCATCCGTTATGGCAGCAGCAATGTGAACTCACGAGAGTGGCGGCTCTGTCGGCCGTCTGCTCACCGCTGCGCAAGCCTCGAACGAGCGCAGCGGTTACAACGGGATGGGTCAGACGGCGGCGGTGACGATCAACTCCAGCAGGATCTGCGGGTCATCGAACATCACTTGAGCCGTGGCGCGTGCAGGCGTTTGCCCGGCGTCGACCCAGGCGCTCCAGGTTTCATTCATGCCAGTGAAATCGGCGCCCATGTCTTTCATCCAGATCTGCACGCTGAGCAGACGGCTCTTGTCACTGCCAGAGACCTCCAGCAGTTCGTCGACCCGTTGCAGCACCTGGCGCGTCTGGCCACGGATGTCCTGGCTGCAATCGGCGGCGACGATGCCGCTGAGCCAGGCCACGCCGTTATGCACGACGCTGCGGCTCAGGCGTGGATTGCTTTCGATGCGTTGGATACGGCTCATAAATGCTCCTGGGTAAGAGGTGTCTCGGTGGACAATTGGGCAAGCGTGATGGGTTTGAGCGGCGATCGGATGCGGTAATACCCGACCTCTGCGGCCGGGACGTTGCGCTGCTCGGCAATGATTTCGGTGACGCTCAAACCACACAGGCGCCCCTGACAAGGCCCCATGCCGCAGCGACCGAACGCCTTGGTCTGATTGGGCCCCAGACAGCCGAGCTCGACGTGCTGGCGAATCGCACCGGCGCTGACGTCTTCACAACGGCAGACAATCACCTCGTCGGCGGGAATGCGGTTTTGCTGTTGCGGGCGGTACAACGCATCGATCAATGGCCGGGCAGCACGCTGGCGACGCAGGGCCTTTCGATAAGGGGCGGCGAGTTGTTGCAACGGTTGCGCATCGACTTTTCCCGAGCGTGCGGCAATCGCCAGCCCGGCCAGACGGCCTTCGAGCAGCGCCACTTGCGCACCGCCGATAGCGCCCCCATCACCGGCGATATAAATGCCCGGCAGACTGGTTTCACCTTGGCTATCGCGACGCGTGATCCAGCACAGTTGCTGTTCGCACCAGTCATGTTCGAGGCGTAGCGACCAACTGATCTGGGTGTTGGGCACCACGCCTTGATGCAGCAAAATCAGCGAGGCGGGAAGGGTCCAGCGCCGACCGCCACTGTCGAAACTCAGGGCGCTGGCGTGGGCCAGACCGTCGACACGCACATCACGGGCATCGCGAAAATGCCTGACCCCGGCGCGTTTCAATTCGATAAGCAGTTGCAGGCCCTTGAGCAAGTCACGCCAGCCGCGCAAGGCGCCAGGGACTTTGCGCCACGCTCGCAGCAGATCGCCCTGACCACTGGTGTCCACCAGCGCTTCGATCGCGATACCAGCCCGCAGGTATTGCACCGCCAGCAGGTACAACAAGGGCCCGCAGCCGGCCAATACCACTGGTCCGACCGGCACCAGCGCGGCGCTTTTGAGCAGGATCTGCCCGGCTCCGGCGGTCATGACACCAGGCAAGGTCCAGCCCGGAATGGGCATCGGACGTTCGAACGCACCGGTGGCGATCAACACATGATGCCCTTGCAGGATTTCCGCGCGGCCATCGATCAGGTAGTGCACCTGACGCTGTGGTGTCACCTGCCAGATCGCCGCGTTGCCCAGGTAACGGGCCCCGCACTGGAGAAACTGTGCGACAAGCCCCGAGCCCGCCATGTAGTCATCGCCCAGTACACTGCGGCTGCGCGCATCGGCCTGCAGGATATTGCGATAGATTTGCCCACCGGGGCTGCCCTGCTCATCCAGCACGACAACCGAAAGCCCGTGTCTTATAGCCTCAAGGGCCGCGCTCATTCCCGCAGGGCCGGCGCCAATCACAATCAGGTCGACCGTTTGGTTATTCATCAACGCCCACCTCGCCGTGGTCACAGGCCAGAAACTCGCGAGCGCCGCGCTGCCTGCGAACGCGCATGCCCGCCCGAACCGGCAGCAGGCAGGCCTGACAATTGGCTTGCCCGTCCACCTCGACCAGGCATTCGAAGCACACACCCATCATGCAATAGGGCGCGCCGGGCCTGCCGCTGACCGCACTTTCGCGGGTCTGCGTGACGCCGCTGACCAGCAATGCGCTGGCCAGGGAAACACCCGTCGGCACCGACAATGACGCGCCTTCGAACTCGATCCGCACGGTTTTTTGCGCAGGCACCAAGGCCCGGAACAAGCTGTCAGCCGGCATGGCGCACCTCACGTTTGAGACTGAAACGCTGCAGACTGAAAGGCGCCACAGCCGGCTCGTCGAATTCACCGGCAATCCACGGCGCAAGGCGCAAGGCATGGATCGCCGCCAGGGTCACGCCGCTGTGGCAACTGACCACAACCGCCCCCGGACAGGCCTGCGAGGCTTCATAGATGGGGAAACCGTCGGCACTCAACACCCGCAACGCGCCCCAGGCCCGCACCAGTCGTACGTGCCCCAACTGAGGGAAACACTGCACGGCACGCCGGGCGATGGCGCTCATCACCTCGCTGCTGGTGCCGTCGTCGAAACCTGTCGATTCATGGGAGTCGCCCAATTGCACCGTGCCTTCGTCGGTCTGGCGCACGTACGTGGTGGGGTAATGCAGAAAAGGTTTGAGTCGTTCGGTGACCAGGATCTGCCCACGATTGGGACTCACCGGCACGTCCATCCCCAACTGCGCGCCCAGCTCGCGATTGCCGAGGCCGGCGGCCAGTACGACCTGCCCGGCGAACCAGCGCTGTTGGCCGGCCTGCAACTCGAAGCCCGAGGCGCGCTGGCCAATGGCGCTGACCCGGTGACCATTGATGATCGTGACCCCGCGCATCCGGCAGGCGGCGTACAGGGCGCGTAACAATTTCAACGGATTGACGTGACCGTCCATGGGCGAGTAACAGCCGCCCACTACGGTCGGCCCCAGGCCAGGCAAACGGGTTCGCAGTTGTGCCGAATCCAGCAGCTCGAACGGATAATCACCGTCCATGGCTTCGCGCAGCCAGAGCAGTCGGCGGCTCTCTTCCGCCATCTCATCGTCACTCAAACACAACTGGAATCCGCCAGGCTGGCGCAGATGGATGTCGATGCCGGTGTCGGCCTGCAAAGCGGCGGCGAACCGCGGCCACAGCGCCACCGATT
This sequence comes from Pseudomonas sp. XS1P51, assembly GCF_054897845.1. Classification (NCBI taxonomy): domain Bacteria; kingdom Pseudomonadati; phylum Pseudomonadota; class Gammaproteobacteria; order Pseudomonadales; family Pseudomonadaceae; genus Pseudomonas; species Pseudomonas sp. XS1P51. The sequence continues at coordinate 591,633 of NZ_CM142707.1, read as the reverse complement.
CGCGAGTCCATTGTGCGTAGGGACTCATTCCATAGCCCTTGCCCTGAACCCACAACAGGCCGAAGTTGCCACGCGCAGCCCGAAAGGCGTCGTCCCCCTCGTCCAGGACGCTGACCTGGCGACCGAGCATGGCCAGTCCATAGGCAATCGACAGCCCCACCAAACCACCGCCGACGATAACTACATCAGTTTTTTGCATGAGTTGCGTATTCGCTCTCTCGGCACTGAAAAATCACCTTCAGCGCAGGCCCTACCACTGGATAATCTCGATAGAGAAGATCCTAGAGAGCTGACAGCAGCTTGAAAAATGCTTTATTTTGGCAAGCCCATGTCTTTTCGTTATGGGTTTCTTGAAGGAATAGCGCCATGAACCTCCGTCAGCTGGAAGCCTTTCGCGCCGTGATTCTGGGCCAGACCGTAACCCGTGCCGCCGAGATGCTGCACATCTCGCAACCGGCTGCGACGCGACTGATTGCCAGCCTTGAGGAGGACATCGGGTTCAGCTTGTTCGACCGGATCAAAGGCCGGCTTCAGCCCACTCCCGAAGCCATGACGCTGTATCAGGAAGTGCAACGCTCACTGCTCGGGGTCGAACGCATTGCCCGAACGGCGCAAGACATCCGCAGCTTGAAACGCGGCTCACTGCACATCGCCTGCGCACCGGCCATGGGCCTGTCATTCCTGCCGCGAGCCATCGCCGCCTTCATGGCCGGGCATGATCAAGTGCAGGTATCGCTGGTGGTGCATTCATCGCGGGAGATCGTGGATCTGGTGGTCGGTCAACGCTGCGATCTGGGCATCATCGTACTGCCCAACACCTACCCCAGCCCGCGCGCAGAAAAACTGCTGGCAACACGCATGCTATGCGCGCTGCCGGCAAATCATCGCTTACAGGACAAGGCCACAATCCGGCCGGAAGACTTGCAGGGCGAGGCGTTTATTTCCTATCCACAATCCATCGGTTCGCGCCAACACATCGACGCCATATTTGCCGCTCATGGGGTCGAGCGCGAACTGCGCCTGGAGACCCAGCTGTCGCTGCCCATGTGCGCCTTCGTCGAGCAAGGTCTGGGGGTCGCGCTGGTCGATGCCATCAGCGCCGTTGAATACCGAGGCAGTGGCATCGTGTTCCGAGCGTTCGAGCCGGCGATTGAAATGGACTTCAGCATGCTGTTGCCGGTTCAAGGACCGGCGTCGAAACTGCAAATCAGCTTTCTCGAACACATGCAGCACTTCATCGCTCGGGAGGTGCCGGCGGATTATCGGTTCTAGATGACCGCAACTTTACCGTGATCCTGCTCCGGTTCCTCCAGCCCGATGAATCGCCGCACTCGTTGAGCCCCTGGCGCCTCGCGGATCGCCTGGGGTGATGCATCCAGCTGCACGCGACCGTTTTCCATGAAGATCACCCGGTCGGAGATCGACAGGGCAAAGTCCATTTCGTGGGTGACAATCAGCAAGGTCATGCCTTCGCGGGCCAGGTTGCCGATGACCGTGAGCACCTCGCCGACCAACTCCGGATCCAGTGCCGAGGTGGGTTCGTCGAACAGCAGGATGTCCGGGTCCATGGCCATGGCCCGGGCAATGGCCACGCGTTGTTGCTGGCCGCCGGACAGTTGATGCGGATACTTGTGGACGTGGGCCAGCAGGCCGACCTTGTCGAGTAGCTGGCAGGCGCGTTGTTCGCTCAGTGCGCGGCCGGCACCGTGATAACGAGGGGCGAGGCTGATGTTGTCCAGCAGTGTCCGGTGCGGGAACAGGTTGAAGTTCTGGAACACCATGCCGATGCGCCGTACGCCCTGACGAAGCCGACGGCCATCCGGTTTATCCTTGGCATTGATGAAGCTTTCACCGAACAACAGGATTTCACCCTGACCGATGCGTTCCAGGCCATTGATGGTGCGGATCAACGAGGTCTTGCCGGAGCCCGACGGACCGATGATAGAAATCACCTGGCCACTGTGCACCTTCAGATCAATGCCTTTGAGCACATGATGATCGCCGTAGCGTTTGTGCACGTCCTGCAGATGCAGGGCCGGGGCCGCACCTTTGGCCGGGAGGCTGACCTTGCTCGGTGCCATCGGCGCCAGACTGTCACGCAGTACTTGTATCGAGGCGCCCTCCAGGGTTTGCGGCGTACGCAGGTTCAGATCCAGGTAACGTTCCAGACGCTGCAGGGCGAAACCGAACAGGGTGACGATCAGCACGTAGTACACGCCCACTGCCGCCAGGGTTTCCATCACCAGGAAGTTCTGGGCATACAGGCGCTGGCCGACGGTCAGCAGCTCGGTCAATGAAATCACCGAAATCAACGAGGTCAGTTTGACCACCGTCACGTATTCGTTGATCAACGTTGGCAGTGAGATGCGAAACGCCTGGGGAATCACGATCAGCCGTTGCAGGCCGAACAGGCCGATTCCCAGGGCACGACCCGCTTCCTTCTGGCCCTTGGCGACCGAGATCAGCCCGCCACGATGAATTTCGGCCATGTAGGCGGCCTCGGTGACCACCAGCGCCAACAGACCGGAATAGAACGGCACCGACAGCACCGGCCCGGCACCCGGCAGCAACTGCGGCAGGTTGTAGATGAAGACTACCAGCACCAGCAGCGGAATGCTGCGAAAGAACCAGATGTAGAGAGACGCCGGTATGCGCAGCCAGGGCAAGCTGGACAGCTTGGCCGATGCCAGGACGAAACCCAGCAGCATCCCCAGGAACCACGCCAGGGTGCTTAGCTCGATGACGGTCAGGCTCGCCGCCCAGAAGTCAGCCATGGTGAACAGCGAAATAAAGTAAGCCCAATCGAATTGCATAGACACCTCGCGCAAGCCGCGCCCTCGGCCGAGGGCGCGGTTTCAGGCATTACTCGGAGACCGGTTCGAGGTCATACGTCTTGAGAATGGCGGCGTACTCGCCGTTGGCTTTGCTCTCGGCCAGCGCCTTGACCAGTGCCTGATAGGTCGCGTCAGCGTCTTTCTTGACGTAGATACCCAAGGTCTGCGGGTAAACCAGCTTCTGCGAGCTGACCACTACCCGGCCATTGGTACGCTGGGCAATCATGTGCGCGGCACCGGCAATTTCCACCTGGGCCTGGATGTTCTTCGACAGCAGCGCTTGCGTCACCTCGGGGGCCGAGGGGTACTCGCTGACGGTGATGGCGCCTTTGTTGTTCGGTACGCAGTAGTCGCTGGATAACTGGCGGAACTTGCCGACCCAGGTGGTGCCCTGCTCCAGCCCGACTTTCAGGCCACACAGGTCTTCGGGAACCTGCGGGCTCAACTCACTGCCCTTGGGCACCATGATCGCGGCGCCGGTATTGGCGTAGGCGATGGTCCGTGCCTGGAGCTGACGCTCAGGGGTGATGTACATGCCGGAAATGATCGCGTCGTAATGCCCGGCGTTGAGGCCGTTGATCAAGTTGGGAAACTTGGTATCGACGAAGTTGGCCTTGATGCCCATCGCCTTGGCCAGGGAGTGGGCCAACTCTGGATCAGAGCCGACCACATTCTTGTTGGCGTCGTAGGACTCGAACGGCGGGTAGGTGATTTCCATACCGATCTTCAAAACACCGGGGGTCGCGGTGCTGGCAAGGGCGGCACTGGCGCAGAACAGGCCAGCAGCGATCAGGCTCAGTCGGGTCGGGGCGCAGAGGGTTTTCATCATGGGAAGCTCCGTTGGTTGTTTTTTTAGGAATGAGTAGCGGTGTTCTTCAGTCGGCCGAAGCTTGATGGCTTTCGGGCACGGGACGGCAGCTCAAGCTCGCCGTTCTCCACGCGTTTGCGCAGGTACTGGTAGGTCTGCAAGGCCTGGCTCCACATGTGCTCGCCAATGGCCAGCGCCTCGTAGTCCTGAGCGTCATTGGCGAATGCAGGCAGCGGTTTGATCAGCGTGTGGTAGTCGCAGGCGTAAAACAGCGGAAAGCTGTAGCGCTCCCGAGCGACCTTGCGCACCCGGTGAGCCGTGGCGACAAAGGCACCAGCGGTCATGACCTCCAGCATGTCGCCGATGTTCACCACGAACGCCCCGGGCATTGGCGGCGCGTCGATCCACTGGTCCTGATCGTTAAGCACCTCCAGCCCCGGCTGATCGGCGTGCAGGATGGTGAAGCACTCGTAGTCGGTATGCGCGCCAATGCCCGGAGCGTCCACGGCGGTGGCGTCGAAGGGGTAATGAATCAGCCGCAGCTTGGAGGGCGGGCGGGTGACCAGTGCGTCGAAGTAACCCTCCTCCAGGCCCAGCGCCAGGGCGAAGCCATCGAACAACCGCCGGCCGAGGGCAAACACCGCCTGATAGTAGTTTTGTACCGAGCCCTGAAAACCCGGTACGTCGGGCCAGTGGTTCGGCCCCAGCAGCGGCGTTCGACTCAGGAACAGTGGATCATCCACGGGCACTTCAAAACCAATGTCGAAGGCCTCTTTATGGTCTGGCTTACCCTTGGAGTACACCTCTTCACCTTCGGGCACGAAGCCCTTGTGGCTTTCCGAGGCGCCGATGTAATGGCGCATCTTGGTCTCCAGGGGCTGCGCGAAATAATCCCTGGCCGCCTGGCGCAGCCCCTCGGTCAGTGCCGGATCAATGCCATGCCCTGTGATGTACAGAAAGCCCACGTCGCTGGCGGCCCGTCCCAATTGCTCGGCCACCGCCAGGCGGTGCTCCAGTTCGACACTGAACAGTCCGGCGATATTCACCACCGGGATGCTGTTGAAGTTGGCCTGGGTTGAAGAGGTCTTATTCATGACGGGCTCCTTCACGGGTGAAACGGTCGAAGTGTTCGCGCTCGGTGCGTGCCATCCACTGGTTCAAGGTCCAGAGATCGGCCACCGGCATATTGGTGAAGGGCAAGTGATGCAGATAACCGTCGGCACCGAACTCCGGGGTCAGGGTGCTGACCGGGTAGCCGCGCTGAAGCTGAGAGGTCCAGATGGCCTCCCAGTGGCGCTGGTGAAACGCGAGTTCACGGGCATATTCCGGGGCGGCGGGATGGGGGACTTGCGGGCCCTGGTCATAGCCGACCCGGGCTTGAATGTGATGGACACGCTCGACGAAGGTCGAAAGATCGTCGGCCGGGTCGTCCAGCAACCGCTCACAGCACACCACCCAATGGCTGATGTCACTGGTGAAACGCAGCTCCGGCAGTTGGCGGATCAGTTCCAGGGTCACCCAAGGGCTGTACAAGGAGCGGGCACGGTGAGTCTCGAAACTGCAGAACACCCCATGCCTGGCAGCCAGTTCCAGGGCCTGACCGAAGAACTCGACCTGCTGCGCCAGAGGCCAGCGGTCATTGCCGGCGAGCAGATTGACAAAACGGGGTGTCAGCTCCGTGGCCCAGCCGAGCTTGCGATCAATGTCGGCCAAGTGCTGGGCAGGCGTGGCGCGCTGATCGGGCAAGACACCGTAGGCACTGAACAGGGTGCAGATGTAGGGAACGTGATTGCTGCGCAGGAAAGCGCCGAACTCGCCACGCTCATTGGCCTGCAGTGGCAAGCGTGCTTCGATGCCATCGAAACCGGCGGCAAGCAGTTCATCCAGGGCGGATGTATGGCTGGCGGTATAGCCCCACAAGGTACGGAAAATGTCTAGCTTCATGCATTCCTCTCGGCTGCGTCGGGCCACTGGCGGATTGGGCTGGTGGCGTTGCTGGGCAGTCGAAAGGGGATGCTGCGGGCTGCTGCTCTGATGGCTTCGGTCCCGTGTGGAGGATCCTAAGGCCATGGAGACAAATGATTGAATAGGCTGCAGCAAATAGTTAGTTCAGAAATTCATGAACTAACGTGCCTGACGGGCTAAATATCACATTTCAGCATTCAACCTGGGCATCGCCTTGGGAGAAACCAGCGGCAATGCCCTGGTCGACACCGGGCGGATCGCTCTCACACCTTGGGCGGGTGTTGTGACGGTAATCGTTGCACAATTGCCGCTGGTTTGGCTGGTATCGCTCAGTCGCAGAGATCAGCGCCAGATACACCGAAGCTCGACTGTCACTTGAAGCTATTCATGCGGTTGTCATAGAGGTAATGGGCACCCAGCGGCAAACAGGATCTGTGAGCGCATTTATCCCTTTGCCGACCAAGCACCCAAGTCAATCATTTTTGACCTGGAGTTCATGCAGAAGAAACCCAAGTGACTCCGGGGCTGCACCATAACTTTTTCCCGAGCGTTGTTCATCCCACGGCATAGCATCATCGGTGCAGAAATCTCCAACACTTTCCATGCTCAGCTCGACATCCAGAAGTCCAAGCGGAATCCAGAAGTAAGGCGTCTCGCGAAGAACATTAGGCACGGTCGAACCACATCGTGAACAAAAGTCATTTCTGTACCCGCTGGGTTTGCGCCAACTAGTGATCGCACCTTGCCCGTCTTCCCATTGAAAGTCGCGAGCCTTGACCAGCGTGGCGAGGTTATGGCCAACCCCGGTTTGCTTGCGACAAAGGGTGCAATGGCAACGATAAAAAAATCGTGGTTCAACCCTTAGGGAAAAGCGTACAGCCCCGCAAAGACATTGCCCTGATGCCATGGGTATCTCTTTTGAAGAAGGATTCATCGGTATTTTATCGGTTCCAGCGTTGATATCGGAAAAGGGGTGGCCGTCATAGTAGTGGCCTTTCCTTGCCATGGAAAATGCCTGGGAGAAGCAGATGCTCCGTCTTGTCGAATGCACAAGACGTGATCAGGGGGCGAGTATTTCCTTGAGAACCGCTATAAACACATTGATGCGCTTTCCAGCCCCGTTACCTGCCGCGTCACTGACGAAGTGGAGATACCGAGCTTTCGCGCCGCTGAGGAATAACCACCACAGCGTACCGTTTCGACAAACATTTTCAGCGCCAGCAACTTATCCATAAACGGTGTACGAGATCGAAAAGTGCCGGCTGATCAGGTGATGCCCATGATCCGATTGCCCATACTCACGCCCCTGTCCCCCATTCGCTTGCCCTCGGCAAGTTGCTGTTGCTGCCAGACCAGCAGGGCGCTGTCGATGTCGTCAACGTCGGAGATCGCTTGAGCCAGGGTGAGCGCGTTTCGAGCCGCTTTGGCTGTGCTTCCGGCAGTATGAGGGCGCGGCACAAAAGCGGCATCGCCAGTCAACAGCACGCGACCAAACACCATTCGGGGGACTTTGAGATCAAGGATCGCCTGCACAAAAATATCCTTGGTCTGGCGAATCAGTTCACGAAAAGCCGGGTTGGCATGCCGCTCACCCATTTCCCGCAGGTAAGCATCCTGCTCAGCTGCCAAAGCCCCCGGTGGAATGGAGTGGCTACGCCGATGGCCATTGTTATCAGTGAGCACAGCGTCCAGTTCCGGGCCTTGCGCAGCTTTCAAATACCAGAGCCAGTTAAACCGCCGCTCACCCGGATTAACGGAGCCATTCAAGCCCGGCACCATGTATTCCAGCATCAGCGATTCGGGGTCCTGCTGAAACACAAAGTCCTCGTAAAGCTCCGCTTTGGCGAAGTCAGGAAGTCCGTTCTCATCGACTAAACCACGCCAGACCACATACCCCGAATAGGTATATCCCGCCTCAGGCAACACCAGACTTCGCACGGTTGAACCTGCACCATCGGCGCCGATCAACAAGTCTCCTTCGGCGCTGCTGCCATCTTCAAAAATCGCCGTCACCCGTTGCTCGTTTTGAGCCAGATCAACCAGCGTTTTACCCCGGTGATAGTGCTCGGCAGGCAATGCAGAAAACAATGAGTTGTACAGGGTGTTCCAGGACGTCTGAGTTTGTGGCGTCGGCTCTTTATGCACGACGGTGCCCGCTCGATTCAAATACAGACGATCATGGGACCGGACACCGAGCGCATGGGTATGTTTGATGCCTGCATAGCGAAAATGCTGCAAGACATCCGCTTGCAGAACAATGCCACCGCCACGGCTATCCATCGCCGCAGGGGATCGCTCGAAAACATCAACTTGCCAGCCAATCGCACGCAACGCCGTGGCGGCAAATAGTCCTCCCAGAGAACCACCAATGACCAAGGCCTTTGGAACATCTGGACTCTTCATTACCTTTCTCCTTGTACAGTGGTGATTCCCATATCAACTGGATTTGACGCAGCGTTATGCCAGCACCGGATAGTCGATGTACCCTTTGGCGTCGCCGCCAAAAAAGCTGTTGCCGTCTGCCAGGTTGAGTTCGGCACGGCCACGCAAGCGAGCCGGCAAGTCGGGGTTGGCAATGAACGGGCGCCCAAAAGCGATGAGGTCGGCACGACCCTGCGCGATGGCCTGTTCGGCCGTTTCGCCGGTGTAACCACCCGCCAGCATCAGAACGCCGTGGAAGTCAGTACGCAGCTGTTTGATGATGGCGTCCCAGCGTGGATCGTTACTGTCGTCGAGCACTGTGCCGACCATCATCGGTTCTACCAGGTGCAGGTAAGCGAGATTCCAGTGATTGAGCCGGGATGCAATGTAGCCAAAGGTTTGTTCCGGGGTGTCATCGCCCATCCCCATGAATCGCCCCATCGGTGTCAGGCGCACAGCAACGCGTTCGGCACCTATTTCCGCGGTCACGGCGTCCACGACTTCAAGCAGTAGCCGCGCGCGGTTTTCGATACTTCCACCGTAGCGATCACTGCGCTGATTGCTGGCACTGTTGAGAAATTGGTCGAGCAGGTAGCCATTGCCCGCGTGGATTTCCACACCGTCCATACCGGCCAAAAGAGCATTGCGAGCGGCCTTGCGGTAGTCGGCAACGATCGCTTCAATGCCCGGAATGTCCAGTTCCTGAGGGACCGGAACATCACCCCAGGCGCCCTCGCCCTTTTCATTCAGGATGAAAGTCTTGCCGGGGACCGGCTGCGCTGTCGGTGCCACCGGCAGGCCGCCGTTGGGTTGAAATACCGGGTGTGACACCCTCCCCACGTGCCAGAGCTGCAGGAAAATGCGTCCGCCTTCTGCGTGCACGGCCTCGCTGACAGCTTTCCAACCCTGAACCTGCTCGTCGCTGTGAATACCGGGCGTCCAGGCGTAACCCTGACCCTGCTGCGAAATCTGAGTAGCCTCGCTGATGATCAACGCGGCACTGGCGCGCTGACGGTAGTACTCGACGTTCATCGATGTCGGTACGTTGCCAGGCTGGCCCGCCCGGGAGCGAGTCAGCGGGGCCATGGCGACGCGGTGATTGAGGGTGAATTGGCCGAGTTTGATTGGGCTGAACAAGTGATGAGTCATGATAATTTCCCGAATGGATATGGATTGAAAAAACGGCTTAAGTCGCTTGGCTTCGTCTTAGTACCTGGATCATTACTTCGGTGGGCTGAGCACCACTGATCACGTCGTCTGCGATCTGAATACTCGGTACCGAGCGCACGCCGGAGGCTTTGGTTTTGGCCTCGAGCTTCAAGACTTCAGCAGTGCCTTCATCGGTGTCGAGAAAGTCGACAATTGCCCCGCGGTCCAGCCCCGTTTCGGCAGCGATGTCGGCCAATACATTGAGGTCGCCGATATCCCGCCCCTCGCCGAAGTACGCCTTGAAAATGGCCTTGACCAGGAAGGAAGCGTCTCTACCCGCCTGTTGCTCTCGCCATACCAGCCGATGCCCTGCGAGCGTATTGGGGGTTTTTTCGACGCGTTCATAATCGAACGCCAGGCCGACAGCCTTACCGGCGTGGGTGACCTGTGCGTCCATGGCCTGGCTTCGCGCCCAGCTGCCGAACTTGCCAGAGCGATAGGCTTTACGATCCATACCCTGAACAGGCATGTCCGGGTTCAACTGATAAGGCAGGAAAGTAATTTGGCGGTCAGTTGAAAAACCCGAGGCGGCAAGAGCGCGTTCGAGATTTTCCTCACCGATCCAGCACCATGGGCAGATGAAGTCGTAAGTCACCTGAATATTGGATGAGTGCAAACTCATGACGGTCTCCGTGGTTGAATGTTTTCACACCCCCAAGGTAGGCGCCCGGCCCCCGTCAGAGAATCCATCTGCTGCACAACGTTGTTTTTCGCAAAACGCAAAGTGTAGTGGTCTAATGAAACCGGACACCCATTTAGGCGAGAATGCTCGCCAGATCGAGGTGTCAGATGACCAAACAACGTCGTGTCTTTTCCGCTGAATTCAAACGCGAGGCTGCCGACCTCGTGCTCAAGCAAAACTACAGTTTCATCGAAGCCAGTCGTTCACTCGGCGTCGGCGAATCGGCCTTGCGACGTTGGGTCGATCAAGTCCAGAAGGAACGCCAAGGTGTTACCCCGCAGAGCAAAGCGCTGACCCCAGAACAACAGAAAATCCAGGAACTGGAAGCTCGTATCGCTCGACTTGAGCGAGAGAAATCCATCCTAAAAAAGGCTACCGCGCTCTTGATGTCGGAAGATCACGAGCGTTCGCGCTGATTGACTAGCTGAGCGTCCACGAGCCGGTTGATTGGCTCGTTAGGGACGGCCCCATTCCTGGCTGCGTTGGCTACGTCACTTAGGCTTCTGGCGAGGCGCTGGACGGCTCTCGCGGCGGAGCTGAAAGAACTCGATGACATGCTGGAATCTCTGACTCAGCAGTACGCACATCGTCTTCGTAATCAATTCGGTGTGGGCCCCCAGTCGGCGGCAACCCTGATCTCTGTTGCCGGCGATAATCCTGAACGCCTGAAGAGCGAGTCAGCGCTCGCTGCGCTTTGCGGTGTCAGTCCGTTACCGGCGTCATCCGGAAAGACGGTTCGCCACCGCCTGAACCGTGGAGGGGATCGATCCGCCAACAATGCGTTGTGGACGATCGCCATGGTGCGTATGCGCAGTGATTCACGAACCAGAGCCTACGTAGCGCGTAGAACGGCTGAGGGACTGTCATCCAAGGAAATTCAAAGATGTTTGAAGCGCTACATCATTCGAGACTTGTACCCTCTGATTTTGGCCGATTTGAACGAATCGAGGCACGTCGGTTGACATAGGAGCGTCAATGCGCCGATGGAGCGTGTGTTCCGGAGTTTGAAAACCGAATGGATACTTATGCTTGATGACAGAAAGGGCAACGCATGAACATGTTTTATGATGTCTTTAAAATAGTATTCGGACGGGATAAATTATTGAATAGAGCGGCAAGAAACCTGACTTTTGGTATTGGCTCCGGATTTCTTTTTGATATGATACTGCAATTACTAATTATCCGATTTTTCTAGCATCAGTGACGACGGTTCAGTCTTCTTCACAAATCGCCGAACCACTCTCAACGCTTGGCGCAAACAGGAAAAACATCTGTCAGTAGTCTCTGTAACCAGTGAGGCTGGACCTTGGCGTTAAATAGCCGAGCGTAATCGGGGTGACTGAGGGGCGTATAACCAGCGCGCATATTTGCACGATATTGCTGAGGTGAAACGCCGATATATTTGCGGAACATTCGCGCCAATTGCTGGCCATCGAGCAAACCACCACGACGGGCGACTTTGTCCACCGGAAGATTGCTATCTATCAATGCCTGTCGAGCCATCTCCACCCGCAGCAGCAATAGAAAATAATAGGGTGGATAACCAACCTCAAGCTTGAACTGGCGACGAAAGTTTCGTTCACTCATGCTCAGGCTCCTTGCCGAAAGGCCCATGCTCAAATCTTGGTCCAAATGCCCCAACCACCAAACACAGACTCGATAAACAATGGAGTCAGCTCGCATTAATACTGCACTGAATGCTGCAAGATAACTAGACTCTTTAGGTTCTTTATATTTATGAACCTCCAGCACGTCGAGTATATTCTCAGAGAAATCTTCACGCAGCAAAAGCAGAGCCATGTCACTCGTATTAATGCACTCGCTCGTAGTGTAGAAAGGGCCATCTACTTGTAACCACCTACCCGGCTCAACTTTTACGGCCGGATAGCGCTTGCGAAGCGTAGCCGCCAATACGGAATGCGTCGTGACCTGTCGCTTGTTCAAAAGCCCTGCAGCGGCCAACCAGAACACCCCAGAACCTAACGCCACTATTCGTTCCACACGGGGACATATCTGCTGTAGCCAATTGAGTATTGATTGTGGCAGTACGGATACCGAAGCCAGCGACCCATGAGCAATAACCAACATGTCGATATCGGTCGATATATAAGTATTCACAGCCTGAGTTTCGAGCCTGACCAAAGGCGTAGAGGGTGAAACCAGCACCCCGCCATCCAGAGAGTAAACCGTTGCAGTATAATTAACTGCACGCCCACTCGCAGCAAGATGCTCGTTAAGCGAACATATACTCTCTAGAAGCTTTACGATATCGCCAACAAAACAACCGGAGTAGGCCAGGATAATCAAAGAGCGAGTACCAGTCTCAACTTTGGCGTCGACCGCAACTTGGCCAGATATAGTCACATTGTGTATCAAGCTCTTGTAGAGCATTCCATTAGCTCCCTATCACTCGGAACGACACATCCGAGGTACAATGACCAGAACGAATTCACGTTTGGCTTGATTACATACTTGCTTGAATCGATATTATTAGCACAGAAAAAACCAAGCAGCTATCGGTTAAAAAATTAACGCCTCAAACAATAGTCTCATCGTATTATTGGAGTCAAGCTAAAAAGCCACCCATAAAATAAGTACCGAAATCATACATTAGTATTAGCGAACGATACTTCTCAGCCGATGTCGAAGGCATGGACTCATAATCCATGCAACAAATATAAGAAAAATGCTATCACTTTCAACCAACTACCTTACATCTTACGCAAAAAAGAAAACCTTACGAATCAAGATACATTCAACTAAAATCTCGCCAACCATCAATAAATCCAACACCCTCCGCCTTGATCAAGAACTTAAGAAACTGGTGCCCCATGACTAATTTTATCTGAAGCCACTTTCCTGTCGCCCTGCCAATATTCATATGACGCCCTGATAAAAATGTCGTCTTGGCTATTTATGCAGCTATCATGGCCAATTATGCAGGAGTTTAAAGCCTCCTGAAAAAGCGCTTGCGGCTAACATGAGTGAGGACATTGGTCTCTCACCAAGTCCTCCTACTCCCTAGCGCCTTTCAGGAAAAACCATGCCCAGTAAACTTCTCAGCAAAGTCGTAACCGTTTCGGCGCTCGGTCTTGGCGCAATGCTTTCCCTAAATGCAAATGCGGCAACGGCGACGGCGAACATGACCGTAACCGCGGCTGTCGCCGCAGTCTGCACCGTGTCTACTCTTCCATTGGCTTTCACAGCGTACACAGGCACTGACGTTTCTAGCACATCGACCTTGACGGTCACCTGCACCAATGAAGCGCCCTATACCATCGGGCTGGGGGCTGGTGCAGGTGACGCTGCAACAACCAGCACTCGCTCTCTGACCAACAGTGCAGACTCCGTCGCCCTCAGCTACGGGCTTTATCAGGAACTTGCTCACTCCACCAATTGGGGAGAAGCCATCGGTACCGACACATTAGCGGGTGCTGGTACCGGAGTCGCACAGGCGATTCCAGTCTATGCCTTAATCCCGGCAGGCCAGACCTCCACAACTGTCGGCGATTACACCGACACTGTGCTCGTCACAGTTAACTATTGATAAGACGCCCAATGCCCACGACCGGACTTGTCACCTTGTGGTGGGCACTAATGCTCGCTGGTACATGCAGCCTCTCCTCACAAGCTTTTGCGCAAGCGTTGGAAATTGTACCGATCAGCCAACAATTGGCTCCCGGCCAACGCTCCGCCAGTTTCACCCTGACCAATCGGGCCGACAACGAATCGATCATCCAGATACGCAGCTTCGGCTGGAGCCAAAATACGCAAGGGGATGTTCTGCAAAAAACCGATCAACTCGTCATCAGCCCTCCATTCGCGCGCATCGCTCCCGGCCAATCGCAAACCGTGAGGGTAATGCTGCGTGAACACTCCGGTGAGGCCGAACGTGCCTACCGTCTTGTCTTCGACCAGCTTCCGGGAAAAATCAACGGCAAAGTCGAAATGACTCTACGATTGACGGTGCCTGTATTCGCCAAAGTGGTGGAAACGACCAAACCGGATTTACAGTGGCACATCGAATTACAGGCCGGTACTCCAACCTTGATCGTCGTCAATCACGGTCTGCAGCACGGCAAACTACTGGGTCTGGAACTGAGCGACGCCAATGGGCAAAAACTTAAATTGCTGAACCAGGGTTTGCCCTATGTCCTGGCCGGCGTCGAGCGACACTGGTCTATCTCGGACGCGCAGCAGCGACTGAGTATCGGCACCAAGGTGCGACTAAGAACCTCAGGCCCAGGAGGTCCTCATGAGCAATGGCTGGTCGTCGGCGCCAGCATGTGAATTCGGCACGGTTGTTGTGCTTGCTGTTGTGTCTAGTGGGACCGGTGACCACATGGCGTGCCCATGCGACGGATGCCGATGCAGGACTGTCGTCCGGCCGGCAAAGCCTATTGCTCGATGTGCTCATCAACGGCAATAGCCGCAAGAGTGTCCTGGAGTTCATCCAGGTTCAGGAAGCCATGCTTGCAAATGCCGGCGAGCTACGGAGTCTGGGCCTGATTCTTCCCGACAACAGCCAGCAAGGTCTGGTTGATCTGTCCAGCATTCCCGGTTGGTCCTATCAGTTGGATCTCCCCGGACAGAACATTCAGCTGCGGGTACCCAATAGCGATTTGGTCCCCCTCAGAATGATTCACGAAGGGCCCCGTCTCACCGACCTGCCGCCGCGAAGCGATCTTGGTGCAGTGCTCAATTATGACACCCAAGTCACCAGCTACAGCGGCAAGATCAGCTCGAGCACCCTGGCAGGCATGCGCTTCTTTGGCGATCATGGCGTGTTCGAGACCGGTGTCCTCCACAGCAGTAATCCTTATCGGACAAGCACCGTGCGCTTGAACAGTACTTACGCATATTCCGATGTAGTCAACTTGCGGACTTACAACGCTGGCGACTTCATTAACGGCGGTTTGCCCTGGACACGACCAGTGCGCATGGCGGGCGCGCAGATAACTACCAACTTCGGCCTGCGTCCGGATCTGGTGACATTCCCCCTGCCAGGCATAAGCGGAGAAGTCGCTGTCCCTTCATCTGTCGATGTCTTCGTCAACGGTTTGCACCAACTGACCAGCCAGGTCGAGTCCGGACCTTTTGAAGTTTCTCAGCTTCCGGTCAGCAACGGTGGCGGCGAAATTTCGATGGTAGTCAAGGACGCCAGTGGCCGCCAGATCAGTCAGACCATGCCTTTTTATGCCAGCACAGCGCTGTTGCAAACAGGACTGGATGCCCTGTCAGTGGAGGTGGGCTCAGTGCGTCGACACTATGCCAGCGAGTCGAATGATTACGTCGACAGCGCAGCATCCGTAAGTTATCGACGTGGCATGACCTCAAAACTGACACTGGAGAGTCACTTGGAGAGCACTTCCGGGTTGGTGATGGGAGGAATCGGCTCAAGCTTTTTAGTCGGTAATCTCGGCGTATTGTCTGCCACGGTAGCTGCCAGCGACCATGGAGGAAAATCAGGACTTCAGTATGGGTTGGGCTTCTCCCACTCTACACCCGGGTTCAATTATGGCTTGAGTATCTTGAAGGCTGACCAGCAATTTTCCGATATCGCCTCGGTCAACGACGACGCTATGCCCCGAACGACCCTGCGTGCAAATCTGGGCATTCCATTGCCCGGGATCGGCTCGTTCGGACTGGTCTATGCAAAAAAACTGGTCAACCTCTACGAACAATATGACTTCGACAATAGGTATATCGTCCAGTCAGAAAGCATCCACACCTCCACACTTTCGGCGACTTTTTCGACCCGTTTGCCTTGGCAGACTTTTGGCTTTGTCACGGCGTTTCATGATTTCGAAGGCGCCAGTGGTAATGGGCTATTCATCGGCATTTCCATTCCCATAGGACAACGGGCCATGGTCAGTGCCAGCAGCAGCGTCAGCGGCGGCAGTGCCTCTCAAACCCTTCTGGCTCAGCAGAGCGCCGTTCAACAAGGTGATGTTGGCTGGCGAGTCGCGCAACAAACCGGTGCCCAGAATCGCCGGAGCCTTGGCATGGAGTACAAGACGCCCTGGGCGCTGGTCGGCGCCGAAACCGAACAGGGCAACGATGGCGATGCCTTTCGTGCCACCGCACGGGGGGCCATCACGACAATGGGCGGGCATGTGTTCGCGTCCAACAGTGTCAACGATAGCTTCGCCATTGTGGACACAGACGGTCTGGCGGATGTGATGGTCTTGCAAGAGAACCGCCCTGTGGGTCGCACCAATGCTTCTGGAATATTGTTCGTCGAAGATCTACGCGCTTATGAAAGTAATCTCCTGACCATTGATGCCAATGATGTCCCCATGGACTCCTCGCTGGACAACGTCGAACGACGTGTACGACCGCGAGACCGGTCCGGCCTGGTGGTCAAGTTCCCGATCTCGCGCAGTTACGGTGCCACCCTGCGCCTCGTGGATGAACAACACCAACCGATAGCGCTAGGCAGTCAGGTCACTCTGAATCGCACTGGCGCACAAGGTGTTGTCGGTTATGACGGACTGACTTTTCTCGAGGGGCTGGGCGCACACAATGAACTGCTGGTCCAGCCTCCGGACAAGCCTTCATGCCACCTGGCATTTGAATACCAATCGCAGGCTGACAACATTCCCGAAATTGGTCCGCTGACCTGTTTAACCGGAGCCCGCCCATGAAGCCCTTCATCCTGTCCACGGTCATCGTGCTGTGCAGTCCTGCGGCCTATGCCTACAACTGCTCAATTGCAGTAACACCATTGAGTTTTGGCCTGGTTAAAGGCATCGCCGAACGGATCCAGCTGAGCACGGCCACCATCACCGTGATTTGCCAGAGCGATGCCAGCGCAGCGAGTGTCAGTTACCAGATCCTTCTCGAAGACGCCACTGGCAGCGCAGAACGCCAAATGACCTCGGCAACCGGCCAGACTCAGTATCAGCTCTATACCTCCAGCGCTTATCAGCAGGTGTGGGGAAGCGGTGATGGCGTCAGCAGCACGGTTTCCGACAGCTACAGCATTCCCGCCCATTCCAGCGCCTCGCGCACCTACACCATCTACGCGCGTATGCAACCTGGGCGACGCGATAGCCCTGGTCTCTATAGAGATATCAGTGGGATACGGTTGATCTACTGACTCATGCTTGATGTTTCGCTAACCCTTGGGTGGCCGTTGGGTGCAGGCGATACCATGCCATCCTAGAGGGCGCCTTGAAGGGAACGGTCAGCACGCGCATGCCTTGACGCACTTGAGCACGGTCGACGATGCCAACGGCCAATCCGCCCTCAATAGCAGTTTCAAGTGCGGTGACACCGGAGCTCAAGATGACTGCTCGTCAGCGTCGGGTTAGTTGGGTAAGTACTTAGACGGCCACACTTCGATAAGGACAGCCCTTACCGTCGTGGCTGGCCAACCAGACAGGTTGGTTTATCAGCATTTGCAGGCGGTTTCAGGAGAGTGTTTGGCCGATCAGAAAACCTGCAAAGGCAACGTCTTCAACCACAGCCGCGTCTCTTCGAAGGCCGCTGCAACGCGCAACAGTCGCGCCTCGCCAAACAGCGGAGCAATGATCCGCAAACCAACGGGCAGGCGCTGATGCTCCGTCCGGCAGGAAGGGATATATCGGCTGGTCGAGCGAATTGACCGACGAACAGCCAATCAAACCGTCTTAAAAAAGCCGGCCCGGTACGGGCTTTAGATTGGTCGAATTAACTGTCTGGGTGTGCCTACAAGCTCAGAGGCGCATCAGGTTGCCATCTGAATGCTCGATCAGACCTCGCAAGTTGTAATCCATTGCACGAACGCCTCGCAAGGCAACGGGGCCGAGAAGAAGTTGCCTTGGCCGACCTCGTAGCCTTGGGCCTTGAGAATGTCACGCTGGATAGCGTGTTCAATACCTTCAGCCACAACGTGCAAGGAAAGCCCCTTGCCGATACCGATGACCGATTCGCTTAAGGCGCGGCACGACGTATCGTGTTCCAGGTCATCAACAAAACTCTTGTCCAGCTTCAGCTCGCTGATTGGCAGGTGCCGCAAATACCCCAGGCTGGAATAGCCTGTACCAAAGTCGTCGATGGCCAGTCGCACACCCAAGGCATGCAGATCCCGGATGGTTTTCTCGGCCCCCAGACTATTGCAAAGCAATACACCTTCGGTCACTTCTACGCACAAGTCGGCGGGTTGCAAGCCGCAGCGTTGCAGTTGTTGGTCGATCAGCCCTCCCAGGTTCAGATTGTGAAAGTTAATCGGCGACAGATTGATCGACATGGACGGGATCAGCAAACCTTGTTGACGCCACTCGCTGAGCTGCTCACAAGCCTCCCGCAACACCCATTGGCTCAGGTCATTTATCAGCCCGCACTCCTCGGCAAGGGGGATGAATTGTATGGGCGAGATATTGCCCAGTGTAGGATGCTCCCAACGCGCCAGCGCCTCGACACCGACCAGACGCCCATTGTTCAGATCGACTTGTGGTTGATAGTGCAGTTTCAGACCATTGTTGGTCAGGGCATTACGCAGCGCCGTTTCCAGCATCAATCGCCCTTGAGCGATCCTGTTCATCTCTTCAAGAAAGAAACTGAAACTACCGCGCTCCGCCCGTTTAGCCTGGTACATGGCAATGTCGGCGCGATGCAACAGGCTCTCCATGTCTTGACCATCGCCCGGGAACAGGCTGATGCCAATGCTGGCCGAAACGACGACGGAGGTGCCCGCAATCGTCGTCGGACTGCTCAAGGTCATCATCAGCCGTTCAAGAAAGATCGTGACTTGTGTCGCGTTCATCCGTGGCAGTACCAACACGAATTCATCACCGGATAAACGCCCAACAAAGTCAGACTCTCGAAGCACACTGCGTAGCCGTTGCGCCATGACTCGCAGTAACTCGTCTCCTGACGCGTGCCCCAAGGCGTCGTTGACTTGCTTGAATCGATCCAGATCGACAAACAGTACGGCAAGCTCAGCCTCCTCTCGAGCCATTTCGAGAATGCTCCGCTGTGCTTGGGCAAGCAGAAAATTCCGATTAGGCAAGCCGGTCAACGCATCATAAAAGGCCATTTTCCGAATGGATTGACGCGCCTCTTCCCACTCAAGCGCCAACATGCACAAGTGCGTGCCCGCCGTCACCAAATGCGCATGCAGGGGATCAGGCCCGCGACTTTCCCTGAAATAGAGCGCAAAGGTAGCTGCAATCCGTCCTGAACTGTTGCGCACCGGTATGGACCAACACGCCCGTAAACCTGACTGTTTTGCCAGCGACTTGTACTCGGCCCAGAGCGGATCATTATTGATGTCCATCACCAGAACCGGCTCGCCCCTATAGGCAGCGGTACCGCAGGAGCCCGCGACAGGGCCAATGGATAACCCCTCGATGGCCCTGGAGTAATCCGTCGGCAAGCCCGGGCTGGCCAGGGGATGTAGAACCCCCTCCTGGTCCACGCTAAGGATCGAGACAATGACTTCGGGGGCGATACGTTCAATCTCGTGGCACATCAGCGTTAACACGCTCTCCAGAGAATCCTCTTTTAACAGTCCACCGATGACCTTTTCCTGCAAGACCTCATGCAGCTTTGATTGGGTAATGTCGGTCAACACAATCACAATGTTGTCGATCTGCCCTTGCGCATCAAACACGGGCGTCGAGGATACATGCACCCATAACCGTTGACCGTTACGCTTGCTGATCAGTGCGCTGACCTCATGGGGCTGGCCACAGAGGATTTTTTCCAGCCCTGGCTCCGCAGGCGCTTGTGCATGAACATCCGAGACAAAGAACATCAGCGGTGATTGCCCTATCACCTCTTCACGGGGATAACCGAGCAATCGAATGAGCCCATCATTGACATAGATAAGCTGTGCATTAGCGTCGACGATACAGGTCGCCGAACTGGTGACATTGACCGCCATCGACAGCAGCCGGTGCTCAATGTCTTTCAAGCGCAATTGCGTTACATCTTTGAGGAAGGCTGCGTACAGGATTCGGTCCTGCAAGGTGATTTTCGAGATGGACATTGCGCCCCAACGCTCCTCGCCATCCTTGCGCACGATTCGGACATCTCGGCTAACCCCCACAATCTTGTTGATCCCGGTCTCCCGGTTAGCACTGATATATCCATCATGATGAGCGCGCAAGGCGTGTGGAACCAGGGAGCTGACGTTATTACCCAGCACCTCGATGCGAGGACAGCCCCAAAAGCTCTCGGCAGCGGCATTGAAAAACACCACGCTGTTGTGATCATCAATGATCACCACCGCATCGATAGCCTGCTCCAGCGTTTGTACGAAAAAGTCTTCCGCCTCTTCGCCACTCGTCAGCCCGACTCTTGCGTTCATTGTTGCCACTTTATCCATGCAACCCACTGTTCTTTATCCCTAAAGACCTGTGGGACACCATAAGAGCCCTCGACACTGGAGGGGACCTATCATCGATAGCAGCATTAAGTACCGAATTTTGACGCTAAAAAGTGTGGCTCACCTGCTCCAGACGCATAGGTTCATGACAACTGTCGGTTTAAAAACACAGGATAGTCCCGAAGTGGCTGTCTTACGAAAAACACGCCAAAGACCCAGTCTTGACGAGGGAAGACAAAGACATTAGAACCCGACAAATCAATGCAGCCATGCAGGTGGGTAGGGACGTCATCACCGCCCAGCGCTCATAGTCAATCCAGCTAGCCCAGAGGCCCCTGAACGGTGACAAGTACAGCCCTGACCATTACAATTTGATTATCATCGACCATTCTAGGGCATCGGTAATCCATGGAAAACAAGACTGCACGATTGACGGTGCTCATTGATCCCGTCAAGAAAAAAGCCCTTGAGGAGCTCTGCGCCTCTCAGGACTTGACCCCTTCACAAGTTGTCCGTCAGCTTATTCGAGACTACCTGGAGACACACGGCGTGTCTTACTCGACCAAAAGTAAAATCACGGCCAACAGCAAGTGATTAATTCGCGAACGGGATGGCACGACGGGAGCCAGCCCATCGCACTACTGGTCAGGCGTCAATTCAACTGAAGGCTTGGCGACTTATCGATCTCGACATGGCTGCCCAGTGCACCACTGAAGTCAGCATGATAATGCTCCGAACCCAGTGCCTGGAGTATTCCAGCCTTGTCCAGCTTGCCAAGAACCTTCTCGTTGGCTTCGCACAGTTTCACGACAATGTTGCGCTTACGCAGGTGTTCAATGACTTCGAGTAGCGTTTGTAACCCCGTGATGTCCATAAACGGAACTCGCTTCAGGCGAATAATCAGTATCCCTGGATCCGTGTGCGTCTGAGCCAACACACGCTCGACGGTTTCCGCTGCGCCGAAGAAGAGCGGCCCCTCAATGGTGTAAACCAAAACACCAGGTGGAAGCTGCACATGCCCATTGCAGATGCCAGAGGCGCTCATGAAAATGCTCGCCACTGGTTGTCGGCAAACCGAAAAAGTCTTTCCATTGCCCCACCCAAATGATCACACCGATACCGGCGGTGAATCCGACAATCACAGGATCGGGAATGAACTTGATGAGGGCGCCAAGCTTGGTGACACCGAGCAAGAACAGGATCGCCCCAGCCATCATCGTTGCAATCTGCAAGCCGTCTACGCCGTACTTGGCGGTCACCCCCGCCAGAATGACGATGAACGCCCCTGTCGGCCCCGCGATCTGAAGACGACTCCCGCCAAAGACAGACACCAACAAACCACCCAGTATGACGGTGTAAATCCCCTGCTCGGGCTTGACCCCTGAAGCAATGGCAAAGGCCATGGCCAACGGCAGCGCGACAACTCCCACGATGACCCCAGAGACGATATTTCGAAGCCAGTGCTCGGGCTTTAACAGGCCTGCTTTCCACGCTTCTCGTATCGCAATCATGACTGGCCTCTCTCTGGTGGCATGTGCATACTATTCACACGATATGATAATAGTGAAGTAATTCGATTGCCCTCGGCGCAACACCCGAGCGGGCTGAGAATCCAGTGCTGACAGGCGCCCAATCATGCTCGTGGGCAGAATGAATCCACACTCGGAGATCCGCATGAAACGCGAAGACGTCAAAACCAAACACGGTGAAGGCATGCATTTCGACACGCATGTGATAGCCAACCCGGCCAACACCAGCGAGTGGATCATCCTGTTCAAAAAAGAGGCGGGAAGAAGTTATTTTCTGGTCAACGACAACGAAGAAATCGAGTCATTCGGACGCTTGGATGACCTGATCCATGAGCTTCGGAATCTAGGTATCAAGTCCGCCGAAGTTCACTTCTGAATAATTCTTCTCTTGGAGTTTGAACATGTCAGTAAAAATTGAGCACCGCTCTACCCAAAATGAAGAACTCTGGTCTGTCTATTTTGGCGGCCACAGCGTTGAGTTTCGCAATGAGCGGAGTGCCAGGAACTACGCAGCCACACTCAAAGAAAGAATCGAAGCACCGCATACCTACCCGCAAATACCTCACGCCACCTGCAGCCAGGGCCACTGACTTTTTAATTGACGTTGCCTGCCTGAAGGCTCTCCAGGCCTGTCTATACTCGAACTGGATCAAGCTTAGCTGTCACCAGATAACGAATCGGACGGGCAGCGGCCGAACCTGTTCACCGGCACGCGAAAAGCATTGAGTTCGCCCCCCGGACAGATACTTTTCGTTTATAGCCCGCGTGCCCTTGACAGGCTCTTCAAGGTCGCGAGACGAGGGTATAGATGACTCACATATTGGCCTGTATCGATAGCTCAAATACTTGTCCAGCCGTCTGCGACTACGCCGCGTGGGCCAGTCTCAACTTTGCCCTTCCGTTGACCCTCCTGAACGTTGTAGACCGCCCTCCTTGCGTGGAGATTCTCCCGGGTAGCCTGGGCCATGTGCTGGAAGCCATGACGCTGGACGAACAACGCCATGAGCAAGCACTGAAACAAGGCTATCTGCTGCTTGAAAATGCTCGGGAGCGAGCAATTGCTGATGGCGTGGAAAAACCGGAGCTTCGTCAAAGAAACGGAGAACTGTTGGGTCGATTACTGGAAATGGAAAATGACATGCGTTGGCTGGTGGTGGGGAAACAAAGTTCGCTTCGCCCCCTCATCAACCAACTCGAAAGTATCATCCATGCTCTACACAAGCCGATTCTGCTCACCCCTCCCACCTTCAACACCCCACGAAGCCTGATGCTTGCTTATGACGGGAGTGAGGTCACGCACATGGGCGCGGAGATGGTGGCCGCGAGTACCGTACTCACAAAACTGCCGGTGCATCTCGTGATGGTCGCAGCCAAAACACCGACGAACCTTGGGCGACTCGATGCGGCAAGTGCCATTCTGAAAACAGCCGGGTGTGACGTCCGGACCGCTATCCGCAGCGGTAACGTGGAACTCGCCTTACAGGCTTATCAGGCCGAGCACGATATCGATCTGTTGGTCATGGGCGCTTTTGGTCATTCGCGAGTCCGCCGCTTCTGGCTTGGCAGTACGACCTCAAGAATGATTCGGACGACTACGCGCCCTCTCCTGTTTCTACCGAAAAGCTACCTCAACATGTAACGCCCGATCAGCCATGTCTCTCTGGAGGGACCGACCCGGATCGGCCAGAACGGATTCGGCACCGAAAGGAAACTATCCATGGAGACCGCCCCAATGTCGAATGGCAGTGTCGGATCAGTCCTACCAAATCACAGGCATCTGGGTTCACAGCAAAGATAGGCATCTAATTGCGATGAAGCCTAGAGCCTGCCGAACGGCAGCGACTATACGCCGAGGTCAACGGCACACAAAAATCTGCTCAATTCATGATCAAAACCTTGCAAGCCCTGTATTCCGCAGTACCTGAGTCATTATCCACAGATATACCCACTCCTTTTGTGGATAGTTTTGACGCGTAAACGCACACACCTAAGAAAAGCTGCGACCGTTCGCAACGGCCATTGGCTGAACTATCGGCAAGGTTTCGCCTCGCTCAGAGAGTTTATGTAATCCTAAATACCGCTACAGAGTGCCAAAGATGGCTTCAGCTCCAAATGAAAGCGATTAGGATTCCACCCAGAGCCAGTCGTTTTGTAGGGGTAAAAACGACCAAAAATAAAAAGGGGTCGCGAGATAAAATCTCGCAACCCCTTGAATTATATGGTCGGGACGGAGTGATTCGAACACTCGCCCCCTAGCACCCCATTCTCTTTTTCATACTCCTTGAAAGATCCAAAAGTTTTACTCTGGATTTTCCAAGCGAGTATTTACCTGAGCTCCAGCGATACTCTGCTCTACGAGAGCCCAGGAACGTCCATCAAGAGCCGACGTTTTTGTGGGGGTAAAAGTAGGGAGAACCTATTTTATGGCCAAAATCACCATCAAAGAACTCGAGTCGCTGACCGCCAACGATGCCGGCCGAATCCTCAGGGAGGACGGCAATCTGGTCGGTCGAATCTCAGTGCGAAGGACGGCGTGTCGGTCAGCGTTTTCTATCGTATCGGTGGGGCAATGAGAACAAAGAGTACTCCTGCGGCTCCTGGCCGCGCAAATCGCTGACGAACATCCATCAGAGGTCAAATCAGCAACGTGCCCAAGGTCAAATTTAAATTGGCAGAATGGGTCCGTTTCGATCAGCACCAACACCGGCATACCCATCGAAGTCCCATGGACGGGACCTCCGAATCCTTTCACCACCGCCTCTCCTACGCCCTCCACGAATCGATTGCCCAAATAGTTGACTGCTGCCGATCGATCCATGTTATAAAAATATTACTCAGCCATAGCAAGATAGAAATATACCATTTCTGGATTTTTCAATGACGACCGTGAAGCAGCGCCTGCTCGATAGCCTCGAAGGATCAACCGCCTCCGGGCGCGTTATCGCCAACTACATGCTGGCCAATTTGAACGAGTTGCCCTTCGAGACCGCCGCCAGCATCGCCACCAAGGTCGGTGTCGGTGAAATGTCGGTGGGCCGATTCTGTCGCGCTATCGGCTATACCCATTTCAAAGAACTGAAAGCCGATCTGAAAAGCAATATTGGCGACAGTCCCTGGTTGGTCGGTGATCGGCTGCGGGAGTTCGCGGCACGCGCCCAGTCGGGAAACGACCTGCTTGCCGCCAGCCTGGAGTTTGAAATCAGCACCATGGTGCGCGTTTACGAGATCGCTCAAAGTCCGGAGTTCGAGCGTTTCGTCAAACGTCTGGCAACTCGAGAAAACGTCTACTGTGCGGGATTCCAGACGGAACGAGGGGTCGCGGCGATCCTGGCGCATCAGTTGCAATATCTACGCGACGGCGTGCACCTGGCCGATCTGGCCGCCGGCAATTTCGTCGACGTGCTGCTCACCGATCCCTCCAAAACCATGCTGGTCATTATCGACACTCGCCGCTATTCACGCCAAAGCCAGTTGTTGGCGACCTCGGCGCGGGATCGCGGCATACCGGTGACCATCATCACTGACACCTTTTGCGACTGGGGTCCGTCGGTGGCCAGCGAAGTGTTCGCCGTACCGACCGAACTCAATCATTTTCTGGACTCTCTGGGCCCACTGGTCTCGCTGGTGCAACTGGCGATCAACGGTGTGTTCGCGCAACTGGGCGCCTCCGTCGAGGATCGCTTGAAGCAGATTTTTGCCTGCTACAACAAGTTCACCGGATACGTAGGAACACCGCAGGAAGATTGATAACGAGTTCAAACAACCAACGCATTAACGATGGAGAGCGCACATCATGAATGTAATCAAGGGCAAGTTTTACGGACCGCTGTTCGCTCTCAGTTTCATCTGCGCAGGGGGACTGCTCTCAAATGCAGCTCTGGCGGACACCGAAGCCACCTTTGTGTTGCCGTCATCGCAAGCGGGGGCGACTTCTCTGGACCCGATCCGCAGCTCGTTGGTGACGCTGGTTGACGGCCTGATCTACGACCGTCTGGTGGACCAGGACGCGAATCAGAAATTTCATCCCCACTTGGCCACAAGCTGGGAAACCACGGCAGATGGCATGAGCTGGACCTTCCACCTGCGCGAGGGCGTCACCTTCCATGACGGCGAGCCCTTCAACGCTCAGACCATCGCGTGGTGGATCCCGAAATTTGCCGGGACCGAAAACGCCTTTCTGGTCAGCGCCATCGACAAAGTCGAGGTCGTCGATGATCACACCGTCCATTTCGTCATGAAGCACCCCGACACCAACCTCCTCTACAACCTGTCGAGCGGGTTCATGGGTGTTCCAAGTCCCAAGGCCTATGACGCGGAGGGCACGGACTATGGCGTGAAAGTCGCCGTGGGCACGGGTCCGTACAAGCTTGAAAGTATTGCTATCGGCTCCGAGGCCGTGCTGGTTCGTAACCCCGGTTACACGTGGGGCGGCCCGCTCTCCGCGAACAAAGGGCCGGCAAAGATAGACAAGCTGACCTTGCGTGAGATTGCCGATTCTTCGACCTCCTTCCTCGAATTCAAGACCGGCGGGGTCGATCTGGTCATCGATGTACCGAGTGACATCCTGGCGCAATACAAGACGCTGAATAACGCGACCATCAAAAGCCAGTCCGGCTTCGGCATTTACTACATGCCGATCAACACCACCGTCGAACCCTTTACCGATCTCAAGGTGCGCAAGGCCACGGCTCTGGCCATCAACCAGCAGGAGATTGTCGATAGCCTGTTCGGTGGCAAGGGACGTGCTGCGCACAACTTTCTGATTGCTTCACTGCCGGAATCAAAGGTCGATCCCAAGCTCGACATTTCCTATGACCCCGCACAAGCCAAGACCCTGCTCGAAGAGGCGGGCTGGAAGATGGGATCTGACGGCATCCGCGTAAAAAATGGCAAGCCATTGAGCGTAACCCTGGTGACGCAAAGCGACACCGAGTTCAAACGCCTGACAGAAGTCATCCAGGCACAGCTGAAAGCCGTGGGCATCAACGCAAAAATTTCAGTGTTCGACTCCAGTTCAATTCGCGCCGAATACAAGAAAGGCACGCAGCAACTGGCCGTGCGCAGCTACGGCTGGAACAACGCCGACATCCTCGATTGGTTCTTCAGTGCCGAACGCCTTGGCTACCCCAACGTCTCGATGTGGAAAGACGCCAAAGCCGAGGAGTTGCGGACCAAGGCGCTGACCGGTTCGAAGACCCAAGAGGAGCGGGCCGCCAATTTCCTCGCGTATCACGAATATGTGCTCAGCCAATACCCCTTCGCGCCGATCTACGAGCCGGAACAGAGCATGGTCTTCGACAAGGAACGTCTGGTGTTGCCGGGGAAAATCGATGGGCCGCAATTTACCGCCCAGAGCGTGCTTGATATCGCCATCAAGGAATAAGGATCAGACCATGACGACCCAGAGACGACTGACATGATGAATTACTTCATTCGGAGGCTGCTGGCGATGATTCCGGTGTTCTTCGTTGTCTCTGGCGTGGTCTTTCTGATCGTCCACATGGTGCCCGGAGACCCGGTCGACAACATGATGAGCGTGGGCGCCTCGGTCAATCAGCGTGCGGAAATCGTCGCTCGTTATGGTCTGGACCGCAGCCTGATCGAGCAGTACTTCACGTGGCTGAACAATATTGTGCACGGCGACCTGGGCACGGCCATTGTCATGCGCCGCCCGGTGGCCGATCTCATCATGAGCAATCTCGGCCATAGCCTGGCCCTCGGTGGCTGGGCATTGATGTTCTCGGCAGTCGCCGGCCTGCTGGCCGGAACGATTGCCGCCTCTTTTCAGGATCGCTGGATCGATCACGGCTTGATGGGCGTGTCGCTGCTCGGCTCGACGGTCCCCACCTTCTGGCTTGGCCTGTTGATGATCATGTTGTTTGCCGTCGAACTCGGTTGGGTGCCGGTGTCCGGCGCACGTAGCTGGACCTCGTTGATCCTGCCCGTCATTACCGTTGGATTGGGCGGCATGGCGCTGGTGGCCAGGGTGACCCGCATCTCCATGATTGAAATTGCCCGCGAGGATTTCGTGATGCTGCTGCATGCCAAGGGGCTGTCGCGCTGGACGATTCAGCTACGCCACATCCTGCGTCACGCCCTCATTCCTGTGGTAACGATTCTGAGCTTGCGTATCGGCCTGATCGTCGGCGGCTCGGTGACGGTGGAATATGTATTTGCCCGGCCGGGGTTGGGTTCGCTGCTGATCCGCGCCTTGGCGCAGCGTGACTATCCGCTGATACAGGGCTGCCTGCTGTTCCTGGCCATCGCCGTCATGCTCGGCACGTTGCTGGGTGATCTGCTACAAGCCGCGATGGACCCGCGCCAACGCGAGGACTCCGCACAATGACCGCCCTTGCCTCCACTGTCCGCAGGAACATCACTGTGCTGATGCCGACACTCAGTTCAGCAGTCTCCGGCGTCGCGCTGCTGATCCTGATCCTCATTGCCTGCACCGCCCCCTGGCTGGCGCCCTACCCTTATGACTTGCAAAACCTTTCCATCGCCGCCCAGGCACCGTCTGCCGCACATTGGTTCGGCACCGACGAATTCGGCCGGGACGTGCTTTCGCGGGTCATTTTCGGTGCCCGGACCTCGCTCAGCGTTTCACTGGTCGCCATTAGTCTTTCAGTCACCGTCGGCATTCTGATCGGCGCCATTTGCGGCTATGTCGGCGGACGCCTGGATCGGATCGTGATGTCGATCGTCGATCTGACCTGGAGCTTCCCGGAAATTGTCCTGGCGCTGTTGATCGTGGCCATCATCGGCCCCGGCTCGTCCAGTACGGTCCTGGCAATCAGCATCGCCTACCTGGCGCAATTCACGCGTCTGACCCGCACCCAGATCAAAAGCCTGAAACGCCAGACATTCGTGGAGGCAAGCCTGAGTCTGGGCGCGGGACCCACTCATATCATCATGCGGCGACTGCTGCCGAACGTGGTGGCTCCGGTGATTGTCGTTGCCATGCTGTCGACCGGCAACGCGATCCTGCTTGAGGCGACGCTTGGCTTTTTTGGCATGGGCGTACAACCGCCGGTTCCCAGCTGGGGCGCCATGATGAGCACCGGCTCCGCACAATTGTTCAGCGCGCCCTGGGTCATTTTGTTGCCCGGTGCACTTATCGCCCTCTCCGTGATTTTCATCAATCTTTTTGGAGAGGGTGTGCTGCATGCCTTGGATATCAAGGCACAAGCGAGGAGTCATTGAGCCCATGCTATTGACCATTGAAAATCTGAAGATCGGTTTCGGGCCGTACGAGCCGTTGTCCGGGGTCGATCTGGACCTCGATAAAGGTGAAATCCTCGGGCTCGTCGGTGAATCCGGCTCGGGCAAGTCCATGACAGCGATGAGCATCATGGGACTGCTGCCACTGATGGGTGGACGGGTCAAGTCCGGCAGTATCCGCTTCGACGGCATCGAACTGACGACGCTGGACGAACCTGGCTATCGCGCGTTACGCGGCGGGCGGATCGCGCTCATCACGCAAAACCCCATGACGTCCCTCGACCCGGTGGTTCGCGTCGGCAGGCAAATCGACCAGGTGTCGCAACTGCATTTGCACCTCGATCGTCACGCTGCAAAAGCTCGCTCGGTCGAACTGATGGAGCGCATGCGCATTCCCAATCCGGCGCTCGCCTACGACCTGTTTCCACACCAACTGTCTGGCGGAATGCGCCAGCGAATCGTGATCGCCATGGCTCTGGCCGGCGATCCTGATCTGCTGATTGCCGATGAACCGACCACTGCGCTGGATGTGACCGTCCAGGCCCAGATCATTCAGCTTCTGGTCCAGCTCGTGCGCGAACGCGGCCTTGGCCTGGTGTTGATCACCCATGATATGGGCGTCGTGGCCCAAACCTGCGACCGCGTCGCCGTCATGTACTGCGGGCAAGTGATCGAATACGGCTCGGTGGCGACCATTTTCGACAACCCGCGACACCCTTACACCAGCGCATTGATTGGCTGTATCCCGCGACCGGGCATGCCCCCTGGAAGTCTGGCGGGAATTCCCGGGATGGTGCCATCGGCCGGTAACATGCCTGAGGGCTGCCGTTTCAACCCGCGCTGCAACAGGGTGATGGATATCTGCCGCCAGTCGATGCCCCTGCCGATGAGTGAGGCCGGACGCGCCGTCTCTTGCTTCCTGCACAGCGCAGGACAATTGCCATGAAACCGATCCTGTCAGTACGCGGCGTCGGACGAACCTTCACCAGCGGCGGTGGTTTTCTTAAAGCGCGACGCCACTTTCGCGCCGTCAGTGATGTCTCTTTCGACGTGCAACGTGGGGAAGTGCTGGGCGTTGTCGGCGAGTCGGGCTGTGGAAAATCGACCCTGGCCCGTCTCATCATGCGGCTTTT
The DNA here is from genome assembly GCF_054897845.1 of Pseudomonas sp. XS1P51. Taxonomy (NCBI): domain Bacteria; kingdom Pseudomonadati; phylum Pseudomonadota; class Gammaproteobacteria; order Pseudomonadales; family Pseudomonadaceae; genus Pseudomonas; species Pseudomonas sp. XS1P51. The sequence goes on along the minus strand of NZ_CM142707.1, from coordinate 561,516 downwards.
GACGCCCACCTCCGGCGAAGTGTTGTTTGATGGTACCGATATCGCCAGCCTCTCGGTACGGGCCTTGCGGCCCCTTCGCCGACACTTTCAGATGGTGTTTCAGGATCCCTACTCCTCAATCGATCCGCGACAGAAGGTGCGCGATACGCTGCTTGAACCCTTTCAGGTACAGGGCATCCCCCTGACATCGGCACAAGCCAGCGCCAAGGTCGATGCGCTGTTGACTATGGTCGCGCTGCCGCTTCACCTGGCTGACAGCTATCAACATCAAATGTCCGGTGGACAGAAACAGCGGGTAGGCATCGCCCGGGCACTGGCGCTGGATCCATCGCTGATCGTGCTCGACGAATCGACGGCCTCCCTCGACGTGTCGATCCAGGCGCAAGTCATTGGCCTGCTGCAGGACTTGCGGGATCGGCTCGACCTCACCTACGTCTTCATCTCCCATGATCTGGCGCTGGTGCAGTACTTCTGCGATCGCACCTTGGTGATGTACCTCGGTCGAGTGGTTGAAGTCCTCCCCCGCGGCGCCACGCCGATCCACCCCTACACCAAGGCACTGATGGCCAGCGTTCTGGTGCCCGATCCGCACCAGCGACACGAGATTGTGCGGATCACCGGCGAAATCCCGAGTGGCTACGATGAGCCGCTCGGTTGTGCCTTTGCCGGGCGCTGCCCACAAGTACAACCGCGTTGCCGTGAAAGCCTGCCCATCCTTCGCCCCCAGACCGGCCAACATGCCGTGGCGTGCCACGTTCATGAGTCGAAGGTCCTTGCCCCGGAGTTCTAAATGTCATTCAAAGTTCTCACCGCCGAATTCATGCACGAATCCAACACCTTCAGCACCCACAAGACCGGTCTGCCCGAGTTCCGGCGCGAGACCCTGATGCTGGGCGAAGAAGCCGTGAAGAAACGTGGCAAATCCAATACCGGTCTGGCGGGTGCACTGAGTTGCGCGGCCGAATTTGATTGGGAGATGCACCATGTCGTCAGCGCCTGGAGCGAGCCTGCGGGACCGGTAACGGTCGAGGCCTTCGAATACCTGGTCGGCTTGATTGTCGAGGCAGCCAAGGCGCAAACCTTCGACGGTATTCTGCTGTGCCTGCATGGCGCCATGGTTGCCGAGCACAGCGACGATGGCGACGGAGAGATTCTGGCGCGCTTGCGCGCGGTCGTCGGTCCCGATCTGCCTATTGCCCTGACCATGGACCTGCACGCCAATGTGTCCGAGCGCATGTGCGAGCTGGCGCAGATTCTGGTTTCCTATAAGACTTACCCGCACATTGACCTCAAAGAGACGGCCTGCCACGCCGGCAACCTGCTACAGCGCACCATGAAAGGTGAAATCCAGCCGCGCACCTTGCGCATTCACCTGCCCATGCTCGAGGAAGCTAACGGTGGGCGTACCGATGTCGGACCGATGATCGAGCGCATCGCCAAGGCTCGAGCCTGGGAAGCCGAACAGCCGGGGGCGTTCGCGGTCAGCATCAATGGCGCCTTTCCAGAAGCCGATATCGCCGAAGTCGGGCCTACCGTGCTGGTCACCTATGAAGGCGATGCCCGCCTGCATCGTGCCTTTGCCCAAAGCCTGGCAGATGACATCTGGAACCGCCGCGGCGAAGTGATCAACACCTACCATACCGTGGACAGTGTCGCGCAAATGGCCCGTACTTACCCCCGTCAAAACGGCCCGCTGATCATCGCTGACTATGCCGACAACCCTGGCGCCGGGTCTTATGGCGATGCCACTGAGCTGTTACGTGCCCTGCTGGCTGCCGGCGTCGAGGATGCCTGCTTCGGCCCGATGGTCGACCCAGAGATCGCCGCACTTCTGTGCGAACAAGGTGTCGATGCCACGGTGACGGTAGCCATCGGCGGCAAGAGCGATCCGCGCTTCGGCGGCGAACCGCTGACCGTGACCGGACGCATCCTTCGGGTCAGCAATGGTGACTTCATCGGCGATGGTCCGATGATTGGTGGCTTGGAACAGAGCTTCGGCCCGAGCGCTGTGTTGCTGGTCGATGACATCGAAATCCTGGTGACCAGCACTGCCTTGCAAATGCTCGATCTCCAGCAATTTCGTGCCTTCGGCATCGACCCGGCAAAAAAACGTGTGGTGGCGCTGAAGTCGATGCAGCATTTCCGAGCGGCATTTGAACCGATTGCCAGCAGCGTCGTGGTCTGCGACAGCGGTGCACTCTGCACACTGGATTATGGACGTCTGCCCTTCAGCAAAATACCGCGCCCGATATACCCCCTGGACCGCGAAATGACCCGCGTCACACCACCGCGCTCCGGAGTTTAATATGTCTCAGATTTTTGACGTCGCCGTCATCGGTGGCGGCATTGCCGGTGCCTCTTTCGCCTATAGAGTGGCGGGACAACGCTCACTGATCCTACTCGAACGGGAAAACCAGGTTGGCTATCACTCCACGGGCCGCTCGGCTGCGGAGTTTTCCAGTCAGTTCCAAAGCCCATGGGTCAGTACCCTTGCCGAAAACTCCTATAACTTTCTGATCAATCCACCTGCCGGGTTCACTGACATCGATCTGCTGATTCCGCGTGGCAGCCTGGTCATTGCGCCGCGCGAGCGGGCACATCTGGTCGCTCCTGCCTTCAGCCATATTCTGTCCACATCACCCGAGTCGCGCATGCTGCACCCAGACGACGCCTTGGCGATGGTGCCGTTCCTAAAGGCTGACTATGTCGACGCCGCCTTCTACGACCCGATGAATTGGGACATGGAGGTCGACAGCCTGCTGCAAGGTTACCTTCGGTTGGCTCGCCGAGCAGGAGCGCAAGTACAGCTCGCAAGCCCGGTCACCTCGATTCATCGTGAAAGCGGTGTCTATCACCTGCGAACCCCGGCGGGCGAAGTACTTTGCCGAAAAATCGTCAATGCCGCGGGCGCCTGGGCAGATGATTTCGCCGCGATGGCTGGTCTCGACCGGTTGCGCATCGTGCCCTACCGTCGCACGGCGATCACCGTCGACGGCCCTAAAGGCATGGACCTTTCCACCCTGCCCGCCGTCAACGAAGTCGGCGAGGCGTTTTACTTCAAACCCGAATCCGGACGGATCATGGTCTCACCTGCCGACGCGACCCCGAGCGCGGCTTGCGACGCACAGCCCGAGGAACTGGACATCGCCTATGCGGCACATTTTCTCTCGGAATCGACGACGCTGCCCATCAACCAAATCACCCACAAATGGGCAGGACTGCGCAGCTTCGCTCCAGACAAACGGCAGGTCGTAGGTTTCAGTCCGCAGGACGAAAACTTCTTCTGGCTCGCCGGGCAAGGCGGCAGCGGCATCCTGACCTCCCCTGCGCTCTCTGCATGGGCAGCCGGTTTGTTTTTGGAAGGTGTCCCACCGGACGAACTGTGCAAAGCAGGACTCCAGCCGGACGTCTTTTCACCTGCTCGGTTGTCGGGGGTTCGGCCGTAAGGGCGGGCCTGGTGCACGGTGCTGGTGGTCCTGTGTGTTCGGGCGGGCGACAGTGGCGCATTAATTTTGTAAACCCCGTGGGATTTTTTCATCTTTTCTGTGGGCCTTAGCTGTTCGTTAGCTGTTCGCGTCCTTGCGAAAGACAGTCCATAAAGTGGTTATGTCTGGGTTCCTTGCCCACGATTGCCACCGGATTCTCCACCAGGGACCGTGCTGGACCCACCGAAATAACGCGCTACGACCGATTACTTAACGTCAACGTTGAGATCGAGTTGAACGGTCGCCCTCTTGGCGAGGTGGAACGCGCCGTGCTTGCGCTGCCCAGCGTGAAAACGCTGCCGTCCGGCATCACGCAAACGGCGAAGGGGGATGCTGAAGAAATGGGCGACCTGGCCACTGGCTTCGCTGTCGCCCTGCTGACTGGCATCCTGTGCATTTACATGGTTTTGGTCATGCTGCTCAAGAATTTCGTGCAACCCATGACCATTCTGGCTGCGCTCGTATTGGCAATACCCGGCGCGGTTCTCGCGCTCTACCTCACAGGTTCTGCATTGTCGATGCCTTCGATGATCGGGCTAATCATGCTGATGGGCATTGCGACGAAAAACTCCATTCTGCTAGTCGACTACATCATCGCCCGACATGAGGACGGCCTGGAGCGCGGTGATGCGATCCTCGACGCCTGCCACAAGCGGGCTCGCCCCATTGTGATGACAACAATCGCCATGGGGGCAGGCATGCTGCCGATCGCGCTCGGTTGGGGCGGCGACCCGAGTTTCCGTGCGCCAATGGCGATCGTTGTGATCGGCGGTTTGATCTCTTCGACCTTTCTGAGCCTGCTGGTGATTCCAGTGATTTACAGCTTTGTCGATGATGCAGCGCAGGGGATAAGGCGCCGTCTTTTGGCGCTTCCACGTACAAGCGAAATCAATTAGCTCGCAAAACTGTCGCGGCCAAGTTGATGGCATCGGGAAGATCAAGCTCATGACGGACAATCAAGCAAGGGAAACCAGAGAGGCGTTGATCGCCATTTTGACTACGACAGCCTATTTAGAAGCATTAACCAATGTCTGGACTTCGCACCGCGCTTACATCAGCAGTACGACTCTGCCTGGCGGGCACTGACCGAGCTCGGCGTTTTTTATCACGGCCAGTGCATCGGCGAATGGAGCTTCCAGGCCAATGGAGGAACGGAGTTTTCCTTCGGTCACTGCCTTGGCTATGTCGGTCAAGTTCTTGTAACCCATCGTTGAAAACACCAGCTTATAGCGCCCTGAGATGAAGCCACGCAGCATCCGACCTGCGCTGGGATTGATGTCGAGAAAGAGTCCCTTCGGTTTCAACAGCGCCAGTCCGTCGGAGACGGATAGCGTCCCGAGGGTGTCGAAGACCGCGTCGTATCGCCCATTCAGCATGAACAAAGCGTTGTCCGCATAACCGAGTACAGGGTCGACACCAGCGGCCCTGACACTGCCAGTCGAGGCTGCGCCGCAGGAACCGGAGACGCTTGCACCCTGCGCCAGCGCCAGTTGCACCGCGAAGCGGCCCACGGCGCCACTGCAACCATTGATAAAGACACGAGAGCCTGGCCGGGCTCGGGCGACGTTGACGATGGCTGCCCAAGCGGTCGCTGCCGGAATGGGGAGGCAGGCGGCCTCACTGAACGAAAGCATCGCGGGCTTGTGGACCACCAAGTGAGCCTCGGTGTCGACGACCTCGGCAAAGGCTCCCTGCCGTTTCATAGAGACGGTACCAAAGACCTCGTCCCCCACGTGGACGCTGGTGACGTCACTTCCGACCGCTTCCACCACGCCAGCGAAATCGGACCCCATGGCCCGCGCAAACCTGCTTGCAGTGACGAACTTCAGCATGCCCCTGCGCAGCTTCCAGTCGAGTGGATTAATCGCGGCGGCTTTCACACGAACCCGAACCAGGCCCGGAGCAAGATCGGGCAGCGGGTGGTCAACGAAAGACATCTCCTCAGGGCCGCCATAGCGGTCATACTGCACTCTCTTCATCGGTTCGTCCCTTCACGTCTACGGGTGTCCTGTGACGCAGGACTCGCAGTGAATTCAGAAACCGATCCAGCCGCTCTTCGCACAAACGCAACTCACGAATTCGTCGGGCTCATGTGCCTGTTCGACTGGACCGTGGGCAGCTCCGCCAACAGGTTGGTCTGGTCGGCAATGCTCCTTGAGGATCAGAACGTAGCCGGTGTGTTGACCATCGGGGCGCTGTCGCGGCTGCACAAGTCCCTGCATTGACGCGCGCTGATTATTCTCAATGTTGTTCGGAAAATGCAGATCCTGGCTCCCCCCCGCCAACTACTACGACCTACGGCATTCTCGATTTCAAGGTGATCACCTCACCGTCAACCACGAATCGGCCATAGCCGTGATGGTGAATGGTTTTCGGGGCTTTCTGTGCCGGGTCAATCCAGGCTGTCACGACCTCGAGTACAAACAGGTTAAATTTGCTCACGAGCCGCGTATCCACCACCTTACATTCCAGGTTGGCATAGCACTCTGCAACCAGCGGTGCCGCCACTTCACGGGCGGGTACCGGTGTGAGTCCGAACCTCTCGAACTTGTCGACATCACGCCCGGAGCAGTTGCCGATCTCAACCACCCGGGACGCCAACTCCAGCGTGGGGATGGCGATAACGCACTCCTTGCTCGCATATAACGCCTTGAAACTATGATCAGCATTACTCACGATGCAAGCCACCAGTGGCGGTGTGAACTCGACCATCATGTGCCAGGACATCGTCATGACGTTGCTGTGCCCTCCCATCGCGGTCGTCAGCAGGACGACGGGGCCAGGCTCGAGTAACTGATAGACCTTGCTTAAAGCCAGACCTTTCATTGCCATTATGGCTCCCGCCAAGAGTCCTCCGTCATGGAGCGACCAGTGCAGAGTATTGAAGACACCCCTAATCGCAATGGGCCTTGACCTGGGTCAACAGACGCATCAACAGCTCGGTTTGGAACTTGGCATGACCGGATCATGTGGGAAGTAGAGCTTGACCAAGCTCTTCGATATGGCTTTGTTCCAGGTGCCTGCCGCAGGGCTCGCGCTGTTGGCCCCGCAACTGACTTGAGTCGAGCAAGCAGACCTGATCCGGGTTTAATTGCCCGATGCATGTGCGGCCATTCAGAAGCGCCTCGTACTGATCAACTCATCGAGTACCCGAGTGGGAACACGAAACGGCACCGACATGTGATCCTCCCCCGGTTCGACCTGGAAGTCGCTACGCAGCCCATACTGCGACAAATCCTGCAGCCGCAATTGCAAGGCACGGGCATCCTGGATTTCCTGGACCATATCGCGCTCGCCCATCAATAGCGTCAGGCTGCTGTGGGTCAGATCCACCTGCCCGGCATGTGCACGTTTGCTGAAAGCACGCTCGGGCTCCAACAGGTAGCGATCACGCCACCACAGGCTCGGGCTCACCGCCACCACATGCTGGAACAGCGTCGGCCGGGTGAACAGCGTATAGACACCGAACATGCCGCCAAAGGAATGCCCCACCAGACTGCGCTGATCCTGATCGACCTTGAAACGCTCGGCCACCCTCGGCATCAGGCGCTTTTCGATGAAGTCGAGGAACAGGTCCTGCCCGCCTTGTGGCGGATCGTTGCGCTCCTGCGGCACAGGCGGTGACAAGTCGAACGCTCGACGCACGAAGTCCAGCGGCGTATCACTCGGGTAGCCGATAGCCACCAGAATCGAACCATGCAGCCGATCCTGCGCCCGCTTGGCTGCATGGAAGGCCGGGAAATAGGCGTTGCCGTCAAGCAGATAGATCACAGGATATCCGCCGGTGTAAGGCACATCACCCTCAGGCAGGCTGATCATGATGCGGTACTCACGGCCCTCCGCGCTTTTCATCGTCCACTGCTCGGTACCCTCCAGGGTCACCGGTTCTGCGTGGGCGGCCGAGAAGCCAACCAGCAGCATGGCGCCCAACAACATGAAGAAAGTGCGAATCATCGTCTCTCTCCTCACCAGCGATAGCTCAGACTGGTGACGACACTGCGCGCCTCACCCCGGTAGCAATAGCCTTCCTGGCAATTGATGTAGCGCTTGTCGGACAGGTTGCGGGCATTCAGGGCCAGACGCACACCATCCAGGCCGCCACCGAAGTCGTAATGCACACCGGCATCGACCAGGGTGTAATCCTCGTTCTTCACCGTGTTTGCGGCGTCACCGTAGTTACTGCCGGTGTAGCGCGCACCGCCGGACAACCCCAGACCCATGGGCAGGCGGTAATCCAGCCAGAGCGAAGCCAGATGACGCGGCACATTCATCGGCGCCTTGCCTTCATTGCCGTCATTGCTGCGGGTGACTTCAGGATCATTGAAGCTGTAGCTCGCCGTCATCCGCAGGCGTTCACTCAGGTCGGAAACAGCCTCCAGCTCCAGGCCACGGGATACCTGCTCGCCGGTCTGTATGCTGTTGAGGGGATTGGACAGATCACGGGTCCGCACGTTGGTTTGCGTCAGATGGTAGAGCGAGGCCGTCAGCATGGTGCTGGTGCCCGGCGGCTGGTACTTGAGGCCCACTTCGTACTGCTCGCCCTTGGTCGGTTTGTAGGGGTCTCCGCTGGCGTTGGTACCACTCTCGGGCAGGAACGACGTCGCGTAACTGGCGTAAGGCGCCAGGCCATTGTCGAACAGGTAGAGCACGCCGACCTGGCCGGTGGTTGCCGAATCACTCGTCTTGCTGTTGTTGCCGCTCAGGTTGTCGGATCGACGGACCTTGACCCAGTCACGGCGTAGCCCGGCCGACAGTCGCCATTGGTCGAGTTCGATTTGATCCTGCAAGTACAGGCCGCTGCGATGCTCCAGCCCATCCTCGTCCGCCAGAGGGGTTGTGGGACGATCAACCGGCTGGTGATAATTCGGCGCGTAGCGATCGATCGACGGTGCGTCGCCCATGGCATACAACAGTGACGTGTCGATCCACGCATAGTCCATTCCGGTGACCAGGGTGTGTTGCAGGTCCCCGGTGGCGAATCGGCTCACGAGGCGCGTATCGGTCGACAGCGATGACATGTCTTCGTAGACACCTATCGCCGAGCGGTTGAGGGTATGACCATCGCCGGCGTCGCTGGGCTGGAGGTACTGGTTGGTGGTGTCCACCTGACCGTAACGCAGGTTCTGCTGCACGCTGAAGGTATCGTTGAACGCGTGTTCGAACTCATAACCAAGCGTCCACTGGCGTTGCTCGAGCTTGTCAAAGTACTCGTCACCCTGCCAGAAGTTGGTGAGGTGGTCGCCCTCCTGATACAGCATCGGCGAAGCGCCTGTCTCACGCTCCTGATACTGCGCCAGCACTGTCAGGCGGGTGTCGGGGTCGATCTGCCAGCTCAGCGAAGGCGCCAACAGGCGGGTATCGTTGTTCAGCTGTTCGATATAATTCTCTGCATCGCGGTATACGCCAACCGTACGAAACAGCACATCCCCCGCCTCATCCAGGCGCCCACCCACATCGAACTGCGCCTGTTGGTGGTTGTAGTTGCCGGACTGCACCTGCACTTCGTTTTTCGCCAGCAGGCTCGGACGCTTGCTCACCCGATTGACCATACCGCCTGGGCTGATCTGCCCGTAGAGAACCGATGCCGGCCCCTTGAGCACTTCAATGCGCTCCAGGTTGTAGGCCTCGGTGGAGTACAAGGACAGCCAGCCACTGCCCGGCTGGCGCAGGCCATCGAGAAAGTCGGCACCGATGGTGGTCTCGAAACCACGGACACTGATCATGTCGAAGCGCGGGTCCAACCCCGAACTGCCGACCCGTACACCCGCGCTGTAAGCGACGGCATCTTCGACCCTGTCGACCTTGCGGTCAGCGATCTGCTCGGCCGTTACCACACTGATGCTCTGAGCGGTTTCCAGGATCGGCTTGTCCGTCTTGGTGGCGCTGCTGGCATTGCTGGCGAAATAGCCCTCCACTGGCGCGAACGCACTCTGAACCGCGGTGGCATTGATGTTGGTGGGTTCGAGTTGATAGCTGGCGTCGGTCTTGCCGGGCAGCACCACATAGCCGGACGAGGTCTTTTGCGCGACCAGGCCGCTACCGGCAAGCAGCTTCGCCAGGCCTTCTTCCAGCGAGCCACCGCCCGCCAGACCTGGGCTGCTCATGCCGCGCACCGCCTCCGGGGAATACGACAGGGTGATATCGGCCCGCTCGGCGAAGGTACTGAGCGCCTGCTGCAGCGGCCCGGCGGGAATGCTCGGGGCCGTTTGCCCGGTGGCCGGTGATGCCGCCTGAACCGGCAGGCTCGCCGCTCCCCCAAGCAAGGCCAACGCCAGGCATACAGCCTTTGGCAGAGTACGGGATGGGAACGGCGCGATGGCACGCAGAGGCAGTCTGGCAAGGAACATGACGGTATCCATTCAGGAAGTGATCATCCCTAACCGGACGAACCGCAAAAGTCCGACAACTTAATTTACGCCAGCGGCATGATGCGTACCCACCAGCGGGTGCGCTCGACGATGTTTACCGGCAGCAGATGAGTGATGTTGCGCAGCATGACCGCCGGTTCATCCAGGTGGAAAACCCCGGACAGGCGCAAATCGGCCACCGTGCTATCGCAGCCCAACCAGCCCTGACGATAACGTCCAGCCTCAGCCAGGAAGTCGACCAGCCGGATATCGTTGACCACCAACAGACCGCGAGTCCAGGCGAAGGGATCGAGCGGCCCCTTGCCCAACACCGTCATCTGCGTTGGGTGAATGCCCAGCCCATTACCCGCTTGCAGACGGCGCTGCCCGAACGCAGTGGAAATCAACACCTCACCGCGCTCGACGTGGATTTCGCTGTAGCCATCACGTTCACGCAGCACCGCCCTCGCCTGCCTGCCCTCACACTCACCAAAACGGCAGCGCACACGCCAGTCGGCGCCATCCACCAGCACCTCGCCAGTACGCAGCACCCACTCGCGCCCCAGTACGTCCACGGCACTGCCTGTATTCAGCATCAGCTCGGCGCCAGCGCCCACATCGACCCGACGACGCTCGCCGGTGGTCGTGGCAAAGTCGCTACGCCAGGCGGGCGGCGCTGTCGTGACCAGCAACGTTGCGCTGCCTGCCGCCAGGCCAAGGCCGAGTAACTTCATCATGCGTCGCCGGCTTAGATCAGCCTCGGCACGTCGCAACAGGGGGATGGTTCGTGCGGCATCGGGCAACTGACTGGCCTGGAACAACCCGCCCATTTGCTGCAAGCGTTGCCAGGCCAGCTCATGACGGACGTCGTGGCACCGCCAGTCGTGCAACTGCCTATGCAACTCGGCACTGCTGGCATTGGCCCGCAAGCGCATCTGCCACTCGATGGCCGTGCGTATGATCTCCTCCGGCAGACGCTCGGCAGTCGCACTCACTGTGGCCCCTCGAAACACACTCGATAGCAATGCAACAGGGCGCTCGCCACATGCCGCTCCACGGTACGGCTGGAAACGCCCAGCGCCTGAGCCACCTGTGCATGGCTCATGTCACCGAGCTGATACAGCAAAAAGGCTTCGCGCACTGCCGGCTTGAGACCGTCAAGCAACTGCGCGATGCGCTCCAGGCATTGCAGCGCCTCATGACGAACCTCAGGTGATGGATGGCTAGCCTCGGGCAACTGCGCCAGTGCCTCAAGATAGGCTCGCTCCAACGCATCGCGACGCCAGTGGTCGATCACCAGGCCACGGGCGATACGCACCAGCAGCGCACGCGGAGCACGAGCGCTGATTGGCTGGCCGCGCACCAACAAACGCAGAAAGGTGTCCTGGACTAGATCCGCCGCTTGCTGCGAACACCCCAACGAGCGCCACAACCAGCCCTGCAGCCAGCCACGGTGGGTGCCATACAAAATATCGAGAGAAACGATCGAATCCGTTTCATGGAGCGACATGGAACGCCTCAGGCAGACAAACACGGAAAACGCCATGAATGGACATGACGGACGCGCGCACCATAAACGCGAATCGTTCCCATTACAACCTTTTCGAATGCACCCCCCGACCGCTCATCCAGGATTTGTGCTATAGGGCACCGACAGAACCACGCGTTGCCCCCTCGCCTTGACCGCCACCGGGGTCGTTGAAAACGACACAACGAAGTGCTTCTGCGTCATGCATCTTCCTCAAGGGAGTGAAAGCTGTTGACTCGACTGTCTGCCAATTTGAACACCACGCGCTGGGGGTGATTGACCGAAACCAGATACTCCATCGGCTGCCCTTGGGTGTCGAATATCACACCCCGATAAACCAGTGCGGCCGTCCCGGGCTCGACTTCCAGCAGGCGCGCCTCCTGGTCATTCATCGTGGCAATGCTTAACGTCCCCTCGTCGCTTTCTATTTCGATCTGATACCGCGCTAACAACAACGCATACAACGAGGCCCCCTCAATCAGATCCCCCGCCACCAGCTCCGGCACACGGGCGGCAGGAATGTAGCTGGTCTCGATGCAGAACGGCTTTTGGTCCACGGTGCGCAGACGCCGGATGGTCAGCAACGCATCTCCTTCCTGAATCTTCAGCTGTTTGGCGACGCGAGCGCTGGCCTGGGTTTGTTCGAAGTAGAGCAATTTGCTGCCGGGCCTGGCCCCGGCCTGTTCAACCACTTCGGCGATACCTTTACGCGCCACTGTATTGAGTGGCCGCTCGACGCCGGGAGCGGTGACGAAGGTTCCGCGATTGCCTCGGCGCTCGAGAACCCCACGATCGATCAGTGTTTGCAGCGCCTTTCGCAAGGTCATCCGGCTGATCCCCAGGTGTTCGGCCAGGTCCCTTTCCGCCGGGATACGCTCAGTCGGTCCGAACTCCGGGCGTTCCAGCATTTCAAGCAAGGCCTGGACGGCCTGCCAGGCAACCTGCTTGCGTTGGGGCGCGGGAAACGCCACGTCAGAGGGTTTTGCGCTGGTAACTTTCATGGTCTACATCCTGGATTATTTTTCTGGCGATCCATTGCGACTGTAAAAAACAAAAACTGACGCAAACCCGCCTACTTAACAATGACAAAGATAACCCGGCCAGGAAAAACCCTGAAAACCACTTATTCGGCCCATTAGACCACGGGGAAAAAGCCTTGTAATGGTATTTTTCATGGTATAGCTTTTGGTCTAAATGGTGGTCATGAACAGCAGCATGCGCCCCCTTAACAAGGCACGAAGGAGTCCACATGGCGATCCAGTTCAACCGGGAAGGCTTCATCACTTCCTTGCAGCAATCCGTTCAAATCGTCGACGACGCTCAGCAGTTCGGCCAAGAGCTGGCAACGCGGATTGACCGCATCTATTTCGTCAGCTGCGGCGCGCCCAATCGCATCATGCTCGGCCTGCAGTACTGGCTTGAGCGCTATAGCCATTCACTGGAAGTCCGTCGTTATTTCCCGGCCGACTTCATGGACATCGATCCGCCACGCCTGGATGAGCGCACCCTGGTGGTTCTCGCGTCCAAATCCGGGACGACCCAGGAAACCATCGCCGCTGCACGCTTCCTGCAAGGCAAGCCCTGCCTCACCGTGGGCGTGACACAGACCGCCGAGTTGCCGCTGGCCCAAGCCGTTCAACATTGCTTCTTGCTGGGACGCACCGACGAGGCTTACTTCGGCTGCTTCATGATCCTTCAGGCATTGATCGGCGGTATTTTGGCCAAACGCGAAGGCTGGCCATTGCTGGACAAGCTCACTCGTTCACTCAAAGCGCTGCCGCAGGCGCTGGCCGATGCGGCGATCAACAACGACCAACGCGCGACCGAAGAGGCACGGCTCTACAAAGATGATCGTGTCATGTACTTCCTCGCGTCGGGTCCGATGTTCACCACCGCCTATGTGTTCGGCGTCTGTGTGGTGATGGAAAGCCAATGGCTGCATTGCCTGCCGGTGGAGGCCGCGGAGTTTTTCCACGGCCCGTTCGAAGCCATCGATGCCTCCACCCCGCTGCTTCTGCTGGTCGGCGAAGACCCCAGTCGAGCGCAGATGGAACGGGTCGTGAGCTTCTGCCAGCGGTATACCGAGCGGGTCATGGTCTACGACTCCAAGGACTTCCCGATGCTCGGGATCGACCCGGAGATCCGCGCGATCGTCGCGCCCTACATCGTCGGCATCGCCGCTGAACGCATCGCCGCCCACCTGGCGGTCTGGCACCAGCAACCACTGACGACTCGCCGCTACATGTGGAAAACGGAGTACTGAGCATGACCAGCCTGATCGCGGTCGGCGACAACACGATGGATGTGTACCTGGACCGGAACATCGAATACCCGGGCGGAAATGCGCTCAACGTTGCGGTATTCGCTTCCCGGCTTGGCGCTCAGAGCGCCTATCTGGGTTGCGTGGGCGATGATCGGTACGGCCAGCGCTTGCTCGATTGCCTGCAAAAAGAAGAAGTCGATGCGTCCCGTTGCCGAACGCTGCCGGGCGCCAATGGTTGGGCATGTGTCGACAGCATCGATGGCGAGCGAGTGTTTCTCGGCAGCGATCCTGGTGTCTGTCGGCAACTGCGACTCAATGCCGAGGATTTGGCCTGCATCACGACATTCCCGCTGGCACACAGCAGCCTCTACAGCGGTCTCGAAAACCAACTGGCGCAGATTCGCCATGCCAGCGGCTGCCTGTCCTTCGACTTCTCGGACAACTGGGTCGAATTCGATTGGCCCGCCCTGATCAAGCATGTCGATATCGCCTTTTTCTCGGCGGCCGACCTGTCTTCGCGAGCAGCGTATGAGCTGGCGCACTCGATGCGAAGCTTGGGCCCGGCGATCGTGGTCATCACTCGCGGCGCTCGGGGAGCCCTCGCGGTCGATGCTCAGGGCATCCATGAACAGCCCGCACTGCCTTGCACTGTCGTCGACAGCATGGGCGCCGGCGACGGCTTTATCGCGGCGTTTTTGCTGGCGTGGCAAGCCCGGCACAGCCTTGCCGACTGCCTTTTACATGGCGTCGATTATGCCGGTCAGGTGTGTGGCTGGGCCGGTGGCTTTGGCCATGGTCAAGCCCTGGACGCCAAACGTTCCCAGCAATTGAAACAAGCCTTGAACACTCAAGGCTGATGCGTGCTGCCCCGGGCCAATCCCGGGGCTGTTCAACCAACTGTCGTGGATACCCTGTCGATGAAAAGATGTCTGATCGGTTTGATGCTCGTGGCCAGCCCGTTGATGACCTGGGGCGCCAGCGAAGAGCTGCGTTTCGGGGTCGACCCCACCTACCCTCCCTTTGAGTCCAAGCGCCCGGACGGCTCGCTGACCGGTTTCGATATCGAGTTGGGTGAAAGCCTGTGCACCGAGTTGAAACGCCGCTGCGTCTGGGTGGAAAACGCCTTCGACGGGATGGTCTCGGCCCTTAAGGGCAAGAAGTTCGACGGCATCCTGTCCGCCCTGTCGATCACCGAACAGCGCAAAACCGAAATCGCCTTTTCCAACACCCTTTACGACACCCCGGCACGCCTGGTGGCACCTGAAGGCAGTCCCTTGCAACCGACGGCCGACTCCCTGCGCGGCAAGCGCATCGGCGTGCAGCAGGGGAGCGTGTTCGAAGTCTATGCCAAGCGCATGTGGGGCCGAAATGGGGTGGAGGTGGTGCCTTATCAAAGCAGTGACTTGACCTACTCGGACTTGATCAACGGTCGACTCGATGCCGCGTTCGACGATGCCATCGCGGTCTCCGAAGGGCTGCTGAAGAAGCCGATCGGTAAAGGCTTCGGTTACGCCGGTGAGGTCGTTAAATCGCCAGAAATCTTCGGGCCGGGAACCGGTATCGGCTTGCGCAAAAGCGATACCGCGCTGGCCGGTGAAATCAATCAGGCGCTTGAGCGGATCCACCAAAACGGCACCTATGAGCGCATCGCCAAAAAATACTTCGACTTCGACATCTCGCCTAAATAAACCATCATCGCGGAGCCTGAAACCATGTTTCTTGAGGGATACGGCCATCTCATTTTTCAGGGCGCGTGGTTGACCGTCCAGGTGGCCACCTGGGCTGCCTGCGTGGCGATAACGCTTGGCCTGCTCGGGGCGCTGGCGAAACTCTCGCCACTGGCGCCCCTACGGCTGATCGCAACGGTCTACACCACGCTGGTGCGCAGTGTTCCGGATCTGGTCTTGATGTTGCTCATTTACTACAGCGCGCAAATCGGGCTGAACCAGGTGACAGAAGCGTTCGGCCAGGAATCTTTGCAGTTGAACCCTTACGGCACCGCGATCGGTACGCTGGGATTCATCTACGGTGCCTACTGCACCGAGACCTTTCGCGGTGCCTTTCAGGCCATCCCGTACGGTCAACTGGAAGCAGCTCGGGCCTATGGAATGAACCACTGGCAAGTACTGCGGCGCATTCGCTTTCCGCAGATGATGCGGTTCGCATTGCCCGGCATCGGCAATATCTGGCAAGTGCTGTTGAAAAGTGCCGGCCTGATTTCACTGCTGGGTCTCAATGACATGGTTCAGGTCGCCAAACAGGCGGGCAATGCGACCTCCCGGCAGATGTTTTTCTACCTGGTGATTGCCGCGATATTTTTTGCCTTTGCGATCCTTTCAAGTCTTGCGCTCAAACACCTTGAGCGGCGCTACAGCGTCGAACCGCAGCGGAGAGCGTCATGATCGAGATCCTGAAAGAGTTCGGGCCGAACTTCCTGTGGTCCGACGGTTACCGCTGGAGCGGTCTGTCCATCACGTTATGGCTGTTGGTGACGTCCGCCGTTATCGGTCTGTGCACGGCGATACCGCTGGCACTGATTCGCACCTATGGCAGTCCGTGGCTGGCGCTGCCCATTCGGCTCTACACCCTGGTGTTTCGCGGCACGCCGCTGTTCGTGCAACTGTTGATCATCTACAGCGGCCTGGCCAGTTTGAACTTCATTCGGGATTCAACGCCCTTGTGGTGGTTCTTTCGTGACGGCATGCATTGCGTGATTCTGGCGTTAGCATTGAACACCTGCGCTTACACCATTGAAATTCTCGCCGGCGTGCTGCGCACCACCCCGCGTGGCGAGATCGAGGCCGCTCTGGCGTTAGGCATGACCCGCAGCCAGCTGTTCATTCATGTGCTGATACCGAGCATGCTGCGCCGAGCACTCCCCGCTTACAGTAACGAAGTGATTTTTGTCCTGCACGCGACGGCCATTGCCTTTACCGCAACCGTTCCCGACATCCTGAAAATCGCTGCAGATGTTAATGCAGCCACCTTCAAAACCTTTCAGGCCTATGGGATTGCCGCCCTGCTCTACATGTTGGTGGCGTGTGCGCTGGTGGGGGTATTCAGATTGACTGAGCGCCGGTTGCTGTCCTATCAGCGTTTGAGCTGAGCAACAAACCAATCCGTACCCACATGAAAAAGCCCACCGCTGTCATAGTCGCCGTTTTTTTTTCAGCCCGTCATTGCTCAGCAATGACGGCGTGTCGGACTTATGGCAAAGGATCG
Source organism: Pseudomonas sp. XS1P51 (assembly GCF_054897845.1). NCBI lineage: Bacteria > Pseudomonadati > Pseudomonadota > Gammaproteobacteria > Pseudomonadales > Pseudomonadaceae > Pseudomonas > Pseudomonas sp. XS1P51. The sequence goes on along the minus strand of NZ_CM142707.1, from coordinate 544,671 downwards.
AACTTCAAACTGCTAAGGCGCTATCCCTTGTCCTCACGGATCATTTTGTATTCGGGCCGATCCAGCGGTCCCAGATAACTTTGATCTCCCCCGCCGTTTCCATCACCATCAGCGACGCATTGACCTTGGCCAGAAAGGTCGGTTCATCCCGGCGCATGCTCGCCCCAATCGGTTCGAGAGTGCCAGCTCGATACCACTTTCCTTGGCCTGGCCGACCAGCTTCAAGGCGGTCATGGTGTTGGTCACCAGGCCACGACCTTGTTCTGCCGCAAGGACATGCTGTGTTGCCCTCAACCTACGAGCACCCACCGACCGAGTTGATGATGTCTTTTCCAGCCTATGTCGCTCCTGGATCTCTGCCGCCTTCATAGGTCAGATTCATATTTTGTAGGCACGTCATGCCGATCAGCGCGAAAATGCTCAGAATCGCACTCAGGATATTGGCCTTGACCAACCCGAGATGCCCCAGCAGGTGCGGGACGGATCATGACAACGGTTGTCACTAAGCAACACTCTCGCGGGTGGGTATGACACTTCATCCAACGGTTATTCGTTTTGCAACGATCAACAGGCGTTTTGCATCAACAAGAATTTCTTCGCAAGCAAGCCAGCCCCCATTCGCTCATGGTTTTCGTGGGAGCATTTTTACTCAATGGAGGCTAGGCCAACTATGTTGCCATTAAACTTCCAACCCTCCCGTCTCCTGTAATACCGACCTGCCGATATTGGTACGTTTAATGCTAAACATACTTCTTTCGGATGACTATCGGATCATGAATCTTCGTCACTTTCGTTACTTCCTGAGCGTTGCCCATAACCGAAGTTTTACTCGAGCGGCCGCGCAGCTTGGGATCACGCCCCCCACATTGACACGACAGATTCAAAATATGGAAAAAACCCTTGGTACTCCCCTTTTCGTCCGTGACAACCGAGAAGTAAATTTGACTTTTGCCGGGACGGTCATGTTGGCAGAAGCACAACGCACGGTGGAACAGTTTGATATGGCGTTGGAACGTACCCGCAACATTGGCTGTCAGGAAAACGATAATACTGATCGTGGTTAGATCATCGTGTTTTGATGATACTCATGCTCCAAACCGGTGCCCTTCCCCATAAAAAACTCGATTGAGTGCACATTTTTCATTGATCCAGCAGCGAATCGATAGTGATGTACTACCCCCGCCGACGACAGGTTCACCCCGGCTTGCGACAACTCGTCGAAGTCATCCGACGGGCTCATCTGTAACGTGCTTTTTTATTACCGCCCTGCACTACGCTCATGTTCGGAAAATTTACCTTGTGGAGGTTCCGGGTGCGATGGCGACATCCCCAATTGAACGTTGAACTCCAACCACTCAAGAATCTCTTGGACACCCGGTTTCTCCAAGGCCTCGGGAAGACAAGTCGCGTAGTAGCTGTAAGCAGGCCAGGCGGTTTTTTCAAATAACGGAACGATTCTGCCGGTGCTTAGCAGGGTCTCCGCCATCATTGGTCGCGCCAGTGCGATGCCGTGACCACATGCCGCCGCTTCCACGAAAAGGCCGATATCCACGAACTGCATGCCTTTGACTTCTTCGACACGAGAGACTTTCGCCGCGTCAAGCCACGGTTGCCAGGGTTCAATCACACACTGCAGCAGCTTGCCTTTACCAATATCCTGAAATGTTTCGAAGGGACCAAAACGTTCGCGATACTCCGGACTGCAAACGGGGAAAACCTGCTCTTCGAGGATCAGGCGAACCTGGTATCCCGGATAGACTCCCTTGCCAAAGCGGATCTCGATATCTGCCTCTTCAGCTTTAAGCCCGACCAAAGGCACTGAAAGGTGCAGTTCCAATGAAAGTCTGGGGAACGCCTTCTGCAATAGCGCCAGTCGAGGGACAAGAATTTGCGTGGCAAAGGTGGGCGGAGAACAAAGCCGCACGCGTTGCAATGTCGTCCCCCTGGGCGTATGAGTGTCTCGGCCATAGCCGTTGAGGGCTTGCAATGCAGGCCGGACGACTCCCAGATACGCTTCTCCCGCAGCGGTCAGAACATTTTCACCGCTGGCTTTGCTGAACAGCGTCTGCTGAGTGAACTCCTCCAGCTGTTTAAGGCGATGGCTCAGCGCGCTGGGTGTAATACACAGCTCACGAGCGGCCAAAACACCACTGCCAAGCCGTGTTCTGGCCTCGAAAGCAATCAAGCATTGGATCGGCGGGAGTTGATACATGGCGGCGAAATTCTTTCCCTGCGTTTATCGAAATCCGAACCGCGGCAACAGCCGGACAGAGACGTTCTCCGAAGAGCATCGAAGCCCAAGCAAATTTCACGCCTTGTTCCTCCCTCCGGCAAAATAAAGCAAAGGCGGCTCAATACCCCCTTGCAGCACCTGACTCATTTTTTTTGCACCGCTACGAAGCATTGATCGACTGCCTGATAAACGTGGTGAGCTTGATCCCCGGAAACTCGGCGGCACCGTCCTTGCCGAACAAGTTGCCACCGCAGGCAGCCAGTGCCGCACACACATTTATCCCGTTCCAGCGTGATCAAGCAGATTTTGATCACCCCTCAAATTACTTTCAATCGCCAAATCAGCGCTGCATCGTCCACTATCGAACCATAAGATCTAAAACAAAAAACACACCGATACTTATTACCTGCCGTAACTTTGTATAACGGAAGGGCTCATATTATGAGTACTCAACTAGAGCTGATCGGAGTTGAAAAATCATTTCCGATCAAAGACGGGGTTCGGCCGGTAATCGGTGGTTTATCGATGACCATTAACGAACAAGACTTTGTGAGCATTGTCGGCCCCAGCGGCTGTGGCAAAACAACCATATTCAACATCATGGCCGGTCTTTTGGAGCCGGACTCAGGCACCATCAAGTATCGTGGACAAATCATTGACGGGTTACGCGGAAAAGTCGGCTACTTGATGCAGCGCGACTTGCTTTTTCCTTGGCGAACAGTTCTGGAAAATATTCTACTTGGCCCACAAATGCAGAATGTTCCCGAGCGCGAAGCCAAAGAAAATGCCATGGAGTACCTGTACTCGTTTGGCTTGGCCGGCACCGAAAACTCTTATCCAAAAATGCTGTCCGGCGGCATGCGCCAACGGGTGGCGCTGATCCGCACGTTAATTACCAACCCCGATATTCTTTTACTCGACGAACCCTTTTCAGCGCTTGATTACCAAACCCGTCTATATCTGGAAGGTGTATTGATCGAAGCGGTCGAAACGTTCAAGAAAACCGTCATTCTGGTCACCCACGATATTGATGAAGCGGTCGCCCTTTCAAAACGGGTGGTGGTATTGGGTGGTCGGCCGTCCTCGGTCAAAAAAGTCTACGACATTGATTTGAATACCCGATCACCGATTGGTGCACGCAGCGATCCCAACTTTTCAGGTTACTTCCATGATTTGTGTGCCGAACTGGATATTCAAACCTGCGAGAGGAACGCCTCATGACCACTGTCGCAACTACTGCACTCACCAAGACACGTACCAAAAGCAAACCCAATGAACTGGTTGTTCGCTCATTCATTCAACTGATCGCCGTACTGGTATTTTTTAGTGTGTGGCAACTGGGGGTATCGCTGGGCTGGATCTCTGCCTTTATGGTGGGTTCACCGGTCGACATTGCCCATGTCATGGCCAAAGGCGTGATGTCCGGCGACCTGCTCACAGACACCGGTTACACCTTGATCGAGGCCATGCTGGGCTTCGTCATTGGCACGGTCATGGGGTCGGCGATAGGGCTTGGATTGTGGTATTCCCCCTTCCTGGCACGCATCACCGAACCTTTTCTGATCGCAATCAATAGCGTGCCCAAGATTGCGTTCGGCCCTATTGTGATTTTGTGGTTCGGCACCGGCCTGGTGTCCAAGGTGGCATTGGCCGTTTCGCTCACCGCCATTGTCGCGCTGATCGCGGCGTACCAGGCCGCCAAGAACGCCGACCCGGACTTGCACGCCCTCCTTATTACACTAGGGGCGTCGAAAACCCAGGTATTCAAGAACCTCGTCGTACCCTCTTCACTGCCCGCGATCATTGCGACCTTCCATATCAACATCGGTTTCGGGCTGGTCGGTGCCGTTGTCGGTGAGTTCATTTCATCCGAGCATGGGCTGGGTCACATGATCTTCACCGCATCAGGCCTCTATGACTTGAACTCGGTATGGGCTGGTTTGTTCACCTTGATGATCGTGGGTTTCATCTTGTACTTCGTCATCGAAGCTATCGAAAGCCGTCTGCTGCCGTGGAAAGAGCCCATGGCCGGTAATAGCTTGCGTGTTTAAGATTTTCTGACTATCGAAGGCATTGAAATGAAGACGTTCAAGTACCTGATGTTGGTTTATTCGATCGCTTTCGCCGGGATCAACAGCGCCCATGCGGAAAATCGAAAAGTCGTACTCTCGCAACTGTTTCAATCGATCCAGTTACTGCCAGTGTATGTCGCCATGGATCAAGGCTTTTTTGCCAAACAAAACCTGGATGTCAGCAAACAAACTGCCGGCTCCGCCAACGGTGCCCTTTCTGCGCTGCTTTCCGGCAGCGCCGACTTCTCGTTGCACGGCCCTGAGTGGAGCGCGATTGCAGCCGAAAAAGGCGCGCCGGTGCAGGTAATTGCCAGCGTGGTCAACCGTCCTTCGTTCTGGCTGGCTGCACGCCCGGAAGCCACGTTCAACACCATCGGCGACCTCAAGGGCAAAACGGTGGTCAGTGGATTGATGCCGACCACCAGCACCTCACTGTTCATGAAAAAACTTACCACCAACGGTCTGGCACCGAGCAAGGATGTCACCATCACCCAAGTGGCGATTGGCAGTGAACTCGGGCCATTACTTGCCAACCAGGCCCAATACGCGGTGTTGTATGAACCCGGACTGGATCAAGCCGTCGCCAAAGGCATGAAAGTGGCTTACAGCTTTTCGACGATGTTCGACGCTTATACCGTAGCCGCCATCAGTACCAAAAAAGATATTGATCCTCAACTCGCGCAACAATTTGTTGCCGGGCTGCAGCAAGCGTTGGTGTATATGCAACATGACGAAGCTGGCACGATCGCTGTCGCTCAAAGAGAGTTTCCAGGGCTAGACGCCGAAGTAGTCGCATCGGCGGTACAGCGTATGCTGAAAGAAATGGTGTATTCCCCATCAGTCGATATCAGCCTCGATGCTTTTAAGAATGCCATGCAAACCCAAGTTGACCTCGGCAACTTGAAAACACTGCCAAGTTACCAGGAACTGGTGAATCGACAGTATATAGAGAATGCCTTGAAGGGCTCGGTGGCAGCTAAATAAAGAAACACCCGTTTATCACTGACAACTTAACTTTGCAGGAGCATCAATCATGAATGTTCGCTCTCTACGCTCGCGCCTGTTATTGCTATTCATGGTTTTATTCACCAGCCATTCGGTATGGGCGGAAAACAAGAAAGTTGTTTTATCGCAACTGTTCCAATCGGTGATGTTCTTGCCGGTGTATGTTGCACTCGACAAAGGCTTCTTTGAAAAACAGGGTCTGGACGTCAGTAAACAAACTGCCGGGTCGCCCAACGCCGCGTTGTCCGCGGTGATTTCTGGCAGCGCCGATTTCTCCTTGCATGGCCCGGAGTGGACCGCCATTGCCGCGTCCAAAGGCGCGAACGTTCAAATAGTTGCTGGTGTAGTGAATCGGGCAGCGGTATGGATCGTTGGCAAGCCTGACTTCCACTATAAAGATCCCGCTGACTTCAAGGGCAAAACGGTCGCCACCGGTCTGATGCCCATTGCCAGTACCTCGCTGCTGAACAAGTTGCTGCAGGAGAACAAGGCGTCCGATGGCGTGAAGGTGCTTCAGGTTCAGGCCGGCTCGGAGCTGGCACCTTTATTGGCCGCGCAGGCCGATGCCGCTGTTGTGTATGAGCCGGGCGTCGACCAGTTGGTGGCCAAGGGTATGAAAGTCATTCACAGCTTCCCGCAGCAATACGGCCCCTATCTGCTGTCTGCCATCACCACGCGAAAAGATCAGGATCCGGAAACGGTGCTGGGATTCATCACCGGTTTGAACAACGCGATGAAATTCATGCATGAACACCCCGATGTCGCACTGGAAGTGGCCCGCAAAGAGTTCCCCACGCTAGAACCGGATGTCGTCGCCGCGGCGGTCAAACGCATGCTTGACGAACAGGTGTACCCGGAATCCATCGCCATCTCGCCCAAGTCCTTCGAAGTGGCCATGCAGACCCAAATCGCCCTTGGCAATCTCAAAGAACAACCAGTGTTCGAGCAATTAATTGGCAACACCGCCATTCAGAACGCGCTCTCCACCGCCGCAACCACCCATTGATCGCACTCAGGAATCGTCAAGGAGTATCACCTTATGAAAACCTATCCAAAATTCAAAGCGGCCGCCTGCCATGCCGCACCCGTGTATTTCGACACCCCGGCAACACTTGAAAAGGCCTGCGACATGATCATCGAAGCGGCCGGCAACGGTGCGTCGCTGATCGCGTTCCCGGAAGCCTTCCTGTCCTGCTTTCCGGTTTGGTCTGGCGTCTGGGCACCCATTGATACCCATGAGTTCTTCTTCAAGATGGCGTCGTCGGCGGTGCTCATCGACGGCCCAGAAATGGCGCGTCTGCGCAGCCTGGCCAAACGCTTGGGCGTGTTCATTTCGATGGGCATCAACGAAGGCACACCGAACAGCTTCGGCTGCATCTGGGATACCAACGTATTGATCGGTGATGACGGCAGCATTCTCAACCGTCACCGCAAGCTTGTGCCAACTCACTGGGAAAAACTGACCTGGGCGCCGGGTGACGGCAGCGGCTTGCGTGTCGTAGACACTCGGGTCGGACGTATCGGCGCCTTGGTCTGCGGTGAAAACACCAACAGCCTGGCCCGCTACTCATTGCTGGCTCAAGGCGAAAACGTTCACATCTCATCATTCTCGCCGCGCTGGCCAACTCACCCACTGGGTGAGGCCGGCTACGACCTGGAAGCATCGATTCGTCTGCGTGCCGGTGCCCATGCTTTCGAGGGCAAATTGTTCAACATCGTCTCTTCGGGTTTCCTGCCGCCTGAAGCGATCGAAATGGTCTGCCGCGATAACCCGCAAGTACGCCGCTTGCTGGAAGAGTCACCAAAAAGCGTTTCGATGATTCTCGGCCCGGACGGCACCGCGATCAGCGAGACATTACGCGATGAGGAAGGCATCGTGTACGGTGACATCGACCTTGCCCGTTGCGTTGTTCCCAAGCAGTTCCAGGACGTCGTCGGTTACTACAATCGCTTCGACGTGTTCGATGTGAAGGTCAATCGTCGTGCACTGGCGCCTGCGCAGTTTTTCGATAGCGGCGATCCCTACACCTCGGCCGGAGTGCCAGACCCGGTCGAAGGCGAAACAAGCCGTCTTGCGGCGCTTACGTTGACCGGCTCCGAAGCGTGAGCAACACAGGCATAACCTCGACTGGCGGCGAAAGCCTGCCAGTCATCACCTCGGTCACGGCAAGAACCCTTGTCGTTCCACTGCGGCAACCGTTACGCACCGCCAGTGGCGTGGTACAGAGTGCTCCGCTGCTGCTGATTGATGTCGAGACGGATGCCGGCGTGACGGGCCGAGCCTATCTCTTTACTTACACACCCAAAGTGCTGGGTGCGTCGGCACACCTGGTAACCAGACTGTCTGAACTGCTGGTGGGACAGGCAATCGCACCGCAACGATTATCACTGCATCTGCAAAGTCAGTTTCGTTTACTGGGCACTGCCGGCTTGCTCGATATGGTGCTGGCAACTATCGACACCGCACTATGGGATGCACTGGCCAGGTTCACCGGTCAACCACTGATCCATCTACTGGGTGGGCAAGTCGGAGCGAACGGTGGGCGGCTGTTGTGTTACGCCAGCTACGGCATGGATTCGCTCCAGGAAACGCTGCGTAATGTGGGCGAAGCCGTTGAACAAGGGTTTCTGGCGATCAAGATAAAAATAGGTCACCCGACGTTGGCGCAGGATCTGCAAATCGTCAGGGGCGCCCAGCGGGCGCTCAATGGCCGGGCAGCGCTGCTGGTCGACTACAACCAGAGCCTGAGCGTGCCGGAAGCGGTCATTCGCTGCCGCGCCCTGGACGATGAGGGGCTGACATGGATCGAAGAGCCCACACGATTCGACGACCATCAGGGTCATGCTCACATTGCAGCCAGTATCCATACGCCGCTGCAACTGGGTGAGAATCTGTGGGGGGCACGGCAAATTGCCAATAGCCTGGAGGCCAGAGCCTCGGACTGCATGATGCCCGACCTCGCCCGAGTGGGCGGTGTCACCGGCTGGTTGCAGGCCAGCGGTGTGTGCGCAGCCAGGCAGGTTCCGGTATCCAACCACTTCTATCAGGAAGTCAGCATTCACTTGCTACAGGCGACGCCCACGGCACACATGCTGGAGTACTTCCCGATGGCCGATCCCATTCTCCAACAACCGCTACACCAGGAGGACGGTTATGCTGTCAGCCCTGACCGACCCGGGCACGGCATGGAGTGGGATGAGCATGCCGTGGAGCGATATCGGGTCAACCTGAACTGATCGTTACTCGCACATCAGTGCGATGTCCAGGGGCCGGGCATCGCACACTTCAATTCGTCACGCCGGGACTCAGCCCACACGCCCTCCCGCCCATTCAAACCCGCACCCACTCGCCAACCGAGATACGCCATGATTCCACCGACTTTGACCCTCTACCTGATCCGTCATGGAGAAACCGACTGGAATGCGCAAAAACGTATGCAAGGTCGCCGGGATATTCCCCTGAACGCCATCGGTGAAGAGCAGGCCAGAATCTCCGGCAACATTCTCAAATGGCTGCTGCCACCTCTACAGGCCATGGATTTCATTGCCAGCCCGCTGCTGCGCACACGCCAGACCATGGAGCTTGTGCGACAGGAGCTGGCGCTTCCCGCTCATGACTATCGCAACGATGAGCGCTTGATCGAAATATCGTTTGGCAATTGGGAGGGGTTCACCCTGGCAGACATCGACCAACAGCAACCCGCAGCGCTCCTTGAGCGGCAAAAGGATACGTTTTCCTTCACGCCAACCGGAGGTGAAAACTACCCGGCAGTTATCGAGCGCATGAGGAGTTTTCTACAGTCGCTGCAGCGAGACACAGTAATCGTCGCTCACGCCGGCATCGTAAGAAGCCTGCTTGCCATGCTGGGTGATGTGCCCACCGCTGACATCGCGCACCTGGAGATCCCGCAGGACAAAGTGCTCATGCTGCGCAACGGTCGTTTTTTCTGGATCACGGGCAACGACCGACCGGACGGCAACCCTCGCCCCCCTCGACAGTCAACGCGCTGCTGATTAGCAACGGACAATCCCGAGCGCGCGTCCTTTGCTCTGAGCCATGCAACGATCAGCCGATCCCGCCTGACGGAGACGACACGCCCAACTCAGAGCCTGCCTTGAGCTCAAAAACTCTCAATACCCGCATCCACCGGCAACACCACGCCGCTGATTCCGCTGGCCGCCGACGAACACAGGAAATAACCGGCCTCGGCGACTTCTTCGGCACTCACCAGACGCTTCAGCGCGTTGCGTTCGGCCATTGATTGCAGCGCGTGTTGCGACGCCGTTTCGAGGCTGGGATTTCGTGCCGCGATACGCCCGAGCAAGGCTTGCGTGGCGACCGGCCCAGGGGCGATAGCGTTAACGCGCACACCGTGCGGCCCCAGGTCGCGGGCGGCTGCGCGCATAATCCCGAGCACCGCGTGTTTGGACGCGCTGTAAGCCATCTGCTGACCATGGGCAAAGCGGCCGTTGACCGATGACATCAACAGCGCTACGCCGCGACTGGCCTTCAGTGCTTCGGCGCTCGCCGAGAGGGTGAACGCCACGCCGCGAACATTGATCGCTTGCGCCTGGTCCCACTCGGCAACATCCAGTTCGCCGGTGCTGCGCCATGGCGGCACCCAACCGGCATTGGCGATGCACACGTCGAGCCGACCGCTTTTCGCCAGAACCTGCTCCACGGTCCGCCGCAAATCTTCGACGCAAGTGACATCGCAGCCGATGAAGCCCTCCGTGTCATCCCCGTTTGAGACCGGTAGATCGGCGCAATACACCCGCGCACCTGCCTGCCGGAAACGTTGAGCGAAAGCCTGGCCCAGACCGCCCGCGCCACCAGTAATCAGCACTACTTTTTCAGTCATGTTCGGCTCCGCGGGTTCGGCCATCACTGGCACAGGAAAGGTCGGTAATCAATGTCCAGCGGCACCGGTTTGCCCTGCACCAGGCTGGCGATGATGCGCGCGATGATCGGGCCGGCGGTAAAGCCCATCCACGGAAAGAAGTTCATGAAAAACCCCGGCGCGCCCGGCACTTCACCAAGGATCGGCCGCCAGTCATCGGTACCGTTGACTACCGCGGCCCATGTGCGGATCACCCGCAACGGGCCAAGCGTCGGGACGGTTTGCAGCGCCAGCGCCATGTTCTGCGCCAGCGAGTCCGGGTCGGTCACCGGATGCCCACGACCGTGCCAGCGCGCCGGCCAGCCGCCGCCGATCAGCACCGAACCGATGGCGTTTTGTTTGAGCGTGAGTTTCTCCCCGGCCGAGTACACCAGATGCGGAATCAACGGCCCGGTCTGCTCGGTCACCGCGACCTGAATCGCAAAACCCTGCACGTCCGTGTGGATGCCCAGCATCGCGGCAATTCGCCCGGCGTCGGCGCCCGCGGCATTGACCACGCGACGGGCGATCAGGTCTTCGTCAGCCAGCCGCACACGGAAATTCTTCTGGTCACGTTCGATGCCGACGACCTCGCTGTGGCGGCGGAATTTCACCCCCAGTCGCTTCGCCGCATCGGCATAGGCCAGCGTTGCGATGAGCGGGCTGGCCTTGCCCTCAATCGGACAGAATGCGCCACCCAGTACTCGATCCGAGAGGTACGGCGCCAGTTCGCGCACCGCCGTCTGATCGAGCAGATTGACCTCCAGCCCGTGCTCGCGTTCAAGCGCAGCCTTGGCCTCGATTTCACGCAATTGCTGCTCGGTGGTCGCCACCAGCAGACCGCCCTTGGTCGAGACTTCGAGATCGACGCCAAGCTCTTTCGGCAGCTCATGCCACATGGCGATGGAACGCGCCATCAACTCGATGCTCGGGGCAAACCGCCGCGCCCACTCCGGCCCCTTATTGACGAACGGATCGTGAGGAATCTGCGCGTGCAGACTGCCGGCATTCGAACCCGATGCCTGGGTGTTGAGTTCAGTGCGCTCCAGCAGCAACACATCAACGCCATCCTTGGCCAGATAATAGGCCGTGGCGCAGCCGGCAAGACCGCCGCCGATGACAATCACATCGGCCATGGGAACAACTCCGGTCGATCACTCATGTGGCTTTCACCTGCGTGTGCGCCTGACGTCGGGCGAGAAAAAAACCGTGGGATTGCGGCAGCAAATCATGGGCGTCGGGCACTCGCAGTTCCAGTGCCGCGTGATAGGCGAAGCTCGGATCATCCAGCAATGCCCGACCCAATGCCACCAGGTCGGCGGCACCGTCGGCGATCACCTGATTGGCCTGCCGTGCCCCGGTGATCAGCCCGACCGCCATGGTCGCCACATCCGCTTCGGCGCGGATCCGCGCGGCATACGGCACTTGGTGCCCCGGCGTGGCGACGGTTGCAGAACGCGCGACCGGGCCCAGAATCCCGCCCGCCGAGCAATCCACCAGATCAGCGCCTTCAGCCGCCAGCAAACCGGCCAGGCGCACACTGTCATCAAGGCTGATGCCCCCTTCCCCGTCGTCCACACAAGAAGCGCGATACCACACCGGCATGCTCGCCGGTACCACCGCGCGCACCGCCCGCACAACCTCCAGCGCAAGCCGCGCCCGGTTGGCAAAATCGCCGCCATAGGCATCGTCGCGGCGGTTGGCCAACGGCGAAAAAAACTCATGAATCAAATAGCCGTGCGCACCGTGAATTTCGACAAAATCCAGCCCCGCTTCAACCGCTCGACGAGCGCCCTCGGCGAACGCCTGAATGACGTGCTGAATGTCATCGAGACGGGCGGCTGCGGGCGTCGGCCAATCGTCGTTATGCGCCAGTGCCGAAGGCGCCAACGTCGGCCATGCCGGGGTTGGACTGTCGGCAGTCAGCGGACCGCTGCCGAGCCATGGCACTGCCGAACTGGCCTTGCGTCCGGCATGCGCCAATTGCACGCCCAGCGGTATACCGTGCTGATGATAGAGTTCGGCGATGCGCCGCAGACCGGGAATTTGCTCGTCGTTCCAGATCCCCAGGCAGCCGGGACTGATGCGACCGTCGCGCGTCACCGCGGTGGCTTCGAGCAGCGCCCCACCGATCCCGCCCAGTGCAAACCGGGCGTGATGGGCGTAATGCCAATCATTGATCAGGCCCTCGACGGCCTGGTACTGACACATCGGCGACACCACCAGGCGATTGCGAAAACGCACTCCGCGGGAGTCGAAAGGCGTGAACAACGGCGGACGGCTCATCCCTGCTCCCTGATCATTTCGCCGCTTGGGCAGCAACGTAACTGTTGATGTCATCAATGATGCTGACGATCCGCGCACGGCGGTCCACGCCTTCCTGACCGAGGTCGGCAAACGGCGTCAACGGCGCGCGAACGTCACCGACCGGGTAACCCTGCGACGCCGCCAACGCTTTCGAATAGCACTGATGGCCATAAGTCGGGTGACCTTCGGCGATAATGTGATCGAAGCTGCTGATCATCGCCTGAATCTTGCCCGCCTCTTGCAGCTTGCCTTCAACCAGCGCTTCCCAAAGGCGCGTCGACGCCCGTGGAATGTAGTTGGCGTACGGGTTCACATAACCGACTGCGCCGAGCAAAAAGCTCTCGACCGGGCGCTCGCCGGCAAACACGTTCATCACACCCTGAGTCCCTTCGACGATGTCGTAGATACGCCCGACATCCATGCTCGCTTCCTTGATGTAACGCACGTTGTCGAAAGCCTTGGTCATGCGCGCGACGAGCGCGGCGGACATGTCGACATTGGTGGTCACCGGGTTGTTGTAGAGCATGATCGGCAGCGAGGTCGACTCGGAAATCGCCCGGTAGTAATTGAAAATTTCGTCTTCGGTCGGGGTGTAGTAATACGGCGGCGCGATCATGAAACCGTCGGCGCCCAGCGCTTCGGCTTCACGGGTGTAACGCACGGCGTTGGGGGTGTAGGCGTCCATGGTGCCGACCAGCACATCAATGCGGCCGTTGACCAGTTTCACCGTGGTTTCGATGTACTGGGTACGTTCGTCATCGGAGATGGTCAAGAACTCGCCAGTGGTGCCCAGAATGATGATACCCGGCGAGCCTGACGCGATTTGCCATTCGATAAACGCGGCCAGTGCCTTGTAGTCGATCTGACTGCCGTCAGCGGTAAAAGGCGTCACTGTCACGCCGTAGCTGCCGCGAAATTCTTTGCTCATGCTTAACTCCGATCTTCGTACGTTTGTGCGCGGATACGGTTTGTGTTCGCGCATTTGTGTCAATGAATGACGTTTTAACTGTCGGTCCGACTCGAAAAGCCTTATTCGAAGCGACAGAATCCTGCGCATCCGCGAACGGATGTTAGCATAGCGAACATTAGTTCGCGCTAGAGTTGATTGACTTTTTCCAGCGAACCGGCCAATTCAGCGATGGTCACTGGCTTGACCGGCAAACGCGGAGCAAAACCGGACAGTTCGGAGCGCTGCGACCCGGTGAGCGCACAGACTTTTTCGTCGAGCGTCGCCGCGCAATAACGGCCCTGGCAGCGGCCCATGCCGATCCGTGTATGCCGCTTGATTGCGCCAACGGTACTGATGCCGTCATCCAGCGCCTGCTGCAGGGTGGCAAAACTGACTTCTTCGCAGCGACACACCAGGCATCCGTCCTTCGCTGCCGCATTCAACGCGGGCGGTTTTGCATCGGCCTTGTACAACGTCCACAAGGCTTTCTGAAACGCCCGTTGCCGCTTGAGTTCGGCTTCGGCTTCGCGGCCACTCTCGTGTAACTCTCCAGACGGTTTGAAGCCGCAGGCAATGGCGGCTTCAAGGCCGACCATGCGTCCTTCGGCCAATGCTGCCTTGGCACCGCCCAGGCCCGTACAGTCGCCAAGGGCAAACACGCCATCGATATCGGTTTGGCCGCGCGCGTCGCGACGGGTCACCAATTGCCGGCGCTGCTCGTCGTAATCGTGACTGCAGCCCAACGCCCGCAGCAGCTCATTGGCCGGTTCGAAGCCATAGCCGAGGCACACACAATCGACCTCGAAAACATCCGGCAGCGGCTGACCGTCGGTATCGCACAGACTGACCCGCAACGTCTCGCCCTGCGCCTGGATACCGGATACCAATGCCCGGTGAATCATTCGGCCCTTACCGCGGTACAACGCCAGTCGATACGCCAGGCCATCCCGCATCAGCCCAGGCGCAGCGATTGCCATGCGCAGCAAACTGGCCAACGTCGTCACGCCCGGCGCGGCCGCCGCTTCGACCACCGCCACCACCGTCGCACCGCCCGCCCGCAACTCGGCGGCCAGTTGCAGGTTCAGCGGGCCATTGCCGGCGATCAGCACGCGCCGCCCCGGCAAACGCCGGGCAGTACGCCATAACGTCTGCGCAGCGCCGGTGGTCATCACTCCCGGCAACGTCCAGCCCGGCACTTGCCAACCACGCTCATAAGCACCGGTGGCAATCACCGTGCAGCGCGGTTTCCAGCGCTGGGTATGGCCATTGATCGCGACCCCATATTCGCCGGGCTCGAATGCTCCCCAGACCAGCGCGTCGCCAATCATTTCGACACCCACTGCCCGCACTTCGGCGATCAGTCTGGCGCCCTGTCGATGCTGGCGGTCGGGCGGTACGATGTCCGGGCCTTCGACGCTGACCTGCTTGTAATACTGCCCCCCGGCGATGCTCCGTTCATCCAGCACGACCACGCTCGCGCCCGCTTGCCGTGCTGCCAGCGCCGCCGACAAACCACCCGGCCCGGCACCGATCACCAGCACATCCGGCGAGCGTACCGGTATCGGCTCGATCACCACGGTTTGCACCACATCCAGCGGTAGCTGCGGGTTACCGATACTGCGCTTGACGCTGATCGGCGCCACGACCTTGGTCATGCACGCCCGCTGATTCGGCCGACCGTCGATTTCAACCAGGCATTCCTGGCACACACCCATCCCGCAGAAAATCCCCCGACAGGCACCGCTGCGGGTTTCCCGAAAATGCCGCACACCGCCCGCGATCAGCGCCGCCGCCAACGACTCGCCGTGACGGGCCGTGAGCTCGGTACCTTCGAAGGTGATCGCAATGCCTTTCATCCAGCGTCTCCTTTCAATTGCGGGTCTCAGTGGCGCAGGATCTTGCCGACGAACTCACGCGTCCGGGCTTCGACCGGCGCCTCGAAGATCTGCTGCGGTGTACCGATTTCGACGACCTGGCCCTTGTCCATCATGACGATGCGAGTCGAGACCTCACGCACGAAGGACATCTCGTGGGAGACCAGCAACATAGTGATCCCCTCCTTGGCCAGCGCCCGCACCGTGTCGAGCACTTCGTTGACCAGCTCCGGATCGAGGGCAGCGGTCACTTCGTCCAGCAACAGGATCTGTGGGCGCAGCGCCAGCGCCCGGGCAATCGCCACACGCTGCTGCTGACCGCCGGACAACTCGTCCGGGTAGGCGTGATATTTCTCCCCGAGCCCGACCTTCTTCAGCAACGCCTTGGCCTCGACTTCGACCTCGGCGTGCGGGCGCTTCTTGATTTTGGTCGGCGCAATCGTGACGTTGCGCAGCACGTCCATGTTCTGAAACAGGTTGTACTGCTGAAAGACGATGGCCATTTTGTCCCGCGCGGCCCGCAGGCTGCTTTTCGACACGTAGTCGAGCGGCTCGTCATCGATCAACACCTGCCCGGCCGTTGGCGGCAGCAGCCCCATCAATACCCGCAGCAAAGTGCTTTTGCCCGACCCGGACGGTCCGATCAGGCTGATCACTTCACCGCGGTCGACTGACAAGCTCACGTTTTGCAGGACCGGAATTTGCGCGTACGCGCTGGACAGATTTACGACGTTGAGGTGAGCCAAGACGATTCTCCAGATAAGCGCCCAATCGACTGAGTGGGTAAGACAACGCGAAATAAGCAGCAAGGATGACGCCGTACACCAGGAACGGCGAATAGCCTCGGTTCATCAGCACTTTGCCGGTGAACGTCAACTCGACGACGCCCATCTGCGACGCCAGCGAGGTGTCCTTGATGAACATCACCATGAAGGCGAAGGCTGGCGGCAGGATGACTTTCCAGGACTGTGGCAACAGCACCATGAACAGCGTGCGACTGAAGCCGAAGTTCATCACCTGCGCCGCTTCAAGCTGTTGCCGAGGCACCGATTCGAGGCCTGCACGAATGATCTCCGAGAGGAACGCGGTGGCAACCAGGCAGATCGAAACAGTAGCGATCGCCGACAGCGAAATGTTTGAGCCAAGCCCCTGCGAGGCGTACATCACAATGAACAGGATCACCAGAAACGGGATGCGCCGGAACACCTCGACGTAAACCGTCACAGCCAGGCGAAACAGCATCATCCAGTTGCTGGTAGTACTGCGGATGACCGTGATTGCAAAACCGGCGACAGCTCCCACGGAACAACCGATCACAGTCATCATCAAGGTGCGGCCCATGGCTTCGAGAACGAAGATAAAGGTGTACCAGGTGAAGAATCGCGGAGCCTGGGAAATGATCAGATCGAACATCAGAACACCTTGATTTTTGCGCGGAACAGGTGACGGCCAACCAGCCCCAAAGCAATCGACGCAATAAAGGTCAATGCCACGTAAATCGCCGCCACCACCGAGAACGTTTCTATCGTTCGCAGGTTGGCGGTCGAAATATTGATCGCCCTGCCGGTCAGCTCCTCGACACCAAAAATGGCACCGATCGAGCTGCCCAGCACCAGCCATACAAAGAAGTTGCACAGCGGCGCGTAAATGGTCTTGGCGATGTGCGGCAAGATCACGTATCGCACCGTTTGTAGCCCGGACATGCCCAGGGTCACGGCGGTTTCGATCTCGGCCTTGCGCACCGACTCAACGCCGGAACGCAGGATGTCGGTCAGGTAAGCGCCGGAGTTGAGTGTCAGGCCAATCAGCACGGCCGTCATCGGCTCCAGCACGATGCCGACATCCGGCAAGGCGTAGAACAGGAAGAAAATCTGCACCAGTGCCGGGGTGTTGGTGAACAGCGTGATGTAGACGCTGACCAACCCGCGCAACAGGCGCCCGCCATGCAACTTGGCCATGGCGCCCGCCAGACCGATGGCAGACCCGAGCCAGAACGAAACAAACGCGATTTCCAGTGTCAGCACCGCCCCCTTCAACAGATAGGGAAGGTTCTGGATCACGTTGGAGAACTGAAAGGTGTAGTCCACGAGGCTATCCGTCTTTTTCGCCGACCCGTACCCGGCCAACCGGCTGCGTACGAGTCGTTGCGGGAGTTAGAAGTACGGGTTTGCGTCCACCGGCTTGAGCATCGGCGCACCGTATGCTTTCTGCCAGGTGGTATTGATGAAGCCGTTGCTGTGCATTTCAAACAGCACGACGTTCAGGTAGTCGCGCAGGCCGGTGCTGTTCTTCGCCACGCCAATGCAGTCGTAACCCACGGAAATCGGGTCCTTGAGCACACGCCATTTGACGTCAGGATAGTTCTTGGTGAAGTTCATGAAGAAGTCGATGTTCTCGACGATCGCATCACCACGACCCTGGGCCACTGCGCGTACAGTGTCGGCAATGGTTTCAACCAACAGAACGTTGGATTTAGGCAGTTCTTTTTTCAGGTAGTCGACCGACCAGTTGCCGCGCATGTTGACCAGCTTGATGTCCGGACTGTCGAGCTGTTTCCAGTTATCGACCTTGAGCTTGTCGGTGGTCAGCACCGCCATCGATTCAGTGTGCAGCGGCACGGTGAAGTCGATCAGCTTGGCGCGTTCGGAGTTGCGCGTCAGGGCGCCGAGGGAAATGTCGATCCGGTCCGATTGCAGGAACGGCACACGCTGTGCACTCTCGGTCGGCACGAACTCGGCCTTCACGTTGAGGTTACGGGCGATTTCGTTGGCAGCGTCGATGTCGAAGCCCACCAGTTCGTTCTTGTCGTTGTAAGAACTCATCGGTGGAAAGTTCGGGTTTACGCCGACGCGCAAGGTGCCGCTCTGGATGATCGAATCGAGGCTGCGTGCTTGCACGGCGCCGGACACGACCGCGGCAACAACGGCCAGTGAGAGAATGACAGCTTTCAGTTTAAGCATGTGAAACTCCTGATTGGGATGACAGGCGACGCCAGCACAGGCTGGAATCTCAATGTCTGACTTCGCTGCATCTGTGTCAATAATTTTATGCGCAATACGAACAGTTGATGCCATCGCGCACTTTTAGGTTGCAGTAAATCCACTCAGCGCACGTAACTGGCGCCGTTTACATCCAGCGTTGCACCGCTCAGGTGCCTTGAACGACCGCTGGCCAGGAACGCCACCAGAGCCGCGATATCACTTGGCGGCACCCACTCGCCCATTGCCAGTTGCGCGGTAACGCCCTCCTCGCCGCCCTGAGTCTGGGCAAACGATTCGGACATCTGCGTACGCACCACGCCGGGCGCGACGATATAGGCGAGAATTCCTTGCTTGGCATACGCCCGCGCCACGGTCTGGGTCATCGAGCGCACCGCGGCTTTCGAGGAGGCGTAGGCGATGGTGTCCGGGTTGGTCACCCCGCGCTGCGCGGCCCAACTGGAGATGGTGATCAGGATGCCTCCGCCATTGGCCTGGAAGTGCTTCACCGCACGCCGGATCAACCGGGCCGGGGCCAGTACATTGACGCTGAGGGTTTCCTCCCAGACGCTGTCCCAGGTTTCATCGTCAGCGGCCAACCCACCGTGCCAGCGCATGATCGCCGCGTTATTGACCAGGCCATCGATGCGGCCCTGCCAGGCTTGCGCCTGATCCCACAGCCCTTCAACGGCAGCCAGGTCATGCAGGTCAGCCTGCAAAAACAGCTTGTCTGCGGCCGGCACATTCGCGAGCGCCTGCTCGGCCCCTTCCCGATCACCGCCGTAGTGCGCAATCACTCGTGCACCCGCCTCACCCAGGGCGGTGGCAATTGCTGCGCCGATGCCCTTGGATGCGCCTGTGACAAGCAACGTCTTACCCTTCAGGTCAAACATTGGAGACTCCATGAAACAGCTCTGGCATCGACAGTGCCAATGCGCAGGCAAACAGGTTGTCTGGCCGAGTTACCGACCGCCGATACACAGATGAAATGACGCGCCGCCGTTAATAGCGTGCAGACGTCGAGACAGAGCCCAAAGGGCGAGAGGAAGCGCGGGCGAATGACTTCGCGCACGTGTTGAACGCATAGCTGAATGCATCAGTGCCACTCCATCGTTTCGTGTTTTTTTTATTTTCGATGTGGCAGTTAACTTATCGCACAATTGTGCGCATTGCAAACTAGTGTTCGCATAATTTTGAAAGGGATGCGCGCCCGTAACGAAGGACAAATTTCAGGCAAAAAAAACGCGCTCGATCGGGGATCAGAGCGCGAACTATTGGGCGGCAAGCGAGGCCGGATGATTAGCTTTGAAGAGCCTGCGTGATGTTTTTCGAGGCTTCCAGCAATTCCGTCAAGATCCGCGTGCTCATGTCTTGCAAGGTGACGCGCTCGGTCGGGCAAGGCACGTTGAGTGCTGCGACAACCCTGCCATCGCGGTCGCGAATCGGCACCGAGATAGAGCGCAGGCTGATCTCCAGTTCCTGATCGACAATCGACCAGCCACGCAGGCGGGTTTCGTTGATCAGCTCACGCAGCTTCACCTTGGAGGTCACGGTGTGCTGGGTGAATTTGGTTAACGTGGTTTTATCCAGATACTCCTGCAACTCGGCCTCGGGCAGCGCTGCAAGCAGTACTCGCCCGGTCGAAACGCTATGTGCCGGCGAGCGACTGCCAATCGAAATGCTGATGTTGACCACCCGCGTCGAGTTGGCCCGGGCCACATAAATCACCGAATCGCCATCCAGTACGGCAGCGAAGCAAGACTCCTGCAAGCGGTCGGACAACGCACTCATGATTGGCTGCGCCACGTCCCAGATATTCATCGAGGACAAGGCTGAAAAACCGATCTCGAGGATCTTTGGCTTCAGGCTGAAATACTTGCCATCGCTGTCGGCGTAACCTTCACGTACCAGGGTCAGCAGAAAACGCCGCGCCGTCGCCCGGCTCATGCCGCTCGCTTCGGCAACCTCGCTGAGGGTCCGCCGTGGCGTGTGACGGGTGAAGGTCTTGATGACTTCGAGACCGCGTGCGAAAGAACCCACATAATCGCGATCACGGTTCTCAAGGTCGTCGATCGTTGATTCTGATTCGAGCATTTTTGACACCATTCCTTAATAAAGTCTGTGCGACATGCGCACAGAAGTTTAGACCGGAATATATCAGTTCACCTGGGCAACGCATACGTATTTCAGCTCGGTGAACTCCTCGATGGCATGGTGCGAACCTTCGCGGCCGATGCCTGACGACTTCACCCCGCCGAACGGCGCACCTTCATAAGAAGTGGCACCGGTGTTGACCCCGACAATACCAACCTCAAGTGCCTCACTGACCCGCCAGACCCGCGCATTGTCGCGGGTAAAGAAGTACGCGGCCAGGCCGAACTCGGTGTCGTTCGCGGCCGCGATCACTTCGGCTTCGGTTTCAAAACGAAACACCGGTGCCACCGGCCCAAAGGTTTCTTCCACCGCAATGCGCATGCAAGCAGTTACATCGGCGAGCACCGTCGGCTCGAAAAAAGTCTGGCCCAGGGCGTGACGATGGCCACCGGTGACGATCCGTGCGCCCAACGCCAGCGCATCTTCAATATGCTCCTGAACTTTGCGCACCGCAGCTTCATCGATCAACGGTCCTTGTTGCACGCCTTCAGCCTGACCGTCGCCCACCTTCAGCGCCGCAACGGCCTCGGCGAAACGCGCCACAAAACGATCATGAATGCCGCTCTGCACATAGATGCGGTTGGCGCAGACGCAGGTCTGGCCCATGTTGCGGAACTTCGACGCGATGGCGCCGGTGACTGCGACCTCGATATCGGCATCGTCAAAAATGATCAACGGCGCGTTACCGCCCAGCTCCAGCGCGACTTTCTTGATGGTACCGGCGGCCTTGGCCATCAGTGAACGACCGACTTCGGTGGAACCGGTGAAGGTCACCTTGCGCACCAGTGGATGCGTCGACAACTCGTCGCCCACTTCCCCGGCCGCGCCGGTCACCACACTGAACACACCGGCCGGCAACCCGGCGCGGTGGCCGAGCTCAGCCAAGGCCAGCGCTGAAAACGGTGTGGCACTGGCCGGCTTGAGCACCATGCTGCAACCGGCGGCAATCGCCGGGCCGGCCTTGCGCGGGATCATCGCCATCGGGAAATTCCACGGGGTGATTGCCGCACACACACCGATCGCCTGACGCAAGACCAACAGGCGCTGGCCCGGCTGCGCCGCGGGCAGGATTTCGCCGTAAACTCGTTTGGCCTCTTCCGCGAACCACTCGAAAAACGCAGCGCCGTAGAGAATTTCGCCCTTGGCTTCGGCCAGCGGCTTGCCCTGTTCTGCGGTGAGGATCAATGCCAGGTCATCGGCGTTTTCCACAATCAGGTCGTACCAACGCTTGACCACCTTCGCCCGTTCGCCAGCCGTACGAGCCGACCACAACCGATACGCCTGCTCGGCCCCTTCAATGGCCTTGATCGTCTCGGCGCGCCCGGCCTTGGGCACACGCCCCACGAGTTCGCCGGTGCTTGGATTAGTCACCTCAATCCAGCCACAACCTTGCGGAACCGACCAGGTGCCATTGACGAAGATCGCTTGCTTGAGCAGAGAAGGGTCTTTCAAGTTCAGCATGATTTGTTTCCTCGTTGCGGAATTAAGGTGCTACATTTATGTTCGCACAACGCCCATAACACCGCAATGCGCACAAATCATCAACCGAAAACTTGGTTCGCAACAGGAGAGATCATGGATCCACTCACCCCATCGACTGATCTGCATGACTTGGATCGGCGCTATTTTCTTCATCCATTCACCGCCCTCGCAGAGCATGAACGCAACGGCCCGCTGGTGATGACCAAAGGCGAAGGTGTCTGGCTGGAAGACACCAGCGGTCGTCGCTACATCGATTCGATGGCGGGGCTGTGGTGCGTCAACGTGGGCTACGGTCGCAAGGAGATCGCCGACACCCTGCATGCACAGGCAATGCGCCTGCCCTACTACCATTCGTTCTCGTCGATGGCGACCGACACACCGATTCTGCTCGCCGAGAAACTGATCCAGTTATCGCCAGTGCCGATGTCCAAGGTGTTCTTCGGCAACTCCGGTTCCGACGCCAACGACACTCAAGTCAAACTGGTCTGGTACTACAACAATGCCCGCGGCTTGCCGCAGAAAAAGAAAATCATCGCGCGCAATCGCGGTTATCACGGCGTAACCGTGGTGGCGGCCGGCCTCACTGGCCTGCCGGGAATGCACGCCGGCTTCGACCTGCCGCTGCCCTTCATCCGCCACACCACAGCGCCGCACCGTTTGTGGCAAGCGGAACCCGGTCAAAGCGATGCGGCGTTCGTCGCACGCCTGGCCGCTGACCTGGAAAACCTGATTCTCGCCGAAGGCCCGGACACTGTGGCTGCGATGATCATGGAACCGGTGATGGGCGCCGGTGGCGTGATCGTGCCGCCGATGGGCTACTACGCGGCGATGCAAGCCGTACTCGACAAATACGACGTGCTGCTGATCGCCGATGAAGTGATCTGCGGTTTTGGTCGTTTGGGCACCCAGTTCGGCAGCGAAAAAATGGGCATGAGCCCCGACCTGATGACCGTCGCGAAGGGCATTACTTCGGCCTACGTGCCACTGTCGGCGTGCATCATTTCCGAAAAAATCTGGCAAGGCCTGCTGCTCGGTGGCGAAAAGTACGGGGCTTTCGCCCACGGCTACACCTACAGTGCCCACCCGCTGGCGGCAGCCGTTGCACTGACCAACCTACAGATCATCGAAGAAGAAGGCCTGGTTGCTCAGGCCGGCGCGCGGGGCGACCTGATGCATCGGCTGCTGCGTGAAACCTTCGCCGATCATCCTGCGGTCGGCGAGATACGCGGCGTCGGCTTGATGGGCGCTGTCGAGTTTGTCGCTCAACGGGACCCGGCGAAGCCTTTTGACCCGGCACTGAAGGTCGCCCCGCGCATCGCCCGCGCGGCGCTCGAGGAAGGCCTGATCACCCGCGCATTGCCACAGGGTGATTCGATCTCCTTCTCGCCGCCGTTTGTGATCAGCGAAGATGAAGTCGCCGAAATGGTCGCGCGCGCTCGCCGCGCAGTGGACAAAGTGTTCGCCCAACTGCACGCCGAAGGTCACTGGAAAGGCTGAAAACAATCTGTAGCCGACAGCGTAGACTGCGCTGGCGGCTATCAGGTTACAACGCGTCAGCGTGCTTACGTTGGTAAGCGCGCCATGTGGTGGCCCAGCGGGCCGGGTCTTCAAGCGGGCCAGTGTCGAGACGACCGATCGGATGGTTGTGCGGCGCGGTACGCACCAGCTCAGGGTTGTCGTAGGCTTCCTGGCACACTTGGGCCAGCACCGCGATCCAGTAATCGATATCTTCCTTGGACCACATCTCCCCCGCCTCGGGGGTAAACGGCTGCGCGATCACCCACGGCTCATGAGCCAGCCAGAAGGCATCGACGCCGTAATCGACCATGCGATTCTGCACGTCGTAGGCACTGATACCCGTCTCCCGCTCCAGCACTTCGAGGCTGTAGCGCGTCATCTCCAGCCGCCACGCCTTGACGTGCGGATGCGAACAGGTCACCCCACGAATCTGGCTGAGCGCCTTGCCCATATAGTTGTTGGCCAGCACCGACAAATCTGAAGCCTCGGCAATCCCTTCAATGCCCATGGCCCGAACCCACGCGTAGGCCTTGATGATTTGCGGCAGGTTGCCCAGGAACTCGCGTACCCGGCCAATGCCCAGTTCACTGCCCGCCTCCAGCCGGAATTCGCCCTGCTCTTCAACCAGCAACGGGCCCGGCAAATAGGGAATCAGTTCCTCGCTGCAACCATAAGCGCCCACCGCCGGACCACCACCCCCCTTCGGCGCGCCGAAGGTTTTGTGCAGCATGAACATGCAGGCATCGAAACCCAGATCCCGCGCCCGAACCTTGCTCATCACGCCGTTGAAATTGGCATGGTCGTAGAAGCACAAACCGCCCGCTTCTTTCACCACCCGCACCCACTCGGCAATGTCCGGATTGTAGATGCCCATGTCGTCCGGGTTGTTGATCATCAGCGCCGCCGTGCGTGACGACACCGCGGCCTTGAGTGCATCGAGCGACGGATAGCCGTTCTCTTCCAGCGGCAAGGTAATGATCTTGAAACCCGCCGTGGCCGCGGTCGCCGGGTTGCACGGGTGCGACTGGATCGAGGTGATGATTTCGTCGCGAGTTTCCAGCTCGCCGCGCGCGGCATGATAGGCGCGGGTCACGCACACATGCAGAAACGCCGCGTCGGCGCCACCGGCCGCCTGAAACACAAAGCGGTCCATGCCCGACAACGCCCGCAGATTCAAATCCAGGTTGTGCATGATCTGCAGCGAACCCTGCAAGGTTGAATCCGGCTGACGAGGATGCAACTGCGCCACGTCATCGCGCGCGGTGATCGCTTCGTTGACCCGCGCGTTGTACTTCATGGTACAGGTGCCAAACAGCGAAATGCCCATCATCCCTAGCGTCTGCTGCGACAGGTGCAGATAGTGGCGCAGCACATCGGGCTCGGACATTTCCGGCAGTTGCGGCAAGGTTTTACGGCGCATCGCCGCCGGGATCACGCTCAGGTCACAAGGAACCCGAGCAGCAGGAAACACCACGCCACGACGACCGGGATGAGACAGGGTCATCACCACCGGCTCGTCCCATACGGCGGCCTGGTATCGACGCAACTTGACGGATTTACTCATGGCTCAATACCTCACGAAGGGCGTCGACCAGGCGATCGATATCAGCGTCCTGGTGCAATTCGGTCACGCAATACAACGCGCTTTGTCCGAGGTCCGGGAATTCCTGGCTCAAGTCATGCCCGCCGAAAATTCCCCGCGCCAGCAACCCTTGATTGATCGCCGCCACCGATTGGCCGCTGGCGTTGAAATCGACCACGAACTCCTTGAAGAACCCATCGCCATAACGAATCGACACCCCCGGCAGTTCGTTCAGGCGTCGAGCCGCCTGATGCGCTTGCGCAACGATCAGTTCGCCGACGTCGGCAAACCCCTGCGGCCCCATCAGCGACATGTACACCGCGTTGGCGATGGCCCACAGGTACACCGAGTTGCCGGTCCAGTCCTTGCCGTTTTCCCGCAGCCCATATGACGACTGCTCGGCCAGGGACAGGCCGAAACCGATTTCGCCAGGGCGCATGGTCGTGGTGATACTGATCAGTAGCGTCGGATATTCGCGGGCATAACGCTCTTCGTCGCGGGTGGCAATAAACCCGCCCAGACCGCCGCCCCCGTACATCGGAATGCCCAGAGTCTGGATCGTGCCAACCACAATGTCGGCACCGTAATCCGTTGGAGCCGCCAGTACGCCGAGGGAGATCGGATCGACGCCGACCACAAATTCCGCCCCCTGGGCATGCGTCAACTCGGCAATGGTCGCTGTCGCGCCATCGATCAGGCCGAAGTAGTTCGGCGTTTCCAGGTACACCGCCGCCACGTGACTGCCGAGTTTGTTCTCGAGATCCTGCAGGTCCATGGCTCCGGTCACTGGATCGGCGGCAATGAATTCAAGTGTCAGCTCATTGACCATGTTGGGCTCGCAGTAGTTGCGAATCACCGCCAAGCGCTCCGGATCAATGATCTGCGGCAACAGCAACGTGCTGCGACCATTCAATCGCGAAGCCATACGCAAGGCATGCCCGGCGGCGCAGCCCCAGCTGTAAACCGGCAGGCCGACGTACTCGCAGCCAACCAGTTCACCCAACTGACTGCTGAACTCGAACCACGCCTGGCAGCGACCCTGATCGGATGAAGGCGTGCCCCACACCGACGTCAGGAACTCGCTGCGACCGGCAATCTCATTGCAGATCGCCGGCACGTGATGCTGCCAGCAACCGCCACCGAGAAAGCTCAGCGTATCGGTGCAGTTACGGTTGCGGCTGAGAATTTCGCGCAAATGTCGGCTCAGGGTCATTTCTGATCGCATAGCGCCCATAAGTTCGGGAACTTTCTTTAAGCGGTGCGTTTCAGGAATCTGTTCGAAAAGCGCCTCAATGGAATCAATACCAAGGATATCTAGCATCTCCTGCTTGATATCAGGCAAGGCGTTGGCCATAAACGGATGGGCTGAACTGGGTTGACTCATCTTACCTCCGGACGCAATATTAGAATTAATGCGAACTTAAGTTTGTATTGCGCACAATCTACGTGGCAATGCTGACGCTCGCAACCGCTCAATGACCCGAAGGTGAGTATCGATGGCGTTCAAGGTTGGCCTGTTAATCAATCCCTTCGCCGGACTTGGCGGAGCGACTGGCCTGAAGGGCAGCGACGGTGCCGATATCGTGGCCTTGGCGCTACAACTCGGCGCCCGGCCCAAAGCGCATGAACGTTGCGTGCGGGCGCTACGGCGCATGGTCGGCTGCGATGCGCAGGTATTTACGGTTACCGGCGAAATGGGTGAGCGCGCCTGTCACGCCGCGGGATTGAACGCACAGGTGGTCGCCACACCCGCAACCACTCACTCAGCTCGTGATACGGCTGAAGCCTGCCGTGCGCTGCTCGCAAAATCTGTCGACCTGTTGCTGTTCGCCGGTGGCGATGGCACCGCACGCGATGTGGCAGCAGCGTCCTCGGCCATGCCGACGCTCCTGCTCGGCATTCCCTGCGGGGTGAAAATGTACTCCGGAGTGTTTGCCCGTTCGCCGGAACACACCGGTGAACTTGTCCGTCATTGCGTCAATGGCAGCGTCACCAGCCGCGAAGCCGAGTTGCTCGACATCGATGAAGAGGCTTCCCGCAACGACCGCATCAGCACCCGCCTCTATGGTTACGTACGGGTGCCGGCAGACCCACGACACATGCAAAGCGCCAAGTCGGGCAGCACCGATCCGGACCGTGCCGTGGCCGCTGAAGCAGCGCTGTTTGCCGCGCAAATGCAGGCCGGACATGTCTACTTTCTCGGCCCCGGCCGGACGATTCAAGCGCTGGCCCAACACCTCAACGGTGACGGCACGCTGCTCGGCGTCGACGCCTACCTCGGTCAAACATTGATCTGTCGCGACGCCAACGAAAGTGACTTGCTGGCACTCGCCGCGCGGTATCCAGCGCACCTGGTCGTCAGCCTCACCGGAGGACAGGGCTGCCTGTTCGGTCGCGGCAACCAGCAAATCAGCGCCGCCGTCCTCGCCTTGATTAGCCCAGCACATCTACACGTATTGGCGAGCAGCGCAAAAATCGCCGCGCTGCCCCAAGGCCAATTGTTTGTCGACAGCGGCGACCCGGAAATCGACGCCCGTCTCAGCGGTTTTATCCGCGTACACACCGCCCCTGGACGCAGCGCCATGGTGCGCGTCGTGTACTGACTTTTTTGCCCTTAAAAGAACAACAGGAGACTTCATGCACTCATCCCCCCACGTGGTTGCCGTGATTGGCGCCGGCAGCATCGGCGTGGCATTCGCCATCGTCTTCGCCCGTGCCGGCTGGAGCGTGCGCCTGCAAGACCCGGACGCCCAACGCCTGCAACTGGCCCGGCAGGAAATAGCCAGTCGCTGCGCAGAACTGGTTCACTACGGCTTGCTCCAGGAAACGCCAGAAGCCCTAGACGCACGGGTCACGCTGTGCAGTGATCTGGCCAGCGCAGTCGCCGACGTCACCCTGGTCCAGGAATGCGCCCCGGAACGGCTCGACCTGAAAATCGAACTGTTCCGTCAACTCGACAGCCTGGCCCCGCCCGCTGCGATTCTCGCCAGCTCATCTTCCGCCCTGACAGCCTCCAGCTTCGCCGACACGCTGCCGGGGCGCAGCCGCTGCCTGGTGGCACATCCGGGCAACCCACCGTACTTGTTGCCAGTGATCGAAATCGTCCCGGCGCCGTTCACCACCACACAACACATAGACCAAGCCCTGGCGCTTTATACCGAAGCAGGCCTGACGCCTGTGCGCCTGCAAAAAGAAATCGAAGGCTTTGTGTTCAACCGCCTGCAAGGGGCATTGCTGCGTGAAGCCTATTGCCTGGTGCGCGATGGCATTACCTCGGTCGCCGACATCGACAAAGTGGTGAGCCAGGGTCTTGGCTTACGCTGGGCATTCATGGGCCCCTTCGAAACTGTCGACCTCAACACCCGCGGCGGCATCGGTTCGCACGCCCTGAAAATGGGCCCGGCCTACGCACGCATGGG
The DNA here is from genome assembly GCF_054897845.1 of Pseudomonas sp. XS1P51. Classification (NCBI taxonomy): domain Bacteria; kingdom Pseudomonadati; phylum Pseudomonadota; class Gammaproteobacteria; order Pseudomonadales; family Pseudomonadaceae; genus Pseudomonas; species Pseudomonas sp. XS1P51. Next base: position 516,218 of record NZ_CM142707.1, on the reverse strand, counting down.
CGCAGAACGTGGACAGCATGACCCGTGGACCGCTGACCTGGTGGCCTTGGTTGAAGGACAACGTCGGGCATTGGTGCCACTGGACAAATGGGAAGAACGGGTCGCATGGCGAGACCGAGCGCTAATGGAACGTGCCAGTGATGAGTTGAAACGAAAAAATAAGTAGCGGTGCCCGGCGAGCCTCCTTGAGGCTCAAGTCGGGATGGGTCAGCCTTTTACGTCAAGGAGGGGAATACAACCCTGCGGTAGAACCAATACGAAATTGATGGGCGAGGGATCGTAAAAGGTGGTGCCATCGGTGTACTCCTTTTTGATGTACTGATCAAAGAGGGTGAGGCTGAAGGTTATTCATGGAAGATCAACAAGGAAGGAAAAACCATTGCCACTGTTAACGGCGAGCCCATGGCCGTGCGACTCATGGAGCGATTAGACAAACACCCGATTCCACCATCGCCTCCCCCAAAACGCCGCCCCGGTGCTCCTTGGGAGCCTAATTTCATGTCCCTCCGCAGCCCGCAGTTTGAATGGACCTCAACGGGGGGAACTGAGTTTTCAGATCGAAGCTCGGATGGATTACGGAGAACGGAAAAATTGGAAGGACACCAAGACTGCACACCTCGAGAAAAAACTTTCTAGCATCCTGGCCGGCTTGAGTTCCGCATCAGTTTCTATCAAGGCTCTCCGAGAAAAATGAGGAGGCAAGAGAACGTGAATGAGCTGAAAATGAAAAACGACGCCTTGAGATACGTCAACCGCCAAGTCGTCTTCTAAACCGTCTCATCGCGAACAAATCGTATCAAGCTGGGCATGATGTAAGACACATCCGATCCGACACCTCTGCGTGTCGCTGAAGCAAGTTACGTAGTCTCGGCAGACCGACAAAATACAGCCCACGTAGGTGCTCGGCCTGCCCGTTACGCTGAGCTCAATATTTAGTTCCTGGGCAATCCAGCCCCTTCAAAAATTCCAGGTTCGGACGAAATCCGGTAGTAAACACCAAGCTATCGACTAGGGCTAAAAGCTGTGCTGTGAAGTTAACCCGCTCACCCGAGAAAGCCAGCAAATGCGGGGGGTGTAATCCGTATGGAGATAGTGAAGATTCCACCCAGAGCCAGTCGTTTTGTGGGGGGAAAAGTAGGGGGAGTCCGTTTTATGGCCAAAATCACCATCAAAGAACTCGAGTCACTGACTGCCAACGATGCCGGCCGAATCCTCAGGGAGGATGGCAATCTGGCCGGTCGAATCTCAGTCCGTAAGGACGGTGTGTCGGTCAGCTTTTTCTATCGCTATCGGTGGGGCGACCAGAACAAAGAGTACGCCTGCGGGTCCTGGCCACGCAAATCCCTGACCGACATCCGCAAGGCCCGCAACCAGGCCCGGGCGCTCATTGATGATCAGATCAATCCCAACGAGCAAAAGAAAACCGCCAAGGCACAGGCGCATGCCGCGACGAACGGAAAAGCCGAACAGGAAAAGTCGACGAAAATGCAAACACTGACCGTCCAGGATCTGGCCAAGGTGTGGCTGTTGGATGGCGTCGCGCGTAAAGACGGCAATGCCGAGCTGCAGCGCCGTTTTAACAAGGACCTTTATCCGGCACTCGGCAAGACGTCAGTCAGTAGTGTGTCCGAACACGATATTCGGGCGCTGATCCGAGCGGTCCTCAGCCGCGACGCTCACCGGCAAGCCATCAGTTTCTTCGCCGACCTTACTCAGATGTTCAGCTGGGCCAGAAAGCGCCAACCCTGGCGGGCCTTGTTGGTCGAGGGTGATCCAACTGAGCTGGTCGACATCTCCCCCTGATCCCTGCCGACTACGAGGCAGAAAGAAGTCGGATCCTTTCACCGGCGGAGCTGTTGGAATTGCACAACCGCTTCCAGCAAATGACCGCCGATTACAACGCCCTCCCCGCGGGCCAAAAATACGACGGCATTCGGCCGCTAAAGAAGGAAACGTAGCTCGCGCTCTGGATCAGCCTGGGTACGCTGTGCCGGATTGGCGAGTTACTGCAGGCCGAATGGAAAAATGTCGATCTGGAGCGGCAAACGTGGTTCCTCCCCAGTGAAAACGTCAAAGGCGCTCGCGGCAAGAAACAGGACCATCATGTCTTCCTCTCCCCCTTCGCCCTGCATTTCTTTCAGGAACTGAAGATCCTAACGGGACATTCCCAATGGTGCTTTCCGAACAAGCAGGATGATGGGCATGTGGACGTAAAAGTGGTGAGTAAACAGGTCGGCGATCGCCAGGCCCGGTTCAAAAATCGCAAGGCCCTCTCCAGACGGCGTCACGACGATACGCTGGTCCTTGCCGACAGCCAGAACGGTGACTGGACGCCGCATGACCTGCGCCGTACGGGAGCAACCATGATGCAGGCCTTGGGGGTCAGCCTGGACGTCATTGATCGCTGTCAGAACCATGTGCTGGCCGGTTCCCGGGTGAGACGCCACTACCTGCATCACGATTATGCCGAAGAGAAGAAGCGCGCCTGGAACCTGCTGGGTGATCGACTCAGTGCGGTCTTATCCTCTACCTATGAGCACCCACCAACCGAGTCGATGATGTCTTTTCCAGCGTACGCAGCCACTCGATCCCTACCGCCTCAATAGGTCAGATACTTGACTACGGAATCCCTCATAATTTCGTAGCTTTCGCCGAGCGCTTGCTTCGAGTCAAAAGCGTTCGTTCGCCTAGATGCCTCGATATACCTCCAGCAGAACCTCCAGCGGGTGCCTCAAGGTTCTGCTAGAAAGGCGCTTCACTTGGCTGCGACACGAGTAGCCGGTAGCAAGTGGCTCACCTGGCACATCCTCAGCAACCCTTCGTTTCCATGACTGATCAAAAATCACCCGCGATATCTCCTGATTACGCGCTTCATGACCATAGGTACCGGACATCCCACAGCAACCTGTCGCTTCAACCTTTAGCTCTAATTTTAAACGCCGAAATACTTCAACCCATTGCTTGCTGCTCGCAGGTACATTGGTCTTCTCCGTACAGTGGGCCAGCAAGCGAAATGTCCTCGGCATCTTGCGAATAGGAGCTTCACTCAAACAATCCAGCAGCCACTCCTGAGGCAACTCAACCGCTGGAGCCTCAGCCAGACCCGGTACTTTTGAATATTCCTGACGATATACCAGCGTCATCGCGGGATCCAAACCTACCAGACGCACACCCGAGTCACTCAGGGCCTGAAGCTGATCAGCATTGCGCACCGCCGCCTTGTTGAATGCAGCCAGAAATCCCTGCACATGAAGCGGCTTTCCATTGGGGCTGTACGGCGCGACGAAGACTTGAAAACCAATGCGCGATGCCAGTTCGATAAACGAGGCCAGTAAGGGGGTCTCAAAATACCGGGTGAAAGCGTCTTGCACGACAACTACGCTTTTTCCGGCCTGAACAGGGGTCAACATTGCCAATCGCCCTGGCGTTGCCGGCTCGACATTCCAGCGATTCAGAACAGACTGGAAATCGAAACGACTCAGCAGCGGGCTGTCGACCATACCCACTTTTTCAGCCAGCCAGCGCTTTACGAATGTCGTTCCCATCAGCCCGTTGTAAAGGCCGGGAATCTTCGCGAAGTAAGGAATGCTGAATTCCAGCGAACCAATCAGATAATCGCGCAAAGGCCGAAGATAGCGTCCATGGTAAAGCTCCAGGAACCGTGAACGAAATTCTGGCACATTGACCTTGATTGGGCACTGGCCCGCACATGACTTACAAGCGAGGCAACCTGCCATGGCGTCATAGACTTCATGGGAGAAATCGGGACTACCCTGTCGCTGTGCCCGACTGTTGCGCCAGCGCTGCGGCAAGCCTCTGAGAAAGTGTGGGCGCCGCAGGGTTGTTGAAAGAACGTCAACACCTGCGTTCCCTTGCAGACGTAACCACTCCCGGACCAGGGAGGCTCGCCCCTTCGGCGAATGTTGGCGCTGCCGCGTGGCCTTCCATGAAGGGCACATTGCATCGTTTGGGTCGTAGTTGTAGCAAGCGCCGTTACCGTTGCAATGCACCGCAGATTCGTAACTGTTCCAGACACGCTCATCGATCTGTCGGTCAAGATCGCCACGCATGACAGCCTCATCGATTTTGATCAATGACTCGGTGCTGCCCAATGGTGTGGCAATTTTTCCGGGGTTGAATTGATTGTAGGGATCGAAGGCAGACTTTACCGCTTGCAAGGATGGATACAGCTCGCCGAAAAATGCCGGGGCATACTCGGAGCGAATGCCTTTTCCATGCTCACCCCAAAGTAAGCCACCATAGCGTTGCGTCAGCGCTGCCACGCCATCGGAAATCGGACGAACCAATGCGGCCTGCCGAGGGTCCTTCATATCAAGTGCGGGGCGCACATGCAGCACACCGGCATCGACATGCCCGAACATTCCATACTGCAAACCAAAACTGTCCAACAGCGCACGAAACTCGGCGATGTAGTCCGCGAGGTTTTCAGGCGGGACTGCCGTGTCCTCGACAAAAGGCTGAGGCCGAATCTCGCCCTGTACGTTGCCCAGCAAACCGACCGAGCGTTTGCGCATCGCATAGACTTGCTTCACCGCCTCTTCACCCTGCGCCAGCGTGTGCCCTAGTCGCTCTACGGTTTGATCCGCATGCAAATGCTCAATGAACGCTGCCACCCGGCCTTCGACTTCCGGAATGTCGTCCCCACTGAACTCGACCAGATTAATGCCCAATGTTGGGCGATCAGGATCTTCTGGAAAATATTCAGCGACGCTATGCCAGACGATATCCCTCATTGCCAGCACCAACACTTTGGAATCGACCGTTTCAATCGACAACGGTTTATGCTCGATCAACGAACGAGCATCTCGCAGCGCGTCCATAAAACTGGCATAGCGCACATTTACCAGTACCGAATATTTGGGTATCGGTAGAACATTCAACAGCGCCTCGACCACAAAACCTAATGAGCCTTCGGCACCACACATCACACTGTTGAGGTTAAAGCGCCCGTCGTTGTCACGAATATGCGCGAGGTCGTATCCAGTGAGACAACGATTGAGTTTGGGAAACCTGGCCTCGATCAGATCGGCCTTGTCGGCATGGATGTCTCGCACGACTCGGTGAACCTCTCCAATCCGATCATCCCGGGCACATTCACGCTCCAGCGCATCTTCATCCAGAGGCCGAGAATGTAGATGCACACCGCCAAGCAGAATACTGTGCAGTTCAATCACATGGTCCCGGGTCTTGCCGTAGGTGCAACTGCCTTGCCCACTAGCATCGGTATTGATCATTCCCCCAACAGTCGCCCGATTGGAGGTGGAAAGCTCCGGGGCAAAAAACAGGCCGTGAGGTTTGAGCGCCGCATTGAGTTGGTCTTTTACAACGCCCGCCTGGACACGGACTCGCCTGCGCTGCGGATCAATTTCCAGGATCCTGTTCATGTGCCGCGAAAGATCTACCACGATCCCTTCGGTCAGTGACTGCCCATTGGTACCAGTCCCTCCTCCCCTCGCCGTGAGTTTTATTGCGCGATACACCGGTGCAGCCAGAAGCCGCGCGACACAGGCCACATCGTCTTGATCCAAAGGAAAGATAACGGCTTGCGGCAACCGTTGATAAATCGAATTATCCGTCGCCAGGACGGTACGACTGGCGTAGTCGGTTCCCACCTCGCCTTTGAACCCACTCGTTTTCAAAACCGCAAGGAAATTGCTGTAGTCGGGTGTAGTCAGGCTCGGCAGGAGCTGGGCAATCATTGAAAAGACTCACGAAGACGGGGGACGACAAAGCCAACCACACCCGAACTAAGGGACGACCTGCACGGGCGAGGATGACATCCGATGGCTTTTCGACAAGTGTTCCGATTATTCGCCGAGATAGGCTTTCTGCACTTGTTCGTTGTGAAGCAGTTCATCCGCCTGCCCTTCCAATGCAATGCGACCACCGTCAATCACATACGCGCGCTGACAGGTCTGAAGGGCGAGTTTTGCGTTCTGCTCAACCAGCAACAATGTCACCCCGCCCTTTACCACTTCACGAATAGTTTCGAAGATCTTTTGCACGATAATCGGTGCAAGTCCCATAGAGGGCTCGTCGAGCAACAACAACTTTGGCTTGCCCATCAGCGCCCTGGAAATCGCCAGCATCTGCTGCTCACCACCCGACATAGTGCCGGCGAGCTGGAAGGCCCTTTCCTTGAGTCGAGGAAATATGCCGAACATACGGTCAATATCGGCTTCAATCGCTGTTTTGCCGTCAGTGCGGGAGAAGGCCCCCATCTCCAGATTTTCGTAAACGGTCAGCTTTGGGAAAATACCCCGTCCTTCAGGTACCAGCGCCAATCCCTCGCGTATCAAGTCATAGCTCTTGATCTTCGAATGGACTTTGCCATCAAAGGTAATTTGCCCCGCTGTCGGCGTCAGCAAGCCGGCCAGTGTCTTGAGCGTAGTTGTCTTGCCTGCACCATTGGCACCGATCAAGGCAACCATCTCTCCCTCGCCCACATGAAAGTCCAGTCCCTTGATGGCCTGGATGGCTCCATAGGAGACCTTCAGGTCGTTAACTTGGAGGATATTTTTCATGCTTAAGCCACCGTCTCCGTGCCCAAATAAGCCTCGATTACTCGAGGGTCTTTCTGCACCTGCGCGGGCAGACCATCGGCAATTTTTTTACCGAACTCCAGAACCGTAACGTGATCGCACAACCCCATCACCAGCTTCACATCGTGCTCAATCAACAACACCGTTTTGCCATCGCCTTTCATCTTGCAGATCAGCTGGCGCAACCCTTCGGTCTCAGAAGCGTTCATGCCGGCCGCGGGCTCATCCAAAGCAACCAAAAGCGGTTCTGTTGCAAGCGCACGGGCAATTTCCAGGCGGCGTTGATCGCCGTAGGAGAGGTTTTTTGCCAACTCTTCTGCGAGGCGACCGATGCCGACATAGTTCAGCCAATAACGCGCTGCCTCATGAATCTCACGTTCCTCCTGGACGCAGCGCCGGGTACGCAAAATAGCGCCGAACACCCCACATTTTGTCCGCACATGACGCCCGATCATGACGTTTTCCAGCGCAGTCATATTGTGGAACAGGCGAATATTTTGAAAGGTGCGTGAAATCCCGGCTTCCACCACTTTATGAGGCTTGCTGATGCGCAACGGCTTACCGTTGAACTCTACCTTTCCCTCCTCGGCGCGATACAGACCTGTAAGTACGTTGAACAACGTCGTCTTACCCGCACCATTGGGACCTAACAGGCCGCGGATTTCTCCGCGCTTGATGCTCAGGTCGATGCTATGCAATGCCTGTAGACCACCAAAAAATTTGCTGACCGAGCGCAGCTCCAGCAGTACGTCGCTCATACCTTATTTGCCTCTTTCAGTCCGAACTCGGCGGGTGCCGGATCAAGGTGCTCTACAGTGCTATCGAGCACAGGTCCTGATACCAAAGGCTCGCTTTCATCTTCATGCAATTCAGCCCGACGTCGACTCGATGGCCACAATCCTTCCGGCCGAAAGCGCATGACCAGAATCAGCGCAAGGCCAAAGACCAGCATCCGCAGCGTTGATGCATCGAGAATGTTGCGCAGCACTTCCCGACTGATGAAGGTCACGTTGTCCAGAACGAATGGCTGGACCCAGTTCACCAGATCACGGAAAACTTCCGGCATGATCGACAGGATCAGAGCGCCAAGCACCACACCGCGAATCGAGCCCATGCCCCCGAGCACCACCATGGCCAAGACCATGATCGATTCCATCAAAGTGAATGATTCCGGGCTGACGAAGCCTTGATATGCAGAGAACAGAGCGCCGGACACGCCACCGAAAGTGGCGCCCATGGCAAACGCCAAGAGCTTGAGATTGCGCTTGTTCAGCCCCATCGCCTCAGCGGCGACTTCGTCCTCCCGCAACGCCATCCAGGCGCGTCCGATACGAGAGACTTCAAGGCGTTTGGACAAGATGATCGCCAGGATGACTACCGCCAGAAAGAACAGGTAATAGCTGATAACCGGAGAAACCTGCAAACCGAACAAACTCCATTTGGTCTGCAACGATAAAATCGCATCGGGCGCTTTTCCAGCAACGTAACTCCAGGAACCACCATCGATGTGCAACGGTGCAATCCCGGAGATACCCTGCGGGCCGTTGGTGATGTTCACCGGCTGGTCCAGGTTGTTCATGAAGATCCGGATAATTTCGCCAAAACCCAGGGTGACGATTGCCAGGTAGTCGCCCCGTAATTTGAGTACCGGGGCACCGATCAATACACCACAAAAAGCTGCGATGACGGCTGCCAGGGGAATAATGATCCAGATCGGCCAGTTCAATACACCCTCAGCCAATCCCGCCATATTCAGATGGGGCGATGACAACAAGGCATAAAGGTACGCGCCAATGGCGTAAAAACCGATATACCCCATGTCCAGTAGACCGGCATAACCAATGACGATGTTGAGCCCCAGTGCCAACAACACGTAGAGCATCGCAAATCCGAGGATGCGGACCCAGGTCGGCCCAAGGAATGGTATTGCGTCAACCACAAAGGGAAGAGCAATGAACGCTAGGGCGAGCAGCGCGTACTGAGCGTAATGATCTTTCATGGGATAACCTCCTACGCGCGATCGGCCTGACGTTCACCCATCAGACCATTGGGTCGGAAGAGCAAAACCATGATGAGCACCATGAACGCGAAGATGTCCTGATAATTGGCGCCCAGGAATCCGCCAGTCAGTTGACCGGTGTAGCCCGCTGCAAGCGACTCAATCAGACCTAGCAATATGCCCCCAGCCATGGCCCCGAAAAGGTTGCCGATTCCGCCCAGTACCGCTGCGGAAAAAGCTTTGAGCCCCAGGAGCAAACCCATATAGGCATCAGCCTGGCCATAGTTAACAGCCCGCATAACACCTGCCACAGCCCCCAATGACGCACCAATGACAAAGGTGGCGGAGATCACCCGATTGATGTTGATACCCATCAAGCCAGCGACTTCCTGGTTTTGCGCAGTAGCTCGCATGGCCTTACCCAGCCTTGTCTTATCCACCAACAACCAGAGTGCAAGCATGATGACAACCGAGATAATCATGATGCTCATCTGTACGTTGGTGATGGTCGCGCCAAACACTTCAATCGGCCGAGTCTCAACGACCTCGGGAAAGGTCTTGTAGCCCCGGCCCCAAATCATCATCGCCAGGTTTTGCAAAAAAATAGAGATACCGATTGCCAGTATGAGCGGCGTCAAACGAGGGGCTTTGCGCAAGGGACGATAGGCAAACTTCTCCATACCTTGTGCCATCAGCATGCAAACAATCGCCGCGATCATTATTGCGAATAGCAGTGTCAGCACGCCTGGAGCGAATCCAAAACCCGCCAGCATGGTCAACACCGAAATGGTCACCATTGAGCCGACCATGACGATCTCGCCATGAGCGAAATTGATCAAACCGATGATGCCGTAGACCATGGTGTAACCCAGAGCAACCAGGGCATAAATGCTGCCGAGCACCAGACCGTTAAGGACCTGCTGCAACAAGATATTAAGGTTGGCTTCCACGTGTGAGTCCTCAAAACTGCGCAGTAACCACGATGACTAGTGGTCGCAACGCGGTGACATTCATGGCAGATCAGAAAAAGTTTTCTTGTTTTTGTCGCGGGCCATCACGGCCCGCTTATAGTTCTGGTAGTAGCTAACGACTTAATCGCGCTCGACAGACAGGGTTTTCCATTTACCGCCTTCAAACTGGAAGATCGTCGCCGCCGCATTTTTCAGATTGCCGGCGTCGTCGAATGCGATCGTCCCGGTCACTCCGTCATAGCTTTCGCTTTTCAGTACAGGCAGGTAAACGGCAGGATCATCCGATTGTGCTTTGACCATGGCGTTGATCGCCGCCCATGTAGCATCGTATGCAGCCGGGGATGACTGAACGACGCCGACGCCATATTTATCCTTGAGCTTTTGCTCGAATGCCGCACCCTTTGGCATGTCTTGCAAAGGGGTCCCGTAGTTCCAGGCATAGGTACCTTCAGCAGCGCTACCGGCCATTTTCTTGAACTCATCGTTTGGCAGGTTGCCGATGTTCATGAACTTCGCTTTTATGCCCAGGTTTTTCATCTGCTTGGCCATTGGCGCAGCCTGATAATCCAGAGCAGCAAAGAACACCGCATCAGCTTGCTGAGCTTTAGCAGTCGTCAATATGGCGTTGAAATCAGTAGCTTTGTCATTGGTGTACTCACGAACGACAACGTTGCCACCGGCAGCCTTAACAGCCTTTGTAACCTCATCCGCCAAACCCTGACCGTAAGCTGTACGGTCATCGAAGATGGCAATGCGTTTGGCTTCAAGCTTGTTGACCAGATAGTTACCCGCGTAACGACCCAAGGTAGCGTCATCGTTGACCACCCGAAAAACTGACTTGATACCTTGTTTGGTTAGTACTGGATTGGTAGCAGACGGTGAGATTTGAGGAATGCCGGCGTCGCCGTAGATTTTTGAGGCAGGAATACTAGTACCCGAGTTGTAGTGGCCAATGACCACCGCCACCTTCGCATCCACAAGACGTTGGGCCACTGCTGTGCCCGTACGTGGATCGGCGACATCGTCTTCCGAAACCAGTTTAAACTCGGCGACCTTGCCACCAATTTTCAACTTCTGCTGGTTAGCCTCTTCGATCGCAATGCTCACGCCATGCTCAACGTCAAGGCCCTGGTGGCCTGATGGTCCCGTCAATGGACCGGCAAAGCCAATTCTTACCTGCTCAGTGTCAGCAGCAGTGGCGATCCCAACACTTAGAGCTGAGGCCATGGCCGCAGCGAGCGCTGTGAAGATCAGGTTGTTTTTATACATATACCCCTCCCAGAAATCATCGGACAAACGAATTGAGCACGTTGGCGTGCAAGTCTTCTTTTCCACGTCCGGGCCTATCACAGCAACCAGACCTTATTCGGGACAATCTCACTGCATTGCGTCGCCACCATCAGCGGCCGCACTTGTAAGATAACAGTCAGCAGGCAACTGTCAATGGATGTATGCTTGGTCTCGAGAAAAATGCGAACGAAGAAATTCGGGAGACGGGAAAATGCACAGATCCGAAGCGTTTCCGACGGTAGTATTGGACGATCGCACCATGAGAGGTCAGATGTTTGATAACATATGGGACGTGGTTAACTGCCCGGATCATCGGCTTTCAGACGAAAAAAATAGAGACTTCGCAATTAATTGACGAGGTCGACGCAGCTGTTCAACCATTTATCTTCCGTGATGAGCAACTAGGTTAAGGAGCAACACAAATGGACGCGACAACTGGTGCACGCAGGGGCAATCTTGCTGAGACGGTTATCCGTGAACTGTCCAATCGAATTGATGTGGGCACGTATCGTCCGGGGGATAAACTTCCGTCCGAGCAGGAACTGTGCAAAGAATTCAGCGTCAGCCGCCCGGTCATCCGCGAGGCGGTCGCCTCACTGCGCCTAGGCGGGCGTTTGATCGCGCGACAAGGTGTTGGAGTGTTTGTCGTCGAGCAGGATGTGAAGCGCATTGGCTATGCACTCAGCACCGCCATTGACGACGTTCGTGCCGCCGCGCAGGTACTGGAGCTTCGCCTCGGCATTGAAACCGAATCCGTTGCACGAGCTGCGGAACGACGCAGCCCGACGAGCATGGCCGACATCACGCAAGCCTTTGATCGCTTCAACGCATTGGATGGCAATGATCTTGAAGAAGAGGCCAAGGCCGATTTCGAGTTCCACCTTGCTATTGCACGCGCAACCAATAACCCTCACTTCACCCAGCTTCTAGAGGCATTGGGGCCAGATATCATATTTGACCTGCACCTCAAACACGGACAATCCACCGGCAAAAGCCGCCAGGCACACATCAAGAAGATCGGTCGTGAACATGGTGCGATTCTTTCGGCGATCACTATGGGTGACATCAATGCGGCCCGTAACGCCTTGCGCAAGCATCTTGAAGAAAGCCTTTCACGCTATCAACGCCTGGTACAGAGCGGAGAGTGATCTCCGCTCTGCCGTTTCAGCTGATTAGCTCAGACCAAGGCATACGTATTTGATTTCAAGGTAATCCTCGATACCGTAGCGCGATCCTTCACGCCCCAAGCCAGAGGATTTAACTCCTCCAAATGGCGCAACTTCTGTGGCCAACACCCCAACATTGACACCGACCATTCCGTATTCCAGAGCCTCCGACACTCGCCACACCCGCCCAAGATCACGAGCATAGAGATAGCAGGCCAGGCCAAACTCCGTGGCGTTTGCCTGGGCTATCACCTCACTTTCGCTACTGAAGCGGAACAACGGTGCCACCGGGCCGAAGATTTCTTCACGGGCTACACGCATATCGGTCGTGACATCGCCCAGTAAGGTGGGTTCGTAGAAGGCACCACCCAAAGAATGACGTTTGCCTCCGGCAATCACCCGCGCTCCGGCTTCCCGAGCCTCAACCACTAACGCCTCGACACCCGCCAGAGCCTTGCTGTCGATCATCGGGCCAACCTCGATACCTGCTTGAGTGCCATCGCCCACCACTAGACCATTGATCCGGGCGGCGAACTTCTCGACGAAACGATCATAGATGCCATCCTGGATGAAGAAGCGATTGGCGCACACACAGGTCTGCCCGGCGTTGCGGAATTTGGCAATCACCGCACCCTCGACCGCAGCGTCGAGATCAGCATCATCAAAGACAATAAAAGGCGCATTGCCCCCCAGCTCCATGGTGACTTTTTTGACCGTTGACGCGCACTGTTCAAGAAGCTTGATGCCTATTGGGGTGGAGCCGGTAAACGACAGTTTGCGCACAATAGGACTGGCGGTCAGTTCGCCGCCAATCGCGCCGGAATCTCCCGTAACGACATTCAAGACACCACGTGGGATGCCGGCTCGCTCTGCCAATACACACAGTGCCAGAGCACTGAAAGGCGTCTGCGAAGCCGGTTTGAGCACCAACGTACATCCGGCTGCCAACGCGGGTGCAGCCTTGCGGGTAATCATTGCCGCCGGGAAGTTCCACGGGGTAATCGCGGCACAGACACCAATAGGCTCCTTGGTCACGATCAGACGTCGATCAGCATGGGGGGATGGGATCACATCGCCATAAATGCGCTTGCCCTCCTCCGCATACCACTCCACGTAAGCCGCAGCGAAGGCAATTTCGCCCCGCGCCTCGGCCAGCGGTTTACCTTGCTCGGCCGTCATGATCTGCGCGAGATCTTGCTGATGATTCATGATTTCGCGAAACCAGCCTTGCAGGCGAGCGGCCCGCTCCTTGGCCGTGAGTGCACGCCAGGCGGGTAACGCGGCCTGAGCGGCGTTGATCGCTCGCCGGGTTTCACTAGCCCCCATACGCGGTACACGTCCGATCACGTCCCCGGTGGCCGGGTTGGTAACGTCGATGGTTTGAGCATTGTCGGCCGCTACCCATTGATCATCGATGTAGCAAAATTCACGCAGCAGTTCAGGATCGGCAAGTCTCATGATGAGGCGCTCGTATAAATTGAAGGCAAAAAAAGGCGGGACGATCAATCCGTCCCGCCCAAGGTCAATCAGCGCGAAGCGAGGGCTTTTTCGCGTATCTGGCTCAGGGTCATTCGAGGCGTCAGTGCCTCCGGATCGACCTGAATCTCGATCAACGCAGGTTTCTGCGAAGCGACACACCGCTCGAAGGCCTCGGCGAACTGCTCGGTCGCCACGACTGTCTCGGCATGGAAGCCGTAGGAACGGGCCAACATGGCGAAATCCGGGTTATGCAATTCAGTGCCGGAAACGCGACCTGGATAGCTACGCTCCTGGTGCATACGGATGGTGCCGTACATGCCGTTGTTCACCACGATTACCACCAGACGGGCGTCGTAGTTGGCGGCCGTTGCCAGCTCCTGACCGTTCATGAGGAAACAGCCATCACCGGCGAATGCCACGACCGTCCGCTCTGGCGCGGTGATTTTGGCCGCCACCGCAGCCGGCACTCCATAACCCATCGAGCCGTTGGTTGGGCCCAGCAGCGTACGGAAGGTGCGGTGCTGATAGCCGCGATGCACCCAACCGGTGTAGTTGCCCGCACCGCAGGTGATGATGCTGTCGTGAGGCAGGCGATCATTGAGCCAGGCGATGACCTCGCTCATTTGCACTGGACCCGGCGAAGCTGGGCAATCAAAATTGGCGCGGTAGCCACGGTTGAGTTGTGCCGTCCAGTCAGCCAGCCCTTGCGGGTTGACGGCTGGCAAGGCTGCCACCTGCGCCGCGAAGGTTTTCATCCCGGCATTGATCGCCAGGGTGGGTTGATAAACCCGCCCGAGTTCTTCAATTCCCCCGTGGACGTGAACCAGCTTTTGCTTCGGCACCGGGATATTGACCAGCGAATAGCCCCCCGTGGTCATCTCGCCCAGACGCGCGCCGATCACCAACAACAGATCCGAATTTTTCACCGCCTCGACCAACTCGGGACCAGCCGCCAGGCCCAGGTCACCGGCGTAGTTAGGCAGCGTATTGTTGAACAGGTCCTGGCAGCGGAACGACGCCGCTACCGGCAGATTCTGCTTCTCGATAAACGCGCGAATGTTTTCAACAGCCTCGGAACTCCAGCCGCCACCGCCAAGCACCACCAGCGGGCGCTGCGCCTGACCGATCAGGCTTTGCAGCTGTTCGAGCGAAGCTGGCGAAGCGGCCGGCTCGATGGCCTGCGCAGGACCGGCATCAGCGACATCCACCAGATCTGTCAGCATGTCTTCCGGTAGCGCCACGACGACCGGACCCGGTCGACCGTTGGTGGCGCGATGGAAGGCCTGACTGAGTAGCTCCGGCAAGCGCGCGGCATCGTCCACTTCGACGACCCATTTGGCCATTTGACCAAACATGCGGCGATAGTCGATCTCCTGGAAGGCTTCGCGCTCTACCTGATCCCGGGCCACCTGGCCGATGAACAGGATCATTGGCGTGGAATCCTGGAACGCCGTGTGCACGCCCACCGAAGCATTGGTTGCGCCCGGACCACGAGTCACGAAACAGATGCCCGGCTTGCCCGTCAGCTTGCCGTACGCCTCAGCCATGTATGCCGCCCCACCTTCCTGACGGCAGACAATCAGCTCAATATCATCCTTGGCATCATGCAATGCATCGAGCACTGCCAGATAACTTTCACCGGGCACACAGAAGGCACGTTCGACACCATTGATGCGTAAAGCATCGACCAGCACCTGACCGCCTGTGCGGGTCGCTGTGGAATTGTTGTTAGTCATCGTTGTTCTCCATCAGGCCACGCGGTCAGATGACCGAGTCTTCCAAAAAGGGACGGTTTTCCACCACGCGGTCGTAGGACAGCGCGCTCAGATCCAGGCTGCGGTATTCGCCGTAAGTGATCAGCTCACTCAGGCCACGACCAATCGCTGGTGCCTGTTGCAGGCCGTGACCGCTGAAGCCATTGCAGAAGAGGAAGTTGCGCACCTCATTGTGCGGCCCGACGATTGCGTTGTGATCCAGCACGCAGAAGTCGTAGTGCCCCGCCCAGGAGTTGACCACCTTGATAGCCTCAAACGCAGGGACACGTTCAGCAAGGATCGGCCAGACCTCTTCGTCGAATTCGTCGTGCAAGACCTCGAAGTCATCGAAATCGACTTCCGGATCGACCTTGGGATAAGTACCGCCGAGGTACAGATGGCCTTCCGGGCGAAAAAAAACACCGGTCGGATCAATCGTCAGCGGAACTACACCGGGCAGTGGTGTGTGACAGTCGAAAACGAACAGCGAGCGCCGACGCGACTCGACCGGGATCTGCAAACCGGCCATTTTTGCTACTGTGGGCCCGCGGGTGCCGGCGGTATTGACCAAGTATTCACAGGTGATGCGCTCGCCACTGGCCAAGGTCACGCCAGTGACCAGATCGCCCTTGCGCAAGACTTCAACCACCTCGTTCTCGATGTACTCGACACCCATCGAGCGCGCTTTCTTGCGAAAGCCATTCATGATGCCGTAATTGTCGAACCAACCTTCATCCTTCTCGCCATAGGTTCCGCCAGCCAGGCTGTCGGGATTGACCCAGGGGAAACGCTTGATCAGCGCGTCGGTGTCCATCAGGGTCACATCGGCGCCGTTGTCCAGCTGCGTCTGGTGCAGACGCTTGAGTACGTCGAAGCCCTTCTGGTCGGCCAGGAACAGATAGCCGTTTTCCTTGAAGGCGAGGTCAGGCTTGTCCCCATTGACCTCCATCAATTGCGGGAAATCCCGGATAAACTGAGCACCAAACCGAGAGATCTGAATATTGATCGGGTTGGAAAACTGCACGCGGATCGAGCTGCTGGAGAGCGCCGTGGCCGACTGCGCATAGGTCCAGTCACGCTCGATGACCAGCACCGACCCAGTGAAGTCAGGGTTGTTGGCCAGGAAATAAGCCGTGGCACTGCCGTTCACCGCGCCGCCCACGATCACTACGTCGTAGTGTTGCTTTGTAGCTGTCGAAGCCATGGTTCGGGACCTCTAAGAATTCGATAGGGAAACGTTACTTCGGATCTTCGAAATGGCCTGCGCCAGCAAAATTGCCACCGTGGTAGCGCGCGGCAGGCTCATTGGGGTCCAGGGGCGGGAATTTCGCTTCAATTTTTTCGCGGTAATCATCGGCACTGTCCTGTGGCACGTAGCCAATCGACGAGGCGGTGCGGTTGTCCCACAGCGATTCACGGTTGGCCGACATGCCGTAGACAATCATGTGCGCAACGCGCGGTGCGGTCAGCGAGCGCTCCACCAGCTGAGCAAAGTCGGCGAACGATAGCCAGGTCGCCAACATGCGGCGATCCAACGGTTCTTCGAACGAGGAACCAATGCGCAGATTCACCGACTCGACGCCGAACTTGTCCCAGTAATACCGACCCAGATCCTCGGCAAAGCATTTGCTCACTCCGTACAGGCTGTCGGGACGATGCGCAACAGTAGAGTCGATGGTTTCGGTTCGGTCGTAGAAACCAATGGCATGATTGGAACTGGTATAAACCACTCGCTTCACACCATGCTGACGCGCGGCTTCGTAGATATTGTAGGTGCCGACGATATTGCCGTTGAGGATCGCGGCAAAGGTGTTTTCCAGCGGTATACCACCCGCATGAATGATCGCATCAACGCCCTCGGCGAGCGGCAGCACATCGGCCAGATTGCCCAGGTCGCAGCGCACCAGCTGTTCGTGCGGTGCCGCCGCGCCCATGTCAGCGATATCGGTCAGGCGCAGCTCATCGGCGAAGTCCCGCAGGTGCTCGCGCAAGACTTTGCCCAAGCGGCCGGCAGCACCGGTAATCAACAGTCGTTTGAAAGGTTTGCTCATCAGATCAATCTCGAATTAGTCAGTGACTGCAACGCTTAAACCAACAGGGCCAGCGCATCGCGCATCTGCACAATGGCCTGCTCAAGCTGTTGCCTGGACGTTGCGAATGACAGGCGGATGTAGGGCTCAAGACCAAACGCAGAACCCGGAACCGTTGCGACATTGCCAACCCGCAGCAAATAGTTGGCGAGGTCGGTATCGCTCTCGATCACTTGCCCATCGGGCGTACGCTTGCCGATAAACGCCGAGCATTTCGGGAAGGCATAGAACGCCCCTTCCGGCATCTGCAATTCCAGTCCGTCGATTGCCGCGAGACCTTCGACGACCATTGCGCCTCGGGCTTGGTACTCACGGTTGGCGTCACGCACGAAGTCTTGCGGACCGTTCAAGGCTGCCGCAGCTGCCAACTGTGAGATGGCCGAGGGGCATGTCGTGGTCTGCGACTGGGTTTTGTTCATCGCGACGATCAGTTCTTTTGGACCCGCGGCATACCCCAGGCGATAGCCCGTCATGGCGTAGGCCTTGGACACCCCGTTGATCAGCAGGGTGCGTTCACGCAGCTCAGGGCACGCCGTCACGAATGGGACGAAGGGTTTGTTGCCGAGAATGATGTGCTCGTAGATCTCATCGGAGATCACCAGGACCCGCGGATACTTCTGCAACACGACACCCAGTGCCGCGAATTCTTCCCGGGTGTAAATCGCGCCACAGGGATTGTTCGGCGAGTTGAGCATCAGCCAACGCGTCTTCGGCGTAATGGCCGCTTCAAGCCGTGCAGCATCGAGTTTGAACCCAGACTCGGAACCGCAGGGAATGACCTTCGGCACACCACCGTTGAGCAGCACCATATCGGTGTAGGACACCCAATAAGGAGCAGGCGTGATGACCTCGTCACCCGGCTCCAGGGTCGCCAGGAAGGCATTGAACAGCAACTGTTTGGCGCCGTTGGCGACGCAGATTTCATCCAGGCCGTAATTCAGATCGTTTTCACGAGAGAACTTGTCGACGATGGCCTGGCGCAATGCCTCGTAGCCGTTCGGCGCGGTGTAATGGTTATTGCCCGCGAGCATGGCCTGGTAGGCCGCTTCGATCACGTGGGCCGGGGTATTGAAGTCCGGCTCGCCCAGGCTGAGATTGATCACCGGCTCGCCTTGAGCGAGCATTTTCTTGGCCAGGACCGAGACCGCCATGCTTGGCGAACTCTTGACTGTCCTGACCCGCGAACTTTGAAATTCCATCAATTGCTCCCCTGCCCGGCTTCATAGCCATAATCGTCACGCGCCTGCTCGGCACTGATGTAGCCGAAACGCAGGTCGCGTTCGACATCCTCACGCGGACGCTGGCGCGGATCACCGTAGCCACCGCCGCCTGGCAGGCTCAGAATCAAACGTCGCTCCGAAGGCACGAACTGCTGGCCCTTGCCGCGCAGCAGCGTGCCATCGTCCAGACCGACATAACCCTTGGCGCCTTCCTTGCCGCCTTCAAGGCCACGAGCCGGGTAGAGAATGCGGTCAAACATGGCGCTGAAGCGGAACGAATAGCCTTCGGCAGCCGATACTTCGATCTCCTGGCCCAGGCCGCCGCGCAACTGGCCGGCACCACCAGAACCGTTACGCAGCTCCTTGCGCCAGACAATGACGGGGCCGGCATGCTCGGTGGCCTCGACCGGCATGGTGTGCACGCCACTCGGGAACGCCGTGGCACTCAAACCGTCCTTGGCGGCGCGTGCGCCCATGCCACCGCTGTTGAACATCAGCATCTCGGCATTGCGCCCTTCTGGATTGCTTTCCAGTGGGCGAACGCTCAAGTGCAGGTTCCAAAGGGCACTGGCGCCCTCGGCCGGGACCTGGCCGTGCAAGCATTTGTGCAACGCACCGAGCACCAGGTCAGGCACGAAGTGCCCGAGCACGTGACGCACCGAGACCGGTGCCGGGTGCTTGGCGTTGAGAATGCAGCCTTCGGGCGCCACGACATCGAACGGCGCCAGCGACGCGGAGTTGTTCGGGATCTCTGGCGCGACGATGCACTTGAGTCCGTAACAGGCGTAGGCCTTGGCATAGCCCAGCGGTACGTTGATACCGAACTGACTCATGCCGGAGGTGCCGCCGAAATCAGTCAAAATGCCGTCCGGCCCGACCGTCAGGGTTACCGACAAGGTCACTGGAACGTCGTACCCGTCCAAGGTCATGCTGTTCTGGTAGGTGCCATATGGAAGGGACTTGAAGCACTCCAGCGTTGCGCGGCGACTGTGTTCCAGGATGAAGCCGCCGATGTGCTCCAGGTCTTCCAGGCGAAACTCATCAAGCATGCTCAGCAGGCGCTTGTGACCGGTCTCGTTGCAGGCCGACAGCGCGTAGAAATCACCCACCACCCGATCGTTCTCGCGCACGTTGTTGCGCAGGATGTTGATCAGGTCGCGATTGACCTTGCCGCGCTCGAACAACTTCATGATCGGAATGAACAAGCCTTCTTCGTAGACTTCACGAGCATCCGGGCCGAAACCGCGGCCGCCGATATCGACCACGTGAGCGGTGCTGGCGAAATAGCCGATCAACTTGCCCTTGTAGAACGAGGGCGAAACGATGGTGATGTCATGCAGGTGGCCCGTACCCTTCCACGGGTCGTTGGTCACGTAGACATCGCCTTCGAAGATGTTGTCCTGGCCAATGTCGTTGATGAAATGCACCACCGCCTCGGCCATGGTGTTGACGTGTCCCGGGGTGCCCGTAACAGCCTGGGCAAGCATGTTGCCAGCCCGGTCGAAGACGCCGGCGGACAAGTCGCCGGCTTCACGCACACTGGTCGAGAACGCGGTGCGGATCAGCGTCAAGGCTTGCTCTTCAACCACCGAAATCAGGCGATTCCACATCACCTGCATTTGAATATCGATCAAGGTATCGCTCATGGGAAAATCGCCTTCTATGCAAGTGACGCTTAGCGTCGAACAACCAACAGGCAGCCGTCAGGCTGGACCGTGGCGATGAAGGAGGACGACACGAAGGTCGACGTTTCGCGCTCGGCGATGATGGCCGGGCCATCAACACGAGCACCCGGTTGCAACTCCTCACGCTGGAAGATGCCAGCATCGACAAAACCACCGCTGACGACGTCGAAGACCTCTCGACGCGAAACTTCGTGGGCACGATGCGAGGCGCCGATCTGCTCGACTGGCTGCACCGGAAATAACGGCGAACTGGCTTTAACCGACCAGCTGACGATCTCGACATCCGGTCCTTCGATTGGGCGACCAAAGAACTGGGTGTAAGCCGCTTCAAACAGGGTCTTGAACTGTGCGGTGTCGCTGTTGCTGAATGGTTTGAATGGCAGAGAAACGGGAATTTCCCAGCCCTGGCCGACGTAACGCATAAACGCCGTGCATTCCAGCTCAGGCTCACCTTCAGGCATGCCCTGGCGCAGGAAACCGATGGACTCGGCCTTCATGTCATCAATCAGAGCATTGACCTGTGCCGCATCGAATTCAGAAAGGCGCACAAAAGCACTGCGTACTGCCTCATAACCAAACGGCGCACGCAGAAAGCCAATAGCCGATCCGACACCTGCACCTGCCGGCACGAGGAAGCGCGACACCCCCATTTTTTCGCACAGACGCGCAGCGTGCAGTGGACCACCGCCACCGAAGGTAATCATGGTGTATTCGGCGATGTCCTTACCGCTTTCCACGGCATGCACACGCCCCGCGTTGGCCATGTTCTCATCGACCACTTCACACACGCCGTAGGCAGCGGTGACCGCTTCCATGTTCAGTGGCGCACCGATGACTCGCGCGGTGGCCGAAGCGGCGTTATCGATGGACAGGCGCATCGCGCCGCCGGCGAAGTTGTCCGGATCGAGGCGCCCCAGCAAAAGGTTGGCATCGGTGATGGTCGGCTCCAGGCCGCCACGACCGTAGCAAGCCGGGCCCGGCTCGGAGCCGGCGCTGTGCGGGCCGACCCGGATCTGGCGCATGCTGTCGATGCTGGCAATCGAGCCGCCACCGGCACCGATCTCAACCATTTCCACTACCGGGATCGAGATCGGCATGCCGCTGCCTTTCTTGAAGCGGTAGGTACGCGCCACTTCAAAGGTCTTGGCGGTCTTTGGCACCTGGTTTTCGATCAGGCAGATCTTCGCCGTGGTGCCGCCCATGTCGAAGGAGACCACCGAATCCAGTGAGTATTTGCGTGCAATGTCGGCTGCGAAAATCGCACCACCGGCCGGGCCGGACTCGACCAGCCGCACAGGAAACTCTGCGGCGCTCTGCACCGAGATAATCCCGCCACCGGAGTGGATCATGAAGACCGGGCAATCGGCACCGGATTGCTTGAGCGTCACCACCAGACGATCCAGATAGGACTTGATCAGCGGCTTGACGTAAGCATTGGCACAGACGGTATTGAAGCGTTCGAACTCGCGCATCTGCGGAGAGACTTCACTGGAAATCGACACCGATACCTTCGGCAAGCGCCGTTGCAAGGCATCGCGCAACAGGCGTTCGTGGGCACCATTGACGTAACTGTGAATCAGGCCGACCGCGATGCTCTCGTAGTTGCCTTCGGCCACTCGCTCGACCAGCGCATCGATATCGGACTGTTGAGGCGCGATCAACACATCACCGTGTACATCCAGGCGCTCGCGCAAGGTGTAGCGGTGTTCGCGCTCAATCAGCGGCGGCGGCAATGTGATGTTGATGTCGTATTGTTCGAAGCGGTTTTCCGTGCGCATTTCCAGCGTGTCACGAAAACCTTCGGTGGTAATGAATGCCGTCTTGGCCCCGCGCCGCTCGATCAGTGCGTTGGTGGCCAGGGTGGTGCCATGGATCAGTTGCTCAATGTCGGACAGCTTCAGGCCGGCGGCATCGATGACACTTTTCACACCGGTGAGAATCGCGCGCTCTGGCAGCTCATAGTCGGTAAGAATTTTGGTTGAGTGCAATACCCCGCCCACATCAAGCGCGATATCGGTAAAGGTCCCACCTATGTCCACGCCGACCCGGCATGAAGTAGCAGTCATCGTCGTATCCCCTGAAATTCCTGATTTCATGACAAGAGGCAATCAAGCCCGCTTGAAATGTAAGTTATATGTTGTCTTACAGGCAGTCAAGCATTGTCACACGGTATTCGGCTGCTTCAGACACCCCGAAAAGTGTCAGCCGGGATCGATGAGATCCCGGCCCTGGTCATCAACCCTTGGTCTTGACCATTCGTCCCCCGCCCACCGCTTGAGAGGTAGGGAAAACCTCAAGGCGAGACACGTCCACTTGCTGTGGCAGGCTCAGCGCTGCCAACAGCAAGGTCGCAATATCTTCCGGCATGATCGACTCATACCCTTCGTACAGTTCGGCGTCAGCGGACTGCATACCCATGGTGGCTTTGTACAATTGCGTCTGGACCCGACCGGGGGCAATTTCCGTCACGCGCACCCCACTGCCAAGCAAGTCGCAGCGCAATGCATCGCAGAACAAACTGATCCCCGCCTTGGACGCACCATAAACAGCAGCCCCAGGATGTGGCGCACGACCAGCACTGGAGCCAATAAAGAATAGATGACCATGGCCACGCTCGATCATCCCGGGCAATGCCTTGCGTGTCAGATGCAAGGGCGCCTTTAGGTTGATGTCGAACATGTTGTCGATTTCCGCCGGATCCATCTCCTGGAACGAGGATCGGGTGGACAACACCCCGGCGTTATTGACCAACACATCCACCGGATAGCGCGCCAGGATTTCGGTGAAGGCATCGACTTGACGCACATCAGCCTCGACCACCGTTACGCCCGGTTCCGAACGCAACTCGGCTAACGCCTCAGGACTGCGACCGACCGCAATCACCTGCAAACCGGCATCGCGCAATGCCAGGACAACGGCCTTGCCGATACCGCTGGTGGCACCCGTGACTAAAGCCCTGCGGTAGATCGCCGGCACCGATACTGAATCAGGCATAGATGTAGCCCCCGCTTACGATCACGTTCTCACCCGTGGCATAGCTGTTGCGACTGCTACCCATCATGACGATCCACTCGGCAATCTCGGCAGGCTCAGCTGCACGGCCCAGCGGGTTGGCCGCAGCCAGCTCACCGAGGAAGCCCAATTGCTTTGCGCGCTCAGTGGCGAAACCTGCGGGCGCCACCGAATTGACCAGGATCTGTTCCTTGGCGCAGGCCTGGGCAAAGGATTTGGTCAGACTGACAACGGCTGCTTTAGTCGCGGCGTAGTGGGCGTTCTGCGGGTGAGCCTTGAAAGCGTCTACCGAAGTGACATTGACGATGCGGCCAGTCACGGCAGGTGCCGCCACGTAGGCCTGCATGTGTTTCACCGCGGCGACCATCATGTGGTAAGTCCCTTTAATGTTCACCGCGTTTTCCAGATCCCATTCCTCGTCGGTAATCTCGAAAATATCCTTTCGCGGGTAGATCGCAGCGCTGTTGACTAGGCAATGCACACGCCCCAGCGCATCGACGATTTGCTGGAAAGCGCCATGGGCGGATTCCTGCCGGGAAATATCGCCTACCGCAGTGGCAACTTCACAACCATCGGCGCGAAGCACCTCTGCCGCGACAGCCATCAACTGCTCATTTCTATCGATGATGCCGATTTTCGCGGCTCCACGCTTGCGCATCAGCTTGGCGGTTTCCAGCCCCAGACCCGAAGCGCCACCGACGATTACGACCGTTTGCCCATCCATAAAACACCTCCGCGATTAGTCTTTACGTAAGATGCCTGTTGTCTTACATTTGGTCAAACCCAATTTGTCCGACACTGGTCGGCAAGTACCCCGTCCAAGAACACAGGACAGCACCATGCCTGCGGCCATTATCTACTCGAAATCCGTACCCAGCAGTGCCCGAGACCGTCTGCTTGATGTGGCGTTGGAACTCTTCGCGACGCGCGGCTATCAGGCAATAGGCCTGCGCGATCTTGCAGGGCAACTGGGGCTGCATGCAGGCTCGCTTTACGCGCATATCGAGAACAAACAGTGTTTGTTGTTCGAACTGATTGAAGGCGCGGTGTCTGACCTGTTGGCCGATACCAAACGTCGTATGCGTGGAGCCAGGACTCACCGTGATCGCCTCCACCGCTTCGTGCATGCGTTCGTGGCATTCAACTTGGCAGAAAAGCACCGACTCCTACTGGTGACACGTGAATTCGTCAACCTGACCGATGAGCAACAGCAGGAAATCATCCAACTCAAGAGCAGCTATGCCGCCATATTGAAAGTAATCATTGCCGCTGAACTCGGTGAGAACGGTTGCATCAGCGACCGCACCGGACTGATCACAGAAGCCGTCATCGGTATGCTTTACGGACAATCCCTCTGGCAGAGCACAGAAGTCCCAGAACAAAAACTGACAGATGCCCTGACTCACTTTGTCGTGGGAATCATTACCTGCGGCAAAGACTCAGCGTTCAAGGCATAAGCACCATGCACCCGCTACGACATGCCCTTCATAACGAACTGCACGCTCGCCCTTCTCTGTACTTCAGCGAGCCGGCCTACGTTTTTCACATGGCCGTCATGGGGAGTGAAAGCGAGCGCCAGTCACTTCTCAACAGTCTCTATGATGAACCGGTTAGCGGTGAAATCCCCCAAGGCATCACCAGACTTGACGGGCATTGGCTGAAATGGGAACGACATGCCGAGTTCTTTACCCTCACTTACGTCGTCACCGCGCCAACGGATAGACCGCACTGGAGCTCCTTGCCAGATGCCCTGGCGGTAAAAATCACTCCCTACACCCAATTGTTAATCAACAGCGTGCAAATAGTGGTTTGCAACAGGAGTTCGTCGACGGGTGATCACTCGGAATACGGATTCAAGGACCCCTGCGGATCATCCATAGGGGGGTGGCGATGCAGCGGTTTGGAGCGATTTCCGGTTGAGCGAATGCGGCGAGAACCGGTTTCTGTTCATCAATAATCACCTCAACGCCTATCGCCAAGGGCGCATGATTCGCCGCCTCCTTGAGATTGAAACCTACCGCATGATGGCCTCACTTTCGCTGCCCGCGGCAAAGCAACTGAGTTCCCAGCTCAACGTTTTCGATAAAACGCTGGCCGATCTGTCGGAGCGAAACGCCGCGCCCGACAGAAGCAATACAAAAGCCCTGCTTTCAGAAATTGCAGAGTTGTCTGCAAAAGTCGTCAGCCTCGCAGCCAAGCACCGCCACCGCTTCAGCGCCACACAAGCGTACGCACAGCTCGTATTCGAACGTTTGGCAGAACTGCGGGAAAACCGCGCTGGCGATTGCCAGCGTCTAGGCATATTCATCGAACGCCGCTTCAAACCAACAGTGAGATACTGCGCCGTTACGGAACAACGGCTCGAGGTACTGGCGAAGAGCGTGGCCAATCTGGGTGAACTCTTACAGGCACGCGTGCAGGTGGAGATGGAGGAGCAAAACGCCGAAATCTTGAAAAGCCTGAATGCACGAGCGGATGCACAGATCAAGATTCAACGAGCGGTTGAAGGCCTCTCCATTATCGCCATCACCTATTACGTCCTGAACCTGTTGAAGTTGCTTTATTCCGGAGTGCATTTGCTGGGCATGGAGCTGTCTCCAAGATCAGCGGTCATTGCGATGGCACCCATTGCAATTTTCATCCTGGTGCAAATTCTTATACGGATAAGGGCAGCAAAACAGCATTGAACTAACCGCCTCCAACAAATGACAGCCGATTACAGCGCTCTCTCCGCCGACCAAAAATACGGGGGCATTCGGTCCTTAAAAAAGAAACACAACTCGCGCTCAGGATCAGCCTGGGAGACTCTCAGTAGTGCTTTCCCAACAAGCAGGATGATCAGCATGTTGATGTAAAAGTGGTGAGCAAGCAGGTGGGCGATCGTCAGACTCTGTTCAAAACCCGTAAGGCTCTCTCCAGACGGCGTCATGACGACACCCTGGTCCTTGCCGACAGCCAGAACGGTGACTGGACGCCGCATGGGCGCGACCATGATGCAAGCCTTAGGGGTCAGCCTGGACGTCATCGATCGCTGTTAAAACCATGTGCTGGCCGGCACCCGGGTAAGGCGCCACTACCTGCATCACGATTATGCCGAAGAGAAAAATCACGCACACATGAAATAGCCGCTCAAATGAGTGGCATTTTTGCGTATGCCTATGAGACGGGAAGCGAGACTCGCACAAAGGGTCTTATTCGATAAAATCCAGAGGTTTTTTTCCTAAGCACAGAAAGTCTTGATTTCAGGGGGAGACAAGTACCTAAAAGACTACCCCCTTGAGGACGGCATCAAACTGCCGATGCCGCCCCATGCGCTGTCACTCCTTAACGATAGCGCTCCAGCCAATGAGCGTAGGGTGCAGGCAATGTCCAGGACGCCTTGTCGACCCCCAGTTCTTTAGCCGCAAAGTACGCCCAGTGTGGATCAGCCAGATGCGCACGTCCTACTGACACCAGATCGAGTTGCCCTGCCCGCAACGCTCCTTCGGCCAGTTGCGGCGTACCAAAGCCCCAGGCCGACGTCACTGGCAAACCGGCTTCGCGACGCACGCGCTCGGCGATTGGCCCCATGAACGCCGGACCCCAGGGGATATTGACGTCGGGCGTGGTGAAGCCAACGCTGACGCTCAGCAAGTCCAACCCACCGGCCTTGAAACGACGGGCAAGCTCGATGGATTCGCTCAGGGTCTGCTCATCACGTCCGTCATATTCGATCACGCCGAAACGCGCGGTTAGCGGCAGGTTTTCCGGCCAGACTTCGCGAACTGCGGCGAGGGTTTCCAGCAGGAAACGGCTACGGTTATCGAAGCTGCCGCCGTAGGCATCAGTACGTTGGTTGGAATGTTCGGAGAAAAAGCTCTGGCCCAGGTAACCGTGAGCGAAATGCAGTTCGATCCATTCAAAACCTGCGTCACGGGCACGTCGGGCGGCATCGACGAAGTTCTGGCGAACACGGGCGATGTCTTCCTGGGTCATGGCGCGCGGCACGTTCGGCAGATGAGCGCCGAAAGCGATGGCCGATGGTGCGATGGTTTGCCAAACGCGAGCGTCGGAAGCGGGGATATGGTCGTCGCCTTCCCACGGGCGATTAGCGCTGGCCTTACGACCGGCATGGGCAATCTGGATACCGGGTACGGAGCCTGCGGCCTTGATAGCTTGCACCATAGGGACAAAGGCTTGCGCATGCTCATCACTCCAGATCCCCGCGCAACCTGGCGTGATACGGCCTTCAGGCGCGACAGCGGTAGCCTCGACAACCAGCAAGCCAGCGCCGCCGCGGGCCAAACTTGCGAGGTGGACGTGATGCCAGTCGTTGACGATGCCGTCGTTAGCCATGTACTGGCACATCGGTGGGATGGCGATCCGGTTGCGCAACATAACGTCTTTCAGTTTGAAGGGTTCGAACAATGCAGACATGGGAGAGCTCCAGGAAGCGAAGAGGCAATTTCATTCGATTGTTCGATGCTAATCGAACTATGGTAATGAGCGATAGCCCTGTTATTATTCGAGTCATGCGAGCCTTTAAACACCCAAATACCGAAGACCTGATTCTCGAACGAGTGCTTTACGCTTTGAGTGACCCTGTTCGCTTGGAAATCGTTCGCTGCCTCGCAGAGGTTCTCGAGGCCAGTTGCGGCGAACTGGACGGGGGACGTCCGAAATCCAGCATGTCTCATCACTTTCGGGTATTACGGGATGCAGGGCTTGTACACACCCGTAGCGTGGGAACTACGCATATGAATTCGTTGCGTGCCGACGTGCTTGGCTGTCGGTTCCCCGGATTGCTTGAGAGCATTCTTTCTCAGCAGTAAACCAGACCTCCGGCAAATGCCGCCACCCGTCACTGGAGGCAACCCGACGATTGCAGCGGGCGGCAATGAAGCTAATTCCTTGCCCATTAAATTAATGGCCGGTTCGCCGTACGCTCTCTCAGCCACCCTGTAAATTTCTTGATCGTCGAATGGACGCCCCATGCAAGCAGACCTATTTCTGGCTCGACCCGAGGATCTAAATCTGCTTCCTTCCGATGGTGCCGTGAACGATTTCGGCATTGTCCTGAGCATGATAGAAGCCGATGTTATTTTCTCACGCCTGATATCAGAGATTGCCTGGCTGGCCGATACCGCGCTCATCAATGGCAACGTCATCGAAACCAGGCGCCAAGTGGCGTGGTATGCAGACACCCCATCGCGCTACATCCATTCCGGTGTCCTGAGACAATCGTTGCCATGGGATGTCGAAATCCTCGACTCGCTCAGAGCCCAGGTTGAGCGCTTGACCGCAACGACGTTCAACTCGTGCTTGCTCAATCGTTATGAGGATGGCACCCAAGGAATGGGATGGCACAGCGACAGTGAGGCTACGGGTGAGCACGCTGTGATCGCGTCATTGAGTCTGGGGGGAACTCGAAAGTTTGCCTTCAAACACAAGAGCTCCGGTGAGCGTAGGGAAATGGCTTTGCACCATGGACAACTGATCGTGATGCGAGGGGATACGCAACAATATTGGCTTCATGCACTGACGAAAACCAACGCTGTGGTCTCCCCGCGTATCAGCCTGACGTTCAGACGGTTCCCGTAGTCTGCACGTTTTCAACTCATCGTCGCGCCCCACCGGCAAGCAGCCCCTCAGACCATCAGCTAGCTGCTCTGCCTTGGAAAGGCGCTATTGTATAAACACTGCCAGTTTCTATAGAATCCGCAAAGCATTAACCAGCCGATTTCGAGCATCGCCAAGCCCATGACCCAAAAGCCCACCAAGTCCACGCCTGCCAAACCCCGCAGCCGCTCCTCGATTGGCGCGGTTCGCAGCCCGCAAAGCACCGAGGCCATCCTGGAAGCGGCCGCCGCTATTCTTGAAGAGCAAGGGTATCGGGCGTTTACCATGGATGCGCTGGTCGAGCGTGCCGGGTCAAGCAAGCCGACCATCTATCGCTGGTGGCGCAGCAAAGGCGCTTTGTTGAGAGATGTTTACGAGCGCACCGCGTTGACTTTCGTCACCTCCCCCGACACCGGCAATCTGGAGCAGGATTTGATTGTGCATTTGCGCTCGCTTTGGACTTGGTGGCAGTCGTCTAGCGCCGGGGAAACCCTCCGCAGTTTCTTCATTGAAATTCAGATGGATTCAAAGGCCATTGCGGAATTCCGAGAGGAGTTTCTACCGCGTCGCGAACGTACTTTGCGCAAGATATTCGCCAGAGCAGTGAGCGCAGGGGAAATTGTCGACGGTCCTGCCGTGGAGGCCGCCGTCTCGATGCTCACAGGCATGTCCTGGCTGCATCTGATCACCGCGAACCTGGAAAACCTAGATGACATAGACAATTCAGTCGCGGTGATCGTCAAGGGCCTTAGAGTTCAATAGTCGTCAGAAGGTCTAGTTCTTTTTTTGCCCATAACGACACTAATAGTGTTTATTGACTAAATCGCACTCACAACCCGTCACCCTTTCATTTCTGCCCGCCAATCCTTACGCCAGAGAACACCGTTCATGAACAGTCGAAAAAATGAGGAGTTTACGGACGTGCGATCCAGACGCCCCTTTGCCGCCCAAGCGTCAGCCGCTATCTTGCTGATCCTGCTCGCCGGTTGCTCTTTCAGCGACTTGAAGCCGCAGTCCAGAATGCTCTCACCCGAGGATGCCGGTGAAACCTTGGCCGATAGCGGCATCACGTTATCACCTGCCGCTTGGCCAACCGAAACCTGGTGGACCAGTTTCAACGATCCGCAGCTCAACACTTTGGTTGAAGAGGCGCTCGCGGATAGTCCGACACTGCGCTCCGCCGCCGCTCGCGTGCGCCAGGCCGGCGCCCTGGAGGCTATCGAAAGTGCCTCACTGCTGCCACGTGTTGACGTAGCGGCGAGCACCACCCGTGAACGCTTCAGTGCTAACGGCACCACGCCTGCACCTGTCAAAGGCACCTGGCAAAATGTCGACCAAGCGACGCTGAATGTTGGGTACGAACTGGATTTCTGGGGTAAAAATCGCTCTGCCGTTGAAGCCGCCGTGGGACGTCGACATGCGCTTGAGGTCGACAGCCACGCGGCTGCGCTGATGCTGTCGACGTCCATCGTGCAAACCTATATCGCCTTGCAGGACACTTATGAGCAACTTGATGTTGCTCAAGCGTTACTGGACCAGCAAGTCCACATTGAAAAGCTGACGCAGCAACGCTTTACCGCCGAATTGGGCACGCAAATTGATATCAAGCAATCCCAAGCCTCGCTACCCGCCAGCCGGGCCAACATTGCTGGCCTCAAAGAAGTGATTGAGCTGAACCAGAACAAGCTCGCCTCTTTACTGGGCAAGGGACCTGACCGTGGACGCTCGATCGCACGCCCGCACATGCAGGCAAGCAACACCGTCGCGCTTCCCAGCCATATTCCTGCCGAGCTGGTCGGGCACCGTCCCGATGTGGTCGCTCAACGCTGGCGCGTAGAGGCATCGGGGCATGAGATTGATGTAGCCAAAGCCCGGTTTTACCCAAACGTGAACCTCACGTCCTTTATTGGCCTGCAAAGCCTAGCGTTCGACACCTTCAACGACCACAGCAGTCGAATTTTGGGCTTTTCGCCGGCGATCAGCCTGCCCATCTTCGAGGGTGGACGCTTGCGCGGCAATTTGGATGCTCAGGATGCGGCTTACGACCTCGCCGTTGAAAACTACAACCAGACCGTCATCGACGCGCTACGTGACATCGCCGATCAACTGTCTTCGCTGCGTTGGTTAAAAGAGCGACTGGCCCAACAACTCGAGGCGGTCAACACAGCCCAGGCCGCGTCCGATCTGGTCAACCTGCGCTATGGCGCGGGGCTGGCCACGTACCTGCAAGTGCTGGCAACCGAGAACGCGACACTGACCCAAAAAAGTCAATTGGTCGCGTTGCAGTCCCGTGCGCTTTCTCTGCAAGCCAACTTGAGCCGGGCGCTGGGCGGTGGCTATCGCCCCGAGTTCTCCAGCAATCCCTCTGCACTCCCAACCGTAGCTGATAAATCATGACCACCCAAACGTCCTCCCCCGTCGATCCCGCTCAACCCAAAGCCTCCTATCGCCCTCAGTTGCTGCTGATCCTGGGCATTGCGCTGTTAATGGCGACCTTGGGCATCTGGTACCTGTTGGGACTGGGTACCGAATCTACCGACGATGCCTATGTGGACGGCAACATCGTTCAGGTGACCTCTCAGGTCAGCGGCACCGTGACGGTGATCAGTGGTGACAACACCGACCATGTCGATGCCCATTCGCCGCTGGTCACGCTCAATGCTGTGGACGCCGAGATCCAATTCGAGCGCGCTAAATCTAACCTTGCCCGCGCCGTGCGCCAGGCCCGCACCCAGTATTACCAGGTGCAACAACTGGAGGCTGAAGTCAGCCAACGACTAAACGACGTAAATAAGGCCCAGGATGATGTACGCCGACGCAGCCAGCTTGCCGCCAGCGGCGCTGTTTCGCGCGAAGAGATCAGCCATGCCGAAGAGGTGCTTAAAAACGCCTTGGCGGGCCTGGACGGTAGTCGGCATGCACTGGCGGTTCGCCTGGCCATGGTCGATAACACGACTCTGCGTACCCACCCCGATGTGCTGGTGGCTGCCGCCAATTTGCGCGATGCCTGTATTGCTCTGCATCGCAGCCAAATCTACTCGCCGGTTACCGGTGTAATCACCAAACGCAGTGTGCAGGTTGGTCAGCGAATCAATCCAGGCGTGGCCCTGATGTCGGTGGTGCCAATCGACCAGGTGTGGGTGAACGCCAACTTCAAGGAATCGCAGATCCAGGATTTGCGCATAGGCCAACCAGTGGTTCTGCGTGCCGATGCCTACAGCCGCAAGGTGATATTTCACGGTTCCATCGTAGGTCTGGATGCTGGCACCGGAAGCGCGTTTTCGTTGATGCCGGCCCAGAACGCGACAGGTAACTGGATCAAGGTGACCCAGCGCGTGCCTGTGCGAATCGCCCTGCAACCGCAGGAGGTCGCCGACAACCCGCTGCGCCTTGGCCTATCCATGCGTGTGTCCGTTGACACCACCGACACCAGTGGGCAGGTGCTTAACAAGAAGACACCCGCGCAACCGGCCTACAGCACCAATATTTTTGAAAACGAGCTTAAAGACGCCAATGACGTCGTGGAGCAAGTGATCAGCGCCAACGATGACCGTGGCCAATATGCCAAGCATCTGAAACCTTGACGGGGTCTTTCATGTACCGGAAAAACGCCGCCTTGTTGATCACCGTAGGACTGCTGTGTGCATTGGAGTATCTGCAAGCCGGCATGATCGCCTTTGCCTCGGCCCCCATACGCGGCGAGATCGACGCCAGCCCTGAAGAGTTCACGCTGATTGCGGCGCTCTACGCGTGTATCGCCGTGGTGGTTATCTCAAAACAACGCTGGTTGGTGGAACGGCTCGGCTGGCGCAACTTCATGCTGGGCTCCATCAGCATTTACGTGTTGGGGGCCTTCGTGTGCGGCGTCAGCAGTAACCTCACCACCTTCACCGCCGGCCGCGTGGTCATGGCGCTGGGCGGCGCATCGTTCATGACCTCAGCACGCCTGATGGTCAACCTGCTCCCGCCGGGGCCCGGGCGATTCGTCGGGGTAAAAGTATTCGCCACTGGGCTGGCCTTTGGCACGGCAGCGGCGCCCTTTCTTTCATCACTGGTAGTCGTCGAGGACACATGGCACGCGATCTTCTGGCTACTGATTGTCGGTGCGTCGGTAGCGGCCGTTCTCTGCACACGTTTTTTACCCAACATACCTATTCACGAGGATGACCGGACGCCCTCCAGCCCGGCTAACATCCTGTTGTTATCCGTCAGCACTTTCTTCCTGCTGTATGTGCTTCAGCGTTCCTACTACGATTTTTACAACGAGATGTTCATCCTCCTCACCTTCGCGCTGCTCGCCGCCTTGGGCGTGTACATTTTCTTCCACGCCGAACACGGTAAAGAGGCGCCCTTCCTTAAGGTCAAGGACTTGATGCAGTCTCGTTACATCCTCGGAGTTGCGTTGTTCTGCTTTACCTACATTGTGCTGGGCAGTAACAACTACATCTTGCCGTATTTCCTGCAAACCGCGCTGGGTTACTCCTGGGACACCATCGGTACGTTCCAGGCCTTTGGCCTGACCGGTGCGCTGTTGACATGGTTCGTCATGGCTATCGTCATTCCAAAGTATCCAGCTCCGAAGAAGTTCTTCGTAGCGGGCTTCAGTGCCCTGATCTGCTTTGGCGTGTTGTTGTCATCCCTGACTCCCGACGCCAATATGTGGTCAAACATCCTGCCTGCACTGGTGCTTAACGGCTGTTTCGTGATGCTTGTACTCGCCACGGCGGCCATGCAGACCTTTCGCGATGTGACACACCATGACACGCTGTTCGCCCACGCCTATCAGATCAAAAGTATGCTGGCGCAGATCGCCATGGCACTTGGCACAACCGTTGCCACCTTGTTCCTGCAATGGCGCACCACTCTGCAATACAACAATCTCAACGAGCATTTCAGTTCAGGTGATCCGCTCTATCTGGAACAGACTCAACTGCTGGCTCAGGCACTCACACCTGCCGCAGGTGCGGGCCCAGCCAGTCAGATTTCGGTATCGACGCTTGCCCAATCCCTGCACCAACAATCAACCCTGGTCGCAAGCATGGAGTATTTCTGGGCTGTCATCGTAGTCGCCAGTGTTGCACTGGTCATTTCCATGATGCAGAAGACCTTCAAGTGACGACCGCGGTAACCTTTGGCAATCAAAGATCATGATAAAACTCGACCATCAAGAATTCGCTGTTTCATGTGTATACGAAGGCAGAACAGAGCGATCACTTCCTAGCATTCAAAAATCCAGAAAAAAAGTCACCTCAAATAGTCAGTGAGAAAACAAAAACCTCTTCATTAACAAATTATTAACAATACTAAAAATATCTTAAAGCCTTTTAGGCATCGTCCACTGCAGCAAGCCAGAAATTTTCTGAGGTTTGCAATAGAACCGGGGATGCCATATTGATTCGCACAGCACTTATATACTCTTCGCCCAACCGATCAAGCCTCTTGGCCCTATTTCGCCATGAGGGTTATTTTATGACGAAGTCAAACCGCCTCTTCGCGCGTGACAAATACCGGTTGCCTCGTCCAACACTTGTAGCCATTGCCACAAGCATACTATCGGCGAGCTTCCTACCGTCCGCATGGGCACAGACGAACGAGGAAAAGTTCCGCGACGGTGGCTCACAATGGGGACTCGGTATCGGCGTGGCGATGGAACGGAGGCCCTATCGCGATTTTGACGATAAGACGCGGGTCCTTCCGATGATCACGTACGAAAACAAATGGGTCAGCCTCTCTGTCCCTACCCTCGATCTGAAGCTACCGTCAGCCGGGCCTGTCGAATTCCGGCTGCGCGCACGATATGCCAACGATGGTTACGATTCCGGTGATTCCTCTTACCTAAGCGGCATGGACAAGCGCAAGAACAGTGTTTGGGTGGGCGGCGCAGCCATTTGGCACAACGACTTTGCGAACCTGACAACAGAGGTGCTGACTGACGGTTCGAGCAACAGCAAAGGAACAAAGTTCAAGCTTCAGGTAGACCGCCGTTTGTCATCAGGTGCTTGGGGGTTCACTCCACGGATGGCGGTGCACATGGTCGATAGCAAATACGTCGATTACTACTACGGTGTACGTGCATCAGAAGCCCGCATCGACCGCCCCCTTTACGACGGCAAGTCCACTACCAACATCGAAGTGGGCCTACGCGTGGACTATGCCGTTACGCCGAAGCAGTTGCTTTTCGTCGATGTCGGCGCTACCAGCTTCGGCAACGGTATCAAGGACAGCCCGCTGGTTGACCATTCTAACCAGACAGGACTTCGTGCAGGTTACGTTTACCGGTTCTGAGTGAGACATGCCCTTCCGCGTTTAACATGCGCCCCACCACGGAAAATACAGGTCAAGGCGCATCATTTCCCAGAAATAAAATCAGGAGTGGAGGGCTCAATCGGTCAGCTCCACGTGCACTTTTCGTCCGTTGGTTGGATACAGCTTCGCACTCATATCCAACCGTACCTGGACTTGTCTCCCTTCAGGCTGATCAGTGTGCGCATGTCCTTCCGCCACGCAGGAGCCA
Source organism: Pseudomonas sp. XS1P51 (assembly GCF_054897845.1). NCBI lineage: Bacteria > Pseudomonadati > Pseudomonadota > Gammaproteobacteria > Pseudomonadales > Pseudomonadaceae > Pseudomonas > Pseudomonas sp. XS1P51. The sequence goes on along the minus strand of NZ_CM142707.1, from coordinate 480,877 downwards.
AGCATGAATATTGCCAACTGGCTGGACGAAGCCGGCCTTCGCTTCCCGAAGCGCCCAGCCTTGTTCGAGGGGCAGCAGCAAGTCGCCAACTACGGCGCCTTTGTCGCCCTGGTCCGGCACCGCGCCGCGTATCTGATCGACGAGCATGCCATTGCCCCCGGCGACCGGGTCGCACTGTTCATGAAGAACTGTTGCGAATACCTTGAACTGCTCTACGCCATCTGGTGGGCCGGCGCCGTGGCGGTGCCGATCAACTGCAAGCTGCACCCGGTCGAGGCCGGCTGGATAGTGCGCAACGCCCAGGCCCGGCTGATTTTCACCGATGGAGGCCAGGTATTCGCACCCGAGACCCTGTCCCAGGCGTGTCGAGAGCTGGATCGAGAGGACATGGGAGCACTGGCCTCGGCCGCTTCGCCGCCGGACACGCCTCATCCGCGTCATGCCGATGACCTGGCCTGGTTGCTCTACACCTCCAGCACCACTGGCGACATCAAGGGGGTGATGCTGAGCCATGGCTACCTGACGGCCATGTCACGGGACTGTTCGCCCGACGCCGATCCGCTCGACGTCGATGAGACCGTGGTGTATGCCGCGCCGATGTCTCACTGCGCCGGTCTCTACAGCCTGATCCATGTGCACAGGGCCGCTCGCCATGTCGTCCCGGAGTCCCGCGACTTCAAGGCCGACGAACTGTTCGAGCTGGCCAGCGGGTTCGGCAATATCACGTTGTTCGTGGCACCCGCCATGTTCAAGGACATGATCGAGCAGGCGCGCCGCCAAGGCTACGACGGTAAGGGCATCAAGACCATCATCCATGGGGACACCCCCATCTACCCGACAGACCTACGCAACGTACTGTTCAAGAACAGCTACGGCGAGTTCCTCAAGACGGTCGATAGCGGTTTTTCCTCAAGCAGCAGGGCCAATATCAAGGCGAACCCCATCATTATCAACGCGCCATGAAACACCGAGCGAAAAGCGACGAGCATCAACTCGGTATTCGTGGCAACGGACATCCCATTCGTCAGAATTGCACCAAATGCTGCTGCGCCCGTGGCGCCACCCAGGGTTTTGAAAAAATTAAGAGCCCCTGTTGCAACCCCAAGGTGGCGGTGCGCTACGGCGTTCTGCCCGGCCAGTAGAACGACCTGGATGAAAAAACCCAGGCCAACGCCAAGTATGACCAACATGAGCATGACGAGCCAAAGCGGAGTTGTGACTTGCACCAGACTCAACATAAATAGCCCGCCACCCGCAAGTAGCGCCCCCAGGATAGGAAAAATGCGGTACCGACCTGTGCGAGAAATGACTGCCCCTGTCAACGCTGTTGCAACGATCAGTGCGAGCAACAATGGGACAATGCAGCTACCAGAGAGAAAGGCTGACAGCCCGAACACTTTCTGCAGCATTAGTGGTACGAAAAACATGGCAACAAACAGCGTTGCTGTAGACAGGAAAAACAATGCCGATGAAATCGAAAAAATGCTGTTGGCAAATAGTATCAGCGGCGTAATCGGCTCAGATGCATATCGCTCGACCTGTAAGTACGCAATGAGCGACAACAGACTGACACCCGCCAAACCGAGTATCTGCCATGACCACCAAGCAAAAGTACTACCACCCTGAACCATAACGAGCAAAAACGATGTGGTAAAAAGAATTGAAAGAAGCGAACCGGCAATATCCAATCGGTGTGCGCTTTTATGAGTGGGTAGATGCAGGCGAGTCGCAATTATTACAAAGGCCAGCACACCGATTGGCACGTTGATCAGAAATATCCAGGGCCAGCTCCAATGATCCACGATCAATCCACCCAACACCGGCCCGAGAATGATTGCTATAGCAGGGACGATTCCAAGCGTGGCCTGGTACCGTGCTCGCTCACGGGGTGAAACCATATCCCCCACAATTGCCATAACCAACGAATTGAGCCCTCCGCCGCCTATGCCTTGCAATGCACGAAATCCGATCAGCCACAGCATCGTTGGAGCAAACGAACAGAGAGCGGAACCAAGGACGAAGATAGCTACCGAGGCTTGAAACACCTTTTTCCGTCCATGCATATCGCCAAGCTTGCCGAAAATTAACGTGCTAATGGCGCTGGTAAGCAAGTAGGCAGTAGCAATCCAAGGGGCGTTTGCAGTATCGCCGAGCTCCTCACCAATCTGGGCAAGTGCAGTGGCGACAATGGTTTGATCCAAGGTGGATATGAATAACACCAACATCAAAGGCAATAACACGGCTGAAACAGAGGTACCTGTTAAGGGCTGTTTCGCATCCGGAGATCGGTAGTCGGCACTTGGCATATCGGTTTCTCAACTAGAGGTTTCAGACTTGAGCCATACCGCCGTCCATAGCGAGGGTACTGCCTGTTAGGACGAGTTAGCACTGGTGAGAAATGGCGCAGTACTGGCCATCTCCTGTGCCTCTCCCCAGCGCTTTATCGATACTGCTGCATATGTTGAACAGGGCCTCGTTGAGCATTTTTGGGTTACTCCCAACCACCAATGCCCATACGGCCGCATCAACTGCGCTACCGACAAATCTATGTCGTTGGAATCTCCGGTCACTTGCGCGACCTTGCAAGAGAGTTTGGATACAGATTCAGTCATCGAACGCGCCTCCAGAGCGACTTGTCATCAGCTGATGACATCATTACTCCACACGGCGTTTGCCAATGTCAACAACTGATGACAAAATCGACTCATGAACATACAAAAGCAGTCAAAAGCCTCTACTCTGGGTGCGCAGCGCACTGCTCAGGGACGAAATTCTGCGGAAACGCGGCAGCGCATTTTCTGGGCCGCGCGGCAGTGCTTCTCATACAAGATCTATGAGAGCGTCGGTATGCGCGAGATTGCCAGCGTTGCCGGTGTGGATGCGGCACTGGTAAGCCGTTACTTTGGCAGCAAAGAACAATTGTTCGCCGAAATCATTCAGGGGGCATTCAACGTGGAGGAGCATTTACCTGATGATTTGGAGGATGTCGGTAAATTTCTGGTTGAACGCGTCCTGAGCAACAACCCTGCCCCCAATGATGACGGCTTCAACCCATTGAGTTTGCTACTGCTGGCCTCCGCAAGCCCTGCGACATCTACTCTCGCGTCTAGTCGATTTCATGCCGAGTTTGTGCAACCACTGGCGCTCAAGTTAGGCGGTAGAAATGCCAACGTGCGAGCAGCGTTAATAGGCTCCTATGTCATAGGACTTGCCACCATGCGACATTTGCTTAAATCACCGGATCTCGACAAAATCTTAAAGGACGAATCAGTGACGTTGGTTATTGCTGCAATCCAGTCTTGCGTATCCCGTCCCTGATGAGACGGCTCAACGTAAGTTCATGCTGCTAGCAAACACCGCCCTTCAACCGTTTTTATGCTCATACGGTCAACTCCGTCACGACGGGGCTCTATCCCCAAAGTTGCCCGCATGCAGCACCTGTCGGGCATGACCTCCCTGAAGGACAAGGTCGTATTAGGACTCAACCGGAACGCAGCCAGCACGATGCGTTAAATGCGTTGACGGTTGCGCTCAATGGTCAAAAGCTGAACTACCGTATGGACTCTTAATAAAAAACTAATCGCCAAGCCTCATATTCCAAAGACAGCCTACCCTCTGCGATCTCGGAGTGACTCTGCATGCACCTGCTCCTAGTAGAAGATGACTCCATGCTCGGCGAGGCGATTTGCGACGGGGCGCGTCAAAGCGGCTGGAGTATCGACCACGTATGTGACGCACCTTCGGCTCGAATAGCTCTGGTCGATCATGCTTATGTCGCTGTACTCCTTGATATCGGCTTACCAGGCGACTCGGGGCTTACGGTGCTGCGCTCAATGCGCAGCCGCTGCGACCCTACGCCTGTGCTGATGTTGACTGCCCGGGGACAGCTCAGCGAGCGTATTCTCGGCCTGGATGCAGGTGCTGATGACTACCTGGTCAAACCTTTTCAGTTCGATGAGCTATGGGCTCGCGTCCGCTCGGTACTCCGACGCAGTCAGGGGCGAGTCACTCCCGTTTTTACTCATGGCGATATTCAAGTCGACCGAAGTCGTAGAGTTGTCAGCAAGGCCGGCATGGATGTGACGCTAAGTTCACACGAATACCGGACACTGCTTGCGCTACTCGATCGTCCTGGACATGTAGTCACGCGCGACCATTTGCAAGACGTGGTATATGGCGTCAACAGCGCCGTGGAAAGCAACACCATCGCAGTCTTTATCCATCAATTACGCCGCAAATTAGGTGATGACTTGATTCGCACTGTGCACGGTCACGGCTATGTAGTCGGGCAGCTACGCCCATGAAGTCGAAGTCGCTACATGGACGGATGATTTTGGTGCTTGTTGCAACTATCGCTCTATGTTGGGCAGGAGCGCTGGCCATGCTATTCGCATACTTCACCCACAACAAGACCAGCACATGGGACGAAAAACTCCAGACAATTGCAATCAGAATCCTGATGACTATTCCGGCCAATAACAAACTCCAAACAATCCTGGGGCCGGGTCTTAAACTGCGTAATCCCGCACTCGCGGAACACGATAAACTCGTATTCCAAGTATGGTTTGATCGCACCAAACTGGTAGCACGCACTCCCGGTGCACCTGAAGTTGCGCTGCGGCCAGACTTCATTGAGGGCGTTGCTTCGACCGTTATTGAAGGGCAAAGATGGCGGGTTTATTCCGTGTCAGACAGCACCGGCCATGTTGATGTACAGGTCGGCAATCTGCATAGCGTGGTAGATGCGGAGATGCAACACGACGCGCTGATCGGCTTGGTGCTTGCGACGCTACTGCTTTTACTGGTGGGGGGAGTGATGTGGTTCGTAGTTCGCAACACCCTAAAACCGGTGGTGGCCCTTGGTACTGCGATGCGCAATCGGCGCAGCTTTGATCTCACACCCCTGCCTTCGGTACCGTTGCCACGAGAACTCCACCCGCTGGTTGAATCCTTCAATCACGCGCTCAAGCAACTCGACGAAGCTGTCGAGGGTGAGCGCCGATTCATCGGCAATGCAGCCCACGAATTGCGTACGCCCCTATCAGCACTACAGGCACAGGCTCAGATTGCGTTACGTGCTCCTAGTGTCGAAGAGAAAGATGTGGCACTTACGAAGCTACTCACGGTTGCTCAGCGCAGCACTCGCCTGTCCGAACAACTGCTCGACCTGGCTCGCCTCAACTCGGGTGCCAATGCGCCGCTGCATTCACCTGCTGACTTGAGTAGTCTCGTGCTGCATGTTGTGCACGAATTCGAGATCTACGCCTGTCAACAACAGCGCTCGATATTTCTCGACATCCAACCTTGTATGATTCGTTGCGACATAGATGAAATCGGAATACTGCTCCGCAATCTGGTCGACAATGCATTACGCTATACCGCCAAGGGCGGGCGTGTATGCGTGAGTTGCGGATACCAAGGAACAGCAACACTAGAACAAAACAACAACGTCTACCTTGAAGTGGCCGACGACGGGCCGGGCGTTCCGGAGTCAGAGCATAAGGCCATCTTCGAGCGATTTCACCGAGTAGCTGGAACACTCACACGGGGTAGTGGCATCGGTTTGTCACTGGTAGCAGGTATAGCTCAACTCCACTGCGCGACCATAGAAACTCACGCTGGACTCGGTGGTCGGGGGCTTGCAGTGCGCGTGGTGTTCCCAGGAGCCACCTCCGTCGATGGTTCCGTAAATTAGGGACGCGGTCCTGAACTGAGCGACGTTGCGCCAGTGGCCCTGACCTAATGAAGCTACCCTCTCCACTCAGGGCTTGGTCCTGGGCAGCATGCGGGCGAGGATGTCATCCTTATCAAGAAAATGGTGCTTAAGCGCAACCAGCAAATGCCCACCTACAAGCGCGCCGCTGCACCACGCCGTCCATGCATGGACGGACTTGGCCAAGTCGTAAAGGTCGGGATTGGGCGCAACCAATGGCAGCAGAATGAACAGGCCGGCGACGATAATGGGTTTGTCTGCCACCGAACTCCAGTACCAGCCCGAAAGGGGTAAAGCCATTAGTGCAACTGCATACAGAAGTACGTGCCCAAGCACTGCCCCGCGCTTCATCAGCGGGCTCATACTGACCGGCAAGGCTGGCGGGCGCTTAACCAAACGCCAGAAGACCCGTACCACAAACAGAAAAAGCAAGGTACTGGCCGCAGCCTTGTGCAGATAGGTCAGCTCATGATGTGGATTGAGTTCGTCACGCCAATGGGTGGCCAGAATGCCCACACCCCAACTGCCGAGCTATATCAGGACCATGCCCCAGTGCAAGCACTTGGCAGTGCCGGTGTAGCCGTCGATTTTTGATACCGTCATCGATTTATCCCTGCTTTCAAAGTACCTGATGCGTTTCGCCAGAGGCACGCGTAACGCGATCCTATAGGGCTTTCCAGCAGGGATAAACGCCGCGAAAATCACCGCTGTGTAGAGAAAACCTCTACTGTTTAGCCAATGGCATTGGGGCCGATGCGCGAACCATCACTAAAGGGGAACGGTCAGTTTTACCCAATAAGCCTCCCCTTCCGGGCGATTACGCACCTCGCTTTCCTTCTGCCATTTCGCAGTCACGAACCAGCCGGAATTACTGGCGTATTTGATCGACGGCCCAATGGCAAACGCGCGCCCCTTGTTGTCCTCGATACGCTCACCGTCTTGACGATCGTCGGTGGTTTGACGATAGACATAACCACCTACCCCGACCACCCAGCCATTGCCGAAGCCCCAACCCAGGGAATAGTCGGCGTGCAACTCCTGGCCAGAGCGATAGTCAGTAGCGGCATTGCGCAGATTGAAGTCATACATCATCTTGATGTCGGCGTTCACCCCCGCAGGATCGACATACGAAAACGCCGCGATGGGTTCAAACGCCCAGTAGTTGCGGCCAATATTGGCCAGGTCACCGCGATCGTAACGCCCGGTTGGGGCGAAGACGTCAACTGCATAAATCGCGTGAAATTTTTCGCTGTAGTGATACCCCAGGGCCGGACCAAAGATGATGTCCCCAAGCCCCGTTTTGTTTTGATGCTGGCCGTTGACCTCCACCCTTAGATCAACCAATGGAACGTTGACGTGAAATGCCAGCACCCCGTCGAGAATTTTTTGCTTCGTGACCCAAATCAGCCTTGGCGCAATCACATCTGCACTCAAATGAAAGTCGTCAACCGCCCGCTGCCCTCGATTATCGAGAAGACGATCAGCGCGATAACTTTCAGCAAAAATCTGCCCATAAAAACCAGGCGGAGGCATGGCGCCGGTCATGTAGTTTTCCGCCCCCATAGGGTACGACGACCCTCCTCCTTCGGTGGCTTGCACTGCGGGCAAAAAAATTGCCAACGCGGATCCAGCCATCGCACAAGGAACATTTCTAAGGAGGCTTACAGCTGCATAGGTATTTTTATTATTCATTGTCGCAACCATGGATTTGTTGAAAATACACAGGCACCGCTTACCGCAACACAAGGTGTCGTCGTGAAGCAAAGAGTGTCGGTAACCGACTCCTAAGAGCCGGTCACCGTGGCCTGACGTCAGAATGGATAAGGTTGGTCGGAGGGCTCGACCGTGACCCACTTCACTTCGGTGAACTCTTCGATAACGGCGCTGCCGTCGAACCGGCCATAGCCACTGTTCTTCATGCCGCCGTAGGGTGCCTGAGGCTCGTTTTGCACCGTGGCACCGTTGATATGCACGCAACCGGCATCCAGCCGGCTGGCCAGGTCCAGGGCAAGGCTGACATTGCGACTGAAAATCGCCGATGAGAGGCCGAACGCTGTGTCGTTAGCGACTTCCAGCGCCTGCTCGGCACCTTTGACACGCACCACCGTGGTGACCGGGCCGAAAGTTTCCTCATCGTAGATCTCCATTGCCGAGGACACACGGTCCACCAGCGTCGGCGCCATTTGCGCCTGCTCCGCCAGCCCGCCGGCAACAATAGTCGCGCCCTTGCCGATGGCATCGTCGAGCAACTGGTTGATGCGCAGCACTGAGCCCTGGGAAATCATCGGGCCCACAACGCTGGCCGGGTTGGTCACCGGACTACCCTGCTCAAGACCGCGGATACGCTGCGCAAACTTCGCAACAAACTCGTCCGCCACGGCTTCGTCGACGACAAACCGTTCAGTCGACATGCAAATTTGCCCCTGGTACAGAAAGGCGCCAAACACTGCGGCATTGACTGCGCCATCCAGGTCGGCATCATCGAGCACGATAAACGGCGCCTTGCCGCCCAGTTCCAACAGGCAGCGCTTAAGGTATTTCGCACTGGTCTGGGCAATCATCCGGCCGACTTTGGTCGAACCGGTGAAATTCACTCGGCGAACCGTATCGTGGGCAATCAGCACTTCCGTCACGGCACCGGCATCTTCGGGCGCAGAGATGATGAAGTTCAACACGCCGGGCGGAAAGCCCGCTTCATAGAAGGCCTGCGCCAGCAGCTCATGAGTGCGCGGGCTATTTTCCGAGCCTTTGAAAATGACGGTATTGCCACACGCCAATGGGTAAGCGATCGACCGAGCGCCAAGGATAACTGGGCCGTTCCACGGCGCGATGCTCAATACCGTGCCAGCGGGTTGACGCAGGGTTACCGATAAAGTGCCGGGCTTGTCGGTGGCAAGGGTTTCACCCTTGATTTGCGTTGTGAGTGCGGCGGCTTCACGGAGCAGGTTGGCCGAAGCCCCCACATTGAACTGTGACCACAGCTGCGAAGCACCGATCTCTTCTGCCATGACTCTGCAGAAAAGCTCCATCTTGCTTTCCAGGACGTCGGCTGCCGCCAGCAGCAGGCGACGGCGCTCGGTAGGGCCGACCTTCGACCATGTTTTGAACGCCTGCTGCGAAGAAGCCGCAACACGCCGGGCATCTTCGACGCTGCACGCGGCGCCAGTGGTGACGACCTTGCCGCTGACAGGGTCGATCCGCTGGTAGGTTTTACCATCCGAGGCATCTTGCGGGATATTGTCGATTACGAGCTGAACATTCATCTTGGGGTCCTTAAATGAGCCTGAACAATCACGACAAGTCGGTCTGGGCCGGCATGCGTAGAATCGGTTTGATCGTGATACCGCTTTCGCTGTCGGCCATCGCTTCATTGACCTGGTCAAACGCGTAGAACCGGCACAGCTTGTCAAACGGGAAGCGGCCTTGCAGGTGCAGGTCTACGAGGATGGGAATGAAGGCGTTAGCGACCACGTCGCCCTGGACAATGCCCATGATTCGCTTGCCGGGGATCATCACGTCGTTGATGTTGAACGCCACCTCCGTGCCCATCTTGGTCGCCCCTACAATCCCGCATGTGCCCAGCGTGGTGAGAGCATCGATCGCTTGACGCAACACTTGCGCCCGCCCGGAGCATTCCAGGCTGTAGTTCACGCCGCCGCCGGTGATCTCGCGGATGCGCTGAACCGGGTCCTCTTCCCGGCTATTGATCACGTGGGTAGCACCCACTTCGAGGGCCAGGCTCAAGCGACTCGGCGTGACGTCGACGGCGATAATGGTGGTCGCACCGGCAACCTTGGCTGCCATCACTGCGGCCAGGCCCACCGCGCCAGCACCGAAGGCGGCGAAGCTGGCTCCAGCCTCTACCTGCAAGGCCTTGAGTACCGAACCCGCGCCCGTTTGAATGCCGCATCCCAACGGGCCGAGCAGTTCGAGTGGAGCCTGTTTGGAGACTTTCACGACATTGCGCTCGTTCGCGATGACGTAGGTCGAAAAGGAAGACTGGCCAAAAAAATGGTCATGTATCGGTGCATCGGTCGCACAGCTGCAGGTGGACGTACTGCCGTCGAGGCGCCCGCCGCCGAAGTTCAGCGGGTGCATATGCGAGCAATGCGCGGGGTGTCCTGTTTCGCAGGGCAGGCACAAGCCGCAGGACATGTAGGTCATGACCACATGATCGCCAGGAGCGATGGTCGTCACCGCAGCACCCACCGCCTCCACCACGCCCGCACCTTCGTGGCCCAAAATGATTGGCAACGGCGTTGGAAAGAGCTGATCGCGAACGACCATATCGGTGTGGCAGACACCTGTAGCCACGACACGCACGCGGACCTCGTCGGCACGCGGAACAGCCAGCTCTGCGCGCTCGAGCTGGAGCTTGCCGCCGGCTTCACGCAACACGGCGACTTTTACTTCGATGGGGGTGAGAGTGCTTTGGGACATGCTTTTATCCTCTTTAATAAGTTTTTCTGGGTATGCAGCTTTGACTTACGCCTCTTGGAGAGCACGCGGGCGATTGCTCCGTTGCTCCGCCTCAAGGTTGGCTGCCGGGCGCAGCTGAAAATCGAATGTCATTTGTGCAAAACGTCCTGGCACTTGATGGGCCGCAGCCAAGGCTTGGTCATCGATAAATTGCACCTCACCGATCAATCCATCCCGGGTGGCGTAAGCGAAGTCATCCCAGAGGTAAGCGTCGTTGGATAGGTTGATCTGCGTGGTCAAGTGTTCGTAGCCCGGGGCGGATACGAAAAAGTGGATATGCGCCGGACGCTGGCCATGCCTGCCCAATTGGTTGAGGCACTCCTGGGTCGGGCCCTGAGGGTTACAGCCGTAGCCCGACGGCACGATGCTTCTGACGCGATAACGCCCCTCGGCGTCGGTCACAATGCGACGACGCAAATTGAATTCGGATTGGCTTTTATCGAAGTGGGAATAGTTGCCCTGGCTGTCGGCTTGCCACAGGTCTACCAGGGCACCAGCGATCGGCTGCCCTTGCAGATCCAGAATCTGACCCTCGACAAACATAGGCGTCGCGACATCATCTTCGGCACCATCATCCATACGGGCATAGCCCTGACTGAGCGGCGCGCCGGCTACGTACAAAGGCCCTTCAATCGTGCGCGGTGTTCCTCCGGTGCGCCCGGCTTCGGCTTGCCTGGCATCGTTGAGCAGATCCAGAAAGTGCTCCACCCCCAGCCCCGCCGCCAGCAGCCCGGCCTCGTTGCTTTTGCCGAGGCGGTTGATGTATTCGACACCGGCCCAGAACTCACCATCACTGATCTCCAGTTCTTCAATGAGCCTGGCGGTCTCTTGCAGAATACGTAACACGATTTGTTTATTGCGCGGGTTACCCGCCGCGTTCTTCAGCCCTGCTGCGTCCTGGAAAAACTCAAGCATTGGGGGGGTATGGGAAATGCTGACAGCCATAGAGATTTCACCTATTTTTATTGTGGGTGTAGCGCGCCAGCCTCTGGGAACTGGCGCATTGCAGGAACGCAATCAAATGGCCTCTACCCACCCGAGTCGGGTGCGAGCCTCTGCCAGGTCCGATTGCATGTCGTGGTTCCACAGCCAGTCGAAACGACTGGCCAGGGTTGTCGACAGAAGGGGTTCTTGGTCTTCGACCTGACGGTCTCGAAACTCGTAGAGTTCGCCGGCTTCCCAGGACGTTCGCTGAACACGGCAGGCGCGAGGTCTGCGGATAGCGTCGTACACCTCAAGCACGCTTTGGGCATCACGTTGAAGCACCCGAGAGTCTCCCAGCAGTCGCGCGAGCAGCCAGGCATCCTCCAGCCCCTGCCCCGCCCCGGCCCCTTGGTGGGGGAGCATGGCGTGGGCAGCGTCACCGATCAGCCCTACGCGGCCATGGGTATAGCCTGCAAGCTCCTCCAATTCGTGAAGTGCCCAGAGGGTAGGTTCGGGAATGCACTCGAGCAGCACGCGAACGGCATCCCCCCACTCGGAGAACGCTTCCAGCATCTGCGCCTGGCTCGTGCTTTTGACCCAAGGTGTGTCTTGCGGCCATACCGGGTTGGGGTCGGTGCGATCAGAAACGAATGCAACCACGTTGATCAATCGGCCCTGCTTGACCGGAAAAGTGAGGATGTGGGCGTCGAGTCCCAGGTACATTTGCGGGACGTTGATCAGGTGCTCATCAACACCCGCAGTGCGATAGGCGGCGCGCAGTTGCTCGCTGTCGATCATTCCGCGATAGGCGCAGGTTCCGCTGAATCGGGGCGCGACCAAAGGCTGGCCCAGCCCCTGAAGCACATAGTCGCGAATCGAGGATTTGATACCGTCGGCGGCGATCAGAAGGTCGCACTGATAGTCCGTGCCATCAGTGAACTGCACGCTGACCCTGTCCCCCGTCTCATGGACACCAACCGCACGCTTGTCGAAGCAGGCGATACCTTCTGGCAATTGCTTGGCCAAGGCGTCGAGGAAATCTGCGCGGTGAACGGAAGACTGACCGACGCCTTGGGCAACGCTGGCACCGAGATAACCGGCATCGACGCCTCGACGCCATTCAAACCAGATGTCTTGCCACGGTTGCGGGGTGCGGTCAGCGATGAGTTCGTAGGGTTTGCCGATACCCAGCCCTTCGATGGCCCGAACGGCGTTCGCACCAAAGGACACACCTGCGCCGACCTCGCCGAAGGCGGGAGCAGCTTCAAATAATTTCACATCCAGATGCTGATGACGGCAAAGATCCAGTGCCAAGGCGACGCCAGCGATACCGCCACCGACGATGCCCACTTGCAAGACAGAGTGAGGGCTACTCATGGGGGAAAACCTTATGTGTTGTTTTTGGAATAGCCCGATCATGACTATTCACAAACCATTGATAAATGCCCTCAACCCCATACAAACTATCACCAACCTGAATATTCATTCACTTTCAAGAGCCGCCTCAAGGCCGAGAAAATTTGCGATGAACCTGCGTGAACTGGATCTGAATCTGCTGGTGATCTTTCACCAATTGCTGGTGGATCGAAATGTTTCAGCTGCGGCCGAGAGCCTTGGGCTGACCCAACCCGCCGTCAGCAATGCGCTCAAGCGTTTACGGAACACGTTCAATGACGAATTGTTTGTGCGCACCCATCAGGGGATGCAGCCGACGCCCTATGCCGCGCAACTGGCCGAGCCAGTCTCCCAGGCAATCAACCTGCTGCACGGCGCGATCAATCGCCATGACGAGTTCGATCCTTCGACCAGCCAGAAGCGCTTTGTCGTGGCGATGACCGACATCGGGGAGATTTATTTTGTGCCACGGTTGATCGACGCCTTGCTCAAACAGGCCCCCGGAATATCGGTCACCACATTGCGCAGCAATACCGAACTTTCCGAGAAAATGGCCAATGGCGAGGTGGATCTGGCCGTGGGATTGCTGCCGGATCTGCAAGCGGGCTTCTACCAGAGGCGCCTGTTCCACCATCGCTACGTCTGTTTATGCCGAAAGAACCACCCGCTCACTGAACAGCCCATGACACGGGAGCGCTTTTGCGAGTTCGGGCATGTCAGGATCATCGCCGCCAGCACGGGGCATGGAGAGATCGATACGCATATGCAGCGGGCCGGTCTACAACGAGACATTCGACTGGAGGTTCCACACTTTGTCGCGGTCGGTCATATCCTGCAGAACACCGACCTGATCGCCACGGTACCTGAGCGTTTCGCCAACAGCTGCGCCGGCCCCTTCGGACTGACGAGCCTGCCGTTGCCTTTACCGCTGCCCGAGATCGCCATCAACTTGTTCTGGCACGGTAAATACAATCGGGACCCGGCCAACAAATGGTTCCGGCAACTGATGTTTGATCTGTTCAGCGATTGAGTGATGAAGGCTGATGGAGCGGCGGTACTCATCCAGCGATGGAACTCACCTGGCGGCAGCCTGCATCACCGCCAGTGCTCACATAGTTTGACCAGCTCATCGACCACATACCTGACCTTCGGCCGCAGATGGGACACCTTTGGCCAGACGGCATGCACATCGACAGCTTCTGGTTCATACACTTGCAGAACCTCCACCAGCCTGCCCGCTTCGATATCCTCCTGGAAAAGGCTGCGCGGCATCTGGCACAACCCCGTGCCGGCGACTGCCGCGAGAATCATGGCTTCCCCGTCACCAATCTGATGGGTCGAGGGTGGCGCGTAGCGTACGGTCTGCCCCGCTTGCATGACCCGCCACGACAACGGCTGGCCGCGTCGATGCCCGACAATGCAACGGTGATGGCTCAGATCTTCAAGGGTCTGCGGAACACCATAGCGCTTCAGGTAGTCGGGAGCGGCACAAATGGCCCAGCGCTGCCGGGTCAGCCGCCGCGCCACCAGACCGCTAGTGTCCTGCAGCTCTCCAAAGCGGACCAACAAATCGATCCCCTCCTCAAAGGGATCAACCAGGTGGTCGGAAAACGTCAAGTTCAGTTGCAAAGCCGGGTACTTGTTGGCGATCTCAAACAGCAACGGGGCGACAACACGACGACCGAATGCCACAGGAATGTCCACTCGCAGACGTCCGGAAGGTTCACCACCGCCGGGCCCCAACCCGCTCTCTGCGGCGCCAATCTCCTCAAGTGCTGTAGAGCAAGCCGCGAAATAGGCCTCACCATCCGCGGTCAGGGAAATCCGGCGAGTGGTGCGATGAAACAGCTGTGTACCCAAGCGCTCTTCCAGACGTGCAATGGCTTTTCCTACAGCGGATTTTGACAGGCCCAAGCGCTCGGCAGCCTGGGTGAAGCTCGTCGAGCGCGCAGCCAAGACGAACGTGATGACGCCTTGAAACGAATCGATAGGTACCATGCTGGCTCGCCTATTGTAGAGTTTTAATCTACCCAGATTATAGTTTTAGGCTGTTTATCGCCATAACGTTCGACAGTAGGATGAATTCTAGAAATACAACGGTGCAGATCGTGATTGCACATCGCGCCCCTATCTCCAGATCAATGCCCCAAGAGGACACCATCATGCCCGTCGTACGTGTGAGCTGGTTCGAAGGTAAAGAACACGCACAAAAAGCCGCTGTTGCCGCAGACATCACCGAAAGCATCGTGAAGCACACCGGTACCGATGCCAGCTATATCTACGTCATCTTTGAAGACGTTGCAGCTTCGGACTGGGCTGGCGCCGGCAAACTGTTCGGGGACGCGCCCGAGAAATCCTGACCCCAGCGGCATCGAATGCATCGGCTGGGCCAGCGATGCATCCTCAACAGGCTTCTTATGACGCCTCTGACGGAAGAGCTATCCATGCACCCACATATTTCATGCCTGTTCTCCCTTGCGGTAAAACCCGCAGAATTTTCCGAGTTCAAGGCGCTGATCGCGACAATCGTTGCAGCCACCAGCGCCGAGCCTGGCACACTGGTTTACGAATACAGCGTCAACGAAGACAACAGCACCGTTCACATCCTTGAACGCTATAACGCCGATGCCGTCGTCAGCCACGTAGACACCACCTTTGCACCGTTCGGTAAGCGTTTCCTCGAACTGTGCACCGTGACCAGCCTGGTGGTCTACGGCACACCGGACGCAGAAGTCCGCAAACGCCTGGACCCATTCGGGGCTGTGTACATGACCCCTTTCGACGGCTTCAGCCGCTAAGTTCATTGACTGCGCAGGCTCGACGGCAACAACCGGGACTGCGCGCATCCCCTTTCCCGCAAAGAGATCACCATGTCCGGTATTGCTGAAGTTATTAAGTCTCGAATTTCCGCCAACAGCTACGACACTGAACGTCAGCTGACGGAGCAACAGGTCACCGACCTGATCGATCTGGCTACGCACGCGCCCTCCGCCTTCAACCTTCAAAACTGGAAGTTCCTGGCGGTGCACAGCACCGAAGCAAAGGCGCGGTTGCTGCCATTGGCCTACGGTCAACAAAAAGTCATGGATGCAGCCGTGACCTTTATAGTCTGTGGCACGCTGAATCCCCATGAAACCCTGCCTGCGGCCCTGAAACCGACCCTGGATGCAGGCATCATTGATCAGGCGATCTACGACATGTGGGTGGGCGCCGCTGAAGGTATGTACCAGGAAAACCCGCAGTTGCAACGCGACGAAGCGATCCGTTCAGGCTCGCTAGCCGCCATGACCCTGATGCTCGCCGCCAAGGGCCAAGGCCTTGTTTCGACGCCCATGATCGGGTTCGACCAGTCGGCAGTGGCGCAGGCATTTGGTCTCTCCGCGACTGAGATCCCGGTCATGCTGATTACCGTTGGCTATCCTGGCTCGACCAACTGGCCGCAAAAGCCGCGTAAAGCCGTTAAAGACGTTCTGCAGTTCGTGTAAATAGTGCTGCCAGCGATAGCCAGGCATGCCCTGACTCCGCTGGCGTCTGCTGATCGACTCGCAACCACGACATGCCTGGGGCTGTGAACCAGTGACCGCTGAATCCAAATCACCCTCTTCGTTACGCGCGATTCTGACCGCCGCCTGTTTGGGATTTCTTGTCGTTCAACTAGATGTCAGCGTGGTTAACGTCGGCCTTGGCGCCCTTAAGAGCGCGTTCGGTACCGACCTTACAGGCCTGCAGTGGGTCATCAACAGCTACGCACTGCCTTTCTCTGCTTTGCTTATCCTGGGAGGCGTATGGGGCGACAAGTGGGGTGCAAAATCCGTCTTCGCTGCGGGTTTCGCTATCTTTACCCTCGCCTCTATTGGCTGTGGTCTCGCCGACAGCATGACCATGATGATCACGATGCGTGTCGTGCAGGGCATGGGCGCGGCCTTGCTGATCCCGACATCACTCACCCTGATTCGCGTGTCATTTCATGACCCCGATGCACGTCGTGCCGCTGTTGCACTCTGGGGCGCCTGCGGTGGTATCGCACTGGCAGCCGGTCCCGTGATCGGTGGCCTGATGATCGAGTACTTTGGCTGGCGAAGCGTATTTCTGCTGAATATTCCGATCGGCCTGCTGGCTATCGGACTGATCCTGCGCTACGCCCCCGCCTCCCCTCGGGTTGATAAGCAGGTCGATATTCCAGGCCAAATCAGTATTGCGATTTGCCTGGCCTCGCTGACCTATGGCTTAACCGAATCCAGTGCAAAAGGCTGGGTAATCGAAACACTCACCGCGATGGCGATTGCCGTAATCTGTGCGGTGGCATTTGTTTTGATTGAGCGTCGGGTAAAACATCCGATGCTGCCCGCTCACTTGGCCAAAAACAAAGTGCTGGGGAGCATGGCGCTCGCAGGCGCTGCGATCAATCTGACATTTTATGGAACGGTCTTTGTTTTCAGCATTTACTTTCAAACATTCCTGCACTACGACGCGTTCAAAACGGGATTGTCGTTTATCCCGCTGACGGCGATGCTGACACTTTCAACGATGCTCTCGTCACGGTTCGCCAAGCGGTTCAGTGCCACTCGTATAATCACGACGGGTTTCACGGTTCAGATCGTCGGGTTCATCGCGCTGTCGCAAACCACTTCAATCAACTCTCTGTGGCTGCTTAATGGTGCGCTCATGCTTGTGGGAATCGGCAGCGCTATGTCGGTGCCTTCCATTACAAACTCGATGCTTTCGTCTGTCACCCAGCACGATGCAGGAATAGCTTCTGGCTTGATGGCGTCTGCCAGGCAACTGGGTGGTGTGATCGGCGTAGCAGTTTTCGGCACAATGATCGCCCACACAGACAGGGCGTCATTCTCCTACGGAATATCGAGCGCAATGCTGCTATCCGCGTTGACCTTACTTTTGTGCGTAGGTGTGAATCTGTATGTTTCCCGCCATTCCCGGGTGCCAGTGCACCTCTCAAAATGACTGGATTTAAACGGCGAAAAAGAGCCAGCAACGAACTGTTTGTCACCGACTCCTCCGATCCGATTTAACGCTTACCCACCACGCACCCAATTCTGTAGCAGATAATCATCGAGGAAGCGCAACAGACAATCAGACGATGTCGTCGACTACGCCGCCATCTACCCTCAGCGCCGCCCCTGTTGTAGCTGACGCCTGCAGCGAACAGACATAAATGATCATGTTGGCGACTTCTTCAACGGTTGCAGCGCGCTGGATGATCGAAGTCGGTCGATGCTGCATGACGAACTCCGAAACAACCGACTCGAGCGATTTGCCAGTGCGCTCAACCTCTCCCTTCATCATTTCAGCAACGCCATCGGATAGCGTGGGTCCGGGGAGTACGCTATTTACAGTGACACCGCTACCAGCGACTCGTTTGGCCAAGCCACGCGCCAACGCCAGTTGCGCTGTTTTAGATACGCCGTAGTGGATCATGTCTGCGGGAATGTTTCGTGCGGATTCGGAAGCGACAAAAACCACCCGCCCCCAACCACTCTCAACCATGGCAGGAAGCAGCGCGCGACTTAAACGGACGCCCGACATTACGTTGGTTTGCCAGTAGTTGTTCCAAACCTCATCGCTAGTTTCAAAAAAATCTTGTGGCTCATAGATGCCTGCATTGTTGACAAGAATGTCGATGCCACTGATACCCATCAACAAGGCTTCAACCCCCTCCGAGCTACTAATGTCTGCAGCGATACCACTGACTGCTGCGTCAGGCACCGCTGCGAGCAATCGAGCAACCGCATCATTTACAGAGCGTTCGCTGCGTCCGTTGATGACGACGGCTGCGCCGGCTTGTGCGAGCCCTTTGGCAACCGCGAAACCGATACCGCCGGTGGAGGCTGTAACCAGGGCGCGCTTGGTGTTCAACAGGATGTTCATGATCCCTCCATCAAGAATGAACGGGCATTTTTACCCGTCAGGAGCTCCTACGTTCTACGTAGAAAACAAAGTTGACACTCTATTGCCTGATCAAGCGCTGATAAACGTCAATTCCGGATGGGGATTTACAACAGCCTGTTTCAAAACTCCTCCGGCTCAACAGCGTCGGCGCCAAAGGCAAGCGTCGCGAAGTCGAGAAAACTACGCAGTTTAGGTGTCAGCCTGCGGTCGGGCGCGAACAGAACATGCAAGGGCCGACTGGGTGGTGGGTAATCGGGCAATAAAGCGACCAGCTCACCTTGCAGCAACGAGTTGCGTACAAGCTCAACCGGTTGAAGCAGTATTCCCAATCCGGCCAGCGCGGCGCATAAAAGCGGCTCACCGTGATCAGCCATCAACCGGCTGCCGACCGGAACAATGATCTTTCCTTCAGGCCCATTAAACGTCCAATGGGTGCGCAGTTCAGTGTGTGAAAAACCCAGGCATTCATGCTTTTTAAGATCCCACGGTGTTTCAATCGGGGGTTTGTCTTTCAGATAGGACGGCGCTGCACACAGAATAAGCCTATAGGGTGCCAAGGCCCTTGCGACAAGGCCACTGTCAGAGAGTTGACCCACCCTGAAAACAACATCGAAGCCTTCGTCGATCAGGTCGACGGCACGATTGGCCAGGGTCAATTCAACACTGACCATAGGATTGGCCTGCATAAACTCAGGCAGCCTTGGCGCAAGCGACTGCATGCCGAAACTAACGGGTGCATTGATCCTTAGGCGACCGTTGGGCGAGGCCTGAGTTTCGGCAGCCATATTTTCGGCGGTTTCTACTTCCGCCAAAATGGACTTGGAGCGTTCGTAGAATTCGCGCCCGAAGTCCGTAAGGCTTTGACGCCGAGTGGTGCGATTCAACAAACGTACACCAAGGTGCTGCTCCAAATGATGAACGTGCTTGCCGATCAGTTGCGCAGACATTTGCAGCGCGTCTCCAGCGGCACTGAAAGACCCCATCTCCACGGCTTTGACAAACGCCGCCATGCTACTCAGACGATCCATTACCAATGATCCGTTTCGAATGTTCAGGCATTTTGAGTATTTATCTCGGTACTGTCCAAGCTCTATCGTCGCCTCGCAGCTAATCGCTGTACCAGGTGCGGCGCAACCACGGTCGGCTCTTGGGTGAAGTGTTTAAACACCTTTTTTGAACAACAAAGGATTGGACTGTGAAATACCCGCTGAAAAATCAATCGCTCCCCACATTGCTCGGCGAAGACTTTTACTTTCCACACGAAATCATTGGTCAAGCGTTCCGCGTCTCGGACTTCGACGAGCTGAAACTCAGCAGCTTTGTTACTAGCGACCATGTCAACCTGGGGTATTGGGAAGCGGGTGCAGGTCATCCACTGATTTTCATACCTGGCTGGTCGGCAAACGGCGCGATGTACTTCCACCTCATGCACATCCTGAGCAAGCATTACCACGTGTACGTGCTGGACGTTCGAAACCAGGGTATTTCCGAGAGGGCCGCGTTCGGTAACCGGATTTCACGTTACGCCATGGATGTGAAAGAGTTTGCAGAGCACCTGAACTTGTCCGAAGCCGACTACTGCGGTTGGTCAATGGGCGCATCCGTCATGTGGGCCTACATCGACCTATTCGGCACGCAAGGCATACGGACGTTAAGCATCATTGACCAGGCGCCATCGATCTATTGCCATGCCGACTGGACGGAGCAGCAGCGAGTGGAAGCAGGTGCTTTCACCACTTCGCCTGAGCGCATGATTGCGTCCTACGTCAACATGACGCCCACCAACCGGTTGATCTCGGGAAGCCGGGTTGTTGAACGGGCCATGGCCCTGGACTCGCCCTACTTTCATAACGCCGTGAGTCTGGCACAGGCGGTTGTGAAGGATGACATGGCGTTTACAGGGCTCGTACTTTTCGATCACGCCACGAACGATTGGCGAGATGTCATCCAATTCAAGATTGATGTTCCAACGGCCATTTTCACCGGGGAATACAGCGACTGGCTGGAAAGTCAGCGCTGGATGGACTCGGTCATCAATGACTCCGTGCTGTATGTGTACAGCAAAGCCGAACAAGGCGACCATTTTCTGGCGTTCAAGAATCCGGAAAAATTCACTGCCGATCTGCGTAGCTTTTTGGATACACCGTGAGTTAAGCCCTCCTTCCTTTCTCCACAAGCTGCGCGGCCGCCAGAAGAGACGGCGACAACGCCTTGCACGCTAATAATGCAAAGCTCCTTTTGCCCGGCTGAATGCTGCCCTTTGGTCAGCCGGTTTTTTTTACTCTAAACGGTTTCTACTGCTCCCATTGAGGGTTGATAAATCGCTCAGCCAAAAAATTAATCAGCACCCGAACCTTGCTCGCCAAGTGCTTGCGGGTGGGATATACCACGTAGATGCCTAACTCGACGGATCGGTACTCAGGCAAGATTTCCACCAAGGTCCCGCCCCTCAAGTCCTCACTCACCATAAAGCTGGGTTGCAGGGATATGCCTCCGCCCGATAGCGCGATACTGCGACAGGTATCGCCATTGTTGCAGCGAACAATCGAGCGGGTGCGCACACTTTCGCTGCCGTCAGGGCCTTGGAACTGCCATTCATTGCCGCTGGCGAAGTTGGTATAGGCAATCACGCCGTGTTCTGTCAGGTCAGACAAAGTGCGCACCTCTGGGTGACTTGCCAGGTAATCGGGTGAAGCGCACAAGCACATCCGCGTGCCCGCCAGACGACGCCCGACCAGCGAAGAGTTTTCCATGCGGGCAATGCGAACAGCCGCATCGAATCCCTCTTCCACCAGGTCAACCAGTCGGTCGTTCAAGCTGATGTCCAACTCGATATTGGGGTAGGCCTTCATGAAGTCGCCCCATAGCGGCGCCAAGTGCAGCACTCCGAAACTGACCGGTGCATTCACCCGCAACACGCCACTGGGTTCCGGCGCGGTGGACGAAACAGCCTCCTCGGCCTGATCCATCAGCGCCAGCACCTCCCGCGCCAGGTGGTAAAACTGGCGCCCCTCCTCCGTCAATGAAAGCCGGCGGGTCGTGCGATGCAAAAGCCGCGCACCGAGCCGTTCTTCCAGGCTGCTCACATAGCGCGAGATGGCCGCCTTGGACATCTCCAACGGTTCGGCCGCGCCTACAAAACTGCCTTTATCGACGACGGTGCAGAAGACCTGCATCTCCAATGCTCTGTCCATCATTATCTCACTAAGTGGAACGGTTAATCATATTCAGCCTTATTTATCTCGTTTTCACAACCTATAAACTGAGCCCATCGAAACGCACATCAACGCAAATGAGGTCGCTATGAAAATTACAGTTTTGGGTACCGGCAACATGGGTTCGGCGTTCACAAAACAGCTGTCCAGCGCCGGCCATATCGTTCGTGTCACGGGCCGCGACATCGACAAGGCTAAAGTCCTGGCCGCTCAGTTTGACAATGTCGACGCCTATTCGGCGGCAGAGGCACTGGGTGATAGCGACGTCGTTGTTATTGCAACCGCCTACGAAGACGCCGCCAAAGCCTTGCAAAGCCTGGGCGACCTGACGGGCAAGGTGGTTATCGACATCACCAACCCACTAAGCGCCGACTACATGTCGCTGACCATCGGTCACGTGACAAGCGCCGGTGAAGAAATTGCCAAAGCAGTGCCTCAGGCCCATGTCGTTAAAGCGTTCAACACCCTGTTCGCTCAAGTGCTTGCCGACGGCCCAACATTCTCGGAAAACCAGCGTGGCAGTGTGTTCGTCGCCAGTGACAGTGAGCGCGCCAAGCAGACCGCGATTGCCCTGGCACACAGCCTGGGCTGGAAGACAGTGGACGCTGGTGGACTGATCAACGCCCGTTACCTGGAGCCATTGGCAGGCCTGAATATCTATCTCGGCTACGGCGCCGGCCTGGGCACCGCCATCGCACCGGTCTGGCTTAACAAGTAATCACTTCGGAGCACTTCACCATGAACACTTCGTTCCCCCTGTTGTTTGTGTCTCATGGTGCTCCAATGTTTGCCATCGAGCCCGGTCTGGCTGGTCAGCGGCTGGCTGAGCTCGGTCGCGAACTGCCGCGACCTGATGCCATCGTCATCCTTTCACCGCACTGGATGACTCGTGGCGAAGTCAGCGTTACGGCGAGCACCGCCCCTGAAACCATTCACGACTTCGGTGGATTTCCCGACGCCTTGTACCAGTTGCGCTACCCCGCACCGGGCGCTCCGGCCCTGGCCGCCCATATCGTGGATCTGCTGCAGAATGCGGGATGGAAGTCCCGGCTTGACGACCGTCGAGGACTGGACCACGGCGCCTGGGTGCCACTGCTGTATCTGGCCCCTGAGGCAGACATACCCGTCGTTCAGGTATCGATGCCTGCCGGCCTCGATACCCACCACGCCTGGAAACTGGGCCAAGCCCTCAAGCCACTGCGGGATATGAATGTGCTGATCGTGGCTTCCGGAAGCCTGACCCATAACTTGTATGAGTTTCGGGGGGCGGCCACCCATGGCGCCGACTACGTGAAAGCGTTTGCAGCCTGGACAGCCCAAACCCTGCAGGCGGGCAACACCGATTTCCTGCTGGACTATAAGCAGCACGCACCTTCAGCCGAACGTGCCCATCCGACGGATGAGCATTTTTTACCGCTGCTCATCGCCCTCGGTGCGGCCGGCGAACACTACGAGACTCGAGTTCTGGAAGGCGGCGTGAGCTACGGGGTACTGGCGATGGACAGCTATCTATTTTCCTCAAACAACCCTGTTGGATTCGACTCAATTCAACCTAGCCAAGGCGTTACAGATCATGCGTGACACCTCTTTTTCCGAAGCAGCTCGCGAGCCGCAAACGGGCCTGTTTTTCCGCAAGGGTTGCAGTACATCGGCGCCTAAGGGCCGGCTGCTTCTGCTGCATGGCGTCGGGTCAAATGAAGCGAATCTCGCGTCATTGGCCGCGTCCCTGCCCGAGGAGCTGGAAGTCATTCTGCTCCGCGGCCCGCTGCAGGTTGGCCCACAAGGCTTCGCCTGGTACCAGGTGAACTTCACCAGCAACGGCCCTTCATTCAATCAAGAACAGGCAGAGGCCGCCCGGCAACTGTTGCACCACTTTATCGAAGCGCTGCCCACGCTACCGACCGTGATCGCCGGCTTCAGCCAGGGCGGCATCATGAGCGCGAGCCTCGGGGTCACCGAGCCCGAGCTGGTTGCCGGATTTGCAATATTGAGCGGCCGGATGCTGCGCGAACTTGATCCTCGGATTGCTTCGGCCGATCGACTCCAGTCCATCAACGCTTTCATCGCCCATGGTCACCAGGACAACGTACTACCAGTGGCTTGGGCGAAAGAAGCGGACGAATGGCTGAGTCGAATCGGCGTCGCCCACGAAACGCATTTATACGACATGGCCCACGAGATCGTCGCTGAAGAACTGGCGGACTTCTCGCAATGGCTGACCAACACGCTGTCACTCTCCAAGTAAACAAAAAGGAGCTGCACCATGATCGACACACGTACCGCACCATACGCTGCCTTCGTTATGCGCCTGGCACTGGGCATTATGTTCATTGCCCACGGCCTGACCAAAGTCTTTGTCTTCACCCCGGCAGGCACTGCGGGCTTCTTTGAGTCCATCGGCTTCCCGGGCTTCCTGGCCTACCCGGTCATGGCCTTTGAAGTGATCGGTGGTTTGATGCTGGTGCTGGGAGTTTATTCGCGCTGGGTAGCCGCTCTGGCAGTGGTTCAGCTGTTCGTGGCCGCGACCGTCCACTTCGGCAATGGCTGGAGCTTCACCAACGCCAATGGCGGCTGGGAATACCCGATTTACCTGAGCGTCACCGCACTGGTAGTAGCCTTGCTGGGCGACGGCGTCTTTGCGGCAAAGGCCTCCAACAAAGCGTAAGTCACTGCGGACTCAAAAACTGCCGACGCTGCGGAGTTCTCCGGAGCATCGGCAGTTTGCGCTCGGGTCAACCGTACCGCCTCACGTCAGACGCGATGTCATAAAGCTTACAAAGGCCTTTATCTTGGGTAACGGATGACGACTCGATGGCCAGAGAATGCTGAAGGTACGGTGGTCGCGAACGTAGCGATCCAATACAGGCACCAATCGTCCGTCTGCAATGGCGTCCTCGACAAAAAAGTCAGGGAGGCACGCTATACCTTGTCCCGCCTCAGCCATTGCCAACAACGGTTCAATCGCGTTGGCGGTAGCCGACTGTCCCAGTTCAACACTGTCCTGTCCCTTTTTTGACACCAGAGGCCAAGGGTCGAGTTTACCGCTGGTGGGGTATCGGTAACGCAGGCATGAATGGCTGGACAGTTCCGATGGCCGTGATGGAACACCCCGGCTTGAAAGATAGTGTGGAGACGCGACCAGACGATGACTGTAGCCGTTGAGCTTGCGCATCATCAGGCGCGAGTCTTCAACCTCACCGATACGCATCACGGCATCAAAACCCTCCTCGATCACGTTAACCAACCGATCACTGAACTCCAGTTCCAACTCCACTTCGGGATACGCCTGCTGAAACGCAATCAAGTGAGGCATCAACCTCATGCCCAGTTGTGGCAAACCGAGGCGCAACTTCCCCTGGGGCTTGCCAGCAGCCTGGGTGAGCTCTCGCTTGGCAACCTCGTACTCCGCAAAAATTCGATGGCAGCGTTCCAGAAACAGGCTGCCTTCGGACGTCAGGGTAATGGCGCGCGTGGATCGGTGAAACAGCCGTACGCCAAGCTCTTCCTCCAGTCGCGCAACCGCCTTACCAACGGCCGATGAAGACACGCCGGTTCTGCGTCCAGCTTCGGTAAAGCTGCGCGTTTGCGCGGCATGAACGAACGCGCCGAGCGCCCCAAAATGATCCATGTCCACCTCAATCTATTTGAGCGTTTTATTCGCAAATGTTCGGAACTTCATCCTATTTTTCTTTCGCATCATACAACCTATAGTCACCGCCATTGTGACTTCACCCCGCTATATCGCACTGCGAAGTCACCGTCATCTGACTACACGAGAGCCCTCGAATGACTTCGATGTCTTCCACCTACAAACTTGCGCCGGAGTTCAAACAACACCCCGGCTACGCGCGCGTTTTCCAACCCGGCCATTTGACCTTCGGCTTTATCGCGCCGTTGGAAAGCTATCCTAATAGCCCAGGCCCGACTCTGCAGGATCACGCACAGCTGGCCCAGCGGGTTGACGAAGCGGGCTTTTCCGCGATTTGGCTACGGGACGTGCCGTTTTACGATCCGAACTTCGGTGACGTGGGGCAAATCCTTGATCCGCTGGTCTATGCCGGCTTCCTCGCTGCCGTGACCAAGCAGATTGCCATCGGCACCGCCGGCATCGTCCTCCCCTTGCGCGATCCGTTGATCGTTGCCAAGCAGGCCGCGAGCATCGATCAGTTGCTTGGGGGACGTTTTATTCTGGGCCTGGCCACGGGCGATCGGCCGGTGGAATACCCCGCCTTCGGACTCGACTTCGGCAACCGTGCCGAGCGGTTCCGTGACGCGCTGGCAATCATTCGCGCCACGACGGAAACACACTGGGCCGTGCACCCGTCGCGGTTTTATGGCCAGTTGAATGGAGAGATCGACCTGATTCCCAAACCGGTAGGCTCACGCATGCCGACCATTATCGTTGGCCAGGCCGGCCAGTCGCTGGAGTGGATTGGAGAAAATACGGACGGCATTCTTTCCTACATCTCCAATCCGGCCCTGATTCCGCAAATCATCGAACGTTGGCGTGCCGCCTGTGGCGCCAACGTCTACAAACCCTATGGCTACGGCACCCTGTTTGACCTGGACCGTGATCCAAACCATCCCGTCCAAGCGGGCCGCGTGCTGCGGGCCGGGCGAAATGCGCTGATTGAACATTGGAAACGCCAACAGGATCAGGGCGTCGGTCACGTTGCCCTGCACTTCAAACCTCAGCGACGCCACGCCTCGGATGTCATCGACGAGCTAGGCGAATACCTCTTGCCGCACTTTCCAAGTGCGTCGTTACCCATCGAACCAGTGCCAGCGCAGGCCTACTCATGAATCGTCCACTGCATCATATGGATTTCATTTTTCAGACAACCCTGGGGACCTATCCCTTGGCAGCGCAGTGCGAGATGCTCGCCGAACTCGGCTACCAGGGGCTGACGATGTCCGCCTGGAGCAAAGACCTGAAGTCGATCGCCCAGGTTAAACCCACCTGGGGCCTGGACGTGGGCGCGGTCTACCTGATCTATCGCAAGGGCCTGGAATCGTTTGTGACCAACATCTTCGAGACCATCGAGGGCTGCACCACAATCGAACTGGCCCTGCACTCCGGCGACGAAGTCACGAACTTTGACCGCCGAATGCTCGAGCGCCTGCTGCCGATCTGCGAGCGCCGAGGCCTGGAGATCAGCTTGTACCCGCACGCCCGCTATGGCATGCAGACGACCACCGAGGCGGTGGCGCTATGCAGAGAGTTCAACCATCCGCGTCTCAACATCGTGTTCAACGGATATCACTGGTACGCGACTGAGGAACATGCTCTGGAGCAGCGCCTTGACGCAGTTTGGCCATGGCTGAAACAAGTGAACATTGCCGGCACTCGGCGATCCCCCCTTGGATGGGGCGGCCTGGCCACCATCGAACCGCTTGATGAGGGTGAAATGGACAACTTCGTGCTGTTGGGCGCCCTGGAGCGTCGGGGCTTTGCCGGACGTTTTGGCGTCCTCGGCTGGGAAAGCATGGGCGGCGACGTCTACGGCAACTTGCGCCGCTCGGTCACTGCGTTCCGTTCCATGGAGCAACGGTTGACCGCCCACCCTGAATGGGCCGTCCTGACCGACTCGCCTCACTGAGCCAGGAGATAAATCATGGCTCATCGCATCCATGCACTCGATTCCTTCTTCTACTCGTCGATGGGCGTATACGCCTTTCAGACACAGTGCGAAATGTTGGCCGAGCTCGGCTACGACGGCATGACTGTCGCCGCCTGGGGTGGCACACCCCTGACCGACCTCAGCCTGCTGCCCAGCGTCTGGGAAAACCATGGTCTGCACATCGAGGGGCTTTACCTGGTGCTGCATGAGGGGCGCAACGATACCCTGATACGGCGCATCGTCGAAACCGTCGAGGGTGTAGAGCTTATCGAGCTGGCGATTCAGACCTCAGTTAATGGCAGCCAAGCCATTCTGCGGTTTATCGAGTCGCTGCTGCCCATTGCCGAACGGCGCGGATTACGGATCGCGCTGTATCCACATCTTCACCATGTCACCCAGACCACCGCGCAGGTGGTGCAGATTTGCGAGCACTTTGCTCACCCTCGCCTGGGGGCCTCGTTCAATGGCTATCACTGGTATGCCAGCCAGGAAGGCGAGTTGGAACAGCGCCTCGCTGCGATGAAACCCTGGCTCATGCAAGTGGTGACTTCCGGCAGCGCACTTTCGCAACTGGGTTGGGGCGGCGTGGCCACCATGGAGCCGATCGACCGCGGAGAGATGGACAACTTCGCTTTGATCGCCGCGCTGAACCGCGTCGGCTATACCGGCAGCATTGGCGTGCTCGGCTGGGATTACGGGGGGGACATTTACCTCAAGCTCCAGCGATGCCTGGCAACGTTACGCGATATTGAAAGACGCCTGGAACGTTATCCGCACTGGTCGGACTTCCCATTGAAGTAACGCATCGCTGCCTCACGAACCTAATTTGAAAAATGGAGCCTGTGATGACAGCCCTCTCTGTACTTGACCTCATGATGATCGGCGAAGAAAAAACCTTCGCCCACACGCTAGAAGACGCAGTCTCTCTGGCGCGAAACGTGGAAGCTCACGGCTACAAGCGCTACTGGATCGCCGAGCACCACGACCTGCCAGGGATCGCATCTTCGGCTACAACCCTGCTCATTCAGCATCTGGCTGCGGCAACGAGCACCCTGCGAGTGGGCTCTGGCGGCATCATGATCCCCAACCACTCACCTCTGTTGGTGGCGGAGCAGTTCGGGACATTGGACACCTTGTTTCCAGGCCGCATCGATTTAGGCATTGGCAGAGCACCTGGATCCGCTGGACCGGCTATCCGCGCCATACGCGGCGATGCCTCCGAGCGAGAGTTCACGCAAGACATCCAGCAATTGACGGACTATCTAGCGGACGATGGGAATCAGCCGGTTCGCGCGATCCCTGGAAAACATGACGTTCCACTATGGCTATTGGGTTCGAGCATGAACAGTGCTGATCTCGCCGCGAAACTGGGGCTGCCCTACGCATTCGCTTCACATTTCGCACCTCGATTTTTGATGGAAGCCATTACGCATTACCGCGCCACGTTCCGGCCGTCAGCAGTGCTGGAGAGTCCTTATGTCATCGCAGGCGCGAATGTTTTCGCTGCCTCGACTCGAGCCGAAGCCGACTACCTGGCGAGCTCACACCGTCAGTGGGTCAGCAACTTGTACTCGGGCAAAGCAGGCGCTCTGCCGCGTCCGGAAGAGGGCTTTATGGAACGGCTGTCCAACTATGATCGGCAGAATTTGGCTGAAGCCATGTCGTGCACCGCAATTGGCAACAAAGACGATGTAGGACGTTGGCTGCGCCAGTTCATCGCGACCACGGAGGTGGACGAGGTGATAATCGATGCGAGGATTTACGACCCTGACGCACGCTGCCGCTCCTATCAACTCGCCGCCGAATCCATTTCCGACCTGCTCGACTGATACCAACGGGAACGGTGTTGCTGCGGTCCCTCTTTCGCTGACCTCGGCACGAGGCCAGCGAACGCTATGAGCCCGAGGTATCCGATATGCTCGATACAGATCAAAAATCGACGTCCACCTCGCCCCACTTCGACGCGACCATGCGCGCGATCGCACACCCAGTGAGACGAAAAATCCTCGAGTGGCTCAAGGCGCCGACTCTGCATTTCCCCCCGCAACCATGCGGTTTTGAGTTCGGGGTGAGCGTTGGCCAGATCACGCAACGTTGCGGTCTGTCCCAATCGACAGTCTCCCAACACCTGGCCGTGCTCAAAGGGGTGGCATTGGTCGATGTACACAAAACCGGCCCGTTTCATTTCTTGAAGCGAAACGAGACGACTATTCAGCACCTCACTGGCTGCCTGAGTGATTTGCTGGAAAATAGACGCTTACCGGCCATCCACGAGGCGGAGTAGAAAGGCAGGGCAAACAGCGCCCTTTCACCATCGGTTGTTCATTAGAAACAAATTGATGGAAGTCCCCAAACAGAATGGTCGTGTTTGTTTCTTCGGCATACGAATATACTCCCCACCAGTACTTTAAATACTCCCACCCAGTACCGATGTACAATGGCCGCCACGCCTATAACTGGAGTCGTTCGATGCCACATTCGCCCGCTGAAAAAAAACGTGTATTGGGAAGAGTCAATCGGGTCAGAGGCCAGCTGGACGCGCTGCAGACCGCGCTTGAGCAGGGCGCTGAGTGCGGCCCTGTATTGCAGCAGATTGCTGCACTGCGCGGCGCGGTAAATGGCTTGATGGCCGGCGTTCTTGAAAGCCATCTCAGGGAGGAATTTTCAAATTTAACCGACACGTCCGAGACGCAGCGTTCCTCAATCGACGAAGTGGTTTCGTTGGTGCGTACCTACCTCAAGTAACAACCGGTACACCTACCGATCCCGACGATTTGCCTCGGTCAGACAAGCATTACTACTTGGAGAAAGACCTTTATGAAATCCCGTGCTGCAGTTGCATTTGAGCCAGGCAAGCCGCTTCAAATCGTCGAGATCGATGTTGCACCGCCACGCGCAGGCGAGGTGCTGATCAAGATCACCGACACCGGCGTGTGCCATACCGACGCGTTCACGTTATCGGGTGATGATCCTGAGGGTCTGTTCCCAGTGGTCTTGGGCCATGAAGGCGCCGGCATAGTGGTGGAAGTGGGTGAAGGGGTCACAAGCCTCAAGCCCGGTGACCATGTCATCCCCCTCTACACCGCTGAGTGCGGCGAATGCCTGTTTTGCAAATCCGGAAAGACCAATCTTTGCGTCGCCGTCCGTGAAACCCAGGGCAAAGGTGTGATGCCAGACGGCACCACCCGCTTTTCCTACAACGGCCAGCCGCTCTACCACTATATGGGGTGCTCCACGTTCAGCGAGTACACCGTGGTGGCTGAAGTCTCCGTCGCGAAGATCAATCCAGACGCAAATCACGAACATGTGTGCTTGCTCGGCTGTGGCGTCACCACCGGGATCGGCGCAGTGCATAACACCGCCAAGGTACAACCAGGGGACACCGTTGCGGTGTTCGGGCTCGGCGGTATCGGGCTTGCGGTGATTCAAGGCGCGCGCCAGGCCAAGGCAGGACGCATCATTGCCGTGGATACCAACCCTGGAAAATTCGAACTCGCCAAGTCTTTTGGTGCCACTGATTGCATCAACCCGAAAGATCATGAAAAGCCAATTCAGCAGGTGATCATTGACGCGACAGGCTGGGGCGTCGACCACTCATTCGAATGCATCGGTAACGTGAACGTCATGCGTGCAGCGCTGGAAAGTGCACACCGTGGTTGGGGACAGTCGATCGTCATTGGCGTGGCTGGGGCGGGTCAGGAAATTTCTACACGCCCTTTCCAACTCGTAACGGGTCGTACCTGGAAAGGCTCCGCCTTCGGTGGTGTAAAAGGCCGCACCCAACTGCCGAAGATGGTTGAGGACGCGATGAAGGGCGAGATTGAGCTGGCGCCTTTTGTGACGCACACCATGCCACTGGAACGCATCAATGAAGCGTTCGACCTGATGCATGCAGGCAAGTCGATCCGTACCGTCATCAAGTACTGATGCAAGCCCCTGGCGTCAGTCCGAGTTCCCTACCGATCTGGAGATACACAGTGAGCAACATAAAACTTCATCCATCACTGGATAACGGTCTATCCCCTGCTGCCTCGAACTTCACCGGCGGTACACTGCAGTGCCTGTGCCCGGCCAATAAGGTTGAGATCACCATCGATGCTCAGACGTTGCACAACCACGCCTGTGGCTGCAGCAAATGCTGGAAACCGGCAGGTGCGACATTCGCTGTTATTGCGGTCGTCCCACGGGAAAAAGTCAGCGTCACCGCGCACGCGGATAAACTCGCCATTGTGGACGAGCACGCGGCCATTCAGCGCCATGCTTGCACCGAGTGCGGCGCGCATTTGTACGGGCGTATCGAGAACAAGGATCACGCGTTCTACGGGTTGGACTTCGTACACACTGAACTTTCACCCCTGGCCGGATGGTCTGCTCCAGGGTTCGCTGCTTTCGTTTCATCGATAATCGAAACAGGGACGCCACCTCAAGAGATGAAGGCAATCCGTGCACGTCTTCGTTCAATCGGCCTTGAACCCTATGACTGCCTGTCCCCTGACTTGATGGATGTGCTGGCTACGCAAGTCGCCAAGTTGAGGGGCATCGTTCAGCCCAAATAATACTGATAACTGTCAGGCCTCACCTCAGCACCAGGCGCCGTCAATCAATTTGAACGATTGACGGCGCCTGACCGATTGAGCGCTATTGGCTCCCGATTAACCGGTTCCCAATCAATACACTAGTGCAGAGATTTTTTCTTTTTAAACGCATGCAACAGTGCGTCAGCCGCCACGATCGCGTCATACACCAAGTCAGGCGTCACCGTAAAAGGCATGTTGTGAATCGTGTCGTTTTTGTCGCATGCCAGTTCGGCGACCTTTCTCCACTCCGCTTCCTTAAAGCTTTTGAGCCCTAAATCCTCAAGCGTCAACGGGAGACCGACGGCGATCGCAATATCAACAACCTCTTCAATCTCCTCCATCGGTGCGGCCTCCATCACTAATTGAGTGAACAAGCCGAAAACCACCTTTTCACCATGCTGTGCTCCGTGTAGATCATGCACGATGGTCATTCCGTTATGGATCGCATGCGCCGCAGCACAACCACCCGATTCAGCTCCGACAGCTGACATATAAATGGTGGCTTCAATGGCGTTCTCCAATGCAGCAGTGATGACTTTCTTCTCCACCGCAAAAGCCGCCTGCGCTGAATACTTCTTGATGGTTGCATAGCACGTTTGGGCAATAGCAAAACCAATCAACGTAGGCTTGAGCATTTTTCCGTCATTGCCCAGGATCAGGTTGTCACGTTGCGCAGCAAAGCATGCTCTCGCCTCAAAATAAGTTGCCAGACCATCACCCACACCGGCCGCAAAAAACCTGGGCGGTTGTTCCGCCAAAATGCGCGTATCCGCTAAAACAACGTCCGGATTCTTTGATAAAAACAGGTAGCGATTAAACGTATCGTCGTCATTGTAAATCACTGAAATCGCGGTACAGGGCGCATCCGTCGAAGCCAATGTGGGCAGAATCAATACGGGCTTTTCCAGGAAATGTGCTGCTGCCTTGGCGGTATCCAATGTTTTTCCGCCACCAATACCAACAATATAGTCAGCCTCACGCGCGGCTTGGACATGCTTGTTGATTTCGCTGTCGGAACACTGCCCACCGAACACGGCCAACTCAGCACACTGTTCATGCTTGAATCCTGGCATCGCTTTTTCATGAACCCGGCCCACAATAAATTGATCGCAGATCAGATAGGCATTGGCCCCATAGGCTTTACCATGCATCGATAAATCAACCAGCGCATCAGCCTGAACCAGAAACTTGGCCGGCGATGCAATGCCTTTAGTAATAGTCATCTCAACCCCTCACTCACGTCGCATGCGCGAAAACGCTCAACACGCATAAACTTGAACGTTCTCCAGCGCTGATGACGAATCAGTTAAATACCATCCCGCCATCAATAATGACCGCCTGACCTGTCATGTAGTCAGAGTCAGGACCGGACAAGAACGAAACGCAGGCTGCCACATCCTCAGGCTGGGAAAGCCGCTTCAAGGTGATGTGTTGTGCAAATTGTTCCATCCCCCATTCAATACTCTGGTTGGCATTGTCCGCTACATCCTGGGCAACCTTGCGCATCATGGGAGTGTTCACAATGCCTGGGCAATATGCGTTCACCGTAATACCGAGATGGGCCAACTCACGGGCCGCTGTTTGCGTAATGCCCCGCACTGCGAACTTGGTCCCCCCATAAACAGCCAGGTCGGGGTTGCCGATATGACCTGCCTGAGAGGAAGCACTGATGATTTTCCCGCCATGCCCCAGCGCTTTAAACGCCTTTACCGCGGCCTGTATGCCCCAGAGAACACCACCTACGTTGATATCGAACGTTCTCCTGTAGATCTCTGGCGTAATCGCTTCAATGGGAGCAATAGGCGCGATACCCGCATTATTAATGACCACATGTAGATCACCCAAGCCATCCACCGCTGCCTGCACGGCCTTGAAAACATCCTCGCGATCGGCCACATCAACCTTTATGGCCAGAGCTTTACCTCCCTCTTTTTTGATTCTTTCAGCCACGTGACTGGCTGTATCAATGTTCATATCAGCACAGGCTACGGCAAAGCCATCTGCCGCCAATCGCAACGCGATGGCCTCACCGATCCCTTGACCTGCACCGGTTACAAAAGCGACTTTTCCTAAAGATTTGCTCATTTCAGTTTTCCTTCTCACTCGTGACGGAGAATTAGATAGCGACTACTGACTGCTCACGTACGTGCCTACGCTCAAAAACTCGCCTGAAGTTTCAGACCGGCAACCCACGCGTTGTCCACCTCGTAGACACCGCCTGGATTACGCACGTACTGCACGTTCGGGCGTACGGTCAGCCAGTCGGTAACGTGTACGCCGTAGTTGAGTTCGATGTTGTATTCACTGTGCTGCACAGGGACATAGAGCGGGTCGTCGTAGTCGGTGATGCCCGTACTGTCATTGATCAGGCGCTGCCGTTTGGTCACGTCGTCGTTGACCTTCAGGCGCGCGACACCCAGCCCGATGTCATCCTTGGGCCGGGCATCAAAAGGGCCTTTGTAGACTGCACCAATGTTCTGGAAACTCTCGATGCCGCTGGTAGCCTTGTCATGAACGGTCAGGCTGGCAAAGACGCTCAGGCCGCGCGAGGCATTGCCGTGATGAGTGGTCAATTGCTGCTGGCCCATGATCCACGCACCATGCTTGCTGCTGCGTGATTTGGGGGCTTGGCCAGTCAGCGCCTGCGGAGCACCGTTGACATCGTCATATACGTCATTGGCGCTGGCACTGCTGTGGTAGTAACCCAGACGGTATTCACCCGGTAACGCTTCCTTGCCCAATGTTGGCTTCCAGACAACCTCCACCGGCACCAGCGCACCTTTAGTACCACTGCCGCTGAGTTTAAAGCCATTGCCGGTGCTGAGATTCGACGGGTTCTGCTCGTACACCCCGACCTGCAGCGCCCACTGCTCGTCGAGGTTGTAGCGAACGCGCAAGCCCCACTGGCTGACGGGGCCGCTGTACCAGACATCCCCGGCCACGTTGCCGATGGGCGCACTGCAGAACGACAGGCTCTGGAAGTCGCACGGGAAACTGGCAAAGTCTTCATTGACACCCAGGCGACCCAGTTTGAGATCCAGGGCGCTGTCGAAAAACTTCTGGCGATACCACATCTGGGTCAGGCGCCAGGTTTGCCCCCTGCCCCACACTTCCTGCACCGAGCTGAGCTGCGGGGCGCGCGGGTCAGAGATGCGTTCGTTGGAAAGGTTATTGCCATTGCGCTCCGTTACCAGCAGCTGAAACTCGGCGTCGTCCCAGCCCAGCAGCTTCTGCAGGTCCAGGTGTGTGCCGAGCGCCCACTGCGCGGTATAGCGTGCGGTACGATCATGGTTGTAGCCACCGTGGACATTGGTGGCTGCTTCGCCGACGTAACCGACGATCACGTCAACGCCCTGCTCCAGCAGTTCGCTGCGTACCCCTCCCCAATCACCCGTTCCCCATTGCGATGAAGGGTCAGCGGCGGATGCAGGTACGGCGATGCACGACAGGAGCCCAAGCCCCAGCGGCAGTTTCCAAGCGATGTTCATGTCGATTTTTCCTATTGTTTTTATGTTTTACGACACAGCGTTAACCGGACCGCAGGGCAATGCCCTGACGGCCATGAAGCAAGCGATCAATTGAAAAGTGGACAGTGATGGATCAGCTCAGATGCCGGCCAGACACAGGTATTTGATCTCGAGGTAATCCTCAAGCCCGTACTTGGACCCTTCACGGCCGACACCCGACGCCTTGACCCCACCAAACGGCGCGGCCTCGGAACTGATGATGCCGGTGTTGACCCCGACGATGCCGTACTCCAGAGCCTCCCCCACTCGAAACACGCGACTCAGGTTGGCGGTATAGAAATACGCCGCCAGGCCGAACTCGGTGTCGTTGGCTTTGGCGATGACTTCGGCGTCATCAAAGAAGCGGAACACCGGCGCCAGGGGGCCGAAGGTTTCTTCCTTGGCGACCCGGGCGTTGTCAGGAACGTCCACCAGGATGGTGGGTTCGAAGAAATTCTCACCCTGGGCATGCGCGCCACCCCCCTGAACAACCTTGGCGCCCTTGGCCAGCGCATCCTCGATATGCTCGCGCACCTTGGCAACGGCCTTACCGTCGATCAGCGGCCCGAGGGTGACGCCGTC
This sequence comes from Pseudomonas sp. XS1P51, assembly GCF_054897845.1. Taxonomy (NCBI): domain Bacteria; kingdom Pseudomonadati; phylum Pseudomonadota; class Gammaproteobacteria; order Pseudomonadales; family Pseudomonadaceae; genus Pseudomonas; species Pseudomonas sp. XS1P51. The sequence goes on along the minus strand of NZ_CM142707.1, from coordinate 444,958 downwards.
GGTAAAGCCATCGCCCACCTTCAGGGCTCCGACCGCCGAAGCCAGTTTGTCGACGAACGCGTCGTACACCTTGTCGTGCACGTACAGCCGGTTGGCGCACACGCAAGTCTGCCCGGCGTTACGGAATTTTGAGGCCAGCGCGCCGTCCACGGCGGCATCGAGATCGGCATCCTCGAAGACGATAAACGGCGCGTTGCCACCCAGTTCCAGGGAGACCTTTTTGATGTCGTGGGCGCATTTCTCCATGATCTGGCGCCCGATCTCGGTGGACCCGGTAAAGGAAATCTTGCGCACCGCCGGGTTGCTAGTCAGCTCTTCGGCAATCTCCGCCGCCGCGCCCGTGACCACCGACAACACGCCCTTGGGAATGCCCGCCTGCTCGGCCAAATAGACCAATGCCAGTGCCGAGAACGGCGTCTGCGAGGCCGGTTTTATCACCATGGTGCAGCCGGCAGCCAAGGCCGGGCCGGCTTTGCGGGTGATCATTGCACTGGGGAAGTTCCAGGGCGTAATAGCGGCACAAACACCCACCGGTTGTTTGATCACCAACAGGCGCTTGTCCGTCGCGCCGGGGATCAGATCCCCGTAGACACGCTTGGCCTCCTCCGCGTACCACTCGATGTACGACGCACCAAAAACAATTTCGCCCAACGCCTCGGGCAGAGGCTTGCCCTGTTCCAGGGTCATGAGGTGGGCCAGGTCGTGCTGGTTCTCGATGATCAGGTCGTACCAGCGGCGCAAAGCATTGGCGCGGGCCTTGGCGGAGAGCTCACGCCAGCTGGGCAGCGCACGCTCGGCGGCTTCGATGGCGCGGCGTGTTTCCGCTTGCCCCATGCGCGGAACCTGGCCGATGGTCACTCCGGTCGACGGGTTGACCACGGTGATCGTGGCTTCGTTGTCGGCAGCCAGCCACTCACCGTCGATATAGGCTTGATGACGCAACAGTTGAGGGTTGTTCAAAGTCATTGCAGGTTCTCCGTTACGCGGCGCGGTTGCGCGCCGTCAACACTCACGGCCTTGAACTTGAAGCCCCGGTAGTCGTCGTTCTTGACCGCTGCCAGCTGTTCGCTGAACGCGCCCAGGCCGCCCATGTAGAAATACACCTTGTTGCTTTTGCCCGGGATGTTGGCGCCGAAGATCCACGAGTCGGTCTTGGCGAACAACGTCTGATCGGCGATTTCCTGGCAGGTCACGCCCCATTCGTGCTCGCTTTGCGCCGACGGCTCCACGCAAGCCAGCTCGTTCTGCTCCATAAAGTCGATCAGCTCGGACACCCACTCCACTTCGGTTTCAATGGTCGGTGGAAGATTGGTAAAGGGACCGTTGGGCCCCAGGATCATGAACATATTGGGAAACTTGGCGGTGGCGACCGACAGGTAGCTCGACGGGCCGTCAGCCCAGTGATCCTTCATCGAGACGTTGTCGCGCCCGCGAATATCGATACGCTTGTAGTTGCCGTCCACGGCATCGAAACCGGTGGCGAACACCAGTACATCCAGCTCGTGTTCGACCCCGTCCGCCGTGCGAATGCCCTTGGCGGTGATTTCTTCAATCGGGTTGGCCTTGACGTCCACCAGCGACACATTGGGGCGATTGAAGGTGGCGTAGTAGCCGCTGTCGCACAACGGTCGCTTGGCGTAGAGATCGCGGGGCATCAACTTGCGTGCGGTTTCCGGGTCCTTGACGATTTCAGCGATTTTCTCGCGGACGAAGTTCTGGGCCTCGACGTTGGCTTCTTCGCTGGTGGCAATATCGTTGAAGGTCTGGAACATGTAGCGGAAACCGCCACCTCCTTCCCAGGCGCGCTGGAAGATGGCTTTTCGTTCGGCAGCGTCCACGCTCATGGTGGGGACGTCGCTCTCCGGGAAGCCGAACGCTAGCCGCGAGGAACGCACTTCCTTCCAGATGGCATCATAGTTGCGCTTGATGTCGTCGACGTATTCGCGACTGACCGGGCCGTTGCCCACCGGCACGGTGTACTGCGCTGAACGCTGGAACACCGTGAGGTGGCCGACGGTCGGCGCGATCGCGGTGATGACTTGGCAGCCCGTGGACCCGGTACCTATCACTCCCACCCGCTTGCCTTCGAGCACGGCATCGGCCGGCCAGTTGGCGGTGTGGTACATGTGCCCCTTGAATTGGTCCAAGCCGTTGATCTTCGGAACATTCGTCGCGGACAGCAGGCCCAGCGCAGTCACCAGGTACTTGGCGCTGTATTGATGGCCGTCATCAGCCGTCACCAGCCAGCGGCCGCTCTGCTCGTCGAACACCGCTGCGGTGATGCCGGTTTCCAACTGGATATCACGACGCAAGTCGTGTCGATCTACCGCATGGTTAAGGTAGGACAGAATCTGCGGCTGGGTCAGGTAGCGCGTGGTGATATCCCACTCCTGGCACAGATCGCGGTCCCAGGAGAAGCAGTAGACGAATGATTCACTGTCGGATAACGCACCGGGATATCGGTTCCAGAACCAAGTGCCGCCAATTCCGCCGGCCTTGTCGAAGGCGCGAACTTTCAAACCCAGTTCATCGCGCAACTTCTTGAGCATGTAAATGCCGCCGAAACCTGCGCCAATCACAATGGCGTCGTAGTTGATAACGTCGGTGCCAACGGAACGTTTGGCCAGAACTGTAGTTGTCATTATGTTCTCCTGTTTCGATCAATGCGCCTGCAGGCACAACTCGCTTCAGTGCGTGATGCAAAGCTGCAGGCAAGCCGTATCCGCCCCCTGAGCCAAGCGTTCAGGGGATGTAATCTTCAACGTGTGCTAGCGGGCCAAGGCAGGCCCATGGGGACAACTAAAGCGAGAAGCCGCCGTCTACAGCGATAGCCTGGCCGGTGACATGGGGGGCGCAGGCCAGGTAAACCGCAAGTTGACCCATGTCTTCCACGGTTTGCGCTTCACCCTGAGGCAGCAGGCTGGACTGATGCCGCTCCCAGGACTGCACTTCGGATTCCCCAGGCTGGGCCCAGCGCGCGGAAAGCCCCTCGTCACCGCGCCACATGCCTGTGCCGACCACGCCCGGGCAGAGGGCGTTGACAGTGATGCCCTCGCGGGCTACCTCCTTGGCGAAGGCGTTGGTAAAACCGATTACAGCGAACTTGGAGGCGCTGTAGTGGGATAGATCCGGGAAACCGACTTTGCCGGCAATAGAGGCCAGGTTAATGATTCGGCCGAAGTGATGCTCCCGCATCAGCTTGAGTTCAGCCTGACAGCACAGGAAAACGCCGCGCGCGTTGATATTCATGATGCGGTCCCATTCGCTAACCGCAAGCTCATCGACCCGGCCGAGACTCACCACGCCGGCATTGTTGACGGCTACGTCAAGACGGCCAAAGGTCTGCCGCACTTGATCGATCATGCTTGCGACACTCTCTGCCTGGCTGACATCTACCTGCAGGGCGACAGCACGACGACCGAGGGCACGCACATTGGCCGCCGCTTCCTCAGCGATATTCAAGTCGTAGTCGGCGAGTACTACGTCAGCGCCCGCCTGGGCCAGGCTCAGCGCAATACCTTGGCCAATACCACGACCGGCGCCGGTGATTAGGGCAACTTTGCCTTCCAGGGAGAAATTGACAGCTTTGAATTGGCTCATGGGGTGCCTCTGTTCATTCTTCTTGTTGAAATACAGCCGTCTCATGCGGCCCGCTGAGGCAGACAGAGCAAGTCGAATGCCAAGATCGGCAAACCGGGCTGAGAAGCCCTGAACAGAGAGGTTAAGCGATTAAATCAAGGTATGAGAAAGGCGGCTAATCCAAGACATAATGGCTCTCCTTCCTCACGTCCCCCTGCGAATACTGAGATGTTATGTCTCACCGGGACCGGCTGACCGATTCAGCTTGAAGGGGACGGCCATCGCGCCTTTAATGAGCCTCACAGAAAAATAAGATCCAATCTTCGGAGGTACCATGTCCTCTGGCTTGTCAAAGGTTCATGTCGAGCATGTGAATCGAGTGTTACGCACGGCTGGAAATGCCCCGACCTTACCGGTGCCGAATATCATCCTCGACTCCTGGCGACGCTCGATACAGCACTACAAACTCGACCCTGGGTCATTGCAGGGCCCCAGGGTTCTGGAGGCTCACCAAATCAATGAACACCGCCAGCGTGTCGACGATTTCCTGCACTTGGCCGGTGATGAGATGTCGCGGCTGCATAGCCGCGTACGAGACGCCGATTACTGTGTGATGCTCACCGATACGCTGGGTTGCACCGTCGACTATCGGATCGAATCGACCCTGCGCGGCGAGTACCGCCGTTCTGGCATGGACGTCGGCACCTGCTGGTCGGAAAACGAAGAAGGTACGACCGCTGTCAGCGCGGTGTTGATCGACAAACTGCCGGTCACCGTGCACAAGCATGATCATTTCCGCGCGGCGTTCATTGGCAATACCTGCTCGGCGGCGCCGATATTTTCACCCAACGGCGAGATCCTGGCGGTATTGGACGTCTCTTCAGTGCGCGCACCGGACGACCGACGCAGCCAGCATCTGATCCGGCAGATGGTTATCCAAAGTGCCATCGACCTTGAAAATGCCTACTTCATGTACAGCACCCAAGACCTGTGGGTGTTACGCGCCCATCCCCTGCCCGGCTACGTCGACAGCCAGCCTCAGTGCCTGTTCGCCTGGGACCGTGATGGCCGCATCGAAGCGCTCAACCCCGCCGCGCGACGCCTGCTCTTGCAGCGCTGTGGCCGGATCCCCACACATATCGACGAAGCCTTCGCCTCAGCGCAACTGCCCGCCGCCGGGGATGACAACATCCACTACCTGCCGACGATGGGCCTGCATGTGCGCCTCAAGATGCCCCGCCGGCCCATCAGTGCGCCCGCGGCCAGCACACTGGCGTCAGCCCTCGACCCTAAGGTCGCCCAAGCGCTGGAGCTGGCGGTGCGCGTCAAGGATCGCGGGCTGCCTGTGCTGATTCATGGTGAGACCGGCGCCGGCAAGGAGCACTTTGCCCTGCAACTGCACGCTGCCAGTAAACGCCGCGACAAGGCCTTCGTGGCTATCAACTGCGCGGCGATACCCGAGAGCCTGATTGAGAGCGAGCTGTTCGGCTATGCCGCCGGTGCCTTCACCGGCGCCTCCAGCAAAGGCATGCTCGGTCTGTTGCAGCAGGCGGACGGCGGCACCCTGTTCCTGGATGAAATCGGCGACATGCCGCTGTCCTTGCAAACGCGCCTGCTGCGGGTGTTAAGCGAGGGTGAGGTAGCGCCATTGGGTGCAGCACGTGCACAGTCGATCGACATCCAGATCATCTGCGCCAGCCACCGTGATATCGCCACCCTGGTTGAAACCGGGCACTTCCGCGAGGACCTGTTCTTCCGCTTGAGCGGCGCGCGCTTCGATATCCCGCCGCTGCGCGAGCGTAAGGACAAGCTGGCGCTGATCACTAAACTGCTGGAAGAAGAATGCGCACGCTCGGGGGAACGCTTTGAGTTAAGCGAAGCGGCACTGGAAATGCTGCTGAATTACAGCTGGCCCGGCAATATGCGGCAATTGCACCACGTGCTGCGCTACGCCTGTGCTATATGCAAAAGCCAGGTGATTGGGGTGGAGGATCTACCGGTGACACTGAGCGTGAGTGCACCTGCGAAAGGCTTGAACACGGTCTCTGGGAGTCCAGAACGCCAAGCTTTGATTGATACGCTGGTGCGCAATCGCTGGAAGCCGCTGTTGGCCGCGCAGGAGCTGGGGATTTCGCGTGCAACGCTGTATCGCAAGGTCAACCTGCACGGCATCAAAATGCCGGGCAAAGGCTCATACGACTGAGACTCGCCAGGCGCCGCGTACCGCCGCCTGGTTCATCCTTAAAGGGCTTGCTGAAGCGCTGGCACTGCTTCGAACAAGTCCGCCACCAGGCCGTAATCGGCCACCTGGAAGATCGGTGCTTCTTCGTCCTTGTTGATCGCCACGATCACTTTGGAATCTTTCATACCGGCCAAGTGCTGGATCGCGCCGGAGATACCGACGGCGATGTACAACTGTGGCGCAACGATCTTGCCGGTCTGGCCGACCTGCATGTCGTTGGGTACAAAACCGGCGTCGACCGCGGCGCGGGAAGCGCCGACGGCAGCGCCCAGCTTGTCGGCCAGGGCGTACAAGTGTTTGAAGTTGTCGCCGTTCTGCATGCCGCGACCGCCGGAAACGACGATCTTGGCAGCGGTCAGTTCCGGACGATCGGACTTGGCCAGTTCTTCGCCGACGAAGCTGGAAGTGCCGGCGTCGTGGGCAGCGGCAACTGCTTCAACGGCAGCGGAACCACCTTCAGCAGCCACCGGGTCGAAACCGGTAGCCCGCACGGTGATCACTTTGACCGCAGCGTTCGACTGAACGGTAGCGATGGCGTTACCGGCATAGACCGGGCGTTTGAAGGTGTCAGCGCTTTCGACCGAGATGATCTCGGAGATCTGATCAACGTCCAGTTGCGCGGCAACGCGCGGCAGGATGTTTTTGCCGTTGGAGGTGGCGGCAGCCAGGATGTGGCTGTAGCCCTTGCCCAACTCGGCTACCAAAGGAGCCACGTTTTCCGGCAACTGATGAGCGTAGGCGGCATTGTCAGCCACCAGCACTTTAGCCACGCCAGCGATTTTCGCTGCGGCTTCAGCCACGGCGCCCACGAATGCGCCGGCCACCAGCACGTGGATGTCACCGCCGATTTTAACGGCAGCAGCAACAGTGTTCAGAGTGGCCGGAGCCAGCACTTTGTTGTCATGTTCTGCGATGACCAAGATAGTCATTATTCGGCTCTCCAATTCAAAGCACCTTCGCTTCGTTTTTCAGTTTCTCGACCAGTTCAGCCACCGACTTGACCTTGATACCCGCGCTGCGTGCAGCCGGCGCTTCGACTTTCACGGTCTTGTTGGTGGAGGCGGTGGAAACGCCCAAAGCGTCCGGAGTCAGCACTTCGAGAGGCTTCTTCTTGGCTTTCATGATGTTTGGCAGGGACGCGTAGCGCGGCTCGTTCAAACGCAGGTCGGTGGTGACGATGGCCGGCAGTTTCAGGGAAACCGTTTGCGCACCGCCGTCAACTTCGCGGGTCACGGCAACGCTGTCGCCACTGACTTCGACTTTCGACGCGAACGTACCCTGACCGTAGCCGCTCAATGCCGCGAGCATCTGGCCCGTCTGGTTGTTGTCGCTGTCGATGGCCTGTTTGCCGAGGATCACCAGTTGAGGCTGTTCCTTGTCGACAACGGCTTTCAACAGCTTGGCAACCGCCAAGGAAGTCAGGTCTTCAGCGGATTCAACGAGGATGGCGCGGTCGGCACCCAGAGCCAGCGCGGTGCGCAGTTGCTCTTGAGCGGTGGACGGGCCGATCGAGACGACGACGATTTCAGTCGCAACGCCTTTCTCTTTCAGGCGTACGGCTTCTTCCACGGCGATTTCGCAGAACGGGTTCATCGACATCTTGACGTTGGCGAGCTCGACGCCGGAATTGTCCGCCTTGACGCGAACCTTGACGTTGTAGTCGACCACTCGTTTGATAGCTACGAGGACTTTCATGGATAACTCCATTACAAAATAGTGAACCCGACTCACCCTCGGCGGGCCGGGCAAAGCAGATCAGCGCGCGCCCAACTGCTCAATGACACCGCTGGCCTTCAACTGCGCCAGACGCTCGTCATCCAACCCCAACTGACGTTTAAGCACTTCATCCGTATGCTCGCCGAGCATCGGCGCCGGTCGCAGGTATTCCACCGGCGTGCCGGACAGCTTGATCGGGCTCCCAACGGTCACGAAATCGGCCTTCAGCGGATGGGGAATCGTCACCAGCATATTGCGCGCCTTGACCTGAGGCTCATCCAGCGCCTGTGCGATGCTGTTGATCGCCCCTATCGGCACGCCCCGGGGATGGATACGGTCTATCCACGCCTGCGCACAGCCCTCAAGGAAGTGCCGCGACAAGATCTCGATAATCGCCTCGCGATTGGCAACGCGGTCGGCGTTACGCATGAAGCGCGGGTCTTGAGACAGGTGCACCAGGCCGATGGCTTCACACAGAGCGACGAATTGCGAGTCGTTGCCGCAAGCGATGATGAAGTCCTGGTCGCTGGCGCGAAACACCTGATACGGCACTATGTTGGCGTGGGCATTGCCGTAACGGCCGGGTGGTTTGCCCGAGGCTAGGTAGTTCTGGCTCTGGTTGCACAAGGTGGCGACCTGCACATCCAGCAGCGCCATGTCGATGTGCTGACCCACGCCGGTCTTTTCACGGCTGAGCAACGCCGCCTGGATCGCGACCGTGGAATAAAGCCCGGTCATCAGATCGGAAAACGCCACGCCGACCTTTTGCGGCCCGCCACCGGGCAGGTCATCGCGCTCGCCGGTGATGCTCATCAGCCCGCCGATGCCCTGCACGATAAAGTCGTAGCCCGGCTCCGCAGCGCGCGGCCCGGTCTGCCCGAAGCCGGTGACGGAGCAGTACACCAAGCGCGGGTTCATCTGCGCCAGCGAGGCGTAATCCAACCCATACTTGGCCAGGGAGCCAGCCTTGTAGTTTTCGATCAGCACATCGCAATCGGTCGCCAACGCACGCACCAGTTCCTGCCCTTCCGGGCTGGCCAGGTTCAGTGCCACCGATAACTTGCCGCGATTGGTCGACTGATAATAAGAGGCCTCGGAGGTCAACTCATCGCTCTGGCCTTTCATCCAGGGCGGGCCCCAGCCACGGGTGTCGTCACCCACGCCCGGCCGTTCGACCTTGATCACTTCGGCGCCCAGGTCGGCCAGTGTTTGCCCGCACCAGGGGCCGGCAAGCACACGGCTCAAGTCGAGCACGCGGTATCCAGTCAAAGCACCCATGTCATTTCACCTTTGCTTGAGCGTTTACACACGCTCGATAACCATCGCCAGCCCTTGGCCGACACCGATACACAGACTGACCACGGCGTAGCGTTTGCCACTTTCCTGCAACGCCCGCGCAGTACTAAGCGCCAAGCGCGCACCTGAGGCGCCCAATGGATGGCCCACCGCGATCGCGCCACCATTGGGGTTGACCCGAGGGTCGTCCAACGCCAGGCCCAACCCCTTGAGGCAGCCCAGTACCTGGCTGGCGAACGCTTCGTTGATTTCGATGATATCCATGTCCGCCAGCGTCAGCCCGGCGCGGGCCAGGGCTTTGTTGATCGCCTCCACCGGGCCGACACCCATGATGCGCGGCGCCACACCCGCCGCGGCACTCGACAGGATACGCGCCATGGGCACCAACCCGTGACGCTCACCCGCGGCAGCCGTACCGATCAGCAGTGCTGCGGCCCCATCGTTGACACCAGACGCGTTGCCGGCGGTGACCACGCCCCCTTCGTGCAAGGGGCGCAGACGCGTGAGGGCAGCCAGGTCAGACTGCGGGCGCGGGTGTTCGTCTTGCTCCACCAGATGCGGCGGCGTCTTGCGGCCGGTGGGCACGCTGACGCCGAGCAGCTCGTCGTTGAAGAAACCGCGCTGGCGGGCAGCTTCGTAATGGGCCTGGGAGCGTGCGGCGAACACATCGGCCTGGGCCCGCTCGACGCCGTACTCCTGGGCCACGTTGTCGCCGGTCTGCGGCATGCTGTCGTTGCCGAACTCGGCCACAATTCTGGGGTTGGGAAAACGCGCGCCGATGGTGCTGTCGAACACCGTCAACTCACGACTGTAGGCGGCTTCAGCCTTGGCCATGACAAACGGTGCGCGAGACATGCTTTCCACCCCGCCAGCGATGAACAGTTCGCCTTCCTTGCAGGTCACCGCGCGGGCTGCGTCGATCACGGCGGCCAGACCACTGGCACACAATCGATTGACCGTCTGCCCCGGCACCGTCACCGGCAAACCGGCGAGCAGCGCAGCGTGGCGGGCGATATTGCGACTGTCCTCTCCTGCCTGGTTGGTATTGCCGAGGATCACGTCCTCGATGGCGTCACCAGGGATGGCATATCGCGCAAGCAGTTCTCGAATCACATGAGCAGCAAGATCATCGGGTCGCACGGGTGCGAGCGCACCACCGTGACGACCGAAGGGAGTCCGCAACCCTGCAAAGATGTAGGCGTCGAGCATGGAAGTATCCTAGGCGTTAAAAGGTCAGGTCAGTGTCGGTTCGATGTGGCACAACGACAGGCCGAGGGTCGCGCGTCGGCGCAGCCAAGGACCCGGCCGGTAACGCGGATCTCCTGTCAGTTCGGTCATGCGCTCCAGGATGGTCAGCAGGCGTTTGGCGCCGACACTGTCGCCCCAGGCCAACGGCCCCTGCGGATAACCCAGCCCCCGGCGCACGCCTTCATCCAGGTCTTCGACGCTGGCGATGCGCTGTTGGACGATATCGCCGGCCAGGTTGACGATCATTGCCAGCACGCGTTGGGCAACGAAGCCGACACTGTCGTTGATCACGCTGACACCGACGCCGTCGCAAGCCAGCAATGCATGCGCGGCATTGCGTATGTCGACTCGGGTTGCCGGGTTCAGCATCAGCGTGCGGTAGCGAGCGCTGTCGAGCAGCGGGTCGATGCAGACCGTGCGCGTCGGGTCAGTGGCAAAGCGTTCCGCAGCGCTGGTGGCATCCAGGCCATAGGGCGCCAGCAAGCAGAGTGCTTCACTGGACGGTGAGGTGCCCTGCTCTACCTGCGCGCCGAGCTGCTCCAGCAAAGCAGTCAGGCTGACACGATCGACCTCGTTCTCGGTACCCAGCCACACCGGCGGCAGCGCCTCCACTACCGGCACTGCCTGCGCCTGGGGTGCATCAACCATTTGGCCGTTGGCATACCGGTAAAAACCACGCCCAACCTTGCGACCGACGTACCCGGCCTCGAGCATCTGCCGAGTCAGCGCTGCCGGGCGATATCGAGGCTCTTGATAAAACTGGTTGTAGATCGACTCGATCACCGGGTGTGAGACATCCAGGGCTGTAAGGTCGAACAGCTCCAGCGGTCCCATGCGAAAACCCAGGCCTTCGCGCAGGATGCGGTCGATTTCGGCGGGTTCAGTCACGCCTTCCTTGAGAATTTGCAAGGCTTCGGTGCTATAGGCACGCCCCGCATGGTTGATGATGAAACCTGGCGTGTCCTTCGCTCGAATACCGCGGTGGCCCATGCGCGCCGCCAATGCCTGCAAGCGATCACCCACTTGCGGATCACTGGCAAGGCCGTCGATGACTTCCACGACTTTCATCAGTGGCACCGGGTTGAAGAAGTGAAACCCCGCGACACGCTCAGGACGCCGACATTCCCGGGCGATGCTAGTCACAGACAGCGAAGAGGTATTGGTTGCCAAAATGCAATCGTCACCAACGACCGCTTCAAGCTGTGCGAGCAAAGCCTGCTTGGCATCGAGGCGCTCAATAATGGCTTCGACTACCAGGTCGACGTCCTTGAGCTCGGTCAGAGCGGTCGCTACCTGCAGGCGATCGAGTGTGGCCTGTGCGTCTGCACCGAGGATCTTGCCCTTGCTCACCAGCTTGTCCAGCGTCTGTTGAAGGTTATCGCGAGCGGTCCGGGCAGCGCCTTCGCGGTTATCAAACAGCAGGACCTGAATACCGGCCTGGGCGGCAATCTGGGCTATGCCGGTGCCCATGATGCCAGCCCCCACAACTGCTATATGGTTGATCTCGCGTGTCATGAATCACTCTCCCGAGAAGGTGGCTTTGCGTTTTTCAAGAAAGGCATTGGCACCCTCTTTCTGGTCCCTGGAATCGAACAGCAACTGAAACGCCTTGCGCTCCAACGCCAAGGCGCTGTCCAGTGGCAAGTCCGCACCGAGCAGCATCACTTCCTTGATCTGCGCTACAGCAAGAGGCGGCAAGGCGGCTATTTCAGCAGCCAGCTCAAGTGCTCGCGGCACGGTGCGTTCGTCACTCACCACCTCGCTGACCATGCCCATGGCAAGCGCTTCGGGGGCCGGGACCAGACAGCCCGTCAGTGCAATACGCATCGCCTGGAATTTGCCGACGGCGCGAATCAGGCGTTGGGTGCCACCGGCTCCTGGCATCAGGCCAAGCTTGACCTCCGGTTGACCGAAGCGTGCCGATTGCCCTGCAACGATGATGTCGCAATGCATCGCCAATTCGCAGCCGCCCCCCAAAGCAAAACCATTCACCGCTGCAATCACGGGTTTAGGGCAACGAGCGATGGCCTCCCACAAGTACTCCGTGTGGCGGCGATACATCTCGATAGGGCTGGCCTCGGCGAACTCGCGGATGTCGGCACCGGCGACAAAGCACTGTTCACCACCAGTGAGGACGATCGCACGCACCTGCTCATTGCCGGCCAGAGAGCGAAAGATTTCTGCCAACTGTTCGCGCACCGCGCTGTTGAGTGCGTTTTTGACCTCGGGCCGCTGGATCCGTACGACAGCGACGGCATCATCGCGGATTTGCAGATCCACTACAGCGTTAAGCTGGGAGTCCATACCTACCTCTTATTTTTGTTTCGCTATGCGAAACTGAATACCGTAATTACGATCAATCATAGATACGCTTCTAAATCCCTGTAAACAGGCAAACCAATAAATCTGTTTTAGTCCTTTAATTACAGAGATTTATACAAGATAAATAAATAGATTGGTTTTTGTTTAAGCACCAAATACAATTTCGCCAGACGAAACTATGTTTTATTTTCTTGCATTTCTCGAAAGCGAGGTTCTACCATGGGTCGCAACAAGGCAGATCAACAGGCCGTGGACAAGACGAAAGGAGCGGATGAAATCGGCTTACTGAAGATGGGCATGCTAGATCCCGCCAGCGCGCTGAGCGAAGACGAAAGCAGTGGCCAGTTCGTAACTGCGTTGGCACGCGGACTTGAGCTGATGAGGTGTTTCACCCCGCGCGACAACGTGCTCGGCAATCAGGACCTGGCGCGAATGACCGGGTTGCCCAAACCGACGGTGACGCGTCTGACCAATACGCTGATGCGGTTGGGCTGCCTCAAACGTGAAGTGCATTCAGGCAAGTATCAGCTGGACGTAGGTGTGTTGGGTTTCGGTTACGCCATGTTGTCAAATCTGGCGATTCGCACAGTGGCTCATCCGTTGATGGAGGAATTGGCCAATCACGCTCAGGCGGCCGTCGCCATGGCCGCCCGCGATCGACTTCAGATGGTGTACCTGGATGTGGTTCAGGGTCAGGGCAACATGACCATGCGCCGGCAGATCGGCAGCTACTTGCCGCTGGCACAGAGTTCGGTAGGTCGGGCGTGCCTTGCTGCGATGCCGGAAACCGAGCGGGAGTTTCTGCTCGATCACATTCGCCAGCGCGAATCGGAGCAATGGCCAGCCATCCGCAAGGGGCTGGACAAAGCGTTCAGGGATTTCGCCGACTACGGCTTCTGCCTGTCGATCGGTGAGTGGCATCGCGACGTCAACTCCGTTGCAGTTCCATTGCTGCACCCGCAGTACGGGTTACTGACCTTCAACTGCGGTGGACCGAGCTTTCAGCTACCCCGTGAACAGCTCGTGGACGATATCGGGCCTCGCCTGATCAACATGGTTAACAACATTGGCGCCGCTGCTCGCTGACACAACGGAGTAACGGCGCCCTAGAAAACCGGCTCGCTTGCGAGCCTTAGGAGTGCACATGATCCGTGATACCGAAACCCTGCAGATACTGTTGGATTCCCTTCGTCAGTTCGTCAGCGAAGTGCTGATTCCCCGTGAAAACGAAGTGGCCGACACCGACGCGATCCCCCAAGACATCGTCGAACAGATGCGGGAAATGGGCTTGTTTGGCCTGACGCTCCCGGAAGAGTTTGGCGGTTTGGGCGTCACGATGGAGGAAGAGGTGAATATCGCCTTCGAGCTGGGCCGCACTTCACCGGCGTTTCGCTCCTACATCGGTACCAACAACGGGATCGGCTCCATCGGTATCCTCCTGGACGGCACTGAAGAACAGAAGCATCACTACCTGCCCAAACTGGCCAGTGGCGAGCTGCTCAGCTCCTTCTGCCTGACAGAGCCAGATGCGGGCTCAGACGCCGCCTCGCTCAAAACCAACGCCGTGCGCGACGGCGACAGCTACATTCTCAATGGCACCAAGCGCTTCATCACCAATGCCCCACACGCCGGAATCTATACGGTCATGGCGCGAACCAATCCCGAGATCAAAGGCGCCGCCGGCATCAGCGCGTTTATTGTCGAGCGTGGAACACCCGGCGTATCACTGGGCAAGCCCGATCACAAGATGGGCCACAAAGGTGCTCACACCTGCGACGTTATATTTGAGAATGCACGGGTCCCGGCCAGCCAACTGATCGGTGGTGTCGAAGGCGTGGGCTTCAAGACCGCGATGAAAGTACTCGACAAAGGTCGGCTGCATATTGCCGCGCTGAGTGTCGGCGCTGCTGAACGGATGCTCGACGATGCCTTGCGCTACGCAATGGAGCGCAAACAATTCGGCAAACCGATCGCCGAGTTTCAACTGATCCAGGCCATGCTCGCCGACAGCAAGGCTGAAATCTATGCGAGTCGCTGCATGGTGCTGGATGCCGCACGCAAGCGTGACGACGGACGCAACGTCAGCACTGAAGCTTCCTGCGCCAAGATGTTCTCCACTGAAATGTGCGGACGGGTCGCCGACCGCTGCGTGCAGGTTCATGGTGGTGCCGGCTATGTGAGCGAGTACGCCATCGAACGCTTCTATCGGGATGTTCGCCTGTTCCGCATTTACGAAGGCACTACCCAGATCCAACAGATAGTCATCGCCCGAAACATGATCCGCGACGCTCAACGCTGAAGCCACGGGCTTTCAATTTTCGGTTCAAGTGCCCTCCCCCAATAAATACAAAAAAGGTAACACCATGGACGCTGCAGCTCAGGCGAGTGTGACTACGCACGCCAAAACCAGTACCTGGGTGCTGGTCTTCATCTTCTGCTTTCTTGGATTGTTGATCGACGGTGCCGATCTGATGCTGCTTTCCTACAGCCTCAGCAGCCTGAAGGCCGAATTCGGCCTGAGCAACGTAGAAGCCGGCAGCCTGGGTAGCTTTACCCTGGCCGGGATGGCCATCGGTGGCATCTACGGTGGCTGGGCCTGCGATCGCTTCGGCCGGGTGAAAACCGTTGTCTGGAGTATCGTACTGTTTTCCGTCGGCACCGCTGTGCTAGGCATGACGCATAGCTATTGGCAGTTCGCGATCACCCGATTCGTGGCATCACTCGGGATAGGCGCACTGTACGTGGCTTGCAACACGTTGATGTCCGAATACGTACCCACCCGCTACCGAACTACGGTACTCGGCACACTGCAAGCAGGCTGGTCAGTGGGATACATCGTGGCGACGCTGCTGGCCGGCTGGATATTACCGATCCATGGCTGGCGTTGGCTTTTCTACATTGCCATCATCCCGGTGATCCTCGCGGTGGTCATGCAACGTTTCGTGCCGGAGCCACGAGCCTGGATCAACGCTCAGGCCGAGCGCGCCAAGAAGAAAATCACGGGCGGCCAAAATCGGCTCTCCGAAAAGCGCGAAAGCATGTACAAGCTGATCTTCAGTGATCCGCAAGCTAGCCGGATGTTTATCTTCTGGGCTCTGACTGCCGGCTTTCTACAGTTCGGTTACTACGGCGTGAACAACTGGATGCCGACGTACCTGGAAAGTGAACTGGGCATGAATCTCAAATCCATGACCGGCTATATGGTTGGCACCTACACGGCCATGATCCTCGGCAAAATTCTTGCAGGCCTGGCGGCTGATCGTATCGGGCGTCGTACCGTTTTCGCCTTTGGCGCCTTGGGGACCTCGGTATTCCTGCCGGTGATCGTGCTGTTCCAAAGCCAGGAAAACATACTCTGGATGCTGGTGGTGTTCGGCTTTTTGTACGGCATCCCTTACGGTGTGAACGCCACGTACATGACCGAAAGCTTCGAGGCTAAATTTCGCGGATCCGCCGTAGGCGGTGCTTACAATATCGGGCGTCTGGGTGCAGCGGTTGCTCCGGCCGCTATCGGGTTCCTTGCCTCTCATGGCTCGATCGGTGTGGGTTTTCTGGTCATGGGCGCAGCCTACTTCATCTGCGGCGTGATTCCAGCAGTGTTTATCAGGGACAAACAATTCGATCCGCAAAAGCAATAAAACCGGTAACTCAACAATTCAGTAGCAGTCTGTCGGAGACTCCTTATCCGACTGACCGCTGCTATTGAACATGCTCAAGAGACGTCAATTTTTTGTTCAAATCTGTTTGAACCGTCATATTCCCCGCAACAAACTTCGACCATTTAGCCCGGATCTTTCTGGCATTTTCGAAAACTATCTTTCCAGGGCGCTTTGGCCAGGGTGAAAAATACGCCTTGAAGAAGCCTGTCGCGACCGACAGCTATCGGCCAGTACCGCCGATAACGTTCGACAGGAATGAACCCGACCCCATAGGCCAAATTCTGCACCACGGAGCAGCTCTTGGATTCGTAGCTTTCGCTGAGCGATTGCTTCAGCTCGATTTTTGCCAGTCATGAGCGGCAGAAATCGGCCAAAAACGAACGGCTACACATCAAGACGGATGAGCCTAGTTTTGGGGCCTAATGGCCTCCAGAGAGGCAGGTCCTACTCGCTAAGCCACTTCTAACTTCCAACACCCCGAGCGAGGAAAGCTAGGCGTGATAAGTAACCAGTCCGCGCAGGAATGCGAGTAGTGGCGGATTCACCTTCTCAGCGTGGGTGAGGTTGGCAGCATGGCCTGCGCCCTCGACTAGAACCAATGGTTCGCTGCCTTTTAGGCCGTGGCACAGTGCCTCAGCTAAGTTGAGGGTAATGGCGTGGTCATCGCTGCCATGAATCACCAGGGCGGGCGCACTGATTTCTGCCAAGCGATCACTGATGTCCTCGCGTTGTATAAGGCAACTGCTGGGGTTGGCAAGTTGCTGTGGATTCATGGCCTTCCATTTGGCAATCCACTTGGCGTTTTCGGTGGGCTCGGAAATGATCAAGTTGGCAACGTACTCAGCCATTTCGGTGGTCAGGCTGCTGGAGATCCAGGCCTGCAGCAGCTGCTTGTGCTGCTCGACATGCTCAACGGCTTCCGGGCCTGCCTGCGTGTCCATGAGCACAAGACCCAAGATACGCTCTGGCGCCAGCAGCGCGGCACGCAACGATAGAAAGCCGCCTTGCGACATGCCGCCTAACACGGCCCGTTGAATGTCCAGGTGATCGAGCAGGCCGAGGCAGTCGCAAGCGGAGTCCCAATAGGTAAAGGGTTTGCCATCGTATTGGGTTTGGCCAAAACCACGCTCGTCCCAGGTGATCACGCGAAACTCAGGGCTTAAGGCAGCAACCTGCTGGACAAACATCTGCTCGTCCATCAAAAAACCATGGCTAAGGATTACCGGTAGGCCGGAGCCGCCGTGGTCGGTAAAGTGAATCTCTTGCTGGTTGATCGTAGCGAAGGGCATGCGCAGTCCTTATGTTTATTTTGTGGCATGGAAGATCCTTGACGTATCTGACGCTCGCGCGCTGGCACTGCCTATCCTTCATGCAGGTTGCCGGCGCGATTACCTTGTACATGGGCAGGGCCCGAAGCCCCATACACCATGGAGAAGAGCACGAGACTGATCATGATCAGGACAGCCGCACCATGAAAGGCACCGGTCACCCCTATGATGGCAATCACTGGAGAAAGCAAGAACGGACCAATGCCTAAACCGAATAGGCTCAGCGGGGTGATGAGCAAGGCCAACCTTCGGCCGGGATCGATCTGGATGGCAAGTCGGACCTGAAAGGGCTGTAGTGCAACCCACAACGTCATAAAGACACATGTGGAAATGACGTAAATATTCAGACCGCCTTGCCACGTAATGCCTATTGCGGAAATGGCCAGAATAAGCGCCCCCGCCGTCAACGCAAATCGAAAGGAAAGGCGCCAACCGATGATCGCAACACCGAAGCTCGCAATAATCTGAAGCGCGAGTGACGCACCGATAGTGAAACTGATTACCTCGGCAGAATGTTGAAGTATTGAGCCCATGCGTTCGACATAAGTCCACGCTGTGCCCTCTGCCGCACACACCAGCAGGATCGCAACACTGAAGATCAAGGCCCCGCCAGTCAACCGTTGGGTGCCGCCCTCTTCCTGGCCTTTTAGTTGGACGCTGCGAGGAAGGAATAGCCCCCCAACCGCGGCAATCAGTCCCACGGCAGCGATGTAGACCAAGCCGCCGTCGATCCCCCAGCGGGGTAACAGGACCAGAGGTAGAAGATAGGCAGCGAGGAGCTGTGGTATGGCGGTGACGGCTAGGAACACAGCGTTCAGCCGATCAGGTTGCGCGGAATGCGTCGTCACAAGGACAGCTGCAGCCATCGCGAATCCTTCGCACAACCCCGCAACTCCACGCATTACGTAGATGAACTCTGGTGTGGGAGCCCAGCGAAGCGCAATGGTCGAAACAGCAAGAAGCAAGCAAGCCCCCACACCGACCATTCGGACGTAGCCTCGGTTGATGAGGAAAGGCCCAACGCAAGCGCCGAAAGCAAGGGTCGTGATCTCCGCGGACGCGGCGTTTCCAATTCCTGCAACGGAAAGCCGCCCCATCTGAGCCAGTTCACCCAAAAGGATGGGAATTACCCCCAGGCCGATAAGGCTTGCACAGCCAACGAACAAGGCTGCGACGATCGCCGACAGGTTGTCACGCTCCCGGGCAGCGATCGCGCCTGACGAATCCGGGAGATTTTCAAAGGATCGCCCCGACTCTCGGTTGGACGACGTTACTGTGTGTTCATCCATCACAACCTTCCTCATTTTTATTGTTAAGCACTTCTAGGCGGGACGTTGACGCACGACAGAGTTCTCCCGCGTCACATCTTTAAACGAAGTACGCGGAGGGCCACACTCGGTGACTTGCTTGGCTTCCAGCGGGTCTGAATGCCTTCAGGAGTTACTGCTGTTCAAACTTGTCGCCTGAAAACCACACGAACAGCAGCCTAAACCAACCAATCGAAGATAGATTGGCAGTACACGCCACGAAATTGCCATTTGCTACGCCTCGCCGAAGACGTCGGGGTCTCCTCGCCTCTTGGATGGAGTTAGCTAAACTATCCGCCTCATCCCGATCCGTGCCCGATCACTCGATGCTTCTCGATGGCCTTAGAGGTTCTGGTGCGACAGCACCGCTCCATCGCCACCAGCACTCACTGGCCATGGACGCGTCAATCCGGCGATGCCCAGCGGCTCCTACTCAGCTCCAGCCGTCCCCGCAAGCCGATTGATCCACATCCACTCTCGGTCCAGCAGCTCAGCAAACTGCCGGCCGACTAACGGCACCACTAGGAGGACGTGCAATGCCAAGAAAGCAAGACTGACCACGCTGTACGCCGGCCACTTACTGCCTTTTCACTCGAGCCCGTCTGACCACCGTAGTCCACTGCGGAAAACTTTCACATCGGTGGTTACGATAAAAAAGCCCGGCAAAGTTTATTTTATTAAAAATAATACAGAAACAGTTATACCCACCTATACATTTACGCCAAACCGACCCTCTCAACTTCTTAACTACAACTACAACTATTGTAGTTAAAGACTGAAGACTGAAGAGAGCGTTCTGAATAATTCATCCAGCGGGCTGCAATGGATCTTATGTGCATTAATTCCTGGGACAATGCCTTTCGTTTAGTGTTCCTGTTGATCAGTAATCTCATACTCGTATGCGGCCGGCAGTGTTGGCTCCGATTCGACAACGCTGCAAAGCTCCAACATAGGTCCGCACCACCGGCATACATTGTGAATAACAATCCGCCAGAGAGAAACACCTGCGAGTTGGCGTGAATTGCCAATACCATTGGCACGCGCTGTCAAGCGGTCACCCGCTACTGGCGATAGCCTCAGCATCAGATGATGCTAATGTCTGAGCAACCATTGAGCGGTCGTCAGACAGGTCCAGTTCACTGTCCGCCCCCCCGCATACAATGCGTATCTGTGGCTCCACCGTCATTAACAAACCGCGCACTGCAGAAAATCACACTTTAGGTCGCACAAGCCAATCTACCCAGAAGCGCAACAGCAGTTACTTAGAAGAAGTCAATCCATGACAGTAATATTAAATCAAAAACGCATGACAATAACTCAAGCTCGAAGCATGGAGAGACGCGAGCGCTTGATTGCTGCCGCCATCACTCTACTTGACATCACACCTATAGAGGAGATCACGCTTGCAGTTGTTGCCCATCGTGCCGACATCCCAATTGGATCAACTTATCACTTCTACCCAAAGATAAACCATTTATTAGCTGCAGTAGTTGCGAGATTACATGATCAATTTCTTATTCAGCTTATGGAACCCTATACAAGGCAAACCCAAGCAAGCTGGCAAGCAATCATTGAGGAATCTATTAGACGCAGGCTAACATTTTACAATCAGAGGCCAGACGCTCGACACTTGGTGCTCAGCGACAAAGCCCCACCAGAAATCAAACACGCCGATCGCTTTAATGATCACGCCATAGGCCAAGTTATGATTGATATAATTCAACGACACTTTAAATTGCCGGACTTCTCTGCCCGAGCAGATATATTTTTTTACAGCGCAAAAATCACTTCTTTGTTCTTCACACTCTCAAATGTTCAGCACGGAAAAATCACTGAGGAGTTCGCCAAGGAGGCGCAACTTGCCGCGATCAGTTACTTAGGAAATCACCTTCCAGATGAACTCCCTCACGCCAAAACGTCTAAATTCCGTGTTTAAGTTCTGCCAAAACACCGCCAATAATGGATGAATACTTCAATTCGTTTTGAGAGATCACCTTGAAGAGTTTCAGCAGCATGATTAATGAATTCGACTTGGTCCGCCCTTGCCGGCACTACGTGGCTGGCTCTAATCATTTCGACATGCTAACTGGCCTGGTTCGAGGGGAAGGTGTTTGGCTTTTTGATACACAAGATCGTAAATATCTGGACTGTTACAGTCAGCGGGCTAGTGTCGGCCACCATCATCCAGCAGTCACCAAAGCTATCGGTGAAAAAGCGTGTCAACTCAATATTAATCCCTATTTTATTGATGAGCATGTCGTTAACTACGCTGAACGACTCACGAGCAGCCTGCCTGGCGAGTTGAGTCTTTGTTTTTTTGTCTACACCGAAACTCAAGCTATTGAGCTGGCCATGCGCATAGCCCAAATCGTGACTAAAAAATCCGGAGCGATAGTTATGGAGAATGCAGGCAATTGCAATCTTCTACACCGAGACGAATATTTCGATGACGGGAGTTCCAACAAAGAATGGACGCCTCAAATCGTCGCTGTAGAGCCCCCCAACACCTATCGCCCGCCGTTTACAGCACCTGACATTTCCAAGCGATATATAAAATTGATTGACGATGCCATCAACACATTGGACATCAATGGCCGCGGTGTAGCGGCATTCATGTGCGATTCGATTTTTGCCATGGAAGGCTTTTTAGAGGCACCCAGCGATTACTTTGATCGCGTTTACACCAGAATCCGCCTGGCAGGAGGGCTTTGCATTGCCGATGAAATGCAAGCGGGGATGGGGCGAACTGGCCTGATGTGGGGCTTTGAGCATTACGACGTTGTTCCTGACATCGTGATATCAGGACAATCCGTGTGGCCCGGACTTCCAATGAGCGTCGTCGTGACAACCGCAGCGATTGGTCAAGCGTTTCAACACAGCGGAGGGCATTTCAACAATGTTATGAGCAACGCGTTGTCGACGGCTGTTGAGAACGCTGTGTTCAAGGAAATCGACAAGCTGAGCCTACTTGAGAATGTACAAGCGGTTGGTCGATATCTTCGTTCAGAACTCCAATCCCTGGCGGCAAGACATTCTTTAATCGGGAATATTCAGGGCCTGGGGTTCGCCTTTGGCATTGAACTCGTTACTGATCGCCATACGATGCTTCCTGCCAGACAGGAAGCTCGAACAGCGATGGAGTTGATGCGTATAGAAGGGGTTTTGATCGACGCAGCGGGCCGCCAGGGAAATGTCTTGATGATTAGGCTTCCCTTGATATTTTCAAAAGACAACTGCGATTTGTTGACCGAAAAACTGGATAAGGTATTGAGTAAGATTGCCGCAGGCACAAAAAATCCTGGTATCGAACCCGGTAGCAAAAAATAATTCCTTGCGCGCCCCTCAACACGCTTTACCACGGGAGCTTAAACCGAAATATGGCGCATTCATGATCACTTCAGTGGTATAGCTCTCTGAGCTCATTTGAGAGATTGACTACTCACTTACTTCTTCAACGCTCTTCAAGAATCGATCAATGAGTGAATTAACCTCTGCGGGACTCTCCAGTGCTGCTAGGTGCGCTGTCCTTTCCATCATCACGAATTTAGCGCCCGGAATCGCCCTGGCCATCTCTCTGGTTTCATCGACCGCGAATGTACGGTCCTCTTCACCTGCAATTACCAGAACCGGCGAACGAACTGCCGCCAATAGTGAAAGTTGATTCGGGCGGCTGGGAACAACGCTAGCGACAGCCCATGCAATAGAGTCGACATTGCAGGCCTTCAGCGCCTTGTGGATATGAGCAATAACATGACATTTTTCATGTTCGACAGTCGGGCCCACGAATGCACGAGTCGCGGCGTTCAGCGTAAATCCACGAAATCCTCCAAATAGCCTGATAAGCCCTGCCAAGAGCGGAAACTCCAACCGTTGCCTCAACCCTGCCGGTGACCCCGTACAATTCATCAACACAGCAGCACCGACCCTGTCGGGATACATTGCCGCGAAAGTTCCACCAATCATCCCGCCCCAGGAATTACCAACGAAATGGGTTTTTTCAACGCCCAACTCATCCAGTACCTCTACCACACACTGCGCGCACTCCGAGAACGTAAATCCCCGAGTCAACTTTTCGCTGTCTCCGTGACCGGGCGGATCAATAAGTATGACTCGATACCTGTTACTGAAATATCGCACCTGGGCCATCCACATGCGTCCGCTCATCAGGAGGCTAGACCAAAACACTATCGCCTCCCCCTGCCCAATGCTGCGCACTCTCAAGCGGCCAAGGCAGGTGACGATGTCTTGTGTCGCTAGACCTTCATACGTAATCAGATGCATAGGATGCTCAACTGTCAATAATTCGAATTAGCGCCTCTCCCTACCAAGCGCGGACAAAGTCAGGGAAAGCGTCAACAAGGGAGTCAAACTCAGAAACGTAAACCGCTGTCACGCCTAATCATGCTTAAGCGATATCCACTAAGATGACCCCCTCATCAATGGTGAATATTGGCCAGGAACGAAACGCTTTCGCTACAAAAGCCGCTACGGATTCGTCAGAGTACTGAAACGTTATGAATGAGTGCCCATCCTTACGTAACAACACTAAAAGTCGAGCGATGGCGTCCGTACCCATTTTGCTTCGTCGGTACTCCGGTAATATAAACAAACGACGGATCTCGGATACCGAGCGACGGAAAACGCAATATCCGACGGCCTTGCCGTGCAGTAGTACGATATAAAAAATGTCGAGCAGATCGCTATCAATCCCATGGAGCCATGTCAATTCCTGAACTGCGACAACCTGCATCGATGCAATCATTGTGATTCGCTGTTCCGTGCTGGCTACGACAATCGCTACTGATCCGACCATGCTGCATACTCATCTGGAACCAAGCCTTTTGGAAAATATGCGCATAGATAATCCATGCACAATCCTGCCTGTTACCAACTGAAGAACCTGGGCTCCAAGGGAGTGAGCGCGGAAGGCGAATCCTTTCGCACTCGACCTTGCTTGGTTAAAGGAGATTAGCGGCCAGAGCGGCGCAATGCCGATGGGCTGAACTCTCGCAGGCTACCCTTCCAGCCGAACTGGCTAGGCGCTTTTTCCTCGTTTTCAACGCCGTTGACGATGTACCGACGAGCCTGCAAGTCATAAGCAACATCGCTCGAAGGAAAGTTCACGTTGACATCGTAACGCTGCAACGTATGTGCTTCCTGCACCCGCCACAATTCACCACGACCGTCAAACAAGTCCGCCTGCACGATGTTCCAACTGTCTTCGTCGATGTAAAAACGACGCTTGGCGTAGATATGGCGCACACCCGGTTTCAATGTCGCCTCGACCACCCACACCCGATGAGGCTCATAACGCACAAGATCCTGATTCATGTGCTCTTTGCCGACGATTTTGTCGTACTTCAGACTC
Organism: Pseudomonas sp. XS1P51; assembly: GCF_054897845.1. Taxonomy (NCBI): domain Bacteria; kingdom Pseudomonadati; phylum Pseudomonadota; class Gammaproteobacteria; order Pseudomonadales; family Pseudomonadaceae; genus Pseudomonas; species Pseudomonas sp. XS1P51. Next base: position 420,893 of record NZ_CM142707.1, on the reverse strand, counting down.
CGGTCGTTGAGCTTGTAATTGTTGTACGAAATGAGCATCTCTTTCTTGCCGATCAACTTCCAGTCGTACTTGTCGGGAGCACCGTTGTACATATCAACGCTGTCGTTGGTGCGCAAGCCATCGGCGCTGAGTTCCGGCGTGTCATAAGCCACTTCCGGGGCACGCAGCACACGGCGCTGGCCAGGGTTGTATTGCCAGGCCTGCCGGCTTTCCTTGACCTGGTCCAGCGGCTCGTGGACGAGGGTCTGCAGCCCCGCCAGACTCTCAGGACCGGTGACCATATCAAGGTAGTAAAATAACCGGTTCGGTTCTGGATTACCTAGCGCCGCGGCCATGATTGTCTTGGCCTCGGTATGGACCGCGGAGAAACTACCGCTACTCTGCACGATCAATTGGCTATAGAACCGTTGGAGACCACCGGCGCGATAACGCACGATATGGTTCCACATCGCCTCCAGACCGTCTTTTGGTATTGGGAACGGAACAGTACTGCTTTCGTAATTGACCAAGCCCACACCGCCCGATACCAATTCCACTTTCGGCGCTTCTTTGGCGATCTGGGCATATTCTCCTGCAGGCAACGCGAATGTACGATGACTTGGATAAACGTTCATCTTGTAGTCGGGGTATTGCTTCATCAAAGCCTTGTAGCCGTCACTGAGCATGGCGGCATATTGCCCTACGTTGGCCGACGTCACAGTGAACAGCGGCTTCTCACCGGGGAAAGGGTCTGTATAACCGGCTTCAGGCTTATAGCCCGCCGGTATTGCGGTGAGGCCGCCATCCCATGCGGGGATAGTGCCGCTGGCGTTACCGGCCTTTTCGGCACCGGTTGGCGTTAAATCCTTGCCCAGACGGGCCACGTCTTCTGTACTGAGTTTGGCATAGGCCAGGTTGGACCCAAGAGCCATGAGTCCAATGAATATCGCGCTGCTGGCGAGGTTATTGTTCATCTTTGTTTCCTCTATCTTTAGAAGCTCATTCGCGCACTGAGGGCGACGAAGTCACGATCAGTTGGGGCGTAGCGGGTATTGCCACTACCCGACCACGACAGATCGACCGTGTATTTTTTGGCGTAGTCGGCACGCAAGCCGACCGTTCCGCGCAGGCGGTCCTCGACCAGTTCTCCGTCGTGGGACCAACCCTTGACGTCATGGCCAAAGGAAACGTATGGAGTCAGGTTGACCCCGGCCACGGCATTCAAATAGGAAAGCTCGGCATTGAGCCGGTATCCCCATGCAAACTTGCTGACGAACCCTTCACCGGAGCATCCGTACTTCTGGTACTGCGGCAATACCGCTGCCTGACAACCTTGCTCGGAGTTGAAATCGCTGCCGTAGTTATCGACGTTGCCATAACGACGAGTATCGGTACCCGGCAGGTCGTGGATGTACTTGAAAGCGGCCTCGCCTATCAGGTTCAGGCTATCCGCACCAAGTACTTGCTGATAACTCTTGATAAACCCCAGCGACAGCTGCGAAGTTTTCAGCCGGTCGTAACCTTTGAAGTTGCTGCCTGGTGCGGCCGCCAGAACATCATTGGCAAGCGGCAAGCCAAAGTTGGCGGCAATGGTTGCCGGATCGAGGGTCGCTGGCAGCAAGTCGCCACCGTAAATGCTGACGGGTTGGTTGGGTCGATAGCTGTACTCGCCGAAAACGGAGGTGCCCAATACGTTGGCGCTGAAGCTCAGGCCGAAGATATGAATGTCTTCCGGGTACTTGGCGAAATACTGCGATGCATCCGCGCTAGCGAAGTCGCCAGTGAAACCGGCACCGGCTAGCCGTGACGTCACGAATGGAACAGTTGAGTGCAGGTTCATTGCATAAGCCCCCACCTCAGTGCCCAGTGACTCGATGTAGTATCGCGCCGCTACACCGAACTGACCGCCGTTGCGCGCGTCATCGTCTTTCGCCCGGTGAACATACATCCCGTTGTTGAACGCCGAACCGTCATTGGATTCACCACCGAATGCCGCATTGACGTCATTCAGTACCGTCAGGCCATTACAGCCGTCCTGGACGAAGTCGTTTGCTGAGAAATAGGTGCCACAACCCGGCAATACGGTCTTGCGCCACTCCAGTTTGTAGAACGCTTCCAGGGTCAGGTTATCGGTAATACCGTAGTTGCCATAGAGCATGTTGGTGGGTAAAAAAGCCTCTTTGAGTTGAGACCCTGGACGCACCAACGCCGCCACATCGAACGGGTTGATCTCGTTGATCCCGCTCTGGAAAAACAAGCCCTCCCCCCAACTGATCACCTGGCGTCCAGCGCGCAGGTGCAGCGGATTCTCACCCAGTTTGAAGTCGCCGTAGACATAAGCATCCAACAACGCCAGCCCTTGGAACTTGGCCAGTTCATCGAAGCGGCTGTCGTCGAGTTTGCTGTTCGGTTGATAGCCGTTCGACACATGACCGAAGTCGACGTCTTTGTTCTCCAGGGTGTAGTCGTACCAGGCTTTTCCTCGAATGAACGCTCCGTAGTTCTGGTAGCGAAGTTCCAGCTCACCCAGCAGAGTGGTTGGCGAACTGACCAGTTGACGCTTCTTGCGGAAGTTCAGCCGGCTGTCGTCGTTTGTCGTCGCGTTGTTCGGGTTATACCCTCCCCCGAGCCCAACACTGGTTGCGTTGCCCTGATTCACGAAACTCGGGTTTGGCTGTTCGGCGTTCCAGATGGCACCGACCGCGATGCTGCCCCGCGCGTTGCCTGAAATTTCCCCCAGCTCGAACTCTGCTGCTTGAGCCGAAATAGCGATCGTCAGGGGGGCCAAAGTGGTAGCGGCTAGCCTGGCGACAGCCAGGCTCCTCTTCTTGCAGAGTAGATACACGGGCGTTAACTCCACTGTTTGTTTTTATTGAGGCCCTGGCTGTAATGGCTCCAGGTATGTCGAGTATCAGAAGATGGCTGGCGCATTACTCGACATCCCGTGCCAGGAAGTCGGCTTGACATGCCAATGTTTAGAGGAGAAAGAGGCGGGGCAAAACCCGTCATTGCAAAAGGAAAAAGGCGGTGCTGAACCGAAGTTCAACACCGCCTTTTCTCTGGGGTTTTAAGGCTTTCGAGAGGCGTGACTGTTACTGGTGAACGTCGTTCAGGATGTAATGCGAGATGGCCTTGATCGTTTCATCGCCCAGATAGGCCTGGGGTGGCATCTCTGCAAAGTCGGCACGCTTGCGCACCGGGTTGGCAACGAACTTCGCCAGTGCAGCTTCATCCTTGCCATAGATGGCCTGGATCGATTGAATGGATGGACCGTGCAGCACGCTCGAGTAAGTATGGCACCCGGTACATACCGCCAGGTAGGTCAGGCGACCGCGTTGCTCAGCGGTCATCGGAACGCTTGGTACGGGAGCGTCGAGCATCGCCGTCGTGTAGTCAGCCTTGCTCATGCTGCTGTCACAGACAGCCCAGCGATTGGTGCCGAGCATGTCGACGCCTTCCTGCTTGACCGAGCAGCTACCCTTTCCCTTACCCGTCGTCACCACTTCGAAGCCCACTCGACCCGCCGGTGCGATGAACTCAGCGATCAGCCCTTCCGGCTTCTCCCCGTTATTGACGAAGGTATTGTTCATGATGCGAGTGTTATCCGGATACGGGTCGACTTTAGGGTCATCCGCCATACCGAACGTGACGTTATCCAGAACGAAGATACCCATACCACGGTTATCTTTGATCAGGTTGTTTTCGATGGTTGCGTCGTCATAACCGACCACCAGGATGCCAATGCCCGGAGCGATGCTCGCGGCGATGGAGCTTGGCGGCGCGAAGTTTTTGAGGTTGTTGTCATACACCTCGTTATCGCGAATCACCACGTACTGCGAGTCTTTGACCGGCAGACCGGGAATCAGCGAAAGCATGATGCCGGCGGTGTTTTTGTAGACCTTGTTTCCAGCCATCAGTGCATTGCGGGTGTTCTCGAACTCCAGACCCATCACGTTGCCGTGGGCCACGTTGTCGAGCACGTTGATGTTGTCACTCATACCCACATAAATGCCGGCGTCTTCACAGCCATAGACTTCGTTACCCTGCACCAGTCCATTCTTGCCGAACTGCGGAAAAATCGCGTAGAAAGCGCCGGACACTTCATTGTTGATGATCTTAAAGTTATTGGCTCCCTGGGTCATGATCGCGTTGCCCTTGTAGCCTTTGACCATGAAACCATCGATCACCACGCCGTGCCCGGAAGCAATGATGCCGTCGTTACGCTTGTTCTCGCCATCCAGAATCGCCCCACCCTTTCGAGTGCTTTTGAGCGTGATGTTCTGCTTGTCGATATAAATGGATTCGGCATAGCGGCCCGGCTCGACCAGGATCGTGTCACCGTCCTTGGCTTTCTTCACTGTGTCCTGAATGCTTTGGCCGGGCTTGACCGTCAATTGTTGGGCCGCCACGGTCGTGCTCAAGCCGTAGGCAGCAAGCAGCGCGACCAGGCAAGTAAATTTTTTCATCTGGATCTTCCTCATTGGATTTTTTCCGGGTCTTGGCCGGTAAACGGATCGACACCGCCGTGTCCGGCTGCGGCGCTTGTCTTGCGCTTGTCGAGATACGGATGTGCCTCCAGGAAGGCATCCCGCTTGACGTCGATCTGCTTGGCGAGATCACGCTGGTCAAGGCGCGTGGCTTGACCGACCATGATGCGCAACGAATCCGCGTAGTCCTGCTCGTTCTGGCCCTCATCACTGAGATTGGCGGCCTCGCGCAGTACATCAAGCGCCTTCTGGTTGTTACGTTCGCCCAGCTCGGCACCGACCAGAGCGGTTTTCAACTGAAGGTTCTGTGGTTTGAGCGAGGTGCCTTGCTCAAACAGCTGGATCGCGCGCTCGGTATCACCACCGGCAAACTCCGGCAGCGTTGCAATCACGCTCCCCAGCGTCAGCAAAGCGGCGCCGTCAAGTACGTCAGGCTTGGCCTTGATAGCCGCTTCCAGATCTCCAAGCGCAAGGCCTGGCGCCGTGAGTTTTTCCTTTTCCGAAGCCTCACGCTGCACCGACAGCAGCGTATTGATCCCGCGCAAAGCCGACACCTCAGCGACCTGACCCGCCAGCGGTGCAAGCCCCTTAAGCAACTGGGCGCTGTGTTCGCGGGTCTCGGTCCAGCGCAGGCGCAACTCAACGTCTTTCACCGGGCTGGCGGAGTAGAGACGGGCATAGCTCTTGTCGAGAACACTGAAGTACTCGACATGAGCGCCCAGAACCTGAAGCTGCAATTCAACATTCTCAGGTTGTGCCTGGGCCAGCTCGAAGCCGTAGCGCACGCCACAACCCATCTGCTGGCGATCCCACTTCATAACCGCCAGCCGAGCGAAGGCCGCAGCCTTTTGCTGGGCATCTTTCAGGGGGTCGCAAACCATTAGCGATTCTGCCTCTTTACGATAGGCAGCCTGCTTCACCGGGTCTTGCATCTCGGCCTCGAGCGTTGTCGTGGCAGGTGCTTTTGTTTCGGCCTGGACGTGCGTGTAGGCACCCAATAAACCGGCGAGTCCTACAAATGCAGCCACGGTCAGGGGCTTGGGGGGTCTTATTTTCATGGTGTCTCCAGGTTGAGCACAGGTGCAACCGGCAGCCCTGAGGGCGCGGTCTTTGGAACTGCGGGGGTCAGGCTCTGGTCATCCAGACTGGCGAGGAACGCAACGATGTCTTCTTCATCCTGCTTACTCAGCTCAGGCCCCCTAGTCATGTGGATATGCCAGTGGATTTTCAGCTTTTCATCTTCGGGCGCCGCGTGACCGCGGTTGTCGTTATAGAAGTGCACGACTTCTTTCAACGTCGTGAACTGACCCGCATGAAAGTAAGGCGCAGTGGCGCTGATATTCCGCAGTGTGGGAACCCGGAACGCACCCTGCAGGTTGGGATCGGAGGACAGTCCTCCGGCACCTGGATCGGGCGCCTTGCCAGGCAATGAGGGGCTGCCGATGACGGCCAACTCACTGTCCGTGAATAACGGCGGAATATGGCACTGCGAGCACCGCGCGACGAAACCGCGGAAGACGTTATAACCACGGATCTCCTGGTCATTGAGCGCACTTGTATCACCGTAGGCATAGCGGTCATACCGGCTGTTGAAGCTCACCAGACTGGTCTGAAACGCCGACAATGCCCGGGCCAGGTTGTCGATGGTGGGCGACGCATCAAACGCCTGCCTGAACAGATCAACGTAAACCGGTGAGGCATCCAGATCCCTCTGAAGCTGGTGGGCGTTGTTGCCCATTTCATCGGGATTGAACAGCGGCAACAACGCCTGCTGCTCCAGATTACCGGCCCGGCCATCCCACATGAGGCGCTTGAGAAATGCCACGTTCCAGAGGGTGGGTGCCCCACGCGACAGGTCCTTACGCGAACCATCCGGTTGACGAACGCCCAGCCCGCGACCTCGTCCATCAGCGAAACCCTTATCCGGCTGGTGGCAGGAAGCGCACGACAGGTCCTTCTTGGCCGACAGCAGTGGGTCGAAAAAGAGCTGACGTCCCAAATCAATCTGCTGCGGCGTGTAGGTGGTCTCCAGCTCGGGCAGACGCACCTTCACGCCGCCGTGTTCCTCAGGCGAATCGTAGAAGTCATAGAGCGTGCGCAGCTTGCACTTGCCGTCCGCCAACAACTCGAAACTGGGCGGGCAGAGCTTGCTCAGCTCGACAGTCTCCGCGTGGGCGAATAACGAAAACGACACCAGGCCCAGAAGAAGGAGTTTGCACATAGTGCGTTCACTCCCCGGCCAGGCTGCCGATGTGGCTCACCAAGGTATCTATCGCCGCGTCATCGCGAATGGCCGATGCCATGGCGCGCATCTGCTGACCAAACGCGTCATCGCTGTGAGCGCCGCGTAATCCGGCACGAAACTTCAATAGCTGGGCTTTCAAGTACCAACCATACTGGCCGGCCAGACGCGGCGCGCCCAATTGATCGAAGCCTTCCGCCTGGGCGCCGTGACAGCTGGTGCACCCCGAATACAGACCTCGCCCCCCAAATCCTGCCGGCTTATCCGGCTTGGGCGCGGGCTGCCGCGGAAGGGTCGCGACGTACTGGCTCAGCTGCTTGATATCGTCGTCTTTCAAACCCGCGACCATGCCGCGCATCATTTGCCCTTCGGCGTCCTTCGCGTCATCACCGCGCAAACCCTCGCTGAAATGCTTGAGTTGACGCTGGAGGTAGTCTTGAGACAAACCGGTGAGATTTGGCGCCTTGAGCGCCTCGCTTCCTGCGCCGCTGACCTGATGGCATGCCACGCAGCGCTGTTCAAAGAGGGTTTTACCCGCCTCTGCGCCCCAGCTGGGGCTACACAGGTGAGCAAATGCCAAACCCAGTGCCGCTACCGACTTGTTCACGTCCAACCCCTCTTATTGTTATGGCCGCCGTGCGAACGCTCCCAAGAGCAACGTCCGCGAGGCGACCCTATGGCGGACACCCGCCAGGCTATGCAGCGACGATAAGGAGAGAGAGAGGGACCAGCTTGCCAGTACGCGCCAACAAAATTGTCATTTGCAGCGCGCGGCACTAAAGGGAGGGAATGAGCAAGAAATAGAGGCCCTCGCGGGCCTCAAGGCAGAGATTTTTGAGCACCTCCGTCCGGGTCAGGGGAGACCTGACGTTTTGCGGTATTCACGAGGGGTCAGATTGGTCCAGCGCCGGAATGCCCGGGAAAATGAGCTAGCCTCGGTGTATCCGAGCATCAATGCCACATCGGTCAGGCGGAAGCTGCTGTTGCCGACGTATTCGATGGCCAGGGCTCTCCTGACATCCTCCACAACCGTACCGAACTCCAGATCGAGATCACGCAGCCTGCGCTGCAGCGTTCGCACACTCAGATTCATGGCCTCGGCGACCTGCACTACGCCAATCCGCCCTCGCCCCAACTCCGTGGCAATGGCACGGGAAACGTCGATGAGCAAACTGGCAGACTGACTGCGTATCTTGCGCTGCTCCTCCAGGTAGGGCTGAAGTGCCTGCAGCAAGCGTCGATTGGAAGTGCAGATCGGTAGATCGAGTATCGACCTGTTGAAATACAGACGATTGCAGTCCTGGCCGAATCGTATGGGGCAATGAAACATCTCGCGATGACAGGATAAATCCCCAGGGGCGGCGTGCTCGAAATCAACCCGTACAGGCGTGATCGCGCAGCCCGTCATTTCCCGCATGCACGACAACATTGCAGCGATACTGAACTCTGCATCCTGACGTTTCTGCGTGATGCTGGGGTCTGCAATTTGGTAGGAGACAACAACCTGCCGATCCGACTCCACAAACTCGATACGTTCGGCCTGACTTCGCGTAACCATGTAGCGACTCAATCCTTTGAACGTATCTCCGAGTCGATCCATGCTGCGCAACGCCTGGCCCAATACACCCATGTCGGAAGATTGAACCTGCGACCCGAGGCGCAAGCCGATGTTGTCACCAAGGCTGCGTCCGGCCAACTCCATGAGTTTCACCAGACTCGCCGCCGAAACCTCCAACTCCGGGTCGGTAAAGAAAGAGGTTCCCAGGCCCGCCTCCTCAAGAAATGGGGAAAGCTCATTGGCGAACCGACTGAAGAGCAGCTCCGTCTGAAGGGTATTTTTTTGCGCAAGTGCCATCGATCTATCTCAAAGGTCGTCAGTACAGAGAACTCCCCAGGGATACCACTCGCGGGCCACGCCGGAATGGATACCACCTGGTAAAGAAAGACCGGGCCGACCCGCGCAAATACGCCCAATGCGTTTCTTACGAAAGTCCAGAGCCTGGCCAATAATAATGCACCAAAATTGCAACAAAGCGTAACAATCCTGATAGCCAACGGGATTGCATAGAGCACACAGGCGATGCCGCTCGTCAAGAAAATTGCTTTCCACGAGCGCGCTCCGGGTGGCACCAAATAGCAAATCTCTGGCACGAAACATCCAGTTAAGTCCCTCTCGCTCACTGATACTCGAAGCACCTTCGACGGGTTCAGCCAGCGGCATGCATTGTGCGGCCAACCCAACTATAAGAAAAACCAGAGGGATTCCATGAACAACATCCAGGGTTCCACTCACTCTCATCGCGCTCGTGTGATCGGTGTATTTCGCTTCCCAGCCAGACCTCACAGAGTCTCGCCACTTCCCGCTCTATGCACTGCCCCAATGTCTGCAGACCTGCAGCACAAACGCTGCTTGCCTTCACGGGCAGCCCCGTGACGTCAGGGCATAAGACTTACTCCGCCTGAAACCCTTTTTTTCAAGAGTATTTCGCATGAAGACCCTCTCTTTCTGTGCCTTCACGCTACTGCATTTTGCGGTTAGCAGCACAGAACCTCTATCTGCTGCACCTCTACCGGATCGCTTGGAGCGCCCCTCCCTTCTAACGCCTGGCGTAACCCATGCGCCACTCACCGATGTCCAAAGCGTAGGACAGGGGATGGTGATGGTTGGAGAAAGCGGCCACATATTGATACGGGATACCGAAGGCGAAATCAGTCAGTCCAAGGTACCCGTGGATCTTCTCCTGACAGCGCTGCATTTCGTTGATTCGCAGCAGGGCTGGGCTGTAGGGCATGACGGGGTCATTCTGCACAGTACAGATGCAGGGAAAACGTGGGTGAAACAACTCGACGGCAGCCAGATCAGTCCTCTGCTCCTCGAAAGGGCCCAAGCTGAAGTAACCCGCCTGGAAGACGCAAGTAGCACAGTGCTACATGACGAGGATTTGACCGCCGCCCTGGACAATGCGTACTTCGCTCTCGACGACGCGAAAGCGAGCAGCGCTTCGGGCCCGTCACGACCACTGCTGGACGTTTGGTTTCGCGACGTGAACGAAGGGTGGGCGGTCGGTGCGTACGGCATGATCGTGCACACCCGGGATGGAGGCCGAAACTGGGATTACGTTTCTGCTTTGGCCAACCCGGACCGGCTGCATCTTAATAGCGTTCTGGGCCTATCCGATGGAACGCTGGTCGTAGCCGGGGAAGGTGGAAACCTTTACCGCTCGGAGGACGGTGGAACGCACTGGCTCCCCCCTCAGCAGCTGACTCAGGCTTCGCTTTATAAACTGATGCAACTCACCGACGGTCGCCTGATCGCTTTCGGTTTCGGCGGCACTCTGCTCTCGAGTCTGGATCAGGGCAAAACCTGGAAGAGCATCAAGACTCCAGCATCAATAGGCCTCTACGGTGGAAGGCAACTTGCCGATGGATCACTGGTGTTATCGGGTCAAGGAGGCGTGCTGCTATATAGCCGTGACGGCGAGCATTTCAGACTTTGGCAAGGCGCAAATATCAACTCGCTGATGGGCATTGAGCAAATCAACAGCGGACTACTGGCATTGGCCGGCAGCAGTGGGTTGCAAGTTATCTCCCTGGACACCGTTAAGGAGCAGTTGCAATGAACGCACAATGCGAACTGCCCTGCACATCAAAACCGACGGCTGTACAACGCATTGTGGACTTGACGGAAAGGTTGCTGTTCAACCACCGCCTGGCGGTTATCCTGCTATTTTTGCTTGCCTCGATAACGCTGGGTATCGGCGCTCTGTCATTACGACCCGATGCCAGCTTTACCAGGATGATCCCCACTGACCATCCGTTCGTGACCAACTACCTGAAGTTCGAAGAGGTGCTGCGCCCCCAAAGCAACGTGCTGCGAATCGTCGTGGAGAACCCTCAAGGTGACATCCTGACGAAAGAGTATCTGGAGACGTTGCGTGAGGTGAACGACAAGGTCTTCTACATACCGGGCGTGGACCGGGGCAATCTCAAATCGCTCTGGACACCTAACGCGATGTGGTCCGAAGTCACCACTGAGGGACTGCGGGCCGGACGAGTCATTCCAGATACCTACGATGGAAGTGCGGGCGCGCTCGCGCAGGTCAAGCACAACATACAACGCGCCGACATGATCGGCAGTTTCGTGGCCAATGACTTCAAATCGACGGTCATTCGGGTCCCCCTTCTTGAAAACGACCCTGAAACCGGCAAGCCCCTGGATTACGGAGCCTTCAGCCTCGCACTGGAACGGGATGTTCGTTCGTACTTCGCCAGCCAAGGCGTGAATATTCGAGTCATCGGGTTCGCCCAGATCATTGGTGATCTGCTGGCTGCAGCCAGCGATATCGCGGTGTTCTTCGCCATTACGGTCTGCCTTATAAGCTTATTGCTCTACGCCTATTGCCGCTGTTGGCGGAGCACTGCGGCGACCGTGCTGACCTGCCTGCTCACAGTGGTCTGCCAGCTTGGCTTGCTCAACCTGCTGGGCTATGGCCTGGACCCTTATTCAATCCTGGTGCCGTTTCTGATTTTTGCCATCGGCATCAGTCATGCGGTACAGAACATTAACTTGATGATGAGCGAGATGGGCGACGGCGCCACTCCGCTGGAGGCCTCCCGGCGAACCTTCCGGGCGCTGTTCATCCCCGGCTCAACCGCGCTACTGGCCGACGCCGTGGGCTTTCTTACGCTGCTGGTGATCGACATCGGCGTGATCCAGCAATTGGCGATCACCTCGAGCATCGGCGTATTCGTTGCCATTTTCACCAAGATGTTCCTGCTGCCCGTGCTGATGTCCTATTGCGGTGTCAGCCCCAAAGGATTACGCCAGCAACACAAACGAGCCCGATCCTCCTGGCCGGTATTCCGTCGTTTGTCGGCCGTGGTCGAACCGCGAGCGGCCATACCGCTGATTCTGACAAGCCTTGTGCTGCTGGGAGTCGGCTACCATCTGCGTCAGGATCTGAAGATCGGCGATCTGGACAAGGGTGCCCCGGAGTTCCGTCCCGAGTCTCGTTACAACCAGGACAACGCCTTCCTGCTCAACCACTACTCGACCAGTACCGACGTCTACGTGGTGATGTTCAAAACACCACCGGAACAATGCTCGCGATTTGCTGCGGCCGACCTCGCCAACCAGTTTGAGCAGACCCTGTTGCAGGTCAAAGGTGTCGAATCGGCGCAATCGTTGTATCAGGCCATGCGCTTCGACATCCTGGCGCACAACGAAGGCAACCCGAAGTGGGCGGAGCTGTCGCGGGATCAGTTCGTCATGAACAATGCACGCTCGGGGGTTTCCGCCGAATTCGTCGACCCCCATTGCAGCGTTGCCCCCATCAGCCTGTATCTGGCCGATCACAAGGCAGAAACGCTCAGTCGCGTAGTCGATGCGGTAGAGGCATTTAAAAAGCAATACGACACCGGTGAGTTCGAGATCCTCCAGGCAGCCGGGAATGCCGGCATCGAAGCGGCGACCAACATCGTCATCAAGGACTCCGAAAAGCGCATGCTGATTTTGGTGTTCGTCATCATTTCGCTGGTGGTGCTCTGGGAATTCCGCTCGCTCAAAGTGACCTTCGCACTGATGGCACCGCTTTACCTTTCTACGGTGCTCTGCGAGGCCGTGATGGCGCAAATGGGACTTGGAGTGAAAGTCGCCACCCTGCCAGTGATTGCCCTTGGCGTCGGCATCGGCGTGGACTACGGCATCTACTTGTACAGTCGAATGGAGACGTTCCTTCACCGAGGCCTGAACCTGCGCGCTGCGTACTTTGAAGCGCTGAAAACGACAGGCACGTCAGTGGCGTTCACTGGCCTGACGCTGGCGGTCGGTGTCGGTACATGGACCTTCTCCGCCCTGAAATTCCAAGCTGACATGGGCCTGCTGCTCATGCTCATCTTCATCTGGAACATGGTCGGCGCCCTGCTACTGCTACCCGCTATTGCCTCAATGCTGATGAGCAAAAAACAACGCAATTGAGCAAACGCCGTCGCCCGTGCAATACGGGCGACGGCTGATTCCAAAACAATCATCGCCGCCACGGCTTAATAGGAATTCAACGATGTTCAACGTGCTCCGTCCTGGCAGCCGCCTGCTCGATCGTCTATCCCTGAGTCGCAAATTTGGCTTGATCAGCCTGTTTATCTTTGTTCCCACGCTGACGACAAACTACCTGTTACTCCACGAGCGCCTTGGGCAAAGCGCTGCCATCCGTAACGAGGTCAACGGGCTGACGCCGATCAAACAGAGTCTTGAGTTGCTCAGTTCACTGGAGACATTGCATGACTTAAACCAGGCGCAACGGGCCACGCAGGTCGGGGCCGAGACAATAGGTATTGAACCGCTACGCCAAAAAACAATGGAGCAACTGCGAGCACTGCAGGCGGACTGGGGCGAGCCGGTCAGTGTGGCGCGTTTTGTCAAACTGCGAGATGAGTTGGCAACCACGCTTGAGGGGGTGATGCAAGCATCGGTCAGTACCAGGCAGAGCCAATTCAAGCAGGCACTCGACCAGGCACCCACGCTGATCGAATTGGCCGCCAGTGGCTCGGGACTGACCCAAAACGCCTCGGCACAACTAAGACAGCTTGTGGCCCTACTGGTCAGGAACGGTCCAAAGACGCGCTGGATTATTGGTCAGAGCCGCGCCATCAGCGCCGAAGCGCTACTCCTTAAAAGTCTCCCCGCCGCCGCCAGCGACCAACTCGACCAACTGACTGTCGAGCTGGAGAACCTGGGCAGTGAATACCAGATCCTGCGACAGAATGGAGAGTTGGATTCGTCGCTGTACGGCTCTCTCCAAACCAGCATCAACAGCTTGTCATCGATTCGCGACCTATTGGAAAAGCAGATTTTGCTAGCCGATGAGCTGGACCAGCCGTGGCAACTGTTCTTCGACAACACCACCGGGCAGCTTGAGCACACGCTGAATATCGAACAGGACATCCTGTCGCTGTTACGTACACAGCTCGAACAGAATCTGCAGAAAAGTCAGCAGAGAATGTGGCTACAAGCAGGGCTGACGTCTTTCGGCCTGCTGTTGATCGTCTATTTATACAGCGCGTTTTACGTTTCTCTGCGCCGCAACCTTAACGGACTAGCGGCAACGTTGCGACAAGTCGCAGAGGGTGACCTTACTTGTGAGTACACAACCAATAGCCGAGACGAAATCAATGCATTGAGCCAAGTTTTGAATGGAAGCGTGCAGCGCATACGCCTGCTAATCAGTGAGATCCATGCGGGGATCGAGCTTGTCGAAGCCCAAGCCCGGCAAGTCGAAGCAATCGCCGGCGATACCAACGCGGCAATGAGTAGTCAGCGCGAAATGATCGGCCAAGTCGCCACGTCGATGAATCAGATGACCATGACTGCTCAGGAAGTGGCGCGCAGCGCAGCAGTGGCTTCACGCGGCGCAGAACAGGTTAGCCATGAAACCGCCCTTGGCAATTCCCTGGTCAGCAATCAGACAACCAGCACCCACCAGTTGGCCACGGGAATAGAGGAAGCGGTTCAGGTCATTGAGCGTCTAGCGGATGAAAGCAAAGCCATCGGCCAAGTCCTGAACGTGATCAAAGACATTGCCGGGCAAACCAACCTGCTTGCCCTCAATGCAGCGATCGAAGCCGCACGCGCTGGCGAACAAGGTCGCGGTTTCGCCGTCGTGGCTGACGAAGTGCGCAATCTGGCAAGGCGCACGCAGGACTCCAGTGGCGAGATCGAACAGATGATCAGCCAATTACAAAGGGGTGCAAACGCAGCAGTGGAAGCGATGGATAAAAGTCAGACGAAGGCAACCGGCAATGCCGCAGACTCGATCCAGGTCCAGCACAAGCTCGGAGGCATCCTGCTGACCGTCGACCAGATCGCTGAACAAAGCCTGCAGATATCGGCCAGTGCGGAGGAACAAACCACCGTGGCAACGGAGATCGATCAACACATTCTGCAGATCAATCAGGCGGCTGAACTCACGGCACAAGGCGCCGACCGAGCTGAGCAGGCAAGCCGGGAGCTGGGCCGATTGGTCAGCAGGCTCAATGGATTAATCAGCACATTCAGAGTGTGAATCGCCGATCAGGCAACAGCAGCGATTAGAGATGCGCACCATCACGATGCACTTGGCACTAAAAAGCAACTTTTTGGCGCGAGATATCCAACAGCTCCCCCCCCCTCCGGGGATACTCGAGCCCAGCCTCTATTCGACGAATGCAACAAGGACTCTGCCCAATGAACTCTAAGCCCTGGTTCGCCACCTATCGCCAGTATGGAATTCCTTCCGACATCAGCCCGAGCCGCCATCACTCGGTGGTTGACTTGCTCGAAGAGGCCATGAGGACATTCGACCACAAACCCGCCTTCCGTTCGTATGGTCAAACGCTGAGCTACAGAGACGTGGACCGTCTTTCAAGCGCGTTCGCCGCATGGTTGCAGCACAAGCTCGGGGTCAAGAAAGGCGATCGCATCGCGGTGATGATGCCGAACCTGCTGGCTTTTCCCATTGCATTCCTCGGGATTGCGCGTGCAGGGGCAATACAAGTCAGCATCAACCCGCTTTACACAGCACGCGAACTCGAACACCAACTGAGTGATTCAGGGTGCGAAATCATCGTCGTTTTCAACGGATCGAGCCCAACGCTGACGTCGGTGATCGGCGAAACCCGGATCCGGTCGGTCATTACCGTCGGCGTCAGTGTCGAGCAGGAGGACGACGACGATTACTTACCTCCGCCTCCCCTGCCGATGGGCGACTGGCTGACCGATACGATCGCATTCGAAACGGTACTTCGGGGAGGCGCGAAGCTACAGCGCACCGCAGTGGAGGTGGGGGGCGATGACCTGCTGTTGCTGCAATACACCGGTGGGACCACTGGATTGTCCAAGGGAGCGGCGCTTTCGCATCACAACCTGCTGGCCAATACCGAGCAGTTTCAGAGCATGATGCCGGGCAGCCTGCAACCGGGACAGGAAGTACTGGTCACTGCCTTACCGCTCTACCATATCTTTGCGTTGATGGTGAATTTCATCACCTGCTTTTCAGCTGGAGCAGATAACTGGCTGGTTGCCAATCCTTCCGACATGGACGGGTTCATCGACATATTGATTCAAGCCAAACCAAGCGTGTTTATGGGGGTCAACACCATCTATTCGAATCTGGTAGCGCACCCCCGTATTGGCGAAGTTGATTTTTCAAGATTGCACCTGGCAGGTGGAGGCGGCGCAGCTGTCCTGGAGGTCACCTCAAAAAAATGGCAAAAGCTGACCGGTACCTTTATTCGTGAAGGCTATGGTCTCTCGGAAACCGGACCGATCCTGTCCTTCAATCCCTTGAAGATCGAAGAGTTCACCGCAACCACAGGTCTGCCCGTACCCGGTACTGACATTAAATTGCTCGACGAAAATGGGTCGGAAGTCGCCGCGGGGGAAGTGGGGGAGATATGCGCCAAGGGGCCTCAAGTCATGCGGGGTTACTGGAACAAGCCTGACGCCAACGCTTCATCGTTCACTGCCGATGGCTATTTTTTGACGGGTGATATTGGCAGGATCGATGAAAACGGCTTTTTGACCATTGTCGATCGAAAGAAAGACATGATCATTGTGTCCGGCTTCAACGTTTTCCCCAATGAGATCGAGGCGTATGCATCCAGTTGCCCAGGCGTACGAGAGTGCGCATGCATAGGGGTGCCTAATGAGAGAACAGGCGAAGCCGTAAAGCTCTATGTCGTCAAAACCCCAGGAAGCTCGCTGAAACCCTTCGACGTCATTTCGCATTGCAGGCTTGGGATGACCGCCTACAAGGTCCCTAAAACCGTCGTCTTTCTAGACGAACTGCCGAAATCTCCTGTCGGTAAAATCTTGCGTCGAGAACTTCGCAAACTGGCTGACCTGAGTTAATAACTTCAGCCCCGAAACGACACGCCCCCCTCTTTCCGACCATTGATCAAATGGTTTGAGTTCAAGCGCTGCCAAGGGACATGGTATCGGCATGAAAAATGATGATGCCAGCGAATGCGCATTGAGAGACAGGTCACTCATCAGCGATTTCAGCCTCTTGATCTCACATGCGAATCAAAATCCACCCACCCTGCCAATGTACACGTTGGCGGGTCTATGAAAGGCTTGGCGGACCTATGAAGTCCGGGACAAGCAACCGGCTGTTCGAGTGACACGATTTGCTTATTTTGTGGCACGACATGCAAAGCATTCCTCCCCGCCTCTAACCAAAATCAAGGTCCCAAATAATAAAAGACTGCGTTCGGCTTCGGCCGGGCGACGGAGGTTTCCATGCGCCCATTCTACTTCGTGTGCCTGAGCATGGCCCTGGCCGCAGGGGTCATTTATACCTGCGAGTCAACGCCCAAGGTCAATGTCGTCAAGGTGTACACCGCCTACCCCACTGCCAGCTTTGGTGACCTTTACAAGCACTGAGATTGAGTGCACGGAGACTGATGATCATCCGGTTTGTCATGGATCATGAGCATCGCTGAGCAACCGGCACCGTGGAGTTTCGACACGCATTTACGGCGGGTTTACGAGCACCCAGCCTCAAGGTGCGCATGATCACCCCACGCTGGTAATCGACAGGGTTTGACGCGCAATGCATTCATCCTTTCTCTCCGAGGTTTACCTATGAGCAACAGTTACGCCCAAAACTTTTCCCTCGCCAATCGCGTAGTGCTGGTTACAGGTGCATCCAGCGGCATTGGGGCACATCTGGCACGCGTAGCGGCCAGGGCTGGCGCTCGCGTGGTATTGGCCGCGCGCCGCATCGAACGGCTACAGCAACTCTCCACAGAAATCGAACAGGCAGAAGGTCAAGCATTGGTGGTGGCACTCGATGTCACCGATCGGGCCAGCGTGGAAGCGGCTTTTGACACAGCCGAGGCACATTTCGGTGTCGTCGACGTAGTGCTCAACAACGCCGGCATCGGTGACGGCAAGCGTCCTCTGGAGATCAGTGAAGAGGACTGGCGCGCCATGCTGTCGACCAATCTAGATGGCGTTTGGCGCGTCGCCCAAGTCGCCGCCCAGAGGTTGGTCAAAGCAGGACGCGGCGGCAGCATCGTAAACATCGCCTCGATCCTCGGTTTGCGCGTCAGCATGGGCTACAGCCACTACAGCACAGCCAAGGCCGGAGTGGTACATCTGACCAAATCGCTGGCGCTGGAGCTCTCGCGCTTCGGTATCCGCGTTAACGCGATCGCCCCAGGCTATTTCAAGACCGAAATGAACGAAGCCTATTTCGAGAGTGACGACAGTAAACAATATGTCCGTGGGCAGATACCTATGCGCCGCCTGGGTGAATTGCAAGAGTTAGACGGGCCTTTCTTGCTCCTCGCCAGCGAGGCCGGTTCGTTCATGACTGGCAGCATCCTTGCGGTCGATGGTGGTCACTTGATTAGCGGCCTCTGAGCAACAGCATGTCGGGGATGGGGTGAAGCTGACTCCAAAAATAGATTCCACATGATGCCGAGCGCAAAAAATTTTGACGTTGTGGCTATCCGCCAGTGACAGATCGAATCCTTGGGTGCCGAGGTGGCGGACGGTGCCTTGCTGGTTGCTTAAGCTCGAGCTGTCGAGGGCAAACCGATCATTGCCGATTTCCACCAGGCCATTGTCGTTGTTGAAATGACCGCCGACCTTGAACTGGCTTCTATCTTTGGAGCCCAGTGCGCGCAATTTGCCATTGAGGCTAGTCAGGGTGCCTGCATCAATGCCGAGGGTTTCCCGAGACTCGATCAGACTATTGTCGTTATCCAGAGCGTCGCTCAGCGTCAGACCAATGACCTCTGCGCTCAGATTACCCTGAAGGTTCTTCAGCTTGTCGGCATCGACCTGCAACTGTTGGCGGGCACTCAGTTCGCCTGAGTTGTTGAGGATTTCTCCGCGCTTGAGTTCGAGGTTGCCAGTGGTGGCGACCAGGTGACCGCGATCGTTGGTAAGGCGCGTGGTGCTGGTGACTTCTACATTGTCGGCGCGGGCGTCACCCTGAGTGTGGTCGAAGGTGGAGCTATTGACCTTGAGCTTGCCGCCTTGAGCATTGAGCTGGCCTTGCTGGTTGCGCAGATCATCGGCAACCAGGGTCATGGCGCCTGCACCGGTCTAGACTTTGCCGCCGCTGTTGTCGAGTAAGGTCAGCCTTAGGGACCCAGTACTCGAAGCGGTAGGGAGCTTGCTCCTGCTACTAAGGCCTATACAGCACGAAGGCGGTTGGACACTGCACTCCATCAAAGCTGAAAGCAGAGATCAGACATATTAATAATTCGGCGGTCCTGGACCGCTGCAGCAACATGCGGCGCGCGGCTTGGCTCTCGGAGTTGTGCAAGATCCCCATGGCAGGCAACAGAAATGCCACCAGGCCTGTTGGCTTGATCCCTTCCAGGGCCTTCCACACCAATCCCCATGCAATGTCTTTGGCGGGCGCGAGGTAGCCACTGGAGGTGGTCCAATTTTGCGCTGTTGTCAGCTGGCCGACATTCATATCTTTCTGACTATCGAGAAAGCATTCTTAAAGGGTAGCCGCTGCGCGCAGGCACCGAAATTATAATGGTTCGGCTAGTTGGCGTTTTTCGTAGCAGCGCTGCCGAATTAGTTGTTGACTTATTTGTTAATCGTCGCGTGCAAGATGGTGTTTCTCGCTGCTTCGCAATTTCTCTAGCGCACACAAGTCTGAAACCATTTATTTGGCATGGAATGTCAACGTAACTGTCACCTGCTGGCAAGCTGTGCACTCTTCTTTTGAATAGCCTTGCTGTGCGTATCAACATGGAGTTTAGGTGGGTCTTTTTGACCTGCCTCTTTTTTATGCCAGCTGAGATATGCAGTCTTACAGTCCTCAATACTTTTTCGATTCAGCCATTGGGACATGTGGGCAGGGTTTTGTGGCGACAGCATAGAGAGGCGTGATTCAGCGCGATGTATTCGCGCCTTTGATCGGGGCGCGAGGGATGACGAGCGCTGTCAGGTTGCGTGCCACAAATCTGGTTAACTAACAGGTTGTGGATTAACTCCGCCGGCTACGACATGCTGATGTTTTTGACTGCCATTTTAGTGAGTAAGTAAATTGTTTGTCACGCTTTTCGTGCTCGTGGTGTTCGTGGTTGAAAAGCCATTCAGGCGACTCTTAAATAGAGACTTATTTTCTTTCGTACACCAACTTTCGGCCATCTATCTTAATGATCGCCGCGCTCCGGTGTGGGTGGTTGTAGTTGTCGGAGCATGACCAAAAAACAGGTTCTATTTGTTCATCTAACACTCACCCTGTGCGCAGTCGGGAAAATAATTCATGTTCAAAAATCTTTCGCTGACTCTAAAGCTTTCCTTGCCGCCGGCCGTGGCCCTGATCGGCCTCTTGCTGTTCGTAATCTATACCTCCGTACAACTGAGCAATAACGACAGCCGTTTGGTCGCACTGGAAAAACAGAGCTACCCGACCCTGGAAAAGGCCGACGCGGTTATTTTTCAGTTTTCCCGAATTCCCGGACTGCTCAATAGCGCCGTGGCGGCTGGCGAAGCGGAGACCCTCAACGAAGCCCGCAAGATCATCGAAGAAATCAGTAGCAAGCAGCAGGAACTGAACACCCTTACAAGTGCGCACAAACAACGCAGCGAAGAACTGAGCGCCTGGAATGCGGCGATCAAGGACTATGCCGACAACGCCTTCTCCGCCTCCGGGCATTTGCTTAAAGGCACGGCCTTTGAAGACCTGCGCCCAAACCTCGACCGTATGGCCACTGACCTGCAAACCGCGCAAAAAGCCGGCGATGCGTTCCGCGGCCACGCTTACGAAGACTTCCAGAAAGGTCTGGCGAAAACCCGTACCGACAACGCCACCACCACCCGGGTCGGCTTTGGCTTGAGCGCTTTGCTGGTGCTCTTGGTGAGTGTTGGTTCGATAATGGTGATCCGCAGCGTGATGAGCAATATCCACGGCGTTATCGACTCGTTGAAAGCCATCGCCACCGGCGAGGGCGATCTGACTCGTCGCGTCAACGTGGAAACCGGCGACGAAATCGGCGTGATGATCAAACTGTTCAACGGCTTCCTCGACAAGCTGCAGGGCACCATCCGCCAGATTATCGATTCCGCCAGCCCGCTGGGTGGTATGTCCAAGGAACTCTATCGCCTGACCCAGGGCGCTGAAGAAAACGCCCGTTCGCAGCAAGGCCATGCTGAATCCATCAGCCGCGATATCAGCAATATGACCGGCAGCATTCAGGAGGTCGCTCAGCGTTCGCGCCAGGCCTCGGACGAAGCGGGCGCGGCTTCCAGGCAAGCGGAAACCGCCCGGCAGAATATCGGTGGTCTATCCACCAGCATCAGCGACCTGGGCAACAGCGTGATGAACTCGGTTCAGGCCATGCAGCAGTTGGAAGAAGAAACCCAGCAAGTGGGTTCGGTGCTCACCGTTATTCGCAGCATCGCCGAGCAAACCAACCTGCTTGCGCTCAATGCCGCCATCGAAGCGGCCCGTGCAGGCGAGCAAGGCCGTGGCTTTGCTGTGGTCGCTGACGAGGTGCGCAACCTGGCGCAGAAAACCGCCGCGTCTACCGAAGAGATCCAAAACATCATTCAGCGCCTGCAAAACAGTGCCAACGGTGTGCTTGATGTCATGACCCTCAATGGCGAGAAAGCCCAGGTCAGCATCGAACGCTCGGTACAGGCCACTCAAACCCTCGAAGCCATTGCTCAAGCGGTGCGCCAGATCGACGAATTGAATGCCGGTATTGCCCAGTTCACCCAGGAGCAAATCGGCCTTTCCAATTCGATCCAGCGAGACACCCAAGTGTTGCAGCAGGACACCCAGGCAACGACCCAGGGAGCCGATGCGACCGCGCGCCTTGGCGAGCAACTGGTCACCACCGGGGACCACTTGCGCGCTGCTACAGCCCAATTCCGCGTTTAATTGACTCAGACCGAGAGAGCACTAGCATGACCCCACTTCGAGTCCTAACCCTCGCAGCCAGCCTTGCGAGCACCTCTGCCTTCGCCCTTGATCAGGGTGAATACCGCTTCAACGGCTTCGGCACCGCCGGCATCACCCGTCTCGGCGGTGAAGGCGATGGCCGCAGCTACGGTATAAACGGCCAGACTACCGATTCCTGGCGTGGCGATCAGCTTTCCAAGATTGGAGGCCAATTTCAATACGGCCTGACCGACACCCTTGGCGTTACGGTACAAGCCACTGCCAAGCCCGAGCAGGACAACTGGAAAGCCAATCTGGAGTGGGCTTATCTCTCGTGGCAGGCCACTGACGGTTTGAAACTGCGCGCCGGCCGTTTGCGTAGCCCGGTGTACATGTATTCGGAAACCCTGGATGTGGGTTTCACCTATCCGTGGCTGCGTCTACCGGACGAGGTTTACAGCCAGGTTCAGGTGAGTAACTACGAAGGTGCGGATGCGATCTATACCGTGCCGCTGTCGTTTGGTTCGGTGACTTTCCAGGTGGCGGGTGGCCAGGCGGTAAACCGCAATATCTTCGCAACCGATGGGCTGTACGACATCGACTACAAAAAGATATTTGCCACCAATGTCAGCCTCGAAACCAGCGACTTCGGTACTGTGCGTGTGGGGTACACCGAAGCCGACGTCGACAATACGGTCAACGCTACGGTCATCGACCCGTTCGGCGCTCCCGAAATCGCGACATTGAGTCATTTGGACAAGCAGAAAAGCAAGTTCACCTCGGTTGGCTACCAGTATGACAATGGGACCTGGCTGACCGCCAACGAATGGACTCGCCTGGTTACCGAGAGAGATGGCCAGGGCAGTATCGAGGCCTTCTACCTGATGGGCGGCCGTCGCTTTGGCGACTTCCTGGCTCACATCACTTACGCCCAGTTAGACGCCGACCAGGGCAGGCAGAATTCCTGGACCTATGGCCTGAATTACAACGTGTCGGCAAACGTGATCGTAAAAACCGAATACAAGCGCGTAGACACCTCAGGCGGTTACGCTGGCGTGTTTGTCGAAAGTTCGCAAGAGTCCTACGACCATGCGGTGCACTCGATCACGAACGGCGTGGCCGGCACCCCCGCACGCAATTATGACGGCGACATCATCAGTGTCGGCGTTGACTTCGTATTTTAAGGAGAGCCCCCATGAAGCTATTGTTAAGTGCTCTCAGTGCTTGCGCCTTGGTGGCGATTGCCACTACTGCCCACGCCGAAGTAGCCGTCATCGTCAACCCCGCAGCGAGCGTGGCACCATCGCAATCTGACGTTGCCAACATTTTCCTCGGCAAGGACAAGTCCCTGAAAGGCGTTGACCAGAAAGACTGGAATCCGACCAAGGACAAGTTCTATAGCGCCGTGGCGAGCAAAAATGAGTCGCAGTTGAAGTCGTACTGGTCTGGTCTGGTGTTCACCGGTAAAGGCCAACCGCTGACAAGCGTCACCGACGATGCCGCGGTAGTCGCCAAGGTGAGTGCCGAGGAGGATGCCATTGGTTACGTCGACAAAGGCGCAGTAACGGACAAAGTGAAGGTGCTTTTTACCTTGCCTTGACCTGCGCTTCAGTGTGTAGGCGATGAATGCCCGGCCACATCCGTGTGGCCGTTGCCGGACGTTTTTCAGCACGGCGATTTTCTGCGCAAGGCCTGATAAGACGGCAGACCCGAACAACCACTCTAATATGCTCAAGCCCCCGTGTTTCGTGAATGACGTGACGCGGTAGATTCGATTTACAGTGTTTCCCTGCCTGAACCGCTTCTGACCGTTCTCACATACCCGACACTGCACCCCGGCTGGCGGGTCGCTCGCCACCGCCTGCCGATCGTGCTGTGCGCTTTGAGCTGCAGCTATTTCCAGTCACCATCGGTATGTGGAGCGTTACATAAGCGCCGAGAAGGCAGCCTGTGCGATTAAATAATTACCCGTTCTTAGATACGGCCGGGCTCGCCCCCTAGAGACACGCATCATGCTCACAGGTCTAATATTTTTACTGTTGTGGTGATTTCAGGAATAGTGGCGGTGTGGCTAGCCCGGAGCGTCATTCAATTGCCTCCACGCGGGGAGGAAACCTTACGCCGTAATCAGGGCTGGATCGCCCTAATAGCTGTTGCTGGATGCTTAGCATGGTATTCGCTGCGCGGTATATTCGACATGAACACGTTTCCTATTTCTGTCGCGTTTGCTATTGGGATGTGTATCGCCGTTATGCGGCCCATTGAGTACGGCCTTCGTTTTCAAAATTTTCCTCGGTTTTTTCAGCAAGCCCAGCAGAAATGCTTTGCATCAGATTGAGAGGTCGCTGACGACCCACCGTACTTGGCGTAGAACACTCTGAACACGATGGTGTTCCACTTCGATGATGACATTTCGTGCACCTTGAGCGCCGAATGCCTGTTTGCGTTTTATGGCTTCTACCAAGCCACTGCCGGGCGAGTGGTTGAAGCCTGGATCGGTGCGGAATGTGATGGCGGGCCTTGGGCGTCTTTTAAGCGAATACCGGTAACCGTGGCTGTACGAACTTCGCCGGTACGTTTGTTGGTGCCTACTTCGACTGTTTCCGTGAATACCCTTCCTGCGCTCGATACTAGCGTTAGCCCACGGCGCTTCGCTCAGGGCGATGACGCGACGTCGGCAGTTGAAGCCGCTGGGCGGGAAGATGGATGCCCAGATGGGATCGTCGTGACGGAAGACTTGACCGTGCAGTGCGCGATGGCTGGGGTGAGTTTTGGCGGTGGCTTGCATGCTGGCTAGCGGGCTGCCATGTGGGCGCTTTGCAAGTTGGTTGGGTAGTTGTTTTTAAGGCGGCGTGGGCTGCCGAGTCGGACGAGTTCACTTGTGCATTCGCTGTCGATGATGATCTGTTGGCCCCACCAGCCTTGAGCCTGAAGAATGGGTTGTACGTTGGCGGTGAAATGTTTGAGCGTTTGACCTTGTTGAAGGGCCGTTTGCAGTGCTGCGCGGATATATCGGACAGCAAGTCGAGGCAGCATAGCCTTGGCGACGGTGAACGTTATGTGCTTGATCGAGCATCTCTTTGCCAGTGCCAGGTGATTGCTTCGCCTTTTTGCTTGAGATAGGCGATGGCCTTAGCCGGTTCAAGCCCGAAGATGGCAAGGAGGTCGGCGGGACTGAGGACTTTCGCGGGCTGGCCATGTCAGTCTTCCCGGTCTGCGTTTGCGCTCAGCTAGCCTCAGGTGTTGGCCATGAACATGAGGTCAGCGAGTGGTTGTTCGAGCTTCTGACCCTCCGATTGCGCGAAAGCTTCTGCTAGCAAGCCCAAGCCCTCAGCGTCGTTACGGCTGCGCTGAAGTGCCTCAATAAAGGGTGCGCTGGCATGCTCAAACTGCATCAACCAATTCAGGCGAAGGCTTTCCTGTCTGCGCAGAGGAAACCCTGCGCAGACGATTCATCAGGAATGACCCAGGGCGCCAGCAATCACTGCGTCAGCCAGTTCGCCGTAGGGCGCGAACATTGCAGCCACCAAATCATTCTCGCCACGGTAAAAGATCGCACGCGCGTTGGAGAACTCCTGGAAGCCTTCATACCCATGATGACGACCGGTCCCGCTTTTGCCGATGCCACCAAACGGCAGGCAAGGCATGGAAGCATGCAAGGCGGCCGAATTGACACAGGCGCCTCCCGAAACCGTATGTGAAAGCACCTGTTCGGCAACGGCGGGTGTCTCGGTGAAGACGTAAATACCCAGAGGGCGCTCGCCACCGTTTATATACGCAACGGCCTCGGAAATTTCCCCGTAGGTCTTGATCGGCAATATCGGACCGAATATCTCTTGCTGCATCACCAGCATGTCGTCGCTCACATCGAGGACCAGGGTCAGTGGCATACGCCGGTTGCGCTCATCCACATCGCCGCCCAGTTGCACCAGCGTGGCACCTTTGGCAACGGCGTCATCCAGATAGCTTTGCAGGCGTTGTAGGTGGCGCTGGTTAATGATGCCGGTGGTGTCCTGTCGCTGGGTGTAATTGGGTAGATTGGTTTCGACATGCTTGCGCACCAGGGAAACAAACTCATCGCGTTGCGCATGAGTAACCAGGGCGTAATCCACCGTGACGCACATCTGACCGCTTTTGAATGTCTTGCACCCGACAACCTGCTCGATCGTGCGCGCACTCAAACCATCTGCGGCAATGAGAGCCGGGCATTTTCCACCGAGTTCCAGAGTGACTGGCACCAGATTCTGAGCGGCGGCCACTGCAATGCTGCGCCCCACTTCAGTGCTGCCCGTGTACATCAGGTGATCCCATTCAAGGGTCGGGAAGAACTTGGCCAGTTCCAGGCCGCCGGCGACAGCTGCCACCTGCGCGGGATCGAAGGTATTACTGATCATCTCCATGGTCAGCTCGCTGCAGGCTGGTGTCAGATCGGAAGGTTTAACGATGACCCGGTTACCCGCCGCGAGCATCTCCACCAAAGGGCCGATGCCGATGTCGAACGGGAAGTTCCACGGTGCCATGTTTCCCACAACGCCTTTGGGCTGTGCCTGTACGCAAGCCCGTCCACTGCCGAAAAAGCTGGCGTCGGCAACTCGCTCCTGAGGTCGCATCCACTCAGCCAGATGTGTGGCTGCATATTGGACGCGCCCGGCTATGTTCAGACATTCCACCATGTCGGAGAGTTGGCGCGGGTGTGAGGAAAAGTCCGCGGCAACAGCCTCCTGAATCTTTTGGCGGTTGGTCAGCATCATGTTGGCCAAAGCGCCTAGCAGTTCCAGGCGTTGTTCGAGACTTGGCATGGGGTTTTCGAGGAAAGCATGCTTCTGCAGCGCGAAGACGTGGCGCAACTTGGCAATGGATGTACCGTCGGAGCCATCTTGTTGTTCCCGTTCTATAAACGTCATGTTGTTATCTCCGGTCAGTTTGGAGCATCACTTGGGCCGCGAGGCCAGGGCTGTCAAACGTATGGACTGAGGCACTGTGCTGTAGAGAAAATCAGCGACTGGAAGGCCTGAGGCCACGGTTTATTGAGCGAGCGAAACTCGATATCAAGGTGCTGACACAAAATCCCCGAATCAACTGTTGATCCGAGGATTTGGTAAAGTGGTCGCTTATCCGAGCCGGACCAGCATTTTTCCGATGTTGTCACCTGCGAACAGGCCGATCAGCGCATCGGGCGCATTCTCCAGGCCATTCACGATGGTTTCCCGTGTTTTGATCTGCCCTTCAGCAATCCACTTGATCATCTCGTGCGTAAATTCCTCCCAGATATCCAAGTGGTTAATACCGACGAACCCTTGCAGAAGCAGACTCTTCTGAATGACTGCGTAGATATTGCTCGGCCCTTCGGATTCACCGTTGTACTGGGTCACCATTCCGCAAAGCGGGAAACGAGCGAAGTCCTTCGCCACCGCGATAGCCGCCTTCAGATGAGAGCCGCCCACGTTGTCGAAATAGATATCGATACCTTCTGGTGCAGCCCGGCGCAGGGCCGCTTCAAGATCAGGTTCTGCGTTGTAGTTGATCGCGACATCCACGCCCAACTCATCTCGCAACCATTCTGCCTTCGCTTCCGAACCCACCGAACCGATGACTCGGCAGCCCTTGAGTTTGGCGATCTGCGCGACAAGAGACCCAACGGCGCCAGCGGCTGACGAGACGAAAACGGTCTCGCCCGCTTGAGGTTTAGCGATGTGCACCAAGCCGTAGTACGCGGCATGACCGGGAAGACCCAAGGCGCCCAAAAAAGCCTGAATAGGTACGTGTGTCGTATCGAGCGGCGTGACGTGGTCATCGCCATCCAAAAGAGCATGATCGCGCCAGCCAGCAAAGTGAGCGACCGCATCCCCGACGGAGAATCGGCTATCGGTCGACTCGATCACTTCACCCACTGCCGTGCCTTCAAGCACTGCGCCAATCTGAAAGGGCTCAATGTAGCTTTCAGCTTCGTTCATGCGCCCGCGCATGTACGGGTCGACCGACATGAACAGGTTCCGTACCAACACCTGGCCAGGAGCGATGGCAGGCAATGGCCGTTCGACCAGAACGAAATTCTGCGGTTCTATCTTGCCGGTCGGCCGGCTGTTGAGGTGGATTTCTCGCGCAATTACTGACATATAGGTTTCCTTTTTATGAAGGGTGCAACACAAACTTTACGAACAGGAACAGATGCACTGACGCTTGCCACGCTGGCAGAGCGTGCCGGCGTCACCAAGCCCGTTGCCTATGAACACTTCAGGACAAGGTCGGGCCTGCTGATCACGCACTTGAGCACCGACCGCGAGCCACCGCCGTGGAACACTCAATGTTGTTTTCATCCAAGAGCACGCTGCTACTTGATTGCGTAAGTGCCCTTCATGATTCGCTCGAATATCCAGGCGGGTATGATGCGTTTCAGCACCGTGCTCATCCGCTGGTCGAAACGACCTACCGTGTAGCGGACACTCACCCGTCGCTGCACCACAAGACGTGCGACAAGATCCGCGACCAAGGCCGGATCAGCACCATTGTTCTCGTCACGCTCGTACATGCCAACGGTGGTCGCCAGTTGCTTGGCATGATGTCCGATCAACGCATGACGCGTGAACACTCGTGCAGCCGTGAAGCCCGTCTTGAAGTCTCCGGGATTGATGTTGGTAGAATCTATGCCGGTTCCCGAGAGCTCCATCCGCAGCGCTTCATTCAACGCCTCGACTGCAAACTTACTGGCGCTGTAGTAAGCCTGAAAAGGCAAGCCGATCAGACCCGCCAGCGAACTGACATTTATGATGCGACCCGCGCCACGCGCGCGCATATGAGGAATGACGGTATGGATGGTCCGAACCGTTCCGAAGAAGTTGGTTTCCATCTGCCAACGGGCTTCATCCAGACTGGTGTCTTCGATTGCGCCACAGATGCCCACACCGGCGTTATTAACCAGCACATCGATGCGACCTGCTGAGGCGATCACTTCGTCGATCGCCCTTCTCACCGAAAGATCGTCGGTGACATCAAGCGCAATCATTCGAACCTTCCCAAGGTTGCCGTTGGGCTTGCGTGCGGTACCGAATACGGTATGTCCCTGCGCAGCCAGTCGCTGGGCAATCGCATGCCCAAAACCGGATGATGCGCCAGTTACCAATACAACCTTACTCATGGATTTTCTCTCGCCTGATCTTGCCGAATTCGCCAACCTCACACGCACCAAGGCGCCGGATCGCTGCCGAATCAAAGGAATGAGCGCGAAAGGTGAACCCTTCCGTACTCGACAACTTTTAAAGAGACCTCGCGGCCAGACCAGCACAATGCCGAAGTACCAAACGCGCACGGGCTGCCTTTTTTGCCTTGTTGGCTGGGAGCCATTTCGCAGCTGCCTTTTCTTTCTATTGAGGGCCTGACTGCGATGACTCCGGGCACATCGAGTATCAGAAGATACCCACCGCTTTACTCGACATTTTGTGCCAGGAAGTCGGCTTGACATGCCAATGTGCAAAGCGGAAAGACGCCGTATCCCATGGACGTTCAGGACCGGCATCCGTGCTAAAACGATTTTTAACGCCGGATAAGCCGCACCAGGCAACGTATTCGCTGATTGCTCGTCATTGCCTGCTTTTTCCAGGCAAACGAACACCAGGGATTTCGGCGCCGTAACGCCGAAGCCCGTTTTGATTTAATGATTTTTTGGGTGTTACCGATGGCGACCGATCACGCAGTCCTGGCCACGATCGCTTCGACTTCCACCAGAGCACCGGGCAACGGAAGGGCTACCACTTGCAAGGCGGTGCGCGCAGGTTTGTTGGGGTGTTCGGCGGTGCCAAAGAACTGCGTATAACCGGCTTGCAGACCCGCGAAGTCGAGCCTGCCGCCGGTTTCTTCAGCGCCTACCAGGTACACCCGCAGTTGCACGATATCTCTCAGATCCAGGTCTTGTTGCCGCAAGACGGTACGCAACGTGTTGAACGCCGACACGGTTTGCACCTCGGTGTTGCCGTAGCCCGCCCTGCTCGGTCAAGCTTTGGTAAGGCGACCGATAAGAACTCGCCCTGATGATCAAGGCGGAGCTGACGTTGCGGATCAAAAAATACCCCGCTCTGCTTGTCGCGCGGGAATGCATCGTCTTCGAAGGAATCCCACAACCCCTGCACCACCCGCAGATGTTCAGCGGCCCGGCGATAGCGTTCGGAGTGGTCGATGTGCTGGCTGTTCGCGCCCAAAATTGCCGGCGGCACCTTCGAACCCGATGGTGACCACATTCCAGCCAGCCCTGCACCGCTCGGAAACTGCTTGCGCAGCTTGATGCCTCGAGCTGTGGAGGCATCTGACAACACTTGCTTCTCGAGGTCTGGCAAGAAGCAGTGCAGCAACTTGGCAATGTCTCGCTGCGATACGATTCTGAAGCGAGCGACACCCGGACGTTCGTCGCATTTGAGCGACTTCTGGAAAAGCGACCTGGATATATTCGTTGGCCTCGACTCCGTAGGCCTGGAAAACTGCGACGATGCCATCGGCGGTCTCACACTCGATTTGGATATAGAACTGTCTCGTAGCATCTTCAGAATGAAGGTTACGGCGACATGATCTTGGTATTTGAAACCTTGTCAGTCAGTGACTTGTATCCCAGATAGATGAGATAGGACGCTCCGAGGATTTTCATGATCATGAAGAGCGTGGAAAAGCCGACGATCAGCACAGCTATGCCAAACACCGTGTATATGACGTGAACCTGGACGCCGCAGGCGATGCCCAGGGCAGAGAGTAGTCCTGTTCGCGAACCGAAGGCATAGCTGTTGCGGGTATCCCCTGGGCCGCTCGAGCAGGATGAAAAGTGCGCTCGTTTCCAGAATTGGCTTATCCAAGAGGCTGCCGATTGCCTCTCGGCGGTAGGGGGATGAGACAGCGAGCAATAACGTGCTGCAGCCTTTGTAAGTGGCGACAAATGGTGCCTGTACATCGTTGGGGGCTCTAGGAGTAGAGAGGGACTAGGGCGATCAGTAAGTTCAAATGCGAGGTCCGCCAGCGCATAGGCAATGGCTGTTCGCCGAACAGATGTGATGGGGGCAGGATTCGACTAGCACGAGAGCATCGCATCGTAGCTTTGAGATCGAAATCTACCTTGGAATTTCGCCGACAAGTTCGTTAGGTATTTCTGTTTCCGCATCCGATTCGTTTGCGTTTTGAGCCGTGAGCAAATCCAGCGCAGAGAGTAATGCGTCTCCCTCGACGGGGCCAGGCAGAATGAGTTCTTGACCATTTTGGTTTTCCCGAATCATCAGTGTTGGCGTGGCCGAGATACCAGCTTGCGAACCCTCCCTAGCTCGGGTTTGAATTACGGCATTTGTGCGGCCGTTGTCCAAACAGGTCTGAATGGAAGGGGAGAGATCGGGGTACGGAGTGCTATCAGGGATGCCGAGTCCATCACCGCGCGTGTGCTGGTAGATCCAGTCGATCGCCTCCCAGAATGCCGAGCGGCCGTTGACCTGGCCCATGCATTCGGCGAATTGAGCCTCACGTATGGCGATAGGTTCATGCATCGGAAGTGGCAAGTGGCAAGTGGTAAGTGGTAAGTGGTAAGTGGTAAGTGGTAAGTGGTAAGTGGTAAGTGGTGCCATTGCAGATTTGTCTCGGGATGTCTATCGACCCAGTCTTTCAGAACCGGGTAGTAGGATTTGCAGTATGGGCATTCAAGGTCCGCATACAGTACCAGGGTAAACTTGGCCTCTTCGTGACCGTAACGCCAAGGCATGACTTCGGGTAGATTGGAATCCGCCTTCCTGGTTGCCGCAGCCGGTATTGATGAGACATCAGTACGGTGAAGCCTATATGCAACCGTAGTAACCAGGATGGCGAGCAGTGCGCCAATTAGCAAGGCAATAAAATTGCGATGCTGGCGAGTAAAAATTGTCATGGCAGATCTCCGCATGCCCGCCTGAGGGGGCTGGCGTCTTCATAAAGACGCATTGCGTCAGTCGAACATAGGGGAGAGCCTTGTGAGGCAATCAAATCGGCATTGGGCTTACCGCGTTGTTGTTGAACCGGCCCTCATTGCTACGTGCGCTGAATGGTCGTCAGTTAGAGACTGCGGTGCACGATGTAGCTGGCCGAGTCGGGAGGACTATTGAGTGTAATGTTGGGCATGTCCTCAAGTTCGTGAGCGGTGATAACTGAGTTATGCGCAGGGGACAGCAGGCATTGCGGTCAACAGATTAGGGGCTGCGTCGATTCAGTACCTCTCTATCATGTCGGCCGCTTGCTGGGTGGCCTGGCTGGTCCGGGTGGCCAGTTTTCGGACCTCGTCGGCAACCACGGCGAAGCCCTTCCCGGCCTCACCGGCTCTGGCTGCTTCGATGGCTGCGTTCAGCGCCAAGAGATTAGTCTGGTTGGCGATACCCTGAATGGTGGCAACGATCTGTGTGAGCTTGGCGAGGTTTTCCTGCATTGTCTGGTGCTGGCGTTCCTGAACCTGGCGAAGATGGCTTTCTTCGCGAATGGAGTGCACATCGGTGATAGCCCCCACGGTGCGTAGCGGCGTGCCGTCAGTACTGCGCTGGGTTTGCCCCCTACCAAGGAACCAACGGTATTCGCCATTGCTATGTCTGAGCCGGTAGGTGACATCGAATGGTGTCTGACCGGAGTGGTCGCCGACATGATCGATGAAGGCTTGTACGGCGCGCTGGCTGTCCTCGGGGTGCAGACGGGACAGCCAGCTTTCGAACACGTTGGGGAACTCCTCGATGGTTTCGTAGCCAAGCAATCGGCGCATCTGGGATGAAAACCAGATGACGTTGTTCGGGTTGGCCGGGTCGCCTGCAAGGATATTGATGTCCCAGAGTGCGTCTTGGATACACTCGCGGGAGATGTCGAAGCGAGTTGAAAGTAGTGCGAATTCTTCATCCCGCAGGTGCTGCTCGTGAATGTCGCGCAGGACGCCAACGGTGATCTGCGGCATACCCCGTTCGTCACGGTGAGTTTCGCCACGGAGTTGAAACCAGCGGTATTCTCCCGACTGACTTGCGAGTCGGACCTCTACTTGGTAAGGGCTATGGCCGCCGCGGTTGGCAAGGTGGCGAGCCAGGGTGTCCAAGTTAATCTGGCGGTCGTCCGGGTGAAGGCGTTCGTTCCAGAGGCCCAGCTGGACAGGTAACTCCGCGTGCGCCGGCAGGTTGCCGGACCATTGTAGCGACACGTGATCGGCGGGCTGTAGGCTACCATTGAGCTGCAGTTGCCAGAGGATACCATCGACCCCATGGGCCGCCAGTTGCCAAAGTTGTTCCCGATCGCGCAGCTGCGTTCTGTATTCATTAATCTGAGTGTCGAGCCGTTGCAGCTCGGCATTCAGATCGGTCTCTTTAGCCTGGAGCGCCGCACGCTCGGCGAGCAGGCGATTGATGCCTGTCAGTACCCGTAACAGCAACGAGTCCTTCGTCATAATCGATACGTCTTCACCGTGGGGCTGGTCCAGCCTATTGGCGAGTAGGCTCAGGGCCTTGCGGGTGCCATTTCTGAAGAACATCAACTACCCCCAGTTCTGTTTGCAAGGTTTCGGTCGATTCTTGCGGTGTGTCGCCCGAGGCATTACGACCTTCGCTTGCCCCGGGGACACCTGAACCTAGACCGACTCGTGCCGTCTCAGGCGACCTGGTACAGACGGCGTTCGACCAGCGTGCTGCCACGCAGGCCGCGTGCTGCCTTCGCGCCCGCGAGCACGGCCAGATCCAGCAGCGGTTCGAGGATGACAACGGTCATGTAGGCGCTGCCGAAGGTAAGGACTGACAGTGCGTTCTCTGCCGTGAAGCCCTTCCCGTAGAAGGCCCAGAAGGCAACCCAAGCGACGATGCCAGACTGGAAAACAGTGGACAGGCCTAGTGCCTGGCGATAGCTCAGATCCACATAGGGCGTGTCTGGCGCGATGATACGCCGCGCCAGGGCAGCAACTGCCAACAGCGGTACCAAAAGGGTGGTGACGTTCATGCCGTACTGCGGAAGGTCGAATTGAGCGAAGAACAAACCCTGGATCAGCAGCCCCAGAGCGAGACCTGCCGCCGCGGGCGCGGCGCCGAACAACAGGAACAACGTCGAGCCGAGTATGAGATGCACCTCGGAAACGCCGACCAGTTGGTGCGGTAGTAGCTGAAAGAAGCCAAACACCAGCGATGTGGCGGCGGCGGTGCGAGCTACCAGCGAGACGGCACCTCGTTCGCCAATGGCGTCCGCGGCGAGTTTGACGGTGTAGGTGCCGACGCTTGCGGCGGTAACATAGCTCAGCCAGAGTTTTCCGGCTTCCACCAGGCCAGGTTCGATATGCATGACGATGACTCCTTGGCCGCCTCGGCGGCTTGTTAGGGGAAAAATAGAGACAACAAAGAAATTGCTCCGACCTCAGCAGGCGGCTCGACTGATCGCTACGGGCTCGCGATGCGGCAGATGCTCATGGGTGTGCCCGTGGGCCGGCGGGCAGCTTGCATTGACCAGTGCCACCGGTTGTCCATGGGGGGTATTCAGGTAAGCCTGCCGCCATTCCTCGACCCGCTGTGCGATGTCTTCCATACCGGCCAGGCCGAGTGTGGTGACCATTCTTTCCATCGCCGTGATCCATTGCCGGTAGTAGGCGTCATTGACGCTTTCTCCGGGTTGCGCCGGTGCAGCCTTGATCTCTTCGCTGAACACCTGCACCCAGTCCTTCCAGGGGAACAGGCCGGCTTGGTGCAAGTGCACCAGCAGGGAAAAAGCCTGGGCCTGCCAAGGCTTGTCGAATACCGGGCCTTCATCGTCGAGAGGGAGACCGACGGTTTTGTAGTCGTGGTGCATGCTCGTGTTCATACGGCCTCCAGGTAGTTGTCCCACAGGTCAATGCACACACTGTCCGGCCGCGCGACTCCCCACAGTTCTTCAGCGCTGAAGCGCACGGCATAGACCTGCTGCGGCTGTTCGCCCAACCCGTGGGCCATCGTGTCCGGGGTGGCGAACGCTCCATGTGCAATCACGATTGTGCCAACCTTACCGCGCGCGTAGCGTGGCAGTCGGGTGTGGTTGGTAGGATTTAGGTTCTTCGTCCGCACCCGGTCACCGACTCGGAACTGACCGGGGATATCTTCTTTTGCCCGCGAGGAGGCGCCGCCGAGCACTACGGCCTCGACGATGTCCGGTGTTAACACCGTGACAGGCTGTGTCGGTGGGCTCGGTTTGGCCGTGCCCTGCAGTTCGGCGGCGCTGATGACGCCCTTTTCCGTCAGCAGGGTTTCGAAGGCGTGCAGCCAGTGCTCGTAGTAGCTCGCCTGCAGGTATTCGGCCGGTTCCATGCGTTCAATGGCGTGGCGGAATTCGTCGACGTTGAAGTACCCGCCGACGAAAAGTGAGGCGAAGAGCGGAAAAACTCTGCGCTCCCAGTCATGATGGAAGATAGGTTCGTGCTCTTCCGTGAGCACTGGGCCGAAGCCATGCATACCGCCCAGGTCGTGTATACCGTTCATAGGTTTTCTCCTTCTCAGATTCAGACCACGTCATCCGGCTTCTTAGGCAGGCCGGTGCCGATCATGGAGTCGCGAGTCACGAGTTCGATCAGTTGTTCCTCGCTCCAGCCGTCAGTACCCGCCGGACGTTCCGGTAGTACCAGATAGCGCAGCTCAGCGCTGCTGTCCCAGACGCGAACT
Organism: Pseudomonas sp. XS1P51; assembly: GCF_054897845.1. NCBI lineage: Bacteria > Pseudomonadati > Pseudomonadota > Gammaproteobacteria > Pseudomonadales > Pseudomonadaceae > Pseudomonas > Pseudomonas sp. XS1P51. The sequence goes on along the minus strand of NZ_CM142707.1, from coordinate 385,663 downwards.
TCCTTGTCATCGGGAATCGTCAGACCGAACTCGGCCAGCACGCTGCGCGGGTCGATGACTATTCGTGAGCGATAAGGCGCAGACTTGTACCAGACTGGTGGCAGACCCAGGGTCGGCCAGGGGTAGCAGGAGCACAGTGTGCACACCGTCACGTTGTGCACGGCCTGGCTGTTCTCCACTACCACCATGTCTTCGCCCTGAACACCGGAAAAGCCCAACTCGGCGATGGCTGCGGTGCCATCTTCCAGCAGCCGATGTTTGTACACGGGATCGAACCAGGCCTTCGCTATCACTTGGGCGCCGTTGCGCGGGCCGACCTTGTGTTGGTAGGTGTCCACCAGCGCGTCCATGGCCATGGAGTCGACCAACCCCTTTTCCGTCAGCAGGGATTCGAGCGCCTTGACGCGCAGCTCGATGGCCTCCGGAGGCTCAGTGTGATCGTGATGATGTTCGTGTGTGTGGCTCATGTCTTTGCCCCCTATAGAAGTTGATGAAATCGCCACCAGCATTACTCACCGGTGAAGATCCGTTCGCCACGCGTCGAAATGGATACTTGGGATAAAGGTGTACTCATCGGTTGTTTCCTCATCTGCCTATACGGATGAACAGCAAACGTTCGACGCGCGACGTTTTGTGAGTCTGCGGTGGAGCAGGCTTACAGCGTCTGCCAATCGACAGAAGCCTCGAATGCGGCTGCCGCTTGATAGAGGGTGCCTTCGGCATAATGCTTGCCGACCAACATCAGACCCACTGGCAGCCCGTCCACCAGGCCACAAGGGATCGACATGGCCGGGTGACCCGTAATGTCTTGAGCGGCAGTGTTGCCGAGCATCTCCAGCGCCCGGGAGACGTTCTCGGTGATCGAGCAACCCGGTTCAGGCAGCGGCTGGGCGATGATCGGTACCGTCGGCATGACCAGCAGGTCGTAGGTGTCCAGCGCCTTGTCATAACCGGCTCGGGCAACGCGTGCGATGTTCTGCGCCTTGGCGTAGTAACGGCCGTTGTAACGCTCCAGACCAAACTGGCCGACGAACATGCAGAGCTTGAGCGACGGGGACAATGCATCCGCCTGATTGCGCCAGCCGGCCTGTTTGTCCAGTAGCCTAACGTCGTACAGCCCCTTCCAGTTAAAGCCTGCGCCATTGCCGTGCATCATCTGCATGGTCAGGCCTTCGCAACCGATAGGGCTCCACAGCGATCCCGCCAAGTTGTGTTCGGGAACGGATACTTCCTCGACGACGGCACCCAATGCCTCGAATTTTGCGATGGCGCCGCGTACTTTCTCTGCGACGCGTGGGTCCTGGTTGGCGAGTTGAAAGCCTTCCAGCAGGATCCCGATCTTGAGTCCGCTTACGCCTCGCTCCAGATAGTCACTATAGCTGTCGACTTTAGGCGCAGCCTGGCGTGGATCGAGTCCATCCGCTCCGGCCATGACTTCGAGCATGAGTGCGTTATCACGTACGTTGCTTGTCATGGGGCCGACGTGATCGAAAGTGGCTTCAATCGCCATGACACCGGTGTAAGGCACTAAACCCCAGGTGGGCTTCATGCCATAAATGCCGCACCACGCTGCAGGAATACGGGCAGAGCCACCCTGGTCGCCGCCAATGGCCAAATCAACCTCGCCTGTGGCCACCAGCGCCGCGCTGCCGGAGGATGAACCGCCCGTTGCGAAACCATGGCGCAAAGGGTGGTGCACGGGAGCTGGGTCTGAGGTATGGCTACCACCGGAGAGGCAGTAGTGTTCACAGGTGGCTTTACCAAGGATAGTTGCTCCGGCGTCCAGCAAGCGCGTCACCACGGTGGCGTCAAACGAGGGTACGAAACCCTCCAGTGGCGCGGCGCCGTTCATCATTGGGACACCGGCTAGAGAGATATTGTCTTTGAGCGCGACGGTCTTGCCGACCAACTTGCCTGAACTGGCACCCATCACCTCGGTCTTGTAGTACCAGGCGTTTAGCGGGTTTTCCGTGCCTGAAGGGCGATGAACAGGACCGCGCTCGTAGCGCACTGGAGGGGTAAAATCGGGTAACTCGTCGACCAGGTCGTACGCCTCAAAACTTGACTGCATGAGTGCCAGATATTCGCTGGCCTGTTCGGGTGTCAGCTGAATGTGCAGGCGACTGGCGAGATCCAGCAGTTGTTCGAGAGTCGGGCGGGTGATGGCCATGGTGTGTCCTGTTTCCTGTTCCGGCCCGTAGGGGCTGGCAAATGTCTGTTTAAAAGTCTCGCCGGGAAATCCTGGCGTGGCGTCTGCTGTCGGCGGGCCGTGACCGGGGCCTGTTCCTAAGCTATCTCCAGTGACTGAGCGGTGCTTGGTTGAGGAGGACAGTCACTTGGTTGAGAGGGACTGGGTTGCCCCAGTTTGTATCGCTGCTTATTAGCCGATCCGGGGTTGAGGCTACCTCTCAGGCGTTGCATACAAAATGAGCTGAGCGAACTGGCGCGGCATTACGTTGGGCCTGGCTCGGCGGTGCTTTCTGAGCGAGATCGGGAGACGATCAACTGCTGTACTTAAGGATGGCGCGGGGAATGACGATGTTCGAGGTTGGGGGATTGAGCGCGTCACACTTAGGCCAGCGGCAGCAAACACGAGGCACCGTCTTGGGAGTATGTCTGGCGGATTGAGGCGTAGTTACACCAAGATAGTCTTAAACTGCCAGAGCGAGCCCTGGCAGCGCGGTATATAAAGTGATGCGCCCCATTGTAAGGGGAGGACTCAAGACCGCAGACTCTCAGTTTTCGGACTTAGGCGTTGTTTCTTCCTGAGATGACTTCCCGCGTTTCGGCCAGATAACTCCAACGCTTTTCATTCCTTTGGCTGGGTCCATTTCAGGGTGTGCGAGTACGACGTCTCGATAGGAGGGGCTACCAATCACGGCCGGTTTGAACTTGATGAGAAAGTCATTGACCTCTTTGCGCAGATCCGGTGCCAGCTCGTAGTCGTTGTAGCATTCCTCGAGACAATCGAGCACGGCTTGCCAGTGCACCTCGGTAAGACCCATTCCGCGATGCGCGGTGACCATGTCTCTACCCCTGTATTTGGCGCTGCCACCCCAGTGTTCAGAAAGGAAATCGACAAAATTGATGTGTTCCTTCTGGAACGTTGATTCGGACATATGGGCCCAGATGTGGCCGATGGCAGGATGTCCCATTGTTTTTCTCAAAACTGCGCCTGCGAACTGATAAATAACGTCATAGCCCCCCAAACGCGTGTAGAGGGAGGGCTGTTGTTCTATGGATGGTTGCTGGTCGGTCATGGTGCGGTTTCTCCGTTTCGGGTGGGGGCAATCTCATTAGCTCAATGTCGTGTTCGGCACGGTTGATACGGGTTGCGAAGGCTTACAACGGATCCAAGTTAGATCCGCCGTCGAGCGCACGCTTGGCTGGTAAGGACAACCGTTTGGTCTAGACGGACAGGGGGTTAGAAAACCCGTGCGTACCGCAGGTTCATGCGAAAGTCCTCCTTGGCGCCGTTCTCCACCGAAAGGTCACGACCAAGTTGCAACTGGATTTGGTCCTTGGCGGTGAAGAACTTGGTGGCGGTGACGCGGAAGTTGGTGGTTTCCATCTTGTCGTTTTGGTTGACACCGGCGACCTGGGTTTCGCCGCTCCAGTTGTGGCCGAAGCCGATGGCTAGCGCAGTGGTCTGGTCGGGCATGTAGCGGCCCATTAATTGGGCGCCATAGGAAACGTCCTGTTCCTTGCGGGCGGAGCTGGCGCCGAAGTCATCGTTGTCTCCGTACCAGATGGCGTCACCTACGAGGTCGATGGCCCACTTGTCCGAGAAGTGCTTGATGTAAGCGGCCTGGAGATCAACCTTCCAACGGTTCTCGCCAAGGTTGAGCGCGTCGTCCTTGTCATAGTTGCCAGTAGGCACGTAGAGGTAAGCGGTGGCACCGAGGGTGTCCTTTGCATCGTTGAGACGGTACTTGAGCGGCGCTGTGAGAATGAGGTCGCCGATGCCGTTGGTGTCACCTAAGGCGGAAGCGTCACCACCGCCTGAGACATGTCCGAAGGGCAACAGGAATTGTGGCTCGATGGTGAGTCGTTCGCTCAACTGGTAAATGTGCAGCAGACGCAGAATGCCGACGTCGGAAGTCAGGTTGAAATCTGAACTGGTTTTGCGGCCCTGGGAGTAGGCATTGTCCGTGGTGGAGTGCTGGTAGTAGAGCACGCCAAGGGTCGCGCCAACGGGGAGTTGCTCGTAGTCGCCAGGTGACACCTCGACAGCGTGGGAGGAAAGGCTGGGGAGGAGTGCTGCAAGCAACAGGTAGCGGAACTGTTTCATGATCGAAGATCCTTTTTTTGGCAAAAAGAGCCCCGCTGGCGCCGTTAGGCGACGCGCAGGGCTAAAAGTGGAGCCAGCGATGGGTGTTAGGTAGGCGAGACTTGCGCGTCGCGCATCATTCCGGTCTGCGGGTGGCAGTTGAGGTACTCGAACAACTGCTGGCTGCCATCCGATACCGATACCTCGTGGTACAGTCGCAGCTTCGAAAGGCCTCCGATCACGCGGAAGAACGTGGTGAAAATACGTAGGTGAGTGGGGTGGGATTCGGCCCAGCGCTCCAGTTTATCGAGTGAACGCCAGTGACCGATGTCATAGGCGATGTCGAGCAAATTGCCGTCTAGGTCGATGTTGCGGACGAAGCGGTTGCTGTAGCAACCCAGTGCTTGCCCCTCGTCGCGCAGGAAGTCCATGCCGTCCTGCAGTGGCGGCAGCATCTCGTTGAAATACAGCGCGCGTTCTTCCTCGCCAGCTTCGACCCAGTCTTGTCCGGAGCGGATCAGCGTCAGATTGTCGTGACCACGCACCACGACCCTGCCGCCCTTGGCGGGGTCGCCAGAAAGCACTTGTAATTCGCTGGTCGGCTGCATCCAGTCGGTCTGTGAGACCGCAAAGCGGTCGCGTGCCGAGCCCCAGTAGCCGTGCTCCTCGACTTCGCCGCTGATGCCGTCCATGACGGCACCGATGCCAGGCAAATCTTCCTTGAAGGCATACAGCGTCTCGAACTGCTCGGCGCGCGGCGCGATGACCTCTCGGAAATACCCCAGTCCCTCGTTCAGGCGCGCGTCATCACTCCACCAGTCGGCCACCGGCGGCGAGCGTAGCCACTGGCAATAGGCAACTGGATCACGCCAGTAGCCAACGACGATGAAATTTCCGTAACCCTGATTGTCGAGGTGGTAGGTCATGTCGTGGTTCCCCGGGCCATTGGCGAGGGCGAAGCTGGACACAATGTGGCGCATGGTCTCTAGAGCGGCGGTGCGCTGTTCTTCGCGAAATTGCACGCCGAGGTAGGCCATCACAACTTGCTGAACGCTTTCGTCAGCGCGGCCGACAAACATCGGGAAGGGGGGCTGGTAGTCGTCGTGAACCCGGCGGGACAGTGTCCGGGGACATTTGAGGTGTTTATCGATTGCAGATTCCATGGGGGCTCCGTTATTGCCGTCTCAGGCGGACGGTTAGTGGTTCAACATCCCAGTGGGTGTTGTCATTTTTTTGCTGGAACAAATCTTTTGGCGTTGCAGCACCAGCGCCCCTAGCTCCAGTAGGTAAGTGGCAAACTCTTCAGGTGCTATGTCCCACCGCTGCAAATACCAGAATGAGTCGGACAGTCGTTGCTGTTCTTGTGGATGCATGGGCCACCTCATCATTTGCGTTTGGAGGAACACGGTGTGGAGTAAAAGTTATCTAGGGGCGATGAGATGCGCTTGGCTCGAATGGACAACCGTTTGGTTAGGAAGGACAGCCACAAAAAGGACTGGGAACTCTGATGTGCAGTTATGGTGCGGGGTGCTGCGACGAGGAGCATGTTTGTCTCAAGATATGGCACCGGGATCGCTTTGGCGTATTAGGAGGATCTGCCTAAGCAGCTCTCTAGCTCGGGCGTGTAAGGTATTGGCCAGTGGTCTGTACACCCACAGTCGCAAGTAAGGAGAAGGATGGCCTGCTTATTGCTGAGCTCGCAGGCAACCGGTACTACCGCCGTTTTGTTTAACCGCAGCGAGGTGAAAGTGATGAGCCAGACCAGTCAGTACTCGACCCTAGCGGTCACCGCGCCACGTCGTTTTGAGTACTGGAAAGAAGTGGTCTGTCATCACTGTCTGGAGGCAGACAGCAAACCGTTGGCGCAGAGTGATTTTGATGGTGCACTGGAGGTTCACAGCATGGGGGCGTTGGACATCTGCACGTTGTCCGCCCCTCTGCACTATTGGGAGAGGTCCGCCCAGCACCTGCGCAATGATCCCAACGATGATCTGTGGCTGGGTTTCACTCGGCGTGGTTATGGTGAACTGGAACAGGGAGAGCGTAAGGCAAAGCTGGTGGGGGACAGTTTGTTTCTTTATGACGCATCTCAGGCATTCCGTTTCAGTCTGGGGGGGGGCGAAAACCATCTGGTGCGCATTCCACGGCAGTTGCTTAGCCAGCGATTGCCAAATATAGCGGAGTGCACCGCGGTGGTCCTCGATGATCGTCGCCCAGGGGTGACCCCGTTACGGGAGATGTTACGTCAAGCAGCGAGCCCCACTTCTAGCCTCCAAGATACGGGAATATCCAGCCGTTACTCCAACATGCTGCTTGAGCTGCTAGTGATTAGCCTGGAACTCCAGGACTTGAAGAACACGCACGACGAGCTGGATCTGTATGGGCGGATCATGAATTATATCCATCAGTATCTGACCGAGCCGGACCTATCGCTTGAGCGCATTGCTCAAGCCCATCATGTCTCTACTCGGACCGTCACGCGCGCTTTCGCCAGGTATCAGAAATCTCCGGTCGCGGAGATATGGAAGGAAAGGCTGCTTGCCAGTCGGGATGCCCTTGAACGAGGTCAGGTGCGTAGTATTTCCCAAGCGGCACTAGATTTCGGTTTCTCTGATTTTTCCCATTTCAGCCATGCGTTTCGCAAGGCATTCGGTTGTGCTCCCCATACGCTTTTGCGCCGAGATTGAAACAGACAGCATTCACCAAGCCTGAAGCCAATCCTTGAAGCCATAGGATCAACACCGAGGGATGGAGGAATGCGCTCTTCGTGCAAATATTCAATGGGGCGCTTTTAGCCCTTGGATGTGCTTTGGGTAGAAACAACCACCAATCAACCCTGACTTATTATATCGACCACGCCTGCTGCGCGGACTGCCAGGTCAGGAGGGCAGCCTGAGAGCCTCGTCGGCAACCACCGCGGCACACCTTCCGACCTCCTTGGCTCTGAGCGCTTGGATGGCCACGTTCAGCCAGAAGATTAGTTGGGTAGAGGCAGTGGCTATTCAGATCTGAGCTGCACAGCTTATGTGACAGACACGCCTTGAGGGGCTGGACTTGGTCAGCAGGCTAATTTCACCATCGCTATTTTTATTTTTTTAATGGAAACAATCGTCCCTCTGCCCTCCTCTACCCGAAATGAAAACGACACTCGGTCTCTAGCCGTCAGCCCTGTCAGTTGATCTTCTCTCACGGAAAGGGCCATGGCCATCGGCGGCCATCATGCGTATGGGTCATTCTTCCCGACGTTGTTAAGTAGCGACGCAGAATGCCTGGGCAGGCCTATGGAGATTAAGGCTGCGAGCAGTACGAACGCGCTCGAAATCCACAAGCACGCCCCCAGCCCATACACCTGATAAATCCAGCCGGAAAGCACTGTGCCGATCAACCGTCCCATAGCGTTCGACATGTAATAAAAACCCACATCCAGCGACACGCCATCTTCCTTGGCGTAGGACACGATCAAGTAGCTGTGCAGCGACGAATTCACCGCGAACAGCGCGCCAAAGACCATTAAACCGCCGAGCAGCACCGTCTGCTGCGACAAACCAGTGTTCAGCCCGAGAGCGATCGCCGCAGGCAAGCCTGCCAGTGCAAGTGCCCACAGAAATGCAGCGCGGCCATCAGGGACATGTCCACGTTTCTTGCCAGTGATGCGCGGAGCAAACGATTGCACGATGCCGTAGCCGATCACCCAGGCAGCAAGGAAGCCGCCAACCTCCCAGAAGTCCCAGCCGAACACGCTGCTCAGGTACACCGGCAAGGCCACCACAAACCAGACATCGCGGGCGCCGAACAGGAACATTCGGGCCGCTGAGAGGATATTGATCGCCCGGCTCTTGGACAGGATGTCGCGAAATTTTGGCTTGGCTTTGGCCTTGCCGAGGTCCTTCTTCAACAGGATCAAGCTGCTGATCCAGATCAGCGCCAGGACACCCGCCATGGCCAGCAACGCGCCTTTGAAGCCGATGAGTGCCAACAAGGCTCCACCCAGAAAGAAGCCGACACCCTTGAGTGCGTTCTTCGAGCCAGTGAGGATGGCTATCCATTGGTAAAGTTTGCCCTGCTGCCCATCAGGAACCAGAAGTTTGATGGAGCTTTTGGCACTCATCTTGTTCAGGTCTTTGGCAATTCCTGATAGAGCCTGAGCGCCCATCACCCAGGGGATGGATAACCAGGCCGCAGGCACCGTCAGCATCAGCAGCGCCGCAACCTGGAGGCCCAACCCGATGTTCATGGTTCGGTTCAGACCCAGCCGAGCACCGAGGTAGCCACCCACCAGATTGGTGATAACGCCAAAGAGTTCGTAGAACAGAAACAATGCCGCGATTTGAAGTGGGCTGTAGCCCAATGCGTGAAAGTGCAGCACCACCAACATGCGCAAAGCACCGTCAGTGAGGGTGAAGGCCCAGTAGTTGCCCGTCACGAGCAGATACTGCCGCACTTCCGGCGCGAGGGCTGACAACGTTTTCATGACCGCTCCTTAGACCGCTAGACCGACCATTTTGGCCAGCTCGACGGTGCGGTTGGCATAGCCCCATTCGTTGTCGTACCAGGCATAGAGTTTGACCTGGGTGCCGTTGATGACCATGGTCGACTGCGCATCGATGATCGATGAGCGCGGATCGGTGCGGTAGTCGATGGACACCAGTGGACGCTCCTCGAAACCGAGTATGTCTTTCAGCTCATTCTCGGAAGCGTCCTTGAGGAACTGATTTACCTCTTCGACAGTGGTGGCTCGCTCGACCTCGAAGACACAGTCGGTCAGCGAAGCGTTGGCCAGCGGTACGCGTACGGCGTGCCCATTCAGGCGCCCACGCAGCTCCGGGAAGATTTCGGCAATGGCGGTGGCCGATCCGGTACTGGTTGGAATCAGGCTCATGCCTGAAGCACGCGCACGCCGCAGATCCTTGTGCGGCTGATCGAGAATGCTCTGTGTGTTGGTCAGGTCGTGAATAGTAGTGATCGAGCCGTGACGAATACCCAGCTTTTCGTGGATCACTTTGACTACTGGAGCGAGGCAATTGGTGGTGCATGACGCCGCCGTGACGATGCGATGCTCAGCCGGTTTGAACAGCTGATGGTTGACGCCCATGACGACGTTCAGCGCGCCTTTTTCCTTCACCGGAGCGCAGACCACCACACGCTTCACGCCCTGGTCGAGGTAAGCCTGAAGCACAGCGACGGTTTTCATCTTGCCGCTGGCCTCAATCACCAGATCGCAACCCGACCAGTCGGTGTCGGCAATCGCTTTGTTCGCGGTCACTTTGATGCGCTTGCCGCCAATCACCACCTGATCGCCTTCTGCACTGGCTTCGTTGTGCCAACGACCATGCACAGAGTCGAAGTTGATCAGGTGTGCATGGGTTACTGCATCGCCTGCCGGATCGTTGATCTGGACGAATTCAAACTCCGGCCAGCTCCAGGCGGCTCGCAGCGCGAGGCGACCGATCCGACCAAAACCATTGATGCCAACTTTGATAGTCATGTTGTTGTGCTCTGTATCTGTTGTCAGTGGGAGTTGGACTGGGTGTCGAACTGGCCGATGTATTCAATGTGGGCAGGATGCTGAATGGCGCGCGGCCGCAGCGACTGAACATCGCGGATGGCATCGCTGAATGGCACACCGCTCTCAATCAATAGCTGAGCGGCGACCAAACCCGTACGACCTGAGCCGCCCTTGCAATGGATGGCGATGGTTTTCCCTTCGGTCAGCAATTGCTTGAGACGCGGATGGTGATGCTCCCAGGCGGCTTTGAATGCTTCGCCAGGCGCTTGATCATCTTCGACGGGCAGGTGAAACCACTCGATGCCGAGCATTTGGCACTCTTCGGGCAACAGGTCGATCTCGTTCTGAAGCAACTCCTCGGTCGGCATCAGCGTCAGCAACGCCGATGCCCCTGCGTCCTTAAGGGTTTGCAACGCCTCGAAAGGCTTGGTGCCCTTCGTGCCTGGGCACGGGGTGAAGATCATTTGGCCACTGAACTGTGCCAGGGGCAGTACGGAATATGGGTGTTGTTGCACAGTGAAAAACCCTCAGATGGAACGCTGATTGACACGTTTCATAAGTTCTTCCGCCGACTCCTTGCGCTCGGAATAACGGTCGACCAGATAGTCCTGACGGTCGCGAAGCAGCAGCGTGAATTTCACCAACTCTTCCATCACATCAACGACACGGTCGTAGAACGGAGAAGGCTTCATCCGACCGTTGTCGTCGAATTCCATATAGGCCTTCGGCACCGAGGATTGGTTGGGGATGGTGAACATGCGCATCCAACGTCCCAGCACTCGCAGCTGATTAACCACGTTGAACGACTGCGAGCCACCGCACACCTGCATGACGGCGAGGGTTTTGCCCTGGGTCGGGCGTACCGCGCCCATCGCGAGTGGCACCCAGTCGATCTGAGCTTTGAACACCGCGCTCATGGAACCGTGACGTTCTGGAGAGCACCAGACCTGCCCCTCGGACCACAGCATCAGATCGCGCAGCTCCTTCACACGTGGATGATCGTCGGGGGCGTCATCTGGCAGCGGCAAGCCCGACGGATTGAAAATCCGCGCCTCGGCGCCGAAGTGCTCCAGCAATCGAGCGGCCTCCTCGACCAGCAGGCGACTGAAGGACCTCTCACGGGTCGATCCGTACAGCAGCAAAATGCGTGGCTTATGGATAGAGGTCTTCTCGATGCCCAGCTTGTCAGTCGATGGGAGATCGACCAGTTCGGTATCGAGTTGGGGGATGTGGTCATCAAACATAGTCTTTGTCCTGCGCAATGGCGCTCTTGGATTCATCGAACCAGCGGCGTTTCAGCCAAAGGGCCACACCGACCAGGGAAATCAGTACCGGTACTTCCACCAGCGGACCAATCACCGTGGCAAAGGCGACCGGGGAAGCCAGGCCAAAGGTGGCAATGGCCACGGCAATCGCCAGTTCGAAGTTGTTGCTTGCGGCTGTGAAAGCCAATGCGGTGGTGCGCGGGTAGTCAGCCTTGAGCAGCTTGCCCATCCAGAAACTGATGAAAAACATCACCACGAAGTAGATCGTCAGAGGGATCGCGATACGCAATACATCCAGCGGCAATTGCAGCACCACATCACCCTTGAGGCTGAACATGGCCACGATGGTCAACAACAGTGCCACGAGTGTCAGCGGGCTGATCTTTGGAATGAAGCGCTCCTGAAACCAAGCTTCACCTTTACGGGCAATGAGGATCCTGCGGGTCAGGAAGCCTGCCAGGAACGGCACCCCCAGGTAGATCAGGACGGACTCGGCAATGCTGACAAAGCTGGTCTCAATCACACTGCCTTCCAACCCAAACAGCGGCGGCAGCAGACCAAGGAAGACCCAGGCATACACACTGAAAAACAGGATCTGGAAGATGCTGTTGAACGCCACCAATCCGGCGACGTACTGATTGTTGCCACCCGCGATCTGACTCCAAACCAGCACCATCGCGATGCAACGCGCCAAGCCGATCAGGATCAGGCCAGTCATGTATTCCGGTTGGTCCCGAAGGAAGATGATCGCCAGTGCGAACATCAACACCGGGCCGATGACCCAGTTCTGGACCAAGGACAAAACGAGGATGCGCTTGTCCTTGAAGACTTCCGGCAGTTCCTCATAACGAACCTTGGCCAGAGGCGGATACATCATCACGATCAAGCCGATAGCGATGGGGACGTTGGTTGTGCCCACAGAAAGACTGTTGAGCCACTGCGGCCAGCCTTCGAACAGGCTCCCCAAACCGATGCCCAAGGCCATGGCGAGAAAAATCCACAGGGTCAGGTATCGGTCCAGGAAGGAAAGGCGGCTTTTACTCATGGTCATTGCTCCTGTGGTTACAGCGTGCCTATCAGGGCCAGCTCTGCCTTGAGCTGTTCGGCACTCAGTTGCGAAAGCGGTAATGCCAGGAAGGCTTCAATACGGGTTCTGATCTGCTCCAACGTGGCTTCAAAAGCCGCCTCGATCTCTTCTTGAGTCCCGAGGTATTCCGAAGGGTCAGCCAGCCCCCAGTGGGCCTTGGTGGCCGGCCCGAAAAATACCGGGCAGGCCTCACCCGCAGCCTTGTCGCACACCGTGATGACGAAATCAGGTGCCAAGTTCACGTGGACATCGCTGGACTTACTGAACAGCCCGAGCGTCGACATACCAGCGTTTTCCAAAGTCTTGAGACTCAGCGGATGCACTTCACCTTTGGGCTGACTGCCCGCGCTGTAGGCTTTCATGCCTTCCGGTGCCAAGTGATTGAAGACCGCTTCACAGAGGATGCTGCGACAGCTATTGGCAGTGCAGAGGAACAGGATTTTCATCGAGCGATCTCGTAGTCGAAGGCGGAATCAGGCGCTTTAGCTTTCACAGCAGGCCAGTGCCCGTTCAGGACGGTCGCCCATTTCATCAAGGCGTTTGGCGTCAGGGCTCAACCAATGCTTGTTGCTTTCGAGCACAGTGGTCAGTACTTGATGGACCCAATCTGGGAGATTCGGGTGCAGTCGGTAATACACCCATTGACCTTGCCGACGGTCCGACAACAGACCGCAACTGCGCAGCTGCGCGAGGTGTCTGGAGACTTTTGGCTGACTCTCATTCAACGCGCAGGTCAGTTCGCAAACGCAAAGCTCTCCTTCACGGGTGATGAGCATCATCGTGCGGACCCGAGTGTCGTCAGCCAGGCATTTGAAAACAGTGGTCGGTGTCAGATGGTCAGCCATATCGTTTTCTCAGTGTTTGTTTTTGACCAAGACGAACATCTTGATGCGCTCATGAATTTCGTGAAGTGTGTGACGGAAGGCATCGGGTTTGATGCTGGTGACCGGGTCCTCAAAACTCCAGGCCAATGCCTCACCGGCTCCAAGTAAAGACAGGCATTCCGCTGCGGCTTTATCACACAAGGTGATGACGTAATCGAAACGCTCACCACGGAACTCGTCTATCGACTTGCTACGTAATCCTTCAGTGCTCACACCGATGTGTGAAAGCGCCTCAAGGTGCGCGGATCTACCTGAGTCGGAGTTGTGCCGGCGCTGAACGCCTCGAAATGCTCTGAGTCGGTATGCCTCAGCAACGCTTGGGCCAACTGGGAGCGTGCGGAGTTGGCGGTACAGACGAACAGGACACGGGCTTTGCTGGTCATAGTGAAGCCTCAGCTCATATACGGCTTAACGAATATATGTTTTTCCGTATGCAAGGTAAAGAGCCAACCACACATTGATCCATCAAAACGATTGGACGCCGCCGACCACCTTAAATGAAAGCTCTGTATTACGGCGTTAATCAGGTAAATCGCCTTCCGTGCCTCTTCAAATATCTGCGGTGGTGTATATATGTTTTATGTAATGATCTGTCACTCACGCAGAAATAGGTCGCTCCTTGGTTCAAGGACTACCTAAGCATGCAGAAGACATAAGAAGATCGCCCCTAACCCGCCGTGGTCATCGAGGGCGGGGTCGGTGGCTGTTCACTAGGTTTTGCAACAACCCGGCGAGGTACGAGGTGCAGCCTCAAGGATTTTCTCTTCGGTGCCACAACAAGACGTCTGACTTGCCGAAGCCTTCAAGCGATTATCGACTTCATCGAAATCCGAGTTGCAAATGCCAGTTTCCGGGAGGACCAGCTCAACCCTTTTGGCCGCATCCCAATCGCCCGCCAATGCCGCGACAACAGACCGTACCTGCTCATACCCCGTCATCAACAAGAACGTTGGCGCTCGGCCATAGCTCTTCATTCCCACAATGAACAAGCCTTGCTCAGGATGGGCCAGCTCTATCGCGCCATGGGGTCTGACCGTACGGTACCGCGCCGATGCTGGCCTGGATGGTGAAAGAAAAAAACATCGAGCCGCATGTGCCAGTGTGGGACAAAACCGAGCGCAAGAACGACATCTTCTCGAGTAACAATTTCTACTGGAATGAAGAGGCTGAGGAATACCGCTGCCCGGCCGGCAACGCATTGCGTAGCGAATGGCGAGCCTTTAAGAACGAGCGTTCGCACGTCACAAAAGCCAACACCACGATTATGAAAAGCCTCTGAGACTAATTCAACCGCCAAAAAAAGGCCCTTGAAATTGATGTGGTGCAACCCATATTCGAGATCGGTCTGAGAGGAGGGGTGACCTGCCGATATACACTGTCCATGAGCATTTGCATGAGCACTCGAGGATTCCCCTGCAAGGATCGAGATTGTATCGTTCGCGATTCGACACCAGACTGCTTTTTTGCACTGCTCAGAGTGGTACCCAAAATCGTATCGGATGTGGAGACGAGTCGTGTCAAAGCTTCATTCTGAAAAGCGTGAGAGCAACTCGACGCTTAAAAATTTCAGGCTTCAGTGGGCACTGATGAGTGCATACGAGCGTTTCGAACAAGTGGTCGTTCTTGCGCTAAGTCTCATCATTGCGTCTGTAATCATAATGGCGTTGCTACAGCTCTGCCGAAGGGTGTTGCCGCTCCTAATTGATGGTGCGCTGGATCCTTTAGACCACAATGTTTTTCAGGCCCTTTTCGGCTCAATGTTCACCGTGCTCATTGCTCTTGAGTTCAAGCATTCAATTGTTCGTCCGGCTCTAAGGCGCGACAGCATCGTTCAAGTTCGGACGGTACTGTTGATAGCGTTGCTAGCGCTCAGTAGGAAGTTCGTCATTTTGGATTCAGCAACCACACCTGCGCTTACTATTGCCGCGTTAGGCTTCGCTACGTTGGTGCTCGGAGTCGTCTGCTGGCTATTGAGAGAACGTGAGGATGGGCGCAGCGAGGAAATGAGCACTCCCCCTCAAAATCATACCTGAGTGCTCGAGCCAATTCCGGAGCCGACGGTGCTCAGTAGTGACGGATGATATGAGCAAGCGATGACGCCGGCGTACCTCATCCTTTTTAAACTCATTAGGAGGACGGTGCTCAACCGATCACATATCGAAGATGCGTTCAATGGCGTTAGGAGGAACGAATGGAAAACTACCACATTACTAAGGCTGACAAGAACTGGACACTACTCAAGGAAGGGTCAATATGTAGTGGTCAACTAATCCCGGACACGACGTTAAGTTTTTTCTCAGCCTGAGCTGGCGCGAGCCCAGCGTTGAATTGATGGGGCCGAATCCAGTTGTACCGATGCATCAAAAAATGACTGATGTCGCGCTGGGCCTCTTGGGCCGTTCGGTAGCCCGTGGTTGGTATCCATTCGATTTTCAAACTCCGGAACACACGCTCCATCGGCGCATTGTCCCAGCAATTTCCCCGGCGACTCATGCTCTGGCGCATACGGTAACGCCACAGCCGCTGACGAAATAAACGACTCGCATACTGCGACCCTTGATCCGAGTGAAACAGCAGACCCTGAGGTCTTCCACGTAGCTCGTAGGCCATGTCCAGAGCCTTGATAACCAGCTCGGCGTCCGGCTTTTCCGACAATGCCCAGCCCACTATCCGACGCGCACAAAGATCCAGCACAACAGCCAGGTAGTGCCATTTGCCCTGGGCCCAGATGTAAGTAATGTCGCCGCACCAGACCTGATTGGGCGCTGGGACATCGAACTCCCGATTCAACGTATTCGGGATATCCAGACGTTCAACCGTCGCTCGTTTATAGGCGTGAGAACCAGGCTGTTTGCTGACGAGGTCAAGCTCACGCATCAAGCTGCGCACTTTGAACCGACCGAGTTGCTCACCATCGTCACGCATCAACGAGAGGATGCTACGGCTGCCGGCAGCACTGCGACTTTGTGAAAACAACTCGCTCACCCGGCTGCGCAACCGAAGTCGTTCGACATCCGGCGTTCGGCGCTTTAGGCGGTGGGCGTAGTAACTTGAGCGGTTGATTTCAAATACGTTGCATAGCCAATCAACCGGCTCATGGACGCTCAGCTGATTGATCAGCGCGTACGCTCGTGATCTTCCGACATCAAGAGCGCGGTAGCCTTTTTTAGGATGGATTTCTCTCGCTCAAGTCGAGCGATACGAGCTTCCAGTTCCTGGATTTTCTGTTGTTCTGGGGTCAGCGCTTTGCTCTGCGGGGTAACACCTTGGCGTTCCTTCTGGACTTGATCGACCCAACGTCGCAAGGCCGATTCGCCGACGCAGAGTGAACGACTGGCTTCGATGAAACTGTAGTTTTGCTTGAGCACGAGGTCGGCAGCCTCGCGTTTGAATTCAGCAGAAAAGGAACGGCGTTGTTTGGTCATCTGACACCTCGATCTGGCGAGCATTCTCGCCTAAATGGGTGTCCGGTTTCATTAGACCACTACAATAGCTGCCGTTGTCGACAGACTGCTATCGGCCGATTGTGTTGAAAAAGTCGGTCATGGTTTCCTCAGCAGAAAAGTACGCGTCTGAGATTGAAATCTTTACTTTTGGCAGAGGCTTCCGGACTCGGATTTCACATAGCAGCGTGCAAAAAAGGCGTTTTCACTAGTCAATGAACAGGCAGTTTTGGCAGACCGACTTTTTCAACAGAATCGGTCGCTTTCTGCCTCTCGCGACTGGCAGAGAACGGCCGATTCTGTTGAAAAAGTCAGATTTTCAGCTCGCTTGAACTCAGGCACGCCAACCACTGGAGAACCTACTCACCACGTTGAGTGGTTTTTCGGCCCTTCGTTGACCTTTGCTGCTCGGTTATTGGGTTATTTTGAGGTTTTTTGCTTCGTGCAGACGCACCTATCCCGTGGCAGGTGGCCCTTGAGATGTAAGTTTGGCCAGTCGACGCAGGTTCTGTACCGCAGCCGCCAGCGTGAACTCATCGGTCGCGCCACTCATGCCACGTAGTCGCAAGCGATCCAGTTTCAGGATGCGCTTGAGGTGGGCGAACAACATTTCGACCTTTTTACGTTCGTGGCGAGAGCGCTGATACGCCGGCGTTGCTGCAATGCGCCGAGCCACATCACGAGCGGCTTCATGGACGCTGCGAGCGATTTTGCGGAACGCAGTGTTCGGGCAGCACTTGGCTTTCATCGGACACGCTACGCATTCGCTCTGCCTGGATCGGAAGATGATGGTGTTGGCTTTTGTGACGTGCGAACGCTCGTTCTTGAAGGCTCGCCATTCGCTGCGCAATGCGTTGCCGGCCGGGCAGCGGTATTCCTCAGTCTCTTCATTCCAGTGGACATCGGTGCTCGAAAAACTGTCGTTCTTGCGCTCCGTTTTGTCCCACACCGGCACGTGCGGTTCGATGTCTTTTTCCTCCACCATCCAGGCCAACATCGGCGCGGTCCCGTAAGCGGTATCACCGATGAGGCGTTCCGGCTTGATGTCGAATTGCGCTTCAACGCGATCGATCATGGTCTTGGTGCTCTCGACCTCCGCTGTGCGATGAGCTGGTGTGGGTTCCACATCCACAATGACGCCGTGCTCGGTATCGATCAGATAATTCGTGGAATAAGCGTAGAACGCCGGGCCGCCTGGAGCAGCGGTCCAGCGAGCCTGAGGATCCGTCAGCGACAGGCGCTTCGGTAGCGTTTCGGCCAAAGCCTCTTCATCGAGGGCTTCAAGGTACTCACGCACGGCGCGAGTGCTCAGGACCGGATCGCTCCAGTTAACCGGTTCGTCACCCGGTACGCCGCGCTGCCGACTCGCATCCGCCTTGATGATGCTAGCGTCCACGGCAAACCCTTCGCCCTTGACCAAACCTGCGTCCATGCAGCGACGCAGCACCTCATTGAACAACCAGCGAAACAAATCGCTGTCCCGAAAACGGCCGTGTCGATTCTTGGAAAAGGTCGAGTGGTTGGGGACTTCATCTTCAAGGCTCAACCGGCAGAACCAGCGATACGCTAGGTTCAGATGGGCCTCTTCGCACAACCGCCGCTCTGAGCGAATGCCGTAGCAATAGCCCACGATCAGCATGCGAATCATTAGTTCGGGATCAATCGACGGACGCCCAATCGGGCTATAGAAATCGGCGAGGTAATGGCGCAGGTCGCTCAGATCGAGACACCGATCAATGCTGCGCAGAAGGTGATTGGCAGGGATGTGATCTTCAAGGTTGAACGAGTAAAACAGTCGCTCCTGCCCACTCGATAACTGTCCCATCATGCTGCGTGATCCCCCTCCGACCAATGCAGAGATTTTGCCGGAGGTCAGCCAGAGGAGCTACTTTTTCAACAGAATCGGCCAGAAGCTGGCATTCAAGGCCCCCACTAAACCACCATTGATTCTTGCAGATGTGGCCAAACAAACGATGAACATCGCAGATAGCAGAATCATTAAGATATGGAGGAACATTGGTGCAGTTCCAATTTGACAGGACGCCAGTTATGAACGCCTATCACGGTCCGCCACTCACAAACTGATTACGTCCCAACGCCTTGGCGTTATACAGCGCCTGATCTGCTACCTCGATCAATCCTTGCAAATGATCCAGTTCCGACCCCGTGGCGGCAGCAATCCCGATGCTTACACTGACCCGGCCGAACGGGCTGGATTTGTGTGCAATGTTCTCTTGCGCCAGGCGATCAAGGATAAGTTGCGCCACTACCGTTGCACCCTCACTGTCGGTGTCAGGCATGATTACACCCATCTCTTCTCCACCATAACGTGCCACCAGATCTGACGGTCGCCTTACACACTCCTCGAAAATTCTGCCAACGGTCTGCAGGCATGCATCTCCGGCTACATGCCCGAATGAGTCGTTGAACAGTTTGAAGTAGTCGATATCAATCATCAGCAATGCCAACGTCGTGCCGTCACGTTGTGCGCGCCGTGCTTCCATCGTGAGGCTCTCATCAAAGCAGCGTCGATTAGCCAGACCGGTCAGGGCGTCCTTCATCGCCAGCAACTCAAGCTGTCGATTGGATGAGAGCAACTGCTGCTGAGTCCCCCGCAACTGATCTTCGGCCTTGGTGCGCCGACGGATATCCAGAATCAGGAACCAACCGATGAGCCCGGTGAGCCCCAGCAACCCCATCACCACCACTGCCGACAGCAATGCCTCCATTCGCCACGCAGCGAGGGCTTCACGCTTGCCGAGTGCGACGGTGGTTATCAGTGGCACCCGGTCACTCTTGCGGAAGGCGTAGAGCCGCTCCACGCCGTCCAGGCTGGAAGTAAACGACGCGGTACCGACTGAACGATCGACGAGATACTTTGCATAGATGGGCGACTTGGAAAAATTGCGCCCCATGTCCTGCTCGCGAAAGGGATAGCGAACCAGCAACGTACCGTCGGTATAGGACAACCCGATGGCGCCCTCCTGCCCTACGTCGATCTTGCCAAACAGGCGCAGGAAGTTTTCGATCCCCAAGGTAACCGCCACCACGCCGGCAAACTCGCCGCGAGCATCGTTGAAGCGGCGGCTGACGGTAATCACCCATTCCTGATTGGAGCGGCTCTGAATGGGCGGACCGATAAAGGTCTCACGGGATGGATCGTCGCGATGATGAATGAAGTAGACACGATCACTGCTGTTCGCCCCGGCAGGAATCGGCCGATTGGAGGACATCAACCAGCGTCCCTGATTATCGTAGATCGTGATGCCACTGAGCTGTGGCATCAACGGTTCCTGGCGGTTGACCAATGCACTCAGCCGCTCAATCTGCGCAGGGCCGCTACCTTCGGTTTCCAGGCGTTCGACGAGTCCGAGCAACAGCAGCGAGCTTTGGCGGACAATGCCTTCGGAGTAAGTCGCAAGTGCCTGGGTAAGGTTCAAGCCATGGACATCCACGTCCTCCAGTGCTCGCTCTCGAGAAGCCAACACTTTCCAGGCCGTCAGTGACGCCAGGGAACAACCGATAACCAACAACAAAAGCACAACCAAGTGGGTATCACGCTTCACTTTACTACTTTATGGAAAGTCCGGTTTTCCGCTCCAGCGACTAATGGACCGACTCAATAGCTGCAGCCGTTTGTCCTTGTCCTGGACAAGAATACAAGCAGCGTTGGATCGCTGCAGCAACAGATTATGTGGCGCAAAAAAGTACATCTCTGCTTTGCAGCGCCTCGTCTAGACGAGTCAGAGACTTCAAGAGAGAAAGGATTCGCACTTGGCGAAACGACGACAAGAATGCCAGTCCAAACCATCGCCAGGCTTTCAGGATGTGATTTACCTGGTGATGCCAAGGCAACGGGGGTGGGCTGTTCGCGTGGAAGGAAAAGAGACCAGCCAAGGGCGGGCCTCTCTTTCAAGCTTTCGTACCTACGCCAGTTTTACTGTTTCAGTCTGACCCTTATTGTCAGGACGGATCTTGAACCAGATGGAATACATCGCTGGCAGGAATACCAGCGTCATGATGGTTCCGACGAACGTGCCGCCGATATATGAAGCCGCCGATTGCCATCCCCCACCATTGCCTTGCCCGTTGGAGCGACAGCTTCTGAGGCAAGTGTCAGCTCACCTTTATGCGTCCCCCGAATGGCGAGCTCGACGACTACGACATTCTCCGCGACATCAATGTTCAATAGCTCGCGGTGAACATCAGGAAATGCATTTGCGAATGCGTCGATAGCGTCGCTAATAGCCTGTCCATGCAATTTCAATCCGGTAGGAATGTCACACATATATCCTTCTTCCGAGAAGAAGGAGACAAACTTCGCGATGTCTTTCCCGCTTCCCTCCCCGGCGGCGTACAGCTCTCTGACGATTTCTTTATTGTTAAGCATCATCAACCTCCGCGTAGTTGGTTACCGACTATTTGGCGCATCGGCAAGGCTTTGTCGCTGTTCAAACGTATTCGCTGACTTTGAGAATTGTTTCGGGTGGGCTCGATGGGTCAGCGCCTGGAGCCCGCGTCCATCTCGGAGGCCCGTGCCAGTGCTTGCGTATCCCGGAATGATCCACTCGATATCTGCGGCAGACAACGCCAGCAAACCCTGCATATCGCCGCGGCCGACTGCCGCAAACGCATCCTTCACAATCTGGACATTCTCTTGCACGTTCATAGAAATCTCACCGTTCCTCTCACTTCAGATCGCAACGCAATGGACCTGACGGGTGTCGGCGATTCAGCCGATATCGACGTTCAAGGCGATGTCCCAAGTGCCGGCGCCGTTTTTCGCCAGGCCGATCATCATCAGGCCGAGGGCCTCGAGCGTCTGGGCCATGTGCAGGCCGCCGACATCCAACGGGCGCAGCCCGAGACTCTCGATGAACGTCGAGACGCGCGCCTTGGCCTCAGGATCGTCGGCGGCGATGAACGCGTCGAGGCGTCCACCCTTAGCAAGGACGTGGCCGAAAAGGGTGTTGAATGCCTTCACGACATGCGCGCTGGCGGGGGCGATCTTGGCGATCTCCTGCGCACCAGAACTTCCGGCGGGAGAGACGAGGCCCGTGAGGTCCGGAGAGGCCGTGTTGGTGATGTCGATGATCACCTTGCCGTCGAGCGCGTCCCCGTAATCGGCCACCACCGACGCCGCACCGGTGTACGGCACGGCGAGGATGACGATGTCGCCGGCCGGAGTGGCCCCGTACGCCCCTGTGGTCGCTCCGGCTGCGAGCTTGTCGGCCAGCGCCTGCGCCTTGGCGGGATCGCGGCTGACCACCTCAACGGTGTATCCAGCTTTGGCGGTACGACCGGCGATCGCCGCGGCCATGCCTCCTGAACCGATGATGCTGATAGTGCTCATGTGCAGTCTCCTCGTGAATTAGAGTATTGCTCGTTGTCTCAAGGGCATCCCACGATTGATATCCCGGGTGTGCCGAGCTGCGTGCGTCATTCCTCATGCCATCCCCGGGTCGACAGAATCGTTACCCGGACGGATCACGCATCGCGACATGGCTGTCCGCCGAGCCCGTTGCGCCACGGCGCCCTCCTCAACTCAACTCAGCCGGCAGGGAAGTAATGGCCGTTGTCCAGGTCGTCGAGCAGGCCGGGCTGAGCAGGCTCCCAGCCGAGGGTCTGGCGGGTGATTAGGTTGGATGCCGGGAGGTCCAGCGTGACCAGATTCGCGAGGAACCCAAAGTATCCCGGCAGCATTAGTACGTCCGCGGGAATGCTCACGGCCGGCACGCCCAGACGGCGGCCAATGGCCTCGGCGATCTCGCGGAACGAAATAGCCTCGTCGGCAACCGCGTGCCAATTTTTGCCGGCAGGGCCCTTCTCCAGTGCCAGACGGAACACGACGGCGAGGTCGCGGGCGTGCACGGCCGACCAGTTGTTCTTGCCGTCACCGGGATAGCCGATGACGCCCTTCTCCTTCGCAAGTCCGATCAGTATCGGGAGGAAGCCGGCGTTGTCGGTCGTGCTGTGCATGATGGTAGGAATCCGCACGACCGAGGACCGCACGCCTTGCTTGGCGAGACCGAGTACGGTCGTTTCCACGATGTTACGAACCCGTAAGGTGCCCTTGAACTTCTCGCCGCCAGAGAGGGTGGGATCCTCCTCGGTTGCTGGACGGCCGAGATGTTCCCAACCCGGCGAGCCGATGCTCCCAGACGTGACCAGCGGCTTTCCGGTCCCCTTCAGTGCCTCGCCGTATGCGAGCATGATCGCCTGCTCCGCGGCAGCCACCGCGTCGAGGCCTCCGGTGGGAAGCAGGTCTTGCCTGTGCGCGACGTGAATGACACCGTCGGAATCCGCTGCCGCCGCTTTTAGCCCGTCGAGATCATCGAGGTCGCCGCGACGCACCTTGGCGCCAAGCGCAGACACCGCCTCTGCGGACTTGTCCGACCGGGCAAGCGCAGTGACCTCGTGACCGGCTGCAATGAGGTCGGAAATGATATACGGACCGGAATGGCCGGTCCCTCCAGTGACGAAAACGTGCATGTTAATGCTCCTTGGGAGTGATGTGATGCGAGAAGTGGTGCTACGGGGTGCACTCAGCCGAGAAGGCTGACGCCGATTGAGAAGTTGGTGTGCTTGACGGAGTGGGCGTTGAGGCCCAGCGAAAGCAGGCAGGCATGCTCCAGCGTTCGCGCCATGAGCAACGGCCCGGTGTCCATCGGGCGCAGTCCGAGGCTTTTGATGAACGCCGAGACGCGTACCTTCGCCTGCGCGCCGTCCCCGGCGATGAACACGTCCAGCGGGTGACCCTCGACAGAACCGGCAGCCAGGACGTGGGAGAAGTGGGTGTTGAACGCCTTGACGACTTCGGCGTCGGCAGGGGCTGCTTTGGCGATCTCCTGTGCGCCGAAACTGTCCTCAGGGGTCACAAAGCTTGTGAAGTCGGGGGCGACAGGGTTGGTGATGTCGACAAGAAGCTTGCCGGCCAGTGCTTCGCCGTATTGCTTCATCACGTCGAGAACGGCGGAATAGGGAACCGCCAGGATGACAATATCCCCAGCCGGGGCGGTGCCGAACGTTCCTGTCGTGGCGCCGGCTCCAAGCTGCTCGGCCAGCACCCGCGCCTTGGCGGCGTTGCGACTCATCACCTCGACGGTGTATCCGGCTTTGGCGGCAAGGCCGCCGATCGCGGCGGCCATGTCACCTGAGCCGATAATGCTGATAGTGCTCATGCGCAATGTCCTCGCAGGTATGGGGTTGATCATTCCAAGGCTGCTGGTGCGATCCGGTGAACTCCTTCAACGTACGATCCATGCTGGTCATTTTACTTGCAAAATGCAAGTGATCTACAGGGTTTTACTTGCGACATGCAAGCGATGCTAAGATCCAGCCATGAAGACAACTCTTAAAGAAGACTTTCGATCCCATTGCGCGGTGAACTACGGCGTGGAGATTTTCGGCGACCGGTGGTCGCTCTTGATCATTCGCGACATCGTTTTTGTTGGAAAGAAGACGTACGGCGATTTCCTGAAATCGGAAGAGGGAATCGCGACCAATGTCCTTGCTTCCCGACTGACCTTTCTTGAGAAGCAAGGCGTTCTCTCGAAGGCGCCCAGCCCCGACGACAGGCGCAAGGACTTCTACACATTGACCGAGAAGGGTCTGGACCTCATTCCTATTGTGATCAACATTGTGCTCTGGAGCGCGAAGCATGATTCGGAGTCGTACGTGCGGCGCCACGAGGATTTGGTTGCTCGACTCAGTCAAAACCCCCTGCAGGCGAGCGAGGAAGTGAAGGCGCTGGTCCGCAATGGCGGGTGCCTCTTTCCTGAGAGTGGGAGATGAACAAGGCGGCGAACGCGCCTTTTCACGGCGCGCAAATGAGGGGATATCGGTCCTGATGACTCAGGGCCTTGGGCTCGCGCCCCTTTCTGAGGCCCGCGCCAATGCTTGGGTGTCGACATACTCGCGGATGTTCGTCAGCTTGCCATTGCGAACAGTGATGGCGAAGACAAAATAGTCCTCGAACGTCCGGTTCGTGGCTTTTACTTTCCCCGTCGCAAAGCCAACGACCATAACCCGGTCGCCCTGCGCTACGAACTCGGGGGGCTCCATGGATGTTTCCAGTTCTGCGGAAGCCTTCTGAAGCACGTCCGCCAATCCCGCGTGCCCGCGGTGCGTGCCAGCCAGCGGCCAATCCTCCCCCGGAATGATCCACTCGAAATCTTCGGCACACAACGCCAGCAGACCTTGCCTATCGCCGCCGCCCATTGCTGCAAAAAAGTCCTTCACAACCTGGATATTCTCTTGAATGCTCATAAAGACGTCTCCATTGCGCCTGCATCGGATCGCGTGGTGTCGGCCATTCAGCCGGGGACGAGGCCAAGTTGTTGCTGCATCGCGGAAGCCTCGTTGTAGCAATGGAAAGAGATGACCTTCCCGCCTTCGAGGTGGAAAACATCGCATGACGGAACGTCTATCTTCTTGCCCGTGGGAGCCAGCGTCCCTGAAGGAAGAGGCAGATCACCTTTGTGCGTGCCGCGAATCGCGAGCTCGACAACGACGACGTCTCCCGCGACATGGATGTTAAAAATCTCTCGGTGGACATCGGGGAACGCAGTGACCATACCCGCGATAGACTCACCAATGGCATTCCCGCGAAACTTCATGCCGGATGCCATATCCCACATGTACCCTTCCTCAGAGAACATGGAGACAAACTTCTCGACATCCGTTCCTTGCCCCTCCGCGGCGGCACAGAGCTCTCTGACTATTTTTTCATTATCAAGCATCATCATTCCTCTCCTTCATTATTGAGCACTGACCTGGTCACATACGTTGTAGCCAGGACCGCCCTCAAAGTTTGCGATCGAGATTTATCAGTCGAACTTGATCAAGTCCTTGAAGATCAGTTGGCCCCAGGTATTTCCGCGCGCCTGCACCATCAGTCCACCTTCTGAAAGCCCGCCCAGCTTGATCGGCGAGAAACCGAGACTTTCTGCAAGCGCACCCACTTGCGCTGCGGCGCCGTCATCGTCGCTCGCCAGGAACACGACTCTCTTGCCACCCTGTACGGCCGGATCCTGGCCAAGGACGGCGGCGCCCAAATGGTTGAAGCCCTTGACCAGTCGTCCTCCCGTGAAGGCCTGCGCGACGACCCTGGAAGAAGGCTTTCCTCCCAGTTCCTCAGGGGACACGCCGTAGGCATTGGTCACATCGATGATGGTCTTCCCCTTCCAGGTCGGCAACGCCTTCGCGACGTCCGGGTGCGACTCGAAACGAACAGCCAGAAAAACGATGTCCGCCTTGACCGCGTCCGCCAGTGTTTTGGGAATGATTTGGGGTCCGATCGCGGCCACGGCAGCTGCAAAGCTTTCCGGTTCACGCGTGGTTGCAACGGATACTTCGATGCCATTGCGGGCAAACGCCTTGGCCAGGGCCTGGCCGATATTGCCGAAGCCGATAATTGCGTAGCTCATATATTCTCCTGAGGTTTACCGAGTTCTACGACGCTCCGAATAATCGAATGGAGCGCCTGAGCGTAGGGCGTCAGAGTTGCGCAAGACCGCCGTCAACGGCGACTTCGCTGGCGGTCATGAAGCTGCTGTCCGGCGACGCGAGAAAGGCGGCCACGGCCCCGATTTCCGCCGGATCGGCCATGCGCTGAAGCGGAGTCATCGCGGCGTAGGCTTTCTGGCCCTCCTCGCCCAGCGCTTCCTTCGCGAGTTCGGTCGCCGTCGCCCCGGGCGACAGCACGTTTACCCGAATACCGGTGCCCTTCAGGTCTTCGGCCCAGGTCCGTGCGAGGTTGCGCACTGCCGCCTTGCTCGCGCTGTAGGCGCTCATTCCCGGGGCGCCGGTGGTGCCGGCGCTCGACCCGGTCAGGATGATCGAACCGCCCTCGCCCATCAGCGGCAGCGCCTTCTGGACTGTGAAGATCGTACCTTTCACGTTGGTGTCGAAGGTTTCGTCAATGTGCTCGGCGGTGATCTTGCCGAGCGCGAGCTGGCTTCCTGCCCCGGCATTGGCGAAGACGATGTCGAGGGTTCCGCGCTCGGCCTTCACCGCCGCGTAGAGTCGGTCGAGGTCAGCCAGATCGGAGACCGAGCCCTTCACCGCGCGGGCATTGGGCCCGAGGTCGGCCATCGCGGCGTCGAGCGCTTCCTGGCGACGGCCGAAGATGAAGACAAAGGCACCCTCCTCGATGAAGCGCTTTGCTGCGGCGAGGCCGATGCCGGTAGCGCCGCCGGTGATCACGGCGGTCTTTCCATTCAGTCTGGTCATGACGTGCATCCTTCGTTGGAGTTGTACCCAAGCAGGAAATTGCTTGCTTGAGACGAGGATGCAGCGCTGATAACCTAAGGACAAGTATGCACCTTTTGGTAAGTATCAAAAAATGACGACAACATCTGAAATCTGCGACACCGGCTGCGGGCTCAACGCCACGCTGCGCATCATCTCGGGCAAGTGGAAACCGCTGGTCTTGTTTTTCCTGCGCGACGGCCCGAAGCGTTACGGCGAGCTCAAGCGTTTGATCCCGGGTGTCAGTGACAAGGTGCTGATCCAGCAATTGAAGGATCTGGAGGCCGATCACGTGCTGGCGCGGACCGACTACAAGGAAGTGCCCCCGCGCGTGGACTACACACTGACCCCGCTCGGTCGCAGCCTGGCTGACGCGATCGTCCCGCTGTGCACCTGGGGAACCGAGAACGCGGCGCAAATGGCAAGCATCTTCGCCAAGCGCGACGCTTTGGCCTAGCAGGATGCTGAAGAACCGCTGAGTCGGACGACCCTGCGCATTCGTGGGAGGGCGGCAGGTCGAATTCTTCCGATCAGATTTACATGGTGTATTTCGGGCTGGGCTCCATTGCTTTTTCTATCGTTATCGGGAGGGCGACCAAAATAAGGAGTACTCCTTCGGACATTCAGACTGACTGAGCACCGCTTGCTGGCCTATCAACGCTTGAGCTGAAATACAGACGCCGCCTTATAGCAAGCCAACAACCGACACACGTGAAAAAGCCCGACGCTGGAACTCTCGCCGGGCTTTTTCCATCATTGCTCGGCAATGACGGTGTATCGGTTTTAAGGCAAAGGATCGAACTTCAAGCTACTGAGGCTCTGCACTTTATCCTCGCGAACCATTTTGTACTCGGTGTTTGGGCCGATCCAGCGATCCCATATTGCATCGATCTCCCCAGCTTTTTCCATGGTCGCCAATGACTCGTTGACCTTGGCGAGGAACGCCGGCTCATCCCTGCGCATGCCCGCGCCAATCGGCTCGAGCGCCATCGGCTCCTTTGCAAGCGCCAATTCGATACCACTGGCCTTGGCTTGATTGACCAGCTTCAAAGCAGTCATGGTGTTGGTTACCAGGCCCACGACCTTGTTTTGTTGCAAGGCCATATAGGCCGAACCGGTGTCCTGGAACGTCACCGGAGTTGCCCCGGCAATTCGGATCGACTGCTCGGAGGTCGAGCCTTTGGTGGAGCTGATGCGCTTGTCCTTAAAGAAGCTTTTCGGCTGATCTGCGTTGGCTGCGCGCACCACCAGGGTTTCCTTGGCGATGTAATACGGATCGCTGAACTGGATCTGTTCGGCACGGGTTTTGGTGTAGGCCAGGTTGGCGAAGATCACATCGACGCGACCCATTTTCACCTCAGGAATCCGAGCCTCCACCGACAGCGGCTTGAGCTCCAGTTCAACGCCCATGGTCTTGGCCAGGGCCTTGCACAAATCGACGTCCATGCCCACCAGTTCGCGGGTTTTCGGATCCGGTGCCGAGAACGGCGGCACGTCGGCGTACACACCGCAGCTCAATGATCTCTTGGCCATGATGTCGCTCAATTGATCGGCCTGGACGACCGCAACAGCCAAAGGACCTAACGCCAGCGTGACTAACAGATGCTTCATACGCATGGAAAAACTCCGGGGATGAGAAAGTCGAATGGCAGAGCAAGCAAAACCGTTGCGACTCAATGAGCCCGCAGATCGGCAATAAAACGTTGCGCTCGCGGGTGCGCGGGCTGATTGAAAAAGCTTTCGGGCGTGCTCTTTTCCAGAATCTGACCCGCGTCCATAAACCAGATGGTGTCGGCGACTTCACGAGCAAAGTTCATCTCGTGGGTCACGCACATCATGGTCATCCCCTCCTTGGCCAAGCCTTTCATCACACTCAGCACCTCACCGACCATTTCCGGATCGAGGGCACTGGTGGGTTCATCGAACAGCATCACTGGCGGTTCCATCGCCAGCGCCCGGGCAATCGCCACGCGCTGCTGCTGGCCGCCGGACAACTGCGCCGGGTAAGCGCCGGCCTTGTGCGCCAGGCCAACCCGATCAAGCAATTGCATGGCTTGCTGCTTGGCGGCGGAGCCTTTCAGGTTGCGGATTTTGCTGGGCGCCAGGGTGATGTTTTCCAGTACCGAGAGGTGAGGAAACAGGTTGAAGCTCTGGAACACAAAACCGACGCGGCTGCGCAGCCGATTGATGTGCGCATCGGTGCCGTGCACGTCCTGGCCGTCGAACAGGATCTGACCTTTCTGGATGTCTTCCAGGCGATTGACCGTGCGGATCAAGGTCGATTTGCCGGAGCCGGACGGGCCGCACAACACCACCACTTCACCGGGCTTCACCTCGGCGGTGATGTCGGTCAGTGCGTGGTACTCGCCGTACCATTTGTTGATGTTCGAGAACATGATCATTGGATGCATGGGCGCAACCCTCTTCAATTATTGATGGCCAGCAACGGGTCGGCAGCCGCGGCCGGACCGCCGTTGCCCAGACGCTTGCGAGCGATACGGCGCTCCACCCAGCCGGCCAGGTGGGTCAGGCCAAAACAGAGCAGGTAGTAGATGATCGCCAGGATAAAAAACACCTGGAACGGCTTGGTCAGTAACTGGTTATTGACCTGGTTGGCAGCGAAGGTCACTTCCTGGACGTTGATCACATAGCCCAGCGAGGTTTCCTTGATGATCGAGATGAACTGGCTGATCAGGCTCGGCAGCGCGTTGTAGAGCGCTTGCGGCAGGATCACCCAGATCGTCGTGCGCAGGTAACCGAGGCCCAGTGCCCGGGACGCTTCGTACTGGCCCGGCGGTAACGCCTGGATACCGCCGCGAATGATTTCGCACAGGTAGGCGCTCTGGTAGATCACCAGGGTGCAGAGCATCGTGACAAACCCGGTGATGTTGTGGCCGATCAGCAAGGGCACCAGGAAGTAGGTCCAGAAAATCACCATCAGCAACGGAATACCGCGCAGCACATAGACCCAGACCGTCGCCGCCCAACGTAGGCCTTTCCACGGCGAAACCCGTGCCAGCGCCAGCAGCAAGCCGAAAGGGAATGCCAGCAACAACGCCAGCGCCGCCAGAATCAAAGTGCTGGCCAAACCGCCCAAGGGACCGTGGGGATACTGGCCGATCAGAAACAGGGTCCAGTTGGTTTGCACAATCGAGAAGAGATCGAACATGCTCGTCTACCTCGCCAGCGCTTTGTTGAAGCGCCGCGCCAACAATGCGCCGAGCCCCATCAACAGCAGTGAAAAGACCAGGTAGAACACCGTGGCGACCAGGTACGACTCGAACGTGCGGAAGGTGTAGTTCTCGACTTCGCGAGTGGCGTAGGTCAGTTCGACCACGCCGATGGCCATGGCCAGGCTGGTGTTCTTGAACAAAAGCACGGTGTGGTTGATCAGCGAGGGCAGGCAGTTGCGCACGCCTTGGGGCAGGATCACGTAGCGCATCGAGCGCACATACCCGAGGCCGAGCGCCCGGGACGCTTCGGTCTGCCCGGCCGGAATGGCGCGCAAGCCGCTTCGGATGTCTTCACAGAAATACGCCGCCTGACACAAGCCCAAGGCAATTACCGAGAACAGGTATTCGGTGCTGTAGTTGGCCAGCCACAGCTGTGTGGATTCGCTCAACAAGGTCGGCACGCCGAAGTACCAGAGCATCAGCTGCACCAGCGTCGGCACGTTGCGGTGGTAAGACACGTAACCGGCCACCAGACGATCCGCGAGCTTGTTGCCGGTCAGGCGCACGGTCACCAACAACAGCGCCAGGGCCATTGCCAGCAGCCAGGCGAACAGCGCCAGCTGTAGAGTCGTTTCGATGCCCTTGACGATCAGCTCGGCATATTCGCCTTGCAGAACCGCGGCCAAATCGAAGTCATGCTTCATGGTCAATCCCTACGGGCATTGGGCTAGGGCAGAAATAAAAAGCGTCTGGCGAGCCATGACGTGGGTAGCGCATGACGGATTGATCCGTTCTTCTGGGGTGCGTCCGTTGCTTGGAAAATCTCAGCCTTGGTAGTCCTGCGGGCGAGCCGTGGACAGACCGCCGGGCACTTGCAGGGTCGGGGTGATTTCCATGTGCCCGACGTTGACTGCAATCGGCGCGGCGATGGCAAACGCGATGGCGTCGGCGATGTCCTTGGCCTGGGGCAACTCAAAACCTTCGACGAAGCGCTTGTAGGTCTCTTCGGAGTCGCCGTGAACGTGGGCAAATATGTCGGTGGCCACCCGGCCCGGACAGATCTCGGTAACCCGCACACGTTTGCCGAAAGCATCGATGCGCAACTGCCGCGACAACATGCTCACAGCGGCTTTCGTCGCGTGGTACGTGGAGTTGCCGCCGAAGTTGTAGGCCGCAGCAATCGAACTGATGTTGATGATATGGCCGCAATCCCGCTCGACCATCCCCGGCAGCGCCAGGCGCGCCAGGTGCAGGACCGCCCGCAGGTTGACGTCGATCAGCAAGTCGATGCCTTCGGCGTCCGCTTTGAGAATCGAACCGGGTTTATCGACCCCGGCGTTGTTTACCAGAATGTCGAACTGCTGGGCTGCAAACAGGCGGGTCAACCCGGCCAGATCGGTGACGTCGATGGCGTGTGCGATGCAACCGGTTTTCGCCGCCAGTTCTTCGAGCTTGTCAGCGCTGCGAGCCAAGGCATGCACCTGCACGCCTTCCTGACACAGGCGTTCGACGACAGCGGCGCCAATCCCGGAAGAAGCGCCGGTCACCAACGCGGTTTTGTAATCTGAAAATGGCATGAAATTGTCCTCGTATTACGTGTTCGGATCACTCGGTGATCGCGATGACTTCGACTCTATCCAGCCCTGAAGCCGTGGACCAAGACGGAATGACTGTGTGGCAATAAGCCCTGCTTATGACCGTGCAACCGTTACGCCAAGAGCTGCGAAATCGGTGTGATAGAACCGCCCGCCAACTCGATTTCTCGACGGATGGTGCGGGCCAATTCAACCGCGCCAGGGGTGTCGCCGTGCAACAGGATCGAATGCGCCGGCACCGCGATGTGCTTGCCGTTGAGCGTGGTCACGGAGCCCTCCTCCAGCAACTGCCGAACCCGTTGCAATACGGCCGCCGGTTCCTTGATCACCGAGCCCGGCACCTTGCGTGGCACCAGCAGGCAGTCATCGTCGTAGGCGCGGTCGGCCAGAAACGTGGTGGCAACCCGCAACCCGCATTTGTCAGCGGCGTTTTCGATGGCCCGACTGCTCGATGAACTGATAATCAGTGTCGGATCGAACGCCGCCACCGCGCACACCAGCGGTTCGGCCAGCGCCGCGTCGGCTGCGACCATGTTGCCCAACGCGCCGTGAAAGCTCATGTGGGTCATGCGATGGCCATTGACCGCCGCCATCCCGGCCAGCGCGCCGAGCTGATAAATCACGTAGGTCGCCAGCTCCTTGATGTCGATGTTCATCTGCCGCCGGCCAAAACCCATCAAATCGGGGAAGCCGACATGGCCTCCCAGATCAATGCCCCCGGCCTTCGCCAGACGCACGGTGTTGTCCATGATCAGCGGGTCACCGGCATGGAAACCGCACGCCACATTGGCCGATGAGATCAGGCTCATCAACGCTTCATCTTCCCCCATGCGCCAGGGCCCGAAGCCCTCGCCCAGATCAGCGTTCAAATCAATCTTCATCACTTGCCCTCACTCGTCATGCCGCATCCAGGCGCATGAACGCCTCGCCAAAACCCACCGTCGAGCCACACGCCGTCAACACCGCCGCCAGCCGTCCGGCCTTTTGGCTGCGGACCGGCAACAGCAAATCGCCGACCTGTAACAACGCGACCAGTTGCCCTTGCGCCACTCGACTGCCGACCGATACCAGCACCTCACTCTGTTGCGGGTGCGTCATCAGCAATCGGCCCAGGCCTGGTGTCTTCAACAGCTGTTCATCGGGCGCCTTCAACGCTACTGGCGCCGTGATCTGAACCGGTGCCGCGACCTCGTCGACACAGCGCTTGAGCACCAGATGCAGCCCCGGACGGCGGATTTCCGCGCCAGCCAGGTGAGTCTCCTTGAGCCACACCGCCAACTGGCGGATTTCCTGATTTGTCATGTTTGAATGTCCTTAGCGCGAGGCCAGCCCGTGAAGATCAACCAAGCGGCTGACCTCCGCGAGATAGCGCGAATTGTCTTCCAGGGCTGCGACAGCTTCGGCGTAACTGCACTCGATAAAGCGCACTTTGCTGCCAATCGGAGCCTGGCCCAGACGCCAGAGGTCGGCCTCGATCACCGTGCCGAATTTCGGATAACCGCCACTCGGTTGCGCATCGCGCATCTGGATAATCGGCTGGCCACCGTGGGGCACCTGAATCACGCCGGGGACGATGCCGTGGGAACGGACTTCCATCGGCGCCTTGGGCAAGATCGGCGTGCCTTCGAGCCGGTAGCCGTAGCGATTGCTCTGGGTCGTGACCTTCCACTCGCCAGCCCAGAACGCCGCACGGGACTCGTCCAGAAAACACTCGTATTCGGCCGCAGGCAGTACGCGCATCGCCGGCAGTCCATCGCGTTGCAATGGCAAGGCCTGACTCGGTGACACGACGCCAAAATCCGTTGGTAGCGCATTCATGCCTGGACGCAACACGCAGATGCGGTCGCCTTGCTGCAATGCCCGCCCCTGCAAACCACCGAACTCACCGCGTAATTGCGTGCTGCGCGAGCCGAGCACAGACGGAACGTCGACACCGCCGGCCAGACACAGATAAGCGCGACTGCCGGAGGCTGGATAGCCGAGGCTCAGTACCTGGCCTTCCCGAGCCTGCGCCACCCAGAACGGCAACAAGGGCTGCCCGTCCAGGGTCGCTTCGCAAGCCGCACCGGTGAACGCGAAGGCGCAGTCCTGCGTAAACCGTACGTCGAACGGGAACAGCGGGATTTCGATGGCCGCCGCGTCTTCGGGATTACCCAGCAACAGATTACCCAACGCCAGCGCCAAATGGTCCATCGCGCCGGAAGTCCCGACGCCGTAACCGAGGCTGCCGAAGCGGCCGAAGTCCTGCACCGTGGCCAAAGCGGTAGCCGATAAAATCTCGATCATCGAATGATCCTCTCGATGCGCAAACGCAACATGTCGCCCGGCCGCAGCATGGCCGGAGGGTTCTGGGTCGGGTCAAAAAACGACATTTCAGTGCGGCCAATAGTGTTCCAGCCGCTGGGGCCGGCAGAGGCGGAGACACCGGTCTGCACCCCGCCAATCGACACAGAGCCGGCGGCAATGCTGATCACCGGCACTTGGCGCCGTGGCGTGGCCAGGCGCGAATCCATGCCGCCGAGGTAGCAATAACCGGGATGGCTGCCCAAGGCATACACCGGGTACAACGGCTCGCAATGCAGATTGGCGATGGTTTCGATGTCGAGCCCGGTATGCGCGACCACGTCGTTCATATGCGGACCGAACTCACCGCCGTAGACCACCGGCAATTCAACAATCCGACCTTTAAGTGGCAATGGCTGACTGGCTTCCCACGCCTCAAGCAAGCGCTCGCACAGCCCATTGAGGTTACGTGGCGGCTTGACGAACGTCAGCATCAGGTTGTTCATGCCCGGGACCGCTTCGTGAATCTCGGCCCATTCCCCGGCCTGTAACGCCAGGCTCCAAATACGTTGTTGCGGCGCCAGATCGAGCTCGCCCGGTGCTTCGAATAACAACGCCGTGGACCCCAGCAGGCTTATGTGTGGACGCGGCGAAACAGATGCTGTGTTCATGTCGGACTCCGTTGTTGCAACCAGCGCTCCAGGTGATGAATGTCTACGCCGCCAGCACAGAACGCCGGGTCTTCGAGAATGTCGCAGTGCAAGGGAATATTGGTCGAGATGCCTTCCACGACCAGCTCACTCAGGGCCAGGCGCATCCGTGCCATCGCCTCATCGCGCGTGGCGCCGTGGGTGATGACCTTGGCCACCATCGAGTCGTAATACGGCGGCACCCGATACCCGGTGGTGACGTGGGAATCGACCCGCACACCAAAGCCGCCGGGGGCTTCCCAGCGCTGGATCAACCCCGGCGTCGGCATAAAAGTGATCGGGTCTTCGGCGTTGATCCGGCATTCCAGCGAGTGGCCATTGAGCTGCACGTCTTGCTGGCGCAACTCCAGCACTTCGCCACGGGCCATGCGCAATTGCTGCTGGACGATATCGATGCCGGTGGTCATCTCCGTCACCGGGTGTTCGACTTGTAGCCGGGTGTTCATCTCGATGAAGAAGAACTCTCCGTCCTCGTACAGAAATTCGAAGGTGCCGACGCCGCGATAGCCGATCTGCCGGCAAGCGGCGGCACAGCGTTCACCGACCTTGGCGATCAGTTCCGGATCAATGCCCGGCGCCGGCGCTTCCTCCAGGACTTTCTGGTGCCGACGCTGCAACGAGCAATCGCGGCAGCCGAGCCAGATCGCGTGGCCATGGGCATCGCACAACACCTGAATTTCGACATGCCGTGGATGGCCGAGAAACTTCTCGATGTAGAGTTCTGGATTGCCGAAGGCCAGCCGCGCTTCTTCACGGGTTAGCGCAATGGCGTCGAGCAATTCGCCCTCTTCTTTCACCACGCGCATGCCACGACCACCACCGCCGCCGGCGGCTTTGACGATCACCGGGTAACCGATTTCACGGGCAATCGCCTGGATGCTCGCATTGTCGGTGGGCATCACCGAATCCGGCCCCGGCACGCAGGGCACGCCGGCTTCACGCATCGCTCGTTTGGCCGCGACCTTGTCGCCCATGGTACGAATGCACGCGGCGCTCGGCCCGATAAAGGTCAGGCCGGCGGCTTCGATGCGCTCGGCGAACCCGGCGTTCTCCGATAGAAA
The DNA here is from genome assembly GCF_054897845.1 of Pseudomonas sp. XS1P51. Taxonomy (NCBI): domain Bacteria; kingdom Pseudomonadati; phylum Pseudomonadota; class Gammaproteobacteria; order Pseudomonadales; family Pseudomonadaceae; genus Pseudomonas; species Pseudomonas sp. XS1P51. The sequence goes on along the minus strand of NZ_CM142707.1, from coordinate 350,135 downwards.
ACCATAACCCGGATGGATCGCCTGCGCGCCGCTGACCTTGGCCGCGAACAGCAGCGCCGCCTGGTTCAAGTAACTCTGGCTGGGTGACGCCGGCCCGATGCACAAGGCCTGATCGGCGTTTTGCACATACTGTGCGTGGCGATCGGCCTCGGAGTGCACGACCACTGTTTGTATCCCCAGGCCGCGGCAGGCACGCTGAATGCGCAGGGCGATTTCGCCACGGTTGGCGATCAGCACTTTGTCGAACATTGAATTCACCTGAAAGAGGATGGGCTTTGGATCAGCCGAGGCGGAACAGCGACTGTCCGGCTTCGACTTCGGCGCCACTTTGGGCAAGGATCGCTGTGACCTGACCGGCGACTTTGGCCTTGACCGGGTGGAACATTTTCATCGCTTCGAGAACCGCCAGGGTTTGCCCGGCTTCGACCTGATCACCGACCGAGACAAAAGGGGCTTCCCCTGCGGCGGGCGTCAGATGCAGGACGCCATACAGGCTGGCCTTGATCTCGGTAGCGGCCATCGCCGGGGTGTCTGACGTGGGCAAATCCGCGGTCGGTGTCGGCGAAGGCTCAGCCATCGACTCGGTTGTCACGACCTTTCCTGCCTGCTTGAAAAGACGAATCGTACTGTCGCCTTCGGTCAGACTCAGTTCGAGCAGATCGGATTCGGCGAGCAAATCGATCAACCCCTTGATGCGTTCTGAATCCATGCGTGGGCCCCTGCCTGTCGAGCTGTCTTAAGTGGATGAGGTCAATGTAGCGAGCCCGTCCAACGGCGACCAAGACGCTTTGGCTTTGGGGTGATAAGCCGTCCTTATGACCGTTCAGATCAAGCTGCCGCGCATCTCCGCGACCAGTTCCAGCAGGATCGCCTTGACTGCTTGGGCGGGTACCGACAACGGCAAGTGACCGGACAGGCACAGGGCCAGGGGCGCCTCGATTTCAGGTTCGACAATTCGGCACATGTGTACGGACGTGGCGGCAACCATCACCCGCGCCGAGGATTCGGGCAGGATCGTCGAGCCAAAGTGCTCGGCGACGGCGGCGGTCAACGTGATCGATGATTCAATTTCCGCCACCACCCGCGCACTCATGCCAATGCGCTGGAAGGCTTCATCCGCCAGTCGCCGCATGACGTTGTAGGGACGCGGCAGCAGCATGTCCATGTCGGCGAGTTCGGCCAGGGGAATCTCATCGAGCGCGCTGACCGCCGGATCGGCGCTCACCAGGTAAAGGTGCTCGCGCAGCAGCGACACGAAGCTCAAGCCATGCACTTCGCGCCCGCCATAGAGCACGGCCATGTCCATCCGGCCGTTCATGATCAATTCGCTCAAAGTGGTGCCGAAGTTTTCATTGAGGTACAGCAAAATGCCCGGATGACGCTCACGCACCCGGCGCAACAGCGGCAAGGAAAGTGTCGATGCGGCGGTGCCCGGCGCCAGGCCGACCGACACCTGCCCGGACAAGGCATGCCCCGTGGCATTGATGTCACTCTGGGCCTGCTCACACTGACGCAAAATGATTTGCGCATGGCCGTAGAGCACCTTCCCGGCTTCAGTCGGGGTGACGCCGCGCTTGGTCCGAATCAGCAACTGCTGCTGCAACTCCGCCTCCAGGGTGGCCAGTTGCTGACTGAGTGCCGGTTGCGCGACATGCAGTACATCGGCGGCCTGGGTCATGCTGCCGATATCGACGAGTTTCACGAAATACTTCAAACGGCGCAGGTTCACGGTGGTGGTGCTCTTGCTCGAAAAAGGGAGACAACCCACAGGCTTTAGCAAGAGCCAGGCCAGCCCTGATGCGGGTAAGTCCCAGAGCCTCGCTCTCACAGGTTTTGCGTCTCAACCATAAGCCTTTGCTATGGCTGGATCGTGGCGACCTCGATCAACCCCCGTCACGGTCATACTGGCTTGATCGCACCAACCTGGTGCAAGCACTGTTCAGTTCCAGCCATAAGCGATTCCTATCCGACCAGAACGATCTCATCTTATGGCTGCCCGGCGAGCGGCTCGTACTGTAGGACCTCGTCAACGCCATCAACGAGGAACGACACGTGACCGCCTCCCGCATCGCCGCCCGTGTGCAACGCATAAAGCCGTCCCCCAGCAGCGCCGCTTCCGACCGTGCGAACGAACTTCGCCGGCAGGGTAAATCCATCATCAATCTGGTGGTCGGCGAACCGGACTTCGATACCCCGGTGCACATTCGGCAATCGGCCAGCGCCGCCATCGAACGTGGCGAAACCCGTTACACGCAAAATGCCGGCACTCCCGAACTGCGTCAGGCAATCGTCGACAAACTTGCCCGGGAAAACGGTCTGACTTACGCGGCGAATCAGATCCTGGTCACCAGCGGCGCGAAGAGTGCGATTTTCAATGCCTTCGCAGCCACCCTCGGCGCGGGCGATGAGGTGCTGATTCCAGCGCCGTACTGGGTGTCGTACCCTGACATGGTGCTGGCCTGCGAAGGCGAACCGGTCACCCTCGCCTGCCCGGAAGAACACGCCTTCAAGCTGACCCCGGAACAACTGCGCGGCGCGATCACCGAACGCACTCGCTGGTTGTTGCTCAACTCGCCCAGCAACCCAACCGGCGCCAGCTACAGTGCTGCCGAACTGCGGGCCCTGGCCGACGTGCTGCTCGATCATCCGCACGTATTGCTGATGACCGACGACATCTACGAACACATCCGCTACGAAGGCCTGGACAACCCGCACATCCTCGCCATCGAACCGGCGTTGACCGAACGCACGGTGGTGGTCAATGGCGTGTCCAAGACCTATGCCATGACCGGTTGGCGAATCGGTTATGCCGCCGGCCCGGCTGATTTGATTGGCGCGATGGCGACCCTGCAATCGCAATCCACCAGCAATGCTTGCTCGGTCAGCCAGGCCGCAGCGGTAGAAGCGCTCAACGGCGACCAGACCTTCGTCAAGGAAAGCGTGACGGTCTATCAACAACGCCGTGATCGTTGCCTTGACCTGCTCAACGCCATCGACGGCCTCAGTTGCCGAAAACCCGATGGGGCGTTCTATCTCTATGTGAATTGCTCGGGTTTGCTGGGTAAATCAACGACTCAAGGCAAGCGCCTGGACACCGATTACGACGTGGTCATGTACCTGTTGGAAAGCCAGGGTGTGGCGGTGGTGGCCGGTACTGCATACGGGCTGGCGCCGTTCTTCCGGATGTCGATTGCCACTGACATCAAGACCCTCTACGAAGGTTGCTCGCGGATCGCCGCTGCCGTTGTGGCGCTGAGCTGAGGACCGACCATGACCGTGGCGACTCACCCTCCCCTGAGCTTTAAGCAAGCGTTGCTGGCGATGCTAGGCATCTCGTTGGTGCTGATGCTTTCGGCGCTCGATCAGACGGTAATCGGCAACGCCTTGCCGAGCATCGTCGCCGAACTCAAGGGGTTTGAGCTTTACGCCTGGGTTGCCACGGGGTACATGCTGGCGTCGATTGTCACCATCCCGATCCTCGGCCGACTGGGTGATTACTACGGGCGCAAACCCTTCGTCATCGCCGCCACCGTGATCTTCACCTTGGCATCGCTGGTCTGCGCCATGGCCAGTGACATGCTGTGGCTGGTGATCGGCCGCGCCTTGCAAGGTGTCGGCGGCGGCATGTTGATCGGCACGGCATTCGCCTGCATCCCGGAACTGTTTCCCGACACCCGCCAACGCCTGCGCTGGCAGATGCTGCTCAGTGCCCTGTTTAGCGTGGTCAATGCCATCGGACCCGGGTTGGGCGGTTATCTGACCGGGGCCTACGGCTGGCGCTCGGTGTTCTACATCAATCTCCCATTGGGTTGCCTGGCGCTGTTTTTTGCCTGGCGCTACCTGCCTTACTACCGCCCACAACAACTGACAAAAATAAGCCTGGATTGGCCGGGTGCGCTGCTGATCGCCCTCGCGTTGGGCAGCCTGCAATTGTTTGTCGAATGGCTAGGGCATTCCAGCTTGATGTTGAGTGCGACGCTGGGTCTGAGCTGCGTGGCGGCGTCCATTGCACTGTGGTTTTGGGAGCGGCGTTGCCAGCACGCGCTGCTGCCCGCAGCATTGCTCGGATTACCCAGCATGCGCCTGCTGTTTCTGCTGTCGATGGCAGCCGGGGCAATCATGTTCTCGTTGTTGTTCTATCTACCGTTATTGCTGCAAGGCAGCTATGGCTACTCGCCGCAGGATGCCGGCCTGTTGATCACGCCGCTGGCGCTGAGCATCACCCTGGGCGCTATCGTCAACAGTCGCATCGTCACCCGTTTGCGTAATCCAAACCTGTTGCCGCTGTGTGGTTTTGTGGCGCTGCTGCTGGCGTGCCTCGGCTTGGCGATTGCCGGGCGCAGTGCTTCGTTCAATGGGTTACTCGGCTTAATCCTGCTGGCAGGCCTTGGCCTGGGCTTCATCCTGCTGAACCTGACAGTCTTCACCCAGACCCTTGCCGAGCGCCAGTTCTTGGGCATCGCCACCGCGCTGACCCAGTCGTTGCGCCTGGTCGGCGGATTGCTCGGAACTGCGTCGATGGGCGTGCTGGTCAACCTGCTTTACAGCGCCAACCTGCAACGTCTTTTTATCGCCCACGGGCATGCTGATGGACTGGGCTTGTACGCCGATCCGCAGGTCCTGTTGCGCCCCGATGCGGCCCTGCTCGAACACCCGCAATGGCTGAACCTGGCCCGCGATGCACTGGCCCAGTCAGTGGGCGTCGGCCTGCTGCTGTGCGCCGGCCTTGGCGTGCTCGCACTGTTCATCCTGTACCGCCTGCCGCCCGTGAGGCTGAACGCCTTGCCGGCCACCGTTGCTCCTGAAAAACAATAAAAACTTGACTGCCGCTTTTGACTGCCTCTCACAACATTCGACAACTCATGGGGATGACTCCGATGGAGCTTTTCAATCGCGCACCTAAAGTAGTGGCCGGCATTTGCGGCCTGATCATCGCTCAACAGGGTTACGCCGCCGGCCTGGTGGAAGACAGCAAGCTGAGCGTGCTGGCCCGTAACTTTTTCAGCAATGCCGACAACCGCAGCGGCGCCGCCGACCCCAATTACACTCAGGAATGGGGCCAGGGCTTTATCGCCAATTTTCAGTCCGGCTACACCCAAGGAGCGGTCGGGTTCGGCGTGGACGCCATCGGCATGTTCGGCGTCCGCCTGGACTCCGGCAAAGGCCGGCACTACAACCCGCAAAGCACGGCTTTCAACGGCAATGTCTTCCCAACTGACAGCGACGGCCGCGCGGTCGATGAGTTCGGCAGCCTGGGCCTGACCGCCAAGGCGAAGTTCGCCAACACCGAACTGAAATACGGCACCTTGGTCCCGATGTTGCCGGTGGTGATGTCCACCGACCGCATGCTGCAACAAACCTTCAATGGCGGGCAGATCCAGTCCAGGGACCTGGAGAATTTCACCTTCACCCTGGGTCAGCTGGAGCATGTCAAAGGTCGCGGTTCGAGCAACCAGATGGGCATGTCTATCCCCGGCGCAAACAACGCGCAGACTGGCGAGTTCGTCAACAAGTTCTACTACGGTGGTGTGGATTACAAAGCGACCAAAGACCTGACGTTGCAGTACTACTATGGCAACCTGCAGGACTTTTACAAACAGAACTTCCTCGGGCTCAAATACGATATGCAAGTCGGCCCTGGCACCCTGCGTACTGATTTGCGTCACTTCGACAACCGCTCCGATGGCGCCAACAGCCATGACCCGGCGTTCTATACCTTCGGTTACTACGGCAACGGCGTCACCAAAGGCAAGGTCGACAGTCGCCTGGACAGCGCGCAATTCACGTACTTGGTCAACGGTCACACGTTCGCCGCCGGCCTGCAACAAGTCAGTGGTGACAGCGATGCAGTCTGGTTGAACCAGGGCGACGGCTCCACCGCCTACTTCATGACAGAGTCGATGATTGGCAAGTTCCAGCGCGCCGGGGAAACCACCTGGCAGGTTCGCTACGGCTATGACTTTGCGCGGGTCGGGATTCCGGGTCTGAGCTTCCTGGGCATGTACGAAAGCGGCTCGAACATCCGAACCCCCACAGGCGATAAAAGCGAGTGGGAACGCAACCTGACGGTCAGCTATGTCATTCAGCAAGGTCCGCTCAAGGATTTGAGTATTGCCCTGCGCCACGCCTCGCTGCGCACTGAAGTGTCCACACAGCGAGACAGCGACGAGCATCGGGTGATCATCAGCTATCCGATGAACATTCTGTAAAAGTCGCGACACTGGGTGATGCGCATCGTCACCCAGTGAGCTCTGGTGATACAGGTCACACCGTTGTAGATGACCGAGAAAAGATTGATACAACGCTTCTGAGGGCGCTGTTACCGATGGATCGTGCCGTGTCAGCGTGGTCGATGTTATCGGCTCAACTCGACTATCAAGCTAGGGCCAAAGCCCTGCTGAGGAAAAACACTGACCTTGGTATCAACTGAGAATTCCACCCAGAGCCAGTCGTTTTGTGGGGATAAAAACGCCAGAAAATAAAAAGGGGTCGCGAAATAAAATCTCGCAACCCCTTGAATTATATCGTCGGGGCGGAGTGATTCGAACACTCGCCCCCTAGCACCTCAACTTCTTTTTCATAGTTCTTGAAAGATCCCAAAATTTTACTCTGGATTTTTCCAAGCTAGTATTTACTTGAGCTCCAGCGGTGTTCTGCTCTACGAGAGTCCAGGAACGTCCATCAAGAGCCGAAGTTTTTGTGGGGGGGGAAAAGTAGGGGTAGTCCATTTTATGACCAAAATCACCATCAAAGAACTCGAGTCGCTGACCACCAACGATGCAGCCTTTGCACGCTATGCCGGATAGGCGAGTTGCTGCAGGCTGAATGGAAAAATGTCGATCTGGACAAGCAAACGTGGTTCCTCCCCAGTGAAAACGTCAAAGGCACCCGGGGCAAGAAACAGGACCACCATATCTTCCTCTCCCCCTTTTCCCTGCATTTCTTTCAGGAACTCAAGACCCTGACGGGAGATTCCCAGTGGTGCTTTCCGAACAAGCAGGATGATGGGCATATGGACGTGAAAGTGGTGAGCAAGCAGGTGGGCGATCGCCAGGCCCGGTTCAAAAACCGTAAGGCCCTCTCACGACGGTGTCACGACGACACGCTGGTCCTTGCCGACGGCCAGAACGGTGACTGGACACCGCATGACCTACGCCGCACCGGCGCGACCATGATGCAGGCCTTGGGGGTCAGCCTGGACGTCATCGATCGCTGTCAAAACCATGTGCTGGCCGGCTCGCGGGTGAGACGCCACTACCTGCATCACGATTATGCCGAAGAGAAGAAGCGCGCCTGGAATCTGCTGGGCGATCGGCTCAGTGCCGTGCTGTCCTCAACCTATGAGCACACACCGGCCGAGTCGATGATGTCTTTTCCAGCGTACGCCACCACTGGATCCCTGCTGCCTTCAATCGAATAGGTAAGTTTCCCGAAGCTCCCAACTGAAAGCGGATAGAGGAATGCTCAAGACCGTCAGACACCCCTAGGAAAAAAATGAGCCAGGTTGATGTACAGAGATTGACTGACCCGTAATTTTCTCCAGAAACTGCTCTGGAAGAATGCGTTCAACTGCTGAAAGGAACGTCTCGATCAGTGACCTGAAATGATCAAGTTCCCCTTCCTGTATCTGCCGCCATAGGCTTGGACGATACCGAACCAGAATGGATAACGCATAGAGCAACACCAAAGATGTCGCTCGATACTCATTTATCGCTCCAAACAGCGGCAACATGAGCGCATGTCTTTTAAATGGACTGTGATGCAACTGAAGTGCATCCCACCAAATACTCGATTCCGGATGATCAATTGCCACACGGAAATGGTTCGCTGATGACCTAGACGATACCTGGACAATTTCGCGTATTGGCCCAGGAAAAGCGGCGATATCATCCGCAGTCATTCGCCCAGACTCATCTATCAAAAGGGCGTAGGTCGTCGTTGCACGGTGGTGCAGACCGTTACTTTTTTGATCGTAAGCAGGAATAACCCAAGACGGTTTGCCCTCAAATATGTCTTCAAAAAGATCCGCAACCTCAGGTATCCGAGAAAACAGCTGCTCCATCGTAACCCAGCTTTCAACGGGCAGTGCTTTCAGCGCATCCAGACCGTCTGGTTTCCGCTTGGCAGCGACAAGTGAGTTTGCAGACATCGATTTAACCCAACTTGGGAAAAAACCCGAAACGAGCGCACCAATGGCCAAACTCTCAAATCGGTCATCTAAACCATCATGGGTATAAAGGCCATGTCCTTTTTTGGTTGTTGCCTCCAACTCTGCAAGGGTCTGAGGACCACCTGGCGAAGCGAGCATCTCGGCAAATGCGAACGACATTGTGCCGTAATACAGATTGAGTACACGTTGACTGACATTTCTTCGATCAATGGCACTGAAATAATCGGTGGCATTGCGGAGCGCGAAGGCGACGCCCTCTCTCTTTGACACGATGGTCGAGATATCAAGACTTAGGCTTTCAAGTTGAGCGCGACGGTCGACCATCTTTCGAGCAAGAGTCGCACTTTTCAACTGAGCAAGGCGCGCCCAGACGGCTTCTATCGGAGTTTCTGAAAGCAACACTCGCCGCGGTGCTTGCAACTCTTCAAAGGTCGCCTCTTCGGCTTGCGTTGTCGTAGGAGCGAACTTTCCCGTGCTGCTTTCACGGTTCCATTCGATGAGAAGGGATTGAAAATCGTCAATCGGCTTCACGGGAATAGATACCCCCATAGCGAATGACTCAACCATGTACGGCTGTCCGTTAAAAAAGATTACGGACACCTCTCCAGCCAGCTGTTTGTATACATTGTTGCTCGTCGCTGACGAGTAAAGCACTGCGGCCGAACGCTCCGCCCCACCTCTAGACGCCATTACGACCACATACTCTCCTGCGGCAACCTCACGGACTATGGACGCGTCCCAGCCATGTCCGACTAGCTTATCAAGCATATTTCTTTTCACTGCGCCCCGCAGAATATCTAAGCGCGCCTTCCATCCGCTGTCTTGCATATGCCTTCTCCATGCTCTGTCTTTCTACTAAACACTATCGCAGCTTCAGTCATAGCATTGATCGGTCGAATCCACAGCCAATAGCGGCCATTCACGCTGCGTAACTGAATTATGGTTTTCGTAAAAAGCGGGGGGTAGCCGGCGCTGCATTGCGTGCCGGCTAATTTCACCATCGCTATTTTAATTTTTTTAATGGAAACAATCGTCCCTCTGCCACCCTCTACCCGAAATGAAAACGACACTCGGTCTCCAGCCGTCAGCCCTGTCAGCCGATCTTCTGTCACGGAAACGGCGATGGTCATCGGCGGTCATTGCTCATGCGTACGGGTCATTCTTCCCGACGTCGTTAAGTAGCGACGCAAAATGCCTGGGCAGGCCTATGGAGATTAAGGCTGCGAGCAGTACGAACGCGCTCGATATCCGCAAGCACGCCCCCAGCCCATACACCTGATAAATCCAGCCGGAAAGCACCGTGCCAATCAACCGCCCCATGGCGTTCGACATGTAATAAAACCCCGTCCCGCACTGCCTTGCACAGTGCCGCGGATTGCTCCGTGCAGTATCCACTCCCGGTGAACGCCGCTGCACTCATGAATTGCCCCATCACCGCCAATGACACCCACGTACGATTGGCTCACTGCCTGACGCCCAGTCCCGCGTATTTACGCAAAATGCGGCTATCGACTTGCCGATATCGGCTTTTTCACCCCAGCCCCCCTCCCTACAGTATGTACGACTTCAACGGCGAGCAGCGCTCGCCCCGTTCAGGAACCGTGCATGCCCAGCCTGTCTTTGCGTATCGAAAGGATCGACCTGCTCACGCCTCACATTCGTCGCCTGATCCTGGTCGCTGACGCCGGCCACACCCTGCCCGGTTTCATCCCGGGTGCTCATATCGAAGTGCAGATACCAGGCAGCAAACCCATGTGGCGTGCTTACTCGCTGGTCAGCCTGCCTGAACACCCTCACTACGAGATCGCGGTGCAGCTGGAAGACCAGAGCAGCGGTGGTTCGCGTTGGATGCACGAGGTGCAAGTCGGTCAGCAACTGATGGTACGCGCGCCCAACAACCATTTTCCATTGGTGGCAAATGCCTGTGACTACCTGCTGATCGCGGGAGGAATAGGCATCACCCCAATGCTTGGCATGGCCCGCTCGCTCGCGGCCAGTCAGCAGCCGTTCACTTTGCACTATGCCGGTCGCGACGCAGACCGCATGGCGTATCTGGAAGAGGTCCAGGCGCTCGGCACCGCCCGATGCTGGATCAGCGGCGGCGACCCGGCGCGGCGCCTGCCCCTGAACAGCCTGCTGGACTCGCCCATCAGCGGACGTCAGCTTTATGTGTGCGGCCCCAAGTCATTGATCAGCAACGTGCTGCAAACGGCTCGCGCACTGGGCTGGGACGACAGCCAACTGCACAGCGAATTGTTCATCGGCAGCCTCGGCACCGAGACCGAAGCCGGTTTTGAAGTGGAGCTACGCAGCAGTGGAATAACGCTTCAGGTGGCCGCGGGCAAAAGCGTGCTGGACGCAATGATAGAAGCCGATCTGGACCCGATGTTCGATTGCCGTCGGGGTGACTGTGGGGTGTGCGTGGCCCAAGTGCTCGAAGGCGCCGCTGACCACCGCGATATTTGTCTGTCGGAGCGCGAACGGGCTGACGGCAGCTTCTGCACCTGTGTATCCCGCGCCTCCAGCGCTCGCCTGGTGCTCGATTTGTAAGTGCGTTGTTGTACCACGCACCTCTTTATGGCTGGTTAAAAGGAGACATCATGATTCCCTCGAACGAACAGATCGCGGCACTGATCCGCGACGACAGCGTGCACAAAAGCGTCTACACCGACCCTCAACTGTTTGATCTGGAAATGCAGCGAATCTATGGTCAGGCATGGATTTACGTCGGCCATGAAAGCCAGGTCAAAAACGTCGGTGACTACCACACCACGCGCATTGGCGATCAGGACGTGATTCTGGTTCGCGGTGCCGACAAAAACGTCAACGTGCTCTACAACCGTTGCCCGCACAAAGGCGCCAAGCTGGTGGCCGAAGGCGACGGCAATGTCGGCAAGTTTTTCCGCTGCCCTTACCACGCCTGGACCTTCAAACTTGACGGCCAGCACCTTTCGGCACCGTTGAAGAACGGCTTCGAAGGCACCTGTTTCAACCCCCGGCACCCGGACTTTTCAATGGTGAGCCTGGCGCGAGTCGACAGCTATCGAGGCTTCGTGTTCGCCAGCCAGATCGATCATGGTCCAGACCTGAAAAGCTTTCTCGGCGGCGTGATCACCTCCATCGACAATCTCTGCGATCGCTCGCCGGTGGGTGAAGTCGAAGTGGCCGGCGGTATTTTTCGAGTCATGCAGCGCTCCAACTGGAAAGTCTTCTACGAAAATCTCCACGACACCATGCACGCTCGCGTCACGCATGAATCCTCGGTGGACGCGGCCCGCAGCGAAGCCGAATCCTTGGGAGAAATGCCTTTCGAACTGCTGATCATGGACGGCAACGGCGAACCCTATGATTTCTGGGAGAAGCTCGAACTGCGTGCCTACAACAATGGACATGGCTACATGGAAGCGATCTTCGACCCGGCAGCCGCCGAGCGCGACGATGTGTCCAAGGCCCACTTCGAATGCCTGAGCGATGCCTATGGCGAAGAACGCGCCCGAGACATCATGGGGATGAATCGCCACAACACCGTGATCTACGGCAGCGGCTCGCCCCACACCGTGTTCATGCAGTTCCGGGTGATCCGGCCGATGGCCGTCGACCGCACCCTGGTGGAAATCCAGACGTTCCGCTGCAAAGGCGCTCCGGATGCCGTATTTGATCGGGCGCTGACGTACGCCAACGTCATCAACTCGCCCTCCTCCAACGTCATGCCCGACGACGTCGAAGTCTATGCCCGCTGCCAGGAGGGCAACATGACCCGCGGTGGTGAATGGATCAGCATGCATCGTTATGTCGGCACCGACCGGCTGCTGCCCGATGGCGCGGTCTCGACCAATGGCACCAGCGAGCTGCCGATGCGCAACCAGTTCGCCGCCTGGAAGCACTACATGACCGCCACCCTGATCGCCAAGGAGAGCACCCATGCTGCTTGATCGCACCTTTGACGTCTCGACTCACGCCCTGATTCCGGCCCAGGTATCCAGCGAAACCTTGCGTGAGATCGAGCAGTTTCTCTATCGCGAAGCACGCCTGCTGGATGAGCGCCGCTTCTGGGAGTGGGACCAACTGTTTACCGATGCGGGCATGTACTGGGTGCCGCACCAACACGGGCAGGTCGACCCTTTCGAACACATTTCGCTGTTCTGGGAAAACCGCATGTTGCGCGAAGTGCGCATTCGCCGGGTAGAGAACGTACGTAACTGGTCGCAACAACCACCGACCCGTACGGCTCATCTGGTGGGCAACGTCATGGTCGAAGGGCTCGACAGTCAGGGGTTGCTGGTGGTGAGTACGACGTTCCAAGTCAGCGAATGGCGTCTTGAACAGCGTCAGTTGGCCGGGCGCTACACCTACAAGCTGGCCAGTCAGGACAGCGGCGGCTGGAAAATCCAGCTCAAGCGGGTTGACCTGATCAACTGCAACGATGTGTTTGCCAACCTTGAGGTCTTTGTCTGATGGGGCGCCCAACCGTACTGGCCCTGCACTATCAAAACGACGTCTTGCACCCTGACGGACGCATCCGGGTTGGGCTCGCAGCCGATGATCCGGCACGCGACGCCGTGCTGGACGCCGCCATCAGGCTGCAGCAAGGTGCCCGCGCACGGGGCTGGCCGATCATTCATGTGCGCGTGGCGTATCGCCCGGACTATGCCGACCTGGTACAGAACGCGCCGATCCTGCGTGCCGTCGCCGCCAGCGGTGCCGTACAGGAAGGCACCTGGGGCGCGCAGTTCCATGACACGCTGCAACCGCTGGAAGGCCCGGACGAGTTCGTCGTCACTCATACCCGAATCAACGCGTTTTACGGCACACCGCTGGACACCCTGTTGCGCCAGCTCGAAACGCGACAGTTGCTGATCGCCGGCGTCGCCACCCACTCGGTGGTGGAAAGCACGGTACGGCATGCTGTCGATTGCGGCTTCGAGGTGACGGTGCTGGCCGACGCCTGCGCCGCCGCCCGCCCCGCGACTCATCTGGCGGCGCTGGACAGCATGCGGTTGATCGCCACTGTCACGGATGTCGCAAGCACCCTGGAGTCAATGCCATGAAGTCCATTCCCACTGCCAACCTGCAAGGTCAGGTGGCGATTGTCACGGGCAGCACCCAGGGCCTGGGTACTGACATTGCTCGTCAACTGTTAAACGCCGGCGCCAGCGTCATGCTGGTCGGCCGCAACCGCAACATGGGGGCGGCGCTGGCCAGCGAGTTGGGTGAACGTTGTCGCTTTGTCGCCTGCAATGTCGAGCTGGACGAGGATATCGATGACTGTATCGACACAACGCTGGCCGCCTTCGGCCGTCTCGACATTCTGGTCAACAATGCCTGTGTCTACGACGATCAGGGGCTACAGTCAGACCGCGCGCAATGGTTGAACACCCTCAACATCAACCTGGTGTCGGCGGCCATCTTCGTACAGAAAGCCGCGCCGCACATGAGTGAAGGCGGCACCGTGATCAACATCGGCAGCACCGGTGGCAAGTTTGGCGCAGCCGGGCGAGCCCTGTACCCGGCGTCGAAGGCCGGATTGCTACAGCTGACCCGAAACCTTGCGGTGAGCCTGGCGCCGGCTTCGATCCGGGTCATCAGCGTCTCGCCGGCCTGGACCTGGTCGCCGTCGGTGGCGAACCTGAGCGGTGGCGACCTTGCCGTGGCCGACCGCGTGGGTGCCACCTTTCACCCGCTTGGGCGCGTCGGGCGCGGCGAGGAGATCGGCCACGTGGTCGCCTTCCTGTGCAGCCATGGTGCGTCCTGGATTACCGGGGTGGACATTCCGGTGGACGGCGGTTTCTCGATCCTCGGCCCCGATCAGGGGCTCTCGCCACGCGCGTGGTTCGAGCGCTTGCGTGACCCGGCCTGAATCGCTTCGCCTATTGAGCACCGCCAACAAAACCTGATGAAGAGTCGATAACGAGGTAACACCATGGGCAAGATGATCACCGTAAAAGCCAGCGACGGCAGCGGCAGTTTCGCCGGTTACCTGGCGCTACCCGCCAGCGGCAAAGGTCCCGGCGTGGTAATAGGCCAGGAAATCTTCGGCATCAACGCCAACATGCGCGAAGTAGCCGATTTTTACGCCGAGGAAGGGTATGTCGCCTTGGTGCCGGACCTGTTCTGGCGCCTGGAGCCGGGCGTAGATCTGGGGTACACCGAGGCCGACTTCGCCCGAGCAATCGAGCTGTTCCAGCGCATGGACGTGGACAAGGCCGTCGATGACATTGACGCCAGTTTCAAGGCGCTTCGCAATTTGCCCGAAGTCGAGGCCGCAGGTTTCGGCTATGTGGGTTTCTGCATGGGCGGCAAGCTGGCCTACCTGACGGCGACGAGAACCGACGCGGCCTGCTGCGTGGGCTACTACGGCATGGGTATTGAACATCTGCTAGACGAAGCCGACAACATCAAAGGTCACCTGGTGCTGCACTTCGCCGAACAGGACGGCTACTGCGACGCCAATGCCCGAACGCTGATCAGTCAGCGCCTGGACAGACGCAACAACGTCGAGATTTACACCTACCCCGACGTCGACCATGCCTTCGCCCGCAACGGTGGCATGCACTACAACAAGCCGGCCGCGTTGATGGCCCATCAACGCAGCATCGCCGCACTCAAACAGGCCATCGGCCCGAACTACAACCTGTCCGAACTGTGGGAAAAGCACATCGAATTCGAGTTTGCCGTCCGCGATGTCCCGGCGACCATGGCGACCATGGTTGCCGAACCTTACGTCAACCACATTCCGACCATGACTGGTGGCGTGGGCTACCGCGAACTGAGCCGCTTCTACCAGAACCATTTCGTCCACGCCAATCCGCCGGACATGAAGCTGGTGCCCATCTCGCGCACTGTAGGGGCCTCGCAGATCGTCGACGAGTTCGTGATGTGTTTCACCCACACCAGTGAAATCGACTGGATGCTGCCCAACGTCGCGCCGACCGGTCAATACGTCGAAATACCGATGCTTGGGGTTATCAAATTTCGTGGCGACAAGCTGTGTCATGAACACATTTATTGGGACCAGGCTAGCGTTCTGGTGCAGATCGGCCTGCTCGACCCCATCGGGTTGCCCGTGGCCGGTATCGAAACCGCGAAGAAACTGCTCGACGAACAACGGCCGTCCAATACGCTGATGGGCAAATGGGCGGGCAGCGCCGAACAGTAATCGAACACTGCACCCTGTAGGAGCGAGCTTGCTCCTACAAGGGGCAGCGTTTGATTATCTGATGGCAGCCGTCTGATGCGGGAGTTCGCCAAAGCGTTCACGGTAATAACGGGCGAAACGACCGAGATGACCAAAGCCATGCTCCAGAGCGACTTCGGTAATGCTCAAGTCGCGACGGCCGAGCAAACGATCACGCACCGCTTCAAGCCGCAGGTTGCGCAACCGCTCCATGGGCGTTTGTCCGTAACAGCGCTGGCACAGGGTGTTGAGGCTGCGCTCGCTCATGCCCGCCGCGGCTGCCAGTTTACCCAGGGAAAGTGCTTCACCCAGGCGACTGCGCATCAAGTCTTCGATCTTATGCAACTGTCGCAATGCCTGACGCTGTGCCGGCGACTCAACGACCGCTATCGGTGACCCGTCGACTTTCGGTGGGTGGGTCAGCAGGAACAGCGGCAGGCGTTCCTCCAGATGTCGTAACCAGTGAGCATGCACCGGCTCACCCGCGCTGGCGCCCAGCTGTTCAAGCAAATCATCGACCAGGCGCAACCAGCCACGCGCCTGACCGGTGTCGAGCCGGTAGGCGGGTGGCAAGCTAAAATCGGCGGCCAGCCCTCCTTCGTCCACCAGCCGTTCCTGCATCAGCCTCAACAAGGAGCGCGGCACCTTGAGCAGCAATTGTTCGCAGCCACGGTGCCAGACCAGTCGGGCCTGGCGATTGGGCGCGAGCACCGCCACCTGCCCCTCCTCCAGCTCCAGCGCCAGCCCATCGCACTCGATACTGGCCCGCCCGCGCAACGGCATCTGCATCAATACGAAATCGGTAAAAGGCCGTGGCCGTACCTCAACCTCGGCGCCGTAACGCAGGACAAACAATTGGCAACGCCCCACTTCAGCGCGAAAAAACGCCGTGTCGACATTACCAGTGCGCCAGCTCAAGTCATGTTCGACCAACTCACGCGCGAGCAGCCGATGACTTTCCTGCCGCGAGCGGCTGGTGAAGACCGGTGTCTGGCACAGCCTCGACAGATCAAGCCCCGCGCCAGCGCCAGGCATAGGGTGAACCGATAGCGCAGCCATGGCTCAAAGCGACCGGTTTCGGCGAGCTTCGTTACGTTGCAGGGTGGTGCTCGGCGTTTCATCGAACAACTTGCGATACTCGCTGGAGAACCGTCCCAGGTGGGTAAAACCCCACCCCATGGCAATCACCGAGATATTGCGCGCCGAATTGTCCTCGAGGATTTCCTGGCGTACGGCACCCAGCCGGTGCTTCTTCAGATACGCCATCGGCGACATGCCAAAGTATTTCTTGAAACCTTCGAACAGCTTGAACCGCGACACACCGGAAATCGCCTCGATGTCTTCTAGGTGCAGCGCTTCGCGGGCATTTTCATGGATGTACTGTTTGGCTCGAATCAGGTAGTGCGGCAGTTTGACGCCGAGCACATTGCGCAATTCATCGGAATAGTTGTTCGGCTGGGCGAGGATCAAGCCCTTGATCAGCGAGCTCTCGATGTCGCGAGTGAAAAACGTCTGGTCATACAACTCGTGGCTGCGCTCCAGCTCGCCGATAAAGTAGCGAGCCATGCGCCACCAGGACGCGGAGGAACCGTTGACGGCGTCCATCACCGGCTCGAAACGCAAGGGGGTTTCCAATGGCCGCTGCAGCATGTCTTCAAGGGACTTGCGCATGGCCGCACGGGTGATGGCGACCTGGATCTTGCGGCAATCACCGTTGATCGACAGCTCTTGGTTTTCGTGGGGCGACACGATGACTGCGCTGTCGCGATCGGACGTCACCTGACAGCCCTGCTTGCTTAAGTGCTGTTCGCCAACGAGGGGCAGACTGAGGCTGTAGCTGTTCAGGTGTTCGGCGTCTTCGATGCCGACCGTGACGTCGGTGCCGTACTCGATCACCCCCAGTGTCGTGGACATGGATTTGAGCACATTGCCGCTGTGATGGAACTGAATGCGGTTGGGATGGCTGGTCTTGAGCAGATGCGGCCCACAGATTCCGGCCATCCACTGCCGGGCACCATTGAGGTCATAACGCTCGATACGAATGTCACGAACATGTACATCAGGACTTGTACTCATCACGGGGCACCCACGGCTGTTTTATGAACGCGCTCTAACGGCACGCCTCTGTTAGAAAGAGCAATCTTCATGCCGCGTGGCTCCCTCCGGGGGCCGGCCGAAATATGCGGATAACATTCACCGAATAATCGGATAGGGACAGCGCATCGCCAGAACCGTCCATCCCCGTGAACGCCTTTCTCACGCCGTAAACACAGGTATGGCGCTGCAAAAAAGAGCAGACACCCACCGGTCGGCACAATAGGCATGCATTGAACACCAGGCGGGATTGGGTATTACCTGCCCAGATGAGCAGGCAGGTGTTACCCCCTGGATTTGTTGAAGCGCAGGAGACCGAAATCTCGTTCGGGTGGGGCTGGTCGCTTACCAGAATTTCCAGGTGTAGGTGGTGATAAGACGGTTTTCGTCGAAGTCATTACCATGGCGGAATTTGACGTTGATGTTGCGCAGTTCGACGCCAAGGTTCTTCAGCGGACCTTCCTGAACCACATAGGACAGATAGATATTGCGCTCCGATTCGCTGTTGTCGCTGAGGGCGCCGCGATCGATGTCGGTGCCGCGCATGTAACGCGTCATCAGCTTCAAGCCAGGCATACCCACGCCAGCGAAATCGAAGTCATAACGCGCCTGCCAGGATTTTTCGTTGGGTTTGACGAAGGCGATGGCGGACCAGTTCACCAGGTAGGGCTGCGGCGCGTAACCGTTGAGGGTCGGGAACGTGCTGTCGCCGAGCATCCGTTGATAACCCAGGCCAAAGGAGTGGGCACCTTTGCGCACGGTGGTCATGGCGCCATAGGAGCGGTTATCGATGCGACCGTACAGGGCGTCGCCATCTTCCTTGTTGTTGAAATAACGCAAATCGGTTTTCAGAGCGTAGCCGCCGCCCAGGTCGGCCAGGTAGGTTGCGCCCAGGTAATGCTGACGGTAGATGTCTTCCAACTGCCCGTAGAAATAGGTCCCGGTCAGCGCCGGCGTGAAGGCGTAACTGGCGCCGCCAAAGTTCAAACCGTCGCTGCGGCGCTGCACGTCAGGCCCGTTGAACAAGTACATTTTTTCGCTGTTGGAGGATTCACGGCCGCTGATTTCGGTAAAGCGTCCGCCTGTCAGCGTCAGCTTATCCACCTCTTTGGACTCGATCAGGGTGCCGTGATACGTGGTGACCAGTTGCCGCGAATCGTCGGTGTAGGCCACCGGCAGCGTTGGCCGATGCTCACCGTATTTCAACTCGGTCTTGGAGTAGCGCACCTTCGCGGTGTAACCACCACGGCCGTAATCGGTCGCTTGTTCTTGCTTACTGACGCTATAGGGAATGATGCTGTCAGGCCCCCTGCCACCACCGCCGTCGAGCCGGTAGGCGTACTGCATCGAAGCATCCAGGCCAAACTGCAGCGGCCCCTCGGTGTAGCCCGAGATGAAGCGCAGGTCGAAGCCCTGGGTCCAGCTGCCGACGCGGGAATTCTTCGGGTTTTCGCCCTTGAAGTCGCGATCGATATAAAAGTTGCGCAAGCCCAGCCCCAGGTGGCTGTCTTCAACGAAGTCCGCCTGGGCCATCATCGGTGTAATCATTCCGGCCAGGCTGGCCGTCTGCACGCAACGGGTAAACCAACTCGCTTGAAACATAACTTATCCCCTCTTATTTAATGTGCGAACACATCAAGTAGCGGCGCGACCAAAGTGATCACTCCAATAGTTGGCAGTTGTTTCTTTATTAAAATATTCAGCATGAGTCGTTATGGTTGATGTCGATCCGGCGAGACAGCCGATACGCATCGAGAATGATTAGGCAGCATCGGCGCCAGAGTCTCTATCCTGTTAATTCAAGACTCATATCCGTTTACTTAGAATTATCAATTTCCCCTCGTTCGCCGTGCCGCTTCCAGCCAGCGATGTCTGGGCCAAGGCGCACTGGCCAATTTTATGGACTGTGTTTGCCGACAAAGCGGATAGACCCCGAAGCGGGCAACTTATTTAATGCAGACACGAACAACTTATTGAACGCACGAATTATCCCGATGCAACGAGGTATCGATTAATGAGCAGTGCCAAAAGCGTCGAACAGTGGAAAAGCTTTATTGAAGGCTGCCTGGACTTCCGGCCAGCGGAAGGCATCTTCCGAATTGCCCGGGATATGTTTACCGAGCCGGATTTGTTTGATCTGGAAATGGAACTGATCTTCGAGAAAAACTGGATCTACGCCTGCCACGAAAGCGAAATCGCCAACAAGCATGATTTCATGACCATGCGCGCCGGTCGTCAGCCGATGATCATCACCCGCGACGGCGACGGCCAACTCAACGCACTGATCAACGCCTGCCAGCACCGGGGCACAACCCTGACCCGCGTCGGCAAGGGCAACCAGTCGACCTTCACCTGCCCATTCCATGCATGGTGCTACAAAAGCGATGGTCGCCTGGTCAAGGTCAAGGCACCCGGTGAATACCCGGAAGGTTTCGACAAAGCCACCCGCGGCCTGAAAAAAGCCCGCATCGAAAGCTACAAAGGATTTGTATTTGTCAGCCTCAATGTCGAGGGCACTGACTCGCTGCAAGACTTCCTCGGCGACGCCAAGGTGTTCTTCGACATGATGGTCGCCCAGTCACCCACCGGTGAACTGGAAGTGCTGCCGGGCAAGTCCGCCTACACCTACGACGGCAACTGGAAACTGCAGAACGAAAACGGTCTGGACGGTTATCACGTCAGCACCGTGCACTACAACTACGTGGCCACCGTGCAGCATCGCCAGCAGGTCAACAGCGAGAAAGGCCTGGCCGGGGCCGATACCCTGGACTACAGCAAGCTCGGCGCTGGCGACAAGGAAACCGACGACGGCTGGTTTGCCTTCCACAACGGCCACAGCGTGCTGTTCAGCGATATGCCCAACCCGGCGGTACGTCCCGGATACAGCACGATCATGCCGCGCCTGCTCGAAGAGTACGGCCAGGGCAAAGCCGAATGGATGATGCACCGGCTGCGCAACCTGAACATCTACCCGAGCATGTTCTTCCTCGACCAGATCAGCTCGCAGTTGCGCATTATTCGTCCGATCGCCTGGAACAAGACCGAGATCAACAGCTTCTGCCTGGGTGTGGTCGGCGAGTCGGATGCCGATCGGGAAAACCGCATTCGTCAGTTCGAAGACTTCTTCAACGTGTCCGGCATGGGCACCCCCGACGACCTGGTGGAATTCCGCGAAGCCCAGCGCGGTTTCCAGGCACGTCTGGAGCGCTGGAGCGACATTTCCCGCGGCGTGGGCAAGTGGGTCGAAGGGGCGACGCCCAACAGTGAAACCATCGGCATCTCACCGGCACTGACCGGCACCGAGTTCACCCATGAAGGCCTCTACGTCAATCAACATGGCAACTGGCAGCGCTTCATGCTCGAAGGCCTGGAGCGCAAGGCCGCCGAAGAGCAACCGTTGAAACTGCGTGAGGTGTGAACATGAATTCGCAACTGCAATACCGCATCGAGCAATTTTTCTACCGCAACGCTGAAGCCTGCGACGCCCAGGACTGGGATACGTATTTGTCGATGTTCAGCGACGACAGCGAGTTCCACCTGCCGCAATGGGACTCGGAGCATGTCTACACCACCGACCCGAAAAAAGGCATGTCGCTGATTTACTACCCCAACCGTGGCGGCCTCGAAGACCGGGTGTTCCGCATTCGCACCGGGAAAGCCGCATCGACCATTCCGATGCCGCGCACCCTGCACCTGATCAGCAATGTGCGGATTGCGCCACTGGACAACGATGAGCTGGAGGTGCGGGCCAACTGGCACACCCTCTACTACCGCCTGCAAACCGCCGAGCAGTTTTTCGGTCGCGCCACCTACCGCCTGCGACCCGATGGCGAGAGCTGGAAGATCAGCCGCAAGCATGTGGTGCTACTCAACGACACAATCAATTCGGTGCTCGATTTTTATCACCTCTGACTGGCGGAAATCTGGATCATGAGTCACAAGGTCGCGTTCAGTTTTGCCGATGGCAAAACCTTGTTCTTCCCGGTACAGAACAATGAAATCCTGCTCGATGCGGCGCTGCGCAACGGCATCAATATCCCGCTCGATTGCCGGGAAGGTGTGTGCGGGACATGTCAGGGGCGCTGCGAGTCGGGCCAGTACAGTCAGGACTATGTCGACGATGAAGCGCTGTCGGCCGACGACCTGCGCCAGCGCAAAATGCTGACCTGCCAGACCCGCGTCCAATCCGATGCTGCGTTCTACTTCGACTTCGCCTCCAGCCTATGCAATGCGCATGGCCCGGAGCGGCTCAAGGGTATCGTGCGGGCCGTCGAGCAGGTATCGCCGAACACCGCGATCCTGCATCTGGACGCCGGTGCCGACGGCCAGCAACTGGACTTTTTGCCCGGCCAGTACGCTCGACTGCAAGTGCCGGGCACAGACGGCCAGCGCTCCTACTCTTTCGCCAACCGCCCCAATGGCAGCAACCAGTTGCAGTTCCTGATCCGGCTGCTGCCCGACGGGCTGATGAGCAATTACATCCGCGAGCGCAGCCTGATCGGCGACGAGATCATGCTCGAAGCGCCCCTCGGCGCCTTTTACCTGCGCCACGTCGACAAGCCATTAGTGTTTGTCGCCGGCGGCACCGGGCTCTCGGCGTTCCTGGGCATGCTCGATGAACTCGCGGAGCGTGGTGGCTGCGGGCATCCGGTGCATCTGTACTACGGCGTGCGTAACGCCGCCGACCTTTGCGAAACCGCGCGCATCGCGGCCTACGCAGAGCGGATTCCCGGTTTTCGCTTCACCCCGGTCATCAGCGATCCGGCCCCGGACTGGAGCGGCAAACGCGGTTACATCACCGAGCATTTCGACCTTGCCGAGTTTCGTGATCAGGACCTGGACATGTACCTCTGCGGCCCGCCGCCGATGGTCGAGTCGATCAAGCAATGGCTGGCCGTCCAGGCCCTGGATCAGACCCGCCTGTACTACGAGAAATTCACCGAAAGCAACACCTGACACTGGAACCCACAGCCAAAACAAATTTCCAGGCCCCCGGACATTTTTTACTGCCCTCAACTAACAACTACGTCACGCGCGATGCGGACTTCATTAAAGGCGGCACTATGAAAAAACTACTTGTGGGTACACTGCTGGCGGCCAGCTGCGTGACCAGTCTGCTGGCGCAGGCGCAGGACCCGGTGCGCATCGGTTTTATCACCACCCTCTCGACCCCCGCCGGTTATCTGGGCGAAGACTCCCGCGATGGCTTTCAGCTGGCCATCGATCAGGAGGACGGCAAGCTCGGCGGTGTGCCCGTAAACCTGCTGGTCGAGGACGACGGACTGCAACCGGCGCGCGCCAAACAAATCATCGACCGCATGAGCCTGGACGGCATTTCGCTGTACACCGGCGTGATTTTTTCCAATGTGCTGGCGGCAGTGGTCAACACGGCAACCAAGGACGGTTTCTACATCAGCAACAACACCGGCCCTTCGAGCCTGGCCGGCAAGCAGTGCAAGCCCAACTACTTCGTGGCCTCATACCAGAACGACACGATCCATGAAATGGCCGGTATCGCGGCCAATGAGCTGGGCTACAAAAAGATGGTCATCCTGGCCCCCAACTACCAGGGCGGACGCGATGCGCTGGAAGGCTTCAAGCGCACGTACAAAGGTGAGGTCACCGAGATCTACACCAAGCTCAACCAGCTGGATTTCTCGGTCGAACTGGCTCGGGTGCGTTCGCTGGCGCCGGATGCGATTTTCGAGTTCCACCCCGGCGGTGCCGGCATCAACTTCGCCAAGCAATACGGCAGCTCGGGCCTGAGCAAAACCATCCCGATGGTAGTGCCGGTGTTCTCCATGGACGAACGCATGCTCGCCGCCACCGGCGATGTGGCCAAAGGCATGAACATCGTGACCTTGTGGAACCCTGGATCTAAAAACCCGGCCAACCAGGCGTTCGTCAAAGCGTTCAGCGAAAAATACAACCGCGTGCCAACGGTGTATGCCGCTCAGACCTATGACACGGCGCGGCTGATCGGCGCTGCACTCAAGAGCGTGGACGGCAACACCAAAGACCCCGCAGCTTTTCGCCAGGCGCTGCGCGACGTCAAGTTCGACTCGATCCGTGGCGATTTCGCTTTCGGCAAAAACCAGCATGCGGTCATCGACTGGTACTTGCTGCGCGTAGAAGCCGACGCCAACGGCAAGCTGGTCCAGGTGCCGGTGCAGACCATCGCCAAATCGCAAGTGGACAGCTTCGCCGCCGAATGCGCCCTGTGATCCGACCTTTCGGTCTCGTGCCTGGCAGCTTCGGCTGCCGGCACTTTTCGTAGGATTCCCCAGCATGCTGTTACTTGAACAAATTCTGAACGGCCTGCAATACAGCGCCTTGCTGTTTTTGCTCGCCTCCGGCCTGACGCTGATCTTCGGCATCATGGGCGTCATCAATCTGGCCCATGGTGCCTTCTACATGGTCGGGGCATTCTTCGCCGCCTACACTGCTTCGCTCAGCGGCTCGTTCTGGCTTGCCGGGCTGGCGGCGGTGATTGGCTCCGCACTGTACGGGCTGCTGATTGAAACCAGCATCATGCGCCGTCTCTACACCCGCGATCACCTCGACCAGGTGCTGGCCACCCTGGCCGTAGTGTTTTTCACCAACGAGTTGATCACCGTGCTGTTCGGTCGCAGTCCGCCGGCCATGCCGACACCCGAGTGGTACGGCACCTTCGTCGAAGTCCTGCCAGGGTTGATGTACCCCGTCAGCCGCCTGCTGTTCATCGCTGCCGGGGCCTTGGTGGCGATTGCCATGTGGCTGCTGATCAACCATACCCGCCTGGGGATGCTGATACGTGCCGGGGCTGACGATCACGAGATGGTCGGTGCATTGGGCGTGAACATCGCGCGCCTCTACACCCTCGTGTTCGTCTTCGGCTGTGTGCTCTGCGGACTCGCCGGTTTCATGGCCGCCCCGCTGCTGTCGGTGGAAATCGGCATGGGCGAAAAAGTCCTGATCACCACGTTCGTCGTGATCGTCGTCGGCGGTGTCGGTTCGGTGCGTGGTGCGCTCGCCGGTGCTTTGCTGATCGGCATGGTCGACGGCCTCGGGCGAGCGTACATCCCGCAATTACTCGACCAACTGTTGCCCGCCGAAGTCAGCGGCACCTTGAGTGGCGGGTTGATTTCCGCCAGTGCCTACATCGTCATGGCCGTCGTCCTGCTGGTCCGTCCACGCGGCCTGTTGCCCGCCCGCGCCTGAGGAGAACTACATGTCCCGTCGAGTCCTTATCGATCTGCTCTGCCTGGCGACGTTCGCCCTCCTGCCGTTGCTTGCATCGTGGTTGCACGAACCCTTTCTGGTCAGCCTGTTCACGCGCCTGGCGATCTACGGCATGGCCGCCGCCAGCCTGGACCTGTTGATCGGCTATGGCGCGATGATCAGCTTCGGTCATGCAGCGTTCTTCAGTCTGGGTGGCTACGTAGTCGGCGTCATCGGCTTTCACACCTCCCAGGCCATGCCGTTGTGGGGCTGGGAAGGCTCAAGCAGCGCGCTGATCGTCTGGCCGTTGTCGCTGCTGGTCTGTGCGCTGTTTGCCCTGGTGGTCGGCTATCTGTCACTGCGTACCAGCGGCGTGCAGTTCATCATGATTACCCTGGCGTTCGGCCAGATGCTGTATTTCGTCCTCAGCTCGCTGTCGCTGTATGGCGGCGACGACGGCATCCTGCTCAACGAACGCAATACGCTGCCGGGCCTTGATCTGGAAAATTCGGTGCAGTTTTACTACCTGTGCCTGGGGCTACTGGTGGCGTGGCTGCTGTTCTGCCGGCGGCTGGTCAACTCGCGCTTCGGCTATGTCCTGCGAGGACTGAAGCAAAGCGAACGTCGCAGCATCAGCCTGGGCTTGCACCCGTTGCGCTATCGTCTGAGCGCCTTCGTCATCGCTGGGGTTGGCGGCGGCCTGGCCGGTATCTTGTGGGCCAATTACGCAATGTTCGTCAGCCCGGACATGGGCGCCTGGCACAAGTCCGGTGAGTTGATGGCGATGGTCATTCTTGGCGGCGTCGGCACCCTGCTCGGGCCGGTACTCGGCGCTGCGGTGTACCTGGGACTGGAGCAGGTGTTGAGCCTGTGGACCGAGCACTGGCTGCTGATCTTCGGTCCGTTGCTGCTGGTGGTGGTGCTGTTCGGCAAAAAAGGTTTGTACGGCCTGCTACTCAGCCCGTGGCCCCGCTGGCGCAAGCCCCCGGTGCCAAGCGCTCCGCCCGCCATTGCCAACAGCGAGGTGCGCTCATGATCCCGCAACTGTCGATCCAGGATCTGGAAAAAACCTTTGGCGCGGTCAAGGCCACCAACGGTGCAAGCTTCAATATTGCCCCGGGGGAACTGCACGCCATCATCGGCCCCAACGGCGCCGGCAAGTCGACACTGATTTCGCAGATCGCCGGAGAGATCCGCCCGGACAAGGGGCGGATCTTCCTCAACGGCCAGGACATTACCGACGTGCCCGCCCATCAACGCCCTCGCCTCGGCCTGGCGCGCGCCTTTCAGGTCAGTCAGCTGTATCCGGAGTTCACCCTGCTGGAAAACGTCGCCATCGCGATCGCTGCCCGGGATGGCCAGACCTTCGGCATGTGGAAACCCCTGAGCAGTGACAGTCGCCTGCTGGACCCGGCGGCGGACTATCTGCATCGTGTCGGCCTCGCTGCACGGGGCCAGGCGCTGGTCAGCGAGTTGTCCCACGGCGAAGGGCGGCAACTGGAAATTGCCCTGGCCCTGGCTCAGGAAGCCTCAGTGCTGTTGCTCGACGAACCGATGGCAGGCATGGGGGCCGAGGAATCGGCACGCATGACGCAATTGTTGCTCGAACTCAAGGGCCGCTACGCGATCCTGCTGGTGGAACACGACATGGACGCCGTGTTCGCCCTGGCGGACCGCATTACCGTATTGGTCTACGGCCAGACCATCCTGACCGGCAGCGTCGAGCAGATTCGCAACGACCCGCAAGTCCGTGCCGCCTACCTGGGAGAAGAACATGCTTGAAGTGTCTGGATTACAGGCCGGCTATGGCCTGAGCCAAGTGCTGTTTGACATGCACTTGAAGATCGAACAGGGCCAGGTCGTGTCGCTGATCGGGCGCAATGGCATGGGCAAGACCACCACGGTCAAGTCGATCATGGGTCTGCTCAAGCCCACCGCTGGCAGCGTCTTGATTCACGGTCGGGAAATGCGCGGCGCCCCACCCTACCGCATCGCCCAGGCCGGCCTGGGACTGGTGCCCGAAGGCCGGCGCGGTTTTGGCAGCCTGAGCGTGCGGGAAAACCTGCTGGCCACCGCGACCCGGGGCAAGTGGGACCTGGCGCGGATCTACCAGTTGTTTCCACGGTTGCAGGAACGCCAGGATCAGTTGTCGAAAACCCTCTCCGGTGGCGAACAGCAGATGATGGTGGTCGCCCGCGCCCTGCTGACCAACCCGCAGTTGTTGATTCTCGACGAGGCGACCGAAGGCCTGGCGCCGATCATTCGCGAAACCATCTGGAGTTGCCTGGCGAACTTGAAAGCCGAAGGCGAGACGATTCTGGTCATCGACAAGAACCTCAAGGAAATGGCGCGGGTGGTCGACTGCCATCACATCATCGAAAAGGGCCGACAGGTTTGGCACGGTACGCCGGTGCAACTGGCCGAAACACCGGAACTGTCCCAACGTTACTTGGGCGTATGAATCACAGGGTTTGAAGTTCCCCCTTTTGGGGGAACGCGTTGGATCGTGGATGGAGCAGCAGTCTCATTGCAGTGGCGAAAAGCTCGCCGGCAGGTAGATCGTCGAATGCATGTCGCGCAGTTGCGGGCCTGAATTTTCCGGCGGCCAGACGCCGTCCTGCACGGCACGGGTGCGCACGTCCAGACGTTGTTCGAGCGAAGCATAAGGCCAGATGTGCAGGTAGCGCGGCAACTGACCGTCGGTGGCATAGAAGGCGGCATACACCGTCGAGTATTGCGCGCCGGTTCGCGGCCCCACGGCTTTTTCCCAGCCTTTGAGCGTGGGTGCCAGCCCCGATGGCACGAGGTCGTAGACGCGAAGTTCGTAGAACGGCCCGTGGTGCCCGACCGGCAGCGGCTGGATAAAGGGAAACAACGTGTAGTTTTCCACGCGCATGTCCGTCAGATACGCCTCGATGCCAAACGCATCGGCACTCGACAGATAACGTTCGCGCTCAGCCTGGCGAGACGCTTCGTCGACAAAACCACGCAACACCGCGATCTGATTCAGCGGGCCGATTTCCGACGCCCAGCAGCCGACCAGTTTCACTGCGGCGTCATCGACGGCCAGGCGCTGCTCCAGACAAGCCATGACAGTGGCGACAGTGCGCACCCGCACGGTGAACGTGATCAATTCGTACAGCTTCATGACAACCTCGATTCAGGACCAGACAAATGCATGGATGACCTGCATCCACCACGAAAAAACCGACGCAGCCATAACGGCGCGCCGGTTGTGCAACCCGGTCGTGAAGCTGTCGCGATCACACGTCAGCTCCGCGCTCAGGACGTTGCCACGCCACCATTGAACACCGGCGACAGCCCCATCAACTCGAGTTTGCGGGTGAACTCACCCAGCCTCTGCAGTTTGTAGGCCTCCAGATCAACGTCCTGGTAATCATAAAATCCCTGACCTTCTCGAAGCCCGTTCCGCCCTTGCGCCATGTTCTCGGCAATGACTTTGGGTGGCAGGAAACGCGGATCGATGGCTTCAGCCAGGTAATGCGAGGCATAGAACAGAATGTCGCCGCCGCCCCAGTCGATAAATTCAAGCATCCCCAGCACGGAGAAACGCAGACCGAAACCGACGCGAATCGCGGTGTCGATGTCCTCGGCGCTGGCCACCCCCTCCTCGACCATTCGCGCCGCTTCATTCATCGCCAGGGCTTGGATCCTCGGCACGATGTAACCGGCTGCCGGGGAGCATTGCACGGGCACTTTGCCGATGCGCTTGAGCAATGCCATCAGGCGTTGCACCACCTGCGGGCAGGTGTCTTCGCTGCGGCTGACTTCGACCAGCGGCATCAGGAACGCCGGGTTCAGCCAATGGGCATTGACGAAGCGTTGCGGGTGCGTGACCAGTGCCGCCAACTGCGTCACCAGAAAGGTCGACGTCGTTGATGCAATTACCGTTTCATCGCCACACGCGGCACTCAGCCAAGCGAACGTCAGGGCCTTGAGTTCAAGCACTTCAGGCACTGCTTCGAACACGACAGCAGCACTGTGCAAATCGTCGCCACTGCCCTCGCGATCGCTCAAGCGTAAATGGCTCATCGCCTGTTCGACTTGCGCCGGATCGAGTGATCCCAGACGTGCAAGCGTTGCCAGTTCGCCGCGCAAGTGGCCCTCGATCTGGCGGAAGTAGCGGTCCTGCTCCACGGGCTCGCGTTGCTTGATATCGATCAGGGTCACCGGCAGTCCGGCGAACATGAACGCCAAGGCAATGCCCTCGCCCATGCGCCCCGCGCCGACGATACAGATGCGTTGCGGATCGGCGCTCATGCCTGCAATCCCTGGCTCAGGCACTGCGCCATTTCGCTGCGACTCAGTTGATCCAGCCCGAGGTTTTCCAGGGTTCGACCCTCGGCGTACAGATCGATGCCACTGACCACTGTGGCCAGGCTCAACAGGCCTTGGGCGACCGGCGTCGGCACGCCGGCCCAGCGCCCGACCGACACCAGAAACGACAAGCCCAGTCGTGTGTCTTCGAGCATGTAGCGGTGCTTTTGCAGGTCGATGTCTTCACGCCAGTCACCGCTGTCGGTCAGTTTGCCGTGAGCGCCGCGACCGTACATCCACTCATCGCCGTCGGTGGCGTAATGATCGGCCAGCGGGAAATGCGGCGCGCCATAGCCCAATGCTTCACGAACGGCGATACGCTCGGCGTCAAGGGCATTGGTCACGCGGCGGATCGAAGGCACGGTCCCTTCGTTGTGAATGTCCCAGGTTTCGAAATGCTCAAGTGGACCCGCGTTCATCAGGATCAACGGCGGATGAATGATCGGCCCGGCGTTCATCAGCGCGCCGCTGAGTGCATCTTCGATCGGTTCGACGCTGGGGTAAGCCTCGCGCAATACGGCGAACACCGACTCGCTCAAACGACTCGGAAAAACCCCGGTCGGCAAACGGGTCGCGTAGCCGCTGATCACCACCTGGTTATCGCCATGCTTGCGCGCCAGGTAGGGCAAGGTACCGGTCTCGGCAAACGCCACTTCGCTGTGATTCCCCACTTTCGCCATTGCCTGGGCGAACACCATGCTGCCGAACGTCCCCGGCGGCAGGAACACCACTTGCCCGTCGCGCAACAAGGGAGCCAGTTCGCTGGCAAGGGCTTGGTGAGAGGTCGACGGCAAGGCAATGACCAACAACTGTGCATCGGCCACGGCCTGTGCCAGATCGGCCGTCAAGGTCAGGGCATCCCCGACCTGCCCCAGGCTCAACCGGCGTTCGCCACGAAAGTCGCGCACGAGCAAATGACCGAGGCCTTGCAGTTTTTCCAGCGCGGCACTGTCCCGACGCCACAACCACACCGAATGGCCTTTTTCCGCCAACTCTATCGCTGCCGCGTAGCAACCGTGACCACCGCCGATAACACTGATATTCATGAATGCACTCCTGTAGAAGAGCCTCGATCCTAGCAACGGCTCCGGCGACCCACTGCCCGAAACGCGCAAGTGTCATTCCGATTCTGCAACGCAATAACCTGATCGTGCATGACCGTGAGACGAGTCAACGCACTTTCATGCTCAGGTGCGGCGACGCTGGAACACGCTGTCGCCGTCAAGGTGGTTGAGGTGGGTGCAGCCCATCAGGTTCATGGTCCGCGCCAGCTCTTCCGTCAATACGTCCAGCACCCGGCCAACACCCTCCTCACCTGCCACCGCCACGCCGTAAAGGGTGGATCGCCCCAGCAGCACGGCATCGGCCCCAAGCGCGAGCGCTTTGACGATGTCGCTGCCACGCCGGATCCCGCCATCCAGCAGCAGGCTGAGCTTCCCTTTCGCCCGGGGCGCGATGGCCGCCAGTGCGTCGAGGCTGCCGAGGGCGCCGTCCAGTTGGCGGCCGCCGTGATTGGACACCACCACACCGTCGAGCCCGAGGACGACGGCTCGCTCCACATCGGCCGGATGCAACACGCCCTTGAGCAACAGCCGCTCGCCCCATTGATCACGCAGACGCACCAGCATGTCCCAGTCAAGCAAGGTGTCCATTTGCTTGCCGATAAACGCCATCGATCCCAGGGGATTACGCTCGCCCGGCGGTAAGTAAGGCTCAAGATTGCCCATGCCAGGCAGCCCCGATGGCCACATCACTTGCTTGAGCCAACGCGGGTGACGGACCACGTCAACCTTGTTGCGCCATGTCAGCTGTCGCGGCCTGGCGAAACTGCGTCGGTCCCACTCGCGGTTGCCTAGCACCATCGCATCACAGGTCAACACCAGAGTCCGGCAACCGACAGCGGCGGCGCGCTGCAACAGGCTTTTTTGCACCGCCGGATCGCGCATGGCGTACAGCTGGAACCACAGGTCGACGCCAGGCGCCGCCGCAACAAGGTCTTCAAGAGAAGTGTTGGACGCGGTGCTCAGGCTGAACGGCAAACCACGTGCCGTTGCAGCCCTGGCCAAGTGAATGTCGGCATCGCGGTGCAACAGACCGTTGTAGCCCGTCGGCCCGATCAGCATGGGCATTGGCAGCACCTTGCCGAACAACGCGCGAGACGTGTCAGGCGCATGGCAGGGCACCATGGCTCTGGCGTGCAGGCCATAGGCACTGAACGCGTCGAGATTATCCTTGAGCGTCAGTTCGGCTTCCGCGCCACCGCTGAGGTATTCCCAGACGAAGTAAGGCACGCGTCGCCGGGCCATGTCGGCCAGTTCGGCAATGCTGTGCACACGATTCAAGTCGGAACCGGTATAGAAGCGACGCATAGGTCATCCTCGTAGGGCGGATAAAACTGCTGCGAAAAAAAGCCCGGAAGGAGCAATCCGGGCGAAGGAAAAGCAGTGTTGAAAATCTTTGCCCGATGCGCGGGCAAACCCGGAAGCCGCGAACGACTCCCGGGGGATTTCAGAACTTCCAGGTGTAGGTGGTGATCAGGCGGTTCTCCTGATAGTCCGCACCCGACGCACTGCCATTGCCATAACGCGTCTTGACGTCAATGCGGCGCCATTCGAAACCCACATCTTTGAGCGGACCGCTTTGCACCACATAGCCGAGCACGATGTTGCGTTCGCTTTCGACGTTTTGGTCGAGGGCATTGTTGCCCCGATCGACACCCGTGCCGCGCATGTAACGCGTCATCAATTTCAGACCCGGTAAACCGATGCCCGCGAAGTTGTAGTCATAACGCAATTGCCAGGAGCTTTCGTTCGGCTTGACGAACGCCACTGTCGACCAGTTCACCAGGTAAGGCTGCGGTGCATAGCCGTTGAGCGTCGGGAATGTCGACTCGCCAAGCATGCGCTGATAGCCGACACCGAAAGCATGGGCCCCCTTCTTCAGGGTCGTCATGATCCCGTAGGACTTGTTGTCGATGTCGCCGTATAACGCCTTGCCGTCCTCGCTGTTATTGAAGTAACGGAGGTCGGTCTTCAAGCCGTAACCGGCCCCCAGATCGTGGTTATAAGTCAAACCGAGATAGTGTTGTTTGTAGATATCTTCCAACTGACCGAAGAAGTAAGTACCGGACAAATTCGGCGTAAACGCATACGTGCCGCCCCCAAAGTTCAAACCGTCACTGCGACGTTTAACGTTGGGCCCATTGAACAAGTACATCTTCTCGGTATTGGAAGACTCCCGGGAACTGATTTCGGTAAAACGGCCACCAGTCAGTGTCAGGTTGTCCACTTCTTTCGATTCGAGCTGCACACCGTGGTAGGTGGTGATTAATTGCCTCGAGTCGTCGATGTAAGCCACCGGCAACGTCGGGCGAAGTTCACCTATTTTGAGTTCGGTTTTGTTGTAACGAACCTTGCCGGTCAGCGCCGCACGGCCGTAGTCGCGGACTTGTTCGCCCTTGCTGGAGTCGTACGGAATGATGCTGTCCGGACCGCGGCCACCGCCGCCGTCAAGGCGATAGGCATACTGCGCCGAGAGGTCCAGGCCAAACTGCAGCGTGCCTTCGGTATAGCCCGAGATCGCGCGAAAATCGAAGCCTTGGGTCCAACTGCCGACCCGTGATTGCGGCGCGTCATGCTGTTTGAAATCGCGGTCGATATAGAAGTTGCGCATCCCCAGACTGACTTGGCTGTCGTCTACGAAATCGGCCTGCGCAACGATAGGTGTGAAGATCCCCATTACGGCCGCGGTGGTGATGCCACGGTTTACCCAGCTCTTCTGGAACATCAAACTTTCCTTCTTTTTTACATGCACGAAGGCACGACTAGTGGAAGCAGATCAATTCAGCAAAAGTGCAACTTTGGCAGTCAATCCGCAGTATTATTTTTATAACCACTTACTGCAAAAAAGTCGTAACGCAGCCGTTCGCCAGAACAGCGAAAACCGCTTTATAGTTATTTTAAACACTCAATGATCAGGGAAAGTCTTATCGTTTTTTTGGGGCAAACCAACATCAGGAAGTTGCTTTAGAGGCATCCCCCAATCGGTGGTAGGCGCGATTGAAATACACCAGGCCTTCCTGACTGTCGCCATTACGGATACCCAATACTTCGCAATAGAAAATGGTGTGCGATCCCACTTCATGAGCCTGGGCGATTCGGCAGTCGAAACTGACCAGTGATTCATCAAGCAGCGGCGCACCGCTCTCCAGAGTGCTCCATGATGCGCAGGAAAAGCGCTGTTCGGTATCAAGATTGCGGTTGGAGAACGCCCCCGACACCTCCTGGTGCCCAGGGGTCAGCACGTTCACGCTCAGCACACCGTTGCTCTTGAAATGCACGTTGGAAAACGACGAGCGATTCATGCACACCAACAGCGTCGGTGGCTGGTCGGTCACGCTGCACACCGCCGAAGCGGTAAACCCGAAACGCCCCGCAGGACCATCTGTGGTGATGACCGACACCGCGCCACCAAGCATTGCCATTGAGTTACGAAATCCAGTTGTATCGACCATGGTCTTACCCTCCGGTCTATCAGATATCCAGCACCAGTTTCTTGGACTTGGCCCGGGAACAGCACACCAGAATCTGGTCATTGGCAGACTTTTCGTCATCCGTGAGATAGACGTCGCGATGATCCGGTTCGCCTTCGATGACGTCGCACAAGCACGTACCGCAAACGCCTTGCTCACAAGACACTTCAATCTTGATGCCCACGGCAGTCAGCGCATCGACGATGCTCTGGCCCTCGGCAACCTGTACGGTCTTGCCGCTGCGCTGAGCGACCACTTCAAAACCGGCGCCCGAAGCGTCGACTTCGACCTGGAAGTATTCGCGGTGCACATGATCGTCGGCGTACCCCGCGTCCAGGGCCTGGGCAATGACCCAGTCCATGAAACCGGCCGGTCCGCAGACATACACGTGTATGCCGGCTTGTGGAGTGCCCAGCACTTTTGGCAGGTCGAGTTTCTGTTCGGCGGCTTCGTCGTCAAAATGGGTGTTCAACCGCGACGCAAACGCAGCGTTACCCAGCTCCTCGAGAAAGGCGCTGCGGCTGCGCGAACGACCGCAATAATGCAGTTCGAAATCGCTGTCGCGAGCATTCAGCGCGTAGGCCATGGCCACCATCGGGGTGATGCCGATACCG
This sequence comes from Pseudomonas sp. XS1P51, assembly GCF_054897845.1. Taxonomy (NCBI): domain Bacteria; kingdom Pseudomonadati; phylum Pseudomonadota; class Gammaproteobacteria; order Pseudomonadales; family Pseudomonadaceae; genus Pseudomonas; species Pseudomonas sp. XS1P51. Next base: position 316,014 of record NZ_CM142707.1, on the reverse strand, counting down.
CCGCCGATCAGGATCGAACGCCTGGCATCGCTGGCCAGCGGAAAGTGATTGCGCGGCAGGCTGATCTCGATTTCACGACCTTCCTGCAGCAGTTCATGCACCGCCACCGAACCGCCACGCGAGGCGGGGTCCTTGAGTACGCCCAAGCGATAGGCGCCAGCGTTGGCCGGATCACCGCACAGCGAATACTGGCGAACCAGACCGGTCTTGAGGTGGATATCGACATGCGCGCCCGCCTCGAAGGCGGGCAAAGGCTGTCCCGTCGGATCACTCAGATCCAGTACGACAACACCTTCGCCCTGTTCTTCGCGCTTGCGCACGACGACTTTCAATAATTGATCGCTCATACAGGACCATCCCGATTTCGTTGTAAGGGGGCGCACCTGGGCACCCCCGACTGCTTTTTCAAACCGCGTAACCGTGGCCTCAGCGCATGAAGATCCCGCCGTTCACATCCCAGGTCGCCCCGGTGGTGAAGTAGGCGTCTTCGCTGGCCAGTTGCACGATCAGCTTGCCAATGAACGCGGCGTTGCCCAATTGCTTGACCGGGATCGCCTCTATCAGTTTTTCCAGGCGCTCGGGCGGCACGGCGGCGCGCACCGCCGGCGACTCGATAGGGCCCGGGGCGATGGCGTTGACCGTGACACCGGACGCCGCCAGCTCCTTGGCGAAGATTTTGGTCAAGGTAATGATGGCGCCCTTGGACGCGGCGTAATGCGCACCGGTCGCGGTGCCGCCGTTCTGCCCGGCCAGGGAGGCCATGTTGATGATCCGCCCGTAACCCCGGGCCGCCAGATAGCTGCCGAACACTTGGCAGCCGACAAAAGTGCCGCGCTGATTGACGCTCACAACACGGTCGAACTCTTCCGGGCTGATCTGCATCACCGGTGTGGTCATGGTCATCGCGGCGTTGTTCACCACCACCTGCAATTCACCCCAATGCGCCACGACGGCCGCCAGGGCGTCTTCGAAATCGGCCTTGCTCGATACATCGAGCTTGAGCGCCAGGACTCGTTCGCCTGTGGCATCGAGTTCAGTGGCGGTGGCCTGTGCCGACTCCAGTGAACGGTCGCTGATCACGACCCGATAACCCGCGCTCAGCAGTTGCTCGGCAATGCTTTTGCCCAGCCCCTGGGCCGCGCCGGTGACCAATGCAACCTGTGTCATGGCAGCGTCCTCAGAGGATGTAGCCGATACCGGCGAGGGTATCGGTGGAGTTGATCAGCTGAATCAGTTTGCGCTGAATCTTGAAAGTGTCACCGCTGCGTACCAGTTCAAACGTGACATCGGCGGTGTACTGCTTGAGCACATCCTTGCGGAACTCACGCAGGTTCTGCGCGCAGCGCACGGTGATTATCCCGTCTTCATCCGACAGCACGCGAAAGCGCGACTGACTGCGCACGGTGCGCGCCCGCGGGGTGGTCGAGATCGACTCGCCGCTGGTCAGTCGGGTGACGCGCAACTGACGCATGTGATGATCGTCGTAGGCGTAGTTCAGGGTGTTCTCGAAGTCGGTTTCCAGTGGATCGATCGGGATGATATAGGTCGCTTTCTCGGCCCACAGATCGAGCCATTCGACGAAATCACCGTGGTCGAGCATGTCCGCTTCCTGCCAGATGAAAGCGCTGACTTGGTTGAGCAATTGCAGGTTGTTCATGGGGTTCTCCGTCACTCAGGCCGACATCATCTTTTTCCACTGCTGGTAGCCAGCGCGCATGCCGGTCTCGGCGCTCACATCGCTCACCAGCCCGTCTTCGGATTCCTTTTCCCCCGGCAAGCCGCGGTTGAGCATGATCCACAGATCGGTGCCAGCACTGGCGCCGCGCTGTACGCGCTCCCAGGCTTCGGAATCGTCCGGAGTACCAAAACCCATCGGACCCTGGAAGTGCTCATGCAGGCGCAGACGATAACGGTTGGCCACGGCCGGGCCACCGTCCATGGTGATGACAGCGTGATGGATTTCGGTTTCGTTCACCGCGATCGGTTGCAGCACCCGGAAGAACGCCATGGAACAGGCGATGTTCGGGAACAGGTTGAGGTTGAAGCCCGAACCGCCGACCGCACGCACGATGCGACGGACCGATTCTTCATCCTGGCCTTCGGCGCGCAACTGCGCGGCCAGGTCTTCGAAACGCTCAGGGATCGGCAAGTCGAGGTTGGCTTCCAGGTCGACCAGGTCAGGAATCATCACCATCACGCTGTGACCGTTGCCGAGGTCTTCGACATAGCCCGGCCCTTCGACGAAGTCGAACAGCTCCAGGGTCTGTTCATCCACGGACGACAGGAACGACTTGTGCACCAGCGGGAAGTGATAGGCGTCGGTGGTGTTTTCCAGCTGGATCTTCCAGTTACCGGGGAAGCGGAAGCGGTGCTCGCCACCCACTTTGACCGGGTAGCCGGCGCCCTGCTTCATGAACAGATCGATCCACTTCTTGGCCGGGCCGAGGAAATCGGCGAGGGGCTCGATGTCATCCTTGAAGGTGGCGAAGATCATGCCGTTGTATTGCTCGGCACGCAGGCTGACCAAAGGCAGTTCGCCCTTGTCCAGGCAATCGGCGTAGCTTTCCGGGTGCGGCACACCGCGCAGGCTGCCATCCAGGGCGTAGCTCCAGCCGTGATAAGGGCAGACAAAACTGTTGGCCTTGCCCTTCTTGTGTTCGCACACCGTTGCGCCACGATGGCGGCAGCGGTTGAGCAACACATGCACTTCTTTCTTGCGGTCGCGCACGACGATCACCGGCTGCTTGCCGATATAGGTGCTCTTGTAGCTACCGGACTCCGGGATCTCGCTGGCGTGAGCGACCCAGATCCAGGTGCTGTAGAAAATCTTGTCCAGCTCCTGATCGAAGATCTTGCCGTCGGTGTACAGCGACGTGTGAACGCGGTCATGCAGGACCAGGTCGGAAGGACTGGCGTCGAGCGTTACGGTGTTTATCAGGTTACTCACGATCACTCCTCGTCGGCATTGTTCGCCGACTCTAAGAATTCTGGGTGTTACTTTCAGGACTGGCCGGACTTACCGGGTACGGGCAGGTGCGCGGTACTGTTCCAGGTATCTACCGGCCGGCTGAACAGGTTCTCGGTCTGAAAATGCGCCATGCGCCACTGCCCTTGTTCCTGGGCGAACCGCACGGTCAGGCGGGCGCTATTGAGGTGCGAGGCACCCGAGGCAAAGGTCGAGGCCTGCAACATCACCCAACTGGCATCTGCGGTCTCACCGCTAACCCGGATCAGCTCCGAGGTCAGGAAGTGCACGTTCAGCGAAAAGTGCGCCGGTTCGACCATGTAGGTTGCGAACATCGCTTTGATCGCCTCACGCCCGTGGTAACCGCCGAAGCTGTTCTGGTACTTGGCACCCTTGCCTTCCCAGACCGCCTGCTCGGTGAACAACCCGGCCAGTTCCTCGAGCGGAGAACCCACGCCCAGCTCGTCGCACAGAAACATGTAGCGATTCATGCAGCCGCGGATCGCGTTCTCGCTTTCCAACTGCTCGAGCCGCTGTTCCAGTGCGCGCAAATGCTCTTGTGATGACATGGCGACTTCTCTCGACTCAGCGCTGGATGATCAATTCGCGACCGGTACGGGCCTCGACCTTGCAATACTTCCAGAGCTTGTAAGGGCCATTGCCGACATCCGTGGTGCGAAACAGATTGCAGGCGGCGTGGACGGTTTCGATGTCGGGTACATCGGCCAGCAAGTAAGTCGTCCAGGGCCAGCCGGCAGACGGGCCGACCATGCTCTGATCGTCGTCCATGTTGCCCAGCACGGTGACGCCTGGCAGCTCGGCGATGCCGTTCCACATGGCGCCGAACGCGGCCCAGACTTCCAGCGCTTCAGGACGCGGAGCATCGAAAAAGTTTTGGTTGATGCCGATGCAGAACAGAACACGCAGGGCTTTTTTATCGGTCATGGGGTTCACCAATCAGTAGGAAAAAATTACAGGTAGCCAGGCAGCGGCTTATTGCCGAAGAAGATCGCGCCAGCGTTCTGGTAGGTCATATCGCCCATGAAGGCGTGCTGTGTAATGACTTGGGTGTCGTTGACGAAACGCGACAGAGGACTGGTGCGGTACACCCCGCTCATGCCCGACAGCATTTGCGCAGTGCGCGCGACATCGGCCGCGACGCGGGTGGCGTGAGTCGAGGACAAGCGCAGCATATTGGTCTGCTCGACGCTCACCGGATCGCCGGCCAGTACGCTGGCCCAGGCATCGTCGATGGATTGGTAGAACCACGAACGTGCAGCGCGCAGCGACGCTTCGGCCTTGGCCATCTCGACCTGGGCCAGGGGCCGGTCGGACAACGACGGCGCACCGGTCACGGAGATCCGGCCACTGGCCATGCCGCTCAACTCATCGAGTGCCGCGCGGGCAACGCCCAGACCGACCACTGACAACACCTGCGTGGCGAACGACAGTGACGGATAGCGGAAGAACGGCTCGTCAAGATTCGATGGGCCGCCGCGTATGAAGGTCCACTCCTCCGGCACCACCACGCCTTCGACGACCACATCATGGCTGCCGGTGCCGACCAGGCCGACGACGTCCCAGGTTTCCTCGATTTTGACCTTTTCCCGAGGCATCACCGCCAGTCGTGGCAGGCCGAGCATCTCGCCGTTTTTCGGGCTGATGCCCACGCCGATGAGCGACGCGCCCATGCAACCGCTGGAAAATTTCCAGCGCCCGTTGACCTCCAGGCCACCTTCAACAAAGGACGCAGGCTGCGGCGGGAAGATCCCACCGGCGAAGACCACGTCAGGAGAGTCGGCATAGATTTTCTTAATGGTTTCCAGCGGCAGCGCCGCCAGGTAAACCGGGCTCATGCCAAAGCTGGCGACCCAACCGGCGGAGCCATCGGCGATCGAGATATCTTCCACCATCTGGCAAAACTCGGCCGGCGAACGCTCGTCACCGTCAAAACGCTTGGGCACCAGAGCCCGATAGACACCGAGCTTGCGGAACTGCTCGATAACGTCCTGCGAGATGAATTTTTGTTGGTCGAACTCTTCGCTTCGAGCACGCGCACGAATCTCGACCAGCAGTTTCTGAAACGCTTCATTCGCCGTGATCGGCACGCGGCGCTGGTGATTCAGCTCGCTTGGCGCAGTCATGGGTTTCTCCATAGTAAGCATGACGATTACTCTTCCAGGCGCCGGACCAGTTCGCGGGCGACTGCACACAGCAGTTCGTCCGCGCCATGGGCGGCAATGAGTTGAAGGCCTACCGGGAGTCCCGAAGCGCTTTCCAGAGGAATGCTCAGAGCCGGATGACCGGAAAGGTTGAAAGCGCGCACCAGGGAGGTCATGCCCAGGGCGGCGCGAGTGTCGGCCGCATCGGCGACCAGCAACGGGAAGTCGGGCATGGTCGGCATGGCCAGAATCGGGGTGATGGCCAGGGCTGCGTCGACTTCTGCGATAAACGCGCGACGGATGATTTCAGCCTCTTCAACGGACTCGGCCGAGGTCAGACTGGCCGCGCGCAGACGGTCGGCGACATCGCTGCCAACCCGACCGGTTTGCAGAAGATGACCACACGCTGCCCAGGTTTCGGCGTTGATAATCACCATGCCGGCGCCATACGCGGCGGCCATGCCGGGCAGCGTCTGCTCAAGCAATTTGAAACGCGAACGGGCCAGCGCCTGGCTCACCACCGCGTGGACCTGTTCATTGGCCTCTACCGCGACTACGCCGATAGCCAGGTGCTCAGGCACCGAGATGGCGGTGAACGTGGGGTCAATGACGTGCATCGCTTCAATCAAGCGATCCATATCCAGAGCCAGGGGGCCTACACAATCGAGGGTGCTGCGCGCAGGCATTACACCCTGACGGCTGACTCGGCCGAAGGTTGGCTTGAGACCGAATACACCACAGCATGCCGCTGGAATCCGTACCGAACCGCCGGTATCAGTGCCCAGCGCGAAGTCGCAAAGGCCTGCTGCTACCGCAGCGGCCGAACCGCTGGAAGAGCCGCCTGGTATATAGCCCGGGTAGCGCGGATTGGACGCTGTGCCGGTCCATGCGTTGAGGCCGGTGGTGCCGAACGCCAATTCATGCAGGCTGGTTTTACCGGTGATCCGGCAGCCCGCATCCAGAACAGACTGAACCACGTGTGCATGTTCGCCAGCTGCCGGCGCATCGGCCAACGCGCTGCTTGAAGCGCGGGTCGGATAGCCCGCGATATCAATGGTGTCTTTCACCATGACCGAAAGGCCATTCCCTCCTAAGGCTAAATCCTCAACAACGATCGACATGCTCTTTACCTGCTCGTGATGTGTCACCAGAACGGATGACCTCGGCATGAGGGCCGGGGAAAACGCTTAAATCTAAAATCGTAATATTTACGTGAAATGTCAATTGAATTTTACCAAATAAAAGAGTGTGTATTTTCGGTGCAATTTCCCCCTTTTCGCACCAACGACGTGCAGTTTGGTAACACTGCTGAAAAAACGTCAAACTCCGAATATTTGATATTTTTATCTTTTAAATCAGATAGTTATTTATAATAAACGAACAAAAAACATCGAAACATCTAGAAAAATGTTGAGCGACGGCCTCTTTACAAAGGCAAACAGAAAAAATAAATCAGCCCAAAAATTGCAGTCAAAAACAGGGTAAATAAACAATGTTTTTTGAGTTTTTTGTCAGCTGTTTTTTGGTCATTTGAGGGCTTCCTTGATCCAGATCAAAGCCTTGTTTGATATGGCGTGCTGCAGGTTTTTCCCGCCCTTCACACGCCCCTCTGCCGGTCCTTCGGATCACCTTGGTCAGCCCGCCTTGAAGCGTGTGCATCAGGCATCGCAGTAACGGCTTTCTGCCATGCACCAAAAAATTTCTGGCATGCAATCTGCTTTTGCCCTCTTCGCCTTCGACCGATCGCTCATGGTCGAGCGGCACCCTGATGACTCGGTAACCGAGCATGGGTGTCGCCGCAGTTCGATAACTAAAACAGGGCCGTACCTTGGGCCGAACTCGCACCACGTCGTGGTCGAGGCGGCTGGCCATTAGCCTTTTGCAGCGTTGCAACTCTTCGGAGAAAGTCATGCTATTCAGAAAAGCCGTGTCCACGTTGTTGTTGAGTGCCGCCTGCGCCGCCGCTGCGCAGGCGGATGTGAAAGTCGGTGTCATTACCTCCTCCACCGGACCGATCGCGCTGGTCGGGATACCCCAGAAAAACACCATACCGTTGCTGCCGACCCAGGCCGGCGACCAGGTGGTGAAGTACATTTCTCTGGATGATGCGAGCGACCCGACCGCTACGGTGAAGGCGCTGAAAAAGCTGATAGACGAAGAAAATGTCGATGCCATCATCGGCCCGAGCGGCTCGCCCAACGCCATGGGCGTGATCCAGTTCGTCGCCGAGGCAGGCGTGCCATTGCTGGCACCGGTCGGCACCGCCGCCGTGGTGTTGCCGATGACCGAGCAGAAGAAATGGGTATTCAAGACCACGCAGAACGATGACCTGATCGCCAAGGCACTGTTCGAACACATGGCCAAAAAAGGCGTGAAGACCCTCGGCTTCATCGGCACCGGCGACCCTTATGGCGAAAACTGGGCCAAGGTCATGGCCGGACTGGCAGCGCAGCAGAACATCAAGGTCGTGGCCAACGAGCGCTTCCAGCGCCAGGACACTTCGGTCACCGGGCAGAGCCTGAAAATTCTCGCCACACGCCCCGATGCGGTGCTGGTCGCAGCGCCGGGCAGCTCGGCCGTGATGCCGCAGACCACCCTGTTCGATCAGGGCTATCGCGGCCAGGTCTACCAGACTCACGGCGCGGCGCTGCAAGACTTCCTCAAGTTGGGAGGCAAGAAGGTCGAGGGCACCATTCTGGCAGCCAGCCTGATGCTGGTACTCGATGAAATCCCGGACAGCCATCCTTCGAAGAAAATCGCCAGCGACTACACCAAAGCCTACGAAAAGCTCAACGGCAGCAAGCCGGCGACCTTCGGCGGGAACACCTTCGATGCCGGTCTGCTGCTACAGCAGGCGATCCCGATTGCAGCCAAAAAAGCGGCACCGGGCACTCCTGAATTTCGTGCGGCCCTGCGCGATGCGCTTGAGCAAAGCCACGAACTGGCCGGCACCCAAGGCGTTTACAACATGACGCAGCAGGACCACAGCGGCTTCGACGAACGCGGTCGCGAACTGATCGTGGTGAAGAACGGCAACTGGATGTTGTTGCACGACAACTGATCGAAACCCGGGCGCACAGCCCACTGCGCGCCCTGCCCGCTTGCCGGCGAGTCAATCTGCGCCGGCAAGCGGGCCTGTTATTCAATCTGTAGAAAAAGAGCTCTCATTATGAATTTCCAGATAGCCATGCTGCTGGGCCAGGACGGCATGACCAACGGCGCAATCTATGCGCTGCTGGCCCTGTCGATCCTCCTGGTGTTCACCGTGACCCGGATCCTGTTGATCCCCCAGGGTGAATTCGTGACCTACGGCGCCTTGACCATGGCCACGTTGCAGAGCGGTCACCCGACTGCTCTGGTCTGGCTGCTGCTCGGCCTGACGCTGATCGACTGCGCACTCGATGTTTGGAGCGCGGCGCGTTCAAGCCAGGCCTTTCGGTTCCCCGTGCGCATTCTCTTCAAGCTCGGCTATGCCGGCCTGCTGGCGGTGTTGATCAACACCTTGCCGTTGGCGGAGTTGCCGATGGCGGTCCAGGCCTTGCTGACGCTGGCGCTGGTGGTTCCGCTGGGGCCGCAAATCTACCGACTGGTGTTCCAGCCGATCGCCTCGGCCAGCTCACTAGTCTTGCTGATTGTGTCGATCGCCGTGCACGTCAGCATGGTCGGTATCGCCCTGTTACTGTTCGGTCCCGAAGGTGCCCGCACCCGACCGTTCTCCGAAGCCGGCCTGGAGCTGGGCCCGGTCACCTTCAACAGCCAGACGCTCTGGGTGCTGGCCGTGTCCCTGGGGCTGATCGTCGGACTGTATCTGTTCTTCGAGCGCACGCTCTATGGCAAAGCCCTGCGTGCCACCGCGGTTAACCGCATGGGGGCGAGGCTGATGGGGATCTCGCCGACCCTCGCCGGCAAGTCGACCTTCCTGCTCGCGGCGCTGATTGGCACGCTGTCGGGGATCCTGATCGCCCCGATCACCACGCTGTATTTCGACTCTGGTTTTGTCATCAGCCTCAAAGGCTTTGTCGGCGCGATCATCGGCGGACTGGTGAGCTATCCGGTCGCCGCACTCGGCGCCCTGGCGGTGGGCCTGATCGAAGCATTCTCGATGTTCTGGGCCAGTACCTATAAAGAGATCATCGTGTTCACGCTGATTATTCCGTTCCTGCTTTGGCGTTCGCTCACCAGTCGTCATGTGGAGGAAGAAGAATGAATTCGCGCTATCTGTTGCTTGCCCTGTTGCTGGTGGTGGGCGTCGCGCCGCTGCTGTTGCCGCCGTACTACGTCACCCTGCTCAATTACATCGGCATGTACGCCATGGTCGTCTTGGGGCTGGTGCTGCTCACGGGTGTCGGCGGCATGACCAGTTTCGGTCAGGCCGCGTTCGTCGGGCTGGGCGCCTACACCTCTGCCTACCTGACCACCACCGAGCAATTGCCGGCCTGGCTGGCCTGGGCCGGGACGTCACCGTGGCTGACGCTGCTGGTGGGCGTGGTGCTCACCGCCTCAGTGGCACTAATTCTCGGCGCCTTGACGCTCAAGTTGTCGGGGCATTACCTGCCGCTGGGAACGATTGCCTGGGGCCTTTCGCTGTACTACTTGTTCGGTACCCTGGAATCCCTGGGCGGCCATACCGGCGTCGGTGGCTTGCCATCGATTTCATTGTTCGGCCTGAAACTGGATAAGGGCGAAAACATTTTCTACCTGATCTGGGCCCTGCTGTTGTTGGCGATCGTCATCACGCAGAATCTCCTGAATTCTCGCGAAGGCCGCGCCATTCGCGCACTCAAGGGCGGCCAGGTAATGGCCGAGTCGATGGGGGTCAATACCTTCCGCTCGAAGATGGTGATCTTCGTCATCTCTGCGGTGTTCGCAGCCATTTCCGGTTGGCTTTATGCGCACACCCAACGCTTCGTCAACCCGACACCTTTCGGCCTGAACATGGGCATTGATTACCTGTTCATGGCCCTGATCGGCGGGGTCGGCAGCGTGTGGGGCGCCCTGCTCGGCGCGGGCATCCTGACCCTGCTCAAGCAATGGTTGCAGGACTGGTTGCCGCACCTGCTGGGTAACACCGGCAACTACGAAATCATCGTATTCGGCATCCTGATCGTGGTGCTGATGCAGCGCGCACCGGGCGGGCTATGGCCCTTGCTGACGCGCCTGATACCGGCTCGCTTCAGGGTCCGCGCCAAGGTTCGGAATGTCGATGCCAAGGCTACGCCCCTGCTGCGCCGGCAACTGCCCAAACACGGCGAGCTGATCCTTGAAGCGCGGCATGTGACCAAGCGCTTCGGCGGGCTGGTGGCCAACAACGACATGAGCCTGGAAATCCGCTCGGGTGAAATCCTCGCGCTGATCGGCCCCAACGGTGCCGGCAAAAGCACCATGTTCAACCAGCTCTCCGGCGTCGATACGCCGAGCAGTGGCGAAGTGCTGTTCATGGGTCAAAAGATCAACGGCCTGAACTCGCGGCAAGTGGCGCGCATGGGCATGAGTCGCACCTTTCAGCACGTGAAACTGCTGGGCAACATGAGCGTGTTGGAGAACGTCGCCATAGGCGCGCATTTGCGTGGACAGCAAGGCGTGCTGTCGGCGGCTCTGCACCTGGATCGTCGCGAGGAAGCCGAACTGCTCGGCGAAGCCAGGCGTCAGCTGGAGCGCGCAGGCCTGGGCGATTACTTGTATGAAGAGGCCGGGAGCCTGGCACTCGGCCAACAGCGGATTCTGGAAATCGCCCGCGCCTTGTGCGCCGACCCCTGCCTGCTGCTGCTCGACGAACCCGCCGCCGGCCTGCGCCTGAAAGAAAAGGAAGCCCTTGGCATCCTGCTCAGCCGCCTGCGCAGCGAAGGCATGGCGATTCTGCTGGTCGAGCACGACATGGACTTCGTCATGGGCCTGGTCGATCGCGTGGTGGTTATGGAGTTCGGTCAGCGGATCGCCCAGGGCCTGCCCGAAGACGTACAGAAGGATCCGGCCGTGCTGGAAGCCTATCTGGGAGGAGTTGAATGATGAACATACAAGTGGAACCGCGCCTCGCACCGCGCAACCAGGTCGACGACGCCGTACTGGAAATCAAGGGCCTGAGCGTGGCCTACGGCAAGGTCGAAGCGCTGAGCGACGCCAGCCTGACCGTCGGCAAGGGCCAGATCGTGACGGTGATCGGCCCCAACGGCGCCGGCAAGACCACCCTGCTTTCGGCCATCATGGGCGTGCTTGGCTCCCGGGGTCAGGTGCATTTCGACGGCAGCCTGGAAACCTTGCCGGAAGTGGAAGTGATGGTCTCGCGGGGCCTGGGCCTAGTGCCGGAAAAACGCGAACTGTTCACCAGCATGAGCGTGGCCGACAACTTGCTGCTCGGCGCTTTTCAACGCCATCGCCGGGGCGACCGTCGCTACAGCGAAACGCTTGGCGAAATCTACGAACTGTTCCCGCGCCTGTGGGAACGCCGCGAGCAATTGGCGGCGACGTTGTCTGGCGGTGAACGGCAGATGCTCGCCGTCGGCCGGGCGCTGATGGCCAAGCCCAAGCTGCTGATGCTCGACGAGCCAAGCCTGGGCCTGGCGCCGCTGATTACCCGGGAGATCTTCCGCATCATCACCGCGCTGCGTGAGCAAGGGGTATCGATTCTGCTGGTCGAGCAGAACGCGCGTGCCGCCCTGCGGGTGGCCGATTACGCCTATGTGCTGGAAACCGGTCAGATCGCCATGCAGGGCCCGGCGCAACAACTGGCTGATGACCCCCGCGTGATCGAAGCCTATCTCGGCTTGGCCAGCAAGCACCAGGAAATGCTCGCCAACTGACCGCCGCCCTGCCCCGGCGCCCGAAACGGCGCCGGGTCCGGCCTTCCCAGGCCTTTCTGAACATCCGGAGTCACGATGAACGCTTCTTCCTTGCGCATCGGCATCGCCGGTGCCGGTGCCATCGGCTGCACCCTGGCGGCCCGTCTTGCGGGTAACGGCCATACGGTCAACGTACTGGCCCGAGGTGAAACCCTGACCGCCATCCGCCGTGACGGCATCCACTTGTCCGATCTGGACGGTCATCATCATGTGCGAGTCGAGGCCAGCGACGACGCTGCCAGCCTTGGCGAGCAAGACCTGATATTCCTCTGCACCAAGGCACAAGCCCTGGCCAGCCTGCTGCCGCAACTGCAACCGATGATCGGCACCGAAACGGTGGTGATCCCGGTGATCAACGGTGTGCCGTGGTGGTACTTCCACGGTGAAGGCGGACGCTACGACGGGCAACGGGTGAACGCGGTTGATCCGCAGTCGACGCTCAACCAGGCCCTGGACCTGCGCCACGTGATCGGCTGCGTGGTGTTCATCACCGCGCACTGCCCGGCCAACGCGGTGGCTGAATCGAACACCCCGCACCTGATGATTTTTGGTGAGCCCGACAACTGCCTCAGCTCCCGCTTGGAGCGTGTGCGCGCACTGATCGAAAGTGTCGGCATCGAAGCACGAGCCACCGACCGCATCCGCGACAATCTGTGGACCAAGATCATCGCCAACCTCACCTCCAACCCCCTCTCGGTGATTACCGGCGCGACGCTCGATCAGCTTTACAGCCTGCCGGAGTTACGCGACCTGGTCAGCAGTTGCCTGCACGAAGCATTGCTGACGGCCGCCGCGTACGGCGCGCGCGTTAGCATCGATCCACGGACCTTTCTCGAACTCGGCGCCGGCATGGGCGCCGTGCGCACCTCGATGCTCCAGGACTATGAAAAAGGCCGTCCTCTGGAGTTGGCCGCCATCGGCGATGCAGTGCTGGAGCTGGCCGATGGCATGGCGATCCCGATGCCCGTTACTCGACACCTCATTGCCCTGGCACGCTTTCGCGGCGAACAGGCCCGTCACTGAATCACTACGACAAGGACTCCGACATGGATCACACCCCAATGGCAAAACCGCACGCGTACAGCGACGAAGAATGGGCACTGCGCGTGCAACTTGCGCACTGCTACCACCTGGTGGATTTCTTCGGCTGGACCGAGACTATCTTCAACCATATTTCCGCGCGCCTTCCCGGCCCGGCGCACCATTATTTGGTCAACCCGTTCGGCCTCAATTACACCGAAGTGACGCCGCAAAACCTGCTCAAGGTCGACCTGCACGGCAAGAAGCTCGAGGACTCGCCCTACGACGGCAACCCCGCCGGTTTCGCCCTGCACAGCGCGGTGCACGGTGCCCGTTCGGACATTCAGTGCCTGATCCATACGCACACCACGCCGATTTCGGCCATCGTCATGAAGAAGGCTGGTTTTGCCCATAACGACTTTTATGGTGCGCAACTCTACGGACGGATCGGCTACCACACCTTCGAAGGCATCACGCTATTCGATGACGAAAAAGCGCGGATGATCGACAGCCTTGGCGACAAGCACATCCTGGTGCTGCGCAATCACGGCATTGCCGTCGGCGAAAGCAGCATTGCCAAGGCGTTCTTCCTGCTGTGGACAGTGCAGCGCGCCGCCGAAATCCAGTGCCAGGCCGGCGCTCTGGGCGGTGAGGACAATCCGCTGCCTGAAGCGATCAGCCAGAAGTGTGCCGAACTCACGGCCATGCTCATTCGGGACAGCGGCTTCGCTGTGAAATTTTTCGACGCCATGGTTCGCAAAATGCGCGCCGAACGCGGCCAGTGCTGGTAATCGCGGGAGCGTTCAGTGGCTAAATCAAAGGAATACACGCCGCCGGTCATCGTTGCGGCGCAGCCAGAAATACCGATCTCGCGCCTGGATGTTCACGGCCATCTGATCGCCTGCAACGATGCCTATGTGGCGCTCAGCGGTTACGCCCGGGAGGACTTGCTGAACCAGCCGCATGAGCTGATCAATCATCCGCTGATGCCCAAGCGAGTCATTGATCGTATGTGGGAGACCTTGCGCAGCGGTGTGCCCTGGACAGCGCCTATGATGGGTCGCGATAAACAGGGCATGACGTTCTGGTGCAATCTCTATGTGGTGCCACTGCTGGAGGGCGGTCAGCTGAATGCGCTGGGCACGGCGTATCACCCGATGGACGCCGCCCAAAGCCTGCGAGCGGAAAAACTCTATCGACGCTTGAATGACGGCCACGGCCCGCAGACTTTTATCCAGCACGTGCAGGAACACGCCAGCAGCCAGGGTATCGCCTGGCTGCTGGGACTTGGGGTGGCTGGCGCGATGGTCGGCGGACAGATCGACCTGGCACCGGGGCTGCTGGTGCTTGGCGGCGTGTTCGCTTCGATCTGGCAATGGCGCGCCAGACAGCGCGCGGATGTCTCCCGGATCATGGCCCGCCATGATCAGGTCTACAGCGACGCCTTGCTGGCACCGCTTCAGGACGGCAGTGCCAGCCTCGCCAGCCGTTTTGACATGGCCCTCAATAGCCAGAACACACGGATGCGCACGGTCATGGCGCGTATCCGAATCAACGGCGAGACCGTGCGTCAACGCGCGCAAGAATCGTCGACACTGGTGCAGACCCAATCCGGGCACCTGCAACGACAACTCGAAGAAGCCGAGCAGTCCGCCGCCGCCGTCCATCAGATGAGCGCCACAATCCAGGAACTGTCGCGCAACCTGCAACACGCAGCCGAAGCTACCCAAGCCGTCGACCACCTGGCTCGCGATGGTGACCGGATGTCCGGGCAAAGTCAGCGTTCGATGACCGGCCTGTGCACCTCGGTCGAGGAAATTGGCCAGGCCGTCAGCCGCCTCGCAGAATCGATCGAATCAATCAGCGGCGTCGCGCATGTGATTCGCAGCATTGCCGAGCAGACCAATTTGCTGGCGCTGAATGCGGCCATCGAAGCGGCCCGCGCCGGCGAGACCGGACGCGGTTTCGCAGTGGTCGCCGATGAGGTACGCAGCCTCGCGACCCGCACCCGCGAATCCACTGAACAAATCCAACGCTCGATCGAGCAGTTGCGTGACGGCAGCGCCCTGGCCCTCGCCACCGCGCAACGCGGCGAATCGGCCGCGCGGGAATCACGCGAAGACGTATCGCAGGTCCAAACCGCATTGCGGCGTATCTGCGAGGAAGTCGGGCAGATCTCCGGCATGAGTTTGCAAATGGCCTCGGCCATCGAACAGCAAGGTCAAGTCGCGCAAGAGATCAATGGCCAGATTTCCCAGATCGTGAACCTGGCGCAAACCAGCAGCGATCAGTCCCGACGCAGTACCCAGATCGGCGAGGAGCTACATCAACTGGCCAACTCCCAACTCGACCTGGCCCAGCGTTTTCTACAGGGCTGAGCGATTCATCCTCATGCATCAGGCCTGACGTCGCAGGGTCTCGGAGGGCAGGCAGCCGTACTGCTTGCGGTACTGCATGGCGAAATGACCGAAGCTGGCGACCCCGTGACGCAACAGGATATCCGTCACGCTGTCGGTCGGTCCGGCCCGCTGCAGGGCTACGTGAACCAAGGCCAGCCGACGAGTACGGACATAGTCGCTGGGGGTTTGCTGAAGAAAGCGCGTGAAGCCATTTTGCAAGGTGCGGATCGACACGTCACAGAACTGCGCCAGACCCGCCAGCGCAATCGGTTCGGCCAGGTGCTGTTCGATGTAGTCACGGGCCTTCTTGACGTGGTGAGGCATTGGTTGGCGCTGGTCTTGCAGCAGATCGACCGAATAATTGTGCGGCAACTGGGTCAGCAGCACCGACAGCAGATAGTCCGACAGACTCCCGCCCATGGTTGAGGTCAGCAGCGTCTGGCTGGCGTCGCCATAGAGCTGGCAGATGTAATCCAGGGTGGTCCTTACCGTCGCCATGCCCTGATGCTCGGCGTTGACCTGAATGTCGAACACCAACGGCTGACGCAAACGCCGGTTGAGCAACACTTGTAGCTGACGCTCGAGGGCTTGGCGATCGACGCGCAAAATCAGGTTGCGGCAGTCCTTGTCGATACGGATAAAACTGCGCTCGGAAGGCGAAGAAATCGTCAGTCCGCCCTTTCGCAAAATCGCGCTCTGCTTGCCCAGGCTGACCATGCCGCTGCCTTCCAGGGTGACCCGAATCAGGTAGTAGTCACTGATATCGCCGGCGTCGATTTCCACCGGTGCACCGTAGTGCAGATCGAACAACGCCGAGCTGCCGAAAAACACGCCGTACAGCTGCGATTGAAGGGCGCCGCCCTGCTGCATTTTCATCTGGTGGGGCCACAGGTAATGACTGACCCGATCCTTGACCTCGCCAAACCCGCCGGAACTCAGAAGGCAATGATGACGGAGCGAAGAGTGTTGATCGAACATGCTGAAGCACCTCCATAAAATGACACCGTTGCCCGCAGGCACATCGATAATTTAGTGGAAATGGAAAGCAATTTTCACGCCACGCAAACGCTTTCTGCGCGCCCGGAACAGCCTCTGCGCCTGGTGCATAGAGTCAAGGCAAACAAGGGCTTAAAAAGGTCCTGCAGCACACACATGCCAAGCCATTGGCAACCTGGAACCGCACAACAAAACCAATAAACGCACCAGGGCAAGGCGCTCGGGTAACGACGACGTCACCAATACACCCAACTGCGAACCGCTGCCGCCGACTGACTGATTGCCAACCCTGAAGGGGCCAAACAGCATGACCAGCAAAACACTGACCGAGGTCACCCGCAAAAGCTATGCCTACGAATGGTATGTCGTTGCCGTTTGCATGCTGGCCTATATTTTTTCGTTCATCGATCGTCAAATCCTGGCGTTGATGATCGAACCGATCAAACACGACATGCAGTTATCCGACACCCAGTTCAGCCTGCTGCACGGCCTGGCTTTCTCCCTGTTCTATGCCTTCATGGGCATGCCCATCGCGCTGCTGGCGGACAAATTTTCCCGACCGAAAATCATCGCCGTCGGCATCGCGTTCTGGAGTCTGGCGACGGCCCTGTGCGGAGTGAGCAAAAACTTCCTGCAGATGTTTATGGCGCGCATCGGTGTCGGGATTGGTGAAGCGGCGCTGTCGCCGGCCACCTACTCGATGCTCAGCGATATGTTCCCCCGGGAAAAACTCGGACGCGCCGTGGCGATCTACTCGATAGGCTCGTTCATCGGTGGCGGCGTGGCCTTTCTGATTGGCGGCTACGTCATCGACTTGCTGAAGAACCTCGACAGTGTCGCCGTACCGCTACTGGGCGAAATGCGGCCATGGCAGGTGACGTTTTTTCTGGTGGGACTGCCGGGCATTCTCGTTGCCCTGCTGATTGCCCTGACCATTCGCGACCCGGCTCGCAAGGGTTTGAAACTGGACGCCGAGGGCAAGGTCCATGCGCCCAGCATGAAACAGGCGTTCAAGTTCCTGGCAGTGCACCGCAAGACCTTTTTCTGCCACTACCTGGGGTTTTCGTTCTACGCGATGACGCTGTTCTGCATGCTTAGCTGGACCCCAGCCTTCTATATGCGCAAATTCGGTCTCGCCCCCAGCGATACCGGCTACATGCTCGGGATCGTGGTGCTACTGGCCAATACCAGTGGCGTGTTTTGTGGCGGCTGGCTGATCGACTGGCTGGCGAAAAAAGGCTACAGCGATGCGCCGATCCGCGCGGGAGTCATCGGGGCAATCGGCATGGCCGTGCCAGCCATCGCGTTCACCCAGGTCAGCGAACTGTGGATGTCCGTGGCGTTGCTGGCACCGGCGATGTTCTTCGCTTCGTTCCCAATGCCGGCATCAACCGCAGCCATGCAGATCCTGCCACCCAATCAGATGCGAGCGCAGATCAGCGCGCTGTTCCTGCTGATTTCCAATCTGATCGGCCTGGGTCTTGGTACCACACTAGTCGCGCTGCTCACCGACCGGCTATTCCAAAATCCGGCCATGGTCGGCTCGTCGATTTCCCTGCTCAATGCCTTCGCAGTCGCACTCACCCTGCTCTTGCTGATCAACGGTTGCCGACACTTCCGTGAGAGCCTCAAACACGAAGGTCTGGCCTGACGTCCTTACCTGAGGCACGCTACGGCGTGTCTGCTGGTTTTTTACCGCGGGCGGCGCGACAATGACGCCCGCTATCAAACCCGCTCACCTGAAAGACTACGCCAACCTTTATGACCACCCCGAAAAAGCGCCTGAGCCGATACAACCCCGCCAGCGAAGACTTCAAGAAGGAAGAGTTTCCCTTCTACTGGCTGGCTCGCCTGCACGGCCGCTACTCCATGGCCATGGAGAAAGCGCTGAAAAAAATCGATATGGACATACCGCGCTGGCGGATTCTGTTCATCCTCAAGGAAAATGGCGAGTCGAGCATTTCGGAAATCTCCATCCACGCCATCGCGAAGCTCTCGACCATCACCAAAATTGTCTATCGCATGAAAGCCGACGGGCTGGTAGAGACCAATACCAGCGTCAGTGACGGGCGGGTGACTCAGGTCTCGCTCACTGATACCGGACGCCACACCATTGAAGAAATCCAGCACGCTACCAGCGATATCTTCCGCACCAGTTTCAAAGGTCTGACTGAAGCCCAGATCACGAAACTGAACGGAACACTGGAAAAAATATTCAATAACCTGCCGGAAGATTGATCCGCAACGACCAACGCTGTGGGCACTGGAGACAGTCTACATACCTTGAATAGCAGCCGTGTACAGCAGAAATCCGATGATTCAGATTTCTGCTTTTTTAAAGGCACAGCATTCACCACCGATAGCTGATCCCTTTACAGGCAATCGCGCAGTGCGTGAATTACAGAGCGACCAAAGACCTGACCTTGCAGTACTACTACGGCAATCTGCAGGACTTTTACAAACAGAACTTTTTGGGTCTCAAATACGATTGGCAGGTCGGCCCCGGCAGCCTGCGTACCGACCTGCGACACTTCGACACGCGCTCCGATGGAGCCAACGACCATGACCCGAATTTCTACACCTTCGGCTACTACGACGACAGCGTCACCAAAGGCAAGGTCGACAGTCGCCTGAGCAGCGCGCAATTCACCTACCTGGTGAACGGCCACACCTTCGCCGCAGGCCTGCAACAAGTCAGCGGCGACAGCGATGCAGTCTGGTTGAGCCAGGGCGACGGCTCGACCGCCTACTTCATGACTGAATCGATGATCGGCAAGTTCCAGCGCGCCGGGGAAACCACTTGGCAGGTTCGCCATGGCTATGACTTTGCGAAAGTCGGGATTCCCGGCCTGAGTTTCCTGGGCATGTACGAAAGCGACTCCAACATCCGTACTCCCACTGGCGACAAAAGTGAGTGGGAACGTAACCTGACCGTGAGCTACGTGGTCCAGTAGGGCCCGCTGAAGGACCTGAGCATTGCCCAGCGCCACGCCTCACTGCGCACCGGAGTGTCCACGCAACGGGACAGCGATGAGCATCGCTTCTGAGGAGGCTCTTACCGCTGGATCGTGCTGCATTAGCGTGGTCGAAATCGTCGATCCAGCTCACTTATCAAGCCGGACCAAAGCCCTGCCCGGAACAAACACCGACCTTGGAATCAGCTGAGGACTCCACCCAGAGCCAGTCGTTTTGTAGGGGTAAAAACGACCAAAAATAAAAAGGGGTCGCGAGATAAAATCTCGCAACCCCTTGAATTATATGGTCGGGACGGAGTGATTCGAACACTCGACCCCTAGCACCCCATCTCCTTTTTCATACTTCTTGAAAGCTTCTAAAATTTTACTCTGGATTTTTCTAAGCTAGTATTTACTTGAGCTCCAGCGGTGTTCTGCTCTACGAGAGTCCAGTAACGTCCATCAAGAGCCGACGTTTTTGTGGGGGTAAAAGTAGGGGGAGTCCGTTTCATGGCCAAAATTACCATCAAAGAACTTGAGGCACTAACTGCCAACGATGCCGGCCGAATCCTCCGGGAAGATGGCAATCTCGCGGGTCGAAGTTCCCTGCGTAAGGACGGCGTGTCGGTCAGCTTTTTCTATCGCTATCGGTGGGGCGACCAGAACAAAGAATACGCCTGCGGGTCCTGGCCACGCAAATCCCTGACGGACATCCGCAAGGCGCGTAATCAGGCCAGGGCGCTCATTGATGAGCAGATCAATCCCAACGAGCAAAAGAAAACCGCCAAGGCACAAGCATGCGCCGCTGCTAACGTAGAGGCTGAACTAGTAAAAACGACGACGGTGAAAACGCTGACCGTCCAGGATCTAGCCAAGGCGTGGCTGTTGGATGGCGTGGCGCGCAAAGATGGCAATGCTGAATTGCAGCGCCGTTTTAACAAGGACCTTTTTCCGGCACTCGGCAAGACCGCGGTGAGCAGCGTCTCCGAACACGATGTTCGGGCGCTGATCCGGGCCGTGATCAACCGCGGCGCTCACCGGCAAGCCATCAGTTTCTTCGCCGACCTCACTCAGATGTTCAGCTGGGCCAGAAAGCGTCAGCCCTGGCGGGCCTTATTGATCGAGGGCGATCCGACTGAGCTGGTCGACATCTCCCCGCTGATCCCTGCCGACTACGAGGCCGAAAGAAGCCGCATCCTTTCCCCGGCTGAGCTGTTGGAACTGCACAACCGCTTCCAGCAAATGACGGCCGATTACAACGCCCTGCCCGCTGGGCAAAAATACGACGGCATACGGCCGTTAAAGAAGGAAACCCAACTCGCGCTCTGGATCAGTCTGGGCACCCTGTGTCGGATAGGCGAGTTGCTGCAGGCCGAATGGAAAAATGTCGATCTGGACCAGCAGATCTGGTTCCTCCCCAGCGAAAACGTCAAAGGCACTCGCGGCAAGAAACAGGACCACCATGTCTTCCTCTCGCCTTTCGCCCTGCATTTCTTTCAGGAACTCAAGACCCTGACGGGAGATTCCCAGTGGTGCTTTCCGAACAAGCAGGATGATGAGCATGTGGACGTGAAAGTGGTGAGCAAACAGGTCGGTGACCGTCAAGCTCGGTTCAAAAACCGCAAGGCCCTCTCCCGACGGCGTCACGACGATACCCTGGTCCTCGCCGACGGCCAGAACGGTGACTGGACGCCGCATGACCTGCGCCGCACCGGCGCGACCATGATGCAGGCCTTGGGCGTTAGCTTGGATGTTATCGATCGCTGTCAAAACCATGTGCTGGCTGGCTCCCGGGTGAGACGCCACTATCTGCATCACGATTATGCCGAAGAGAAGAAACGCGCCTGGAACCTGTTGGGCGATCGACTCAGTGCTGTCTTGTCCTCGACCTACGAGCATCCACCGGCTGAGTCGATGATGTCTTTTCCAGCCTACTCTGCCACTGGATCACTGCCCGCTCCATAGGTCAGGTTCATAGTTTCATAGATATCGCCAAGCGCTTGTTTCAGGTCGACTCCGGCTCACAGTGATCGGCAGAAATCGGCCGATTCTGTTGAAAAAGTCGGTCTGCCAAAACTGCCTGTTCATTGACTAGTGAAAACGCCTTTTTTGCACGCTGCTATGTGAAATCCGAGTCCGGAAGCCTCTGCCAAAAGTAAAGATTTCAATCTCAGACGCGTACTTTTCTGCTGAGGAAACCATGACCGACTTTTTCAACAGAATCGGCCAAAAGCAGTCATTTCCCACTCGTCGCGACTTGCCCGTCAACTCTACCTTCCGGTAGAAGCAGCCCTAGCTGCACGGCTTCCCAGCTATCAGGTTGAGTGCTGCCTTCATCTGGATGGCACCCTCTCAGTAGTATTGTCCGGACCCGATTCAGATCATTTCGAGATCAACAGCATAGTCAGATCGAATTACCACGGAGCCGATTCAGTCGCCAGGCTTGCCCGGGAGACTCTGGAAGAGATGGTCATGTCCCGGTAGGGAATTAAGTCGGCCCGGTTTCAACCAATGCCTGACCTTGAGCTTGCTACCTCAGGCTGTGAAAGCCCCCTCCACAACAAGCGCGAACTCATCGAATTTCGTACGTCGGTATGGGTTCGCGTTAGCCCATCCTGAAAAAGCTCGGCGGTTATCGGTGCGAATTCGTTTTCCTTGTCTGGAAGTCTGTTTAAACAGGAACCCGCCCATCGTGCAGATACGGTGCGATATTGCGCATCCCGTGCTGAATGTATTCTTCGTTTTCCCCTACCGGTGCGACGTAGTGAAGTGCACTCTCAAGCCCTGCACTGCGACGGTGTGACGCCAACGTCAGTTATGTCGCAAGCCAGGTGACATTACATTCCGAGCATCCGCTGACGCAGCTATGCTCGCTAGCATACAAACATCGGCCAGCCCCCTTTGGCAGACTCGAAGCCTGCCGCAGTTGTGTGCTGCAACGTGCTCGTGACGCAGCCATCAGGTCACAACCTGCGTCGGGAGCACTGCCACCCTCATCACTCCATTCGTCGAGGGCGTGTCATGCAAGGAAACATGGACAGTCATTGGACCCACGTCTTCTTCCGGTTCTGGCGTCTGCCTGCCTTTTACTATCGCCAGTGGCGCGAATCACGTCGTAAATTCGAGTACGAACCACTGCTGCGCTCGGAGTTGTTCAGCGCCGAACAGATGGCCAGCCATGGAACGCTACTGGCCCAACAGCACCGTATTAGCGGCCGCACGGCGAAAGACTCGCTGCTTGCGCGCCTGGCCGACAACGAGGCGACGCTAGCCAGTAGCTGCAAGGCGCTCACTGCTGCACCGTTGTCCGCCCGGCGTACAACACCGGCAGCGGAATGGTTGCTGGACAATTATTACCTGGTCGAAGAACAAATCCGCACCACCAAGTCTCACCTACCCCGAGGCTACAGCCGTGAGTTACCGCAATTGGCCGATGGCCAGTCGGCCGGAATGCCACGGGTCTACGACATCGCTCTGGAGACCATTTCACATGGCGACGGCAGGGTCGATGAGGAGAGTCTGAGCCGTTTTGTAGAGTTCTATCAGGCGATCACACCACTGACGCTCGGCGAGTTGTGGGCGATTCCGATCATGCTGCGCCTGGCACTGATCGAGAATCTGCGGCGAGTAGCCTCGCGCGTCATGGCTAACTGGGATGACCGCAACCTGGCCAATGACTGGGCCGATCACTTGATCGAAACCGCCGAACGCGATGCCAAAAGCGTGGTCCTGACGGTGGCTGACATGGCGCGTTCGGGGCCGCCGATGACCTCATCATTCGTCGCTGAACTGGCGCGACGGTTACAAGGGCAAAGTGCCGCGCTGATACTGCCGTTGGCCTGGATCGAGCAGATGCTCAGCGAATCAGGGCTCAATATCGAGCGCCAGGTGCAGGTGGATGCCCAGCAGCAAGCCGCCAATCAGGTGTCCATCAGCAACAGCATCGCCAGCTTGCGCCTGCTGTCGGCCACCGACTGGCAGGAGTTCGTCGAACATCTGAGCCACGTCGAGCACGTGTTGCGCACAGACCCGGCAGGGATCTACGCGCGGATGGATTTCGCCACCCGCGATCACTATCGGCATGTGGTCGAACGCTTGGCGAAGAACTGTGACCAGGCTGAAGAAAACGTCGCGCGAGCGGCCATCGCCCTGGCCGATGCCCGGGTAAGGCCACCGCCCGAGGGCGACGTGGCCGGACATGTGGGTTACTACCTGGTGGGTCCTGGGCTCAATGAGCTCGAGCATCGAATCGCCGCTCGAGTGCCCTTGGGCGAGCAATGGGCACGCCTGCTGTTTCGCGCACCGCTGACCTTCTACTTGGGTCTGGTGCTGATCCTGTCAACGCTGTTCGCCTGGCCTTTCCTTGAGGCCGTTTATCGCGACGCAAGGCCTGGATACCTGCTGGCATTGCTCGCGATACCCACGCTGCTGATGTCCAGCCGCCTGGCCATCGGGCTGGTCAATTGGCTGATCACTCTCACCATGCCCCCCTGCATTCTTCCCCGACTGGACTACAGCCAGGGTATCCCGGTGCAAGCGCGCACGTTGGTGGTCATTCCCACCCTGATAGCCCATTGCGTGGATGTCGAAGAGTTGGTCGAAGGCCTGGAAGTACGCTTCCTGGCCAATCGGGATGCCAATCTGCACTTCGCCCTGCTCACCGATTTCATGGATGCCCCCACCCGGGAGCTGGAGCAGGATGCGAGTCTGCTGTTGCTGGCACGGCGGCTGATAGAAGCGTTAAATCAGAAATACCCCGACCCACACAATGACCGATTTTTCCTGTTGCACCGACCAAGACGCTGGAACGAGGCAGAGCAGACCTGGATGGGTTATGAGCGCAAACGCGGCAAACTCGCCGAGCTCAACGCCCTGCTGAGGGGCCGTGGCCAGGAGTGCTTTTCACTGATCGTTGGCGATATCCAGACACTGACTCCGGTTCGTTACGTGATCACCCTCGACACTGATACCCAACTTCCGCGTGATGTTGCACAGCAATGTATCGGCGCGATGGAGCACCCGCTAAATCACCCCGTGTTCGATCCGCATCAGGGCCATATCAGCAGCGGTTATGCGATTTTGCAACCGCGAGTGGGCATCAGTCTGCCGAGCACTGCACGCTCTTCCTATGCCCGGCTGTTCGGGAGCGATGCAGGCGTCGATCCCTACACCCGTGCTGTTTCGGACGTCTATCAGGATCTTTTCCAGCACGGTTCATTCATTGGCAAAGGGATCTACGCCGTGGATGCTTTCGAGTACGCTCTGGAAGGCTGTTTCCCGGAGAACCGCATCCTTAGTCACGATCTGATAGAGGGTTGTTATGCCCGTTCGGGGTTACTCAGCGACGTGCAATTGTTCGAAGAATACCCCGCCTGTTACAGCGCCGACGTCAAGCGCCGGCATCGCTGGATTCGCGGAGACTGGCAGTTGCTGCCATGGGTCATGCCCTGGACGCCCAAGGCAGGTGGAGGGCTGGAGCGCAATCGCCTTTGCGCCGTGGCTCGCTGGAAAATCTTTGACAACCTTCGGCGCAGTCTGGAGCCGAGCGCTTTCCTGGCAATGTTGCTGTGGGGCTGGCTTGGAGCAATGCAGCCTCTTTCGTGGACCTTCATGGTGCTTATCCTGGTACTGATCCAACCGCTGTCGAGCACCTTGCAGGAGCTGATGCACAAAACCGTCGACGTTCCGATCGAGCAGCATCTGACGGCGGCCCTTGGCGCCTCCAGCCAACACTTTGCGCGGGCGATACTTCCTCTGGTCTGGCTGCCGTTCGAAGCCTTATACAGCCTGGATGCGATCGGCCGTACGCTGTGGCGCATGCTGATCAGCAAGCGTCGTCTGTTGCAGTGGAACCCTTCACGGGAAGTAGAACGCAGCGACAGCAACAAGCTGTCGCAGCTGTACCGCGCAATGTGGATAGCCCCATTGCTGACAACGGTCCTTTTAGCACTGTTACTACCCACTCCGAATCTGCTCGCCCTGGCCGGACCATTTTTGCTGCTGTGGCTGACGAGCCCGGCCGTCGCCTGGTGGCTCAGTCGGCCTTCCCCCCGAGCGCAATTCAATCCTTCAGCGCAGGAGCTGCGCTTCCTGCGATCCCTGGCGCGCAAAACCTGGGCGTTCTTCGATCAATACGTCGGTCCGGCCGACAACTGGTTACCCCCCGACAACATCCAGGAGCAGCCCCGCCCCGCCATTGCACACCGTACATCGCCGACCAACATGGGCATGGCGCTGCTGTCCCACGTGGCGGCGCACGACTTTGGCTATCTGAGTGGCGGACGGTTGCTGGAGCGCCTCGATCAGTCCTTGTCCAGCATGGCCGGCCTGGAGAGCTACCGCCGGCACTTCTACAACTGGTATGACACCTTGACGCTCAAGCCCTTGCCACCGCACTACGTATCGACGGTGGATAGCGGGAATCTGGCAGGACTGCTACTGACCTTGCGCCCTGGGCTGCTGGACTTGATGGATGCGCCACTGCTTGATCTGCGGGTGGTCAACGGGCTGATCGACACCCTGGATGTGCTGCAAGACACCCTCCTCGCAGCGGGTCTGGACGACCACGATGTGCGAACTCTGCAAGGCGAAGCGCTCGCGGCGCAGGTTCGGGTTGTTTCGAGCCCTGACGATGCCACCGAGACTCTCCTGACCTTGCTGGAGCGCATGAGTGCACCCACTGCCCTCAGCCACTTGGCGACGGTCGGCGAAGCCGCCTTCTGGCTCGAGGCGCTGCGCGCACAATGTCAGGATCTGCAGGCCGAGCTGCTGAGCTTCAGACTGCCGCCCGCCATTGACAGGGCAGAGCCGTTGGCACTCAGCTGGCGCCAGTTGGCGCAACTCGATGTCGCTCGCTGGTTGCCGGCTCAGCAGGCTCAAGTGACGTCCGTGCAGCGCCTGGCTGTACAGCGCATTGCCACGGTCACCCGCCTGGCCAATCTGGTCGGCGCCATGGCGAACATGGACTTCACCTTTCTCTATGATGCCCCGCGCGATCTTTTCGCCATTGGCTATAACGCCGACGAGCGCAAGCTGGATACCGGTTATTACGACTTGCTGGCCTCGGAGGTGCGACTGACCAACTTTGTGGTTATCGCCCAAGGCCAGTTACCTCAGGAAGGTTGGTTCAGCCTTGGAAGACTGCTCAGCAGCAACGGTGGCCTACCCGTGCTGCTGTCCTGGTCCGGCTCGATGTTCGAGTACCTGATGCCTATGCTGGTAATGCCCAACTATGAAGGCACCCTGCTCGACCAGACCTGCCGCGCAGCGGTCGCCTTGCAGATAGAGCACGGCAATCAGTTGGATATTCCCTGGGGGGTTTCCGAGTCGGGTTACAACATTCAGGATGCTCACTTCAACTACCAGTATCGCGCATTCGGTGTACCAGGCCTGGGACTCAAGCGAGGCCTTGGCGCGGACACCGTTGTCGCTCCCTATGCCAGCGCCCTGGCGCTGATGGTGGCCCCCGAGGCCTCGTGCCGGAACCTGCAGCGACTTGCCGCGCTGGGCCTGGCCGGGCGCTACGGTCTGTATGAAGCCGTGGATTTCACCGAGGCGCGCTTGCAACGCGGGCAGCGTTGCGCAGTCGTCTATTCCTTCATGGCACACCATCAGGGCATGAGCCTGCTGGCGCTGACTTGCCTGCTACTCGACCGGCCAATGCAGCGACGTTTCGAATCCGACCCACAATTCCAGGCGACCGCCCTGCTGTTGCAGGAGCGTGTGCCGAAGACCGCCGCACAGTACCTGCATGCCGCAAGCGCGCCGGCTGCGGACCGGGCATCACGAATACATGAAACCAAGCTGCGGGTCTTTCCCGATCCTGACCGCAAACGCCCTGCGGTGCAGTTGCTCTCCAACGGCCGCTACCATGTGATGGTCAGCAGTGCTGGCGCAGGTTACAGCCGCAGCAACGAGATTGCTGTCACCCGTTGGCATGAAGACTTCACCTGCGACAACTGGGGCATGTTCTGTTACCTGCGCGATGTTGCAAGCGGCACATTCTGGTCCGCCGCGCACCAACCGACATTGCGCCATCCGGAAAGCTACGAAGCCATCTTCACTGATGCCCGTGCCGAATTCCGTGTACGTGAGCAAGACTTCGACACTCATACCGAAATCGTCGTATCACCGGAAGACGACATCGAGTTGCGCCGCTTGCACATCACCAACCGCGCGCGAGTGCGCCGCAGTATTGAGCTCACCAGCTACGCCGAGGTAGTGCTGGCTTCGGCCA
This sequence comes from Pseudomonas sp. XS1P51, assembly GCF_054897845.1. Lineage (NCBI taxonomy): Bacteria > Pseudomonadati > Pseudomonadota > Gammaproteobacteria > Pseudomonadales > Pseudomonadaceae > Pseudomonas > Pseudomonas sp. XS1P51. The sequence goes on along the minus strand of NZ_CM142707.1, from coordinate 288,446 downwards.
TCAGTGATGCGATGCACCCGGCCTTCAGCAATCTGTTCGTGCAGACCGAGCTGTTGCGCCCGCTGCAGGCAATCATCTGCACCCGTCGGCCGCGCTCCAGCCAGGAAACAGTGCCCTGGATGTGTCATTTGCTGGCAGCGCACGGTGTAGATGTCGATGCGATCTCCTACGAGACCGACCGTGCGCGCTTTATCGGTCGTGGGCGCAGTGTCGTGGCCCCGGCGGCAATGGATGATGAGGTCGAACAATTATCAGGAACCGCCGGCCCGGTACTTGATCCGATTGTAGCGATACGTTGTCGCATCACCCTGGATCCCGGTCAGACGGCGACCATCGACTTGGTGACCGGCCTTGCCGACAGCCGCGACAACTGCCTGCACCTGATCGACAAGTACCGCGACCGCCATCTGGCCGATCGCGTCTTTGACTTGGCCTGGACCCATAGCCAGGTGCTGCTGCGCCAGCTTAACGCGTCATTGGGCGACGCGCGTTTGTTCGAGCAGATGGCCGCGTCGATCATCTACGCCAGCGCTGCATTGCGGGCCGAGAGCAGCGTGCTGCTGGCCAACCGGCGCAACCAGTCCGGCCTCTGGGGCCAGGCGATATCGGGTGACTTGCCCATCGTGCTGCTGCAGATCAGCGATCTGGCTAACATCGAGTTTGTACAGCAGATGGTCAAAGCTCATGCCTATTGGCATCAGAAAGGCCTGTCGGTAGATCTGGTGATCTGGAACGAGGACCAGGCCGGCTATCGCCAGCAACTGCAAGACCTGATTATGGGACTGGTCACCTCGGGCAGTGAAGCGAGCCTGGTCGACCGTCCTGGCGGGATTTTTGTGCGACCGGCACAACAGTTGTCGGGCGAGGACCGGACACTGATGCTATCGGTGGCCCGCCTGGTACTCAATGACGGCCACGGCAGCCTGGCCGATCAGGTCCATCGGCGCCGCGCGGACCCTCTGCTCCCCAGGCTCGAACCGAGTCTTGTGCGAGTGGAGCAACCACCTGTGGTCGGTGCCACACAAACCGACCCTGCCTTGATATTGAACAATCCCTACGGTGGCTTCAGCCCGGACGGTAGCGAATACGTAGTGACCCTGCGACCAGGCCAACCCACACCAGCGCCTTGGGCCAATGTGCTGGCCAATGCGCAATTTGGCACGGTGATTTCCGAAAGTGGCGGTGCTTACACCTGGAGCGAGAATGCTCACGAATATCGTCTCACCCCTTGGCATAACGACCCGATCTCTGACCCCAGCGGTGAGGCGTTGTACCTGCGCGACGAAGAGACCGGCCACTTCTGGTCGCCGACCCCACAACCCTGCCCAGGTAGTGGCGTTTACCGTACTCGTCACGGTTTCGGCTACAGCGTATTCGAGTATGAAGAGGACGGCATCCATACCGAGTTGTGGGTCTATGTGGCACTGGATGCACCGATCAAATTCTCGCGCCTGAAAATTCGCAATACCAGCGACCGGCTGCGGCGTTTGTCGGCAACGTGCTACGTGGAGTGGGTACTGGGGGATTTGCGCAGCAAGTCGGCCATGCATGTGGTCACGGAGGTGGACCCATTCAGTGGCGCGCTGTTCGCGCGCAACGCCTTTTCGATCGAGTTCTCCGGGCGCGTCGCCTTTCTCGACACGGATTCGACGGGGCGCAGTTTTAGCGGCGATCGTGCCGAATTTATTGGTCGCAACGGGAACCTGCAAACTCCGGCAGCATTGATTCGTGCCCGGCTGTCAGGACGTTGCGGTGGTGGCTTCGATCCCTGCGCGGCAATGCAGGTCGCACTGGAGCTGGCGGACGGCGAAAGCCAGGACGTGGTGTTCCGCCTCGGCGCCGAACAGGACACCAAATCAGCCACTCGCCTGGTACAGAAATACCGCGGCGCCAAGGCCGCGGCGGGTGAACTGGACGCTGTGCGTATACATTGGCGCAAGACCTTGGGGGCCATACAAATTCAGACTCCCGATCCAGCCATCGATGTGCTGGTCAACGGCTGGCTGATGTATCAGGTCATCGCGTGCCGCTTCTGCGCACGCAGCGGTTATTACCAATCCGGCGGAGCCATTGGCTTTCGTGATCAATTGCAGGACAGCATGGCAATGATCCATGCCGACCCGGCTGCCGCGCGCTGCCACCTGCTGCTCTGCGCCGCGCATCAGTACCCCGAAGGCGACGTACAACACTGGTGGCATCCACCGCAAAGTCGGGGTGTGCGAACGGGCTGTTCCGACGACTTTCTTTGGTTGCCCCTGGCAACCAGCCGCTACGTGTACATCACCGGTGATCGTAGCGTACTGAGCGAAGTGGTGGGTTATATCGAGGGACGCGCACTCACTGCTGGCGAAGAGTCCTACTACGATCTGCCCGGCACTTCACAACTCCAGGAAAGCCTCTACCAACATTGCGTTCGCGCCATTGAGCATGGCCTCAAGCGCGGTTCCCATGGGCTGCCGTTGATGGGGTGCGGAGACTGGAATGACGGAATGAATCGGGTCGGCGAGCAAGGCCGTGGTGAAAGCGTGTGGCTTGGCTTCTTCGGCTACGAGGTGCTGCTGCAATTCTCCAGTACTGCGCAGCTGGAAGGTGACATGGTCTTCGCCCAGCGTTGTACTGAGCAGGCGGCGACTTTACGTGTGAGCCTGGAAGATCAGGGTTGGGATGGCGCTTGGTACCGCCGCGCTTACTTCGACGACGGCCAGGTATTGGGCGCGGCGAGTAACGAGGAATGTCGTATCGACTCCATAGCGCAAAGCTGGTCGGTGCTCTCCGGGGCCGCGTCGCAGGTACGGCGCCGAACGGCCATGGACTCACTGGATCTGCACTTGGTCCGGCGCGATACCGGCGTGGTGTTGTTACTGGATCCGCCGTTCGACAAGGGTGCACTGGATCCCGGTTACATCAAAGGCTACGTACCCGGCGTACGCGAGAATGGAGGCCAATACACTCACGCTGCCGTTTGGGCAAGTATGGCCTTCGCCCGTCTTGGCGACAGCGACAAGGCATGGGAGCTGCTGCGCATGATCAATCCCATCAGCCGTCGCAGCGCTGCACAAATCGAAACGTACAAGGTTGAGCCTTACGTGATGGCCGCCGACGTCTACGGGGTAGCACCCCACACAGGACGCGGCGGCTGGACCTGGTACACCGGCTCCGCTGGCTGGATGTATCGCCTGATCGTCGAATCACTACTGGGACTGACACGCTGCGCCAACTCGCTGCGCATTGAACCGGTGCTGCCAGCCGATTGGCCGGGCTTCACCCTCCATTATTGGTTCGGTGCAACCCTCTACCACATAGAGGTGCGCCAAAACGAAGACGCAACACGCACACTCAGCCTGGATGGCACGCTACTCACCGATGCGATGTTGGGACTGCTGGACGATGGGATCGAACACCGCATTTTGGCGACTTGCCCGAAATCTACGGCAGTTAATGAGGGGCGCGTCACATCAACTTCTTAACGACAGTTGTAACAGGGGTTCTGAGCGGTGGTGTTATAGGTTCCATGCACTTAGGTCACGACAGAACTATCTGCTTGCCGCACTCCCTGTTCACGTCCAGATGTAGTGGTCAACTAATCCCGGACACGACGTTAAGTTTTTTCTCAGCCTGAGCTGGCGCGAGCCCAGCGTTGAATTGATGGGGCCGAATCCAGTTGTACCGATGCATCAAAAAATGACTGATGTCGCGCTGGGCCTCTTGGGCCGTTCGGTAGCCCGTGGTTGGTATCCATTCGATTTTCAAACTCCGGAACACACGCTCCATCGGCGCAGTCCCAGCAATTTCCCCGGCGACTCATGCTCTGGCGCATACGGTAACGCCACAGCCGCTGACGAAATAAACGACTCGCATACTGGGCGGATTCAACCGGTCGTCGCAACACCTTTGATCGAGGTGTTTATGGGACGACCCGCAGGCTGGATGCAAAATTTGACCGGACGAGGAGCGATGCGCTCGCCAGGTGCGCCGTCACTTCGCAATGAAATCGAGCGGCTGTTTTGGGAGCAGATCGCAACCGGGATCACAAGCGAAAAGGCAGCGGAGGCCGTTGGCGTATCATCAGCGGTAGGCACACGCTGGTTTCGTCATCGGGGCGGGATGCCATTATTCATGTCGAACCACATATCAGGACGGTACTTATCGTTCGTAGAGCGAGAAGAGATTGGTCTGCTTCGGGCGCAAAGTGTTGGCGTGCGTGAGATTGCTCGTCGCCTTGGACGAAGCCCATCGACAGTTTCACGGGAGCTGACACGTAATGCTGCAACTCGTTGCGGTCGGCTTGAGTATCGAGCTTCAGTCGCGCAATGGAAGGCAGAACTGGTGGCCAAGAGTCCGAAGCCAGCGAAACTCGTGACTAACCCGCGACTGCGTCACTACGTGCAAGACCGTCTCGAGGGTAAGGTTCACGATGCTGATGGCCGTGAGATTGTTGGGCCTCGACAAGCTCCCTTCAAAGGCCGAAATAAACCACATCGCAGTGACCGTAAATGGGTCAACGGCTGGTCGCCCGAACAAATTACCAACCGGCTACAGATCGATTTTCCGGACGATGAATCCATGCGCATCTCTCACGAAGCCATATATCAGGCCCTCTATATTCAGGGGCGAGGGGCTCTCAAGCGCGAGCTAGTGAGCTGCCTGCGCACAGGGCGAGCGCTGCGCGTGCCGAGAGCCAGGGCGCAGGCCAAAACGTGGGCGCACGTCAGCGAGGATGTCATGATCTCCAGTCGGCCTGCTGAGGTGGAAGACCGGGCTGTACCTGGGCATTGGGAGGGCGACCTGATCATCGGTCTGAACCGATCCGCGATTGGAACGCTGGTCGAGCGCTCCACTCGATTCACCATGCTCGTCCATCTGCCTCGCGAGGAAGGTTATGGGTTAACTCCTCGAACGAAGAACGGCCCGGCGCTGGCCGGCTACGGGGCTGTCACTATGGCCAACGCACTGAGGAAGACGGTGACTGACCTACCCATCGAATTGTGGCGATCTTTGACTTGGGATCGTGGAAAGGAACTATCGGATCACGCTCGATTTACCATCGAGTCCGGAGTGAAGGTCTTCTTTGCTGACCCTTATAGTCCTTGGCAGCGCGGCACGAACGAGAATACGAACGGTCTTTTGCGGCAATATTTCCCGAAAGGCACCGACCTGTCTCGCTGGAGTGCCCAAGAGATCCAAGCTGTAGCTCATGCGCTGAACACAAGACCTCGAAAAACACTTGGCTGGAAAACACCTGCCGAAGCGCTGAACAAGTATCTAAAATCTATTCAACAATCCAGTGTTGCGACGACCGGTTGAATCCGCCGCTTCGACAAAATCGTTGCCTCCCTACTGCCGCTGCTGGAGAAACTCACCACCGGCAAGACGGCCCAGTTGCTGGCACCGAATTACACCGATCTGAATGACCCACGACCAATCTTCGATTGGATGCAGATCATCCGTAAGCGCGGGATCGTCTACGTCGGTCTGGATGCGCTGACCGACGCCGAGGTGGCCGCCGCTGTGGGCAACTCCATGTTCGCCGACTTGGTCTCAGTCGCGGGCCACATCTACAAACATGGCATTGACCATGGCCTGCCCCAATCGGGTAACAACAGTGACAAGCTACCGATCAACCTGCACGCCGATGAGTTCAACGAGTTGTGGGTGATGAGTTCATCCCACTGATCAATAAGGGTGGCGGTGCCGGTATCCAGGTAACCGCCTACACCCAGACCCTTAGCGATATCGAAGCACGTATCGGCAACCGCGCCAAGGCCGGCCAAGTGATCGGCAATTTCAACACCCTGCAGATGCTGCGGGTGCGTGAAACCGCGACCGCGGAGCTGCTCACCCTGCAGTTGCCCAAGGTCAATGTGCTGACCAAAACCCTGGTGTCGGGAGCCACAGACACCTCCGATCCTGAAGCCAACACCGACTTCACCTCGTCCTCACAGGACCGTGTCAGCAGCACCAGTGTGCCGCTGATCGAGCCTGCGCACATCGTCAGTTTGCCCAAGGGGCAAATGTTCTCCTTCCAGGCCGGTGGCCAGCTCTGGAAAGTCCGCATGCCGTTGCCAAAGCCCTCCAACGACGATGCCATGCCCAAAGACCTGCAGGAGCTTACCCAGCGAATGCGGGCCACCTATAACGAGCAGGCAGGACAATGGTGGAGCGCAAGCGGTGGCGGTCCAACAACAAACTTCGATCTGGATCAGGTGGGGTAGCCCAGCCTCGCCACAGGTTTCGATTCGGCAGAAAACTATCCAGAAGACGTCGTGACGACATCAACTCTGCACCGCGCAATGGGGTGAACAATGGCGACCAATATCCAAAACACGCCACCACAACCGATCCAGCATCCGGGAATAATCGTCTCGGCCATCAGCCTGGTCCTGCGCATCATCGGCTTGCTGGTTACCTCACTGCTGTTCTCAATCCTCACCGAGTTCGCCGGTTTTCTGCTGTTCTGGGGTGAACAGGGCTGGCGGCATAGTCAGGCCATGCTGACCAGTGAATTGGGTTGGCTCAGTGATTACTTCAAGTCTTCACTGATCCTCCAACAGCCTGGGCGAACGATTGTCCAGTTGCTGGACTTCCTCAACCAATGGTTGTTGGTCAAGACTGGCTTTGCGGATTTTGCCCGGCAGGCGCGGGTGTCGAGCCAGGGCAACGGCTTCTGGAATTGGACCAATCAGCTATACGTGAGCATTGAGAATTTCGTGCTGGCGGCGGTGTATGTCACCTTCACCTTCGTGGTGCGCCTGACCATTCTGGTCCTGGCCACACCACTGTTTTTGTTGGCCACACTAACCGGTTTTGTCGATGGTTTGATGCGCCGCGACCTGAGAAAATTTGGCGCGGGGCGAGAAAGCAGCTTTGTCTATCACCGCGCTAAGCGAGCAGTGTTACCACTGTTGATCGTGCCCTGGATCATTTACCTATCCCTGCCCTTTTCGCTCAACCCCATCGCTGTGCTTTTGCCTTGTGCAGTACTACTTGGAGCAGCAGTAGCGATCACATCGACGACGTTCAAAAAATATCTCTAAGCACTCACTAAAGCTTCTTCCAAGGCGTTGGAACTCAGGGTGATCTCTTTCAGTAAAAGACACCGATGGTCGGCTGCTGCGTTTTGCGGGCCTGTTCATTCGCGACGAAGCATACCTCTCCCTCCAGTTCTCTGGCCGAAGCGATGGGCTGCGCGCTGGAAGAAACACCCATGGACCTGCAGGTGCGCACCGATACCGAAAAGAAGACCTCGGAACCCGAAGTATTCGCCTGCGGCGATGTGGCCCAGGTACCTCATTCGGCGTCGCTGGCGGAGTGCTACGGCGCCATGGCAGGCGCCCAGATACACCGGTTCACTGCCCTAGCCCGAGAGCACTACCCCGTGCGTGAGAGGACCAGCACACGATGATCCCGTTTTCCGATCCGACGACCGTATCGAGCTATACAGAGAAGATTGTATGGATCGTGCCCAAGCTTCGGGACCAGCGAAGGATGGCCGGCGGGCTGCTTGCCGAACAAGCACCTGCTGACACCCGCATCCTGGTGCCCGGCGCCGTCGGTGGGCTGGAGTCGAAGGGCTTCCGAGATGCAGCCGGGCTAGCACTTCGACGGGATAGATCCGTCCGCCCGAGATGCTCTAGTTGGCCCGCACACCCCTCGGATCTATCGGGGCTCGCGTGCGCTTCCAAGAAGGCTATATCGACAGTGCTCCCATCGGCCTTTAGATGGCGCGACCTGTCTTCAAGTTAAAGGAAATGCCCCCGGCTCACGTCCAGCGCTCCCGTTGTCGTCGCACACCACAAGCTTCGCCAACGCAGCTCTAATGGCTCAAGTGCACTGCTGTATACGCTGTCTCGTCCAGATTACTACGGCACAAGCTGAAGCAGCATCGCAGCGGTCAAGGAGCGACTGCCCACAGCAGGATGCCGACCTGCTCAGTGAGGTCGGATTAGTGGATATCGAGTTGTTTTATTGCGCACTCACCTTTAAAGGCTGGATCGGTTACCGACCATGAGTGACCGAGCCCACTCAACAACCTCGTATTGCCACAATGCCATCCTCTGGCTCGCCTTGAGCATCTGAGGTAACTTCTCTCCACGGACTTTTACCCGTCCTTACCATGGCGCTCAGAATGATCAGAGGCGTGCGCATGTAAGCTACTAATGGCGATCTTCTTGGACTGTCCTGCTGCTACCAACCGCATATAGCAAGCTCGCCTACATTGTGCCGTATAGCGACGATGACCGCCATGTGGACCGAGCTGCGCCCCCTCGCCCGTCCACCAAAGGCCATGCATTTACCGCCCAACATTCCCGAGTTCCGGTTCATCGACCCAACCCCAACCAAAGCGCATACTTGCTTAACCTTGAGATGCCCAAGCTCGAGCAGCTTGGAAATCAGCGCATCCGTTGTTGCCGGCCCTGCACCTTTGACACTCTGTACCTGAGCCCTCAGATTGGGTTGGTGCCGGTACAGGTGTTCAGCGGCTCGGGCGTCGGTGACCAGAACTTAGCGCTTCAGCATGTCCATCGGCTCGACGATTCGCTCCCCGGAAGGATATCAACATGGGGGTATGCTTGTGCTGGCGCGCACCGACTTGCAGCCGCACAAGCTGTCGGCGACGCGTCACCAAGGCATGCAGGTGCTGCTGCGGTTCATCCGCCATCGGCTTCGTAAGGCGGTCACATGATCGGCGCGCTTATCAATCACTTCGGCCAACTCGGCTAGCATCAGTGCCGCTGATTTTACCCAAAAGCCCTGGCTAGATCCGATCAGGCATGGCTCCAGCTTCCCCCCTTCAGGGATCGAACAGCTAGCCGTTCACTTCGATACCGTTACGGGACAGATGAACGCTGAACAAATGAGGAGGGGCCGACTTCATCGCCAGGTTTGACTTCATCGCGCAGATTTGTACTGATCCAAATTTTTGCCCCCTCGCTTTCGGCTCTCCCGCCCATGACAGGCCATCCGCACGCCAATACGCCCTTTCCAACGCTGCAGCATCCGTCGTTCCGAAGACATGAACGTTGCCTGCCAATACAAAAAAAATAGACACGCTGAATTATAGTCGGCAATAATTACGAATAGATGATAACGATTATCATTTGTGGAGCTGTAATTTCACAGTATCTGAGGTCTGAGAAAGGAGGGTCCATGCGTATTTTGATCGTGGAGGACGATGTGTCCGTGAGCCACTGGTTGAGCAGCAAATTACACGCCTCTGGTCACCAATGCCGTCTGGTAGGCGACGGCGAGAGTGCTCTGCAGATGATCAGACAAGAAGCTTTCGACGTCATGGTGCTCGACCGTATTTTGCCGCAGATGGATGGAATCGAAGTACTCAACCGGATGCAGAGCACAGCACGCCCACCTGTGCTGATTCTCTCAGCTAACGACCAGACCAGCGACCGCGTAGACGGCCTGCGCGCCGGTGCCGACGATTATCTGGGTAAACCCTTTGACTACACCGAACTACTACTGCGCCTGGAGGTACTGACCCGTCGGCGCCAACAAAGCGGGATAGAGGAGCAGATGCACGTTGAGGATCTGTTCATTGACTTGGGCCTACGCCGGGTGAAGCGCGCCGGCCAGGTCATCGATCTCACCGACAAGGAGTTCCGCCTGCTGCAGGTACTAGCCGAGCATGTCGGCCAGACAGTACCGCGGACCATGCTGCTGGAGAAGGTCTGGGGTTACCATTTCGATCCGCAAACCAATCTGATTGATGTACACATGTCCAAGCTGCGGACCAAGATCGATAAGGGTCACGAACGCTCGCTGCTGCGAACAATTCGCGCCATTGGCTACGAACTTGGGTGACTTTCGGTAACGGCGACCTTAAGCACTCTTAACGATCACAGGCTTGTTGGCCGCCTGCGCCGCGCCCTATGGTGCCGGCGTCCCTGTTTTTTTGAGCACACATAGCCATGATCACTGCCTGCCCTTCCATCAAGGATACCGAACCGTCCCAGGCCACACACTTCAAGGCTGCCATCCGCAGAGGCCAGGACGATAGCCGCGGTGCCCACTGGAGCACCTTCGATTCTCGCCTGGACGCGTTGCAACTCAACACACAGCAGGACCATGAAGCCCAAGTTGGGAGCAGTGGAGCATTCAATTTCTACTGCCAAACTGACGGATGTGATCGGTAATGTTCATAGTGCCTCAGTCGGCCAATAAGACTATCCAGAAGCGATCAATGCTCACTTGGCTATCCCAAAAGAGCCCGGCATCGACCGCCATCCACTGGCCCCGGATGCAACAAATGCTGGAGTCGAGCAACCTGCAACAGGCCGCGACCAGTGCGTTCATCTGCCTGTTGGTTTCGCTGTTATCGGTGTTCGGCAGCGTATGCTTGCTGGACAACGTGATACGCAACCACGTTAGCGATATGCTGCTGGCCGATGCTCGGGCGCTTAACATGCGCCTGTCGGCCCACGACCACGAACAGGTGGTCGACCTGTTGCGTCAAGAAGACACTTACGCGCCTCGCGATGAACGCTATTGGCTGGTGGTCGATACCAAGGACCGACCGTTGTATGGCAGCCAGGAGCTTGTGCCCTTGCTGGCCTGCAACCCGCCGAGTTGCAATGGCGACTGGCGCCGCTACGCGCTTAAGACCGATGAAGGCCGACACAAGGAACTGCTCGGGTTGGTCGTCAAGCTTCAGGACGGTGAGCGCTACTTCGCCGCGTACGACCTGCAACCGATGCTCGAACGCATTCAGGTGATCCCCTTGCTGGGCGGTGCGGCGCTGTTCTTCATTCTGCTCGGCAGCCTGTGCGTCAGCCTGCGCTATAGCTTGCACAGCCTGCAACGCATCGACTTGATACGCGATGCCCTTCAGCGCTTTGCTTGCGGCGACCACCGCGCCACGCCGCCCCAGGACCCCCACGGCGACGAAATCGACCGTTTGGGCGTGGAGATCAATGCCAGCCTTACGCGCATCAACCGGCTAATGAACGAAGTACGCAGCGTGACTAGCCACATCGCCCACGAGTTGCGCACGCCCTTAACGCGCTTGCAGAACCGCCTGGTCAGCGCCTCGGAAAAAGCCGAGGGCAGCATGCGCGAGGAATTGCAGGGTGCCGTGACCGAGAGCGAGCACCTGCACACTCTGTTTCGAACGGTGATGCGCATCGGCGAGGTGGAAAGCGGACGCTGCGCACACACCTTCGAGGTGCTCGACGCCAGAGCACTGTTAATGGACCTGCGTGAATACTACTTGCCGTTGGCTGAACAACTGAACTCGGTGCTGGACGTCAGCATGGAGGCCGAACTCACCCTGCTGGGTGATCGCGCATTGCTGTTCCAGGCATTGGCCAACCTTACCGACAACGCCCTTAAATATTCGCCCGCCGGCGCGCCGGTTCTGCTGTTTGCCAGGCCCTGTCGCCTAGGGCTGGAAATCGGCGTCTGCGATCAGGGCCCTGGCATTCCTCAGGCCCTGTACGAGCGCGCCACCGAACGATTCCTGCGTTTGGACACCTCGGAAGGGGTACAGGGCAATGGCCTGGGGCTGACCCTGGTCAAGGCCATTGCCGACCTGCACGGTGGCGAGTTGCTGATGCATGACAACGCCCCTGGGCTACGGATTGGCCTGCTGGTGGAGCGGGTCTGAAAACGCTGCTTCCTTAACGACTCTTAATGATCGCGACATTGCACACAAACGAGAACAACTCTTATTCTCCCTCGGCTTTCCCACCTACCCATTACCACCGGCCCGTGCGGCCGGACGAACCCGAGGACCTCTCCATGCGCCAATCTCTGAAAGCCTTTCTCATGGATGAAAGCGGTGTGACTGCAATCGAATACGGCATCCTAGCCGCTTCGATGGCGGCGGCCATCGGCCTGATCTTCGGCAGCGACGGCGCCTTCATCACCGCCCTCAAAAGCCGCTTCACCGACATTGCCGATCAAATCAGTACCACCAACAACAACAGCAAATGATCCCCTCGATACCCACCCTGACCAGCCTGATCCTGCCCCCCGCCTTGTTATGGGCGACGGTCAGCGATCTGCTCTACCGCAAGATTCACAACCGCCTGGTGTTGACGCTTCTGATGCTGTGGCTGGGGGCATTGCTTCTGGCGCTGCCAGGCAGTGTCTCTGCCAGCGATGTGCTGGTGGAAGCGGCCTGGGCACTGCCTGGCGCATTGGCAGTTCTGGTGGTGGGTTTCGGTTTGTTTCGGCTCGGTCGCGTCGGTGCCGGAGATGTAAAGCTGATGACCGTGCTGTGCCTTTGGCTAGGTGCTTCGAATCAAGCAACGTTCATCATCCTCACCTCCTTGGTCGGCGGGCTGTTGGCCTTGCTGTTGCCACTGCTAAGCCTGTTTGAACGGATGCTGGCACTGACCTGGTGGAGCCTGGTACGTCACCTGCCCCGCACACCGCCACTGCCGCAGTGCCTGGGCGATATACCGCTGCCGGGGATCCCTTACGCTGCCGCCATTGCCGTCGGTGCCTTGGGCACGCTGTTCATTCCCATTCATTCATGAGCCACCACAATCGATGAAAAAGAACTCTCTGCTGCTGCTCGTCACCGCCGTGTTCCTGGCAGCCGGCGCAGCGCTTCTGGTGCGCAGCCTGCTGGCCCCGCCCAAGGTTACCGCCCCCCCTCCTGTCGTCACGGTGCAAGCGGCCGGCGAGGTATTGGTCGCCAGTAAGGTGCTGGAACCTGGGGACTTCATCGACAGTTCGCAGCTCACCTGGCAACCGGTGAAGGACAAGCCCAGCCGCAGCCGCTACTTTGTCCGCGGTCAGGACAACCTGGAAGCGCTGTTCGGCGCCACGGTGCGCGAAACAATAAAAGCCGGCGAAGCCATTCGCATCGACAAAGTAGTACGCCGTGGCGAACCGGGGTTCCTGGCGGCAGTACTCAGCCCGGACATGCGTGCTGTGTCCATTCCCACCAGCCGCGTAGAGAGCAACTTCGGTCTGGTGTCGCCGGGTGATCGGGTGGATGTGATCCTCGGACTGCAACGTGACCGCGAGAAGACCGGCGACCAAAACAAGGACGCGGCCCCATTCCTGGCTGCCCAGACCATTCTGCGTGATGTGCGCGTATTGGCGCTGAACAACGTGACAGGCGTGGACCAGCCGCTGCGTGACGACGACGAGGCAGCAGCCAAGAAGGACGGTACCCAGGCCAAACCTGCCAAAGTCGTGGCCAACTTCGAGACCGTCACCCTTGAAGTGGACCCCGGTCAGGCGGAGAAACTGGCGGTAGCCAAGGAAATCGGCAGTCTGCAACTCGCCTTGCGGCCCCTGCGTCATGGGGAAAACGACCAATCGTATGACCAGCCGAGCGGCGTCACCACCCTCAGCGGCACCACCGATGTATTTGCCACCAGCAGCGTCCCCGCCGTGGTGCCGAAAGTGATGGCGTTTCGCGGCACCAAAGTGGAAATCATCGACCCCGCCCAGCATTAACAGCCTTAACCGCCCGGCGCCTGGTGCGTCGGCAGCACCCACATACGGAACCACCCCATGACGCTCATCGTGAAACGTCCTAAGGCGCGGCAGGTCAGCCGCAGCCTGCCTGTTGCCCTGGCCCTGCTGGTCACTCTGCCCATTACGGCGCTGGTCGAAGGTGCGCCGCTGTCCGCTGGCCCGCTCAGTGAAGTCAATACCACCCAGGACCTGTCGTTGTTCGTCAAGCAAGGTCGGCTGCTGAAGCTACCTGGCGCGGCCGCCAAGATCATGGTCGCCGACCCTGAAATAGCCAGCTTTCAAGTGCCCTCGCCAGACAGCGTGTTCATCTTCGCCGAACGCGCCGGTGCCACCAGCCTGTATGCCATGGACGCCAATGACAATGTCATCGCCGCCATTCGCCTGACCGCAGGCTACGACCTGGATGCCCTGCGCCGTCAGCTCAATGATGAAATCCCGGGGTCGCAAATCGAGTTCGCCAGCGCTGCGGGCAACGGCCTGATCGTTCGCGGCAAAGTTCGTACGCCCATCGAAGCACGGCAGGTGATCGCCAGCGTCACTGCCGCCCTGGGTGCCCCCGACACCGCCACGAACGTCGGCGCCAACACCGCCGCGAGACAGGGTCCCGATACCCCGCCGCGCATCATTAACCAGTTGCAGGTGGAACTGTCGGCGCAGGTCAACATCCGCGTGCGCGTGGTGGAAGTCGCACGCAGCCTGAGCCACGAGCTTGGCCTGAACTGGGATGCGGTGATGAACAGCGGCAAGTTCAGCCTGGTCACCGGCGTTACATCCACCGCCAGCAACAGCTTGACCTACAGCGACGGCAACCTCACCGGGGTCATCAATGCCATGAGCGAAGAAGGCCTGGCCACGTTGCTGGCCGAGCCCAACCTCACGGCCATGTCCGGTGAGACTGCAGGCTTTGCCGCAGGTGGCGAGGTGCCGGTGGTGGTGATTACCAACAACAACGTCAATATCGACTACAAGTCGTACGGCGTGATCCTGCGCATTACCCCGACCCTGCTGTCACCCAACCGTATCAGCCTGCGCATCGCCCCGGAGGTCAGCGACCTGACCGATGACGGCTCGGTGACTCTCGAAGGCGCGGTGATCCCAGCGCTCAAGGTTCGCCGTGCCGACACCACGGTGGAACTGGCCAGCGGCCAGAGCTTCGCCCTGGCGGGCATGCTGCGCAGCAATGCCAACCAGAAGGTCAGTGGCGTGCCGGGGCTCAGCCGTATCCCCTTGCTGGGCCGGTTGTTCGAATCCGAAACCAGCAGCCAGGAAGACACCGAACTGGTGATCCTGGCCACCGCCTACGTGGTCGACCCGGTCAGCGAAAGCCAGCTACAGGTGCCCGGCCGTGGCTTGCCGATGATTGACGCCCAGCTTCCAGCCCGCGCCAGCGCCGGCTACCTCTATTGAGATCGGAGAGTTCACCCATGCCCCCTCGCCCATCCGTTGCGTTGTTGCTGCTCGGCCTGCCGTTGCTGCTGGCAGGCTGCACCCATGAACTCAACCAGATCCGTGAAAACCGCTTCGCCAATCCGCCTTTGCAGGCCATTGAAGTGCAGCCTCAGGCACTGAGTCTGACGCTGGTGGCCACACCCAACGGCCAGAGCTTCACTGCCGAGTCGCTGGACAAGCTCAACCATTTGCTGATGCAACAAGGTCGCCTGGCCAACCAGAGCGTGACATTGGTCCCGCATACCCCGGCTGGTGAACGAATCGCCACACGCCTGGCCCAGGTATTGCGCGAGCGTGGTTTGCCCAACCGGCAACTGAACCTAGAAGCCCTGCGCCTGCAGAAAGGCCAGGACGACGTGATGGTGGTGTCCGAAGCACTGGTGGTCCGGGTGCCTAAATGCGTCATCAGCGCCCCGGACCGTTGGACCATTGCGCCCTATGCCTCGCTCGGAGGCCTTGGCTGCGCCAATGAAGCCAACATCGCCGCCATGGTCAGCGACCCACGCGACCTGATCACCCCACAGACCCTCGACGCGGGCGACGGCATCCAGGCCAACGGAGCTGTACAGCGCTATCACGAGAACGATTTGCCGGAACTGATCGACATTGACTTCAGCAATAATTAAGGAGCCCGCATCGTGAACAGCCCTCAACAACGCCCGAACGTGGAAGCCGCCGTGGCGCCCGTCAACACTGCCGTCTTCGCTGCCACTGCCGCCCAGGCCGCTGAGTTCACCACCCTGCTCCAGCGCCTGGGAGCAACCGGCAGCCATGTGCAAACCGGTGGTTGCCCAGCCGCCTTGAAGTGGTGCGCGCAACAGATTGCAGCCGTGGTGATTGTCGATCTGGACGGTGAGATGGCCCCCCTGCAAACCCTCAAGGAACTCGCCACGTTATGCGAGCCGGGCTGCCACATCGTCGCGTTGGGCAGTCACTCGGACATCGACCTTTACCGTGCCCTGCTGCACGGCGGCGTGCTCGACTACTTGCTCAAGCCCGTGCGCCTGGACCTGTTGGCCGCCACCCTGGAACGTAGCCGCAATGACCAGCACGACGACTTCGCGCGTACTGGCCGCAGCATTGCCGTCACCGGCTGTGCGGGCGGGGCTGGCAGCAGCACCGTGGTGGCGGCGCTGGCCCAACTGCTGTCCGAGGTTCGGCATGTCCCCGTGGCCGTGGTCGACTATGACCGACACAAAGGCGATCAGGGTTTGCTGCTGGGCGCCCAGGGCGATGCGGGGCTGGCCAGCGCCCTGGAAAGCCAGGAAATAGACGCCCGCCTGCTGCAGCGGGCCATGATCACCGTCAACCCGCGCCTGCACCTGCTGGGGCAGGAAAGCGCGCCCCAAACCCTCAAGGCCGTGGACTCCGAACACTTGCTGGGCCTGGGCGCCAGTTTGTGTCGGCTTTTCAATCAGGTGATCTGGGACCTGCCTGCCGCTCATCCCCACGAAGCGATGGAGGTACTGCGCCATAGCGAGACACGCATTCTGCTCACCGACCTCACCGTCCAGGGTGCGCGCAACACCCAACGCCTGCTGGCGAAGATCGGTGACGAAAGTGACGGCCAGCAATTACTGCTGGTACACAACCCGGTACACGCGGCGCAGCCGGCTCTCGCCCGGGAGCAATTCGAAGCGTTCGTTGGCCGACGCCTGGACCTGAGCCTGCCCTATGTCGGCACGGCCTTGAACGAAAGCCTGCTGGCGGGGCCACTGTCGTTGCAGCGCCTGCCGCCGATGCGCCAGGCATTGCTTGACCTCGCTGACCTGGCCTGCGGTCGGCGCCCTGAACGCCAGCCGCCCGCTGGCCTGATCGATCGCCTGAAACAGGCTATCGGCCACCGCGCAGTCTGAGGACCTGAAAATGCTGATTCGCAAAGCCAAGCCCGCACAGCCCTCAAGCCAGGCACCGACGCCCGTCGATGATGAGGTGCAGAAAGTCGCTAGCAGCCGCACACAGCAAGCCGCCAAGAGCGAGACACCGGGCATGGTCAATCGCCGCCTGCTGCGCAGTTTCCTGTACGACCAGATCGACCCGCTCAAAGCCGCCGCCATGAGCCGCGACAAGCTGCTGGCCCAGATCGAAACCCAGATCCGCCGGATCTGTGACGAGAAGCGCCTGCAACTGTCGCGTAACGAGGAAGAGCAGATCGCCACCGAGGTGCTCGACGAGATGCTCGGCATCGGTCCGATCCAGCCCCTGCTGGCTGACGAATCGGTCAACGACATCCTGGTCAACGGCGCCAAGCTGGTGTTCGTCGAGCGGTTCGGCAAGCTGGAACTCACGCCCATCACCTTCCTCGACGAAGAGCATGTGTTCAACACGGCCCAGCGGATCGCGGCGGGCGTGGGGCGGCGCATTGATGAAGCGCACCCGATGGTGGATGCGCGGCTGGCCGACGGTAGCCGAGTGAACATCATCACCTACCCGCTGGCACTCGATGGCACCACCATCTCGATCCGTAAGTTCATGCGTCGCAACCTGACCCTGGAAGCCTTGGCCGCCCGCCAGGCTATGTCCTATGAAATGGTTGAAGTGCTGGAACGAGCGATGGTGGCCAAGCTCAATATCATCGTTTCCGGCGGTACCGGTGCAGGCAAGACGACGCTGCTCAATGCCCTGTCGCAGAAAATTGACGACACCGACCGCATCGTCACCATCGAAGACGCCGCCGAACTGCAGATGCAACAAATCCACGTGGTGCGTCTGGAAACCCGCCCGGTGAGTGCCGAGGGCACTGGCAAGGTCGATCAGCGTGATCTGGTGCGTAACGCCCTGCGGATGCGCCCCGACCGCATCATCCTGGGGGAAGTGCGTGGCGGCGAGAGCTTCGACATGCTCCAGGCGATGAACACCGGCCATGACGGTTCCCTGTGTACCGTGCACGCCAACACCCCGCGTGACACCATTCTGCGTCTGGAAAACATGGTAATGATGGCCGGCATGCAACTGCCGCTTGAGGCCATTCGGCGGCAGATCGCCAGCGCCGTACACCTGATTGTCCAAGTCGAACGTCAGCGCGACGGGATGCGCCGCATTGTCTCTATCACCGAAGTGTGTGGCATGGAAAACGACGTCATCCAGACCCAGGAGCTGTTCGGCTTTCAACTGCGCTCGGTGGATGCCAATGGCAAGCTGATCGGCGATTTCGTCGCCAGCGGTCAACGACCACAGTTCTACAGCGCCCATGCGCATCTGTTCGGCGGGGCCTGAGCATGGGCGCCGTACTGGATCTGATCACCCTGTTGATCTTCGTCTGCACCCTATGCGCTTTTTACGGCCTGCTGGGCCTGAGCAAACGCCGTCAGCGCGCCGAGGCCAGCGCCATCCGTCTGGCAGCGCTCAAGCAGAACCCCACGCTACTGCCCGGCACTGGTGATGCCATCGACGACATGCTGCGCGAAATCCAGGCCACACCGCTGGCCGGGGTGCCCGTGTTGGGAGACAACCTGGCGCGGCTATGGCTGAACATCAACCTGCTGGGCTGGCGCCGTAACCTGCGCACCCGCCTGATCCTGATGGGCATGGCGGGCTTGCTGTTAGGTGTGCTGATGGGCCGTGATACACCGTTGCCATTGCTATGGGGACCGCTGATTGCCCTGGCCGCCAGCGTAGGGTTGTTTCTGCTGTTGCTGCGCCAGGCGTTGGCCCGCCACCACAAAGCCTTGCAACAAAGCTTGCCCCAGGCCATCGACGCACTGAATCGCACCTGCCGTGCTGGCGTGCCGGTCAGCAACGCGTTCAGCCTGGTGGCCGAGCACCTCAACGGACCACTGGCCACCGAGTTTCTGATCATCGACCACTGGTTGCGCCTGGGTGTGCCCCTGCGGCGGGTGATGCAGGATTCGGCGCTGCGCGTGCCCATGCCCGAATACCGTTTCTTTGCGGTGATCCTGATCATCAACCAGGAATCCGGTGGGCGCCTGGGCGAAACACTGGAGCGTCTGGCCAGCACCCTGCGCGAACGCCAGGAGCTGCAACTGAAGATCATGGCCAAGACCTCCGAAGCCAGGGCCTCGGCCAAGATCGTCGCCGCGTTGGTGCCTTGCATGATGGTGTACATGTACTTCAACTCCCCGGCGGACTTCCGCTTCCTGCTCAATGACCCGACGGGCAACAAGGTGCTGATCTATGTACTGGGCAGCGTCACCCTGGGCCTGACCATCATCCAGACAATGGTCAGGAGAATTCGATGAACCATCGTCCTTCCCGCCTCGGAGCCCCTCATGCATGAAGCTCGCTTGATCATCGCCATCGGCCTGCTGTTGTGTTCCGTGCTGCTGCTCGGGATGTACCTGCGCGGTCTACGCAATCCGCTGGTCACCCGCCTGGGCAGCCAGACGGTAAAGCAACGTATCGAACAACAGACCGATATCCTGCGCAGCCAGAACACATCCTTGCCGCCCGCGCTGCAACGTCTGGTGCCCCCGGTGGCACGCCTTGGCGAACACTTGGCCGGCACCGATGGCGATCGCCAGCAACTGCGTCGCCTGCTGGTCATGGCCGGTTTTCGCAGCCCACACAGCCTGGGCTTGTTGATGATCGCCAAATATGGCCTGGGCCTGCTGTTGGTCACACTGGTGCTGTTCGGCGTACTCGATGCCCACCAACGCAGCAGCCTGTTGGGCCTGGCGGGGGGGCTGGTGGGATTGTTTGTCGGCACCCTGATCCCGGAAGGCTGGCTGAAGTGGCGCGCCGCCCGACGTGGCGGGCGCTTGTCACGCAGCCTCCCGGATGGCCTGGACCTGATGGTCATTTGCGCCGAAGCCGGGCTGCCCATCGGCAGGGTGCTGCAGGTGGTGTCCAAGGAGATGGCCCTGTCTGCGCCAGAGCTGGCCGATGAGTTGCGCTACACCTTCGCCGAACTGCAGATCCTCAGTGATCGTGGCAAGGCGCTGCTCAACCTTGCCGAGCGCTGTGGCGTGAGCGAAGTGGAGACCATGGTCGCCACCCTGCTCCAGGCCGAGCGCTATGGCACACCTCTGTCCCAGGCGCTGCGTACCATTTCCGAGGAAAGCCGCAAGACCCTGATCCTTAACCTCGAAGAACAGGCCGGCAAATTACCGGCGCAAATGAGCCTGCCGCTGATGCTGCTGGTTCTGCCGCCCATCATCGCCATGATGGGCGCCCCAGCGATGATTCGCCTGGTGCGCATGCTGACCACCCACTGAGTTGTCCCACGGAGCCCTCCATGTCCCGATCCTCGCGTCTGCTGTCCCCCTTGGTACTTGCCCTGTGCATTGCCACGCTCGTCGGTTGCGGTACCCACCGACCTGACAACTCCCGCCCACTGTCGACCAAAGCCGATGCCGGCGAGGCCTTGCACCTGGCTCGCCTGTTGCGCGACAACGGGCGCATGGCAGCGGCCTATGGGGTTTACGCCCGGGCCGATCAACGTGGCCAACTCGACCCCGGCGAGTCCCTTGAATATGCCCAGGTCAGCGCCGCCGTGCTGCCCGCCCAAGATGCCTTGCCGCTGTTCGTAAGCGCACGCCAGCGCCTGGCCGGTGAACGCCTGAATGACCAGCAGCGCTTTAACTTGTGCATGGGCATTGGCCGTGGTCAGTTGGCTACCAGCCAGTTTGCCGGGGCCAAGGAAAGCTTTGAATGCGCACTGCAAGCGCGCCAGGACAGCACTGAAGCACTCAATGGACTGGCCATCGTCAGCAGTGCCGAGGGGCATGACCAACAAGCCGAAGAACTGCTGCACAAAGTGCTGCGACTGGACCCAGGCAATGCCCCGGCCTTGAACAACCTGGCATTGGGCAAGATCGATCAGGGTCAACCCCAGGCCGCCATCGACCTGCTGGACGGCGCCGATCTGCGCGGTCGGCCGACCCTGGTGCTGAACCTTGCCCTGGCGCACTTGTTGTTGCGCGATGAGGACAAAGCCCGCGAAGCCCTGCAGCGCTACATGCCGCGGGTTCGTAGCGAGCCGTTGCTGGCCGAGCTCACACGCAATGCTCAACGTATTCTCGGCGGCCAGCCCGTCCCCCATGAACTGCTGGCAGCCAGCCGCCAGGCCCTGGCACTGGATACGCTGCAATGAGACGCAGCGCCGCGCGACGTAGCCAGCGCGGGATCACCACCACGGAAACCGCGTTCCTGCTGCCGGTGATCCTGATTGGCTTGATGATGTTCTTTGAACTGGCACGCCTGGCCTTGGTGGTGGTAATCGGCAATCTGGCGCTGGACTCGGCACTGCAAGGCTTGCGCCAGCAAAGCAACTTGCGCCTGGACAACGAGAGCGGCGTTGCCGAGCACGTTGAGCAGCGCATGATCGACGCGGCCTACGGCTATCTGGACAGCGCTGATCTGCAAGTCGAAGTCACCAGCTACAGCAGCCTGGAGGCCTTCGGCGGCGGTACCCGGAAACTTGAAGGGGATGACGACACCGACAGCCCGATCCTGTCGGTGCAAGTCCAGTTGACCCAAAACTGGATGACCGCACTGCCGACGCTACTGCACCTGTCAGACCGATTCACCTACACCTACCGCCAGCTGGTCGGCAATCTGTATGAACCCGGGAGTGGATCATGAAGCGTCGTCAGCGTGGTAGCGCTACGCTGGAAACCGCGCTGATGCTCTCGGTGGTCATCGTCTGCGGGCTGCTGACAGTCGACCTCTACCTGCTGGCCCGAGGCCGAGCAGACCTTGAGCGCAGCACCAGCATGCTGGCCAGTACCCTGTCCAACCAGACCCGGTTGACGGCCGAGGGGGTGGATGCCTTGGTCACTGCGCTGGTGGCCGAGCGTGGAGACAACTACCAACTGTATGTCGGCAAGGTAATGCGCACCGGCAAAGTCGCCTGGAAACTGCCCTTGGGCCAGACCACAGGTTTATGCGACGACCCGATGGGAGGCGGAATGTACGACGGGACCCTGCCGGAAAGCGACGATGAGGCCGACGACAGTGTCGCGTTGCTGGTCGTACGTGCCTGCCAAAGCAGTGATGAAATGGGCATGAGCACCCTGAGTCTCGGCGGCAAGGTACTGCAAGCCGACGCCATCAGCCGCCTGCGCAGCGCCGACATCGAACTGGACGATTCTCTATCCGCCCTGGCCGGTATCGCCCCCACCGACAGCACCGAGTGATCCAGAGACTCGGCTAGCCGTATCGCCTGCACTGATAACCGCAATAGAGCAGGCCATGCCCCTGAACCCGGCGAGCGGTGCGTCTTGGCTTGCGCGGCGCGCGTGTTCGCAGTGGCGATTGAGATCAATCCTTAAGTCATTTTAATGAAGCCGTTCTTGTGGTTTATCGAGAAGAATTCTTATTCTCGCCACCACCCGAAAATGCCGGTCATCCTTTGAATGTCGAGTCAGGCGTCATGAACCCGTTCAACACCACAGCCCCGCTTCGCACACTGCGTCGTCAACGTGGCAGCGTCTACCCAATGATGTTGCTGGTCATGGGCGGCATGCTCCTGGCCGGTGGGTTCGCCGTTGACAGCGTGGCGCTCAACAGCGACACCAGCCAGCTCAAGCGCGCCACCGATGCTGCCGCGTTAGCGCTGGGTCGCAGCTACTCGCCGGACGAAGACGGCAGCGGCGACCAGCAGACCATGGCGCAGCAATACGTACGCGCCAACCTGGGGCTCAACAGTGCGGTGCTGGCAAACCTGGGCACCATTACCGTGACTAGCGGCACCAGCAGCGCAGGGAACAACACATTCAAGGTCAGTGCCACACTGACCAACGTGCCTTTGGTGCTCAACACCGGCAACCGCGATGTGACCATCAGCTCCACCAGCGAGGTGCGCCAGGTGTCGACCGAGGTGGCGCTGGCGCTGCCCAATACTACCGCCGAGAACAGTGCAAATCTTGCGGCGCTGCGGCGTTTGGGCAAGACGTTTGCCCAGGACCTGATCGGCGACAGCAGCAACACGTGGCTCTCGCTGGTGCCCTATAGCCAATCGGTGAATGTTTACGATCCCAACCAGACCGGCCGCATTCGCAGCTGGGCCGCCAGCGGCGCGCTCAATCCGGTCGAGCTGACTTCGCTGTTCCAGAGCGGCTACGGCAGCCTCGCCGACCGCCGCATGCCTGACCGTATCGCCAATCTACTGTGCATGTACCGTGGTCTGGACCGTGGCGAGAACTACTTCTGGGACGAAGCGCCTGGCGGGCGTTTCAAGGTCTACTACCGCGCCGACCTGGCGGCAAACGGTAGCCCAGGCGCAGAACCGATTTCCTGGATCGGCCCCAACCCGGCCTTTGGCGAGGCCAACGGTGCCAACGACACCCGCTACTTAGTGGCCGACCGCGGTTGCCCTCATGCGCAACTGTTGCCGCTGACCAACAACCAGCAGGACATCAGCGCCCGCCTGGACAAAATGACGGCCAGCTTTAACGTCAACTTCGCGATCGCCATGGGCTGGAGCGCCATGGCCCTGGCACCGGAATTTCGTGGCAGCTCAGGCTGGGCCCTGGAGGACGATCTGCCCAAAGAGTTCGACGACGGCACTAACGAGCGCATCAAGGCCATCGTGTTTCTGGTCAATTCCACCGACATGAACTGGTTCGACAGCGACGCGTACAACGCCTATGTCGGTGAAAGCATAGACGGCAGCGCGTCCACCCCAGGCTCGGCCAGCGCCACGACCGGTAGCATTAACCAAGCGCTCATCACCCAACGTTTCACCAGCCTGTGCAACAGCTTTCGCGCGCATAACCTCAAGTTCTACCTGATCGTCACCGGCAGTGACGAATCAACCGGCGACTCGGACTCCAGTGCAAGCGGTTCGACGTTTCGTCGAGTTGCCGGTGCCGGTCTTGCAGCCTGCGCAGAGCAGAGCGCCGACCTGACCTACCTCAATGGCGCCGATTTCGTCGCCTCGGAGGGCGCCATCCAGGCACGACTGGAAAGCATCATCGAAGAACTGCGACAACAGAGCAATTTCGTCCGACTGATCGAATAGCAACAGGCTTACACACTTTCCTTTTTTCATTTTCTGCGCAAGGGCCACCATGACTACTCGCCGACTTCCACCCCGCTACCCTCGGGCGCTGGCCCTTGAGCCGCGCATTTTGCTTGACGCTGCGGCGACCGCCACGGCAGAGGCCGTGGTGGCCCAAACCGATACCAAACCCGGGGTGACGGCCAAGGGGGCGGAAGCGACCATCAGCATCCAGGCCACCGACAGCAAGCAGAGCGTGGACCTGTTCAGTGGCGTCAGTGTGGCCACCGACTCCAGCAACCAGGAACTTTCCAGCCTGACGGTCAGCGTCAACACCACCGGCAGCAATCAGGCGATGGTGATCGATGGCACCACTATCACGCTGAAGGCTGACAGCGGTGAAACCACCGACAACGGCTATTTCTATACCGTCGCAGTCAGCGGCACGACCACCACCATCACCCTGACCATCGCCTCATCGGACGCCTACAGCAGCGCCGATGTCGCGACCCTGATCGACAGCATCCAGTACAGCACACTGGACAACACCGTCGAAACTCACAACGTCACTGTGACCCTGGGCAGCCTCAGCGACAGCGGCGGTGAAAGTGCCGACCTGAGCGCCATCTATTCGAGCATCGCCGTGACCAGCGATATCAACGTGGCGCCGACCCTGTCGAGCGACGATACCCTGCACACCGCTGAGTCCTATAGCGTCGATGATCTGGGCAGCAGCGCCAGTGAAGTGGTGTATTCCAGCGACGGCACATACGCCTATGTCGCTGGTACCAACAGCATCTCGGTGTTCTCGCTCGACGCGTCCGGGCGCCTGACACAGACGCAGACGCTCACCGGCATCACTGACATGGGCAGCGCGACGCACATGGTGATCAGCGCCGATGGCAAGTCGATCTATACCATTTCCGGCAGCGGCACCGTCGTCCAATTTAGCGTCGCCAGTGATGGCACGGTCAGCTATAGCGCATCAATCGCCACCAATAATGGCAATGCCACCGGTGGCCTGGCGATCTCGCAGGACGGCGCCTACGTTTATGTGGGCACGCAGTACAACGGCGTGGTAATTCTCAGCCGCGACAGCTCCTCGGGGGCCCTCACTGCATTGAGCTCTCTCGCCGAAAGCAACAGCCGTAATGCCATCGTCGCCACCTCCGGCAACTACGTATATACGCTTTCGACCACAGGCAGCCACACACTCACGGTTTACTCGCGCAACAGCGACGGCACCTTGAGCACTGTCGCCACCCTCTCCAACGGTTCTTCTGGCTATAGTGCCGTGGACTACGCCATCCAAACATCGTCGGACGGTCAATACATTTACGTGGGCGACCCGGCCAAAGGCACTATCAGTACATACCATCTCAGCGGTACGTCGCTGGGACTGGTCAGCACCACCACCCTGAACGGTGTCACCAGCCTGGCATTGAGCAGCGACGGCAGCGTCCTGTATGCCTCGACATCCAGCGGCGGTATCGACGTCTATTCGGTTTCGAGCAGTGGCGGCCTGACACTGCAAGGCGCCGTTGCCAGCAGCACCAACGGCAGCGACATCGCGCTGTCCGCCGACGGCAAGTCGCTATTGGTCGCCGGGGGTGGCATCAGCCGCTACACCACCCTTCAAGACATGAATCCGGGCGTTGCGCTGGCGTTTGCCGGTGGCCTGACCCTACGCGACAGCAACTACGACGCCCTGGCCAACGGCGAAGGCAATTACAAGGGTGCCAACATTACCGTTACAGCCAGTGTCAGCGATGGCAG
Source organism: Pseudomonas sp. XS1P51 (assembly GCF_054897845.1). Taxonomy (NCBI): domain Bacteria; kingdom Pseudomonadati; phylum Pseudomonadota; class Gammaproteobacteria; order Pseudomonadales; family Pseudomonadaceae; genus Pseudomonas; species Pseudomonas sp. XS1P51. The sequence goes on along the minus strand of NZ_CM142707.1, from coordinate 262,873 downwards.
CTATGGCTTCGCCGATGGTGGCTCGCTGAGCCTGAGCAACGGCGTGATCTCGCAAAACGACACCGCCATCGCCACGTTGAGTACCAGCGCGGGCGTACTGACCGTGACGTTCACCGGTGACGCCACCACCGCTGTCGCCAACCAGGTCTTGCACCAGCTTACCTACACCAACGCGAGCGCCGCCGCTGGCAGCCTGGTTCAGCTTTCCGTGACCACCGCTGACGCCGAGTTGAGTAGCAACACAGTGCTGCTGACGCTGCGGGTCAACACACTGCCGCAGGTCAATACCGATGCCTCCACCGGCTACTCACTCAGTACTGCAACCAGTGAAACCGCCTATAGCTACACCCTGCTTGCCGACCTGTTCAAGGATACCGACGGTGACCATCTGACCTGGAGCGTTAGCGGCCTGCCTGACGGCCTGACCTTTAACCCGAGTACCCGCACGATCTCTGGCTCGACAACCCAGGTTGGCACTTTTTCGATCACGGTGACAGCCACCGACGCATCCGGTGCGAGTGCTTCGCTGGTGCTTGCGCTGCATGTGGATCAGATCGTCAACCGCACGCCCCAGGTGGACAGCGATACCTCGACCACCTTGGCGCCTGCCACGGAAAACACCGCCTACAGCACTACTTTGAATAGTGCCCTGTTCAGCGACGCTGACAGCGTTTACGGCGACACCCTGACGTGGGCAGTGAAGGGCCTGCCCGATGGGCTGACGTTCAATGCCAGTACATTAACCATCTCCGGCACCGCGGCGAACCTTGGCAGCTACACCATTACCGTGACCGCCACAGACGCCTCCGGCGCCGCCGCCACGGCCGAGGTTACGTTGCATGTCATCACCCAAGCGCAAGCCGATAACAGCGCACCCGACATCAGTGTCGCTGACAGCGCACTGGTGTATACCGCCGATAGCGGACTGAGCGGGGTCGGTTACTACGTCTTTTCGTTATCACTGTCCGAAGACAACACCACACTGGTGGTGATCGGCAGCGGCGGGGCCAACGCCTTGCTGTCACCTACCGCCGACAGCACGGTCTATGTCTACAGCCGTGATACGGCGACCGGCAAGCTGACCCTGGTGCAGTCCTTTGCTCAGGGGACCGAGGAAAATGCCGCCACCAGCGCAACTGAAATGGATGGGCTAATCGGTGCCACCTCGGTCACCTATTCCGCTGATGGTGACCACGTTTACGTGGTCGGCAAGAACGCCGCCAACAACTATGTCGTGTCGGTGTTCAGCATCAACGACAATGGTACCCTGGCACTGACAAACCTGGGCACTACCCTTGGCACCACGCAGGTCAAGGAACTCGTCGCGTCGGACGACGGCAATACGCTCTATGCCGTGACCGGCACCTCGGTCTACAGCATCGGCGTCAGCGACAGCGGTGTCCTGACCGTGGCCGGCACCTACACCGAGGTCAACGGCACCACGGCCTACGGCATTGACGTCGACAGCTCGGGCACCGTTTATGTCTTGAGCAACGGCACCGCGCAACTGACCCTGTACACCACCAATGCCGACAGCACGCTGACCTACATCGGCAAGCTGACCCGCAACGCCACAGTGCTCAACTACACCGATGCCGCAGGCACGGTCACCGCCGCAGGTACCCTGACCTCGGGCTCAGGTTTCAGCGGCGCCCGGGACATCACCGTTTCAGACGACGGCACGATTTACATCGCGACCGGCAGCAACGGCTACATCAGCGTGTTGCAGTACAACCGCACGAGCAACACGATGGCGCTGGTGTCGTCGATCAGTGTCTCGACCCAGCTTGGGTCCACACCTTGGTCGGTGACACTGTCGGCTGACGGCAGCGCCCTGTACGTGGGAACCGCGTTGAACTCGTTCGGTGTCTACAGCATCAATACCGACGGCTCACTCACCTACGTAAAAACTGTCACCGACACCGGCGGGCGTGGCCTGCGCCTGGTCGTCTCATCCGATGGCAGCTCCATCTATTCAGGCGGTTATGCCTATTCCACCGGAGTCGGCCAGGCCAGCACCGGAGACACCGTTGCCGTCAGCTATAGCGAAGGTGGCAGCATCAATATCGCCAGCGCCATCAGCCTGTCCGACGCCGACTACGACGCACTAAACAACGGCACTGGCAACTACAACGGCGCCAGCATCACCCTGGCCCGCAGCGCAGGTGCCAACACCAGTGACACCTACGGCTTCACTGCCGCCAACGGGCTGACCCTGGCCGACGGCGTCATCTCCCTCAACGGAGACGCCATCGCCACCTTCACCAGTGTCAGCGGCCTGCTGACCGTGACCTTCACCGCTGACGTCAGCACCGCCACCGCCAACCTGGTCGCCAAACAGCTCACCTACACCAACACCAGCAAGGACCCGGGCAGCAGCATCAGTATGACGTTGTCGGTGGCCGACCAATACACTGCCTCGTCAGTCAAGCTGCTGCTAAGTGTAACCACCCTCAACGACGCCCCGACGCTGACCAGCACCAACGCAACCGTGACTTACAGCGCTGGCGGCAATGCGATCAAGGTGTTCGACGACACGGCAGTATCGACCATTGAAGCCGACCAGACCGTGACCAGCCTGACGCTCACCGTCGCCGGGCTCGTCGACGGCGCCAGCGAAACATTGAGCCTCAACGGCACCAGCGCGGCACTGACCGACGGCACCAGCGTCACGGGCACCCTTGACGTCACCGACGGCACAACCACCACGACCTACAGCTTCACCGCAAAAGTCGTCGTCAGCGGCACCACCGCCACGGTGACCATCACCAGCACCGGTTTGCCGTCTGCGGCGACCACCGCGCTGGTCGACAGCATCGGCTATGCCGACACCAGCAGCGCCACCGTCGGCACCCGCACCATAACCCTGACCGCAATCAAAGACAGCGGTGGCACCGGCAATGGCGGCGTCGACACCACCGTCCTTTCCGTCGCCAGCACGATCAACGTGATACTGGGCAACACCGCGCCCACGCTCAGCGCGACCGGTAACACCGCAAGCTACGTCGAGAATGCGGCTGGTGCGACACTGTTTCGCGATGTCACCCTGACCACCGGCGAAACCGGCCAGGCCGTGGCCAGCCAGACCCTGAGTGTGGCCGGTGTGGCCGATGGCAGCAGCGAAACCCTGACCGTGGACGGCACCACCATCAGCCTGGTGGCCGGCACCGGCACCACGAGCCACGGTTACAGCTACACGGTGACCGTCGAGGGCGGCACTGCCATGCTGGTGATCGCCAGCAGCAGCGGCATGACCGTCAACAACGCCACCGCGCTGATCGCCGGCCTGACCTACAGCAACAGCAGCGAAGACCCCACCGCAGGTAGCCGCAGCGTCACCCTGACATCCGTACAGGATGACGGCGGCACCGCCAATGCTGGCACCGACAGCACCACCCTGGCCATCGTCGCCACCATTGATGTGGTGGCCGTCAACGACGCACCCACCTTGCAAGCCAGCGCCCAAACCGTGGCCTACAGCACATCAGGCAGTAGCGTCCCACTGTTCAGCGATGTCGTTCTCAGCACCGTGGAAAGTGGTCAGGCCATCAGCACCGTCACGTTCACGGTCACCGGCGTCATCGACAGAAACAACGAAACCCTGACCGTAGATGGCACGAGCGTTTCCCTGGTTGCCGGCTCCGGCAGCACCAGCCACTACAGCTACCAGGTGACCGTGAGCGGCGACACCGCCACCGTGGTCATTACCAGCACCAGCGGCATGGCTGCCGACAGCGCCGCGACGCTCATCGAGCAGGCCACCTACGCCAACCTGAGCAACACTCAAACCGCTGGTGTACGCAGCATTAGCGTAAGCGTGCAAGACACCGGTGGCACTGCCGATGGCGGTAGCGACAGCACCACGTTGAGCACCAGCGCAACACTGACCGTGGTCAGCAACTCGGCGCCGGTTCTCAGCGCCGACTCCGACTACAACCACTTGGCCGTGAGCGAAAGCCTGACCCACATCAGCGGCCTTGATGACATCGCGGCCAGCGCCCTGAGCAGCGACGGCAGCTACGTCTATGCGATCAGCAGCAGCGGCACCGTCGCAGTGTTCAGCCGTAACACCAGCAGCGGCGAGTTACTGCTGCTGGGTACGCTGGACAGCGGCGTCAATAGCGCCTCGCAACTGGTCCTTAGCAGCGACGGCAGCAAGGCCTACGTGGTGGGCAACGATGGCAACAGCATCGCCGTGCTAACCCGTGACAGCAGCGATGGCAGCCTCACTCCGAGCCAGATCCTGAGCACCCAAAACGTGGTCGACCTGGCTGTCTCCAGCAGCGGCAGCGCTCTGTATGTCGTGGACGGCAACTATTCCGGGCTGCTGGTCTATACGCTTGACAGCAGCACCCAGCAATACACCTTGAGCCAGAGCATCGCCGCGACAACCAGCGCGGCGCCCTACCTGTTTTCAGCGGTGGACGTGGAAACGGTGGGCGATTACGTCTACGTGATCACCGACCCGGTCGCCACCACCGTCGCCAACACCCTGATCGTGTATCACATCGGCAGCGACGGCCAGTTGAGCGCTGTCGGCTACCTGCGCGACGGCCAGACCGTCGACGAAGCCACCGTCGATATGTCCAGCCCGGTGGATGTCGCCGTAAGCACCGATGGCAGCGTCATCTACGTCGCCAGCAGCACAGGTGTGGCGGTGTTCAGTTTCGACGCCAGCGCAGGCACCCTGAGTTACCTCGGCGCCCTGGACAACCTGGCCAATGTGACCGATATCGCGCTGTCCAGCGACAACGGCACGTTGTATCTGACTTCGGCCGACGGCAGTGTCAGCCGCTACAAGATCGACGGCGCGACCCTGACCCTGCTCGATAGCATCGACAGCAACAGCGACGCCGCCCTGGCCGGCGCCAACGCCGTGGTAAGCGCAGCCAACGGTACGGTCATCGTCGTCGGCAGCGGCGGGTTGGTCAGCCTGACCGACTCACTGGCCGATGAACTCGCAATCAGCTACACCGAGCAGCACAGCGCGCAACTGGCCGACATGCTCACACTCAGCGACGCCGACTACGACGCCATGGCCGGTGGCGTCGGCAACTACAACAGCGCGGTCATCACGCTGGTACGCGAAGGCGGCGCCAGCAACGACGACACCTACAGCCTGGCCGAAGGCAACGGCCTGACCCTGGTCGATGGGGTGATCTACCTCAATAGCAGTGCCATCGCCAGCTTCAGCAGCAGTGCCGGAGCGCTGACGCTGACGTTCACCAGCGACGTCACCAGCGCCACCGCCAACGCGGTACTCAAGCAGATCAGCTACGCCAACACCAGTGACGACCCCGCAGCGACGGTACGCCTGACCCTGGCCGTCACCGATGGCTATGACGTGAGGACAAGCACGACCCTGGTGCTGGGCGTTACGGCCATCAATGACACACCCACCTTGACCACCACGGCGGCAAACGCGACCTACACCGAAGGCGATGGTGCAACGCGTCTGTTCAGTGACACGACTCTTTCCACCGTTGAAAGCGGCCAGGCAATCAGCGCCCTGACCCTGACCGTGTCAGGCCTTGGCGATGGTGCCAGCGAAACCCTGAACATCGACGGCACGGCCATCAGTCTGGTGGCCGGCAGCGGCACCACCGCCAGCGGTTACCACTACACCGTGACGGTAGACGGCAGTGTGGCCACCGTCACCATCAACAGCGACAGCGGGATCGCCGCCAGCAACGCCACCGCCCTGATCAACAGCCTGGCATACGCCAACAGCAGCCAGTCCCCTACCGAGGGTGCCCGCGCCATCACCTTGACCAGCGTGCAGGACAACGGCGGCACGGCCAATGGCGGTAACGACACCAGCGCACTGGCCCAAACAGCGACCGTGACAGTGATCGCGATCAACGATGCGCCCATCCTGACGTCCAACCCCGCTTTACCCACCTATGTCGAAGGCGGCGATGCGGTGGGGCTGTTCAATGGCACCGATATCTCCACCGTCGAGGCCGGACAAAACATCACCGCCTTGACCCTGACCGTGGCCGGTGTGAGCGACGGCAATGCCGAAACCCTCACTGTCGATGGCACCCCCATCGCACTGGTCAACGGCAGCGGCATCACCAGCAGCGGCTATGCGTACAGCGTAAGCCTGAGCAACGGTGTCGCCACGCTGGTGATCACCCGCAGCGCAGGGATTGCCATCGCCGATGCCAACCAACTGGTCAACGGCCTGACCTACGCCGATACCGGTCGTGATGTCACCGCGGGGACACGCACCATAACCCTGGCCTCACTGCAGGACAGCGGTGGTAGCCAGACCTCATCGCCCACTATCTCTGCGGTGGTCAACGTCGCCGCAGTCAACGACGCCCCGACACTGACCGCCGTCGGCAGCCGCACCGACTATGTCGCAGGGGGAAGCTCGGTGCCGCTGTTCAGCGACGCTCAGGTGTCGACCCTGGAAAACCAGCAGGCCATTGCCGCGCTGACCCTCAGCGTGTCCGGTATTACCGACAGCGCCGAAGCACTGGAGATCGACGGCTCACGCGTGGCACTGACCAATGGCGACACGCTTACCACCGCCAGCGGCTTGCACATCACAGTCACGGTCGTCGACGGTCGCGCAACGGTGTCGATCACCAGCAGCTCGGGCCTGAGCGTGCAAAACGCACAAAGCCTGATCAACACCATGAGCTACGTAAACGACAGCCCTGTTGTCAGCGTCGGCGCGCGCACCGTGACACTCAACGCCGTACGGGACAATGGCGGGAATGCCAACGGCGGCGTCGACACCACCATGCTCAACATCGACACCACCGTCAGCGTGATCAACAGCGCGCCTGAGCCGGGCACCGCTGACGCAGCACTGGCCAGTGCCACAAAAGACGTGGCGTACAGCACAACGTTGGCCAGTAACCTGTTTAGCGACATCAACGGCGACGCCCTGAGCTGGGCCGTGCAAGGCTTGCCCGAGGGCCTGAGTTTTGACCCACTGAGCCACACCTTCAGCGGCAAGGTCAGCACGGTGGGCAGCTTCAGTTTCACCGTGACCGTCACCGACAGCGCTGGCGCTTCTACCTCGCGCGTCCTGACCCTCGATGTGCTGTCGGCCAGCGCCCGACCCACGGTGTTGATCGACCAGCGCAACAGCTTGCGAGCCTCGCCGCCCCACCTGCCCGCCTTCGCCGAGCGAACCTTTGACAGCCCTGTGTTCGCCAGCCTTGACGCCATACAGACGCCGATCCCGACCATCGAAAACGACAACAGCAGCCGCTACACCACACGCTTGCTGCCCGTTCAAGACGTGCTCAACCCCACGACATCGCTGACCGAGCAGTTGGTACAAACCGATGACGTGTACACCGACAGCCCTGCACGCGAGGCCGGGAGCGACTTTGTGCGCGTTGGCAACACGCAGGTCAGCCAGGTAGAACCCGCCGTCGACGGCAGCCAGACCGTGACCCTGAAAGTACCCGCACAGTTGCCCGACGGCAGCAACGTTACCCGTATCAGCCTGGGTAACGGCTTGCCACTGCCCAACTGGGTGCGTTTCAACCCACGCACCGGCCAGTTGCAGATCGACCGCAGCCATCTGACGCGCCAAGGCAGCCTGAACCTGACCGTGATTGGCCGCGACACCGAGGGCAAAGAAAGCAGGACGGCACTGCAAGTGCGCAGCGACCAGCGACCGGCCGGCGAGCCCCGCACCCACTCGACACCTGCGCCGCAGCGCGAGCACGCCGAGCCATCAGTGCCTGCGCAATTGCGTCAGGCAGCGCCCAGCGCATTACTCGACGACGCACGCCATCTGCTCGAACAACTCAGCGGCCTGAACGACCAAGCTGCCCCCGTACGCACGACCGCCTAAACATCCAAGGACCGCACGACATGAAGAACAGCAAAAACCAACGCATAGAACCGCGACTGTCCCTGCGCCTGGCCATCGCCGTGGCAGCCGTGGGCCTGTCCGCATGCGCGATAAAGCCCGAGCCGGTGAGCCTGGAACAGCAACTGGCCGACACCGTGGCCGACCAGCGCGTAATGTTCGACAATCAGGAGCCGGTGACCCGCCCGATCAGCCTCGATGAAGCCATGGCACGGGCCGTGAAATACAACCTGCAACAACGCCTGGGCCTGATGCAGCGCGCCCTCGAAGACAATATGCTGGAAGTGACGCGGCTCAACATGCTGCCGCAACTGGCAGCCAGCGCCGGGTGGCGCGGGCGGGACAACGTGGCTGGCTCGTCCAGCCAATCGGTCACCACGGGCGAGCAATCACTAGAGCCTTCAACCAGCACCGATCGCTCGTCGCGCGATGCCCAACTGCGCCTGTCGTGGAACGTCCTGGATTTTGGCGTCAGCTATTTCAGCGCCAAGGCTCAGGCCAACAAGGCCCTGGCAGCCGAGGAAGCTCGGCGCAAAGTGGTGGCCGATATTGTCCAGCAGGTGCGTGAAGCTTACTGGCAGGCGGCGAGCGCTGAGCGTCTGCGCCCCGAGTTGCAGACCGCTCTGGGCGATGCGCGCGCTGCCTTGGCGCAGGCGCGGCAAACCGAGAAACAACGGCTGATGGCGCCCGTGGAATCGCTGCGTTACCAGAAGACGCTGCTGGAAATGATCCGCCAACTGGAAGTGGTCGATGGCGAGCTGTCCATCGCCAAAGCGCGGCTGGCCGGCTTGATGAACCTGCCGCCCGCCACCCAGTACAGCCTGGTACTGCCGGACGAGAGCGGTTATACCAAGCCGTTGCTCAACTATTCCCTGGCCGACCTGGAAACCACCTCCATGGTCAAGCGCCCGGAAATCCGCACCGAGACCTATCAGGCCCGCAATGCAGTGCTGGAAACACGCAGCGCCATGCTTAAGTTGTTGCCTGGGGTCAGCCTGTTTGCCGGGGCCAACTACGACAGCAACAGCTACTTGGTCAATGATCAGTGGGCCGATACCGGCATGCAGGTGAGCTGGAACCTCTTCAACGTGCTGGCCTATCCGGCCGTGAAGAAAGCGGGCGAGACCCGTCTGCAAGTGGCCGAACTGCGTCGCCAGGCCATGCGCATGGCGGTGCTGACCCAAGTCAACGTGGCCTGGCGCGAGTACCAACGCTCCAGTCAGGTATTTGAAAGCTCCAACGAATTGCAACAGTTGCAGCGCGGCATCCTGCGCCAAAGCGAAAGCGCTTATGCAAGCCAGGCCCAGAGCCGTCTTGAACGCGTGCGCACAGCGACCGAAACGATATTGACCACCCGCACTCGTGACCGCAGCTTCGCCGAAATGCAGGTTGCCTACGGCGCGGTTTATCAGGCGGCCGGGCTTGACCCGCTGCCCGAGCGCATTGCCGGCGCCAGTATCATCCAGCTCAGCCAGGCCATTGCCAGCAATGCCGTGCGTCTGTCCCAAGGCCAGGGCGCTATCCCCGCCGGCATCGCCAGCGTGCAAGGGCTCCCGGTGCCACTAACGATGGCCGTAGCCAGTGCCGACCCTGCCACTGGCACCCTGCGCGTCGATATGTGGGACAGCCTGGGCTCGTTGCGCGGCGCCGAAGTGGTGCCGTTGGAGAACGTCAATGTCCGCTAAGCCGACGCCAGCCGCTCAACGCTGGTCTGCGTTGTTCGCCATCCTGATCGCGGTAGCGGCGGCCCGCGCCAATGGCGCCGAGGCGGTCGGTGAGCTGCGGGTGCAATTGAGCCCGATCCGCCAGACCACGCTGTCCAGCGAGATCGCGGGCAAGCTCACCGAGCTCAACGTCAAGGAAGGCGACCACTTCAAACAAGGCCAGCGCCTGGCGGCGTTCGACTGCTCAGTGCAGCAAGCGCAACTGGCGCGTAGCGAAGCCGCCCAACAAGGCACACAGAAAAAACTCGACGTGGCAAAAAAGCTCGATGCCCTAGAATCCATCAGCCATGCCGATGTTGCCCAGGCTCAGGCTGAAACGGCCGTGGCACGGGCTGAAAGCGGCGTGACCCGTGCCGTGTTGCAACGCTGCGCGATCGTTGCGCCCTTCGCCGGGCGAGTGGCCCAGCGCAAGGCTGAACGCTGGCAGCACGTGGCCGAAGGCACCGAGTTGCTGGCCATCTACGATGACAGCGCCTATCAGCTTGAGTTGATCGTGCCATCGGACTGGCTTGGCTGGCTGCACGCCGGTCAGGATTTCCAGGTGCAACTCGACGAAACCGGCCAGCAATACGCCGCACAAATTGAGCGACTGGGTGCCGCCATCGACCCGCTCAGCCGGTCTATCAAGGTATTTGCCCGAATCACCGGTGACATTCGCCAGTTGCTGCCCGGCATGAGCGGCGTGGCCTTGCTCAAACCGCCAGCGGTGGGTTCTTGAACGCCGCCGTGCCGTTGCGCGGGGATCGTCGCGCCGAGTGCATGGCCCTGCTGTTGCAACTGGAGCGACGTGCCCGCGCCCAGCCTGACCTCCTGGGGCTGGGCTTTTTGATGGTCAACGACAGCCGTCAGTTATTCGACTATCACCAGGCCCTGCTGTGGAATGCCGACAGCCAGCGCATCGAGCAGTGTTCAGGTCTGGCGCGGATCGAGCCCGACGCTCCGTTCACGCTGGCGCTCAAGCGCTGGTGCCAAGCCTGGCGCAACGAGCCAGGGAGCGAACAGATTAAGGACCTGCGCGCCAGCAACCTGCCCGCTGACGAGCAGGTCGAGTGGCAAGAGTACCTGGCTGAGCATCTGCTATGGGTTCCCTTGCACAATCGCCGGGGCAAACTGTTGGGCAGCTTGTTGCTCAACCGCGATGCGCCGCTGCAAATGCATGACCGTGCATTGCTGGAGTTGCTGCAAGACGCCTACGCCCATGCGTGGAGCAGCCTGGTTGTCCAAGGGCCCAAAGCTGCGCGCTGGTCAACCCTGAAGCCAACCCGATTGGTGCTGGGCGGATGTGCTGCGGCACTCGTGCTGGCAGTGCTGCCGGTGAGCCTCACAGTGCTGGCCCCGGCAGAAGTCATCGCCCGCGACCCGGCGGTATTGCGAGCCCCCTTGCAGGCCGTGGTGGAACGTATCCTGGTGCAGCCCAACCAAACCGTCAGCGCTGGTGAACCGCTGGTGCAACTGGACCGTCGTGAACTCGACAACCGTCTGGAGTCAGCACGCCAGACAATGGCCGCCGCCGATGCACAATTGCGCCAGACGCGCCAACAAGCCCTGTTCGATGAACGCGCCAAGGCCGAACTGGCCGAATTGATCACCCGCCGCGACCAGGCCCGCAGCGACGTCGAATATCTGGAAGGCAACCTGCAACGCACCCTGATCGTGGCCCCCCGTGATGGTGTTGCCATCTTCGACGACCCCAGTGACTGGATCGGCCGACCGGTGTCGCTGGGTGAGCGCATCATGCAGGTGGCCAATCCCCATGACGTGCGCCTACAAATCCTGCTGCCAGTGTCCGACGCTATCGCTTTGGAGCAAGGCGCCCAAGTGCGCCTGTTCCTTAACAGCCAGCCGGGCAGTCCTTCGGCAGCCACCTTGCAGCAACTGGGCTACCGCGCCTCTGCCCAGCCCGACGGCACGATGGCCTACCGCCTACAGGCCAATTTCGACACCAGCGACCCACAACTGCGCGTCGGCCTCAAGGGCACGGCCAAGCTCTATGGCCAGCGCACCTTACTGATCAACTACCTGTTGCGCCGGCCACTGGCCGCCTTGCGCACCCATCTGGGCTGGTAAAGCATGAGCGCAACCGTCAGTGAACGGCCCGTCAGTGCAGGCGCGCTACCCGTGCCACACCCTTTACCGATCCTACGCCGCACGCTGCGTCTGTATCCTGGCCCGCGCCTGCGCGACGGATCGCCCAGCTGGACCCTGGAAGACCCGGCACGTTCCAGCTTCTACCGCATCGCCTGGGCAGAGGCGGAAATGCTGGCACGCTGGCATCTGGGCAATGCCGCACAGGTCGCGGCGGCGGTGGCGACCGACACCACGCTGGCCCTGGAAAGCGAGGACGTAGAGGCCTTCGCCCAGTTTCTGCGCGACATTCAATTGGTCGAGTTGAGCGGTGCCCCCGCGCTCGACACTCTGCGTCGGCGTCATCAGACCCGACGCAGCAGCTGGGCTGGCTGGTTGCTACAGAACTACCTGTCGATCCGCCTGCCACTGTTGCGCCCGGACCGCTTTCTGACCCGCACGCTGCCGCGAGTACGCCCGCTGCTGGGGCGTGGCTTTGCGTTGATCTCCTTGGGTGCGGCTTTGCTCGGGCTGTACCTGGTGACGCGTCAATGGGAGACGTTCGTCCACACGTTCCTGCACTTTTTCAGCCCGGAAGGCGCGATGCTGGCAGCCTGCACCCTGGTGCTGACCAAGACCCTGCACGAGTTCGGCCATGCCTATGCGTGCAAGCTGCAAGGATGCCGAGTACCCACGATGGGCGTGGCCTTTCTGGTGCTGTGGCCGGTGCTTTACACCGATGCCAGCGGCGCCTGGCGCTTGCCGCAGCGACGACAACGGTTGGCCATCGGGGGGGCGGGCATGCTCGCGGAAATCTATCTGGCGGCCTGGGCGACACTGGTGTGGACCTTCCTGCCTGACGGCCCGCTTCGCAGTTGCGCGTTCATCCTGGCCAGCACCAGCTGGATCCTCACGTTGGCCGTCAACCTCAATCCGCTGATGCGCTTTGATGGCTACTTTTTGTTTTCCGACCTGCTGGACGTGCCCAACTTGCAGCAACGCGCCTTTGACCTGGCACGCTGGCGCCTACGCAAAACCCTGTTCGGCCTGAACGACCCGGCCCCCGAGCATTTCGAGCCCTGGCTGCGCCGGGTATTGCTGGGCTACGCCTTCGCTACCTGGGTCTACCGTTTCTTCCTGTTTTTGGGCATCGCCCTGCTGGTCTATCACTACGCCTTCAAACTGCTGGGCATTGTCCTGTTCGCGGTCGAGATCGTGCATTTCATCATGCGCCCCATCTACAACGAACTTCGCCACTGGTACCAGCGCCGCAAGGACTACCGCATGAACCGTCATACCCTGATCAGCGGCGCTCTGTTGCTGGCCGCCATCATTCTCGCCGTACTGCCCTGGCGTGGTCGGGTCGAGGCGCCGGCCCTGCTGCGCGCCGAACGCCAAGCCAGTCTGTTTGTTCCCGTGGCCGCTCGTTTGGAACGCATGGATGCGGTCGATGGCCAAACCGTGCAGAAGGACCAGACGCTGTTCCAACTGCAATCACCACAGCTGGCTCACGACCAGGAAAAGCTGGACCGCGACATCGCGCTGCTGCGCGAACAGGCCAGCTTGCAGCGCCGTGCCGCCGATGACAACGCACGGCAGGCGGTCGCCCAGCAAGAGCTGCAATCAGCGCTCAAGCGCAAGGACGCACTGGCGCGCCAGAGCGCACAGCTGCAAGTGATCGCCCCTTTCGACGGCAGGCTGGTAGACCTCACCACTCCACTGGCCGTGGGCGAATGGCTACAGGCCGGCGAAGGCCTTGCCACTGTGGTCGCCCCCGATCAACCACTGGTGGAGGCCTTTGTTGGAGAGCGTGACCGTGAACGCTTAAGCATCGGCGCCAACGCATGGTTCTACCCCGAAGACCCAAGAAGGCCGAGCCAGTCGCTGACAGTCGAAGACATCGGCCAGACCGCCGTTCACAAACTGAGCTCAGCGCCGGAACTGGCCTCGGTATACGAGGGCCGCATTGCCGCGCAATTGGATGAACAGCATGTGCCTGTACCAGAACAGGCGTTGTATCGCGTGTTACTGCGACCACAGGCCAACGTCGGGCAGGGCATCACGGCGTTGCGGGGCAGTGTGTCGATCCAGGCTGAGGCGCGCAGCCCATTGGCGCAGATCGCACGTGAGGTGATGGCTGTGTTGATCCGCGAATCGTCCTTTTAACCGGGCGCCATTGTGCTGGTACGTACCTTAAGGACATTTAATGGAGCCACGCTTGTGGCTTCCCCAGGCGCCTCCTAAGGTGGGCGCATCACTTTGACGAGGAAAGCCACAGCCCATGTCCACTCATGCTCGCGACCAACACACGACCTTGCGCTCTCAACGCCTGAACCAAATTACCCATGAGCCCCACGCCAAACTCGATACGCTGGTCAAGGCCAATGCGCCGTTCGACAGCATCGGCGGCTTTTCCCGTTTCGTCGTGGCCCAGTACCTGTTCCAGTGGGAGTTGATGCCGCTGTATAACGACCCCGCCCTCATCGCAATCTTCCCCGCCCTGCCTTCACGCTGCCGGGCAGCGCAAGCCAAGGCCGACCTGGCAGATCTGGGCACTGACGTGCCAGCTTCGGTACCCGGTGGCATGGGCCAGCCTGGCCTGGCAGAAGCACTGGGCTGGCTGTTCGTCTCCGAGGGCTCGAAACTGGGCGCGGCATTCCTTATCAAGCGCGCCGCAGCCTTGGGTCTGAGCGAGAACTTTGGCGCCCGTCACCTGGGCGAGCCCGAAGGTGGACGCGCAGAAGGCTGGAAACAGTTCGTCCGCATTCTAGACGGCCTGGAACTGAGCGCCGAAGATGAAACAGCCGTCGACAAAGGAGCGCTCGCCGCGTTCAACCGCTTTACCGTGTTGTTGGAAAAAGCCTACGAGGTGGTCGCAGAACCGATTTGAGCATTTATGACCAACTTGTTCGCGCTTGTGGTCATCGCAGTCTTTAGCTGCCGGCGGCTCGCGCCAACGGCCCTCAATGATAGAAACCATGACTAACCCTGCCCTGCCTTCTGCGAAACTGACGCGATGGCTGCTGTCGAGCCTGGCCTATGCAAGCTTGGCGATAGCCTTTATCGCGATCTTCGTCCCTGGCCTGCCGACAACCGAATTCGTGTTGCTCTCGGCGTGGGCAGCGACAAAAAGCTCGCCGCGACTAAGTGCCTGGCTGGAGAACCATCGGCTGTTCGGCCCCAGCCTGCGCAACTGGAGAAATGGCAGGGTCATCGCCCGTCGGGCGAAAATCAGCGCGACACTGGGCATGCTCTTGTGTGGTGGCCTGATGCTCGGCCTGATGCCTCACCACTGGTCGATGTATTGCGCGCTTGTCGGCATGGCGTTGGGCAACCTCTGGATATGGTCTAGACCAGAACCGCGTGAACGTTAGGTATTCATGCACTTTTAATGGGCGAAACCCCACGATTGTTCAGCGTGAAGCAAGCAGCCATAACGACCTCATGGAAATTTACCGAAGCGGGTCAGTGGATTGTGCGATTCGCACATTATATTCCAATATGCTTGCCCAAAGGATTCCAAACAAACGCCCAAACCATACTTGTTTGACCACGGGCGATAGGGCAACGTATTTTAGGGGTAAGTTCATACCCCTGAAGCACTCCGTCCTATTTTATCACCGCAACCGCTGGTCTACTTGGCATGCAATGTCGGGGGCTGAACGTCAGTGTGTCCGGTTCCCATGAGCATAATGGTTCGTCAAGTCATTGATTTACGTCACCACTTTCTTAGTGGCTCGGTCCTTTTGGTCCATATTTGCATGGCCCATGTCCAGAGCCCTGGTAGTTATGGGTGGCAGCGCATATGGAGGTAAACGCTGGCCGATGGAAATCGTGTCCGCGCCGCATCGCTGGGTTCAATCACCTTTAGCAGGAACGTAATGGCGAAACTCCTCTGAACAAAGCCCTGACGCCTGAACAGCAGAACAAAACCGGGAGCTGGAAGCCAGGATCGCTCGTCTTGAGCGGAGAAATTCATTTTAAAAACGGCTACCGAGCTCTTTATGTTGGGGAGTACGAACGCAAACGCCGATTGATCAGCTAAGCGCACGCGATTCGATTGAGTTTCTGTGGGAAGCATTTGATGTGCCTTGTTCGTGCTATTCAGCCATCGCTTACGGACCTAACTCCAGATGTTGAGAGGACTCGATTACGCGCTAGCGTCAGCGAGCTATTCACTCGACTCCGAAGCGCCGCCAGCAGCTGCAGTATCGTGTCAACGATACAGAGGATGGCAAAAAAACCGCTTGCGTCAAGGTGTGTGGGCCGATGCCGGAACTGGCGTTGATCTGCAAGCAATCGGGCTCGCATACTTACATAACAGCGACGGTCGAGTGGCCCGATATTCACCACATCTTGAACCGAGAATTTGATGTGCTCACCCCCGATCAGATCTGTTGTGATCGAGAGCTGACATGTATCACCGTCCCCAAGCTGCAGGTAGCAGCTATCTCCTTTTCCCTAAAGTTCGACGACGCTCTCCACCAATGATCGAAGCACCACTTTAGCTGTAAAGTAAACATCCCCAATCCTTCCCCAGAAAAAGCGATTCATCAGACCTCAGGTTTCTTACGGAATAATTCGACCTTTGACTTGATTCTGCTCCCAGCTCCATATGGGACAGCATCATGCCGACTACCGTCTTTCGCTGCTTACTAATCTCGCTGGCTATCGTTCACGGCAGCAGCTATGCCGCCTCGGCTCATGAGCAGGATCAACTCAGCCTTATTCAGCTGCAACTCGACACCATCGAACGCCTTGCAACGCGAGCTGAGGTAGCCAGCACGGCTGAACCCGACGATCGCTACCGCTTCGACTACCCCCAACGGATCCAAGACATCCAGCGCATCCGCCACGGCATGCAGGGCTACCTGTTCCCTTCCCGTGCGCAACCCCGCGACTCCACTGAACTGGTCGGTGATTACCGTCTAGACACACTGCCCGCGGAGCCGTTGCCATGAGCATGACTGAGGCTCAGGCCGCTGCCTTCCAAAACGCCTCCGGTTTCTCACCGCAGAGCAGCTCGACGCTCTGGCTGTCCGTGGTTCTCGTCCTGACCTTGCTCTGGTGCGCCTGGGTGATGTGGACGGCTTACCGGGGATGGGCGACAGGCAGTGTGCGTTTTGGGGCCTTCGGCGGCAGTGCCGCGCGCGTCTTGCTCGCCCTGCTCTTACTGATGTTCTTCACCCTGTCTTAATCCAGGAGATCGCCGTCATGCACAAGTGCTTTGCCCCCCTGAAAAACAACCTGCGTGATCGTGCGAGCCAGCGCTTGATCGGTCTGCTGTTGGTACTCGGTCCAAGTCTGGCTTTTGCCGAACTTCCCACCATGGAAGCCCCTTCTCGTGGCGAAGGCTCAGGATTGATCGAAACGATCAAAAACTACGCCTACGACGGCGGCATCCTCCTCGGCCTGCTGATCGCCCTGCTCGCTTTCTTGGGTGTGGCCTGGCATTCCCTGACTGTGTATGCCGACGTGCAGAACCAGCGCAAGACTTGGAAAGACCCCGGCGCCGTAGTCGGCATCGGAGCCTTGCTGGTGGTGATCATCATCTGGTTCCTGACCAAGGCTGCCGCGATTCTGTGAGGTTGGCATGAACGACGCTATCGAACGCCTTGCCAACGGCACCTTGGTCTTTCTGCCAGAGCGACTCAATCGCGATCCCGTCGTATTGCGTGGTTTAACCAATGATGAGATGTGGGTGGCACTCGGCGCCGGCGCAGTCATTGGCCTGCTGTTGGGCGTGCCTCTGGCGATCGCCACCGCCTCCATTGCAGTGGCACCGACGAGCATGATCGCAAGCATGGCGGTGGTGTTGCTTGCCGGTGGCACGCTACTGCGTCGGGCCAAACGAGCCCGCCCCGAGACCTGGCTATATCGCAAGCTCGAATGGATACTCGCCAGCCGTTGGCGTCTGGGTCACGGCAGTTTGATCCTCCACTCCGGCGCCTGGACGGTTCGCCGCTCACGTCGACTGCGCCCTGCCCTGTCCCGGTGGCAGTCATGAGTCGTTTTCGGAACAAGGTCGATGCCCAGCAGGCCCATATCTTCAGCCTGCGTCTGGCGGTAGTGATCCTCGCCCTGCTCTGTACCGGACTCTGGTACGGATGGCGCTCGGCGCCGACCGACCTGACCGTGCATGTCCCTCCGGATTTGCGCTCGGGCAGCACTCGCAAGTGGTGGGATATTCCCTCAGAGAATGTCTATGCCTTTGCCCTGTACATCTTTGGCCAACTCAACCGCTGGCCTTCGGATGGTGAGCAGGATTATCGCCGTGCCATCTATGGTTTGCAGTCCTACCTGACACCCGCCTGCAAGGCCTTCCTCGACGGCGACTACGAGTACCGCAAAGCCGCTGGCGAACTGCGCCAGCGGGTGCGTGGCGTCTACGAAATTCTGGGCCGAGGCTATAGCGAAGATCCGGAACTCAGGGTCAAGCAACTCGACCGCGACAGCTGGCTGGTCAAGCTCGACCTCAACGCCGATGAGTATTACGCCGCCGAACCGGTGAAACGAGTGGTGGTGCGTTATCCATTACGCGTAGTGCGTTTCGACCTGGACCCCGAACGCAATAAGTGGGGGCTGGCGCTGGATTGCTATCAGGGCACTCCGCAAAAAATCTCCCTGCCTGGAGTTGAGCCATGAAGCGGATTTCTACCCTGGGACTCACCGTCGCACTGATGCTATGGGGAGCTGCAGCGCAGGCCGTCGAGCTGATGCACTGGGAACGCCTACCCCTCGTGGTCCCTCTGGTGATCAATCAAGAACGGGTGGTCTTTGTCGATGAGGCTGTTCGAGTCGGCGTGCCCTCAACCCTGACAGGTAAGCTGCGCGTACAATCAACTGGCGGCACGCTGTACCTGCGCGCGTCGGAAGCCATTGCACCGACCCGCCTGCAACTGCAATCAGTAACGACGGGCGAGATCATCCTTCTAGATATCGCGGCCACTCCCGGCGATCAACCGCTGGAGCCCGTGCGCATTCTCAAGAATGCTCAGGTGCAAGCTACCGAGGCTGAATCTAGCACCGTCCCTGTTTCAGAACATACACCGATCCCGGTCGCTTTGACGCGCTATGCCGCGCAAAGCCTGTACGCGCCTCTGCGCACCGTGGAGTCCCTACCAGGTATACGCCGCGTACCGCTTAAGTTGCGCACCGAACTACCGCCCCTGCTGCCGACCGAAAACGTGTCCAGCACACCCATCGCTGCCTGGCGACTCGGTGATTACTGGGTAACGGCGGTGAAGTTGCGCAATCGTGGTTCAGGGACCGTGCAACTCGACCCGCGTCAGCTTCAGGCCAAGCTGTTCGCCGCGACCTTCCAACACGCCTTCCTCGGGCCTGTCGGCAGTGCTGAAGACACCACGATCGCCTACCTCGTCACTCGCGGTGCCGGCCTCGAACACGCCGTGCTGCTCCCGCCCGTTGTGCGAGGTGCTGGCGATGAAGGCTAATGCATTGCTCAAATGGCTGGTACCGGCTGCGCTGCTGACTGTGGTGCTGATCATCCTGAAAACCTGGGTCGCGGGTGGCAGCACGCCCTCTCCAGAGGACCCTGTTGATCAGGGCAACCTTCAGTTATCCGCCGAGCAAGCCAAGTCGCTTGGCATTGCAGGCGATACCCCACGCGACACGGTCGCCACCCTGGTTGGCCAGGTGAAGGCCATGCGCAGCGACATGCTCGGTTTGAAGAAACACAATGACTCACTGCAGACGGAAAACAATCGACTGCGCGAGCGGGAAAACAGTGTCGATTCGCGTATCCAGACGGCGCTCGGCAGTGTGACCCAGCAGGTTGACGAAGGCCGTCGCCAAGCCAACGAAGCACGACTCAAAGCGGAACAAGACAGTCGCCAGGCCCATGGGCTGCTGACAAAGTTGCAGAATCAGTTGTCCGGACTGACCGGCAAAGGTCAGGATCTGCCGGTCGGACTGGGGCTTCAGCCAGGCGATGGCGCTCAGTTCGAGGGAGGCCATCCTGCCGGTGACACGATGCAGTGGATTGAACCCTCGGACGCTAAGTCTACCGACGCCCGAGGCAAAACTAAGACCTCCCCCGCACTGAGTCTGCCTTCCACCTTCAACTCACTGGAAGGTTTGAAAGATAACGCTATTGATCGCAGCCAGAAACAGCTACGTGCAGTCACCAAGGGTGAGCGTGACCTGACGCGCTCCGCTGATCGTACCGAAGGCGCGAAGCCGGTCTACACCATTCCCGAAAACGCGACATTGATGGGCTCGGTCGCCATGACCGCGCTGATCGGCCGAGTCCCGGTGGACGGCACAGTGAATGATCCCTATCCCTTCAAGGTGCTGGTCGGTCCGGAGAACCTGACTGCCAACGGCATCGACCTGCCGGACGTCGCAGGGGCCGTGATGAGCGGCACAGCCTCCGGTGACTGGACCCTGTCTTGCGTACGCGGACAGGTCGAGTCGATCACCTTTGTGTTTACCAATGGCACCATCCGCACGGTGCCTCAGCCGAAGGCGGTAGCCAGCCGCAATGCCTCCACCACCCAGAGTTCGAACACCGACAAAATCCGTGGCGGACTCGGTTACCTGTCCGATCCGTATGGCATTCCTTGCATTGCCGGCGAGCGCCGCTCGAACGCCCAGCAGTACCTCGGCAGCCAGAGCCTCATCACGGCCGCCGGCGCCGGTGTCGCCGCTCTGCTCGGGGATGAGAAGAACAACAGCAGCGTGATCAGTTCGGGCGGCAGTGTCTTCGGGGTCACCAGCAGCAGTGGCAATAGCGCACTGAATTCAATTCTCAGCGGTGGGGTCAGCGACATCCGCGAGTGGGTGAACAAGCTGTATGGCGAAGCCTTTGCTGCCGTGTACGTGCCACCGGCCGCCCAAGTCGCTCTGCACCTCGACCATGAAATCACCATCGACTACGAGCCCAAGGGCCGGAGCGTTCGCCATGAAAAAGACCATGCCTCCCTGCCTGACCTGGATTAGCGTGTTCTGCTGGGTTCTGGCGGGGTGTTCCACCGACAAGGAGACACTGCTGTCCCATGGCGAGCAAACCATGCTGGACATCTGGAACGGTGCCGGCTCGCAAGGCACTCAGCAGCAACTGCTGGATGCTCGGCAGCAGTTACGCCGTCCGCTGGCCCAGGTAGATTTCTCCGCCTCTCTCCAAGAACCGTACACGCGCACCGCGACGAACGAGATCCACAATTTGTTCCCTCGCCTGCCCAATCCCGATCTGCTGCTGTACGTGTATCCGCACCTGAGCGGTACCGAGCAGGCACCGGTCCCGGGCTACTCGACCGTTTTTCCGTTTTACCAGCGCGTGCAGTACGCGCTGCCCGGTGAACGCCAGGAAGACTTATGATGCGAACCGGCGCTCACGCGTGGAAAGCCTGGCGCAATCCATTGCGCCCTCGCGCCACCTTGGCCGATGAAGCCGCACTGTACGCGCGCAACCCCAGCTTCACCGATCACCTTCCGTGGGTCGAGTACCTCGACACCGAGCAGTGTTTTCTGCTCGATGACAATCGCTCGGTGGGTTCGGTGTTCGAGTTGATGCCCATCGGCACTGAAGGGCGCGAACCCGATTGGTTGAGGGCGGCCCGCGATGCCCTTGAGGATGCCCTGCAGGACAGCTTTGACGAGCGGGATCAAGCCCCTTGGGTGGCGCAGTTTTTCTGTCAGGACGACAACGACTTCACCCCCTACCTGACCCGGCTCACTGATTACATTCAGTACAGCGCGCGAGGCACGGTGTTCACCGAAGCGTACCTGGAACTTACTCGCCGACATCTGAAGGCCATCGCCAAGCCCGGCGGTCTGTTCGAGGACAAGGCAGTCACGCGCCTGCCCTGGCGCGGAAACAACCGCCAGGTGCGCCTGGTGGTCTATCGCTGGCTTGAGTCTGACGGCGAGGAGACGGGACTCACCCCGGTGCAATCCCTGCATCAGGCTTGTGAGCGGATCGGTGCCTCGCTGCAGGCGTGCGGGGTGCAATCAACGCGAGTCGATGGTCGAGGTCTGTATGCCTGGTTATTGCCCTGGTTCAATCCAGCCCCCAGGCTCACCGATGAAGCGCCCGAGGAGTTCTACCGCCGCGCGGCCTATCCGGAGTCGGGCGACGGTGAGTCGCTGGAACTGCCCTTTGATCATGACTTTGCCGAGCGGCTGTTCTTCAACGAACCGCATTCGGATGTGCAGCGCGGACTCTGGTACTTCGATGGTCAACCCCATCGGGTCATGGTGGTGGATAAGCTGCGGCGGGCGCCATCGATTGGTCAACTCACCGGCGAAACCCGAAAGGGTGACGCGGTGAATGCGCTATTTGACCAGTTGCCTGAAGGCACGGTGATGAGCCTGACCCTAGTGGTCAAGCCGCAGGACGTGCTCGAGGATCAGTTGAACCGCCTGGCCCGCAAAGCCATCGGTGAAAACCTGGCCTCGACCCAGACCCGTCAGGATGTCGAAGAGGCTCGCACGATCATCGGTCGTCAGCACAAGCTGTACCGGGGAACGCTGGCGTTCTATGTTCGCGGTCATGATGAACAGCAGTTGCACCAGCGCTCGGTCAGCCTGGCCAACGCCCTGTTGGGTGCGGGGCTTCAGCCGGTGCGGAAAGGCGACGAAGTCGCCGCCTGCAACAGCTACCTGCGGTGGTTGCCGATGGCTTACAACCCGGCCCGCGATACGCGCAACTGGTACACGCGTCTGATGTTCGCCCAGCACCTGGCGAACCTCGTTCCGGTCTGGGGCCGCAGCACCGGCACCGGCCATCCGGGCATTACTCTGTTCAATCGTGGTGGCTCGCCGTTGAGTTTTGATCCGTTGTCACGTCTGGACCGGGCCATGAACGGCCATCTGCTGTTATTCGGCCCCACCGGGGCCGGCAAGTCGGCGACCCTGGTCACCCTGCTCATGCAGGTCATGGCGGTGTACCGCCCTCGCCTGTTTATCGTCGAAGCCGGCAACTCATTCGGCTTGCAGGGCGATTACTTCGCGACACAGGGCTTGTCGGTCAACAAGGTCCAATTGAAACCTGGTGCCTCGGTCAGCCTCGCTCCGTTCGCCGACGCTTGGCGCCTGGTCGAGCAGCCGGATCAGGTGGCGAGTCTGTCGATCGATGAGCTGGACGATGAGGCGGTAGCCAGTCGCGAAGACCAACGCGATGTTCTTGGTGAGCTGGAAATCACCGCCCGGCTGATGATCACCGGCGGCGAGGCCAAAGAAGAGGCGCGCCTGAGCCGGGCCGATCGCAGCTTGATCCGCGAGTGCATTCTGGATGCGGCGCAGAACTGCGTCGCCACCGGCCGCCAGGTACTGACCCGCAACGTGCGCGACGCCTTGCTGCGCGTCGCCGCCGACCCGCACTTGCCGGAGAAGCGTCGCGAGCGCGCCCAGGAAATGGGCGAGTCCATCGACCTATTTTGCCAGGGTTTCGAGGGTGAACTGTTCGATCGCGAAGGCACGCCTTGGCCCGAGAGCGATGTGACCATTGTCGATCTCGCCACTTACGCGCGCGAAGGCTACGAGGCACAGATGTCCATCAGCTACATCAGCCTGATGAACACCGTGAACAACCTCGCCGAGCGCGATCAGTATTTGGGGCGTCCGATCATCATGGTCACCGACGAGGGCCATATCATCACCAAAAACCCGCTGCTGGCGCCATTCGTGGTCAAGGGCACGAAGATGTGGCGCAAGCTCGGCGCGTGGTTCTGGCTGGCGACGCAAAACCTTGCCGACTTCCCCACTGCCGCGCAGACCATGCTCAACATGATCGAATGGTGGATTTGTTTGAACATGCCACCGGCGGAAATCGAAGAAATCGCCCGCTTCAAGAAGCTTTCACCGGCGCAGAAAGCCTTGTTGCTCTCCGCCAGTAAGGAGCCGGGTAAATACACTGAGGGAGTCGTGCTGTCGAAGAAGCTCGAAACGCTGTTTCGGGCTGTACCGCCTAGTCTTTATCTCGCCCTGGCCATGACGGAGCCCGAGGAAAAAGCCGAGCGCTGGACACTGATGCAGGAGAACAGCTGTTCAGAGTTGGAAGCGGCTCACCGCGTAGCTGAACGGATTGATAGAGCGCGAGGAATAGAACCCACATAGGGGAATCTATTCAAGCATCGCGCTCTAAAACGAGCGACAGGTTATTGTGATGCGCCCCGAAGCCGCTGCTGAATCCTCAACAGGAAGCCGGCTTCGAAGGCATCTTGGCAGTCGCCGACAGGAAAGGTCTTGCGGGTTTGCGCCAGCGCCCACCACAGTGGAGTCTCGCCGGGCGTATCAAGCCAAGCCTGAGCACATTGCACGCCACGTTCGATCATCGGGGCAAACTCGCTGCCCCAAGGCGTCAGAAGACTTGAGCAACCATCCGCCGCCGGAATTGCAATGTAGTTTTCGTCCATACACACCCTAGATGTCTGAATTATTGTTAGATTTGGAATCCAACCTCGAAAAGCTTAACGACACCAAATGAACGCTCGATAACAGGCCTGAACACCAAATGGCCTAGTTGAATGCCAATGTAGACTATATCCCGTGGATTGAGAGTCCCTCAAGGCGCAGTTTGCGCGCATGACTCAAAACTACGAACAGCTTCGTCTGCATCTGTCGGAAAACATCCGCTGGATGCGACGCCTGAAAAACCTGACCCAAGAGCAACTGGCACTCATGGCCGAGGTGGATCGCACCTACGTCAGTCAAATCGAACGATGCACGGGCAATCCGTCGCTGTTGGTCCTGTGCAAACTCGCGAATATTCTCGAAATCACTACAGATCAGTTGCTTACGGAACCCGATCTCCTGCGCAACGCCCTTCACGTCAAATAATAGTCTCACGTCTCACAAAGTCGACACACCCACCTTCATTTTTTCTACTGACAGTCTTCAGTCCCTAACCGAACCTGCCCAGGCCATACACCGAGAGCCTGGATCATGCCCGTTGCCTGCTCGTCAATCCCGCCCACAAAGCTACGGCCCTTAGCGCTAAGCATCCTGCTGACGTGCGGCCCAAGCGTGGCGCTGGACAGCGGCAGCATCACGTCCTCCGTGCTTTCTCCAGGCTGTCTCGAATACCGAATCGTCGGCATTTGTTTCTGGCTCCTCTGCACGCCCTTCGGTTGCACAGTCAAAACCTCAATGAAGGTTCGTCATTTCATTCCTGAGTTGGTGGTCTCGAGCTATGCCACCACCGGCAACAACCCCTGGACCGAGATGGCCGCCTTCTCCGCTCCCATCAGCGGCGCGGAAGGTGGCGGCAACCTGATCACGCCGAACACCCGCCGCGACAACCTGCCCCGCTTCAAGAACGTCGACGGGATCGGCCACCCCGGTGGCTGGGCCGCGACGCAACTGGCTTCGCAGTCCGGCTACGCCTGCGCCAGCGGTGCAACGGCGTTCATGCCCTACTACCTGAGTACCCTGGACTCACTGGCCTGGCGCCATGGCATCCCAGAAAGTTTCTACCCCGAGTCGCTCGTGCCGGGGATCCGTGAAATCGGTCGTCAGGCTTCGGGAAACATGTGGGGCAACGTTTATCCCCGGCAGGGTTTTCTGGTACAGCCCGACGATTTCAAGGCGGCCGCCGTCATGGCGCAACGGGCCGGCGATGTGATGACCCGCAACTGGCAGCCGCATGTGTACTTACCCCTCACGCCCGCCAAACGCGACGGCTACTGGCCGCCTGGCCCGATCGTTGAAAACGACGCTTCGACCCACAAATGGCAATTACTCTACCCTCAGGTGCAGCCTACGTGCGCCATCTTCCCCAGCGATCCGGAACAAAGCGCGGATGGCGGCTACGCCTGGTCGCTGTGGCGTCCCTATAGCTGCTGCAAACGTGAGGGACAGACCTTCCTGTTCAGCATCGACTTTGAAGGCGGTGCGTCATGAGCCGGCTTCGCGCGCGACCCTGGTTGGGCACGATGAGTCTGGTGTTCTACGGACTGCTCGCCATGGTCACGCATGCCCACGCCGCCGAGGGCGATTACCGCCTGGGTACTCAAGGCGAAGTACTCGACGACCGAGTGATGTACACCATCGGTGGCGGCTCGGCAGTCGGCTCACCGAGTTCGCTCTACCGACCCAGTGGTCTCGGTGTCGGCGGGTCATGGCGAGCGAACATGATGTGCGGAAACATGAGCCTCACTAACACCCTGCAAAACCAACTGAACGGAGTCACCGAAGGTTTCCAGCAGATCATGGGCAGCATCGTGCAGAACGCGACCCAAGCGGTGATGTCGCTGCCGGCGTTGATCATCCAGCGCGCCAACCCCGGTCTCTATGAGTTGCTCAGTAACGGGGTGATGCAAGGTCGTATCGACTTCGACCGCTCCAAGCTGACCTGCCAAGCCATGGCCGAAAAGATGGCGGACAAGGTCGGTCAAGCCGGCTGGGGTTCGCTGGCCAAGAACCAGGAGATGCAGGGCAATCTGGAGCAAACCGGCGCTGATGCAGTGGCCGCGGTGAAAAACACCGAGGCCCATAACGGCAACAATGGAGTGTCCTGGGTCGGCGGTTCGAAGGCCGGAGGTAACGGACAGACGCCCATTCGGGTGACCGACGACGTGGTGCGAGCAGGCTACAACCTGCTGCATAACCGGTCGGTGGATGACAGCGCCTCGATCAGTAGCAGCGACTGCTTAGGCGGGGCTATTTGCCAGACTTGGACCTCGCCCCAAGAGGAATCCGAATGGGCCGTCCGCGTACTGGGCGAGAGCGAAGTCTCGACCTGCGACAGCTGCGAAACCCTGCGTGCCACCGCCGGCAGCGGATTGACGCCGCTGATCCAGGAGGCCTACAGCGAACGTCTCAAGGCCCTGCAAGGGCTGCTGTCCGGCTCACTGTCGCCCACCCCTGACAATCTGGCTAAAGCCTCGAGCCCGATGCTGCCGGTGACCCGTGGCGTGATCGAAGCCCTGCGTGACGACCCTGACCAGGATCTGTTGGCACGGCGCCTGGCCAGTGAAACGGCCTTGTCCAGTGTGCTCGACAAAGCGCTTCTGCTACTGCGCACCCTGCTGGCAGGCAGTCACGAACCGAACATCGCCTCCGCTGAGCCGGCCCAAACCGCCTTGACAAAAAATATCGACGCCCTGGAGCGCGAAATACGTCTGCTACAAACCGAGCTGCAGGTCCGGCAGATGCTGGCCACCAACACCGCCAGCCTGGTGCTCGATCGGCATGCCGGTGGTGCTGATGCTTCGCGGACCGTCGAGCAAGGCGACCCTGAGCCCGGTCGACTCAATGATGCTGACGCCAGACGCAAGTGAGCCATGAAACGCTCACTGCTATTCACTTTGCTTTTGAGTCTGGGGATTGCCGCAGTGATGATCCTGACCGCCGCACTGGTCGCCTGGATCGGCTGCACTGCGCTGGGTAGTTTCGAGGTCTGGCAGCAGGCATTCGAATCCGCACGACCTTATCTGCGGTGGTGGCGCACCCTACTTTACGCCGCCCCCTTTGCGCTCTGGTGGAACCTGCTTCGACGCTACCGACATCGACCACAGGATCGACTGCGCGTGAAACGCATCGGGACATTAGGGCTCGTGCTCTTTATCTGCGTCGAACTCACCCGACTGTGAGGTCACCCCCATGCTTATGAGCACCAACAGCTACCTGGAGTTTTACCTCTCCCTGCTGGCCTGGATCATCAACAACGGCCTCTGGAGCGTCCTGTCCGACACCGGGCTATTCGCCGCGCCCTTTGGTGCAATCATCATGCAGGAATGGCTATCGGCCCGTCAGCAAGGCGCGGATGAAGGTAACAAGGGACTGCTCTCAGTGCCGCGGATCGAGAACCGGTTGTGGCTGGCCTACATCGTGGTGTTGTTCGGCTGCGCGCCGGTCTTTCCGTTGAGCCTCTCGTCAATGACGTTCGATGATGCGGCGAGCCAGCGCTGCGGCGTGAGTGTGGCCAAACCGACGGAAACCGCCTGGGGGACGACCTTCAATACTATCGGCGAACGCTCTGCGAACGTGCCGATCTGGTGGTTTCTGGTGCATGCCTTGAGCAAAGGCGTGACCGCGGCGGCCACCGCCTCCATCCCCTGCGCACCGGATATCCGGCAGATGCGCATGGAGATCGACAGCTCGCGCATCGACAGCCAGGTGCTGCTGCAGGAGGTCGCCGACTTCACCCGCGACTGCTACGGCTATTCCCGTTCTCGGCTATTCACCAACCGTCCGCAGTTGGACAAGGCACAAAGTCATGACGCCTCCTGGATCGGCTCAAGCTATTTGCTCGATACGCCTGGCTACTACGACACGGATCGCTCACGCACGCCGCGAGTCAGTTGGCCGTATGACGAAAATCGCGATGTTTCCTTGCCGCGGCTGGAGAATGGTGCGGGCTACCCCACCTGCAAGCAATGGTGGAGCGACAGCGGTGTCGGGTTGCGCGAGCGTTTGATCGGGCAGGTTGATCCCTCGTTGTTGACTCAGCTGAAAGATTGGTTGACTGGTCGTTCGAGCAACGAGATCGAGGATGCCGCCGTGCGCGAACTGGTCAGCCCGCGCCAGCAATCGATGTCCATGTCGCCCGGACAGGTGTACCAGGACTATGGCTCCAGCGCCCGCGGCGGCTCGATCAATCAGGGGCTCAATAACCTGGCCACCAACACAGGGCTGGCGCTCGGCTCCTTCAGCAACTTCCCGGCGATGAATGCGCTACGCGCCGCCCTGCCGATGGTGCAGGCTTTCCTGATCATGGGCATCATCATCAGCTTGCCGCTGATTCTATTGGTCAGTACCTACCAGTTGAAGACCGTCATGACGGTGACGTTCGCACTGTTCACGCTGCACATGCTGAGTTTTTGGTGGGAGTTGGCCCGCTGGGTCGACTCCAGCATGCTCGACACCTTGTACAACCAGGTTTCAGCGTCCAATCAGGTGCTGTTGTCGCTGCCCACATCCGGCTTCATGGATGGAACTGTCACGGCACAGGTGATCGAGTATGTGATGGGGGCGATGTTCATCGTGCTACCAATGCTGTTTCTAGGGGCCATGAGTTGGGCCGGATATAGCGTAGGTTCAGGCGTAGAAGGAATGCTCAGCAGGGGAACCCACGCAGCACAGACAGCGAGCTCTAACGGAACCTCTCAGTTGATGAGCGGTGCAAGAATTGTTTCGGGTAAATCGAGCTCAAAATAACCAAGAGGCTACTTCAGAGAACCCCATTTATCGTACCGCTCAGGCCAAGACGTTCTATGCGTTGGATCATCGAGATCGTCAATACCTGGAGTGTCTGAATCCTGAATTGGGATAGCTGCTAATACGACGATTGTGCACATCAGCACAAACAACCAGAAGCTAACAAAAAGAAATGCTCCGAGCAGAGCAAACTTGGCAGTCAGAAAACTCCCGCGAACAAGTAATTTACCTGCGGGCATACCTGCCGTTTCCGCACGCTCAACCACGCGGGATTCAAACGTTTTCAACTTACGGTAACCACGCTTCACCGACAGACCACAGGCGTACGCCCAGCGGTGGGCACGTGAACTCTGAACAGGTTGCTGAGTCGGCATGGTCTCGCCCTCTTCTGAGCGTTTTCATGGTTGAGACAAGAGTAACAGCCTACTACTGAAAACGGCCCGTGCCTGACCGCTTATCAGTTTTTCCGGCCGAAAAATCTTCATTGGAAGCCAGAAGACAAACCCCGTGAAACAGCGTCTCTACAGTGATTGACCCAGATAAATCGTCCAGCTAAATACAAGGTACGGATCGCTGTTATCGACAGCACTTCCCAGGTAGCCAGAACCTTCAAGGCTACGTCATTTCGGTGATGGCTCTCCCCAAGTGCGATTAGCGTTCGGTGGCTCGCACGATAACCGCTTCTACGGTGATGAACGCCTACTGCTCTCCTGAGCACTTTTCGAGCGCCGCTCGCCAGGCAAACCTTCTTGTTTTTCTTCAACCCACCGCGGGGAAATCTTTCCCGCATGGGGACAGGTTTCTTAGCACTGTCAACGGAGATATCAATCATGCTGCAATTTGCAGGCATTGAACTGCGGGCGGTCTTGTCCGAAGCCCTAGCAAACGACTGTCGAATCATACTGGTCAAGGATCATGGGGTGTACCTCATGTCTGAGGTCGACGAGACAACTCCCAACGGCAGTCGCAAGGTCCTTGTTTATGCGACTGGCTGCAACCCGTACCTCGATGAGTTCGAGCAATGGTGGAACGTCGCCATTAGCGAATTAGGAGGAGACGATTTTAGCGAGTACTTAGACGTCAATGATGGACTGCTTACCGAGCTATTGGAGACAGGTGATGACTTGATTATTCGTGCGACCGACACTCACCTTTACCTGGAAGTATTGAAAACAAAAACGGGCATGCGATAAAGATCAGCAATCTTGCCAAAACATACTGAATGCCTGATTAAGGCAGTTACCTGTGTCATATCCTGATCGATGTCCTGACGGGAAATCCGTTCATAGCCCCTCTATCGAGGGGCTTTTTCTCGCAGATATACGCGTCATTTTCGCATTCAGGTTGACCTGGGAAATTGCACACCACTTGACCTCCCGCTTGCATTCGACTTGACCAGTCGTTTGCATCGGACGTGACCAGGCATTTGCATTGGACTTGACCACTCGCCTAGCGAATCATGGGAAGGCTAAAGCAGCGCTACGGGGGGCACTACTTGAGGTGTGCCATCAGCGATGCACATCCACCCCCAAGTTCTGAGTGCCGACGTCTTCTTAAACTCCTCGACCAACTCGCCCGCGATTTCCCCGACGTCTTCCCGCAACTCGAACTGCGGGCGCATTGCGTGCAGAACGTCAATCCCCATATCCCCGGCAAGAAGCTTGCACATCAGCCTGGCACGAAGCTTCCAAGGCAAGGTTTTTCCGCGCCTTTCGGGATGCTGGTAAACCATGGTGTTCAAATGGGCGGACGCGTGGATGTAGTCAGCGCTGCTCATCCAGATCTGCAGGTGCGCAGGCACGCCAAGAGGTAAGACGTTGAACGCCAGCCAATCAATTAGGCCAACGGCAACACCGCGCGCCTGAAGCTCCATCGCCAGCATCAGAAGTACTTTGTGTAGGGAGTTTACTGCTTTTATAGCAAGAGATTTTCGACCCAGATGATCCGCTTCGACCACTATCACGATCAGCGCTGCGAGGGTATCCAAGCTTGCCCTGCGTTCGAGTTTTTCGAGTAGAACTTGAGTGGTTGGTTCGCGCTGAGCACTGTCCCAAATCATGTCGCTGGTATTGCGATAAAGCACCAGTTGGACTTCGGTGTTTAGCGTTCGGAAGTAATTGTCGAAACTGATCTTCCGTTTACGCGAGAGCAGTTTCACTAATGCCCATAGGGGATGGTTAAGGTCGCGGGAAGATCCAGGTGCTAGCAGTTCCACCCTGCTCAAGGTCTTCGCCTTGGGCGAGATCATTTTCTGCTCATACCTTGACCACTTGCTTCGGTAATGCCGGATCGTGCCATTCGCGTTTCTTCGAAATGACTCTTTTTCGAAATACAGCTCAAGGGCATAGGCAGTTTTAAGGCCTGTCCGCTGCCTCGGGCCTTCGAACCAATAGCCCACTGCGAGCATTTCCACCGTGTTGCTCCGGGGACTACTATTTTCCGGAATTGGTTCGCGCAAGCTCTCTGCGAACTCCGAATAAATGTTTGCAATTCTTTTAAAATCAGACAGTTAAAAATCCGCAACCGTTCTTTGTACCGTAAAAAATGTAGAAGTCTTACGGCTAGAGCGCAAGGGGGCGGTTTATTACTATTAACTGTGACCAAACTGGACATAAGTGCGATGCGCGAGCCCATTCAAATCCAAATCCTCGCATCCGAATTAGAGCTCGATCTCAAGGATCGATATGGCCTGATGGTGGGTGGCAGCGCGCTGTGGAGAGAGTTGGGTTACACGTCTTACGACGCGTTTCGTAAGGCTAAACAGCGGGGAACGATTGAGGTGCCCCTGTTTGAAGTACCTAATCGTCGAGGGTTCTTCGCTCTGTCCAAGGAGGTCGCCTGCTGGATTGCCACGCAGCGCTGCGCACGGCAGCAGGCCGTGTGACCTAGGCATATGAGGAGTATCGCAATGAGACCAGGCTAGGAGTTAGCCGGTGGACTTGGAACACAAAAAAGCCCAGGGGTGGAGTCCTAGGCTTTTTTAGTGGTGTTAGGTTTTGAGCCCTACGCACCATCATTCTGTGTTCCTCGCGTTCGGCGTCAAGCCGATCACCTTCCGTTTGTCTGCAATTTTCACACGGCGCGACTTGTGAGGCATTCACACGCCTGTCGCGAGGAGAACACATGAGGCTGCCAATAGTTACGCAGCGCGAGGTGCTACGTCTCGCGTGCGACCCCAGGCTGTCGAATAGGGCGATTCAGATCGAGGAAATGATAGGCACCTCCTCGCCTTGACCGCCCTGACGAAAAAGCCCCGCTTTAGAAGGCTTGATCGTTCACGACGCCTATCCGTCAAACTGGCTTTTGTATACGTAGTCTGGCCGCACTTACCATTTGTACGTCAGGCTTCCAATCACAGTGCGGCGCGTGCCGTAGAACACGCTGTTCTCGTAGAACCCGGGCGTAAAGTAGGTTTTGTCGAACAGGTTGTTGACGTTCAAATCGATGCTGGTCCCCGCAAGGCTGGCGTTCAACTTGCTCAGGTCGTAGCGCAGGCTGGCGTCAGTCAGGCTGTAGCCGGGGACCTTGACGGTATTCTTGGCGTTGTAGGACGAACCTACATAACGCTGCCCGACGCCCACTCCCACACCATCGAGCGGTCCGTTTTGAAGGCTGTAGTCCAGCCACAACGATCCAGTATTTTTCGCCACCGCGATCGGCCGGTTGCCCTTGAGGCTATAGGCCGTCACACCCGTGCCGACGGTGTTGGCTTCTGTCACTTCGGCGTCGGTGTAGGCGTAGGACGCAATCAGGTCCAGGCTTTGCGTCAGCTCGGCCTTGCCTTCCAGCTCGAAGCCTCTTGAACGTTGCTCGCCCGTCTGCACCTGGAAGCTTGCGTTGGTCGGGTCGGTGGTGGTGACGTTTTTCTGGGTCAGGTCATACATCGATGCGGTGATGAAGCTGTTCTGGCTTGGCGGCTGGTACTTGACACCCAACTCGTATTGCTCGCCCTCGGTCGGCTTGAACGTGCTGCCATCCTGCGCGGTACCGGAGGTTGGCTGGAACGAGGTGCTATAGCTGGCGTAAGGCGTGATGCCGTTATCGAAAAGGTACGCCAGGCCCACGCGACCGGTGAACTTGTGGTCATTCTGCGCACTGCGATCGCCACTGCCCAGGTAGCTGTATTCGCGGTCCTCCAGCCAGTCCTGCCGCCCGCCAAGAGTCAGACGCCAGTTGTCGAGCTTGAGCTGGTCCTGAAAGTACGCGCCCTTCTGCACCACGACGCTTTTGCCGTCGGTGGATTTGGCCGCGTTCCACACCACGTTGGCGTTGTACACCGGGTCGAAGATGTCCACCGTCTGGTTGTTCGAACCCAGTCGTGACTCGCGTCCCGAATAGTGACCGTAGTCGATACCGAACAGCACCTGATGATTGACCGGACCGGTGTCGAATTGGCCTTGCAGGTTGTTGTCGAGCAGGAAGGTGTCGGTCTTCTTCGGTCGCTTCTGGTAGCCGAAGGTGTAGGTGCGGCCGTCGCTGCCCAGTTGCGCACTGTTACGCGCGCCGTTGCTGATGTAGTCGACATCGGACTCCACGTAACGAGCGTTCTGTTCAAACTTCCAGTTCTCGCTGAGCTGACGGTCGAAGATATAACCGACCGATGTGTTCTCGACGTCGTAGTGGCTGACATGGGGATCGCCCAGATAGGTGCTCGACGGCACGTGACCAACGGCTGTCCCGTTGAGCGTGCCATTGACCGGGAAGCTTTGTTCGGCGCCGCCCTTGCGGCTTTTCATGTAGCTGGTCAGGACCGTGAAGCTGGTGTCGTCATCTGGTTTCCAGGTCAGCGAGGGGGCGACGTAGGTGCGGTCATCCGGCGAGTGATCGACCTGCGTGCCGCTATCGCGTTGCAGGGCGACGAAGCGGTAGGTCAACTTGCCCTCGTCATCGATACGCCCGCCTAGGTCAATGGCTTCCTGACGGCGATCGTGGCTGCCACCCTGAATCTGTACTTCGTGAATGGTTTCGTCGGTGGGCCGTTTGCTGGTCAGGTTGACCATGCCGCCGGGCGCCATCTGCCCATAGAGCACCGATGCCGGGCCCTTGATCACGTCGATGCGTTCCAGCGCGAAGGTCTCGAAGTCGGTGTCGTACTGGTTGAAGCCGCTGCGCAGGCCGTCCTTGTAGATGCCGAACAAGTTGAAGGAGCGGAAGCCGCGCATGTAAATGTCGGGGGCGCCCTGCCCGCCCACGTAATCGATGGCGCGAATGCCGGGGGTATAGGCCACCGCCGAGTTGAAATCCTGCACGCCGCGTTTGTCCATTTCGTCGCGGGTGATCACCGATATCGACTGCGACACTTCGTTGATCGCTGTGTTGGTCTTGGTGCCAACGCTGCTGCGGTTGGCGACGATGCCTTCGATGGGCTCGGTAATGCTCTGCTCGGCGGCGCCATTGATGGTCGAGGTCGGCAAGGTCATCGAGCCTTCAGGCGCGGTCTGCAAGGTGTAACTGCCGTTGCTCAGGTGTACCGCTTGCAGTCCCGAACCCGAGAGCAGCAGCGCAAGCCCCTGCTCGACGGTGTAGTCGCCGTGTAGTCCCTGACTCACGCGTCCCGCTGTCTGTTGCGCCGGGTAGGACACCAACAGATTGGCCTGGTGGCCGAACTGATTGAGGGCGTCTCGTAGGCTGCCTGCGGCGATATCGTAATGACGCGTGCTGTCGGCAGCAGAGGCCCGCGCGGGGGCGAGAAGTAGTGCGCTGCTAAACGCGCCGGACGCCAGGCTAAAGGCGAGCGCCAAGGGTATGGCGCGAAGGCGCAGGGGGTGATTCATGTCAAACTCCACGAGAAATGAGCAAGGAAAAAGGTGTCTTTATTTCCATGTCTCGCGAGAACGCCATATGGACCACCCTGAGCAGAAGTTTTTCAAAATAGATTCAGGTCCGCCGTTCCCTGGGCTCCAGAGTGACCCAATAAGGGGTGAAACTGCGCACGTGCAGGTTGAACGTCGCACCGAGGGTTTGCAGGATCCTGTCAGTGTCGGTCAGCGGGTATGTCCCGGCCACCCGAATGCTCGCTACCGTAGTGCTGCAACCTAGATGTCCGGACCGGTAGCGACTCACTTCGGCGAGAAAATCCTCCAGGCGCTGGTCGTGGGCAATGATGATGCGATCCGTCCACGCCAGGTCAGCATCGCTGACCGAGCGGATCGGGCCGAGTTCGTCAGGGGTGAACATCACCTGTTGCCCGGCTTGCAGCACCAGCGCCGGGCGCTTCCCTGTTAACAGGGTGACGTTTCCTTCAGCCACCGCAACACGGCTGTATCCCTCGGCCTGGCGAAGCAGAAAGCGGCTGCTGAAGGTTTCGATGCGACCTTGGGCGGTGTACGCCAGGAAAGGACGTGTCATCCGGTCATTGCCAGTACGGACTTGCACTTCGCCACGCAACAGGCGCAGCAGACGGGAGTTGGCATCGAAGCGCACATCGATGGCGGTGTCGGTGTTCATCAACACGCGAGTTCCGTCGACCAGCGTCAGCTGACGTTGCTCGCCCACCGCGCTGTGATAGTCGGCACTGACGTTCTGCCAGAGAGTCGTATCGCGCCCGGCCCAGGCGCCGGCGCCCAGGCTGACCAGCAACGCCAGGGCCTTGATCGCCCGGCGCCGTTCCAGATCGGGCCTGTCGGATGAATTGAGCGTGGCCTGAGCGATATGGGCGTTTTGCACCAACCCCGAAAAGCGCTCGCCAAACGCCTCGATACGCTGCCAGGCGCGCTCATGCTCGGGGTCCTGCGCGCGCCATTGTCGCCATTGGACGAGCGTGGCTGGCGCCACAGGCGGGCTTTGCAACTCCACCATCCACTCGACCGCGCGCTCGGCAACGGCTGGCGAAACGGCGCTCATCAAGAGGTCCCCTTCACGCTGCAAAGAAACACTGTACACCCGCCTTGACGATGTAGCGCTTGACCGTGGTCACCGAGACATTCAGGCGGGCCGCAATATCTGAATGTGCCAGACCATCGAGCTGCGACCAGAGAAACGCCTGACGCACATCGGCCGCCAGCCCATCGAGCAGGCGATCCAGTTCGATCAAGGTTTCCAGCAGGATTGCCTGCTCTTCAAGCGACGGCATCACATTCTCAGGGAGGCTGGCGAGCACCTCCAGATAGGCACGCTCCAGCTTCTGACGGCGGAAATGATTACTCAACACGCTGCGTGCGATGGTCACCAGCAAAGCGCGTGACTCACGAATCTCGATGGGGTCTTTCTTGGTCAGTAAGCGAAGGAAAGTGTCATGGGTCAGGTCTGCGGCGTTGCTGCTACAGCCCAGTTTCTTGCGCAGCCAGTTTTGCAGCCAGCCGTGATGGTCGGTGTAGAGCGTCTGGATGTCGACGCAAGGCTGGGTGTCATGTGGCGGCATGGAAAATGGGCCCGGAAAAGCGAGAGGAAATCAGTGCGTACTTGATAATGCTTATCGTATGCGATTGAGCCCTGATTGCTCAAGCCCACACTTAGGCACCTCTTGCTGGTCTCACGCGGAACTGCTCAAAGGAGAGAATCACAGCGTCTCCTATCGGCCGAGAGTGTGTAAAAACGCCTTTGCGAACCCTTGCTATGATTTCTGAGGATTTCATCGCAGGGATCGCCCATGAAGCGCTTCATTCAAGGTGAACATCGGGGCCAAAGTACATTACTCCCCGAAAGCCTCGACGATTACGTGACTGATACCAACCCGGTGCGTGTAGTCGATGTCTTCGTCGACGAACTCGACCTGGGCAAGCTGGGTTTTGAAGGTGTCATGCCAGCAAGTACCGGCCGACCTGCTTACCATCCCGAGATCCTGCTGAAGATCTACATTTATGGCTATCTCAACCGCATCCAATCCACCCGGCGCCTGGAGCGAGAGACGCAGCGCAATGTCGAACTGATGTGGCTGATCGGCCGTTTGATGCCTGACTTCAAGACCCTCGCAAATTTCAGAAAAGATAACGGTAAAGCCATTTTCGGCGTCTGCCGACAGTTCGTCGTACTGTGTCAGCAGCTAGGATTATTCGAAGAAAGCCTGGTCGCCATCGACGGCAGCAAGTTCAAGGCGGTCAATAACCGCGACCGCAATTTCACCAGCACCAAGCTGCAACGGCGGATGGAAGAAATTGAATCGAGCATCAACCGGTATCTGACGGAACTCGACGAAGCCGATCAGCAAGAACCGTCGATCTCACGGCCCAAGGCTGCCCGTTTGCAAGAGAAGATCAACAAGCTAAAAGCTCAGATGAAAGAGCTTCAGGTCATCGAAACCCGGCTTAACGAAGCGCCGGATAAACAGGTTTCACTGACCGACCCGGACGCTCGATCCATGATGACGCGAGGCACTGGAATCGTCGGCTATAACGTGCAGACGGCGGTCGATGCGAAGCATCATTTGATCGTGGCTCACGAAGTAACCAATGTCGGTTCTGATCGCGATCAACTCAGTTCGATGGCCAAGCAGACGCGCGAGGCCATGGGCCTGGAAACGCTCTCGGTGGTAGCTGACAAAGGCTACTTCAAAAGCGAATAAATCCTGGCCTGCCACGATGCGGATATCGTCGCCTATGTACCGAAATCGATGACCTCTGCGTTTCAACAACGATGCCTTCCGCTATGACGCGCAGAGAAACGAATACATTTGCCCGGCTGGGCAGGCTTTGATCTGGCGCTTTTCGAGCGTTGAAAAGGGAATGAAGTTGCACCGCTACTGGAGCTCACGCTGCCAAACTTGCCCGCTGAAAGCGCAGTGCACACCGAGTACGGAACGGCGTATCAGGCGTTGGGAGCATGAGGCCGTACTGGAAGAAATGCAGAGCCGTTTGAATAGTGCGCCCGAGATGATGCGGATCCGCAGGCGGACTGTCGAGCATCCCTTCGGGACGCTCAAACACTGGATGGGAGCGACACATTTCCTGACGCGAAAGCTGCAAGGAGTCAGCACGGAGATGAGCCTGAACGTGCTCGCCTACAACCTGAAGCGGACAATGAAAATCTTCGGTACCGAGGGGCTGCTAAGGGCTCTTGTAGCCTAACGGCTGCTATTTTTTGCGAGTGTATGAGGCCAATACAGCATGTTCCATTGACTGGTCATCCATGGCGACGCCTAAATCGAAATCTCAAGCACCAGAGCGCTCTACGAGCGCTCGAAGCAGTAAAGAAATCCGCGCTCGGCGGCCATCGCCAGTGAACGCGTTTTTACACACTCTCGGCCAAAAGCGGGCGGTTACTCAGGGCTTAGCAGGCCCTCCCTTGTAGCTTGGAGGTAGCTACAGAACTAGGGGCGATTCAAACTGCCCACCCGGTAGACGCACTATCAAAGAACACAACCTCTATATCGCCAAAGTGATCTCTGAGAGTACGGGCCGCGGCATCGCAGAACCGTTGGTTGCCCCGATAGACAGAACACGCAACCCGATCCACATCCGATTTCGACAGTCGATGAAGTAGGTGCGCTTCCTGCTCGCCCATTCCCCATCCAAAGATGGTGAGGCTCCCCTCCAATGAAGGAATAACCTCCCGATACACCGTGGATAGGTAGTAGCTGTTCTGGATCGCCGTGAGCTTCTGTGCCGAAGTACCTTCGCTTACAAACAGGGGAATAACATCACCGGTGCTCCAGGCATGCAGAATTGAGCCTAAAAGCCCTGGGCCTTGGTCGTGAATCTTGCTTTCTATTTCTACTACGTCTCGACACAGAGCCAAGTTACCGTGGGGATAGAAGACGAGCGTATTTGTCTGCTCCCCAGTACTCCGTCTAAAACGCTTCCAGTCGTCATCGAAGCTTCCACCCAGGAAGCAGTCCTTGAACCGATGCCGGTCCTGTACGTCTATCCCGTAGGTCATCGTCCAGTACACAAGCAAGTCGTAATTCAGCGACAGGATCGTACTGAACTGCTTCAGGAAGCGATACATACTGGGAAGACGAGCAGCTACATCAGCGTGTGCAGGGTGCACAGCGCGTACGGTTTCAATGAGTGCTTGGCGAATATCCCGGTAAATCTGACGTGTGATGCCATCAGGGATCCGGAGCGCAGTATTGACCTTGGCCGCATGCCAAATGAGCCGAAGCGCCAACTCAAAATCGTTCGTAGTGAATGACCTGAAAAGATCTTCTACATCAGCAGTAAGCAGGCCATGCTCACGTGCTTCCTGCAGAAGCGCCTCGTACCCGAAGCTCCTATCGATCGCGATACTCGCTCCGTTACCGACCAGAACAGTACCCCGCTCGAAGTCACCAGCGATCTCTTCCCAATCAAAAATTCGGTATGGCATAGATCCTTCCCTGGCATTAAAATACGCCGCCCTAACCTCAATGTTGATCCCCAAGCACAGCTTTAACACATATCCGTACACTCTTAAATATCATCTAGCCATCACTCGATCAAGATGGCGCGGTCAGCAACGACCAGAGAGCCACCGGTGTGGCAGAAAATGTGCTAATAAATCTGCTGGACTTGCCCCTACCAAACCGGACACCAACTCCCCGTTAAATTGATGCTGCCGCTAAGCGCCTGAACTCCCTCGGTGAACGATATTTCAAGGCGCTGTGCGGATGCTGCTCGTTGTAATGCTCGAAGGCAATTGCCAGATTGTGCAGCGCCGTTTCTCGATCCGGCTTGGGCATATGCGCCACATAATCGCGCTTAATCGTCTTCACGAAGCTCTCGGCCATACCATTGCTCTGAGGGCTGCGCACTGGAGTGGTCACCGGCTGCAAACCGATCTGTCGAGCAAACAGGCGTGTCTGTTCGGCGGTGTACGCCGAGCCGTTGTCGCTTAGCCATTGCACCGGCGTTGCAGGCAGTTGATCACCGAAGCGTTTCTCTACGCTCTCCAGCATCAAGTCGCGGATGTCATCGCCGCTGTACCCGGTCGGACTCGCGACCCAGCCGATGGCTTCGCGGTCACAGCAATCCAGGGCAAAGGTCACGCTCAGTTTGGCGCCGTCCTCACAGCGGAACTCAAAGCCGTCCGAGCACCAACGCGTATCACTGGTTTCCACGGCAATACGGCCTTCGTGCCGACGCGGCACGCCGGGCTGTTTGATCCGGCGTTCAAGCAAAAGGTTGTGGTCACGCATCACCCGGTAAACCCGCTTCACGTTGATCGCCGGCAGCGACCGCTTTTCACGGGCGCGACGCAGCAA
This sequence comes from Pseudomonas sp. XS1P51, assembly GCF_054897845.1. Lineage (NCBI taxonomy): Bacteria > Pseudomonadati > Pseudomonadota > Gammaproteobacteria > Pseudomonadales > Pseudomonadaceae > Pseudomonas > Pseudomonas sp. XS1P51. Next base: position 223,005 of record NZ_CM142707.1, on the reverse strand, counting down.
TCCCCAAACACGACGGTAGCCATAGCTGGGCAGCTCGCTGATCTGTTGCTGGATTTCAACCACCAGATCAGCGTCGTTCAGGGCCCTGCTTCGCCGGACTTTGGGCGATACCGATTGCTTGATTCGAACCGTTAATTGCGAGCGCGCCACACCGAGACATTCGCTGACCAGTTTCACTGGTCGTCCCCCGGCAACAAGGGTGAGTGCGCAATCCATTTTCGCGACCGGGCGATCTCCACCGCCTCTTTGAGGATTTCCGCTTCCATCGTCTTCTTGCCGAGCATCCGTTGCAGTTCACGGATCTGCTTGAGCGCATCGCTCAGCTCCGAGGCGGGCACAACGGCTTCACCGGCACTGACCGCCGACAGACTGCCGTCCTGATATAACTTGCGCCATAGGAACAGCTGGTTGGCATTGATGCCGTTGCGTCGAGCGACCACCGAAACGCTTTGCCCGGGCTCAAGGCTCTCGCGAACCATGGCCAGTTTTTGCTCCGGACTCCAGCGCCGTCGCCGCTCCTGGCCCAAAAGCTCCCCACTCTTGTCGTTGCTATTAGTCATAAACATAACCGTTTGCCTATCCCTTATCGTAAGGGGGAAACGGTGTCCTGTCTTCCATGGGGCTCGTTCAGATGGTGAAGCGCAGGGCTTTAGAACTTAGATCTTCTGCTTTATCAAGAATCGCCACGAAGACGGGAAGGTAGACAGTAACCGTAGCCGTAACACTGCTCAGACTCCAAAGCTACCTAGATCAGATATCCGTGGGAGTAAATGTGGGAGTATTTTTTAGACATGAAAAAGCCCAATCTTTTCAGATTGGGCTAAGTCATTGAATTATATGGTCGGGACGGAGTGATTCGAACACTCGACCCCTAGCACCCCATGCTAGTGCGCTACCGGACTGCGCTACGCCCCGACTAGGCGTGAAACTCGTCCTTCATCTCGAAGAACGCTCAAGAATATATCGCAAGCGTTTGAAAACTGGAAGTATTCAAACGCAGGAAATTATTTCTTGAGCACAACCAACACGTCTTCCAATTCAGCAATCATCTGCCGAATCATTTGCTTGTATTGGGTGGTGTCGTCTTTGGCTTCATCGCCGGACAAACGCAAGCGTGCGCCGCCGATGGTGAACCCCTGATCGTAAAGAAGCGCGCGGATCTGCCGGATCATCAACACGTCTTGTCGCTGATAATACCGGCGGTTCCCGCGGCGTTTGACGGGGTTGAGTTGAGGAAACTCCTGCTCCCAGTAGCGCAGCACGTGCGGTTTTACCGCACACAGCTCGCTGACTTCACCAATGGTGAAGTAGCGTTTGCCTGGGATGACGGGTAGCTCGTCGTTATGACTTGGTTCCAGCATAAGCCTCAACTCGGGCCTTCAACTTCTGCCCTGGACGAAAGGTGACCACACGGCGAGCCGTGATCGGGATTTCTTCACCCGTTTTCGGATTGCGGCCAGGCCGCTGGCGTTTGTCCCGAAGGTCGAAATTGCCGAAACCGGACAATTTGACTTGTTCGTTGTCTTCAAGAGCGTGCCTGATTTCTTCAAAAAACAGTTCGACCAATTCCTTAGCCTCCCGTTTATTCAGGCCCAGCTCCTCATACAGACGTTCCGCCATCTCAGCTTTCGTCAGAGCCCCCATACGTCACTTCCTTAACGTGGCGTTCAACCTTTGTTCGAGCGAGGTGAGGATGTTTTGCGTCGTAGTATTCACCTCATCGTCATTAAGAGTGCGCGATGGATGCTGCCAGGTCAAGCCAACTGCAAGGCTTTTTCTATGCGGATCAATACCTTTACCCTGATACACGTCAAATAGCCTGAGGTCTGTCAGCCATTCGCCTGCATTTTCACGGATTACGTCCAGTACGGCACTGGCTGCAACGCCGGTATCGGCTATTAGCGCCAGGTCACGACGCACTTCAGGAAAGCGCGATAACTCCTGGAATTTAGGCATTTTGCCCAACGCCACTTCCGCCAGAACCAGTTCGAAAACAAAAACCGGACGATCGAGGCCAAGGGTTTTCGACAATTCAGGGTGGATAGCGCCGACGAAACCGACCAGGCGACCTTCCCGCTCGATGCGCGCGGTTTGACCCGGGTGCAACGCAGGGTGTTTACCCGGTACGAAGCTGAACGAATCCAGTGCACCGGCAAAGCCCAGCACCGCTTCCACGTCGGCTTTGACGTCGAAGAAGTCCACGACATCGCGACCTTGTGCCCACCCTTCCGGCAGACGGCTACCGCAAACCACGCCAGCCAACATCGGCTCTTGCTTCAAGCCATCCAGCTGACCGACGAAACGCAGACCGCTTTCGAACAGACGGACGCGATCCTGTTGACGATTCAGGTTGTGCTGAAGCGCCTTGACCAGACCAGGCCACAGCGACGAACGCATCGCGGCCATGTCGTTCGAAATCGGGTTGGCCAGCAGCAGCGGCTCAACACCCGGATTAAACAACTCGAACTGTTTCGGATCGATGAAGCTATAAGTGATCGCTTCCTGATAACCACGAGCCACCAGCAGACGGCGCAGCTCAGGCAGGTCGCTACGCGCTTCAGCCTTGGCTTGCGGCGCCAGGCGGGCTTGCGGGTAGCGAACCGGCAGACGGTTGTAACCGTACAGGCGGGCCAGTTCTTCGATCAGGTCAACTTCCAGGCTGATATCGAAACGATGGCTTGGCACTTCTACGCGCCACTGCCCTGCCCCGTCGGCAGTAACGGTCAGACCCAAAGCGTTGAGCAGACGCTCGACTTCGGCCGAATCCATTTCCATGCCCAACATCTGGGTGATGCGCTGGGCACGCAGGGTGACCGGAGCAATCTTCGGCAGGTGTTGTTCACTGACGGTTTCGATGATCAGGCCGGCTTCGCCGCCGGTGATTTCCAGCAGCAGGCCAGTGGCGCGCTCCATGGCTTCACGGGCCAGCTGCCAGTCCACGCCACGCTCGTAGCGGTGCGAAGCGTCGGTGTGCAGGCCGTAGGAACGCGCCTTGCCAGCAACGGCAATCTGATCGAAGAACGCGCTTTCCAGGAAGATATCGCGAGTGGTCGCGGTGTTGACGCCGCTGTGCTCGCCCCCCATGACGCCGGCGATTGCCAGAGCGCGGGTGTGGTCGGCAATCACCAGGGTATCGCTACGCAGGGTGACTTCCTGGCCGTCGAGCAGCACCAGCTTCTCGCCTTCGTCGGCCATGCGCACGCGGATGCCGCCATTGATTTCGGCGAGATCGAACGCGTGCAACGGTTGACCCAGTTCCAGCATCACGTAGTTGGTGATGTCGACGGCCGCATCGATGCTGCGCACGTCGGCACGACGCAGACGCTCGACCATCCACAGCGGTGTAGGCTTGGACAGGTCGACGTTACGGATCACACGACCCAAGTAACGCGGGCAAGCGGCTGGCGCCAGCACTTCAACCGTACGCACTTCGTCGTGCACGGCTGGAACGGTAGCAACGACCGGGCGAGTGACTTCGGCGGCGTACAGCGCACCGACTTCACGGGCCAGACCGGCCAGGGACAGGCAGTCGCCGCGGTTCGGGGTCAGGTCGACCTCGATGCTGGCATCGTCCAGGCCCAAGTACTCACGAATATCCTGACCGACCGGCGCATCAGCCGGCAATTCCATCAAGCCGTCGTTGCCTTCGCCGACTTGCAGCTCGGCTTGCGAGCACAGCATGCCGTTGGACTCAACGCCACGCAGCTTGGCTTTCTTGATTTTGAAGTCACCTGGCAGTTCGGCACCGATCATGGCGAACGGGATCTTCAGGCCCGGGCGCACGTTTGGCGCACCACATACCACCTGGAAGGTCTCCGAGCCATTGCTGACCCGGCAAACACGCAGCTTGTCGGCGTCCGGGTGCTGCTCGGTGCTCAGCACTTCGCCCACAACCACGCCATTGAATTCACCAGCGGCCGGCGTAACGCTATCGACCTCAAGACCGGCCATCGACAGACGAGCAACCAGCTCGTCGCGACTTACCTGCGGGCTTACCCAGCCACGCAGCCATTGTTCACTGAATTTCATCCTGCTCTCCTAAGAATTCGTTACGACTAGCGAAATTGCGCGAGGAACCGCAAGTCGTTGTCGAAGAACAGACGCAAGTCGTTCACGCCGTAACGCAGCATGGCCAGACGCTCGACGCCCATGCCGAAGGCGAAGCCCGAAAACTCTTCCGGGTCGATCCCGGACATGCGCAGCACGTTCGGGTGAACCATGCCGCAGCCCATCACTTCCAGCCAGCCGGTCTGCTTGCAGACGCGGCAGCCTTTACCGCTGCACATCACGCATTCCATGTCGACTTCAGCGGACGGCTCGGTGAACGGGAAGTACGAAGGGCGGAAACGCACGGCGAGTTCTTTTTCGAAGAACACGCGCAGGAACTCTTCGATGGTGCCTTTCAGGTCGGCGAAATTGATGTCGCGATCGACCAGCAGGCCTTCGACCTGGTGAAACATCGGGGAGTGGGTGATATCCGAATCGCTACGGTACACACGGCCTGGACAGACGATGCGGATCGGCGGTTGTTTCGATTCCATGGTGCGGACCTGTACCGGCGAGGTATGGGTGCGCAACAGCATGTTGGCATTGAAATAGAAGGTGTCATGCATCGACCGGGCCGGGTGATGGCCTGGGATGTTGAGCGCCTCGAAGTTGTGGTAATCGTCTTCGACCTCAGGGCCTTCGGCGATGCCGTAGCCGATGTGGGTGAAGAACTGTTCGATACGTTCCAGAGTGCGAGTGACCGGATGCAGACCACCCGAGGTCTGGCCACGGCCAGGCAGGGTCACGTCAATGGACTCGGCGGACAGTTTGGCGGCCAGATCGGCCTCTTCAAACAGTGCCTTGCGAGCATTGAGAACCTCTGTGACACGCTCCTTGGCAACGTTGATCAGGGCGCCGACTTGCGGACGCTCTTCTGCCGGTAAATTCCCCAGGGTCTTCATCACCTGAGTCAATTCACCCTTTTTGCCAAGGTAGTGAACCCGGATTTGCTCCAGGGCATTGATATCTTCAGCGCTTTGCACAGCCTCTAGTGCTTGAGAGACGAGCGCGTCCAGGTTTTCCATGTACAGACTCCAGATACAAAATAGGGGAAGAGCTTGAAGGCTCTTCCCCTATTTATGACGTTTAACACCTGACCCCACAGAGGTGAGGCCGGGTGACTGTCGGGGGTACTTAAGCCAAGGTGGCTTTAGCTTTCTCGACAATCGCAGCAAACGCCGCTTTTTCGTTCACTGCCAGATCAGCCAGAACCTTACGGTCGATCTCGATGGACGCTTTTTTCAGGCCGGCGATGAAACGGCTGTAGGACAGACCGTTAATACGTGCACCAGCGTTGATACGAGCGATCCACAGAGCGCGGAACTGACGTTTTTTCTGACGACGGTCACGGTAGGCGTATTGGCCTGCCTTGATTACCGCTTGCTTGGCAACACGGAATACGCGCGAGCGAGCGCCGTAGTAGCCTTTAGCAAGTTTCAGAATTTTTTTGTGACGTTTACGGGCAATGACGCCACGCTTTACACGAGCCATGAGTTACTTCCTCTATTCTTGACTAAATTAACGAAGGCGCAGCATGCGCTCGACTTTTGCCACGTCACACGGTGCCAGCAAGCTGCTACCGCGCAGTTGACGCTTACGCTTGGTCGACATTTTAGTCAGGATGTGGCTCTTGAAAGCGTGCTTATGCTTGATACCGTTAGCAGTTTTCAGAAACCGCTTAGCAGCACCACTTTTCGTTTTCATTTTTGGCATGTTCGGATACTCCGCATTCAGTTGATAAACATAATCAGAAGGCCTGCCGTGCCCTGTTGATTACTTCTTCTTTTTCGGGGCGATGACCATGATCAGCTGGCGTCCTTCCATCTTAGGATGCTGTTCGACCGAACCGTACTCGAGCAAGTCACCTTCAACTCGCTTGAGGAGTTCCATCCCCAGCTCCTGGTGGGCCATCTCACGGCCGCGGAATCGCAAGGATACCTTGGCCCTGTCCCCATCACTCAGGAAACGTACCAGGTTGCGCAGTTTTACCTGGTAATCCCCTTCCTCCGTCCCTGGACGAAACTTGATTTCTTTAACCTGAATCTGCTTCTGGTTTTTCTTGGCCGCGGCAATCTGCTTCTTCTTTTCGAAGATCGACTTGCCGTAGTCCATCAGTTTGCAAACAGGGGGTACTGCATCGGCGGAAATTTCCACCAAATCCAGCTTGGCCTCTTCAGCCTTAAGAAGCGCGTCTTCAATTGACACAATCCCAAGCTGCTCACCCTCAGCCCCAATTAACCGAACCTCGCGTGCCGAGATATTCTCGTTGATCGGGGCTTTCGGTGCAGCTCGTTTATCTTGTCTCATTTCACGCTTAATAATAATTACTCCGAATCTGGGCGACCACGCCGGGAAACCGCTTGCGCGAGGAACTCAGCGAACTGGGCGACGGGCATCGAGCCCAGGTCAGCACCTTCACGAGTACGCACAGCGACAGTCTGCATCTCGACTTCCCGATCTCCGATAACCAAGAGATAGGGAACCTTGAGCAAAGTATGCTCGCGGATTTTAAAGCCGATCTTTTCATTTCTCAAGTCAGACTTGGCACGAAATCCGCTTTCGTTGAGAGTTTTTTCAACCTCGGCGGCAAAATCGGCTTGTTTATCAGTGATATTCATAATCACTGCCTGGGTCGGAGCCAGCCACGCGGGGAATGCACCCTCGTAGTGCTCGATCAGGATTCCGACGAAACGCTCGAAGGAACCCAGGATCGCCCGGTGCAACATGACCGGGTGCTTGCGACTGTTGTCTTCGGAGACGTATTCGGCTCCCAGACGGACAGGCAGGTTAAAATCGAGCTGAAGGGTACCACACTGCCAGACACGGCCGAGGCAATCTTTCAGCGAGAACTCGATCTTCGGACCGTAGAACGCACCCTCGCCCGGCTGCAGATCGTATGGCAGGCCAGCGCTATCAAGGGCTGCAGCCAATGCAGCTTCGGCGCGATCCCACAGCTCGTCGGAACCGACGCGCTTTTCCGGACGAGTGGACAGCTTCATTTCGACTTCTTTAAAGCCGAAGTCGGCATAGACGTCCATGGTCAGCTTGATGAACGCAGCGGATTCGGCCTGCATCTGCTCTTCAGTGCAGAAGATGTGGGCGTCGTCCTGAGTGAACGCACGCACGCGCATGATGCCGTGCAGCGCACCCGATGGCTCGTTACGGTGGCAGGCACCGAATTCGGCCAGACGCATCGGCAACTCGCGGTAGCTTTTCAGACCCTGATTGAACACTTGCACGTGGCAAGGGCAGTTCATTGGCTTGATCGCGTAGTCGCGGTTTTCCGACTGAGTGGTGAACATGTTGTCGGCGTAGTTGGCCCAGTGCCCGGATTTCTCCCACAGGCTGCGATCAACGACTTGCGGAGTCTTGATCTCCAGGTAGCCATTGTCGCGCTGAACCTTGCGCATGTACTGCTCGAGCACCTGATACAGCGTCCAGCCATTCGGGTGCCAGAAGACCATGCCCGGCGACTCTTCCTGGGTGTGGAACAGGCCCAAGCGCTTGCCGATCTTGCGGTGATCGCGCTTTTCAGCTTCTTCGATGCGCTGGATGTAAGCCGCCAACTGCTTCTTGTCGGCCCACGCGGTGCCGTAAACGCGCTGCAATTGCTCGTTCTTGGCATCGCCGCGCCAATAGGCGCCGGACAACTTGGTCAGCTTGAAGGATTTCAGGAAGCGCGTGTTCGGCACGTGCGGACCACGGCACATGTCGACGTATTCTTCGTGATAGTACAGACCCATGGCCTGCTCGTTCGGCATGTCCTCGACCAAGCGCAGCTTGTAGTCTTCGCCGCGGGCCTTGAACACTTCGATCACTTCGGCGCGCGGAGTGACTTTCTTGATCACGTCGTAATCTTTTTCGATCAGCTGCTGCATGCGCTGTTCGATGGCGGCCAGATCGTCCGGAGTGAAAGGACGTTCGAAGGCGATGTCGTAATAGAAGCCTTCGTCGATGACCGGACCGATGACCATCTTGGCGGTCGGGTACAACTGCTTGACTGCGTGGCCAACCAGGTGGGCGCAAGAGTGGCGAATGATCTCCAGCCCCTCTTCATCCTTTGGCGTAATGATTTGCAGCGTGGAATCGCTGTCGATGATGTCGCTGGCGTCGACCAGCGTGCCATTGACCTTGCCGGCCACGGTGGCTTTGGCCAGGCCAGCACCAATGGATGCGGCGACCTCGGCTACGGAAACCGGGTGATCGAATGAACGTTGACTGCCGTCGGGAAGAGTAATAGTTGGCATGGCGCCTCCTCTCCTAGTGGTGACCCCTACCAAAGGTCACGTGGGTTGGGATGAGCCAGTACAAGATCCGATCCAGGCCATTCAATGACGAACGCCTGCCTTACAGCGGCAGGAGCCTTGCGGCCAACCGGAAAACCGAACCAGAGTGACTGGGATTCAAATCAGGGTTATTCGCGCCTCTGCCGCCACCGGGACTGAAGGTCATCCGGAGCCTGCAAACGCCCGAGCGAGGCATGCTAGCACAGATGAACGGTCGTCGACGCACCTGCGCTTTATGCTGGGGCAAATCCGCGTTTTTTATGCCAGAGTGCTGAACTTGAACGCCGCTTTACCCCTCAGATAACAAGACATTGACCCAAAAGGAGCATCTCAGCATGCGTCTGAATCGTTTATTCGCAGTAGTCGCCCCCATCGTCCTGCTGCTGCCACTGGCCGCCCATGCCGATTGGCCAAAAGGCGAGCGCGAGAAATACATGGCTCAGTGCACCCAGGCAGCCACCCCTCAGATCGGCGCTCCTGCCGCTAAAGCACACTGCGCTTGTGGTGCCGATGCGATCAAATCGTACCCGGCCAGCGACATCCAGTCCTTGATGGACAACACGGCCAGTGACGCGCTGAAACAAAAAGCGCTGAGCAAAATCGCAGCGTGCAAAGCCGATCCGAAGGCGAAAAAATAAGCCCTGCTGGATGCCTTGAAGGCCAAAACAGCCGATGAAAAGCCTCTAAAAACCGCTTTTTTGTACAATTTATGCAGGTTTTACAGCTTTTTTTATCGTCTTTACTTTCGGCTTAAAGCCTTTTAAAACGGGGCTTTCAGCCACATCAAGCAACAAAGAAAGCGTGACTGCAGGGCAAACAGCACGTCCGGGGGGCTCCCAAAGCGAACATTTCGACTATGATACCCCGGTGTGCCCAGTTGGCCTGAGCAGCACAGTACTACTGAAAATATATGTTTCTTGGAGATACACCATGTCTAATCGCCAAACCGGCACCGTTAAATGGTTCAACGATGAAAAAGGCTTCGGCTTCATCACTCCTCAAGGTGGCGGTGACGACCTGTTCGTACACTTCAAAGCTATCGAAAGCGACGGTTTCAAAAGCCTGAAAGAAGGCCAGACCGTTTCCTTCGTGGCTGAGAAAGGCCAAAAGGGTATGCAAGCTGCTCAAGTTCGCCCAGAGTAATTTCCAGGCGCACTAAAAAAACCCCGTCCATGTGACGGGGTTTTTTATGGGTGAAACAAAAGTCTGAAGCGATCAGCCGCAGTTGACGCGGGTGACGATCCGATTGGTATCGGTGTTGAGGTTCAGACGATCGGAGCGGTACTCCAGGGTCACCATGTCGGTGGGCAAGAGGAACCGTGCGTTCTGCGCGCCGGCGCGGGTACGCGCCTGCTCCAGCAATTCAGGCGAAGCCTTTTTGCCAATGGTGAATTCGGCAGCCTTTGCCTCACAGCGGCTGTGACCCGTATCAGTCGTCGTGACAGGGTCTGTTGCCGACTCGGTGGAGGTCGTGCTGCAACCGGCCAGCATGGCAACGGCTAACAAAGTACCCAATGACGCGAGCTTCCAAGGCATGAAGCCTCCTTTTTTCAATAGTTAAGCTGAGATCGTGCGACCGCCAATCCAGTGATTGGTTTCACAGGGAGTGCTAGCACCCTGCCCTCGACCCGGACAAGCCGCGAGTTTGCCTGAGCATCGCCCTGCCGTTCATCCCTCAATCGTGACTGAATATGAACAGCACTCAATAGACATCAATGTAGTCGAAAGGCGGATTGGGCCAGTTCTGCTTCAGCGCATTGAAGATCTGCATGACCCAGACCTCGTCACTGGCCGCGACCCGCCCTACATAACCCGACCCTTTGGCCCACGTCTCCAGACGAAACAGCAGCCCGTCAATATCAGTGCCGCCTACGACGCCCGACGAAATATAGGCAATGCCACCTTTGGTCACCCGCAACTGAGTGTGCTCATCATCGCTGGCAGAGGCCAGCAACTGACGCACAGCCTCAAGGGTCAAGCCGTCAGGCGTGTTCAAATCGATCTGCACCGCACGTTCCTTGAAAAATCATCAATGACCAAGTGTCGCATAGCGCCTCTCTCATGCCTAAGTCGGAGTGCCAAACGCACCGCAAAATGGTTAACTCGACACTCAGACTTTCCCGACTTCACGAGCGACATCATGACCACCGTAAGCATCGACGCCGACATCAAAGCCAAGTGGCCACAGGGACATAGCTCCTACAGCCCGGGCAGCCCGGAAGAGTTGGCAATCATCGGTATAGATCTACTGGTCAAGGAATTGGGGACTGAAGCTGCGCAATCATTCATCGCGCAGATTTTCGAGAAGTATCCGGCCGACTACAAGGGCGCGGAATATAACGAGCGGGAGTGAAACCCGCAGGCTGGCACCTGCGGGCGTGAACCTTACTTCAGACGAGCCAGACGCTCGGTCAGCAGGTCGAAGAAGCCCTGGGCATCGCCGCTTTCAACCCAGAAGGCATTCTTCGGTGCCTTCAGGCCGTCATACCAGTCGACGATGGTTTGACCGAAGGTCGGGCCTTCGCGGCTATCCACGACCACGTTTACCGAGCGGCCAGTGAACAGCTCCGGTTTGAGCAGGTAAGCGATAACGGTCGCATCATGCACCGGCCCACCCGGAAGGCCGTAGTGCTCCATATCGCCCTTGACGTATTCATTGAGAATTCCGCCCACCAGTTTGCTCGCATTGTTGTTGATCGCGGCGATCTGCTTCAGGCGCGCCTCGCTGGTGAGGACCTTGTGGGTCACGTCCAGCGGCAGGTAAGTCAGCTTCACCCCGCTTTTGAGCACGACCTCCGCAGCCTGCGGGTCGGCGAACAGGTTGAACTCGGCCACCGGGGTGATGTTGCCCCCATTGAAGTGCGCGCCCCCCATGATCACCACTTCCTTGATGCCTTGAACAATTTCAGGCTCCTGAATCAGCGCCAGGGCCAGGTTGGTCTGTGGACCGAGCATGGCAATGGTGATGCTGTGGGGCTTGGCGGCCTTCAAGGTATCAATCAGGTAGTTGACCGCATTGCCCTTGGCCAGGCCCTTTTTTGGTTCGTGGACGGTGACACCCGACAAGCCTTCCTTGCCATGAATGTTCTCGGCGTAGATCGGCGTGCGCATCAACGGCTTCGGCGCGCCGGCATAGACCGGAACATCCTCGCGCCCTGCCCACTCGCGGGCCAGCCGCGCATTACGTGAAGTTTTGTCGAGGCGCACGTTGCCAGCAACGGTGGTCAGCGCGCGAATGTTCAGTTCTTCCGGTGATGCCAGGGCAAACAGCAAGGCAACGACATCGTCGGCACCCGGGTCGGTGTCGATGATCAGGTCGATCTTTTCCGCCGCCTGGGCGCTTGTTGCGGTAATCAGGGACAAAAGCAGCAGACTCCGGAGCAGGTGGTGCAGTTTCTGAGCGTAGCGGTACATAGCGCACTCCTTGTGCGTGGAAAGAACGGAAAGCTAAAACGTTACCCCAGCCACCAGCACGATGTTGCAGTACGGCTGACATTCGCCTGTACGAACAATCGCCCGTGCCTGTCGGCTCAGGACTTTGAATTGGTCATGACTGAGCAGCTCGCGCAGACCCAGTGAGCCTTCGGCATTCAGCTCATCCAGCGTGGCCAACGCCGACGGCTGCTTGTCCAGGATCTCCAGGGCCAGCACATGGCTCTCGACCTGCATTTCGCTGAGCACGACCTTCAAGGTGCTGACGAAATCCGGAATGCCATGGGTCAACGCAAGGTCGATCAGTTCGACGCCGGGTGGTACCGGCAGACCCGCATCGCCAATCACTACCGTGTCGCCATGGCCCAGGGATGCGATCAGCCGCGACAACGCGACATTGAGCAAAGGTGTCTTTTTCATGGTGCTTTGAACGCCTGTACATCAGACAAGGTGGGAATCGAGGGTTGCGCGCCAGCACGCGTCACCGACAGCGCCGCGGCGACCTGGCCGAAACGGATCGCTTGCGCCTCGCTTTTGCCGGCCGCCAGCGCTGCGGCGAAACCACCGACGAAGGTATCGCCGGCCGCCGTGGTGTCGACAGCCTTCACCTTCGGTGCCGCGAAATGTTCGAAACGTTTGCCATTGGCAAACAGCGAACCTTGGGCGCCGAGTGTGATGATGACCTTGCCGGCTCCCATGGCGATCAACCGGGTTGCGGCGGATTCGGCGGTGTCCAGAGAGTCCACTGGCAAACCGCTAAGGGCCGAAGCTTCGCTCTCGTTGGGAATCAGGTAATCGATGGATGCGAACCAGTCCGCCGGCAGCGGGCGACTGGCCGGCGCCGGATTGAGGATCACTGTTTTGCCCAGCTCACGACCACGCTTGAGCGCATGACCGACCGTGGCATCGGGCACTTCCAGCTGACAGATGATCACATCCGCCGCCTGCAACACCGCATCGAAACGGTCAATCACCGCTGGCGTCAGCGCACCGTTGGCACCGGCGACGATCACGATTGCGTTCTGGCTGTTGTCATCGACCACGATCAACGCCACGCCACTGGAACCCTCGACGGTACTGACCGACTGACAATCGATCTGCTCGGCCAGCAGCGCCCCGCGCAGTTCCTCGCCATAGGCGTCGCTGCCCACACAACCGACCATCGACACTTGCGCACCCAGCCGAACCGCAGCAACCGCCTGATTCGCGCCCTTGCCGCCAGAGACCGTGGCAAACGACTCGCCGATCAGCGTTTCACCGCCACGGGGCAGCCGCGGTGCCCGGGTCACCAGGTCCATGTTCAGGCTGCCTATTACCACTACTTTTGCTGGCATACATCACTACTCATCAATTCTATTTCAGCGGTGCTTTTTAGCGGAACTGGGCGAAGACGCCGGCCAGCGGCGCAGTCGACTCTCGCAGGACAATACTGGGCGTCACGATCCGTTGATCGGTGGCCATATCCGGTGTGGCGATCCGTCGCAAAAGCACTTCGGCCGCCATCTCACCGAGTTGCAGGATCGACTGGCCGACGGTGGTCAGCGCCGGGTAGACATAACGACTCATCTGGATATCGTCGAAGCCGATCACCGACAGCTCGGTCGGTACACGAATATTGCGCTCGGCGGCGGCTCGCAGCACGCCGATGCCGATCATGTCGTTACCGGCGAAGATGGCGCTGGGCGGGTTCTTTTCCAACAGGATCGCGGCGGCGCTATAACCGCCGGTGCTGGTGAAGTCGCTTTCCAGCATGCGCTCTTCGGACACCTCGACACCCGCCTCCTTCAAGGCCCGGCGGTAGCCGGCCAGACGCATCTGCGCCACGCTGGTACTCGCCGGCCCGCCAATGGTGGCGATATCGCGATGACCCAGCTCCAGAAGGTGTCGGGTCGCCAGATAGGCGCCGTATTCGTGATCGATTCGCACCAGATCGGCGTTCACGCCTTCCAGCCCACGGTCGACGATCACCATCGGCGTGCGCACACCTGCCAGGCCTTCTGCCAGCCCCGCGTCGCCGCCGGCCGAAGCCACAATCAGCCCGTCGATGCGTTTTTCCAGCAGCACGCGCAGGTAGCTGCGCTGCTTGTCCGGGTTGTCGTCGGAGTTGCAGAGGATCACGCAATAGCCATTACGCTCGCAGTAATCCTCGATGCCGCGTGCCAGTTCGGCGAAGTACGGGTTGAGGCTGTTGGGCACCAGCAGCCCGATGGTCGCGGTGGTTTTGGCTTTCAATGAGCGGGCCACCGCGCTGGGCACGTAGTCGAGGCTTTTGATCGCAGCTTCGACCTTGATCCGCACCTCTTCACTGACCGGTCGGGTCTTGTTCACCACGTGGGAAACCGTGGTGTAGGAAATCCCCGCAAGCGCCGCCACATCCTTGATTGTTGCCATGACTCAGGTCCGCCGGCTTGCGCGCTGACTGCGATAGGTATCGAGCACCACCGCCACCACGATAACCGCGCCGGTGATGATGCGTTTGGTAGGTTCGGTTGCACCGATCTGCGCCAGGCCTGCGGCCAACACGGAAATGATCAAGACCCCAAAGAAGGTACTGATGACCGAACCACGGCCGCCCATCAGACTGGTGCCGCCGATCACCACAGCGGCGATGACTTGCAGCTCCAGACCGGAGCCGGCATTCGGGTCAGCCGCCTCCAGGCGAGAAATCTGAAACAGCGCGGCGATACCGGCCAGCAGCCCCATCAGACTGAACACCAGGATCTTGTAGGGTTTTGGATTGATCCCTGCCAGACGTACCGCCTCTTCGTTGGTGCCGATGCCGATCAGGTAACGACCGAACACGGTACGGGTCAACACGGCCTGGGCAATGAAGATGATCAGCAAGGCAATGATGAACGACGGCGAGATGCCGAAAGCGATCGGGTTGGACAGCCAGGCGAAGGCGTCGCCGATGTAGGCCGTGCGCGACCCGGTCATCTGATACGCCACGCCGCGAGCCATTTCCAGCACGCCGAGGGACACGATGAACGACGGAATCCGCCACGCCACGGTGATCGAACCGGTGATAGTCCCGGCCAGTGCTGCCGCTGTCATTCCGAGCAACGCCGCAGGCAATACACTCCAGCCCCAGCCGAGAATCGCCACGCTGACCGTCGACGCCGCGAGCGCGAGCACCGAGCCCACCGACAGGTCAATGCCACCGATGATCAACACGAAGGTCATGCCGACCGCCAGCACCATCAAATCCGGGATCTGGTTGGCCAGGGTGCTGAAGGTGTCGTAAGACAGAAAATGGCTGCTCAGGACCGAGAACAGCGCGACCATTGCCAGCAGGGCACCGGCCAGGCCCAGATAGGTGCCGAGGCCGTAGAAGTTGCCACTACGTTTGCCGATGGACGTTGCAGTAGTCATGGAAGATCCCTTGGCGCTGCTTCGTTGAGCAACGCATCACGTTTTTGGTAGCCGGCAAAAGCGGCAGCAAGCAAGTCATCCTGGGTCCAGCTGTCGCGCTCGAACGTCTCGATCAAACGCCCCGCCGACAGCACGCCGATCCGGTCGCAGATCAGCATCAGTTCACGCAGGTCGCTGGACACCACCACCAGCGCTTTGCCCTGACGGGTCAGATCACCGAGCAGTGCATAGATGTCGAATTTCGCGCCGACGTCGATGCCACGGGTTGGCTCATCGAACAGCAGCACCGAACAATCGCGCTCCAGCCAACGACCGATCACGACTTTCTGCTGGTTGCCACCGGACAATTCCGACACCAGTTGCGTGGGGCTGGAACTGCGGATGCGCATGGCGTCGATCTGGCGCTGGGCCAGGGACATCTCATCGCCGTTGTTGACGAAACCGCCGCTGGAAATAACCGGCATATTGCCCAAGGCGATGTTGGCGCTGATCGATTGGGTCAGCAGCAAACCTTCGCCTTTTCGGTCCTCGGTGATCAGAGCGATACCATGACCGACCGCATCAGCCGGTGAATGAATGCTCACGACCTGTGCTGGCGACCCCAGCGCGACAGTGCCGCTGTCCGCCACATCGGCCCCGAAGATCAAGCGCAGCAATTCGGTACGCCCTGCCCCGATCAAACCGGAAATCCCGTAGATCTCGCCAGCGCGCACTTCGAAGGACACATCGCGAACCTTGTCGGAACGGGTCAGCCCTTTGACCGTCAATGCCGGAGCGCCGATCTTGCGTGGCCCCATGTCGATGTGTTCGCCAAGTTCACGGCCGACCATCAGGGTGACCAGTTGCTCGCTGTTGTAATTGGCCATCGGCTCGACGCAGACCAGGTTGCCGTCGCGCAATACCGCAATGCGCTGGGCGACCCGCGCCAGTTCTTCGAGGCGGTGGGAAATGTAGATGATCGATACGCCGCGAGCTTGCAGACGAGTGATTTGCTCGAACAGCATTTCGACTTCGCGGGCCGTCAGCATCGCAGTGGGTTCGTCGAGGATCAGCACGTGGCAATCGCCGATCAGGTTGCGAGCGATCTCGACCATTTGCTGGTGACCGATGCCGAGCTCTCCCACCAGAGTGTCCGGGTCGATCGCGTCGAGCCCGACCTGAGCCATGGCTTCGATAGCCGCCTTGCGCAGTTGCTTGCGGCTGATCCAGCCACCATTGCTGGGCAAATTGTCGAGAAACAGGTTTTCCGCCACCGACAGGGTCGGCAACAGATTGAGCTCTTGCATGACCATGCGGATGCCCAGATCTTCGGCCTGGGTGCGGCTGCCGGGGCGGTAATCCTGTCCCTGGAATTGCATCTGGCCGGTAGTCGGTGTGACCAACCCGCCAATGATTTTCGACAGCGTGCTTTTGCCGGCGCCGTTCTCGCCGGTCAGCGCCAGCACTTCACCGCGCATCAGCGTCATGTCGATGCCGGTCAGGACCGGTTGGGCGTAAGTCTTGCCGATACCGCTGACCGAGAGGACAGCGTTCGGGGCGGAAACTGACATAAAAACTCTCCATGCGCTCGCCCGGACGGGCGAGCGCCGTTGTGTCGCCAGAAGGACTACTTGGTAACCAGCTCTACCGGAGTTTCGATGACGCCATTGGTGCCGCTGTCGACTTTCTCACCTTTGATGATCCTCAGCGCAGTTTCGATGCCGAACACCGCTTGCCTGGCAGCAAACTGGTCAGCGGTGGCCAGGACGCGTCCGTCCTTGAGCATTGGCTTGATGGCGTTGATGTTGTCGTAACCGACCACTTGCACCTTGCCGGCCTTGCCTGCTGCACGCACGGCAGACACCGCGCCGACCGCCATGCTGTCGTTGCCGGCCAGCAGGGCCTTGACCTCCGGGTACTCGCTGAGTATCGAGGCGGCAACCTTGTTGCCTTTGTCGATTTCCCAGTCACCGGATTGCAAAGAGACGACCTTGATTTGCGCCGCTTCCATCGCATCCTTGAAACCCGCTGTGCGGGCCTGGGCGTTGGTAGTGGTGGATACGCCTTCGATGATCCCGACTTCGTCACCGGCCTTCAGTTGCTTGGCCAGGTACTCGCCCACCAGACGCGCGCCTTTGCGGTTGTCCGGGCCTACGAACGGTACGTTGATGTTCTTGCTTTTGACGACGGCCGGATCGAGCTGGTTGTCGATGTTGATCACCGTGATACCGGCATCGATGGCTTTCTTGATCACCGGAACCATGGCCTTGGAGTCAGCGGGTGCGATGACCAGCGCATTGACCTTGGCCAGAATCATTTGCTCGACGATGCGTGTCTGGCCAGCGGTATCCGTTTCGTCCTTGATGCCGTTGGAGATCAGGTCGAAATCGGCGGAGTGTTCTTTCTGGTAAGCCTTGGCGCCGTCTTCCATCGTCAGGAAGAATTCGTTGGCCAGGGACTTCATGACCAGCGCGACTTTAGGTTTTTCAGGAGTCTCGGCGAAGGCCGAAGAAACAGGCAGCGCGGCGGATGCGGCAGCCAGCATAGCGACAGCGAGAAGACGTCCAGCGAATGGCAGCTTCATGGGTTCACTCCGATCTTATGATTATTCTGAGCAACGCTTGCGCTGGCGTAGGCTTCGTTGCGCTCACCGACAGACAAGCCATCGGGAGCGTCACGCAAACGTTTGCGTAGACCGAACTATGCGAACCCTGCCGACATTTGTCAACGGCCCGTTGGTGCCCCAGTCAGCCAAAGCCAACCACCGACATCACGCTGTCGTGCTGACAATACTGCCGGTACTGGAGTCTTTGGCCAGCTCTTTCACCAGATTGCCAGTGACCTGGGCCAGCGCAGCGCTAGTATCGGCAACCTGCCCCTGGATCGACATGACCGCCGTGGTCTTGGCTTCCGGTGTCGGGTAAGACCGTGCCTGAGTGGCGGCCAGTTGTTGTTGCTGCTCACGCAACTGCTGTTGCAGTTCCTGCATCCGCTTGAGCAACATTTTCACGGCGATGCTTTGGTTGCTGCCACTGTCTGCTTTGGTTTCGGCGGGAGTGCCACCACCGGTCCGGACCTGGGTTGTATCACCCTCTTTCTCACCCAGCAGTTGCGTCGAGGTCTCGGAGGTGGATTCGCTCAAGGCGTTGATGGTGGTAGTGGACTTGCCGCCAATGGTGATTGCACCTGCATTGGGAAAACCGACAGCAAACGACATGTGAACTCCTGAAAAAAAAGATCCTTTAGAGAGACATCGACCTGCCCGCGGGTTTCTTTAGCATCGATTTACGATCTGGCAAGACGACTTGTTCAACAGGAGCCGTAGTCCTTTTCGGAGAGCCGAACGCAAATGCAAAACATATTCGGAAACCCGGACAACAAGATGTTTAAGCCACACTCAAAACAACCCTAATAGTTGATACAAATCATCAGGTTAAAGGCATTTTTCAATTCCCAAGCATGACTGGTACAGATCCTGCTTTTCTCATTCACCCCAAACGTTCAGATCAGCTTGGGGCGCATCTAGATGAACCTGCATCCGCACTGTCTCACTACTAGAGAGAAAAATAATGACATCTGCTTTCAAGACCTTCGTTCCGGGCGCCTTGGCCCTCCTGCTGCTCCTGCCTTCCGCCCTTCAGGCAAAAGAAGTCGACACCCAACAGAAACTGGCGAACGTGGTGATCCTGGCCACCGGCGGCACCATTGCCGGCGCGGGCGCCAGCGCTGCGAACAGTGCCACCTACCAAGCGGCGAAAGTCGGCATTGAACAATTGATCGCCGGGGTTCCGGAACTGAGCCAATTGGCGAATGTTCGTGGTGAACAGGTCATGCAGATCGCGTCCGAAAGCATCACCAACGACAACCTGTTGCAACTGGGTCGTCGTGTGGCGGCACTCGCCGACAGCAAAGACGTCGATGGCATCGTCATCACCCACGGCACCGACACCCTGGAAGAAACCGCCTACTTCCTGAACCTGGTGGAAAAAACCGACAAGCCGATCATCGTCGTGGGCTCCATGCGCCCAGGCACCGCGATGTCCGCCGACGGCATGCTGAACCTGTACAACGCGGTGGCCGTGGCCAGCAGCAAAGACGCACGCGGCAAAGGCGTGTTGGTCACCATGAACGATGAAATCCAGTCGGGTCGCGACGTCAGCAAGATGATCAACATCAAGACCGAGGCGTTTAAAAGTGCCTGGGGTCCACTCGGCATGGTGGTCGAAGGCAAATCCTACTGGTTCCGCCTACCGGCCAAGCGTCACACCATGGACTCGGAATTCGACATCAAAACCATCAAGAGCCTGCCTGACGTCGAAATCGCCTACTCCTACGGCAACGTGAGCGACACCGCCTACAAAGCCCTGGCCCAGTCAGGTGCCAAAGCCATCATCCACGCCGGCACCGGCAATGGCTCGGTCTCTTCGCGGGTCGTTCCTGCCCTGCAGGCCCTGCGCAAGGATGGCGTGCAAATCATTCGTTCTTCCCACGTCAACGCCGGTGGTTTCGTACTGCGTAACGCCGAACAGCCTGACGACAAGTACGACTGGGTCGTGGCACATGACCTGAACCCGCAAAAGGCTCGCATCCTGGCCATGGTCGCGCTGACCAAGACCAATGACAGCAAAGAGCTGCAGCGGATGTTTTGGGAATACTGAGTCGCCCTCGCCCGACCGCTTCCGGTCGGGCACCGCTTTCACCACTCGCCAACACTGGTGAGTGGTTCACCTCTCTAATCTGATAAAAAATCTCCTTCTTCCTACACCAAACGGAAAAAACCGCTGTCAGAGGATTTTCTTGAATTTTAAGCAGTTGCGAAAATGCTTACAGTTAAATACTGTATGCACGTACAGCTTAATAAGGATAATTCCGTGTCCACCACTTCTGCCTCTCCTGACGCCTATGAACGCATGGGCATGCGCGTTCAGAAAATCATCAATTCCCCCACCGCCCAGAAAGCCAAAGCTGCACTGATCTTCCGCCTCCCGGACGAGCCAGTGAATGAGTGGGAACGCCTGCTCGAAGAAATCGATGAGAACGACAACGTCACCCTCGCCTATCGCGACGATGGCGGCGTGCAGATTTTCTGGGTTGTGCCGAAGGAAGATTGAGTCAATGAGTGTCCGCTGGTTTGCTTTGCTGTTTCTGTTCATCTCCCTCGGCGCCCAGGCTGGCGCCCCACGCACCTTCAACGAAGCCAAGAAAGTCGCCTGGAAGCTGTACGCCCCGCAATCCACCGAGTTCTATTGCGGCTGCAAATACACCGGCAACAAGGTCGACCTCGCGGCCTGTGGTTATGTACCCCGCAAGAATGCCAAGCGCGCATCCCGTATCGAGTGGGAACACATTGTTCCCGCCTGGCAGATCGGCCATCAGCGTCAGTGCTGGCAAGAAGGCGGGCGCAAAAACTGCACGCGCTATGACCCGACCTATCAAAAGGCCGAGGCCGATTTGCATAACCTGGTGCCGAGCATCGGCGAGGTGAATGGCGATCGCAGCAACTTCAGTTTTGGCTGGCTGCCAGTGCAATCGGGTCAGTACGGCTCGTGCCTGACTCAAGTCGACTTCAAGGCGAAGAAGGTCATGCCCCGCCCTTCCATTCGCGGCATGATCGCCCGGACATATTTCTACATGAGCAAGCAGTACGGCCTGCGCCTGTCGAAACAGGATCGGCAACTGTACGAAGCCTGGAACAAGACCTACCCGGTCCAGACCTGGGAACGTCAGCGCAATCAGAGCGTGGCGTGTGTCATGGGGCGCGGCAACGAATTTGTCGGCCCGGTGGACATGAAAGCCTGCGGTTAAGCGTTCCCTGAAAACACAAAGGCCTCGGGTTTTAATACCCGAGGCCTTTGTTGTTTCTAACCACCAGCTTTGTTGTAGCGCCAGTAGCCCATCAGGTTGAGTGACTCCCGGGCAATCCCGCGTTCTTTGATCAAGTGCTTACGCAGGCTCATGACGGCGACCGTTTCCCCGGCGATCCAGCCATAGAATCCATCACCGGCCGCCTCCGACGTTTCCCAGAGGGTATCCGCATCCACATCGACCGCCGCCAGCTCCGCCGTTTGCGCTTTGGAAGAGGATGACGGCAGGTTCGCCTGACAGACCGCCTCGACCATCAGCGAGCCCGCGCCAGCAGCGGCGCAATGATCTCGAATCAACCACTCCACTGAAAGTCCGGGCCAGTCTGGTACCGGCAGCGCATCGTCCAGGCTGTCCACTTCAAAAAACGCCTGAGTAATCGGTGGCTCAGCGAGTGCCGCCATCTCATCCAGGATGCCGAGCGCTGCAGGCAACGCAGTGGCATCCGCGACCAGAAGCAGGTGCTTGAGCTGTTGGGGCGGCTTCCATTCGAAACCTCCCGCGTCTTGCGCCGAAAACTGGCGATCAGGTGCGACGATCTGTATCGACTCACCCGGCGCCGCATGGATTGCCCAACGTGAGGCAGGACCGGTTTCGCCGTGCAACACAAAATCGATGTCCACTTCGCCCTGCTCGGCTCGCAGATGCCTGATGGTGTAAGTGCGCATCGCGGGGCGCTGGGCCACCGGCATCGAGCGGTAGCGTGCGTACCAGCCATCATCATGGGACAGCCTGGCTGGCGAACCGTCCATGGCGGGAAAGAACAGCTTCACGCGCTGATCCGGCGCCCAAGTCGCCATCTCGGTGACCATCGGGCCGGCCAGCGTGACACGCATCATATGAGGGCTCAGGGTCTTTTTTTGACGCAGGACCGCGTCGAATATTTTGTAAGGGGTGGCGGAGGCCATCGGGGAACTCCTTCTGGAAATCGACAGTGACTACGTCTAGAGACGAGTCACCATCGATGCCCTTTAGAAAGTTCGGTCGAACGGCTTTAGCGACAAGACCGGTTACCGAGTCACTGGATGCTCGACGATCAGCAATTCGATGTTCTGTTTCTTCGCACGGGTGAGCGCCGCGGCCACTTCTGCCTGCTTGGCCTCTGCCTCGGCTTTCGAATTGAATGGCCCGAGCAGAATCCGGGTCTTTCCATTTTCCTTGACGACAGTGGAAACGAAACTGTGCTCGATCAGCCAGCCGCTGAGATCACTGACAGCCTGGGTGATTTCACCTCGCACTTCCAGATCCCACTGCGGTGCCGATGCCACCGTGGGTGCTGCCGCCGCTGTCGGCTGCGGTTTTTGCACATCAACGCTCTTGCCCTCACCACATCCCGCCAACGCCAGTACTGCGATTACCAAGGCCATTTTGCGCACAACGCTTCCCTCTGAATGCTTAAAGCGGGGATTTTAACATTCATGAATACTTCCCGAGTGCCGCAAAATGGGCTCAAAACAACGAGAATGATGGTTGCGGCCTCTGTATAGTTACGCCTTGGGAATTAATGCAGCATCTGCGCGTCAGAAAGAGGCACCCAAACCGTGAGACTTCGCACTAATCTATACATACCACCGACCTCTGCACTGTCCGAATCAGGTGCCCTACAAAGCAATCAAGGAGAAGACCATGCTGATACTCACCCGCAAAGTCGGTGAAAGCATAAACATTGGTGATGACATTACGATCACCATTCTGGGCGTAAGTGGCCAGCAAGTCAGGATTGGCATCAACGCCCCGAAAGACGTTGCGGTGCATCGCGAAGAAATTTATCAGCGCATTCAGGCTGGCCTGACCGCCCCGGACAAGCCGCAATCCTGAATCCTGCTGCAGTCAGTAGCCAGCCCGTTCATCCCGGAACCACGGCTGGCTAAGATTCAAGCGTCGCGAACACTACCGTAGCCACCAGCCCAGAACGTGCAGCCAATACTACCGGCCTGCCTCACGTTATTTCTGTCGGACGTTTCGGAAAAACCCAGGGAAAGCGTGCAATCGCACCTGGCTAACCAAACGTCACACCTCGCGCCATGCCCGTGGCCGCCACAACCATCAGCAACACCAGCAGCGCTTCGATATGACTGATCCGTGCAAACAGCTTTGCACGACCGGCATCGATGGCCGCGCCGCGCGCCTGCGCAATCCGCCATTTAATCAGCGTCACCATCGGCGCAACTTCCAGCAACAGGATGAGGACGAACAGCGTCATCTTGAGGTGAAACAGAGGCTGATGCAGGTAGTAATCAGTGCCCTTTTCGTACCCGCCAAAGGCTCGCATCCCACCGGTGACCAGGAGAATGACTGCAGAGATGCCCCACAGATTGTCCGCGACCAGTACGCTGCGAGCCTCCCCCGCCCCGGCAGCCAGGCGCCGAAAAGCCGTACCGCGAGACAGCACGGCCCAGAAGCCCAGTGCAAACGCCAAGAGGTGAACCGCCGCAAGAAACCAGTGAGCCAGCATCGAGTTACTCCTGTCAGGACGAAGTTGAATCAGCCTGTCAGTAGTAGCCCATAAATCTGGCGCCCGCTCACTCCGCGCCTATCGCTTGCCCTGGCAGACATTAAACACTTCGTTCACATCCGATACTTCTGCTCGCATGCCGGAGTATTTCATCAACGGGTCAGGCGGCGGAAAGCTCTGGCCAGATTTGGCGCCAGTCTTCAGCCCTCAACTCTTGGCGAGTTAGGCGACTCGATTGTTACCAAAAGGTAATTACAAAGAAATTCCTATAGGGGGATTTACCTTTTGGTAACAGGAAGGGATCATTTGGCCATGGAAATTTCAGATATTCGCCGCGAAAACTTACGCTCGCTCATGATGCAGCGCTTCGAGGGAAAGCAGGCTCGCCTGGCTGACGCCCTTGGCAAGAGCGCAAATTACATCTCTCGCTGTCTTTCAACCTCGATGCCTGCGTCGAGCAGGAAAAACATTGGGGAGGATTTCGCTCGGGAAATAGAGCAGACCCTTGGACTTGACCGATACGGTCTCGACAAGGCGGGAATGGCTGCGGATGGAGGCGGGGCAAAAACCAACCCACCCCTTCACCTTTCTGATATCGAGACCTGGGATGACGAAACCCCGCTCGATGACGATGAGGTCTACGTACCATTCCTCCAGGAAGTGGAGTTGGCTGCGGGATCTGGTCGGTTTGCGATTGCAGAAAGCAACAGCGCCAGGTTGCGCTTCTTCAAAAAAGACCTGCGTCATAACAACGTGCAGTTCAGCAATGCGAAATGCGTGGCAGTGAGTGGCAACAGCATGCTTCCAGTGCTTCGCGACGGTGCCACGGTAGGCGTGAACGTCGGAAAGAATTCGCTGGGCGATATCGTCGACGGCGACATGTACGCGATCAACCACAACGGCCAGCTCCGCGTAAAGCAGGTCTACCGGACTCCTACCGGCATCCGATTGCGCAGCTTCAATCGTGACGAGCACCCGGATGAGGACTACACCTTCGCCGAGACTCAGGAGCAGCAGATCGCGATCCTGGGTCACGTGTTCTGGTGGGCGATGTACTCACGCTGACCTCGTTCACAGAAATGCCGCTTCTGTGGTTCCGATCTAGAGACTCAATCAGCTCAACTCCTTCCGGTTTCGCCCGAAGCCCGCCAAGTGCGGGCTTTTTTTCGCTCATGCAAAACAATTACCAACAGGTATTGCATATTAAGTTACCTGAAGGTAATGTTTATTTCATCGCAACCCAGTCCCCACTATTGGGACCGGCAGCGAAGGGTCGAGAGATCCGCCGCTTTAACAGCCCAGGATCCTCGCCATTGATTACTCCGGCTTTCAGCCGAGAGAGCAACAAACAGTCGATGAGTGGGTTGGGGAAACGAAAGGCTCAACTGAGCAAAAGGTGACATCAAATGAAATAAGGAATCGACAATGACTGTAGACATCAGCAACTTCACCATCGCTACCCCGCTGCCTATTTCTGACACCAACCCGATTGCGCTGGAGCTGATCGGTTGGCGGGCACTGATCGAATGCCCCGACATCGTCTCGATGCTTCCCGATGGTTCGCTGCAGATGACAGCGCCAACGCTCGGAGCTTCGAGCAAGAGCACGAAACGAACTCGCTGCGAGTGGAAGGAGCCTGGCTACTGGCTGTTCTCCAGCGCCGCAGAGCACTGGAACCGACAAGAAATGCGACTGACGAAGGTCAACTCGCTGCAGAAGGTCGTGATCGGTCAAATTCACGTAAAGGGTTCCGAACGACCTCCGGTAAAAGTGTTCTGGAACAAAGGCAAAATCACCATGGGATTCCGGTCGAGCTACCTGCAAGACGACCCGGTCAATTCGACAGTTCTGGAAAACGTGCCGCTTGGTGCACTTTTCAAAATCAACATTCATGCGAACTCGAGCGGCGCTGTATCCGTATCGGCGAGCTGTAACGGTGTGAAATCCACCTCCGCAATCATGCGCCTCGACAACACTTGGGACACGAAAACTCTCGCCTTCCACGGCGGTGTGTACAACCAGATTGATTACTCCGACATCACCAATCCGGAAGACGGCTCGATCTGCATTATCAGCGACCTTTCCATAACCCACGCCTGATATCGCAAATAGCAGGCAACAAAAAGGGCCCACCTTTCGGTGAGCCCTTCTAGACCGCCCAGCAGAGCGGATTTTGTTTGGTAGGCGCGATTGGACTCGAACCAACGACCCCCACCATGTCAAGGTGGTGCTCTAACCAACTGAGCTACGTGCCTGCTGTGAGGCGGCATTCTACGGAATTCCGGAGGGGTGTCAACACCTTTTTTCGAGCTAACCCTATGAATATGCAAAATATTTAATTTTTCTGCTGCAAAGAAGATTTTGCGGTGGCTGGCGGTAGATTTTTAACTCGGGTAGGATCGACGCACTCGTAAAATATATTAAACAGAGGCCGCAGGATGGCGAACACCCCCTACCCAGAGTCCTATTACGCCGCGTCGGCCAATGCGGTTCCGCCGCGCCCGGCCTTGCAGGATGACGTAGAGACTGATGTCTGTGTAATCGGTGCCGGTTACACCGGTCTGTCTTCTGCCCTGTTTCTGCTGGAGAACGGTTTTCGGGTAACCGTCCTGGAAGCCGCCAAGGTCGGCTTCGGCGCCTCGGGCCGTAATGGCGGCCAGATCGTTAACAGCTATAGCCGTGATATCGATGTGATCGAACGCACAGTCGGCCCCAAGCAGGCTCAGTTGCTGGGACAGATGGCGTTCGAGGGCGGGCGGATCATTCGGGAGCGGGTCGCCAAATACAACATTCAATGCGATCTGAAGGACGGCGGTGTATTCGCCGCGATCACTGCCAAACAGATGGGCCATCTGGAATCCCAAAAGCGCCTGTGGGAGCGTTTCGGTCACACGCAGCTCGAGTTGATGGATCAACGTCGCATCCGTGAAGTGGTGGGCTGCGATCAATACGTCGGCGGCATGCTCGACATGAGCGGCGGACACATTCATCCGCTTAACCTGGCGCTGGGCGAAGCCGCTGCCGTCGAATCATTGGGCGGTACTATTTATGAGCAGTCGCCGGCGGTGCGCATCGAGCGTGGCGCGAACCCGGTGGTGCATACGCCCCAGGGCAAGGTCAGGGCCAAATTCATCATCGTTGCGGGCAACGCGTACCTCGGCAATCTGGTGCCGGAGCTGGCAGCCAAATCCATGCCCTGCGGAACTCAGGTCATTACGACCGAACCCTTGGGCGACGAGCTGGCGAAAAGCTTGCTGCCCCAGGACTATTGCGTCGAAGACTGCAATTACCTGCTCGACTACTACCGTCTGAGCGGCGACAAGCGCCTGATCTTCGGCGGCGGTGTGGTGTATGGCGCGCGGGATCCGGCGAACATCGAGGCGATCATTCGGCCGAAGATGCTCAAGGCCTTCCCGCAGCTCAAGGACGTGAAGATCGATTACGCCTGGACCGGCAATTTCCTGCTGACCCTGTCGCGTCTTCCTCAAGTCGGACGCCTGGGCGACAACATTTACTATTCCCAAGGCTGCAGCGGCCACGGCGTGACGTACACGCACCTGGCAGGCAAGGTGTTGGCCGAAGCACTGCGTGGTCAGGCCGAGCGTTTCGACGCGTTTGCCGACCTGCCCCACTACCCGTTCCCCGGCGGACAAATGCTGCGCACACCCTTCGCTGCGCTGGGTGCTTGGTATTACGGCTTGCGGGACAAGTTCGGGTTCTGACCGACAGACGAAAAAAGGGGCAACTGAAAAGTTGCCCCTTCTTACATCAGCCCGGAATTCAGCCCCTTCGCTGACGCCCTTCCCTGTGGCGCAGCGCACGGCTGTGTCGATTCAGAAATCGACGGTCGCCGAAAGGAGGTAGGTGCGCGGGGTCGACAGCGTCAAGCCTGGCTCGCTGTCATCCGAGGCCCCGGCCGAACTCCAGTAGCGCTTGTCCGCCACGTTCTCGACATTGGCACGCACGGTGACGTTCGTTTCATCGACCTTGAACGCATAGCGTGCGCCCACGTCGAAACGCTCCCAGGAGTCGATTTCCTTGTTGTTGGACTGGTCCAGAAACTGCGAGCTGGAATAGATGCCGCGGCTGGTCAGGGTCAGGCCCTGTACGTTCGGCACGTCCCACTCGGCGCCCAGGTTGACGTTGTATTTCGGCGTGGCAGGCGCCCGGTTGCCGTCGAAGGTGCCACCGGTGGTGTCAGTCAACTCGCTGTCGATGTACATGACACCGCCGAGCAGGCGGAAACCATCGAGCGGTTCACCGAACACACTCAGTTCTACACCTGTATTCTCACGCTTGCCGTTGGGGCCGAAGACCCGCGTCGTGGCGTTGGTCTCATAGGCTGGCTGCTTGATCCGGAACACCGCCGCGGTGACGGCAAACGCACCCGCGTCATATTTGGCGCCGACCTCGACCTGACGACTGATGAACGGTGGGAAGATCTCGTCTTCGTTCACCGAAGTCGACGGCGCGATCTTGCCCTGGCTCAGGCCTTCCATGAAGTTGGCATACAGCGACAGCTTGTCGGTGGCCTTGAACAGGATGCCGCCTGATGGCGAAACCTTTTCCTCATCGTAGGCGGTGTCGCCTCTGACATTATCGGTCCAGTCGTCAACCTTCACGCGCTGCCAGCGAGCGCCGAGGGTCAGCAGCAGCCGATCATCAAAGAAACCCAGGGTGTCGGACAACGCCACGCCGGTGGAGCGGTTCTCGGTATAGACCTTCGCATCCTGTCGCGTGGGTCTGGCAGGCGTTGGTGTTTCCACGGGGTTATAGATGTTGCTGTTGGCCGCGGCATAACGGGCACCGCCGTTCTCAAAGTCCATGTAGAAATAGCTGGCGGCCAGATTGATTTCATGGCTCACCGGGCCGGTATGAAACCAGTTGCGCACCCCTGCCGTGCCCGTCCGGACATTTTCGTCACGGGTGAAGTCACGCGGTTGAACGCTGAAAGCGCCAGCATTGTTGGTGACTGAAACGGCATGCCGGAGGAAATCATGGTTACTTTTGCGCGCGCCCACACCGCCGTACAACATGACGGAATCGTTGACATCGTATTCAGCGTTCACCGTGCCGAAGGTGTCGTTGGTACTCGCCTTGCTCCAGGGCTGCGCATAGTTGCGGCGCACATCGCTGGCATGCGGAACCTGCGCGTTAGGGCCCACCTGCACGCGTTCCTGCGGCGCGTCGGTATCACGCTCGTTGCGCCCGATATCCGTCGAGAGCCGCAGGCGTTCACCGCGAAAATCCAGGCCCAGCACGGCCATCTCGCGATCGACATTCTGGTGATCCCATTCGGTGTCGCCGGACTGCTTCACGCCGTTGAAACGAATACCGAACTTGTTGTCTTCACCGAAGCGCCGGCCGACATCCACGGCACCACCGACCTGACTGTCGGAAGCATACATACCGGTAAACGAAGTGATGGGCTTGTCGGTGGCGCGCTTGGGCACCACGTTGATCCCGCCCCCCACGCTGCCCCGCGGCGAGATGCCATTGATGAGCTGGGTCGGACCTTTGAGGATGTCGACGCGGTCGGCCATCTCCATATCGATCGTATAGGTCGGCAGGATGCCGTAGAGGCCGTTGTAGGCGACATCACTGTTGAACAGGCTGAGCCCGCGAATGGTGAACTGCTCATAACGCCCACCCGCCGGGTTGGTGGCGCGAACCGACGGATCGTTGGCGATCAGATCGCCCAGGGTACGAGCCTGCTGGTTTTTGACCACCTCGCTGGTGTAGGTGGTCATGCTGAACGGCGTTTCCATGAAGTCTTTCGAGCCCAGCAAGCCTTGCGAACCACGGCGCGCGACCTGGCCGCCGGCATACACGCCGCCATCCGCCGAGTCGGTGGCGCCAAGAATCGAGGTAGGGGCCAGTTGCAGGCTGCCGCCTTCTGGCGCCGGGGTCAGGATGTACGCCTGTTCACCCACTGGCTGCAGTTGCAGACCAGAACCCTGCAACAGTCGGGCAAAGCCCTCCTCCACCGCGTATTCGCCGGAAAGACCGGTGCTGGTGCGACCTCCCACCAGTGCCGGGTCCACTGACAGATTGACCCCGGCCAGCCCGGCGAAGCGAGTCAGCGCTGCGCTGAGGCTTCCTGCCGGCACCTGATAACTGCGTCGAGGCGCGTCTTCGGCCCAACCGGCAGTGATGAACAACGGACACGCACTCAGACTCAACAACAGGCTCAAGTGCAACAACGGGCGCAGACTGGAAGAACCCAGACGCGTACTGCAGGGCATCACTACGGGCATTGAGAATCTCTCTGATTTCGTTTCACTTGCCTTGAATGACAAGCGAAGCGAAAAAAGGGGACAGCCCTCAGACAATATTTTTGCGCGGCAGCAACGTAACCCAGTAGCGCGTACGCATATGCACCTCCAGCGGTAAGCTGACCGCCAGCAGCGCCAGGATGCGATCGGTGTCTTCCAGACGGAAACTGCCGGTGACGCGCAGCGATTCCAGTTCTGGCTCCCAGCGCAACACGCCCGGGCGATAGGTGCTGAGTTCGCGCAGAAAATCCCCCAAAGGTTGGTTCTGCGCCATCAACACACCGTCACGCCAGCCCGGTGCAAGCACATCGAAAGGCTCCACGGTGCCAGCACCCGCCGCCAGAAGGCTGACTTGCTGACCAGCACGCAACGAAAAGACCGGTCCGCGCAACGGCTGCAACTGCACCGTGCCTTTAAGCACCGACACCCTGCAACCCGTCTGCCCCTGACGAACACACACCTCGCTCTGACTGACGACCACTTGTCCGAAGTGCGTCTGGATCGTCAACGGCGAGGTCCCAGGCACATTCAGCGCTATTTCGCCCTCCACGAGCGTCAGTCGCCGGGTCTTCAGGTCGATATCGACGGCACTCGCGGTGTTCAATTGCAGCGAACTGCCATCAACCAACTGGACTTTTTTGCCCTCCCCGGTCGCGGTTCGCAGGTCGGCGCGCCAGACATCCAGAGGCAGCTGCCGACTGATCAGCCAGGCAGTCGGCACCAACGCCACCGCCCCGATGGCGCGCTTGAGCACCGTACGCCGGCTCGTCTGCGGCCGATCCAGGCTGGCCATGGCCAATGCCGACGGCAGGTCGGCAAAGCGTTGGCGCAAGAGTTGAGCTTTTTGCCAGGCCTGTTCGTGACTGGGATGGCTGTCACGCCATTGCTGCAGATTGGCGCGATCTCGTTCATTGGCGGCGCCTGATTCCATGAGTGCCAGCCATTGAGCGGCGGCCCGCACGACTTGCCGGACTTCAGCCGAAGGTGCCGAACCGATCACAATTCCACCAGCAGGCAATGTTCGTAGGCTTGCGCCATGTAGCGCTTGATCGTGCGCTCGGAGACTTGCAGGCGTTCGGCAATCTCCTGATAACCCAGGCCTTCCAGCTGACTCCAGAGAAACGCCCGGCGCACCGCAGTCGGCAATCCATCGAGCAATTCGTCGAGGACTTGCAGGGTTTCCAGAAGCAACCAGCGTTGCTCGGGCGACGGCACACAGTCTTCCGGCAGCAACGCCAGGGCATCGAGGTAGGCCTGCTCCAGGCTACGACGCTTATAGAAGTTGGCCAGCAGTCGCTTGCCGACGGTCGCCAGGTAGGCGCGGGGCTCCTGCAGGTCGGCAATGTGCTGCGAGCTGGCGAGTAACCGGACGAAGGTATCCTGGCTCAGGTCTGCCGCATCACATCCATTACTCATGCGTCGCCTCAGCCAGCTTTCCAGCCAGCCACGATGGTCGCGGTACAGGTCGTGAAAGGTTTGCGCCGCCGGCATCGCTGAATCGCTCATGTCAAGAAACCCTGCGCCAAGAAATATTTTAAATGCGACTCATTCTAATTAGTGTTGTGACGTCAAACCAAGCCCTTTGTGCGGTTTACACTCAGGAATAACTTGATTACGTGAATAAGAGGCAGACGTTTCGGCTGCACAACCCCCGGCTAATCAGGGCTGAGCGTTATTGAGGGGGTTGTTAAAAAAACAGGATTGGCTGCGCACCCGAGTCGGGCGGACGAGAAGACGTGAGGCCGGGATAAAAAGCCAAATCGCAGACACAAAAAACCCCGGTCTTTCGACCAGGGTCTTTGCTATCGACTCGAAGTGGACACTGGCTTGCCAGTCATCTTCTTCGTAGCACCAAGGCGTTCAGTGGGCCTTGAGGCAGATATGGCGCAGCGGACGGGACTCGAACCCGCGACCCCCGGCGTGACAGGCCGGTATTCTAACCGACTGAACTACCGCTGCGTATCGCTTTGAGCTGACGCTCAATTAACTCGTCTGATTGAAAGCTCCGAGATTTTTTAACCTCTCTTTCAATCTCGAATCAGGGCAAACCTGACTCGGAAAATATGGCGCAGCGGACGGGACTCGAACCCGCGACCCCCGGCGTGACAGGCCGGTATTCTAACCGACTGAACTACCGCTGCGCGTCGGTGGAGGCTTTTCAGCTTCCATCTTGCTTTCGCAAGACTCTCAAGAAGTGGTGGGTGATGACGGGATCGAACCGCCGACATTCTGCTTGTAAGGCAGACGCTCTCCCAGCTGAGCTAATCACCCTTTGCTTCTCTGAGGCCGCGAAATTTACGCAGGTAACGAAGCTAAGTCAATAGCCCGCTTGAAGTTTTTCTGAAAAAGACAAAAACATGTCATTTCCCGTGACGCCGACACCAGCCGCCCTCAACCTCAAGCCCCGCTTACCGCGGACCCTTGCTCGAACTACTCGCTGTAAATCATCTTCTTGGTCATGCCACCATCGACCACAAACTCCTGGCCCGTGACGAAACCGGCGTTCTTCGACAGCAGCCAGGCCACCATTGCAGCCACGTCTTCGACCGTCCCTACCCTGCCCGCCGGATGCTGGGCATGGTCGGCGTCGGTCAGCGGCTCGGCACGCCGTACAACGGGGTCCCGCGTATCGATCCAGCCCGGGCTGACCGCATTGACGCGGATTTCCGGCCCGAGGCTGATGGCCAAGGCGTGTGTCAGGGCCAACAGACCGCCCTTGCTCGCCGCGTAGGCTTCGGTGTCCGGCTCCGACTGCCCGGCGCGGGTCGAGGCCAGGTTGACGATCGCACCGCTGTGAGCGCGCAGGTACGGCGCACAGTGCTTGGCCAAAAGCATCGGCCCGCTGAGATTCACCGCCAGCACCCGATTCCAGTACGCCAGATCGAGGCTTTCCAGGGTGATGTTATGCGGATCGGCCACTGCCGCGTTGCACACCAACGCATCCAGACGCCCGAACTGCCCCAGCACCTCGGCGACACCCAATGCCACCTGCCCTTCGTTCGACACGTCCATGGCAATGAACCAGGCGTTTTCGCCAAGCACCTTCGTCACTTTCGAGCCGCGCACCCGGTCCAGGTCCGTCAGCACCACCTGCCAGCCTTCGCTGATCAGCCAGGCCGCGATCCCCAGCCCAATGCCCCGTGCCGCACCGGTAACCAGTGCGACGCGGCCATTGGTACCGGTGCTCGGCGTAGACAACTCGATCACAAGGCAGCCAACCCGCGCGCCAGATCGGCTTGCAGGTCTGCCACGTCTTCCAGGCCGACCGCGATGCGGATCAGGCTGTCACGAATGCCCGCGGCTTCACGCTCTTGCGGCGCCAGACGGCCGTGGGAGGTGGTGCTCGGGTGAGTAATGGTGGTCTTGCTGTCGCCCAGGTTGGCGGTAATCGAAATCAGACGGGTCGCATCGATAAAGCGCCAGGCGCCCTCTTTGCCACCCTTGACCTCGAAACTCACCACGGCGCCGAAGCCCTTCTGTTGACGCAGGGCCAACTCGTGCTGCGGATGGCTCTTGAGGCCGGCGTAATGGACTTTCTCGATGCCGTCCTGCTGCTCCAGCCATTCGGCCAGTTGCTGGGCGTTGGCGCAGTGAGCCTTCATGCGCAGGCTCAATGTTTCCAGACCCTTGAGGAAGATCCAGGCGTTGAACGGACTCAGGGTCGGCCCGGCAGTACGCAGGAAACCGACCACTTCTTTCATCTGCTCGCTGCGACCGGCCACAACACCACCCATGCAACGGCCCTGGCCGTCGATGAACTTGGTTGCCGAGTGCACGACAATGTCTGCGCCCATCTTCAGCGGCTGCTGCAATGCCGGGGTGCAGAAGCAGTTATCGACCACCAGCATCGTGCCTTTGGCGTGAGCGATTTTCGACAATTCGGCGATATCCACCAGCTCGGCCAACGGATTGGACGGCGACTCGACAAACAGCAGCTTGGTATTGGCCTTGATCGCCGCATCCCAACCGGACAAGTCCGCCAGGGGCACGTAATCGACTTCGATGCCAAAGCGCTTGAAGTACTTCTCGAACAGGCTGATGGTCGAACCGAACACGCTGCGCGACACCAGCACATGATCGCCAGCACTGCACAGGCTCATCACCACCGCCATGATCGCGGCCATGCCGGTGGCGGTGGCCACGGCCTGCTCGGCGCCTTCCAGAGCGGCAATGCGCTCTTCGAACGCGCGCACGGTCGGGTTGGTGTAACGCGAATAAACGTTGCCCGGCACTTCGCCTGCAAAGCGTGCCGCCGCATCGGCAGCGGTACGGAATACGTAGCTGGAAGTGAAGAACATCGGATCACCGTGTTCGCCTTCCGGCGTGCGGTGCTGACCGGCGCGTACGGCCAGGGTATCGAACGCTACGCCTTCGAGGTCGCTGTCCAGCCGACCGGCATCCCAATCCTGACTCATGCTGTCACTCCTTGCTTGCTCTCTGATAGATACAAAACCGGCCCCTCAGGGCCGGTAAAAACTCAATTGTTGTACAGATCGATGATCGCGCTGACTGCCTGCGTCTTGACCTTGGAGGCATCGTTACGTGCCTGCTCGATCTTGTTCAGGTAAGCCTCGTCGACGTCGCCGGTCACATACTGGCCGTCGAACACCGCGCAATCGAACTTCTCGATCTTGATCTTGCCGCCACCGACCGCTTCGATCAAGTCAGGCAGGTCCTGATAGATCAACCAGTCAGCGCCGATCAGGTCAGCCACGTCCTGGGTCGAACGGTTGTGGGCGATCAGTTCGTGAGCGCTCGGCATGTCGATGCCGTAGACGTTCGGGTAGCGAACGGCCGGTGCCGCGGAGCAGAAGTAGACGTTTTTCGCACCGGCTTCACGAGCCATCTGGATGATCTGCTTGCAAGTCGTGCCGCGAACGATCGAGTCGTCCACCAGCATCACGTTCTTGCCGCGGAATTCCAGTTCGATGGCGTTGAGCTTCTGGCGTACGGATTTTTTCCGTGCCGCCTGGCCCGGCATGATGAAGGTCCGGCCGATGTAGCGGTTCTTCACGAAGCCTTCGCGGAACTTGACGCCCAGGTGGTTTGCCAGCTCCAGGGCCGCGGTGCGGCTGGTGTCTGGAATCGGGATGACCACGTCAATGTCGTGATCCGGACGCTCGCGCAGGATCTTCTCGGCGAGCTTCTCGCCCATGCGCAGACGGGCCTTGTAGACCGACACACCGTCGATGATCGAGTCCGGACGCGCCAGGTAGACGTGTTCGAAGATGCACGGAGTCAGGGACGGGTTGGTCGCGCACTGACGGGTGTGCAGCTTGCCGTCTTCAGTGATGTAGACCGCCTCGCCCGGTGCCAGGTCACGAATCAGGGTGAAACCGAGCACGTCCAGGGAGACGCTTTCGGAGGCGATCATGTACTCGACGCCTTCGTCGGTATGACGCTGGCCGAAGACGATCGGGCGGATGCCGTGCGGGTCACGGAAACCGACGATGCCGTAACCGGTCACCATTGCCACGACCGCGTAGCCACCGACGCAACGGTTGTGCACGTCGGTGACGGCAGCGAATACGTCTTCTTCGGTTGGCTGCAACTTGCCGCGCTGGGCCAGTTCGTGCGCGAACACGTTGAGCAGCACTTCCGAATCGGAGTTGGTGTTGACGTGGCGCAGGTCAGATTCGTAAATCTCCTTGGCCAGCTGTTCAACGTTGGTCAGGTTACCGTTGTGCGCCAGGGTAATGCCGTAAGGCGAGTTGACGTAAAACGGTTGGGCTTCGGCCGAAGTCGAGCTGCCCGCGGTCGGGTAACGCACATGGCCAATGCCCATGTGGCCGACCAGGCGCTGCATGTGACGCTGATGGAACACGTCACGCACCAGGCCATTGTCCTTGCGCAGGAATAACCGGCCATCATGGCTGGTCACGATACCGGCAGCGTCCTGGCCGCGGTGCTGGAGGACGGTTAGCGCGTCATACAGCGCCTGATTGACGTTCGACTTACCGACGATACCGACGATGCCACACATGCGACGCAACCCCTACTTAATGGATCTGAACTGAACACAACTCACTGAGGCGTTTTGGCCATCGGCAAGAGGTGGTCCTTGAACGGTATTTCAGCGGGTACGCTGATACCGCTGGCAAGCCACTGACTGCTCCACCCGAGGATCAGGTTTTTGGACCAGTCTGCGACCAATAAAAATTTTGGCACGAGTTGGGACTCTTTCCACCAACCGTCCTGCTGTACCGGCCCCAGGCTCAACAGCCCGACCGCCACGACCACCAGCAACACGCCACGCGCGGCGCCGAAGGCCATGCCGAGGAATCGATCGGTCCCGGACAACCCGGTGACGCGAACCAACTCGCCGATAAGATAATTGATCATTGCGCCCACGATTAAAGTGGCGACAAACATGATGGCACAGCCCGCGATCACGCGAGCCGATGGCGTTTCGATGTATCCGGCGAGGTACTCGGACAATGAACCACCGAACATCCAGGCGACGACTCCTGCGATGATCCAGGTCACCAGCGATAATGCTTCCTTGACGAAGCCGCGGCTCAAACTGATCAATGCGGAGATGGCGACGATTGCAACGATCGCCCAGTCAACCCAGGTAAATGGCACAGTGCAGCCTACAGACGGATAAGGCGGCGCATTTTAGCAGAGCCCATGCTTATCGGTAAGCTGCGATTGTCAGTGCATTTCAAATCGGGGCGATAGTTTTAACCACGCTCAGGCTGGAAGCGCACCACAAAACCCTTGAGGTTCTGCTGACGGTTCAACAAGTCACGCAGACGATCGGCTTCCGCGCGCTCGATCAGGGGCCCGACGAACACCCGATTCTTGCCGTCGGCAGTCCGGATGTAGGCGTTGTAACCCTGGCTGCGCAGTGTTTTTTGCAGGTTTTCCGCGCTTGCACGGTTCGACAGGCTCGCCAACTGCACCGACCAACTGACCGACAGGCCGTTGGCATCGACGCGACTTTGGGTAGTGTCTGGCTTGCCCGGTGCGGCCGTGATCGGCTGACTCGGCGCAGTCGTGGGCTTGTTGACCGGAGCAGGTGCCGGGGCCGGAGTGACCGGCTTGGCGACAGGTGCCGGTGCCGGTGCCGGTGCCGGTGCCACTGGCGCAGTCGGGGCGATCGGCGTTGACGGCTCTTCCTGCTGAGCGATTTCATCGTCGCTCGGCACCGGCTCTTGCGGCAAGGCTTGCGGCTCAGGCACCACCACGGGCTCGACCTGAACCTGTGGCATAGCAGGTGCTTGCGGCGCGGCCGGCGCTTCGACCGTCACCTGACGCTGTTCATCCTGACGGGAAAACAGCATCGGCAGGAAAATCACTGCCAGCGCCACGAGAACCAGGGCGCCGACCATGCGCTGCTTGTATGCCTTATCCAGCAATGCCATTTGCCGCTTCCTCCGTGGAGTGCCGGGCCAGCCATTCAAGGGCCTCGGCGACACAATAAAATGATCCGAACAACAGAATCTCGTCGTCGCTCGTCGCCAGTGCGCACTGCCCTTCCAGGGCGGCGGCCACACTGTCATAAGATGCTACTGAAGCACCAAGGTTCTGCAACGCCCCGTGCAAGTCCGCAACCGGGCGTGCCCGCGGCGAATCCAGCGGCGCGACGGCCCAATGCTGGACACTAGCATTCAATTCGCCGACAACACCATCCAGATCCTTGTCCGCCAGCAATCCGAACACCGCCAGACGCTTGCCGACCGGAGGTCGACTGGCCAGACGGCGGGCCAGATACTCGGCCGCATGGGGATTGTGCCCCACATCCAGCAACAGGTTCAGACGCTTGCCCCGCCAGTCGAACTGACGGCGGTCGAGACGACCGACCACCCGCGTCGCCTTCAGCGCAGCAATAATCTGTACATCCACCCAAGGCAAACCGAGCAACAGGTAAGCCTGCAACGCCAGCGCTGCGTTTTCCATCGGCAGATCGAGCAACGGCAGATCATGCAGCTCGACCACGCGCCCTTGAGCGTCAAGACCGCGCCATTGCCAGTTGTGATCGGTAATACCGAGGTCGAAATCGCGCCCACGCAGGAAAAACGGGCAATCGAGCTCGCGCGCCTTGTCCAGCAAAGGTTGTGGAGGATTCAGATCGCCACAGAGCGCAGGCGCGCCCTGGCGGAAGATGCCGGCTTTTTCGTAAGCCACGGACTCACGGGTGTCACCCAGGTAATCAGCGTGATCGACGCCGATGCTGGTCACCAGCGCCATGTCGGCATCCACCACGTTCACCGTGTCCAGACGACCGCCCAGCCCGACTTCCAGCACGACTGCATCGAGACTGGATTGCTGGAACAGCCAGAACGCCGCGAGGGTGCCCATTTCGAAGTAAGTCAGGGAAGTGTCGCCACGGCCCGCCTCGACCGCAGCAAAGGCGTCGCACAGCTCGGCGTCAGTGGCTTCGATGCCATTGACCTGCACCCGCTCGTTGTAACGCAGCAGGTGTGGAGAATTGTAGACACCGACGCTCAGGCCCTGCGCCCGCAGCAATGAAGCCACGAATGCGCAGGTAGAACCCTTGCCGTTGGTACCGGTGACCGTGATCACCCGAGGCGCCGGCTTGCCCAGTCCCATACGGGACGCTACCTGTTGCGAGCGCTCCAGCCCCATATCGATGGCCGAAGGGTGCAACTGCTCAAGGTAGGCGAGCCACTCGCCAAGGGTACGTTGGGTCATAGGTTGGCAGGCACCGGCGGAACCACGATCGGCTCGATTGGCGCAGCGACGAATTTCGGCGTCGGCAGGCCCATCATCTGGGCCAGCAGGTTGCCCAGGCGTGGACGCAGCTCCTGACGGTGAATGATCATGTCGATCGCACCGTGCTCCAGCAGGAATTCGCTGCGCTGGAAGCCTTCCGGCAGTTTTTCACGCACGGTCTGCTCGATCACGCGCGGACCGGCGAAGCCGATCAGGGCTTTCGGCTCACCGACAATCACGTCGCCGAGCATCGCCAGGCTGGCAGAAACACCACCGTAGACCGGGTCGGTCAGGACGGAGATGAACGGAATGCCTTCTTCACGCAGACGCGCCAGCACCGCAGAGGTCTTGGCCATTTGCATCAGGGAGATCAGGGCTTCCTGCATCCGCGCACCACCGGAGGCCGCAAAGCAGATCATCGGGCAACGGTTTTCCAGGGCGTAGTTGGCAGCGCGAACGAAGCGCTCACCGACGATGGCACCCATCGAACCGCCCATGAAGGAGAATTCGAAGGCCGATACCACTACAGGCATGCCCAGCAGGTAGCCACTCATGGAGATCAGCGCATCTTTTTCGCCAGTCTGCTTCTGCGCAGCGGTCAGGCGATCCTTGTACTTCTTGCCGTCGCGAAATTTCAGACGGTCAACCGGCTCCAGGTCAGCGCCCAGTTCGGCACGGCCTTCAGCGTCGAGGAAGATATCGATGCGGGCGCGGGCGCCGATACGCATGTGGTGATTGCACTTGGGGCAAACGTCCAGGGTCTTTTCCAGCTCCGGACGATACAGCACAGCCTCGCAAGACGGGCATTTGTGCCACAAACCTTCAGGCACCGAGCTCTTCTTGACCTCGGAACGCATGATCGAAGGGATCAGTTTGTCTACTAACCAGTTGCTCATGCTTTCTTTCTCCAGTACCGGCGGCCCGAACACTCTGGTTCGCAGCCCCGCGTATGCCCTTGAGCTAAATTCATGTGTGTGGCGATGATCGCTGGATGGCCGGGTCAGTGAAGCATGACCTGCGTACAACCCATCAATCCTCAGCCGTGCCTGCCTTATGCAGTACACCTGTTTTGTACAGTGCAGTGGACGGCGGCAGACTGCCAGCCGTCACATCAACGTAGGAGCTTGTAGGAGCTGTCGAGTGAAACGAGGCTGCGATCTTTCGGCTTTGGTTTTGACAAGCAAGATCAAAAGATCGCAGCCTCGTTTCACTCGACAGCTCCTACAGAGTCCTACAGGGCCCTACCAGTTACTGCGTACAGCCTTGATGAATGCCTGAATCTTTGCGTGATCCTTGATGCCCTTACCCGCCTCTACCCCGCCGCTGACGTCCACGGCGTAAGGCCGGACTCTTGCAATCGCCTCGGCGACGTTGTCCGGCGTCAAGCCACCCGCCAGGATGATCGGTTTGCTCAAGCCTTGCGGTATCAGTGACCAGTCGAACGCTTCACCGGTTCCACCGGGCACGCCTTCAACGTAGGCGTCCAGCAGGATACCGCTGGCACTTGGAAAAGCGTCGCACGCAGCAGCGATGTCGTCGCCAGCCTTGACCCGCAGCGCCTTGATGTACGGTCGGTGCCAGCCTTCGCAGTCGACCGCGGTTTCATCGCCATGGAACTGCAACAGGTCCAGCGGCACGGCATCGAGGATTTCCCCCAACTCGCAACGGCTGGCGTTGACGAACAAACCCACGGTGGTCACGAACGGCGGCAGCGCCTTGATGATCGAGCGCGCCTGCTGAAACGTCACGGCCCGCGGGCTTTTGGCGTAGAACACAAATCCGATGGCATCGGCCCCGGCCTCGACCGCTGCCAACGCATCTTCTATGCGGGTAATCCCGCAAATCTTGCTGCGAACGGACGACATGTCGATAGAACCCCAAGGCAAATCCGAGAAAGTCCCGGATGGTAACAAAAGCGTTCGAGGGCGTCAGCCGTCAAGTTCAGAGAAGCCGGTGAGGAAGTGTGGACCAATGTAACGCTCGGGCAATTCGAACTCGTCGCGGTACTCGACCTGCACCAGATACAGGCCGAACGGGTGCGCCGTCACCCCGCCGGAACGGCGAATGCGGCTCTCCAGCACTTCCTTCATCCACTCCACCGGACGCTCGCCAGCCCCGATGGTCATCAGCACGCCGGCGATGTTGCGCACCATGTGGTGCAGGAAGGCACTGGCGCGGATGTCCAGCACGATCATCTTGCCGTGGCGCGTAACGCGCAGATGATGCAATTCCTTGATCGGCGACTTGGCCTGACACTGACCGGCGCGGAAGGCGCTGAAGTCGTGGGTGCCGATCAAATACCGAGCCGCCTCAGCCATGCGCTCGACGTCCAACGGACGGTGATTCCAAGTGATTTCGTCGTTCAGGTGCGCCGGACGGATCTGATCGTTGTAGATCACGTAGCGATAGCGCCGGGCAATGGCCTTGAATCGCGCGTGAAAATGCGCCGGCATGACCTTGGCCCAGCTGACGCTGACGTCGTGGGGCAAGTTGATGTTGGCGCCCATGACCCAGGCTTTCATCGTGCGCTCGACCTGCGTATCGAAATGCACCACCTGACCGCAGGCATGCACGCCGGCATCCGTTCGCCCGGCACAAAGCAGCGACACGGGTGAATCGGCGACTTTGGACAAGGCCTTTTCAAGGGTTTCCTGCACGGTGAGCACGCCGGAAGCCTGACGTTGCCAGCCGCGATAACGCGAGCCCTTGTATTCAACGCCCAGCGCGATCCGGAAAAAGCCGTCGGCCGCCATTTCGGCAGCCGGGTTATCTATATTTGCCAAGGAGTGACAGCCTGCTGATGTACGCGAAGGCGGGCATTATAAGGCCGCCGGACCGGGACGCCAGTGCAACAGTCGATACGGTGGTGAATGCGATGTCCCCATCGCGAGCAGGCTCGCTCCCACAAGGGATTGATGTCAGGCACAAATGCTGCGTACAGACCGATTCAATGTGGGAGCGAGCCTGCTCGCGAAAGCGGCCCGACAGACGCCATCGCATCCCCCTGAAACAAAAACGACAGCCTCAATGGGCTGCCGTTTTGTTTACGCTTTACCGATCAATCAAGCCAGACGCGAAAGCATTTCCTTGGCTTCGCTCTTCTGACCGTCGTCGCCTTCGGTCACCACCTCGTTGAGGATGTCCCGCGCGCCGTCGGCGTCGCCCATGTCGATGTAGGCCTGGGCCAGATCGAGTTTGGTGGCGACTTCGTCGGTGCCGGAGAGGAAATCGAATTCCGGCTCGTCAGCGGCAGAGGCCAGGGCATCCTCCGCCGTGAAGGTCGGCGCGCCAATGCTCTGCGACAGACGTTCCAGTTCGGCGTTGACGTCATCCAGTTCGGCTGCAAATGCATCCGGAGCCTCAGGGGCCTCAGGGGTATCCATTTCATCGGCCAGCGACAGGTCGAAGTCGGCCGGGAGTTCCAGATCGTCCAGGGCAACTTCCGGAGCCGCCGGCGCTTCAGCGACAGGCAAGTCCTTGAGATCGTCGTCCAGGCTCAGCAGGAAATCATCTTCGGCCAGGGTCGCCGGCGAGACTTCGCCACCGAGGTCCATGTCCAGATCGAAGTCCGACAGGTCGTCGAGGTTTTCCTTGATCTCGGTCTGCTGTTGCAGCACCGACTCGAAGCTCAAGTCGTCGTCCAGCGGGAAGTCTTCGAGCTCGACTGCTGCTTCAGGCTCTGGCGCAACCACCGCGGGAGAGGCAGTTTCCAGGTCATCCAGGCTCAGATCGAACGCGCTGTCGAAGTCATCATCAGCCAAGGCTGGTGCTGGTGCTTCGGGTTCGTCCAGCAACAGATCCTTGACGTATTGCGCATCCAGTTCGGCAGCGATGGCCGCAGCTGCCAGGCCACCGGCCGCGACAACAGCCATGGCCGGAAAGCGGCTTTTCAGCTCTTCGACACGAGCGTAGTTTTCACCGTTGGCCACCAGTTGGCGTTCCTGGGCCACGAACGCATCGCGATCGCCCTGCTGACCGTAGACTTCCATCAACTTCAGGCGCAGGTCGCTGCGTTGCGGCTCCAGCTTGATACCCTCTTCCAGCAAGGCGGCAGCCTGATTCAGACGACCGGCGGCAATGTGCGACTGGGCCTTGCTCAGTACATCGTCATCGCGCTCGGCGGCAGGCGATACCAGCGGCGCCGCAATCGGCGGCGTGACCACCACCGGAGCAATCACTGGCGCCGGGGCTGGGGCTGGGGTTGGCGCAGGGGCCGGTGCGGTCGCGAGTTTCACGCTCGGCGGTGGAACTTCCAGGCCTTCGAAGCTGCTTTCCGGCAAGTCGTGATCGGCAGAGAACTCCTGCTCTTCGGACAAGGCACGGGCCATGCGCAGATGTTTCTCGGCTTCCTGCTGGGCTTTGCGGCGACGGGCCAGCAACAGCAGCAGGAACAGCACAACCACGGCACCGCCACCTGCCAGCCCCAGCAGCCACGGGTTGGTCAACAGTTCGGTGAATTGCTGGTCGCTGGAGGCTGCCGGCGTCGGCTCGGCTGGCTTCTCGGCCGGAGCCGGAGTTGCCTCGGCAGCAGGCGTTGCCGGCGCGACTTGCGCAGGTGTTGCGGCAGGGTTGGCCGCCAGCTCAGCCGAGATCGCCGGAGCGGTCGCCGCCGGCGCCGGCGCACCCGCTGCGCCTTCTGCCTGCAACTTGGCCAGTTGATTGTTCTTCAGTTCGATC
Organism: Pseudomonas sp. XS1P51; assembly: GCF_054897845.1. NCBI lineage: Bacteria > Pseudomonadati > Pseudomonadota > Gammaproteobacteria > Pseudomonadales > Pseudomonadaceae > Pseudomonas > Pseudomonas sp. XS1P51. The sequence goes on along the minus strand of NZ_CM142707.1, from coordinate 179,941 downwards.
AGACGCTGCAGCTTGTCCAGCTGACTTTGCAGATCGTTCATGCGGCTTTTCAGTTCAGCGTTGTCACGACGGGTCGTGTCGAGGCTTTCCTGGGTCACGGCCAGCTTGTTGCTCAAGGCCTTGGCGTCGCCTGCAGCACCTTTGCCACCGGCCTTGCCCGCCTCGGCAGAGACCAGGCTCAGACTGTCTTTGGCGGCCTGGGCAGGCGCGCCTTCACCGCGAGCGCGCTTGGTGGCATCAAGTTGCTGTTGCCCGGCCCCGGCCTTAGCAACGTAGCGACGCCCCTGACGCCACGCGGTGTTCTGCGCAGCCACTTCAGCAATAGCAGCCGGTTGCGGCACGCTGGTACTCTGCGCCTGATCCGGCAAACGCAGCACCTGACCGGTTTTCAGCAGATTGATGTTGCCGTTGATGAAGGCATCCGGGTTCAGCGCCTGGATGGCCAACATGGTTTGCTGGACCGAACCGCCATTACGCGCCTTCGCGGCGATTTCCCACAGGGTATCGCGCGGCGTGGTGGTGTATTGGGTCGGCTTGCTCGCGCCGGTGACTGGCGCGGTGACGGCTTGAGTCGGTGCAGGCTGCGCAGCCGCTTCGGCGGTCTGCGGCGAGAATTTGGAAGGGTCGAGCAGCACGCTGTAATCGCGCAGCAAACGACCGTTGGGCCACATCACCTGAACCAGGAATTTCACCATCGGTTCGGAGAGCGGTTTGCTGGACGTCACGCGCAGGATGCTTTTGCCGCTGGCGTTGAGCACCGGAGTAAAGGTCAGGTCATTGAGAAACGCCTGGCGGTCGACACCGGCCTTGGCGAAATCTTCAGGCGAAGCCAGGCTCGGCACCACTTCGGCAGCGGTGAGATCCTTGACGTCGAGCAACTCGATTTCCGCCACCAGGGGCTGGTTCAGGGTCGACTTCAGGGTCAGTTCCCCGAGCCCGAGGGCATGCGCCATACCGGAGGACAGCGCCGAGGCGGCCGCTATTGCTAACACCAGTTTGCGAACTTGAACCATAGCCTCATCCTTTGTTTGAACATTCCTCGGCCAGCGAGAAGGTGTTGATAGCCGCTGCCGTAAGGCATGGCGCGCGGCGGCGAAGAGTCGTCGCGCGCGATCGTTTCATTCATGCCCCGGAAAGCCCCGCAGGGTGACTCGCCTTCAGCAATCCGACCAAGCATAACGCCCGGCTGGATTCATTCGAAAAAATTGTTGCCAAGTATCTTTTACAGCAGGTCTTTTATCAACAATTCAGCCACCTGCACAGCATTGAGCGCCGCGCCTTTGCGTACGTTATCTGACGTCAGCCACAAATTTAGTTCCGACGGGTCGTCGATTCCAGCGCGAACCCGACCGACGTAGACCACATCCTGTCCTACCGCATCGCCTACCGGCGTCGGGTAATCGCCGGCTTCCACCAGTTCGATACCCGGAGCGTCTTCCAGCGCCGCGTTGACTTTCGCCAGGTCGATGGCGCTCGCTGACTGCAAGGTCACGCTAAAGCTATCGCCAAAAAACACCGGGGCTTGAATGCAAGTGACGGAAATCTTTAATAAAGGCAACGCCATGACCTGACGCAGTTCACGCACCAGGCGCTTTTCCAGCAGCGTATGGCCCTGCTCATCAGGTTTGCCGACCTGTGCCAGCAGATTGAAGGCCATCTGCCGATCAAAAAATGTAGGCTCCAGCGGACGCACGTTGAGCAGCTCGGCGGTCTGCCGAGCCAGCTCGGTCACGGCCTCGCGACCCTGTGCAGAAACGGCCAGGCAGGCGGTCAGATTGACGCGTTGCAGGTCGAGCAAACCGAGCAACGGCGCCAGCACCACTGCTAACGTGGCGGCCGAAGGGCTTGGGCTGCTGACCTGGAAGGGTTTCTTCAGACCGGCCAATACCTGCGCATTGGCTTCCGGCACCACTTGCGGCGCCTGATCGGCCGGCAAGGCACCGGACAAATCGATCAGCGAGCAACCGGCGGCAGTGGCGCGCGAAGCGAAACTCAGGGTAACCGCCGGGCCGGCGGCAAAGAACACCAACTGGACTTTGCTGAAATCAAATTCATCGACTTCCCGCACCCGCACGTTCTTGCCGCGAAACGGCACCGAATGCCCGGCCGATTCGCTGCTGGCCAGCAGGTGCAAGTTGCCGACCGGGAAGTCGCGCTCTTCGAGAATCTGCACGAGCGTTTCGCCGACAGTACCGGTGGCGCCGATCACGGCAATATCAAAGGACTGGCTCATGGTTCTACCTCTGGCGAAACGGGGGGAGCGGCACTTTACCGGGTGGTTGGCATGCAGGCAATTCTGCCGGGGATTTGTGGTGTCCGTACCGCCCCCATCGCGAGCAGGCTCGCTCCCACAAGGAAATCACCGAACCCTGTGGGAGCGAGCTTGCTCGCGATGGCGGTTTGACCAGCGATACAACTTCCATAAAAAAACCCGCACCTCTTTCAAGGCGCGGGCTCTTTCATTGCTTCAATCGATCAACGCTCAAGCAGAATCCGCAGCATGCGACGCAGCGGTTCGGCCGCGCCCCACAGCAGCTGGTCGCCGACGGTGAACGCGCCGACGAACTGCGAACCCATGTTCAGCTTGCGCAGACGACCAACCGGAACATTCAGGGTGCCGGTGACCTTCGTCGGGCTCAGCTCCTGCATGCTGATGTCGCGGTTGTTCGGCACCAGCTTGACCCAAGGGTTGTGCTGGCTGATCAACCCTTCGATGTCGGCGATCGGCACGTCTTTGTTCAGCTTGATGGTCAGCGCCTGGCTGTGGCAGCGCATGGCGCCGATGCGCACGCAGATGCCGTCCACCGGAATCGGGCTCTTGAAGCGACCGAGGATCTTGTTGGTCTCGGCCTGGGCCTTCCACTCTTCGCGGCTCTGACCGTTCGGCAGTTCCTTGTCGATCCACGGGATCAGGCTGCCGGCCAGCGGTACGCCGAAGTTTTCGGTCGGGTACGCGTCGCTGCGCATGGCTTCGGCCACACGACGGTCGATGTCGAGGATGGCGCTGGCCGGGTCGGCCAGTTGATCGGCGACAGCGGCGTGGGTCGCGCCCATTTGCTTGATCAGTTCACGCATGTTCTGCGCGCCGGCACCGGAGGCCGCCTGATAAGTCATCGCGCTCATCCATTCGACCAGACCGGCTTCGAACAGACCGCCCAGGCCCATCAGCATCAGGCTGACGGTGCAGTTGCCGCCGATGTAGTTCTTGGTGCCCGCGTCGAGCTGCTGGTCGATGACCTTGCGGTTCACCGGGTCCAGCACGATCACCGCATCATCCTGCATGCGCAGGCTGGAAGCGGCGTCAATCCAGTAACCCTGCCAGCCGGCTTCACGCAGTTTCGGGAAGACTTCGCTGGTGTAGTCGCCACCCTGGCAGGTCAGAATCACGTCGAGGGTTTTCAGCTCTTCAATGCTGTAAGCGTCCTTGAGCGGAGCAATGTCCTTGCCCACGGACGGGCCTTGGCCACCGACATTGGAAGTGGTGAAAAACACCGGCTCGATGAGATCGAAATCCTGCTCTTCCAGCATCCGCTGCATGAGCACGGAACCGACCATACCGCGCCAACCGATCAGACCTACACGTTTCATCGCAACTACACCTTCTTTAAAAAGTGGGCCGCTGCTTTCAAGAGTGAAAGTTGCAGCGGGCCCGAGAGATTACAGATTCCGCAGCGCCGCGACTACTGCGTCGCCCATTTCCTGCGTACCGACTTTAGTGCAACCGGTCGACCAGATGTCGCCCGTACGCAGGCCCTGATCCAGGACCAGGCTCACGGCTTTCTCGATGGCATCCGCCGCGTCCTGCTGATTAAAGCTGTAACGCAACATCATCGACACCGACAAAATGGTCGCCAGCGGGTTGGCGATGCCCTTGCCCGCGATGTCCGGCGCAGAGCCGTGGCAAGGCTCGTACATGCCCTTGTTGTTGGTGTCCAGGGAGGCCGACGGCAGCATGCCGATGGAGCCGGTGAGCATCGATGCCTGGTCGGACAGAATGTCGCCAAACATGTTGTCGGTGACGATCACGTCAAACTGCTTCGGTGCGCGTACCAGTTGCATGGCGGCGTTGTCGACATACATGTGGCTCAGTTCGACTTCAGGGTAATCCTTGGCCACTTCCTCGACGATTTCACGCCACAGCTGGCTGGACGCCAATACGTTGGCCTTGTCCACTGAGCACAGCTTCTTGCCACGCACCATGGCCATGTCGAAACCGACACGGGCGATGCGGCGGATTTCGCTTTCGCTGTACGGCAGGGTGTCGTAGGACTGACGTTCGCCGTTTTCCAGCGTGCGGGTGCCACGCGGCGCGCCGAAGTAGATGCCGCCGGTCAGTTCGCGAACGATCAGGATATCCAGACCGGAAACGATTTCCGGCTTCAGACTGGAAGCTTCGGCCAACTGCGGGTAAAGGATCGCCGGACGCAGGTTGCCGAACAGGCCCAGTTGCGCACGGATTTTCAGCAGACCGCGCTCAGGGCGGATGTCACGCTCGATGGTGTCCCATTTCGGGCCGCCCACGGCGCCCAGCAGCACAGCGTCGGCTGCGCGGGCACGCTCCAGGGTTTCGTCGGCCAGCGGCACGCCGTGCTTGTCGATGGCCGCGCCGCCGATAACGTCGTGGCTCAGCTCGAAGCCCAGGCTGTACTTGTCGTTGGCCAGCTCCAGCACCTTGACCGCTTCGGCCATGATTTCCGGGCCAATACCGTCACCTGGGAGAATCAGAATCTGCTTGCTCATGCTTTCCTCATGTCATCAGTCGGTGCGCCCTTGGCGCTCCCGGAAAAAATCTATCGCTCAGTGCCTATCGTCAGAGCTTATCGTTCAGCCATCAGCACCAGCACATCTGTACTGAACGAACCATCGGCCTCAATCTCAAAATATTCGCGCACTTCGTTGCCCATCGACTGCTGCAACTCGCGGATCGCCGCGCGCATCACCTGTGGCGTGCGCATGCGCTCGACCCAGGAGGTGTACTCCAGACGCAGGCGTTGACGGGTGGTGCTGCGGGTGTGCAACCCCGCTTCGCTGACCTGACGCAACCACTCGCCGGCGGAATAATCACGCACATGGCTGGTGTCGCGCAGCACTTCGACGCTTTGCAGGTAAGTGTCAAACAACGGACTGCCCGGTGACAACACGTCGATGAACGCCGCCACCCCGCCCGGCTTCAGCACCCGGCGAACTTCCCGCAGGGCCAGCCCGAGATCGCTCCAATGGTGCGCCGAATAACGGCTGAACACGAAGTCGAACTCACCGTCGGCGAACGACAGGCGTTCGGCGGCGCCGTTGACCGTGGATACATTGCTCAAGCCACGATCAACTGCCGCGGCGGCGACCACATCAAGCATTTGCTGAGACAGGTCGTAAGCCACCACTTCCTTGACCAGCGAGGCCACGTGAAAACTCACGTGACCGGCGCCGCAACCCAGATCCAGCACGCGGGCATCGCCCTGCCCGGCCAGTTCAGCCTGTAGCAGCGCGAACTCGGTGCCTTGAGCGTGAACGGCGCTGCTCAGGTAGGCCGAGGCCTGTTCACCGAATTGCTTTTGTACAACCTGAGTGTGCTGGGCGGTGCTGGTCATAGCGATGTCCTGATATTTGTGTTGTCTGGGCTGCCGTCATCGCGAGCAGGCTCGCTCCCACATTCGTTCACAAAAACCCTGTGGGAGCGAGCCTGCTCGCAATGAGGCCCGCACTACCTACCGAAAATCAAACGTCACGAAACAACCACGGCTGGCTCGCCCGGTGCTTGCTTTCAAACGATGCGATGGCTTCGTGGTCCTGCAAGGTCAGCCCGATGTCATCCAGGCCGTTGACCAGGCAATGCTTGCGGAACTCGTCAAGTTCGAAGTTGTAGACCTTGCCATCAGGCCGGGTCACGGTCTGGGCTTGCAGGTCGATCTTCAACTCGTAGCCTGGATTCGCCTCGACCTGCTGGAACAGCTCATCGACTTCAGCATCGCTCAAGATGATCGGCAGCAAGCCGTTCTTGAAGCTGTTGTTGTAGAAGATGTCGGCATAGCTCGGCGCGATGATGCTGCGAAAACCGTACTCTTCCAGCGCCCACGGTGCGTGCTCGCGGCTGGAGCCGCAACCGAAGTTCTCGCGGGCCAGCAGCACGCTGGCACCTTGATAACGCTCAGCGTTGAGGACGAAATCCTTGTTCAGCGGGCGCTTGGAGTTGTCCTGGTAGGCATAGCCCACGTCCAGGTAGCGCCATTCGTCAAACAGGTTCGGGCCAAAACCGGTGCGTTTGATCGACTTCAAGAACTGCTTCGGAATGATCTGGTCGGTGTCGACGTTGGCCCGGTCCAATGGCGCGACCAAACCGGTGTGTTGGGTAAAAGCTCTCATGTGCGGTTCCTCAGATCAGTTCGCGAACGTCGATGAAACGACCGTTGACGGCAGCCGCCGCAGCCATGGCCGGGCTGACCAGATGCGTACGGCCACCGGCGCCCTGACGCCCTTCGAAGTTGCGGTTGGAGGTCGATGCGCAATGCTCGCCCGACTCCAAACGGTCCGGGTTCATCGCCAGGCACATCGAGCAACCCGGTTCACGCCACTCGAAACCGGCTTCGAGGAAAATCTTGTCCAGGCCTTCGGCCTCGGCTTGTGCCTTCACCAGGCCCGACCCCGGCACCACGATGGCTTGCTTGATGGTCGAAGCGACTTTACGGCCCTTGGCGATCACCGCAGCAGCGCGCAGGTCTTCGATCCGCGAGTTGGTGCAGGAGCCAATGAATACGCGGTCCAGCTGGATATCGGTGATCGCCTGATTGGCGCTCAGACCCATGTATTTCAAGGCGCGTTCGATGGAGCCGCGCTTGACCAGGTCCATTTCCTTCGCCGGGTCCGGCACGTTCTGGTCAACCGCCAAAACCATCTCGGGTGAAGTGCCCCAGCTGACTTGAGGTTTGATCTGGGTGGCGTCGAGCTCGACGACGGTGTCGAACACCGCATCAGCATCGGAAACCAGGCCTTTCCAGGCTTCGACCGCCATGTCCCATTCCGCGCCTTTCGGGGCGAATGGACGGCCCTTGACGTAAGCCACGGTTTTTTCGTCGGCAGCCACCAGGCCAACACGAGCGCCGGCTTCAATGGACATGTTGCAAATGGTCATGCGGCCTTCAACGGACAAGTCACGAATGGCACTGCCGGCAAACTCGATGGCGTGGCCATTACCGCCGGCGGTGCCGATCTTGCCGATCACTGCGAGCACGATGTCCTTGGCCGTCACGCCGAACGGCAATTTGCCTTCGACCGACACCAGCATATTCTTCATTTTCTTGGCGACCAGGCACTGCGTGGCGAACACGTGCTCGACCTCGGAAGTGCCGATGCCGTGGGCCAAGGCGCCAAACGCGCCGTGAGTCGAGGTGTGCGAATCGCCGCAGACCACGGTCATGCCCGGCAAGGTGGCACCCTGCTCCGGACCGATCACGTGAACGATGCCCTGACGCACGTCATTCATTTTGAATTCGGTGATGCCATATTCGTCGCAGTAGTCATCGAGGGTCTGAACCTGCAAACGCGAGACCTGGTCGGTAATCGCTTCGATGCCGCCCTTGCGATCCGGAGTGGTCGGTACGTTGTGGTCCGGCGTGGCAATGATCGAGTCGACGCGCCAAGGCTTGCGCCCGGCCAGACGCAGGCCTTCGAAAGCTTGGGGCGAAGTCACTTCATGGATGATGTGACGGTCGATATAGATCAGCGACGACCCATCGTCGCGCCGTTTCACTTCATGGGAATCCCAGAGCTTGTCGTAAAGCGTTTTGCCGGCCATCAGACGGTCCTCATCAGCGTGTTTCTATGCCCTGGGCTTTGAACAATTCAATAACCCCTTGGCTTGTGAGGTCGATCCTAGGGGGTTACATTAAATAACTCAAATTCATATTTTTTATGCTTTGGATAACCAACTGGAATACGACCATGGACCTGGCCAACCTTAATGCTTTTATTGCGATTGCCGAGACCGGCAGCTTCTCCGGCGCGGGCGAACGCCTGCACCTGACGCAACCGGCGATCAGCAAACGCATTGCCGGGCTGGAGCAGCAATTAAAGGTGCGGCTGTTCGATCGACTGGGACGTGAAGTCGGATTGACCGAGGCCGGTCGCGCCCTGCTGCCAAGGGCTTATCAGATTCTGAACGTGCTGGATGACACCCGCCGCGCCCTGACCAACCTGACCGGCGAAGTGAGCGGCCGCCTGACCCTGGCCACCAGTCACCACATCGGCCTGCATCGCTTGCCGCCCTTATTAAGGGAATTCACCCGACGTTACCCACAGGTGGCGCTGGATATTCAGTTCCTCGATTCGGAAGTGGCCTACGAAGAAATTCTCCACGGCCGCGCCGAGCTGGCCGTCATCACCCTGGCGCCGGAGCCCCACGCGCTGGTCAAGGCCACGCCAGTATGGGACGACCCGCTGGATTTCGTGGTGGCCCCGGAGCATTCGCTGATCAGCAACGGCCCGGTCAACCTGGCGGACATTGCCCTGCACCCGGCGGTCTTCCCCGGCGGCAACACCTTTACCCACCACATTGTCCGCCGCCTGTTCGAAGCCCAGGGCCTGACGCCGAACATCGCCATGAGCACCAATTATCTGGAAACCATCAAGATGATGGTCTCGATCGGCCTGGCCTGGAGCGTGTTGCCGCGCACCATGCTTGACGAGCAGGTTGCACGAATACCTTTGCCGGGCATACAACTCACTCGCCAGCTAGGCTATATCCTGCACACGGAAAGGACGCTGTCGAATGCGGCACGGGCGTTTATGGCCCTGCTGGATGCACAAATCGATCTGCCAGGGACTCAAGGCTAAGTTGTGCTACTGCTATAGAGCCACGAACTCCTGTGCCTAACGCCCAATTCAGCCCAAGGCTTGCCAATGCCGAAATCTGTTGACCGTATTCCGCCCATGCCGCGTATACAGGCGCTTGACCCCAAACGATCCGAGCAGAGCTGGGAAAGTGCGCCGCAACTGCTGGCCGCCCTCAACGGCGCGCGTTTGGGTGCCTGGTATTGGGACATCGAGCGTGGGCAGATCAGTTGGTCGCGGGGCACCCAGGCCTTGTTCGGCTTCGATCCCCGGCAACCGCTGCCGGCCGATCTGGAATACCTCGACCTGTTGCCCCAGGAGGATCGGGCGAAAGCCATTCGAGCCTTCCACGCGGTGATCGCTGGCGCGCCGCTGGAACAGGCGATGCACCACCGCATTCGCTGGCCCGACGGCAGTCTGCACTGGCTGGAGATCAACGGCAGCCTGCTGCCGGACAAACACGGCCGGCCGCGCATGATTGGGGTGATCCGCGAAATCACTCACCAGCGCCAGCGCGAACAGGCGCTGAGCAGTTCGGAAAAACGCTTCGCAACACTGTTTCACCTGTGCCCGAACATGGTGCTGCTGACCCGCCAGGAAGACGGCCTGATCACCGAAGCCAACCAGTATTTCGAAAGCCTGTTCGGCTGGCCGGTGCAGAACGCCATTGGCCGTACCACCCTGGAACTGGGCCTGTGGGTGAACCCCGAGCAACGAGCGCAACTGGTCAAGGCCACCAAGGCCAAAGGCGAACTGACCAGCATGGAGGTGCAGTTTCGCGCCAGCAATGGCCAAATCCACGATGGCATTCTCAGCGCGCAAAAAGTCGAACTCGAAGGCCAGCCGTATCTGCTGAGTACGTTTCTCGACACCACCGAACGCAAAGCCGCCGAGCTGGCCCTGAAAGACAGCCAGGAGCGCCTCGACCTGGCGCTGGACTCGGCGCAACTCGGCACCTGGGACTGGCATATTCCCAGCGGCATGCTTTACGGCTCGGCTCGCGCCGCCCAGTTGCACGGGCTGGAAGCCAAACCCTTCCATGAATCCTTTGAAGAGTTTTTCGAAGGCGTGCCCGGCGAAGAGCGCGACAGCATGCGCGACGCCTACCGCAGCCTGCGCGAAGGCCCGGCGGGCAATTATCAACTGACCTACCGCGTGCAGCTGCCCGACGGCAGTTCGCGTTACCTGGAAAGCCGCGCCCGACTCTACCGCGACGAAAACGGCGTCCCGCTACGCATGGCCGGCACCCTGCTCGACATCACCGACCAGGTAGAGCGCGAACAGCGGCTGGTGGCCTCGGAAGAGAAGTTCGCCACCCTGTTCCAGGTCAGCCCGGACCCGATCTGCGTAACACGCCAGGACACGGGTCAGTTCATCGAGATCAACTCCAGCTTCACCCAGACCTTCGGCTGGAGCACCGCCGAGGTGATTGGCCGCAGCGCTGATGAAATCGGCCTGTGGGACGCTTCGGCAAAAAGCCTGCGACGGATCGAACAGGTCATCCGCGAACAGGGCCTGAACAACGTGGCCATCCTCGTTCAGCACAAAGACGGGCAATCCCTGACCTGCGTGATCTCCAGTCGGCAGATCAGCGTCGGTGACCAGCCGTGCATCGTCACGACCCTGCGCGACATCACCCAGCAGCAACGCTCGGAAGCGGCACTCAAGGCCAGCGAAGAGAAGTTCGCCAAGGCCTTCCACTCAAGCCCCGACGCCATCACCATCACCGAGCGCGACACCGGACGCTATCTGGAGGTCAACGACGGCTTCTGCCGCCTGACCGGCTATCGCGCCGATGAAGTCGTCGGGCGCACGGTGTATCAGGTCGGCATCTGGGCCGAGGAAAAACAACGCTCGGCGTTGCTGGCCGAGCTACAGATCAAGGGCCGGGTTCACCACCAGGAAATGCTCGGGCGCAACAAGCGCGGCGAGTTATTGACCGTCGAAGTGTCAGTGGAACCGATCACCCTCAACGAAACCGCCTGCCTGCTACTGACCGCGCGCGACGTCAGCCTGCTGAAAAACGCCGAAGCGCAGATCCGTCACCTGGCCTACCACGACCCATTGACCAACCTGCCCAACCGCGCGTTGCTGATGGATCGCCTGAGCCAGCAGATCGCCTTGCTCAAACGCCACAACCTGCGCGGCGCGCTGATGTTTCTCGATCTCGACCACTTCAAGCACATCAACGATTCGCTTGGCCATCCGGTAGGCGATACGGTGCTGAAGATCATCACCGCGCGCCTTGAAGCCAGCGTGCGCATGGAAGACACCGTCGCCCGCCTGGGCGGTGACGAATTCGTGGTGTTGCTCAGTGGGCTGGAAGGTTCGCGCAACGAAGTCAGCGCCCAGGTCCGGGAACTGGCAGACACCTTGCGCGAACTGCTGTCCGAGCCGATGTTCCTCGACGGCCAGCGCCTGCAAGTGACGCCGAGTATCGGCATTGCGTTGATCCCCGATCATGGCTCGACGCCGACCGACCTGCTCAAGCGCGCCGACATCGCCCTTTACCGCGCCAAGGATTCAGGCCGCAACACCACGCAGATGTATCACAACACCATGCAGAAGGCGGCGAGCGAACGCCTGCGCATGGAAACCGATCTGCGCCTGGCCCTTTCCCGGGGTGAGTTTCGCGTGCATTACCAACCCCAGGTGGATGCCCGGGATAATCGGATCGTCGGTGCCGAGGCGCTGGTGCGCTGGAATCACCCGGAACTCGGCGCGCAATCGCCCACCGAGTTCATCAAGGTTCTGGAGGACAGCGGGCTGATCCTGGAGGTCGGCACCTGGATCATCGACGAAGCCTGCGCAGCCTTTAAACAATTGATCGCGAAAAAACTGGTGGACCCGCTCGATTTCAGCCTGTGCGTGAACATCAGCCCGCGGCAGTTCCGCCAGAACGATTTCGTCGAACGCATCGAGCGCAGCCTCAGCAGCCACGGCCTGCCCTGCTCGCTGCTGAAGCTGGAAATCACCGAAGGCATCGTCATCCAGAACCTGGAAGACACCATCAGCAAAATGCGCCGCCTGAAAAAGCTCGGCGTGAGCTTTGCCATGGACGACTTCGGCACCGGCTATTCCTCGCTGACCTACCTCAAGCGCCTGCCGGTCGACACCCTGAAAATCGACCAGTCGTTCATTCGCGACGCCACCACCGACCCGAACGACGCCGAGATCATCCGCGCCATCGTCGCCATGGCCCGCAGTCTTGAGCTGAAAGTGATTGCCGAAGGGGTGGAAACGTCGGACCAGCTGGAGTTTTTGCAGGGGCTGGGCTGCCATTTTTATCAGGGGTATTTGCACAGCCAGCCGTTGCCGGTTGGTGAGTTTCAAAAGTTGCTGAAATAACACAGGCCCCTGTAGGAGCTGCCGAAGGCTGCGATCTTTTGATCTTTACGCCGGTTATGACACTGCAAGATCAAGATCAAAAGATCGCAGCCTTCGGCAGCTCCTACCGGGGACAAGGCGTACAAAAAAGGGCGCCAATGGCGCTAATGCCGATCAGCTAAGCCCTCCCGCTTGACCTTTGGCCGCAAGAAATCAAAATCCGATGCCTGTACTGGCATCGGATTTTTTTATGCGTCTCGCTCGGGCACTGGAACTGACCCACAACATCGCGTCCACCCCCAACTCCATTGAGGGATTGGATTCCTTACTCGACCCTTCTTTGGTTGAGCAAGCCCTTGAACAGGCAGGCGTCGCGACCCTGCGCAAGCGGCGCCTGCCGTTGGAAATGATGCTCTGGTGCGTGATTTCCATGGCGTTTTTTCGGCGCATGTCAGCCTGGGATGTGGTCAGCCGCATGAACATCATGCTGCCGGGCCAACGTCCGTTGGTGGCACCCAGCGCCGTAGTCCAAGCCCGTCAGCGATTGGGCAGCGAAGCTGTACGACAGGTCTTCGATCTGACTCAGAAAAGTTGGCATGAGGCGGCCGGTCATCCGACTTGGGCCGGTTTGCGCTTGCTGGGCGTCGACGGCGTCGTCTGGCGAACGCCCGATACACCGGAAAACCGGGCGCGCTACGACTCCGCCAGCAACCAGCATGGCGACACTGGTTTTCCTCAGGTGCGCATGGTCTGCCAAATGGAGTTGACCAGCCATTTGCTGATCGGCTGTGCGTTTGACGGCTATCGCAGCAACGAAATGAAACTGGCGGAACAACTGATCGAAACCACGCCCGATCACTCGTTGACGCTGTTCGACCGCGGCTTTTATTCCCTGGGTTTGCTGCACCAGTGGCAGCAAGCAGGCACCGAGCGCCATTGGCTGATGCCACTGCGTAAAGGTGCGCAGTACGAAGTTATTCAGCGTTTGGGGCGTCAGGATGCGGTGGTCTCGTTAAGCACTTCGCCGCAGGCCCGCAAGCAATGGCCGGGGCTACCGGAGCGCCTGAGCGCGCGACTGCTGAGTAAAACCGTCAAGGGCAAGGTGTGTCAGATCCTGACGTCGATGGCCGACCCGCTGCGCTTCCCGTCCGACGAAATCGTCGATCTGTACAGCCAGCGCTGGGAGATCGAATTAGGGTTTCGGGAGATGAAACAGACGCTGCTCAACAGCAGTTATACGCTGCGCAGCAAAACGCCCGAGATGATCGAACAAGAGTTGTGGGGCGTGTTGTTGGGCTACAACTTGTTGCGCTATCAGATGGTGGAAATGAGCCGCCATTGTCCCGGTATTTACCCATGCGAAATGAGCTTTACCGCGTGCACCTGGGCGATCCTCGGTTTTATCAACAGCGTCTCGGCTGATCGCTCCGGGAACATCCCCAAATACCTGGCCGAGCTGCATGCTTCAGCCACGCATTACGTCCTGCCTCATCGACGGGAGGAGCGCGTTTACCCCCGGGCCATCAGGCTTAAATCCCCGAAATATCCGATCAAAAATAAAAATGCCAGTCAGCTTAACTGACTGGCATTAGCCAATGGCGCCCTTTTCATTGCTCTGACTTAGTGCTGCAGAGCTGGGTTTTGCGTCCCGTTGATCGGGATGCGTTTGGCTTTCGCCTCTTCCGGAACAACGCGCAGCAGGTCGATGCTCAACAGACCATTACGCAGGTCAGCGGCCTTGATTTCGATATGGTCCGCCAGACGGAAGGACAGTTTGAACGCGCGCTGGGCGATGCCTTGATGCAGGAAGGTCACGCCTTCAGTCGCGTCACGTTTGCCGCCACTGATGGTCAGCACACCCTTCTCGACTTGCAGGTCCAGGTCTTCTTCCTGGAAACCGGCCGCCGCCACGACGATGCGGTATTGGTCGTCACCGTGTTTTTCCACGTTGTAAGGTGGGTAGGTGCTGCCTGGCTCGTTGCGCAGGGCGGTTTCGAACAAGTCATTGAAGCGGTCGAAACCTACCGAGGAACGGAACAGTGGGGCCAGGGAAAATGCAGTACTCATGGTTCAAATCTCCTGAAAACAATCAGCAAGTTTTTTTGTCTCCGCGACCCGAATTCGGCATCGCGTAATCCTTAGATAAGGACCGCTGATTGCTTTTCAAGAGATTATTTGAAGATTTTTTCAGGCGGCTTCAGCCACCTGCAACCCCAACAAACGCGAGACCTGATCCAGTTCGGTTTCACGACGCAGGACGGTGAACAGCTCGACCGCTTCGGGATAATTGCGGGTCAGCATCGCCAGCCACTGCTTCAGGCGGCCCGGCGATTGGCGTGGCGTCATCTGCGCCTTGGCTTGCAGCCAGAAGTCCTGAATCAGCGGCAGCAGCTCGGCCCAGGTCATCTCGACCACTTCTTCACCGGCCCGTGCAGCAACGATTTGCCGGGCCAGGTCCGGACGCGAGACCAGGCCGCGACCGAGCATGATGTCTTCCACACCGCTGATTTCGCGGCAACGGCGCCAGTCCTCGACGCTCCAGATGTCGCCGTTGGCGAACACCGGCACCTTGACCACCTCTTGCACGCGAGGAATCCACTCCCAGTGGGCGGGCGGTTTGTAGCCGTCAGTTTTGGTCCGCGCATGCACCACGATATGTGCCGCGCCACCTTCAGCGAGCGCCGTGGCACAGACCAGCGCGCCGTCCGGGCTGTCGAAACCGAGACGCATCTTGGCGGTGACGGGGATGTGCGCGGGTACGGCGCGGCGAACGTGTTCGACGATTTCGTTGAGCAATTCAGGCTCTTTAAGCAACACCGCGCCGCCGCGAGACTTATTGACGGTCTTGGCCGGGCAGCCGAAGTTCAGGTCGATGACCTCGGAACCGAGTTCGCAGGCCAGCGCGGCGTTTTCCGCCAGGCACACCGGATCGGAACCGAGCAGTTGCACCCGTAGCGGCACGCCGGACGCGGTCCGGGCGCCGGTCAGCAGTTCCGGGCCGAATTTGTGGTAATACGCGGGTGTGAGCAATTGATCGTTGATCCGGATGAACTCGGTCACGCACCAATCGATACCGCCCACACGGGTCAGCACGTCCCGCAGGATGTTGTCGACCAACCCCTCCATGGGCGCCAAAGCAATTTGCATGAAAAACACACTCGACGAAAAACGTGCGGCAGTTTACTGGGTTTCACAATCGAAAAGGTAACCACCTGTAGGAGCTGCCGAAGGCTGCGATCTTTTGATCTTGCTCTTGGGCAGTAACAGCAAAGTCAAAAGATCGCAGCCTTCGGCAGCTCCTACGGGGATCGGGTCAGGTCGTTGGCTGCAACGCCGGGCCATAGCCCTCGATGAACTCCGCTGGCATGCGCTTGGGCTTGCCGGTGGACAGTTCGATGCAGACGAAGGTGGTTTGCGCACGCAACAACGTGGTGTTGTCGCGGGGACGCTTCAACTGGAAGTGACGAGTCATTTTCAGGCGCTGGTCCCAATCGACGATCCAGGTCGCCAATTGCAATTCATCGTCTTCATAGGCAGCTGCCAGGTAATCGATCTCGTGCCGCACCACCGCCATCGCCCGATCCAGCCGCCGATACTCGACCAGATCGAGGCCAAGCCGCTGCGAGTGGCGCCAGGCACAACGCTCAAGCCAGGTCACGTACACCGCGTTATTCGCGTGACCCAGCCCGTCGATGTCCTCGGCGCCTACTTGCAGATCGATGATAAACGGCGTTGCCCGATCCCAGCCCATGCCCCACTCCCGGTCAGATGATGTCGACCGGGGCAGTGTAACGGATGCTCAGGCCGATTGGCGCGATTGCAGACTGCGACCGGCCAGCAGTGATAGCACGCCATCAATTACCCGAGGGTCTGCCAGCACCCGCTGATGACCGCCCTTTTCCAGGCGCAGCAAACGGCTATCGAACCAGGCCTCCTGGATCAATTGGGACTCTTTGACCGGAACGAAGCAATCGTCTTCGGCATGGACGATCAAACCGGGCATGTCCAGTTGATAGTGCGCAACATCCAGCGCAGCGGCGCGCATGCCAACGTCTCTCTCGACCTGACGAATGAACGCCGAACGCGCTTTCGGCGGTAACCGCACGTAACGGGCGAAACCGCGCAATACCCCGAGAATCCGCGCCGGAGCGCCGATGGTCACCAGGGTTTCGGTGCGCAGGCCCAATTGAACGGCGAGCATGGCACTGGCGCCGCCCATGGAATGACCGATGACCGCTTGCAGCGGCGGCAACTCGGCAGCCGCTTCAAGCATGGCCCGAGCGAACAGCACGACGTTTGCCTCGTTGCCCGGTGAGCGTCCGTGAGCCGGCCCGTCCAGGGCGACCACGGTGTAACCGGCATCGACCAGCGCGTTGATGAGACTGGCAAACTGCGTCGGCCGGCCTTCCCAACCGTGCATCAGCAACACCGCCGGGCCTTGCCCCCAACGCAACGCCGAGAGACCGAAGCGCAAGGTGATCCGTTCGGATTTTGCCAGCAGCGGCAGCTCCCAATCACGCGGCGGAAGCTCTCGCGGCGTCATGAAAGCCAATCGCATTTTGCTCGCAACCAGTTTCGGTGCGAACCAGCCCAAGGTGCCATTAACGCCACGAACCCACTTTAACGTGCTCATCGCTCTCACTCCTCAGGCTAGCGCCTTTAGGTCACAGCACCGCAGACTTGGCGGCGCGCAGCAATCGATCGGACAACTCTCCTGGCCCCAGCGCCCGTGCCAGGGCCAGACCACCGACCATCAAGGCCATGTCGGCCAGGGCTTTGTCGGTGTCTTCCGGGCTGGCCGCCAACTGCGCGACCATCATTTCCACGTGCTCATTCAACGCCACACGAAACTCGTCCGGCAGACGACCCAACTCGCCGACAGACGCCGGGATCGGGCACGCTGACTCAGAGGAATCACGGTGTTTGCGTGACAGGTAAAACGCAGCCACCAACGCGCGACGTTCTTCACCGGTCAATTCGGCATCCATGTCGGCGATCAAGCCACGACGGTGACCGAGCAATTGCTTGAACGCTTCCAGCATCATTGCGTCCTTGCTTTCGAAGTGCGCATAGAAGCCGCCAACCGTCAGGCCGGCCGCGCCCATCACTTCGCCCACGCTCGGCTCGGCCGGGCCGCGCTGAATCAGCGCTGCGCTGGCAGCCTTAAGGATGCGTTCGCGGGTTTGAGCTTTTTTATCGTTCATCGTTGCCTCCGAATATTACGACTAGAATATTATTCTCATAATAATTTTCCGCAAGTCGTGAATGTGACCGCTGGTCTGAAGAACAGTTTGTAAGAAATGAGGGGGTTTGGCCAAACGCCAGACAAACAAAAGGGCCATTCAATAATTGAATGACCCTTATAAAATCCCGCAGAGCGGGTAATCGTGGCGTCCCCTAGGGGACTCGAACCCCTGTTACCGCCGTGAAAGGGCGGTGTCCTAGGCCACTAGACGAAGGGGACGCAAAACCTTCTATACAACTGATCAGTGCTGAGTGCTGATCGATTCAAGGCCGGTGTGGCCAGACCTTGAACTGTAAAATTGGTGGAGCTAAGCGGGATCGAACCGCTGACCTCCTGCATGCCATGCAGGCGCTCTCCCAGCTGAGCTATAGCCCCGGATTTTTCGCCTCGCGGCGGAGCGACATCTTGCAACATCGCTTCTGTAAAACTGGCGTCCCCTAGGGGACTCGAACCCCTGTTACCGCCGTGAAAGGGCGGTGTCCTAGGCCACTAGACGAAGGGGACGCAAACCCTTCTATACAACTGATCAACGCTGAGTGTTGATCGCTTCAAGACCGGTGTGGCCAGGCCTCGAAGTGTAAATTGGTGGAGCTAGACGGGATCGAACCGTCGACCTCTTGCATGCCATGCAAGCGCTCTCCCAGCTGAGCTATAGCCCCTCATCGCTGAGGACGGGGCAAATCTTAATGGCGCATCAGAAACGTGTCAAATTTATTTTTAACAATTTCCAAAGTTTTTTGCCGACATAACAATCACTTACCGCCCTCCCCCCGGAAAACGGGGGTGACGCCGAAGGCAAGATCAAAAGATCGCAGCCTTCGGCAACTCCTACAGTGGAAATCAGGCGATGTTGCCCAGGAGTTTTTCCCACTCCTTGTTTTCCTTTTTCGACACGCCACCCAGCAGGTCGATGGCCTGGCGCAGGCGGAAACGGGTCAGGTCCGGACCGAGGATTTCCATCGCGTCGAGCACCGACACCGAACTGGCCTGGCCGGTGATCGCGGCGAACATCAGCGGCATGGCGTCACGCAGCTTCAGCTCCAGGGATTCGACCACCGCTTGAATCGTTGCGGTGATGCTGTCCTTCTCCCACTGACGCAGGCTTTCCAGCTTCCACAAAATCAACTGCATCAACTGACGAACCTGATCGCCCGACAGCTTCTTCGATTCAAACAGCTTGGCATCCGGGTTCACGCCACCGGCGAAGAAGAAACCGGCCAGCGGTGCGACCTGGCTGAAGGTTTCCACCCGGCCTTGCACGTGCGGCGCGATCTTCATCATGTATTCAGGGTTCAGCGCCCAGGTCTGCAAGCGGCTGGCGAATTCTTCCACCGGCAGATCACGCAGCCATTGGCCGTTGAGCCACGACAGTTTCTCGATGTCGAAAATCGGCCCGCCGAGGGAGACGCGGCTCAGGTCGAAGTTGTCGACCATTTCCTGCAACGAGAACTTCTCGCGCTCGTCCGGCATCGACCAGCCCATGCGCCCGAGGTAGTTGAGCATCGCTTCCGGCATGAAGCCCATGCGCTCGTAGAACGTCACCGACGTCGGGTTCTTGCGCTTGGACAGCTTGCTCTTGTCCGGGTTACGCAGCAGCGGCATGTAGCACAGCTCCGGTTGTTCCCAGCCGAAGTACTCGTACAGAAGAATCAGTTTCGGTGCCGATGGCAGCCACTCTTCGCCGCGCAGGACGTGGGTGATGCCCATCAGGTGGTCATCGACGACGTTGGCCAGGAAGTACGTCGGCAGGCCGTCGGTCTTCATCAACACTTGCATGTCCATGCGATCCCACGGGATCTCGACGTCGCCACGCAGCATGTCCGGCACCACGCAAACGCCTTCGCTCGGCACCTTCATGCGGATCACGTGAGGCTCGCCAGCGGCCAGACGGCGCGCGACTTCTTCCTTGGACAGCAACAGCGCACGGCCGTCGTAACGCGGGGTTTCGCCACGGGCCATTTGCTCGGCGCGCATCTGGTCCAGTTCTTCGGCGGTGCAGAAGCACGGGAAGGCGTGGCCCATCTCGACCAGCTGCTGGCAATACTTCTGATAGATATCGCCGCGCTCGCTTTGACGGTAAGGACCGTGCGGGCCACCCACATCCGGGCCTTCGCTCCAGTCGATACCCAACCAGCGCAGGGCATCGAAAATCTGCTGTTCGGACTCGCGGGTCGAACGCAACTGGTCGGTGTCCTCGATCCGCAGGATGAACTCACCGCCATGCTGCTTGGCAAAGCAGTAGTTGAACAAAGCGATGTAAGCGGTACCTACGTGGGGATCCCCGGTAGGCGATGGCGCGATGCGAGTGCGGACGGTGGTCATGGCAAGTCTCGAAATGAAGATAAAACAAAGGGCGAATGGTAACAGGCGTTGCCCGCCCGGCTCCAGTGAGCAGGGCATTTAAGCCAAGTTTGCGTCTACAACACGCGTATGCGGCGGTGAATGCCCGATTATCAGCCGATGGCATTTACCCATCATTCGCTGTATGCCAGATTCGACCACTGATAACTTTCCTTACAATTTCTCGACTACAGTTTGCCCCATGCCTGCCCAACTCAAGCGTCGCCTGTTTATTTTCCTGTTGATCGTCCTGCTGGTTGCCGGGGGCTTTTTTGCCCAGTGGTTCTTCAAGGGACGGTTTTATGAAAGCACCGACAACGCTTATGTCCAGGGCGAGATCACCCGTGTGTCGAGTCAATTGGGCGCGCGCATCGATCAGGTGCTGGTGCAGGACAATCAGCACGTCGAGAAAGGCCAATTGCTGATCAAGCTCGAAGGTGATGATTTCCACCTCGCCGTCGACCGCGCCAATGCTGCCCTCGCCACGCGTCAGGCCGAACGCCTGCAAGCCCAGAGCAAACTGACCCGGCAAGCCAGCCTGATCGCCGCCAGCGAGGCGCAAGTCGCGTCCAGCCAGGCCAGCCTCGGTCGCTCGCAGATCGACTTGTCCCGCGCACAGACCCTGCGCAAACCCGGTTATGTTTCGGAAGAACGGGTCACCACCCTTTCCGCCGACAATCACATTGCCCGCTCGCAAGTGGCCAAGGCCCAGGCTGACGCCCAGAGCCAGCGCCAACAGGTCAACGCGCTCAGCGCCGAAATCAAACGCCTAGACGCGCAGATCGCCAACGCGAAAACCGATCTGGCCCAGGCCGAACTGAACCTGACCCGCAGCGAAATCCACGCGCCCATCAGCGGCCTGATCGGCCAGCGCGCCGCCCGCGAAGGCCAATACGTGCAGGCCGGCGCTTACCTGATGTCGATCGTGCCGGACCAGGACATCTGGATTCAGGCCAACTTCAAGGAAACCCAGATCGGCCACATGCAGCCCGGCCAGAAAGCCGAGCTGACCTTTGACGCCTACAGCGACACGCCGATTGACGCACGGGTCGACAGCCTGTTCGCCGCGTCGGGCGCACAGTTCAGTTTGTTGCCGCCAGACAATGCCACCGGCAACTTCACCAAAGTCGTACAACGGATTCCGGTAAAACTGACCTTCGCCGCGGACAATCCGCTGCACGGCAAGATTCGCCCGGGCATGTCGGTCACCGCCAAAGTGAATATCAAAGACGCCCCTGACGATGGCCGGTGATCAACTGATCCGCCCGGTCGGCGAACCGACCCGACGGGACTGGATCGCGGTGATGAGTGTGATGCTCGGCGCCTTCATGGCGGTGCTCGATATCCAGATAACCAACTCGTCGCTCAAGGACATTCAGGGCGCGCTGTCGGCCACCCTGGAAGAAGGCTCGTGGATTTCCACTTCGTACCTGGTGGCGGAAATCATCATGATTCCGCTGACCGCGTGGCTGGTGCAGTTGCTCTCGGCACGCCGACTGGCGGTGTGGGTTTCGCTCGGGTTTCTTGCCGCGTCCCTGCTCTGCTCGATGGCGTGGAGCCTGGAGAGCATGATCGTTTTTCGCGCGCTTCAGGGTTTCACCGGCGGCGCGCTGATTCCGCTGGCGTTCACCCTCACCCTGATCAAACTCCCCGAACACCACCGCGCCAAAGGCATGGCCATGTTCGCCATGACCGCGACGTTCGCGCCCTCCATCGGTCCGACCCTCGGCGGCTGGCTGACCGAGAACTGGGGTTGGGAATACATCTTCTACATCAACGTGCCGCCGGGCCTGATCATGATCGCCGGCCTGATGTATGGCCTGGAGAAGAAAGAAGCGCACTGGGAACTGCTGAAAAGCACCGACTACCTGGGCATTCTCACGCTGGGCGTCGGCCTCGGTTGCCTGCAAGTGTTTCTGGAGGAAGGCCACCGCAAGGACTGGCTGGAATCGAGCCTGATCGTGACGTTGGGCAGCATCGCGCTGGTGAGCCTGATCACCTTCGTCATCGTGCAGGTTTCCAAGCCCAATCCACTGATCAACCTCGGCATCCTGCGCAATCGCAACTTTGGCTTGTCGAGCATTTCCAGTGTCGGAATGGGTGTCGGATTGTACGGCTCGATCTACCTGTTGCCGCTGTACCTGGCGCAGGTCCAGAACTACAACGCCTTGCAGATCGGCGAAGTGATCATGTGGATGGGCGTGCCGCAGCTGTTCCTGATCCCGCTGGTGCCAAAGCTGATGAAATACGTCTCGCCGAAATGGCTGTGCACGCTGGGTTTCGGGCTGTTCGGCCTGGCGAGTTTTTCATCGGGGGTGCTTAACCCGGATTTTGCCGGGCCGCAGTTCAATCAGATCCAGATCATCCGCGCACTGGGCCAGCCGTTGATCATGGTGACCATCTCGTTGATCGCCACGGCGTACATCCTGCCGCAGGACGCGGGGTCGGCGTCGAGCCTGTTCAACATTCTGCGTAACCTCGGCGGCGCGATCGGCATCGCCCTCCTCGCCACGTTGCTGGATGCGCGGACCAAGACCTACTTTGATTATTTACGCGAGGCGATTGTGCCGAGCAACCCGCAGGTGGCCGAGCGGATGGCGTCTTTGACGGATCGGTTTGGCAGTGAGATGGCGGCATTGGGCAAGCTCAGCGAGATTGCCCATCAGCAGGCGTCGATCATGGCTTACAACGATGCGTTTCACTTTGTCGGGATTGCACTGGGGATCAGCATGCTGGCGGTGTTGTTGACCAAGGCGTTGCCGGCGGGGTTGAAGGCTGGGGAAGCCCATTAAAACCGAGGTGCCCCAATCGCGAGCAGGCTCGCTCCCACAGGGATCACACTGAACCTTGTGGGAGCGAGCCTGCTCGCGATGAGGCCATAGTTTTCACCGCCAATCTCAAACAGCGATCAACCGTTCCCGCAGCTTGCCAATCTCGTCGCGCATCTGCGCGGCCGATTCGAATTCCAGGTCGCGGGCGAGCTGATACATCTTCTCTTCCAAGGCTTTAATGCGCTTGGCGATTTCGCCCGGCGAGCGCAGTTCGGCTTCGTACTTGGCGTTTTCCTCGGCGGCCTTGGCCATGCCTTTGCGCTTCTTGCTGCGCGAACCCGGCACGGTGGCGCCTTCCATGATGTCGGCGACGTCCTTGAACACGCCCTTCGGCGTGATGCCGTTGGCGAGGTTGAAGGCGATCTGCTTGTCGCGTCGACGCTCGGTTTCGCCGATCGCCCGCTCCATGGAACCGGTGATGCGATCCGCATACAGAATCGCCCGACCATTGAGGTTACGCGCCGCCCGACCGATGGTCTGGATCAGCGAACGCTCGGAACGCAGGAAGCCTTCCTTGTCCGCATCAAGGATCGCCACCAGCGACACTTCCGGCATGTCCAGGCCTTCACGCAGCAGGTTGATCCCCACCAGCACATCAAATGTACCGAGGCGCAGATCGCGAATGATTTCGACCCGTTCCACGGTGT
The DNA here is from genome assembly GCF_054897845.1 of Pseudomonas sp. XS1P51. Classification (NCBI taxonomy): domain Bacteria; kingdom Pseudomonadati; phylum Pseudomonadota; class Gammaproteobacteria; order Pseudomonadales; family Pseudomonadaceae; genus Pseudomonas; species Pseudomonas sp. XS1P51. Next base: position 156,731 of record NZ_CM142707.1, on the reverse strand, counting down.
CGATGTCCGAGTGCAGGTAACGCACCCGCACGCCGTGGTCGGCCAGGTAATCGGTCAAGTCTTCGGACATGCGCTTGGTCAGCGTGGTGACCAGCACCCGCTCTTCGAGCGCCACACGCTTGGAGATTTCCGAGAGCAGATCGTCGACCTGGGTCAGCGCCGGGCGGATTTCGATTTGCGGGTCCACCAGGCCAGTCGGACGCACCAGTTGCTCGACCACGCGACCGGCGTGTTCCGCCTCGTAGTTGCCCGGCGTGGCCGAGACAAAAATCGTCTGCGGGCTGATGTTTTCAAACTCGTCGAAGCGCATCGGCCGGTTATCCAGCGCGGAGGGCAGGCGGAAGCCGTACTCGACCAGCGTCTCTTTACGCGACCGGTCGCCCTTATACATCGCGCCGACCTGCGGGACGCTGACGTGGGATTCGTCGATCACCAGCAAGGCGTCGGCCGGCAGGTAGTCAAACAGGGTGGGCGGCGCCTCGCCGGATGCTCGGCCCGACAGGTAGCGCGAGTAGTTTTCGATGCCGTTGCAATATCCCAGTTCGAGAATCATCTCCAGATCAAAGCGCGTGCGCTGCTCGAGCCGTTGCGCTTCCACCAGTTTGTTGTTGGAGCGCAGGTATTCCAGGCGCTCCTGAAGCTCGACCTTGATCCCTTCGATGGCGCCCAGCAGGGTTTCCCGTGGCGTCACGTAGTGGCTTTTCGGATAGAACGTGAACCGCGGCAACTGGCGGGTGACTTCGCCGGTCAGCGGATCGAAGGCGGAAATCTTTTCGACTTCATCATCGAAGAGCTCAATGCGGATCGCTTCAAAATCGGATTCTGCCGGGTGGATATCAATGACATCGCCGCGCACCCGGAACGTCGCACGGGCGAAATCCATATCGTTGCGGGTGTATTGCAGGTCGGCGAGACGGCGCAGCAACGCGCGCTGATCGAGCTTGTCACCGCGATCCACGTGCAAAACCATCTTCAAATAGGTTTCCGGACTGCCCAGACCGTAGATGCACGACACCGTGGTGACGATGATCGCGTCCTTGCGCTCCAGCAATGCCTTGGTCGCGGAGAGTCGCATCTGCTCGATGTGGTCGTTGATCGAGGCGTCCTTCTCGATGAAGGTGTCCGAGGACGGTACGTAGGCTTCGGGCTGGTAGTAGTCGTAGTAGGAAACGAAGTATTCGACCGCGTTATTCGGGAAGAACGCCTTGAATTCGCCGTACAGCTGCGCGGCGAGAGTCTTGTTCGGCGCCAGCACCAGGGTCGGACGCTGCACCTGGGCAATGACGTTGGCGATGCTGAAAGTCTTCCCCGAGCCGGTCACACCGAGCAACGTCTGGTGCGCCAGCCCGGCTTCGATGCCTTCGACCATCAGGCGGATGGCTTCCGGCTGGTCGCCGGCGGGCTCGAAGCGGGTGACTAGCTGGAATTCAGACATAAAAAACCTCTGGATTCGCGTCTGCCGGGCAATCCGGGCAGGAACGAGAAAGACCGCAAACGACCGACGTCGCCCGAGGAAAAAACTGGATTGTGCTCAATGTGGAGCCGATTGCCCGCTCTTTCAAGGCAAACGTCCTACATCCGTTGAAGTCTTTGACGTAATCAATCGACTAACGGTCGAAAAATAATCGGGCAAACCTACGTTAAAAGCTGAATTGCCTGTCGCCTTAAATTGGTGATGGCCTCTATACTAGCTCCCCGTTTGTGCACCGCTCTAGTGCATTCGGCTGGAGCGCGACACGTCCCTCCACTCTCCATTCAGAGCCGCCGCAAAAATGAGCCTGTTCTCCGCTGTCGAAATGGCACCACGCGATCCAATCCTGGGCCTCAACGAAGCATTCAACGCCGATACCCGTACCAACAAGGTCAACCTGGGGGTCGGTGTTTATTGCAACGAGGAGGGGCGAATTCCACTCCTGCGCGCCGTTGTCGAAGCCGAGACGATTCGCGTCGCTCAACACGCTTCCCGTGGCTACTTGCCAATCGACGGCATTGCTGCCTACGACCAGGCCGTGCAAAAACTGCTGTTTGGCAATGACTCGCCACTGATCGCTTCCGGCCGCGTCCTCACCACCCAGGCCGTTGGCGGCACTGGCGCCCTGAAAATCGGTGCCGATTTCCTCAAGCAACTGCTGCCGAACGCCATCGTGGCGATCAGCGACCCGAGCTGGGAAAACCACCGCGCGCTGTTCGAAACCGCTGGCTTCCCGGTGCATAACTACCGTTACTACGACGCCGCGACCCACGACGTTAACCGTGCCGGCCTGCTGGAAGACCTGAACGCCCTGCCGTCCGGCTCAATCGTTGTGCTGCACGCTTGCTGCCACAACCCGACCGGTGTGGACCTGAGCCCGGCGGACTGGAAAAACGTCCTGGACGTGGTGAAAGCCAAGGGCCACGTGCCGTTCCTCGACATGGCCTACCAGGGCTTTGGCGATGGCATCGACGAAGACGCCGCTGCCGTGCGCCTGTTCGCTGAATCGGGCCTGACCTTCTTTGTCTCCAGCTCGTTCTCCAAATCCTTTTCGTTGTACGGCGAGCGCGTTGGCGCCCTGTCGATCGTCAGCGAATCGAAAGAAGAAAGCGCCCGCGTGCTGTCGCAAGTCAAACGCGTGATCCGCACCAACTACTCCAACCCGCCGACCCACGGTGCAAGCATCGTCGCCGCCGTGCTGAACAGCCCGGAACTGCGCGCGAAGTGGGAAGAAGAACTGGCCGAAATGCGCCTGCGGATTCGCGGCATGCGCACCCAGATGGTCGACCTGCTGGCGAAAAACGCTCCACAGCGTGATTTCAGCTTCGTCGGTCGTCAGCGTGGCATGTTCTCCTACTCCGGCCTGACGGTTGATCAAGTCACCCGCCTGCGCAGCGAGTTCGGCATCTACGCCCTGGACACCGGCCGCATCTGCGTTGCCGCGCTGAACCAGAGCAACATCGACGTCGTGACCAAGGCCATCGTTGCGGTGATCTGAGTCGCGTGGTGATACGAAAACGGGAAGCCTTGGGGCTTCCCGTTTTTTGTTTGCCTCAGATAATTCTCAAAGCGGTGGCTCCGCCCTCTAAACTCCACACAAAATCAAATGTGGGAGCGAGCCTGCTCGCGAAAGCGGTCTATCTGTCACATTGAGGCTGAATGTGCCGCCGCTTTCGCGAGCAGGCTCGCTCCCACAGGTTTTGTGTACACCCGATTTCTTACGAGAACCCACATGAAAAACGATGACCTACGCGCCGACCGCGATGAGCTGGACCATTTCGTGCCACGCACTCCGGCCAAACGCGGGAACAACCTGGTGATGCAAGTGGCTGCCGGCGTCTTTCTCGGCGGCCTGGCCTTGTGGCTGGTGCAACTGGCCGCCACGATGCTGTACGCCAAACTGATGCTCGCCACCGTTACGTTCGGCGGTTAGGCCAGTTCGGTTGCACGCTGGCTGGCGGCGGCGTCATAGGCGACATAAAGCGATTCAGCGACCTGGCTCTTGATGGCCTTGGTGCTTTCCAGGCCCAGGACAAAACCTTCGGCCTTGCCGCCAGCGCGGTTCAATTCGTCAGCGGTGCTGGCCTGAGTGATTGCGTCGAACAGTTTTTCGGCGTGCGGGCCGACACCTTTGGGCAGGCTGATCTGAGCGATGCTCATGCGATCACCCCGTTGTTATGAGATGTGGTGGCTGGATGATTCATGACGCGTACCTTTTCGGCGAATGGCCGGCAGCGCGTGTAACCACTTCCGGGCGGCCATGGTAGACCTCTGAGACGATTCTGGTAACCGCCAATGACCGATAAACCACCGTCTGTCCCCATGAATACCTCAAGCCACTAACAGATGCTTGACTTCTCTTTTTGAATCAGTAACATACACGGCATTCCGCGATAGCTCAGTTGGTAGAGCAAGTGACTGTTAATCACTGGGTCCCTGGTTCGAGTCCAGGTCGTGGAGCCAGACAGCAATATCAAAAAGCCCCTGAATCGAAAGGTTCAGGGGCTTTTTTGTGGCCAAAGGATCGCAGCCTCGTTTCACTCGACAGCTCCTACAGGGGAACGCAATTCTCTGTAGGAGCTGTCGAGTGAAACGAGGCTGCGATCTTTTGAGCTAGCAGTCTTTCAAGCGAATACAACTGTCAGACATGCTCACTGCTTTTGGCGTGAGCCGCTCGATGCTCGCTCGACTCATGGCCCGCCTCCACCACCGGAATCTCGTTTCCGTCGCAGTCACGCAGTTTGCCTTCGCTGAAATAGTCCCCTTCCCGCAACGCTGCCAGATCCTGATAACGCAGAACCCGTTCAGTACCGGCCGCAAAAACCGACTGTTGATCCGAGTTACCGGCAGTGAGGTGGTTGAACGTCAGGTTCAGCACGATGGCCATGATCGCCGAGGAGCTGATGCCCGAGTGGAAGATCGTCGCAAACCAGCTTGGGAAGTGGTCGTAGAAGTTCGGTGCGGCGATGGGGATCATGCCGAAGCCGATGGAAGTAGCGACGATGATCAGGTTGACGTTATTGCGGTAGTCGACCTTGGACAGCGTACGTATGCCGCTGGCGGCTACGGTGCCGAACAGCACGATACCGGCGCCGCCGAGCACCGAGGTCGGTACGGCGGCGATGACCCGGCCCATGAACGGCAGCAAACCGAGGATCACCAGGAACAACCCGCCGGTGGCCACCACAAAGCGGCTCTTGATGCCGGTCACTGCCACCAGCCCGACGTTCTGGGCGAACGCGCTTTGAGTAAAGGAACCGAAAATCGGCGCGACCATGCTCGACAGCATGTCGGCACGCAGGCCGTTGCCCAGGCGTTTGGAGTCAACTTTGGTGCCGATGATTTCACCGACCGCGAGGATGTCGGCCGAGGTTTCCACCAGAGTCACCATCACCACGATGCACATCGACAGAATCGCGGCGAAATGGAAGGTCGGCATGCCGAAGTGGAACGGCGTCGGGAAGCCGAACATCGGTCCTTGAGTAACAGACGAGAAGTCCGCCATACCAAGGAATACCGCGATGACCGTGCCGATCACCATCGCCAGCAGGATCGACAACCGGGAGATCGTCGCGCTGCCGATCTTGCTCAGCAACAGAACCAGCACCAGCGTCACCGCCGCCAGACCGATGTTCGCCATGCTGCCGAAGTCCGGTGCATGGCTGTTACCGCCCATGGCCCAGCGTGCAGCCACCGGCATCAGCGTCAGGCCAATGGTGGTGATCACGATGCCCGTGACCAGCGGCGGGAAAAACTTGGTGATTCGAGAGAACACCGGGGTAATGAGCAACCCGATCAACGACGCGGCAATCACCGCCCCGAGAATCGACTGGAACCCGCCCTCCCCGCCGCTGCTGACAATCGCCACCATGGTCGCGACGCCAGAGAACGACACGCCCTGCACCAGTGGCAACTGACAACCGAAAAACGGTAAACCCAGCGTTTGCAGTAATGTCGCCAGGCCCCCTGCAAACAATGAAGCAGCAATCAACAAACCGATGTCCGCCGGCGAGAGCCCGGCCGCCTGGCCGATGATCAAGGGCACCGCGACGATACCACCGTACATGGTCAGAACGTGTTGCAGGCCGTAAGCCATATTCGCGCCGACTCCGAGGTTTTCGTCCTCAGGCCGTTGGTGTGAAACATGGGGCGTTTTCATGGTTGGGGGGTTCCCTGGTTTTTGTTATGCGCACTGTATGCAAGACTAATGACAAATGTCTATATAGTTGTATACAACTTATCAGTCACATTATGGACACATGGCCACTCGCCCCTTTGTCCACGGCCACCTCCCTTTCAAGAAAAACTCTTGAAATACATCCCTCCTCAGCCCGTCCCCTTCACCGGCCAGCCTTTTGAATTCCTGGCGACCACCGGTATGGACGCCCTCTTTTTTATACATATAAAGTATGCATAATGAAGCCATTCGAAATTCAGTATCACAAGGCAAAAAACGCTGCTAACAAATTAAAGCACCAAGGTGTGAGCCTCGCAGAGACAGAAGCTGTGTTCTACGACGAACGAGCCCTGACATTTCAGGACGATTATCATGATGAGCAGCGGTGGATCATCATGGGGCTGGATGCCAAAGGGCGCTTGCTGGTTGTTGCGTACACCTATCGCGATCCGAATTTCGTTCGAATTATTTCCGCGCGCATCGCCACCCGAAACGAGCGTCGCCAGTACATGGAGGATTGACCGATGAAAGACGAATACGACTTCAGCAATGCCAAGCGTGGAGCGGTTGCCCCCAGCAAAGGCAAGACCCGCATCACCATCATGCTCGATGATGCCGTCATAGAGGCTGCTCGTGCTCGGGCCGAGAGTGAAGGGTTTGGTTACCAGACCGTGATCAACAACACGTTGCGACAGGTCTTGCTCAGCAATAAAGGCAAAACCGGAGAGTCCGCCGCGAATGCCGGTCATCTCAAAAAAGGAATATCGGCCTCCGAGCTGAAAAGCCTGGAGAAAAAATTGTCAGAAGCCCTTAATGAAATTCATCGCGTGATGGAACCCGAAGCCCGGCCCTAGACAAAAACGCAAGCCGCTTGCGCGATGCCGAACGGCTGAGTATCGAGCAAATGAAAGGGCCAGACTCATCGAACCTGCCCCTTCTTCGTGGTGCACTATTTGCGCCCTACGCGGGCTCGATCACCCGCTCAAGCACTCGCTTCAACGCCTCATGCACCGGCACCCGTATCCCGAACTCGCTCTCCAGCAACTCGCTCAACTCATCCACATCCACCACCTGCCGTCGCTCGCTCTCACTGCCGACGCGATGAATCGCAAAACTGCCGTTGTTGAGGGTGCGGCGCCATCCTTCCCCCGTTCGCGCCACCATCAGTTGCTTGGTGAAAGACGATTCGGGGTGGGTCGAGACGTACCAGTTGCCGACGGCGTAATCGATGTCTTCCTGGCGTTGCAGGTCGAAGATGTACATCGCCCGCCATTCGCCGGCGACGTTGGCGCGCAGGGTGTAGCCATCTTCGTGCTGCTCGATGCGATAGGGTTCGTGAAACGTGAATTGTTCGGCCGGACTGTCGAGCATCAGCGGTGCAGTGGGGACCATGCCACCGAAGCCGACGTCGGTGATGTAGCGCACGCCGTCCAGGGTCACCAGGCTCAAGCGGTGCGTTCGGGCGGTCCAGGTGCCTTCAGGTTGGCCCATGACCACCCGGCCGGAGATGCCGCGAGCATCGAAGCCCAGCTCCTGGAGCAAGATCAGGAACAGGTAGTTGAGTTCGTAGCAGTAACCGCCGCGACCGTCGTGCAGAACCTTTCGCTCGATCGACGGCAGGTCAATGAGTACCGGCTCGCCCGACAACGTGGTGAGGTTTTCAAACGGGAAAACGCCTGTGTGACGCAGTTGAAGCTGGCGCAGGGTTTCCAGGGTCGGCGCCGGAGGCGCGTCGAAGCCCAGACGTTGCAAGTACAACGCAGGGGTCGTCAGGCGTGGCTCGCTCATCGTTCAGTCCTTGTGCACGGGGCCGCGGATCACTCCGCCGATGGGCGCCATGTATAAGCCAAAAGCGACCCGGAACGACAATTGATTTAGCCAATTGCCGTACACCTGGAAATCAACGCCGCTTGCGCGCGCCCAGCCGAATCCACGTCGGCGCATGGTCGCTGGCATGGGGCTCGTTGCGAACCCAGGCATCGACACCGGCCTCATGCAGATAAGGACTCAAGGCAGGGTTCAGCAGCAGATGATCGATGCGCAGCCCCGAGTTTTTCTGCCAGTGCTGTCGGAAATAATCCCAGAAGGTGTAGAGCCGATCCTCGGGATACAGATGACGCAGGGAATCGGTCCAGCCCTGGTCCAGCAGGCGCTGATAACACTCGCGGCTTTGCGGTTGCAGCAATGCATCCTTGAGCCAGGAACGCGGGTTGTAGATGTCCAGGTCGGTCGGCACCACGTTGTAGTCACCGGCCAGCACCACTGGGTGTTCGCTGCTCTGGAGGTCCTTGGCGTAATCGATCAGCCGTTCGAACCACGCCAGTTTGTAATCGAACTTCGGCCCCGGCTGCGGGTTGCCATTGGGCAGGTACAGACAGCCCACCAACACGCCGTGCACGGCAGCCTCCAGATAGCGGCTATGGGTATCGCTGTCATCGCCCGGCAGACCTCGGCGACTCTCCAGCGGTTGCGCATCCCGCGCCAGAATCGCCACCCCGTTCCACGACGACTGTCCCTGCCAGATCGCGCCGTAGCCGGCAGCTTCAAGTTCCGCGACGGGGAATGCACTGTCCACCGACTTGAGTTCTTGCAAGCAGGCAATGTCCGGTTTCTCTCGCTCCAGCCAGGCCAGCACGTTGGGCAGTCGGGCGCGCATGCCGTTGACGTTGAACGTCGCGATTCGCAAATTCTTCATGGGCCGGCGCTCCTGATGCCGAGGTGTCTAGTGTGTGACCTCTGCACCTTTCGGTGGTTGCGTCGGCAGTCTCATGTACGGCGTAATAAGCGTCCAACGCCCGCCTGATCTGCCGAGCACATCAACGTCATGGAAACAACACTGGAAGGCAGCAGAATCACCCTGCGCCCGCTGCAATACGCCGATGCCGACGCCTTGGTACACGCTGCCGAGGACGGTGAGCTGTGGAACCTGACGGTCACCGTCGTGCCCTCTCCCACCACCGTCGACAGCTACCTGAAGAAAGCCCTCGACGGCCGTGATGCTGGCACCGTCCTACCCTTCGTCATTGTGCTCAAGGACACCGGCGAGGTCATCGGTTCGACGCGCTTCTGGAAAATCGACCGGCTCAACCGCAAGCTCGAAATCGGCAGCAGCTGGATCTCCACGCGCAGGCAGAAAACCTTCGTCAACACCGAAGCCAAATACCTGATGCTGCGCTATGCCTTCGACGTGCTGGACTGCGTGCGGGTGCAATTCACCACCGACGAAAACAACCAAAAGTCGCGCAACGCGATCCTCAGGCTCGGCGCGCAGCAGGAAGGCATCGTGCGCCACGAACGCATCATGCCGGACGGGCGCAAGCGCAACTCGGTGCGGTTCAGCATCATTGATGAGGAATGGCCGCAGGTGCGGGAGAAGCTGGAGAAGAAACTGGCGGAATACAGCCCTCGCTGACGCCTCGAACCACTGCGGGAGCTCGCCTGCTCGCGATGGCATCCGTCCAGTCAGCTCATTCGAAACAGGACTATCGCATCGCGAGCAGGCTCGCTCCCACATTGATAGATCGCCATCGTTTTATTGCTGCGCCCCTTCGGAAGCTCACCTGACGGCTCGCGCCGACCACTCGTCATCCAACCGGCACCAACCGCCCCGCCCTTCACACCAACATCAGGTAACGACTCATCTTTGGAGACGCACCATGATGAACCTCAAAATCACCTCGCTGTTACTGGCCGGATTGTTGTCCGCAGCATCCGCGGCGACGCTTGCCGCCTCCGGCGATGGCGCGGAGGCGACCGGCACCAAATCGGGCTCAACCGGCGGCTCGACCATGGCGCCGAACAATAATCCAGGCGAACCTTCGGGCGGGCATAACGCTGACGGCGGCAATAGCGGCTCGGGCTCGTCGGGCGGCAGCACTGGCGGTAGTGGCGGAACCAGCGGTTCTGGCGCGGGTGGCGGCACAGGCGCTGCAGGCGGCGGGACCGGCGGGGCTGGAGGCGGGACAGGCAGCTGAACGCGTAAAAGCAGTCCGTGATGTGAAATCACGGGCCACTTGCAACTCATCGATCCGAACGCATCAGCGCCTCGACGCCCCCTTCCATCGACAACACCGCCGAGCGATTTCGCCCCGAATGTTTGGCCTGATACAACGCCGCGTCGGCGCGTTCGATGAACACTTCGATGCTGTCCCGGCCCATCGGCACAAACGAATAACAGCCCAGACTGACCGTCACGTAACCGGTGGGGGAACCGCTGTGGCTGATGTTCTTGTCCATGACACTGCGGCGGATCTGCTCGGCAATCACCATTGCGCCGTGAATGTCGGTATCCGGCAGCAACACCGCGAACTCCTCACCGCCGTAACGCACTGCCAGATCAGCCTTTCGATGACAACAACCCTTCACCGCCCGCGCCACTTCGGCCAGGCAATGATCCCCTGCCACGTGGCCATACGCGTCGTTGTAGCGTTTGAAGTAGTCGATATCGAGCATGATCAGGCTCAGCGGACTCGACTGCCGGGCACCACGGCCGAACTCGACCTCCAGCGCCTGCTCGAACAGCCGCCGATTGGCCAGACCGGTCAGGCTGTCGTGGGTCGCGATCAGCTTCAACGCCTCCTTCGCCTTGCGCAAATCCGCTTCGACCCGTTCGCCGACGCGCACCTGGCGAACGAACACCCAACCGAACAACCCCACGCCCAGCACGACCAGCGCCACAATGATGCTCGATTGAAGCGCCGTGTCGTACCAATCCTTGAGAATCGAATCCCTGGACGAGGCCGCCGACACCACCAGTGGATAGGCGTCGAGCTGACGGTAGCCATACAACCGCACAGTGCCATCGACCACCGAGCGGAGCATCGCGTTGCCAGAGGGCGCGTTGGGCAGCAATTTCTGGAAGATCTCGCCCTTGACCAATGACGTGCCGATCAGCGCGTCCACAAACGGTCGGCGCGCCAGCAGCGTTCCGTCGGTCAACGCCAGGAACATCGAGCCGTTGTCATCGAGGCTGAAGCTTTTGAAGAACTGGTCGAAGTACGCCATCTTGATTCCGGCCAGCAACACGCCTTGGAACTTGCCGTTCTTGTCGTTCACCCGTTTGGAGATCGGAATGATCCACTCGCCGTTTTCCCGACTGCGGATCGCCGGCCCGATATGCGCCACGGACGATACATTCTGCTGGTGAAACATGAAGTATTCGCGGTCCGCCACGCCCACGCCGCGGGGCATATCCTCGAATGAGGTCACGACCCACTGCCCCTTCTGGTCGAACAGAAATATCCCGTGCAACTGACTCAGCGCCTGCACTCGCCGGGCGAATGTTTTCTGCAACCGTGGCTTTTGCGCGGGGCCAAAACCGTCTACCTGAATCCAGTCCGCCAGACTGGTCAGCACCAGGTCGGCTTTCATGAAGGTGTCTTCGGCCTGTTGCGCCACGGCTCGCGTCAGGTTCGATGACGCCACTTCGGCCACCGCCAGATCGTGGCGGCGCGACTGCTCCAGTTGCAGGTAAAGCAAACCGCACAGACACAAGCACACGACCGCAATAAACAGCACCGCTGCCTTGCGCAGCGGTATACGTTTCAAATCGACGCCGGGGGCGTTGTGCGGGTCGTGAAGGGGGTTAGGCAAAAGCTCGTCCTGTAAGGGTAAGGCATGGGCGAAGGCCCAAAACCCTTAATTTTTGTGAGCTTAGTCTACGCCGTGGTGGGGGGCAATTGTCCTTTGGACAGGCGCCGCATTGCACTGTGCAAATGGGCCCTTGCGCTTTCAGCATCTCCCAGACGCATTTGCTCGTAAGCCCGCTGGGCGATTTCATGGGGAACGGGCTTGAGTTCGCGCTGAGTCGCCATTGCCATCAACTGCACCTGAGCGGCACGTTCCAGGTAATACAGATCGTCCCAGGCCTCGGCGACGGTCGGCCCGGCGACAATCACGCCGTGGTTCTTCAAGAACAGGATGTCGGCGTTGCCCATGACGCTGGCAATCCGGTCACCTTCGGACTCATCGAGGGCCAGGCCGTTGTAGTCCTCGTCCACCGCTGTACGGCCGTAGAACTTCAAGGCCGTCTGTCCCAGCCACAACAGCGGCGGACCTTGCAGCAGACACAACGCCGTGGCGTGAGGCATATGCGTATGAAACGCCACTTTGACCCTCGGCAGCTGTTTGTGCAGCCGCGCATGGATGAAAAACGCGGTCGCTTCCGGCTGGCCTTCGCCGTCCACGACGTTACCGTGGAAGTCGCAGACCAACAGGTTTTCAGGGGTGACTTCCTCGAACGCGTACCCGTAGGGGTTCACAAAAAACAGATCATCGCGCCCCGGCACCATGGCGGAAAAATGGTTGCAGATGCCCTCCTCCAGACCGTGGAGCGCCGCCAGTTGAAAGCAAGCCGCCAATTCTGCGCGTGCGGTATTGGCGGCTTGCGAATCCAGATTCAGATCGGTGTAGCGCGCGGGACGGGAACTGCCTGCAAGGGTGTGTGCCATGGCGACGACTCCGTGGTTTACCAGCCGAGGGATTTGAACAAGGGCACGACCTGATCCAGCGTGCTTAATATCGCATCGGGTTGATAGTCCGGCAGCAATTGCCGTCCTGTGCCGCGGTCGATCCAGACGCAGCGAAAGCGCATGTCACGGGCGGCGGTATGGTCCAGCGTCGGGCTGGCGCAGATATGCACCACCTGGTCACGACTGACGCCAAGCTGCTCATGAGCGTAGTCGAACAGCCGTGGATTCGGCTTGTAGGCGCCAGCCTGCTGGGCGGTAATGACCCGATCGATATGCCCGCCCAGTTGCGCGACATTGCCGGCGATGATGTCGTCATCGGTGTTGGACACAATGCACAGCTTGAAACCCATCGCCTTGAGGCGCGCGAGGGTCTCGATCACTTCGGGGAACGGCGGCATCCGCGGGATCGCCCCGGCCAGGCGCTGACTGTCTTCGGGCGTACTCGCCAACCCCAACTCTTCCAGGGCGAGATGCAACCCGAGGGTACTCAACTGGCGAAACGAGCGATGGGGCGGGATCTGTTCCAGACGATGCTCATGCCGGTCGTACACCTCGATCAGGCGATCAACATCGACGGTGTGATCGCCCTTGTCGCGCAGAATCCCGGCGGCCAGGGCTTGCAAGCCTTCATCCCACTGGATCAGCGTGCCGTAGCAATCGAAAGTCAGCCACTCGGGGCGTGGGGTGTTTTTGAGTGTCATGTTCGTATCCTCTGAAGGGTGATCTTCAGATTACGAGCCCTTTTCGATAGTGTGAAATTAAATTAGTATCGATAACTTAGTTGAAATTCAAATATCAAGGAGGCCGCCGTGCTCGATCTTGAATTGCTCAAGACCTTCGTCTGCGTGGTCGATGAAGGCAGCTTCACCCGCGCCGCCGATCGTGTGCACCGGACCCAATCCACCGTGAGCCAACAGGTTCGCAAGCTCGAAGAACTGGTCGGACACACGCTGCTGCTTCGTGACCGCACCGGGCAGAACATCAGCGTCACTGAGCATGGCGAACTGCTGATTCACTATGCCCGGCGCTTGCTGGCCCTGTCCTCGGAGGCTGTCGAAGCCCTGGCCAGTGACCTCGATCTGGAGATCCTGCGCATCGGCGTGCCGGAGGATTTCGACGCACGGCGCATGGCGCTGATTCTCGCCGGCTTCAACCGGGCCAGACCGCAAGCACGTCTGGAAACCGTCAGCGGCATGAGCACCGATCTCAAGCAGAAACTGGCCGCGGGCGACATCGACATCGCCCTGGTCAAACGCGAACCCGACAGCGGACCGTGCTGGGCGGCCTGGCCAGAAGCGCTGGTGTGGGTCAAAGGTGCAGGCGTCAACTCAGCCAACGGGGTATTGCCCTTGGCGCTGTTTCCCCAAGGCTGCATTTATCGTCAGCGGGCGATCCGCTTGCTGGATGTGGCTCAACGGCCCTGGCGGGTTGCGTTTGGCAGCCATAGCCTGACGGGCATTCAGGCGGCGGTGGCGTCCGGGTTGGGTGTGTCAGTGCTGCCCGTTTCGGCGGTGTTGCCCGAGCACAGTGTGTGCACCGACCTGCCCGAACTGCCGCCCACGGAATTGGCGTTGATCAGCCGGGAAGGCGCGTTGAGCGGATTGCAGCGCGCCTTGGTGGAGTTTTTGCGCAAGGAGTTGGGCAAAGCATGAACCCAGGAAACGGGCGAACCATGAACGCCCATTTTTTTCTGCAACAATACGGGTAACCGTCCCATCAGCGCGAAGGCGGAACCCGAATATCTCCCGCCCGACACTGAGTCTTCACGCTCTTCCCGCACGCGGTAAATTCCAGATCCTTGTCCATGCACACCCGCACCTCCGACAACTGCGGCCCGTTGCAGATCACCGCAATACCATCCGCCGGCATGCCGGGATTGCTCTGGCGGAACATCTGCGCAATGTCCCGGGCCTGGAAGTAATGCGAAGTACTGAAAGGCTGCAATGGCTCTGGAATCGTGACCGCGCCGACGGCTTTGTCGGAAGCCTCCAGATAGCCCATGGCGCCGAGGCCGCTGCAGGTGCCGTGTTTGGCCCATTCGTGTTCGAGCAGCTTCTGGGTCGGGAACAACGTCAACCCCTTCGCTCGCTCTTCTGCCGACAGTTTCACCCTCGGCATGCAGGACTGCGGCCAACCGCCCTTGGCGTATTGCGGCCAGAGACCGTGGAGCACGAAGCCATAGCCCTTACCGGAACATTGCGCATCGTCCTTGTGGGTCAGGCAATAAGTGGGCGACCAGGACAGCGTCAACAGGTAGTAATCGAACACCCCCGCGACGGACTCGGGCCTGTCGTTTCTTGAGTCCCGAGCAGTGCTCGAACCCATGCTGCCGAACGTCAGCACGATCAGTGCGGCTACTGCGTAAAGTTTCTTCATCGACCCACTCCTTTGGGATGGCTTACCTGGTGATGTCCTTGACCGGAAGTTGGCCAATCAAAACAGGCCGTACTCTGGCATGGCCTCGAGCACACTCACACTACGAAAGTGAATCGAAATGATTAACCGCTGCGAGGCCCGTCAGATCATCTTGTCGATCTTATCCAGCGTCACCCGGGGAATGACGTCACGAGGAATCCTGGAGGAACCGGACAGGTTGTAGACCCGAAAATCATCGTTCACGACGTACTTCGACAATATCTCGAACGACGGCAGGATTCTCGTATAAAAATGCTGATCGAGCACGCAGGGCGAAACAAAGGTGCCTGCCGCTTCATAGAAGCGCCCTGCTGACTGATTCAAGTCGACGCCCACCAAAAACACCTTGGTAAACCCCACGTGATAGGCCATCTGCAAAGTCAGATAGACCACGGTGCGAGCATCAAAAAAACCGCGTTTGAGGTTCTTGCTGAAACCTAGGCTTCTATTGCGTCCACTTCCGAGTCCGCGACTTCTGACGAGCTCCTTATCGCCCCTGAAAACCAGATCGGTCCAGGAAAGCTTGGGCGCCCTGGTCACCAGGTAGAGTTCACCCGCAGGTACAACCGGCGCATGCCTGATGAGGTCTTCCGAGACAGCGACCCGCTGACTGAGGCCCATGGCCTGCGCGAACAATTCGGGTTGATCTCGTTGAAAGGCTTCATCGGTGCAGGCATAAAAAAATGGTTTGATATCCGGCCCGATGAACTTCGAAATGGCCCCGTTCATCGTGATCATTGGAACATCGGCAAATTTTTCCAGCGGAAAATCTTTAGCAGAGGCCCCCGAGGCAATGATAAACACCGGACCTTTTTGAATGTTGCGGCACTCATCGAGGTCATGCACTTGAAGCAGACCTGTCAGGGGTGACGAGTTTTTCTGCGCAACATCCATCTTCAAATACCCTATTGCTTTGGGGAGTCGAATATTGGTGCGTTTTTCATTGTGATAATTTTCGCCGGGTGCGCCAACCGCTTGGCTACCCGTTCCAAAAACTGCGACCCAGCGCAAGGCTGACGGGCCACTTTCATACCGACAACCGGTCCGGGCTCTCTACTCGCTATTGCTCTTTTGCCCTGTCGCCACAGCGGTAAGTCCTTTGCGCTGCAACTCTAAAATGGGCGGTTGTGAAGGCAGATTCAATCCCCGTAGAACCGCAGAGTCGTAACCATATACGTCAGGTTTAAACGTCACTCGACCATCGTTACCCAGGTCCACTGTCCAGTAGGCCAACAGCACCGGCACCTTGACGGGGAGCCTGATGTTTTCAGTCTTGCCGTTAGCCAACTGCGCCTGTATCCCGGCGTTATTCCAATGAACCGGATCGTTGAACAAAAGTTCAACCAACTGCAGCGGGCTCTCGACCCTGATACAGCCTGAACTGGTGGCGCGACGCGATTGCGCGAACAACTCCCGATGCGGTGTGTCATGAAGATAAATCGCATATTCGTTCGGGAAGCGGATCACCACCTGGCCCAGCGAGTTGTCGGGACCGGCATCCTGTCGCAGCGTAATGCCACGCGGGTTGTACCAATCGACCGTCGACGGATCGATTACGTTCCCTTCTCGATCAATGGCCCTGATTCGATTGGCCGCAAGGTAGTCAGGGTTCTTTTGAATCTTCGGCAGCATGTCTTTGACCAGAATCGTCGGCGGCACCGTCCAGGTCGGATTGAACGTGACGTAAGTAATCTCCGATTGAAACACCGGGGTGCTGCGAAACGGCTTGCCGACTTGTACCCGGGACCGCCATATCGCCTTGCCGTCGCGATAGAGCGCAACTTTGTAACCCGCTATGTCAACAATGACAAAAGTGCCCTGAAGTTTATACAGCAACCACCGCGCACGCTCCATGTTCACCCGGACCTGGTCGATACGTGCCTCAACGGACACGTTCAAGGCAGCCAGTGTCGCCGCCCCCGCGACACCGTCCGCGCCAAGGTATTGCTCGTTTTGATACTTCTTCACGGCGGCGGTGACGGTTTCGTCGTAATCCGTGCGTGCCTTCAGTGGCGGGGCCAGGTAACCACCCGCCACCAGACGGGCTCGCAACTGCGCAACGGCAGGTACGTCCATGCCGGGCTTGAGCGACTGATCTTCGGCAATCTTCGGCCAGCCACCCGCGTCCCGAACCCTGCGAAGTTGCGCCAGGCCTGCCCGCAAGCTGCCGTAGACCGCCTCTTGTGGCGGTGCCTGAGCAAAGGCCCGCGCGACATCATGGGTGTCGAGGGCAAGGAAGAAGTTATTCACGTCTTCACGCGGATCGACGCCGACAGGGTCGAAGTTCCAATGGATATCCAGGCGCGAGGGGTCAACCTTGCCACGCCGCAATTGCAGCAGCGCCGTGATGAACGTATGGGTGGCGGCGATATCGAAAGCCGCTCGTTGCGCCGGGGATTGCATCGACGCTCGATCCCTGGCCAGCTCATCAATATGAAAATCCGCAGGGTCCAGACCATCGGCTTGCGTGTCGCCCAGGCTTTTCAACAACTGAGCGACATCGCTGTCTTGCGTCCACGCTGCGCGATAGCCGCGATGCGTATAAAAATCCATGACCACGCGACTGACATCCACCCGCTGGTGGCCGGGTGACGTCAGCAGCGGTGGAAACGCCGAGGCCAGCGGCGCGAGCATGGCCTGGATCTCCCGGCCGACGATGTCACCCGGTGCTGCCTCGATAACGCTGGTAACGGGAGATGGCGGCTCAATCGACGAAGTTTGCGCAATGGCAGCACCGCTGATCAGAAAGCCTATAAAAAAAATGCGGCTTATGACGAATAACCTTGTTAACTGCCCCATGAATAATCCTTAATCTCCCGCATTCACCGGCTGGCAGCGCTACCACTGCTAGACTCGAAACAATCATGATGAGACCCGCATATGGCGCGAGACCGCTTCGGCCTTTTAATCACGGCCCTGCTACTGAGTTCAACTTCAGTCACGGCAGCCTACGCCGATTCACTTGAGGCCGCTTTGGTCAAAGCCGCTCCAGACGCCAACGCCAAGGTGATCGGGCTGGCCGTACGCGCCTCCCAATGCAGCTTGGCCCAAGGTGCCGCACCTGTCCAAAGACTCGCCGTCATCGATTACTCCCTGCCCTCCACCGAACAACGCCTGTGGGTCTTCGACCTTAAACAGCGCAAATTACTGTTTCACGAACTGGTCGCCCACGGACGCAACAGCGGCGAGAACATGGCGGTCAAGTTTTCCAACCAGAACGAAAGCTTCGCCACCAGCATCGGCTTGTACCGCACCCAGTCCAGCTATGTCGGGCAGAACGGTTACTCGTTGCGCATGGAAGGCTTGGAGCCGGGTTTCAACGACAATGCCTTCGACCGGGCGATCGTCATCCATGGCGCACCTTATGTCAGCCCGGTCCTTGCGCGGGCGAACGGGCGGATTGGGCGAAGCCTCGGTTGCCCGGCTGTACGGCCGGCCATTGCGCACAAGCTGATTGATTCGATGAAAGACGGGCAGTTGCTGTTTTCTTACTATCCGGATCAACGCTGGTTGAAGTCGTCTTCGTTTATCAATTGCGGCAGCGGCACCATGGCGTCTTCGGCCGAGCCGAATTCAAACCGTTGAATACCGCATGAACCTGTCAAAACTGTAATCCCCACCTCAGCCTTCTGAAAGGCATCGCCCGTTAGCCTCGTCGTCAAGTTGTCTCCCAACTGACGGGCGGGCTCCTCAGCGGTCTCGGGCTGTTGAGCCGTGCAGTAAAAAATAAGTACTCTCAGTCCCCACTCCATCATGGAAGCGGGATAACGATGAAAAACATAAAAAGCACAATGATGCTCGGTGGCCTGCTAGCTCTCTCGTTTGGCGTTCAGGCAGAGCAATCACATCTGGACAGCGTCATTCAACAAGGCCAACTGCGCGTGTGCACGACGGGTGATTACAAACCCTACACCGTCAAAGCCGAGAACGGCGAATACTCGGGGATCGACATCGCCATGGCCCGCTCGCTGGCCGACAGCCTGGGCGTCAAGGTTGAGTGGGTGCAGACCACCTGGAAAACCCTGATGCCCGACATGCTGGCGGGTAAATGCGACATCGGCGTCGGCGGGATTTCGGTGACGCTGGAGCGCCAGAAAAAAGCCTTCTTTAGCACCACGCTGGATGTCGACGGCAAAATTCCGCTCGTACGCTGCGAGGATCAGGCGAAGTACCAGACTGTCGAGCAAATCAACCAGCCTTCGGTTCGTTTGGTTGAACCGGCGGGCGGCACCAACGAAGCGTTTGTTCACGCGTTTCTGCCCAAGGCGCAATTGAGCCTTCACGACAACGTGACGATCTTTCAGGAGCTGCTGGATAAGAAGGCTGACGTGATGATTACTGATGCTTCGGAAGCGCTATACCAGCAAAAGCTTAAACCTGGTTTGTGCGCGGTGAATCCGACTCAGTTTATGCAGTATGGGGAGAAGGCTTACCTGCTGCCGCGTGACGACATCGCCTGGAAGTTGTATGTCGATCAGTGGCTGCACCTGGCCAAGGTGACGGGTAATTACCAGAAGGTTTTGGGTCAGTGGATAGCGACGCCCGTGTCTAAATAGCAGCCCCTCCTCCACCCTCTGTAGCAGCTGGCGAAGCCTGCGTTCGACTGCGAAGCAGTCGCCATTCACGGGACATCAGACAAACCGCGCAACGGCAGAAACACCTAAGCCGTTGCGTCACACCTTAATCGTCATGCAGCAACCCCGAGCTGTACTCACTAAAGCTGCTACCAATCGCACTCCCGCCGAAGCTCAACTTGTTGGGGTTGTTGGAGCGGTGGCCATAAAACGATTGGCAGTCTTCTGAAAAGCAGCTGCTGGTGCTCACACCCGAACAGGCGCTCAACAGCAATGCGCCGGCGATCAGCGCGGCTTTGAAGAGGTTCGAGATCATTTTTCAGTTCCCTATGGGCTGGGGGCTGGAAGCGGGGCGACACGGACTTAGGTCATCATCCTATTCCGCGAGCCCGTCAGGCTTCATGAAACTTTGCTTGGCGACAGCGTTGGTTCAGCTATGGCGGTTTCCTGGTGCAAAAAAGGGCGTTCCCCCCATCCAAACGTTCAAAAGAGCACCGTCCTACACGACACTCGGAATTGTCCGTACACTTGTCCATTGCTGCGCTTTTGTCACGAAGCCTATAGTCCACCCGACGCCCAAATGGCGTGTCGGGTTTGGCGACTCGATGGCAATTGAACTGAATCCTTCGACCATTTTCGGAGCGTTTCGGAACGCACCTAGCTGCCTGTTATATGGTGGCTGTGCGCGGGAGACCCCAGGGTCTGCCGGTTTCTCCATTGCCCGGTTCGCCAACCCGCGTACGGCTACCACCCATTCGTTTGGCGACGATTGAGTAGTAGTTTTCTCAAATTAATGGAGCTCCACATGAAAGAATTTATGGCTTTAACCAGCAACGCCGACGACCTCCCCTCGCTGTATGTGAATACCACCCAACCGCTGCATTCACTGCTTAGCACCGCACGCTACCGAATTGGTGCGGTAACGCAGATCCTTGAAAACCTCGCGATGCGCGGCGACATCACCACTGACTCGGTCATTCTCAGCGACTTCGCATTGCTTTGCTGCGTGCCGTTGCGCGATGGTTGTGATGTGCTAGATGTCATTGCCCGACATATGGATGCAGAATCGTCCTGACGTCACAAAGGGGCGCTCGCCCGGACGCCCCTTTTGGCCGATCGAGCTGAACCCTCTACTTCCGTCTCCCGCGCTCCCCAAACAACCGCCGCAAGACTCACCTAAGCCCCGTAAGCCCAATCCTGATAAACTCCCCTACCTCCCAGCCTCACCGATTCCAGATCCCCCAATGCCCCCAATCACCGCCACACCCGCCCCGCTCTCCCGCCGCTTTTCCGTCGCACCGATGATGGATTGGACGTAGAAACCGCTGTGCCCTCTAGCCTGACTGGTTTTTGTATCAGTTTTCGGCCGCTATGTAGCAACTTTTAAGCAATACTCATGCGATGCCTTACGCGAGCAATACCACTGCTATGCCTGGGCTTTCTCGAAAAGAAATCGATGCTAAGTCAGATGACATTGGCTATAGAATTTAGTCATTTGAATAGATTTGGAAGGTATTTGATGCCAGATCTCATCTACCTAACGGACAAGCCGCTATGCGACGCTCCCTAGCTGGATTTGTACCAATCTTTGCTTCTGGTACTCGGGAGCAGGTTACATTCCTCACGCAGCAGTGAGTGTGCACACAACGCCCTAAGCGAGGCGCTTAATGACTACGATAATAATCAACACATAGCATTTTCCCGCATTCCGCCTGTTCAGACAGGAATTATTCGGTAATGCCGTGTTTGAAGCGTTCAAAGTACTCGAAGTAACCATCCGTCAAGCTACAGGACTCGGCGATGAATGGATTGGTACTAAGCTAACCAACCGTGCGTTTCATCCAAAAGACGGGTCATTGACGATAATATGGCCGAGCCTGGCGAACAGCTGGAATTGATAAGTCTGATGTCCGGTGCAATGGAAGCTACAAGAACCCTTAAAGTCATCGTCATGTAGGACTTCAGACGTCTACGGCGCGATAGATGATCTATCATAGCATATTGTCAAAATTCGCCGCACGACATTGGAGGCAACGGTTAATGCGCCATACCTCTGTTCGCGAGATAACAATATTTTTATAGTCGTTTCCCGCTGTTATCAACCTTCCGAGATTGAATTAATATCGTTTAGGTGGAAAAATGCTAGATAAAATTACAGGAGTGATCGAAGGATGGATCAATTGAAAAACCTCGCGGATGAACGCTTAAGCCAAGGATGTATTTACTGCGGGGGCACCGAGGAAACACGTGAGCACGTACCATCAAAAGTTTTTCTTGACTCCCCTTTACCAGAAAATCTACCGATAGTATCAGCGTGCCGATATTGTAATAACGGATTTTCGTCGGACGAAGAGTACCTCGCCTGTTTAATTGAATCAGTTGTTTCAAACTCAACTGACCCTGACAAACTTCATCGCGTAAAAATAGCCAACATATTGTTACGATCTCCTGCATTAAAAGCAAGACTTGAGTCAGCCAAAATCATAGTAGATGAACAACTTCATTATAACATCGAGCCTCAAAGAGTTAAAAATATAGTTTTAAAACTCGCAAGGGGCCATGCGTGGTTCGAACTCAGCAAAGCGTGTCGAATGGAACCAACTTCGATTTGGTGGCAACCAACCTTCTTGCTATCCGAAGAGAAAAGAGATGAGTTCGAAGACTTCGAACATATTGAGTTGCTAGGTGAAATCGGATCAAGGGCATCGCAAAGAGTACTTGTAACACAAATCACACTACAATCAGAGAACGGTGAAATCTTAACATTAGAATCTCTAATCAATGACTGGATTCACGTACAGGAGGGAAACTACCGTTATCATGCAGGAGACCAAGACGGCGAGGTTAAAATTAAAATTGTCATCCGTGAGTATTTAGCATGCGAGGTTACATGGAGCCTTTAACATCAATAGAATTCTCGAGCTTTTAAACAGCAGAACAAATAAAAGCCCGCTCAAAAAGCCAACAACTACCGCTATAATAGCCACTGAACTCTAACAATGCCTCCTTCTCACGCTTCGGCCTTTCGGCCAGCCAGACAAAAACTCGAAACTCATTCCCGAACCGTTGACATATTATATGAAAATATCGCTAAAAATATGCTAGCAACCCATCCCAGGCACTTATCATTGATCAATTTAAAAAGCACATCCGAATCCCTCAACGCTTCTGCATCGAGATTATTTTGCTTACTGAGATTATGAAAAAATCCATTTCTCACTGCAATGATGAATTGGCCAACATTCTGATACCGCATTGAAATCTCTGTATCTCGAAGAAACCCGTCCTCCCTGAAATCCTTATTCAGAACTTTTTTCACCGCGCTACATAAGCGGACGGCATCATCCACACTTTCACCATGCACTTCAAAGCTAAAATCCACCGTCGTTTGGAGAACATCATCGCCTGCGAATATCGTATCAATAAACACTTTAAAAAAAGCCTTCTCATCCTTTTCTTTAGACTCACCGAAAAAACTCTTTACCTCAGTATAAGTTTTCTTGAAATCCTCAGTCATAGAAACATATATCAAAGGAAAACAATAAGAAATACGCTCCAGCAACCTATATAGATAAATAAAGGCCGACGTATGAGAATTTCGAGACCTATGCACAAAATAGTTAATTAACTCGTATATTATCTCACGATAGAAAGACTTATTAATAAACTTTCGCGCCTGTATATATTTTGCAACATCATCCGGAGTTACTTCTTCACCCACAAGCCCGGAAAAGCCTCGCCCCCATCTACTCCCCATACTCTTAAACTCAGGAGAAAAATAATTCCTCTCTTGCTTGATTTGTTTATTAATACCCGCGTAACGAATCCCCAAGTTACCACTGAGCAACCTTATCAGAACCAAGACATCGGGGTCACTATCCCCGGTTATCTGCAGCCCTACGGGAAGCCTTGATTTCGCGTATTCAGATAAATTATCAAAAAATTCAAATGGTAAGTATTGAGCCATTACGAAGTAAACTCCGCAAAATACTCTGTCAAATCCTCTTCACCAAGCTGCGATAACTTATCGTAATTTTCAAAAAACTCTTTTGACAGCATTCGACGATACTTACCCAAGTTAACTTTAGAAGCGTTTATCGCATCAAATCCCACCTCAAAAACCTGTACTGCCTGCTCAAACTCATCAACGCTTACACCCTCAAAATCCTCATAACTCTTCTTGATAGCAACACAAAAACCTATCAGATTATTATTAACCTTGAACCATTTCTTAATTTCTTCATTCGCACAATATCCATCAATCAACACCAACACATCTTCAAACTGTATTGATCCATCAGCTATATCTGTATCCAGCACTCTCCCAACGAGAATCTCATCCATTTTCTCGTTGACGATCTTATTATTTTCGTTATTTACATTATTTGTCAAAAAAGCCAGATAGGAATTTGATATATCCGCCAAATTAAATGCCCCTCTTACAAGCTTTTCCGATCGCTCCTTCTCGGTCTGAACGCTAATGTTACTAAGACTACTAAAGTCAAACATTTCCTGTGTTAAAATCTCAACTTGATGACGCGGGGTCATAGGTTTCTGACCGTTATTAAGCGTAATCATTCGGTATAGCAATTTATCTTGAGATGGCGATACTATCACGTTGAGATGTATCGGACGCGACGCGTCAAAACCATCATCTTCCGAAGCACTCAATAAGGTATTAAGGCGTTGCAAGCCATCCAAGATGTAACCATGATCTATATGTGAATTCACAAACTCTTCAAATACCTCGCGATCATCTAAATTGGTATTCCCCTTATCGACGAATGCTATTGTAATAGGCGGCATCAAGCAACCCTTAATTATATCTCGCTGCAACCGCTTATAAAACTTCTTGTCCTGCAACTTTCTCTGCGCGTCAAACCTTTTGGTTAAAGGCAACAGCTTATCTAGTGCGTATTCGTACGTTGCCTTTCCGGTACCGACATAGCTTTCTATAACACCATCATTTTCCGAATCAAATATTTTTATGCTCATATTTTCCTTTAACACATAAATTAAGCAGTAGTTTAAATAGTAACTAGCAGGTTATGACTAACCATTCATTTCTCATCCGTAGATCATGGCGTTATTTCTTAAAGTAGTCAATGCGCCCCCTCCCCATCAGAAAAAGAGCAAGGCTCGCGACATAACATGGTGATCAACCAGGCAAGAGCCTCAGATTAGCTCAAACTCGTTAGGACTCCAGTTCATTATTATCAACTCGCTGGTTACCTCGGCCTTTCGCTGCCGCTGGTTCGTGTTGCTGTAACGAATATCCAATGTTTCAACATAAAAGCCTTCAAAAGCTCGCCGAATGTCCGGATGGTCGTTGATGCTGACCATCACCTTGCCCTTGCAGCGGCGCATAAAGTCGGCCATCCGTTCGTAGTTCTCAAACGGAAAGTCGACACCGTACCCTGCAGTCTGCCAATAAGGCGGGTCCATGTAATGGAAGGTATGGGGACGGTCGTAGCGCTCGGCGCATTCAAGCCAGGGGAGATTTTCAACGTAGGTGCCGGACAGACGCTGCCAGGCGGCCGAGAGATTTTCCTCGATCCGCAGCAGGTTGATGGCCGGGCCAGTGGTCGCGGTGCCGAACGTCTGCCCGGTGACCTTGCCGGCGAAGGCATGGTGCTGCAGGTAGAAGAATCGGGCGGCGCGCTGGATGTCGGTGAGGGTTTCGGGGCGGGTCATTTTCTGCCACTCGAACACCTGGCGCGAGCTGAGCGCCCATTTGAATTGGCGCACGAACTCTTCGAGGTGGTTCTGCACAACGCGGTACAGCGTGACCAGGTCGCCGTTGATGTCGTTGAGAACTTCAACCGGCGCGGCCTGGGGACGCATGAAGTAAAGCGCGGCACCGCCGGCAAAGACTTCGACGTAGCATTCGTGAGGCGGAAAAAGCGGGATAAGGCGATCGGCCAGGCGGCGTTTGCCGCCCATCCAAGGGATGATGGGTGTGGACATAGAGAGCAAGACCTTTACTGTATATATAAACAGGTGCTAGGCTCGCCGCGCTTTGTGCACGGAGCAAGAGCCTTGGCTGGACTTGCAGGGACATTCTGCAGGGACGGCGGCCGGGTTGGATGTTGACGCATCCACCCCGGCCGCTCTTTTTCACTTCGGTTTTGAGACTTCTTTGGCATAGGCCTGGCAGGCCGCCAAGGCGATCAATCCTTGGTCGCCGGTGTCGGTGATGCCGATAATTCGTTGAGCATGCGCTGGGTCAAGTTGGGCTCTTGTGGGGCCATGAACCACGCCGCCGGTGGCGGTGGTGGCTGGCACTGCGCAGCCGCTGGCTGACTCGGTGGCGTCGAGTAGGACTGACAGGCGCAGATCAGCAGTGGCAAGGCGGTCGCGCAGGCGACCTTGATCACGTTGGGCATCGCTTAGGGCTCGGTAATGGGTTTGTTCGCTGGCTGAAAGTCGTTGCTCGAGCGCCAGGCGCTTGTCTTGCTCGGCACGTTGTTGTGCCGCAGCGGCTAAGGCCAATTGGTTGAGGGTTTCCGCCTGCAGGCGGGCTTGTTGCTCCAGCTGCTTGCCGTAGCGCCAGTCTTGAACCTGCCACGCGATCGCGGCAGAACCACCGACCAGCACCGCCAACAACACGCCCATCGCGAGCAACCGATACGGTGCCGGGATCAGGTCGACGAGACGCATAACACCGCCCTCGCCCGCTCCCACAGTTGCAACCGATCCGCCAGACCATTGAGACCGCCATTGATCTTGCGGGTAATCACCTCGAACTCATCCCGATCCGCGAGCGCGTTCAGCTCCCGTATCCACCAGAACCACCCGGCCGACTCGGCGGCCCATTGCGGCAACTCAAGCAGCTCCGGGGTGCGCAGCAAGCGCTCGTCACCGAACAGCGCCAGGCTGCAGCGCAGGTAGTTATTCCGGCCGGTGATCTGGATCAGGCCGCGACCGCGATAGCGCTGGCCATCGCCGTCCGCTTCGGGGGTGTTGCCCAGTTTCACCGCCAGATTGCCGGTATCGTATTTGCTCAGGTACTGATCACCGCCCAGCTCGCGGACGTACTGCAACTGACCGGATTCGTGACCCAGCTGGGCCAGGAACGCAGCCTGACGTTTCGGCGTATTGATTTGTCGGTGCGCCATGGCGGCGTTGAGTGCGGAAACAAAAACGCCCGCTTGGCGGCGGGCGTTGGGCATGATGCGTTGTAACTGTTGCTCGGTGATGGACATACGAACTCCAGGCATAAAAAACCGCACGCGCGGTTATCGGGGTGCTACGGGGTTATTACAGACTGACGATCTTGACCGGCTTCACCTCCTTCTTTTTCTTGCCCTTGGCTTTGGCCTTGCCCTTGTTGCCGCCGTTGCATTCAACCGCGGTCGACCAGCCGGCCTGGGTGTAAACCTGCTCAACGGAATCCGCCAGATACTCGCCATCGAGCCCGACCTTGAAGCCCTGAGCATTGACCGGCCGTTCGGCAAACAGGTCCGTGCGCCCGGGCATTTCAAAGCGTACCCCGGCGCCGGAGCGGTTGAACGCCGCCAAGCGCGCCTTGGCCGCCGACTCGGCGGCAGTCTTGTTTGGGTGGATGTGCCGATCGGTGTGCACCGAGGGCAGGCCATCCGGCACGTCGTCATTGTCCAGGGACACCACCGAAAGCTTGCCGCCCTTCTTGTCCTGGTGTTTGGTGGCCACCTTCCCGTGTGTGTTGCGATCGCCCAAGCGGAACTGCCAGCGGCTGACGTCCTTGCGCGTGATAGTGACGGCGCCGAACGCCTTGCCGCTCGCGCTCTGCCCGCCTTGGCGCGGCATCACCAACAGCTTGCCGTCGGCGACCTTCGCCGTGCAGTCGTACAGCCTGGCCAGGCGAGTGATGAAATTAAAATCGGACTCGCTAAGCTGGTCCGCCCGGGAGACTTTCGTCGTCACCGGGCACACCGGCGCCCAGCCGTTACGCGCGGCGATATCGGTCACGATCTTCGAGAGCGGCACGTCCTCCCAGCTACCGCTGCGAATGGTCTTGCCGCTGCCGCGCATGTCGCTGGCCTTGCCCGTGATCACGATCGTATCCGGCGGCCCCGACACCGTGACCTCATCGACCACGTAGCGGCCCAGGCGCGCCAAGCTTGTCTCGGCGTAGCCCAGGTAAATCTCGATGCCGACCCCGCGCCGAGGCAACGTCACCAGCCCGTCACGGTCATCAATGCGCAACTCGAACTCGTCCGAGTCCATGCCGGGTTTGTCCGTGGTTCGAAGCTGGATCAGCCGATCATTGATCAGGCCAGTGATGTCGGCACCATCGGCGACGACGCGAAACATGGGAGTCATGGATTTTGTCCAAAAGAAAACCCGCACGGGGCGGGCTGAGGGATGGGTTGTAACTCGTAACTCGATCAGTCGCCAGCGGCGACTCTGGACGAGATCAGTCCCACAGCGTCACACCTTCAGAGACTGGACTCGGCAAATCCGGCAGCAGGATGATCAAGCCGGCGCGAAACGGCTGCTCTTCCTCGGCCAGTCCCTGATTGGCATTCAGCACCGCCTCGACACTGCCGTTCAGGTGGCCATAGAAGTTATGGCAAATGGTGTCCAACAGATCCCCGTCAGACGTTCTGCATGTCGTCGCCATAGCGCACAAACTCCAGAGTGAACTCTTGCTTACGTGGGATCCCGCCTTGCAGCAGCGAGCTTTGATCCTCGTCGACGTTCTTCAGGCACCACGTACCCAGCACGTCGCCATAACCCGTGGTCAGCGTCAGCGGTTTGAGCTGGGCGCCGATCGAGCGCAGCGTGTCGAGCTGCTTCAGTCCACCCCTGAAGCCCGGGAAGATCGCACCCTTGAGCGTGATTTTCTCGTCGCCCATGCCGACGCCTTGCTGTGCCGGCCGCCGTGACAGGCGCTCCTGCGAGGCCCAGCGGAATTCGGTCGAGCGGCGTAGCGAATCAAAGGCTGCCGTGTCGAGGTTGAAGTAATACGGCTTGGCCTTGGGGTCTTGCGGTTGAATGATCAGCAGGTGCGGAAACGGCTTCACCGCCTCCGGTGCCGGCGTGCCATCGGCCGCAAACGCGCCCGTGGGCAAGACGTTACCCAACGACGGATTGACCTTGCCGGCGATCTTGTTGATCGCTGTCGCCGCCTTGGCTGCCTGCTCCTTTAGCACGCCGAAGCGCTCGTCCATTGTCGACAGTGCCCGGGATACCTTGTTGTAGGTAGCCACCACCTGGCCAACCTTGGCCTGAGCTGCCTGCACTCCACGCATGACGCGCTGCAGCTTGGCCCCGACCTCTGGCCCGACAAAGGGCAGATCCTCCAGCTCGGACGCGGCACCGCTGATTTCGCTGATCGCGCCATTCACCGGCCCCAGCATGCCGTCCAGGCTACGCCGGCCGGTTTCGCCGGCCGACGCGAGGTACTTCAGCCCCGACTGTAATTGCTCCAATGCAGGCATGCGCCCTCCTGATTAAACGTGTGGTGCGTCGTAGAGCTTGCTGCTACCCACTTGCCTGGCCATATCCCGATAGTGCTGATCGAGCAGCGGTTTGAGTTGACCGTAGAGCGTCGCCGCGTCCTTCACGTCGCCGTTGACCACCAGCGAGAACGGCGCCTGAATGTCCACTTTCGATTCGATCGTGGTCGGTGCCGGCTTCGCCACCATCGCCAGCGGCCCCGCTGTCATGCCCGCGTCCGCACTGGCCGGCGGCAACATCATGGCGCGCGCAGCATCACCCGGCTGCGGCGCGGGATCCTCCAGCCCGGAGCGAATGACCTTGGGCCGGCGCAACTCAGAACCCGGGAAACGCACCTTGTTGGCAAAGTGCGGCAGCAGCATGGCGTCTTTTGAGTTGAGGTCGCGCGGGTCATACGACACCGGTGGCGGCTCGAACGCTTTCGGCGCCGTATCGAACGATTTGGCGATGTCACCCATCACCGGCGGGATGTTCTTGCCGGCGTTGACCATCATCAGCGGCCCCGCCGCCGGCATGCTCTTCAGCTCCTCGGGGGTACCAAACATCGACTTGCCGAGGTAGCCGCCCAGGGCATCGCCGCCCTGGCTGCCGAGGTAGCCCCCGATCAGGCCGCCGACGATGGTGCCAATCACCGGCACCGCCGAGCCAATCGCCGCACCGGCGGCGGCACCGGCCAGCGTACCCGCCAGACCGCCCGCTGCCGCGCCATATCCTTCAGCTTTCTCGTCCTGCGTCTCGGCGTTCTGGTAGGTGTCGTAGGCCTTAAAACCTGCATCCACCACGGCAACCACCGCCGCCCCTTTGACCACGGAGCCGACACTGGCACCGCCGCCACCGCGACCACCGCCCTTGCCGCCCTTTTTTCCCTTGCCATCGGCATCGAGGTCGCCGGCATCCAGACCACCGCCGCCACCCATGGCCCCCATGTTGGTGACGATCACCTTTTGCGGAATGTTCGGATTGCCCATCAGTGAACCGCGTCCCAGGTTCATCAACCCCTTGGCGATCTTGAAGGTGCTCATAGCCGACTGAAACGCGATCACCGCCGCGACCGCTGCACCGATGCCCTGCACCACTCGCGGTGATTCGTCGGAGAGGTTGCTGAGCCCTTGTGTGACGTAGGTCAGACCCTCTGCCACCTTGTCCGTGACGGGGCGAAACGCATCACCGATCGCACGCATGGCGTCGTCCATGCCCTGCGCCATCTCCGACCATTTCTGCGCCGACGACTGCCGGCGCTCCTCCAGGTTCTTGTCCAGAATCCCGGTGGCACTGGCCGATTCCTTTTTCAGCCTGTCGTACAGGTCCTTGTTCTGCATGTACGCGGTCAAGGCTCCCTTGACCTGCATGTCGGAGAACAGATCGCCGGTACGCAACGCTTGTTCCAAGGACACCAGCATGGCCTTGGCTTTTTCCGGATCCGCTTCCTTGCTGATCCTGGCCGTGGCTTCCGCCATGGCAGCGGCCTTTTTCGGGTCGGTCGCCGCGATGTATTTCTGGGCCAACTCAAAGCTGGACTCCAGCGTCGACTTTCCATTCTGCAGGCCAGTGTTCATCGACCCCTGATAATCGATCCCGGCCTTTTTGTAAGCGTCGACCGTCTCACCCGAGCCGATCTTTTCCATCCAGTTCTTGAGGTTGTTGGCCGCCTCATCCGAACCACCGGCGGTCTTCATTTGCACCTGCAGCATCGAGCCCAGTTGCGTCACCGAGTCCATGCCGGTGATGCCCAGCTTGCCCATGCCAGCCAGCAGCTCAGGGAACCAGCGCGCCATGTCGGCCGCTTCAAAACTCCCCGCCTGCCCTTGATAGGCAATAGCCTCCAGCGCTTTTTGCATCACTGCCGGATCAGAGATCTTGGCGTTCTGTCCCAGGGCGTTGATCATGCGCGCCGTTTCGCCGCCGTCTGAACCTTGGCCCACGGCGAACTTGGCCGCTGTCGGGGCGTACTGCAGGGCCTTGTCCAGCTCCATGCCGGCTCCCACCAGCGCGTTGACCACTTCGGCCACCTGGTTACGCGCCATGCCAGTGTCCCGAGACGTGTCGATCACCGTTCTGGATAACGTTGCCTCTTCGGGTTTGTTGGCAATGTTCGCCTTGATCGCGATGTCGCGAATGATCGCGCCATAGTCCGCGCTGACTTTCGTCGGGATGGCCATCGCCGCCGTGGCAGCCGCCGCTTGCCCGACACTGCTTTTGAGCTTTTGCTTGCCCTCGTCGATCTGCTGGTGACCTTTGGCTTTCAGCTCGGCCTTGGCCGCCGCCTGTCCCATGCTGTTGTAGGCCTTGGCCAAATTACGGACTTCAACACCTTGCTTCTTCAGACTGCTGAGGTTGGTTTCCAGTTTGCTCAGCAACGCTGAGGCACCCTTGTCGCCAGCCATGTGCGCTTTGCGCCATTCTTCACGCAGCCGCACCGTGTCGCCGATGGTCTTTTGCAGCACTCGGGCCTTGGCGCCTTCGGCCTCCAGACGCTTGATGCGACTGGTGACGTCCTTGAACGCCGAGCCCACCGTAGAGCTGACCGCCCCGCCAATGACCAGGCCGAGCGCGAGTTTGTTCGCCATGTGCGTGCCCTATACGTCGGGTAAAACAAAGGTGGCTCAGTCCGAGAGCCACCACACCATCTGGTCAAAAGGCATGGCCTCGATCTCGGCGACCGAGAAACCGGTCTCTCGCGCCAAGCGTCGGGCCGCGTCCTTGAGCGTGGCGGCGTTAAACGTCGTCTTCTTCGACCAGGCGAAAATAGCCCGCCGAGAGGCGCTGGTAGTCCTTGTATTTCAAGGTCAACAACTCCGCTTCGGTAAGCCCAGTCAAACTGCCAAACAACGACAGCTCCTGCAGTTCGTAGTCGCTATTGCCAGCCACCTTGGACGCCCGCCAATCCTTCACGCTGGGCGCGCGCACGGTCAGAGCATCGGTCAGGACACCGCTGATCAGGGTTGGGTATCTGAGCGTGACTGTCACACCTTCGTCGGTTAGCTTCAGCCATTTCGGCAAGTTCGATACCACGGTGTCTTGAGTTACTTGAGTCATGTTCATTTGTCCTTAGAGGCCGACGGCCGAGCGTTCTGCAGCCAGCTGATCGACACCGTCGATTACCTGAATCATGTTGAGTGGATCGATCTCGTACATCACGCGGCCGTCGATTTCGAGCTTGTAGTAAACGGCCTTGATCGCGTGCTTGATTTCGGCCTTGTCGCCCGGCTTCCAGTCGCCCATGTCGACCTCTTTGATGCCACCGCGCAGGGTGACCACGACCGGCGTAACCGTCCCTTTCAGCCCCCGAAAAGCGCCACGAAAGACAATGTTGCAGGCGGTCTGGTCAGCCAGCCCGAAGTACTTCAGCGACTCGCGACGCACGCCGTTGGTGGTAAACGCCGCCTCGAGCTTTTCCAGGCCCATGGCGATTTCGACCGGGGCGGACATGCCGCCGCCCTGGTAGTCATCGGTCTTTTGCGTCAGCTTGGGCAGCGACAGCGTGGGCACGTCACCGGCAAAACTCACACCGTCGACAAATGCGTTCATGTTGGAGAGAACTTGAGGAATCATTGAGCGGCCCCCTTAGGCGGTTTCAAGAACTTCGGTCAGCCACTCGTTGGTGACTTCGATAAGGAAATTCGGGTTTTCTGCCGGCGGCACGTCGGTAAAGCGGATGCGCCAGAAAATTTTGCCCTGCTCGATTTGGGTGGCCGTGTTCATTTCCTTGTCCGCATAGACCTCGAAGTTGATCACCGCGCCGGCGTTCTTCTGATCGCGCATGAACGCCTGAAGGCCCTCGGTCACGTCCTCCACGTAGGTCTTCGTGATCGAGCGATCGACCGCCCATTTGTGCCCCGCCTGGATCGCGTCCATGAGGATGTCGCAGGTCCGCACCCGGGTAACGAATGCCCATTTCGGGTCGCTGGACAGGGTACGGTTGCCCCACAGGCGATAGCCGCCGTCACGAATGATGGTGGCGATATTCGCGTTGTTCAGCAGGTTAGCCCGGCAGGTTTCGTCGTCGTCCAGGTACTCGATCGGCCGAGTCGTGCCGGTGATGCCGACGAACTCCTTGTTCGACGGCGACGCCCAGTAGCCGTAGTTAGCATCGGTCCAGGCAAACAGACCCGCCGCCCACGCCGAACCCGGGGCATCGACCGTCGCACTGACGATCGTGTCCCAGAACTGCACGCCCGGATCGACCATAAACAGACGCTTGCTGCCAAACTCCTGGGCGTAGGTCATGGCCGCTTCATCGGTGGTGTTCGGCCCGTCGAGGATGGCCATCGCACGCAGCTTGCCGGCCAGGGCATCCATGGCGGTAGCTACCGCTTGCGTGGCGGAATGCTTCGGCGCGATGACCAGCTTGGGCTGGGCGTTGTGTTTGCTCTTGCCATCCAGCAGCGCCTGCAGGCCGGTACGCTGGCCATTGGCGAGAACGCCACCGATGATGGCGGACGTTTGCAGCGCGGCGTCCTCCAGCTTGGGTACGCCGATCGCGACGATTACCGCCTTGGCGCGCACGTAGATTGCCTGAGCGGCTTTGGTAATCGCCGAATCCGGGCCGAACGCGGCAATGGCTTCGCGCTCGGACGTAATCAGCTTCAGCTCGCCGGCCAGCGCCGTACCGCCACCGAGCAAACCCGGGATAAAGGTGTCGCACAGACCGATGATCGAGGACGACGGTAGCGAAATCGTCCGCGCGCCGGTATCGATCAGCGTGGTGGTGACGCCGTGAAAGAAACTCATAAGGCTTACTCTCCAGAAACGAAAAAGCCCCGCATAAGCGAGGCTGTCAGGGATGTTCGTGTTACGCGTATTGCTAAGAACAGGGTGACGTCTATAAGCGGGTTAAATGGCCTTCCAAGGATTGACCTCGAACGTCAGGCCCTTCCACTGCGCCGAAGGGTCGGCGCTGTAGTCTTCGGCCCAGTCGCTGGGCTCCGGTTTGAAGCCGAGCTGAATCACCAGAGCCCGTGTCGCTGACCACTGCCAGACACCATAGAAACCGTAGTAACGCCTGCCGGTGATTTTGTGTGTCGCTAGCAGTAGCCGTCGGCCGCCTTGCCCTGGCCGATCCTTGACACTCTCATTGCCCCAGTAACGGTAATCACACTCAGCCAACGGACAACTGAACCAGGGACTAAAGCGCATGTTGTTGGCTGGGTTACGGATGGCCAACCACCAGAACTGTGAGAACCAGTGATAGGCGCCCAGGCCGAACGGCGCGTTCAGATGCCACCAGCCGCGCTTATCGCCCAGGGCACCGTCGCGGTCATTCGACCACAGCCAGGCCCATGCCGGCAGACGGCCCAGCGCCCAGAACCCCGGTGCCTGGGTGAACGCAATCGACGGGCTTTCGATGGTGAGAAACGGCAGAGCCAGAGGCACCACCAGCCAGCCCAGCAGGATCAGGAACACGCGCAGCGGCAGGAATAGCGCCCACTGCAAAGCAGCGCGCAGGATATGCAACGTCATGGATAGACCTCGGATGTCAGAAAAGAAAACGCCCTGTCAGTGCGGGGCGTTTAGGGCTCAACCAACCAAGAAGGGGCGACCGGTCGGTGCTCGCTATCGGGAAACTCCGCAGACTGAGGCCAGTCGCGCAGCAGCTGGATATAGGCCAACAACTCGGCGTATTGCACCGCCGTTAAGGTCGTCGCGATACCCAGCTCCAGCTCATCACGGTGGCGATCCCTCACCGCGACCCACTTGGCCAACTCGATATCACGCCAGGCGCGCTCCACGTCGCCAAAGTCAACCGGCTCAACCATCGCCTCGAGCGCTTGGGGCAGATCAACCGCCACCGGGGCAGCCGGGCGCATGGCCTCGATTATCTGCAGCAGTTCCACGGCTTCAATGTCGGGAGCGTCCAGGATTTCCAAGGGGATAAAGTGATTGAGCGTCACGTTGCCCCAATCAATAAGCATCGTGCGGTCAGTCGCGCTGACCGATAGAATTTTCAGTGCAGTCATACGATGGGTCCTTTTACTCGATCAGTTGTGTTGCCTGCGAGCCAGGTCAACGCCTTGCCTTGCGTGGTGACGGCATCACCGGCCGCGCCGGCCGCGTAGGTGCCACCGCTACCCGGTAAACCCGGTGCGCCACCCGCCGCACCGAACGGCCCGGCGCCTGGAAACCCTGCGCCGCTGCCACCGGCTGTTTCGGTACCGGCGCTAGCGCCGTAGACAGGCAACGTGCTCGTCTGAAAGCTGCTACCGCCTGCGCCGCCTGGACGCCCCGCACCGCCACCGCCGCCCGCGTCGCGGGAGGCAGCATAGGAACCACCGCCCCCACCACCACCGCCCCATATCCAACCTGCCGCGTTGTTAACCTGAGCGGGGATATCGAGCAGCAACGCAGCAAAGCCCGGTTGGCCGTTCATACTTCCCGAGTGCGATCCACCATTCCCGCCACGGCCACGCAGATAGCTTTCGTTGATGATCGTAAGGCTTGAGCCGGCCGGGAAAACCCCGGTGCGTAGGGCGAACCCAGAGGCGCCGCCGTAAATGACGGCGCGGTTAATGAAGACGTAGCTCCCGACCTTAGTCGGCTGGCCCATGAGATCGAAAATCGAGGCGCCGGCGCGTTCGATGGTGTTGATAAACACGACCGTGCGCCGCCACACCGTTCGCCAACCGTCCGCCGTTTTCACGAACAGCTCCTGGCCGTCGCGCCACCCGTCAGCGAGCTTGACGCGAGGCATCACCCCAGCGGCATAACCAGTTGCCAGCTTGATATGGAAATTCATCCCGGCGGCACCTCGTATTGCAGCCAGAGCGTACCGACCACGCCATCCGCCGGCAGCGGGGCATTCGGCGAATAGACAAGACGGTCGGCCGGCAGCGCATCGGTAATGCCATAACCCACCAACGTGGTGGCTTTATCGGCCTTGTTATCCAGCGCGTTATTCACCTGCTCCGAGGTCAACGAATCAGTGATGCCGTACCCGGCCAAGGTGGTCGGGTTCGACCCCGCCACAAACACCCCGCGATCATTCACCGTGACCTTGGTGTAGGTTCCGGCAACCTTGTTTGCGGGCAGCAGACCGTTAACCGTATCGGTAACGTACTGCCGTGTCGCCAGCACCACCGAGGGATCGATTTTCAACTGAATGTTCGAGGTGCCGCTGGTGATGATGTGCATCCGCACCACCTGATTGCGCCCCGAGCCTTGCGCGAGCAAGGGCTTGTAGCTTGGCGCCGCGTTGGCCACCGCGCAAAACACGCCGTCCTTGTCTTCCAGAGCCAGTTCGCGAATCCACCAGCCGCCCACGTCGGGGGGCAACACCAGCTCGGCAATCAAAACGTTGTCGTCGGTCGGAGACACCCGCAGCTGATTAAGCTGAGCCCGATAGACCTGATTGACCAGTTGGGTCTGCGTGGGGCTGGGCACCGGGTCGGTGCCGTCCGCATCACCAATCAGCATGTACCGCGGCTCCCACGGGATGCCCAGCGCGTCGCAGTTGGTTTTCTTGGCGGCCCCCTGAGTCGTGAGCAGGCCGCCGAAAATAGAGTTCTGATTAACCATGGGGGTACACGTCCAATTCGTCGAGGGTGTATTCGCTAACGCCGTGGCGGCTCTGAATCACCACGTCAATGTCCGGGTTGTTCCAGGGGTACACATCGATCTCGTCGCCGTCATACACAGCGAAACCGACATAGGCGTTCAAGCGGGTTTCCAGCGTGATATCGAGCCCGGTCAGATGCCGGGTCACGGGCTTGGCGTCGTCGATCAGGCGCTCCAGTTCCTGGAACATTTCCTCGGTGATACCGGTGTCCAGCACGCCGACTTTCAGCGCAAAGGTTCCCGGTACGCCTTTGGGCTCCGTCCTGAACCACTCGACGATTTCGATCAGATAACCCAAGGGCTCGACCACCCGGCGCAACGCGCCGATGGTCCCCTTGCGGGCATGGATGTAATACGACGCGGCGATCGCATTACGCTTGGTCGCTTCTGACCATCGGTGATCCCAGCGATCGACCGACCACGCCCACGCCAGATGCGGCAGCAAATGCACCGGACAGGTCTGAGCGTTGTAGAGCGTGCGCAGCGGGATGATCGTGCGCTCGTAAAACGACGCTTCCAGGGCGCGCTCCAGTTGCGTGCTATTGCTCGGCAGTAGGCTCTTCATGTCGCCCCCGCCAGCGTCACACTGTAATCGGTGCAAAACGCCGCCTGAGCCTTACTCGGAGCCAAGTCGACCCAGTCGGTCAGCTCAACCCGAGACACGCCAGCCACATGCAACTGCGCGTCAATAGCCGAACGCGCCACCTCGACGCCCAACCGCTTACGCGGATTGATCCAGGCCGCCAGACGTTTGATGGCTTCCGCCAGACTGACGTCGCCCTCAGGCCCGGCGCCGTTCATATGCAAAATGGCGTCGACGCGGTAGCGAATGATCTCCGCGCTCTGCACCGTGACAAAGTCCGTGAGCGGCCGCACATCCTCATCATTCAACCCCTCCGCGACGGCAGCCAACAGCTCCGGACCGGCCTCGCCTTCCCCTTCAGAACTCAGTACCGTGACCGTCACGCAGCAGGGTGACGGGCTTTCGGCCGTGGCGTCCGTCACCAGCCCCGAAGCATTACGCGCATGCAAGATGTAACTGTTACGCGGCCCCGCCGTGGTCAGCCCTTCAAAGGCCAACTGGATACGCTCGCGAAACGGATCGTCCTTTTCCTTGATCTCCGGCACCGGCGGCACCGCCGTCAGATCTTCGGCCTGAATCACCAAGCGCTTGAGGTTGTAGTTCGCCCCTAACTGGTCCAAGTCACTGCCGATGGCGTGCGCCAGTAGCAGGGCCTTGGCCGCGTCATTGACCCGAGCGCGATTGCTGACCTTGTTGTAAGCCCCGACCTCCAACAGTTTGACCACCGGATCGCTTTCCAGCGGTGCACTCCAGTTATCGCCCATGTGCCCGCGAAAGGTGTCCAACCCTTCTTGATAGGTGACCTCAAAGTCCAAGGGTTCCAGAACGTCCGGTGCCGGCAATGCCGACAGATCCAAGCCACTCATACGCTCACCTCCACTAGAAAGCGGTCGCCGAGGTAGTCGCCGGCAATGCTCAGATCAATTTCTCCGCCCAGCACCGCCAGCACCCGCACACTCTCAAGCTTCAAGCGCGGCTCCCAGCGACCCAACGCTCGGGCCGCCTCCGCTTGCACCGAGCTTTTCCAACCGGCGTTAATAGGTAAGTCGACGAATGCGCGGAGCTTGCTGCCGTATTCCGGACGGTGCCGACGACTGCCAATCGGCGTGCCCAGAATGTCGGCCATGGACTGACGGAGATGCTCAATGCCGGAGATGGGCTGGCCGGTCTGGCGATCCATTCCGATCATCTAAGTCACTCCTTCAATTGCTCGAACTCTGGGTTGGCCTTCAGATAACTGACAGCCTGTTCATCCGACACCGACACTTCGACACGGCCCTTGGCGACCGCCAGCGTGCGATTACTTTTGGGGACGATCAGAGTGCGCGAGGTGTAGACCTTGTCGCGGAATGTCAGCAGCAGATCCGCAGCGGGCGACTGATCGTCGGCGGATAACTCGGTGGGCTTGGCCATGTTTTCTCCAGGCATGAAAAAGCCCGCACATGGCGGGCTGAATGATTGAGGGGTTACGCCTACAAGCGAACGGCGCCGGCGCACTGGGCCACGGCATCCGCGATCGCTTGAGGGTCGCCCCCGTTACAGTTGATGGTGAAGTTCGCCAACACCGTGCGTCGCTCGCGAGCCACGTACTGGCCGTAACTCAACACCCGTACCAGCGCCTCGGCGACCACTTTAGGATCGGCTTTGGCTAAAACGATCGGCCAGCGCTCGCGCATACGATAGGCGTCATATTCCTGGGCAATTTGTCCCCGCAGCAACTTGACGATCACCTCAACGTCATAGCACTCAGGCGCTTGTGGTCCTTCGCTCATGTCACCCCCTAGTGCGTGTGGTGGTTGTCGCTTAATCCAGCAGCGAGGATATTCGCGTCACTGGTGATGTCCCCAGCAGCGTGTACTCCGCCGAGGACCTCAACACTTTCCGTTACGCGTAATGGGCCTTGAATTTCCACCGCCGCGATCAACTTGATGTTGGTCGTGGTCACCGTGACATTGCTGTCAGTGGTGACGGACTCAGTTGCGCCCACCTTGGTGACTACCCGGCCAGTCGGTAAGGTGATGGTGTAGCTCTTGGCCTGCCAGTCGTAGACCAGCGAGCCGCCATCATCAAAACGCCAGACTTCCACATGATCGCGGTTATCCGGCTGGGCACCGGCATCGCCGTACAGCCCCGGAATAAAGGTGCCCATGCCAGCCTGGCCACTGGGATTGAACAACACCCCCTGCTCGCCCAGGCTCGGTGCCCGCCAGTGTCGTGCCTTCCCGGCCGCGAGGCTGTGCCAGCGCACCCAGGCGCTGGTCCACTCGCCATTCGATACCCGCACCGCCGGTGCCGCCAGATCGACGCCAACCACCACGCACGGCATCAGCATCGCTGCGATCATGCGGTCATGCTCGGCGCTGGGGTAACTCATGGCTGATCCTCCGGTGCCAGTACCACCTCAACGGGGTAATCACCAACCGGTGGTGGATCTGGTAGATCCTCCGGCCACGGCCATTCCTCCACCCCGAGGTAGAGTTGATGGGTCCACTCAACCAACCAGACGGTGTAGCCATCCAGCTCCGGCCTGGTCCAATCCTGCATGGCCTGAACGAACTCTGCCGGCTCAACTGCGACGTCCCAGGTTTGCATCCGCAACAACACCGCCAATTGCGCCGCCAGGTGTGCGGCTTGTTGGCAATGCTGCGGTTTTATCGGATCAACAATGATCCGCGCCTCGAACCGGCACACCAGCGTGGTCTCGCCGGTGCCGAGGTCCTTGCCCGGCTCCATTTCGGCCATTTCAAGGAACACCGCCGGCAACGCGATACGGTCCTTGATGTTCGGCCAGGCCGTGACCGCTTTGATGCCCGGCAAACTGCTCGACAGATGCTGTTCAATCGCTCGATAGAGCTGATCAAGACTAAAAGGCTCTTCAGGCATTGGCCGTCACCTTCAGGTACTTCTGCAGCTCAAAGTTAAATTCTTGCTGCAGGATTTCCAGCAAGCGTGCATGTGCCCGTTTGATCCACGCGTCGAAGTGCGGCCGTGCTTGCTCCAGCGATACCTTGGCCTTGGCCAGCGGAAAGCGATCGCCGTTTTCCGCGACCCACCCCGAACTGGCACCATGGCCTGCCGACACCGTGCTGTCGGGATAGTCGTCCGCATTGAAGTGCTTGCTCGCGGTGCGGATCCAGATGTCGGGCTTGTTGCCGTAGACCTTCTTGAGAAAAGCCCCCTGATAACGCCGCCCGGCCACCGACACGCCGCTGCCGGATTGTCGCGCTCGCCCGATCCGGCTCGATTCAATCGCATTGAGGCCAAACCACAGCTTGCCGCTGGTGGCTCCACCGGAGACCGGGTAACTGCGCAGACGCTGACGCACTGCCGCGACAGCGATGCGCTCCTGACGACTGACCGCGCGCGCGATGTGCGTGCGCAGCCACCCCAACGTCTTGTTGATCGCTCGACGCTGAGCCGCAGCGGCTGCTTTCGGCACCAGCTTGGCAAAGTCCTCGAACGCTTGCAGGTCGGCGGCCGAGGACTGGATGGAAAGCATCCCGCCACCGGCCGACGGTTTGAAATAGCTGCCGACACTCATGCGCGCATCCTCAGGATCAAGGCGACCAGACCGTCACCGCTCGGCTCCAGCTGCAGCAGGTCGTACTCGCCGCCACCATCCAGCTCTGGCAGGTCGATGGTGACCAGCAGACCCTGTTCCAGCCCCTGCGAATCGCTGACGCGGATCTCGAACCGAGGTTCGCGCAGGCCCGTATTGAGCTTGCCGATCTTCGCCTGCAGCCAGGGCGCGGAGAACATGCCCAGCACCGGCTCATCACGCCCTTCGATCCGCGCGGTGTCGCCCAGGGTTTCGAACACCACCGCGTCGACCTCGGCGATCAGATCGCGAAAACCCACGGTCAGAGCTCCAGCAGGATCTGTGCGCGGGGCCGAGTGCACAGGTGCAGCGGGTTGGACTGGGCTTCACCGGCCATGCCTTTGTTGAAGGGCAACGGCTCGATCATGCTGTAGTACGGAATGCCCTGGGTGTTGACCGTCTCCATGTAGTCGGCCGGCGCGAACACCGAGATGTACAAATCCGGCACACCTTCAGGAATCAGCAACGCCTTGTCGTCATGAACGAACGAAACGCCCGCCACCTTCCCACGGTAGCGCTCCCAGATAATGCCGCCGAACTCGAAGCTCTCTCGGGCATCACCGCGCAACGCCGCCGCTTGCTGGCTGTTGAGGTAAGTCTCCTCGACCGACTTGTGAACAATCAGTTTGTTCCAGAAGTTCTTACCGCAGAAAGCGCGGGAGCTGGTACTGGTTACGCTGCCGAGCGCGTCCTCCTGCATATCCAGTGCTTCGACGCATTTAACCCGCAGCTTGGTGTTCTGATCGTTCAACCCCATGGGCAACGCCTGACGCTGCACGCCGAATGATGCATAGATATCCAACAGCGGTGTCTGACCATCAGCATCGAGGATCAGGCCATTGAGTGCGCCCATGCGCTGGAACTCGTGGGTGGCGTCCAACTGACGCCGCGCCTTGGCCAGCCTGGCATTGACCACGTCCTGCACCGCCTGCAGCTCGGTGCGGGTACCGAAGGCACGAATGCCCTGGATCTCGTCGGCCTTGATGGTGAAGCGTTCCGGCAGGTGCACGGTGTTGAAGGGAATCAGGTTGCGCTTGCTGGCCCCGACCACCAGGCCAGAACTACCCCGCTCGCCCGCCGGAACCAATGCCAGGGTGTCGCCGTCCTTCTCGATCTGCACGGTCAGGGTGGTGACCCCTTCCTCACGGAACAACCCCAGGGCACTGATGCGACCTGGCAGATAGGGTTGATCGTTGAGTGCTGCGGTGAGCGCGGTAACGGTGAATGCTTCGTCGTCAAAAATGGCGATATCGGCCATGGGGACTCTCCAGAAATGAAAAACCCCGCTCAAGGCGGGGTGCGTAAAGTGGGCTGACCGACTTAGCGAACGATCAGAAAATGAGTGGCCAACGCCTGCTCGGCGTCAGGATCCAGCCCCGTCAGATGCGCTTCGCTGACTTCCGCCAACCGCACCACGGCACGAGCACGACGGACAATGTCCGACTCGCCCAACGAGCCATAAAGAATGGCCACGGCCGTTTCACTGCCGTCTTCCGCGACCGGGTCATACGGTGCGAACTCGCCGGTGGCCGCTACCAGGCCGAGGATCTGACCCGAATACAGCGCAGCACCGGCAGCGACGTTGATGGTTTCCCGGGAAATATTCCCTGCGCCTTCAGAGAGGAGAAACTCACCGGCGTGGATCGGTTCTTTTTTGATGGTCATGGTCTTGCTCCTTTCGCGCCGTGCGCAGGTCCAGATTGAGCGGCTTGTCGAGCGGCCCAGATCGAGGTGGGATCAGGTTGTTTGGCCAGCACCTTCGGCGCCGGGTCATTATCCAGGGGCAGGCTGTTATCGATTTCGAAGCCCT
Organism: Pseudomonas sp. XS1P51; assembly: GCF_054897845.1. NCBI lineage: Bacteria > Pseudomonadati > Pseudomonadota > Gammaproteobacteria > Pseudomonadales > Pseudomonadaceae > Pseudomonas > Pseudomonas sp. XS1P51. The sequence goes on along the minus strand of NZ_CM142707.1, from coordinate 114,638 downwards.
TGCCACTGCCGACGATCTTGTCGAACAGACGCGCCCGCACCGCCGCTACGTCCAGGCCAGCGGCCACGTACTCGACGCTGAACTCGGGCAAACGAGCCGCGACACACAGATCATTCACGGCCTTGGCCCGGGTCAGGCCGGCCTGAACGATCGCTTCGTTTTCCAGCTTGGTGGAGCTCAGCAGCGGCTCGATCAGGTTACTGATGCCGGATTCGGCGCAACGCTGGGTGATCATCAAGGCCAGCTTGGCTGAGTCGACCACGGGCGGCGTCGGAGGCGGATCGACTGGCTCCAACTCCGGATCCGTCTCGGGCGGCTCGTCGAGCTGAGCCAGCAACTCGGCCGGTGCGTGCTGGTAACGCTGCAGCACGGCCCCCTGGCCAAGGCAGGCCTTGACCTTGACGCCGTCGCCCACCTCATCGGCCAAGCCCAGCGCCACCGCCTCATTGGCGGTCAGCCAGGTTTCAGCGGCAACCAATCGCCGCAGCTCATCCTCATCGATGTCCGGCGCCTTCGCCTTGTAAGCCGCGATGATCGCTTCCATGGTCTGGTCGAGCACGTCGGCTACCTTGCGGAAGTCTTCGGCATCCCCGGCCGCATAAGTCCAGGGGTTGTGAATCATCAACATCGCGTTGGAGGCAATTACCACGCGGTGAGCACCGCACACCGCCACGCTCGCGGCACTGGCGGCAAGTGCATCAATCCGCCCGGTACAGCGCTCGCCCAACCGTGACAGCGCGTTGTGCATGGCCAGCCCGTCGAACAGGTCACCGCCGATGCTGTTGAACGCGGCGATCACCGGCGAGACACCGTCGTCCATGGCGCGCAGGTCCTGCACGAACTGATTGGCGGTGATGCCCCAGGCGCCGATCTCGCCGTAGACGAAAACTTCGATCACCCGCTCGGCGGCTTCGCCGCTGGCTTGCACGGCGTACCAGGTTTTATCCTGAACCTGCACCCGCTTGCCCGCGCGGTTGTAAATGCGCGGTCGCGCTTTCTTGCTCATGGTTGCTCCTTGTCGTCGTTGATTACGACGGCGTCGAGAGTGTTGTAGTTGAGGCCAAGGGTCGTAGCCCGTTGCAGGTCGGCGGCGTTTTCCGCATCGACCGTTTCCGCGTCGTAACCGGTACGCAGGACCATCTCGCTGCGTGAGGCAAAACCCGCCTGCACTTCCATCCGGCGCGCCTGAACGTCCTGCACCGGCTGGATGTAGGCCCAGCCTTGTGGCACCCACCGTGTGCGCAGGTAATGGCGACGTCGCTGTGTGTAATCGTCCAGCACCAGGGCACCGGACAGCACTGCCATGTCCATCCAGGCCGCCCGCACTGGGCGGCAGAGCTGGTGCACGTAAACGCTGAATTGCAGCTGCTCCAGGCGACGGCGAAACTCGTTGAGCACCACCCGCAGCGCCCGGTCGTTGACCTCGCGCATGTCGCCGGTGAGGATTTCGTAAGGCGTGCCCGTTCCGGCAGCCGCTGCCATCAGTTGCTGCCGCATGAAATCCGGGTAGTTATTGCCCGCGTCCGGCGGCTTGGAGAACTCGACCTCTTCACCCGGTCCCAACTCCTGCATGGTGCCCGGCTCCAGCGCGACCATCGGCGTGAAGCCATCGCGATCAGGATTCAGCAGCTGACCGGTGAGCGGATCCCTCGGCACGAGGCCTGAGTCCGGCGCCGGTCGACTGATGAACCCGGCAAACAGGTTGGACACCTCCTGGCGGAACAACAGCGCGTCGTCGTAGTTATCGAGACTACGAAGGCGCTTCAGCACCGGTGACAATCGCGGTACGCCGCGAAGTTGGCCCGGCTCGATCGGCTCAAAGATGTGCAGCACCTGCGCGGCTGGTACCCTCACCAGCTGGTTGTAACCGGCGTTCAGCGACGACGCATCGCGCGGATGCGACAGGTACATCCAGTACGCCACCCGCTTACCACCTGGTGTGAACTCAATCCCGGCGCGGATGATGTTGCCGGTTTTGGTGGTTTCGAACTTGTCATGCGGCACGAACTCCGGTGCCAGGATCTGCAGCTGCAGCGGAACCGCGAGGCCTTCGTCCAGACTGCGTGGCCGCAATCGCACAAAGCATTCACCCGAGGTTTCCACCGTGCGAGCGGCCAACGCCTGCTGGCCGTAGAAGTCGGTGCGCTCATCGGCGTCCGACTCATCAACCCAATCGTCCCAAAGTTCCTGCAGCAACGCGCGCAGATCATCGTCGTCGGTTTTCGGCCTCGGTGTGATGCCGGTGCCGATCAAGTTGCTGACGCGCTTGTCGATGACGTTGAAGGCATACGGGTCATTGCGAACCGCCGCCCGGGACCGTGAACGCAGGTTGCGCAGTGCCGGGGTATTGATGCTGTTGATCCCGTTGTCGGGAGCATCCCAGCCAGTGGAGCGACGGCCCTCTCCGGCGCCTTCGTAACTGGCCTTGATGTTCGACGGCAACACGAATCCGTTACGGGTGAGCGTCGGAAAGTGACGGGCCATTAGACTCCTTTGCCTCCGTGGTACAGCCGCACCACGCGTGAGCGAGGCCCGGCGGCGCTGATCAGCGACGTGCGGATTTCTTCGCGCGCCTTGAGCAGCTCGTCGACGGTGCGGTACTCCACGGTGCGGTCGGTGTAGCGCACGACTTTCTCACCGCGCGCGATGGCCGCCTCAACTGCGTCGAGGTGCTTTTGGGTAAATGACATATCAGCGTCTCTTCAGGTAACCGCTGGTGGAACTGCGGCGTTGAGGTGGCGGCGCTGCCGGTCGCGATTGCACGACAGCAACAGTGGGTTGCGGAGCCGATTGCGGTGCAGCAGCTGGTGTTGTGGGTGCGGTGACGCGTTCGCCCTGAACAGGCTTGATGCCCAAGGCGTCGTCGAACAGACCCGACTGCGCCAGGGACTGACGCACTCGCTCCCAGTCGTGTTCCTTGTAACGGTTGAGGCCCAGGTAATGCGCCATGGCCAGGCAATACACCATCAGGTCGAGCGCTTCGTTGCGCTCGGCCTTGCCCTTGACCCACTCAATGCGCTTGTGGCCGCGTATGTAGCGCGCGACCTTGCGTTCTGCGACGCACTGATCAAAGAAGTCGTCCGGCAGGTCATTGGCAAAGTGCAGCGCACCCGGTCCGGACTCGAACGGATACCGATTGTAGATCCAGTCCTTGGCCGTGTCGGTACCGACAAACCACAGCTCGGCGCCGTTGCGTTCGGTCTGGCCCTTCCAAGTCACATCGACCATCGACGGCCGCTGAGCAATCACAGGCTTTCCGGGTTTGCTCGCGCCCTTGATGGCGAAGATGTTGCGCCAGCGACGAACGCGGCAGAACTGGTAGACCTCATCGGTGTGGTGTCCACCGGAGTCGACAGCTACCGCAAGAATGCCCAGCCAGACTCCACACGGATGACGGTATTTGCCCTTGAGCAGTTCGTCCAAGGCGGCCCAGGTGCGCTCATCAGCGGGATCACCTGAAACCACCTGGTAGTCGACAACCCAGCGTTCCATGCCGACTCCCCAGCCCATGGCCATGAACTCCAGGCGGTTGGCCTGGACGTCGACGGAGCCGGTGATCATCAACACGGCAGCCGACAGCGAGCCGAGGGTGAAGTCTTCCAGCCGCGCTCGTTGTCTCAACACCTCAGCTTTGGTTTGCTCTTGGGCTGCGTCCCAGACCTTTGCCAAGCGGGTGTTGTAGAACACTTGCATCGGTTCGAGGTCGCCTTTGGCCTGAGCCTTTTTTGCTTTCTCGAATTGCTTTGCCAGTGACTTCCAATCCATCCAACCCAGCGGTGAATACAGCGCATTGAGGTGAAAGCCGATCGTCTCACCGTCGCCCTCGGCATGGGCCCGCCATTCGCCTTTGGCGAGCATCTCGCCCTTGTGGTACTCCTCGATCAGTACGTCGCAATCAGGACCGGCGCACTCGTAATGCACGACGCTGTAGTCTTTCGAGTAATGCAGTCGCTCCCACTCCAGGGTCTGCATGTGTCCGCAGCTCGGGCACGGGACGTAGTAGTAACGCTGGTCGCTACCCTCGAACAGATCGTTGATCCGTGAAGCCCCCTTGATAGTCGGCGAGCTGGAAAAGTAGAACTTCGCGTTGCGGCCGAAGGTACTGCCTCGGGTTTCCGCGAGCTCAATCGGGTCTCCTTCTTCACCGATGTCCACCTCCCAACGATCGATCTCATCGCCGTACACGTAGCGTGCCGACAGTTCCGACAGGTTGGCCGCCGAGCCGGCAGTCGTGACGTACAACGAACCGCCCTCGAACTCCTTGGTGTCCATGGTATTGCGCGAGTCCCGCGATCGGCTGGACGCCACACGCTCACGCAATACCGGTGTGGCCTTGATCGTCTTGCTGATCCGCGAGGACACTCGCTTGGCCAGGCCGAGGCTCGGCAGCAGCGTCAGGATGTTGGACGGTGTCATGTGGATCAGGCCGCCGATCCAGTTCAATGCAATCTGCGTTTTCATCAACTGCGAGGCCACCATGGTGACCACGCGCTTGCAGGGGTGAGCCGGCGACAGGCAACGCATGGGCTCGCGGGCATACGGCGTGCGCGAGGTGCGGTACTTACCGGGCTCAGCGGCGCCGGTGTCACGCGGGATCCGCATGTACTCGTCGGACCACTGATCGATCCAGACATCCGGATCGGGCCGCAGCCCACGGAAATACTCCTCGCGGTACACCTCTGCACCGTCAGGAAATTCCATGGGCATGGGCTTAACTCGTGGTCAGTGCGTGTTCAAGGTCCGCTGATGACATGCGTTCAGCGTCTTCCAGTGAGCGACGAATCGCCGCCGTCAGGTGCTTTTCGATTTCCCAAGGGTCTGTCATGGACGCCAGTTCGGGAGCGAGTTGCGGAGGCATGCCGAGCAGTTGGTCGCGCAGCATGCGGCCGGCGTTGTAGGCTCCGGTTTTAACCGCTGCCAGGGCGACCAGCGCGCCCTTCGCCTTGTGCAACTCGATCTCTGCAAGTTGAGCGAGGTTGTGTTCGCGCAGTGCCCGCGCTTTCTGGAAGTCGGGCAGCTGCCCCGCAGGGATGATCGCGGGCGGCGGCGTAGCCGTTGAAGTCGGCTCGACCTGGCTGGATAACTGGCTGTACACGTCACGCTGAAGCCGGTCTTGGTGGTGGCGATCGGCGACGGCGGTCTTGCTGGGGTCAGCTGTGTCGCGAATCAACGCTTCGCTGGCCGTGACATCGACCTGCTTTCCATCGGCGGTCAGCACCAAGCGGTTGTTGTTTTTCAACCAGGTGATGTAGCTGGGAGCCCTGCCAATCCGAGCCGCGAAGGCGCTCTTCGACAGGTACATTGGTTCTGTCATAAGCCCTCCTTTTCAACGGCTTTTCAATGGAAACCTTTCAATTTCAATGGATTGAATTTCAGTAAGCTGGCAACCCTGCCGCTAACAAGATCCCGCGGGTTTCCGACCCCGTACCCCTCAAATAACCCCAGGGTCCCCGGCGATTTTCGGCGCCCCAAACCGGTGCATCACCCCTGCTCCCCGCCTGCGGGCGGCACTTCGCAGACGCCCAGCCGCTTGGCGGCCCAACGTTCGTACAGGCCAATGGCAACATCAGCACCGGCCATCGCCGTCAGGCAGCCCAAGCTGCCGGCGGTCCAGATCGTCATGCCCGCACCGATCATCAACATCATCGCCGATACGCCGCAGACAATGCAGGCACCAGACCGCAAAGCCAGCCGGCGCAACAATGCCCAGCCCCGTGCCCCATCCTTATCGGCCCGCCACATCTCCCCCGATACGCCGCCGACCAGGGCCAGGACGATCACTAACCAGATCGGCATCTCTGCCAGCGCTTGTTGCTCGTTTGTCATCGCCCTACCCCATAAACGCAAAAACCCGGCGCAGTGGCCGGGTTTGGTGTGTGGTGCCTGCCGCTCTCTGCGGTCGCACCTATCGAAGATGACTACTTTTTACAGGTGGATTCTCATGGCAGCAACCCCACTTTAATGCCACCCGGTGAATAAGTGGGTAACGCAGGGTGAACGCCTAGCGAATGTCGGTGAATACACCACTTCGGCTATCTGTTGCTGTTGTGTTGTCCCATCTGTCCCACCTTTCAGAATCGAAGTGGGACGCCTGAGAGCGCCTGAATTCGGGGCTTCGCCCCACTGTCCTACTTTTTTATCTTCTTTCTCGTGTAAAGGAAGAAATTGAATAACACGCGTGCGCGCCACGGGCGCGTGCTGGTGTCCGCTGCGCTCACATGGGCGGGACGCTCCAACAGGTGGGACGGTGGGACAGACCAACAACGACAAGGCCCGCGCTTGTCCCGCCACGTTAAAACGCAGTGGGACAAGGCGGGCCAGTGGGACAACAATTGCCGGAGTCGTGCCTGGGGTCACGCAGCCTTCCCCATCAACATGCCTTCGATGTGCACGTGGGCATCGTGCAAGCGGCGGTAGTACGTCGGCGCACTGCATCCGCAGTGCAGCATCTTCTGCGACAAAAAGCTTTCATGGTTGCAGTAGTGCTCCATCACCACCAGGGCCAGCTCTGGGGCCAGATGCTTGTTCACGATCAGCTCGATATCCGCCGACTCATCCAGCAGCACCCGGCTGCCGCGAGTCCCGCGAATCAGCTCCCCTTTGCATTCCATCAACATCGCGATCATGTTGCCGCCGCCCAACTCCGAACCGCCTTCGTGTTGACTGTGCAGATCCTCAGCCCACAGCTTGAGCATCTCGTCGATTCGCTTAATCAAAGCAAGGCTCCTCGAACGCTTCCCGCTGCAACGCCGAGGCACCGCCCCAACCTGCCGGTTTCTTGTAGGCCCACGGACGCTGCCCACTCTTCACCAACGCCGGCATGCGGGTACGCCGCCAGCCCAGCCGATGCATGATCGCCCCCACCCGCATCTGCTCGGGTTTACCCCAGTGTCCGGCGTCAAGCTTCAGCGGGCCAGACAGCACCTCGCTGCCGGTGGTGGTTTCACCGATCTGCGACTCCTCCAACCAGGCCAGGATTGGCCCTTCCCACTCGTCCACCACAAAACGCTCGTCCTGTGCTTCGGCGAACATCGGCGCTTCGTCAGGCGTCACCCACCAGATATCACCCGCCTCATAACAGAACATCGCCTCAGCCCAGAGCTGGTCGCGGATCTCGCGCAGTTTCTCCAGATCGACCTTGGTACAAGCGACCGGCCAATAACGCCGGTTACCGGTGGCGTCCTTGAGGTACTCGTCCTGGTTGGTCGTACCCACGAATACACATTGGCGTGGCACATCGTTCGTTCTGCGGCCGTAGCTCTCGCGGTAGGTATCGGTAGACGCGGAGAAAAACTGCTTGGCCTTGGTACTCTCGGCCTTGTTGAAGCTGTCCAGCTCGCCCAGCTCGACGATCCACTTGCCACGGATTGCCTGAAACCCGTCCTTGTCACCCAAGGCAAAAGGCGTATCCATGAACCACTCGCCGCCGAGAATGCTCATCGCCGTCGACTTACCAGCACCCTGCGCGCCCTCAAGGATCATCACCGAGTCAGCCTTACAGCCGGGCCTCATCACCCGCCCCACCGCCGAAAGCATCCAGCGCTTGCCGACCTTGGCCGAGTAGTCGCTGGCCTGCACGCCCATCACATCAGTAAGCCAACTTTCCAGCCGAGGCACCCGGTCCCATTCAAGTTTGTTCAGGTACTCCCGCACCGGATGAAACGCATGATCATGGGCGACGACGCTCACCGCCTCGATCACTTGGGTTGACTTCACCCGCAGGTTGTATTGCTGCGCGAGCCACTTCATCACCCGAACGTCATCGATGTCGGCCCAGTCGCCCGTGCCACCGCCATATGGTGCAGACCGTAGCTTGACGATCTTGGAACTGAAGGCGCTGTAGCTGATAACCCCAGCCCAGCGTTCGTCGTTGCCGAGGATCAGCTCAACGTTCTGCATGTGCGCGATCAGGGCGCCGTTTTCAGTGCGGGCTAATTGATCCTTCCAACCGCCCGCTGCCGGTGGCTTGACCACCGCCAGAACCTGACGGCGCACCGCTTCCAGGCCTTCGGCAACGTGCAGATCATTGAAGTCGGTCCACTTGTCTTCCCGCTCACCAGAGAAGATCGGTGCAACCACCTGACCGCCGACAATCAATGCGGCGTTGTTCGCCTTTTCTTCACCGGGGTTCCAGGGCTCGCCATTAGGGCGCTTGGTCTTCCAGTCATCATCGCGGCAGACGATCAATGGGCAACCCGGAAAGCGCTCGCGCATGGCCTTGCAGACCACCAGCAAGTTGCCCGCGTCGAATGCGATGGCCACGGTCAGCGAGGTCGCCATGTGTAGGCTTGCGCCGGTAGCGTAGCCCTCACACACCAGCACCGGTTCACCCGGTTCAGGGTGAGGACCAATCAGGTGAAAGGCGCCCTCTTTGGACATACCGTAAGGCCAGTAGGACTTATCCCGACCGGTGTCTTCCTGCTTGGTTGGAAACACCACCTGCAGTCCAACGATTTGGTCTCGCACGTTGCACATAGGCACCAAAAACGCGCCCGTGCGCGGCGCGTAGCGAACACCAAAACCGACGATTTGCTTGCGATCCAGATAATCGCTGCGGCCCTTCTCGGGCATACGCTTGAACAGGCCCGCCGCCCGGTTTGCCGCTCGACGTGCCGCGTTGGTCGCGATCTCAGCAGCGCGGCGCTTGGCGTCTTCCTGCCGAGCGCGCATGACCTCACGCTCTTCGGGGGACATCCGCCCGGCCTTGACCTTGATCTTTTGTGTTTCGCCCGAACGCCAGTCACCAAAGCTGCCAAAGATCAGCGTCTCGTTTTTCTCGGTCCGATGCTCGTGGACGACGTACCAACCGTTTTTTTCCTTGCCCTTGTCCTGCGAAGTCTTGCACCGGGTCAGTTTGCCGAAAGTCAGCGCCTGCTCAGGCTCAAGGCCATAGTCTGCGAATTGCCCCAATACCTCATCGAGCATAGACAGCCTCCCAGATCTCATCGATCTCTTGGCAACTCACGCACTGCGTGCAGCCTGGGACAGCAAGGCGACGTCCTTCAGGGATAGGGCTGTCACAGTTTTCGCAGAAGAGAAATGAATGCGCCGCCAAAGCGGGCTTGGCGGCGTTACGTGCAGCAAGAGCCTGATCAAGACGCTCCTGCACCAGATCATTGGCAAAGTCGACGATATCAACCACGGTCGATACCCCGCGTTGTCTGATTGACGTAGGTGGCGCGGTTGAACATCCCCAGCAGCCCCTGAATACCGCGAAACACCTGCAGGCGAATCGCGGCCAGTTCGTGGTCACTGACCACGCCGTCGCCGATGCTCTTGGCCCATGTATCAGCCAAGTCAGCCACCTGCCGGAAATACTCAGCAATGCCGGTGGTCAAGGTTTCAGGCATGTCGTTGGTGTACGCCTCGGCCAACTCCTGCCAGGTCGTATCCCCTACCAACGCATGCACCGCATCCAGGATGCGGCGGTCCTTGGTCAGCTCCAGGATCTCGCCAAACTCCTGAATGTTGACCGTGTGGCTGGGGTGGGTTGGAGATAGCTTGTGCTGCAGCGTGGTGGCGTTTCTACCGGTGGTGGCGGCAATTGCAGCGGCGCCGCCGGGATAGTCCCGAGCAGCATGGTAAAGCGCTAGATCGAGCGGCAGGATTTCCCGCTGCGCCCGTTCTATAGAACTCAGAGCGATTCGGCTCATGGCATTAATCCTTGTAAGTTGCCAGTGCCGCGCGACATGCAGTGGTGATACATTTGCCGCGTGGCTTGAAAGGGCCCAAACGCCGGCTAGATCTTCAGGATCGACACCGGCACCGTGCCGAGGCGAACGATCCGTCGCTCACCTCTGGCGCAACAGCTGCCCAATCTGTGGTGGAAAAGGCAGCAACACCAAGGCATCCGTGCCTTGGAAAGCGCGGTAAAGATCGACGGTTTGCATGTGGTGTGCCCGCCTATCTTTATCGCGACCCGACAGCGCTGTGGTGGTGCGTGCCGGGAGGAACTGGGCGGCCATTGGGTCGCCTTTTTTCTAGCTATGCTGCTTTAGTTAAAATCGTCTCGGTGATACCGAAATGTTCCAGCACCTCAGCAAGGGAGACGCAACCTTCACTCTCGCGAGTCAATGATTTGATCAGTGAGACGCTGGGGTCTTTACTCGCATATTTGACGTGAAGCCGTAGGTAGCTGACAGCTATGCGACAACGTACTGCATAAGCCGTAAGCGCCTCGGAATCCAAACTGTTGATGTAGTCGCGCAGATTCATGTGGTGTACCTCCTAGCGCCACATTTAACCATAAAGGTTAATTTTTTCAACACCATTTTGGATATTCACCTGAAAGGTTAAAAAAGCCAGAATCTCCGAATGAAAATCTCAGATACCCGCCTACAGAATTTCCGAAGAGTCTTAGCCGAAAAAAAACTTCGCCTGACTGATATCGCTGACCTACTGGGCAAAGCTCCCGCCCAAGTGAGTGCGTTCGGTGGAAAGAATCCCACGAAGGGTATCGGTGACCAGATTGCTCGCGAGATTGAGAAAGCTCTTGCCCTGCATACGGGCTATCTCGACATGCCCTACGGGCTTGGCGAGTTCAACAACGCTACGGTGCTGAGCCATACAGGACGTAAATTGCCGGTAATCGGATCAATTGCTGCAGGAGCGTGGTGTGAAGCTCACGGAAGTTTCGACCCAAGAGATGCAGAGGAATGGATCGATGCGCCTGGTCCAGTGGGACCGCGTGCATTCATTCTCCGTGTGGAAGGGGTGAGCATGGAACCAAAGTTTCTGGAGGGGGATAAGATCGTAATCGACCCATCGTTAGAAGCACTGCCCGGCCATTTTGTTGCAGCCAAAAGAACAAGAGACCAAGCTGCGACTCTAAAACAGCTTAAGCAGGAAGGTAATGAGCAATATCTGTATGCACTAAACCCTGACTGGCCCGAGAGAATAATCCGCATGTCAGAAGAATGGAGTATATGCGGTAGAGCCAGATGGAAAATCTCAGACCTATAACCGTCTAGAGCACTGCATCTGATTTAAGGAAAAATCATAGTGAACAACCTAATAAAAGTCACTTCAACTCCTCCCCAAAAAGGACAATATACGGAGCCAACCTTCATCTTAGTACAAGATGAATGGGATGATTATAGTTTTAGAACACAATATAACTTGTACTTTGAAACCGGAGCAAACACCAAGTCCGGCCTACTCTTTCTCGGCGGCGTGAAAATACTAAAAAAAGGGCAAGCCGCGGACAAAAAGCCATATGTAAACGATGACATCCTATGTTTGCCAAGCGACTTTATATCATTAGGTCAATCACTAGACTACTATCAAAGACTTTCTCAACTCGGATATTCAGAGCGAGAAAAATTACTGTCCGGCCTTAACGATATCGTTTTCAACTCTCGCCTGATTTCCAACTTCAAAGACGAGCCCGGCTGGAAAGACTCTCTATTCAGATACCATCCGGCCATTGATGACTTTCTAACTACAGCAAGTGCAATTCTAACAAAAAACTACACTAAGATCACATCTTCCGGCCTTCAATTTACATTTCACCCCACAGACTGGGAGCAACCAATAACCTTTGACTTCAGAGTACTTAACCCCACTCTAAACGATAAGAAACATCCACTACCAAGTAGAATAATTGCACTTATCGGCAGAAATGGTTCTGGAAAAAGCACACTTCTTGCCAGACTTGCTCGCGTGGCGCATGGCAGCGTTAAACATCGAGAAGATGGAGTATTTGATGGCCTTGGTAAAATAATACCAACTTACATCGGCTTTCCTCGAATAATAACTGTTTCATATAGCGCCTTTGACAATTTTACACTACCCGGCGTTAAGCCAAAAAACGAAAGCGATCCTGACGAAAGAGTCCAGATAGCTAGTGAGACGAACTCGGGGATTGGCCGCTTCGTATTCTGTGGACTTAGAGATATTGCTTCGGAACTAGCTAATAAAATAAACTCCGAAACCAAAAATACCGAAAGCCCCCAACCTGAAGAAGATAAGACTTCTCATACGCTTCTAAAATCAATCTCCACACTAGCAGATGAATTCGCTAATACATTGAAACTTGTGAAGCGAAACGGGTCAGAAAAAATACTTAATGCAGCATTACACACCCTTCTAAAAGATCCATCTTTCCCCTCTTTCAGTGGAATACTCAACGTCGAGTTAATGCTGTACTTGGGTCCTACTAAAGCGTTCATGTCTTGGAGTACGGGCCATAAAATTGTAATGCACATCCTTTCAAACTTAGCGGCAAATGTAACGCAAGGCTCGTTGATCTTAATAGATGAACCAGAGACACACCTACACCCGCCATTACTAGCTGCTTTAATGCATGCAATTCGACTTATCCTCAACGAAAAAAATGCATTTGCCATTGTTGCAACCCATTCGCCCGTCGTAATACAAGAAACGCTTTCAAGCCATGTTTATGCCATTAGGAGAGAGGGTAGTACCACAAGCGCATTTAAAACGAAGAGTGAAACATTCGGAGAAAATGTTGGTACATTAACCGGCGAGTTTTTCGGCCTAAACACAAATGCAACTGATTTTTATAAAGTCCTAGACTCGATAATTAACGCATATACATCTTTAGAAACCATTGAAGCTCTTTTCTCCCCACATGGCCTAAGCATGCAAGCCAGAGCATATGTAATGAGTCAGCTTGCAACAAAAGGTAAACAATAATGTGGAAAGTCCCTCCTCCGGATACATCTCAAGCAGAGCTAGACATTACAAACGCATTGACTTATGCCAATGGCTCACCGTCATTCCCAATAACTCCGGAGCAAAAAACTGAAATCCTTCGTCTTTACGAACTGTATGATGAATTACACGGCCAACCTTCACCACTATTGAATACCTCGACCCTTGAAAATGAACTACTGGTAGCACTGCACGCAGCTTACAACCAAGTACAAATTGGTGGCAGACTTGAAAAACTTAGAGAGCGTTTAAAACTTGCAGTAGAAAAATGTCCATATTGTGGCTTTGGCGAAATAAGGGATCTTGACCATCACATTCCTCGATCAGTCTTTAAAGCTCATTCAATTTATGCAAAAAACTTAGTACCTTGCTGCCATCCGTGCAACAACAAAAAAAGAGCTTCTGCGGGCGAAGAACCGGCCACTCAATACTCACACGTATACTTCAGCAATCTTACAGATGAAGAATTTTTAACTGCTCAAGCAAGCATTTCAGAAGACGGTTTGATTGTTAACTTTTCGATCACGAACAACCCAGAAATAGATGCAGATGAAATATCCAGGCTATCCTTTCAATTTTCCGAACTTGAACTTAATAATAGATACAAACCTGAAATAAACTCATTTCTTTCATCTCAAATAACTAGCTTTACGTTCTTTTCTGAAATAGGGGATGAATCGTTCAAATTTTTCTTACAGAAAAGTCATTTGGATTCAAGCAGAACATTTGGAAGAAACCACTGGCGAACAGCACTCTGGCATTCTCTTGCTCAATGCGAAGATTTTTGGCGTGGTGGGTGGATTCACGCGATGGGCGTGAAGGAAATCGCCATCTAAACACCATCAAGGTCATTTTTTCTTGAAAAATTAACCTTTAAGGTTATATTTGTCTCACTCTCCACCACAGAGCGAGGCAACACCATGCACACCACAGCTACCCTGCACGTCCACCCGGCCGCTGCTGACCCCTCCCGCATCTTCGAGATTCGCCGTCTGGCTCGCGAATCCGGCTGCGCATTCATCCCCACCAAACCCAAGATAAAACCCCGCGCGACTCCTGATCCGTTCGATCCGAATGGCGGAGGGTGTGCAGCATGAGCAAATACAAGCTGGATAACCGCACGCTGCAGCTGCTCAACGCCCAAGTCAATCTGACCGAGACCTTCAACCATGTCGTAAGGTCGACACCCAAGCGTGACGCCTTGGCGTTTCGCCTGAAAGTCGAACGCAACACATCTGACACCCTCTTCACAGTTGAACTGGGTAGCGAGCGCCACACGCTGACCTTGAAGAACGAAAAAAAGATGCACCTCAAGCTGGCCGACTTTATCGAAGAGATCGTCAACGGCCCATTTGATCCAAATAACACAGTCGATTTGCTGAACCTCCCGCACGCAAGCCGCCAATACGCCCGGTTTGATGTCGAGAACAAGCAGCGGGTATTCGAGCTGGTGAGCACCGGCGGCGTACTGAGTCTCGACATGGGGTTCGAGCTCCCCTTCCATGTCGCCATCCATCGCACCCAAACACGCACCGGCGTCACCACGATCATGAGCATCGGTGTGAAGCGCCCGCGTACAAAGTGCTTCACCGTGTGCGGTACCGACGCCGAGATCTACAAGAAGGTTGTCGAGTCCATTAACCACCTGGCTGCCGTGGCGACTCCCGCCGCGCATGCAGCCTAAGGGGGTGCCATGGAACGTACGCTTGCTCAAGCCGCAAAACACCTGGGCCTGACCCGGCCCAAGCTGATCGGCCTCATGCGGGAAAAGGGTCTGCTCAATGAGCGGAACCTGCCGACCTATCCGACTCGTGATCGCGAGTACCTGCGGATCAAGGAAAGCAACTGGTACCACGACCAGCTCGGCATGCAGTACAGCCAGTCAACCCGAATCAAGCAGCCCGGCATCCGCTGGCTGGCCGAGCAACTGGGGCTGAACCTACCCGAAATCCCGGTAGATAGCCGTGACGTGGCCTAGGGAATACGCCCGCCAGATTGTCGCCATGCGCACACGCGAGGAGCGCAACGCCGCGCTCCTCGAAGTGCCGGAGCATCTGCGCGAGCTGACCAAACGCCACTGCCTGAACGCTTGGAACCATCCGGCAAGAACACAACGCAAGGAGGCTGCGCAAGCCAATGACTAATGCAGGTCAAACACCACTCCGACTGCTGCCCGCACCAGAATCGGCCACCGTGGAACTGCTCTACCGCACCTTCGGCGACGTGCTGATCCCGCTGGAAAAAGTGCGCGAGCAGTACTTCCGCAATCTCAACGAACAATCGTTTGTGGCGGAGATCAACAGCGGCCGGATCCAGCTCCCCATCACCACGCTGGACACCAGCCGGAAGGCGCCGAAGTACGCACACATCCGGCATGTCGCCTCACTGATCGATATCCGTGCCTACAAGGCGGACGAAGAGATGCTGCGACCGCAGGACGAACAAACCGAGTAAGACCAGCAACCCAAATGGCTGTCACCACCAGCCTAAGACAACACCAGGAGCACACCACATGACCGAGATTCAAATCTACGCACTGATCGGACTCACCATCGCTGTCGGCCTTCTTTTCTGGTTTGGCTACAAGATGGGCCGTAGCGATGGCATGACCGCCGGCATCACTGAGGGCCAGAGCATCGAGCGGGCAGACAGTAACGAGAGACTCCACGAGCTGAACCTGCGACTTGATCAAGCCCGCCAGCACCACCAACAGCTTTGGGACCACTACACACGTGCATTGGCCGCATCCAAACTCGGCGAACCTAACCGCCAGATCCTGCTGGATATTGCCGAAAAACTCAGAATTGCTGCCGAGACATTCAGCGCATTCCGCACCGGCAAAAAGCTCGAACGCGACACACTCGCCCTGCGCGACCAGACCCTTGCCATGGCTGCCCTTCTGGAACCAGTAGTGCAGGAGGAAGCAGCATGAACCGCCCTACTCCATTGTTGCGTTTGACCCCACAGGTAGCCGGCGCGCTGCAACAGCAATGCACCAAAGCCACTACCGAGCTACGTGAAGTGACGCGTTTTCGCAAAGAGTTCGACCGTCAGCTGGCTGCGCTAATCGGGTTCGACGCGATGCGCCAATTGCACAAGGACACCAAGCACGCACTGTTGCTGGCTGATCTGGTCAAGGAGGCTGCATGAGTCAGATTCTGACCTATACCGGCAAGCGCTTTGATCTGTATGAGCCTGATGCGGACCTGATTGACCCACGCGATATCGCCCATTCGCTGGCCAATCTATGCCGCTTCAATGGCCACACCCGCGAGTTCTACAGCGTGGCACAACATTGCTGCATGGTCGCTGACCTGGTGCCCGACGAGGACAAATTAACGGCACTTCTGCACGACGCTACCGAAGCCTACATCGGCGATATGGTGCAGCCGCTGAAGCAATGGATGCATGCCTACCAGGACGTCGAGAATTGGATCTGGAAGCGCATCTGCACGCGTTTCGACCTGGACCAGGACCTGCCGGCTTCTGTTCGCCACGCTGACCTGATCGCTCTTGCCACCGAACGCCGCGATCTGATGCCAACCGATCCGGCAATCTGGGATTGCCTGATCGGCATCGAACCCATGGTTGAAACCATCCGTCCATGGTCCGCCACCGAAGCACGGCTCACGTTTCACCAGCGCCTGATGGACCAACTCGCAATCGAACACCGGAGGAAAGCGGCATGAAGACGGATCTGCACCCCCCCCAAACATCGACCGCTTTGCTCTGCAACGCTAATGGCGTCGACATACAAGAAACAAAGAGTCTCTGCTGCGCAGCAGCAGGCATTACTGCTTCTATCAGCTCCACTGCCGAGGCACTTATACCCCACGAAAAGCTGCGCGAGGCAGCCACACCCGATGCAACGCTAATCGCTCAGAATTGCCCGCCCGCGCAGCCTGTTGTGGGGTATAAACCTCCGAAAAAAAATCTAAGCCAGCCGCATTCCAGACAATTTTCTGGCCGCCTGGTGAATAGCCTGAGAGTTCATCGAAAGCGTTGTCGCACACCTCAATCTATCAATCATGCCCGTATCGGAAAGCAGACGCGCCATGACCACACTCTGCTCCAATGCTCCCCTTATAACCAGGAAGGGTTCGACCATATCTGGCAATGGCAAATCGACAGGATTAATGCCGCGCATAGCGAGCAACTGCTCCTCAACTGTCGTCATGATTTCAACCCGAGCAGCCTTGTCATTAGATTGAATCGTGTCGAAATTCTGAAACAAAAGGCTACTCACCGCAGCAGCACGCTCTGCGACGCCACAAACGAGCCTAAATACCACCTCATCTTTAGACCTGCGCGCTTGAGCAGTGTCACGCGCCTGCTTGTTAGCTACGACCAGTGCAGTGATGACGGCCGCCAAGCTTCCGATAACTTGAAACCATGCAGGCGCATCTTTTTGCATAAAAGCCAAAACCGCGCCACCTACAACGAGCAACACACCGAGAGGGGAAAGCAACCACAAAACCAGTCTCTTATTCGTGAATTTAGCGCTGTCAGTATTCATTGCTGGCTCCTTGCGCCAAAGCGGTCGCAAAGCTTGCCCACTTTCGTCACTCCCGTCCATGGAGGCCAAGCATGACTTCCTTCGACCCCACTCCAATCACGACAGCAGTCAAAACACAATTCGGTCTGAACTTGATTGGCGGAATCCGCGTCGACCTGTTCGCAGGCGGCGGTGACGCGACCATGGGCCAGGAGATGACCACCGACATTCCAGTGGATATCGCCATCAACCACGACGCCGACGCGATCCGCATGCACAAGCGTAATCACCCGAGCGCCGAGCATTACATCATCGACACCGGGCATGACGGCCGGAAATTCACCAATAAGACTCAGGTAATGATGGTTGGCAATTCGGTTTCGCCGTGGCCGATGATGGCGTTAGTTAGTGAAAACATAGATCCAGCAGATGGCGATTTGATAGGGGTGGCAGCATGAATACGCTTTTTTTACTAATGGCTCAATATGATGGACAGGCTGTCATCCCACTCAGTCGCGTTTGTGCTGATTACATGCAATTAACTGTTGAGAAATTCAAACTAAAATGCATGTCAGGAGAAATAGACATTCCAATTGTCAGGCTTGGAGCCAATAGCCAAAAGGCCGCCCTTGGTATCCATCTACGAGATTTAGCCGACTACATCGACAAGCAAAGAGACAAGGCGACCAAAGAGCAGAAACAACTTATGCGTTAACTTAAATAAGAGCTATATTTTCGCTACTACTGAGGGGTTACCAATCACCATTTGTAATCCCTTAAAAAATCCAATATCATAAGCGATTTTTTAGAGAATAGTCAGATGCTTACACCGTTACGCTATCCCGGTGGCAAGGCCAAGCTTGGAGCCTGGCTTGCGCACCTGCTAAGGAACAACAACATTCAAGATGGCTCGTACATTGAGGCCTACGCCGGCGGCGCGGGCGCGGCAATTTATCTGCTGAGCAATAAGTACGTAAAAAACATATTTATTAATGATATTGACCCTGCAATTTATAGCTTCTGGAATTCCGTTACAAATGATAGCCGCAGCTTCATCAAGCTTCTGCTTGAAACTGAAGTAACTATCGACGAAAGAGAAAAGCAGCGAGAAATCTACTTCAATCCTCTAAAGCACACCGAGCTCGAATTAGGCTTCGCTACTTTCTTTCTGAATAGAACCAATCGTTCAGGCATTATAAAAGGGGGAGTTATTGGAGGGAAGAACCAGGACGGAAATTATAAAATCGACGCCCGGTACACAAAAGGAAATCTAGCTAAACGCATCCTAGACATAAGCGAAATGAGATCCAACATAACAATTTCGTCGGATGACGCCATCAAGTTCATGAACAAAGTTCCGCACAATGCGAACTCATTGATAAACCTTGACCCACCGTACTACAAGAAGGCCGACCAACTTTACTCAAGTTTCTATACGCACGACGACCACGTACGCATTGCGCAATTGGTACACTCAATAAAGACACCAATTATTGTGACGTATGACAACTGCGAAGAAATTCAAGAAATTTACGAAGACCACAACACATTAACATTCAACATCATCTACTCAAGCCACCTGGAACGCCCCGTTGCAAAAGAGCTTCTAATCTACAAAAATATAAACATCGACCCCTTACCGTTCACATCAAAACAGATAAGCCCAATTAAGGAGCCGAGCACAAAACAATTAAGCCTTAGCAGCTAGCAACTGCCACAGCAATTTCAAGAAGTGATAGAACTCATCCCAAGTTTTTATAACATCCGCATCCTTGGGATTAAACATTTCAGAATGAATAAACTTCTGCATAGTCGGCACTGTCACGATCGAATTTTGCGCCATCAACTCGACCTTCTGAAATAAATCCGACCCTGTTCCCTCTACCAAAATACTATCGTCAATCAACTTCTTTCGAATAAATTTAAGCATGTCCTTTATTGAGGCACCATCGATACGCCCCTCCTCCATCAATTCGTTTCTCCTCACGAATGCCCTGAAGGTACTTTCAACAAAGGCCCGCACCAGCATCATCCCCGCTATCGGGCACTTTTCGACAGTCTGAAGCTCTTTATAGATATCTCTAATTTTTTGTTCGCTCGTGGGCATTTCCAGAGGATGCAAAGTCCTGGTCACATATTTTTTCCGGAGAGAGCTGTGAGTTGCGGGAGTGGTGCCGTTTTTGCCACCCTTTACATTCGCCCCCTCAGCCCCTGGAGCACCTGCTTGCGTAGGACCCGCTCCAGGCTTGCCGCCGTCTACGCCTGGACCACTACCATTTTCACCAGGCTGGCCGCCGGCCGGCGGAGACACCGGTCTTGTACCCGTGTCGTTGCCGCCCGGCACAGGGTCAGCCGCGCCAACAGAGTCCAACTTCATCTCGTGTCGAATCGCAGCGATATACAGATCGCGATTTTCTGCCAACATCAGCGAAAGGGTTCCGGGAGTGTCGCCACGCTTCACGTGAACGTATCCAGACTCTATATCAGCAATGATTTTCTTGACGATTACAACGGCCGTAAACAATGGCACCGTTGGAAAAATATTGTCTTCCTCATCAAACTCAAAACCAAGTAACTTGATATTTTTCGCCGCGTTAAAAAACCGCCCCAAAGTAGTAATGCTGAACTTATCTGGAACCTCCAAATCGTTTTCATCAGCCCAAAGCATGAGCTTTGCGGCCCTCCAATAGCCTCCCTTCTCACCGATTGAAATCTGATAAAACTCTTGCTGCAGAGACTCCCACCCCGACCTGCCCACCCCACCATTTTCACCGGTGTGGGCTCGCCAGATATAAGCGTTAATCGCTTCTTCACTGGATCCAACCATGCAATCGACCCTGCCGAGCAGATTGCCATTCTCCTCCGCCGTTTTCGCAAGCTTCGTAAATCGCTCCCGTGTGGCCTTATCAGGGCAGAGGTGTGGTCGATTTAATAGTTTTAGCGCTGAAATTCGACGATTCCCATCTCTAACTCTGTATTTATTTCCATCTTTTTGCACCACGACATGCTCAATGGACAAACCAGACTCAGCAATATCCTTGGCCAGCGCAAAGAAAGGCTGCCCGTACGCAATCATTCGAGCTAAAACAGCATCTTGATCTTTGGCGAAACCGAGACGAGGGTTTTTCTCATCCAAGGTCAACAGATCAATAGAAACCGCTTTCTTTTCCTTGAACTCAGCTCTCATTTCTAATCTCAGCAATGGGCAAATTGGGGGTAAAAAGACAGGCTGGATGTCTTTTTAATATCACAGGTCTGAGAACATACTAATTTTGCCTACCGCAAGCAACGACCCACCGGGCCAAATCGGCTCAGAATGTTTCGTCACTTCTTGAGAAGGCAATCTTTCCACTGCCAACTCTTATAGGAGTCCCCCCTTCCTCTCAGGTGCGTATAACGACGCAATGAGTTCCAATCTCGATGCCCCGACACGCTTGACACTCTGGGAATGTCCCAGTCCATCTCAAACAGTCGGCTTACCCCTTCATGCCGCAGGTCATGGAAATGTAGGTCTTCAATTCCGAGCATAGGGCAGGCCCGCGTGAAGGACGCCGATACCGATCTGGCGTTATAGGGAAAGATTTCCTTCTCCGTCTTGGGCATGGACTGCAGAATCGCCCAGGCCTCATCCGGCAGATGACACCACACGTTGTTGCCGATCTTCTGCCCGGGGTTTTTCATGTCGCGCACCAGGACGGCCTGACGGGTCTCATCCAAGTCTTCCCAGAGAATCCGTGTGATTTCCTCCTGCCTACGTGTCGAGAAGATCGCGAAGGCAATCAGCTTCGGCATGTTGATCAAACTTTTTCGGCGCTCCTGCATTTCGAAAAAGTGCTTCATCAGCTTGTCCAGTTCATCTAGGGTTGGTCGCCGGTTACGCTCTTTGCTCTTGCTGACCATGCCCAGCTTGCGCAACACCCTGCGCGCATCCGACATGGCCAGCGCATCCACCTCGTAACCCCAGGCCGGCCGCGCCACAGACAACACCGCCCCCAAGTGCGACAGATCATTGCCGACTGTCTGCGCCTGAACGCCGCCACCCTCCTTGCCCATTCGCCACTGCGCGAACTCCACCAGTTTCTGACTGGTCAGCGCCGAGTCGTCGAGCTCACCCAACCAGGTGTCCTTGATCGCCTTCAGCGTGGCGTTCTTGGTCTTGCCCAACGGACGGATTTTTTCGTACTCGTCTAGGTACTGCTCGATCATCTTCTTGATCGTCACGCCCTTGCGGTTCGCGCGCTCAATCGCGCCAGGCTCGGCCAGCTCCGTCTCGCGGCGCTTGATCCAAGCCTGGGCGACCTGCTTGCGGTCGAAGGTTTGGCTTTCCTGATAAACTGTCTTCCCGTCCCGATTGATCCGTATCTGCGCCGTGTAGGCCGTCGAGTTGTCCTTGCGCTTACGTGATGTGATCGTGCCCATTTCCAGTTGCTACATTGCTGATCTTGCTTGCTACATTGTAGCAAGCGACTTCGAAAAACAAGGAAAAATGGGTAAAAACCGCTGTATAAAAGACCAGTACCAATGAATCTCGAAAAACCTGAAGTGCCCGTAAATACTAGCCACGCCCGTTCTGAGCCGTCCAGGCGCTTCTCCGTCGCCCCGATGATGGATTGGACTGACAGACATTGCAGGTACTTCCTGCGCCTGCTCTCCAAACACGCCCTCCTCTACACCGAAATGGTCACCACCGGCGCGCTCCTCAACGGTGATCACGACCGTTTCCTGCGTCACAACGAAGCCGAACACCCCCTCGCCCTGCAGCTCGGCGGCAGTGTTCCGCTGGACCTGGCGATGTGCGCGCGCATGGCCCAGGAGCACGGCTACGACGAGGTGAATCTGAATGTCGGCTGCCCGAGTGATCGGGTGCAGAACAATATGATCGGGGCGTGCCTGATGGGGCATCCGCAGTTGGTGGCCGATTGTGTGAAGGCGATGCGGGATGCGGTGTCGATTCCGGTGACGGTGAAGCATCGGATCGGGATTAATGGGCGGGACAGTTACGAGCAGTTATGTGATTTCGTCGGTACGGTTCGGGATGCCGGGTGCACGAGTTTTACGGTGCATGCGCGGATTGCGATTCTGGAGGGGTTATCGCCGAAGGAAAACCGTGACATTCCGCCTCTGCGTTATGACGTGGCGGCGCGGTTGAAGGCGGACTTTCCGGAGTTGGAGATTATTCTCAACGGCGGGATCAAGACGCTGGAGGCTTGTCACGAGCATTTGCAGACGTTTGACGGCGTGATGCTGGGCCGTGAGGCTTATCACAATCCTTATGTGATGGCTGAGGTGGATCAGCAGCTGTTCGGCAGCACGGCACCGGTGATCAGCCGGGCCGAGGCGCTGGCGCAGTTGCGGCCTTATATGGCGGCGCATATCGATGCCGGTGGCTCGATGCACCATATCACTCGGCATGTGTTGGGACTGGGCACCGGGTTTCCGGGGGCGCGCAAGTTTCGCCAGTTGTTGTCGGTGGATATTCACAAGGCTAAAGAGCCTTTGGCGTTGCTGGATCAGGCGGCGGAGTTGCTTGAGGGGCGTTAACGGTTATCCACTTTCTTGAAACCAGGCCGCATGTCCCGCAGCCTGGTGCAAGTGTCAGAGCGCTGCAGCCTCAGTCCAGTTAACCCAACCGAATATCCATGTAGCCAAGATCAGCAAACCGAATGCGATCCGGTACCAGGCGAATACGGCGTAACTGTGGCTGGCAATGAACTTGAGCAAACCGCGCACGGCGATCATGGCGAAAAAGAAGGCCGTCACGAAACCCAAGGCAAAGACTGGCAGGTCGCCGGCCTGGAACAGGTCCCGATATTTGTAACCTGAGTAGACTGCGGCCCCCACCATGGTCGGCATTGCCAGGAAGAATGAAAACTCGGTCGCCGCCTTGCGTGACAGACCAAACAGCAGCCCACCGATAATCGTCGATCCAGAGCGCGAAGTCCCCGGAATCATCGCCAGGCATTGTGCGAAACCAACCTTAAGGGCGTCGGACCAGCGCATATCGTCAACATGGTCGACGTACACCACATGTTCTCGCTGCTCAGCCCACAACATAACAATGCCGCCTGCCACCAAAGCTACCGCCACGGTGATCGGGTTGAATAGATAGTCATGAATCTTATCGGCGAACAACACGCCCAAAACAACTGCCGGCAGAAAACCGATCAATAGATTCAAGGTAAAACGTTGCGCATTGCGTTGGGTTGGCAAGCCTGTGACGATATCGAGGATCTTGTGCCGAAACTCCCAGACGACCGCCAGGATAGCTCCCAATTGAATGATGATGTTGAAGGCCATGGCTCGCTCGCCGCCGAAGTCGAGCAAATCCGCGACAATAATCTGGTGCCCTGTACTTGATATGGGTAAAAACTCCGTCAGCCCTTCGACCATCCCTAAAATCAATACCGTAACCGTAGTCCAAAAATCCATTCATCCTCCTCACTAACGAAAGCAAATTGCCTGATTCATCGCAAACGAGAGAGTAAAGCGCACTCAGCCCTGCATTAAAACTCGATGTTATTAAACGTCCAGCATTACAACCAGGAACGGGGACGTTATATAACCGCGAGCATTAGTCATATTCTTGCCAGCAAACCGGATAAACTTGCGTTTTTAATAACAAAGTTCAGGGTACTTATAACTCAAAACTAAAAATCAAGCGGTGGGCATTTTAAGCGCCTGCGCAGAGTATTGATCTGGAAATTCAGGACATCGGGACAAAAGATGGCACTATGCTATGCTCTTGCCATCTGGCATACCAAGCCCCTGGAGAGCAAAGAATCACGTCCGATTCACCAGCAATGTTAAAAAAACTGTGACGGCTGCTGGAAAAACCCGCGAAATGTTACCAATTGTCAGTCACAAATGAGAATTGGTGCTTTAACATCCGAATGTCAGCACCCAGCCGAGTCAAAGCATGATGCTTACAGGGAAAATAACGACTATCAGCCACAGCCACACAAAGGAGGTGACAGGTATTCTCACTATTGGACGGACCCATACGTTAGCTGAAGAGTTCAGGAAATTAGTAGCAAGCCACGTAGCCAATGATATACCCATTGATACCATGTGCTACAGCAACTCTTTCAAGAAAAACAGGGAACCCAGTTCATACCGCGCAGTCTTCATTGTCATTGACAGCCCTCAGGCTTTTATTGAAAGCCTCGCACTGGTGGAAACCATTCGTGCCGACAACCAGGGGCTAATAATTTTTGTAGCCATCACCGGCAGAGGCACCTACAACAAGATGAAATATTATCTTGCGGGGGCCGACCACTGCATCAAATTCAGTACTCTCCCTGATGAAAACTCTGATGCACTTTCCGAGTTTTTCAGTAGCGCAGAATGGCAGAAGAGACAAAATCTGCTCTTGGACGCTACTCGTATGTGCCTCATTGGAGACTATAAAAAGCTGGATGTGTCGTTTCCGGAAATGAAAATTCTTGAAGCATTTTCTGAAACAAGAAACCAAATATTGAGCCATGACGAAATCGCCAGAATCATGGGGCTTAATATAAATTTTTATGACCCAAGAGCCTTGGAAAAATCTATCAGCCGCCTTCGCGGAAAGATAAAAGGCATGTATGGCACCAATGCCATTCAAAGTATTCGCGGGCATGGATATCGGTTAATCAGGGGTCTGATCTCGACAGCCTGATTATTAGTATATAAGGGAGTTATGCATTATGAACGCAATGGGGAGCGTGTCACACTTCGCCTGTGCGAATCATTACCTGTCTCGGCAATTGATCCTCACACGCGACGACTGTCCATTTGGCAGCGAGATCAAAATACAGTTCGACGACAATCAAGTTCTGCCAACTCATGCATCCTGTGCACTTCCGGCGCATCAGATGAGTGGCATCTATAGCGAAGTGCTCATGCAGACCCGGCTGATTGCCTTCTCGCTGAAAGATCGCAATAAAGCCAATGAAAACAAATACTTAAGCCGTATATTTGTTTGTGTAAGACAGTCCGATCTCGCCGATTCTGCGCTGACGGAAGAGTTGATCCAATCCGCTGACGCCCTGCGCGACTTTGGCCAGACACTGGTTATTGCGCTAAATGAGTTACCCCTCTCGGCGGTCAGCTTCACGGATAAAAAGAAAATCCTCCACAACGTGTATCTGTTGAAAGATCACGGTATAGAAATCGCATTCGACGATTACAACACTCGCGATGAAAGTATCGAAATCTTTACAACCTTGAATTTATTCGACTATATAAAGATCTCCGTCTCAACCCTAGACTTGAGTCTTAAGCTCACTGGCAACCCAGAATTATTCAATCGGCTCCACGAACGCATGACCATGCTGACTCACAACACCAAAGTCTCCTTTATAGCTGACAGAGTCGAGCATGCCGCTAGCCATATACTGGCCCGCGCGCTGCCCTTTGATTATTTCCAAGGGAGCCATTACTCCCCTGCCGACAACCTTTAAACCCAATAACAGGCGTGCACTTCAGGAGAGAGACATGGAAAGCAGTACAACCCTCCCCAGAAAATATTTTGTCGTAGTTACTCATAGTCCGGCATTACAACTTGAGCTTGAGGCCTTACTCTCGAGCAAGCGATATAACGCATTTGGTACGTCACAGGCCAAAATGTTTGTCGAAGGCGTTACCTCGCCCTCTTCCCCCCCTAAACTCTTGGAGTTTATTTCCCCTTATCTGGACAGATTTGTCCATCCTGTTATCAAGCGTGATACGCAGCGCATACTTTCGACCTTCGAGTCGGAATGGTTGGCCACCCAGTCCGACACTCTATTTAACCATCTTGAAGATGACCCAAATGATGGCACAATGGATTCTTTATCCAATGTTGCCAAACCACACTATCCATATACGGAAACCTGGCGACTGAGCAATGGCAGCGGCGCTTTGATCAAAGATGACGTGGAGATTACCTTGACGGGCCTGGAGGCCACGCTGGTTAAAAAAATGCTCCACCATGACGATCGCGTGGTCAGTAAAGACGATCTTATCCGGAGTATCGGCAGGGAACCTGAACACTACCGGGGCCTCGAAATGTGCCTGAGCCGATTACAGGAAAAGTTTAAAAATGCCAGCAACGGCGAACGTCTTTTCCGGGCGGTCAGGAATCGTGGCTATTGCCTGATTCAAAAAATCGTACGAGGGAAAAGCCTCACCTAAGCCAATGGAATGACCTCCTCGGCGGTGCACTACAAAAATAAAAAAGCACATCCCGCCATGCCCTCCCTGCCTTCCCCCTCATAGTTAACACCCCCCTTCTGCAACACTACGAATACCCTTTACATTACCGACCATTTTTAACGCCACCCTACCCTTTATATATCAGCCAGATACATTAACCACCTGTTAGAAGTCGTCAGACAACACCCGCCACGATAAATTAGTCTATTCACTGACGAGAGCGCCGCACATTGGCGTTTCGCTCGTTAACGCATCGCCATCTTATAAGAATAATAACTCTTGCTTATTCAACTTTGGCTGTTGCCTATCAACAAGCGAAATGGACGTATTTTGGGGATATCGCATGGTTAACAATCTTCGTATCAATCGAAATACCAACCTCAAAGGATTGACCTTCTGGGGACAGTGGGTAATGGGTCAGGGCTTTGTTGTCGCCCTGTTGTTTTTATTGGTTTATAACCAGACAGGAACGGTAGAGTTCTATTATCGAGTGTGCGCAACACTGACTGTACTTGCATCGGTTCCCGCCTATTCATGGTGTGGCGTCTATGCGAAGAAAGATAACTACCTGGTGGGGTTGGGACGCCTGCTGATGGGCTGGTCCATGACATTGGCAGCGCTGGCGATTGTCGCCTTCATCTGTAAGGCCAATGAGCTGTTCTCCCGGCAAATCATCCTGGTATGGGCAATCTGCAGCTACATCGGGCAGGCATTGTTGTACGTCCCACTACACGGCTTTTCGAAATACTATCAACGGTCCCTTCAAAGCGAACATAAAACGCTGATTGTCGGCACTGGAGAGCTGGCATTGGGATTGGCTAACAAGCTGCGCACGCTTGAACACTTCCCCTTGGTCGGACTGGTCAGTTCCGACAGCACTCCCTTGCTGGAAACGGGAGCACCTCCTGTCGTTGGCCCGCAGGAAGAACTGCTGCAGCTGATCAAGATCCATGACATCCGACGTCTTTACATCACGCTGCCGCTGAGTGAAGCGGCAAAAATCGAAGCCATGTATCTCGACTTGCTGGATGCCAACGTGGACGTCGTCTGGGTTCCGGACCTGAACAGCCTGACACTGCTCAATCACTCGGTGAGAGACGTGGACGGCCTACCAGCGATCTATTTGAATGAAAGCCCGCTGACCAGCCAACCCACTGCCGCGCTGAGCAAGAGCCTGCTCGATAAAAGCGTCGCGCTGATGGCTATTGTCCTTCTGAGCCCGTTACTTCTGCTCATTGGTTTGGCCGTCAAACTCAGCTCCCACGGTCCGGTGTTCTTCAAACAGGATCGCCATGGGTGGAACGGGAAAGTCATCAAGGTCTGGAAGTTTCGCTCGATGCGCGTGCACGATGATCGCGAGGTCAAGCAGGCCAGTCGTAACGACTCGCGGATAACGCCGATCGGGCGCTTCATCCGTCGTACATCGATCGATGAGTTGCCGCAGTTGTTCAATGTCTTGCAAGGCCATATGGCCCTGGTCGGACCACGTCCCCATGCCGTTGCGCACAATGACTACTACTCCGGCAAAATTCTCGCCTACATGGCTCGCCACCGAATCAAACCGGGGATTACCGGGCTGGCTCAAATCAACGGTTGCCGCGGCGAGACCGACACGATCGACAAGATGCAAAAGCGCGTCGAAATCGACCTCAAGTACATCAATAACTGGTCGTTGTGGCTGGACCTGAAGATCCTGGTGAAGACGCCCTTCACCTTGCTGTCGAAGGACATTTACTGAAGGCTTAGTGGTTGGGTACCGACAACGTAACAAGGGGACGCAAGTCCCCTTTTTCGTGGGCGTTTATTGGGGTGCAGACACCAACTTCAGGAGACCAACAGGAAGCGTCAGGCTAGAAGTCGGCCCCCTGGGTTAGCGTTGCGAGTGTGTAGGGATAACGCAGAGAACTCTGCGCAAGGTCTTGCTCATAGACGATCCAACCGGTTAACCGCGGTGCGATCTGCAGCATTCGTCGCGCTACAGATCGCCCGCCTTTACTCAGTGATCTTGTCGAAGTTGCGGTAGAACATGTCGCTGTCACGGCTGTCGGTCATGGAGTGCAGCGAGTAGCCGCGATTGAGCCGTGCACCACCGTCCCGGGTCAGCGGCGACCAGACGATGTTGGCGCGGCGCATGGTCGACATGCTCATCAGTTCGTCGAAAGGAATGGAGATGTAGATGCCTTTGTCGAAGCTGCCCTCGCCATATTCCGCTTTCGACGCCGTGGTCAACGTCGCCCAGGCACCGAATCGCACACCGTTGGAAAACTCCCGCGACAGGTCGATCGTGGCGCCCCAATCCCGTGCCAGGTAACGTCCGACGCTAACGGCCGCCAAGGCATCGTAGGGCAAGTCGGTATAACCTGTGATATGGCCAGTGACGGTCGAATAATCACGCAGGCCAAAGCCCTGGTTAAACTCGCGCTGACGAACGTAGTTCAGGTCCGCACCGACAGACCAGCGCTCGCCCACGGGACGAAACAGCACCTCACCGCCGACGCCGGCAAACATCGATTCCAGATAGCCGCCGTAGACCATGCCATACAGGTCTTTATCCAACTGCTCGGCGTGGTTGAACTGGAACGTGGGCATGGTGACGTCAGAGGTCGTCAAATACTTGCGCAGGTCCGTGCGCACCCGGGGTAATCCACTCGGGGCGTCGTAGGTAAAGTTGTCGTAGTTGTTCAACAGATTGGCACTGAGCATGCCACTCCACCAGGTATTGCGCGTGAAACGATATTCGGCGTCCGCATCGGCACTCAACTGATAGAGCAAGCCATCAGGGCCACCGACGTTCTGTTTGTAGCCCAGCCCGACACCGTAGTTGAACGGGTCGCGTGCCTGGGTATAAAGCGTGGTCTCCGTGTGCGGCATCGCCGCGTTGACCTCGGTGGTGCGATGCAGACTTTGCAGCGGCTCCTCGTTGTTGACCACCTCGCGAAAGGTCTCGCGGGGCACACTGGTTTCCTCCAGCGGCATGTCGTAGCGCTTGTTCACCAGGGTGAACCAGTCGATATCGTCGTTGACGCTGTTGTCGAGAATCCGGCTGGCCCGGCCGACGGCTTTGGCCGAATGGAAATAATTCGACTGCTCGCCGTACACAAATAACTCTGAGCCGCGCTGGGTGATGCGCTCAACTTTATAGCCTGCATTTTTCTGCAGTCGTTGGGACACGTTGGCCCAGTCGACCTGATCCGGCGCGGTGGCGGGTGCCTGCGCGGGCAGACGCTCCGCGGGCGGGTCGTAGGTCTTGGCCGGGGCCTTGCGGCTGACGAAGTTGGTGTGCAGGGTGATGCCAAGCATCGCGGTATTGCCGCGCTCCCAGCCAGCACTGAGATCCACCGAGTCTGTCAGCTTGAAAACCGCGCCAATGTTGATGGGCGAGTCTTGCTTGATCGGGTTATCCAGCGGTTCGTTCTTATAGTCGTTGCCTTCGTACTCGAGTTTCAGGCTGAGCGGCTCCCAGGGTGTCTGGTAGGTCACCCCGCCAAACAATGAAGGTCGTCCACGAAAATAGGCATTGGTGTTGACGTCACCGGTGCCCTCACCGTCTGGCCGGGTCTTGAAGCGATCATCCACCCAACCCGCCGGGTTATCGAAATCGCCTCGATTACCCAGGTATCCCCAGGCAACGCCCGCGCTGAAATCCAGGTCGCCATAGCGTTTGTTGGCCACCAGATATTCGCTGGAGAACAGCCCGGTACCGCCGATGTCCTGAAAGCCGAGTGCCAGCTCAGGCGCCCAGTGACTTTCCTGCCACAGGCGTACCTTGACGTCCACGGCCTTGTCTTTATAGCTCTGGTCGCCGCTCAACGAGTCGGGGCCATAGTTGCGATTGGAGATCGAGGTGTAGCGAAATGAACCTTCGAGCCATTCAAATGGCTGGAGTGAAACGCTGTAACGGCTATAGGGGCTGGTTCGACTGGCATTCACGCTCAACTCGCCGGCCGGTGCCATTCGGGCAGTCGGTGTCTGCATCAAACCCACACCGCCGAAATCATTCTGAGTCCATCGCGGCTCGGCGTGAGCCAAACCACAGGGCAATAACAACACTGCTGCAAAACGTAAATTCAAGGAACCACCTCAGCCAGTTGCGTGGCAAGAAATTCGGCCAACTGCTGATTCAGTTCAGGTATAGGCGGATTGAGATCATCGGTTTTGACAGGGACCAGGATTTTGCTGCCAGCGGCAGGCACCTGCCCACTCTCGCGATTCCACGGCGCAATGCCGACCCGGCGGGTGACGCCATCGGGCTGGATAATCCAGAGGTAATCGGCTTCAGCATCGGCAAGTGGCAAACACCCCTGCAGGTAATCGCGAGCCTCCTGCATGGCGCGATACGCGACTCGGCATGGTTCGGCGACAGCACCCAGCACTTCAACCACACCGGAACGCAACGGGTAGATCAGGCTGTCGCCGTCATCGAGGCGAAAGTTGCGGGCGAACCCGACTTCCACGGCGATCGGATCCAGCACGGCCACCTGGCGCCCCGTCACCGGCAAGCGGCTCACTTGCTCGTACAACCGCGACGCCAATGCCGCCCGGCTGGATCGATCGAACAGCAGGGCCGTGCGTTGCAGTACTTTCAAATCGAACAAGACCCCGGCTTTAAGCCGGGCCTGCTCTTCGAGCAATGGCCGTCGCAGCCAGGCTGCCGCCAGCCAGTAACTTTCAGCATTCGGTTGTGCGGAACGGATCACGTCCAGCACGCGGCCACCGGGTTGCAATTCGACCGGCCCCGGATTGCGCACGTCGCCACTGACGAAGACTGCCGCATGACTCACGCCGCTGGTGATCAACAGCAGGCTGGCCCATAAAACCTTGGGAAATTTCAACGGACAATCCCACGTTCATAGGTCAACTGAACGATCTTCACCCGCAGTTGCGCAGTTAGTTGCTGCTCACTCTGCAAGATGAAACCGTTAGTTGGATCGACCCAATAATGATTGGTCGCGTGCAGGCCAATAGCCGGTGCATCAATATGCTCATCGACACGCAGCAACGCGTATTCCTTGTCCAGGATCCTGATGGTTTCCATGGGCTTGCGGGTAAAGCGACTGTTCAAGGCGATACCCACTTCGTAGCCTTGATAGAGATCGATCCAGCGCTGGCTGGTGTAGCCATCGGGCAACCGGTGAAGCCCTTGCTTGAACGGCGAGACCGCTTCAAAACGAGTCCCGTCCAGATCACCACCGTAACCAAGACCGACACTGCGAACCGCCAGCCCGTCACGTAGCAACAGCACCTGCTTGCCGGACGCGACCCAGAACTGCAAATCACCGCGTTCACGCACCAACGCCAACACCCCTTCGCCGGAAGGGGTGGTCAACTTGAGTTGGGGATAGTGAACTTCGGCCACTTGGGCCGGGGTCAAATCCAGGGTGTCGGGTCCACTCGCAACGGCTTTGAAGTTCGCCAGCGTGGCAGTCATCAGGGGATTACATCCACACAACAGCAAGGCCGCCATCAAGCAGACGCTAACATTCAACGTTCTCACAGTTGGACCAGGCCTTATCTGTTGTTGGCTTCACTTAAGTTGTTTTGTGCGGCAGCGCCCATACCGAGAATCGAGGCCGATGGCACCAATTGACTGATGAAGCGGTTCCAGCGAGTGACGTTGGCAGGTCCGACGTAAACAATGTCCTGGGGACGAACAGCGAAGTGAGTGGCGAGCGCCATGGCGGAAGGCGACTCGGCTTGCAGCTGATAGATTTTGGCGGGTTCTACATCGAGGTTTTCTACGCCCCGGATAACGTACACGGCGTTGCCGTTCGAGGTGGTCTGGTTCAACCCCCCTACCGAGCCAATGACGTCGGAGAGATTCATGGTGCGGGTCTTGAACGTCAACGCGCGTGGCTGATTGACCTCGCCCATTACATAGATCTTTTTGTTGTCGTTGTACGGCAGGTACAACTGATCGCCGCCTCTTAAGTAGACCTTCTGCAACTCTGCATTTTGTTGATTGAGCGCATCGAGGTTCAGCGGATAGACCCGCCCGTTACGCGTCAACAGCAACCCGGACAAATCAGCATTCAACGGGTCAATGCCGGCGGATCCCAAGGCTTCGACAATACTGAGCGGGTTGGTGGAAATCGGTTGAGGGCCTGCTTTCAATACGGCGCCCGACACCACCACTTTCTGGCTGGCAAAACGCAACACGGCGACATCCACTTGCGGTTCCGAGATGAAGGTCGACAACTTCTCGGCGATATCGGATCGCAGTTGCTGGATGGTCTTGCCGGCGGCCTGGACTTCTTTGATGTAGGGGTAGTAGAGCGTGCCATCGGAACGAACAAGACGGCCGTTTGCATCGATCTGCTGCTGCGCTCCTGAAGGTGCCGTCAGCTCAGGGTGATCCCATACCGTGATGTACAAGACATCGTTGTTACCAATGAGGTATTCGACGGGTGTCGTCAACAATTCCGGGGGCAGAGACTCACGTACCTGTGTCGCCCTGTCCATGGCGATGAGCTTGGGGGTAATCGGAATCAGCTCAACCCGACTGCTTTCGCTGGCGCCTTCACGAGTGATATCACTGGTGCTCAGATGTTGACCTGGGGAAAACATACAACCTTGCAAAGCAATACTTGCCAGCATTAAAAAAGGAACACTACGAATCATAATGGCACTACGCTATTCAAGGGCAAACCCAAAACAAGATCGCCCAGGTATTAGCCGGGCAATCTTGTATTACACCTGCGAAATTTCTCAGTTACTTGTGCCGGTTGTCCCGGTAGTGCCAGTGGTTCCGGTTGTACCGGTGGTTCCGCCATTGGAACTTCCGCCGCTGTTGGAAGCGGCCACGGCACCTGCAACCAGTGCAGTGCTGGCCAGTGCTGCTTGCGCGGCAGTCACGTCACCCACCACTTTTGTCGCCATCGTGAGTGGTTCTTCTGCGGCGAGCGCCCAGCTGCTCGTCATCGACAACAAGGCTATTACCATCATCTTTTTCATATAAAACTCCTTCCTGGTGTTCGACCCTTTGGAGTGATACCAGGCGTTCAGTTAAATACAGAACATGGCGTCGAACGGTAGTCTTTATATCTACGGACTTGCCGAATAGATGGCCAGTCAATTTTTCCGACGATCTTTAACATTGAGGCCAGATATAACAATCGGTCCTACTCGAGATAGCCTTTCGGATGATTCGATTGCCAACGCCAGGTATCCGCCATCATCTCCTGCAAATTCCGGGTGGCCTTCCAGCCCAACTCCTTTGCCGCTTTGGAGGGATCCGCCCAACACTCGGCGACATCACCCGAGCGACGCGGCATCATGCGATAAGGCACCGGTCGCCCCGACGCCTGCTCGAATGCCCGCAGTACCTCCAGAACGCTATAACCGTCTCCCGTGCCCAGGTTCCAGATGTTGATCCCGGTGCGCACAGAGATCGATTGCAACGCTTTGAGATGCCCGTCAGCCAGATCCACGACGTGAATGTAGTCGCGCACTCCGGTGCCATCGACGGTGGGGTAATCGTCACCAAATATCGACAGTTCCTGCAGACTGCCCACGGCAACCTGGCTGATATAGGGCACGAGGTTATTGGGAATCCCGTTGGGATCTTCACCCATAAGCCCACTGGCGTGAGCGCCGATCGGATTGAAATACCGCAACAGCGCAATGCTCCAGCGCGGCTCTGCCGCACACAGATCATGCAGCACGTTTTCTATGAACAGCTTGGATTGCCCGTAAGGGTTGGTGGGCGTGCCCGTTGGAAAATCTTCACGAATCGGCATCTGCTCAGGTGCGCCGTACACCGTGGCCGATGAACTGAACACCAGCCTGAATACGCCGGCTGTGGCCATCGCCTGACAGAGCGCAATGCTCCCGCAAACGTTGGATTCGTAATACTCGAGCGGCTTGCGAACGCTCTCGCCTACGGCCTTGAGCCCGGCAAAATGCAGGACGGCATCAATTGAATGTTCCTGAAAAATCCGATCCAGCAAGGCTCTGTCGCACACATCCCCATGAATCAATAAGGCCGCTTTTCCGCAGATGGACTCAACCGCATCCAATGAAGCGTCAGAGCTATTGCAAAGGTTGTCCAGCACAACTACATCAAAGCCCGCTTCGAGCAATGCAAGTGTTGTGTGCGAACCGATATAACCGGTTCCACCCGTTACCAGAATCTTCATAGAGCGGTCCATAGTGGGGTATTGAAGTACTAAATAGCGTGTATATATCCGGCGTCCCGCCTGAAACTATTCACGCAAGCCACGAATTGATACCCACTACTTATTAGCACTTTGAAAAAACCGACACTACCGATAGAGCCCGACTAAAATTAACCAATTACAGACAGGCCAGACAACTAATAACATTCATCTCATTCTGCACCGGTTGATAATTGCAACCTACAACACATCTGGGGTATTAAAGTACAAACGTAGTAATACATCGAATATCACAGCCCGTGTAGACACTGTCTTCTACTTGGCTGTGAACAATGACTTTCCAGGATATTTCTATGATTCGTAAATGCTTGTTCCCCGCCGCCGGTTATGGCACGCGTTTCTTGCCTGCTACTAAAGCGATGCCGAAGGAAATGCTGCCGATCGTCAACAAGCCTTTGATCCAGTATGCCGTCGAAGAGGCGCGGGACGCCGGGTTGCAGCACATGGCAATCGTTACCGGTCGGGGCAAACGGGCACTGGAAGACCATTTCGATATCAGCTATGAACTGGAACATCAGATTCGCGGCACCGAGAAGGAAAAGTTTCTGGCCGGCACCCGAGAGCTGATCGAGACCTGCACCTTCGCCTACACCCGTCAGGTGGAAATGAAGGGCCTGGGGCACGCGATTCTCAGTGGTCGCCCTTTGATCGGTGACGAACCTTTTGCCGTGGTGTTGGCCGATGACTTGTGCCTGAACCTGCAAGGTGACGGCGTGCTTGCGCAGATGATCAAGCTCTACAAGAAATTTCGCTGCTCGATCGTGGCCATTCAGGAAGTACCCCGTGACCAGACTCACAAATACGGCGTGATCGCCGGCGAACTTATTTCCGAAGGGATCTACCGGGTCAACAGCATGGTTGAGAAGCCTGCCCCTGAAGACGCACCGTCCAATATGGCGATCATTGGCCGGTACATTCTGACCCCCGACATCTTTGATCTGATCGCCGACACCCCACCCGGCAAGGGCGGCGAAATCCAGATTACCGACGCGCTCATGAAGCAGGCGAAAAATGGCTGCGTGCTGGCCTACAAGTTCGAAGGCCTGCGCTTTGATTGCGGTGGTGCAGAAGGCTACATCGACGCGACCAACTTTTGTTATGAGCAGTTGTATCTCAAGGGCCTTTAATACTCAGCGCTCTTTCCCCGGAGCCGTCGTCAAACTCTTTCATTCAGGCAGACTACTATGACCACTGCAAAACACCCGGTAGACATCGAACTGAAAGCGAGCAACTTCGGGGTAATGGCCTGGCTGTCGAAAGACCCGTCGTTGTCCTCCAACGCTGCCGCCTGGCTGGGCACAACCCTGCTGGTAGAGCGTATCGGGGTGTTCCCCTCTTCGGGCGATATTCATCGCCGGGTCAGAGACCCGCTCTCCTTTCTCGCCCATCTGAAAAGCCTGTACGCCCACCAGGCTCTGGATGTCGATGAGCGCGACGGGCTTAAAGTGATGTTCAACAATTGGCGATTCCGGGTTCGCATCCGCGGTAGCGACCCGGCTATTGTCATCAATGTTGAAACGCGCTGTGATCCCGAGCTGATGCCTCTCAAAACTGCAGAGTTGCTGGGCCAACTGGAACACTTCGAACGGTGAGCGGTTATTTCAAAGCGGCACCGCATTCACCCTGGGCCGATACCGCACTGACCCCGCCGACGGTCAGACGATAGAAATAATCCGCGATCAGCCGACCTCCCGAACCCGGGATGGGATGTATTTTGTCCGGGCCGATCATCGGGGTCGGTCCGTCACTGGCATAACGCTTGAAGTCGGGGCCGAACGTGCACTGCAAACTCGAATAGGCGATGTTCTCAGAGCGTGCCCAAGGTTCAAGCACCTGAGCATAATCGGACATTGGATAGGCACTGGACCGAGTCGTGTCCTGACGCATGATCACATTGATGCTCGCCGCCGGATCAATCTCGCGGACCATCCGCACCAGTCCTTTAATGTTCTCCAGATAATCCCTTGGCTTGACGCCAAAACCCTGGTCATTCCCACCTAACATAATCAGGTAAACGTCTGCGGGTATCTTTGAAACGACCGCTTTCCACCGGGCCTGCCATTGGCTGTCGCTTTTATAAAAGTCACCTGAGGCGGCACCTGAAGCAGCAAGTTTGGAAACCCTGACGCCGCCACGGTTATTGGCCAGCCACACGCCAAACAACGTGGGCGCCCCCTTTACCACTTCAAGCCTTAACGCCCAATCAGCACCGTCCGGCACGCCGGACAGTTCCACCTCCTGCACACCCGACCCGGCAATCGTCAACGGATGCCACGTACCTGAAGGTGTCCACCTGTACCGCAACTCATTGGTTTTGCCGTTCCCCAGGTAGAGTAATTTGGCGTGGGCAATGGATGTATCGATGGCCGGCGTTTCGTTCGAATCTACTTCAAGATAAGCACCCACCTGCCCGGTAACGGTGCGACTGTCCGGACTCGCTTGTCCAAGACCGGAAACGTCCCAATCCCCTCCGAAGTATTTTTTACTGCTACGGGTGTACTTGAAATTCGTACCACCGAGCGCGGCGCCGTGGTTGAACCCGACATAGCCAGGCCCGGCGAAACCATAATCTTTCGCCAGGCGCTGAGTGAGGTCATTCAGATAAAAATCCTGCCCGGCGCTATAGCTGTCACCAATCACCGAGATGGCCAGCACTTCCCCCGCTTTACCCTTGCGCAGTTCGGCAAGCCGTTCGCGGGAGCTTCTCACTTCGATAACCGGAGCCGGAACGGGACGCACATCATCGACATAGACCATTGGCTCATCCGCCTATCAGAAAACCACTGAACCGGCGCTCAGGATTGAGACACCTTAAGCGCTGGCCCTGGGGGCTTTTTACTGGTCGCACGCTCGCCCAAAAACAGAGTAGAAGTGATGGCGAAACGGCTGAAAATATTCGAAAGCACCACCGGGCCCAACAATCCGCACAGCACCCCGCCGCCGATCAGGACGCTTTCATCGGTCACGCCCAAACGACCTAACGCGAACCGTGAGCTGGCAGCGAACAGCACGTGAAAGAGGAAAATCGCGTAGGAATGTCCCCCCAGCCAGATCAGCGATTTCGAGCGCATGTCACTCGACAGTAACGCGACGCAGGAAATACAGCCAACGAGCAAGCCGACAAGGCTTCTGCGATCGACGATGAGTTCGCGATCCACAGCCGCAATATAGAGCAGAGCGACCGATATCAAGACAAACACGACCGGTCCGATCACTTTAAGCGACTGCTTTATGGCACTGACCTTCTCGTGACAAATCATCCCTGTCACGAAAAAAGGCAGCAAATAGATGGCGCCATTGATGCCAAACGCATCGACCGGAAAGGACGGCAACAAGAACACAATCGCCGAAAACAAAAACAACAGATACAGCCGCGTCGCCGTCTGCAACAGACCGCGCCACTGAAGAAAACCGACAAACATGAAGATGATAAAAACCGCCTGCAAAAACCAGAAATGGTTAACCGGCACATAAAACGACAGCAAGGCATCGGTTAAACCGAGATCCTTGTTAACACCTGGCCCCACAACCTGCAGCACCGAAAATGGAATACCGACAAAAAACAAGGGCACGATCAACCTTCTCACCTTGCCAACAACGTAAGCGGAAAAGTCATTGCCTCTGATTTTGTAAATGGAATAGATGTAACCCGAGATAAAGGTGAACAACGGCATCCGGACATACACCATCGAATCGGCCAGGACTCGATAAGGTGACCCCAGGTCTATTTTCAGTCCGCCCCCCAACGGCCCTATCACGTGATAAAGCACCAGCAGGAGACACGCCAGACCTCGCAGTGTTTCTATTTCCAACGACTTTTTCTTGCTTTGCATGGAACACAAACCTCAGTTCAAGATGCCTGGTTCAACCCACTCAGGTTTTTTGCGCGTAACTGCAACCCCAGCCCCAGAAACAGCACCGGCACCACCATGGAAAAATGTCGTGCAAAAGAGCCGAAGTCAGGCTCGAACAGGCCCTGCACCAATAAAAAGGACAGTGGGATAGCGATAAGCTCTTTAACTTTCGGCTCGATGATTGCGCCCTTGTAGTCACTGGACGTCATCATTTTGAACATCAGTAACGAGGTCATCATCATCAGGACGACAAATATGATCTGACCCAGGCCGGAGAGCAGTATCAGTTCCACCGGGAAAGACAGCCTGAAAAAGATGCTCATCGAATCCACGGCCTGCGAGACGAAATCGCCGCCGCTGATCCACGACACGATCAATGACTTTGATCCCTCCTCACCCAACGTGCGCTGTTCATTGTTACTGGCTCGAATGGACGAAACCGAATAGCCGACCACCAATTGAATCGCGGTTGCGATCGCCAGATAGAACATGAACAACATCAGGAAAAAACTGAAACGTGACACACGCTTTTTCATGACGCACACGCCGACCCAGACCAACGAGAACAATATCCAGTAAGGCCGAATCAGCACGCCGTAAAACAGCGCCGAAAGGAAAAAGCCCGCTCTGTATCGTGTCGAAAATGAAAAAACCAGAATGGCGATCACTGCCACCGAAACAATAATTTCCTTGGTCAGGTTATCGAGAAAAAACGACCTGACGACACCCCACAGGCACAAGGTCAGAAAAATCGTTATCGGTATTCTTCTGAAGATAAAGATGGGAATGGAGGTCAGAAACAGGTTGCACAGCATCCCGTAGGCCCACGCATTGTCCAGGTTGATACCTGTGGGGCGCAGCAGGTAGGCGGAGCATTCGTAAGAAGACCGATCGGGAGAAAAGGGATTCCAGAAATTGCAGTTGTCGGAGCGAGCGTATGACGACCACAACGTCATCGCATCAGGGCCCGGATCTCGGTGCATCAGCAGCGGCATCGCAATGGACAGAAAAAGACCGCACATCAAAATCAGGAATGAGATGGACGAGTCCAGTTTTCTGCCGCGAAATTCTATGGAGGGCAGTGATAGAGCCATTACGCGGTCACCTTCGACCGGGCAAACCTGGTCAGCAACGCAATAACGACTAACTGCACCGTAATCGAGAAGACATTCCCCCACGCGGCGCCATAAATTGAATAGTGTTTGATAAGCACGTAACTGACCGGCAATGAAATCGCCAGGCAAATAGCCGCACTGGCTAACGAGACCCGACTATTCTTCGCGGCAATCAAACCTCCCCAGACGATGTCGCCGACAGCGCGAAGGGTAAACGAGAAAATCAGAATGGATAAAATCCTGTTATCCGGGCGCGGGACTGCCGCCTCGACATAATCAAGCAGGATGTTAAAGAAGGCATAAATCAAGACCGCAACCGCACCGGAAACAACGAGGGAACGCAGCACCCATTGATTCAGGAATAGTTGCCGGACAGTCAGTGCCTGCGGGTCATCCTTGTAGCGTTTGGCGAGCACCGGGATGGCAACGACCGCAACCACCGCGTATGACAGCGCTTGCAAAGTGTTGGCGGCAGACCAGGAATACACGTACTTGCCAAGGCTTGCGTAGGGTTCAATGTCCAGAATGAGAAAACGCTCGGCGTACTGACTCAATGCAATCAGGCCGCCTCCCAGATAAAAGGGCAGCCCTGCTCTCCAGACAGAAACCGTGGTGACGGCACTGACTTCCCGTCCCTTATGAACATTAACCACAATAAGGTAGCCGGCGATGATCACCAGGAGATTGGTGACCACCCACATCCAAAGAACACTGGCGATGGTGGACACCACGCCCGCCATGAGTCCTCCCACGGCAATGAGCGCCCAGAGGCCGGTTTTTATGAAGAACAACAACGCGCCCCAGTTGGCTTTTTGTGCCGAGAAAACAAACGAGTTTATTTCGAAGGAGAGATGCTCGGTGAGCAACAGAAGCGTGACGCACGCGATCAGCGCGGCGCCCGCCTCTACATCGCTGATGAGTGAGTAGAGTGCGACCGTCACCACCGATAACAACAAACCGACGGCCAGGTACAAGGCCAGTACTTTATCGACAACAAGTCGCGAACTGCCCCTGACGCTGATCAACCGGTTGATTTCAGAACTGAACCCGACACTGTAAAACTTTGAGGCTATCAAGGAGGCGGCCACCACTACGCCGTAAAAGCCCAATGCGTCATAACCCAGGTAATGGGTGATGGCCAGCACCAGCAAAAACTTTGCGCCTAATGCACCTCCCCGCAGCAACAACCGAAATATCATCGAACAATCCCTTTGATGATATTGTCCATCAGCGCCGTTTTGCCTTCTATTTCTTTGCAGGTATCCGTTAGTTTCTTACCAAATCTGGATAAAGCGTTCGGGGCATATACGGTATTGATGATGTAATCGACGTCGATGTCTCCACCGTTTATTACCCAGTCTTCCACACCCATATCCTGATACGCACCAAAGCCTTTGCGCTCATAACTGATATGAAAAGCAGGTACTCCGGCGAGGAGCGATTCAATGGCCCCATGCAGTCTTACGGAAATAACCAGATCAGGCCGATACTTCGACAGTGTCGCCTTCAGCGGCAGCAGATCCTCGGTAATGCCCAGCTCCCGGTAAAAAGCCCCGTCATCGTTGCCACGGACGGCACTTTGTACAGCGCAGACCACTTTGCTCTTTGCCCTTAATCTCATCAACAGCAGCTTCAGGTTGGCAACGTAGGCAACTTTCTTTTCTTTAGTCCATTCCGGTGGCTTGCGTAAAACAACGCACACCACGGAGGGCGAGGATGCACAGCGGGTGAACTTGGGTTGCACCAGTATCTTTTTCGCTAACGCCTGGACCGCCAGGTCCGGCGCTCGATAAACATTTTCATTGGAGTTGAAAATAGCCGCCGACCGATTGTCCCTGACAAATACCGCATCGGCACTGGCGTAGTGCCCTACGATTTTGCTGCTCTCGCCGTGGAACGGGCCAATACTTTGAGGGAGGTAAACGGAGGGCACCTTACTCAAAATGGCCGTTTCGAGCTGTTTGGCATGACCCAGCTTCAGCTTGATATGTTCGAAGGCACTTTTTGACCTCATGTACCCACCGCCGACCCCGACAATCAGATCACTCGTGCGCAAGAGATCCGCGAGCCCCACATAAGACTGGTTAAGGAAAACAGCCTCCTTGACTCTGCCCAATCCTTTGGCTGCCATGACCGGTGCGCCATACCGCTTATGAGGAAGATAACTAAATGATTTAGGGTCAGACGCAACTACGTTA
Organism: Pseudomonas sp. XS1P51; assembly: GCF_054897845.1. Taxonomy (NCBI): domain Bacteria; kingdom Pseudomonadati; phylum Pseudomonadota; class Gammaproteobacteria; order Pseudomonadales; family Pseudomonadaceae; genus Pseudomonas; species Pseudomonas sp. XS1P51. The sequence goes on along the minus strand of NZ_CM142707.1, from coordinate 72,953 downwards.
ATTAAAGTGTCAGCACCAAAGTTTCGCTGCACCAAGGCGATTGCCAAGTCGACGAGAAGGCCATCACCCGAGTTGGACGCACTGTAGCCATGCAAAATAGTTACGTTCATCATTTGATTTCTACTTAATAAGTTTGAGCGGAATACACGTCATAGGTTTGCTGAATCATCAAAGTCGCACTGAAACGCTCACGCACCACCTTGCGACTTTCGGCCCCAAGATCCAGCAACGTTTGCTTCTTGATATTCACCAATATGTTTGCCAGCGCCTGGTGATCACCCGTCGAGAAGATGTAGCCCGTGACATCGTGCGTCACCAACTCAGGGAGCGAGGTGCAATCACTGGCAATAACGGGCAATCCCATGGCCATTCCCTCAAGGGGAACCATGGCAAAGCCTTCCCAGCGACTGGGAACAATCAAGGCGTCCGCCGTTTTGTAGAGGTCATTTACTTCGCTGGGGGTCACCCAAGGCAGGTATTCAACCGCCTCGATGACGGGGCACTCTACCTGGTCCTCATTGACAGCACTTCCAACGATGGTGAGTTTCAGGTCGGTTCGCCCGACTTCAGCGAACGCCTTCAGCAAAACATCAAAGCCTTTCTGGTAGTCCAGTCGGCCCACATATAAAAGATGGATGCCCGAGTTTTCACTGCACCTGCTCTCATCGCTCTTATAATGAATGCCGTTGTAGATCAGCTTCATGCGATGACGATCGATACCAAAGGAAGCGGCCTTGTCCAGTTCGTACTGACTGACACAGATAATGACATCCGTGACCTTCTGTAAAAGCCGCTCAACCAGCGAATACACTTTTTGTTTGGCTGGAGAACTCTCCATCAAAAAAGAAAATGCGTGTGGGCAGTACACCACTTTAGGTGACCGCCAAGGGCGCATGACCAGACACACACATCGACCAATCACACCGGAGAACGTGCTGTGCAAGTGCACGACATCCGGTTTTTCCTTGAAGATCACACGGGCCATTTGCCAGGCAAACCGCAAGAGGGATACCACGTCCCTCTTCGTCCTTGAGAAGGTTCTGATGCTTTGTTCATCAATACCGTGCAACTCTTTCCTCTGGTCGAACGGGATCAAATAAACAAGTTCATACTGTAGAGCATCACCTTCAGGGGGGGTCGATATTGTGCGAATGACGGTCGCAACCCCACCTTTTATAGTTTCTGCCACGTGTAGTATTTTTTTCACAATCCACCTATCTCCTTGAACATAGTCGCAGGCAAATCAAAGCCGAGAGTGATTTCGTGTCATCAACCACTCTCGACCTGATTACCCGGCAGATAGAACTCGCATCACGACTTGTCAGAGGCGTATTCATAGTTGTAATAGCCATAACTGCCATTACCGTAATAGCTGGATGCTCGCTTCTCGACGCCGTTAAAAATAGCGCCCTTCAACTCGATACCATTCTGAGCGAATCGCCGAATGGTCAATTCAATCTCTTTGGCAGGATTTACACCAAAGCGCGTCACAATCAGATTAATGGCTGCTTCACGCCCCACAATGGCAGCATCCGTCACTGCCAAAAGTGGTGGTGTGTCGATAATGACCACATCGTAAAGTTCACTAAGCTCTGCCAGTAGTTCTCTGAAATTGACGTGCATCAACAGCTCTGACGGATTAGGAGGCACCTGTCCCCGACTGATGAAATGCAGATTCTCGACCTCGATCTTATTGACCGCCTGCTCAATGCTGCACCGCTTGACCAATAGATCTGACAAGCCATTGCTGACAGGGGTGCCCAAGGTTTTATGCAGATGACCTTTACGCATATCGGCATCGATCAGCACGACCCTTTGCCCGCTTTGAGCAATGACGGCAGCCAGGTTCGAGGAAACGAAGGTTTTGCCTACTTGTGGGCTCGGACCGGAAATCATGATTCGGTTGTTGGTTGCATCCAGCCCGGCAAAATGCAAACAGGTTCGCAGGCTGCGTATCGATTCAATAGACAGGTCAGTGGGGTTACGCAGTGCCAAGAGAGACGCCTGGCTGTCGGAAACGTCGTCCAACCGGACTTTTTTATCCTGCTCTTGTTGCAAAGCGCTGTAGGGAACAGACGCATAGACGGGCAGCCCAAGTTGCTCGATGGCTTCCGGCCCTTCGAGTCCCCGACTCAGTGATTTACCCACTAACACCAGGGCAACACCGACAAATCCACCCAGGAAGGTCGCAATAAGAACAATCAGGGCTTTGCGTGGTTTGATTGGCGTTGTCATGTCGACATCCGCCGTGTCGATCAACCGCGCGTTGCCGACCGCCCCTGCCCTGACGATGTCCAGCTCCTGGGATTTATTCAGCAACTGGGTATAGATCTGTGTCGCCACTTCCACATCACGGGTCAGGTTCAACAACTCCTGTTGTGTCGCCGGAAGCCCCTGGACCTTTTTCTCCAACCCTTGGCGCTGGTTGTTCAAATCACCCATCTGCGCCATCAAGGCGCGGTAGGACGGGTGCTCTCTGGTGAACTTGCGATCCATGTCCGCTTGCTGGAGTTTTAACTCGGAGATGCGCGTATCCAGGGTCACTATCTGTTCCAGGACAGACTTGGTCTCGAGTGAGATATTTACTGTATTGCCGCGGGTTTGATAGCTGTTCAGCGCATTGCTGGCTTTGACCAGATCGTCTTTGACTTGAGGGAGCTGTGCTTGCAGGAAATCCAGACTCTGGGCCGCTTCGGCAGAGGTGCGTTGCACATTCTGCTGCACATAAAGTGTCGAGATCTTGTTCAGGATCTTCACCGCCAGGGAGTAGTCGGTGCTGGCCAGGGCCAGGCTTATAATGCCCGACTCTTTACCTTGCTCGGAAACATCAAGAGCGTCCTGGTAGTTCTGAATGGTGACAATTCGCGGGTTGCGAACCACTTCGAATTGAGTGCCCGGGTTCGCGGCCATGTTCGCGATGAGCACCTCGACGCCATTCTCTGCGACTGCTTCGCCTGTGACTCCATCGACCAGCAAGCCGCCGTTGTCATCGAAGAGTTTGAATCGATGCTGCTCCGCAGCAACCAGCGTCAATTTTTTACCGAGCAGTTCATCAGGCAAATTGAGCGTGGCGATATCCAGACGCTCACCGCCCCAGGCATAACTGTTCATGCCAAAGTGAGGAGGTGAAACACTGTCGACGGAAGTGCCTTTATAACGTCTTGCAAGAAAACCGCCCACAACGGGAAACGTGTTAGGCGTTATCACAATATCAAGATGTAGATCATCGACTGTTTTACCGATGACCGCGCGGGACTTGATAATACCGATCTCGGTAGCCGCCGGAGATTGCCCACCGAGCATGCTGCTGATATCCGAGAAGCCCAACATATCGTTCTTTTTCGGCTCGACCTGAACCAAAGCGTTCGCCAAATACACCGGCGGCGACAGAATCGAATACGCTGCGCCTGTCACCATGAACGCACCGGTAATGGCGCCTATTAACCATTTATGATCAAGCAACGTACCTAATAGACCGAGAAGATCAATCTCGTCTTTATCTTTTTCCTGGGCATTGACTACTGACGGTAACTGCATAATGTCTATTCTTTTACCATTATTACTAATCTGAAAATCATCCATCAACGTCCGAGGTGCTGTGCCCATGAGCAAACAGCATCTTCGATCAATGCATGGGCATGGACAAAAGCAGCTTTTCCTTGACGATACGGGTCCTTTATTTCGCGTTCACTCTGCCACTTCCCCAGAAGAAACACTTTGCCCCTCGCGTGTGATGCAATCCTTAGCACGCCTTTTACATGCTCTTTTTCCATGACCAGAATGAGGTCTGATTCATTAACAATGGCTGGAGTGATCTGCCGCGCGGTAAACCCTTGGGCAACGTGACCATGCTCCTCAAGAACCACGCGTGCATTTGGCTCGATAGACTCGCCCACTCGCGCGTCCAGGCCCGCAGAAGTAACCACGACATCTGAAGACTCCAGCGCGTTGCGCAGCAACAGTTCCGCGGTTGGACTTCGACAAATATTGCCAACGCAGACGACAAGTATTTTTCTGAACAAGGCTACTCTTCCCGTGTTGTGTCGAATCGTCCAATGTGTCGCAGGGATATGAGTGAACCGATAGCGTCGGCCCCGCATTCAGAGATGGATCAATCTTGGAAATACAAGTGTATTAAGTACCACGACACACAAAAAACGCCCAACCAGAATAACCGGACCAAAAATAACACTGGCACATCGACAGTTATTTGCCAGACAAAAAATAACAGTGGATCACTTGGAGTATTACTCCTATAGGATTGAGCACATCGCCGTGTTTACTGGCCAATACCATTTTCACCATGACTCATGCACGGACGGCACATTTGACTCAGCAGGAACGCCAGACATGACCTCAACGCGATTTAGACTTCTCACCGTTTCAACACTGCTCATCATCAGCCCCTTCAATCACGCTCACGCTGACAGCGTCTTTCCAGTGCTGGCTACAGACAACAAGACAATAGGCGTTCAGGTAAAAATACAAAATTTCTCTGCCTCAGACGCCCAACAGATCAAAGCCTCAGGGTTCGGATTCGTGCGTTTTGGCGTCTGGACGAACAGCTTGAACAGTTCGGCGTATCACAACCAGATCAATGAAGCCTTTGCGGCCGCCAAATCCGCCGATCTACCGGTATTGATGACCGTCCGTTCAACCAAGGCGTTAACCAGCAAAACGAAAAACAGTGGCAGTGATCTCATCGCCGCAGGACAGACGTTCGCCAACTCAGTCATCGATCTGGAAAACACATACAGCACGCAGCTTGTAGCCATTGAAATATGGAATGAACCTGACTTGCCAAAATACTGGCCAACCCAGGACTTTGAAGTAACGTTTGCTCCTTTCATGAGTACAGTGTGCGAGGCGTTACAAAAACGAGAACGTTCCACACCACTGATCGGGTTCGGCTTCGCACGGGCGCCAACCAAAGACTCCAAGGCAGCAGTAGCACTGACTAAAATCATCACTGATCACCCGCAATGCCTGAGTGCCGTCTCCTATCATCCCTATGGCATGTCGAGCACTGAGATAAGCAGCGCCCAAGCATTTATACTTGATAACTTCCATGTCCCTGGTGTCATTACTGAGTGGGGAGTGCCGTCGCTCAGTTCCATCGGAGGAGTAACCGGACAAGCAATAAGAGTCAAAAAATTCGTTACAGACATCAAAACCCTGAATATACCGCTCACGTCCCTTTACGAATGGAAAAACAGCGACTCAGGAAGTAACGACCGCGAGAAAAGCTTTGGACTCATCACATCCGATGGCAAATCCAAACCGGCGCAAACCGCCGTCAAGACGTTACTGAAGATGCAGTAGCTTATGACCAGCTCGCAGTTAATGGAGAGGTTTACTCATAAACTCTGAATAACTCGCGGCGTCCATTGCCAACGACGCCTCTACCAAAACTTCCAATAATACGGCTTGCGCCTCAAAGCGCAGGTCGTTCTTTAACTTCTGCGAATCGTTCATTTGGTCAGTCAATGCGCGAGTGACCTGATAGGGAGTGCTGTATCTCACTCGACCTAGCCAGCCGGAAATTTTCTTTGCGGCTTTAACCTGCCCCAACTCGAGCATACCCGCCATGTTATCCGGGTAGTTTCTTTTTGAAACTTCGAGCAGCTCTTCAAACACCTCCGTCAGTTTCTTTAAGACATAACGGAGAACAAGGTCATCGAAAGCCTCCCCAACCCCGGACACCCGCCTTCCCTGTGAAGTCATCTTCCCATCCAGTACATACATTATCATCAGTACATTACACGCCATCCGAAGTTCATTATTTGACATATTCTAACGGTTAAATTCGACTCGACCGGGCCCGGTAGCTTTTCCGTTCATGCACGCAATGCATGATACTCATCGACCATTGAGAACAATCAGTGCCCCCCGTACACCTATCTATCAAGCAGACGGTGGAGTTGCAGGAGTGGCGTCAACGGTCAGTTGCTTTGAACCTGTGCTCCGTTTTGGCATCCTACTTACCGATACCGCGCCCCGCCTTTCAAACAGCCGTTTTCAGGTTGTTGCCGCTGGGGCCATCGATACACGTACGCGCCCTTGAGTGGCTGTCAGCGCTCGGGTAATGTCATCAGACCCATAGGACAGAGCACGCCCATGACTTCCAAGCTGGAACAACTCAAACAAATGACCACCGTGGTTGCCGACACCGGCGACTTCGAAGCTATCGCTCGCGTTAAACCCGTGGACGCAACCACCAACCCTTCCCTGCTGCTCAAAGCGGCGGCCATTCCCGGTTATGCCGAGTTGCTGAACGCTTGCGTCAGCGACTGCAAGGGCGATGTCGGCCTGGCCAGCGACCGTTTTGGTGTCGCGGTAGGGCAAGAAATTCTGAAAGTGATCCCTGGCCGTATTTCCACCGAAGTGGATGCGCGCCTGTCGTTCGACACTGACGCTGTATTGAAGCGTGCGCACCGTCTGATCGAGCTGTACGAAAAGGCTGGTATTGGCCGTGACCGCGTGCTGATCAAGATCGCTTCCACCTGGGAAGGCATCCGCGCCGCCGAGATCCTGGAAAAAGAAGGCATCCAGACCAACCTGACGCTGCTGTTCTCGTTCGCTCAGGCTGCCGCTTGTGCTGATGCGGGTGTGTTCCTGATTTCGCCGTTCGTGGGCCGTATCTACGACTGGTACAAGAAGGCCAACGGTAACGATTACACCGGCGCGGATGATCCGGGCGTGCAGTCGGTGACGCGCATCTACAACTACTACAAGGCCAACGACTACAAGACTGTGGTCATGGGCGCGAGCTTCCGTAACCTGAATCAGATCGAGCAACTGGCCGGTTGTGACCGCTTGACCATCAGCCCGGATCTGCTGGAGAAGCTGGCGGCGGATACTGGCAAGCTGGAGCGTAAACTGGCACCGGGTCATGCCGGTGAAGCGCGCTTGAGCTTGAATGAAGCGCAGTTCCGTTGGTTATCCAACGAGGATGCGATGGCGACCGAGAAGCTGGCTGAGGGTATTCGTCAGTTTGCTCGCGACCAGGAAAAACTCGAAGCATTGCTGCAAGCCAAGCTCTGATCCACCAGGAGCAAACGCAAAAAGGGCGAACCTTGACAGGTTCGCCCTTTTTTACGCTTTGAATCTGGGTGTTTGTTATGACGCCTTCGCGAGCAGGCTCGCTCCCACAAGTGCTCTGGGTGCGGCATTCAACTCGGAGCTACTCGAGGCGCCCGGATAGGCGCCGCCTGGTCAGAGGATCAGTGACGCTCCAGCGCATTCACCAGATCATGGAACGCTTCACGATTGGAATCGTTCAAGCCCATGAGGATCTTGTGTGCTTCGAGCACTTTGATCCGCACCACTTCTTCGGACTGGTCCTGGTCTGGCAGGTCGGTCAGGCACTCAGGACAAGGGATCGGGCGGTCAACGATGTTGAACACTTGCTCGAAGCCCATGGACTGCAACAGACGGGTGATGTCTTCGTGGGTGGTGACGACGGTCGGCAGCAGGCCGACCTTTTGCCGCGACAGGATCGACAGCTTGGCCAGCAGGCCAAGGGTGGTGCTGTCGATGCTGCGGGTTTCGGTCAGGTCGATCACGATCGCGTTGAAGTTCAACGCCGTGAAGATCCGCTCAATAGTCGCATCCAACGCCGAACACAGGGTCAGGCGAACTTCACCGACGAACTTCAGGACGAAGGTGCCGTCCTGCTCGGCGAACTGGATTCTACCGGTACTCATTAAAGATTCCTGCTCAACACCAACAGGGCGATATCATCCGGCATCTCCCCTAGCGTGGCCAATCCAAAAACCTGCCGCAGACCATCCAGGCTGCCGCCCGCTGCCTTCACCCGTTGCGGTAAAGCAGCTTCTTTCTCTTTGAGTGTGGGTTCTGGCAAAAGGTCCAGAATGCCATCAGACATCAGCGTCAGGCTGAACGTCGGCGGCAGTTCCAGCACGTGGTCTTCGTAGGTGGCTTCGTTGAAGAGGCCCACCGGCAGACCGCGCCCTTCCAGATAACGAACACTGTCTGGCGTGTACAACACAGGCAACGGCAAATGACCGCCGATGCTATAGGTCAACAAACCTGTCTCCTCGTCGATGACTCCACCGACCATTGTGACGTGTTTACCCAGCTTACAACTGATCAGGCCCCGGTTGATATGACCAAGGACCTCTGAAGGCTTGAATTCCGGCAATGTGCCGCTGCGCTTGGATTCAAACAGCAAGCGCGTGGTCATGAACTTCAACAGCACGGTCACGAAGGCTGATGAGGCGCCATGACCGGAAACGTCCGCCAGGTAGAAGGCTACCCGACGCTCGTCGACCCGAAAGTAGTCGACGAAATCACCCGACAGGTACAGCGACGGGATGATCTGGTGAGCAAACTTGAACTCGTCGATGCTCCAGGGGCTGACCGGCAGCATGTTCATCTGCACCTGGCGACCGGCGTTCTGGTCTTCCTGGAGCAGGTTCAGGCTGGCTTCGAGCTCGCGGTTGGCCTTTTCCAGCTTCTCGCGGTAGCGCTGGTTTTCCAGCAGCAGGCGCGCGCGATCCAGGGCCCGGCGCACAGAGTGCTCGAGCACGGCCAGATCTTCGAGAGGCTTGATCAGGTAGTCCGCCGCGCCCAGGCGCAGGGCCTCGACCGCGTCGTTCATCACGCCAGCGCCTGAAACCACGATGACCGGGGTTTGCGGCGACAGCTCGGTGACCTGACGGATAAGTTCGAGTCCGCCCATCTGCGGCATGCGCAGATCGCAGATGACCAAGTCGGGCTTGTCTTGCTCGAATACCTGAAGACCCTGCTGGCCATTGCTGGCCTGCAAGACGCTGAAACCACTGTCTTCCAAATAGGCGGCGAGGCTCGCGCGCACTACTTCGTCATCATCGATTATCAGCAGCGTGGCACTGGTTTTTGGCATGTGGGCAAACGGCGCCAGAATTAGGTTGGCGTAGCAGGCAGGGGTTTTGTCCCGGCTCACACTACTGGATTCGCTTTCTAGCCTCTCTGTCGCACCGCTTTCGAGCATTCGCCCTACTCACAGGCACACCAGAGGTGCCCTTCTAAGGCGCAGACGGTACTCCCATCCGCGGGGCGTTTCAAGCTCACGCCGATGGTCGCTTGACGTCTTTACTTGTCAAATCGCCGGGAGTTATAAGAACAGGCAAAACCGTAACCCAATGGAAGGATGAAGCCCATGAGTCAAACCGATCGGGACTACAGCGAAAAGCGTGATTTCATCCGCATGCGGGTCGATGCCGATGTCGCGCTGATTCATGAAGGCGACGAGGTTGCAGCTGTCTGCATCGACCTTTCCAGCAGTGGCATGCAGGTTGAGGCACCTCGATTGTTCAAGGTCGGTGACCGGCTGAGCGTGCGGATAGATTCCGATCATGCGGCGCTGAAAGGGCTTGAGGCTGACACCGAGGTGGTATGGGTGAAAGAACAGGACGGCAGCAGTCAGAAACTCGGCCTTACAATCTTGAAGATGAAATAACCGGATCCAAAAATAAAGAAGGCGGCCAATCGGCCGCCTTCTTCGTTTTACCGGTCGACGTTAAAAATCGTCTTCAACCTGGCCGTCCTTCACTTTGAACTCGCGGTTCTGCAAGTACGCATTGCGAATGAAGACGTACTTGTCGCCGCTGATGAGCTTCTCGCTCGACAGGAGGCTGGCGCGGGTGTCGACGATGTTCAGACCGAAGATCGAGTTACGCACGGGCACATCGTTGATGTAGCGATACGGGCTGGTGTAGCTGTCGACATACTTGGATGGCGCATCACGCAAGGTGCTTGGCCCCAGCAACGGCAACATCACGTATGGACCGCTTCCTACACCCCAGTAGCCCAGCGTCTGACCGAAATCTTCATCACTACGTTGCAGGCCCATGTGGGTGCCCACGTCGAAGAAACCCAGCAGGCCGAAAGTGGTGTTGAAGATCAGGCGCGCGGTATCGACGCCAGCGGCGGCCGGTTTGGCCTGCAGGATATTGTTGGCGAGGTTGGTGACATCACCGACGTTGCGGAACATGTTGTGGATGCCGTCTTCAAGAAACTGCGGCGTCACGAACTGATAACCCTGAGCCAAAGGCTTCAGTGCATAGGTGTCGACCACATCGTTAAACTTGTAGATCGGGCGGTTGATGCTTTCCCAAGGATCTTCTTCCGTGGCTGCCTGGGCAACAAACGGAACCAGCAGCACGCTGGCGCATACACAAAGCTGAGCTAGATGATTGCTCCAGCGCATAGAAAACTCCTTGGATTTGTACTGGCGCGGGCCCTTGGCCCAAGCGTTAAGCTGGCTAGTATAAGACGGAAAAGCGGCTTTAGGCAGCATCGTGCGCTGTAGCCTACGGATGATTCGTCATGACTGTGAGCGATTCACATCAGTGTCACTCAACTGTCACCGGCGGCGCATAGCCTTGTCACTATTTCAGGGACGCTGACATGCCGCACGCCGAAACCTTGCCCCTCGCTGCACCCAGCCTGACCGCCGTACTGTTCGGCCTCAGCGGTTGCCTGGTGGATTTCGGCGCTCGCACGCACCAGCACGGCGCCCAGGCTGCCGAGCACGCCGAGGTCACACCCGGCGCGCTGGACAGCCTGTGCAGCTTGCAGCAACAGCAAATTCCCTGTGCCTGGCTCGATGAATTGCCCCCGGGCCTCAGCCATTCCCTGGCCGTCGCCTTGCCGGAATGGATCAAACCTTCGCAACACCCCGCAACAATCAATCCATGGCCGGCACCCAATGCCTGCTGGCAAGCGTTGATGGCATTGAACGTCGAGCGCCTGGATGGTTGCGTGCTGGTGAGCGGCGAACCGCGCTTACTGCAATCGGGTCTGAACGCCGGGTTGTGGACAATTGGCCTGGCGTCCTGCGGCTCGCTCTGCGGGCTGGCGCCCAACGAATGGCACGCCTTGAGCCAGAAGGAACGCGAACACTTGCGCGGCAAAGCAACGGTGCAGTTGTTCAGTCTGGGCGTGCATTCGGTGATCGATCACCTCGGTGAACTCGACACCTGCCTGGCCGACATCAGCCTGCGCCGGCTCAAGGGCGAAAAGCCCTGATCGAGATCATGCAGGTTGCGCGGGAGTGGATTAATCTAAAGGTCAGCCATAGACCTTTGGCGTGCCGCTGCGGTCTATGCCAGTGCCTATCGATAAAAGGAAGAACGCCATGCCTGCCCGCGAACTGCAAGAACAGCTCAATACTCTGCGCGAGCAATTGGAACAGAATCCGCCACTGTCCGAAGTCGAGCGCGAAGACCTGCACACGCTGATGCAACAGATCGAACTCGAAATCGAGCTCGAAACCAAAACCCAGGACTCCAGCCTCGCTGACGGCGTAAACCTGGCCGTCGAACGCTTCGAACTCGAACACCCTGCCATTGCCGGCACCTTGCGCAACATCGTGTTGACCCTGGGCAACATGGGCATCTGAACCCGCCGGATACAAAAAAGCCCTGCTATCAATAGCGGGGCTTTTTATTTCGTACAGCCTGAAATGCAACTCCCTGTGGGAGCGAGCCTGCTCGCGATGAGGCCAGCACATTCAACATTGATGCTGTTTGACACCCCGCCATCGCGAGCAGGCTCGCTCCCACATTAGATCTTCATTGGCGGACCAGTCGGTGGTTCTGCAGTTGAACGGTTTCAGTGCTGCGATACGGGTTGATGTCCAGCCCACCACGGCGCACATACCGTGCATACACCGTCAGTTTCTCCGGTTTCAGCAACCGCTGCAGGTCAAGGAAGATCCGCTCCACGCACTGCTCATGGAAGTCCGAGTGTTGACGGAAGCTCACGATGTATTCCAGCAAACTCGCGTGATCCAGCGCCGCCCCCCGATACTCCACCGCCACACTGCCCCAGTCCGGCTGGCTGGTCACCGGGCAGTTGGATTTGAGCAAATGACTGTGCACGCTCTCCTCGACAATGCGCGATTCATCGCAACGCAGCAGCTCCGGACGCGGATGCTCGTAGTTGCTGACGCTGATGTCCAGATCATCGATACACACGCCCGGCAACGCCACGACGCCTTCAACCTCAACGTCTTTGAGACTGCGAATCCGCACGCCGACCGGTTTGCCGGCAGCGGCGGACAGGTCTTTCACCAGCGTCGCTTCAAGGCTCGCGGTGTCGGCAAACGGTGTCTGATTCAGCGAGTTCAGATACAGCTTGAACGACTTGGATTCGATGATGTTCGGTGAATCCGCCGGGATGCTGAATTCGCCAATCGCCACCACGGGCTTGCCGGACGGCAACAGCCACGACAGCTCGAAGCAGTTCCAGAAGTCCACGCCTTTATAGGGCAGGGTTTCAGCCGTCAGGCCCAGTTCGGCCCATTTCGCGGTGCGCGGGATCGGGAACAGCAAGGACGGCGTGTACGTGGCGATGTATTCGCTGGATTTACCCAGCGGCGAGTGTTCGGCTGCGGGATGCATGGCGGAAACCTGACTGAAGAATCAGCGGATTCTACCAGCCTTTGCTCCCGCCTTAGAGTGCTTACTGACTGACTGTCAGTTTACCGACCATGCCAGCCTGATAGTGGCCGGGAATATTGCAGGCAAACTCCAGGATGGTGGCCTTGGTGAAGGTCCAGGTCAGCTCGGCGGTTTTACCCGGTTCAACGAGGACGCTATTCGGATCGTCGTGTTTCATCATTCCGTGATCCATGCCAGCCATCGAACCGTGGTCCATTTCCTTCATGCCTGTAGGCGTCAACATGCCACTCTGCTGCATCTTCATCATTTCCTGCTGATGTTTTGCATGCATCGCCGCGTCGCCGAGGTTGAATTCGTGCAGCAACTGACCTTTATTCACCAGCACGAAGCGAATCGTCTCACCGGCCTTGATATCGATGGCTTTGGGGGTAAACGACATGTCGCCCATCACCACTTCGACGCTACGGGTAGCCTTGGCGGCCGGGGCCGGTTGACCGAAGTCGTAGCTATGCGCCGGCGATGCCCACACAGGTGAACTCAGCGCCAACAAACACGCGGCCAGCACCAGAGGTTTGCGCAAAAACATAGTCGTACTCCAACAAGATAAGGTTCAGCGTGTGGAAAACTCTAAACTGTTGCCACTGCCTGCAACCTGACAGCCAGATTACAACTTTGTCAGGTTGGCCTGTACTCACGCTGCCCACGGTATAAAGCGTTCGTTCCATTTGCCACGAGTCGCCCATGAAACTGCTGATCGTCGAAGACCAACCCAAAACCGGCCATTACCTGCGCCAGGGCCTGACCGAGGCCGGGTTCAACACCGAACTGGTGGCCGATGGCAGCACCGGGCAGCAACTGGCGCTGAGCGGCGACTACGCCTTGTTGATTCTCGATGTGATGCTGCCCGGTCGCGATGGCTGGCAGATTCTGCAAGCAGTGCGCAGTGCAGGCCTCGACACGCCGGTACTGTTTCTGACCGCAAGAGACGCCGTGGAGGACAGGGTTCACGGCCTCGAACTGGGCGCCGACGACTATCTGGTCAAGCCTTTCGCCTTCTCCGAGCTGCTGGCCCGGGTCCGCAGTTTGTTGCGTCGCGGCAGCGCCACGCCGCAGGAGACCAGTTTGCAGCTGGCAGATCTGCGGCTGGATCTGATCCGCCGCCGCGTCGAGCGCAATGGCCAGCGCATCGACCTGACCGCCAAGGAGTTCGCCCTGCTGGAAATGCTCCTGCGACGTCAGGGCGAAGTGCTGCCCAAGTCGCTGATCGCTTCCCAGGTCTGGGACATGAATTTCGACAGCGACACCAATGTCATCGAAGTGGCTATCCGCCGGCTGCGCCTGAAAATCGACGATGAGTTCCCGAATAAGTTGATTCACACCGTGCGCGGCATGGGTTACGTCCTCGAAGAGCGCCCCGCCTGATGCGCCGGCTTTCGTTAAGCAGCCGCCTGGCGTTGCTGTTTGCCGCTTGCACTGCGGTGGTTTCATTGTTCGCCGGGGTGCTGTTCAGCCGCGCCAGTGAGGCGCACTTTGTGGAGCTTGATCAGCAGCTGCTGGACGGTAAGTTGATTGGTTTGCGTCGGGCGCTTCACGACATTCAATCGAGCGAAAGCAAAGTCAAACTGGCGGACGAGTTGAGCCGGCAAGCCGATCTTTCAGTGAGAATCACTGGCAGCGACGGCCAGCGCTGGTATGACAGCTCGGTGCGCCTGCCCGATAAGCTCCCGCAAAAACCGGGTCTGTCGACGATCAGCGACGATGGCACCGACTACCGAGTCCTGAATGCGCCGTTGTTTGTCGACAAGCCGAATTCACCGCAATTGACCTTGCTGCTGGATATCACCCATCACCAGCACTTTCTACAACGCATGCAGCACCTGATCTGGCTGACCGTCGGTTTGTCAGCCCTGGCCACCGCCCTGCTCGGCGCCTGGGCGGCGCGCAGCGGCTTGCGTCCGTTGCGGCGCATGAGTGCGGTCGCCAGCGGTGTTTCGGCGCAATCGCTCAACGCACGCCTGCCCGAAGCGGACATGCCGCCAGAGCTCGCGGAAATGGCCCACAACTTCAACGCCATGCTCGGACGCCTCGACGACTCCTTTCAACGGCTCTCGGCCTTCTCCGCCGACATCGCCCATGAGTTGCGCACACCGCTGTCGAACCTGCTGACCCACACTCAGGTCACCCTCACCCGCCCACGCCCCATCGAGGACTACCGCGAAGCGCTGCACAGCAACCTCGAAGAACTGCAATGGATGGCGCAACTGGTCAACGACATGCTGTACCTGGCCAAGGCTGACCACGGGTTGTTGATGCCCAAGCGTGAACCGCTGGAACTGGCGGAAGAAGCGGATCTGTTACTGGAGTTTTTCGCGCCACTGGCCGAGGAAGCCCGGGTGGCGTTGAGTCGTGAGGGAAATGCGCACATGGAGGGCGATCGCAGCATGTTGCGTCGGGCGCTTTCCAATTTGCTGGACAATGCGCTGCGGTTTGCGCCGGCGCACGGCGAAGTGCGGGTAAAGATCGTTGAGCAGCCCAATAGCCTGAGCTTGAGTATCGAAAACACCGGGGACGGGATTTCGCAAGACTTGCTACCGCGGTTGTTTGACCGTTTTTATCGAGCCGATCCGGCGCGCCGTGAAGGCAGTAGCGAGCATGCGGGGTTGGGATTGGCGATCACCCAGTCGATCATCCGCGCCCATGGCGGGCAGATTCGTTGCGAATCGGACAACAGGTGGACGCGGTTTGTGATTGAGTTACCGAAGGGGGATTGAGGCCGGCAAGGCCGGCCCCATCGCGAGCAGGCTCGCACACAAGGACCTGAGTCGTTCACAAATATGTGTTTCAACCCGATCACCTGTGGGAGCGAGCCTGCTCGCGAAAGCGGTGTAACGGCCTACGAATACCGCAACGCGGTTGCCGGCTCGATCTTCGCCGCACGCCAGGCCGGGTAAACGGTGGCAAGGAAGCTCAGGATGAACCCCGCCGAGCAGATCAACAGCACATCCGCCCCCTGCAGTTCGGACGGCAAGTTACTGACAAAATACACATCGGAACTGAAGATGTGCTGCCCACTGACCCGCTCCATCCAGCCCACCAGCTCGCTGACATTCAGCGCCGCAATCACCCCGAGCACGCCACCGATCAAGGTGCCGACAACCCCGATGACCGTACCCTGCACCATGAAGATCGCCATGATCTGCCCCGGCGTGGCGCCGATGGTGCGCAGGATCGCGATGTCCGCACCCTTGTCGTTCACCACCATGATCAGGGTCGCGATGATGTTGAACGCAGCGACGGCGACGATCATCAGCAACAACAGGCCGATCATGGTTTTTTCCATCTTCATTGCGCTGAACAGGCTGCCCTGGGTGTGGGTCCAGTCGTCAGCCCGGTAGGCGGTGCCAAGACCCGAAGCCACATCGCTCGACACTTTCGGCGCCGCGTACAAATCCTTCACCGCCAGACGCACGCTCTGCACCTGATTCGGCTGCCAATGCTGCATCTGCGCGGCATCGGCGACATGGATCAACGCCATTGAGCCATCCAGCTCGGCACCGACCTTGAACACACCAACTACGTTCAGCCGCTGCATGCGCGGGGTGATCCCGCCCGGTGCGCTGCTGACTTCCGGCACGATCAAAGTGATCTTGTCGCCGACGTTCAAGCGGAAGCGGCGCGCCGTGATCTCGCCGATCACCACGCCGAACTCGCCCGGCTTCAAGGCATCGAGACGACCCTGAACGATATGCTTGGCGACGATCGACACCTTGCCTTCCAATGCCGGATCGACACCGCTGACCTGGATCGGCTGCATCGTGCCCTTATAGGACAGCATGCCTTCCATCTCGGTAAACGGCACGGCGGCGGTCACTTCAGGATTTTTCATCGCGGCCGCGGCAACCGGCTGCCAATCATCAATCGGATTGACACCGACGATGGTCGCGTGGGGCACCATGCCGAGGATGCGCGAGCTCATTTCACGCTGGAAGCCGTTCATGACCGACAGCACCACGATCATGGCCAATACGCCGAGGGCGAGACCGATCATCGAAGTCATCGAGATGAAGGAAACAAAGCGATTGCGGCGCTTGGCGCGGGTATAGCGCGTGCCGATAAAGATCGATAACGGTCTGAACATTCGCTGGGGCACCGTATAAAAATAAAAGACCCGACGTACTGTTCAGTACGCCGGGTTTCAGCCAATCAGATAGGCGTCAGGCAACCTTCCTGCAAATGCAGGACGCGATCCATCTGGCGGGCCAGGTTCATGTCGTGAGTCACCACCAGGAACGCCGTGCGCATCGAAGTGCTGAGTTCCAGCATCAGATCCTGAATGCCCTGGGCGGTGTGGGAATCGAGGTTACCGGTCGGCTCGTCGAGCATCACCAGGCCTGGCTTGTTCACCAGAGCGCGAGCGATGGCCACACGCTGACGTTCGCCACCGGACAATTCCGACGGCTTGTGCTCCAGGCGATGGCCCAGCCCTACCCGCTCCAGCAACGCCGTCGCACGCTGACGTGCTTCCGGAATTGCGGTTTTACCGATCAGCAGCGGCATGCAGACGTTTTCCAGCGCGGTAAATTCCGGCAGCAAATGGTGGAACTGGTAAACGAAACCCAGCGACCGGTTGCGCAGCAGGCCGCGAGCCTTTTCGTTCAGCGCCGACAGTTCTTCACCGGCCAGCCAGACGCTGCCCTTGGTCGGCGTATCGAGACCGCCCAACAGGTTGAGCAAGGTACTTTTGCCCGAACCCGAGGTGCCGACAATCGCCACGCGCTCACCCGGGTGCAACTCCAGTTGCAGACCGGCCAGAACCTCCACCGACTCCGGACCTTCCTCGTAGGATTTGCCCAGGTTGCGGCAACTCAAGATTGCTTTATCACTCATGCCCGACTCACTCATAACGTAGCGCCTCCGCAGGCTGGGTGCGCGCGGCACGCCAGGCTGGATACAGGGTGGCGAGGAAACTCAGGACCAACGCGGCGGCGCAGACCATCAACACGTCCTGGCTCTGCACTTGCGACGGCAGGTAATCGATGAAGTACACGTCGGCATTCAGGAACTTGTGGCCGATCAAGCCTTCAAGGGCCGAGATCGCGGCGCTGACGTTCAACGCGGCGAAGATCCCGACCACGGCACCGATCAGCGTGCCGACCACGCCGATGACCGTGCCCTGCACCATGAAAATCGCCATGATCGAACCCGGCGTGGCGCCGAGGGTGCGCAGAATCGCGATGTCGCCCTTCTTGTCATTCACCACCATCACCAGCGTGGAAATGATGTTGAACGCGGCCACGGCGACAATCAGCAGCAACAGCAGACCGATCATGGCTTTTTCCATGCGGATCGCCTGATACAGATTGCCGTGGGTGCGTGTCCAGTCGCGGGCATAGAAATGGTCTTCGCCGAGCTGCTGGGCGATGTTCCACGCGGTGCGTGGCGCCTGGAACAGGTCGTCGAACTTCAAGCGGATGCCCTGGACCTGATCCGGTTTCCAGCGGTGCAGCTTCGCCAGGTCCTGCAGATTGGTGACGCCCAGGTAACCGTCGATCTCGCCGGCGCCGACATGGAAGATGCCGACCACGGTAAAGCGTTTCATACGCGGGAACATCCCGGCCGGGGTCACGGTGACTTCCGGTGCGACGAAGGTCAGCTTGTCGCCGATCGCTGCGCCGAGCTTGGCGGCGGCCTTGTCACCGATGACGATGCAAAAACTGCCGGGCGCCAGGTCGTCGAGTTTGCCCTGCAGCATGAACTTGTCAATGATCGAGACCTGGCGTTCCAGCGCCGGGTCGATGGCATTGAGCAGGACTTTGGAGACCTTGCCGTTGTTGGTCAGCAAACCCTGCATCTGGGTGAACGGCGCAACGGCCGTCACCTGCGGGTTCTGCTTGACCTTGGCGGCCAGGCTTTGCCAGTCGCTGATCGGTTCGCCGGACTCGATAGTCGCGTGGGGCACCATGCCTAGCACGCGGGTGCGCATCTCATGATCGAAGCCGTTCATGACCGACAGCACCACGATCATCACGACCACACCAAGGGCGAGACCGATTATCGAGGTCAGGGAAATGAATGACACAAAATGATTGCGACGCTTTGCACGGGTATAACGCGTGCCAATAAATACGAAGAGAGGTCTGAACATGTCGGGGCTTGTTCGGAGGGAAAAGGAACGTCCTTGTGGCGGGGGTTGATAACCAGCTTTACACTCAGACCACCGCCGCTACCATGGGTTCGCCATGTCGACATTAGATGAAGAAGATCGCCGCGAATACTACCGTATCGAGGACACGATCGCACTGGAAATTCGGCCCCTGTCCGCTCCCGAAGCCGCAGGCCAGGAAGTGTTGCAGGATGCTTCCCCACTCTTCAACTTGCTCAGCGAACTGCACCTGAGCGAATTCGAGTCACAACACCTGTTGCGCCAGATCAGTGAGCGCGACCGGAATCTCGCGGCGTTCCTGAAATCCCAGAACAAACGCATCGATTTACTCAGCCAGGTAATGGCGATCACCGTGCTCGGGCAGATCGGCGAGCCGCAGCCTGTGATCATCTCCGAGGGTGGCATCGACTTTCAGCACCCGACGCCCATTGCCGCGGGCGCACACCTGTCGGTCAAACTGGTCTTGATGCCGCAAGCACTCGGGTTGCTGCTGCGGGCTCGCGTCACCCATTGCGACCGCAAGGGCGATGGCTACGACGTCGGCACCGAGTTCGAACACCTGACCGATGCCCAGCGACAACTGCTGGCCCGCTACATCCTGCAGAGACAGGCACAAGAACGACGCCTGGCGCGCGAACAAAACGAATCCGGCATTTAATTTAAGGAAGAACCGTGACCCTCATCTACGGCCATCGCGGCGCCAAGGGCGAAGCACCGGAAAACACGCTGACCAGCTTTCAGCAATGCCTCAAGCACGGCGTGCGCCGCTGCGAACTGGACCTGCACCTGTCCATGGACAACGAGTTGATGGTCATCCACGACCCGACGCTCAAGCGCACCACCGACCGGCGCGGCAAAGTCGTCGAGCATACGGCGGCCGAGCTGGTGACCTACGACGCGCGCAAGGGCGGCCCGGGCTGGATCAAACCCTGCCCGATCCCGACGCTGGAAGAGCTGTTCGAGAAATGCGATTTCGAGCACTGGCAGCTGGAAGTCAAAAGCGCTTCACGCACCCGCGCCGCAACCACCGTGCTGGCGATTCGCGAGATGGCTCAGCGATTCGGCCTGCTCGACAAGGTGACGATCACCTCAAGTTCGCGGGAAGTGTTGAAAGCTGCGCTGGATCTGGTGCCGGACGTGTCGCGCGGATTGGTGGCCGAGTACGCCTGGCTCGACCCGTTGAAGGTCGCGCAAAGCTATGGCTGTGGGATTCTGGCGCTGAACTGGACCCTGTGTACGCCGGAACGCCTGCAGAAGGCGCAGCGTCAGGGGCTGCATGTGTCGGTATGGACAGTCAACGAGCCCGCGCTGATGCGCAGACTCGCCGACTTCGGCGTTGACAGCCTGATTACAGACTTTCCCGGTTTGGCCAGCGCCACGCTCGAGAATTGCTGAAATCGGTCTCCCCGGCCGGCTCAGGCCACCGGCCGGAGCCACTCAAAAAAGCCGGTTGAGGCCATCGTACGCCGCTACCCGATAGGCTTCGGCCATGGTCGGGTAGTTGAACGTCGTGTTGACGAAGTACTTCAGGGTGTTCAGTTCGCCCGGCTGGCTCATGATCGCCTGACCGATGTGAACAATCTCCGACGCCTGATAACCAAAGCAGTGAACGCCCAGCACTTCCAGCGTTTCGCGGTGGAAGAGGATCTTCAGCATGCCCTGAGGCTCGCCGGCGATCTGTGCACGCGCCATGCTCTTGAAGAACGCCTTGCCCACTTCGTACGGCACCTTGGCCTGGGTCAGCTCCTGCTCGTTCTTGCCGATCGAGCTGATCTCCGGAATGGTGTAGATGCCGGTCGGCACGTCGTTGACGAAGCGCCAGCTGTTGTTATCGACGATGCTGCCAGCGGCCGAACGGCCCTGGTCGTGGGCAGCACTGGCCAGGCTCGGCCAGCCGATCACATCACCGGCACCGTAGATATTCGGTACGCAGGTGCGATAGGCCTCGTCGACTTCGATCTGGCCACGGCTGTTGACCTTCACGCCGATGTTTTCCAGACCCAACTGATCGGTGTTGCCGGTACGTCCGTTGCACCAGAGCAAGGCGTCGGCCTTGATCTTCTTGCCGGACTTGAGGTGCAGGATCACACCGTTGTCCACGCCTTCGACGCGGTCGTAGTCTTCGTTGTGACGAACCGTGATGTTGTTGTTGCTGAAGTGGTAACTCAGGGCCTGGGAAATTTCCGAATCCAGGAAGCTCAGCAACTGACCGCGGTTATCCACCAGTTCAACCAGTACACCCAGACCACTGAAGATCGACGCGTACTCGCAACCGATCACACCGGCGCCGTATACGATGAGTTTGCGCGGGGTGTGGCCGAGGCTGAGGATGGTGTCGCTATCGTAGATGCGCGGGTGATGGAAATCGATGTCCGCCGGGCGATACGGGCGCGAGCCGGTGGCGATGATGATGTGCTTGGCCACCAGTTTTTCGACCACGCCGTTGGCGCAGACCACTTCGATGGTTTGCTCGTCGGCGAAGCTACCGGTGCCAAAGAACACGTCGACGCGGTTACGGGCGTAGTAGCCGGTACGCGAAGCGACTTGTTTGGAAATGACTTTTTCGGCGCTTTTCAGTACGTCCGGAAACGAGAACCAGCGTGGCTCACCAATGGCCCGGAACATCGGGTTGGTGTTGAACTGCATGATCTGCCGGACCGAGTGACGCAATGCCTTGGACGGGATGGTGCCCAGGTGGGTGCAGTTGCCGCCGACCTGGCGACGGCTATCGACCATCGCCACCTTGCGCCCTGCTTTGGCGGCGTTCATTGCCGCGCCTTCTCCGGCCGGGCCGGAACCCAACACCACCACGTCGTAGTTGTAGACAGCCATGCGTACTCCTCAGAACAGGCCGCGGCGCCATCGGCACCTGCGGCTAAATCACGCCGATCTGCGGCGTGAAGGAACAATTTGGGGCCAGTGCAGAACCCGGACACAGTCTATAGAAGCGTCAACGCCGGGCACATTAACCCTTGGTCGCGTCGTAGGCTAGTTTTGCCTGCACTACAACGCCAGTCTTTGCTGCTTGAATCGCCGTGGTCACTCGGTTTTTCCGCCACTGAGGCGTTCAAAAGCGTGACTGGTGCGCGTGACGAAACCTGTATCGGCACGGATCACAAAAAATGCGCCGATATCGTGTTTTTCTGCGTAGTCCCAACCGCGCTCCGGGCCGAGAATCAGCAACAGCGTCGATAAGCCATCGGCCATCAGCGCCGAAGGATTAATTACCGTGACGGACGCCAGGGTGTGTGAGACCGGTGCACCGGTGCGGGCATCGAAGGTGTGGGAATAACGCCGACCGTCCTGCTCGAAATAATTACGGTAGTCGCCGGAGGTGGACACACCGTAGCCGTCGACCGCGATGACTCTTTGGGCGACTTGCTGATCATCCCGAGGTTCTTCCAGGGCGATGCGCCACGGTGAGCCGTCGAGCTTTTTGCCGGCCGCCTTGAGTTCACCGGTGGCTTCGGCGAGGTAGTTGTGGATGCCGGAGGCTTCGAGTTGCGCGGCGATGCGATCAACCGCGTAGCCGGCAGCGATGCTGTTGAAGTCGACTTCGACTGCGGCATCCTTGCACAACTGATCGCCTTCGATGCGCAAGTGCTGGTAACCGACGCGCTGCCTCACCTCGGCCAGTGCTTGAGCGCTGGGGACTTTTTCCTCACGGGCCTGGGGGCCGAAACCCCAGAGGTTGAGCAGAGGTTCCACCGTCAAGTCGTAGGAGCCTTCACTTTGTTCTGACAGTTGCTCAGCGACACGGACCAATTTGAGGATCGGTGCGGGCATTTTCTGACAGCGGTTGGCGGGAAGATCGTTGAAGCGTTCGATGTCGGAGTCGCTGCGGTAGGTCGACATTTGCTGGTCGACTTCAGCGAGGATTTTTTCGACCTGGACGCGGACTTCCGCCGGGGTGGGCAAGCCGGCTTGGCGCAGGTACTTGATTGAATACGTACTGCCCATGGTTGGGCCGCTGAAGCTTTCCATGGAGTCGCCGTTGCCGCAGCCGGACAAGACAACGCATAGCACCAGGAAGATGTTTTTCCACCGACTCAACAAATCCCACCTCTGCTGAAGAATCCCCTGACACACCGCCAAGGCCAGCCATTATGCGACAGAAATGTGGGAGCGAGCCTGCTCGCGATTGCGGTGTCTCAGTCAATTCTAATGTTGACTCGCGAACCGCAATCGCGAGCAGGCTCGCTCCCACATCAGATCTGTGGTGGCCGTACCTTTTATGTCACTTCGGTCCCCGATTCATACCGCGTAATGGCTACATCGTTTAAACAGCAAGCTAACTAGTTGTTGCCTAACGATCTTCATACACATATTGTTACAAATCTGTTCGCCGAGGGAGCCTGCCCTCATGGGCGGCAGCGAGGACGCGTCTAAACCAGGGATTTCCGACAAGACAGCTAAAAGTGAGTACGTTCAAATGTCCTCGAATACGGGCAAAGGCAAGGCGATTTTTCGCGTTGTCAGCGGCAACTTTCTCGAGATGTTCGACTTTATGGTCTACGGCTTCTACGCCACGGCCATCGCCAAAACCTTCTTCCCTGCCGACAGTGCTTTCGCTTCCCTGATGTTGTCGCTGGCCACCTTCGGTGCCGGTTTTCTGATGCGCCCGCTGGGGGCGATTTTCCTCGGCGCCTACATCGACCGCCATGGTCGCCGCAAAGGGCTGATCATCACTCTGGCGATGATGGCCGCCGGTACAGTGTTGATTGCTTGCGTGCCGGGTTACGCCACATTGGGCGTCGCTGCGCCGCTGCTCGTATTGTTCGGCCGTCTGCTGCAAGGCTTTTCGGCGGGCGTGGAACTTGGCGGTGTTTCGGTGTATCTCGCGGAAATCTCCACACCGGGTCGTAAAGGCTTTTTCGTCAGTTGGCAATCCGCCAGCCAGCAAGCGGCGGTGGTATTCGCGGGCCTGCTCGGGGTGGGTTTGAACCACTGGCTCAGCCCGGAGGAAATGGGTGACTGGGGTTGGCGCGTGCCGTTCCTGATCGGCTGCATGATCGTGCCGGCGATCTTCGTGATTCGCCGCTCGCTGGAAGAAACCCCGGAATTCCAGGCACGCAAACACCGCCCTACCCTGCAGGACATTGTCCGCTCGATCGGTCAGAACTTTGGCATCGTCATCGCAGGCATGGCGCTGGTGGTGATGACCACGGTGTCATTCTACCTGATCACGGCCTACACGCCGACGTTCGGCAAAGCCGAACTGCATCTATCGGATCTGGATGCGCTGCTGGTGACGGTATGCATCGGCCTGTCGAACTTCTTCTGGCTGCCGGTGATGGGTGCTGTCTCCGACAAGATCGGGCGTAAACCCTTGCTGCTGGCGGCGACTACTCTGGCGATCCTCACCGCTTACCCTGCCCTGTCGTGGTTGGTGGCGAACCCGAGCTTCAGCCATTTGCTGATCGTCGAGTTGTGGTTGTCGTTCCTGTATGGCTCGTACAACGGTGCCATGGTGGTCGCCCTGACCGAGATCATGCCGGTGGAAGTTCGTACGACCGGTTTCTCGCTGGCCTACAGCCTGGCGACTGCGACCTTCGGCGGTTTTACACCGGCGGCGTGTACGTACCTGATTCATGTGCTGGACAACAAGGCTGCGCCGGGGATCTGGCTCAGTGGTGCGGCGGTGCTGGGGTTGATTGCGACGCTGGTGCTGTTCAAAGGCAATCGGCATGAGTTGCGCACCGCGCAAGCAGCGGTGGTCGGCGGCGCCTGATAGATCGCCATCGCGAGCAGGCTCGCTCCCACATTGGATCTGCGGTGTTCACAACGCCAATGTGGGAGCGGGCTTGCCCGCGATGAGGCCGGCCCAGACAACACACCTGCAACCGACCAAACCACACAAACAAAAACGCCCCGACCAAAGTCGGGGCGTTTTCATGTGCAGCTAACGCTTAGCGCGGGAATGCTGGCGGGTTTACCCCGGCCATGTCTTCCATCACGCGGACTACCTGGCAGCTGTAACCGAATTCGTTGTCGTACCAAACGTACAGAACAACGCGGTTGTCTTGGCAGATGGTCGCTTCAGCATCCACAACGCCTGCGTGGCGCGAGCCAACGAAGTCGGTGGAAACCACTTCCTGCGAGTTGACGAAGTCGATTTGCTTATGCAGATCGGAGTGCAGCGCCATGTAGCGCAGGTACTCGTTCATCTCTTCACGGGTGGCGGCTTTCTCAAGGTTCAGGTTGAGAATGGCCATCGACACGTTAGGCGTCGGAACGCGGATCGCATTACCGGTCAACTTGCCGGCCAGCTCAGGCAGGGCCTTGGCAGCAGCGGTGGCAGCACCGGTCTCGGTGATCACCATGTTCAGCGCGGCGCTACGGCCACGGCGATCGCCCTTGTGGAAGTTGTCGATCAGGTTCTGGTCGTTGGTGTACGAGTGAACGGTTTCGACGTGACCGTTGATGATGCCGAACTTGTCATTCACAGCCTTCAGCACCGGCACGATGGCGTTGGTGGTGCAGGAAGCGGCGGACACGATCTTGTCGTCAGCGGTTATTTCAGTGTGATTGATGCCGTGAACAATGTTCTTCAGCTTGCCCTTGCCAGGCGCGGTCAGAACAACGCGGTCGATACCCGGGCACGCCAGGTGCTGGCCCAGGCCCTCGGCGTCACGCCATACACCGGTGTTGTCCACCAGCAGTGCGTCTTTGATGCCGTACTGGGTGTAATCCACCTCGGTCGGGTTCTTCGCGTAGATCACCTGGATCAGGTTACCGTTGGCGGTGATGGTGTTGTTTTCTTCGTCGATGACGATGGTGCCGTTGAACGGACCGTGTACCGAATCGCGACGCAACAGACTTGCGCGCTTGATCAGGTCGTTCTCGGCGCCTTTGCGCACCACGATGGCACGCAGGCGCAGGCCGTCGCCGCCGCCGGTTTTTTCGATCAGGATGCGCGCCAGCAGACGGCCGATACGACCGAAGCCGTACAGCACAACGTCGGTGCCTTTGCGAGCGGAAGCGTTTTGCTGGCCAACCACGTCAGCCAATTCTTCACGGACGAACTGCTCGGGAGTGCGGCCATTGCCTTCGACACGGAATTTGAACGCCAACTTGCCCAAGTCTACCGAAGCCGCGCCGAGCTTGAGCTCGCTCATGGCTTTAAGCAGCGGGAATGTTTCGTGGACGGAGAGTTCGCTATCGTCGGAAGAACGATGGCGAGCAAAGCGGTGAGCTTTGAGAATCGCGATGACAGACTGGTTGATCAGGCTGCGGCCATAGATCGAACTCACCACGTTGTTATTGCGGTAGAGCTGACCGATAAGCGGAATCATCGCTTCTGCGAGTGCTTCACGGTCGATCCATTCACCAAGACACTGGTCGGGCTTCTGAGTCACGGGAACCTTCCACATGTAGGGGCAGAAAAAAGGGGCTACATTATGCCGCCGAGTGCCTCCCGTAGCAATGCGCGCCTGTCGTACGATCCGTAACAAAATTCCGTTCAAAAAAATCGCACCCCGCTAAAGCCCAATAAAACCGGGGCTTTCAGCGCAGTCAATTTTTTGGAGACAACGCTGTCTTATCCGTAACCCTCCGTAACACCAGGTCGTTTTGCCACTACATAATCATCAATTTTCAGCTAAAAACCGCGGTTTTTTGTCTTTACCACTACATTTCGCCCAACCTGCGTAATAGACACATCTGCAACTGACAGGCGGCACCCCGGACCGCTACAATTACCGACTTTGTCGCAACGCTTGGAGCTCAACCTTCCGTGCCCGTTCTGCGTCTACCGCTTCTCCCTGCCGCGGCAGGTAAACAGCACTGGGGCAACCTGCCCGGTGCCGCCCTGAGCCTGGCCATCGCCGAGGCCGCCAGCGCTGCCAAGCGCTTTACCCTGCTGCTGACCGCCGACAGCCAAAGTGCCGAACGGCTGGAACAGGAGCTGAGTTTCTTCGCCCCGGATTTGCCGGTGCTGCATTTCCCGGACTGGGAAACCCTGCCCTACGATCTGTTTTCGCCCCACCAGGACATCATTTCCCAGCGCATCTCCGCCCTGTATCGGTTGCCGGAGCTGAGTCATGGCGTCCTGGTCGTACCGATCACTACCGCGTTACATCGTCTGGCGCCGACCAAATTCCTGCTCGGTAGCAGCCTGGTGCTGGACATCGGCCAGAAGCTCGACGTCGAGCAGATGCGCACCCGGCTTGAGGCCAGCGGCTATCGTTATGTCGATACGGTTTACGAGCATGGCGAATTCACAGTACGCGGCTCGCTGATCGATCTGTTCCCGATGGGCAGCAAGTTACCCTTCCGCATCGACCTGTTCGACGACGAAATCGAGACACTTCGTACGTTCGATCCGGAAAACCAGCGCTCCATCGACAAGGTTGAAACCGTTCGCCTGCTGCCAGCGAGAGAGTTTCCTCTGCAAAAGGACGCGGTCACCCGCTTCAAGGCGCGTTTCCGCGAGCGTTTCGATGTCGACTTCCGTCGCTGCCCGATCTTTCAGGACCTGAGCAGCGGGATTACACCGGCCGGTATCGAGTACTACCTGCCCCTGTTCTTCGACGAAACGTCGACGCTCTTCGATTACTTGCCCCAGGACACGCAAGTGTTTTCCCTGCCGGGCATCGAACAGGCGGCGGAAAGTTTCTGGAACGACGTGCGCAATCGTTATGAAGAGCGCCGTGTCGATCCGGCCCGTCCTTTATTGCCACCGGCCGAGTTGTTCCTGCCGGTGGAAGATTGCTTTGCGCGCCTGAAAAACTGGCCGCGGGTGGTCGTCAGCCAACAGGACGTGGAAACCGGCGTCGGCCGCGAGCGCTTCCCCGCTCGGGAGTTGCCGAACCTGGCCATCGAAGCCAAGGCCACCCAGCCTTTGGCAGCGCTGGCCGGCTTTCTCGATGAGTTCCCCGGTCGCGTGCTGTTTACCGCCGAGTCCGCGGGTCGTCGCGAAGTGCTGCTGGAATTGCTTGAGCGCTTGAAGCTGCGACCGAAAACCGTCGACAGCTGGCCGGACTTTGTCGCCAGCAAAGAGCGCCTGGCGATCACTATCGCGCCGCTCGACGAAGGCCTGGTGCTCGACGACCCGGCCCTGGCCCTGGTGGCCGAAAGCCCGTTGTTCGGTCAGCGTGTCATGCAGCGCCGTCGCCGTGAGAAACGCGCCGACGCCAACAACGACGCCGTTATCAAGAACCTCACCGAGCTGCGCGAAGGCGCGCCGGTGGTGCACATCGATCACGGTGTCGGTCGGTATCTGGGACTGACGATCCTGGAAATCGATAACCAGGCTGCCGAATTCCTGACCCTCGAATACGCCGAAAACGCCAAGCTTTATGTGCCGGTGGCCAACCTGCATTTAATCGCTCGCTACACCGGCAGCGACGATGCCCTGGCCCCACTGCATCGCCTCGGTTCCGAGACCTGGCAGAAAGCCAAGCGCAAAGCCGCCGAGCAAGTCCGCGACGTCGCCGCCGAGCTGCTCGACATCTATGCCCGCCGCGCCGCTCGCGAAGGGTATGCCTTCGCCGACCCGAAAGCCGATTACGCGACCTTCAGCGCCGGTTTCCCGTTCGAAGAAACCCCGGACCAGCAGACCACCATCGAAGCGGTGCGCGCCGACATGCTCGCGCCGAAGCCGATGGATCGCCTGGTCTGCGGCGACGTTGGTTTCGGCAAGACCGAAGTGGCGATGCGCGCAGCCTTCATCGCCGTACACGGCGGTCGTCAGGTTGCGATTCTGGTGCCGACCACCCTGCTCGCCCAGCAGCACTACAACAGTTTCCGCGACCGTTTCGCCGACTGGCCGGTGACCGTGGAAGTGATGAGCCGCTTCAAGTCGACCAAGGAAGTGAACGCCGCGGTGGCGGACCTCGCCGAAGGCAAGATCGACATCGTCATCGGCACGCACAAGCTGTTGCAGGACGACGTGAAGATCAAAAACCTGGGGCTGGTGATCATCGACGAAGAGCACCGTTTTGGTGTCCGTCAGAAGGAACAGCTCAAGGCCCTGCGCAGTGAAGTCGACATCCTGACCCTGACTGCCACGCCGATTCCGCGCACGCTGAACATGGCGGTCTCGGGCATGCGCGACCTGTCGATCATCGCCACGCCGCCGGCCCGTCGCCTGTCGGTGCGCACCTTCGTCATGGAGCAGAACAAGAGCACGGTCAAAGAGGCCCTGCTTCGTGAGTTGCTGCGTGGCGGTCAGGTCTATTTCCTGCACAACGACGTGAAGACCATCGAGAAATGCGCCGCCGACCTCGCCGAGCTGGTGCCGGAAGCGCGGATCGGCATCGGCCACGGACAGATGCGCGAACGCGATCTCGAACAGGTGATGAGCGACTTCTACCACAAGCGCTTCAACGTGCTGATCGCCTCGACCATCATCGAGACCGGCATCGACGTGCCGAGCGCCAACACCATCATCATCGAGCGTGCCGACAAGTTCGGCCTGGCGCAGTTGCACCAGTTGCGTGGCCGGGTGGGTCGCAGTCACCACCAGGCGTACGCTTACCTGCTGACACCGCCCCGCCAGCAAATCACCCCTGACGCGGAAAAGCGTCTGGAAGCGATCGCCAACACCCAGGACCTCGGCGCCGGCTTCGTGCTCGCCACCAACGACCTGGAAATCCGTGGTGCCGGCGAACTGCTCGGCGACGGTCAGAGCGGGCAGATCCAGGCCGTCGGTTTCACGCTGTACATGGAAATGCTCGAACGCGCGGTGAAGTCGATCCGCAAGGGCGAACAACCGAACCTCGATCAACCGCTGGGCGGCGGACCGGAAGTCAATCTGCGTGTACCGGCGTTGATTCCCGAAGACTACTTGCCGGACGTCCATGCCCGACTGATTCTCTACAAACGCATCGCCTCGGCCACCGATGAGGAAGGCCTCAAGGACCTGCAAGTGGAGATGATCGACCGTTTCGGCCTGTTGCCGGAGCCGACCAAGAACCTGATGCGCATCACCGCGCTGAAGTTGCAGGCCGAACTGCTGGGCATCAAGAAAGTCGACGGTGGCCCGCAAGGCGGTCGAATCGAGTTCGCGACGCAAACCCCGGTTGATCCGCTGACGCTGATCAAGCTGATCCAGAGCCAGCCAAAACGCTACAAATTCGAAGGCGCCACGATGTTTAAATTCCAGGTGCCGATGGAGCGCTCGGAAGAGCGCTTTAATACTGTAGAGGCGCTGTTTGAGCGCCTCATTCCGAAAACTGCTTGAAGGACGCCGCATGCGCCTGTTTCGCTCACTGACCTTGTTGATGACGTGCTTGATGACGTTGTTCGCCCCTACGGCGTTTGCCGATGATCTCTATCAGGTCGAAATGATTCTGGTGCGGCAAAACGCAGTGCCTGCCATTGTCAGTCGCGCGGCGCCGGAAGACTGGGCAGCGGGCGCACAACGCATCAGCCCCGACAGCTTTCGCACGCCAAGCCTGAATCCCGAAGTGGAAAAGCTCAGCGCCAGCAACAACTACACGGTGTTGCTACACAAGGCCTGGCAACAGACCCTCGGTGAAGAAGCCAGCAAAGTTGCGATCAGCGAAGGCACGGAACAGTTCGGCCAGTTCCCGATCGAGGGTACGCTGAGCCTGAAACTGGGGCGCTTCACCGATGTGGACGCAGACTTCTGGGTCAACCAGATCGACGCCAATGGCCTGGTGACCGCCAGCGAACGCCTGAAACAGGAAAGCCACACCAAGAACGGCCAACTGAACTTCCTCGACAACGGCCACCTCGGCCTGCTGATCAAGATCACCTCCTTGACCGCGCCTGCGCCTCGGCCAGTCCCCGATGAAATTCCGGACTGATTGAAGTCCTTATGCCTGCGATCCTGAGCAAACCCCTGGCACCTTCCTGGGTCAGCCGATTCAAGGAACAGAGCCTTGAGCGTGGCCGCCGCTACGCGCTGGAAAATCGCGTCAGGATCGTCGAGGCCGGCGACGCCACCATCCTCGCCGCTTGCGAAGGGTCCGGCAGTAACGTTTACCGTCAGACCATTCGTCTGCGTGAGTCGGCCAAAGGCACTTTGCTGATGATCGACGCCAATTGCACTTGCCCGGTTCACAGCAACTGCAAACATTGCGCGGCGGTGTTGCTGAAAGTACAGGAAACCCTTGCCTACCCCGCCGCTGCGCAAGACGCCGAACTGCTGGAAAAACTTCAGGCCGTGCTGGAAAACCGCAGCCCGAAAGCGCCGCCACAAGTGCTGGTGGATAACGTGCAACCGGTGCCGCGCCTGTGGCTGGCCAGTATCGAGTTCAGCGCCTTCGAACCGCGCAACGGCAAGATGCAGCGCTACATCCAGCACCGCGCGGCCCTGTCCTTCAGCTATCTGGATGAATACGTTTGCGGACAGAAAAATGCCGACATCCTGATTCGTCAGGAGACGCAGACATTACGGATAAAGCGCCATCCGGAAGTCGAACAGACCTACAGGGAACAGTTACGGATCCTCGGGTTCAAGGTCGCCACCCGGCAGAGCAAGGCCTTACCGGAAAGTGCAGGTGAACTCTATGAGATGGTCAACGACAGCGCCTGGCTGACCTTCACCCTCAATGAGCTACCGAAACTGCGCACCCTAGGCTGGGAGCTGCAGATCGACGAGGATTTCGGTTTCGACCTGACCGCAGTGGACGACTGGTACGCCACCGTCGAGCAGGCACCGGAGCGTGACTGGTTCGATCTGGAACTGGGGATCATCGTCAACGGTGAACGGTTGAGCCTGCTGCCGATCCTGTTGAACCTGATGCGCTCCCACACCGAAATCCTCAACCCGGAACGCCTCGCCCGGCGTCGCGATGACGAACTGATCCTGGTAAACATCCCGAATCGCCCGAACTCCGAACACGGCCCGTTGCAGGTCGCCCTGCCCTTCGGCCGCTTGAAACCGGTGCTGGCGACCCTCGGCGAGTTCTATCTGCAAGAGCCCGGCGAAACGACGCTGCGCCTGAGCAAGGCCGATGCCACGCGGTTGAATCCGCTGGAAGACATGCCGCTGCTCTGGGAAGGAGGCGAACAGATCCGCACCTTTGCCCAGCGATTGCGCGACATCAAGGATTACACCGCCACGGCACCGGAAGGTTTGAACGCGACCCTGCGTCCGTATCAGTTGGAAGGCTTGAGCTGGATGCAGTCGCTGCGGCAACTGGAAGTCGGCGGGATCCTCGCGGACGACATGGGTCTGGGTAAAACCCTACAAACCCTGGCGCACATTCTCAGCGAGAAGAACGCCGGACGCCTCGATCGGCCGTGCATGGTGGTGATGCCCACCAGCCTGATTCCCAATTGGCTCGACGAAGCGGCGCACTTCACACCGCAGCTCAACGTGCTGGCGCTGTACGGCGCCAGTCGCAAGAAGCACTTCGAGACGCTGACCGATTACGACCTGATCCTGACCACCTATGCGCTGCTCCCCAAGGACGTCGAACGCCTGGCGGCGCAGCCGTTACACGTGCTGGTGCTGGATGAGGCCCAGTACATCAAGAACCCCAACAGCAAGGCCGCCCAGGCCGCCCGTGCGCTGAATGCTCGCCAGCGCCTGTGCCTGAGTGGCACGCCGCTGGAAAACCACTTGGGCGAACTGTGGTCGCTGTTCCACTTCCTGCTGCCCGGCTGGCTCGGCGACATAAAAAGCTTCAATCGCGATTACCGTGTGCCGATTGAAAAGCGCGCCAGTGAAGTACGACTTCAGCACCTCAACGGTCGGATCAAGCCGTTCCTGCTGCGCAGGACCAAAGAACAGGTGGCCACCGAGTTACCGCCGAAAACCGAAATCATTCATTGGGTCGAACTCAACGAAGCCCAGCGCGATGTGTACGAAACCATGCGCCTGGCGATGGACAAAAAGGTTCGCGACGAGATCACTCGCAAAGGCGTGGCGCGTAGCCAGATCATCATTCTTGAGGCGCTGCTGAAGCTGCGTCAGGTGTGCTGCGATTTGCGCCTGGTCAACGACGCCGCCCTGCCCGCTCGCGGCAGTACCTCGGGCAAGCTCGATAGCCTGATGGAAATGCTGGAGGAATTGTTCGAGGAAGGTCGGCGGATTCTGCTGTTCTCGCAGTTCACTTCAATGCTGTCGCTGATCGAGGACGAGCTGAAAAAGCGCAACGTTGCCTATGCACTGCTGACCGGACAGACCCGCGACCGACGCACGCCGGTGAAGGATTTCCAGAGCGGCAAGCGTCAGATTTTTCTGATCAGCCTGAAGGCTGGTGGTGTTGGCTTGAACCTGACCGAAGCAGACACCGTGATTCACTACGACCCGTGGTGGAACCCGGCGACGGAAAACCAGGCGACCGACCGTGCGTATCGCATTGGTCAGGAGAAACCGGTGTTCGTCTACAAGATGATTGCCAGGGGAACGGTTGAAGAGAAGATTCAGCACCTGCAAAAGGAAAAGTCCGACCTTGCGGCCGGCGTGCTGGATGGACGCAAGGCCGGGGACTGGAAGTTGCAGAGCGACGATATTGAAGCGTTGTTTGCGCCGATGCCGGATAAGCTGGAGAAGCGCTGAGGTACTCGGTGCCTGGTAGATCGCCTTCGCGAGCAGGCTCGCTCCCACATTTAATAGTGTGCCGCCTCCAATTTGGCGGGCAAACACAGATCCACTGTGGGAGCAAGCCTGCTCGCGAAAGGGTCAACTCGATATAGAGTCGGACTCAGCCTCTCAACACCCGCGCCAACGTCGACTTAACTGTCCCCATTCCGTCATGCAACGCCTGCTCGATTTCGGCCATGGTAATCACCGCTGCCGACTTGCCCGCCGCAGGGTTCACCACCAGCGCCAGGCAGGCATAGTCCAGCTCAAGCTCACGTGCCAATGCGGCTTCCGGCATCCCGGTCATGCCGACGATGTCGCAGCCGTCACGCTCCAGGCGCGCAATCTCCGCAACCGTTTCCAGGCGCGGCCCTTGGGTGCAGGCGTACACTCCATGGCCGCTGAAGCCAACCCCTTCCGCCACCAATGCCGCGATCAACTGCTGGCGCAACGGTTCGCTGTAGGGGAAGCTGAAGTCGATGTGGGTGACTTGTTGCAGGTCATCGGCGAAATAGGTGTGTTCGCGACCACTGGTGTAGTCGATCAGCTGATGCGGCACGCAGAAATGTCCGGTACCCATCGCGGCATTGATCCCACCGACGGCGTTGACCGCGAGAATCGCTTCGGCGCCGGCCTGCTTCAGCGCCCACAGGTTGGCGCGGTAGTTCACCTGATGCGGTGGGAAACGATGCGGATGACCGTGGCGCGCGAGGAACAACACTTCCTTGCCGGCGTACTCACCGATCTGCACCTCGGCCGAAGGCGCGCCGTACGGGGTGTCTACGGCCAATGACTGACGAATGTTCAAGCCTTCGAGTTGAGTCAGGCCGGTGCCACCGATAATCGCGTAAACCGTCATAGCGAAAAATCCCTACTCAATCAGTTGAGCTTCCTTGAGCGCGCCGACAGCTGCCAGCCAGCGCGGGTTCTGACGGTATTCGGTGTTGGCGTACGATTGGCCGCGCATCCGCGCAATGCGCTCGGACGGCTTGACCTTCAGACGCTGGGCGGCGCTCAGGGCCAATTCCGCCGCTGCGCGATCGTTGCACACCAGACCCATGTCGCAACCGGCGGTCAGTGCCGCTTCGATACGGCTGGCAGCATCGCCAACCACATGGGCACCGGCCATCGACAGGTCGTCGCTGAAGATCACACCGTCAAACTGCAGCTCGCCGCGCAGGATGTCCTGCAACCAGCGGCGGGAGAAGCCGGCGGGCTGGGAATCGACTTGTGGATAGATCACATGGGCCGGCATGACCGCGGCCAGTTGCTTGCTCAATCGGGAGAATGGCACCAGGTCGTTGGCGCGGATCTCGTCCAGGCTGCGCTCGTCATTGGGGATCGCAACATGGGAGTCCGCCTCGGCCCAGCCGTGCCCCGGAAAATGCTTGCCTGTGGCGGCCATGCCGGCGCTGTTCATGCCACGAATGAATGCACCTGCGAGCAAGGCTGCGCGTTCAGGATCACCCTCGAACGAGCGAGTGCCGACCACAGCGCTGCGCTGATAATCGAGGTCCAGCACCGGGGCGAAGCTCAGATCGAGACCGACCGCCAACACTTCGGTCGCCATGATCCAGCCGCACTGTTCGGCCAGGTATTCAGCATTTGGGTTGTCGGCGATGGCGCGCATGGCCGGCAGTCGCACGAAGCCCTGACGCAGGCGCTGAACCCGACCACCTTCCTGGTCGACTGCCAGCAGCAGATCGGGACGAATGGCGCGGATCGCAGCACTCAACTCACGCACCTGACGCGGATGTTCAATGTTGCGGGCAAAAATGATCAGGCCGCCCACTTCGGGCTGGCGCAACAATTGGCGATCTTCGGCCGTCAGCCAGGTACCGGCGACGTCCACCATCAACGAGCCTTGCAGGCCAGCAGTCATAGAGATTCCTTGATAACGATAAACCCGGCTCGCACGCGTTCGCCGCCGTGGGCTGTGCCCGGCAGGTCGGCGATATCAATGGGGAGCGGGTTCAGAACGAGAGTCGGCATGGGCGGCTAGCTTAGCGGATGTCAGCTGCCGCGCCCACCCGTATGCGGCTAAACCTTGGCGGCAACCGGCGTCGACTTGCTGCGCGGACGTAACTGCGCAGTGGCCATGGCTGTATCGGTCACGCCGGTTTCGGCACGCATGCCGGCCGCCAGGAACGGCACCATCAGACGCATCACTTGCTCGATGGACGTGTTGACGCCGAAGTCGGTCTCGGCAATCGCACGCAATGCCTTGATCCCCGACATGCTAAACGCCGCAGCACCGAGCATGAAGTGCACACGCCAGAACAGCTCGATGGGTGGAATTCGTGGCGCCGCTTCGTTGACCAGCATCATGTAGCGACGGAACACCTTGCCGTACATGTCTTCCAGGTACCGACGCAAATGCCCCTGGCTCTGACTGAAGGCCAGACCCAGCAAGCGCATGAAGATAGACAGATCGTTGCCGCTGCGTGGCTGCACCACCAGCGCTTGCTCGACGAGGATTTCCAGCAGCTCTTCAAGAGTCGGCTTGTTCTCGGGCTTGGCCTGACGCCGCTCCAGCTCTTTGTCGAGACTGATGCAGAATGGCCCGAGAAAGCGCGAGAAGACTGCCTGAATCAGCGCCTTCTTCGAGCCGAAGTGATAGTTCACCGCCGCCAGATTGACACCGGCCTTGCTGGTGATCAGGCGCAACGAGGTTTCAGCGAAACCTTTTTCCGCGAACAACTGCTCGGCAGCATCAAGAATGCGTTCAACGGTTTCCGACTGGGCCATGGCTACTCCGCCTGACAAACACTTGTTTGAAACATACGTTTCAGCCCAAGCCTTGTCAAGCCTGGCGGTTCGTTTTGGGAATGGTCGGTCAGCTATTTAAGCATACAACGACGAAGCTTCAATCAACTGGCTTATCGACCGTCCAGCGGCTGGCAAAAAAAGGGGCATTGCCAAGACCGTTTCACTGTATATAATCCCAGTCACTGTATAAAAAGACAGAGCGATCAATATGCTAAAGCTGACGCCACGCCAAGCAGAGATTCTGGCCTTCATCAAACGTTGCCTGGAAGACAACGGCTACCCGCCGACCCGCGCGGAAATCGCTCAGGAACTGGGTTTCAAATCGCCCAACGCAGCGGAAGAACACCTCAAGGCGCTGGCCCGTAAGGGCGCCATCGAGATGACGCCTGGCGCCTCCCGCGGAATTCGCATCCCCGGCTTCGAAGCCAAAGCCGACGAATCCACCCTGCCGATCATTGGTCGAGTGGCTGCCGGCGCGCCAATCCTTGCCCAACAGCACATCGAAGAGTCCTGCAACATCAACCCTTCGTTCTTCCATCCTCGCGCCGATTATCTGCTGCGGGTTCATGGCATGAGCATGAAGGACGTGGGCATTTTCGACGGTGACCTGCTGGCAGTCCATACCACCCGTGAAGCCCGCAATGGCCAGATCGTAGTGGCGCGGATCGGCGACGAAGTGACCGTCAAACGCTTCAAGCGTGATGGCAGCAAAGTCTGGTTGATCGCCGAAAACCCTGAATTCGCCCCTATCGAAGTGAACCTGAAAGATCAGGAACTGGTGATCGAAGGCTTGAGTGTTGGCGTCATTCGCCGCTAAAGGAGGCTTTATGCAGTTCCCACACACCTCACAGCAAGCCCAACTGCCGTTGTTCGAGGCATTCATGGTGCAGCCATTGGCGCCGATCCTGAAAGACGTGGTCGAGTCGCCCTGGAGCGCCGAACCTGAAGTTTTCAGCGAGCTGTCACTGCGTGGTGCGGCCGGGAATTGCCTGAACCTCCTGGCACCGATTCTCAGGGAGTTGAGTCAGGATCAGGACGCACGCTGGCTGACGCTGATCGCCCCGCCCGCCAGCCTGACCCAGGCCTGGTTGCGGGACGCCGGCCTGAACCGCGAACGCATCCTGCTGCTGCAACCGCGCGGCAGCCAAAGTGCCCAGCAACTGACCTGCGAAGCTCTTCGCCTGGGTCGCAGCCACACAGTCGTCAGCTGGCTCAACCCACTGAACACGACTTCACGGCAACAGTTGATCAGTGCCGCCCGGACCGGGGACGCACAAAGTTTGAATATTCGACTGGGTTAACTGAAAAGCAATTCGCGCGTTGAACAACGCGGGGCTTCTCCAAGGACAGAGAAGCCGATCTGTAGAGGTATTTACAAAAAACCGACAGGTGGGATCAATGAAGAACCCGCGAACCCTGATCTTTATCAAATTCGCCTTCAACCAGGCGTCCTGCCATCTGAACGCCGACGCTCAACATCGCCTTCGCGACTTCCACGTGCTGGCCTTGCAGGAACGCTTTGGCATCCTCGGAGAAATCCAAAGTAACCAGAGAACCCTCGTCCTCGGCCCTGCGCAGTTCGATACGGCCGTCTGGCAACTCGACAATTTCTAGAAAGGACGTTGGCATAAAGGTCTGTTCTCCACGAAAGGCGGGGATTATATAGGCATCGGCCAGGCTTCGCTCGGGATCTTGACCAGATGCCATCATGAAGAGAAATTTCTGACAACACTCATCCCTGAACGGACAGTCCTTGTCAGACCATCCGGTAAACTTTCAATCCTTCAGCACTCGTTCAACCCTTCGCGAAACCGAATCGCCAGACCTTTGAGGTTCTGACGCCAGCTCTCCAGCTCTTCCCGACCCAGCTCTTGCGGCGCGTCTTCTTCATCCAGGTTAACGGCCAGAATCAGCGGCTGCGTTACGTCACCTTTAGGCTTGTGCGGCGCTCGTGGCGGCTGAAACAGCGCAGCATGGGCGGCCAGCAACCTGGCCAGCCAGGTTTCCGGGTTCTGCGCCAACTCGACCATCTCGGCCATTTCAGGAATGGCGATGGCTTCCAGAACTTCGCGGGTCAACAGCATTTCCGCCCGAGGCGCGTTAGCCTGCGGCAAGCGATAGAAACCGGCAATTTCATGGCATAACCCCAGCAGCGCACCGTACAGGTGAAACAACGCCGATTCGCGTCCGGCCTGAATCAGCGCCAGGGAGTTCATCGCCCGCCCCTCTTCGGCTCTGGCGAGCGCTTCCAGCGACAGGCCGGCGAAATAAATCTTCTGGTTGGTACGGGTATAGAGTTCGTGGGCCATGATGGCAGCCTCCACAACGAAATAATTGCTTCATGCAGGTCGGACAGTGTCGTGGATCACCTCCGCTTCCCGCAAGCACAAAACAAAAGGCCGCATGACAACCCTCGGGTTTTCATGCGGCCTTTTGTGTTGTGGCGAGGGAGCTTGCTCCCGCTGGCCGACAGAGTCGGCCCACTATCAGCCTTCGCGTTTTGTCAGGATTAAGCCTTGGCTGCTGGACGCTTGTCTTCAACCGTCCACTTGCCGCCGTCGTAATACGCTTTCCAGCCAGTCGGCTTACCGTCGACTTCCGTCTGCACGTACTGCTCTTTGGTCTTGCGGCTGTAACGAATCACTGCCGGGAGGCCGTCCGGATCTTTCTTCGGTGCTTCGCAAAGGAAGTGGTACTTCGGATCGATCTCGTCCTTGTGCGGCACAATTTCCATGACCAGCGGAGCACGGGTCTCGCGGTTTTTCGGGAATTGGCTGGCCGCCAGGAACAGCCCGGAAGCACCATCACGCAGGATGTAGGTGTCGTTGACCTTTTCGCATTTCAGCTCAGGCATCTTCACCGGGTCCATCTTCGGCGGCGCCGCATCACCGCTTTTCAGCAGTTTACGGGTGTTCTTGCAGGTCGCATTGGTGCAGCCGAAGAACTTGCCGAAACGGCCAGTCTTGAGCTGCATCTCGCTGCCGCACTTGTCGCATTCCAGGCTCGGACCTTCATAGCCCTTGATGCGGTAAGTGCCCTCTTCGATTTCGTAACCGTCACAATCCGGGTTGTTACCGCAGATGTGCAGCTTGCGCTTCTCGTCGAGCAAGTAAGCGTCCATCGCGGTGCTGCAGATCGGGCAGCGGTGCTTGCCACGCAGAACCAGCGATTCCGACTCGCCCTCGTCGTCCGCAGCGATTTCGTCGCCCGGCACCAGGTTGACGGTGGCCTTGCAACGCTCTTTCGGCGGCAGGCTGTAACCCGAGCAGCCGAGGAACACGCCGGTCGATGCAGTACGAATCTGCATCGGACGACCGCACAGTACGCATGGAATATCAGTCATCACCGGCTGGTTGGCACGCATGCCACCTTCGGCGCTTTCGGCTACTTCAAGCTTCTTCTTGAAGTCGCCGTAGAACTCGTCCAGGACGTTTTTCCAGTCGCGTTCGCCCTGAGCCACGTCGTCGAGGTTCTCTTCCATGCCGGCGGTGAAGCCGTAGTCCATGAGATTGGAGAAGCTCTCGGCCAAGCGCTCGGTAACGATGTCACCCATCTTTTCCGAATAGAAACGACGGTTGTGCAGCGCCACGTAGCCGCGGTCCTGGATGGTGGAAATGATCGCTGCGTAGGTCGAAGGACGACCGATGCCGCGTTTTTCCATTTCTTTAACCAGGCTCGCTTCCGAGTAACGCGCCGGCGGCTTGGTGAAGTGCTGGGTCGGATCAAGCTTGATCAGCTTCATCGCGTCGCCCTGGGCCATGTCCGGCAGCACGTCGTCATCGCCCGGCTTGGCGATTTGCGGCATGACGCGGGTGTACCCGTCGAACTTCAGGATGCGGCCCTTGGCGCGCAGCTCGAAGTCGCCGGCACCGACGGTGACCGTGGTCGACAGGTATTGGGCCGGCAGCATCTGGCAAGCGAGGAACTGGCGCCAGATCAGCTCGTAGAGCCGCTCTGCATCACGCTCCATGCCCGACAGCTTGCTTGGCTCGGTGTTGGCGTCGGACGGACGAATCGCTTCGTGAGCCTCTTGTGCGCCTTCCTTGCTGCTGTAGACGTTCGGGGTTTCCGGCAGGTACTTCTTGCCGAATTCGCCTTCAATATAAGTACGCGCCATCGTCACGGCATCGGCCGAGAGGTTGGTGGAGTCAGTACGCATATAAGTGATGTAGCCGGCTTCGTACAAACGCTGGGCCATCATCATGGTTTTCTTCACACCGAAGCCCAGGCGGTTGCTCGCGGCCTGTTGCAGTGTGGAGGTGATGAACGGTGCCGACGGCTTGCTGCTGGTCGGTTTGTCTTCGCGCTTGACGATGCTGTAGCTGGAAGCCTTGAGCTTCTCCAGCGCGGCCATGGCCTGGGCTTCGTTGAGCGGCTTGAAGGCCTCGCCTTTCTCGCGAGCCACGTCGAAGCGCACGGTAGCGCCCTTGGCGGTGCCGAGATCGGCGTGGACTTCCCAGTACTCTTCCGGGTTGAACGCACGAATTTCGCGTTCACGCTCGACCACCAGCTTCACCGCAACCGATTGCACGCGACCGGCGGACAGGCCACGGGCGATCTTGGCCCACAGCAGCGGCGAAACCATGTAACCCACCACGCGGTCGAGGAAACGACGCGCCTGCTGAGCATTGACACGGTCGATGTCCAGCTCGCCCGGTTTGGAGAACGCTTCCTGAATCGCCTTCTTGGTGATTTCGTTGAACACCACGCGCTTGTAGCGGCTGTCGTCACCACCGATGGCTTCGCGCAGGTGCCAGGCAATGGCTTCCCCCTCGCGATCCAAGTCGGTTGCGAGATAGATGGTGTCAGCATCCTTGGCGAGCCGGCGCAGCTCTTCGATGACCTTTTCCTTGCCCGGCAGGATCTCGTACTTGGCTTTCCAGCCGTGATCAGGATCGACGCCCATGCGCGAGACCAGCTGCTTGCGCGCTTTCTCTTTCGGTGTGAGCACCGGACCTTCACCCGCGGCGGCCTTGCCGCGCTTGGCGGCAGGCTCTTTGCTGGCGCTAGCCGAACCGCTGGTGGGCAGGTCTCGGATATGGCCGATACTCGACTTCACCACGTATTGGTTACCCAGATACTTGTTGATGGTCTTGGCCTTAGCCGGGGATTCCACAATGACCAGCGATTTGCCCATGGATCAGAAAATTCCTGAATTCTAGAAGTGAAAGGCGGTTGGCGCCTGACGCGGCACCGCTATATATAGTGGCTACAAGGTGAGGTCAAGCGCAGGGTTTTGCGCGCACTCAGCTTATGGCTTCGAAAAAAGGCTCGGTTCGGCTTGCACCAAAGCAAAGCGTGGCACCTGTTCGCCGTCAACCTCGACCGACTCCAGGAACATGCTCAGGGGACGCACCCAAAAGCCGTAATCGCCATACAGGGCTTGGTAGAAGACCACTTCCTCTTCGGTTTCCGAATGCCGCGCAATACTGAATACGCGGTACTGCGGACCTTTGTAATGTTGGTAGAGCCCAGGTTGTATCGGCATG
Source organism: Pseudomonas sp. XS1P51 (assembly GCF_054897845.1). Taxonomy (NCBI): domain Bacteria; kingdom Pseudomonadati; phylum Pseudomonadota; class Gammaproteobacteria; order Pseudomonadales; family Pseudomonadaceae; genus Pseudomonas; species Pseudomonas sp. XS1P51. Next base: position 31,619 of record NZ_CM142707.1, on the reverse strand, counting down.
GTTTGGCCCTCACTCAAATCTTTTCAAAATAAAAACAAAAATAAATTCAGAAAAACAAAAACCGGGGCACTTGGCCCCGGCTTCCGTCAACGAAACGCTTAAACGCGTTCGAAGACGGTGGAGATGCCTTGGCCGAGACCAATGCACATGGTGGCTACCCCGAAGGTACCGCCATTTTGCTTCATCACATTCAGCAAGGTGCCGGAGATACGCGCACCGGAGCAACCGAACGGGTGACCCAGGGCGATCGCGCCGCCGTGCAGGTTAACCTTCTCGTTCATCTTGTCGAGTACTTTCAGATCTTTCAGCACTGGCAGGGCCTGTGCGGCGAAAGCTTCGTTGAGCTCGAAGAAGTCGATATCGTTAATGCCAAGGCCCGCGCGCTTCAGTGCTTTCTGTGTCGCCGGTACTGGACCATAGCCCATGATTGCCGGGTCCACACCTGCCACTGCCATCGAACGAATCACCGCCAAAGGCTGGATGCCCAGGTCTTGCGCACGCTGCGCCGACATCACGATCATGCACGAAGCACCGTCAGTGATCTGCGACGAGGTACCGGCTGTCACGGTGCCGCCCTTCGGGTTAAACGCTGGCTTCAGAGCCGCCAGGCTTTCCAGGGTGGTTTCCGGACGAATGGTTTCGTCGTAGTCGAACAGTTTCAGGAAACCGTTCTCGTCGTAGCCCTGCATCGGGATGATTTCGTCCTTGAACTTGCCTTCCACGGTCGCCTTGTGGGCGAGTTGGTGGGAGCGCACGCCAAAGGCGTCCTGCTGTTCGCGAGTGATGCCGTGCATTTTGCCGAGCATTTCAGCGGTCAGGCCCATCATGCCCGAGGCTTTCGCCGCGTACAGGGACATGTGCGGGTTCGGATCGACACCGTGCATCATGCTCACGTGGCCCATGTGCTCGACGCCGCCGACGACGAACACGTCACCGTTGCCGGTCATGATCGCTTGCGCGGCAGTGTGCAGTGCACTCATCGACGAGCCACACAGACGGCTGACGGTCTGACCGGCAGCAGTGTGCGGGATCTGAGTCATCAGGGACGCCATGCGGGCGATGTTCCAGCCCTGCTCCAGGGTCTGGTTCACACAGCCCCAGATCACGTCTTCGACTTCGTTCGGGTCGACCTTGACGTTGCGTTCCAGCAATTTGCTGATCAGGTGCGCCGACATGTCTTCGGCGCGGGTGTTGCGGTGCATGCCGCCCTTGGAGCGGCCCATCGGCGTACGACCGAAGTCGACAATCACGACGTCTCTAGGATTCAAGCTCATATAATTTCACTCTCGCTCTAGTGTGGGCGCTTAACCGAAGAAGCTCTGGCCGTTTTTGGCCATTTCACGCAGCTTCGCGGTCGGGTGGTACAGCGCGCCCAAATCAGCGTACTGGTCAGCCAGGGCAACGAACTCTGCCACACCGATCGAGTCGATGTAGCGCAGCGCACCGCCACGGAATGGAGGGAAACCAATACCGTAGACCAGACCCATGTCGGCTTCGGCAGCGGTTTCGACGATGCCGTCTTCCAGGCAACGCACGGTTTCCAGGCACAGCGGGATCATCATCCAGTTGATGATGTCTTCGTCGGTCACTTCACGCTGTTCGAAGACAATAGGCTTGAGCACTTCGAGTACCGATGGATCGGCAACCTTCTTCTGCTTGCCCTTCTTGTCGGTCTCGTAGGCGTAGAAGCCCTTGCCGTTCTTCTGGCCCAGGCGCTTGGCTTCGTAGAGCACGTCAACGGCCGAACGGCGATCGTCTTTCATGCGGTCCGGGAAGCCTTCAGCCATCACGTCACGACCGTGGTGACCGGTGTCGATGCCGACCACGTCCATCAGGTATGCCGGGCCCATCGGCCAGCCGAATTTTTCCATGACCTTGTCGATACGGACGAAGTCCACACCGGCGCTGACCAGTTTGGCGAAACCGCCGAAGTACGGGAACAGCACGCGGTTGACCAGGAAGCCCGGGCAGTCGTTGACGACGATCGGGTTCTTGCCCATTTTCTTGGCGTAGGCAACGGTGGTGGCAACAGCCAGTTCGCTGGACTTCTCGCCGCGAATCACTTCAACCAGCGGCATCATGTGCACCGGGTTGAAGAAGTGCATGCCGACGAAGTTTTCCGGACGCTTGAGGGCTTTGGCCAGCAAGGTGATGGAAATGGTCGAGGTGTTGGACGCGAGGATGGTGTCCTCTTTGACTTTGTCTTCGACTTCAGCCAGGACAGCTTGCTTGACCTTAGGGTTCTCGACGACCGCTTCAACCACCAGGTCAACGTGACCGAAATCACCGTAGGACAGGGTCGGACGAATGCCGTTGAGCACTTCAGCCATTTTCGCAGCGGTCATGCGACCTTTATCAACGCGGCCCACCAGCAGCTTGGCGGCTTCAGCCAGACCTTGCTCGATGCCGTGCTCGTTGATGTCCTTCATCAGGATCGGCGTACCTTTGGAGGCCGACTGATAAGCGATACCGCCACCCATGATGCCGGCGCCCAGTACGGCGGCCTGCTTCACATCCTTGGCAATTTCGTCGTAGGCCTTGGCCTTTTTCTTCAGTTCCTGATCGTTCAGGAACAGACCGATCAAGCTCTGCGCGGCAGAGGTCTTGGCCAGCTTGACGAAACCGGCGGCTTCGACTTCCAGCGCCTTGTCACGACCGAAGTTCGCGGCTTTCTGGATGGTCTTAATCGCTTCAACCGGCGCCGGGTAGTTCGGGCCAGCTTGCCCTGCCACGAAACCTTTGGCGGTTTCGAAAGCCATCATTTGTTCGATAGCGTTCAGTTTCAGCTTTTCCAGCTTCGGCTGACGCTTGGCCTTGTAGTCAAACTCGCCGGAGATGGCGCACTTGATCAGCTCCAGAGCGGCTTCCTGCAGTTTCTCAGGAGCGACCACCGCATCGACGGCGCCGACTTTCAGCGCGTCTTCCGGACGGTTTTCCTTGCCGGCGGCAATCCATTCGATGGCGTTGTCGGCACCGATCAGGCGCGGCAGACGCACGGTACCGCCGAAGCCCGGGTAGATGCCCAGTTTGACTTCCGGCAGACCGATCTTGGCCTTGGTGGACATGACGCGGTAGTCCGCCGCCAGGCACATTTCCAGACCGCCACCCAAGGCGATACCGTTGATCGCGGCGACAGTCGGGACGTTGAGGTCTTCGAAATCGCTGAAAATCTTGTTGGCTTCCAGATTGCCAGCAACAAGCTCTGCATCAGGCAGCTTGAAGTTCTCGACAAATTCGGTGATGTCGGCGCCGACGATGAACACGTCCTTGCCACTGCTGACGATCACACCCTTGATCGAAGCATCTGCCTTGATGGTGTCTACGGCCTGACGCAGTTCGTTCAGGGTTAGACGGTTGAACTTGTTGACGGACTCACCCTTGAGGTCGAACTTCAGTTCGACGATGCCACTTTCAAGAGCCTTAACCGTGATGGCTTTACCTTCGTAAATCATCAACTGATCTCCACGATATGGAAGCTGAACAGTACACGTCGGACGCAGGCAAATGGCTCGGCAGGGACGTTTAACGTCAATGCTACGCCCATCCACCCGACACACCCGCCAACGCGATAGTCGGGATTCTGTAGGAGCGATGTTAAATACAAACGCTCAATTCATACGCCCGTTTGATTTGGGTACGCCACCTTCACGGAATTTCCGACAATTGTCAATCGCCCAAAATGCTGGTTGAAACGCGACTTTGCGGTCATTTCCGTAACACGAAGACCTGCAACACGCGGGTGCATGTGAGGCCATTCATAAGATCAATAGTTAGAAAAGTCGCCCTAATTTGCGGCAAACCGTGTTTAACAGGCTACGCTGGCGGGATCTGAGGAAAAAATATGAACGCTTTTGGCGAATGCCCGGCGTAAGATCATCCCCACACCGAATTACCGGCCTGCCTGGCCAACTCCAGCCCGATGATGATGTCGGGCTTTTTATTGCCTGCCTGCCAGACGCTGAGGTTTGCTTGCGTAGGAGCTGCCGAAGGCTGCGATCTTTTGATCTTGTTTGTAAAAATCAAAGTCAAAAGATCGCAGCCTTCGGCAGCTCCTACCAGGGAACGGGTTTCAGGCCAGTGCTTTGAGGGTGGCATCGATTTGTTGCAAAACAGTCGCTTCGCCCTTCTCGCCCCAATACAAGGTGATCATCTGCTTGTCTGCTTCGATCTTGTAGACGTTGGCTGGCAACTTTTCGAAATGAATCAATAATGCGGGATCCTCGCAGACCTCCTGCCATTGATTCACCCACACACCCGGCGCTTTTTGCCAGTAACTCCAGCATGCCGGCTGATTGCCGCGGCGCGGTCGATGGTACTGGGCGCAAGGGCTCGGCGGCTCCTGGCTGAGCCAGTGCGGCCACTCCTGAGGCGCCAGTTGCATGGCCAGACCGATGCGTCGTGCCTCCATGCGCAGGGCCATGCGCCCGCTCTGACCACGGGACGGCCGCAACCATGCCAGCGGACTCAGTACCACCAGCAGGATTGACACCACTATCCAGACCGTCATATCTGTACTCCCGATTCTTGATGAGCGCATTCAGTCACTTTGGAGCCGATGCGCTTGAAACCAGCCATACTTACCCATATTGCAATCCTCAGGAGGAGCACCTCATGCCCTACAACCACATTCTGGTCGCTGTAGATCTAACCGAAGAGTGCGATCCTGTAATCCACCGCGCTCGCGAACTGTCGGTGAGCAACGGCGCGAAGCTGTCCCTGGTGCACATTGTCGAGCCAATGGCCATGGCCTTTGGCGGCGACGTGCCGATGGACCTGTCACAACTGCAACAACAGCAGTTCGATCAGGCCCGAGAGCGCCTGGACCGACTGATCGTGAAGTATCCGGAACTCTCCAAGGAATACAGCCACCTGACCTACGGCCAGCCACGCCAGGAGATTCACCATCTGGCCAAGGAACAAACCTGCGACCTGATCGTGGTGGGCAGTCACGGGCGACATGGCCTGGCGCTGCTGCTGGGCTCCACCGCCAATGATGTATTGCACGGTGCGCCTTGCGATGTGCTCGCGGTGCGCCTGATCAAAAGCTGATAACACCTACCCATTGTGGGAGCGAGCCTGCTCGCGAAAGCGGTTCAACATTCGACGAATTTTATCGACTGTGACAGCGCATTCGCGAGCAGGCTCGCTCCCACATTGGATCTGCGACAGTTTGCAGATCGCATTCCATATGAAAAGCCCGGCGTTCATCACTGAACGCCGGGCTTTTTTATAGCAGGATCAATCAGGCATCCAGCTCGGCCCAACGCTCGACCATGATGTCGAGCTCAGCGTGCAACTGCTCAAGCTGAGTGATCACCGCAGCGGTCTCGGCAGCCGGACGCTGATAGAAACCGGCATCCGCCATCTGGGCTTCAACGGCTGCGATCTGCTGCTCCATGGCTTCGATCTGACCTGGCAAGGCTTCCAGCTCACGCTGCACTTTGTAGCTGAGCTTTTTCTTCGCCACTGGCGCGTCTACCGCCGCGACGGGCGCAGGTTCGGCCGTCACGACCGCAGAGGTCAGGTCGGCTTTGCCGGATTTGCTCTCGGTCACGCCCAGCAGGCGCGGCGAGCCGCCCTGACGCAGCCAGTCCTGATAACCACCGACGTATTCACGAACCTTGCCTTCGCCTTCGAAGACCAGGGTGCTGGTGACCACGTTGTCGAGGAATGCCCGGTCGTGGCTGACCATCAGCACGGTGCCGTTGAAGGTCAGCAAGACCTCTTCCAGCAGTTCGAGTGTTTCCACGTCGAGGTCGTTGGTCGGTTCGTCGAGTACCAGCAGGTTCGCTGGCTTGCTGAACAGTTTCGCCAGCAACAGACGGGCACGCTCACCACCGGACAGCGCCTTGACCGGCGTGCGGGCACGCTGCGGGCTGAACAGGAAGTCGCCGAGGTAGCTCAGCACGTGACGGCTCTGACCATCGATATCGATGAAGTCGCGACCTTCGGCCACGTTGTCGATCACGGTCTTTTCCAGATCCAGCTGATGGCGCAACTGGTCGAAGTAGGCCACGTCGATCCGCGTCCCCTCTTCCACTTTGCCGCTGGTCGGTTGTAGACCGCTGAGCATCAGCTTCAACAGCGTGGTCTTGCCGGTACCGTTGGCGCCGAGCAGACCGATGCGGTCGCCGCGCGTCAGGACCATCGAGAAGTCCTTGATCAGGAACGGGCCACCCGGATGCGCGAAACTCACGTTCTCGAGGACCATTACCTGCTTGCCGGACTTGTCGGCGGTATCCAGCTGAATGTTGGCCTTGCCTGTGCGCTCACGACGCTCGCTACGCTCGACGCGCAGGGCTTTCAGGGCGCGCACGCGGCCTTCGTTACGGGTGCGGCGAGCCTTGATGCCCTGGCGGATCCAGACTTCTTCCTGGGCCAGCTTCTTATCGAACAGCGCGTTGGCGGTTTCTTCAGCGGCCAGCGAGGCTTCTTTGTGCACGAGGAAACTGGCGTAGTCGCCGTTCCAGTCGATCAGGCCGCCGCGATCCAGTTCGAGGATGCGGGTGGCAAGGTTCTGCAGGAATGAACGGTCGTGCGTGATGAACAGCACGGCGCCCTGGAAATCCTTCAGCGCTTCTTCGAGCCAGGCGATGGCACCGATGTCCAGGTGGTTGGTCGGTTCGTCGAGCAGCAGCAGATCCGGTTCGGAAACCAGGGCCTGGGCCAGCAGGACGCGACGACGCCAGCCGCCGGACAATTCGGCGAGGGTCTTGTCGGCCGGCAACTGCAGACGGCTCAGGGTGCTGTCGACCAGTTGCTGCAAACGCCAGCCGTCACGGGCTTCGAGGTCGTGCTGGACGTGCATCAGTTTGTCCAGGTCGGCGTCGGTGACGATGTTCTGGCTCAGGTGGTGATACTGCGCAAGCAGCTCGCCGACACCGTCCAGGCCTTCGGCCACCACGTCGAACACGGTCCGCTCGTCGGCTACCGGCAATTCTTGCGGCAATTCGCCAATCTTGAGGCCGGGCGCGCGCCAAACGGAGCCGTCATCAGGCTTCTGGTCGCCCTTGACGAGCTTCATCATGCTGGACTTGCCAGTGCCGTTGCGGCCGATGATGCACACCCGCTCACCACGGGCGATCTGCCAGGACACCTTGTCCAACAACGGCATAGCGCCGAAAGCAAGGGACACATCGCTGAATTTGAGCAGGGTCATGAGCTTCTCCAAAAACCGGGCGCGCATTCTACCTGACTTGAGGCTTCAGAAGGCCGGCAATTTCACCTTCACGGCACTCTGCATGACAAATGTTGCGAACTGATGCCGACAGGCCGGCAAAGCTTTCGCCCGCTGCTGGCAAAAGGCTAAGCTACAGATAATTCAGTGCGGGCATCGCCCACGCTTGTCATGATTTCTCTGCCCGGACGTCTCATGCGCAGTCGCCTTTTCAGTCTTTTATCCTGTTTTCTTCTTTCTGCCACTGCCGTTCAAACCGCCCAGGCGGTGGACCTGTCCACCCAACGCCAGTATTACGATGAAGCCAAGCGTGCCCTGGCCAAGGGCGATACCGGTCCTTATTTGCGCTACAGCCAGGCCCTGCGTGATTATCCGCTGGAACCATACCTGGCCTATGACGAGCTGACCGCGCGCCTGAAAACCGCGAGCAATGCCGAGATCGAGAAATTCCTCGCCGAGCATGGTGACCTGCCACAAGCCAACTGGATGAAATTGCGCTGGTTGCGCTGGCTGGCCGAGCGCGGCGACTGGGCGACCTTCGTCAAGTACTACGACCGCAAGCTCAACTTCACCGAACTGGACTGCCTGAATGCGCAGTATCAGATCGGCCATAACCAGAAATCCGAAGGTTACGCCAACGCCGAGAAACTCTGGCTGACCGGCAAATCCCAACCGGCCTCGTGCGACGCACTGTTCGGGCAATGGGCCGCCGAAGGTCAACTGACCGAGCAAAAACGCTGGGAACGCGCCAAGCTCGCCGCCCAGGCGCGCAACTACCCGCTGGCCAACAGCCTGGTCAACGGCCTGACGACCCTCGCCCCGCGCGGTCAGTTGTTGATCGATGTGGCGCAGAAACCCGAGCTGCTCAACCAGCCGTCGCGCTTCAGCCCGGCCGATGAACCGATGTCCGACGTGGTCAGCCTTGGCCTGCGCCGCCTGGCACGCCAGGACCCGGACAAGGCCATGGACCTGCTCGACGGCTATGCCAGCAGCATGCACTTCTCCCGCGACGAAAAAGTCGCGATCGCCCGGGAAATCGGGCTGACCCTCGCCAAACGTTTCGACGGCCGCGCCCTGGACGTGATGACCAAGTACGACCCGGAATTGCGCGACAACACCGTCTCCGAATGGCGCCTGCGCTTGCTGCTGCGCCTGGCCCGCTGGGACGATGCCTATCAGTTGACCCGCCGCCTGCCCCAGGACCTGGCGACCACCAACCGTTGGCGCTACTGGCAGGCCCGAAGCCTGGAACTGGCGCAACCGCAGAACCCGGAAGCGCAAAACCTGTACAAGAATCTGGCCCGTGAGCGCGACTTCTACGGCTTCCTCGCCGCCGACCGTTCACAATCGCCCTACTCGCTGAACAACAAACCGCTGGTCCTCAGCCAGGCGCTGATCAACAAGGTTCGCAACACCCCAGGCGTACGTCGCGCCCTGGAATTCCATGCCCGTGGGCAGATTGTCGACGGTCGCCGCGAGTGGTACCACGTCAGCCGGCATTTCAGCCGTGACGAAATGGTCGCCCAGGCGAAGCTGGCCTACGACCTGAAATGGTATTTCCCGGCGATCCGCACCATCAGTCAGGCGCAGTACTGGGACGACCTGGACATCCGCTTCCCGATGGCCCACCGCGAAACCCTGGTGCGTGAAGCCAAGGTCCGCGGCCTGCACTCGAGCTGGGTGTTCGCCATCACCCGTCAGGAAAGCGCCTTCATGGACGACGCCCGCTCCGGTGTCGGCGCCAGCGGCCTGATGCAACTGATGCCTGGCACCGCCAAGGAAACCGCACGCAAGTTCAGCATTCCATTGGCCTCGCCGCAGCAGGTGTTCGACCCGGACAAGAACATCCAGCTCGGCGCCGCTTACCTGAGCCAGGTCCACAGTCAGTTCAACGGCAATCGCGTCCTCGCCTCGGCCGCTTACAACGCTGGCCCCGGTCGCGTGCGTCAGTGGCTGCGCGGTGCAGACCACCTGAGCTTCGACGTCTGGGTGGAAAGCATCCCGTTCGACGAAACCCGCCAGTACGTGCAGAACGTGTTGTCCTACTCGGTGATCTACGGCCAGAAGCTCAACTCGCCACAGCCGTTGGTGGATTGGCATGAGCGGTATTTCGACGATCAATGATCCTGCTTTGAAGCACTAATAAAAATGCCCGCATCGATTGATGCGGGCATTTTTTATGGGCATCTGGAATGCCTACGCCAACTTGATCCGTGCGGCAGCCTGCTTACCATATGAAGTCAGACGATATTTCTGAGCCGGGCTACTTGGCGACTCTGGATGGGTCATTTCAATAAAATTGGCAGCCAATGCTGGCCTGAGATAGTTAGTCCGAAAGGTCGGCTTATGTGTCAATCCGAGCTCGGTCATCAAGTCACTGATTTTAAGCGAGCCGTTGACATGGAGAGCAGAAAGTAATTTCGCTACTGGGTCGGTTACTAGGTCGATTCCTGGTTCGCCAAGGGCGGCTTCCTTCAGTGCGAGGCTCAATGCTTGAAGCATGAACTCGACAAAGGGCGTCGATTCAGCCAACTGATCGGCCGCCGACAATGCCGAGTAATAAGCGTCCTGCTGCTCTCGAATCACTGCTTCGACCGGCAAATAAGCCAACACCGGTCGCCATTGACTGAGAATCAAGGTCTGCCAGAGTCGCCCCATACGCCCATTACCCTCGGCGAAGGGATGGATGAATTCGAACTCGTAATGGAAGACGCAACTGATGATCAGCGGATGCCAATCAGAATCGCCAAGCCATGCCAATAGATCATCTATCAAATGCACAACGCGACTCGGAGGTGGAGCCATATGAACCAGTTGCTCGCCACGATATATACCCACACCGGCTCGGCGGAACTGTCCGAAGTCGTCGATCAAACCGTGCATCAACAGTTTATGAGCCTGCAGCAAGTCGGCTCGGCTGCTTGGTCGCCAATCTGGTATTAATTCGTAGGCTGCAAAGGCATTACGCACTTCCTGGATTTCCCGAGGTAACCCCAGCACTTGCTGCCCCGCGAGAACGGCAGTCACCTGCTCGATACTGAGGGTGTTGTTCTCGATTGCCAAGGAAGCCTGAATCGTACGAATCCGATTGCCGCGGCGCAGTTGAGGTGTCTGCCGACGATCATCCACAGCCGAAAGCTGACCGATCTGTTCACTGATCTCGGCGATCAATGCCAGTATTCTGGTGGTCAGGGTCAACGGTGGTTGATAACGGCTCATATCCTCATCCAGGCTCGTAACTGAGGTCGACATAATGCCCGAACCCGACAGCTTTTATTCAACCGTGATCACTTCCGATTTGCGCTGAATCGAAAAGATCGCGGCCTTCGGCAGCTCCTGCAAACTGCAACGCCGCCAACCTTGCATACAGCGCATTGCTCGCGATCAGCTCCTGATGCGTGCCCACCGCCACCAGTTTCCCTTGATCCATCACCGCGATCCGGTCGGCGTTTTTCACCGTGGCCAAACGGTGGGCGATGACCAGGGTGGTGCGGTTTTTCATCAGGCTCGGCAAGGCTTGCTGGATCAGGTGTTCGCTCTGGGCGTCGAGGGCGCTGGTGGCTTCGTCGAGCAGCAGGATAGGCGCGTCCACCAGCAGCGCCCGGGCGATGGCCAGGCGTTGACGCTGGCCGCCGGACAAACCGAGACCGCCATCACCGAGGTGGGTCTGGTAGCCGTTGGGCATTTGTTCGATGAAGTCATGGGCGTAAGCGATCTTCGCGGCTTCCTGCACCTGGGCCAAAGTAGCGGTCGGGTTGCCGTAGCGGATGTTCTCTTCGATGCTGCCGAAGAACAGCGCCGGGGATTGCGAGACCAGCGCGAAGCAACGGCGCAGGTCCAGCGGGTCGAGTTGGGTCAGTGGCACACCATCAAGCAGGATGCGCCCTTCGGCCGGATCGTAGAAACGCAACAACAAGTCATACACCGTCGACTTGCCGGCACCGGACGGCCCGACCAGCGCGAGGGTTTCGCCGGCATTGATGGTCAGATTCAAGCCATCGACGGCATAGCTTTCAGGACGCGACGGGTAGGAAAAACGCACGTCTTGCAGTACCAGATCACCCTTCACCCGATCGGGTAGCGTCACCAGACCTGTAATGGGTGGCTGGATGATGTTTTCCGAACGCAGCAATTCGGCGATCCGCTCGGCAGCCCCGGCGGCGCGCTGCAACTCGCCGATCACTTCGCTCAACGTGCCGAATGCGCTGCCGACGATCAGGCTGTAAAAGACAAACGCCGCCAGTTCGCCTGCGGAAATCCGCCCGGCGATGACATCCATGCCACCGACCCAGAGCATCACCCCGACCGCGCCCAGCACCAGGACAATCACCACGGTAATCAGCCAGGCTCGCTGGAAGATGCGCTTGCGAGCGGTGTTGAAGGCCTCTTCCACGGTCACGGCGAATCGCTGTTCGTCCTGGACTTGATGGTTGTAGGCCTGCACGGTTTTGATCTGGCCCAGGGTTTCGGAAACGTAGCTGCCAATGTCGGCAATCCGGTCCTGGCTCAGGCGTGACAGGCTGCGTACTCGCCGGCCGAAAATCAGGATCGGCGCGATCACCAGCGGCAAGGCGACCACCACGATGCTGGTGAGCTTGGGGTTGGTGATAAACAGCAGGACAATCCCGCCGATCACCATCAGCAGATTGCGCAAAAACAGTGACAGCGAAGAACCAATCACCGATTGCAATAACGTGGTGTCGGCGGTCAGCCGCGATTGAATCTCGGAACTGCGGTTGTCTTCGTAAAATCCCGGATGCAGGTAGATCAGATGATTGAACACCTGACGGCGAATGTCCGCGACAACGCGCTCACCGATCCACGACACCAGATAGAAGCGCGCAAACGTGCCGATCGCCAGACCGATCACCAGCAGCATGAACAGGCCAATGGTCTGGTTGAGCAAATGCGGGGACTGGGTCATGAAACCCTGATCCACCAACAGGCGAATCCCCTGCCCCATGGACAAGGTGATGCCCGCCGTGACGATCAGTGCGAGCAAGGCACCGAACGCCGGCCAGCGATAGGGCGCGAGAAAACGACTGGCCAGGCGAAGCGCGCGGCGTTGACGGGCAGAGAGCATCGGAATCATCCAGGTAAGCAACAGAGCAGTTAATCGGGCCAGCCTACACCGCTAAATTGGGCGGAACTCTGTAAATCACAATGAGTCAGGTTAATTATGTCCGCAAAGACCAGGTCCTAGACGCTATTGGTCTAAAGTCCGGGTGGCAACGCCGGGGTATTTCTGGTGGACTGGTGTTGCCGCCCCTGGAAAGACCGCAGGGAGTTGTCACAACCCGGTCACCTGGCGGTTTTACAGTAAGCACACAACCTGATGAGGAGACAGGCCATGTCCTTGCAGAACAGCAGCGATGACAAGATTCAAGTGATCCGCACACAGCCAGATCAGTCTCTGGGTTGCTCAATCATTGACGAAAAAGGCCGCGAAGTACCGATCACTGAAAACATGATCCAAGACGCCTGCCGCGAACTGGAAAAGCGATTGGTCAAGCCTGCCAAACAAGATTGATATAGCCACCGTCTTCTTGACCCGGCCCTGATGGCCGGGTTTTTTGTGGGTGCTTTTTGAGGGTGCTGCGCACCCAATCGCGAGCAGGCTCGCTCCCACAGGGGTACGCATTCCAAGGTGGGAGCGAGCCTGCTCGCGATTGGGCCAACTCGCTTTTCAGACAGCCGAAGCACCCAAAGCCGCCACAATCTTCTGTAATGCCGGTGCATCCCCCTCAATCCGCACCTTCAACCCATCAATCTCCCGCCGCTGCGGGTAATGCTTGCGCAGCACATCAAACGTCACGCGCTGCTCGCTCACACTGCCTACAAGGCTGCGGCGAAAATCCGCGTCATCGCGGCGCGGGTCGTACACGCCCCGGCACAACATCGCCAGCGCCCAGGCCGGATCGCTTTCAGCGCTCAGGGTCACTTGTGACAACCACGGCGCGGGCAGCAAATCGTTCAAGCTGACCGGGGCCGGTTGCCCGAGGAACTCGCAATACGCCTGATAGATCTGCGCCGTCCCGCGCTGTTTGCCGTCGAGGCTGTAACCGGCAATGTGCGGCGTCGCCAGCACGCAGAGTTCGGCCAGCGCGACATCGACCTCGGGTTCGCCTTCCCAGACGTCCAGCACCGCTTGCAGGTCTTCGCGTTGCAGCAGCACCTGGCGCAGGGCCGCGTTATCGACCACCGGGCCACGACTGGCGTTGATCAGCCAGGTACCGGGCTTGAGTTGATTCAAACGGTCTCTATCGAACAGATGCCAGGTCGACTGAGCACCGTGTTTCTTCAACGGCGTGTGCAGACTGATGACGTCGCACTGCTCGATGATCTGCTCGAGGCTGACGTAATCGCCCCCCTCGGCGGCTTGCCTTGGCGGATCGCAGACCAGTACGTTCCAGCCCAGACCTTGCAGAACCTTGACCAGTCGCCCCCCCACTTCACCGGCGCCGACCACGCCATACGTGCGCTGAGTCAGGTCGGCACCTTCGATTTCGGCCAGGGTCAGCAGACTGCCCAGCACGTAGTCGACTACGCCCCGTGCATTGCAACCGGGGGCGCTGGACCAGGTGATGCCGGCCTGCTGAAAGTAATCGAGGTCGAGGTGATCGGTACCGATGGTGCAGGTGCCGACAAAACGCACCTTGCTACCGTCGAGCAACGCGCGATTGACGTTGGTCACCGAGCGTACCAGCAACACATCGGCCTGTTCGACGGTGGCGCGGTCGATGGAACGTCCCGGCACGCGGCGGATTTCACCGAAACCTTCGAAGAAGGCATCGAGCAGCGGGATATTTTCGTCGGCAACAATCAACATGGCAGGCTCCTTTGGCGGATCGGCAGTGTAGGCGTAGATGACTGTAGCGGGCCAGCGGGCATTGAGGGTCACCACGTACCCTGTGGCGAGGGGGCTTGCCCCCGTTGGGCTGCGAAGCGGCCCCCTTCAAGTAATCCGGTTCCAACAGACACACCGCATACAATGGTTTTGGGACTGCTCCGCAGTCCAGCGGGAGCAAGCTCCCTCGCCACAATAGTGCCCGGCATGAAACCGGATCGATGATTACAAATCGCTAACACAGGATTTTTCCTGACCACTGCGTCAACGCGTAGAATGCGCCGCCTCGCGCATCAATACCCTTTGGACGTTTCGCCCTTGAATTCCGTGACTGACCGCCCCGCCGCCACCTCCCTCAACCGCCCGGCCCGGGTTCGCCTGGAGCTGAAGAACCTGCTCGGCCTGGCGCTGCCGATCATGGTCGCGCAGCTGGCGACCACCGCCATGGGCTTCGTCGATGCGGTCATGGCTGGTCGTGTCGGGCCGCGGGATCTGGCGGCGGTGGCGCTGGGCAACTCGATCTGGGTCCCGGTGTTTTTGCTGATGACCGGCACCCTGCTGGCCACCACGCCGAAAGTCGCCCAGCGCTTCGGTGCCGGTACCCACGGCGAGATTGGCCCGATCGTACGTCAGGCATTGTGGCTAGCGCTGGTGGTGGGCTTGATGGCAACGGGCATGCTGTTCAGCGCCGAACCGATTTTGCACCTCATGAAGGTCGACCCCGAGCTGATCGGCCCGTGCATGCAATACCTGCACGGCATCGCCAGCGGTTTGCCAGCGGTTGCCTTCTACCATGTGCTGCGCTGTTTCAGTGACGGCCTGGGTCGCACACGTCCGGCCATGGTGCTGGGGCTGTGCGGGCTGGCGCTGAACATTCCGCTGAACTACGTCTTCATTTATGGCCACTTCGGTGTGCCGGCCATGGGCGGTGTCGGCTGCGGCTGGGCGACGGCGATCGTGATGTGGGTCATGGCCCTGGGCATGGCCGGGTGGGAGCGCTGGGCGCCAGCGTATCAGTCGAGTCAGTTGTTCAGCCGTTTCGACTGGCCGCAATGGTCGGTGATCAAGCGCCTGCTGGGCATCGGCCTGCCCATCGGGATTGCGGTGTTTGCCGAGTCGAGCATCTTCGCCGTGATTGCCCTGTTGATCGGCAGCCTTGGCGCCACGGTGGTCGCGGGGCACCAGATCGCCCTGAACTTCAGCTCGCTGGTGTTCATGATTCCTTACTCCCTTGGCATGGCCGTGACCGTGCGGGTCGGTCAGGCGCTCGGGCGTCAGGCGCCGCGTGAAGCGCGTTTCGCCGCGGGTGTCGGCATGGGCACGGCGCTGGCTTACGCGTGTATTTCCGCGAGCATGATGCTGTTGCTGCGCGAGCACATCGCAACGATCTACACGGCTGATCCGACGGTGATTCAGGTGGCGGCGATGCTGATTGTGTATTCAGCGCTGTTCCAGTTTTCCGACGCCATCCAGGTCACGGCGGCTGGCGCATTGCGCGGGTATCAGGACACGCGGGTGACGATGATCCTGACCCTGTTCGCCTACTGGGGCATTGGTTTGCCAGTGGGTTACGCGCTGGGCCTGACCGACTGGTTCGGTACGCCGAGCGGCCCGAGCGGATTGTGGCAGGGTTTGATCGTGGGTTTGAGTTGCGCGGCGCTGATGCTGTCGATCCGCCTGGCGCGCAGTGCACGCAAGCGGATCCGCATCAGTCATTCGGCGGGTTAAGCGAGTTTCTTGCGGATCCAGTACAGATAGGTACCGGCCTCTTCGTGCTGCGCGACCAGTTCATGGTCGAGAAACACGCAGAACTTGGGAATGTCGCGGCGGGTCGACGGGTCGGTGGCGATCACCTTGAGCAAGCCACCGGGCGCCAGGTCACGGATGTGCTGGTGCAGCATCATCACCGGTTCCGGGCAGTTGAGGCCGGTTGCATCGAGGGTGCCGTCTACCGGCGTATCAATCATTTCACTCATGATTCACTCCTGAAACTTGCCGGCATTGTCGCGCATTGCCGGGCTTAACGTCATCTGTGGCGTACACCGTACCGGTGGGAGCGAGCCTGCTCGCGATAGCGATCGATCAGCCAGCACACGTGTTGAATGTGATGCCGTTATCGCGAGCAGGCTCGCTCCCACAGTGGTCCGCGTAAATCAGCGGGATTTCGGTTTCTTCACATCGAGCCGACGCAAATGGCAGGTCACTTCTTCGCGGTCGTGATACAGCTGCTTGCAGCCGATCTCGACCCGAATGCCGCGCTCCTTGAACCCGTCGGCAATGCGCTCCAGCAAGCGCTTCACTTCGGCGTAACGCTGTTTCATCGGCAGTTTGAGGTTGACTACCGCCTCGCGGCAATGCCCCTCGCCAATCCATTCTTCCAGCATCGCTGCGTTGCGCGCCGGTTTCTCGACGATGTCGCAGACCATCCAGTCCACCGGTTGCTTGGGCTTGAAGGTGAAACCGTCAGCCATCAGGTGCTGCACCAGACCGGTGTCCATCAGGCTTTCGGCCATCGGGCCATTGTCGATCGCGGTCACCAGCATGCCGCGGTTGACCAGTTGCCAGGTCCAGCCGCCGGGCGCAGCACCAAGGTCGACGCCGGTCATGTCGCTGTGCAGGCGTTCGTCCCATTGGTCGCGCGGGATGAAGTGGTGCCACGCTTCTTCCAGCTTCAACGTCGAACGGCTTGGCGCTTCACGGGGAAACTTCAGGCGTGGAATGCCCATCGGCCACATCGCCGAGTTGTTCGACTCGGCCAGGCCCACGAACACTTCGCGACCGCTCTTGAAGGTCAGCAACAGACGCGGTTTATGGGCGTCTTCCACCAGTTTGCCAGCCGCCATCAGCGCCTTGCGCAAGTGGCCTTCGAATTTCTTGCAGAAGTTCGACAGTTCCTTGCCATCGTTAGTGTCGACCATTTCCAGCCACAGGCTGCCGCACAGCGGGAAATCCGCCATGTGCGCGAGGATCACGCTGATGCGGTCGGTTTCCGGCAGGTCGATGAAAATCCCGCGTGCCCACTGACGCGGGAAGATCAGATCGGCGAAACGCTGGCCGCGCATCAGGCGCTCGGCGCCGTCTTCTTCGGTGCAGATAAATTCGGCGCAGGCGCTGGCGGTTTTTGCCTTGGCATAGCCGGCCACGTTCAGCCGCGCGGCGTGCTCGGATATCTCGGAACAGACTTCGCCTTCGAAGCCCGGCCGGCAATGCATAAAGAGGGTGTTCATTCTTACTCCTGGGCAGATGGCGAGACATTCAACCACTGCGCGACGCCCAGACTTGCGTTGAAGCAAAGCCTGTCACGAAAACCGGCGCATGATAGCCGAGTTCGGAACCCAGGGTCTGTTGACGTTTGCTGGCGAACCGCGTTGCTGTGCCCAGCGCCAAATGGGTCTGCGTCGCGGTCGCCAGCAAACGTCAACAGACCCTGGACTTGGCCATAGAGTCCAGTTATTAGCTTTAAGCCGTAAAGAGGACTAGGTTTAGACCTCAGTTCGTCCCCTCAGTCCGTAGCCGTGCGGATCAAAAGGAGTGATCGTAATGCCGTCCCTCGATAGCCTGAAAACCCTCAAAACCCTGCAAGTCGACGACAAGACCTACCATTATTTCAGTCTGCCCGACGCTGCCAAAAGCCTCGGTGACCTCGACAAACTGCCGATGTCGTTGAAAGTGCTGCTGGAAAACCTGCTGCGCTGGGAAGACGAAAAAACCGTGACCGGTGCCGACCTCCGGGCCATTGCCGCCTGGCTCAAGGAGCGGCGCTCCGATCGCGAAATCCAGTACCGCCCGGCCCGCGTCTTGATGCAAGACTTCACCGGCGTTCCCGCCGTGGTCGACCTGGCCGCCATGCGCGCCGCCATGGCCAAGGCCGGCGGCGACCCGCAGCGCATCAATCCGCTCTCCCCCGTGGACCTGGTGATCGACCACTCGGTGATGGTCGACAAATTCGGCAGTTCAAGCGCCTTCGGGCAGAACGTCGACATCGAAATGCAGCGTAACGGTGAACGTTATGCGTTCCTGCGCTGGGGTCAGAGCGCCTTCGATAACTTCAGCGTGGTGCCACCGGGCACCGGCATCTGCCACCAGGTGAATCTGGAGTACCTCGGTCGCACGGTCTGGACCAAGGACGAGGACGGCCGCACATATGCGTTCCCGGACACCCTGGTCGGCACCGACTCCCACACCACCATGATCAACGGCCTCGGCGTGCTCGGCTGGGGCGTCGGCGGGATCGAAGCGGAAGCGGCGATGCTTGGCCAGCCGGTGTCGATGCTGATTCCGGAAGTGATCGGCTTCAAACTCACCGGCAAGCTCAAGGAAGGCATCACCGCCACCGACCTGGTGCTGACCGTCACGCAGATGCTGCGCAAAAAAGGCGTGGTCGGCAAATTCGTCGAGTTCTACGGTGACGGCCTCGCCGACCTGCCGCTGGCCGACCGCGCGACCATCGCCAACATGGCCCCGGAATACGGCGCTACCTGCGGCTTCTTCCCGGTGGATGACATCACCCTGGACTATCTGCGTTTATCCGGTCGCCCCAGCGAAACCGTGAAACTGGTCGAGGCTTACAGCAAAGCCCAGGGCCTGTGGCGCTTGCCGGGCAAGGAGCCGGTCTTTACCGACAGCCTCGCCTTGGACATGGGCAGCGTCGAGGCCAGCCTCGCCGGACCGAAACGCCCACAGGACCGGGTTTCGCTGCCGAATGTCGCGCAAGCGTTCAGTGACTTCATCGACCTGCAATTCAAACCCACCAGCAAGGAAGAAGGTCGCCTCGAAAGTGAAGGCGGCGGTGGTGTTGCGGTGGGCAATGCCGATCTGGCTGGCGAAGCAGATTACGAATACGACGGTGAGACCTATCGATTGAAAAACGGCGCGGTGGTAATTGCCGCGATCACCTCCTGTACCAACACCTCCAACCCGAGCGTGATGATGGCCGCCGGTCTGGTGGCGAAGAAGGCCGTGGAGAAAGGCCTCAAACGCAAACCGTGGGTCAAGAGTTCGCTGGCCCCAGGCTCGAAAGTAGTCACCGACTACTACAAGGCTGCCGGGCTGACCCAGTACCTTGATGAACTGGGATTTGCACTGGTCGGCTACGGCTGCACCACCTGCATTGGCAACTCCGGGCCATTGCCGGAGCCGATCGAAAAAGCCATTCAGGCAGCCGACCTGACTGTCGCCTCGGTGCTGTCGGGCAACCGCAATTTTGAAGGTCGCGTGCATCCGCTGGTGAAAACCAACTGGCTCGCCTCCCCGCCGCTGGTCGTGGCCTATGCGTTGGCCGGTACTGTGCGGACCGACATCAGCAGCGAGCCATTGGGTAACGACAAGGACGGCAACCCGGTTTACTTGCGGGACATCTGGCCGAGCAGCAGGGAAATTGCCGACGCGGTGAATCAGGTCAACACCGCGATGTTTCACAAGGAATACGCCGAAGTGTTTGCCGGCGACGAACAATGGCAAGCGATTGAAGTGCCGCAGGCAGCGACCTATGTCTGGCAGGACGATTCGACTTACATCCAGCACCCACCGTTCTTCGATGACATCGGCGGGCCGCCGCCGGTGGTCAAGGACGTCGCAAGTGCCAGAGTCCTCGCACTGCTTGGCGATTCGGTCACCACCGACCACATCTCCCCCGCAGGCAACATCAAGGCCGACAGCCCGGCGGGCCATTACCTGCGCGAGAAAGGCGTGGAACCGCGGGATTTCAACTCCTACGGCTCCCGTCGCGGCAATCACGAAGTGATGATGCGCGGCACCTTCGCCAACATCCGCATTCGCAATGAGATGCTCAGCGGCGAAGAAGGCGGGAATACGATCTACATTCCCACCGGGGAGAAGTTGCCGATCTATGACGCCGCCATGCGTTATCAAGCCTCGGGCACGCCGCTGGTGGTGATCGCCGGGCAAGAATACGGCACCGGTTCGAGCCGTGACTGGGCCGCGAAGGGCACCAACCTGCTGGGCGTGAAAGCGGTCATTGCGGAAAGCTTCGAGCGGATCCACCGTTCCAACCTTGTGGGCATGGGCGTGCTGCCGCTGCAGTTCAAGCTGGATCAGAACCGCAAGAGCCTCAATCTGACCGGCAAGGAAACCGTGGACATCCTCGGCCTGACCGGCGTCGAGCTGACGCCGCGGATGAACCTGACGCTGGTCATCACCCGTGAAGACGGCAGCCGCGAGAAAATCGAGGTGTTGTGCCGGATCGACACTTTGAATGAGGTCGAGTACTTCAAGTCGGGGGGGATTTTGCATTATGTGTTGCGGCAGTTGATCGCGTCTTGACCAATTTTATGGGGTTGAGCCATGGCCAACCCCATATTCAAGTAGATTTTTTTCGCGCAATGGGCAGGCAAATGCACGCGCATTACAATTTTAGACATCTTCACCTGTTACGAAAAATATTCACCTGCGCACATCTATAAAACACGACAATAAAAAGCATCTTCAAAGCGAGATATCCAAAAAGCGTCATCACATACACCAAATATAAAATTCCGACAGAAAATAATGCAAAGGTGATTTTATAATTACCAAAAAAAGAATATCGATTACCAATACTCGCAAAATCTCTATCACCGATAAAAACAAAATAAAATATGAACGCTACCAAACCCAAAAAAGAGACCAATATAAAAATTTGTTTTCCAAAAGACCACTCAACAATATCCGAGCTTTCTACAATCGATTTTCTCATCGTTACAAGTGTGAAAATCACCGAACACACAGGCGCCACCAAACATATATAGTTAGCGATAACTTTTGAAGTCAAAGGAAATGCCGAAGACCACACCCCAACCTCGCCAAAAAAATGCTCATCAATCATTTTCTCCACCAACTGGTAAAACTGTGCATCAGCGGTGGACGGAACTATACAAGCCAGAAAAAAAACAGGCAGCCAAGTAAAAACCATGAATCCGTAAGGAATTCTCATCTTTATAAATTTGATTTTAAAGCGCCGCATTTTAGTTCCTCCACAACACCCCCCTCAGCTCGCAGAACTGAGGGAGCGACCAACGAAAGCATGCTAACTAGACGCTTTCACACGGTAAAAGCTAATTTATGAAATACCCGTTTATCTCATCAACCAACGCCGCGTCAAAAAAAGCAGCGATCAAACCCATCAGCAATGCGACAATTGAAACACTCAAAATTGCAGGCGCAGCAATAGATGCAAATAGGCCAGCCGCGAGTATTCCAACAGCAGAAGCAGCCATGGACCCAAGAGCTATCGCCTCAATCTCTAACCCAAGTGGCTTCCAGTCTCCAGTTTTGAAACCAACAGCCGTTTTCTCTCGAATAGCATCTGCTTGAACGATTTTCCCAACAACACCAAATGCTTTCCCTAGGCGACTTACGTTATCTGCAAAAGCCGCTTTATCTAAAGAACTCAACGCAGCGACAACCGCCTTGGTATCTTTTGAGTTCAACTTCAACCTAGGATTATTTCTGACCTTTTCAAAAGAAGCCATGGCATCACTGTAGCTTCTAATAGTCTTACCAGAAATATTGATTTGAAGATCTCTGGCCGTTTTACTCAAATTGGTGCCATAGTTTTCTAGAATGTATTTATTGGTGTCAGCCAAAAAACTCACGGCTTGTTTGTAGGCTGCCTTCTCCGCTTCTGCGGCTTTGCCTTCGATATCAGCTCTGAGCGATTCTTTTTCCGCAGCAATGCGAGCTTGTTCGTCAGCGACTTTGGCAGCTTCAGCCTCCGCAGACATTTTTGCTTGTTCCAGCAAACCTTCAGCTTCCAAGGCTCGACCAATGAGCGCCCCAATAGCATTGGAGGCATCAGCCAAGTGCCGAGCAGTTTCGGAGTGAAGCAATGAAACGTGATAATCACCCCATCGCTTGCCCAAGTTCGTATTAGCCTGTAGATGGACAAGATTTTTGAGTGCCTCAAGCTCTGGCTTAGTCAATGGTGACTGTATATTAGGGTTCGCTATTAAAAACGGACCGACGGATGATTGCTCCCTCGCCCGGACACTGTCCATGGTTACTTTATACTTTCTTAATGACTGAGAATAAGTAAGGGTTTCTACTGAACCGGCGCCCGTGACAATCTCTTGTTGAAGAAAGCTGGGAAGTAATTGAAGTCGAATATCTTTCTCAACATCGACCGCGTATAGCCTATCTGCCAACCAGGACGCCATACGTTCTTCAGCAGGTTTCGATTGGATCTCAGCGTGGATTATTTTATCCGCCAATCCAGCAAGCTGACTGGCCAGGATATTATTCTCCAACGATATCCGTTTGAGCTCTAGGGCTGAGCGATATGCCCTGTCTATTGCTTGATAAGCGCCCCATAAATCAGAGGGAACCGAATTTATACCATCCACAATTTTTCGAAACGGTAGGTCTTTCATCAAAAAAAATGGATTTTGCCCATAAAGGGAATGTGCGGTCTCAACCTGAGATTGATACTCCGTTTCCCTGGCATTGATAGCGCTAACGGTTGTCTCGCGATCTTGCTTAGCTGCCGTTACCGAATCGAGCTGCCGACCACCTCTGGCAGCTTCTCGCCTTAGCCGAATCTCATTGCTGATAGTTGCTGCCATATTATTAAATATAGGAACATATTCACCATCAATAACTAACTGACTGTCGCGATGCACCCCCATAAAATCGTCCCAAATAAAGGGGGTCAAGGGACTTAATTTTGGGGGGCCTGATCTGTTTCCTCTGCGATGGTCATCATTGATTCCCTGATTGATATAGAGACCCTGACCGGCATTAAATGTCGGGAGCGCCCACGCAGTGGTGCGTATCGGCCCTATTTCATACGACCCTGGTCCCTTTTTTACATGTGGCCCTAAGTAGCTTCCGGCGTTAGACATATAAGGTTCCTTCCTTTCAGTCCTATTGATGCGATTCGAGTGACTGACAGAGCTGCACTCTGACCGATGCGGCACATTCAGTTAAACAACTGCGCCGCTTGCAAACAATAACCATTCACTCACCGTTTTACTGCGTAAAAAACTGAGAATATCTACGAATCAGAACAGCCCCACTCTTTTCGATCCGCCATCTGTAGGATTCATCCTACAATTGAGTAACAACAGCGAGCCAGCAGTTAGCAAACCCGCCTATTGATCAGGTATTCGATGATCGATGATTAATGCATCCATATTTTGCGACACGTCGCCAATTGCTAAAAAAAATCTCATTAAGCCACTAGCGCCGCCAATAAACTCTAAAGTGTTGCAGATTGAAAAAAGCCATGCGCAATTATCAGCCCATTACACAGCGCGAACGGACCTTCCCGGCTCAGCAATGCTTGATTTCTCGCCCGATGCCAAGGGTGTGATCACCTACTGCAACGACGCGTTGGTCGAAATCAGTGGATATTCCCGCGAGAAACTCATCCGAGCGCCGCACAAGCTGATCCTTCACCCCGAAGTACCGGCCGCGGAGTTCGCACTCATGAAAAACCAGAGAGAATACCCACCGAATTTAAGGCTGCGGGGTTCCCTGCAACATAGAATCTCCCACAGTGGACGAAGGCGTTCGCAAAATCTCGGTAATAAGGACTTCAGATGTTTTCTTTGCCATGGACCTTGCTTGTCCTGCTCTCCCTCGGCTACGGCCTGGCATTGACCTACGGCCGCCTCGGCTGGCTGGCGCTGCTTTCGGTTGCATTGCTGTTGGTCGCCGGTTTCGCCGCGCGCCAACAACAGGTACGCATTGGCCACTACCTCGGTCACGGCCTGTTCGTCTTCATGGCGCTGGCCCTGGCCATGCACTGGCTACCGGGTTTTTATAACGGCCGCGGCATCCATCCGCAGCGCTTCACCGACGATGCCGTGCAGTTCTCGATGTACCTGAACCTGGATAAACCGCTGATTGGTTTCTGGCTGTTGCTGGTCTGTCCGTGGATTGTCGGCCGGCGTTCGCTGCGGCTTTGCGCCTACGCCACCGTAATGGGACTGGCGCTGAGCACGGTATTGGCATTGGGCGGCGCTTTGCTGCTGGGGGTGATCAGTTGGGCACCAAAATGGCCGGATCAGGCCTGGCTGTGGCTGTTCAACAACCTGTTGCTGGTGACGCTGGTGGAGGAAGCGTTGTTTCGTGGCTATATCCAGGGCGGTCTGAGCCGGCACTTTAAACACCTGCCTTACGGCGACAATCTGGCGTTGCTGCTCGCCTCGCTGTTATTCGGTCTGGTGCATGTGGGCGCGGGCTGGCAATGGGTGTTGCTGGCGAGTCTGGCGGGTGTCGGCTATGGTCTGGCCTACCGATTCGGTGGGTTGGGTGCGGCCATTGCCACGCACTTCGGCTTGAACCTGCTGCATTTCGGACTCTTCACCTATCCGATGCTCGCCGGCTGACGCAATGGTCGTTTTGCGACGCACTCCTGATTATTGAAAAATAATCTCAATAAATGGCTGACGGTGCCGATAACCCGTTAAAGCCTTGCGGATTGATAAAGCCATGCGTAACAACCAACCCACTACACAACGCGAACGGACCTTCCCGGCTCAGCAACGGTTGATTTCCACCACCGATGCCAAGGGCGTGATTACCTACTGCAATGACGCTTTCGTCGAGATCAGCGGATTTTCTCGTGAGGAACTGATCCGTGCGCCGCATAACCTGGTCCGTCACCCCGACGTCCCGGCGGCGGTGTTCGCGCACATGTGGGGCACACTGAAACAAGGCTTGCCATGGATGGGCATTGTCAAGAACCGCGCCAAGACCGGTGATCACTACTGGGTCAACGCCTATGTCACACCGGTTTTCGATGGCAATCAGGTGATCGGTTACGAGTCGGTGCGGGTCAAACCCACCGCCGAACAGATCCACCGCGCCGAAGCGCTCTACCAACGCATCAACAAGGGCAAGTCGGCGATTCCTTCAACAGACAAATGGCTGCCAGTGCTGCAGGACTGGTTGCCGTTCATTCTGATCAGCCAACTGAGCTTCATGATCGGAGCATCGCTCAATTCCCAATGGGGTTTTGCGTTGGCCGCCGGTCTGTCGGTACCACTGGGCCTGCTGGGCCTGAGCTGGCAACAGCGCGGCCTCAAGCGTTTGCTGCAACTGGCCGGGCAGACGACTTCCGACCCGCTGATCGCGCAGATGTACACCGACAGTCGCGGCGCGCAGGCGCGCCTGGAAATGTCGATCCTCAGCCAGGAAGCCCGTCTGAAAACCTGCCTGACCCGTCTGCAGGACACGGCCGAGCACCTGAGCGACCAGGCGAAACAGTCCGACACCCTGGCTCACAGCAGCTCCACCGGCCTGGAACGTCAGCGCGTCGAAACCGAGCAAGTGGCCACCGCCGTCAACCAGATGGCCGCCACCACTCAGGAAGTCGCCAGCCACGTACAGCGCACCGCCGATGCCACCCAGGAAGCCAATCGCCTGACCGGTCGCGGTCGCGACATCGCAGGCGAAACCCGCGAAGCCATTCAGCGCCTGTCGGTGGTAGTCGGTGAAACCGGTCTGACCGTGACCCAACTGGCCAAGGACAGCGATGAAATCGGCGGCGTGGTCGACGTGATCAAAGGCATTGCCGACCAGACCAACCTGCTGGCGTTGAACGCGGCGATTGAAGCGGCTCGTGCCGGTGAGATGGGTCGTGGGTTTGCGGTGGTTGCCGACGAAGTCCGTCAACTGGCGCAACGCACCAGCGAGTCCACCGGGCAGATCCACGCCCTGATCGCCAAGCTCCAGCAAACCGCCAGCACCGCGGTGCAAACCATGGAAGCCGGCCATCGTCAGGCTGAAGAAGGTGTGGCACGGGTACTGGAAGCGGACCAGGCACTGATCGGGATCAGCGAGGCGGTGGCCCACATCACCGACATGACCACCCAGATCGCTGCTGCGACCGAAGAGCAAAGTTCGGTGGCTGAAGAAATCAGCCGCAACATCAGCAATATCTCGCAACTGGCTGACCAGACCTCGGAACAGGCTCAACACTCGGCACTGTTGAGTGAAGAGCTGACCAAAACCGCGAATACCCAGTATTCGTTGGTGGAGCGTTTTAACCGCTGACAGTTGCTGCAATAAAAAACCCGGATAGCGGAAGCTTCCGGGTTTTTTATTGCCAACTGAAAGAGAGTGTCGCACGGTAGACCGCCTTCGCGAGCAGGCTCGCTCCCACAGGGGAACGCATTCCAAGGTGGGAGCGAGCCTGCTCGCGAAGAGGCCCGCATCGCCACCACACATTTCACTGGAGAAATGCGGACACCTTGCTCGCCGCAGCCGCCAGATGCTGCTCATGGGTAAACCCGGAAGCCTTCAACGGCTTCAAATCATGATCCCCCGCCACCAGCCAGAACACTTCGATACCCGGCGCCAACGTATAGCCCTCTACCGCCTCACGATTGCCCAACGCATCCCGCTCGCCCTGAACAATCAACGTCCGCGTCTTCAGCGCAGCCAAATGCTCGACCCGAGGTTTTTCCGGTTTGCCCACGGCATAAAACGGATAACCCAGGCACACCAGCGCATCCGCTTCCAGCTCATCGGCTAAAAGGCTGGCCATCCGCCCGCCCATGGACTTGCCGCCAATCGCCAGGCGCCCAGCGACATGGCGTCGCACCACGGCATACACCTCGCGCCAGCACTCCAGCAGTTTCGGCGCCGGATTCGGTGGACGTTTACCGCCATCAACGCGCCGTTGCGCCATGTAGGGAAACTCGAAGCGCACCACGTTGACCCCATGCGCAGCAAGGCGCGCGGCCATGTCGTTCATCCAGTCGCTGTCCATCGGCGCACCGGCGCCATGGGCGAGAATCAGCGTCACCGGTAGAGCCCAGACCTTTGGAGCCGCGGCATTCCATAACCATCCATGATCCTGCAGGCACTGCGCCCATTGATCCCCGTCAATACTGGCCTTGTGCTCTTTGTCCATGCTTGCCTCGCTTTTAGTCTGCCTATAACTCCAGACGAAGGGGCCGTCTGCCTTGCGCAAACGCCTTCACTTCGACTGAACCGTGGATGGGGAACCATGAACACTTCTATCAGTACCGCCTACAACTACAAGGTGGTCCGCCAATTCGCCATTATGACGGTGGTGTGGGGCATCGTCGGCATGGGGCTCGGGGTTTTTCTCGCGGCTCAATTGGTCTGGCCCGAACTCAACTTCAATCTGCCGTGGACCAGTTTCGGCCGCTTGCGTCCGTTGCACACCAACGCGGTGATCTTCGCGTTCGGCGGCTGCGCCCTGTTCGCCAGCTCGTTCTATTCGGTGCAACGCACCTGCCAGACCCAACTGTTCGCGCCGAAAATCGCCGCGTTCTGCTTCTGGGGCTGGCAACTGGTGATTTTGCTGGCCGCCATCAGCCTGCCGCTGGGTTACACCAGTTCCAAGGAATACGCCGAGCTGGAATGGCCGATCGACATCCTGATCACCATCGTCTGGGTCGCCTACGCCGTGGTGTTCTTCGGCACGATCATGAAGCGCAACACCAAGCACATCTACGTCGGCAACTGGTTCTTCGGTGCGTTCATCATCACCGTGGCGATTCTGCACATCGTCAACAACCTTGAGCTGCCGGTGAGCTTCACCAAGTCCTACTCGGTGTACGCCGGTGCGACCGATGCGATGGTTCAGTGGTGGTACGGCCACAACGCCGTAGGCTTTTTCCTCACCGCCGGGTTCCTCGGGATGATGTACTACTTCGTGCCGAAACAGGCCGAACGTCCAGTGTATTCCTATCGCCTGTCCATCGTGCACTTCTGGGCACTGATCACCCTGTACATCTGGGCCGGTCCGCACCACTTGCACTACACCGCGCTGCCGGACTGGGCACAATCGCTGGGCATGGTGATGTCGCTGATCCTGCTGGCGCCAAGCTGGGGCGGGATGATCAACGGCATGATGACGCTCTCGGGGGCCTGGCATAAGTTGCGCAGCGACCCGATCCTGCGTTTCCTCGTGGTGTCCCTGGCGTTCTACGGCATGTCGACCTTCGAAGGTCCGATGATGGCCATCAAGACCGTCAACGCGCTCTCCCACTACACCGACTGGACCATCGGCCACGTTCACGCCGGGGCACTCGGCTGGGTGGCGATGATTTCCATCGGCGCGCTGTACCACATGATCCCGAAAATCTTCGGTCGCACGCAGATGCACAGCATCGGCCTGATCAACGCGCACTTCTGGCTGGCGACCATCGGCACCGTGCTGTACATCGCCTCTATGTGGGTCAACGGCATCGCCCAAGGCCTCATGTGGCGCGCAGTCAACGAAGACGGCACGCTGACCTACTCCTTCGTCGAAACCCTGGTGGCCAGCCACCCAGGCTTCGTCGTGCGACTGGTGGGCGGTGCGATCTTCCTCAGCGGCATGTTCCTGATGGCTTACAACACCTGGCGCACCGTGCAGGCCTCGCAGCCTGATGACGTCGCCACTGCTGCGCAGATCGCCTGAGGAGTCCGCCATGAAACACGAAACAATCGAAAAAAACGTCGGCCTGCTGATGTTGCTGATGATCCTGGCCGTGAGCATCGGTGGTCTGACCCAGATCGTCCCGCTGTTCTTCCAGGACGTGACCAATAAACCGGTGGAAGGCATGAAGCCCTACACCGCCCTGCAACTGGAAGGTCGCGACATCTACATCCGTGAAGGTTGTGTCGGTTGCCATTCGCAGATGATCCGCCCGTTTCGCGCCGAGACCGAACGCTACGGCCATTACTCGGTGGCCGGGGAAAGCGTCTGGGATCACCCGTTCCTGTGGGGCTCGAAACGTACCGGGCCGGACCTGGCACGGGTTGGCGGTCGCTACTCCGAAGACTGGCACCGCGCGCACTTGTACAACCCGCGCAACGTGGTGCCGGAATCGAAGATGCCCGCCTACCCATGGCTGGTGGCCAATCAACTCGACAGCAGCCACACCGAAAGCAAGATCAAGGCAATGCGCACCCTCGGCGTGCCGTACACCGACGCAGACATCGCCGGTTCAGTCGACTCGCTCAAGGGCAAGACCGAAATGGACGCACTGGTCGCCTACCTGCAAGTGCTCGGCACTGCCATCAAGAGCAAGAGGTGAGCCATGGTCGTTGAAATGAGCAGTGGAATGATCCGCGGCCTGGGCACGGTCGTGGTGTTCGTGGCCTTCGTCGGCCTGACGCTGTGGGTGTTCAACGGCAAGCGCAGTTCGGAATTCGCCGAAGCGCGCCTGCTGCCGTTCGCCGACGAGCCGCAAACCGACAACGCCACCACCCAAGAACCTGCAACAAGGAGTACCCGGTCATGACCACTTTCTGGAGTACGTGGATCTGCGTACTGACCATTGGCAGCCTGATCGGCCTGACCTGGCTGCTGATCGGCACCCGCAAGGGCGAAACCAAGGGCAGCGTCGACCAGACCATGGGCCACAGCTTCGACGGCATCGAGGAGTACGACAATCCGCTGCCGCAGTGGTGGTTCATGCTGTTCGCCGGCACGCTGGTATTCGCCGTGGGTTATCTGGTGCTTTACCCGGGCCTGGGCAACTGGAAAGGCATCCTGCCCGGCTACGAGGACGGCTGGACCGGCGTCCACGAATGGGAAAAGGAGATGAACAAGGCCGATGCCAAGTTCGGACCGATCTTCGCCAAATTCGCGGCCATGCCCGTGGAAGAAGTGGCCAAGGACCCGCAAGCGCTGAAAATGGGCGGCCGCCTGTTTGCCTCCAACTGCTCGGTCTGCCACGGCTCGGACGCCAAGGGTGCTTTCGGCTTCCCGAACCTGGCCGACAGCAACTGGCGCTGGGGCGGCAACGCCGACACCATCAAGGCCACCATCCTGGGCGGGCGCATGGCTGCTATGCCGGCCTGGGGCGAAATCCTCGGTGACGCCGGTGTAAAAAACGTCGCCGCTTATGTACGCCATGATCTGGCCGGCCTGCCAGTACCGGCCGACAGTGGTGCCGATCTGCAAGCCGGACAGCAAGCGTTCAGCACGATGTGCGTAGCCTGTCATGGGGCAAACGGCCAGGGCACTGAAGCCATGGGGGCGCCGAATCTGACGCAACCGGCCGGATTCATCTACGGTACAAGCCTGGCGCAACTGCAACAGACCGTTCGTCATGGCCGCCAGGGCCATATGCCGGCGCAGAACGAATTGCTCGGCAACGATAAAGTGCAACTGCTGGCCGCTTATGTGTACAGCCTGTCACATGGCCTGAATACAGAACGTTTGCAGGCTGAAGGCAAAAAGGAATAATTCTCGACCGCTCTGCTGCTGCATTCTCCCGGATGCGGCAGTTCCCTGCCCCTTTGCGACCCATTGTCGCACCCCTCCGTTAGTCCTCCTTTCGGTTCACCAGATTCGGGTCTAAGCTTCCCCCGATGCGGACTGGCATGAGCCGGTTCCAGGTCGACCTGACCCGATGTGTTCGACGAATCTGCTCGATGACAGGCCGCAAAGGCTGGTAGACACCGGCTGTCGTGCCAATTGCCGTCGGTCACCCGATCGTTGCGTTTGAACACACCCCGTTACATCCGACCTGACCCCCTCACCATTTTCGTCTGCTGCGACATTTTGCCCTTGGGCAATTTTGTCCTTACGCGGCGCATGGAAAGGCCGCAGAATCAGCTTTTGAAAGCATTGACCCAGGTCATGGCGCGTTGCAATGACCCCCCGCTTTCTCCATACTTGCGGCCGATTTTTACTCCTAATAAAACACCCAAACCGTGGAACCTTAGAATGAGCACAGCAATCAGTCCGACTGCTTATAACTATAAGGTAGTCCGCCAGTTCGCCATCATGACGGTGGTCTGGGGGATCCTTGGCATGGGGCTCGGTGTCTTCATCGCCTCGCAACTGGTCTGGCCGGAGTTGAACTTCGGTCTGGCATGGACGAGCTTTGGACGCCTGCGCCCGTTGCACACCAACCTGGTGATTTTCGCCTTCGGTGGTTGTGCACTGTTTGCCACTTCTTATTACGTCGTGCAGCGAACCTGCCAAACGCGACTGATTTCCGACAGCCTCGCCGCCTTCACCTTCTGGGGTTGGCAAGCGGTGATCGTCGGCGCGATCATTACCTTGCCGCTGGGTTACACCACCACCAAGGAATACGCGGAACTGGAATGGCCCCTGGCTATTCTGCTGGCCATCGTCTGGGTCACCTACGGTCTGGTGTTCTTCGGCACCATCACCAAGCGCAACACCAAGCACATCTATGTGGGTAACTGGTTCTACGGTGCCTTCATCGTCGTGACGGCGATGCTGCACATCGTCAACCACGCGTCCCTGCCGGTCAGCTTCTTCAAGTCCTACTCGGCCTACGCCGGTGCGACTGACGCGATGATCCAGTGGTGGTACGGCCACAACGCGGTCGGTTTCTTCCTGACCACCGGCTTCCTGGGGATGATGTACTACTTCGTTCCGAAGCAGGCCGAGCGTCCGATCTACTCCTATCGCCTGTCGATCGTGCACTTCTGGGCGCTGATCACCCTGTACATCTGGGCCGGTCCGCACCACCTGCACTACACCGCGCTGCCGGACTGGGCTCAGTCGCTGGGCATGGCGATGTCGATCATCCTGCTGGCACCGAGCTGGGGCGGCATGATCAACGGCATGATGACCCTGTCGGGCGCCTGGCATAAGCTGCGCACCGACCCGATCCTGCGTTTCCTCGTTGTGTCCCTGGCGTTCTACGG